>NZ_JBNJNE010000001.1:0-4822500 GCF_050936235.1 Spirillospora sp. CA-108201 | reverse complement strand
CGCTGGCGTTCGCGATGGCCGCCTCGGCGAACGTCCCGGCGATCGTGCTGTCGCTGTTCTGGCGCCGGTTCAACTCCGCCGGGGTCGTCGCGGGCATCTACGGCGGCCTGGTCGGGTCGCTGGTGCTGGTCGTCTTCTCGCCCGTCGTGTCCGGCAAGGTCGACCCGGTGACGGGGGAGAGCCTGTCGCTGTTCCCCGCGGGCGTCGACTTCCACCTGTTCCCGCTGGAGAACCCGGGTCTCGTGTCGATCCCGATCGGGTTCGCGTGCGCGGTCGCCGGCACCTTCGCCGGACGGGAGAAGGCCGACCGGGACCGCTACGACGACCTGTCGGTCAGGGCCCTGACGGGTGCAGGATCACAGTGACCCGGACGGCGCGCACGCGTTAGCATGCCATGCCCGGTTTGATTACCAGTGAGTACGGAACGCTGATCCGGGAAGATCCGCGCTGTCCGGGACCGTGCCCTAATGTGCCGAGTGCCCGGGCCGGGGGCGGTTCGCGTGGCAGAATGTCACCCGCCGTGGAGCACGGTGGTCAGCCGGAGGGAGGGGCGGCGTGTCCGAAGCCGGTCGGCGCCGTCCGGCGCAAGCGCGACCGGCCGTGCCGTGGCTCCGCCTCGGCGCACGGACGACGGCGGCCCTCGCCGCCCTCGCGCTCGGCGCCGCCGTGGCCGTGCCCGCGGCGATCGTCACCGGCGCCCCGGCGAAGGGCCAGACCGTTCGCGGCGCGTCGGCCGGCGCCGTGGCCGGGCTGAACGCCCCGACCGACCAGATCCGCTCCCGCGAGTGGCACCTCGACGTCCTGCGCGCGCAGAAGGCGTGGCGGTACTCCCGGGGGCGCGGCGTCACGGTCGCCGTCCTCGACACCGGCGTCGACCGCCGGCACCCCGACCTCACCGGGCGGGTCGTCACCGGCCCCGACCTGACCGGCGGCGTGCGCCGTCCGGGCAGCCGCTACTGGGGCCTGCACGGTACGTCCATGGCCAGCATCATCGCAGGTCACGGCCATGGACCCGAGCTGTCGCAGGGCATGATGGGCGTCGCGCCGCTCAGCAGCGTCCTGTCCGTCCGCGTCACGCTGGAGAACGACGACCCGCTGCGGCGCGACAACGGGCAGCAGCCCGGCGCCGGCGGCGACCGCGACGCCGTCGCCCAGGGCATCCGGTACGCCGTGGACCACGGCGCCGGGATCATCAACATGTCGCTCGGCGGCGGCCGCCAGTCCTACAACGGCACGCCCTCGCAGGAGAAGGCGATCCGGTACGCGCTCTCCAAGGGCGTCGTGCTCATCGCCTCCGCCGGCAACGACGGCTCCGGAGCGAACCGCAGGAACTTCCCCGCCGCCTACCCGGGCGTGATCGCCGTGGGCGCGCTCGACCGCCGCCTGCGCCTCTGGAAGGACAGCAACCGGCGCTCGGGGGCCGCCGTCTGCGCCCCCGGCGTCGAGGTCGTCAGCGCGGACGCCAGCAACGGCTACGTCGTCGGGACGGGCACCAGCGCCTCGTCCGCGATGGTCGCCGGGGTGGCCGCGCTCGTCCGCTCCCGCTACCCGAGGCTGAGCCCCGCGGAGGTCAGGCGGGCGCTCATCCAGGGCTCGCCGGTCCGCCCCTCCCGCCCCACCGGCTCGCCCGAATGCCGCGGGACGGTCGACGCGGTCCGCACCCTCGCCGCCGCCAACGAGATCAACAAGACCTCCAGCGGGCCGGTGGAGACGCCGCCGCCCCCGGCCGCGACGCCGCGGCCGGCCGCCGGGTCGTCCGGCCGCGACTCCGGCGTGCTGTTCCCGCTCGTCCTCGGCGGCGGAGGGCTGCTGGTCGTCCTCGGGCTCGTGCTCGGGTGGCGGCAGCGGCGGCGCCCGGAGGAGGAGGCCGCCGACACCGACGCCGTCGCCGACTACGGCCTGCCTTCCGCCTCGTCCGCCCCGTCCGCGCCGCGCGAACCCGCCGGCGTGCCCGCGGCCCCGGCCGAGATGTTCGCGGCTCCGGTGGTCGCGCCGGTGAACGCGCCGCTCTTCCAGAACAACGAGGTCTACCCGGGGCCCGCCGCCGAGGAGCCTCCGCTGCCGGGCGCCGTGCCGCAGAGCGCTCCGCTCTGGGACGTTCCGCAGCCCGGCCCGGGCCCTGACGCCTTCGCCCCGCCGGAGCCCGGCGCCGCCGAGCCCGCGCCGCCGTCCGGCTGGGACGGGCGGCTGCCTCCTCCCATCGAGCCGAAGGGGCCCCCGATCATGCCGGGCGAGCTGCGCCCCTTCGTGCCCGGCGAGTTCGGCGCGGGCGGCCACGGAAGGCACAACGGCCACGACCCGCTCAACGGGCATGACCCGCTCAACGGGCACGACCCCCTGAGTGGGCAGGACCCGCTCAACGGTCACGACCCCCTGAGCGGGCAGGACCCGCGCAACGGGCACGATCCGCTCAACGGCTACGACCCGCTCAACGGGAGCGGGTACGGCGGCGGCCTCGACGACCCGGCGCGGGACGAGCCGTCCGCCCTCGACGAGGAGTGGGACGCCTTCCGCCGCGGCACCCGGGACGCACCGGACCTGTCCGGGCCCGGAACGACGGCTCCGTTCGCCGAGGTGCCCCCGGAAGCCCCGGCGGAGCCGCCGCCCCCGCCCGTACCCCACACGGACGAGGGAGCGGCCGGCGCGTACCCGGACGCCCCGGCGCCCGGCCAGGGCGGTGTCGAACCGCCGGAAGGGCCCGTCCCGCCGCCGGACCCGGCGGGCGGCGAGCCGCGCGGACGGCACTCGCGGCGGCCGCGTCCGGGCGAGGACGAGGACTACCGGCCCCCCTGGTGGTGAGCGCGGTACTCCGGCGGGCGTAGCGCGAGTGCCTCCGGCCGGACGATGCGGGCCCCCGCACCCCTCGCCGAGCATCGACTCATCCGACACAGGAAGGTCGATGAACCATGTTGACGACGTTGGCGACGCAGGCGGCCGCGATGCACCCGGGCGGCTGGCACGACGGGGACGCCCCCGCGTTCTGGCCGGTCTTCCCGATCACGTTCGGCCTGTTCTGGCTGGCCGTGCTCGGCACCGCCTTCTACCTCATCCGCCGCCGCATGCACGACGGCGCCGCGGCGGCCAGGGCGGCGGCCGACCCGATGACCAGGGCGCGCTCGGTCCTCGCCGAGCGCTTCGCCAGGGGCGAGATAGACGAGGACGAGTACCACGTCCGCATGTCCGCCCTCCGCAACGCCGACTGACCCGGTCAGTCGGCGGCGGCCTCCTCGAAGATGCGGTCGATGCCGTCCGGGTAGATCGGCGCCCGGACGGCGGCGTCGGCGAAGCGGGTGAGCAGCCGGGCGAACTCGGTGCGCTCCCGCTCCGACCAGTCGGCCATCAGGTCGTCGAGGTAGGCGCGGCGGAACCGGTCGGAGACCTGCTTGACGCGCCGCCCGGACTCGGTCAGGCCGAGGTTGGCGCGGCGCGCGTCGACGGGGGACGGGCGGCGGGACACCAGGCCGGCGTCGATGGCGTGCCCGACGAGGCGGCTCGCCGTGGACGGGTCGACCTCCAGACGTTCCGCGACCGCGCCGACCGTCACCTCGCAGGACGGCCCGTCCGGGCGCTCGCGGGCGGTGAGGGCGGCGACCGCGTTCACCACCATCAGGTTCGACAGCTGCAGCGGGCGCCCGTCCGTGGCGGCGGAGGTCTGGGCGCGGACGCGCTTGACGAGGTCGGGCTTGGCCCACACGCGGCGCAGATGGAACAGCGCTGTCGCGATCTCGGTGAGGGCGCCGTCGGCGGGAGGTCCGGAAAGGCTCCCGTCCCGGGGCGCGCGCCGCTCGGCGCTCCGTCCCGTGGCGGAGGTCTCCGTCGCCATGCAAGGTCTCCGTTCCGGCTGCCGAACGCTGCGGATCATCCACTCTAACGTATGCAGAGTACATATGTTACGCCGCGGCGTGAGCACCGTTGCCCGTGAGACACACGGAGCGAAAGAGCCCCAGGTGAACGGGGATGTGATGCACTGAACCACCGGCATCCGTTCACCGGGATCCGCCCGTACTTGTCGGCCCGGACGCGTAGCATGGCTCCCGCCCGAACCCGGACGACCCGGGATCAGTAACCACAGAGGGGACCTGATGCGAGCGGCGAACGCCCCCGGTGACCCCCGCGACGAGGTCCCCCCGCCGGACCGAGCAGCGGACGACGGCCGACCCCCGCCACCCCCCGCCGAGCCCGGCGCGGCCGACGCGGAGGGCGGGGCCGACGACGCCGCGTTCAGCGCCGGCGGGCTCTCCGAGCGCGACCGGCGGATCCTCGCCTTCGAGCGGCAGTGGTGGAAGTACGCCGGCGCCAAGGAGCAGGCCGTCCGCGAGACGTTCGACATGTCGGCGACGCGGTACTACCAGCTCCTGAACATCCTGATCGACCGGCCCGAGGCGCTGGAGTGCGATCCGATGCTCGTCAAGCGCCTGCGCCGGATGCGGACACAGCGGCAACGCAGCCGTGCCGCGCGGCGGCTCGGTATCCGGCCCTGACCTGGCCACCATTGGTCACGTGAACTCTCCCCGCTCTTTGACGGCCGCAGGCGCCGCAGGCCTCGACGCCATCCGCGAGAACCCGGCCGGGGCCGTCCTCGGCTTCGACTTCGACGGCACGCTGGCGCCGATCGTCGCCGACCCCGCCTCGGCGCGGGCCCATCCGGACGCCGCGCCGGCCCTGGCCCGGCTGGCCCCGCTGGTCGGCTCGCTGCTGATCGTGACCGGACGTCCCGCCGCCGTGGCCGTCGAGTACGGCGGTTTCGAGGGCATCGACGGGCTCGTCGTCCTCGGGCAGTACGGGCTCGAACGCTGGGAGTCCGGCGCCCTGACCGTGCCGGAGCCGCCGCCCGGCGTCGCCGAGGCCCGCGCGAAGCTGCCCGGCGTCCTCGCCGCCGCGGGCGCCCCGCCCGAGACGTTCGTCGAGGACAAGGGGCAGGCGCTCGCCGTCCACACCCGGCGGTGCGCCGAACCGCAGGTCGCGCTGGACCGGCTGCGCAGCATCCTCGCCGCGCTCGCCGAGCGGACGGGGCTGTCCGTGGAGCCCGGGCGGTTCGTCCTCGAACTGCGCCCGCCCGGCATGGACAAGGGCAAGGCGCTGCGCTCGTTCATCGACGACCGCGGGTCCCGTCCCTCCGCCGTGCTGTTCGCCGGGGACGACCTCGGCGACCTGGCCGCGTTCGACGCCGTCGACGCGCTGCGCGCCGAGGGCGTGCCCGGCGTGCTGGTGTGCAGCGGCTCGACCGAGGTCACCGCGCTCGCCGGACGGGCCGACCTGGTGGTCGACGGGCCCGCCGGCGTCGTCGACCTCCTGGGCTCGCTCGCCGGCCCCCTCGCCTGACTCCTCCTTCCCTCCGCCCCGGCGCCGCGTGGGGCGCCGGGGCGCGGAGGAGTTGTTCGCCGGGTGATAAGAGTCGCCGCCCGAGTTGTCGTATCTCGCGAGACTCCGGGGGCGGGTGTGGAACCGGGGGTTAATTACGCCAAAATGTGGTGAATTGCGGTAGGTGCGGGTTCACGGGGGAGCCGCACGAAGGACATCGGGAGGCTAGACGGTGGACACGGAGCAGGGACTTCCGCGCCGTCCGGGCGAGATCAGGCACACGCCCTCCCAGGGCATCCCGAAGGCCACGCCCCGGGAGGGGACACCGGTCCAGCCGCCCGGCGCCGCCGTGCCGCCCCCGGGAGCCGTGATGCCGCAGACCGCCCGGCCCGGCGCCCCGGCGTCGCCGGTCGGGCCGCCCCTCCCGCCGGACGCCCCGACGCGTCCGATCGTCCACACCGCGCAGGCCGCGCCGGCGGCGTCCGCGCCGCCGCGCGTCTGGGGCACGCCGCCGCGGTCGCATCCCGCGCCGCCGCTCGGCGGGTCCGAGTGGGCCGCCGTGCCCGAGGCGCAGGACGCCTACTCCGAACCCGAGGAGTGGTCGTCGGGCACGGGGCCGATGGGCGTCCGCGAGACCAGCGGCGTCCAGGTGCGGCTCGGGTCGCGGGAGCGCGAGCGCGAGCGCCGGGAGCGGCGGCGCAAGGGGCGGCGCAGCGGTCTGGTCGCGGCGGGCGTGCTCGTCCTGGCCGGTCTGGTCACGGCCGGGCTCGTGCTGACGCCCGGCTCGGGCGACGAGGGGGCGACGGAGGCGGCCCCCGCCGCGGGCGAGCGGGCGCCGGGCGGCGCCAAGCCGCCGCCCGCGGGGTCGCCCATCACGGTCGGCACCGCCGACGGCTCCCGGTACAGGATCGCCGCGGTGACGTCAGGGATCAGCGACGGCGTGGTGACGGCGTCCCGGTCCACTCCGCCGTCCGGGACGGCGTTCCCCTACATCGAGTACATCCTCGCCAACCCGGGCGGCGGGAAGGTCCTGCTCGACTTCCCCGGCGACGTGTTCGTCAGGCGCGACCTCGTCACCCCGGCGGCGCGGGGGCGCTGCATGCCGCAGGCCGGCGTCCCCGAGGCCCTGTGCACGCCGCCGACCGACAGCCAGGTCGTGCGGCGGCTCGCCGGAGGCGCGCTGGTCGCGGGGGAGGGCGGCGACAAGTACCTGCCGCCGGGCTCGTCCTACCTGGTCCGCGCGACGGTGGACGTTCCGGTCGCCCGCGGCGTCAGGCGCTCGGACATGGCCCTGTACGTGTGGAAGCAGCTCTACATGGCCGACCGGCTCGCCAGGCGGGCGCCCTTCCCGAAGCAGAAATGAAACCGCCGTGGCCTGGGCGGCCACGGCGGTTCCGGTCGGTGCTCTCTGAGGCTCACTCGGCTTCGGGGTCATCGGCGAGGATCCCGTAGAGGCGGCGGCGGGCGTCGTTGACCACGTCCAGCGCGCGCGCCTTCTGCGCCTCGCTGCCGACGGCCATCACCTGCTGCAGGGCCCCCATCAGCTGGCCTACGGCCTCGCGCCCGCGCAGGACGTTCTCGCCCGCGGCCTCGGTGACCTCGTCCCAGGGGGCGGCGGTCTGCGCCGACGCCTCCTCGCGGCCGGCGTCGGTGAGGGAGAACAGCCGCTTGCCGCCCTGCTCCTCGCTGCTGACCAGGCCCTCGTCCTCCAGCATCTGGAGGGTGGGGTAGACCGAGCCGGGGCTCGGCCGCCAGACGCCGCCGGTGCGGCCGTCCAGCTCCTGGATCATCTCGTAGCCGTGCATCGCCCGCTCGGCCAGCAGGGCGAGCAGCGCCGCCCGGACGTTGCCGCGCCGGGTGCGCCGCCCGCGTCCACCGCGTCCGCGATGGCCGGGGCCGAAACCAGGGCCGAAGCCGGGTCCGCCGGGCCCGCCGGGCCCCCAGGGACCGAACGGGTCGCCGCGGCGCCCCCGCTCCTCGGGCCCCCTGAAGCCGCCGCGCCTTCTCATCGTGTGCTCGTGCATCGCAGTCTCCTTCGTCGGTTGATCGGTTGCGATGCTTCGACGATATATCGCTAACATGTCGCGATGCAACAGCTGTGACGCGAATCACTCGGGACGGATGCCGCGGCGAACGCGACGAGGCGCGGAGCGGTGGCCGCTCCGCGCCTCGGCACGCGGTGTTCGTGTTGCCCGGTCGGGCCCCGGGTCAGGGGCCGGAGACCTTCAGGTTGTCCAGGATGTCCTTGGTGGCGTCGCGACCGTCGGTCTCCTTGACGCGGATCCACAGGCCGAACTTGCCGGCCTTGTCCTTGAGACCGACCTCGGTGACCGACGGCGTTCCGGTCTTGCAGGCGGTGAAGCGGGTGATCGTCCCGGTGAGTGCGCCGTCCGGCGTGGTGTAGTTCTCCGGCGCGGCCTTCGTGCACTGCGAGTGGAGGGCGGCGCTCGGCGGCGGGAGCTGCCCGTCGCGCAGGTCGGTGGTCAGGCCGACGAACACGCCGGGGCCCTTGCCGTTGCCGAGGAACGCGGCCTTGTCCGGCGTCGCGCGCAGCACCGGCCGCGGCTGCCCGTCGGTGAGGCCCACGGTGGAGGGCGTCCAGGTCTGCTCCTGCTGCTTCGGCCACGCCTTCGGCACCGCGGTCTTGATCTTGCCCGAGCCGTCGGCGACCGCGGCGAAGTCCTTCGGGACCTGCGGCGTCCCGTCCTTGCCGTCTTTGCCGTCCTTGCCGTCGTCGCCGGAGAACATCATGCCGAGCGCCAGCCCGCCCACCACCGCGACCAGCAGCACGACCGCCGTGATGATCAGGGGGGTGACGAACTTCTTCGGCGCGCCGCCGCCCCGGGGCCCGCCCTGCCCGCCGCCCTGGACCGGCCCCGGCGGAGGAGGCTGGAATCCGGTCGGCGGGGGGCCGTAGGACTGCTGGCCGCCCGGACCCATCTGCTGCATCGGGGCGCCCTGCGGAGGGCCGCCCTGCGGAGGGCCGCCCTGCGGAGGGCCGCCCTGCGGGGCGCCGCTCTGCGGTTGCTGGGTCGGGAAGGCGGTCGTCTTGTCGTCCAGCGGCTGCGACTGGGCCTGCGGCGGGGGCTGGTAGGCGATCGTCCGGTCGGTGTCGTTGTCCGGGGCGGTGGGGCCCTCCGCCTGCGCGAACCGGGTGGAGCGCCCGCCGGGGCGGTCCACGACCGTCACCGCCACCTCGTCGGACGGTGAACCGGGCGGGACCTGAATCTCGGGCGTGTGGAGGTCGTCCTCGCCGGGCTGGTCGAACCGCGTCTGCGGTTCGGGCGGGGCGCCCTGGGCCGCCGCGGCGGGGGCCTGGGCGGGGCCGGGCTGCTGGGTGGGACGGGGCAGCTGCGGCGCCTGGACGCCCTCGCGGTAGAAGTCCTGGACGGTCGCGTCCGCGTCGATCTTCGGCTCGGCCTGCGGCGGGCCTGCCTGCGGCGGCGCGCCCTGCGCGGGTGCGGACTGCGCCGGTGCGGCCTGTGGCGGTGCGGCCTGTGGCGGTGCGGAGTGCGCGGACGTCGGCCGCAGCGTGGACAGCGCCTCCGCGAACGCCTCGGCGGTCGGCCAGCGCTTCTCCCGCTCGACCTCCAGCGCCCGCAGGACCACCTGGTCGAACGCGGGGGTCAGGCCCTCGCGCAGCTCGCTCGGCGCCTTCTTGACCGGCGCCGGGCCCGGGGCCCGGCCGGCGAGCATGTGGTACGTCAGCGCGCCGAGCCCGTACACGTCCGCGCGGACGTCCAGCCCGCCGCCGAAACGCGCCTGCTCGGGCGACATGTAGCCGGGCGTGCCGACCGGGAGGGTGAACGCCCCGGACGCGTGCGCGAGCGCCTTGGCGAGGCCGAGATCGGCGATGAGCAGCTTCTCGCCGCCGCCGTCCGGCGTCGACTGGAAGAGCACGTTGGACGGCTTGAGGTCGCGGTGGATGACGCCCAGCGTGTTGATCACCTCGACGCCGTAGGCGATCTGCTCGGCGAGCGCCACCGCCTCACTGACCGGAAGTGGCCGGTCACGCATGCGGTCGCCGAGGGTCCCGCGGTCGGCGTACGACATCACGAAGTAGGGACGCCCGTCCGGGAGCTCGCCGATGTCGTGGACGCGGACGAGGCGCTCGGAGTCGGCGCGGCGCAGGATCCGGGCTTCCTCCAGGAACCTGTTGCGCACGTCCAGATCGTCGATCAGGCTGCCGTTCAGGACCTTTATGGCGACCTGGGAGTCGAGGGCGTCGTCGTGCCCCAGCCACACAGAGGCGAACGCCCCCGAACCCAGGACGCGATCGATCCGGTAACGGCCTACTGATGGTGGGAAAGACACTCCCGTATCATCCCAACAACGGGGTGAGCGCGCGAACGAGCATTGAGGCGGCATGGCATTCGACGAGAGGACCGAGGAGTTGGCGGTCAAGGCCGCACAGGGTGACCAGGGCGCCCTCAACGAGCTCCTCCGCAAGATCGAGCCGGACGTGCTGCGGCACAGCTCCCGGTTCCTGCCCTGCCGGCAGGACGCCGAAGAGGCGTGCCAGGACGCGTTGCTCCAGGTCGCGCGGAACATCCACCGGTTCGAGGGCCGGTCGCGGTTCAGCACCTGGCTGCACGTCGTCGTCGCGAACTCCGCCCGCTCCACCTACCGGTCGCTGAAGCGGCGCTCGGTCGAGCAGGCGGGCGAGCTTCCGCAGCAGCGTCCCGACCCGCGCCGGACGAGCGTCATCGCCGGCTCCCGGGTCGACATCCTGGACGCCATGGAGGATCTGGAGGCCCGCAAGCCGGACCTCATCCAGGCCCTCGTGCTGCGGGACGTGTCGCAGCTGGAGTACGCGGAGATCGCCGAGCAGCTCAAGCTCCCGCTCGGCACGGTCAAGTCCCGCATCCACGAGGCGCGTAAGCAGGTGAGGCAGACGCTCGGCGAGTCCTACACCTGACCGCCGGTCAAGGGTGGGTCATCGGGCGGTAACAGTGCGTGCAGAACCCGGGTCCTGAGCTGGGCTTCTGCACCAGCATGCGGTGCATGTCACCAGGACCGGCCCGCCGCCCCGATCGCCCGATCTTCGTCTTCGGCTGTCCCCGCTCGGGGACGACGCTGCTGCGGCTGATGCTCCACTCGCACGCGCGCATCGCGATCCCGTCGGAGACCCGGTTCGTCCTGCCCGCCTATACGGCAAGGTGTGACTACGGTGACCTCCAGGAGAGTAAGAACAGGCGGATGCTCGCGGAGTGGATCGTGGGGGAGCGGTCCACCAAGGTGCGGGCGCTCGGCATGGACGCGGACGGGCTGGTCGAGGAGATCGCCGAGGGCCCGCCGACGCTCGGCTCGGCGGTCGGCATCGTCTTGCGCGCCTACGCCCGGCTGCACGGCAAGCCGCGCTGGGGCGACAAGCGCCCGAGCTACTCCCAGCATGTCGGCGCGCTGTTGCGGATGTTTCCTGACGCCCAGTTCGTGCACCTTGTCCGGGACGGCCGGGACTGCGTCGCGTCGCTGATGGAGATGCCCTGGTTCGACGCCGACATCCACCACGCCGTCTCCGCCTGGCGGGAGACGATCGACCGCGGCCGCCGGCTCGCCGAGCGCCTCGGCCCCGACACCTACTACGAGCTGCAGTACGAGCGGCTCGTCGCCGACCCGACCGACGAGCTGACCCGGCTCTGCGGGTTCCTCGGCGAGGACTTCGACCCCGAGATGATCCACCCGGAGGGCCTGGCGAAGCGGCTCGTCCCGTCCAGCAAGAAATGGCACGGGCGCACGCACGACGCCGTCACCACCAACCGCGTCGGCGCGTGGGCCGAGCGCCTCGACGCCTGGGAGATCAGCCTGGCCGAGGCGGCGTTCGGCGAGCGGCTCGCCGAGTACGGCTACGAGCCGAGCGGCCTGCCGAAGCCGTCCGCGGCGCTGCTCGCCCGCTTCACCCGCACCGCCGCCCACCGCCGCATGGCGCAGAGCAAGGCCGCGCTGCGCGAACGCTGGAGGCAGCACCACGAGCCGAACCCCGTCGAGTGCCTCCTGTCCACCGAGCAGTCCGCCAGCACCGCCCCCTGACCGGACCCGCGGCGTGTTGCCCTGGCGCCCGCAGAGCAGCACGCCGCTTCCTCCGGCGACGTCGGCGTGCCGGGCGTCCCCGCGACCCCAGCGCACGACCGGCCGTCTCTCCCTCCACGGGAGCTCCGACACGGACGTCAGGCGGTTTCTGTGTAGGGGTTTCCAGCTCCTTGGAGGGAGCGTTGCGTTCTGCTCTGCGCCGGGTGGCGGTCAGTCGAGCGCGGCGAGCTGGTCGGCGAACCAGCGTTGCGGCGGGAGCGCGGTCGCGGCGCCGGCGAGGCGGGCGCAGCGTTCGGCCCGCCGGGCCTGCGGCATCAGCAGCGCCTGGCGCAGGGCCTCGGCCGTCTGCGACACGTCGTAGGGGTTGACCATCAGCGCGTCGTCGGACAGCTCCGCGGCCGCGCCCGCCTCGCGTGACAGCACGAGCGCGCAGCCGTGCCGCGACAGGACGGGCCCCTCCTTCGCGACGAGGTTCATGCCGTCCCGGATCGGGTTGACGAGCAGGACGTCGGCCAGGCCGTAGGCGGCGAGGGAGCGCGGGTAGTCGTCGCTCAGCTGGAGGATCAGCGGGTCCCAGTCGGCCGTGCCGAACTCGTCGGAGATCTGCTCGGCCGTGCGCCGGACCGCCTCGGTGTACTCCCGGTACTCGGGCAGGTCGTAGCGGGACGGGTAGGCGAACGCGAGGTGCACGACCCGGCCGCGCCACTCGGGATGGTTGACGAGCAGCTCCCGGTACGCGGCGAGCCCGCGCACGATGTTCTTGGACAGCTCCGTCCGGTCGACCCGCACGATGAGCTTGCGGTCGCCCACCTGCTCGCGCAGCGCGGCGGCGCGTTCGACGACGTCCCGCTCGGCGGCGCGTTCGCGCAGCGCCGTCCCGTCCACGCCGAGGCCGTGCACGCCGACGCGCGTGGTGTGGCCCGGGCAGGAGACCGTGCGGGCCGCGCGGTCGACGCGGGCGCCCGGCAGCAGCTCGCAGCAGTCGAGGAAGGCCGACGCCCACCGCTCCGTGAGGAAGCCGGCGTGGTCGGCGCCGAGGATGCCGAGAAGGATCTGGGCGCCGATGTCGTCCGGGAGCAGCCGGAAGTACTCCGGCGGCGCCCAGGGCGTGTGGGAGAAGTGCACGATCTTCAGGTCGGGACGCCGGTCGCGCAGCATCCGGGGAGCCAGCGACAGGTGGTAGTCCTGGATCGCGGCCTTCGCGCCCGGGGCGGCGTCCCGCGCGAGGGCGTCCGCGAAGGCCGCGTTGTACGCCTCGTAGGACTGCCAGTCGCGCCGGGAGCGGGCGTCGAAGTGCGGGCTGCGCGGGGTGTCGTACAGCAGGTGGTGGACGAACCACAGCGTCGAGTTGGCGACGCCGTTGTAGGCGCGGTCGAACGTGGCCGCCGGGATGTCGAGCATCCGCACCGCGGCGCCGCCGGTCTCGTAGCCGGCGAGGTCGAGGCGCCCGTCGGGGGAGCTGCGCGCCGCCGTGCGGTCGGCGTCGCCGAGGCTCGCGCACACCCAGAGGACGTCCGCGCCGCCGGCGGACGGTTCGCGCCCCGTCCCGGCCGGGCGCGGCGGTCCCGGGTCGCGCGGGGCGCCCGTCACGGAGGCGAGGCCGGAGACGAGTCCGCCGCCCCCGCGCCGCATGGTGAGCCCGCCGTCGTCCGACAGCGAGAACGACACCGGCCCCCGGTTCGAGGCCACCAGCACTTGGCTCATACCGGAAGGGTCTCAGTTGCGGCCGAGGCGCATCAAAGGGACCCGCGAGGTGGACGTCATCGCCCGCGTCATCGCCCGCGCTTCTGCCCGTTCCGCCCGATTAGTCATCCGCCCAGGGGGTAACCGGCGGCAATGAGCAAGTCCGAGACGACGAAAACCGTGCTCGTCGCCGGTGCGGCGAACCTCATCCTCGCGATCACCAAGCTGTTCGCCGGCCTGCTGGCCGGGTCCAGCGCCATGCTCGCGGAGAGCGCGCACTCGGTGGCGGACACCCTCAACCAGGGCTTTCTCTACACCTCGCTCCGGCGCAGCGAGCGGCCCCCCGACCGGCGCCACCCCTTCGGATACGGCAACGAGCGGTACGTGTGGTCGCTGCTCGCCGCGTTCGGCATCTTCGTGGCCGGCGCCGGGTTCTCGATCTTCGAAGGCATCCTGACCATGACCGGTCACGGCGGCGGCGGGACGACGGTGTGGCTCGCCTACGCCGTCCTCGGCCTCGGCGCGGTGCTGGAGGGGACGTCGTGGATCCGCGCCTTCTACCAGGCCAGGAAGGAGACGCGCGAGAGCGACCGCGACCTGGTCGAGCACGTCCGCAAGTCGCCCGACGTGACGTTCAAGACCGCGCTGTTCGAGGACACCGCGGCGATGGCCGGCCTCGCCCTCGCCGCGGGCGGGCTCGCGATGCGCCAGGCCACCGGGTCGGAGTTCTGGGACGGGCTCGCGTCCGCCCTCATCGGTGTGCTCCTGGTCGTGCTCGCCTTCTCGATCGGCCGGGAGAGCATGGGCCTGCTCATCGGCCGGGCGGCCGACCCCGCCGAGCAGCGCGAGATCCGCGCCGGGATCTGCGGCGCGCCCGGAGTGACCGGCGTGGACGAACTGCTCACCATGCGCTTCGGCCCCGAGCAGCTCCTCGTCGCCGCGAAGGTGCACTTCTCCGACGACATCAGCGCCGACGAGGCCGAGGACGTCGCCGGCGAGATCGACCGGCGGCTCCGGGAGCGCGTCCCGACCGTCCGGCACGTGTTCCTCGATCCGACCCAACGCGTGATCAAGACCTCCGCCGGGTAACGTCTCACTCGCTGGACCCACCTGTCTGGCATCCGGTCAGTTCATGTAAAGTCACGCATACGAGCTCAAAGCGCTCGCGCTAGTACAACTGCATACCGCTCATCCAGAGGGGTGCTGGGAGCACAGTGGCCGACGGGCCGGTCTTCCAGCTCAGCCTCCGCACAACTGAATACCGCTCATCCAGAGGGGTGGAGGGACCGGCCCTGCGAAGCCCCGGCAACCACCCGGCTGTGGCGCGTCGCGATCCTGCGAGGCCGGCCGGGAGATGGTGCCAACTCCGGCCTGCGACCAAGGTGGCGCAGGGAAGATGGGGAGAAAGGCCTCGCCCTCATGGCACTCACGCCTGCCACGGACCTCGGACCGGCTACCGCTCTCGTCTGCCGCGAATGCGGCTCGACCCGCGATCTCGGACCCTTCTACGCCTGTGACGAGTGTTTCGGCCCCCTGGAGATCGCCTATGACTTCGACGGCGTCACACGGGAGGCCATCGAGTCCGGGCCGCGCAACATCTGGCGGTACCGCGGGCTGCTGCCCGTCCCGCCGGGCGTCGCCGACACGCCGAACACCGAGCCGGGCCTGACCCGTCTCGTCCGCGCCGACAACCTCGCGGAGAGCCTCGGCCTGCAGAGCCTGTGGGTGAAGGACGACAGCGGCAACCCGACCCACTCGTTCAAGGACCGCGTCGTCGCCGTCGCGCTCGCCGCCGCCCGCGAGCTGGGGTTCAAGGTGCTGGCCTGCCCGTCCACCGGGAACCTCGCCAACGCCGTCGCCGCGGCGGCGGCCCGCGCCGGGATCCGCAGCGCGGTGTTCGTGCCGTCGAACCTGGAGTCCCAGAAGATCATCACGACGGCCGTCTACGGCGGGACGTTCGTGACGGTCGACGGCAACTACGACGACGTCAACCGGCTCGCGTCCGAGATCGCCGGCGAGCAGGAGGACTGGGCGTTCGTCAACGTCAACGTCCGCCCGTACTACGCCGAGGGCTCCAAGACGCTCGGCTACGAGATCGCCGAGCAGCTCGGCTGGCGGCTGCCGGACCAGATCGTCGTGCCGGTCGCGTCCGGCTCCCAGCTCACCAAGATCGACAAGGCGTTCCAGGAGCTGATCAAGCTGGGCCTGGTCGAGGACAAGCCCTACCGCGTCTTCGGCGCCCAGGCCGCCGGGTGCGACCCGGTCGCCGCCGCGTTCAAGGCCGGCCATGACGTCATCCGCCCGGTGAAGCCCGACACGATCGCCAAGTCCCTCGCCATCGGCAACCCCGCCGACGGCCCCTACGTCCTGGACGTCGCCCGCCGCACCGGCGGCGCCGTCGAGGACGTCACCGACGAGCAGGTCGTCGAGGGCATCCGGCTCCTGGCCCGCACCGAGGGCATCTTCGGCGAGACGGCCGGCGGCGTCACCGTCGCGACCCTCCGCAAGCTGGTCGGGGCCGGCGCGCTCGACCCCGGCGCCGAGACCGTGATCATCAACTCCGGGGACGGCCTGAAGACGCTCGACGCCGTCGCCCCGGTCGTCGCGCCGTCGGCGAACATCGCCCCGTCCCTGGAGGCGTTCCGCGCCGCGGGCCTCGCCTGAGAACGAAGGAGCAGCATGAGCAGCGTGTCCGTCCGTATCCCGACGATCCTGCGGACCTACACCGGTGGCGAGTCCGAGGTGAAGGCCGAGGGCGCGACCCTGCGCGCGGTCGTCGCCGACCTTGAGGCCAGCTACTCCGGCATATCCGCCCGCATCCTCGACGACGCGGGCAAGATCCGCCGTTTCGTGAACGTCTACGTCGGCGACGAGGACGTCCGCTTCGCGGAGGGCCTCGACACCCCGACGCCCGAGGGCGCCCAGATCTCCATCATCCCCGCGGTGGCGGGCGGCTGACGCCCGTCTCGTCCCGCACGCCCCGGCACGTCCACCGTGCCGGGGCTTTTCCTTTCACATCTGGCCGATTCCCCCTTCTTTGGAAGGGCATTGCCCTGGTGGATGCCGGATTGGGTGACTGTTCGTTCACGCCCGTCCAAAAGAGTATGGATAAAACTTGGGTCAGCGCCAGTTTCCCGGCTTTGATCTTGATCACCACCTCTCCTCCACTTGGGTTTCTCGGTGGCCGCCTCCTGGAAGATTGATCCCGGAGTGGCGCTCCGTGGGGCGCCGATCGGCATACGAGAGTGAGGAAAGGCATGAAGCGCATTTTGCGCACGATGGCCGTGACCGGCATAACGATGGGAGCGGCCGTCCTCGCGGCTCCCTCGGCCATGGCCGACATCAACTTCTACAAGGTGGAGAAGGCGTACGTGGGCCACAACGGCCCCTCGTACATCACCGAGAAGGGCCCGGGCGACCTGATCTACACCGACATCTCCAAGTCGCCCAAGGCGGCGCCGGTGATCGGGAACAAGTCGGTGAAGACCGGTGACATCACCACCAAGCTCCACGGTGGGAAGCACAACACGGCCGTCACCAGCGTCGAGGGCTCCGAGCAGGAGGCCACCAAGATCGCTCTGGCCAAGGGGGCCGAGCACCAGGCGGCCGAGCAGCAGGCTGCTCCGCAGGCGCAGGCCGCTCCGAAGCAGGAGGCCGCTCCGCAGCAGGAGTCCCTGCAGGCCGCGCCGGAGCAGGGCGCCGAGCAGGCCGCCCCGCAGCAGGGCGAGCAGCAGGCTGCTCCCCAGCAGAACGCCGAGCAGGCTGCCCCGCAGCAGGACGCGCAGCAGGCCGCTCCGCAGCAGGGCGAGCAGCAGGCTGCGCCGGAGCAGGGTGCCGAGCAGGCTGCCCCGCAGCAGGACGCGCAGCAGGCCGCGCCGGAGCAGGGTGCCGAGCAGGCTGCCCCGCAGCAGGACGCGCAGCAGGCCGCGCCGGAGCAGGGTGCCGAGCAGGCTGCCCCGCAGCAGGACGCCCAGCAGGCCGCGCCGGAGCAGCAGGCCGACGCCAACGCTCCGCAGGCCGGGCAGCGGCTGGCCACCACGGGGGACCACCCCAAGCCGGTGAAGATCTTCGCGGTCAAGAAGGCGACCGTCGGCCAGAACGGCCCCGTCGTCAACAGCGAGGAGGGCCCGGGCGACGCGATCTTCACGAACCTCAGCGGGTCGCACCGTTCGAACGTCTACGCCGGCAACAGCGCGACGATCACCGGTCCCATCTCCACCCGCCTCTACGGCGGGAAGCACAACACCGTGATCAACGCGGTCGAGGGCCCCGAGCAGGAGTCCACCAAGAAGTGAACCACGGCTCCTGACAGAGCTCGAAGCACCACGGCCGCTCCGGCCCGGTCACGCATCGACGCCGGAGCGGCCGCCCAATGTCCGGACCCGTTTGCGGCGGCCCTTTGCCCGGGTACGAAAGAACATCCTCACCATTCGCCATACTCCACAGAAGCGGCCCATCGGGCCGTGGTGACCCCAGTGCACCGGGCCGCCGCAAACGACGCCGCATCGAATGAAGCGGCATCAATGTCCGGCTACGAACAAGGCTCCTCGGAAAAGGCGCCACGGACCGCCGCCGATGCAATGGCACCCGACACCCGGACGATGAATGCGCGCCCCCCGCGCGATCCCGGCAGCGAGCGAAACGCCCGTCTCGCGCCGGATGGTTCGCCATGACCTCCGGCGTCCCGGCGGTCGTTCCGCACCCGCCGGCGCCCGCCGGGCGTCGCTCCCACCGCTCAGGGCCGCTGTCACCGGGCCACCGCGTGGCCGTGGACGCGCCTCCGCCGTACGGTGATCCCAAAGGCGAAGCTCAAGCCTGATCGCGAACGCTCCAACGATCGAAGCGGCCCTCACGGGGGCCGCTTCGCTTCTGAACGGACGAGATCGGCCTCGCCGTACGACCGGTACGGGACGGCCGTGCCACCCCGCCCGGCTCGTCGTACCGCTCGCCGAGCGATCCACGACCTCCGCCATGCTTGCCTGGCGCTCCGGAACAACGGAGGTGTCCTCGCGGTGAGCATGGCGGCCCGTGCCGAGCACGCGGCGGCCATCACACGACCACCAGCGGTGCACCGCGGCGACACGCGCCGGACGGACCTCGGACCGTCCGGGCGCAGGTCAGGCCGGGTCCGGCCAGGTTGATCGAACTTGGCCGGGCGAGGATGCACGGCGCTTGCACTCGACGGGGTAGAGTGCTAAACAAACATTGGCACTCTGCTGTGGAGAGTGACAACTTCACACAGTCATGGGTCGGGGCGATGAGGCCTCAGGCCGGCGGCGGAATGGAAGTCGTCGGCGAGGCCGTCCGTCGCGGGCGTCGGCTCGATCCGTCTAAGCCACCTTGTTCCGGGAGGACTGGAGCCTATGGCTGCAAAGATGATCGCGTTCGACGAGGAGGCCCGTCGCGGTCTCGAGCGCGGCATGAACCAGCTCGCCGACGCCGTGAAGGTGACCCTTGGTCCCAAGGGCCGCAACGTCGTGCTGGAGAAGAAGTGGGGCGCTCCCACGATCACCAACGACGGTGTGTCGATCGCCAAGGAGATCGAGCTCGAGGACGCGTGGGAGAAGATCGGCGCGGAGCTCGTCAAGGAAGTAGCCAAGAAGACCGACGACGTCGCGGGTGACGGCACCACCACCGCCACCGTGCTGGCCCAGGCGCTGGTGCGCGAGGGTCTGCGCAACGTGGCCGCCGGCGCGAACCCGATGTCGCTGAAGCGCGGCATCGAGGCCGCGGTCGAGCGGGTGAGCGAGGAGCTGTCCAAGCTCGCCAAGGACGTGGAGACCAAGGAGCAGATCGCCTCCACGGCCTCCATCTCCGCGGGCGACCCGCAGATCGGCGAGATGATCGCCGAGGCGATGGACAAGGTCGGCAAGGAAGGCGTCATCACGGTCGAGGAGAGCCAGACCTTCGGTCTGGAGCTCGAACTGACCGAGGGCATGCGCTTCGACAAGGGCTACATCTCGCACTACTTCGTGACCGACCCCGAGCGGATGGAGGCGGTCCTCGAGGACCCGTACATCCTGATCGTTCAGGGCAAGGCGTCGGCGAACAAGGACCTGCTGCCCGTTCTCGAGGGCGTCATGCAGTCCGGCAAGCCGCTGCTGATCATCGCGGAGGACGTCGAGGGCGAGGCCCTGGCCACCCTGGTCGTCAACAAGATCCGGGGCATCTTCAAGTCCGTGGCCGTGAAGGCGCCGGGCTTCGGCGACCGCCGCAAGGCCATGCTGGGCGACATCGCCACGCTGACCGGCGGCCAGGTCATCAGCGAGGACGTGGGTCTCAAGCTGGAGAACACCACGACCGAGATGCTGGGCCGCGCCCGCAAGGTCGTCATCACCAAGGACGAGACCACCATCGTGGACGGCGCCGGTGACGCCAACGAGATCGCGGGCCGGGTCAACCAGATCCGTACCGAGATCGACAACACCGACTCCGACTACGACCGCGAGAAGCTCCAGGAGCGCCTGGCCAAGCTCGCGGGCGGTGTCGCGGTCATCAAGGCCGGCGCCGCGACGGAGGTCGAGCTCAAGGAGCGCAAGCACCGCATCGAGGACGCCGTCCGCAACGCCAAGGCCGCGGTCGAGGAGGGCATCGTCCCCGGCGGTGGCGTGGCGCTGCTGCAGGCCGGCACCAAGGCGTTCGACAAGCTGGAGCTTGCGGGCGACGAGGCCACCGGTGCGAACATCGTCAAGCGCGCTCTCGAGGAGCCGCTGAAGCAGATCGCCGTCAACGCCGGCCTTGAGGGCGGCGTCGTGGTGGAGCGGGTCCGCAACCTCACCCCGGGTGAGGGCCTGAACGCCGCCACCGGCGAGTACGTCAACATGTTCGAGTCGGGGATCCTCGACCCGGCCAAGGTGACCCGGTCCGCGCTGCAGAACGCCTCGTCGATCGCCGCGCTGTTCCTGACCACCGAGGCCGTCATCGCCGAGAAGCCGGAGAAGAACCCGGCCCCGGCGGGCGGCATGCCCGACGCCGGCGGCATGGACTTCTGAGCGAGTCCGCGGTTCGCACTTCCGGGTGCGTGTGAGAGGGGCGGTTCCTTCGGGGGCCGCCCCTTTCCGCGTCCCCGGGATGTCCCCGGGGATGTTCGGGGCGCGCCGGGCCGAAAGAAGAATGTTTCTCGGACGGCCACCTCCGCCGCCGCCGGTGCAGGTCAGTGGGCCGGGCGCGGACCGGGCGGCCGCCGCGGGCGGAGACGGGCGCGCAAAGTGCTTCCCCTGCGGGCCCGGCGCTTGGCAGGATCGCCGGTTGGAAGGCGTCCCACCGAGGGTGTGGACGCCGGCAAGGTGGACAGTGAGGCGGTCGCCGAGGCGGCCACGAGGCAGGAGAACACGTGAGCGAAGTGTTCAGCTCCCCGGTGCTCAGGGTCGAACAGCCTCGCAGGGGACCGTTCGCCAAGTCGCGGTACAAGGTGCTCGACGATGACGGGACCGTCCTCGCGATCGCCGCGCCGACCGACGACCAGGGCGACTCCGCGGTCATGCGCGGCCTGTTCCCCGGCAAGTCGAACCTCGACGCCCGCGCCGTCCTTCTGACGACGCCCGAGGGCGACCCCCTGTACGTCGTGGACAAGCAGAGCGGCCGGGAGTACACCGAGATCCTCCGGCCGGACGGGGAGCGCGTCGGCTCCTTCGTCACCGAGAGGGTCGGCCGCCGCTACGTCATCTACGACGACGACGGGACGCTCATCGGCACGATCGACGTGGACGTGCCGCGCAACAACTTCGAGGTGAAGGACGCCGACGGCGGCAAGGTCGCGCACGTCCGCAAGAAGTGGGCGGGCCTCGCCACCCACCTGCTCACGACGGCCGACCGGTACTCGGTGGAGATCGCCGACCCGGTCCGGGAACCGCTGCGGACGATGGCGGTCATGACGGCCATCGTCATGGACATGAACCTGCACGAGGCCAAAGAGATCACCTGACCGGGCGGCCGGTCGCCCGATGGAAGGGTTCCCGGCTCCGCCGAGCCGAGGTACGTTCCGGTCGTGCAGGCCATGCCCGGGCGTCCGAGCGGCTGGTGGATCTCGCCGGTGATACCGACGATCGCGAACTGCGCGCTGGCCGCCCTCTGGGCCTTCTCGGCCCTCGGGGGGTGGGGCGAAGCCGCCTTCTGCGGTGAGGACGAGGCCCGCGACCCGGGATGCGGGGCCCGTTTCGACGACGCCGTGCGGCTCTCGGCACCCGTGGCCGTCATCGCCGCGGTCGTCGCCGTGACCGCCTGGTCGATGCCGGGAGTCCGGCGCAGGCCCCGCCGGCTGGACGTGACCCTCACCGTCGCGGCCTTCGCCTGGGTCGTCGCCGAGGGAGTGCTGTTCGTCGGCGGTTACCTGGCCAAGCCCTGAGGAACGCCGAACGGTCGCCGTTGCCGAAAAGAAACCTCGGCCGCGCGAATGCGATGTTCGAGCGGTTCGCGCGGGGTGAAGCAGGACAAAACCCGAGGTAGCTCGGGTGCCGTGGCGGCCCCGGGCGGACCGGTCGGGTGAACCGGCGCCATTGAAGCGTGCGCGCCGGTTTGACGTCCCCTCGTCTTGGGCATACTGTTCACTTCGCCCCACGGGAGTGCGGGACGCCTCACGGCGGCCGGCCCGGGGGAACCATCCTCGATCAGCTGACGCGGCTTCGTCGTGCCCGCTTCGTTGTGATGGGTCGGAAAAGGTTCGATTTGACAATCGGCCCGGATCTGATGAAATAGCGACATCGCCGGGAAGGAACCGCGCAAGCGGATCCGGAATGGCATATCGGAAAAGCTCGGAATTGACAGTCCGAGCGGAACTGATAAAGTAAGACGAGTCGCCCCGGGGCGGGAAACGCGAAAGCGGATCCAGCGCGGTGGGTGTCCGTTTCTTGAGAACTCAACAGCGTGTTAAAAGCCAGTGCCTTTATCGGCTCGGCCATGTTTTGGCCGGGTCGCCCCGTGCCGCTCTCGTTTATTCGGGGGTGGTGGGGATTTCTTTGAGGCAATGTCACCTCGTTTGAGGTGGCGATGCTGGGATTGTTTCCTGAGGTTTGGCTGGTCGGGGTTCGCCCCCTGGCTGGTCGTGTGACCTTGATGGAGAGTTTGATCCTGGCTCAGGACGAACGCTGGCGGCGTGCTTAACACATGCAAGTCGAGCGGAAAGGCCCCTTCGGGGGTACTCGAGCGGCGAACGGGTGAGTAACACGTGAGCAACCTGCCCCTGACTCTGGGATAAGCCCGGGAAACTGGGTCTAATACCGGATGTGACCAGCCTCCGCATGGGGTGTTGGTGGAAAGTTTTTCGGTTGGGGATGGGCTCGCGGCCTATCAGCTTGTTGGTGGGGTGATGGCCTACCAAGGCGACGACGGGTAACCGGCCTGAGAGGGCGACCGGTCACACTGGGACTGAGACACGGCCCAGACTCCTACGGGAGGCAGCAGTGGGGAATATTGCGCAATGGGCGGAAGCCTGACGCAGCGACGCCGCGTGAGGGATGACGGCCTTCGGGTTGTAAACCTCTTTCAGCAGGGACGAAGCTAACGTGACGGTACCTGCAGAAGAAGCGCCGGCTAACTACGTGCCAGCAGCCGCGGTAATACGTAGGGCGCAAGCGTTGTCCGGAATTATTGGGCGTAAAGAGCTCGTAGGCGGTTTGTCGCGTCTGTCGTGAAAGCCCACGGCTTAACCGTGGGTCTGCGGTGGATACGGGCAGACTAGAGGCAGGTAGGGGAGAATGGAATTCCCGGTGTAGCGGTGAAATGCGCAGATATCGGGAGGAACACCGGTGGCGAAGGCGGTTCTCTGGGCCTGTACTGACGCTGAGGAGCGAAAGCGTGGGGAGCGAACAGGATTAGATACCCTGGTAGTCCACGCCGTAAACGTTGGGCGCTAGGTGTGGGGTCCTTCCACGGATTCCGCGCCGCAGCTAACGCATTAAGCGCCCCGCCTGGGGAGTACGGCCGCAAGGCTAAAACTCAAAGGAATTGACGGGGGCCCGCACAAGCGGCGGAGCATGTTGCTTAATTCGACGCAACGCGAAGAACCTTACCAAGGCTTGACATCGCCGGAAAACCATCAGAGATGGTGGGTCCTTTTGGGCCGGTGACAGGTGGTGCATGGCTGTCGTCAGCTCGTGTCGTGAGATGTTGGGTTAAGTCCCGCAACGAGCGCAACCCTCGTTCCATGTTGCCAGCACTTCGGGTGGGGACTCATGGGAGACCGCCGGGGTCAACTCGGAGGAAGGTGGGGATGACGTCAAGTCATCATGCCCCTTATGTCTTGGGCTGCAAACATGCTACAATGGCCGGTACAGAGGGCTGCGATACCGTGAGGTGGAGCGAATCCCTTAAAGCCGGTCTCAGTTCGGATCGAAGTCTGCAACTCGACTTCGTGAAGTCGGAGTCGCTAGTAATCGCAGATCAGCAACGCTGCGGTGAATACGTTCCCGGGCCTTGTACACACCGCCCGTCACGTCACGAAAGTCGGCAACACCCGAAGCCCGTGGCCCAACCCTTGTGGGGGGAGCGGTCGAAGGTGGGGCCGGCGATTGGGACGAAGTCGTAACAAGGTAGCCGTACCGGAAGGTGCGGCTGGATCACCTCCTTTCTAAGGAGCATCAACTGGCCGGGTCGCCTCGTGAGAGGGATTCCGGTCGGTGGCTGCTGTTGACAGCGAATGTCTGTCAGGTGGCTGCTCATAGATGTGGAGCACTGGCTACTCAGTCTGCTGGCCGTGCGGCTCAGCTAGTACCGCTTCGGGGGTGACCTCGGGGAGTGGGAAAGGTGAGCTCCGGGCGGCTGGGAGGCTGAACACGCTGTTGAGTCCTGAGGGAACGGGCGCGAGCCCGGGTGACCTCGGATTGCGGGACCAGAACCGCACCTCTTGGTTGGGGTGTGGTTTTGGTGGGCCCGGTTGTTTTTTGAGAACTGCACAGTGGACGCGAGCATCTCTGGTAGATGACGGATTCGCGAGGGACTTTCGAGTCTTTTGTGGGTTTGTTGTTTATCTGCGATTTGTTCTGATCGTTTTGTGTGTTCAAGTTTTTAAGGGCATACGGTGGATGCCTTGGCATCAGGAGCCGATGAAGGACGTGGGAGCCTGCGATATGCCTCGGGGAGTCGGCAACCAGACTTTGATCCGGGGATTTCCGAATGGGGAAACCTGGCACTCGTCATGGGGTGTCGCCGCCTGCTGAATGTATAGGCAGGTTGGTGGGAACGCGGGGAAGTGAAACATCTCAGTACCCGCAGGAAGAGAAAACAATAGTGATTCCGTGAGTAGTGGTGAGCGAAAGCGGAGGAGCCTAAACCGTGCGCGTGTGATAGCCGGCAGGCGTTGCGTGTGCGGGGTTGTGGGACCACCCTGGTCCAGCTGCCGCTGGGCCGAGGAGTTATAAACTGCTCGGATAGTCGAATGGCTTGGGATGGCCGACCGTAGACGGTGAGAGTCCGGTAGACGAAATTTGAGTGGCTTCTGGGTGTGTTCCCGAGTAGCACGGGGCCCGTGAAATCCCGTGTGAATCTGCCACGACCACGTGGTAAGGCTGAATACTTCCTGATGACCGATAGCGGACCAGTACCGTGAGGGAAAGGTGAAAAGTGCCCCGGTGAGGGGTCGTGAAATAGTACCTGAAACCGTGTGCCTACAAGCCGTCAGAGCCTCCTCAGCGACCTTTCGGGGTTGTTGTTGGTGATGGCGTGCCTTTTGAAGAATGAGCCTGCGAGTTATGGTGTGTGGCGAGGTTAACCGGTGGCGGGTAGCCGTAGCGAAAGCGAGTCTGAATAGGGCGTTTTTAGTCGCATGCTGTAGACCCGAAGCGGAGTGATCTAGCCATGGGCAGGGTGAAGCGCCGGTAAGACGGTGTGGAGGCCCGAACCCACCAGGGTTGAAAACCTGGGGGATGACCTGTGGTTAGGGGTGAAAGGCCAATCAAACTCCGTGATAGCTGGTTCTCCCCGAAATGCATTTAGGTGCAGCGTCGCGTGTTTCTTGCCGGAGGTAGAGCTACTGGATGGCTGATGGGCCCTACCAGGTTACTGACGTCAGCCAAACTCCGAATGCCGGTAAGTGAGAGCGTGGCAGTGAGACTGCGGGGGATAAGCTTCGTAGTCGAGAGGGAAACAGCCCAGATCATCGGCTAAGGCCCCTAAGCGTGTGCTAAGTGGGAAAGGATGTGGAGTTGCTGTGACAACCAGGAGGTTGGCTTAGAAGCAGCCACCCTTGAAAGAGTGCGTAATAGCTCACTGGTCAAGTGATTCCGCGCCGACAATGTAGCGGGGCTCAAGCACACCGCCGAAGCCGTGGCATTGACACGTAAGTGTTGATGGGTAGGGGAGCGTCCTGTATCCGGTGAAGCCTCGGGGTGACCCAGGGGTGGAGGGTGCGGGAGTGAGAATGCAGGCATGAGTAGCGAATCACACGTGAGAAACGTGTGCGCCGGATGACCAAGGGTTCCTGGGGCAGGCTAATCCGCCCAGGGTAAGTCGGGACCTAAGGCGAGGCCGACAGGCGTAGTCGATGGACAACGGGTTGATATTCCCGTACCCGCTGGTATGCGCCAACGCTGAACCTTCTGATGCTAACCACCCGAACTGTTCTTTGGGCCTTCGGGCCTGGTGGATGGGGAGCGTGGGACCCGAGGGGGTAGTAGGTGAGTGATGGGGTGACGCAGGAGGGTAGCTCAGCCCGGGCGATGGTTGTCCCGGGGTAAGGCTGTAGGGAGAGAGACAGGTAAATCCGTCTCTCGCGTATCCTGAGAGCTGATGCCGAGCCGTTTTAGGTGAAGTGAGTGATCCCATGCTGCCGAGAAAAGCCTCTAGCGAGTGTACCGGCGGCCCGTACCCCAAACCGACTCAGGTGGTCAGGTAGAGAATACCAAGGCGATCGGGTGAACTGTGGTTAAGGAACTCGGCAAATTGCCCCCGTAACTTTGGGAGAAGGGGGACCTTGCCTGGTGATGGCATTTTCTGTCTGAGCTGGGTGGGGTCGCAGAGGCCAGGGGGAAGCGACTGTTTACTAAAAACACAGGTCCGTGCGAAGTCGTAAGACGCTGTATACGGACTGACGCCTGCCCGGTGCCGGAACGTTAAGAGGACCGGTTAGGGGGACTTGTTCCTTCGAAGCTGAGAATCTAAGCGCCGGTAAACGGCGGTGGTAACTATAACCATCCTAAGGTAGCGAAATTCCTTGTCGGGTAAGTTCCGACCTGCACGAATGGCGTAACGACTTCCCCGCTGTCTCAACCACAGGCCCGGCGAAATTGCAGTACGAGTAAAGATGCTCGTTTCGCGCAGCAGGACGGAAAGACCCCGGGACCTTCACTATAGCTTGGCATTGGCGCTTGGAGCGTCTTGTGTAGGATAGGTGGGAGACTCTGAAGCTCAGACGCCAGTTTGGGTGGAGTCATTGGTGAAATACCACTCTGGTCGTTTTGAGCGTCTAACCCGCACCCGTGTATCCGGGTGGGGGACAGTGCCTGGTGGGTAGTTTAACTGGGGCGGTTGCCTCCCAAAATGTAACGGAGGCGCCCAAAGGTTCCCTCAGCCTGGTTGGCAATCAGGTGGCGAGTGCAAGGGCACAAGGGAGCTTGACTGTGAGACGGACGTGTCGAGCAGGTGCGAAAGCAGGGCCTAGTGATCCGGCACCTACGTGTGGAAGTGGTGTCGCTCAACGGCTAAAAGGTACCCCGGGGATAACAGGCTGATCTTCCCCAAGAGTCCATATCGACGGGATGGTTTGGCACCTCGATGTCGGCTCGTCGCATCCTGGGGCTGGAGTAGGTCCCAAGGGTTGGGCTGTTCGCCCATTAAAGCGGCACGCGAGCTGGGTTTAGAACGTCGCGAGACAGTTCGGTCCCTATCCGCTGTGCGCGTAGGAGAATTGTGAGGGTCTGTCCCTAGTACGAGAGGACCGGGACGGACGAACCTCTGGTGTGCCAGTTGTCCCGCCAGGGGCACGGCTGGTTGGCTACGTTCGGTCGGGATAACCGCTGAAAGCATCTAAGCGGGAAGCCTTCCTCGAGATGAGTTCTCCCACCCCTTTGTGGGTGTAAGGCCCCCGGTAGACGACCGGGTTGATAGGCCGGAGATGGAAGCGCGGTAACGTGTGGAGTCGACCGGTACTAATAGGCCGAGTGGCTTGAACACACTGAACGTTCAGAGTGAGTCGCTGTGTGAGTTGTTCGCGTCCCTGTGTGGTTCCCAGGAAACAACCGGGAACCCGTGTTGATAAGTGAATGTCGAGCCGAATGGTTCGAACGTGGATTTGCCCACCCCTTTGGGGTGGTGCGTTGAGACGTTCGGTGGTTTTGGCGAGGGGGAAACACCCGGTCCCATCCCGAACCCGGAAGTTAAGCCCTTCAGCGCCGATGGTACTGCATGGGGGACCGTGTGGGAGAGTAGGACGCCGCCGGACATATTTTGCAGAAAGGCCCCGCCGTTACCGGCGGGGCCTTTCTCATTTCCGTGCCCTGCGGCGCCGGAACTCGTCGCCGATCGAGCGACGGGTGGTCAGAACTCGTCGCCGGCCAGGACGGTGTCGGCGTCGACGATCCGGTACGCGTAGCCCTGCTCGGCCAGGAACCGCTGCCGGTGGGCGGCATAGTCCTGGTCCAGGGTGTCGCGGGCCACGACGGCGTAGAAGCGTGCGCCCGCACCGGACGCCTTGGGCCGCAGGAGGCGCCCCAGCCGCTGCGCCTCCTCCTGCCGGGACCCGTAGGCCCCCGAGACCTGGACGGCGACGGACGCCTCGGGCAGGTCGATGGAGAAGTTCGCCACCTTGGAGACGACCAGGACGTCGATCTCCCCGCTGCGGAACGCCTCGAACAGCCGCTCCCGCTCGCGGATGCGGGTCTCGCCCTTGATGACCGGAGCGTCCAGGAGCGCGCCCAGCTCGTCCAACTGGTCGATGTACTGGCCGATGACGAGGGTCTGCTCGCCGCGGTGCCGGTCGACGAGCGCCTGGATGAGCTTGGTCTTGGTGTCGGTCGTCGCGCAGAAGCGGTACCGCTCCTCCGGCTCGGCGGTCGCGTAGGCGAGCCGCTCGGAGTCGGTGAGGGTGACGCGGACCTCGACGCAGTCGGCGGGCGCGATCCAGCCCTGCGCCTCCATGTCCTTCCACGGCGCGTCGTACCGCTTCGGGCCGATGAGGGAGAACACGTCCCCCTCGCGGCCGTCCTCCCGGACGAGGGTCGCGGTGAGGCCGAGCCGGCGGCGCGCCTGGAGGTCGGCGGTCATCCGGAAGATCGGCGCCGGCAGCAGGTGGACCTCGTCGTAGACGACCAGGCCCCAGTCGCGGGCGTCGAAGAGCTCCAGGTGCGCGTAGGCGCCCTTCCGGCGCGTCGTCATGATCTGGTATGTGGCGATGGTGACCGGCCGGATCTCCTTCTTGGTGCCGCTGTACTCGCCGATCTCGTCCTCGGTGAGGGAGGTGCGGCGCAGCAGCTCCTGCTTCCACTGGTGCGCGGAGACGGTGTTGGTGACGAGGATCAGCGTGGTCGCCTGGGCGCGGGCCATCGCGGCGGCGCCGACGATGGTCTTGCCGGAGCCGCAGGGCAGGACGACGACGCCGGAGCCGCCGTGCCAGAACGCCGAGGCGGCCTCGCTCTGGTAGGAGCGCAGGTCCCAGCCGTCCTGGACGAGGGAGATCGCGTGGGCCTCGCCGTCCACGTAGCCGGCGAGGTCCTCGGCGGGCCAGCCGAGCTTGAGCAGGGCCTGCTTGAGGGCGCCGCGCTCGCTCGGGTGGACGGCGACGGCGTCGGCGCCGACCCGGTCGCCGATCATGCCCTTGATCTTCTTGGCGCGCAGCACCTCCTCCAGGACCGACCGGTCGGAGGACGACAGGATGAGCCCGTGCACGGGGTCCTTCTCCAGCCGCAGCCGCCCGTACCGGGCCATCGTGTCGGCGACGTCCACGAGCAGGGCGTGCGGGACGGGGTACCGGGAGAACCGGATCAGGGTGTCGACGACCTGCTCGGCGTCGTGGCCGGCGGCGCGCGCGTTCCACAGCGCGAGCGGCGTCACCCGGTAGGTGTGGACGTGCTCGGGCGCCCGTTCGAGCTCGGCGAACGGGGCGATCTCCTTGCGGCAGGCGTCGGCCAGGTCGTGGTCGACCTCCAGCAGCAGCGTCTTGTCGGACTGGACGATGAGCGGACCGTCGGTCAAAGCAGAAGCCCCCGTCGGGTTTCGGAAGATCGGCGCCTCGTCCGGATGAGGGCGCCGCTGCCGCACGCTACCCGAGCGGCGGCGGCGCTTCGCGCGTTCCGGAGAGGACTGGGGTCTTCAACGCCCTGGCCGCCGCCTTTATTGCGCGCCGGCGCCGGGGGCGGCGCGGGCGGGTCCCGGCGCGGCGCGCGTCAGATGCCCTCGGACGTGCTGTAGTCCGGCTCGGACATGACGCCGAACGCGATGTAGACGATCAGCAGGACGATGCCGATGAGGAGGGAGGCGGCGAAGAGCGACCAGCTCCAGATCGTCAGTCTCCGGGCGGACCGCGGGTCGGTCTGGAAACGGCCGAGGGCGATCGCCGCGGTGATCACGCCGGGGACGGCCAGGATGTTGCAGCACAGCACGATCGCGATGGCGTTGCAGACGAGCGCGGCGATGGTGGAGCCGTTGCTCGTGGCCTGGTGGGGGACGCCCGGGGGCCCGTACCCGTATCCCGGCCGGCCGTATCCGGGCTGGCCGTATCCGGGCTGGGTGTATCCGGGCTGGGTGTAGCCGTAGCTCTGCCCGTACGGCTGTCCGTAGCCGCCGCCCGCGTCCCAGTTCTGGTTCCCGCCGTAGGGGTCGTCCCAGCCCGAGGGCGGGCGCCCTCCGTAGCCGCTCATCGGGAGCCTCCTCGCACCGTTCGCCCGGACACGCTACCCGGTCCGATGGACCCTTGTTTGGACCGTATGCGAGGGTCGCCGGTTCCCGTCGTTCGCGGCGTCCGGTTCCGGACAGCGGCGGGTGGGCCCGAGGCGTCCTCAGGCGGCGTCCTCAGGTGGCGTCGTCGAGTTCGGAGACGCCGGTGATGCGGTGCAGCGCGAAGCGGTGCACGGCGGCGCGGGTCGCGTCGTAGCCGGTGAGGAAGCCGCCCTCGACGCGGACGGGTTCGACGATGCGGCTGGAGGTCTGCCCCTGCTGGTCGAGGTAGCCGATCCAGACGCGGCCGCCGCGCTCGACGGCGCCGCGGAGCCGCTCGACGGTGGCCATCGCGGGCGAGCGGGGCGGTTCGCCGGACGGGGCCTGCCGGGCGTGCTCGGCGCCGTGCAGGGACGCCTCGTCGCCGGCGCGCAGCGCCCGCACGGCCGCGGAGATCATCGAGGCGTCGGTGCGGTCGTCGGGGCGGAGCCGGACGATCTCGGCGGTGGGCGGCGGGTCGGCGCGCTGCGCGTCCGGCCGGGTCACGATCACGCCGCCGCCGGGCGCCTCGGCGACCGGGGCGAGGCCCATCGCGCGCAGGCCGTCGAGCAGGTCGGGGCGCTGAAGCCCGGACGCCAGGACGGTGGGGGCGAGGCGGTACAGGCGCAGCGGCGCGGCCCGCCGGTCGGCGAGGATCTCGTCGAGGGTGGCGGGCGCGTCGGTCCGGACGTAGGACGACAGGGCGCCGACGCGCAGGTGGCCGTGCCGGCGGGCGACGTCGTCGATCAGGTAGAGGAGCGGCTGCGGGAGCGGGGTCGCCGAGTGCCGGGTGAGCAGGTCGGTGACGTCGGCGGCGGTCCGGCCCGCGTCCAGGGCCCGGCGGACGGACTCGGGGGTGAAGCGGTACACGGTGGCGCCGCCGGTGGACTCGACGTCGGCGGCGAGCGCCAGCTCCCGGGCGAGGTCGGTGACCAGCGGGCCGGGCGCGACGGCGGTCAGGTCGGCCTGGACGAGGATCTCGTCGACGGGCTCCGGGAGGTACTTCTCCAGCGCGGGCTCGGGGTCGTCGCCGGCGAGCAGGTCGCGGCCGAACGGGGCCAGCTCCCCGAACCCGGTGAGGCCGAGGGCGGCGGCCTCGCGGAGCGTCCAGCCGACGAGGCGGTCGCGGGCGGGCCCGCCGTGGCGGGGCCGCAGCCACGCCAGCCGGGCGAGGAGGGCGTCCTCGCCGACGGCGACGCCGCGGCCCGCGCCGGCGAGGACGTCCAGGGCGGCGCGGCGGGTGGCCGGGGCGCTGCTGCGCACCATCGCCTCGCTGAGGGCGTTGATGAGCCGGTCGCGGTCGTCGCGGTCGCCGGCGAGCCCGGCGGCGCGGTCGGACTTCAGCCAGCCGCGGGCCAGCTCCGTCCAGCGCCCGGCGGTGTCGCGCATCAGCCACAGGTCGTAGGCGGGGGTGGGCAGCCACTCGCCGTCGAGGTCGCCGCTGCGGGTCAGCAGGCCCGCCGCGTACGCGACCTCGACGAGCAGGGCGGCCTTCCACTCCGGGACGTCCAGGAGCGTCGCGGCGGCGCGCAGGTCGCGGACGGCGAGGCCGCCGCTGCGCAGGACGGGCGGCGGTTCGAGGCCCCAGCGCTCCAGCAGCTCCTCGATGAGCCGGACGGCGCCCGCGGCCTCGCCCGCCGCGGTGCGCACGACCACGTCCTCGCGGCGCGGTCCGGCCGCGGGGGCGAGCGGCGGCGGCTCGGCGGGGACGTCCCGGAACAGCCGCCCGCCGCGCAGGTGCAGGGCGACCTCGCGGGGCAGGGTGACCGTGCGGTCGTCCTCGGCGGCGAGGAGGCCGCGCGCCAGGAGCCGCTCGATGGGGGTGGTCGCGGTGTCGAGCCGGACGGGGCGGCGCGCGTCGGCGACCCGCCCCACCGGCGGGCCCCACGCGAGCTGGTCGAGGGCGGCCCGCGCCTCGGCGCCCGCGTCCTCGATCAGGGCGGCGGGATCGCTCAGCAGCCCGGCGAGCCGGGTGAGGAGGCGGCCGGAGTCGGCGAAGCCGCGCGGCGCCTGCCCCTCCAGGTCGGTGACGAGGTCGGTGAGCCGCTCGGCGGAATAGCCCGCGAAGACCTCCCGGGCGGGCGGCCCGAGACCCGCGGGGTGCGGCAGGCTCTGCCGGACGCCGGGCGCCGTGACCGGGGCGTCGTTCCCCCAGACCAGCGCGAACCGGCGGAGGACGGCGAGCGCGGCCTCGGCCTGCCCGGGGGTGGCGTCGAGGGCGGCGGCGAGCGCGCCCGGCCCGGCCGGGGCGGGCAGGACGAGCAGTGCCTCCAGGGCGGCGAGGGTGAAGCGGTCCAGCCGGTCGAGCGCGCGGGACACGGCGGCGGGCGTGGCGGCGCGGGCGGCGAGCGCGGTCAGGTCGGCGGGGACGGGGGCGAGCAGTTCGGGACGCGCGGACAGCAGCGCGCGCAGTTCGTCGTCGCCGCGCGCGCGCAACCAGTCCGCATACGTTTCCATGCCGTTCCCCAACTTTAAGTCGCGTGCATGCCGCAGGCACGCGGGCCTCCAGGTTAGAGGCCCGCGCGAGGTGGGGAACTCTCGCGTGCCGCGATCAGGTGGCGGGCGTGCGCTCCAGGTGCACCAGCCCGAGGCCGAGGCGGGCCCAGCTCTCCACGAACCGCTTCTCGTCGATGCGCGTGGGCGGCTCGTACATCGCCTCGTTCGCGAGCCAGTAGTTCACCACGGCCCCGCCGAGGATGGACGCGACCGCCGGCCAGTCCTCGTCGAAGCCCTCGAACTCGGGCTGCGCCGCCAGCCAGGTGGCGATCCCGTCGTACAGCGGGTTGACGATGCCCTCCCGCATCTCCGCCACCAGGTTCGGGAACTGGTCGAGGTCGCGGAACAGGACCCGGATGAGGTCCTGCTCCTCGCGCATCTTGGCCAGACCGGCCTGGCACGTCATGCGCAGCCGGATTTCGAGCGGGCGCTCCTCGAAGGCGGTGGACTGCGTGAGGACGTCGCTGATCTGCCGGCGGGTCCGCTCGATGTGCTCGCGGATGGCCGAGGAGAGCACCTCCTCCTTGGACCGGAAGTGCCGGTAGAGGCCGCCCGCGCCCGGGGACAGGCCGGCCGCCGCCTCGATCTCGGCGACCGACGTCGCCGCGTAGCCCCGGTCGGCGAACAGCCGGAGCGACTCGGACACGATGCGGTCGCGCGTAGATGTCGTCATGGTGATGAATTCCTCCGCAAGAACAGTAAGGCATGTTCATGCGGCCGGTCCCCGCGTCACGCGCGGCGCGCCCGAATCCGCGATGCCGCTCGCGGCGGGGCGCCCGGCGACTAGAGTTCCATCGTCCGCGCCCCGTCGCCGGAAGGGGCGTCGTCGGAAAGGTCGGCGATGTTCAAGTCTCCGCGGAAAGCGGCCGACGGGGCCTTCCTACCCGAGGACTTCGTGGTGCCCACGCTGGTGGCCGGGCCCGACTTCCAGATCCGCCCGATCACCGTGCACGACGTGGTGAAGGACTACGGCGCCGTGATCGGCAGCCTGGACCGGCTGGCCGGCCGGTTCGGGCCCGAATGGGGCTGGCCCGACAGCGAGTTCACCTTCGAGCAGGCCCTGATCGACGTCGCGTGGCTGCAGAAGCAGGGGCAGCTGCGGCGCTCGTTCAGCTACGTCGTGATCACGCCGGACGGGGAGCGGCAGCTCGGCCGCATCCACGTCGCCCCGTCGGACCGTCCCGGCTCCGACGCGGTGGTGGTGTTCTGGGTGCGCGCGGACGAGGAGAACTCCGTCCTGGAGAAGGAGCTGGAGGGCTTCGTCCGCGAATGGGTCGGCACGGCGTGGCCCTTCGACAAGGTCCGCTTCCCCGGCCGCGACTGACCCCGGCGAGCGACCTCGCGACGACCTGCCCGGCCGCGGCTAGCCGAGACGGCGGACGAGGCCGACGAGGACGCGGCCGACGACCAGGTAGACGACGGCGGCCAGGCCGTAGTTGACGGCGACCTCCACCTTGGGGTTCTTCGGCTGGAAGACGTCCTTGAACTGCCAGCACAGGTCGGTGGCCCGGTCCCCGAACCAGCGGACGAGGTCGTTGGCGGTGTTGGCCTCGAACGCGACGAAGACGATGTGCACGGCCAGGATCGTGGCCGCGAGCGCGGCGGCGATGGAGACCGCCGCCGCGAGCAGGCCCGCGCCGCGGCGGCGGGCCGCGGCGGCGGGGATCCGGCGGGCGCGCGGGGCGCGGTGGTCACCGCCTGGCTCGGTCTGGGTCCCTGCCATGTGCGGCTCCTTCACCGGGGTCGGAGGCTGGTCGTCCTTGGGGCGGGGATGGGGGGTTCGTGTGCTGTGTTTTCCCTGGTCAGGTGGTTTGTGGTCGAGGGCCCGGGTATATCCGCAACACGGTCCCGCGCTCTCCTACTCGGATCCCGTCGCATCGCCACTACCAGGAGAGCGCGGGTCCTCGCGTGTGTCCAGCCCCCTTACCCTGTGGACGTGCTCGATCTCGCCTCCTCCGCGCCGTCCCGCGACGGCCTCGCCATCGGCTTCGACCTCGATCTGACCCTCGCCGACACCCGCGCCGGGATCAGCGCCGTCTACGCGGCGCTGGCGGCGGAGACGGGAGTGCCGATCGACACCGGGCAGGTGGTGCGGCGCATCGGGCCCCCGCTGGAGGAGGAGCTGGCGTACTGGTTCCCGGCGGAGGAGGTGCCGGCGATGGCGGCGCGCTACCGGGCGATCTACGCCGACGTCGCGGTCCCGGCGACCGTCCTCATGCCGGGGGCGGCCGCCGCGCTGGAGGCGGTGCGGGCCCGCGGCGGGCGGGTGGTCGTCGTGTCGGGCAAGAACCAGGCCGACACCGAGCGGACCGTCCGGTTCCTCGGGCTGGCGGCCGACGCCGTGGTGGGCGGCCTGTTCGGCGCCGACAAGGGCGCCGCGCTGCGCGAGCACGGCGCCGGCGCCTACATCGGCGACCACACCGGCGACGTGGACGCCGCCCGGGCCGCCTCGGCGGTGGCGGTGGCCGTCGCGACCGGCGCGTTCGACTCGGCGGCGCTCACCGCCTACGGCGCGGACGTCGTCCTGCCCGACCTGCTGGCGTTCCCCGGCTGGCTCGGCGGTTTCCGGGCGGGCCGGGCCGCCCCCGGGGGCTGAGCTGCGCGGCGATATTCGGATGCCGTTCCGGGGCGTCCGGGATAGCGTCGATCCCGTTGCCCCGTAGGCGTCGCGGGGGCCCCCGGCGTGTTCACCGGCCCGCGGCGAGGCACTAATCTTGGGGTCGATTCAGGACGATTACCGAACGAGGTCTCCGGTGCCGACTGGCAAGGTCAAGTGGTACGACTCCGACAAGGGGTTCGGCTTCCTCACCCGCGACGACGGCGGTGAGGTCTTCGTGCACTCGTCGGCGCTGCCGGGCGGGGTCACGACCCTCAGGCCGGGCCAGCGCATCGAGTTCGGCGTGGTCGAGGGGCGCCGCGGTCAGCAGGCCCTCCAGGTGCGGGTGCTGGAGACGCTGCCGTCGGTGGAGAAGACCATCGCCAAGCAGCGGCGCAAGAAGCCCGACGAGATGGTCGTCATCACCGAGGACCTGATCAAGCTGCTGGACGGGATCTCCAACACCTACCGGCGGGGCAAGCACCCGGCCCCCGCCGAGGCCAAGAAGATCGCCACCGTGCTCCGCGCGGTCGCCGACGACCTGGCGTCCTGACGGCGACCCGCGCCTTCCGCGCGGGTCAGGCGCGCATCTCGTGGTGCGCGTCCTTGAGGGGCCCGCTGCGGTCCGGCCGGTCGGCCCGACGCCGGCCTCCGGCCTGCCGCATCACCAGCAGCCCGGAGGCGAGGGCCAGCGCCGCCGCGACGACCGCGAGCGCGAGCCGGCCGTCCGCGACGATCGACATCCCGAGGCCGAGCAGCCCGCCGAGGACCCAGCTGAGCTGGTGCAGGGTCTCCGACACGGCGAACGTGGACGAGCTCACCTCCTCGCCGATCTCGCGCTGCACGACCGCGTCCATGGACAGCTTGCCGAGCACCTGCCCGAGCCCGGCGGCGGTCGCCACCGCGAGGGCCGCCCACAGCCCGAAGAACGCGGCGCCCGCGGCGGTGACGCCGGTGACGCACGCCAGCGTCGCCGACACGATGAACCGCGGCGCCCGCGCCTTCATCCAGGCGCCGAGAGCGGTGCCGATCAGCCCGCCCGCGCCCGCGCACGCCGCCAGCAGGCCGAGGGCCACATGGTGCGACACCGGGTCGAAGCGCTCCTGGCGCAGCAGGAACGCCAGGTAGATGATCAGGAAGCCGGAGAACGCGCGCAGCACCGCGTTCGCCTGCATCGCCTCCGCGACGACCGGGCCGACGCGCGGCAGCGCCCGCCACGCGCGGCGCGGGGCGGGCTTGTCCGCCGCCCGTTCGGCCTCGGGGACGTCCACGTGCCGGGGGAGCCGCATGGTGAACACGGCGCCCAGCAGGAACAGGACCGTGCCGCCGCGCAGCACCCAGCCCGGCCCGACCAGCACGGCGAGGCCGGCCCCGGCGGGCGCGACGGCCGACGCGGCGATGAGCCCGGCGAACGAGCAGCGGGCGTTCGCCGTCACCAGCGAGATCTCGTCCGGCAGGACGCGCGGGGTGACCGCGGCGCGCAGCACCCCGAACGCCTTGGACAGCACCAGCACGCCGAACGCGGCGGGCAGGAAGGTGACCTGGTCGCCGTGCGGGAGCGCGCTCGCCAGCGCCCAGCACAGCAGCGCCCGCATCACGAACGTGCTCGCGATCGCGTACCGGCGGACGTGGCGGGCCCGGTCCAGCGCCGGGCCGATCAGCGGGGCGACCAGCGCGAAGGGCGCCATCGTGACGAGGAGGTAGAGGGCGACCTGGCCGCGCGCCTGGTTGACGTCCAGGCCGAAGAACAGGGTTCCCGCGAGCGCGACGGTGACCAGCGCGTCTCCGGCGGAGTTGAACGCGCAGGCCTCGATCAGGCTGCCGAGCCCGCTGCGGCCGGCGCCCTGCGCGTGGGTGACGCGGCGGGTGAGCCGCCCCGTCCCGAGCAGGGCCGAGCGCGCTCCGCGGCACGCCCGCGCCGCCCCCCCGGTGGCGGCGCGCGCGGACCGACCCGCCCGTGTCCGGTCTGCCATGCGCCCTGATCTCTCCTCGCGGTCGACCCGGCTCGGTGCCGGGGGCGGCCATCGGAGTCCTCGACTGAGAGTACGTTCCCCGCTGGAATGCCGGATCACCTCGCGGACGGCGCCCGCCTTGTGCGGGTCACATGCCCGCATGGGCGAGAATTGACATGTGAGCCCACAGCGCCAGTCCAGCCCCGCGCGCTCCGCCGCCGCGCGCACCACGACCGGGACCGCCCGCCGGCCCCGCACACCCGCCGTCGACTCCGCCTGCGCCGAGGCGGTCGACCTCGCCCGCGAGGCCGCCGAGGACACCGCCGGCCAGGCCGAGGTCGGCGAGCACCTCGGCCTGCGCGCCGAGGGCGACCGGGTGGTCACGCACTACTTCGTGTGCCTCGACCCCGCGTACACGGGCTGGCGGTGGGCCGTGACGGTGACCCGCGCGTCCCGCGCCCGGAACGTGACGGTCAGCGAGTGCGTCCTGCTCCCGGGCGACGACGCGCTCCTCGCGCCGCCGTGGGTGCCGTGGCTGGAGCGGCTGCGCCCCGGCGACCTCGGCCCCGGCGACCTGCTGCCGACCGCGCCCGACGACGTGCGGCTCGCGCCCGGCTTCACGCAGGTGGACGAGTCGACCGACCGCGAGGCCCAGTGGGAGCTCGGCCTCGGCCGCGTCCGGGTGCTGTCGCGGGAGGGCCGCGACGAGGCCGCCGCCCGCTGGTACGACGGCGTCGCCGGGCCCCGCGCCCCGATCGCCGCGTCCGCCCCCGCCCAGTGCTCCACGTGCGGCTTCTACGTGGTGCTGGCGGGTGCGCTGCGGCAGGCCTTCGGCGTCTGCGCCAACGAGTACGCGCCCGACGACGGCCGCGTCGTGTCCGCCGACCACGGCTGCGGCGCGCACTCCGAGGCCGTCTCCCTTCCGGCGGTGTCCGAGCACAACCCGCCGGTCATCGACGAGCTCGGCTACGAGATCGTCCCCACCGGTGACGAGGACACCGCGCCCCTCGACGACGAGGCCCTCGGCCACAGCTGATCCCATGGACGACGAGTTCGGCGCGCGGGCGCTGCGCGAGCGTGTCCTGCGCGCCTGGGCCGAGTCCCCGGCGCGCTTCCGGGAGGACGCCAACGCCGAGGAGGACCACGCCCTCGGCGGCTACCGCGACCGCGTCGTCATCGAGCTGGCGCAGAACGCCGCCGACGCCGCCCGGCGCGCCGGCGTGCCCGGCCGCCTCGGCCTGACGCTGCGCACCGGCGGGGAGCCGCTGCTGGTCGCGGCGAACACGGGGGCGCCGCTGGACGCCGCCGGCGTGGAGGCCCTCTCGACGCTCCGCGCCTCGGCCAAGCGCGACGAGCCCGCCGCCGCCGGCCGCTTCGGCGTGGGGTTCGCCGCCGTCGCCGCCGTGTCCGGCGCCCCGGCCATCGCGTCCGGGACGGCGGGCGTCGAGTGGTCCGCGACGCGCGCCCGTGAGCTGGTCGAGGGGATCGCGGGCCTGGCGGAGGAGCTGGGGCGGCGCGGCGGGCACGTGCCGCTGCTGCGTCTGCCGTTCGCCCTGGAGAGCGTCCCCGAGGTTCCGGCGGGTTACGACACCGTCGTGCGGCTGCCGCTGCGGGACGAGGCGGTCGAGCCCGTCCGGCGGCAGCTCCGGGAGGTGGGGGCGGCGCTCATGCTGGCGCTGCCCGCGCTCGAACACGTCGAGATCGACGTCGACGGGGACGTCCGGACGCTGACCGCCGAGCGGCGCGCCCCGGGCGAGGTGGTCGTCGACGGCGGCCTGTGGCGGACGGTCGAGGAGCACGGGGAGATCCCCGCGGCGCTCCTGAACGACCGTCCCGTGGAGGAGCGGGCCCGGCCGTTCTGGCAGGTGAGGTGGGCCCTGCCCGAGGGCGGGCTCCCCGAGGGCACGCCCGGCGTCCTGCACGCGCCCACGCCCGGTGACGAGCGCCTCGACCTGCCTGCGCTGCTCATCGCGTCGTTCCCGCTCGCGCCCGACCGGCGGCACGTCGCGCCCGGGGCGCTGGCCGACTTCCTCTCCGACCGGGCCGCCGCCGCCTACGTGCGGCTGCTGGGCGAGCTGCCCGTCTCCCCGAAGGTGCTGGAGCTCGTGCCGGGGCCGATCGGCGCCGGAGAGCTGGACGCGCGGATCCGCAGGGGGATCCGGGAACGGCTCCCGGAGGCGCCCGTCCTGCCCCACCGGACGCGCGGGCGGGACGCGGTCGCCGTGGACGCGCCCGCCGCGTTCGTCGAGGTGCTCGGCGGCGGGCACGCCAGGGACGCCGAGGGCGGAACCGGGGGCGGCGCCGTCGTCGGCGGCCTGCTGCCGCCGGAGTGGCCCGCGCGGAGCCCGGCGCTGGCGGCGCTCGGCGTGCGGCGGGTGGAACTGGCCGACGTGATCGACGAGCTGGCCGCTGTGGACCGGGAACCGGCATGGTGGCACCGGGCCTACGAGGCGCTCGCCGGGGCCTCCACGGAGGCTCTGGGGGCTCTCCCGGTGCCGCTGGCGGGCGGGACGGGGCGCGTGGTGCGGGGGCCGCGCGGGCTGCTGATCGCGGACGGCGTCGATCCCGCGGGCCTGGACGCCCTGGGGCTGCGCTTCGTCCATCCGGAGGCCGTGCACCCGCTCCTGGCGCGGCTCGGCGCGGTCGAGGCGGGGCCGCGGGCCGTGCTGGCGGACGCCGCCGTGCGGGCGGCCGTCGAGGAGTCCTTCGACTCCGACGACCCCGACGCGGTCGCCGAGGCCGTGCTGGGGCTCGTCGCGGCCGCGCACGCCGATCCCGGCGACGAGCCGTGGCTGGCCGAGCTGGCCCTGCCCGGCGACGACGGCGAGCTCTACCCGGCGGGGGAGCTGCTGCTGCCGCGGAGCCCGCTGCGGGAGATCATGGCCGGCGACGCGCCGTTCGGCGTCGTCGACGGCGGTGTCCTGGGGCGGTGGGGCGAGGAGACGCTCGCGGCCGTCGGCGTCCTGGACGGGTTCGCCCTGGCCAGGGCCGAGGACGTCAACCTCGCGGGCCTGGCCGACGTGGCGGAGAGCCTCGACCTCGACGACGAGGACCTGTGGGCGGACGACGTGCTGCGCCGGATCGGCGAGCAGGACCTGCCGCCGCTCGTCCCCGAGTTCACGGCGGTCCGCGACCTCGAACTCGTCGACGACTGGGCGGCGGCCCTGAGGGTTCTCTCCGCACCGCCGTGGCGGTCCGCGATCGTGGATCCGGCCCATGCCGCCCTGCACGACGGGCGGCGCGTCGTCGTCCCGTCCTACACGGCGTGGTGGCTGAGCCGCCGCCCGGTCCTGGACGGCCGCAGGCCGGGCGAGTTCCGCCTCGGCGGCGACGAGGCGCTGGCAGGGCTCTACGACGTCGCGCCGCAGGGTTTGGACGAGCACCTCCTGCTCGCCTTGGGCGTCCGCACGTCACTGGTGGAACTGCTCGACGAGCCCGGGGGCGCGCAGGAACTGCTCGACCGCCTGGGCGACGACCGGCGGCCGGTGGAACGGGCTCGGCTGGGCGAGCTCTGGACGGCGCTGGCCGACGCCCCGGACGCGGCCGTCGAGCCGCCCGACCGCGTGCGGGCGGTCGTGGACGGCGACGTCGAAGTGGTCGACGCGGCCGACGCCCTCGTCCTGGACGGTCCCGACGTCCTGCCCCTCCTCGAAGGCCAGCCCCTCGTCATCGCCGCGCAGGGCCGCGACGCGCGCCTCGCCGAACTCCTGGACCTGCCCCTCGCGGGCGAGGAGATCCCAGGTCTCGTGGAGTCCGGCGGCGAGGAGCGTCCCGTCCCCGAGGCCGTCAGGGCGGTCCTTCCCGACGCCCCCGCCGGCTACCTCGCCCATGAGCGCCTCGTCGTGGACGGCCAGGACGTCCCGTGGTGGACGAGGGACGGCCGCGTCCACGCGAGCGGCGCCGGCGGCCTGGCGCGGGCACTCGCCTGGTCCACCGGGCACTGGGGCGACCGGCTCCTGCTGGAGGCCGTCCTGCGCGCTCCCGAGACTCTGCCCGTCCTGCTCGCCGAGGACGACCTGGAGGCCTAGCGGTCCTGGCGGGGCGCCTCGCGCCTGGCGGCGCGGTCGGCCTCCTGCCGGGCCCGCCCGGCCTGGAGCCTGGGGGTGTACCACATGCCGAACAGCCCGATCCCGACGCCGGCGCCGCAGACCCACAGCCACCAGCGGTCCTGCGACGGCAGCCCGACGATCAGCAGCACGACGAGCGCCACCGCCCAGGCGGCCGCCCCGGCGGCCGCGACGCGGACGTCGTTGGTCTGCATCGGCGGCGGGTCCGGGCGGCGCGGAGGGCTCATGCGCTCAGGCTACGCGGCCCCGGCCCGCCAGTCCGCCGAGGACCATCGTGATGAGCAGTTCGTAGCCGGCCTCCAGGTCCGCGGGCAGTCCGAATCCGCCCGCCGTCTCCAGCACGGCGAACCCGTGGACGGCCGAGCGCAGGCAGCGCGCCGCGTGGACGAGGTCCGGCCCTTCCAGGGCGTAGCCGCGCAGGGCCCCGTACAGGATGTTCAGCAGCCGTTCCGCGGCGTCGCCCACCGGGCCGCCCTCCGGGGCCGCGGTCTGATCCATCGCGCCGTAGCGGCCCGGGTGCTCCACCACGTACGCCCGGTAGGCGTACATCAGCGCCCGGACGGCGTCGTCGCCGGACCGCCCGAGCGCGGCCTCCCCGAGCCGTTCGGCGAGTTCCTCCAGGACGCGCGCGGTCACCAGGTGTCGCAACTCGGCGAGATTGCGGACATGCTTGTAAAGGGAGGGCGTCGCGACCCCGGCCCTTCCCGCCACCGCCGCCAGCGTGAGGGCACCGGGGCCCCCGGCGTCCACGACGGCGACGGCGGCGTCCACGACCGCGTCGGGCGACAGTCCCGCACGGGGCATCGCGACCCTCCTCTATATCTCTTTAGCTGTAAGGCTAATCAGATTAGCGACAGTGTCAAGTGGCGGCGTGGCAGCATGGGCAGCACAGGAGACCGAGGACGATGACATTGCCACCGATCCCGGGCCGCACGGCGCCCGGGCTGGCCGAAGAGCTGCGCATCTCGATCGCGCGGCTGTCGCGCCGGCTCCGCACGCTGCGGCCGTCCGCCGGGGGCGAGGGCGGCCCGAGCCCGCTGTCGCTCACGCAGTTCGCCGCGCTCGCCGCCATCGAGCGGCACGGGTCGATGACGCCGCGCGAGCTGGCCGACCACGAGAAGGTGCAGCCGCCCTCGATGACCAGGGTCATCGCCCACCTGGAGGAGCGGGGGCTCGTCGCGCGCAGCCCGCACCCGACCGACGGGCGCCAGGTCGTGCTGAACGCCACCGAGGAGGGCGCCGCCCTGCTCGCCGCCGAGCGCCGCCGCAAGGAGGCATGGCTCGCCCTGCGCCTCGGCGAGCTGACCGACGAGGAGCGGGAGATCCTCCGCCGCGCCGCCCCCGTCATCGACAAGCTCAGCCGCTCCTGACCCCGGCCCGCCCGGGCCCGCGGGCGGCGGCGTTCACCTGATCAGGATTCCCGCGCTTGCCGGAATGCGGGCGGGGCGATTACCGTTAGCCTTGGTAATGACTTCTGCTAACGAAACCCCCGACGAACCCGAGGGGACCGCGACGCGCGGGGCCCGCGGGCGGCGGGCCGCACATCCGGTCCGGGCCGCCGCCCTCGCGAGCCCCGCCCGCTCCCGCCGTCGCCGCCCCGCCCCGCGTCCCCCCGCGCACGCGCCCGCCCGCCCCGCCGCGCGGCCCGACACCACCTCCGCCACCTCCCCCACCTCCCCCGCCGCGACCGCCGCGGACCAGTCCGGACCGCTCCACGAGGCCGTGGCGGACGTCCCCGAGCCCGCCCCCTCGCCCTCCGCCGCCGAGGAGCCCTCTGCCGCCGACGAGCCCGCAGGGGAGCCCGAGGGCCGCGCCGGCATGTTCCGCTCGCTCCGCAACCACAACTTCCGCCTGTACACCGCGGGCCAGGTCGTCTCCAACACCGGGACGTGGATGCAGCGGATCGCGCAGGACTGGCTCGTCCTCGATCTCGCCCACGGCAGCGGCACCGCGCTCGGCGTCACGACCGGACTGCAGTTCCTGCCGATGCTGCTGTTCGGCCTGTGGGGCGGCGTCATCGCCGACCGCTACTCCAAGCGCCGCGTGCTGATGCTGACGCAGGTGTCGATGGGCGTGCTCGCGCTCGTCCTCGGCCTGCTCGCGATCAGCGGCGCGGCGCAGGTGTGGCACGTGTACGTGCTGGCGTTCGGGCTCGGCGTCGCGACCGTCGTGGACAACCCGACCCGCCAGTCGTTCGTGGTCGAGATGGTCGGCAAGCGCGACCTGCCGAACGCGATCGCGCTGAACAGCGCCACCTTCAACGGCGCCCGGCTGCTCGGCCCGGCCGTCGCCGGGGTCCTGATCGCGCTGATCGGCACCGGACCGGTCTTCCTGGTGAACGCCGCGTCGTTCGGCGCCGTCCTGTTCGGCATCTACGCCATGCGGACGGACGAGCTGCACCACGCCGCCCCCGTCAAGCGCGCCAAGGGCCAGCTCCGCGAAGGGCTCCGCTACGTGCGCGGGCGCCGCGACCTGATGCTCGTGCTCATCCTCATCGGCTTCCTCGCGACGTTCGGCATGAACTTCAGCACCACCGTCGCCCTGGTGGCGAAGGAGGTCTTCCACAGCGACGCCTCCGCGTTCGGCCTCGCGTCGAGCATGCTGGCGCTGGGCGCGCTCGGCGGCGCCCTGCTGGCGGCCCGCAGGGTCGCCCGGCCCCGCCTGCGGCTGCTGGTGGTGATGGGCCTGGCGTTCGGGGCGCTGGAGGTCCTCACCGGCCTGATGCCGACGTACTGGTCGTTCCTGGCGCTGCTGGTGCCGACCGGGATCGCGATGATGACGATCATGACGGCGGCGAACGCGTCCGTCCAGCTCGGCGTCGCGCCCGAGATGCGCGGCCGCGTCATGGCGCTCTACATGCTGGTGTTCCTCGGGACGAACCCGCTGGGCGCGCCCGCGGTCGGCTGGCTGGCCGAGCACTTCGGCGCGCGGGCCTCCCTCGTCCTCGGCGGGCTGGTGTCCGTGGTCGCCGCCCTCGCCGTGGGGGCCCTGGCCCTGCGGTGGAGGTCCGGCGAGCAGGAGGGCTCGCCGGACGAGCGCGGGACGGTGCGTCCCGCCCTGGCGAGACTCCGCCGCGCCCGGGTCGCCGCGCGGTAAAGGACGCGTAGGGGCCCCATAAGACCGGCCGTCCGAGGCGATTCGGTTGGCCCTATTTGCGTGACAAGGAGCGCCGCCTGCTGAAAGGCTGGCGGCGTGGCCCTGTGGAAGCGTTCATGAGGCTTTTCGTCGCGCTCGTCCCGCCGCCGGACGTTCTGGACGAGCTCGCGGAGGCCGTCCGGCCCCATCTCGGCACGGTCTCCGAGCTGCGCTGGATCCGGCGCGACCTGATGCACGTCACGCTGACGTTCCTCGACGAGGTCGACGACCGCACGCTGGAGCGGCTGCTCCCGCGGCTGGAGCGCGCCGTCCGCCGTCACGAGCGGATGACGCTGTCACTGGCGGGCGCGGGCGCGTTCCCCGGCAACGGCGCGCACGCCCGGGTCCTGTGGACGGGCCTGTACGGCGACCGCCGCGCCCTGGCGAGGCTGGCCGCCTCCACCACCGCCGCGGGCCGCCGGGTCGGGACGATCCCCGACAAGCACCGCGGCTTCCGCCCGCACATGACGCTGGCGCGGTCGCGGCGGCCGGTGGACGTGCGGGCGCTCGTCGAGGCGCTGTCGTCGTTCGCGGGCATGCCGTGGACGGCGGACTCGGTCCAGCTGATGCGCAGCCACCTGCCCGGCAGGGACAACGCCCAGCTGGAGTACGAGCCGCTGATGGCGTGGCCGCTGCGTCACAGCTCCGGCGGCGGCGGGGCGGGGCGGTCGGCGTCCGGCGGCCCCCAGGGGACGCCGTAGCGCTCGCAGGCGCGGCGCAGCTCGGCGAGGTCGGGCGGGAACGTGATCTGGCGCAGCACCCGCCCGGACGGCCCCCACACCACCAGCCGGGGCATCCGCTCGACCGCGTCGTCGATGCCGACGCCGCCGAGGCGGTCGCGGGCCAGGTCCCACTCGACGCGGCCGCGCCGGGTGACGACGGCGACCCCGGCGGCCGACACGCGCAGCTGCGACCGGTTGCGGTCGTACAGCCAGTAGCCGAGCAGCCCGACGAGGATCCCGGCCGGCATCGACCACATCGCCGTGGTGTTGAACCCGCCCAGATCGGGCCCGAGCCACACCGCGCCCAGCAGCGCCACCGCCTCGCACAGCAGGACGCTCACCCCGTAGGTGCCGACGCGGGACCTGCGGGTCGCGTCCAGGACCGTGCCCGGCGCGGTCGCCGGGCTGGGGGGCGTGAGGACGGGGAAGACGAAACCGGGCTCCTCGGACGGCTCCGGCTGGGGCGCCGCGCCCTCGCGCGCGCCCCCCTGCGCCGACAGGGCCGCGGGGGCGGGCTCGGGGTCGGGGGCCGACAGCGAGGACATGGCCGAGTGGAACGCCGCGCTCAGGTAGGCGTCGTACTCGGCGTCGTTGACCGGGAGCCCGGCGCGGCGGGCGGAGTCGCGCAGGTCGGTGCGGGAGATCCGCAGCGCCGACAGCGGCGCGGAGAAGAACTCGTCGCCGTCGGAGTCGTACAGCCGGACCCAGGCGTGCCCGGAGACGGTCAGCAGCTCGATGCCGCCGATGCGGTCCTGGGGCATCTTCAGCACCACGTCGCCGGCGGCGTCGGCCCAGCCGAGCCCGTCGCCCTCCACGACCAGGCGCCCGCCGGGCACCTGCGCGAAGATCTCCGGCAGCCCTTCGAGCCCGTAGTCGGGACGGCGCGGCGACCGCGCACCGGGAGTGATCACCCGGTAGCCGTGGTCGTCGAGGGCGTGCGCGAGCTGGAAGCCGTCCAGGCCGTGGGCGGGCAGCCGGGCGACCAGCTCCATCCGGTGCCCGAACGCCAGCGCGGCGAGGTCGGCGCGGCGCGGCTCGCCGCTCACCGGGTCCAGGCGCAGCCCGGGCCCGACGACGACAGCGGCGACGTTCTCGGCGCGCAGGTCCTGGGTCTCGCGGCGGCGGCCGGGACGGGCCCGCACCAGCAGCCGCTCCGCCGTGATCGTCCACCGGACCTGCGCGGCCCGCAGCAGCCGGCGGCGCGCCGCGAGGACGCCGCCGATCGCGGCGAGCGCCCAGCAGCCGGCGGCGAGCCGGGCGCCGAACTCGCCCGTCCCGTCCAGCGCGATCCGGACGATCATGACGGCGCCGAGCAGCGCGGTGAGCGCGCCGAGGAGCACGATCCGGCGGCGGCTCGGAAGCGGCTCCGGCGTGGCCAGCCGCTGCTCGTCGGGCGCCGCGCGGGACGAGCGGCGGGAGGGCGCCTCCACGGGCGGCTCGTGCGCCGCGGCCAGCAGGGCGGCCTCCTGGTCGAGCAGGCGCTTCTCGGCCGCGTGGTCGCGCGGCAGGGGGCCGCCGCCGGGGACGTCGTCCTCCAGCCCGGACGCGCGCAGCGCCTCGTCGAGCGCCGGGTCGAGCAGGTCGGTGGCCTCGCCGTCCAGGACGTGCATGGGGATGCCGAGCCTGCGGGCCGCCACGAACACCGCGAGCGGCTCCAGGCCCATCGCCGTCATCCCGCCCACGGCGGTGCGGCCGAACCGGTGGAAGACGGTCAGGACGCCGTCGCCGGTGGTGACGGCCAGGCCGTCGATCCGGGAGCGCTCGTAGGAGACCATCGTCAGCCCGCCGGGGCCGACGCGCTCCAGGCCGTCCGCCGACAGCCGCCAGTACGGGCGCGGGCGGCGGCGGCGCGCCTCCGGGACCGCGCCGAGCAGCCACGGGAACGCGGCGACGGCGCCGATCAGCGCGGCCCACAGCCACACCGGCCGGATCGGCAGCAGCGCCAGCGCCACCGCGAGGACGGTGAACGGACCCGCGGCGACGGGGCGCCAACGGCCGCCGGATCCCGCGAGGCCCACCAGCTCATGCTCCACAGTCCGCATCCTCACACGGGTCCCCGCGGGACCGTCGCCCCCTTCCACGATCCGGTCGCCCTCCGGAACCGACAACCATCGCGCCGGTCAGGTCGGGGCTCCACCGCCGTCACATGAGTCTCACCGGTCACCCGGGCACCCGTCCCCGTCACCGCCGTCGCCGCAGCAGGCCGTAGCCGACCGCCGCCGCGATCGCGAGGGCGAGGAACAGCGCCATCCGGGTGTTGGTCGCGTCCCGGCGGCCGCCCGTGGTGTCCTTCCCGGCGCCCGCGCTCCCCGGGGAGGCCGCCGGGGACGGACGCGCCTCCTCCGGCAGCGGCAGCCGGTAGACCGGCTGCTTCCTGCCCTCGGACCCCACCAGCAGCGAACGCCCGTCGGGGGTGTAGGTCACCGACTCGCCCTGCACCTGACGGGGCAGGTCGAGCGACTTGATCGTCTCGCCGGGGCGGCCGTCGGCGCCGACCGAGTACAGGCGGGCGCCGAAGTAGGTGCGGATGACGCAGGTGCGCCCGTCGGGGGCGAACGCGCCGTCGGTCGCGATCGCCGGGGCGTCCCCGACCCGGCGCAGCACGTTGAAGCCGCCGGTCCGCAGCCGCGCCGGCGCCTCGTAGACCTTGCCGCCGAACAGCTTGCTGACGATGTAGAGCCGGTTCGTGCGCGGGTTGATCATCATGGTCTCGGCGTTGCGCGGCCCGTCCTCGTACTTGATCCGGAACCGGGTGGCCTGGAGGGTCTGGCTCACCAGGCGCGTCGGCTCGGGGATCCGGTACACGGTCACGTACGGCCAGGCGCCGCCGAGGTTGTCGCCGATGTCCGCCACGTAGATCGCCGGACGGCCGCGGCCGTCCCTGCCGATCGCCATCGCCTCCCAGTCGCGGGCCCCCGCGCCGGCGAGCGTGAGCACCGCGGCGACCTTCCCGTCCGGGCCCAGCGCGTAGACCTTCGGGACGCCGCCGGAGTCGTTGTGGGTGTAGACGACGCCCCGGTGCAGGGAACTGGCGGCCAGCCCGCTCGACTCGGTGATCCGCGGGTCCTTGATCGTGAAGGCGACCGCGTCGTCGCGGGCGGAGCCGGCGGAGGCGGCGGGTTGCAGGAGGCAGACCGGGGCGCCGGCGAGGACGAGCGCGGTGCCCGCGCGCACGGCGGTCCGGCGTGCTGACATGGATCGATCATCCCCGTTCCGCGCCCCGACGATCACCTGATCCGCGCCGTCAGCCCAGCAGCGCCCCGACGACCACGGCCAGGATGAGCGCGGTCAGCACGGTGGGCAGCAGCCATTGGGGCGCGCGGTTCACGCCCCCGAGCTTATTCGGCCTCCCGGCCGCCTCGAACCGTCCACCCATGATCTTCCTCTCAATCCCGCGTGCGGGGAGAGCGCCCGGGCGGGAGCGGGCGCCCGGTGGGGCGGTCGGCGGACGGCGGATCGAACCGTCCGGCCGCGGGCCGCATCTCATCCTGCATGTGCGGATTGTTCGGGGTGGTGCGCTCGCCGTTCGCGGCCGACCCGGGTCGGGCGTCGGACGTGCTCGTCGTGCTGGGCGCGCTCGCGGAGGAGCGGGGGAGCGACTCGGCGGGCCTGGCGCTGCTCGGGGCCCCGCCGGGGCTCGGCGGGGCCGGCGGCGGGGGCTGCCGGGTCGTGCGGGGGCGCGGCCGGTTCTCGGGGGTCTGGCGGCCGGAGTTCCTGTCCGAGCTCGACCGCGCGGCCGTGGCCGTCGGGCACACGCGCCGGGCGGCGCGGGGGGCCTCGGTCGAGGCCGGCGACGCCGGCCCCCTGATCGTCCCCGGGGCGCCGGCCGCGGTCGTCGGCGCGAACGACGCCGACATCGACGTCGCCGACCTGCGCAGGCGGTACGCGCCGCCCGCCGGGGACGCGGCCGCCGGCGCCTGCGGCGAGCCGGTCCTTCGGCTGATGGCCGGCCGCCGGTCCCCGTCCGAGATCACCGGCGTCCTCCAGGCCCTGGTCGGACGGGTCGCGCTGGCGTGGGTCGAGCGCGACCGCCCCACCGAGGTGCACCTGGCGCGCGGCGCGCTCAGCCCGCTGACCGTGGCCGTGGACACCGACCAGAACATCTACTGGGCGTCGAACCCGCGCTGGTTCCGGGACGCCGAGCGGCACACCCGGGTCAGGTTCGCCACCGTCGTGCTGCTGCGCGAGGGCACCTACCTGAAGGTCGGCATGGAGCGCCGCCCGGGGCGCCGCGACCTGCCCGAGGTCCTCACGACGGCGGCGTTCGCGCCCACGGCGCGCGACACCGACAGGGACCCGCGCGTGTGGACCGGCTTCACCCCGGCCGACGCCGAGGTCGACCGCGCCGGCCTGCTCCACCGCGTGGTGCAGCGGACGGGCGGCGCCGACGGTCTGCTGACCGTCGCCTGAACCGGCCCTCGGGGGAGCGGCGTGGCCCCCCGAGGGCTCCGGCTCGTCTCAGAGGCGCTCGACGACGTAGTCGACGCAGGCGGTCAGCGCCTCGACGTCGCCCGGGTCGATCGCGGGGAACATGCCGATGCGCAGCTGGTTGCGGCCCAGCTTGCGGTACGGCTCGGTGTCGACGATCCCGTTGGCGCGCAGGCTCTTGGCCACGGCCGCCGCGTCCACGTCGTCGCTGAAGTCGATCGTGCCGACGACCTGCGAGCGCTGCGCCGGGTCGACCACGAACGGCGACGTGTACGAGGTCTTCTCGGCCCACGTGTAGAGCCGCTGCGACGAGTCGGCCGTGCGGGACGTCGTCCAGCGGAGGCCGCCCTGCCCGTTCATCCACTCGATCTGCTCGGCGAGCAGCAGCAGCGTGGCCACGGCCGGGGTGTTGTACGTCTGGTCCTTGGCGGAGTTGTCGACGACCGTCTTCAGGTTGAAGAACTCCGGGACGTACCGGTCGGACATGGCGATCTCGTCGATCCGCTCCAGCGCCGCCGGGGACGCGAGCGCGACCCACAGGCCGCCGTCCGCCGCGAAGCACTTCTGCGGGGCGAAGTAGTAGACGTCGGTCTCGGACACGTCCACGGGCAGGCCGCCCGCGCCGGACGTGGCGTCCACCAGGACGAGGCCGTCGCGCGCGGTCGTGCCCGCCGGACGCCTGATCGGCATGGCGACGCCGGTCGAGGTCTCGTTGTGGGTGAGCGCGTAGACGTCGACGTCCGCCTCGGCGGACGCCTCGGGGTGCGTGCCGGGCGGGCTGGAGATGACGGTGGGGTCGCCCAGCCAGGGCGCGCCCGTGGTGACCTTGGCGAACTTGCTGGAGAACTCGCCGAAGGTCAGGTGCTGCGACCGCTGGCGGACGAGGCCGAACGCGGCCGTGTCCCAGAACGCCGTGGTGCCGCCGTTGCTGAGCAGGACCTCGTAGCCCTCGGGCAGGGAGAAGAGCTCGGCCAGCCCTTCCCGGACGCGGCCGACGAGGGACTTCACCGGCTTCTGCCGGTGCGAGGTGCCCATGTAGGTCGAGCCGGACTCGGCCAGGGCGGCGAGCTGCTCGGGACGGACCTTGGAGGGACCGCACCCGAAACGGCCGTCGGCGGGCCTGAGATCGGCGGGAATGTCGATGGTGGGATTCGCGCTGTCGGTCACTCAGCCGAGGCTATCTGACCTGCGGGGAAGATCGTGGGTCGGGCTCACATGCCGAGACGCCGGCGGCGCCATGCCCAGGTCAGCAGGGCGACGAGGCCGGCGGCGCAGACGCCGCCGACGACGGCCGGGGGGTAGATCCAGGCGTCGCCCCTGGAACGCGCGCGCACGGCCGTGGTGGCGGAGTCGTAGGTGAGGAACGCCAGGAACAGCGCGGCGACCGCGACGGCGATCCGTCCCGCGACGGCGTTGGTGGCGCGGCGGCGCTCCTCGCGCTCCGCGTCGAAACGGCGCAGCGTCTGCGCCGCCTCCGCCGCCTCCGAGACCACGGGCGCGGCGGCGCCCGGCCGGCGCGAGGGCGCGGCGGCGGTGCGGGACGCCGTGCGTGACGCCGTGCGGGACGCGGGGCCGATGTCGCCTTCGAGCGGCTCGTCTCCGGCGGGGGGTTCTCTCATGCCGCCCATGATGACAAAGTGGCCGGGTTTCGGGAACTTGAGCGTGATCAGCGGAAAGTTTCGATCCGATCGGCCGTTCGGCGCGTCCAACCTTGGGCGGGGGCGAAGGGCGCGCGAGACGGGGGAGCGGCCGGGCAGAGGCGGGCGAGAGCGGAAGCGAGGCGTGGCGCATGACGGGCGACGGCGACCGGATCCTAAGCGAGGATCGGCTGCGCGGGGTCCTCGACCTGTTCGAACGGCTGCGGGAGCGGCCGCCGTGGCGGTGGCGGGAGCGGCTGCGGCCCCTGCTCCTGCTGCTCGGGCCGGAGCGCGCCGCCTCCCACGCCGCCGAGATGCTCAAGTCCCGCTGCGAGGACGAGCGGGCCCCGGTGTCGCACATCGCCGCCGACACGCCCGCCTCCGACGTCGCGGGCGTGCTGCGCGAGGCCAAGCGCGAGCTGTCGCAGCCGAGCAGCCGCGCCCGGGGCGAGCCGGCGCTGCGGTTCCCGCTGCTGGAGATGGCGCTGTGGCTGCGCGACCTGCGGGAGATCCGGCTGGCCGGCGACCGCCCGCCGCCGCGCGGCGCGTCCTCGTCCGAGCGCGAGAACCACCTGCTCGTCCGGCGGCTGACGCACCCGCCGGTCGGCGACAACGAGAACGCGCGCCGCCGCGAGCTCAACCGGGTGATCCGGCGGCGCGGCCGGGACGTCCTGCGCGACCTCGAGGAGGTCCCGAGCCGGCGCGCCACCTTCTTATCGTTCCTGGAGCAGATCGCTCCCATCGGCATCGCCGCCGTCGCGCTGATCAGCGCCGGGACGGCGGCGGCGCTCGACCTCGCCTCCGCCGTGCTCGCGGCCGTCGTCGGGCTGGCGTTCGTGACCGTGCAGATCGTCGCCCGGACGCGCGGCTGGTACGGGGTGCGGCGGTACGGGTGGTTCCTGCGCCAGCCCTACGTCGACCGCGACTCCACCGGGTTCCTCGGCTTCGCGCTCGGCGTGTTCGACCCCCGGCCGGTCGAGCCGGACGACCACGGCGAGCAGCTCGACCTGCTGCTCGTCGGCGCGTTCCTGGAGGACCTGCGCCGCAACTACCGGCGCGACTACCGCCGGGCCGCGTGGGCCCGGGTCCGCTACCCCGTGCTGATCTTCGAGCACCTGTCCGCCGGTCATCCGGGGGTGGCGTTCGTGGAGCTGGTCGAGCGCGTCCGCGCGGAGGGCCAGGCGGGCGACCGGCCGTCCGCGTTCGACCCGCTCGTGGTCGCCGCCGGGGTCGACCCGACCGCCCCCGCGAGCGCCGACCCGGCCGGCCCGCCCGGGCCCCGGCTGCTGGAGCGGCTCGCGCGGGCCGTCCGGGTGGACGTGGCGTCGGACGAGCCGCAGAGCGTGATCGCCGCGCGCGGCCTGTGGGACCGCTACACCCGCGAGCAGCGGCGCGTCGGCGCCCTCGGCTCGCGCCGCGAGCTGCGCGTGGACGTCACCCGCGACCCGGGCGGCGACCTGCCGCCCGTGCGGCCGGTGCGGCGGCGGCCCCGGCTCACCCACCCGGCGCTGCCGTGGATCGCCATGGTCGCGGTCGCCGCCGCGTCGGTCTCGGTGATCTCCGTGCAGGTGGTGCGGTACTGCTCGCCGTTCGGCATCAGGCGGATGGCGAACGGCGAGTGCGTCGGCATCACCGACGGGTCGTTCCGCTTCGGCGAGGACTCCGGCGGCAAGAACAACGACAACCGGCTCAACAAGGTCCTCGACCGGATCGAGTCGCTGAACGACCACGTCACGGAGTCCGGCAAGCCGTACGCGACCGTGGTCTACCTCGGCCCGGTGACCGCGGACCCGTCCATCAAGAACAAGCGGATCGACCTGCTCGCCGGAGTGCAGGGCGAGCTGATCGGGCTGGCGATCGCCCAGAAGCGGTTCAACGACGCGGCCGAGGGCGACGACCTGCGGCTGCGGGTGCTGGTCGCCAACGCGGGCGCCAGGTTCCGCTACGCCGAGGACGTCGCCGAGCAGATCCGCGAGCGGGCGCTGAAGGACCGCTCGATCGTCGCGGTGATCGGGTTCGAGCAGAGCCGCCGGCAGACCCAGCGGGCGATCAGGCTGCTGGCCAAGTCGGCGCTGCCGCTCGTCGGCACCGCCAACAGCTACGACGGGACGGCGCTGCTCGACGGCGACGCGGGCTACTCGCCTTACTACTTCCGGCTCGCGTCCCCCAACGCGCGGACCGCCCGGCACGCCGCGTTCTGGGCGCGGCGCGGCGACGTCGGCGGCAGGAAGGCGGACGACGCGGTCGTCATCTACGACGGCGACCCCGACGACCTCTACAGCGCGAACCTCGCGACCGACTTCCAGCGGTCGTTCGGGGGGAAGGCGCTGATGCGCCCGTACCGCAATCCCGGTGAGCTGAACAAGTCGATCAGGGAGGCGTGCCAGAAGCAGCCCGACCTCTTCTACTACGCGGGACGCTCGGACGAGTTCCGCTCGTTCGTCAACGTCCTGGAGCTCTCCTGCCCCAAGCGCCCGCTCGTCCTCGCCGACGACGAGATCGCCAAGTACGTCAGCGACAACGCCGAGGAGCTCGGCCGCAAGAACACCTTCGACCTGTTCTTCACGCCGCTGGCCGCCCGGGAGGCGTGGACGTGGCGCTGGATCGGCGACCAGGCGCCGCAGACGTTCTACTCCGACTACGACCCGGGGGTCCGGGAGATGGCCGACGACGGGGACGACCCGACGGGGCGGCGGCCGTCCATCACCCGCGCCGCCGTGGGCTACGACGCGGCGACCCTCGTCGCGACCGTGGCGAGCAAGGTGTACTGGCAGGAGAAGGCCCTGCCGTCGGCGGGCTCGGTGTTCGCGGCGCTCAACGACCCCGACCACGACGTGCTGCGCAACGGCGCCAGCGGCGTGCTGCGGTTCGGCCCGCGCGGCGCCGGCCACCAGGTGATCGACCGGCCGGTGATCCTCGCGACGATCCGGCAGGACGGGACGACGGAGGTCAGGCAGGTGTGCGGCCGCCTCGTCGCCGGCGGGCAGGGCAGGGCCGACTGCCCTCCGGCGGAGGGGAGCGACGGCGCCACCGCGAAGTAGCCCCGCCCGGCGGACGGCGAGACCCCGGGCACGGCGAGTACCCGCGGGCACGGCAAAGGCCCCCGGTTCACCCGGGGGCCTCAGGCGCGTCGGTGCGGGGGCTAGCCGGTCAGCCGGCCTTGCGCTTGAGGACCTCCGCCGCGCCGGCGACCTCGTCGAGGGAGCGGCTGCCGGGGCCGGTGTAGCGGGCGCTCGGCCGGACGAGGCGGCCGGTGCGCTTCTGCTCCAGGATGTGCGCCGCCCAGCCGGCGGTGCGGCCGCAGGTGAACATCGCGGGCATCATCGCGGTCGGGACCTCGGCGAAGTCGAGGATGACCGCGGCCCAGAACTCCACGTTCGTCTCGATCGGGCGGTCCGGGCGGCGCTCGCGCAGCTCGGCCAGCGCCGCGTCCTCCAGGGCCTTGGCGGCCTCGAAGCGGGGTGCGCCGAGCTCCTCGGCGGTGCGGCGCAGCACGCGGGCGCGGGGGTCCTCGGCGCGGTACACGCGGTGCCCGAAGCCCATCAGCCGCTCGCCGGAGTCGAGGATGTCGGTGACGACCTTGCGGGCGTCGCCGAGCTGCTCGACCTTCTCGATCATCGGCAGGACGCGGGCGGGGGCGCCGCCGTGCAGGGGGCCCGACATGGCGCCGATCGCGCCGGAGATGCTGGCCGCCACGTCGGCGCCGGTGGAGGCGATGACGCGGGCGGTGAAGGTGGAGGCGTTCAGGCCGTGCTCGGCGGCCGAGACCCAGTACGCGTCGATGGCCCTGACGTGCTTGGGGTCGGGCTCACCGCGCCAGCGGACCATGAACCGCTCGGTGATGGTTCCGGACTCGTCGATCCGGTGCTGCGGGACCATCGGCTTCCCGACGCCGCGCGCGGACTGCGCCACGAACGACAGCGCCGTCACCGACACCCGGGCGAGGTCGGCGCGGGCCTCCTCGTCGGAGATGTCGAGCAGCGGCCTCATCCCGTACGCGGTGGCGAGGGTGGGGAGGGAGCTCTGCACGTCGACCCGCACGTCGCCGGAGGTGACCGGGAGCAGGTGCGGGTCGGCGGGGGCCAGGCCCGGGGAGAGGCTGTCGTCCACGAGGAGGCCCCAGGCGTCGCCGAAGGAGACACGCCCGACGAGTTCCTCGATGTCGACGCCCCGGTAGCGGAGGGCGCCGCCTTCCTTGTCCGGTTCGGCGATCTCCGTCTCGAAGGCGACGACCCCTTCGAGACCGGGTTTGAAGTCGGACATGTCGTCCTGCCTTTCGTCCCGTGTGATAAGGCGGTGCCGTGCCATTGAACCCTGCCCGCCTTACTGACCAGTACCCCGGGGTCCTGCAAGTTGCACAGGACCCGAAGTGAGAGGCTCTGACGCTGTGGATTCCCCAACGCCGGACCCCGCACGGCTCCGCAGATCCTATGAGGTGGGCGAATTGTCCGAGTCGGCGCTCCCCGTCGACCCGCTCGCCCTGTTCGCCGCGTGGTTCGCCGAGGTGCACGCGTCGGGGCTGGCCGAGCCGAACGCGATGATCCTCGCGACCGCCTCCGGCGACGCGATCCCGAGCGCCCGGACGGTCCTGCTCAAGGGCTACGGACCGCAGGGCTTCCGGTTCTTCACCAACCTGACCTCCCGCAAGGCCCGCGACCTCGCCGGGAACCCGCGCGCGGCGCTGGTGTTCCCGTGGCATCCCCTCCACCGGCAGGTGCGGGTCGAGGGGGCGGTGTCCGAGCTCCCGCGCGAGGAGGCGGCGGCCTACTTCCGGACCCGCCCGTACGGGTCCCGGATCGGCGCGTGGGCCAGCGAGAACCAGTCGGGCGTCATCCCGGGGCGCGAGGTGCTGGAGCGCCGCTACGCCGAGGCGGCCGAGCGCTGGCCGGATCCGGCCTCCGGGGAGGCGGAGGCGCCGGAGGGGGACGCGGCCGGCGCCGTCCCGCTGCCGGACTTCTGGGGCGGCTACCGCGTCGAGCCCGAGTCGATCGAGTTCTGGCAGGGCCGCCGCGACCGGCTCCACGACCGCATCCGCTACCGGCGGGCGGCCCCCGGCACCGCGCAGGGATGGGCGGTCGAGAGACTGGCTCCGTGACGCCGCCGGTTGGAACGGTCCGCCGCAGGCGGCTGCGGGGGCTCGCGATCGACGCCCGGCCGCTCCGCCATCCGGCCTACCGGCGGCTGTGGCTGGGGCAGGGCGTGTCGTTCGTCGGGTTCCAGGTCACCGCCGTCACCGTCCCCGTCCAGGTCTACGACATGACCCGGTCGTCGTTCTGGGTGGGCGCCCTCGGCGTCGTCAACCTCGTCCCGCTGATCGTGTTCGGGCTGTGGGGCGGCGCGGTGGCCGACCACATGGACCGGCGCAGGCTGCTGTTCGCCTCGTCCTGCGTCATGTGGGCGGCGACGCTGCTGCTCCTCGTCCAGGCGCTGCTGCACGTCGGCAGCCTCGCGCTGATCATGGGAGTGGTGGCGGTCCAGGCGATCGGCTTCGCGGTGTCCTCGCCCACCCGCAGCGCGATCATCCCCCGGCTGATCGACCGGCCGCTCGTCCCGGCCGCCAACACCCTCACCTTCACCGCGAGCCAGTTCGGGATGCTGTCCGGGCCGCTGTTCGCCGGCGTCCTGCTGGCCCACTGGCACTACGCGGCGGCCTACGCGCTCGACGCCGTGCTGTTCACCGTCGTGCTGTACGCGGCGCTCAGGCTCCCGCCGGTCCCGCCGCTCGACGACGTCACCGGCACGCCCGGCCTGCGGTCGGTCTTCGACGGGCTCCGCTACCTGGCCACGCAGCCGGTGCTCCTGATGTCGTTCGTGGTGGACGTCATCGCGATGGCGGTCGCCATGCCGCGCGCCCTCTTCCCCGAGGTGGCCGAGACCCGGTTCGGCGGCGAGGGCGCGGTCGGCTACCTGTTCGCCGCGATCGCGGTCGGGGCCTTCCTCGGCGGACTGTCGTCCGGCTGGATCGGGCGGGTGCGCCGGCAGGGGATCGCGCTCGTGGCGGCCATCATCGTCTGGGGCCTCGCCGTCGCGGGCGCCGGGCTGGCCGGCAGCCTCTGGCTCGGGGTCGTCCTGCTCGCCGTCGGCGGCGCGGCCGACCTGGTGTCGTCGGTCTTCCGCCAGTCCATGCTCCAGACGTACGCGCCCGACCAGATGCGGGGGCGGCTCCAGGGCGTCTTCACCGTCGTCGTCGCGGGCGGCCCCCGGCTGGGCGACGTCCGGGCGGGGGCGACCGCGAGCGTCGTGGGCGCGACCGCCTCCTGGGTCGGAGGCGGCCTGGCCTGCGCCGCGCTCGTCATCGTGGCGGGGTTCGCCGTCCCGGCCCTGCTGCGCTACGACGCCCGCATCGCGGAACCCGTCCCGGCCGAGCCGCTGCCGCTGGGGGACTGAGAGCCGTCAGCCCAGGGCCGCGGCGGCGGGAAGCTTTCGCGTCCATCTTGCGTTCCCCAGTACCCGGCTTCGGGGGATATTCGCAGGACCCGGCGACGTGGGGTCCGAGCAAGTAGACTCTTGCCCATAAGACTGGAGGGAGCTGTGACCTCACACGGCCTGATCGATACGACGGAGATGTATCTCCGGACGGTCTTCGAGCTGGAGGAAGAGGGGATCATCCCTCTCCGCGCGCGCATCGCCGAGAGGCTCTCCCAGAGCGGCCCGACGGTGAGCCAGACGGTCGCGCGCATGGAGCGCGACGGGCTGCTGCGGGTCGAGGGCGATCGGCACCTCGAGCTGACCGACAGCGGGCGCGGCCTCGCCACGCGGGTCATGCGCAAGCACCGCCTCGCCGAGTGCCTCCTGGTCAACGTCATCGGACTGCCCTGGGAGGACGTCCACATCGAGGCGTGCCGGTGGGAGCACGTGATGTCGGAGGACGTCGAGCGCCGCCTGGTCGCGCTGCTGGACAACCCGACCACCTGCCCGCACGGCAACCCGATCCCCGGTCTGGACGAGCTCGGCGGCCACGCCGACGACGCCGAGGAGGCGCCGCTGGCGGTGATGACCGCGGTGGCGAGCCCCCAGGGCGCGGGCGCGGTGATCCGCCGGATCAGCGAGCAGGTGCAGAGCGACAGCGACCTGATGCTTAGACTCAAGCAGATAGGGATACAACCGGGACGAGAGGTGATTCTCCGGGCGACCGACGACGGGGTACGGGTGATCGGTGACGACGAGGACGACAGTCCCGCGACGGAGCTGTCACGCGGCATCGCCGAGCACGTCTTCGTCAGCAGGCGCTGACACGGTCGGCGTGTGCACCCCCGCCTCGACGGTCTATACCGAAGATCTCCATAACATCGCGTCTTTCGGGCGTATCCCGGCGGCGGGTTCGTCGTTCAATACGACGAGGCAACCACGAAGGACGCCCGTGCCGCGACGCGCGGTGATCATCGGGGCGAGGATCGGGACTGGTATCGGGATGGGGAGATGAGCCACTGGGGGGAAGCGCCTGACGAGGCGCACCTGCCGCCCGAGACCGTTCTCGCGCAGATGGAGATGGCGGTCATCGTCTGCGACCGCTTCAGCAACATCATCTACGGCAACTCCTTCGCCCGGCAGCTGTTCGGCTTCGGCGGGGACGCGATCATCGGCCATTCCATCCTGTCGCTCGGCATCGCCGAGGAGGACCACGAGCAGGCCACCGAGCTGGCCAAGCACGTGCTCAAGGGCGGCGTGTGGGAGGGCACCTTCTGCAACCTGCGCGCCGACGGCACGACCGTGTACACGCGGGCGCACGCCGTCCCGCTGCGGCATCCGTCCGGCGCCGTCGACGGAGTGGTGATCTTCGCGCGCGAGGCGCTGCGCTCGAACCAGCGCGAGCAGGACCGCTACGGCCTCATGGAGCGGATCGGGGAGCGGCTCGCCGGGTCGCTGGAGCTGGAGAGCACCCTGCGCCGCGTCGCCGACACGCTCGTCCCGCAGTTCGCCGACCACTGCTTCATCGACCTCTACAGCGGCGACCGCCTCTACCGGCGGGTGTCGCGGCACGCGGGCGGCTGGGAGCCGCCGCCGGGCACCTGGGCGGAGATCGGCGAGCCCGTCTCCTACCCGCCCGGCCACTTCAGCGCCAAGGCGATGGACCGCCGCGACGCCGTCCTCGTCGAGGACATGGTCCAGCACCGGTTCACCGCGCCGAGCGAGTCGTCCCAGCGGCTCGGCCTCGAGATGGGCATCACCTCGGTGATCTCCGCGCCGCTGCTGGTGCGCGGCGAGATGCTCGGCGTGATGAGCCTGGCGCTGTCGAACCTGTCCAAGCGGCCCGACCCGCACTACGACGGCTTCGACCGCGACCTGCTCGGGGCGATCGCCAGCCGGGTCGCGCTCGCCGTCGACAACGCGCTGCTGTTCGAGGAGGAGCGCGACACCGCGCTCGCCTTCCAGAAGCACCTGCTGCCCGGCGACCGGCCGCCCCCGCTGGACGGCCTGCAGATCGCCTGGCGGTACGAGCCGGCGCGTCCGCTGGAGTCGCACGGGCACGGCATCCAGACGCAGGTCGGCGGCGACTGGTACGACGTCATCCCGTTGTCGGCGGGCCGCGTCGGCCTCGTCATCGGCGACGTCGAGGGGCGCGGGGCCCGCGCCGCCGCCGTGATGGGCCAGTTGCGCGCCGCGCTGCGCGCCTTCGCCCAGGACGACAAGCCGCCCGCCGACATCCTGCGCAAGCTCGACGAGTGGGTCCGCACGATGACGCGGCCCGAGCGGATGAGGTCCGGCTGGAACGGCGACGACCTCGTCCGCCCGCCGCTGGTGTCCTGCACCTACTTCGTCTACGACGCCTGGTCGCGGGTCCTGGAGTTCGCCAACGCCGGGCACGACCCGCCCCTGCTGATCGTCGACGGCGAGGTCGGCGAGCTGGACTTCGAGAGCGAGGGCGGCATGCTCGGCCTGCGCGCCCCCGGCATGGGCGGCGAGCTGCTGTTCAACGAGGAGTCGGCCGAGCTGAAGCCGGGCTCCACGCTCGTCCTCTACACCGACGGCCTGATCGACCGGCGCTCCAAGGACGACGGCGACTACCACACGCGCGAGGAGGCGCGGGAGATGGTCCGCGCCGCCGTCGCCGAGGTCGCGCGCGGAGGGGTCGAGACGATCGCCAACGCCGCCTACGACGCGGTGCCCGGCGACATCGACGACGACGTCGCGATCGTGGTGATCCGCACCGCCGGCGAGGAGCTGGCCGTGGAGGAGCGCTCCTTCACCGCCGAGCCGATCATGGTGTCGGAGGCGCGCCGGATGGCCGCCGACGCGTTCGCGACCTGGGGCATGCTCGACGAGCAGGCCGAGCTCGCGTGCCTGCTGGTGTCGGAGGTCGTCACCAACGTCGTCCTGCACGCCACGGCCACGTCTACGCCGCGCCGCGAGATGGTCGTCCCGGTCCCGGCCGGGCAGCCCGGACGCGGCGGCGAGCCGCTGGGCGCGCCGCCGGCCGTCCAGTTCAACACCGACTTCGGCGCCCTGGACACCGACCCGTTCGAGGCCGGCGCGTTCGACGAGGACGACTGGAACCTCGGCGCCGACCTCGGCCGCCGCGAGCCGTCCACCAAGGAGTTCCGGCTCCGGCTGCGGCGCGGCGCGGACGCGATCTGGGTCGAGGTGTTCGACTCCGACATGCGGCTGCCGCGCATCCGCAGCGCCGGCGAGACCGACGAGGGCGGCCGCGGCCTCTACCTCGTCGACCAGCTCGCCACCCGCTGGGGCGCGCGCCCGACGTCCGACGGCAAGGCCGTCTGGTTCGAGCTGCCGCTGAACCCGGGGTGAGCCGGTGCGCGCCTGGGCGGTGGAGCGGCCGGCCCCGATCGAGGCGGGGCCGCTGCGGCGCGCCGACCGCGAGGCGCCCTCCCCCGGCCCGGGCGAACTGCTGGTCCGCGTGCTGGCCTGCGGCGTCTGCCGGACCGACCTGCACGTCGCCGAGGGCGACCTGCCCGTCCACCTGCCGGGCGTGACGCCGGGCCACGAGATCGTCGGGGAGGTCGCGTCCGCGGGCCCCGGCTGCCTGCACGGGCCCGGCGACCGCGTCGGAGTCGCGTGGCTGCGCGGGACGTGCGGCGCGTGCCGGTTCTGCCGCCGGGGCGCCGAGAACCTGTGCCCGTCCTCGCTCTACACCGGCTGGGACGCGCACGGCGGCTACGCCGAGTACGCGCTGGCGGTCGACGCCTACACCTACGCGCTGCCCCCCGAGCTGGACGACGTGCGCGCCGCCCCGCTGCTGTGCGCCGGGATCATCGGTTACCGGGCGCTGCGCCGCGCGTCCCTTCCGCCGGGTGGGCGCCTCGGCATCTGGGGGTTCGGCGGTTCGGCGCACCTGGCCGCGCAGATCGCGCTCGCCGAGGGCGCCGACGTGCACGTGTTCACCCGCAGCCCGGCCGCCCGGGGGCTGGCCCGCGAGCTCGGCGCGTCCTGGGCGGGCGACTCCTTCGACGCCGCCCCCGCCCCGCTGGACTCGGCGATCGTCTTCGCGCCGGCGGGCGAGCTGGTCGCCGCCGCGCTCGAACGCCTCGACCGCGGCGGGACGTGCGCCGTCGCGGGGATCCACCTGAGCGACGTCCCGTCCCTGGACTACCGGCGGCACCTGTTCCAGGAGCGCGAGGTCCGGTCGGTGACGGCGAACACGCGGGCGGACGGCGAGGAGTTCCTGACGCTGGCCGCGCGCCTGGACGTCGCCGTCACGACGCACGCCTACGGCCTCGACGACGCGGACCGCGCCCTGGCCGACCTCGCGGCCGACCGCTTCACCGGCGCCGCGGTCCTCGTCCCCTAGGGGCGACTCGCGGGCGTTTCCGACCGGCCGCCGCCGAACGCGAAGGGCCTGCCGTCCGCGTCCGGGGCGAACCACGCGGCGCTCACCTCGTCCTTCGGCGGCAAGGCGTACTCCGAGATGTACCCGGAGATGGCCGTCCGCCGGAAGTGACGGCCGCACGCCGACGACGGGCCCGCGCCGCGATCCCGGCGCTAGATGGGTTCCGCGGCGACGTGCGCCCAGGACTGCGTGAACCAGAGTTCGCCGCCGATGACGCGCGGCTTGGCGCCGGTGCGGGGGCCGCCGTCCACCTCGTCGAGCAGGGCCGCGCGGATGCGGTCGGCCGCGGCGTCGTCTCGGGCCCCGGCGAGCCACGGCTCGACGGGGCGCTCCACGGTGAACACGTCCAGCCGCCGGATGCTGCCGCCCACCGAGGTGATCATCTCGGTGAGCCGGGCGATGGACGGGGTGCCGGGGTGGTCCGGGTCGCGCAGGCGCTCGATCCGGTCGCGCTCGGGCCCGGCGAGGTTGCCGCGGACGAGGTCGGCGACGACCACCCGCCCGCCCGGCCGGCACACCCGCAGCAGCTCCCGCAGCACGTCGCCCGGATCGCCCAGGGTGTAGAGCGAGAAGCGTGCCGTGACCAGGGAGAACGTGTTGTTCCGGTAGGGCAGCGCGCTGGCGTCCGCCTTGATCGGGGCGCGCGGGGCGGGCGGCGCGGGCCGCGGCTCCTCGCGCGTCGGGGCGGCCGGGGGCCGGGGGCGGGCCCCGCCGCCGTCCGGACCGGGGGCGCCGCCGGTGATGCGGACCGGGCCCGTCCCGAACTCCACCGTCTCCATCCGCCCCCCCGCCTGGTCGGCGCGGACGCCGCCGCGGGCGTCGCGTCCACCGCGGTCACGCCGCGGACGTGCGGGCCGAGCGCGGCGGGCATCGGGCCGCGCCCGCGCGCGACGTCCAGGCACACGTCGTGGGCATGGGGTTCGACGAACTCCAGCAGGCGCCTCAGATGCGGGGCGATCGTGCCCCCGGTCTCCTGGACGGCGGTCGCCGGATGCGGCACGGGTGCTCTCCCTCGGCTCGGCCGGCTTCGCCGTACGGGGTTCCGTTCGCGTCCACCGCGCAGGCGCGTGCCGGGGGGATCCCGCCCGGAACGGGCGGGGCGCGTCGGCGCCGGCGGGCAGCAACGGGCGTGAAGCCGGTTTCGCCAGTTATGACTCCCCGGGAGGCCGGGAGGTTCGGGATCGGCTCCGAAAATTCACCCGCCGTGCATGTCCGCCGGTCAGCTCCGCAGGTGCTCGCCGTACAGCGCCAGGACGACGATGACGAACACGATGATCACCGCGGCCCGGGCCGGGACGGACAGCCGGAGCCGCCCCGCCGCCCAGCGAACGCAGAACGCCGCGAGCAGTGCCACGACGATGAGAGCGAGGATGCCTTCCATGGCCACCTTCGTCCGGGGGAGTGCCGCCACCCTGAACCTTAGACGTGTAAGGCGGGGGTTACCCGCCGGTCGGCACGCCGGGGCGGGCCGCTACTCTCACCTTCGTGGCAGATGCGAAGGAAACAGACGGCCGGGACAGGGTGGACGAGATGGCGACCGGCCTGGCCCGCGGCCGGGTCGCGCTCGGGCTCGCGGCGCTCGCCGCGCCGCGGCTGACGGTGAAGCTGATGGGCCTCGGCGGCGCCGCCGACCCGGGCCGCGACTACGTGGCGCGGATGTTCGCCGCCCGGGAGATCGCGCTCGGCGCGGGCTACATGCTCAGCGGCGACGACTCCGGGCGCCGGCTGTGGTCCCGTATCGGCCTCGCCGTCGACTCGGTCGACGTGATGAGCGGCCTGAAGACCCGCAAGGGAGTACCGCTGTGGGTCACCGCGGGCGCGGTGGCGGTCGCCGGCGGGGCCGCCTCGATCGGCGCCGCGAAGGTCGCCCGCGACCTGGTGCGCTGACCCGTCCCCTCAGGCCGCCCGCCCGGGCCGCGTGATCCCGCCCGGCTCGTGGGTAGGCATCTTTCCGCACGTACCCGGCACATGGGCGGCGGGAGGGCGACGACGGCATGACGGCGACGGCGACGGCGCGGGACGAGCGGGCCATGCCGAAGGGCAGGGACCTCTACGTCGTCCTCGGCGCCCTCATGCTCGCCATGCTGCTGGCGGCGCTGGACCAGACGATCGTGTCCACCGCGCTGCCGACGATCGTGAGCGACCTCGGCGGGCTCAACCACCTGTCGTGGGTCGTCACGGCGTACCTGCTCTCCTCCACGGCGTCCACGCCGCTGTGGGGCAAGCTCGGCGACCAGTACGGCCGCAAGCGCCTGTTCCAGGCGTCGATCGTCATCTTCCTGGTCGGGTCGGCGCTGTGCGGCCTGTCCCAGGACATGACGCAGCTGATCGTGTTCCGCGCCCTCCAGGGCCTCGGCGGCGGCGGGCTGATGGTGCTCGCCGTCGCCATCGTCGGGGACGTGGTGCCGCCCCGCGAGCGCGGCCGCTACCAGGGCCTGTTCGGCGCGGTCTTCGGCGTGGCCAGCGTGTGCGGCCCGCTGCTCGGCGGCTGGTTCGTCGACAACCTGACCTGGCGCTGGGTGTTCTACATCAACCTGCCCATCGGCGTGGTGGCGCTCGCGGTGATCGCCGCCGTCCTGCACGCGACGGGCGAGCGGGAGCGCCACCGCATCGACTACCTCGGCACGATTCTGATCGTCGGCTGGGCCGTCGGGCTGGTGCTGATGACGACCTGGGGCGGGACGCGCTACGCCTGGGCGTCCGCGCCGATCATCGGCCTGGCCGTCGGCTCGGTGGCACTGATCGGGGTGTGGCTGCTGGTCGAGCGGCGCGCCGCCGAGCCGGTCATGCCGCCGGCGCTGCTGCGCCACCCGGTCTTCGCGCTCGGTGCGGCGATCAGCTTCGCGGTCGGCTTCGCGATGTTCGGCGCGCTGACGTTCCTGCCGATCTTCCTCCAGGTGGTGCACGGGGTCTCGCCCACGCTGTCGGGCGTCTACCTGCTGCCGATGATGCTCGGCATGCTGATCAGCTCGATCGGCTCCGGCCAGCTGATCACGCGGTTCGGCCGCTACAAGATCTATCCGATGGTCGGCACGCCGATCATCGCGCTGGCGCTCTACCTGTGCTCGGCGCTGGACGAGGACTCCACCACGCTCTCCATGAGCCTTCGGTTCGCGCTGCTCGGCTTCGGGCTCGGCCTGGTGATGCAGGTGCTGGTCATCGCCGTCCAGAACGCGGTGTCGTACGAGGACCTCGGCTCCGCGACGTCCGGCGTCACCTTCTTCCGGCAGATCGGCGGGTCCTTCGGCGTCGCGGTGTTCGGCTCGATCTTCAGCAACCAGCTCGCCGGCCATGTGGCGGACCTGGCGCGGGTCCTGCCGCGGGGGTTCGACCCGGCGGCCGTCCAGGGGAACCCGAGGCTGCTCGACCGGTACCCGGCCGCGGTCAAGGACGCCGTCCTGCACGCCTACGCGGAGTCGATCGACTCGGTGTTCCTCTGGGCGGTCCCGGTGGCGGCGGCCGCGTTCGTGCTGACCTGGTTCCTGCGCGAGGTCCCGCTGCGGGAGACCTCGCAGACGCCCGACTACGGGGAGGGCTTCGGCGCGGCGCCGACCGTCCGGTCGTCGCGGCACGAGATGGAGCGCGCCCTGAGCGAGCTCATGCGCCGGGACGCCCGGGCCTTCGAGCTGTACGACCGGCTGGCCGCGTTCTCGGGCGTGTCCCTGCCGGCGGGCAGCGTGTGGGCGCTGTGCCGGATCGCCAAGGACGAGTCCGTCACCGGCCAGGACCTCGCCGACCGCGCGGGCGTCCGGGTCGAGCAGGGCCGCCCGTACGTCGACCGGCTCGTGGACGCCGGCTACGTCCTGCGGCGGGAGGGGACCCTCGTCGTCACGCCGTCCGGGCGCGTCGCCGCCGAGCGGCTGTTCGCCGCCCGCCGCGAGGGGCTGGCCCGGCATCTGGACGGCTGGGCGCCCGAGGAGCATCCTGAGCTGGCGGACGTCCTGTCGCGGCTGGCGGAGGCCTCCCTCGGCGACGAGGCGGACGGCGAGGTCCTCGGGCGCGGGACGCGGCCCGCGGCGCGGGGGACGTAGGGTCCCCGAGACCCACCTCACAGCGCGTTGCGCCGGGAGGGATGTAATCTCATACTGACGAACCGAATCACACTCGGTTTCGGGACGGAACCCCAGATTTTGGAGGCGTAGTGGCCGAGGCGTACATCGTCGGCGCGGTCCGTACCCCCGTCGGTACCAAGAAGGGCGCCCTCAAGGACGTCCACCCCGCCGACCTCGGGGCGCACGTGCTCAAGGAGCTCGTCAACCGCACCGGGGTCGACCCCTCCGGGGTCGAAGACGTGATCATGGGCTGCGTCATGCAGGTCGGCCCGCAGTCGCTGGACATCGCGCGCACCGCGTGGCTGTCGGCCGGGCTGCCGGAGAGCGTGCCCGGCGTGACCATCGACCGGCAGTGCGGGTCGTCCCAGCAGGCGATCCACTTCGCCGCCCAGGGCGTGCTGTCGGGCACCCAGGACCTCGTCGTCGCCTCCGGCGTCGAGCAGATGGCGATGGTCCCGATGGGCTCCTCCGTCGCCATGGCCCTGGAGAAGGGCATGCCCTTCCCGTACGGCGAGGGCTGGGCCGAGCGCTACGGCATGCAGGAGATCTCCCAGTTCCGCGGCGCGGAGCTGATGGCCGAGAAGTGGGGCCTCACCCGCGAGGACCTGGAGAGGTTCGCGCTGGAGAGCCACCAGCGCGCCGCCAAGGCCATCGAGGCCGGCTACTTCGACCGCGAGATCGCCCCGATCGCCGGGCTGGCCAAGGACGAGGGCGCCCGCGCCGACACCACGCTGGAGAAGATGGCGGGCCTGAAGACCCTGCGCGAGGGCGGCCGGATCACCGCCGCCGTCGCCTCGCAGATCTCCGTCGGCGCCTCCGCCGTGCTGATCGCCTCCGAGGAGGCCGTCCGGCGGTACAACCTCACCCCGCGCGCCCGCATCCACACCCTCGCGGTGTGCGGGTCCGACCCGGTCTACATGCTGACCGGCCCGATCCCCGCCACCGAGAAGGCCCTGGACCGCGCCGGGCTGAAGATCGACGACATCGACGTCTTCGAGGTCAACGAGGCGTTCGCCCCCGTCCCGATGGCGTGGGCGCGCGACACCGGCGCCTCGCTGGACAGGACCAACCCCAACGGCGGCGCGATCGCCCTCGGGCACCCGCTCGGCGCGACCGGCGGCGTCCTGATGACCAAGCTCCTGCACGAGCTGGAGCGCACCGGCGGCCGCTACGGCCTCCAGACGATGTGCGAGGGCGGCGGCCAGGCCAACGCCACCATCATCGAGCGCGTCTGAGCCCGTCGAGGAACCGCCCCCTGGCACCCGGTCCAGGGGGCGGTACCGTCCGGAGGTGGCCGGGGACATGTACGAGACGATCCTGTATTCGGCGGACGAGCGGATCGCGCGGATCACGCTGAACCGCCCCGACGCCCGCAACGCGCTCAGCGACGAGATGATCGGCGAGCTGCTCGACGCGTTCGGGCGGGCCTCGGCCGACCCGGAGGTCCGGGTGATCGTCCTGACCGGCGCCGGTGACCGGGCGTTCTGCGCGGGCGCCGACCTCGGCGGCCTCGGCCGGGCGCAGGCGGACGGCCGGTCGGTCGCCGACGCCGGCGCCGTCCGGGACAGCACCCCCTTCCGGCTCTTCACGGCGTTCCCGAAGCTCGGCAAGCCGATCATCGCGCGGCTGGCCGGGCACGCCGTCGCGGGCGGCCTCGGCCTCGCCGCCGCCTGCGACCTGGTGATCGCGGCGGACGACGTCACGCTCGCCACCCCCGAGGTCAACGTCGGACTCTGGCCCATGATGATCATGGCGATCATCAACCGGAACGTCGCCCCGAAGCACGCCTTCAGGCTCTACTACACCGGCGCCCGCGTCACCGCCGCCGAGGGCCGCGACATCGGCCTGGTCACCGAGGTCGTCCCGCGCGCCGAGCTGGACGCCCGCGTGGACGAGCTGGCCCGCGTGATCGCGTCCAAGAGCCCCGTCGGCCTGCGCCGCGGCCGCGACGCGTTCTTCGCCGTCGAGGGCCGCCCCCTGGAGGACCAGGTCGCCCACCTGCTGTCCGAGCTGGTCGAGCTGGCCGCCACCGAGGACGCCAAGGAGGGCATCACCGCCTTCCTGGAGAACCGCCCCCCGGACTTCCAGGGCCGCTGACTTCCAGGGCCGCTGAGCCGCCTAGCGCGGTGCGAGCTCGGCCAGGGCGAGGTGGAAGAGGACCTTCAGGTCGCGGGTGCGCCGGGTGAACGGCTCCTCCAGCATGGCGGAGACCTCCTCGTCCCACGCGGAGGCGGCGAGCGTCAGGTCGCGGACGGCGCCGTCGTCACCGGAGATCAGGGCGAGCGCGAGGTCGAGGGCGGGGCTCGGGCCGTCCAACCGCCCGCGGAACCCGTGGAACTCGGGCCGCGGCGCCGCGCCGGGCCTGACGGCCGCCAGGACGATCAGCCACGCGCGCATCGTCGCGGGCGCGTCCGGCCAGAGAGCCAGCAGGTCGGGAAGGCGGTCGAGGACGGCCTGGCAGGTGGCGGCCTCGTCCGAGCCGGGCTCGCCGGTGGCCGGGACGGGGTCGATCGTGGCGATGTAGGCCAGGTGGATCAGCAGGTGGAGCCGGTAGCCGGGGTACAGCCGCGGCGCGCGGACGAGCTGGACGAGGAACCCGATGGTCTCCGGAGTGCAGTCGTAGCACGTGTCCTGGTGGACGACCGTGCTGAAGTACTCCTCGACGGCCTCGCCCCAGCCCTCGTCGTTGGCGGCGAGGCCTCGCAGGATGCCCGGGACCTCGTCGGCCGGTCCGTAGGCGCCGGTGAGAGACGACCAGTCGACGTCGTCCACCCCGTCCAGGAGGATCGGCTCGCCCGAGGGGGCGCCGGGCGGCCGCCACTCGCCGAGACCGTGGACGACGGCCGGTGCGGGCGTGCGGGCGGGCTCGCGGGACAGGACGCCCACCCGCAGGTCGCGCACGTCGCCGGCGCTCCGGTCGCAGACGTCCTCGCCCTCGGGGAAGAAGCGGCGGGCGGTCTCGGGAAGGGCCATCGAGCACGAGAGGCGGCCGCCGAGCTCCTCGGCCAGCTCCGCGACGGCGCGATGCTCGGCGCCCGTCCACCAGCGCTCGTCGTCGTCCGGATAGGGGCCCTCGTCGAGGCCGTCGACCCGCCACCCGGAGTCGGCCGTGGGGTCGGGGGCGACGCGCACGAGCGCGTGGCCGCGTCCGGCGAGCGCCCGGGCCCCCGCGCGGGCGGCCTCCTCACCAGGGACGAAGAGGCTGTAGGTGGTGGCATGCCGCGGAACCGTGATCACCCGGGTCAGTCTAAAGGTCGCCCTCCGACATTTCGGGTGTGAGACTGCGCGGTGTGGAGATCGAGGAGGCCGTCCGGCGGATGGGGCTGGCGGACGCCTATGAGGACCGGCACTGGGGCAGGGCCGTCAAGGTGACCGACAACGCCGTCCAGAAGGCGGGGCCCGAGTGGCTCGACGGCCTGCTGGCGGCGTTGCTGGAGGTCGGGAAGCCCACCTATCCGATGCGGTACGGCTTCGAGGTCGCGCTGCGGCGGCTGGCGAGCGCGCCCGGGGGCGCGGAGCGCGTCGCGCGCGTCCGCTCCTTCGCCGCCGAGGGACGGACGTGGGGCGGCGACCTCCGCTACGGCCTCCCGGAGGTCGCGGAATGGCTGGCCTGCGCCCAACCCCCCGAGCACCTCCTCGCGGTGTTCGACGACGCCGAGGCGTCGGACGAACTCGCGGCCTGCCTCCTCCAGGAAACGGCCCTGCGCCACGACGCGACGCCCGCCGCGGAGTTCGCCGGAAGGCTGCGGGCCGCCGGGCATCCGCTGGCGGACCTGCCGCTTCGTCCGGTCGAGGCCGAGCGGCATCTCGGGCTGCCCCGGTATCCCGGCCCGGCGGAGCGTCCGCCCGGTGAGGAGGCGCCGAACGCGCCCGGCCCCACCGGTCTCGACATCGCGGTGACGGCGGTCGGCTGGCCCGCCGAGCGGCGGGCGTCGAGCGCCTACCGCAACTGGCCGTCGGGCGCCGATGCCCTGGAGACCGGACTGTTCCGGCTGGAGCGCCCGCTGGCCCCCGCCGACTTCGGCGCCTCGCTGCTCCGCCTCCTGCCGGCCGCCAGCACCGGTGCCACCGTGACCGGAGTGCGGCGGGCGACCACCGTCGACGTCCTGGGGACGCTCTTCGGCGGGGCCGCCTCCGGTGGCGCGTACGGGCCCCGCATGCACGGCGCCTACGCGCGCAAGGCGTCGTGGGAGTCGCTGGCGGCGCTGGCGGACGTCCGGGAGGCCGGCCTGGCGGCGATCGAGCAGGGCGCCGACCGGTGCGCCTGGCTCTTCTACGGCTCGGACTGGCATCTCCAGGTCGTCCCGCCGCTGGACGTGGGCGTCGCCGTCCTGCGCCCGGACCGCCGGACGGTGGCCGTCCTAGCCGTCACCGACTCCGACTGACCCGCTGGCGGCCAGAAAACCAACGATCTCGGCCTGCTGGGCGGCGTCGAAGGCGGCCTTGGGGAGGAACGCGGCGGGCTGCTTGTTCACGAACAGCAGCCAGAACTCCTGCGTGGTGACGACGCTGGAGAACATGGTCCAGCGCATCGTCGTGGTCGACTCCTCCGTCCGGCACTCGTAGCCGCCGTCGGTCACCCGCACCGTCGTCGGTACGCAGAGGAACGAGAGTTGCTTCCGCGCGCGCTTGCGGAGCCACCAGTTTCCTGCCAGGGGAGCCACCACCGATGCGACCAGCATGCCGATGCCCATCGCCAGGTTGTGCGTGACGAACATGACCGCGGCGCCCGCGATCAGGACGCCGACGAGAATCGCGTACACGGCCGTGAGTTGCCGCCTGATCCCCTGGGAGAACGCCCGGACCACCTCGTCCGGGGTGGGTTCGTATCCGACCGTGATGTCCACATCGCCGCCTTTGCCTCAACGTGCGGATCATCCTTCCCGGACGCGCTGAACGGCGCAACCGCACGTCAGCGGGTGGAGGCGCGGGCCTCCGAGGGGGTCAGGCCGAAGCGGGCGCGGAAGCGGCGGGCGAAGTGACGAGGTCGCCGGCCGTCGCGGCGAGGCAGCCGTGCTCGTGCAGGAACACCGCGTCGCCCTTGACCAGCAGCGACGCGAACACCGAGTCCTTCGGCGCCGACCGGGCCACCTGCGGGGTGCGCTCCACGGCGTGGGCGTTGCCGCTGATCACGGCCAGCCGGACGTCCCCCAGCCGGAAGTTGGCCTGCCGGGCCAGCAGCCCCCGCTCGGAGTAGGAGGTGCAGGACAGCCCGACCAGCGCGCGGCGGTTGCAGTCCTCCCAGAACTCGATGCGGTCGCGCGGGTCGACGTCCTCGGTGCAGGCCATGGAGATCATCGGTGCCGGTGCCGCCATGGTCTGCTCCTCCCGACGCTCTGCACATCACGGCCATCTGCACATCACGGACGTCGTCGCCGGCACCTCGCGGGCGGGGGTGAAGGTGGGCTTTGCCCGTCCCAGGGAAGGGGGCGGGTGTGGGGGAGTGGTTCACGCGCGAGATCGCGGACGCCGGCCGGCTCCGGCTGTTCTGCTTTCTCGTGGCGTTCATCGCGGCCTTCCTGTTCATCAGGTTCAGCGTGCGGATGATCCGCCGGCAGGCGCGGTGGTGGCCCGGGAACGTGACGCCCGGCGGGCGGCACATCCACCACGTCGTGTTCGGGCTCGTGTTCATGTGCGTCGGCGGCGTGGGCGGGCTGGCGATCACGGACGACTCGTCCGGGTGGGCGGCGGCCGCCGCGGCCGTGTTCGGGGCGGGCGCCGCCCTCGTCCTGGACGAGTTCGCCCTGGTGCTGCACCTCCAGGACGTCTACTGGAGCGAGCAGGGCCGGCTGTCGGTCGAGGTCGTCTTCATCATGATCGCGCTCTGCGGGCTGATGCTGCTGGGCCTGCGGCCGCTCGGCGTGGACGACGCCGCCGGGGACGGGGCGTGGGGCATCGCGGGCGCCCTGCTGCTCAACCTGTGCGTCGCGGTGGTCGCCCTGCTCAAGGGCAAGGTCTGGACGGGCGTCATCGGCCTGTTCATCGGGCTCGTCGCGATCGTCGGGGCGGTCCGGCTGGCCCGGCCGGACTCGCCGTGGGCCCGGCGCCGCTACGCGGAGGGCTCCCGCAAGGAGCGGCGGGCGCGGACCCGGGAGCGCCGGTACCGCCTCCCCGTCCAGCGCCTCGGGGACCGGCTGAGCGACCTGATCGCCGGACGCCCGTCGACCAGGGCGTAGGAGCGCGGGCCCCGGGTTGACGCGGCCCGGCGGACGGGGACGGTAACCGTTGCGGGATCGACCCGCAAACGACAAACAAGAACAGGAGAGACACGCGATGAAGCCTGATCAAGACAGGTTGAACCTCACCGGCCCGTCGCCGGTGGACGTGCTCACCGGGAAGCTCAAGGACGCGATCGCCGCCGCCTTCGGGCAGAAGCACTGGAGGACGGACCCCCTCATCCGGCCGTCCAAGTTCGCGGATCTGCAGGTCAACGTCGCGCTGACGCTGGCCCAGAAGCTGCACCTCGCCCCCGGGGACGTGGCGCAGAGGATCGTGGACCGTCTCGACGTCGGCGACGTCGTGTCGGAGGTCCAGATCAGCGAGCCCGGCTTCATCAACCTGACGCTGAGCGACGAGTGGATCACCGCGCAGCTCCTGCGGATCTCGGCCGACGAGCGCCTGCGGGTGCTCTCGGCCAGGCAGCCGCAGCGGATCGTGATGGAGTACTCCTCGCCCAACGTCGCGAAGGTGATGCACGTCGGTCACCTGCGGACGACGATCGTGGGCGACGCCGTCGCCAACATCCTGGAGTTCCTGGGGCACGAGGTGATCCGGGACAACCACATCGGTGACTGGGGCACGCCGTTCGGCATGCTCATCGAGCACCTCCTCGACTTCGAGGGGGGCACCGATGCCGGGCTCGACGCGTTCGTGAGCGACACGGGCGCCTTCTACAAGGCGGCCAACGAGGAGTTCGAGTCGAACGAGGAGTTCGCCGGACGGTCGCGGCGGCGTCTCGTCGCCCTGCAAGGGGGCGACGAGGAGACGCTGCGGTACTGGCAACTCCTCGTGGACGTCTCGTTGCGCTCCTACAACGCGCTGTACGAGCGGCTGGGCGTCAAGCTCACCCCCGACGACGTCAAGGGGGAGAGCTTCTACAACAGGTTCCTCCCCGATGTCGTCGACGAACTGGAGCAAGACCGCATCGCGGTGCCCAGCAAGGGCGCGCTGTGCGTCATCCAGCCGGATCGCAAGGGCAGGGACGGCGAGCCCAAGGCGGTCATCGTCCGCAAGAGCGACGGCGGGTACAACTACACCGCCTTCGATCTCGCCACGATCGTCTACCGGGTCGACGTGCTGCGCGCCGACCGGGTCGTCTACGTGGTGGGCGACGAGCAGACCGAGCAGTTCGAGCTGCTGATCGCCATCGCGGAGAGGGCGGGCTTCCTGCTCGGGGGGACCGTGCTCGAACACGCCAAGATCGGCATGGTCACCGACCCCGCGACCGGCGGCAAGCTGAAGAGCCGGTCCGGCGAGGCGGCCACGCTGTCCGCACTGCTGGACGGTGCGTACGCGCGGGCCGAGGCGAAGTTCGACGAGAGCGGTCGCGGCAAGCGGTTCGACGCCGCGACCCGCGCCGCGATCATCCGTGACGTCGCCATGGGCGCGGTGAAGTTCGCCGACCTGCTGGTGGCGCGGAGCAGCAAGTATCCGTTCGACCTCGAACGGATGATCGCGTTCACCCGCAAGTCCGCCAGCTTCGTGCAGTACGCCGGTGTCCGGATGAAGTCCGTCCTGCGCAAGGCCGGGCTGACGCCGGAGTCGGCCACGGGCCCGATCGTGATCGGGACCGAGGAGGAGCGGAACCTGGCGCTGCACCTGCTGGACTTCGGCGTCACGCTGGAGGAGGCGGGCGCGGCGGCGGCGCCGCACCTGCTGGCGGGGTATCTCTACGACCTCGCCACGCTCTACACGGCCTTCTACGAGGCCTGCCCGGTGCTCAAGGAGGGCGTCGACGAGGAGACCAGGGCGTCCCGGCTGGCCCTGTGCGCGGTCACGCTGCGCACGCTGGTCACCGGCCTGGACCTTCTCGGCATCCCCTCGCCCGACCGGATGTGAGGGACGCACCTTGATCACCTGATCGCGCCCGTCCGGCGCTCCGGCGCCGGGCGGACGTGACGACGGGGAGGCCCGCCCGGCCTTCCCGAGCAACTGACGGGCCGCACTCCGCTCCGGTCGCCTCACGGCGACCGGAGCGGGTCTGCGGCCCGTTGTCCTTTCCGGGCGCGCGAACTCTGCCGGGCCCCGGACGTCTGATCATGAGGGTGGCCGTGGACGTCGGGGGACACGGCCACCCTCGCGCCCCCATGAACCAAGCGCTCGCTTGACCGCGGGCCGGGGTGACCGGCACGGTGGGGTCCTCCACCGAGAGGAGCGCCATGGCGCCGCTGGACGGACTCCGCGTCCTCGACCTGACGATGTGGCGGCCCGGGCCGTACGCGACGCAGCTGCTCGCCCAGCTCGGCGCCGACGTGATCAAGGTGGAGCCGCCCGGCGGGGAGCCGATGCGGATGTTCCGCGACCATTTCGACGTCCTCAACCGGCACAAGCGCGGCATCGCGCTCGACCTGAAGTCCGAGGACGGACTCGCGGCGCTCACGGAGCTGGCCGGGGACGCCGAGGTCTTCGTCGAGGGCTTCAGGCCCGGGGTCGCCGAGCGGCTGGGCGTGGGCCACCGGGCCCTCAGGGCGCTCAACCCGCGGCTCGTCTACTGCTCCCTGTCCGGGTACGGGGCGGAGGGGCCGCTCAGGGACGTTCCGGGGCACGACGTCAACTACCGCGCCCACGCGGCCGCGCTGCCGCCGGGCGCCGTGTCGCCGGAGGCCGACGAGCTTCCCCTCGCCGACATGGCCGCCGCGACGATGGCCGCCTTCGCGATCACCGCCGCCTGCCTCAGGGCCCGCGAGACGGGGGTCGGCGACGTCATCGACCTCGGCATGGCGGACGTCCTGGCGCACTGGGTCGGCACCGTCCCGGAGGCGACCCGGCGGTCGGGCGTGGGGCCGGTGCCCGGCTACGGCGTCTACCCCACCCGGGACGGCCAGAAGATCACTCTCGGCGTCGTGTCCGAGGAGGGGCTCTGGGCGGCGACCTGCCACGCGCTCGGCATCGGCGAGCACGCCGCCGTCCCGTTCGCCGAGCGGCTCCAGCGCATCGGCGAGCTGGACGGCGCGGTCGCCGCCGCGGTCGCCGGGCTCACCCGGGAGGAGGCCATCGAGCGCCTCACGCGGGCGGGGGCCCCGGTGGCGCCCCTGCTGTCCCGCGCCGAGATGCTCGAACTCGACCACTTCAGGGCGCGCCGGGTCCAGGACGAGGGCCCGGTGCGGACGGCCGTCCACCCCCCGCTTCCCCGGGGGCCGGTCCCGGAGCTGGACGAGCACCGGGGCCAGACCTGGCGTCTCACGGAGTGATATTCGGGTGGGATTGTCCGATCTATTTGGCATGCTTGTGACGTGAACGCGCGCGCGATGAGTCCCGTCCTGATCGGCAGGTCGGCCGAGCTGCGGCAGCTGCGGGACGCCCTCGCCGCCGCGCCGGGCGCCGTGCTGCTCGGCGGTGACGCCGGGCTCGGCAAGACCCGCCTGATCAGGGAGTTCGGCCGGGCCGCCGAGGCCAGGACGCTGGTCGGCGGCTGCCTGGAGCTCGGCTCCGACGGCCTTCCCTTCGCGCCGTTCACCACCGTCCTGCGCGGGCTCGTCCGCGACATCGGCATCGAGGGCGTCGCCGGGCTCGTCCCGCGCGGCGACACCGGCGCCCTCGCCCGGCTGCTGCCCGAGTTCGGGGAGCCGGAGAGCGACGCCGCGTCCGGCGAGGAGCGCGCCCGGCTGTTCGAGGTCGTGCTGACGCTGCTGGAGCGGCTCGCCGAGCGCGGCCCGGTCGTGCTCGTCATCGAGGACGCCCACTGGGCGGACCGGTCCACCCGCGACCTGCTGGCCTTCCTGATCCGCAACCTCGGCACGGCGCCGCTGCTGGTCGTCATGACCTACCGGTCGGACGAGCTGCACCGCACCCACCCGCTGCGCCAGCTGCTCGCCGGGCTGGAGCGGCTCGAACGCGTCCGCCGGACGGAGATCGGCCGGCTGGCGCGCGCCGACGTCGCCGCGCTCGTCACCGAGCTGCTCGGCCAGAACCCGCCGCCCGGCCTCGTCGAGCGGATCGAGGCCCGCAGCGAGGGCAACCCCCTGTTCATCGAGGCGCTGCTCGACGACGACGGCACGCTGGCCTGCGAGCTGCCCGAGTCGCTGCGCGACCTGCTGCTGGCGGGCGTCCAGCGGCTGCCCGAGGAGACGCAGGACGTCCTGCGGGACGCCAGCGGCGGCAGCACCCGCATCGAGCACGCGCTGCTGGCGGCGGTGTCCCGGCTCGACGACGCCGCGCTGACCCGCGTCCTGCGGCCCGCGGTCGCCGCCAACGTCCTGGTCGTGGACGGCGACGGCTACGCGTTCCGGCACGCCCTGATCCGCGAGGCCGTCCACGACGACCTGCTGCCGGGCGAGTACACGCGCCTCCACACCCGCTACGCCGAGGCGCTGGAGAAGGAGCCCGGGCTCGTCCCCGCCGGGCGGCTCTGGGTCGAGCTGAGCTACCACTGGACGCAGGCCCACGACAGCACGTGGGCGCTGGTCGCGTCCTGGCGCGCGGCGAGGGAGGCCCGCAAGGCGGTCGCCTACGCCGAGTGCCTGGCGATGCTCGAACGCGTCCTCCAGTTGTGGGACAAGGTCCCGGACGCGGCGGAGCGCATCGGCGCCGACCACGTCTCGGTCCTGGAGGACGCCGCGAACGCCGCCGACCTGGCCGGCGAGTTCGACCGCGGCATCAAGCTGGCCACCGCCGCGCTGAAGGAGGTCGAGGCCGCCGACGGCGAGCGCGACACCGCCCGCTGGGCGGCGCTGCTCGAACAGCGCGGCCGCATGCTCTACCACGTGGCGCGGCCCGGCTTCATCGAGGACCTGCGCGCCGCGGTGGAGGCGCTGCCGGCCGAACCGCCGACCATCCTGCGCGCCCGCGCGCTGTCCACGCTGGGCAACTACGTGCGCATCACCACCTCCATGGACGAGGCCCGCGAGGCGGCGCTGGAGTCCCTGGCCATCGCGCGCGCCCTCGGCGACCCGGTCGCGGAGACCGAGGCGCTGATCACGCTGTTCTGCGCGCACACCGACTACGAGGACGAGGACCGCCTCACCGAGGTCGGGGAGACCGCCGAGCGCAGCGGCAACCACCGCGTGCTGCTCCGCTACTACGTGATCAGGTCGCACTTCCTGGAGGGCGCCGGGCGGCACGAGGAGGCCGCCGCGGTCGCCGGCCACGGCGCGGAGCTGGCCCGCGAGTACGGCGTGGCCCGGACGCAGGGCACGTTCCTGTCCATCAACGAGGCGGAGCCGCTGGTCTCGCTCGGCCGGTGGGACGAGGCCCTGGCCGTGATGAACCACGCCCTGGAGCAGGATCCCGCCATCACGACCCGCACCTCGCTGCTCGTCCTGTCCGGCTGGGTGGCGCTCGTGCGCGGCGACACCGCGACGGCCGGGGCGCGGCTGGCCAGGTCGCGCGAGATCATGAAGCTCAAGCTGAAGTGGATGAAGACGCAGGACTACTTCAGCACCCTCTGGCTGGAGGCGAACATCGCCTTCGCCGAGGGCCGCCCCGAGGCGGCGCTGGCGGCGCTGGACCCCGTCCTCGAACACTCCGGCATGCCGGACGACGCCCGCTACGCGTGGCCCGCGCTCATCGTCGGCGCGGCGGCCTGCGGCGAGCTCGGCGGCGATGCCGAGGAGCGCCTGGGCCGCCTGGAGAAGCGCGCCGCCGGCCTGGCGTCGAGCGGCCCGCTCCAGCGCGCGCACTGCCTCACGTTCGCCGCCGAGCTGTCCCGGGCGCGCGGCATCCTCGACCGGGCCGCCTGGGAGGAGGCCGCGGACGCGTGGGAGGGGCTCGCCAACCCCTACTACCGGGCGCGGGCCCTGTCCCGCGCGGGGGAGGCCGCGCTCGCGGCGGGCGACCACGAGGCCGCCACGGCGGCGCTGCACACCGCCGCGGCGCTCACCGACGGGCTGGGCGCCCGGCCGCTCGCGGAGCGGGTCGCCGACCTGCTGCGCCGCACCCGGATGCCGCGCCGCGGCGACGCCTCCGCGCCGCTCGGGCTGACGCCCCGCGAGTTCGAGGTGCTGCGGCTGGTCGCCGAGGGCCGCAGCAACCGCGACATCGCCGAGGCGCTGTTCATCTCGGTGAAGACGGCCAGCGTCCACGTGTCGAACATCCTCGGCAAGCTGGAGGTGGCGAGCCGCGGCGAGGCCGCCGCGACCGCGCACCGGCTGGCCCTGTTCGCCACCCCGAAGGTCGGCGCCTGAGCCGCGCGCCGCACCTGATTCACGGCGGGGAACCTCCCCTCCCGGATTCCCCACCGCGAACCGTCGGACCACACGGGAACCTTCGTGGCTGGCCTTTCGGGGGCGCGGCCCGCGGAAGCAGGCGGTGCTTCTCCGCCCGGAGAGGCGGACCGGGACCCGTTCCGGCCACTGCACAGTCTTGCGCTCCCGGGCCGGTACGGCGAGGCGGGACATACCGTTGGGACGTCAAGAAAAAAGCGACGGGGACGGGCCACCAGAGGTGATCCGTCCCCGTCCGCGCGAGAAGGGCGGCGCTAGCGCGGGACGCGCGCGACGCAGAAGACCGTCTGGCCGAACGGCGGCTTGACGAAGCGCTCGATGGTGCGGGTGAGCGGCACGACCGTCCGGTCGTAGATCTTGACGAGCTTCGGGTCGGGGTAGCCGGCGCCGCCGCGGCGGACCGCGAACCACCAGGCGATCCCGCCCAGGAAGTTGATCGGCTTGAGCACCTCGGGGACGAGCCCGGCCTCCCGGACCGACGCCTCCAGCGTGGCCGGCGTGTACCGGGTGACGTGCCCGACCTTGCGGTCGAAGTCGCCGTAGAGCTGCATGTAGCCGGGCACCCAGATGACGATGCGGCCGCCGGGCTCGGTGACGGCGGCGAGGTCGCGCAGCGCCTGGACGTCGTCCTTGATGTGCTCCAGGACGTTCATCATCACGACGGTGTCGACCTTGCGCCGGATCGTGATGTCGGCGGGCAGGGCCAGGTCGATGACCTCGACGTCCTCGTTGCCGTCGTGGCGCTTGCGCAGCTCGCCGACGCAGTACGGGTCGTTGTCGCTGACGACGAGGTAGTCGAGGCGCCCGGCGAACTGCTCGGAGAAGTGCCCGAGGCCGGAGCCGACCTCCAGCATGGAGCGGCCGACGTGCGGGGCGACGGTCTGGTACTCGTACTCGCGGTAGTTGCGGGCCTCGTCGCCGCCCAGGTGGTTCTCCAGCGCGCCCTCTCCGGCGGCGGGCTGGACGACGTCCCCGTCAGGGGCGGGCCCGGCGGCCGTGGGCCCGGCCTTCTTCGGACGGCTGCCGACGAGGCTGAGGAGGGTGCCTGCGATGGACTTCTTCTGACCAGATGACTGCATTACTTCCCGCTCGCTGGGTGCGTTGGCGTTCGGCTTCTCGTTCGCCGGACCGTTCCCCCGCCCCCTCGGGGCGGTTCGATCTCTGGCGCGAAGGTCGGGACAGTCTACTCCCGCGCCGAAGCCGGGCGTCCCGGGGCGGCGGGACGCCCTTGCGCGGCGGCGGAGCGCCCGGCGTGTCATGGCCGATCTCCCGTCAGGTCAGCCGATGGTCCGGTGCACGTCCTCCCGCTCGCTCGGGCCCGGCTCGGACGGCGCGATCCACGGCCCCGGGATGGACGGGTCCAGGACGCCCTCCTCCACCCAGGCGAAGTCGCCGGCGAGGACGGCCCGCGCGAGCTTCACGTCCATCGCGTCGGTGTTGCGCCACAGCCCCTCGAACAGCTCCTCGACGCGGACGCGCGCCTGCCGGCAGAACGCGTCGGCGAGCAGCAGGGCGGACTTCCCGGGCGCCGTGGCCGGCCCGATGCCGTTTGAGCCCATGGCGCCGAGCGGCCCCTCCCCGGACGCGTCGGCGTGGGCGCGGACGCAGACCGCGCTCATCGCGAACAGCTCGGCGCCGATGTCGACCATGCGGCCGAGGAATCCCTGCCGGTACTCCAGGCCGCCCTGCCAGCGCCCCGCCGCGTAGAAGGTCGACCGGGCCAGCTTGCGGGACGCCCGCTCGACGTAGCGCAGGTGCGGGGCCAGCGGGCCGAACTCGGCGTAGGCGTTCGGGCGGTGCCCGGCGCCGGTGACGAGCGTCGGCAGCCAGCGCGCGTAGAACCCGCCCGCCTTCGCCGCGGCCCGCGCCTTGCGGCCGGTGGAGGCGTCCGGGTCGATGATGTCGCCGGCCACCGACAGGTGCGCGTCCACGGCCTCGCGGGCGATCAGCAGATGCATGATCTCGCTGGAGCCCTCGAAGATCCGGTTGATGCGCAGGTCGCGGAGCAGCTGCTCGGCGGGCACGCCCCGCTCGCCGCGCGCCGCGAGCGACTCGGCCGTCTCGTAGCCGCGCCCGCCGCGCAGCTGCACCAGTGCGTCGGCCACGCGGCAGGCCATCTCCGACGACCACAGCTTGGCCAGGGCCGCCTCGATCCGGATGTCGTTCCGCTCGTCGTCGGCGAGCTGCCCGGACAGGTCGAGCATCGCCTCCATCGCGTACGCGGTCGCCGCGATGAACGCGATCTTGGTGGCGACGGCCTCGTGCTCGCCGACCGGCCGCCCCCACTGCACCCGCTCCCTCGACCACTGCCGCGCGATCCCGGCGGCCCACTTGCCGCCCGCCGCGCAGATCGCGGGCAGCGACAGCCGCCCGGTGTTGAGCGTGGTCAGCGCGATCTTCAGGCCGGCCCCCTCCGCGCCGATCAGGTTCGCCTTCGGGACGCGCACGTCGTAGAACCGCGTGACGCCGTTCTCGATGCCGCGCAGCCCCATGAACGCGTTGCGGTTCTCGACGGTGATGCCGGGCTCGGCCATGTCCACGATGAAGGCGGAGATGCCGCCGCGGTGCCCGTCCGACTTCGGCACGCGCGCCATCACCACGACGAGGTCGGCGACGACGCCGTTGGTCGTCCACAGCTTGACGCCGTTGAGGATGTAGTCGTCGCCGTCCGGGACGGCGGTGGCCCGCAGCCGCGCCGGGTCGGAGCCGACGTCGGGCTCGGTGAGCAGGAACGCGCTGACCTCCCGGGCGCAGCGCGGCAGCCAGGCGTCCTTCTGCTCCGGCGTCCCGAACATCTTGACCGGCTGCGGGACGCCGATCGACTGGTGCGCCGACAGCAGCGCGCCGAGCGCGGGGCTGACCGATCCCGCGACCATCAGCGCCCGGCCGTAGTAGAGCTGGCTGAGCCCGAGCCCCCCGTACTTCTCCGGGATCTTCATGCCGAGCGCGCCGAGGTCGCGCAGGCCCCGCACGACCTCGTCGGGGATGCGCGCCTCGCGCTCGATGCGTACCGGGTCGACCTCGGCGGTGCAGAACGAGGAGAGCCTGCCGAGGAACTCCTCGCCCTTCGCCCGCTGCTCCCGCGACGGGCGGGGATGCGGATGGATCAGATCGAGGCGCAGGTCGCCGAGGAACAGCCGCTTGCCGAAGCTCGGCAGCCGCCATTCGCTCTCGCGGGCCTCCTCGGCCACCTTGCGGGCCGTCCGCTCGTCGACGTGCTCGTGGGTTCGCTGGCTCATGTGATCGAAGTTTCCACTGGTCGGAGGCGGAAACCCCGTGCCGGTCACGGGGCGGGCGCGCCCGCGGTCGCGCCCGCGCGGGAGCCGTGCGGTCAGCGCGCCAGGAGGCCGTCCACCTCGGCCGCGAAGAGCCGCGCCGGATCGAAGCCCATGCCGGCGAAATGTCCCGCGAGTTCCAGGGACAGGACGCCGTGGCAGCGGGTCCAGAAGGTCAGGGCGCGGTGCAGGGCCGCGGGCGGGGCCGGACGGCCGCCCGCCCAGTCGCGGTGGCCCTCCAGGTGCGCGCCGAGCGCCGTGGCGGGCTCCTCACGGGACGGCTCCGCGCAGGCGTCGAGCAGGATCGCCATGATCTCGTCGGAGACGGCCGTGGTGTCGTCCGGGGCGCGGTAGCCGGGCACGGGGGTGCCGTAGATCAGGAAGTAGCGGTGCGGGTCCGCCAGGGCCCAGCCCCGGACGGCGTGCGCGAGGCCCGCCAGGTCGGCGCCCGCCTCGGACGCGGAGCGCAGCGCGCCGGCGAGGCTCCGGTACGCGTCCCGGACGAGCTCGGTGATCAGCTCGTCGCGCCCGGCGTAGTAGCGGTAGAGCGCGGGCCCGCTCACGCCCATCCGCTTGGCGATCGCGTTGAGGGAGAGCGCGGACGCGCCCGCCGCGGCGATCTGCTCCCAGGCGCGTTCCTTGATCTCCGCCCGCACCTGCGCCCGGTAGCGCTCGCGCGGGCTCCCGCTGTCCGGCTCCGCCATGACGGGCCCCCTCTCCGCCGCCGAAGCTACACCGCCAAGAATTAGTTAGAAGGTATCACTGAACCGGTTGACGCCCGCTCGGGCAGTTGGTTATAGCTTCTAGCGAAAGCAGGACCCTCTATCGAAAGGGAAGACATGTCCAGCAGCAGCCCCTCGCTCCCGCCCGCCTCGCTCCACCAGGGCGGCCGGCCGCAGTGCCGGGGAGAGGGCGTCGATCCCGCCGCCCTGATCCGCTACCGGAGCGACATCCTGATCAAGGCGCCGCTGAGCACCGTCTTCGAGCTCCAGGCGGACGTGGAGCGCTGGCCGGACTGGCAGGAGCCCGTCCTGTCCATGAAGCGCCTCGACCCGGGGCCGCTCCGCGCGGGGTCGCGGTTCCGGTGGACCACGCCGGCGCCCCCCACCCCGACGACGCCCGCCACGACGCTGACCATCACCTCCGCCGTCCGGCAGCTGCGGCCCGGCGCCTGCATCCTGTGGAGCGGCCCCGCGGTCGGCGACGGGGTCCGCATCGACGAGGGCGTCCACCTGTGGACCTTCACCAGGGTCAGGGGAGGCGTCCGGGTGCACACCGAGGAGACCTGGACCGGCGAGCAGGTCGAGGCGGACGTGCCCCGGGCCACCGAGATCCTCGGGCAGGGCCTCGAAGCCTGGCTGGGCGACCTCAAGGCCACGGGCGAGGCCCGGGCCGGCCGCCGCCGGTGACGTGACGGCGCTACGAGGCCGCCAGTTCGGTGGTGGCGCGCCCGCCGTTCCAGAGTTCGGCGACGTGATAGGCGAAACGGTCGTACAATCCGTCCTCCTGCTGCCGCTTTATGTGGAGCATCGGAGAATCGTGGCCCACGAGAAAGGCCAGATGCGGCGTTACCAGCATTTCGTCGTCGAAGACGAAGACGCTCATGGCGATGTGCTCGTCACCGAAGCGCATGTCGATGCCGGGCGTTTTCAAGATCTTGGCCAGCTCGTCGAGAGTGACCTTGATCCGGGTGCTCACGGTGAGCGGAACGGATTCGAGTTCCTCCCGGCGGCGGGTGACCTCGCTTTCCGGATCTCCGACCAGGAACCGGATCCCGCAACCGCGTTCGGCCTTGCGGCGCAGCACGGCGCCGAGATTCGGGATCTCCAGCCAGAGGAAGTAGTTGGTGTAGCCGGCGAAGGTCAGCTCCCTGGTCGCTCCGCCGATGAGGCGGCGCCAGACGGCCCTGGGGCAGGCGGAGCGGTAGGGGTACACCGCGACGACCTCGCGGTCCGGTCCGGTCTTCATGTGCCTGCGGATGGCATCCGGCCACAACATGCCCTCATCAACTCCCAAGGCGTCCGAGGCGGCCCAGCGGTGACGCGGGTGGGGCGTGCGACCTTCCTCGGCGACCCACCGGGCCACCGTCTTGACGTCCACCTGACATGCTTCGGCGAGATCGTGCTCCGTCAGTCTCGCACGGATCATTGCCTGCCGTAATGCGTCATTGGCCACGCCGGCAACCCCTCTGACGGACGGGCGGGACGTTTTCCAAGGTAACGCGGAAACGTTCTGGACGTCTCGGAAACGGTGTTCAGTCGTCCGCCCCCGGTGACCGATTCTCGAAGCTTCGAGACGAGGCGGGCCCGGACACGGCGATTGCCCCGCCGGCCGGGCCCTTGATCGGAAGGATGATTCCGGGCCCATGGCGGATATTGCGGGCGAATTGCCGGAGGAATCGACGGAAACGTTACCGGGGCGGCGGCACCGCGCCGGCGCGGCGGTCCGGGGCACGGGACGGCGGGCGGCGAGGTGACCGCCGGCTCCGTGGCCGACCACGGGCTGGACACGGCGTTCCTGGCGGCGTGGACGGCCCCGGCCCAGGTCCGGATGCAGCTGTCGCTGCGCCTCGCCTCCTGGGGCATGTCCGGGATCACCGAGGACGTGGCGCTGATCGCCAGCGAGCTGGTGACGAACGCGGTCCGGCACGCGGGCGAGGGAGAGGTCCGCGTGCGGTTCACCCGGGAGGCGCACGGCGTCCTGCTGGAGGTCTGGGACGCCTGCGACCGGCGGCCGGTGCGCAGGCGGGAGGCGGGGACGCCGTCCGCCGAGCGCCCGCTGGACGCCGCGGGCCCCGACCCCGGCGACGACGACGGCATGGGCGGACGCGGCCTGCTGATCGTCGAGCGGCTGGCGGTGGAGTGCGGTGTGGTCCCCACCGATCCGCACGGCAAGTGGGTCTGGGCCCGGGTCGCCGTGTGAGGCGCTGAGCGTCCGTTTTGTGCCTGGGGGGCAGTTCGGCGATGCTGGGGGAGTGTCAACGGAGACTCTGAACGGCGCCGCCGAGCTGCGCGCCTTCCTGCACGGCCTGCCCGGGGTGGACCGGGTGGGCGCCGAGGAGCGGGCGGCGCGGCTCGCCACCCGGTCGATCAAGACGTCGGCGAAGGCCGCGGCGATCGACCTGGCGATCTCGATGGTGGACCTGACCACGCTGGAGGGCGCGGACACGGCGGGGAAGGTGGCCGCCCTGTGCGCCAAGGCCGCGCACCCCGACCCGGCGGACGCCTCGGTGCCGAAGGTGGCCGCGGTGTGCGTGTACCCCGACATGGTGGAGGTCGCGGTGCGGGCCCTGTCGGGGACGGGGGTCGGCGTGGCGAGCGTGGCGACGGCGTTCCCGTCGGGGCGGGCGCCGATGGAGGCCAAGCTGGCGGACACGCGGGCGGCGGTGGCGGCGGGCGCGGCCGAGATCGACATGGTGATCGACCGGGGCGCGTTCCTGTCCGGCGACTACGCCAAGGTGCGCGACGAGATCACCGCGGTCAAGGACGCGTGCGGTCCCGCGCACCTGAAGGTGATCCTGGAGACCGGCGAGCTGGCCACCTACGACAACGTGCGGCGGGCGTCCTGGCTGGCGATGCGGGCCGGGGCCGACTTCATCAAGACCTCGACGGGCAAGGTGTCGCCCGCGGCGACGCCGCCGGTGACGCTGGTGATGCTGGAGGCCGTCCGCGACTACCGGGCCGCCACGGGGCGGCAGGTCGGGGTCAAGCCCGCGGGCGGGATCCGCACCACCAAGGACGCGATCAAGTACCTGGTGCTGGTGAACGAGACCGCGGGCCCGGACTGGCTGACGCCCGAGTGGTTCCGGCTCGGGGCCTCCTCGGTGCTGAACGACCTGCTGATGCAGCGCCGCAAGCTGGCCACCGGGGTGTACTCCGGTCCCGACTACTTCACCCTGGACTGAGCGATCATGGCTGCTTTCGAGTTCGAGTACGCGCCGGCGCCCGAGTCCCGGTCCGTCGTCGACATCCGCGGCTCCTACGGGCTGTTCGTCGACGGCGCGTTCACGGGCGGGCACGGCGAGCCGTTCAAGTCCGTCAACCCGGCCGACGAGAGCGTCCTGGCCGAGATCGCCTGCGCGGACGAGGCGGACGTCGACCGTGCCGTGCGGGCCGCCCGGACCGCCTACGACAAGGTCTGGGGCCCCATGCCCGGGGCCGAGCGGGCCAAGTACCTGTACCGGATCGCGCGGATCGTCCAGGAGCGGTCGCGGGAGCTGGCCGTGCTGGAGTCGATCGACAACGGCAAGCCGATCCGCGAGTCCCGCGACGTCGACGTGCCGCTGGCGGCGGCCTGGTTCTTCTACTACGCGGGCTGGGCCGACAAGCTGCGCCACGCCGGGTTCGGCCCCGACCCGAGGCCCGTCGGGGTGGCGGGGCAGGTCATCCCGTGGAACTTCCCGCTGCTGATGCTGGCCTGGAAGATCGCTCCCGCCCTCGCCTGCGGCAACACCGTCGTCCTCAAGCCGGCCGAGACCACCCCGCTGACGGCGCTGCTGTTCGCCGACATCTGCCGCCAGGCCGACCTGCCGCCGGGCGTGGTCAACATCGTCACCGGCGCCGGGGAGACCGGCGCCGCCCTGGTATCGCACCCGGGCGTCGACAAGGTCGCCTTCACCGGCTCCACCGAGGTCGGCCGGCAGATCGCCCGCACCCTCGCCGGGACCGGCAGGAGGCTGACGCTGGAACTCGGCGGCAAGGCCGCCAACATCGTCTACGCGGACGCCGCCCTCGACCAGGCCGTCGAGGGCATCGTCAACGGGATCTTCTTCAACCAGGGCCACGTGTGCTGCGCCGGGTCGCGGCTGCTGGTGCAGGAGTCGGTCGCCGAGGAGGTCCTGGAGCGGCTGAAGGCGCGGATGGCGACGCTGCGGGTCGGCGACCCCCTCGACAAGAACACCGACGTCGGCGCGATCAACTCCGCCGCGCAGCTGGCGCGGATCCGGGAGCTGTCGGACGCGGGCGAGGCCGAGGGCGCCGAGCGCTGGTCGCCGCCCTGCGAGCTGCCGTCCCAGGGGTTCTGGTTCGCGCCCACCCTGTTCACCGGGGTGGCGCAGTCGCACCGGATCGCCCGCGAGGAGATCTTCGGGCCCGTCCTGTCCGTGCTGACGTTCCGCACGCCGGAGGAGGCCGTCACCAAGGCCAACAACACCCCGTACGGGCTGTCGGCGGGCATCTGGACCGAGAAGGGGTCGCAGATCCTGTGGACGGCGCAGCGGCTCCGGGCCGGGGTGGTGTGGGCCAACACGTTCAACAAGTTCGACCCGGCCTCCCCGTTCGGCGGCTACAAGGAATCGGGGTTCGGCCGCGAGGGCGGACGCCACGGACTGGAGGCCTACCTCAATGCCTGACCGTCTCTCCGTGCGCAAGACCTACAAGCTCTACATCGGGGGCGCCTTCCCCCGGTCCGAATCCGGCAGGTCCTACCCCGTGACCGACCCCAAGGGCCGCTTCCTCGCCAACGCCTCCCAGGCGTCCCGCAAGGACGCCCGCGACGCCGTGGTCGCCGCGCGCAAGGCCTTCCCCGGCTGGTCCGGGCGCACCGCCTACAACCGCGGCCAGATCCTGTACCGGATCGCCGAGATGCTGGAGGGCCGCCGCGACCAGTTCGTGGACGAGCTGCGCCAGGCCGGCGCGTCCAAGGGCGCCGCCGGGACGGACGTGGACGCCGCCGTCGACCGCTGGGTCTGGTACGCGGGCTGGGCCGACAAGCTGAGCGCCGTCGCCGGGGCCGCCAACCCCGTGTCCGGGCCGTTCTTCAACTTCTCCACGCCCGAGCCCACCGGCGTCGTCGCCGTCGTCGCGCCCGACTCGCCGCTGCTCGGCCTGGTGTCCGTCCTGGCCCCGGTCGTCGTGTCCGGCAACACCGCCGTGGTGGTCGCGTCCGAACCGGCGCCGCTGCCCTCCGTCACCCTGGCCGAGGTGCTGGCGACGTCCGACCTGCCGGGCGGCGTCGTGAACCTCCTCACCGGACGCCGCACCGAGATCGCGCCCTGGCTGGCCGCCCACATGGACGTCAACGCCCTCGACCTCGCCGGCGCGCCGCCCGAGCACGTCCAGGAGCTGGAGGACAAGGCGGCCGGGAACCTCAAGCGCGTTCTGCGCCCCGGGGACGACAGCTGGTCCGAAGAGCCGGGAACCGCCCGCCTGACGGCGTTTCTGGAGACCAAGACCGTCTGGCATCCGGTGGGCGTCTGAGCTGATATGACGCTGCGTGTGTAGAGGGTCACGAAGTGTGGAATAGATCTCCCCGTAACTGATCACAGTGGGGGGAGATCAGTGCCTACCAAGACAGCATCGCGTACGGCGAGCCGAGGGTCGGCCGCGCGTACGAAGAGCACATCAGCGACCAAGTCCACTGCCGCCCGGAAACCGGCGGCGAAGCGGACCTCGGCGGCGAAGGCGCCGTCGCGGTCCACGACCAGCCGCACGACCACGACCAGGAGCGCCGCGGCGAGGAAACCGGCGGCGTCCAGCCGGACGGCGTCGTCGTCGGCCGCCGCGACCCGGGTCACCAAGGCCGCGAGCCAGGCCAAGACCGCCGCGACGCAGATGAAGTCGGTGGCGACCAAGGCGTCCACGTCGGCCAAGGCCATGACGGCGATGACCAAGGCGATGACCAGCGCGACCAAGGCCATGTCCGACGCCGCCAAGGCGATGGACGCGGCGGCGAAGGTCATCACCACCACCGCCAAGACGACCGGGACCCGCACCACGACGGCGAGGAAGACCACGCCGGCGAGCCGCACCGGCACGAGCCGGACCACGGCCCGCAAGTCCACCACGGCGGCGTCGAGCCGGTCCAGGACCGCGGCGTCGGCCCGGACGGGCTCCTCGAAGACGTCCACGGCGCGCAAGTCCACGTCCAAGGCGGCCACGTCGCGGACGACGAGCGCGGCGAAGACCTCGGGCACGAGGACATCGGGCACGAGGACATCGGGCACGGCGAAGACATCAGGCACGGCGAAGACATCGGGCACGGCCAGGAAGACGGCCGCGCCCAAGTCCAAGACCAGCGCCGCCCGCAAGTCGACGTCGTCGCGGACCACCACGAGCACCAGGTCGGGCACCGCGAAGGGGGCCGCCAGATCGGGGACCGCCAAGTCCACGTCGTCGGCCCGCAAGACGCCCGCGCGGACCACGACGTCGCGGACGTCCGCCGCGCCGCCGCCCGTCGTGGAGCCGAAGACCAATTCGCTCCAGCACTCGACGCGGACCGACGGCGGGTTCCTGAGCGGGCTCACCGACGTCGGCCGCGAGCGCTGAGTCACCGATGGACGAGAAGGACATCCTGGCCCGCATCGACGCCTACGTCGGGGAGGAGCGGCGGCTCCGGGAGCGGTACCAGCGCGACGAGCTCGACCGCGAGGACGAGCACCGGCGGCTGGAGCGGCTGGAGGTCGCGCTCGACCAGTGCTGGGACCTGCTGCGCCGCCGCCGGGCCAGACTGGAGGCGGGCGAGGACCCCGGCGGCGCGGAGGTCCGGCCGCCGGACGAGGTCGAAGGCTACCTGCAGTGACGCCGTCTCGGTCGAGGCGCCCGCTGCGGTTCGGCCTGTCCCTCGACCCGGACGCCTCCGTCCCGCTGGTCCGCACCGCCCAGGAGGCGGACCGGTACGGGCTCGACCTGCTCGGCATCCACGACCGGCCGTACCGGCGCGACACCGCCGACGCGCTCGCGCTGATGGCGGCGGTGCTGGCCGGCACGTCCCGGATCCGGGTGCTGCCCGCGGTGGCGTGCCTGCCGCTGCGACCGCCCGCCGCGCTCGCCAAGGCGATCGCGACGATGGACCGGCTCAGCGGCGGCCGCGCCGAGCTCGGGCTCGGCACGGGGATGGAGCCGGGCGGCGTCGAGGCCTACGGCGGGCCGCGCCTGGACGGCACGGCGTCGCGCCGCGCCCTGGAGGAGGCGGTGCAGCTCATCCGGCTGCACTGGAGCGACCAGAACGGGCTGCGGTTCGCGGGCGAGCACTACCGGTTCGCGGCGGCGCAGGCGGGCCCGGCCCCCGCGCACCAGATCGGGATCTGGCTCGGCGTCACCGGTCCGCGCGGCCTCGACCTCGCCGGGAGGGTCGCCGACGGCTGGATCGCGCCGTCGTCGCTCGTCCCGCCGAAGCGGCTCGCGGACGGGCAGCGCCGCCTCGACGAGGCCGCGCTGCGGGCGGGCCGGGGGCCCGGCGAGATCCGCCGCGTCTACGTCCTCGAAGGGGACGTCGACGGGCGGGAGTCGCGGGGCTTCCTGCACGGCCCGCCGCGCCAGTGGATCTACGAGCTGACCGAGCTGGCCGTCGGGCACGGCGTCGACTCGTTCCTGTACGGCGGCGATCCCGAGCAGCTCCCGGTGTTCGCCATGGAGATCGTTCCGGCGGTCCGGGAGCAGGTCACCCGCGAGCGGGCCGGACCCGCACAGAGCCCCGGTCAGGGCCCCGCGCAGAGTCCCGCACAGGGCCCGGCACAGGGCCTCGCCCAGGGGGAGATCCGGCCGCCGGCTCCGCCGCAGGCCGGTCGGCCCTCGCCGCACGGGACCAGCGTGCCGTGACGCGGGGCGCCGCGCCCGGCGCCCGCCTCACATGCGCTCGGGGGTGGGGACGCCGAGGAGGCCGAGGCCGGTGACGAGCGTGCGCAGCGTCGCCGCGCACAGCGCCAGCCGCGACGCCTTCGTCTCCTCGTCGGGGGCCTTCAGCACCGGGCAGTTCTCGTAGAACGTGGTGTAGGCGTCGGCGACCGCGTAGACGTAGCTCGCCAGCCGGTGCGGCTCGGCGGTCTCGCCGGCCTGCTTCAGCACGGCGCCGAACCCGAGCAGCTCCAGCGCCAGCGCGCGCTCGGCCGGGTGGGTGAGCGTGATCGGGCCGGTCGCGTCCTGCGGGGCCACGCCGCCCTTCCGGAAGATCGACCGGATCCGCGCGGTCGCGTACTGCAGGTACGGGCCGGTCTTGCCGTTGAACGAGATCATCCGGTCGAGGTCGAAGGTGTACTCGCTGTCGCGCGCCACCGACAGGTCGGCGTACTTCACCGCGCCCATGCCGACCGCCTGGACGATCTCCGCCCGGGTGGCGTCGTCGAACGGCTCGTCGTGCTGGATCTCGTCGAACACGGCGCCGGCCCGCTCGACCGCCTCGTCCAGCAGCTCCGACAGCTTGACGGTGCCGCCGGCCCGGGTCCGCAGGATCTTGCCGTCGGTGCCGAGGACGTTGCCGATCTGCGCGTGCTCGGCCTTCACCTCGTCGTTCAGCCAGCCCGCCATCCGCGCGACGGCGAACACCATCTGGAAGTGCAGCGACTGCGGCGCCCCGACCACGTAGACCATCCGGTCGACGTGCTCGGTGTCGACCCGGTACCGGATCGTCGCGAGGTCGGTGGTGGAGTAGTTGTAGCCGCCGTCGCTCTTGCGGATGATCACCGGGAGGGGCTCGCCCTCCCGGCCGGCGAACCCGGGCGGGAACGCGCACAGCGCCCCGTCGCTGATCACCGCGATGCCCTTGTCCTCCAGCTCCCGCGCGGTCGGGGCCAGCAGGTCGTTGTAGTAGCTCTCGCCCTTGATGTCGTCGTCGGTGAGGGTGACGCCGAGCCGCCCGTAGACGGAGTTGAAGTACCGCTTCGACACCTCGACGAGGACGTTCCAGAGCCGCAGCGTCTCGGCGTCGCCCGCCTGGAGCGCGACGACCCGCCGCCGGGACCGGTCGGCGAACGCCTCGTCGCCGTCGAACTTCTCCCGCGCGGCCTGGTAGAAGGCGGTGAGGTCGCTGACGGACGAGTCGTCCCGCGCCGCGGCGTCCTCCCCGAGGTCGAGCAGGTGCTCGATCAGCATGCCGAACGGGGTGCCCCAGTCGCCGACGTGGTTGTCCCGGACGACCTCGTGCCCGAGGAACGCCAGGATCCGCGCGATGGCGTCGCCGACGATCGTGGTCCGCAGGTGCCCGACGTGCATCTCCTTCGCCACGTTCGGGGACGAGTACTCGACGACGACCTTCTGCGGCTTGTCCGCGAGGGGGACGGCGAGCCGCTCGTCCTCCAGGGCCCGCTGCGCCTCGCCGGCGATCCACGCGTCGCTGAGCGTCAGGTTGATGAACCCCGGCCCGCTGACCTGCACGTCCGACACCACGCCGGCCGTGTCGAGGTGCGTCGTGATCTCCTCGGCCACGTCTCGCGGCTTGCGGCCCAGCTTCTTGGCCAGCGGCAGCGCCACGTTGGCCTGAAGGTCGGCGAACTGCGACGGCCGGATGACCGGGTCGGTGTCCGCGTACGACGGTCCGAAGGCGGCGCTCAGCGCGGCCTGGACCCGGGCGGCGAGTACGAGTTGCGGATCGGGCATGTTCCAAGGTTATCGGCGACGCGCCGGGGCCCGGAATCGATTTGGCGCGAGGCTAGGGCGCGGCGGGCGGCTCTTTGCGGTCCGGGACGGTGTCGGCGGCGGGGGAGGGGATCTCCGGGATCTTCTCGCCCGGCCCGTCGCCCGGCCCGTCGGCCGGCCCGTCGGCGGGCCTGTCGGCGGGCCTGTCCGCGGGTCTGTCGGCGGGTCTGTCGGCGGGTCTGTCGGCGGGTCTGTCGCCGTCGCGCTCGCCGTGCGTCCAGCGCCCGAACCGGGAGGTGCGGGTCGCGGCGACCTGCTCCCGGATCCGCTCGACGATCCGCCCGGCGGCCAGCCGGTGCGCCAGGTCGCAGGCCGAGGTGATGGCGCGGGCGCGGGAGGCGCCGTGCGCGATCACGACCGTCCCGTTCAGGCCGAGCAGGACGCCGCCGCCGTAGGTGTCGGGGTCGAGGCGGTCGCGCAGGTCCTGGAGGCGCCGCCGCTGGAGCAGCGCGCCCATCCGCGCGGCGGCGGTGGAGGTCATCGCGTCGCGGATCTCCGCGAACGCGGTGGCGATCGTGCCCTCCACGGTCTTGAGCGCGATGTTGCCGGTGAACCCGTCGGCGACGATCACGTCGACGCGCCCGCTCAGCAGGTCGTGGCCCTCCACGTTCCCGGCGAACTCGATGCCGTGGCTGCCCGTCGCGAGCAGTTCGTGCGCCCGCTTGGTGAGCTTGTTGCCCTTGCCGGGCTCGGCGCCGATGTTGAGCAGGCCCACGGACGGGCGGTCCACCCCGAGCAGGATCTGCGCGTACGCGGTGCCGAGCGCGGCGAACTGGACGAGCCCCTCCGGCTTGACGTCCGCGGTGGCGCCCGCGTCGAGCAGGATCGTGGGGCGCGGCCGGGTCGGCAGCGCCACGGCGATCGCGGGCCGCATCACGCCCTGCTGGCCCTTGAGCCGCAGCCGCGACGTCGCCACCACCCCGGCGGTGCTGCCCGCCGAGACCAGCGCCGACGCCCGCCCCTGCTTGATCAGGTGGCAGGCGATCGCGATGGACGAGCGGGGCTTGCGCCAGCTCGCGAGCGCGCCCTCGCCCATGTCCAGGGCCTCGTCGGCGTGCACGATGGGGATCGTTCCGAGGACCCCGTGCAGGTCCAGCTCCCGCCGGATCCGCGCCGCCCGCCCGACCAGCACCAGCCGGACGCCGTGCTCGCGGACCGCCGCCACCGCCCCCTCGATGATCTCCTCGGGGGCGTGGTCGCCGCCCATCGTGTCGACCGCGATCGGCAGCGGGCGCACCGTCGCCGGGCGGCGCGGCGCCGGGTGCGGCGCGGTGCCTCGGGGCGGCGGCGGGGCGGACCGCGGCGGCGCGCCGCCGGACGGTTCGGTGCCGGAAGACGCCGGCGGGCCGGGCTCCGCCGGGCCAGGCGCCACGGGCCGCGACGGCTCGCCGGTGCCGGTCATGGCCGCTCCAGGAGGACGGAAGGAAACACGGTGGGCCGCAAGAACGCAGCTCATCGCATCGTATGGCGTCCTTTCGCCTGCCTTGGCGCCCCACGCCCGGAGTGGCGATCCTCACTGTGTTTCAAAGTCCCGGCCCTCTTCGCTCGCCTTGCGGCTCGCTGCGTGACCGGGCCTGGGCGAACGCGGCATCGCTTCGCGATCTGCCCGGTTCCGCTCGCCTCCGGCTTCGCTTCACCGGGCAGGTCACGCGTTCGCGCGCATCGCCGCGGCCACTTCGGGACGGGCCCTAACCCTCCTTCTTGTGGCAGTCGGCGCCTAGGCAGGTCGCGTTCTCCACGACTGGGCGGCCGTCCACGAGGATCGTGTAGTAGTTCTTGCGGGACTCCTGCTCACCGCTGCCGATGACCTCGACCGGCTTCTCGTCCGAGGTCATGCCGGTGCAGGACACCCGCATCTTCTTCTTCGTCCAGCCCGGCAGGTCGGCGCACCGCAGCGGCGCCCCCAGCCGCACGCCGTGCTTGTTCAGCTCGGCGGCGGCGGTCATGGGAAGCGCGCTGCGCAGGGCGGCCTGCGTCTTGTACTGCAACTCGTGGCCGCCCGACAGCAGCAGGAACGCCCCGCCGCCGACGACGGCGATCACGAGGAGCGCGGCGGACCCCAGGATCAGGGCCTGCTTGCGGCCGATGCTGAAGCGCGGCATCTTCACGCTGGGAATCTTCACACCCGCTACGTCACCGACGGTACAGGAGTGTATGCACTGCGTGTTTGATTTTTCCGTTCGGTATGGGGATTCGTTGCCCGGTCAGCCGTTCGGCTGCTCGCAGCCGAGGCCGAGGCATTCCTTGCGGAGGACCTCGCGCCCGCCGACGGTGACGACGTAGAACTCGCGGGGGCTCTCGGTATCGGCGTCGTGGGCGATCCCCTCCACGACGACCGGCTCCCCGGTCGTGGTGCGGGCCGTGCAGTCGACGCGCACCACGGAGTCGGTCTCGCGCCCCGGCGACTCGCACTCCGGGCGTTCCGCCAGCTCGATGCCCTGCGCGTCCAGCTCGTCCACGACCCCGTCGGTGACGGCGTTGCGGTACGCCCCGTCCGAGATCCTCTGCATGACCTTGCAGCCGGACGGCGTCACGGCGAGCAGGACGGCGAGCACGACGGCGGGGACGCGCCTCATGCCGCTCCCTCCAGCAGCCGCAGGCCCGCGACCGCGTCGGCCACCGCGTCGGGGCGGTCGAGCGGGACCATGTGCAGGGCGTCCGGCAGCTCGATCCGCCTGCCGTGCGGGCTCATCCCGGCGAGCCGCTCGTGCGCCTCGGCCCAGGCGCGCTTGCGGTCGTCGCCGTCCACGTCGCCCAGCGCGGTCACGACGGCCAGCGGGACGGGCGGGAAGGGGCGGCGCTCGCGCAGCCCCGCCAGGTCGGCGGCCATCTCCCGGTAGGCCAGCTCCTCCGCGAGGACCGCGCCGAGCACCGTGCCGCGCCCGTACACCGACCGCACGACCTCCTCCGGGACGGCCTCGTCCCGCCGGCTGGTGCGCCTGAGGATCATCCGCCGGCCGGCCGGCCCGGCGGCCCTCGCCAGCCGCGTCGCGCCGAGCACCGCGCCCGCCGCCGCGGCGAGCGGGGCCAGCGCGGCGGCCAGCCGCACGGGCACCCACGCCTCGCCCTCGTAGCTCGGGTCGAGCAGCACCAGGCCCCGCACGAGCCCGTGGCGCGTCCTGGCCAGCGCCTCGGCCGCGAACGCGGCCATCGAGTGCGCGAGGACGGTCACCGGCCGCCCGGCCCGCTCCGCCAGCGCCGCCATGACGGCGGTGTCGCGGCGCAGCGACGGAGGCGCGGCCGCGGCGGGGCTGAGCCCGAGGCCCGGACGGTCGTAGACGATCACCCGGTACCGCCTCCGGAGCAGCGCGACGGACGGCTCCCAGTCGAACCAGGCGCCGCCCAGCCCGGAGCTGAGCAGCAGCGGCGGCCCGTCCGCCGGGCCCGACTCGACGACGTGCACCTGCTCGCGGCCCACGTTCACGGTCTCGCCGGGGCCGCGGTCCGCACCGTCGTTCGCGCGGCTCACAGGCACGCCTCCTCTCGCGCGGCCGTCGCGTCCCCGACCGTGCGCGCCGCGTCCCGCCGGTCGGAGTACAGCGCCCACGCGATGGTCAGGAGCCCGAGGCACAGGATGCCGATCTGGACGCGCTGGACGACCCCGAGCCACTGCCCCATGTACATCGCCACCAGGGTCCCGAGCGCGGCCGCGGACTCGGCGAGCGCCAGCAGCCAGCCCCAGCGGGCCAGGGCGGGCCACCAGCCGTACCGGCGGGCGGCCAGGGACAGCAGCAGCAGCGCCGCCACCCCGCAGACGATCACGGCGCTGCTCGTCACCGAGTGGAACTCGTGGGAGAACGACACGTTCTCGGAGCGTTCCCGGAGGGCGCACCAGGTCTCCAGGCTCGGCGCGCAGTCCAGCGGGAACGACGCGTCGCCGATGGCGCACACGCCGAACAGGCCGAGGAACACCCAGCCGGCGGTGGCGAGGGGCTTGCGGGTGAGCCTGCGGAGCGTCCCGGCCGCGACCACGATCGACAGCACGCCGGTGACGAGGTCGCCGGCGCTGTAGACGAAGTGGTACGGCTGGTCGGAGGCCGACAGCTCGCTCACGTAGCCGTTGAAGAAGTCCAGCTTGGGGCTGAGGAGGTTCTCCAGCGCGAAGCTCGCGTAGGTGACCGAGGCCAGCCCCGCGAGGACGATCAGGCGCAGGGGGACGGCATCCGGCCCGCCCCGCTGGTCAGCGTTCACCCGGCCCCCTCACGCGCGCACGCTCCCGTGCGCCGGTCGGTCCTACCCGTCCCCAGTATTTCCGAACCGCGAGCGTGTGTGTGACCTGGGTCGGTCTTTACCGAGTATTCGCTGGCCGGAGACTTGACGAGGGCCGAGGGCATGGTTGACGACTCGTAGTCGTTGGACAAGACATGGGGCGTCCACGATGATGACGAGGCTATTTGTCGGGATCGTCCTGACCTTGGCTTTGTCAGTGACGCTCAGGGGGTATCAATTCGGTATGAGACCTCCCCAAACGGTTGAATGGGGGTGGCCCGAGCACTTCTGATCACGATTCGTGACGGCGCCCGGGTGCGCCTCCCCCCGCTGACAGCAAGGAGTACCAACACGTGACACTGGTGAACGACGCGGCTCCGGCAGTGCGATCCACAGGTCGCAAGTTCCGCGCCTTCACGGCGAAGCACCTCGACGAGCTCACTGCTCGCGCGGGGTTGACACCCGCGCAGCGGCTCGCGACCCGAGCGGTGGCGACGGTGCTGCCCTTCCGGACGAACGCCTACGTCATCGACGAGCTCATCGACTGGTCCGCCGCGCCCGACGACCCGATCTACCGGCTGGTCTTCCCCCAGGAGGACATGCTTCCCGCCGAGGACGTCGCGCTCCTGTCGGACCTGCTGAGCCGCGAGGCGCCCAAGGCCGAGGTCGAGGCCGCCGCCCACCGGGTGCGGATGAGTCTGAACCCGCATCCTGCGGGCCAGATGGAGCTCAACATCCCGAGCTTCGGGGACGGCAAGATCCCCGGGATGCAGCACAAGTACGACGAGACGGTGCTGTACTTCCCCAAGCAGGGGCAGACCTGTCACGCCTACTGCACCTACTGCTTCCGCTGGGCCCAGTTCGTCGGCGAGGCGGACCTCAAGATGGCCGGCGACGAGCCCACCGCGCTGCGCGAGTACATCCTCGCGCACCCCGAGGTGACGAGCGTCCTGTTCACCGGCGGCGACGCCATGATCATGGGCGAGCCGGTACTGCGCCGCTACGTCGAGCCGCTGCTCGACCTCGACCAGCTCGAATCCATCCGGATCGGGACCAAGTCGCTGGCCTACTGGCCGCAGAAGTTCGTCACCGACCCCGACGCCGACGACATGCTGCGGCTGTTCGAGCAGGTCGTGGCCTCGGGCAAGAACCTGGCCTTCATGGCGCACTTCACCCACCCGCGCGAACTCGAACCCTTCATGGTCGCCGAGGCGTGCCGCCGCATCCGCGACACCGGGGCGATCATCCGCACCCAGGCGCCGCTGATCCGGACGATCAACGACGAGGCCGCCACCTGGGAGGCGATGTGGCGCACCCAGACCCGGATGGGCCTCATCCCCTACTACATGTTCGTCGAGCGCGACACGGGACCGCAGGACTACTTCGCCGTGCCCCTGGTCCGGGCGCACGAGATCTTCCGCGACGCCTACAAGCACGTGTCCGGGCTGGCGCGGACCGTCCGCGGCCCGTCCATGTCGGCCACGCCCGGCAAGGTCTGCGTGGACGGCGTCGTGGAGATCGCGGGCCAGAAGGCCATGGCGCTGCACTTCATCCAGTGCCGCGACGCCGATCTCGTCGGCAAGCCCTTCTTCGCGCAGTACGACCCTGAGGCCGTCTGGCTGGACGACCTCAAGCCCGCCTTCGCCGACCGGTTCCCCTGGCAGAAGTGACCGTCGTGGCGTGTTCGCCCGCCGCCGGGCGAACACGCCACACCCCTCACGGGAGGGACCGGCGGAGGCACAGGCACGCGACCAGCGTCGCGGCGCCGCACAGCACGATGACCTGGCCGGGCGCCACCGCCTCGCCCAGGGCGCCCGCCGCGCCGATCCCGGCCGCCTGGCCCGTCATGAGACCGCTGCCGTAGAGGCCGATCGCCTGCCCGCGGATCTCCTCGGGCCCCGCGTCCACGAGGCGGCGCTGGACGACCAGCTCGTAGCCCAGCCCGAACGTCCCGGCCGCCATGAGCGCGCACGCGGCCGGCAGGCCCGGCCCGAAGGCGAACAGCAGGAGCGGCGCGCCGGTCAGCGCGGCCAGCGGCAGCGCGAGGCGCTCCCGCAGGTCCGGGCGGATCCAGCGGGCCGCCACGAGATTGCCCGCGAACATGCCGGCCGCGGCGGCCGACAGCAGCAGCCCGGCCGCGTCCGGGCGGCCCAGCCCGCCCGCGTAGGGGACCGCGACCCCCTCCGCCCCCACCGACAGGGAGATCGGCAGCCATCCGGCCAGGAGCAGCCCGCGCGTCGTGCGCCGGCCGAGCAGGAGCCGGTTGGTCCGCCACGTCGCCCGCGCCGTCCCGGTGGAGGCGCCCCGGGCCGCCGCCGGCGCGTCCGGGAGGCGGAAGCGGGCGAGGCCCGCGGCCAGCGCGGCGCCGGCCGCGGCGAGCCAGAGCGTCCCGGACGGGGCGAGGACCGACAGCAGCAGCCCGCCCGCGGCCTGGCCGGCGATCTGCGCGCCCGCGCTGGTCATCGTGAACAGCGACCGTCCGAGCACGTAGCCGTCCCCGGGGAGCAGGACGGGCAGCCGGGCCTGGACGGTCGCGCCGCCGACGGGGGCGAACAGCCCCACGGCGACGAGCAGCGCCATGACCAGCGGCAGCGGGAGCCCGCCCGCCGCGAGGACGGCCGTGACCGCCAGGCGCAGCAGGTGGTAGCCGGTGAGCAGCCGCCGCGCCGGGACGCGGTCGGCGAGCGAGAGCAGCAGGGCGCCGCCGACCACGTACGGGAGCATCCCGGCGGCGAAGACGAGCGCCGCCGCGACGGACGAGCCGGTGCGCTCGAACGTCTGCACCGACAGCGCGATCGTGCGGACCGAGTCGCCCGCCACCTGGAGCGTCTGGAGGGAGAACAGGGTCCGGAACTCGGAGACGCCGAAGACGTCGCGGTACCGCGCGGCGGTCGTCGAAGGAGCGGTCATGACCGCGACTCTGCGGGCGGCCGCCCCGTCCTGGACAATGTTTCGGGGAGGAGCGAAACATGTACCGCATCGTGGTGGGCCCCGGCGACCTCGCGGCCAGCCGGTTCGGGGTCGCCCCCCTGATCGAGGTGCACAGCGCGCTCGGCGTCGTGGCCGGCCGGATGCCGGTCGGGCCGCTCGGCCCCTGGGCGGAGCGGGTCCGCCCGGCGTACCGGCGGGTGGCCGGGGACCCGGCCCTGCGCGCCCTGGCCTTCCTGCGCCGCCCGCACGGGTACATGGCCGACTTCGTCGTCCCGCCGCCCGCCCGGCCGAACCTGACGGTCGCCGACCAGCTGGTGACCGTGCGGGCGACCCCGCTCGGCCAGGCGCGCCGCGAGCTCGCCCGCAACCTCCAGGGGCTGCCGGAGCCGGACGCCGCCGTCCGGGAGGTGCTGGAGGCCCCCGACGTCGTCGAGCGGCTCGCCGCGGGCCTGGAGACGGCCTGGCGCGCCCTCCTGGAGCCGGACTGGCCGGTGCTGCGCTCGATCCTGGAACGCGACATCGTCCACCGCGCGGGGCGCCTGGCGGCCTACGGCTGGGCGGCGGCGCTGGACGGCCTGTCCCGCAAGGTGCGCTGGCGCGACGGCGTCATCGAGGCCGACATCCACGGCGACGCCACCTACCGCCTCGGCGGCGCCGGGCTGACGTTCGTGCCCGTCGTCTTCGCCGAGCTCGGCGCGGCGCTCGAACAGGACTGGCCGTACACGCTCATGTACCGGGCCAGGGGGGTGGCGGCGCTCTGGGAGAGCCGGGAGCCGCGCGGTGAGGACGCCCTGGCCAGGCTGGTGGGCCGCACGCGGGCCGACCTGCTGCGCCTGCTCGCCGAGCCCGCCACGACCAGCTGGCTGAGCGCCCGGCTCCGGATGAGCGTCGGCGGGATCGGCGGCCACCTCGCGGTGCTGCGGGAGTCCGGGCTCGTCACGCGCGAGCGCAGCGGCCGCTCCGTCCTCTACCGACGGACGGCCGTGGGAGACGTCCTCGTCGGCACCGGCTGAGGCTCACCGGGACCGGGCGAGGCCGTCCCGGAGGGGGCCGGGACGGCCTCGGCGCGGACGCTCACGCGCGCCCGTGGCGGGTGCGGGGCAGCAGGACGGCCGCGGCGACCAGCCACAGGAGGCCGCCGAACCGGATGACCGGCAGCAGCGGCGCGAACCCCTCGGCCAGCAGGGACAGCGTGGACAGCATCCCGGCGGCGGCCAGCGCCAGCCCGATCCAGGTCAGCGGGCGCGGCAGCAGCCCGGCGAGCAGGCCGGTCACCGAGACCCCGGCCACGAGCATCGCGAAGCCCGCGCCGTAGAAGGGGCCGCCGGCCAGGAAGGACAGGTCGGCGAGCGCGCGGGCGAGCGCGGGGCTCGCGCCGTCCGGCAGCCGCCCGCCCGTCCAGGCGGTCATCGCGCTCAGCGCCAGCGCGACCGAGGCCAGCAGCCCGCCCGCCATCGTGATCGCCGAGCCCGGCGCGGTGATGCCGAGGGCGCGCAGCCTGCGGTACAGGACGGCGGCCAGCAGGGCCGGCGGGATCGCCGAGGCCGGCAGCAGCCACGAGCCCGCCCTGATCGCGGTGCCGTGCTCCCGCGCGTAGCGCAGCACCTCGGCGCCCGTCGCGTCCGGATGCGGTGGTCATGAGCTCTCCTCGGTCGGTTCATCGCTATACGACCGATAATGATTACAAAGTGGAACGGTTGTCAACCGGCTATCATGTACGCATGGGTATGAACGATGGGGAGGTCCGCTCTCCGGTCCAGATCGGGGTGGCGTTCCTGCTGGCCCAGCTGGGCGCGCACGCGGCCGGCCGGTTCGCCGAGCGGATCGCGGAGCTGGACCTGACCCCGCCGCAGGCCGGGCTGCTGCGCATGCTGGCCGGAGCCCCCGGCCGCAGCCAGCGGGAACTCGCCGACGAGCTCGGCATGCCGCCGAGCCGCTTCGTCCCGTTCGCGGACGAGCTGGAGGAGCGGGGGCTCATCGAGCGCCGCCGCAACCCCGAGGACCGGCGCCTCTACGCGCTGTACCTGACCGACAAGGGTTTCATCCTGCTCACCAGGCTCGCGGAGGTGGCCGCCGCGCACGAGAGAGAGATATGCCGGGCGCTGTCGCACGACGAGCGCCAGGAGGTGAAGACGCTGCTGGAGCGCGTCGCCGAGCAGCAGGGGCTCGGCAGGGGCGTCCACCCCGGCTTCCGGCGCCTCAGGCCGGGGCGCGGGCCGGGGTGAGACGCGCGAGGCCGTCCCGGAGCCCGGGACGGCCTCGGAGAGCGCGCGGCGTCAGACGCCGTACTCGGCGACGATCACGGCGCGCGCCAGGGTGTGGGCGGTGATGGTGAAGCCCACGACGGCGGGGGAGGCGTCCGGGCCGAGACCGAGCGACTCCACGTCCAGCGCGTGGACGGTGAAGACGTACCGGTGCGGGTCGCCGGGCGGCGGGGCGGCGCCGCCGAACGCCCTGACCCCGTAGTCGTTGCGGGCGTGCACGCCGACCTCGGCGTCCTCGGCGCCCGCGCCCGCGGGCAGCTCCGCGACGCCCGCCGGGATGTCGAACAGCGACCAGTGCCAGAAGCCGCTGCCGGTCGGCGCGTCCGGGTCGTAGCAGGTCACCGCGAAGCTCTTCGTCGCCTCCGGGAACCCGGACCAGCGCAGGTGCGGCGACTCGTTGCCGCCGCTGAAACCCCAGTCGTCGAACACGTGCCGGTCCGCGAGCCGCTCGCCCTCGGCGATGTCGTCGCTGGCGACCGCGAACGCGGGCACCTCGGGCAGGTGCTCGTGCGGAAGCGGGGGCTTGCCGGGCATGGCGACCTCCTCCATCAGGATCATCGTGACCCCCCATCTCTACCAGGGGGCGTCACGTCGTGACGGCCCGTCGCGAACCAGGCGGCAAAGCAGTGGCCCCACGTCACCGTGGTGACGTGGGGCCGCAATGTGCTCTCGGGTCCCGTACGGGCTTGGACCGGGCGCGCCGCTCGCCGGTCGGGCTACTTGCCGGTGGCCTCGATGTAGGCGGCGATGACCTCTTCGGGGTCGCCGTCCATGTGCATGCGGCCCTCGTCGATCCAGATGACGCGGTCGCACATGTCCTTGACCGTGTCGAGCTGGTGCGCGACGAGGAACACCGCGCCGGCGTCGTTGCGCAGCTCCTCGATGCGGCGCTTGCTCTTGACCCGGAACTTGCCGTCGCCGGTGGCGAGCGCCTCGTCGATCAGCAGCACGTCGTGGGTCTTGGCCGCGGCGATCGCGAACCGGAGGCGGGCGCCCATGCCGGAGGAGTACGTCCGCATGGGGTACTGGATGAAGCCCTCCTTCAGCCCGGCGAAGTCGACGACCTCCTTGTACTTGGACCGGGTCTCCGCCGGGGTCATGCCCATGGCGAGGCAGCCGAGCACGATGTTGCGCTCGCCGGTGAGGTCCTTCATCAGGGCCGCGTTCACGCCCAGCAGGGACGGCTGCCCGTCGGTGTAGACGCCGCCGCTGTGCGGGGGCAGCAGCCCCGCGATCGCCTTCAGCAGCGTCGACTTGCCGGAGCCGTTGGTGCCGATGATGCCGACCGCCTCGCCCCGGTACGCGACGAACGACAGGCCCTTGATCGCGTGGACCTCGGTCATCGACGGGCGGTGCTTGCGGCGCAGGACGCGCGAGAACGCGCTCGCGGCGTTGCCCTTGCCGCCCGCGCCGTACACCCGGTAGACGATGTGCAGATCGTCCACGACGACGATCGGCTCCCGGGTCGGGTCGATGGCGGCGGTCCCGCGGACCTTCGTGTCAGCCACGGCCGTAGCGCTCCTCGGCACGGTAGAAGAACAGGAACCCGCCCACCAGCATCACCGCGGCCCACATGCCCGCGTAGAGCCACAGCTGCCCCGTCGAGGTGGCGTGCGCGAGGCCCCCGACATAGCTCCGGTACTCGCCGAGCAGGACGTGCCGGCTCAGCTCCACGTACACGTACGCCGGATTGAGCTGCAGCAGCTCGCCCAGCCACGGGTAGTCGGCCAACCGGGTGCCCGGCTTCATCAGCGACGGCAGGCTGAAGATCACGCCGGACATGTAGAGCCAGGTCCGCATGACGAACGGCAGCAGCTGGGTGATGTCGCGGTTGAACGCCCCGAGCCGCGCCATGACCATGCTGATGCCCACGTTGAACATGAGCTGGAGCGCCATCACCGGGACGAACAGCAGCATCTGGAGGCTGAGCGGCTCGCCGCACCCGAACACGATCACGAACAGGACGACCAGGGCGAGCAGCAGCTGCTGCAACTCCACGATCGCGATCGCCAGGGGCAGCGTGGCGCGCGGGAAGTGCAGGGCTCTGATCAGCGAGAGGTTGTCGCCGACGGACTTGGACCCCGACGTGACCGACCGCTGGGTGAACCCGAACAGGAAGACGCCCGTCACCAGGAAGGGAATGAAGTCGGGCACTCCGCGTTTGGTGTTCAGCAGCATCCCGAAGATCAGGAAGTAGACCCCGGCGTTCAGCAGCGGGGTCAGCAGCTGCCACACCTGACCCAGCCGGGAGTCGGTGTACATCGAGATGTTCTTGGCGGATGCGAACGCCCAGATGAAGTTCCGGCGAGCCCACACATCCTGGATGTACTTGCGCAGCGGGGGGCGCGCAGCGCTCTGCCTCAGCCCGTATCGTGCGGCGTAGTCGGCCAGGGTTCCGTTCACGTGAGGAGGCTCCGCGATCGTCCCGACCGACTCGCCACCCGGGGTTCCGAGCCGTTCCGGGTGACTCATGCCGCGAAGCCTATTGCAGTTGCTGAGTCCAGAGTGACGTTCGCCCGCATGTGACCCCCGATTTGAGATCTTTACGGAATCATGTCGGCCTCCCTGGGGATACCCGGGAGATGCGCGTCAACCATTCGCGGCGCACCCGCGTGCCGTCACGGACCGTCACCCGTCGCCGGTCGCGGCAGTTCCAGGAGCATCGCGCGTGGCCTCAGCGCGTCGCCCTCCTGCGCCGACTCGGCCGGCTGGACCGCTGGGCGTTCGATCAGGTGGCGGCGGCGCGGCTGCGCGGGCTGGAGTACGTCCTGCCGCGGCTGTCGCGGTTCGCCGACCACGGGGTGCTGTGGTTCTCGGCCGCCGGCGCGATGGGGATCGCCGGGCGGCCGCGGCTGCGGCGGGCGGCGCTGCGCGGGGCCATCGCGATCGCCGTGGCGAGCCCCGCGGTGAACCTCGTCGGCAAGCAGGCCTTCCGCCGCAGGCGCCCCGTCGTCGACCTCGTCCCCCCGATCCGGATCCGGTGGAAGCCGCCGACCTCGCACGCCTTCCCGTCCGGGCACTCCGCCTCGGCCGCCGCGTTCGCGACGGGCGTCGCGCTGGAGGCGCCGGCGGCGGTGGCCGTCCCGGTCGCGGCGACGGCGGCGGCGGTGGCCTTCTCCCGCATCTACACCGGCGCCCACTATCCGGGCGACGTCCTGGCCGGGCTGGGGATCGGCGCGCTCGCCGGGATGGGCACGCGGATGGTGTGGCCCGCCCGCCCCCCGGTGGCGCGCGTGGCCCCGTCCGGGGAGGGGAGCGTGCGCGTCGCCCGGGACGGGCGCGGCGTGGTGGCCGTCGTCAACCTGGGCGCGGGCCCCGCGGCCGAGACCGACGCCGCGATCCTCCCGAGGCGCTCGGAGATCGCGCTCGCGCTGGTCGAGGCCGAGCTGCCCGCGGCGGAGATCGTCCGGCTGGAGCCGGGCGCGGACGTCGGCAAGGCGTGCGCCGAGGCCGCCGGGCGGGCCGACGTGCTGGCCGTGGTCGGCGGCGACGGCACCGTGGGCGCGGCCGCGCCGGCCGCGCTCCGACACGACGTCCCGCTGCTGGTCGTCCCCGGCGGGACGTTCGACCACTTCTCCCGCGCGGTCGGCGTGGAGACCGCGGCGCAGGCGGTCAGGGCCTACCGGGAGCGCCGGGTCGGCCGCGCCGACGTCGCCTACGTGACCCCGCTCTCCGCCGGGGAGGGGGACGAGGCGGAGCGGGTGTTCCTCAACACCGCGAGCATCGGCGCCTACACCGAGATCGTCGACCGGCGCGTCCGGCTGGAGGGGCGGATCGGCAAGTGGCCCGCGCTCGCGGTCGCCGCCGTCCGCACGCTGCGGCACTCCGAGCCCGTCGAGCTGATGGTGGACGGCAGGCGGCAGCGGGTCTGGCTGGCGTTCGTCGGCAACGGCGTCTTCGGCTCGTGGGGCGCCGCGCCCACCTGGCGCGAGCGCCTCGACGACGGGAGGCTCGACGTCCGCATGGTCACCGCCGGCGGGCGCGCGCCCCGCGTCCGGGCGGTCGCCGCGATCATCGCGGGCCACCTGCGCGTCACGCCCGGGTACCGCTCGTGGCGCACGACCCGCATGGAGGTCGTCTCGCCGGCCGGCGACCTGCGGCTGGCGCGCGACGGGGAGGTGGCGACGCTGCCGCCCGCGGTGCGCTTCGGCAAGCACCCCCGCGCGCTCCGGGTGTTCACGGTTCACGCCCCGGTGACCGGGTAGGGCACGGGTCGCCCACGAAGGAGGAGATCACACGATGACGAGCCGTGACCTGGGAGTCGCGCCCGGGGACCTCAGCGACGAGGACCTGTTCCGCGAGCTCGGCCACCTGTGCGAGACGAGGCTGGACGCGCTCCGGCACGCCGCCGACCAGGCCTACGGAGAGCACACGCGGCGGATGAACGAGCTGGAGGCCGAGTACCTGCGCCGGCGTCCCGCCCGCGAGATCGACCCCGAGCGGATGCGCGCCGGGGCCCGCGCCCGCTGCGGGCGCCCGGCGCGCGCCCCCCTCGCCCCCCTCGCCCCCCTCGCGCCCCTCGCGCCCGCCGTCCCGCAGGGCCGGTGTTGTTCGGACGTTCGTCCTGTTCGGGTAAAGACGCGGGCGCCCGCCGCGGGTGAGCGGCAGGGTCCGTGAGGGATCACGTTGGATCCACGGGGGTGTGGTCGGGTGGGGCGGATCGGGCCTGGGCGGCCGCGGCGCGGCGTCCGGCGGTGGTGGCCCGTCGCGGCGGGCGCCGTCGCGTCGGCGGGGCTCCTGCTGGGCGCGTACCTGGAGGGTCCGCGGGCTGTCGGGGGTGTCGGCGGCGCTCACCGTGCCGCACCGCGACGCGGCCGGGCGCGGCGGCCCCGGGAGGCTGCCGCCCGGCCGCCTGATGAGCACGTTCACCACGCGGTTCGCGCCGGGCGAGCCCCGCGTCCGCAACATCGAGCTCGCCGCCCGGGCCCTGGACGGGCTGGTCGTCGAGCCCGGCGCGACGTTCTCGTTCAACGACGCCGTCGGGCCCCGCACGAGGAGCCGCGGGTACGTGCCCGCGCCCGCGATCATGGGTTCGCGGCTGGCGAACGACGTGGGCGGCGGCATCTGCCAGGTGTCCACGACGCTGTACAACGCGGTGTTCCTGGCCGGGCTGGACATCCGGAAGGCCCGCGCCCACACCCTGTGGATGCCGGAGTACCCGGAGGGCCGCGAGGCCGCGGTGTTCTATCCGCGGCTCGACTTCACCTGGAGGAACGACACCGGCGAGCCCGTGCGGATCCAGGTGTCCTCCTCGGCGGCTTCGCTGACGGTGAACCTGTGGGGCCGGCGCAGGTACGAGGTGCGGTCGCGGACGTCCGCGCGGTACGGGTTCAGGCCGTTCGGGCCCGGCGCCGGCCGCGACGGCGAGTGCGTTCCCATGGCGGGCCGGGAGGGCTTCGAGGTCGACGTGTGGCGGACGCTGCTCGCCGGCGGGCGCGAGGTGCGCCGCGAGAGGTTCCACACCGAGTACCGCGCGCAGCCCGAGGTGGAGTGCCTGTGACCCGCGTGGCAGGGTGGAGGGCATGGAGGGAACCTTCGAGCTCGGGCCGCAGGACGGGCGGCTGCTCGTCCGGACGGGGCGCAGCGGGCTCGGCCGGCGCGCGGGGCACGACCTGACCATCGAGGCGACGCGCTGGTCGGCGGCGGTCGAGGCGCGCGAGCCCCTGGACGCCTCGTCGATCGAGGTGACCGTCGAGGTGGACGGGCTGGAGGTGCGGGAGGGCGCCGGCGGCGTGAAGCCGCTCACCGACCAGGACCGCGCCGAGATCGTGAAGAACCTGCGGAATGTCCTGGACGTCCGGCGGCATCCGCGGATCCTGTTCGCCTCCACCGCGATCGGAGAGGACGCCGTCGAGGGCGACCTGACGATCATGGGGCGGGTCAAGCCGGTGCGGCTCGCGGCCGTCCGGGACGGCGACCGGGTGCGCGGCGGGGTGACCGTCGAGCAGAGCCGCTGGGGCGTCAAGCCCTACTCCGCGTTCTTCGGGGCGCTCCGGCTCGCCGACGAGGTCGAGATCGAGTTCGACGTCCGCCTGCCCGGGTAGGCCCCGCGACCAGGGGCGCCGACCGCGTTTCCCCGCGTCTGAAGATCGAATGCACTAGAGTTCATGATCGCCGCATTCCGGACATTCGATCTTCAGGGGGCCGCGGTGGCAGAGCTGAGCAGGCGGAACTTCGGTAAGGCGGCGGGCCTGGTGGCCGCGCCGGCGCTGCTCGCAGGCTGCGCGTCCGGCGGATCCGGGTCGTCCAGGACGGCGCGGGCTGCCGCGGCGGGCCGCACGTGGGGCGTGACCGGCAAGGCGCTCGCCGGCCTCGGCGGTTTCGACGCCACGCTCAAGAGCTTCATGATGGCGCGGCAGATCCCGTGCGGGCAGCTCGCCGTCGTCCGCAAGGGCAAGCTCGTCCTCTCGCGCGGCTACACCTTCGCCGAGAGCGGCGCGTTCAAGACGCAGCCGACCTCGCCGTTCCGCATCGCCAGCATCTCCAAGCCCGTCACGGCGACGGCGGTGCTCCGGCTCGTCCAGGACGGGAAGCTGAAGCTCACCGACCGGGTGTCGACACTGCTGGGCCTGCCCACGACGGCCGACCCGCGCCTCAGGGACGTCACGGTGCTGCGGCTGCTCCAGCACCTCGGCGGCTGGGACCGCGACATCTCGCCCGACCCGATGTTCCGGGACGCGGCGATCGCCAAGGAGCTCGGCGTCGCGCTCCCGGTGTCGCAGGCGAACATCATGAAGTACGCCTCGGCGCGCGCGCTCGACCACGCGCCCGGCACGCGGTACGCCTACTCCAACTACGGGTACCTGCTGCTCGGCCGGATCATCGAGAAGGTCACCGGGAAGAAGTACGAGGACTACGTCCGTCAGACCGTGCTCGCGCCCCGGGGCATCACGCGGATGCGCCTGGGCAGGACCCGCACGAAGGCCACCGGCGAGGTCCCGTACTACTCGACCTATACCGGCGCCACCGTGTTCGACAACAGCGGCACCAAGGTCCCCTTCCCCAACGGCGCGTTCAACCTGGAGAACATGGACGCGCACGGCGGCTGGCTGGCCACCGCCATGGACCTCACCCGCTTCGCGGGCGTCTACGACGGCGGGACGTCCGTCCTGGCGTCGGCGTCCATCACCCGGGCGTTCGCCAAGCCGGAGACGGGCGTCAACGCCGACGGCTGGTACTACGGCTGCGGATGGCAGGTGCGCCCGGTCACGGGCGGCCGCAACACCTGGCACAACGGGAGCCTTGCCGGGACGTACACGCTGCTGGTCCGGCGGTACGACGGGCTGTCGTGGGCGGTGCTGTTCGACCAGCGCCAGGAGGGCACCGCGGCGAACTACGGCGACATCGACTCGCTGCTGCACAAGGCCGCGAACGCGGTGAAGACCTGGCCGACCGGCAACCTGACCTCCACCTACTTCTGACGCGCGTGCCCGCTTCTGGCGCGGGCAGCGCGTGTGTACTGGTCGTCCAGGCTGCGTGGGAACGGCATCATCCGGTGCCGTTCCCGCCAGGGCGCGTACTGGCGGACGGCGTTGAACCCCGCCGCGGTGACGATCCGCTCGACGTTCGGGCCCGGCACCCACGCGGGACAGACGTCCAGGTGGACGACGTCCGGGGGCAGGCCGTCCGGTCTCGCGGGCGACACCAGCGTCATCGGCGGACGGACCCGTTCGAGCGACGCCATGTCCTGCGCGTAGGCGACGAGCTGGAGCGTCTCGGCGTCGGGGCCGCTGTGCACGACGAGCCAGCCGTCCGCGTCGACCGGCTCCGACGGGGGGTCGACGAGCGTCAACGGGACGACCTCGTCCGAGACCGCGCGCAGGTAGGCGTGGTGCGCGGGGTCGAGCTCCTCCAGGACGAACGTCCGGTCGAAGCGGGGCGGGTCCGCGGGGAGCAGGGGCCGGTAGGCGTCCCAGCGCAGCAGGCGCGCCAGATGCGTCGTCCTCGCCCCCGGGGGGAAGCCCGTCAGCTCGCCCCTCAGCCCGGCCGGGAACGCGTCCACGATCACCTCGTCCGGCCGCGGGGCCGCCGGGCCGGCGGCCTCCACGACGTCCCAGCCGCCCGCCACGCGCGGGTCGGCCGCGAACCGCGACCCGGTCACGACGGTGACCGGCCCCTCCCGTCCGAGGGTGTGCAGGACGGACCGGAGCCGTGTGAGATGCCCCAGCCCGTCGCCGGCCGCGTAGCAGACGATCAACGCGTCTCGTCGAGGACGGCCAGGTAGCCCGCGGTCTCGGCGGCCGGGGTGAAGTCGCGCCGGATCCGCTCGGCGCCCGCCGCGCCGAGCCTGGCCAGCTCCTCGCCGCCCGCCCGCGCGGCCCGGTCGACCGCCGCGCGGCACGCGTGCGGGTCGCCGGCCGGGAAGGTGAACCCGATCTCGTCGTCGGCGACGTCCGCCAGCCCGCCCGCGTCCGAGGCGACCAGCGGGACGCCGAGCGCCGCCGCCTCCAGGGCGACGTTCGGCATCCCGTCGTAGAACGAGGGGAGCGCCACCAGGTCGCAGCTCGCGTAGACGGCCGGAAGGTCGTACCGCTCCAGGAACGGCAGGAACGAGTGCGGGACGTCGCCGCCGGCGAGCCGTTCCCGCACGGACTCCTCGACCTCGCCGACGAGCAGCAGGTGGAAGGCGCCGGCGCGGCGCGACGCCGCCAGGGCCTCCAGGAAGAAGCCGACGCCCTTCTTGACCTTGAGCTGGCCGATGAGCCCGATCGTCCGGCGCCCGGGGGCGACGTTCTCCTCCCGCCACGCCCGGCCCCGCTCCCGTTCGGACGGAAGCATCCGCCAGTGCGCCGTGTCGACGCTGTTGGCGACGAACGCGACCGCCGCGTCCGGGGCGAGCGCCGACACCAGCGGCGCGTGCGAGCGGGCGACGACGCACACGCGGGACGAGGCGCGCAGCGCGTCCGCCAGCACGCCGCGCCGGCGCATCGAGAAGGCGCCGACGTCGATGTCGTTGCCGCGCAGCAGCGTCACCAGCGGCGCGCCGAGCAGGGCGGACAGGACGGGCGCGGCGAGCATCGCGTGGACGCCCCCGAACGCCGCGACATGGGTGTACCCGGTCAGGTTCTCCGCGCCGACCGTCGTCCACAGGCGGCGCAGCGCGTGCTCGGCGTCGTCCCCGAGCGGCGCGGTGACGAGCCGCCCGCCGTGCTCGCGCGACACGCCCCACGGCCGCGACCGCCGGGTCAGGTGCACGACGTCGACCTCCGCCCCGGCGCCCCGCAGGCCCCGCACGATCCGGTCGCACGACTGCGCCATGCCGCCCCGGCCCGGCGGGTAGTGCTCGGTGATCCACAGGACGCGGGGCATCAGCTGTCCACGAAGCCGGTGTCGTCGTCCGGTCCCCAGTCGCCGCCGTGGGAGTAGTCGTCGCCCGGGTTGAACGCGCCGCGGTCGTACTCGTCGAACGAGGAGTACCAGGAGCCGTCGCTGTAGGTCTGCGAGCTGCCCTGGTAGTACTCGCGCCGGTACCCGTGCGCCCAGCCCGGGTCGTGCGGGTCCTGCGTCCGGTACCCCTGCGCGCCGGCGCATTCGGGGCACAGGGCGTTCGGTCCGGCGTGCGCGGTGCAGACGGGCCGGCCGCACTGCGGGCACGCGGCCACCGCGGCCTGGCCGCAGCGCCCGAGCACGAAGAACCCGGTGGTCACGGTGCAGCGGTTCACGTGCTCCTCCTCGCGGCCGTGCCGGGCGGCGTCCACCGGAACGGCTCCGTCGACACCTGCAGGATCCGGTCCACCATGACCCTGTCCTCCACCGGCCCGGGGAACTTCCCGCTCGCCCGGATCACCAGCCGCCGGCCCTCCTTCACCCGCACCCTGACCCAGCGGGGCGGCGGCGAGGCGGGCGGCCGGACGGCCGCGTCCTTGGCCAGCCGCCGGGTGACCCGCACGAGCTGCACCGTCTTCGACTTGCTCTTGTACTTGATCTTGCCGCGCGGGTTCCTCTTGCGGTACTTGCGGTGCCGCACCCGGTCGGTGACCGTGAGCTCGACGACGCTGCCGTCGCGCAGCTCCGCCCGCATCCGCAGCCACGGGTCGACCGCGTACCACTGCCTGAGCTTCGAGACCGGGTGCCGGGACGGCAGCGACTGCTGGGGGCCGACCTTCCCCGGGACGTTCGACCCGCGCATGTCCGCGGACACCGACAGCACCCCGTCGGGGGGGCATGTCGGCCGACAGCACCCGCAGCAGCGGCACGAGCACGCCCGGGACGCGCCCGTGCAGCCGCCATCTGCCCCGCCGCACCTGCGTCCCGTGCTGCGCCAGGCTCTGGATCAACGGCTCCCAGTCGTCCCGCCGCAGCGAGACGGAGAAGCCCTCCTCCAGGGTCAGCGCCCTGTGCAGCGGATGGAACCGCTCGATGGCGGCCTTCTGCTTACGCCAGAACATGACGAACCACCTATCGACCCCGTGTCGTCGTCGTGCGGTAGACCTCGGCCAGCCGGGCGCGCGACCGCGCCCAGGTCAGGTTCTCCTCGATGTGCGCGCGCCCCCTCCGCCCCATGGCCTCGGCTTCCCGCGGGTACTCCAGCAGGATCCGGACGGCCCGGGCCAGCTCGGCGGGACGGTCCGCCGGCACCAGCCGCCCGTGCCGCCCGTCCGCCATCAGCTCGCGGACGGCGGGCAGGTCCGAGGCGACCACCGGGACGCCCGCCGCCATGGACTCGATCACCTTCAGCGGCGCGCACCCCTGGTCCAGGTTGCGGGCGCAGCCCGTCAGCGGCGCCACCGACACCTCGGCGTGCGCCAGCCACGCGGCGACCTCGTGGTGCGGCAGCGCGAACCGCCAGTCGACGCGCTCGGCGACGCCGAGGCGCTCGGCCAGCCGCCGCACCGGCTTGGCCCGCCGCTCCGGGACGGACGCGCACACCACCAGCCGCAGGCGGGGCAGGTCCGCGAGCCTCGCGAACGCCCGCATCAGCACGTCCAGGCCCTGCCACGGCTGGAGCGCGCCGACGTAGACGAGATACCGCTCGGGCGCGCCCGCGGGACGTTCCGGGATGTCGCGGACGTCGGCGCCGTTGGGGACCAGGTGGATCCGCCCCTCCGGCACGCCGAGGCCCCGGACGGCGTCGCCGATCACCCCCGACGGCACCACGACCGCGTCGCTGCGCTCCAGGCAGAACCGCTCCAGCTCGCGGATCTTGGCGAGCGTGGCGGGCGCGGCCCAGGGCCAGGTGTGGCTCATCTCGATGGACGGCAGCCCGTTGACCTCGTACACGACCGCGTGGCGCCGCCCGTCCGCGACCGCGGGGAGCGCGCTCCACGGGTCGCGCACGTGGCAGACCTCCAGCGTCTCCCAGTGCGGCCGCAGGTGCGCCGCGACCCAGCCGGAGAACGCCTCGGCCCGGTCGATCAGGTTGGGGACCGCCGCGTCGAACCGCGCGACCTCCCGCGTCCCCTCCCGCTGGTAGCGCGGCAGGTCCCCGCCGCCGATCGCGGCGAGCAGCCCGCCATCGAAGCGCGCGAACAGCTCGTCGGCCATCTGCGCGATGTGGACCGCCGACCCCTTGCTGGACGGGAACCGGTCGAAGGCGACGTACGCCGCCCTGTGCCGCATGGGACCGCGGCTCATGGGACCGTCCGGCAGGACATCGTGGCTCATCCGACCGCCGCCCCCTCCGGCACGGTCCGCAGCGCGCGGTGCCAGGCGATCTGGTCCGCGAGCCCCTCGGCCAGGCCCGTCGCGGCCGTCCAGCCGAGCAGCTCCCGCGCGCGGGACGTGTCGGCCCAGGTGCGCGTCGCGTCCCCGGCCACGGGCGTCTCGCGCCGGATCTGCGCCGGGACGCCCAGCGCGCCGGTGAGCATCGCGATCGCGTCGCGGACCGCCACGTGCTCGGCGTGCCCCACGTTGACGGCGACGCCGGGCACCAGGTCCTCGGCCGCCGCCGCCAGCGTGGCCGCGACGACGTCCCGCACGTGCGTGAAGCTCCTGGAGCTGCGCCCGTCCCCGAACACCGGCAGCGGGCGGCCCTCCAGCGCCGCCTCGACGAACCGGTGGAACGCCATGTCGGGCCGCTGCCGGGGGCCGTAGACCGAGAAGTACCGGAGCAGCACCGTCCGCAGCCCGCTCCCGGCGGCCGTCCGCGCGAGCCGCTCCGCCCTCGCCTTGCTCTCCGCGTACGGGCTGGCCGGCCTCAGCGGGTCGTCCTCCCGGTTCGGCCGCGGCCCCGCCGACCCGTACACCGACGAACTCGACGCGACGACGACCTTCGGTCTCGACCGGGGCGGCCGCTGCACGCAGGCCGCGAGCAGCCGCCGCGTCGCCGCCACGTTGTCCCGCTCCACGACCGCCTTGCCCGGCCCCCACGAGTCGCGTACTCCGGGACGCCCCGCCAGATGCACGACCGCGTCCGCGGCCGCGACGGCGGTGAGATCGTCCACCACCAGGTCGAGCTCCGCGGCGACGACCCCCGGCCTGGTCGCGACCCTCGCCCACGTCCGCCGCGCGACGCCGGGACTCAGGGAGCGCGCGGGCGCGTCGACGGCCAGCACCTCGTGCCCCGCCCCCGAGAACGCGTCGACGACATGGCTCCCGATGAACCCCGCCGCACCAGTCACCGCCACCCGCACCCGGGCACCCTATCCACCATCCCCCGAAGGGGGACAGGGCTCGCGTCCCTGCTCACATGGGACTCCCCGCCGGGACACGGGCCTCGCTGAGGGCCGGGGCCCACCGGCGCACAACGAGAAAGGTGGCCGGACTGTCGTCCGGCCACCCGAAGAACCGTCCTCACCGCGTCAGCGGCGATTCCGGTCAGACCTGGCTCGTGCCCCCCGCGGGATTGGTGCCGCCCGCGGGCTTGACGCCACCCCCGGGGGAGGTGCCGTCCGTGTTGTTCTCGGCGAGGCTCAGTGCCTCGAAGCCCGCGGCGCGGACTTTCGGGTCGCTGCTCTCGGTCATGTCCACACCGGCCCGCCACAGGCCGGCGTCGTGGGTGTCGCTCATGCAGATCACAACCTCGGGTGTCTGGTTTCAGCTCGCCTCGCGTCGCGAGGCGGCCCGGCCTTCGGTGACCGGGTCGCCGGACATTCTAAATATCTCGAAGCGTGTGTTCGCCGCCTTTTCGGCCGCGCGGCGGTGTGATATCCAGACCGGGCGGCTTACTTCGTACCGGCGCCGCACTCGCGGCCAGGGCAGGTGGTGCAGGGGCGATGGGGGTGGGCACCGAACCGCTGGGCGAGGCGTTCCGGACCGGCCCGCGCGGCGGCCCGGAGGCGGAGCGCGTCCCGCGGCGGCTGGTCGTGGTGGTCTTCGACGGCGCGCTGATGGGAAGCATGTCCTTCGCCTGCGGAGTGTTCGACATCGCCGCGCACTACGGCTCACTGCCCGGCATGGACCTGCGGATCGTCGCGGGCGAGCCCGGCGCCGCGATCATCGGCGGGGGACTGTCGTGCGCCGTCCCGCACGATCTGGAGGCGGTCCGGGCCGCGGACCTGATCGTCGTCCCGAACCTGCCCCAGCCGACGGCCGAGCGCCCGCCCGGACCGGTGCTGGACGCCCTGCGCGCCGCGCACGCGCGGGGCGCGCGGGTGGCGGGCCTGTGCAGCGGCACGTTCGTGCTCGCGGCCGCCGGCCTGCTGGACGGCCGCCCGGCGACGACGCACTGGTCGGTCGCGCCGCGGCTGGCCGAACTCCACCCGGCGGTCCGGGTCGACGCGTCGGTCCTCTACATCGACGACGGGGACGTGCTGACCGCCGGCGGCGGCGCCGCGGGAATGGACCTCGGGCTGCACCTGATCCGCTCCATGCTGGGCCCCTCGAACGCCAACCGGGTGGCCAGGGCGATGGTGGTGCCGCCGCACCGGCCCGGCGGCCAGGCCCAGTACGTCGAGGCGCCGGTCCCCGAACTCGACGCAGCGGACCCGGTGGCCGAGACCATCGGCTGGGCGCTCGAACGCCTGGACGCGGCGCTGCCCGTGTCCGTCCTGGCCCGCCGGGCGCACATGAGCAGGCGCAACTACGACCGCCGGTTCCGGGAGATCACCGGCTCCGCGCCCGCGCGGTGGCTCGTCCACCAGCGCGTCATCCGCGCGCAGCAGCTGCTGGAGACGAGCGACATGCCGGTCGACGAGGTCGCCCGGCGCTCCGGGTTCCCCTCGGCCGCGGCGCTGCGCGCGCGTTTCCGGCAGGACGTCGGGGTCACCCCCACCGCCTACCGCGAGACGTTCGCCCACCCCGCCGAGAGCCACGGTTTGTCCTGAAACCGTTGCCCTCCGGCCGGATTTGATCTCACGGGCCGAGCGCGCGGCGGATGAGAATCGGGATCACCGGAGCCTTCGCCGACGTGCGTCAGGCCGCCGGACCCCGCGAGCAAGCCGACGGAACCCCCGCATGAACAGAAGGGAACCCCCACGCCCATGCGCTCCCGAGGTTTCACACTCGCCGCCGCCGCGCTCCTGGCGGGCGCCGGCCTGGCCGTGCCCGCGTCCGCCGCCGCACCCGCGGACACCGGGCGATCCGCCAGCGTCCTCAGTGACACCGCCACCTTCAACACCCCGCCCGGCAACGAGATCCTCACCCACCTGCTGGACCTGATCCAGAACGCCGACCAGGGTTCGACGATCATGTTCACCGCGTTCCGGTTCGAGGAGCCGGTCATCGCCCAGGCGCTGCTCCTCGCGTCGAAGGCGCGTGGCGTGAAGGTCCAGCTCCTGGTCGACGGCGGGGCGCCCGAGGCCGAACACGAGGTGTTCACCCAGCTCAAGACGGCTCTCGACGAGGACGGGAATGACGAGACCTGGGCGCGTTACTGCCAGAAGGTGCTCGGTGGTCCCCCGCCCTCCTGCCAGGGGACGAACGCGATGCACAACAAGTTCGTCCTGTTCTCCGGTACCAAGGGCGCGTCCAACGTGGTCTCCACGGGCTCGGCGAACATGAGGAGATCCTCCGGCAGCGACGCCTGGAACAGCTGGTACACGCACGTCGGGGACGCCGACCTGTACAACCGCTACGCCGGCTACTTCGAGGACCTCCAGAGGATGGAGGGGCGGCCCGACTACTACAACGAGAACCCGCCGGTGATCACCGGCAACATCAAGAGCTACTTCTACCCGCGGGCGATCGTGGACGGCGACCCGGCCGCGAACGACACCACCGTGCACACCCTGCAGGCGACCAGCTGCCCCGGCAGGATCCGCATCGCGAACTGGTCGGTCACCAGGAGCGCGATCGCCAAGGAACTGGTCAAGAAGGCCCGCGAGGGGTGCAGCGTCGACGTCGTCGCCCGCAAGATCCACAAATCGGTCTGCGAACCGCTGGCGAAGGCCATGAACGAAGGCGCCCGGGTGCGGATGTGGGCGTACAAGCAGAACGAGGACGACGCCCCGAACTACGTCCACACCAAGGACATGATGATCGAGGCGGGCTACCCCAACACCACGAAGCTGGCCGCGGTCGTGTTCACCGGCAGCGCCAACCTGAACCACGACTCCCTGGAGAACAACGACGAGAACTCCATCAGGATCATGAACAACAACAACGTCTACACCCAGTTCGTGAACAACTTCAACCGGATCACGAACCACGCCGAGACCTCCGGACAGGGCTTCCAGATCGAGAGCGCCGATGACTGCGGGCGCGCCTATCCGCAGGGGTAGCCCGCTCTGACGCGTCGCTCGTGAGGGCGCCCGCGTGGCTCAGCGGGGGCGGGCCACGCGGGTCTCGTCCCAGACGGGTTCGGCGGACTCGTAGACCGAGCCGTCGGACCCGAAGACCAGGTGGCGGTCGAAGGCGCGGGCGAACCAGCGGTCGTGGGTCACCGCGACGACCGTGCCCTCGAAGCGCTCCAGGCCCTCCTGGAGCGCTTCGGCGCTGGCGAGGTCGAGGTTGTCGGTGGGCTCGTCCAGCAGGAGCAGGGTGGCGCCGCCCAGCTCCAGCAGCAGGATCTGCAGGCGGGCCTGCTGGCCCCCGGACAGCGTCTCGAAGGGCTGCTCGGCGCACACGTTCAGCTCGTAGCGCGTGAGCGCGCTCATCGCGTCGTTGCGCAGCCGCGCGTGCTCGGTCATGACGATCTCGCACGGGGTGCGTCCGGCCAGGTCGGGACGGGCGTGCGTCTGCGCGAACAGCCCCGGGACCACCCGCGCGCCCAGGCGGGCCACGCCGGTGTGCGCGACGGGCCCCGCCGGCACCGCGCCGCGCGGAAGCGCCTCGGCGACGGCCGCGAGGAGACGCAGGAAATGCGACTTCCCGGAGCCGTTGGAGCCGAGGACCGCCACGCGCTCGCCGTACCAGACCTCGGTGCCGAACGGCTTCATCAGCCCCGTCAGTTCGAGGTCCTCGCAGACCACCGCGCGCTTGCCGGTCCTGCCGCCGCGCAGGCGCATCTTCAGGTTCTGGTCGCGGGGCGGGACCTCGGGCGGCCCCGCCTCCTCGAACTTGCGCAGCCGGGTCTGCGCCGCGCGGTAGCGGGACGCGAAGCCGTCGTTCACCGTGGCCTTGGTGCGCAGGGCGTTGACCAGCTCCTTGAGCTTCGCGTGCTCCTCGTCCCAGCGGCGCCGCAGTTCCTCCAGGCGCTCGTTGCGGTCGCGGCGGGCGGCGGCGTAGGTGGAGAACCGGCCGCCGTGGATCCACACCCGGGACGCCTCGACGGTGACGATCCGGTCGGCGGAGCGGTCGAGCAGCTCGCGGTCGTGCGACACCAGCAGGACGGTCTTCGGCGTCTCCCGCAGCCGCTCCTCCAGCCACCGCTTGCCCGGGACGTCCAGGTAGTTGTCGGGCTCGTCCAGGAGGAGGACCTCGTCGGGCCCGCGGAGCAGGGCCTCGAGCGCGAGCCGCTTCTGCTCGCCGCCCGACAGGGTGCGGACCTCCCGCCACCGGCACGAGTCGTAGGGGACGCCGAGGGCCGCGACGCAGCACGCGTCCCACAGCACCTCGGCCTCGTAGCCGCCCGCGTCGCCCCAGCCCGCCAGTGCCGTGGCGTAGCGGAGCTGAGCGGGCTCGTCGTCGCGCTCCATCATCACCAGCTCGGCCGCCTCCACCGCGGCCGCCGCCTCCCGCACCCGGGGCGGCGCCAGCGACAGCAGGAGGTCGTGCACGCTCGACCCGTCCCGCACACTGCCGATGAACTGGCGCATGACCCCGACGCCGCCGCTGTGCGCGACGGTCCCGGACTGCGGCGCGAGATCACCGGCGATCAACCGCAGAAGCGTCGTCTTGCCCGCGCCGTTGGGGCCCACCAGGGCGGCCGTGACACCGTCGCCGACCCGGAAGGAGATGTCGTCGAGCAGCATCCGGCCGTCCGGCAGCACATGGCCGACGTGGCCCACCTCGACGTGTCCCATGCAGCCGAGTGTCGAGAACCCCCCGCCACACCGTCAAATGCTTTTGCCCGGCGCCCAGCGGCAGCAGAAGCGCGCGCAACTCAGGAGCAGACAGCCTCGCCCGGGATGGGCGAGGCTGTCGGTGTGGGGCCCTGGGCGCCTTGACGCCCAGGGGTGGGTGCCCCGGGGTCCTTATTCCTTGACCTCGGGGGCCGCTTCGGTCCTGCTCATGCTCGCGGCCACGACCTCGCGGCACAGAAAGTCCTCGACGTCGCACTTCAGGAGGCCGACGGGCAGCCGCAGCTTCAGCAGAACCCGAAGGACCATCAGAGTCACGGCCAGCCCCCGTTCGCCGACGGTGACCGGGCGCCGGGTCTTCGACCGCAGGCAGCAGGAGCTGAAGTACGCCAGGAACTCCCCCCGGCCCTGCCATCCGAAGTCCTTGTGCAGCAGCTCTTCCAGGTTCTCGCCGCGACGACGGAACCGGTCGATGACCTTGCGGAGTGCAGCGAGCTCGTTCAGGCTCAGCCCGCAGGTCCCGGAGGACTTGCGGAGCCGTTCGAACTCCTCCGGCTCTACTCCGCGTTCACACCCGCGGAAGTCCCGGTGCAGGATCCTCCACCGGGCGTACCAGGACAGCTCGTTGAGCGGCCGGCGGTAGCGTTCCTCCGAACCGAGACCCATTCCGTTCCCGTGCAGTGACCTCATCTCTCTGAGATCTTCGAGGTCGAGCACGCCCGACTCGGTCACCAGGTGCACGGACGGGCGCTGTCCCGTCTCGAACTCCCGGACGATGAGCAGGTGGGTCACGCGCTCAAGCTCCTTGTCGAGCGCCTCCGGCGTTGGGATGCCCTCGAAGGGGACGAACGGGAAATTCAGGTTGCTCAGGTGAGCGTTGGTGATCTTCTGCGCGCCATGCTTCGCCATGGTTCGCTCCTTTTCGTTGAGTCCAGATCCTTGGCGGCTCCGAGAGCCTGACGACACCGGTGTCCGGTGCTCGCTTAGGGGGACCGTACCGCCGATGGCGAATACGGCCACCGAGGCACGGCGCGCCCCGGTGCTTCCCGTGTGCGGGGCGGGATGAGATCACTTGCCATTGATCATCAAAGCGATACGGTTCACGGTGTGCGCGATCCCAGAATGATCGCCACGAGGATGCACCAAATAAGATCTCGAAGGAGCATTCGCCATGACCGATGGCACCAGCAACCTCGCCCCTCTCGCCCCCCTCACCGACGAGCAGTACACGGAGCTGACGCGCGTCAGCGGCGGTGTGGACCGCGCGGGGTACGACGCCTACCGGCAGCAGTGCCCGGACGTCTCGCACGAGGAGTTCGTGGGCTCGCAGACGCAGAAGGCCCCGTGGCCCCTGTACGCCTTCGCCGCCGTGCGCGAGGTGGCCACGGCCGAGGAGGCCGAGGAGGTCTGGACGGCCGCGCGGGAGCGCCGCCGCACCGACGAGTTCCTCTTCGGCTACAACTGCGGCCGCAAGGCCGACCTGGCGCACGCCGACATCCTGAGCGCCGATGAGGCAGGTGTGCGGCCGTTCGAGTACACCCGTCTCCGGCAGGAGGGCAGGGACCACGACGCGGTCCTCGCCGTCGCCGGCCGGCAGTCCGACAAGTAGTCTCCCGCTTCCCGCGGGCGGCTCGACCCGGGACCGGCTTCGCTCTGCGAAGCCGGTCCTACCTTTTCGGGCGTCTCACGGCACGAGCAGGGACCGGACGTGGTCCGCCACGGAACCCAGGGCGATCTTGGATGTGTCGCCCGTCGCGCGGGGCGTGACCTCGGCGACGCCCTCGGCGAGGCCGCGCCGTCCGACGGTCACGCGGAACGGGATGCCGGTCAGCTCCGCGTCCCGGAACTTCACGCCCGCGCGCTCGGCGCGGTCGTCGATCACCACCTCGACGCCCGCGGCGGACAGGGCCGCGTAGAGCTCCTCCGCCGCCGCGGCCACGCCGGCGTCGTCGGACTGGGCGGTCACGACGGCGACCTGGAAGGGCGCGACCGCCACCGGCCACACGATCCCGCGCTCGTCGTGGTGGGTCTCGACGAGCGCGGCCATCGCGCGCTCGATCCCTATGCCGTAGCTCCCCATGACCACCGGGACGGGGCGTCCGGCGGAGTCCGTCACCTCGACGCCGAGCGCGCGGGAGTAGCGGTCGCCCAGCTTGAAGATGTGCCCGACCTCGATCGCCCGCAGCGCCTCCAGCGGACCCCCGCACCGCGCGCAGGGCTCCCCCCGCGCGACCTCGCGCAGGTCGGCCCAGGCGCCGACCTCGATGTCGCGCCCGACGTCGACGCCGCGCAGGTGGACGTCGTCGGTGTTGGCGCCGGTGAACATGTCGCGGCGGCCGCGCAGCGCCTCGTCCGCGACCACCGGGAGGGCCGCGCCGACCGCGCCGAGGCTGCCGGGGAGCGCGCCGAGGGCGTCCCGGATCTCGGCGGGCTCGGCGGCCCGGATCCCGGCGGCGCCCGTCGCGTCCGCGAGCTTCTGCTCGTTGAGCGGGTGGTCGCCGCGCAGCAGGACGAGGGTCGGCGTGCCGTCCAGGACGTGGACGAGCGTCTTGATCTGCCGGTCGGCGGGCGCGCCGTAGGCCAGCAGGTCCTCGATCGTGCGGACGCCCGGCGTGTCGAAGCGCTCCGGCGCGTCCGGCCCCGGCCCGTCCTGCGCGGCGGGCAGCGCCGACGTCGCCCGCTCGACGTTCGCCGCGTACCCGCAGGCCGGGCAGCGGACGACGACGTCCTCGCCGGCCTCCGCCGGGCACATGAACTCGGTGGAGCCCGAGCCGCCCATGGTGCCGTTGGACGCCTCGCACGCCAGCGCAGGCAGGCCGAGCCGCTCGAAGATCCGCGTGTAGGCGCCGAGGTAGGCCTCGAACGAGGCGTCCAGGCCTGCCTGGTCGACGTCGAAGCTGTAGGCGTCCTTCATGGTGAACTCGCGGGTCCGCAGGAGGCCGCCCTTGGGGCGCGGCTCGTCCCGGAACTTCGTCTGGAACTGGTACCACTGCTGCGGCAGCCGCCGGTAGGAGTCCAGCTCGCGGGCGACCGTCGCGAAGATCTCCTCGTGCGTCAGCCCGAGGGCGTGCTCGGCGCCGCGCCGGTCGCGCAGCCGGAACAGCTCCTGGCCGATCAGGTCCCAGCGCCCCGACCGCCGCCACGGCTCGGCCGGGTGCATCGCCGGCAGCAGCATCTCCTGCGCGCCGATGCCGTCCATCTCCTCGCGGACGATTTGGATGATCTTCGATCGGACGCGGACGGCCAGCGGCAGCAGCGAGTAGTGGCCCGCCGTCAGGCGGCGGACGTACCCCGCGCGCAGCAGCAGCCGGTGGCTCGGCGCGTCGGCCTCGGCCGGGTCTTCCCGCAGCGTGGGCGCGAACATCTGGGACCAGCGCATCGTGCGAGGGTAGCGAAGGGGCCCTGACCAACGCCGATGGTCAGTACCCTTGTGGCCGTGAGTCGAGAAGGTGTGACGCCGCAGAGCGAGGATTTCTCCGCCTGGTACAACGAGCTGGTGGTGCAGGCCCAGCTCGTCGACCGCGGACCGGTTCGCGGCACGATGGTCATCCGCCCGTACGGTTACCGGGTGTGGGAGCTGCTCCAGGCCGACCTGGACCGGCGCATCAAGGAGGCCGGGCACGACAACGCCTGCTTCCCGATGTTCATCCCGGAGTCCTACCTCAAGCGCGAGGCCGAGCACGTCGAGGGCTTCTCCCCGGAGCTGGCCGTCGTCACGCACGCCGGCGGCAAGGACCTGGAGGAGCCGCTGATCGTGCGGCCGACCTCCGAGACGGTCATCGGCGAGTACATGGCCAAGTGGATCGACTCGCACCGCGACCTGCCGCTGCTGCTGAACCAGTGGGCCAACGTCGTCCGGTGGGAGATGCGCCCCCGGATGTTCCTGCGCACCACCGAGTTCCTCTGGCAGGAGGGCCACACCGCGCACGCCGACGAGGACGACGCGATGCGCGAGACGATGTGGGCGCTGGACGCCTACGCGAGCGTCGCGCGCGACCTGGCGGCGATCCCGGTCGTGTCGGGTGAGAAGACGCCCGGTGAGCGGTTCGCCGGCGCCGTCCGCACCTACACGATCGAGGCGATGATGCGCGACGGCCGGGCCCTGCAGTCCGGCACGTCCCACTACCTCGGCACCAACTTCGCCAAGGCGTTCGAGATCCAGTACCAGGACGAGGAGGGCAAACTCACGCTGGCCCACACGACGTCCTGGGGCATGAGCACCCGCATGATCGGCGGTGTGATCATGACGCACGGGGACGACAAGGGCCTGGTGATGCCGCCGCGCCTCGCGCCCTACCAGGTCGTGATCGTGCCGATCGGCCGCAAGGAGCAGGGCGAGCAGGCCGCCGCGGAGGCCCGCCGGCTCGGCGCGGCGATCAAGTCGATGGGCATCCGGGTGCACGTCGACGACAACCGCCCGCAGCTGTCGCCCGGCTTCAAGTTCAACGAGTGGGAGATGCGCGGCGTCCCGATCCGCATCGAGCTGGGCAAGCGCGACATCGAGGGCGGCGTCGCCACCGTCGTCCGTCGGCTCCCGACCGTCGAGGGGCAGGGCAAGGAGCAGATCCCGCTCGACAAGGTGCCCGAGGTGCTGCCCGGGATGCTCGCCGACTTCCAGTCGTTCCTGCTGGCCAGGGCCGAGAGGTTCCGCGAGGACAACACCGCCGTCGTGGACGGCTGGGACGCGTTCGCCGCGCAGGTCGCCACCGGCTGGGCCCGCGCGTTCCACTGCGGCGACACCGCCTGCGAGGACGACATCAAGGCCGAGACGGCCGCGACCCCGCGCGTCATCGCGGCCGACGCGCCCGAGGAGACCGGCGTCTGCGTGAAGTGCGGCCGCCCCTCCGCCTACGGCAAGCGCGTCATCTTCGGCCGCGCCTACTGAGCGCACCCCCGGGCGGTCCCGCGGAGCGCGGGCCCGCCCGGGGCCCCGAAAGTTTCGGATCCTTTGTCGGTCCAGGTAAGACCAGCAGCATCGACGGGGCAAGGCGCATCCGTCTCGCGGTGCGCTTTCGATCTCCCAGCGTCCCCCGGATCCTGTAACAGGTCTTCCGCCTTCGATTTGGCTTCTCGGAGAGATGACGAAAAGGTGGCCAGCGCTGCGGCGTTGAGCCGCAGAGCAGATCTCAACGCATCCGAGGAAGTCTCATGGATTCATTCCGAAAATATCGCTGGGCGGCCTTGATCCTCGGCCTTCCTGGTGGCCGCGGGCGGTTTCCTGGCCGCCCACGACGTCAACCGGGTCCAGGTGAAGGACTGGGGCACCTGCCCGAACGGGACGAAGGTTTCGTCCTGGGACACCGGGGCGGCGGTGCCGGCCCACGGCGTCATCGTCGAGCACCTGGACCAGCCGGGGTGCTGGGTTCCCATCAAGGACCCCAGCGGCTCGGTCTCTACCAGCAGGTGATCCGCTCGCACCGCTACGTGCGCGTTGAGGGCGACGGCTTCGCCGTGACGAAGCTGGTGGACCGGCAGAACCCCGGCGACTGTCAGAAGGGGCAGCTCTACCTGCACTGCCTCTTCCCTGAAACTCCGTCGACCAAGACCACTGGTTGACGGTCGGCTTCCGAGGACTCCTTGCCGGGTTCTGCCCCCGCGTCAGGCGTCCTCGGACGCGCGGCTCTCCGCGCGGCGCCGGGTCAGGTACGGCTGGACGAACCACGCCCACCCGCACAGGAGCACCGCGACGACGACCGTGGCGACGGCGGCGGCCGCCTCGTCCGACAGCGCCTGGACGACCAGCGTGGTCGCCGCCGTCATCGACACGCCCAGCGCGAAGGCGCCGGCGATCCCGAACCGGTTCGCGCGCCGGATCAGCAGCGCCTTCTGCCCGAGCCGGAACAGGATCCGGTGCTGGATGACGGGCGCGATGAAGCAGACGGACGCGAGCCCCGCCCCGAACAGCGCGACGTAGAACAGCGCCCGGCCCACGTCGCCGACCTTCGTGTCGAAGCTCGCCGAGAACGGGACGGTCAGCAGGAACGCGAACAGCACCTGCACGCCCGTCGTCGCCACCCGGAAGCCCTGGAGGAGTTCCATCAGCTGCCGGTCCAGCCGTTCGTGCTCCGTCTCGTGGCGAGGCTTCCGTGAGGGGTCGACACTCATGAATGCCGTTTACCCGGCAAAACACCCGTCAGTCGCGCGGCCGGGTCGTTCTAGCCGAGCGTCGGCGGCTCCACCCGCAGCGCCAGCATGGACACGTCGTCGCGCAGGTCGCCGTCGCAGTAGTCGAGCAGCGCCCGCTCCACCCCGGCGAGCATCTCCTCCGGCGGCTTCCCGGCGTGCCCGGCGAGCGCCTCCAGCAGGCGCTCCTGGCCGAACTCCTGCCGCGTCATGTCGCACGCCTCCAGGACCCCGTCCGAATGCAGGATCAGCGTGTCGCCCACGGCCAGGTCGATCGTGTCGAGCCCGGCCTCGAAGTCCTCGAACAGGCCGAGCGGAACGCCGCCGCGCGACGCCGACCTGATCACCCCGTCGGCGCGGACGACGATCGCCGGGGGGTGGCCCGCGGTGCCGAGCGACACGGTGATCCGCTCGGTCTCCAGCGTCAGGCTCGCCATCACGGCGGTGACGAACCGGTCCTCGTCCAGCAGGGCCTCGTTCACGGTCCCGAGGACGTCGCCGGGACGGGCCTTCCACCGCGACGCGAGCCGGACGCAGTGCCGGGCGGTCGACGTCACGGCCGCCGCGTCCTCGCCCTTGCCGCACACGTCGCCGAGGACGAGCCCCCACCCGTTCTCGGTGCGGAACACGTCGTAGAAGTCGCCGCCGACCTCCGAACCGTGCGTGGACGTCAGGTAGCGGGCGGCCACGCTCACCCCGGGGATGGACGGGAGCGTCTTCGGCAGCAGCCCCGCCTGCAGCGTGTCCGCCACCTCGGCGCGGCGCCGGTAGAGCCGCGCCGCCCGGATCACCAGGGCCAGGTAGCGGCCGAGCCGCTGCACGACCCCGAGGTCCATGAGGTCGAACGGGCCGTACTCGCCGCTGGCCGCCAGCGTGATCGTGCCGATGGCGCGGTCGCCGTCCTCGATCGGGACGCTGAGCACCGACGTCACGCCGATCTTGCCGCACACCGGCAGCCCGTCCGGGCACATGCCGAGCACGTCGAGGTTCTCCACGTGCGGGCGCAGCGCGCTCTGCCGGGTGACGAACACGTCGTGGGGGAGGGTGTCCTCGGCGGGGTCCACCTCTTCCAGCATCCTCGCGGCCTCCACGGACCGCTCGTCCTCGGGGCCCATCACGACCTGGCGGCGCAGCACGGGCGCCGCGCCCGCCCTGGTCGCGCCGGCCTGCGCGCCCGCCGGCGGGCCGCCGCTCGCGGGGCCGGTCAGGTCGATGAACGCCCAGTCCGCCAGCTCCGCGGCCAGCAGCCGGGCGCAGCGCCGGACGGCCACCGTCTCGTTGAAGACCGGCTCGTCCAGCAGCAGCTCGCTCGCGGTGGCGAGGACGTCCATCCGGTGCACGATCGTGGCGACGGCCTCGTCGTCGCCCTGCCCGCCGTCGGCGGCCCGCACCCGGGCGCCGCCCGCCTGCGGCCGGGACGCCGCGGACCCGCCGTCGTCGGCGGGGGTGGTCGTCGGGTCGGCGGCCACCACGACCATCGGGTCGGGCTCGCCGCGGATCCACACCCGCGCGACCGTCAGCACGGCGTCGATCGGGTGGTCGCGGCCGAGGAACCGGACATTGACGCGGCGCCGCTGCCCCGTCCGGATCGCCGCCGCCAGCTGCGACCGGACCGCCGCCCGGGTCGCCATGTCGCAGAACGCCGTGAACTGCTTGCCCGACACGTATCCCGCCGACGTGCCGAGCAGCATGGCCGCCTGCCGGTTGACGCGGCGGACGTTCGTCGTCCGGTCGAGCAGGAACAGCGGCACGGGCGCGTCCTGGAAGACCGTGCGCAGCACGCGCCGCTCGTTCTCGGCGGCGGCGGACCCGCCCGGCTCCCCGGACTGCTCGCCGCCCATCGTGCGCAGCACGGTCAGCGCCAGCTCCAGCTCGACCAGCGCAGCGTCGAGCGTGGCGCGCAGGTCGGGCTCGGGCACGCCGGCGGCCTGGCGCAGCTCGCCGATGCGTCCTTCGAGGTCCGAGATCTCCCGCAGCAGGGACTCGGGCTCGAGCTGGTCAGGCCGATCGTGCATCTGGTCTCCTTTCGTCCGCGTCACCACGGTGGAACCAGGCGACTCCCGCCCGTCCCGGGCCGGACACCGTTCTACGGGGCCGCTTCACGCAGCCTATGCTCCCCGGCCGCACCTAGGGCAGGCCCTGATGACCGACGATACGCTGGGCCAGCGCGGTGAGCTTCACGTGGCGCGTCTGTGAGATGCGGCGCATCTCGGCGAATGCCTCGTCCGCGTCGCAGCCGAGCGCGTGCATGAGGATTCCCTTGGCCTGGTCGACCACCGCTCGCGCCTCGACGGCCGCCCGGAGCTGGACGGCGGTGCGGTGCACGTCGTCGTACTGCTGGCTGTTGGAGAAGGCCGCGGTGCCCTGCGCGACCAGCAGGGACGCGATCGCGTGCCGCTCGTGCCCGAGCGCCTTCGGCGTCACCCCGTACAGGGTGAGCGTGACGAGGACCCGCGGGCTCGCGTGCGGGGACGTGGCGAAGCAGCGCACCCCGCGGCGCAGCATGTCCGACATCGCCTCGGGCCAGCGGGTCTCGGCGAGGATGTCGTCGGAGGTCAGCGCCCGGCGGTCGGCCACCACGTCGAACAACGGCCCGTGCCCGCGGGACAGCTGCCGGTCGGTCACCTCGGCGAGGTCGGGATGGCTGGCCGCGGCGGCCAGCGGTTCGGGGCGGCTCTCGTCCGAGGCGGCGGCGCGCCCGTCCTGGAGGGGCATGTCCGGCATGCCGCTCGCCCGCTCGGGCGGCCCGGCCGTGCGGCCCGCGTCGCCGTGCCCGCCCGGCAGCGCCCACCGCACGCTCGCCGCGCCCGCGCACCCGGGCACGGCGCGCGCCGCGAGCTCGGTCACACGGTGCAGGGTGCCCACGTCGGAGGACTCCCCGACCATGCCCAACCGGGCGATCTCCAGCGCGAGCTGGTCCGTCAGGACCGTTTCGGTGGGCGTCACCTTTCCGAGAGTAGCCTGCCCCGAGGAATGCGCAGGCGGGAGCTGTTCGGCCGGGCGGCCCTGGTGCCTCATGGGGGAGTCCTAGTTGTTGGGCGGCGCCTTGCTGATCTCCGGAAGCGGCCCGGAATCGCCGTTCGCCAGGGCCAGATCGCCGATGCACACGATCCCGACGGGGTGGTGCTGGGCGTCCACGACCGGCAGGCGCCGGACGGCGTGCTCGCTCATCAGCCGCGCCACCGTGTCGGTGTCGTCCTCGGGGTGGACGGTGGTCAGCTCGGCCGTGCACACGTCGCCGAGCGGGGTGAGCGAGGTGTCGCGGCTCTCGGCCACCGCGCGGATCACGATGTCACGGTCGGTCACCAGGCCGCAGAGCCGCCCGGCGTAGGTGACCAGCACGTCGCCGATGCCCTCGTCCCGCATGACGCGGGCCGCCTCGTACAGCGTCGCGTCGAGCGGCAGGGACTGGGGCGCCGCCGTCATCACGTCGCTGACCCTTGATGACATAACGCGCACATCCTCCCGATTAGCCGACGCCTCGCGCGGCCCATGTGTGCGCGCCTTACCCACGGTCGGCGGCCCTATTCGGACGGTTTGTGAATCGGCCGCCGACCTGCGCCGGGTCAGAACGCGAAGATGTTCCCCGTGCGCGACAGCATGGCGCAGTCGTTGCCGTACTCGGCCCGGAAACGGGCGGGCCGGCCCTTCCACCGTCCTTCGGCGCGGGCGACCACGGGCGCATGGACGGCGGTGCACATCCGCCCGTCCGGCCGGTGCTCGAACCGCCCGCCCGCCCCGTCCAGCTCCAGGCAGGCCCGCGCCGCGTCGGGGTGCCGCCCCCCTGGCGGATCGCAACGCAGCGTGACCGTCCTGCTCCCGGACGTACTACTCCCCGGATGCGTGACGGAGAGCCGCAACGACGTCTCCGCCCCGGAAGGCGCGGCGGGCATCAGAGCCACCACCGCCCCCACGACGGCCGCACTGAAGAGATTCGGCATGAGCGACTCCCAACTACCGAAGGGACGTCGCACAAAGTATCCGACTGATGACAGTGCGTGCAGGAGAACGCCCACCCTGTAACCACCGAGCAACCACAGTCCCACCCGTCCACCACACCCAACGCCCCGCGATCTCACTCCGTGAAAAGGTGGTTGCGGTCTCAAGAAGTCTGGGACGGTCAGCCTCATGGCTACCTCCCGCCCCCGCGCTTTCCTGGGTCGCATATCCGCGTTCGCGGTGATCGGTGTGCTGTGCACTCTCGCCTGGCTGGTGCTGTACCTCCTCTTCCGGATCGCGATGCCGCCGCTGGCCGCCAACGCCCTCTCGCTTGTGATCACCACGGTGGCGAACACGGCGGCGAACCGCAGGTTCACCTACCAGGTGGTCGGGTCGGAGGGTGCGCTGCGGCATCAACTGGAGGGCGGCGTGGTGTTCCTGGTCGGCCTCGCGCTGAGCAGCGGCGGCCTGAGCCTCGTCCATGCGCTGGCGCCGGACGCCTCCCCGGCCGTCGAGATCGGAGCGATGCTCGGTTCCTACGGCCTGGCCACCGTCGTCCGTTTCGTCCTGCTAGACGGCTGGGTCTTCAACAAGAAGCGCAACGCTCCCGCGGAACAGCCGCTGACAGACTCCCCAGAACCCCAAACCGTGCCCTAGCACGACAATGCCAAGCTCCCGATCGCGGGCACCCTCAAGCAGGACCGCGAGGCGGTGGAAGCGGCATTTCGCTGACCTCAGCCACCACAACAACCCCGCGACAACCCTGAGGGCCGCGATCGCGTCCGAAGGCAGGTTCGAGCGAAGCAAGAATCTGATCGCGCAGTGAGCCGCTAGGCGAGCCGGAGCGATGCCAGCGATCGCCGCAGTGCCCGACGTTGGAGGGCCGCCAGGCCCGAAGGAGGAGAGCGCTGTAATAAACACAACAACCCCGCGACAACCTGAGGGCCGCGATCGCGTCCGAAGGCAGGTTCGAGCGAAGCAAGAATCTGATCGCGCAGTGAGCCGCTAGGCGAGCCGGAGCGATGCCAGCGATCGCCCGGCTTTATCGACGATGGAGGGCCGCCAGGCCCGAAGGAGGAGAAAAAGCCTAAGCAGCAAGAATATGGTCGCTGAGGGACTGGCGGAGCTGCTTGCGGCCTCGGTGGAGGCGGGACATGACGGTGCCGATGGGGGTGCCCATCATGTCGGCGATCTCCTTGTAGGGGTAGCCCTCGACGTCGGCGAGGTAGACGGCGTCCCGGAAGTCCTTGGGGAGGGCGCGCAGGGCGGCGACCACCTGGGAGTCGGGGATGCGGTCGAGGGCTTCGGACTCGGCGGAGCGGAAGCCGGAGGCGTGGGCCTCGGCCTGCGCGATCTGCCATTCCTCCAGCTCCTCGGAGCCGGCGCGCTGGGGCTCGCGCTGCTTCTTGCGGTAGGTGTTGATGAAGTTGTTGGTGAGGATGCGGTGCAGCCACGCCTTGAGGTTCGTGCCTTCCTGGAACTGGTGGAAGTTCACGTAGGCCTTGGCCAGCGTCTCCTGGACGAGGTCCTCGGCGTCGGCGCTGTTGCGGGTCATGCGGACGGCGCTGATGTAGAGCGGGTCGGCGAGGGGCAGCACGTCGCGCTCGTAGCGGCGCGCGTTGTCGGGCGTTGCGGTGCCGTCGGCGTCGCGGCCGTTGTCGCCCTTGGTGTTGCGGTGGACGGGCGTGGTGACAGCGGTCATCGTCGCTCCCCGTTGGTCGTGTCCCCGGTGGACGGGGACGGTTGCCTGGCGCGTGGTCGGGGGCACGCGCGGGCCGGGCGGTCGAACCGCCCCCCGTCAAGTGGTACGTGCCACCGTTCCCGGCGGGTTCGGTGTGGCCTCGGCCTCGCTTGGAGGGTGGGCCGAGGGTTCGGCGCGATCGGCGTTGCCAGAGCGACCCCGTTCAGGGACGTCGCGGGCGTTGCCCGGTCGAGCGCTTCCATCCGCCGGTGGGTCTTCCTGCCCTGTAAGACGCATGGAACGCGCCAAATGGTTGCCAGGATTCACGTGGCCTCCATCACATCGAGTCGTTTCTTGGTCAAAGTGGTACTGATCAGCCGGTATACAGTCCGGTCCCCGGGCGCCCGCCACGCGCGGGCGCCCGGGGACCGGGACGGGGGTCAGCCGAGCAGGTGGTTCAGGGCGCGTGCGGCCAGGGCCCGCGCGTCCGGGGTCTGCTCCAGGCCGAAGCCGAGGAGGACGGTGTCCCTGGTCGCCACCGAGGAGACGGAGTCGATCAGGGCCTGCGACCGGACGAACTCGGTCCCGTTGCCGGGGCTTCCGGCCGGGGCGCCCTGGACGGCCCAGGGGCCGAGGCCCGTCTCGAAGCCTTCGGCGTCGATCGGCCCGCCGGTGGTGGTGAGCCGGGTGTCGTCGACGAACAGCCCGGTCCCGCCGGTGGCGGGGTCGCTGACGTAGGAGATCGACACCTCGACCTTCTTGCCCGCGTAGGCGGCCAGGTCGAACGCGGCGGGGACCCAGCCGTCGGAGTTGCCCGTGAAGGCGTTCCAGCTGCCGGACGTCCCGGTGCCTCCGCAGGGGTTGCCTCGGGTGAGGTAGTGGGTGAGGAACGGATGCATGTCGATGAGGTAGCCCTGCTCGCACTGTTCCGGGACGGCCGTGCTCGTCCGGCCGTTCCTGTCGGGCAGGGTGGTCCAGTCGTCGGCGCCGGCGGTGTGCGCCTCGACGATGACGTTGTCGAAGCCCGTCTCGGTGCTGTAGGAGAGCCGCGCCTGCAAGCTCGGGGCCTGGGCGGCGGTGACCGAGGACAGGTCGATCGTGCGGGTCAGCCTCCGGTAGGCGCCGTCCTGGTGCGGTCCCGCGACGTACCACTGGCCCTCGACGGGTTCGGTGGGCGCGGCGGCGCCGGTGTAGTCGCCGGCCTTCCAACTGGTGAACTGGGGGAAGCCCGCCTTGGGCAGGACGGTCGAGGTGACCTGGAACCCGCCGGCCTCGTCGACCGGGTTGGTGGCGGTGCCGGTGAGCTTGGACGTGACCCCTTCGAAGGGCGGGCCCGTCCCGGCGAACCCGGTCGGCGCGCCGACGCGCTGCCTGTCGTAGGCGCCCAGGTAGTACTGGAAGAAGTCGTCTGACAGCAGCTCGCAGTCGTCTCGGAAGTTGCCCGTGACCACGCAGGGCTTCTCGGGGTGGCCCTTCAGGCCGAAGTAGATGCCGCCGCCGTTGAGCCGGCTGATCGGGCCGTAGTAGCCGGTCGTCTCACCGGTGTGGAGCAGCTTGCCGCCCTCGTTCAGGTAGGAGCGGATGGACAGCAGCAGGTCCTTCTCCCGGTCGGCGACCTGCGAGTCGTGGGCGTCGCCGAGGAAGGTCTTCACCGGGTCGTCGGCCGCGTCCTGCGTGAGCCGGTTGTCGCCGAGGTACCAGACGACCGCCTTGAAGTGCTTCAGGACGCCGAGGTCGTGCGGGACGCCGTCCCGGTCGACGTCCCAGACGAGGGGCCGGTGCTTGGCGGTCCTGACGAGGTCGGCGTACTGCGCGGCGTACCGGGGCTTGCTGGTTCCGGCGGGATAGGCCGGGTTGACGCCGGTGTAGTCCTCGTCCGCGATGACCAGGACGTCGGCCTTCTGCTGGTCGCGCACCGTGTAGGTGAAGTGCTTGCTCTCGACCTGCTTGTGGCCCTTCCTGCCGGTGAACCAGACCTCGACCCTGTCCCCGGGCCGCTGCCGCGCGATCCTGCCGCGGAACTCGGCGTAGTAGAGGTCGTTCTCGCCGGCGAACCGCTCGCCGCCGCGCCATTCGCCCACGCGGGCGCGCTGGACCCGGCCGCCGCCGATCCGGTAGCGCAGCTCCTTGGCCCCCAGCGACCGGCGGATCACCGCGGCGACCTCCTGGGAGGGGCCGTACGACGTGCCGAACGCGTCGGTCTCGAAGTCGGGCGCGGTGCGTCCCACCGAGGAGACGGGCTCGTCGGGCGTGCGCGCGGACTTGCCGACCGACAGCGCGAACGGCAGGTTCTTCTGGAACTCGCGGGCGATCAGGGCCTCGTCGTCCGGGAACTCGAAGTCGCTGGCGCAGCCGCCCGGCTCCCACGCGTCGTCCGGGTCCTCGTTCGCGGCCGTCGTGCAGGTCGCCATCTCCGGCGTGATCGACAGGGCGCCGTGGACGTTGTCGGCCTGGCCGTCGGTGTCGCCGTTCGTGGTGTAGAGCTGGGCGCCGAGTTCGGGCGTGTAGCCGGCGACGGCCGGGTGGTCGATGTCGCCGAGCAGCGCGTCGTGGATCGCGTCGTCGGGGCTGCGGGTGAGCGCCTGCCAGCCGACGCCGTGCAGGAGCAGTTCGGCGGCGGAGTGGTAGTTGACCAGGTAGGTGGGGCGGAGCCGCTTGTACAGCCCGAGCTGCGCCTTCGTCTCGGGCTCGGATCCCGGCGCCTTCCCGCGGTAGGTCTGGTTCGCGGGCTGGTCCGACGAGCCCTCGTTGTCGTATCCCCACCGGTAGGGGAAGTTGCGGTTGAGGTCGACGCCGTCCGCGCCGGTGATCCGGCCGTCGCCGTCGTTGTCGCGGGTGTTCTTGCGCCAGAGCCGGAAGCCGTCCCTGAACGTCAGGTCGTAGCCGTCCACGTTCACGACCGGCACGAACCACAGGTCCGTGGTGTCAATGATCTTCGTCAGCGCGGCGTCCGCGCCGTAGCCGTCCACGTAGTGGTGCAGCAGCCGCCGGACCATCTCCGGGGTGATCCACTCGCGGGCGTGCTGGGCGGCCTGGTAGACGACGACGGGACGCGTGCCGTCCTTGAGCCCGCGCACGCCCTTGCTGACGCGCACCGCCGTGATCGGCCGCCCCTGGCCGGACGTCCCGACGTCCACGGCCGTGGCGATGGACGGATGGTCGGCGGCGACCTTCAGGAGCTCCTCGCGGATGTTGCCCGGGCCGCTGTAGGGGCGGAAGACCTTGGGCGCGGCCAAGGCCCGCTGCCGTGCGTCCTTGCCGTTGACCTTCCTGACCGAGAGGGCCAGGCCCTGCTCGTTCAGCGCCGCCGCCTCGGTGCCGCTCATGACGGCCTCGACGTGGACGCGGTCCTTCTGCGCGCTCTTGGAGAGGCGGACGTCCTCCCGGTCGAGCGCGGAGCGGGTCAGCAGCCGCACCTGGTCGGCGGTGAGCTCGGCGGCGTAGACGTCCACGGCCGCGCCGGACGGCGACGCCTTCGGGGCCGCGTGCGCGGGGAAGGCCGTGAGCGTTCCGACGAGGAGCGCGGCCGCGGCGAGGGCGGGGGTGAGTCTTCGTCGCGAGGACGGCCTGCGCGGCCGGAAAAGCGTGCGAGGTAGGAGCGTGCGCGGCATTGCGCCTCCTGACAGGGATCACGACCGGGGGTTGCGCGATCGTCTGCCCGGGGGCAAAGGGTGTCAACGGGGCGATAGTTCCTTATATCCGCTTATGCCCGCTTTCGGTCAGGGTGGGGTGAGGTGGCCCGCCAGGACGGCCGGGACCAGCCGGGCCGCGAACTCCTCGGGCGCCGCCGGGAGCCCGGCGCCCGCCGCCACCGTCTCCGCGCCCGCGAGCCGGGTCAGGAAGGCGTGCTGCTGGCAGCCCCCCAGCAGGGCCGCGGCGATGAAGGGCAGGGGCGCGCCGTCCGCCAGCCGCCCGCGCTTCCGCTCGGCCTCCAGATATCCGATGAGGGCGGCATGGCCCATCACCGGACCCGTCGCCGGCCCCGCCGGCGGGCCGCCGGGAGGCGGCCGCTCGCCGGTCTGGCCGACTTTGGTCCGCGCGCGCGACTTGGCGGCGACCTCGTTCTGTGCTGCCCCGGGGCCGTCGCTCCGCAGCCACGCGATCAGCTCCGGGTCGGCCAGGACGGGCCCGGTCATCGGCAGCAGTTCGCCGTAGAAGCGGACCATCTCCGCCGCCAGGCGGGTGAGGTTCTCCTCCACCGTGCTCTGCCCGACCGATGCGAGCAGGTCGGTCATCGCGGTGCGCGCCGTCCCGGTCACGTCGGCCAGCGCCGCCGCGAACAGCGCGGTCTTGTTCGCGAAGTGGTTGTAGAGGCTGCCCTCGGACACGCCCGCGGTGCGGGCGATCTCCTTGGTGGTCGCGGCCGTGATCCCGCGCGCCTGGATGACCGTGACCGCCGCGGCCAGGATCCGGTCCCGCATGGGTTCCGTCCGTGTCGCCAACCCGCCCCACCTCGCTTCCCCGCTGGACGTTAGCACGGGCGGGAGGCAATGAGTGAGTGCTCACCCGGAGTCATTCGGCGGATCTTGAGCGAAGCGCGCTCACAGCATGTAGCGTCACTTTCACCGTGAGTTGCCGAAATGGCTTCCGAGCGTCGTTCCACTCGGGGGGAGGGGGACCGCATGGTGATCGCGGATCTGCTGGGCGTCACGAGGATGACGGCCATCACGGTCAACGACCGCGGGCGCATCAGCCACTGGGACGACACCGCCGCCGACCTGTTCGGCGCCGCGCGCTCGCAGGCCCTCGGCCGCCCGCCCGGCGACCTCCTGCGGCTCCCCAGGGAGCACCGCGGCGCCTTCGAGCCGGAGGCCTTCGGGCACGTCTGGTGCGGCGCCTGCACCCTGCGGCGGGCCGACAACGGGGCGCCCGCCGAGGTCGGCTGGTGGATCTACCCCATCGACGGGGCCCCGGGCGACCACGGCGTCAGGGTCCTGGCGCTCGCCGCCGACCTGCGCAGGCTCCGCCGCGACGGGATCGGCATCACCGTCGGCGACCTCCTGCTCGCCCCGCCCGGCGAGCCCGGCCCGGCCGGCGCCGCCGCCCTCCGTCCGGCCGCCGTCCGCCTGCTGCGGGTCGAGCCCACGCTCGCGGCCCCCTCGCCGGACGGGCCCGACCCGTTCGCGGGCCCGTTCGCCGACCGCCTCGCCGAGCTGCTGCCCCCGCTCGGCCCCCTCGCCTTCGGGAGGATCGCCTCGCAGATCCTCGGCCTCGGCTGCCCGGCGGTGTCGCTGGGCCTGACCATCCGGCTGCCGATCGTCCCCCACACCGAGGCCGCCCCGGCCCCCGCGCCGACCGTCCCGATGCCCCGTCCGGTGACGCGGGCCCCGGCGCCGCAGCCGCCGCGCGCCCGCCGGAACCTCTCCCACGCGCTGGAGCCGCTCGCCTTCCTCGGCGCGGCCGGCGAGCAGATCGGCAGCTCGCTCGACCACCTGCAGGCCGCCCGGACGCTCGCGGAGGTCATCGTGCCGCGGCTCGCCGACTTCGCCGCCGTCGAACTGCTCGAAAGCGTCGTCGCCGACTCCGCGCCGCCCGCCGACGAGGTCGACGAGACCACGCCGATGCGCCGCGTCGCCGTCGCCCACAACGACGAGCCCGGACGCTGGGACGAGGCCGTCCCCGAGGACGAGCCGCTGTCCCTGCCGGCCCGCACCCCGTTCGTCCAGGCCATGCGGACCGGGCGGCCCGTGCGCATCCCGTGCGTCGACGAGCCGAGGGCCGCCCGGCTCGCCGACGCGTTCGGCGCCCGCGACCTGCGGCCCCTGTTCACCGGCCGTGCGCTGCTGGTCGTCCCGCTGATCGCACGGGGCCGGGTGCTCGGCACCTTCATGCTGCTGCGCAAGCCCGACCGGCACGCGTTCGACGAGCTCGACCTCGCCATGGTCGACGAGCTGGCCCGGCGCGCCGCGCTCTGCGTCGACAACGGGCGGCTCTACCGGCGCGAGGTCCAGGTCGCCGAGGAGCTGCAGCGCAGCATGCTCCCCGACGACCCGCCGGACGTCGCCGGGGCCCGCGTCCGCTACCGCTACCGGCCCGCCGAGCAGGCCGCCCAGGTCGGCGGGGACTGGTTCGACGCCATCCCGCTGCCCGGCTGCCGGCTCGGCATCGTCGTCGGCGACGTCATGGGGCACGGCCTCACCTCCGCCGCGATCATGGGTCAGCTGCGCACCGCCGTCCGCACCCTGGCCGCCGAGGACATGCGTCCCGACCGGCTGCTGCGCCAGCTCGACGGCCTCGCCCGCCGACTCGGCGAGGACTACCTCGCCACCTGCCTGTTCGCCGTCTACGACCCGGTCGAGCGGCGCTGCACGGTCGCCAGCGCCGGGCACGTGCCGCCCGTCCTCGTCACGGCGGACGGGGAGAGCCGCGTGCTGCCGGTCCCGCCGGGCGTGCCCATCGGGGTCGGCGGCGAGCCGTTCGAGACGGTGGAGTTCAAGGTCGAGGACGGGGCCCGGCTCGTGCTGTGCACCGACGGCCTCCTGGAACGCCGCGACCGCGACCTCGACACGGGTCTGGAGGAGCTGCGCGCCCGCCTGGCCGAGACGTCCGCCGACCTCGACGGCACGTGCGACGACCTGCTCGACCGGCTCGCCGGGCCCACCCCCGCCGACGACATCGCCATCGTCGCGGTCGGGTTCGACGGCATCCCCCTCGACGACGTCGTCACCTGGCAGCTCGAAGCCGCGCCCGGCAGCGTCCCGTGGATCCGCGCGCAGGTCGGGGAGCGGCTCGCCGGCTGGGGCCTGCACGACCTCGCCGAGACCGCGCGGCTGCTCGTCAGCGAGCTCGTCACCAACGCCCTCGTGCACGGCGCCGGATCCGTGGGCCTCCGCCTGATCAGAGGGCGCACGCTGCTCTGCGAGGTGCACGACGACGGCGCCGACGTGCCGCACCTGCGGCACGCCGAGGCCACCGACGAGTCGGGCCGCGGCCTCCAGCTCGTCAGCCATCTGGCCGTCCGCTGGGGCACCCACCGCACCGAAGGCGGCAAGGTCGTCTGGTTCGAGCAGCGAGTCCCCCCGGGCTGACGGCGAGGTCGTGGGCGCGGCTCGCGGCCATGGGAGGGAATTGTCCCGTTCGCGCCAGATACTTTCCCACGTCCGCTTGGCTCTGATCGAGGTGACGCCGTTCTCCGAGGCCGCCGGGAGACGAGTTGGGTGAGACGCTGACACTGCCGGTCCCCGAGACGCTCTACGGCACCTACGCCGTGGCGCTCGCCGAACCGATCCGCGACCCGGCGGCCCTCGCCCGCGAGCAGCTGGTGCGGCGCACCCCGCCGCCGCTCCGCGACCTCGTCCTCGGCATGCTCGGCAGCCCCATGCTCACCCTCGACCAGCGTCCGGCGGGGGGCTTCCCGCCGCTGCCCGCCGACCTGCTCGCCGTGTACGGCGGCTCCCCGCCCGACGTGGCGGCGGTCGCCGCCGCGGCGCACGTCCTCGCCGTCCGCGCCGCCTACCGGCCGGGGCGGCCGCCCGCCCACGAGTGGGCGGCACGCGCCGTCGCTGGCGCCGTCGGCGCGGCCGCGTCCGCCCCGGTGATCGACGTCTTCACCCCGCAGATCCTGGCGCACGACCGGCTCTTGCGCTCCCTGCCGGACCCGGGCGGCGCCGTCCGGCTCACCGACTGGATGCTCCTGCCCCACACCGCCGGCCCGCGCGGCTCCTACATCACCACCAGGGGGCTCGCCAGGTTCGGCCTGCCCGAACTCCAGACCGAGCACGTCCCGCCGGGCCTCGTCGAGCCCTGGGGGCGCCTGCTGAACGGTCTCGCCCACCACGTCCTGGACCTCTGGCTGGACGAGCTGCCCGCCGGCGAGCAGCCCCTCGTCGTCGAGATCCCCGAAGTCGTCTCCGTCGGCCTCCAGGACATCGCCGCCGCTCAGGGCGCCGACGAGCCGGCGCGCCGCGAGGTCCCGGTGCGGCTGCGCCACGACGCGTCCCCGGACCCCGTCCTCACCGTGGCGCCCGCCGAGGACGGCCCGGATCCCCTCCGCTCCCTGTGCGCCACGCTCTTCGGGGCCCGATGAGCTTGCCTACGACCGTGATCTGAGCGCAGGATCGACAACGTGAGATTCGGCCCGCGTGACCGTCGCACCCCGCAGCCCGAAGAGCCCGGACCCGAGGAGGCCGGACCCGAGACCACCCCGCGCCCAGGCCCCTACCCCGAGGACGTCCACGTGGCGGGCAAGGGCACCGCCCCGGACCCGGCCCCGGACCAGGCCCCGGACCCGGCGGCCGAGGAGCCCCCGTCCGACTGGGTCCCCGTCCAGTCCACGCCGGAACCCGGCAACGAGCCCTGGACCCCCCACGCCCCGGTGCCGCCCCCGGCCCCGCCGCCGCCCGTCGAGGCGCCCGCGACCCGGGAGGAGCCGCTGTGGGCGACGCGCGAGACGCCGTCCGGGTTCGGCCTGGGCGAGACGTCGCCGGGCGAGCCCTGGACGCCCCGGGAGACCGGCCCCGCCCCCACGGGGCGGCACGCGCGCAGTGACGACGAGCCGTTCCTGCCGGGGAAGGGGCTGGCCGCCGAGCCGCCCTCGGTGACCGCGCCGGACATCCCGGCGCCGCAGTGGACGCCTCCGCGGCCCGGCCCCATGGCCGACCCCGAGCGGCGCAGGGCGATGGCGGACGCGTTCGTGGCGGAGTTCGTGGGCAGCACCACGTGGCAGGCGACGCTGGCCGTGCTGGAGAGCGCGTTCCCCGGACTCGGCATGGCCTCGACGCTGTCGCGCCGCACCGACGAGCTGTGGCAGACCATGGACGCCCTCGACCGGGCGTCCGCCGCCCGGCTCGGAGTGCCCGCGTGGCTGGACGACGCGGGGATCGTGCTCGACCTCAGCGCCCGCCTCGGCGTGCGGGCGGCACGGGCGCCGAGGCACGGAACGTCGCGCCCGCCCCGCGCGTCCCGGCCGTACGCGGGGGCGTTCGTCATCGACACGCTCGACCCGCTGCGCTACCACCGCGCGGTCGGCGGCCCCCGCGCGCCGCGCGACCTGCCGGGGGAGGGGGCGCTGCAGGCCCCGTCCGCGTCCGAGGACGACGACAGCGGCGTCGTGATCGTCGCGAACCTGACGTCGGCGGGCGTGCGCGTGCTCGACTCGGTGGCCCTCTGGCGCTACGCGGGCCGGGTGGTCGCCGGCACGGTGCGCGAGGCGGGCCGTCCGGAGACGCGGATCCGGGCGCGCCGGGCGCTGCGGGCCCTGCGGCGCGTGGTGGTCGTCGACCCGGACCTCGGGCTCGGCCTGTGCCTCCAGATCGACGCCGCGCGCGTCCCGCGGTGCCTTCTGGCGTTCAGGGTGGACCGGACGGACGGCGCCCCCCGCTTCGTCCGCCCCTGATCAGTCGTCCGAACGCAGCCAGGTGAGGTCGCGCTGCCGGTCGGCGGGCAGTTCGCGGATGTGCTCGACGAGCCGCCACGGCTCGGTCGGCGGCGCGCCCTCGTCCGGCAGCACCCCGCACAGCACCGCGCTCTGCGTGCTGACCGCGACGAACGGCCCGAACCGCGCGACGCCGCCGCCCCGCAGCGACGCCAGTTCGGTGAGCAGCACGGTCACCGCGGCCGAGTCCTTCGGGTCGTAGACGCCGCGCACGTAGGAGAACAGGTCTTCGGCGAGGACGTCGGGCCGCCGTCCGGACATCTGGTACACGGTGCCCCAGTAGGTGCCGGTGGCCTGCTCCGAGCGCTGGTCGCGCAGCCGGACGCGCAGCCCGCACTCGGCGGCGCACTGCTCGTAGGACTCCGCGAGCAGCGCCTCGCCCTCCCCCTCCTCGCTCAGCAGCACCCCGGTGACCACGCCCTCCTCCCGGTCGAGCCGGTCGAGCATCTCGCGGTGCAGTTCCTGGACGTCCTGCTCCACCGCGTCGAGCGTCCGCGCCAGCGCGCGCTGGGAGTCGCGGTCGAGGTCGAGGCCCGCCAGCTCGTCGGACAGGTCGCCGACCTGCTTCTCCAGCCGCTCCACCCGCTCGGTGACGGACTCCAGCCGCTCCGTGACGTCGGAGGGCGGCCCCTCGGCCTGCGGCGGCGGGATGGGGATGCCGACCGGCTCGGTCGCCTCGTCCACCACCCGTTTGAGCCCGTCGTGGTCACGCGCGAGCTCGTTCAGCTGTTTCCGCAGGTTGCGCAGCTCCGCCTGGGCTTGCGGTAGCCGTTTGTCGGACGCCAGGTAGAGCTCGCGTCCGGCGATCGCGAGGCAGAGCAGAACCAGGATCACGGTGGTCATGTGACTCCTCGGGAAGCAGGCTGCGCTCACGACGATAACCACCCCCGGCCGGGTTGGCCGAGTGCGCAGCGGATCCCGTCCGAAACGCCCCTTTTTCCTCTACCCCGCGGGCCTCTCGGCTACCCCCGGGATCACCCGAAGAGGCCGCCCAGGAGACCGCCCAGGATCTCGGCGGCGCCTCCCGCCAGTTCGCCCGCCACGTCGCCCGCGATGTCCCCGGCGATGCCGCCCGCCGCGTCCGCGATCACGTTGCCGGCGACGTTGCCCGCGTACCCGACGACGGCGTTGCCGAAGGCGTCCACCGGGGCGCCGGCCACGTAGCCCGCGACGTTCTGCGCGTATCCGGCCGCGTCCACCGCGCCCAAGGCCATGCCGCCCGCGACTCCCGCCGCGGCGACGCCGCCGACCAGGCCGGCCGCGGCGACGCCGTGCCCGAGGTGACGGTGCCCGTGGTAGCCGGGCGGACCGTGATGGACGTGCGCCGGCGGCGGGTGCCCGTGGGGCGAGTACGGCGCGGGCCCCGGCGGCGCGGGCGGGGGCGGCCCGGCGTGGGCGGCGGGTGCGTACGGCGCCGGCCCCGGCGGTGCGGGAGGCGGCGTGCCATGCGACGGCATTCCGTGCTGAGGTGCGGGAGGCGGCGTGCCATGCGACGGCATTCCGTGCTGAGGTGCGGGAGGCGGCGTGCCATGCGAGGGCATTCCGTGCTGAGGTGCGGGAGGCGGCGTGCCATGCGAGGGCATTCCGTGCTGAGGTGCGGGAGGCGGCGCTCCATGGGGGCCCGGAGGCGGCGCCGCATGGGCCGGTGCACCGTGCGACGGCATCCCGTGAGCGGGCATCGGCGAATGCGCGGGCGGCGGGAAGCCGTGCCCGGGCGCCGGGGGCATGCCGGACGCGGCCGGCGCGTAACCGGGATTGGCCATGGGCGCGGGCTGCTGCTGTCCGGGAGCCGGCGCCGGAGGCGGGAACTGGTGGTTGCCGTGCGACCCGTACTCGCCGGGCCCGCCATAGGCCGCGGCCTGCGGCGGTGGCGGCGGGAACGCCGACTGGCCGCCGGGCGGCGGCAGCGGCGCCTGACCGGGAGGCGCCGGGGGCCCGCCCGGAGCCGCCGACCCGGGCCGGGACGACCGGGGCAGCGCCACCGCCGCCTCCAGCCACTGGCTGATCTTCGCGTTCCAGTCGGTCTCGGCGGCCTCGGCGTGCGGCACCGTGAAGACGCCGAACGACTCGTCCTGCGGGGTGTCGCGGTCCTCGGCGCGCAGGACGAAGGCCATGGCGCGCGGGCTGGCGACGAAGCTCAGCCCGACCTTCTCGATCCGCCCCTGGTGCGACGACGGCGGGTTGAGGTGGATCTCCTGGTGGAACGGCAGCTGCTGGGACACGCCCCGCAGCTTGGACGACTCGAACGTCACGTTCGTGATCTGGAAGCCGAGCCGGGCGATCGAGGCGAGGACCCACTGCTGGGACTCCAGCGGCTCCACCGAGATCGGGTCGATGTCGCCCGGATCGGGCTGCCCCGCGACGTCGATCTCGGTGCACATCCCGATGGTGAAGCCCGGGAGCTCGTGGCCGAGGACCGTCGTGAACGGCAGCTCGTACGGCAGCGGGATGGAGAACGCCAGGTCGCGCTGCCCTCCGGCGTCCAGGCGGAACCCCCGGGTGAGGGCGCCCCGGTACACCTCGCGCCCCGCCGTCTCCCCGCCGTGGTCCCGCATGCGCGGCATCAGCGCGAGCGTCACCTGCCGGATCTCCGCGGGCCCGGTCCCGCCGCGCAGATGCACCTTGCCCGCCACGACCCCGCCGGGTTTGCAGTTCGGCTCAGCAAGGATCGTGTCGACGGACGGTCCACCGCCCGCCATCTGCCCGTAGGACACCGGCCGTTCCCCTCTCCCGCCGCGAGGCGAAAACCCCGCGCCCACCACCCGCACGGCCCGGACGGCACGCACCGGAAACTTAGACCCCCTCCACCATGCCACCGGTTCACCCCGCCGGGATCAATCCCACAATTTCCCACCAACCATTGGCACGCCAGACGGGCGTATGGGAGCGGCTGCGCCGTCTTCTGCTGGAGGAACTGCACGCCGCCGGGCGGCTGGACTGGTCCAGGGCGCTGATCGACAGCTCTCACGTCCGGGCTTTGAAGGGCGGCCAAGAACCGAGCCGAGCCCGGTCGACCGTGGCCGGCCGGGCTCCAAACACCATGTGCTGACCGACGGGCACGGCACCCCGCTCGCCCTGTCGCTGACCGGCGGGAACCGCGGGCGACGTCACTCAGTTGATGCCGCTGCTGGAGGCGGTGCCGCCCGTCCGGGGCCGGGTCGGCCGGCCTCGGCGAAGACCCCGGCGGCTGCTGGCCGACCGCGGCTGCGACCACGACGAATACCGGCGCCTGGTCTGGGCCAAGGGCATCAAACCGGTCATCGCCCGTCGTGGATCCCCGCACGGCTCCGGCCTGGGCGTCCACCGCTACGTCGTCGAGCGCACCATCGGCCTGCCGCACTGGTTCCGCCGCTTACGCATCCGCTGGGAGATCCGCGACGACATCCACGAAGGCTTCATGACCCTCGCCGCAGCCATCATCTGCCGGCGACGCCTCGTCCGCTGATTCTGGTACGACCTCTTAGGCCCGTGTGTGCCGATTTGTGTTTGTTGGGGCCCGGTGGTGGGGCGGTCGGCGCGCTTGGGGGCGCGTGCGGAGTGGTGGGGCCCGCACGCGCGGCGCGTCTGGTGGGGTCAGGTTTCCTTGGTGGTGACGGTCACGGGGGCGTAGGCGAGTTTTTCCAAGGGCTCGCGGATTTGGGCGGCGTCGCCCACGGCGATGATGGTGAGGGCCTCGGGGTCGATGTGCTTGCGGTAGGCGCGGGCCACGCCGTCGGGGGTGGAGGCGCGGACCGCGGCCAGGTAGGCGCTCGGGTAGTCGGCGCCCAGGCCGTTGGCGGACACGTCGGCCAACTCGGCGGCCACGGCGCGGGCCGTCTCGTACTCGGCGGGCGCGCGGTCGGCCAGGGAGCGGACGGACGAGCCGTGCTCCTCGGCGTCGATGCCGCGGGACACGATGCCGCGCAGCTCGGTGAGGGCGTCGGCGACCGCGTCGGCGGTGACCTCGGTGTGGACGGCGCCCTGCGCGATGAACAGGCCGCAGTGCCGCATGCGGAGCAGGCCGGCGCGCATGCCGTAGGTGTAGCCCTTCTCCTCGCGCAGGACGGCGTTGAGGCGCGACGTGAGGCCGCCGCCGAGGACGTGCGACGCGACCATCAGGGACGGCCAGTCGTGGTGCGAGCGGTCGGGGACGCCGTGGCCGAAGTTGAGGTAGGTCTGCACGGAGCCGGGGCGGTCGACCACGACGATCCGGGCGGCGGACTCGGGCGTGATCCGGTCGGCGGTCGGGAGCGGCGCGGCGGAGCCCGCCCAGCCTTCCAGCGCGGCGGTGAGGGCGCCGTCGGCGTCGGTTCCGGCCAGGTCGCCCGCGACGACCGCGGTCGCCTCGGCGGGGACCACGGAACCGTAGAAGTCGCGGACGTCCGAGCCGCGCAGCGCGTCGACCGAGCCGGGGGTGCCGCCGGTCGGGCGGGAGACCCGGGCCTGCGACGGGAAGATGACGGCGCGCAGCTCGCGCATGGCGCGCGTGCCGGGGTCGGCGTCCTCCTGGGCGATCTCCTCCAGGCGCTCGCGGACGAGGCGCCGCACGTCGGCGTCGTCGAGGGCCGGGCGGCGGACCACCGAGGAGAACAGCTCCAGGGCCGCGCCGAGCCGCGTGGTCGGGACGTCCAGCGCGATGCGCAGGGCGGTCAGGTCGGCGTGCGCGTAGAGGCTGGCGCCGAGCCGCTCGAACGCGGCGGTGAGCGCGGTGCCGCCGCCGGGCTCGGTGCCCTCCAGCAGGGCGCGGGAGGCCAGCGTCGCGACGCCGTCGAGGCCGGACGGCTCGCGGCCGGCCCCCGCGTGCAGGACGAGGCGGACGGCGGCGAGCCGGCGGCCGGGCAGGTCGCAGCGCAGAGTCGCGGGCCCGGCCGGGACGCGGCCCGGGGTGCCGGCCGGGAACGCCCAGGCCGGGACGGGCCCGGGGACGGGACGAGGCTGCAGTGCAAGGCCGCTGCTCACGAGGTGCCTCCGTAGGTCAGGACGGTGCGGGCGCCGGGGGCCAGCCAGCGGCCCGCCATCTCCTTGATCGCGTCGCCGGTGACCGCGGCGGCGCGGCCCGGGGCGGTGAAGACCCGGGCCGGGTCGTCGAACTGCGTCGCGTTCTGCGACAGCGCGTCGGCGAGGCCCGTCACCGTCTCGGTCCGCTCCAGGAAGCCGCGCTCGGCCTGGGCGGTGGCGCGGGCGGTCTCGTCGGCGTCGGGGCCGTGCGCGGCGAACCGTTCGAGCTCCTCGTCCAGCACGGCCGCGATCTTCTCGGGGTCCGGGCCGACGGCGTCCACGATCGCCAGGGACTGCCCGGACGCGAGGCGCGTGACCCCGGCCCACACCTCGGTCGCGATCTGGTCGCGCCGCACCATGCGGTCGTAGAGGCGGGAGCCGGAGCCGCCGCCGAGGATCTCGACCGCGAGCTCGGCGGCCTCGATGTCGTCGCCGCCGTCGGCGGGGAGCGGGAACATCGCGAAGTAGGCGGGGGAGGGGACCTCCTCGTCGACGCTCTCGCCGCGGACGCCGGTCAGCGGCCCGAGCTCGCCGGGGCGCGCGGCGGGCTGCTCCGGCCCGGACGGCAGGCCGCCGAAGTAGCGCTCGACCGCCTCCAGGGTCTTCTCCGGGTCGACGTCGCCCACGACGGACAGGACGGCGTTGCCCGGCGCGTACCAGGTGGCGAAGAAGTCGGCGCAGTCGTCGAGGGTGGTGGCGTCCAGGTCTTCCATGGAGCCGATGGGTGTGTGCGCGTAGGGGTGGCCTGTCGGGAACGTCAGCGCGCACAGGCGCTCGAAGGCCGTCCCGTAGGGCTGGTTGTCGTAGCGCTGGCGCCGCTCGTTCTTCACCACGTCGCGCTGGTTGTCGAGGTTGGCCTGGGTCAGCGCGGCCGGGAGCGTGCCCATCCGGTCGGCCTCCAGCCAGAGGGCGAGCTCCAGGTGGCTGACCGGCACCGTCTCGTAGTAGTTGGTGCGCTCGAAGGCCGTGCTGGCGTTGAAGGCGGCGCCGGCGCTCTCCATCAGCGCGGCGTGCTCGCCCTCGGCGACGTTCGCCGAGCCCTGGAACATCAGGTGCTCGAAGAGGTGCGCGAGGCCGGTGCGGCCGGACCGCTCATGCCGCGAGCCCACTCCGTACCAGATGTTCACGGCGGCCAGTGGTACGACGTGGTCTTCGCAGACCACCACGCGCAGGCCATTGCCGAGCGTGTGCTCATGCAGCGGCTGTTCTGCCACGGAGCGCTCCCGTCCGTTCGATGGGCCGGCCAGCACCGCGCGTCGGGAGGCTTCCCAGGCGGCGGGCTTGATCTCGGTCTCACCGTACCGGGTGCGCCCGGTGGGGGGAGCGTCGGCGGAAACTGTGGACAACTCGCTCCGGCCGAGGTGCGGGGGCGGGCGAAGCGGGACGTGAGGAGGGGGTTCCGGGAGCGCGGGGCTCAGGTCGCCGCGGACTCGTGCGCGGCGATCGCGTCCTCCAGCGACCGGTGCAGCACGAAGATCTTGGTGAGCTGGGTGACGTGGAAGACGCGCCGCACCCGGTCGTTGACGCCCATGAACGACATCGATCCGTCCCGCGCCCGCAGCCGGTGGTAGATCCCGACGAGCACGCCGAGCCCGGTGGAGTCCAGGAACGTCACCTCGCCGAGGTCGATGACCAGGTGCTCGCCGCCGTTGTCGATGATCTCGAGCAGGGCCTCGCGCAGGCGGGGGCTGGTGAAGACGTCGATCTCACCGCTGATCTTGACGACCGTGAGGCCCTTCTCGACGCGATGTTCGACGGCGAAGTCCACCGGTGCTCCTCTCTGGCCCCTCGTCTCGTCCAACCCTGGAGGAAGTTCTAGGGCCTCGCGGGGGGAACTCAATTGTTACCCCGGTCGCGCGTTGTTACGCCCGTCGAGCCGGTCGCGTCCGTCAGGGGGACCGGAAGAGGGCCCAGACGACCTTTCCGTGCGCGAGGGTGCGCCACCCCCACCGGACGCTGAACGACTCGACGAGATGCAGGCCGCGCCCGGTCTCGGCGATGTAGTCGGGTTCCTTGCGGCGGGGCGCCGTCCGGCTGGCGTCCATGATCCCGCAGAGCAGCCACTGCGACTCGTGCCCGAGGCGGAGCCGGATGGCCGACGGCGCGGAGCCGAGCGGGTCGGCCGGGTCGCCGTACACGCCCTCGCGGTGCACGTCGTGACCCGGCCGCCCGCCGGCCGTCCTCCCGCTGTGTCGCAGCGCGTTCGTGACGAGCTCGGAGACGACGAGGCCGACGTCGTCGACGAGTTCGGACAGGCTCCAGTCGGCGAGCCTGGAGACCGCGAAGTGCCGGGCCTCGGTGACCGATTCCGGATCGGGTTCGACGGTGAACGAGACGGTGGACCCGCGCAGATCCGTCAGCGCCGTGACGGCCCTGTCCAGACGCGGAGGCAGGTCGAAGGACTCAGGGACGGGCGTCGAGTGCCCAGCACGGGCCCGTGGGTCGTCCGGCCCCGCGAGAGGGCCGAGCTCCCAACGCGTGTCGTCGTGCGCGTGGCGTGACGTCATTCCACCGGACCCCGCAGAGTGATCTCGTTGTGCAGCCGTGGCTCGGAAGTCTCGTGCGTTATCCTGCGCATCGTAGCGTGCGAATGCAAGGCCCAATGCACGTGCATCCGTGCCGTGAGGGTGTGGGGCGGCGCGGATCGCACGAGGGAGATCGGAGGTAACCGCAGGACGCTGAGGCCAGTGGCACACTAGGTTCGCTGTCCGCCGAATAGCCGGGAGGTTGGGCGTGACTCCAGAGACGCCGGGAAGCGGGTCGACGGTTCGTCGGATCCTGCTCGGGTCGCAGCTTCGCCGTCTGCGCGAGCAGAAGGGCGTGACCCGTCAGGACGCCGGCTACGTCATCCGCGCGTCGGAGTCGAAGATCAGCCGTCTTGAGCTCGGCAGGGTCAGCTTCAAAGAACGAGACGTGGACGACCTGCTCACGTTGTACGGCGTCGGCGACAAGACGGAACGCGAGGCGCTGCTGCAGCTTGCGCGGGAGGCCAACACCCCCGGTTGGTGGCACCGGTACAACGACGTGTTGCCCGGCTGGTTCCAGACCTATGTGGGTCTGGAGGAGTCGGCGGCGCTGATCCGCACCTATGAGCTGCAGTTCGTCCCGGGACTTCTGCAGTCGGAGGGGTATGCGCGTGCGGTGATTCGCCTGGGCAACGCCGGGGCCGCCGAACACGAGATCGACCAGCGCGTGGAGCTGCGCCTGCAGCGTCAGGAACGCCTCACGGGCGCGGAGGCCCCGCGCCTGTGGGCCGTGGTGGACGAGGGGGCGCTGCGGCGCCCCATCGGCGGACCTGAGGTGATGCGGGGCCAGTTCGAGCACCTCATCGAGATGTCGAAGCTGCCCAACGTCACCATCCAGATCATGCCGTTCAGGTTCGGAGGCCACGCGGCCGAGGGGGGCGCCTTCACGATCCTGCGCTTTCCCGAGCAGGATCTGCCGGACGTGGTTTACGTCGAGAACCTCACCGGCGCGATGTACCTGGACAAGCGCGACGACGTCGACACCTACCTGCAGGCGATGGAACGCCTGTGTGTCGACAGTGCGACCCCGGAGCGCACCGTCGAGCTTCTCGGTGATCTTCTCAGAGAGACATGATGCTCCAGACCGATTACGACAACGGGATGCCGGCCGCCGAGCTCCTCGGAGCACGATGGCTGAAGTCCCGGAGAAGCAACTCCCAGGGGAACTGTGTCGAAATCGCCGAACTGCCCGGTGGGCAGGTGGCGATGCGCAACTCCCGCCATCCCGAGGGCCCGGCCCTCATCTACACCCGCCCCGAGATAGAAGCGCTCATCCTTGGAGCCAAGGACGGCGACTTCGACCATCTCATCGCCTCCCGTAACTGATCCAGCAGCGGCCGGGTCGGCACCGGTGCTTTCCGAACGTCGACCCGACCTCCGCAGGAGACACAGGCCACCCCCCAGGCGCGAGGGTGGCCTTGTTCGTTCCGGCCCAGGGACCCCGGAGAGTCAGCCGCAGTTGCCGTAGGGGGCGGTGCTGCCGTTGCCGCCGAAGCGGACGCACGCCCCAGGCGCGCTCACATAGACCGGCCCCGCGTACCAGGCGAACGAGCCGCTGTCGCTGACGGTGCCCGCGCCCTTCTTCTGGACCCAGGCGGAGACCTGCGACTTCGTGCCGACGTGCTTGGACTTGATGGTGACGGCGCAGTTGTACTTGGTCGAGTTGCTGTAGAGCAGGTAGGCGGTGCCGCCGGACACGCCCATGGAGCGCAGCACGTAGTACCCGCTTCCCTTGCCGCCGCTGTTGCACGCGGACTGCGGCGTGTACTTGTTGGGCGGCTCCTTGGGGGGCGTGGAGTTGCCCGTGCCCCCGCCAGTGCCTCTCGTGGGGGTCGATGATCCACCGGGCTGCTGCGGCGACCCCGGTTTCTGGGGCGTACTGGGGGTCGCGGAGGCCCCGCTCTTTCCAGGCTTCGGCTGCCCTGGTTTCGGCTTCGCCGGGTTCTGGGGGCCGCCTGCCGCGCCGTTCGCGGAGCCCGAGTCGCCCCCCACGCCGTGGTTCTCGTCGGACGCCGAGACCGAACGGCCCTTGTCGCCGCTCGGCCTTGTCGCGGCCCACGCGGCGCCGCCCGCGATGACCAGGGCCACCGCCGCGGCCGCCGCGATCGGTATTGCGAGGCGCCCGCGCCCCTTGCCGTCTGACACATCGCCGTGGGGCGGCGCAGGAGGACCGGGCGGAGGCAGCCCGGGCGCGCCGTGGGCGTGGCCGGGTGGAGGCGGCGTCTCCTCGGCGAACGGACGCGGCTGCGGAGCCGTGCCGTGACCGATGCCGGACGGGTCCGTGGCGTGCTCGGGAGGCGGCGCGGACGCGCGCGGGGGAGCGGGGATCTCGGCGGGGAGCCCGGGGACGGCGGGCAGCCTGGGGACGGCGGGCAGCGGCGGGACGGAGGACACGATCGAGGGCAGGCCGCTGGCCGCGCCGACCAGCCGCTCCTGGGCCTCGCGAGCGGTCGGGCGCTGAGCGGAGTCCTTGGACATGCACGCGAGGACGAGTTCGCGCATCGGGCTGGGCAGGTCGCCCAGATCCGGCTCGCCCGTCAGGATCCGCTTCATGACCGCGGCCATCTCGTCGTTGCCGAACGCGGGACGTCCCGTGGCGGCGAACGCCATGGTCGTGCCCCAGGCGAACATGTCCGCCGCGGGGCCGACCTGGTCGCCGGTGAAGTGCTCCGGGGCCATGTAGGCAGGAGTGCCGACGTTCTGCGTCTCACCGGCGGCGCCCAGCGCGCGCGCCACGCCGAAGTCGATGACGCGCGGGCCGTCCGGGCCCATCATGACGTTGCGGGGTTTGAAGTCGCGGTGCACGATCCCGGCCTGGTGGATCGCCGTGAGCGCGGTGAGGGTGCCTACCGCGAGCCGCTCCAGGGCGCCGCCCGTCCGCGGGCCTTCCGCGCGCACGATGTGGAACAGCGACAGCCCGGGCACGTATTCGCTGACGATGTAGGGCTGGTCGCCCGCCACGTCGGCGTCCAGGACCTGCGCGGTGCAGAAGCGCGCGACGCGCTTGGCGACCTCCAGTTCGCGGACAAAGCGCGCGCGGGCGGACTCGTCCCCGGCGAGCCTGCCGTGCAGCAACTTGATCGCGACGTGGTCGTCGGGGCGGTCGGTCCTGGCCCGGCCGCGCGGACGCCCCAGGAAGACGGCGCCCTGCCCGCCCTCGCCGAGGCGGCCTAGGATCTCGTATCCGCCGAGCTCATCCGGGTCCCCTGACTCCAGTGGATGGGCATCCGGCATCGTCCTGTCCGTCACACCACTCGCTCCCCGTTGTTCCGCTTCGTCCCAGAACCGTTCCGCAAGACTATGGCCAACGAGGGTATTCGGTCGGCAAAGCAGCTGATCAAGGGGTGGTGGCCGCGGCCACTTAATAGGACTATAGTCCGGTTGTACGTCAGGGGAGGAAGCGATGATGGACCGTCGCCCGTCCGGGGGGAAGCGCGTCGATCTGGAGTTGATGCGGACGCCGCCGCCCAAGGAGCGCGCCGACGCCGCCCGCAACCGCGTGAAGGTGCTGGACGCCGCCGCGGCGCTCTTCGCCCGGCACGGGGTGGAGGCGGTCTCGATGGACGCCGTGGCCGCCGAGGCCGGCGTCGGCAAGGGCACGCTCTTCCGCCGTTTCGGCGACAAGGCGGGCCTCGCCGTGGCGCTCCTGAACGAGCGTGAACGCGAGCTCCAGGACGCGATCCTGTCCGGCCCGTCTCCGCTGGGGCCGGGCGACGGCGGCACGGTCGTGCCTCCGTCCGAACGCCTGCGCGCCTTCGCCGACGCCTATCTCGGCTACGCGCTCGACCATCTTTCGCTGGTGCGCATGTCCGAGACCGCCTCGCCGGGGGCTCGCTACCGGATCGGCGCCTACGGCTTCTGGCATCGGCACCTGACGATCCTGCTCGACCAGTGCGGGGACGCCGCTCCGGACGGCGAAGCGGGCGCGCACGCGCTCCTGGCCGTCCTCGGCGCGGAGCACCTGACGGCGATGGTGGAGAGCGTCGGTACGGAGCGCACGCGTGCCACCGTCCACAAGTTCTTCGACATGGCCCGCGCCTAGCCGGACCTGGGGCCGGCCAGGCGCGGGAACACGAAAGCCCCCCGCATCGCGGGGGGCTTTCTCATGCCTGACCGGAGGTGCGGCCGGGCTGAAGCGTGTCAGGCCGGGTCGGGTGTCCGCCGACGGCGGCGGGTCTCCGCCCGGCCCTTCGCGTTGCCCGGTGGACCCTCCGGGGCATGGTTGCGTTCCAGCTGCGCGGCGACCGCGAGGGCGCGGAGCGACGTGGTTCTCACGTGTTTGCGCTCACTGGTGGAACGGGTGCTGGGGATGCTGCTCGGCACGGTTCACCTCCGTAGGTCGCTGACATGGGTGCTACCCGGCTGGCGGGCTCTCGCACGGTAGTTGCAACCGCAAGATCCTTCCGGCTATTCCGAGTGATCGTTCCGTTTGGCGGGTGACCGGATCCGGACCGCGCCCGGAGGCTCGTGTCCGCCATCTAGGTTGCATATCTAACTAGGTTGCCGTACGGTTTAGCTCGCTGGGCAAACTAAGTAGAGGTGACGAACGATGACCGTCAGGCCTGACAGCGCGGCCCGCCCGCCGATCCGCCGCAGGAGGTGACCGCCGTGCCCGCCGACCGCCGCGCCAGCTGGCTCAAGGGCGTCCTCGACCTGCTGGTCCTCGCCAGCCTGACCGGGGGCGAGAGCTACGGCTACGAGATCGCCAAGAGGCTCGCCGACGCGGGCCTCGGGCAGATCAAGGGCGGCACCCTGTATCCGGTCCTCAACCGCCTCGAAGAGGCCGGGCTGGTCTCCGCGGAGTTCCGCGCGGCCGACCGGGGCCCGGGGCGCCGCTACTACCACCTCACCGACGTCGGCCGCGTGACGCTCGCCGAGCAGAGCGGCCTGTGGCTCGACTTCGACGAGTCCGTGCGCACGATGCTCACCGATGGAGCGGGACGATGACGAACCCCTATTTCGACGAACTGGCGGAGCGGCTGCGCGCCCGCGGCCTCCCCGAGGACGAGGTGTCCCGCACCGTCGACGACCTCGCCGCCTTCGCGGCCGAGTCCGGCACCGACCCGGTGCAGGAGTTCGGCGCGCCCGCCGACTTCGCCTCCCAGGTCGCCCCGGACGAGGCGAGGGCGGACGTCCCCGGCGGACCCGTCCCGCCGGACGCGGGCGAGACCTGGAAATGGAGGGCCGACGCCTTCCACGAGCGCGACGTCCTCAACCGCTACGGCGACGAGGGCTGGGAGGTGGAACGGGTCGACAACACGGGCCGCTTCGTCAGCCGCCGCGACCCGGACGACCCGCAGCGCTGGGAGTATCGCCGCGAGACCGTCCTGCCAGGCCGCCGCAACGCCGTCACCGGCCGACTCGCGCCGGACGGCTGGGAGCCCTGCGGCACCTGGATCTGCTTCGAGTACTTCAAGCGGCCCAAGGCGGCCTCCGTCGGCCCCGAGGCGGAACTGCACGCCGTCCCCCGGACGCCGTCCGGCCGGAACTTCTGGAGCAGGCGCTTCTACGCCTTCATCGCCGGCTACGGCCTCTTCGTCGCCGCCGTCTGCGTCGCCTGCGCCGCCTTCGCCCCGGACGGCTCGCTCACCGGCCTCCTCACCGGCTTCCTCATGGGCGCCCTGATCGTGTTGGCCCTGGTCGCGGGCCGCGTCTGGCTCGATCACCGCCGCCGCGCCTCCTGAGCGGGCCCGTCGGGAGGCACGCGCCAGGATGGGGGAAAATTTTCCCCTCTTTTCACTTTACGTATCATCTGTCCCTTTGTTCTCCCTGCCGGGCGAGGCCGTCCGAACCGCCTCACTGGGTAGGTATCCCAGGATCCGGTTCGCCCGCGGGTTCGTCCCGCCGTGAGCGGCTCAGCGTGGAGCCCAGGAGGCCGTCGGGCGCGGCCGGACGCGCCCGAACCACTCCTGGGAGAACACGTGATCAGTAAGCTGCTCGTCGCCAACCGTGGTGAGATCGCCGTGCGGGCCTTCCGCGCGGCGTACGAACTCGGCATCGCCAGCGTCGCCGTGTACGCGCACGAGGACCGCCTGTCCCTGCACCGGCAGAAGGCGGACGAGGCGTACGAGATCGGGCAGCACGGCCACCCCGTCCGCGCCTACCTGGACGTGGACGGGATCGTGGAGACGGCCCTGCGGGTCGGCGCCGACGCGGTCTACCCCGGGTACGGGTTCCTGTCGGAGAGCCCCGAGCTGGCGGCGGCCTGCGAGCGCGACGGGATCAAGTTCGTCGGCCCGCCGTCGCGGGTGCTGAGCCTGGCGGGCAACAAGATCGAGGCGGTCGCGGCGGCGCGGCGCGCGGGGCTGCCGGTGCTGCGCTCGGCGACGCCCGCGCCGGGACGGGAGCTGGAGGCGGCCGACGAGGTCGGCTTCCCGCTGTTCGTGAAGGCCGCGGCGGGTGGCGGCGGGCGCGGGCTGCGCCGCGTCGACCACCGCGAGGACCTGGAGGCCGCCGTGGACACGGCGCGCCGCGAGGCCGAGAGCGCGTTCGGCGACGCCACGGTGTTCCTGGAGCAGGCGGTGGACCGCCCCCGCCACATCGAGGTGCAGATCCTCGCGGACGGCGCCGGGCACATCGTCCACCTGCGCGAGCGCGACTGCTCGGTGCAGCGCCGCCACCAGAAGGTCGTCGAGATCGCGCCCGCGCCCGGGCTGGACCCCGAGGCGGCCCGGCGGCTCTGCGACGACGCGGTCAGGTTCGCCCAAGAGATCGGCTACGAGAACGCGGGAACGGTCGAGTTCCTTGTGAACGACCGAGGCGAGCACGTGTTCATCGAGATGAACCCCCGCATCCAGGTCGAGCACACCGTCACCGAAGAGGTCACGGGCATCGACCTGGTGCAGAGCCAGCTGCGCATCGCGGGCGGCGAGACGCTCGCCGACCTCGGCATCGCGCAGGACGAGGTCGGCGTGAGCGGGTTCGCCGTGCAGTGCCGCATCACGACCGAGGACCCGGCGAACGGATTCCGCCCCGACACCGGGAAGATCTCGGCGTACCGGTCGCCGGGCGGCGCCGGGGTGCGGCTCGACACCGGCACGGCCTACGGCGGCGCGATCGTGTCGCCGCACTTCGACTCGCTGCTGGTGAAGCTGACGTGCCGCGGACGGACGTTCGAGGACGCGGTGCGGCGGGCGCACCGGGCCGTCGCCGAGTTCCGCATCAGGGGCGTCGCGTCGAACATCCCGTTCCTCCAGGCGCTGCTGGAGGAGCCCGACTTCCGCGCGGGCGGCGTCACCACGTCCTACATCGCGGACCATCCCGAGCTGCTCACGGCCCGTTCCAGCGGAGACCGCGCGACGCGGCTCGTCCGGTACCTGGCGGACGTCACGGTCAACAAGCCGCACGGCGAGGCGCCCACCGACCTGGACCCGGCGACGAAACTGCCGCCGCTCGACCTCGACGGGCCGTTCCCCGAGGGGTCGCGCGACCGGCTGCTGGCGCTCGGCGCGCGCGCGTTCGCCGAGCAGCTCCGTAACCAGGACGCCCTGGCCGTCACAGACACGACGTTCCGCGACGCGCATCAGTCGCTCCTGGCCACGCGAGTACGCACCTACGACCTGCTGTCAGCCGCGCCCTACCTCGCCCGGATGACGCCGCAGCTGCTTTCTGTCGAGGCATGGGGCGGGGCAACGTACGACGTCGCGCTCCGGTTCCTGGGCGAGTCGCCCTGGGACAGGCTGGCCGCGATCCGCGAGGCCGCCCCCAACCTGTGCATCCAGATGCTTCTGCGCGGTCGCAACACCGTCGGCTACACGCCGTACCCCGACTCGGTGGCTCGGGCCTTCGTCAAGGAGGCCGCCAGTACGGGAGTCGACATCTTCCGTGTGTTCGACGCCCTGAACGACGTGGACCGCATGCGGCCGGCCATCGACGCGGCCCTCCAGACCCATGCGCTGGTCGAGGGCACGCTCTGCTACACCGGCGACCTGTCCTCTCCGGGCGAACGGCTCTACACCCTCGACCACTACCTGCGGCTGGCGGAAGAACTCGTCAACGCGGGGGTCCACATCCTCTGCGTCAAGGACATGGCCGGCCTGCTCCGGGCGCCCGCGGCGCGCACCCTCGTCGGGGCCCTCCGCGAGCGGTTCGACCTGCCCGTCCACCTGCACACCCACGACACGGCCGGCGGGCAGATCGGCACCTACATCGCCGCCATCGAAGCGGGCGTCGACGCCGTCGACGGCGCCGCCGCGCCGCTCTCGGGCACCACGAGCCAGCCGCCGCTCCAGGCGATCGTGGCCGCGACCGACTTCACCGAGCACGCCACCGGGATCGACCTGGACGCGCTCACCGTCATGGAGCCCTACTGGGAGGCCGTCCGGAAGCTCTACGCGCCGTTCGAGATGGGGCTCCCGTCGCCGACCGGACGCGTCTACCGGCACGAGATCCCGGGCGGGCAGCTGTCCAACCTGCGGCAGCAGGCCGTCGCCCTCGGCCTCGGCGACCGCTTCGAGGAGATCGAGCGCCTCTACGCCGCCGCCGACGCGATCCTCGGGCGGCTCGTGAAGGTCACCCCGTCCAGCAAGGTCGTCGGCGACCTGGCCCTGCACCTCGTCGCGGCGGGCGCCGACCCGGACGACTTCGCCGAGAACCCGGACCGCTACGACATCCCCGACAGCGTCATCGGGTTCCTGAGCGGCGAACTGGGCGACCCGCCCGGCGGCTGGCCCGAGCCGTTCCGCACCAAGGCCCTCGCGGGGCGCCAGTACACGCCCGCCCGAGCCGAACTGGACGGCGCCGAAGAGAAGGCCCTGGCCGGTCCAGAGGTTCGCGACACGCTCGACCGTCTGCTCTTCCCAGGACCTGCCAAGGACTACCGCGAGGCGCGCGCCGCCTACGGCGACATCTCCGTCCTGCCGACCGGCCCGTTCCTGTACGGGCTCCGCGCGGGCCACGAGGTCGCGTTCGACCTCGAACCCGGCGTCCGCGTCCTGGCCGGGCTGGAGGCCGTCGGCGACGTCGACGAGGCGGGGGTCCGGCAGGTCATCTGCTCGGTGAACGGCCAGCTCCGGACACTCTCCGTCCGCGACAAGTCCGTCAAGTCCGATGCGCCGCCGGTCGAGCGCGCCGATCCGGCCGAACCCGGTCACGTCGCCGCCCCGTTCGACGGCTCGGTGACGCTGCGGGTGGCCAAGGGCGACGAGGTCGCGGCGGGGGACGTGGTCGCCACCATCGAGGCCATGAAGATGGAGGCCGCGATCACCGCGCCGGTCGCGGGCGCCGTCGCCCGGCTGGCCGTCCCCGAGGCGACGCCCGTCCAGGCCGGCGACCTCCTCCTGGTCATCCGGGACGGCGCCTAGATCGTTGATGGGGGTTGTTGAGTGCTCTGGTTAGTGGTCGTAGGCGGTAAGTGATCGCTTGGTTGGGGCGTCGATGAGCCAGTTGTGCCAGATCGCGGCGTTGAGGGCGCAGATGCGCTGGCACAGGCGCGTCCACAGGCCTTCGGTGGTGCGGGCGGCGTGGCGTTCCAGCCCGAGTTGGTTCTTCAGTGTCCAGATCACCGCCTCGATACGCTGGCGCAGCCAGCTGGGGAACACCTTCACGGCGGGTTCGGGCTCGTCGTCGCGGACGGGGCGGATCAGGATATGGCCCAGGTCGGCGGCGGCCTTTTCCACCCCGGCTCCGGCGAATCCCTTGTCGCACACGATCGGGCACGGTCCCGGCGCGGCCTGCTGGACGTGCAGCAGGTGCACGGCCTGTTTGCGTTCGTCCAGCTCTTTGGGGTGGGCCAGGCTGAAGGAGCACACCGCGCCTTCGGCGGTGGTGATCAGCATCAGTTTGGCGCCCCAGTAGAAGGCGTGGTGGGACTTGTCCATGCCGTAGCCGGCGATCTCGCCCAGGGCCGAGCGGTGCACGGTGGTGCGTGAGGCGCCGCAGCGCAGCGGAGTGCCGTCCATCAGCCGCAGCCGCTCCTGCCAGGAGGGCGTCTGGCGGACCAGCCACATCGAAGCGGCGAACAGAGCGGGCGCGGCATCGCGCAGGTGCCGGTTGTACTCGGACTGACCGGGCAGCCGCGGGAACAGGTGCCCGATCCTGCCGGGCGCGGTCCGCAGCCACCGCCGCTCGGAATCGCAGCCGAGCAGGACCTGGGCCACAGCGACGCACACCAGTTCAGCGTCGTTGAGGGTGCGGTCGGGGCCGCGTCTGCGGGTGCGGTCGGCCGACCGCAGGACGTGATCGTCCAGATGGACGTAGAGTGCGGTCAGAAGGGCGTCCAGGTTTGTCTTCACACACTGATCATGGGCGCCCTTCGTCATGCCCGCAGCGGTTCAGCAAACCCCCATCAACGATCTAGGCCGCGCTCTACCCCTCGGGCGCCGGCCGCGCCGCGTAGCCGCCAAGGGAGGGTTCGAGCAGGTCGAAGGCGGTCTTCGCGGACTCCGTGAGGGCCGCCTCGATCTGTTCGTGGGACTCTCCCCGCACGTTCCGGCGCAGGGCCTCCTGGAACAGGACGCGGTGGACGCCGCCGAGCTGCGCGGCGACGAGGCGGGGGAGGACGTCGCCCGGGCCCGCGCCGGTCTCCTCGGCGAGGACGGCGGCGAGGGCGTCCTCGCGCTCCTCGTGGAACTCGCGGAGCCGCGCCACCAGGGCCGGGCTCTCGGTGATCATCCGGGCGAAGGCGGGGCCGGAGAAGCCGATCACGGCGTCGTGCCGCCGGGCGGCCTCCAGGAAGCCCCGGCGCAGGGCGGCCGCCGCCGACTCGCCGGGCGCCCGCTCGGCGACCGTGCGCGCCAGCGAGGCCACGAAGACCTCGTGCAGGTCGAGCGCCAGGTCCTCCTTCCGGGGGAAGTAGTTGGTGACGGTCATCTTCGCCACCTGGGCCGCCGCCGCGACGTCGGCGATCGTCACCCGGTCGAAGCCGTGCCGCAGGAACAGGCGGGTCGCCTGGTTCGAGATGCTCTGGCGCGTCTGCTGCTTCTTCAACTCCCGCAGTCCCATGCCGCCATCCTCTCATAATTCGACCTAAGTTCGTACTTGACACATATTTAGGTCGGATCTAAGTTTGGCCCCCGGGCCGGACGGGTACCGAGATCGGGTGACCGTTCCCTCCCGGCCGCCGGACGAGCAAAGGACATCGCCCTGAACGCCAGCCACGCGCCGAGCGCATCCCCCCGCTCCACCGTGAACCTCGTCGACCCGATGAAGGACTACCTGTCCCGCATCGGGCGCACCGCGCTGCTCACCGCCGAGCAGGAGGTCGACCTGGCCAAGCGCATCGAGGCCGGCCTGTTCGCCCGAGAGCGCCTCATCACCCTGGGCGACGAACTGAGCCTCCAGGACAAGCAGGACCTGGAGTGGATCGCCGACGACGGCGCCCGCGCCAAGGAGCACATGGTCGAGGCGAACCTGCGCCTCGTCGTGTCGCTCGCCAAGCGCTACATGGGCCACGGCCTCCCCCTGAACGACCTCGTGCAGGAGGGCAACCTCGGACTGATCCGCGCCGTGGAGAAGTTCGAGTACCGCCGCGGCCTGAAGTTCTCCACCTACGCCGTCTGGTGGATCAAGCAGGCGATCAGCCGCGCGCTGGCCGACCAGAGCCGCACCATCCGCATCCCGGTGCACGTCGTCGAGGTGCTCAACCGGATGACGCGCGTCCGGCGGCGGATGATGCAGGACCTCGGCCGCGAGCCGAACTCGCAGGAGCTGGCCGTCGAGCTCGACGTCACGCCCGAGAAGGTCGAGTGGCTGCGGCGGCAGGCCCGCGAGCCGCTGTCGCTGCACACCCCGCTCGGCGAGGACGGCGACGGCGAGCTCGCCGACGTCATCGAGGACCCCGACGGCGGCGACCCCGCCGACGTCGTGGCGACCTCGATGCTGCGCGGGCGGCTCGACGCCGTCCTGGAGACGCTCACCGAGCGCGAGGCCGGCGTGATCTCGCTGCGGTTCGGGCTGTCGGGCGGCGAGCCCAAGACCCTGGAGGAGGTCGGCAAGGTCTACGGGGTGACGCGCGAGCGCATCCGGCAGATCGAGTCCAAGGGCATGCACAAGCTGCGCCACCCGTCCCGCCGCGAGACCCTCGCGGACCTGCTCGGCTGACCCGCCGCCCGGCCCCCGCGCGCCTCCCGCGGGGAAGCCGGGCCGCCCGGCCGCCGCGTCGATGCCCGACCGCCCTCCGGCCGCGACCGTGCAGTCGGAGGTGTCGCGACCGCTCCGTATTGGTGGCTGCCGGACCGCTTTCCGCCCAGGGATGAGAGGGTAGATGATCTAGAAAAGGCTCCTTCGGGAACGCGGTCGGCGCGGAAGAGACGGGAACGATGTCCAGAGGGCTGGGACGGCTGGCGGGGCGCGGCATCCTCAGGGGGGCGGCCGCAGGCGCGGCGCTCGTGCTGACCATGGCGACGGCGCAGGTCACGGCCGCGGCGGCCGGGCCGGACGTCGGCCCCTCCGCGATCGCCACGGCGCTGCCGCCCACCGTCCCGTTCGATCCCGCGAAGCTGCGGGCCACCCTGGACGCCACGCACGACGCCGGGATGTACGGGCTCTTCTCCGCGGTCCGGGACGGCCGCACGACGTGGGGCGGCGCGGCCGGCGTCGCGGACGTGCGCACGGGGCGGCCGGTGACCCCGGACATGCGCCAGCGGATCGGCAGCGTCACCAAGTCGTTCGTCGCCGCCGCGATCCTCCAGCAGGTGGAGCGGGGCCGCGTCGATCTCGACGCCCCGGTCGCCCGCTACCTGCCCGGCCTCATCCCCGGCCGCTACGGCGAGCAGACGACCGTACGGATGCTGCTCGACCACACGAGCGGCATCGGCGACTACATCTTCCCGGCGTTCCCCTCACTACGGGAGCTGTCGGCCGGCAGCCTGGACGAGTACCGGTTCCGCGACGTCCGTCCCGCGCAGCTCCTCGCCTGGGGGCTGCGGGCGCCGCGCACGGGAGAGCCGGGCGAGCGCTGGTCGTACTCCAACACCAACTACGTCATCGCTGGGGAAATCCTGGAGAAGGTGACCGGGACCAAGGCGGAGCGGTACATCACCCGGAACGTCATCCGCAAGGCCGGGCTGAAGCACACCTACTTCCCGTCCTCGCCCTGGATCGCGGGCCCGCACCCGCGGATGTACGAGTCGCTGTACCAGCATGTGAAGCCGCCCCGCGACTACAGCACCATCGACATGAGCTGGGCCTGGACGGCGGGCGCGCTGGTGTCCACCACGGACGATCTCAACCGCTTCTACCGCGGGCTCCTCAGCGGCGACCTCATCGGACCGGACGCTCTGGCGCAGATGCAGCGGACCGTCCCGGTGAAGGACGCGGACGGCAACGTCCTGATGAACTACGGTCTCGGGCTCTACTCCGTCGACCTGCCGTGCGGGACGTTCTGGGGCCACGACGGCGCGGTCTTCGGCGCCGGGACCCAGTCGCTGTCGTCGGCCGGGGGCGAGCGGCAGATCTCGCTGGCCTTCAACCTGACGAAGTACCAGCAGCTCAGCGCCGGCGGCACGCCCGTCCCGCACCCGATCGACAACGCGCTGGCCGCGCACGTGGTGGAGGCCCTGTGCGGCAGCCGGCCCGCGACCGGCACGGCCCGTCCCGCGGCGCAGGTGCGGCTGCTGCCGCTCCAGGCCCTGCGCGCCTCCGGATGAGCCGCGGCTGATCGGCGACGGGCGTCAGGCCAGGTCGGACGGGTCGGTGTTGGCGCCGCACAGGACGACCACGACCCGCTCCCCGGGGGACGGCCGGTAGGCGCCGCCGCGGAGCGCGGCCACGGCGGCGGCCGTGCCGTGCTCGACGACCAGGCGGTACTCCTCCCACACGAACCGGCGGGCCTCGACGATCGCCTCGTCGGTGACCAGCACGGGGCGCACCCCGGTCCGGGACGCGACCGCGAACGCGATCTCACCCAGCCGGGTCGCGCCGAGGGAGTCCGCGGCGACCCCCGACACGTCCACGTCCACGGGGCGTCCGGCGTGCAGGGCGCGTTCGAGGGTCGGGATCGTCACGGGCTCGACGCCGACGACGCGCGCCCGCCCTTCGACCGCGGCGGCGACGCCCGCCATCAGCCCGCCGCCGCCGACCGCCAGCAGGACCGTGTCGGCCTCGCCGCCGGTCTGCTCCAGGATCTCCAGGCCGAGCGTGCCCTGGCCCGCGCACACCTCCGGCAGGTCGTAGGCGTGGCAGAACAGCGCGCCGGTGTCGGCGGCGCGTTTGACGGCGGCGTCCTGCGCCTCGGCGTACCGGGTGCCGACCCGCACGACCGCGGCGCCGAGGGCCCGCAGCCGCGCGACCTTCACCGCGGGCGCCGTCTCCGGCACGTACACCTCGGCCGGGACGCCCGCCCGCGCCGCCGCGTACGCGAAGGCCAGCCCCGCGTTCCCGCCGGACGCCGCGACGACCCCGGTCTCCGGGAGCCGCCCCTCCTCCCGCGCGGCCAGGATGTGGTTGAACGCGCCGCGCGCCTTGAACGACCCCGTGTGCTGCGTCAGTTCGAGCTTCAGCCACATCCGCCCGGCGGGCGCGAGCGGCCCCGGCTCGACCTCGACCACCGGCGTGCGGCGGACATGGCCCGCGACACGCTCCGCCGCGGCCTGGACGTCCGAGCGATCGACCACAGGTCTCCCCTTCCGAGCCATCAGCACCCAACCCAGTTTGGGACATGACCCCCGATAGGACCACCCCCGCCCCCACCCCGCCCGGCAGGGGCTGCTGACCGGTGTCCTCCGCTGCGCTCCGGACGCCGGGCTGGGTCACGGTTGGGGGGCGACCCCCCAACCCCCCCGGCAGGGGCTGCTGACCGGTGTCCTCCGCTGCGCTCCGGACGCCGGGCTGGGTCACGGTTGGGGGGCGACCCCCCAACCCCCCCGGCAGGGGCTGCTGACCGGCGTCCTCCGCTGCGCTCCGGACGCCGGTCAGCGACTCGTGCGGGTTTGGTCAGCGAGGGCGGCGAGTCTCTTGCTCGGCGCGGGAAACACGTCCCGCCCGACTAGGGAGGTCCCCATGAAGAACGTCCTCATCTCGGGTGCGAGCATCGGCGGCCCCGCGCTGGCGTACTGGCTGCGGCAGTACGGGTTCGGCGTGACGGTCGTGGAGGCGGCGCCCGGGCCGCGGGCCGGCGGGCAGGCGATCGACGTGCGCGGTCCGGCGCTGGAGGTCGCCGAGCGGATGGGCGTCCTCGACCGGATCCGCGAGCAGCGTGTCGAGATGCGTGGCATGTCCATGGTGGACGGGGACGGCAACGAGCTGTACCGCAGCGAGGAGTACACGGTCACCGGCGGCGACCTGAGCAGCGCCGACGTGGAGATCCTGCGGGACGACCTGTCCATGATCCTGGCGGACGCGGCCGGCGACGGCGTCGAGTACCTGTACGGCGACTCGATCGCCGGGCTGGAGCAGGATGAGGACGGCGTCCGGGTGATCTTCCAGAGCGGGCTGATCCGCACGTTCGACCTGGTCGTCGGCGCGGACGGCGCGCATTCCAACACCCGCCGGCTGGTGTTCGGGCCGGAGAAGGACTACCTCACCCACCTCGGCACCTACCTGTCGGTGTGGACGGCCCCGAACTTCCTCGGCCTGGACCGCTGGCAGGTGTTCCACCAGGTGCCGGGCAGCAGCTGGGGCGGCGGCGTGATGAGCGTCCGCGGCAACGACGAGGTCCGCGTCTACCTGGGGTTCGAGTCCGAGCGGCCGATCGAGTACGACCACCGCGACACCGCCGCGCAGAAGAAGATCATGGCGGACGCGCTGGCCGGCGGCGGCTGGGTGCTGCCCGAGCTGCTGGAGACCATGTGGGACGCGCCCGACTTCCACTTCGACTCGATGGCGCAGATCCACATGGACTCCTGGTCGAAGGGGCGGGTCGTCCTGCTCGGCGACGCGGGCTACTGCGGGTCGCCGCTGTCCGGGCAGGGCACGAGCATGGCCATGGTCGGCGCGTACGTGCTGGCCGGGGAGCTGAAGGCGGCGGGCGGCGACCACCGCGCCGCGTTCGCGAACTACGAGAAGGAGCTGCGCGGGTACGTCGCCGCCAACCAGGAGCTGGCGCTGACCAACAAGGCGCGGGTGGAGGCGCAGCGCAACGCCGAGACGGGCGCCGAGACCGAGGTCGTCGACTTCCAGGACTTCGGGGAGATCGTCAGCTCGTTCGCGGTGCGGGACTACTGAGCGAGGCGGCGCGGTCCAGCAGGACCCTGCGTTCGGGCGCGTTGCGGGTGAGTTCCGCGGCGCGCTCGAACTGCGCCCGGGCCTCCTCCCGGCGGCCGAGGCGGGCGAGCAGGTCGCCGCGGACGCTCGGCAGCAGGTGGTAGCCGCGCAGGACGGGCTCGTCCACCAGCGCGTCGGCGAGCTCCAGGCCCTTCTCGGGGCCGTCCGCCATGCCGACCGCCACGGCCCGGTTCAGCTCCACGACGGGGGACGGCGCGACGCGGGCGAGGATCTCGTAGAGGGCGGCGATCCGCGCCCAGTCGGTGTCCTCGGCGGTGAGCGCCTGCGCGTGGCAGGCGGCGATCGCGGCCTGCAGGACGTAGGGGCCGGGCGGCTCGCCGATCTTCTTCGCGCGCAGCAGCGCCTCGAACCCGCGGTGGATGAGGAGGCGGTCCCACCGGCCGCGGTCCTGCTCCGGGAGCGGGACGGGCTCCCCGGACGGCCCGGTGCGCGCCCGGGTGCGGGACGCCTGGATCTCCATCAGCGCGGCGAGCCCGTGCACCTCGGGTTCGCCGGGGGCCAGCTCGGCGAGGATGCGGCCGAGGCGCAGCGCCTCGCGGCACAGGTCCGCCCGCACCCACGCGTCGCCCGCGCTGGCGGCGTAGCCCTCGTTGAAGACGAGGTAGACGACCTCCAGGACGGAGGCCAGCCGGGCCGCGCGGCCCGGCCCCTGGGGCACCTCGAACGGGACGTTCGCCTCCGACAGCGTCCGTTTCGCCCGGACGATCCGCTGCGCCACGGTGGCCTCGGGGACGAGGAACGCGTGCGCGATCTCCTCGGTGGTGAGGCCGCCGAGCATGCGCAGCGTCAGCGCGACCCGCGCCTGCGCGGACAGCACGGGGTGGCAGGCGGTGAAGACCAGCCGGAGGACGTCGTCCTCGATGCGGTCGTCGTCCGGGACGTCGAACTCCTCGGGCGGCGCCTGGGTCTCCAGGTCGCGGCCCATCTCCTCGATCTTGTCGTCGAGCCGCCGCAGCCGCCGGATCCGGTCGACGGCGCGGCGCTTGCCGACGGCCATGAGCCAGGCGCCCGGGTTATCCGGGACGCCCGACTCGGGCCACTGTTCGAGCGCGGCGACCAGCGCGTCCTGCGCGAGTTCCTCGGCGAGCCCGATGTCGTGCACCATGCGGGCGAGACCGGCGATGATGCGCGCGGCCTCCAGCCGCCACACCGCGTCGACGGTCGCGTGCACGCCGGTGCCCCGCGCGGGCGCCTCCCGCGCCCCGGGCTCGTCCGTTGCCGTCACGCTGCCGATGAGAGCACCCGCACCGGCCGCCGCGCAAGCTCAGCGGCACGCCCGCCGGGCGCGGCGGGCTCACGCGCCGGGGATGTCCTCCGGCCCGAAGACCTGCTGGATGACGCCCTCGCCGTCGCCGACGATCGCCCAGAACCGCTTGGACAGCTCGATCGCCTCCTCGCGGGTGCCCACCTCGATGAGCGCGAACCCGACGACCGTCTCCTTCGCCTCGGCGAACGGGCCGTCGAGGACGGTGACCTTCCCGCCGGACGACTTGATCCGGGTGCCGCCGGGCTCCAGCCCGCCGGTCGCGAGCAGCACCCCGCTCCGGGACATCTCCTCGATGAACCTGCCCATCTCCGTCTGCAGCTTCTCGTCCGGCGGCCCGGCGGGGGCGGAACCGTCGTCCGTCGTCATCATCAGGAACCGCATGTCGTCTCCTCCGTTCACCGGCCGGTCCCTCCCGGCCGCTCACGAACGCGTCGAAGAGGGTGTGACCGGATCGACATCCCTGGCCGAAATCTTCCAAAGAATTTTTCTGCCTCGTATCGTGCCAGGTCATGGGGGAATCGAGCCGGATTCTCCCGAGCGTCCGCCGAGATGTCCATCGAAGAGGACATTCCGGACTAGTGGGCAAGTGAGTCTCCAACGAGTAACTTCATCCGGTGGAAAGTTTTTTCGCGCGTCGAGGAGGACGTCCCATGGGAGTTCCGGCACCGGTGTCCGGTGGGCCGTCCGCGCCGGGGGCGGGAGGCCCGGCGGCGCGCGAGCGGTGTCGCGCCGCGAAGTGCGGGGCCCCATGAGCGCCGCCGAGCCCGCGGGCGGTCCCGCGCGGGTCGCCCAGGACCACCGGACGGCGGGCCCGACGGTGCTGCGGATGCTGGTCGGCGCGCAGCTGCGCCGCTACCGGGAGGCCGCCGGCCTGTCCACCGAGGCCGCCGGATACGAGATCCGCGGCTCGCACTCCAAGATCAGCCGGATGGAGCTGGGCCGCGTCGGCTTCAAGGAGCGCGACGTCGCCGACCTGCTGACCCTCTACGGCGTGACCGACCCGTCGCTGCGCGGGCCGCTGCTGGAGCTGGCCGAGCACGCCAGCGCGCCGGGCTGGTGGCAGCCGTTCGGCGACGTGGTCCCGTCCTGGTTCGAGCCCTATCTCGGGCTGGAGCAGGGCGCGGTGCTCGTCCGCGTGTACGAGGTCCAGGACATCCCGGAGCTGCTGCAGACCAGGGACTACGCCCGCGCCCTCATCGCGGCCCGCTGTACGGAGGCGGAGCCCGAGGAGATCGAGCGGCGGGTGGAGCTGCGGATGCGCCGCCGCCGCGTGTTCGAGCGCCCGAATCCGCTGCGGCTGTGGGCGGTGCTGGACGAGGCGACGCTCCGCCGGACCGTCGGCGGCCCCGCCACGATGCGCGCCCAGATCGAGCACCTGGTCGAGATGGCGGCGCGGCCGAACGTCACCGTGCAGATCGTCCCGTTCGCCTCGGGCGGGCACACGGCGGAGGGCGGCCCGATGACGCTGCTGCGGTTCGCCGAGCCGGAGCTGCCCGACGTGGTCTACCTGGAGCACCTCACCTGCGCGCTCTACCCGGACCGGGCGTCCGACATCGCCCGCTACCGCGACGCCCTGAACCGCATCGGCGTCCAGGCCGAGCCCCCGGACCGCACCCCCGCGATCCTTCGCGAGGCCCTGGCCCGGCTCGGCTAGCCGCCGCGCGGGGCCGCGCGGCGGGCGGCCCTAACGCGCGGCGGGCACGTAGGTGGCGATGATGACGCCGGTCTTGAAGACCTCGGTGCCGGCGAGCTCGAACGCGGACGAGAACGCGTCGGCGTTCAGCAGCTCGCCGGTCTCGCGGGGGCCGACCAGCACCGGGTGGATCCACAGGCGCAGCTCGTCCAGCAGGCCGTGCTCGATGAGCGTCCGCGTCACCGGGCCGAAGCCGTACTGCAGGATGTCCTGGCCGTCCCGCTCCCTCAGCCTGGTGATCTCGGCGACGGCGTCCGCCCGCCGGATCGCGGTCGTGTCGCCCCAGCCGGGCTTGCGCAGCGAGTCGGACACGACGTAGTGGGGCAGGGTGTTCATCCGGACGCCGAAGTCGCCGGTGGCCTCCTCCATGGCCGGCCACGCCTGCGAGAACCCGTCGAACGTCTTGCGCCCCATCAGCACGGCGCCGCAGGAGAACAGCAGCTCCCTGGCGTAGGCGGCGGCCTCGTCCTGGAAGTAGGCCGAGGTCCAGTTCTGCGGGTTCTCGATGACGCCGTCGAGCGACACGTACGTCGAGTTGATGATCTTGCGCATGGTCTCCTCCGTCGGTGTGATCGTTCGCCTTCCGGCGCGGTGGGACCACTCTGCCCGAGAGCGTTTACCGCATCCTTACGCTTCCTTTCCCGCAGCCGCCCCGACGTGCCGGGGCGCGAGTTCGCATTAGGGTCGAAAGATGCGATTCGGGCTGCTCGGGCCGCTCGCGGTCTGGACCGACGACGGCGGGCTCGTCCCCGTGCCGGGGTTGAAGGTGCGGGCGCTGCTGGCGGACCTGCTCGTGCACGAGGGGCGTCCGGTCCCCGCCGACCGGCTGATCGACGACCTGTGGGGCGACGCGCCGCCCGGGAACCCGATGGGGGCGCTGTCGGCGAAGGTGTCGCAGCTGCGCCGCGTCCTGGAGGACGCCGAGTCGGGAGCGCGGGCGCTGGTGGAGTCGCGCCCGGCCGGATACCTGCTGGGCGCCGCCGACGAGCGGGTGGACGCCCGGTGCTTCGAGGCGCTGGTCGAGCGGGCGCGCGGCGCGGCGGAGCCGAAGGAGAGGGCGGCGCTGCTGGCCGAGGCGCTCGGGCGGTGGCGCGGGACCGCGCTCGCCGACTTCCGGGACGAGGAGTTCACGCGCGCGGCGGCGGCGAGGCTCGAAGAGCTGCGGCTGACCGCGCTGGAGGAGCACGCCGAGGTGCGGCTGGTGCTCGGCGAGCACGGCGCCCTGGCGGGCGAGCTCGCCGGCGCCGTCGAGCGTCACCCGCTGCGCGAGCGGCTGAGGGCCGCGCACATGCGGGCCCTCTACCGGTCCGGACGGCAGAACGAGGCGCTGGAGGGCTACGAGAGGTACCGGGTGCTGCTCGCCGACGAGCTGGGCCTGGACCCCGGCTCCGAGCTGGCCGCGCTCCAGCGGGCCGTCCTGCGGCAGGACCCCGGGCTGGACGGGCCCGCGGCCCCGGCGCCGCGGCGCCCGCGGTCGAACCTGCCCGTCCCGGCGACCGGGCTGATCGGCCGGGACGGCGCCGTCCGGGAGATCCGGGCGCGGATCGGCGCCGACCGGCTGGTCACGCTGACCGGACCGGGCGGGGTGGGCAAGACGCGCCTGGCGATCGAGACGGCGGCCGGGCTCGCGGACGCGTTCGGCGACGGGGTGTGGATGGCGGAGCTGGCGGGGCTGGAGCGCTCGACCGTGCCCGACCTCGCGGAGGTCGTGACGGCGATCCTCGACATCCGGGACGCGCCGGGCGCGCCCGCCGCGGCGCTCGACCGGCTGGCGGCGGCGCTCGGCGCCCGCAGGCTGCTGCTCGTCCTGGACAACTGCGAGCACGTGGTCGAGCAGGCCGCCGAGCTGGCGGACCGGCTGCTGCGCGGGGTGCCCGGCGTGCGCGTGCTGGCGACGAGCCGGGAGCCGCTCGGCCTGCCGGGCGAGGTCGTGTGGGCCGTCCCGCCGCTGGACGTGCCGGGCCGCGGCGACGACCCGGCCGCGTCGAGCGCGGTCCGGCTGTTCGCCGAGCGGGCGCGGGCGGCGTCGCGGGGGTTCCGGCTGGACGGGGACACGGCCGTGCGGGTCGGGGAGCTGTGCCGCAGGCTGGACGGCATCCCGCTCGCCCTGGAGCTCGCCGCGACCCGGGTGCGGACGCTCGGGGTCGAGGGGCTCGTCGAGCGGATCGACGACCGGTTCCGGTTGCTGTCGTCCGGGCACCGCGGCGCCCCGGCCCGGCAGCGCACGCTCACCGCGACGATCGACTGGAGCTGGGACCTGCTGGGCGGGCCGGAGCGCGCGGTGCTGCGCCGGCTGTCGGTGCACGCCGACGGCTGCACGGCCGGCTCGGCCGAGGCGGTGTGCGCGGGCGGGGACGTCCCGGACGCGGAGGTCCTCGACGTCCTGGTCCGGCTGGTCGACCGCTCGCTGGTCGTGATGACGGAGCGTCCCGGCGAGGGCCCCCGGTACCGGCTGCTGGAATCCGTCGCCGCCTACGCGGCCGAGCGGCTGGCGGAGGCCGGGGAGACGCGGCGCGCGGCGGCCGCGCACAGCCGCCACTACCGGGCTCTGGCCGAGCGCGCGGCGGGCCGTCTCACCGGATCCGAGCAGGCGCGGTGGCTGGCGACGCTGGACGTCGAATCGGCGAACCTGCGGGCCGCGCTCGACGCCGCCGGGTCGGCGGACGAGGCGTTGCGGCTGGTCAACGCGCTCGCCTGGTACTGGTTCCTGCGCGGACGGCTGACCGAGGCGCTGCGGTCGCTGGAGGCGGCCCTCGCGCGGGACGGCGGGTCGCCGGACGTCCGGGCCCGCGCGCTCGCGTGGCGGGCGGGGCTGGCCGTGCTCAAGGGCGCCCCCGGCGACTGGAAGGCCCGCCGCGACGAGGCCCTCGCCCTCGTCGACGCCACCGGCGACGACCGGCTGAAGGCGTGGGCGCGCTGGTTCCTGACGTTCGCCCGCGCCGAACTGGACGACACCGGCGCGGGCGCCGCGAGGCTGGAGGAGGCGCTCGCGGGGTTCCGCGCGTCCGGCGACCGGTGGGGCGAGGCGGCGGCGCTCGCCCAGCGCGCCATGCACGCCCACGCCCGCGGCGATCCCGCCGCGCTGGAGCGCGACGCCGAACGGGCCGCCGCGCTGTTCGCCGAGGTCGGCGACCGCTGGGGACGCCTCCAGGCGGTGGAGTGGCTCGGCGGTCTGGCGGAACTGACCGGCGACTACGACCGGGCCGAGCGGCTCCAGCACGACGCGCAGCGGATGGCCGAGGAGCTGCGGATGTGGCCGGACGTCGCCATGCGGATGGCGTGGCGCGGCTGGGTCGCCTACCTGCGCCGCGACCAGACGTCCGCGCGGCGGCTGTTCGGGCGGGCGCGCCGGGTCGCCGTGGAGCAGGGGTTCGCGCCCGCGGTCATGTTCGCCGACATCGGCCTCGGGCTGGCGGCGGAACGCGAGGGGCGGCCGGGTGACGCCGAGGACAGGCTGCGGCCCCTGCTGGCCGCGGCCCCGCCGGAGGAGTTCCCGCCCCTGTACCTGCCGATGATCCAGACCGGGCTGGGGCGCGCGGCGGAGGCGCGGGGCGACGCCGCGTCCGCCGTGCGGTACCAGCGGGACGCGCTCGCCGTCGCGATCAGGCTGGCCGCGCCGCGCGACCTCGCGGGCGCCCTGGAGGGCCTGGCCTGCGCGCTGGCCCTCGGCGGACGGCGCCGGGACGCGGCGGAGGCGCTCGGGAAGGCGGCGGCGGTCCGGGAGGCCGCCGGGGTGCCGCCCGGGCCCGTCGAGCAGGACGACGTCGACCGGGCCGTCGCGCGGATCGGGGACGCGGCCGGTCCGGACGCGTTCGCCGCCGGCGCCGGCCTCGATCCGGTGGAGATCCTGCGCCGCGCCGAGGCCGTCCCTCCGGAGGGCGCGTCCGTGTGGGCGGACCGGTAGGACGGGCGGCGGCGCCTCCCGAGGAGGGGGCTATCTGGTGATTCGCCCTTATTGCAAGAAGGTTGCGAATGGTCGCGGAATCATCACGACCCCTTGTGGACCCCCCTCACCTAGGGTGATCATGACCCCTCGTGGGACGACGGGGGTTGGTGCTCAGCCGGATCAGCGGCGACCGGACGCTGGTGCTGGCCGCCTGCGCGACCGCGCTGTTCGCAACGACCGTCCTCGCGGCGCTGGTCGGCTACACCGGGTCGGTGACGCGGGAGGGCCTGCGCCGCACGCTGGCCGACGCGACCTTCGAGTCCGTCGGGACGCGGCTCGGCACGCACGTCCCGGCCAACGGCCTCACCGAGGTGCAGGGGCAGGTCGACCGGACGCTCAAGCAGATCTACCGGGACGTCCCGCTGGCGGTCTCGATGAGCGTCCGCAGCGACTCCTACACGCTCCCGGGCCAGGAGAAGAGCGACCACCCCGACCTGACGGCGTTCGAGACCTACACCGGGATCGAGAAGCACGCGCGGCTCACCGGGGGACGCTGGCCCGCCGCGACCTCCGGCACGGGCTCCGGCGAGGTCGAGGCGGCCCTGCCCGGCGCCGCCGCCCGCGCGATGCACGCCGGCGTGGACGACGTCCTCACGCTGCACGGCCGCGTCGACAAGAAGTCGGTCGTGAAGGTGCGCGTCGTCGGGCTCTTCGAGGTCCCCGACCCGCGGAACTACTTCTGGCAGGACGACAAGCTCGTCACGACCGGCGTCGAACGGCTCGACTACACGAGCTACGGGCCGTTCGTGGTGCCGCCCGAGGTGTTCGCCGCCCGGTTCACCGGCACGGGCTCCGAGGCCCGCTTCACCGTCATGCCGGACCTGCGCGGCGTCGAGCCCGGTGAGCTCGGCCCCCTCGGCGACCGGGTCGCCGGCGGCGGCGACGCCTTCAGGAAGGCCGGCCACGGGACGCGGTTCAGCGTCGCGACGGACCTGCCCGACCTGACCGCGCAGCTGCGCACCGCCCTCCAGGTGGCGCGGTCCACGATGCTCATCCCCGTGATCCAGCTGATCCTGCTGGCCGGGTGCGCGTGGCTGCTGGTCGCGCGGCTGCTCGCCGACCACCGGCGCGGCGAGGTCGCGCTGCTGCGCACCCGCGGCCTCGGCATGCGCCAGCTCGCCCGGCTCGGCCTCGTCGAGGGCCTGCTGATCGTGCTGCCCGCCGCGGTGCTCGGCCCGCTGCTCGCCGGTCCGCTGCTGCGCCTGGCCGGGCATGCGCCCGCGGTGCGGGACTCGGGGCTGCGGCTGGACGCCGGGCCGCTCCTGCCGCTGTGGACCGTCTCGGTGCCGGCGGCGCTGGCCTGCGCCGTCGTCCTGACGGTCCCGACGCTGCGGGGCGCGAACCGGACGTTCGTGGAGGCCCAGGCCGGCATCGGGCGGCAGGGCCGCGGCGGCCTGCGCGGCTCGGGCACCGACCTCGCCCTGCTGCTCGTCGCCGGGCTCGCGATCTGGCAGCTCACCCGGTACGGGGCGGACGGCGCGGGCGCCTCCGGCGGCGGCACGGGCGGCATCGACCCGTTCATCGTGTCCGGCCCCGCCCTGGCCCTGCTCGCCGGCGGGGTGCTCCTGCTCCGCCTCGTGCCGGTCGTCTCCCGCGCGGCCGAGCGGGTCGCGACCCGCAGGCGCGGGCTCGTGGCCGTCCTCGGCACCCGGCAGGTCGGGCGGCGCCAGCTCCGCTACACCGGCCCGGTCCTGCTGCTGGTGATGGCGATGGCCGTCGGGGTGCTGTCGGTCACGACGATGGCGACCTGGCGGCGGTCGCAGACCGACCAGGCCGACTTCCAGAGCGGAGCCGACCTGCGGCTGTCCGCCTCGTCCCGGGAGGGCGGCCCGGAACCGCTCGGGCGCGCCGGACGGTTCGCGGCGCTGCCCGGCGTCTCGGCCGCGACCGGGGTCCTGCGCATGGACGCCGACCTCGGCACCGAACCCGCCGCGCTGCTCGGCGTGGACGCCAGGGCGATCGCCCCGCTCCTGCGCGTCTCTCCCGGCCTGCGCGGCGACCTGCGGCTGGACGAGCTGGCGCGGGCCCGTCCGGCCGTCCCGGCGCTGACCGTCCCCGGCGAGCCGAAGCGGCTGCTGTTCGACATGCGCCTCAGCCGCACCGGCCCGGACGCCGAAGTGCCCCCCGACTACGTGCCGCCGTTCGGCGACGGCTACAGGTTCGCGGTGACCGTCGTGGACGCGCGCGGCCTGACCCGGCAGGTGACCCTGCCCGGCCTCGACGCGGACGGCGACGCGCACACCCTGGCCCTGGACACCGCCCAGCTCGCCGGTGAGGACGGTGTGCCGTCCTACCCCCTGACGATCCGCGGCCTCCACTTCGCCTACGACGACAACAAGATCTCGGGCAGGCTCGAACTGGAGCTGCGGAGCGTCAGGGGCGAGGGCACCGGCCCGGCAGCGCGGCCCGCGCAGAGCCGCTGGGACGCCTTCGCCAGACCTCAGGACCCCGAGCACCCGATCAAGGTGAGCGTCTCCGCCGCGAAGGACGCCCTGGCGACGCTGACGATCCCCTCGTCGCCCGCCCCGGACCGCCAGGGCTTCTACGGCTACGCGACGGGCACGGCCGTCCACGCGGTGCTCGGCACGCCCCACCCGCCCTCGCACGACGGGCGGAACACCGAGCTGCTGCCGGTCGTGCCGGGCGTCATCACCAAGGAGATGGCGGGTCGCGCCAAGGTCGGCGTCGGCGGCACCGTCACCGTGAACACCCTCGACGGCGACCAGCCCGTCAAGGTCGCGGGCATCGCGCCCGCGCTGCCGAGCGTGGCGCCCGGCCTGCCGGCCGTCCTGGTCGACCTGCCCACCCTCACCCAGTCACGGCTCGCCGCAGAGGGCGCCGCGGGCGACACGATCACGCCCCGGGAGTGGTGGGCGTCGGCGCGGGACGGCCGCACCGGCCCGGCCGTCCGGGACCTCGCCCGGCATCCCGCCTGGGGAGAGGTCGCGGCCGACCGCGTCGAGACGCGCTCCCGGCTCCGCGACGCCCCGCTCGGCGCGGCGCTCCAGGGCGCGCTCGTCATCGGCTTCGCCGCGGCGCTGGCGTTCGCGGTCATCGCGTTCGTGGTGAACGCGGCGGTGACCGCCGGCGAGCGGTACCGCGAGTTCGCGGTGCTCCGGGCGCTCGGCGTGCCGCCCCGCCAGGTCGCCGGGATGCTCGCGATCGAGCAGGCCTACCTGGTCGGGCTCGGGCTGCTCGGCGGGACCGTCCTCGGCCTGGTCGTGGCGCGGCTCGTCGTCCCGCACATCGTGCTGAGCGTGCAGGCCGCCGAGCCGTACCCGCCCGCCGGGCTGGTCGTCCAGTGGCCCGTGGTGCTGGCCGTCCTCGGAGGGGTGGCGGCGGTGCTCGGGCTCGTGCTCGCGCCCGTCGTCCGGACGCTTCGGCGCCGGGATCTCGGCGCCGGCCTGCGCGTGGGGGAGGACCGATGAGAGGTGCCGGGATGCGGCTCGCCCGCGCGCAGTGGGCGCCGCTCACCGCGCTGGCCGTGCTGACGCTGGTGTCGGCGCTGCTCGCCGTCGTCGTCCCGTCCCGGACCACCGCCGGATACGACCGCGCCGCGGCCGCGGCCGCCGGGCCCGGGGCCGCCGTCCGCGTGAAGGGCACCGCGGGCGGCCCCGCCGCCTTCGCCGCCGTCCCCGGCGACGCGGCCCTGAACGGCAACGCCCTCACCTGGCGGGAGCTGATGCCCCGGTCCCTCAGCGAGGTCACCGGCGAGCCCGAGGCCTCGGTCACCTCGCCCGCCGCCAGGGTCGCGGGGACCTTCTCCCGTCCGAGGTTCCTGTACCTGGGCTGGGAACCGGGCGCGTGGCGGCGCATCCGCGTCGTCTCCGGCGGCTTCCCCGAGAACAAGCCGGGCCAGACGAGCGGCGACATGAACGTGGTGGTCGCCAAGGCCTACGCCGACCGGCTCGGCTACAAGATCGGCGACCGTATCGAGGTCGGCTCCAGGACCGTCCGCCTCAGCGGCCTCTACGTGCCGGTGAACGCCGCCGACCCGTTCTGGGCGCCGCGCGCCCGGATCCTGCACCCGACCGTCGAGATCATCACGCTCCCCCCGAACTCGACCCTGGAGGTCGACGCGGGCACGGCGCTGATCGACCCCGCCGGGTACGCGCGCCTCACGCGCGACCCGGGCCTGAAGCTGAACTACGACTGGCGGTTCCCGGTGCGCGACGGCGCGGTCAGCGCCGCCCAGGGCCGCGCCATGGCCGACGACCTCGACGCCTTCCGCTCCGCCGTCAAGGGGCGCGCCGACATCTTCCCCTGCGAGGTCTCCACCCCCCTCGACGTGCAGCTGAAGGAGTTCGCCGGACGGCTCCACACCGCCCAGTCCGTCGTCGGCCTGGCCTTCGGCGGCCTCGTCGCCGTCGCCGCCGGGCTGCTGCTGCTCGCCGCCGGGCTCCTCGGCGAGCGGCTCCGGCCGGTCCTCGGCGTGATGCGGGCCCGCGGCGCCTCGCTGCGCCAGATCGCCGTGCCCGCCCTGGGACTGACCGCGCTCGCCGTCGTCCCGCCCGCCGCGCTCGGGTACGCGGCGGGACGGCTCCTGGACGCCGGCCCGCCGCAGGCCGCCTCGCTGTACGCGATCGGGCTGCTCGTCGCGGCCGTGCTGGGCGTCCCGGCGGCCATGGTCCTGCGGGAGCGCGGCGGCGGACTCGGCTCGGTCACCGACCGCCGCGACGACCTCGTCGCGGCGCGCCCGTCGCGGCGGCGGCTCGTCCTGGACGGCCTGCTGGTGGTGCTCGCCGTGATCGGCGTCGTGCTGCTGCGCGGGCGCGGCGCCTCCGCCGGGACCGATCCGCTGGTCGCCGCCGTCCCCGCCCTGCTCGGCGCGGCGCTCGGCGTGCTCGTCCTGCGGGCCTACCCGTACCTGCTGCGGGCCGCCGGGCCGCTGCTGCGGCGGCGGACCGGGGCCGTCGCGTTCATCGGCCTCGCCCGCGCGTCCCGGCAGAACCTCGTCGGGGCGCTGCCGCTGGCCGTCCTGCTGCTGGCCGCCACCATCGCCGGCTTCACCTCCACCGTGGACAGGGGGCTGCGGGCCGGGCAGGAGCGCGCCTCGTGGGCCGAGACCGGCGGCGACGCCCGCGTCGACGCCGGGTCGCTGGACGAGGCGGGGCTCCGCCGCATCCGCGCGGTGCGCGGCGTCACCGGCGCCGTCCGGGTCCGGGTCATCGCGCGGGCCTCGTCCGCGACCGACCAGGCGCCCCTGACCGTGGTCGGCGTGGACCTCGACGCCTACCGCAGGCTCGCGCCCGACGTGCCCGGCATCCCGGACACCGACACGGGCGTGCTGGTGTCGCCCCTCGCCTCCCGCACCCTGCTGGGCTCGTCGAGCACCGGCACCGTGACGCTCGGCCGCGCGGGCATGGACCCGGTGACCGTCAGGCCGTCCACCCAGATCGTGCGCTTCCCCGGCCAGGAGAAGAACAGCGCCTTCGTGATCGTCCCCTACCGGATGGTCGCCACCGCGACGGGCTTCCCGTCGCAGGTCTTCGTGACCGGCGGCGACATCGACGCCAAGGCGCTGCGCGCCGCGGCCCCGGGGAGCGATGTCGTGCTGCGGCAGCGGGTGCTGCGGGACATGACGGAACAGCCGCTGGTGCCGGTCGTCCACGACGCCTTCCGGAACGGCGCCCTCGCCGGCGGCGTGTTCGGGATGCTCGCCGTCCTGCTCATGCTCGTCGTGGGCGCCCGCGCCCGCGGCCGGACGGTCGCCCACCTGCGCGCCCTCGGGCTGAGCCGCCGGCAGAGCCGCCGCCTCGCCCTCGTCGAGCTCGCGCCCGTCCTGCTCTGCGCGGTCGGCGCCGGATGGGTCCTCGGCCTCCTGCTGCCGGAGATCACCGGGCCCGTCGTGGACCTGCGCCCCTACACCGGCGGCTTCGCCGTCACCGCCCACGTCCCGGGAGTGCCGGCGCTGCTCGGCCTGCTCGCCGCGCTGCTGCTGGCGGCCGCCGCCGCCGTCGCGGTCGACCGCGCCTTCGACACCGACCCCGGCAACGCCCTGAGAACGGGGGAATGATGACCGAAACGACCGACCTCGCCGAGCTGGAGCGCCGCGCCGCCGAGCGCGGCCCCGTCTACGGCGAGGGCGCCCACATCGTCTGCGACAACCTGGTGCGCATCTACAAGACCGACGGCGTCGAGGTCGTCGCCCTCCAGGGACTCGACCTGCTCGTCGACCCCGGCGAGCTCGTCGCCATCGTGGGCGCGTCCGGCTCGGGGAAGTCGACGCTGCTGAACATCCTGTCCGGCCTGGACGTGCCGACCGCCGGCGTCGCCCGCGTCGCCGGCTCGGACCTGCTGACCATGGCGTCCAAGGAGCGGCTGGAGTTCCGGCGCGAGAAGGTCGGGTTCATCTGGCAGCAGACGTCCCGCAACCTCCTGCCGTACCTGACCGCCGCGCAGAACGTCGAGCTGCCCATGAAGTTCGCCGGGCGGTCGCGCCGCGAGCGCGCCACCCGCGCCGCCGAGCTGCTCGGCATGCTGGACGTCGGCGACTGCGCGGACCGCCGCCCGGGGGAGCTGTCCGGCGGCCAGCAGCAGCGCATGGCGATCGCCGTGGCCGTCGCCAACGAACCCCAGGTCGTGCTGGCCGACGAGCCGACCGGCGAGCTCGACACCGGCACCGCCGCCAAGGTGTTCGCCTCCCTCCGCCGCGTCAACGAGGAGCTCGGCACCACCGTCGTGGTCGTCACCCACGACGCGCAGGTGTCCGAGCGCGTCGACCGGACCATCGGCATCCGCGACGGCCGCACCAGCGTCGAGGTCCGCCGCCGGTCCGGGGACGACGGGACCCGCGTCGTCGAGGAGCACGCCCTCCTCGACCGCGTCGGCCGCGTCCAGCTTCCCCAGGGCTTCACCCAGGCCCTGGGCATGCGCGACCGCGTCCGCCTCGCCCTGGAGAACGACCACGTCGGCGTCTGGCCCGACCGGGAGGAGAGCGAATGACCGCGCCGATGGTGGCCGTGGAGGGGCTGGTCCGGACCTTCCGGACGGGCAGGATCGAGGTTCCGGCCCTGCGCGGGGCGTCCTTCACGATCGCGCCCGGCGAGCTCGTCGCCGTGCGGGGCCGCTCGGGCTCCGGCAAGACGACGCTCCTCAACCTGATCGGCGGCCTGGACAGCCCCGACGGCGGCACCGTCCACGTCGACGGGCGCGACGTCGGCGCGCTCTCCGAGGACGACCTCCTCGCCCTGCGCCGCGACGACATCGGCTACGTGTTCCAGTCGCACGGCCTGATCCCCGTCCTGTCGGCCGCCGAGAACGTCGAGGTCCCGCTGCGCCTCGTCCGCACGCCGCACGCCGAGCGGGACGAGCGCGTCCGCGTCCTGCTCGGCCTCGTCGGCCTGGCCGACCACGCGCTGCAGCGCCCCTACGAGCTCTCCGGCGGCCAGCGCCAGCGCGTGGCGATCGCCCGCGCCCTCGCCAACCGCCCCCGCCTGCTCCTCGCCGACGAGCCCACGGGCCAGCTCGACTCCGAGACCGCCGCCGCCATCATGCCGCTGCTCCGGGCGGTCGTCTCCAGCGAGGGCGTGACCGTCCTGGTGGCGACCCACGACCAGACCCTCCTCGCGGAGGCCGACCGCGTCCTGACCCTGGAGGACGGCGCCGTCACCGAGGCGTCCGTCCCCGCCTGACGTCACCCGGCGCCGTCGCCCCGGTCGTGTGGACGCGGGCCTGGGGCGCGTCCGAATTGTCCCGTTCCAACGAGCGTGCCGGTCACCTGGCGGACAGGCTTGCGAGGTGATCGTCGGGGGAATCGGTATCGGGGGAACAGGAGGTTCGATGGCGACCGTCGTACTGGTGGGGACGCTCGACACCAAGGGCGCGGAGTACGCATGGCTCCGCGACCGGGTCCGCGAGCTGGGCTGCGACACCGTCCTGGTGGACGTGGGCGTGGGACCGTCCGACGTGGAGGCCGACGTCTCCGCCGAGGACGTCGCGCAGGCCGGGGGCGCCTCGCTTCCGGCCCTGCGGGAAGCGGGCGACCGGGGCGCGGCCGTCGCGGCGATGGGGGAGGGCGCGGCGGTCGTCCTCGCCGCGCTGGACCGGGTGGACGCCGTGCTCGCCGTCGGCGGGAGCGGCGGATCGTCGATCGCGGCGCGGGCCGTCCGCGACCTGCCCATCGGGCTGCCCAAACTGATCGTGTCGACGATGGCGTCGGGGGACGTCGCGCCCTACGTGGGCGCCAAGGACGTCACGATCACCTACAGCGTCGTCGACATCGCGGGCGTGAACCGGCTGTCGCGGCTCATCCTCGGGAACGCCGCCGCCGCGGCGGCCGGGATGGCGAAGGCGCACGCCGTCCCGGAACCCGCGGTGGACGAGCGGCCCCTCGTCGGGGCGTCCATGTTCGGGGTCACGACCCCGGCGGTGGACGCCGCCCGGGAACGGCTGGGCGAACTGGGCTACGAGGTGCTCGTCTTCCACGCGACGGGCGCCGGGGGGCGGGCCCTGGAGGGGCTCGTGGAGAGCGGTCTGCTGGCCGGTGTGCTCGACCTGACCACCACCGAGCTGGCCGACGACCTCGTGGGCGGCGTCCTGTCGGCGGGACCCGACCGCCTCACGGCGGCCGGACGCCACGGCGTCCCGCAGGTCGTGGCGCCCGGCGCCCTCGACATGGTCAACTTCGGGCCGCGCGCCACCGTCCCCGAGCGGTTCGGGGAGCGCCTGCTGTACGTCCACAACCCCACGGTCACGCTCATGCGGACGACGGCGGAGGAGATGGGCGAGCTGGGACGCAGGATGGCGTCCAAGCTGGCCGCCGCCACCGGCCCGACCGTGCTGTTCGTCCCGCTCAAGGGTGTGTCGGCGCTGGACGCCCCCGGCATGCCGTTCCACGATCCGGTGGCGGACGTGGCGTGCTTCATGGCGCTGGAGGAGGCGGCGGAGTCGACGGAGACGGAAATGCTCGACCTGCACATCAACGATCCGGAGTTCGGCCGGGCGATGGCCGACCGGCTGCACCGGCTGATCTCGGAGGGCGCGCGGTGAACCGCGAGACCGTCCTGTTCCGGCTGCGGAGCGCCGTCGAGGAGGGCAGGCCCGTCATCGGCGCGGGGGCGGGCACCGGGCTGTCCGCCAAGTGCGCCGAGGAGGGCGGCGTCGACCTGATCATCATCTACAACTCCGGCCGCTACCGGATGGCCGGGCGCGGGTCGCTGGCCGGCCTGCTGCCCTACGGGGACGCCAACCAGATCGTGGTGGAGATGGCGTCGGAGGTGCTGCCCGTCGTCCGGGACACGCCCGTCCTGGCCGGGGTGTGCGGCACCGACCCGTTCCGCGTGATGCCGGTCTTCCTCGACCGGCTCAAGGCCATGGGCTTCGCCGGCGTGCAGAACTTCCCGACGGTCGGCCTCTACGACGGCGTCTTCCGGCAGAACCTCGAAGAGACCGGCATGGGGTACGACCTGGAGATCGAGATGGTGCGGCTCGCCCGCGAGCGCGGCCTCGTCACCGCCCCCTACGTCTTCGACGAGGACCAGGCGCGGGCGATGGCCGAGGCCGGCGCCGACGTCCTCGTCCCGCACGTCGGCCTCACCACCAAGGGCAGCATCGGCGCCGGGACGGCCCTCACCCTGGACGAGGCGGTCGAGCGCGTCCAGGCCATGCGCGACGCCGCGGCCGCCGCCCGTCCCGACGTCCTCGTGCTGTGCCACGGCGGCCCCATCGCCGAACCGGACGACGCCGCCTACGTCCTGTCCCGGACGGAGGGCGTCGTCGGCTTCTTCGGCGCCTCCTCCGTCGAGCGCCTTCCGACCGAGAAGGCCATCACCGCGCAGGTCGCGGCCTTCAAGAACCTGGAGATCTGATGCTGAGGAACCCCGGTGACGTGGCGACCGCGACCTTCGACTGGGGGTCGATCAAATGGTTCGTCACCCCGTCCGCGGTGCCCGGGGCGGGCAGCACGCTCGGCGAGGTGATCGTCAACCCCGGCAAGGGCCACGCCCGCCACCACCATCCGGACGCCGAGGAGGTCATCTACGTGATCTCCGGCGAGGCCGCGCAGATGGTGGACGACGGCGAGCCCTTCCTGATCCGCGAGGGCGACGCCGTCCACATCCCGAAGGGCGTCTGGCACTCCACCCACAACATGACGTGGCGCCCCCTGCGCCTGATCGTCACCTACACCCCCGGCGGCGAGGAGAAGGCCCTGGAAGCCGCCCCCGACCACTGCCTCCACGAACCGGGCGCCATCCCCGAATGGCGCCCCGCCTGACCCCCGCCGACCCCGCCCACGAGTCATCGGCCGGGGCTTGAGGGGTTTCAGGGGCTCAGGGGCTCAGGGGCGGGGCCAGGCGGCCAGGCCCTCCTCGGTGAGGAGGGCGTCGAAGGCGGCGTCCGCGGCTCCGGTCAGGGGGCCCTGCGCGCCGAGCGTCGAGGGCAGGATGGGCGGCGGCGCCGCGCGGCGGTGGCGCATCAGGGCGGTGGTGTAGCCGGTCTCCAGGGCCGTGGGCGCTGTCGCGGCCAGGTCGGTGGCCAGGCCGGAGAGCGTGACGACGCCGGGGTCGAGGGCGTTGGCGAGGGCGCCGATCCCCCGTCCCAGCGCGTGCGCGGCGGCGCCGACGGCCGAGAGGGCCGCCGGGTCGGACGCCGCGGCGGCGACCACGTCGCCGGCCGCCGTGCGCGGGTCGCGCGGGGCGGGACGGCCGAGCGCGCGGGCCATGGCGCGGCCGTCGACCTCCAGGTCCCAGCAGCCGCGGGCGCCGCAGGGGCAGTGGAGCGACGGGTCGCCGAACGGCATGTGGCCGAACTCGCCGCCCGCGCCCGTGGCGCCGTCCACCGGCCGTCCGTCCACGACGAGGATGCCGCCGACCCCCACCTCGACCGTCAGGTGCAGGACGACCCGCGCGCCCGCGCCCGCTCCGCGCCTCGCCTCCGCCAGCCCGGCGAGCGAGGCGTCGTTGCCGACGAGCAGGGGGACCCGGGGCGGCCGGAGCGGTTCGAGGTCGACGTCGCGCCAGCCCATGCCCGACGCCTGGACGATCGCGGTCCCGCTGACCGTGCCCGCGACGCAGGCGGACACCGCGCGGAGCCGGCCGCCGTGGCGGGCGTGCAGGGCGGACACACGGTCGCGGAGCGTCCCGAGGATGTCCGGGGTGCCGGAATGGCCGCCCGCCTCCTGCGTGACGACGCGGCCGCCCAGTTCCACGCAGGCCACCCGCCACCGCTCGTGGCTGATGTCGACGACGCACACCAGCGGTCCGTCGCGGTGGGGCACGAGCGCCGGGGAGGGGCGGCCGCGCCCGCCGGTCAGGGCGGGGGCCTCCTCGTCGACCAGACGGGACGCCTTCAACCGGCTCGTGATCTCGGCGGCGGACCCGCTGCTCAGCCCCAGCGCGCGCGCCGCGTCCGCGCGCTTCGCGGACGGGTTCGCGTGGACGTAGCGGAGCACGGCCAGCGCCCCCTGGCTGCGCAGGGCGCGCGCGGAGTGCGCGGTCATCGGCTCCATGGGTGACATCCTGGCGTGCCCGATTTATCCTCGACCTACGAGTTTAATGGGGAGGCGCGATGAGGCCCGCCGACACGGCCCCGGCCCGGGCGGCGGGAACGCTCGCGCTGTACGCCGCCTTGGGATGCCTCGGATACCTGCTCACCGCACTCGGCGCGATCCTGCCCCAGTTGCGGGAGGAGCGCGGGCTGCCCCGCGCCGAGGCCGCCCTCTATCCGTCCGCCTTCGCGCTCGGGCTGGTGATCGTCGGTCTGGTCGGGCACCGCCTGGCGGCCCGGCTCGGGCGCTGCGCGATCCCGGTGGCCCTGACCGCCCTCGTCGGTGGCGCGGCTCTCCTGGCCGCGTCCGGCGGACGCCTGGACACCGCCGCCGGCGCCCTGGTCCTCGGCCTCGGCGGAGCGGGCCTCGTCCAACTCGTCCCGGCGGCCCTGCGTGCCGCGCACCCGGGTGATGGAACGATCCAAATCGGCGAGGCCAACGCGGTCTCCAGCGCCGCGTCCGTCCTCTCCCCGATCCTCATCGGCGCCGCCCTGGCCCACGACCTCGGCTGGCGCACCGCCTTCGTCGTCCCACCCCTCCTGGCCGCCGCCCTCCTCCTGCTGACCCGCCCACACCGATCTCCCGCCCCCGTCCCCACCACCCCTCTCCCGCCGGCCACCCCCACCCCCGTTCTCGCCGCCGCTCCCACCGCCGCTCCCGCCGCCTCGACTGACGCCGCTCCCACCACCACCGCTCCCGTGGAGGCCGCTTCGAGTGAGGGTGCGTCCGGGGTGGGGTTCTGGGGACGGTGGGTTGATCTCGTACTGGCCGTGGGGGTGGAGTTCTGCATGGTCTTCTGGGCGGCGGACTTCCTCGGGAGCGTGAAGGGGCTGGGGCCGGGGAGCGCGGCCACGCTGTCGGCGGGATTCGTCCTCGGGATGGCCGTCGGGCGTGCGGTCGCGGGGCCGGTCGTGCGGCGCGGGGGACGGCCGGACCGGCTCCTCGCCGTCACGGCGGCCGTCGGAGCCGGCGGGTTCGCGGTGCTGTGGGCGTCGCCCGCGCCGGTCGCGGTCGCCGGACTGGTGGTGACCGGGCTCGGGGTGGCGTTGCTCTATCCGGTGATCCTTGGACAGGCGCTCGCCGCGCGGCCGTCCGAGCCGGTGCGGGCCGCGGCGCGGTGCGCGCTCGCGTCCGGGGTTGCGGTCGGCGTCGCCCCGCTCCTGCTCGGGGCGCTCGCCGACCTCACCACCCTGCGCGCCGCCGTGTTCGTCGCGCCCGTCCTGCTGCTCGTGCTGCTGGCCCGCTGCGGCCACCGCCTCAGAACGACCGCCGCGCAAGGCACGCCCACGTGACCGCCCCACCCAAGCCCGACCAGGCGAACAACGCGGCGGTGCTCGCCGAGGACGTTGTGCGCTGCGTTGGCGAAGTGTCTCGGCCCCGGTGGTGTTCCGTGGCGGAGTGCCCGGGGCTTGGGGGCTGGGGGCTTGGGGGCTTGGACGGGTGTCGAGGGCGGCGTTGAGGCGGTTCTCCAGGTGCCTGGCTAGTCGTCGGCGAAGGAGCAGTCGGCGGGGTTGTCCGGTGGCTGGAAGTCGCCGGCCGGGATCTGCAGGGGCGCGTCCTTCACCGTGTAGCCCTTCAGCCATTTCCCGAACGGGCCGGAGCTGTTGGTGCTGAACGGCGCCGGGCCTTCTCCCATCTGGTGGCACTGCGCGTAGACGACTCCCCAGGAGAATCCCATCCGGTCGAACTTGTGGCCGCGCGGCGACTGGTAGAACGTCAGGTTCGCGCGCTTCTGGTTCGGCGGGATGCCGTGCTCGTCGTCCTGCCGGATTCCCGACACGACCGCGAACGGTCCGGACGCCATCACGTAGTCGACCTTGATCGAGCCCCAGTGGTGCTTGGACGGCCCGCCGGGCTCGTCGGGCGAGTAGTGGTCGAACTCGACCGTCCCGCGCGCCGCTCCCATGACCATCTTGCCGTCGACGAACTTCCAGGGCCCGCCGTGCGCGTCCACGATGAACCGCCGGTACGGGTACTCGGGGTCGCCCGGATACTTCACCCACGCGTCCCCGGTCACGTGGGACTCCTTCGGGGGCGGTCCCTTGTCCTGCGCCATCGCGCTGCCGGTCCCGACCGCTCCGGCCGCGCAGAGCAAGGCCATTCCGGCGACCACGGCTCGCCTTTTCCGTGACATGTGGATTCCCCTTTTCCGCGGACGTCCATCGTCCGCATCCACACGTTCTCAGCGCTCACCGGGGCCGTTCTTCCCCCAAACGGGCGATGCAGCTCGCCCGTGCGGCGGAGCGTCAGCTCACTTTGCCCCGCACGTAGACCCACGCATCGTCATCCCGCACGAACCGGCTGACCTCGTGCAGTTCTCCGGGTTTCGTCCCCGTCAGGTAATGGGCGCGGAACTCCACGAGGCCCCGGTCGTCGTCCGGCCCGCCGCCCTCGGTGCGGACGATCTCCAGCCGCGTCCAGCGCGCGCCGTCCTCGAACCCGATCCGCTCCGGCCGGGTCGCCGGATGCCAGGTCGCGAGCAGGTACGCCTCGTCCTCCACCGCGAACGCGCTGAACCGCGACCGCATCAACTGGACGGCCGTCGCGGCCCTGTCCTCACCTCGGTGCAACGGCCCGCAACAGTCCCGGTACCGGGGGCCTGCCCCGCACGGACATCTTTTCGTCACCCTGCGATTCTGCCCTGCTCGGCGGTGACCGCGCGGCGCCGATGAGCGCCATGTCCGCACAGCGTCCACCCGAGATCGACGCCTCTCGCCCGCAAGCCCTGACCGGACGCCTCGCCTGGACGTGGCGTCCGGAGGCCCGGTCCGCCCGACAAGATCGTTTTGTCAGGCTTGACCGACCTCTTTGGCGGGCACGTTAATGATCATGTTCGATCGCCGGTGAGGCGATCGTCCGACATCGATGGAGAGGGACTCGATGGCGACTCTCAGATCCGCCCGGCGGCGGCCGGCGGCGGTCGCGGCGGCCGGCGCCGTGACGCTCGCGCTGTTCGCGCCGGCCGCGGCCGCCGACGTCCGGTACACGCCCGGCGCCCCCGGCCTCGGCGACCCCTATTTCCCCGATCTCGGCAACGGCGGATACGACGTCGCCCGGTACCACCTCAAGACCGCCTACGACCCCGGCACCGACGAGCTCACCGGCACGACCACCATCAGGGCCACCGCCACCCAGAACCTCTCCCGGTTCAACCTCGACTTCTCCAAGATGAACGTGCGGTCGGTGCGCGTGAACGGCCGCGACGCGACGTTCGCCCGCACCGGCGAGCGCGAGCTGGAGATCACCCCGCCCCGGGGGCTGCGGAAGGGCGGCGCCTTCACCGTCACCGTCCGCTACGACGGGGTGCCCCGCCCCCTCGGCGGCCCGGTCCTCTTCGACCTCCCGTACGGATTCCTGCCGACCAGGGACGGCGCGACGGTCATGGGCGAGCCCGACGGGGCGTCCACCTGGTTCCCGGCGAACGACCACCCGCGCGACAAGGCGCTGGTCACGCTGGAGACGACCGTGCCCCACGGCCTCAAGGCGATCGGCAACGGCCGCCTCGTCCGGCAGTGGACCTCCCACGGGAAGGACACCTTCCTGTGGCGGGACGACCGTCCCATGGCGACCTACCTGGTGACCAACTCGATCGGACGGTTCGACGTCTCGACGACGACCACCCCCAAGGGCGTCCCGCAGCTCGACGCGGTCGACCCGGAGATCGCCTCCGACCCCGGCGCGCTCAGCACCCCGCGCCTCACCACGCGGGTGACCGACGAGCTGGCCGGCTACTTCGGCGACTACCCGTTCACCAGCACCGGTTCCATCGTCGAGAACGACAACGTCCCGCCGCTCAACCTCGAGAACGCGCTGGAGACCCAGACCCGCCCCACCTACCAGAGCCCGCCCGTCGAGAAGGGCGTGGCGCACGAGATCAGCCACCAGTGGTTCGGCGACAGCGTCTCGGTCCGCGACTGGAAGGACGTCTGGCTGAACGAGGGCTTCGCGAAGTGGGTCGAGTGGTACTGGGCGGAGAAGCACGGCGGCCAGCCCGCGCAGCTGTCGTTCCAGCAGTCCTACGACGACCCGCCGCCGATCCAGCCGGACCGGCCCCCGTTCTGGGAGGTCGTCGTCGCCGACCCGACCCGCGACCAGCTGTTCCACCGCGCGATCTACTTCCGCGGGGCGATGACCCTGCAGGCCCTCCGCCACAAGATCGGTGACGGGCCGTTCCTGCGCCTCGTCCGCACCTGGGTGGCGGACAGGCGGTACGGCAACGGCAGCACGGGCGAGTTCGAGCGCCTGGCGGAGAGCGTCTCCGGCCAGGACCTGGACGCCTTCTTCAAGGTCTGGCTCCACAGCCCCGCCAAGCCCACCACCTGGTGACCCCGGCCCGGGGGCCGGCGACCCGCCCGCCGGCACCCGGGTGTGCGGACGTCGTTCTCGCTCGGCTCAGTCCAGCAGCAGGCCCATGTAGTACTCGTCGATCCGGTGCCCTTGGACCTCCAGCGCCGCCCGCCGGAGCCCTTCCACCTGGAAACCAGATTTCAGGTAAAGCGAAAGAGCACGGCGATTTTGCTCCATAACGGTCAATTCCAGACGTCGCATCCCGCGCGTCCGCGCCTCCTGTACCGCCGCCCGCATGAGCGAGCCGCCCAGCCCCCGTCCGCCATGGCCGGAACGCACCCCGGCCACGACGTAGCCGGTGCGGCGGGCCCGGGCGAAGGGGAGCACCGACACGTCGACGTAGCCCACCGCCGCGGGCCCCTCCAGCGCCACGACCAGGTACGACAGGTCGCGCCCCTCGGCACGGGCGGCGAGGCGCAGCTTCAGCGGTTCGAGGTCCGGCTCCCGCTCGCCGGGCTCCAGAAGCATGAACTCCGTCTCGCTGTCCAGAATGTGCTGCAATTCCACCAGGGCGGACGCATCATCCGGACGTGCCAGCCGGATCAGCAGATCAGTAGCCGTCACACCCCCAGTGTGCCAGATGCCAATACCCGCCATTTAAAACTAAACGCCACAACCACTCCACAAATCCGCAAGAAGCGCCCCCTCTGCCGGTAACGGCGCCGCCCCCGGCCATTACCTTTCCCGTGCGGCGGACCGTCCGCGGCCTGCGGCCGGCTCGCGGCGGGCCGTCTTCGCCCCTCCCGGCAGGGCGGGAACGCCGCGGGCTCGGAATCGGTGGATTCCGAGCCCGGTTCTGCCTGGCGCCTCCGGCGTCGGGGGCGGGGCGCGCGCGTCCTTTCGGGAGTCCGTGGGGTGGGACCGGCGTGATCAGGTGTTCGGGTTGTTGGCGGTGGGGATCTGGATGCTGATCGGGAGGTCGCCCCCGGACAGGAAGAGCAGGGTCCCCAGACGGATGATCTCGTCGAAGGCCCAGTAGACCTGCAGCAGGCCGGGGGGAGCGTCCGTGATCTTGAGCAGGCCCTCCTTGATGGCGACGAACGTCGGCCAGAAGGCCGAGAAGACCGGGTCCCACACCGGTTCCCGCGGGATCTGCAGCCAGCCGCAGATCTGGTCGCCGAGCATGTAGCGGGTGAGCGCCCCGAGGATGTGCGTGGTGAGGATGCCGCCGTCGATGGTGACGCCGAGGTGGAGCAGGATGTCGGCGAGCTTGACGCCCTCGGGGGTGGGGGCGAGGACCGGGTCGAGGACCTGTGCGGCCTGGGCGTTGGCCTCGTCCCAGGAGTTGGGGATGTACTCGTCCAGGATGCCCAGCATGTGCGCGGTCAGCTGCCAGGAGTGCAGGAACGCCGCGGACTCGTCGGCGGGGATCGGCACCTTCCACCTGGTGAGCTGCTTCATGACCGTCGTGGGCAGGCTGTGCCAGGTGACCATCATGTCGGCCTGGCTGATCGGGATCTGCTCGTCGGCGACCTCGTCCCAGCTCGGGGACTGGGGCAGCAGATGGCGGACGCCCGCGTGCGCCAGCCGCGTCTTGACGCAGGTGACGATCATCTCGCCGTCGGGCAGGAAGGCGTTCCGGGTGCCGACGTCGTAGCCGAGCTTGGCGGTCTTGGTGATGCGGTCCTTCATGTCCGCGCCGCCCTTGGAGTAGTACACCGCGCGCGCCTCGTGCGGGATGACCGTGCTCATCATCCCGCTGGCGAAGCCGTAGCTGACGCCGAGGTAGGTGCCCCGCTTCTGGTTGAACTTGAACGCGGTGGCGAGTTTCGTCTGGTCGGCCCAGGACGGCAGTTGGCGGGCCTTCTCGATGAACGCCTTCAGGTCCGCCGGCAGCCCGGCCGGCAGCGCCTGGCCGTTCTTGGTCCAGCCCTTGAGCAGCTTGTTGACCGTGGGGACGTCGCCCCGGTCGATGAGCGAGGCGACCAGCGGGTCGGCCTCCTCGTCCCAGGCCCACCGCGGGTCGACGCCCTTCCCGGCGCCCACGACCGAACCCTTGGGCGACCACGTCCACAGCGGCCTGGCCTGCGCGGGCGTCGCGACGCTCAGCGCGCCGAGCGCCCCGAGCACCCCGCCCGTCATCAGCACGTTGCGCCTGCTGGGTTGTTCCATGCCTCTCCCTCCTCGGGCCGACGGCGACTCCTGGTACGATGAAACATAACGTGCTTCTGTGTATCAGGGTCTCGCTTCATGAGAGCACACTGTGGCGTAGGTCACAAGACCCTTCGTGACGTACATGGACGATTCGGGCAGAATCGGTGTCTCGGGAGGGGATCGTGGAACCTGTGTTGTCGTTCCTCATGGCGTCGCCGGACTCGGTGTCGCTGCTCGAAAGCGTGTACGTCGAGGCGGTCGAGCAGGTCGACGACGTGGACGAGACCCGTTCGCGCGTCCTCGACGCGGCGTACGCGCAGTTCTGCCGGATGGGCATCCAGCGCTCCACGATGGACGACGTGGCCCGGCGGGCGGGCGTCTCGCGGATCACCGTCTACCGGCGCTTCGCGACGAAGGACGCCCTGGTGGAACAGGTGGTGCGGCGGGAGTTCCGGCGCTACTTCGACCGGTTCCTCATCGACATCCAGCGGGCCGAGACGGCCGCCGACCGGGTGGTCCTCGGTTTCGTGAGCTCGCTGCGCGCCATCCGCGGCAACCCGCTGATCGGCGGTCTGATCGCCACGGAGCCGGACCTGCTCCTGCCCTCCCTGACCGGTGACGGAGGCCGGACCCTCGCCACCGTGCGGCGGTTCGTCGCCGACCAGCTCCGCCGCGAGCAGCGCGCGGGCAACGTGTCGGGCGACCTGGACACCGACTTCGTCGCCGAGATGATGGTCCGGATATCCGGTTCCCTCCTGGCGGTCCCCAGCCACGTCATCGACCTCGACGACGACGACCAGCTGGCCGCCCTGGCCCGCCGCTTCCTCGTCCCCATGCTGGAACCGAGGGAGCCCCGTCTCGACCGTCCCTGACCGGCCGGACCCGACTCTCAGGACCCGGTGACGGCGCGGCCGCGGTCGACCGTCGCGTACCGCCAAAACCGCCGCCGGTCCTTTTCTCGCCGTCTTGGAAGAGCTTGACGACGCCACCAAGGCGGATCGGCTTGCGCTCCGCGCCCTGAAGGGCGGTTTATGGTGAGAGGTTGACGCCGAACGCCACGACTAGATCGCGACATTTGTAAAGAGTTCGCGAATAAGTAACCAGAACAGAAGTATCTGTAATGGTGGCTGAGTTGAACGGCAAGGCCTGAGGGGACGGTCATTTCGTAGTCCATCCTGAACGCCGAGGTCCTTTCCGGTTCACGTCAGAGGCTGGTCGGGACGCTGTGGCGCCGGCCCCGCGACACGTACGACGCCGCGTGGGAGACGAGCGCGCCGATATGCGTGAGGACGACACGGCGAGAGTGGCGTTCGTCGAGAAATCGGCCGAATCGCCGCACGCAAGCTGAGGTCGGCTTGCGGCAGGCTCGCGGCCACGAGTGCCCCGGGACGGTGGGGCTTGGAGACGGTCCGGGCACTTTTCAGTCGGAGGCCGTTCGGTGTGTTCACGCCCTGACCGGCCTTTCTGATGTTTCGGGGCAAGGACGATGACGAAGCCGGTGACCGAGGATCAGACTTGCTGCGCACTTTGGCGAGGCTCGGCCGTCCTGGAAGGCGAAGTGTTCCCCGGAACCACTCCTTGGCGGCCAGGACGTCAATGGGCCCTGGCTCGGAGAACGGCACCGGCCGGGCCCTTCTCTCTGTTCTGTGCTTGGACGTTCACCCGGTGGTCTTTGGTCGCCGCACCGGAGGCAATGTGACTCAGATCGCATCGGCGTCTCGGGTTGCCTTTCGACGCGGGCGTCGTACGGTCTTGATCAGGTCCTGCTCGGTAGGACCTCTGCCTTGTGCAGTCCGTGACCAAAGCCCCGAAAGGCTGTGATCTTATGATCTCGAACGGTAACCGCCGCCGCCCCGTGAACCACCGCCAGGTTCGTCTCACGGAGGTCGAAGTCACCAGGGTCGACGTCACCTTGGTGGAGTCGATAAGGGTGGAGTTCGCCGTGGTGCGGATCCCCGTGCTGGACATCATCACGATGCGCGTCTTCGTGGCGGAGTTCATCGTGGTGCGGGTCAGCGTGGTGACGACCGTCGTGGTGCGGGTGACCGTGCTGCGCATCACCGTGCTGCGGATCACCATCGTGGAGTACACGGTGGTGGGCTACATCGTGAGGGAGTACATCCTGGTGGAGCTCACCGAGTGGTCCTCCACGGTCGCGTGGCGAGTGTGACGACCGCGCCCTAGTAGGGCAGCCGCAGTTAGTGATCTCGGGTTCGTTGTCGCCGGTAATGGCATCGGCGGGCGCGGAGTTGGTGGCGGCGTCGCCAGTGTGACCAGCGCAGATGGTGATTCCAGGAGTGCTGGGGTTGGTGGGCCAGAGCGTGCAGGCGGCGGATCTCGTTGACGGTGAGCGGGATCAGCTCGTCGTCTCCGAGGTGATCGACGGTGAGCGATTCGTCACGCGGATTCGGAGGGGCGTTTCGTTGTCCACAGGCTGCCGGCCCCCTGTGTGGCGAGCTCGTGCTCGCCCTGGTCAGTGCCCGTTTCGGTGCCGAGACCAGGATCAGGGCCGGGCGGCGGCTCGGTTTCCTGCGCCGCCGCCGCGGTGAGGGCCAGATGAGCATGTGCGACCATGGCCAGCGTGATGTGCCGATACCAGGCCAGGCGCTTGCGGACCTGGTAGTGATCGAGGCCGACCTCGTTCTTGGTCGCCTGAAAACATTCCTCGATGCTCCACCTGGATCCGGCCACCCGCACCAGCTCGCCCAATGTCACCGGCCCGGTGCTGTAGCAGCGGTAGAAGGCCAGCTCGGAGGGGTCGGACACGCTGCGGCGCACCAGCAGTTGATGGTGCTCGTCCAGGTGGATCCAGGCCCAGTCGTACCACCTTTCGCCCTTGGAACCTGGTCCGCACGAGTACCGCTGCCACGCGTCGGCGGCCAGGTCCGCGGCCAGATGATCGGCCCGCATCTTGCCGGTGGCCAGGGTGAGGTGGTGATCGCACGACACCGCCATGACGTAGTTCAGCCCGCGGCGCTCCAGCTTGGTGCGCAGCGGCCCGTTGTCACCGTAGGCCTCGTCCCCTGTCACCCAGCCGAACAGGAAGAGCGGGTCGTCGGCGGCACGTTCGATCATCACCCACGCCAGCTCCGGCTTGGTCGAAAACCGCAGGTCATCGTCCACTCCGGCATCGGCCAGCCGATCCGGGGCGGCATACCAGGACTTGGGCACATACAACTCCCGGTCGATCAGCACCCGATGCCGGCCCGGATCGACATAGGAGCAGAACACCCCGATCTGACAGTTGGTGATCTTCCCCGCGGTGCCGGTGTACTGCCGCTGCACCCCCGCCGACCGGCGGCCGGTCTTCTCAAACCCGGTGTCATCGACCGCCAGCACCCCATCGGCCGAGCCGATCCGCCGGGCCACCACGCGACGCAGCGCGTCCCGCACCCGATCGGCATCCCACACCGCAGCGTTCAACAACCGCTGCATCCCATCCGGCGTGGAGTCCCCGGCGAACTCCGCCAGCGACCACCCGTTCTTATGCTCCAGCCCGCTCAGCAATCCCAGCACATACGCCCGGGCCCGCAACCTGGGCTCCCGCCGGAACACCGCCGGGGCCACCACCTCGCCGAACAGCTCATCCAGCCGCCGTACCCACCCGGCCGGGTCGATCTCCATTACGGTCACGGCCTCCGCCGGTCATGTCGTCCATGCACATCTTCATGATCACAGCGGTGGCCGTCTCACGTCCGGCTCCGTCACCGAACCGAGATCGCCAAGTGCGGCTGCCCGACTATTCGGTGTGGAAGCCCGCGAGGTACTCGCGCACGATGTCGGCGTAACCGCCCGTGGTGGACGGCCAGGACGCCACGAGACGCTCCACCCGCTCCCGGTGGACCTGGATCCGGCTCGGCAGAACGAGGTGAAGCGCGGCCCCGATCTGAAGTTCCAACTCGTCCGACTCGGTCGCGCGGACAAGCAGGTCGTCGACCTCCGGTGCCTCGACCCCGTTCAGAGCCGAAAGCGCGTCACACCGCTCTGCGATGTCGAGCGTCTCATCGAAAACCATGCCGCCGACCACCGCCAGCAGCCGCGGATTCGGTACGGGCCCGTCCTGCAACGCGGCGGAGGCCGCGAAGATACCCGCTTCCCGCACGTTCACGTCAGTGGCGCCTTCGAGAGCGTCAGCGATCAGGTCCGCGTCCTCGGCCCCGGCCAGGTTCATCATCGCACGCAGGGCATGCACGTGGTCGACACCCTCCTCGCTGGATGCCGGAAGGCGGCGGAGCATACCCCGCGCGGCGACAAGCACCTCGTCGGCGAACGGCTCAAGCGGATTCCCCCCGGCAAACCGACTGCGCGTCACCGCGTCCTGGTATTCGTCCAGGGCTTCGCTCACGTACTCACTGTGCAGCAGGATGCCGAACGCGCGCAGATAAGAGTCCTTGCTGGTCGGGGCCCTCAACTCGGCGAGCGCCCAGTCGAGGTTCACGTTCTCCAGGGGCATATGTCTCAGGATCTCAGGGTCCGGTCCGCGATGGATCAGGCTAGCGGGCACACCGTCTTGATCACAGAGGTGGCCGCCTCACATCCGGCTCCGTCACCGAACCGAGATCACCAAGTGCGGCTGCCCTACTAGGCCCCCGGCCTGCGCGGACTCATCGTTAGGATGATCAAGAAGAAGGTGCCGGCCTGGCGTCCGGCTCCTTCGGCCCCGGTGTGAACCGGCGCCCGACGCAACACCCTCATCGGCTCGGCCGAGCGCCAGTCTCAGGCTGAGTCGATTTCTACTTGAGGCGCGCCGTCCTGCTTTGGCGCGTCTTCTTGCAAAGCGGTCCTTCTCCTCCGGGAGAAGGACCGCTTTTTTCGATTCGGGAGGTGACCGCTCGACGTCGGAACCTCGCCATCGGGCAGGACGGCCGAGAGGCGCCGCGCGGGCACGTCGTGAGGGCGGCGAACCTCGCCGAGCCGCGCCCTTCCGCGCGGACGACAAAGGCCTTTGACCGGAATCCCTGCCGGTCAAAGGCCTTCGTATGGGCCGGGTAGGCGCCTCCGGCAGGATTCGAACCTGCGGCACCCGCTTTAGGAGAGCGGTGCTCTATCCCCTGAGCTACGGAGGCGTGTCGTCGCTCGCGCGTAGAGCGTAGCGGACGGCACCTACAGGGTAGGGGAAGGGGAGCGGTGGGCGCTCCCCGTTAAGCGCGCCGTTATGCGCGCCGGGCCCTAGGCCGGGCGGGGGCGGTGTGGGTACGCTTCCGTTCCGTGACGGGACGGCATCGTGGGCAGCCGAAGGACCGGGGCGCCGAGGACGCCGAGAGCGCGGTGGGCCCCGAAGACGCGGTAGGCGCGGGGAGCACTGAGGGCGTCGAGGGCTCGGCGGGCCCAGAGGGCCCAGAGGGCACTGAGAGCGCGGTGGGCGCCGGGAGTGCTGAGGGTGCGTCGGGCCCCCAGAGCGCGGTGGGCTCCCAGAGCGTTGAGAACGCGGTGGGCGCCGAGAACGTCGAGAGCGTTGGGAGCGCCGGGAGCACTGAGGGCTTTGAGGGCTTCGTGGGCGGGGAGTCTTCGCGCGGCAGGAGGATCGCGGTCGTCGCCGCGGCGTTCGCGGTGCCCGTGCTGGTGGCTTCCGTGATCGCGTTCGGGCTGCGGGACCAGCCGGCCCGGGAGAGGCCGGAGTCGGCGGGCACGCCCGCGCGGAGCGCGGCGCCGGCGGGCGAGCCGACGTTCGGGGCGTACGTGCCGCCGGAGGCGGAGCCGCAGGTGGCGACCAAGCCGCCGAAGCGGGCGCCCAGGCCGGTGGTGACGCCGCGGAAGGCGACGCCCGCTCCCGCGCCTTCCCCGACCGTGCGCGGACGCCGGCCGTGCCCCGCGGGCTGGGAGGACGTCTGGTGGATGCGCCGGTGGTGCGAACATCACCGAAGTCGCTGAACCGGTTACGGACAGGTAATCGTAGAACCTGTAGTAGCGTTCTCGCGCTGTTCCGCTTTTGGGCATCAGGAGGAAAACCACCGTGCCGAACCCCCGGTCGGCGGCGCTGACCGCGGTCTTCCTGGTGGTGACGACGCTCTCACCGCACGGCGCCGCGAAAGCGGCCGGGGCCGACTCGCTCGAGTCGCTGCGCCGCGAGGCATCGAAGGCGCGCACCGAGCTGGAGAAGGCCACGAAGCAGATGGAGACCCGGAAGAAAGATCTCGCCGGGTCGCAGGTGAAGCTGCGCGCCACCCTGAAGGACCTCGCGGGGGCGGAGGCCGACCTGAACCGCATCCGCGAGCCGCTGGCCAGGCTCGCGAACAGCTCCTACCAGCAGAGCGGTGCGGCCGGCTCGATGTCGATCTTCGGGGGCGGCGACCCGAGCACGGCGCTGCGGTCGACGGCGGACGTGACGCTGATGGCGAAGTCGCAGCAGGCGCTTGTGGACCGTGCCGACGAGCTGCAGGACCGGCGGAAGCGGCTCGCCTCGACGGCGCAGGAGCTGCAGTCGCGCAACGCGGTCGCGCAGACCCGCCTCCAGCAGGAGCTGGACGCGCTGAAGAGCCGGTCGGCGCAGCTGACCAAGCAGCTCAACGCGATGCTCGACAAGCTGGCGGTGACGCGGCAGAAGCGGCTCGAACTCGGGTGTGACAAGTCCTTGGCGGGGGACGCGAAGAAGTTCCCGAACGGGCTCATCCCGTCGAAGTACCTGTGCCCGCTGCCGCAGAAGAACGGGCACATGCTGCGGGCGGACGCGGCGCTCGCCTTCTACAAGCTGAACGAGGCGTACAAGCGCAGTTTCGGCCGCGACATGTGCGTGACGGACGCCTACCGGAGCCTGTCCGAGCAGCATCGCGTCTACGCGCAGCGGCCCGGCTTCGCCGCCGTCCCCGGGACGAGCAACCACGGCAAGGGGCAGGCGCTGGACCTGTGCGGTGGTGTGCAGAGCTCGGGTTCCGTCCAGTTCAACTGGATGGAGGCCCACGCCGGGAAGTACGGATGGATCCACCCGGCCTGGGCCTACAGCAACCCGTTCGAGCCCTGGCACTGGGAGTTCGGGACGGAGGACGGGTGAGCCGGGCCGCCCGGCTCAGCGGGAGGACGGCACCTCGTTGGCGGGGACGACCTCCGCGGTGCAGTAGCGGCAGCGGCGGGCCTTCAGCGGGATGTCGCTGAGGCACTGCGGGCACTCGCGCTCGGTGGCCTCCTTGCCGCGGTCCATCCGCTCGATCAGCTTGGTCGTCGGGAGCACGACCAGGAAGTAGACGATCAGGGCCGTGATGAGGAAGGCGATCGCCGAGGTCACGAAGACCCCGTACGGGAACGTCGTCCCGTCGATCGTGACGGCGAGGCGCGTGTAGTCGGGCTTGCCGCCGATGAGCGCGATCAACGGGGTGATGAAGGAATTCGCGAAGTCCTTCACGAGCCCGGCGAACGCCGCTCCGACGACGAACGCCACCGCGAGTTCGACCAGGTTCCCCCGGAAGAGGAACTTCTTGAATCCGCCCATGCCTGCTCCAGTGGTGTCGGGGGTCGCGCCCCTGGCTGTCGGGGCGCCTGAAACGGTTACGGATCGTAATGAAGTCATCCACGATTCGCAAAGCCGACATCTCCCACCCCTGGTCAACCCCCTGCCCAACACCCCGCCCGACACCTCTCCCGCGCGCCCTGCGTACGCCTCTGTCCGGCGTCCCGCCCGGTTCCTGTGTGTCCGGCGTCCTGCCTGGCGCCTCTGTCTGATGACTCCGTCTGCCGCCTCAGCCCGGGTCCTGAGCGGTGCCTCTGTCCGGCGTCCTGCCCAATGCTCCTGCCCGGCGTCCTGCGCGGTGCCTCTGCCCCGCGTCCTGCCCAATGCCTCTGCTCAGTGCCCTGCGCGGCGCTTCTGCTCAGGCCCTGCGCGGTGCCTCTGCCGCTCTAGGTGCTGCGAGGGTCGTGCGGGTCTGGGGTGCCGCCGGTTCGCCGCCGAACGCCAGGTTGGGCTGCGACACGGCGGCAGCAGGCGCGCTCCGGCCGTGGGCGGGGCTTGGTGGTTGGGGTGGCGGGTTTGGCGGGTCTCAGGGGGCTGTGATCGTTACGGCTAGGGGCGTGGCGGCCGCGGCCAGGGCTAGTGCTTGGGGGTGGTCGGTCGCCAGGACGATCAGGGCGCCGTCGCTGGGGTCGTTTTCGTCGGGGGGTGGGATCGCTATGACCGGTACCTCGGAGACCACCACGCGGGCGGCGTCCCAGTGGGGGCGGGTGTTGGGCGGGCCGTTGGCGGGGGTGGCCCCGGAGGGGACGGCCAGGACGTCGACGCGGTCGCCGGGGTGGACGAGGCGGGCGGCGCCCGCGTCGGCGAGGCGGACCGGTGCGGCGACCGTGCCGGGGCCGTAGCCGCGCAGGAGCCCGGCGCCGACGACGCGGGCGTCGGTGAGGGGTTCGCCGCGGCGCATGGGGCCGGCGAGGACGCGGCCGGCGCCGCCCGCGCGGAGCGCCCCCGCCGGCACGGCGGACGGCGGCAGGTCGAGGCGGCGCAGGTCGGAAGGGGCGAGGGGCGTTCCGCCGGGCAGGTCGCGGGCGGCGGCGAGGACGCGGACGGACGGCGGCGGGCCGGGACGCAGCGCCAGGAGAGCCAGCCCCGCGGCGGCCGCGGCGAACAGCGCCGCCAGCGGCCGCCGCAGGCGGGATAAGCGGCCGCTCACGGCAGCTCCAGGGGGAGCTTGATGCCGTCGAGGGCGGTGGAGCAGGCGCAGGTGCGCTCGGTGGGCAGCGCCTTGACGACGTCGGCGACGACGCCGCGGAGCCGGTCGATGTTCTCGCCGAAGACGCGCAGGACCTCCTCCATCGTGACGCCCTCGCCCTCCTCGATGCCCGCGTCGAGGTCGGTGACGAGGCAGAGCGAGGTGTAGCAGAGCGCCAGCTCGCGGGCGAGGACGGCCTCCGGGTGGCCGGTCATGCCGATCAGCGTCCACCCTTGGGAGGCGAACCAGCGGGACTCGGCCCGGGTCGAGAAGCGGGGGCCCTCGATGACGACGAGCGTGCCGCGGTCGACCGGCTCCCAGCCGGAGGCGCGCGCCGACTCGACGGCGGCGCGGCGGCCCGTCGGGCAGTACGGGTCGGAGAACGAGACGTGGACGGCGGCGCCCTGGTCGTAGTAGGTCTGGTCGCGCCCGGACGTCCGGTCGGCGAGCTGGTCGGGGACGGCCAGGGTGCCGGGCCCGAGGTCGGGGGCGAGGGAGCCGACCGCGCACGGCGCCAGCACCTGGCGGACGCCGAGGGACCGCAGCGCCCACAGGTTGGCCCGGTAGGGGATCTTGTGCGGGGGGAAGCGGTGGTCGCGGCCGTGCCGGGGGACGAAGGCGACGCGGCGGCCCGCCAGCTCGCCGACGGCGATGGGGTCGCTGGGCGGGCCGTAGGGGGTGTCGACCCGCACCTCCTCGACGTCGTCGAGGAACGAGTAGAACCCGGAGCCGCCGATGACCCCGATCTCGGCGGTGGGCTGGGACGCGGAAGCCGAAGTGGACATGCCGCCGACACTAGCCACCCGGGCGCCGTCCCCGGCAGACCGTCCACCGATTGTGGATAACTCCCGCCCCGCACGGTGAAGGGCCCGGCCGGAGCCGGGCCCTTCTGGCGTTCTCCGACGTCAGCCGACCGGGTCCAGGACCTTGGGCGGCGAGGCGGGCGCCTCCTTCGCGAGCCGTCCCGGCGTCCAGATCCGCCGACCGATGTCGTACGACAGGGCTGGCAGCAGCAGGGACCGGACGACGAGGGTGTCGAGCAGGACGCCGAACGCGACCGCGAAGCCCATCTCGACCATGAACACCAGCGGCAGCGTGACCATGGACGCGAAGGTGGCCGCGAGGACGAGCCCGGCCGAGGTGATCACACCGCCGGTGACGGTGAGGCCGCGCTGGATGCCGCGCCGCGTGCCGAGGGCCTGCGACTCCTCCCGGACGCGGTGCATCAGGAAGATGTTGTAGTCGACCCCCAGCGCGACCAGGAAGATGAAGGCCAGCAGCGGGAAGCCGGAGTCGGTGCCCTCGAACCCGAAGACGTGCTCGAAGATCACCGCGCAGGCGCCGAGCGAGGCGAGGAACGACAGCACCACGGTGCCCATCATCAGCAGCGGCGCGACGACGGCGCGCAGCAGCGCGATGAGGATGAGCAGGACCACGGCCAGCACGATCGGGATGATGACCTTGTTGTCGCGGGTGGAGGCGCGTTTGATGTCCAGGTAGGTCGCGGTCGTTCCGCCGACCTTGGCGTCCGCGGACGGAACGGCGTGCACCGCGGTCCGCAGCCGGTCGATGGTCGCGCGCGCGGCGGCGCTGTCGGCGGAGTCCTTCAGCGTCGCCTCGTACTTGACCAGGCCGCCCACCGTGACGGGGGCGCTGACCTCGGCGACGCCTCGCGTCCGGCCCACGGCCTGGGCGATCTGGTCGGACGCCGGGGCCCTGCCGATGACGAGGGCCGGGGAGCCCGAACCGGCGGCGTAGTGCCGTGCGAGGACCTCGGAGCCCTTCACCGAGTCGGGCTTGCCGGTGAACTGGCCGGCGTCGGACAGGCCGTCCGCCTTGAGCGAGCCCAGTCCGAGCGTGAGGACGATGAGGCCCAGCATGGTCACGGCCCAGAGCGCGCGCGGGCGCTTGCCGACCATCCCTGCCACGCGGCTCCAGACGCCGTGCTCGGCCTCGTACGCCTCGGGCTTGAGGTACTTGGCGTCGTAGCGGGGGATCAGCGGCCAGAACAGCCAGCGGCCGCAGATGACCAGGAGGGCGGGCAGGAGGGTCGTCATGGCGGCGAGCGCGGTGAGGACGCCCGCGGCGGCCACCGGGCCCATGCCGGCGGTGGAGTTCATGTCGGCGAGCAGCAGGCACAGCAGGCCGACGGCCACGGTGGCGGCGGAGGCGATGACGGCGGGCGCGGCGCGGTGCAGCGCGTAGGCCATGGCCTCGTGCCGGTCCTCGTGCCGGTGGAGTTCCTCCCTGTAGCGGGCGACGAGCAGCAGGGCGTAGTCGGTGGCGACACCGAAGACGAGGACGGTGAGGATGCCGGCGCTCTGGCCGTTGACGGTGAGGTCCGCGTACTTGGCGAGCAGATACACGGTCGACTGGGCGAGCCCCAGGGCGAACACGGCGCTCAGCACGGGGACGAACCACAGGACGGGGCTGCGGTAGATGAACAGCAGCAGGACGATGACGACGAGACCGGCGGCCATGAGCAGGAAGCCGTCCAGGCTCTGGAAGACCTCGAACTGGTCGGCGCCGCCGCCGGCGGGGCCGGTGACGTGCGAGGCCAGTCCGGGGGGTCCGCGCTCGGCGAGGTCGCGCGCCTGGTCGACGGCGGCGGTGAGGTCCTCGTCCGTCAGGGGCACGAGGGTCTGCAGGGCCTTGCCGTCCTTGGACGGGAACGGCCCCTGCGCCTTCTGCGCGCCGGGCAGCTTCTGGAAGGCGGCCACGTCGGACTCGGCCTTGGCCTTGTCCTGCGCGGTGATCCCGCCGGACCGCTCGTAGACGACGACGGCGAGCATCGTCTCGTCCTTGCGGAACCGCTCCTCCAGTTCCACGACCCGGGTGGACTCGGCTCCGGCGGGCAGCCAGGACGCCGCGTCGTTCTTCTCGACGTCGCCGAGCTTGCCGGCGAGGGGGCCGAGAGCGGCCAGCAGGACGACCCACAGGGCCAGGACGGCCCACTTGGTGCGCCGTCCGGCGATCAGTCCGGCCAGGCGGTGTGTCCGCGGCCTCGGGGGAGCCGGGCTAGGTGCGCTCATGGTTCCTTACCTTCTTCCTGGGTGTTCGTTCCTGACCGTCCGTAGGGTTGGGAGGACCCCGGGAGCGCCAGGTATGGCTTTCATGGGTTTGCCACCTGGGTGGCTTGAGAGGATTGGCCGCCTGGCGCTCCAAGACGACCCGACCGCTGATTGGGATGCGCGAACAGATCGCTGTGTAAGGACACGACGGCGCGGTCGTCTGCGGGACCCCCATGTGAGCTGCGACGACGGAGGAGCCCGATGCCACGCATTTGGGCAGGTGTGGACGCGGGTAAGACCCACCACCACTGCACCGTGATCGACCCCGACGGCAACCGGCTGCTGTCCAGGAAGGTGGTCAACGACGAAGCCGAGATCCTGGGCCTCATCGCCGAGGCCAACGCCTTGGGTGAAGACCTGCGGTGGGCGATCGACCTCAACAGCGGTGGAGGGGCCCTGCTCATCACCCTGCTGCTCGGCCACGGCCAGGACCTGGTCTACATCCCGGGGCGCACCGTCCACCACGCCTCCGGCGCCTACCGGGGCGGCGGCAAGACCGACGCAAAGGACGCCTTCATCATCGCCGACCAGGCCCGCATGCGCCGGGACCTGCACCCGATCGCGTCCTTCGACGAGATCGCCACGGACCTGCGCATCCTCACCGGCCGCCGTACCGACCTGGCCTGCGATCGCACCCGGACCATCAACCGGCTGCGCGACCAGCTCCTGGGCTACTTTCCCGCCCTGGAGCGCGCCTTCGACTACAGCAACAGCAAGGCCGCCCTGACACTGCTCACCGGCTACCGCACCCCCACCTCGCTGCGCAAGATCGGCCAGGCCCGGCTGGAGACATGGCTGCGGGCCCGCAAGGTCCGCAACCCTGCCCGCGTGGCCCTGGCCGCGATCGAGGCCGCCCAGGCCCAGCACACCACGGTCACGGGCGAGAAGACCGCCGCCGCCGTGGTCGAGCGCCTGGCCGAGGAGGTGATCGCCCTGGATGCCGAACTCGCCGAGACCGACGCGGCCATCCAGGCCCGGTTTCGCGAGCACGAACACGCCGCGGTGATCACCAGCCTGCCCGGCATCGGCCCCCTCCTGGGCGCGGAGTTCATCGCCGCCACCGGCGGCGACATGGCCGCGTTCGGCAGCGCGGACCGGCTGGCCGGTGTCTCGGGACTCGCGCCGGTACCCCGGGACTCGGGCAAGATCAGCGGCAACCTGCGCCGGCCCCGGCGCTACAGCCGCCGCCTGCTGCGAGTGTTCTACATGTCCGCCATGGTCAGCATCCGCTGCTGTCCCGCCTCCAAAGCGTTCTACGAGCGCAAGAGGGCCGAGGGCAAGAAGCACATCCAGGCCGTGCTCGCGTTGGCCCGCCGCAGAGTCAACGTGCTGTGGGCGATGCTCAGAGACGGACGCGTCTACATGGCTGCACCCACCCTGAAACTGACCACAGCAGCCTGAACCGCTCACGATCGGTTACGGCGTCGGGTTGACAACCTCATTGGGAATCCTCTCCTGTGTGCACCGGGCGAAAATCGAGATATGTCGCGTTCGCCGTCAGAGTCTCTCGTTGAGCGAGAGGTGTCAAGTAATATCGCGAAATCAGGGAAGCGTCGCTTCGGGCAATCGGGCCGTGCGACGGGAGGGGTCCTCCGGGCCGGGGGGCGCTCCCTGTCTCCTCCATGGTCGCGAAAGGGATGCGGCCGCGCCTCCGGCGTTGGGACGGACCTGCGCTACGTCTTTCGAGGCAAACGAAAGCCGCCGCCTACGCCTGGAGATGTAGGCGACGGCTTCCGGGCATGACGAAAGCCGGGGGACCCGGCCGGATCCCCCGGTGCGCTGCGGAGATGCCTAGAAGGTCAGGCGACCTTTTCGGAGGACGACGACTTGCCGGTCGACGACTTGCCGGTCGAGGACGACGACGAGTCGGAGGACTTCGCGGACGAGTCCGACTTGGCGGAGTCGCCCGAGGAACCGCCCGAGTCCCCGGAGGAGCCGCCGGACGACCCGTTCGACGAGCCGTTGGACGAGGCCCCCGCGGTCGAGGGCGACTTGCCGGAGCCGCGGCTGTCGGTGCGGTAGAAGCCCGAGCCCTTGAAGATGATCCCCGCGGCGGAGAAGACCTTGCGGAGCCTGCCGCTGCACGCCGGGCAGTCGGTCAGCGCGTCGTCGCTGAACTTCTGCACGACCTCTAGAGGCTCGCCGCACTCGGTGCAAACGTACTGATACGTCGGCACGGTTCCTCCTCGCTGACTCAACCCGGCACAGGCCGGACTGGCACTCACTCTAGACGACTGCTAATGGTACCCATGCGTCGAACAGGATTCGCCCCCGGGATGTTCCCCGGCGGCGTCCTGCGGGACCCGCGCGCGCCGCGAGGTCCCGGCGCGCCCCGGATCCCGGGTCACTGGCCCTTCTCGCCGAACCAGCCCGCCAGCCTGCCCTTGCGGCTGACCGCGCGCAGCCTGCGCTCGGTGGCCTCGCGCACCTCGGCGGTGGTCACGACCAGCAGCGTGTCGCCCGCCTGGAGCGGCGTGGTGGGCTCGGGCACGAAGCTCGCGCCGTCCCGCACGACGAGGGTGATGGAGGCGCCGGGCGGCAGCCGCAGCTCGAAGATCTCCACCCCGCTCAGCATCGAGTCGGCGGGGATCCGCACCTCCAGCAGGTCGGCGTGCAGCTCCTCCAGCGGCGCGGCCTCGACGTCCAGCTCGCGGGTCTGCTCGTCGCTCGTCAGGCCGCACAGCCGCGAGGCCAGCGGCAGCGTCGGCCCCTGGAGCAGGGTGAACACGACGACGATGTTGAAGACGATCGCGAAGAGCCGGTCGGCGTGCTCCACGTCCGCGACCATCGGGATGGTGGCCAGGACGATCGGGACGGCGCCCCGCAGCCCCGCCCACGACGCGAACAGCTTCTCGCCCCACGACAGCCGGAACCCGATCGTGGAGATCACGACCGACAGGGGGCGGGCCACCAGCAGCAGGATGAAGCCGATGATGAGCGCCGGCAGGATCTGGCCCGGGAGGTCGCCGGGGTCGGCCAGCAGGCCCAGCATCACGAACAGGCCGATCTGCGCGAGCCATCCGACGCCCTCGGCGAAGCCCCGGGTGGCGGGCCGGTGCGGCAGCCGCGCGTTCCCGAGGACGAGGGCGCTGACGTAGACGGCGAGGAACCCGCTGGCGTGCATCAGGGAGGCGGCGCCGTAGGAGCCGATGGACAGCGACAGGACGGCGATGGGGTAGAGGCCGGACGCGGGCAGCGCGACGCGCCGCAGCGCCTGCGCGCCCAGCCAGCCGATGGCGACGCCGACGATGCCGCCCGCGACCAGCTCGTAGACCATGACGCCGAGCAGTTCGGCCATGTTGGGGGCGGCGGTGTGGGCGCTGAGCGTCACCACGATGATCACGACGGGGGCGTCGTTGAAGCCGGACTCGGCCTCCAGCAGGCCGGTCAGCCGGGACGGCAGGGGCAGCCGCCGCAGCACCGAGAACACCGCGGCCGCGTCGGTGGGGGCGAGGACGGCGGCGAGCAGGAACGCCGGGCGCCACTCCATGCCGACGAGCCACATGGCGGCGAGCGCCACGACGACGATGCTGATCAGGGTGCCGAGGGTGGAGACGCTGAGCGCGGCCGGCACCGAGGGCCGCACGCGCCGCCAGCTGGTGGTGACGCCGCCCTCGGCGAGGATGAGCACGAGGGCCGCGAGGCCGAGCGTCTCGGCCAGCTCCGCGTTGTCGAACCGGATGTGGAGGGGGCCGGACTCGCCGATGAGAAGGCCGAGGCCCATGTACGCCAGCAGCGTGGGAAGGCCTGCCTTGTGCGACAGCCGGACCGCGATGATGGCGCTGAGTACGAGCACGGCCCCGAGGAGTAGCCAGATGTCGAGGTGCACATCCCACCCTTCGGGGTCGTCAAAGTTGATCGTTTAGGAATCCTACAGATTCACGGGCGAATCGCATATTTACAGTTGAGGGATGGCGTGTCTGAGATGGCCGCTATCGCCGGATGACCTGCGGTTTGAGCCCGTTCACTACGTTCTGTACGTCTCGTCCCTGCACGGCCGCGGTGACGTTGTCGCGCACCGTCCCGAGCAGGTTCAGCTGCGACTGGACCGACGCCCCCGCCGTGTGCGGCGACAGCAGGACGTCCTCGCGCGAACGCAGCGGGTGCTCCTCCGGGAGGGGCTCCTGCTCGAACACGTCCAGGGCCGCCCCGGCGAGACGTCCCGATTCCAGCGCGGCGAGGACGGCGTCGTCGGGCGCGATGCCGCCGCGGGCCACGTTCACCAGCAGCGCCCTGTCCGGCAGCAGGGCGAGACGCTCCGGACCGATCAGCCCCCTTGTCTCCTCCGTCAGCGGCAGGGCGAGGACGAGGACGTCGGACGTCGCCACGAGGTCGTCCAGCTCCCGGTACGTCGCCGCCGCCTCGGGACGCCGCCGCCTCGTCCAGTACGAGACGGGGCAGCCCAGGGCCGCGAACAGGCGCGCCGCCTCGGCGCCGATCGCGCCGAACCCGGCCACGCCGACCCGCTGCGTGTGGATCTCGCGCGGGCCGAGCGCCGCCATCTCCATCTGCGGCCATCCGCCCGCGCGGACGGCCCGGTCGCCCCGCGCCAGGTTGCGGCACAGCGCGAACGCCGCGCCGACCGCCCACTCGGCGACTCCGCGCGCGTTGAAGCCCGCCGCGTTCGCCACCGGCACGCCCGCGGCGGCCCACGCGGCGACGTCGATGCTGTCGACCCCGACCGCGGGCATCTGGACGAACGACACCCGCCCCGCCGCCGCCACGGCCCCGGCGTCCAGAGCCAGCCGGCCGGCGAAGTCGCCGATCACCAGGTCGGCGCCGGCGAGCGCGGCGAGCAGGCCCGCCCGGTCCCTGGTCTTCGGGAACGCCACCTCGGCGGCGTCCCCCAGCGGCGCGAACAACCCCCGGACGATCTCGTCAGCGATCGGGGGCAGGGAAAGGATCCGCCACGGCGCCGTCATCTCGTACCTCCCGTCAGGCGTGCTCGACCGCGTCCCCCCATCCACGATCTTCGGCCTCCTCACTCTACGAGGAGGACCTCGCCGGCGGGCAGGTCAGCCCAGCCGGACCAGCCCCTCGGACGGCGTCACCGCCGCCCGGACGCGCTGGTCGTGCGGCTCGCCCGGCACGCCGTCCAGCAGCTCCCCGTCGTACAGCAGCGCCGCGGTCAGGATCGCCGGGCCCACCCGCGCGAGCGCCCGGTCGTAGGAGCCGCCGCCGCGGCCGAGGCGCAGGCCGGTCCGGTCGACCGCCACCGCGGGCACCAGCACGACGTCGGCGCTGGCCACCGCGCCGGGGCCGCGCGGCGGCTCGGACGACTCCAGGCACCCGCGGGCCCCGGGGACGAGCGAGTCGGGCCCCTCGTAGGACGCCCAGTCGAGGTCGCCGTCCGGGAGCAGCCGGGGGACCAGCACGTACGTCCCGCGCTTCCACAGCGCGAACAGCAGGCTCCGGGTGTCCGGCTCGTCGCCTATGGAGATATATGCCGCGATGGTCCCGGCCATCTCCACCTCCGGGACCGACAGCAGCGCGTCCCGGAGGGGGCGCGCCGCGCCGGAGCGCGTCTCGGGCGGCATCGCCGCACGTCGTGCGAGCAGTTCGGCCCGGAGGGCTGTCTTCGTGGCGATGGGGTGCACGCTGTGGTCCTCGTGGATGGCTAGGGTCGTGTATATGGCCGACATTGCACCAGTGCTCAAAGCGGTCGTCCCGGCGGCCGGCCTCGGTACCCGATTCTTGCCCGCGACCAAGGCGACTCCCAAGGAAATGCTGCCCATCGTCGACAAACCGGCGATCCAGTACGTCGTCGAGGAGGCGGTCGACGCCGGGCTGACCGACGTCCTGATGGTCACCGGACGCAGCAAGCGCTCCATCGAGGACCACTTCGACCGAGCGTACGAGCTGGAGGAGGCCCTGCGCGCCAAGGGCGACGACGAGCGCCTGGAGGCCGTGCACGAGTCCAGCGATCTGGCGATCATGCACTACGTCCGGCAGGGCGAGCCGCGCGGCCTCGGGCACGCGGTGCACTGCGCCCGCCAGCACGTCGGCCGCGAGCCGTTCGCGGTGCTGCTCGGCGACGACATGATCGACGCCCGCGACCAGCTGCTGCAGCGCATGATCGAGGTGCGCGGCCAGCACGGCGGCAGCGTCGTCGCGCTGATGGAGGTCGAGCCCGACCAGGTGTCGGCGTACGGGTGCGCGGCCATCGAGGCGACGGACGAGGACGACGTCGTCCGCATCTCCGACCTCGTGGAGAAGCCCGCCGCCGAGGAGGCCCCCAGCAACTGGATCATCATCGGCCGCTACGTCTGCGACCCCGCGGTGTTCGACGTCCTGGAGAAGACCCCGCCCGGCCGCGGCGGCGAGATCCAGCTGACCGACGCGCTGCGCACCCTCGCCGACATGCCCGCCGACCAGGGCGGCGGCGTCTACGGGGTCAAGTTCCGGGGCCGCCGCTACGACACCGGCAACAAGCTGGAGTACCTGCGGACGGTCGTCCAGTTCGCGGCGGAACGGCCCGACCTGGCGCCGGAGTTCCTCCCGTGGCTGCGGGAATTCGTCCGGACGCAGGACGGCGTGGGCGACACAGCGGATTCGTGACGACGCGCCAGACTGGGGCCGTGGCTATGAGAACGGTCGACGAGCATCTGACGGAGATCCTCGGCAGCGTGGCGCCGCTGCCGCCGCTCGACCTCGCGCTCCTGGAGGCGCAGGGCACGGTGCTCGCCGAGTCCGTGTCGGCGCCGGTCCCGCTGCCGCCGTTCGACAACTCCGCGATGGACGGCTACGCCGTCGTCGCGGCCGACATCGCGGAGGCCACCGAGGCGGGGCCCGTCGCGCTGCCCGTCGTCGGCGACATCGTCGCGGGCGACTCCGGCGTGTCGGCGATCCGGCCGGGCCTGACCGCCCGGATCATGACGGGCGCGCCCCTGCCGGCCGGCGCCGACGCCGTCATCCCCGTCGAGTGGACGGACGGCGGCAACGCCACCGTCCGGATCTCGCGCGCCGCCCCGCCGGGCAACTACATCCGCCGGGCGGGCGAGGACGTGCTCGCCGGGCAGGTCGTCCTCGAAGCCGGCACCCGGCTCGCGGCCCCGCAGATCGGCATGCTCGCCGCGGTCGGACGGTCCCGGGTGACCGTCCGACCGAAACCGCGCATCGTGGTCGTCTCCACGGGCGACGAACTGCGCGAGCCCGGCGCCGCCCTGGCGCCCGGCCAGATCTGGGAGTCCAACAGCTTCATGCTCACCGCCGCCGTGGTCGAGGCGGGCGGAACGGGTTTCCGGCAGGCCACCGTGCAGGACGAACCCGCCAAGGTCTTGGAGATGCTCCACGACCAGCTCGTCCGGGCCGACGCCATCGTCACCACCGGGGGCGTCTCCATGGGCACCAGGGACGTCGTCAAGGAAGTGCTCACCGGAACCGGGACCGTGGGCTTCCACAAGGTGCGGATGCGTCCAGGCAAGCCACAGGGGTTCGGCCTCCTGGAAGGCACTCCCGTCTTCACCCTTCCCGGCAATCCCGTGAGCGCGTACGTGTCGTTCCAGGTGTTCGTCCGTCCCGCCCTACGCGTCATGCAGGGGCTGCCGCCCGAACCGTTCCCCACCGTGAGCGCCGTCGTCGCCGAGGACATCAAGTCCCCCGCGGGGATCCGCCACTTCCTGCGGGGCAGGCTCTCGTTCACCCGCGGCTTCTACACGGTCACCGCGGCGGGCGTTCAGGGCTCGCACCAGCTCGGGTCCCTGTCGTCCGCGAACGCGCTCATCGAGATCCCGGAGGACGTCGAAGCCATGCCCGCCGGTTCGCACGTCGAGGTCATGAGGTTGCCGTCATGAGCGCCATGGGGTCCGAGTTCACCCATCTGGACGACGAGGGGTCGGCCCGCATGGTCGACGTGTCGTCGAAGGACGTCTCGTCCCGGACGGCGACGGCGACGGGGTTCGTCCGCCTTTCGCCTGAATGCATCGCTCTCCTGCGCGCGGGCGACATCCCCAAGGGCGACGCCCTGTCCGTCGCCCGCATCGCCGGGATCATGGGGGCCAAGCGCGTCCCCGACCTCGTCCCGCTGTGCCACCCGATCGCGCTGCACGGCGTCACCGTCGACCTCGCCGTCGACGACGACGGCGTCGCGATCACGGCCGTCACCCGCACCGCCGACCGCACCGGCGTGGAGATGGAGGCGCTCACCTCCGTCGCCGTCGCCGCGCTCGCGCTGGTCGACATGGTGAAGGCCGTCGACCCCGCCGCCGTGATCACCGACGTCCGGGTCGAGGAGAAGACCGGCGGCAAGACCGGGGTGTGGCGCCGGTGATCAGGGCGATGGCGGTCACCGTCTCCAACCGCGCCGCGGCGGGCGTCTACGCGGACAGGTCCGGCCCGGTGCTGGTCGAGCTGCTGGAGGACCTCGGCTGCCAGGTGGACGGCCCCGTGGTCGTCCCGGACGGCGAACCGGTCACCGGCGTCCTGCGCGACGCGGTCGCCGCCGGCTACGACGTCGTCGTCACCTCCGGCGGGACCGGCCTCACCCCGACCGACCAGACCCCCGAGATGACCCGGCCGGTCATCGAACGGGAGGTCCCGGGCATCGCCGAGGCGATCCGGCTGGAGGGCCGCGAGAAGGTCCCCGCCGCGATCCTTTCGCGGGGCCTCGCCGGCCTCGCCGGCCGCACGCTCATCGTCAACCTGCCCGGCTCCACCGGCGGCGTCCGCGACGGCATGGCCGTCCTCGCCCGTGTCCTGCCCCACGCGATCGACCAGATCAACGGCGGCGACCACCCCCGCCCGCCGGCCTAGCCCGCGCCGGGCCGGCTACGCCCGGATGACGCGGACGCCGGCCTCGGCGAAGGCGGCGAGGTCGGACTCGGGCGCCGTCGCGTCCGTCACCAGGACGTCGATCTCGTCGGTGCCGCAGATGCGGGCGAACGCGCGGTGGCCGATCTTGGAGCCGTCCGCCACCACGACCACCCGGTCGGCGCGCTCGGCCATCAGCCGGTTCACGACCGCCTCGCCCTCGTTGTGGCAGGTCGCGCCGTGCCGCGCGGTCAGCCCGTTCACCCCGAGGACCGCGACGTCCAGCGTCACGTGGTCGAAGACGCCGGTGGCGAGCGGCCCGGTCAGCTCGTAGGACTGCGGCCGCGGCACCCCGCCCGTCAGGACGATCTTCACATGCGGCCGGACGGCCAGCTCGTTGCCGATGTTCAGCGCGTTCGTCACGATCGTGATCGCCGGGGTCGGCCCCTCGGCGTGCAGGTCGGCGCGCGTGGCGAGCACCCGGGCGACCTCCGAGGTCGTCGTCCCGCCGTTCAGCCCGATGATCGACCCCGGTTCGGCCAGCTCCGCGGTCGCCGCCGCGATCCGCTGCTTCTCCGACGCGTTCCGCGCCGCCTTGTACCGCAGCGGCAGGTCGTAGCTGACGCTCTGCGCGACGGCGCCGCCGCGGGTGCGGGTCAGCATCTGCTGCTGCGCGAGCTGGTCGAAGTCGCGGCGGATCGTCGCGGCCGACACCCCCATGCGCAGGGACGCCTCCTCGACGGTCAGCCGCCCGGCGTCCGCGAGCAGTTCGAGCAGCGCGTTCCAGCGCTCGTGCCGGGTCACACCGGCCCCCTTTCCTGCGGGTGGACGGGAGTCCGGGGAGGTGGTCATCCGCGGATTCTAGCCGTGCGCGCCCCTGGACTTACCTGAGCGTTGCGGCCATGGAACAATCAGCATCGATCATATGCGTGCATGAAGGGGATTCCATGGCGAAGCCGGGCGATGACGGCGCCGTTTCCTTGACCAACGCGCGGATCGTCCTCCCGGACGGTGTCCGCGACGGCGCCCTCCACATCGCCGGCGGCACGCTCGCGGCCGGCCCCGGCCCCGGCGCCGAAGTGATCGACCTCGCCGGGCGGCACGTCGTGCCCGGCTTCGTCGACATGCACGTCCACGGCGGCGCGGGCGCCTCCTACCAGCTCGGCCGCCCGGACGAGGCGCACCGGGCCGCCTCCTTCCACCTCGCGCACGGCACCACCACCACGATGGCGAGCCTCGTCACCGGAGACCCGGAGGAACTGGCCGGCGCCGTCGAGGGCCTGGCCGGCCTCGCCGCCGACGGCGTGATCGCGGGCGTCCACCTGGAGGGCCCCTACCTGGCCCGCACGCGCTGCGGCGCGCACGACCCGGCCCTGCTGCGCGACCCGGACCCCGCCGAGTTCCGCCGCCTCGTCCGCCTCGGCCGCGGGCACGTCCGCATGATCACCCTCGCGCCCGAGCTGCCGGGCGCCCTCGACCTCGTCCGGGAGGCGGCGGACGCGGGCGTGATCGCGGCCGTCGGCCACACCGACGGCACCGGCGAGGCCGCGCGGGCGGCGTTCGACGCGGGCGCGCGCGTCGCGACGCACCTGTTCAACGCGATGCGCCCGCTGCACCACCGCGAGGGCGGGCCCGTCGCCGCCGCCCTGAACGACCCCCGGGTCACCGTGGAGCTGATCAACGACGGCGTCCACGTGGAGCCCGCCGTGGCGCGCCTGGTGTTCGCCGCCACGCCCCGCGCCGCGCTCATCACCGACGCGATGGCCGCCGCCGGGATGGGCGACGGCGACTACCGCCTCGGCGTGATGGACGTCGAGGTCCGCGACGGCCGCGCCACCCTCGCGGGCGGGACGTCCATCGCGGGCAGCACGATCACCATGGCGGACGCGTTCCGCCGCGCCGTCGCCGACGTCGGCCTGCCGATCGAGCGCGCCGCCGCGGCCGCGTCCCTCGTCCCGGCGCGCGCCCTCGGCATCGACGCCCGCGTCGGGTCACTGGAGCCCGGAAAGGACGCCGACCTGGTCGTCCTGGACGCCGACCTGCGCGTCGACTGGGTGATGAAGCGCGGCCGGCGCGTGTGACGGCCGTGGCCGAACGTCCCGCGTGCCCGATTTCTCGGGGACAATATGGCGTTCGGACATCCGACCAGGGAATCATGGAACCGTGGAACGTTTGCGGGGATGGCCGGTCACCCTGACCGAGGGCCCTGTCGGGCTGCGCCCGCTGCGGCACCGCGACGCCGCCGTCTGGCGCGATCTGCGGGTCCGCAACGCCGACTGGCTTCGCCCCTGGGAGCCCACCAACCCGGAGACGCCGCTGTTCCGCAGCGGTCTCGGGCCGTACATCAGCATGGTCCACACCATGCGCCGCGAGGCCCGCCACGGCCTCGCCCTCCCCTGGGTCGTCACCCACGAGAGCGATTTCGCCGGTCAGCTCACCATCGGCGCGATCGTCTGGGGTTCGGCGCGGTCCGCGCAGATCGGCTACTGGGTCGACAGGCGCGTCGCCGGCCGCGGCGTCATTCCCACCGCCGTCGCCCTCGCCGTCGACCACTGTTTCTTCACCGTCGGCCTGCACCGCCTCGAAGCGAATATCCGGCCGGAGAACACGGCGAGCCGTCGCGTCGTCGAAAAACTCGGATTCCGCGAAGAGGGAATTCGGCGCCGCCATCTGCACATCGACGGAGCCTGGCGCGACCACATCTGCTACGCCCTCACCGTCGAGGACGTGCCCGGTGGCCTGCGCGCCCGCTGGCTGGCAGACCGGAAACAGGCATTTCCCCGGCGCACCTGAGCGGCCCATGACTTTCCCGCCGTAAGAATCCTGCGATCGAGAAGTCCCGGCAAACGGAGAGTAACGGCGAGATCGATCTCGCGACACACCGCCCCTTATGCTCGTCAACCTCTGACAGCCCCTCGTACCGTGCGGGGCGTGACCCTGCTCCCATTGCACGTTCGCGCGCCGAAAGTCGGCCCGCCTGGCGAGCGTGCCCTGGAACGGTGGGGCCGATGAGCAGCGCCGTCCTTTACCTCGCGATCGTCGCCGTCTGGGCCGTCGTCCTGGTACCCATGTGGCTGCGCCGCGACACCGAGACCACGGGAATCTCCCGCCTCCTCCACAAACGTCCCGACGAGCCCGCCGCCGAGGACGACGGAGACGTCGAGGAGCCCCTCCGCGATGAGGAGAGCCCCGCACCGCGCCGCCCGGTGAGCCGCGCCACGGTCATCGCCCGGCGCCGCCGCCGCACCTCCGGCCTCGCCGCGCTGCTCCTCACCTCCGCGGCGGTCGCCGCCTCCGGCCTCGTGCCCTGGTGGATCGTCGCGCCCCCGGTCCTGCTCCTGTCCGGCCACCTGGCGCTCCTGCGCGTCGCCGTGGGCATGGACACCGCCCGCCGCCGCGCCGCCGTCCAGGCCCGCGCCGCGGCCCGCGCCCGTGCCCTGGAGGCCCGCCGCGCCGCCGAGGCCGCCGAGGCCGCCGAAACCGCCGAGGTCATCGAGCTCGTCACCCCCGACGAGGTCTTCGACCAGTACGCCGACGACCGCCGCGCCGTGGGCGAATAACGGGTGCGCGAGCACTCCCCGATGTTTGCTAACCTTACGGAGTCCTCGGGGCTGTGGCGCAGTCCGGTAGCGCACCTCGTTCGCATCGAGGGGGTCAGGGGTTCAAATCCCCTCAGCTCCACCCAGGATGAAGCCGCTCACCAGCGTTAGCGCAGGTAAGCGGCTTTTCTTTTGCCGGGCGTGGTCTGGGGCTGCTGCCTATGATCGCTGGATGCCTCTCGGTCATATTGGCGTCAACGTCGGGGACCTTGCGCGTGCCAGGGCGTACTACGACGAGTTCATGCCCCTGGTGGGCTTCGAGAGCTTTTTCGCCACCGAGGAGGAGTTCTCCTACCGTCCTGCGGGCGGCAAGCCCGGGACGTACCTCTTCTTCTATCCCGCGCTGGAGGAGGGCGACTACTCTCGCCATCGCTCAGGCCTCCAGCACCTGGCGTTCATGGTGGAGACCCGCCAGGACGTGGATCGCCTGCATGAGTGGGCGGTCGAGCGTGGTGCGAACGTGCTGTACGAGCCCCAGGCGTTCCCTCAGTACGGGCCCGCCTACTACGCCACGTTCTGGGAGGGCTTCGACGGCGTCACTCTGGAGGTCGTCTGCCACCGGTGACCAGGCCCGCGGCGGCGGCGGGAGTGAGCAGGTTGCCGGCGCGGACGGCGTTGAGGCGGTGGCGGATGAAGCGGTCCTGGTGCTCGCCCCAGGTATCGGGTTTGGTGGGGTGGGTGCTCTGGTCTGGGTGCTTTCGGTAGAGCCAGGTCACGGAGGGTTCCTGGTAGCCGTCGAAGACTTCGCTGAGTGCTATGAAGAGGGCCACGTCCTGGGCGCGGGGAAGTGCCCCCCAGCCGCCGAAGGCGCGGACCAGGTCGGTGGGGGCCACGAGGCCGGCGCAGGCCGCTTGGCATAGGCCCGTTTCCTCGTACAGGCGGCCGATCGTGCCCGCGGGCACCATGCCGCAGGGGTAGGCCAGGGGGTAGCGCACGCGTTGTCCGTCGATCAGGTCGTCCGCCTGGCCGATCGTCCAGCCGATGCCGGGGTGCTCGTCGAAGGCGGGGATGAGCGTCGCGAGGCCGTCGGGGAGGAGGACGTCGTCGTAGTCGAGCACCGCGACCAGCTCGCCGCGTGCCCGGCTCAGGGCGAAGTTGCGGGTCGTCCCTGTGCCGAGCTGGGCTCCGTTCGCCTCGTAGAGCGCACCCGGGCACAGGTCGCCGGCCGCCGGTGCGCCCCCGTCCTCCTGGACGAGCCATTCCAGGTCCCAGCCGGGCGGGAGGCGCTGCGCCGCGACGGCGGCGGCGGCCTGCCGCAGGTAGCCGGGGATCGGCTCCCGTACGGCGGTGATGATCGAGATCAGCGGCATGGCACTCCTGTTCATGCGCGGGGACCGGACGCACGGCCCCGATCATCACATGGTCCGGGGCGGGGGCGGGGAGACGGCAGCCTCTACAGTGCTCGGATGGACGTGAGCGCGATGCTTGAGCGGTACGCCTATCCGGAGACGGCGCCGTGGCTGCGGGCGAACATGATCGCGTCGCTCGACGGGGGGATCCAGTACCGGGGGAGCACCAGTGCGCTCGGGTACGCGGGGGACTGGGCGCTGATGCGGCGGCTCAGGACGCTGGCCGACGTCGTGATCATGGGCGCCACGACCGTCCGGGAGTACGGGGAGTATCCGGCGGTGGCGTCGAAGCTGGCGATCGTGTCGCGGAGCCTGCGGCTCGACTTCGACGGGCCGCTGTTCGCCGAGGCGCCCGTGCCGCCGGTCGTCATCACGTGCGGCGCCGCGCCGGCCGGGCGTCTGCGCGAAGCCGAGAAGCACGCTGAGGTCATGGTCTGCGGCGCCGAATCCACGGACATGGGCGCGGCGTTGCGGCAGCTGGCCGACCAGGGTCACCGGCGCCAGCTCTGCGAGGGAGGCCCGGTCGTGCTCGCGCAGATCGCGGCCGCGGGCTGGCTGCACGAGCTGTGCCTGACGTTGAGCCCGGTCATCACCGCGGGCGACGCCGCCCGCGTTCTCGACGGGCCGGTCATCGATCTGCAGCGCATGGAGCTGTGCCACGCGATCCAGGACGAGGGCTATCTCTACCTGCGGTACCGCATGGCCCAGCGCTAGACGACGTTGTGGCGCACGTAGGCGGGCGGACGCCAGCCGAGGATGCTCTCGACCATGTTCACCGCCTGCCTCGCCTCCGCGACGTCGTGGACCCGCACGATGCGTGCGCCGCCCAGGATGGAGACGACGAGCGTGGCGAGGGTGCCCTCGACACGGTCCTGCTGGTCCCGTTCCAGGGTCTCGCCGATGAAGTCCTTGTTCGAGACCGCGACGAGAAGCGGGTGGCCGAGCTCTGCGATCTCCGGGAGGCGGCGGGTCAGTTCGAGCGAGTGGCGGGTGTTCTTGTTCAGGTCGTGCCCGGGATCGATGATGATCCGGTCGGCCGGCACGCCGCGCTTCCCGGCCAGGGCGACCCGCCGGCGAAGGAACTCGGCGACCTCGGTGACGACGTCGTCGTACCGCGGCCGGGGGTAGGGGGTCCGCGGGTCGGCGAGGCTGTGCGTGATGATGAGGGTCGCGCCGGCCTCCGCGACCACGTCGGCGAGGGCGGGGTCGTGGAGTCCGCTCGTGTTGTTCAGGACGTCGGCGCCGGCGGCGAAGGCGGCGCGGGCGACCTCGGGCCGGTACGTCTCGACGGAGATCACCGCGTCCGTGCGGGAGCGGGCCCCCTCGATGACCGGCACCACGCGGTCGATCTCCTCCTCGATGCCCACGGCGGGCCCGGGAGCGAAGGGGACGCCGCCGATGTCCAGCCAGTCGGCCCCGTGGGCGAGCGCGTTCTCTGCCGCGTCCAATGCCTTGTCGAGGGCGAAGGTGCGGCCCCGGTCGTGGAATGAATCGGGGGTGCGGTTGATTATCGCCATCACGGCGACCTGCCGCGAGAAATCAAACGTGCGCCGCCCGATCGTCCGTTCGGGGCAGATAATCTCAGGGTAGTAGATAGCGTTCTTTTCGCTCACATTGGCCGCCTAAGTTGAACTTGGGCGTCAGCATAGCAAGGCGCCGGTCGGCTACCTCTCCGCTCGCGGCCGCCGCCGCCCCACGGTTGTGACGAGCCGCAGGAGGGAGAAGAAGACCAAAGCCCCGCCGACCACCAGGAGCATGGAGAGCGCCCGCTCCTGGAGGCCGTGCGACTTGATCACTATGGCCCCGGACCCGGCGACGAAACCGACGAGAGCGACGAAGAGGCCGAGTATCTCCACCATCTTGAGCAGGCCGGACGAGACCATCTCCTGCGCCACGTCGATACGCTGCGTGAGCCTCAGCGATGCCTCGTCGAGCCGTTGTTCGAGTTCGGCCGAGGCCGCCGCGATCCTCTCGTCCACCTGGGCGGCGATGGAGTCCGCGACGGCCTGGGTGTTGCGTTCGATCTGATTCTGCAGATCCTGGGCCAGAATGATCGAGCGACGCTCTTGCGTGAACTGCTCGTGCACCAGAACATCGCCGGGGCCGAGGGCGTCTATCGCGCGGTCTATCTCGTGGAGCCCGTCGTCGAAACGGCCCAGCTTCCGATATGCCGTCGCGCGCCGGTAATAGACGATGGAGTTTTCCTGGCCGCGCGCCATCATCTCGTCGGACAGATCCAGCATCATCTGCGGCTGCTCCGGCAAGTGATCGGCGAAATTGATGCCCGTGAGGAGCACCTGGTTGGTCTTGTCGTCCGCGTCGGGGGCGTCGACCGCCCGCCGGAACATGCCGAGCCCGTTCGTGGCGCGCGTGCCGAGCGCGGCGAAGGCCGCGAGGCTCCGTACGAGAGCGTCATCTTCGAATTCCGCCAGCCAGTCGACACAAAGCCGGTGGATCTGCGCGAACTTGAAGTCGAAGCGCAACCGCTGGCCATGGATGTAGGCCAGGCACAGCCGGGCGGTACGCGTGTTGCCCGCCGCCAGGATGCGCGCCCGGTCGGCCTCGTCCAGGTAGCCCTGACCGTTCTTCCGAGCCAGCCAGGCGAGGTCTGTGGCGGCCCGCCGGATCTGCTGCACGGGAAGCCCGAACTCCTCGACCCGGGAGACGAAGTCGTCCACCCATGCCGACAGGGGGCCGGCGGTGGCCGCCGCGAAGTGGTCGACAAGGATCGACGCCTTCTCCGCGTCTGACGCCGCCCCCATGCGCTCCGAGAGCCGGTCGCTCTCCGGGCTCTGCCGTTGAGGCGGGACGCCGTTCTCCATGAGACCCCTTGCCGTCCGAAGCGACCTGAACCGGCCCAGCAGTCTAGGCCGCCGGTCAGCGCGGAGGCACCCTGGAGCGCATCATCGGAGGTCGGAGGGGAAGGTAAGGCCGCATGATCGCTGGCAGCAGTCCCGAGCCCGACGAGGCGACCGTGCGAGCCGTGGGCAAGCTGAGCGAGGCCCTGGAGAGCGTCGAGCGCGCCAGAGGTCACCTCTACTCGTGGCACCAGCTCACCGGCAAGGCGGACTTCGAACTGGGCGACGCGGCCGAGTTGCTCGCCGAGGCCGGGCACCGGGACCTCGCCGACGAACTGTCGCGCGAACTCGTCGGCCGCAACGTCCTCCCGGACCGCTGGAGCTTCCAGGCGGTCGAGGAGTACGAGGGAACCTACTACGAGCCGCTCAAACGCTACGAGTCGCGTGTGCGAGAGGCGTTGACCGCCGGCAGGCGGCACCTCCACGAGGCTCGGCTCAAGGAAGAGCGGCGCACCCACGGCCACCCGCACCACACGGCCGCGCCGGGCAAGGACTAGCCGCCTGTGAGGCGACCGAGAAGCGCGTCGGGGACCGCGCCTTCTCCTCGCACGTGTCGAGGCTGCGGACGAGGACGCCGCCGGGGTGCATCCCGGAAAGCAGAACGGTGGGGAGGCTGTGCCTCCCCACCGTGGGTGCGGGGCCGTCGGGCCCCGCGGTGCTGCCGGGCGGCGCGGTTCGCGCGCCGCCCGGCGGTTCGGCCGCCCTGGGCCCTGGGTGGGCCCGGCGGCCGTCTGCCGGCTCCGAGTCGTCGGCCGTGCTACCGCCGACGGCGCAGGAGCAGCCTGTCCAGTTCGACGGTGTTCGCCACGATGGCCACCACGATGGCCACCATGCCGACCGCCATGAACCAGCCGGGGACCTCCCCGAGCAGCAGCAGTCCGACCGGCAGGCTCATGATCGGCTCACCGGCGGCGAGGACGCCGAACTTCTCCTTGCCCAGGAAGCCGATGGAACGCGCCTCCAGGACCGGAGCCACGCACGCAGTGAACAGGCCGGTCAGCGTGGCCAGCAGGAGGATCCGGGGCTGGAACCAGTCCAGGCCCCCCGCCACCAGCCAGCAGGCCGCGCCCGGGATGGTGAGCAGGCCGGCCAGGGCCAGTCCGATCGTCTCGGCTCCCCGGTCCTCCAGCTTCTCGACCGCACTGACGTTCACGGCGAAGCAGACCGCGGCCGCGGCGGCGAAGACGTAGCCGAGCAGGTCGGCGTGCGCCTCCTCCTGCAGCGACATGATCCACAGACCCGCGAGGGCCAGGACGGGCCAGAACGCCGCGAGCAGGCGGGCCTCGCGGACCGCTCCCCAGACCGCCACGCTCAGCGGGCCGCAGAACGCGATCGCGATCACCGTGGGGAAGCTGCTGATCCGCTGACTCGCGGCGACCAGCAGCGGCAGGTAGAAGATTCCGGAGATCCCCAGGCACACGATCGGCCAGAGGACCGACTTGGCCGAGGCGCGCACCCTCCGGAACTCCTTGGCGGCGCTGTTGTCCTTGGACGACCGCACGTCCCGCGCGAACAGGACGGCGGCGTAGCCCGCGAGGAACAGCCCGCCGAAGATCGCCCCGAGCGCACCGGGGGCGAAGGGGAATCGCTCCTGGTCTTCGGCGCCCAGCGCGGAGAAGGCGTCTCCGGTGACACAGAACAGCAGTCCCAGCAGGCCGACACCGACCCCCAGGAACGTCTTCCGTCCGATCAACCTCACTTTGGACATGAGGCAACGACCTTTCGTTTGGTTCTTCTCCCGGAGAACCGGGAGGCAGGCGGCTTCCGCCTGCGGTACGGACCGTGTCGGCGTTACTGAAAATGACAACTGTTATCGCCATCACATCGTCCGGTTCCGGAGACGGAGGCGAGGATGCGCGGCGAGTGCCGGACGGTTGTGAGCGAGACGGCAAGACGGCCGTCTCGCATCGTGGGACGGTGATCGGCGCTTGCCGGACAGGGGCGGCGGGGCTGGCTAATCTATCGACTTGGTAGGATTTCCACTCCTGTACCACGCATCCCTTTCGTTTCATGAGGTCGCCCATGCCGCAGAGTCGTCCGTTCGTCAGCCTGGCGACCGACTTCGGAGCGGCGTACACGGCGATCTGCGCGGGGGTGGTGTACGGGATCGCCCCGGACGCGAACGTGCTGGTGCTCAGCGACGAGATCACGCCGTTCGACGTGCGGGAGGGGGCGATGCTGCTGCGGCAGGCGCTGCCGTACCTGCCGGTGGGCGTGCACGTCGGGATCGTGGACCCGGGGGTCGGGACGTCGCGCCGGCCCCTGGCGATCGCGACCGGGCGCGGCGACGTGCTGGTCGGGCCGGACAACGGGCTGCTGGTGCCGGCGGCGGAGGCGCTGGGCGGGATCACCGGGGCGTACGCGCTGGAGAACCCGACCTACCGGCTGCCGCGGGTCTCGACCTCGTTCCACGGGCGCGACGTCTTCGCTCCCGCCGCCGCGCACGTCGCGGCGGGCGCGGACGCGGCCGACCTCGGTGCGGCCGTCGACCCGCTTCCGCTGGACGTCCCGCCCACGGTGGTCCGGCCGGGCGAGCTGACCGTTCCCGTGCTGTACACCGACCGGTTCGGCAGCCAGGTGCTGGGCGCGGAGCCCGGCGACCTGGCGGCGGCGTTCGGGACGCTGGAGCCCGGCACCCCCCTTGACGTGCGATGGAACGTTGCAGACGGACCGTCCCGGACGGTCCGCGTCCCGTTCCAGCGCACCTTCGGCAGCGTGGCGGTCGGGGAGCCGCTGCTGTGGACCGACTCGTCCGGATGGCTCGCCCTGGGTGTCAACCAGGGGCGCGCCGTCGAAGTACTCGGCCTGGCAGGCGCGCGGACCCTCACCCTGCGCGCGGTGCCGCATCCATGATCCGTAAACCCTCACCGCCGGAGGCATCTCCCGTGATCCGCCGTCCCCTCGTGGCAACGCTCGCCGGCGCCGCCGCGCTAGCCCTCGCCGTCAGCGCATGCGCTCCTCAGGATGAGGACTCGGGCGCCTCGGCGAGCAAGAGCCCCGCCTCCTGCGCCAAGGACAAGCTGCCGCTGAAGTCGCCCGGCAAGCTCACCGTCGCGACCGACAAGCCGGCGTTCGAACCGTGGTTCAAGGACGACGACCCGTCCAACGGGCAGGGCTTCGAGGGCGCCGTCGCCTACGCGGTCGCCGGCAAGCTCGGCTTCGCCAAGGACCAGGTGGTGTGGAAGACCCAGTCGTTCGAGTCGTCGTACGCGCCGGGGCCCAAGACCTTCGACTTCGACATCAACCAGATCTCGGTCACCCCCGCGCGCGAGAAGGCGGTGGCGTTCAGCGCCGGCTACTACGACGTGCGGCAGGGCGTCGTGACGCTCAAGGACGGCAAGTTCGCGGACGCGAAGTCCGTCGCGGAGCTGGGCAAGGCGCGCATCGCGGTCCAGGTCGGGACGACGGCGCTGCAGGCGGTGAAGAACCAGATCAAGCCCGGCGACGAGCCGAAGATCTTCAACACGCAGATCGACGCGGTGAACGCGCTGAAGAACAAGCAGGTGGACGTGCTGGTGCTCGACCTGCCGACCGCCTTCTACGTCACCGCCGCGCAGATCGACGACTCCAAGATCGTCGGTCAGCTGCCGCAGTCGCAGGGCGGCTCCGCCGAGCACTTCGGGCTGCTCATGGAGCGGGGCAGCGGGCTCGCCGGCTGCCTCGACCAGGCGATCGGGCAGCTGAAGTCCTCCGGTGAGCTGGAGAAGATCCAGCAGCAGTGGCTGACCGCGTCGGCCGGCGCCCCCGTCCTGAAGTGACCGCGCAGGCAAGCGGGCAGACCGCCTGGGTCAAGAGCGAGCGGCAGATCGAACGGGAGCGGCGCCGGCGCCGGGCCGACGTCCGGTCCGGGTCGGTGGCCGCCGCGTCGACGGTGCTGTGCGTCGCGGTCGCGCTGGTCGTGGTGGTCGGGTCGCCGGGCTGGCCGCGCGTCCGCGAGACGTTCTTCAACTGGGGCGAGCTCACCGGCGCGTTCCCGGACGTGCTGAGCGGCTTCTGGCTGAACGTGCGGATCTTCCTGATCGCCGAAGTGGCGATCCTGGTGCTGGGACTGCTGGTCGCGCTCGCGCGGGGGCTGCGGACCCCGCTGCTGTTCCCGCTGCGGGCGCTGGCCGTCGCCTACACCGACGTGTTCCGCGGCATCCCGACGATCCTGCTGGTGTACCTGGTCGGGTTCGGGCTCCCGGCGCTGCGGTTGCAGGGCGTCCCCGAAAGCCCGGCGGTGCTGGGCGGGTTCGCGCTCGTCCTCTCCTACGGGGCGTACGTCGCGGAGGTGTTCCGGGCGGGCATCGACTCCATCCACCCCAGCCAGCGCGCCGCGGCCCGCTCGCTGGGCCTCAGCAAGGGGCAGAGCCTGCGGTACGTGGTCCTGCCGCAGGCGGTGCGCCGGGTCGTCCCGCCGCTGCTCAACGACTTCGCCTCGCTGCAGAAGGACACCGCGCTGGTCGCGGTGCTCGGACCGCTGGAGGCGCTGCGGCAGGCGCAGATCCACTCGGCCGACACCTTCAACTACACCCCCTACCTGGCCACGGCGGTGCTGTTCGTCGCGCTGACGGTGCCGATGGCCCGGTTCACCGACCATCTCGCGGCGCGCGCCGAACGCCGCCGCGCTCCCGGAGGCGGCCGATGAGCACCCCGCTGCTGCGCATCGAGGGCGTCTGGAAGACCTACCACGCCCATCCCGTGCTGCGCGGCGTCGACCTGGACGTCGCGCCGCACGAGGTGGTCTGCCTCATCGGCGCGTCCGGTTCGGGCAAGTCGACGCTGCTGCGGTGCGTGAACGTCCTGGAGACCGTCGACGACGGCGCGATCTTCCTGGAGGACGACGACATCACCGACCCCGGCGCGGACCCCGACGAGGTCCGCAAGCGGATCGGGATGGTGTTCCAGTCCTACAACCTGTTCCCGCACATGTCGGTGCTGGACAACATCACCCTCGCCCCTCTCCGCGTCCACAAGCGGGCGAAGGCGGAGGCCACCGAACAGGCGCACGAGCTGCTCAAGCGGTTCGGCCTGGCGGACAAGGCCGGCGAGTACCCCGACCGGCTGTCGGGCGGGCAGCAGCAGCGCGTCGCGATCATCCGGGCCATGGCCACCCGGCCGAGCCTGCTCCTGCTGGACGAGGTGACCTCCGCGCTCGACCCCGAACTCGTCACCGAGGTCATGGGCATCATCCGGGAGCTCAAGGACTCCGGCATGACCATGGTCCTGGCGACGCACGAGATGGGGTTCGCCCGCGACATCGCCGACACCGTCTGCTTCCTGCACGACGGCGTCCTGCTGGAGCGCGGCCCGGCCGAGCAGATCTTCGAGGAGCCCACCGAGCCGCGCACCCGCGAGTTCCTCAGCCGCGTCCTGGAGTCGCGCCGGCTCTGACCGGGCGGCGCCCGGAACGGGCGCGGCGGATCCGGGCGCCCGGCCGCCATCCCGCATCAGGCGGCACCCTCGTGTGAACGAGGGTGCCGCCTTTTCGCGTTCACGCCCCCGGGCCGGCCCGCCTCGGAGACGTTCTTCTCCCCCGGCGGTGACGCCCCGTTCCAATGCCCATCGGAGGCATCGGCACCAGCCCGCGCGGGTCGTGTGATCTGCGTCGTCTCTTCGCCGGCCGCGCTGCGCCTGCCGGCTTTCTCCACACGGTCATCACTGTTCCGGCCATCACGCCGGGGCATGTCCGGATTCTGCGGAATCCCGGCGTGTCCTGGCCCGATCGGCCAGAGCACGCCGTGGTCCACGGGATCACAGCCACCTCCGTCCTCAGGGCGGAGGTCGTCACAAAGGAGAGAGGCAGTGCTGGTATTCGGCCTCTGCTGTTTCGTACTGCTGGAAATCACGATTCAAGGGATCGGCTGGGGCTTCAACGCTGTGGAGGATCCGCTCGCCAGCGGGCTCGTCACCTCCGTGGTCGGTGGCGTCGTCTTCGGTGCCGTCGTGGTCTGCCTGACGCGAAGGCCCCTTCCCCTGCGGTCGCTCACGACCCACGACCGCTGGGTCGTCGCTCGCCTCGGGGCGGGGATCCTGATCCTCAACGCGCTGTACCCCTACGGCATCCAGACCGTGGGACTCGGGGCCATCGTCACGATGTCCGCGGCGGGTCCGCTGTGCATCAACTGCAGCAACCTGTGGAAGATCTGGCGCCATCGCGAGAGGATGACGAAGAGGGTCCTTCGGCTCGCGGCTCTGAACGTCGCGGTTCGCGTGGTCGCGTTCGCGGCCGTGACGGTTCTCAACAAGCCCTGGGCCGAGTTCGGGCACTTCCGCTGGGAGATGCTCTTCGGGATCGCCATCGGCCTTCTCGGGGCCTGGAGCTTCTGGAACTACCTCAGCTGCCTCTACGACGTGAGCTACTCGAAGGTGGAGCGGCTCAGGATCCTGGCGGTGGCCGACCTGGTCGCGATTCCCTTCACCGCCCTCGCGGTGTGGGGGATGAGCGTCCCGCTCGGAGGCGGGTTCTCCGAGTTGTCGTGGAAGGTGCTCGGCCTCGGCTCCGTCGCGGGCATCCTGTCCTTCGCGCTGCCGACGCTCATGGGCGCCTGGGTGGCCGACAAGCTCTCGTTGTCGCTGTCGAGCCTGCTCTACCTGTTCGACAGCCCGATCGCGTGCCTGATCGGCCTCGCGGGCGCCAGCATCGGTCTGCTGGGCGAGGAGCAGATCCCCGATGCCTGGGGCTGGGGCGGGATGGTCGTGGTCGTGATAGCCGCGATCGTCGCCTGCAAGCGCCCGATCCCGAAGCTGGTGCCGTCGAGCGACGGCTCCACCTTCGAGGTCGGGGACGAGCCCGCCTGACGGGCACACCGGCCGAGCGGGCCGCGGCGCACGCGCCGCGGCCCGCCCGGAGCAAGCACCACCAGTGGGGAGGGGCCGCGGCCCCTCCCCATCGTCGTTCCGGCTGCGGCCGGGCGCGCGAACGGCGGGGAGGTGAGCCTCCCCGCCGTCGGATCAGTCAGAGCCGGACTTCCGGCTCTGGATCTTCGCGGCCCCGTAGGAGGCGGCGAGGATCAGGCCGATCGCCCCCAGTCCCGAAGGGCCGGGGGCCACTCCCGCCACGAGCATCCCCACCGAGGTTCCGAGGAGGGTCCGCAGCGGCAGGAGCATCGCGTCCGTGGACGCCCGGAGCCCCCGCTCGTAGGCCTTCACCCGGACGATGCCGCCGCAGAGCGCGCCGAACAGGCCGCTCGCCACGCAGTACAGCAGGTAGGGCCAGTAGTCGGCGGTCATGCCCTTCCAACCGCCCTCCATGGTCCACGCGGTGACCGCGAGGATGGCGAGCGTGGGAAATCCGGAAAGGGTGTTGGCCTTTCCCTTGATCTCCACGTCGAGAATTTCCAGGCGTTTCTGGGCGAAGGCGTAGGTGGCCGCCGTGACGGCCAGCGCGCCCACCCCCAGAACCCAGCCGGGAATCTGCAGATCCACCACGCGGATTCGCGGGACGGCGTCCGAGAAGACCCCTTCGCCCGCGCCCTCGACCGTATCCCGCGTCAGGGCCCAGATGCCCAGCCCCGCCGCGATCGGCCACAGAACGGTCGAGTAGGTCTTCCGTCGGACGTCTCGGACGACATCAGCGCCGAGCATGAAAGTCGCAGTGAACAGGAACGCCAGCGACTCCATGACCTGCAGCCGGACCCACCGCAGGACGAACTGGAAAGCCACGTGGTTCGTTCCCAGGGCGGTGCCCAGTTGGACGGCCTGCTTCCAGACGGGCCAGGGGCTCCGCACCGACGGCCGGTACACGAGCCAGAAGACCGATGTGCCGGCGAGGACGAAGACGAAGGCCGTCGTCACCGGCCCGACATGTTCGGTCACGCCGACGGCCACCAGGAAGTAGCCGTTGATCGCGCCCGCCGCATTGGCCGCCACGGCCATCGCGAGCACTTTCCTGTCACTGGTACGGGGATCGCCTGGCGGCGATCCCATATTCTTGTGGGGCCCTGCGACAAAACCTCGCAGGCGCCCTGTTCGTCGATTCACGAGATCCCCTTGGTTCGCGGGGCGCGCGAAGGATCCCGAGATCGTCGCCCCGGCTCCTCGTCGCACCCGCATTCGCGGAGCAACTCAAAAGCCGGGACGGCTCTTCAGTTTGTTGGTTGCGCCCTCAATCTACCCCCCCCGCGCTCGAACAGCGCGTGCGGCCCACCGGCACGGAGCGTCACCGGGCGCCCCTCGGCGCACGGTTCGCCATCGCCGGCCTTTCGAGGGCCAGGTAGGCGGTGAGCACGACGACGACGCCGGATTCCAGGCCGAGCGCGAGGTAGACGGTGGTTCGGTAGCCGTACTCGTGGAAGCCGAACAGGGCGCTCTGCTCGCTGATCAGAAGGCCGGCGAGGGTGCCCAGCGAGAACACGATCGCGCCGAGCGCCACGAAAGCGTGCGGCGCGCGGCCGGCGACCGGCACGGACGCGACGCCGGGCAGGGACCCCAACGGGACGGCCAGGGAGAGCCCCAGCAGCACCGCGCCGATGAAGTTGAGCAGGAACAGCACGCCGATGATCGGGATGACGCGGTAGTGGTCCGCGAGGTACTCGTAGAGATGGACGCCGCCGATGCCGAACAGCAGCAGCACGCCCAGATAGCGCAGCATGTTGTTCATGGCGCTCCCGCGCTCGTTCCGCTCTGGACCTGCTGGCCCTGAGGTGAGACGGCGTACCATTCGGCGCCGAACTGGGTGAGGGCCTGGCCGTGGGTGTCGCCGGGTCCGGTGTCGGCCTGGAAGTAGTACAGCGGGTGGCCCCCGTAGACGATCTGCGGGGGGCCGTCGGAGCGGTTGATCGTGCTGATCTGCGACTGCTGGGCGCCTCCGGCCGTGGTCGGGACGCCCTGGGTGGTCACCGGCGGCCAGATGCTCGCGCATGCCCCCGAGCAGGTCGACCGGTTCGGCGGGTCGGCGACGAACAGGTACAGCGTTCGCCCCTTCTGGTTCACCAGGATCTGCCCGAGGCGCGGCGTCTCGGCCGACCGGATCTGCGTCCGGCCGGGATCCTGCGAGTTGGTCGCGGTCGAGCAGCCGGCGAGGGCCGACGCCGCCAGCGAAGCGGCGAGCAGCCCCCTGCCGTAGCGCGCCGTCCGGTGGGGACGGCGCGTCTCAGTAACCGCCACCACCGCCACCCGTCGGCGACGGCGACGGCGACGGCGACGCCTGCTTCGTCACCGGAGTGCCGGACGGGGACAGCACGTACCACTTGGCGCCGAACTGGTTGAGCCCCTGTCCCTTCGCGCTGCCGCTCGTGGTGCCGTCAGGCGCGTAGTAGTACAGAGGATGCCCGGCGTAGGTGACCTCGGTCGTGCCGTCGCTCCGCGTGGTGGTGCCCAGCTTCGACGCGTTCACTCCCGAACCGGCCTGGGGCTTCCCGCTGGTCGTGACGGCCGGCCACACCGCCGCGCACGACCCGGAGCAGGTCGAGGTGGTCCCCGTGTCCTTCTGGAACATGTACACCGTCCGGGACTGGCCGTCGACCACGATCTGTCCCAGCTGCCCCACGCTCGCCGTCTTGATCATGCCGCCGGCGCCTCCGCCGGCGCCGCCCGTAGGACTGCCGGTGGAGGTAGGGGCCGAGGTCGGGGGTGACGTCGTCGGAGCCGTGGGCGACGTCGTCGAACTGGAGCCGCTCGCCCCGGTGCCGCACCCGGCGACCGCGGCCGCGGCTGCGGCGGCCGCGCAGGCGGCCAGCGGGACCGCGGTTCGCGCTCGACGGCGCCGCTGGACCGCGGCCTGTGCGGGGGAACGGACGTCGGCCGGATTCTTCCTGAACATGCGTGCCCTCCTTTCGGAGCGAGGTGCCGGACGGGCCGGTCACCTCCCTTTGGCGGCGCATACCCGGCGCGCTGGGGGAGCGAACTGCCCTTACCTGCGCCATGAGCTGGTCTTTTCCCCTGCTGAACGACCATTGGCATGCCCATGGCGGCGGGGGAAACGGCGGCCGAGGCGATTGGCGTCCCGCTGCCCGGGCATTGGGGGCGCGGATCGACGGCTCACGCGCCGGGTCCGGCGGCGTCGCGCCTGCGCGGGAGGGCCAGGGAGGCGGCGGCGACGGCCAGCAGCGTGATCGACATGATCAGGAAGGCGTCGCCGCAGGGGTCGGCCGCGGACGGCGCGGTGGCGGCGGTGAGGGCGGCCAGGCCGAGGGTGCCGCCGACCTGCTTGGCGGTGTTCGTCAGGCCGGAGGCCGCGCCGGCGTCGCTTCGGGAGACGCCCGAGGTGACGGTGGCGGTCAGGGGGGTGTTCAGCAGCCCGGCACCGAGGGAGACCAGGACCGCCGGGCCGAGCACGGCGGAGAGGTAGTCGCCGTCGGCGGGGACGCGGCTCTGCCAGAGGAAGCCGGCGGCGGCGACCAGGGCGCCGGCGATGACGAGGGCCCGGTCGTCGGCGCGCTTCATGAGCCACGGCGTGACGCGCAGGCCGACGGCCATCGTGAGCAGGGTGTGGGGGAGGAACCCGAGGCCGGTCTGGAGCGCGGTGTAGTGCAGGACGTCCTGCATGTAGAGGGTCAGGAAGTACCACATCGGCACCTGGAAGCAGGCGCCGGCCGGCAGCATGATCGCGTTGCCGGCGGAGACGGCCCGCAGGCGGAGCAGCCGCGGTGGGATCAGCGGGTCGCGGGCCAGCCGGGTCTCGATGAGGACGAAGGCGCCGAGCAGGAGGACCGCGCCGGCGAGGACGGCCACGGTCACGGGATCGTCCCAGCCGCGCGGTTCGGCCTGCATGACGCCGTAGGCGAGCATGGCGAGCCCCGCGGTGACCGACGCGGCGCCCGGCAGGTCGAGGCGCGCGGCGTGCCCGGCCCTGCGGGGCGGCCGCGGAACGCGGCCGGTCAGGGCGAGCGCGGCCGTGCCGACCGGGACGTTGATCAGCAGGATCCAGCGCCAGGACAGCGACTGCGTGAGGACGCCGCCGACGAGGTTGCCCGCCGCGCCGCCCGCCAGGCTCACCGCCGTCCAGACGGCGAGGGCGCGGGTGCGCCGGGGGCCCTCGGGAAACGTGGTGGTGAGGACGGTCAGCGTCGCCGGAGCGAGGACGGCGGCGCCGAGACCCTGCGCCGCGCGCGCCGCGATCAGCGGGGCCGGGGCGGTCGCGAGCCCGCCGGCCAGGCTGGGGACGGCGAACAGGACGAGGCCGGCGGCGAAGACGCGTCCCGTCCCGTAGAGGTCGGCCAGGCGGCCGCCCGGCAGCAGGAACCCGGCGAAGGCGAGGGAGTAGGCGCCCGCGACCCACGGGAGGCTGCCGGCCGTGAAGCCCAGCGATGCCCGGATCGAGGGCAGCGCGACGTTCACCACGGAGACGTCCAGCACGACCATGAACTGGGCGGCGCAGGCCAGGGAGAGGATCACCCGGGACGCGGCCGGGGTCACGGAGGTCGTGAGGACGTCCTCCGGTCGGGCTCGTGCCATGCCGACTCCCACCAAATCAATGTGACCGCATTGTTCTGCTCGGCGTCAGGCTAGGTCGGCTAGACTGGGACGTCAATTCGATGTGTCCACATTGAAAAGGTGAGGCGATGGAGCGGCGGACCCGCGGGCCGGGGGCGCGGCACGAGGTGCGGCGGCGGGAGATCGCCGACGCGGTGCTGGCGGTCGTCGCCGAGCGCGGGCTGCCGGCCGTGTCGCTGACCGAGGTCGCGGCGCGGGCGGGGGTGTCGGCGGGACGCGTCCAGCACTACTTCCCCACCAGGCGCGAGCTCGTCGAGGCCGCGTTCGAGCGCGGCAACGAGCTGAGCAGCGCCCGCATCAGGTCACTCGTGGGCGAGGACCTCGAAGGCGCCGCGCCGCGCGCGGTGCTCACCGCCGTCCTGACCGAGCTCATCGCCCACGACGCCGAGACGCGGGCGCACATGCGCGTCCGCCAGTCCTTCACCGCCCTGGCCCTCACCGACGACGGGATCGCGCGGCGCATGCGGGCGGACTACGAGCGCTTCCACGGGCAGGTCGCCGGGCTTCTGCGCCGGGACCGGGAGGCCGGGCTCCTGCCGGGGCGGGTGGAGCCGGGCGGCGCGGGGGTCGACCTGGTCGCGCTCGCCGAGGGCCTGGCCTACTACGTCCTGATCGGGATCATCGCGCCGGAGGCGGCGCGCGACCGCGTCGTCTCCGCGATCGCCGCCCTCTACCCGGCGCCTCCCGGACGCGGGTAGCGCCGCGCCGGAGGTCAGTCGGGGACCCCCGCGGCGAGCATGGGGGTGAGGGTGAGGCCGGGGTGTTCGCGTTCGATGGCGCGCACCCGCCACTTGTCGACGAAGACCGCGACGTGGGACCCGTCGAGGGTGCGGGTGAGCACCTCGACGCCGCGGCGACCGTCGAGCGTCTCGGCGGACTCCTTGTCGGTGATGCGGGCCGTCGTGTAGTCGAGGCGGGACAGCTCGACCGGCGCGCCGAACTCGTCGGCCATCCGCGCGGTGAACACGTCGAACTGGAGCGGGCCGACCGCGGCCAGGACGGGGGCCTGGTCGCCGCGCAGGTCGCTGCGCAGCACCTGCACGACGCCCTCGCCGTCGAGCTGGTCGATGCCGCGGCGGAACTGCTTGGCCCGGCTGTTGTCCTTGACCCGCGCCACCATGAAGTACTCGGGGGCGAACGCCGGGATCGGCGGGAAGGTCACGGGGGTCTTGACGTAGAGGGTGTCGCCGACGGTCAGGCCCGAGGCGTTGGGCAGGCCGATCACGTCCCCGGGGTAGGCGGCGTCCAGGGTGGAGCGGTCGCGGCCGAAGACGGTCTGGGCGTACTTGGTCGCCAGCGGACGCCCGGTCGGGGCGTGCGTGAGGGTCGCGCCGCGCTCGAACCGGCCCGAGCAGACCCGGATGAAGGCCAGCCGGTCGCGGTGCGCCCGGTCCATGCCCGCCTGCACCTTGAACACCTGCCCGGAGAACGGCGCCGTCACCGGGCGCGCGTGCCCGCCGGCGTCGGTGCGGGCGGACGGCGCGGGCGCCAGGCGGCGGACGGTCTCCAGCAGCGCGCTCACGCCGAAGTTGGGCAGCGCGGCGCCGAACAGGACGGGGGTGCAGGAGCCGGCGGCGAAGGCGTCCATGTCGAGGACGGCGCCGATCTCCTCCAGCAGCGCCAGTTCCTCGTTCGCGGTCGCCCAGGCCGGGCCCTCCTCGGCGGCGGCCCGCTCGGCCGGGACGCGTTCGGCGGCCGCGCGGGTGGCGCCGCCGGGGGTGCGCCGGAACCGGGTGTAGGCGCCGTCGGCGCGGTCGATCAGGCCGCGGAAGTCGCCGGCGATCCCGACCGGCCAGTTCAGCGGCGCCGGGTGCAGGCCGATGCGCTGCTCGACCTCGTCCAGCAGTTCCAGCGGCTCGCGGCCCGGCCGGTCCCACTTGTTGACGAACGTGATGACGGGGATGCCGCGGTGGCGGCACACGTCGAACAGCTTGAGCGTCTGCGCCTCCAGGCCCTTGGCCGAGTCCAGCAGCATGATCGCCCCGTCGACGGCGGCGAGCACGCGGTAGGTGTCCTCGGAGAAGTCCGCGTGGCCCGGGGTGTCGAGCAGGTTCAGCAGGGCGTCGCCGAACTCGAACCGCAGCACCGAGGAGGTGATGGAGATGCCGCGCGAGCGCTCCATGTCCATCCAGTCCGACCGCACGCCCCGCCGGCCGGCCTTGCCGTGCACCGCGCCCGCCTGCTCGATCGCCTGCGCGTGCAGGGCCAGGGCCTCGGTCAGCGTGGACTTGCCCGCGTCCGGGTGGCTGATGACCGCGAACGTCCGGCGCCGCGCCGCCTCCGCCGCAACGTCCTCCGCCGTGCCGATTCCGGCGCTCACCGCGCTCCCCTCTCCGACGACCGTCCCCGCATACTCTAACCTCACGTAAGAGTAGGTTGACCGGTGAGGTGGGAAGGAGCCCGATGGGCGGCAGGCACATGCAGATCGGCGAGGTCGCGGACCGGACCGGACTGAGCCTGCGCACCATCCGCCACTACGAGGAGGTCGGCCTCGCGCTCCCCACGGCGCGCTCCCAGGGGGGATTCCGCCTCTACACCGACGAGGACGTCGCGCGCCTGCTGGTCATCAAGCGGATGAAGCCGCTCGACTTCACCCTTGAGGAGATGCGCGACCTGCTGACCGTCCTGGACCGGCTCCGCTCCGGCGACGGCGGCGACGGCGGCGACGGCGGCGACGCGGTGCGCGCCGAGCTCACCGGGCGCCTGGCCCTCTACCGCTCCCTGGTCGAGGAGCGCTGCGACAAGATCCGCACGCGGCTGTCGGACGCCGAGCGGTTCTCCACCGAGCTCTCGGCGGAACTGCGCCGGCACGCCTGACGGGACCGCGCCGGCGCCGCTACCCGCCGGAGAGGCGGGGAGCGGCCGTGGCGTGCAGCGCGAGGGAGAGTTCGACCGCGCTGTCGACGACGGCGTCGAGGTCGCCGCCCAGGCGTCCGTCGGCCCACTGCTGGGCGAGCTCGGTCATCGCGCCGGTGAACATCGTCGCGGCGACGACGACGGGGAGCGGCGGGCTCTCGGCGCGGCTCATCGCGAGGACGCCCTCCAGCAGGGCGGTCTGCGCGGCGCGGCGGCGCTCGGCCAGCACCTCGTTGCCGTGCGCCTCGGCGAACAGGACGCGTCCCCGGCGGGGGTCGTCGCTGATGAAGCTCAGCACGCCGCGGATGCCGGCGCGGGTGCGGACGCCCGGGTGGGGGCCCGCCTCGTCCAGGGCGCGGGCCAGGACCTCGCCGAGGGCGGCGGCCTCCCGGTCGTAGACGGCGGCGAGCAGCTCGCCGGTGCCGGTGAAGTTCTCGTAGAAGTAGCGCGTGTGCAGCTCGGCCTCGCGGCACACGGCGCGGACGGTGAGGGCGGCCTCGCCCTCCTCGCCGAACAGCCGGAACGCGGCCCGGACGAGCATGGCGCGCCGCTCGTCGCGGCGCCGGCTCGCGGGGACGCCGGCCCACCGCGTGGACGCGGCCGTGCGCGTGCTCGCCATGCCGGCCACCCTACCCCGGCGGGCCGCGGGCTCCCCGAAGTCTGGACACGGGTGTACCCATACACTTACTCTGGATACAGTTGTCACCAGAATTGGCCGGGAGTGCGGCATGCCATCGAGGACCAACATCATCGCGGCGCGGTTCGAGCGGGCCTTCGACGCCGAGATCCGCTCCAGGTTCTTCCGCGGGCTGGAGTTCGCGGGTCCGGAGGGGGACCCCGGCTGGTTCGGGCCCGGCAGCGCGGTCTGGTACGTCCACTCGCACCTGCCGACGCTGCTGCTCGGGCTGGTCGGGGCCGCCTACATCGAGGGCCTGGACCCGAGCATCAGCTGGATGGCCTACGACCACTCCCGCATCCCCGAGCGCGTCGACGGCGTCCCGACCGGCGGCATCGACCCCGAGGGCGCGGCCGTGCGGCTCGGGCACTCCCTCTCGTTCTTCATCGGGACGGCCTACGGCTCGACCGCGACGGCCGAGCGCCTCGCCCGGACCGTCCGCGCCATGCACCACACGGTGAAGGGCACCCGCCCGGACGGGCTGGCGTACGACGCCGACGACCCCGAGTGGCTGCGCTGGAACTACGCGACCGTGGTGTGGGGGCTGGCGACCGCGCACGAGCGCTACCACCGCCGCCCGCTCAAGGGCGACGGCCTGGAGCGCTACTACCGCGAGTTCGTCCGCGTCGGCGAGGCCCTCGGCGGGACGGACCTGCCCGCCACCAAGGCGGAGGTCGCCGAGTGCCTGGAGTCCTATCTGCCGCGCCTCGCGATCACCCCGATCAAGGCGTTCGGGACGGGGCCCAACCTGCGCGACAGCAAGACCAGGCCGTGGGAGCCCGGCAGCCCGTTCATGGACTGGGCGGCCCGCGACATGCTGCCGGAGTGGGCGCGCAAGCTCGCCCTCTACCAGCCGCCCAACCCGGTGGCGCTGCGGCTGCGCCGGACGACGCTGTGGGCCGTCCTCAACGCCCTGCACGACGCGACCGGCCCGCTGCCGGAGTTCCGCCAGGCGCGGGAGCGGGTCGCGGCGGGCGTGTCGGCCCCGGTCGCCTCCACCGCGCCGGACGCGCCGGATCCGGTGCTGTCGCGCGCGGAGGTGGAGGCCACCGCCTGACCCGTGCCGCCGGTTGATCGGGGGGGCGCACGGGGAGGACCGATCGGGTCTCCCCCCTCGCCCCGGACGGTAACCGAATGACATTCTGGTGTTCTGGCCGGGACGGAAGCTTGGAGGGGCCATGGCGATCGCCATCAGCGACGAACACCGCGAGCTGGCACGGACGGCGCGCTCGTTCCTGCGGGACCAGGAGGCGCGGGCGGCGAACCGCGCCCTGCTGGACGCCGACAAGGAGGCCCTGCCCGCCTTCTGGGCGGAGTTCGCCGCGCTGGGACTGCTCGGGCTGCACCTTCCCGAGGAGCACGGCGGCGGCGGCGGAGCGGGCCTGCCGGAGCTGGTCGTGGTCGCCGAGGAACTCGGCCGCGCCGCCGCGCCCGGCCCGATGCTCCCGACGATGATCGCGTCCGCCGCGGTCGCCGCGTCGGGGGACGGGGAGCAGCGGGCCCGGCTCCTGCCGGGCCTCGCGTCGGGCGCGACGCCGGCGGCCCTCGGGCTGGACGGCGCGGTCACCGTCACCGGCGGCGCCGCCACCGGGGACGCCGGCGTCGTCCTCGGCGGCGGCCTCGCGGAACTGCTCGTCCTGCCCGCCGGCGACGACATGGTCGTCGTGCGGACCGGCGCGCCGGGCGTCGCGGTCGAGGTGCCCGGCAACCTGGACCCGTCCCGCCGCTCCGCGCGCGTGCGGCTGGACGGCGCGGCCGTGGAGGTCCTCGCCGGGGCCCGCGCGCACGCGACCGCCGCCGCCCGGACGCTGCTGTCCGCCGAGGCGGTCGGCGGCGCGCTGGAATGCGTCGACGCCGCCACCGCCTACGCCAAGGTGCGGCAGCAGTTCGGGTGGCCGATCGCGACGTTCCAGGCCGTCAAGCACCACTGCGCGAACATGCTCGTCGCCGCCGAGCTGGCCACCGCCGCGGTGTGGGACGCGGCCCGGGCGGCGTCCGGCCCGTCCGACCAGTTCGAGCTGGCCGCGGCCGTGGCGGCGGCGCTCGCCCTGCCCGCCTTCACCTCCAACGCGGGCCTGAACATCCAGGTGCACGGCGGCATCGGCTTCACCTGGGAGCACGACGCGCACCTGCTGCTGCGCCGGGCCGCGACGCTGGAGGCCGTCGCCGGCCCGCACGCCGCGGAGCGGGACGTGACCCGGCTGGGGGCGGCCGGGGCCGTCCGGGAGGCGAGCCTGGACCTGCCGCCCGAGGCCGAGGCGCGGCGCGCGGAGATCCGCGGGCTGGCCCGGGAGATCGCCGCGCTGCCCGCGGCCGAGCAGCGCGAGAGGCTCATCGAGACCGGCTACGTGCAGCCGCACTGGCCGCGCCCCTGGGGCCTGGAGGCGAGCGCCGGGCTGCAACTGGTCATCGAGGACGAGTTCCGCGCGGCGGGCGTGAAGCGCCCCCAGCTCGGCATCACCGGCTGGGTGATCCTCACGCTCGTCCAGCACGGCACGCAGGACCAGGTCGACCGGTGGGTGCGCCCGGCGCTGACCGGCGAGGAGGTCTGGTGCCAGCTGTTCAGCGAGCCCGAAGCCGGGTCGGACGCGGCCGCCGTCAGGACCCGCGCCGTCAAGGTGGACGGCGGCTGGCTCGTCAACGGCCAGAAGGTGTGGACGAGCGGCGCCCAGTACTGCCGGTGGGGCTTCGCCACCGTCCGCACCGACCCCGACGCGCCGAAGCACTCCGGCGTCACGATGGTCGTCGTCGACATGCACCACCCCGGCGTGGAGGTCCGGCCGCTGCGCCAGACGACCGGCACCTCCGACTTCAACGAGGTGTTCTTCTCCGACGTCTTCGTCCCCGACGCCGACGTCGTCGGAGAGCCCGACCGGGGGTGGACGGTCGCCCGCGCCACCCTCGGCAACGAGCGGGTCAGCATCGGCGGCGGCGTCGGCGGCCCGCCGGGCCCCGACGTGTTCCGGCTCTACGCCGAGCGCGGCGACCGCGTCCCGGCGGCGGCCGAGCGCGTCGGCGCGTACGCCGCCGAGGAGCAGGCCCTGCGCCTGCTCAACCTGCGGTCCGCCGAGCGCGCGGTCGCGGGCGGCGAGCCGGGCCCCGAGGGCAACATCACCAAGCTCGTCCTCGCCGAGCACGGCCACGCCACCGCCGCGCTGCTCGCCGAGTTCGCCGGTCCCGAGACCGCGTTCACCGAGGGCCTCGGCCAGTTCGCGGGGCTGATGCGCCTCGGGTCGCGCGGCATGTCCATCGCGGGCGGCACCTCCGAGATCACCCGCAACCAGATCGCCGAGCGCATCCTCGGCCTGCCGCGCGACCCGCTGATCCGGTAGGGGCGGCCCGGGCCCCGGCGCGACCGCGCCCGGGTCACGGCCGCCGGCTCAGGACCGGCGGCGGTGGTCCGCGTCCAGGGACGGGTTGCCGGTCCCGTGCCGGATGCCGGCCATGTCGGTGCCCGGCGGGACGACCTCGTCGACGGCGTCGAGGGTGGCGGCGTCGAGCCGCACGTCGGCGGCGCCGAGCAGGTCCTCCAGCTGCGCCATCGTCTTCGGCCCGATGATCGTCGAGGTGATGGCCGGGTGCTCGGCCACGAACCCGAGGGCCAGGTGGGTCAGCGACAGGCCCGCCCCCTCGGCGATCTTGGTGAGGCGCTCCACGGCGTCGTAGCGGGCCGAGGCGCTGGGGTCGGTGTCGACGGTGCGGCCCGCCCACGGCGAGTCGTCCGAGGGCGCGAAGCGCGAGCCCGCGGGGGCCTGCTCGTCGCGCCGGTACTTGCCGGTGAGCCAGCCGCCGGCGAGCGGGCTCCACGGGATGACGCCCATGCCGTGCCGTCGCGCCGCGGGCAGCATCGACTCCTCGATCGACCGCGAGAAGATCGAGTACTGCGGCTGCTCGCAGACGAACCGGACGCCGCCCCGGCGCTCGGCGGCCCACTGCGCCTCGATGATCCAGTCGGCGGGGAAGGACGACGACCCGACGTAGAGGACCTTGCCCTGGCGGACGAGGTCGGTCAGGGCGTCGAGGGTCTCCTCCAGGTCGGTTCCCCAGTCGCGGCGGTGCATCTGGTACAGGTCGATGCGGTCGGTGCCGAGGCGGCGCAGACTGGCCTCCACGGCGCGGACGATGTACCGCCGCGAGCCGCCCCGCGCGTTGCGCTCCTCGCCGAGCGGGAAGAAGAACTTGGAGGCGAGGACGACGTCGTCCCGGCGGCCCTGGAGGGCCTTCCCGACGATCTCCTCGCTCTCACCGGCCGAGTACATGTCGGCGGTGTCGATGAAGTTGATCCCGGCGTCCAGCGCCCGGTGGATGATGCGCTCGGACTCGGCGTGGTCGGGGTTGCCGACGGCGCCGAACATCATCGCGCCGAGGGTCTGGGTGCTGACCTCGACGCCGGTACGGCCGAGCTTGCGGTACTGCATGCGTGCTCCTCGTCAGTCGCTCGCGCAGAACGCTAGGTGCTGGAGCGCGCTCCAGGTCAAGGCCCGGCCGTCGCCTCGTCGAGCCAGTCGTACCAGGCGTCCAGGCCGTCGCCGCGGGTCGCCGAGACGGGCAGGACGCGCAGCCCGGGGCACAGCCGGCGGGCCGCGTCCCGGCAGGCGTCCACGTCGAAGTCGACGTGCGGCAGCAGGTCGGTCTTGTTGAGCAGCAGGACGTCGGCGCCGCGGAACATGTGCGGGTACTTCAGCGGCTTGTCGTCGCCCTCGGTGACCGACATGAGCACCACGCGGGCCCGCTCGCCGAGGTCGAACAGCGCCGGGCAGACGAGGTTGCCGACGTTCTCGACGAACACCGTGGAGCCGTCCGGCGGCGCCAGCGCGGCCAGCGCGCCGGCCACCATCGCGGCGTCGAGGTGGCAGCCGGCGCCCGTGTTGACCTGGACGGTCCGGGCCCCGGCGGCGGCGAGGCGCCGCGCGTCCAGCAGCGTCTCCTGGTCGCCCTCGATCACCGAGACGGGGCGGTCCGGGCTCAGGTCGGCGACGGTGCGCTCCAGCAGCGTCGTCTTCCCCGAGCCGGGGGAGCTCATCACGTTGAGCGCGGCGATGCCGCGTTCGGCGAGCCACGCCCGGTTCCGGCCGGCCAGGTCGTCGTTGCGGGCCAGCACCTTCTGGCCCAGCGTCATGACGTGCCCGTCCTCGTGCCCGTGCCCGTGGACGGGCTCGTGGACGTGAACGTGCCCGGCGGGGTGCCCGGGGCCGTCCCCCGGGGCCGTCAGGGTCGTCAGGCGCGCGGCGTCCCCGCCGTCGCAGCCGCAGGTCTCACACATCGTCGAGGACCTCCACCGCTTTGATCGTCAGGTCGGCGCCGCCGCTGATCACCACGTCGGCGCTGCCGCACGGGCACAGCGCCAGCGGATCGCGCGCGGGGAACGAGGCCCCGCAGGCGGTGCAGTCGCCGACGCCCTCCGGCTCGGTGATGTCGAGGCGCGCGCCCTCGACGCACGTCCCCTCGCCGGCCAGTTCGAAGCAGAAACGCACCGCGTCCGGCATGACTCCGGAAAGTCTCCCTATTTCGAGGTGGACCACCACCACCCGCGAATCGGGCAATTGGGTAGAAATTGCCGCGATGACACTCTCCGTCACGGCCAATTCGTGCACGCGCCCTCCCGGCCCGCTTCCATTGTCCCAGCGCCGTTCTGCTGCCCTCGATCTTCCCAGCTCAAACGGTGTGTTTACCGAATCGGGGAAACGGCTTGAGGGGCTTTTCGGGCGGTGTTTCGCGCCGTTCCCGCGGGGCAACCGCATGGGGTGATGACCTCTGCCGGCCGAGGGGGGAAGCGATGACGAGCGCCGCTCCGGCGGAACCGCTGACGGAGGAGATCCACATTCTGTGGACCTCCGAGGGAATGAGCTGCGACGGGGACACGGTCTCGGTGACCGCGGCCTCGCTGCCGAGCATCGAGGACGTCGTCCTCGGCGCGATACCGGGCCTGCCGAAGGTCCACCTGCACAACAAGGTGCTCGCCTACGAGAACGGCGACGAGTTCATGGAGGCGTTCCGGCAGGCCGCGCGCGGCGAGCTGGCGCCCTTCGTCCTCGTCGTCGAGGGGTCGATCCCCAACGAGAACATCAACGGGGACGGCTACTGGACGTCGATGGGCAACGACCCCGAGACCGGCGAGCCGATCACGGTGAACGAGTGGATCGACCGGCTCGCGCCGAAGGCGTGGGCGGTCGTGGCGATCGGCACGTGCGCGGCCTACGGCGGCATCCACGCCATGGCGGGCAACCCGACCGGCTGCATGGGCCTCGCCGACTACCTCGGCTGGGACTTCCGCTCCGCGGGCGGGCTGCCGATCGTGAACGTGCCGGGCTGCCCCGTGCAGCCGGACAACTTCATGGAGACGCTGCTCTGGGTGCTGCACCAGGCGGCCGGGCAGGCGCCGGTCATCCCGCTGGACGACAAGCTGCGCCCGACGTGGCTGTTCGGCAAGACCGTCCACGAGGGATGCGACCGCGCCGCCTACTACGAGCAGGCCGACTTCGCGCGCGACTACAACTCGCCGAAGTGCCAGGTGAAGGTCGGCTGCTGGGGCCCGGTCGTGAACTGCAACGTCACCAAGCGCGGCTGGATGGACGGCGTCGGCGGCTGCCCCAACGTGGGTGGAATCTGCATCGGCTGCACGATGCCCGGCTTCCCGGACAAGTTCATGCCGTTCATGGACGAGCCGCCGGGGGCGAGCCTCTCCACGACGCTGCTGCGGTCTTATGGGCCGTTCATCCGGAAAATGCGGTCGATCACCAACAAGAGCGCGAACCGGGAGCCGAAGTGGCGCCACAACCGGGAGAGGCTGACCAGCGGCTACCGGCCCCGCTGGCCGCACCAGTGAGCGAGGACCGCGCCGGCGGGCGGACCCGCCGGCGCGGCACGGCCTGACCAGGAACGACACGAGCGCAGGACGGCCGCGCCGACGGACGGCGGCCGGGCGATGGAACAGGGGCGAGCGATGAAGCGGGGCGAGTCATGAAGCAGGGGACGCGGACGCGGGGCGAACGGGCGGCCGCGCAGACGGGGCTCGTCGAGGTGGCGTTCGACCCGATCACCCGGATCGTCGGCAACCTCGGCATCTACACCAAGATCGACTTTGCGAACGGGCAGGTGGCCGAGTGCCGGAGCACCTCGTCCATCTTCCGCGGCTACAGCGTGTTCATGAAGGGCAAGGACCCCCGCGACGCGCACTTCATCACCAGCCGGATCTGCGGCATCTGCGGCGACAACCACGCGGTCTGCTCGATCTACGCCCAGAACATGGCGTACGGGATCAAGCCGCCGCCGCTCGCCGAGTGGATCATCAACCTCGGCGAGGCCGCCGAGTACATGTTCGACCACACGCTCTTCCAGGACAACCTGGTCTTCGTCGACTTCTGCGAGCGGATGGTCGCCGAGACGAACCCGGGCCTGCTCGCCACGGCCAAGAACACCGACGCGCCGCGCGGCTCCGTCCACGGGTTCCGCAAGATCGCCGACATCATGACGGCGTTCAACCCGTTCGAGGGCTCGGTCTACAAGGAGGCCCTCCAGCTCAGCCGCATCACCCGCGAGATGATCTGCCTGATGGAGGGGCGCCACGTCCACCCGTCCACGCTGTACCCGGGCGGCGTGGGGACGGTCGCGACGCCGCAGGTGTTCACCGACTACCTCGTCCGGCTGACGCGCTGCCTCGACTTCGTCAAGCGGGCCGTCGCGATGAACGACGACATCTTCGACTTCTTCCTGGAGGCGCTGCCCGGCTACGACCAGGTGGGCCGGCGGCGGACGCTGCTCGGCTGCTGGGGCGCCTTCCAGAACCCCGACGTGTGCGACTACGACTACCGGCACATGTCGGAGTGGGGGCGGGCCGCCTACGTCACCCCGGGCGTCGTCGTGGACGGGCAGCTCGTCACGACGGACCTGGTCGACATCAACCTCGGCATGCGGATCCTGCTCGGCAGCTCCTACTACGACGACTGGGCCAACGAGGAGACCTTCGTCAAGGAGGACCCGCTCGGCAACCCGATCGACCAGCGGCACCCGTGGAACCAGACCACGCTGCCGAACCCGCAGAAGCGCGACCTCGACGGCGGCAAGTACAGCTGGGTGATGAGCCCGCGCTGGCGCCACCCCGAGAGCGGCGACCACCTCGCGCTCGACACCGGAGGCGGTCCGCTCGCCCGGCTGTGGGCGACCGCGCTCGCCGGCGAGGTGGACACCCCGTACGTCCGCTCCACCGGGCACAGCGTCCAGATCGACCTGCCGAAGACCCCCGGCATGCCGGAGGTCAACCTGGAGTGGAAGCCGCCGCAGTACGCCAACACCATCGAGCGCGACCGGGCCCGCGCCTACTTCATCGCCTACGCGGCGGGGATGGCGCTGCACTTCGCGGAGAAGGCCCTCGACGAGGTCCGGTCCGGGCGGACGAAGGTGTTCACCGACTTCGACGTCCCGGACGAGGCGATCGGCTGCGGCTTCCACGAGGCGGTCCGCGGCGTGCTGTCGCACCACCTCGTCATCCGCGACGGCAAGATCGCCAACTACCACCCCTACCCGCCGACGCCGTGGAACGCCAGCCCGCGCGACTCCTACGGCACGCCCGGCCCCTACGAGGACGCCGTCCAGGGGCAGCCGATCTTCGAGGAGAACGGCCCGGACGACTTCAAGGGCATCGACATCATGCGGACGGTCCGCAGCTTCGACCCGTGCCTGCCGTGCGGCGTGCACATGTACGTCGGCAACGGCCGGACGGTCCAGAAGCGGCACTCCCCGATGTTCGGCGCACAGGAAGGCCAGTGATGGGCTGGGACGACGAGCGCGTCCGCGAGCACGTCCTGCGCCTCGAAGGGCTGCTCGACGGGCTCGACCCCGGGGCGCACCAGGCCGTCCAGGCGCTGGTGGAGCTGTACGGGGAGGCCCTGGACCGGATCGTGCGGCTCTCCGCGGACGCCGCGAAGCTGGCCGGGGACGAGCTGGTCTGCCACATGCTGGCGATGCACGGCCTGCACCCCGAGACGCCGGAGGCGCGGGTCCGGAGGGCCCTCGCCGCGCTGGAGGGGTTCCTGGCCAAGCACCGCACGTCCGTGGAGCTGACCGGGGTCGACGGAAACGCGGTGCGCCTGAGGGCGGCGGCCGAGGGGCGCGCCGCCCCGCCCCGCCCGGTGCTGGACGCCGTGAAGCGGGCGGCCCTCGCCGCGGCGCCGGAACTGGAGCGCGTCGACGTCGAGGTCGAGGCGCCCGCGCCGGAGAAGGTGCTGATCACCCTGGACCAGGTGCGGAGCCGCGCATGACGCCGCAGCTCTCCACACCGAGGCTGGCCGCGCTGGCCTCGGCTCCGCCGCGACCGGCGCCGCCGCCGGCCGGGGCCGTGGAGCGGTGCGAGCTGTGCGCCGAACCGGTGCACGACGCGCACCGGCACCTGCTCGACCTGGAGAAGGGCGAGCTGCTGTGCGCGTGCGGGGCGTGCGCCGTCCTGTTCGACGGCCAGGCGGCGGGCGGGCGGCACTACCGGCTCGTCCCGGACCGGCGGCGCGAGCTGACCGGGTTCCGCCTGGACGGCCCGCTGTGGTCCGCCCTCGGCGTCCCGGTCGACCTGGCCTTCTTCTCCGTCTCGGACACGGGCGAGGTGACCGCCCGCTATCCGAGTCCGGCGGGGGCGCTGCACGCGGCCGTCCACGCCGCGAGCTGGCGGCGCCTGGCCGAGGCCAACCCCGTCCTGGCGGAGCTGCGCCCGGACGTGGAGGCGCTCGTCGTGCACCGGGCGCGGGACGCGGCCGAGCACTGGATCCTCCCGGTCGACGACTGCTACCGCCTCACCGCCCTGCTGCGCGAGCACTGGACGGGCTTCACCGGCGGCGACGCGGTCTGGCATCACATCGGCGCGTTCTTCACCGAGTTGGGGCGGCCCGGGCGGCCGCCGGCGAGATGAGGGGATCACGATGATCAGAGTGGGGAAGCCCGACGTCACTCCCGACAAGCCCGCGCACACGAAGGGCGTCCGGGAGGGCAACGCGACGGGCAACTACGACAAGCAGGTCGGGCACCTGCCCGACGGCACGTCCACCGCGGCCCGCTCGACGGGGATCAACCCGGACGGTCACGGACCGATCCTCGACTCCATGCCGAATCTGTCACCGGCATGAGCGCAGCGAACCGGGGGGCGTGGGGGGTCGTCCCCCCTCGAAGGAGCAGAGCATGAGCGCGGCGAACCGGGGGGCGTGGGGGGTCGTCCCCCCTCGAAGGAGCAGAGCATGAGCGGAGGCAGGGCATGACCGGGACACCGGAGCTCGGGCTCGACCTGCTCGGCATCGAGCCGGAGGCGTTCGCGGCGACGCCGACGCTGAGCCTGCGGATCGGGCTGCGGCGGCTGGACGGCGGACCCGTCCAGTGCGTCCTGCTCACGACGACGGTGACGATCGCGGCGGCGCGCCGCGGCTACGACGACGCCGAGCGCGACCGTCTCGCCGGGGTGTTCGGCCCGCCGGAGATGTGGGACCGGTCGCTGCGCGGCCTGACCTGGGCGCGCGTCGGCGCGACCGTGCCGACGTTCCGCGGCGGGACGGAGGCGGCGCTCTCCCTGCCGTGCGGGCACGACATGCAGGTCGCGGCCGACCGTTACCTGCACGCGCTCGGCGGCGGCGACGTCCCGCTCGACCTGGCCTTCAACGGCACGGTCTTCTACCCCGGGGAGGACGGCGCGCTGCGCACCGGGCAGATCCCGTGGCACCACGAGGTCACCGGCGACCTGCCCCTCCAGGTGTGGCGGGACCTGATGGGCCGCTACTACGGCACCGCCCGCTGGCTGCGGCTGGACGACGACTGCTTCGGCCGCCTGTCGGCCTACCGGGCCCGCCGCGCGCACTCCTCGTTCGACGACACGGTCGACGAACTGCTGCGCCAGGCGGAGAAGCGACGCGAGGAGGAAGAGTGGACCGCTTGAGGGCGATCGCGGACACCGTCCTCTACGAGGGGTACCTCCTCTGGCCGTACCGCCGGTCCGCCTTGAAGAACCGGCAGCGCTGGACGATCGGGGGCGTCTACCCGCGCGGCTACGCCGAACGCGACGGCGACCGCTGGAGGGTCCACGCCGAGTTCCTCCTCGAAGCCGGGCCCGGGGCCCACGTCGAGGTCACGCTGCGGTTCCTGCACGCGGTGCACCGCCAGGTGATGCACGGCGACAGTCCCGTGGACGAGATCAGTGCCGGGGGCGAGACCTACCTCACCTGGCAGGAGGCCCGCGAACGCGAGCTCACCAGCGGCCCGATCGCGGTCGAGCGCCTCGTGGGCGCTCCCGTCCGCGTCCCGGTCGAGGTGGCCGGGGGCGCCGAAGAGGAGCCGGTGGACGGCAAGGCGTCGTGCAGCGGCGGCGGCGTGCGGTTCGTCCGGTCGTGGGAGCGGGTGGACGGGCGGGTCGAGATCTCGGCCGTGCCCGTCGCGGACGGCGTGGTGCGGCTGCGCGCGGAGGTCGTCAACACCGGCGCCGCCGAGGAGCGCGAGGACGCCGTCCGCGCCGGGATGCTGTGCGCGCACGTCGTGGCGCGCACCGGCGGCGGCGCGTTCGTGTCGCTCACGGATCCGCCGGAGCCGCTCGCGGAGGCGGCGGCCGCGTGCGGAAGGGACGGGCTGTGGCCGGTCCTCGCGGGGGAGCCGGGCAGCCGCGACACCGTCCTCGCGGCGCCGATCGTCCTCTACGACTGGCCGCAGGTGGCGCCGGAGAGCCCGGGCGACCTGTTCGACGGCACGGAGATCGACCAGCTGCTGATCCTCAGCGTGCTCAGCCTCACCGAGGACGAGCGGCGCGAGGTGGCGGCGACCGACCCGAAGGCGCGGCGGATCCTGGAGCGGTGCGGCGCCCTGTCGCACGGGGAACTGCTCGCGCTGCACGGCACATTGAGGGATCCGCGGAGGGACGTCTGGTGACCGGGGACGACGTGAGCGGGCAGGACGCGGGCGCGGGCGGGCGGGAGACGGCTCCGGGGAGCCGGGTCCGGCTGCGTCCCCGCGGGGGCGCGGACATCTTCGACCTGGCGCTCGTCGGGCGCACCGCCGTCGTCGAGCGCGTCGAGGAGGACATGGAGGGCGGGGTGCACCTGGTCGTCGCTTTGGACGACGACCCGGGCCGCGACCTCGGCCCCTACAACCAGCTCGGGCACCGCTTCTTCGTCCGCCCGGACGAGGTCGAGCCGCTGCCCGGGGAGGCGCCGTCCCGGAGGGTGCTCGTCGCGGGGATCGGGAACGTCTTCCACGGCGACGACGGGTTCGGCGTGGAGGTCGTCCGGCGGCTGGCGACCCGCTCGCTGCCGCGCGGCGTGGACGTCGTCGACTTCGGCATCCGCGGCATCGACCTCATGTACGCGCTCGGCGACGGCTACGCGGCCGCGGTCCTGGTCGACGCGGCCGAGCGCGGCCACGCCCCCGGCACCGTGACGCTGGTCGAGCCCGGCCCGGACGACTTCGGCGGCGTCGCCGTCGACGCGCACGGCCTCGACCCCGCGCAGGTGCTGCGGCTGGCCCGGGACAACGGCCCGGTCCCGCCGCGCATCCTGCTCGTCGCGTGCGAGCCGTCGGCGCGGACCACGGACGCCACCTGGGAGATGAGGCTCAGCGCGCCGGTCGGCGCGGCGGTCGAGGAGGCCGCCGCGCTGGTCGAGCGGCTGCTGGCGGAGGAATTCACGCGGGAACTCGCACAGGAGGGAGCGGGGGGATGAGGAAGGGAATCTGCGCCGGCTCGGGCGTCGCCCGGCTGGTGATCGGACTGGTCGCGGTCGGCGCGATCGCGATGCTCGTCAAGGAGATGCCGGCGCTGCGCCGGTACCTCAAAGCCGAGTCGATGTGACCGGAGACGCGGAGCGCACGCTCATGACGACGATCGAGCGGCGGCTCGTCGGCCACCTGAAGGACGCGCACGCGCTCCAGGAGCACGCCGAGGCCGCGCTGAGCGAGATGCTCACCGCGGCGGCCGACGAGCCGGAGCTGTGCCGGCCGCTCGGCCACTACGCCGAGCGGTCGCGGGCGTACACGAGGGCGGTCGAGGCGCGGCTGCACGCGCACGGGGCGTCCCCGAGCATCGCGCGCGACGCCGGGACGCTGCTCGCGTCCGTCCTGGAGGGCGGTCTCGGCCGCGGCCACCGCGACCCCGTCAAGCACATGCGGGACGCCTACGTCGCCGTCCACCTGCAGATCGCGGCGGGCGAGACGCTGCGGCGGGTCGCCGACCGCGCCGGGGACGGCGAGACGGCGGCCGTCGCGGCGGCGATGTGCGAGGACGCCCACGCGATGTCGCACGAGCTGTCGGACCGCTGGGACCTCGCCGTGGACATGTCGCTGCACGCCCCGCCGCCCGCGGGGGCCGGCCGGTGACCGCCGCCGTGGCGGAGGTGTTCCGCCGCCGGGCGGAGCCGGGCGCCGCGCTCGCCGAGGAGGCCGGCGCCATCGCGGCGGCCTGCCACGCGATGGCGGCCCGGTTCCACGGCGGGGGGCGCCTGCTCACCTTCGGGACCGGCGCCGCCGCGACCGACGCCCAGCACGTCGCGGTCGAGTTCGTGCACCCGGTGATCGTCGGCAAGCGGGCGCTGCCCGCGCTGTCGCTCACCGGCGACGTCGCGACGCTCACCGGCGTCTGCGCCGGCGCGGGCTTCGACGACGTGTTCGCCCACCAGGTCCGCTGCTTCGGCGGCCCGGACGACATCGCGTTCGGGATCTCGCCGGACGGCCGCTGCCGCAGCGTGCTGCGCGGCATGGAGTCCGCCCGGGACCGCGGCATGCTGACGGTCGCGCTGGCGGGCGGCGACGGGGGAGCGCTCGCCGGGACGGTCGACCACCTGGTCACCGTGCCTTCCGGCGACCCGCGCGTCGTGAAGGAGGTGCACGTCACCGCGTACCACGTGCTGTGGGAGCTGGTACACGTGTTCCTGGAGCAGCCGGGCGTGCTCGGCCAGGAGGTGACCGCGTGACCGGGTGCGCCGGCGACCACTGCGTGACCTGCGCGGACGAGGCCGTCCCGGTCGTCGTCGCGCGGCTGCTCGGCGACGGCCTCGCGGACGTCGACGTCGGCGGCGGGCGGCTCGAACGGGTCAGCGTGGCGCTGGTGGACGCCGGGGTCGGCGACACCGTGCTCGTCCACGCCAAGGAGGCGATCGGGGTCGTGACGACGTGACCGACATGCTCTACCCCTTCCTGTACGCGGGCGGCTCGGGGCTGGACACCCTGCTGGAGGACGTGCGCAGCTCGACCCGCGAGAAGGCGGAGGAGATCGTCCGGTTGCGCGAGGCCGTCCTGGAGCGGTACGGCGAGGAGCTCGCGGCGTGCGCCGCGCGGATGGCGGGCGCGTTCCGCTCCGGCGGCCGGCTTTTCGCGTTCGGCAACGGCGGCAGCTCGACGGACGCGCAGGACGTCGCCGCGCTGTTCCTCAACCCGGGCGGGTCCGCGCGGCCGCTGCCGGCGCTGGCGCTGACGACCGACGTCGCCGTGGTCACCGCGCTGTCCAACGACATCGGGTTCGAGGTGGTGTTCGCGCGGCAGCTCGCCGCGTTCGGGCGTCCGGGCGACATCGCGCTGGCGCTGTCCACCAGCGGGAACTCCGACAACCTGATCGCCGCGCTGCGGGAGGCGGCGCGGCGCGGGATGACGGTGGTCGGGCTCGCCGGATACACCGGGGGGCAAATGGCGGAGACGCCGGGCCTGCACCACCTGTTCACCGTGCCGTCGTCGTCGGTGCACCGCGTCCAGGAGGCGCAGACGACGATCTACCACGCGCTCTGGGAACTGACGCAGCTCGAACTGGCGGGGGAGGCTTTCTGATGTGCCTGGCGATACCGGGCGAGATCGTGGAGATCATGGCGGACCGCCCGGTGGCGAAGGTGGACGTGACCGGCGTCCGGCGGGCGGTGAACATCGCCCTGCTCGACGGGGAGCGGCTCGCCGCCGGCGACTGGGTGCTCATCCACGTCGGGTTCGCCATGTCCAAGATCGACGAGGACGAGGCGAGGGCGACGCTGGCGCTGCTGGAGGGCCTCGGCGAGGCCTACGACGACGAGATCGACGCGCTGCGGGAATCGAGGATCGACTGATGCGCTTCGTCGACGAGTACCGGGACGCGGAGCGGGCGCGGGCGCTCGCCGCCTCGATCGCCGCGCTGTGCGAGCCCGGGCGGAACTACCAGTTCATGGAGGTGTGCGGCGGCCATACCCACACCATCTACAAGCACGGCCTGGAGGACTACCTGCCGGAGAGCGTCTCGCTCGTGCACGGGCCGGGCTGCCCGGTGTGCGTGATCCCGATGGGCCGGGTGGACGACGCGATCCACATCGCGTCGCAGCCGGACGTCATCATGACGTCGTTCGGGGACATGATGCGGGTGCCGGGCGGGCGGGGGGCGTTCCTGGACGCCAAGGCCGCCGGCGCCGACATCCGGATGGTGTACTCGCCGCTGGACGCGCTGAAGATCGCCGAGCGGAACCCGTCGCGGCGCGTGGTGTTCATGGGGATCGGGTTCGAGACGACCGCGCCGTCCACCGCCATGACGGTGCTGCGGGCGGCCGCGGCGGGGGTCGGGAACTTCTCGGTGTTCTGCAACCACGTGACGATCCTTCCGGCGATCAAGGCGATCCTGGACTCGCCGGACCTGCGCCTGGACGGCTTCCTCGGTCCGGGCCACGTGTCGACCGTGATCGGCTGCCGGCCCTACGGGTTCATCACGGACGACTACGGGAAACCGCTGGTCGTCGCGGGGTTCGAGCCGCTGGACATCCTGCAGTCGGTGCACATGCTGCTGGCCCAGCTCGCCGGGGGCCGCTCGGAGGTCGAGAACCAGTACGGCCGGGTCGTCCCGTGGGACGGCAATCCCCGGGCGCTGGAGGCGATCTCCAGGGTCATGGAGCCGCGGCCGTACTTCGAGTGGCGCGGCCTCGGCTTCATCTCGCACTCCGCGCTCCGGATGAGGGAGGAGTACGCCGCCTTCGACGCCGAGCGCGTCTTCGACATCCCGGGCGGGCGGGTCGCCGATCCGAAGGCGTGCCAGTGCGGCGAGGTGCTCAAGGGCGTGCTGAAACCGTGGGAGTGCAAGGTCTTCGGGACGGCCTGCACGCCGGAGACGCCGATCGGGACGTGCATGGTCTCGTCCGAGGGCGCGTGCGCCGCGTACTACAACTTCGGCCGCTTCACCCGCGAGCGGATCAGCGAGGTCGGCCGGGCCGGCGGGGCGGATCCGGCGCGGGACGCCGGACGGGTGGGGGAGACGGTGCGATGACCGTCCGCGAGGAGCAGGTGCTGGAGCGCATCGAGCGCGCGCGGGCCCGCAAGGCCAGGCTCCGCGAGGACACGATCACGCTCGCGCACGGTGCGGGCGGCAAGGCCACCCGCACGCTGGTCGAGGCGGTGTTCCGGGAGGCGTTCGCCAACCCGCTCCTGGACCGGATGGACGACTCGGCGCGGTTCATGGTGAACGGCGCCGACCTCGCCTTCACCACCGACTGCCACGTCGTGTCGCCGCTGTTCTTCCCCGGCGGGGACATCGGCGACCTGGCCGTCAACGGGACGGTCAACGACCTCGCCGTCTGCGGCGCGAGGCCGCTGCACCTGTCGGCCGGGTTCATCCTCGAAGAGGGCTTCCCCGTCGCCGACCTGCGGCGCGTCACCGAGTCGATGCGGCGCGCGGCGGACGCGGCGGGCGTCGACATCGTCACCGGCGACACCAAGGTCGTCGAGCGCGGGAAGGCCGACGGCTGCTTCGTCACGACGGCCGGCGTCGGGGTCGTGCGGTCCCGGCTCACGGGGGAGATCCGCCCCGGGGACGCGGTGCTGGTGACGGGGCCGATCGGCGAGCACGGCGTCACGATCATGCTGGCGCGCGGCGAGCTGGAGCTGGAGGCCGACGTCGTGTCGGACACCGCGCCGCTGACCTGCCTGCTCGCCGACCTCGCCGACGCGTGCCCGGGCGGCCTGCGCCGGATGCGGGACGCGACGCGGGGCGGCGTGGCGACCGTCCTCAACGAGCTGGCGTCGGACGCCGGGACGGCGGTGGTGGTGGAGGAGGACGCGATCCCGGTGCGGCCCGCCGTCCGGGGCGCGTGCGAGCTGCTCGGAATCGACCCGATGTACGTCGCGTGCGAGGGCCGCGCCGTGGTCGTGGTCGCGCCCGAGTGCGAGCCGGCCGCGCTGGCGGCGCTGCGGGCGCACCCGCTGGGCGAGGAGGCCGCCGTCATCGGCCGCGTGACCGACGACCCGTCCGGGCTCGTGCTGCTGAAGACGGCCTTCGGCGGCACCCGCATCGTCGACCTCCTGGTCGGCGACCCGCTACCGCGGATCTGCTGACGCCGGGCGGCCCCGCCGGACGCCGGCGAGCGTGACGAGCAGCGACGCCGCCGTCAGCGCCGCGCCGAACCAGAGGACGCTCTGACGCGCTGAGGGACTTCCACGTCCGCCATCCGCGGGTGCGGGTCACGCTGCGCGTCGGCGGGAGCGCGGAACTGGCCGAGCGGGTGCGGCAGGGAACGCTGGACGTCGCGTTCCTCGGGCTGCCGCGCAGCGCCCGGCCGAAGGGCGTGCACGGCCGCGTCCTGGCGCACGGCGAGTTGGTGGCGGTGGTCGCCCCCGGGCACCCGCTGGCCGACGCGGCGGACGTCGGCCTGCGCCGGCTCGCGGACGAGGCGTTCGCCGCGGCCGGGATCGGACGTGACGTCGCCTTCGAGGTGACGACCCCGGACCTCGTGGTGCGGCTGGTCCGGCTGGGTCTCGGCATCGGCATGCTGCCCGCGGCCTTCGTCACCGGGCTCGCCGACCTGCGCGTCGTCGAACTCCGTGATCCGCCCGCCCGGGTCGAGCACCTGGTCTGGAGCCGCCTGGGGCCGTCTCCGGCCGCCGGCGCCTTTCTGGAGACACCGGACGTTCCGGCGGCGACCGCGCCACCTCGCGGTGCGGCGCCGGAAACGTCGCCGGGGGAAAAGGACGGGGCGCCGGCGGACGCCGGGCCGTGAGCCACTCGGGAAGCGCCCGCCCCTGCGGGCGGCGCATATCTCGCCGCTCTATCGGCGGACGGGGAATCCGTCCATCGAGCATTACTCAGGAAGGGCGTCGGTGCTCGGCGACGGCGGCGCCCACGACATCTACCGGACGACGCGATACCGCCCTTCGGTCCATTGAAAGCACTCGAACGTTCAACGACTAGGGGTGCGTCCGGCCTCCGGGTAAACGAGCGGGCCGGGTCGACGCCGGGGGCGACACGCCGCCGGCGCCGGGCGAAGCGAGTCCGACCGAGCGGGGCGCCCGGGGCCTCCGAGACCTGTGGGATTGTTGTGACCTGTGGTTTTCAGGCTCTGTTGAGGTTCGTTTGAGCTTCGTCCCAGAGGCCGCGGGTACGTTCGCGGGCCATGACAGGGGAGTCGTGCAGGCCCGTCTTCGTGCTCGGATGCCCGCGCTCGGGGACGACGCTGCTCCAGCAGATGCTGCATTCGCACCGGCACATCGCGTTTCCCTCGGAGACGCGGTTCGTGCACGTTTCCTACGACATCCGGCACCGGTTCGGGGACCTGGAGCTGCCGGAGAACCGCCGCGCGCTGGCCGAATGGATCACCGGCGGCGAGGGCACCAAGTTCGGCGTGCTGCGGCTGGACGCCGCCGCGGTGGTCGAGGAGATCGCGCAGGGGCCGCCGACGCTCGGGTCGGCGATCGCCGCCGTGTTCCGCGCCTACGCGGGCCGGCACGGCAAGCCGCGCTGGGGGGACAAGCGGCCGAGCTACTTCCGCCGGGTGCCGATGCTCCGGCGGATGTTCCCCGACGCCCAGTTCGTCCATCTCGTCAGGGACGGCCGGGACGCGGTGAGCTCCCTGACGCGGATGCCGTGGTTCGACGGCGACATCTGCGCCGCCGCGCTGACGTGGCGGGAGGCGGTCGACACGGGCGCTCGCCTGAGGGCCGGCCTTGGCCCGGACACCTTCTACGAGTTCCGCTACGAGGACCTGGTCGCCGAGCCCGAGGACGCCCTGACGGGGCTGTGCGCGTTCCTCGGCGAGGAGTACGACCCCGCGATGACGACGGCGTACCGGCACGCGCGGCGGACGGTGCCGTCCACGCGCAAGTGGCACCTGGGCACGCACGAGGCCGTCAACGGCCGCCACGTCGGCGCCTGGCGCGACCGCCTGGAGGGGTGGGAGGCGGACCTCGTCCAGCACGTGCTGGCGTCCCGGCTGCGGCACCACGGCTACGCGATCACGGAGGGGGCGCGTCCGGCGGCGGCGCCGCTCGTCAATTTCCACCGGCTCGCGGCGCACCGCTGGCGGGCGCGGCACGCGCGGGCCGTCCGCGAGCGGCTCGCGGAGGAGCGCGAGCCCAACCCCGTCGTCTCGTGGCTGAACGGTCCTGTAAGCGTGGCCTGACAGACTGAGGGCCGCGACTGAAGAGATAGATGAACCTTGCCTTCGGGTAAGGCGATCTCGGCCGGGCGGCGCGGCACCCGGCCGAAGGGTTGTCCGAAACTCTCCTGGAACGTGCCCGGTTCGCGGCCGGCGCCGGGACGTGCCCGGACGGGGCTGACTGTGGAACGGCGCAGGTAGCGTGCCGCCGCGAGTCCCGCGGGGGAGGACGTATCGGTGGGGCGCGGGGGGACGGCGTGCCCGGCCCGCGTGCGTTGGGCCCTTATCGGAAGTGGTTACTGGTAAGTAACTTATCGCCGTTTTTACCGTACCACTGACTGGGTTTACAGGACGGAGACACCTCCGTGTCCGATCGTTCACACCCGGATCGAGACACGCCAACCATTTGGCTGTATCTTGCGTGTTGCTCGTCTTCCGTTACCAATCGCGATTGTTTCGATGATCCTCTGACATAAGGAGGAGTTGCGGTGGCCCGATCGGAAATAATTTCCCACGACGAGCTGCAATCGTGGCTTCTTGACAAGATCGCCTTCTACCTCGACAGGCCTGTGGAAAACATCGATCCCGGGGTCGAACTCGCCCGTTACGGGGTCGACTCGGTGTACGCGATCAGCATCATCAGCGACATCGAGGACCACCTGCAGGTGGAGGTCGACGTGGCCGAGGCGCGGCGCCGGGAGACGGTGGCCGACCTCACCGACTACCTGCTCGACCTCGTCGCGTGATGGCCGGCCGGCCGCCTGAGGCGGGCGGCGACGGCGCCGCCGGGCCCGCCATGGTGGTGCTCGGCGACAGCGTGGCCGAGGGCCAGGACGATCCGGACCCGGCCGGCGGGTGGCTCGGCTGGGCCGGACGACTGGCCCTTCACCTGGGAATTCCCCGCGAGGGGATGCTCAACGCCTCCGACCCGGGGGCGACGGTCGAGGACGTCGTCCGCGACCAGCTGCCCGCCGTGCGCGAGCTGTCGCCGCGGCTGGTCGTGCTCGGCTGCGGCATGAACGACGCGCTGCGCGGCTTCGAGCGGGAGCCCGCGGCGCGCCGGCTGGCGGAGCTGTTCGGCTGGGCCCGCGGGCGCGGCGCGGTCGTCCTCGCGATCCCGGTCCCGCGGCCGCCGCTGCTGGACATCACGCCGATGTCGCAGTTCCGCAAGAAACGCACGGTGCAGCGCATTCACGATTTCAACGCCGAACTCGACCGGGTGTCGCGCGATTTCGGAATGGCCTTCCCCGAGTCGGAAACGGTGGCGAGGGTCGCCGACCCCGCGATGTGGAGCGCCGACGGAATCCATCTGAACCCGGATGGGCACGCCTATGTCGCGGAGGTGATGGGGCAGATCGCGGCGAGCCTGCTCGGCGAGCGGGTGAAATGACTACCGGGGGCCGTTCCAGCAGTCTGGGAGACTGATGAAAAGAGCACATTCCGTCGCCCGTGCGTTCCGTTCGCCGATGCTGCTGTTCCTCGCTCCCGTACTGGTCGTGCAGGCATGGCGGACGGTGCGGCGGACACCGCGGCTGGACCCGGCCACCGGGGACGAGCAGGGCTTCGTCGCCGGCGCCGACCCCGGGCGGGCCGCGGCCTTCCGGGTCGTGGTGATCGGCGAGTCCACCGCCGTGGGCGTCGGCGCGTCCCGGCACGCCGAGGCGCTGCCCGGCTTCCTGGCGGAGGAGCTGGGCGAGCGGCTGCGGCGCAGCGTGGCCTGGTCGGTCTCCGGGCAGAACGGCGCGACGGCCCGGCGCATCATCGGCGGGCTCGTCCCGCCCGCGAACGGCTCCGCGCCGAACCTGGTGGTCGTCACCACGGGCATCAACGACCTGCTCAGGCGGCGCCCGCTGCGCCGGTGGGCGGCGGACGTGACCGAGCTCGTCGCCCTGCTGCGCGGCCGGTTCCCGGAGGCGACCGTGCTCGTCGCCGGGATGCCGCCCGTGCACCGGTTCCCGGCCCTGCCGCGGCCGCTGCGCTCGGTCCTCGGCGCGCGGGCGCGCGCCATGGACCGGATCACGCGGGACGCGGCCGTCGCGGGCGGGGCCGTCCACGCTCCCATGGACGAGGCGATGGCCCGCGACCGGCGGCTCTTCGCGTCCGACGGCTTCCACCCGTCGGCCGCGGGCTACCGGCACTGGGCGCGCGACCTCGCCCGCGCCGCCTTCCCCGCCACCGCCGCCGGACCTGCCGCCGGACCCGCCGCCGCTCCCGCCGCCGGACCCGGCGGCCCGCCAGAGGATTCGCCCCCCGCCGGAGCCGTCCCGCCGAGGACGGCCGACTGACCGTACGGCAAGCGAAGGGAGCAGCTCGGATGACGGTTCCCGGAACGTTCCGATCGGCGGTGGAGGCCAAGGACCTCGCCGCCATCACCGGTGCCCTGGACCCCGGCATCGAGTTCCGCAGCCCGGTGATGGTGAAGCCCTACCTGGGGCGCGACGCCGTCGCCGCCCTGCTCGGCGTCCTGCTGGAGGTCTTCGAGGACTTCCACTACACCGACGAGCTGGTGGGCGTCCCCCTGGGCGGGACGAACGGCGCAGGACCCCCGGCACAGGCGCTGATCTTCAGCGCCCGGGTGCTGGGCAAGGACGTCCAGGGGCTGGACCTGCTCAGGTTCGGCGACACCGGGCTCGTCACCGGCCTGACCGTCATGGTCCGCCCGCTGCCAGCGGCGATGACGCTCGCCCGGGTGGTCGGCAGGCGCATGGAGGATCCGACGAACGCCGACGACGCGGGGGGCCCGTCCGGCGACACCGCGCAGCCATAGGGAGCCGACCCGCACAGGAGTCGCGGCCCGCGAACCGGAAGGCGCGACCCACACAAGGGAGTCGAAGGAAATGGATAGCAAGGTCCCCGCACACCCCGTGCACCCCGTCCGCCCCGGTCACTCCGCCCCCGGGGCCCACGCTGAGAGTTCCGTCCATCCCGCGCATTCCGTTCACCCTGGCCATTCCGAGAATCCCCCCACGGGGGGCTCCACCGCCGAGAGCCCCGCGACCGGGCGAACCGCCTCCGAGGGTTCCGCGCCCGGACGGCACCCGCGCGCGAGGCTGGCGCCGGCGCACCGGATCGCCGCCGACCTCGACGGCTACCTCGGCGACCCGATGGACGACGAGGCCGGGCCCTTCTCCTACAAGGCCATCGTGGAGGCGGAGGAGCGCGACGAGCTCCCCCCGGGCGCGGTGGACGCCGTCCGGGCGTGGGGCTTCCCGAAGTACCTGGTGCCGAGCGGGCTGGGCGGGCGCCTGACGACGCTGGAGGAGCTGTTCTTCGTCACCCGCGGCATCTCCCGCCGCAGCGTCACCGTCGCGGTCATGTACGGGTCCGGGTTGCTGGCGGTCAACCCGGTCTGGCTGTGGGGCGACGCGTGGCAGCGCAGGACCGTGGCGGACGGGGTGCTGCGCGGCGACCTGGCCTGCTTCGGCGTCTCCGAGGCCGACCACGGCAGCGACGTGATGGCGTCGGAGTCGGAGGCCGACATCCAGGGGGACGAGCTGGTGCTGACCGGTGTGAAATGGCCGGTCGGCAACGCCACCCGCGGACGCTTCGTCACCACCTACGCCAGGACGGGGCCGCGCGACTTCTCCCTCATCCTCGTGGACAAGCGGGAGCTGGAGCCGGCGGCGTGGTCGACGCTGCCGCCCGTCCGGACGGTCGGGCTGCGCGGCCACGACCTGTCCGGCGTCGCGTTCTCCGGGGCGCGGCTCCCCGCCGAGCGGGTGATCGGGCGGCGCGGCTCCGGGCTCGTCCAGACGCTGAAGACCCTGCAGATCACCCGGACCGCGATCGCGGCGCTGTCGGTCGGCACGATGGACGCGGTGGTGCGCATCGGGATGGAGTACGCGCGCCAGCGCACCCTGTACGGCTCGGACATCTACCGGATCCCGGTGATCCGCGACCATCTGGTCAAGGCGCACCTGGACCTCCTGATCGCCGAGTGCGTGGCGATCCCGGTGGCGCGCTGCCTGACGGTCGCGCCCGGACGGCTCAGCCTGTGGTCCTCGATCGTGAAGTACTTCGTGCCCGTCCTCGGCGAGGAGGTCGTGGCCAGCATCGGGACCGTACTCGCCGCCCGAGGCTACCTGCGCGAGGGCGTGGCGCACGGGGTGTTCCAGAAGCTCCAGCGCGACCACGCGATCGCGAGCATCTTCGAGGGCACCACGCACGTGAACCTCGCCAACGTCGCCGGCCAGCTGCCCTTCCTGATCGACCCGCAGGAGGAGACGGGCCGCGAGGACGAGCTGCTCGCCGACCTGTTCTGCTGGACGCGGACGCCGCCCGCCTGGGAACCCGACGGACGCCTGCTCCAGCTCACCAACGAGGGGCGCGACGAGGTCGGCCAGCGGTTCGAGGAGATCTCCGAGGAGGTCCTGGCGGCGGCGAACGCGCACGCCGCGCCCGGTGTCGCGGCCGAGCTGAAGGACCTGCTGTCCGCCATCGGGACCCTGCGCGCCCGGATCGAGGAGGGGATCCGCGCGAACGAGGGCGACACCTCCTCGGTGGCGGCGCTGACACGGGCCAGGCGGTACTGCGAGCTGCACGCGATGGCGTCGTGCATGCTCACCTGGCTCCACAACCGGCAGGTGTTCGGCGGGGCGTTCGAGGACGGCCAGTGGCTCGTCCTGTGCCTCCAGCGGCTGCTCCAGCGGGCGCAGCCCGACACCGTCCTGTCCGAGGACTTCCTCCCGCCGCTGGAGGAGGCGATGTTCCGCGGCACGGGCGACCGGCCCTGGTTCTCCCTGCTCTCCCTCTCCCCGCTCCCACCCTCGCTGCTCATCTCCGCAGAGGACGGGTGACACCCATGACCGGGCCACCGGAGACGACGAGAGACTTCGTGTCGCTCGTCCGGAAGAACATCCGGACGCACGGCGACACCCGCTCCTTCACCTTCATCAGCGAGGAACCGGGACGCAGGTACAAGGAGAACGTGCTCGGCTTCGCCGACCTGGACCGCAAGGCCCGCGCGCTCGGCTGCCGCCTGGAGGCGCGCGGCCTGCGGGACCGGGCCGTCCTGCTGCTCTACCCGGAGGGGCTGGAGTTCCTGGCGGCGTTCCTCGGCTGCCTGTACGCGCGCGTCATCGCCGTCCCGGCCCCGCTTCCGGACCTGGACGCGGGCCGCTTCGGCCGCACCCGCCGGATCATCGAGGACGCCGACGTCGCGCTGATCCTCACCGACACCGCGCACCGCGACACCCTCGACGCGTGGCTGTCGGCCGCCGGGCTGAAGGGGCGCGTCCACTGCCTCGACACCCAGGCGGGCAAGGACGCCGACGCCGGCGACTGGTCCCCTCCGCGCTCCGGGCCGGACACCGTCGCGTTCCTCCAGTACACCTCCGGGTCGACCAGCGAGCCGAAGGGCGTCATGGTCACCCACGGCAACCTGCTGGCCAACGGCGAGGAGATCAGGCGCCGCATCGAGGGGTCGCACGCCACGGTCGGCGTCGGCTGGGTGCCGCACTACCACGACATGGGCCTGGTCGGTCAGTTCCTCCAGCCGCTCTACCTCGGCTGCCGGTACGTGTTCACCTCGCCGATCACGTTCATCAAGCGCCCCGTGCTGTGGCTGGAACTGATCACCCGGTACCGGGGGACCATCACCGTGGCGCCCAACTTCGGGTACGAGCTGGTGCTGCGTCGCGTCACCGACCGGCAGCTGGAGGGGCTGGACCTGTCGTCGCTGACCGTCGTGAAGAACGGCGCCGAGCCCGTGCGGGCCGCGACGCTGGAGGCGCTGGCCGAGCGGCTCTCCCCGGTCGGGTTCCGGCCCTCGATGTGGATGCCGTGCTACGGGATGGCCGAGACGACCCTGCTCATCACGGGCGCGCCCCTCGGCGGCGGCCCCGTCGTCCGCGACTTCGACGCCGGGGCCCTCGCGCGGAACGAGGCCGTCCCCGCCGCCGAGGCCGCGGTTGCGGCCGGGGCCCCTGCTCGCGGCGGGGTCAGGCGGCTCGTCAGCAGCGGCCGTCCCGTCACCCTCGACGTCCGCGTCGTCGACCCCGAGACCCGCGCCGAGCGGCCGGAGCGGCGCGTGGGGGAGATCTGGGTGCGGGGCGGGAGCGTCGCCCGCGGCTACTGGGACAGCCCCGAGCAAACCGAGGCGACGTTCCGGGCCCGCACGTCCGCGGGCGAGGGCCCGTTCCTGCGCACGGGCGACCTCGGCTTCACCGCCGACGGCGAGCTCTACGTCACCGGGCGGATCAAGGACCTGATCATCGTCAACGGCCGCAACATCCACGCGCACGACATCGAAGAAGTGGCACGTGCATCCCATCCGGCCGCCCTGCTCGGCGCCGCCTTCGCGATCGACGCCGCCATCGACCCCGACCTCGACCCCGACCCCGACCCCGACCTCGGCCCGGGCCCGCCCGGCGGCGGCGAGGCCGTCGACGCGAGCCGGGAGCAGGTCGTCATCGTCCAGGAGATCAGTACCCGCGCCGCCGCCGGGACGCCCCTGGAGGAGGTGGCCGCCGCCGTCAAGGCCCGGGTCGCCCGCACCTTCGAGCTGCCCGCCGTCAGCGTCGTGCTGGCCGCGCGGGGCTCGGTCAGGCGGACGACCAGCGGGAAGATGCAGCGCCGGCTGACCCGCGAGGCGTTCCTGGCCGGAAAGATCAACGAGCTCGCGGCCGATCTCGAACCGGGCGTCGCCGGCCTCCGGGCGGCGTGCGCGCGAATTGACGCTGACCAATCCTAGTCAACATGATGACTAATCATGTCGTTGTCTGCTAACGTCGGGCATCACCCTGAGTCAAGGCGGGGAGAGAAGGCCGATGGCGCTACGTCACGCTGTGCTGGCGGCGCTGCTCGACGGCGAGTACAGCGGCTACCAGCTGGCAAAGATCTTCGATTTGTCGGTCTCCAACTTCTGGCACGCCGTACCGCAGCAGCTCTACTCGGAGCTGTCGAGGTTGGAGACGGAAGGTCTGATCAGCGGGCGGCAGATCATCCAGCACGACCGTCCCAACAAGCGCGTGTACACCGTCACCCAGGCCGGCGTCGACGAGCTCGAACGGTTCGCCGTGACCCCTGCCAAGCCAGGCATCATCCGCGAGAACCTGCTCGTCATGGTCCAGGCCGTGGACCACATCTGCGCCGACTCCGTCATCGCGCAACTGGAAGACCGGGCGGTGGCCTCGGCGGCCAAGGTCGAGGTCTTCGAACGCACTCTCAAGCACCTGCGCGGCGATCTGGACGAGGAGTCCTTCCTGCGCACCGGGACCCCTCTCGGGCCCTACCTCACGTGCCTGCGCGGACGACGCTTCGAGCAGGAGAACTACGCGTGGTTCACCAGCACCGCCCGGCTGCTGCGCGCCCGGGCGGGCACCCAGTCCGAGGGGAGCGCCCCGCCATGAGGCGGCCGCGTCCCTCGCACGCCGTGCCACCGCCTGCCCGGACAGCGGCGGCACCGGCACCAACCCCCCACGCCCACCTCAGCCTCGCACCCCGGCCGGGCTGGAATCGGGCGGCACGCCTTAGTCAAGGAGGCGTTCATGATGTCGGGCGACCACCACACCATCGAACTCCCTAGCACACCACTCCCGAGCCACCTGACCACCGCCGCGGCGCAGGTCGCGGAACCGAACGGCGCGGCGCCGAACGGGCTGCGGGGCCTCGACGAGCCCCCGGCGGTCCTGCTGGGCGAGCTGACGCTGCCCGCCGAGCGGGAGTCCGTGCCGGCGGCGCGGCGCTTCAGCAGGTCCGTCAGCACCGCGTCCGGCATCGGGCACATCGCCGACGACGCCGAGGTCCTGGTGTCCGAACTGGTCACCAACGCCGTCCGGCACGCGCCGGTCGCCGGCGCCGCGCTGTGCCTGCGGCTGCTGCGCGCCGGCACCCGGCTCCGCATCGAGGTGCACGACCAGAGCGCCGCCGTCCCGACGGCGCGGCCGGTCGACCTCATGGAGGAGACGGGGCGCGGCTGGTTCCTCGTCGCGGTCATGGCCGACGGGCACGGCACCGACCACACCGCCTCCGGCAAGGCGGTCTGGTGCGAGGTGCGCGCCTGGCCGCGGGACGAGCGCCCCGGCCGCTGAGCGTCTCCCGCGCACCCCGGTAAGGCGATGGGAGATGCCATGCCTGCTGACGCCATGCCCGCCGACAGGCGGCCCGCCGATCAGCGGTCCCCCGGCCGGGGGACCGCTGGACAGAGCCCCGTCGAGCCGCGGCCCGCCGACCGGCGGACCGCCGACCGGGGGCCGGTCGACCGGAGGCCCGCCGACCCGGGGCCCGGTGACCACCGGCCCCCGGGCGAGGCCGCCGGCCGGCGGCCCGCCGATCCCCGCCGTCCCCCCGACTTCTACCGGGAGGACGGGAGGCGCGCCACGGCCGAGGAGGCCCAGCGGCTGCTGCTCGACGTGCGGGGACGCCTGCTCGCGCAGGACGTCATCCGCGTCGGGGCCGTCGTCGTGGTCGTCTCGACCTGGTTCACCGTGATCGATCTCGGCATCGCGGCGAACGGAAGGCCGCTGCTGTGGCAGACGATCGTGTCCGACCACGCGATGCACGCCGACATCGGGCAGTACACCGCGCGGGACAAGGCCCTGCGCGGGCACGCCCAGGCCGTCGCCATGATCACCAGTCGGCTGCGCGGCCTGGTCGCCCGCGCGGCCCTGGACGAGGCCCACCCCTGACCCCGCACCCCCCCAGACGAACGGGCCACCTCCGACACACGGGCCGGAACACGCGGCCCGCACCCGGCTAGAGGTAGTGATCTCGATGTCCCGCAGAACACCCCGCGACGACGCGTCCGGCCGCAGGCCCAGGCGCAGGCGTCCCATCCGGTTGCGGATCACGGCGCTGCTGCTGGTCCCGCTGGTGTCCCTCATCACCCTGTGGGCGTTCGCCGCGAACATCACGCTCGGCGACGCGTTCGACAAGTACGACTTCTCCACCACCTACGAGAAGGTCGGCCTTCCCGGCATCTACCTGGTGAACCAGCTCCAGGCGGAGCGTTCCCTCAGCGTCGTCGCGCTCAGCACGCGCGACGCCGCGGACCGGCAGAAGCTGGGCGGCCAGCGCGCCCGGGTGAGCGCCGTGGACAAGGCGTTCCGCTCGACCGCGCTGTCGCCCGAGGCGAGGGACGCGGCCCAGCCGGAGACCAAGCGGCGGCTCGCCGACGCGGTCAGGGCGCTGGACCGGCTGCCGCAGCTGCGCGCGAGGGTCGACTCGGGCCGGGTCCAGCCGCTGGAGGTCATCAACTCCTACAGCGTCCTGCTCGACCAGGTCATCAAGGTCTTCGACGGCCTGGTGACCGTCAACGACGTCGCCATCTTCACCCAGGGCCGGGCGCTGATCGGCATCGGCAACGCCCGCGCCTACATGCTCCGGGAGGACTCGCTCGTCACCGCGGCGATGGCGCGCAACGGGCGGCTCACCCCCGCCGAGCACACCGCGTTCGTCCAGTGGGCCGCGGAGGGGCGGCGCGAGTTCGATGCCGGGCTCGCCGACCTCAACCAGCGGATCCGCGGGCCGCTCGGCAGGCTCGCCGCGTCCGCCGAGTTCCAGCGGTACCGGGCGGCCGAGGACGCGATCGTCAACGCGCGCGGCGACCGGCTGCCGCCCGAGGCGGCGGACTGGCAGGCCACCACGCAGCTGCTGTCGCAGGCGTGGGCGCAGAAGGTCACCGAGGCGAGCCTCGCGCTCAACGAGATGGCCAAGCCGATCGGTGAGCGGATCATCATGCGGCTCGTCCTGGCGGGCGGCTTCGGGCTGCTCGCGGTGATCGCGTCGATCGTGCTGTCGCTGCTGGCCGCGCGGAGCCTCTCGCGGGAGCTGCGGGGGCTCCAGCGCGCCGCGCTGAGGCTCGCCGAGGACCGGCTGCCCGGCGTCGTCGCCCGGCTGCGGCGCGGCGAGGAGGTGGACGTGGACGCGGAGGCGCCGCCGCTCGTCATCGGCAGATCCCGGGAGGTCGCCCGCGTCGGCGACGCCTTCACCAAGGTCCAGCACACCGCGATCGAGACCGCCGTGCGGGAGTCCTACCTGCGGCAGGGCATCAGCCGCGTGTTCCTCAACGTCGCGTGGCGCAGCCAGTCGCTGCTGCACCGCCAGCTGCGGATGCTGGACGAGATGGAGCGCGACGCCTCCGACCCCAAGGTGCTGGAGGACCTGTTCCGCCTCGACCACCTCACCACCCGCATGCGCCGGCACGCCGAGGGCCTGGTCATCCTGTCCGGGACGTCCCCGGGGCGGGGCTGGAGCCGGCCGGTGCACGTCGAGGACGTGCTGCGCGCCGCGGTCGCCGAGGTCGAGGACTACACGCGTGTCGAGATCGTCGTGGTGTCCGGGCAGGCCGCGGTGATCGGCGAGGCCGTCGCCGACATCATCCACCTGCTCGCCGAGCTGATCGAGAACGCCACGGTGTTCTCGCCCGCGCCGACCGAGGTGCTCGTCCGCGGCGAGATGGGCGCCAACGGGTTCGCCGTCGACATCATCGACCGCGGCATCGGGCTCGACCAGTCCGAGCTGGACGCGCTGAACCTGCGGCTGGCGCGGCCGCCGGAGTTCGACCTGGCCGTCACCGACCGGCTCGGGCTGTTCGTCGTCGGCCGGCTCGCCGGCCGGCACGGCATCAGGGTCGCGCTCCAGCCGTCCCTGTACGGAGGCGTCAGCGCCGTCGTGCTGATCCCGCGCCGGCTGATCGTGGACGTCGACCAGCCCGAGGACGAGGACGGCGGGGCCCAGGCCGGCTCCGTCCAGCCGCGGGGCGCGGCTGCGGTGAACGGGTCGACGCGCGCCTGGCCCACGCCTCCGGCGCCGTCGTCCACCGCGACGCTCAACGCGCCGGTGTACGACATCGCGCCCGTCCAGGACCTGGCGTCGACCGACACGGCGCCCAACAGGGCGGTGCCCGACACCGTGTGGCCGGCCGGTGAAGCGGCGCCGCCGGAGACGCCGGCGACCCTCCCCGAGTGGACGAGCGAGGAGAAGCCGGACCAGAGCGCGGCGGTGGGGTTCGACGACGGTGACCAGACCCCGACGTCGTTCGCGACCCCACCGCCGCACGGCCCGCCGCCGCCGCCGACCGACGCCCGGCGGCCGTTCCGGGCCGCCGGACCCCGCGCGCCCGGCTACGGCGGCGGTTCCTACGGCGGGGAGGCCGGCCGGTACGCGGCGCCCGCCTCGTTCGGGGAGACCCAGTTCGGTGAGACCCAGTTCGGTGAGACACAGTTCGGCGAGTCCCCGTTCGGCGGCGCGCCGTTCGGGGACGCGCGGGTGGCCGGCGGCGGGCGGGCCCCGCTGCCGCGCCGGGTGCGCGGCGGGAGCCTCGCGCCGCAGCTGCGCGACGCCGGCGCCTACGAAGACACCGGTCCCCACGAGGAGACCGGCCCGTACGGAGAAGAACCCGCCGCCACCGGCGACGCCGTCGCCGCCTGGGAGGAGCGGTCGGCGGAGGCGTCCCGGGACCTGTTCGCGTCGCTGCAGGCGGGCTGGCTGCGCGGCCGGGACGAGGACGAGGCGCCGGAAGGACCCGCGGACGGCATGGAGGGAAGAACATGACGTATCAGGGAGTGGCCGCCGAGCTGAACTTCCTCCTCGACGACCTGGTCGACCGGGTCCCGCAGATCCGGAAGGTGGTCGTGCTGTCCCGGGACGGGCTCGTCATGGGCATGTCGCGCGGCGTCGCGCGCGAGGACTCCGAGTACCTCGCGGCCCTCGCCGCCGGGTTCCACAGCCTCGCCGTCGGGGCGCGGCCGCAACTGGACTCCGGCGAGATCCGGCAGACGCTCGTCGAGATGGACAAGGGCCTGTTCTTCGTCGTCCCGGCCGGGGCCAACAGCTGCCTCGCGCTGCTCAGCGAGGTCGGCGCCAACGCGGGCCTCGTCGCCTACGAGATGACGATGCTGGTCAAGAGGGTCGGCAGGCAGCTGTCCACCGGACTCAGGCAGGGCGCGCCCGGACCCGGACACCGGTGACCCGCGATGGACCCCAGTGACGGGCCCGGTGCTCCCCGGGGTCCCGGCAGGGAACGGTGGCTCGACGCCGCCGCCGGGCCGATCGTCCGGCCCTACGCGGTGACGCGCGGCCGCACCCGGCCGAACGGCGAGCCGCTCGACATCGTGGCGATCCTCGTCGCGACCGGGCGGCCGCCGCCCGAGCCCGGCCGGCTCTCGCGCCAGCAGCGCCGGCTGCTGGCGCTGTGCCGGCGACCGCACGCCCTCGCCGACCTCGCCTCGGACCTGAGCCTGCCGTTCGGGGTGATCCGGGTGCTGGCCGGCGACCTGCTCGACTCCGGCCTCCTGGAAGTCCAGCGATGGTCCCCGGCGCCGTCCCCGTCCGGGCCGTTCGGCCCGGTGGCGACCGCGCTCCAGCCGCACAACGACCCGAACCTGCTCAGGAGGGTGCTCGATGAACTCCGCGCGCTCTGACGCCCCGCCCCCCGCAGCCGTGGAACCGGACGAGCCCGACGACCGGGCGGACGGCCCGCGCGTCGCGCTGAAGATCCTCGTCGCCGGAGGGTTCGGCGTCGGGAAGACGACGCTGGTCGGCGCGGTCAGCGAGATCCGCCCGCTGCGCACCGAGGAGGCGCTGACCGACGTGAGCGTCGGCGTCGACGACCTCGACGGCGTGGCCGCCAAGACCACCACGACGGTGGCGATGGACTTCGGCCGCATCACGCTGCGCGACGGCGTCGCCATCTACCTGTTCGGGACGCCCGGGCAGGAGCGGTTCTGGTTCATGTGGAACGAGTTGTCGCGCGGCGCGCTCGGCGCGGTCGTGCTCGCCGACACGCGCCGGCTGATGGCGAGCTTCGCCTCGATCGACTACTTCGAGCGCAAGGGCACGCCGTTCGTCGTCGCCGTCAACTGCTTCGACGACGCCGACCGGTACGAGGCGCCCGAGATCCGCACGGCCCTGGACATCGACCCCCACGTCCCCGTCCTGCTGTGCGACGCCCGCCGGACGGTGTCGGCGAAGCAGGTGCTCGTCTCGCTGGTCGAGCACGCGCTGCGGCTCGCGGGCGGCACCCGGCACGCGTGACCGGGCGGGCCCCGCGGCCGGCGCAGGACCCGCCGCCGCCCGTCAGCCCCCGCCGGCCCCCTGGTCCTCGTCCGCCGCGCCCGGCGGGCCCATCACGATCTCGTCGACCGCGACGTCGTGGCCGTCCGCGCATCTGACCTGCGCCGTCACGCGCTCGCCGCAGCGGGCGTGCGTCAGCATGACCTGGCGCCCCTCCTCGTGGGGCAGGTAGGTCTCGCCCCACTCCATGAGGCTGACGAGGGTGGGCGCGAGGTCCAGGCCCATCTTCGTCAGGTGGTACTCGTACCGCGTGCGCTGCCCCGGCTCCTGGTAGGGCTCCCTGGTGAGCAGGCCGGCGTCGACGAGGTGGCGCAGCCGGGCGGTGACGGCCGACTCGGTCATGCCGAGGTTGCGCACGAAGTCGCCGAAACGGTTCGTCCCGAAGAAGGCCTCGCTGAGCACCAGCACCGCCGACGGCGGGCCGAGCGCGGCGAGCGTCCTCGCGACCGGGCAGTTCTGCATCGACCAGGCGTCGCGGTCGGCGAAGTGCCCTTCCAGTGAGATTGTCACCCTTCCACTATAAACCTGCTGACTTTGCTTGACCAAAGTCAGGGGGCTCGCTAGCCTCCCTGACTATGGTGGAACAAAGTCAGGTGCGCGGCGCGGGCCGGGTCCGCAGGGGACCGGTGCTCGCGGTGCTCTCCGTCGCCTCCTTCATGGCGGGCCTCGACCTGTTCATCGTCAACGTGGCGTTCACCGACATCGGCCGCGACTTCGCCGGGGAGTCGATGGCCGACCTGTCGTGGGTGCTCAACGGCTACGCGATCGTGTTCGCCGCCCTGCTGGTACCGCTCGGCCGGCTCGCCGACCGCTACGGACGCAAGGCGGGCCTCCTGCTCGGCCTGACCGTCTTCACCCTCGCCTCGCAGGCGTGCGCCGCCGCCCCGTCGCTGTGGTGGCTCGTCGCCTTCCGCGTCGTGCAGGCCGCGGGCGCCGCGGCGCTCATCCCCACCAGCCTCGGGCTGCTGCTGTCGGCGTTCCCGGCGGAGCGGCGCGGCGGCGCGGTGCGGATCTGGTCGGCGGCCTCGGCGATCGCCGCCGCGGCCGGGCCGGCGGTCGGCGGCGTCCTGGTGGACGCCTCCTGGCGCTGGGTGTTCGAGGTCAACGTCCCCATCGGGATCGCGGCGGTGCTGCTCGCGGCCCGCCTCGTCCCCGACTCGCGCGAGGGCGTGACGGCCCGCGTCCCCGACCCGGTCGGCACCGCCGTGGCGACCGCGTCGATCGCGGCGCTGGCGCTCGGCGTGGTGAAGATCAACGCCTGGCCGGGCGAGCGGACCGTCATGGTCGTCGCCGCCGCGCTGCTCGGCCTCGCCTGGTTCTGGCTGCGCTCCCTGCGCCACCCCGCGCCGGTCATCGAGCCCGCGCTGCTGGCCGTCCGCACCTTCTTCTGGTCCAACGCCGCGGTGCTGCTGTTCACCGTCGCGTTCGCCGCCAACCTGCTGCTCGGCGTGCTGTGGATGCAGCAGGTCTGGCACTACTCGCCGATCCGCACCGGGCTCGCCGTCGCGCCCGGCCCCCTCATGGTCCCCGTGATGGCGCTCATCGCCGGACGCCTCGCCGCGCGCGTCCCGGTCGGGCTGATCACCGCCGTCGGGTGCACGCTGTGCGCGTTCGGCGTCGTCATGATCGCGATGAGCCTGGGCCCGGCGCCGGCCTACGCCGCCGAGATGCTGCCGGGCTGGCTCGTCGGCGGGACGGGCGTCGGGCTCGCCCTGCCCACCATCCTGTCCGCCGCCGCGGTCGAGCTGCCGCCCCACCGCTACGCGACGGGCAGCGCCGTGGTGAACATGAGCCGGCAGATCGGCGCCGTGCTCGGCGTCAGCCTCGCCGTCGCGGTCCTCGGCACCCCGCGCGGCTACACCGACGCTCACACCGCCTACGTCCACGCCTGGCTGATGGTCGGCGCGTTCATGGTGATCGCTGCGATCGCCGCCCTTGGCATGACCCCGCGCCGGCTCCGGCCGTCCCGTCCTGTCCCCGAGCCAGAAACGGAAGTGATCGCCCGCGCCTGACACCCCTCCTTGACACGGGAAACGGGCGAAGCCTTGACCCGGACCGCGAGGCCCGGTTCGCCCGTACCCCGCACAGCAGGCACCTCATCCGGAGAGGTGCCTGCTGTATTTATTGTGTTTTTTGGGGCGGTCGGCGCCTTGGGGGCGCCGACCGCCCCAAAAAGCACGTGCGATTGCTGCATCGCCTCGGTTCGCCTGGCGGCTCACTCGGCGATCAGGTTCTCGCAGGCTCGAACCCGGCTTCGCTCGCAATCGCGATTGTTTGGCTTGTTGGTGGTTGCTGTGGTGGCTGGGGTCGTTGCGCCCCACGGTTGCGGTCGTTGCGTCCGACGGTTGCGGTCTTCGCGTCCCACGGTTGCGGTCTTCGCGTCCTATGGGTGCGCTTTGTCGCCGTCATTCCTCGGCTCGGGAGAGGATGTCGCCGGGCTGGCAATCGAGCTCGCGGCAGAGGGCGCTCAGAGTGGTGAAGCGGATCGCTTTGGCGCGGCCGTTCTTCAGGATGGAGAGGTTCACGGGGGTCACGCCCACGCGTTCGGCCAGCTCGACCAGGGTGATGCCCCGGTCGGCGAGGATCGCGTCCAGGTGGACGGTGATCTGGTGGGGGTCCTCGGGCGGCATCAGACCAGCCCCTCGGTGTCGGCGCGCAGGCGGGCGCCGTGCCCGAACGCCCCGGCCAGCGCGGCGACCAGGACCGCCAGCAGGATGGTGGAGGCCTGCACCGTGAAGCCGATCTCGACCGCGCCTTCGAGCGGGGTCCCCCCGACCAGCGCGTTCGTGGTGAGCATGTCGAGGGCGGGGGCGGCGGTGCCGAGCAGCAGGACGGCGATGGAGATCGCGAAGAGGCGCCGGACGTTCGCCGGGACGAAGACGTCGCCGGTGCGGAGCGTCGCGGCCATCCGCATCAGGATCGACAGGATCACGAGGATCAGCGCGGCGCGGGCGATCTCGGGGGCGGCGAGCAGCAGGCGGTCCGCCAGCCCGGGGTCGTGGACGGCCAGTTCGGCGTGGCGGGTGCCGCGCAGGGTCGTCCCGCCGGAGGCGAGGTCCGGCACCTGAGCGGTGGAACGAAGGCCGACGTCGCGGGTGTCGATCGGCGGGAAGGGCCCGGTCACGCCGAGGATCGGGAAGAGGGCCTGGAAGAGCCCGACCAGCAGCAGGCCGAGGCCGATGACCAGTTCCAGGACATGGCTGTCGATCCGGGTCCAGCGCGTCGCCGGGGTCATGGGTGTCTCCTTGGGGGGTGTGGCATATCGTTTTTCGATAATAACGATAAACGATATGTCGTCAAGTCCCCGGCCCCGGCTCGCGGCCGGGCGCCCGTGGGCGCCGAGGAGAAGCGGTCAGGGGACCGCGCCGTCGAGGATCATGCGGAGCCGCTCGGCGCGGCCGCCGGTGATGGCGCCCTCGCGGGCGCGCGTGGCGATCTTGTGTCGCAGCGAGGCGACGTCCGCGCGGCTCCGCTCCCCGTGGTCGAGCATCCGCTCGATCACGTTGCCGAGGTCGAGGCCGACGTCGTCGCGGACGTCCCCGGCGGCCACCCCCTCGTCCACGGCGTACCGCAGCCTCACCAGGACCTCCTCCACGCTCGGCGTCTGCGGCGGGGGCGGTTCGGGGGCGGTCGATACGGGCGGTGGCCAGGGCGGCTCCGGGCTGGACGGCTCGGGCGGAGGCGGCGTGGGCGGGGACGCCGCCTGGAGCGGGAGCAGCCGGTCGGCGGAATCGTCCCGGCTGGAGAGGGTGTCGCCGATCCCGAGGACCAGCACGGTCGCCGCCGCGATCGTGGCGGCGACGCCGGCCAGCGCGAGCCAGGGGAAGCGGGCGGCGTGCGGCGCGCGGGGCAGGTCCTCGCGCCGCCACTTCGCGGCCTCCCGCTCCGTCATCGGTTCCACTGCGTGGATGCCCCGGCCTTCCGGCCGGGGAAGAAACGAAGTTTCTGCCGAACAGGGCAGGGAGAGGCGAGTCGCCTCCGGGGTGATTCGGTGTCTCCGCTCGCACCCGAGCCGATAGGTTGAGGGGCATGGCGCGGCAGGTCAGGCGGGCGTTCAAGTACCGCTTCTACCCGACCGGTGAGCAGGCGGCTGAGCTGTCGCGCACGTTCGGGTGCGTCCGGCTGGTGTACAACAAGGCGCTGGAGGAACGCACCCAAGCTTGGGCCAGCGAGCGGCGCCGCATTTCCTACTCGCAGTCGTCGGCCTTGCTGACGCAGTGGAAGAAGATCGAAGAGCTGGCCTTCCTCACCGAGGTGTCCTGCGTCCCTCTGCAGCAGGCGCTGCGCCATCTGCAGACCGCGTTCACCAACTTCTTCGCCAAGCGGGCCGCCTACCCGCGCTACAAGTCGCGCAAAAGGTCCCGTGCCTCGGCCGAGTACACCCGCAGTGCCTTCACCTGGCGCGACGGTCACCTCACACTGGCCAAAATGACCGAACCCCTGGATATCCGCTGGTCGCGTCCGCTTCCCCAGGGGGCCGAGCCGACCACGGTGACCGTCTCCCGCGACGGCGCCGGACGCTGGTTCGTCTCCCTGCTGTGCCAGGACACCATCCTTGCGGCCCCCGCCACGGACAGGGCGGTCGGGGTCGACGCCGGGCTCACTTCGCTGGTGGTCCTGTCGTCCGGGGAGAAGATCGCCAGTCCCCGGCCCGAGCGCCGCGACCGCGTCTGCCTGGCCAGGGCGCAGCGGAACCTGTCGCGTAAGACCCCAGGTTCGGCGAACCGGGACAAGGCCCGCCGCAAGGTCGCCCGCGTGCACGCGCGGATCGCCGACCGGCGCCGCGACTTCCTGCACAAGCTGTCGACGCGTCTCGTCCGTGAGAACCAAACGGTCGTGATCGAGGACCTCGCAGTCCGCAACCTCGTGAAGAACGGCAGGCTCGCCCGCGCCATCTCCGATGCGGCGTGGGCAGAACTGCGCGCGATGCTGGAGTACAAGTGCGCCTGGTACGGCCGCGAACTCGTGGTGGTCGACCGCTGGTTCCCCTCCACCAAGCTGTGCGGGACCTGCGGCACGGTCCTCAGGACGCTGCCGCTGAACGTCCGGGAGTGGACGTGCGAGTGCGGCGCCGTGCATGACCGCGACGTGAACGCCGCGCGCAACATCCTGGCCGCCGGGCTGGCGGTGACCGCCTGTGGAGACGGTGCAAGACCTCAACGGGACTCCTCCCGGACGGGGCGGTCGTCGGTGAAGCAGGAAACCCAGCGGGCGACCGCTGGAATCGCCCGCCTTTAGGCGGGAGAGGAAGTCAAGCCTGGACGGTGGCGAGGACGCGGTTCAGTTCGTCGGCGAGCCCGGGGGACAGGCCGCGCTCCCTCCGCCGCGTGACGATCTTGTCGCGCAGTTCGGCGATCCGGCCGCCGACGTCGACGTTCCGGTCGGCGGTGAGGTCGTTCTCCAGGTTCGTGATGACGTTGTCGAGGTCGATCGCGACGTCGGAGCGGATCTCCCCGGCGGCGTAGCCGCGGCTGACGATGGGGCGCAGCCGCCCCAGCGCGTCGGTCGCGCGGGAGGCCGTCGCCGGGGGCGGCGTCCAGGGAGCCGGGGCGGGCGGTGCGGCGCTCGTCCGCGCCGGGGCCGGAACGGCGACCGGGGATCGCGGCGCCGACAGCAGGACCGCCGCGGCGGCCGTGACCGGGATGGCCACGACCAGGGCCAGCGCGGCGAGGCGGGTGCTCCCGCGGCGCGCCGGTGGGGGCGGCGGGGGCGGGGGCAGGGCGCGGGTCCGGAGACCGCCGGGCGGGGCCGTGCCCCCGGCGATGGAGACGGCGTTCGGCGGCCCCTCGTCACGGCCGAGGAGGGCGGCGACCTCGGCGGCGGACGGGACGTCCGGGCCCGTGCAGCGGGCGGCGAGCGCGGACAGGTCCTCCGACGTCCCCGGAGCGAGGCAGCCGGCGATGACGGCGCCGAGGGCGCGCACGTCGGCGGCCTTGGTGCCGGTGGTCTCGGCGTCGCCGCCCGCCGGCGCGCGGACGATGCCGCCGATGCCGGTGTCGACGACCTTCACGTCGAGGCCGGCGTCGCCGTGGGCGAGCACGACCCTCTCCGGCCCGAGACCGCCGTGCGTCACGCCCGCGGCGTGCGCGGCCTCCAGCGCCCCGGCGATCTGGCCGCACACGGCGGCCGCCTCCGGCGCGGCGAGCGGCCCGCGCCGCAGCCGGTCGGCGAGGGACTCGCCGGCCAGGAACTCGGTCACGACGAAGGACGCGAGCCGCCCGGACGCGTCGCGGGTCCGGTCGCTGTCGAAGACCGTCTCCAGCGCGGCGTGGGAGAGCCCGGCGGCGCGGTTCACGCCCTGCCGGAAGTCCCGCTGCGGACCGGCGCCCGCGAGCGTCAGGACCTTGACCGCGACGGGACGGCCCAGCAGCTCGTCCCAGGCGCGCCAGACCTCCAGCGTCCCGCCGCGGTCGAGGCGTTCCACGAGGCGGTAGCGCTCCGTCAGCCGCAGGCCCGTTTCCACTGGACGTCACCTTCGTCGCACTCCGGTGCCGGGCGCGGTCCCCGGCTCGCCAGGAGGTACGCGCCGCCGGCCCGGCGGGTTCGAGCGGCCCGCCCGCGGCGGCGGCGGTGCGCGGCGGGGACTTTTCGAAGGGCTTCGAAAAGGGACGGCAATTGGACCGGAAGTCAGTCGTCCTGTTATTGAGATTCCCCGGTCCAACTGACAGGATCTGATCGGTGGTCACGACGGTGACGTCGATCCTGCCGGGCATGCTGGGACAGGCCGTGCTGCCCGGCCCGCACCGCTTCCTGGACCAGGGCGTCGCGGCGGTCCCGCCGCTCGCGGCGGCCTGGTCGGTGTGCTGTTTCCTCGCGCTTTCCCTCACGCTCTCGTCGCCGGCCGCGGCCGTTCTGGCGCGGCTGGAGAATCGTCCCGCGCCGTTTCCCGCCGAGGCCCGTCCGCCGTCCGGGACAAGTGCCGATTACGCGGACCGCGACGTCGAACTCGAAATCACCCTGAACGGCGGCGACACCTTTCGCGGGCTCCTCGGAGAGGAATCGGCGACGCTCAAGATCTCCGTCGAGCGGTGCTACGCGAGCCGGCCCGCGCCGGGCCCGCCGGCCAAGCCGCTCGCGCTGGAGCCGGTGGTGATCGCGCCGACCGGGCGGTGGCCGGCGCGATCACCTGAGCGTCACACCGGGCTCGGCGACCGCTCGGCCCGCCACGCGGCGAGCAGCTCGCGCAGGCTCTCCTCGTACCGGGCGACGTTCGCGGTCTTGACGTCCTCGTAACCGCGGATCATGTCCGGCAGCTCGGCGATGCGGACGGCGGCCTCGTGCCGGCCGTCCCCGGCGGCGCCCGCGTCCAGCCCGGCCACCAGCTCGTTCACGACCGCGACGTACCCGGTGACGAGGCGGCGCTCGGCGCGCCGCTGCGCGGTGGCGCCGAACGGGTCGAGCGGGGTGCCGCGCAGCCGCCGCATCGCGCGCAGCGCGCGGAACGCGGGGCGGGCCGTCCGGCCGAGGGCGATCTTCCGGTCCACCCCGACGGCCCGCAGCAGCGGCGGGTGCAGCATGTACGCGACCGTGGAGCCGGGCCCGAACTGCTCCTCGACGCGCCGGGCGAGCTCCGGGTCCAGGTGCAGGCGCGCCACCTCGTACTCGTCCTTGTAGGCCATCAGCTTGTACAGGTTGCGGGCCACGGCGACCGCGAGGCGCCGCCCGCCCGCGCCCGCCGACTCCTCGGCCCGGGCGACGCGCATGACCGCGTCTAGGTACCGCCGGGCGAGCGCCAGGTTCTGGTACGCGGCGAGGTCGGGCACGCGGATCCGCAGGACGCGGGCCAGTTCGCCGTCCGCGCCGGACGCGTCGACCAGGTCCATCGCGGCCGACGCGGTCGCGTCCAGCGGGCGCGGCGCGACCTGCGCGGCCGGCGCCGCGGCGTCGTCGCGGCCTTCGGGTTCGAGCACGAGGCGGCGCCCGGCGCGGAACGCCTGGATGTTCGCCTCCACCTGCACGCCGTTCAGCGTGAGGGCCTCCTCGATCGCCTTCGCCGACAGCGGCAGCAGCCCCGCCTGGTAGGCGGCGCCGACCACCACGAAGTTGGCCGTGGTCGTGGCCCCGAACCAGTTCTCGGCGAGCGCGAGGGCGTCCAGCGCGACCAGCCGGTCCGCCCGGGTGCGCTCGGCGATCCGCTTGACCAGCGTCGCGCTCGGCGGCAGCGACGCCGAGGTGTCCACGATCATCCGCCCGGTCGGCACCTCGCTGGTCGACACGACCGCGGCGGTCCGGTCCGGCGCGCAGCGGCGCAGGTTGGCCTCCGCCGACCCGGCCAGCGAGTCGAACACGAGGTAGGCGTCGGCGCCGCCCGCGCCGACCATGCCCGGACGGTCCCGGTCGGCGGTCCCGATGCGCAGGTGCGACACGACCGCGCCGGCCTTCTGGCTGAGCCCGGTCTGGTCGAGCGCGCGGGCGTGGCGGCCGTCGACGAGGGCCGCCGTGGCCAGCACCTGGTTGACCGTCACGACGCCGGTTCCGCCGATGCCGACGAGCAGCACGTCCGCCGACTCGGGCCGCGTCCCGGGCTCCTCCAGCTCGCCGATCGGCGGCAGAGTCCGCGCGGCCTCGGGCTTCCCGCCGGGCAGGACGGTGACGAACGAGGGGCAGTCGCCGTCCACGCAGGAGTAGTCCTTGTTGCAGGACGTCTGGTTGATCTGGGTCTTGCGGCCGAACTCGGTCTCGACCGGCTCCACGCTGAGGCAGTTGGACTTGGCGCCGCAGTCGCCGCACCCCTCGCAGACGGCCTCGTTGATCAGGACCCGGGTCTGCGGGTCGGGGACGAGGCCGCGCTTGCGCTTGCGCCGCGTCTCGGCCGCGCACGCCTGGTCGTACAGCAGCACGGTGACGCCCGGGATCTCGCGCAGCTCCCGCTGGACGGCGTCGAGGTCGTCGCGGTGCCGGACCCGGACGCCGGGCGCCCAGTCCGTCCCGCGCGGGTAGCGGGACGGGTCGTCCGCCACCACCACGATCTTCGCGACGCCCTCGGCGTGCAGCATCCGGGTGATCGCCGCCGGGTCGGAGCCGCCGTCGGCGTCCTGCCCGCCGGTCATCGCCACGGCCGCGTTGTAGAGGATCTTGAATGTGATGCCGGTGCCGGCCGCGACGGCCTGCCGGACCGCGAGGCTGCCGGAGTGGAAGAACGTCCCGTCGCCGAGGTTCTGGAACATGTGCGGAGTGTCGGAGAAAGGCGCCGCGCCCACCCACATCGCGCCCTCGCCGCCCATCTGCGTGGTGCCGATGCCGCGGTCGGTGAACACCGTCATCACGTGGCAGCCGATGCCGCTCGCCGCGACCGACCCGTCCGGGACGACCGTCGACCGGTTGTGGGGGCAGCCCGAGCAGAAGTAGGGGGTGCGCGCGGGGGCGAGCAGGTTGATCTGCGGCGTGCGGGGCTTCAGCACCGCGTCGCGCAGGTCCACGTGCTCCTCCCCGACGCGGTCCGCGAGGAGCCTGGCGAGGGCCCTGACGAGCCGGTCGGCGTCCAGGCCCCCGTCCAGCGGGACGAGGCCGGCGCCGTCCGGGCCGTTCTTGCCGTACACGGCGGGGCGCTCCGCCAGGTCGTACAGGACGTCCCGGATCCGCGACTCGACGAACGCCCGCTTCTCCTCCACGACGACGATCTCGCGCAGGCCGCGGGCGAACTCCCGGATCCGGTCCGCGTCCAGCGGGTAGATCATGGCGAGGCGCAGGAGCCGGACTCCCCGGCGGGCCAGGGCCGCGTCGTCCAGTCCCAGGCGGTCGAGCGCCTCGCGGAGCTCCACGTAGGCTCGGCCCGCGGCGACCAGCCCGACGGCCGCGTCGCCCGCGGCGCCCTCGATCCGGTCGAGGCCGTTGGCCGCGGCGTAGGCCGTCGCCGCCTCCAGACGGCCCTGGAGCACCTCGGTTTCGAGAGCGGTCGTGCCCTGGAGGTCCACGCCCGGCTTGCGCGTCGGCTTCCACGGCCGCCCGCGCCACGCGAACTCCGGGTACACCGGATCCGGCACCGGCTCGACGTCCACGATCTCGTGGGAGTCGGCGACGTCCGTCACGAGCTTGAACCCGGTCCACGCCCCGCTGAACCGGGACATCTCGAAGCCGTGCCGCCCGAGGCGCAGCACGTCGCCCACCGACGCGGGCACCAGCACCGGCATGAACGCCTCCGCGAGCGCGCCCTCCGTCGCCGACGGCAGCGTGGACGACTTCGCGGACGGGTCGTCGCCCACCACGGCGAGCACCCCGCCGCGCTCCGACGTGCCGAGCCAGTTCGCGTGCTTGAACGCGTCCAGCGACCGGTCCACCCCGGGCGCCTTGCCGTACCAGAGCCCGAACACGCCCTCGAACCGGGGACCCGGCAGGTGCTCGGCGAGCTGCGACCCGTACACGGCCGTCGCCGCCAGCTCCTCGTTCACGCCCGGCACGAACCGGATGTCGTGGCCGTCCAGCAGCTTCGCGTCGCGCGCCAGCTGCTGGTCGAGGCCGCCGAGGGGGGATCCGCGGTACCCGGACACGAACCCGGCGGTCCGCCACCCCCGCCGCGCGTCCGCGCGCCGCTGCTCCAGGAGCAGCCGGACGAGGGCGTGCACCCCGCCGATCGCGATCCGGCCGCGCTCCAGTTCGAGCCGGTCGCGGAGGGGGGAGGAAGAAACGGTGGTGCTCATGCTTGCATTGAGCCGTCCTCGCTGAGCGGAGTGCAAGATGGCTGAGCGATAATTGAGCGGATTGCTCAAGTCAGAACAGAGTTACCCGCCGGAGCTGAGCGTTGTGACCCGTACCACTCTCCTCGATCTGCAGATCCTGCGCCGCCTCGTCGACCAGCCCCGGATCGGCGTCACGGAACTGGCCGCCAAGCTCGGCATCGCCCGCAACACCGCGCACGCCCGGGTGGAGCGCCTCGAACGCGAGGGCGTCATCGGCCACCGCGGCCGCGAGGTCGACCTCGGCGCCATCGGCTTCGAGCTGACGGCCTTCGTCACCCTGGAGGTGGCCCAGGGCCGGCTGCGCGAGGCCGCCGTCGCGCTCTCCGCGATCCCGCGCGTGCTGGAGGTCCTCGGGATCACCGGCCAGGGCGACCTCCTCGTCCGCGCGGTCGCCCCCAACGGCAAGCAGCTCCACGAGGTCATCGACTCGATCCTGGCCTGCCCCGGCGTCCGCCGCAGCACCACCTCGATCGTCCTGACCCACCAGGTCCCGTTCCGCGTCGGCCCCCTCCTGGAGGACGAGGAGAAACGCGCCCGGGCCGCCTCCCGCAAACCGGCCGGCTGACCCCCCGCCCCGCGTCAGCCGTTCCCGGGCTCCTCGGCGACGCGGCGGGCGAGCAGGAGCGCGACGTCGTCCGGGGCCGCCTCGCGGCCGATCAGCGCCGACATCACCGCCGCGCCGACCGCCTCGGGAGGGCCCGCGTAGGCGGCCTCGCACAGCCGCGCGATCCCGTGCAGGATCGAGTGGTCCCGCCGCTCGATCAGCCCGTCGGTGTAGAAGCAGAGCAGGGCGCCGGAGGGGAGGTCGAGGGTCGTGGTCCGCCGGGGGACGTTCTCGCCGAGGCCGATCAGGACGTCGAACTTCATGCCCACCGACTCGACGGGGCCGTCCGGCAGCGCGAGGACCGGCGGAGGGTGTCCGGCCGACGACACCCGGACCCGGCCCTCCGCGGGATCGAGGACCGCGTAGAGGACGGTCGCCGTCGCCTCGGGTTCGAAGTGCAGCATCTTCCGGTTGAGCTTGCGGAGCACCTCGGCCGGGTCGTCGTTGTCCAGCGCGTAGGCGCGCAGCGCGCTGCGCATCCGGCCCATCACGACGGCCGCCGGGAGCCCGTTGCCCGCCACGTCCCCCATGACGATGCCGACCTCTCCCGAGGGGAGCGTGAACACGTCGTACCAGTCCCCGCCGACGATCGCCTTGCCGGGACGGTAGCGGGCGGCCAGTTCGAGCCCGGGGACCTCCGGGGGCGCGGTGGGGATGAGGCTGCGCTGCAGTTCCAGCGCGCCCGCGCGTTCGGCGTGGCTGAGCAGGGACTGCACCGCCAGGGCCGCGCGGGAGGCCGCGAGCTGGAGGAACTCGGTCTCCTCGGCGGCGAACCGGCGGTGGGTGAGCGTGCCGACGTGCATGACGCCGACCAGCCTCCCGCCGCCGATGAGCGGAACGCCGAGCAGCGAGTGCAGGCCCCGCTCGACGAGCAGCGGGTTGAACACGCCGGCGTCGCGCACGTCCGGGACGTAGACCGGCCGCCGTTCGGCGGCCACGCGCCCGGCGAACCCCTCGCCCACCGGGACGCGGGCGGCCTGGGCGACCTCCTCCTCAAGGCCCTTCGCGGCCGTCGCCACGAGGAGCCGCTCCTCCCGGTCCAGGAGGAGGACCACGGCGGTGTCGACCCCGAGGACGGCGCGCACGCGGTCGAGGAGGGTGTCGAGCAGCTCGTCCACGTCCTTGGCGCCGAGCGCTTCATCGGTGATCGCCTGGATGTTCGCCAGCCTGCGGATCGCGCCCTCCGAAGCGCCCGCCGTGTACTCCACCTTCACACCTTATGTACTACCCCGCGGCGTCGGCCGGGGCATCGCGCCGCAGGCATCCGCGGACACCGGTGGCGATCTCCAGGTCCTCGCGGGCCGTCACCACGAGCGTCCGGACGGCGGCGCCGGCGGCGGTGACGTCGGTGTCGCCGTCCGCGGCCGCGTTGCGGTCCGGATCGACGGAGGTCCCGAGGTGGGCGAGGTCCTCGGCCAGCCGCATGCGGACCGCCGGATCGTGCTCGCCGATCCCGCCGGTGAAGACGAGGGCGTCGAGGCCGCCGAGGGAGGCGGTCATGGCGGCGGCGCAGGCGCGGAGGCGGTGGTGGTAGACGTCCAGGGCGGCGAGGGCGTCCCGGTCGTGCCCGGCGGCCCGCTCGCGGACGAGGCGCATGTCGCCGGTTCCGGTCAGCCCGCGCAGCCCGGAGTCGCGTTCGAGCGCGCCGTTCACCTCCGCCGCCGGGACGCCGTGCTTGATCAGCCAGAGCGGGATGCCGGGGTCGATGCTGCCCGCCCGCGACGCCATGACCAGCCCTTCGAGGGGCGTGAACCCCATGGTGGTGTCGACCGACCGGCCCTCGGCCACGGCGCACAGGGACGCGCCGGCGCCGAGGTGGCACACCACCATCCGCCGCGCGGCCGGGCCGCCGCCGATCATCTCCCGGGCGCGCCGCGCGGCGTAGGAGAACGACAGGCCGTGGAAGCCGTAGCGGCGCAGCCCGAACCGCTCGCGCCACTCCCGGGGGAGCGCGTAGGTCGCGGCCGCGTCCGGCAGGGTGGCGTGGAAGGCGGTGTCGAAGCACGCCACGGCCGGGACCCCCGGCAGCGCACCGGTGATCTCGGCCAGGGCGTGCAGGGAGGCGGGCTGGTGCAGCGGCGCGAGGTCGGCGAGCTCGCGGAGCCGCCCGGTGACCTTCCCGTCGACGCGCACCGGCTCGGTGAAGTCGGTACCGCCGTGGACGAACCGGACGCCGACGGCGTCCGGCCGGGGCAGCCTCGCGGCCAGCCCGGCCATCTCGTGGCCCTCGCCGGACTCCGCGGCGAGGACCGTGTCGTCGGCGTCGAGCAGGCTCACCTTCAGGCTGCTCGACCCGGGGTTGACCGTCAGGACCCGCATCAGTACGGCCACGTCCAGTCGCGCACCTCGGGGGCGTCCTCGCCGTGCTCGCGCGTGTAGGAGCGCAGGAAGAGGCGCTGGTCGGCCATCCGCTGCCGGACGTGGGCGACGCGTGCGCCGAGGGACGGGACGCGGTCGACGACGTCCATGACGAGGTGGAACCGGTCGAGGTCGTTCAGCATGACCATGTCGAACGGCGTGGTCGTCGTCCCCTCCTCCTTGTAGCCGCGGACGTGCAGGTTGCCGTGCCCCGTGCGCCGGTAGGTGAGCCGGTGGATGAGGTACGGGTAGCCGTGGAAGGCGAAGATGACGGGCTTGTCGGTGGTGAACAGGGTGTCGAACTCGCGGTCCGTCAGGCCGTGCGGGTGCTCGCTGGACGGCTGGAGCCGCATCAGGTCGACGACGTTGACGACCCGGACGCGCAGCTCGGGGAACAGCTGCCGGAGCAGGTCGGCGGCCGCGAGCGTCTCCAGCGTCGGGATGTCGCCCGCGCAGGCGAGGACGACGTCGGGGTCGGCGCCGCCGTCGGTGGAGGCCCACTCCCAGATGCCGATGCCGCGGGTGCAGTGCGCGATCGCGGCGTCCATCGGCAGCCAGTTCAGGGCGGGCTGCTTCCCCGCGACGACGACGTTGACGTAGTCGCGGGAGCGCAGGCAGTGGTCGCCGACCGACAGCAGGGTGTTGGCGTCCGGCGGCAGGTACACGCGGACGATCTCCGGCTTCTTGTTCAGCACGACGTCGAGGAAGCCGGGGTCCTGGTGGGTGAAGCCGTTGTGGTCCTGCCGCCACACGTGCGAGGACAGCAGGTAGTTCAGCGAGGCGATCGGGCGCCGCCACGGCAGGCCGCGGGTGACCTTCAGCCACTTCGCGTGCTGGTTGAACATGGCGTCCACGATGTGCACGAACGCCTCGTAGCTGTTGAACAGCCCGTGCCGCCCGGTGAGCAGGTAGCCCTCCAGCCAGCCCTGGCACAGGTGCTCGCTCAGCACCTCCATCACCTGGCCGGACCGGGCCTGGTGCTCGTCGGTCGGCAGCAGGTCGCCCTCGAAGACGCGGTCGGTGGCCTGGAAGACGTCCCCGAGCCGGTTGGACGCCGTCTCGTCCGCGCCCATGATCCGGAAGTTGGACGGGTTGGCCCGCACGACGTCGCGCAGGAACGCGCCGAGCCGCCGGGTCGGCTCGGTCGTGGTGGTGCCGGGCTTGCCGACCTCGACGGCGTAGTCGCGGAAGTCGGGCAGCGCGAGCGGCTTCAGCAGCAGCCCGCCGTTGGCGTGCGGGTTCGCGCTCATCCGCCGGTCGCCCGCGGGCGCGAGGGCCCGGAGCCCGGCCGCCGGGCGGCCCGTCCCGTCGAACAGCTCCTCCGGCCGGTAGGAGCGCAGCCACTCCTCCAGTTGCGCGCGGTGCCCGGCGTCCTCGCGCACTCCGGAGAGCGGCACCTGGTGGGACCGCCAGGTGTTCTCGACGGGGAGGCCGTCCACCTCCTTCGGGCCCGTCCAGCCCTTGGGGGACCGCAGGACGATCATGGGCCAGCGGCGCCGCTGCGACGCCCGGCCCTCGCGGGCGGCGCGCTGGATGTCGGCGATCTCGTCGAGGGCCTGGTCGAGGGCGGCGGCCATCTTGCGGTGCATGGACGCGGGCTCGTCCCCGCTCACCAGGAGCGGCCGGTAGCCGTACCCGTCCAGGAGCTGGACGAGCTCCTCCTCGGGGATGCGCGCCAGCACCGTCGGGTTCGCGATCTTGTAGCCGTTGAGGTGCAGGACCGGCAGGACGGCGCCGTCCCGCACCGGGTCGAGGAACTTGGTGGAGTGCCAGCTCGCCGCCAGCGGGCCCGTCTCCGCCTCGCCGTCCCCGACGACGCACGCGACCACGAGGCCGGGGTTGTCGAAGGCGGCCCCGAAGGCGTGGGCGAGGGAGTAGCCCAGCTCGCCGCCCTCGTGGACGGAGCCGGGGGTCTCCGGCGCGACGTGGCTCGGGATGCCGCCGGGGAAGGAGAACTGCCGGAACAGCCGCCGCATGCCGGCCTCGTCCTGCGACACGTCCGGGTAGACCTCGCTGTAGGTGCCTTCGAGCCAGGCGTTCGCGACCGCCGCGGGCCCGCCGTGCCCCGGGCCCATGACGTAGATCATGTCGAGGTCGCGGGCTCTGATCACGCGGTTGAGGTGGGCGTAGCAGAAGTTCAGTCCGGGGGTGGTGCCCCAGTGCCCGAGCAGCCGCGGCTTGAGGTCGCCCGGTTCGAGCGGCTCGCGGAGCAGCGGGTTGTCCAGGAGGTAGATCTGCCCCACGGACAGGTAGTTGGCGGCTCTCCAGTACGCGTTGATCTGCTGGACTTCGTCATCGCTCAGGGTGCCCGACCGGGTCATGCGCGTCCTCCGGGTTCTCTCGACCGCCGTGAGGACATCCCGTCCCCGCGAACGGGGTTCTCAACCGTCACCGAGAGCCCACCAGCCCTGCGCCCACGGGCCTAGGGCCGAACGTCCCGGGACGACCCCGCGGCGACGAGCCCGCGAAGACGAGCCCGCGAGAACCACGAGCCCGTGGCGACAACGAGGCCACGGCGCCCGGCCGTGACCTCGTCCCCCCAACCTCGGTGCGACGGTCTCCGGTTACAGGGGCGGTATGCCGGCGCGACGGCGCGCGGCCTCCGCCCCGCCCCCCAGCGAACCGGCGGGAGCGTCACCTCGGGGTGCTGGAAGCCTGCCGCCTACCCGCGCGTAGGTTCGCGCTTCCGGGAGTGGGGTCGACGAGCGGCGGGCAATCTGCGCCGAACGGTTGACGGTGAGCGACCTGTCGGTGACAGATCGCCACATTGTGCACGACGAAAGGGGCGACGGGCGGGCGGAGGGGGCCGCGGCGGTCTGAGATGCTACGCAGATCAGCACAGGTAAGCGGCAAGGAGGCGGAATGGGCGGGTTCTTCACCGGACGGACGCTGACCGGGATCGGGCGCGATCTGCGCGCGGGCCGGGAGTCGGCGCGGGGCCTGGTCGCGCGGGCCCTGGAGTCGGTCGACAAGGACCTGAACGCCTTCGTGACCCTGGACGACGAGGGCGCCGAGGCCGCCGCCCGGCGGGCCGACGAGGAGCTGGCGTCCGGTGTCGACCGGGGCCCGCTGCACGGCGTCCCGGTCGCGGTGAAGGACATCATCGACGTCGCCGGGCTGCCCACCGGCATGGGGTCCGGCCACTTCACCGGGCACGTCGCCGAGGCCGACGCGGCCTGCGTGACGATGCTGAGGGAGGCGGGCGCCGTGATCGTCGGCAAGACCGGGACGCACGAGTTCGCGTTCGGCGGCAGCGGCGACGTGTCGGTGAACGGGGCGGTGCGCAACCCCCACGACCGGGACCGGATGTCCGGCGGATCCAGCAGCGGAAGCGCCGTCGCGGTCGCCGCGGGCATGGTCCCGCTCGCCCTCGGCACCGACACGGGCGGGTCGGTGCGCATCCCGTCGGCGTTCTGCGGGATCGCCGGGTTCAAGCCGCCGCACGGCGCCATCCCGGCCGGCGGCGTGTTCCCCCTGTCGCGCTCGCTCGACCACGTGGGCGTCCTCGCCGCCACCGCGGACGACTGCCGCGTCGCCTACCACGCGCTGACCGGGCCGGCAGAGGCCGTCCCCTCCCTTCTGGGCGGCCCGTCCGGCGGCGGCCCGTCCGGCGGCGCGCCCTACGGGCGCGTCGCCTGGATCGAGCCGCCGGCGTGCGACCCCGAGGTGGAGCGCCGCGTGCGCGCCCTGTTCCCGGACGCGCCCTCCGAGCGGATCGACTTCGCCGGGCTGCGGCAGGTGTTCCTGGCGATCGAGTACAGCGAGGCGTACGACGTGCACGCCGAGCGGGTCGCCGAGGCGCCCGGCGCGTACCAGCCGGCGACGCTCGCCCGCCTGGAGGACGCGGGCCGGATGCCGGGCTGGCGGCTCGTCCGGGCGCTGCGCGAGCGGGACCGGTACGCGGAGGAGATCGCCGGGCTGCTGGACCGCTACGACCTGCTGGCCATGCCCACCATGCCGATCCCCGCGCCCCGGATCGGCGCGACCGAGGTCGGGCTCGGCCCGCTCACCGCGCTGCTGGTCAGCCTCACCTCGCCGTGGAACGTGCTGGGACTGCCCGCCCTGTCCGTCCCCGCCGGAACCGTCCCGGCGGACGGCGGGGGCGGCGAACTGCCGATCGGAGCCCAACTCGTCACCCGCCGCGGCGCGGAGAGCCTCCTGTTCACCGCCGCCGAGCACCTCGCCCCCTGACCCGGGCCGCGCCTGGGCCTGTCTCGAACGGCCTCGGCCACGCGCGCGAACGCGTGACCTGCCCGGTGCAGCGAAGCCGAAGGCGCGCGGAGCCGGGCAGATCGCGAAGCGATGCCGCGTTCGCCAAGGCCAGGTCACGTAGCGAGCCGCCAGGCGAGCGAAGTGGGCCGGGACTTCGAATACACAGCCGCCAGGCGAGCGAAGTGGGCCGGGGCCTTGCCTACAGGTAGAGGCCGAAGAACTCCTCGGGGTGGTCCAGCAGCGGGGGCAGGTCGTCGGCGGTCAGTGTGACCAGCTCCTCCCGCGTGGGGGGAGCCTGGTCGCCGCCCCGGCCCCGGCCCCGGCCCCGGCCGAGGCCCTTCCCGCCCGCCGGCTCCTTCGTGAGGGCGACGGCGGCGGAGGCGACGCGGTCGGCCTGGTTCGCGACGGCCACGTCCAGCATGTTGCGCATCAGGCGGCCGTTGCCGAAGGACGGGCCGCGGGGCGCGCGGCGCAGCATCGAGCGCAGGACGTCCTCGGTGCCGCCCGCCAGCTCGAAGCCGTCGGCGGCGGCGAGCTGGCCGAACACCGTGATCAGCTCGTCGTCGTCGTAGTCGGGGAAGTGGATCTGCTTGGGGAACCGGGAGTCCAGGCCGGGGTTGGCGGCGAGGAACTCGGCCATCTCCTGCTGGTAGCCGGCGACGATCACGACGAGGTCGTCGCGGTGGTCCTCCATCAGCTTGACCAGCTCGGCGATCGCCTCGTGCCCGTAGTCGCCCTTCAGCGGCGACTGCGTCAGCGTGTACGCCTCGTCGATGAACAGGACGCCGCCGACCGCGCGCTCCACCAGGCGGCGGGTGCGGGGCGCGGTCTGCCCGATGTACTCGCCGACGAGGTGGGCGCGGGACGCCTCCACCAGGTGCCCGGACGACAGGACGCCGAGCCGCTTGTAGATGCGGCCGAGCAGCCGGGCGACCATCGTCTTGCCGGTGCCCGGGTTGCCGGTGAACACCATGTGCCGGGTCGGCGGGGTGATCCGCAGGCCCGACTCGCTGCGCAGCCGCGCCGCGTGCGTGCCCGCGACGAGCAGCGCGATCTCGTGCTTGACGGTCTCCAGGCCCGTCAGCTCGCGCAGCTCGGCCAGCGGGTCCCCGGCGGCCTGCGCGGTGTCGAGCGCGGCCGGGACGTCCTGCTTGCGGACGACCGGCGTGCCGCCCGCCGCGTCGGCGTCGAGCCGGGCCCGTGCGGCGGCGACGACCTGGTCGGCGAGGTGCGGCGCGAGGCGCGCGTTGCGGAGCGTCTGCGTCGGCGGGGTCGCGGCCAGCAGCGCGCCCGCCGCCTCGATCGCCGGACGGGTGCCGCGGGCGCCGCGGGCGTCCAGCGCGCGGCGGAACAGCTCGGCGTGGCCCGCCGCCGTGAACGGCGCGGTGCGGGCGATCCGGAACCGCTGCGGCAGGACGGGGTTGACCTCGCGGATCCGCTCCTCGCCGCCGGCGTCGCACAGCGCCACCAGGTTCAGGTCCGGGTGGACGGCGAGGAGCCGGTGCAGCTCGGCGGCCAGCGCCTCGCCGTTGCCGGGGTCGGCGACGATCCCGTCCAGGCCCTCGATGATCAGCAGCCGGTCGCCGGCGCAGTCGCGGGCGTCGGCGTGCAGCTTGGCGACGGCGTCCGACAGCCGCTGCCCGGCGAAAAGGTTGTCGGTGACCCAGTGCGGGTCGCGGCCGAGCGCCAGCGCCTTGCCGAGCTCCTGCGCGGCGTCGCGCTTGCCGGTGCCGTCCGGCCCGCTGATCAGCAGCCGGACGGGCGCGCTGCCGCGGGTCAGCTCGGCCAGCGCCGCGGTCACCTCGGGCTGCTCGACCAGCGACGTGGCGATCTCCGCCCGCCCGCCCGCGGCCGCCCCCGGCGCGGCGCCGGCGGCGGGAACGCTCTTCAGCGTCTCGGTGAGCGGGTTCACGACGCGGCGGCGCGGCGCGTACAGGCGGCGCAGGTCGGTCTGGAACTGGCCGACCGGGATCCACTCGGCCTTCGGGAACCACGGGTCGCCCGGCAGGCCCTGCACGATCGCGATGAACCGCATCGCCATGTCGAGCCAGCCGCGGCACGCGTCGGCGGCGCCCGCGACGAGCGCCCGGACGAGCCACGCCCGGGTCCGCTCCTGCCACGCGCCCGCCTTGAACCCGCGCCGCTCCGCGGTGAACCGCTGGAGCAGCTCGCCGTACCGGTCCTCGCCGAGCGCGACCGCGAGTTCGGCGGGGACCTGCTCCATGCTGCCCTGGAGCAGCAACTGGGCCAGGTGGACCTCGGCGGTCTCCTCGCGCGGCGCCGCCTCCGTCAGGTGCTCGAAGGAGGCGAGCAGACCGGCGCAGACCCACTCCAGGTAGCCGACCGGGCCGAGCAGTTCGGGCACCGCCGCGACGATGTCGTCGCCGGCGTGCGCGTGCCAGTGCTCGCGCAGCTCGGTCTTGGGCAGGTTCACGTCGCAGACGGGCGGGTCGTCGTAGAGGCGCAGCAGCGCCTTGCGGCGCTCCTCCAGGGGCTCGATGCCCTCCAGCACCGACAGGCAGTCGCGGGCCAGCTCGATCGCCAGCGCCCGGTCGGGCGCCTCGATGAGCCAGTCCACCGGGGGCCGCCACCGGCCGCCCGGCGCGTCCCAGCGGGTCATGCGGGTGCTGAGCGGCCCGGGGTTGACCAGGTGCCGGTGCAGCAGCCGCTCCGGGAGCTGCGACCACGAGCCCGCCTTGATCGCGCCGCCGCCCGGCAGGAACGCGAGCATGCCGAAGATCTCCGCGGTGACGAGCGACGCGGGCAGCGTCAGCAGCTTGTGCTCGTCGGTGGTCAGCTCCACGGCCCGCGGGTCGGCCGCCAGCCCGTCGATCCGCGCCGAGATCTCCTCGAACAGCCCGTCCGGGACGCGCCACGGGCCGTGCGAGTAGACGTCGAGCACCGGCTCGTCGGTGAGCAGTAGCTCCAGATGCTCCGGCAGCCGCAACGAACACTCCCCAAGAACGTCCAAAACAGGGGTACAGCTTATGTTTTCAAAGCGAGTGCTGGGGCGTCCGTGTCCCCGCACTCGACGGCCGCACGCACACTCAAGGGCGGCGAAGCGACTCCACGGCGATCCGCGCGGCGGTCCCGATGACCGCGTCGGCCTCCGGGAGGACGGCCACGGGAAGCGTCGACCTGGTGAAGACCGCCACCGCGTAGCGGGCCCCGTCGGGGTACTCGACCGCGCCCACCTCGTTGCGCAGGGTCGGCAGGGTGCCGGTCTTGCCGCTGACGACGACGTCGTCGTAGGGGAACCCGGACGACAGGCGGTGCGGCCAGACCTGGAGGCCGAACAGGCGGCGCATCGCCGCCGACTCGGCGGGCGGGGCGGCCTCGTCCCGCCAGATCATCGACAGCAGCCGGGTCATGTCGCGGGGCGTGCTGCGGCTCGTGCGCAGCGGGTCGAGGGCGCGCAGCCGGCCCTGGACGCCCGGCTCGTCCAGGCGCGCCCACACCTCGGCGACGCTGCCGGCCCCGGCGTCGGCGAGCAGGCTCTCGTGCAGGTCGCGGCCGTCGCCCTCGATGACGGTGCGGCGGAGGCCGAGGTCGGCGGCCGTCGCGTTCACCGCGTCCAGGCCGACCCGGTCCATCACGACGTCGGCGGCGGCGTTGTCGCTGACAGTGATCATCAGGCAGGTGAGGTCGCGCAGCGACATGCGGACCTCGTCCAGCAGCGCCGACACGCCGGTCGGTCCGGCGGTGCGGTCGTCCGGGCGCAGCGTGACCTGCTCGGCCGGGTCCAGCACGCCCCGGACGGCCTGCCGGTGGAACGCGACGAGCAGCGGCACCTTGAACACCGAAGCGAGCACCACCGGCTCGTCGGCGCCGACCGCGACGTCCAGCCCGGTGTCCATGTCGGCGACGTGCAGGAACCCGGTGACGCCCGCGGACCGGAACGCCGCCTCGATCCGCTCGGCCGCACCCGCCCTCCTGACGGGCGCCCCGCTCATGCCAGGAACCCGGAGGACGGGCGCGGGACGACCCGGCGGGCGGGGGCGCGGTCGAGCGGGGTCATGCCGGCCTCGCCGCGCAGGACCCCGGTCGCGACGGCGGTGAAGTCCGCGATGGCGCGGGCGTGCTCCGGATCGCGCGCCCGCCGCCAGGCGCACGACGTCCGCCAGGCGAGCGGCTCGCCCGCCAGCGGCCGCCACACCGCCCCGCCGGTGTCGTCGGCGCGCGGGACGAGCGCCACGGCCGTCCCCGCGAGGACGAGCCCGAGCGCGAACCCCGGATGCCGTGCCTCGTGGACGGCCGCGGGCGCGTACCCGTGCCGGCGGCAGGCCGCGAGCACCTCGTCGTGGGCGCCGGGCGCCTCCTCGCGCGGCGGGACGACGACCTCGCGGGCGCCGAGGTCGGCCAGGTGCACCTCCGGGGGCGCGCCCGGCCGCGCCGCGGGGTCGCCGGCGGGCAGCAGCACGCCGAGGGGCTGCGCCAGCATCGGGCCGAGCTCCAGGCCGCGGGCGTCGCACGGGTGCCGCACCACCCCGGCGTCCAGCGCGCCCTCGGCGAGCGCGCGGATCTGCTGGTCGGTGCCCGTCTCGCGCAGGTCGAGCCGCAGGTCCGGGCGGCGCTCCCGGAACGCGGCGATCAGCGCGGCGACGACCCGGCCGCCGAGGTCGCTCGGCAGGCCCGCGCGCACCGTCCCGACCTCGCCGAGCCGGGCCCGCTCGGCGACGGAGTAGATGCGGTCCACGCGGGTGAGGATGTCACGGGCCTCCTCCAGCAGGAGGCCGCCCGGCGCGGTGAGCCGCACCCGCCGGCTGGACCGGTCGAACAACCGCACGCCGAGCTCCTTCTCCAGCCGCTGGATACGCTGGCTCAGCGGCGGCTGCGCCATGCCGAGACGCTCGGCCGCGCGGCCGAAGTGCAGTTCCTCGGCCACGACGACGAAGCACCGCAGATGCCCGACCAGGTTCACGACCAGCGATAATATCAAATCGGATATTCATCTGAATCGATATCAATCTTGGACTTTTCGGGCGACGCCTGGTGTTCTGGTGCCTCCACCGGTCATCCGTGCCCTCCGCGGGCCGTCCGGCCGGTGGCCTACCAGGGGGAAGGAGTTCGACGATGCGCCGATCCCGTGTGCTCGCCGTCGCCGCGGTCGTGGCGGCGGTCGTGATCGTGGGGGCGGGGGCGGTGTGGTTCCTGCGCGACGGTGACGATCCGAGGGACGCCGCGAGGCGCTACCTCGCGGCCTGGAGCGGCGGCGATCCCGCCGCGATGAAGAGGCTGACCGACGCCCCGCCCGCCGACTTCGAGTCGCGGTTCACCCGGATGCGGGACGACCTCGGCGTCGTCAGGCAGCGCTACACGGTCGCCTCCGTGGGGCGCCCGAAGGGCGACGCGGTCGGCGGCGCCTACAGCGCCGAGCTGACGCTGGCCGGTGACCGGACGTGGAGGTACGAGGGGTCGCTGCCGATGGTCAAGAAGGACGGCGAGTGGCGCGTCCGCTGGTCGCCGCAGGTCATGTACCCCGAGCTCAAGGAGGGGCAGCGGCTGCGCGCGTCGCGCGCCTGGCCCGACCGCGCCGCCGTCCTCGCGGCGGACGGCAGCGACCTCGCGTCCTCGCCGTCCGGGTCCGCCCGGCAGCTCGCCGGTCAGGTCGGCCCCGTGTCCGCCGAGGCGGCGGGCAAGCTCGGCGCCCCGTACCGCAAGGGCGACCCGGCGGGGGCCGACGGCCTGCAGAAGCAGTACGAGCGCCGGCTGTCCGGCAAGCCCGCGCTCGCCGTGCAGATCGTGGACGCCGAGGGCGTCGCGGTGAAGACGCTGCAGCGGTACGGCGGCGCCGAGGGCGAGCCGGTGAAGACGACCATCGACCCGAAGGCGCAGGCCGCCGCCGGGCAGGCGGTCGCCGGGGCGGGCAAGCCGGCGTCCATGGTGGCGCTGCGCCCGTCCACCGGGGAGATCCTCGCCGTGGCGAACCAGCCCGGCGGCTACAACCGCGCGCTGATGGGCCAGTACCCGCCCGGCTCGACGTTCAAGGTCGTCACGGCGGCCGCGCTCGTCGCGGGCGGCATGTCCCCGGCGACGAACGTCGCCTGCCCGGCGACGACCTCGGTCGGCGGCCGGTCGTTCCACAACTACAAGCACGAGGACTTCGGGACGGTCCCGCTCCGCGAGGCGTTCGCGCACTCCTGCAACACCACGTTCGCACGCCTCGCCGTGGACAAGCTCGGCGAGAAGCGGCTCGCCCAGGTCGCCGCCCAGTTCGGGTTCAACTCCCCGATCATCGCGGGGCTGCCCGCCACCCGCGCCGCGTTCCCCGACAACAAGGACGACACCGCCTTCGCCGCCGCGTCCTTCGGGCAGGGCCAGGTGCTGACCAGCCCGCTCAACATGGCGAGCGTCGCCGCGGCCGCGGCCGACGGCACCTGGCGCTCGCCCCGCCTGGTCGAGGCCTCCCTCGCCGCGCAGGCCGCCGACGCCGGAGGCCGGAGTCCCGAGCGGCCGAAGCCGCTGGAGCCCGCCGTCGAGAAGGCGCTGCACGCGCTCATGCCGGCCGTCGTGAGCGAGGGCACCGCGTCCGGCGTCGACTTCCCGTCCGGCACGGCGGGCAAGACCGGCACCGCGGAGTTCGGCGAGGGCGACAACCCGCCGACCCACGCCTGGTTCATCGGATACCGCAAGGACGTCGCCTTCGCCGTGATCGTCGAGGGCGGCGGGACCGGCGCCGAGGCCGCCGCCCCCATCGCCGCGAAGTTCCTCAGGGCCCTCTGAGCCGGCGGGCGGGACGCGCGCCGCCCCCGGCGCCGGACGCGTGGACGTCCGGAACCGGGGGCGGCCGCCGTGCCGGAGGGCGCTCAGCGGAGGGCGCCGGCCAGGATGCGGGTGGTCTGGGCGACGGCCCCGTCGTCGGCCTCGGCCTCGGGGGTGAGCCGGTTCGTGGTGATCACGATGACCAGCGGGGCGCCGGACGGCGGCCAGGCGATCGCGATGTCGTTCGCGGTGCCGTAGGTCCCGCCGGTGCCGGTCTTGTCGCCGACCGTCCAGTTCTCGGGGAGTCCGGCGCGGATGCGCCTGTCGCCGGTGACGGTCGCCTTCATCCAGCCGACCAGCCGCCTGCGGTCGGCCGGGACCAGCGCGCCGCCCGTGGTGAGGGCCCGCAGGTTCCCCGCCCACGGACGCGGCGCGGTGGTGTCGCGGGGCTCGCCCGGCTTCCAGACGTTGAGGTCGGTCTCCCAGCGGTCGCCGCGGCTCACCGTGTCGCCGAGCGAGCGGAAGAAGGCGGTGAGCCCGGCGGGCCCGCCGATCCGCCTCAGCACGAGGTTCCCGGCCGTGTTGTCGCTCTGGGTGATGGCGGCGTGGCACAGGTCGGCGACGGTCATGCCGGTGTCCACGTGCTTCTCGGTGACGGGGGAGTACTCGACCAGGTCGTCCTTCGTGTAGTGGATCACCCGGTCGAGCAGGCCGGGGTCGGACCGCCGGGCCTTGCGCAGCACGGCGCCGCACGCCATCGCCTTGAACGTGGAGGCGAACGCGAACCGCTCGTCCGGCCGGTGGGAGACGGTGCGCCCGGTGCCGGTGTCGAGCGCGAAGGCGCCGATGCGCGCGTGGCGGGTCGCTTCGAGACGGCCGATCTGCCGGGTGACCTTCGCCTGCGCGGGATCGACGGCGATCGTGGACGCGGCGCCGCGCGGCGCCGCGCTGCGCACGTCCGGGTCCGCCCCGGACCCGCAGCCGGCGAGGCCGGCGATCGTCGTCAGGGCGAGGGCGGCGGCGCCGAGCCGCCGGTCGCGGATGCTGTGGGTCGTCATGCGGGAGAGCAGACCAGAGCCGCCAACGCCATGTCCAATATTGATATGGCGCGCGTTTCGATATGCGCACGCATATCGCGGTGTCCTGACCTCGCCGGACGCCGCGGTCAGAGCCAGTCGCGGATCTTGAAGATCACGTAGAGGGAGACGCTGCAGGCGACGACGATGACCGTGCTGGCGATGAATCCCGAATGCTGGGAGAACCCGGGATAGGGGACGTTCTGCCCGTAGAACCCGGTGACGGCGGTCGGCACCGCGATGATCGCCGCCCAGCTGGTGACCTTCTTCATCACCTCGTTCATCCGGTTGCCCTGCAGCGCCAGCCGCGTCTCCAGCAGGTCGGCGACGAGGTCGCGCAGGCCGTCGGTCGACTCCCCGACGCGCAGGGTGTGGTCGTAGACGTCCTGGAAGTAGGGGACGAGCGCCGGCGGGACGATCCCCAGGTCGCGCCGCAGCAGCGTGTTGAGCACCTCCCGCATCGGCAGCGCGACCCGCCGCAGCGCGGTCAGGTTCTTGCGCAGCCGGTAGCTGCGCCGCTGGATCTCCTTGACCGGGAACGCGTCGTCGAAGACGAGGTCCTCGACCGCGTCGGCCTCGTCGTCGAGCGCCTGGACGGCCGCCAGTTGCAGGTCGACGACCAGGTCGAGCAGCCCGTAGAGCAGGAACGCGGCGCTCGGCTCGTCGAGCCCGGCGTGCGGGGTCTGGTCCCAGCGCTTGATCAGCGCGTCGACGTCGAACCCGTCGTCCTGCCGCACCGTGACGAGGGCCCGCTCGCTGAGGAACGCCGACACCTCGTGCATCGCCAGCTCGCCGCCGGTCACCACCGGGACGTAGACGTTGAGGAACGCGTACCCCTGGTAGCGGTCGAGCTTCGCCCGCTCGTGCCGGGACACCGCGTCCTCGACGGCGACGGGATCGAGGCCGAGCTCGTCGCCGACCACGTGCAGGTCCCCGCCCCGGGGCGCGCACAGGTCGAGCCAGACGACGACGTCCGGGCGCTCCAGGTAGTCGCTCAGGCGCGCGACGGGGAAGCCCTCGGCCTCGATCGCGCCGCCGCGCCAGGCCCGCGTCCGGGGCGGCGCCGTGCCGATCCGGTTGCCCGGATCCTCTTCGCTGTCGGTCTCGGACGGATGGGATCCCATGCGCACCTTATACCCCTGCTTTCCCGGGAAATGAGGAGACGGGGCGTGCCGGGCGGGTCACCGGGCGCGCGGGGGCGCCGTCGAGCCGCGGACGACGAACGCGCCGGGCAGGACACGGGGGGACGGGCGGCGGCCGTCGAGGAGGTCGAGGAGCGCCGTCATGCCCTGCGCGCCCAGTTCCTCGGCCGGCAGCCGGACGGTCGTCAGCTCGGGTTCCAGCGCCGTCGCCAGCAGCACGTCGTCGAAGCCGGTGACCGACACGTCGGACGGGACGTCCAGGCCCAGCGCGCGGGCGGCCTTGTACGCGCCCGCCGCGATGAGGTCGTCGTCGCAGACCAGCGCGGTCGGCGGGGCGGGGCCGGAGAGCAGCCGGGTGGCGGCGTCCTTGGCCGAGGCGACGTCGATCGCGCAGCCGGCGCGGGTCAGGACGCCGCCCGGCAGGCCCGCGACGACCCCGGCGAGGGCGTCCGCGCGGGCGTGGAACGTCCACTGGTCCAGGGCGGCGGCCACGTGCCCGATCCGGCGGTGGCCGAGGCCCGCCAGGTGCGCCGCGACGGCCCGCATCCCGTCGGCCACGCCGAAGTCGACCGTGGGGACGGGTGCGCCGTACGGGCCGGACGGCCCGCTGTCCAGCATCACCACGGGGGTCTCGCCGAACTCGCCGAGCGCCTCCGCGGCCGTCGAGGACGCGAGGACTCCGTCGATCGCCTCGTCCGGCGCCGCGAACGGGCCGTCGGCGGGGCCCGCCGCGCCGTCCGGCCAGGTCGAGACCACGACGCCGAAGCCGTGCCGGGCCGCGACCCGCGCGGCGCCCGTGTAGACGGGGCCGAAGAACGGCGCGGTCAGGGTCGGCACCATCAGCAGGACGGTGCGCGTCGTCCCGAGCCGCAGGTTCCGGGCCGCCTGGTTGGGCCGGTAGCCGAGACGCTCGGCGGCGCCCCGCACGCTGCGCGCGGTCGCGGGGGAGACGCGCCCGCTCCACTTGCCGCCCAGCACGAGCGAGACCGTGGACTGCGAGACCCCGGCCTCCTGAGCCACGTCCCTGCCGGTGGGGCGGCTGATCGCCGGCACCTGCGCCTCCCTGGCGGATGGTTCAACACGAATCAGACTAGAACGGGAGGACCCGGAAGTGGTACGTATGACGGAGGTAATACGTATGACTGACAATTGAGACGGGACCCGGGGGCCATCGATGCGCGGCTATGTCGTCTTCCTGCGGAGGCCGTACGCGGGACTGCTGCTCGGCGGCACCCTCCTCGGCCGGCTGCCCAACGGGATGGGCATGCTCGCCGTCGTCCTGCACATCCGCGCCGACGGCGGCGGCTACCCGCTCGCCGGCACCCTCGCCGCGGTCCTCGGCCTCTCCACCGCCGCCGGGCAGCCCGTGCTCGGCCGCGCCATGGACCGGTTCGGCCAGCCCCGCGTCCTGCTGCCCGCCGCCTGCGCCTCCGCGGCCGGGTTCGCCCTGCTCGCCGCCGTCGGCGCGGCCCCGCTCCCGGCGGCCGCCGCCGCCGTCTTCGCCGCCGGGTTCGCCACCCCGCCGCTCGAAGCCGGGCTGCGCGCCCTGTGGCCCGACGTCCTGGACGGCCCGGAGCAGGTCGACGCCGCCTACGCGCTCGACGCCGCGGCGCAGGAGCTGCTGTTCACCGTCGGACCGCTGCTCGTCGTCGCCGCGGCGGTCGTGAACACCGAGACCGCGCTGCTGATCACCGGCGCCCTCGGCATCGCCGGGACGCTGGTGGTCGCGCTGTCCGGGCCGTCCCGCCGCTGGCGGGGCCGGCCGCGCGCCTCCGACTGGGCCGGGCCGCTGCGCTCGCCCGGCCTGCGGGTCCTGCTGCTGTCGCTCACCTGCGCCGGGATCGCGCTCGGCGTCTACTCCGTCGCCGTCGTCGCCTACGCCGAGGACCTCGGCCGCGACCTCGCCTCCGGGCTGCTGCTGGCCTGCATGGCGGGCGGCGCCCTCACCGGCGGGATCGCCTACGGCGCCCGCTCGTGGGCGGGCGCCCCGCACCGGCGGCTGCCCTGGCTGCTGGCCGCGCTCGCCGCCGGGTACCTCCCGCTCGTCCTCGCGCCGGGCCTGCCCGCCATGTCGGTGCTCGCGTTCGTCTCCGGCGTGTTCCTCGCGCCCGTGCTGGCGTGCAGCTTCACCCTCGTCGACCGGCTCGCCCCGGCCGGGACCGTCACCGAGGCGTTCGCCTGGATCGTCGCGGCGATCGGCGCGGGCAGCTCCCTCGGCTCGTTCGTCTCCGGCGTCGGGCAGGACGCCGCGGGCGTGCCCGGCGCGTTCGCGGGCGCCGGGGCCGGGGGCGTGCTCGCCCTGGCCCTGTGCCTGCTCGGCGCGCGGACGCTGCGCCCCGCCGCGCGGCCCGCGGTCACCGCGGACGCCCCCGCCCGGCTGTGACGGTCCGCCCGGCTGTGACGGTCCCGCCGCGGATCAGACCCAGCGGGAGAACCACATCCGCGCCTGCCAGTCGTCGTAGGTGATCGTCTGCGCCGACAGGATCGGATGGAAGTACGCGAAGTTGGCCAGCACCACCAGCAGGAAGGCCCCCGCGGCGGCGGCGCCGACCAGCCGCCGGGCCCCGGCGGCCGGGGACTGGACGGGCGCCGGCGGCGCGTGCGCCCCGTGCTCGCCGTACGGCGCGTCCCCTTCGTACGGCGCGTCCCCTTCGTACGGGGCCTGGTCGTCATACGCGGCCGCCTGCCCGCCGTAGGCCGGTGCCGGGGCCTGCTCGCCGAGGAGGGCGGGCGACGCGCCGTAGCCGTTCTCGCCGGGACGCGCCGCGTGCGCGCCCGCCGCGGCGGACGCGGGCCCTATCAGGTATCCCAGCACCAGGACGACCGCCAGCACCATGAACGGGATCAGCGGCGTCGCGTAGAACAGGAACATCGTGCGGTCGGCGAACGCCGACGGGAACCAGGTCAGCCACCCCGCGAGGAAGCCGAGCAGGATCGCCCCGGCCCGCCAGTCCCGCAGGATCAGCCAGATGAACGCGACCACGACCAGCGCGACCAGCGCCCCCCACCACAGAGCGGGCGTGCCGATTCCGAGGATCTCGCGCGAGCAGCGGGCCGTGCCGCCGCACGCGCCCTTCGGCTCGGTGTAGAAGAACGCGACCGGACGGCGCAGGATCGGCCAGTCCCAGGGCCACGACTGGTAGGGGTGCTTGGCGTCCAGGCCGGTGTGGAAGCCGAGCATCTCCGAGTGGTAGCGCCACAGCTTCGGCATCGCCTCGAACGGCCGCCACAGCGGGTTGCCGGAGACCTCGCCGCGCCCCCAGCCGCCCGGCCTGAAGATCCACCCCCACCAGGTCGCCAGGTACGCGACGAGCCCCGCCACGACGATCTGCACGAACGCGGGGACGGCCTCCAGCAGCATCATCCCCTGGAAGGGGGCCCGCACCCCGGCGGCGCGGCGGGCGCCGTAGTCCCACAGGACGGTCATGAGCCCGAACGCGGCGACGTAGAAGACCCCCGTCCACTTGGTGGCGCAGGCGAGGCCGAGGCAGACGCCCGCGCCCCACCGCCAGCCGTGCGCGAGGAACGGCCCGTACACCGAGGTCCGGCCCTGCTCGATCCGCTCGGCGAGCTCGCGGCGGGACCGGTCCCGGTCGTTCACCAGGCAGGCGAACCCGGCGAGGACCCAGAACATCACGAAGACGTCCAGCAGCGCGGCCCGGCTGGTCACGAACGCCAGGCCGTCCAGCGCCAGCAGCAGCCCGGCGGCGCAGCCGAGCAGCGTCGAGCCGGTCATCCGGCGGGCGAGGCGGCACAGGATCAGCACCGACAGCGTCCCGACCAGGGCGGGCATGAACCGCCATCCGAACGGCGTCGCGCCGAACATCCACTCGCCGATCGCGATCATCCACTTGCCGAACGGCGGATGCGCGACGAACGCGGGCCCGCTGCCCCAGATATGGGCGTCCGGGTCGGCGATGAGCATCTTGTCGGCGTTCTCGACGGTGTTGTGCTCCCAGCCGAACCGCAGCAGGGCGAGCGCGTCCTTGGCGTAGTAGGTCTCGTCGAACACCACCGCCCTCGGCGTGCCCAGCCGGTCGAACCGCAGGTACGCGGCGAGCGCGGTGACCAGCAGCGGGCCCAGCCAGGACAGCAGCGCGCTGCCGGGGATCGCCGGCGCGAGCCATTCCCGCAGCGGAGGGGGCCTGCGCCGGGACGCCGTGGCCGGGACCGGAGCCAGATCCGTCGTCGACATCCTGCGAGTTTATTTGCACTTCCCGCCTCCTTCAGGACCTTGGCCCCTCTCCTGGGACAATGAGCCGCGTGACGGGACGAGCGGGATGGGGGCCGTGATGGAGGCGGGGACGGGAACGCTGCGGCTCGCGGCGGCGCCGATCGGGAGGCCGGAGGACGCATCGGCCCGGTTGCGGGCCGCCCTCGCGGAGACGCCGGTCATCGCCGCGGAGGACACGCGGCGGCTGCGGCGGCTGGCGGGCGATCTCGGCGTCGAGGTGACCGCGCGCGTCGTGTCCTACAACGACGTGAACGAGCGGGAGCGGGCCGCGGGCCTCGTGGCGGACCTGCTCGCCGGACGGGACGTGCTGGTCGTCACCGACGCCGGAATGCCGGGCGTGTCGGACCCCGGGTACCGGCTGGTGCGCGCCGCCGTCGCCGAGGGCGTCCCGGTCACGGTGCTGCCCGGGCCGTCCGCCGTCACGACCGCGCTGGCGGTGTCGGGGCTGCCCACCGACCGGTTCTGCTTCGAGGGGTTCCCGCCGCGCCGGCCGGGCGAGCGCGCCCGCCGCCTGGAGTCGCTCGCGGCCGAGCCCCGCACGACGGTGTTCTTCGAGTCGCCGCGCCGGCTGCCCGCCACCCTCGCGGCGATGGCGGAGGCGTTCGGCGCGGACCGTCCCGCCGCGGTGTGCCGCGAGCTGACCAAGACCTACGAGGAGGTCCGCCGGGGGACGCTCGGCGAACTCGCCGCCTGGGCGGGGGACGGCGTCCTCGGCGAGATCACGGTGGTGGTCGGCGGGGCGCCCGAGCCGCGGGGGCTGACGGACCCGGCGGAGCTGGCGGCGGCGGTCGCCGCGCGGGAGGCCGCCGGGACGCCCCGCAAGCAGGCCATCGCGGAGGTCGCCCGGGAGAACGGCGCCCAGAAGCGCCTCGTCTACGACGCCGTTGTCAAGGCCAGGAAATAGTCACCGCCCCCAGAGCGGTCCAAACGGCTCCTCCTGGGCATAACTGATCCGGTGGCCTCCGGCCGGGGCATCCGAGTGAAGCAGACCAGGGGCGCCGAAGTGACGCGCGAAAGATGGTCTGTGAGGGGGTGAGTGCCGTGCATGAGGCATGGACGAGCCACGAGGTGTGGGTCTTCGAATGTCTGAGTTGTGCGGGGTCCTGGGACGAGGAGTTCCACGTCCGGCACTCCGGTGACGGGCACGGGAACGCGGCCGTCGTCTACGAGCGGCAGGGCCAGCCCTGCACGACGCCCTGGATGGACCGGTCCTGCCCCGCCTGCGGCAGCCAGAACGTCAAGGCGCTGTCGGCGACGCACGGCCGGAAGGACGAGGTGCCGGTCGCCCGCAGCGGCAGCGACGTGGCGATGGTGTTCCACCTCCGGCGCATGCACGCCTGGTAGCGCGGGAGGGTCAGGCGGTGACGCGGGTGGCCCCAGGGGCGTCCTGCGTCACCGGCTCGGCCGGCTCGGCCGGCGGGGTCGCCCCGCCCTTGCCGCGGCCGGTGAGGCGGCGCGTCCAGCCGGCGGCCGTCGCGCGGGCCTCGGGCCTGAACGCCAGCCCGGCGGCGAGCGCCGCGAGCGGGACGGCGGGCAGCACGTACCGGTAGTCGAACTCGGCGGTGGCCGCGGGCGCGAGCAGCAGCCCGGTGGCGAGCGTCCAGGGCAGCAGGGCCTCGCCGCCGAACCGGCGCCACAGCGGGACGAGCCCGGCCAGGCCGAGGAGCAGGATGCCGCCGACCATGGTGCCGCGCAGGTAGAAGACGTCCTGGTAGCCGCGGGCGGCCCCGGCGAACGGCTCGACGACCTGCGTGCGGGCGTTGCCGTGCTCGTAGCCGCGCGCGTCCTGGGCGGCCGTCCCGCCGCCGGGCATGTGCCAGTCGGGCAGCGGCCTGCTCTTGTTCTCGAACTCGTACTGCGAGTACGTCGCCGGGTCGGGGAACACCGTGCGCTTCCACTGGAAGACGCGGAAGAAGTCGTGCGCGACGACACGCGCGTAGTCGAGCGGCTGGGCGGTGATCGCCCGCTTGGCGAAGTCGTTGCCGAGCTTGTTGTTCTCGGGGCTGAACCGCGTGCCGGTGTAGCGGTTGAGGGGGGAGCGCGCGTTCCAGATGCCGTCCTGCGAGTTCGGCAGCCGGTTCGCGGGCTCGGTGCACAGCGGGTACTCGCTGACCGGCAGGTCGTCCATCCGGTGGCAGTCCGCGAACTTGTAGACCCGGGCGTAGAGGAAGATCCCGTTGCTCTCGGTGATCGCGAACTTGTCGCTCTCGGCCTTGTACCAGCCCATGTAGCCCAGCACCGGCAGCAGGCAGGCGACCAGCGTCACGGCCATGAGCCGCCAGCCGCTGCGGCGGACCAGCATGTACGCCAGCACGCCGAGGAGCACCGGCATCCCGACCGAGCGGGTCAGCCACGCCATCCCGACGATCAGCCCGACCCCCGCGGCGATCTTCCAGGACGGCTGGTCGCGCCACAGCAGCAGCGTGACCGCGCACATCACCAGGAAGGTGAACGTCGTGTCCGACAGCACCAGGTGTTCGAGCTGGAGCTGGTAGGCGTCCAGCAGGACCGGCGCCGCCGCGAGCGCGGCGCCCCAGCCGGGCAGCCCGAACCGGCGCCGCAGCAGCGCGTAGATCATCACGCCCATGGCCAGGCCCATGAGGTGCTGGAGCCCGGCGACGAGCGCGAAGCTGTGGAACGGCCTGAGGACGAGCAGCAGGAACGAGTACCCGTCGGGCCGCAGCGGGTGCGGGTACGGGTCCATCGCGACGTTCAGGTAGTCGAAGCTGTCGTTGAAGAACATCACCGGCTGGTAGCCGAGCATCGCCACCAGGCGGAGCAGCGCCGCTATGGCAATGATCACACTGAAGACCGGGTTGCGGCGCGCCAGCGTCCACAGTCCGCGTCCGCGCCCGCGGCCCGGCTCCGCACTCTCTCCGGGCGTGTCGTCCGGCGTGTCCGCCGATTCCGGACGCGTTGCCGTTCCGGTTTCCGGCCCGTCCTTAATGGCCTCACGGCCATCCGCGACCGTTATGCCGGATTTCGGGCTGTTTGTACCGGAATCGAGCCCGGCGTTGCCGGTGCCTGAAGAAGACTTGGCCGAATCCGGGACGGTCGCGGCGTCCCCGGGCGTGTCTCCCCGGGCGTCCGGTGCGGCCGGCGCCGCGGCGGACGCGGCCGCCGTCGCGAGGGCGGTCGCGCCCTGCGCCGAGCCGTCGAGCGCGGTGCCCCGCGGCGTTTCCCCCGCCACTGCCGCACCTTCCCTTCGATGTCCTGCCGCCGGTCCGGTGGCATTGCGTCGGCCCAGGGCACTACGTTCGTTCACGGCACTGCGTCGTGCGGCGCGCGTCACAGCAGCCCACCCTTTCCGGGCCGCCGTGCCCGTATGCTTGACGTCCTAACATGCCGCCCGCGACGGTGCCGGATAGGGTTTTCCGGTTGCAAGTGGGCAACACGATACGGGTGCTCTTGACGAGAGCGGCCATCATGCCCCGCCCTCGGCGGGCATCATGAACGCCGACGGGCCGTCCCGATGAACAACACGCGGAACAACAGAGATTAGTGGAAAACGCCGCAGACGGTCAGCAGGTGTAACAGGGTCACCAAGGGTAACGACGCCACCAGGGGTAATGAAGGAGATCGCGTGGAACTCTCCGTAGTGATGCCATGTCTGAACGAGGCCGAGACGGTCGAGACCTGCGTCCGCAAGACCATCGGTTTCTTCGAGGACAGCGGCATCGACGGCGAGGTGGTCATCGCCGACAACGGCAGCACCGACGGCAGCCAGCAGCTGGCCCGTGACGCGGGCGCCCGCGTCGTGCCGGTGGTCGACAAGGGCTACGGCAACGCCCTGATGGGCGGGATCCGGTCCGCGCGCGGCCGGTACGTCGCGATGGGCGACGCCGACGACTCCTACGACTTCGCCACCCTCGGCCCGTTCCTGGACGAGCTGCGCGACGGCGCCGACCTGGTCATGGGCAACCGGTTCAAGGGCGGCATCGCCGAGGGCGCCATGCCGCCGCTGCACCGCTACCTCGGCAACCCGGTGCTCAGCTTCGTCGGCCGGCTGTTCTTCGGCAGCAAGATCGGCGACTTCCACTGCGGGCTGCGCGCCTTCGACAAGGACGCGATCCTGCGGCTCGGCCTCCAGACCGGCGGCATGGAGTTCGCCAGCGAGATGGTCGTCAAGGCCACCCTGCAGGGCTACGACATCCGCGAGGTGCCGACCACGCTGTCGCCGGACGGCCGGACCCGCGCCCCGCACCTCAACACCTGGCGCGACGGCTGGCGCCACCTGCGCTTCCTCATGCTCTACAGCCCCCGCTGGCTCTTCCTCATCCCCGGCCTGGTCTTCATGATGCTCGGCCTGGTCGCCGGGATCGCGCTGTCGACCGGCCCGGTGACGGTCGGGGAGATCGCCTTCGACGTCGACACGCTGGTCGGCGCCTCCGCCGCGCTGGTGATCGGCTTCCAGGCGGTGCTGTTCGCGCTGCTGACGAAGGTCTACGCGATGCAGGAGGGCTTCCTCCCGCACGACCGCCGGGTGCAGAAGGTCATCGACTGGTGGAGCCTGGAGCGCGGCCTGCTGCTCGGCGGGCTGCTCGCGGTCGCCGGCCTCGGCGGCCTCGTCGCGTCCCTGCTGCACTGGCGGGTGAACAGCTTCGGTGAGCTGGACCCGCGGCACTCCCTGCGCATCGTCGTCCCGGCCGCGACCGCCCTGGTGATGAGCTTCCAGGCCATCTTCGCCTCGCTGTTCGTCAGCATCCTCGGCATCCGCCGCCGCCAGCACCCGCCGCTCACGGACCCGACCGAGGAGGCCGCGGGCGTCGTCGACGCCGCCGCGCAGAAGGTCGCCAGGGACGAGGCCGAGAAGGCCGAGCGCGCCGCGAAGGCGGCCGAGACCGACATCGAGACCGACATCGGGACCGATGCGAAGGCCGGAGTGAAGGCCGACGTGGAGTCCGGCGCGACCGCGGCCGGGCGCGAGAAGGTCCCCGCCTCCAAGGCGGGCGCGTCCGCGTCCGAGGACGGCGACGAGGACGGTCGCTGAGCGTCTCCGGGCCGGGCTCAGGCGCCCCGCCCGCACTGTGACAGGCTTGACCGTCGATGGATCCTCTTCCCCCGGCAGCCCGCGCCCGGCGCGACGCGCGCCGGTGAACACGCACACTCCGCAGGGCGCCGCTCGCCCGGACACGCCGACCGGAGGCGCCGCCGCCCGCCCGCCGGCCTTCCCGGCGGGCCCGGCCGCCGGACCGCCGCGCGCCGACCGCCGCCGCTGGGCCTGGCTGTTCGCGCTCGGCTGGGTCGCGCAGGTCGCCGTGCGCCTCTGGCTCGCCTCGGGCCAGACGGTGCCGGTGGCGACGCCGGACGAGTCCGGGTACCTGTTCGCCGCCCGCGTCCTGACCGGCGGGCCCGACGCCGACATGTCGTTCGGGACGGTGTACCGCGGCGGCTACCCGCTGCTGCTGACGCCGGCCTTCTGGGTCGGCGAGGGCCCGGTCGGGGTGTACCGGGCCGCCCTGGCGATCAACGCGCTGGTCAGCGCGGCGATGCTGCCGCTGGCCTACCTGCTGCTGCGCCGGCTGGCGGTGCGGCGGCGCTGGTCGTACGTCTTCGCGCACGTCACGGCGCTGCTGCCGGGCGTGCTGTTCTACTCCGGGTTCGTGCTGACCGACGCGATCCTGCCGGTGCTCGTGGTCGGCTGGCTGCTCCTGGCGCACACCTGGCTGACCGCCCCGCCCCCGGCCGGGCGCCGCTCGTCCGTCCGGCTGACGCTGGCCGGGACGGGCGCGTCGCTGCTGGTCGCCTACGCCTACGCCTGCCACACCCGCGGCGCGATCCTGCTGATCGTGCACGCCGCTCTGCTCGGCGCCGCGCTGGTGCTCCGGTGGCGGTCCTGGCGCGCCGTGTCCGCCGCCACGCTCGCCCTCGCCGCCGCGACGGCCGCGGGGATGCTGCTGAACCGGTCGCTGCTGCCGCACATGTACCCGCAGGGCGACAACGACCTCGGCGGCAACGTCGTGAAGCGCCTCACCACGCCGGACGGGTGGGGCTGGATGCTCTCGCTCGGCACCGGCCAGGTCTGGTACCAGTCCGTCGCTACCGGCGGCGTGGCGGCGCTCGGCCTCGTCGCCGTCGGGTTCCTCGCCGTCCGCCGCGCGACCCCGGGGCCGGTGCGGGCCCTGGCGCTCGCCGTCGCCGCGCTCGTGGCGGGCATCGCGTTCGCCACGTCGGCGGCCCTGCCGGTCGAGTACCGCATCGGCAACTACGTGTACGGCCGCTACCTGGCCAGCGTCACCCCGGCGCTGTTCGCGGTGGGCGTCGCCGTCCTGACGCGCGCCTCGCGGCGGACGCTGCTCTGGGCGGCGGGCGCGGCGGCCGTGCTGACGGTCGTCGCGGCGTGCGTCGTCCAGTGGTACGCGGGCGATCTGCTCACCCGGTACACCTACACGGCCTACGACTTCCCGGAGACGTCGCTCCTGACCTGGGACTGGACGGCGTTCCACCTCTGGCGCGCCACGTCGGCCGGGCTGCTGCTGCTCGCGCTGTCGGCGGCGGCCGTCCTGCCGCGGCCGCGCCGCTCGAACGGCCCGCTGCTGCTGGCGGGCCTGCTGGCCGCCGTCGCGCTCGCCATGTGCGTCACCGCGACCGAACGCATCGCGCAGCCGCTGGTGCGCGCCGAAACGGCCTACACCGACCTGCGGGGCACCGTGGACCTGACGAGGCAGCGGTCCATCGCCGTCGACTGGAACATCTGGTGGACGATCCGGCTCTCCCAGTACTACTGGGCCTGGTGGAGCGACGGCAGCGTGTTCGACGCGCGCTGGACCGCTCCACCGCAGGACGCCGACATGGTCGTCCTGGCCTGGCCGAAGAACGCTCCTCCCGCCGCGTCGTGGCCGAAGGGCGCCCCGCCCGGCTGGCGCGTCGTCGCCAGCCGCCGCACCGCCGAGGGCGACTGGGTCGCCTGGGCCCGTGTTTCGAAGTCCCGGCCCACGTAGCTCGCCTTGCGGCTCGCTACGTGACCGGGCCTGGGTGAACGCGGCATCGCTTCGCGATCTGCCCGGTTCCGCTCGCCTCCGGCTTCGCTCCACCAGGCAGCCCACGCGTTCGCGCGCATGGCCGAAGCCACTTCGAAACAGGCCCTACTGGCTCCCGGCTGCTCCGGCGGGGGGATTCCAGAGCTGGAGCACCCCGTCCGATGAGCGCCACATGAGCGTCCAGCCCTGGGCGGGGTCGGGGCGCCAGCCGCCGCCGATCTGCGACTCCATGCCGCGCCAGCGGGTGTAGAGCATCGGCCCCTCCGTCGCGTTGCGGGGGACCGGCAGGTAGTGGGGGAAGTCGCGGATCTCGCCGCGCCAGACCGGGCGGCCCCACACGTCGCGCGTGTAGAAGGTGAGGGTCTGCGCGAGCCGCCGGTCGGCGCAGATCAGCGTGATGTCGCGGTGGCCGCCGAGGTAGCCGCGCAGCTCGCTCCACGCCTTGTCGCGCGGCAGTTCCGGGACGGCGCGGACGGCCGCCACCGCGTACGTCGCGCCGAGCGCGACCGCCAGGACGGGCGCCACGACCGTCCGCAGCCGCAGCCGCGACACCAGGCCGGACGGCAGCATCCGGAACATCAGGATCAGCGAGCCGGAGCCGCCGGCGAGCAGCGCGGGCAGCACCGCGAACCAGTACCGCTGGAGCCAGGCGCGCAGCGAGATGTCGTTCGGGTCGAGGACGCCGGAGAACAGCGTCAGCGGCACCGCCAGCGTGAAGAACCACACCAGGACCAGCGCGAGCCGCCGGTCGCGGGTGAGCGCCCAGCCGGCGATCGTGAGGGCCAGCGCCGCGGTGAAGACGAGGCCGAGCGGGTTCCACTCGTGCATCGCGCGCAGGAACGACCGCGCGGCGAGCGAGCGGGTGACGTAGTCGCGGGACTGGCCGCCGTGCTCGGCCGCCGACATGAGCCCGGCGAGCGGGCTGCCCCACACCAGCTGGTTGTGGAGGAGGTTGAGCAGCAGGATCGCCAGCATCGGCGCGCCGACCGTGACGTTGCGGCGCCACGGGATCCGCAGCAGCGCCAGGTAGGCGGGGATGGCGAGGAAGAGGAAGGCCAGGAACTCCCGGACGAGGAACGACGCGCCGAGGAGCACCCCGGCGGCCAGCAGCATCCGCGTCTGCGCACGGCCGGTCCTGCGGCTCGCGACGACGAGCCCCGCCATCCCGAGGGTGAACAGCCCGGCGCCCGGCATGTCCGGCAGCATCACCCCGGTCGACCAGGTGATCTCGTGGCCGAACGGGTTGGTCATGGTGAAGAACGGGTGGACCAGCATGACCGCCGCGGACGCCAGGCCCGCCACGTCCCCGAACAGGGACCGGACGACCAGGTACGTCCCGACGAAGAAGGCGGCGCCGCCGAGGGCGGCGACGGTGAAGTAGGCGGCCTGGCCGTCCCCGAGGACCTCCTGGACGAGCCGCGCCGGGAGCACCAGCCCGATCCGGGTGACCTGGTGGGGGACCTCGTCGAACGGCCACTGGGTGAGCGGGATGTGCGGCCAGTCGCGGGCGGCGAGCCAGACGTAGTACGGGTCGAAGTACAGCGGCGGTGTCATGGTCACCCATTGGGCCAGCACCGCGGACGCCGCGACCAGCAGCGACAGCCACACCACCCGCCGGATCCGCCGCACTCGGCCCAGCAGGCGGGAGGTCGGGGAGGGCGTCTCCGGCCCCGCGTCGCCGGCTTCCCGGGCGACCGCCTGGTCGGACGTGGTCTGGGCCATGCCTTGGGTTCCCGCCTCCGCTGGTCCGTGCTGTGACGCCGAGCCAGGTTACTCGCGTGCCGCGGCCCCCGTGACGCGACTACCCTTGATTCCATGTCCTCGTCAAGCCGTCATATCTTGACCGCGCCCGCATGGCCGTACGCCAACGGGCCCCGTCACATCGGGCACGTCTCCGGTTTCGCGCTGCCCGCCGACATGTTCAGCCGCTACCAGCGGATGGCGGGCAGCAAGGTCCTGATGGTCAGCGGCACCGACGAGCACGGCACCCCCATCCAGGTGCAGGCCGACCACGAGGGCGTGACGGCCCGCGAGCTGGCCGACCGCTACAGCTCCGTGATCGCCGAGGACCTGCACGGCCTCGGGATGTCCTACGACCTGTTCACGCGGACCACGACGCTGAACCACTACGCGGTCGTGCAGGAGGTCTTCAAGGGCCTGTACGACAACGGCTACATCTTCCCGACCAAGACGATGGGCGCGATCTCGCCGTCCACCGGCCGGACCCTCCCGGACCGCTACATCGAGGGCACCTGCCCCATCTGCGGGTACGACGGGGCGCGCGGCGACCAGTGCGACAACTGCGGCAACCAGCTCGACCCGATCGATCTGATCAACCCGGTGTCGCGGATCAACGGCGAGACGCCGAAGTTCACCGAGACCGAGCACTTCATGCTCGACCTGCCCGCGTTCACCGAGGTCCTCGGCCGGTACCTGCGCGGCAAGCAGGGCCAATGGCGGCCGAACGTGCTCAAGTTCGCGCTGAACCTGCTGGACGACATGCAGCCGCGGGCGATCAGCCGCGACCTCGACTGGGGCGTGCCCATCCCGCTGGACGGCTGGCGCGACAACCCGGCCAAGAAGCTCTACGTGTGGTTCGACGCCGTCGTCGGCTACTTCTCCGCGTCGGTGGAGTGGGCGCGGCGCTCCGGCGACCCCGAGGCGTGGCGCGCCTGGTGGCAGGACCCGGAGGCCCTGTCCTACTACTTCATGGGCAAGGACAACATCGTCTTCCACGCCGAGATCTGGCCGGCGATGCTGCTCGGCTACGGCGGCCAGGGCGACAAGGGCGGCACGCCCGGGTCCCTGGGCGCGCTGAACGTCCCGACGGAGGTCGTCTCGTCGGAGTTCCTGACGATGGAGGGCCGCAAGTTCTCCTCGTCCCGCCAGGTGGTCATCTACGTGAAGGACTTCCTGGAGCGCTACGACGTGGACGCGCTGCGCTACTACGTCGCGGTCGCCGGCCCCGAGAACCAGGACACCGACTTCACGTGGTCCGAGTTCGTCCGCCGCAACAACGACGAGCTGGTGGCGGCGTGGGGCAACCTCGTGAACCGCTCGGTGAACATGGCGGCGAAGAACTTCGGCGCGGTCCCCGAGGCGGGCGACCTCACCGACGCCGACCGGGCGCTGCTGGAGCGCAGCCGCGCCGCGTTCGGGGCGGTGGGCGCCGAGCTGGGGCGGTCGCGGTTCAAGAACTCGATCACCGAGGCGCTGGACGTCGTCCGCGACGCCAACAAGTACCTGTCGGACCAGGCGCCCTGGAAGCTGAAGGACGACCCCGAGCGCGTCAAGTCGATCCTGCACACCGCGCTGCAGGTCGTGGACGACGCCAAGACGCTGCTGACGCCGTTCCTGCCGAACTCCTCGCAGAAGGTCTACGAGATGCTGGGCGGGCAGGGCGTGTGGAGCGGCATGCCCCGGCTGGAGACGGTGTCGGAGGAGGGCGGCCCCGACTACCGCGTCCTCACCGGCGACTACGAGACCGAGGCCCGCTGGGAGTCCGTGCCGATCAAGCCGGGCGTCCCGCTGGCCAAGCCGGTGCCCCTGTTCAAGAAGCTGGAGACGTCCGTGGTGGACGAGGAGCTCGCCCGGCTGGAGAAGAAGGCGTGACGGAGGAGGACGGGCAGGCGTCCCGTTCCTACCCCCCGCTGCCCGAGCGCCTGCCCGTCGACGTCTTCGACAGCCACTGCCATCTCGACATCGTCGAGACGCCGGTGGACGAGCAGCTGAGGGCGGCGAGGGCGGCGGGCATCGCGCGGATCGTCACGATCGGCTGCGACCTGCCGTCCTCCCGGTTCGCGGTGGAGGCCGCCGGCGGGTTCGACGACGTGTACGCCGCGGTCGCGATCCACCCGAACGAGACGACGGGCATCAGCGACGCCGTCCTGGCCGACGTCGCCCGGCTGGCCGCGCACCCGAAGGTCCGCGCGATCGGCGAGACGGGCCTGGACTACTACCGCGACTGGGCGCCGAAGGAGGACCAGCACCGCTCCTTCCGCGCCCACGTCGACATCGCCAAGACCACCGGCAAGGCCCTGGTCGTCCACGACCGGGAGGCGCACGACGACGTGCTGGCGATCCTGGAGGAGGAGGGCGCGCCCGGCACGGTGGTGTTCCACTGCTACTCGGGCGACGCCGCCATGGCGCGGGTCTGCGCCGAGCGCGGCTACCTGATGAGCTTCGCCGGGAACGTCACGTTCAAGAACGCCGAGCCCCTGCGGGACGCGCTGCGCGCGGCGCCGCTCGACCTGCTGCTCGTGGAGACCGACGCGCCGTTCCTGACGCCGATCCCGCACCGCGGCAAGCCGAACGCCTCGTACCTGATCCCGCACACCGTCCGGGCGATGGCGGAGGTCAAGGGCGTGGACCTGGCGGAGCTGTGCGCCGCGATCGCCGCGAACGGGGAGCGCGCCTTCGGCCCCTGGTGATCCGCGCGGGCCGGCCCGCGGCGCGGACCCCGTTGCGTGCATATCGGGCAAATGGGGCGAGTAGTGGTGTTGCGGTGGCGGAGACGGGCGGGGGGCTCTAATCTCTGGCCGTTGGACGGGCGTCCCCCGAGCCCGGCTCCCTGGAGGAATCCCCCGTGCCTTCCCCATCCGCGCCGTGCGCCCGCGCGCCCCGCGCGACCGCGCCCCTCGCCGTCCTGCTGGCGGCCGCGCTGCTCGCCTCGGCGTGCGGCGGCGACGGCGGATCGGCGGCCCCGAAGAACGGCGCCGTCGCGGACGCGCCGCGCACCAGCGCCCCCGCGCCGCGCAAGGTCGTCATCGTGGTCGACGCGAAGAAGACCGAGGCCATGACGACCGGCACGACCGTCGGCCAGGTGCTGGAGCAGGCGAAGATCGCGCTCGGCCCGCACGACCTGGTCGAGCCCGCCGCCGACAAGCCCGCCGGGGACGTCATCAAGATCGTGCGGTTGCTGTCGGAGCCGGTGACCAAGGTCGTGAAGACGTCCGCGCCGACCGTCCGCAAGAAGAGCTCGTCCGTCCCGCCGTGGAGCGAGAAGGAGCTGCGCAAGGGCCGTCCCGGCGTCACGCTCCTCAAGGTGGCCTACGTCCGCCGCAAGGGCCGCAAGGTCACGAAGGTCCTCGCGCGGAAGGTGAAGCGCAAGCCCGTCGCGCAGATCATCGCGGTGGGGCCGAAGGCGGCGAACTCCGGCTCGGTGACGCGGCTGAACTGGCACGGCCTCGCCAACTGCGAGTCGCACAACAACCCGAAGGCCGTGAACTCGGCCGGGTACTACGGTCTCTACCAGTTCTCCCTGGCGTCGTGGGCGTCGGTCGGCGGCTCGGGCAGGCCGTCGGACGCCGGCTCGGCCGAGCAGACCTTCCGGGCCCAGCTGCTCTACAAGCGGGTGAACGGCCGGTGGCAGGGGCAGTGGCCCAACTGCGGGAAGTTCCTGTTCTCCTGACCGGCGCCCGCGGGGCCGGGGGGACGGGCCCGCGCGATGACAGGAGAGACTTGACGCATGGGGGACACCAGGGGCCTGCTCGGGCCGGCGGACGTGCGGGAGCTGGCCGGGCGGCTCGGCATCAGGCCGACCAAGACGCTCGGGCAGAACTTCGTCATCGACGCCAACACCGTCCGGCGGATCGTCCGGGCCGCCGAACTGGACCCCGATGACGTCGTCATCGAGGTGGGTCCCGGGCTGGGGTCGCTCACGCTGGCGCTGCTGCCGCGGGCCCGGCGGGTCGTCGCCGTGGAGATCGACCCGGTGCTCGCCGCCGAGCTGCCGGCCACCGCCGCCGCCCGCGAGCCGGACCTCGCGGGGCGCCTGGAGGTCGTGCGCGCCGACGCGATGAGGATCACGGAGGTGCCGGGGCCGGCGCCGACGGCGCTCGTGGCGAACCTGCCCTACAACGTCGCCGTCCCCGTCGTGCTGCACCTGCTGGCCACGCTGCCGTCGCTGCGGTCCGCGCTGGTGATGGTGCAGGCCGAGGTCGCCGACCGGATGGTCGCCGCGCCCGGCTCCAAGATCTACGGGGTGCCGTCGGTGAAGCTCGCCTGGTACGGGGACGCCCGGCGGGCCGGGCCCGTCGGGCGCGCGGTGTTCTGGCCCGCGCCGAACGTCGACTCCGGGCTCGTGGCGTTCACCCGCCGCGACCCGCCGCCGACCGGGGCGTCCCGGCGCGAGGTGTTCGCCGTGGTCGACGCCGCGTTCGCGCAGCGCCGCAAGACGCTGCGCGCGGCGCTCGCGGGCTGGGCCGGGTCGGCGGCCGCCGCCGAGGAGGCGCTGCGCGCCGCGGGCGTGGACCCGCGGACCCGGGGCGAAGCGCTGGACGTGACCGCATTTGCCCGGATTGCCGAGTATGGTCCTTCTCGCCGGGGTGATCGCGATCGATACCCCGAGACCAGGGCCTCCCACGGGGGATGAGCCAGCATCAGTACGAGCCGGAGGTCGATGTGAAGGCGCGTTCGCGGGCGGCGCGGACCCGGGTGCCGATCGTGGGGACGGCGCTGCTCGCGATGGCGGGAGTGATCGCCACGGTCGCGGCGGGGTGCGGGGGCGGCGCCGGCGCGGCCCCCAAGATCACCACGACGGCCCGGGCGGGCGTGGCGCCGGTCCCGCCGGCCCAGGGGGCCTACTTCGGGGCGTGGGTCCCGTCGGAGGGCGGGCCGCCGTCCCCGTCCGCCTCGGCGTCGCCGTCGGACTCGCCATCGGACTCGGACTCGCCATCGGACTCGGGCTCGCCGTCCGGCTCGCCGTCCGAGTCGCCCTCCGGGAAGGAGGCGGGCAAGCCCGGCATGGCGTCCGTGGTGGGCTTCGAGCAGAAGCTCGGCCGCCGGCTCGACATCGTGCAGAGCTACCGCGGCTGGAAGAGCGAATTCCCCGGCGGGCTGGAGAAGTCCGTCGCGGACGGGAACCGCTACCTGCTGCTGACCTGGGACGGCGGCGACACCCGCGAGATCGTCCAGGGTGAGCACGACGAAATGATCGCCAAGCGCGCCCGCGCGGTGAAGGCCCTCGGCCAGCCCGTGTTCCTGCGCTGGTCGCGGGACATGGACAAGTCGTCCGGCCAGAAGCGCGTCCACTCGGCGGCCGACTTCGTCGCCGCGTGGAAGCACCTGCGGGAGATCTTCAAGCGGGAGAACGTCGACAACGTCGCCTGGGTGTGGTGCCCCACCGCCCGCGGCTTCAGCGGCGCGAACGCGGGCTCGTACTACCCGGGCGACGACCAGGTCGACTGGATCTGCGCCGACGCCCAGCCCGGGGCCGACTACGACTACCGCGACCTGTCGGAGGCGCTGAAGCTGTTCACGGAGTGGGCGCGGGGGCGGCACAAGCCCATCATGATCGCCGAGTTCGGGGTGCCGAAGTCCTACGGCCCGCGCCGCGCCGAGTGGCTCCGCGAGGCCGCCACGACCCTCCAGGACCCGCAGGTCAAGGCCGTCGTGTACTTCGACTCCGACGAGCAGGCGGCCAACGCCCGCGACAAGCGCCGCTCCTACTCGGTGACCGGCGACAGGCACGCGACCTCGGCGCTGCGCGAGCTCGCCACGACCCCGTACTTCAACCCCCGCAACCTCCCCGTCACAAGCGGCGGCTGAGGGTCCCGTAGGGTTTCGCGAGTGAGCGCAGTGACGGTGCGGGTCCCCGCCAAGGTGAACCTCCAGTTGGGCGTCGGGCCGATCCGCGACGACGGTTACCACGACCTCGTCAACGTGTTCCACGCCGTGTCCCTGTTCGACGAGGTGACGGCCGAGCCCGCCGAGCGGCTCGCGGTGGAGGTCCGCGCAGCCCCGCACGCGCGCGTCGCGATCGGCGGCGTCCCCACCGGCGAGGACAACCTCGCCGCCCGGGCGGCCCGGCTCGTCGCCGCGCGCCTCGGCGTCGAGACGGCCGTGCGGCTCTCGATCCGCAAGGCGATCCCGGTCGCGGGCGGCATGGCGGGCGGCAGCGCCGACGCCGCCGCCGCGCTCGTCGCCTGCGCCCGGCTCTGGGACGACCGGGAGGAGCCCGTCCTCACCCGCGACGACCTGATGGAACTCGGCGGGGACCTCGGCAGCGACGTCCCGTTCGCCGTCCTCGGCGGGACGGCCGTCGGCGTCGGGCGCGGCGAGCGGCTCACCCCCGCCCTCGCCCGCGGCACCTTCCACTGGGTGTTCGCCACCGCCGACGGCGGCCTGTCCACGCCCGCCGTCTACGGCGAGTGCGACCGGCTCCGCCTGGAGGCGGGGGAGGCGGCCGCCTGGCCGGCCGTGTCCGAGGCGCTGATGACCGCGCTCGCCACGGGGGACGCCAAGGCCCTCGGCGCCGCGCTGTCCAACGACCTGGAGCCCGCCGCGCTCTCGCTGCGCCCGTCGCTGCGCCGCACGCTCGACACCGGCCGCGAGTTCGGCGCGATCGGGGCGCTCGTCTCCGGCTCCGGCCCCACCTGCGCGTTCCTCGCCGAGACCGACGAGGACGCCGCGGGTCTCGCGGACGCGCTGCACTCCGCGGGCGTCGCGGAGCAGATCGTCCGGGCGCACGGACCGGTCCCCGGGGCCACACTCGTCTGACGCGGCGGTGGGATCGTCCTGTCCCGGTAGCTGCCATCGTCACACAAGCGAACCCCGGGGTAGCGGAGCGCGTCTTCTATGCGTGACACCGGTTCCTCCGGGACTGACCCGACCGGCGAGGTGGAGCGATGACGTATCTGTCCGGGATGCTGGGCCTCGTGGCGATCGCCGTGATGGCGACGCTCATCCTGCTGGCGGTGCGGCGCGACCGGGACCTCCGCCGCAACGCCCCTGACAAGGTCGTCGCCGCCGCCGCGGCCGGCGCCGCCCTGCCGGGCCCGGCCGCCCCGGGCCCCGCCGTGCCGGGCCCCGTGGCGCCCGGCTCCGTGGTGCCGGGCGAGGCGGGCGGGCAGTAGGCTCGCCGCGCGGCCGGGACGCGGCCGTCCCGACCCACCGGTTCGCCCCTTCCGAGATCGGCGGACATGAGCGAAACGGACCACGGCATGACGATCCTGCTGCTCCTGGTGATCCTTTTCCTGCTCGTCGTCGCGGGCGTCGTGGCCCTGGTGGTCGTTCTCGCCGCGAAGTCGTCGAAGTCCGGGGGCCAGGGCACGGCGTACAGGCCGCCCGGCGCCCCCTACCCGCCGCAGCCCGGCCAACCGGGCCAGTACGGCCAACCGGGCCAGTACGGCCAGCCGGAGCAGTATGGTCAGCCCGGCCAGTACGGCCAGCCGGGCCAGTACGGCCAGCCGGGCCAGTACGGCCAGCTCGGCCAGTACGGCCAGCCCGGCCAATACGGCCAGCCCGGCCAATACGGCCAGCCCGGTCAGTACGGACAGCCGGGCCAATACGGCCAGCCCGGTCAGTACGGTCAGCCGGGTCAGTACGGTCAGCCCGGTCAGCCAGGATCCGAGGGCGGCCCGCCGCCGCCGAACTGATCGTCCGGGCAGGGCGCCGCCGTGCGAGCGGTGCGCGCGGGGCCCTACGCTTGAAGGCGCCGTGAATCTGATCAATCTTGAGAACGTCGCCAAGGCCTACGGGCCCAAACCGCTGCTCGACGCCGTGTCCCTCGGCCTGGACGAGGGCGACCGCGTCGGCGTCGTCGGCCGCAACGGCGGCGGCAAGAGCACCCTCGTGTCCGTCCTCGCCAGGGAGACCGAACCCGACGACGGGCGCGTCACCCACGCGCGCGGGATCCGGCTCGGCTACCTGACCCAGCGGGACGAGTTCCCGGAGGGCGCGACCGTCCGGTCCGTGGTGCTGGGCGACCGCGCCGAGCACGAGTGGGCGGGCGACGTCCGCGCCCGCGAGATCCTCGGCGGCCTGCTCGCCGACCTGGACCTGGACGCCCCGCTGGCCGGCATGTCCGGCGGGGAGCGCCGCCGCGTCGCGCTGGCCCGGCTCCTGGTCCCCGAGTCCGACCTGATCCTGCTGGACGAGCCCACCAACCACCTCGACATCGAGGCGATCGACTGGCTGGCCCGGCACCTCAGGGGCCGTAAGGTCGCGCTGCTCGTCGTCACCCACGACCGCTGGTTCCTCGACGAGGTCACCGACCGGACGTGGGAGGTCGTCGACGGCCGCGTCGAACGCTACGAGGGCGGCTACTCCGCCTACGTCCTCGCCAAGGCCGAGCGCTCCCGCATCGCCGCCGCCACCGAGGCCAAGCGGCAGAACCTGCTCCGCAAGGAGCTGGCGTGGCTGCGCCGCGGCCCGCAGGCCCGCACGTCCAAGCCCAAGTTCCGGGTGGACGCCGCGCAGGCCCTCATCGCCGACGAGCCGCCGGCGCGCGACGCGGTCGAGCTGACCCGGTTCGCGACCGCGCGGCTCGGCAAGACCGTCTACGACATCGAGGACGTCGGCGTCCGCCTCGGCGACCGCGAGCTGTTCCGGCGCATGACGTGGCGCCTCGGCCCGGGCGACCGGGTCGGTCTCGTCGGCGTCAACGGCAGCGGCAAGAGCACCCTGCTGCGCCTCCTCGACGGCTCCGTCCAGGCGGCCTCCGGGACGGTGGTGCAGGGCAAGACCGTCCAGCTCGCGCACCTGTCGCAGAACCTGGAAGACCTCGACCCGGCCCGGCGCGTCCTGGAGTCGGTCGAGGAGATCCGCCGCCGCATCACGGTCGGCAAGCGCGAATGGACCGCGAGCCAGCTCCTCGAACGGCTCGGCTTCGCGGGCGACCGGCAGTGGACGCCCGTCGGCGACCTGTCCGGCGGTGAGCGCCGCCGCCTGCAACTGCTGCGCCTCCTGATGGGCGAACCCAACGTCCTCCTCCTGGACGAGCCCACGAACGACCTCGACATCGAGACCCTCACCGAGGTCGAGGACCTCCTGGACGGCTGGCCCGGAACCCTCGTCGTCGTCAGCCACGACCGGTACTTCCTGGAGCGCATCACCGACCACGTCGTCGCGCTGCTCGGCGACGGCCGCGTGTCGATGCTGCCCGGCGGCGTCGACGAGTACCTCGAACGCCGCGCCGCCGGGACCGCGCCCAAGCCCGGCTCCGTCCGGGACGAGCCCGCCCCGGCGCCCCCCAAGCCCAAGGTGGGCGGCCAGGACTGGAAGGCCCGCAAGGAGCTCGACCGCCTCGAACGCCGCCTGGAGAAGCTCGCCGCGCAGCAGGCCGCCCTCCACGAGCAGCTCGCCGCGCACGCCACCGACTACGCCAAGCTCCAGGAGTTGGACGCCCGGCTCAAGGAGATCCAGGCGGAGGCCGCCGGCGTCGAGGAGGAGTGGCTCATGCTCGCCGAGGATCTCGGTTAGCGGGACGCCCCTGGCGGTCCCCGGGCGCCGCGGGCATCATCCCTTGTTGACGACCTGGATCATCAGGACGGACGGGCCGGGCGACGGCCCGCGCCTCGCCGTCAAGGACGCGATCGACGTCGCCGGGCTGCCCACGACCGCGGGCTGCCGGGCCGTCGCCGAGCGCGCCGGGCCCGCCGCCGCGGACGCGCCCGTCGTCGCGTCGGCCCGCGCCCAGGGCGCCCGGATCGCCGGGAAGACCAACCTGAACGAGCTGTGCATGGCCGCGGACGGCGTCAACCCCTGGTCGGGCACGCCGGTGAACCCGCTCGATCCGTCGCGGGTGCCGGGCGGCTCGTCCAGCGGTTCCGCCGTGGCCGTCGCCACCGGCGAGGCCGACGTCGCCTTCGGGACCGACACCTCCGGGTCGATCCGCATCCCCGCCGCCTGCTGCGGCATCGCCGGCCTGAAGACCACGAACGGCCGCGTCCCCCTGGACGGCGTGTACCCGCTGTCGCCGACGCTGGACGTCGTCGGGCCGATGGGCCGCGACGTCGCCGCCGTCGTGCTCGGGATGCGCCTGCTCGAACCGGGCTTCACGCCCGCTCCCCACGACGGGCCCACGAGCATCGCGCGCCTCCGCGTGCACGGCGTGGACCCGGCGATCGACGCCGCCGTCGACGACGCGCTGCGCCGGCTCGGCCCCGTCACCGACGTCACGGCCGAGCACTACGCCCACGGCGCCACCGCCAACGGCGTCATCATCAGCGACGAGGCCCCGCGCCGGAACGGGCCCCTCCTCGCCGAGCCGGACAAGCTGAGCGGCCGCATCGCGCGCCGCATCCAGCAGATGATCGACGTGTCCGGTGCAGGAATGCTCGACTGGGCGCTCGGCGTCCGCACGGCGCTCAGGGCAGAACTCGACGCGATCCTCGCCAGGCACGCCGCGATCGCCCTGCCGGCCCTCCCGTGCCTGCCTCCGGAACCCGACGAGGCGGACGAGTCCGACCTCATCCTCACCACGCTGGTGGGCCAGGCCAACGTCGCCGGACTCCCCGCGTTCGCCCTGCCCGTCCCGCTGCCCGGCTCGCACCTGCCCACGTCCGTCCAGCTCATAGGCCGCGCCGGCTCCGAAGAACACCTCTGCACCCTGGCCGCCACCCTGGAAAGCGCACTGACCCCCTAGAACAGCCACCACCAGCGCTCTTGGACGCCCCACGCCCCAACGCTCTTGGACCGACCTGAGCCGCGGCGCGGGCAGGCGCGTGGAGCGAGTGCAGTGAGCGCAACGCGCATGCCCGTCGAGCCGGGCGACCGCAGCGACACGACGAAAACCCGTACGGGCACAGCAAACCGCACCGTGGCGTGAGGATCGCCCGGCTCGTGACGGGGGTTCCAGGGGGTCGCTCCCCCTGGGAGATCACGCGTCGAAGGGGATGAGGAGGGTTCTCAGGAGGTCGGCCAGGGCTTCGCGCTGGTCGGGGGAGAGGGCTTCCAGGATCGCCTGCTCGCGGCCGAGCAGGTCGGCGAAGGCGGCGTCGACGCGGGTCAGGCCCGCGTCGGTGAGGCGGACCTGCACGCCGCGCTTGTCCTGGGGGTCGGGATGCCGTTCGACGAGGCCCGCCGCCGCCAGCCGGTCGATGCGGTTCGTCATGGTGCCGGAGGTCACCAGCGTCGCGTGCAGGAGGCGGCCGGGGCTCAGCCGGTAGGGGGCGCCCGCCCGGCGCAGGGCGGTGAGCACGTCGAACTCCCAGGGCTCCAGGCCGTGGTCGGCGAAGACGGCGCGCCGGGCGCGGTCGAGGTGCCGGGCGAGCCGGGACACGCGGCTGAGGACCTGCAGCGGCCGGACGTCCAGGTCCGGACGCTCGGTGTTCCACGCCTCGACAAGCCGGTCGACCTCATCGCGCATGCCGACACCCTACCTGTCTTGATATCGAGAAAGACGGGGCGCGATCAGCGTCGGGCGGCCAGCGCGGCGATGATCCGCTCGGCCGCCTCGGGCGCCTGCCGGAGGCCCTCCCGGTAGACGGGCGTCCAGCGCGACCGGTCCCCGAGGCTCTGTCCGAACGCGTCCAGCGCCCGCGCGTCCGGGAGGATCCGGACGGCTTCGCCGCCGCGCATGTGGGGCATCGGCTCCAGCGCGACGAGCGGTCCGGCCCCTTCCGCCAGCTCCGCCGCCGACCATCCGGCGAACGCGCCGTCCAGGTAGCGGCGCCCGCCGATCGGCACCGGCTCGGCGAAGCCGGGGGCGGCGCTGCTCGCGGCCACCGCCAGGGACAGCGGGACGCCGCTGGAGGCGTCCCACAGCGCCGGCTCGCCCGACTCGGCGTCCACCCCGGTGATCAGCAGCCGGGTGCCCGGCCACGTGTCCGTGCCGACCAGGTACCGCATGCTCGCCCGGTGGCGTTCCGCGGGCATCGCCGGGGCGTCCAGGGCGAGCCGCCCGATGCGCCGCCTGATCTCGCCGGGTTCCAGTCCGGGGGTGCCGGCCACCTCGAACACCCGCGGCATCACCGAGCCGTCCGCGGGCGGCGGCGGGTCGCCGCGCGGCGGCAGCTCCTCCAGCGCCGCGAGGTCCCGGCCCGCGGTGATCGCCGCGCCGGCGATGGCGCCCGCCGACGTCCCGACGACCAGGCCCGCGCCCGCCGGGTCCACGCCCGCCTCGCGCAGCCCCGCCGCCAGCCCGATCAGCCACGCCGTCCCGACCGGCCCGCCGGGGCCGAGCGCCAGGGCCCATCCGTTCTCACCGTCCGTCATGCCGGTGCTCCCAGGGGTTTCGAAGTGGCTTCGGCCATGCGCGCGAACGCGTGGGCTGCCCGGTGCCGCGATGCCGGAGGCGAGCGGAACCGGGCGGATCGCGAAGCGATGCCGCGTTCGCCCAGGCCCGGTCGCGTAGCGGGCCGCCAGGCGAGCGAAGCGGGCCGGGACTGTGGAACACAGCCTAGGAGCGCGGCGGGAGGGGCGCATCCGTCAGGCGACCGGTCGCCTGACGGATGCGGCTCGCCGCCAAGACTCTTGACATCAAGATATGCGCCGGGCATGATGTTTCTTGATGTCGAGACAAACCGCGGCCGTGTGGGACCCCGCGCAGTACGGGGTCTTCGGCGACGAGCGCGCCAGGCCCTTCACCGAACTCGCCGGACGGCTCGGCGGCGACCCGCCCGCCCGCGTCGCCGACCTCGGCTGCGGCAGCGGCGAGCTCACCGCCACGCTCGCCGCCCGCTGGCCGGACGCCGTCATCGACGCCCTCGACGCCTCGCCGGAGATGATCGCGGCGGCCCGCGCGCACGAGATCCCGGGGCGGCTCGCCTTCCGCGTCGCCGACGTCGCCTCCTGGGAGCCCGGGCGGCCCCTCGACCTCGTGATCTCCAACGCCGTCCTGCAGTGGGTCCCCGAGCACCTCGACCTGCTGCCCCGCTGGATCCGCGCGCTCGCCCCGGGCGGCCGGCTGGCCTTCCAGGTGCCCGGCAACTTCGGCGCGCCCAGCCACGTCCTGCTCCGCGAGATGGGCCGCTCCGAACGGTGGGCCGGCAAGCTCGCCCACCTGCAAAGCGACGCCCCCGTCCTGGACGCCGCCGGGTACGTGGACCTCCTGGCGCGTCTCGGCTGCGCCGTCGACGCCTGGGAGACCACCTACGCGCAGGTCCTCCACGGCGAGGACCCCGTCCTCGAATGGGTGAAGGGGAGCGCGCTGCGGCCCGTCCTCACCGCCCTCTCGCCCGCCGAGGCGGAGGAGTTCCTCGCCGAGTACGGGGAGAGGCTCAGGCGCGCCTACCCCGCCGCCCCCTACGGCACCGTCTTCCCGTTCCGGAGGATCTTCGTGATCGCCACCTCCCCCTAGACGGGATGCCGCCCGTCCGCCGGAGGGAGCGACTCGTTCCCCTGCGGTGTGCCCTCTCCGACGGGCGGGCGGCGTCCGCGCAGAACCCGGCTCGCGACCCGAGCCGGCGACCCCTGCCGGCGGCCTTCCGGACGAACTCCGGAAGGCCGCCGGTGTCATGTCCGGAGGCAACCACGATCACTGGCGTCCGCCACGTCCGGCTCGCCGCCCCGCCCGGCGTCGAGGAGGGGCCTCGCGCCTTCCACGGCGGCCTCCTCGGCCACCCCGCCGGGAACCGGCTGGAGTTCCTGGAGCCCTCAGGCTGACGGGTCGGCGATCTCGTCGAACTCGCGCAGCGCCCGGCGCTGGGCCTTCTCGGCCTTCGCCGCCGCCTTCTCCTCGGCGCGCCCGGCCTTGGCGGCGGCCTTCTCCGCGCGCTTCTCCTGCCGCTCCATCTCCTTGCGGCGCTGGCGCGGGTCCAGCGACGGCCTCGGCTCCAGGCCGGACAGGCCGTTCCACGCCAGGTTCACGATGTGCGCGGCCACCTCCTCCCGGCGCGGCCTGCGGACGTCCAGCCACCACTGGCCCGTCAGCGCGACCATGCCGACCAGGCTCTGCGCGTACAGCGGCGCGAACTTGTCGTCGTACCCGTGCCGGTCGAACTCCTGCGCCAGGATGTACTCCACCTCGCCGGCGATCTCGCTCAGCAGGCTGGCGTAGCTGCCCGTGCCCGTCCCGCCGTGCGAGTCGCGGACGAGGATGCGGAACCCGTCGGGGTGCTCCTCGATGTACTCCAGCAGCCCCAGCGCCGCCTTCTCCAGCTTGCCCCGGTAGTGGACGGCCGAGTCCAGCGAGTCTTTGACGAGGCTCAGCAGCCGCTCGAACTCCCGGTCGACGACGACCGCGTAGAGCCCCTCCTTGCCGCCGAAGTGCTCGTACACCACCGGCTTGGACACCCCGGCGGCAGACGCGATCTCCTCCACCGAGGTTCCGTCCAGCCCGCGCTCGGCGAACAGCGTCCGGCCGATGTCGAGGAGCTGCTCGCGGCGTTCCTTGCCGGTCATCCGCTTTCTGCGGGTCCGGGGAGCGGGATCTGTCACAGGATCAATTGTGGCGGTCAAACCGCCTGCTTCGTGCGCTTGGCGGCAAGCCGGTCGGGGTTCGGCCACCGGACGTCGCGGGCCAGCCGCATCTTCTCGAACGCCCAGATGATGCGCGCGCTGATGTCGACCTGCCCCTTCAGCACGCCGTGCCGCGCGCAGGTCGGGTCCGAGTGGTGCAGGTTGTGCCACGACTCGCCCAGCGACGGGATGGCCAGCCACCACACGTTGCGCGACTTGTCGCGGACCTCGAACTCCTCCTTGCCGAAGGTGTGGCAGATCGAGTTGATGGACCACGTCACGTGGTGCACCAGCGTGATCCGGACGAACCCGGCCCAGAACAGCGCGGTGAGGAAACCCGTCCACGACATGGAGACCAGGCCGCCGATCACGGCCGGGAGCAGGAACGACACGGCGACCAGGCCGGGGAAGGCCAGGTGGATGCGCCTGATGTCGCGGTCGTTCAGAAGGTCCTTGGCGAACCGCGGCTTGGAGGTCCGGTTGGCGTCGAACAGCCAGCCGTAGTGCGCCCAGGCGAGCCCCTTGGCCAGCGCCTTCCAGTCGTCGCCGAACCGCCACGGCGAGTGCGGGTCGAACTCCTTGTCCGAGTGCTTGTGGTGCCGCCGGTGGTCGGCCACCCACGTGATCACCGGGCCCTCGATGGCCAGGCTCCCGGCCAGCGCCAGGAAGATCTTCAGGCCGCGCGCGGCCTTGAAGGACCCGTGGGTGAAGTACCGGTGGTACCCGACCGTGATGCCTCCCGCGGACACCAGGTAGAAGACCGCCGTGAGCGCGACGTCCGTCCAGCCGAGGAACCGCCCCCAGGCCAGCGGGACGGCGGCGAACAGTGCCAGGAAGGGCAGCGCGGTGAACGCGGCGACCAGCGCCCGTTCCGCGTTGCCGCGTTGCTGGGGCGCGAGTTCGGGACGCCGCTGCGGGCGGGGTGGATCCATGGCCGGAGCTGTCGTCATGCGTCATCACTTCCCGTGATTCGGGGCAGCCTACCTACGCCAACGTAACCTACGTGTCCGTAGGTTGTGCAGAGTCGAACAGTAAAATCAGGGGGAAACTGCCTCTTTGGTCACATAACTCTCGTGTGCCACTGGGAGACCGGTGGCCACGCTCCGTGGAGACCGGTGCGCCGCCGGCCGCCCTGGTCGACCGGCTCGTGGTTGGCTTGCTCGGTACCGCACGTTCTAAACCGATCCGGACAAAACGACCATGGTGTCCCCGGGAGGCCGCGGCCGTGCGGATGGCCGTTCGAGGTGGGCTCTCCCGCGCGTGTGTCGGTATCGTGGGGGCCGGTCGGTTCCCGGCTCTGTCCGGAGATCCGTCTGTTCTGATCCGGCGTGGTGTAATCGGCAGCACAAGGGTTTTTGGTGCCCTTAGACAAGGTTCGAGTCCTTGCGCCGGAGCTGTCTGCGATGCCCGATCGGGTGGCCCGGGGTGGGCGATGGGGTGACAGGAGCGGGGTGGGCGGTATCCTGCCGGTGTCGGGTTCGCCCCGGCCTGCCGTGCGGTGAGTTCGCAGGTGGGCGGGCCCGCGACCGATTCCCGTCCGCGATGCCGAGGAGCCTCCTTGTGAGTGCCGCGAGCCGCCCGGCCGCCGTCATCGTCCTCGCCGCAGGCGAGGGCACCCGGATGAAGTCCCGTACCGTGAAGGTGCTGCACGAGATCTGCGGGCGCAGCATGCTCGGCCACGTGCTGGCCGCCGCCCGCGAACTGGAGCCCGAGCGGCTCGTCGTGGTCGTCGGGCACCGGCGCGAGCAGGTCGTCGGGCATCTCACCGAGCACGCCCCGGACGCCGAGTCCGCCGTCCAGGAGCGGCAGGGCGGAACGGGCCACGCCGTGCGGATGGCGCTGGAGCAGACCGGCGCGCTGGACGGGACGGTCGTCGTGACGAACGGCGACCACCCGCTGCTGCGGGGCGAGACGCTGCGGGCGCTCGTCCGGGCGCACGAGGACGAGGGCAACGCCGTCACCGTGCTGACGACCGAGATGCCCGACGCGACCGGCTACGGGCGCATGGTCCGGGCGGCGGACGGCAGCGCCGAGGCGATCGTCGAGCACAAGGACGCCACCGAGGAGCAGCGCGCGATCACCGAGATCAACGTCGGGATGTACGCGTTCGACGGCGCGCTCCTGGCGGACGCGCTGAAGCGGGTGACGACCGACAACGCGGGCGGCGAGGAGTACCTCACCGACGTGGTCGCCATCCTGCGCGGCGACGGCCACCGGGCGGGCGCGCACCTGGCCGCCGACTGGGTGGAGACCCAGGGCGTCAACGACAAGGTCCAGCTCGCGCAGGCGCGCAGGCAGCTGAACGACCGGATCCTCGAAGCGCACATGCGGGCCGGGGTCACCGTCGTCGACCCCGCCTCCACGTGGGTCGACGTGCACGTGACCGCCGAGCCGGACGCGGAGATCCTCCCGGGGACGCAGCTGCACGGGGCGACGCACCTGGGCGAGGGCGCCCGGGTCGGGCCCGGCTGCACGCTGACCGACACGACGGTGGGCGCCGGAGCCTCGGTGGCCAACGCGGTGTGCGCGGGCGCGGAGATCGGGCCGGAGGCCTCGGTCGGGCCCTACGCCTACCTGCGGCCCGGGACGCGGCTCGCCGCCGGGGCCAAGGTCGGGACGTACGTCGAGACCAAGAACGCCGACATCGGCGAGGGCACCAAGGTGCCGCATCTGACCTACGTGGGCGACGCCGAGATCGGCGCCGGCTCCAACATCGGCGCGAGCTCGGTGTTCGTCAACTACGACGGTGTGCAGAAGCACCGCAGCGTCATCGGGTCGCATGTGAAGGTCGGCAGCGACAACATGATCGTGGCGCCGGTCACGATCGGGGACGGCGCCTACACCGCGGCCGGCTCGGTGATCATCCAGGACGTCCCGGCCGGGGCGATGGCGGTCGCGCGAGGGCGGCAGCGCAACGTCGAGGGCTGGGTCGAGCGGAAGCGGCCGGGGACGCCGGCCGCCGAGGCGGCCCGGAGGGCCAGGGCCGGCGAGGAGAGCGCGCCCTAGCGCGCCGATGAGGACTGCCCCGCCTCAGGGCGGGGAGGTGGAGGACGACGGCGTCTTCCAGAACAACACAGAGCCGCCCGACCGGAGAGCGGCTCGACGACAAGACGACCCGCGCGCCGAGTCTTTGGCGTGCGGGAGGTGGGGACGACAACCCACATGCAGGGCACAGTTCCAATGAGGGGGAGTTGTCAGAGGTGAGTGGGATAAAGACGAGCGGCCAGAAGAAGCTGATGCTCTTCACCGGCCGAGCCCACCCTGACCTGGCCAGGGAAGTAGCCGACAACCTCCAGGTCGAGCTGACGCCGACGTCCGCCTACGACTTCGCCAACGGCGAGACGTTCGTGCGGTTCCTGGAGTCGGTCCGCGGCTCCGACGCCTTCGTGGTCCAGAGTCACACGGCTCCCATCAATCAGTGGATCATGGAGCAGCTGATCATGGTGGACGCGCTGAAGCGCGCGTCGGCCAAGCGGATCACGGTGGTCGCGCCGTTCTTCGGCTACGCCCGGCAGGACAAGAAGCACCGCGGCCGCGAGCCGATCTCGGCGCGGCTGATGGCCGACCTGTTCAAGACGGCGGGCGCCGACCGGCTGATCACCGTGGACCTGCACACCGCGCAGATCCAGGGCTTCTTCGACGGCCCGGTGGACCACCTGTTCGCGCTGGACCTGCTGGCCAGGCACTTCGAGAGCCGGCTGGACACCTCGCAGGTCACCGTGGTCGCGCCGGACGCGGGCCGGGTGCGGGTCACCGAGCGCTGGAGCGACCGGCTGGGCGGCGTCCCGATGGCGATCATCCACAAGAAGCGCGACCCGGACGTGGCCAACGAGGTCAAGGTGTTCGACGTGGTCGGCGAGGTCGCCGGCCGCACCTGCGTCGTGGTGGACGACATGATCGACACCGGCGGGACGATCGTGAAGGCGGCGGACGCCCTGTTCGACCAGGGCGCGACGAAGGTCGTCGTCGCGGCGACGCACGGCGTGCTGTCGGGCCCGGCGGTGGACCGGCTGAAGAACTCCCGGATCTCCGAGGTCGTGCTGACCAACACGCTGCCGATCCCGGAGGACAAGCAGTTCGACAAGCTCACCGTGCTGTCGATCGCGCCGCTGGTCGCACGTGCGATCAACGAGGTGTTCTCCGACGGCTCGGTCACGAGCCTGTTCGACGGCCACAGCTGAACCTCCGCCTCGGGCGCGGCGCGGCGCGAGCCGGTCGCCGTGGCGGAGGCCATGGCGACGGCAGGGCCTTGGCGTTGGGCGTTGCCGTATTGGGCTAGACTTGTGCAACCGCGTATGCCCCAGGACGTTCAAGTGCGGTGCCCGCGCAGGGGCCGCACTCCCCGGGGAACGCAAACGAATCTTTCAGCGCGCCCGCCCTTCGACGGCGCGCGAGGAACGCAACGCATCGTCCGTAGCGGACGTCCGATGGCGGACGGCCGTGGAAGCAACAACGAGGAGTTTTCGCCGTGTCCGAGGTACGCATTGCCGCCGAGCCGCGCACCGAGTTCGGTAAGGGTGCCGCGCGGCGCACCCGCCGGGCCGGCAAGGTGCCCGCCGTCCTCTACGGTCACGGCACCGACCCGCAGCACATCGCGCTGCCGGGCCACGACCTGATGCTGGCCCTGAAGACCCCGAACGTGCTGCTGACCATCGACGGCCTCTCCGGCGGCGCCGAGCTGGCGCTGCCGAAGGACGTCCAGCGCGACCCGGTCAAGGGCTTCCTGGAGCACGTCGACCTGCTGCTGGTGAAGCGCGGCGAGAAGGTCGTCGTGGACCTGCCCGTCAACCTGGTCGGCGACGTCGTCGCGGGCGGCCTCATCCAGCAGGAGCTGGTGCAGGTGTCGGTCGAGGCGGAGGCGACGCACATCCCCGAGGCCGTGGACCTGACCATCGAGGGCCTTGCGGTCGGGACCCAGGTGCTCGCCGCCGACCTGAAGCTGCCGTCGGGCGTCACGCTGCAGATCGACGGGGAGGCCCTCGTCCTGCAGATCGCCGACGCGACCGTGTCGGCCGGCGCGACCGAGGCGGAGCCGGAGGCCGCCGCGGCCGCCGAGGGCGAGGCCGCCGAGGGCGAGGGCGAGGCCGCCGCCGAGTGACGGCGCTGCCGCCGGGCCTCGCCGCCCGGTGCGCGGCCGTGCCGGACGGCGGGCCGCAGGGTACTTCCACGGCCCCCGCGGGTGCGCGCACTCGCGGGGGCCGTGCTCGCGTGTGAGGAGTGCGGGTGGACGCGGATCTCTGGCTCGTGGTGGGGCTGGGCAACCCGGGGCCGTCGTATGCGAAGAACCGGCACAACGCGGGGTTCATGGTGCTGGACGTCCTCGCCGCGCGCGCCGGGGGCCGGTTCAAGTCGCACCGGGCGCGGGCGGACGTGCTGGAGGGCCGCCTCGCGGGAGCGCGGGTGGTGCTGGCCAAGCCGCGCTCCTTCATGAACGAGTCGGGCGGCCCCGTGAAGGGGCTGCGGGACTTCTACAAGGTGCCGGTGGAGCGGGTGGTCGCCGTCCACGACGAGCTGGACATCCCCTTCGGAGCGGTGCGGTTGAAGCAGGGCGGCGGTGACAACGGCCACAACGGGCTGCGGTCGATCACCAAGTCGCTGGGCTCGAAGGAGTATCCGCGCGTGCGGTTCGGGGTGGGGCGGCCTCCGGGGCGGATGGACGCGGCGGCGTTCGTGCTGAAGGACTTCTCCGCGGCGGAGCGCAAGGAGCTCGACCTCGAAGTGGACCGGGCGGCGGACGCGGTCGAGGCGCTGCTGACCGGCGGGCTCGCCGCGGCGCAGAACGCGTTCCACGCCGGTTGATCGCATCCGCCGGTCGGCGGACGGGGAAAAACCGTTCGAATCGCTGTGCAGAGAGGATCAATCGCCCACGACATGCCTTTTTCGAGCCCTTCTGGGCGGGTCACTGTGACATTACTGACGGTGCCCCCGAATTCCGTTCACCCGGGGTGACCGGGCGCATTCATTCGGGTGACCGGATCCGGCCTCGTGGGGTGGAGAGCAGCCGTGATCAAGGCGATGCGGCGTCATTTTCGTGTGCGCCTGGGCTGGTTCGGGCGCGATGTCCAAGTGATAGGCGCGTTCCACGCGTGACCACGGCGAAGCGACCGTAAGATGCAGGCCGATCGAGGTTCAGGTTCAATGTGAACCTCGGGCGACGTTCAGCCGTCTTCGGTGTGAATCGCGCTGACGTGGCGCGCGTTACAGGGGATTGGTGAGTGATTTATGGCCGTCGTTGACAAGGTTCAGGCCGAGTCATCGATCCGCCATGAGCACGAGCGCGCGGCCTCGCAGAACTGGAGCCGCTCCTACCGGCGGATGGCGCGGGTTCTCGACTTCACCAGCATGCTGATGGCCGGTGTGATCGCGTTCGTGCTCAGGTTTCCGGGCGTCCCGACGGAGCTCGACGCGCCGTACGTGGTCCTGACCGTGGCCCTGCCGGTGGTGTGGGTCCCGGCGCTGATGCTGTGCCGCGCCTACCAGCCGCGGTACGTGGGCGTCGGGTACGAGGAGTTCCACCGGGTGCTGCGCGCCGGGTTCATCCTGATGGCGGTGCTCGCGATCGGCGCGTACGCCACCAAGACCGACGTCGCGCGCGGCTACGTGGTCATGGCGCTGCCCCTCGGGACGTTCCTGGCGCTCCTGGCGCGCTACCGGCTGCGCAAGTGGCTGCACAAGAAGCGGTGGCACGGCGAGTGCATGCGCCGGGTCGTCGCGGTCGGGCACCGGACGTCGGTGTCCGACCTGATCCGGCTGCTGCAGAAGAAGCGGTACCACGGGATGGACATCGTGGCCGTGTGCCTGCCGCCGGCGCTCGCCGCGGGCGAGGACGCGGTCGCCGAGGTGGAGGGCGTCCCGGTGCTGGGCGACTTCGGCCAGGCGGCGGCGGTCGCCGACCGGATCGGCGCCGACTCGGTGGCCGTGCTGGCGTGCCCCGAGATGGACGGGGTGGCGCTGCGCCGGCTGGCATGGCAGATCGAGCGCAACGACGTCGAGCTGGTCGTGGCGCCCGCGCTGATGGACGTGACCGGGCCGCGGATCTCGATCCGCCCGGTGTCGGGCCTGCCGCTGCTGCACGTGGAGCACCCGGAGCTGGACGGCGGCCGCAAGGTCCTCAAGGGCCTGGTCGACCGGGTGGCGGCGCTCGCCGGGATCGTGGCGCTGAGCCCGCTGCTGCTGCTCATCGCCGTCCTGATCAAGATGTCCGGGGAGGGCCCGGTGCTGTTCCGGCAGACGCGCGTCGGGCGCGGGGGCCGGGAGTTCACCGTGCTGAAGTTCCGCACGATGGTCGCCGACGCCGAGGCGCGCCGGACGGCGCTGCTGGCCGCCAACGACAACGACGGGGTGCTGTTCAAGATCCGGCAGGACCCGCGGGTGACGCGGGTGGGGCGCCGGCTGCGCCGGTACTCGCTGGACGAGCTGCCGCAGCTGTTCAACGTGCTGCGGGGCGAGATGTCGCTGGTGGGGCCGCGCCCGCCGCTGCCGGACGAGGTGGCCCAGTACGGCGGGGACGTCTACCGCCGGCTGGTGGTCAAGCCGGGCCTGACCGGGCTGTGGCAGGTGAGCGGCCGCTCGGACCTGTCGTGGGAGGAGTCGGTCCGCCTCGACCTGCGGTACGTGGACAACTGGACCCTCGCGCTGGACCTGCAGATCATGTGGAAGACCTGGTCGGCCGTCTTCCGCGGCTCCGGCGCGTACTGAGCGGCCCGCCGCCGGGCCGGGCGGGGCCGCGACGGGCCCCGGCGAGAACACGACACCGTGCTGCCCGCGGCGCGGCGCCGGCGGAACACTGGCGGGCGAGCCGTTGAGCGGGACCTCGTCCCGTGGCCCGTGCGGGCCGCATGAGAAAGTAGACCGAGCAGACCAGTCGAGTCGGGAATGTGATCTCAGATGACCGAGGCAGGGGCGGCAGACGATCATTCGCTCGCGGCCGAGCTCGCCGGGACGGCGGGACGGCTGCTGCTGGGCGTCCGGGACGAGACGGGCTTCGCCGACGCGGGGGCCCTCAAGGACACCGGCGACCTGCGGGCGCACGAGTACCTGATGGCGGCGCTGGCCGAGCGCTGTCCGGGTGACGCCGTCCTGTCCGAGGAGGGGCGGTCCTCGGTCGCCGGGAAGCGGTCCCGGGGCGACGATCGCGCGCCGACCCGCAACACCGCCGACGCGGAGCGGCTCACGGCCTCCCGCGTGTGGATCGTCGACCCCCTGGACGGGACCCGCGAGTTCTCCGAGGAGGGCCGCCGCGACTGGGCCGTGCACGTGGCGCTGTGGGAGCGGGACGCGTCCGGCGCGGGCCGCCTGGCGGCCGGCGCCGTCGCGCTGCCGGCCCAGGGCCTGACGCTCCGCACGGACGCGGTGGGCGGCGCCTCGCTCGTCCGGACCGACCTCTCCGACCCCGACCCCGTCACGGCCGGGCGCGGGCCCGCCGGGGCGCCGCCGCCCCGCGAGGTGCCGCTGCACGTCCCGGCGCCGGACGCGGGGAAGCTGCGCGTCGCCGTGAGCCGCACGCGGCCGCCGGAGTTCGTCCGGCGGCTGGCGGAGGCGATCGAGCCGGAGGTGGAGCTCGTGCCGATCGGGTCGGCGGGAGCGAAGATCTCCGCGGTGCTGCTCGGCGAGGTGGACGCCTACGTCCACGCGGGCGGCCAGTTCGAGTGGGACTCGGCGGCCCCGGCGGCCGTGGCGCTCGGCGCCGGGGCGCACGCGTCCCGGGTCGACGGGTCGCCGCTGCGCTACAACCGTGAGGACCCCCGGCTCCCGGATATCCTGGTGTGCCATCCCATGTCGGCGTCAACGCTGCTGACCGGCATCCGGGAGGTGAGCGGCGCGCTGCCGTGACCAGTCCGCCCCCCAGGGCGGGACTGAACGGCGCGCGCCGGCGTTTCGACCCGGTGGGGAAGGCATGCGCCCGTCTCCGTGCCACCGGTTGCATCTGCCAGAACAGCGTGGAAAGAGCTCCAGACCATGCAGCGTTGCGATTATCTGCTGTCCCAGCTAGACGTCCTCGAAGCCGAGTCGATCCACATCTTCCGGGAGGTGGCGGCCGAGTTCGAGCGGCCGGTGCTGCTGTTCTCCGGCGGCAAGGACAGCATCGTCATGCTGCGCCTGGCCCAGAAGGCGTTCTGGCCCGCCCCGATCCCGTTCCCGGTCATGCACGTCGACACCGGCCACAACTTCCCGGAGGTGATCGAGTTCCGGGACCGCCGGGCGGCCGAGCTCGGCGTCCGGCTGCTCGTGGCGTCGGTGCAGGACGCGATCGACAGCGGCCGGGTGGTGGAGCAGAAGGGCCGCCGCGCGTCCCGGAACCGGCTCCAGATCACCCCGCTGCTCGACGCCATCGAGGAGCACCAGTTCGACGCGGCGTTCGGCGGCGCCCGCCGCGACGAGGAGAAGGCCCGCGCCAAGGAGCGGGTGGTCTCCTTCCGGGACGAGTTCGGGCAGTGGGACCCCAAGAACCAGCGCCCGGAGCTGTGGAACCTGTTCAACACCAAGATCGTGCAGGGTGAGCACGTCCGGGTGTTCCCGCTGTCGAACTGGACCGAGCTCGACATCTGGGACTACGTCCGCCGCGAGGAGCTCGAACTCCCGCCGATCTACTTCGCGCACACCCGCCAGGTGTTCGAGCGCGACGGGCTGCTGCTGGACGCCGAGACGGGCTTCGCGAACCGCGGCGACGACGAGCCCGAGTTCGCGGCGACCGTCCGGTACCGGACGGTCGGCGACGCGTCCTGCACGGGCGCGGTGAAGTCGAACGCGGTGACGCTCGACGAGGTGATCGAGGAGATCGCGGCCACGCGGATCACCGAGCGCGGCCAGACCCGCGCCGACGACCGCACCAGCGAGGCCGCGATGGAGGACCGCAAGAAGGAGGGCTACTTCTGATGGCCAGCGCGAACGACCGGCTCGCCGGGGACCGGCCGGCCGAGACCCGGCCGGCCAAGCAGATGGACCTCCTGAGGTTCGCCACCGCCGGAAGCGTCGACGACGGCAAGTCCACGCTGATCGGCCGGCTGCTGTTCGACTCCAAGTCGATCTTCGAGGACCAGCTGGAGTCGGTCGAGAAGACCAGCGCCGACCGCGGCGAGGAGTACACGAACCTGGCGCTGCTGACCGACGGCCTGCGGGCCGAGCGGGAGCAGGGCATCACCATCGACGTGGCGTACCGGTACTTCGCGACGCCGCGCCGCAAGTTCATCATCGCCGACACCCCGGGGCACATCCAGTACACCCGGAACATGGTGACCGGCGCCTCCACCGCCGACCTGGCGATCATCCTCGTGGACGCCCGGAAGGGCATCCTGGAGCAGTCGCGCCGGCACGCGTTCCTCACCACGCTCCTTCAGGTCCCGCACCTGGTCGTGGCGATCAACAAGATGGACCTGGTCGACTACGACCGGGGCGTGTACGAGCGGATCGTGGACGAGTTCACGGCGTTCGCCTCCAAGCTGGAGGTCACGGACCTGACGTTCATCCCGATCTCGGCGCTGCACGGCGACAACGTCGTCGAGCGCAGCGTGAGCATGCCGTGGTACGAGGGCTCGTCGCTGCTGCACCACCTGGAGCACGTGCACATCGCCTCCGACCGCAACCTGATCGACGTGCGGTTCCCGGTGCAGTACGTGGTGCGCCCGCACGCGTCCACGGACCCCGACCTGCACGACTACCGCGGCTACGCGGGCCAGGTCGCGGGCGGCGTGCTGAAGCCGGGCGACGAGGTGGTGCACCTGCCGTCCGGCCTGACCACCACGATCACCCACATCGACGGGCCGGGCGGGCCGGTCGAGGAGGCGTTCGCGCCGATGTCGGTGACGCTGCGCCTCGCCGACGACATCGACATCTCCCGCGGCGACATGATCGCCCGGCCGAACAACCGGCCCGAGGCCGCGCAGGACATCGACGCGATGGTCTGCTGGATGACCCCGGACCGCGCCCTCGCCCCGCGCTCGAAGCTGGTCATCAAGCACACGACCCGCACCGCGAAGGCGATGGTGAAGCAGCTGCACTACCGGCTGGACGTCAACACGCTGCACCGCGACGACCAGGCGGACTCGCTCGGCCTGAACGAGATCGGCCGCATCTCGCTGCGGGTGACGCAGCCGCTGTTCGTCGACGACTACAACCGCAACCGCCTCACCGGCGGCTTCATCCTGATCGACGAGGCCACCAACAACACCGTCGCCGCCGGCATGATCACCGGCGCGCGCTGACCCGGCGCCGCGGGGCCCGCCGGCCCCGCGGCGGCCGGTCCGCGCCCCCACCGGCCGCGCCCCCCGACCGACCTGTCCCTCCCGACCCCCTACGACAAGGCAGGCCCTGGATGCCCCCATCCGTCGGAGTCGTGCTCCCCACGCACAACCGGCCGGAGCTGCTGCGCCGCGCGTTGGAGTCGGTGCTGGCCCAGGACTACGCGGGCGAGGTGCGCGCGGTCGTCGTCTTCGACCGGGCCGAGCCCGACACGTCCCTGGCGGGGGACCGCGTCGAGGTGATCCGCAACACCCGGGCGCCGGGCCTCGCGGGCGCGCGCAACTCCGGGGTCCTCGCCCTCGGCACCGACCTGGTCGCCTTCTGCGACGACGACGACCTGTGGCTGCCCGGCAAGCTCGCCGCGCAGGCGGCGGCGCTGGAGGGCGAGCCGGACGCCGTGCTGTGCAGCTCCGGAATCATGATCGACTTCGACGGGCGGGAACTGCCCCGGCTGGCCGGGACGGACCGGGTCACCTACGACGCCCTGATCCGCGACCGGATGATGAGCGTCCACTCCTCCACCTACGTGGCGCGCCGCGAACCGCTGATCGAGATCGGCATGGTGGACGAGACGATCCCCGGCAGCCAGGGCGAGGACTGGGACCTCGCGCTCCGCGCCGCCCGCCGCCACCCGGTGGTGAACGTGGACGAGCCGTACGTCCGGGTCCTGTGGGGGCTGACGTCCTACTACGCGCAGGCGTGGGAGACGAAGGTCGCCGCGCTGGAGTGGTTCCTGGAGCACTACCCGGAGATCGGCAGGGAGCCGGGCGCGGCCGGGCGGGTCTACGGGCAGCTCGCCTTCGGCTGCGCGACCGTGGGCCGGCGCAAGGACGCCCTGCGGTGGTCGGCCCGCGCGCTCAGGGCGAATCCGGCCGAGCGGCGCGTCCCGTTCGCGCTGGCGGTGGCGTCGGGATTCGTCTCCGGCAAGCGCGTTCTGCTCGCCCTGCACACCCGGGGCCGAGGCATTTGACGGACCGATGCCGATTCCCCGTCTTTGGCCACCTTTCCCCAAGTCGCGCCGGTAATGTCGATGGCCATTCCAGCGCTGAAGGAGCCTCTTCCGTGAACCACTTCTCCCGCCGCATCGTCGCGTCCGGGACGCTGGCGCTGGCCCTCGTGCCGGCGTTCGGAATGACCGCCGCGCCCGCCTTCGCGGGCGTCGACCTCGACGCGGTCGCCGAGGGCATCGGCGAGAGCGGCTACTACGTCGACTCCCACGCCAAGTACTACCAGTCGGACGGCGCGCAGGAGCTGCTCCGCACGGCGCAGGGCCGGTCCGTCGCGGTCTTCATCGCGATCCTGCCGCCCGGGAACGACCCCGGGCAGGTCCTCCGGCAGCTGCCGGGCCTGATGAAGCGCAAGGGCACCTACGCGGTGCTGGCCGGCGACCAGCTCCGGGTGTCCTCCACGGCGCTGCCGGGCGCCCGGGTGAAGACGATCTACGACGGGGCCGTGCAGAGCAGCAAGGGCAAGCCCGACCTGGCGCTGCTGCGCTTCGTGCAGACGCTCCCGGAGTCGAAGTACGCCCCGCCGAAGTCCGGCAGGCCCGGCAACAACGGCAAGCCCGCGCCGGAGGCGTCGGTCCAGAAGAAGCAGGAGCAGGAGCAGGACGAGCGCACGCTCGCCCAGTCGCAGCCGACCGGCCGCGCCACCGGATACGAGGCCCCCGAGGACGACGGGTCGGTCCTGCCGTACGTGCTCGGGGGCGGCGCGGTGGTCGTGGTGGCCGCCGGGGCCGGGTTCCTGCTGTGGCGCCGCCGCTCCGCGACTCCGGCTCCCGCCGGCGGGACCGGCGCCCCGGCGCCGGGCGCCGCCGCGGCACCGCCTCCGGCGCCTGGGACGCCTCCGGCGCCCGGGACTCCGCCTCCCGCGGCCCAGCCCCCGGCGAACGGCCCCACGCCCGGTGACGCCAGGCCGGAGCCGCCCAAGGAGTCCTGAGGGTCTCCGGGAGGGCTACGGCGCTCCCGGCCTCAGCAGCAGGATCAGGTGGCGCTCGCCCACGCCCACCGACAGGGCGTGGGCCGGCACCGCGCCCTCGACGGTCAGCGTCGTGCCGGGACGGCTGCGGGGCGCCCTCTTCCCGGAGCCGAGCTGGCCGCTGCCGCCCGCGCCCCAGGTGAGCAGCGTCCCGTCGGTCAGGATCGCCGCGCCGTAGGCCTCCCCGGCGAACACGCGGGTGGCGCCGCGCAGCTTCGGCGCGCTGCGCCCGACGACGTTCACCGGGGCGGTACGCGGCTTCACCGTGCCGTCCCCCAGCTGGCCCGCCGTGTTGTTGCCCCAGGCGACGATGCTGCCGTCCCCGCGGAGCGCGTAGTTGTGCTTCTCCGCGGCGGCGACCGCGGCGACGCCGTCGAGGACGCCCTTGCCGCCCACTCCCGAGACGAGGGCGGGCGTGAGCCGGTCCCGGCGCGTTCCGTCCCCGAGCTGGCCGAGCTCGTTGTGACCCCACGACGCGACCCGCCCGTCCCGCAGCAGCGCCAGCCCGTGCTGGCCGCCGACCGCGATGCGGACGACGCCGTCCAGCCGCGCCGCGCCGTCCAGGCCGCGCACCGGCACGGGGAGGGACCGGTCCTCGCGGGTGCCGTCGCCGACCATGCCGTGGGCGTTGGCGCCCCACGCGAACACCTGCCCGTCGCCGCGCAGCACCAGCTCGGTGTGCCCGTCCGCGGCGATCGCCGTCACGCCGGTGAGCGCCCCGCGCCCGTCCGGCGCCCGCACGGTCGTCGGGACGAGGGGGGCGGTGCGCTTGCCGGTGCCGCGCTGCCCGGACGATCCCGCGCCCCAGGTCACGACGGTGCCGTCGCGGCGCAGCGCCATGGAGAAGTCGTTGTTGGCGGCGACCGCGACGGCGTCGTCCAGCCGGCCGGGCCGCCCGTCCGGTGCGCGGACGCGGACGGGGACGCCGCTGTCGCGGGTGGTGCCGTCGCCGAGCTGGCCGTCGTCGCCCGCTCCCCACGACACGACCCGCCCGCCGTCGAGCACGGCCAGCGAGTGGCGGCCGCCTCCGGCGACGGCGACCGCGCGGTCGAGCCGCCCCCGCCCGCCGACGCCGGTGACGGGGCCGAGCCGGGGATCGGCGGCCGCCCCCGCCCGCCCGAGCTGCCCGGCGGCGTTGAAACCGCTCGTCCACACGGTGCCGCCCGCGCCGGCCGAGCCCGCGGCGGGCGGAGGCGAGGGCCGGGGCGCGCTCGCGGGCGCGGCCGACCCGCCGCACGCCGCCGCCGCCAGGAGCACCGGGAGGGCGACGAGCGCGGCGATCGGGCGGCGCGAGGTCACGCCGTGCGGACGCAGGCGAACAGGTGCCGGCTGTAGTTGTCCTCGTAGGGCGGCCGGGCGTCCTCGTCGGGGCCGAGGTCGACGATCTCGTCGAAGCCGGTGTTCTCCCGCAGGAAGGCGGCGACGCGGGCGGGGTCCCAGCCGCGCAGCGAGTCGGCGAACCACGCCTCGTTGTCCTGGCCGGTGTCGAAGAACAGCACCCGGCCGGTGGCGCGGTCCAGCAGCCGGATCAGCTCCTCGGCGCTCACCGAGCCGCGGCCGAGGACGAAGTGGTGCAGGAGGCTGAAGCACGACACCACGTCCCAGCGGCCGGCGTCGCGCCCGCCGAGGAACTCCACGCAGTCGCCGGTGGAGACGGCGCCGTCCGCGAGCCCGTAGACGGCCTTGCCGAGCGGGACGGCCAGCGGGTCGCGCTCGATGCCCTCGGCGTCGAAGCCGCGCTCGGCCATGTTCGCGACGAACCAGCCGTAGCAGCTCGCGACGTCCAGGTAGCGCCCCCCGGACAGGCCGCGCTCGCCGAGGAACGCGTCCATCTTCGCGAGCCGGTCGGTGCACTGCCGGACGGTCGTCCAGCCGGTCCTCAGCTCGGGCGCGTCGATCGGCTGGTAGAGCTCGTGGGTGCCGTCGAGCCAGCTCATCTTCAGCAGGAGGTCCTGGAGGGGGGTGGTGACCGGCAGCCACTTGGCGACCACGTCGGCGCCGTCGGCGCCGCTCATCGCCGCGATGGCGAGCCGGTGGTGGCCGTCGAGGATCTGGTACTGGTCGGAGCCGCGGACGGGCGCGACGAGCACCGGGTCCTGCGGCCCGCTCTGCTGCGGGCGGGGCGCCGCGCCGGGCGCCTCCTCGCCGCGGTACCGGGCGACGAAGGCGCGGGCGGCCGCGAGGACGCCGGCCTCGTCGGTGGCGCCGAAGTAGTTGCCGCCCGCCTCGATGCAGCGCAGTCCGAGCCTGCCGTAGGCGCTGGACAGGATCTCGGCGTCGGCCAGGTCCGCCTGCTCGTCGGCCAGCCGGAGCAGCCCGACGTGCGGGCCGTCAAGGAAGGGCGTGGACGGCCACAGCAGGTCGTCGGTGCGGTCGGCGAACTCGCGGGCCGTCCAGCCGCCCTGCGCGCCGACGAGCAGCCGGTCGAACCGGACCGGCACCTTCCACGGGCGCCGCAGCACGGCGGTGGACACCGCGACGCGCGCCGCGGCCGGGATCGGCAGCGAGCGCCCGGCGTCGACCAGCCGCCCGTACACCGGGCCGCTCGGGGCGAGCCCGCTCTTGCGCAGCACCGCGCGGGACTTACGGCGCACTTGGTCAATTCCCGTGGGCATGCATGCTCCTGGCAGATGTCGTTTCGGTGGCGGGCGAGGCGGCGGCGCCCGCGGGTGCGGCGCGGCCGCGTCTCCCCGGCAGCAGGGAGGCGAAGGCGGTGAGGGACAGCCGCTCGCGGCCGGCCCAGAGCAGGGCGAGGTACAGCATCGCGCCCGGGACCAGCCCGCCGGCGAGGGCGGCCTCGCTGGAGCCGGCGGCCAGCCGGACGGCCAGCGGCACCGCCGCGAAGCTGACCAGTGCCGAGCCGCCCGCCCAGAACAGCCCGGCGCTCGCCGGGGTCATGTCGAGGATCCGGCGGACCTGGACCAGGGCCAGCAGCGTCCGCACGAGCAGCCCGCAGGCCCGCGCGACCGCCGCCCCGGCGATCCCGAACGGCGGGATGAGCAGCACGTTCAGGACCAGGTTCACCCCGAGCGCGGCGCTCTGGTTGACCAGGCTGAGCCCGCTGCGGCCCGCCATCAGCAGCATCACGTCGCGGGCGCCGGTCGCGGTCGCCACCAGCATCGCCATCGCCAGGACGACCGTGACGACCTCGCCGGTCCCGCGGTAGCCGTCGCCGAAGGAGCCGACGTACACCGGCGCGCCGACCGCGATCGACAGGTGCACCGGCCAGGCGAGCGCGAGGTTCCAGGACGCGCACACCGCGAACACCCGCTGCGCGCCCGCGCGGTCGGCGAGCGCCATCAGCCGGCTCACCGCGGGCTGCATGACGTTCTGCACGGCCTGGGTGACGAGCTGGCTGATCACGATGAACCGGGTCGCGGCGGTGTAGATCGCCGCCTCGCGGGGCGAGCTGAGCGCCGCGACGAGCACGATGTCGGCGCGCTGGAACGCCGTCTGGCAGATCTGCGCGAACGCGCGCGGCGCCGTGAAGCGCCAGAAGTCGCCGGCGAGGGGACGCCAGCCGGACGGGGCCCCGGGCTCCGCGGTGACCGGCGCCCCGGCGCGGGCGCCGCGGCTGATCTTCAGGTACCAGAGCAGGGCGGCGACCAGGCACGGCAGGTAGGGGGCCGCCCACGCCAGCGCGAGCCATACCGCGTCGTCGGTCAGCAGCGCCGCCGCGACGACCCCGGCGACCTGGAGCGTCTGCCGCATGATCTTGTCGACGAGGACGGTCGGCCGCATCGAGCCGTGGCCGCGGGTGGCCGCGAGCAGCGCGTCGTGCGCCCCGGCGAGGGGCAGGAACAGGGCCAGCACCCGCACCATGCCGACGGCCTGGCCGGGGTCGTCGGCGCCGATGTGGCCCGCCGTCCACGGCGCGGCGAGGGCCAGCACGAGCCCGGCGGCCAGCGCGGTCGCCGCGACCGGGACGAGCGCCACCGGCACCGTCCGCCGCGCCGCGGCGCGGTCGCCGAGCGCCAGATGGCGGGGCAGCCAGCGCAGCAGGCCCGCGTCCGTGCCGAGCCCCGACACGGCCTGCAGGATGATGAACAGCGACGTCGCCGCGAAGAAGGTGCCCGCGATCCGCTGCGAGTACAGGTGCGCGACGAGGAAGACGAGCGCGAGGCCCTGGACGCCCGCGACGGCGGCGCCGACGAGGTTCAGGGCGCCGCCCCTGGCCAGCCTGTTCAGGTTCGGCCCGCCCGGGCCGGGCGGCTTCGCTTCGTCCGCCGTGTCCGCGCCGGGTTCAGGGGCCGGCATGCCGGCCGGCCTTGTGCGGCTTCTTGCCGTAGCGGGGCGCGACGTCCGGGGCGCCGTCCTTCGGCTTGGCCGGGGGCGCGCCGTCCGCGCCGTCATCGGGCAGGTCCGGCGGCATGAACTTGGAGATGTCCTCCTGCGTCCGCGTCGCGGCCGATTCCAGCGCGTTCTCGGTCTCGCCGTCGGCCGGCTCGGAGGGGGCGCCGTCGGAGGGCGCGGCCGGGCGCGGGCGCACCGCTCCCGTGCCCTGGGTGACCTCCGTCGGGGAGACCGGCCTCGGGGCGACGGGCTTGCCCGGCCCGGCCGGGGGGTCGAGCGCGGGCGGGAGGGGGCGCCGGCGCGGCTCGGGCTGCGGTGCGGCGCGCCGCCCGGTCGGCGCCGGGCGCGCCTCGCCCCGGGGCGGCTGCTTGACCTGCGGCAGCGCCTGGGTGACCAGGGACGGGGAGTCGGCCGGGGCGTCGTCGGGCTCGTCCTGCGGGCGCGGCGGCTCCTCGGCCCACGCGAGCGGCGGCTCCGGGGCGCGGCGCTTGCCGGCACGCGATTCCGGAAGGCGCGGCTCGGCGCCGCCGCGGACGTCGCCGCCCTGCGGCGGACGCTGGTCGCCGCCCTGCGGGGGCGGGACTGGCGGGCGGGCGGACCCTGCCGCGCCGCGCGCCCTCCCCGCGGCTCCGGCGGCTCCAGCAGGGCGCCGAGCACGGTGACGCCGGCGCGCTCGGCCTCCACGTACGCCTGCCGCAGCTCCTCGCGGGTCGTGACGCCCTGGTTGATCACGAGGACGACCGCGTCCACGAAGGTGCACAGGGCCTGCGCGTCCGCGTCGTGCAGGCTCGCCGCGTTCACGATGAGGTACTCGCTGCGGCGGCGCAGGACCTTGACGGTCTCGCGCATCCGCGGGCCGCTGAACCGGTGCGCGGCCTCGCGGGCGCGCGGGCCGCGGGGCAGCAGCCGCAGCTGCGAGTCGGTGTGGATCAGCAGGGTCGCCGGGTCCGTGCCGCTGAGCAGGGTGTCCGACAGCCCCTTGCCGCCGGGCCGCGCGCCGAACAGGGTGCTGACGTCGGCGTCCTCGGTGGTCGCGTCGATCATGATGGTCTTGGCGCCGGCGAAGGCGAGCGAGACCGCGAGGTTGGCGCTCGCCATGCGGGCGCTGCCCCCCGGGGTGGCGTTGCTGATCAGCAGCGCCACCGGGGTCTGCGGCGCGGTCGCCACGACCGCGGCGCGCAGCCGCCGGTACGCCTCGCCGGCCGGGCTCTTGGGCGCGCTGACCAAGGCCAGCGTGTCGCCGGACGGGCCGCCCGTGGGGATGGTGGACAGCGTCCGGACGCCGAGCCCCTCGATCGACTCGGCGTTGCGCAGCCGCTGGTTGAGCCGCTCCCGCAGCAGCATGATCACCAGTCCGGCGATCAGGCCGAGCACCAGCCCGCCCGCGCCGTACATCGCGGGCCGCATGATGCCGGGCCCGGCCGGCGCGTCCGCCGGGGTGATGACCTGGCCGGGGTCGAGGGGGGTGCTGGCGATGTCGTTGGACTGCTCGTCGATGACGCCGAGCTGGTTGGTGTAGGCGGTGACGCGCTGCTGGAGGGTGGAGCGCCGGGAGCCGGAGGAGGCGGCCAGCTCGTTGTTCGCCCGCTGGAGCAGGCGCTCGACCCTGGCCGACTGCGCCTTCAGCTTGGCGAGCTGGTTGTTCACCACGCCCTGCGCGCGCTGCGTGCGGTACTCCAGGTAGGCGTCGGCGAAGGCCTGCGCGCCCGCGCGGGCGTTGCCGGAGCTGCTCGCGGTGTAGGTCAGGTTGAGGACCTGGGTGTTGGGCGGGACCGTGACCCCGATGTCGCCCTCCGCCTCGTGCCTGAGCCTCCTCTCGACGATCTTGGCGACGCTGTCGGTGGCGACCAGCTGCGCCTCCGTCTGCAGGTTCACCAGGTCGTCGCCGCGGCCCTCCGGCGAGTACGGGTTGCCTTCCAGCGGGCTGACCAGCACGGTCGCGGTCGCCTTGAACGGCGGCGGCACGGCCATCTCCAGGACGACGCCTGCCGCGGTGCCGAGCACGGCGAGCCCGATCAGCGCCCCCAGATAGCGCCGGACCAGGGCGAGCAGCTGTCCTCCCTGGGCGTCGGCCGTCTGGTCAGCTCCCACGACGATCTCCCTCATCGATCAGAATCGTGCTTGGCGGAGTGTTCATTTCGACTTTAACCGCGCGTTGCAAGAAGACGGTTCTGTTCATCTCAACCTTGTCCAGGAGCGGCGACCCCGACCGGGGACCGGTGGGCGGCGCGCCGCGGCGCCGGGGGCGCGGGCCCGCGCAGGACGGGCGCGGTCAGCACGATCACGCGCGCGGGCCTGGCGGCCTGGTCGAGGGCCAGCACCCCGCTCGCGACCTCGCGGTCCAGGGCCCGTCCGCGTTCGACGACGACCAGGGCCACGTCGCTGGCGGCGGCCGCGGCGATGGTGTCCGCGCCGTTGATGTCGGGTGTGGTGATGACGACGATGCGGGACACGCGGCCCGCCTTGTCGACGGCCCGGGTGAGCTGCCGGTCGTCGTCGCCGCGCACCAGCCGGACGTTGAAGGAGTGGCCGGTCCCGGCCGGGGCCGGCGGCTCCTGGAAGGGCTCGCCGTCGGCCACGATGCGCAGCACCGTCGTCGCCGAGCCGCCCTCGGTGCACAGTTCGGCCAGCTCGTAGGCGACCTCGGTGCCGGCCGATCCCGGCACGCCGGTGACGAGCACGGTGGTGGCGTCGGCGTCGAAGACCAGGTTGCGCAGCCGCCGCGCGACCTCGCGGTGCCGGCCGCCGAACGCCGCCCCCTCCACCATGATCGGAAGACGGCTGTGCAGCCGCAGGTCGGCGGGGCGCCGGATGCGGCGCGGCCGCGTCTCGCGGACCATCACGTAGCCGATCCAGCAGAGCAGGCCGACGCCGATCCCGCTCGCGACGGCGACGTCGCGGCCCGGGTCGTCGCCCCGCCGGGGGAGCGGGGCCCCGCGCAGCACCTCGCCGGGCTGCTCCTGCTTGGCCTTGATGGTCGCGACCTGCTTCTCCACGTCGCGGATCTGCTTCACGAGCGCCTGGCGGCGCGTGCGGGTGGTGAGCCGGCGCAGCTCGTCCTCGTCGCCGGGCAGCGCCGCGAGCTGCTTCTTCAGCAGCTCGGCGTTGTGCTCCAGCGCCTGGCGGTTGTGCTCCAGCACCTGGCCCAGGATCCGGTTGCGCAGAACCAGGTAGGAGTCGGCGACGACGCGGGCGCCGTCCTGCGCGGTCCGGGGCGTGCCGGCCCGCACCGAGATCGTGAGCACGTGGGTGTTGGACGGCACCGTCAGGCCGATGCGGTCGCGCAGGTCGGCGTGGGAGACGTCGAAGCCGGGCCGCTCGGCCAGCCTGGACAGCACCGGGTGGGACCAGACGAGCTGGGCCTCGGTGTCCATCGTCGTCTCGCGGGGCGCGCGGGTGTCGGTGTCGATGGCCGAGCCGATGTCGATGGAGGGGCGCAGCGCGACCGGCGGCGCCAGCACGTAGATCTGCGCGGTGTAGGTCGTCGGCGTCAGCACGATCTTCACGACCCCGATCGCGCACCCGGCCAGCAGCGCGATCAGCAGCACGACCAGGTGGCGGCGGACCACGCCCGCGTACCGGGTCACCGGGATCGAGTCCGGCGCGAGCGGCGGTTCCGCCTGCACGCTGGCCGGGCCGAGGGTGCGTTTGCTCATCGCCGCCTCATCGCCGCCAGGCGGGCTCGGCGCCGAGCAGCGCGGCGAGCTTGTCGTCCCAGGGGGTGTAGTAGTCGGCGAGGCGGCGCTGGAGACGGTCCGGGAGGGGGGAGCCCGGCCGGGCGTTGTGCCGCTCGAACGACGCGGGCCGCCACGCCGGGAGCCCCAGGAACTCCAGGGCCGAGTCGTAGCAGGCTTCCGGTTCGGTGAAGAAGTCCTCCGCGAACAGCACGAGCACCCGGTCCCGTCCGAAGAGGGCGAACAGCCGCTCGATCTGGTCGGCGTAGCGGCCGCGGTCCAGGTAGGAGTGGTGCCGGTGGCCGTGGCTCACGTAGGCGGGGTCGGCCCTGATCTTCTCGATCTCCCCGGCCAGCCGTTCGGGCTCCAGGTCCAGGGCCCGCTCGAACGGCTCGGTCTCGAACCCCCGCGCGAGCTCGTGCTTGTGGGCGGAGTAGGCCCGCACCACCGGGTCGCGCAGCAGCACGACGAGCTTCACCCCGGGCAGGTCGCGGGCGATCCGCTCCGGCGCCAGCGGGTGGTGCATGTAGTAGCCGGCCGACTCGAACGCCTGCGGGGCGGCGTCGCGCGCGCGGCGCTCGGCGAGCGCGCGGACCGGGAAGTGCCCCCGGTACCAGGCGAGACCGCGCGGGTAGTTGACGTCGAAGTAGTGCACGCCCTTGTGGAAGTTGGGCTGGACGGTCGCCGGGTGGGCGGCCAGGGCCCGGAACAGCGAGGTGGTGCCGCCGCGCTGGGTGCCGACCATGAGGAAGTCCGGCAGCATCCGGGCGCCCGAGGTCAGCCGGCCTCCGGCGCGGGTCGCGGCCCGGCCCGCCTCCTTGACCCACGGCGGGGCGTCACGACGTGAGATCACGGGGTTCCTCCCGAAACCGTGTCCGGTGCGTTGGTGTGCAGGAGCGCCAGCAGCCGCTCGGTGTCGGCGCGCAGCGGCGCGCCGATCGGTTCCTGGGCGGCCAGCAGGTAGCGGCGGCACAGCTCCAGGAGGTAGAGCCGGACGGTCGCCTCCGCGACGGGGCCCGCCGGCCCGAGCGGCTCCAGGAGGGCGGCGGCGCCGCTCGGCCAGGTGGCGTAGGGCGGCCCGGAGGCCGTGCGCATGGCCTCCTGGAGCCGGTAGTGCAGCAGGTCGAACCCGTTCGGGACGCCGCGCGAGAACCGCTCCCAGTCCCACAGGCGCAGCACGCCGCGGTGCCAGGCCATGTTCCACGGCGTCCAGTCGCCGTGCCAGGCGCCGAAGTCCAGGACCAGATCGCCGTACGCCTTGCCGACGCCCTCGACGACCTCGCCGAAGGCGGCGCGCTGCCGCTCGTCGACGATCCGGCCGGGGCTCGCGGCCATCTCCTCCCAGTAGGCGCTGCCGCGCAGCGGCGCGCGTTCGACGCCGCCGACCTCGAACAGCGCCCGCATCTGGGCGACGGGGGCCCGGCTCCGCGGGCGCCAGCCGAGCGCGCCGGTCGGGAGCGGCTCCAGGACGAGCAGGTCCAGACCCTGCCACGTGCCGTGGTGGATCAGCCGCGGGACGTGCAGGCCCCCGCGGGACCCCGCCGCGGGCAGGTGGGCGTTCAGGTAGGTGAGCGCGGCGGCCTCGCCTTCGAGGAGGGCGCGGGCCGTGCCGGTGTCACCGATCTTGACGAACGCCGCGGGCTCACCGCGCGGCGACAGCACGTGCAGGATCGGCTTGCGGTTGGCGCGGGCGCTCCCGAGCCCCACGCTGACCACCACCGGCCGGCCGAGCAGGTCCGACAGCCGGTCCTCGACGGAGGGCCCGCCGCCGGTGACGCGGAGCCGGTCGCGCAGCGTCCGCTCCGGCAGCCCGGTGCGCACCGCCGCCGCCGTCAGGCCGCGGGAGGCGCGCTGCCTCGGACCGAGGTCGTGGCTGTAGCGGCGCAGCGCGGCCGCGGTGGCGCGCGGCATCCCCGCCGGGACGAGCAGCCGCGGCCGCTCCGCGTCCGGCAGGAACGCCAGTTCACGGCGCGCCCCCTCGGACCGCCCCGGCCCGACGGCCTCCACCCGCGCGTCCGGCCACAGGTCCCGCACCGCCGCGATCCAGGCGGCCCGCGTCTCCTCCGGGGCGCTCACAGCGCCGCCTCCTCGGCGGGGACCCGGGCACGGGCGCGCGGCCGGGCCTCGGCGCGGGCGTCCCGGCTCGCCCGCCACATCAGGCCCACAGCGATCATCACCGTGTACAGCGGTACCTCCACCATGTCGTAAGTGATCATGAACAGGCCGCAGGCGATCAGGACGGCGCAGCCCGCCAGCGAGTACGCGCCGCGCTCCCGCCAGTGCCGCAGGAACCGGACGGCGAAGAACACGCAGAACGCGATCGTCCCGACGACGCCGTTGGCGAACAGCAGGAGCCACAGGTGGCCCTGGGTGCCGAGCGGCGGCGAGCCGCACGCCTTGCAGCCGATCTTGTCTCCGCCGGAGACCTGGCCGAGGTCGCCCTGGACGTTGCGGGTGGACCCGAAGCCGACCAGCGGGGAGCCGGTGAGGGCGCTGCGGGTGGTCTCCTCGGCCAGCATCGTGCGGCGGTTGTTGCTGTGCGGGTTGTCGAGGCGGTCCTGGACGAGGCCGGGCAGCGGCGACAGCGCCACGACGATCGCGCCCGCCGCGGCCATCCCGGCCGTCCAGGCGATCACGCGGGGCCCGCCGACCTGGAGCAGCTTCGCGACGCCGAACAGGCCGATCGCGCCGAGCGCCCCCCACAGCCCCCGGTTCAGCGAGTACACGACCGGCCACAGGGACGCGGCGAGGACCGCGAGCCCGAACGCGCGGCGCCGCATGTCGGCGCGGACGATCCAGGTCAGCAGGAAGTACGGGAGGAAGAAGGCGTAGGCGGCGCCCCAGGTGTTGGCGTAGGCGAACGGCGCCATGGGCCGCGACTGCTCGAACCCGAGGATCGACTCCACCTCGGAGACCCTCGGGTGGACGATGTCGCGGACGAAGGAGTTGGAGGTCAGCCCGTGCGGCAGCACCATCTCCACCGGGGAGGTGAGCTGGATCGAGGGGAAGAAGGACCCGATCACCCCGCCGACGGTCGTCACGATGAACATGTAGCCGAGCAGCCGGCCGATCTTGCCCGACGGCAGCTCGCGCTCGCTCATGTTGCCGACGTAGAGCAGCACGATGGTGGAGGACAGGTACCAGGCGAGCCGGTAGCCGTACACCAGGACCCGGCTGAACCCGCCGCCCGGTTCGGCCAGGGGCGCGTCGGCCCACAGCACGAGCACGCCGAGCACGACCCAGAGCAGGAAGAACAGCCACGCCCCGAACCCGCCGGGCGCGACCAGGGTGCCGCGCCGCCGCCACAGCGTCATGGCCATGGGCACGCTGATGACGAGCAGCACGATGTTCGCCAGGCCGAGGATCCACCACAGCGGGAAGCCGAGCAGCGCGACGGCGAGCGGCCAGCCCGGCCTCAGCCGCCAGGGCAGCAGCCGCGGCGTCGCGAGAGTGCTCCCCGCGATCCCTCGCATCCCGGCCAATCACCGCTCCGTTTCCGTGGGACGCGCCTTCGGGCGCGCGGACCGTGCCGTCCGGCCCGGACGCACGCCGCCCATGGAAGGACGTCCTGTCTCTTACCAGGGGCGACAGCGGGCGATGGCCGGATTCGGCCATCGGAACCGGTCGTCCGGTGAGACCCGGCAGGCGTCCTTTCGAGGTGCGCAGCGTACCTCGCGAGACGCGATGGGCGTGCCCGCCGAGGCATGCCGAAGGGTCCTGCGGCAAGCGGATCGCCGTGCTGTTCGGCGGCCGAGACCGAATAGTTAGTGATCAAACGGCGGTGCCGATGACCCGCTGGCTACGATTGCGCGGCGCTGTGTGCCTTCACGGGGAACACGGCGGCTTACTTCTATCTTGCACGGAGGGGTCGATGGGCAGACGCAGGTGGGGGCCTCTGGCCGTGGGGGCCGCGCTCGCACTGGGGACGCTTACGGGGAGCCTCGCGGCAGGCGCCCCGGCGCGCGCGGACCAGAGGGGATCCGAGCCCGGGCACGGCAAGGTCGTCAACGCCGACCCGGCGAACCACACGCCGAACGTACTGGACGGCGAGGTCAAGTCGATCATCAAGATCGGCGGCAAGATCTACGTCGGCGGCTCGTTCACCCAGGTGAAGGAGCCCGGTGCCAACAAGCCGACGCTGACCCGCAACCGGCTGTTCGCCTTCGACGCCGCCACCGGCGCCATCGACCCCGGCTTCGCGCCCGACCTCGACAAGGGCGAGGCCAGCGCGCTGCTGCCCGCCCCCGACGGCCAGTCGATCTACGTCGGCGGAAGCTTCAGCGAGATCAACGGCGTCCGGCACTTCGTGCTCGCCAGGATCAGCGCCCAGACCGGCGCCCCCGTCGCCTCGTTCGACCCGCAGCTCGACGCCAAGGTCCGCGACCTGCGGCTGGCGGGGGGCCGGCTGTACGTCGGCGGCACCTTCGCGACCGTCGGCGGCGCCCCGCGGGCGGCCCTCGCCGCCCTCGACCCCCAGACGGGCGCCCGCGACGACTTCGTGGACCTGAACGTCACCGGCACGCAGACCGGCGACGGCGTCACGCAGATCTACAAGATGGACGTCACCCCGGACGGCTCCAGGCTCGTCGGCGTCGGCAACTTCAGCTCGGTCGCGGGCAGCACCCGGCGCCAGATCGTCATGGTGGACCTCACCGGCGCGTCCGCCCAGCTCGCGAACTGGGACACCGCCCGCTACGCCGACCAGTGCTCGCAGTCGTTCGACACCTACATGCGCGACGTCGAGTTCTCGCCGGACGGCGCCTTCTTCGTGGTGACGACCACCGGCGCCTACGGCGGCTCCGCGAAACTGTGCGACACCCAGGCCCGCTGGGAGAGCGCCGCCACCGGCGGCGGCCAGCAGCCGACCTGGGTGAACTACACCGGGGGCGACACCACCTACGCCGTGGAGATCACCGACACGGCCGTCTACACCGGCGGCCACTTCCGGTGGGCGAACAACCCGTTCGCCGGCGACAACCCCGGCCAGGGCGCGGTCGGCCGCGAGGGCATCGTCGCGCTCGACCCGGTCAACGGCCTGCCGTTCAGCTGGAACCCCGGCCGCGACAAGGGCGTCGGCGTCTTCGACATGCTGGCCACCGACGAGGGCCTGTGGATCGGCAGCGACACCGACAACGTCGGCGGAGAGTTCCACCAGAAGCTCGCCCTGTTCCCCCTCGCCGGCGGCGCGGCCGTCCCCGCCCACAGCACCGGCGAGCTGCCCGGGAACGTCTACTCCGGCGGCGGCATCGGCCTCGGGGCCGCCAACTACCTGAGGCACCGCTCGTTCGACGGCGCCGCCGCCGGCGCCGCCGTCGACGACGGCACCCTGGGCGTCGACTGGCGGACCGCGCGCGGCGCCTTCATGGTGAACGGCGAGCTCTTCTACGGCTCGTCGGACGGCCTGTTCCGGCGCCGCTCCTTCGACGGCGCCGCGCTCGGCACGGCCACCGCCATCGACACCGCCGACCAGCTCACGAACATGACGACCTGGCACTCGCAGGTGCAGAACATCACCGGCATGTTCTACGCCAAGGGCCGGGTCTACTACACGCGCGGGCAGTCCTCGCTCTACTACCGGACGTTCAACCCGGAGAGCAACGTCGTCGGCGCGCAGGAGTTCGTCGCGGTGAACAACCTGCCCGGCATGAGCTGGGGCTCGGTCGGCGGCATGTTCGTCGACGGAGCGAACCTCTACTACGTCAACAACGGCAACGGGCGGCTCTACCGGGTCGCGTTCTCCGCGGCGGGAGTCCCGTCCGGCTCGTCGACCGAGGTCGGCTCCGCCGACTGGCGCGGCCGGACGGTGTTCCTGTACGCGGGGGTTCCGAACCAGCCGCCGAGCGCCGCGTTCACCGGCAACTGCGACGGGCTCACCTGCACGTTCAACGCCGCGGGCTCGTCCGACCCCGACGGTTCGATCGCCTCCTACGCGTGGGACTTCGGCGACGGGGAGACCGGCACGGGCGCCGCGCCGCAGCACGCGTTCGCCGCGGCGGGCACCTTCACGGTCAAGCTGACGGTGACCGACGACCGCGGCGGCGAGGGCACCAGGTCCCAGGACGTGACGGTCGCGTCGAACCAGGTGAACATCGGCTACCGCGGCGGGGCGGGCGGCAACGGCAACGTCCAGACCGCCACGGCGCAGGTCCCGCCGGCGGTCCAGCCCGGCGACGGCATGCTGCTGATGCTGACGTTCAACAGCAGCGAGGCGACGCTGGCGACCCCGCCGTCCGGCTGGACGCAGGTCGGCACGCAGGCGGCGGGCACCGCGACGTCGGTCGTCTGGAAGCGCGTCGCCCAGGCGGGTGACGCCGGCACGCAGGTCGGCATCGGGTTCAGCGGCTACACCAAGGCCGACGTCCGGCTGCTCGCCTACGAGGGCACCAACGCCACCGACCCGGTCGCGGCGGTCGCCAAGGGCAGCGACGCCGGCTCCGTCACCGACCACACCAGCCCGTCCGCGCAGGTGGACGCCGCCGGGTCCTGGGCGGTGACGTACTGGGCGGACAAGTCGTCCAGCACCACGTCCTGGACGGCCCCGGCCGGCGTGGAGACCCGCGGCACCGGCATCGGCTCGGGCAGCGGCCGCATCACGGCCCTGGTCGCCGACAGCGACGGCACGGTCGCCACCGGCACGTACGGGGGCAGGACGGCGACGACCGACGCCGCCAGCCGCGCCGCCCTGTGGACCATCATCCTGGCCCGCAAGTAGGGACGCGTCACCGCACGTGCCACGCCCCCCGCCGGATCTCCGGCGGGGGGGCGTGGCACGTCAGGGGTCAGGGCCGCTGAAGGGGGCCTTCAGCAGAAGTCGCTCCAGGCCTTGCGGCTCTGGGCGTCGAGGAGGCGGAAGTCTCCGGTGCTCCAGTCGAGGTCGAAGTAGGAGACCCACAGGGCGCGGTTCTTGGCGAGATAGGCGTTGGTGGCGTTCAGCCAGGCGGCGCGCCTGTCGCCGTTGTCGCCCGAGACGAGGTAGCTGCCGGTCTCGGCGATGCCGAACGGGAGGTTCTCGCCCCTGCTGGTGGCGACGACGCGGTCGTACATGGCGGCCGGGTCGTCGTAGCGGCCCTTCTTCCAGCCGAGGTTGTACACGTCCCAGCCGAGGACCTGGATGACGTCGCGGCCCGGGTAGTAGTCGCGCCAGTCGCGCTTGGACAGCGGGTCGAGGCTCCAGCCCATCAGGACCAGGGTGGCGTGGACGCGCGGGTTGTCCGCCTTGTCGGCGAGGGACCGCAGCCGCCGCCACGCGGCGCGGTAGTCGGCGGCGGTGAACTCGCCGGAGGCGATGTTGTCCTCGGGCTCGTGGTAGTAGACCCAGTAGAGGTCGCGGTCGCGGGGCGCGGTGGCGAACCAGCGGGTCATCGCCCGGTCGTACTTGCCGGCGAGGACGTCCTTGGGCGCCAGCTTGAACGAGATGATCGGCGGGCGCTTCCCGGTGTCGGGCTTGCCCGGCCACGCCGGCGGGACGCCCTGGTAGAACAGCCGGACCGTCTCCAGGCCGCCGTAGGCGGCGTCCAGGCGGGTGAGGGCCTTCTGGAAGGTCTCGCCCTGCCTGAGTTCGAGGGAGAGGCCGCAGAGCGTCCGGCCGCCCGCCGGGGAGGCCTCGGGGGTCTTCACCGGCCGGGGGGTCTCCCAGGTGGGTTCCGGTCCGGGCGCGGGAAGCGCCGTGCCGGACGTCAGCGGCGACCGGCTCGGCGACGGCGGCCGTGCGCCCGGCCGGGTCCGCAGGACGAGCCGCGGGCCCTGGCCCGTCTCCCGCGAGCGCAGCGAGACCGCCGTCCGGGGGCCCTGGCCGGTGATGGCGAACGCGTAGAGGCCGGGGCCGGTGACCAGGTCGCCGACGTCGAAGGACACCGTGCCGCCGGGCCCGGTGGGGGCGGTCGCCACGACGGGGCCGGCGGCCGGGCGGTTGCCCCAGGACGTGGCGTCCTCGGTCCACGCGCCGGGCAGCGTGCGCAGCTCGACCTGGCGCGGCCGGTTCTCCAGCCGGTCGAACGTCATCTCCACGCGGGCCCGGGTGACCGCGGGGGTGCCGCGCGGCACCTCGAACGCGACATAGGCCTCGGTGTGCCAGTCGGGCCACGCCGAGGCGGTGATCTTCTGCGCGTCGCCGAACGTCGTGCCCGGCATCTCGCGCACGACGTAGGTGTCCGCCGTCGCGGACACGACCGCGTTCGCGCGGCCGGCGGCCGTGCGGGCGTGGTGGATCGGGCCCGCCCCCGACAGGGCCACCGCGCCCGCGGAGCCGCCGAGGACCAGCAGGGCGCTCGCGGAGGTGACGTAGAAGAACGGGCGGGGCCGGCGGCGGCGGTCGCGCCGCCGCCGCTGCCCGTCCGGCGGGACGGGCAGCGAGCGGCGCGCGTCGGGGCGGTGGTGGCCGCCGGTGACCACCTCGCGCCGTTCGTGATGGACCACGGCCCCCGTCCCCTCCCGCAGAACGTCCCCGCTCTTCATCTCATGCGAGCCGCCGGCTCACCCCGCGGGGAACATCCCGAGGCGGCCGTGGTACTCGTGCCCGAGCTGGTCGGTGTCGCTGCCGACGAGCATCCCCTTCGGGTGGGCGACCAGTGTCTCGACGCCGTGGCCGAGCGTCCGCGTGGGGTTCCACGGCAGCGCCTTGCCGGTCTTCGGGTCGAGCGCGCCGATGCCGGGGCGCGACACGGCGCCGGGGCCCGCGGAGTCGTGCCCGTTGGGGTTGTCCAGCCAGCGCTGGTGCCCGCCGACGTAGACGGCGGAGCCGGTCACGGAGGTGGACAGCAGCGTGTCGCCGCCGGTCCAGTTGACCCAGGTCGGCTTCTGCCCGGCCCCGGTGGCGGACGACTCCCAGCGGGCGGCCGAGTCGCACAACTGGGACTGGCCGTAGGGGCCGCCCGTGGTGACGACCACGAAGTACTTGCCGTCGGGGGAGAAGTCCATGCCCCGCATGTAGGTGTCGAACGCGGCGAGGTTGCAGGGGGTGGAGTACCGCTGGGTCGACCAGGTCGACAGCTTCGCGGTGCCCTTGCCCAGGTTGATCATCGCGATCTGGGGCCGGCTCTCGTCGTTGACCCGGGTGAACGTCCCGTTGATGACCATGCGGGTGTCGGTGGGGTCGACCGCCATCCGGTACACCTTGAGGTCGCCCGACCGGGGCTGGGCGACGGTGAAGTTGAACGCGTTGTCGGCGACGCCGGTGAGCCTGTCGACCCGCGCGAGGCCGGTGCGCGTCTTGCCGCCCGCCTTGGTGAACATGCCGCCGAGGTAGAGCCGGGCGCCGCGCACCACCATGGTGTAGACCCGGTAGTTCACGTTCGGCTTGAAGCCGGTGTGGACCTTGTTGGTCGAGACCCTGAGCGCGGTCACCGTGCCGGTGTTGGTGCCGTTGACGGCGGTGAACGTGCCGGCGGCGTAGATCCAGTCGCCGGACCCGGGCTGCAGCGCGTGGACGGTCCCGTTGACCTTCGGGACGAAGGCCGTGCTGATCTTCCCGTTCCGCATGTCGTAGGCGAACAGGTTGTGCCGCTTGAGCGTCTTCTTGCCGGTGCCGGCCTCGCGGACCTCCTCGAAGTTCCCGCCGACGACGACCCAGTTCCCCACGACGGTGATGGCGCGGACGGTGCCGTCCAGCACGTGCGGGGTGATGTTCACCGGGTTGGCGGAGACGACCGCCGGCTGGGAGATGTCGGCGGAGGCCGTGCCCGCGGCGGCGGGGACGGCGAGCGCCGCGAGCGCGGCGGCCGTGAGGCGGGCGATGGTGGGGCGCATGAAGGTGCTCCGGGATGCGGCCGGGGACGCTGATGGCATTGTCCTACCACATGGCTAGTTAGCGGGAAGGGGTTCCGGTCAACTGCGGCATAGGGGGCATCCGGCTCAGTCGGCGGGCGCCCTGCCGTGCCGCAGGCGATGGTAGAGGACCCGGGCCAGATAGGCGCCGAGTTCGACGGTGTAGCGGCGCCAGAGGCGGCGGGGCTCGCGCGCCAGGCGGTAGAGGAAGCCGACGCGCAGCTTCAGGACCCAGGCGGGGTAGTACTCGCGCCGTTCGGCGAGGTGCTCGAAGTACGCGCCGCACGTGACGATGACCGGCGCGGTGAGGCGGTCGCGGTACTCGGCGACGAACCGCTGCTGCAGCGGCGTTCCGAGGCCGACGTGCAGGATGTCCGGGGCCGCGTCGTTGATCTCGGCGACGAGGCGCTCGGCGGTCGCGGCGGGAATGCGGCCCCGCTCGTCCGCCCAGTGGCCGTGCTGCGTGCCCGCGATCTCCAGGCCCGGGTACCACCCGCGGACGTTCGCGGCGGCGGCCTCGGCGACGCCGGGCGCGTTGCCGAACAGGAAGACGCGCCAGCCCTCGTCGGCGGGCTGGCCGAACAGGTCGTCGGTCAGGTCGTCGTTGGCCATCCGGCCGGGGACGGGGCGCCCGAAGACCTTCGCGGCGAGCACGACGCCCCAGCCGTCCGGGAGGTTGAGGTCGAAGCCGTTCATCAGGTCGCGCAGTTCGGGGTCCTTCTGCGCCCTGAGCACGTAGTCGGGGTTGGCGAAGGTGACCGTCAGGCTGGACCGCTCCTTGACGGCCGCCGCCACGAAGGAGCGGAACCGCGCGACGTCCACGCGGCTGACCCGTACGCCGAGGACGTCGACGGTGTCATGCGGCCATCGTGGGTCCACGTTCGCTCTGCTCTCCTGACCCGCCGGCGCCGCCGGGGGAAACGGCCGGGGAGGGCAGCGTATCCCGGTTCGGCGCGGCCCGGTGGCGAAGGACGAGCCAGGCGGCGACCGTGGCGGAGGTGAGGACGACCATGGTCCAGGCCAGCGGGACGGGCGCGACGCCGAACATCTTCAGCGAGGAGGCGGCCAGGACGAGGGCCAGCACCCGCCGGATCAGGGCGCTCGGGGCCCGGGAGGAGATCTTGGAGCCGAGGTAGACGCCGGGGACCGAGCCGGCGAGCAGGGCGGCGGTGACCTCCATGCGGAAGTCGCCGAACAGCAGGTGGCCGATGGCGGCCGCGAAGACCAGCGGGACGGCCTGGAGCAGGTCGGTGCCGACGAGCTGGTTCGCCTTGAGCGTCGGGTACAGGGCGAGCAGCGCGACGATGATGAGGGAGCCGGAGCCGACCGAGGTGATGCCGACGACGAGGCCGCCGACGACGCCGATCAGCACGGTCGGGACGGGGCGGACCGTGATCTCGGGGGACTCGCCCTCGCCGGCCGCTCCGGCGCGTCCCCGGTGGGCGAGGTAGGCGCGCAGCACCAGGCCCATGGCGGCGATCATCAGCGCGGCGCCCATCGCCTTGCCGATGACGTTCTCCACGGAGTCGCCGTGGCCGAGCGCGCGGGCCAGCAGGACGCCGGAGAACGCGGCGGGCACCGAGCCCGCGCACAGCCAGCCCACCAGCCGCATGTTGATCGTGCCCTGCCGGTAGTGGACGGCGCTGCCCACCGGTTTCATCACGGCGGCGGCGACCAGGTCGCTGGACACGGCGGCGAGCGGGCTCACCCCGAAGAAGGTCACGAGCATCGGCGTCATCAGGGCGCCGCCGCCCATGCCGGTCAGTCCCACGATGATGGCGACGAGGAACGAGCCGAGCGCCATCGTCCAATCGAAGTCCATCGGCATGACCTACCTGCCATGTAGGAAATATAGTCAACACGATAGGCGACGGCTCCCGGATGGGGAAATACCGGGCGGAGGGGACAAATGGGGCGGGAGGGGCTATTCTGCCCGCACCCAGCCGCCGCCGACCAGCAGGTCGAGGACCTGGGCGACCGCCTCGTCGGGCGTCAGCCGCGAGGTGTCGAGCGTCAGGTCGGCGTCCTCCGGCTCCTCGTAGGGGTCGGAGATGCCGGTGAACTCGGGGATCTGCCCGGCGCGGGCCTTGGCGTAGAGCCCCTTGCGGTCGCGGCGCTCGCACTCCTCCAGCGGCGTCGCCACGTGCACGAGGATGAAGTCGCCCACGGCGGACACCATCCGCCGCACCTCGGCGCGGGTGGCCGCGTAGGGGGCGATCGGCGCGCAGATCGCGGTGCCGCCGTGCCGGGTGATCTCGGCGGCGACGAAGCCGATGCGGCGGATGTTGAGGTCGCGGTCGGCGCGGGAGAACGTCAGGCCCGCCGACAGCATCCGCCGGACGACGTCGCCGTCCAGCAGCGTGACCGTCCGGCCGCCGCGCTCCACCAGCGCGTCCGCCAGGCCGCGCGCGACCGTGGACTTCCCGGAGCCGGACAGGCCGGTGAAGAGCACCGTGATGCCGCGCGAGCGCTTCGGGGGCCGCGCCAGCGCCAGCTCGGCGGCGACGGCGGGCGGGGTGAACCAGTCGGGGACGGGCTCGCCCGCGTCCAGCAGCTCGTTCAGCCGCTCGGGGGTGAGCTCCGCCTGGACGTGGTCGGGCTCGATCCGCGCGACGGGCCGCCAGACCTCCACGTCGGCGTCGTAGGCCCACGGCTCCGGGACGACGAGCGGGACGGCGGCGCCCTCCGCCTCCCGGTCGGCGAGCAGGTGGGTGGCGCCGTAGGCGGCGGCGACGTGCGCGCGGAGCAGGACGTCGCGTTCCCGGTCGCCGCGCGCCGGCAGCGGCACGGGGATGATCTGGGCGCCGTCCGGCAGCTCCTTGCGGACGCCGAGCAGCGCCCGGACGAGGGACTCGTCGTGCCCGCCGCCGAGCAGCGGCAGGACGAGGACCTTAGCGGCGAGCCGCTCGGCGACCTGGCGGAGCTGGCCGAGCTGCTTGCGGTGCAGCGGCTCGCGGGTGGCCACCGCGAGCACGGCGCCCTCGAACGCGTCGAGCTCGTCCGGGCGGCGGCGCAGGCGGTGGAACGGTCCGTGCGCCGGGGCGCGGAGGGCCTCCAGCGGCCCGGCGAGCCGCCACTCCCGGGTCGTCGGGTCCTGCCACTCCTCGCCGACCTTCAGCACCGCGAGCGGCACGCCCTCGGGGTCCTGGAGGACGACCCGCTCGTGGCCGGTCAGCTCCTCGGGGACCGCGAGCGTGACCGGCACCGGCCACGGCGTGCCGTCCGCGAGCCGCCCTCCGGCGATCACCATGGCGGCGTCGAACGAGCCGAGGAAGCCCGGCAGCGGGCGGTACACCCCCGCGAGGACGAGTTCGAGGTCGGCGAGCTCGACCGGGTCCGGGGTCCAGGCGGGCAGGTCGCGCAGCGTGTCGGGAAGGCCGGCTTCGGCGGTCACCGCGATCTCCGATCCCGCCCGGCGAGGCGGCCGGGCTCATCCATGACGAGCAGGGGTTTCGCAGGAAAAATACTGCCCCGCCCCGGCCGTGCGCACGCCCGCCCCGGCCGGGACGGCCGGCCGCCCCGATCAGATGACCCGCGCGAAGCGGTTCTCGGGTTTGCGGATGACGAACGTGACCTCGCTGTGGTCCGCGGTGAGGCGCCCCCGGGTGACCGCCGACACCAGCCGGCACAGCAGGTCGGCGGGGCCGGTTCCGGCCCCGAGGGCGTCGAGCGCCTGCCGCGACGAGTACTCCTCGGCGACGACCAGCCCGCGCATGACGCAGTACCAGCGCAGGCCCGACCGGGACGCGACCCGGTCGTAGATCGCCGCGGGCGGGCTCGTCCGGACGACCGGCACGGGCCGGGACGCGGCCCGCTCCTGGCCCGCGGGCGCCGTCAGGACCTCTCCCGCCGGGGCCGGCACGATGCCGCCCGGACCGGCCCCGCCCTCGCCCGCCGGTCGCGGGACGCGGGCGTGGGCGCCGCGGGCGCGCCGCGGGCGGTCGGCGGGCGCCGCGCGCCCCGGGCGCAGGCGGCGCCGCCCGGACGCGCGCAGCCAGCGGGGGAGCGTGCGGTCCAGGAACCCGAACGCGGTGTCGCGGTCGCGCAGGTGGACCAGCAGCAGCCCGCCGGGCTTCAGCGCGGCGACGAACCGGTCGAGCACCAGCTCGGCGTGCGGGATGCGCTCGATCAGGTACGAGGCGTGGACGATGTCGAAGGCGCGCGGCGGCAGCGGGACGGTGCGCAGGTCGCCGAGGTGCCAGGTGTCGAGGTCGGGCCGCTCGCAGGTGTAGGCGCGCAGCTCGGGCGACTCCCGGTCGACTCCCGTGACCTCGTGCTCGTGGTCGCCGAGATCCAGGCCCGTGCCCCAGCCGCAGCCCGCTTCGAGGACCTGGATGCGCTGCAGGGGCTTCTCCAGGGCGTACTGGCGGGCGCGTTCTGAGAAGAGATCACCGCCGTTGACCGGCGACGTACGCAGATCGGTCACAGTCTCGCAGCGTAATCGCCCGGATGCGCTCCGTCCGCTATTTGCTTTTTCTTGGCGACGGCCGTGTCGCCTTCCGTGCCGGCCGGGTCGCGGAGCGTGAGCCCCGCTGCGCAGGGACGCGCGCTTCGGCGGCGGCGGAACGAGCGCCGCCGGGGGGCGCGTACGCTGGTACGCGGTACCGGGGTCCCTCAGGATTCCGGCTTTTCGGGCTGCCCTGACTCGGGGCGATCGGCCACATTGCGGGCGAATATCGGGCGAATAATGACGCTTTCTGGACTTGTTGACCTTGCGTGCACCGATCCCGGTCTGCGGAACGCGCTCGCGCGGCCGCGCACGGACCGGGAGATCGTCGCGCCCGCCGCGCTGTGGCCGATCCTGGCCGCCGCGCTGAGCCGCCGCCTGGGCGGCGACGGCGGGGGCGTCGTGCTCGCGGTGACCGCGACCGGCCGCGAGGCCGAGGACCTGACCGCCGCCCTGTCGAGCCTGCTCGACCCCGAGCGCGTCGCGCACTTCCCGGCGTGGGAGACGCTGCCGCACGAGAAGCTGTCGCCGCGCTCGGACACGGTCGGGCAGCGGCTGGCGGTGCTGCGCCGCCTCGTCCATCCGGGCGCGGGCGGCCCGCCCGGCGGGGACGGCGCCGCGAAGGGCGGCGCGCTGGACGTCGTGGTGACGCCGATCCGCGCGGTGCTCCAGCCGATCGTGTCCGGGCTCGCCGACCTGGAGCCGGTGCGGCTCGCCTCCGGCGAGGACGCCGACATGGACGACGCCGTCCGGCGCCTCGTCGAGGCCGGGTACCACCGCGTCGACCTGGTGGAGAAGCGCGGCGAGATCGCGGTGCGCGGCGGGATCCTCGACGTGTTCCCGCCGACCGAGGAGCACCCGCTCCGGGTGGAGTTCTGGGGCGACACCGTCGAGGAGATCCGCTACTTCAAGGCCGCCGACCAGCGGTCCCTGGAGGTCGCGCAGGGCGGGGTGTGGGCGCCGCCGTGCCGCGAGCTGCCGCTGACGGAGAAGGTGCGCGAGCGCGCGAAGCTGCTCGCCCAGGAGCACCCCGCGCTGGAGGAGATCCTCGGCCGGATCGCCGACGGCGACACCGTCGAGGGCATGGAGGCGTTCTCGCCCGTCCTCGCCGAGAGCATGGAGCTGCTGACCGACCTGCTGCCGGACGGGTCGGCGCTGCTGGTCTGCGAGCCGGAGCGGATCCGCACCCGGTCGGTGGAGCTGGTCCGCACGAGCCAGGAGTTCCTGGAGGCGAGCTGGGTCAACGCCGCCGCCGGGGGAGAGGCGCCGATCGACCTCGGCGCCGCGGCGTTCCGCTCGCTGGAGGAGGTCCGCGAGCACAGCACGGAGCTGGGGCTGCCGCGGTGGAGCGTGACGGCGCTGAGCCCGCTGGCGGCGGGCGGCGCGGCCGGTGAGATCCCGGACGGCGAGTCCCTCGGCGGCGGCGCGGAGACGCTGAGCCTCGGGGTGCAGCCGGCGGAGGCGTACCGGGGCGACACCTCCCGCGTCGTCGGCGACCTCAAGGCCTGGACGGACGGCGGCTGGCGCGTCGTGCTGGTCACCGCCGGGCACGGGCCCGCCGAGCGGCTCGTCCAGCTCGCCCGGGAGGAGGGCCTCGGCGCGCGGCTCGCCGATCTGGCCGGGGAGCCCGAGCCGTCGGTGGTCACGGTCACGACCGGGCTGCTGGACAACGGGTTCGCCTGGGAGCCGGTCAAGCTCGCGGTGCTGACCGAGACCGACCTGTCGGGGCAGAAGTCGTCCACGCGGGACGCGCGGCGCATGCCGTCGCGGCGGCGCGGCGGCATCGACCCGCTCCAGCTCAAGCCGGGCGACTACGTGGTGCACGAGCAGCACGGCGTCGGGCGGTACGTGGAGATGGTCAGCCGGACGGTGCAGGGCGCCACCCGCGAGTACCTGATCCTGGAGTACGCCAAGAGCGACCGGCTGTTCGTCCCGACCGACCAGCTGGAGGAGCTCACCCGCTACGTCGGCGGCGAGGCGCCCAGCCTGCACCGGCTCGGCGGCGCCGACTGGCAGAAGGCCAAGTCCCGCGCCCGCAAGGCGGTCAAGCAGATCGCCGGGGAGCTGATCCGGCTCTACTCGGCGCGGATGGCGAGCCCCGGCCACGGCTTCGCGCCCGACACCCCGTGGCAGCGGGAGCTGGAGGACGCCTTCCCCTACAACGAGACGCCGGACCAGCTCGCCGCCATCGACGAGGTCAAGGGCGACATGGAGCGGCCCGTCCCGATGGACCGGCTGATCTGCGGCGACGTCGGCTACGGCAAGACCGAGATCGCCGTGCGGGCGGCGTTCAAGGCCGTCCAGGACGGGCGGCAGACGGCGGTGCTCGTGCCGACGACGCTGCTGGTGCAGCAGCACCTGTCGACGTTCAGCGAGCGGTTCGCGGCGTTCCCGGTCGTGGTGAAGCCGATCAGCCGGTTCCAGTCCGACAAGGAGATCGAGGAGACGCTGCGCGGGCTGTCGGAGGGCTCGGTGGACGTCGTGGTCGGCACGCACCGGATCCTGTCGTCGCAGACCCGCTTCAAGAACCTCGGCCTGGTGATCATCGACGAGGAGCAGCGGTTCGGCGTCGAGCACAAGGAGGAGCTGAAGCGGCTGCGGACGCAGGTGGACGTGCTCGCCATGTCGGCGACGCCGATCCCGCGGACGCTGGAGATGGGCCTCACCGGCATCCGCGAGATGTCGACGATCCTCACCCCGCCGGAGGAGCGCCACCCCGTCCTGACGTTCGTCGGGCCCTACGAGGAGAAGCAGATCGCCGCGGCCGTCCGGCGCGAGCTGCTGCGGGAGGGCCAGGTCTTCTTCGTGCACAACCGCGTCCGCTCCATCAACAAGGTGGCGGCGAACCTGGCGCGGCTCGTCCCGGAGGCGCGCATCGCGGTCGCGCACGGCCAGATGAACGAGCACGAGCTCGAGAAGGTCATGGTCGACTTCTGGGAGAAGAACTACGACGTCCTCGTCGCGACCACGATCGTGGAGTCCGGGCTGGACGTGCCGAACGCCAACACCCTCATCGTCGACCGCGCGGACATGTACGGGCTGTCGCAGCTCCACCAGCTGCGCGGGCGCGTCGGGCGCGGCCGGGAGCGGGCCTACGCCTACTTCCTCTACCAGCCGGAGCAGCCGCTCACCGAGACCGCGCACGAGCGGCTCGCTACGCTGGCGCAGCACACCGAGGTGGGCGCCGGCATGTACGTCGCGATGAAGGACCTGGAGATCCGCGGCGCGGGCAACATCCTCGGCGCCGAGCAGTCCGGGCACGTCGCCGGCGTCGGGTTCGACCTGTACGTCCGGATGGTCGGTGAGGCGGTGCGGGACCTGAAGGAGGGCGGCGGCGAGCCCGAGGCCGTCGAGACCAAGGTCGAGCTGCCGGTCGACGCGCACCTGCCGCACGAGTACGTGCCGGGCGAGCGGCTCCGGCTGGACGCCTACCGGCGGATCGCCGCGATCACCTCCGAGGACGAGATCGGGGCCGTGCACGAGGAGCTGAAGGACCGGTTCGGCCCGCTGCCGGTCCCGGTGCTGAACCTGCTGGAGGTCGCCCGCTTCCGGGCCAAGGCCCGCAGGGCGGGGCTGAGCGACGTCACCCTGCAGGGGAACTTCGTCAAGTTCATGCCCGTGGACCTGCCCGACTCCAAGCAGGTCAGGCTGCAGCGGCTGTACCCGAAGAGCATCCTGAAGCCGGCGACCGACACCCTGCTCGTGCCCGGGCCGAAGACGGCGCCGCTCGGCGGCCGCCCGCTGCGCGACCAGGAGCTGCTGAAGTGGGCGACCGACCTGGTGGACGCGCTGTTCCTGGAGTCCGCGGCGCGGCGCTAGGCTGGCGCCGCCCCCCATCCAGCGACGAGACGAGGAATCCGTGCCTGGTAAGTCCGTGAAGGCGGCGTTGGCGGCCGTGCTGGCGGCCGCCGCGCTCGCCGGCTGCGGCGGCTCCCCGAAGGTCGGCACCGCCGCACTCGTCGGCGGCGACCGCATCACCGTCACCACCCTCAGCCATACCGTCCGCGACTGGCGCGCGCAGTTCCGCTCGGACCCGGCCGCCAACGAGCTGCGCGCGAACCCCGGCAACCCGGCGTCGCAGATCGCGGGCGACTCCGAGTCCGACCTGCAGGGCGCGCTCACCCTGCTGATCAACTTCAGGGTCGCCGACCGGGTGGCGCGGCGTGCGGGCGTCGAGGTCACCGGGGGGCAGGTCGACGGCGCGCTCCAGGCCCTGGACCACCAGGGCGGGGCTCGCTCGATCACGCTGGCGAGCGGGCTGCCCGGCGCGCACGCCCGCGACCTGGCGCGGCTGGTGGCGACGCAGCTCGCGGTCATGCAGCGGTTCGGCGCCGACCTGGACAACCGGCTGAACCCGGCGACCCAGCAGGCCGGACGGCAGTGGAACGAGCTGTTCCAGCGCACCGCCGCCGGCATGCACATCGAGGTCAACCCGCGCTACGGGCACTACGACCCCGCCAAGTTCGAGGTCGCCCCGATCGTCTACCGGCTGTCCAGCCCCGATTCGGGTATCTGACGCCCATGAGCCTGACCCTGCTGGCGACCACGCACCGGGTCGCGCCGGGCCTGCTGACCTGGCGGGCCTGGGACGCGCTGCGGTCGGCGGACGCCGTCCGCCTCCAGGACGGGCATCCGCTGCTGCCCGCGCTGCTCGACGCCGGCGTCGTCCCGGACCTCGTGGAGGAGCCCGACCCCGCCGTCCTGGTCGCCGACGCCCGGCGCGCGGACGTGCTGTGGGTGGCCGCGCCCGAGGGCGGCGAGGCGCTGATGCGCGGGATCGGTGCCCTGGTCGTCGACGACCCGCTGGACGTCGAGGTGCTCCACGGCTCCTACGACCTGCCCGGCGCGCGGCTGCTCGACCTGGTGTCGGTCATGGACACGCTGCGCCGCGAGTGCCCGTGGGACCGCAAGCAGACCCACGCCACGCTCGTCCCCTACCTGCTGGAGGAGTCGTACGAGGTCCTCGACACCGTCCAGGCGGGCGACTACGGCGCGCTCCGCGAGGAGCTCGGCGACGTGCTGATGCAGGTGGCGTTCCACTCGGTGGTGGCCGCCGAGCGCGACGACGGGACGGGGTTCACGATCGACGACGTGGCCGGCGCGATCGTCGACAAGCTCGTCCGGCGGCACCCGCACGTGTTCGGGGACGTCACCGTCTCGGGCGCCGACGAGGTCAACGCCAACTGGGAGCAGATCAAGGCGGCCGAGCGGGCGGAGAAGAGCGGGGCGGAGGCCTCGGCGCTCGACGGCGTGCCGATGGGCCAGCCCGCGCTGTCGCTCGCCGCGCAGCTCCAGCGCCGCGCCGCGCGCATGGGCGCCCCGTCCGGCCTCGCCGACGGGGTGGCGGAGGAGGCCGGGGCCGAGCTCGGCGGGCGGCTGTTCGCGCTGGTCCGGGAGGCGGGTGAGCGGGGCGTGGACGCCGAGTCCGAGTTGCGGGCCGTTTCCCGGGTATTTCGGGATCGTGTCCGAGCGTGGGAGCGGCGGGACACCTGAATCGGGTGATAACGGGCGGAACCTCGCCGATGGGGTGGTCCGCTCGGGAAGGCGCGTCTACTCTGAGCCCGTGCCGACCGAGGCCGGAAGTGACGCGGGGGATCCCGGGACGGGAGCCCCCTCCGCGCGGCGCCGCCGCCCGCGCCGCCTGCTCACCCCGTCGACGACCAGGGCCGAGAAGGCCCGCGCGGTGCGCGGCCTCGGCGCCTTAGGCGGCCTGGCCGGCCTGCTCGTCGCGCTCATGCTGCTGCCGACCGCCTGCACGGCGGGCGTCGGCGCCCGCGACGCCGCCGGCTGGTTCGAGGCCGAGCCGGACGGGCTGTCGACCTCGGGCGTCCCGCAGCGTTCGAAGATCCTCGCCGCGGACGGCTCCACCCTCGCCACGTTCTTCTACCAGAACCGCGTCGACGTCCCGTTCCAGAAGATCGCCCCGGTGCTGCGCCAGGCGGTGCTGGCGATCGAGGACAGCCGGTTCTACGAGCACGGCGCCATCGACGCGCAGGGCACCCTGCGGGCGCTCGCCAGCAACCTCAGCAGCGGCCAGGTGACCCAGGGCGGCTCCGGCATCACCCAGCAGTACGTGAAGAACCTGCTGCTCACCCAGGCCGACTCCGACGCCGAGCGGCTGCAGGCCCGGGAGGTCTCGGCCGCCCGCAAGATCCGCGAGCTGAAGTACGCGGTGGCGCTGGAGAAGAGGTTCAGCAAGGACGAGATCCTGCGCCGCTACCTCAACATCGCCTACTACGGCGACGGCGCCTACGGCGTCGAGGCGGCGTCCCGGCACTACTTCTCCAAGCACGCCTCCGAGCTGACGCTGCCCGAGGCGGCGCTGCTCGCCGGCGTCGTCCGCTACCCCTACGCCTACGACCCGATCCGCCATCCCGGCGCGGCCCGGCAGCGCCGCGACACCGTCCTGACCCGCATGGCCGAGCTCGGCTGGCTCGCCCCGGACAGGGCCGCCGCGGCCAAGCGGGCTCCCGTCAAGCTGGACGTCGCCAACGTGCACAGCGGCTGCGTCACCAGCGACGCCCCGTTCTTCTGCGACTACGTCCAGCGCGAGATCCTCACCGACCCGGTGTTCGGCACGACGGCCGAGGACCGGGAGAAGCTGCTCAAGCGCGGCGGGCTGATGATCCGCACCACCCTGGACCGGCGGGCGCAGAAGGCGGCGCAGCGCGCCGTCGACCGGCACGTCCCGCCGAAGAACTCCGCGCACAAGGCCGCCGCCGAGGCGATGGTGCAGCCGGGCACCGGCGAGATCAGGGCGATGGTCGTGGACCGCGAGCTCGGCCCGGACCGGGACCGCGGCCGGACGTGGATCAACTTCGCCGCCGACGCCAGCCACGGCTCCAGCATCGGCATGCAGGCCGGGTCGACGTTCAAGGCCTTCACGCTGGCCGCGGCGCTGGACGAGGGCATGCCGTTCGGGACGCGGATGATGGCGCCGCGCGCGTACACGCCCGTCGGCTACCGCAACTGCGACGGAGACCGCGTCGGCGACCCGTCCGCCTCCCTGCACAACTCCGCCGACGGCGAGGGCGGCCGGCAGTTCAGCCTCGTCACCGGGACGCACCACTCGGTCAACACGTTCTTCCTCGCCCTGGAGAAGAAGGTCGGCCTCTGCGACACCGTCAAGATGGCCGAACGGCTCGGGATGAAGCAGGCGAACGGCAAGGCGCTGGAGGAGTACCCCTCGTTCACGCTCGGCTTCAACCCCGTCTCCCCGCTGCGGCTCGCGGCGGCCTACGCGGCGTTCGGCGCCCGCGGCCGCTACTGCGAGCCGGTCGCGATCCGGGAGATCCGCGACGTGTCCGGCCACCGGCTGAAGGTGCCGGGGCGCCACTGCGAGCGGGCGATGGACGAGGGCGTCGCGGACGCCGTCAACTACGTCCTGCGCGGCGTGCTGACGAAGGGCACCGCGCGCGGCATGGGCCTCGGGCGCGACGCCGCGGGCAAGACCGGGACCGTCGACGGCTTCTCCGCCGCCTGGTTCGCCGGGTACACCCCGGACCTCGCGGCGGCCGTGTGGGTCGGCGATCCTCGCGGGGGCTACAAGCACCCGATGGAGAACCTGTGCATGGACGGCCGGTGCTACGGCTCGGTGTTCGGGGCGACGATCCCGGCGCCGATCTGGCGGCAGAGCATGCTCGGGGCGCTGTCGCACACCGATCCGGGCTCGTTCCACCGGCCGCCGTCGCGCTACTTCAGCAGGGGCTCCGGCGAGGACCGGGCCAGGGTGCCCGACGTGCGCGGCATGAGCCCGGGCGAGGCCGTCGCCAGGCTCCGCGCCGCCGGGTTCAAGGCCCGGATCGGCGCGCCGGTGGGGTCCCGCCGGTTCCCGAAGGGGACCGTCGCCGGCATGTCGCCCGCGTCGGCAGAGCCCGGCGACACCATCACGCTGCACGTCAGCAAGGGCGCCGGGCGCGCGCACGGCGGGCAGCGCCGCGGCGGCGTCCCGCCCACCGTTCCGCCGACCGTCCCGCCCGTCACGCCCACCCCCGAACCCGGCGGACCCGCGCGGCAGGCCCCCGCCTGAGCTGCGCCGACGTGTGATCGTCCGGTCACGGGGTAGAGCGACACCCGGGGAGATCGACAGCGGGGGGCGACACCCGCACTGATCCGTTTCGGGGGACGATCGTCATGCGAGCCATCGCCGTGTCGGAGTACGGCGCCACGCCGGCGCTCATGAACCTGCCGCGCCCGGAGCCGGGCCCCGGCGAGATCCTGGTGCGGGTGATCGCCGCCGGGCTGAACCCGCTGGACTGGAAGATCGCCGAGGGCATGCTCAAGGACTCCGTCGACGTGCCGTTCCCGCTGATCCTCGGCCGGGACGGCGCGGGCGTCGTGGAGGAGGCGGGCGAGGGCGTGACCCGGCTCCGGCAAGGCGAGCAGGTCTACGGGGCCTTCGGCATGGTGGAACGCGGGCTCGGCAGCTACGCCGAGTACGCCCTCGTCCGCGAGGACGGCCCGGTCGCGAAGATGCCGGAAGGGATGATCTACACGCAGGCGGCGGCGGTGCCGACCGCGGGCTCGACCGCGCTCGGGATGGTCGACCAGGCGCGGATCGACACCGGTCAGACCGTCCTGGTGGTGGGCGCGACCGGCGGCGTCGGGCAGGGCGTGGTGCAGCTCGCCTCCCGCGCGGGCGCCAAGGTCATCGCGACCGCCCGCGACGACATGGCGGGCACGATGCGCCGCCTCGGCGCGGACGAGACCGTCGACCACTCCGCGGGAGACCTCAACCGGCAGGTGCTCGCCGTCCACTCCGACGGCATCGACGCCGTCCTCGACATGGCCGGCGACAACCGGTCGGCCGAGCATCTCGTGCAGCTGCTGCGGCCCGGCGGCACCTACATCTCCACCACCTGGTCGGTGAACCCCGACTCCATGGAGGCCAAGGGGCTGCGCGGCGTCAACCTCCAGGGGCAGCCGTCCGCCGAGCTGCTGGACCGCCTCTCCGACCTGATCGACGCGGGCGCGCTGCGCGTCCGGGTCGAGCGGGAGGTCCCGCTGGAGGAGGCGGCCGAGGCGCTCGCCGGCAACCGGCTGGGCGGCGCCCGCGGCAAGACCGTGCTGCGCATCTGACGCCGCCGCGGAGGTGAGGACCGGGGCGGCGCGGGCATGCAGAGCCGGAGGAGGAGGCACATGAACCAGGGTGAGACCGAGGACGACCGGCGCGCCCGTCTCCGCGACATCGAGGACTCGCTGGAGCGGCTGCGCGCGGACCTTCCCGCACCGACCGGCGACCCGGCGGACATGGTGGACTCCGGCCAGTACCTCGCCCAGCGCGAGGAGCTGCAGGGCCAGATCGAGCTGCTGGAGGCCGAGCGCGAGCGCCTCCGCGGCGATCTCGGCATCGCCTGAGCGCCGGGGCGGCCGGGAACAAACAGGGGCCGCCCCCGGTTCCGCAGGCATGACCACCTACGAGGAGTTCGAGCGCGCGACGTCGTTCTTCGACGCCCGGGACTACGCGGGCGCGGCGCGCATGCTGGCCCCGATCGCCGCCGGCGACCCGGGCAACCGCGCCGCGGTCGAGCTGCTCGGCCGCGCCTACTTCCACAGCGCCCAGCTGGGCCGCGCCGAGGAGACGTTCCGCCGGCTGATCGAGCTGGACCCGTGCAACGGCTGGGCCCACGAGGCCCTGGCCCGCACCCTGGAGCGGCGGAGCCGCCCGGACGAGGCCCGCGCCTTCCGCAGGCTCGCCCGCGCCATGGGCGTCGAGCCCACCGAGGAGATCGAGGTCTCCGTGACCGCCGCCGACCTGGCCTGACGCCCGCGCCCACCGGGGTGGTCGTCCCCGCGGGGACGACTATCCCGGTGGCTCGTCGCGGGGCAGGCGCAGGACGAACCGGGCGCCGGGGACGCCGTCGATGCGGTCGGTGAGGATCAGCGAGCCGCCGTGCGCCTCGGCGATGTCACGGGAGATCGCCAGGCCGAGGCCGGTGCCGCCGGCGTCGCGGTGCCGGCCCTCGGCCAGCCGCGCGAACCGCTCGAACACCCGCTCGCGGTCCTCCGGCGCGACGCCGGTGCCGTCGTCGATCACCTCGACCACCGCGGTGGCGGGCGCCTCGGTGCGCAGGATCACCGTCACCTCCTCGGCGGCGTGCCGGTCGGCGTTGTCGACCAGGTTCGTCAGCAGCCGCGCCAGGTCGCCGCGGCCGCCCCGCACCACCACCGGGCCCTCCGACAGCACCGTCACCTGGACGCGGCGCGGATGGCGCAGCACCTCCTGGTCGGTGATCTCCGTCAGGTCCACCAGCTCGCGGGGGAAGGTGCGCTCGGCGTCGAGCCGGGCGAGCGCCAGCAGGTCGTCCACCACCGCCGACAGCCGCTCGGTGTTGACCAGGATGGCGCGCAGCGCGGCGGGGACGTCGGTGTCGTCCGGGCCCGACATCGCCAGCTCCAGCTCCATGCGCAGCGCGGTGAGCGGGCTGCGCAGCTCGTGCGAGACGTCGGAGACGAACGCGCGCTGCCGCGCGACCGCCTCCTCCAGGCGGTCCAGGGTGGCGTTCACGCTCTCGGCGAGCCGCCCGACCTCGTCGCGGCCGGGCGGCTCCGGGACGCGGCGCTCCAGGTCCGTGGCGGTGATCTCGTCCAGCTCCCGGCGGATCCGGTCGACCGGGTTCAGCGCCCGGCTCACCGACAACCACACCCCGTAGCCGGAGAGGAAGGTCAGGAACGGGACGCCGAGCAGGATCAGCGCGCCGAGCCCGGGGCGCGGCAGCGGCCCCTGCACGGGAGCCAGCGAGATGATGTACAGCGCGCCCGGCCCGACCCCCACCCGGCGCTCGAAGATCACGAAGCAGGAGTCGCCCGGCGCGTCGATGCCGCAGACCCGGCCGATCCGGCGCTCATCGAAGGGGTCCGGCGGGGGGAAGCGGACCCTGGCGCGGCCCTGCATGCGCGGCGTGGCCGCGACCACCTCGCCCCGCTGGTTCACCACCTGCTGGAGGATGTCGGTGGTGGGGGAGATGTCCAGGGTCAGCCGACCGGTCTCGATCGCCGTCGCCGTCCGCCGGTTGTCGCGTGCCATCACCCTCAGGAGGTCGACGTAGGCGCTCTGCCTGACCTGGATGAGCAGGACCGTGCACAGCGCCGACGACAGCACGAAGGCGATCAGCGAGGCGGCCAGCGTCACCCGGAACCGGATCTCCGGGTGACGCAGCACGGTCCGCCAGATCCAGCCGCCCGGGGACGGCCGGCGGAGCCGGACGCCTATGACGACCTCCCGGTTGCGCTGCACGTCAAGTGGGTACCGGGAGTTCTTACCTGGGCAGGGCCGACCCCATCCGGGTCGCAGGGTAAAAGATTCTAGGCCGACCCGTCGTCGAGGCCCCAGCGGCGCCGGATCGCCCTGTCCACCAGGCCGAACAGCTGGTCGATCACGATGCCGAGGATCAGGATCACCAGCATGTAGGAGATCATGTCGGCGGTGTTGTTCAGCTCCCGGGCCTGCGACAGCAGCACGCCGAGCGAGGTCGTGTCGCCGATGATGACCAGCAGCTCGCCCGCCATCAGGCTGCGCCACGCGAACGCCCAGCCCTGCTTCAGCCCCGCCACGAACGAGGGCAGCGACGCCGGCATGATCAGGTGCCGGTACAGCGCGAGGCCGCGCAGCCCCATCACCTTGCCCGCGCGCAGCAGGATCGGCGGCGTGTAGTCGACGCCCGCGATCAGCCCGTTGGCGATCGACGGGGCCGCGCCGAGGATCACCACGAACAGGATCGCGCTCTCGCTCAGCCGGAACAGCAGGATGGCGAGCGGGAACCAGGCGATCGAGGGCATCGTCTGCAGGCCCGTGATCAGCGACCCGAACGCCCGGCGCAGCACCCGGAACTGCGCCACCAGCCCGCCGACCGCCACGCCGACGGCCACGGCGAGGGCGAACCCGACGACGGCCCGCCACATCGTCAGCGCGACGGCGTCCCAGAACCGCGCCGAGGTGAGCTGGTCCCAGAACACCGGGAGCGTGTCGCGGGGGCCGGGGAGCACCCACGGCTCCTTCCAGCCGCTCCACACCACCAGCTGCCACGCCGCGAGCGCGATCAGCACGGCCGCGACCATCGGCCACGCCGCCGACCACGCCCGCTGGGCGAGCCGTGCGCGCGTCGTGCCGCCGAGCTCCAGGGCGTCCAGCCCCGCCAGCTCGCGGTCGAGCCGCGCCTCCCCCTTCACCGTGTCATGCGCCATGCCGGACGACCTCCTCGCGCAGCCGGTCGGTGATGGTCCCGGCCAGGGAGGCGACCTCGGGGGAGTCGATCCGCCGCGGCCGCTCCATCGGGACGGGGAACTCCTCCACGACCCGGCCCGGACGGCTGCTGAGCAGCACCACCCGGTCGCCGAGGCGCACCGCCTCCCGGACGTTGTGGGTGACGAACAGCACGGTCAGGGCGCGCTCCCGCCAGATCCGCTCGATCTCGTCGTGCAGCAGGTCGCGGGTCATCGCGTCGAGGGCGCCGAACGGCTCGTCCATCAGCAGGACGGTCCCCTGCCCCTCGCCGGCGTCGTCCTCGGTGAGGGCCAGGGCGCGGGCCAGCGCGACCCGCTGCCGCATGCCGCCCGACAGCTGGTGCGGGCGCCGGGCCGCGAACCCGCCGAGGTGCACCGAGTCGAGCAGCCGGGCCGCCCGGCCGCGCCGCTCGGCCCGGGGGACGCCGCGCATCTTCAGGGCGAGTTCGAGGTTGCCGGTCACGGTGAGCCACGGGAACAGCGCGGGCTCCTGGAACATCAGCGCGACCCGCGCGCCGTTCTTGTCGATCGTCCCGGCGCTCGGGCGGTCGAGGTCGGCGACCAGGTTGAGCAGCGTGCTCTTGCCGCACCCCGAGGCGCCGACCAGGCACACGAACTCGCCCGGCGCCGCGTCCAGGGACACCTTGTCGAGCGCGAGGAGCGCGGATCCGCCCGTCCCGAACGCCTTGGAGACCTCGCTGAGGCGGACCGCCGTGTCCGCGGTCATCGGTCGCTGACCTGTGATTTCCCGCCCGCCTTGAGGACGTCGTTGAGCGGGGCCAGGTTGTAGATCCCGGCCAGGTCCGTCTTCTCCAGCAGGCCGATCTCCTCGGCGTGCGCCGCGCCGGCGACCAGCGAGGACGCGACCGGGTCGGTGGTGAAGTCGATCTCCTTGAAGGCGGCGGTGAGCACGTCCTGCTTCAGCGGCTTGCCGCTCAGCTTGCCGAGGGCGTCGTTGGTGACCTTCTCGGCGTCCGCCTTGTTCTGGTTGATGTAGTCGGTCGCCTCGACGACGCCCTGGAGCAGCTTCTTGACCTGGTCGGGGTGCTTCTTCTCGTACTCCTGGCTGACGAGCAGGTTGGTGATGACGAACTTGCCGCCGGGCCACAGCGACTTCTCGTCCAGGAGCCGCTCGCCCTTGTTCTCCAGGATCAGCCGCGAGGCGTACGGCTCGGGGACCCAGGCGCCGTCGATGTCGCCCTGCGCGAACGTCTGCAGCGTCTGGGCGTTCTCCTGCGGGACGACCTTGACGTCCCCGCTGCCGTCCTTGTTCGCGGTGAGGCCGTTCTTCTTCAGCCAGTACCGCAGCGCGACGTCCTGGGTGTTGCCGAGCTGCGGGGTCGCGATCTTCTTGCCGCGCAGGCCCTGGACGTTCTTGATCCCGGGCTTGACCACCAGCGAGACGCCGCCCGAGGCCGCGCCGGAGACGATGTGGACCGCCTTGCCGTGCGATTTGGACCAGGCGTTGATGGACGGGTTGGGCCCGACGAACGTCGCGTCGATCGCGCCGGAGAACAGCGCCTCGACGGCGGCCGGGCCGGCGTTGAACGTCGCGGTCTTCGGCGCGGCGCCGAGGTGCTTGGCGAAGATGCCCTTCTCGACGCCGACGAGGGCGGTCGCGTGGGTGAGGTTCGGGAAGTAGCCGAGCCGGAGCGGGGCCGCGTCCCCGCCGGACTCCCCATCGTCGCCGCCGCAGGCGCCGAGCGTGCCCGCTGCGACCAGAACGGTCAGTGCCACGGCGGCGATGCGCCCGCGGAGTCCACGATGCATTGTGATGTTTCCCTATCAATCAAGTCTGTTTGACCTGCTTAGTAGATAAGGCGGGCGTTCTTCGCGTCAAGTCGCCTTCCTGGCACGATGCGGTCGCTGGGATGAGATGGTTTAGCTGTCTACGTCCCTTATGTACGTCGCCCGGCGGGCATCGGCGAGGCGGTTGGGCGGCGGCGGGGCCGCGCGGATAGGCTCGGTGACCGCACCGACCATCCGCACCATCAGGGGGTTCCCCGTGTCGTCGATCGAGGCCGTACTCGCCCGGGAGATCCTTGACTCCCGCGGCAACCCCACCGTCGAGGTCGAGGTGCTGCTCGCCGATGGGACCGAGGCGCACGCGGCGGTCCCGAGCGGCGCCTCCACCGGCCAGTTCGAGGCGGTCGAGCTGCGCGACGGAGGCGAGCGCTACGGCGGCAAGGGCGTCCGCAACGCCGTCAAGGCCGTCAACGAGACCATCGACGAGAAGCTCGTCGGCTACCCCGCCTCCGACCAGCGCCTGATCGACCAGCTGCTGATCGACCTCGACGGGACCCCCGCCAAGTCCGCGCTCGGCGCCAACGCCATCCTCGGCGTCAGCCTCGCCGTCGCCAAGGCCGCGGCCGACTCCGCCGGCCTTCCGCTGTTCCGGTACGTGGGCGGCCCGAACGCGCACCTGCTGCCGGTCCCGATGATGAACATCCTGAACGGCGGCGCGCACGCCGACACCAACGTCGACATCCAGGAGTTCATGATCGCGCCGATCGGCGCGGCCACCTTCGCCGAGGCGGTGCGCTGGGGCGCCGAGACCTACCACGCGCTGAAGTCGGTGCTGAAGTCCAAGGGCCTGAACACCGGCCTCGGCGACGAGGGCGGCTTCGCCCCCGAACTGCCGAGCAACCGCGACGCCCTCGACCTCATCCTGGAGGCGATCCGCAAGGCCGGCTTCACCCCCGGCCGCGACATCGCCCTCGCGCTCGACGTCGCCGCCACCGAGTTCCACGCCGACGGCCAGTACGCCTTCGAGGGCACCAAGCGGTCCGCCGACGACATGGCCGCCTACTACGGCGAGCTGCTCGGCGACTACCCGCTCGTCTCCATCGAGGACCCGCTCGACGAGGAGGACTGGTCCGGCTGGGAGGGCCTCACCGCCGCCGTCGGCGACCGCGTCCAGCTCGTCGGCGACGACCTGTTCGTCACCAACCCCGAGCGCCTCGGGCGCGGCATCAAGTCCGGCGCCGCCAACGCGCTGCTGGTCAAGGTCAACCAGATCGGCACGCTCAGCGAGACCCTCGACGCCGTCTCGCTCGCGCAGACCAGCGGCTACCGCTGCATGATGAGCCACCGGTCCGGCGAGACCGAGGACACCACGATCGCCGACCTCGCCGTCGCGACCAACTGCGGCCAGATCAAGACCGGCGCCCCCGCCCGCAGCGACCGGGTCGCCAAGTACAACCAGCTGCTGCGCATCGAGGAGCTGCTGGACGACGCCGCGCGCTACGCCGGCGCCGCCGCGTTCCCGCGCTTCGACGCGCAGGGCTGAGCCGCATGACCCGGCGGGGCGGCGTCCCGTCCCGCCGGGCACCGGGTTCCGGCAGCCGAGCCACAGGCAGGGGACACGATGGCGCAGGGCGAGGACCACGAGACCGGGCGCGGCGACGCCGACCGCGGAGCGGGCGGGCACGGGGCGCGCGGCGGCCGGAACCGCCGCCCGAACCCGGCGCTGACGAGCCGCGCCGCCATCCTCGCGGTCGTCATGTGCGCGATCGCGCTGAGCCTCGCCTACCCTGTCCGCGAGTACATCGCCCAGCGCAAGGAGATCGCCGACCTGCGCCGCCAGGAGGCGCTGTCCCGCCGCCAGGTCGAGACACTCGCCCAACGCAAGCAACAGCTGGGCGACAAGTCGTACATTGAGCGTGAGGCGACGCGGCGGCTCCATTACTGTCGTCCTGACGTGAAGTGCTACATCGTCCTGGACGGCGGCGAAGGTGACGGGCAGCAGTCCCGCGGGCGCGGCACGGAGAGCAGGCCGCCCTGGTACGAGACGCTGTGGCGGTCGGTGGAGGCCGCCGACAGGCCCCGCTGACGTTCCTTGAGGCGCGGAGGAGAACGGATCCCCGGATCCGCGGGTGGATACATGATCGATGCAGATGACACGGCCGCGGTCGCGGCCCAGCTCGGGCGTGAGCCGCGCGGCGTCCGCCGCGTGGCGGGGCGCTGCCCCTGCGGGCGGCCCGACGTGATCGAGACGGCGCCGCGGCTCCCGGACGGGACGCCCTTCCCGACGCTGTTCTACCTGACCTGCCCGAAGGCCGCCTCGGCCATCGGGACGCTGGAGGGGAGCGGCGTCATGCGCGACATGCAGGCCAGGCTCGCGGGCGACCCGTCCCTGGCGGCGAGGTACGCCGCCGCCCACGAGGACTACCTGCGCCGCCGCGACGAGGCCGCTCGCGAGGACGGCGTCGAACCGCTTCCGGAGGGGATGCAGAGCGCCGGCGGGATGCCGGAGCGCGTCAAGTGCCTGCACGCCCTCGTCGCGCACGAGCTGGCGGTGCCGGGCGTCAACCCGTTCGGCCGCGAGGCCCTGGACGCGCTGCCCGACTGGTGGCGCTCGGGGCCCTGCGTCCAGGCCGAACCTGTGGAATCTGTCGAATCGGAACCTGAACCGGGGGAGGCGCGGTGACGCGCGTCGCGGCCGTCGACTGCGGGACCAACTCGGTCCGCCTGCTGATCGCCGACATCGCGGCCGGAGGCGGCGACGGCGAGGGCGGCGCCACGCTGACCGACGTCGAGCGCCGGATGGAGATCGTCCGGCTGGGGGAGGGCGTCGACCAGACCGGGCGGCTGTCGTCCGCCGCGCTGGAGCGCACCTTCGCCGCGATGCGCGGGTACGCCGAGCTGATCGATCGGCACGGCGACGGGCACGGGCCGGTCAAGACCCGGGTGGTGGCGACCAGCGCGACCCGCGACGCCGCCAACCGGGCCGACTTCGTCAGCGGCGTCGTCGACATCTTCGGCGTCGTCCCCGAGGTGATCAGCGGGGACGAGGAGGCCGGGCTGTCGTTCACCGGCGCCACCCGCGAGCTGGCGAAGCTGCGCCCCGCCCGCCCCTACCTGGTCGTCGACATCGGCGGCGGGTCCACCGAGATCGTGCTCGGCAGCTCCTCGGCGGACGCGGCCCGCTCCATCGACATCGGCTGCGTGCGGATGACCGAGCGGCACCTCAAGGACGACCCGCCCTCGCCCGAGCAGATCTCCAACGCCGCCGCCGACATCGACGCCGCGCTCGCCGCCGTCCGGGAGACCGTCCCGGTGGACGAGGCGCGCACCCTCGTGGGGCTCGCCGGGTCCGTCACCACGGTGGCCGGCATCGCGCTCGACCTGCCCCGCTACCAGGCGGACCGCATCCACCTGGCGCGGATCACCGCCGGGCAGGTGCACGAGGTGACGCGGCGGCTGCTGCACGCCACCCGCGCCGAGCGCGCCGAGTTCGGCGTCATGCACCCCGGCCGCGTCGACGTGATCGGCGCGGGCGCGCTCATCCTCGACCGGATCATGCGCGAGTACGGGTTCGGGGCCGTCGTCGTCAGCGAGCACGACATCCTCGACGGCATCGCCTGGTCGCTGTGTTGAATGAGTCCCGGCCCACGTAGCTCGCCTTGCGGCTCGCTACGTGACCGGGCCTGGGGCGAACGCGGCATCGCTTCGCGATCTGCCCGGTTCCGCTCGCCTCCGGCTTCGCTCCACCGGGCAGGTCACGCGTTCGCGCGCGTGGCCGATGCCACTTCGAGACAGGCTGTGAGTCTCTGGCTGGCAAGGATGGGTGTCGGCTGCTGCGGCCTTGGTCGTGACCCGAGACAGGCTCGGCCTCAGTACCTGAGCCGGGTCAGCAGTGCGGGGATCAGTACCGCGTTCGGGTTCTGCTGCGGGACGTAGAGGATCGGCGCGGTGCCGCCGGCCTGCTGGATCCAGACCCGGCCCCGGTCGACGGTCGCGGCGGAGATCGACGACCAGCTCAGCGACACCCGGTCGCCGCGCACGCCGCCCGGATGGACGGTCAGCCCCTGCGCCACGTCGACCGACTCGCCCGCGCGGACGCGGACGGCCAGCTCCTCGACGAGCCGCGGCTCCGCGTGCTCCTGGCACAGCTGGATCAGCCGCCCCCAGACGCGCTCGGGCTCGCCGTCCGGCCCCGGCTCGATCACCACCTCCACGCGGGGGCCGCCGCGGAACGGGTACCGCCCCACCTGGAAGACCCACTGGGTCCCCCGGCCGCGGTCGGCCGGGTGCTCCGCCGCCCAGTACGCCACCCACTCCACATGAGCCCAGGCGAGCGAGGCGTCCCCGTAGGCGACACCCTGGTCGCCGGCGTGCAGGCGCAGGCCGCGAAGGTTCACGTCCAGGGACGGGACGGACGGGACGGGGTCCCAGGTCGGCGCGTGCGGAGCCGGGTGGTGCGTCCCGCCCGGGGCCGCGGTGTCCCGCTTCTGCTGCGGGCGCGGGAGCCGGGGCGGCCGGTCGGGCTCGGGGTTCAGCCGCTCGCTCCAGTTCTGCCCGTCCCACCAGCGCAGGCTGCCCGTGCCGTAGGGGTCGGGGTACCAGCCCGGTTGCGACACTCCTGCCTCCCGCTTCGCACAACGCGCGTGCCGAGACACCCGCCTCCCCGACCGGCGAACGCATCGTACCGACCGGACCCGTCTCCCACCGGCCATGGGCGGAACCCGGCCAACGGCCGTGGCGTGGGACGATCGGTGGTATGCCGCCCGCCAACCCTCCGTTCGTGCCGCCCGGGTCAGGGTGGCCGGAAGACCCCGCCGCCCCCGCGACCCCCGTCGCGCGCGGCGCCGGCGACGTCGCCGAGCTGGCCGCGGAAGCCCCGGACCTGCGCGAGCTGTGCGCCCGCCAGTCGGTGTGCCGCGCCTGCGACCGGCTCGTGGAATGGCGGGAGCAGGTCGCCGTCCAGCGCCGCCGGGCGTTCGCGGACGAGCGGTACTGGGGCCGCCCCGTCGCCGGATGGGGCGACGAGCGGCCGCGCATCCTGATCGTCGGGCTGGCCCCGGCCGCGCACGGCGGCAACCGCACCGGCCGGATCTTCACCGGCGACCGCTCGGGCGACTGGCTGTTCGCGTCCCTGCACCGGGTCGGGCTCGCGGCCCGGCCGACCAGCGTCCGCGCGGGCGACGGGCAGCGGCTGATCGGCGCGCGGATGGCGGCGACCGTCCGGTGCGCCCCGCCCGACAACAAGCCGACGCCGCTGGAGCGGACGACATGCCTGCCGTGGCTCGCGCGCGAGGTCGAGCAGGTCGCCGCGACCGTCCGCTGCGTGGTGTGCCTCGGCGGGTTCGCCTGGCAGGGCGTGTGGCCCGCGCTGAAGCAGGCCGGGTACGCGGTGCCGCGCCCCCGGCCCAAGTTCGGCCACGGCGCCGAGGTCGAGCTGTCGCCACCGCCCTCGGCGGCCCGGCGCGACCCCGTCCTGCTGCTGGGGTGCTACCACCCGAGCCAGCAGAACACCTTCACCGGCCGGGTCACCGAGGACATGCTGGACGCGGTCTTCGTCCGCGCCCGCGACTTCCACTAGGCGGGAGGGGCCGTCGCGAGGGGCGTCAGCCGGATCCTGCCCTGCCGGCAGACCGGCCCGTAGCTCCACCCGGCGGTCAGGGCCCCGGTCTGGTTCGGCGGGATCACCCTCAGGGCCGTCGCCACGGGCTCGCAGGTCCCGCCCGTCTCGTCGTCGGCGGGGACGACCGCCCAGTGCAGCCGCTCGTAGGCGCGGCCGCCGTTGGGGATCACGATCGTCTTCGGCGTCCCCTCGCGGAAGACCTCGGTGGGGACGCTCCCGGCGGCGCCGGCGAGCTGGAGCCCGGTCCAGCCGCCGGTCCAGCAGTGCTTCCCGGACTTGTTGGTCAGCGTGAGCGTCAGGTAGCGGTTGCCCGCGCCCGCGTCCGGACCGCTGAGAGCCGCGGTGAGCATCCCCGTGGTGCAGCGCGGCTCCTGCACGCCGCTCCCGTTCCCGTGCCCGACGGTGGGCGTCCCCCCGCCGTCGGACGCCCGGCCCGGCGCGTCGGAGCTCGTCCCCATGGACGGCGTGGACGCCGGGCCGTCCCCTTCGGACGATGCCCGTCCGGCGTTCGACGTGCCCCCGCCGCAACCCGCGAGAGCGGTGAAGGCCGCGACGGCGATGGTGCCCCAGATGATTCGCGGCATCGCTTCCCCCATGAGAGCCGTCTCCACAAAGAGTTCGACTGCGAGGCAGGGCCGTGGCCAAGCGGCCGTGGCGCGGCGGACCGGCCCCTGCACCGATCCGCCGCCCGCGACCGCTTGGCGCCCCCGTCAGGCCCTGACCTCGCAGTCTCCCTTCTGGCGGTACATCGGATGAGATGTCGGACGCGCCGAGGAAGTTCGCGACTCCTGCCGAGACGTGAGCCCGCGGCAGAACCGGGTATCGCTCCGGATATGCCCATCCAGCGCACGAAACAGATCGTGATCGTCGGCGGCGGATATGTCGGCATGTACACGGCCCTGCGCCTGCAGAAGAGGCTGCGCGGCGAACTGCGTCGCGGCGAGGTCGCCGTCACCGTCATCGACCCGCAGTCCTACATGACCTACCAGCCCTTCCTGCCGGAGGCGGCCGCGGGGAACCTGGAGCCCCGCCACGTCGTCGCGCCGCTGCGCAAGGTCCTGAACCGCTGCCGCATCGTGAACGGCTTCGTGACGCGGATCGACAACGCCTCCCGGCGGGTCACCATCCGGCCCGCCGGGGCGCACACCGCCGGCGTGCCGGAGCGGGACGTGGAGTACGACATGCTCGTGGTCAGCCTCGGCTCCATCTCGCGGACCCTGCCCATCCCGGGCCTCGCCGAGAGCGGGATCGGTTTCAAGACCGTCGAAGAGGCGATCTTCCTTCGCAACCACGTGCTGCACCAGCTCGACATCGCCGCGTCGAACCCGGACAACGAGACCGTCCGCAGGCGCGCCCTCACCTTCGTGTTCGTCGGCGCCGGGTTCGCCGGCGTCGAGGCCATGGCCGAGCTGGAGGACATGGCCCGCGACGCCTGCAAGTGGTACCCGAACATCGACCCGAAGGAGATGCGCTGGATGATGGTCGAGGCCACCGACCGCATCCTCCCCGAGGTGGGCCCCGAGATGGGCCGCTGGACCGCCGAGGCCCTGCGCCGCCGCGGCATCGAGATCAAGATGAACACGCTGCTGAAGTCGGCCGAGAGGCGGCGCGTCGTGCTGAGCGACGGCGAGGACTTCGAGGCCGGCACCCTCGTCTGGACGGCCGGTGTGAAACCCCACCCCGTCGTCAGGGAGAGCGACCTCCCCCTGGACGACAAGAGCCGCATCAGGACCACCGCCGAACTCACCGTCGAGGGGGTCGACGGCGTCTACGCCGCCGGCGACAACGCCGCCGTCCCCGACCTCACCGACACCGGGGACTTCACCGCGCCCAACGCCCAGCACGCCGTCCGGCAGGCCAGGCGACTCGCCGACAACGTCGTGGCGGACCTGCACGGCAAACCCCGCAAACCGTACGTGCACGCCTACGTCGGCTCGGTCGCCGGCCTCGGCCTGCACAAGGGCGTCGCCAACGTCTACGGGCTCAAGCTCCGCGGCCTCCCCGCGTGGTTCATGCACCGCACCTACCATCTGTCGCGCATGCCGACCGTCAACCGCAAGTTCCGCATCACCATGGACTGGACGCTCTCCGCGTTCTTCCGCCGCGAGATCGTTTCGCTGGGGGAACTCGAATGGCCCCGCCAGGAGTTCGAGCTCGCCGCCGGCCGCCAGCACGACATCTGACAGGTGCGCTTGACTGGCCGGACCGTTCCACTGGCCGACTCCGGCCGCAGGAGCTCCCCAATCACGGCCCCTGAGAGCGGCGGTGACAACCACTGACTCGATATGATGACGCCGCCCCTGTAGCCCAACGGCAGAGGCAGGCTCCCTAAAAGAGCCGGTGTGTCGGTTCGAGTCCGACCAGGGGCACGTGCGATCGACCCTGCTCGCCGATCTTTGATCGGCTTCGCCGGGGGCTCGCCGTGTCTGCCCAGGGGGGCGACCCCCTGGAAACCCCGATGCTCGGGCTTCGCCCTCGCCTTTCCGACGGCTGAGGCCGGGCGCCCTCTCCGGCGTCCGGCTTCGCCGTCGCCCGGCAGCCGCTCCGAGCGGACACGCGGACCCGGCTTCCCTTGTTCGGGGAGCGACGGGGCGTTCCCGCGGGGCTCGGCTTCGCCGTCGTTCCAAGGCGGGGCCGGGGCGTTCCCGTGGGGCTCGGCTTCGTCTTCGCCTTGGGGGTGGTGGGTAAAGGGGTGGGTTCTGGGCTGATCAAGTGGGGGGAGCGCGGCTTACACTGGTGGGTCACGTCGGCCGAAGTGGAGACCTGATGGAGAGCAGAAACCCCGCGTTCCGGGGGAACGCCTTCGACCAGCGGGCCGGTGGGTACGGCGCTCAGCCCTACGGAGGGGCCGCCTACGCCGCACCCGGGTACGCGCCGGCCGCCACCAGGCCGATGACCATGGACGACGTCGTCGTCCGCGGGTTCCTGACGCTCGTGACGCTGATGGTCACGGCGGCGCTGGCGTGGGTGCTCGTGCCCACCTCGCTCGCCGCGCCCGTCCTGGTCGTGGCGCTCATCGCCGAGATCGGCATCTGGGCGTTCATCGCGTTCGGCCGCAAGGCGAACGCGGCGACGGTGCTGGCGTTCGCCGCCGTCTACGGCGTCGTCGTCGGCCTCGTCAGCCACTCCTACAACGACATCTACCACGGGGTGGTCTTCCAGGCGGTCGTCGGGACGGCGCTGGCGTTCGGCGCCACCCTCGCCGTCTACGCGCTGCGCATCGTCCGGGTCACGCCCAAGTTCGCCCGGTTCGTCATGGCCGCCGGGCTCGCGCTGATCGGGTTGATGATCGTCAACCTGGTGGTGAACCTGTTCGGCGGCGACCACGGCATCGGGATCCGCGACCCCGGCAGCCCGCTCGCCTACGTCTTCAGCGTCGCCGCGATCCTCGTCGGCTGCTTCTTCCTGCTGCTCGACTTCGACGCCGTCGAGACCGGCGTCCGGACGGGCGCGCCCGAGAAGTTCGCCTGGTACTGCGCGTTCGGGCTCGTGCTGAGCCTGGTGTGGATCTACCTGGAGATCCTGCGGCTGCTCAGCTACTTCTCCGGGCGCGACTAGCGGCCCACGCGATGATCAGCCCCGCGCCGGACGGCGTGGGGCTGATCTGTGCGGGATCTCTGCGCCAGGGTCGTGGCGCGCAGCGGCACGACGGCGGGGGCATCCTCTGGCGGGAACCCGCAACGTTGTGAAGTTCGATCGGCGCGCCCTCCCGGAGGAGGCGCGTGCTCAGTAGTGGCGGGCGCGGCGCGTGCGCTCGTGCTCGCGGACCAGGGCCGCGGCGTAGCCGTGGGAGAGGTTGTGCTCCTCGGCCAGCCAGGTGCTGCGTTCCTCGCAGCGCGTGAACGAGGGCCCGTTCTCGATGGTGGTGAACCACTCGGGGATATCACGTCCGGTGACTTGCGGGATGCGGGCTATCAGCTTGCTGTGGGTCTCCGGCGAGTGGTTCAGTGACAATTGGCACCTCCAGGTCGCGGGGCTCTTCCTGCCGACTCTGCAACACCTCTCCGCATGTGACAACCCCCTAACGGGGACCTATCTTTTGCGTTACGTAGATCATCTGTAACGGGGATGATCCCCGGAAACGCGCAGGTGGCCCGCATGAAGCCGCCTGCGGGCGGTTCCGTGCGGGCCACCATGCGCCGGTCTGGGTTCCGTTTCCTCAGGTAAGACCGGGCTTACCTTTAGGAGAGGCGCTCCAGGACCATGGCCATGCCCTGGCCGCCGCCCACGCACATCGTCTCCAGACCGAACTGCTTGTCGTGGAACCGGAGGCCGTTGAGGAGCGTGGAGGTGATGCGGGCGCCGGTCATGCCGAAGGGGTGGCCGACCGCGATCGCGCCGCCGTTGACGTTCAGCTTGTCGATGTCGATGCCGAGTTCCTCGGCGGACGGCAGCACCTGCGCCGCGAACGCCTCGTTGATCTCGACGAGGTCGATGTCGTCGATCGTCATCCCCGCCTTGGCGAGGGCCCTGCGGGACGCCTCCACCGGGCCGAGGCCCATGATCTCGGGGGACAGGCCGGTGACGCCGGTCGACACGATGCGGGCCAGCGGGGTGATGCCGAGTTCGGCGGCCTTGGTGTCGCTCATGACCACGACCGCGGCGGCGCCGTCGTTCAGCGGGCAGCAGTTGCCGGCGGTGACCGTCCCGTCCGGGCGGAACACCGGCTGGAGTTGCGACACCTTCTCGTAGGTGGTGCCGGGACGGGGGCCGTCGTCCTTGGCCGCGACGGAGCCGTCCGGCAGCGTCACCGGCGTGATGTCCTTCTCCCAGAACCCGTTGGCGAGGGCCTTCTCGGCGAGGTTCTGCGAGCGGACGCCGAACTCGTCCTGCGCCCGGCGGGACACGCCGCGCAGGGCGGCGACGTTCTCGGCGGTCTGGCCCATCGCGATGTAGACGTCGGGCAGCGCGCCGTCCTCGCGGGGGTCGTGCCACACGGAGGCACCGCCCTCGCCGGCCTTGGCGGTGCGGCCCTGGGCGTCGGCGAACAGCGGGTTCTGCGTGTCGGGCAGGCCGTCGCTGCTGCCCTTGGCGAACCGGCTGACGGTCTCGACGCCCGCCGAGACGATGACGTCGGCCTCGCCGGCGCGGATCGCGTGCAGCGCCATCCGCGTCGTCTGGAGCGAGGAGGAGCAGTACCGGGTGATGGTGGCGCCGGGCACGTTGTCCCAGCCCAGCAGGACCGACACCACGCGCCCCATGTTGTAGCCCTGCTCGCCGCCGGGCAGGCCGCAGCCGAGGAGCAGGTCGTCGATCTGGCTCGGGTCCAGCTGCGGCACCTTCGCCATCGCGGCCGTGACCATCTGGGCGGTGAGGTCGTCGGGCCGGATGTCCTTGAGCGACCCCTTGAAGGCGCGCCCGATCGGCGAGCGCGCGGTTGCGACGATGACTGCCTCGGGCATGTGCGGGTCTCCTTCTCAGCGGCCAACGGTGTTACTCACCGGTCACCAGCAATCTAGCCGCTGGTCCCCGGCGGCGTACACGCCGCCCCCCGGGCTTGATGGACGACGCGTCCAATAAGTGCGGGCTCACCGCGCCCATCTGGGCGCGGTCCCGGCGTCCTGGTGACCGCCGCCCCATGTGCCCGGGACGCCGGGCACCGGAGAGTGGGACCGCCGCCACCGGTCAGGCCACCGCCAGCGCGGGAGGAGGCCCGGCCGGTGCCCCGGACGGCCGGGGCCCGCCACCGGTGACCGGGCGGGCCCCGGTTCCGCGGCGGCGGCGACGTCCTCGCGCTGGAGACGGCCGGCCGCGTGGCGCCGCGGCAGGCGCAGCGCCGGGCGGCGCAGCGGGTACCGCAGGGTGGCCCAGCGGCCCCGGGGGCCGCGGTCGCGACCGGCGACCGTCGCGCCGCTGACCTCCGTGCCGGCCCGCTCGGCGGCCTCGGCGGCGGCGAGGTAGACGGGCAGGACGTCCGCGGTCAGGTGGCCGGACAGGTCGTGGCCGAGGCCCAGCGCGGACGCCATCGACGGCAGCACGGCGGCCGACGCGGAGGCGTAGCCGCGGGCGGACGGGTGGTAGCGGTCCTCGCTGAACATCGCGAGCGGGTCGGCGGCGAACTCGTGGCCGATCAGATCGCCGAGCGACACCGACCGGCCGCCGCGCTCCACGACGGCGATCGTCTGGGCGGCGGCGAGCTGCCGGCTCGCCCGGCGCGCGAACCAGCGCAGCGGCGGCATCAGCGACTTGACGGAGCCGAGGTCGGGGCAGGTGCCGACGACGACCTCGCCGCCGGCGGCGCGCAGCCGCTCCACCGCGCCGGCGAGGTGGCGGACGGACTCGGCGGCCGGGACCCGCCCCGTCACGTCGTTGGCGCCGATCATGATGACGGCGACGTCGGGACGGGCTTGCAGGGCCTGGTCGACCTGGCCGCCGAGCGCCTGCGAGCGGGAGCCCGAGCGGGCCACGTTCGTCAGCCGGACGGGGCGTTCCGCGATCGCTGACAGCCCGGTCGCCAGCAGCGCGGCGGGTGTCTCCGGCGAGGTGCGCACGCCGAGCCCGGCGGCGGTGGAGTCTCCCAGCATGACCAGTGAGAGCGGTTCGCCGCCGCGCGTCGCGCCGTACAGCCCGTCGGCGACCGGCGGATCGCCGTTCGGGCGTGCGAGGATGGTCCTGCGGGCGAGCCTGGCCTGCATCAGCAGCAGGCCGAACGTGATGCCGCCGAGCGCGGTGATGCCTCCACCGCCGTAGGCCGCGGCGGCCGCGATGCGCCGCGCGGTGAATGCTCTCCACATGCTGCGCTGACCCTCCGTGAATAACTTCCTACCCGCGCGAAAGGGTCGCGATACCTGCGGTGGCCGATCTCGGCTACCGTCGGGAGCGGGAAACCTTCCGGTCCCCGCGCCGGTTTCCGCACGTGACCGGCGGCGGAACAGGGACGCAACATTAAGATCAACACACTGAACGACAAGGATGTCGCGGTGCACGTACACGACTCGCTCGTCGAACTGATGGGCAACACCCCGCTCGTCCGACTGCGCAAGGTGACCGCCGGCGTGGGCGGCGGCCGCGGGCCGCAGGTGTTCGCCAAGGTGGAGTACTTCAACCCCGGGGGGTCGGTGAAGGACCGCATCGCGGTCCGCATGATCGACGCCGCCGAGAAGTCCGGCGCGCTGCGCCCCGGCGGGACGATCGTCGAGCCGACGTCCGGCAACACCGGGGTCGGGCTCGCCATCGTCGCGCAGGAGCGCGGCTACCGCTGCGTCTTCGTCTGCCCCGACAAGGTCGGCAAGGACAAGATCGACGTGCTGCGCGCCTACGGCGCCGAGGTCGTCGTCTGCCCGACCGCGGTGAACCCCGAGCACCCCGACTCCTACTACTCGGTGTCGGACCGCCTCGTCACCGAGATCCCGGACGCGTGGAAGCCGGACCAGTACACCAACCCGCAGAACCCCCGGTCGCACTACGAGACGACGGGGCCGGAGCTGTGGGAGCAGACGGAGGGCCGCATCACGCACTTCGTCGCGGGCATCGGCACCGGCGGCACGATCAGCGGCGTCGGCCGGTACCTCAAGGAGGCCTCCGGCGGGCGGGTCCGGATCGTCGGGGCCGACCCGGAGGGCTCGGTCTACTCCGGCGGCAGCGGCCGCCCCTACCTCACCGAGGGCGTCGGCGAGGACATCTGGCCCGAGACCTACGACCGCGACATCTGCGACGAGGTCATCGCGGTGTCCGACAAGGACTCCTTCACCATGACCCGCCGCCTCGCCCGCGAGGAGGCGCTGCTCGTGGGCGGGTCCTGCGGGATGGCCGTCGTCGCCGCGCTGCGCGTGGCCGAGCGCGCCGACCCGGACGCGGTGATCGTGGTGCTGCTGCCCGACGGCGGCCGGGGCTACCTCGGAAAGATCTTCAACGACAGCTGGATGGCGGACTACGGCTTCCTCACCCCCTCCACCGAGGAGGCGCGGGTCGGTGAGGTGCTCACCCGCAAGGGCGGCACGCTGCCGGAGTTCGTCCACGTCCACCCGCACGAGACCGTGCAGACCGCGATCGCCATCATGCGCGAGTACGAGGTGTCGCAGCTGCCGGTGATGAAGGAGGAGCCGCCGGTCATGGCGGCCGAGGTGGTCGGCTCGGTCGGGGAGACCGACCTGCTCGACATCATGGTGAAGGGCCAGGCCAAGATGACCGAGCCGGTCGAGGCGCACATGGCGGCGCCGCTGCCGACGCTCGGCTCCGGCGAGCCGGTCAGCAAGGCCGTCGGCGTCCTGGAGAAGTCCGGCGCCGCCGTCGTGCTCGTGGACGGCAAGCCCAAGGGCCTCATCACCCGGCAGGACCTGCTGGCCTTCCTGTCCGACGCCACCGGCTGACCCGGGGCGGGAGACGCGCGGAGAACGGACGAGCGCCTGGAGATCGATGATCTCCAGGCGCTCGTCCGTTCAGGTGTCGGGTTGCGGGGCCCGGCCGGTGGGCGGCGTTATGGGCCGGCCCCCGCAACCCGACGTCTCGGGGGCGCCGCGGCTAGCCGCGGTGCCCGGACGGGGCGAAGTCCTCCCGCGTGTCGTTCGGCCGGAGCTGCTTCTTCGGCTCGTCGCCGTGGCCCGGCCACCAGGCCTTGTGGCCCAGCATCGCGGTGAGGCCCGGCACCAGGAAGGTGGACATCACGAAGGCCGACAGCGCGATGCCGATCGCCACCGAGAAGCCCATCTGCTGGAGCATCGACACCGGCGCGAGCATCATCACCGAGAACGTGCCGGCCAGGATGAGGCCCGCCGCGGCGACCGTCGGGCCGCCGTGCTGGACGGCCAGGGCCGCCGCCTGCTTCGGCTCGTGGCCCTCCTTGGCCTCCTCGCGCAGCCGCGCCGTCATCAGGATGTTGTAGTCGGTCCCGATGGCCAGCACGAACAGGTAGAGGACGATCGGCAGCTGGAAGGTGACGCCCGCCTCGCCCATCGCGCCCTGGAAGACGTACACGGCGGAGCCGAGCGTCGCGGCGAAGCCGAGCAGGACGGCCACCACCAGGTACAGCGGCGCGACCACCGACCTCAGCAGCAGCGCCAGGATCAGCGCGATCAGCACCGCGGCGACCGGAAGGATCACCGACAGGTCGCGGTTGTTGACCGTGTTGATGTCGGAGAAGATCGCCGTCGGTCCGCCGACGTAGGCGCGGGTGCCCTCCGGCGCCGCCTGGTGCACGGCGGGCGCCAGGTCGTCCTTGACCAGGCTGATCGCCTTGTTGGACGCGGGGTTGACCTTCAGCACCAGGTCGACCCGGGCCACGGTCTTGTCGGAGCCGGGGACCGGCTCCTGGACCTTGCCGACGCCGGGCGCGCCCTCGGCGGCCTTGCTGAACGCCTGGAGCTGCTGCTGGGTGACCGGCTGCCCGTTCTGGCTCTTGATGAAGACCTGGACCGGGGTGGTCAGGCCGGGCGGGAAGCCCTTCTCCATGTCCTTGGTCGCCTGGGCGGACTCGGTGTCCTGCGGGAAGCCGGCCGCGAAGTCGTAGTCGGCCTTGAACCCGAGGGTGCCGAGCGCCAGCACGACCAGGACGAGCCCGGACGCCGCGGCGGCGACCGCCGGGCGCTTGCCGACGCCGCGGCCGATGGCCGTGGAGAACCGGCTCTTCGGCTGCTTCTTCCACGCCTTGGACGGCCAGAAGACGGCGGTGCCGAGCAGCGAGACGAGCGCGGGGAACAGCGTCAGCGAGGTGATGCCCATGACGACGACGGCGATGGCCAGGGACGGGCCCCAGGCGCTGAAGACGCCGAACGTCGCGAGCAGCAGGACCAGGAACGTCACGGCGATGGCGGCGGCGGCCGAGGAGATGACCTCGCCGACCCGCTCCACCGCGGTGATCATCGCGGTCTTCTTGTCGTCGCCGGCCCGCAGCCGCTCGCGGAACCGGAACATCAGGAACAGGTAGTAGTCGGCGCCGATGCCGAAGAGCACGATCAGGATGATGGTGCTGAGGCTGTCGTCGCCGGAGAACCCGAAGATCTTCGAGGCGGTGCCGATCAGGCCCATCGCGACCTGCATGGTCACGGTGATGACGACGATCGGCAGGATCGCCGCCAGCGGGGCCCGGAAGATCAGCAGGATCAGGCCGATGATCAGCACGAAGGTGGCGATGCCGACGATCTCGAAGGACTGGTTGAAGGAGTCCTCGTTGTCGACGAAGCCGGCGACGTCACCGCCGACCTTGGCCTCCATCCCGCTGCCCTTCAGCAGGGTCGGCAGGTCCTTGCGGATCTGCTTGACCGCGTCGCCCTGCTTCTCGCTGTCGGCCATCGAGGTGCCCTTCATCGGCACCATGATCACCTGGACGGCCTTGTTGGGCGCCACGGCCTGCGGGCCGGTCGCGAAGCCGAGGACCGTCGGCGGCTTCTTGGCGTTGAGGGACTTGGCCGCCTCGTTCACCTTGGCGGTGTCCTGCGCCGTCAGCGCCTGGCCGTCGGAGCGCTTCACCACGATCAGCGAGGAGGTGTCCTCCTGCTGGGGGAAGGCCTTCTCGGCGATCTGGAGCGCCTGCACCGACTCGTACTTCGAGGGCAGGAAGTCGCCCTGGTCGGACTCGGTGGTGAGCTTGGGGGAGAGGGCGATGATGAGCACCGCGGCCACGAGCCAGGCCACGATCGTCCACCACGGGTGTCTCACGACGAAGCGCGCGAGCCGAGCGAACATGGGGGCTTCCTTAATTCACAGTCGTAGGGATACCCGTAAAACAGTAGAGACCGGACACCGCGCAGGGGTCACCCGCAGCGCCGAAATACGGGGTGATACCTCCGGGGGAGCCTCTCCTCCTCTAGGAGGGGCGAGGGGCGGATAGCCTCGTACCCATGGACAACGAGGTTCACCGGGGGTTCGAGACCCTGGCCATCCACGCCGGGCAGGAGCCCGACCCCGCCACCGGCGCGGTCGTCCCGCCGATCTACCAGGTCTCGACGTACAAGCAGGACGGCATCGGGGGGCTGCGCGGCGGCTACGAGTACTCCCGGTCGGCCAATCCGACGCGTACCGCGCTGGAGGTATGCCTCGCCGAGACGGAGGGCGGCGCGCGCGGGCTGGCGTTCGCCTCCGGGCTCGCCGCCGAGGACGCGCTGCTGCGCACGGTCTGCAGGCCCGGTTCCCACGTGATCGTCCCGAACGACGCCTACGGCGGGACGTACCGGTTGTTCGCGAAGGTCGCCCAGCCGTGGGGCGTCGAGTTCGACCCGGTGCCGCTCGGCGACATCGCCGCGGTGCGGGCGGCGGTGCAACCCGAAACGAAGATCATCTGGGTGGAGACGCCCACCAACCCGCTGCTCGGCATCGCCGACATCGCGGCGCTGGCCGCCGTCGCCCGGGACGCGGGGGCGCTGCTGGTCGTCGACAACACCTTCGCCTCGCCCTACCTCCAGCGGCCGCTGGAACTCGGCGCGGACGTCGTCGTCCACTCCACCACCAAGTACATCGGCGGGCACTCCGACGTGGTCGGGGGCGCGCTGGTCGCCGCCGACGCCGGTCTCGGGGAGCGGCTGGCGTTCCACCAGAACGCGATGGGCGCCGTCGCGGGCCCGTTCGACGCCTGGCTCACCCTGCGCGGGATCAAGACGCTCGGCGTGCGGATGGACCGGCACTGCGCGAACGCGGAGCGGGTCGTGGACCTGCTGACCCGGCACCCGTCCGTCCGGCAGGTCCTCTACCCGGGGCTGCCCGACCACCCGGGCCACGAGGTCGCCGCCAAGCAGATGAAGGCGTTCGGCGGCATGGTCTCGTTCCGGATGGAGTCGGAGGAGGCCGCCGTCCGGGTGTGCGAGCGGACGAAGCTGTTCACGCTCGGCGAGTCGCTCGGCGGCGTGGAGTCGCTGATCGAGCACCCGGGGCGGATGACGCACGCCTCGGCGGCCGGATCGCCGCTGGAGGTGCCTGCCGACCTGGTGCGGCTGTCGGTCGGCATCGAGGACGCCGCCGACCTGCTCCACGATCTGGAGCAGGCGCTCGGCTGAGAATCGCAACACCATTCCCCACCGAACTTGATCAAAACATCTATACTCGGCGCGCCAGGTTCGTGAAGAAAGGGCCCGGGGTGCGCAAAGTACTGGTCTGTGGGGCGGCGTTCGCCGCGACGTGTGTCTCCGCCGTGACCGTTCCCGTGGGAGCCCACGCGAACGAGCCGGCGCCGACGCCGACGCCGAGCGTGTCCGTCCCGTCCGTCCCGACCGAGTCGCCGGAGGGGACCCCCTCCGGCGCGCCGGAGACCGGGACGCCCGGCACCGGGTCGCCGTCGGCGCCGCCCACGGCGCCGGCGGAGGGCGGCCCGGCCGGCGCGGACGGGGAGCCGGACGGCACCGTCACCGCGCAGGCGGTCATGGTGACGCCGCAGCTCCCGCGGTTCCGCACCTACGCCTACGGCAGGCTGCCCGCCCAGAAGATCGACGCCTACTGGCGCAAGCCGGGGCCGCGCGCCACGCCGCGCCCGGCCGTGCTGCTCCTGCACGGCGGCTACTGGCTGGAGGGCGACAAGGGCGGCGGCTGGAAGTACTTCGCCCGCCGGCTGACCGACGAGGGCTTCGTCGTCCTGTCGGCCAACTACCGGCTCGCGCCCAAGGCGCAGTGGCCCGCCCAGCGCGACGACGCCCTGGCGGCCCTCGACTTCGTCAAGAAGCACGCCAAGGTGTGGAGCGTCGACCCGAACCGCATCGCGGTCATGGGCTCGTCGGCGGGCGGGCACCTCGCGACGCAGCTCGGCACGCTCAAGACGGGCACCCGCCAGGTCCGCGGCGTGGTCGCCCTGTCGCCGCCGAACAACCCCTTCCTGGCCTTCCAGGACGGCGCGAAGCCGGACGCCACGTTCACCGAGCGCAAGCTGCGGCGGGCCGTGGTCGACCTCGTCCACTGCGTGCCCGGTGTGACCGCCGTCCCCGACTGCTGGACGAAGCTGGACGACGCCAGCACCGTCACGCACGTCTCCGCGGACGACGCCCCGATGCTGCTGATGCACGCCACCGGCGACTTCGTCCCGGTCACCCAGAGCACCGGGCTGGCGAGCGCGCTGCGCGCCGCCGGCGTCCCGGCGACGGTCAAGACCGTCGAGGGCGACATGCACGCCTCGGACATGCTGGGCGACGAGGGCGTCTACCCGACGATCCTGGCCTGGCTCAAGAAGCGCCTGAACGGCGGCGCGTAATGGCGGTGCTCTCCTCCTTCGGGCCTGGCGGCTTTCCATCGTCGAGCACCGCGGGCGATCGCTGGCATCGCTCCGGCTCGCCTGGCGGCTCGCTTCGCGATCAGGGTCTCGCTGCGCTCGAACCTGCCTTCGGACGCGATCGCGACCATTGAGGTCGTCGCGTGGTTGCGGTGAGTGGCGGGGGCGCGCGGGCTAAGGTCGGCTCATGTCGACTTCGGACCGCATCCTGCTCCTTCTCCACATCGGGTTCGCGATCTTCACGCTGGGGCCGCTGACCGCCGCCACGATGTCCACGCCCCGCTACATCCGCAAGCGCGACGTGGTGGTGGTGCGCTATCTCCACCGGACCACCCAGATCTACGGGATCGGGACGCTGGGGATCTTCCTGATCGGGCTCGGCCTGGCCAAGGGCGATCTCGCCGAGGTGTGGCTGACGGTGTCGATGACGCTGTTCGTCGTCGCGCTGGTGCTGCTGCTGATCGTCGAGCGCGACCAGCGCAAGGCGGTGCACCTGCTGGAGGTCGCGGCGGCCGAGGCGGCGCCCGCGGCGGTCCCGGTCCGTCCCGCCGCGGCCAAGGAGGCGGAGGAGCCCGGGGAGGCCGAGGGCGGCGCGACGGAGGCCGAGGCCCCCGCCGCCGCGGGACCGGCGGCCGGCACCGGCGAGGTCGCCCAGGTGGAGCGGGGGCGGCTGGCCGCCATGTCCGGCGTCGTCGCGCTGATCTGGCTGGTGATCCTCGCCCTGATGGTCTGGAACGGCTGAGCCGGCCAGAATGCCTTAAGCACGCCTCACTCGGAGGTAGTCGCTGACGACGTACTCGCCGAGTCGGTCGGCGTCGGGGGCGAAGACGCGGCCGCCGTTGCGTCGCGCGACCTCCTCCACGAACGACACGAGGCGGCGGTCCTCGGCGAGCATGAAGAAGTTCATGCAGGCGCCGCGCCGGGTCATCTTGTCGACCTCGGCGAGGGTGAGCACGAGCGTGTCGGTGGACGGCGGGTAGTCGAACAGGGAGCGGCCGTCGGGCCGCAGGTGCGCGGTGGGTTCGCCGTCGGTGACGACGAGGACGATCGGCTCGAAGTCGGGGTGGCGGTCCAGGTGCCGTCCGGCGATCATCAGGGCGTGGTGCAGGTTGGTGCCCTGCACCATGTCCCAGTCGAGGCCGGCCATCTCCGTCGGGTGCAGCACCCGCGCGTAGTTGGAGAACCCGATGATCTGGATCGCGTCCTGCGGGAACTTGCTGGTCACGAGCGTGTGCAGGGCCAGCGTGGTCTGCTTGGCGGCCGCCCACGTCCCGCGCAGCACCATCGAGTAGGACAGGTCGACGAGCAGGCAGACGGCGGCGCCGGTGCGGCGCTCGGTCTCGTGCACCTCGAAGTCGTCCACGCCGAGCCGTACGCCGTCCGGGCGCCGCGCGCCGTCGCCGCCGGCCGTCACGGCGCCGGACGCGGTCGCGGGCTCGGTGACCGCCGCCTCCGCGGGCGCGGGGACGAGGCCCGCGCGTTCGGTGCTCCCGCGCTCCATGGCGCTGCGCCGGATCGCGTTGCTCACCGTCCGGACCACGTCGAGCGGCTGCTCGTCGCCGAACCGCCATTCGCGGCTGGAGCCGGTGAGCTCGCCCGCCTGGCCCGCGTCCCGCTGGTCGTGGTCGCCCTGCCGCCCGGACGTCAGCTGGGCGAACACCCGGCGCAGCGCGGTCTCGCCGAGCCGCCGCACCGCCTTCGGCGTCAGCTCCAGCCGGCCGCGCCGGCGCCGCAGGTAGCCCTGCCGCTCCAGTTCGGCCTCGATGCGGCGCAGCTCGGCGAGGTCGTCGACGGCCTGCCGGCCGAGGGCGCGCCGGACGGCCTCCTCGTCGATGTCGTCGAGCCGCGCGCCCGGGTAGTCCTGCCCGAGCGCGGCCTCCAGCTCGCTGAGGTCGGCGAGCTCCGCCAGGGCGGTCGTGGCGTCGCCCATGCCGAGCGGGTCGTCGCCGGTCATCTGCTCGGGCTGCCCCCAGCCGAGGTCGGGGCGGCGGGTCCGCAGCGCGTCGCCGAGCCGGGTCATCTCCATGGCGAGGCCCGCGTCCTGCATGGCCTGGTCCATGAGCCCGGCCAGCTCGGCGCGCTGCTCGGGGCTGAGCGAGGCGAGGAGCCGGTCCATCGCGGCGGCGCGGCGGGCCAGCGCGTCGACCAGCTCGTCGAGGTTCTGCGGGTCGTCGGGGAACATGTCCCCGTATTCGCCCATGAACCGGTCGAAGTCCTCCTGGGTGTGCTCGCCGCGCGCGTCCCGCTCCAGCATCGCGTTGAGCTCGGCCATCATGTCCTTGACCCGCTGCATGGCGGCCGGGTCCTGGTTCTCCAGGGCCTGCTTCATCCCCTGGAACTGCGCGTCGAGGACCTCGCGGCGCAGCAGGTCCTTCAGCTGCTCGAAGGTGCGGCGGGCGGCGTCGGAGCGCCACGCGTAGTCCGACAGCCGCCGGATCGCCTGCGAGGTGTCGGCGGGCAGCGTGTCCAGCTCCGCCTCGCGCAGCCGCGCGTCGTCGCTCGGATCGGGGAACAGCTCGGCCCGCTCCTGCCCGATCGCGGTGTCCAGCAGCGCGCGGGCCTGCTCCAGCGTCCCGTCGAGGCGGCCCCGGTCGCGCAGGGCGCGGCGCCGCTCCCGGACCTGGCGGAGCATGTCGTCGAGCCCCCGGCGGCCCTGGGCGCCGGGCAGACCGCGCCGCAGCAGCTCGCGGAGCGCGTCGCTCGGGCGGGTGCCGTCCAGCACCGCGTCGCCCACGGCGTCCAGCGCGTCGCGGACGTCGTAGGGCGGCGCGAGCGGGTCGGGCCCGTCCTCGTAGGCGCCGTAGCGGTATCGGCTCATCGGATCCCCTCGCGCGTGGAGGCTTCGGGACGTGGCGTCACGTCCGGTACGTCGCCGTCCCGTCGGACCGTCCCTCGGCGACGTCCTTGGAGAGCCGCCGGCTGAGGAACAGCCCCTCCAGGGCGAACTCGATCGCGGCCGCGGCCTGCCCGGGGGACTCCCCGCTCATGCCGAGCCTTTCCATGATCTTGGCGAGGCCGGGCACCTGGCCGGTGCGGCGCAGCAGCTCGCGCGCCGGCACCAGCTCGCCCGACTCGACGCTGTCCCCGGAGTCGAACTTGTCGAGCAGGCCGGTGAGGTCGGCGCCGCCCAGCGTCCGGCGGTAGGTCTCGGCGACCGCGCGGCGCAGCAGGTGCTCCAGCACCTCCTGCTCGCGGCCCTCCTCGCTGACCTCGAACTCGACCTTGCCCATCAGGGACGGCACGACGGCCGGCAGGTCGCAGACCCGCGCGACGGCGTGCCCCTCCCCGGTGAGCGCCGCGCGGCGCACCGCGCCCGCCGCGACGGTCTCGGCGCCCGCGAGCGCGAACCGCGCCGACACGCCCGACCGCGCGTCCACCGACGTCGACTCGCGCACGAGCCGGGTGAACCGCCCGATCACCTCGACCAGGTGGTCGGGCACCTCGGCGGGCAGGCCCGCGAGGTCGGCGAAGTCGGTCTCCTGGCGGATCAGCGCGAGCTCGGCGTCCAGTTCGAGCGGGTAGTGGGTGCGGATCTCGGCGCCGAAGCGGTCCTTCAGCGGGGTGATGATCCGGCCCCGGTTGGTGTAGTCCTCGGGGTTGGCGGACGCGACGAGCAGCACGTCCAGCGGCAGCCGCAGCGCGTAGCCGCGGATCTGGACGTCGCGCTCCTCCAGCACGTTCAGCAGCGCCACCTGGATCCGCTCGGCGAGGTCGGGCAGCTCGTTGATGGAGAAGATCCCGCGGTTGGTGCGCGGGACGAGGCCGAAGTGCACGGTCTCCGGGTCGCCGAGCGTGCGGCCCTCCGCCACCTTGATCGGGTCGACGTCGCCGATGAGGTCGCCGACGCTGGTGTCGGGCGTGGCGAGCTTCTCCCCGTAGCGGTCGTCGCGGTGCCTCCACTCGACCGGCAGCTCGTCGCCCAGCTCGCCGGCGAGGCGGCGGCACCGCACGCAGACCGGCGCGTACGGGTGGTCGTTGATCTCGCAGCCCGCCACCACGGGCGTCCACTCGTCCAGCAGCCCGACCAGGGTGCGGATCAGCCGCGTCTTGCCCTGCCCGCGCTCGCCCAGCAGCACCAGGTCGTGCCCGGCCAGCAGGGCGCGCTCCAGATGGGGCAGGACGGTCTCGTCGAACCCGAGGATGCCGGGGAAGCGCGGCGCGCCGGATCTCAGCCGGTCGAGCAGGTTGCGCCGGATCTCGGCCTTGACGGGAAGCCGCGCGTGGCCGCCGGCGCGCAGGGCGCCCAGCGTCGATTCACGGGGTGCGGATTCGCCGGAGATGGACTCGGGTGGTGTGGAGGAACGCACGCGACCGACATTACGTCGCCGGTCCGCGCGATCGCACCCCCGCCGGGGATTCGTCCGTCCCGTCCGGTCCCGCCGGCGTTTGGGTGGAACGGTCGCGGAGGGGGAGACTGGAGGTGTGAAGCGACCCGGCGAACGGAGTGAGGGAGGCGGCGCCGATGGCGCGATTCGGTGATGGCCTGGCCCTCGGACCCGATCTGTCCAGCGCCGCGGCGACGGCGGTCGAGCAGGCGCTCGCGCCGCTCAGCGCGGCGCCCGACCTGGTGTGCGTGTTCGTCACCGGCGACGACCCGGACCAGATCGAGGAGGCCGCGCAGGCGGCGCAGCAGGCGGCCGGGCCCGCGCTGCTGCTGGGGTGCAGCGCGTCGGGTGTGATCGGGGCCGGGCGCGGCGTGGAGGAGCGGGGCGCGGTGAGCGCGTGGGCGGCGGTGCTGCCCGGCGCGCGGCTCGACGCGTTCCGGCTGGAGACGCTGAAGGGCGACGACCGGCTCATCGTGGTGGGCATGCCGGAGGGCCAGGAGGACGACGTCGTCGGCGTGCTGCTGGCCGACCCGTACAGCTTCCCGGTGGACGCGTTCGTGGAGCGCTCGGACGAGGCGCTGCCGGGTCTGCCGCTGGTCGGCGGGCTGGCCGAGGGCAGCGGGCTCGGCGAGACGGGGCACGGCGAGGCGCGGCTGTTCGTCGGCGGCGAGGTGTACCGGGACGGCGCGGTCGGCGTGGTGATCGGCGGGTCCGTCGCCGCCGCCACGGTGGTCAGCCAGGGCGCCCGCCCGATCGGCCCGGACATGGTCGTGACGAGGGCCGAGGAGAACGTGCTGTACGAGCTGGCGGGGGTGCCGGCGCTGGAGAAGCTGGAGCAGATCGTCATCGGGCTTCCGGAGGAGGAGCAGGAGCTCGCCGGGCGCGGGCTGCTGATCGGCGTCGCGATGGACGAGTACGCCGACGAGCACGAGCACGGCGACTTCCTCGTCCGCGGCGTCGTGGGCGCCGACACCGACACCGGCGCGATCGCGATCGGCGACGTGGTGGACGTGGGGCGCACCGTCCGGTTCCAGGTCCGGGACGCGGGCGCCGCCGAGGAGGACCTCTCCGCCCTGCTGGAGCGGTTCGACCTCGCGCCGGTCGAGGGCGCGCTGCTGATCTCCTGCAACGGCCGCGGGCAGGCGATGTTCCCCGACTCCGACCACGACGCCAAGGTGCTGGACCGGGCCTTCGGCCCCGCCGGGGTGGGCGGCTTCTTCGCGGCGGGGGAGATCGGCCCGGTCGCGGGACGCAACCACGTGCACGGCTTCACCGCCTCGATCCTCGCGTTCGGCCGGAGCGAGGAGGGCGTTTGAGCGCCGTTCTCGCGGTGGACATCGGCGGGACGAAGCTCGCCGCCGCGCTGGTCGAGCCCGACGGCCGCGTCACCGCCCACGATCGGGCCCCCACCCCGAACGCGCCGGGCGTGGACGGCGAGGAGCTGTGGCGGGCGCTGGAGGCGCTGCTCGCCAAGCTCGCCGCCGAGGCCGGGGAGCCGCCCCTCGCGGGCGTCGGGGTCGGCTGCGGAGGGCCGATGACCTGGCCCGCGGCCGAGGTGTCCCCGCTGAACATCCCGGCGTGGCGGGGCTTCCCGCTGCGCGAGCGGCTGCGGGCCCGGTACCCGGGCCTGCCCGTCCGCATCCACAACGACGCGGTGTGCGTCGCGATCGGCGAGCACTGGCTCGGCGCGGGGCGCGGGCACGACAACGTCCTCGGCATGGTGGTGTCCACGGGCGTCGGCGGCGGGCTCATGCTCGGCGGGCGGCTGGTGAACGGCGCCAGCGGCAACGCCGGGCACATCGGGCACGTCATCGTCGAGCCCGGCGGGCCGCCCTGCGGGTGCGGGGGGCGCGGCTGCCTGGAGGCGGTCGCGCGCGGCCCGGGCCTCGTCGCATGGGCGCGGGGGCAGGGCTGGCGGCCCGGGAGCGCGGACGCCACGGGCGTGGAGCTGACCGAGGACGCGCGCCGCGGGGACCCGGTGGCGGGCGCGGCGATGCGCCGGGCGGGCCGCGCCCTCGGCATCGCGATCGCGTCCGCGACGCACCTGTGCGATCTGGAGGTCGCGGCGATCGGCGGCGGGCTGTCGCAGGCGGGGCCGCTGCTGTTCGGCCCGCTGGAGGAGGCGTTCGGCGAGCACGCGCGGATGGAGTTCGCGCGGCGGCTGCGGATCGTCCCGGCCGAGCTCGGGCAGACCGCGGGCCTGGTCGGCGCCGCCGCCCTGGTCTACGCCCAGGATCGTTACTGGAGTGCCGGATAAGCCCGACATGGAAGGATGGCCGAATGAGTGACGCTGGTCCGGCCTCCGTCGGTGTCGACGACGTCCGCGCCGCCCGGGAGCTGCTGGGCGCGGTGGCCGTGCCGACGCCGCTGATCCCCTCCCGGGTGCTGTCGGAGCAGATCGGCGGGCCCGTCCTGCTGAAGTGCGAGAACCTCCAGCGCACCGGCTCCTTCAAGATCCGGGGCGCGTACGTGCGGATCGCGCGGCTGAGCGAGCGGGAGCGGGCGGGCGGCGTGGTCGCGGCGAGCGCGGGCAACCACGCGCAGGGCGTCGCGCTCGCCGCCTCGATGCTCGGCTGCAAGGCCACCGTGTTCATGCCGGTCGGCGCCCCGCTGCCGAAGATCGCCGCGACCCGCGGCTACGGCGCCGAGGTCGTCTTCCCGGGGCCGACCGTCGACGACTGCCTCGTCGCCGCGCAGGAGTACGCGGACGAGTGCGGCGCGGTGCTCATCCACCCGTTCGACCACCCCGACGTCGTCGCGGGGCAGGCCACGATCGGCCTGGAGGTCATGGAGCAGTGCCCGCGGGCCCGGACGATCGTGTCGCCGGTGGGCGGCGGCGGGCTGCTGGCCGGGGTCGCGGCGGCGGTGAAGGGCCTGGCGAAGGAGACCGGCGGCGGGGACGTCAAGCTCGTCGGCGCGCAGGCCAAGCGGGCCGCGGCTTTCCCGCCCTCGCTCGCGGCGGGCCGGCCGACGCAGATCGGGATCGAGCGCACGATGGCGGACGGCATCGCGGTGGGCCGCCCCGGCGAGCTGACCTACGCCATGTTCACCGAGCTGGTCGACGCCGTGGTCACCGTGACCGAGGAGTCGATCTCCCAGGCCCTGCTGCTCTGCCTCGAACGCGCCAAGCAGGTCGTCGAGCCCGCGGGGGCGGCGGGCGTCGCGGCGCTGCTGGAGCACGCCTACGCCGTCGAGCCGCCCGTCGTGGTGCTGCTGTCGGGCGGCAACATCGACCCGCTGCTGCTGTCGAAGGTGCTGCGGCACGGCCTCGCGGGCGCGGGGCGGTACCTGGTGGTGCGCTGCCGCCTGAAGGACCGCCCGGGCGCGCTGGTGACCCTGCTGAGCGAGCTGGCCGAGATGGGCGTCAACGTCCTGGACGTCATGCACGAGCGCATGGCGGCCCGCCTCCACGTCGAGGAGGCCGAGGTGCTCATGCACCTGGAGACCCGCGGAGCCGACCACTCCGAGGACGTGATCGGCCGTCTCCGCGAGAAGGGCTACACCCTCACGCTGAGCTAGTCGTGCGCGGCGGCTCGGCGTGAGGGTGCGGCGGGCAGGCGCTACAGGGAGGGCTTGCCCTCGGAGTAGAGCCAGGCCTTCGCCCAGGCGTCCAGGTCCTTGCGGGACAGGCGCTCGGCGAAGCGGACGAAGTCCTTCGTGGAGGCGTTCCCGTACCGGTGGGCCGCCGGCCAGGCCTTCAGCAGCCGGGAGAAGTCCCGCTCACCGATCTTCGTGCGCAGCACGTGGACGGCCATCGCGCCGCGGTCGTAGACGAGCCCGTCGAAGATGTGGTCGCGGCCCGGGTCGGCGACCTTCCCCGTCCACAGGCCGTCGCTCGCGGGCGTCGCGTAGGTCTCGTCGAACTGCTTCTGGACGGACGTGCCGCCGTGCGCCGCCGCGTACAGCCACTCGGAGTACGACGCGAAGCCCTCGTTCAGCCAGATGTCGGCCCACCTCGCCGGGGACACCGAGTCGCCGAACCACTGGTGCCCCAGCTCGTGCGCGAGCAGGCCGGTGCTCGGAATGCTCCCCGGACGGCGCCCGAGGTCGTACACCGGGCGGCCCTGCGTCTCCAGGGCGTAGCCGACGCCGGCCTTCACGACGATCCCGCCCGTCGAGGCGAACGGGTAGCGGCCGTAGAGCCGGTTCTGGAAGTCGGTGACCTCGGCGGTCTGGTCGTGGAACCTCTTCGCGTCCTCCGGCTTGATGGCCATGGCCCGGTCGGTGGCGGTCAGGTTGGGGATGCCCGCCTTCGTCCGTCCGGTGGCCACGTCGTACCGGCCGATCGCGATCATGGCGAGCTCGCTGGCCATCGGGTTGCGGACGTCCCAGCGCGTGGTCGTCCAGCCGCCGCTGGTCCGGCTGCCGCGCCGGTCGCCGTTGGCGAGCGCGGTGAGGCCGCTCGGGGCCGTCAGCGTGTAGGTGTAGGTCGCCTTGTCCGTCGGGTGGTCGTTCACCGGGTAGACGGTGGCCGCGCCGAAGGGCTGGTTGAGCATCACCGCGCCGTCGGGCGTCGGCACCCAGCCGGACACGCCCAGCGCGTCGTCGTCGACCGTCTGCGGGACCCCGGAGTACGCCACGGTCACGGTGAAGGCGCGGCGGTTCCGGATCCCCTCGCGCGGGGTGATGACCAGCTCCTGCGCGCCCGTCCGCGTGTAGGACGCGGCGCGGCCGTCGACCTGCAGCGAGGAGATCTTCAGCGGGCCGAGGAAGTCCAGGTCGAACCGGGACAGGTTCTGCGTCGCCCGCGCCGTCACGCGGGTCACCGCCTGGATCCCCTTGGTCGCGGGGTCGTACTTCAGGCCGATGTCGTAGTGGGCGACGTCGTAGCCGCCGTTGCCCATGTCGGGGAAGTAGGGGTCGCCCGCGCCGGGCGCCCCGGGGGTGAACCGCTCGGCGGCGCCGGCGGGCGCCGCGGTCACCGCGAGGCTCGCCGCGACGCCCAGCGTCACGGCGGCCAGCGCTCTGGGGGTTCTGCTCATCGACCTCGTCCTCGGTAGCCTCGGTGGACCGTCCTGACCGCGCTCAAGACTTTCTCGTGCACCGGGCCCGCACAAGCGCGATTTGATATCGAATCTGCCTATGAGGTGAGGTTTCTGTGGCCGGGTCCGGTGTTCGGTCACCAACTCAGCGGTTTGGCCCCCGAACGGAGCCACGTCTGGAAGAGCGTGGTGAGCCTTTGGCCCGACACCCGTTCGGCCAGCGCGACGAACTGCGGGGTCGTGGCGGTGGAGTGGCGGTGCTCGGCGGTCCACGTCCGCAGGATCGTGAAGAACGCCTTGTCGCCGACCCGTTCGCGGAGCGCCTGGAGCGTCATCGCGCCCCGGACGTAGACGGAGAGGCCGAACATCTTCGCGGCGCCCGGCGCGCCCGGCGGCGGGCTGAAGATCGGCGAGCTCGCGGGCTGCGCGTAGTACCGCTTGAAGATCTTCTCGGCCGAGTCCCTCCCGGTGCGCTCGCGCCACAGCCACTCGGCGTAGGTCGCGAAGCCCTCGTTCAGCCAGATGTCGCTCCAGTCGTGCAGGCCGACGCTGTCGCCGAACCACTGGTGGGCCATCTCGTGGACGATGAAGCCCTCGTCCGGCGCGAAACCGCCATAGAGGGGACGCTCCTGGGTCTCCAGGGCATAGCCGAGCTTCGGGTCGTCGACGATGCCGCCCGCCGTCGCGAACGGGTACGGGCCGAAGAGCGGCGCCGCCCACCGCAGCACCTTGACGGTGGTGCTCTCCAGCCCCTTCGCCGCCGGGGCGAACGCGGGGTCGACGGCCGTGATCACCGGGACGCCGGCCGCCTCGGTCCGCCGCACCTGGAACCGCCCGATGGCGACCGTGGCCAGGTAGCTCGCCATCGGCGCGTCCTCGGTCCACTCGTAGGTGGTGGTGGCGCCGCCGGCGCGGACCGGGCCGGGCCGCCCGTTCGCGACGGCGCGCAGGCCCTTCGGGACGGTGATGCGGAACGCGTACGTGGCCTTGTCGCGGGGATGGTCGTTCACCGGCAGCCAGGTCGACGCGCCGTCCGGCTCGGAGGCGACGACCGCGCCGTCCCTGCTCGGCACCCACCCGTAGGCGCCGAGCGTCCGGTCCCCGACCGGCGCCGGCCTGCCCGCGTACCGGACGGCGACCCGGAACGTCCGCCCGGCGCGGATCGGCTCGGCGGGCGTGATCACCAGCTCCCGGCCCGCGCGGCGGTGGCGCGCGTCGCGGCCGTCCACCGCGACGGCGGTGATCCGCGGGCCGCGGAAGTCGAGGTCGAACGAGGACAGGTCCTGGGAGGCGGTCGCGGTGACCGTCACCGCCGCGTCGACGGATCCCGTCCTGACGCCCGCGTAGGCCAGCGCGACGTCGTAGTGGGAGACGTCGTAGCCGCCGTTGCCCGCCCCCTCGACGTAGGGGTCGCCGATACCCGCCGCCCCGGGGGAGGGCGTGCCGCACCCGTCCGGCGACGGCGGCACGGCGGGCGGCAAGGGCTGTGGACAAGGTGCGGCCGCCCGCCGCTCCGCCGCGGCGCCCGGATCCTTGGACGCGGACGCGGCGCCGGGCGACCCGACCAGGAACGCGGCGGCCAGGGCCGCGGTCATCCGCCGAGAATGCCCGTTCATCAGGCCGATGATGGCGGCGCGCCCGTCCCGCAGGGCCGGGGACCGGCCGGGCTTTCCCCTTTCCTGGCCGGGCGTTCACCCGCGGCTGACCGAGGTCACCCGGTCACTTGGACGGGCGGCCCTTCTTGTACAGCCAGTCGTCGAAGAAGGTGTCCAGCTTCTTGCCCGACACCCGGTTCGCCGTCGCGATGAACTGCTTCGTCGTCCCGGAGGCGTGCCGGTGCTCCTTCGTCCAGGTCTGGAGGATCTTGTAGAACACGTCCTCGCCGACCCGGGCGCGCAGCGCGACCAGCGTCATGCCGCCCCGGTCGTACACCGACCGGCCGAACATCTGCTTGCGCCCCGGATCGCCGGGCGGGACGTTCCACAGCTCCCCGCCGCCGATGCCGTTGTAGGCCTCGTCGAAGTGCTCCTGCACCGTCCGGCCGCCGGTCTTCTCGTCCCACAGCCACTCGGCGTAGGTCGCGAAGCCCTCGTTCAGCCAGATGTCCTGCCAGCGCGTCAGGCTGACGCTGTCGCCGAACCACTGGTGCGCCAGCTCGTGCGCGACGATGGTCGGCTGGAGCCCGAACGCCCCGTACACCGGCCGCGTCTGCGTCTCCAGCGCGAAGCCGACGTCGGCGTCGTCGATCAGCCCGCCGGTCGAGGAGAACGGGTACGGGCCGAACAGCTTCGACCACTCGTCGATGACCCGGCCGTTCAGCTGGTGGAACTGGTCGATGTTCACGCCGGCGGTGCTCGCGTCCACGGCGGTGATGTTGGGGACGCCGCCGGCCGTCTTGCCCGTCCGCACCGAGAACCGGCCGACGTCGACCGTCGCCAGGTAGGTGGCCATCGGGTCCTTGACCCGCCACTTCGAGGTCGTCGTGGCGCCCGCCCCGGCGCGGTGGGCGACCGGGACGACGCCCGGCCCGTCGGTCGGCCCGTCGGTCGGCCCGGTGGGCGGGGTCTCGCTGGGCGGCCCGCCGGGCAGGCCCGGCTGCGTCCCGGGCGTCCCGCCGCCGGAGTCCTGCGGCGGCGAGTCCGGCTCGCCGTTGGCGATCGCCGTCAGCCCCTGCGGGACCGTGATCTCGAAGTCGAAGGTGGCCTTGTCGCTCGGGTGGTCGTTGCTCGGGAACCAGGTGTGCGCGCCGCTCGGCTGGCACGCCACGAAGACGCCGTCGGACGTGCGGATCCAGCCGTACCGGCCGAGCACCGGGTCCGACACCGGCCGCGGTGTCCCCGAGTAGGCGATCACCGTGGTGAAGGTGCTGCCCTTCTCCAGGGGCTTGGCGGGCGTCACCTCCAGCTCGCCGCCGCCGCGCTGCTGCCGCGCGGCCGCGCCGTCCACCTTGATGGAGGACACGTCCAGGCCGGTCAGGTCGAGGTTGAACCGGGCGAGCCGCGCGGTCGCCCTGGCGGTGATCGTCGCGACGCCGTCGAGCTGCTTCGGACCGTCCGGCGTGATGGTGAGCTTCAGCCCGTAGTGCTGGACGTCGTAGCCGCCGTTGCCGTTGCCCGGGACGTAGTCGTCGCCCGCGGTCGTGGTGCCCGCCGGGCCGTTCACCACGGGTCCCTTGGACGGGCCGGAGGCGCCCGGGTCGTCGAACGGGGTCTGGCAGGCTGCGGTCAGCGCCCCCGCCACGGCGAGGGCGGCCAGCCCCGGGACGCCGCGCGACGCGGCGCCGCGGACGGCCCTGGAGCCGTTACGGCGGGGACTGGGTGTGTTTCCGGCCATATGCACGCCGTCCAGCCTGCCCGGACGGGACCCCGCCCGGCAACTCGGACGGCGCCGGAAGGCCCGCCGGCGCGGGCGGTCTCAGCGGTGGGAGTACGGATTGGGCCGGTACGGGTCGGCCTTCACGACGACGGTCCGCGCGACCTTGCAGTGAAGCGCCTGCTTGCGCTGGTCCCAGAGGATCCACGCGACGTCGATCAGGCCGATGCAGCCGCAGACGCCCCCGAGCACGCTGTAGAAGGCGGAGCGCCCCGCCGCCTGGCCGGACGTGATCGCCTGCCCGTCGTCGGCCCGGACGACCCGCGTCCGCACCAGCATCTTCCCGAGCGTCTGCCCCCACTTCGCGTGCATCAGCCAGAAGTAGAAGAACGCCAGCACGACGCTGATCGCGTTCGTCCCCACCTGGGCGCCGTTGTACATCGAGGCGCCCGGCTCCGGGTTGACGACGTTGTTCCAGTTCACGAACGGGATCGAGATCAGGCCCGTCACGATGCCGATGATGACGAGGTCGACGATGCCCCCGCCCAGCCGCGCCCAGCGGCTCGCCAGCTCTCCGGAAGGGTGCGCGTACCCGCCCGCCCCGTGGCCGGGATGCTGCTGCCCGTACCCCGGCTGGGTCCCGTAGGGCTGCTGACCGTACGGCTGCTGCTGCCACTGCCCCTGCTCGCCGTACGGCTGCTGACCGTACGGCTGCTGCTGACCGTAGGGCTGCTGCTGGCCCCCGTACGGCTGCTGCTCCCACTGCTGCCCGCCCCACTGCTGTTCCCCCTGGGGCCGCTGGCCGTACGGCTGCTGGCCTCCGTACGGGGGCTGCTCACCGTACGGGGGCTGCTCGCCATGGGGAGGCTGCTCGCCGTACGGGGGCTGCTGCTCCCGGGGTTGTTCCCCGTACGGCTGTCGACCGCCGTACGGGGGGCCGCCGTAGGGACCTGGCCGGTCGGGCTGCTCCTGGTCTCCCGGCGGCCGGTCGTCTTCCGGCTCTCGCCCGGACGCGGGGTCGTGCGGCGGTTGCGTCATGCCGTGAGGGTCGCCGCGTCGCCGCGGCCCAACCCTGCCGCGCCCGGGTGGAGCCGGAATGTTTACCCCCGCATGGCCGGGCCCTTGCCGGGACGCGGTCAGGACGGAGGCCGCTCGCGGGCGTAGGGGTTCGGCGTCCACGGCGTCGCCTTCACCACCACCGTCCCGGCGACCTTGTCGTGCAGCGCCTGGCGCCGCTCGTCCCAGAGGATCCAGGCGTTGTCGAGCAGGGCGACGAGCCCGAGGATCCCGGCGGCGGGCGTGAGGAAGTTCAGCGCGCCCGTCGTGACGCTGACGGCGTAGACGAAGGCCTGCCTGCCGAGCGCCTGCCCCCAGCTCACCGCCGAGAGGTCGGCGGCTCGCACCAGCCGGATGCCGAACGCCTTCTTGCCCAGCGTCTGGCCCCACCGGGCGTGCAGGACGGTGAAGTACACGAAGCCCAGCAGGAACGCGATCGCGTACCCGGCGATGAGGCGCGGAATGTCGTAGAGGTCCAGCGGATCGGTCATCGGCTCCCCGGACTCGGCCATCTCCTGGACCCGGTCCCAGCGGATCGAGAACAGGACGGCCGGCGTCGCCACGATGCCGATGAGGACGCTGTCGAGGATTCCGGCGCCGAGCCGCGCGCCGCGCCCGGCGAACACGTCCTGCGGGCCCTGCGGACCGGGGTGGTGGCCGGGAGGGCCGTAGCCCGGGACCGGCGGCGCCTGCGGCGGCGCGCCGGGGTGGCCGTACCCGGCGCCGGGTACGGCCTGCGGCGGAGGCCCGCCGTACGAGCCCTGGTAGGGCGGCGGACGTTCGGGTGAGGCGGGGGCCTCGCCCGGCGGCTGGTCCGGGGGCTGCCAGCCGCTGTCCGGCTTCGGGGTGTCCTGGGGTGGTTCGCTCATGCCCCCACAGTGTGCCGGGTGCGGGCGGCGCGCGGTCGGCCGGGCGACGACCGGCCCCGGACGCGGAGCGCGTCCGGGGCCGGGTCCCCCGAGTCCGGGCGCCGCGGCGTCGAGGCTCGCCGCGGCGCCGCGGAGATCGCGGAGCCGCGCGCGTCAGAGGTTGCCGCGGCGCTCCTGCTCCCGCTCGATCGCCTCGAACAGCGCCTTGAAGTTGCCCTTGCCGAAGCCGAGCGAGCCGTGCCGCTCGATCAGCTCGAAGAACACGGTCGGACGGTCCTGGACGGGCTTGGTGAAGATCTGCAGCAGGTAGCCGTCCTCGTCCCGGTCGACCAGGATCCTGCGCTCCTTCAGCTCCTCGATCGGGACCCGCACCTGGCCGATGCGCTCGCGCAGCTCCGGGTCCTCGTAGTAGGAGTCGGGGCTCTCCAGGAACTCCACGCCCGCCGCGCGCATCCGGTCGACCGAGGCCAGGATGTCGTTCGTGGCGAGCGCGATGTGCTGGACGCCCGGCCCGCCGTAGAACTCCAGGTACTCGTCGATCTGCGACTTGCGCCTGCTCTCGGCGGGCTCGTTCAGCGGGAACTTCACCTTGCGGGTGCCGTCCGCGACGACCTTGGACATCAGCGCCGAGTACTCGGTCGCGATGTCGTCGCCGACGAACTCCGCCATGTCCGTGAAGCCCATGACGCGGTGGTAGAACTCGGCCCACTCGTCCATGCGCTCGACGTTGCCGACGCAGTGGTCGATCGCCTGGAAGTACCGCTTGTCCACCGGCGCCACGATGGGCTCGGCCGGCTCGAACCCCGGCAGGTAGGGGCCGGTGTAGTTGGAGCGGTCGACCAGCGTGTGCCGGGTCTCGCCGTAGGTGGCGATCGCCGCGACGGTCGCCTTGCCGTACTCGTCCTCAAGGACGTGCGGCTCCCGCAGGCCGGTGGCGCCCTTCGCGAGCGCGTGCCGGTAGGCGTGCTCGACGTCGGGCACCTCGATCGACAGGTCCACCACGCCGTCGCCGTGCTCGGCGATGTGCCGTCCGAGCTCGGTGCCCGCCTTCACCGGGCCGCGGAACACGAACCGGGCGCCGCCCGACTCCAGCACGTGCACCGCCTCGTCCGGGCTGCCGTTCTCCGGGCCCCGGTAGGCGACCCTGCGCATCCCGAACGCGGTCGAGTAGTAGTGGGCGGCCTGTTTGGCGTTGCCGACGGCGAAGACGACGGCGTCCATACCCTTGACCGGAAACTCATCCATGCCACCTAATCTCGACATGTGCCTGCAAGGTGCGCAAGAGCGAGCTGAAACACTGGTCAATCTGTACAGTGTCATCGCATCGAGACCGGTCGCTCTGTACAGGGTGACCACGACCGCAGGAGGGCGCCGTGCCGATCGACGAACTGGACGGCCGGCTGATCGAGCTGTTCGCCGCCGAGCCCCGGGTCGGCGTCCTGGAGGCGTCCCGGCGGCTCGGGGTCGCGCGCGGCACCGTCCAGGCGCGGCTCGACCGGCTCGCGCGGGACGGCGTCATCGCCGGCCACGGTCCGGAGATCGACCCGGCCGCGCTCGGCTACGGGGTGACGGCCTTCGTCACGCTCCAGCTGCGGCAGGCGGGCGGCCACGATCCGGTGGCGGCCCGGCTCGCCCAGGTGCCCGAGGTCATCGAGGCCCACACCATCACCGGGCCCGGCGACATGCTGTGCCGCGTCGTCGCCCGCAGCAACACCGACCTCCAGCGCGTCATCGACGTCATCGTGGACGTCGCCGGCGTGGAGCGCGCCTCGTCGGTGATCTCCCTCGCCAACCAGGTCCCCTACCGCACCCTGCCCCTCGTGCGCGCGGTCTCCGACCCCGCCGGGGCCGGGCGGTCCCGCGGACGCCCGCCCGGGTAGGGGCGCGCAAGCAACGGCCGCCGGGCGGAAACCCGCCCGGCGGCCTTCACCTCCGCAGTGCCGAGGACGGCGGCTACGCGCCGCCGTAGGGGGTGGCGTCGAGGACCTCCACGGTCATCGAACGCCCGTTGGGGAGGTTGTAGGTGGCCTTGTCGCCGACCTTCTTGCCGTCGATGGCGGCACCGAGCGGCGACTTCGGGGAGTAGACGTCGATGGGGGCGCCGACCTCCTCGCGGGAGGCGAGCAGGAACGTCACCTCCTCGTCGTCGCCCTCGAACGAGACCGTGACGGTCATGCCGGGCCCGACGACGCCCTCCGTGCGCGGGGCCTCGCCGACGCGGGCGTTCTCCAGGATGCCCTGGAGCTGGAGGATCCTGCCCTCGATCTTGCCCTGCTCCTCCTTGGCCGCGTGGTAGCCGCCGTTCTCGCGCAGGTCGCCCTCCTCCCGCGCCGCCTCGATCTTCTGAGCGATCTCGATGCGGCCCGGGCCCGACAGGTGGTCCAGCTCAGCCTTGAGCCGGTCGTACGCCTCCTGGGTGAGCCAGGTGACGTTGTCAGCGCGGGTCTCGGTCACGGGTACTCCTCATCCACATGGTGCGATCTCACCCGCCCCCGCGGGCGGGCGTCACATCGACATGAAGTGCGGCTGGGTGAAACCTCTAGCCTATCCGGTGTGTGCGGGTAAAGGTTCCCTGAACACGGCGTCCGCAATCCGCCAAACCGTGTCTCGTCACTCACCGGGCGTATCGGTCAGCCGGTCGTGGCGGACCCCGGCGGCAGGGGTCAGGCCTTGCGGCAGTCGCGGATCCTGGCGCCGGTGGCCCGCCGCGGCGTCTGCAACGTCTCCGTCCCCTTCACGCTGGACGTCCCGGGCGGGACGGAGACCTCCTTCTGCGCGAGCACGGCGAAGTCGGTGTCGTAGGCGTCCACCGTGCAGCGCACGTCGTCGCCCTTCCCCTTGGCCACCGTGTAGTTGATCTCGACCGACGTGTCGGTGATGTCGTAGGTGACGGTCTGGGGGACGATCCCGGGCGTCTGCCCCGTGTGCGCGGCGATGATGCCGAAGCCGGCCGCCATCACCGCCACGAGCAGACCGACGGCCGCGAGGCCGAGACGACTCCGCCGGGACTGGGCGGGAACCGCTGCTTTCGACACGCTCGTCGTCATGGAGGGAATCCTCGTGCGGGGTGCGGACGTTGTCAGGGACAATTCATTCTCGTCTGTCACGGCGCGTGCCTCGAACCGGGGGCCGCTCTACAGTCCGGAGAGGGAGACCCCCAAGTGTCCGAGGTCATCGACGGTACGTCCGGCGTCTTCGACGGCGCGGCGCTCGAACGGCCGTCCGGCGGCGGCGAGCCCCTGCGTCTCATGGCGGTGCACGCGCACCCCGACGACGAGTCCAGCAAGGGCGCGGCCACGATGGCGCGCTACGTCGCCGACGGCGTCGAGGTCCTCGTCGTCACCTGCACCGGCGGCGAGCGCGGCGACATCCTGAACCCGGCCATGGACCGCCCCGAGGTCAAGGCCGACATCGGCAAGGTCCGCGAGGCGGAGATGGCGCGGGCCCGCGAGATCCTCGGCGTCGGGCAGCGCTGGCTCGGGTTCGTCGACTCCGGCTTCCCCGAGGGCGACCCGCTGCCGCCGCTGCCGGAGGGCTGCTTCGCGCTGGAGCCGCTGGAGACCGCCGCCGAGCCGCTGGTGCGCGCGGTCCGCGAGTTCCGCCCCCACGTGATGCTCACCTACGACGAGCAGGGCGGCTACCCCCACCCCGACCACGTGAAGTGCCACGAGGTGTCGGTGGAGGCGTTCGAGGCCGCGGGTGACCCGGAGCGCTACCCGGGCACGGGCGACCCCTGGCAGCCGCTGAAGCTCTACTACCACATGACCTTCAGCAAGGGCCGCATCCTCGCCCTGCACGCCGCCATGGAGAAGGCCGGCCTTGAGTCCCCCTACGGCGACTGGCTGAAGCGCTTCGAGGAGGAGGGCGACGAGCGCGCCAGGTGGGAGGTCACCACGCGGGTGCCCTGCGCCGACCACTTCGAGACCAGGGACCAGGCCCTGCTCGCCCACGCCACCCAGATCGACCCGAACGGGTTCTGGTTCGTCGTCCCGCTGGACGTCCAGCGCGAGGCATGGCCGACCGAGGACTACCATTTGGCCAGGTCCCTGGTCGACACGGAACTGCCGGAGGACGACCTGTTCGCCGGCATCCGGGAGAAGGTGTGTCTGTGATGCCTGCCGTCTACGCCATGCCGCTGAACGACGACACGGTCAGCCCCGGCGTCCTCGGCTTCGTGGTGTTCCTCCTCCTGCTGGCCGCGACGGTCTTGCTGATCCGGTCGATGGGCAAGCAGATGAAGAAGATCCAGGCGCCCCGCGAGGCCGACCTGAGGCAGCAGGAGTGGGAGCGCGCCGAGGCGGCCAGGGCGGCGAAGGCCGGCACGGCGGCCAAGGCCTCCGACGACGACGCCTGACCCGGCAGGGCCCGGCGCCGGTTGGACGCCGCCGCCTCCGGGGAGGACCCCCGGCGTGTGCGCGAACATCGACGACGCCGGCGGGGGTCCCCCGCCCGCGGCGGCCCGCCGCGACCTCGACCGCCATCTCGCCGGGGCGGCCGCGGGCGCGGCCGAGCCCGGGGCCGAGGGGCTGGCCCTGCTGGAGCGGGAACGCTGGGAGGAGGCGGCCGGGATGCTGGAGGAGGCCCTGCGCCTCGCCGAGCGCGGCGGCGACCTCCACGCGGTGCTGGCGGCCCGCCACGACCTCGCCCGGGCGCTGATCGGCGGCGGCGACCTGGACCGCGCGATCGCGCTGCTCGGCCCGCTGCCGGACGAGTTCGCCGCACTGCCGGAACCGGACGAGCACGCCCGTGCCCGCGCGCTGGAGAGCCTCGGCGAGGCCTACCTGCGCGCCCGCCGTCCCGTCGCGGCCGTCAACTTCTTCGGCCAGGCCCTGGAGATCCTGCGCCGGCTCGACGCGGTCGGCGGGCAGGCCGCGATGTTCGTCCGCCTCGCCGACGCCGCCCGCCTGCGCGGCGACGGCGCGGCCGAGCGCGCCGCCCTCGACCGCGCCGCCGAACTGACTCGCCCGGCCTGACCCGCCCGGCCCGCGGGCCCAGGGCCTGCCTCGAAGAGACCTCACCACGCGCGCGAACGCGTGACCTGCCCGGTGCAGCGAAGCCGGAGGCGAGCGGAGCCGGGCAGATCGCGAAGCGATGCCGCGTTCGCCCAGGCCCGGTCACGTAGCGAGCCGCCAGGCGAGCGAAGTGGGCCGGGACTGAATGAACACGGCCTACACCTTGCGGTGGTCCCAGCTGACGACCCGGTCGGGCTCCATGACGATGAGGACGCGCTTGGACAGGGCCTGCTCGATGCCCTCGGCGATGACCGGGTCGACCGGCTCGCCCATCTCCGGGACGGGCAGCCCCGCCATCCGGGAGCCGACGACCATGCCGACCTTGGACCGCGGCCCGGGGTCCTCGATGACCAGGCCCCGGCCGTACAGGGCGACGCCGCGCAGCTCGTCGTACTCCACGCCGTCCTCGACCAGGCACGTCATGGTCGGGTCGCGGCGCAGGTTGATCACCTTCTGCGACGACCTGTACGTGGTGAACGCGATCCTGCCCTCGTAGAGCGTGTAGAACATCGTCACCAGGTGGGGCTCGCCGTCCTTGCCGACGGTCGCGACCTGCACCTTGAAGTTGGCGGCCAGGTAGTCCGCCACCTCCTCCGGCGTCATCTTGATCTTGTCGCGCTTGCTACCGGCCAACGGGCCCTCCCAAGGTCGTCTGCATCGCGCACAGAATAACCAAGCGCTTGCACGGCCCCGCGACCGGCACCATGGGGGGATGTCCGTTCGCGATCTCACCGTCCTCGGCTCCGCCAGCGCGGTGCCCACCAGGTCCCGCAACCACAACGGCTACCTGCTGCGCTGGGACGGGCACGGGGTCCTGTTCGACCCGGGGGAGGGGACGCAGCGGCAGATGACGCACGCGGGGCTCTCCGCGAACGACGTGACCTGGATCTGCGTGACGCACTTCCACGGCGACCACTGCCTCGGGGTGCCGGGGATCGTCCAGCGCATCGCCCGCGACGGCGTCGCGCACCCGGTGGACGCGGCGTTCCCGGAGAGCGGACGGGCCTACTGGGAGCGGCTGCGGCACGCCAGCGCGTTCCGCGACACCGGCGTCATCCGCGAGCGGCCGGTGTCCGGCGACCGGACGGTGCTCGACACGGGGGACGCTCCGTTCGGCCTGGTCGCGCGGCGGCTGTCCCACCCCGTCGAGGCGTACGGGTACCGGCTGGAGGAACCGGACGGCGTGACGATGCTGCCGGACGAGCTCGCCGCGCGCGGCGTCGGCGGGCCGCTGATCCGCCGCCTCCAGGAGGACGGGCGGGTCACCACGCCCGCCGGGCGCACCGTCACGCTCGACGAGTGCAGCGTGACCCGTCCCGGACAGAAGGTCGCGTTCGTCATGGACACCCGGCTCTGCGACGGGGTCCGCGAGCTGGCCGCGGGGGTGGACATGCTCGTCATCGAGTCCACCTTCCTCGGCGAGGACGCGGCCCTCGCCGCCGAGTACGGGCACCTCACCGCCGCCCAGGCGGGCGCGGTGGCGGCGGAGGCGGGCGTGCGGCGCCTCGTCCTCACCCACTTCTCCGAGCGCTACCCCGCCGCCGACGAGCACCGCTTCGCGGACGAGGCGGCCGCGGCGTTCGGCGGCGACATCACCCTCGTCCGCGATCTGGACCGGATCCCGCTGCCCCCGCGCCGTCTGACCTGACGGGAGCTGGGCAGGACCCAGGGCATGGCTGACGAAGTCGATGTCGTGGTGATCGGTCTCGGGCCGGGGGGAGAGGACGCCGCGGGCAGGCTGGCCGAGGCGGGCCTGTCGGTCGTGGGCGTGGAGTCGCGGCTGGTCGGCGGGGAGTGCCCCTACTACGCCTGCGTCCCCACCAAGATGATGGTCCGCGCCGCGGGGCTGCTCGCCGAGGCCGGCCGCGTCCCCGGCATGGCGGGCGAGGCGTCCGTCCGGCCCGACTGGGGGCCGGTGGCCGCCCGGATCCGCGACGAGGCGACCGGCGGGTGGGACGACACGGCCGCCGCCGACCGCCTCACCGGCAGGGGCGTGCGGCTGGTGCGCGGCCGGGGCCGCATCACCGGCCCCGGCGAGGTGACCGTGGACGGCCGGGTCTTCCAGGCCAGCCGCGGCATCGTGCTCAACACCGGCACCTCGCCCACGGCCCCGCCCGTCGACGGCCTCGACCGGACCCCGTACTGGACGAACCGCGAAGCCGTCCAGGCCACCGAGATCCCCGGGTCGCTCCTCGTCCTCGGCGGCGGCGTGGTCGGCGTCGAGATGGCGCAGGTCTTCTCCCGCTTCGACAGCCGCGTCACCGTCGTCGAGGCGGCCGACCGCCTGCTCGTCAACGACGAGCCGGAGGCGGGCGCCCTGCTGCGCGAGGTCTTCGAACGCGAGGGCATCGGCGTGCGCACCGGCGTGGACGTCACCCGCGTCACCCACGACGGGTCCGAGTTCACGATGCACCTCGGCGACGAGACGCTCGCCGCCGACCGCCTCCTCGTCGCCACCGGCCGCCGCCCCAACCTCCGGGGGCTCGGCCTCGGCGCCGTCGGCCTGGACGAGAACGCCCGCCGGATCCCCGTGGACGGGCACATGCGCGCCGCCGACGGCGTGTGGGCGATCGGCGACATCACCGGCATGGGCGCGTTCACGCACGTCTCGATGTACCAGGCGGCCGTCGCCGTCCGCGACGTCCTCGGCGAGGAGGGGCCGCCCGCCGCCTACCGCGCGGTGCCGCGCGTCACCTTCACCGACCCGGAGATCGCGTCCGTCGGCCTGACCGAGGCCCAGGCCCGCGACCAGAACCTCCCCGTCCGCACGGCCGTGACGCCGGTCCCCGAGGCGACGCGCGGCTGGATCCACAAGGCGGGCAACGACGGCTTCGTCAAGCTTGTCGAGGACGTCGAGTGGGGCACCCTGGTCGGCGCCACCGCCGCGGGCCCGTCCGGCGGGGAGGTCCTCGGTCTGCTGGCCGTGGCCGTCCACACCGAGACCCCGACCGCCGCCCTCCGCGAGATGATCTACGCCTACCCCACCTTCCACCGCGCCGTGGAGTCCGCCCTCGCCGATCTCGCCGCGCAGGCGCGGGGGGAGTGAGGCGACGGCCGGATCGGGCAGGATCGGGGGCATGAACCGGCTCAAGGACGCGACCAGCCCGTACCTGCTCCAGCACGCCGGCAACCCGGTGGAGTGGTGGGAGTGGACCGGGGAGGCGTTCGCCGAGGCGCGGCGGCGCGACGTCCCCGTCCTGCTCTCCGTCGGCTACGCCGCCTGCCACTGGTGCCACGTCATGGCGCACGAGTCCTTCGAGGACGGCGAGACGGCGCGGGCCATGAACGAGCTGTTCGTGAACATCAAGGTCGACCGGGAGGAGCGCCCGGACATCGACGCCGTCTACATGGAGGCGACCCAGGCCATGACAGGCCAGGGCGGCTGGCCGATGACGGTGTTCATGACGCCGGAGGGGCATCCGTTCTACTGCGGGACGTACTTCCCGCGGGCGCAGTTCCGGGCCCTGCTCCAGGCCGTCCACAAGGCGTGGACGGAGCAGCGCGACGACGTCGCCCAGCAGGGGCAGCAGGTCGTCGAGGCGCTGACCTCGCGCGGGTCCGGCCTCGCCGGGACGGAGGCGCCCGGGGACGAGGTGCTCGCGCACGCGGTGAAGGTGCTCGCGGCCTCCTACGACGGGGTGCGCGGCGGGTTCGGCGGCGCACCCAAGTTCCCGCCGTCGATGGTGCTGGAGTTCCTGCTGCGCCACCACGCGCGCACGGGCGACGGGGAGTCGCTGGCGATGGCGTCCGGCACGCTGGAGGCGATGGCCCGCGGCGGGATGTACGACCAGCTCGGCGGCGGGTTCGCGCGGTACTCGGTGGACGAGCGGTGGATCGTCCCGCACTTCGAGAAGATGCTCTACGACAACGCTCTGCTGGCCCGCGTCTACGCGCACTGGTGGCGGCTGACGGGGACGCCGTTCGCGCGGCGGATCGCGCTGGAGACGTGCGACTGGATGCTGCGCGACCTGCGCACCGCTCAGGGCGGTCTCGCCTCGGCGCTGGACGCCGACAGCGAGGGCGCGGAGGGCAGGTACTACGTGTGGACGCCCGAGCGGTTGCGTGAGGTGCTCGGGGACGAGGACGGCGCGTTCGCGGAGACCCTGTTCGAGGTCACGGGGACCTTCGAGCACGGCGCCTCCGTCCTCCAGCTTCTGGGCGACCCCGAGGACGCCGGGCGGTACGAGCGCGTGCGCACCGCGTTGCTGGCGGCGCGTGCGCAGCGGATCCCGCCGGCGCGGGACGACAAGGTGGTGGCGGCGTGGAACGGGCTCGCCGTGGCGGCGCTGGCCGAGTGCGGCGCGCTGTTCGACCGCCCGGACCTGGTCCGGGCGGCCGAGGAGGTCGTGCGGCTGCTGGTGGAGGTCCATCTGCGGGACGGCCGGCTGGCGCGCACGTCCAAGGACGGGACGGCCGGCGCGAACTCCGGCGTGCTGGAGGACTACGCCGACGTGGCCGAGGGGCTGCTCGCCCTGCACGCGGTCACCGGCGACCCGCACCATGTGCGGCTGGCGGGCGAGCTGCTGAACACCGTGCTCGAACGGTTCGGCGACGGGTCCGGCGGCTTCTACGACACGGCCGACGACGCGGAGCGGCTGTTCCGGCGGCCGCAGGACCCGACCGACAACGCGACGCCGTCGGGGCAGTTCGCGGCGGCGGGGGCGCTGCTGTCGTTCGCCGCCCTGACCGGGTCCGACTGGCACCGGCAGGCGGCGGAGGACGCGCTGGCGCCCGCCGGGGCTCTCGCCGGGAAGCACGCGCGGTTCGCGGGCTGGGGCCTCGCGGTGGCCGAGGCCCGCGCGGCGGGGCCGGTGGAGATCGCGGTGATCGGCGATCCGGACGACGAGCGCACCCGCGCCCTGCACCGCACGGCCCTCATGGCGGTCGCCCCGGGCGCGGTGGTGAGCGCCGGGCCGCCGGACGCCGAGGGCGTGCCGCTGCTGGAGGGGCGGGGCCTGGTGGACGGTGAGCCCGCGGCGTACGTCTGCCGGGGGTTCGTCTGCAGGCTGCCCGTCACGACCCAGGCCGAGCTGAACCGCGAGCTACGTGGGCAATTGGATTGAGCATCCACTTTTGTGGCAACGTGACCTTGATCTCAGATGACCGGGCTGTTACTAATGAGTAACTGGGACGCTCCTGACCCGAAGGGGCAGAGCGGACGAGGGTGTCACAGGGCGCCCCGGGTATCTGGACGATGGCCGACCATCTGAGTCATAGTCGTGTCCGGTGCACGGTCAGGAGCCGGTGCAGGGCGACCATCGAAGGAGCGTGGCAGTGGGCAAGCCGAACCGCCGGATGCTACCGACGATCATCGGCGTCTCCGTGCTGACGACGCTCGCCGCCAACACCGCCGTCCTCGTCGCGCGCGACGACGCGCCGGCGGACGAGCGGCCCCGCGAGCAGCGCGCCCGGTTCGTGGCCGCGTCCGGCAGCACCGGCCTGTCGCCCACGGCGGTCGCGCCGCTCGGCAAGAGGCTCGCCCCGCACGTCCTCGTGGCGGCGCCGTCCACGCTCCCGGCCGACTTCGTGCGGAAGGTCCGCGACGCCAAGGGCGTGAAGGGCGTCGAGGTCGTCGACGCCGTGCAGGGCATGGTCGCGGGCAAGCGCGTGGGCCTGATGGGCGTCGACCCGTCCACGTTCCGCAACTACACGCCGAAGCCGACCGCCAAGTCGGACGCGCTCTGGCGCAACGTGGCCTCGGGCGACGTCGCCATCTCGTTCACGATGGGCAGCGACGGCGGCGTCAAGCTCGGCAGCCAGGTGCCCGTCGGCGGCAGGCAGCACCAGTCGCAGCTGCGGGTGGGCGCGTACGCGACGATGGGCATCAGCGACGTCGACGCGGTCGTCTCGCACGCCACCGCGCAGGCCCTCGGTATGCCGACCGGGAACGCGATGCTGGTCAGCGTCCCGAAGACCGCGCCGAAGACGTTCATCGAGAAGCTGCGCAAGTCGCTGCCGAAGGGCGCCAGGGCCGCCGCGGTCAACCCGGAGATCGACCTCCCGAAGTCCGGGAACGGGAACCCGCCGACCGCGGGCGGCCAGGTCATGACGGCCGGCCAGGTCCGCACGGTGATCAAGGCGGCCTACACCCGGCTCGGCTGGCCGTACGTGTGGGGCGGCGAGTCCGAGGCCGAGGGCGGCTACGACTGCTCCGGCCTGATGCAGTACGCGTTCGCGAAGGCCGGCATCCGGCTCCCGCGCGTCGCCGCGGACCAGGCCCGCGCCGGCTGGGTCATCCCCTACGGCAAGGCCGAACCGGGCGACATGCTCATCTGGGCCAACGACCCGACCGCGCCCGGCTACATCTCGCACATCGCCCTCTACCTGGGTGGGGGCAAGATGCTGGCGGCCCCGCGGACGGGCACGGTGGTGCAGGTCCAGAACGTCTACACGCGCAACATGCGGGGCGCCGTCCGCGTCAGCCCCAAGACGGCCGCCGCGCTCGCGCGCTGACCGCCGCGCCGGGGCGCCCGGTCACAGCGGGCAGCCGCGGCCCAGGAACTCCAGGTTGTGGTCGACGATCCCGGGAAGCTCCTCGGTCGTCGCGCGCCCCTCGACCCACCGGTACATGGCCGCCTGGAGCACGCCCAGGACGGCCCAGGTGAACGCCTCCACGTCCGGATCGTCCGGCCGCCGCCCGGTCCGGTGGCCGACGACCTCGGTCAGCATGGCGTGCGTGCCCTCGCGCAGCGACTCGAACGTCCGGGCCCGCAGCGCCGGGACCTGCGAGGTGAGCCGCAGCCGGGCGTTGACCACGTCCAGGTCGGTCTCGTACATCAGCGGGAGCATCTCGCGGAGCGTGGCGCGCAGCGCCTCGATCGGCGACATCCCGGCCGGCTGGCCCCGCATGACCTCCGCCATGATCGGGTCGTACTCGTCGGTGACGACCACGTCCTCCTTGGTGGGGAAGTAGCGGAAGAACGTGCTCGGTGAGATCTCGGCCGCCGCCGCGATCTGCTCCACGGTCGTCTCGTCGTACCCCCGCTCGCCGAACAGGCGGAGGGCGTGGTCCTGGATCGTCCGGCGGGTCCGCAGCTTCTTGCGCTCCCGCAGCGGCAGCCGGGCGAGCCGGTCCTCCAGCCGGTCGATGGCGTGCTCATGGGACGACGTGCTCATGGCCCGATTCTCGTGCATCGGCGGCGGGGGCCGCACCCCGCCGGGCCCGCCCGGGCTGGAAGCGCCACAGGAGCAGGGCCGCCGCGACGGCGGCGGCGCCGCAGGCGGCGAACGCCGCGTCCATGCCGTGGACGTAGGCGCCGCGGGCCGAGGCGAGCAGCCCGGCGTCGTCCAGCCGCCCGGCGACGGCGACGGCGCCGCCGATGGAGTCGCGCGCCGCGCCGGCCGCCCCGGGCGGCAGCCCGCCGGTGGCCACGCGGTCCCGGTAGAACGCCGACAGCAGGCTTCCGAGCCCCGCGACGCCGAGCGTCCCGGCCGTCTGGCGCAGCGTCTGGACGAGGCCCGAGCCGCGTCCCGCCCGCTCGGCGGGCAGGGCGGCGAGGACCGCGTCCATCGCCGGGACGATGGTCAGGCCGCAGCCGAGGCCGAGGACGAGCAGCCACGGGACGGTGGCGGCGTAGCCGTCGCCCGGCCCGGTGAGAGCGCCCCAGCCGAAGCCGGCCGCGAGCACGAGCAGCCCGGCGACGAGGATCGGCTTGTGCCCGGCGCGGTGCGCGACCCGGTCGGTGACGACCCCGCCGGCGAGCAGGCCGAGCAGCATCGGCGTCAGCCGCAGCCCGGTGCCGAGCACGTCGTTGCCCTGGACGGCCTCCAGGTACTGCGGCAGGACGAACAGCGCCCCGGCCATCATCAGGTTCGCGGTGACGGCGGCGACCATCGCCCAGGCGAAGCCGGGGTCGCGGAAGAGCGCCATGTCCATCATGGGCGCGGCGGCGCGCCGCTCCCACAGGACGAACCCGGCCAGCAGGACGGCCGCGAGCGCGAACGAGAGCAGCACCACCGCGTCGCCCCAGCCGCGCGCCGGGGCCTCGATGACCCCGTACACGAGCGCGGCGACGCCGGCCGCCGACAGCAGCGAGCCGGCCCCGTCCACCCGCGGCGCGGACGGGTCCCGCGTCTCCGGCAGCAGCAGCGCCACCGCGACGCCGCCGACGGCCACGATCGGCACGTTGACCAGGAACACCGACCCCCATCGGAAGTTCTCCAGCAGCCAGCCGCCGAGCAGCGGACCGAGCGGCAGCCCGAGCGCCATCGCCGACGACCACACCGCGACGGCGCGGGTGCGCTCCTCCGGCGGGAAGATCGCGGGGAGCATCGACATGGACAGCGGCATCACGACCGCCGCGCCGAGCCCCATGAACGCGCGCGCCGCGACGACGCCGCCGGGGCCGTCCGCGAACGCCCCGGCGAGCGAGGCGGCGCCGAAGACGGCGAGACCGGCCACCAGCAGCCGCTTGCGGCCGAACCGGTCGCCGAGCAGCCCGGCCGGGAGCAGCAGCGCCCCGAACACGAGCAGGTAGGAGTCCACGATCCACTGGAGCTCGCTGGTGCTCGCGTGCAACTCCTCCGAGAGCGTGGTCAGCGCCACGTTGAGGATCGTCATGTCGAACCCGAGCGCGAGCATGCTCAGCGCCAGCGCGCCCAGCCCGAACCAGCGCCGCCGGTGACCCACAGTCATGACTGTCGCCTCCAAATGAGTGTCTCTATAAAATGAAAGTAACTATCAAATGGAGGTGATTGTCAATCGAGGCGAGGAGCTGGCGCCCCGCTTCACAGGGCTGTAATTTTGATTACATGAATACGAGCGAAGCGGTGGAGCAGCTGCGCGGCTGGTTCACCGGGCGGCTCCCCGAGGAGTGGTTCGAGGGCGCGCCCGAGGTCGTCGTCGACCGCGAGGAGGTCGCGGTGGTCGGCACGCTGCCCGTCCCGGCCGCCGCGGGCGAGGCGTCCGGGGCCGAGCGCGCGGGCGTCGTCGCCGGGCACGTCCAGCGCTTCCGCGACGAGACCCGCGACCGGCGCATCGCCATCGCCCGGGAGGCCGAGCAGCACTTCGGCCGCAAGGTGTCCTGGGGCGTCGAGTGCGACGGCGGGCGGGAGATGTTCACCACCCTGTCGGTACCGGTGATGACGCGGCTGCGGCAGCCCGAGCGCCGCGTCCTGGACACCCTCGTGGACGCCGGGGTCGCCCGCAGCCGCAGCGACGCCCTCGCCTGGTGCGTCCGGCTCGTCGGCAAGAACACCGACGACTGGCTGTCGGAACTGCGCAGCGCGCTGCAGCACGTCGAGCGCGCCCGCGCCGCCGGCCCGCAGGCCTGACCGGCCCTCCCGGGCGGGGCCGCGGGCAACCATTACCCGATCACGATGATCACTGGGTGTGATCATGGTGGGGACCTCCCCTACTGTGCCTGGATAGCGGGCCGGACGCGGGCGGGAGGTGCACGGGATGCCGGGGCTGCGCTGCCTCGACGGGTCCGACCTCGCGGTGGTCCCGGTCGCCTCGCTCGACCGCGGCGGCACCCCGTTCGAGGTCACGCTCGAACTGTGGCGCGACGGCGACGCGTTCGGGGCGGTGGGGGAGCGGTGCGGCTACTTCCTGGCCGGTCTCGCCGCCCGGGTCGCCGTCGCCAGGGCCGACGGGTCGCCGCAGGCGGCGCGCTGGCCCGACCCCGACGACCGCTTCCCCGACCCCGCCCCCGGCGACACCGCCCGCGAGCCCGAGCTGTTCGCGTTCCGCTACCGCGACCGCGGCGACGTGGTCAGCACCGGCGAGCTGCGCTGCGCCCTGCGCACGTCCTCGCTGTGGGTCGGCCGCCAGCGGTCCGCCGCGGGGCGGTGGCGGGTCGCGCGGCGCGCCGTGGTCGAGGCCTGGGGGTCGGGCGGGCGCGGCGTCCGCGCCGTCCTCACGTCGGCGGAACTGGCGCGTTTTCTCGCCGACCTGCTCGCCGAGGCGGACCGGGCCAGAGCAGGCCATCCGCCCCGCCTGGCGCGCCCCGCGCGTTAGCCTGGCATCACGGGGGCGGTGGGAGAAGTGTCGCCTTCGGGCCATAATTGAGCGACTTTCCGCCAGGCTCGGTCGCTCGAAGGGAAGCCCACATGGGGGTTCGGCGTACGGGAGAGCCGCGCACCAGGATGGCGCGCGGCGCGCGGCGGGACGGCGTGCGCCGGCGCCCCTCCGAGGGCGGGCGGCTCGTCTCCGCCCTCCGCCGCAGCGGCCCGTACGCGGCCGTCCGCGACGCCGTCTACCGGATGTACGAGCGGCGCGTCGAGGCCGATCTGCCCACCGACGTCACCCCCCGGCATGTCGGCGTGATCCTGGACGGCAACCGGCGTTGGGCCAGGTCGATGGGGCTGGCCGACGTCAACACCGGGCACCAGCGCGGCGCCCAGAAGATCTCCGAGCTGCTCCAGTGGAGCGCCGAGGCCGGGGTCGAGCACGTCACGCTGTGGCTGCTGTCGACCGACAACCTCAACCGCCCCGCCGACCAGCTGGAACCGCTGCTGGCGATCATCGAGAACACCGTCCGCAAGCTCGCCGCCGACGGCTGGCACGTCAAGCCCGTCGGCGCCCTCGACCTGCTGCCCGATAAGACGGCCCGCGTCCTGAAAGATGCCGGAGAGGCCACATCGAGCGCACCCGGCCTGATTGTGAACGTCGCGGTTGGGTATGGAGGTAGGCGTGAGATCGCTGATGCGGTGCGCTCACTGCTCATCGAGCAGGCGAGTCGTGGCACCAGCATCGAGGAACTCGCCGAGATCCTCGACGTGGAGCACATCGCGGAGCATCTCTACACGCGCGGCCAGCCGGATCCGGACCTGGTCATCCGCACCTCGGGAGAGCAGCGTCTCTCCGGCTTCATGCTCTGGCAGAGCGCCCACTCGGAATTCTACTTCTGCGAAGTCCATTGGCCGGACTTCCGCAAGGTGGACTTCCTCCGGGCCATCCGCTCCTACGCCGCGCGGCATCGGCGCTACGGTACCTGACCGTCCCCTGCGGACCACCGCCCCTGCGCGGGCGGACCTGCGCGCCACCGGCAGTTCCCCCATATCCAGGGAGATCGAGTGGCCACAACCTCCGCGCGCCGTCCCGGCTCGTCCGGGAACCCTTCCGGGACCTCTGTTCCGGGCTTTTCCGGGGGGAGTGGGGGGTCGTCCCCCCACAACGACCCGGAGATTTCCGGAGACGACGGGGGCGCCGTCCCCGGCAGGGAGCCGGACCGGCGCACGTACGTCCTGGACACCAGCGTCCTGCTCGCCGATCCGGGGGCGATGACCCGCTTCGCCGAGCACGAGGTCGTACTCCCCGTCGTCGTCATCTCCGAGCTGGAGGCCAAGCGGCACCACCCGGAGCTCGGCTACTTCGCCCGGCAGGCCCTCCGCACGCTGGACGACCTGCGCCTGCTGCACGGGCGGCTGGACGAGCCCGTCTCGGTCGAGGGGCCGCTCGGCGACCAGGGCGGAACGCTCCGCGTCGAGCTGAACCACGCCGACCCGAGCGTCCTGCCGGACGGGTTCCGGCTCGGCGACAACGACAGCCGGATCCTGTCGGTGGCCGCGTGGCTGGCCCACGAGGGACACGACGTCGTGCTGGTCTCCAAGGACCTGCCGATGCGGGTGAAGGCGTCCGCGGTGGGGCTCGCCGCCGAGGAGTACCGCGCGGAGCTGGCCGTCGTGGAGTCCGGCTGGACCGGGATGCGCGAGTTGGAGGTGACCGCCGGGGCCGTCGAGGAGCTCTACGACGCGGGGACCACCGACCTGGAGGAGGCGCGGGACCTGCCCTGCCACACGGGGCTGCGGCTGCTGTCGGAGCGCGGCTCGGCCCTCGGCCGCGTCCAGCCGGACAAGTCGGTGCGGCTGGTGCGCGGCGACCGCGAGGTGTTCGGGCTGCGCGGCCGGTCCGCGGAGCAGCGGATCGCGCTGGACCTGCTGATGGACGAGGACGTCGGCATCGTCTCGCTCGGCGGGCGCGCCGGCACCGGCAAGTCGGCGCTCGCCCTCTGCGCGGGGCTGGAGGCCGTCCTGGAGCGGCGGCGGCACCGCAAGGTCGTGGTGTTCCGCCCCCTGTACGCGGTCGGCGGCCAGGAGCTCGGCTACCTGCCGGGCTCGGAGGGCGAGAAGATGTCGCCGTGGGCGCAGGCGGTCTACGACACCCTCTCGGCGGTGACGACGCCGGAGGTCGTCGACGAGGTCGTGGACCGTGACATGTTGGAGGTCCTCCCGCTCACGCACATCCGCGGCCGGTCGCTGCACGACGCGTTCGTGATCGTGGACGAGGCGCAGTCGCTGGAGCGCGGCGTGCTGCTCACGGTCCTGTCGCGGATCGGCGCCGGATCGCGGGTCGTGCTGACCCACGACGTGGCGCAGCGCGACAACCTGCGCGTGGGCCGGCACGACGGCGTCGCGGCCGTGGTGGAGCGCCTGAAGGGCCACCCGCTCTTCGCGCACGTGACGCTGACCAGGTCGGAGCGCTCGCCGATCGCGGAGCTCGTGACCGACATGCTCGCCGACGTCGGGGTCTGACCGGACGGGTGGGGGCCCCGGCGGGCCGTGCCGGCCGCCGGGGCCCTCGTGTCCCAGAACGCCGTCCATATTCCTGCGGAGGGTGATCACTGAACTCCGTAGAGTGGGAATGTGGCGAAGGTCACATTTTCAGGTGTAGTGGCGGAGAACCGCAGGTCCGTCCGTGTTTTCGGGGTCGGCCGGGCCGGGTTGACAATCGTCCCATCGGCCGCATTCGTCTCGTTTTAGTTGCGAAGCAGCCCTCGGCCTGGGGCATTGTGTCTCCCCGTAAGCACCCCCAGTGCGGTGCCGGCCCGGAGCGCGCCCCCCTTACGCGCGCGACGAGCGGGGCGCCGTCCCGGGTCCGAGGCCGCCGAACCTCCGGCGGCCGGCCGGACCGGGGTGGAAACAGTTCGTGCGCGTGTCCATGCGCGTGCGACCGTCGGAAGGACCGCCTTGTTCGGAGACCGTCCCGGGTCCCCTAGGCGAGACGATCGACAGAGCTCCGACTTCCGGCAGCCCCTGACGGCCGAGGCCCCCGACCCGGCGCAGACGCCCGGCCTCTTCGCGGAGGGGTCCGAGGCGCCGCACGAGGACGACGTGCGCGTCGCCGGCACCGGCCCCCGCGCGGGCGCCCCCGCGGGGGACACGCTCGGACTCCAGGCCCTGCAGGAGCCGCCGCGCACCGGCGTGTCCGCCGACGGCCCCGGCGACGAGATCTCCTCCGGACCGCGCGGCCCCCGCCGCGCCGGACGCAGGGGCGGCTCCGCGGGCCGCAAGGACGGCTCCGCGAGCCGCAAGGACGGCTCCGGCGGACGCAACGGCGTCCGGATCGCGGTGGTCGCCGCCGGCGCGGCCGTGCTGCTCGGCGGCGGCGCGGTCGCCGCGTTCGCGCTGACCGGCGGCTCCGGCGACGAGGGCACGCAGACCGTCAAGCCGGGCAGGCAGCTCGCCGACGCCGCCGCGCCGCCGAAGATCGACCCGAAGGTGCTGGAGCAGCAGCGCAAGAAGCTGGCGCTCGACCGCGCCTCGCGCGCGACGCGCCAGGACGGCGGCAAGAAGGGCCCCTCGCTGCTCCCCAAGGGCAAGCCGATCCCGACCAAGACGCCGGAGAAGAAGCCCACCGGCGGCACCGGCGGCGGCCCGACGGGCGACCCGGTCCCCGCCGGCGAGGCGCAGACCATCGCCAAGCGGCTGCTGCCGAGCTACCGCTTCAGCGGCACCGGCCAGTTCGGCTGCCTGGTCAACCTGTGGAACAAGGAGAGCCACTGGAACGCCCACGCGGCCAACCCCTCGGGCGCGTACGGCATTCCGCAGGCCCTGCCCGGCTCCAAGATGGCCAGCGCTGGCCCCGACTGGCAGAACAACGCCACCACCCAGATCAAGTGGGGGCTCGGCTACATCAAGAACCGCTACGGCACGCCGTGCGGCGCCTGGTCGCACTCGCAGTCCGTCGGCTGGTACTGACCCGGCCCGGCGCGTCCCGGACGTCCTGAGCGGCGTCTGGGACGCGCGGCGGGCGCCGTCCGGCTCAGCGGCGGGCCGCGCCGGTCATCCGCAGCACGTCGAGCGCCTCGTCCAGCTGCTCGACCGTCAGCCTTCCCTCCTCGACGTGGCCGCGCTCCAGCACGACCTCGCGGATCGTCCTGCGCTCCCGCAGCGCCTGCTTGGCGACCTTCGCCGCCTCCTCGTACCCGATGTAGCGGTTCAGCGGCGTCACGATCGACGGTGAGGACTCGGCGTACTCGCGCATGCGCTCCACGTCGGCCTCGACGCCGTCCACGCAGCGGTCGGCCAGCAGCCGGGACGCGTTCGCCAGCAGGGTGATCGACTCCAGCACGTTGCGGGCCAGCATCGGCAGCATCACGTTCAGCTCGAAGCTGCCGGACGCGCCGCCGAACGCGACCGCCGCGTCGTTCCCGATGACCTGCGCGGCGACCTGCGCGACCGCCTCGGGGATCACCGGGTTCACCTTCCCGGGCATGATCGACGAGCCGGGCTGCAGGTCGGGCAGCCGGATCTCGGCCAGCCCGGCTCGCGGCCCCGACCCCATCCAGCGCAGATCGTTGGCGATCTTGTTGAGGCTCACCGCGACCGTGCGCAGCGCGCCGCTGGCCTCGACGAGGCCGTCGCGCGCGCCCTGCGCCTCGAAGTGGTCGCGGGCCTCGGTGAGCGGCAGCCCGGTCGCCCGCGCGATCTCGGCGATGACGCGGGCCGCGAAGCCCTCCGGGGTGTTGATGCCGGTGCCGACCGCGGTGCCCCCGAGCGGGAGCTCCGCCAGCCGCGGCAGGACGGCCTCCAACCGCTCCGCGCCGTGCCCGGCCTGCGCGGCGTACCCGCCGAACTCCTGGCCGAGCGTCACCGGCGTCGCGTCCATCAGGTGGGTGCGGCCGGACTTGACGACGGTCGCGAACTCCTCGGCCTTGCGGGCGAGCGCGGCCTCCAGGTGCCGCAGCGCGGGGATCAGATCGTTCACGACGGCCCCGGTCGCCGCGATGTGGATGGACGAGGGGAACACGTCGTTGGACGACTGGGAGGCGTTCACGTGGTCGTTGGGATGGACGGGGCGGCCGAGCCGCTCCTGCGCCAGCGTCGCCACGACCTCGTTGGCGTTCATGTTCGACGACGTTCCGGACCCGGTCTGGAACACGTCGATCGGGAACTGGTCGTCCCACCGCCCGCCCGCGACCTCGCGGGCGGCCTCGGCGACGGCGCCGGCGATGTCGCCGTCGAGGACGCCGAGTTCGGCGTTGACGACCGCCGCGGCGGCCTTGATCTGGCCGAGCGCGGCGATGTGCGCGGCCTCCAGCGTCCGCCCCGAGATCGGGAAGTTCTCCACCGCGCGCTGGGTCTGGGCCCGCCACTTGGCCGCCGCCGGCACGCGGACCTCGCCCATCGAGTCGTGCTCGACCCGGAACCCCTGCTCGCCCATGGAACGCCTCCCACTCGACTTCGGCGGCCGCCGTCGTTCATGGCAGCCCGGTCGACGGGTCACGCATTCCCGCGTGAGGCGCGGATCACTCCTTGTTCAGCGTGTAGTTCTGCCGCTCGCCCGGCTTGCCCGCCGGCTTCTGCCGCCCGTTCACCCAGACGTCGCAGGCGGACGCGTCGTAGACGACCGCGTTGATGCGCGGCTGGTCGTACCGGCGCGCCTCCCCCATCCGCAGCGTCTCGTCGGCGAGCACGGTCATCGCGGCCCCCGGCACCGACACGAAGATCTTGCAGGAGTCGCTGCGGGCCCGGACGACCAGCGTGCTGGTCGCGGCGCCGGGCGGCGCGGCGGCCTGGGTGGCCGCCGGGCTGGACGCGGCGGCGGTGGGGGAGGGGCCGGGGCTCTCCCGCATCATGCCGACGATGAGGGCGGTGGCGCCGATGCCGCAGGAGGCGACGGTCGCCCCGATGAGCCCGATCACGACCATCAGCCGGTAGCGGGGGGTCGGCGCGCGGCGCCCCGAGCGGGGGCCCGCCAGGGCCCGTTCGAGCCGGTCGACCGCGCGGGCGTGGCTGAGCCGCCGGGTCGGGTTCTTCTCCAGCAGCCCGGTGATGACGGGCCCGAGCGCCCCGGCGTTCTGCGGGGCGGGGGTCGACTCGTTGGCCAGCGCCGACAGCGTCGCCATGACGTTCTCGCGCTCGAAGGGCGGCCGGCCCTCCAGCGCCGCGTACAGCGTCGCGCCGAGCGACCACAGGTCGGACCGCGGGGTCGCCTTCTCCCCGGCGGCGACCTCGGGCGCCACGTAGGCGGGCGACCCCATGAAGTGGCCCGTCTTGGTGAGGCTCACCGACTCCGAGGAGAACGCGAGCCCGAAGTCGGTGAGGACGACGCGGTCGCCGTCCAGCAGCACGTTGCTCGGTTTCAGGTCGCGGTGCACGATCCCGGCCCTGTGCGCGGTGTTGAGCGCGTCGAGCAGGGCGCGGCCGATGTGCGCGACGCGGTCGGGCGGCAGCGGGCCCGAGCGTTCGATGAGCTGTTCGAGGCTGGGCGCCTCGATCATCTCCATCACGATCCAGGGACGGCCCTGCTCGATGACCACGTCGTAGACCTCGACGATGGAGTGCGTGCGCAGCTGCGCGGGCGCGCGCGCCTCCCGGAGGGTGCGGCGGTAGAAGACCACCCGGTCGTCCTCGGCGAGGTTGTCGGGGAGCCGCAGTTCCTTGATCGCGACGGCGCGGTCGAGGAGCTCGTCGTGCCCCCGCCACACGGTGCCGTTGGCACCCTGACCGATCTCCGAGACCAGCCGGTAGCGCGTCGCTAGCACGAGGCGCTCTGACTGTGACATGGCGGAAAAGATACCGGAGTGGCCAGCCGGTCATCGGGGAGACTTCATCACCAACGCGAATTTTGGCCCAATACTGTGACCTACCGACAAGAAACCGCAGGGGACCGCCGGTCGGCGGCCCCCCGCGCGGGCCGCCGGGGGCCCGCGGAACGTCAGCGCCTGCCGATGCTGAGGACGGGTCCGGTGGCGTCGGCGAAGAAGTCCTCGCCCTTGTCGTCCACCACGACGAAGGCCGGGAAGTCCTCGACCTCGATCTTCCAGACGGCCTCCATGCCGAGTTCCGGGTACTCCAGGACCTCGACCTTCCTGATGCAGTCCTGCGCCAGCCGGGCCGCGGGGCCGCCGATCGAGCCGAGGTAGAAGCCGCCGTGCTCCTTGCAGGCGTCGGTGACCTGCTGGGACCGGTTGCCCTTGGCCAGCATGACCAGGGAGCCGCCCGCGGCCTGGAACTGCTCGACGTAGGAGTCCATCCGGCCGGCCGTGGTCGGCCCGAACGAGCCCGACGCGTAGCCCTCGGGCGTCTTGGCCGGGCCGGCGTAGTAGACGGCGTGGTCGCGCAGGTACCGCGGCATCGGCTCGCCCGCGTCCAGCCGCTCCTTGATCTTGGCGTGCGCGATGTCGCGGGCCACGACGAGCGGGCCCGTCAGCGACAGCCGCGTCCTGACCGGGTACCGGGTCAGCTCGGCGCGGATCTCGGCCATCGGGCGGTTCAGGTCGATCGTGACGACGTCGTCGTCCAGGTGCTCGTCGGTGGTGTCGGGCAGGTACCGCGCGGGGTCGGTCTCCAGCCGCTCCAGGAACACGCCCTCCGCGGTGATCTTGGCGAGGGCCTGCCGGTCGGCGCTGCACGAGACGGCGATCGCGACCGGGCAGGACGCGCCGTGCCGCGGCAGCCGGATCACCCGCACGTCGTGGCAGAAGTACTTGCCGCCGAACTGGGCCCCGATGCCGAGCCGCTGCGTCAGCTCGAACACCTGGAGCTCCAGCTCCGGGTCGCGGAACCCGTGCCCGAGCGGCGAGCCCTCGGCGGGCAACGCGTCCAGGTAGTGGGCGGAGGCGTACTTGGCGGTCTTCAGCGCGTACTCGGCGGACGTGCCGCCCACGACGATCGCCAGGTGGTACGGCGGGCACGCGGCCGTGCCGAGCGAGCGGATCTTCTCCTCCAGGAAGGACATCATCCGCTTGGGGTTCAGGACGGCCTTGGTCTCCTGGTAGAGGAACGACTTGTTGGCGCTGCCGCCGCCCTTGGCCATGAACAGGAACTTGTAGGCGTCGCCGGGCGTCGCGTAGAGCTCGATCTGCGCGGGCAGGTTGGAGCCGGTGTTCTTCTCGTCCCACATCGTCACCGGCGCCATCTGCGAGTAGCGCAGGTTCAGCTTCGTGTAGGCGTCGTACACCCCGTGCGAGATGTGCCTCTCGTCGTCGCCGTCCGTCAGGACCTGCTGACCGCGCTTGCCCATGACGATCGCGGTGCCGGTGTCCTGGCACATCGGCAGGACGCCGCCGGACGCGATGCCCGCGTTCTTCAGCAGGTCCAGCGCGACGAACCGGTCGTTCGGGGACGCCTCGGGGTCGTCCAGGATGCGGCGGAGCTGCGCCAGGTGCGCCGGGCGCAGCAGGTGGGAGATGTCGCGCATGGCGGTCTCGGTGAGCAGCCGCAGAGCCTCCGGCTCGACCTGCAGGAACGTCCGCCCGTTCGCCTCGAACGTCGAGACCCCGTCGGAGGTCAGGAGCCGGTAGTCGGTCTCGTCCGGGCCGAGCGGGAGCAGATCGGTGTAGGAGAACTCAGGCATCTCAGGCAGATCCTCGCGCGATTCCGATGGGGGCCGCCTCACAGGTTACGGGCTCGGCGGGCGCGGGCTCACGGGGGGCGACCCGGGCGCGCAGGCCCACCACGACGCCCGCGGCGACCAGGGCGGCGCCCGCGAGGTCGGCCGGTCCCGGCCGGTCGATGCCGAGCATGACGGTCGTGACCACCGCGCTGACCGGGATCAGGCCCGCGCAGAGCCCGGCGCGGTCGGCGCCGAGCCGCCCGATGGCGTCGTACCAGAGCAGGAACGCGATCGTGGTGACGACGATCGACAGGTAGGCGAAGCCGGCCAGCTCGCCGGGCGTCGGGGCGCGCAGCAGCGCCGTCCCGTCCACGACGAGGCCGGTCCCCAGCAGCATCGGGACGGCCAGCGCGGCGGAGTAGGCGGAGACCCGCAGCGGCCCGAGGCGCGGCAGCAGCGGCACGGCCAGCAGCGAGAAGCCCACCTCGCCGCCGAGGGCCCCGAGCGAGAGCAGCAGCCCGCGGACGCTGCCGCCGCCGAGGCCGTTCGCGAGCGCCGCCCCCGCCGTGACCACGCAGGCCGCCGCGATGATCGCCGGGGCGGGCCGGCGGCCGTCCAGCAGCGGGCCGACCACCGCCAGCACGATCGGGACCGTCGCGATCACCGTGCCGACGGTGGCCGGGCTGGTGTCCCGGGTCGCCAGCACGATGCAGACGTTGAACGCGACCAGCCCCGTCGCCGCGAGCGCCGTGAGCAGCAGCCAGTCCCGCGCGGAGGGCCGGCGCGCGGGGCCTCGGGAGAGGCGGGCCACGGCCAGCAGGACCAGCGCGGCGGCGGCGTACCGGGCCGCCTGGCCGCCGAGGACGGGGAAGTCGGAGATGGTCGCCGAGACGGCGGTCAGCGTGCCGACGAGCGACATCGCGGCCCCGGCGCCCGCCATGCCGCGCTTGCGGGAGGTGCTCATGGACCGAACGCTAGGGCGCGGTTGGTCCATCAGACAGAGCCAATCAATCCGCGTTGAACCGGACCAATATTCTCGCCGTGACGTCCACGCCGCCCCTTGACGCTGAGAGTCATGTGACCGACCTTCATCTTTCCCTCGACCGGTCCGCCGGGCGGCTGGCCGCGCAGATCGCCGCGGGCTTCCGCGCGGCGGTGCGCTCCGGCCGGCTGACCGCCGGGACGCGCCTGCCGTCGAGCCGCGATCTGGCCCGTGACCTGGACGTCTCCCGCGGTGTCGTCGTCACCGCCTACGAGCAGCTCACCGCCGAGGGCTTCCTGATCGCCCGGCGCGGCGACGGCACCCGCATCGCGCCGCTGGCCCGCCCCGACGAGGAGGCCGCGCCGGCGCCCCGCGCGCCCGCCCGGCCGGCCGAGCCCCGGGCGGAGCCGGCGGTCCTGTACGACCTGTCGCCGGGGCGGCCCGACCTGTCGGCGTTCCCGCGCGAGCGCTGGATCTCCGCCGCCCGCGGCGCGCTGCGCACCCTGCCGCACGAAGCGCTCGCCTACCCCGACCCCGGCGGCGTCCCGGACCTGCGCGCCGAGCTCGCGTCCTACCTCGGCCGGGTGCGCGCCGCGCACGCCGACCCCGGCCGAGTCGTGATCATGAACGGGGTGGCGCAGGGGCTGTCGGCCCTCCTGGGGCAGTTGCGCTCCGACGGCCACACCGCGCTCGCCGTCGAGGACCCCACCAGCGTCCGGCAGCTGCCGATGCTGGCCGCCGCCGGGGTCCGCGTCGTCCGCGTCCCCGTGGACGAGGAGGGCGTGGACGTCGCGGCGCTCGCCCGCACCCAGGCGCGCGCCGTGCTCGTCACGCCCGCGCACCAGTACCCGACCGGCGTCGTGCTGTCCCCGGCGCGCCGCGCCGAGCTGATCGCCTGGGCGCGCGACGTGGACGGCCTGATCCTGGAGGACGACTACGACGCCGAGTTCCGCTACGACCGCGACCCCGTCGGCTGCCTCCAGGGCGTCGACCCCGACCGGGTCGTCCTCCTCGGCTCGGTCAGCAAGTCCCTCGCCCCCGCCCTGCGCCTGGGCTGGGCCGTCGCGCCGCAGTTCCTCGCCGAGGGCCTGCGGGAGCACCGCACCAACACCGACCTCGGCGCGCCGGTCCTGGAGCAGTACGCGCTGACCGGGTTCCTGCGCGGCGGGGGCTACGACCGGCATCTGCGCACCATGCGGAGGCGGTACCGGGCCCGGCGGGACGCCCTCGCGGGGGCGCTCGCCGAGAACCTGCCCGGCGCCAGGGTTCGCGGCGTCTCGGCGGGCATCCATCTCTACGTGGAACTGCCGGGCGGATGCGACGAGGACGGGGTCGTGGAGCGAGCCGCGCGAGCCGGGGTCTCGGTCGGCGGGGCACGCGCCATGTGGTCGCCGCGCCGCGCCGCGGAGGCGCCCCCCGCGCTCGTCCTCGGCTACGCCGCTCTTTCGGAGCCCCGCCTGGTCAAAGCCGCGCAACTGCTGGGTCAAGCGGTTGCACATGGTGATGAGGGGTAAGAACAGCATCCCCGGTGTAGGAGGAATGCATGAGTCTGGAAGAGGCCGCGCGGCAGTTGAAGATGGCCGGCCATGACGCGCAGGTGGCCTTCGACTGTGTCGGTCTGGGCGACCTCGAAAGGGCGCAGGAGCACGCTGTGACGCTCCGGGCCGCGGCCGACGCCGCGGAAGTGTCGCTCAGCCAAGCCCTGAAGGACATGACTCCCGAGCAGGCCCAGGCGGAAGGCGAACGCGCCGTCACAGCCCTGGCCGAAGACGCGTGAGGAACGTCTTCCCAGGGGGTCGCTCCCCTGGGAAGACACTGTTTCAGGCCATGGGGCGTTCCATTGCGGGAGCATCGGGGCGGGCGCCCTTGACCGGGTCCGGGGCGAAGCCCCTCGCGGTGGCGAAGACGACCAGGATCAGGACCGTCGGCACGACGAAGGCGATGCGCAGGCCGTGGTCGGCGCTGAGCGGGGCGATCGCCCCGACCACGGCGGCGCCGAGGACGAAGCCGACGTAGTTGAAGATGTTGACCCTGGCGACGGCGACGCCGAGGCCGGTCGGGTCGACGCGTCCGGCGGCGGAGAACGACACCGGGGCGATCACGCTCAGGCCGAGCCCGGCGAGCGCGAACGCGGCGATGGCGAAGGCCGCGCTGGGCGCGGCGACCACGCAGGCCATGCCGGCGATGCCGACCAGGCCCCCGATCCGCACCACCGTGACGGGGCCCGAGCGGCGGACGGCGAGGTCGGCGACGGCGCGGCTGACGACCATGGTGATCTGGTAGGCGACGTAGCCGAGCGGGGCGACCCAGTCGCTCGCCGACAGCTCGTCGTCCAGGTACTTGGCGCCGTAGCTGGAGATCGCCGAGTCGGCCAGGTAGGCGACGGCCATCGCGGCGCCGACGACCAGGATCGGGCGCCACGGGACGCTGCGCCCGGCCTTCTTCAGCTCCTCGGCGGTCGGGCCGTCCCCCTCCTCCGCGCGGCGGTAGAGGCGGCCGCCGGTGGCGAGCGAGGCGGCGACGCCGACGGCGGCGGCGAGGGCGAAGCCGGTGAACAGCGACAGGTCCAGCTTGTTGGTGAGGGACGCCCACAGGCCGCCGAGGATCCCCGCGACGCTCCACACCGCGTAGAAACCGGTGATCAGGCTGATCCCGTAGCGGCGCTCGACGGCGATCGCCTGCGCGTTCATCGACGCGTCCACCGCGCCCACGAACAGGCCGAAGGCGGCGACGGCCGCGTAGAGCGCGAGGTCGTCGTCGCCGGTGAGGCCGATCAGCGCGATCGTGACCGCCACGGCGGGCTGGGAGACGCGCAGCACCGGGCCGCTGCCGAGCCGCTGGAACAGCGCCCCGGACGCGACGCTCCCCACGCCCGCGACCAGCGGCACCATGAGCAGGACCAGCGACAGCGTGGCGTCGCTGAGGTGGTGCGACTCCTGCATCTTCGGCACCTGCGTGACCAGCGAGGCGAAGCAGAGCCCCTGGACGGCGAACGCGGTGTACGCGGCGAACCGGGCCCGGCGGTCCCGGGCGGTGGTGCCCTCGCTCATGCGCCCCGACCTCTCTGGCTGCGCACCGTGAGAAGAGCGCACCGTGGAAAGACGCAATGTGAAGAAGATTCGCGTCAGCGTAGGGACAGGGTACGCCCCAGGTCAATGGGCGGGCGGCCTCAGTCGATGAGCCGCTTGCGCATGCCCCGCACGGCGATGATCCACATCAGCGCGGCGAACACCGCGAGCGCGCCGAGGTGCCCGAGGTCGGCGAGCGGGTGCAGGCCGAACACCGCGTCCCTGACCAGCTGCACGCAGTGGAACAGCGGGTTGAGGTAGGAGACCTTCTGCGCCCAGCCCGGCAGCGCCTCGATGGGGAAGAACGTCCCGGCGATCAGGAACAGCGGCGTCACCACGCCGGTGATCACGTAGTCGAACGAGTTGATCGACGGCACCACCGACGACGTCCACATGCCGAACAGCCCGAAGCCGAGCGCGGTGGAGAACGTCACGAACGGCACCAGCAGCATCCCGGGGGACGGGTCGAGGCCGAAGAACAGCGCCACGACGATCGGGGTGCACGAGTACACCGCCGACTTGGCGCTGATCCACAGCGCCTCGGCCGTCACCAGCTCGTGCACGTCCACGGGCGCGGCGAGCATCGCGTCGTAGGTGTGCTGGAACACGCGCCTGATGTAGCCGTTGAACATCCCCGGGAACACCGAGGTGAACAGCGCCGCCGTCCCGACGACGCCGGTCGCGACGAAGTCCAGGTACCGGTAGTCGCCGATCACCGCGACCATCGAGCCGAACCCGTAGCCGAAGGCCAGCAGGAAGAACGTCGGCTCCACCATCGAGGCGAACGACTGCGACTTCCAGTACCGCTTGTAGAGGGCCAGCTCGTGCCGCCAGATCCCGCGGACGGGGGCCGTCTCGAACCGGCGCAGGCGCGGCGCCCGCTCCGGGGCGGCCTCGGCCTGGGCGGTCATTCCACACGCTCCCCGGTCAGCACCACGAACACGTCCTCCAGGTTGGCGGCGCGCCGGACGCCGTCCGGGCCGAGCTCGGCCTCCAGTGAGGGCGCGATGGTCTCGGCCTTCAGCACCGACACCGAGGGCCCGGTGCGGCGGGTCGGCAGCCCGGCCGCCCGCGCGACCCGCTCCACCTCCGCCAGCCGGTCCGGCGGCCCGTAGTGCTCGACGACCCGCTCGCCCGCGTACTCCGCGACCAGGTCCGGCGGCGTGCCCCGGGCGATGACCCTGCCGTGCGACATCAGCGCGCACTCATCGGCGAGGCGCTCGGCCTCCTCGATGTAGTGCGTCGACATCAGCACCGTCGTGCCGCCGGCGCGCAGCCCGTCGATCAGCCCCCACAGCTCGGCCCGCACCTGGGGATCGAGGCCCACCGTCGGCTCGTCCAGCAGGACGAGCGCGGGCCGGTGCACCAGTCCCCGGGCGATCAGCAGCCGGCGCCGCATGCCGCCGGACAGGTCGTCCACCCTGGTCAGCTGCCGCCCGGTGAGATGCGCGATCGCCAGCGCGTCGTCCACCGCCTTGCGCCGCGCCTGGCGCGGCACCCGGTACAGGTGCGCGAACACCTCCAGGTTCTCGCGCGCGGTCAGCTCCTCGTCCAGGTTGTCCTGCTGGGGGACGACGCCCATCGCCGCCCGCGCGCGCTTGGACTCCCGCGGCACGTCGAAGCCGAGCACGCGAATGCTGCCCTCGTCGGCGATCGCCTGCGCGGTCAGCATCTTCATCGTGGTCGACTTGCCGGCGCCGTTCGGGCCCAGCAGCCCCAGGCAGACCCCGGAGGGGACCTCCAGGTCGAGCCCGTCCACGGCGGTGAAGCCGCCGAACCGCTTCACGACGCCCCGGAGGCTGATCGCCGCCGTGCCGGTGCCCTCGCGGGCGGCCGCGATCTGGGCACGTTGCAAGGTCATACCCCTCACACTAAGCACAGGGGGGACGAATCCCCACGGGTTTTCCCGTGGGGCCGTCCCCGCCGGGAGATACCCTCTTCCCTGTGGACGTCCCCCATCGCCCGGCGACCGAAAAGGTCACCAACGTGCGCGACCTGCGCGCGTCCGACGCCGACCGGGAACGCGTCGCCGCCGTCCTGGGCGAGGCCCTCGCGGACGGCCGGCTCACCATGGAGGAGCACTCCGAGCGCACCTCCCGCGTCTACGCCGCCCGCACCCTGGGCGAGCTGACCGGGCTCACCGGCGACCTCAGCCCCGAGGAGGCGCAGCCCATCCTCGTGGACGACCGCCCGGTCTCGGTCTTCTTCGGCCGCACCCGGCGGGACGGGCGCTGGGTCGTCCCGGTCAAGCTCCCGCTCCTGGCCCTGTTCGGGACGGTCGAGCTCGACCTGCGCGAGGCCGTCCTGCAGCGCCGCCACATCGTGGTCGACTCGCTGGTGCTCGGCGGCCGGATCCGGCTCCTGGTCCCCGAGGGCGTCCGGGTGGACGTCACGGGGCGCACCATCCTCAGCACCCGCGACCTGCGGGCCCGCCCCGCGGCCGAGGGCCCGACCATCGAGGTGGGCGGCACGCTGATCTTCGGTTCGGTGCGGGCGCGGGCGCCGAGGCTCTCGCTGCGCAGCCGCGTCCGCAACCGCCTCACCCGCGGCCGCTAGGGCCCTACACCGCCGTGTCGAAGTTGATCGCGCTGTAGGCGCGCAGCTTGCTCAGCTGGTGCTCGCTGGAGATCGTCCGGATGGTGCCGCTGCGCGACCGCATGACCAGCGAGTGCGTGACCGCGGTGCCCTTGCTGTAGCGGACGCCGTCGACCAGCTCGCCGTCGGTGATGCCGGTCGCGGCGAAGAACACGTCGTCGGAGGTCACCAGGTCGTCGGTGGTGAGCACGCGGCCCGGCTCGTGGCCGGCGTCGGCGGCCTTCCGCCGCTCCTCGTCGTCCTGCGGCCACAGCCGGCCCTGGATCACCCCGCCGAGCGCCTTGATCGCGCACGCGGCGATGATGCCCTCCGGGGTGCCGCCGATGCCGAGCAGCAGGTCCACGCCGGTCCCCGGCCGGGACGCCATGATCGCGCCGGCCACGTCGCCGTCCAGGATGAACTTGATCCGCGCCCCGGCCTCCCGGACCTCCTTGACGATGCCCTCGTGCCGCGGCCGGTCCAGGATGCAGACCGTCACGTCGTGCGGCGAGGACCCCTTGGCGCGGGCGATCGCGCGGATGTTGTCGGCGATCGGCCGCTCGATGTCGACGACGTCCGCCGCCTCCGGGCCGGTCACCAGCTTCTCCATGTAGAACACCGCGGACGGGTCGAACATCGACCCCCGCGGCGCCACCGACAGCACCGCGACCGCGTTGCTCATGCCGAGCGCGGTGAGCCGGGTGCCGTCCACCGGGTCCACGGCGACGTCGCACTCGGCGCCGGAGCCGTCCCCGACGTCCTCGCCGTTGAACAGCATCGGCGCGTTGTCCTTCTCGCCCTCGCCGATCACGACGACGCCCCGCATGGACACCGTGTTGATCAGCTGGCGCATCGCGTTCACGGCGGCCCCGTCGGCGCCGTTCTTGTCCCCCCGGCCGACCCAGCGGGCCGCGGCCATGGCGGCGGCCTCGGTCACCCGGACCAGCTCCATCGCGAGGTTGCGGTCCGGCGCCGACGGCTCGGTGGCGAGGGGGGAGGAAACGGTGGTCTCATCGGACATGGCGGGGCAGCCCCTTCGGTCGGTGGTGACTCGGATTCTCCGTGGACCGGATGGCAGGCCACAAATTGGACCAGACCAGCCGGGCCGCGGGCCGTCCGGGCACGGGGTCGAACAGGTGTCCTGGCGCGGGCGAAACGAGCGCGGGAAACCACCGCGGCACGGACAAGGGATCGTTTCCCCCTGGGAGAGGGCGTAATCTCAGGCGTCATGAGCAGCGACATCGACGTCCCGTCCGGCGGGGTGAGTCAGAACGGGGGCCCTCGGCCCGCGGACGCGCCCGCGCGGACCTCCGACCGAGGGGCGGCCACCCGCGGCGCCCTGCTGGCCGCGGCCAGGGACGTCTTCTGCGAGTCCGGCTTCGCCCAGGCCGCGGTGACCGACATCGTCGCCAAGGCCGGTGCCAGCGTGGGCAGCCTCTACCACCACTTCAACGGCAAGGCGGACCTGTACCTGACGCTGTTCGAGGACTTCCAGGGCCGCCAGCAGGAGCGCACCCGCGAGGCGATCAGCGCCGTCCGGGAGGCCGGCGAGAAGGACCCCATGCGGCAGTTCATCGCCGGCGCGGGCGCCTACCTCAACGGCTGCCTGGACGAGCGGGACGTCGCCCGGCTGTTCATCTCCGGCGACGGGCCCCCCGGGTTCGACCGGGTCATGCGCCAGCGCCTGAACAAGTGGGCCCGCCGCAACGCCGCCCTGTTCCACACCGCCGACGGCGGTGTGGACGAGGCCCTGGTCACGGTGCTGACGGGCGCGATGGCGGGCGCGGTTTCGGAGATCTCGCTGCTGGACGACGAGGACGCCGCCCGCAGGCTGGCCGACAAGATCATGGCCATCGTCGGCACGATCCGCAACCCCGGTACGGAGCAGCGCTGAGGGTGGGGGATCCTGGAGGGGTGACCGACAAGACCCCATCCTCCGCCCCGGACGCCGAGGCCGCCCCGCCCGAGGCGGCCGCGCCTGAGGCGGACGCCCCCGAGGCGGCCGCGCCCGAGGCCAGGCCCGAGACGGACGCTCAGCGGGAACGCCCCGCGGAACGGCCCGTGGTCGAGGTGAGCCCCGGCGTGTACAAGCGGCTGACGACGGGCCTCGGCGGCTTCACCATGGCGATGGGCGCCTGCCTGCTGATCGTGCTGGCGGTCTACGTCGTCACGCCGCGCAGCGACGAAGAGGTCCTGCCGACCGTCGACTACAGCTCGCAGCTGTGGGCGATGCGCAACGACGCGCCCTACAGCGTCTACGCGCCCGAGGGGCTGCCGGCGAACTGGCGTCCCAACAGCTCACGGGTGAACGGCCTCGACGCCGAGGGCAAGGACCCGGTCGCCTGGCACCTGGGGTTCGTGACGCCCAGCGACGAGTACGCGGCGCTGGAGCAGAGCAACGAGAAGGCGTCGCAGTACGTCCCGCGCATGGCCAACAGCAGCCAGCCGGTCGGGACGCAGCAGGTGAACGGCGTCTCCTGGACCAAGTACCACCGCAAGGACAAGAAGGCGAACACGCTCGCCCGGACGCTTCCGAACGGGGTCAGCGTCGTCGTCACCGGCACCGCGTCCTACGCGGAGCTCGCGGTGCTGGCCGGGGCGCTCAAGGAGCAGGCGAAGAACGGGGGGCCGACGCCTCCGGCGACGGCCACGCCGGCCTCCTGACCCTCAGAACGGGGCGGCGGCCTCGCCGTCGTCCGGCCGTTCGAGGGCCGCGGCCAGCCGGGCGCGCGCGCCCTCCAGCCACTCCTCGCAGACGGCGGCGAGCCTCTCGCCCCGCTCCCACAGGCCGAGCGACTCCTCCAGCGTCAGGCCGCCGGCCTCCAGCCGCTTGACGACCTCGGCCAGCTCGTCGCGCGCCTGCTCGTACGACGGCTTCTCGGCCGTCCCGTTCTCGTCCGCCACCGGCCCACCCTCTCATCCTCGGGGGAGCTCCCCGTCCCCCGGTCGGCACCTCGCGATCCGCGGCTCACTCCCGGTCGGTCACGCTCACGCCGAGCCGCCCGTCGGCGAGCCGCACGTGCAGGCGCTCGCCGTCCTTGACCGACGCCGCCTCCCGCACCACCGACGCGTCCTCCCGCTGGACGATCGCGTACCCGCGCTCCAGCGTCGCGGCGGGGGAGAGGGCCTGCAGGCGGGCGCGGGTGTGCCCGAGCTCGTCCCCGGCCCGGTCCAGCGCCGCCGACAGGGACCGCCGCGCCCGGTCGCGCAGCGCCGCGACCTGCTCGGACTGCCGCTCGATCTCCCGCACGGGGTCGGCCAGCGCGGGCCGCGAACGCACCGACCGCAGCCACGCCAGCTCCCGCTCCACCGCGCCGGACAGGCACCGCCGCCCGCGGTCGCGCAGCTGCCGGACGAGCTGGAGCTGCTCCCGCACGTCCGGCACGGCCTTCTTCGCGGCGTCGGTCGGGGTGGAGGCCCGGACGTCGGCGACCAGGTCCAGGAGCGGGCTGTCCTGCTCGTGCCCGATCGCGCTGACGACCGGCGTGCGGGCGGCGTGCACCGCGCGGACGAGGGCCTCGTCGGAGAACGGCAGCAGGTCCTCCATCGCGCCGCCGCCCCGCGCGATGATGATCACGTCGATCTCGGGGTCGGCGTCCAGCGCGCGCAGCGCCTCCATCACCTCGCCGACCGCGTAGGAGCCCTGGACCGCGGTGTTCTCCACCCGGAACGCCACCGCCGGCCACCGCCGCCGCGCGTTCTGCAGGACGTCGTGCTCGGCGTCGGAGTCGCGCCCGCAGATCAGCCCGATGCGGGCGGGCAGGAAGGGCAGCGGGCGCTTGCGCTCGGGCCGGAACAGCCCCTCGGACGCCAGCACCCGCTTGAGCCGCTCCAGCCGGGCCAGCAGCTCGCCGACGCCGACCGGCCTGATCTCCAGCACGCTGAGCGAGAACGTCCCGCGGTTGATCCAGAAGTCGGGCTTGGCGTGCACGACGACGCGGGCGCCGTCGGTGACCGCCGGCCCGGCGGCCTCGAACACCGCGCGCGGGCCCACGACCCGCACCGACATGTTCGCCACCGGGTCGCGGAGCGTCATGTAGACCGTGCCGCCGCGGGCGTTGAGGTCGGTGATCTGACCCTCCACCCAGATGCGGCCGAGCCTGCCGATCCATCCGCTCACCGCCTGAAGGACGGTGCGCACCGGGACCGGGTTCTCGGCCGTGGTCTCCATCGCCATGCAGGCAGCCTACGGCGCGCCCCCGTTCCAAGAGCCCGCACACCGCCCGCCCCGGCAGAATCCCTGTGACCGGACAGCACGTCCCTGGCGCCGATCTTCAGCCGAGCCGGCCCGGACCCGGCCGAGCAACTCCGAGGAGACACCGTGACCGCATCCGAACGCGAGCTCGCCGAGCGGCTCAACCGGCGCCTGCGCCACGTGGTGCTGATGCTGCGGCAGGTGAGCGCCGACCAGCCGATCACCAGCCAGCAGCTGTCGGTGCTCGGCTCCCTGGAGCACGGGCCGCGGCGGATGACCGAGCTGGCCGCCGAGCACGGCGTGCGGCTGCCGACCATGACGGCGCAGATCAACCGGTTGGAGCGCGACGGGCTCGTCGCGCGGGGCCGGAGCGGCGCCGACGCGCGCGTCGTGACGGCCCGGCTCACCGCGCTCGGGCGCGACCGGCTGGCGGCCGGGCGCGAGCGCCGGATCGGCATCCTCGCCGAGCGGTTCGCGGAGCTGACGGACGAGGAGCGCGCCGCCGTCGCCGCGGCCCTCCCCGCCCTCGACAAGCTCTTCGGCGCCCCCTGAACCGCAACGCCGCCCCCGCCTCGGCAGGACCCTCCCCTCGCCGCCCGGACGCCCCGGCGCGCCCCGGCGTGGCCGGGGTTTTTCGCGTTCGCCCGTCGCCGCCCCGGCCGCGGTGACCGAAGAGACATCCGCGGCGGGCATGAATATTAGCCGAGCTAAGTTAGTCTAACTAAGTAACTCCGAGGAGACACCGCGACCGCGTCCGAACGCGAGCCGGCGGACCAGGAGCGCGCGGCGGTCGCCGCGGCGCCGCCCGCCCTCGGCGAGCTCTTCGGCGCACCCGAACCAGCACACGGAGGTACCCATGCACGCGAAGCCCTCGGCGACCCCGCGGGGCGGCGGCATCCTCAGGCAGCCGATGTCGGTGTGGGCGACCGCCTTCGCCGCGGTCGTCGCCTTCATGGGCATCGGCCTCGTCGACCCGATCCTGCCCGCCATCGCGGTGAACCTGGACGCCTCGCCGAGTCAGGTGTCCCTGCTGTTCACCAGCTACTTCCTGATCACCGCGGTGGCGATGCTGGTCACCGGCTGGGTGTCCAGCCGGATCGGCGGGAGGAGGACGCTGCTGATCGGCCTCGCCCTCGTCGTGGCCTTCGCCGCCCTCGCCGGGACGTCCGGGACCGTCGGGCAGCTCGTCGGGTTCCGCGCCGGCTGGGGCCTCGGCAACGCCCTGTTCGTCGCGACGGCGCTCGCGGTGATCGTGGGCGCGGCCTCCGGCGGAGCCGGAGGCGATCCGGGGGGTGCGGGGGGCCGGCCCCCGCGAAGGGGCGGCGCGGAACGGAGTCGGCGATCATCCTGTACGAGGCGGCGCTCGGCATCGGCATCTCGCTCGGCCCGCTCGTCGGAGCCCTGCTCGGCGACATGAACTGGCGGTTCCCGTTCTTCGGCACCGCCGCGCTCATGGCGGTCGGCTTCCTGCTGATCCTCACGCTGCTCCGGCCCACGCCGAAGCCCGCCGAGAAGACCCGCCTGAGCGCGCCCATCCGGGCCCTCGCGCACGGCGGACTGTCCACCACCGCGTTCACCGCGCTGTTCTACAACTACGCCTTCTTCACCATCCTCGCCTTCACCCCGTTCGTCCTCGGGATGAGCGCGCACGGCATCGGCCTGGTCTTCTTCGGCTGGGGCGTGATGGTCGCCCTGGCGTCGGTGTTCGGCGCCCCCGTGCTGCAACGGCGCATCGGGACCGTCCGGGTCATGTACCTGGCGCTGGCCCTGCTGATCGTGTTCCAGCTCGGGCTCGCCTTCCTCGGGCACGGCGGGATCATCGCCTGCACCGTTCTGTCGGGCATCCCGATCGGGCTGAACAACACCGCGTTCACCGAGGCCGCCATGGAGGTCTCCGACAGCCCGCGGCCCGTCGCGTCCGCCGGGTACAACTTCGTCCGGTGGATGGGCGGCGCGCTCGCCCCCTTCATCGCGACGAAGCTCGCCGAGGAGGTCGACGCGAACCTGCCGTACGTCGTCGGCGCGGCCTGCTGCGCCGTCGCGATCGGCATCCTCGCGGTGCGCCGCCGCCACCTGGAGCCCCTGGAGCGGGTCGACATCGACCACTCCTTCCAGGACGCCCCCGCGGCGGCCTGACCCCGCGACGGAAGAAGCCCCCGGAATCTCCCGGGGGCCTCTCTTCCGACGTGTCGCTCAGTTGAGGCCGTTGAGCTTGGCGATGCGGCGCTCGTACATGCGGATGACGTCCTCACGACCGGCGTGCTTGCGCTCGTACTCGCGCAGGAGCTTCACCTGGTCGGCGGACAGGCCGCGAAGCCGTGCGCGCAGCTGCGGCAGCGTGGCGCTGTCGTAGTCGGGGACCGGCAGTTCCTTGGCGACGTGCTTGGCCTCCGCCTGCGCGGCGGGCTTGGACTCGGGCTTCGGCGCGAAGGTCGCCTCGTCCGCCTTCTTCTCCGGCGCCTTGCCCTTCGAAGCCTCGGCCGCCTTCGGCTTGGGCTTGGGCTTCGGCTTGGCGGGCTCGGCGGCCTTCGGGCTCGGCGCGGGCTCGGCCTGCGGCGCGGGCTCCGGCTTCGGCTCCGACGGCACGGGCTTCGGCGCGGGCTCGGCGACCGGTCCGGCCCCGCCCTCCGTCTTGGCGTGGTGCCTGCCCAGCGCGCCCGGCTTGGCGGGCTTCGGCGGCGCCCCGGGACGGGCGTGCTTCGGCTTGTGGCCCGGCCCGGCGCCGGGCTTGCCGACCGAGATCTCCTCGGCGGCCGGCGTCCGCGCGCCGGCCGTCCTGGTGCGGCGCACCGGCTCGGGCTCGGGCTCGGACTCCTCACCGCGGACGCGCTCGGCGACCAGCCCGACGACCTTCCCGGCCGTGTGCTGGACGTCCTCGCGCAGCCGCAGGGCCACCGGCTTCACACCGCCGCCTTCGGTGATCTCCTTGTAGTCCCTGGTCACCCGGTCGCTGAGCAGCAGTGCCCGGCCGACGCCGAACATGGCCAGCCGGACGGCGTGCAGCGGGAGGTCCCGGACCTGCTCGCCCACCGTTTCGCGGACCTGCTCAGTGAGGCGGCGCGGCGATTTCCTCATCGGACGTTCCTCTTCCTGCCTCGTCATCGTCCCCTCTCACTCTGCCCCATCGGTGCGATCCTGGTCACGCGGGGTGAATGGAATTCTGGCAAAGCGTGCCGTGGAGTCGGTCACAGCCCGGACCCTCGTACGATGGAGCCATGACCTCCACCCAGCGCCGTGTCCTGCTCGCCAAGCCGCGTGGTTACTGCGCGGGCGTCGACCGGGCCGTCCAAGCGGTCGAGATCGCCCTGGAGAAGTACGGGGCCCCGATCTACGTCCGCAAGCAGATCGTCCACAACGTGCACGTCGTGAAGACGCTGGAGGAGCGTGGCGCGATCTTCGTGGACGAGACCGAGGAGGTCCCCGAGGGCTCCATCGTGGTGTTCTCCGCGCACGGCGTGGCGCCCGTCGTGCACGAGGAGGCCAGGGGCCTCGACCTGCGCACGATCGACGCGACCTGCCCGCTGGTGACCAAGGTCCACAAGGAGGCCGTGCGGTTCGCCGCGCAGGACTACGACATCCTCCTGATCGGCCACGAGGGCCACGAGGAGGTCATCGGCACCACCGGCGAGGCCCCCGACCACATCCACCTCGTGGACGGCCCGGACGACGTCGCCAACGTGACCGTCCGCGACCCCGAGCGGGTGGCGTGGCTGTCGCAGACCACGCTGTCGGTGGACGAGACGGTCGCCACCGTCGAGAAGCTCCGCGAGCGGTTCCCCAAGCTGATGGACCCGCCGTCCGACGACATCTGCTATGCCACCCAGAACCGGCAGGTCGCGGTGAAGGAGATGGCGGCGCAGGCCCAGCTCGTCATCGTGGTGGGGTCGACGAACTCCTCCAACTCCGTCCGCCTGGTCGAGGTCGCCAAGGAGCACGGCGCCGACGCCTCCTACCTCGTCGACTACGCCGAGCACATCGACCCGGCGTGGCTCGACGGCGTCACCACGGTGGGCGTCACGAGCGGCGCGTCCGTCCCGGACGAGCTGGTCCAGGACGTCCTCGCCTGGCTCGCCGAGCGCGGCTACGGCGAGGCCGAGGAGATCGAGTCCGTCGAGGAGAGGATGCGCTTCTCCCTGCCGAAGGAACTCCGCAAGGACCTGCGCATCACGCCCGTCTAGGCCCGTCCGGCTAGCCCGCGGCCCCGGACGGCGGACGGTCGCCGCGGGCGTGGCGGCCCTCCTTCGCCCCACCGGGGGACTCGTCCCACCGGACGGGGTTCTCGTTCTCCTCCTTCTCGAAGAGGCGGACCCCGACCAGCTTGTCGTGCAGCTCCCGGGCGTTCGTCAGGACGCCGCGCGCCAGGCAGATCACGACCACGAGCAGCGTGCCGAAGAACAGCCACGGCGCGGTGGCCGCGAGCGCGGTGAAGAGGCCCACCGTGACGCCGCGCAGCAGCGAGCCCTCGCCGAGCGTGGTGACGAGCACGACCGTGAACGTGGCGGCGAGGAACACCAGCGGCGGGCTGACGACGAGCGTGAGCAGGTCGGCGGGACGCGTCGCGAACGCGGCGAGCGCGCAGCCGATCGCGAACCCGGCGCCGGCGAGCAGCGGCACGCCGAACCACCGCGACAGCAGCCCGCACAGCACCCCCGCGGCGAACATGACCACGATGCCGCCGCGCCCGGTGAGCGTGACCGGGCCGGCCGACTCCGAGCGGGCCGGGCCGCCGCGCCGGCGCCGCGCCGGGCCCTCCGGGGACGCCGGGGAACCTTCCGGCGCGTCGCGTACCGCCGATGAACTCATCGCCACCTCTTCCCCGTGGGAGGCGGACCCCCCACACGCCCCGGCCCGTTCCGCTCCCGGACGTTCCGCGGATCGCCCTGCTCGGGGACGCGCCCGCCGAGACCCGCCGCGCCCGGGGCGGGCCCAGGCCGGGAATGGTCCCGATCAGGCAGATGGTCCTCGTCGTCGAAAAGTTCGTCGTATCCGGTCAGTTCGGCCGCGGACAGAGCGCGGGGGCTCTCCTCGACAGGATGCGGGCTTTCCAGGCCGTCGTCCACCACTCCGAGCTCGTTCAGCTTGCGCGCGCTGACCAGAACGCGCGTCTCCAGGGATCCGACCGTCCGGTTGTAGGACTTGATGGCGCCGGTCAGCGCGCGGCCCAGCTCGTCGACGTGCTGCCCCATCGTGCCCAGCCGCTCGTACAGTTCCTTGCCCAGCTCGAAGACCGCGCGGGCGTTGCGCGAGAGGGCGGCCTGCTGCCAGGCGTAGGACGCCGTCCGCAGCATCGTGATGAGGGTGGTCGGCGTGGCGATGTGCACGCGCCGCCTCATCGCGTACTCCAGCAGGCCGGGGTCGCGGTCGAGGGCGGGCGCCAGGAACGCCTCGCCCGGGATGAACAGCACGACGAACTCCGGCGCCGGGCTGAACGCCTGCCAGTACGACTTGGCCGACAGGCGGTCGACATGGTCGCGCAGGTGCCGGGCGTGCGCGTCGAGCCGCACGGGGTCGCCGCTCTCCGCCGCCTGGAGGTAGGCGGCCAGCGAGACCTTGGAGTCGACCACGATGCTCTTGCCGCCGGCCAGCCGCACCACCATGTCGGGGCGGACGGTGCCGTCGGCGGTGACCGCGCTCGCCTGCTCGTCGAAGTCGCAGTGGTGCGTCATCCCGGCCAGCTCCACGACGCGGCGGAGTTGGAGCTCGCCCCAGCGCCCCCTCGCCTCGGGCCGCTGCAGCGCCCGCACGAGCGACTGCGTCTCGCGCCGCAGCTGGTCGGAGCTCTGCCGGACGAAGTCGACCTGCTTGGCCAGCATGGCGTGCGACTCGCGGCGGCCCGTCTCCACCTCGCGGAGCTGCTCCTCCACCTTGGCGAGCGTCTCCTTGAGCGGCCCGACCAGGTGCTCGACGGCCTGCTGGCGCCGCTGCAGCTCTCCCGCCGCCTCGACGCCGGCCGCCTTGAGCCGCGCGTCGGCGAGCTCCAGGAACCGCTGGTTGCTGGCGTCCAGGGCCTTGGCCGACAGGTTCTCGAAGTGCTCGGCCATCCGCTCCTCGGCGTAGGCGAGCTTCTCCTCGGCCGCGCGCGCCCGCGCGATCAGCGCGCCCTGCCGGCTCGTCGCCAGCGCGTACCCGGCGACGGCGCCGAAGACGGCGCCGACGAGGAGTCCGGCGAACAGCGCGAGGTCCATCCGCTCATCGTGACAGCGCGTCCGCGATCGGCGACCGCGACGCGCCGGGACGCGCCGCGTCACCGGACATTTGGCCCAGTGTTCACCGGCGGGAGGCCGGACGGAGGTTCCGGGCAGCCCAAGGGGTCCGCGAGCGCCCATAAACTTGACGGCCGTGAGCCTCTCCATCGGAATCGTCGGGCTGCCCAACGTCGGCAAGTCGACGCTCTTCAACGCGCTGACCAAGAACGACGCGCTGGCGGCCAACTACCCGTTCGCGACCATCGACCCCAACGTCGGCGTGGTCGGGGTGCCCGACCAGCGGCTGACCGTGCTCGCCGAGCTGTTCGGTTCGCAGAAGGTCATCCCGGCGACGATGGAGTTCGTCGACATCGCGGGCATCGTCAAGGGCGCGTCCGAGGGGCAGGGGCTCGGCAACAAGTTCCTCGCCAACATCCGGGAGACCAACGCGATCTGCCAGGTCATCCGGGCGTTCGAGGACCCCGACGTCACGCATGTGGACGGCGACGTCGCCCCGTCCCGCGACATCGAGACGATCAACACCGAGCTGATCCTGGCCGACCTCCAGACGATCGAGAAGGCGCTGCCGCGCCTCGACAAGGAGGCCCGGACCAAGAAGGACAAGGACAAGCTCGCCGTCGTCGACGCCGTCAACGCCGCGCAGAAGCTCCTGAACGACGGCGTCACGCTGTTCGCGGGCGCCGAGCAGGCCGGGATCGACACCGAGCTCCTGCGCGAGCTGCACCTGCTCACCGCCAAGCCGTTCCTCTACGTCTTCAACCTGGACGAGGGCGAGCTGACCGACGAGGCCCTGCGCGAGCGGCTGCGCACCCTGGTCGCCCCCGCCGAGGCGATCTTCCTGGACGCCAAGATCGAGGCGGAGCTGATCGAGCTGCCCGACGACGAGGCGCTCGAACTGCTGCAGGGCATGGGGCAGGAGGAGTCCGGCCTGTCGCAGCTGGTCCGGATCGGGTTCGCCACCCTCGGCCTCCAGACCTACCTGACGGCGGGGCCCAAGGAGTCGCGCGCCTGGACGATCCCGAAGGGCGCCACCGCGCCGGAGGCCGCCGGCGTCATCCACACCGACTTCCAGCGCGGCTTCATCAAGGCCGAGACCGTCTCCTTCGACGACCTGACCGCGGCGGGTTCGATGGCCGCCGCCCGCACCGCCGGCAAGGTGCGCATGGAGGGCAAGGACTACGTCATGCAGGACGGCGACGTCGTGGAGTTCCGCTTCAACGTCTGACCGCGCCCGCCGGGGGCCGGGCGGCGCCGTGACCTGTGTGATTTTGGCGACACGGGGTGCCGGTGCGGAGGGCGTGCCCGGTGGGCTGTGTGGTTTGGTGTCGAGTGTCGCATTTTCGACTTCGTGTCCATTATTTTCGGGAACGGATTGCGGACCCCGACGCCATCCCGTGACCAAGCAACTTCTGAGGCGACCCGCTTGTCCGTTACCTGGGCATGCGCACCGTTCGGAGCCCTGGGTAGAAGAACGTCACCGTTTGGCAATCCCTCCCGTTCCTGCTGAGGTGGATTGCATTATCCGCAACCGCGTGCCGGGGCTGTGCTTCGCCGGGATGCGCTGGAACAATTGACGCCCGTGGTTACCCTGGGCCCGAGGTGGGTTCGGAAAAGCCACCGGAACATGACCAGGCACACAGGACCGCGCCGACCGGGGGCGAGGCGCGAGCGGAGGCAGGATGGCTCGCAGGTCGGCCGTGGGACGCGGCCGTGACACCGCCGTTGTCGAGGAGACCGCGGCGCCCGGACGGGCGCTCGCGGCGTCCGCCGACCCGTGGGACCTGCCCGAGCGCGGCCGCGGACGGTCCGGCGGAGGCGGTTCGCGCGGCGGCGGCCGCTGGGGCGGCTCCGGCGGGCGCTGGTGGGTCTGGGTCGGCCGCGCCGTGCTGTGGGCACTGATCATCGTCATCCTCGTCAACGGCGTCCGCGCCCCGTTCGAGCGCTTCACCGCCGACGACACGCCGAGCGGAGGCGGCGCCGCGTCCAAGGCCCCGAAGAACGCCGGGTTCCCCAGCAGCGCCGCGGGCGCGTTCGCCCTCCAGTTCGCCAACGTCTACCTCAACTTCGACCAGAAGACCGCGCCCGCCCGCGAGGCGCAGCTGCGGACCTTCCTGCCCGACGGGGCCGACGCCCAGTACGGCTGGAACGGCGTCGGCAGGATGCAGGTCCAGTCCGTCCAGGTCGCCGGCGTCGACGCCCGCGACGCCAGCAACGCCACCGTGACGCTCCTGGCCCGCACCGCCGACCGCTGGCTCCGCCTCGCCGTCCCGGTGTACGCCGACCGGAGCGGCTCGCTGGTCGTCTCCGCCCGCCCCGCCCTGCTCCCCCCTCCGGCCAAGGCGCAGCTTCCTCAGGACGGGGTCCAAGACCGCGACGCCTCCCTCGAAACCGAACTCCAGCCCTTCCTCGGCACCTTCTTCCAGGAGTACGCGAACGGCAACCAGGCGGCCCTGTCGCGCTTCTCCAACGGGACGACCATCGCGGGCCTGGCCAAGTCCGTCGTCTTCGTCCAGGTCAAGGAGGTCGTCGCGCCGAAGGGGCCCGAGGGCTCGCGCACCGTCACCGCGACCGTGGTGTGGCAGCCCGCGGGGGGCGGCGGCGGTGAGCTCGAACAGAGCTACCAGCTCGCCATGGTGAAGAAGGGGACGACCTGGCTCGTCCAGGACATTCGCGGCACCACACAACCCAACGCGTCATGAGAGGCCGCGAAATGAGTACCACGACCCCCAGACCGACCGCCAACCAGGGAAGGTAGCCAGGCGATGCTGCAGCACCTCATGGCGGCGATTCCGCACGAAATCCTCGCGGCCGACGAGCTCAAGACCGACAAGCTCGCCGACTGGCTGCGCTCGATCTTCGGCCCGCTGTTCCTCGTGATCGTCTCCATTGTGGCGATCTTCTTCCTGTTCACCCGCGAGATCACGCGGTTCGTGCAGTTCATCTGCCTCGCGATCGGGATCGGAGTGGTCTTCTACGTACCGAACATCATCGAGACCACGGCCAAGGCGATCGCCAAGGCCCTAGGCGTGGACGCCTGACCTCGGGCGGAGGTCGGCAGGCGGCACGGTGCTCGCGCAGTTAGGGGAGTAGGGGCGTGGATCTACCCACGTACACGAACATCTGGCGCATCGAGAAGCGGCTCTACAAGCTGTACGACCTGCGGCTTCCGATGCCGCTGCCGCTGGTCCAGATCGGCGTCTTCCTCGGCGTGTTCGTGCCGTGGATCCTGCTGCTCCGGCTCGTCGGGATCCCCTTCGCGTCCCCCTGGCACGTGCTCTACATCGTCCCGCCGGGAGTGCTCACCTGGCTGGCGACACGCCCTGTCATCGAGGGCAAGAGGCTCACCGAGCTGCTGCTCTCCCAGAGCCGCTACCTCGCCGAGCCCCGCACCTGGTGCCGCCTCACCCCCATCCAGGAGCCCCGCGAGGTCGTCATCGTGGCCCGCGTCTGGCGGCGCACCGGGGGCCCCGCCCCGGCCGCCGCGATGGAACGGGCCGCGATCAAGACCCGCCGCCGCGCCCGCCGCCGCGCCGCGGAGCCGGAACCCGCCGCGGCCCCCGCCGCGACCCCGGTCCTGGTCCCGCGCCCCGCGGTCGCCTCCGCGCCCCCGTCCCTGGACGAGTACGCGGCCCAGCGCGAGCCCGTCCCCGCCGCCCCCGAGCCCGTCGCCGCGCAGCCCCTCCTCCCGCAGGGAGCCCTCCCGCCCCCCGCCGCGCCCCAGCCCGTCGTCCCGCCCAAGGCGTGGCGCCGCACGACCCGCGACATCGCGCACGAGGACGACGCCCTGGCCTTCCCCGCCGGGGTCGAGCAGCCCCCGGCGACGCCGCGGCTGGAGGTCCCCCCGCCCGCCCCGCCGCCCGGCTCCGGCAAGCGGGCCCTGGCCTCCGGCGTCCGCCGCCCCGGCGAGCAGGCGGAGCTCTGGCAGGCCGTCCCCGTCGCCGACACGCGGCCCGACATCCCCGAGCAGCCCCGCCCCGACGTCCGCAGGGCCGCCGAGGAGATCGCGGGCGCCCCCGAACCGCCCTCGCGCGCGGACGAGCAGGCCCCCGCGGCGCCGAGCGTCCGGTGGGTGCGCCCCGCCGAACCGGGCGACGGCGTCACGCGGCAGCCGCCCGCCGAGCCCGACCAGGCCCACGCCGCCGACGGCGAGCGCGTGCGCGTGACGCAGGCGTTCAACGGAGAGCCCGGCGACAGGAAGGTCGCCGGCACGCGCGCCCCCCACGGACCGGTCCCGGCCCCCAGGACCCCCGCCCCCGAGACCCCGGCCCCCGAGGCCCCCGCCGCCACCCGCCCCGACATCCCCATGGTCCCCGGCGCCTTCGGCGCCCGCCCCCGCACCAGCGCGCCGCGCAGCCGGCCCAGCCCCCCGAGCCGCCCGCCGCGCAGACGGGCCGTCCGACCCCGCCACCGGAGCAGCCCGCCGGGACGGGCCGTCCCGCCGCGCTGCCGGAGCCGCCCGCCGCGCAGACGGAGCGTCCCGCCGCGCAGCCGGAACAGCCCGCTGCGCACGCGGAGCGTCCGACCGCACCGCCCGCGCAGACGGAGCGTCCGGCCGCACCGCCGGAGCGGCCCGCGCAGGTGAGGCGTCCCGTCGCGCCGCCGGAACTGCCCCCCGCGCGGCGTCCCGAGTGGACGGTGCGGCCGCCCGCCGTGCCGGGGGAGCGGGAGGCCGCGCGGCCCGAGCCGCCCGCCGCGTCGGCGGAGCAGCCGAGCGCGCCGCCGCCGGTGCGGCCCGCCGTGCCGCCGGAGCAGCCCGGGGCGCTGAGGGAGCCGCCCAGGCCCTGGTCGAAGGGGCTGTCCAACCCGCAGCGGCAGGCCGGTCCCGAGCCGGTGGCGCCGCCCGCGCAGAACCCGCCGCCCGTCGAACCGCCGCGTCCCGTCGAACTACAGCGTCCCGTCGAACTACAGCGTCCCGTCGAACTACAGCGTCCCGTCGAACTACAGCGTCCCGTCGAACCGCCGCGTCCGGTGGAGGAGGAGGCGCCGCCGCGGGAGGTGCGCTCGCAGCCCGCGTCGCCCGTCCGGCCGCGGCCGCTGCCGCCGCCTCCGTCGCCGCCGCCGTCCGGTCCGGCGATCACCCCGCCCGGTCCCGAGCACGAGGTGACCTCCGGCGGGCTGCGGCGGCTCATCCACGCCGTCGGCGGCGGGCACGGCGAGGTCGACGCCGACTACCAGCAGCGGATCCAGCAGCCGTTCCACGGGACGCGCCACGTCGTCGTGCTCGGCTGCACCGGCGGCGCCGGGCAGACCGTCACGGCGCTGATGCTGGGGCACACGTTCGCGCAGCACAACGGCGAGCCGGTCGTGGCGATCGACGTGAACCCCGGCCCGGGCGCGCTCGCGCGGCGCACCCGCAGCGACACCAACGAGACGCTGACCGGGCTCATCACGCGCGCCGACCAGGTCTCCAGCCTCACCGCGATGCGCCGGTACACCTCGCAGGCCAAGTCCGGCCTCGACGTCATCGCGGCGGGCAAGAACCCGCTGCAGGCGCTCGACGACCGCGACTACGCGCTCGCCATCCGCACGATCGACAAGTTCTACTCGGTGACGCTGCTGGACGCGGCGGCCGCCGTGGTGGCACGCGTCCTGCCGTACGCCGACCAGATCGTCCTCGTCGCCCCGGCGAGCGCCGACGCGCCCCGCGCCGTCGCGATGACGTTCGAGTGGCTGGACGGCCACGGCTACGAGGAGCTGCGGTCCCGCGCGGTGACGGTCATCAACGGGGTGAGCCGCCGCAGCATGGACGACGTCGAGCAGGCCGAGGCCGTGGCGCGGGGCCGGTGCCGGGCGCTGGTGCGCATCCCGTGGGATGATCACCTGAGCATGGACCGCGCGCCCCGCAACGAACTGAAGTCGTTGCGCACGCCCACGCGGCGTGCCTATCTTGCCCTCGCCGGCGTCGTGGCCGGCGGCTTCACCGTCATGCCCGAGCGTTACCAGGAGCTTCAGCAGGAGCAGGAGGCCACCCGATGAGCGCCCCTCGCGGGCATCGAGCGGAGACCGAGGTGAACCGGGCATTGCTGGCGGACGCGCCTGACGTTCATGACCGTCCGGATGGCGAACACTCTCCCGGGCAGCCCTGTGCGGCCGCCCGGCGGTGGAGAGAATCGTTGATCGGAACCGGCGTCGGGAGGACGGCATGAGCAAGTCGAGCCGGCTGGCCGTGCGGTACTTCGACGACCGCGTCCTGCTGACCGACAGCGCCGCGTGGGCGTACTTCCGGCTCCCCACGGTGTCGTACGAGTTCACGACCGGTGAGGAGCGCGAGGCGCTCGCCACCAACATCACCATCGCCCTGGCGGGCATCCGCATGCAGGACGCCGAGGTCCACCTGCGGATCGCGCACCGGACCTATCCGGCGGCGGAATGGGCGCTCGCGCTGGACCGGACGTCCGACGGCGGCACCGGGTGGCGCGAGTACCTGGAGGAGACCTACGCCCACGTGTGGGCCAAGGACTTCTGGACCAAGGAGGTCTACCTCGGGGTGCGGCTCGGCCCGCGGGGCATGGGCGCGCACCTGTCGGGCGGCGTCCTGCCGCAGCTCCTCAGGGCCTACAAGCGCAGCGAGAGCGTCCTCGGCGTGCACGACGACGCGGTCGACAAGAAGGAGATCGCGCGCTGGACGGAGCAGGCCGAGCGGATCGGCCGCGCGCTCGGCGGGTCCGCCCTGTACGCCAGGCACGCCACCTCCACCGAGGTCGCGTGGCTGTTCCAGCACGCGGTGACGGGTTCGCTGGCCGATCCGCCGCCGTCGGCCGTCCCGCGCCGGACGTGGGGCAAGGGCGAGATCGAGTCGCTGGTGGAGGGCGCCATCCACAACGGGCGCTCGTACCTGCGGATCGAGCAGCCGAACTTCACCGGGGCGGGCGGCGGCGCCACGGCCGCGTCGTACGTCGCGTACCTGTCGTTCGCGCGCTTCCCCGACATGATGCCGTTCCCGGACGGCGAGCCCTGGTTCCACTACGCCGACGCGCTGCCGTTCCCCGTGGAGATCAGCGCGCGGATGAAGCTGATCCCGCCGGCGAAGGCGTCCAAGGACGTCTCGCGCAAGCTCGCGCACGCCCGCGACATGGACCAGCACATCCGGGAGGCGGGCGCGGAGGCGCCGATCGCGCTCGCGGAGCAGATCGACGCCGCCCGCATGCTGGAGCACGGCATCACCAAGGAGCGGCTGCCGTTCGTCTACGGGTGGCACCGGCTGATCGTGTCGGCGCCGAGCGAGGACCTGCTCGCGCAGCGCGTGGACGCCGTCGTGGAGCACTACCGCGACATCGGCATCGACGTGGTCAACTCGACCGGCGACCAGTTCTCGCTGTTCCTGGAGTCGCTGCCCGGCGACCAGATCCGCCTGAACGCCTACGCGCAGCGGCAGCCGCTGCGCACCATCGCGGGCGGCATGCCGGTCGCGACCGTCGACCTCGGCGACCGCTCCGACGACGAGGGCGAGGGCTGGGTCGGCCCCTACATCGGCGAGACGCTCGGCCGGGCCCGCGCGATCGTGCACTTCGACCCGCTCGTCGCCGCGGCGCGCAACCGCCCGACGGCCGTGGCGATCACCGGTGAGCCCGGCGGCGGCAAGACCACCCTCGCGCTGCTGCTGATCTACCAGATGGCGCTGCGCGGCGTCACGATCGCGGCGATCGACCCGAAGGGCGACGCCGAGTCGCTCGTGGAGCTGCTCAAGGCGCGGGGCCGGAAGGCGCGGATCCTGCCGCTCGGCTCGGCGGCGCCCGGCCTGCTCGACCCGTTCTCCTTCGGCGACGACCTCGCCACGATGAAGACGATGGCGACCGAGACGCTGCGGCTGCTGCTGCCGCGGATGTCGGAGGAGCGCGAGTCCGCGATGATCCAGGCGGTCGGCGCGGTCGCCAACGCCGAGCGGCCCTCGCTCGGCCGCGTCGTCGACCACCTGGAGGCCGCCGAAGACCCGGCGTCCAAGAACCTCGGCGCCGTGCTGCGCTCGATGTCGGAGATGCGGCTCGCGCGGCTGTGCTTCGACCCGTCCGGCGGCGAGCGCATCGACAGCGCCGGCTGGACGACCGTGTTCACGCTCGGCGGGCTCACCCTGCCGGACGTCGCGATCTCGCGGGAGGACTACTCCTACGAGCAGCGGCTGTCGGTCGCGCTGATGTACCTGGTGTCGCAGTTCGCGCGGCGCCTCATGCACGGCCTCGACCGGCGGCTCCCGAAGGCGATCTTCCTGGACGAGGCGTGGGCGATCACCTCGACGCCCGAGGGGGCCAAGCTGGTGCCCGAGGTGTCGCGGATGGGACGCTCCCGCAACACCGCGCTGATCCTGGTCTCCCAGAACGCGGGGGACCTCCTGAACGAGCAGGTGACGAACTGCCTGTCCTCGGTGTTCTCGTTCCGCTCCACCGAGCGGGTCGAGGTCGGCAGCGTCATGTCCCTACTCGGGGTCGAGGCGTCCGACGAGCACAAGGCCGTGCTGCGCAACCTCGGCAACGGCGAATGCATCTTCCGTGACCTCGACGGCCGTGCGGGGCGCATCGGCGTCGACCTGATCTCCGAGGAACTGCAGCGTTGGCTCGACACCAACCCGACCCGGTCCCGTCCGGGCACGTCCGAACTCACCGCCGCGGGGGCCGAGGTCGAGGAGGTCTCCCGATGATGGGTTCCCGCGACAGGGCCGCGCGACTGCAGCGCTCGCCCGCCGAAGGACTCGACCCCAAGGTTCTGCGGCGCCCTCGGCGCGTCCGGCGCCGCCACGCGCCGCGCACGCGCCGCTCGGTGATGCTGCTGGTCGTCATGGCGCTGTTCATGCTGGGCCCGCTGTCGCCGGCGTCCGCGTCGGTGCCGCAGTTGCCGAACCCGCTGAACGACGCGTGCAGCCCGGCGGACCATCCGGCGCCCGAGCAGTACGGGTCCGGGACGGACGGCATGATCAAGCCGCCCGACTACCCGAACGAGAAGCTGCGCAAGACGCCCGTCGAGAAGCTCACGTACTACGACCGGTACGGCACCGCCGGGCAGACCTGGTACGCGGTCGACATGGGCTGCTCGGACGCGATGTCGATGATGGGCAACGCGATCGCGAACACCGTGTTCACCCTCGTCCGGACGATCGACCGGACGACGATCAGCGTCTACCAGGCGGCCGCGTCGGAGTCGCTGCTGAGCTGGCTGAAGGAGACCGTCGACGGGGTCATCACCAACGTCGGCAAGACGTTCAACGCCCGCTACTGGTCGTGGGTGGTCATCCTCGGCGCGATGTGGCTCGCCTGGTGGGGGCTCGTGCGCAAGCGGGCGAGCAAGGTCACCGAGGGCGTGATCTGGATGGTCGCCGCGATGGTGGCGCTGGTCTGGCTGATCGCGCGGCCCGCGGACTTCACCACGCTCGGGACGAAGGTGTCCGAGGCGACCAGCGCCGCGTTCAGCGCCGCGCTGCCACCGAGCGATACCAAGGGCGGGACGTGCGTTCCCGTCCCCGAGGGCAGACCCGACCCGGCGACGTCGGAGCGCATGGACGCGACGTCCCGCAACGCCAACGCGCTGTGGGTCGCGCTGGTCTGCAAGCCGTGGCTGCAGGGCGAGTTCGGCACCAGCGACCCCAACGCCAAGATCATCAAGCAGAACGCCGACAAGCTGCTCTGGGCGCAGGCGGTCGACCTTCCGGAGACGTACGGGACGAACAAGGTCGACCTGGGGAAGAAGTCCGACGCCTACAAGGACGTCACGAAGGACATCCACGACAACCATCCCCAGAACTACGCGCTCTTCCAGGGCAAGGACTGGCAGAACCGGCTGGGAGTGTCGCTCATCGCGCTGTTCGCGGCGCTGGTCGCGGGCCTGCTCATCCTGGTCATCGCGCTCGCGCTGATCGTCGTGAAGATCGCGTTCCTGCTGCTCCTCGTCGCGGGGCCGATCTTCCTCGGGATCGGCATCCATCCGGGCGTCGGGCGCGTCGTCGCCATCCGCTGGCTCGAACTGCTGCTGTCCATGCTGCTGAAACAGGCCGCGCTCATCGGGGTGCTCTCGCTGCTGCTGTGGGCGTACAGCCTGATCCTCGGCGAGACGCTGCCCTGGGGCCTGCAGGTGGTGCTGATCGCGCTGGTGACGTTCGCGGCGTTCGTGTACCGCAAGCCGTTCCAGCACCTGTTCTCCTCCGTCGGCTACTCGGCGGTCGGAGCCAGGGGCAAGGGCGAGGCCGAGCTCGGCAAGTCGATCGCGGCGGCCCGCAAGAGCACCGAGGCGATGCCGCCGGTGGCCGCCTACCAGATGTTCCGCAAGGCCAAGAACGACCCGGCGGTGGCCGCGGCCGTCGCCGGCGGCGTGACGGGCGGCGGCGCGGTGGCCGGCACGGTGGCCGCGGCCGACCGGACGACGCCCGGCGCGGGCACCGAGCAGTCGCCCGAGGACGCGCCGGTGCTCGCGGCCAAGCCGCGCGGCGCGGGCGCCGCGGCGGCGCAGGGGCGCTCCAGGCGCGGTGCTCCTCCGCTGAACCTGCCGACCAGGGCGGGCGCGCTCGGCGACCGCCGCACGGACGGCGGCAGGGCGGGGGCCGCCAAGCCCGGCGGCGTCACCGTCGCGAAGGGCGACGGTGAGGACTCCGGCGGCGGAGGCGGGACGGGCTCCGGCAAGGGCACCGTCCGCCCGACGTCCTGGACGGGGCGCGGCGGCAACGGCGGCGGCGTGTCCGACGGCGGTGGTTCGGGCGGCAGCGGCGGTTCGGGCGGTGGTTCCGGCGGTGGCGGCGGAGGCTGGTTCGGCGGCGGTGGCGGACGCTCGTCCGGTTCCGGGCGCGGCCGCGGACGTTCGGGCGGCGGTTCCGGCGGTTCGGGTGGTTCCGGCGGTTCGGGCGGCTCCGGTGGCGGCGGCTGGTTCGGCGGCGGCAACGGCGGCGGCAACGGAGGCTCGGGCGGTTCGGGCGGCGGCTCCGGGAACGTCCCCCGGCAGCGCGGCCGCTCCGGCGGCGGCGGGGGCGCGAGGCCCTCGCGTCCCGAGCCCGGCGGGCGGCAGGCGCCCCCGCCGCTGTGGGGCAGGGGCGGTTCCAACGCCAGCCCGCCGATCCCGTTCTGGCTGCGTCCGGTGGACCGCCGGTCCGGTGAGTCGGGCCGGGACGAGTGATGAACCTGAACGACCGGCGGCGCAAGCTGCTGTTCGCGGGTCTCGTCGTGCTGCTCGCGGCGGTCGGCGTCTACCTGACGGTGGCCTCGCCCTCGGGCGGGTCCGGCGACGAGCCGCAGGCCCGTCCGAGCGCGACGGCCTCGCAGGGCCCGCAGGCCCCCGCGTCGCCGCCGCCGGGGATCCGGAGCCCCGTCGACCCGAACGACTTCGACCTCTACCGGCTGCTGCCGTTCTCCCGGCAGGAGTTCGCCACGGCGGCCGACATGGCGCAGCGGTTCGTCGCCGCCTACGGGACGTACCGCTACGACGAGGCCCCCCAGGCCTACATGGCGCGCTTCACCGGCCTGACCACCACCGACCTCGGGCAGCGGCTCGGACAGGGCGTGGCGACGCCAGGCATGGTGGAGGAGCGCCGCCGCGAGGAACTCGTCGCGCAGGGCACGGCGTCCCTCGACCAGGTCCGCGACATCGAGAACAACTCGATCATCTTCCTGGTGACCGGCCGGCAGCAGGTCACCAAGAATGGGCGGACCAGCAGCGACACCAAGCAGTACGCGGTGACCGTGACGCGGGACGGCGGCTCGCTGCGGGTCTACTCGTTCGAGCCCGCCGACGCCGGGCAGGAGGGTGACACGGGATGAGTCCGCGGAGGCTGCTGATGGTCGGCGCCCTCGGCGTCGCCGCGGTGATGTTCGTGGCACTGGTCTTCATCCCGATCCTGTTCGGCGCGAGCCAGTTCCTGTTCGGCGGCGGGATCGGCGGGGGCGGCGGCTGCGTGAACGTCGCCGGCGCCGGCGCGCAGCCCGCGGCGGCGGCCGACGCGAAGTCCGTCCCCGCCGACTTCCTGAAGCTGTACCAGGAGGCCGGCAAGAAGTACGGCATCCCCTGGAACGTCCTGGCGGGCGTCGGCAAGGTCGAGACCGACCACGGCCGGTCGACGATGCCGGGCGTCTCCAGCGGGGAGAACTACGCCGGCGCGGGCGGGCCCATGCAGTTCCTCGCCGCGACGTTCAAGGCGTTCGCGGTGGACGGCGACAAGGACGGCAAGAAGGACCGCTACGACCCGGCGGACGCCGTCCCGACGGCCGCCGCCTACCTCAAGCACAACGGCGCCCCGGAGCGCATGCGCACCGCGATCTTCCAGTACAACCACTCGTGGGACTACGTGGACCTCGTCCTGGACTGGGCGAAGCGCTACGTCGGCGGCGATTTCAAGGCCGTCCAGGCGAACGGGATCAACTGCGAGGACAACGAGCTCCCCGCCAACGTCGGCGCCCTCGTCAAGACGATCATCGCGTTCGCGATGGCGCAGCGCGGCAAGCCGTACGTGTTCGGGGCGAACGGGCCGGACGCCTACGACTGCTCCAGCCTGCTCCAGGCCGCCTACCGGCAGGTCGGGCTCAACCTCCCGCGCACGACGTTCGAGCAGTGGCCGTTCGGCGTGAAGATCGCCAAGGGCAAGGAGCAGCCCGGCGACCTGGTGTTCTTCAACTCCGGCCCCGGAACCTCGGCCGACAATCCCGGCCATGTCGGGATGGTCATCGGGGGCGGCAAGATGATCGTGGCGAGCTGCTCGGCGTGCGTGCCCGCGATCGGCGTGAAGACCTACAAGAAGGCGAACTGGGTCGGGGTGACCCGCCCGCTCGCGCGCCCCGACTTCAAGAAGAAGGTCTCCGAGCTGGCCGCGCGGCAGTAGCCGCCCGGCGGGCTCAGCGGAACCGGCGCCTGCCCGCGACGAGCAGGACCTCGCGCAGCGCGTCGGCGGCGGCCCGGACGTCCTCCGGCGGCACCCGCTCCAGGACGTCCTCGTGCGCGGCCCCCGACGCGGCCAGGGCCCGCTCGGTGACGCGCAGCCCGTCCGCGGTCAGCTGGACGAAGCGGCTGCGCGCGTCGCCCGCGTTGGCCTCGCGCTCCACGTAGCCGGCCTTCTGCAGCCGCTGCAGGACGTTGCTCGTCCCGCCCGAGGTGAGGAACGCCGACCGGGTGAGCTCGCTCGGCCTCAGCCGGTACGGCTCGCCCTCCCGGCGCAGCACGGTCAGCACCTCGAACTCGGCGTAGGTGAGGCCGAGTTCGGCCAGCGGGCCGCGGAGGGCCTGCTGCACCAGGTTGGCGACGCGCCCGGCGCGCTTGCTCAGCTCCAGCATCGCCAGGAGCGGCTCGGACAGCCCGTCCCGCCGCCACGCCTCGGCCACGTCATCGATCTCGTCCCGCACGCCCCGAGCGTACTCGCTCAGCCTGTTGCTTTTTAAAAAGCTAACTCTTAAGCTTTCACGCATGACAAAGACGCTCCTGCTCACCAACGGCCTCGTGATCGACACGGCCCCCGAACCCGTCGTGCTGGGCATCGCCGACGTGCTCGTCGAGGACGGACGCATCGCCGCGGTCGGCCCGGGCCTGGCCGCGCCGGACGGCGCCGAGACCATCGACGCGACCGGGCGCATCGTCATGCCGGGCTTCGTCGACACGCACCGGCACACCTGGCAGGCCGGGATCCGCGCCGCCCTGCCGGACGGAACGCTCCCCGGCTACCTTCAGCGGGTCCTCGTCGAGTTGGCGCCCCGGTACCGGCCGGGCGACGTGTTCGCCGGGACGCTCGCCGGCTCCCTGGAGTGCCTCGACTCCGGCATCACGACGCTGGTCGACTGGTCGCACATCCAGCTGAGCCCGGCCCACACCGAGGCGGGCGTCGCGGCGCTGCGCGCGTCCGGCATCCGGGCGGTGTTCGGGTACTGCTACGGCGGCGGAGACCTCGACGCCCTCGCCGCCGAGACGGGCCGCGTCCACCGCGAGCACTTCGGGTCCGGCGGCGCGCTCACGATGGCGATGGCCGCGCTCGGCCCCGAGATCGCGGGCGACGAGCGCGCCCTCGCCGAATGGCGCACGGCCCGCGACCTCGGGCTGCCGGTCACCGCCCACATGGGCGGCCACGGCGCCGAGAGCGCCGCGCGCGGCCTGGCGTTCCTCGACGCCAACGGGCTGATGGACCACCCGGCCACCTACGTGCACGCCAACTTCTACACCGACGAGGAGCTGAAGCGGATCGCCGGTAGCGGCGGGACGGTGTCGGTCGCGCCCGCGATCGAGGCCGCGCTGGACATCGGCGCCCCGCCCACCGGACGCGCCCGCGCCGCCGGCGCCCCGACCGGGCTCGGCGCCGACACGGTCGCCTCCGGCCCCGGCGACATGTTCAGCGTCATGCGCGCCGCCTACGTCCTCGAACGGGCGCGCCCGGACGGCGCCGGCCTCGGCTTCACCACCGCCGGCGCCCTGCGGACGGCCACGATCGAGGGCGCCGAGGCCGCGGGTCTCGCGGACGTCACCGGTTCGCTGACCGCGGGCAAGCAGGCCGACATCCTCGTCCTGCGCACCGACACCTTCGGCCTCGCGGCGGCCCACGACCCCATCGCGGCCGTGGTCCTGGCGGCGGACACCCGCAACGTCGACACCGTTCTGGTCGGCGGACGCGTGGTCAAGCGCGGGGGAGTGCTGGAGGGCCACGACGTTCCCGCCCTCCTGGCGTCCCTGACCGACTCCGCCGCGCACGTGGCGGCCGCCTGAACCGTCGGCCGCGCGTGGCATGCTGAGCGGCGTGGAGATAACGATCGGCGTCGCCGACGAGCTGCTGATGTTCCTGCCCGCCACCCGGCGGGAGTCCCCGGCGCGGGTGCCCTACGACGGAACCTCGACGCTGGGGCACCTGGTGGAGTCCCTGGGCGTGCCGCTGCCCGAGGCGGGCCCGATGACCGCCGACGGCGAGCCCGCCGGGCCCGCCACCCGCCCGGACGCCGGGGCGGAGGTCCGCGTGGCGGCGGTGCCGCGCCCCCAGCCCGTGCCGCTGGACCCGGGCCAGGTCGCCCCCCGCTTCCTCCTGGACGTGCACCTCGGCACGCTGGCCCGGCGCATGCGCCTGCTCGGCCTCGACACCGCCTACCACAACGACATGGACGACCCGGCGCTGGTCGTCCAGGCCAACGAGGAGCGCCGCGTCCTGCTCACCCAGGACCGCGGTCTCCTGCGCCGCCGCGCGCTGTGGTTCGGCGCCTACGTCCGCGGCTCGCGCCCCGACGACCAGCTCCGCGACCTCCTCGACCGCTTCGCGCCCGTCCTGCGCCCGTGGACGCGCTGCACCGCCTGCAACGGCGAGCTCGTGCCGGTCGACAAGCAGGAGATCGAGCGCGAGCTCCAGTCGGGCACGCGCCGCAGCTACGACGTCTACGGCCGCTGCGCCGGGTGCGGGCAGGTGTACTGGCGCGGGGCCCACGGCGACCACCTGGAGGAGATCGTCCGCGAGGCGACGCGACTGGTCGACTCCCTCCGGGGGAACGGAACCGGAAGGGCCGGCGCCGGAGTCTGATCACGAACACGGAGAGGAGCTGGTCGCGATCGAACTCGTGGTGGTGGGTGCGGCGATCCTCGCGGACGGTCGGCTGCTGGCCGCCCAGCGCGCCGAGCCGCCGCACATGGCGGGCGGCTGGGAGCTTCCCGGCGGCAAGGTCGACCCCGGCGAGACGGACGAGGACGCCCTGGTACGCGAGTGCCACGAGGAACTGGCCGTCAAGGTGCGCCTGGGCCGCCGCCTGGGCGGCGACTGGCACCTGAGCGCTCGCGCCGTCCTACGCGTCTGGACGGCCGAACTGGTAGAAGGCGAGCCCCAGCCCCTGGAACACCTGCAACTCCGCTGGCTGACCGAGCCCGACCTCTACACCGTCCAATGGCTCCCAGGCGACCGCCCGGTAATAGACCTCCTGGCCAAAGAGGGCCTCACCTAGCGGTGTTTCCTCAGTCTCGGCCCACTTCGCTCGCCTGGCGGCTCGCTGCGTGACCGTGCCTGGGGCGAACGCGGCATCGCTTCGCGATCTGGCCGGTTCCGCTCGCCTCCGGCTTCGCTCCACCGGCCAGGTCACGCGTTCGCGCGCATGGCCGGGGCCACTTGGCCCCAGCCATCGCCGCAACCCGCAACGACCTGAGGCCCCGCGGTCGCGTCCGAAGGCAGGTTCAAGCGAAGCGAGAACCTGATCGCGCAGCGAGCCCCTGGGCGAGCCGGAGCGATGCCAGCGATCGCTGCAGTTCTCGACGATGGAGGGCGCCCAGCGCCCGAAGGAGGAGAGCACTGCCATAAACACCGCGCCAGCGCGCACCCACTATCGCGACCACCTCAGCCCCACAGCACCCCGCAACAACCTGAGGAGCCGCGATCGCGTCCGAAGGCAGGTTCGAGCGAAGCGAGAACCTGATCGCGCAGCGAGCCGCCAGGCGAGCCGGAGCGATGCCAGCGATCGCCCGCTTTTTTCGACGATGGAGGGCCGCCAAAGTGACATGCTGTGAAGCCCCAGCTAGATCGGGGTTCACAACAGCATATGACCTCTAGGGAGCCATCCGGGGAGCCATAATCTAGGCTCCGCAGGAACCGACCCATTCGAACAGTCGTTCGAACTCCTAGAGGTCGAGAGGCGGGAAGGCCAGACGCGCCAACGTCTGACCTCCCCTTCGCCCACCACTCGACGAGACCGAGAGGCGAACGCAATGGCTAGCGTACTCATCAACGGCTACAAGGGCAGCATCTACCGGGAGGGCAAGGGGTACACCGGGGTTCTGGATCTCGGGTACCACCCGAACGGCAAGCGGAACCGGCCGAAGCGCAAGGGCCCGAGCAAGGCGGCCGTGGCGGAAAAGCTCACGCGCCTTGCCGATGATCTGGGCAAGGGAATCAAGCCGAAGCAGGACCAGACCGTGACGGCTATCGTCACGGCTTACATTGACGATCTCGCCCGGCAGGGACGCGCCCCGAGGACCATTGAGGGTCTGCGTTCGTTTCTCCGGAATCACATCGCGAAGATCGGCGCGCTGAAAGTCCGGGAGGAACTCACCCCGACGCACGTGTCCGATTGGCTCGTGGACATCTCGCAGAACTTGTCTTCCAAAACCATCGTGAGCGTGCATGGTCTGCTTTCCAGTGCCATTGATCGCGCGATGGTTCACGGTCTCGCCGATCGGAACGTGTCTCGAATGGTCGTCAACATCAAGGGCGAGAACGAGGGACGCGAAAGTAAGAGTTTCAGCCCCGATGATGTGCGCAGGATTCTCGCCCGTGCCAGCGCCGGTATCCCCCGTCTGCGTTTCGGCGCTTACGTGATTCTCGCTCTCACGAGTGGGTTGCGCGGGGATGAGTTGGACGGGCTCAAGTGGTACGGGCTCGACTTGGATTCGGGAACGGTTTCGGTGGTGCGCGCCGACCGATTCCAGGGGAAGACAAAGACGCGTCGATCGGTCCGGTCGCTGGAATTGGCGGACATCGCCATTGCCGCACTCAAGGCATGGCGGGAAATGCAGGCCAAGGAGTTCGCTGCTTTCGGTGGTCAGGTGACCGAGGAAACGCCGGTGTTCACGCGGCCGGACGGGTCGGAGTACAGCCAGCGGACGGCGCGGTATGAGTTCCGCAAGGTGTTGAAGGCGGCGGGTATCGCCGATCCGGACGCGTGGACGGTTCGGGAGACGCGGACGACGTTCGTGAGCGTGATGTCGCATAACGGTGTCCCGCGTGAGGTCATCGCGGACATCTGCGGTCACACGGTCCGGACGCTGGAAAAGCACTACCGCAAGGTTCTGCGGCCGGTTCACCGGCAAAGCGCCGATGTGATCAACAGCGTGTTCCGGGCCGCCTGACGCCCAAACACGCGAGAGAGCCCCTGACGGCCGTCAGGGGCTCTCTTATGTTCGCCGGGGGATGCGCGGCCGTCTGCGTGACTCTCAGCGCCGCGCAGGCGGTGTGTGTCCGGTCAGTGCTCTTGCTGCTGTAGTCCGGTGATGTAGTCGCGGAGTTGTTCGGGGGTGACGCGGCGACCCCGTTTGCGGACGAGCACTGATTTCAGTTCGCCGGACCGCAGAAGGCCGAACACCGAGTCACGGCCTATTCGGAGATAATGCGCCACATCCATAACTGTGAGCAGCCGATCGTCTGGTATCGGGTCGCCGGGTGCGCCGTTGTGATCGCCCTCGTCATCCGGTGGTGGTGTGGTCTTGTTCGTTTTGGGCACGATTGGCTTCCTTTCTCTCGTTGTGGGCGATGCGCGTCAGGTCGCCGGGTTTCCTGTCGGTGCGGTGGAGCGTTTCCGCGATGTCGAAGACCACGAGCAGGAACTCGAAGGATACGCGGACGGCGGTGAGCGTGGCCAGCCCGCAGAATGTGGCAGATATGCAGATGAGTCCAGCGACTCCCCACCCGGCGGTTTCTGCCACGGAAAGGCCGATCCATGAGCAGGATGTTACGGCTATCACGGTTGCCGTGATCACCATGCGGTATCCGGTGGTGATGACCCGCGTGGTGACGAATTCGGAGTAGTCGGCGGAGAACAGCAGCCGCAACGGGCTCCGGTTGAATCTGCGGTATGGCGCGGTGCGCATCACGCCTCCCTTTCAGATGGGCCATTCCTCGGACGTGATGACGTCGACTGCTCCCGTTCTGCGTTTCATCCATTCTTCCGTGATGGCGACGGCGCGGTAATGAACGGTCCCGAAACTGCCGGTCGCGACGTAGTGCGCGCCGTCGCATTCGGGGGTGGCGGTCACGCCGAGGATTTCGGCGATTCGGTCCACCTCGGCGCGTTCGCGTTCGTCGGTCGCGTCGATGACCGAATACAGGACTTCGACGGTTCCGGGGACGGGGAGGTCGGTGTGTGTTTCGAGGAATGCGGCGAGGTTCCGCAACCCGTCGACGAGTCGGGAACGGCGTTCGGGCCGTGGGTCGGCGGTCGGGTCGTTCGGGGTTTCCGGGTGGGTTTCGTCGGTCACGGTTCATTCCTTTCGGTGGGTTCGTTCGGTGGCTGGATAGGGGTTGTTGAGAACGTGGCGAGAAAGGTCGTGGCGGCATCGAATGCCGTGACGTGAATGAGGGATTGCGCGTAGGGCCCGAGGCGCGCGACGGCGCGCGTGAGGGCTTTCGCGCGGGCATTGTCGGGAGCGGTCACGAGTACGCGGGGTATCGCGTCGTCGGGGCCTGGTTCGCCGCTGGCGTAGAAGGACAGGTACCGGCGGAATTTGTCGCGGATCGCGCGGGCTCGTTCGGTGCCTAGGTCGACTTCTAGCCACCAATTGTCGATGATCTGATTGTCGAAGTTGGCGAGTCTCAGGTGCGCATCTGGTTTGAGATAGCGACGCCGGTCGAGGGGCCACCAGCATTGCGGTTCCGCCTGGAATTCGACGATGTCGACCGGCGCATTTCGGGCGAGTTCGACACACCGCGTGTACAGTTCCGACACGGTCAGGGTGTGCTGTGCGAGTCGCAATGCGCGCAGATATCCGGAGTCGCCGGGCTCGTCCTCGGCCACCCCGACCCGCATTTGCATGAGCATTCTCGCTGCGGGATCGAGTGAATAGATTCGCTGTTGCGAACCCCCTTGCGGGCCTCCGACCCGTCGGGGCGGGGCGATAAGCGCCCCCGACCGAACAAGTCGCTTCAATGTTCGTTTCCGTGCGTGGATGGCTTGCGCCAGCCCGTAGAAATGCATTCTTTGCAGCTGCCCTGACGTCGCCATATTGACGCGATAAAGGGTGTCGAGAATGGCCCAATCCCGGACGCTGAGGCGCGGTTCGAGCCATTGTGCACGGGCGTTGATTCGGTGCGGGGGTAGGGGAGGGGAGGGGCGGGGGAGGGGCTGATTTCGGCTTTTCGCGGGCGGGGCGGGGCGAGTCCCCTCCCCTTCTGGGGAGGGGCTCGCCGAGCGAGGTGAGGCGGGGGCGGAGCCGCCGCCGAACGGAGAGAGAGTCCGGCGGGCTTCGCTGTCAGGCGCGCCTGTGGCCTGCGTAGACGGTGCCTGTCGGCGCACCCCGAAAGGGGGTCCGGCGGGGACGTCGGGGGGCGGGTGGTTCATGACCCTTCCTTGGGCATGCGCTGGCGGCTGTTGTTGTGGCTGGCGGGACGAGTCGGCAGGGCGAGAATGGTTCGCCGCAGGCACGCGTCCTCGATCTCAGCGCGGGCGGTTCCGTGCTGGGCGAGGCTGTCTCGCTTGAGGTCTGCGGGGGCGCGAATGGGCTCGGGTAGTTGCAGGGTGCGGCCGGTGACCGGGGAAAGGGTGCGTGAGTTCACGCACGGCCGCATCGCGATCTCGTATGTGTCCAGGCCGGACAGGTCCGCCGTTTCCAGAGGCGCGAACCGGTGCGCCATTTCCCGGGCGTCGCTGTATTCGAGTTGGAACACGATCTGAGAGCGGACGGTGCCGAGTACCGCCGCCGCGACATCGTGTGGAAGCTGGTCAAGGTATTGGTGGGCCAACACCACTCCCAGCCCGAATGAGCGGGCCTGCGCGAGCATTTCCGCGATGTCTCCGCCGGCGCCAAATTTCAAGAACTCCTGAAATTCGTCGATGTAGGCGAATGCCGGGCTTCTTTTGTCCTCGGCGACGGTTGCCCGGTTAAGGGTCTCCTGCCAGAGCATCGCGACCAGAAGAGAGCCAAGAAGATTAGCGGCATCGGGGCCGATAACGCCTTTCGCGAGCGGCACCAGGAGAATCTTCCGTTCCCGCAGAACGGCCCCGAGGTCGATTCCCTCGCTCTGCCCCAGGACCAGCCTCAGCGCGGTTCGTGTGGTGAAAGCCCGAAGCTTGTTCATCGCCGGGCCCACAAGCTGCGAGCGCTCATGTTCGTTCAATTGATCGTAGAACGACCAGAACTCGCGGACCGGTTGCGGGATATTCCGCGACGACCCCAGCACCGAACGCCGGAAATCGGAGTCGGCCAGCAGTGCGGGAATTTCCACCATGGTGAACCTGGAGCCGTCTTCCGCACGCGCATGAGTGAGCGTAAGGAGCGCATTCCGGAGGACGTCCGCGGTACGGGGCCCCCACGAATTCCGCCACAGATTCGACATCACATAGACCATCCGGTCCACCGACAGTTCCCGCGCATGGTCACCGGCTCCCGAAAACAGCGGGTTGAATCCGATCGGATTCTTGGTCGCCGATGCGTCCATCACGATGACGTCATCGGTTCGATGCTCGGGAATTCGCGCGAGGACCTGTGACACCAGATCGCTTTTCGGGTCGATGACGACGACCCCGTGGCCGGCCTCGATGTCCTGGCAAATCATGTTCGCCATGAGTTCGCTTTTCCCGGCACCGGTCGGACCGTGGACGCTCACATGCCGCAAACGGTCCCCGGTATCCAGGCTGAGCGGGCGGCCCGCCATTCCCGGATAGTTGCTCTCCCCCACGACCAGCCCCGAACCGCCCATGTCGGCGGGGACCGGCAAGGGCCGCGCGCTGCCGGTGGTCAGCCCAGGAACGGTCAGGCCGTCTGTCGGGTAGGCCAGCAGCGCCGCCGCCTCACCGGTGTTGAACACGCACGGCCACGGCAGCAGCGGCACCGCACGCACCCGCACCCGCCGTGCCACCACCCGGGTAGGTGTGAGCCGCGTTGAGAAGGCCGCTCCGGGCGCGTCGAGCGCTTTGAGGCCCGACAGCACTCGCCACATCAGCAGGCCCGCACGCTTGCGATGCGGGGCGGTCACGGCCACCCGGCCGCAGGCGTCCACCAGTGGCGCGGACTGCTTGAGTTGGAAGTCGCGGACCATCTCCGGGGGGAGGTCGCCGACGGGGCGCACGTATCCGCGCGCCCGCAGCGTCCATTGCACCCGGACCAGTTCCCCGGGGTTGAGCGGGTATAGCGCCGTCAGCACTCCGGCCGCCGCGTGTGCGGCGCGGTCGGTGGCCAGCGGCCGCCAGGTGCGCGCGACGCCCAGCTCCCGCGCGAGCCGCACCTGGGGGCGGGTCGAGAGGTACCCCTCGGCCTCCTCCAGACGGACGCCGGGAAGGGTGGCGGTGACCGTGGTCACCACCCCCGGTGCCATCGGCTCGCCCACCAGCAGGAAGTGCGAGATCCCCCGGTGAGTGCCCACGGTCTCGAACACGATCGGCCGCCGCCGGGTCGAGCCCGCCACCACCGCCAGCGTCCGCGCCACCGCGTCGATGCCGACGTCGGCGGGGAGCCGAACGCGGAAGGCGACGAGCGACCGCGCCCAGATGCGGCCGTGTATCCATCGGGCCGCACCGACGATGCCGAGCCCGGTGAGCGCGGTGACCAGGAACTCGATCGCCGTTTTGAAGTCCATTGCCGAGTAATCCACGTGTGCCCTCCTGCCTGTGGTCAGCGACGCCGGAAACCGGCCCAGCACAGGACGATGAGCAGGACGCCCGCCAGCGCCAGCGGGACGAACGGCAGCAGCCACCGATACGTCAGGTGCGCCAGGAAGGCGACCACGGGAACGGCCACCAGAAACGCGAGGAAGCGCCCCCAGATCGATCGCCGGACGTAGTAACGCGCCATGCCTCTTCCCCTCTCCTGTCGGGCTGTGAAGGTCTGCCGGGGCCTTGAACGGTCCGGCCGACTTCCAATCTGGCGCGCCAGCCAGCAATTCGGCAGAGGGCAATTTGTCGGCATCAACCGGGGCGCACAACAAGGCGGGAAAGGCGGCATGGAACCCGGCACTAATGGGGGCCCGCCGACCGGCCGCAGGCCGGGCATGTCAGCGGGCCTGTAGTGGACCCGTCAGTGCGCCTGTCATCTGGCACGGCGCACGGCACCGAAGACGGGGCCTAGATGTGGCATCGCCGCAGGTCAGGGAGTGCCGGCGCGAGGTGTCCGGAACGGTGCGTGCGCAGTTGGGTTCGGAGCGTGCCCGAAGGGCCAACCGGCGTCACAGACGTCCGGACAGGCGGACTGACCGCCTCATATGCACGCTCCGTAGCAGAACGCGCGCCGGGCAAACGGCCCGACCAGAAAGGCAATTGACGAGTATCCGAAACTGATACTCACGTGACTCCTGTGACCAATCAGGCGATACCTGACTCCACAGCCACGCGCGCTGACCTGCTCATGTCAATGATCGCTGCGGAGTGTGTCCGGCCGTAGAAAAGAAACTTGATCTCTATTAGAGCGGGGTTAGTTAAGCTTGCCGTCAAAGCCACAGCCGTACCCCGCCAGGCCGGGAGGAACAAAACAGCAAAGATGAACAGCCGCGCGACCCCCGCCACCAGCCACCGTCAGCGCAGAATAGGAATAACGTCAATCTACGGCCTCCTGCGCCGGGCACTCCGCCACGGAATGCACCCGGCACAAATGGTCGTCTACTCGCGCCCACTGATCAACCTACTGGCACCGCCCGACCCGCAATCCGAAAAGCCAATCGAAGAAAGGGCAATGGAAGCCGAGCATCAACTTCGGATTATCATCCGGCGAATCGGAGGAAACAGAGCACAAGCGCTAACCGTCTTCCTCGGCCTCGCGCCTGGGTACACCGCGACAACTGTCGAGACGCGCCGCAAAGCCGCCGCACGAATCCTCGACATACAACCGGACACGTTCCGCCGCCCCCGGCATGAACGCATGCTACTCCTACAAGTAGCAATGGAAATCTACCGAATACAGCAACCCTCGGCCCAAACAAGGGCCTGAAAGCAGTACTACCCCGCACACGCAACGCTCCGCCGATGGCTGAACATCGGCGGAGCGTTTACGTTTATCTAAAAGCCGGGCCGCCATCTTTTGCGCAGAACCGAGTGCCCAACAGGCGGCAAGTCGACATCAAAAATCGTGTCGACCACGCTTTACCTCTATCAGCAGCGTCGCCCAAGCGCGGCGCGGCACTGTCAACGCGGGGCCGTCTGGGTCTTTGGAATCCCGGACCGTGATTGCCTGCTGAAGTTCTGCGAGTTCGACGCAGTCGCCCCCGTTGGCACCGGTGTATGACGACTTACGCCACCTCATGTTTCCTGTTCCATCCATAGTTCGTCCGCCACCTTCTTGATAAATGTGATTGATTCTTGCGCCCGAAGGGCTTCCGCGCGGAAGACCTCAAACATATGTCTAAGTCGCGTAACTTCTTCGGCATCCTCGATTACTTCGCCGCTTAATTGATTGTCAACGTAGGCCACATCATCGCCACCATCAAGGTTCCCGACCACGAACCCACTCAGGAAACCGGCACAGACGTGAGAGCTAGCCGGAATGATTTGTACGATGACGTTGTCCCGCCCTGCCATCTCGACCAGATGCAAAAGCTGCTCATGCATGACTTTGGGGTCGGCGATAGTGTGTCGTAACGCAGCCTCGGCAATCAGGGCCACGAACATCGGCGAGTCTTCTTTGGTCAGAATCCGTTGTCTCTCAAGACGCGCGGAGACCATTTCTTCCAGGTCGGCATTGTGATTCGCTGCGCGCAATACGGCGGTTGCATAACCCTCCGTTTGCAGTAGCCCCGGGATTAGAAGGGGTTGAACTGTCCATAGAGACGTGGCTTGCCCCTCGGCCTCTTGCCATCTCCCGAACCATTCCACGGGCACGGAGTCGTTAATGAGGTCGTTGCGAATTCTGCAAAGAATCCCCGGCTCGGCTCCGTCGCCCAGCCCCAAGACTTTCTCAACATCCTTTAGGGTGTCCGGTTTGGGTAGCCGCCGGCCTCGCTCCCATGATCGGACAAGCGATTCAGAAACATAGATCGCTTTGGCCAATGCGTCCCGAGTCATCCCTTTTGTCTCACGAGCACGCTGTATCTCTCTAGCAAGGAACCTGCGAGGGGACCTATTGATACGCGAAGTCATGGGGGTACGGCTCCGTACAAGTTGGGGGTGGGGTCTTGTCCGGTCGGCGCGCTTGTGCTCCGGCTACCAATCGTAGGCCGTTCGGGTCACGGTGAGTACCCCGACGCCTTCACAACCTCGCAGGTGGGGCCCTCAAACGAGGGCGGCCCCGCCCGGTGGTGCAAACACCGGAATGCGGGGCCTTGATCGGAAATGAGGTTCCGACCCGTGAGCAACCTACCCGACCCGGCACCGACTATGAGTGACCTGCTGCGCAGACTCCCCCAGGACGCGACGGCCGCCCAGCTCCAGGCGTGGACTGGCGACCGGTGGGTGTGCTGGTACGGACACATCACAGGCCACTACTGGGGCATGCCTCGTCACCCGTACCCCTGGCGCGGGGTGGTGGAGGGCGTCACGCCCGAAGCGCTCGCCGCCCGCATGACGGAGGTCGACGCCTACCACGGGCACGGGCGGCGGCCGTGACGCGCCCACAGACACGCTCAGGGCTTCGGGCACCCCGAACCAACGTCGCGACTCCCGAGCCGCCGTCTTCCCCGTCGATAGAACGCGCTCCGAACGAGGCGACCGCCCCCGGCTGCCTCACGGCTGCGCTGCCCGATCTCGTCGGCGAAATACATGGCGAGATCTTGGACGCGGCACCAGCGCATGCCCGTGCCTTGGTCGACCTGCTGCACGGTCGATTCCGCGCACCCCTAACAAACGGGTGCCTTCTGGTCTGTCTCGGGCTATCCGGCAGCGCTTTGGAGCCACTTACCGACACCTACGGGGCGGGACTGGAGATCGGGCACGTACTCAAACTGCGCGCCATCGATCAACTCGAATCGACTGATGGACTAACCACACGCCACATACACGAGATCAACTTCCTTCTAGAAGCGCACAGACTGATCCCCCCGCAACTCCCCGACCCGACTCCCTAGAAGGGAGGGCAATTGCTATGGCTCGCGAAGATCTGGAGTTCCTTGCACTTCGGGACACTCTCGCGCAGATGGGCGTTCAAACGAGGTCCAGCGAAGGGAACTATGAGTACTTCACGGCCTTTACGGAACTCGACCCGGAAACCGGAAACCCCGGAAATGGAGTGTTCGTGTATGGCCGCGACGGCGAGTCTCGATTCTTCTGGGGTTGCAGTCTCAACCATCATTCGATGGACGACGTTTCCGGGGCAGCCCGGCGTATCCGCGCGTATGTCGAATTCCTGTCCGTGCTCAATAAGATAGAGGGGACGGTGTAAAGCGAATTATGCTTGCACCTCAACGGTTAGCTCGGGCACCTCCTGTGTGCAGCGTTATGGATTACGCGACAGCGCCAAGACATGAACGGTCAAGTCAAGCCGATCAGGAACCAGGAGAGGGCATGAAGCAGAACGAAGCGATTCGGGTGGAGTTCCCCGAGCAATTCCACCCGGGGTGGAACCGAATCGACGGTGTCACCGTCGACGGAAAATCCCTCACGATCCAGCCGGAGAAGTATTTCTTCCGGTACGAGAACCCTTCATGGATCGTGTGCGACTGGCAACACGTCAGGGCGGGCCTGCTCAACGTCCGGGAAACCACAACAGAAGCCATCGAGCAGCAGGCTCTGGAATTCGTCCAGACCTACGGCCGCACCACCGAAGACCCGGCGGCCGTTCTGGGCGTCGCGTGGCACGTCAACGCGTGGATCTTCCGCGACGAGATCGCAACCGAGCCGGGAATGGCGAAACTCGGCGTCCGGCCGGTGCACGCGCGAATGCTGCGGGAGGTGTCAACGCTCATGGCCCTCAACCGGGTCGAGTTGTCCGGGCGCATCAGCAACGTCGGCCCGGCATGGATGGCACCGATTGCCGTCAAAGCCGTTTACGGCCTGAACCAGGGTGAGGCCGAACTCGTCGACGAGTTGTACCACGGCGCATGGTTCGACGAGTCCCGCAGAGTCGAGGCGGTCAAGGCCAATGCCGCGCTCGGCGGCCGACTGGTTCACGGGTGCCAGTCGCAAGCGGACATGCGGGGCGGCGCTGTGGTGCCGTTCGGCGTCGACCTCACCGAGTTCCGGCGGGAACTCGCCCACTTCGGCGACGACTGGATCACGCGGGTGGAAGCCTGTGGCCGGTAACTCCGGACTGGAGGGGGCGGGCGGAATGTCCGCCCCCTTCCCCGTCCTCGCCGCGATGCTACGAGCCCGCGATTTTCCGCCAGCCATCCGGCGGGAACCAATCCACGTCTGGGCAATGTCATCGGTGGAACGCGTCCATTTGAAGGACGGCCAAACGGTCATCCTCAAATCAGCGTCCCCACTCTTCGCCAAAGAAGCGGCGACCCTGAAACACGTCGCTCCTTACGTTCCCGTCCCGCAAATGCTTGGGGCACGCACACTTCCCGACGGCCGCCTAGCCATGCTTTTGCAAGATCTGGGCGAGCATCCCGAGGAAGACCCGCCACTAGAGGTAGGCGCACGCGTCGCCGTCGGGGTGCACGCATGCCCGCCGAAAGGCGCACTTCCCCGTCTATCGCGAGCGCGCCTTGCCGCACTCCCGAAAGATGCCCTCGCGTCATTGACCACCCTGCATAGGTTCGGCAGATGGAGCGACACCGACGACATCCGGGAATCGCTAGAGGCACTCGTGAAGGTTGCACGGCGGCGGTCTCGTGATGCAGCCGTTCCGCCGTTCGGGATGTGCCACAGCGAGTTTCATCCGACGTCGATACACAGAGGACCGCGAGGCTTGTACGTGCTCGATTGGGCACGCGCATTCACCGGGCCCGGTCTACTCGATCTCGCATCCTGGGAGGACACGCCAAAGCCACTCAACACCGACGCGCTAGCCAACCTGATCGTCCGCTACGTCGAAGCGGGCGGCCCTCTCGAAGCAATGAAGAAGCGAGACGGACTAGCGCCGCAGATATGGGCCGGGGGGTGGCATCGCGTATGGATCAGTGAATGGTACTTGCAACAGTGCGTCTACTGGATTCCAGACCCAGCCAATGACCCGGCCGTTCAGAAAGTTGTGCGGCGACATCTGTCGGAGGCAACCGAATGTCTTTGTTAGCGAACGTGCACCCCTCCGAGCAACTGGCTACGCCCGAAGGCGACCGGGTCTCGATAGACACCGAAATGATCCCACTCATTCGCGCGCTGTGGGCAATCAGGCTCCGCACGGCTGGCTGTTGCCAGGACCTCGGCGAATCTATCTTGCCCGCAGCCGCATGGGAGACCTGCACCGGCCGACGCAGGCACGCGCATTTCTACACCGGGCAAGCGTGGCTCAAAATGCCCAAGGCCGACGCGTGCGCTTTCCTGTCGCTCGTGGGGACCAATCCGGTATTCCGGGAACGCCTTAACCGGTGGACGATGCCCGACGCATGGGACTCATACGTCTACATCACCGCAGACGAAGACGGTGCGTCTCTATCGACGTGGGCACAAGTGCACTTCCCACGAACACAAATCGCCGAGGTCACCGATATCCTCACCCAAGAACGGGCGACCCGAAACAGCTAGAGAGCTTCAATAGTTAGGGTTACCGACTGTGTCTTGGTGGTGACTGGCCTGTCGGGTGTGGGCGGGTTTCCCTTGGTGGATGCGGTATGGCGAGGGCGGCGGGTTGACCGCTGTGGAGCGGGCGCGGCGGGAGGCGCTGCGGCTGGAGGCGGCCCGGCTGTTCGAGGTGGGGCTGTCAGATGCGCAGATCGGGCGGCGGTTCCGTGTGTCGCGGATGTCGGTGAACCGGTGGCGGCGGGCCTGGCAGAGCGGCGGTACGGCGGCGCTGGCGTCCAAGGGAGCCGGCGGCGCGAAATGCAAACTGACCGATGACCAGGTGAATCTCCTGGAGGAGGCGTTGGATCTCGGCCCGGCCGCGCACGGCTGGACCGAAGACCAGCGGTGGACACTCGCGCGGATCGCCGAGGTGATCTGGGATCTGTTCTCGGTCTCCTACACACCGGCCGGAGTGGACGTGCTGCTGCACCGGATCGGGTGGAGCGTGCAGACGCCGACCCGCCGTGCGGCCGAGCGCGACGAGCAGCGGGTTGACCGGTGGCGGGCGGAGGTGTGGCCGACGGTGGAAGCACCGCGGCGGACCTGGGCGCCTGGATCTGCTTCGAAGACGAAGCCGGCCAGGGGCTGAGGCCGCCCAAAGGCACCACCTGGGGACGACGCGGACGCACACCGGTGGTGCGCGTCACCGCCCGCGGCACCCACCGGATCTCGCTGGCCGCGCTCGTGGCGATCAAGCCCGGCGAGCATCCCCGGCTGATCTACCGCGCACACGCCTACCGCGGCCGAAAACACGAGAGGAAGGGATTCGACGAGGGCGACTACATCCGATTACTGGATGCCGCTCACCAGCAACTCGGCGGGCCGATCGTCGTCGTGTGGGACAACCTCAACACCCACCGCTCGGCCCGGATGCGCCGCTACCTGGCCGCCCGGGACTGGCTCACCGTCTTCCACCTGCCGCCCCATGCTCCTGAACTCAACCCCGTCGAGGGCGTGTGGTCACACCTGAAACGGTCCCTGGCCAACCTCACCAAGCACACCATCGACCAGCTCATGCAGCTGATCAAGACCCGCCTGAAACGCATCCAGCACCGGCCCGCACTGCTCAACAGCCTCCTCGCCCACACCCACCTGCAAATCAGTAACCCCAGCTATTGAAGCTCTCTAGAAGGGCGCAGAGACACGGCCCGTACATTTCCAGGGTGATGTACGGGCCCTGCGCCTTGTCTAGGTTCGGCACCTTCCAGGCATTCGGCGGTTCACTCGTCAGCAGGTCGAGCACCACCAGACCTAGGGGGCGAACAGCCCCCTAGGACCCGGCACAGGGGAGCCCACGGGAGCCAGAGAGGGAGCCAACTCCCCAAGATCTCGCCCGTCATCCCCCGACGCCCCTTGGCGGGTAACCGGCGTATCGGCTGGTCAACGGCCATCCCGGCGACCCTGCCAGACTCTGTGACCAAGATGGTTGCGGGAGGGCCGCCAGGCCCGAAGGAGGAGAAAGAAGCTAAGAAATACGGTTCGCGCCTGCGTAGTCGGAGCGGTCGGAGAGTTTGGAGATTTTGACCACGTCGCCGGTCTGGGGGGCGTGGAGGTACTTGCCGTCGCCCAGGTAGATGCCCATGTGGTGCAGGTTGCCGCCGAAGTACACCAGGTCGCCGGAGCGGAGTGCGCCGCGGGAGACCTTCGTGCCCATGGCGAACAGGTCGCCGGTGTAGTGGGGGAGGCCGGGCTTGCCGACCTGGCCGTAGGCCCAGACGACGAGGCCGGAGCAGTCGAAGCTGCTCGGTCCGGCGGCGGCCCACACGTACGGGGAGCCGAGCTTGGTGAGCGCCTTGCGGGCCATCTTCGCGGGCAGGCCCGAGCCCTTCACGGTGGCGCTGAGGCCGGTGCGCGGGTCGCTGGCGTGGGTGGTGGTCAGCTTGTCGAGGCGCTTCATCACCTCGGAGACCTTGGTCTTGGCGGCCTCGCGCGTCTTCTTGGCGTCGTCCCAGGTCTTCTTGACCTGCGCGGTCCTCGCCTTCGCGGTGCGCTCCGCGGCGTCGGCCTGGTCGATCTGCTTCTTCAGGGCGAGGACGGCGGTGGCCTGGCTCTGCGCGAGGTAGGCGCGGTCGGACAGCCCTTCGGCGGACGTGCCGGAGCCGAAGAGGACGTCGGGGCCGCCGGCCATGTAGTTCGCGGCGGCGAGGCTGCCGAGCTTCTGGCGGGCGGGCTCGGCGAGGGCGCGCAGCCGCTCGGCCTCCTTGGTGGCGTCCCGCTCGGCCTTGCGGGCCTTGGTGAACTCCACGCGGGCCTTGTTGAACTTCTCCGTGAGGATCTCGGCCTCTTCGTTCAGCGCGTCGAGGCTCTTGCGCAGGCCCTTCTCCGTCGTCGGCGTGGGGCTCGGCGCGGCGGGCGCGGAGGCGGGCCGGAACGGCTGGGCGGCGTGGGCGAGGTCCGGCGCGGTGGCGCCGAGGCCTATCAGGAGCAGGGTGGCGGTGGCGGTGGGCAGGACGCGACGCCGCCGATGGGGATCCGGAGCCAAGCCGGTGCTCTCCTCTCCTCGTACGCCTACCGGGTTAGCTGACGGGTTCGGGCCAGGAGTCGCCCTACGACGTGTGAGTCGATTCACCCCGGAGGACGTGGGTCCCCGGTTCTCCCCGCGGGAGATTCGGCGTTCCGGCCGCAGCCCCGGGGGGTGGGGCCTCGGACGACCGGATCTCGGGCAGATTACAAAGGATGCGCAAAGTTGGCCAATCGAGGTTCGTGTGACGGAGGGGACGAACGACTCGGAGTGGGTGGTACGCACGGCCAAGTAGAATGGATACGGCCGCACGTCTGCGGCGACTCCCGAACTCTCACGCAAGGCGAACCCGCATGCCCATCTCCACGCGCGACGACCTCCGTAACGTCGCGATCGTCGCCCACGTCGACCATGGCAAGACGACGCTGGTCGACGCCATGCTCTGGCAGTCCGGCGCCTTCCGCGAGAACCAGGACGTCGACGACCGGGTGCTCGACTCCAACGACCTGGAGCGCGAGAAGGGGATCACGATCCTCGCGAAGAACACCGCGGTCCTGCACAACGGGCTGACCATCAACATCATCGACACCCCGGGGCACGCCGACTTCGGCGGCGAGGTCGAGCGCGGCCTGTCCATGGTGGACGGCGTCGTCCTGCTGGTGGACGCCAGCGAGGGCCCGCTCCCGCAGACCCGGTTCGTGCTGCGCAAGGCGCTCGCCGCGCGGCTGCCCGTGATCCTGGTCGTGAACAAGACCGACCGTCCCGACGCGCGCATCGACGAGGTCGTGGACGAGACCTACGAGCTGTTCATGGACCTCGACGCCGACGAGGACCAGATCGACTTCCCGATCGTGTTCGCGTCGGGGCGCGCCGGGCGGGCCTCGCTCGACAAGCCGGCCGACGGCGCCATGCCGGGCAGCGAGGACCTGGAGCCGCTGTTCAAGGTCATCACCGAGACGATCCCCGCTCCGTCCTACGACCCCGACGCCCCGCTCCAGGCGCACGTGACGAACCTGGACGCCTCCAGCTACCTCGGCCGGATCGCGCTGTGCCGGGTGCACGCCGGCACCATCAAGAAGGGCCAGCAGGTCGCCTGGTGCCGCCACGACGGCAGCGTCGACCGGGTGAAGATCACCGAGCTGATGATGACGGAGGCGCTCACCCGCAAGCCCGCGGACGAGGCCGGTCCCGGTGACATCATCGCCATCGCCGGGATCCCCGACATCATGATCGGCGACACCATCGCCGACCCCGACGACCCGCGCCCGCTGCCGCTGATCACGGTGGACGAGCCGGCGATCTCCATGACGATCGGCACCAACACCGGGCCGATGGCCGGCCGCGAGAAGGGCACCAAGGTCACCGCCCGGATGGTCAAGGACCGGCTCGACCGCGAGCTCGTCGGCAACGTGTCGATCCGGGTGCTGCCGACCGAGCGTCCCGACGCCTGGGAGGTGCAGGGCCGCGGCGAGCTGGCCCTGGCGATCCTGGTGGAGAACATGCGCCGCGAGGGCTACGAGCTCACCGTCGGCAAGCCGCAGGTCGTCACGCGCGACATCGACGGCAAGAAGCACGAGCCGGTCGAGCGGCTCACCGTCGACATCCCCGAGGAGTACCTCGGCGCCGTCACGCAGCTGATGGCGGTCCGCAAGGGCCGCATGGAGCACATGACGAACCACGGCACGGGCTGGATCCGGATGGAGTTCCTCGTCCCGGCCCGCGGCCTGATCGGCTTCCGTACCGAGTTCATGACGGAGACGCGGGGCACCGGCATGGCGCACCACGTCTTCGAGGACTACGAGCCCTGGTTCGGCGAGCTGCGCACCCGCCCGTCCGGCTCGCTCGTCGCCGACCGGTCCGGCGCCGCCACGGCCTTCGCGATCACCAACCTCCAGGAGCGCGGGACGTTCTTCGTCGGCCCGACCACCGAGGTGTACGAGGGCATGATCGTCGGCGAGAACTCCCGTTCCGACGACATGGACGTCAACATCACCAAGGAGAAGAAGCTCACGAACATGCGGTCGTCCACCGGCGACGAGCTGGAGCGGCTCACCCCGCCCCGCCGCCTGTCGCTGGAGGAGGCCCTGGAGTTCTGCCGCGAGGACGAGTGCGTCGAGGTCACCCCGACCGCCGTCCGCATCCGCAAGGTCGTCCTGGACGCCAAGGAGCGCGAGCGCACGCGCGCCCGCACCAAGCGCGCCGGCTGAGCGCCGAAGCCGAAAGAGGCGGCCCCGCGGTTCTCGGAACCGCGGGGCCGCCTCTTTCGACGTGTGCCGGTCAGCTCAGCTGGACGGTGCCCGTGACGTCGGCGGCCAGGCGGAGCTGGTCGCCGTCGCGGAGGGGGGCGTCCACGCCGCGGGGGAGCCGCTCGCCGTTGACGAACGTCCCGTTGGTGGAGCCTTCGTCGCGCACCCACGCCGTCCCGGACGGGTCGAGCCACACCGTCGAGTGGCGCCGCGACACGTTGTCGTACTGCGTGAACGTGGCCGCCACCGGCGACTGGCCCACGTCCCGGCCGAGCACCAGGTGCTGGCCGACCGAGACCTTGAGCTCGCCCGTGGGGAACTGGACGCGCAGGACGGGCGTGCCCTTCTGCGGCAGCGGGCGCAGGCACGAGTCGCACTGCGCGGCGCCCGGGTTGGCCAGCACCGCCTCGCAGTACGGGCACATGAACGCCGTGCTGTCGGGCGCGGGCGGGCGCTGCTGGCCCTGGTTGTGCTCGTGCGGCAGCAGTGTCGCCTCGCGGCCGTGCGGCGGCAGCGGCGGCTGGCCTCCGTGCTGCGGCTGGCCTCCGTGCTGCGGCTGCCCTCCGTGCTGCGGCTGCCCTCCGTGCTGCGGCTGCCCCCCGTGCTGCGGCTGGCCGTACTGGGGCTGGCCGTGCTGCGGCTGCCCGTACTGGTGGTCGGCCGGGCCGGGCTGCGGCGCCCCGTACTGGTCCTGCGGGGCCCCGTACTGGTCTTGCGGAGCGCCGTACTGGTCCTGTGGAGCGCCGTACTGGTCTTGCGGGGCGCCGTACTGCTGCTGCTGCGGCTGCTGCTGGTAGGGGTCGGGCGCCTGCTGCTGCTGCGGCGCACCCCACTGGTCCTGCTGCTGTTGCTGCGGGGCGCCCCACTGGTCCTGCTGCTGCTGCGGCTGCCCGTACTGTGGCTGCCCCTGCTGCTGCCCGTACTGGGGTTGCCCGTGCTGCCCCTGCCCGTGCTGGTCATGAGGCTGCTGGGGCATGGGCGGACCCCACGCGTCCGGCTGCTGCTGTTGTTGCTGCGGCGCACCCCATTGGTCTTGCTGCTGTTGCTGCGGGGCGCCCCACTGGTCCTGCTGCTGCTGCGGCTGCCCGTACTGTGGCTGCCCCTGCTGCTGCCCGTACTGGGGCTGGCCGTGCTGGGGCTGCCCATGCTGGGGTTGGCCGTGCTGCGGCGGGCCGCCGTACTGCTGGCCCCCCTGCTGCGGCCCCGGCGGCGGTGGTATCCGCTGCGGTTCGTACCCGCCCGGGCCCTGCTGTGGAGCGCCGCCACCGGCGCGCGCCAGGTTGGCTCCGCAGCTCATGCAGAGCAGGTCGCCCGGCTGGAACGGCTCGTCGCAGACCGGACAGTTCAAGGTCGCCATGACACATCCCCCGAGCGCACCCCGGCGCGGTCGAGCCTCGACGAGAGGTGCTCCATGTCACCTCTTCGCGGGATCCCGATGTAGTACACCCGCTTTCCCTCCGGCCCTTCGTCCACGGACACCTGTACTCGGGGCCCTCTTCCTTCAGTGTCACCGACGCCGGCCACTGCCCCGTACCGCTCGCGTCCCAGGGGGGACACCGGCACGACACGCTGGTTGGCCGACCCCCTCCAGAGTAGGGAGCCGTCCCCGGAGTGTCTCCCCCCAGGGTTGAGCCGGTCGACGTAGGGTCCCGTGATCACGGCGTCGCACATGTCCACGATCTCTCGCGTCGCGGCGGCGCGCGAGAGCCGAGAGAAGACATATCCGCTGTAAACCAATATGTCCAACGCAATCGTCTCACGGTCGCGGGTCTCCCGCCACGCGCGGATCCCCCGCACCAGGGCCGCCAGCGCGGCCGGCTGCTGGAACGGTTCGCCGCCCGAGATGGTCACCCCGTCGACCGGTTCGGGAAGGGACGCGAGCCATCCTAGGACCGCGTCGACGGGGATCGCCCGCCCCGGGTCGGCGTCCCACGTGTCCCGCGAGAGGCAGCCGTTGCAGTGCAGCGTGCAGCCCTGCGTCCAGATGCCCGCCCGCGTCCCGGGGCCGAGTGTGGTCACCGGGTAGTGCGCCTTGGCGAGCAGGAGCGACCCGCCGTCTCCGGCCGCGGGGGGACGGGCCGTGCTCACTGGAGGTCCAGGTGCACGATGGTGCCCTCGCGCCGGATCCCCGTCACGGTGACCTTCTCGTCCGGGACGAGTTCCCGGTCGAACAGCGCGCGCGCCAGCGGGTTGACGAAGTGCGACTCCAGCGCCATGCCGATGCCGCGCCCGCCCTTGGCGAGCGCCTCCGTGCACCATCCGCGGAGCGTCTTCAGCGCGTCCCCCTTCACGGCGAGGACGAGCCGGTGCTCTTCGGTGACCCGCCGGCAGATGTTCGCGAACTGCAGATCGAAGATCTTGTGCGCCGCCTCGCCGGAGATGAAGTCGAACACCACGATGTTGTCGCCGAACCGGTTGAGCAGCTCCGGCCGGTTCAGCACCGCCGTGAAGTGGTCGGCGACGGCGCCCTTGATGCGCTGCTCGACCTGCTCGTAGGACATCCCGGGTGTGATGTTCTGCACACGGTCCGGGGACCCGTACGCGGCTCCGTCACCGGCTGTGATGTCCCGTCCCGGCACGAACATCCCGAGATTGGAGGTGAAGATGAGGATCGACTCGGAGAAGTGGACGGTGTTGCCGCGCCCGTCGGTGAGCCGGCCGTCCTCCAGGATCTGCAGGAACTTGTCCAGGATGCGCGGGTGCGCCTTCTCGATCTCGTCGAAGAGGATCACCCGGAACGGGTCCTCGCGCACGGCGTTGGTGAGCTCGCCGCCGGCCTCGTGCCCCACGTACCCGGGCGGCGACCCGATCAGCCGGTCGCCGGAGCCCTCCCCGGAGAACTCGCTCATGTCGAAGCGCAGGTAGGCCGACTCGTCGCCGAAGACCAGCTCGGTGATCGCCTTGGCCAGCTCGGTCTTGCCGGTGCCGGTCGGGCCGGCGAAGAACAGCACCCCGCGCGGGCGGCTGCCGGACCGCGTCGCCTGCGCGCCCGACAGGCCGAGCACCGCCCGCTTGAGGATGTCGAGCGTCTTCGTGACGGCCTGCGGCTGCCCGATCACCCGCTCGGGGACGCGCTTCTCGCCGTCCAGCACCCGGCGCCGCAGGTGCCCGCGGCTCCACGGGTTGTCGAGTACTCCCAGCTTGTAGGTGCGGACCGCGTCCGGCAGGTCGGCGAGGTCGACATTGCGCTCCTTCGCCAGCCGGGTCACCTCGATCATCGACTGGAGGGTCAGCCCGTCGGCCTGCTCGGCGAACGCGTCGCAGGCCGCGGCGGCCGCCTCGTCCGACCCGACGTCGCCCACCCCGAACGCGCGGGCCAGCAGCCGCGCCGTCTCCTGCCGGTCGCCGAGGTGCGGGCGCGGGATCGTGATCTCGCGGACGTTCTCGTTGTCGGCCGTCAGCCACGGCGGCAGGTCGCCCGGCCGCTCCACCAGCCAGATGACCGGGTTGTAGAGCGGCTTCGGCCGCGCCCCCGCCACCCGGACGGGACGCGCGCCGCGCGACAGCTTCACGCAGAACCGGAAGAAGTCGCGTTCGGCCGGCTCCAGGTCCGTCGGGGTCCGGGCGATGCGCGACGCCGAGTCGATCACGAACGCGGCGCGGACGTTCTCCTGCGGCCGGGCGATCGCCGCCAGATGCCGCGTCAGCCCCTCCAGCGACGGCTTCTCGTCCGCCTTGACCTTGCCGAGCAGCGACTCCGCCGCCGACGCCGCCTCGCCGCCGGACGCGTCGGTCGGGCCGGGGACGATCTGCAGCCCGTCCACCGGGTCGTAGACGGCCATGAAGGACGCGCCGCTGGAGCGCAGCGTCTCCCACAGCAGTTCCCGAAGCGGCAGCAGGACCGCCGGGCCGCCGTCGGAGGACGGCGCGAGGAAGCTGTCGTGGAGGTTGCCCGACAGGACGTACTGGGAGTGCACCGAGAGGGTCGCGTCCAGCTCCCGGATGAACGGCGGCCAACCCTGCAGCCGGCCCCCGAGGGTCGGCGAATCAATGCTCATCTGGTCACTCCACTCCGTCCGGCGCCCCCCGCACACCTCACTTGTGACGCTCGCGGGAGCGTTCGCGTTGGCCGACACGGCCCCTAGTCTGCCGTGCCTCCGCCGAAACGGGCAGCTCACGCACCCCGGGCTCCAGCCGCCACGCCACGTCCGAGCTGATCCCCGCGCCGGCCAGGCGCTCCCGCGCCGCCTCGAACGCCTCGCACCACTCCCGCTCACGCTCGACGTCCACCCGGCGGTCGTCCTCGCTCTCGGCGGGCCGCTCGCGCACCATCGAGGCGCGCACGTGCGCGGCGTCGTCCACGCGCATCCGGACGCTGTGGTCGGGCCAGGCGCCCCTGGTCAGCGTCACGGTGCCGCCGTCGGCCGTCAGCGTCTCGAATCCGGCCCGGACCTCGTACCCCATGTCCTCGAACGCCGCCGTGACCGAGTCGAGGACGTACCGGCGCTCGGCCTCGGCCTGCTCGGCGGCGTCGCGCTCGGCCGCCCGCCGCCGCTCCTCGTCCCGCCGCTCCCGGGTGCGGCGGTTGGCCTCCTGGATCCGCAGCCGCACCTCCTGAAGGACGCCCTCCGCGTCGGCCGGCGTCGCGGCGGCGGCCAGCAGCCGCGCCGCCTCCGCGACCGCCCGCCGCTCCGCCTCCGGCGCGTCGGGCAGCAGCCGCGCCATGATCCGTTCAAGGTGCTCGCGCACGTCGGCGCCCGCGGGCGGCGGCGCGCCGTCCCCGACGTCGGCCGCCAGCCCCTCGGCGGGGACGCCGAAGATCTGCGCGCCGACCTGGGCGGCGAGATGCTCGGAGAGGCGCCGTTCGGCCTCGTCCAGGACGGGGTCGGTCGCGGCGCACCAGGCGGTCAGCTCGGCGGCGGACCGCTCGGCCGGGTCGAGCGCGGCGGGCAGCGGAACGTCCGCCCCGATCTTCGCGCGGGTCTCGGCGAGCGCGGCGATGCGCGCGCTCCGCTCCACCGCCTCGCGCAGCGCCCGCTCGTGCGTCCGGACCTCGGCGAGCGCCGCCGCCCGCGCCTCGGCGCGCCCGGCGGCGAGCGCGGCCAGCGCCTCCGCGCCGCGCCCGGCCAGGCCCGCGCCGCCTCCGAGCAGGCGGTTCATGCCGAGGCTGAGCACCACCGCCGCGTCCAGCGCGATGTCCGCGTCGATCCCGCTGCTCATGGGGTCCCTCCGATCGTCCGTGCCTGCCGCCAGTGGTGCAGCCGCACCCCGGCCGCGACGGCGTGCGCGGCGGGGACGGCGACGAGGACGAGGACCCACAGCAGGCTCGCGATCGACGTCACCGCCGCGAGCAGGAGGAGGAAGAGCAGCAGCGGCACCGTCGCGGCGGCGAGCACGCACCCGCAGCCGCGCCGCCCGGTCCGCTGCGCGGCGCCCGACATCGTCTGGGACGCCGTCGACAGCCCGCGGCCGCCCGCGCCGAGGACGCCCGAGAGCATCGCCCACGGCCCGTGGGGGAGGTAGTCCGCGCCCTGCGCGCGCGCCACCAGGACCTCACCGCCGCACTGCGCCGCCCAGGCGAGCACGGACACGACGGCCAGGACGCCGAAGGAGATGCCCGAGGACGAGCTGTGCAGGCCGACCGACGTCGTGCCGTCGTCGCTGCCGCCGCCGAACAGCGAACCGATGACCCAGCTGCCCAGGAGCCAGAAGAGCAGCAGCGGCGAGGTCAGCGCCACGGCCTTCGCCACGGCCCTGCCGCGCCCCGCGAGCCGCTGCCGTTCGCGGTCGGCCCAGTGCGTGCGCAGCGCCTCGTCGCGCTGCTCGGCGGCGTGCCGCTCGCGCGTCCGCGACTCGCTCTCCGCGACGGCCTCGGGGCGGCGCGCGCCAGGGCGAGCAGCCGCAGCGGATCGTCGCCCGCCCCGTCCGCCATCCAGGCGAACCACGGCACCGGCGCGGAGACCGGCTCGCGGGCCCGCGCCGCGCCCTTGGCGATCAGCCGCCCGGTCTCCTCCGGGCGCGCCGCCAGCGCCAGCAGCGCGAGCAGCACGGCGGGCGGCTCCTCCGCGCCGGCGTCGGGCAGCCGGGCGGCGAGGCCCGGCGGGGAGGCGGCCTGCTCGCGCAGCCAGCGCGCCAGGTCGTTCCACGCCGACACGTGCGCGCGCCACTGGTCGTCGACCCGGGCCAGTTCCTCGCCGCCCGCGAAGCCGGCGAGCACGGGCAGCAGCCGGTGCTCCCACAGCGCGCGCCCGATGAGGCAGGCGGTGCGGTGGTCGGGGTGGCGCCGGTCGTCGGCCAGGCCCGCCAGCCCGGGCAGGTCGTCGGCGGTGATCCGGCGGCCGAGGTAGTGCGGGGGCAGCGCCGGATCCAGCCACCGCACGAGGTGCAGGAGCTTGACGTCGGGCGGCAGCGTCGTCATGAGGTGGCCGTCGACGAGCGCGATGCGGCTGTCGTCGGGCACCTCCGCGAGCCACTCCCGAAGGCTCCGCCACGCCTCGCCGGTCTCGCCCCGGCCGAAGAAGTACTGGGCGGCGTGGTCCCAGTTCTCGACGAGAGCGCGCGCCAGCTCGCTCCTGCCGGCGTAGCGCCGCCCCCCGAACGGCAGCCCGGCGCCCGGCTGGACGCTCTCCTCCGCGACCCGCGGCGAGCCGCCGTCCAGCCACTCCCGGACCTGCTCGCCCGTCCACCGCCCGCGCGGGTCGCGGGTCAGCAGCCCCTGGCACAGCAGCCGCAGCCGGGGGTCGGGGACGTCGTCCGCGCTGACCGGCCGCGTCGCGAGATGGTCGACCACGACGGTCTCGCTCAGCCCCTGGAACGGCGCCCGCCCCGTCGCCAGCTCCCGGACGATCATGCCGAGCGACCACCAGTCGCGCGCCGGGGACACCTGGCCGGACAGCGACTCCGGCGCCGCGTAGGCCAGCGTCCGAGACGACGAGGCGAACACCACGCTCTGGTCGAGGACCCGGCTCAGCCCGAAGTCGGCGATCGTGAGGCGCAGCGGCTCCCTGCCCAGCACCAGGACGTTCTCGGGCTTGAGGTCCCGGTGCACGATGCCAGCCCGGTGCAGCGCCCGCAGGCCGGCGGCGAGCTGGCCCGCGACCTCGCCGACCGCCTCCCCGGACAGCGGCCCCTCGTCCATCAGCGCCCGCAGGTTGCCGTCCGGCGCGTACGCGGCGATCTCGTAGTCGCGCCCGTCGGCGTGCCCGGTCTCCAGGATGCGCAGGACGTTCGGCGCCTCCAGCGCGGGCAGCTTCGCCCACACCTCGCGGTCGGCGCGGTACCCGCGGCGGAAGATCTTCACCACGAACTCGGCGCCGCCGGCGTCGCGCACCAGGAGCAGGTCGGACTCGGCGCCCTGCACGGGTAGTTCGGCGACCACCGCGTACCGCTCGCCGAGCACGGCCGGCAGCCGCATCAGCGGATCGCCGGGACCGTGCCCCTCCCGCCGGGTCGACGACGCCGGGCGCGGCCCGGGCACTCCCGCGTCCCGCCGCGTCGTCCCGGCGTCCCGCCGGGTGTCCCGCGGCGGGGCGCCATCGAACTCGCCCACAGCAGTCCCGTCTAGCCCTTGTCCTTGATGGCCCGAAGATACTCGCTGATCTTGAACTGGTTGATGACGAACTCCAGGACGATCCGGGTCGCGAAGACCTGGAAGAACCACACGAACGGGGACCCGACGAGGAGCAGGAGGCCGAACGCCGTGCTGTCGTCCATCCAGGCCAGCCCGTACACCGCCATCAGCAGCGAGAACAGGGAGATCGGGATCAGCGCGAGCACGTAGAGGATCTTCACCACCCGCGTGGTGATCATGTTGTCGAAGTTCAGGTCGAACAGCGCCTGGAGCACGTTCTTGCCCGCCGGACCGCCGGGCGCGGGAGCCCACCCCTGGTGCGGGTCCTGGTACCCGGAGGCCGGGCCGGGCGGCCGGGGGCCGGGGACGGGGCCGTGACCGGGGCCGTGACCGGGGAAGGGCCCGGCGGGTCCGCCGGGCGGCGGACCGTAGGGCCCGCCCGGCCCGCCGGGCGCCTGCGGACGGGGAGGGGGGCCGGGGTCCGGTGGGTTCGTCATGACCGCTCGTCTCCAGTGTGGGGACCGCTACACGGAGACTCTAGAGCCTGGCCCCGTCCGCCGCCGGAACCCGCCGCGCGACGATCCCGTATCGCGCGGAGACCGGTGTGAACGCTCGGACCGGTGGCGCCGGTGTTCGGGCGCCACCGGTCCGGACGAACGGTGCGGGGCGCGGCGCCGGGCCGCGCCCCGGCTCAGGCGGCCGGCACGCCGGAGGCCGGCTGCGCCGACCGGACCTCGGCCTGGTTGGGCTTGGCCGCCAGGCCCGGAAGGTCGGTGGTCGCGGCGCGCAGGCGGGCGATGCCCTCCGCCCCGAGATCGCCCAGCATGATGTCGTAGGCCAGGTCGCGCACCGTGTCGACGCCGACGGCCGAGTGGAGCATGGCGCCGATGGTCTCGGTGAGCACCCGCTCGTAGGCGTCGAACGCCGTCGTCTCGGCCACCGCCGGGTTCCACTCCATCTGGTCGCCCGCCGTGACGTGCAGCTGCAGGCCGCCCGTCACCGGGTCCACCTGGTCCAGGTCGATCTCGGCGGCGACGCGGCCGCGGGCCGCCGGGGTCCCGTCCTCGGTGAACAGCAGCGCCGGGACCGAGAAGGTCACCCGCTCGGCGGGCTTGCGCGCCCGGACGGCGTTGCCGCGCGGCACGGCGGGGACGTCGATGTGGTCCAGCTGCGACAGCATCCGGAACGTCGCCAGGCCGAGGATGCTGTTGATGGCCAGCGCGGTCGCCCGGGTCACCGTCTCCATCTCACCGGGCTTGCGGGTGAGGTAGCCGCTGAACCCGTAGGCGATGATGCGCTCCCGGACCGGGGACCGGAGGAAGATCCGCAGCCGGACCCCCGCGACGGGGAGCTCGAACTCGGTGTCGGCGTCGCCGACCTCGGAGCGGTCGAAGCCGCTCTCCGATCTGGTCAGCTTGCCGGCCAGGGCCAGCGTCCCCTCGTTGCCGGTGCGGGTGAGGGTGAGGACGTAGAGGTCGCCGTCGAGCTCGGTGATCACCTCGTCGCCGAGGACGACCGACAGGGCCCGCGCCGTCTCGTTCAGGCCGTGCAGAGTCCTGCGCGGCATGCGCAGCCGCAGCTGGTTCTGCGCGGTCACCCGCCCGCCGACGGTGTTCTCGACGTGCTCGACCTCCCGCTCGGCCTGCTTGCCGGTGTAGTTGCGCAGGCTGAAGGCCAGGACCTCGTTGTCCGTGCGCACCCCGCAGGTCGCCTTCAGCGCCTTCTTGGCGCTGAGCGGGTACGGCAGGTCCTGCCGGACGTACTTGGTCGCGTCCACGAACACGGGGACGTCGTCGTCGAAGAGGCGCCGGACGTAGAATTCTTCCTTGGTTTGCGTTGGCACTGTGCACCCTTCTCCGTGTCCTGCCACCGGCCGCGCGGACGGCTGGCGGTAACTTCGGCACCCGGCCGATTCCGGCCAGGTGCGGCACCGGTCGCACCGGCCGGTGTCCACTCTTCAGTCATAACCGTTTCGGGCGAGGTCGGATCGGCAAGTACCAGAGGACCGGACCGGGGTCTCGACGAACCGGTTGACAAATAAAGGATGCGGCTCGCCCCGGTACGTGGACAGTCATGCGTGACACACGGGGGCGGCACACTACAAAGGAGACCAGATGCACCAGTTGACCGATTACGTGCTGGCCGTTCGCACCACCGGCTCGCCGCCGGCGATCGAAGGGGTCAAGTCGGTCGACCTGGTTCCGGGCGACGACGAGGACGTGATCGCGGCGACCATCGCCGGACTGCGGGCGAGCGGCCTGACCGCGGCCGACTTCCGATCCCGCGTGATCTACCTCGCGCCCGAGGACCCGAACTGCCTCGTGCCGTACGCGGCCCTGTGCGGCTTCGCCGGCCGCCGCGTCGACGCCTACGCAGGCGGCACCGTCCTGGAGTTCTCGCGGCTGGACCCGCAGGGGGAGGCCTTCCCCGACGCGGGCCGGCCCCCGGGATACCTGGAGTGGGGCCAGGTCGGCGGCGCGGACGCGGAGGGCGTCCCGACCGTCCAGGTGGGCTCCGGCGCCCAGCAGCTCGTGACCCCGGCGGCCGCCACCGTGATCCGCTACGCGGCGCGGCTGCGCATGGTCCCGCCGGAATCGGCCCGGGACGCGCTCGCCACCTTCGTCCTCGTCGCCGCGCTGCGGCGGCGGGCCGACGACCGGTTCCCCTACCTGTCCACGGGGAACGAGCCGGCCCCCGTCACCAAGGACGACCCGACCCAGGGCATCGACCTGGAGAAGCTGCGGCGCGAGGCGGCCAAGTACCGGCAGGAGCTGCGGGCCGGGCGCCGGGGCGCCGACATGGTCCCGCCCGTCCCCGTCTCGCCGCACAACAAGCGGATCGCCGAGGCCAAGTCGGTGGACGTCCGGACGGTGCTGACGCGGCTCGGCTCCTCCTCCGACGACGGGAACCTGTGGCACTGCCCGCGTCCGAGCAGGCACAGCAACGGCGACCAGAACCCCTCGATGAAGGTGTACGGAGACAACCGGACCAGGTGCCACCGTTGCGACGCCGAGAAGGTCGGCCCGATCCGTCTGGTCATCGATGTCCTGGGGGTCACGCCGGACGAGGCCGCGAGTTTCATCCTGGACTCCGACCGCGTCGTGGACATGCGTACTGCCTGAGCGACCCCGGCGGCCGCGGGGGCCGCCCGGGCTTGGGGGAACCGATGGCCGATTCGCAGGGCCGCGCGAACGTGGTGCTGCTGACCGTGGATGGAGAGGACGTGGGCCACGTTCACCGCAGTGTCCTCGAGCGGGTCGCCGAGATCGCGGGCCGGCTGGGCTGCCGCGACGCCGTCGCGCTGGCCGGCCCGCCGGTCACGTTCGGCGGCTCCTGCGTGGCGCGGCTGCGGCGTGACCTGGAGCAGGTCATCGCCTACGCCGACGCGGCGCGCCGGACCGGCTGGGTATTAGGCGACATCGCCGTCGCCCCCGGCGATCAGGCGGTGCCGGTGATGGACACCGCCCAGGGCAGGCTCTGGGCGCACCCGGTCCGCGGCTTCGAGCTCCACGAGGCCACCGGGGTGCGCCGGGTCACCGAGCTGGCCGAGGTGCCGGGCACCCCGCAGCGCGCCCCCCTGGCCCGTCTCATCGCGCCGCTGGCCGACGCGGCGGCACGCGCGCACGTGCTGGAGATAGGCGATGGGGAGCACAAGCGCACCGTGCACCTGAGCTGACAAGAGGGTGAGCCGGGAGGCGAAGGGGGCGCCGGACGTGGCGAGCGGCGCCCCCTTCGTCGTCCTCGGAGACCGGGTGCGGGCCGTGGACGGGCCTCGGCTCCGGCGGCGCGCGGTCAGCGGTCGACGAGGCGCTCCGGCGCGGCGGACGGCCCCGTGACGGCGAACCGCAGCGCCGCCGGGAACTGCGTCTCCGGGTTGGCGATGAGGCCGCCGACCTGGCCCGCGCCCGCCATCTCCTCGGCCACCGCGCCCGGGCGCACGCCGAGCACGTAGTCGGCCTCCATCGGGCTCACCGCCGTGACGCACCCGGCGGGCAGCGTCGCGTACGCCCCGAGGAACACGCGGCTGCCCTCCGGGATCAGCGAGGCGAGCGCGCGGATGACGATCCGCGCGGCCGGGCCGGTCACGGTCACCGCCTGCATCTGCTGCAGCGCCTGCCGGATCCGGGCGAGCTGGTCCCCGCCGACGACCCCGCTGGCGACGAGGCCGTTGGTGTTCGGGACCGCGCCGTTCCGCCTGCTGATCACGACGGAGTCGTTCACCTTCGAGACGACCAGGCCCCGCTTCTCCCGGGAGGCGGTGATCGTCTTGACGGCCCGGCGGGACGCGGAGAGGCTCGGGAACCCGGGGATCTGGCGGATCCCGCGCGCTCCGCAGACGGTCACCTGGGTCCCGTGGACGTGCACCTCGTCGATCGTCTCGTCGCGCATCAGCTCGCCGAGCAGGTGGGTGCCGTTCAGGACGTGGTAGACCCTGCTGGCCATGGCCGGGTCGCCGTTGGTGTGCCGGGTGAGGACCTCCAGCCAGAGTTCGGCCACCCGGGGGCGGAGCGTGGTGGCGATGCTCTCCGCGACGGCCCACGCCTGGTCCGCCGCGGGCGGGGGCGGGGTCTGGGACGAGGAGCCCTCCGCCGGCTCACGCGGGGTCTGCGCCGCCGGCGCCTCCTGCGGTGCGGGTGCGCTCTGCGGGGCCTGGGCGGGCGGCGCGGTCTGGGTCGCCTGCCCGGCCGTGCCGAAGGGCGTGCTGCGCGTGGTCCGGTGATCCTGCGCGGGCGGGGAGGCCGGCCCCGCCCCTTCCGCCTCCGGCGCGGACGGCGCCTCGGCGCCCTGCGCGTTCTCGGCGGCCTTGGGCGGCTGCTCCGTCGGCGCGTCCGCGGGCTGCTCCGGGTCCTGCTTCCTGGTCTTCTTCTGCGCCTTCTGCGCCTTCTGCGCCTTCGGTGCCTTCGGCTCGGTGGCGGCCGCCGACGCCTGAGCCTGCGCCCCGCCCGCCTCGCCCGCTGGAGTCGCCGGAGCCGCCGGTGCGGGGGCGGCGCCGTTGGCGGAGTCGTCCCAGGCGGAGAACAGCGACGCCCAGTCGTCCTGCGGGCTCCGCTGGTCGGTCTCCGTCTCGGAGTCCGCGACCGGACCGACGACGGTGTCCGCGGGGGCGCCCGTGTCCGCCGGTGCCGCCGCTCCCGCGTCCGCCGGCGCGGCGGGGGCGGGGGTGCCTGTCACCAGGAGCTTGTCCTGCGAGGGTTGCTCTTCCGGCCCGTCGTCCTCCTCCTGGCCGACGCCGATGGCCGCCCAGAAGTCCATTCCGGTGGCGGGCTCATTTTGCGCTGCCATATGGCCGCTTCCTTTCTCGTGAGTAGGGCCGGATCGAGATTGATCACTTGGGGTCCATGCCGAGGAGCCGCTTCCAGATGCCGCCCCGGCCGGCCCCCGGCTGCGCGGCCAGGGTCTGGCCGAACACCGGGTCCCCGGTGACGAACTGGAGGATCTCCCGGAAGGTCGTCTCCAGGTCCGGGCCGATCCGCAGCGCGTTCAGCCGGCGGTTGTTGGCGGCCTGCGTCCACTCCAGGTCTTCCGGGATCATGCCGACGAACCGCCAGCCGGGCATCAGGTCCATGACGTCCTCCGGGCTGCAGTCCACGTCCGTGCGGGCCCGGTTGAGGATGAGCGACAGCTTCTCGGGGTCGACACCGCCGCTCCGGGAGTGCCGCGCCATGGTGATCGCGCTGAGCCAGGCGCGCGCGGCCTCCAGCGTCACCCGGTTGGGCTCGACCGGGACCAGGATCGCGTCGGCCTCCGGCAGGACCAGGTCGGTGAACGTCATGTGGTAGAGCTCGGCGACCGGCGTGTCGACGAACACGAAGTCGAACGCCTGCCGCAGCACCGTGATGATCCGCCGGTACAGCACCGCGTTGATCAGCGCCGGGTCGGCCATGGTGATGTCCTGCGGCCCGAGCAGCGTGAACAGGTCGGCGTCCGCGATGTGCGCGAGATGGTTGCGCACGTTCTCCACCCTGAGCGATCCGTTCGCCCGGAGCAGGTCGAGGATCGTCGGCGTCTCCACGTTCAGGTACCGCGCGACGTCGGCCTGCTGGAAGTTGGTGTCGACCAGCGCCACCCTCCCCGGCCGGCCGGCCGCGTGCAGGTGCCTGGCCGCGTAGACCGACAGGTTCACCGCCGTGGTGGTCTTGCCCACGCCGCCCTTGGCCGAGGCGATGGCGATGACCCGCCCCAGGGCCGGGGCGGGCGCCTCGGCCCTGACGGGCGCGGGCGCCGGCGTCTGCTGCGGGCCCGGCCATCCGTTCGAGGCCGGCTGGGCCGGCATCGGATTCTGGTCGTGCCTCGTCGCGGACCCCTGGTCCGGCGCCGGCTCCGAGGGGGCCCCCTGGACGGGATGCCCCGCGAACCCCTGCTGCACCGGCGGAGTCGCCGGCCACGCCTGGTCGTCGGGAGCCGGTGCGGACGGCGCGGACGGCGCGGGTCGTTCGGCGGCCTGCGGCGCCGCGGTGCCGGGCGCCTGGGCGAAGGACGGAGGCTGCGCCGGGTCGGGGTTCCAACCGCCGGCGGCGGGCTGCTCGGCGGGCGCCTGGGCGGGCGGTCGCTCGGGGGGCGCCGGGGCCGGCGGCTGCTCGCCGGGCGGCCGGGCGCCCCCGAACGGCTGGGCCACCGGCTGCGCCGGGGGCGCGGCCTGCGGCCGGGGTGCGGCCTGCGGCGGGGCGGCGGGCCGGGCCGGGGGCCGGTCGGGCTGGCCGGGCTGGCCGGCGATGCCGAACAGTGCCAGCAGGTCCGACATCTTGAGCTGCCCGCCGATGACGTGCACGCCCGGATCGAAGGTGTCGCCGCGCTCCGCGAAGTATCCGTGCACGAGCACGGTGAACCCGCGGCCCGCCAGCCCGTTCGCCAGGACGGACACGCCTGCCCCCGGGAGGTCCTCGACGAACCCCGGGGCGAACATGAAGGCGGCGGGGGATCCGACCCGCCCGCTCCTGGACAGGTCGCGGAGTTCCGCCGCGGAGGCGGCGTCGTACACGGCGGAGAACCGACCGGTATCCCGCAAACTCCGGGCGACGCCCGGGTCCCCCGCGACGACGAGGTTCGGCGCAGTTGCCATCACTCAGTGTCCTCAGCGCTCTGGTTGTCACCCGGTCGGCGAAGCGGCCGGAATCTCTAATAGCGACTGTGCGGACAATGACGGATGCCGCCAGCCCCGGTTGCCGGACTGTCTCCCTGAGAGCCAACACGACCAGGGAGATGACAGCACATGGTCAACCTGAGGGCGGCGCTCGGACGTCTCACCGGGACCAGCCGCGCAGGCCGTTCCGAGGCCGACACCGCCACCATGTGGACCACTCCGTACGCCTGGCGCACCGCCGACGGCGTCTACGTCGGCTACAACGGCGAGGTGTGGATCTACCGCACCGTGCGCCTGTCGCCGATGAAGTGGGAGGACCCGGCGGAGCAGCTGTCCATGGCGGCGCCGCTGTCCCGGCTCCTGGGCGACCTCGGCCGGACGTCGCGGCAGCCCGTGGGCGGGCTGGCGACCCTGTCCAACAACCGCAACGTCCACCTGGTCTCGATCACCTGGGACGACCTCGTCACCCCGCCGAAGGAGAACACCGACGAGCTGCGCGCCTACCAGGCCGAGGCCTTCGGCTTCCTGGCCCCGAAGCGCGTCCTGTTCATCGGCGTGCAGCTCCGGTCGTCGCTCATGGACAAGACGTCCCGCGCGGGCAAGGGCTCGCAGGGCGGCATGGGGACGATCAAGGCCCTGACCGACCTGGTCAAGGACTCCATGGCCGACGACGTCCCCGACCTTGCCGACTACCAGAAGGACATGGAGCACATCGTCTCCATCTTCAAGCGGGCGGACGCGCAGGAGCCGACCCGTCAGGAGCTCGACCAGCTGGAGTCCTGGTACAACCTCGGGCGGGGCCCGGACGCGGTCATCGAGGAGATGCCGACCCGGCTCGACGTCACCGGCATCGGCGAGCTGGAGATGGCCGCCGTCATGCGGTTCGACCAGCCGATCATGCCGTCCCCCGAGGCCCAGTGGGCGCTGGACGTGATCAGCCACCCCGGCGACGCCCCGCACGTCATCTCGATCAGGGCCGAGCTCGAACCCGCGAACCTGACGCGGGCGAGGGCCCGCCGGGCGCAGCGCCGGATCATGTCCAACATGGAGGAGGAGCGCAAGACCCAGGACCTGGAGAAGGTCGAGCTCTCCCAGACCTTCCAGCAGGCCAAGGAGGTCGAGGACTACCTCGCGAGCTCCAACCAGCCCATGCTGGCCCAGTGCAGCTTCATCATGGCGCGGGAGATGACCGACGCCACCGAGACCTACATGGAGTTCCTCGCCCAGTACTACGGGATCCAGATGAAGGCGCTGGAGCACCGGCAGATCCAGGCGCTGGAGGAGACCCTGCCCTGCTCCTCCGTCCGGGTGAACCCGTTCTTGCAGGACGTCAACGTGCCGATGGTCTCGCACGCGGGGCTCCAGGCGTTCTCCGACCTCGGTGACGACCTCGGCGTCTACGGCGGGCTCATCGACCCGGACGGCACGCCCTTCTTCGTCGACCCGCTCGGCGCCCCCCGCAAGAACCTGCCGCCGGTCTTCGGGATCTTCGGGGACCCGGGCAGCGGCAAGACCTTCTTCGCCCAGTCCATCGCCACCCAGGCCGCGCTGAACGGCCTACCGGTGATCTTCGTGAACCCGAAGGGCGGCGACTCCCTCTACGGGATGGTGGACTACGTCCAGCGGATGGGGATCCCCGCCGGCCGGGTGTCGATGTCGGCGCTGGAGGAGTCGCCCGGGGCCTTCGACCCGTTCCGGTACGCGCCGCCGACGATCGCGGCCGAGATCGCGAACGTGCACATCCTGTCCGCGCTGGACGACTCCCGCGACGGGCTCTCGCTGTCGGAGCGGCTCGCGCTCGGCTCCGGGCTGAAGCGCGGGGCGCTCAACGGCGCGCGCTGCGTCTGGGACGCCCTGAAGTACGTCCCCGGCGACGAGGCGGAGCGGGTGCGCAGCCTGGTGGAGCAGCAGATGGAGGCGTCCTCGATGTTCTCCCTCGGCATCGCCCTCCAGCCGCTGCCCCGCCTGGACATGTCGCAGCGGCTCACGCTGGTCGACTTCGACCGCGAGCTCGGCCTGCCGGAGGGCAAGACGCCGAGCGAGTACTCGGTGTCGGAGCGCATCGCGCTGGCGGCGGTGCGCCTGGTCATCCGCGCCTCGCTGGAGATCCTCATCGCCAACCGCTCCGGCGTGCTGATCGTGGACGAGGCGTGGACCTTCCTCTCGCAGGCCGAGGGCCTGGCCTCGCTGCAGCGCATCTCGCGTGAGGGCCGGTCGCTGAACATCATGCCGGTGTTCCTCACCCAGCGGATCGCGGACGTGGTCACCAAGGACCTGGAGTCCTACCTGAGCCGGGTGCTGGTGCTGAAGCTGAACGAGAAGCGCGAGGCGGAGACGGCGCTGCGGCTGTGCGGCCTCAACCCGACCTCCGAACGGCTCGCGCAGATCCGCGAGTTCGGCCCGCTGCCTCCGGAGGACGGCAAACCGGCGCGCTGGGCCCGCGGCATCTTCCGCGACCTGTTCGGGCGGCACGCCCAGGTCGTCCTCGGCCCCACGCCGCCCGAGGCGGCGCAGGCGTACAGCACGAACCCGGAGGACCGCCGCAAGCGCGAGGAGGAGCGCCGCAAGCGCGAGGAGGTCGAGCGGGCCGAGTACGAGGCGGCCGTCGCCGCGGCCGCGCGTATGGAGGATCCCGGCGCGACGGCACCGCCGGGGCAGAACGGTGCGGCCCCGGCCCCGGCCCCGGGGCAGGACATCAGCGCCGCACCGCACACGGGACACGACGTCACCGCCGCGCCGCCGCAGACGGGGGAGGAGAACCCATGGCTCGTCGGCTGAGGCCCGGCACGGCCCGCCGCGGCGACCCGCGGAAGCGGAGCCGTTCCGTCCAGGCGGAGCCGGGCGGCGCGAAGGCGGCACCCCCGCGCCCACGCCGGGGACTCCAGCTGCTGGTGTGGGCGCTGGCGCTGACCGTCTTCGGTGGTCTCGCGCTGCTCTCCGGGCAGACCGAGGGCCTCGGATCCGGCGGCCGGCCGTCGAACGCCGCCGCGCCCGTGGCGCCCGCCGCGCGCGTCGCGTCGCCCGTGTCCGCCGCTTCCTCTGTGCCCGGCGCGTCCTCCGCGCCGGTGGCGCAGACCGGAACGGGCGCCGGCGGGCGCCTCCTCGCGGCGGCCCCGGACGACACGCTCCCCACTTACGCCATCAAGCAGGACAAGTGCGCCGCCTACAACGAGTCCAGGTCCTTCCTGCCGATGCACCGGTGGACGTCCTTCGAGCTCTTCGTGGTGGACAACGCCCGGATCTTCAAGACCCAGCGGTTCGTCTCGATGATCGCCAGCCTGATGTTCATGGCGGGGGCGCTCTGCTGGCGGATCATCGGCGCGCTCATGGGGTTCGGCTACTCGTTCGACATGATCTGCCGGGCGGCGGATCCGATCAACCGCGTCGTGCGCACCTTCTCCCTGTACGCGGAGTGGTTCCTGATCCCCTCGTGGATGCTCGTCATGGCGGCGGTGATCCGGCGCTGGTCCAGCAGCGGCCACCGCCGGGGGCCCGCGGCCGCGATGCGCCTGATCATGGTGTTCCTGGCCGCCAACGGGTTGATCTTCTACATCGGCGACCAGGCCTACAGCAACCGGGACAATCCGACGGCGCCGTACACGATGCCGTGGACGGCCGCGACCGTCCAGGGCTGGTTCACCACCGCGGCGGACTCGCTCTACAGCCTGCAGGAGCTCGGCAGGGTCGGCGACGGCACGGACAACAATCCGGTGTTCTACGACGCCCACCCGGAGGGCGGGGCGGGCGAGGTCACCTGCGCGAAATTCGACAGAACGCTCAACGAGCAGTACATGGAGCGGAACAAGAACACCTCGCTCTCCAGTGGGAAACAGGCGATGGTGCAGGTGAGCAAGATGTGGGAGATCTCGCTCGTCCGTTCCTGGCAGGCCGCGCAGTTCGGCGAAGGGACGAAGCAGTTCCCCTCGCCGGCCCATGCGTCCTGCCGCTGGCTCGAAGCCAACGCCGACGTGAGCACCGAGAGCAAGCTGGAGGCCTACGACCTGGCGACCGGCCACGGCAAGGGCACCACCACGTCGAACTCGGCCCGCGGGTACTTCATCGACCCCGCCGCGGACGAGCAGATGATCATGATCGCCTGGGGCGCCTGCAAGGCCAACAACGACGGGCTCAGCAGCGCCGGGTGGCTCCCGCAGTGGGAAAAGGCCACCGACACCAAGGACAAGGACAAGGCCTGCGAGAAGCTCTTCAGCAATGTCACCTATGAGGATGACAAGAGCGGGCACCAGTTCAGCGTCGCCGGCGTCGACCTGCTCTGCTTCCTCTGCGACAACGGCACGATGGGCACGTTCTACTTCAACGGCGACGACGAGCTCAAGGACAAGCTGGGGAACTGCTACGCGAGCGAGCCCGCCTGCCAGGCCGACTGGAACTTCGTCAGCGCCTGGCTGGGCAAGAACCAGGCCCAGCGGCTCACCCAGGGCCTGCTGTCGATGATCGTCGCCTTCGTCTTCCTGTTCGTCATGGGACCGATGGCGATCGGTATGACAGTGTCCAGTGTGGGTTTGGCAGGGCTTGTCATGATATTGCCCTTTACATTGCTGCTCATAGGAGCGGGCCTGCCGCAAGGGATGAGACTGCTCAAACTCACCGGAGCGGCGGCGGCGGGTGACGCCCTCTTCACCCTTGCCCTGACGTTCCTGACCATGCTCACCGATACGACGTACCAGGCCATCCAGGCGACCACCACCGACGCCACGCCGAACTTCTTCCAGCAGGTCGCGCAGGGCGCGGCGCCCCTGGTGGCGCTGTTCCTGTTCAAGAAGATCAGCAAGATCCTGAGCCTGGGGGACATCTCCTCCACCTCGGGGGCCACGGGGTTCGCCTCGGCCATCGTGCTGCGGGGCAGCGGTGACCGGAGGCTGTCGCGCAACGCCGGCCAGCAGGTGTCCCAGCGCCTCGGCCGCCTCGGCGTGGGCAAGATGCGGCTGGCCGCACTGGACGAGCGGTCGCTGCAGCGGCGCATGCTCAACAACCGCGCGACGAGGGCGGTCGCCGGCGTGGCGAAGAAGGGGGCGCAGCGGGCCACCCGCCCGATCACCGACTGGGCGAAGGACAAGTACGAAGGCGGCCGCGCGAAGCTCCAGCACGGTGTGAACGCCCTGCAGCGCAAGGCCGCGTCCGGGTCGCCCGCGCAGCGTGCGGCCGCGTACGCCGGGCTGACCGCGGGTCTGGCCGGCCTGACGATGGTGGCGCCGCCGGCGGTGCTGGCGACGCTGCCGCTGATGGCCTTCACCGGCTCCGCGGCGGCCGGGCGCGGCATCCAGGCCGGCGTCAACGGGATCAGGGGAATGCGCTCCGGAGCCGGCGGCGACGGGACGGGCATGGACGCGATCTCCGCGGCGGGCATGCCCACGGCGAACAGCGCCCGGACGGGCCTGCGGCAGGCCGACGACTGGCATCGCAACATCATCCGCGTCAGCGACTCCGAGGAGCAGCGGCGGCTGATGGGCGAGCACGCCGAGGAGGGCCTGAACATGCTGCGGGCCCGGCAGTGGGGCCAGGGGCAGCCCGGCGGGCTCCACCCGGAGTTCACGGGATTCGTCAACGACGAGGAGAAGTTGCGGGCGCTCGCCGACGCGGCGAGCGCGATGGGCCTGAACGCCAGCCAGCTCCAGGTCAGCAACCAGGGGCTGCTCGCCCCCAACATCGAGTTCGCGAACGGCCGGCCCCAGGGCATCACCGCCGAGCAGCTGGGCATGATGCCGCACCTGTTCCTGCCGGCGCGCGACCGGCGGCCCCAGATGACCGCCGACGGGGTCCTGGAGAACCAGGACCAGCAGATCGCCCGGATGACGGCCCAGCTCAGGGAGCGCGGCTACGTCACCGACGAAGGCGAGATCGTCAACGTTCTGGAAGCCCACGGGTTCGACACGCGCCTTCCCGAGGTGAAGGTGCGGGTGGAGCGCTGGCTCGACGGGGGCAAGGACGAGGAGCTCTCCCGCATCAGCATCGCCCCCCGCCGGGGAGAGGTCGCCGCCGTCGAGGCCGCCCGGGAGTGGGCCAGCGACGTCGACATGCCGGCCCCCGAGATCCGCCAGCGGCGCGACCTGGACGCGGTGAGCGGCGTGATGACCGCGGCCCGGAGCGAGATCGGAGACTTCAACAGGATCCGCATCGAGATGCCGGACGGCACCTTCGCGTCGGCCGGCAACCTCCAGCGCCAGCTCGAAGGGGAGATCCGCTCCATGGTGAGCGTCGCCATGGAGACCAAGAACCTGCACGACACGATGAACGCGGGAGCGATCAGCGGGGAGTTCTTCGGTGCGGAGTACGCCCGGCTCACCCAGGCGCAGCAGGAGGCCGCCCAGCAGGTCGACAGGCTGAGCGCCATGTTCCGGGACGCGGTCGACGCGTCCCGCTCGGCGCGCGGCGTCTGCGAAATGCGGGTGCAGATGGCCGATCCGAGCAGCATGATCGACACCGATGAGCTGACGCGGCTCGCCGACCAGATCACCAAGAGCAACCAGCAGGCGCAGCAGCAGGTGCACCAGGAGATCGACCGGCTGGTCGGGGCCATCTCCCAGCGGCCGACCGACTCGGGGGCCGCGGCGGGGATCCTCCGCAGCCTCGACGAGTTGCGGGACGTGTTCGACCGGGCGGGCCGCGGCGAACGCTCGGAGAACCAGGCGGTGATCGACCGGCTGAGCGACCTGGAGCGGTCGCTCCAGGACAGCAGGCGGATGACCCAGGTCGACCCCCGGCTGGCGGCGAACGCGAACACCCCGGTCGACATCCGGAGGGTGCTGCGGGACATGTACCGGGACGAGATGGCCAGGACGTAGGCTGTGTTTTCACAGTCCCGGCCCGCTTCGCTCGCCTGGCGGATCGCTACGCGACCGGGCCTTGGCGAACGCGGCAGCGCTTCGCGATCTGCCCGGTTCCGCTCGCCTTCGGCTTCGCTCCACCGGGCAGGTCACGCGTTCGCGCGCGTGGCCGGGGCCACTCCGAGAAATGCCCTAGCCGGAAACCGTCGAGCCACAAGAAGAACCGGCCTCCGCCCCGTTGGGGGTGGAGGCCGGTCGTCGTCGGGATTCGGGTCGTGTTCCCGCAGGTTCTGGGAACCTGCGCCTGTGCGGGCGTTCAGCTGACACCCTCGCAGGGGTTGTAGTCGTGCTTCTTGGAGCACGACTCGAACCGCTTGGCGTACTCGTCGACCTTGCCGTCGAACACGCTCTCGGAGTCGATGACCTGCCACTCGGTCTCTTCCACACCGAAGGTCTGGTCGAACGTGAGGCGGGTTCCGTCCGCGGAGAGCGTGGCCTTGACCGGGCCATAGTCCCCCAGGTCGTAGAGCTCGAACGAGGTGTTCGTGCCCGTGCCCTTGACCTGCTGGTCCTTCGGGTACTCGACCTTGCGGCCGTTGCCGTCGAAGTGCACCAGCGTGTAGGTCCCGGTGACCTGACCGCCCTGGGGGTAGACCTCGAAGTTCAGCAGGGCGTGCTGCTCGCCGTGCTCGACCATCGCGATGACCTCGCGGGGCTTGTTCTCGTTCGCCGGGGCCGTCGCGCTGGGCTTGGGGTCGGTCTGGTCACTGGCGCTGTCCGAGCCGGTCATCTTGACCAGACCGAACGCCAGGCCGGCGACGGCCAGTGCGGCCACGACGGCCAGGACGATGTGCTGGATTCGCTTGTTCGGCTGCGCGCTGTTCACGGTTCTTCCTTTCGGTGAAGGCGCGAGAAGCCGGGTGATGGACCCGGCTTCTGTACGCGTCTGATGAGATGCGAACGGGGCCGGGTCGGCTCTGTTTGCAATGTGCTCATCAATTGTCGCGCACACGGCACCCTGTTCGCAAGTGAAAGGTGCGCTGTGGCCGTTTCTGGGCAGGGCTTCTGAACAGGGCGCAGGCACAATACAAAAAGGCCGTTACGCCGATTCCGCGTGATCACCATCACGCGGAATCGGCGGTCGCCACGGGTGAGCTTTTCACACCTTGCTGGGCACGATGAAGCCGACCCAGAAGACTTGACCCGTGTAGGCGCGCTCCACCTTGGAGACATCGCCGGTCTGGTTGGTGTGCACCTTGTAGCCGTCGGCCAGCTGCATGGCCACGTGGCCGGAGTGCGGCTCCACGAGGTCTCCGGCCTTGGCCTGGCCGAGCGAGATCTTTTGCGTCCAGCGCGCCCCCACGAACGTGGTGGTGACGGGGGCGTTGGTGCCCTTCGGGTACAGGTTCGGAATGGCGCCGCTGTCGCGGTAGGCCCTGGAGACGAAGCTGGAGCAGTCGGCCCAGCCGGGGTCGTTCCGCTTGTCCGAGTCGAGCGGGGCGTAGGGCCAGCCGAGGTGGGTGAGGGCCCACTTGATGGCCATCGCCGCCTGGGGCGTGCGTGCCTCGGCCACCGAGTCCACGCACAGCTTGCGGATGCCGATCTCCTTGGCCCCCTCGCGCAGGGTGTTGTTCGGGGCGTTCTCGGGGCAGCCGTCAGGCCCGACCGTCATCTGCACGGTGCCGTTGTCCACCGCGCCGCCCCCGCCGGTGGCGAGCGAGCCGATCAGTTTGCCCGCGCTGTTGAACGGGGGGATGACACCGCCGAAGAACCAGGCGTACTCGACGGCGATCTGCTCCAGCGGGAGCAGCACGCCCTCGGTGTTGCCGAGCCGGTTCCACGCCTCGGTCGCGTCCGGGGCGACCGGCGCGCCGACCGGCTTCAGCGGGCGCAGCGCCAGCCGCGGGATGACCAGGGTGTCCTCGCCGACGACCGGCGGGGTCTCCTTGTTGGCGTCCTCCCGGCCCTGGTAGTAGTTGCCCAGGCCGCTGAGGTTGGAGCCGTTCGCCCCGCTGCCCGCCAGGTCGGTGGCGATCTGGGCGAGCGTGTTGTTGAAGCCGGGGGCCCAGGACCCGATCATGCAGGCGGAGTCCATGCCGGGGTCGGTGATCCCGTGGTCCTCCTCCACCTTGTCCAGCTTCGGCTTCCACTCGCTGTACACCTTGTCGTCGCCGGGGGGCTTCTTCAGCGACGCGAACTCGGTCGCGAACGGGGCGATGTCAGTGAGGAACTTCCTCATCACCGTGAGGCACTTGTCCGACGCGTCGAAGCTGTTCTGCCCGGGGCCGATCTGCGAGAACAGCTTGAGGTCGGTGCCCATGGCGATGCTGAGCTTCTGCCAGCCGCCGATCATCGGCTGGAAGGGCCCGATGCCGTTGGGGCGCTCCTCCGGCGGGACCTTCTCGACGGACAGCACCAGTTTGGCGGCGCCGGCGATGTTCTTGTCGACGTCGCACCGGTCCTCGACGCCGGCCTCCTTCGCCTCCTCCTTGGTCATCGGGAAGATGCCCTGGCGCGAGTCCTTCTTGTCGTCGCACTTGTCGGTCTTCCACTTGCCGGCGCCGTAGCTGACCGACATCGCCTCGTTGACGAGGGTCTCGACGGCGGCGGGGCGGTTCTCCTGCACGGAGTACTTGAACCCGCCCTCCTCGGGCTTGCCGCCGGTGACCACGTAGAGGTTCTGGAGCCGGTTGCTCTCGCAGCGCCAGATCGAAATGATCTTGAAGCTGACCGACCACGGCTTCTCGGGGTCGTCCGGCGGGGGGATGGCGCAGGCTCCAGCGGGGTTGCCGGTGCGCTCCATGAAGATGCCGGAGGTCGCGATGACCTTGCTCCAGTACTTGCGGGCGTTCTCCTGGTCCTTCGCCTCGCCGTCGGGCTTCCACTTGGGGCTCTTCGGGTCCCGGTGCACCTTCTCCGCCGCCTTGACGAGCTCGAAGGCCACGAAGTACGAGGATTGGCACGGGTTCTGCGGATCCATGAGGTGCGACCGCATCTGGCCCGAGGCGGCGGGACTGAGCAGGTACGGCCCGCTGCCCTGGTTGTCCTTGCCGCCGATGTCGGGGTCCGGGGTGTCGACGTCGCAGCCCCAGGCGCGGAGGCCGGCGCTCCCGCTCTCCGGCGTTCCCGTGTCCGCGCGGAGCGCGGCGGTCTGCGCCCACGGCCCGGCGGGCTCGACGTTGAACGAGGCGGGCTGCGCGGCGCCGGAGCCGGCCGGGTGCGCCTGCGCCGCCGCCCGCATCTTCGTCATGACGCCGTCGACGTACTTCCAGGCCGTCGGGTTGAAGTCGCAGGCCCCCGGGCACTGGTCCCACTTCTCCGGGTTGGGACCCCAGCTTCCCGTGAAGTGGTCGACCGCGACCGGCTGCCACTTGTGGTACTTGTTCCACTTCTTGAGGATGTCCTCTTTGACGCGGCGGTCCTGCACGCTCGGCGGGGCGTCGCAGGCCCTCGTGTAGCCCCCGTAGTTGTTCCAGGTGCTGGTGATGTACTGGTAGGCGCCGCAGGCGGTGCTCTTGCGCGTCCCGGCGTTGGCGGTGTAGTTGCCGTTCGACTCCTGCATCCGCAGCGCCCAGAGGAACCAGCCGAGCTGGTGGCTGAGATCGCCGTCCGGCGGCGCGACGTGGTCGCTCCCGGTGCCGGGGACGGTGGCGGCCGAGCCCGCGCCGGTGATCCCCTCGACCGGACCGGGGCCGGCGCCGACCGTGTTGCTGACGTTCACGTCCACGCCGCCGGTGCCGTCGCCGCCGGAGCCGTCCCCGCCGGGGACCACCTTCGCCTTGCGCCCGGGGTCGCGGTCGACGTTGTCGTAGGGGCTGTAGCGGGCGAAGTCGGTCTGCGCCTTGGCGAGGCCCGCGAGGATGGTCCAGGGGACCTCGGAGTAGTCCTGCGCGTTCCCCGAGGTCTGCTCCGCCGCCTGCTTGAGGATCCGCTGCCAGTTGCCGGGGAAGTACTCGGCGATCTTGTTGTCCGAGGTCAGCTCGGGCTGGGACTCCGGGACGTCGTCGTCGACGTTGACGCCCATGATCATCCCGGCGAGGAGGATGATGCAGAGGAACGGGATGAGGATCGGAAGGCTGGCGGCCATCAGCATCTTGAGCTTGCCGTGCTTCTTGTCCTTCTCCGACTTCTTGCCGTCGGCCCTCTCGTCCTTGCCTTCCTGCCCGGCGCCCGCGCCCGCCGTGTTCGGGGCGCCGCCCTTCCGGCGCCGGAAACCGTCCATGAACGGCTTCGGTATCTTCTGGCCGAGCTTGGACTGCTCGAACTTGTCCAGCGCCTGACCGCCGAGGCCGGAGTCCTTGACGGTGTCGTACGCCTGGGGCGCGTACCGGTCGGCCAGGGCGCGGGCGCCGATGTCGGCGGCCTGCCCGAGGAGGTTGAGGCCCATCTCCCCGAGGTCGTCGCCCTCCGGCATCGACGGGACGTAGTTCGCCGGTAGGCCCTTCTTCGCGGCCGCCTCGCGCAGCTTGCCCTCGGCGAAGTCGCCGGCCGCCCTCTTGAGCTCCTCCCTGGGGTCGCTCTGGGGCGCCTGCTCCGACGGCGTGCCGGTGGGCGGGGCCTTGAGGTCATTGGCCAGCTGCGCGGCCTTCGCGGCGATGTCCAGCGCCCGCTGCAAGCCGAGCGGGTTGTCCTTGTTGAGCTGGACGGGCCCGCCCCGCAGCGCCGCGTCGCCGTACGGGTTCGTCCCCGTCCCGTCCGCGCCGCGGTCGATCGCCGACTGCTCCTTGAGGATGTCGGAGACGTTCTGCGGCTGCTGGGCCGCCGCGGCGATCCGGGGGTCCGAACCCAGCGTGGCGATCTCTTCCGGCGCGAGCTCGGCCAGGTCCTCCGGCGGCTCGCCGTCCACCACCGGCTGCAGCGCGGTCGGCTGCGGGGACGCCGAGGACGGGCCGTCCTGCAGGTCATCGCCGTCGAGAGGCCGCGGTGAGACCTCGGAGCCCTTCCACGGGCTGCTGTCCTCGTCCATCCAGGGCATTAGCCGCTACCTCGGTTCCGGTACCTTGCTCGGCTCTGCGCTCACCCCCCGGGCGCGGGAGACGATCGAACTTGACCGTCCGATGATTCGCGTTCAGGGCAAGGGGGCGGCGGATCGCGGTCGCCGGGTGTGCTATCCCGCCCGGACCGCGTATCCGCGCCCGTCCGGCTCCACCAGGAGGTCGACGACGTCCGGTCGCGCCCCGCCCGCGTGCGTGATCGTCGCGCTGAACCGGTACTGGCTGTTGCCGGTCTTCGTGGGATCCACGACGGTGATCCCCTGCACCACCGATCCCCGCGGCATGGGTTTGGCCGGAGACGGCCGCGCCGTGCCGATGACGGGGATGCCCTTCCAGTCCCCGGTCACGATGGCCGTGGCGGAGGCGGCGGCCACGTTGAGGGCGCCGGCCGGGACGACCGTCGCGCCGCCGTCCGTCATCGGGACCCTGGTCGCGGCGGTGGCGGTGAAGTTCTTGGCCGCGGCTCCCGTCGGAAGCACCTGCGACGGGCTCCCGGACGGGCTGGGCGTCCCTTCCCCCGGGCTCGGTGAGGCGGTGAGACCGCGGGGGTCGAGCGTCTGGACCTGGTAGCGCGGCGCCTGGCTCGCGGCGGGGGCGGCGCCCGAGGAGTCATCGCGGTCGAACACCGCACTGACCAGAAGCATCAGGATGATGCCGCCGACACCGGCCCATACCGCGATGTTCCACCACTCGGGCAGCTCGGTCTCCTGGAAGAGGCGCCGCCGCCGGAAGCCCTCGCGGGCGTAGTCGGTCAACTTCGGCATGCCTCTGACCGTCGCGAGCGAGGGGGGCCGGGCAACCGGAGCGCGGCGACGTGTCGCGAATCGTTATGGCGTCCGGGGGGCAACCCCGCACGGTTTGAGGCATGAGCGAGGAGGACGACCGCGTCAGGGGGCCGGCGATGCTGGCCGCCACCAACATGCTGAAGCCGCCGCCCGCGGTGATCGGCAGCCTGAACAAGGACATCACGCTGCCCCGCACGCTCAGGCTGACCACGCTCATCGCCATGATCGTCGGGGCGGCGCTCGGGTTCCTGCTCGCCTTCCTCGTCTTCGGCCCGGGGCTGAACGCGCTGATGTACGGCCCGGTGCTCGGCGGAGCGGCCGGCTGGGCGTCCGTCAGCCTGTCCCCGCTGAACGGGGAGTCGCTGGCGACGTGGATGGGGCTGCAGCTCAACGGGACCCGCAACCGCAAACTCTACGTGGACGGCCGGCCGGTCCGGCTGTACATCGGCATCTCGCCGCTGCGCCGCACCGCCGCGGGCAAGGTGCGCATGCTGCCCGGCGGCGTTCCCGTGGACGCCGTCCGCTGGGACTCGCGCGGATACCCGCAGCAGGAGATCCCCGGGGCGAACCGGCTGCGGGCGCCCCGCCGCAAGGGACGCGCGCTGACGGCGTCCACCCAGTTGTCCAGCGGCCGCCGGCGCGGCCGGAAGGATCGCCGCCACGGGTGAGCGCGGCCGGCACTTGCGCATCCGCGTGAGGGCCGCACGGTCCTGGCTGCAACACGACAAATAGAGGAGGGACGATGCCGGAACAGTCACCCACTCGTTTCACCATGGTGCCCGCCCGGCGTTCCAGTGAGCCGACCGCTCGCAGGCGGGCCAGGAGGATCCTGATCGCGCTGTTCCTGGCCGCGGCGCTGAGCATCGTCGCGGTGGTCGTCGCCCTGACGAGCGGGAGCGGCAAGCCGGACCTGTCCTCGGTCACACCGCAGGGTCGCGACCTGTCGTACACCGCCGCGGTGAACTTCCTGGCCGGCCGGATGCAGGACGTGCCCCGCGCCGAGTCCTTCGACCCGGACGCGGCGTACGCGGAGGACCCCGGCGGAAACTCGACCCCGCTCGACTACCGAGCGCTGAACTGGGTCGGTTTCACGCCTCGGCATTTCGGGACGAAGGAGCTCGGCTTCACCGACTTCGAGATCCACCACTACCTCGTCGTGATGAACGACCAGGCGGCGACGCAGAGTCCGTCCCCGGCGGCCGGCGGCGGGGCGAGCGCGACCCCGTCCGGAGGGGCTTCCGCGACCCCGTCCGGAGGGGCTTCCGCGTCTCCGTCCGGCGGAGCGGCCGCGTCTCCGTCCGGCGCGGCTCCGCAGGCGGGTGCGACGGGCACGCCGCCTGCGGGCACGACGGCCGACCCGCAGGGCGGCCCGTCGCCGAGCGCCGGCGCGACGCCGCCGATGAGCGCGCATGTGCTCCAACTGGACGTGCCGGTGCTGCTCGACCCCGCGGGCCCCCGCCTGGCCGCCTCTCCCGCCTTCTCGGTCTGGAAGAACGGCACCGGCAAGCCCGAGGGCACCGGTGACTACACCAATTATCGGCAGCTGACCACGGAAGTAAGTACCGAGTCCAAAAACCAGATTCTGCGATGGGCGGCGGCCTACGCCACGGGTGATTCGACGGCACTGCTCGCCGTCACCGGTGACCAGGACCCCAAGCACCGCTACGAAGGCCTTTCGGGGTTCCGCCTGGCGGACTCCGCGCAGGCCGTACAGATCCTTTCGGCGATCAAGACGCTCAACGACCAGCTCGTCGTCCGGGCGCGGATCATGCTTGCCAGAGCCGAACAACCCGGGACGGTCACTGGAAAGAAGGTCAACGTCCCGCCATTCACCAATTTCGCTGACTTCGACCTGCTGGTGGGAGCCAGCGGGGCGCAGCCCCCGGTGCTCGCGTGGGGACCCGCCGGTTCCGCGGCGGACCTCGATCCCTACAGCAACGCACTGAACAACTGACCGGGACCTCAAACCACGGAGGAAAAAGGATGTCAGATCCTGGTTTTTTCATTCTCGCGGGACCTGATCTCGGTGGCAACGGCGCCGATAGCTTCTTCGAATCGCCCGCGGGCAAGGCGCTGGTCGCGATCTGCGGTGCGATCGCGGTCGTCATCGTCGTGTTCGGCGTCTTCCGGATGATCAACGGCATCGGCCGCGGACGTCCGGGCGAGGCCTTCAAGTCGCTCATCTTCGCTCTGCTCATCGGCGGGATGCTGTTCAACCTCGGCCTCACGGTCCAGGGGGTCACGATGATGAGCAAACTTGTCGGAAAAGTCTTCACCAGCGTCGAGCAGGTCGGCGACAGCGGCGGCTGATGCGGTGACCTCAACGTAAGGAGTGAACGTGGCGGACCCGAGAGGGCCGGAGAGCAGGCCCGCGGACCTGGCTGGTGGCGGCTATGTCTTCCCCACCGTGGTCCTGCTGGTGTTCGCGGTCATCCTGGCCGTGCTCATCCCGGCCCTCTGCGCCTGGCTGCTGCTCATCGCGCTGCGCAGGTTCCTCGCCCGGCGCGACTGGATCATCGTCGCGCTGGCCGGCGTGGTGGGGTTCGCCCTGCGGGCCAAGGACAACGCCTACGCCTACGGCTACTGGCTGGCGAGCTTCGCCGACTTCGGCCCCGGACAGCCCGGGAAGGTGCCCGTCACCGTCCTGCTGTCGCTGACCGCGGTGCTCGCGGGCATCTTCGGACTGATCGTCGGGAGGGCCCGGGGTTCGGCGGTCATGACGCTCTCGTCCTTCCTGCGCAAGAAGAAGAAGTTCGTCGACCTGTTCGACGGCACCTGGTTCCGGCAGAAGGAGCTGGTCGACGACCCGATCACCCCCCGGGACGGGCGGCGGGAGATGCTGAAGAAGCGGGTGTCCATGCGGGTGACCGTGGCCGACATCCCCGCGGTGCACGGCCCGTACGCCACGGACAAGGCCAGGAAGACGCCCATCAAGGCCAAGACCATCCCTCTCGGGCTCGGTGCCAACGACCGTCCGGTGTGGCTGAGCACCGCGGAGATGGGCATGCACGGCGCCGTCGTCGGCTCCACCGGCAGCGGCAAGACCGTCACGCTGATGTGGATCATCGGGGCGGCGCTCGACATGGGCTTCGACGTCACCGTCATCGACATGAAGGAGGACACCGAGCCCGGCGGCCTCCGCGACTTCCTGCGCGCCTACGCGCAGACGCACCGCATGCCGATGCAGGAGATCGCCCTCGGCGACCAGCAGCCGGCCTTCTGGTTCAACGCCCTCGCGGGCATGTCCGCCGACGAGGCGTTCGACACCATCATGACGATGGTCGAGTTCGACGACGCGTACTGGCAGGCCCTGAACCGCAAGGTCCTCCAGCAGGTCGTCCAGATGCTCCACGAGGCCTCCGAGATCGCGCCGGACAGGTTCAATCCGCCCAACATGCTCGAGATCGGCAAGATCATGGAGCACGGCGAGAACATGAAGGGCGCCGTCAAGGAGCACGTCCTCGCGATCGACGGGGTCCGCGGCTTCGGCCACTGCACCGAGCGCTACACCAACGTGCTCCGGCCGTCCCGCGACGAGGGGGTCTCCGCGGCGAGCTTCGGCACCAAGCTGACCGGGCTCTACGACTCCGGCGCGGGCCGCCGCATCCTGGTCCCCGGCGGGGAGCGGCAGATGATCGACGTCCGGCGCGAGGGGCTGACCTACATCGGCCTCAACTCCCTCGGCCAGCCCGACATGGCGAAGATCCTGTCCTCCTCGGCGCTGCAGCGGCTGTCGGTGTACGCCGCGCAGCGGATCCAGGGCCGCGCCCCCAAGGACAAGCCGCGGCTGATCGTGGTGGACGAGGCGAACTTCATCGATCGCGAGATCGCGATGAACATGCTGTCCCGGGTCCGGTCCGCGCTGTTCAACATGATCCTGTGCACCCAGGGGCCGACGGACTGGATCGACAAGGACGGCGACGACTGGTCGCGGCTCACCCAGAACATCAACTGGCTGATCGCCATGGCCCAGTCGTCCCCCGAGGCCGCGGAGAAGTGCGCCGAGTTCCTCGGCATGCGCGACAACAACAAGTTCAGCGAGCGGGTCGGCCAGGACGGCCACACCCAGAACCTGCAGGCCATGGGGGAGGAGCAGTTCATCGTCTTCCCGAAGGAGCTGCGGGCCCTCGGCACCGGTGAGGGGTACCTGCGGGTCAACAAGCCGGCCAGCCGGGTCGAGTACGTGATCATCCCGATGCGCAAGCAGGAGATGGACCGCTACCAGCCGCCGCCCGACCCGTTCACCGCGCCGACCACGCTGCCGCTGGGAAGCCCGCAGGGGATGAGGGGACCGGTGTGAGGCCGCCGCGGCGCCGCCCGAAGGACGAGGCGCGACCGGACGGCAAGGCACGCCCGAAGGGCGAGGCGAACTCGAAGGGCAAGGCGAACTCGAAGAGCGAGGCGCGGGCGGACGACGAGGTGCGGGAGCGCCGGTTCGACCCGCTGGCGATCGCGCTGGAGGCCTCGATCGTCCTGCTGCTCGGCTTCGTCCTCGCGGGCCTCTCGATCGGGATGCTCGTCCTCCAGTACGGGGACGTGGTCACGTTCGACGCCGGGGACGTCGTCACCGCCGCCGCGGCGGGCGTCGCGGCCGCCGCGGTGGTCCGGCTGAACGTGCGGCTCCACCGGCGCTGGAAGAAGACGATCGGCCGGTTCACCGCCGCCGCCGCGCTGTGCGCCCTCGCCGCCGCCGCGGGCGCGCTCGTGGTGCTGGTGCCGGGCGAGTGCCCCGGCGGGCTGTTCAGCACGGGCCGGTGCGGGGTGCGCGAGGCGGCCGCCTGGGGTCAGGTGGCCGGGCTGGCCTCGGTGCTGAACTTCATGATCGCCGGCATGGCGCTGACGATCTGGCGCATCGTCCGGCGGGTCGGCCGGTGGCTCGGCCGGGAGGTCCTGGACGTGGTCCGCGACGGGTCGGAGCAGAGCGTCATCTGGTTCAGGGCGCTGAGGAACATCCGGAGGCGCCGGGGCGGTGGGCGCGAGGACGGCGGAGCGGAGCGCGGCCCGCGGGACGCGAAGGGGCGGCCCACGCCGCGCCGCGCGGACGCCGAGGCGGCCCGCCGCAAGCGGCTCCGCGCGCGGACCTGATCCGCGACCCCAGTCCGCCGCGCGTCCGCGGCCCCGGAGTCGAGCGTCCAAGGGAGATCCATGTACGAGGTCGGACGGGCCGGAGACTTCGTCTCCCGGCAGATGTGGCGTCACCGGACCCGGGGGTCCCTCTACGCGGCCGGGGCCGTCACGCTGGCCCTCACGGCCGTGGGGGCCCTCCTGGGGGCGCTGCTCCTGGACGCGAGTGCGCTGAAGGTGACGGCGGCGGTCGCCGGACTGGCCGCGGCGGCGGGGTGCGGGTACGCCTGGATCCGCGCGACGCGTGCGCTGGGGCAGGCCCGCCGGTCGGCCGTGGGAGCGCGGTCCGAACGCGAGGTGCGCGCCGCCGTCCGGCGCACGGAGTCGGTCGCGGCGGCCTACGGGCTCGTTCTCGGCGCCCGCGGCGGCGACTGCGACACGGTGGTCTTCACCCGCGGCTGCGGCGCCGCGGCCATCGAGGTGAAGACGGGGCACGGCCGGGTCTCCGCCGAGAACGGGAGCATGCGGGTCGGCAAGCGCGTGCTGCACGGCGATCCGGCCCGGCAGGCCGCGAACCAGGCGCGCCGGCTCTCCCGCAAGCTGGGCGGCAGCACGGTCCTCGCGGTCGTGTGCGTGCCGGGGATGCGGAACCGGCCGTTCACCACGGCGGCCGGCGTGTGGGTGTGCTCCGCACGGGACCTGACGGCGGTCCTGGACCGGGCTCCGCGCGTCTTCGGCGCCGCGGAGGAGGCGCGGGAGACGATGCGGAGCCTCTGGCACGCGGCCCCGGTCTGACCTGCCGGTGCGGGACGTCGGCCGTGCCCGCCCCCGGCGTGCCGGGAGGCGGCTACGGCAGGTCCGGACGCCACAGGAGCGACGCGACGACCAGCAGAACGCTCAAGCAGGTGATGACGAAGGTGACGAGCATGGGCATGAGGTCGAGGGCGCCGGCCCCCGGCAGCCTCCCGGGCAGCATGCGGCGGACTCCACCACCGGAGCCCTTCGCCGGCTCCGGGAGGACCTCGGGGTCGTTCTCCTCGTCGAAGAACCACGCGTTCTGCGCGGTGTCCGCGGCGGGCTCGGGCAGGAGCGCGCCGCCGGCCTGGGGGAAGCCCTGAGGCGCCGGCGCGGGCATCGCGCCGGGCGCGTTCGAGGGGGCGTGGCCGACGCCGGGGGCGGCGGCATGCGGAGGGCTCGCGGGCGCGCCGTAGGGCGCGCTGGGCGGCGTGCCCGGCGGCATTCCGTAGTTCTGCGGGACGCCCTGCCGGGCGTTCGGCGGGACGCCCTGCTGGGCGAACGGCTGGACGCCGTGCTGGGGGCTCGGCGGAGCGCTGTAGTTCGGCGGCGCGCTGTGCTGCGTGTTCGGCGGGTGGCCGTAGTTCGGCGGAACGCCCTGCTGGGTGTTCGCCGCGAAGCCCTGCTGGGGGCTTGGCGGGATGCTCTGCGGCGGGTTTGGCGGGACGTTGCCCTGGGGGCGCGGCGGGACGGTGCCCTGCGCCGGGCTTGGCGGAACGCTGCCCTGGGGGCGCGGCGGCGCGCTCCCCTGCGGCGGGTTTGGCGGGACGTTGTTCTGGGGGCGGGGCGGGTTGCCCTGCCGGGGAGCCGGCGGGTTCGCCGGCCGGGCGGCGGGGCGGGGGTTCCGGCTCCCGGAGGGGGCGTTGGAACCGGTGGAGGGCTTCCCGGCGCCGCCGGGAGCGGAGCCGGGCGCAGCCGTGGGACCGCTCCAGGATTCGCCTGCGGCATCGGAGGGAGCGGGTGGGGAGGCGCTCCAGGAGTCCCAGGTGCCGACCGAGGCCCAGGGGTCGCTCTGCGCGGGCTTCGGGTTCTCCCGCGGTGGTTCGGACGGGGGAGCGGCGGGCTTCGCTCCGGCAGCGGGCGGTGCGGCGGCGGGCTCCTCGGAGGCGGCGTCCGCGGTGTCATCGATGATGATCCACGCAGACGCCTCCTCGGCCGGTCCCGCGCCGGGGCCGCCCCCGTGCTCCCGTCCGTCGCTCATCCTGCCCGTCCTTCGATTCTCCGGGTGCCCTCGGGGGTCTCGACGACGGGCTGGAGCAGCTTGGCCAGCGCTTTCTGCTGGATCTGCCGCACCCCTTCGCGGGACAGCCCGAGTCGTTCGCCGATGACGCGCAACGCCTGCTCCGGCTCGCCGTCCAGTCCGAACCGGCGCGTCAGTACGTACCGTTCGCGGGGGTCGAGCAACGGCAAGCCCCGGCTGCTGAGGGCGCGCAGGTCGAAGCGGAGCAGCACCTCGTCCTCGATGCTCGGGGAGGCGTCGGGCAGCCGGTCCTCCCAGGCGACGTCGTCCTCGCCCGGGCCGCCCGCCACCGTGTGCAGGCTGTCGAGCCGGGGGGCGTCGAGCACCCGGCGCACCTGGGCCTCGGTCACGCCGGCGCGGCGGGCGATGTCGGCGTGGTCGACCGGGGCGTCCGGCCCGGCCTCCTCCAGGAACGCCCGCTCGGCGGACAGGATGGCCGGGCGCTTCTCGAAGTCGCCCGGGTTGAGGTTGGGGTGGTCCGCGTCGCGGACCGCGCGCAGGACCTCCCGCTGGATCGGCTTGAAGGCCCAGCTGGCGAAGGGGCCGCGGTTCGGGTCGTAGGAGGCGATCGCCCACAGGAGTCCGACCTTGCCCGCGCTCTCGAAGTCCTCGATGTGCTCGCTCGACTTCGAGGTGAACATGGTCACGTACCGGCGCACCAGGCCGAAGTTCGCGATCATGATCTCCAGCGTGAGGTCGTCGAACTCACGCTCGACACGCCGCAGCACCAGTTCCGAGAGCATGTCGAGCTCACCGGTGTCGGCCCGCGCGCGCAGCGCGTTGAGCCGATCCTGGAGCTCGTGGCGCCGCGCGAAGAGTTCGTCGTTGCGGGTACGGAACTCGTCGGCGGTGGGGCGCTCGCCACGCGCTGGCTGCTCGATGTCCATCCGTCTCCCTCTGGCTAGTCGGGATTGCGAGGCTGGAGTTGTAGCTATGCACGTTCGATGCCGGACGGCCCGGGAACGGTCGGAACTGAAACAGATCGTTGATACGTTCGCAGGCCGTTCGGACGGTCGCGAGGGCGCTGGTCGGCCGGTGAAAACGGGCTCTCGGACCGGCCTCGGCGGAAGATCGCAGTTGAGCGCTTCGCCGGGAGGGGGCGCAACTGTCCGGGAAGGAAAGGCCGCGACAAGTTCGTTGACAGAAAATTGACCTTCCATAGATCTGATGTTGCCGCGCTGATGGTTGTTTGGTGTACACGCGGTGTGCCGATCGAGGGAACGCGGAACCAGTTCGCCGCGTCGGGTTGCGGATCGCGGAACGCACGGACTCTAGAGGTCAGGGGGTGCGCGCTTAGGCTGCGGTAGGAACGGGCGACGCCACGGGCCTCGTCTGCCGACGAAAGGAAGAGTGACGGTGCAAACGATCCTCAGCGATCTCGGTCTGGAGTCCCCGCTCGTCGGGACGACGGTGACCGCACACATCAAGTCGAGCGGGCCGGACGGGTTCCGCTGCGCCGTCTATGACGTCGCGACCGGAGAGGCCCGCGACGCACTTCTGCCGCGCGCCGACGCCTTCGACCTCCCGGAGGGGGCCGCCCCGCCCGAACTGGCGGCGGGCAGCAAGGTCATCGCCCTGGTCGTCGGCGTCACCGCCGGCTCCGAGCCGGGCTCCGAGCGGCTCATGCTCTCGGTCACGGCGCCCGAGCTCGTCGAACGCCTGCTGGCGGGGTTCGTCGACGAACTGCTCAACGGCAAGGTCGTCATCAAGGCCATCGCCCGGGTCGCCGGGACCAAGACGAAGATCGCCGTGGCGCCCACCGTCACGGGGGTCGACGCGCGGGGCGCGTGTATCGGCCGCGGCGCGAGCCGGCTCAAGGGCGCGCAGAGCCTGCTGAACCACGGCTACGGCAGGGAGCGCCTGGAGATCATCGAGTACGCCATGGACCCGGCGGCCTTCCTGGTCAACGCGATGAACCCGGTGCAGGTCACCGACGCGCTCGCCGAGCGCGGGAACGCGATCGTGGCCGTCGAGGAGCACCAGCTCTCCGGCGGCATCGGGGAGGGCGGCCTGAACGCCCAGCTCGCCGGCCGGCTGACCGGGCACTACGTCCGGGTCGTCAAGACCGGCACCGACCTGCGCGAGGCGCTCGACCAGCTCGTGGCCGACAAGGCCGCCGCGGAGAAGGCCTGAGGGTCCACCGTGGTTCCGGTGGTCGTGCACGCCCGGGCGGGGGTCCCGCCCTGCGGCGTAGAGGATCTGAGCGGTCCGGGCGGGGGGACCCTTGACCGGGACACGCTCGTCGCGGCCGGCCAGGCGCTGACCTGGCGGTCGGTCTTCACCAGCGGGTCGCTCACCGCGATCCCGCTGACCGCCGCCTCCGCCGTGATCATCGGCCACGACGCGGAGACGCCGCCGGAGCTGTGGCATGACAGGTTCACCCGGGGCTTCGCCCACCGGATGGCGGGCGAGCTCACCATCGCCTCGGTCACCGCGGGGCTGCTCGGCGAGACGGCCACCGGGAACCGGGACGAGGACGCGAAGCTGCTCGGCTCGGCGATCGACGGGCTCGCCCGGCTGCTCACCGACCTGGAGGAGGCGAGGTCGCCCGGCGAGAAGGCGGACCGGATCGTGGCCGACACGGTCCGGACCCACTCCGCCCTCCTGGGCGTGCTCGCCCACCAGCAGGTCTCGGCGCGGGAGCAGGACGACTTCACCGTCCACACCGTGCGCTCGGTCGCCCGGCACCTGACCCGCTCGGATCTGGAGCCGATGCGGGCCCGGATCGGGCTGCCGTGGCCGGCACGCGTGACCAGCGGGGTCGGCGACCAGCTCGGGCTGGCCCGGTGGCGGGCCACCATGCAGTCCGACGGCGACCAGCTGTGGTGCCGGCTCGAAGCGCAGAACGTCCTGGTCACCGAGCTGTGGCTGCGGAATCCTCCGGAGCCGCCGGGATGAGGTACCCGAAACCCGTCCGGGTCACGATCACGCCGTCGCCGAGCTTGCGGCGCAGCCGGGACACGTGCTCGGCCAGCGTCCGGGAGACGCCGCGGTCGGTGCCCCACACGTGCAGCATGATCTCTTCCTTCGAGACGGCCCGGCCGCGGTTCACCGCCAGGAACTCCAGGACGGCGTACTCCATGGGGGCCAGGCGCACCTCCTCGCCCTCCCTGAACACCTGCCGGGCGGTGAAGTCGACCCGCACCGGCGGGATGTCGAGCAGATCGCCGCGGGTCTCGCCGGCGTGCCGGGCGATGCTCCCCGCGCTGCGCCGCAGCAGCGCCTGGATCCGGGCGATCAGCACCTCCGGATGGAAGGGCTTGACGACGTAGTCGTCCGCGCCGAGCCGCAGCCCGAGCGCCTGCTCGTGCGGCTCGGAGCGGGCGGTCAGCAGGATGATCGGCGTGGTGTTCCCCTGGTCGCGCAACTGGTCGATCAGGGACAGCCCGTCGATGTCGGGGAGGTTGATGTCCAGCAGTGCGAGGTCGATGTCCCCGCGGCGCAGCGCCAGCCGGGCCAGTTCGCCGTTGGCCACCGACTCCACCTGGTAATGGCGCTTGCGCAGCAGACCCGACACGAGCTTCACGAGACGCGCATCATCATCTACGACCAGGATCCGCGCCATGGCGCCATGATATCGGGGGTGCGACGGCCATCCGGAGGGGCAGCGAGCAGAGCGGGGTGCCGGTGGGGCGCCGATTGCTGTACGGCGTGGTCGCGGCCGCCGTCATCCTGGCCGTCTTCGGGATGAGGGGCTCGCCGTACAACCGCGTCGGTCCCGGGCCGGCGATCCAGGTCGGCCACCCCGAGGGCGGGTCCTGGTCGGTCATGACGGCCCGCGTCCAGCGCGGCAACTGGTTCCAGTGGGGAAAGGCCCGGCTCACGGGAGAACGCCTGATCCGGGACGGCGGGGGCGGGAAGGGCGGCGCGGGCCGGGCGCCGGGCGGCGACGCCATGAGCACCGCGCAGACGCACGCCGCGCTGGTCGCCGCCCAGCTCGCCGCGGGGCGGGCGCCGGTGAGCGCCGCCGGTCTCCAGGTGAGCGCCCTCGGCGGACCGGCCCGCGGCAGCGGCCTGCGCCCCGGCGACGTGCTTCTCGCGGCGGGCGCGGCGGCCGACGCCCTGACCCCGCTGCGCGCGCCGGCCGACCTGGAGACGGCGGTCGCCGGGCACGCGACCGTGCACGTGCTCGTCGTCCCGCGCACGTCCGCCGACGCGTGGGGGAGCGCCGAGGTCCGGCGGCTGCCCGTCGGCGGCCTCGCCGGTACGGAGGCCGGTCCCACCGTCTCGCTCACCGCCTACCCGCTCGGCCCCGTCGAGGGACCGTCGGCCGGACTCGTCCTGGCGCTGGCGCGCCTCGACGCGCTCACCCCGGGCGACCTGACCGGCGGGCGCCGCGTCGCCGGAACCGGCGGGATCGGTCTCAGCGGGAACGTGACCGCCGTCGGCGACATCCCCGAGAAGGTGCGCGCGGCGGTGAAGGCGCGCATGGACGTGTTCTTCGTGCCCGTCTGGCAGCGTTCCGCGGCGGTCGCGGCGGCCGAGGGCACCGGCCTGCGGATCGTGCCGGTCGACACGGTGTCGGAGGCCGTCGCCGCGCTCTGCGCCGGCGGGGGACGCGCTCCGATGTGCTGACCGGCGCGCTCGGCCGTGCCGGCCGGTCCGCTCAGGGGTGGCGGAGGTGGGGCAGCAGCGCGGCGAGCACGCGCCGGTCCACGACCGGGTCGCTCTCCCCGAGCCAGGCCGCGATCCGCTCGCGGACCTGCGTGAGGTCACCGGCGTGCAGGTCGCCGTACTCGGGCTCCGGGAACTTCACCCAGGGCGACCGCACGGGATCCTCCGGAATGACGGCGACGAACCCGCGCACCCGCACACCGCGCGGCACCACCTTGCGGATCTCCTTCACCGCGGCGCCGATGCCGGTGTCGCCGCCGGGGAACGGGCGCCCGACCGTGGTGATGGCGCCCTTGCCCGTCCAGGCGTAGGTCCCGGCGGGCCAGCGGCGTGCCATGACGACGGCGAGCCGCCCGCCCCGCATGACGACGTGCTCGACATAGTGCAGGCCCTGCCCGGACGGCTCGGGCGCCGTGAGCGAGTGCACGATCCGGACCCCGTCGAGCTGCGCGAGCCTCTCCAGCCCGGCGGCGCTCTCCTTCGCCACCACCTGGCGCGCGAGGTCGCCGTCGAGCCCCGCCCCCGGCACGTTGAAGATCTGGTAGCCGAGCGACTCGGGGTCGATCAGCCGGTCCAGCGCGCGGCCCTCCCGGACGAGGTGCGGCACCGCGGCCAGACCCGCGCCCCCCGCCGTGAGTCCCGCCAGCGCGCCGCACAGCGTCCAGAAGCCGCCGCCGTCGGCCTCGGACGCGGCGAGCGCGACGCCCCCGGCGAACGTCAGCACGCACACGGCCCAGAGCCAGGACAGGGACCGCAGCGTGGGCTCCAGGGCGACGAGCGGCAGGGCGACCAGCGGGAGGACCAGCAGGAGGAGGAACCCGACCGGGAGCCCGGAGGGCCACAGCGCGTACACCGCCACCAGGAACACCACCGTCCAGACGGCGACGGCCGCCACGCGGATCCAGTGGGAGCCGAACCGGGGGCGGACGCGCGGGACCGCCGCGGGTCCGGGGGCCTGCGGTTTGGTGAAGGAAGGACCGGGCCGGGACGCGCCGGAGGGACCGGAGGGGCCGGGCCGCGACGCGCCGGAGGTGCCGCCGGTGCTCGCGCCCTGTTGTCGCCCCCCGCTGTCCGTCCCCGGCCGCGGCCCCGGATCGGGGGCCGGTTCGGGCTCCGGCCGGGGGCGGGGCGGTTCGGGCGGGACCGTCCGGCTGCGAGCGTCGTAGGCGGCCCGTGACGCCGGGTCCTTCAGCGTGTCGTACGCCGTCTTGACCAGCCGGAACAGCCCGGAGGTGCCGCTGGCGTCGGGATGCACCGCGCGCATCGCCTTGCGGTACGCCCGCGTGATCTCCTCCGGTTCCGCGGTCCGCTCCACGCCGAGGAGCTCGTAGTAGTCCGGCTCGTCATTCCTCATGGCATCCCATTCATCGGTCCTCCATCCCGACCGTCCGTGGTTCGCGCCCGGCGGCTCGTCGCTTCGCGCCGCCGCGTGCGCCGCCCGGCCGGCGTCGTCCCGCACGCGGGCCCGCGTGGTCGGCGGCGCCTCCGCCCGGACGGTTTCCAGTAGGTCACTACAAACCAGAAGGGGGTTCTGCTAATGACCGGACCTGTTCGGGCATTATGCAACTGTCTGATCCACCGCGAGACACGGGCGGGCGATCCGGAAGTCGACGTCGTCGTCGGCCTGGTGATCTCGCGCCGCTGGGCGATCGTCGAAGACGGCCGGCGGGCCTTCTGCACGGTGGGCCAATGGCACAACTTCGCCCATCCGGAGTTCGTGATCTGCGGCCTTCCCCGTCCGGAGAGCCGCGACGCACTCCGGGCGGCCGTCAACGCGATGGGGCACGGCCTGCCGAGACTGGGCGAGGTCGACATCGAGCTGACGTCCCGGAAGGTGAAGACGGTCAAGGTCCACGAGAGCTGGCACGGCTCGCCGCTGCTGCGCACCGCCCGTGCGTTCTACTGCGGTGAACTGCCCGAGTACCGCCAGCTCATCTGGGCCGAAGACGCCGAGGGCTTCCCCGGCGACGAAGGCTTCGACAAGCGGCTCCTCGGACGCCAGCCCAATCTGGCCATTCCACCGCCGGACCACCCGAAATGCGCCTGGACGGCGGCTAGGCAGGCGGGCCCCGGACGCCGACCGAGAAGGCGCCCCACGTCGACGACGTGGGGCGCTTTTCTTCTGAAATTCGGAAGTCCTGTCGGAAAGAAGAGATGCCCCGGTGGGAACGGCGTGAGCCGTCCCACCGGGGCACCGGTGTGCTTACCCGTCGACCGTCACTTGCGCACGGTCATCGGGTGTCACTTGGCCAGCAGATCCGGGATGTAGACCTGCTGCCCGTCGGGCAGGACCCCGATCATTCCGGGGTCGTTGTAGTACAGCGCGGTGAGCCTCGCGCCCGACCCGGGGTCGCCCTCCGTCTCCGCGTGGATCCCCTCGTACGGGTGGATCGTCACGTTGTCGAAGGTCAGCTCCGGGTAGGCGGCGCTCAGCTCCGAGCCGCCGCCGACGATGGCCGTGGCCATCTTGTCGGCCTCGGCCTTGATCCGCCCCTCACTCGCGTTCTCGACCCCGATCAGCAGCACACGCTCGCCGGCCGGGTCCTTGGACATCGAGTGCTTGAGGACGGCGTGCACGTAACCCCAGCTCGCGCCGGAGTGCACGTCCCTCGGGCGACCGGTGCTCCCCATCGCCCGCCAGGTCTCGTCCCCGTGCCGGATCTGCTGGTCGAACAGCGTCTCCAGCGCCGGAGCGCGACGCCCGGACTCCAGCTCCTCGCGGAGCAGTTCCCGGACGATGTCGAGGTCCTCCTCATACGGCAGGACCTTGAGGCGGGCCCGCTGCTCCGGGGTGGTCTCACCGCGGAGCACGTTGACGAGGTTCTCGCGGAACAGGCCCTCGACGAGGCTGGTCCGACCGTCCCACAGGGAGATCAGGTCGAGGTACAGCCCGTTCGGGATGTGCCCCTTCCGCGCTCCCGGCAGGAAGTACAGGTCGTACCCGGTGTTCGGGATGTTGAGCACGATCTCGATCTCCAGCCCGGGGTTGGCGGACAGGAGGCTGAGAACGATCAGGCCGATCGCACTGGCCTGGCGTGCGGTGCTCTCGATCTCGTACACCGTCGGTCCCTGCGTCCACTCGAAGCCGTGGACGTCGGAGGCCAGTTCGTCGGTCGTGGCCTTGCTGAGGACCAGCTCGAACGGCCCGTCGGCGGTGTGCAGGGTGAGACCCCGCCCACTGACCAGGCACGGCCCGGACTTGATCACGACCTTGTCGATCTCGGACAGCGGGATGGTCTCGGGCTCGGCGCGCTTGTCGGTGCCGACCTGCCGCTTGGGCAGTTCACCGGCGAGCGCCCAGTACCCGACCCGGCCACGCTGGGAGATCTCGGTGAAGACCCGGACCTCGTTTCCCAGGTGGTGGCAGATGGCGGCGTCCGCGGCGAGGGCCTGCGCCTCCATCCAGGTCAGCCAGCGGTCGGCCTTGGCCTGCATCGAGCGCGCCGGCTTCCCGTACGGCTTTCGCGACAGGTCCTGCAGACCCGTCACGAGCGTCCGCCCGGGGGCGAACTCGAACGGCTGCCGCTGGTCCGCCGGCACCTCCACGGGGGAGATGAGGGGAAGGGCACCCGGACGCGACAGCGTCCGCCACCCCAGTTTCTGGTTTTCGCGCAACACGCGATCACTCCTTTTGTTTGTCCTCGCCCCGGTCGATCCGGGACGGCGCGGCTTCGGGAACCGCTCACGCGGCTGAGCCACGCAGAATTGACCGTACGGGTTCCGAGCGTTCCGGCAACCTGCTATGGCGGCTTGCCCTGGGCAGATCTGTTTCCCGGAACGCAAAGGAGCCCCGGTGGGAACGGCGTCAGCCGCTCCCACCGGGGCACCGGTGTGCTCACTTCCTCCGGCTGGAGGAAGCGTGGGTGTCACCGGCGGAACGGCCGTGGCCGTTCCGCCGGAGACGGTGGTTCCCTTCGGCGGCCGCTAGGCGGCTACCACACGTAGCTCCTCGGGAGCAGGTCGACCGGGTCGGCCCACTCTCCGTGGTCGAAGCCCGAGATGCCGTGCCGGTCGTTGACCGTCACGATCCGTCCCGGGTCCCTGTGGTACAGGATCGCCCCCTCTTCGAGGGGAACGAAATGCGAGAAGGGGTAGACGGCGAACGACGTGCCGCGGAACCCGAGCTTGCCGTGCTTGACGAGGACCTCGGTCCACGGCTGCACGGACTGCTCGATGGGCATCTCCACGTAGTCGTTGACCGACATGACGGTGCCTTCGAGCATCCGCCGGAGCACCGCCACCACGTAGGAGGCCCGGCACAGCTCCTGAACCGTGTGGACCTCCGGAGCGATCGGCTTGTTGTCCCTGCCCTTCACGAGGCTCCGGACTTCCGGATCCAGGATCAGGTTCCAGAGCTCGCCGGAGTTCCGCAGCGTGTCCACGAGGACCTGGATGCCCGGGACGCGTCCCGGCCCCATGTCCGCGAGGATCTCGTCGAGCGGTTCGAACTCGTCCCGGTAGATGATGTCCGTCCGGCCGAACCGCTCGCCGAGGACCTCCCGAAGGAGTTCCGTGGTGCGGTCCGTCAGGAGACGGGATCGCCGGGTGACCTCCTCACGCCACCGGTTGTAGGCGCGGGCGGAGGTCTGCTCCTGCTGCAGCTCCGGGTACATGTACAGCCAGTAGCCCCGCCACGGCACATCGACCACGACCGAGTACCGGATGCTCTCCGGGGAGTGGACCATCACGTTCCCGGCGAACACCGCCGACAGGCGCGCGAGGTTCTCCTCGTAGAAGGAGAGCGACCGGACGAAGCCGGCCGAGGTGATGAACTCGGGCGTGCTCCCGGCCGCGCCGTGCGAGCCGAACTGGAACGCAGTCCGTCGGCCCTCGCGGTCGGTCGAGATGGTGGCCCGGTTGGAGCCGTTGCAGACGCCCAGGACGATGGACACGGTCTCCGGCCTGTCGGCCAGAGCCTTCCCCGGTTCGCCGGCGATGAGCACGTGCTCGGAGGCCCCGCCGAGGTTGAGCGCGGGGTAGGCACCTTGCACGTACCGGTTGCCGCCCGATGCGACCCGGAGCTCGTAGACGACGCTCTCGTCCACGACGGTTCGCGGATCCGCCGACAGCCGAAGACCCCTCACCAGGTCCGCGACCTTGGTGCGCGCCCTGTTCGTGGCCTTGCCCTTGCCGAAGTCCAGGTCCTCGAAGGCACCATTCAACGCATAGGGCGACCACAGCCAGTCCGGCGTGACCCGGAAGGGCTCCTGTCCCTGGAACAGGACAGGGGTGATGCGGGACGAGTCGGGCCCGTCGGGGTCCGACTCTGTTGTCCAGCGGATGAGACCGCCAGAAACCGGGCGTGCCATATGGCACACCTCCTTTGGGTTGTTCTGCGCCCGGGACTGAGTCCGGACGGCGCGGCTCGGAAACCACTCACGTGGGTGAGCCACGCATAGTTGACTGTGTCGATCGAAAGCGGATCGGCAAGGGAAAATCGATATGACGCCTGTGTAACCGAAGTAACAAACGGATTGGCGGTCAGGGCACACAGGAAGAGGCGGGAACGGAGCAGTGCTCCGTTCCCGCCTCAGGGGTGGGTCGGCGGCCGTCAGACGGCCGCCGGCCGCATCAGGCGCCGGGCGCCTCGCTGGCGGGCTGATCGCCCTTCAGCGTGACGCGCAGCGCCGCCAGGACCACCATCGCGATCCCGCTCCAGACCCAGATGTCGGAGGCCTGGTTCTCGGACAGGAGTCCGAAGAACACGCCCGCGGCACCGAGGCCCGCAGCGATCGGGGAGTCCAGGAGGTACAGGACGCCCGTCACGCGGTCGCTCACCTTGCCGGTGGCGAGGTCTTGCAGCAGGGCGGGGACGGTGAGCGCGAGCACACCGGCCACGAGCCCGGTGACGACGACCTCCGTGGAGAGCGCCACCTCCAGGCCGCCGCCCATGAACATCCCGGTGAGCCAGACGGCGAAGACGGTGAGGGGGACCGACAGGAGGTTGGCGACGGCCAGTCCTCCCTTGGTCTTCGTCTCGTCCATCTTGCCGAAGACGCACGTGATGTAGTTCCAGAAGCATGCCGCCGACGCGACGGCGGCGACCAGGCCGATGAGCGTGTCGGCGCTGAAGTCCTCCAGCCACTTCCACGGCTGGTTGACCATCGCGACGCCGACGAAGGCAGCAGCTCGCAGCGCGAGCTGCTCCCTGGCCCAGACCCGGCGCGGGTGCTCCTCGTCCTTGAGCATCTTGAAGATGCCCCACAGCCCGACGGACAGCGGGCCGAGCGCCACGATCGCGGCGGTCACGCCGAGACCGAGCTTGTCGACCGCGATGACGTAGGCCACCGCGATCACGCTGTTCGAGAAGGCGGTGCGGACGATCGGCCGCCACATCGCGGCGCCGAACTCACTGACACCGAGACTTCCCTTGGCGCGTACGTACCCGAAGAGCAGCAGGCTTCCGAAGATGGCCATCCACAGCGCCGCGGCCAGCGAGTCGATGCGACTGCTCACCGCGAACCCTGCCTGCTGGATCGTGAGTTCGAGCACGATCAGCCCGCCGCCTACCAGACGGAGGCTGCGGGATACTGCTTCCCCTGACATGAGGGACCCCTTTTGCGTGGCGCCCCGGCCTAGCCGGAGCACAGGTGGTGGTTCCGAGGAACCGCCATGCGTCCATGACCGGGAGGCCAGGACGCATCGTCGGTTCCTCGGAACCTCGGATACATCCCGGCCGCACGCGGCCAGGACAGCGACTGACTTCGAGAGCCAGTTGGAGAAGACAGTGCCGAGAGGCACGAAGAATGCAATGAGGCGGGCGCCGTGAATCCTCAGGTGAACGACGTGAAGTCGTGAGGCGGGGCCGGAGAAACGAAGATGGCGGGGAGGATGGCTCCTCCCCGCCTGGGTTCGTTGGGTGCGCCTCGCAGCGCGTTCGGTCAGTTCTTCGCCGTGGAGATCACGTCGAGCGTGAGCAGCGCGGCGACGAACAGGGTGACCCCCGCGATGACGCAGGGGACAGCGAAGTACCAGGCCAGGGCCGTGAACAGGGACATGAGGAACAGGGCCACCAGGCTGATGACGACGACGAGCATGCTCGCGAGCACCATGCCCTGCACGTAGTGGCAGGAGGCGCCGTTCTTCGTCTTCTTCCGCATGGACTGGAACGCCCTCTCGGCCAGGACGTAGAGGCCGATGGCCGTTCCGAAGAGGAAGAGGCCGCCCAGCGCGTCGAAGCCCTGGTTCTCCGCCGACCTGGCCAGGATCAGGTAGAGGCTCAGGTCGATGGTGAAGAGCGCCATCAGGGTGCCGGTGATGGCGCAGATCGCGAACTGGATGATCTCCCTGCGGAACACCGTCCAACTCGCGGCGAGTCCGGCCCGTCGGACGCCCGCCGTCTTGCGGAACCACGGGCAGCGCAGGGCCATCAGGAAGAACACGGCGGTGATGTCGAGCGCGGCCGTGAACATTCCGGTGAAGTTGTTCGTGCTTCCCTTGGCCAGCGCCGCCGAGACGCCGAAGGCGGTCGCGAGGACGATGAGCCAGCTGAGCGGGGTGAACAGGACTGCGGCGTTGCGAGTCCTGCAGGAACGGGTTGCAGACATGTTCGTCTCCCTATGTGGGTTGTGGCGGGATCTTCCGGTCCCGAGGACTCGGTAGGCAGTGACGACCGTGCGAAGCGGAGGGGAAACGGCAACCGCGGCGCCGGGGAAGGCGATACGCGCGGACACGCAAAAGTGCCCCGGTGGGGGCGGCGCGAAGCCGCCCCCACCGGGGCACCGGGATCAAGCTCACTCCGATGCGGTCACCGCACGAAGTAGAGCTCCTCGAACAGGTCGCCGCTCGGCACCCGCTTGCCCCCGGAGGGGTCGTCGGGGTCGAGAACGACCAGGTGACTGGCGTCTCCCCGGAACAGGCCGAAGGGACCGCACGGTCCCGACGACCCGCCGAGGATCTTGCCCAGCGGTCCGATCCCCGCCATCCGAGCGGTTCCGCCCGGGTGGTGCTGCGCGAAGCGCTCGGCCAGGCCGAGCATGCGCCGCGCGGCGCCCGCATCGTCGACCACGATGACCGGGCCGTCGCTGCCGTACCTCAGCAGCTTGACGACGTCGGTCGCGTTGACGAGCCCGGCGAGGCCGTCCAGACGGGGAAGGTCCTCCAGTGCGAACCGCCACTCGGCGGCGAGTTCGCGGCTGACCCTCTCCTGGACGTGCGAGTACAGGACGAACTTCCAGAGCCCGTCCCTCTCGCGCAGCTCGTCGTGGAGGTCGGACACCATCGGCTTCTCACCCCGGGCGACGGCTGCTTCGAGCCGGTTCCCGACGTAGTGAAGCGCGTCGCAGGCGAGCACCGTCACACGGTCCCCGTCCTCGCCCAGCATCCGGTCGAGGATCCGGGTGAACTGCCGCAAGAGGAGAGTGCGGTCTCGCCCCGTCCTCTCGAACCAGATGGCGCACTGTTCGGGTGAGACGAGGTTCTCTTGCAGCGCGGGGAGCAGCGGAAGCCAGTGCTCCTCGGCGGGGACGCGGAACAGGACTCGCACCTTGGGCCCGTCGCCGGGCAGGGCGCGAACCAGCTTCGCCACACTGCCGGCGAGGAGCCAGATCGACTCCTGCGTCCCGAGACGGTGGCCCCTGGCTCCGAAGCTGATGGACGAGACGGGCTCGTTCATCCTGCTCAGGAACCGTTCGGAGGCCAGCAGGTCCAGCGGGAACTCGGCCTTCTCCGTCCGTGCGACCGGACGGCGCCTGCCGCGCAGGTTGCCGGCGCCCACGAGGAGCGTGATGACCTCGGGGGCGGGGCCCCCGAACGCGTGGTCCAGGTCGCCTCCGATCCACCAGTGGTCCGTCTCCTCGCCGTTGCGGTACCCCGCGTAGGCGAGACCGTCCGGACCGGTGGCGGTGTCGATGACGGCCTCCTGCTTGGCGAACATGCCGTGCAGGTCGAGTCCGTCCACGACGGCCTGCAGCCGAAGGCACGCCTCTTGCGAGGCGCCCCGCAGCGGCCGGCGCGGTCCGCCGACCTCGCGCCGCAGGCCGGCGAGGTTCTTGCCCGCCGGCATCTCCACCGGCCGGAGGACCTGCGGAAGCTCGGGCATCCGCTGGCCCTGGGACTCCGCGAGGAGCCGCCTGATCGGGTATGACATACGTCAACCCTCCCTATTTCGGTTGTTGTCGCTCGCCCGCACGCTTCATGCGGACGGCCCGGTCCGAGGACCGGGCAAGGGTGACCGTGCCGTGTTCGTGGCGACCGGCAACGCCGTCAGGCCGTTGGACCGTTACCGGGATGGAGATGCGATGCGCTTACACGGAGCCGAAGAGCTGCGTCCAGTAGGTGCCCACCTTGCCGCCGCCCTGGAAGCCGACCCCGATGTGGGTGAAGTCGGGCTTGAGGATGTTGGCGCGGTGCCCGGGACTGTCCATCCAGCCCTGGACGACCTCGGCGGGGGAGCGCTGGCCGCAGGCGATGTTCTCGCCGATGCCGAGGTGCGTGGAGCCTGCGGCGCGGGCGCGGTCCCAGGGCTGCGTCCCCTCCGGGGAGGTGTGGGAGTAGAAGCGGCGGGCGACCATGTCCGCGCTGTAGGCCTGGGCGGCGGCGGTCAGGTGCGCGTCGTCGGCGAGCGGCCGGAGCCCGTGGGCGGCGCGGTGTGCGTTGGTGAGCGAGACGACCTCCGCGGCGAAGCGCGACAGGCCCGCCGGGGTGAACGGCGTCGCCCACAGGATCGTCCAGTAGAGGTCGCGGTCGCGGCCCCTCCCGGCCGCGTGGCCGATGCCGACGTCGCAGAACTCCCCGTTGCGCAGGGCGTCCACCGGCTGCCCGCCGTCCAGGTGGTAGCGGGTGAACTCCTCCAGCGAGCGCGGGCCGGACACGAACTGCTCGTCGACGGTCAGGTAGACGTAGCCGTGCATGGCGACCTGGTCGAAGACCGACGTGCCGTCCGGTCCTTCGGCGTCGAGCCGGCGCTCCGCGGCCATGACGGCGGCGTGCGCCTGCGCGGCCGCGGTGAGCCGGCCGTCCAGGTTGACGGGCGGAAGCCCGTTCCGGGCCCGCCGGGAGGCGACCTCGTGTGCGAAGGGGTTCAGATGCCGGACGGAGACCGGCGGCAGGGCGGGCCGGGAGACGGCGGGCGGAGGCGGGGGAGGCGGAGGTGGTGGCGGCGTGGCCGGCCGCCGGAGTGGCGCGGCCGGGGGCGGGGGCGGCATGGCCGGAGGCCGGGGTGGCATGGCCGGGGGCGGGGGAGGAGGCGGTGCCTGGGAGCCGTCGTCGGTGACGTCGACGCCGAAGTCGCGGGCGAGCCCGGCCAGGCCGTCGGCGTACCCCTGGCCGATGGCGCGCAGCTTCCAAAGGTCGCCGCGCCGGTAGATCTCCACGAGCAGCAGGACCGTCTCCGTCGCCGGGCGCGGCGGGTTGAACCGGGCCACGACCGCGCCGTTGCTCCCGACGGCCCGTAGCGCGGGGGCGGGCAGGCGGCTCAGCGGCGTCCCGGGTTCGGCGGCGCTGATGACCACGGTGACCCGGCTGGCCCCGGCCCGCAGCCGCGGCGGATCCACCATGACGGCCCCGGCCCCGAGCTGGGCGCCCGGAGCGGAGGGCTGGTTGAAGAACACGAAGTCCTGGTCGCCGCTCACCTTCCGGTCGTCCCCGGTGATCAACGCGGACAGGTCGAACGGCCCCGGCACCTCGATCGAGACGACCCCGCCGGGCAGCGCGAGATTCCCCCCGGCAACCAGCTCCCGCATCGCACACCCCTGTCCTCACCGCGCCGACCGGACACGGGCGCTCACCAAGGACCGTACGAGGCCGCCCCACGCCGTCAACAGAGGTGGGGAGGGGAGTCGGCGGCCCCCACGAAGTGTGGCCCCTGGATCGCTCCAGGGGCCACGGGGGGTGGTCGCGCCGCAGTCAGCGACTACGGCACGGCGGTCACCGCGTGATGTTGCACAGCCTGAGCAGCATCGTGAGCGTCCCCAGGGGGCCGTGCACGAGCAGGTCGGACCGCGCCTTCACGGCGGCGTTGTCGGACGTGCCCACCTTGAGGGTGCGCACGCCCTTGGTCCTCAACGAGTCGAGGACGTCGAAGGCCGCCAGGTCCGGCTCGCTGTCGCCCGCGTAGAGGACCACCGAGGGGGTCCACGGGAGGGCGGCGACGAACCAGGCGAGGGCTTCCCTCTTGTTGACCTTCGGGCCGAGCTCGATCACGTTGTGACCGGGCAGGCACACCAGGCCGGTGTCGTCGGCCAGGTCCGTGAGGCCGGCGACGAGCCCGGCGACGATCTCCGGGTCCGTGCCGACGTCGTAGTGGACGGCGCGGAAGTGGGACTTCACGCCCTCGATGCTCGCGTCGGCCAGGCCGGCCCTCGTGAGCACCTCGGACAGCTTCGCGTCGACCACGGACAGCGTGGCCGGGCGCTCGACCGGCTGGGTGAGCCGGCCGTGGTGGTACCACTCGCACCCGAACTGGCCGAGCACGTGCAGGCCCTCGCCGAGGAGGCCGAGGCTCTGGACCTGCCCGACCGAACGTCCGGTGAGCATGCCCGTGGCGCCGGTCTGCGCGATGAGCCTGTCGAGCACCGGGCGGTACCGGCCGTCGACGCTCGGCATGGTCGGGAACTTGACGATGTCCCACATCGTCCCGTCCCCGTCCAGCATGACGACGGCCCGCTCGGGGTTCTCCGCGAAGGCCTCCCAGGCCTTCTTGCCCTCCTCCGTGACGAAGGTGAGCACGTGGTTGTTATCTGCGTGCATGAGCTGTTTGCTCCTTCTGCTTTGGTTTGTGGCGCCCTTGTAATGCGCGCCACCCGGGTGAGACCCGTTCCCTGCCGAGTCGGGGGTCTCGCTCAAGACCGTCCCTGACCAGCGCAGGGGCGCAACCCATCCCACGCCTGACCGGGCGGTGAGGCCAGGAGCCGCGCCCGGCCGCCCCGCGGGAGGCTCCGGTTCCGGTCCGCAAGGAGACACGCCGGGTTGCCGTCGCGGCCTGTTTCGGGACGGTTAACAGAGCCGACTCATCAGTCGGCTCGCCTCGACCCCTCAGGGGCAGGCGAGACATCAAAATCCACTCCGGTCTAGGGCCGGGTGGTACGCAACAAAGGAGGGACCTTCGTGTCCATCAACACTGCTGCGGTTGGTAGCAACCGCGGTGCCTCCCGCTGGTGGGGGGCGATCGCCGTGCTGGTGCCGAGCATCGTGTTGCTCGCCAGCATGTTCTCCCAGGGAGTGGGAGGCGCCCTCACCACGTCGGCCACGGTCGCACTGGCGAGCGCCGCCCTCATCGTCCTGGTCGGGTCGCCCATCCTGGGTGCCTACTCGGCCTGGGCGTACCGCAAGCACGGGCTCTCGATGCTCAGCATGGGGACCCGCGGAGAGGAGAGGACGAGGATCTTCGAGTCGCTGGGCGGCGGTTTCACCGTCGACGCGGCGATCCTGCGATGGGTCTTCGTCGTCGTGATCGGGATCACCAGCCTGGGCATCAACATCGGGATCGCCGAGGCCGATCGCAGCATCGGCACCGGGCCCCGTACCGCCATCATGACGCTGGGCACGCTCCTCGCGGGCGTCACGGTCTACGTGGTCAACCGCCACTGGAACCAGCTCGTCCTGAGGGTCGTCCTGCTCGGTGGCGTCGTGTTCGCCGTCGCGCTGTTCAGCAGCGGCGGGCACATCGAGGTCGGTGGCCTCGTGTGGGCGGCGGTCGTCGGTCTGCACATGTTCGCGGTGCAGAAGGCGCTGACCGCCTTCGGTACCAAGGCCTTCGACGCCGAGACCAACAAGGAGCTGAGCCAGCGCTACCGGGACATCGGCATGACGCTGGCGAACGGCATCACGTTCTTCCTGATCCTGGCCTACGCCGGGTGGAAGGACGCCCTGCCCACCCCCGACAAGTTCGAGGGCGCGCCGCTGCCGCTGTGGATCCTGTACCTGGCGATCCCGGCGACGGTCATGGTCCTCCCCGTGCTGGGGATGAACTGGGCGCGCAACCGGCTGGACGAGGGCGGTCAGGCGATGCTGACCTCGACGGCCCCCGTGTGGGGTGCCCTCGCGGCGCTCATGCTGGCCTCCTTCGGCTGGGTCAACCCCCCGACGCTCGACTCCGCTCAGTGGGTCGGCATCGGTGTGGTCGTCCTCGCCGCACTCGGGGCGGGGCTCGACGCCTCGGCCCGTACCAAGTGGGAGACCATGCTGCGCCAGAAGAACGCCGAGCTGGGGATCGCCTGGCGCGAGACCGAGACGGCGAACACCGAGCGCGAGCGCGCGATCGGCGAGCGCGACCAGGCCAACCGCCTGGTCGAAGCGGCGAACAGCGCGCGTGACGCGGCGATCGGCAAGCTCAGCGGGGTGAACACCCAGCTGAGCGAGGCGAACGCCGAGTGCGAGCGGCTCCAGGCCGAACTCGACGCCAGGAACGCGGAGGCACAGCCCCCCGCGGCCAACGGCGCCAAGTCGGTCAAGTACATCGAGGCCACCGGGCTGGTCGGCACGTCGGACGGAGAGATCCGTCTCGGCTTCGCCGGCGGGCTCACCGTCGAGACCGGCGACGGCCTCGTGATCGAGGGCAAGGGCGTCCACGGAGCGACCGTCGGCAACGACGGGAGCTTCAGGGGCGACCACATGGCTCGCGGCTCCGTCACGTGCGGCGGTCGCGAGTTCCGGTTCCAGGACGGCGAGGCCGTGGAGGCCGACCCCGACGGGAACTACCGCATCGAGCGGGTGTCCTCCGGGAGCTCGATCGGCGCCCAGAGCGCCGAGTAGGGCTTCCACCCAGAATTCCGGCCTTAACCGGCACCGCGACTAGGCGGATGCGAGGTGAGGGCCGGCCAACCCTCCCTTCGCGTTCGGCGAATCACGGTGTCGGCCTCGGCAGATGCCGCGGTTCTCCCGAGTGTGGGGCGAGGGCCGGCCAACCCTCCTCCGCATCTCGGTGAACCGCAGCGTCGGCCTCGGCAGGCGTCACGGCGTAGTCGGGTGCGAGGTGAGGGCCGGCCAACCCTCCCTTCGCATCTGGCGAAACTGTGGCGTCCGCCTGGCGGGCACTTCGGTGCAGTCGGATGAGATGGAGGGTCGGCCGCCCTCCGTCGAATCCGACGAACCGTAAGTGTCCGAGCCGAGTGCGGCCCGGAACTCACGCGAGGGTCGGAGGCTGGCCGCCTCCGACCTCAGCACCGAGCGGAAGGGAGCGCCACTCCCATCCGCTTCTCGATGGTCGTCCGGGGGCAACCCCGGACGGCCATCACCTTTACGGCCGGTCCTTGCCAGACCGGCCGTTTCTCTTTCCCGGGCAGAACCGCTCACCCGGCTCGAACCGGCCGGGAAAAAGAACCGGCCCGCACCTTGAGGGGTACGGGCCGGTCTTTTAGCAACCGTCTCACCGACCGCGCCCCGAGGGGCGCGAGCCGGTTCGTCGCCGTTTTGTTCTGGTCGAGACCGGTCCGGGCCGTGAGGCCCGGACCGGTCCGACGGTTTCAGTTGGACCGGCCCGCCGGTGAAGGCGCGGACCGGTGTGACGGGCCTAGGCGGCCTGACCCTCGGTGCGGCGAGCGAGCGCCGCCACGAAGGTCGCGCGCTCCAGGTAGTAGTTGATCACTACCTGGTACACGTACGCCTGGTTCACGTTGCCCAGCCCACGGCCGTCGACCGTGCGCTCCTCGGGCGACATCCCCAGGTCGTTGAGACCGTCCAGGAGTTCCCGCATGATGGCGTCGGCACGCTCCAAGTCGCCGAGCCGCAGGAACACCTGCGCCACCTGGCCGGTGACGAAGACGAACTTCGCCTCCCTGTCGAGGGAGATCCCGTCGTTGAACACGTCCGTGTGGTACCGGACGTGCCCCTTGCCGACCCGGAGGCCCCGGACGGGGTTCGGGTCGTCGGCGGAGGTGTCGATCGCCTCCACCGTGGCGCGCACCAGCTCCCGGTCGCCGGAGTTCCGGAGGTCGAACACATCCGGGCACTCAAGGATGGCCAGGAGGATCGACGAGTCCAGGACCCGCAGGTCGGGAGCGGCCATGATGACGCCGTCCCAGACGCACTTGTCCAGGAGCCACTGCTTGACCTCGGCGGCCATCTCCTCGTACCGGCGGGCCAGGGCCACCATCCCCGCGATCCTGCAGATCTTGGCGATGGAGCACAGGGCCTGCGCGTTGAGGATCTGGGCCGAGGCCCAGACGACGAGGGCCTCGCCGTCCGTCGGGCGGACCTCCCAGACTCCGCAGCACGGCTGGAACCTGGCGGCCCCGGCCTGTTCGCCCAGAGCCTGAGCCTGCTCCAGGTCGACCGTTCCGTACTTGGCCAGACGCATGCGCGCCTTGGCCTCGTACGCGAGCGAGTCGATCTGCCTCTGGGATCCCGCGCCGTTGCCGTAGCGGAAGACGGAACCGCGGTAGCCCAGCTCGTCGACGATGTGCTCGCCGAGCAGGGCCACGTCCTCTCCCCTGACGCCGTACATGATCTTCGTCGAGGGACGAAGGTCGGGGAGGTTGTCGTACCACCGCACGAGGGCCGGGAGGACCTCACGGTCTCCCAGGTCGTCGAGGGTGAACACGGTGAGTCCGCCGTCGCGGAGCCAGTGGAACAGGTAGTCCCAGCAGCGGACCGCCATGCCGACCTCGTCCGGGTCGTCCTCCGGGAGGCTGCGCGAGGCAGCCGCGTAGAACGATCCGGCACGGTGGCCGAGTCCCCGCAGCAAGATGGCGCACCTCATCACGAGGGCCGCGTACTCGTCGTCGGGGATGTTGAGGGACTGGACCCAGCGGGCCCACCCCTCGTCGGACTCCTTGAGGAGGTGCTCGACCTCCTCGGTGTTCCGCGGTGAGGCGTGGCCGCTCCACCCCAGCCAGACCCAGGCGCTCTGCCCGGGCTCCAAGGCCATACCGCCCGTGATGGACGTCTGGTCCTCGGCGAGCTCGATCACCATGTTGGTGGCGAGGAACAGCTTCCTGCCCCCTACCTGCGCCACGAGCTCCAGGTAGTCGGGCCTGCGGCGTTCGACGGTCCAGCGGACCGGCTCCTCGCCCCGGTAGCCGTGGACCAGGTTGAGGTCCAGGCCGGCGTTGACGATGCCCCGCTCACACGTGAGCAGGCGCACCATCTGGCCGTGGTCGGAGGAGCTGGGGGAACCCACCATCGCCGCCCGTTCCCGGGCGGTTCCGGTCTTGTTCGCCCACGTCGACACCAGGGTGTGCGACATGTCCTCCAGCCTGCGGCTGGTCTGGAAGTCCTTGTCGTCCAGGCCGAGCCTGAGCGACGTCTTCCAGGGTGCGTCGTACAGGTCGTGGGCCACCGGCACGCCGTCGGCGTCCGGCAGGTTCCACGAAACGACGTTTCCCCGGCGGTCGAGGAGAGCGAGCTCGCCCAGACCGTTGGAGATGACGGCAACGTCGTCGATCGCGGGGGACCGCCATCGATGACACTGCTCGAGGGGACTCTGAACGTGCATGAGCCCTTTCCTCCTTGTGGGTTGAAACTTTCCACCCGCGGCTCCTAGAACCGCGGACGGGTCCGACTTCGCCGGACACTCTTAACAGTGCCGAAATATTCAGGAAACGCAAGTGCGGCGACTTGCAAGAGAGGTGAGATGTGTGAGTAGGCAATCCGTTGTGCAGTCAATAGCCAATACGGAAGTGTCACCTGATCGTGGCGTTCCGGCTGCTGGCGGATCCCGTTCGGGCGGGCGGCGCCATCCCTGAGTGCGATGGTCCGAGTACGGGATGTGATGGAAAACGGCGGGAGCCTCCGTGATTTCTTTCGGAAGGTATCCCGCCGTTTTCGTGTGCCCGTGCGTGGGTTTCGACGGCGCCGCCGCTGTCGAAAGAGGGCGCGCGTGCCCGCAGCCTAGCGCCGGGAAAGGTGTCCCAGGCGTTTCGTAAGGGCCTGTTCACCGGGCGGCAACCTGAAGGTCTCCGCAGCTGAGTCGGCATGCGCGAGGGTCGTCGTGCACGACCCGGCTCCACGGAGTCGTATCCGTTCATCGGTGCGACAAAGGGAGCCGGGTCGCTACCGGTTCTCTTTGTGCGCACCTCACACGAGGAGTTCCAGAAATGACAAACCAAAGTTCTGAACGCAGGCGCTACCCCTGGCTCGGGGTCGCGCTCGGAGGCGCGGACCGGTTCAGCTCCGCGTCCGGCAAGGCCCTCCTGGACAACCGGCTGATCGGCGCGAACGGTCTGCAGGTGCACCAGGCGACGGCGCTGGAGGCGACCTTCGGCGGTCTCCTGCTCCTGCTCCGCCTCGTCTTCTGGAAAGGCGGGGACGAGCCGACCACCGAGATGCCGGCGCGGTCCAGGCGGATCTGGTCCCTGCTGACGTTCGGGGTGATCGGGATCGACAAGGCGCTGCTGTTCGCGGCCCTGGCGATCATCCCCTTCAGCGTCGCCGGCGGGATCTACTACACCGTCCCGCTCCTCATCCCCGTCATCGCGGGGTTCAGGCACGGGAGCAGGGGGCGGGCCGCCCTCCTCACGCTCTTCGCGGCGGCCGCCGCGGTCGGCGTCGTCCTACTCGTCCAGCGGGACGGGCCGGCCTCGGGAAGCGGCTACCTGATCGGCGTGATCTGCGCCCTCGGCGCGGGCGTCCTGCGGACCCTGTACCTCCCCGTCACCGACCGCCTCATCCAGGGCGCGGGCCGGTTCTACACCGAGAAGGTGATCGCCTGGTCGACGCTGTCGGTCGGCCTGATCGCCGGCGGCATCGTCATGCTCACCGGGGGCTTCGCCTTCCTGAGCTGGCCCATCGTCCTGTGGGCGCTGCTGGTGGGGTTGCTGAACAACACGCTGCCCCGCATCATCCAGATGCCGGCGAGGGAGCTCGCGGGCGACGCCGTGTACGCGGTGTTCCTCACCGCGAGTCCGCTGATCGCCACGCTCGTCGGGCTGGCCTTCCTGGACACGCAACTGATCCCGATCCAGTGGGCCGGGGTCATCGTCATCACGGTGGCCGCGGCGGCGGTCGCGCAGATGAGCTTCAGCCTCAGGGACCGGAGCCACGCGCCGCTCATCGAGCTGTCGTCGGCCACACCCGAGGCCGTCCTGCAGCACGCTCTGGACGAGCGCGCCACCATCCTGGAGACGCTCGAAAGGCTGACCCAGGAGTACGGGGACTGCGAGAAGGCCGTTGCCAAGGCCGAACACAAGGTCGCCGAAGCCAGGCTCGCGAAGGCTCGCGCCGACGCGAAGAAGGCGACGGCGACCGCGGCGAAGACCCGGGCCGAGGCGGACCGGGCCACGGGTCAGGCGGAGGCCGCCGAGGCCCAGAAGGACGCCGCCGAGGCCGCGGTCAGGACGGCGGAGGAGGGGGTCCGTCTCGCTCAGGAGAAGGCCCCGGCCACGTCGTCCTAGTCACGGTCGCGGCGGGGGCACATCGCCCGCCCGACGGCGGGACGTGCACCGCTCTGAAGCGGAGCAGGGTGCGGGGATCGCCGTCCCCGCACCTCTGAACACAGTTCGGGGCCGGGCCGGCCAACCCGTGCCCCCCGAACCGTGGAACCGATGACAGCGTGACGCCGGCCAGCGTCACGTCTTCATATGACGGCGGGAGGATGCATCCTCCCGCCGTCCCTTTTTCACAGCTCGGCGCCGGACCGCGTGCCCTCGTCCTTGGCCGCGGCGGCCCCGTCGCTCTTGGCCGGGACGGCCGCGTCGTTCTTGGCCGGGACGGCCTCGTGGCAGGCGACGCTGTGTTCGACAGCAGCGGAACCGTGCCCGTCGGCGAGCGGCAGCAGCCGCGGATCCTCGGTGGCGCACCGGTCGACCGCGATCGGGCAGCGGTGCCGGAAGGGGCAGCCGTCCGCGGCGGCCAGCGCGTCCGAGGCGCCGGCGGTCCGCTGCGCCGCGCCCAGCCGGGGGACGGCGTCGCGCAGCGCGGCGGTGTACGGGTGCGCCGGGGCGCCGAGCACGGTGCCGATCGGGCCGGACTCCACGATCCGCCCGGCGAACAGGACGTGCACCGTGTCGCAGAGCCGGTCGACGATGGCCAGGTTGTGGGTGATCAGCAGGTAGCTCAGCCCGTGCTCGTCCCGCAGCCCCGCCAGCAGGTCCAGCACGTGGGCCTGCACGGTGACGTCCAGGGCGCTGGTCGGCTCGTCCAGGACGAGCAGCCGCGGGTCGACCGCCAGCGCCCGCGCGATGACGACGCGCTGCCGCTGCCCGCCCGACAGCTGGTGGGGACGGCGCCCGGCGAGGTCGGGATCGAGGCCGACGTCGGTGAGCAGCTCCGTCACCGACGGGAGGTCCCCGTCCTTCCCCGCGGGCTCGCCGCCGGCGCGGCGCCTCCGGACCCGCAGCGCCTCGGAGATCGAGGCGCCGATGCGCATCCGGGGGTCGAGGGCCTCGTTGCCGTCCTGGAACACCGGCTGGACCTGCGACCGGTACAGCGTCCGTCCCGGCCGGTCGAGCTTGGCGATGTCGCGGTCGCGGAACAGCACCCGGCCCTGCTCGGGCTTGACCAGCCCGAGCAGGGCCCGCGCGATGGTGGTCTTCCCCGAGCCGCTCTCCCCGATGACGGCGACCCCGCCGGAGTTCTCCGGCACCGTGAGGGAGACGCCGCGGACCACCGGGGTCCGGTCGTAGCTGACGGTGAGGTTGTCCGCGCTGAGCATGGTCACTCCCCGATCGCGGGGACCGCGTCGAGCAGTTCCCGGGTGTAGGCGGCGGAGGGGCTGTGCAGGACGTCGGAGGCCGGTCCCGCCTCGACCACACTGCCCTGCCGCATGACGACGACGTGGTCGGCGATGCCGGACACGACGGCCAGGTCGTGCGAGACGAAGACCAGGGCGATGCCGTGCTCGTCGCGCAGCCGGGCCAGCAGGTCCAGGACGGCGGCCTGCACGGTGACGTCCAGCGCGCTGGTGGGCTCGTCGGCGAGGATCACGTCGGCGCGCAGGGCGACGGCCATCGCGATGGCGAAGCGCTGCGCCTGGCCGCCGGACACCTGGTGCGGGTACCGGCGCAGCAGCCCGGGGTCGAGCAGGACGCTGCGCAGCGCCTCCTCGGTCCGCTCGCGGGCCTCGGCGCCGCGCAGCCCGTGCCGGGCGAGGACCCGTTTGAGCAGGGACCCGAGCCGCATCGTGGGGTTGAGGGACGCCTGCGGGCTCTGGCTGACCAGGGCGATGACCGAGCCGCGCATCTTCGACAGCGTCCGGTCGTCCGCCGTCACGACGTCCGTGCCGTTGACGACGATCTTCCCGCTGACCCGCAGCCCGTCGGTGAGCCCCAGCATCGCGTTCAGCGCGGTGGTCTTGCCCGAGCCGCTCTCGCCGACGATCGCGGCGCACTCGCCGGGGCCGACGCTCAGCTCGTCGAGCGAGGCCAGCAGCAGGTCGCCGGCCCGCACCCGCAGGTTCTCCGCAGTGAGCACCGCTTTCATCGGGTGACCTCCCGCCGGGGGTCGAGGGCGGCACGCAGGCCCTCGCCGAGCACGTTGAAGCAGAACGCCGTGATCACGATGGCCAGGCCGGGGAAGGCCACCACCCACCAGTTCGTGGTGAACAGGCTCTGCCCCTGCTGGACCATCAGCCCCCATTCCGCGGTGGGCTCCTGCGGCCCGAGGCCGAGGAAGGACAGCGCCGCCGCGGTGAGGATGACCCCGCCCGCGTCCAGGGACAGCTGGACCAGGACCGGGGTCAGCGAGTTGGGCAGGACGTGCCGCAGCACGATCCGCGTCCGGGACCCGCCGAGGCAGCGGGCCGCGTCGATGAAGCCGCGCGACCTGATGGACGTCGCGGCGACCGCGCTCATCCGGGCGTACCAGGGCCACCAGGAGGCGGTGATGGCGATGATCGCCCCCTGCGTCCCCGGGTGCAGCACGAGCGCCAGAGCGACCGACAGCAGCAGCGCCGGGAAGGCCAGGAACACGTCGGTGACCCGCATGATCACGTCCCGGACGATCCCGCCCGCGTAGCCGGCGACGACGCCGAGCAGCACGCCGATGACGGCGGACAGGGCGAGCACCGAGACAGCGATCGTCAGCGAGGTGCGCGCCCCGTAGAGCACCCGGGTGAGCATGTCGCGGCCGACGCCGTCCGTCCCGAACCAGTGCTCGGCGCCGGGCGCCCGCAGCGCCTGCGCCGGGTGGGTCGCGTCGGTCCCGTCGCCCGGGAAGGGCGACAGCAGCGGCGCCGCGAGCGCCGCGACCACGATCAGGGCGAGGACCACGGCGCCGACGGCGGCCAGCCGGTCGGTGCGGGCCGCCCGCATCACCCGGTGCACGGGCCGGTCCCGGAGGGGCGCGGCGGTGGGGGTGTCGAGAGCGGTCATCTGATCCTCACCCGCGGGTCGATGGCGGCCTGCGCGAGGTCCACCAGCAGGTTGACGACGACGTAGGTGAACGCGATCGCGATGGTGACGCCCGCGATGGCGGGGGCGTCGGACGAGCGGATCGAGTCGGCGGCGTACCGGCCGAGCCCCGGCCAGTTGAAGATGGCCTCCACCAGGAAGGCGTTCACCAGGGAGAAGGCGAAGACGAGCGCCAGCAGCGCCAGCACCGGGCTCAGCGCCGGCCGCAGCGAGAAGCGGGTCAGCACCTGCCAGCGGGTGAACCCGAGCGCCCGTTCCAGCCGCGCGTGGTTCTGCGTGGACTCCTCGATGAGCGCGGCGCGCGTCATCTGGGCGACGACGCCGGTCGGATACGCGGCGATCGCGGCGGCGGGCAGCACCAGGTGGGACAGGGTGCTGCCGAGGATCGCCCAGTTCCCGGTGATGAGCGCGTCCACCGCCGTGATGTTGGTGTAGAGGTGCAGCGGGCTGGTGCCGTCCAGCTTGGGATCGTATTCGCCCGCGACGGGCAGCCAGCCCAGCTTGGTGGCGAACACGTTCTGCGCGAAGAGCGCCAGCAGGAAGACCGGCACCGACACGCCCGCCATCGAGGTGATCCGGATGGATCCGTCGGCCGGCCGGCCCCGGAACCGGGCGGCGAGCACCCCGAGCGGGATGCCGACCAGCACCGCGATGATCACCCCGGTGCCGACCAGCTCCAGCGAGGCGGGGAAGGCGGTGGAGATGTCGCCGAGCACGTCCTGGCGGGTGTGCAGGCTGATTCCCCAGTCGCCCTGGACCAGGGAGGTGAGGTAGTCCCAGAGCTGGACGGGCAGCGTGTCGTCCAGGCCGAGCTCCGCGCGGGTCCGGGCGAGCTCCGCGGCGGAGGCCCGGGGCCCGGCGTACGTCACCGCCGGGTCCCCGGGGACCAGCCGCATCACCACGAAGGTGAGCACCACGACACCGGCCACGACGAACGCGGCCTGTGCCAGGCGTCGAAGCAGGTAGCGGGTCATATCACGCAGCCGGGGTGAGCTCGTGCGCGAACACGACGTTCGGATACGCCGGGTCGTCGGTGTAGCCGTCGACGTCCGCCGAGTACGCCCGCTGGTACTGCTGGACGAACAGCGGCGCGGCGACGGCCTGGTCGACCAGGAGCTTGCGCTGCAGCGACGCGTACGACGCCTCGGCCGCGGTCCGGTTCGTGGCGGTCAGCTCCGGCAGCTTGTCGATCTCACCGTCGACGGCGGAGTCGTCGAGGTAGGTGAGGTTGAAGTTGACCGGGTCGGCCGAGCGGAACAGGTTCAGGAACCAGCTGTAGGCGTCCGGGTAGTCCGGGTACCAGTACATGACGAAGAGGTCCTGGCGCTTCGACGCGTCCTTGCTCTTGGCACGGTCCCACTGGGCGTCCCACTGCATCGGCTTGGCCTGGAGCTTCACGTTGAGGCCCTTGAGGGCGGAGCTGAGCAGCGTCACGAACTTCTGCTGGTCGTCGTCGCCCTGCGCGTAGGTGAGGTCGAGCGTCAGCGACTTCTTGCCCGGACCGTACCCGGCCTCGTTCAGCAGCCGCGTCGCCTCCGCGGTGTTCTGGCGTCCGGCCAGGCCCGGGGTGGCCCCGGTCAGCCCGGTCGGGACGACGCCGCTGGCGGCGGTCCCCGAGCCCTTCAGCGTCGACACGAGGCCGTTGTAGTCGATCGCCGCCTGGACGGCCTTGCGGAGCTTGACGTCCTTCAGCGGACCGGCCTCGGTGTTGAAGAAGGCCATGAGGTTCTGGAACGACGGCACCGAGTCGGTCTTGAGGCTCTTCATCCCCTTCGCCTGGGCGAACAGCTGCGGGTTGAGCCGGTGCACGTAGGTGACGTCACCGGCCTGCAACTGCTGCCACGCGGTGGTGACCTGCGGGGTGTTGCGGAACTCGATGCTGGTGTAGTGGGAGCCCTTCCAGCCGCCCCAGTACTCCTTGTACTGGCCCAGCCGGACCTCGGCCTCCTGCCCCTTGTTCCAGGAGGCGACGGTGTAGGGGCCGGTGCCGGTGTCGTGGCCCTTGGCGACGTAGTCCTTCAGGTCGCCGCCGCCGGGCGCCTTCGTGTCGTAGATGTAGGAGGCGTATCCGGAGGACGAGACCAGGTCCAGTGGCGCCGCGTACTTCAGCTCGAACACCAGCGTCTGCGGGTCCGGCGTCTCGATCGACTTCACCGGGTCCCAGATGTAGGCGGCGCCGCCCTTCATCTTCATCGTCCGCTCGATCGCGGCCTTGGCGACGCTGGAGGTCAGCGCGGTGCCGGTGTGGAACTTCACGCCGTCCCGCAGGGTGAACGTCCACTTCTTGCCGCCGTCGGACGAGGCCCACTTGGTCGCGAGCCGCGGCTCGACCTTCTTCGACTCGGTGTCGTACCGGGTCAGCGACTCGTAGACGTTCTGCATCGCGATGATCTCGTTGGAGTACGAGGTCGCGGGATCCCAGTCGGTGACGACGTTGAGGTTGAACGAGTAGACGAACGCGCTGGACGAGGAGGCCGTCTTGCGGACGGCTCCGCCCGAGCAGCCGGTGACGGTCACGGCGACTGCCGCCGCGAGCGCCAGTGATCTTATGCGCCAGGACATGACGGGGATCTCCTTGCAGGGGGACCGGACAGGGGAGTTCGGGGGCCGGGCTAGAGGTTGCCGAGCGGGCCGGCGGCCTTCACCCGCAGCCGCAGCGCGGGTTCGGGCAGGTAACTCATCGGTACTTCGGTGATCTCCACGACCTCCACTCCAGCCGGATCGGCTCCGGCCTGCACGGCCCGGCGGCCGGCGACGCCGGACGCCTCGGCGATGGCCTCCCTGCGGCCCTCGCCTGCCGGGATGATGGTCTCAATGGTTCCGCTGACCATGGCGATCGCCGCGCCGACGGCGTTGGCGACGTCCCCGTGGGCGGGCCGGATCACCTCGGCGACGCCGGCCAGGGCGTCGGGGATCAGGAACGACCCGCCGCCCACCGCGATCAGCGGCTGGTCGGTCTTGCCGAGGGTCATCCGGTCGACCGCGTCGGCGAGCATCTGGTCGGCCGTCTCCACCGCCGAGCCGAGCACGCCGCGCAGCCGGTCCGGGATCGCCGCGCCGGCCGGCGCGCCGCGGCCGGCCAGGGCGCCCGCGTCGGTCATCGTGGGGATGTCGCCGCCGAAGGTCAGCGCCTTCTCGGTGATCCGGTAGCCGACCGACTGCGGCCCGACCGCCCCGTCCGGCCCGATGACGGTGCCGCCGCCGAGCGCGAGCGCGAGGATGTCGGGCATCCGGAAGTTGGTGCGCACCCCGCCGATCTCCACGCCCGCGGACGACTCCCGGGGGAAGCCGGCGTACAGCACGCCGAAGTCGGTCGAGGTGCCGCCCACGTCCGCGATGATCGCGTCGGTGAGGCCGGACAGGAACGCCGCGCCCCGGATGGAGTTGGCCGGGCCCGAGCCGATCGTCAGCACCGGGTACCGGACGGCGTAGTCGATCGCCATCAGGGTGCCGTCGTTCTGCGCGAAGTAGGTGGTGACGTCCAGGCCGCGCTCGGCGAGGGTGTGCTGGAGCCCGTCCCACACGGCGCTGATGACCCGGTAGAGGGCGGCGTTGAGGATCGTGGCGTTCTCGCGCTCCAGCAGCCCGAGCGTGCCGATCTCGTGGCTCATCGAGATGGGCACCGCGTCGCCGAGCTCGTCGCGGGCGATCTCCGCCGCCTCGATCTCCTGGTCGGCGAAGGCGGGGCTGAACACGCTCGTCAGCGCGATCGCGTCGACCTCGCCGGCGACCTCGGCGAGCACGGCGCGCAGCGCGCCGGGGTCGAGCTTGGAGATCGGCCTGCCGTCGACGTAGTGGCCGCCGGGGAGCACGGCGGTGCGCGCGGTGATCGCCGCCGACAGGTCCGCCGGCCAGGACTGCGCCGGGGGGACCGAGGTGGTGGCGGGCCCGCCGAGCCGGATGGCGGCCACCTTGCCGAGCCCGTGCCGCTCCAGGATCGCGTTGGTGGCGTGCGTGGTGCCGAGCATGACCCGGCCCACCCGCCGGACGTCGTCGCCGAGCTGGTCCAGCACCGCGGTCAGCGCCGCGTGCAGGCCCGAGGAGACGTCGGCGCTGGTCGCCTGCTTCGTCCTGGCCAGGACCTCGCCCTTGGCGCTGAGGACGACCGCGTCGGTGTTGGTGCCGCCGACGTCGACGCCGATGCGCAGGTCGCGGGCGACGGTGCCGCCGGACGTACGGTCAGCCATGGTTGAGCTCCTCCACGGGCGTGTAGTCGATGTCGTAGCCGAAGGCCCGCGGGCCGGCCGTGGCGAGACCGCGTTCGGTCCGCCAGATCGGGTCGCACGGCCAGGACAGCACCGCCACCCGCTGTCCGTAGCGCAGCGACTCGGTGGAGATGGCGCCGGCGGTCTGCGCGTCCACCACGGTGATCAGGTCGGGGACGCAGGCGCGCGCCCGGCCGTCCTCCAGCGCGATCAGGTTCTCGTTCTGGATCTCCACCCGGAGAAGCCGGCCGCGGTCGTCGCCCGTGCCGTCGACGACCAGGCTGCCGCGGACGAAGCCGCCGCCGGTGCGCCGCTCGACGTCGATGACCTTCCCGGTGATCAGGACGCTGGCGTCCAGCGTCGCGCACAGGGAGCCGAGCGGGTCGGCGCCCTCCTGCACGGCGTGGCCGATCGCGAGGGCCTTGCTCACCGTCCCCTCGATGACCGCGCCCCGCGCCTGCGCGCCGGTCAGCACGTAGTCGGCCATCAGCGCCGACGCCCCGCTGGCGATGCACACCGCGCGGGAGATGCGCTCCGACCACAGGCCGTCGATCGGGCGGACGGTGGTGACGTTGCCCTGCACGTCGGCCAGGACGACGAGGTTCACCGGCCGTCCCGCCACGTACATCGAGACCATCTGGACCTCGGGGAACGCCCGTCCCATGCCGTCGGCGTCGACCAGCGGCAGGCCGAGCCGCGCCGCCCAGCCGACCGGCCCGACGCCGTTCGACCCGCCGATCTCGCAGGCCATCACCGCGGCCACCGGGCGGCCGAGGATCCGCTCGACCTCGTCCCGGATGAGCAGCGGCTCCTCGCCGCTCATCAGCATCTCGTGGGCGACGGTGGGCGCTCCGATCCCCGACAGCGGAAGGACGAGGCTGTCGTCGGGCACCTCCGACAGCGGGATGAGCGGCACCTCGCCGTACTCGTCGATCGCCCGGACCGCGGTCAGCGTGCCCGTCTCGACGTCCCCGCCGCCCCCGGTTCCCAGGATCGCGCAGCCGCGGGCGAGCGCCGGAACGTCGTCGAGCGTCACGTGACCGGTCCTCGAAGGTGTCATCTGCATGCTGGAAGAATGGTCCCACCGTCTGACCTGGCGGAAGGGTGGAGGGCACAAGATTTCGCGAGTGTTTGTGCTGATGGCACAATGCGGGTGTGTCCTTCGTCGCGGACCTGGTCGGGACCGGTTCCCGGATCCCCCTCACCCTGCTCGCCGGCCCGGCCGACGCCGTGCCGCTCACCTCCGTCACCGCCGTCGAGGCGCTGGCGCGGCTGCAACGCGCCCCCGAGGGCGCGCTGGTCGTCGTGACGGGACGGTCGGCCGCGCGGGCCGCCGGATACGAGCTCGACATCGCCATGAGGACCGCCGCCGAACGCGGCGTGCCCGCGCTGGTCCTCATCGGCTGCGGGCCGCTGCCGATCACCGCGGCCCGGCTGGCCGACCGGGCGCGCCTGGCCGTCCTCACGGCCGAGGAGGACTGCGACGTCGCCGAGGTCGTGCTCTACCTCGGCCAGGTCATCCGGGGCGACGCCGCCGACTCGCTCGCCCGCGCGCAGGCGGCGCTGCGGATCGTCCGCGAGGTCGGCGAGGCCCCCGGCCCGGGAGACGCCGACTTCCGCGTGGTCGCGCTGCTGGAACGGGTCGGGGCCGTGCTCGGCCGCACCCTGACGACGACCGACGAGCCGGCCGGCGCCGAGCCGATCTGGGTGGCGGGCCGCCGGCAGGGCGGCGTGACGGGTCCGCCCGACGACGCCGTGCGGCTGGTGCTGCCCGCCGTGGCCGCCGCGATCGGCCGGATGCGGCAGTTCGCGCTGGAGCGGGCGACGGCGCCCGGCCAGACCCGGTCCGACATCGTCACCGAGCTGATCGTCAGCGAGCGCGCCCAGGCGGGGGCGCTCGCCGACCGGGCCCGGCTGCTCGGCCTGGCCGTCGACGACCTGCACACCGCGATCTGGATGACCCCGGACCGCCCGCCCGGTCCCGACCCCGCCGAACTCGCGGAACGGCGGCGGCTGTTCGACACCCTCACCCTGCGCACCCACCAGGCCCCGCTGCCGTCCGGCGAGTCGTGGAACCTGGCCCGCCTCGCCGCCGACATCGTGCTGGTCGGCACCGCCCGCGCCGAGATCCGCCCGCCGCGCGCCCTGCGGATGATCGAGGCCGTGCGCGCGGCCGTCGCCGAGGAGCATCCCGGCACGGTGCTGCGCTTCGGGATCGGCACGCCGCAGCGCGGGATCGAGGGGCTGCGCCAGTCGGCCACGGAGGCCCGCGCCGCGGCGGCGATCGCCGTCCGCTCCCGCCAACTCGTCCACACCTTCGACGCCGCGGGCATCAACCGGGTGCTCGCCCAGATCGCCGCCTCGCCGCTCAGCCGCCGGGTGGTCGACGACCTGCTGCGGCCGCTCGACGCGCTCGGCCCGGAGCGCTCGGCCGAGGCCATCGCGACGCTGGGCGCCTACCTCGACGCGCGCGGCTCGCTGAAGGCCGCCGCGTCCCGGCTGGCGCTGCACCCCAACGCGGTCAACTACCGGATCAGGAAGATCGTCGAGAGGCTCGGCGCCGACCTGACCGACCCCGACACCGCGTTCGCCCTCCACCTGGCCTGCCGCGTCCGCCTCCGCGACTGACCCGCCCGCCGTGCGCAGAAAAAGAGCGGCCTATTAATCAGATCACCGCGGCCTCAGGCCACGCTGGTCACTTGGATTCGACGTCGATCACGCCATCGTCGGTGATGATGATGGCGCCCTCGTCGTTCTTTCCGATTTCCTTGGACATGGTAATAACCCCGTTTCATTTGCAATCAATGTGAACAAAATGACGGGTCGTGAGGACCCGCGCAGTGGACTGTACAGAGCCCTGCCGAATCGGCAACCCGCTCCTTCGAATCGGCGCGAGATGTGCGGTTCACCCCAAAAAGAACCGGCCCCCACCCTGAGGGGTGGAGGCCGGCCACTGCATCACCCGGATCGGTGGATGCCGGGTGTCGTTCAGGCGGTGGGCAGGGACTCCTGGAAGTCCACAACGGCCCAGAAGGTCTTGCCGCGGCCGCCGTGGCCGATGGCGCCGCACCGGAAGGTGCGCGTGATCAGCCGTGCGACCCAGTTCCGCAGCGACCCCGCCGCGTCGGGCATCTCGGGCAGTTCGGGGTCACGGCTGAACACCGTGATGAGGGGGTAGGGGTAGTGCCCCTCGTTCTCGAACCAGCCCAGGGTCACGGTGTAGGCCGGCCCGGAGGAGTCGATTACCCACGGCATCGGCCGCCAGTCCCCCTTGGCGATGCCGATCAGCTCCATCGCGACGTCCCGCACGCGGTCCTGCGCCGTGCTCGAGAGGTCGGCGTAGATGCCCGACATCGCACCCTCGACCGTCTTGGCCGTGGGGGCCGCGTACGTGTTCCGCTCGTCCCCGTGGAAGGGGGGCGCGGCGACGCCGACCTCGAACTCGAGGTACGGCTGCGGACGGCGTCCGATGACTCCGGTCAGGTCGTTCATGGAAAAACTCCTTCTCTTCGTTGCGTTGCGGGGACCGGGAAGGCCCTCGCGGGGTCTACCGTCCGGACGCCGTCACGGGGGGCAACTCCTGTGGCGTGTGGTGCACACGAAAAACCGGCCCCCACCTGTGAGGGTGGAGGCCGGTCGGTGCGCCGTGCCCGGACGCCGGAGTCGCCTTGGCAGGCGGCTCGGGCGTGCGGTCAGGAGACGGGGTGGTCGAGCTCGTACTCGACCATCACGCAATTCCAGTCCTTGGCGAAGACGGCCCCGTACCGAGAGAGATCATCGCGGATCGGTGCCGACGCTCGGCCGTTGGCGGCGGGGGCGTCATCGAGGCAGCGTGCCAAGTCCGGCGGTGCCGGGTTGGGGGCGTAGACCTCGATGCGGAGGTGGTAGGACCTCCCGCGCCGGATGCAGGCCAGCCTCAGGACGACGTCCTCGGGGAACGTCTCCATGCGCTGGATCTCCTCGGCGGTCAGGCCCAGACAGTGCCGGTAGACGTTGGTGACGAGTGCGGTCACGCCGCGCTCCACCTTCTTCGCCTTGTCCGGCTGGCCGGAAAGGAGACCCTTCACCAGCCTGCTGGATGCGGCGGGCCCGGGGCCCAGCCTGTAGTGCCAGGAGCCCACGAGTGTGAAGCCCTGGTCGGAGTCCTCAACCATGAGGTCCCCTCCTTCTGGATTTGATTTGGACGGGTTGTCGCGAGACCTCGGAGGTCTCGCGGGTTTGACCGTCCGCCCGCCGCCGAGCCGAGCAAGGAACGCGCCGGGGCGGCGCATGCGGCCGCGGCCGGGACGACCTGGAAGGTGGCCACCGCCACGCAGGCGGTGCATTGAGGTCGCGCACGACGACCCGCTGTTCGAGCAGGCGCTCACGCACCGTTCCTTCGCCAACGAGAAGGGCGGTCTGCCCGCTGGCCAGGGCTTGGCCTTCGTGGGCGAGGCGGCTCTGCGGATGAGCATCACCGACATCGTGTTCCACCGCCGTCCCCAGGACGCGGAGGCCCCCTGAGCAAGCTGCGGGGCGGCGCGGCATCGACGCGGTCGACGTGCTGGTGAACCGGCTGTTCGACGACCTCATCGAACGGCTGGCACTGCTGGGCGAGGGCCTGGACTGGAAGACCGCTCTGCAGGCCTATGCCTTCCGCGAAGGGCTGGGAGAGCCTCGGTACCGCACCGGGCGGAGCGGACCGGATCACAGGGCGGAGTTCACGGCCTGGGTTCTGGTCGGCGGCGTCGAGTACGGACCGGGCCGGGGCACGAAGTCCAAGGAGGCCGAGAAGCAGGCCGCGGAGGCGGCCTGGCACGCGATCAGCGGCTGAACGGACGACCTGCCGTTCCCCGGGGCGACGAACCCCGGGAGGCGGCTCCATCTGAGAGCCTCCACGTGAGGTCCTGACCAGAGGCGGCCCCGTTGCCTTGGCCGTCTCGTTCTCGTCCGGCCGCTTCCGCGTCGACCGGAACCGGTTGCGCTTCGCTCCGGTCTCCGGACGGGTCCTCCCTGTGTTCTACCGTCGGAGTGCCGGGTTGGGCTGCATCGGCCTGATCGCCCGCATCGTGCTTCTCGTGATGATGGGCATCGTGCTGATCATCTGTGTGGCCAACCGTTCCTGGCTGCAGGCAAAGGCCGTCAACGCGATCTATGAGGACCGGCCCCAGATCCACGCCGGGAAGTATTTCAAGGCCGGCGCCACCGCGGTGGAGGACGGCGTCGAGCAGACCGCCGTGATGATCGACGACAAGCCGCACGTCCGCGTGAAGTCGCCGCCCGAAGAGTGGCACGACAACCACAAGGACGCGAAGTGCAAGAACAAGGTGTGCACCGCCCCCGCGACCGCGAAGTCGTTCACCGGCGGCGGCGCGATCGATATCGGCAGCGTGCTCGCCGGGCTGCTGCTGCTCTATTTCGTCTGGCTTCTGGTGAATGGCGATGACGATTACGACGACCGATATCATCCTCGCTATGACCGCCGCTATCACCGCCGCTGAGCGACGCTGACCCCCACCGGGCTCTGCGGGGCGCGGATGAAGGCCCGTCCGGGCGGTTAGAGTGCCGGGGGCGGTGCGGATGCCGGATCGGGGCGAGGTCGATGGTCGCGTTCGTGTTGGTGCCGGTCGGGTTCGTCGTCGGCGTCCTCGCGGCGCCGCTGGCGGCGCCGTACGTGGGCGGGGTTCCGCGCCGGAGCCGGGTCCTGGTCGGTCTGCTCACCGCGGCCCTGTTCGGCCTGCTCGGGTGGCGGGCCGGGTTCGAGCCCGTCCTGCCCGCGCTGCTGTACCTCGCGGCCGTGGCCGCGCTCCTGGGCTTCATCGACGTCGGCGTCAAGCGGCTGCCCGACCGGTTCACACTCCCCTCCTACGGCGTCGCGGCGGCGCTTCTGGGCGCGGCCGCGCCGTTCACCGAGGACGGCCCGCAACGGCTGGGGCACGCGCTGATCGGCATGGCGGCGCTGTTCGCGGTGTACTTCGCTCAGGCGCTGCTCGTCCCGTCCGGGATCGGCCTGGGGGACGTCAAGCTGTCCGGCGTGCTCGGCCTCTACCTCGGCTGGTTCGGGCGGGACGCGTGGACGATCGGCCTCCTGTCGACCTACCTGCTCGGCGGCCTCGCCGCCGTCGTCATCATGATCGCCCGCCGGTCGCGCAAGGGCGAGTTCCCGTTCGGCCCCTGCATGCTCGCCGGCGCGCTCGCCGCGATCCTCTCCGCCGCCGCCTGAGGGTCAGCCGCAGAGCTCGCGACCCGCCTTGACGCCTCCGCCGATCTTGTTGATGGCGGGCGGCGCGAGGCGCGCCCCCTTCGCTCCGAGCACGAGCCGGACGCCGTCCCGCGGACCGGCCGGGTCCGAGGTGAGCAGCGCGTCCGGGACGTCCCGCGCGAGCGCCGACGCCTGCGCCTCCGCGGCCGGCGCGTAGACGAGGCGGCTCTCCGGCGCGTCGGCGGCCTTCTCGACCTTCTTCGCCACCGCGAACCCCCGCTGCCGGAGCTGGTTCACGATCCGTTTCACCTGCGCGTCGCGGGCCCCCGCGTCGACCACGGTGACGTGCACCTTGCCGGGCGCCGGCACCGCCGGTCGCGCCGGGACGGGCTCGGCCGGCGCCGCGGGCAGCTCGTCGTCGTGCCGGACGGCGTCGAACAGCGGTCGCGCGAGCTCCTGGTTCCACTGGACGCGGTTGGGGTCCGGCGCGTACCCCTGCACGGGGACGGTGACGAAGCGCACCTGGCCCGCGCTCATCCCCTTCAGCCCGTCCGCCAGCTTCCGCATCCCCGCCAGGTCCAGGTCGTCGTCGGTCGTCATCGACTTGGTCGCGGCCTTGAGGAACTTGTACGTCTTCGCCGGATCCGTGAGGACGGACCCGCTGGTGGCCTTGTCGACGACCGCCGCCATGAACTTCTGCTGCCGCTCGATGCGCTCCAGGTCGGAGCCGTCACCGAGCGAGTAGCGCGCGCGCACGTAGCCGAGAGCGTCGTCGCCCTTCACGGTCTGCTTCCCGGCCTTCAGGTGGAGCTCGGCCCTCGGGTCGTTCACGGGCTTGTCGACGCAGATCTCGACGCCGCCCAGGGCGTCCACCATCCGCTTGAACCCGGCGAAGTCCACCTGGACGAAATGGTCGATGTGGATGCCGGTGAGCGACTCCAGCGTCTTCCACGTGCACGTCGGCCCCGCATAGGCGAACGCCGCGTTCAGCATCCCGAACTGCGCCGGGACGGTGCCGCCCTTCTCCTTCTTGCACGCGGGCATCTTCACCATCGAGTCGCGCGGGAAGCTGATCCCGACCGCCTGGTCCCGGTTCGGCGAGAGATGGAGCAGGATCGTGGTGTCCGACCGCGCCCCGGCCATCCCCGGCACCGCGTACTCCGAGTTCTCGCCCTCCCGCGTGTCGGAACCGACCAGGAGGATGTTGAGCGACTTGTTCAGCTTCTTCGGCCGGTTCGCGCCCAGCTTGTCGCTGACGTGCTTCTGCTCGATCCCGCCGACGAGGTCGTGGTAGAGCCACGCCGCACCGCCCCCCGCGGCCAGCAGCAGCGCGACCGCCCCGACCGCGACCCACCGCAGCCCCTTGCGGCGCCTGCCGCCCCGCCGGGCGGCAGCGGTCTCGGAGGGCGCGGCGCCGTCCCCCGGCTCGTCCGGCGCTTCGGCGTCGTCGCCCTGCGGGGCGTCGACCTCCTCCTCGCGCCTCTCGGCCGCGCCTCCCTCGTCCACCGCGCCGCCGGACGCCGAGGCCGTTTCGCCCTCCCCGGAGCCGGGCTCGCCGGTGCCGGGCGTCTTTCCGGCGTCCGCGGAATCGTCGCCCGTTCCGGGGGAACCCGATGCGGTGTCGCCGGCCTCCTCCGGTGGTCGGTGGTCGGCCTCGTCCCCCGCGAGGTCGTCGCGGCGCGGGTCTTCGTCGTTCATCGGTCCCGTCTCGGGGCGGGCCCTGGGGAGGGCACGTGGTCTGCGTGATCGATCAGTCTAGGGAGGCGGCCGCCCGGGGGAGCCCGTACCTCCTTCTGTTAGATGCGCAGATCGCCCGTTCTGTTGACAGCGTGCGGAAATCAGGCGTCCCGCGGCCGGGCGTCTTCCGTACGATCGGTGCCGTGGACGCGGGGTGGGTGATCGGCGGGCGGTTCAGCATGCTCGACCGGATCGGGGCGGGGGGAACGGGCCGTGTGTGGCGCGCCTACGACCACGCGGAGGGACGGTACTGCGCGGCCAAGCTCGTGCGGCAGCAGGGCCCCACGTCGATGCTGCGGGTCGTCCGTGAACGGGCGATGCGCATGGCGCACCCCCACGTGCTGACGCCCTACGCCTCGTGCATGGCGTACGACGATGTGCTCCTGGCCATGGACCTCGTGCGCGGGGGCTCCCTGGAGACGCTCCTCGGCGACTACGGCAGGCTGCCGCCCGAGTACGCGGCCGAGATCCTGGACCAGTTGCTGGCCGCGCTCAGCCACATCCACGCCGCCGGGGTCGTCCACCGCGACGTCAAGCCCGCCAACCTGCTGCTGGAGCCGAGTCCGGTCGGGGCGCCGCACGGGCGGCTGGCCGACTTCGGCATCGCGCTGGGGGAGGACGACCAGCGCTTCACCACCACCGGCTTCGTCGTGGGGACGCCGGGATACCTCGCGCCCGAGGTGCTCGACTGGGACCGGCCCGGCCCCCGCCAGGACCTGTACGCCGCCGGCATGGTCGCCTGGCGGATGCTGACCGGCGCCGGGGACCCCGAGCCGCGCCAGCGGCTCGGGGTCCCGCCCCCGGGTGTGCCGCCCCTGCTGTGGGCGGTGGTCGCCCACCTGTGCGCCGCCGACCCGGCGCAGCGTCCCGCCCACGCCGAAGCGGCACGCCGGGCGCTGGCCGCGTGCCGCCTGGAACTGCGCTTCCCCGTCCGCACGCTGGACGGCGAGCCCCTCCAGATCTTCGACCACCTGGGCCCGCCACCTCGCTGACCACACGCCGCACCAGGTCCGAATGAAGCCTTGGCGGCGGCACAGGTCTCGTCCGACTTATCCGACGAGCGGCGGGCGTGGATCGAGCCGGTGCAGATCGGCAGGTCGGCCTGCCCCGGGTGAATGGCCAGGGCGGGTCGCTAGTGGTATGAGTGCGAATGGTCGGCACTGCTTTCGGGGATGGGCGCCAGTCCCCCATTGCGTGGAGCATGATCGTGTTCGGGCGAGGGGCGATAACCAACCTGACATCATGAGCAGTGTTCATGGAAGACGACAGATTGGACCTTCGGCCACATGGCAGTCTCGTACCTGGTACTCGCCCCTCCGACGCAGGGTCCCGACGTCGTGGACGACATCGATGATCTGTTGGCCGATCTGGAGGAGCAGGAGGGGATCGACCTCATCTACGACGCGCTGGTGCCGCGCACCGAGCATCTGATCGAGTATCGGTACCGGGATTCAGAAGAGACCGTGTGCTTGTCTCTGGCGAGTGACGACAAGACGCCCGTGGACTACCTCATGCTCACCGCTGGTAGTGGGCATGCATCGTCACTGAGCCTTTCCATTGTGATCGCGCTGTTCGCTTTTGCCGTCCTTGATCGTGCGGGCCTGTGGGCGCACCGCAGGTTCCGCTTACCTTGGAAGCGGGACGAGGAGAACGACGGTGGGCCGCCGCGCACCCGCGTCGACCTCGACGCCGGAACCGCCATCGTGCGGCGTCCACCCGGCTCTGCCTGAACAATCCGGTCACTGAGAACGAGCCGCACTCAACCGGTTTCCTGCCGGAAGAGGGGCGGTGCTCGTGGGCTGTGGGCTCAGCGTGTGGCGGAGATGACGACGCGGCGGTTCTTGGCGTGGCCGCCGGGGTCGTCGGAGCCGTCCGGTCGGGTGTTGGGGGCGGCCGGTTTGGTCTCGCCGTAGCCGGTGGCCTTGAGGCGGGAGCGGTCGATGCCGCCCTTGGCGGCCAGCCAGCCGACGATGGCCTGGGCGCGGCGCTCGGAGAGGGTCTGGTTGGACGCCGGGTCGCCCTTGGCGTCGGTGCGGCCGTCGACCTGGATGGCGGCGCCCGCCGGGACCTCCTTGCCGATCGACTCGGCGATCTTGGTCGGTTCGGCTTCCGCGGCAGGCTTGATGCCGGCCTTGCCGAAGTCGAAGAGGACGTCCGCATTGATGGTGTAGGCGATGCTGTCGTCGCCCCTGATGACCTCCCCGGGACCGGCGACGTACGCCTTGAGGGACGCTCCGGGAACGCTGACCCCGTCAACGCCTACCCCGGGTACCGACACGCCTGGGACGCTGACCGCCGGGATGCGCTCCTGCTTGTCATCGCAGACGCTGGAGCGGTAGAGCGAGCTCCGGTAAAGCGAACTGCGGTAGAGGGAGCTGCGGTGGAGCGAGGCCCGGTACACGGAGCTGACGTACTCACCTCCCTTGGACGGCTTGCTCTGGCACACCTCCCTGGTCGGTTCAGGCCCGGTGGGAGTCGCGACCGGTGGCGAGGTGGGCGGCGAAGGCCCGCCGCCCGGCCGGTCGTGGCCGCCTTCGGATCCTTTCGGCCGCCCGTCGCCGCCCCATGCGGCCAGGCACAGCCCGGCGGCCGGGAAGACGGCGAGTACTCGGGATTCTCGCTGCATTACCGATCAGCTTTTCTCGTAGGTGATTTCTACGCGGCGGTTCTTGGCGCGGCCTGCGGGGTCGTCCTTGCCGCCCTGCTCGTTGGGGACGACGGGCTTGGTCTCGCCGTAGCCCTTGGCCTCGATCCGCAGGCTCGTCCCCGTCAGGGCTTTCGCCAGTTCGGCCTTGACCGCTTCGGCGCGCTGCTCGGAGAGCGTCAGGTTGTAGGCGGGTTCGCCGATGGAGTCGGAGTGCCCTGCCACCTGGACGGCCCCCCGGGCGCCGCGCAGGCGCGGGGCCAGCGCGGCTATGCGGCTGCGGGCCGCGCCGGTGAGCGTCGCCTTGCCGAAGTCGAACAGGACGTCCGCCGAGATGCGGACGGTGATCTGCCCGCCGTTGGTCTTTTCCTCTTCCAGGGGGATGACCGCCTCCTGGAGATCGATGTCGTGGACGGAGGCGTCGGTCTCGATGGAGAGGACGCTCTGGGCCAGGTTCTGGTCCGGTGCTCCGGGGTCGGCCCCGGCGACGGCCGGGACGGCGAGCACGAGGGCCAGGGCGCCGGCGAGGAGGGCCGGGCGGCGCAGGCGGCTCATCGCCCGACGGGGACGTCGCGGAACGTGGGCCATGTGCCGATCTGCACGTCGATGGTCTTCACGTTCTCGGGCGGGGCGGCGAAGGTGAAGTAGAAGGGGGTGGCCTGGTCGTTGGTCATGTGCGTGAAGATGTCGTCGGTCGCCAGTTCCTTGCCGCTGGAGTCCTTCACCACGACGTACCTCTTGAGGTTGACCGGGTCGATCAGCGCGGTGCCGAGGCCGTGCTCGCCGTTGAGGACGTAGGCGTTGAGGCGGGTCGGCCCGCCGGCGGGGACGTGCGGGGTGAGCTGCGCGGTGAGGGTCGCCAGCTTCCCGCTCGTCTTGAGGCCCATCAGGGCGATGTCGATCTTGGCGCCCTGTGCCGCCGGGCTGTCGAACGTGCCCTTCACGATCGGCTCGGCGGCGTTGTCGAAGCTCGCCTTGCCCAGCGCCGCCCCCTCGGCCTTCCTGCCGCCGGGGGAGGAGGACGGGCCCGAGCCCGCCGGTGCCGAGTCCGTTCCGGGCGGCGAGCAGCCGGCCAGGCCGCCGGTGAGGAGCAGGGCCGTCGCGGTGGCGGCGGCGAGGCGGTGTGCCAGGCCCATCGTCATTCCTTCCGATTCGTCGCATATGCAAATACTGCTGTCCGTGGCACGATGGCCCCGGAGACCGCAGTGCTGTGTGCGGTCGGGAATCTAGCGTTTGCATCTGTGAATCGTCAAGGGGGTCCACGAGGGTGAGCGTCGCCGAGGACACGATCGCCCGGAACCGCGCGCTCCAGACGGAGTGGTACGGCGAGCCGCTCGGCGACCGCGTCCGGCCGCTGCTCGGCCGCCTCGGGATGTCGCAGTCGGGGCTCGCGGGCGTGCTCGGGCTCTCGGCGCCGATGCTCTCCCAGCTCATGTCGGGCCAGCGCGCCAAGATCAGCAACCCGGCCGTCCTGCACCGCCTGATGGCGGTCGAGGAGCTCGTCGCCGGGCCCGGCTTCGACGCGCTGAACGCCGCCGGGGTCCAGGCGCGCCTGGAGGAGATCAGGGCGGAGTCGGCGGCCGCCACGACGGGGATGCGCGGCGCGGTCTCCGGGCGCGTCCCGGTGGGGTCCGCGGGCCCCGAGGGCGCGGCGGAGCGCGGGGCGGCCGAGGCGGCGCGGCTGGTCCAGGCCCTGCTGCGCGAGGTGGCGTCCGCCGCCGAGATCGAGGCCGCCGCCGGGCTCATCGCCGGCCGCTTCCCCGATCTCGCCGAGGTGCTGCGGGTGTACGGCGCGGGCCGCACGGGCGAGGCCGAGGAGCATTTCGCCCGTACCGTGCTGAAGCAGACGCCGGACGACCGGACGGCCATGCCGAGGCGGTCTCGTCTCGATTCACTTTGATCATAACGACTGGTTATGGGTTCCCAGGGCCGCCGAAGGGTGCTGAGCGGGCTGAAGTCTGTGGTCAGGGTCACATGCGGGCGTGCCTGTTATGTATGTCACAGCTCCCGGCGGGTGGCGTAGGGTCGCTCCACTGGAAGCGCACACGAGGCGTCACCGCCCGCATGCGGCACGGTCTCCGCCCGCCGCGCGCGACACGGCCGGGGCGCGACGGCCGCACGGTGCGCGCGGACCGTGGTACGGGGACACGACGACCCGAGCTCAGGAGAGCGATCGATGACCACTGTGGAGGCGCCGGCCAAGTCGCGCGCCCAGATCAAGGAACGCACCCTCCGCAAGGACAACTGGCGCCTGTATCCGATCACGACCTTCGTGATCTTCACGGCGTGGGTGGTGTACGCGACGATCCGGGCCTTCTGGGGCGCGGCCTTCTACGTGCCGGAGTTCCACTACCTGACGCCGTTCTACTCCCCGTGCCTGAACGACATCTGCAACAACGTCACGGTGGACGGCCACACGGGCGACGCGGCGGAGTTCGGGACCTTCCTGCCGGCGGCCACCCGCGGCTGGATCCCCTTCGCGGCGATCTCGCTGCCGTTCCTGCTGCTGTTCCGGTTGACGTGCTACTACTACCGCAAGGCCTACTACCGCTCGTTCTGGGCGTCGCCGTCCGCGTGCGCGGTCCGCGAGCCGCACGGCAAGTACACCGGCGAGCGCCGCTTCCCCCTGATCGGCCAGAACCTGCACCGGTACTTCTGGCTCGCCGCCTTCGCCATCTCCCTCATCAACACCTGGGACGCGGTCCGCGCCTTCCACGGCAAGGACGGCGGGTTCGGCATCGGGCTCGGCACGGTCATCCTCGTCGCGAACGTGGTGCTGCTCTGGCTGTACACGCTGTCGTGCCACTCGTGCCGGCACATCGTGGGCGGCCGGCTGAAGAACTTCTCCAAGCACCCCTTCCGCTACCGGATGTGGGGCTGGGTGTCCAAGATCAACCAGCGCCACGGGACGTACGCCCTGATCACCCTGGGCTCGCTGGTGGCAGCGGACCTGTACGTCGCGCTGGTCGCCAGCGGCACCATCTCCGACCTGCGCATCTTCAACTGAGGCCAAGGAATCATGACTGAGATCGAGAGGCACCTCTACGACGTCGTGGTGATCGGCGCGGGCGGCGCCGGGCTGCGCGCGGCGATCGAGGCGCGCCTCCAGGGCAAGAAGACCGCGATCATCTCCAAGTCGCTGTTCGGCAAGGCCCACACCGTGATGGCCGAGGGCGGCGCCGCCGCGGCGATGGGCAACGTCAACGCCAACGACAACTGGATGGTCCACTTCCGCGACACCATGCGCGGCGGCAAGTTCATGAACAGCTGGCGGATGGCGGAGCTGCACGCCAAGGAGGCCCCGGAGCGCATCTGGGAGCTGGAGCTGTGGGGCGCGCTGTTCGACCGCACCAAGGACGGCAAGATCAGCCAGCGCAACTTCGGCGGGCACGAGTACCCGCGGCTGGCGCACGTCGGCGACCGGACGGGCCTGGAGCTGATCCGCACCGCCCAGCAGAAGATCGTCGCCCTCCAGCAGGAGGACCACGCCGAGCACGGCGACTACGAGGCCCGGCTGAAGGTCTGGGCCGAGACGACGGTCACCCGGTTGCTGAAGGACCCCGACGGGAAGATCTCCGGCGCGTTCGGCTACGTCCGGGAGACCGGCAAGTTCGTCGTGTTCGAGGCGCCCGCGGTGGTGCTCGCGACCGGCGGCATCGGCAAGGCGTTCAAGGTCACGTCCAACTCCTGGGAGTACACCGGGGACGGGCACGCGCTGGCCCTGCTCGCGGGCGGATCGCTGCTGAACATGGAGTTCGTCCAGTTCCACCCCACGGGGATGGTCTGGCCGCCGTCCGTCAAGGGCATCCTCGTGACGGAGTCGGTGCGCGGCGACCGCGGCGTCCTGCGCAACTCCGAGGGCAGGCGGTTCATGTTCGACTACATCCCCGAGGTCTTCAAGAACCAGTACGCCACCACCGAGGAGGAGGGCGACCGCTGGTACGACGACCCCGACAACAACAAGCGCCCGCCCGAGCTGCTGCCGCGCGACGAGGTGGCCCGCGCGATCAACTCCGAGGTCAAGGCGGGACGGGGGTCGCCGCACGGCGGGGTCTTCCTCACCGTCGTCGACCGGATGCCGGGCGGCGCCGCCGAGATCGTCAAGCGGCTGCCGTCGATGTACCACCAGTTCAAGGAGCTGGCGGACGTCGACATCACCAAGGAGCCGATGGAGGTCGGCCCGACCTGCCACTACGTGATGGGCGGCGTCGAGGTCGAGCCCGACACCGGCGCGGCCGCCGTGCCCGGCCTGTTCGCGGCGGGCGAGGTCTCCGGCGGCATGCACGGCTCGAACCGGCTCGGCGGCAACTCGCTGTCCGACCTGCTGGTGTTCGGCCGCCGGGCGGGGCTCGGAGCGTCGGAGTACGTGGACGCCCTTCCCGCGCGTCCGGGCGTCCCCGACGCCGAGATCGAGGCCGCGACGGCCGAGGCGATGGCCCCGTTCGAGCGGGAGGGCGGCGAGAACCCCTACACCGTCCATGCCGAGCTGCAGCAGACCATGAACGAGCTGGTCGGCATCATCCGCAAGGAGGAGGAGCTCCAGCAGGCGATCGCCTCGCTCGGCAAGCTCCGCGAGCGGGTCGCGAACGTCAGCGTCGACCCCGTCGCGGTCGGCGACGGGCGCGGCTACCACCCGGGCTGGCACCTCGCGCTGGACCTGCGCAACATGCTGCTGGTGTCCGAGGCGGTCGCGAAGGCGGCGCTGGAGCGCCAGGAGAGTCGCGGCGGCCACACCCGCGACGACCACCCGGGCATGTCGGCGGAGTGGCGGAAGATCAACCTGATCTGCTCGCTGGCCGGCGACCCGGCGTCCCCGCACGTCGAGCTGCGGCGCCAGCCGCTCACGCCGATGCGGACGGACCTGCTCGAACTGTTCGACGCGGACGAGCTGAAGAAGTACCTGACCGCCGAGGAGCTGCCGACGGCCCCCGCCGGGCAGGCGCCCGCCGGCGACGCGGAGGACGCGCCGGAGCCGGACGCCGCCGCCGCCGACGCCGCGGAGAACGAGGAGGACGGCCGATGAGCTACGAGGCGAAGTTCAAGGTCTGGCGCGGCGACGACGGCACGGGCGAGCTCACCGACTACACGGTCGAGGTGAACGAGGGCGAGGTGGTCCTCGACATCATCCACCGGCTCCAGGCCACGCAGGCGCCCGACCTCGCCGTCCGGTGGAACTGCAAGGCCGGCAAGTGCGGCTCGTGCTCCGCGGAGATCAACGGCATGCCGCGGCTGCTGTGCATGACCCGGATGTCGACCTTCGACCCGGACGAGACGATCACCGTCACCCCGGTCCGCACGTTCCCGGTCATCCGCGACCTGGTCACGGACGTGTCGTACAACTACCAGAAGGCCCGGGAGGTCCCCTCGTTCGACCCGGGCGACGCCGAGCCGGGCGAGCTGCGCATGCAGCAGGTGGACGTCGAGCGCTCGCAGGAGTTCCGCAAGTGCATCGAGTGCTTCCTGTGCCAGAACGTCTGCCACGTCATCCGTGACCACGAGGAGAACAAGCCCGAGTACGCGGGCCCGCGCTACCTGATGCGGATCGCGGAGCTGGAGATGCACCCCGCGGACCAGGCCGACCGCCGCAACATCGCGCAGGAGGACCACGGCCTCGGCTTCTGCAACATCACCAAGTGCTGCACCGAGGTCTGCCCGGAGCACATCAAGATCACCGACAACGCGCTGATCCCGATGAAGGAGCGTGTGGTCGGCCGCAGGTACGACCCGCTGGTGTGGCTCGGCAGCAAGCTCGGCATCGTGCGCAAGGGCGAGGACACCCCGTCCGCCTGACCCGGCCGCACGGCTCTTCGCGAACGTCCCCCGCCGCCCCGCGCGACGGGGGACGTTCGCGTTTTCCGCCGCTTCCCGTCACGGGACGCCGTTCTGGCAGGCGGCGTTCCGTGGCCCGGCGGGCGGCGTGCCCCCGGCCCGCCGCCCGCCGTTCCGCCGTTCCGCCGTTCCGCGTGAACGCCGTGGACGCCGGGACGACCGCCGGCCGTGCACGCCGCGTCCCACACTGACGCACCCTGGAACGTTCGAGTAGGGATAAGTGCACACAACGCGTGATTGAACCGTGATTCCCTCCCGGGAGGCGGGAACGCTCCAGGCCCTTTAGCGTTGTGGGCATGAGCGCCCTCGATGGTTCGTTCCTCGGCGATCTCACCCCGGCGGAACGCGAGGAGCTGGCGGCCCGCGGCCGCGTCCGCGAGTTCGACCGGGGGGAGACCCTCTTCATCGAGGGGGAGGCCCCCGGCTGGGTGGCGGTGCTGCTCCAGGGCCGGGTCAAGGCGTGCTCCTACCGCGAGCTCGGCGGCGAGACGCTCCTGGCGGTGCGCGGCCCGGGGGCGCTGCTCGGCGAGGTCGCCGCGATCGACGGGCTGCCCCGGTCGGCGACGGTCACGGCGCTCGAACCGGTGCGTGCGCTCGCGGTCACGGCCGACGAGTTCATGGCGTTCTTACAGGTGCACGGCCGCATCTCCATCCTCATCATGCGGATGCTGTGTCAGCGCTGGCGCGACGCCGACCGCAAGCGCGTCGAGTTCGGCATGTTCGACGCGACCGGACGGGTGGCGCAGCGCCTCGTCGAACTGGCGGAGCGGTTCGGCGTGCCCTACGACGGCCGGACGGGCGCCGCGCCGGAAGGCGAGAGCGTCCAGATCACGCTGAACCTGTCGCAGGAGGAACTGGCGGGCTGGGTGGGCGCGTCCCGCGAGGCGGTCAGCAAGGCCCTGCGCACGCTGCGCCGCCACGGCTGGATCGAGACGGGCCGCCGCCGCCTCATCGTCCACGACCTCCAGGCCCTGCGCCGCCATGCGCGCTGACCCGGTGCGGGGAGCGCGCCGCGGCGACCCGTACGCTGTGCAGGATGCAGCTCCAGCAGCTCGCCTACTTCACCGCGGTCGCCGAGGTACGCCACTTCACGCAGGCCGCCGAGCTGCTGCGCGTCGCGCAGCCATCGCTGTCCAAGCAGATCCGCGCGCTGGAGAACGAGCTGAACGTGTCGCTGTTCAGCCGCGCGCGCGGCAACATCACCCTCACTCCCGCCGGTGAGGCGCTGCTCCCTCTGGCGAAGCGCATCCTGGCCGACGTCGACACGGCACGCCTCGAAGTGCAGGAGCTGGTCGGCCTCAAGCGCGGGCGGGTACGGCTCGGCGCGACGCCGTCGCTGTGCGCGGGCCTGCTGGCGGACGTCCTGCGCCGCTTCCACGACGCCTACCCGGGGATCCAGCTCCTCGTCGAGGAGGGCGGCTCGCGCGACCTCGTCCGGGAGCTGACGCGCGGCTCGCTGGACATGGCCCTGGTCATCCTCCCCCTGCACGGCGACCCGCCCCTGGACACGACGCCGATCCTGCGCGAGTACCTGGTGGTGGCGTCCCCGGCGGGGCCCGAGCCGGGCGCCGCGGAACGCCCCCCGAGGACCGCGCCGCTCCCGCGCCGCTCGTACCTGCGCATCGAGGACCTGCAGAACCGCCCGCTGGTGATGTTCCGTCCCGGATACGACCTGCGCGAGGCGACCATCAGCGCGTGCCGGGACGCCGGGTTCGAGCCGAGGTTCGCCGTGGAGGGCGGCGAGATGGACGCCGTCCTGCGGTTCGTGGAGGTCGGGCTCGGCATCGCGGTCGTCCCCAGCATGGTGCTGGCCGGACGCCCCGGCCTGCGCGGAACCCCGCTCGTCCTGGCGGACGAGGAGGCGCGCCGCGGCCGCCACGGCCCCGGCCTGCTCCGCACCATCGCGCTCGCCCACCGCAAGGACGTCGAACTCACCCACGCCGCCCGGGCGTTCCAGGAGACCCTCCAGACGTTCCTGGTAGAGGCCGCCCTGGCCGGCAGCCTCCCCGCCGGCGTCGAAACCCTGGTGACGGCCTGACCGGACGCCTGCCGGCCCTGTCGGAGGGAGCCGCCGGTCGCACAGGAGCCGGGCGGGCCGCACAAGGAACGGCGGGGAGGAAGACTCCTCCCCGCCGCGGCTGGCGGATCGGCCCTAGGGCCTCACCTCGTTACTCGAACGCGTGATCCTGCGCCGAGTCAGCCGGTCATCTGGCCGTCAAGCCACTTGGAGAACTTCGGCGGCTCCTTCCGGTCCGGGATCCGGGCGCGCACGGCGCCCACTTCCGCGAAGATGACCAGTCCGGCCCCGAGCCAGTTGGCCAGGGTCGGTATCTGGCCGGCGATCATGCCGTCGACCATTGCGAGCCCGTTGTCGACGGGCATCACGCTGGCGTGGGTCGCGACCGTGAGGCCACGCTTCCATGCCGCGTTGATCATCAGCAGGGCCACGACGCCGACGGCGCCGGAGACCGAGCAGACCCACCAGGCTTCCGCGCTGACACGGAGCAACGCACCGGGCTCTTCTGCGGAGATGAGCATCACCGTCAGGAGGAGCACGGTGGGCAGCCTCGCCAAGGTCGCCACCGTGTTGACCTCGTCTCTCTCGAGGCCGGAGGTGGTCGTCGCGTACACGTGGTACGCGAGCGCCACCAGCGCGATGAGGCCGAAGCCCGCGATGTCACCGGATCCCAGTCCGTCGACCAGCAGGAAGACGGATCCCGTGGCCATGAGCGGCCAGACGAGCGCCTTCCACAGCCGGGCACGGACGATCCCTGATGGCGCCCTCCTCCTTGATCACGTTGAAGAAGAGCTGGAGGATGACGCCGCTCTCGCCGATCACGAGGGCCGCCACCGCCGCGTCATGCGGCCGGGCAACTGATGGAGTCCTTCCTGGCACTGGTGGCCGACTCGCTGGACCGTCCCGGCAGCGCCTGCCGGGACCTGGACCTTCTGGGGCCGGAAGGGCGACGGCTGCTGCTCCGAGCGGGCGGGGAGCCGGAGAGCGGCCCACCCCCGGCGTGCCTTGGGGCACTGGTGGCCGAGCAGGCCGCGCGGCGGCCCGAGGACGTGGCCGTGGTGTGCGGCGCGCGGCGGCTGACCTACGGGGAACTGGACCGCCGGGCCAACCGGCTCGCCCATCACCTGCGCGCGCTCGGGGCCGGGCCGGAGGTGCGGGTGGGGGTTTGCCTGCCTCGTTCGATCGACCTGGTCATCGCGCTGCTCGCCGTCGTCAAGTCGGGCGGGGCCTATGTTCCGGTGGATCCGGATCACGCCGGGGAGCGGATCTCCTACGTCCTCGACGATGCCGGCGTGCGGATCCTCCTCACCTCCGGCCGGGCGGGCGAGCGGGCACCCGCGGGATCGGATCTGCCGACGGTGCGGATGGACGAGGACGCGGCGGAGATCGACCGCCGGCCCGCCGGGGCGCCGCCGCGGAACACGGTGCCCGGCAACCTGCTCTATGTCATCTACACCTCCGGTTCGACCGGACGGCCCAAGGGGGCGATGGTCACCCATGCCGCTCTCGTCCGGCTGCTGACCGCCACCCGGCCGTGGTTCTCCTTCGGGCCGGACGACGTCTGGACGCTGTTCCACACCGCCACGTTCGACTTCGCGGCCTGGGAACTCTGGGGCGCGCTGGTGAGCGGCAGCCGGGCGGTCGTCGTGCCGGCGGCCGTCGCGCGGTCGCCGGAGAAGTTCCGCGCCCTGCTGGTGCGGGAGCGGGTGACCGTGCTCAACCAGACGCCAGGGGCCTTCCGCAACCTGCTGGCCGCCGAGGAGGCGGACGCCACCGGGGGACGGACGGCTCTGCGCGTGGTGGTGTTCGGCGGCGAAGCCCTGATGCCCGGCATGCTCACCGGCTGGTTCGCCCGCCACGGCGACCGGGCGCCGCGGCTGGTCAACATGTACGGCATCACCGAGACCACGGTGCACGCGACCTACTACCCGCTTTCGGCGGACGACGTTCCCGCGGCCGATTCCGCGGAGGCGGAGGATTCCCCGTCCTCGGAGCGGAGCCCCATCGGAGTCCCGCTCCCGGATTTGAGCGCCTACGTACTCGATGGAGAACTGCATCCCGTGCCGCCGGGTGTGGTGGGGGAGTTGTTCGTGGGTGGTGCTGGTCTGGCGCGCGGGTATTTGGGGCGGCCGGGGTTGACGGCGGAGCGTTTTGTTCCGGATTTGTTCGGGGGTGGTGGTTCGGGGGGTCGTTTGTATCGGACCGGGGATTTGGTGCGGTGGTCGGTTGGTGGTGGCCTGGAGTTTGTGGGGCGGGCTGATTTTCAGGTGAAGGTGCGGGGTTTTCGTGTGGAGTTGGGGGAGGTGGAGTCGGTTTTGGGGGGCATCGGGGGGGTGCGGGATGCGGTGGTGGTGGCTCGGTCTGATGGTGGGGGTGGGGTGGTTCGTCTGGTGGCGTATGTGGTGGCTTCGGAGGTGGGGGGTGAGGTGGGGGTCGAGGAGTTGCGGGGGTTTGTCGCGGGTCGGTTGCCGGAGTACATGGTGCCGGCGGTGTTCGTGTGGCTGGGTTCTTTGCCGTTGACGGTGAACGGGAAGGTGGATCGGGGGGCGTTGCCGGTTCCGGTGGGGGATCGTCCGCGGTTGGGGCAGCGGTTCGTGGCGCCGCGGACGTCGGCGGAGCGGGTGCTGGCGGAGTTGTGGGGTGAGGTTCTGGGTGTTTCCCGGATCGGCGTCCACGACAACTTCTTCACCCTCGGCGGAGACTCCCTCACGGCCGTCCGCGTCGTGGGGCGGATCCGCGAGGCGTTCCCGGCCGACTACACCCTGCCGGAGCTGTTCGCCGCCCCCTCCATCGACGGATGCGCGGCCGCGGTCGAGCGCCTGCTCAGCGACGCGGCCGACCTGGACGCGCTGGTGGACGAGGTGGCCGGGCTGTCCGACGAGGAGGTCGCCGCCCGGCTCGCGGAAGGCGAGAAGTCACATGAATGAAGCGACGTCCGGTACGTCCGGCCTCTCCGAGCGGCTGGCCGCGCTCAGCCCGCAGGCACGCGAACTCGTCCCGCGCCGGATGCGCGGCGCGGCGCGGGACGGCGCCGAGGCGACGAGCCCGGCGGACCCGCGGCCGGTGCCGCGCACCGGTGCCCCACTGCCCGCGTCCTTCTCCCAGGAGCGGCTGTGGTTGCTGGACCGGCTCCGGCCCGGATCGGCGGCCTATGTCGTCTCGACCGCCGGACGGCTGCGCGGCGACCTCGACGCCGACCGGTTGCGCGCCGGACTCGCCGACCTGACCGCCAGGCACGAGATCCTCCGGACCTCCCTGGCCTGGACCGGTGACCGAACGGCGCAGATCGTTCACGACTCGGTGGCCGTGCCCTGGGAGATGACCGACCTGTCGGACGTACCAGACCCGCGCGCCGCCGCCGAACGGATCCTGGCCGGCGATGTCGAGCGCGGATTCGATCTCACGACCGCGCCGCTCTGGCGGGCGCGGCTCGTGCGGATGGGCCCGCGGGACCACCTGTTCGGCGTCGCCATGCACCATGCGATCACCGACGCATGGTCGGTCGGCGTGTTCCTCTCCGAACTGGGGCGGCTCTACACCGCATCGGGAAAGGACCCGGCGCAGGAAGGGCCGGTGCTGCCGCCGCTGCCCCTGCAGTACGGCGATTTCGCGGTCTGGCAGCGCGAGCGCCTGACCGATGACCTGGTCGCCGGATTGGCGGACTTCTGGAGGGAGGAGCTCGCCGGCGCCCCGGAACCGCTGGCCCTGCCCGTCAATTGAGCTACGGTCTGCTGCGCCATCTGCATTCGGCGCACGCGTCGACCCTCGCGGCACAGCCGCCGCCGCGCATCGGCTTCAACTATCTAGCCTCCGCGAACTGATCTCGCACTGCACCCGGCCGGATGCCGGCGGCTACACCCCCTCCGATTTCCCCGAGTCGGGACTCGACCAGGACCGGCTGGACACGTTGCTGACCGCGCTGACCGAGGAGCGTTGACCGACATCATGGCTCTGGGGCGAGCGCCCCGAATGCTGGAAGAACCCATCGTCCGAAGGAACCGTTGTATGCCGCATGCGAGTGCCGAGCCTTCGAGTACCGGGAACGCGGACGGCACCGTGGGATCGAACGCCGCGAGAACACTTCGCACCTACCTGGGGCCGCACCGGGCCGTCGCCGCCGTGCTCGCGGTGACGACACTGGTCTCCACGGCCCTCCAGGTGGCCAACCCGCAGTTGCTGGGGAGGTTCATCGACGGTGTCCGCTCCGGTGCCCCGCTGTCGACTCTGCTGGGGCTCGGCGCGGCCTATCTGTCGGTCGCGGTGGTGGCGCAGGTGATCTGGATCGTCGCCGAGTACAGGGGCGCCCGGGTGGCCTGGCACGCGACGAACGAGTTGCGCGCCGATCTGACCCAGCACTGCCTTCGGCTGGACATGTCCTTCTATGAGCGGCACGCTCCCGGCGAGTTGATCGACCGGATCGACGGAGATGTGAGCAAGCTGGCCAACTATTTCTCGCAGATGTTCCTGCTCGTGCTGTCCAACGCGCTGCTTGTGGTCGGGATCGGGGTTGTGCTTTTCGTCCAGGATTGGAGGATCGGTCTGGTGTACGCCCCGTTCGTCACCGCTTCCTTCTTCCTGCTACGGAGACTGGTCGGCACCGCCGTTCCGGCGATGGCGGCACAGCGGGAGGCCAACGCGAAACTGCTCGGGTTCTTCGAGGAACGCCTGAACGGACTTCCCGACCTGCGGGCCAATGGGGCCGGAGAACACACCGTGCACGGCTTCTGGACCTACGCGGGAACGCTGTTCCGGTCCAGCCGCCGCGCCGCGCTGCTGGGTGTGCGATGGCCGGCGGCCGCGCAGTCACTGGCGTCGGCGGGGTTCGTCATGGCCCTCGGGGCCGGCGTATGGCTCTACACGACCGGCCAGACGACCCTCGGCGCGGCCTACACCCTGGTCGTCTACGCGGTCATGGTGCAGACCCCGATGCTCGTGATCACCTCGCAGTTCCATGATCTCGAAGCCGCGCTGGGGGCGCTGCGCCGCATCCACGGCCTGTTCGACGAGCGCAGCGTGGTCCGCACCGGCGAAGCCGCCCTGCCCGCCGGGGCGCCCGCCGTGGAGTTCGAGCGCGTCTCGTTCAGTTACCGGCCCGAAGAAGACGCGCTTCGCGATATCTCGCTCCGCCTCCGGCCGGAGACCCGGCTGGCCGTCGTCGGCCGTACGGGCAGCGGAAAGAGCACCCTGATACGCCTGTTGTTCCGGTTCGCCGACCCCACCCGGGGGACGGTCCGGCTCGACGGCCGCGACCTGCGAGAGATCTCCGTGGACTCATTGCGAGGCCAGGTCGGTCTGGTCACGCAGGAGGTCCAGTTGTTCGCCGCCACGGTCCGCGACAACGTCACGCTCTTCGGCGACACGATCGATGACGCCCGCGTGCGCGAGGCGCTCGCGGGGGTGGGACTGCGACCGTGGCTGGAAAGCCTGCCCGCGGGGCTGGACACCCTTCTCGGCCCGGGTGACACCGGGCTGTCGGCCGGGCAGGAGCAGTTGCTGGCCTTCGCCCGCGTCCTGATCCAGGATCCCGGCCTGGTGCTCCTGGACGAGGCCACGTCGCGGCTGGACCCGGCGAGCCTCCGGGTCTTCGAGACGGCCATGGAACGCCTGCTCGCCGGACGTACCGCGATCATCGTGGCGCACCGTCTCGAAACCCTCGGCACCGTCGACGAGGTGCTGCTGCTCAGCGGTGGCCGCGTCGTCGAGCACGGCCCCCGGGACCGGCTGGCCGGGGATCCGTCCTCGCGGTTCTCCCGCCTGCTCGCCGCCGACGAGGCACTGGCATGAGGACACCGCTGCTGGTCCCGATGCTGTCCCGATCGGCGCCCACCTACCTCGGCCTGACCGGACTGTGGGTCCTGCTGCGGGGCGCGCTGCTGGCCACCGGACTGCTGCTCCAGATGATCTTCGACACCCTCAGCGGCACCGATCGGGCCGGCATGTCGGCATGGTCGCTGATCGCCCTGGTGGCGGCCGCGGAGGCCACCAAGGTGGCCCTCTGGTACGGCGTGATCCTCAGCCGGGTCGAACCCCGCTTCACCTACCGGATCCGCGCGGCCCTGCAGGTCAACGCGCTACGCGCGATCCTGCGCAAGCCGGCCGGACGAGCGCTGGACCGCACCGGCGGCGACGCCGTCAGCCGGTTCGGCGCCGACACCGACGAGGTGGGCGTCTTCGCGATCTGGTCGGCGTCCAACCTCTCCCGATTGATCATCGCTGTGGCGGCGCTGGTCATCATGCTCGGCATCGACGCCGTCGTGACCCTGGGACTCGTCGGCCCGGTGGCGGTCATGGTGGTGGCGAGCCGGGCGCTGGCCAGGCCGCTGCGCGATTGCCAGAACGCCGGTCGACGGGCGGCCGCGGAGGTGAGCAGCGTCGTCGGGGAGGCGGTGGGAGGGGTTCAGGCGATCAAGGTCGGACGTGCCGAGGAACGGTTCGTCGCGCGGCTGCGGCAGGCCAACGCCGTCAGGCTCCGGATCGCCGCCCGCGAGGTGCTCCTGACCACCGTGCAGACGTCCCTGTTCAACGGCACGGCCGCGCTCGGCACCGGGTTCGTGCTGCTGCTGGCCGCGGCGCGCATGCGCGGCGGCGACTTCACCGTGGGCGACCTGGCGCTCTTCGTCTTCTACATCCAGTTCATCACCGAGGCGGTGACCGCGCTGGGCATGTTCTTCGCGCGGTCCCAGAAAGCCGAACTCTCCATGCGCCGGGTGGCCGAACTCGCCGACGACGAATCAGCGGTGATCGCCCGCACGCGGACTCACCTGCGGCGCGAGCCGCCGCGGCCGGCACCCCGCGAAGACCGGTCCGCGCCGCTGCGCCTGCTGGAGGCCCGCGGCCTCACCTCGCGCCACCCGGGGACCTCACGCGGCATCCGCGACATCGATCTCCACCTGCCCGCCGGCACGGTCACGGTCGTCACCGGCAGGGTCGGTTCCGGCAAGAGCACCCTCCTGCAGGTGCTCCTCGGGCTGCTCCCCGCCGACCGCGGCACGGTCCTCTGGAACGGCATGCCCGTCGACCGTCCCGAGACGTTCCTGACCCCGCCGCGGTCGAGTTTCGTGCCGCAGGTCCCCCGGCTGTTCAGCGGCACGATCCGGGAGAACATCATGCTCGGGGCCCCCTCCTCGCAGGCGGAGATGGCCGAGGCGGTGCGCCTCGCGGTGCTCGAGGACGACCTCGCCGGCCTGGACAAGGGCCTGGACACCGTGATCGGGCCGCGGGGTCTGCGCCTGTCCGGCGGCCAGCGGCAGCGGATCGCCGCCGCCCGGATGGCGGTGCGCCGTACCGACCTGATGGTCTTCGACGACCTGTCCAACGCGCTGGACGTCACCACCGAGCGCCGGCTGTGGGACCGGCTTCTGGACCACGGCGGCGCCACCATCCTGGCCGTTTCGCACCGCCCGTCCATTCTCCGCCGAGCCGATCAGATCGTGGTGCTCGTCGACGGCGAGGTGACCGCCGTCGGCACTTTGGACGAACTGCTGGAGAACAGTGCGGAGATGCGCCATCTGTGGGAGGCCGACGAATCCGTTCCCAAGGACGCGCACGCCGGCCGGGTGGAGCACGACTGAGCGGCACGGATTTTCGGGAAACGCGAGAGGAGAGAGAAATGTTCGATGACGACGACGAGCGGACCTACCGGGTCGTGATCAACCACGAGGAGCAGTACTCGATCTGGCCGGAGGACCGGGAGATCCCGCCGGGGTGGCGCGCGGAGGGCACCCAGGGGACCAAACCGGAGTGCCTGGCCCACATCGACCAGGCGTGGACGGACATGCGGCCACTGAGCCTGCGCAGGCAGATGGACTCCCAGGCGGTCCCCGACTCTTCCTGATCCAGCCGGAAACACCGTGGGCCCGGGGACCGCCCGGAGGGCCCGTCCCCGGGCCCCGCACCGAGAGGAACAGTGTGACCAGGCCATACGAGCTCGTCGTCCTGTCAGCCTCGTCCAGCGACGAACTCGGCGCGGCCGCACGCGGGCTGGCGCGATTCCTGACCGGCCGACCTGGCCTTCCGCTGGCCGCGGTGGCCGGCTCCCTGGTCCATGACCGGCCGCAGCTGCCGCACCGACTGGCGCTGGTGGCGCGCGACTGCGCCGACGCCGCGCGGCGTCTCCAGGCCCCGGCCGCTCGCGAAACGCACATCGGACACGTGACGGCGGCCGAGCGTCCGGTCGCCTTTCTCTTCCCCGGCGTCGGTGACCACTATGCCGGAATGGCGGCGGGCCTTTACCGGAGCGAGCCGCTTTTCCGTGGCGCGCTCGACTACTGCGCCGAGATCCTCATGAACCGGCTGGGTCGGGATCTGCGCGAAATCCTCTATCCGGAGGACTGCGAGCAGGCGCCGCCGTCGGACGGGCCGCACGGCAGGCTCGACCTGGCCCGGCTTCTCGGCGGGGACGAACGGTCAGGCGAACTGGACCGGACCGCGGTGGCCCAGCCGCTGGTCTTCGCCGTGGAGTATGCGCTGGCCAGCTTCCTGACGGGTTCGGGCATCCGTCCCACCGCACTGGCCGGCTACAGCCTTGGGGAGTACGTCGCCGCCTGTGCGGCGGGGGACTGGCACCGGAGGAGGCGCTGGAACTGGTGGCCCGCCGGGCGAAGCTGATCGAGACCGCACCCGAGGGTGCGATGGTCGCGGTGATGCTGGGCGCCGGCCACCTCGCCGGCCACCTCGACGGTGAACTGTCGCTGTCGGCGGCCGACGGCCCGCGGCTCTCGGTGGTCGGCGGCCCGATCGCGGCGGTGGAACGCCTTGAACGACGGCTCGCGGCCGAGGGGGTGGCCAGCCTGAGGCTGCCCACCCGGCATGCCTTCCACTCGGCGATGCTCGAACCGTTGGAGGAGGCGATGCGTGAACTGGCCGCCGGGGCCCCGCTGCGCCCGCCCACCATTCCGCTGCTGTCGAACGTCACCGGAACGTGGCTGACCGATGTCCAGGCGACCAGCCCTGACTACTGGGCACGGCACATGTCCCGGACCGTCCGCTTCGAGGACGAGTTGGCCGAACTGTGGCGCCTGCCGGCGCCGATACTGGTCGAGGTCGGCGCGGGCCGGACGCTCGGCACGCTGGTTCAGCAACATCCCGGCCGACGACCGGACGGTACGGTTCTGAGCACTCTCCCCACCACCGCGGCCCGCGATTCGGACGTGGCCGGCGTGCTCACGGCGATGGGCCGCCTGTGGGTGGAAGGCGTGGACGTGAATTGGCCGGCCCTGCTCCCCGACCGGCTGAGGGAGCGCCTGCCGCACCTTCCGTCCGTGGCCAGGCGGAAACGAAGCGCTGATTCCCGGTGACCGGATGGCGAATCGAAGGTCCGGCGATGAATGTGGTGAACGACGGTGCCGCGCCGGGAACACGCGGTCCGCGGTCCGGCGGTCTGGCCGACCGACTCGGCGGCGTGACGGACGTCCGCCGCCGGACGGGTCGGCTGCGAACCGGTCGAACGGGCGGATCGAGACGGCACGGATGACCGGACGCGGGCCGTGATTCGCGCCGGAGGTTGATCTACCTGCAGTTATTCGATGGCCCTGAAGGTCCTCTCATTTATTGCTCGGGAGCCTTGAATAACTGGCGTATGTCGTAGATCATTGGGGCGGAACAATCTAAAACCCCTGCAGAAAATCCTTCCTCGTGAGTTCCCTTGCGGAGATTTGCTGTTCTCTGACGTGGCCCGGATGAGATCTTCCCGGCATGCGAGAAGAGTAGAAGCCCGCAGTCGTTGGGGGTGAAGTGATCCGTCTTGGCATCATCGATCCGCGACCCGTCATCCTGCATGGACTACGATATGTGTTCGATAAGGCGCATGAGGTAACAATTGAGCTTTCTCAAACGAATGCTCACGGTGTGCCGTCGAACGCACTCGACGTCGCCCTTCTGGGGTTCTGCTCGTCCGACGACACCGCACGCCAACGGGAGATCACGGAGCTGTCCCGCAAGACCTCGGTCCTCATCCTGAGCTGGGCTCGCGGGCCCGAGGAAAGGGAGGAGGCCGCGAGGTGCTTACGTGCCGGAGCCCGCGGCGTCTTACATCCTGATGCTCCAGCCCACATCCTCTTGGACGCCGTACGAACGGCGGCGGGACGGATGGTGATTCCGAACGGTGTTTCATCGTCCCTCGAGACTCCCGCCGCGACCGACCAACTGTCACTTCGCGAACAATAGGTCCTCGATTGCATCGCCGACGGATACACGCACGGCCAGATCGCCCGTCATCTCGGGATCAGCCGACACGCGGTGGACACCTACGTCAAGCGCATACGCGGCAAACTCAAACTCGGAAACAAGGCGGAGCTGACCAGGGCCGCAGTTCAGGCGTCCGCCGGCTTTGAAATCCCGCATGCCCGGTAGAACGCGGAGGTGGGGAAGGGCGAATTTCCCCGCCGCTCCCCTGTGTCAGGGCCCCGGCCAGACGTCCGTCAGCCCTGTTGGAAGGTCAGGTAGTCGGCGGGGACGAGGTGGGGCGGGTTGGCCGCCTGGGTGGCGTCGGGTTCGATGATGCGGAACATGTCGAAGAGGACGATCGGTACCTCGCGGCCCAGGATCCTCTGGACGAGGCCCGTGGAGTGCAGGTGTCGCGCGGCGTCGATGCAGAGGTCGTCGAAGTGGGCGCAGAGTTTCTCGTCCTGCTCCTCTTCCGCGTCGTCGTCGCCGGGCTCGTACCAGAGGCCGAGGCGCTTCACCTCGTCCAGGTAGAGGGCGGTGCCCTCGGGGTCGGCGGGGTGGTGGCCCGCGGGGGCGGCCTCTTCCAGCAGCATGTAGGCGTAGCTCCAGCGCGCCTCCACCGGGTCCGCGGAGGAGCGTTCGAGGTTCTGCCGGACGTTGCTCTCGGTGTTGTAGCCGATCGCCATGTACGGGTCGTAGGGGTAGTCCCAGAGCTCGTGGACGGTCGAGAACTCGCCGTGCGAGATCCGGAGCGAGAGGACGTAGACGTCGGGGAGGAGGGCCTCGGGGAACGAGCGCAGGGAGTCTTCGGCGGCCCGGCGCATGTGCTGCTGGAGGGTCATCCCGTCATGATCGCGGATCGAGGGAGCGGAGGCGCGCGAGGACGCCGTCGGTCTGCGGGGTCCGGAGGTCCTCGAAGATGGCGAGGGCGCGCAGCCAGCAGTCGCGCGCGGCGTCCGGGCGGGACATCTGCATGTGGGCGCGGCCGAGGTTGTAGAGGGTCTCGCCCTGGCCCGGGCGGTCGCCGAACTCGCGGAAGACGTCCAGCGCCTTCTCGTAGTGGACGATGGCGGTGTGCAGGCGGCGCAGGCCGTGGTGGGCGTAGCCGAGCCCGTGCAGGGTCCACCCGAGGGTGCGCCCGTCGGCCCCCAGCGCGATGCCGTGGGCCTGCTCGAAGTGGTCCAGGGACGAGCCGAAGTCGGCGAGCCCGGCGTAGGCGTAGCCGAGGGCCGTCAGCGCTCGCCCGGTGTTGCGGCGGTCGCCCGCCGCGGCGGCCAGCAGCACGGACCGGCGGTGGTGGACGACGGCCTCGCGGTACCGGTGGAGGCGGCGGCAGGCGTAGCCGAGGCCGTGCAGGGCCCACGCCTCGCCCCGGACGTCCCCGAGCCGGGAGAACGCCTCGCACGCCGCGGTGAACAGTTCGGCGGACTCCTCGAACCGCCACCGGTTCTGGCTGGCGTAGCCGAGGCCGCCGAGCACGTAGGCGGCGCCGCGGTCGTCGCCGAGGATGCGCGCGGACGCCAGGCCGCCGCGGAGCGCCTCGCTCCAGTCGGTCCAGGCGCCGCGGAGGAAGAAGAACGTCCAGAGGGTGAGCGGGAGCCGCCAGGCGATGTCGTGGTGGCCCTCGTCGGCGGCGGCGCGGGCCGCGGCGACCAGGTTCGGGCGCTCGGTCTCGCACCAGCGCCGGGCCTCGTCCGCGGAGGCGAAGCGGAGGGCGCGGCGCTGCTCGTCCGGCAGGGGCGGGGCGGTGATCCGGTCGGGGCACAGGAGGCGGCGCGCGTTGTCGGCGGTGCCGAGGTACCAGCCGAGGACGCGGCGGACGGCGGCCGCGCGCTCCCGCGGCCCGAGCCCCGGGCCGGGGTCGCGGCCGGGCACGCCGTACCGGCCGTCGGCGCGCTCCGCCAGGCCGAGGTCGCCGAGCAGGAGGCGCGCCTCGGCGTCGGGGACGTCGATGAGGGCGGCCGCGGCCGGGACGGAGATCTCCTCGCCCGGGTGCAGGGCGAGCAGCCGGAGGGTCCGGGCGGTGTCCGCAGGCGGCCAGGAGTCCGGCGGCCGCATCCAGGCCCGCTCCCGGACCTCCTTGACCTCGACCCGCGCGGGACGGAAGTCGGCCGCGCGGCACGCGGGGTTCTGCCGCACGACCTCCTCGAAGAACCAGTCGGAGGTGATCAGCGCGAGGACGCCGGGGGAGGCGCGCAGCGCGTCCTTGAGGGGGCCGGCGGCCAGCAGCCGGAACGCCTTGTTGATCGCGGTTCCGGCGACGCCGTGGTCGTCGTGGTGGATCTCGCCGGCGTGCACGGCGACGCGGACCCTGATGCGGGCGTCCGGCGGGGCGCCGTCGTTGTGCCGTTCCAGCAGGGCGGCCAGCCGTGCGGGGAACGCTCCGGCCAGCAGCTCCTTCGGCACGTCGGGCCGGATGAGGATCATGGCCCCGTCGCCCCGGTCCTCGCAGTAGCAGGAGGCCGCGGGCACGCCGGACTCGTCGAGGGCCCTCCGCAGGGCGCGGTATAAGCCCGCCCGTACGGCGAGCTGGTCCCCGTTCGTCCGGCGCCCGTAGCCCTCGACGTCCAGACACAGGATCGTCCGGTGAACCGCGGGGCCGGCGCCGCCTGCACAGTGCATTAGCTCGTGCATATGCACCCCCTCATGCATGTGCGGCGCATGTTACGGCAAGATCAGCGCCTGTCGAAGCGCTTGAGCGGACCGGCCGGCGGTCGGATCAGGCGGTCAGGAGATCCTTGAGCAGCCGGGCGCGGACGGCGTCCTCGCCGCCCCGCGGCGGATGCCAGGGGCAGGCGATGTCCAGGGCGGCCACGCGGCCGGTGGCCATGATCCGCCGGACGGACGCGACGACCGCGTCGCGGGAGGGGCCGCCGCCGACGGGGAACTTCAGACCGGGGAGCTCGGCGGCGTCGACGACGTCCACGTCGACGTGCAGCAGCAGGGGGCCGGGGGGCGTCTCCACGTCGTCGACCGGGCAGCGCCGGACCTTCGAGGACGCGAGGAACTCCGCCTCCGCCGGGTCGAGGTCGCGGGCGTCCACCAGGACGGCGCGGTCCTCCGGCAGGGTGCGCAGGCCCAGCCGGTCGGGCAGGAGCGCGGTGTCGGCGCCGAGGATCTGCCGGAGCGGCATCCCGCCGAGGTAGCCGGACGTCGAGCTGTCCACCGTGTGGACGTCGCCGTGCGCGTCGAACCAGACCACGGAGGCGTCGACCCCCGCCTTCTGCGCGCCCGCGAGGACGGCCTCGGCGGTCAGGCAGTCGCCCGACACCACGCGCGGCATGGAACCGCCGTCGATCTGGCCGGCGACCTCGGCGACGAGCGGCTCGAACAGCGCCGCGACACGCTGCCACACGTCGCCGTCGGGGAGGGGCGGCGTCACGGCGACGACGTCGAGGCCGGACAGGGGGAAGGACGCGTCGGGGAGCCGTTCGTCCTGGTGGTAGGGCAGAAGGGTGACCGTCATGCGGACACATTAGAACGGTCCCGCCCGGTACTCCGGGCGGGACCGAGAACAAGGGGGTGCGGTTACCGCTTCCTGCCGCCGGCGGTCGCCTTCAGGTAGTCGTGGTTCAGGCGGCCGATGACGTCCAGCGGGATGCCCTTCGGGCAGGCGACGGTGCACTCGCCGGTGTTGGTGCAGCCGCCGAAGCCCTCCTCGTCGTGGGTGTCCAGCATGGACACGACGCGGTCCCAGCGCTCGGGCTGGCCCTGCGGCATCAGGCCGAGGTGGGTGACCTTGGCGCCGAGGAACAGCGCGGCCGAGCCGTTCGGGCAGGCCGCGACGCAGGCGCCGCAGCCGATGCACTCGGCGGCCTCGAACGCCTCGTCGGCGTCGGGCTTCGGGACGGGCGTCGAGTGCGCCTCGGGGGCGGTGCCGGTCGGCGCGGTGATGTAGCCGCCCGCCTGGATCATCCGGTCGAACGCCGACCGGTCGACGACCAGGTCCTTGACGACCGGGAACGCCCTGGCCCGCCACGGCTCGACGTCGATGACCTCGCCGTCCTTGAACTTGCGCATGTGGAGCTGGCACGTGGTGGTGGCCCGCTCCGGGCCGTGCGGGGTGCCGTTGATGACCAGCGAGCACATGCCGCAGATGCCCTCGCGGCAGTCGTGGTCGAACGCGACCGGCTCCTCGCCGGAGGCGATGAGCTTCTCGTTGAGGACGTCCAGCATCTCCAGGAACGAGGCGTCGGGGGAGACGTCGTCGAGCTTGTACTCGACCATCCCGCCCTTGTCCCGGGGGCCGCTCTGGCGCCAGACGCGCAGTGTGAGCTTCATGATTACTTGTACGACCTCTGCGTGGGCTTGACGTACTCGAAGTTGAGGGCCTCCTTGTGGAGGACGGGCTGCGCGCCCTCCCCGGCCCATTCCCAGGCGGCGACGTAGCCGAAGTTGTCGTCGTCGCGCTTGGCCTCGCCGTCCTCGTCCTGGCTCTCGGCCCGGAAGTGGCCGCCGCAGGACTCGGCGCGGTGCAGCGCGTCGACGACCATCAGCTCGGCCAGCTCGAAGAAGTCGGCGACGCGGCCCGCCTTCTCCAGTTGCTGGTTCAGCTCCTCGCCCTTGCCGGTGACCTTGACGCGCGTCCAGAACTCCTCGCGCAGCGCCGGGATGAGGTCCAGCGCCTTGCGCAGCCCCTCCTCGGTGCGCTCCATGCCGCAGTACTCCCACATGATGTGGCCGAGTTCGCGGTGGAAGGAGTCGACGGAGCGGTCGCCGTCGATCGACAGCAGCCGCTCGATCCGCGTCCGCACCCGCTCCTCCGCCTCGCCGATCGCGGTCTCGGCGACCGGGGGGAGGCTGGTGCGGGCGATGTAGTCGCCGACGGTGTTCGGCAGGACGAAGTAGCCGTCCGCGAGGCCCTGCATCAGCGCGGAGGCGCCCAGCCGGTTCGCGCCGTGGTCGGAGAAGTTCGCCTCGCCGATGACGAACAGCCCCGGGATCGTGGACTCCAGGTCGTAGTCCACCCACAGGCCGCCCATCGTGTAGTGGACGGCCGGGTAGATGCGCATCGGCGTGTCGTAGGGGTTCTCGCCGGTGATGCGCTCGTACATGTCGAAGAGGTTGCCGTACTTGGCCTCGACCTTGTCCCGGCCGAGGCGCCCGATGGCGTCGGCGAAGTCGAGGTAGACGCCGAGCCCGCCGGGGCCGACGCCGCGCCCCTCGTCGCAGACGTTCTTGGCCGCGCGGGAGGCGATGTCGCGCGGGACGAGGTTGCCGAAGGACGGGTAGATGCGCTCCAGGTAGTAGTCGCGCTCGTCCTCGGGGATGTCGTACGGCCGGCGGGTGTCGCCGGCCTTCTTCGGCACCCACACGCGGCCGTCGTTGCGCAGCGACTCCGACATCAGCGTCAGCTTCGACTGGTGGTCGCCGCTGACCGGGATGCACGTCGGGTGGATCTGGGTGTAGCAGGGGTTGGCGAACAGGGCGCCGTGCCGGTGGGCGCGCCAGGACGCGGTGACGTTCGAGCCCATCGCGTTCGTGGACAGGAAGTACACGTTGCCGTAGCCGCCGGACGCCAGCACCACCGCGTCCGCCGTGTAGTGCTTGACCTCGCCGTCGATCAGGTTCCGGACGACGACGCCGCGCGCCCGCCCGTCCTCCATGATCAGGTCGAGCATCTCGTGCCGGGGGTACAGCTCCACGTTCCCGGCGTCGACCTGGCGCATCAGCGCCTGGTAGGCGCCGAGGAGCAGCTGCTGGCCCGTCTGGCCGCGCGCGTAGAAGGTGCGGGAGACCTGCGTGCCGCCGAAGGAGCGGTTGTCGAGCAGGCCGCCGTACTCGCGGGCGAACGGGACGCCCTGCGCGACGCACTGGTCGATGATCTGCCGGGAGATGTCGGCGAGCCGGTACACGTTGGACTCGCGGGACCGGAAGTCGCCGCCCTTGACCGTCTCGTAGAACAGCCGGTACACGCTGTCGCCGTCGTTGCGGTAGTTCTTGGCGGCGTTGATGCCGCCCTGCGCGGCGATCGAGTGGGCGCGGCGCGGTGAGTCCTGGAAGCAGAACTGCTGGACGTGGTACCCGGCCTCGCCGAGGGTGGCGCCGGCCGAGCCGCCGGCCAGCCCCGTGCCGATGATGATGATCTTCTTCTTGCGCTTGTTGGCCGGGTTGACCTGCTTGGCCTCGAACTTGCGGGTCGTCCAGCGCTCCTCGATGGCGCCGGCCGGAGCCTTGGCGTCGGCGATCGGCTCGCCGGACTCGTAGAAGCCGTGGGTCATGTCGTCAGCTGCCATGGATCAGCTCACCCATCCGAACGTGATGGAGACGGGGACGGCGACGAAGCCGAGCGTGACGAGCGCGGCGGTGGTCGCGGCGAGGCCCCGCAGGGCGTTGTGGCTGCGCGGGGTGCGCAATCCCAGCGTCTGGAACGCGCTCCAGATGCCGTGGTTGAGGTGGAGGCCCACCAGCAGGATCGCGACGACGTACCAGACCGTGATGTACCAGCGGGACGGGTCGAAGTCGGCGACCATCCGCTCGTAGGGGGTGGCGTCGGCGCCCTTGGGGTTCAGGGCGAAGAACGTGAGGTCCAGCAGGTGCCAGATGATGTAGACGGCGATGATGATCCCGCCGTACCGCATCGTCCGGACGGCGTAGCCCTGCGCGTGCGACTTCTTCTTCGACTGGTACTTCACGGGACGCGCGTGCGCCGCGCGCTTGCCGAGCGACACCGCCGACCACATGTGCAGCACGACGGAGACGCCGAGCACCAGCTCGATGACCGTCAGCACCGTCCGCCGCGGCACCGCGGGCTCGCCCATCGTGCGCAGCCACTCGGCGTAGTGGTTGAAATCCTCCGCGCCGAGGAAGATCTTCAGGTTCCCGATCATGTGCGCGACCAGGTACAGCACGAGGACGCCGCCGGTGACGGCCATCACGGCCTTCTTGCCGACGGTCGATCGGTAGATCGCAGGTATCGCTATAGCCACGACCTGCACGCTATGTCCGGTTCGGTGATTCGTTCCAAGTCATCAGCGCACTTGTGGCGATAGCCGCAGGCTATGAGCACACGCCGCACCGGGCTTGTGTCCGTTCCGTGACACCGGCGCGGGTGAGGGACTTCACAGGGGGTCCGGGAACTCTGCCGGGGAGTGATCCAGGCGACCTTGACGGAGGTCGGCGGCTTGTGGTCAGCGCCCTGGGCGGTCCGGCTCGTGCTGCCGGGACAGCAGCAGGACGGCGAGGTCGTCGGTGAGGGCGTCGCCGTTGAGGCGCTCCACCTCGGTCACGAGGGCGTCGATCAGCGACCGTCCGGCCGCGCCGCCGGTGCGCGCGGTGCGGGCCAGGCCGACGAGCCCGTCGGTGCCGAGCCGGTCCGAGCCCTCGCCGACCCGGCCCTCGATCAGGCCGTCGGTGTAGAGCATCAGGCCCCAGGACTCGCCGAGGTCGATCTCGGTGGTCGGCCACTCGGCGCCGGGCACCAGGCCGAGCGCCGGGCCGTGGGCGTAGTCGGGGAGCGCTGCGACCTCGCCGCCCGCGCCCGGCGCCCCGCGGAACAGCAGCGGAGCGGGGTGGCCGGCGAGGTGCATCCGGGCGGTCCGCCGGGACGGCGCGATCGTGACCATGCAGAGGGTGGTGAAGATCTCCTCGCTGCGCCGCTCGTGCCCGAGGACGGTGTCGAGGGTGCCGAGCAGCTGCTCGCCGGTGTGCCCGGCGAGGACGAGCGTCCGCCACGCCATGCGGAGCTGGACGCCGAGGGCCGCCTCGTCGGGGCCGTGGCCGCAGACGTCCCCGATCATCAGGTGGACGGCGCCGCCCTCGGTCTGCACGGTGTCGTAGAAGTCGCCGCCGAGCAGCGCCCGCCGCCGGCCGGGCCGGTAGCGGGTGTGGTGCCGCAGCGTCGGGTCCTCGATCAGCGGGACCGGCAGCAGGCCGCGCTCCAGCCGGGCGTTCTCGCGGCCGAGGATGCGGGCCTCGACGAGCCGCCGCTCGGTCTCCTCCGAGCGCTTGCGCTCTATGGCGTAGCGGATCGCGCGGGCCAGCAGGGGCCCGTCGACCTCCTGCTTGACCAGGTAGTCCTCGGCGCCCGCGGCGACGGCCTGGACGCCAAGGCGGCCGTCGTCCAGGCCGGTCAGCACGACGACGGCGGCCGGGCCGGACAGGGCGAGCACGCGCCGCAGCCCCTCCAGCCGGTCGATGCCGGGCGTGGACAGGTCGACGATGATGCACTGGGTGCGCCGCGTCAGCATGCGCCTCGCGGCGTCCAGGTCGCCCGCGACGGTGATCCCCGCGTCCAGGCCGCTGTCGGCGAGCATCTTCTCCACCATGAGCACGTCGGTGGGGTCGTCGTCGATGAGGAGCAGTTCGATCCTGTCCTCGGTACCTGGCGTGAGGGGATGCGTCTGATGACTGATGGTGCTCACAGGGCTTCCGGGATGTCGGGCTGGCGACGGCACTGGCAACGGCCGCGTCGTCCCGCTCGTTCCTGCGGCCGCAGGGAGCGGTACTGGCCGCGCCGGGGCAGCGGCAAGGGCCTAGCCGCCATGTGTCCCGGCTCATGGAGCGGAGGAAGCGTCGCTCCGTACGGTGACGACTTTAGCGTGTCCCCCCGCCGGGGCGCACCCCCCGAGCCCGCCTTCGCCGCTGTTTCCGGACTGACCGAAACTCGTTTCCGCTGCTGAAAAACCAGTCGTGCATCGAGGGCCGGGCTGCATAACCTTCGTCGCGTGAAGCCGTTGCCGGTGAAAGATCCTGGCGGCCCCGACCACGCACCGCGAGGGCGGACGACGTCCCTCGACCCCTGGAGCGCCTCCCGCGCCGACCGCGGAGCCCCCGCGCGCTACCTGCTCTCGCTGCTGCGCGCCCAGTGGCGCAGCGTGACCGCGGGCGCCCTGCTCGGCGTGGCCTGGATGCTCAGCCAGGCCCTGATGCCCGCCGCGCTCGGCCGCGCCATCGGCGACGGCGTCGCGGCGCGTGACGAGGGCGCCCTGGTGACGTGGGCCGCCGTCCTGCTCGGCCTCGGCGCCGCGCAGGCCCTGACCGGCGTGCTCCGGCACCGCTGCGCCGTGTTCAACTGGCTGTCCGCCGCGTACCGGACCGTCCAGCTCGTCACCCGGCAGTCCACCCGCCTCGGTTCGACGCTGCCGAAGCGGCTGAGCGCCGGCGAGGTGGTGAGCGTCGGCCTCTCCGACGTGTCGCACATCGGCGACACCGTCGACATCGTCGCGCGCGGGTCGGGCGCCGTGGTCGCGATCGTCGTCGTGGCCGGCGTCCTGCTGTCGGCGTCGCCGCCGCTCGGCCTGATCGTGCTGGTCGGCGTCCCGCTGATCCTGGTGGCCGCGGCGCCGCTGCTGCGCCCCTACCGCGAGCGGGAGCAGGCGCACCGCGAGCTCGTCGGCGAGCTGACCACGCACTCCACCGACCTGGTCGCGGGGCTGCGGGTGCTGCGCGGCATCGGCGGCGAGGCGCTGTTCTCCCGCCGCTACCGCGCGGAGTCGCAGCGGGTGCGCGCGGCCGGGGTGGCCGTCGCGCGGGCCGAGACGCGGATGAACGGCGCCGAAGTCCTGCTGCCCGGCCTGCTGATCGCACTGGTCACCTGGGCCGGCGCCCGGTTCGCCGCGCGGGGCGGGATCGGCGTCGGCGAGCTGGTCGCGTTCTACGGGTACGCGGTGTTCCTCATCGTCCCGCTGAAGACCCTCGGCGAGGCCGCCAGCAAGATCACCAAGGGACTGGTGGCGGCGGGCCGGGTCACCGCGCTGCTGCGGCTCGACCCCGAGCTGCCCGCCACCGGGACGGCCCGCCCGGCGGCGGGCGCCGAGCTGGTCGACATCGCGTCCGGGCTGGTCGTGCGGCCGGGCAGGGTCACCGCGATCGCCGCGGCCGACCCGCGCGACGCGCAGGCCGTCGCCGACCGCCTCGGCCGGTACGAGGACGGCGAGGTCGACTTCGGAGGCGTCCCGCTGCGCGCGGTCGGGGACGTCCGGAGGCGGATCCTGGTCGCGGTCAACGAGGACCGGCTGTTCTCCGGCCCGCTGGACGAGTCGCTCGCGCCCGACGCGGACGAGCCCGCGCTCCGGGCGGCGATCCGCGCCGCCTGCGCCGAGGACGTCGTCGACTCGGCCGGGCTCGGCGCGCACGTGGCCGAGGCCGGGCGGGAGTTCTCCGGCGGCCAGCAGCAGCGTCTCCGCCTGGCCAGGGCCCTCGCCGCCGACCCCGACGTCCTCGTCCTGGTGGAGCCGACCAGCGCCGTGGACGCGCACACCGAGGCGCGCATCGCCGGAAGGCTCGCCGAAGCGCGCGCGGGCCGCACCACCGTGGTCTGCACGACGAGCCCGTTGATGCTGGACCGCGCCGACCACGTCGCCTTCGTCCACGACGGCACGGTCGTCGCGGAGGGGACGCACCGGGAACTGCTGGACGCCGAGCCGCGCTATGCGGCGACCGTCACCAGAGGAGAGACCGCGGAAAGGGCGGGAACGTGAGCGCTCGGATCCTGCCGGTCGCGACCCCCGCGCAGGTGCGGGCCTATGCGCGGCGGCTCGTCCTGCGGCACCCCCGCGACCTCGCCGCGGTGCTGGCCCTGCACGCGCTGGCCGCCCTGACCGGGCTCGTCACGCCCCGGCTGCTCGGCTCGCTGGTGGAGGGCGTCCGCGACGGCCGCGCCGACATCGACACCACCGGCCTGGCCATCGCCGGCTTCGTGGTCGTCCAGGGCGTGCTGATCCGGTACGCCTACCTGGCGTCGGCGAAGCTGGGCGAGCGGGTGCTGGCCGAGCTCCGCGAGGAGTTCGTCGACCGCGTCATGGCCCTGCCGCTGTCCACCGTCGAGCGCGCGGGCACCGGCGACCTGGTGACCCGCGCCTCCCGAGACGTGGACACGCTGAGCACCTCCGTCCGGTACGCGATGCCGGAGACCCTCGTCGCCGTCGTCGTGGGCGGGTTCACCGTCGCCGCGCTGATGCTGAACGGCCCGCTCGTCGCGCTGCCCGCCCTGGTCGCCGTGCCGATGCTGGTGGCCGTGATGCGCTGGTACCTGCCGCGCGCCCACAAGGGCTACCTGCGCGAGAACGCGACGTGGGCGCGCATCGCCGACGGGCTGACCGAGACCGTCCAGGGCGCCCGGACCGTGGAGGCGCTCGGGCTGGCCGAGCGCCGGCACGAGCGGGGCGACGCCGACATCGCGGCCTCCTACGAGGTGGAGCGGTACACGCTGCGGCTCCGCACGGTGCTCTTCCCGGTGATGGAGATGAGCTTCGTCCTGCCCGTGGTGTCGACGCTCCTCGTCGGCGGCCTGCTCTACATCAACGGCATGGCGACGCTCGCGCAGGTGACCGCCGCGACCCTGTACGCCCAGCAGCTCATCGAACCGGTGGACACGCTCATGCAGTGGCTGGACGAGCTCCAGCTCGGCGGCGCGTCCCTGGCCCGGCTGCTCGGCGTCGGCAACGTCCCGCCCGACCGCACGCCGGACGGGGGCCGGCCCGCCGGCGAGCGGATCGCGGCCCGCGACGTCCACTACTCCTACCGCCCCGGCCACGACGTCCTGCACGGCGTGGACCTCGATCTGCGGCCGGGCGAGCGCCTGGCGATGGTCGGGCCCAGCGGCGCGGGCAAGTCGACGCTCGGCCGCCTGCTCGCCGGCGTCGACGGCCCGCGCGCGGGCGCGGTCACCGTGGGCTCGGGCGGCGGCGTCCCCCTGGTCAGGCTGCCCCTGGACGACCTGCGCGGCCATGTCGCGCTGGTCACCCAGGAGCACCACGTGTTCCGCGGCACCCTCCGCGAGAACCTCGCGATGGCCCGCGAGGGCGCCTCCGACGACGACATCCGCCAGGTCCTGGCCGCCGTCGACTGGGACGGCCCCGGCCTCGACACCGTCGTCGGTTCGGGCGGCGAGCCCCTGTCACCCGCCCAGGCCCAGCAGCTCGCCCTGGCCCGGCTCGTCCTGGCCGACCCGCACACCCTCGTCCTGGACGAGGCGACGTCCCTGCTGGACCCGCGCGCCGCCCGCCGCCTGGAACGCTCGCTCGCCGCCGTCCTGGACGGCCGCACCGTCGTCGCCATAGCCCACCGCCTCCACACCGCCCACGACGCCGACCGCGTAGCCGTGGTCGAGGACGGCCGCATCACCGAACTGGGCACCCACGAAGAACTCCTAGCCGCCCAAGGTTCCTATGCAGCGCTTTGGGCTTCCTGGCGGAGCTAGTAGGGCGCCCCTCCTAACACACCGACCTCAGCCACCCTCGCAACCCCGCAACAACCCCAATGGTTGCGATCGCGTCCGAAGGCAGATTCGAGCGAAGCAAGAATCTGATCGCGCAGCGAGCCGCCAGGCGAGCCGGAGCGATGCCAGCGATCGCCCGCGTTTATCGACGATGGAGGGCCGCCAGGCCCGAAGGAGGAGAAAAACGCCTTAGACACGCGCTAGCGATTCCTTCAGGAAGTGGACTTGGATGTGGAGGAGGTTTTCGGCGACCACCTCTTGGGGGGTCATGTGGGTGACGCCCGACAGGGGGAGGACGGTGTGGGGGCGGCCGGCGGCCAGGAGGGCCGAGGACAGGCGCAGCGTGTGCGCGGCCACCACGTTGTCGTCCGCCAGGCCGTGGATGATCATCAGTGGCCGCTTCAGGTCCGCGGCCCTGCCGAGGAGCGAGTTGTCGGCGTAGTTCTCCGGCTCCTCGTCGGGGTGGCCCAGGTACCGCTCGGTGTAGTGGGTGTCGTAGAGGCGCCAGTCGGTGACCGGGGCGCCCGCGACGCCCGCGTGGAAGACGTCCGGGCGGTGCATGACGGCGAGGGCGGCGAGCCAGCCGCCGAACGACCAGCCGCGGATGCCGACGCGGTCGAGGTCGAGCGCCGCGGGGTGCCGGCGGGCCGCCTCGATCAGCGCGCTGATCTGGTCCTCCAGGACGGGGCCGACGAAGTCGCCGCGCACGGCGCGCTCCCAGGCGGGTCCGCGTCCGGGGGTGCCGCGCCCGTCCGCGATCACGACGGCGAAGCCCTGGTCGGCGAGCCACTGCGCCTCGCAGTACGAGCGCTGGACGGCGAGGACGCGCTGCGCGTGGGGGCCGCCGTAGGGGTCCATCAGGACGGGCAGGCGCCCGTGCCCCGGCTCCCAGCCGGTGGGCAGCACCACGGCGGTGCGCAGCTCGCGGTCGCCGGAGCGCAGCAGCTCCACCCGCGGCGTGATCACGGGGGTCTCGGCGAAGGAGGCGACGGGGTGGACCCCGGTCGGCGTGCGCACCTCGGCCTGCGAGCCGAGCCGGTCCAGCCGGGCGCCCGAGACCACGGTGACGCCCCCGGACCGTGTGCCGCCGAAGACGCCCCGGCCCTCGCTGAGCCGGGTCACCTCGCCGTTCTCGTAGGAGTAGAGGTGGACCTCGGTGGGCTCCTCCCAGGCGGTGAACAGGATGGACTCGCCGTCCACGCCGAGGACGGAGCGCAGCTGGAGGCCGCCCGGCGTGACGGGCTCGCCCGCGACGGTGAGGCGGCGGGTGTCGGTCCCGGCGTCCTCGGTGGCCCAGACCAGGTCGCCGCCGTTCGTGCGGACGGGCAGGCCGGGGATGATCTCCGTCCAGACCGGGTCGTGCTCGGTGTGCAGCAGCGAGGTCTCGCCGTTGGTCGAGTCGACCCGCAGCACCCGCTGGGAGCGCTGGTCGCGGGGCTGCACGACGATCAGCAGGCCGTGCCGGTCCCAGCCGGCGGTCACCAGGTAGGGGAACGTGCCGCGGTCCCACCCCACCGCGATCCGCCCGCCGTCCACCCTCAGCAGCACGAGCGACACCAGGGCGTTCGGGGTGCCCGCCGCCGGGTAGGCGATCTCGGACGGCGGCCGGTCCGGGTTGGCCGGGTCGGCGATGTGCCAGCGGTGCACGGGGGTCTCGTCCACCCGCGCGACCAGCAGGGTCCCGCCGTCGGGCGACCACCAGTGGCCGCGCATCCGGTCCATCTCCTCCGCCGCGACGAACTCGGCGAGGCCGTAGGAGACCTGGTCGGACTCGGGCTCGACGAGCGCGCGGTCCGCCTCCCCGCCGCCTCCGCCGTCCAACTCGACGACCCGCAGCGTGCGGCCCGACACGTAGGCCACGCGGCGGCCCGCCGGGTCGGGGCGCGGGTCGAAGACGGGCGGCCTCGCGGGCAGCTCGCGCACCAGTGCCGTGTCGAGGTCGACGGCGTACAGGCGCCCGCCCAAGGTGAAGACGGCCTGCCCCATGGCGCGGTCGGTCGCGTACCCGACGATGCCGCCCGCCTGCTCGCGGGCCCGCTCGCGCCGGGCCCGCTCCTCGGCGGGCAGGTTCTCCTCGCCCGGGACGTCCAGCGCGGCGGGGTCGGCGACGCACTCCTCCTCGCCGGTGGCGGTGTCCAGCGTCCACAGGCAGGTCACCGGGTCGTCGCCCGCCCGGGTGCGCAGGAACGCGACGCGCGAGCCGTCCGGCGCGATCTGGAAGGCGCGCGGGACGCCGAGGCTGAACCGTCGCGTGCGGGCGCTCTGCCGCGGATAGCTGATGCTCATGGCATCCGAGTCTGCCAGCACGGTCCCGAAGCGCGGCGCACGGCGGCCTCCTGCCCTCTATGATCACGGGTCGTCGCGTGGTGGACGGGAATGTCCCGTGCCCGTGTCCGCGCTCGCGTAAGCTCAAAGCTTCCCCAAGCACTTTCTGTCGTCGCGGGCTGAGGAGTATGTCAATGCCTGAGCTGCAGCCGGGAGACCCCCGGCGGCTCGGTTCCTACGAGATCGTCGACCGGCTCGGCGAGGGCGGCCAGGGCGTCGTCTACGGCGGGGTCGACGCCTCCGGGAACCGTGCCGCGATCAAGCTCCTGCGCGCCGACCTGGCCGGCGACACGATGGCGCGCAACCGGTTCGTCCGGGAGGCGCAGGCGGCCAAGCAGGTCGCCCGGTTCTGCACCGCGCAGGTCCTGGAGGCCGACGTCGCGGGCGACCAGCCCTACATCGCCAGCGAGTACGTGCCGGGGCCGTCGCTGTACAAGCAGGTCACCGAGACCGGCCCGATCAGCGGGGCGCCGCTGGACCGGCTCGCGATCGGCACCGCGACCGCGCTGGTCGCGATCCACCAGGCCGGGATCGTGCACCGCGACTTCAAGCCGCACAACGTCATCATGGCGCCGGACGGCCCCCGGGTGATCGACTTCGGTATCGCGCGGGCCCTGGACACCGGGCAGACCAACGCGACCAAGGCGATCGGCACCCCGTCCTACATGGCGCCCGAGCAGGTGGCGGGCGCCACCCTGACCGAGGCCGTGGACGTGTGGGCCTGGGCCACCACGATCGTGTTCGCCGCGACCGGGCACCCGCCGTTCGGCGACGACACCGTCGTCGCGGTGATCAACCGGGTGATGCACGAGCCGCCGTCGCTGGACGGCGTGCCCGCCGACCTGCACCGGCTCATCGCGGCCTGCCTGGCCAAGGAGCCGGAGCGGCGGCCGACCGCGCAGCAGATCATGATGGCGCTGATCGGCAGCGGCCCGGGCGGCGCCGGCCAGACCCGCATGGACGACCCGGCCCAGGCCACCACGATGCTGGCGGAGGGGTCGACGCTCGCCGCGGGCGGCCTCGCCGGCGCCGGGATGATGGGCGCCACGCACCCGGGCCGCGGGGCCGGCCCGGTCGCGCCCCGCGACTACACCGGGACCCTGCCCCCGGCGGGCGGCCCGCCCAGGGGCGGCCGTCCCCGGTACGACGACTGGGAGCCCGAACGCAAGTCCAAGGCGCCGATCTTCGGGGCCATCGCGGCGATCGCCGTGCTGGCGCTGGTCGTGGGCCTGTTCATGGCGGCCCGGGGCGGCGACGACTCCACCGACCCCCAGGTGACCCCCGTGGTCAGCGATTCCGGATCGCCGTCCGAGGAGCCCACGACCGAGCAGCCGGAGGAGCCGGCGCCGACCCGTACCCGGACGCGCCAGAACACCCCGCCGCCCCGGACGTCCGAGCCGACGCAGCCGCAGCCGACCACCGAGGCCCCGACCGACACGCCGACCACCGACACGCCGCCGACCACGCCCACCCTCCCCGGCGGCGGCGGAGGCGGGACGGGCGGCACCGGCGGCACGGGCAACGGCAACGGCGACGGCGGCACCGGGACGGGGGCCGGCGGCACGGGCACCGGCACCGGCCGCTGACCGTGGCCCGGCGGCGGCCTCCGGGTCGCGCGGGGCAGGGCGGTCATCGCCGCGATGCCGGGCTCTGAGTAGGCTCGTGGACTATGAAGGAGCCGCGGATCCTGTTCGTCCACGCCCATCCGGACGACGAGTCCATCGGGACCGGGGCGAGCATGGCCAAATACGCCGCCGAGGGCGCCCACGTCTGCCTCGTCACCTGCACGCTGGGCGAGGAGGGCGAGGTCATCCCCGAAGGTCTGCGCCACCTGGCCTCCGACAAGGAGGACGCCCTCGGCGAGTACCGGATCGGCGAGCTCGCCGCGGCCTGCGAGTCGCTCGGCGTCCGCGACCACCGCTTCCTCGGCGGTCCGGGACGCTGGCGCGACTCCGGCATGATGGGCGCCCCCACGAACGACGACCCGCGCTGCTTCTGGCAGGCGGACGTCACGACCGCGGCGCGCGACCTCGTGACCGTCATCCGGGAGGTCCGCCCGCAGGTGATCGTCACCTATGACGAGCGCGGCAACTACGGCCATCCCGACCACATCCAGGCGAACCGCGTCACGTGGCGGGCGTTCGAGATGGCCGCCGACGCCTCCTACGAGGACGGCGCCGAGCCGTGGCGGGCGGCCAAGGTCTACGCCTACGCCGCCCCCCGCACGGTCCTCGCCCGCGCGATCGCGGTGATGCGCGAGGCCCGGCTGCCGTTCGCCCGCGTCGCCGGGCTGGAGGAGCTCGGCTCCGGCGTCCCGGACGGCGAGGTCACCACGGTCGTGGACGCCCGCGCCCACCTGCCCGCCAAGCTGGCCGCGCTGCGCGCCCACCACACCCAGATCACGGTGGCGCCCGAGCAGGTCGGGCCCTTCTTCGCGCTGTCGAACAACCTCGGGCAGCAGGCGTTCGGCACCGAGTACTTCATCCTCCAGGCGGGCGAGCTCGGCCCGGTCGGCCCCGGCCGCCGCGAGCGGGACCTGTTCGCCGGTCTGGCGAGCGCGGGGGACTGACGGGCCCCGGTACGCTGGCGTCCGTGGACAAGGACGACCAGGCCCGGGTGCGGCTCGCCAAGGACGGCTCCGCGGCGAGTGACGCCGAGGCCCGGTCCGACGACGCAGGGACCGACGGCGCCGAGCCCGCCGGCGCGTCCGCCCTGGAGCCGGCGGACGGCGAGCGCCCCGGCGACGCGTTCGTGTCCGGCGCCGCCTACGCCGCGCTCGGCGTCCTCGGCGGCGTGTTCGGCGTGGTCGGCGCGTTCGCGCAGGACTGGACCGTCGGGCCCGTGCCGCTGGCGGCGCTGGTCCTGGTCGCGCTGGTCTTCGCGATGGCGTGGGCGTCGGGGAAGGCGATGGGCGGGCGGCTCGGCGCGTTCATCCCGGCGCTGGCCTGGGGCGTCGTGGTGTTCGTCCTGCAGATGCGCCGCCCGGAGGGCGACCTGGTCGTCCCGGCGTCGCTGCCCGGGTACGTGTTCGTCATCGGCGGCATGCTCGCCGCCGTGATCGGGATCATGCTGGTGCCGCCGGCCCGCCCGCCGGGCGAATGGATGCTCGGCAAGGCGGGCCGTACCCGCGGCTAGCGCCCGTCTCAGCTCGCCACGGAGGCGGGCTCGGGGTCCTTGCTGACGGCCGCGCCGGCGCTGTGGCCCTTGAGGGTGAGGCACGCGGCCGCGCTGAGCAGGACCACGCCGACCGGCAGCCACATCGTCGGCTTCATCGCGTGGACGAAGCCGTGCGAGAACACCTGGCCGGCCAGCTCATGGACGCGGTGCGCGACGCCCGGCGAGACGCCGGGCGGCAGCTGCTGCCGGGCCCCGCTCTGCCCGGCGCCGACCTCCAGGCCGCCCTTGGCGGCGCCCGCGAAGCCCTTCACGAAGCCGCCGCGCACGTCGGGCGGGAGCGCCGCCGACCGGGTGGCCGCCTCGTCCCGCAGCGACGACGCCAGCTGGTTCTGCAGGACGGCGCCGACCGCCGCGCTGCCGAGCACCGAGCCGATCTGCCGGATCGTGTTGTTGACGCCGGATGCGGCGCCCGCGAGGTGCGGCGGGACGTTGCGGGTCGCCTCGGTGGCCATCGGCGCGAACACGCCGCCGATGCCGAGCCCGGACACCACCAGCGGGGCGATGAACGAGGTCCAGCTCGTGCCGACGCCGGCGATGAGCACGATCCACGCCATGCCGACGGCGTAGAGGGTGAGGCCGGTCATCAGGATGAACTTGCCGCCGATGCGGTCGGACATCCGGCCCGCGACCGGGGCGAGGAACATCGACACCAGCGAGGACGGCGCCATCACGAGGCCCGCCTTGAGGGCGCTGAAGCCGAGCACCGACTGCAGGTAGATCGTCATCGGCAGGAACATGCCGATCATGCCGATCGAGACGGCCGCGCCGACGAGGTTGAGGATCGTGAAGTTGCGGTCCTTGAACAGCGAGAACGGCACGAGCGGCTCGCGGTCCTGGCGTCCCCGCTGGTAGACCACGAAGATCACGAACAGGGCGAGCCCGGCGGCGACGAGGCCCCAGATGCCCTCGTTCCACTCGTACTTCTGGCCCTCGGTCAGCGCGAACGTGAGGCAGAACAGGGCGGCGGACGCCAGCAGCACGCCCACCACGTCGAAGCGGTGCCGGACGGTGCGGGTGTGGCCGGGCAGGATCGGCACGGCCATGGCGAGCACGAGGATCCCGATCGGCAGGTTCACGAAGAAGATCCACCGCCAGTCGAGGCTGGTGACCAGCAGGCCGCCGACCGTCGGCCCGGCGATGGTGGACACGCCCGCCACCGCGCCCCAGACGCCGAGCGCGGCGCCGCGCCGCTCCGGCGGGAACACGCTGATGATGATGGACATGGTCTGCGGCATCAGCAGCGCGGCGCCGAGCCCCTGCACGGCGCGGGCCGCGATCAGCTGCGCCGGGTCCTGGGAGATCCCGCAGGCCAGGCTGGACAGCGTGAACAGCGCGACGCCGGCGATGAACAGGTTCTTCTTGCCCCACAGGTCGCCGAGGCGGCCGGCGGTGATGAGCAGCACCGCCAGCACCAGGATGTAGGCGTTGCCCACCCACAGCACCTCGTCCAGCGAGGCGTCAAGCTTGTCGATCATGCTCGGGATCGCGATGTTCACGATCGTCAGGTCGAGCAGCGTCATGAAGAATCCGAGGGAGAGCGTCAGCAGGATCGCCCAGGGATTGCCGCTCCATCTCTTCATCAGGCCCCCATCTCGTCAGTGCGTCGTGGTCGTGGCCGCGGATGGCAGATCGCCCGCGGCTCGGTGTCGTTGAAGGTGAGCCGGCCGGACGCCAGGTCCTCGACGAGCCCCCGTACGTAGTCGAGTTCGCACCGCACGCGCGATATGAGCCACTCCTGGTCGATCAGCTTGTAGCGTTCGATGCCCTGCTTGCGGAGCGAGTCGTGCGCCGCCTGGTGCCCGGCGAGCGCCGCCTCCAGGGCGACGGTCCGCTTGCGCAGGAGGCGGGCGACCTCCTCCTCGGGGAGCAGGTTGACGAACGCCAGGCCGGTGCCGAACAGCGGGAACTCCTCCGCGGGGCGGACGAGCAGCTCGGCGAGCCGGAACTGCGCCGCGTCGCGCCCGGCGCTGGTCACCGCGTAGACGGTGCGTTCGGGCCGGCGGCCCTCCCGGCTGGTCTCCAGCGGCTCGATCAGCCCGCCCGCGGCGAGCCGCTCCACCGAGTGGTAGAGCGACCCGTGCGTGATCTTGACGGCCTGGTCGTAGGCGTGGTCGCGGATGCGCTGCTGCATCTCGTACGGGTGCATGGGCCCGTCGCAGAGCATGCGCAGCACGGTCAGCGCGAGCGGTGTGAGGGGTCGGGACATGCGTGCGGCCCTTATGGTCGAACTCGATTAGTCCACGTAGACTAATCCACTCAGACCGCCTTCGTCACCTTCTTAAGGAAACGGGCATATCCGGGCATGTCAGCGCACGGAGTCCACGGTGTTGGCGGCGCCGTTGCGGGAGACGTAGTCGGCGACCCGGTCCTCGCGGACGGCGGTGAACAGCTCTCCCGCGCGATCCTCGTCCAGGAGTACGACACTCTGCCCGTCGCGTTCCGCCGTCCGGTCGACCGGGGCCGTCAGGTACTCCATCAGCGAGGTCTGGAGCAGCCGGTGCGCCAGCCCGCGCGTCGTGCCGGACCCGACCGAGTCGTCCACGGTCACCGAGCGCGTCGCGGCCCGCACGAACCGGTCGATCCTGATCGGGTTGCGGGTGTCCAGCGCCTTGGCGGCGAGCGCGTGCAGGAACGCCTGCTGCCGCTTGATCCGGTCGAGGTCGCCGCCCGGCAGGTTCCAGCGCTGCCGGACGAAGTCGAGCGCCTCGACGCCGTCCAGGTGGTGCCGTCCCGCCTGCCAGGTCCGGTCGTGCTTGGGGTCGTGGGTCGTCTTGGCGACGGTGACGTCCACGCCGCCGAGGGCGTCGGTCATCTTCACGAACCCGCCGAAGTCCAGCGCCGCGTAGTGGTCGACGCGGACGCGGGTGAGCTGCTCCACCGTCCGGATCAGCAGCGACGGCCCGCCGTAGGCGAACGCCGCGTTGATCTTGGTGAGGCCGTGCCCGGGGACCGGCACCCAGCCGTCCCGGGGGATGGCGATCACCGACACCCGGTCGCCGCGCCCGGACAGGTGCACCAGCATGATCGTGTCGGCGCGGGCGCCCATCGAGGGGATGTCGGCGCGCCGGTCGGACCCGATCAGCAGCCAGTTCTCGCCGCGCCCGCTGGAGGCCGGGCGCCCGCCGGCGGTCGGCAGCGCGCCCGAGACCCGCCTGACCTCGCCGTCGTAGAAGCGTTGCAGGAAGTACAGGCCGCCCGCGAGCAGCAGCACGAGGCCCGTCGCCAGCCCCCCGCATCCGATGATCACCCGGCGCCGACTCCTGTTCCGCAGCATCCCCTCACCCTCACGGCGGGACGCGGCGGAGGCGGCGCGCCGTGCGGGCGTCGGCCGAGGCTTGGACGAGACCGGGGTTTGCGATGACGGAAACGAGGGGTTTGGACGAGAAGGCTGGTCGACGGGGGACGCCGCCGGGCGCCGTTGGCCGGCGGCGTCCCCCGCCATGTCGGCGGGTCCGGCCTCAGCCCTTGAGGGCGATCTCCAGCTGGTCGAGCGCCCAGTCGAGCTCGTCGCGCTCGATGACCAGCGGCGGGGCCAGGCGGAGCGTGGTCTCGTGGGTCTCCTTGGCGAGGACGCCGAGCTCCATCAGCCGCTCGCTGACCGGGCGGGCCCTGCCGTGCAGCTCCACGCCCGCCCACAGGCCGCGGCCCCGGACCTCGCGGACGAGGTCGCCGGGCAGCCGCCCGAGCCGGTCGTGCAGGTGCGCGCCGAGTGTCCGGGAGCGCTCCTGGTACTCGCCGGTCTTCAGGATCGCGATGACCTCGCGGGCGATGGCGCAGGCGAGCGGGTTGCCGCCGAACGTCGAGCCGTGCTGGCCCGGCTTGAACACGCCGAGGACGTCCCGGTCGGCGACGACCGCGGACACCGGCATGATGCCGCCGCCGAGGGCCTTGCCGAGGATGTAGACGTCGGGCACGACGCCCTCGTGCTCGACCGCGAAGGTCGTGCCGGTGCGGCCGAGGCCCGACTGGATCTCGTCGGCGATCATCAGCGCGCCGCCCGCCGTGCACAGCTCGCGCACGGCGCGCAGGAACCCGCTCGGCGGGACGTTCACGCCCGCCTCGCCCTGGATCGGCTCGACCAGAACGCCGACCGTGTTGGCGTCCATCGCGGCCCTGAGCGCCTCGACGTCCCCGTACGGGACGGTCCGGAAGCCCGGCGTGTAGGGGCCGTAGGAGTCGTGGGCGTCGGGGTCGGTCGAGAAGCTGATGATGGTGGTCGTGCGGCCGTGGAAGTTGCCCTCGAACGCGATGATGTTCGCTTCGCCGGCGGGGACGCCCTTGACCTCGTAGCCCCACTTGCGGGCCGTCTTCAGGGCGGTCTCCACGGCCTCGGCGCCGCTGTTCATCGGCAGCACCATGTCCTTGCCGCACAGCTCGGCGAGCTCGGCGGCGAAGGGGCCGAACTGGTCGTGGTCGAACGCGCGGCTCACCAGCGTGACGCGGTCGAGCTGCCGCCGCGCGGCCTCGGTCAGCCGCGGGTTGCGGTGCCCGAAGTTGACGGCGGAGTAGGCGGCCAGCATGTCGAGGTAGCGGTGGCCCTCCGCGTCGGTCAGCCAGACGCCGTCGGCCTCGGAGACCACGATGGGGAGGGGGTGGTAGTTGTGCGCGCTGTGGTCCTCGGACATCGCTCGCAGCTGGTCGGTCGGCGTCACGACGCTCCTTCGCGGCTCGGCCCGGCCGGTCCGGCCGGGGCATGGCGGGGACACCGGGCGCGTTCCCGGTGCCGAGGGGGAGGAGGCCGGTCGGATCAGGTGGCCGCCGGTCCGTACCCAGCGTATGTTCGGAAATGACTAGCGACCAATGATGAAAACCGACTTAGGGGGTGTTATTTGTTGCGTCTTGACGAACTGGACCGGCGAATCGTTGCGCGGCTGCTGGAGGACGGGCGCGCCTCGTACGCGCAGATCGGCGACCGGGTGGGGCTGTCGGCGCCGGCGGTGAAGCGGCGGGTCGACCGGCTCCGCGCGGACGGCGTGATCAACGGTTTCGCGGCCGTGGTCGACCCGGCCGCGCTCGGCTGGACGACCGAGGCGTTCATCGAGATCTTCTGCACCGGGGCGACGTCCCCCGACGAGATCTACTCCAGCGTCCGCGGCCATCCGGAGGTCGTGGCGGCGTACACGATCAGCGGGGACGCGAGCGCGCTCGTGCACGTGCGGGCCCGCGACATCCAGCATCTGGAGCAGGCCCTCGAACGGCTCCGCCGCGAGGACAACATCACCGCGACCAAGACGGCGATCGTGCTGTCCCGGCTCATCGGCCGCCCGACGGACGCGCCCTACGGCTGAGCGGTTACCGCCCAGTAGGCTGCCGCCATGGACTTCGCGACCGCTGACCTCATCGACGACTTCGGGGACGAGCTGCGCAGCTGCGAGACGCAGTTCCGGCAGTACGGCGCGCGGACGGCGTTCGCCGGCCCGGTCGCGACCGTGCGCTGCCACCGCGACAACGGCCTGGTGAAGCGGCTGCTGAACTCCCCGGGGGAGGGCCGGGTGCTGGTCGTGGACGGCGCCGGGTCGCTGGCGTCCGCGCTGATGGGCGACATGATCGCCGCGGCGGCGGTGGCCGGCGGCTGGGCCGGGGTCGTGATCAACGGCGCGGTCCGGGACGTGGCGGCGCTGCGCGGGCTGGACCTCGGCGCGAAGGCCCTCGGGTCGAACCCGCGCAAGAGCGCCAAGGACGGCGCGGGCGAGACCGGCGTCCCGGTGGAGTTCGGCGGCGTGGAGTTCCGTCCGGGCGACTGGCTCTACAGCGACGAGGACGGAATCGTCGTCGCGGAGCGTGAACTCCCGCTCTGACCTGGGCGCCCGGCGCGAGATGCCAGGGCGTCCTGCACAAGATCGTATATGTCGGCCGTAGCCGGGCGCGGCCGCCCTTCCTTACCGTCTCCCCGCAACCCACCTGAGGTAGGGGAGACATGCGCGCCAAGAAGATTCTGCTGGTGCCCGCGGCGGCGCTGGGGTTGGTCGTGGGCCTCGCGGCCGTGCCCGCCGCCGCGCAGCCGGGGCCCCGGGTCCCGAAACCGACCGCGAACCCCTGGCAGATGCGGCACTGGCCGCAGACGCAGCCGTGGCAGCGGGAGCAGCCGTCCGCCCACACGTTCACGGCGGGCGCCCCGCGCCCGATCGACCCCCAGAACTACGAGCTTCCCGACACGATGACCTGGGACGACTACCGCGCGATCCCGGGAACCTCCTGGTCGGACCCGGCCCGCAAGGGCTCGGAGCGGAACTTCAACGTCGCGGTCGTCCTCGCCGACTACCCGAACCAGCCGTTCGAGGTCACGCAGCCGGTGAACTCGTCGGTCTTCGGCAACCCGGTCAAGGTCGGCGACGTTCCGCGCGCGCAGGTGGCGAGGTTCTACCAGGACTTCCTCAACAAGCCGCAGGACCTGAACCACGGCCACACCCTCCACGAGTACTGGATGGAGGACTCCGGCGGCCGGTTCGGGGTGAACCTGACGGGCTTCGGCGCCTACCAGATGCCCGCCAAGGACCACGAGTACGGCGTGGACCGCATGCAGGGCGGGACGGGCTGCCCGGCCGGCGACACCTGCAACCGGGACCTGCGCAAGGACGCGCGGGACGCGTGGGTCGCCGACATCGGCGAGGAGGCGGCGAACGAGTTCGACTTCGTCTTCTTCCTCAGCGCCGGGCAGGACGAGTCGTCCACCTGGCAGGAGTTCGGCGAGATGAAGTTCGGCACGAAGGAGGGGGTGCCGGACGAGTGGGGGCCGGGCGACCCGAGCCTGACGAACTGGGTCAGGACCCGGTACGTCCCCTGGACGTCCTGGCAGGCCGGCTCGACGATCTGGCCGAACGCCATCCCGGGCGTCTCCTCGACGCAGGCCGAGAGTTCCGGCATGTCGGTGTACGCCCACGAGTTCAGCCACATCCTCGGCATCGGCGACAACTACAACAACCCCTACGGGGATCCGCCGCGCCGCGCCTACAGCGGCCCGTGGGACATGCTCAGCCGCGGCACGTTCAACGGGCCGGGCGGCCCGCACAGCCGGTGGACGATCCCGGCGACGGGCGGCGGGTCCATGGGCGCTCAGCACATGCTCCGCAACAAGCTGAAGCTCGGCATGGTGAACAACGCCGACGTGCTCCAGCTCAGCCCGGAGGAGCTCGCCGCGTCCGGCATGGTCGTCGCCAACGTGACCGCCCGGTCGGCCGACCCGGGCGAGAACGGCCTCACCGGCATCAACGTCAAGCTCGGCGAGGGCGGCGACAAGAGCCCGAAGTGCGACACCGCGGCCGACCCGCTGTGCGACGGCGGCGGCTACGACAACTACACCCTCGAAGTCGTCGACCGGATGGGCACGGACTCCTTCACGCCCGACTCCGGCGTCCTGCTGGCCAAGACCAAGAACGAGGACGACGCCCCGTTCATCTGGGTCGAGGACGCCAACCCGCAGGACATCGACAAGGTCGACTTCGTCCTGCCCGACGGCACCCCGAAGAAGATGACGATCGGCGACTACCGCCAGCTCTCCGACGCGCTCTACCACGCGGGGACGAACTCCGGCAGCGAGTACGAGTACGTCGACCAGGCGAACCGGCTGCACTTCTACGTCCTGAACCTCAGGCGGGACCGCAGGGGCGTGCTGTCCTACACGGTCGCGGTCGGCTCGCTGGACGGCGCCGGGTCGCAGCGGCGCGGCGTGCGGGTCGACTCGGGCCCCGCCCGGCCGACCGGCGCGGGCTGGACGAAGTGCACGATGACGCTCGCCAACACCGGCCGGGGCGGCGACGGCCGCCACGGCTCCGACGTGTTCCGCCTCAAGGCGGCCGTGTCCGGCGGCGGCTGGACGACGTCGCTGCCGAACGAGCTGGCCACCGCCCCGGCGGGCGGCCGCACGAAGGTCGAGGTCTGGGCGAAGGCGAAGCCGGGCGCGGCCCGCCACGCGCGGCTCAGCCTGACGGGGACCTCGGAGAGCGACCCGTCGAAGTCCGACTCCGGGACGTGCGCCCTGCGCTGACCCGCCCCGGACGGGACGGTCTCCCCGGGCGGGGGCCGTCCCGGTCCGTGCCGTGGGGGGTGCGCGGGCCGGCGCCGCCGAAGTAATGGGCCACACAACTTAAGTTGTCTCTCCCTAGGTCTTGCCGGGGTCGTCCAGGGCGCCCCGCCTGGGTAGATGGCGCACTGTGACGATCTTGCAACGTACGGTGACGGCGGTCCGGTCGCCGGGGACCGCCGCCGTCGCGGCGGGTGTCCTGGCGGCCGCCACCCCGGGCATCGCCCACGCCGCGCCCGCACCCGTGCCGGCGCCGTCGCGGGCCGCGGCGCACGCGGGAGGCGTCGCGGCGCCCCTGGACCCGCGCGACTTCGATCTGCGGCGCGGCGCCGACCGGAGCGGGCCGGTCAGGGCGCTCGGCGGCAGGCTCCGCAGGGCAGGCGTCGGCGCGCTGCTCCGCTCGCCCGGCCGCGCCAGGCTGGGCGGCGGCTGCGGCCGGGCGGCCGGCGTCCCCGCCCGCTCGCTCGTCTACTGCTTCGACAGGGCGGACAGCACCACGAAGGACTGGGTTCCGCAGGGCGTCACGTCCGTCTCGGACGCGGCGGCGGGCGAGGGATGGGCGGGCGGCGTCCGGCCGATCCTCGTGTCCTGGCACAACGGCGGCCGGGTCAGGCTCACGTTCGTCGACCCCGACCGGCGCGCGTACCGGCACGTCCTGCTCGTCGCGCCGGGGACGCGGGACGGGCGGCCCACCTACACCGACGTCGGCATCCACGCGGGCGGCATCGCCTGGTACGGCGACAAGCTCTATGTCGCCGACACCCGCCAGGGGCTGCGCGAGTTCGACATGCGGCAGATCTTCGACCTGACCGCGAACGGGGCGGGCTCGACCCGCCACCCCGAGCGGGTCGGGCTGCACGGCGGCACCTACTACGCCCACGGGTTCCGGTACGTGATGGCGCAGACGAGCAGCTGGGAGTTCGCCCGAGGCCGGGTCGGCGGCAAGTGCAGGGGATCGGGCCCGCCGCGCATGTCGTGGGCGGCGGTCGACCGCACCACGTGGCCGCACGTCCTCATCGCGGGGGAGTACTGCCGCCCGAGCTGGCCCCGGGGACGGGTGGTCACCTGGCCGCTGCGGGCACTGGCCGGAGGCGGCGCCGTGAGGGCCGACGGCGGCTCGCGGCTCCCGGTGGACCGTGTCCAGGGCGCGGTCAGGGCGCACGGGCAGTGGTGGTTCACCCAGAGCCGCAGCGGCAAGCGCGGCCGGCTCTTCTCCACCCGCTACACCGGACGGGGCTGGGCCCCGGTGCGGCGCCGCACGGTCTCCTACGGACCGGAGGACCTGTCCTGCTACCGGGGCCGCCACCGCGTCTTCACGCTCGCGGAGCACCCGGGGCGGCGCGCCCTGTGGGCGTTCCGCGCCGCCGCCTGCTCCTGACCGCCGCTCCTCAGGCGCCGACCGGGGAGCCCGCCCGTTCGGGCTCCTCGGCGGCCCGTCGCCGGGCCCGGCCGCCCGCCACGGTGCCGACCGCCACGGTCCCGATCGCCGCGATGCCCAGCGCCGCCCCGATCCAGGCCGTGGAGGGGTAGCCCCTCCCCGCGTCGAGGGCGAGCCCGCCGAGCCACGGGCCCACCGTGATGCCGATGTTGAACGCGACGACGTTCCCCGCCGCGACCAGCGTCGGCGCGCCGTCCACCAGCCCGAACGCCCGCGAGTTCAGCGTCGGGTTCGTCCCGAATCCGACGAAGCCGAGGAGGAACACCAGGACCACCACGGGCAGCGGCGACCTCGCCGCCAGGGCGAGCAGCGCGGACACGGCGGTCAGCCCGGCGAAGCCCGCGTACAGCGTCTGGACGCCCCACCGGTCGGCCGTGCGCCCGCCGAGCGTGATCCCGATGAGCGCGCCGGCGCCGTAGAGGGCGAGCACGCCGGGCACCCACGCCTCCGCGATCCCCGTCGTCTCCGTCAGGAACGCGCCGAGGTAGCCGAAGACGGCGAGGAGCCCGCTCGTCGCCAGGGCCGTCGTCCCGTACAGCAGCCACAGGCGGGGGACGGCCAGCGCGCGCACCTCGTCCCGCACCCGGGGCGGCGCGGTGTCCGCGCGCGCGGCGGGGATCGTCGCGGCCACCCCGGCCATCGCGGCGGCCGACATCGCCGCGACCGCCCAGAACGCCGCCCGCCAGCCGAGATGCTGCCCGACCACCGTCCCGGCGGGCAGCCCCGCGATCGCCGCGACCGTGAGCCCGCCCGCGACCACGCCCATCGCCTTCCCGCGCGCGTCGCGCGGCACGAGGCTCACGGCGGTCGCCGCCGCCACCGCCCAGAAGCCCGCGTAGACGAACGCCCCGACGATCCGCATCGCGAACAGCGTCCAGTATCCGGGCGTGAGGGCGCTGACCACGTGGGTCAGCGCGAACACCGCGAGGAACGCCAGCATCGCCCGCCGGTGCGGCCAGCGCAGCGTCAGGACGGCCAGCGGCGGCGCCCCGGCCAGCATCCCGATCGCGAACGCCGAGATCAGCCATCCGGCGGCCGGCACGGAGACGCCGAGGTCGTGCGCCATGCCGGGCAGCAGCCCCGCGAGCATCAGCTCCGACGTGCCCTGCGCGAAGATCGCCACTCCCAGCACGTAGACGGCCAGTGGCATCGGTGTCCTCCTGTGTATTGGATAGATCAGTACAAAACTGCGCCGTGCGGAAGGGCGGCGCTCGGCCGCCCGGGTCAGAGGGAGAGCATCGCGGTGTCCGCGACGGACCTCAGGGTGTCGGGGGCGGCGCCGCCGCGCGCGGCCACCTGGATGCCGCTGATCGTGGAGATCATGAAGTGCGCCAGCGCGGCGGCGTCCTTGGCGGCGTCGATCTCGCCCGCGCGCATGCCGTCCTCGATCGCCGCCTTGAGGGTGCCGAACCGCCGCCGCCGGTCCCGTTCGAGCCGCTCGGCGATGTCGGGGTCGTGCGGTCCGAGTTCCACCGTCGCGTTCACGACCAGGCAGCCGGACGGGTCGTCGTCGTCCGGTTCGGCGGCCCAGTCCATGACCGCTCGGAGACGCTCGCGGACGGTGCCCTCGTCGCCTTGGAGGTGGTCGACGAGCCGGGTGGTCCGCACCTCCATGTAGTGCGTCAGCGCCTTGACGAACAGGTCGCGCTTGCTGGCGAAGGTGTTGTAGATGCTGCTGCGCCCGAGGCCGGTCGCCGCGCACAGCTCCTGCGTCGACGTCGCCTCGTAGCCGTCCGTCCAGAAGGCCCGCATGGCCGCCTCCACGGCCAGCCCCTCGTCGAACTTCCTCGGCCGTGCCATGGAGTCACCGTAACACGTTATGGACAGTTCGATCCAATATCATCCGGTCGAGTCGCCGAGCCGCACGAGCCGCCGCCGTCCGGGCTCCACCAGCAGCGCCTCGCCGGACCCCAGACGCCCATGCCTTGAGGAGGGCACGTCCCAGAGATCCGCCTCCTGGCCGCCCACGTTGCCGGTCAGGAGGGCGGGGGCCCCGAGTCTCCGGAGCAGCGCGACGACGGGGTCGAGCGGCTCGCCGAACGTGATCTGGTGCCGTGCGAGGACGAGGTGGACGCCCTGCTCGCGCATCGTCCGCAGGTCGGGGATGGCCGCGGCGAGCGGGTCGTCCCGCAGGAGCCGCTGCCGGTGCGCCACGACCACGTAGATCTCGGGCCCGCCACCGCTGAGCAGGGAGGCCCGGGTGCTCCACACGGCCTCGGCGAGCAGCCGGCCGAACTCCTCCGGAGACGACGTGTGCCGCACGCCCGCCCGCCCCCACGACTCCGCACGCGCCAGATCGCGCGGGCTCATGTGCATGTCCAGGAAGTAGACGAGCCGGTCCCGCGTGGTGCCCCTCGACACGAGCTCGTCGACGATCTCGCGCACCAGCGTCGCCTTCCCGGAACCGGACGGGCCGCTGATGAGCAGATGCCGGTCGACGTCGAAGTCCAGGAGCACCGCCTCTCCGGTCTCCGGGTCGCTCCCGAGCCGCACGGTCCGGCCTCGCGGGGCCTCGGCGGGACGCGGCTCCGCCTCCGCGTCGAAGGCGTGGACCCACCTGAACCGTTCGGCGAATTCGGGAACGGCCCGGAGCAGCTCCTGGAATCGCTCCGGTTCCCCGCAGAGGACGACCAGCGCCTCCTCGGTCTCCTCCCGCATCACCGAGATCAGGTTGCGGATGGTCTCCGGGCGCAGGTAGCCGGTCTCGGGGTCCTGCCCCGGTCCGTCCCGGAGGAAGGACACGCTGCCCCGGTTCATCCGGAAGAGTTCGGCGGCCTTGGCAGCGGGGTCGAGGGTCGGACCGGCCGACTCGACGTGCGCGAGGGTGACGAAGTTGCGGTCGCCGTGCCGCAGGACGCCGAGCGTGGTGAGCATGTCGCCGTACCGGCTCGCCGCCACGCTCATCTCCGGCCTGAACGGGCCCGGGAAGATGAGGTGACGGATCGGGCGGAGGCCGCCGGAGCGCGCGGACTCGGCGTCGGCCTGGAGGATCTCGCGGAGCGCCGCCCGCACGACGGCGCCGTCGACCGGCTCGCCCTCGATGATCCGCGGCTCGCTCCCGATCGTCTCGTCCAGGCCTTCCAGGAGGCGGACGATGTCCTGCGGGTCGGGCTCCTCCGGTTCGGCTTCCGGCGAGGGGCGCTCGGGAGGCTCGCGCGTCCGGCGGACGAAGTCGTCTATGGCGTCCCGGGGAGGTTCGGGCGCCACGGTGAACCGCTGGGGGGAGCCGCCTCCGGCGAGGAGGTAGGCGGTTCGCCCGTCGTCCGGGAACGGGAGGCTCGCCTGGCCGAGGACGCGCCGGAGCTGGTCGGGCGGTAGGCGGTTCGCAGCGATACGCCATCCGAGGAGAGGCAGGAAGCGGTCCCAGATCGTGGTGTTCTCGACGGTGGACGAGGTGAGCAGCAGCTGGACGTCGAGCGCTCTGCCTCGCTGCGCCAGCGAGAGGAGCGTCTCGCCCACCTCGCGCCTGCTGGGCGGGAACGTGAGCGACAGGTCGACCACGACCAGCAGCCGGGGCCGCGTCACGGGCGGCGGAGGCGGCAGGGCGGCGGGCTGCTCGCCCGGCTCGTAGTCCTCGAAGAAGTGGAACCAGACCGGGGCGACCGAATGGGGGTCCTGGCGGAACCGCTCGTACATCTCCTCGACCGTGAATTGGCCGGTGCCGAGACTCCAGGGCCGCGACACGTCCTGAGGCGGGCCCGCGGACCGTGCTTCGAGCTCGCCGGACAGGAGGTCGAAGAACCGCCGGAGCCTCTCCGGCGAGCCCAGCAGCTCTTCCTCGGAGTGGCGGACGTGCGGAAGGTCGATGGGCTCACCGAGGGGATGCTCGCCCAGCCCCGCGAAGACGAAGTGCAGATCCGCCGGAGAGTGCCCCGCGGCGAGGGCCAGAGTGATCGCGCGAACGACCTTCTGGCGGGCCTCCGGACCGCCGACGACCAGGCCGTGCGGAATGCCCGACGAGATGTCGAGCGGATGGAGGCTGAGGAGATGGCCGCCCGGCCGGTAACCGATCGCCGGGGTGCGCGGCATGTCGGCGGGCAGCGCCCACGTCTCGTGCAGCATCCCGCTCGGCCCGCCCCCGTTCAACCGCAGAACGTCGAACTCGACAGTCAGCTGGAGGGAGTCCACCTGCGCTGCGGGCTCGGACTTCGCGGGTCCCCCCGGCCAGGGGAGTTCGCGCGCCCACATGCCGCGCTGCCGCATCAGTTCGACGATGACGGCGCTGGTGTCGAGTGGGACGTGTGCGGGCTCGAAGGCGGGGCGGGCCTCCTGCGCGAAGATGTGGACGGACGCGAGATGGTCGCCCATTCGGCTGGGAAGGCCGACGTTCCAGCCGGCGAAGCCGGAGAGTTCCGGCGGAGTGAGGGAGTCGCTCGGCGAGCAGAAGACGAACCGCATCCCCTGCGGCGGCCCCGCCTCGCAGAGCGCGGCGAGAGGATCGAGGAATTCGGGGCGCGCGTCCAGCAGGGGTCCGGCGTCGTCGATGATCACGACGAGGGCGGGCAGCGGGTCGAGCGGCCGGCCGCCCGCGATGGCCGCCTGGTACTCGTCCCAGGTGGTGACCCCGGCGGCTTCGAGGACGGTTTCGCGGCGCCTCCGCTCGTTCTCCAGAATCTCCGGGAGCCTGCTGATATGCGGCGAGTCCGCCGAATCGGTGTGGACGCTGGTTGCGACGTGGGGAAGGGCTCCCAGGTTGATGAAGGGCGTGCCCGAATTGAGGTCGGTGAACGCGAAGCTGAGGACGTTCGGGGAATGGGTGAGCGCCAGGTTGAGGACGAGGGTCCGGAGCAGCGGGTACCGGGACTTCATGGGGCCGGTGATCAGTCCGTGCGGCAGGTCGGGGTTGCCGTGCAGAACGTCCACCGACACGAGGTCCTCGCCGTCTACGCCGATCACCACGGGGCGCGGGCCTCGGTCCCAGCCGTCGCCGACCAGTTCCTCGACCGGAGTGCCGAGAAGCTCCAGCAGGTCCGGGGCGGAGGCCGGGGGAGCGGGTGCGGGGGTGAGGTGGGAGCGGGTCTGCGGGGTGAGGAGCGCGAAGTGGTCGGTGCCGGCGGTGAGGACGACCGGGCCGCCGTCCGCCGGGAGGAGGGCGCGGAACGTCTCGGCGGCCGTTCCGGCGCGGCGCTCGATCTCGGCGGAGACGGCCTCCAGGACGTGCCGGGTGTGCAGGGCCTCGGGGCGCGGGAGGGTGTCGAGGAGGGCCTCGCGGGCGCCGGGGACGAAGTCGTAGCGCACGCCGCCGGCCGGGCGGAGCAGCCCGCTGAGCAGCACCTCGGCGAGCTGCCCGGGGCCCGAGCCGCCGAGGATCCGGTGCTGGATCAGGCGCATCACCGGCAGCGACGGGACGGAGACCGCGACGTGGGCGGCGAGCTCGGCGGCGCCGGGGGAGGCGGTGGCGAGGAAGCGGCGGACGCGCTCGGCGACCGGCAGCTCCCGCTCGCGCCGCACCGGCGCCGCCCCGGACGGGCGGGCGGGGAGCGTCGCGACGGCGGCGGGCTGCGGCTCGGAGCCGGCGACCAGCCGGGCCCACGCGCCGAACCAGCGCGGCGCGATCTCCAGGACAGGGACGGGCACGCCGGGCCCGGCGGCGCCGTCGTAGGGGGTGAAGCGCAGGTCGGTGTTCGGGGCGCCGGGGCGGGGGAGGACGGCGAGGCCGGGGGTGGCGGGGGCGGCGGTGCGGCGCCAGAGGCGTTCGGCGAGCGGCTGGACGATCGCGGTCGGCCCCGCCTGCGCCCAGCGGCGCACGGCCCGCGCGGCGCGCCCGTTCCACCAGTGGGGGCCCGAGCAGTCGCTGAGCACGAGCACGGCCCGCCGTCCGGACGCGTCCAGGAGCGTACCCGCGTCCTGGGGCGGCGCTTCGGGCGTGGAGGCGATGCGGCCGTTCCCGTCGAGGTGGCTGAGGCGGACGTCCTGGAAGGCCCCCTGGCGGAGAAGCGTCTCGGCGAGCTCGCGGGCGAGGGGCCGCCACAGCCGCATGGTGGGGCCGGTGTCGACGACGAGGCTGAGGCCGAGCCAGCGCTCGGGCGACGGGACGAGGACGGGCGTCCACAGGCGGGTGTCGGCGATGCGCGCGGCGGTGGCGTCCTCGTCCAGCTCGGCGCGGTGCCGGGACGGGACGCGCCGCTTCAGCGGGCGCAGCGCCCGCTGGACGCCGAGCGGGTCGGCCAGCATCGGCGCGGTCGGCACGAGCACCTCGGACGCGCGGCCCGCCGGCTCGGCTCCGGCGCCCGGGGGCGGGTGGAGCCCGGTCAGCGGTTCGGGCGGGCGCGGGGCCGCGGGCTCCGGCGGCCTGGACGGCGCGGGGGCCTCCACGGGCTCGTCCACGATCGCGGGCGGCGCCGGCGGGACGGCGGCGGGCCGCTCCTCGGACGGGGAGATGTGGCAGGCGAGCCACAGCATCTCGCTCAGCTCGCGGGCGTCCGGCGGCGGCCCGACCGCCGACAGGACGCCCCGGAGCCGGTCGACCGTCATCGGCTACTCGTCATCGGCTACTCGTCATCGATGGGCCCGGTCAGGTAGGGCATGATGCGGTCGGCCAGGGCGCGGCGGTCCTCGGCGCCGGCGTGGCGGCACAGGTAGACGGCGTTGAGGAGCTGGTCGGTGGCCAGCGTGCCGGACGCGGAGCGCTCGAAGAAGCGGCGGACGAGGTCGTCGCTCCGGTCGGCGAGCGGCCCGAGGTGCTCGCGGACGATCGCCGACAGCTCGGCCTCGCCGGACGGCTGCCGGAGCTCCACGGTCACGCAGCGCCGCAGGAAGGCGGGCGGGAACTCCCGCTCGCCGTTGCTGGTCATCACGACCAGCGGGAACGCGCGGCAGCGCACGGTACCGGCGGTGACGGCGACCCGCGCGCCCGGCCCGTCGGCGGTCATGACCTCGGCGACCGGGTCGGCCCGCCGGGTCAGCTCGGGCAGCTCGTACTCGCCCTTCTCGAAGACGGTGAGCAGGTCGTTGGGCAGGTCGATGTCGCTCTTGTCGATCTCGTCGACCAGCAGGACCCGCGGCCGCCGGTAGGGGAGCAGCGCCGTGCCGAGCGGGCCGAGGCGGATGTAGCGGCCGATGTCCTCGTCGCGCGCCGCGTCGTCCCGTCCGGTCGCGTCATGCCGCCCCGCCGCGTACAGGCGGGTGAGCGGGTCGTACTGGTAGAGGCCGTCGCGGAGCGTGGTCCGGCTGGTGACGGGCCAGTGCAGGACGGGCCCGAGGCCGAGTTCGTGGGCGACGGCGTAGGCCAGCGTCGACTTGCCGGTGCCGGGCGGCCCCGTCACCAGCAGCGGGCGGCGCAGGTACAGGGCGGCGTTGACCTGCTGCACGGCATCGTCGGACGGACGGTACGTGGTCGCTTGGTGCTCGTTCCCTGAACCGCCGGAAGGGGACTCCAGGGCGGGCTCGCCGTCGAACGCGCGCCACGGCGGCGGCGGAGGGAGCCGGTCGATGCCGTCGTGTGGGCGTCGGCTCCCTGTGTAGAGCAGCCAGTCGGGCACCTATGCCTCCATCGCGAGCGGGGGGTCGGGCAGCCGGGACGGATCGTCCCACAGCAGCGTCAGGTCGCGCCCGCAGTGCGGCGCGTCCTTGGGGGCGACGAGCGCGGCCCTGCGCAGCGCGAGCGCCAGCTGCGGGAGGTCGCCGGGGTGCCGGTCGCCGACCGCCGCGGTCAGCTCGTCGAGGAGGCGGTGCCCCTGGCAGTCCCCGTGCGACGACGCGTCGCACGGGGTGCGCGTCCACAGCATGACCGGGATGCCGTTGTTGAGCGCGGCCGTCAGCCAGCTCCTCACCGGGCGCGACCCGTACACCAGGACGCAGAAGTCGACGTTGGCCTCCAGCCAGTCCTGGAAGTCGCTGCCCCTGCGCGGCGCGTCGCACGCGATGGGGCGCGGGTCGCTGCGGCCGCGCTCGTTCAGCAGCCGCCAGCGGTGGTGGGCCTGGTCGCGGCGGATCGAGTCGGGCCGCAGCCGCTCCACGTCCCGCACCACCACCGGGTACTTGCGCATGGGGATCCTGTTGCGCGGGTCGACGTACCACTGCTCGAACGGCTTGCCGAGCCAGCTCTCCGGCACCGCGAACTCGATCATCCAGTCGCGGCCGAACAGCGCGGGCGCGAGCGCCGCCACGCCCGCCTCGACCACCGGCCGCACCCGGCGGTCCGGGACGCGCTCGGTCGGCCGCCCCGGCCCCTCGGCCCCGTCGATCCAGGTGTGCACGGTCACGTCGAAGGCGTGGTCGAACGTGACCCGCTCCAGCCGGACGATCACCGACGAGGGCCCCGGGCGCGGGGCGGCGGGCGCGGCGCCGGGCAGGTGCCGCGCGGACCACGCGGCGAGCCGCCGCCGGGCGGACTCGGGCAGGTGCGGCCCGAGCGCCGCCGTGTACCGGGCGAGCCGGTCCGGCTCCCAGCCCTCGGCCACGTACCGCACCGAGCCCCACGCCGACCGGAGATCGCCGAGCGCCCGGCGGCCGGTGATCCGTTCGAGGTCGGCGGCGAGCGGGCCCGTGTAGCGGACGCCGTCCAGGAGTTCCCGCAGCTCGCGGCGGGCGTCGGGGGTGAGCCACCGGAGCGGCAGCAGGTCGTCCAATTCCTCCCAGTACTTACGGATGTGCTCGACGGGGAGCATCCAGCCGAGGTCGGCCCGGTCGCCGTCCCGCAGTTCGGCGTTCGTCACCATGCCGATGACCTCGCCCGTCGCGGTGTCGTACACGGCGGACCCGCTGTAGCCCTCCTCCAGCCAGTCGCCCTGACCGGTCTTCAGCTCCCACCACTCGTTGCGCATCCCGCGGTACGGGAACGTCGTCACGGACGCGTGCCGCTCGTTCTGGTCCGCACGGCGCGGGAACCCGCACACCCCGAACGTCCGTTCGCCGAGGCTCCCCTCGTGCAGGCCGCCCGGCGCGGCCAGCGTGGCGGGGGCCAGCGCGACGGGCTCGCGCAGTTCGAGGACGGCGACGTCGCCGGGGTCGCCCGCCCGCCGCCAGCCGCCGCGCCGCACCACCCCGGCGGGCAGGTCCTCCAGCAGGCCGGGGAACCCGACGCGCGCCTCGTCCAGGCCGTGGACGGTGTGGGCGCAGGTCAGCAGCCTCGTCGGGGTGACGAGGAACGCCGCGCCGAGCTTGCCGCCGGACGGCGGGCCGACCCAGGCGCGCCACTGCCAGTCGTCCACGATGCGGCTACGCCTCCTCCGCGGCGCGCGGCGGCTGCCCCCACGTCATCTTGACCTTCAGGTGGCCCTCGACGGTCGTCTTCGCGATGACGGCCCCGGCCGCCGCGTTCAGCTTGACACCGAACTCCAGCTCGACGCCGTCGGGGTTCAGGTCGCCCCCGCGCAGCGACGCGAGCGCGGCCTGCGCCGCCTCCCGGACGTTCTGGAACGCGTCCTCCAGCTTGCCCGCCGCGTCGTGGATCAGGTCGCCGGCGCGGGACACCGACTGGAACCCCGGCTCCCGGTCGTCGGTCTCCACCACGATGGTCCCGTTCTCGGTCTGCCAGCGCACCAGTTCGTTCACCCGGCAAATCTAACAAGATCATGCGTTGGGGGGTGCTTTGCTGGGAGGGCCGCGCCGGACGCGGCGCGGCCACAGGAGGACAGGATGATCACTGTCGAGCAGGTGCGGGGGCTCGCGGCGACGCTGCCCCGCACGTCCGAGCACCTGATCAGGGACCGGGTGAAGTTCCGCGTCGGCTCCATCGTCTACGTCGCCTTCTCCCGGGACGAGACCGTCATGGGCTTCGCGTTCCCCAAGGAGGAGCGGCTCGCCCTCGTCGAGTCCGAGCCCGACAAGTTCCACCTGCCCGGTGAATCCGACATGCGTTTCAACTGGGTGCACGCCTGGACAACCGCGCTGGACGAGGCCGAGATGGAGGAGCTCGTCATCGACGCGTGGCGCATGGTCGTCCCGAAGAAGGTCGCCGCCGCCCGTCTCGGCCCTCGGGACGGATGACGCCCATCCCGCCTCCGCGCCCCTCCATGCGCTGACCGGCGGGGCTCTCAGTGCGGCGGCGGCAGCGGGTCGACGGCGTTGCCGGCGCTGCACCCGCCCTCGCCCGCCATCCGCTGCATGCGGGGCGGCGTCCACACGTTCGTGCGGCCCGGCGCGACCCGCGCCAGGACGCAGTCGAAGACGTCCGACCCGTAGGGCCTCACGACGAGGGCCACGCCGACCACGTCGCCCCCGGTCCCGAACTCGCGCCGGATCCGCGGATCGAGCCGCAGCGACTCGACCGCCGCGCGGACCTTCGCCTCGTCCGCCCCGCCCCCCTTCGGGACGCGGGGCAGCGCCCTGCGCAGCCGCTCGAACGGGATGTCGGGCGCCTTCGGCCACGGCCCGAACGCCAGGGGCGCCCCGGACGGACACCTCACCTGCCGGGTCCCGTAGCGCCGCCATTCGGTGGTCGTCGAGAACCGCAGCTCGAAGCACCGCGTCACGGTGATCGTCGAGGTCGCGAACCAGCCGCCGTCCGGCGCCGTCCCGGACGTCCGGAGCACGAGCCGCACCCCGTCCCCGGCGGTCGAGGCGCCGGTCATCCGCATGACCTCCACGCCGTCGAGGTCCGCCGCCCGGTGCGCCATGTCCCGCGCGGGCCGCACCCGGGAGTCGTGGACCCGGTCCCCGGCCCGCTCCGCGGCCTTCCGCGCGTCGGCGGTGGCGACGTCCTCGGGGCTCCGGCTCACCAGCCCGCAGCCGGCGGCGAGCAGGACGACCAGCGGGATCACGAAGCGGCGCATGCGCCCAATGATCGCGGCGGCCGCGGCGCGGCGGTATCCGCTCTCGTACTCAACCCCGGGTCAGGCTTCCGCCGGCTGCGCCTCGGGCGCCGCCTCGGCCGGCTCGGTCTCCGGCGCCGCCGGGACGGGGCGGCGGCCCCACGCCAGCGCGGCGGCGAAACACGCGAACGGCAGGGCGGGCAGCATGTAGCGGTAGTCGAAGTCGACCGTGATCGGAGGGACGGCGAGAAGGGCGAGCCCGGACGTCCAGAACAGCGCCGTCCGCGCGCGCGCCCGCCGCCACACGATCCCGGCCGCTCCCGCGAGCAGCACCACGCCGAGCACCGTCCCCGGCACGCTCACACGCTTCTGGTAGCCGCGCAGCACACCGGCGTACGGCTCGACGACGTGCGTGCGGCCCGTGCCGTGCGAGTACTCGTACACCACGGCCCCTCGGTCGCCGCCCCCGTAGACGGGCAGTCGCGGCTTGCGCGCCGTAGGCCGCGTGGGGAAGTGGTACCTGGCCTCGGTGCCGACGGTCGGGTAGCGCGACCGGTGCCACGCGAACGTCCGGACGAAGAAGTCGTAGGAGACCACGCGCAGGTAGTCCAGCGGCTGGTTCTTGATCGCCCACACCGCGAACCGCTGCGCCCGCGCGTTGGTCTCCTCGTCGAACGCCTGCCCGTTGGACCAGCCGAGCGGCGAGTTGTCCTCCCAGATCTGGTGGGACGAGGCGGGCCGGTCGCCCGTGGCGCCGTACGGGCACAGGCTCGCCAGATCCGGCGGGGGCGTGAACGCGTCGCAGTCGGCGAAGGCCGCCGTCCGCCCCCACAGGAAGACGCCGTCGACGCCCGTCATCTGGAACCGGCCGTGCTCCCGCTGGAACCACGTCGCGTACGCCCCGACGGGCAGCGCGAACGTCACGGCGAGGGCCACGTACACCGGCCACCGCGTCCGCCTGAGCAGCAGGTAGAGGACGGCGATCAGGAACAGCGGCACCCCCACGGTCCGGGTGACGGCCGCCACGCCGAGCAGCGCTCCCACGAGCGCGGCCCGCCGCCACCCGGCCTCGCCCGGCTTCGCCAGCAGCAGCATCGCGCCGAACACCAGGACGGTGAAGAGGGTGTCCGACAGCAGCAGATGCTCAAGCTCGACCTGGAAGGAGTCCAGCAGCACCGGGGCGACCGCCAGCGCCGCCCACGTCCGCCGCACCTCGAAGTCGCGGACGAGCATCCGGTACCCGAGCACCGCCAGCCCGAGCACCGCCGCGTGCTGGAGCACCGTCACCAGCGCCAGGCTGTGGAACGGCTTCAGCGCCCAGAGGAAGAGCCCGTACCCGGACGGCCTCAGCGGGTGCGGGAACGGATCGTCCGCGATCCGGACGAAGTCGTAGCTGTCGTTGAACCACAGCACGCCCCGGAACCCCGCCATGGCGAGCACCCTCAGCGCGACGCCCGCGAGCAGCACCGCGAAGAACAGCCAGTTGCGGCGGACGGCCGAAAAGGAGAACGACACCGGGAACCTAACTGTGGGACGTGCGGGCGGACAGGATCCTGCGCCGGTCCGGGACCGGCGGTGTCACGCCGGGGCGGGTCACTACGTCACTCACTGCCGCCCGCGTATCGGCCGAGATCCTATCAGCGCCGCCCCGGCTCCCCCGTGGAAGGCCAGGTGACGGCGGCGTCCGGCGGGTCGGCCTCTACCGGCCGACCGCGTCCAGCAGCAGCTTCGCGGCCACGATCGCCCCGTCGGCGCCGACCGTCCCGCCGACGGCCCTCGCCCGGGCCCCGGTCGCAGGAGCGAGGGCCCTGGTGAGCGCGGCCGACAGGGACTCGACGGTCGGGCTCGGCCCATCGTGGGCGGCGCCGATCCCCAGTTCGGCCACCCGGGCGGCCCAGTACGGCTGATCCACGATCCGCGGCACGACGACCTGCGGCGCGCCCGCCCGCGCGGCCGTCGCCGTGGTGCCGGCGCCGCCATGGTGCACAACGGCGGCGACCCGTCCGAACAACGCCTGCTGGTTGACCTCGCCGACGACGAAGCAGTCGTCCGCCTCGCCGGCCTCGCGGGCCCAACCGCCGGCGAGGACCACGCGGCGCCCGTGCGCGCGGCAGGCCTCGACGGCCATCTGACCGAGGTTCTTCGGAGCACGCGCGGCGACGCTGCCGAAGCCCGCGAACACCGGCGGCGCACCCGCGTCCAGGAACGCCTCAAGCCCCTGCGGAAGCGGACGCTCGTCGGGCATGACCCACGCTCCGGTCTGCACGACGTCGAAGTCCGTCACCCCCCGCGCCGGACACAACGTCGCATCGGCCGCCAACCACGGACGCTCGGTGAAGACGTGGTCGCGGACGTCGCCCACCGGCGGCAGGCCCACCGCCTCCCGATGGCGGTTGGCGGCCTCGTGGCGGTGACGACCGAGCGCACCTCGGGTCCCAGCGGCACCAGCGGCACCCCGGCGCGCGCCACCAGCGCGACGAACTCCTCGTCCGGCGGCGCGCACACCCGCACCTCCGCGCCGAGTTCCCGCAGCCGCACCGCGAGCCCTGCCAGCGGCTCGACGTCCCCGCGCGACCCCCACGTCGACAACACCACACGCATTCCGCGCCCCCGTTTTCGCAGCTCCCCCTGACGGTAGACAATCCCGAGCCGCCGTCCGGGCTTCGGGGCCCGGCTGCCGTGTCGCGTGGGCGGCCGTGTTGACGGTGGTCGGGAATGCGGGACGGTAGGGGCCGGGACGAGCCGTCCCTTTCCACAAAGAAAAGACCCCTAAGGAGTCCCGCCATGACATCGAGGCGAGATCGAGAAGAAGCGGCAAGGGTCAGCGCAGGCCAGCAGGCCAGCGGGACCAGGGCCGAGGAGTACACGCTCCTGGCCCTGCGCACGACCGACCCCGTCGTCAGGGAAGGCGCCCGGGAGATGGCCGCTGCGAGCAATCGCAGCGCCGGTCAGACGCTCCTGGAGTCGCTGACGGACCCGAGGAACGAGGTCACACCCGCGATGCGGGCGGCGCGGCAGGCGCTGCGAGACGGCGCCTGATCAACTCAACGGCCGGCGACCGTACCTGCCGGCCGGAAACCTGTAGGAGCGGCCCCCTCGGGTCGCTTCTATGGTTTTGGGTCATCGGCGTCATCCATCTGCCCGGATCATCCGGCGAGATAGGTCTCGTAGACGACCTCCGCGGGGCGGCGCCCGCCGACGGTGATGAAGACGCCCTTGTTCAGCCAGTCGAGAGCGCGGGCGGCGGTCTCTATCTCGGTGGCCGCTCGGAAGACGTACTCACCCGGGTCGACGTCCTCGCCGCGGCCGAGCCGGGCGAGCACCTCCGCGCTCCCGTGGCGCACCGAACGTGACCGGACGTAGAGCAGGTCGCCGCCGTCGGTCCGCAGGGTGTAGCGGATGTCGCCGAGCGCGGTGCCGTCCGCCAGCGCGACCTGCCAGTCGGCGCTGGCCCCCGGCAGCAGGACGCCCCGGATGCCGGGTCCGGTGAAGGTCCCGCCGGTCAGGGCGACGATGCGCCGATGCCCCGCGGCGACCTCACCGAGGTCCAGTGGCGGATCGAGAGCGGCCTCCAGCCGGTACACCAGCGTCAGCCGGGGCTGGGGCAGGCGGCCGCCGGCGGGGCCCGCGGCGCCGGCGCGGGCGGGGTCGTTGGGGTGGGGGCCGAGCGGTGTGACGGTGATGCGCATCCAGTCGTACAGCGGCAGCCCCTGGAGCAGGGCGTCGAGCTCCGCCCGGTCGTCGGCGCGGTACAACCCCATGATCGGGGATGTGCCGGGCACGGCCCATATGCGGGCGATGTGGCCTTGTGCCGCGAGGTCGGCCGCCGCGTCCGCCTCCGCGTCCCGGCGCCGTTCGATCTCGGCGTCGGAGGCCCCGGCGGGGATGTCGACCTGGAACCGGACCAGGTACTCCATGACGTTCTCCTCACAGGTCCAGGACGGTCTCCCGCGTCGGGCGGGAGCAGCAGATCAGGACGTTGCCGTCGGCGGGAGGGGCGACGGGGTCGGGGTCGTAGGCCACCTCGCCCGACAGCATGGCCGTCTCGCAGGTGTGGCAGACGCCCGTGCGGCAGGACCAGCGGACGGGGACGTCGCATGCCTCCGCGAACTCCAGCAGGCTGGACGCGCTCTCGTCCCACGGGGCCCGGACGCCGCTGCGGGCGAACGACACCGCCGATCCGGCGCCCGGTGGTCCCGGCGGCGGATGAGGCGGGCGGTCGGCGGAGGCGGCGACGCCCGGTGTGACGGAGGGCCCGGCGCCGAAGGTCTCGATGTGGATGCGGCCGGTGGCCAGCCCCTGCTCGGCGAGCGCGCGGGTCTGCGCGGCCATGAACGAAGGCGGACCGCAGACGTAGGCGTCGGAGTCGGCCGGCACTCCGGCGCTGCGCAGCACGGCCGCGTCCAGGTGACCCGGGTCGGTGTAGTCGGTGCCGAGGCGGTCCTGCGGGCGCGGGCGGCTGTAGCACACGCGCAGGGCGGCGTGGGGAAGCCTGCCCAGCAGGGTGCGGACCTCGTCGGCGAAGGCGTGTTCGGCGCCGTCCCGGGCGCCGTGCAGCCACCACACCGGCCGTGAGGTCCCCGACTCGGCCAGAGCCTGCAGCATCGCCAGGACCGGGGTGGCGCCCACGCCCGCCGACACCAGGACCACGGGCCCGTCGCCGGCGGGGAGCACGAACGTGCCCCGGGGCGCGGCCACCTGGAGGGTGTCACCGACCTTCAGGTACCGGTGCAGCCGCGTGCTGGCGGCGCCGTGCGGCTCGGCCTTGACGCTGATCCTGTACTGCGGGTCGCCGGGCCTGCCCGACAACGAGTAGCCGCGGACCAGCGCGGGTCCGTGGTCGTCGGCGTCCAGCATGACGGTCACGAACTGGCCGGGCAGGGCGGGCGGCAGCGGAGCGTCCTGCTCGGCGGCCAGCCACAGGGACACGATGCCGCGGCTCTCCCGCTGGATGCGCGCCACCCGCAGGGCCCGGAACCCCGTCCAGGCGGGCGGCGGCACCGCGGCTTCGGCGGTCAGCCCGGCGTTGCCGCCCGGCCCGCCGGCCTGCTGGAGCAGGGCCCGGAACGAGTCCTGCCAGCCGGGGCTGAGGGCCCCGACGCGCAACGCGCTCTCCAGACGGTCGCGGGGATGCTCGGACAGGTACAGCAGCCCGTCGACCTCGGTGACGCTCATCGCGCCCGGCCCGCCGGCGATCTTGACGATCTCCTGCCCCGCCTCCACCGCGCCCTCGGTGATCACTCTCATGTAGAAGCCGGGACGGCGGTGGGCCACCAGCAGCGCCGCCATCCGCGGTTCGCCCAGGCGCAGCCCGACCCGGTAGCAGGTCACCCGGGGCTGGGTGACCTCGAAGACGGCCTCGCCGATCCGGTAGCGGTCCCCGATGCACACCTGGTCGTCGGGCAGGCCGTCGACGGTGAAGTTCTCTCCGAAGTGCCCGTCCACGAGGTCGTCACGCCCGAGCACCCGTTCCCAGTAGCGGTAGGAATCCGTCTGGTAGACCATGACGGCGCGCTGCTCGCCGCCGTGCCCCGCCAGGTCTCCCTGCCCGTCGCCGTCCAGGTTCAGGCGGCGTGCCATGACCGGGCCGCGTACCGGCTCCTTCCAGATTCCGGTGCGCACCGTCCGCCCCTCCCAGGGGACGTCCCTGGGCATACCGACGTTGACCGCTACCAGCCGTGCCAACCGCACCACCTCACACCATGCGGTCGTCACCATCGCCCGCCCGAGCGGGCCAAAAACCCCCATTGTCCTAGGTTTGTGTCGATTTAACGGCGAGGTGTCCATGGCGCGGGTGGCATCCGACCGCGGCGCGCCGCGCCTATCTCGGCAGGGTGAGGATTTCGGCGCCGTCGTCGGTGATGGCGATCGTGTGCTCGCTGTGGGCCGTCCGGCAGCCGGTCGCGCTCCGGAGCGTCCAGCCGTCGGCGTCGGTGACGAGCTGGGCGGTGTCGGCCATGACCCACGGCTCCAGCGCGAGCAGCAGCCCGGGACGCAGCTTGTACCCGCGGCCGGGCCGTCCGGTGTTGGAGACGTGCGGGTCCTGGTGCATCGTCGAGCCGATGCCGTGGCCCCCGAACTCGGTGTTGATCGAGTAACCCGCCTCGCGGAGGACCGAGCCGATGGCGTGGGAGATGTCGCCGACGCGGGCCCCGGGGCCGGCGGCGGCGATCCCCGCGCTCAGCGCGCGCTCGGTCGCGCTGATCAGCGCGACGCTCTCCGGGGGCTTCGACTCGCCCACGATGAAGCTGATGGCGGAGTCAGCGGCGACTCCGCCCAGGGAGACGGCGAGGTCGAGCGTCAGCAGGTCGCCGTCGGCGAGCGCGTAGTCGTGGGGGAGCCCGTGGAGCACGGCGTCGTTGACGGCGGTGCAGATGTAGTGGCCGAACGGCCCGCGCCCGAAGGACGGCTCGTAGTCGACGTAGCAGGACTCCGCCCCGGCCTCCGCGATCATGGTCTGGGTCCACCGGTCGATGTCCAGGAGGCTCGTGCCGACCGTGGTGCGGCGCCTCATCGTCTGCAGGATCTCGGCGACCAGGGCGCCGGTGCCCTTCGCTCGGGCCACTTCGCTGGGGTTCAGGATCTCGATCATGCGGCGCCCGCCTCACGCAACCAATAATTATACCGGCCTTACTATACCGGTACTAGAATAGGGGCCATGGTCAGGTTGCCGCACACTCCCGCGGAGGTCGAACGCGGACGACGCCTCGGCGCCCTCCTGCGCCGGGCCAGGGGAGAGCGCTCCATGCTCGCCACCGCGCTCGACGCGCGCGTCTCCCCGGAGACCCTCCGGAAGATCGAGTCCGGCCGTGTGGCCACCCCCGCCTTCTCGACCATCGCCGCGATCGCCGGCGTCCTCGGCCTCTCCCTCGACGAGGTGTGGGCCGAGATCAGCCGCCCCGAGCGCAACGTCGAACCGACCGGCTCCGGCGCCTGAGTCCGGCGCCTGAGTCCGGGCGCGGCCCTCACGTGTCCGCGAGGCCGTCGGCGACGGTGGAGGCCGGGGTGGTGATGACGGCGTCGAACGCGTCGAGGACGGGGGTCTCCACGTAGGCGCTCTGGATCCGGATGCGGTCCGGGCCGGGGCCCTGGGCGCGCGCCTGCCGGAGGTCGGTGATGCTCGGCCCGAGCCCGGCGTCGGCGAAGGCGGCCTCGATGCTGCCCTGCTCGGGCGGTTGCAGCGCGGTGGCGTGGACGGTGAAGCCGAAGCGCGCCTCCTCGTCCGGACGCATGTCGGCGGTGTGTCCGGTGACGCTGGTCAGGGCGAGGGCGACATAGTCGTCGCCCAGGGCGTCGTGCAGATGCTGCCCCATGGGAAGCCCTGTGAGATGACCGTTGAAGGAGACCGGCGTCTTCTGGATGTGGGCGTTGTGGGCCGCCAGCACGATGCGGGTCCCGGGCTCGCAGTGCTCCAGGTGCCACTGGACCGACCCGGCCATGTAGACGTCCCGGGCCGAGGTGTCGGCGGTCAGGCCGTTGCCCGCGTACAGGCCGGCCATGGCGCGGAAGCCGTAGTCGGCGTGGCAGGCGGCCTCCAGGCGACGCAGGGCGACGTCGTAGCCGTGCCGGCCGCCGCGCGACAGGTACAGCGGCGCGACGGCACGGAACCGGATGAGCAGGCGCATCAGGATCGCGCTGAGAGCGTCCTGCTCGGCGGCGTCCAGACGCGTCCAGGCCGGTGCGGCCGCGGCCGCCGAGGGCCCGGCGAACGTCCCGGCGATCCGCACGGCCTCCTGGACCGCCGGGACGATCTCGGGGTCGACCTGGCGCAGGTAGTCGGCGACCGGGGCCAGGGCCGGCAGCAGCGACCCACCGGCCGCCGGGATGTCGATCCCGGCGAAGCGCACCGGCGTCTCGCGCGTGGCGTTGCGCCGGCGCATCCAGCGCAGCGGCTCGTCGACGCCCACCGGGATCGCCGCCGCGAGAAGGGCGGACAGGTCCTCGTCCGCCCCCTTGCCCTGGGCCCAGGCGTCCAGCGGGAAGCCTTCGCTGAAGCCGTACTCGAAGGCCAGGACGCCGAATCCGCAGCGCTCGACCAGGAACCGCAGGATGCGCTGGCGCATGAGCGAGAACTCGGTGATGAAGTGGGAGTTCTCGCCGATCGCGACGACGCGCGCGTCGCCGACGACGTCGCGCAGCGGCTCCAGGTCGTCCAGCGGCGCATCACGGTCGAGATGGGCGAGCGGGACGGCATGGGCGCCGAGCCAGTCGGCGAACGAGGCGTGCTGAGACCGGGAAGGCATGCCGACGGCTCGATTCCAGGTCGGAGGGGGAAGGGGCGGCGTTACCCCGAGCGGGCGGCGCTACTCCAGGCGGGCCGCCGCCTCCAGGTCGTCGACGCCGCCGGACATGATCGTGCGGACGTGCTCGGTGATGTGCTGGAGCGGCCAGTCCCACCAGGCGGCGGCCAGGAGGCGGGCCACGTCGGCGTCGTCGTAGCGGCGGCGGATGAGCTTGGCCGGGTTGCCGCCGACGATGCCGTAGTCGGGGACGTCGTCGACGACGACGGAGCCGGAGGCGATGATCGCTCCGTGACCGATCCGGACGCCGGGCATGACCGTGGCCCGGTAGCCGAACCAGACGTCGTGGCCGACCACGGTGTCGCCCCGTCCGGGCAGGCCGGCGATGAGGTCGACGTGCTCGGCCCAGGAGCCGCCCATGATCGGGAAGGGGAAGGTCGAGGGCCCGTCCATGCGGTGGTTGGCGCCGTTCATGATGAACCGCACGCCCTCGCCCAGCGCGCAGAACCTCCCGATCACCAGCCGTTCCGGCCCGTAGTGGTACAGCACGTTGCGCGTCTCGAACGCGGTCGGGTCGTCCGGGTCGTCGTAGTAGGAGAACTCGCCGACCTCGATCAGCGGCGAGGTGACCAGCGGTTTCAGCAGCACCACCCGCGGCTGGCCGGGCATCGGGTGCAGGGCGGTCGGGTCGGCGGGAACGAGCGGCATGACGGAGCGCCTTCTTAATGCGACAAGTGTTACGTTAGGATACTGCCATGACTTCGTCCCGCCGAGCAACCGGCTCACCAGCGACGACTCCCGGGGCGCCCCCGCCGCGGGACGGGTCCGCGCCCCGGCGCCGCCCCGGCGGCCGGACCGCCCGCACCCGTGCGCAGGTGCTCGACGCGGTCCTCGCGGAGCTCGGCGAGCACGGTTACGACGGGCTCACCATGGAGGCCGTCGCCGCCCGCGCGGGCGTGCACCGCGCCACCGTCTACCGGCGCTGGACCGACGTCGGCGGACTGCTGGCCGACGTCCTCGACGCGGCCGGCGACGACGACTGGCGCCCCCCGGACACCGGCTCGCTGGAAGGCGACCTGGCGGCCCTCAACCAGGAGATCCAGACGGCCATGGCCGCGGAGCCGCCGATCATGGCGGCCCTCATCGCCGCCTCGTTCCGTTCCGAGAAGGCCGCCGAGGCCCAGCGGCGACTCTGGGAGGACCGCTACGCCCGGTGCGAGGTCGTCGTCGGCCGGTCCGTCCACCGCGGCGAGCTCCCGCCGCACACCGACGCCCGGCGCCTGCTCGTCGCGGCCACGGCGCCCGTGTACCACCACCTGGTGCTTCTGCGCACGCCCCACGACCCGGACCTCCCCGCCCACGCGGCCAGAACCGCCGCCCTGGCCGCGGCCGCCGGAGCCTTCACCCGCCCTCCGCCGGCGAACGGAACACCGGAGTGAGGCCCGGAGCCCGGCGAGCGGGTCCCCCTCAGCGGATCTTGTAGGGCCCGCTGGCGGACGCCTCCCGCCGGGTCGCCGCCGCGCGCCCGCCGGGAAGGCGGATCGTGACGAGGAGGCCGCCGGCGGGGCGGGCGGCGAGGTCGAGGGTCCCGTCGTGAGCCCGGACGATGCTGTGCACGATGGCCAGCCCGAGGCCGACGCCGGCGTGCCCGCTGGTGCGGGTGCGCTGCGTTCCGCGCTGGAAGGGCTCGGTCAGGGTCGGGACCAGGTCCGGCGGGACCGTCCGGCCGGTGTTCTCGACCCGCAGCACGCTCGCGTCGTGCCGCGTCTCGGTGTGGACGGTGACGGTGCCGCCGTCCGGGAGGTTGTGGACGATGGCGTTCTGGACGAGGTTGGTCACCAGCCGCAGGAGGAGTTCCCCGGAGCCGAGGGCCGGCGCCTCCTCGCCGGTGACTTCGATCGTGATCCGGCGCTCCTCGGCGAAGGGGAGCAGCGTCTCGGCGGCTTCCTCGGCGACGAGGGACAGGTCGACCACCTCGCGGGTGAAGCTCCCCCGGTCGGTGCGGCTGAGCAGCAGCAGGGCCTCGGTGAGGTCGATCGCCCGCGTGTTGACGGTCTGGAGGCGTTCGATGAGTTCGCCCTGGTCCCGCGCGGGGTCGTCGCGGGCGGCGTCCAGGAGGGTCTGGGAGATGGCCAGCGGCGTCCGCAGTTCGTGGGAGGCGTTCGCGGCGAACCTCTGCTGCTCGGCGACATGGGATTCGAGTTGTTCGAGCATGGCGTCGAACACGTCGGCGAGCTCGCGGAACTCGTCCGTGCGGCCCCCCAGCCGGATCCGGTGGGACAGGGATCCGCCGGAGGCCATCCGCGCCGCGTCCGCGATCCGGTTGAGGGGGGCGAGCATCCGGCCGGAGAGGAACCATCCGCCGAGGAGGCCGAACACCAGGAGGAGGGCCATCGCCACGGTGGCGGCGGGATAGAAGCCGCGCAGGAGGTCGGAGCGGTCGGGCCCGACCACGATCACGATGCCGTGGCCCCTCTGGATGGCTCCGGCGTCGATGTCGCGCATCCAGCGCAGGACGAACACCCAGACCACGACCAGCAGGAGGGCGCCGCCCAGCAGGACGAATCCGGCGTAGCTGATGGTGAGCTTCAGCCGGGCGCTGAGCCCCGGGCGCCTATCCACGGGTGCCGCCGGGGTGGACGGGCTCGACGGTGCACGCACGCATGCTCTCGATGGTACGGACCGCTCCATATCGTCGGCATATCGGAAACTTCATACGCGCCCGCAACATCGCGCCGCGTTGACTCGCGGTGTGACTCGAAATCCACGTGCCCGCCCGCGCACGGACGCCGGCCCCGCCCAGGACCCGAGGACGCGGCGGTGACCGGCAGCGAGCGAGGACCGACGATGGCGCCGGCGGACCCGGCGGAGACCGGACGGGACGGCGCCGACGGGCACGCCGACGCCATGCCCCTGCCCACCGATCTCGTGACCTCGCACGCCGCCGACGTGCCCCGGGTCGCCGATGCCGGAACCCGGCGCTCGGGCGTCGACCGGGCGATCCGTGCCTGCTCCGGGCCGGGGCCCTGGAGGCGCGGCCTGGTGCTCGCGGCACTGGCGCTGCTGCTCGGCCTGCTCATGCTGCTCCACGCGAAGATCCCGAACCGGATCGGGAACGCCGGCAGCCTGGTGGAGACCTTCCTGCCGTGGTTCGGCCTGTTCGTCCCGGTGCTGCTGGCCGGGGCGCTGTGGCGCCGCTCCGCCTCCGCGGTCGCCGCGCTGCTGCTGCCGGTCCTGGTGTGGCTGAACCTCTTCGGCGGGCTGCTCGGCGACAAGTCCCACGCGGGCGGCGAGTTGATCATGGTCAGTCACAACGTCGGCGCCGACAATCCCGACCCGGCCGGCACCGCCCGCGCCCTCGTCGCCTCCGGCGCGGACGTGCTGGCGCTGGAGGAGCTGAGCGAGCAGGCCAAGGGCGCCTACGAGAAGGAGCTGGCCGAGGCGTACCTGTACCACACGGTGCAGGGCACGGTCGGGCTGTGGAGCAGGCTGCCGCTGTCGGACACCCGGCCGGTCGACATCAAGACCGACACCGGGCCGCTGGGGGACACCAAGCCTGCCGCGGTCAAGATGGGATACAACCGGGCGCTGCGCACCACGGTGGCCACGGAACACGGGCCTCTGGCGGTGTACGTGGCCCACCTGGGGTCCGTCCGCGTCAATCCCAGGGCGGGCTTCTGGACGACCCACCGGGACCGGGGCGCGCAGGCGCTCGGCCAGGCGGTCGCCGCCGAACGGAACGAGCGAGTGGTCCTGCTCGGCGACCTGAACGGCACCATGGACGACCGCGCGTTCGCCGGCGTCACCTCGCGGCTTCGCCCGGTCCAGGACGAGGCCGGGGACGGCTTCGGCTTCAGCTGGCCGGCGGCGTTCCCCATGGCGCGCATCGACCAGATCCTGGTCCGCGGCGTGGAGCCGAGAAGCGCGTCGGTCCTGCCGGCCACCGGCAGCGACCACCTTCCGGTGGCGACGGAAATCGACTGGTGAGCTCCGCGCCGCCACGGCGGCGCATCCCTCACGGCGCAGATCTCGAACCTGGAAAGGACTGTGGGCATGGACTCGAATCCGGGACGCGGTATCGGACGGCGGCGGCTGGTCACCTGGGGCGGTCTGGCCGCCGCCGGGACGGCGGCCGGGCTTCCGCTGGCGAGCGCCGGGACCGGCCACGCCGCTCCGCCCCCGTCCAGGCGCGACGAGATCCCGCCGGACACCCTGCCCGGCGGGGCCTACGACCGGTATGTGGCGAAGCTCGCCGCCGAGGGCAAGTTCTCCGGCCGGGTGCTGCTCGCGCACCGGGGGCGGACGGTGATGTCCCGCAGCTACGGCATGGCCGACGAGGCGAGGGGGATCCGCAACCAGGAGGGCACGGCGTTCACCCTCAGCTCGGCGGGCAAGCCGTTCTTCGCGGTGGCCATGCTGCAACTGGCCCAGCAGGGCAAGCTGCGCCTGACGGACACCGTGGGAGCCCACCTGACCGGCTTCGCCGAGTACGTCGCCGAAAAGGTGAACATCCACCACCTGCTGTCCGGCACCTCCGGGCTGGACGCGCCGGACGAGGACGTGCGGCACGTCTTCCAGAGCCGCGACGAGGTCCACGAGCACTACGAGCGGCGCGCCCGGCAGGCGAGGCCGGTGGGCGTCCCAGGCGTTCCGAACACCGCCCACGCGGAACCGGAGGTCACCATCTCCGCGCTGATCGTGGAGGCCGTCGCCGGCATGACGTACTGGGACTACGTCCAGGAGAACATCTTCAAGCGCTGCGGCATGACCGGCTCGGGCTTCTACACCCGTCCGCAGTGGACGACCGACAGGCACATCGCGCACCCGTACATGAAGGTGGACGGCGGCGGCATCGTGGACGCACTCCACAACCTGGACAAGGGCAGCCCGAACCCGTACGTGCTCGGCAAGAACCCGGGCCGCGCCTTCATCGACGCCCCCGGCGACGGCGGTTTCGCCACCGCGCCGGACCTGGCCCGGTTCGCGCGCGGCCTGACCGACGGCACGGTGCTGGAGCGGCCCTGGGCCGACGTGCTCACCTCGGCCAAGATCCCTCACGGGCCGGCGTCGTTCGGCGCGTACGGGATCCCGATCAGCATCGTCGAGGGCCAGTGGATGTACCAGCGCGCAGGAGGCAACCCCGGTGTCGGCGCCAACTGGAGCATCTACCCGGACACCGGCTGGGTCGGGGTCATCCTCACCAACCGGGACGTCGACGGCGGCTCACTGGTGGACGTCATGGGCCAGGAGATGAAGGCCGTCACCGGCGCGGAGCCCGACCCCGGCTCAGGCGGCTGAACCGGCCTACCGCGGCCCGCGGGGCTGCGCGTCCCTCCACGCGCGGTCGAACAGGACGGGGACGGGGCCGGACGGGACGGCGGCCATGTTCGCCAGGGAGCGGCGCTCGTCCGCCAACGGCAGCAGACGGATCTTCGGCGCCTCGATGGGGAGGCGCGGCGCCTTGTGCTCCCGCCAGGCGCCGTGCACGAACAGCGAACGTCCCGCACGCGCCCTGGTGGCGCTCAGCACGAGGCCCGTACCGCCGAGTTCGGCCACCGCCGCCTTGAACCGGGCGGGCTTCCAGCCGGTCCACTCCTTCACGTTCCGGTCGGACGGGTCGGGCAGGGCGAGCAGCATCAGGTAGAGGGCCGCCGCGTCCTCGCCCAGCCGGTGGGTCTCCGCGCATTCCTCCACCAGGTGCGGCACCGAGCGTGCCGGGTGCTGCTCCCAGCCCGGCGCAAGGTCCGCGCCGCCGGCCAGGTGCGCACCGAGCGCGGCGAAGTCGTCGCTGAGCAGAAGACGCAGGTCGGCCAGTGCGGGAAGCCCGGAACCGCCGGGCACCACCTGGGACGGCAGGGTCGCGTCGTAGTAGTCGTCGAGGATGTCGAGCAGCGGGTCGTCCGGCCCCTTCACCGCGGCCGGATCCACCCGCAGGTGGCGGAGGCGCAGGAGGTCGTCCTCGACGAGCGTCACCGCCGGATGGGCGGTGAGCACGTCGGTGGGCGGCGGGTCGCCCATGAGGTGGTTGCTTTGCAGCGAGAACAGGGTGCGCGGACCGGAGGCCTCGCGCAGCCGGGAGATCGCGGCGCCGATCGCGGGGCGCAGCGGATCGCCGGCCGGGGTCCGGTAGGCGAGCCAGGCGGCGACGCGCGGCAGGGCGAGCGGGTCCGGTTCGCCGGAGAAGGCCGAGGCGTCCGCGAGGCAGTCCGCGCCGGCGGCGACACGGCCGATGAGCACCCACGGCCGCAGCGGCGCCCGGCCGCTCCGCCAGGGCCACGGGGCCTTCGGGTCCGCGCGTGTCAGCGGAACCTCGCCCTTGGGCCGGGTGATCTCCTTGAGCGCGCGGGGCAGCAGCCCGGCGGGCACGGGGAACGGGGCTCCCGACCGCTCCGAGCACCACGCGAGCGCGCGGTCGACCGCCGGGCCCGACGTCCACAGCTCCTCCGGGTCGTCCGGCAGGAGCCGTTCGTAGAGCCTGGTGTAGAACTCGGCCGGCTGCAGGGCCCTGAGGCCCTCCTTCACCTGGTCCGTCCCCGAGTGCCACCCCGAACCGAAGTGGACCAGCCGGACGGGGTCGTCCTCGCCCAGCTGGTACGGCGCGGACGAGACCGCCCCCTGGAGCACGACGGCCGCCTCGGTCTCCGACAGGCCCGTCTTCTCCGCGAACGCGGCCGCCAGTTCAGGCCTGATCCGGGGGCGGTCCCGTTCGCGCCAGAGCTCGCTGAAACGCGCGAACCAGTCGCGGGAGCGCACCGGCTCCAGCACGCAGGCGTCGAGCAGGCGCGCACCGGCCGCCGCCAGCGGGCCCTCCTCGGCGAACTTCCCCTCGGGGGCGTACTCCAGGAGCAGCCGTTCCGGGGGCACCCCGTACTTGGCGCTCACCACCAGGGCGACGGACGCGGTCGTGCGGAACGCCATCCCAGGGGTGGCCATGCCGCCCTTCGTGTCCTCGGGCAGTTCGCAGCGCACCACCCGCCAGCGGCCTGGCTCGCCCGACACGAAGGGGTAGGACGCGTAGGCGGCCGGCCTCTGGTACGAACGCGCCCTCGACCTTGAGGCGACGCCGGTGTGCACGGTGGTGTTGACGTGGTTCGGCCGGAGTTCCAGGCCGATCAGGTTGCCGTCGAACTTGCCGCTCGGCGTGCCCATGTCGCCGTCCCAGACGGGCGTGCCGGAGCCCGCCAGGTCCATGAGCCAGCCGCACTGCCGCACGACCGGGTCGACGGTCCGCGCCGGGGCCGCCTCCTTCGCCTCCTCTCCCGGAGTGAGGCGGCGGACGAGGCGTTCCAGCCCCACCCGGCAGTTGACCGCCGTGACCAGCGAGAACGCGACCCTGTCGAAGGTGCCCCTGTCCTGCTCCTTCAGCTCCGGCAGCGCCTCGGAGAGGGCCGCGAAGTTCGGCCCCGACACCGAGCGGTTGATGTAGTGGGGCTCCAGGAGCTTCATCAGCTCCTCGACCCGTTCGCGGGTGAACTCCTCCGGCAGGTCGGCCATGAGCAGCGCCATGACGTCCACCGCCGCGAACTCCCGCGCGGCCTCGGCGTCCTTGAGCAGCAGATCCACGGCCGCGCCCACGTGCACGAACCGGGCCAGGAGCATCCGCAGCCCGTACAGGTCGACGCCCTCGCGCAGCAGGGCGCGCTCGCGGGCGCACCACGCGCGCACCTCCTCGTGCCCGATCGGGTTGTCGAACAGCACCGGGAGCTTGCCCCAGCCCTTGGTCTCGTGCGGCTCGTACCAGGTGTTGGACGCCTGGTCCCCGACGGTCATGTCGAGGTCGCCCCGCGCCCGGGCGCGCAGTTCCCGCGCGAACCGCTCGTCCGCCAGCACGTGCCGCAGCTCGGGGCGGCGGTCGATCACCAGGTCGGGCAGGAACGCGGGGCCGAGCCGCTCCGGCGGGTCGGCGACGGGGACACCGTGCTCCAGCAACATGTCGATCATGTCCAGGGGCGTCCGACTGCGGCCGGTCTCGTCGAGCCGCCAGAAACGGAACGCCACCGGCACCCCGTCGGACGCGAGCCGCGGGGCGATCCGCTCGGCCACCTCGTACAGCTCGCCGAACGGATCCCTCCACTGACGTCGCTGCACGCAGGCGACCAGCCAGGCGGCGGCGTCCCCGCGCTGGAGGCCGGGGGCCTCCCCGGCCAGCATCGCCAGGGCGCCGCTGCGGTCGAGCAGCTTCAGCCACAGCGGCCCATGGGCCGGATATCTCGGACGCAGTTCCAGCGCCCGCCGCGCCGTCTCCGGCCCGGACACCAGGTCCATGGCGCGGCCCTTCAGCGCGTCGTTCCAGAACGCGTCGTCGCTCAGCGACACCTCGTCCGCGGCGAAGGGGGACCGCAGGAACTCCGCGAGCTCCTCCTCGGGATCCAGCCCCGCGGCCTTGGCGATCTTCCGGAGGTCGGAGGCGAGCCGGGGGTAGACGTCGCCGCCGGCCTCGACCCGCCACACCATCACCTCGCGGAAGCGGGCGAGGCCCTCCGGCGTGGCCGCGCCCTTGGCGCCGAGGTCGCGCGCCCAGGCCCGCAGGATCGTCGCCGACACCACCTCCGCGTGCTCCTCGTAGCGGTCGGCCAGCCACTCCGGATCGGGATGACGCGCCAGCGTCCGTTCGAGCTTGCGTGCGCGGCCGAACCAGGCGGCGGCCAGGTTCGGCTCGTGGGTGAGGGCGGCATCGGCCACCTCGTCCAGAAGTGTGATCAGGAGTCCGGGGGCCGACTCCTCCAGGCCCGACAGGATCTCCTCCACGGCCGGCTTGTAGAAGGAGCGCCAGCGACCGGTCCGGACCTCCAGGGTGTGGACCTTCTCCACCGCGAGCCGCTCCGCCTCGGGGTGCGCCTCGACGACGCGCTCGGGGAAGGGGACCACGCTGGCGTAGGGGGCGGGCAGGCCGGTCTCGAACAGGCCCTCCGGCTCCCACCCGTCCACCGCCATCAGCATGTCGCGGTAGCGGACGGTCGACTCGCCGAGCACCTGGGTGAGCCTGCGGTCGTCGGGGCCGACGTAGGTCCGCGCGCACAGCCCGCCTTCGACCGGCTCCGTGGTGAGGGCGACACCCGCTTCGTCGAGCGCCGCCGCCCAGAACGGGTCGGCGTCCGCCAGCGCGCGTGGAACACTCACACCCTTGGCCGCCCAGGAGCGTGCCGCTTCGTCGCACTGCTCCTCGTGGCGCTTCAGGTACCGCCGCACCGTGTACATGGCGGCCAGGCCGGGCGCGCCCCCCAGCTGCTCCGGAGCCTGCTTGAGTCTCCGCCCATGAGGATTGCGGTAGACGACCTCCAGACCGTCCGTGAACTCCGCCGTATACCCACCGGCCTCGATCCGCCACCCCATACGCCCCGCGCCCCCCCATCTCGATCTTGACGCGCCAGCGTACGCACGATGACCGACGTCGGCCACCAGACTCGGACCTCAGAAGTGGCCCCACAGTTGACCGGTCATGTCGGCCGCGCCTATTCTGAATCACAGATCGACATAGTGATTCAGGAGTGGTCATGGCAAAAGTCGGCGCGCTCATCGAACGCGCCCGCGTGGCGGCCGGGCTCAGCCAGCGAGGGCTCTCGGAGGCAACCGGCATCTCCCAGTCCACCCTGTCGCGGATCATCTCCGGTGGCCGGGTGGCGAAGATGCCGGAGATCGTGCTGATCGCCCAGGCGACCGGGCACACCATCCCGCAGCTGACCGGAACCGGGACCGTGGCGGACCGCGTGCAGTACGCGGCGCGCGCGACGAACGGCTCCGGCATGGAGGAGATGCGCGATGCGCTCCTCGGCTTCCTCGAACTGAACGACTACCTGGACGATCAGGCCGTTCCCGCGACGGTCTGAGCTGGAGGCCGGAGCGAGGTGAACGTCGAAGCCGAAGGTCGAGCAGCTGCGCAGCGGTTCCGTCACGAGCATCATCTCGGGGTGCAGCCGCTCGGGGACCTGGTGACGGTCATCGAGCAGACGACGGGGATCGACGTGGCGGTGCTCGACGTAGGCCCTGACGAGCACGGCCTGGCGATGCGAGACCCAGACCGAGCAGTTGTGTTCATCGGGGTCGCGCGCACCAGGCATCCAATGCGGCAGCGCAGCACGCTCGCTCACGAACTCGCCCATGTCCTCTTCGAAGACTGGACCGATACCGAATCGGTCGACCAGAGCGAACCGTCTCCGAGGGAGGGCAGGTGCCGCGCCTTCGCCCGGCACCTCCTCCTGCCTCTGGAAGGTCTGCGCGAGTTCTTGGGCGGTCGGCAGGAGGTGACCCTGGCATCGTTGTCGGCAGTGGTGCAGCGGTTTCTGGTATCTCCCGCGATCGCCGCGATCGCCCTTGAACAGGCCGAGTACATTGACCGCCCGATCAGCGAGCGGTGGGCGGAGCTCTACACCCCCCAGTTGGCCGCCCGGTTCGGGTGGACCGACCAGTACCGCGCGCTACAGACCGAATCCGACAAACGGCGAACACCGCAGCAACTGCTCACACGCACGATCAACGGCTACGCGCTCGGGGTGCTGTCCGCTCAGGCCATAGCCACCTTGCGCGGCGTCACCCTCGAAGAGGCCGAGGCCGACCTGCGCGAGGCGGGTGTCGACCCCATCGAACCCGCCGTCACCTGGGCCGATGCCTCCGATCTTCCTGATGTGAACGTGGATCTGTCCGGCTTGGACGACGACGCGCCGCGTGGCGACGAGCCGGGAGCGGCGGCCTGGCGGCCTTCTGGCTGGTCCACCAGGGACGTCCTGTCGAGGAGCAGCCGGTCGTCTTCCTCGAGAGCGAGGGCGCCATGGGACCCGTCGCACTGAACCTGTGCGACCTGCTCCACCTGCTCGCGGGCGGCCTCGGGCCCTACGAGGCCATCACCTTCGGGGCCTCCTACTGGGACGCCGACCCGCAACCCGAGATCGCCCGCATCGCCGAAGACCACTTCGGACCGCGCCAAGCGCGCACACCTCAAGAGATCATCGACGACGCCGACAGCGAGTACTCCGACCTCATGGACCGCGTCGACGCGCTCAGCATGTACTGACGGCGCTGCCACCGCCCCGCCCGGTGACGCCGACCTCCTACGCGACCTCGGCGATCACGTGCCGGATGTCCCCCTCATACGCCCTGGCCCGGCAGCATCACGATCAACTCGACGCTGCGGGGGTGGCTGTTTCCTTCGGGGGATCGAGGGTCTTCCTGCAGATCCAGGTAGGTTCCACAGATGCGCCAGGGAGGCTCCGATTCCGCCTTGGCGTTGGTGCTGGCGGAGACGCTGGTCTCCCAGATCGCCCCCGCGCTCGAACAGGCGGTTCAAGTGCCGGGTCACTTCGTCGGCTGCCGCGGCTGAGTCGGGGAGCACAGTGAAGATGACCAGCGCCTTCATCGCGCTCAGGATGACCGCGGCCTTCGCCGGCTCGCTTTCTTTCAACAGGAGGGTGTCCCACAACTCGGTGATCTCGTCGTAATGGGGGGCTGATGCGGGGCATGCTGGTCAGTGCCCTGGTGGCTGCCGGCCAGCGGTGGTGAAGCGGGTGGCGTACACCCGGTGAGCCTTGCGCGTGGCCGGTCAGGCGGCCTCGGTGGCCAGGGCCCGCGCTCTGCTGCAGAGCGGCGCGGTGCAGTGCGAGTGGGGCGGTGACGCGGACCGAGTGGCTTTGGCCGCGACGGATGGTCCGCCCGGAGCCGTTTGCCTGGCGGACGGCCTCGTCGCCGGCGGCGCGCAGATGGTCGGCGAGCAGGCCAGGCAGGTCGAGCACTACGTCCGGGTCTGCCGCGGGCAAGCCGTGCGGCTGGCCGGGGGCGGTGGCCGGGCGTGTCGAGCTGGTCGGGCAGTTCGGGGGCGCGAGCGGCGTCCAGGACGCGGCGGATGCTCTTGGGGGCGACCTGGTGCTGGCGGGCCAGGGCTTTGACGGCGGTGCCGTCCCGGTAGGCCGTCACGGCGGCGGCCTAGCTAGCGGCGTCCTGCTTGGGTCAGGGCTTGTTCGGCCTGGGTGGCCATCGCGTGGACGAGGTCCTCAGCGGAGGGGAGGTCGGTGATGAGGTCGACGCCCTCCCCGGCCCAGATCGGCAGTGGCGGGATCGCGCCGCCGGCCACGTCGTCCTGGTACGCCCGACGAGCTTGGGGGTCGGCGGTGAGTTCCTCTTCCCGGCCGCGCCAGCGCTCCAGGTAGGGGTGGCCGAGGGTGCGCGCCGAGTACTTCGACGGCCATGGGGAGTTGCGGGCGATGTCGAGCACGTTGCTGCGCTCGGTGTCCTGCCCGCGTCCTTCGAGGATCGCCTTGGTGGTCGCGGGCTCGACCAGAGCCTCGGTGGTCGCCTGGAAGCGCGTGCCGATGAGCGCCCCGGCGGCGCCCAGCACGAGGGCCGCCGCCACGCCGCGGCCGTCGGCGATCCCACCGGCCGCCAGCACGGGAATGGGCGAGACGAGGTCCACCACTGCGGGGACGAAGGGCAAAGTGGCCCGCCCGCGCGAGGCTCCGTGCCCGCCGCTCTCGGTCCCCTGCGCCACGATCGCGTCGGCGCCCAGCCCGGCGGCCCGCTCGGCCTCCTCCAGGTCGCAGACCTGCACGATCAGCAGGGCGCCCGCCTCACGGACGCGTTCCGCGTACGGGCTCGGGTCGCCGAAGGACAGCATCACCGCCCTGGGCCGGTAGCCCAGCGCCAGATCCACCGCCGCGAGATCGATGCTCCAGGTCAGAAACCCGATGCCCCACGGCTTTCCGGTGGCCGCCACGATCGGCGCCTCGCGCGCCAGCCAATCCGGGTCGCCGTTCGCGCTGCCCAGCAGACCGAGCCCGCCCGCACGGGAGACGGCCGCGGCCAGCTCGCCGCCCGCCGACCCTCCCATCGGCGCGAGCGCGATCGGATACCGCACCCCGAACATCTCCGTGAACGCCGTCGACCACTCCATCCCCGCATCATCGCGCACGGCCTGATCTCCGGATCGGCCAGTACGGCCGGAGACGGCGGTTGGTCAGGAAAGCCATTCCCCCGAGGCGACCTGCTCACGGGTGTAGACCTCGTAGCCAGGAGGGATCTTGCCCGCCTCCAGATGAGAGCTGATGAGAACGGCCTCTCGGTCCGCCTCCCGGGCCGCGCGTTCACACGGGGTCTCCGGGGACTGGGGCCCTTCGTGTTCGGCGGCCTGCATGACTCTGTTCTCATTTCGGGGATGCGCGGCGGCCTGAACGGCACTGTGCACGTGGCCGAGGTCCGGCGTGCTGGGCGGCGCTGCGAGACCGGGTGGGGGCGGGGTCAGTTGTGGGTGTTGGTCTGGATTTCGCTGACGGCCAGGGGGGTGGGCTCGGAGGTCATGGTGTGGTCGTCGAGGCCGCCGCCGCAGACGGCGCCCGTGCAGGTCCAGACGAGCTTCCAGGTGATCGTGGCGGTGATCTGCCAGGCGCCGCCCGGCTGGCCCGTGGAGGAGCGCCGGTAGGTGTAGCCGCAGGTCTTTCCGGTCTCGCTGCCCGCGTCGTCGCAGGTGATCTGGGTCTCGCCGAGGTTCCAGTTGACGGACGAAGGGGTCGCCGTCGCCTGGACGGTCACGCCGCCCTGCGAGATCGGGTCGGTCTGGACGACGGTGAAGCCGTCCACCCAGAGGTTCGTCCGCAGCCGGACGAAGGTCTTGTCCTTGGGGGCCGTGTAGGCGGTCGGCACGGGGAACGGGGCCGAGGCCTTGGCCCGCTGCATCATCGTCCAGACGTCGGGCGGCTGGGCCGCGGGCGGCGCGTTGCCGCCGGGGGTGTCGACGCCGTCCACGGCCTGGTTGTCGGTGAGGCCTTCGGGGTCGGGCGGGGCCACCGGGCCGCTGACTCCGCCCGATCCGCCTCCGCCGTTCCCGCCGCCGCTTCCTCCGCCTCGTCCGCCGGTGACGCCGGACAGGTTGCAGTCGAGGCCCTTGCCCGAGGCGCCGCATCCGTCGGCGAGGGCGTGGGCCGGGGCCGCGAAGGTGGAGAGGAGGGCCGCCGCCACGGTGATGCCCGACGCCGCGCGGCGCCGGGTGGGGGTGTGAGACATCGCGTGTCCTCTGGGGAATGTCAGCATGTGCGGTCCCGGACGGAGGCGGCGACCTTCCAGGAGTCACCGTCGTACTGGACGGTGTACCGGTAGAGGTAGGCGCCGCCCTTGCCTCCGCCCGTCCGCTTGCCGGTCTTGGCGGAGAAGCGGTAACCGGCGACGGTGTTGACGCAGTCGATCAGGTAGACCTTCGAGCGGTCCTTGGAGGCCGCGTAGACCCGGGGGTTCAGGGTCTTCGCGAAGCGCCAGATCTGACCCTTGGCCTTGGTGGCCTCGACGTCGTCGGTGACCTCGGTGAGGAGGGGGTCCATGGCGACGTCGGCGAGCTCGGCGGCGTCGTTCTTCTCGTAGGCCTTCTGGTAGGCGGCCTGGTAGGCGCGGTAGCGGGCGAGGACCGTCTTGAAGAGCTGGTCCGTCGGGACCGCGGTGGGCGCGGCGGCGGCAGGGGTGCCGCCGTTCTCCAGCCGGCCGTTGGGGGACAGTTCACCGCTGGCGGACGAGCCGGACGTTCCGCATCCGGCGGCCGCGCACACGGCGAGGACGGCCGACAGGCAGGCGGCGCGGCGAGGCCCCAGAGGGGAGGAACGTATGCGCATCGCCATCCCTGAGCGGCAGCAGACAACGGGCCGAATACGCGCGAAAGCTTACAGAGATGCGTGGGGTGAGAAAAGGGATTCGTTGCGTCCCGCTTGACCTCGACCTTGCTTGAGGTACCAGGCTCCTGGTGAAGACGCTGATGGGAGGAGTCGAGCATGCGTGCCGTGTGGTTGAGGAAGTTCGGCGGTCCGGAGGTTCTGGAGGCGGGGGACGCGCCCGATCCGGTGCCGGGCGAGGGCCGGGCGCTGGTCGAGGTCGCGTTCGCCAACATCACGTTCGTGGAGACGCAGCTGCGGTCGGGCACCGGTCCGATGCCGGTGCGGCTGGAGCCGCCGGTGATCCCGGGCAACGGGGTCGGCGGCGTGGTCGCGGAGGTCGGCGACGGGGTGGACGGGGCGCTCGTCGGACGGCGGGTCGTCAGCAGCACCGGCGGGACCGGCGCCTACGCGGAGAAGGCCGCCGTGGACGCGAGGGGCCTGTTCGAGGTGCCGGACGGCCTGGCGCTCGACGACGCGGTCGCCCTGCTCGCCGACGGGCGCACGGCCGTGATGATGACGCGCGCGGCCCGGCTCCGCGAGGGCGAGCGCGTCCTGGTGGAGGCGGCGGCGGGCGGGGTCGGGACGCTCCTCGTCCAGCTCGCGAAGGCGCGGGGGGCGACGGTCGTGGCGGCCGCGCGGGGTGAGCGCAAGACCGGGCTGGCCGTGCGGCTGGGGGCGGACCAGGCCGTCGACTACGGCGAGCCGGGCTGGGCGGAGAAGGCCGGGCCGGTGGACGTGGTGTTCGACGGGGTGGGCGGCGACGTGGCACGCGAGGCGTTCGGGCTTCTCAGGAAGGGCGGGCGGATGGTCAGTTTCGGGCTGGCGAGCGGGGAGGAGGCGAACATCCCCGAGGAGGACGCCCGGGAGCGGGGCGTGACGCTGGTCTGGCCCAAGGCCGCGCCGGAGGAACTGCGGGAGTTCACGGAGCACGCGCTGCGCGAGGCGGCGGCCGGACGGCTCACGCCGGTGATCGGGCAGCGCTTCCCGCTCGACGGCGCGGCCGAGGCGCACGCCGCGATCGAGACGCGCCGGACCGTCGGCAAGACCCTGCTGGAGGTCAGCCGATCCTCCTGAGGAACGCGGTCAGGGAGCGCTCGTAGGCGGCGGGGTCGACGTTCCAGGACTCGGTGTGGTCGCCCGGCGTGGGGATGTGGGTCACCGTGCCGGGCGGCGCCTCGCGGGCGAAGGCGAAGGCGGGGCCGTTGGCGACGGTGGCGTCGTCCTCGGTGGTGAACATGAGGACGGGCGTCCGCAGGTGGGGCGCGAACCGGCGCATGTCGAAGTCGGTCAGGTCGATGCCGATGCGCCACTGCAGGACGCGCTTGGCGATGTCCGTCATGAAGCCGGGCAGGTGGCGCGCGTCGCCCTGCTTGTCCAGGGTGGCGTTCCAGTCCACGACGGGGGAGTCGAGCACGACACCGCGCACGAACGACGGGTCGCGCTGCAGCGTCGTCAACGCCATCGCGCCGCCCATCGACCACCCGTACAGGACGACGCCCGTCGCGCCGTGTGCGCGCGCGTAGCCGATGGCGGAGACGACGTCGTGCCATTCCTTGTCGCCCAGATGGTTGCGGCGGTCCTGCGACGGGGGCGCGCCCACGTCGTTGCGGTAGGCGATGGACAGCATCGGCATGCCCAGCGCGTGGACGGTGCGCATGACGCGGAACGTCTCCGCCTTGTCGGCGTTGCGCCCGTGGACCCCGATGACCCAGGTGCCCTTGCCGGTCGTCCCCGGGACGAGCCACGCCGGCATCGGCCCGACCTCGGACGGATACATGACGTCCTGGAACGGCAGCCCGAGCGCCGTCTTCGGGTCGCCGTCGTACATCCAGTGGTCGATCACCGCGGGCGCGTCCTTCACCAGGTCGCCCTCCACGGGGGACACCTTCCGGACGACCTGCTCGTCGTTCCCGCCGACGACGGGCCCGAGCAGGGCGCGCCCGCCCTTCCAGGCCAGGGCCCAGGCGCCGGGGCGCTCCGTACCCGGCTCGCGGGGCAGCGTGACGGTGCCGTCGCCCGCGTCCTCGATGGTCAGCGGGTACTCGGCGGAGTGGTCGACCTCGATGGCGACGCCGGCGAAGTACCAGCCGACCCCGCCGACCAGCGCGCACAGCAGCGCGGTGATCGTGACGACCGCCGACATCAGCGGGCGGGCACGGCGGCGGCGCCGGCGGTGCGGCGGGCCGGGGGGCGCCGGGACGGACGACGCTGGTGCAGCGGTGGACACGACATACGAAAGTAGCCTCCCGCGAGCGTCGCCAGCGCCCGGGGCGGTGCGCAATACATTCATTAGTGCGGTTAATCTGCCGATCAGGTGCCATAGGGGGAGCCATCGGGACGGAGGGACGCGCGGTGACGGGCCAGGACGACCGCGTCGCGGAGTTCGAGAGCCGGGTCGCCGAGTGCGCGCGCCGGCAGGCGCCGCCCGGCTGGCGGCGGATCGACCTGCACTGCGCCGCCACGGTCGCCGGGAAGAACGTCTCGCTGACGGTGCTGACGGGCGAGGGCCGGATCCAGATGTCCGGGGACGTCCCGGAGGAGCTGGCCGGCCTGCTGCTGGATCTGCGCCGTGCCCGGTACCGGCCAGAGCGGGGCACCTGGTTCTCGATGGTCATGATCATCGAGCCGGGTTCGGCGTGCCCGCTCTACAACGACGACTTCGACCCGCTGTGGGATCCGCCGATCCCGGCGGAGCACTGGCGGCGCGACCAGACCGTGATGCCGCGGGACGGCGGCGACGTGCCGGGCTGGCTGCGCGACCGGCTGGAAGGGCGCGAGCCCGCCGAGCCGCCCGCCTCCGCCCCGGGGCCGATGGACCCGGTCGAGCAGATGGAGCTGCTGTCGGACCGGTTCGCGATCCTGGTCGCCTCCCACGCGCCCGGGCTGTGGGAGCGGATCTCCGGGCACTACCAGGCGGTCGGCGGGCGCGCCGAGATGCCCGCGATGCCGTGCCGCCTGGCCGGCGGCGCCCGGACGTCCTGGACGGCGCCCGCCGCTGCCGCCGCGCTGCTCGACCGGCTCCGCGCCGGGACGCACGCGTTCCAGGGCTCCACCTGGTCCAGGGTCGACTTCGAGGTGCTGTACGAGGACGGGGCCGTCCGCTGCCGCGCGCGCTTCACCCACGACGACGAGCCGCGCTGGGAGGAGGAGCCGTCCGCCGACGACGTCCGGCGCGAGCTGGAGCGGTTCCCGCGCGAGGACGTCCCGGACTGGATGGTGCGGCGCCTCGGGCCGCGCCCCCGGCCCGAGGCGGTCGCGGCGGCGCCGCGACCCGGACTGCGCCGGGCCAGGATCTTCGACCACGCGGGCCCGGACGGGAGCCGCCCGGCCGTGTCGCGCCCGCCCGTCCCACCGGACGAGGCGGGCCGCGTGGCCGAGTACCTGCGGCAGGCCCCGACCGTCATGGCGGCGCGCTCGAACGCCCCCGACCGGCTCGACCCGTCGCGCGGCGCGGCGGTGCCGCTGACCTTCCACACCGACGGGACGTGGGTGTGGTCGGGCGCGGTGGCCTACTACCTGACCGAGCACGGCGTCCCGCCGGAGCCCGATCTCGTCGCGCACATCAGGGCCGGCGGGTTCCGCGTCCCCGACGTGGACGAGGGCACGATGGACGCGGCGAACGCCGCCGTCACCGGGCGCGCCGCGCCCGGGCGCGTCCGGCCCGAGGCCGGGCCCGACTGGGCGGGGGCGCTCCAGCACCGCCTGGACCAGCTCCGCGTCGACCGCGCCGCCTACCGCGTCAACGACGTGGCCGAGGGCGTCTGGTGCCTCACGGCGCGGCAGGGGCGCTGGTCGGTGTTCCGGATGCGCGACGGCGAGCGCCGCAAGGAGGCCGTTTTCGACGACGCCGAGCAGGCGTCCGCGCACCTGCTCGGGCGGCTGCTGCTCGACCCGCGCCACACCGTCGGGGACGGGCCGTTCGCGCCGCTGAAGGGCGAGCCGCCGCTGTCGCTCCTGCGCGACCGCCACGTGATGGAGCTGGCCGCGGGAACGGAAGTGGACCGCTACGGCGCACCGGACGGGAACGTGACGTACGCGGCGCGCACGCCCTTTCCGCAGCGGTCGCTGCCGCCCGGGTGGCGGGAGCGCCCGTACCGCGTCTACCGGTTGCGGCGGCCGATGGAGACGCTGACGGGAACGGCCGTCCCGTGGTTCGGGCAGCCGGGAGGCGGGACGGCGCACGTGTTCCGGCGGTCGATGGCCGACCTGGTCGCCGACGGGAGCCTCACCGAGGTCCCGGACGCCCGACCGGACACCTGACGGGACGAACGCTCAGGCCTGGCCGATCGCGGAGACCAGACCGAGGGCCAGCACCAGGTCGAGGTGGATGAACGTCTCCAGCTTCGCGCCCGGCGGGACGTCCGGGTCGGCGGCGAGCCGGTCCAGGACGGCGAGCGCGGCGGGGCTGCCGAGGTCGTCGGCCAGCGCGGCCTCGGCCTCGGTCGCGTACGCGCGGTCGATCGGCCGCCCCGGCGAGGTCGCCCACTCGGCGACCCTGCCGCGCCACGCGTCGAGCCGCCGCGCGGCCGCCGACAGCCTCTCCTCCGACAGCTCCAGAGGCTCCCGGTAGGGGACCTCCAGCATCGCCAGGCGCGCGGTCAGCGGATCCGCCGCCGTCCCGGTCTCCTGCGGGACGGCGAGGCACAGCGCGTCCACGCCGGCCGTCTCGGACACGTACACGTCGGCGTCCGGGCGCACGCCGTCCGCCACCTCGAACGGCAGGACGTTGTAGTCGTCCAGGCCCGACGCGGCGCCCGGCGTGCTCACGACCTGGACGCGGCGCCCGCCCCGTTCGGCGACCCGGCGCAGCAGGTCGGCGACGACCGCGCGGCGGTACGCGCCGTCCACGACCTGGACGCGCAGCCCGCGTCCGGCGGGCAGCGCCTCGGAACGTCCCGTCCGGTGGTCGTGGAGCCGCAGCATGCCTCCACCCTAGGGCGCGCCTACCCGGAGTGGTCGGCGCCCATCGGCCCGAACGGCGTCGGCGCGGCGCCGTCCGACCGGCGGACGGCCGCGAACCGCAGCCGGACGTAGTCGGCGACCCAGCCCGACTCGCGGCGCAGCGCGGGCGCGGCGAGGTCGTTGACGCGCTCTAGCAGCGGGTCGACCAGCTCCGGCGGGACGTCGGCCAGCGCGCGGGAGGCGTAGGCGCGGACCCAGTCGGCGGCGCCGTCCGGGCCCTCGCTCATCCGGGTCGGGCGCTCGGCGTGCTCCAGCAGCCGCAGCGTGAACCCGGCCTCCTCCAGCTTGGTCGCGTACGCGGCCGGCGACGGGAAGTACCAGGGCAGCTCGGGCTCGCCGAGGCCGAACACCCGCCACGCCGTCTGCATCGCGACGATCAGCTCCGCGCAGTTGCCCGCGCCGCCGAGCTCGCCGACGAACCGGCCGCCGGGGCGCAGCGCCGCGTGCACGCGGCCGATCACCGCGTCGGGGTCGCGGGTCATCCAGTGCAGGGCCGCGTTCGAGGCGACCGCGTCGAAGGACTCGCCCACGGTGAAGTCGTGGGCGTCGCCGACGACGAACGACAGCCCGGCGTGCATGGCGGTCGCCTGCGCGACCATCTCGGGGCTGCCGTCGATGCCCAGCACCTCGGCGCCCCGCTCGGCGATCTCCGCGCTGAACGAGCCGGTGCCGCATCCGAGATCGATGACCCTCTCGCCGGGCTGCGGATCGAGCAGGTCGACGAGGGGCGCACCGTGCGCGGACACGTACCCGAAGGCGGAGTCGTACGTCGTCACGGCCCAGTTCACTGTCATAATTTATCGGACATCACCCGATGGTGAGGTGGGGATGCCGTGGCGGACGTCACGTCCGAGATCCGGGTCGTCGGGGCCGAGGGGCCGGACGGCCTGACCCTGCGCACCTCCGGCCTGTCCGCCCGGGGCCTCCCGGAACTGCGCGCCGACGGGCTCCCGCCCTATCTGGGGCAGGGCTGGGCGCGCGTCCTCGGCGCGCTCGCGCGGCGCCTCGCCGCCACGGGGGAGATCCCGGACGAGCTCGCGCCCGGCGTCGAGATCCGCCTCGCGCCGGCGGACGACGGCGCGCTGGCGCCCGTCCCGCCGCCGGGACGCGACCTCGCCGAGTGGCGCCGGGACGTCCTGCTGCGGATGTTCCCCGAAGCCCGCGCCTGACGGACGCCTTCCTAGAATCGGATTCTGACAGCCGGGCTGGAGAAGGGTGCGCAGGGTGCCGTACGCAGAGATCGGGTACGAGGTTCGGGACGGGATCGCGACCGTCACGCTCAACCGGCCGCAGAAGATGAACGCCTACACGTTCGTCATGCGGGGCGAGATGCTCGACGTCTTCGACCGGATCGACGCCGACGACGACGTGCGCGCGGTCGTCGTGACCGGCGCCGGGCGCGCGTTCTGCGCGGGCGCCGACCTGAGCGGCGGCGGCGACACCTTCGACAAGGACAAGTCCAGGGACATGTTCGCGGGGGAGGACGACGTCCTGGAGGACGGCACCCCGCGCGACGGCGGCGGGACGGTCGCGCTGCGCATCGCCCGCTGCCTCAAGCCCGTCATCGGCGCGTTCAACGGCGCGGCCGTCGGCGTGGGCGTGACCATGACCCTGCCGATGGACGTCCGGCTCGCCAGCGAGAAGGCCAGGTTCGGCTTCGTGTTCGCGCGGCGCGGGATCGTCACCGAGGCCGCCTCCAGCTGGTTCCTGCCGCGCCTGGTCGGCATCGCGCAGGCCATGGAGTGGGCCGCCACCGGCCGGATCTTCGACGCGCGGGAGGCCCTCGCGGGCCGCCTCGTCTCCCGCGTGTACGCGCCCGACGAGCTCCTCCCGGCCGCCTACGCGCTGGCGCGCGAGATCGCCGACAACACCTCCGCCGTCTCGGTCGCGGCGATCCGGCGCCTCATGTGGTCGGGCCTGTCCGCGCCGTCCCCGTGGGCCGCCCACATCGCCGACTCCCGCCTCATGGCCTCGCTCGGCGGCGGCGCCGACGCCGCCGAGGGCGTCTCGTCCTTCCTGGAGAAGCGCGACGCCGTCTTCCCGCTGCGCGTCAGCAAGGACCTCCCGCCCGAAGTCCCCGACTGGCCCGTCCGCTGACGAGCGCGCCGCGCAGAAGGGCCTGGGCGCCTCGAAACCCGACGAGCCGGGGGCGGCGTCCGAAGAGCTCTCAGGCGGCCACAGAGCCGCCAGGACGGCGCGAGGGGCGCCCCGGGCGGAGCGGTCCGTCGCATGACGGAGGGGAATTTCCCGGTGCGTCCCAAGGACGATCTTGATTTTCCGGACCATAGGGAAGCGTGTCTCATCGGTTACGGAGGGTATTAAGCCGCCCGAGGTCACACGTTATGGGGGTGCCTGGTGCGGATCAGGAATTGTGCCGTCATCGGTGCCGGACTCCTGCTCGCGGCCGGATGCAGCCACGCGGAGCGGCAGGCGCGGACGGCTGGGGAGCACGGCGCGTTCAAAGGCAGGGCCACGGCGACGCGGCCACCGAGCCCGACGCCGCCCCCGCCCAGGAAGATCGACTGTGACCGGGTGAAGTGCGTCGCGCTGACGTTCGACGACGGCCCCGGCCCGTACACGGCGCGGCTGCTCGACACGCTCAAGAGGAACGGCGCGCGCGCCACGTTCTTCATGCTCGGCGAGAACGTCGGCGCCCACCGCGACGTCGTGCGCCGGATGGCCCTGGAGGGCCAGGAGGTCGCCAACCACAGCTGGTCGCACCCGGATCTGACGACCCTGTCGTCCGCCGAGGTGCGGTCCCAGATCCAGCGCACGCAGAAGGCTGTCAAGGACGCCTCCGGCGTCGCGCCCACGCTGGTGCGGCCGCCCTACGGGTCCACGAACAAGCGCGTCGAGACCGCGATCGGGATGCCCCTGGTCCTCTGGAGCGTCGACACGCTCGACTGGCGCTACCGCGACGCCGCCCGCGACACGCGCGTCGGGGTCAAGGAGCCGAAGACCGGCGGCATCGTCCTGTTCCACGACATCCACAAGCCGAGCGTCGACTCCATTCCCAAGGTCGTGGACGGGCTGCGCAAGCGCGGGTTCACGTTCGTGACCGTCTCGGAGCTGTTCGCCGGGCAGCGGCTCGCGCCGGGCACGTCCTACATCGAGCGGACCGCGCCGCCCACGCAGGTCACGGCCAGTCCGCCGCCCACGGGACCGTCCGCCGGCCCGTCGTCGGGAAGCAGCGCCCCGGCGCCCGGAACCGCGGAGTCCGGCGGCCCGGCGCCCAGCGGCCCGGCGCCCGCCCCGCCCGCCTCGCCGAGCCCCTGACCCGCCACACCTCAGGACGGTGGGCCGGCCCCGGGCCGGCTAGTGGCGGCCGCCCGCGACGGATTCGCCCGGACGGACGCGCAGCAGGGCCAGGGCCGGCAGGAGCGTGGCGGCCAGGGTCAGGGCGAGCGCGGCGGCGACCACCGCGGCGAGGATCCACGGGGAGCCGTGCGGGACGGGCGCGTCCAGGACGCTCAGGCTCAGCGGGACCAGCGTCGCCGCGGCGACCAGCGCTCCCGCGGCGAGCCCGGCCGCGGTGACCAGGACGGCCTCCACCGCCATCATCCGCAGGACCTGCCGGCGGGCCGCGCCCACCAGGCGCAGCAGCCGGAACTGGCGGCGCCGCTCGCCGACGGCGAGGATCTGCGCGTTGACCAGCGCGATCGCGGCGTAGCCGACGACCACGGCCAGCACCAGCCAGGACATCCACGCCTGCGTCCGGTCCTGCTCGGCGCGCAGCGCGGACAGCGTCCCCCGGTCGACCACGCGGAGGCCGGGGCGCCCCTGGGCGAGGGTGCGGGCGAGCCGGCCGTGGTCGGCGCCCGGCTGGGCGGTCACCATGATCTGGGGGACGAGCCCGCCGCCGGTGTGCGGCAGGAGGGTCGCCGCGGGCAGCAGCGCGGTCTCGTACCCGGGCCGCGTGCGGACGGTGGCCACGAGCCTGAGGGCGGCCCGGCTGCCCTCGCCCAGCCGCATCGGGACCGTGTCGCCGATCCGGTAGGGAGCGGCGAAGCGCTCCGGCAGCGCGACGGACGCGCCGTCGAGGGCGTCGAGGCTGCCGCCGGTGGCGCGGTACGCGGTCGTCCGGGCCACGCCGGCGGCGGTGACCCCCAGCAGCGCCATCGTCGGCGGCTGCGGGGCGCCCTCGCCCGCGTCGCCCTTGCGGACCAGGGGCCCCGCCAGTTCGGCGGGCTCGATGTAGCCGGTGCTGGTCACCTGGGCCGAGGCGGCCGCGACGCCGGGCCGCCGGGCGATCCAGTCGACCGTGTCCAGCGTCAGGCCGCCGGTCGGCGAGGTGACCGCCAGGTCGGCGCGGAGGTTGTCCCGGAACACCGCGCGCCCCCTCGGCCTGGGTGGTCTGCATGTAGGCCAGCGCGAGCGCCAGTCCGGTGGCCAGCATGACCGGCAGGATCGCGCCGGTCAGCCGCGAGGTGCCGGCCCGCGCGTTCTCGGTGGCCAGGTACCCGGCGCAGCCGGTCGCGGCCCGGCCAGCCGCAGCGGCAGCGTCACGTTGTCCACCACCGTCAGCTCCGGCAGCAGGTTGAACGCCTGGAACACGAACCCGATCCGCTCGCGCCGGAGCCGCGTCAACGCCCGTTCGCCCAGCGCCGTCAGATCCGCCCCGGCCAGCCGCACCGCTCCCGACGTCGGCCGCTCCAGCCCCGCCGCGCAGTGCAGGAGCGTGCTCTTGCCCGACCCCGACGGGCCCATCACGGCGGTGAACGACTCCCGGTCCAGCCGGAGGGGCACCCCGTCCAGGGCCGCCACACCGCGCCTGGAACCGCCGTACACCTTGCGCATGGCCTCCAGCCGCACGACCTCCTCCGGCCCGGTCACCGGATTCCCGCCCGCCCGCTCAGCAACTTCCGTCATGCCGTCAATGCTGGTCGCGGGCATGGGACCGCCGACAGCCTCGACTGGTTGAACCCGTCGTCCACCGATCGGTGGACGGCCGCCCGGGACGCGCCGGGCGGCGTCGTCCCGCCGACACGCCGACGGTCTCCGGCGCGGGCGCTATTCCTCTTCGGGCTCCTCGCGGCGGGGACGCCGGCGGGGCGGGGGCTGCGGCGGGACGACCTTCGCCGCGACCATGGACGCCTCCGGCACCTCGACGAGCTCACCGGTGCGGCGGCGCACCGCGAGCGTCCCGGCGGACCATGATTCGAGTACGCCCACGACGTCGCTGTACCCTCCCGTAGGCAGACGGCGGCGCAGCGAGATCCGCTGGCCCACGTCCGCGCCACTGATGGCCACCACCAGGCGTGCGGCGAAGCGGCCGGACATGTAGGGACCCCCATGTCGAATCGACGGCGGCGGGGTGGCCATACTATTCACAGCGAGCTTGCGGTGAGCCGTGACGTGCGGCGGGGCCGGAAATCCGAGAGGAGTCACTGACGTGACCTACGTCATTGCGCAGCCCTGCGTGGACCTGCTCGACAAGGCATGCATCGAGGAGTGCCCGGTCGACTGCATCTACGAGGGGAAGCGTCAGCTCTACATCCACCCGGACGAGTGCGTCGACTGCGGTGCGTGCGAGCCGGTTTGCCCGGTTGAAGCCATCTACTACGAGGACGACGTCCCCGATCAGTGGAAGGACTTCTACAAGGTGAACGTGGAGTTCTTCGACGACCTCGGCTCGCCCGGCGGCGCGTCCAAGGTCGGGAAGATCGACAAGGACCACCCGATCGTCGCCGCGCTGCCTCCGCAGAGCCAGGACGACTGATCCCGGCGGGTCTGGAGCGCTCCGCGCGGGCGCTCCGGGGTCCGCCTGTGCCGTGAACCGGGCCGTGGTCGGGAACGACCGCGGCCCGGCGTTTTCTCCAAGGAGGTATGGGCGTTGTTCACGCTGCCGGACTTTCCGTGGGATCGTCTCGCGCCGTACAAGGAGCGGGCGCTGGCGCACGCGGACGGCATCGTCGACCTCTCGGTCGGAACGCCCGTGGACCCGACGCCCGAGCCGATCAGGCGGGCCCTCGCCGGCGCGTCCGACGCGCCGGGCTACCCGCAGACCTACGGGACGCCGGAGCTGCGCGAGGCGGTCGCGGGCTGGCTGCGGCGCCGCGCCGGCGTGACGGGCGCCGACCCGGACGCGGTGCTCCCCGTCATCGGCACCAAGGAGCTCGTCGCCTGGCTGCCGACGCTGCTCGGCGCCGGACCCGGCGACAAGGTCGTCTTCCCCGCGCTGGCCTACCCGACCTACGACGTGGGCGCCCGGCTCGCCGGGGCCGACCCCGTCGCGACCGACGGCACGCTGTCCCTCGGCCCGGTCGCCCCGAAGATCGTGTGGGTGAACTCCCCGTCCAACCCGACCGGCAAGGTGCTGCCCGCCGAGCACCTGCGCAAGGTCGTGGCGTGGGCGCGCGGCCGGGGCGCGGTCGTCGTCAGCGACGAGTGCTACCTGGAGTTCGGCTGGGACGAGGGCGACCCGCCGGTCTCGATCCTGCACCCGGACGTCTGCGAGGGCTCCCACGAGGGGCTGCTCGCGCTGAACTCGCTGTCCAAGCGGTCGAACATGGCCGGCTACCGCGCCGGGTTCGTCACCGGCGACCTCGCGCTGGTGAAGCGGCTGCTGGAGGTCCGCAAGCACGCCGGGATGATCGTCCCCGCGCCGGTGCAGGCCGCGATGACCGTGGCCTACGGCGACGACGCCCACGTCGACGAGCAGCGGGCCCGGTACGCGCGGCGCCGCGCGGCCCTGCGCGAGGCGTTCGAGAGGCACGGGTTCCGCATCGAGCACTCCGAGGCGTCCCTGTACCTGTGGGCCACGCGCGACGAGCCCTGCTGGGACACCGTCGCCCATCTGGCGTCCCTCGGCGTCCTGGTCGGCCCCGGCGAGTTCTACGGCCCGGGGGGCGCCCGGCACGTCCGCATCGCCTTCACCGCCACCGACGCGCGCGTGGCCGCCGCCGCCACGCGCCTCTGAGACGCCGCCCGGCGCGCGGCCGGGCGCGGTCCCGGCCGGTTCCGGCCCGCGCGTCGGTGGCGGGAATGCAGCGTTTCCGGACGAAACCGCATCTTCATTTGATACGTCTGATCGCGGTATGGGCTTGACAGGCCACAGTCGGTAGGATCCGCAGGTCTGTCCCCCCGAAACGGACGAAACGATGGAGGTGCCGTGGGCAAAGCGGCGATAGTGATCCTGCTGGCACTCATCCTGGTCGCCCTGGTGGCGCTCATCGCCGTCCTGCTGCGGCGTCGTTCGGGCGCGCCGCCGCCCGCGCCCGCCCCGGCCGTCCCGCGCGACCCGTTCGCCGCCGAGGACCAGGTGGCCGGCGACCCCCGCGCCCTCAAGGCCGGCGACATGGTGGAGTACCTCGGCACCCGCTACTTCGTCCGCGGCTCGCTGCGGCTGAAGGAGGGCGGCTTCACCTGGAGCGAGCACCTCCTGGACGCCGACACGATCGAGGGGACCAAGGTGTGGGTCTCCGTCGAGGAGGACCCCGACCTCGAGGTCGTCTGGTGGACCGAGCACGAGATCGGCGACCTGCGGCCCGGCGAGAAGAACCTCGTCGTGGACGGCGTCGAGTACCGGCGCGACGAGCACGGCACCGCCGACTACACCAGCGAGGGCACGACGGGCGTCGGCGTGCAGGGCCGCGTCGAGTACGTCGACTACGAGGGCCCGCGCGGCAGGTACCTGTCGTTCGAGCAGTACGGCGGCGGCCAGTGGGAGGCGGGGCTCGGCGAGCGCGTCCCGACGGGATCGATGACGATCTACCCGGGCGGTAGCTGATCTTGGAGGCCACCCTCGACACCCCCTACGCGGACGCCCGCGCCGACGGGCTGTCGTTCGCGCTCGGCCTGCCGCCGATGGACGCCCTCGCCGTCCTGCCGGTGGAGCGCGCGGGCCTGACCGTGGAGCTGCGCCTGCTCGGCGCGTCCCACCAGGTCATCGCCGGGCCGCTGAGCGAGACCGTCGCGTGCCTGCCCGGCCGCGCCGAGCCGCTGCCGGGGCACGCGGCGACGAGCGTGCCCGGCTGGGCGTACGACTTCGCGGCGACGACCGCGGCGCACAGCGACGGGACGGCGTTCGCCCGCGCCGTCGAGGCCGTGTGCGCCCGGCTCGCGGACCGCGGGGACACGCTGACCGGGGCCTTCCCCGGTTCCCCGCACGCCGTCACCGTCCTCGCCTTGGAGGACACGGCGGGGCAGGAGGCCGCGCTCGGATGGCGCACCTGGCACGCCTACCCCCAGACCCGGGAGATCGTTATGACGCGGAGCCGTCTGGTGAGACCCTCATGAACAGCAGATACCGGGTGGCGGGCGCGGTGGTCGCCGCGGCCCTGACCGCCACGGCGCTCGGCGGCTGCGGCAAGTCGCAGTCGTCCTGGATCGCCGACAAGTACTCCAGGACCGGGCCGGACACCTACCAGTCGCCGAAGGCCCCCCAGAAGGTCGCCTCGGAGATCGGCCGCAAGTTCAGGCCGATCGACCGGGTGGACGACTTGGCGACCATGGGCGCCAACGGCGGCATCTTCATGCGCTACCCGAAGCTCGTCGTCGGTGTCCTGCCGAACGGGACGGGCAGCCGGATCACGGTCGACGGCGCGCGCCGCGGCTACGGCCGCCACTACTCGCATGTGAGCGGGCTCTGGAGCAGCCCGGGCAGCAACGGATGGACGAGCAGGGGCGCCGCGTCGTTCCGCGGCGGCGGACCCGGCTCGGGCAAGTGACGTGGTCGGGGACAAGACGTGGTCGGGCGACTGAGGTGGTCGGGCAGATGAGGAGCGACAGATGAACGACATCCTTCACGAGATCGGGGCGACCTTCGCCTACGGCGCGGTCGGCATCGCCCTGATGGCGCTCGGCTACCTGGTCGTGGAGGTGACGACGCCCGGCAAGCTCGGCAAGCAGATCTGGACCGAGGGCAACCGGGGCGCCGCGCTCCTGCTGGCCGCCAAGCTCCTCGGCATCGCCGCGATCGTCACCACCGCGATCGTGACCAGCGACAGCGACCTGACCGACGGCCTGGTCGACACCGCCGTGTTCGGCGGGATCGGCATCGTGCTGATGATCGTGGCGTTCTTCCTGCTGGACGTGCTCACGCCCGGCAAGCTCGGCGCGACGCTCGTGGACGCGGGCGGGACGGGCGCCGCGATCCACCCGGCGGGCTGGGTCGTCGCCGCCGCCGACCTCGGGGTCGCCGCGATCGTGGCCGGGGCGGTCTCCTGACGTCCCGCGATCTGGACGAGGCCGTCCGGCCGTCCGGCGATCCCTCCCCGGAGCCGCCCCCTCCCGAGGGGGACGGCCCGGGGAGGTCGCGCGTCCCGGCGCGGGCGGCGCGGGCGCTGGTCCTCGCCGCCGTGTTCACGTGCGCGGCGTGCGGCCTGGTGTACGAGCTGGCCCTGGTCGCGCTCGGCAGCTACCTCGTCGGCAACTCCGTCACGCAGGCGTCGATCGTCCTGTCGGTGATGGTGTTCGCGATGGGCGTCGGCTCGCTGGCCGCCAAGCCGCTGCAGGGCCGCGCCGTGGTGGCGTTCGCGGTCGTCGAGGGCGTGCTCGCGCTGATCGGCGGCGTGTCGGTCCTCGTGCTGTACGCGGCGTTCGCGTGGCTCGACCTGTACGTTCCGGCGCTGGTGGTGGTGGCGTTCGCGGTCGGCGCGCTGATCGGCGCGGAGATCCCGCTGCTGATGACGCTGCTCCAGCGGATCCGCAAGCAGGACGCCGGGTCGGCGGTCGCCGACCTGTTCGCGGCCGACTACGTGGGCGCGCTGATCGGCGGCCTGGCGTTCCCGTTCCTGCTGCTGCCCACGTTCGGGCACATCAAGGGCGCGCTGCTCGTCGGCGTCGTGAACGCCGTCGCCGGGATGGCGGTCGTGATGTGGCTGTTCCGCCGTGAGGTCGGCCGCGCCGCCCGGATCGCGCTCGCGCTCGGCATGGTCGCCGTCCTCGCCGTCCTCGGCGGGACGTACACGCTCGCCGACGGGTTCGAGGTGTCGGCGCGGCAGGCGCTGTACGACGCCCCGATCGCGGTGTCCAAGCGCACGAGGTACCAGGAGATCGTCATCACCCGGCATGCCGGGCTCGGTCCCTCGGACCTGCGGCTCTTCCTGAACGGCGACCTCCAGTTCTCCTCCTTGGACGAGTACCGCTACCACGAGTCGCTCGTCCACCCGCTGATGTCGGGCCCGCACGGGCGGGTGCTGATCCTCGGCGGCGGGGACGGGCTGGCGCTGCGCGAGGTGCTGCGCTACAGGGACGTCCAGAGCGCGACGCTGGTCGAGCTGGACCCCGAGATGATCCGCCTCGCCCGGACGTACCAGCCGCTGGAGTCGCTCAACCGGCGGTCGTTCGAGGACCCGCGCGCCCAGATCGTCAACGCGGACGCGTTCTCCTGGCTGCGCGGCCTGGACCGCCAGTTCGACGCGGTCGTCGTCGACATGCCGGACCCCGACGACGTGTCCACCGCCAAGCTGTACTCGGTCGAGTTCTACGGGATGGTGAAGAGGGCCCTGGCGCCGGGCGGGCGGATGGTCGTCCAGTCCGGGTCGCCCTACTTCGCGCCCAAGTCGTTCTGGAGCATCCAGAAGTCCATCGCCGCCGCCGGCCTCGCGACCACCCCGTACCACGTGGACGTCCCGAGCTTCGGCGACTGGGGGTTCGTCCTGGCGTCCCCCGGGAAGCGGCCTCCCTCGCTGGCGCTGCCGCGCGACGTCCCGGCCCTGCGCTTCCTCGACGGTCCGCTGCTCCAGGCGGCGGCGGTCTTCCCCAAGGACCGCCGGAGCCGCGACGTGGACGTCAACACCCTCGTCCACCCCCGCCTGGTCGAGTACGAGGGCCAGGAGTGGAAGAACTCCTGACCGGGGCCGGAGAGGCTAGTCGGGGACCGATCGGCGGAGCGCCTTGTCGACGGCCCGCTGGAACGAGGTCACCAGTGACTGGATCATCAGCGGCTTGAGCTTCCCGGCCATCTCCATGAGCCGCTCGCGCTCCTGCGGCGCGCGCCCGCCCGCCCGGTAGGGGCGGACGACGGTGTCCTGGAAGACCTGCTGGAGCTCGGCGGCCAGCGCGGTCGTGTGCCGGTCCACGGCCTGGTACGAGGCGACCAGCGTGTCCAGCGGCAGCTGGAGCGCCGCCAGCTCGGCGCTGACGCCGAGCAGCGCGGGGCTGACGACCCGCACCTCGCCCGCCGGGCCGCCGGAGATCCGCTCGACGACGCCGAGGGCCTCCAGCCGCCCGATCGTCTCGTCGTCGAGGTGGCGTCCGGCGCGGCGGTCGAGCTCGTGCCGGCCGAGGTCCTCCGGCCGCTCGGGCGCCCAGGGGGACAGCAGGGCGCGCTGGAGGGCGAGGTCCTCGGCCGGCGCGTCCAGCGGGATCCGCCCGAGGTGCTTCTCGATCGAGGCGAGCGTGAGCCCGAGCGACTGGAGCTCCCGGACGAGTTCGAGCCGCGCGAGGTGGTCGGCGCCGTAGAGGCCCGTCCTGCCGCGCAGCCTCGGCGGGGGCAGCAGGCCGCGCCCGGCGTAGAACCGCACGGTCCGGACGGTGACCCCGGCGCGCGAGGCCAGCTCGTCGACGGTCAGTTCCATGCCGCCTCCCGATATGTGACAGCACCAGTGTTACATTAATCGTGTATCAGCACGCACTTACTCAGGCCCACGCACTACCGAGGGAGCCCGCCGGATGGGACGCGACATCTACACCGAGGAGCACGAGGCCTTCCGCGACATGGTGCGCTCCTTCATCGCCAAGGAGGTCGCGCCCCACCACGAGCAGTGGGAGAAGGACGGGATCGTCTCGCGCGAGGTCTGGCTGGCGGCCGGGCGCGCGGGCCTGCTCGGCATCGACATGCCGGAGGAGTTCGGGGGCGGCGGCGACCCCGACTACCGCTACTACGTGATCCTCAACGAGGAGCTGGCGAAGGCCGGCGTGCACGGGCCCGGCTTCGCCGTCCACAACGACATCAACGGCGGGTACCTGCGGCAGCTGTGCGGCCCCGAGCAGCGGCGGCGCTGGTTTCCCGGCTACTGCTCCGGCGAGATCATCACCGCGATCGCGATGACCGAGCCCGCCGCCGGGTCCGACCTCCAGGGCATCAGGACCACGGCGCTGAAGGACGGCGACCACTACGTCCTGAACGGGTCGAAGACGTTCATCTCCAACGGCATCCTCGCCGACCTCGTCATCGTCGTCGCCAAGACCGACCCGTCCGCCGGCGCCAAGGGCGTCAGCCTCCTCGCCGTCGAGCGCGGCATGGAGGGCTTCGAGCGCGGCCGCAACCTCGACAAGGTCGGCATGCACGCCCAGGACACCGCCGAGCTGTTCTTCGACAACGTCCGCGTCCCGAAGGAGAACCTCCTCGGCGAGGAGGGCATGGGCTTCATCTACCTCATGCAGAACCTCGCCCGCGAGCGGCTGTCCATCGGCGCCACCGCGCAGGCCGCCGCCGAGACCGCCTTCGAGCAGACCCTGGAGTACTGCAAGACCCGCGAGGCGTTCGGCCGTCCCATCGGCAAGTTCCAGCACAACCGGTTCACGCTCGCCGAGATGAAGACCGAGCTGACCGTCACGCGCGCCTTCACCGACGAGTGCATCGTCAAGGAGGGCAGGGGAGAGCTGACCCCCGACGAGGCCGCGATGCTCAAGTGGTGGAACACCGAGCTGCTCAAGCGGGTCGTGGACCGCTGCGTCCAGCTCTACGGCGGCTACGGCTACATGACCGAGTACCCCATCGGCAAGGCCTACCAGGACGTCCGCATCCAGACCATCTTCGGCGGCACCACCGAGATCATGAAAGAGATCATCGGCCGCGGCCTCGGCGTCTGACGCGCCCGCCCGCGCTCACCGCGCCGAAACCTCCCGGCTGCCACGTTGGGGGCCGTGAACACACGCGAGGAAACGGTCGTACGGCTTGAGGCCGTGCGCAAGGCATTCGGCGACGTCGCCGCGCTGGACGGGGTGAGCCTCGCGATCCGGCGCGGCGAGTCCGTCGCGGTGATGGGGCCGTCCGGCAGCGGGAAGTCGACGCTGCTCAACATGGTCGCGGGCCTGGACCGCCCCACGGCCGGCTCGGTGGCGGTGGGCGGCGACGACCTCACCGGGATGGGAGAGGCCGCCCTGGCCCGCTTCCGGCGCCGCCGGATCGGGATGGTCTTCCAGTTCTTCAACCTGCTGGACGACCTGCCCGTACTGGAGAACGTGGCGCTGGCCGCCCGGCTGGCGGGCGTCCCGGCGCGCAAGGCGCGGGCCCGCGCGCTGGAACTGCTGGACGACCTCGGCATCGCCGACCGCCGCGGCGCCTATCCGGCGGTGCTGAGCGGCGGCGAGCGCCAGCGCGTCGGGGTGGCGCGGGCGCTGGTGAACCGCCCGGCGCTGCTGCTGGCGGACGAGCCGACCGGCGCGCTCGACAGCGCGACCGGCGAGCAGGTCAGCGACCTGCTGCTCGACCTCAACGACAAGGGCCAGACCCTGCTGCTGGTCACCCACGACCACGGCCTGGCCGACCGCTGCGCGTCCCGCCTGGTCGAGTTCAGGGACGGCCGGATCGTCCGGGAGTCCGCGCGGGACGAGTCGTGGGCCCGGTGAGCGCGGTCTGGGCGGCGTCGCGCGCCGGGGTGCGGCGGCGCCGCGTGCAGACGGTCAGCATCGCCGTCGTCGTGGCGCTGTCCACGGCGACGCTCGTGTTCGGGCTCGGCCTGCTGGTCGCGTCGGGCTCCCTCTTCGACGACGCCTTCACGCGGGCGCGCGGCGCGCACGCGACCGTCTCCTTCGACGCCGCGCGGGTGAGCGCCGACCGGCTCGCCGCCACCGCGCACGCGTCCGGCGTCACCGCCGCGGCCGGCCCGTTCCGGACGGCGGTCCTGCCGCAGGGGCAGGGCCACAGGGGGCCCGGCGGCGACGGCCTCCCGGTGGCGGGGCGGGCCGACCCCGGCGGTCCCGTCGACAGGCTCACCCTCACGCAGGGCCGGTGGGTCCGCGGGCCCGGTGAGATCGTGCTCCGCGCCCGGCCCGGCGGCCCCTTCCGGCTGGGCGGCAAGATGACGCCCCCCGGCCTGCCCGAACTCACCATCGTCGGCTTCGCCAACTCCGCGACGGACGGCCTCATGGGCTGGGTGACCCCCGGCCAGATCGACGCGCTCAGGCCGGACGGCTGGCAGATGCTCTACCGGTTCGACCGTGCGGGCGGCCCGTCCGAGGTCCGGCGGAGCGTGGCGACCGCGACCGCCGGGGTGCCGACGCGCGGCTACGAGTCCTACGTCGCCGCCCAGCGGTCCTTCGAGGAGAAGTTCGACCAGCTCATCCCCTTCGTCACCGTCTTCGGGGCGCTCGCCCTGGCGGTGTCGGTGTTCATCGTCGCCAACGTGGTCAGCGGCGCGGTGGTCTCCGGGTTCCGGCACATCGGCGTCATGAAGGCGCTCGGCTTCACCCCGGCGCAGGTCACCGCCGTCCACGTCGTGATGGTCACCGTCCCGGCGCTGCTCGGCTGCGCGGCCGGCATGGCGGCGGGCCACCTGCTCGCCCTGCGGATCGCGGCGGGCGTGGCGGAGGGATTCGACCTGCCGTCGGCCGGGGGAGCGGCGCCCGCGCTCGACCTGGCCGGGGGCGCCGGGGTCCTCGCCCTCGTGGCGGCGGCCGCCGCCCTTCCGGCGCTGCGGGCCGGACGGCTCCCGGCGGTGCAGGCGATCAGCGCCGGGACCGTGTCGCGGCGGGGCCGCGGGCGGCGCCTCCAGCGGTGGCTGCTGCGCACCCGGCTGCCCGTCCCGGCCGGGCTGGGCCTCGGGCTGCCCGCCGCCCGCCCCGCCAGGACGGCGCTCACCCTCGCGGGGCTGTGCCTCGGCGTGACCGCGGTGACCCTGGGCCTCGGGATGCAGCAGACGGTCATGAAGATCCTCACGGCCGACACCGAAGGGCACACCTCCGTCACCGTGGGCTTCGACCCGAGGGCCTCCGGCGGCATGACCGAGGACCGGCTGGCGGCGCTGCTGCGGGCCGAGCCGGGCACCGCCCACGTGATGTCGTTCTCCCCGGTGAACGTGCGGGTCCCCGGGGCGCCGTCGAGCCTGACCGCCGAGACCTACGGCGGCGACTACCGCCCCTTCCTCGGTGACGGCCTCGTCCGCGGGCGCTGGTTCTCGGGGCCCGGCGAGGTGGTGCCGACCGAGGCCTTCCTGCGGCTCCACGACCTGGACGTGGGCGACACCGTGTCCCTCCAGACGTCCGGCACGCGGGCCACCGTCCGGATCGTCGGCGCGTTCGCGCACCCCGACACCGACCGGCTGATGCTCGACGCCGCGAGCCTGCCGGGAGCCGTGCGGGGGGACGGGCCGCCGCCGCCCTTCTCGGTCATCCTCACCTCGGGGACCGACGCGGCCGACTACGCCCGCCGGGTCATGGCCGCGGCCCCGTCCGCCGCGCTGATCGCCGAGCCGACCGAGCCCGACCTCGGCAACGGCGCGGTCTTCGGCGGGCTGTTCCTGCTGTTCTCACTGATCATCTGTGCGGCGGCGGCGCTCGGCGTCCTCAACAGCGTGCTCCTGAACGCGCGGGAACGCAGCCGGGACCTCGGCGTGCTCAAGGCCGTCGGGGCGACCCCGCGGCAGGTCGTCGCCATGATGGTGACGTCGATGGCCGCCCTCGGCGTCGCCGGCGGCGCGCTCGGGGCGCCGCTCGGGGTGCTCGCCCACCACGGCGTCGTGGTGCTCACCGGCGACATGCTCGGCAGCGGGATGGCGACCTCCTGGATCCACGTCTACACCTGGCTCCTGCTGCTGCCTCCGGCGTGCGCGGGGCTGGTCGTCGCCGTCCTCGGCGCCTGGCCGCCCGCCGTCCGGGCCGCCGCCACCCGCACCGCCGCCGTGCTGCGCAGCGAGTGACCGATCATGTGAGGGCCACGGTGACCGACAGCCCGCCGTCCGGGTTCGCCCTGGCCCTCACGTGGCCGCCGTGGGCGCGTGTGATCGCGGCGACGATGGACAGGCCGAGCCCCGCACCCTGCGACGACGCCGTCCGGTCGGCGTGCAGCCTGCGGAACGGCTCGAACAGCTCGTCCACCCTCTCGGCCGGGACCCGCGGCCCGGTGTTGCGCACGACCAGCGCCCCCTCCGACAGCTCCACGCGGACGTCCCCGCCGGGCCGGTTGTGCCGGATCGCGTTCTGCACCAGGTTGGCGACCATCCGGGTGAGCAGCACCTCGTCCCCGGCGACGGTGACCGGCCGCGTGTCGGCGGCGACGCTGATCCGGCCGCGGACGGCGTCCGTGACGTTGTCCTCGACGACCTGCCCGACCACCGCTTCGAGGTCCACCGGCGCGCGGGCGTCGAGCCCGCGTTCCCCCTGCGCGAGGACGAGCAGCCCCTCGATCAGCCGCTCGGACCGCCGGGTGTTGCGCAGCATCTCGGCCCGGACCTCGGCGAGCCGCTCCGGCGAGGGGTCCGCGAGGCCGACCTCGACGGCGGTGCGCTGGACGGCCAGGGGCGTGCGCAGCTCGTGGGACGCGTTGGCGACGAAGCGGCGCTGGCTGTCCACCGCCTTCTCCAGCCGGTCGATCATGGCGTCGAAGGTGTCGGCCAGCTCCTTGAGCTCGTCCTGCGGGCCGTCCAGCGCGATGCGCTCGTCCAGGGTGGACAGCGACAGCCGGCGCGCGGTCGCCGTGATGCGGTGCAGCGGCCGCAGCAGCCGCCCGGTCAGCCACCAGCACACCGCGAGGGCCAGCACCGTGATCACCACGATCGCGACCAGGATGACGAGCCGCTGCGACCCGACCAGGCTGTCCTGGAACTGCTCCCGCCCGACGGCCTCCTTGAGCCCTTCGCGGGGACCGGGATCCACGAACTCGATCGGGTGCTCCGGCGGGCACGGCACGCCGTGACCCGGGTCGCACGGAACCACGTCGACCCGGGACCTCAACGGAACGTCCTGCACGCGGTCGTTGACGATCTTCCGCTGGATCCACAGGACGGTGCTGAGCACGCCCAGCGTGATCACGGCGAACATGCCGCCGTACAGCAGCGTCATCCGGGCCCGCACCGTCATCGGCCTCACAGCCGGTACCCGGCCCCGGGAACGGTGACGATGACGGGCGGTTCGCCGAGCTTGGCCCGCAGCTTGCTCACGGTCACCTTGACGACGGTGGTGAACGGGTCGGTGTTCTCGTCCCACGCCCGCTCCAGCAGCTCCTCGGTGCTGACCACGCCGCCCCGCGCCTGCATCAGCACCTCCAGCACGGCGTACTCCTTGGGGGACAGGGCCAGCAGGCGTCCGTCCCGGGACGCCTCCCGCCGCGCCGTGTCCAGCGTGACGCCGCAGCGCGCCAGCACCGGCGGCAGCGGCGGCGCGTTCCGCCGCGCCAGCGCGCGGATCCGCGCCACCAGTTCGTCGAACGCGAACGGCTTGGCCAGATAGTCGTCGGCCCCGAGGTTCAGCCCGTCCACCCGCTCGTGGACCGCGCCCGACGCGGTCAGCATCAGGATGCGCACCGCCTCCTCGCGCTGCGCCAGCTCCCGGCAGATGTCGTCGCCGTGCACCTGGGGAAGGTCCCGGTCCAGGACGAGGACGTCGTACTCGTTGACCGCGAGCCGTTCCAGCGCGCCCGCCCCGTCATAGGCGATGTCCACCGCCATGGCCCGCTTCCGCAGCCCCTCCGCCACCAGATCGGCCAGGAACCGCTCGTCCTCGGCCACGAGTATCCGCATCCTGCCATTTCCCCAGAACCGCGATAAGGAGACGGTTAACGGCGGGGTGCGAGCGTCCCTTTCACCCGCGAGGCGCTGTCTAGCCCTGGGCGACGAGTTGCTGGACGTTCCAGCCGTTGCCGTCCGGGTCCTGGAAGTAGACGAACCGCCCCCAGGGGAACTCCTGCACCTCGCTGACCTCGACCCCCCGTCCGGCGAGCTCCGCCCGAGCGGCGTCGGCATCGGCGACGACCAGTTGCAGCCCCTGCGCGGACCCGGGCGCGGTGTCGACGAGCCCCGTGCCGATGGCGATCGAGCACGCCGACCCGGGCGGCGTCAGCTGCACGAACCGGATCTCGTCGCTCACTCGGTGATCATGATCCGGGTTGAACCCGGCCTTCTCGGTATAGAACGCTTTGGCACGGTCCACGTCCGAGACCGGCACCGCGACCAACTCCAGCTTGAAGTCCATGGCGCCCTTATACCGCGCCCCCACCTCTTCACTCGTCAGGTGGCCACCAGGGTCTCCTTCAGGGGACGAGGATGATCTTGCCGCTGGTGCGGCCGGCCTCGGCGTCCCGGTGCAGGGCGGGGAGATCGGCGAGAGGACGGGCCGCCGTGACGTCCACCCGCACCGTGCCGCGGTCGATGAGGGTGATGAGCTCGGCGAGTTGAGCGGGCTCGTTGCGGGCGACGAAGTGCGTCGCCGTCACGCCTGCCCGGGGCGGGGGATCCACCGGGACGGTGATCGAGACGACCGAGCCGCCGGGGCGGACGGCACGGCACAGTGCCTCCGCGGCCTCGGGCGGAATCGGAACGAGGTTGAGCACCACATCCACCGGTCGGTCCAGCACCTGATGCGGCGGGACCCGGGTGTAGTCGATGATCTGCTCGGCGCCGTAGCCGCGGACCCGGCCGGAGCTGCGCGGGCCGGCGGTGGCGATGACGTGCGCGCCGGCGTGGCGGGCCAGCTGGACGGCGAACATGCCCACGCCGCCGCCCGCGTTCTCCCGCCGCTTCACGGCGCTCGTGGGGCGGCCGCCGCTGGCCTACCTGACCTGGTGGCGGTTGACGACCGCGATGCGGCTGCTGCGCGACTCCGACGCCCCTCTGAACGTCGTGGCGGAACAGGTCGGATACGGCTCGGAGTTCGCCTTCGCCAACGCGTTCAAACGCGAATTCGACCTTCCGCCCGGCCGCTACCGGCGCGACCACCGCACTCCCGCCCGCCACGGCACGCCGCCCCGGTGAGCATCGGGGACGTCAGCGCGGACACGCGGCGGTTCAGACGGGAGGGGCGGGGGCGGCGATGTCGAGGGCGGCGGCCAGGTCCGAGGTGCGGCGCGGGGTCGTGCAGCGCTTGGCCAGGACGGCCTGGTCGAGCCGTCCGCCACGGGCCTGGAACAGCACGGACGCGGCCGGGTGCCGCCGCATCTCGTCCGCGGTCAGGACCCCCGCCGCCTGGTGCGCCGCGTCGACCAGGATGGGAATCAGAGCCCGCACCGCCGCTGCCCACTCCTCGACCGCCCGGAGCCATTCCCGCGAAGCCGCGTCGGACGTGCCGGAGAAGCGCGCGACCTTCTCGTTCAGCTCCTCCCACGTGAGGTCGCCCCACGCCTTGGTCTTCAGCACCGGCAACTGCCACTCGCGCTTGGTGACCGACCAGTGGTCGACGTGGGCCTCCACCGAGTGGACGGTGAAGTCCGGGACGCTGAGCGCGGTCAGGTTCCAGCCGTGGCAGGCGCCGGTGTCGAGGCCGAAGACTCTGCCGTCCCGGACCAGCGGCTCCCGTCCGGTGACGTGGTGACCGAACACGACCGGCTTGTCATCGGCGTAGCGGTCGTGCCAGTGGCCGTCCGGGAACAGCGCGGTGAGCTGCCGCTCCCCGCTGGTCGTTCCGCAGAGGATCTCCTCCTTCTGCTCGGCCGGCGCGACTCCGGGAACCAGCGCGGCATGCACGATCCGCACATGCTCGTCCTCGAAGAAGTAGGGAAGCGTCCGCATCCAGTCGACCGCCTCCGCGTAGGCGTCGCCCATCTGGAGCCGCGTGATCTCCTGCGCGTAGGAGAGGACCCCGCGTACGTGCTTGCGCTCGTGGTTGCCCATGAGAACGACCGAGTTCGGACGCTCACGGAAGAACCCGACGACTTCGCCGGGCGCCGGCCCCCGATCGACCAGATCGCCCACACTGACCAGGAGGTCGTCCGGCCGAAGCCCGACCTTCTCCAGCAGTTCGATCAGCTCGTCGAAGCAGCCGTGGATGTCGCCCACGATGACGGTACGTCCCACCCGCCGGAGCCTAGGCGGGGGCCCATTCCACCTGCAAAGCAATATCTCAGGCCGAACCCAAACGTTGGCCGTAGAGGTGGACGGTCTGGCCGCGGTACTGGACATCGCGCAGGTAGCGGTGGCCGATGCGCTCCGCGACGGCGATGGAGGGGGAGTTGCCCGGCAGGATGAGAGAGATCACTTCCTCGGCGCCCAACTCTCCGAGGCAGTAGTCCAGAGAAGCGCGGGCCGCCTCCGTGGCGTACCCCTTCCCCCAGTGTTCCCGCGCCAGGCACCAGCCGATCCCCAGCCCCGGAAACCCGTGCGGCCGCCAGGGCCCGGCGCGCCCCACGAACCGGCCCGTGGCCTTCTCCACCAGCGCCCAGTGCGAGTAGCCGCGGATCTCCCGGTGCCCGATGAACATCGCGAGATTCCGCCAGGCATCAGCGGGTGAGGTACTGACGCTCTCCGACAGCCGGCCCGCCACCTCCGGGTCGGCCAGCATCGCGGCATAGTCGTCGAAGTCCTCACCCGACAGCGGCCGCATGACAAGCCGCTCCGTCTCCACCACACCCATGCCTGAAGTATCCGCCGGGCGGCGAGTGTCCGCACCCGGCCGATGGCGAAGGCCGCTCCGGCCGGTGGTGGCCAGGTCCGATCGTCCGGTTCCCGCGCACCCGTGGGCGCCACGGGCGTGCGGGAAGGCCAGGCGACCGTGATCGGGCTCGGACCCGCACCAGGGCTTCAGGCGCTCCCGCAGGCGAACGGACACGGTGTCGCCTTCCTGCTTGCCGATCGCCTTGCGCAAGTCCGCCTTCACCGGCAGTTTGTGGGTGCCGTTCCCCAGGGCCATGAACGAACTCTCGAACGGGTGACCATCGATCGTGCCCCGGACCCGCACCAGGCCCCGGGTGCCGAAGAACTCGGCCGACTCGGGCCACACGACATAGGTCCAGCCGCCCTTGCTCGGGCTCTTCTGCAAGCGCGCAGTGAACTGCTCGTCCATCACCGATACCGCCCGTTCAGGAGTCCTGGATGAGAAGGAGGTCGTTGCCGTCCGGGTCGCGCACGGAGAACATCGGGGGCACCCCTGGCCCCATCCGCAGCACCTCCGCGTCCGCATCGACGCCGCGTTCGCGCAGGGCCGTGTGGTCGGCGTCGACGTCCCGGGTCGTCAGGCGGATGCCGGCCGGGACCTCTGCGGGGACGAGCGCGATGGTCGTCGTCTTCCCTCGGGTCGCCAATGAAGACCGGGGCGGGGCGGGAAACTCATCGCGAGGTGGCAAACGGACCCGTTTGGCCGGACAGGGCCGATTATCTCGACCAGATCGCCTCAGGGCGTGTCCGGTTGAGGGGGCCAGATCATCGTCTGCTGGTGCATCCGCCTGCCGCCGTACCGGAAGCCGGGGACCAGCGGGGTCGGGCCGTGCTCGACGAAACCCATGCGCCGGAAGAACCGCACGGCGCGGGTGTTCTCGACCAGGGTCTGCAAGTGGCAGCCGGGCGAGCCGGTCTCTCTGAGCCGGTCGAACCAGCGGTTCAGCAGCGCGTCGGCGGCGCCCGTTCCCCGCGCCTCAGGCGCCAGGTTGATGTGCAGGTGCGCGGGCCTGCGGGTGTCGCGGAACCCGCGCGCGGTGGGCTCTCGCCGCAGCGCGACCGACGCCGCGTCGAAGGCCGCGCGCGCGAAGAAGGGGGCGGTCCTGGGGCGCAGGACCAGACGGTACTTCCGGATGGCCCGTCCGACGCGTTCGCTCTCACTCGGGAAGCTCGCGCTGTCGAGGCACCCCGTCAGGTAGCCGACCAGGGCTCCGTCGAGCACGGCGACGAAGAGCGACGCCGGCGCCAGGTCCATGTAGGGGTCCAGGTAGATGGCCGCTTCGGAGTCTTCGTGGCCCCACTGGAAGGCGCTCGGGGACGCCTCGCCGGCGCGCCGGAACAGCCTGCGCAGCTCCGCGCGGTCGGTCTCCCTGAAGGGGCGCACCCTGATCATGATCAGCCGGCGCGGGCGATGCGGGGACGGGTGGCGGGCCGCGCGGCCAGGCGTTCCGCCCCGACCGGGTCGCCGCAGCGTTCGCAGGCGATGGCGGCGCCCTCCGGGGCGTGCTCGTCCGTCCCGGGCCGAGCCGACACCTCGACGACGCCTTCCCAGCCGCCGGTCAGCGACGCCATGGGCTTCAGCGTGCCGACGCGGTTCGCGGTCAACCGCTCCTCCACCGTGGTCACCTCACCTACAACGCTCCCAGCGCGATGCCCCATTCCGAGACGCCGGCGGTACGACTCCAAGCAAGATCGATGGAACTCGTGTGGAACGTTCGGCGTCCTGGCCGCCTCCCTCCCTGGGGCAGGCAGATTCCTCAGGGGAGGCATACATGCGCGGTTGGGGCCGATGTCACCGCCGGTGGGACGCGGTCCGGACCGTCCGGGCTTGACCCTGACGTTGCGTCAGGCTCCACGATGAACGCATGAGCGACTACTACGAGGCGTTCGAGGTCAGCCCGGTCCCTCCGCCCGGGCCCGACGCGACGCCTCCTGAGATCTACCGGGGCATCTACGGCATGCCGATGTTCGTCAACGTGCCGACATCCGACCTGGCCGCGTCCGCGGATTTCTGGGTTCGCGGGTTCGGCTTCGTCGACCTGTTCACGATCCCCGGCCAGGTCACGCACCTTCGACGGTGGAGGTTCCAGGACGTTCTGCTCGTCCCGGCCGGCGCCCCGCCGGCCCCTCCAGCGGTGGGCATCAGCTTCTCCTGCGTGCTGAGCCAGATCGACGAGATCGCGCAAGCGTGCACCGCGCTGGCGCCCGGCTGCACGGCGGGACCGCGAAAGACTCCCTGGAACACCGTGGATCTGGAGGTCGTCACACCGGAGAACGCTCGTGTGATCATCACCGCGGCCCGTACCCTCGACGCCGGCAGCCCCGAGGCGCGCAACCTCGAAGCGGCCGGCATCCCCCTGCCCAAGGGGTGAGACGGCGCATGTCAGACTCGACGGCGTGACCGACACCGCGATGGACGATGCCGCGGGCCCCGGCGGGCTGGCCGTCGGAGCCGCGGCATCGCACGCGGGGGTCACCGTCCGCACCCTCCACCACTGGGACGCGATCGGGCTCGTCCGCCCGTCGGGACGGACCGCCGGCGGTTACCGGCTCTACTCGGCGGCTGACGTCGCACGCATCCACCGGGTTCTCATCTACCGCGAACTGGGTCTGTCCCTCGCCGAGGTCGGTGATCTTCTCGATGCCTCGACCGCGGACATGACCGTGCCGCTGAGACAGCAGCGCGCCGAGCTCCTCGGCCGCATCTCCCGCCTGCAGTCGATGGTCGACGCGGTCGACCGCCTGATCGAGGCCGCGAGCGCCGGCATCCTCCTGTCCGCTGAGGAACAAGTCGCGATCTTCGGGCGGGGATGGAACCCGTCATGGCTCGCGGCCGCGCGCGACCGATGGGGCGACACGGCTCAATGGGCGCAGTCCGCCGAGCGCGCCGCGGGCAGGACCTCCGAGGACTGGCAGCAGATCGCCGACGACGTCGCGACGCTGGAGAACGACCTGGCGGCGGCCAAGCGCGCCGACGTCAGGCCGGGCGGCGCCGAGGCCAACGCTCTGGCCGAACGGCACAGGGCCTCCATCGGCGAGTACTTCGACTGCACCCATTCGATGCAGGTCTGCCTGGGGAGGAGATACGCCGCCGACCCCGGCTTCGCGGCCTACTACGACGCGATCGAACCAGGCATGACCGCCTGGCTCCGCGACATCATCGACGCCAACGCCCGCGACCGAGGCATCGACCCGGACTCGGCGACCTGGGTCTGACGCAGCCGCATCCGCCGGCCGCTGCGAGAACGGCGACATCCGCGCGCGTTCATGCGGCCCCGGCTGGTCCCGGCGGAGACCCGCCGGGACACCCTGGCCGCCTACATCGAGTCGAACCTGGCGTTCATGCGCGACCGCCCCGCGCACATCCGCGCGCTGGTCGAGATCATCGGAGGGACGCGCGGGACCGGAAACCCGCGCACGCTGCTCGTCCGCGACTCCTGGATCTGGATGCTCGTGGGCGTGGCCGGGGTGTGGCTCCTGGCGTCGGTCGTGTACGGGCGTCCCGCGCTGATGGTGGTGTTCCGCTCGTTCGTCCTGACCAAGGTCGGGCCGGAGGGGCCGCGGGGGTGGGAGGCCCGGTGGGACCACGACGCCGGCTTCCGGCAGGGCCTGCGGACGCTGACCGCCGTGTGGGGCGCGGCCACGATCCTGAACGCGGTGCTGCACGTGATCGGCGCCTTCGTCCTGCCGCTGGACACCGCGCCGCTCGTGCTCAACCTCGTCTGGCCGGTGATCGCCGTGCCGCTGCCGGCGTTCCACCTCGTCTACACCAGGCGGAAGGACCTGCGGGCATGATCGTTGATGTGCTCGTGGCGGGCGCCGGCCCGACCGGGCTGATGCTGGCCTGCGAACTGGCGCTCGCCGGCGACGGGCGCGTGTTCGCCGACATCACCCTCACGCGGGAGCGCCCCGGCCGGTGGCGGCTGCCCTCGTTCGACCGTCCCGAGGACGGCGTCGCGAACGTCCTGCCGCTGGAGAGCGGCCTGTACCGGGCTCTGATCGCCGGGCCCGAGCAGCAGACCGCCGCCCGCGACACGCCCGTCACCCTGGACGAGGTCCGCCGCGCCGTCCCCGACGTCCAGGACGTCCGGTGGGCCTCGCGCTTCACCGACGCCTCACGGCAGGTCGAGCACTACCGGCACGGCCGCGTGCTCTTCGCGGGCGACGCGGCCCACATCCACTCGCCGACCGGCGGGCAGGGGCTCAACCTCGGCCTCCAGGACGCGTTCAACCTCGGCTGGAAACTGGCCGCCGACCTGCGCGGCAACTGAGGCCAACCTCCGTCTCGCCGGGCTGATCTCCGGCCTCGACATCCGCTACGACCTCCCCGGACGGCATCCGCTCGTCGGCCGCACCATGCCCGGACTCGACCCGGCCGTCCTGCACTCCGGCGGGCACGCCGTCCTGGAACTGGGCGACGGACCGCGCCACGGCGGCATCCCGCACCCTCGCGGAGACCTGGACGTGGACGCGGTCCTCGTCCGCCCGGACGGCCACATCGCCTGGGCGGACGACGGCTACGAACCCCTGGAAGCGGCCCTGACCCGCTGGACCTGACCCCGATGGGCGGACCGGCCGGCGCCGGACCGCCCATCGGGATCTTTCTCAGGCGTCCACGCGTCCGATCGCGAGACGCGGCCAGTCGGCGAGGTCTCTCAGCAGTTGCCGGTCGTGGGTGGCGACGACGACGGCGGCGCCGGTGGCGCGGATCGCGCCGGTCAGCTCGTCGACGAGAGTGGACGACAGATGGTTGGTCGGTTCGTCGAGCAGGATCAGGCCGGGGCGCCCGGCCAGCGCGAGAGCCAGGTCGAGACGCCGCTGCTGGCCCTGCGACATCCGCGCGGTGGGCGTGTGCGTCGCGGCGGCGTCGAGGAGTCCGAGCGCCCCGAGCGGAACGATGTCGGCGTCGCGCAGCGCGCCGCCTGCCACCAGCCGTCCCACGTGCCGGGCGTACACCTCGCGGGCGGTGAGTTCGGGATCGTGCTCGGCGGTCTCCTGCGTGATCAGGGCGACCCGGACGCCGTTCGCCGTCCAGAGTCGTCCTTCCGTCGGTTGGAGAGAACCGGCCAGTACCGCGAGCAGCGTGGATTTCCCGGCGCCGTTGGGCCCGGTGACGAGCAGCCGGTCGCCGCCGTCGAGGGCGAGGTCGACCGGCCCGGCCAGCCGCTCGCCGAGACCGACGCCCTGGGCCCGCAGCCGCGGTGCTCGCGTCCGCGTTCCCAGGTCGGGCCAGCGCAGGGTCGGCGGCGGCTCCGGCACGTCGATGCGGTGCGCCAGGAGGGCGTCCTGCCGCCGGTTCAGGTCCTGCACGACGCCCGGCGCGCGGGACTGGCGCTGGTGCTTGCCGGTGCCCTTGTCCGGACGCCAGCCGGTGGACAGCCGGTCGCGCGCCTTGGACACGGCGTCCTGCAGCCGCCGCTGCTCGGCCTGCTGCTGCTCGTAGTCCTGTTCCCAGCGCTCACGCTCGCCGCGCCGCGCGTCCTGCCAGGCGTCATAGCCGCCCGCGTGCAGCCGCGGCCTGCCGTCGCGGCTGGGGTCGAGGTCGAGGAACCGGTCGGCGACGTCGCGCAGCAGCGCCCGGTCGTGGCTGACGACGGCGAGGCCGCCCTCATGTTCGCGCAGCCGCCGAGTGAGGAAGTCCAGCCCGCCGGCGTCGAGATGGTTGGTCGGCTCGTCGAGCAGCAGGACGTCGTGCCGGGCGGCGAGCAGGCACGCCAGCCGCACCCGGTAGCGCTGCCCGACCGACAGCGTCGCCAACCGGCGGTCGCGGTCCGTGCACGCGCCGAGGGCGTCGAGGGCGACGTCGACACGGCGTTCGGCGTCCCACGCGTCGTGCCGGACCGCTGCCTCCAGCGCCAGGGCGTAGCGGTCGTCGGCGGCCGGAACACCGGCCGTCATGGCCGCGGTCGCCTCGTCCAGCGCGGCGAGGGCCGCGAGCGGCGCGGCCAGCGCCGCGGAGGTCAGGGCGCCGACGGTCTCACCGCCGCGCGCCGCCAGCTCCTGGCGGACCAGGCCGATCGTGCCGGCGCGGTGCACGGTGCCCTCGTCGGGCGGGATCAGACCCGCGAGGACGTGCAGCAACGTCGTCTTGCCACGGCCGTTCTCGCCGACGACGGCGATCCGCGACCGCGCCGAGACGGTGACCGAGACGCCGCGCAGAACCCGCCGCGACCCGCGGGTGACAGCGATGTCCTGGGCACGGACGTGCGCGCTCTCGCCCGCGGGCACGGGCAGGGACGAGTTCTCGGGAATGGGGGTGAGGCTCAAGAGGTGCTCCGCAGCTCGCCATGGAGCCGGGCAGAATCAGACGGCCGCCCGGCAGGACCCGGAACGGCGAACGCGGATTCACAAAGGAGAAGGCGCCGCCGTCAGCGGACGCTGCGAACCTTCTGCGACCAGATACCTCGTGCCATGCCCCACACGCTACCCGCCCCACCCCCGCGCCTCCACCCAATAAACGCCCCTGCGAACGACCGAGAACCGCAGCCCGCACGAGGGCGGAGCCTGCCGGTCGTTCGTCCGGCGTCAGCCAGTACAGCTTGCCGTTGAACTCTGCCAGCGTCGGTCGCCACCCACTTCTGAACGGGGTCGCTCTCTGCGCCGACCAGCCGGCGGTGTTCTGGACGCTGTAGTACAGCGTGCTGTCGCTTCCTCCGCCCACCCAGGCCATGACCAGCCAGTTGCCGAACGGTGTGACGGCGGGCACGTCGCTGCTGATCCGATCGTTGAGCCCGTTCGGCGGTCCCCAGCCGTCGGCCCCGAGCGAGGACCAGTAGATGTGCTGGTCGTCCTTTCCTCTCCAGTAGAGGTAGAGGACCTCCCGATGGGTCACGAGCATGGGCGGATGGTTCGAGGTGGCCCCAGAGATCGCCGCCGGTCTCGGATTGAACACGTCGTACGAGTGCCAGATCTGTCCACCGTCGCCGACCCATGCCCCCCAAGGCTGGATGCTCGTTCCGGAGGGGCGGGGAGGAGAAGCCAGTGAAACGCCCCACTGAGACCGGATGGTGGGCAGCTCGATCGGTCCGTTGACGGAGTCGTAGAAGCCGACCATCGAGGTGAACACCTTCGTCGGACTTCATGAGGCTGAAGAAGATGCGCCTGTCGGGGAAATCCCGACCTCTCCAGGCCAAGAGCAGATGCTGGGCCATGGGCGTCGCCTTTCGGGGTGGGCGAGGCTGCTGATATGAGTTTCGGGATGCCAGTCGGGGCATACGCAGGCCGGCGAGCGGGTCATGCCGCGCCGGGTATGACCGCAACCGGCACTTGACATGACCTCCTGAAACGCGGATACGCGAAGACGGAGCAGCGCGGTCGCTGAATCCCCGAATCGGCGCGGGGCTCGGCGGTAAAAGTCGAAGGGCCCGGGTGTGCCGGGCCCTTCGGGGGTGAGCGGTCCTGCCGAGGTGCTGCCTCAGCCGGCCGCGGGTGCGTCGTCGCCGGTGTTCGCGGCGACGATCTGCGGCGTCCTCCGGCGGAGGTTCGCGCGGAGGAACAGCCACCCGATGCACAGGGTGGCGATGGCTTCCGCTCCCCCCACCGGGAAGACCCAGGAGGGAAGGGCGGAGAGGTTCCCGAGGACGATCGCGATCGAGGTCGCCGGGATGGCGCAGAAGATCGTCAGCGTCACCGCGAGGTGACCGATCTTGCCGGTCCGGCGTCCCGGGAGGGCCCGGTGCCACGACTCCCAGCCGAAGGGGATCGCCCCCTCGGACAGCAGCTGCTTCATGCGCGGCGCGAGTTCGGACCGGACGTACTGGCCGATCTCGGACACCTTGGTGTCGTTCGCCAGGTAGATCCACCCGAGCGAGAGAACCGCCGGGATCAGACCCAGCAGAACGAGCAGGGAGGCTCCCTGCGTGATGGCGTAGGCCGCACCGGCGACCACCGCGAAGGCGGTGTAGATCAGCGTGTCGCGGTAGCCGATCCGCTTGTGCTGCTCGCTCTTCATCTGGTTGAAATCGGTCGTGAGGACGCCGACATCGGTCTTGGTCGTGTCGTACTGCGTCTTGAGGACGTCGAGCCGGGCCTTGCCGATCTCGAGCTGGAGCTTGATCCGGTCGAGGGGGTCGACCTGGTCGCCGAGGGCGTCGAGCTCTGCGGCGAGGGTGTCGAAGGTGCCCTTGACGCGGGCCAGTTCTTCGATCTGTTCGGCAAAGGTGTTCACCATGGCCTCCGGCCGCTCTGTTTGTAGGGTTTCGGAGTACACCGTCCGGAGAGCTCTCGCCGACGCAAGAGAGGATTTGCCGAATAGCGTTCTGGAATAGTTTTCGGGTGGCGCTGTCGTTCACATCGCGGAGCCGGGCGGCAGGAATTCCCAGGTGGGCGAGGCGAGCGCTATCTGATCATCCGCGCGTTTCGGTATCGCCCGCGCGGAAGGCTTTGGCCGCCTGGGTGTTCTGATGTCCGATCCAGTCGTCGAAGTCCTCGCGGCGGTAGCGGGGATCGGCGGGCATCAGCCGGATCTGGGGCCGCTCGTCCATCCACCAGATCGTGAAGTCGGTGATGGTCCCTTTCGCGGGCCACCGCGCGTCGTCCAGGGGCAGGTGGAGGACGTCGACGAAGCCCCCGACGGGAAGTCCGAGGTCGATTCCGATTCCGATGGCGCCAGGCCGCGGAACCCACACGATCGTCCCTGTCAGGGACTGCCCGAGGTGAAGCCGGGCCCTGAGCCGGGGCCGTGCGGCCGAGCCGGGACGATCGAATTCGTCGCGCCGAGAGTCGGGGTGGCCGGGCTCGTTGATAAAGGACTCCTGGGTGAGGGGTTCGACGGTAGCGCCCCGGCCGCCGTCGAGCGGTGGCGGGGGCGCTGCTCTGCCCCAGCACGCCGGAGGGGAGGCCGGATCTGGTCGTGGCATTTCGCTGACCGACCGGGCGGTATGTAATCGCACCATGCGCCTCCGCCCCCTCGCCGTTCTCTCCGCGCTCGTTCTCGCGGCACTCGTCCCGGCGGGTGCGGCCGGCGCCGACCGCGTGCCGGACGACCAGCCTCTTCCCGGGTACGCCATCGCCAATCCGCCGCTGCCGACCGTCCAGGTGCACGGGAAACCGTCGCGGGTGATGCAGGGCGTCCACCGCCATGCGGCCTACGACATCGAGGTGCCGCCGCAGTGGAACGGCAAGCTGGCGCTCTGGGCGCATGGATACGCAGGCCAGGGGCATGTGCTGACGGTCGAGCCGCCGCGGTACGGCCTGCGGCAACGCCTTCTCGACCAGGGCTACGCGTGGGCCGCGTCCTCCTATTACGACAACGGATACGACGTCCGCGCGGGTGTGCTCGGCACTCGTGACGTGGCCGAACTGTTCGCCCGCGAAGTGGGACGTCCCAAGCAGCGCATCATCACCGGTGTTTCCATGGGCGGGCACATCATCGGACGCTCGCTGGAGCAATTCCCCGGGTATTACGACGGTGCGCTCCCCATGTGCGGGGTGCTCGGCGACAACGAGCTGTTCGACTACTTCCTCGACTACAACCTCGTCGCCCAGGACCTGTCCGGCGTCCGCGAGTACCCGGTCACCGACCGGTACGCGGCGGTGACCGTCCCGAAGATCGAGGCGGCGCTCGGGCTGACCGCGCTGCGGCCGGGCGGGCCGGACACCGCGAACGAGCGCGGGAAGCAGTTCCGCTCGATCGTCATCGACCGGACGGGCGGGACGCGCCCCGGCGCCGTGCCGTCGTTCGCGCTGTGGAAGGACTTCCCGTTCACGCTGGCCGAGCCGTCCGCCCCGGACGCCACCCTCGCCGAGAGTCCGGGGCAGCTGGGGACCAACCTGTTCACCCGGTACGAGCCGAACAGGCCGGTGGACGTGAACAGGACGGTCCAGCGGGTGCGGGCCGGGAACCTGCCGGCGCGGCTGTCGAACCGGCTCTCCCAGGTGCCGCGCGTCAACGGGCGTCCGGACGTCCCGGTCCTGAGCCTGCACGGGCTGGGGGACCTGTTCGTCCCGTTCTCCATGGAGCAGATGTACGCGAGGGACGTCGCACGGAACCACCGGTCGGGGCTGCTCGTCCAGCGGGCCGTGCGCACGACCCAGCACTGCGAGTTCTCGGACGCGGAGGCGGGCACCGCCTGGGACGATCTCGTCCGCTGGGCCGGCGGGGGCCCGCGGCCCGAGGGCGACGTGACCACGCGGCCGTCGGCGGTGGCGCGTCCGGACTACGGCTGCCGGTTCAGCGATCCCGCGGCCTACGCGGCCGGGACGGGGACGCGGCGGCTGTTCCCCGCCTGCCCGTAGTGGCGTTCCTCCTGGTAGGTACGCCGACAGTAGGATGCTCCGCGTGTCGCCGCAATTGCTTGGTTTGTTGGTTGGTTCCAGTTTCGGTACGGCCTTTGTGCTCGCGAACGCGGGGGAGCCCCTACCGGAGGCCGCCGGGATCGCGGTCCGGATCCTGGCGGTGCTGTGCCTGATCGCGGTGGTGGTGACCGGCTTCCGCGGCGACCGGCGCGGGGGGACGGGGCGCGGCGACGCGCGGCCGGCGTGGTTCGGGCCCCGGTTCGGGCTCGTGGTGGCCGCGGAGTTCGCGCTGATCTTCGGCGGGATCGCCGGGCTGAGGGCGCTGGACGCGCCGCAGGAGATCAATGTCGCCTGGATCGCGTTGATCGTCGGCCTGCACTTCGTCGTGCTGGCACGGGTGTGGAAGAGGGGCGCCATCGCGGTGCCGGGGGTGGTGCTGTCCGGTCTCGGCGCGGCCGGAATGATCATGGCGGCGGTGTCGTCCGTGGAGTGGATCCCGTTCGTCAGCGGTGTCCTGTCGGGCGTCGTGCTGCTCGCGGGATCGCTGTACGGCGCGGTGCGGCGGTGAGCCGGTTCCCCGGCCGTCCGTAGGGGGTTCCGGCCACACGCGCCCGTGGCCGGGTCCCGGCGACCGTCACAGGTCGGTGGCGATGATCTTCTCGATGTTCCGCTCGGCGAGGGCGGTGATCGTGACGAACGGGTTCACGCTGGTGTTGCCCGGGATGAGCGAGCCGTCGATGGCGTAGAGGCCGGGGTGCCCGTGCAGCCGGCCGTAGTTGTCGGTGGCCTTGTTCAGGACGGCGCCGCCGAGCGGGTGGTAGGTGAGGTGGTCGCCCCAGATCTTGTAGGTGCCGAAGAGGTCGGTCCGGTAGATCGTCCCCTCCTTGCTGTTGATCTTGTCGAAGATCGACTTGGCCATGTCGATGCTGGACTGCTTCCAGGCGGTCTGCCAGTCGAGGTCGACCCGTCCGGCGGAGGCGTTCCAGGAGAACTCGGCCCGGTGCGGGGTGTTGGTGATCGACAGGTAGAAGGAGGCGTAGGTCTCGATCCCGGTCGGCAGCGGCGCGACCTCGGCGAACGCGCCGCCCGCGTCCCAGTTGTCGATGCCGCCCGTCGGCATGCCCGACTGGAGGCTCCCGGTCGGGTCCCACAGGTGGTTGGCGCGGCCGACCATGACGTTGCCGTTGTCGCCCCAGCCCTTCCCGATCTCGCCGTTGAGGTTGGGCAGCGCGCCGGTCGCCTTGAGCTTGACCAGCAGCTTGCTGGTGCCGACGCTGCCGGCGGCGAAGAACACCCGGCCCGCGGTGACCGTCTTGGTCGCCACGACGGCGCCGGTCGTGTCGATCTGCTCGATGGCGACCGCGTACCCGCCGCCGGACGCGGGGGACACCGACGTCACCCGGTGCTGCGCCGAGATGGCGACCCGGCCCGTCGCCTTGGCCTGCGCCAGGTAGGTCTTCTGGAGCGACTTCTTGCCGTAGTTGTTGCCGTAGAGGATCTCGGCGTCGAGCGCCGACCGCGGCACGGCGCCCGCCGCCTCCTGCTTCATGTAGTTGAAGTCGTAGACGTTCGGGACGTAGACGAACTCGAACCCCGAGCGCTGGGCGTGCTTCCGCCCGACCCGCGCGTACTGGTAGCAGTCGGTGGTGTCGAACCAGGCCCGGTCGATCTCGTTGACGCCCAGCCCGGCGTTGGCCCGCGGGTAGTAGACGTCGTACATCTGGTCGGCGTTCACCGAGGGCAGCACGGCGCTGAAGCGCGACCGCTTCGGCGTGACCGCCATCCCGCCGTTGACGAGGGAGCCGCCGCCGACGCCGCGGCCCTGGTAGACGAGGATGCCGCCGAAGTCCTCGGCGTCCAGGATCCCGGTGTACCTGGGGACGTCCTTGTCGATCGGGAAGCCGAGGAAGTTGCTGAGGGGCTGCTTGGTCCGCGTCCGGAGCCAGTAGGCGCGGTGGTCCGGCGACCGCATGCCCGAGAAGATCTTGCCGTCCGTGCCCGGGGTGTCCCAGGTCATGCCCATCTCGACCATGTGGACGTCGACGCCCGCCTGGGCGAGGCGCAGCGCGGCGACCGAGCCGCCGTACCCGGTGCCGACGACGAGGACGGGGACGCGGGCGCCGTTGGGGATCGGCGCCGGGACCGGGGCCGCGGCGGCGCCGGTCCCGCCGAGCAGCCCCAATCCGACGATAGAACCGGTTCCAACGATGAAACCTCGCCGGGACACGCTAAGGGACGGGGTGGAGTCACGCATGTGACCTCCCTCACTCGTGAGATTAGAACGTGTTCTATATCCAAATATGAGTCACGTCACGAGCTGCCCGGAAGATTCTCGTGTCCACATGTGGACTACCAAGTGCTTGCTTGGCACCTGGTACATTCCGCGCATGATCTCCGTGGTCGTCTGGGGTACCGGCAACATGGGACGGCTGGCCGTCCGCTCCGTCGAGGCGCATCCGGCGCTCCGGCTGACCGGCGTGATCGTCCACGATCCCGCCAAGGTCGGACGGGACGCGGGCGACCTCGCCGGCCTCGGCCGCGAGCTCGGCGTCGCGGCGACCGCCGACGCCGGCGCCGTCCTCGCCGCCCGCCCGCGGGCCGTCGTGTACGCGGCGTCGGGCGACATCCGTCCGGACGACGCGCTCGCCGACGTCCTCCGGGCCGTCCGCGCCGGGGCCGTCGTCGTCACCCCCGCCCTCTACGCCCTCTACGACCAGAGCGGCGCGCCGCCCGGGATGCGCGCGGAGGTGCTGGACGCGATCGCCGAGGGCGGCGGCTCCCTGTTCGCCTCCGGCGTCGACCCCGGATGGGGCAACGACGTCCTGCCGCTGCTGGTCAGCGGCCTCGGCGGCACGATCGACGTCGTCCGCTGCCAGGAGATCTTCGACTACTCCGCCTACGACCAGCCCGACTCCGTCCGCTATCTGGTCGGCATGGGCCAGCCGATGGACTACGAGCCGCCGATGCTCGCCGCGACCGTCCCGACCATGGTGTGGGGCGGCCAGGTCCGGCTGATGGCCCGCGCCCTCGGCGCCGAGCTGGAGGAGATCCGCGAGACCGTGGACCGGCGCCCGCTCGACGCCACGATCACCACCGCGTCCATGGGCGAGTTCGAGAAGGGCACGCAGGGCGCGGTGCGGTTCGAGGTCCAGGGCATCGTGGCGGGCGAGCCGCGCATCGTCGTCGAGCACGTCACGCGCATCCACCCGTCCTGCGCGCAGGACTGGCCCATGCCCCCGGGCGGCGACGGCGCGCACCGGGTGGTCATCGAGGGCGTCCCGCGCATCGAGGTCACCGTCGAGGCCACCGACGAGCACGGCAACCGCGCCGCCGGGGGGAACGCCACCGCCGCCGGGCGGCTGGTGAACGCCATCGACTGGCTCGTGGACGCCGAACCGGGCCTGTACGACGCGCTCGACGTTCCCGTCCGTCCCGCCGTGGGCAGACTCGGCAGGACGGCGTCATGAGAAGGGCGGGCCCGTGAACATCGAGATCCCCGACGGCAAGGACCCGATCCAGTACGTGTGGGGCGAGATGGTGCCGGGCATCGGCCCCGCCGCCTCGAACCTCTCTCTCGCCGTCTACGCGCACACCACCCTCGGGCTCCGCGAGTTCGAGGCCGCCCGGCTGCGCGTCGCCCAGCTCAACGGCTGCCTGTTCTGCCTCGACTGGCGGACGGAGCGCGACGGCGAGAAGGTCGAGGAGGGCTTCGCCGACGCGGTGACCGAGTGGCGCACCACCGGCGCCTTCGACGAGCGCACCCGCCTGGCCGCCGAGTACGCCGAACGCTACGTCCTCGACCACCACGGCCTGGACGAGGAGTTCTGGACCCGGATGTCCGCCTCCTACGCCCAGGCGGAGATCGTGGAGCTGAGCATGTGCATCGGCTCCTGGCTGGCCTTCGGACGCCTGAACCGCGTCCTCGGCCTCGACGCCATGTGCGTCCTGCCCCGTCCCTGACGCGGAGGCGGGCCCGGCGCCACCCCGCGCCGGACCCGGTCTCCGGGACGACCACACAGAACCCCTTCGGACCCGGCCACCAGCGAACCACACCCCTTCCCTGTAGTCAACTATCTCGACCTGTTTAGTTGAGAAAAGATCGCGGCGCCGGGATCGGGGCCTTTGGATGGTCTGCCGGGTGCGGCGCCGGTCCGCAAAGAAGTGCCGGTCCTCTCACGGCCGTGAGAGGACCGGCGAATGTCGTGCCCTACGGGCCGATCACAGCCCGGAGCTTATCGGGCCCACTGGTCCTTGTCGCTGTCCCACTCGGCCGGGGGGGCCTCGGGGGGCGCGGGGCTGGCCCACTTGTCCTTCTCCGAGTCCCACTCTTGGGTGGGAGTGCTTTCTTGTTTTGCGGTCATTTGATTTGTTCCCCTCTATGTATCTTATTTGCCGTTCTTGCGTTGCGTATTCTAGGGCACGAGAAGTCGCCTGTAAAATTGCCGGGCCTGAATGCGAATCAGCCTGCCCGCATCGCGCATCGCGCATCGCGCCGGACGTCGCGGCGTCCATCGCCGGGGCGGGAGGGGGCAGCCGTCGTCCTCGATTCGGGTGAGTTTGTCGGGGTTGGTGACGGCGTAGACGCCGCGGACGCGGTGGCCGTCCGGGGCCAGGCCGAGGACCATGACGGCGAACGGCGCGTCCTCATCGAACAGCACCGCGGACGGGTCGCCGTTGACCCCCTCCGTCCTTCCTCGCGACGGGACGCGGCAAGCTCACCCTGACGCTGCTGTGCGCCATCGCGTTCCTGGACTTCATCGACGCCTCGATCGTCAACGTGGCGCTGCCCGCGATCCGCTCCGACCTGGGCTTCTCCGTCCAGGACCTGCAGTGGGTGCCGTCGGGCTACCTGCTCACCTACGGCGGGTTCATGCTGCTCGGCGGGCGGCTCGCCGACCTGCTCGGACGCCGCCGGATCGTGGTCGCGGGCGCCGCGCTGTTCCTGCTCGTCGAGAGCGACCGGCGCACCGCCAGGCTCGCGGGCTTCGACGCGCTCGGCACCGTCCTCGTCACCGGCGGGATGCTGCTGCTGGTGTTCACCCTGGTCAAGGCCCCGGAGGTCGGCTGGGGCGCGGGCCGCACGATCGGCGGCCTCGCCGGGGCGGCCGCGATCCTGCTGGCGTTCCTGCTCAACGAGCAGCGCAGCCGGAACCCGCTGCTGCCGCTGTCGATCTTCCGGATCCGGGGGCTGGCCGCCGCGGACGTCGCCCAGCTCGTCGCCGTCGCCGGATTCCTGTCGATGTTCTTCTTCCTCAGCCTGTACATGGTGAACGTCCTCGGCTACTCGCCGATGCAGACGGGCTCGGCCTACCTGCCGCTCTGCGCCGGCGTGGGCGTCGCCGCGGGAGCGTCCGCCCCGCTGATCGGACGCGCCGGGACCCGCCCGGTGATGATCGCCGGGCTGCTGCTCGCGGCCGCCGGCACCTTCCTGCTGTCGCGCATCCCGGTGGACGGCCACTACCTCACCGACCTGCTGCCCGGCCTGATGGTCACCTCGTTCGGGCTCGGCTTCACGTTCGTGGCCGTCACCACCGCGGCCAACGCCAACGTGCCGCCGGACAAGGCCGGACTCGCGGCGGCGCTGCTCAACGCGTCCCAGCAGATCGGCGGCGCCCTCGGCCTGGCGATCTTCTCGGCGGTCGCCACCGCCCGCACCGACGCCCTGCTCGCCGACCGCAGGCCCGTGCCCGAGGCCCTCACCGGCGGGTTCTCCCGGGCGCTGCTGGCCGGCTCCCTGTTCCTGGTCGCCGCGGCCGTCGTCGCCCTCCGCGCCGCCAACAGCCGGGGGGAGGCGTCCGCGCCGGAGCCGCGGAAGGAGGCGGGTCCCGTGCCGGTCAGGTAGCGGACGGGCCGTTGCCGCCGGGCACCCTGATCAGGGAGGCCCCGAACAGGACGATCAGCCCGGAGACCGCCAGCGCGAACTGCGACGGGGACAGGTCGAGCGGGGCCGCGCCCGCCTTCCGCAGAAGGTCGGACGCGGCCCCCGCCAGCAGCGCCGCGAGCGCCAGGCCGAACCGCAGGACGGCGTGGAAGGCCGTGAGCGCCAGGTTCCGGTCGACGCCGCTGAGCGCCTCCTGGAAGTAGGTGATGCCGCCCACCAGGGCACTGGTCGCCGCCGCGCCGAACAGCACGGCCCCGACGAACGCCCACGTCACCGACCCCAGCAGGGCCATGAAGGTGATCACCACCCCCTGCACGGCCGTCCCGATCCGGACCTGCGCCGCGAGGTTGCGCACCCTGCGGTGGATGATCAGCAGCCCGACGAGCGCGCCCACCCCGAACAGCACCACCAGCGTCCCGAACTCCAGCGGCCCCGCGGCCAGGACGTTCCGCACGAACACCACGCCCAGCGAGAACAGCGCGCCCAGCCCGAGTGCCACCACCGCCACCCCCGGCAGGACGCCGCGCACCACGGGCAGCCGCAGCGCCGCGAGGAGGCCGCGCGACGTCGCCTCCCTCTCGGCGCGCTCCACCTCCCGCCGCTCGACGGGCCCCGGGCCGAGGTCGGGGATCGAGCGGATGGCGAAGTAGCAGGCCAGGTACGTCAGCGCGTCCAGCCAGAACACCAGCACGTAGCGCAGATGGGTGCCGAGGCCGATGTGCTGCGAGAAGTAGAGGATCAGCCCGAACGCCGCCGCGCCCACCGGGATCATCCCGTACGAGGTCGCCATCGTGATCCCGTTGGCGATCTCCAGCGTGCCGGTGTCGTGCCGGTTCTCCTCATCCTCGATGAGGAACGGGATGGACGCGTCCCGGGCCGGCAGGAAGATCAGGCCCGCCACTTCGATCATGAAGGCCCAGAAGTACACCCACGCGAGCCACGGCACGACCGGCAGCGCCAGCGCCATGCCCGTCTGGACCAGCGTCGACCACATCAGCACGCTCCGCCGCCGCCAGCGCGTCACCACCCGCGCCGCCACCGGCGCGCCCAGCGCCGACGGGAGCAGCCGCAGCACCAGGACGCCGCCGACCGCCGTCGTGGAGTCGCTGAGTTCCAGCACGAAGTACATCAGCGCCAGCGTGCCCATCCAGTCGCCGAAGGAGGACACCGTCTGGCCGATGATGAGCTGCCGGAAGTCGCGCTTGTTCAGCTGCTCCCTGAGTCCCATGCGGGCTCCATCCCCGGTGTGTCGTGCTTCGGCGCGTCGAGGACGGAACCCTTCAGCAGGGCGGCGAGCCGGGCCGCGGCGGCGTCCCAGCTCCAGCGTTCGCACGTCCACCGCCGGCCTGCGGCCCCCATCGCGGCGGCGCGTCCGGGGGAGCCGAGCAGGCCGTGCAGGGCCAGGGCGATCTCGTCCGGGCCGGAGGCGTCGACCAGGACCCCCGTCCGGCCGTCGATCAGGGACTCGGGGCTGCCGCCGGACCGGCCCACCACCACCGGCAGCCCCGACGCGGACGCCTCCAGCACCGACAGGCCCAGCCCCTCGGTCTGGAGCCCCGCCCGGTCGTCACGGCACGGCAGCGAGAACACGTCGGCGGCGGCGTAGTAGCGCGGCAGCTCCGCCGCGGGAACGGGCCCGGTCACCGTGACCGTCCCCGGCGCCTCCCGGTCCGCGATCCCGACGAGCCGGCGCCGCATCGGACCGTCCCCGACGATCACCAGCCGGGCGTCGGGGCGCCGGCGCACCACGTCCGCCCACGCGCGGATCAGCATGTCGTGGCCCTTGCGCCGCACGAGCCGCGCGACGCTGAGCACCACCGGCCCGCCGCCGAGGCCGTGCCGGCGGCGGACCGCCGTCCCGTCCAGCCCCGGCCGGAACCGCACGGTGTCCACGGCCCCGGCGAGCCGCGCCAGCCGCGTCCGGTCGCCGACGGCGTCCCTCAGCTCCGGCAGCGTGGTCGCGCTGAGATGGGTGAGGACATCGAACGACCGCGCCGCGGCCCGGAACGCCGCCCGCGTCGGCGGCGCCCGGAACCACCCCAGCTCCTGCCCGTGCGCGGACCCGACCAGCCACCCCACCCCGGCCGCCCGCACCAGCGGCGCGTACATCCCGAACGGCGCCGCCGCCGTGATCCACGCCGCCTCGACCCGGTGCCGCGCGACGAGCCGCCGCAGCCCCCGGAACAGCAGGTACGCGTGCCGCCGGACGACGGGGAACCCGAGCTCGGCGTCGAACTCCGCCGCCCCCGCCCACGCGGGCCCCACGACGACCAGCCGGTCGGCGGGCAGCCGCCGCACCAGCTCCCACGTGAACGTCTGCACACCGCCGGGCTCCGGTGGAAAGTGCCCGGTCAGCACCAACGTCCGCGGTATCTCCATGCGACCACGATTTCCCGCCCAGCCGCCCCCCAACCAACCCCATGAGCCACCGGCCGATATGCGGCCGCCCAAAGGTAAAAGGAAAGGGCGGCATCCTGAACGTGAACCTCATGACGCGGTAAAGAACCCGCCCGTCGTGCGTGTCGCACGGTCCGCACCCCTGGCACCGCCTTCGAGATCCACCTGGCGGCGTTGTCCGGTCACGGCGGCGATGGCGCTGCGGTGAGGGTGCCCGAGCTTCGGCATCGAAACAGGAATACGACCCACTGATCAACGAAGCGTGCAATCCCTGAGCATTCACGCTTTCATAGATGACGGTGTGACCGGCCGAAGGCCCCGCTCGGCATCGGGCACCCCGGCTCGCATGAGGCGAGGCGAGCCGATGTCGGGGTCATTTCGTGGAAGGGGCGCGTGTGGGCTTGGAGCATCCCGCCAGGACCGATGCCAAAGTCGAGAACACCGACCGGCCCAGGTCGTCCGACAAGCCTCCCGGGCCCCCACCTGACAACCCCGGCGCTCCCGGCTACCCGTCCCGCCGCGAGAGCCTCGCCCGCGCCCGCGAACCCGTCCAGCAAGAGGGCGGGACACAGCAGGCAGCGGTCAAAGACCGCCCCGCCCAGGAGATGGAAGCGCGCGACGACGAGCCCGCCTCCACACAGGCCGACAGCGGCGAAGCGAAGGACGAGTCCGGTCCGGAGGCCCCAGACAGGGAAGAGGACGCGGCCAAGCCGGAGGCGGAAGCAGACGCCTCCGAGCCCGGCGAGGAGTCAGAGCAGGACCAGCGCCCCGAGAGCGCCGGCGAGAAAGCCGAAACACACGACGACCCCGTGTCCTCGAAACGGCAGCACACCTTGCCGACCGACAACCCCGGCTCCCCGCACCAGCCGTCCCGCCGAGAAAGCCACGCCCGCGAACCAGATCAGCAGGACGCCGGGGCGCCGGAGACCGAGTCCACGGACACTGACCCGACCGCAGAGCCTGCCGTCGAGCCTGCCTCGCCCACGTCGGAGAACGGCACCACGAAAACCGAACGTTCGCAGGAGCAGGAGTCGAGTCCTCAGCAGGACCGAGAACCGGGCGCCGATGAGCCGTCGCCCACTTCGGAACCGGGGAACGAGAACACACGCGACATGGCGAAAGCCGTCGCACAGGAGCCCGAGAGCCAACCAGAAGACAAGCCTGGCAACGACCTCAGTGCGGGCCCCACCAGTGCGCCGGACGGCACGGCGGACCTCGATGGCTCGGACGACGCGGCAGACGACCTGGGGAGAAGGATCTCAGGTGAAGAAATCGACGAGGACGCCCTCGAGCGTGGAATATCAGAGCGGCTGAGAAAGCTCGCTGCCAAGCTGGATCGAAGCGACGGCCCCAGGGAGTTGGGAGGGCTGGTCGACCGCCCGGACTTTCAGGACCCCGAAGTAAAGCCTGAGTACGTTCCGGACCGATATGGAACGCCGCTGGATCGCGACGACGGTACTCGGACGCCGCTTTTCAATGGAATGCCCAAGCGTGAACAAGCACAACAGGGAGAACTTGGTGATTGCGGCATAATTGCCACCCTCGGCGCGGTCGCCGCTCACCAGCCAGAGACTCTTCGCACGTGTGTGTCTGAAACCGAAGACGGCAACTATCAGGTACGTCTTCATGAGGCAGAATACTCAGTGTCCAGGCGCCGCTACGAGCCGACCGGCGCTTCGATCACGCTCACCCTCACGCCCGATCTGCCAGTAAACGACGAGGCGCCCGACAAGCCTGCCTTCGCTCCGGTTCTGGCGAACGCGGCCTGGGCTCCGGTGCTTGAGAAGGCGATCGCTGGTACTGATCAGACGTGGAGTGTCAAACGGCAGGCGAGAGTGAATGAGATCTGGAACGCGCGTGGAAATCCTGGAGATGCTCCGACGGGTTATGTGCGCCTGAACCAAGGTAGCGGTCCTGGGGAACGCGCCGAGTTGCTGACGCAGTTGACGGGGCTTCCCGCCAAGTCGGTACAATTTCCGAGTGGTTATGATAACCAGGGGCGCAGTGCTGATCGCCAACTTCATGACGAGATCTTCCGGCAACTCTCTCACGGCAAGCCTGTGCTGGTAGGAACTCGCGACAAGCGCGAAGGTGAATCGAGGCTTTCGAAAGGGCTTCGCGCTAATCACGCCTACGAAGTCACGAAAATAGACGACCAAGGAAGGTTTCATCTGCGCAACCCATGGGGTAGAAAACATCCTGAACCAATGACGATTCAAGAATTCAAACGCGAAGCACGGTCACGCTACACCACCTTGGAGTAACCATGGCGCGCAAGAATGTCGCCCTTCAGGAAGGAGCCCAGGCTCACTTGGAGGACGGGGTGAAGATGGGACTCGTCGACGTGAGCATAGGAGAAGATGGTGACCTTTCGGAGGTGATTCTTTTCGTCAAGGACGGCGGAGAGAGTGAGTTCACTCTCCGTCTTGGAGATACCTTCCCTGTCGGCGAACAAACTTGGAAAGTCGACCGAATCGAAGAGATTGGGAGGAATAGATTGGGTGCGGTTTTCTCTATGGTTGAATAGCGCCCTCAGGTGACGTGCGCCTGTCGCCGGGGTGGTGTCCGCCGGTGCTCTGCGGATCGCATGGCCAGAGCGGTGAGTTGTTGGGCGAGGAGTTCTGGGGACGGCGCTTCGATCAGCCTGTCTTGGGGGCCGGGTATGAACGCCCACCAGGAGCGGGTGTAGATGCCGTACCAGACCTGCAAGCCGGGCATCCAGTAGGTCAGGCCGATGGCCGGGTTCATCGGCTCAGCTCCCCGGCGGACGGCTGCGCGGCCAGCGCTTCGCGAAGGTCCTTCTCGGAGTCGGCGATGACGGTCGCGGGCTGGCTCGAACTCGGATCGCGTCGAACCGCGCCCCAGTACTCGCCCCGCTGGGACACCCACACCATCCAGGCGGGAAAGTCCTGCTCGATCGCGGCCGTTCTCGTGTCTTTCATCGGCTGACCTGCCCCCTCGCGGCCGACCTCGTCGGCGCTCGTCTGATTCTTGGGACAGGTTGCGGTCGGGCGATTACTCTCGGCAACGAAGCTGTTGTAACTGGACGTCCACCCCCCGACGCCCCCGCCAACCGAATGCCGGAGGCCCCCGCCATGGCCGGTGACCAGCAGGACCCAGACGCGCTGCGCGTCTACTTCAGCGAAGAGCTCCGCCGGACGCGCCAGCGCGCGAAGCTGTCCCAGACCCAGCTCGCGAACGCCTTAGGCTGCACCCCGCAGTGGATCTGCCAGTTGGAGAAGGCCGACAAGACCGTCTCCGAGCAGACGGCCTTCGACCTCGACACCTACTTCAAGACCGACGGCTCGGACCAGGACGACGGCCACTTCCACCGCATCTACACCACCATCCGCCGCGCCGGCCGCCACCGCGTCCTCCGCCCCGGTTTCAAGACCTACCTGCAGTACGAGCCCAACGCCATCGGCGTTAGGTGTTTTGCGGCTCAGATCGTGCCGGGCCTTCTCCAGACGGAGGAGTATGCCCGCGCCCTGATGGACCCGAGCGATCCAGAAGACACGCTGAATGCTCGTGTCGCGAGCCGTCTGGATCGACAAGGTGTCTTTACGCGTGACAAGCCCGCGATGACGGCGTTCATCTTGGATGAGTCCGTGCTCCGTCGGCCCGTTGGAGGCGGAGAGGTGATGGTCGACCAGATCGACCACCTCGTCAGCATGTCTCGGTTGGTGCACGTTCAAGTGCTGGTGATGCCGTTCGAGCAGGTCACGCCCGAAGCGCTGTCGGGGGGACTGATATTGCTGACCTTCGCAAGGGAGCCAGAACTCCTCTACATCGAATCTGGGAACATCGGTCACCTGACCGGCGAGCCAGATGACGTCTTCATGGCCGGGGTATATTTCAACAGGATGATGGGTGAGGCCCTGAACCAAGCGGAGTCCATCGAGTTCATGCGCCAAGCCAGGGAGGCCTTCTCGTGAGCACGGAAATATCAGTGGTTGCACTGTGGCGTAAGAGTAGCTACAGCAACGGCATGGGTGGTGAGTGCGTCGAACTTGCTGCTCTGCCTGGGGGCATCTTCGTCCGTGATTCCAAGGATCCGGACGGGCCTCGCCTTGGGCTCACCAAGGAAGCTGCACGCGCTCTGATCAGCCAGGTGCGGGCGAGGTAGTGGTGATTCAGCAGGTTCCGCCGTCGCTCAGGTGGCGGAAGAGCAGCTACAGCGGCGGGTCGGGCGGTGAGTGCGTGGAGATCGCCTCAGTGTCGGGGCTGGTGCTGCTTCGTGACTCCAAGGATTCGGGCGGTCCGGTCCTCAGGCTCAGCCCTGTGGCGGCGCGTGAGCTGATGAGTCGTCTTCGTGAGTGGCCGGGCTGAGTCACGAGCTTGGACGTTCCCAGGTTTGCTGGGGACTCGGCGCTCAGATGATTCGGACCGCTTCCACCACGTCGGTGGTGTGCAGGGCGTGGACGGTGCCCTGCCAGCATTCGGACGGGCCGTAGCCGGCTCGGTCGAGGATGCTCTCCCAGGATGTCTCGATCTCGTTCCGGAGGTCGGTGGGCCAGTTTCGGACCGGGGCGTCGCGTACGCCCGCCGCGCGCAGGCGGGTGTCGAACTCGTCCTGCGCCTCTTCCCAGCGGGCGAACGCGTCGTCCTCCGACTCGCCGGGCAGCCTCGGCATGCCCCGGGCCCTGTTCAGGACCAGGTGCCACTCGTCGAAGTGTGAGAGGAGCACCCGCTCGCGCGGGACCCGGCAGGTGAGCAGCACCTGGCCGCGCGAGCGGCGGCAGTTGTCGACCAGGTGCCTGCGGCGGGTGCGTGCCCAGAACCACAGTGCGCCCTCGCCGCTGGTCGGCAGGCGGGCTGCCATCATGCGGTGGATCCAGTCGTAGGCGTCCGCGAACTCTTTCACCGCCAGGTCCGGGTCCGTCGTCAGCGTGCCCCTCGTGAGCAGGGCCTCGAACGCCTCGGCCGACTGGACGGTGTGGAGCAGCAGCCGGTCCGCGTCGAGGTCGTAGCCCACCCGACCGGCGGGCACGGCCTGCTCGGGTTCGGCGTCGCGAAGTGGCAAGGGGGGCACGCCTTCATCATGACGGTTCGGGCGAGCCCGATCGCCCGGGGCCGTGCTCGTCCGTCACTCATGTCACGCCGAGCAGTAGAGGCCGATGCCAGAATGGGGGGTCCCCATGCGGAGTTCGCCGACGTCCTGCCAGACGTAGAACTTCCAGCCCTTGAAGCCCTGCATGACCTGGATGGTGTAGAAGGCCTTCTTGGTGAGCTCCACGCGGTAGGAGAGCCTCGTCGACCGCTCCGCGCTCACCTCGAATCCGACGCTCGCACTGATTGTCTCGTAGCTCGCGTTGAGGCTACTGGTGATCTTGTTCGAGACCTTCTCCTCGCCGGAGTACTCCAGGACGGAATGCGGGTCCTCGCCCGTGACGCGCCAGGGGTGGCGGTTGGGCTTGACGTACGTAATGCCGATGAACGCGCCCTTCTTGACCTTGGTGTTCATCGCGCAGGGCTGGCCGGCCTGCTTGCCGGCCGACTCCTTCGTTGTGGCCGCGACGCGCTCGACGGAGGGACTGTCGTCGGGGGGCCACCGCGGCCAGACCACCCGCGACCAACGCCGCCCCGACGATTCCCCCTGCCAGTCCTGCTGCTTTCTTCGTTCCGCGGTGTCCCTTCTCGAACTGCTCTGAGAGAACTGTGCGACTTCCTGCGAGTCGCATATGCGGAACGTTATTCGTGGCGTAGCTGGCTCCCTGTGGGTCGGGGTGATCTGACGCCGCGCAGTGGGCGGTGCTGGAGCGATTGTTGCCGGTGGGGACGAAGGCGGGAAGGCCGCCGAAGTGGACGAAACGGCAGCTTATCGATGGGATCCGGTGGCGGACTCGGACCGGTGCGCCGTGGCGGGATGTGCCGGATCGGTATGGGCGGTGGCAGACGGTGTATGGGTTGTTCCGCCGCTGGCAGCGGGCTGGAACCTGGGCGCGCATTTTGACCGATCTGCAGGCACGAGCCGATGCCGAGGGCCTGATCACCTGGGATGTCTCGGTCGACTCGGCCGTCGCTCGCGCGCACCAGCATGCCGCTGGCGCGCGTAAAAAGGGATGAGCAGAAGGAGCCGCCGGGCGGGGTGCGCCGCGAGCCAGACGATCACGGGCTCGGGCGGTCGCGCGGTGGGCTGGCCGCTAAGCCGCGCCTGGCCGTCGAGCACGGGCAAAAGCCGCTGTCGCTGGTAGTCACCGCTGGGCAGCGGGGTGACTCGCCGCAGTTCCAGGCGGTGCTGGAGGGTATCCGGGTGCCCCGTGTGGGTGGTGGCCGGCCGCGTACCCGCCCCGTCCGGGTCCGGGCCGATGAGGCCTACTGTTCACGTGCGAATCGTGACTACCTGCGGCGACGTGGCATCAAGTGAACCATCCCGGAGAAGAAGGACCAGGCCGCCCACCGGATCAAGCGCGGCTCACGCGGCGGCCGGCCACCAAAATTCGACAAGATCGACTACCGCGAGCGGCACGCTGTGGAGTGTGGCATCAACCGGCTCAAGCGTCGGCGTGCCGTGGCCACCAGGTACGACAAGCTCGCTGTCCGCTACGAGGCCACCGTCCGCGTCGCCGCCATCAACGAATGGCTATGACCACGTTAAACGGTTTTCAGCGCCCGCTCTGGAAATCCTCGCTGGGGATGGTGTTCGAGTGCGCCCTGATGGCCACCGCGCGCAAGCCGCAGATCAGCACGGCCGCTCAACTGTTCCAGGCGGCAGCCGTCGACCAGCGCATGCCGGCGGTCATGTGTTCCAGGTAGCCCGGATCTTTCACCGTTACCACGATGTCCGCGTAAGCCCGCTTGTCGAAGGGGCGGGTTCTCATTAGCACCACCGTCCGGTATTCGGTCAACTCGGCGGCACCCTCCCATCCGGCGAATCTCTCGCGTTCTCCCGGCTCCCAGGGATCATCTGGGTCGTTAAACGCCGCGACCTCACTCCAGAGCGGCACGTTGTGGATGGGGCCGACACCGTAGGAGGTGACGATGTCAGCAGCTCGCCGGGTGAAGTTCTTGCGGTCATACAGCTCCTGGAACTCATTGCCCAGCCGCATACCCGCCACGATCTCCTTGCCACGTTCCTCAGAGAGGGGATACCGGTCCCGACGGGATGGTATGCCGCCGCCGTCGGACAGGTACCCGTTCGTCAAATGAAACCAGGCGTCCGTCAGCAGGGCCAGAGGAAAGGAGTCCTCCTGCGGGATGACCGGAATGTCGGAGTTGATCATGTGCACTCTTCCGCGAAGGGTCGAGCCTTCAATGGCGTCGATGGTCACAGTGAAGAGGTCGGTCATGAGACGGCACTCGCTTGTCGTCGGAAGTGGCGACCAGGACGATCACCACAGTCCGAGATGATAGACGCCTCCACCGTCATCTGCCGCTTCAGAAGGCACCCCGGCTTCTTGCCCACCGGCAGCGTCCCAACACCGCCCACTACGGCAGTCAGATCACCAAGATCTCTGCCCAAGATCGTCCCAGAAGCGGATCACCAATGTGATCCACTTCTGAAACACGCCCTAGCTAGGGCCGACGCGCCGGCTTCCCGGGCCCCAAACCCTCGGTCGATTTCGTGTGCCCGCCGGTTCGGCAGAGCAGATCGAGGATGTGGGGAACGTGGGCGAAAAGACACATCTGCGTGCCGGGAAACGGAGCCGCCACGTCAGCCGTCACTGATGGGGCGCATCTTTCGTTACTGGACGATGACGGTGTTCTGGGCGGCCTGCTCGTCCTCGGTCCAGCCGTCGTGACCGGCGTTGGACTGCCAGTGCCTGCCCGCGTAGCGGACCTCGGTGAGGCCGTAGGCCTGGGCGTGGGTGACGGCCCAGCTCGCCACCGCCCAGCCTGAGCGGGGGTTGGTGACCTGGACCGCGTTCCAGGATTTCGGGTCGGACGGGGAGTCCGCCTTGAGGGGGCCCGGGCCGCCGACCTTCAGGCGGCTGCCGAAGGCGCGGCGCATCTCCAGGAGGGCCTCGGGGCGGCGGGACGTCGCCTTCTTGTCGGGCGGGTACCAGCAGCGGGCCGTGGCGGGCTCGCGGCCGGTGAAGGCCGTCGCGAGGAGCCTGCCGTCGGGCTCGTGCTGGGCGTAGGCGCTGCCGTCGGCGCTGCGCTGGACCTTCTGCGCGGCGTCGTGCAGGTCGCGGTCGAGGTAGTCCTTCACCTTGACGAGCGCGTCGAAGAACTTGCTGGTGGACTGGACGGGGTCGCGGAGCTTGTCCGGCGTGCCCCAGCCCTGGGAGGGGCGCTGCTGGAACATGCCGACCGAGTCGCGGTCGCCGTTCGGCAGGTTGTGGATGTGCGACTCCTGGATCGCGGTCGCGTAGGCGATCACCACGGCGCGTTCGGGGAGCTGCTTGCGGAACGCGACGGCGGCGATGGTGGAGGCGTTCGCGCCCTGCTCCAGGTCGAGCGGCATCTTGCCGAGGCCCGTGCGCACCTCGCAGCCGGTCCCGTGCAGATACGGGCGCGCCCGCTGGAAGGCCACGTAGGCGCCGACGCCCACCAGCAGCACGACGACGCACAGGATCCCGGCCCAGCGGACGCCGCGCCGGCGGCGCCCGCCGCTCGCCCCCTCCTCGGGGCGCGCCTTCAACCTCGCCCAAACAGCCACGCGAAGACAGTACTGGGAGATGGCCACCAGTAAGCTCAGGAGGCATGACCGAAACGTTCACCAGCCCGATCTCCGGCGGCATCGACGAGTTGTGGGAGCGGCGCGCCGAGCTGACGCCCGACGACGCCGACGCGCGCGCGGCCATCGTGGCCGCCGTCGACCAGCTCGACGCCGGGGAGGCGCGCGTCGCCCGGATCGACCCCGCGACCGACGAGGTGGTCGTCGACGAGCGGGCCAAGCGGGCGATCCTGCTGAGCTTCAAGGTCCTCGGCATGGCGCGCTCGCAGGTGGGCGACTTCCGGTACCACGACCGCATCCCGCTGAAGACGCGCCTGGACGGCGTGCGCGTGGTGCCGGGCGCCATCGCGCGGTGGGGCGCCCACCTGGCGCCGGGCGTGGTGCTGATGCCGTCGTTCACCAACATCGGCGCCTACGTCGACTCCGGGACGATGGTCGACACGTGGGCCACCGTGGGGTCGTGCGCGCAGGTCGGCAAGAACGTCCACCTGTCGGGCGGCGTCGGCATCGGCGGCGTGCTGGAGCCCCCGAACGCCAAGCCGGTGGTGATCGAGGACGAGGCGATGATCGGCAGCCGGTCCATGATCGTCGAGGGGGCGCGGGTGGGGCGCGGCGCCGTCGTCGGGTCGGGGACGAACCTGTCGGCGTCCATGCCGGTCATCGACGTCGAGACCGGCGAGGAGATCAGCCGCGGGCGCATCCCCGACTGGTGCGTCGCGGTGGGCGGCACCCGCTACAAGGAGTTCAAGGGCGGCACGTTCGGGCTCCCGGCGGTGCTGATCCTCAAGCGGCTGGAGGAGGGGCAGCGCCACGACAAGGCGTCCCTCAACGACATCCTCCGCGACCACGGCATCAACACCTGAGCGGGAACTCGGTGAGCTTGAGGGGGCGGCCCGTGAGGACGGCGGCCGAGGCGGCGTAGCCGGGGCCCGCGTCCAGGTCGGCGAGGCGGACGGGGGAGACGGCCGCCTCGCCCTCCCAGGCGACGACCTCCGGGGGCTCGTCGGGGGCGGAGACGTGGATGGCGGTCATCGGGGCGGACAGGCCGTGGCCGGTGGCCTTCAGGAGGGCCTCCTTGCGGCTCCAGTAGGCGTGGAAGCCGCGTTTCCGGTCGGTCATGGTTCTCAGGGCCTCCGTTTCGGCGGGGGTGAGGACCATCCGGGAGAGGCTGTCGACGTCGCGGTCGCTCTCCTGCTCCACGTCCGCGCCGACCTCGGCGCCCTCGACCAGGACGAGCAGGACGCGGTCCCCCGAGTGGGAGAGCGAGAAGTCCAGCCCGCTGCCGGGCAGGCGCGGCTTGCCGTGCGCGTCGCCGCACAGGAGGCAGTCGGTGGTGAAGCGCAGGTCGCGCGCCGGGCGGCCGGTGGCCTCGGCGAGGACCGTGCGCGCGAGGAACCGCCCGGTGACGAACCGGGCCTTGTCCTCGGGGCGCATGAACCGCGCGTAGCGGACGCGCTCGCCCTCGTCCAGGAGGTCGCGCATCCGGGGGTCGTCGGCGGGACGCGCCCAATGGACGGCGCACTCCAGTACGGGCATCTCCACGAACGCGATGATAGATAACCTTCGACCATGGGGCTTGATCTGCACTCGGACGTCGCGGACCTGACGGCGGCGGTCGTCGACATCGAGTCGGTGAGCGGCGGGGAGGAATCCCTGGCCGGAGCCGTCGAGGAGGCGCTGCGCGCGCTGCCGCACCTGGCGGTGGAGCGCGTCGGCAACAACGTCGTCGCGCGCACCGATCTCGGACGCCCGGAACGGGTCGTCCTGGCGGGGCATCTCGACACGGTGCCGCTGAACGGCAACCTCCCGTCCCGCGTGGAGGGCGACCGGCTCTACGGCTGCGGCACCACCGACATGAAGAGCGGCGTGGCGGTCGCGCTGCGGCTCGCCGCGACCGTCGAGGCGCCCAACCGCGACGTCACCTACGTGTTCTACGACTGCGAGGAGGTCGAGGCCGCGCGCAACGGGCTGCGGCACCTCGCGGAGTCGCGGCCCGACCTGCTCGCGGGCGACTTCGCCGTGCTGATGGAGCCGACCGGCGGGCAGATCGAGGGCGGCTGCCAGGGCACGATGCGCGTCGAGGTCGCCGCGGCGGGGGAGCGGGCGCACAGCGCGCGCGCATGGATGGGGTCCAACGCGATCCACTCGGCGGGGGCGATCCTGGACGTCCTGCGCGCCTACGCGCCGGCCCGCCCGGTCGTGGACGGGCTGGAGTACCACGAGGGCCTGAACGCGGTGTTCATCTCGGGCGGCGTCGCCGGGAACGTCATCCCGGACGAATGCGTTGTCACCGTGAATTATCGGTTCGCGCCCGACAAGTCCCTGGCCGACGCGGAGGCGTACCTCCGGGAAACCTTCGCCGGCTTCCAGGTGACGGTCACCGACGGCGCGCCCGCCGCCCGCCCGGGGCTGAACCACCCGGCCGCGGCCGCGTTCGCCGCGGTGGGCGGCGCCGAGGTCCGCGCGAAGCTCGGCTGGACGGACGTCGCCCGGTTCGCCGAGCTCGGCGTCCCGGCCGTCAACTACGGCCCCGGCGAGCCCACCCTCGCGCACACGCGGGACGAGTACGTCGAGATCCCCCTCATCGCCGAGTGCGAGCAACGTATGCGCACGTGGTTGGAGGGGCCCATTACCGTGGCCTCATGACAATGGAAGTGAATTCCCGCTCGCGCCGGCAGGGCCCGGCCATGCTGCGGGGGCGGGCCGTCCCCCCGACGACGACCGACCAGCGCCTCCTGGACGGTCGCGGCCCCGTCGACTGGGTGCACGCCGACCCGTGGCGGGTGCTGCGGATCCAGGCGGAGTTCGTCGAGGGCTTCGGCCTCCTCGCCGAGCTGCCGAAGGCCGTCAGCGTCTTCGGCAGCGCCCGCACCAAGCCGGACTCCCCGGAGTACGAGCTCGCCGTCGACATCGGCGCCCGGCTGCACGAGGCCGGCTACGCCGTGATCACCGGCGGCGGCCCGGGGATCATGGAGGCGGCCAACAAGGGCTGCGACGAGAGCGGCGGCCTGTCGGTCGGCCTCGGCATCGAGCTGCCGTTCGAGCAGAAGCTGAACGACCATCTCGACATCGGCCTGGAGTTCCGGTACTTCTTCGTCCGCAAGACGATGTTCGTGAAGTACTCGCAGGCCTTCGTCGTCCTTCCGGGCGGCTTCGGGACGCTGGACGAGCTGTTCGAGGCGATCACCCTCGTCCAGACCAAGAAGATCACCCGCTTCCCGATCGTGCTGGTCGGCACGCGGTTCTGGGGCGGGCTGCTCGACTGGGTCAAGGAGTCGATGCTGACCTCCGGCAAGATCTCGCCGCAGGACATCGACCTGATCCACCTCACCGACGACCCGGACGAGGTCGTCAAGATCATCATCGAGGGCCACACCCGGGCCGAGCAGGAGATCATCGAGTCCCGCGCCGCCGCCGAGGCCGCGGAGACCGCCGGGGAGTAGCCCCCGCGGACCTGCATGATCAGACCGATCATGCAGGTCCGGCGGCGATGTGTCAGCGCGGGTCGAAGAGGCCGCGCCGGAGGAGCCGCTGGTTGGCCGCGCTGCGTTCGGCGAGCGTTCCGGGCGCGAACGGGTCGCCGCCCGTCACGGCCTCCAGCGCCGGTTCCAGCAGCAGCGGGCCGAGGATGAGGAAGAGGACCTGGTACGGCGCCCACCGCCGGTCCTCGGCGGGGAGCGCGCCGGGCTCGGCGAGGAGCCGGTCCACCTCCCGCTGGGCGCCGTCGACCAGCCGGCGCAGAAGCGCGGCCGCCCGCTCGTCGCCGTCGACGAGCACCCGGCGGATGTAGCGGCGCCGCTCCACGTCGGCGCCGAACATCAGGGCCGCCGCCCGCCCCGCCTCGGCCAGCGTCCCGCTCTCGATGCCTTCCCCGCCCGCCGAGGCGAACGCCCGCTCGAAGCCCCCGAGGACGTTCTCGTCCACCGCGTCGCGCAGCCCCTCCTTGGAGGAGAAGTGGTAGCGGAGCAGCGCGTGCGACACGCCCGCCTCGGTCGCGATCTGGCGGGTGGTGGTGGCCTTGTAGCCCCGCTCCGCGAAGAGGCGGCGGCCGGTGGCGATGAGCGCTTCGCGGGCCTCTCCCCGGTTCGGCTTTGACGGCGGCTCGGACGGTCTCTGCGGCATGTCGGCGACAGTAGTCGCAGTTCCCGGGTCACAGGACGGCCCGGATGAGGGGCGTCCGCCGCAGCAGCAGCGCGGCCCCGACGCTGAGCGCGAAGCCGGACGCCGCCACGAGGAGGAACCGCCCGCTCGCGCCGACCGGCGCGTCGCGCATCAGGTACTGCAGGCCGACGACGATCGGCAGGTGGACGAGGTAGATCGCGAACGTCGCGTCGGCGGCGGCGCGCTGCGTCCTGCCGGTGCCGCGCACGTGGTCGCGGAAGAGGACCAGCATGCCGAGGGCGTATCCGACGCAGAGCACGGTCTCGTACCCGGCCCACGCGAACTGCCCCGCGTTCGCGCCGCCCGGTTCGAAGAACCCGGTCAGGTCGCTCCGGAAGGCGACGTAGCCGGCGCTCAGCAGGACGGCGGCCGCAAGCCAGCCGTAGGCGACCCGGGCGGGGAGCGTCTCCAGCCAGCCGCGCCGGTAGGCCAGCACACCCGCGATCACGAAGGGGACGTGCTGGGCGAGGTCCGCGGGCTCGGTCTGGATGATCTCCGCGACGGGCATCCACTCGTCGACGGGGTAGCGGACGCGCAGCAGCGCCGTGCCCGCGGCGACCACGGCGGCGAAGCCGAGGACGGCGAGGCCGCCCACCCGCTCGGGGGCGTCCCGGACGCCCGGGACCGCGGCCTTCCCGCGCCGGACGCGCACCCGGTCCGCGACCGCCCGCCAGGCGAGGTAGGCCAGCGAGTAGACGAGCAGGTGCTGGATGAACCACAGGTGGCCGAACTGGCGGTCCGGCCAGATCGGACCGGTCCAGTCGGCCGGCTCCTCACCCTCGCCGAGGTAGACGTTCCAGTAGTAGTCGCCGAACCCGATGGGCCCGTAGCCGCGGAACGCGCGGTAGTAGGCGAACATCAGGACCGGGATCGCGAGGAAGAACCCGATGAGGACCGGCCCGCCGAGCCTCCTCAGCCGCGGCCCGAGGCAGGGGCGCTCCCGTCGCCGGTCGACCGCGGCGGGCAGGAGGTAGGCGGCGATCAGGAAGAACAGGCTCATCTTGAACGGCGCGTTGAGCACCGCGAAGTCCTCGATCCACCGCGCCTTGGGCTCTCCCTCGACATACCACCAGTCCATCGGGCCGTAGGGCTGCGCGGCGTGGTGCAGGATCACCAGCGCCGAGAGGGCGATCCGGATCGAGTCGAGGTAGTGCAGCCGCCCGGTCGGTCGTCCCGCGGCGCCCGGGGCCGTCCCCGCCGCCGCTTTTCCTGTCCACATGGACAGGAAGGTAACCGGCGAGGACGACACTGTCCATCTGGACAGGAAGGGCGCGGCCGGCGTCAGCCGCTGACGATCACGGCGGCCGGGGTGACGACCGCGAGCGCCATCTGCCCCGTGACCAGGGCCGGACGGAGGCGCGAGGTCGCGCTCCAGGCGGACCGGAGGAGAAGGGCGGCGACGCCGGCGGCGCCGCTGCCCCAGAAGCACCACCAGGCGATGGGCAGGAGGACGTCGGAGGCCGGATCGCACTGCTCCCCGTAGGTGAGGCACCGGCCGTACTCCGGGGTCGCGAGCACGCAGATCCAGGCGAGCACGGTGACGGGGAGGAGCAGTGCGAGCGTGACGGCCGCGGCCGCGCGCCAGCCTGAGCGCCTGCGGGCGGCGGGGGCGGTGTTCTCTGTGGTCACGACCTCAGTGAACAGGTTCCTGTCCCGCGATCGATCCGTGCGACTACTCAGGTCCGCGCGGTCGCGGTACTCAAACGGCCCCGGCGGGAGGCGGCCTTTGACGGGGTGTGCCGGCGCCGGTAGGAAGGGGGCTTCGTGCTGCGCGCCGGAGGGTGTTGCGGCCAGACCGGAAACGGGGCGCGAGGCGGATGCCGGTGATGCGGCGGGTGGGGCTGTTCGGAGTGGTGCCACTCGTGGTGATCGCCGTCGCCGCGTTCGGCTGGTACCGGCTCGGCGACACCGGCAGGGACTGGCGCTACCGGCACGCGCTCGCCGGGTTCTGCCGGGGGCTCGTCCCGGAGGCCGAGTCCGCCGCCTTCACCGGCCGCGGGACGAGCCGCCTCGGCCGCGACCGGTACACCGCGGAGGACGGCCTGCGCTGGGACCGGTGCGACGTCGCCGGCCTCGACCTCAACGTCGCCGACGTCGCCGACGCGCTGACCAACACCGGCTCGCCCGCCGCGTTCTTCACCCTGCTGCACCGGAACTCCGACGAACCGCCGGTGGCACTGGGCGGCGGCTGGGAGGGCTACACCGACCTTCGCAACACCGCGGTGGTTCTGCCGTGCGCCGACCGTCCCGCGTCCGTCCTGGTGTCCGCGGTGTCGCGGGAGCCGCTCGCGGGGCCCGCCGAGGCACGCCAGGCGGGTCGGCTCGTCACCGCCACCGCCGTACGGGCCGCCCGCCGCCACGGATGCGCCGCCAGGCCGGGCGGCCCGGTGCCGCCCGTCTCGCGCCCGGACGGGGAGACGCTCCCCGAGAACGCCGACGGCACCTGCGCCGGCATCCCGGTCGCGACCGCCGTGGACCGGGGCGAGGTCAACTGGATCAAGAAGACCGACGGGAGCGGGAGCGCGCCGGTCGAGGAGTGCGTCCTCGGCAAGACCGTGGCCTTCTCCGCGGCGGCGTACTCCTTCCAGGCGAACTACGGCCCGTACGCGCAGCGCCTGCGCAGCGGTCGCGGCGGCGGGTACGGCAGGGAGGGCGACTCCGGCGGCTCCTCCACGAACGCCTGGGCCACGGCGCGCTGCCCGGGGCACACCGCCCGGGCGCTGTTCGTCGCCGACGCCACCGAGTACGCGGCCCCGACGGAGTCGTTCCTGAAGGCCTCGCTGCGCGCCTTCGCCGAACGCGCCGCCCGGCGGCACGGCTGCACGGACCTCCGGCTGCCGCGCTGAACCCGCCGGGGTCAGGCGTCGGCCGGGACGCGCCGGTCCATGACGAGGATGATCCCGCGGATCCGTCCGGGCTCGTCGCGCGGGGGCTGTCCACCCGGCGGATCGCCGGACGGCTGCGCGTGTCGCCCCACACCGTCCAGGACCACCTGAAGTCGATCCTCGCGAAGTCGGGTGCGGCGTCCCGCGGCGACCTGGTGGCCCGGCTGTTCTTCGACCATGACGCGGGCCCGCTCGGGCTGGGAGACGACGCACGGCCCATTCCTGGATGGCCGTAATCGGTCACATCCCCCGGTTCATGATGTGCTGGGGTTGGGGGAGGGCGCCGTAAGCGGATGCTGACGGCGCGCGGCTTTCGATGGCGGTGGGAGGCTGCGATGGGTGTGCGGTACAGCCTGTACGACTACGGAATCCAACAGGATCCGTATCCGGTCTACGCGCAGTTAAGGCAGGACGCTCCGGTATATCGCAATGACGAGGAGGATTTCTGGGTCCTTTCGCGGCACGCGGACGTGACCGCGGCGTTCCGGGACTTCCGGCGCTTCTCCAGCGCGAACGGGATCCTGCTGGAGCCGTCGGTGTGGGGGCCGGGGGCGCGGACGCACGCGTCGTTCCTCGCGATGGACCCGCCCGAGCACACCCGGATGCGCGGGCTCGTGGCGAAGGCGTTCACCCCGCGCCGCGTCGCCGAACTGGAGCAGCGGGTCCGCGGCATCGCGCGCGGCCACCTGGACCGCGCCCTCGACGGCGCGGGACCGGGCGGCGCGGAACTGGACCTCGTGGCCGACTACGCGGCGCTGCTGCCGATGGACGTCATCTCCGAGCTGGTCGGCGTCCCGGAGGCCGACCGCGCCGAGCTGCGGCGGCTGGCCGACGCGATCGTGCACCACCAGCAGGGCGTGCGGGACGTGACCGAGGCGGGCCGCGAGGCGATCCCCGCCCTGGTGGGCTACTTCCGCGGCCTGCTCGCCGAGCGCCGGGCGCGGCGCCGCGACGACCTGGCGTCGGCGCTGCTGGACGTCGCCGAGGGCGACGACCACCTGACCGAGGCCGAGATCATGGGGGTGCTGTTCATCCTGATCGCGGCCGGGAACGAGACCGCCACGAACCTGATCTCCAATGCCTGGCACTGCGCCTGGCGGCATCTGGACCGGCCGACCGCCGCGTTCGGGCGGATCGGCGACTGGATCGAGGAGACGCTGCGCCTGGAGTCGCCGGCGCAGGCCGACGGGCGGACGGTGACCGCGGAGTTCGCCCTGCACGGTGTGACCGTCCCGGCCGGGGCCCGCATGCTGCTGGTGATCGGCGCGGCCAACCGCGACCGGCGCGCGTTCGCCGAGCCCGACCGGTTCGACCTGGGGCGCGACACCACGGCCAAGATCAGTTTCGGGTCGGGGCGGCACTACTGCATCGGCGCGCACCTGGCCCGGCTGGAGGCCCGGGTCGCGCTGGAGGAGCTCGCCGCCCGCACCGGCGACTACGACATCGACGAGGCCGGGGCCCGGCGCGTCAACTCGCCGTACGTGCGCGGGTTCGCCGAGCTGCCGACGGTGGTCGTCCGCGCCGGGTGAGGGGGCGGACCGGCCGGTCAGGGCCTGCGGGCGACGGCCCCGATGAAGTGGCTCCACTGCGGGTCCCGCTCGGGCCGCACGGGACGCGGGCGGCCCCACTCCTGGACCCAGACGATGCCGGGATCGAGGATCTCCAGCCCGGCGAAGCAGCGGGCCACCTCGTCGGGGCCGCGCGAGTAGATCGGCAGCTTCGACCGGCGGTACACGGCCTGGGAGTGCTCGGTGTCGCCGGGGTCCATGCCGCCGTCGTAGCCGTGCGAGACCACCACGTGGCTGCCGGACGGCAGCCCGCCCGCGAGGCGCCCGACAAGCCCGGCGGGGTCGTCCTCGTCGTGGACGAAGTGCAGGACGGCCACCAGCAGCAGGCCCACGGGTTCGGCGAGGTCGATCAGCTCGTTCAGCCGGGGATCGGCCAGCAGCTCCTCCGGGCGGCGCAGGTCGCCCTCGACGACCGCGACGCTGGGGCTGCCCTCCAGCAGGGCCCGGCCGTGCGCGAGCACCACGGGGTCGTTGTCGACGTAGACCACGCGGGCGTCCGGGGCGGCGTCGCGGGCGATCTCGTGGACGTTGCCCTGCGTGGGCAGGCCGGTGCCGACGTCGACGAACTGCCGGATGCCGGCCTGCGCCGCCAGGTGGCGGACGGCGCGGGTCAGGAAGTCGCGGTTGGCGCGGGCCGCGGCGGGGGCTTCGGGCACCGTCTTCATGATCTCCTCGGCGGCCGCGCGGTCGACGGCGTAGTTGTCCTTGCCGCCGAGGTAGTAGTCGTAGATGCGGGCGGGCGAGGCCTGGAGGGTGTCGATGGACAGGTCGGCGGCCCGGTCCGCGGGCAGCGGCACGAGGACGGGGCGGGGCCGGTAGTCCAGCCCGGGGTCGTCGCGGCCGATCTGGCCGGCGGTGCGCCGGAGGGCGGGCCCGGGCCCGGCCGGCGCCAGCAGCTTCTCCGCCTCGTCGTACAGGCGCAGCGCCTCCTGCTTGAGCCCGGCCCGGTGCAGCGCGAGCATCAGCAGGCTCCGCAGGTGCTCGTTCGACGGCTCCTGCGCGACCCAGCCGCGCGCGGGTCCGATCAGTTCGAGGTGCCCGCCCTGGGAGAGCCGCACCTCGGCCAACTCCTCGCGCACCTGGCCGCGCTCGCCGACGAGGGCCCGCCGGGTCGCGTCCAGGACGGCGGCGGCGGGCAGGTCGCCGAGCGGCTCCCCGCCCCACAGGGCCAGCGCGCGCTCGTAGCTGGCGATCGACGCGGCGGCGTCGCAGGCGCGCAGCACCCGGGCGTGCGCGGCGAGGGCCCGGAACCGGCTCAGGTCCAGCTCGTCGTCCTCGTCCAGGACGAGCCGGTAGCCGCCGTCCTCGGTGACGAGGCGGCCGGGCGGGAGCGAGAGCCGCGCGGCGCCGACGGCCCGCGTGAGCGTCGCGGCCGGATCCGGGGCGCCGCAGGGGTCCGCGAGCCGCTCGACGAGCACGTCGGCCGGGACGGGACGGCCCTCCTCCAGCAGCAGCATGACCAGCAGCCCGCGGGCGTCCGGATGGGGGACGGCGATGGATTCGCCGCTCCCCGCCCGGATGCCCAGCCTCTTGCGCAGAATGCGGAATTCCACCGTGCGCCTCGCTCCATCCCCGGGTACAGCGACGCAGAGAGAGTAATGCAGGCGGCCTTTTTCCGGCGCGCGTCCGACCGGCCGCGCCGGATCACGCTTGCGCATCGGTCGGATTCTGGCTGAACCCTTGACTTCGTGTGGCAATGCCGTCAAGGCGCGCCGTGCGACCGAACACGATGCGGTCGTCACCCGAATTCGGCGGAGCCCGGTTCCGGCCCTCCGGAACGGCGGGCCCCTCAGGCCCCCTCGCGGTAGCGCGGGTTGGTGGCATGCCATTCGAAGCCGCCGCCCATCCACGCCCGCAACCCGCGCAGGAACCGCTGGAGCTCCGGGGAGGGGACGCCCGCGAGCTCCCGGTGGCCGGCCTCGAAGTCGCGGACGAGGTCGTTGTGCAGGCCCACCGTCGTCTCGGTCGCCTCCTCCACCGAGCAGCCGCGGTCCGCGGCGATCAGCAGCACCAGGTTGCAGACCGGGTTCTCGTCCGCGGCGTCCTTGGCGACCGAGTGCAGGTCGTTGACGATCACGCTCGCCGTCCCGGCCCGGAAGGCGGCGCGGCGCACGCGCGGGTCGTAGTACAGGTGGGCCGGGACCTCGTAGCCGCCGACGACGTCGATGACCGTCATCGACGTGTAGAAGCTGTCGTGCTGGCGCGCCGCCAGATACTCCCAGGCGGGCGGGTCGTCGCCGGTCTCGCGCCAGGCCGCGTAGGCCGTCCAGCTCACGAACATGGCGAACGTGGAGTAGCAGATCCGCTGGACCTGCACGGGGGACGCGTGGCGCCTCAGGTGGTCGACCGCCGAGCCGAGCATCCGCAGGACGACGTCGCCCTGCAGCGCCTCGCTCAGCGGCGGGGTGAACTCGCCGACGGAGGGGACCGGGTCCATCGCCGGCATCGCCAGCGTGAGGCGCTGCGGCAGCCGCGCGGGCACGGCGCCGAGGGCGGTGTCGTCGGCGTAGTAGTCGTCGGCCGCCCACCACGCGGCGTTCAGCTGCGCGGCGACGAGCAGGGCGTCGGGGTCGTCGGTGTCGGGGTGGGCGAGGGTGACCAGCCGCCCGAAGGCCGCCCTGCCCAGCGCGTCGAGCTCCTGGTCGTCGAAGCCGCGGTCGCGCGCCCAGGCGGCCAGCCGGGCGTCGACCTCGGCGGCGAGGGCGTCGTCGGCCCGCTCGGGGAGCGGGCAGTAGAGCGGCGAGTGCGACCCGTCCCCCCAGTCGCGCTCGACGTAGCCGGGCCCGCCGCCGCCGACCGGCCGCGGATGCCGGCCGGCCAGGAGGTCGCCGTAGGGCACCTCCCGGCTGGGCCGCGCCGCGGCGATCAGCGACGGCAGGGCCGCCGCTTCGGTCCCGGGCCCGGACGGCCGCGCCGGCCGGGGTTCCGCGGACGAGCCGTACGGCGGGCGCCGCCCGCTGCACCCGTGGTGCGTCGTCTCCATGGTCTGCTCACCTGCCTCCGCCCGAGGGCGACCGGTCCGGGTCAACGGGTTCAGATGCGGTCGGCGGCGATGAGCAGGTACTGGAAGCTGCCGTCGCGGTACGCCTCCAGGAAGGCGCTCTCGATGCCCGTCGCGACCGACGACTTCTCGCGCAGCTCCCAGTACGGGATCGTGTCGGCGGTCAGGTCGACCACGGTGACGGGCACGAGCCGGTTGGCCGCCATCGCGCGGAAGTAGGCGCTGCGCGGGTGGATGTCGCACACGTAGTGGGCGTTGATGGTCGACACCGCCCGGGACGGCAGCCCGTACACGTCGTTGTAGCAGCCGGTGATGGTGACGTACCGGCCGCCGCGGGCCAGCAGCCGGGAGTGCGCCGCGAACAGGTCGTCGAGGACGGTGTACATCGTCGACTCGTTGTTCCAGATCGCCTGGAACGCGCCCGGCTCGAAGCCCGTGTCGAGCATGTTCTTGAAATGGAACCGGACCTTGTCGGACACGCCGCGCTCGGCGGCCTGCCCGTTGGCGAAGTCCACCTGGGCCTGGGAGATCGACACCCCGTCGACCTGGCAGCCGAAGGCGGCGTTGGCCATGACGCTGGAGCCGCCGCGGCCCGAGCCGGCGTCCATCAGCCGGTGGTCGGGCCGGATGTCGCCGAGGTGTTCGAGCAGGAACCGGGCCTGGGCGTTCTCCAGCCGGTGCAGTTCGGCGATGATCGCCTCTTCGCGGGCGTCCTCCGGGGTCTCCAGGACCGACCAGTCCACCTCGCCGATGCCGTAGTGGTGGTGGTAGATCCCTGAGACGTCGCCGAGCCGCAGGTTGACCGGGTTGCGCTCGGTGTTCCAGTAGGTGGCGACGTCGTGCTGGTAGACGCTGGCGATGGCCGTCATGGACGCTTTCCTCCAGGGGGTCGGCGGCTTGGGATCACGGGTTGAAAGCTAACGGTGACGGTCCGTGTCCGAAAGGCCGCTGTTCAGCACAGAAGGAAGACACCTCCGTCAGGGGAATGTGCCACCGCGGACACAGCCGTCCGCCGATGCCGCGCGGGGCGCCGAGCCGTGCTATCCGAGGAGGGCGCGCGGCTCGCGGTCCGGGCGGCGCGGGTTGCCGACCGCCAGGTAGAGCAGCACCATGCCGACGATCTGGGCCAGGTGGTAGACCGAGGTCGGGTCCAGCGCGACGCTGCGGGTGACGCTCGGGTCGATCGCCTTGGTCGCGGCCGCCGCGGCGCTGGCCGCCAGCGCGACGATCACCGGGCCGGCCATCGGGTGGCGGTGCCAGGCCGCCCACCCCCAGAGGGCGAGGATGCACACCATTGTCAGGCCCTCGCAGGCGAGCAGGGCGCCGACCCCCGCGTGCCCGGTCGCCGCGAGGACGGCGTAGGCGACGATCCCCACCGAGCGCAGCAGCCAGAACGTCCTGCCGTGGCGCGGGCCGAGCACCTCGGCGACGGTGGCCGCCAGCAGGTAGGACACCGAGACGACGACCATGGCGCTGATCACGGCCCAGCTCGGCCCGGACCACCGCTCCGAGTACTTGACCAGCCCGTGGTGGACGGATCCGGCGAGCGCCGCGATCCCGACCCACCAGAAGGCGGTGCGCCAGTGCCGGTGCGGCGCCGGGGACCGTCCCAGCCGGACCGCCAGGACCACCACGACCAGGCCGAGCGCGAGATCGCTCAGCGAGGGCGCCGGTTCGGCAAGCATGATTCGCACGCTACCCGCAGGGCGCCCTCGCACCCGTCGGCCCTGGCAGCGCCGGGAGCGGGACCGGGAGCGCATGAGGGGGCCGGGCCGGGGTAGCCCCGCCTTGTGAACGCCGACCTGGTCGAGGACGGCCCCTACCGGTTCAGGATCGGGCCGACCGGCGCCATGCGCGTGCCCGGGGTGGTGTTCGCGTCCCGGGAGCTGCTGGCGCCCGCCGAGAACGCGATCGAGCAGGTCGTCCATGTCGCCGCGCTCCCGGGGGTGGTGGAGGCCTCCTACGCCATGCCCGACATCCACCTGGGCTACGGCTTCCCGATCGGCGGCGTCGCGGCGACCGACCCGCGCGAGGGCGGCGTGGTCTCGCCCGGCGGCGTGGGGTTCGACATCTCGTGCGGCGTCCGGCTGCTGGCGGCGGACGTCGACGCCGCCGGGCTCGGCCCCGTCCTGCGGGACCTCGTGGACGGCCTCGACCCCGTCATCCCGCGCGGCATGGGCAAGGGCGCGGTCTGGCATCTGCCGGGACGGCGGGAGCTGGCCGGCATCCTCACCGGGGGAGCCCGGTACGCGGTCGAGCGGGGCCACGGGGACGAGCGCGACCTGCGCCGGTGCGAGGACGAGGGGGCGGTCGCGGGCGCCGACCCCGGCCAGGTCAGCGAGCGCGCGGTGGAGCGCGGCGCCCGCCAGGTCGGCAGCCTCGGCTCGGGCAACCACTTCCTGGAGGTGCAGCGGGTCGCCGAGGTCTACGACGCGGGGGCGGCCGAGGCGTTCGGGCTGCGGCCGGGACAGGTCTGCGTCATGATCCACTGCGGGTCGCGCGGGCTCGGCCACCAGATCTGCACCGACCACGTCCGGGCGATGGAGGCGGCGATGCCGCGGTACGGCATCGAGGTGCCCGACCGGCAGCTCGCCTGCGCCCCGGTCGACTCTCCCGAGGGCCGCGCCTACCTGGGCGCGATGGCGGCGGCGGCCAACTACGGCCGCGCCAACCGGCAGCTGCTCGCCCAGGCGGCGCGCCGGGTGTTCCGGCGGGTCGCGGGCGCCCGGCTCGACCTGGTCTACGACGTCTCGCACAACCTGGCCAAGATCGAGGAGCACGCGGTGGACGGCGAGCGGCGGCGGCTGTGCGTGCACCGCAAGGGGGCCACCCGCGCCCTGCCGCCCGGCCACCCCGACCTGCCGCCCGACCTGCGCGAGGCCGGCCAGCCGGTGCTGATCCCCGGGACGATGGGGACCGCGTCCTACGTGCTGACCGGCGTGCCGGGCGGGCCGGCGTTCTCGTCCACGTGCCACGGCGCCGGCCGGGTGCGGAGCCGCCACCAGGCCGCGCGCGCCGTCAGCGGCAAGGAGCTGCGGGCGAGGCTGGAGGAGCGGGGCATCGCCGTGCGGCCGTCGTCGTGGCGCGGCCTGGCCGAGGAGGCGCCCGACGCCTACAAGGACGTGTCGGCCGTGGTCGAGGCGGGCGAGGGCGCGGGGCTCTGCCGGAAGGTCGCCCGGCTCGTGCCGATGGGCGTCGTGAAGGGCTGACCGGCCGGTCGCCCGCGCCGGCCGCCCGTCACACGTCGATCGTCACGGCGCAGGACCAGCCGCGGGCGTCCCGGCCGAACCGCAGGTCGTGCAGCGACACCGCCTTGGGCACGGCGCCCGTCCCCACCGCCTGCGCCGCGTCCCCGGTCACCAGCCGGGCGGTGATCCCGCCGTCCGGCGCCCGCGCGATCCCGGCGTCCAGGACCAGGGCGCCGTCCGCGTCCAGGCGGTAGATCACCTCGTCCAGGACGGCGACGAGCTGGTCCGCGTCCGGCCCCGGCGGCACGTCCACCCGGACGCCGCCGGACGGGCGGACGCCGGAGACGTCGGCGAACGACCCCACGAGCCCCGCCACCGCCTCGGCGACGCAGCGTTCCCGCGTCGGCCCCCACGACTCGATCCGCAGGTCGGCGGTGTGGGGGACGCCCCGGTGCCCGCTCCCGCGCGCCATGGCCGGACGGCTACCCGGCTCCGTCCGGGGGAAACCGGCCGGGCCCCGCGGGCGGCCGGGCGCGCGCCGGGCGCCTTCAAAGATCAGCTCCGGCCCCGGCCTGCGGCATGACGTCGCAAAATCGCGCGCGGCGCGGCGCCCGCCGCGCGGAGGGCGGGAACGGTGCCCTCTGGAGGTGGAGTGTGGACAGGAGCGCGAGAGCGTGTGCGGCGGCGCTGGCCGGGGCGGTGGTGCTCGCCGGGTGCAGTGGGAACTCCGAGAACGCCGGGAGGGCGGGGGACGCGGGCCCCGCGTCGGTGCAGACGTCGGCGCCGGTGCCGGAGACGGGGTCGGACCTGCAGCAGCAGTACGTGAAGATCGTGGACGCCGTCCTGCCGTCGGTGGTGAAGATCCAGACCGACCAGGGGGAGGGGTCGGGCGTCGTGTTCGACGCCCAGGGCGACATCGTCACCAACGCGCACGTGGTCGCGGGGGCGAAGAAGATCCAGGTGACCTCGTCCGGGGGCGGCTCCCCGGTGAACGCATCGATGGTCGGCGCGTTCGCCGCCGACGACCTGGCCGTCGTCCGGGTGAGCGGAGGGTCGCTGAAACCGGCCTCGTGGGGCGAGTCGAGCAAGGCGCAGGTCGGGCAGATCGTGCTGGCGATGGGCAACCCGCTCGGCCTCTCCGGAAGCGTGACGAACGGGATCGTCTCCGCGCTGCACCGGACGGTGTCGACCAAGGGAGAGGGGGCCTTCCAGGGATCGACGATCGCCGACGCCATCCAGACGAGCGCGGACATCAACCCGGGCAACAGCGGCGGCGCGCTGGTCACGCTGGACGGGCAGGTGATCGGCATCCCCACGGCGGCGGCCTCCGACCCGCAGATCGGCGCCGCGGCGCCCGGCATCGGGTTCGCGACGCCGAGCGACACCGTCAAGCGGATCGTCCCGCAGCTCATCGAGTCGGGGAAGGTGTCGAACTCCGGCCGGGCCGCGCTCGGCGTGGCGGTGCGCACGATCGTCGACCCGCAGACCGGCCGGCGGTCGGCCGTCGCCGTCGTGGAGGTGCAGAAGGGCGGCGGGGCCGCCAAGGCCGGGATCCAGGCGGGCGATCTGATCCTCTCGGTGAACGGCGTCGCGACGCCCGACCAGACGGCGCTGACGACCGTCCTCGCGGACCTCAGGCCGGGCCAGACGGTGAAGGTCGAGATCCAGAAGCCGGACGGTTCGAAGAAGCAGGTCCAGGTGACGCTCGGCCAGCTGCCCGGCGGCTGACCGCCGGGCCCGCACCGCCCGCCCCACGCGGGTTGACGGGGGCCTGTACGCGAGTACAGTGTACAAGCGTACAGGCAACTGAACATTCGTACAGGGGGTGGGGATGGCGACGCGGGAGCGGGCCGAGGACCTGACCGGGCGCGCCCGGATCAGGGACGCGGCCCTGCTGGAGTTCGCCGAGCACGGGGTGAAGGGCGCCACGGTCCGGGGCATCGCGAAGGCCGCCGGGGTGTCGCCGGCCCTCGTCCAGCACCACTACGGCACGAAGGAGGCGCTGCGCGCGGCCTGCGACGAGCACGTGATCGAGGTGATCCGCGAGACCAAGCAGGAGGCCCTGGACGGCGGGATGGCGAGCCCGGGCTTCCTCGCGATCGCGATGCGGACGGCCCTGCCGATCCAGCGCTACGTGGCCCGCGCCCTGACCGACGGGTCGGCCGCCGCGGCCGTGCTCTTCGACGACGCGGTCGCGTTCAGCGAGGAGATGCTCGACCGCGGCGCGCCCGGCCTGACGAGGCCCGGCACCGAGGACCTGCACGGCTACGCGACGGTCATGACCGGCATGAGCTTCGGCCTGATCGTCCTGCACGAGCACATGTCGCGGGCGCTCGGCGCCGACGTCCTGATGGGCGACGGCTACCCCCGCATGGCGCTGGCGATGCTGGACGTCCTCGACGACCGGCTCCTGTCGCCCGAACTGGTGGCGCAGACGCGCGCCGCCCTCAGGACCATGCCCGCCCCCGGCGGGCGACCCCTCGACGAGGAGGACCGGTGACCACCGACACACCCCCCATAGCCCTCTCCGGCCTGGTCAAGAACTTCGGCCGGACCCGCGCGCTGGACGGCCTGGACCTGAGCGTCCGGCCCGGAGAGGTGCACGGCTTCCTCGGCCCGAACGGCGCCGGGAAGTCGACCACCATCCGCGTCCTGCTCGGCCTGCTGCGCGCCGACGGGGGCACCGCGCGGCTGCTCGGCGGCGACCCGTGGCGGGACGCGACGGAGCTGCACCGCAGGCTCGCCTACGTCCCCGGCGACGTCACGCTGTGGCCGAACCTGTCCGGCGGCGAGGTGATCGACCTGCTCGGCCGGATGCGCGGCGGCGTGAACGCGCGCCGCAAGGCCCGGCTGCTCGACCGGTTCGAGCTCGACCCGCGCAAGAAGGGCCGCGCCTACTCCAAGGGCAACCGGCAGAAGGTCGGGCTCATCGCCGCGCTGGCGTCCGACGCCGAGCTGCTGCTGCTCGACGAGCCCACCTCCGGCCTGGACCCCCTCATGGAGGAGGTGTTCCAGGAGTGCGTCCGTGAGGAGCGGCGCGACGGCCGGACCGTGCTGCTGTCCAGCCACATCCTGTCCGAGGTCGAGGCGCTCTGCGACCGGGTGACGATCATCCGCAGGGGCGTCGCGGTGGAGTCCGGGACGCTGGACGAGCTGCGGCACCTGACCCGCACGTCCATCGACGCGGAGCTGGCGTCGGCGCCGGACGGGCTGCCGCTGCCCGGCGCGCACGACGTCCGCATCGACGGAAACAAGATCCGGTTCGAGGTGGACACCCCCGAGCTGGACGCGGCGCTCCGGCGGCTCACGGAGGTCGGCGTGCGGAGCCTGAGCAGCCGCCCGCCGACGCTGGAGGAGCTGTTCCTGCGCCACTACAAGGACGAGCCCGCATCGGAGGCGGCGCGATGAGCGCGGCGGTCCACGAGGCGCGGGCGGCCGCGACTCCGCGCGCGACGCCGCTGCGGTCGCTCACCGGGACCGGCGGGCTGATCAGGCTGATCCTGCGCCGCGACCGGTTCCTGCTGCCGTCCTGGGTGATCGTGCTGGCGCTGATCCCGATCAACTTCGTGGCGGCCACCGACAGCCTCTACCCGACGGCCGCCGAGCGCCTCGCCTACGGGCGGACGACGGGGAACAACCCGACGTTCCTCGCCCTCTACGGGCCGCTGTACGACACGAGCCTCGGCGCGATCATCGCGCAGCGCTCCGGGTTCATCCCGGTGGTCGTCGCGCTGATCAGCGTGCTCACCGTCGTCCGGCACACCCGGACCGAGGAGGAGGCGGGCCGCCGCGAGCTGCTCGGCGCCACCGTCACCGGGCGCGGCGCCGGCCTGGCCGCCGCGCTCGCCGTGACGACGGCGGCGAACCTCGTCCTCGCCGTCCTGCTGACCGCGGGCATGACCGCGCAGGGCCTGCCGTTCGCGGGCTCGCTGGCGTTCGGCCTGCAACTCGCCGCCGCCGGATGCGTCTTCGCCGCCGTCGCGGGCGTCACCGCCCAGCTCAGCGAGGGCGCGGGCGCGGCGTTCGTCGTCCGGATGGCCGCCGACGTCGGCGGCGCCGGCAACGGGCTGTCGTGGCTGGGCTGGCTGTCCCCGCTCGGCTGGGAGAACCGCCTGCGCGCCTACGGCGGCGAGCGCTGGTGGACGCTCGCGCTCACCGCCGTGCTCACCGCCGCCCTGGTCGCCGCCGCGGGGCTGCTGTCGGCGCGCCGGGACGTGGGCGCGGGCGTGCTGCCGCCCAAGCTCGGCCCCGCGGACGCCCCGCGCACGCTCTCGGGGTCCCTCGGCCTCGGCTGGCGGCTGCAGAGCCGCGCCCTCTACGGCTGGCTCGCCGGTTTCGCCGCGCTCGGCGTCGTGTACGGCGCGGTCGCCGGCGGCGTCGGCGACATGGTCAAGGACAACCCCGAACTGGAGAAGATCTTCACCCGGCTCGGCGGGCAGGGCGGGATCACCGACGCCTACTTCGCCTCGATCATGAGCATGCTCGGCCTGATCGCCGCCGCCTACGCGGTCTCGGCCACGCTGCGGCTGCGCGCCGAGGAGACCGGGCAGCGCGCCGAAGCGCTGCTCGCCACCCCCGTCGGGCGGCTGCGGTGGGCGTCCGGCCACCTGGTCTTCGCGCTGCTCGGCCCGGTCGCCGGGCTCGGCGTCGCGGGCCTGGCCGCCGGGCTCGCGCACGGGCTGGACACCGGCGACCCCGGCCGCGAGGTGCCCCGCGTCCTCGGCGCCGCGCTCGTGCAGCTGCCCGCCGTGTGGCTCGTCGCGGCGATCGCGCTCGCGCTGTTCGGCCTCGCGCCGAGGCTCGCCGCCGGCGCCTGGGCCGCGGTCGGGGTCTGCGCGGTCGTGACGCTCTTCGGGGCCGGGCTCGACCTGAACCGGTGGGTCCTGGACGTCTCGCCGTTCACCCACGTCCCGAAACTGCCCGGGCACGACCTCACGGCCGCGCCGCTGCTCTGGCTGCTCGCGGTCGCGGCCGTCCTGTCCGCCCTCGGCCTGCTCGGTCTCCGCCGCCGGGACCTCGCCACCGCGTAACCGTTAGATTGGGCCGGGTGAACTCCCGCACCCCCCTCGCCGTCTGCGTTTTCTGCTCGTCCAGCGGCAAGATCGACCGCCGTTACGTCGACCTCGCCGCCGAGGTCGGCGCCGAGCTGGCGCGGCGCGGCCACAGCCTCGTCAGCGGCGGCGCCCAGGTCTCGTGCATGGGCGCCGTCGCCCGCGCCGCGCGCGCCGGCGGCGCCCGCACGGTCGGCGTGATCCCCGAAGGGCTGGTCAGCGTCGAGATCTCCGACGAGGACAACGACGAGCTGATCGTCACCGCCGACATGCGGACCCGCAAGGGCGAGATGGACCGGCGCAGCGACGCGTTCCTCGTCCTGCCCGGCGGCATCGGCACGCTGGAGGAGCTGTTCGAGGTGTGGACGGCCCGCGTCCTCGCCATGCACGAGAAGCCCGTCGTCATCCTGGACCCGACCGGCGTCTACGAGCCGCTGCGCGAGCTGATGGAGGGCCTCACCGAGCAGGGCTTCGCCCGCCCCAAGATCTGGGACGCCGTCGGCTGGACGAGCACCGTCCCCGAGGCGTTCGACCTCCTGGAGCGGTCGCAGCCCCGCATCGAGTCCACCCCCGAGGACTACGCGGAGGCCGAGCTCTGACCGGCCTCAGCGCTGGTCGTGCGCCTTGACGGCCTTCCCGGCCTGCCGGGCCCACCAGCCGGTGGCCGGGCCACCCGCCGCGGCAGCCGGGCCGGGGGCCTCGCGCGGCTCGGATACGGTCGTGATGTGCGCTTTCGTGACCTTGCCGAACCCGAAGGAGACCGATGAACGCCGATGTCCCCGCCTCGCGGGAGCTCGCCGAACTCGCCGCCCGCGCCACCGGGGACCGCCTGCGGACCGCGTTCCGGTCGCGTCCCGAGGTCGATCTCAAGCGCGACATCCACGACCCGGTCACCGTGCACGACCGGGCGGCGGAGGAGACGATCCGCGAGGTGCTCGCCGAGCACACCCCGGGCAGCGTGGTCGTCGGCGAGGAGGGCGGCGTCGGCGGCGGGGACGGCGACCTGCGCTGGTTCGTCGACCCGATCGACGGGACGGCCAACTTCGCCGTCGGCCTGCCGTTCTTCTGCGTGTCCATCGGCGCTGCCCTGGGCGGCGAGATGGTGGCGGGCGTGGTCTACGACCCGGTGCGCGACGACATGTTCACCGCGTCCCTCGACGGCGCCGCCTGCAACGGCGAGCCGATCAACAGCCGCGGGGCGACCCGCGACGAGACCGCCGTCGTCGCCACGTCCTATCCGAGCGCCTACGACCTGAGCCTCGGCCGCGAGGAGGCGCTGCGGCGCTACGGACGGGTGGTGGACGCGTTCGCCACCGTCCGCCGTCCGGGCAGCGCCGCCCTCACCCTCGCGCACGTCGCCGCCGGATGGCTGGACGCGGCCTACGACTCGTCCATCAACGCCTGGGACATCGCCGCCGGGCTGCTGCTGGTCAGGCAGGCCGGCGGGACGTACGTGCCGCTCGGCGGCGAGCCCGGCGGCGGCGACTGGGAGGCCCCCGGATACCTGGCGTGCGTGGCCGGCTTCGACCTCGCCGGGTCCGCCATCGCCGAGGCCGCGGACTACAAGGGCGCCGGGGCCTGAACATCCGCCCGTCCGGGGCGCGGGCGGTGCGCCCGGCGGCGGATTGACAGCCGTTCGTGATCTTGACCAGACTCGGCGGCCGGGTGGCGCGGCCCGGCGCCGCGCGCGTTTTCGCGGACAGGACGGTGAACGATGATCGATGCGCTGGCGGGGCGGGCCTCGTGATCTCCGCGGGGTCGCGGGGGGAGCGGATCGCGGGGTTGTCGGAGGTGCGGGCGGTGCGTCCGGGGGCGATCGCGGAGGCGGCTCGGGGGCGGGTGCGGCGTGGGTCGCTGCTGGGGGCTTCGGGGCGGTTGATGCTGGTGGCGGCTGATCATCCGGCGCGGGGGGCGCTGGCGGCGGGTGGTGATGGGTCGGCGATGGCCGATCGGGGCGCGTTGCTGGATCGGTTGTGCGTGGCGTTGGAGCGTCCGGGTGTGGACGGGGTGCTGGGGACGCCGGATGTGGTGGAGGATCTGCTGCTTTTGGGGGTGTTGGAGGGCAAGGTGGTGATCGGTTCGATGAACCGGGGCGGTCTGGCGGGGTCGGCGTTCGAGATCGATGATCGTTTCACTGCCTATGGTGCGGGGGCGATCGCGGCGTCGGGGTTGGACGGCGGGAAGATGCTGTTGCGGGTGGATGATCGCGATCCGGCGTCGGTGCGGACGTTGGAGGCGTGTGCGGGGGCGGTGTCGGCGTTGGCGGGGCGTGGGTTGATGGCGATGGTGGAGCCGTTCGTGTCGCGCCGGGTGGAGGGGCGGGTGCGTAATGATCTGTCGCCGGAGGCGATGATGCGGGCGATCGCGATCGCTTCGGGGCTCGGGGAGACGTCGGCGTTCACGTGGTTGAAGGTGCCGGTGGTGGCGGAGATGGAGCGGGTGATGGCGGCGTCGACGCTGCCGGCTCTGCTGCTGGGGGGTGAGGTGGCGGCGGATCAGGGTGCGGCGCGTGAGGGGTGGCGTCGGGCGTTGCGGTTGCCGACGGTGCGGGGTCTGGTGGTGGGCCGGTCCCTGCTGTATCCGCCGGACGGCGACGTCGCCGCCGCCGTCGACGCCGCGGTGGAACTCCTCTGAGACCCGTGCTCCGCGCGCCCGCCGGGACCTCCGGACGGCCCGCGGACCAACGTTGTCCTGGGGTTTCTCCTCCCGGCCAGTGATCGTTCATCCGCGGTTCAGCGACGGCGGCCAGGCTCCCGCGTGATCCCCTTACGTGAAGGAGTGCCCATGTCCGTGACCCGTCGCGGAGTCGTCAAGGGCGGCGCGGCCGGCGCGCTGTCCATCGCCCTCGCCGGAAGTCTGGACGGAATCTTCCAGACCTCCGCCGGCGCCGAAACAGGGGAGGCCTACGGCTACGGCCCGCTGATCCCCGACCCCAAGGGCGTCCTCGACCTGCCCAAGGGCTTCTCCTACAAGACGCTGTCGGTGGAGGGCGAGCCCATTTCCGAGGGCGTCGTCGTCCCCGGGCACCACGACGGCATGGCCACGTTCTCCGGCAGCCGCCACGGCCGCACCCGGCTGGTGCGCAACCACGAGCAGAGCAACAACGGCACCCGCGCCGTGGGCCGTCCCGAGTGGACCTACGACCCGGCCGCCAACGGCGGCACCACCACGCTGGAGGTCGACAGCCTGGGCAACCTGCTGTCGCAGTACGTCAGCCTCGCCGGGACGTCCACCAACTGCGCGGGCGGACGGACCCCGTGGGGGACGTGGCTGACCTGCGAGGAGACCGAAGGCTTCGCGGGCGAGACCAAGAGCCACGGCTGGGTGTTCGAGGTCGACCCGTCCGGCCGCGGGACCGAGCCCGTCCCGCTCACCGGGCTCGGCCGGTTCGCGCACGAGGCCGTCGCCGTCGACCCGCACACGCTCACCGCGTACCTGACCGAGGACGCCGCCAAGCCGTTCGGGCTCTTCTACCGGTTCCGGCCCAGTGCCCACCGCGGCGGCTACCACGCCTACATGTCGGGCGGGAAGCTGGAGGCGCTGAACGTCCGCGGAGTCCCGGACCTCTCGGCCGTCCAGGAGCCCGGGACGCGGCTGCGCGCCGGATGGGTGGAGGTGCCCGACCCGTCGGCGAGGCAGACGTCGGTCCGCAAGCAGTTCGACACGATCACGCGGAGCCAGAAGCTCGAAGGCGCCTGGTGGGGCCACGGCAAGGCCTACTTCGTGTGCAGCTACTCCCGGAAGGCCGACGGCGGCGCCGCCGACCACGCCGGGCAGGTCTGGACCTACGACCCGCACCGGGGCGAGATCGAGCTGCAGCTCGTCTTCAAGCCGGGCGGGCGCTTCGACGGCCCCGACAACATCACCGTCTCCCCCTACGGCGGCGGCGTGATCCTCGCCGAGGACGGCGACGGCGAGCAGTACCTTATCGGCACCACCCGCCGGAACGAGCCGTTCGCGATGGCCCGCAACGCCCTCAACGGCAGCGAGTTCACCGGCGTGACGTTCTCCCCGGACGGGCGTCTCCTGTTCGCCAACCGCCAGTCCGACCCGGGCGCCACGTTCGCGATCAGCGGCCCCTGGCACCGCCTGCGCGGCTGAGGACCGGGCCGCACGCGCCCGCCACCAGCGTGACCAGCACGGCGTCCCCGGACGCGACGAGCCGCCCCTCCGGCTCGCCGGGGGCGCCGTGCCCGCGTCCGTTACCGCGTCCGCGGCCCGCCGGGAACCGGCGCGTCCGGTGGACGGACCCCGCGCTCGTGCAACCCCATGCCGCCGGGCGTGGCACGATCGGGGACGGGGGATCGTCTTCCCCGATGGGGTGCCGTCAGATCGGAGCGTGACCGTGGTCGTGGTTCTCATCCTGGCCGGCGTGGCCGTGCTGGGCGCCGTCGTCGTCCTCGCCATGGGGCGGGGCGGCGAGCTGGCCGAGGCCCATCCCGACTATCCGCCGGTCGGCGTGGACGACGAGGGGCGGCCCGTCCTCGGCTGGGACGGCTCCCACCTCCGGTTCCCCCGCACTCTGTGGGGGTACCAGCCGCACGTGACGGACGACGCCTTCCACCGCCTCACCGAGGCCCTGCACGAGCGCGACGCCCGCGTGGCGGACCTGGAGCGGCAGCTCCACGACGTCCGCGAGCGCGCCGCCGACGACGAGCCGGCCACCCCGGTCGGCGCCCTGCACGGCATCGAGGAGCCCGCCGCCCGGGTCCCGCTCCGCAAGGAGGCGTTCGAGGCGGACTTCGAGGCGGACACGGAGGAGAGCCGGTGAGCGCCGTCGCGGTCCACGCGGAGGCGGTCTCGGCCGCCCCGCCCGAGCGGCTCTTCGACGTCCTCACCGACTGGCCGCGGCACGCCGAGTGGATGCCGTTCACCAGCGCGGAGGGCGGCGACAAGGTCGGCGACGAGCTGCGGGCGCGGACGGGCGTCGGTCCGGTCGGCTTCCTCGACACCATGGTGATCACCGACTGGCGGGCCGGCCGCCGCGTCGCGGTCCGGCACACCGGCCGCGTCGTGCGCGGCGAGGCGTTCTTCAAGGTCGTCCCCGAGGGCTCCGGCAGCCGCGTCGTCTGGGCCGAGCGCGTCGACCTGCCCCTCGGCCCCCTCGGCCGCGCCGCCTGGCTGGTCGCGGGCCCCGTCGTGAGGGCGTTCATGACGATCGGGCTGCGCCGCCTCGCCGTTCTGTCGCAGCCATGAGGTAGAACGGGCGGGTGAGCACCGCGATTATCGGCGAGGACGGGCTGGCGCGCTGCCCGTGGGGGCTGTCGACGCCCGACTACGTCGCCTACCACGACGAGGAATGGGGCCGTCCGGTCCGCGACGACCAGGGCCTCTACGAGCGGCTGTGCCTGGAGGCGTTCCAGTCCGGCCTGTCGTGGCTGACGATCCTGCGCAAGCGCGAGGGGTTCCGCGCCGCGTTCCACGGCTTCGACCCCGAGAAGGTCGCCGCGTTCGGGCCGGACGACGTCGAGCGCCTCATGGCCGACGCCGCCATCGTCCGCAACCGCGCCAAGATCGAGGCCACCGTCGCCAACGCCCGCGCGGCCCTCGGCCTGCCCGGCGGCCTCGCCGCCGCCGTCTGGCGCCACGCCGACCCCGACTCCCCGTCCTACACCGACATGTCCGAGGTCCCCGCCTACACCGACGCCTCGAAGGCCCTTGCCAAGGAGCTGAAGAAGCACGGCTTCCGCTTCGTGGGCCCCACCACCGCCTACGCCCTCATGCAGGCCTGCGGCCTGGTAGACGATCACCTGATGTCCTGCCACCGCCATGGGGCCTACTGATCGGCTGATCAAATACACGGGCCCAAACGCCTGTACGCCCACCTCACCGACCTCTCCTGCCCCCTTGGCGCATCACGGCTCGCAGGTCTCGGCCAGGAAGCGCGCTGACCGGTCTTTTCGTACGTGCGCGCAGGCCCTGGAACGGGGGCGGGGCTTTTGCCCCAGCCGTCAACAACCTCAGGGTGTGCGATCGCGTGCGAAGCCGGTTTCGAGCTTGCGAGAAACTGATCGCGCAGCGAGCCGCAAGGCGAGCCGGAGCGATGCCGGCGATCGCCGCGTCTCCTGTGCGTGAGGGCCCCCAGGGCCCTCACGCACAGGAGACGCAATAAGAACCGCTTTTTTCGCTGGGAGGGCCGTGGTGGCGTAGGTGACGGCGGCGGCGCCGATGATCACTGCGGCGAAGAGCCACCAGGGGGCGTTCGGGGTGAGGAACGAGCTGCCGGTGGCGACGTGCAGGAGGGACGCCGTGCCGAGGGCCGTGCCGAGGCCGAGGAGGCCGCCGAGCAGGACGACCGTCGCGGCCTCCCAGCGGACGATCGAGCGGATCTGCGCCGACGTGGCGCCGACGGCGCCGAGCAGGCCGAACTCGCGGGTCCGCTCGCCGACGCTCATCGACACGGTGGTCGCCATGCCGAACAGGGCGAGGACGAGCGCCATGCCGATGAACCCGTAGATGACGCTCATTCCCTTGGTCATCGCGTCGGACGCCGCCTTCACGTAGCCGGTCCCGTCGACCACCTTCAGGCCCGGCGCGTCCGCGAACGCGCGGGACAGGGCCCGCTCGGCGCCGCCGCGGACGAGGACCACCTGCGCGGCCGCGTCCGGGTCGAGCCGGTCCATCGTCGCGTCCGAGACGAGGGCCTGGTCGGCGAACAGGTGGGACGGGTCGTGGTAGGCGGCGGCCACGGTGAGCGTGACCCGGCCGCGGGCGCCGCGCACCACGAACCGCTGCCCCTTCCTGATGTTCTGGCCCTTCATGACCGTGGACGTGAGGGCCACCTGTCCGTCGCCGAGGCGGGGAAGGCGTCCGCCGAGCTTCAGCACCGACGGCAGCGCGTTCTGGTCGGCGCCGGTGACGGTGAGGTAGACCGGCTCGGGGGGCTCCTCGGGGGACGGCCGCCTGGGCGGGGGCGAGACGAGCTTGACCTCCGACACCGTGAGCGCCGCCGCGGCGGACACGCCGGGCACGGCGGCGGCCTTCCGCGCCGTGTCGCGGGGGATGGGCGCCTGCCCGTTCGAGGTCATCCCGGTCGCGGTGACCGCGTGGTCGGCACGCATGACCTCCCGGCCGGCCTCGTCGAACCGCGCGTCCACCGACAGGACGATCATCGCCGTCGAGGCGACCAGCGCGACGCCGAGCATGAGGGAGGACGCCGCCGACGACACGCGGCGCGGGCTGCGGGTGATGGTGGCGCGGGCGAGCCGCCCGGCCTCGCCGCTGACGGCGGTCCCGATGCGGCCGACCAGGCCGCCGAGGGGGCCGACGAAGAAGGGGGCGAGGACGGCGAGCGCCGCCACGGTCACCATGCAGCCCAGCAGGACCATCACGCAGGTGCCGGCGGTGCGTTCGGGGCCCGGCGGCTCCTCGTGGCGGATCCCGAAGACGCCCCCGAAGAAGATCCAGGCGCAGGCGAACACCGCCAGGGCGCCGAGGACGCGCGGCCAGCGGCGGCCCGCCGTCTCGGTGCTCGCGTCCCGCAGCGCCTGCATCGGGGAGATCTTCGCGGCGCGCTTCGCCGCGCGCCGGGCCGCGAGCTGGGTGACGAGGACGCCCGCCGCGGCGGGCACCGCGAGCGCGATCCAGCCGAACTGCGCGTCGGCGGCGGAGATGTCGAAGCCGTCCTCGGCGAACAGGTGGGTGAGCAGGGCCGACACCGGGAAGCCGAGCGCCACGCCGCCGGCGGAGGCGACGACGCCGAGGGCGAGGGCCTCGAACCGGATCAGCCGCTTGATCTGCCGGGGCGTCGCGCCGATCGCGCTGAGCAGCGCGAGCCGCCGGGTCCGCTGCCGGACGAGCGTGCCGAAGGTGTTGGCGACGACGAACAGCCCCACGAACACCGCGACGGACGAGAGCATGCCGATGACGCCGCCGAGCGACGCCCCGGCGCCCTGGAGGTCGGCCGACTGCGCGTGCCGGACCTCCGCCGCCGTCCGGACGGTGACGTCCTCGCCGAGGTCGCGGGCGAGGGCGGCGCGGAGCCCGGACGGCGATCCGCCCGACGCCCTGACCCAGACGCTCTGCCACGTCCCCGCCGGGAGGCCCGCGGCCTGGGCGACGGTGCCGGGGGGCGCCAGCAGCAGGTCGCCGCTCGCGACGGCGCTGTGCCCCTGCACGGTGACGATGCCGACGATCTTCATGTCCCGGCTCTGCCTGGGCAGCAGGACCTTCAGGGTGTCGCCGGTGCCGAGCCCGCCCGCGCGGGCGACGTGCCGGGTGACGGCGACCTCGCCGTCGGCGGCGGGAGCTCGCCCCGACTCCAGGCGGTAGGGGTTGAGGCGGCCGTCGGACGTCCACGGCCGCAGCGCCGTCCCCGCCCCGGCGGGCGGCAGGATCGGCCTGCCGTCCGCGCCGCTCGCGGTCACCTGGACCGCCGCGTCGCCCGCGACCGCCGCGACGCCGGGACGTCCCGCCACGGCGGCCAGCCGGACCCGGCCGTCCGGCGAGGAGTACGGGTCGTCGCGGTCGACCGAGCCGCCCTGGACGATCACGTCGGCGCGGGAGTACTCGCTGGCGTCGCTGCCCGACACCGCCTCCTGCGCCCGCAGCGTGAACTGCAGGGTGCCCGCGATCAGCCCGATGGAGAACACCGCCGCCAGCAGGGTGGCGGCCAGCCGCGTCCAGCTTTCGGCGAAGGAGCGGCGCGCGATCAGCCACACGGCGGTCAGCCCTCCATCCGGCGCATGACGGCGTGGACGCCGTCGATCGTCGGCGCGGGCAGCTCGTGCACGATCATCCCGTCGGCCAGGAACAGCACCCGGTCGGCGTGCGCGGCGGCCGCCGGATCGTGCGTCACCATGATCACCGTCTGCCGGTAGGCGTCCACCGCGGCGCGCAGGAAGCCGAGGACCTCGGCGCCCGACCGGGAGTCGAGGTTGCCGGTGGGCTCGTCGGCGAACAGGACCTCCGGCCGGGTCAGCAGCGCCCGCGCCACGGCGACCCGCTGCTGCTGCCCGCCCGACAGCTCGCTCGGCCGGTGCGTCAGCCGCTCCCGCAGCCCGAGCGCGTCCACGATCGTGTCGAACCACTCACGGTCGGGGCGCCGGTTCCCGAGGCGGCCGGTGAGCCGGATGTTCTCCTCCGCCGTCAGCATCGGCAGCAGGTTGAACGACTGGAACACGAACCCGAGCCGGTCGCGGCGCAGCTTGGTCAGCCGGGTCCGCGACAGCCGGGTGATGTCCACGTCCCCGATCATGATCGAGCCGGACGTCACGGTGTCGAGCCCGGCCATGCAGTGCAGGAACGTCGACTTGCCCGAGCCGGACGGCCCCATGATCGCGGTGAACCGGCCCCGGGGGAAGGCCGCCGAGACGCCGCGCAGGGCGGTCACCTCGTTCTCACCCGTCCCGTAGGACCTGACGATGTCGCGCGCGACGGCGACATGGTCGTGGACCTGCCCGGCAAGGGATGCGGCGGCTGTCTGCGTCATGCCGTCAAGCAAACCGCCGGGCGCCCCCCGCCCGCAGTGACGCGGCCACCCCACTCCGTACGGGGGAAACCCCTACCCCCGCCCCCGGGAGAGCCCGACCGCCTACCGGCCCTCGAAGACGGGCTGCCGCTTGTTCAGGAACGCCTCGGTGGCGCTGTGGTGGTCGCTCGTCTTCTCGCACTCGTCCTGGAGTTCCGCCTCGCGTTCGAGCGCGGACGCCAGGTCGTGGGTCGCCGCGTGGTCGAGCGCCGCCTTGACCGCGCCGTAGGAGACCGTCGGGCCGGACGCGAGGCGGCGCGCCAGCTCCACCGCCGCCGGGGCCAGCTCGTCGGCCGGGACGACCCGCGTGACCAGCCCCATCTCCAGGGCCTCCGGGGCCTTCACCGGCTCGCCGAGCAGCAGCAGCTCGGTGGCCTTGGCGCGGCCGACGAGGCGCTGGAGCGTCCACGACATGCCGCTGTCGGGGGCGAGGCCGATCCCGGTGAACGCGGTCGCGAACCGGGCCCTGTCGGACGCGACGACCAGGTCGCACGCGAACGCCAGCGACGCGCCCGCGCCCGCCGCCACACCGTTCACCGCCGCCACGACCGGCTTGCGCATGCCCGCGATCGCCAGCACGATCGGGTTGTAGTGCTTGCGGACGGTGTCGTCCAGGCCGCGGCCCGCGGCGAGGTTGCCGCCGTGCTCGCGCAGGTCCTGACCCGCGCAGAACGCCCGTCCCGCTCCCGTCAGGACGACCGCGCGGACGGCCGGGTCGGCGGCGGCCCGGACCACCGCCGCGCGCAGGGCCTCCTTCATCTCGACGGTCAGCGAGTTCATCCCGTCGGGACGGTTGAGTGTGATTGTCCCCACTGCGTCGGTCACGTCGTAAAGCACGGTGTCAGACATCGTCGTCCTCTCGGTCCTCGGTAGATCTTCCCAGGCCACCTTCGACGAACACCGGGGCCCCGGGCAAGGGCGGTCCCGGCCGGTGCGGCGGGTCCGCGGTGGGGGGCCGGCGGGGGTGCGGCGGCCGTCCCGCCCCCCGCCGATCCGGACGCCCGGGCGGGCCGCGACCTGCGTCCACGGGCCCCGGCTGCCGATCTGGAGGCTGATCGTTACCACTTCGCGCCCGGAAGACGAGATAATGGACCACTACTGATGACGCGGATGCGACACGCGGCCACGCGGCCAGAGGTGTGCGAGGCCGCGGCCCTACTTAGGAAGGGGATGCACGCATGGCGGCGATGAAGCCGCGGACGGGAGACGGTCCGCTCGAAGTGACCAAGGAGGGACGCGGAATCGTCATGCGAGTCCCCCTCGAAGGCGGCGGCCGCCTCGTGGTCGAGCTCTCCGCCGACGAGGCCAAGGAGCTCGGCGAGGCCCTCAAGGACGTCGTGGGCTGACGGCCCCGGCGATCCCGGCCTGTTGGTGACGGTCCCGGCGACGACGCCGGGGCCCTTGCCATTTCCGTAACGTTCAGCGATCAGGGGGAACCACCGCCATGCCCATCGAGACCCGCATCCACGGCGCCGGCGGCACCGTGTCGCAGACCGCGGTCGACCTCGGGGCCGAGGTGGTCGCGGTGCCCGTCCGGTCCGGTCCGGTCGCCCCGGCGGCGGAGGTGGCGGCCTCCCTCCCCTTCACGCTGGACGAGCTGCTCGCGCTGCACCAGGCCAAGGGCGAGCCCGGTGAGATCGTCGCCACGCAGGTCCGCGTCGGCGACCGGGTGCGGGAACTGCTGCTCTACGGCGTGGGCGAGGCGGCCCCGGCCGACCTGCGCCGGGCCGGAGCCGCGCTGGCCCGCCGCGGCAGGGGGCGCACGGCGCTCGTCGCGGGCGTCCCGGACGGCGACCTCGCCGCCTTCGTCGAGGGGGCGCTGCTCGCCTCCTACGAGTTCAGGATCGGCGCCGCCCCGCCGAAGAGGGCGCTCGGCGCCCTCGCCGTGCTGACCGAGGCCGGCCCCGGTTCCGACGCCCCCGCGATCGAGCTCGGCACCGCGCGGGCCCGGGCCACCGCCCTCGCCCGCGACCTCGCCAACACCCCGTCGCGAGAGAAGGCCCCGTCCTGGCTCGCCGCCCAGGCCGAGCGCGTCGCCGCCGAGTCCGGCCTCGCCGTCCGCGTGCGCGGCGAGAAGGAGCTGGCGGACGAGGGGTTCGGCGGCCTGCTGGCCGTCGGCGGCGGCTCGGCCCGCCCGCCCCGGCTGATCGAGCTCTCCTACGACCCGGGAGACGCTGGGGGGCCCTCCCCGCGCCATGTCGTCCTGGTCGGCAAGGGCATCACGTTCGACAGCGGCGGCCTGTCGCTGAAGCCGAACGAGAGCATGAAGGCGATGAAGACCGACATGGCGGGCGGCGGCGTCGTCATCGCCGTGATGAGCGCGCTGCGGTCCCTCGGCGTCCGCGCCCGCGTCACCGGCCTGGTCGCCGCGGCGGAGAACATGCCCTCCGGGTCGGCGATGCGCCCCGGCGACGTGATCGCCCACTACGGCGGGACGACGTCGGAGGTGCTGAACACCGACGCCGAGGGGCGGCTCGTCCTCGCCGACGCGCTCGCCTACGCCGACGCCCGGCTCGACCCCGACGCGGTGGTGGACGTCGCCACGCTGACCGGCGCCGCCAAGGTCGCGCTCGGCCTGAAGCACGCGGCCCTGTTCGCGAGCGACGACGCCCTCGCCGGGGAGATCACCCGGGCCGGGGCGGCCGCGGGCGAGCCCGTGTGGCGGCTCCCGCTCGTGGAGGACTACCGCGCCGCGATCGACTCCGACGTCGCCGACATCAACAACATCGGGCGCGGCGGCTACGGCGGCGGCTCGATCACGGCGGCGCTGTTCCTGCGCGAGTTCGCCGGCGAGCGGCCCTGGGCGCACCTCGACATCGCCGGGCCCGGCCGCTCCGCCTCCGAGGACGCCGAGATCACCCGCGGCGCCACCGGGTACGGCGCCCGCCTGCTGCTGGACTGGCTGACGGCCTGACCGGGCCGTCCCCGCCCGCGCCCGTCACCTGTTCCGGCGGTCGATCACCGGGACGCGGCGGCGCCGCCTGGCCTGCTTGACGATCTCCGGGAGCGTCGCGTCCCAGCCCGGCTCCACCGCGAAGCACCACGGGACGGCCGCCGCCGTGGCGGGCACGTCCCGCATCGTGAGGGCCACCAGCGGCGCCCGCTCGGAGGTGCGCGCCATCTCCGCCAGCTCCGGGGTCGGCAGGAAGACCAGGTAGTCCTGCTCGCCGCGGCGGGTGCCGCCGACGCCGCGCCGCAGCGCCGTGATCGCGGCGACGTCGTCCCAGGGCAGCGTCCTCCCGGACCGGCGCGGCAGCGGCCAGCGCGCGGGGCGGCGCACCCCGCCGCCGTCGAGCTCCAGGACGGGCCGCCGCGACAGCATCGCCCCGGCCGACACCAGCAGGCCCGACCCGAACAGGCCGAGCCCCGCGACCCCGAGCACCGTGACCACGACGCTGCCGGCGCCGGCGCCGCGCATCACGCCGCCCGCGACGAACCCCGCCGACGCCAGGAAGAGGATCACGAACGCCGACAGCCGCCACACCCCGCCCCACGTGAACCGCACCCGGACCGCGAACGCCTCCCCGGCGGCCCGGTCGCGCAGGGCGTCCTCAGTCACGCCTGACGGCGCAGAGCAGGCCGTCGCCCACCGGGACCAGCAGCGGGACGAGCCGCTCGTCCTCGCGGATCATGCGGTGCACCTCGCGGATCGCCTCGGTGTCGGGGTCGCGCCGGTCGGGGTCGGCGACCCGGTCGTGCCAGAGGGCGTTGTCGAACGCGACGACGCCGCCCGGCCGCAGCAGGCGCAGCGCGTCCACCAGGTACTCGGGGTACTCCCGCTTCGCCGCGTCGCAGAACACCATGTCGTAGGCGCCGTCGGTGAGGCGCGGCAGCACCTCCAGCGCCGGGCCGATGATCATCCGGGTGCGGAAGCCGGACAGGCCCGCCTCCCGGTAGGCCTGCTTGGCCAGCCGCTGGTGCTCCGGCTCGATGTCGACGCTCGTCAGCACCGCGTCGCTCGGCATGCCGCGCATCAGGTAGACGCCGGACACCCCGCAGCCCGAGCCGACCTCCACGACCGTCCGCGCGCCGATCAGCGTGGCGATGAAGCGCAGCGCCGCGCCTCCGGCCGGGCCGATCGGCATCGCGCCGACCTCACGGCCGCGGCGCCTGGCGTTCTGGAGCGGCTCGTCCTCGGGGAGGAAATCCTCCACATAGGCCCGGGTGGCCTCAATGGCGTCGATGGCTGCCTCCTCGTGGGACCCCCGCATGGCTCATGCTGGAAAGACCATATCGCTGCAGGGGAACCAACTGGCGTTTCAGTGCGTTGTTACCAACACAGGCAAGCACCGAGTCGGTATCAGAACCGCCCCAGCCCAGGCGAGACCGTGCCGTTCCAAGGCGAGACCTTGGCTCACGAGAGAGGAACAGCCCGGCACCATGGGAGTCGCAGCACTCAGTTTCAGAAGCGCTGTTGGGGTCGGCGCCAGGCAGGGTCTGGGAAACGCCGCTCGCATCCGCGAGAACGCACCCGAGGCAGAATGGGCGCCGCCGTCCTGGGACGAGGTCGTCCGCGAGCACTCCGCCCGCGTCTACCGGCTGGCCTACCGCCTGACCGGCAACCAGCACGACGCCGAGGACCTCACGCAGGAGGTCTTCGTCCGCGTGTTCCGCTCGCTGTCGAACTACACGCCGGGCACCTTCGAGGGCTGGCTGCACCGGATCACCACGAACCTGTTCCTCGACATGGCCCGGCGCCGCCAGCGCATCCGCTTCGAGGGGCTCGCCGACGACGCCGCCGAACGCCTCCAGGGCCGCGAGCCGACCCCGGCGCAGGCGTTCGACGACAGCAACTTCGACGCCGACGTCCAGGCCGCGCTCGACGCGCTGGCCCCCGACTACCGCGCCGCCGTCGTGCTGTGCGACATCGAGGGGCTGTCCTACGAGGAGATCTCCGCGACCCTCGGCGTCAAGCTCGGCACCGTGCGCAGCCGCATCCACCGAGGGCGGGCCCAGCTGCGTTCGGCGCTGGAGCACCGCGCGCCCACCCGGCGCCGCCCCGGGACCAGGAACGACTACCAGGCCGCCTTCGCGGGCGATGACGCGGCCTTCGAGGGCGAGCCCGGCGGAGCGCACGCGGCGGGCGGTGCCCGGCCGCTGCCGGAGGGCGTGTAAAGCTGTGCTCACAGCGCGCGGGGCGGGACCGCGCGCCTGACCGAACGGAATCGACGGAGGCGGCGTGAGTTGTCTGGGGGAGCGTCTGACCGCGCTGGTCGACGGTGAGCTGGGGGACGAGGAGCGCGAGCGCGCCCACGCCCATCTCGCGGGATGCGCCGGCTGCCGGGAAGAGGCCGACCAGCTGCGCAAGCTCAAGGGGCGGCTGCGGGGCCTGGCGGAGCCGCCGGCGACCGCCGGCGCCGACGACCTTCCCTCCGCCGACTTCCTGAGCCGGCTGCGCACCCTGCCCGACCTCTCCGGCCTCCCCGACGCGCCGGCGGCATCCGACGCGGCCGTCACGGGCGCCGCGCCGAAGTCGGCCGCGCCGAAGTCGGCCGCGCCGAAGTCCGCCGCGCCGCACGCCGCAGCGCGCCCCCGGCACCCCTCCCGGCCGCATCGACAGCCGGCCCGGCCCGCCAGGCCGCCGCACGCCGCCCGCCCGCGCGACAACCGCCCGGCCGGGCACGCCGCCGCGATCCGCGTCCAGCCCCGGCGGCGCTACCTCGTGGTCGGCGCCGCCACCCTGTTCCTCGGCCTCGGCACCGCCTCCTACGTGGCGGGCGGGCGCCAGGACACCCCCGCCGTGACGCCCGCCTTCGACCGGTTCGCCGTCGAGCACGCGCTCACGTCCGGCGACGCGCCGATGACCGACCCGCTCACCGACCCGGTCAACCAGGTCCAGGTCTCCCCGGGGCCGTGAGGCGCGCGGCCCCGGCGGGGCGGCGCCGGCGCAGCGCCGTCCTGGCCGGCGGGCTCGCGGGCGCCCTCGCGCTGGCCGGGGCGCTCACCGGCGACCCCGCCCCCGCCCGCCGCGCCCGCACCGACCCGGACGCCCTCGGGCTGCTGCGCGCGGCCGCCGACGCCGCCCGCCGCGTCCCCTACGAGGGCCGGCGGTTCCTCACCACCCGCGGCGGCGGCCGGGCCGCCACCTCCCGCGTCGCCGTGTCGCACACGCCGGGCGCGGGCATCCGGTACCGGTCCGGGCCGACCGGCGAGGGGTACCGGCCCGAGTCCTCGGCCGGGGACACCACCGGCTTCACGCCCGCGACGCTGGCGCTGCTGACCCGCAACTACGCGGTGGTGCGCGCCGCGGACGCGTCGGTCTGCGGCCGCCCGGCCCGCGTCGTCGAGGCGCGCCGCGCCGACGGCAGCCCCGCCGGGCGCTTCTGGATCGACCGGGACACCGGACTGATGCTGCACCGCGAGCTGATCGACGCCACCGGCAGCCCCGTGGTCGCCACCGGCTTCACCGAGATCAGCTTCACGGTCTCGCCGGTCGAGCCGTCGCCCCTCGCCCGCCCGCTCGGCGGTCCGTCCCGCTTCCCGGGGGCCGCCGCGGGCGGCCCGGCGGAGTCCGCCGGCGGCCGCACCGCCGCGGGCGCGTGGGGCGAGAGGCTCGACCGCGCCGGCCTCGCCTCCCTGCGCGACCGCGGCTGGCCCGTTCCGGAGCGCCTGCCGGGCCGGCTCGCCCTCTACGAGGCCCGCCGCGAGTCCGGCGGCGGCGCCCTGCACCTCAGCTACTCCGACGGCCTCGCCGCGGTCTCGGTGTTCGTGCAGCGCGGCGCGCTCGACGAGCGCGGCATGGCGGGCTGGCAGCGGTCCGCCCGCCGGGGCCGGACGGTGTACCGCCGCGAGTCCCTGAGGCGCTGGGCGGTGTCCGGCGGGAAGGGCCACGTCTACACCGTCGTCACGGACGCGCCGCAGAGCACGGCCACGGCGGTCGCGCTGAACATGCCGCGCGACTCCGCGCCCTTCTGGCCGCGCCTCTCCCGCGGCGCCCGCCGGCTGGTCTCGGCGGCGAATCCGTTCGATTGACCCGAGATATGGGTATTGGCGGCGAGTCTTATGCTCGCCACATGCCGTGCGGGGCAGCATGAGCACCGATAACGAGGACCATGCTCGGTAGGAGAGATGGGGATGACGGAAGACAACCGCGGCCCGGTCAGGGCGCCCTCGGAGGACGACGACGTCGTCCCCGGGCAGGAGCCTGAGCGGCAGGAGGCGGCGGCTCCTCCCGAGACGGTGACCGACCAGGGGATCCCCGTGGAGCAGCCGGGGGATGAACCCGAGGTCGACGACCCGGAGCCCGCCCGCGCCGAGGACGGCGCCGGGGCGGGCCCCGCGGCCGGCGACGGACGCGAGGCCGGCGAGGAGGGCGACCGCCTGGTGGCCGGAGGGTTCGCGCCGCCGGACTCGCTCGGCGGGCCGCCCGACACCAGCGAGGACGTGCTCTCCCAGGCCGCCGCGGACATGCCGCAGGAGGTGCCGCTGCAGGACGCGCCGCCGCGCGACATGCCGCAGCCCCCGCCGCCCGTGCCGCTCGACAAGCCGCCCGTGGAGGCCCACGACGACCGGATGCGCCCCGGGTTCGTCCCGCACAACCAGGACCCGAGGGCCGCGCAGGGCGGCCCGTACGGGGGATGGCCGCAGCAGTCCCACCAGGGCCCGCCGCCGCCCGCCCCCGGACGCCCGCCGATGGGCCCGCCGCCCGCGCCGCCCGGCCCGCCGCCGCCCGGCGGCCCGGGTCCCCGCCCGATGGCGGGGTACGGGATGCCGCCCGGCGGCACCGGGCCCAACTGGGCGCCCGTCCCGGCGCCCCCGTCCTCGTCGCGGGGCGGGCCGGGGCTCGGGCTCCTGGCCGTCGTCGCGCTGATCGTCGCGCTGGTGGCCGGCGCCGTCGGCGCCGGGATCGGCGTGATCGCCACCGGCGGCCAGGAGGACGGCGCGGTGAGCCTCGGCGGCAGCAACAGCAACGACACCAAGGTGCAGAACCGTCCCCCGGACTCGGTCGCGGGCGTCGCGCAGCGGGTGCTGCCGAGCGTCGTGATGATCCGCGTGCAGTCGTCGCAGGGTGAGATCGGCGGCACCGGCTTCATCGTCAACGGCGGCTACGTCGTCACCAACAACCACGTCGCCTCCGGCGGCGGGGGCGGTGGCGGCCAGATCCAGATCGTCTTCAACGACAAGAAGACGCTGCCCGCCACGATCAAGGGCGCCGACCCGAGCTCGGACGTCGCCGTGCTGAAGCCCGAGGGCCAGCACTCGCTGCCCCCGCTGCCGGTCGGCGACTCCAGCGCCATCGCCGTCGGCGACCCGGTGATCGCGATCGGCTCGCCGCTCGGCCTGCAGGGCTCGGTCACCACCGGCATCGTCAGCTCGCTGAACCGGGCCGTGCCCACGCGGGGCGAGGGCGGCGGCGGCGACGCGTCCTACCTCAACGCCATCCAGACCGACGCCGCGATCAACCCGGGCAACTCGGGCGGGCCGCTGGTGGACGCGAAGGGCCGCGTGATCGGCATCAACACCGCGATCGCGACGCTCGGCGGCCAGTCGCTCGGCGGGGATCAGCAGAGCGGCAGCATCGGCCTCGGCTTCGCGATCCCGATCAACCAGGGCAAGCGGATCGCCGAGGAGATCATCCGGTCCGGCACGGTCAAGCAGGCCAAGCTCGGCGTGCTGCCCGACCCCCGGTACCAGGAGGGCGGCGCCCGGATCATGCCGCAGCCGGTCAACGGGCAGGACCCGGTGACCAAGGGCGGTCCTGCGGACAAGGCGGGCCTCAAGCCCGGCGACGTGATCACCAAGGTCGACGACAAGCCGATCGAGGACGCCACCGACCTGATCGCGCAGATCCGCAGCCGGGCGCCGGGCGACCGCGTCACCCTCACGTACCAGCGCGGCGGCAAGGAGGCCACCGCCCAGGTGACCCTGAGCTCCGACTAGGGCACCGATGTTCAAGTCCGGTTCATCCGGGCTGGGGATACGCTGGGGGGACCGGCCCGTCTCTGGGCCGGTCCCCTTCGGGTTGTGTGCAGCCGGCCGCGCGAGCGGCCGGCGTGTGTGTGGAGGACGGGTTGTTCGACGTCGGACTCGGTGAGATGGCGGTGCTCGTCGTCCTCGCCCTGGTGATCTTCGGCGACAAGCTGCCGCAGGTCGCCGGGCAGGCAGGCCGGATGCTGCGGCAGTTCCGCGAGATGGCCAACAGCGCCAAGGCCGACCTTCAGGAGGGTCTCGGCCCCGAGTTCAAGGATTTCGACCTCAACGACCTCAACCCGAAGACGTTCGTCCGCAAGCACCTGCTCGAGGACGACGAGACCTACCTGAAGAACGATTCCGGCGTCTTCGACGACGAGCCCTCGTACGCGACGGCGGCCGTCGGCCTCGACCCGAGCGAGAAGCCGCCCTTCGACAACGAGGCGACCTGATCCCGGCCGCGCCGCCGGTCGGCGGCCCGGCCTGAACGCTCGCCCGGGGAGTCCCCGGGCGAGCGGGCGGTCAGCGGCCCTTCGGGCTGATGCCGAGGGACATGCCGGCGAGGCCGCGGCTGCGGCCCGCGAGCCGGTCGGCGATCGTGCGGAGCTCCTTGGCGGCCCCGGCGTCGGGGTCGGAGAGCACCAGCGGGACGCCGTTGTCGCCGCCCTCGCGCAGCCGCGGGTCGATCTGCACCTGGCCGAGCATGGGGACGCGGGTCCCGAGCGTCCTCGTCAGCGCGTCCGCGACCGTCTGGCCGCCGCCCTCGCCGAAGATGTGCTGCTGCTCGCCGCAGTGCGGGCACGACAGGTAGGACATGTTCTCGATCACGCCGACGACCTGCTGGTGGGTCTGCGCGGCGATCGCCCCCGCCCGCTCGGCCACCTCGGCGGCCGCCTGCTGCGGGGTGGTGACGACGAGGATCTCCGCGGACGGCAGCAGCTGCGCGACGGAGATCGCGATGTCGCCGGTGCCGGGCGGCAGGTCCATCAGCAGGATGTCGAGGTCGCCCCAGTACACGTCCGCGAGGAACTGCTGGAGCGCGCGGTGCAGCATCGGCCCCCGCCACACGACCGGCTGGTTCCCGGCGGTGAACATGCCGACCGAGATCACCTTCACGTCGTGCGCGGTCGGCGGCATGATCATGTCTTCGACCTTGGTGGGCGCGGTGTCCACGCCCAGCATCCGCGGCACCGAGTGGCCGTAGATGTCGGCGTCCACGACCCCGACCTTGCGGCCCTGGGCGGCCAGCGCGGCGGCGAGGTTCACCGTCACCGACGACTTGCCGACGCCGCCCTTGCCGCTCGCCACCGCGTACACCTTGGTCAGCGAGTTCGGCTGGGCGAACGGGATCTCCTTGGCGGGCTGACCGCCGCGCAGCTTGGTCTGCAGGTCCTTGCGCTGCTCCTCGCTCATCACGTCGAGGTCGACGCGCACCGAGGACACCCCGTCGAGCTTGGACACGGCCTCCGTGACGTTCTTGGTGATGGTGTCCTTCATCGGACACCCGGCCACGGTCAGGTAGACGCCGACGCGGACGGCGCCGTCCGCGTCGATGTCGACGCTCTTGACCATGTCGAGCTCGGTGATGGGCTTGCGGATCTCGGGATCGAGCACCGTGGCGAGAGCCGCGTTCACCCGCTCGTCCGTCAGAAGGGAGGCCATGCGTCCATGGTATGAACCCGATGCGCCAACCTGCTAATCAGGGTGTCCGGCCTCACACCCGCCGTTCCCGCGGCGGGCCCCGTCAACCGCGCGGAGGGCCCCGTCCATCGCGAGGGAGGCCTTGTCCATCGCGCGGGAGGACCCGTCCATCGCGCGGGAGGACCCGTCCATCGCGCGGGAGGCCCGCCCGGCCTACCATCGGTCCCGTGACCACCGACCTCGCCTCGGCCGCCGCCGAGATGATCGTGTGGCGGACCATGCTGCGCGCCCAGGCGCAGATCTCCCGCCGGCTGCAGGCCGACCTGCTGGCCCGCCACGACCTCGCGCTCGGCTCCTACGAGGTCCTCGTGCACCTCGGCGAGGCGCCGCACGGGCGGCTGCGGATGAACGACCTCGCCGACCGCGTGCTGCTGTCGCGCAGCGGTCTGACGCGGCTGGTCGACCGGCTGCAACGGGACGACCTGGTGGTCAGGCAGTCCTGCGCGAGCGACGCGCGCGGCCTGTTCGCCGTCCTGACCGACGGGGGCCGGGCCCGGCTCGCCGAGGCCGCCCCCACCTACCGGCAGGGCGTCCGCGACCACATCCTGAGCCGGCTGGACGAGCCCGACCTGCGCACCCTCGGCCACATCCTGGACAAGCTCGCCGACGAGGGCGCCTAGGAGACGGGCTTCTTGGCGTCCATCTCCCGGATCATCTGCTGGAGCTCCGAGCGCAGGAAGTCGCGGGTGGCGATCTCGCTCAGCGCGACCCGCAGCCCCGCGATCTCGCGGGTGAGGTACTCGGTGTCGGCGATGGTGCGCTCGTTGCGCGACCGGTCCTGCTCGTACTGGACGCGGTCGCGGTCGTCCTGCCGGTTCTGGGCGAGCAGGATCAGCGGCGCCGCGTAGGACGCCTGCAGCGACAGCATCAGCGTCAGGAAGATGAACGGGTAGGGGTCGAACCTCAGGAACGACGGCGCCAGCAGGTTCCACCCGATCCACACGGCGACGAACACCGTCATGTAGACGAGGAAGCGGGCCGTCCCGAGGAACCGGGCGATCCGCTCCGCCAGCCGCCCGAACGACTCCGGGTCGTAGGAGGGGCGCGGCAGCAGCGTCCTGCGCGGCTCCCGCGGCTGGTCCAGGCGCGAGGCAATCTGGCGTGCCGTCATGTCGTCCCCCGCAGAGCCTCTTCCTCGGGATCGGCGGTCTCCTCGGCGGTCGCGTCCATCGCGGCCTCCCGCCAGTCCTCGGGCAGCAGATGGTCGAGGACGTCGTCGATCGTCACCGAGCCCAGCAGGTGGCCGTTCTCGTCCACGACCGCGCCCGCGACCAGGTTGTAGGTGGCCAGGAACATCGCGACGGCCTCCAGCGACATGGTGGGGCGCAGCGGGTCCAGCTCGGTGTCGACGATCCCGCTGACCAGCGTCGGCGGCGGCTCGCGCAGCAGCTTCTGGAAGTGCACCGTGCCGAGGTAGCGGCCGGTCGGCGTCGCGGTCGGCGGCCGGCACACGTACACCTGCGCCGCCAGCGCCGGGTTCAGGTCGGGGCGGCGGATCAGCGCGAGCGCCTCGGCGACCGTCGCGTCCGGCGGGACGATGACCGGGTCGGTCGTCATCAGGCCGCCGGCCGACTGGTCGGGGTAGGTGAGCAGCCGCCGGACCGGGGCCGCGTCGCGCGGCTCCATCAGGGTCAGCAGCTGCTCGCGCTGCTCGGTCGGCAGGTCGCCGAGCAGGTCCGCGGCGTCGTCGGGGCCCATCGCCTCCAGGACGTCGGCGGCGCGGTCCACGCCGAGCTTGCCGAGGATCTCGATCTGGTCGTCCTCGGGCAGCTCCTCCAGGACGTCGGCGAGCCGCTCGTCGTCCAGGGCGACGGCGACCTCGGTCCGCCGCTTCTCCGGCAGCTCGTGCACGATCGTGGCGAGGTCGGCGGGCTTCATCATCTCGAACGCGGCGATCAGCCCGGCCGCGCCCTGCCCGTGCTCGACGGCGGAGAACCCCTCCATGGCGTCCCAGCTCACGATCATGCTCTCGCCGCGCTTGCGCAGGCCCCGGCCCGTCCGCCGGCGGACGGCGACCCTGCTGACGAGCCAGTCGCGGGTGCGGGTCGGCTCCATCGCCACGTCCACGACGAAGGCGGCCTCGCCGGAGTCGCGGAACCGGACGGTCCGGTCCAGCATCTCGGCGATCACCAGCGTCTCCGACCCGCGCTTCTGGAAGCGGCGCATGTTCAGCCGCCCGTCGAACACCACCGCGTCCGCCTCGATCACCGTGACCCGCGTGATCGGCAGGAACACCGCGCGGCGCGAGGCGACCTCCACCACCAGACCGAGCGCCCGCGGCGGCCGCGGCGCCAGGCGCAGCGCGACCACGACGTCGCGGACCCGGCCGACCTGGTCCCCGGCCGGGTCGAACACCGCGACGCCCGCGAGCCGGGCGATGAACACCCGCGACGGAGGTCCGCTCATGGCCTGGACACTACCCGTGATCTCCCGACTGATCCGGACGGGTATGTCACATCCGGCCGTGACCCGGAGTCCCGGGGGCGAAAGGGACGTGAAAGGGTGAGGGACCGTGAGCGACGCCCTCGCAGAGCCTTTCGAGCAGCACCGCAACCTGCTGTTCGCGGTGGCCTACCGGATGCTCGGAACGGCGGCCGACGCCGAGGACGCCGTCCAGGACGCCTGGCTGCGCTGGTCGGCGGGCGACCGGTCCGGCGTCGCCGACCCCAAGGCCTACCTCGTCCGGATCACCACCAACGTCGCGCTCGACCGGCTGCGCTCGGCGCAGGCCCGGCGCGAGACCTACGTCGGGCCGTGGCTGCCCGAGCCGATGCTGACCTCCCCGGACGTCGCGGAGAACGCCGAGATGTCGGAGTCGGTGTCGATGGCGATGCTCGTCGTGCTGGAGACGCTGAGCCCCCTCGAACGCGCCGTCTTCGTGCTGAAGGAGGTCTTCGGCTACCCCTTCGCCGAGATCGCCGGGGCGCTGGACCGGACCGAGGCGTCGGTCCGCCAGCTCGGCACCCGCGCCCGCAGGCACGTGGAGGCGCGGCGCCCCCGCTACGAGGCCCGCGGCGCCGAGCGGCGCGCCGCCACCGAGCGGTTCTTCGAGGCGGTGCTCGGCGGCGACGTCAACCGGCTCATGGAGGTGCTCGCGCCCGACGTCGCGCTGTGGTCCGACGGCGGCGGCAAGGTCAGGGCGCCCCGCCGGGCGATCTTCGGCGCGGAGAAGGTGGCCCGCTTCTTCGCCGGCATCGGCGGGCAGGCCTACCAGGGCGTCGAGCCGGCCGACATGCGCATCCGGAGCGTCGAGATCAACGGCGGGCCGGCGGTCGTCGTGGACGGCCCGAACGGGCCGATCAGCGCCGTCACGGCCGACGTCGACGCGGACGGCCGCGTCCAGGCCGTCCACCTGGTGGCCAACCCGGACAAGCTCCGCGCCCTCGCGGAAGGCCGCCACCTGCCGATGTGAGGGCCCGCGCGCGGCTAGCGGTCGGCGCGCCGGCGCTTGCCGCCGTACAGGCGCGGCGGCGGCCCGGCGGTCGTCGCGGGCGTCGGCACCGGCCGGACCGACGCGTACTCCCCGCCCTCCTCGACGACCTCCTCGGCCGGCGTGAGCCGGATGATCCACGACTCCGCGGCCCACGTCTCCACCTGGCCCTCGTGGGTCCGGGCGTTCAGGCGGTCCTTGGCGAGGAGCGGCGCCACCTCGTCCCACAGCGGCGAGCCCGGCTCGACCTGCTCGGCGTCGGCGACGAACGCCAGGAGCCGCCCGCCCTTGTCCTTGCTGCGCAGGATCACCGTCACCTGCGCGGCCTCCGGCAGGCCCGGGAGCGGCTGCTCGCCCTCCCCGCCGGTCAGCACGTACGCCGACCCGTCGTGCCACACGTGCCAGGCGGCGCGCGGCTGGGGCAGGCCGGGCAGGTCCAGCCACAGCAGCCCCGACTTCTTGGCCGCCTCCTCCAGCAGTGCCCTGTTCAGACCCATGCCCCGAGGGTCTCACACCGCTGGATAGCATCCGGGGCCATGCGCTCACGACGTACCACCCTCGCGGTCCCGGGCAGCAACCCCCGTTTCATCGAGAAGGCGCAGGGGCTGCCCGCCGACGAGATCTTCCTCGACCTGGAGGACGCCGTCGCGCCGTCGGCGAAGGAGGGCGCCCGCGCCACCGTGGTCGCCGCGCTCAACGACGGCGACTGGGCGGGCAGGACGCGGGTGGTGCGCGTCAACGACCTGGACACCCACTGGGCCTACCGGGACGTGATCGAGGTCGTCGAGGGCGCCGGCGCCAACCTCGACGCGGTCATGCTGCCGAAGGTGTCGGACGCCTCCCACGTCCAGTGGCTCGACCGGCTGCTGACCCAGATCGAGCGGGCGACGGGCCTGCCCGCCGGCCGCATCGGCATCGAGGCGCAGATCGAGGACGCCCGCGGCCTGGTCGACGTCGACGCGATCGCCGCGTCCTCGCCCCGGCTGGAGGCCCTCGTGCTCGGGCCCGGCGACCTCATGGCGTCGATCAACATGAGGACGCTCGTCGTCGGCGAGCAGCCGCCCGGCTACACCGAGGGCGACGCCTACCACTACATCCTCATGCGGATCCTGTTGGCCGCACGCGCCCACGGCCTCCAGGCGATCGACGGGCCCTACTTCAACGTCCGCGACGTGGAGGCCTTCACCCGCGTCGCCGAGCGCTCCGCCGCCCTCGGCTTCGACGGCAAGTGGGTGCTGCACCCGTCCCAGATCGAGGCGGGGAACGCCGTGTTCTCCCCGTCCCAGGACGACTACGACCGCGCCGAGCTGATCCTGGACGCCTACGACCGCTCCCTCGGCGAGGGCCGCGGCGCCGCGCGTTTCGGCGACGAGATGATCGACGAGGCGTCCCGCAAGATGGCGCTCGTCGTCGCCGCCAAGGGCCGCGCCGCGGGGATGGCGCGGACGAGGCGCTCCGATCCGTCCGGGAACTGAACGCCCCGTACGATTCGTCCCACGTACACGAGATCTACCAGGAGGGTCCACACGTGGCAGGACCAGGGGACGGCGACGGCTGGGCGCCCCTAGACCCCGATCTGGGACGCGAGCCGCAGCGGAACCCGCAGCCGTCCGGTCCTCAGCCGATGCCGGAGGACCGGCCGGAGCCGGCCGCCTGGCCGCCGGCCCCGGCCCCGGCTGCGGCCCCGCCCCACGACGCCGGGCAACCGTACCCGGCAGGGCAGCCGTACCCGGCAGGGCAGCCGTACCCGGCAGGGCAGCCGTACGGCGCTGAACAGCCTTACGGCCCTGGCCAGTACGGACCCGCCGGGGCGCCGGGCCAGGGGTATCCGCCCGGCACGCCGTACTGGAACGGGCCGCCCGCGCAGCCGCCGGGCGCGCATCACCCCGGCCCCTACGCGCCCGGGTACGGGACCCACGCGGCCAAGCGGCCCTGGACGGTGGAGACGCCCAAGGGGGCCCCGTTCCACCGGCTGGCGCGCAACGAGGTGCACCGGTGGTGGCGCCCCCTGGCGGGGACCTTCGGGATCGCCGCCGTCGGGATGGCCCTGGCCATCGGGCTGATGATCGTGGGCATCATCGTCCGGGTGGTGGTCACGGGCGAGGCGCTCGACACCTCCGGGACCGACGTGGACTCGATCTTCGGGGACCAGACGGCCGACCTGGCGTACAACCTGGGGGCGCTGGCGCTGTTCCTCCCGGTCGCGCTGGCCGCGGCGTGGGTCGTCCAGCGCCGGCGGCCGGGCACGCTCTCCTCGGTCGCGGGGCGGCTGCGCTGGCGCTGGCTCCTCGCCTGCTCGGGCCTCGCGATCCTGTTCTGCGCCGTGTCGTTCGGAACGTCGATCGTCGCCTCGGCCGCGATCGGCGACCGGTCGGGCGGCGACGAGCACTGGGTCGGATGGGGGCGGTTCGTCGCCCCGGCCATCGTGATCATCCTGCTGGTGCCGTTCCAGTCGGCGGCGGAGGAGTACGCCTTCCGCGGCTGGATGCTCCAGGCCGTGGGCGCGTGCACCCTGGAGAACGCCAGGAGCCGCGTCGGGCGCGCCTTCAGCGTCGTGTTCCGCACGCCGTGGCCGGGGATCGTCGTGGGCTCGGCCCTGTTCACGGCCGGGCACGGCTACACGGGCTGGGGGATCCTCGACATCTTCGCGTTCGGCGCGGTCGCGGCGTGGCTCGCGGTGCGGACGGGCGGGCTGGAGTCCGGAATCGCCCTGCACGTGTTCAACAACCTGATGGCGTTCCTCGGGCCCGCGGCGATCGGCCGGCTCGACATCGAGCAGGGCGGCGTCCCGTGGCAGGTGGTCGCGGCGGACATCGTCCCGATGCTGCTGTACGCGGCCGCCGTCACGTGGCTGGCGCGGCGAATGCGCGTCCGGAGGGTCACGACCGGCCCGGAGGACGGAGACGTGCCGGTCACGGCGGGGACGGCGCCGGTGCACGCCTCATAGGACGCCCCATCCGGCGAGGGCGTCGAGCAGGCCGGGCGTCAGCGGAAGAGCGGCCAGCTCGCCGGGGGCCACCCAGCGCACGTCGGCCGCGTCGTCGCCCGCGCGGAGCGTCCCGCCGGCGACGGCCGCCGTGTAGTCGTGGATCTCGTAGACGACGCCGCCGGGGCCGGGGCGCTCCACCGACCCGGCCAGGGGGCCGACGAGGACGTCCAGGCCGGTCTCCTCCTTCAGTTCCCGGGCGACCGCCGCCGGGTCGTCCTCGCCGGGCCCGACCCGGCCGCCCGGGATCGACCACAGCCCCTCACCCGGCGGGTGCCCGCGTCTGACCAGCAGGAACCGTCCCTCGCCGTCCCGCACGATCCCGCCCACGCAACGCACTCGCATGACCCCATCTTGTCGCCACTTTTCCGGGACGGCGGCCCCGCCGCCCCTTGACGAGCCGGGACATCGCCGCGCAGGGTGGTTAACCATGAGGGCCGAGCCCACATGCCCGCGCTGCGCGGGGCCTCTGAGCGCGCCGAGCCTCTGGTCCAGCGACTGGAGCTGCGGGGTGCACGGCGCCGTACTGCCGAGGCAGCCGTCGAACCATCCCGGCCCCGAGGGGCTGTCCGTCGTCCTGCGGGACGCGAGGGTCCCCGTCTGGACGCCCTGGCCGCTTCCGGCGGCCTGGCTCGTCACGGGCTTCGCCGCCGTCGGGGACGACCGCTCGGGCGCCCGGGCGACCGCCGTCGCGGTGTCCGGGCCGGGACTGACGCACGGCCCCGCCGACATGGTGCTGATCGCCGAGGAGCCGGGCATCGGCCTCGGCGCCCACTACGCCGGCCTCGCGGGCCCCGACCCCGGGTCCGCCTTCAACGGCGGCCCGCCGCACGTGAAGCTGGACGTCGGCGGCCCCAGTGCGACCTGCGAGCAGACGGTGCCGATGTGGGCGGTCGGCGACCGCGCCGACCGCGCCGCCTACGTCGGCGAGGCGATGGGGAACTGGCTGTGGGCGGTGCTGTGGCCCGCCGAGGCCGGGGTGCTCATGGTGGAGCGCCTCACCCTGCTCGACCTTCGCGAGCCGGGCATGGACCTCGACCTCCCCTACGGCGCGTACAGCCCCCGCCTCGACGACTGAGCGGCCCCCCATTGGTATGAAGGGGCCATGCGGATCGATCTGCACTGCCACAGCGACGCCTCCGACGGAACCCGGCCGCCCGCGGAGGTCGTCCGGCGGGCCCGCGAGAACGGCGTCGACGTCGTCGCGCTCACCGACCACGACACCGTCAGCGGCTGGGACGAGGCCGCCGCGTCCCTCCCGGACGGCCTGGCGCTCGTCCCCGGCATCGAGCTGTCGTGCAAGGAGGACGACCGGAGCCTGCACCTGCTCGGCTACCTGTTCGACCCCGCGGAGCCGGTGCTGGCCGCCGAGCTGGCCCGGATCCGCGACGACCGGGTGATCAGGGCGCGCGGCATGGTGGAGCGGCTGAACGAGCTCGGCGCCGCCGTCACGTGGGAGATGGTCCGCGCGCTGGCCACGGGCGAGGCGGTCGGGCGCCCGCACATCGCGCGCGCCATGGTGGAGGCCGGGGTGATCGAGACGGCGGACGAGGCGTTCACGTCCCGGTGGATCGCGCAGGGCGGCCGCGCCTACGTCGAGCGGTACGCGCTCGACGCCGAGCGGGCGATCGAACTCGTCCGCGCGGCCGGGGGAGTGTGCGTCCTCGCTCACCCCCGGGCGCGCCGCCGCGGGTACGTGTTCGGCGACGAGGTGATCGAGAGGCTCGCCGCCGCCGGGCTCGCCGGGGTCGAGGCCGACCACCCCGACCACGCCGCCGAGGACCGCGCCCGCCTGCGCGACCTGGCGGCCTCGCTCGGCCTCGCCGTGACCGGCTCCAGCGACGACCACGGCGCTTTCACCGGCGACCGGATCGGCGCCGAGACCACCGCGCCGGACGCCTTCGAGCAGCTCCGCGCGGCCGCCACCGGCGGTGATCTCCGTCTGCCCGACCGGGGCGGCGAATCGCGGTAGGGTGCGAAGCGTGGACGCGCGCATCGAACAGGTGGTGACGTCGGGGAAGCTCACCCTGGACGACACCGAGTACGACGTCGAGAGCAACACCTACATCGTCGGCGACGACGACGAGGTCATCGTGATCGACCCGGCGTACGACGCCGAGGCCATCCTCAAGGAGGTCGGTGACCGCGAGGTCATGGCCGTCCTGCTGACCGACGGCAACGAGCACCGCCTCAGCGTGGTCCTCGAAGTCGCCGCCGCCGGTGAGGAGGACGAGGAGAACTGGGCGCCGATCGCGCTGCACCGCGCCGACCGGCTGCTGTGGCGCGACTACTTCGGCCGCCTCGCCAAGGAGGAGGACGACGAGGACGACGCCAAGGCGCTGCGCTCCCTCGAACCCGACATCTGGTTGGAGGACGGCGGCGTCTTCGAGATCGGCGAGGCCCAGCTGGAGATCGTGCACACCCCGGGCCACACGCCCGGCAGCGTCTGCGTGATCAGCGAGCAGCTCGGCCTGCTGTTCTCCGGCGACACCCTGCACCGCGGCCGTCCCGGTTCGATCGGCGGCGCCTACGAGGACCTGCGCAAGCAGCTCAACTCGATCGGCGCGCTGCTCACCCCGCTGCCGAAGGACCTGCGTGTCCTGCCCGCGCAGGGCGAGGAGACCACGGTCGGCGACGAGGACGCCCGCTGGGAGAGCTGGGGCTCCATGGCACGGGAGTCCGACGACTGACCGTGGCCGAGCAGCTGGGCTTCGAGGGGATGCCTCAACGGCTTTACGCGTGCACGCCGTCGAGGCTGAACACGTGGCTGGACTGCCCGCGCCGGTACCGGATGACGTATCTCGATCGTCCGATGCCGCCGAAGGGCCCCCGGTGGGCGCACAACAGCGTCGGTTCGAGCGTCCACAACGCGCTGGCCGGATGGTGGCGGCTGCCCGTCCGCGAACGCAGCCCCGAGGCGGCCGGGAGGCTGCTCCTCCGCGGCTGGCTGACCGACGGGTTCCGGGACGAGGCGCAGTCCGCGCAGTGGCGCGAGCGGGCCCGGGAGATGACGGAGCGGTACGTCGCCGGGCTCGACCCGTCCGACGAGCCGCTCGGCGTCGAGCGCACCGTGGCGACCCGCACCGACCGGATCGCGGTGTCCGGGCGCATCGACCGGCTGGACGCGCGCGGCCCCGAGCTGGTCGTCGTGGACTACAAGACCGGGCGGCACGTCCTGACCTCCGACGACGCGCGCGGCTCGCTGGCGCTGGCGATCTACGCGGTGGCGGCGTCGCGCGTCCTGCGCCGCCCGTGCCACCGGGTCGAGCTGCACCACCTGCCGTCCGGCGAGGTCGCGGTGTGGGAGCACACCGACGAGTCGCTGGCCCGGCACATCCGGCGCGCCGAGCAGATCGCCGCCGAGGCCGCGGCCGCCGACGACGCCTACCGCGCGGGCGCGGGGAAGCGCGCCGGCGTGCCGAGGCCCCGTGAGGGGGAGGTCGACCACGCTCCGCACGACGAGCTGTTCCCGCCGAGTCCGGGGAACCTGTGCTCGTGGTGCGACTTCGCCCGCCACTGCCCGGAGGGCCGGGAGGCCGCCCCCCGCAAGGATCCGTGGGCGGCGCTCCCCGTCGACGCCGTCTAGGCGGTGGCCAGCGCCCGCCGCGCGGGCCAGCGGCGCGGGTCGCGCAGGCCGTAGAGCCCCTTGTCCAGGTCGTAGCCGTCGGCCGCGAGCCGCTGCCTGGCGCGTTCCAGCATGTCGCGGGTGTTCCTGGCGAACGCGTAGTCGTGGAGCCGCTCCGGCACCGCGTTCATCGCGAGGCGGAACGAGCGGAGCGCCGCCGAGACCGCGGGCTGCGGCACCTCGGGCAGCGCCCCGTACATCTGGCGGGCCCAGTCCGGCAGCGAGTAGTAGCAGAGCGCCCCGAACGGGAAGTAGCCCGGCTTCCCGGGCGCGAGGAACCTGAGGTTCTCCGGCATCGTCGGCCACATGAGGAACCGCACGGTGGCCGCGGCCTCCTCGGTGACGCGCAGGTGGGGCCTCATCTCGGCGAGGTAGGCCTCCATCTCGGCGACGCTCCCGGGGACGTCGTCGGCGTGCAGCCCGACGTAGGTCGCGGTGTGCCGCTGCTCCCGGAGGTACGTGTCGGCCATGGCGCCGGTCAGCGGCAGCCCGGCCCTCCGCGCGACCTCCAGGTAGGAGTACACCTCGGCGCAGTGCACCCAGCGCAGCAGTTCGGGCTGGTCGAGGCGCTCCCGCCTGCCGGTGTCGTGGTTGAGGATGCGCAGGCTCCGGTGGATCTCCCGGACGCGGTACGCCAGTTCGTCGATCTCCTCGTGCGACCCGAAGGTGGCCATCCCGACGAAGTCGGCGGTGCGCTGGAGGCGCCCGAAGGGGTCCTCCTGGAAGTTGGAGTTCTGCCAGACGCCCCACATCGCCATGGGGTGCAGCGCCTGGAGCATGAGGCTGCGCACCCCGCCGATCCACATGGACCGGTCGATGTGGACGCGCCACGTGACGCTCTCGGGTGGCTGGACGGTCGCCGGCATGTGCACCTCCATGAGACAAACTGAAGTAAGTGTGTCATTACCGCGGCCCGCTCGCGACATCGCCCCCTCTGTTGCGTCCCGTCTGAGGTGCCCGCGGCGGTGCGAATATGCATAAAGCATATATATAAAGCTGCTATTCTTCGGGCGTGAGTCGCCAAGGCGCCGGGCACGGCGCTTCCGATGCCATCGGGTCGGCCCTCCACGGTCTGGCCACCAGGGCCGTGAGACGCCTTCCCCGCGACATGAGCCTGACGTCCGCCGCCACCTTGGCCACCCTGGACAAGACCGGCCCGCGACGGATCACCGATCTGGCGGTTTCCGAGGGCGTCACCCAGCCCGCGATGACCGTCCTGGTCCGGGTGATGGAGGAATCCGGGCTGGTCGAGCGGACGGGCGATCCGTCCGACAAGCGGGTCACGCTGGTGTGCCTGACCGAGGCCGGCGCGTCGTACGTCCGGACACGGCGCCAGGCGGGCGTCGACGCGTACGCGCGGTTGATCGACGAACTCGCCGGTGACGAGGTCGAGGCCCTGGCGGCAGCCCTTCCGGCGCTGCTGCATCTGGCAGAGCTCGAAAGCCGCGCCCGAGAGGAGTCGGACCGGTGACCGCGGCCCAGGCCCGCGTTGCTGACCGCTTGGCGCTCCATGCCCGCAGCTCCCGAAGGCCGCTCCGCCCACGTGGACGTGGCCGGTGCGCTCGCCCTGGCGGGGGCTCGCTGACCACAGCGCGCCGGCCATGGATCCGAGCATGCTTGCGAGCATCAATTCCGAACACAGGAGGTAACCGTGGCCAAGGGCTACTGGGTCAGCGCCTACCGCACCATCGCAGACCCCGAGAAGCTGGCTGCCTACAACAAGCTGGCCGGTCCGGCCGTCAAGGCCGCGGGCGGGCGCCCGCTCGCCCGCGGCGGCCGGGTCGTCGCACACGACGCCGGAATCGCCGAGCGCACCGTCCTGATCGAGTTCGACAGCTTCGAACAGGCGGTCGCCGCGCACGCGAGTGCGGCCTACCAGGAGGCGCTGGCCGCACTTGCCGACGGCGTCGAGCGCGACTTCCGCATCATCGAAGGCCTCGACTGACGACCGATGCCGTGTCAGGCAGGAACACGAAGCCGGCTGCGGGGATCACCCCGGCTCGCCAGCGCGCCGCACCGTCGCGAAAAGCGTCAGGCCGGTGGCGTCGGCGGAGGGCGAAGTCGTCGAAGTGGCGGTGTGCGGTCGCGCGGCCTGCATGTCCCCGGCAAGAGGAAACGGCCTCCGCATGGTGAGTGCGGAGACCGTGGGTCGGGGTCGATCACGCCGCCGTCAGGCGGCGGCGTTCACGATGAGTGCGGCCAGGAAGGGTGCCACGGCGAAGATCATGGCCGTGATCCCGTACTGGACGCAGCGGTACTTGAGGCAGACGATCTTCTTCATCTCGCCTTCCTGGTCGGAGGAACGGGACCCTTCCGCGGGAGCGGCGGTTCCGAACCGGAGGGTTCCCCCGCGGGGGTAGATGACCACCAGCAGGCAGACGAGCGCCACGGCCAGGGCGACGCCGACGACGCACAACAGGATGCGCGCCGCCACCGGTCCCTCGTGAACCTGCCCGAAGACGAAGCCGAGGCCGGCCACGCTCAGTCCGGCGAGGACGTTCACCTTGGCGTCGGCGTGGCCCGTCTGGGTCTGCAGGTTGGAGGCCGGGGACTGCGGGTTCTGGGTTGCGCACATGTGGGGCTCCTAGAGCGGCTTTCGATTGGCGGTTCCGTGCGGGACACGGACCGGGCGCGGTGCATGATCTGACCGGCCATGAAAGATCATATGGAGCCGTACCGCGATGGCAACTGGTTGTTACCGCACAAGTCATCCGCTTCTCCACGCGAAATGACAAACCGACGCCTGCGGCCGGATCGAGTGACCAAGCACACAGCACGCCGGTTCGTCCATCCGGCGGCGGCGCCGACGGGCTCAGCGGTTCACAGCTGGTCGTCTCGCATGACCTCCAGGTTCAGGAACCGCGGGCCGTCGGTGCACAGCGCCTCCATCTCGCCGGCGATGCGGCGGGTCTCGGGCAGGTCGCTGTTGCGCATCGCCTCCTCATAGGACGGGAACTCGACGATGTCGACGTAGTGGGACGTGTCCTGGCGGTCCTTGGTGTGCAGCTCGTGGGTCGCCGTGCGCTTGCCCTCGCTGGCCTTCGCCCACTCGTCGAACAGGCCCTCCAGCTCGTCCTGGCGGTCGGTGCGGTAGTCGATGATCTGTACGAAGCCCATGACTCAGCCCCCGACCGTCGCGTGCTCGTCCTTGAGGTGGGTCCGGATCTCCTCCCGGAGCTCCGGGGTGTTCTCGTGCCCGTGCACCGAGGCGGCGTGCTCGGCGGCGGCGCGGACGACCTCGTCCTCCTCGCCGCTGATGGCGAGCGTGCAGTTCATCTCGCTCGGCATGTCCCTGCAGTCGGCCACCTTGCGCATGATCCCCCCTCGCCGGCCCGGCGCCCGCGCGCGAGGGGTGGTCTGCTCGGCGGCGGCGCCCCGTCCGGCCGTTTCGTCCCGCCACACCGTCACAACTCCACTTCAATCGTTACATATCCCCATGTCAGGGGGAAGATGTCGGGGGCGGGTTGTACGGTGTCGGGTCTGCCAACGAGAGGGTGTGCCGATGGACTGGGTCGAGTCCGCTGGGGGCCCGCTGCTGGCCGCGCCCGCGTCGCAGATGGGGTTGTGGGAGGGCGTCACCGACGACGAGGGGCCCGCGGAGACGTGGGGCGACTACGGGCGCGCCTGCGCGATCGACAGCTACATCGGGCTGGTCGGGATCGGGGGCGGTCAGGGCCTCGTCCTCGGCGACGAGCCCGCCACGACGACCTACCTGCCGGACGAGCGGCTCTTCCTGCGCTGGGCGGCGGCGGACTCCGAGACCGAACTCGTGCGGGCGGCCAGGAAGGCCGTTCGCGGCGTCGAGTGGGTGGAGGAGCTCAGCTGGGACGTGGACGGCGCCGTCGTCCTCTTCGACTCCGCCTGGCCCGGCGCGACCCCCGAACCCGGCAACCACCTGAACATCGACCTCACGCCGGGGCGCTACCGCGTGCGCGCCGCCTACGAGCGCGACGACAGCAACTGGATGATCCTCGTCCAGCTCCAGCCGACGCCCTAACCGGCCAGGGCGGACAGGCGGCGGGCGAGCCGGGCGGCGGCCTCGCGCAGCTCGGGGGGCTCCAGGACGTCCGTCTCGAAGCCCAGCCGGGCCACGTGCACGGCGAGCACGTCCAGGTCGGCGCCGCCGACGACGAGCACGCACCAGCCGTCGCCGTCGTCCTCGACCCGCCCCACCTGGGGCGGGACCAGCTGCCGCACCCTGTCGGGCGCGGCGTGCACGCGGATCCGCGCGAGATGCCGGTACGGCGCCTCGGTCACGGCCCGCTGCACGTGGGCGACCGGGTCCGGATGCTCCCTCGGCCGGAACCGCCAGGTCGTCGCGACCGTCTCGCGCATCCGGTCCAGCCGGAAGGTCCGCCAGCCGTCGCGGCCGCTGTCCCACGCCATCAGGTACCAGCGGCGTCCCGTGGCGACCATCCGCACCGGCTCGACCGTGCGCTCGTGCTCCCCGCCTTCCCGGCCGGGGTAGCGGAACCGGACCCGCACGGCGTCGCGGCAGGCCCGCGCGAGCGTCACCAGCAGCTCCGGGTCGATCTGGACGCCCGGGTCGACGAGGGTCTCGGTGGCGCCGTGCACCGCCCGCACCTCGGCGCGCAGCCGGGGCGGCATGACCTGGTCGAGCTTCGCCAGCGCCCGCAGCGCCGCCTCGCCCGCACCCGCGACCGTTCCGCCGGACGCCATCCGCAGGGACACCGCCGTCGCGATCGCCTCCTCGTCGTCGAGGAGCAGCGGCGGCAGCCGGGTGCCCGCGCCGAGCCGGTAGCCGCCGCCCACGCCCGCCGTCGCCCGCACCGGGTATCCGAGCGCGCGCAGCCGCTCCACGTCCCGCCGCACCGAGCGGTCGGTGACGCCCAGTTCGGCGGCGAGGCCGGCGGCGGTCCAGGACGGCCGCCGCTGGAGCAGCTCCAGCAACCGCAGCACCCGCTCGGTCGTCCCCTCGACGCTCATGTGCCCATCGTCCCATCAAACGCGGAACGGAGCTGTCCGCTATTGCGATGACACTGGCCCCATGACCGAGACCTGGAATCCGCTGCTCCGGGACCAGATCGCCTGGCACTGGGACAACCGGCTGCGTCCCCGCGCACTTCGGGCGCCCGCGCACCGACTACCAGGCGTTCGAGTACGCCGGGACGGCGGACGAGGCGCCGGCCCGGCTCGACGCGGAGTACGCGACGTGGCCGGCCGGGATCGAGCTGATCCACCACCTGTCCGAGGTGTGCCTGCTCCGCGACCTCTGTCCGCACACTCACCGGAAGGCGAGCTGACATGGCCCGCGACATCCAGATCACTTTCGACTGCGCCGACCCCGCCGCGCTGGCGGCCTTCTGGGCCGAGGCGCTCGGCTACCGTCTGCAGGACCCGCCCGGCGGCTTCGCGTCGTGGGACGAGGCCCTGGACGCGATGGGCGTCCCGCCGGAGAGGCGCAACGACGCCTCGGCGGTGGTCGATCCCGGCGGCTCCGGCCCCCGGCTGTTCTTCCAGCGCGTCCCGGAGGGCAAGCGGGCCAAGAACCGCGTGCACCTCGACGTCCGGGCCGCGCCGGGCCTCGACGGAGACGCGCGGATGGCGGCCTTGGAGGCCGAGGCCGACCGCCTCGTCTCCCGCGGCGCCGCCCGCCTCCGGCGCCACGACCCGACGCCCCCGCTCGGCGCGGGTCACATCGTGATGGCCGACCCCGAGGGCAACGAGTTCTGCCTCGACTGACCGGGCCCGTCAGCCGCCCGCGGTGACGGTCCTGAGTTCGTCCAGGGACTCGCGGATGTGGTGGGGGAGGTCGTGGCGGTCGTCGCCGAGCCAGCGTTCGAAGGCGACCTTGAAGACGGCGATGCCGGCCTCGGAGGCGAGGGCGGCGGCCGGGTCGGGGACGCCCCGGCGGCGCAGGGCCGCGGCGAGCGCCGCCGCCAGGGCGGCGAGCTTGACCAGCTCGCGTTCGCGCAGTTCCGCGTTCGCGTCGATGACGGCCTGGCGGCGGCGGGCGTGGTCGTGGCGTCCCTCGAAGACGGCGGCGACGGCCTCCAGGGCCCCGGCCGTCGCGTCGATCGGCATCGCGGTCGCCGGGGCGTCGGCGACCGCGCCCGTGAGCAGGTCCTGGAGGAGCGCCGAGCCCGCGAACAGGACCTCGCGCTTGTCGGCGAAGTGGCGGAAGAACGTGCGCTCGGTGAGGCCGGCCCGGCGGGCGATCTCCGCGACCGTGGTCCTGTCGTAGCCGTGCTCGCCGTAGAGGTCCAGTGCCGCCCGTTCGAGCCGGCCCCGCGCGTTCGGCTCCCATCGCCCCATGGCCGGAATCCTAGTCGATGACAGTCACTGACATCGCGGGTGTATGGTGATGACAGTGACTGACATCGCTGGGCGCGACCGTGCCCGGCGGCTCATCGGAGGTTCCATGCACGTCTTCGTCACCGGGGCGTCCGGCTGGATCGGCTCGGCCCTCGTCCCCGAACTCCTCGCGGCGGGGCACCGCGTCACCGGACTCGCCCGGTCGGACGCCTCGGCCGCCGCCCTCACCGCGGCCGGCGCCGGGGTGCGCCGCGGCGCCCTGGACGACCTCGACGTCCTCGGCGACGCCGCCGCGGCCTCCGACGGCGTCGTCCACCTGGCCTTCAAGCACGACATCGCGTTCTCGGGCGGGTTCCAGGACGCCACCGACGCGGACCGGCGCGCCGTCGAGGCGTTCGGCGACGCGCTCGCCGGCTCCGACCGGCCGTTCGTCCTCGCCTCCGGCCTTCTCGGCCTCGCGCCGGGACGCCTGGCGACCGAGCGGGACGGGACGGGCCCGTCCCCCGGAGCCCGGGCCGGGCACGCGGCACGACACCGCCCGGCTGGCGCTCTCGCTCGCCTCGCGCGGGGTGCGGTCGTCCGTCGTCCGGCTGCCCCCGACCGTGCACGGTGAGGGCGACCGGGGCTTCGTCGCGAGCATGGTCGGCGTCGCCCGCGACCGGGGCGTCTCCGGCTACGTCGGGGACGGGTCCCAGCGCTGGCCCGCCGGGCACGTGCTGGACGCCGCGCACCTGTTCCGGCTCGCGCTGGAGAAGGCGCCGGCCGGATCGGTCCTGCACGCGAACGCCGACGAGGGGGTGCCGCTCCGCGCCGTCGCCGAGGTGATCGGCCGCGGTCTCGGCGTCCCGGCGGCCTCCGTCGACCCCGGGGACGCCCCCGGGCACTTCGGCTGGCTCGCCGGGCCCGCCGGCGCCGACGCCCCGGCGTCGAGCGCGCTGACCCGGGAACTGCTGGGATGGCGGCCGACCCGCCCCGGGCTCATCGAGGACCTGGACGAGGGCCACTACTTCGCGTCCGCCTGACCCGGCGCCGGGCGTCCGCGGGTCTCCTCTCGCGGCTACTTGAGGGTGCGTTCGGTGTCGGCCCAGAGGGCGAGGAGGGCGGCGGCGGTGGTCTCGGGGGCGTCCCACGCGGGGGAGTGGGCCGCGCCGGGGATGACGACCTTGGGCGCGTTCAGGCGCTCGGCCATGGCGGCCTGGGCGCGGGGGTCCCAGGCGTCGTCGTCCTCGCCGTAGAGGACGAGGACGCGCAGGCCGGTGTCGGCGCAGTGCTTGGCCAGCTCGTCGACGCGGTCGGGGGCGGTGAGGATCTCGCCCGCCATGCACGCCAGCCCCTTCTCGGAGTTGCCGAGGGTGCGGGCCCTGAGGAAGGCGACGATCTCGCGCTGGACGCCCCGTCCGAGGTAGTCGGGTTCGAGGCTGAGCTCCCAGATCTGCGCCATGCCGAGTTCGGGGATGGCGTCGCGGAGGGCGCGGGCCTTGGCGGCGGCCTGACCGGCGACGGCGCCCGGACCCGAGCTCATCACCGTGAAGGACGCGGGGCGGGCGCCCGCGAGGACGGCCTCGCGGCACACCAGGCCGCCGAACGAGTGGCCGACCAGGTGGACGGGACCCGGGCCCAGCGCCGACAGGAGGGCCGCGATGTCGGCGCCGAGGGCCGCGCGGGTGTAGGCGCTCTCGTCGTCGGGGCCCAGGGACTCGTACTGCCCGCGCATGTCGACCGCGACGACGCGGCGCCCGGACGCGGCCAGGGTCGTCAGGACGGCGAGGAAGTCCTCCTTGCTGCCGGTGAGGCCGGGGACGAGGAGGGCGGGACAGCGGTCGGGCACGCCCGATCCCGGAAGGGCCTCCAGCGCGGCGAAGGGGCCGCGGGGGGTCTCGACGGTCGTCCGGCGAACACCGGGGGGCAGACTCACGAACCGGGGCGTACTCACGGTGGAAACCTTAGTCAATGGGGGCCCGCGGGCTTCGGTTGGAAATCTTCGGTGGTAGCGTCGCCAGCGTGGTCGCCCTGCCTGCCGTATCCGCCCACCGCCGCGACGAGGCGGGGCTCACGGGCCTCGGCGACGCGGTCGCGTCGGGCGCCGAGTACGTCGAGATCGACATCAGGCGGACGGGCGACGGCCGGCTCGTCGTCCACCACGACCCCGAGATCGCCGGGCTCCGGCTGAACCGGCTCCCCTACGAGCGGGTGCAGGAGCTCGCGGTGCGGCCCGTCCCGCTCGCCGGCGACGCCATGAAGATCATCGCGGGCCGGGCGCAGGGGCACCTGGACCTCAAGGAGCGCGGCTGCGAGCACGAGACCGTGGCGCTGGCCGTGGAGGCGTTCGGCACCGGGAACTTCGTGGTGACGACCCGCGAGATCACGTCCCTCGTGGAGATCAAGAAGAGCTTCCCGGGGGTGCGGACGGCACTGTCGGTCGGCCGCAACCTGTGGGAGCGGGGAGCCGCCCACGACTTCGCGCCGCTGCGGCTGATCCGGCGGGCGGGCGCCGACATGGTCGCGCTCAACCACCGGCTCGCCCGCGTCGGTGTGCTGCGCCAGTGCGGGCGCGCCGGGATCCCCGCCATGATCTGGACGGTCAACGCCGAGCCCGTCATGCGCCGGTTCCTGAACGACCCGCGCGTCGCCGTCCTCGTCACCGACCATCCGGGCCTCGCCCTCAGGCTGCGCGAGGGTGGAGGCCCGGACGGAACGCGACCGCGGGGCTGAGAGGAGCCTCGCGGTCGGATGTTCCGCCGCCGGTCAGGCGGTCTGCGACGCCTCCGCGGCGCCGCCCCCGGTCGCGGCCGGCTTGCCGGCGCGGGTGCGCCGCCGGTTGCGGCTGCGCTTGCGTTCGGTGGCGACCGCGTCGACGACGTTGCCGTCCGTCTTCTCGGTCTCGGACGCGCCTGCCTCGACCGGCTTGCCCGCCCGCGTGCGCGTGCGGTCGCGCTTGCGGCGGCGCGGCCGGGGACGCTCGCGGTCCTGATCGCGGTCGCGGTCGCGGTCGCGGCCGCGGTCGTGGCTGCGGACCTTGCCCGTCTCGCCGATGTCCTCCAGCTCCTCGGCGTCCAGCCCGGCGCGGCCGTTGCGCTTGTCGGTGGGCAGCGTCCCCTTCGTGCCCGCGGGAATGCCGAGCGTCTCGAAGAAGTGCGGGGACGTGGAGTAGGTCTCCTCCGGGGCGGCGAACGGCAGGTCGAGCGTGCCGTTGATCAGCTTCCACCGGCTGAGGTCGGACCAGTCGACGAGCGTGACGGCGACGCCCTCCTTGCCCGCGCGGCCGGTCCGGCCGATGCGGTGCACGTAGGTGTCGGCGCTGTCGGGGCACTCGTAGTTGACCACGTGGGTGACGTCGTCGACGTCGAGCCCGCGGGCCGCCACGTCGGTGGCCACCAGCACGCCGATCTTGCCGTTGCGGAACGCGCGCAGTGCCCGCTCGCGCTGGCTCTGCCCGAGGTCCCCGTGCACGGCGGCGGCGTCGAAGCCGCGCTGCGCGAGGTCGGCGGCCACCCGGTCGCACGCCCGCTTCGTCTGGCAGAAGACCATGGTCAGCCCGCGGCCCTCGGCCTGCAGCAGACGGGCCAGCATCTCCGGCTTGTCCATCTGGTGGGCCTGGAAGACGTGCTGGACGACCTGCGGCGTCGCGTCCGACTCGGTGTGCGACTCGGCCCGGACGTTGGTCGGGCGGGTCAGGTACCGGCGCGACAGCGCGGCGATCTCGCCCGGCATCGTCGCCGAGAACAGCATGGTCTGCCGCCGCGCCGGGATCCGGTCGATGATCCGCTCGATGTCCGGCAGGAAGCCGAGGTCGAGCATGCGGTCCGCCTCGTCCAGCACCAGCACGCCGATCTTGGACAGGTCGAGGTACTTCTGCTTGACGAGGTCGAGGAGCCGGCCGGGCGTGCCGACGACGACGTCGACCCCCTCGCGCAGCGCCTCGATCTGCGGCTCGTAGGCGCGCCCGCCGTACACCGACAGGACGCGGGTGCCGAGCTTGCCGCCGGCGACGAGCAGGTCGTCGGTCACCTGGAGGGCCAGCTCGCGGGTCGGCGCGACGACGAGCGCGCGCGGCTCGCGGCCGCCGTGCTCGATGCGCTGAAGCAGCGCCGCGCCGAACGCGAGGGTCTTGCCGGTGCCCGTGCGGGCCTGGCCGATGATGTCGTGCCCGCCCAGCGCGATCGGCAGGGCGAGCTCCTGGATGGGGAACGCATCCACGATGCCTTCGGCTTCGAGGGCGTCTGCTATCTCGGGTACGACCCCGAGTTCACGAAAGGTAGTCAGGGCTTTCAGCCTCCAATATGCGGGGTCTCCGACTCCCGGGTGCGGCGCGGCTCGCCGGCGTGACACCGCCGAACCGGCGTGTCCGCCGTTCCTGTGGCCGCGCGCTCGCGCGGGAGGGACCAGCCGTTGCTCAAATCTTTCGGCGACCGCAGTCAGGGGTTGAAAGCAGTCACTCACTGTGGCTGCGTGCGGTCACACTCCGCGACGCAGTGTACCGACCGTTGATTGCCTACACCAATAGCCGGTCACTCGACCCAACGTTCCCATGGTTTCATCTATTCCGCTTCGAGCCCGCCAGGCGTTGGGGACGCCGGTGGCGAGGGGCTTGCGGGCCGGTCGAGGGCGGTCGGCGACGGCCACATCCGGACACCTCGCAGCGCCGCAGGCCCCCGCCTCGGAAGGCGGGGGCCTGCGGCGGGGTGGCGCCGGAGGTCAGTAGCTCCGGCGGCGGCCGCTCCAGCCGTGGCCGCGGCCGCGACCGCGCGTGTTCATCGTGGTGAGCGCCGCCACGCCCAGCGCGGCGATCACCACCGCGAACACGAAGGCGACGAGCATGCCGGCCCCCAGGGCGTCCGCGACGACGCCGCCGAGGATCGCGCCGGCGATGCCGACGAGGACCGTGAGCAGGATGCCGATCGGGTTGCGGCCCGGCACGACCAGCCGCGCGAGTGCACCGATGACGGCACCGACGACGATGAACCAAAGGATCGTGGTGAGCATGTCGATCAACCGTTCCCTTCCCTGGGCCGTTCGCCCGAGGTCGGTGATCGGTATGCCCCTCCTGCCGGGTTGAAACAAAAATCAGGTCAAGGCACGCGCGGCGGAGGTGAAACCGCAGGTGGGCGGCGTGGCGCGGGTGCGCCGCGCGGCGGCTCAGGTGTACTGCGTTCCGAAGCCCACGCTGCGCTGCTCGTCCTCGGCGATCTCCAGGTAGCCCACACGGGCCCCGGGGACGACGACCCGTCCGGCGCGGCGGTCCTTCAGCACCAGCACGCCGCGCGGGTCGGCGAGCGCCGCCCCGAGCGCGTCCTGCACCTCGTCGGCCGTCTGGTCGGTGTCGACCACCAGTTCCTTGGCCACGTTCTGGACCCCGATGCGAACCTGCACGCGATGCCTCCCGTCGTCGGGTGCGCCCCGCCGACGGCCGGCGGGCCCGCCTCCGATGGTCGCACGGAGATCGCCGGACGCGCCGCCGGCCGGTTGTGCCGAGGGTGAACGTTGTCCGCCGCGGGGACGGACGGCGCGTGTCAGCCCTGGTCGCCGGTGCGCGGGAAGCCGGAGATGCCGCGCCAGGCCAGCCGCGCGATGATCTTCTCCGCGGTGTCCTTGGGGATCGCCCGGTGCTGGGAGAGCCAGAAGCGGGCGCTGACCTCGGCCATGCCGACCAGGCCCATGCCGAGCAGGTGCGCCTCCTCGGCGGGGGCGTTGGTGTCCTCGGCGATGACCTGCGCGATCATCTCGGCGCACTGCTGGTTGGCGCGGTCGACGCGGGCCCGGACGGGCGCGACGTTGCGCAGGTCGGACTCGAAGACCAGCCGGTAGGCCTCGCCGTCGCCCGCGACGAAGTCGTAGAAGGCCTGCATGCTCGCCTGCACGCGCAGCTTGTTGTCCGTGGTGGACTCCAGCGCCTCGCGGACGATCTTCACCAGGGCCTCGGCGTGCTCGTCCAGCAGCGCCAGGTACAGCTCCAGCTTGCCCGGGAAGTGCTGGTAGAGGACGGGCTTGCTGACGCCCGCCCGCTCGGCGATCTCGTCCATCGCCGCGGCGTGGTACCCCTGCGCGACGAACACCTCCTGGGCCGCGCCGAGCAGCTGCTTGCGGCGCGCCAGTCGCGGCAGCCTCGTGCCACGGGGGCGGGCGTCCGGGGTCGCGGTCACCACACTCTCCGATCACCGAATCGTGGAGACGGATGGGGGTCGTCCGTCACCGGGAAACAATCTCATCATCCTACGCGCGAGTAACTCCGTTGGTCACGGGCACCGCCCGCCGTCGTTCCTTCGCGCAGGTCAGTGTATTCCCGCCGGAACCGGAAGCGGTCCGCTCCGATCCCTCTGTCAACATCCCTTCCTGTGCCGGACGCCAACGACGGCAGGTCACCGGCGGGCGCGCCTCACCGGTAGTCCTCCTCGTCCAGCCGGACCTCCCGCCGCTGCTCGGCCGCGTCGGCCTCGTTCGCCTCGTCCGGCATGGGGCCGCGCTCGGCGCGCTCCTCGTCGCCGAGGACGGCCCGCTGCTCGGCCGCGTCCGCCTCGTTCGCGTCGTCGGGGGCGGGCTGCTCCAGGTCGTCGGTCTCGCTCATCAGGGCCTCCTCCAGGATCGCGGCCGCCTCGGGTTCACAGCCGTCCGGCCAGCTCCCGCAGCGGCGCCTCCACGGACTCGCCGTGGGTCGGGAACGCGTGGACGACGTCGGCGAGCAGGCTCAGCGGCGTCTCCGCGCGGATGGCCAGCGCGATCTCGCTCATCCATTCCTCGGCGTGCAGTCCGGCGGCGGCGGCGCCGACCAGCAGTCCGCGGGTGGGGTCGGCGTACAGCTCCACCCGGCCGCGCTCGTCGGCCTCGACCGCCGCCCGGGCCGTTGCGGCGAGGTCGTACCCGGCGGTGAGCAGGTCTATGCCGAGTTCCTCCGCCTGCCTGGGGGAGACCCCGACCGAGTAGACGGTGGGCGTCGTGTAGACCACGCGGGGGATGGCGCGGTAGTCGGCCTCGCGCCGGTGCCCGAGGAGGTTCGACAGCGCCACCTGCGCCTGGTAGCGGGCGGCGTGCGTGGTGCGGGCGACGCCCGTGACGTCGCCGGCCGCCCACACGCCGCCCGCGCCGCCCGCGCCGGACGGCACGCGGCACGTCTCGTCCACGGGGATCCCCTGGCCGGGGGTGATGTCGATGCCGAGGTTCTCCAGCCCGAGGCCCTCCACGCGGGGCCGGCGCCCGGCGGCGACGAGGACGCGGTCGGCGTCGAGGGTCCCGCCGTCGGTCAGCCACAGCCGCAGCCCGACGTCCTTGCGCTCGGCGTCGGCGACGGCGGCGCCGAGCCGCAGGTCGACGCCCATCCGGCGCAGGGCGTCCGCGAGGACCTCGCCGGCGAACGGGGCCTCCGCGGTCAGCAGCCGCCCGGACGCCTCGACGACCGCGACCTGCGACCCGAACGCCGCGTACACCTGCGCCAGCTCGCAGCCGACCGGGCCGCCGCCGAGGATCACCAGCCGGCGCGGCAGGTCGGGGACCGACAGGGCCTCGGCGCTCGTCCACAGCGGCACGTCGGCCAGCCCCTCGACGGGCGGGATGACCGGCTCGCTGCCGGTGCAGACGACGAGGTCGCCGAAGCCGTGCACGGCGCCGTCCACCTCGATCCGGCCGTGGTCGAGCACCTGCCCCCGGCCGCGCAGGACGGTCACGCCGGCCTCGGCCATCCGCGCGACGGAGGGGGCGTCGCCCCGGTTCCCGGCCAGCCCGTCGCGGCGGGCGAGGGCCATCTCCCAGGTCTCGCCGCGGCGCGCCGACAGCAGCAGCGACTTGGACGGGACGCACGCGAAGTACGGCGACTCCCCGCCGACGAGGCGGTTCTCGACGAGCGCGACGTCCCTTCCCGCGCGGGCGAGGCCGGTCGCGACCAGCTCCCCCGCGGTCCCCCCGCCCAGCACCACGGCGTCGTAGTGATGGTTGTGCGACAACGGTTTCTTCCTTCCACCCGTGATGTCCCCACGCACCATGGTGGCGGAACGCGGTCCCGGAGAGTGCCGATTCGAACACATAGGGCACGCGAGATCGCCGAAGTCGCTCAGGGCAGCGGCCGGTGGTCCTTCAGGAGCGGTTCCAGGAGGTCGCCGTGCTCGTCGACCCGGGCGAGGACGTCCTCGGGGCCGAAGGCGAGATCCGCGGCGCCCTCGCACGACTCCAGCTCGTCCCAGGTGATGGGGGTCGACACCGACGGGCGGTCCGCGGCGCGCAGCGAGTAGGGGGCGACGGTCGTCTTGGCGGGGTTGTTCTGGCTCCAGTCGACGAAGATCTTGCCGTGGCGCAGCCGCCGCTCCATCTTCGCGACGACCAGGTCGGGATTCTCCTCGGCCAGGCGCCGCGCGGCCGCCCTGGCGTACTCCGACGTCCGCCCGGCCTCCTTCGGCTCCTCGATCGGGACGTAGAGGTGCAGTCCCTTCTTGCCGCTCGTCTTCGGGTAGGAGTCCAGGCCGTCCTCGGCGAGCACGTCGCGCAGCAGGGCGGCGACCCGGCACGCCTCCGTGATCGTGGCGGGCGGGCCCGGGTCCAGGTCGAAGACCACGAGGTCAGGGGTGTGCACCTTGCCGCGCGGCCCGACCTTCCACTGCGGGACGTGCAGCTCCAGCGCGGCGAGGTTCGCGCACCACACGAGCGTGGGCAGGTCGTCGACGACGACGAAGTCGAGCGTGTCGCGGCCCTTGGAGCTGCCGGGGGTGGGGATCGTCGCCGTGCGGACCCAGTCCGGGGTGTGGGAGGGGGCGTTCTTCTCGAAGAACTTGCCGCCGTCGACGCCGTCGGGCCAGCGGATGCGGGTCGCGGCGCGGTCCCGCAGGTGGGGGAGCATGACCGGGGCGACGCGGGCGTAGTAGTCGATGACCTCGCCCTTGGTGAACTCCGGGTACAGGTTCTTGTCGAGGTTGGAGAGGGAGAGCTGACGGCCGTCCACGTCGACGGCGGTCCTCTTACTGCTCACTCGTGACCTCCAGGGGGTCCTTGTCGTCACGCAGGCCCCGCCAGGACGGGAATCGGAGGCGGCCGTCCCTGGTCCGGGCGCTGTAGGCGACCTCCCCGACGAGCCGGGGCTCGACCCATTGGGCGTCGCGGGCGAACTCGCGCGGAACGGGCTCGTCGTAGGGGCTCGTCGGACGGCGCAGCGGCCACAGCGTCTCGTACAGCTCGTCCAGGACGCGGTCGCTGAATCCCGTGCCGACGTGCCCGACGAAACCGAGCCGGCCCTTCACGTCGTACTCGCCCAGCAGCAGCGAACCCACGCCGCCCTCGCGTCGGCCCTTCCCCGGCTTCCAGCCGCAGATGACGACCTCGCGCGTCATGAAGTTCTTCACCTTGCGCCAGAAGTCGACGCGGCGTCCCGGGCGGTAGGGGGAGTCGAGGCGTTTGGCGAGCAGCCCCTCCAACCGCTGCTCGCGTGTGAAGGCGAGGAGCTCCTCCACCTGGAGCCGGTCGCCGCCGTGCAGGTACGGGGGGACCTCCACGGGGCCGGTGCCGGCGAGGTCGAGCTCCGCCAGCACCGAGCGGCGGTCGGCGTAGGGGACGTCGTACAGCACGTGCCCGTCCAGGAAGAGGACGTCGAAGACCACGTAGCGGACGGGCACCTCGCGGATCAGCCGGGGGTCGGGGCGCTGGACGTGCATGCGGCGCTGGAGGCGTTCGAAGCTGGGACGTCCCTCCTGGAAGGCGACGACCTCGCCGTCCAGCACGACGTCGTGGTCGGGCAGCAGGTCGGCGAGTGCGGACAGCTCGGGGTAGCGGCCCGCCACCTCCCCGCCGCGCCGCCCGGCGGCGCGGACGCCGTCGGCGGAGACGTGCGACAGGACGCGCACCCCGTCCCATTTCAACTCCAGGCCCCACTTCCCGCCGTCGGAGGGGAGGTCCCCGGTGGAGGCCGTCATCGGCTCGACGGGCCAAGGCATGGTCATACCGCCGTCTTACCCCGTCCCGCCGCACGGGGAAAGGATCACGACGCCGTTCTGGCGCAAATCGAACGACGTTGCGACGCTAGGGGCAGGAACGCGCTGGGTAAGGACGGATCATGCGCAGTATCTGGAAGGGCGCTGTCTCCTTCGGTCTGGTGACCATACCGGTGAAGCTCTACTCGGCGACCGAGCAGCGGGACGTCGCCTTCCACCAGGTGCACCGGGAGGACGGCGGGCGCATCAAGTACAAGCGGGTGTGCACGGTCGACGGCGAGGAGGTCCCGTACTCCGACATCGCCAAGGGCTACGAGCTGCCGAGCGGCGAGATGGTCATCCTCACCGACGAGGACTTCGCCGACCTGCCGCTGTCGTCCAGCCGCCGGATCGACGTCCTGCAGTTCGTGGAGCGCGAGGAGGTCGACCCGATCTACTTCGCGAAGTCCTACTACCTGGAGCCCGACGCGCAGGGCGCCAAGCCGTACGTGCTGCTGCGGGACGCGCTGGAGAGCTCCGGCCAGGTCGCGATCGTGAAGGTGGCGCTGCGGCAGCGCGAGTCGCTCGCGACGCTGCGGGTCCGCGAGGGCGTCTTCGTCCTGGAGACGATGCTGTGGCCGGACGAGGTCCGCGCGCCCGAGTTCCCCTTCCTCGAGGAGGACATCGAGGTCCGCAAGCAGGAGCTGACGATGGCGACGTCGCTGATCGAGTCGATGGAGGGGGACTTCGACCCGGGCGAGTACAAGGACGCCTACCGGGAGGCGCTCCAGGCGGTGATCGACGCCAAGGTCGAGGGGCGGGAGGTGGCGCGGCCCGCCGAGGAGGGCGAGGAGGAGCCCGCCGCGGACCTGCTCAGCGCGCTGCGCGCCAGCGTCGAGGCGGCGAAGAAGAGCCGGGGCGACAGGGGCGGGAAGGCGGCGTCCGGCAAGGGGGCGGCGGCGAAGAAGCCCGCCGCGGGCAAGGCGGCGTCCAAGTCGAGCGCGAAGAAGGAGCCGACGAAGGAGCCGGCGAAGAGCCGCGGCCGCAAGTCGGCGTGACCTCGCCGCCGGGCCGGCCGGCGGCGAGGTTCGGCTCGGGTTCCGCGACCGCGGCTCAGAACGGGACGGTGGTGCAGGTCAGCCGCGCGCCCGCGTCGCCGGTCTTCGGGTCGGTGGGCTTGGCGTGCACGACGAGCGATCCCGCGGCCCTCTCCGCGACCCGCCACGGCACGGAGGTGCGGGAGTGCCCGCGCCCGTCGGGCCCGACGGCGACGTCGAGCCAGATCTCCATCTCGGGCATCGGCGTCCCGGGCGGCGCGTCGGGGTCGTGGTGGTGCGGCCCCGCGTCCTCGGGCCTCGGCCCGCAGCGGTTCACGTGGACGTGGGCGCCGAACGTCCGTCCGGCGGCCTCGCGCGGCATCCCCCACACGCGCAGGGAGACCCAGGTCCTGTGGTGGCGGCGGACGACGACGACCCTGGTCCCGGCGTTCCGGTAGGCCCGGTCGTGGACGCTGTCCGGACCGCGGACGACGATCGCGTGCGGCCCGGGACGGGCGAGGGCCGGGGCGGCGGGCGCGACCAGCGCGGCGCCGGACGCCGCGAGCGTGGTCGCGGCGAGCAGGACGGGAGCGCGGACGGGCGTTCGCATGACGCTTCCTCTCCGTGAGGCGGGGCGCCGGACGCCGCGGCGTGGCGGCGGCGTCCGGGCTCGGTGGCTCATGAGCATGCCCCCGGAGCGGAGAACGGCATCCCCCCGATCGGCGGGAGGGCGGCGCGGTGCGCCGGACGGTTCAGTTGTCGCGGCGGGCGGCGAGCACCCGGCCGACGGCGGCGGCAGCAGCGGACGGGTCGGCGCACAGCGCGATCCGCTCGCCCCAGCCGTAGCAGAAGGACCAGCCGTCGCCGGAACGCTCCCGGACCGCGATGACGCTCTCGTTGACGCGCGGCAGGCGCGGGTCGGCGATGTGCGCGGTCGGGCGGCGGTCGGCGGGCGCGGCGACCTCGACGGCCCAGCCGGCGGAGCGCAGGGCGTCGGTCAGCCGCTCCAGGTGCGCGAGCGCCGTCTCGGTCTCGTTGATCATCAGCACGGACATGGCGCCTCCAGGAGACGTCCCGGCACGGGACGGGTTCGGGGATCCGCCGGGCAGGGGCCGTCGCGGGATGCGTCACGCGAGGGCGCAGCCGGTGGAATGGCGTTCAGTCTTGCGCCGGGCGGAGGAGACCACAAGCGGTTCGGGGGGATTGGTGGCCGGCACTTCGAGGTGCCGGCCACCGGGGCGGGTCCGGACGGTGCCGGTCAGCCCACCGGCTCCAGCCGGGCCGGGGGCGGGGCCGGGGCGTCGCCCTCCCGGATCCCGTACCGGCCGTAGAACCGGGCGAGCGGGCCGGGCGCCCACCAGTTCGCGCGGCCGAGCAGCCGCATCGTGGCGGGCACGAGCAGCGCCCGGACGACCGTCGCGTCCAGCAGGATCGCCACCGCCATCCCGACGCCGGTCATCTTGATGAACGTGATGCCGGACGTGGCGAACGCGCCGATCACGACGATGAACAGCAGCGCCGCGCTGGTGATGATGGCGCCGGTGCGCTGCACGCCGGAGGCGACGGCCGCGGTGTTGGAGCCGGTCAGGTCGTACTGCTCGCGGACCCGCGACAGCAGGAACACCTCGTAGTCCATCGAGATCCCGAACAGCATCGCCAGCATGAGGATCGGCATCGCGGGGGAGATGGCGCCGGTCGCGGTGAAGCCCAGCGGGCCGGACAGGTGGCCGTCCTGGAAGACCAGCACGACCGCGCCGAACGTGGCCGACAGCGACAGCATGTTCATGACGATCGCCTTCAGCGGGAGCAGCACCGACCCGAACGCCAGGAACAGCAGGAGGAACGTGGCGCCGCCGACGAGCGCGGCCAGCCAGGGCAGGGTCGCGCCGATGCTGGCGAGCTGGTCGACCACGTCGGCCGTCTCGCCGCCGACGTGGGCGCGCGCGCCGGGCGGCGGCGGGACGTCCCGGACGCGCTGGACGAGGTCGCGGGCGGCGCCGGAGTTCGGGTCGGCGTCGTAGCGCAGCGCGATGCGGGTCGTCGTCCCCGCGGCGCCGGTCACCGTCGCGTCCGTGACGCCGGGCAGCGCGTCCAGCCGGTCCCCGTACGCCTGGACGGCGGCCCGGTCGGACGTCCCGGTCACGACGGCCTCGATCGGGCTGGTGGCGTTGCGGGGGAAGCGGGTCTCCAGCGTCTCGGAGACGACCCGCGCGTCGGTGCCGTCCGGCAGCACCCTCGCGTCCACGCCGCCCCAGTTGATGCGCAGGAGCGGCGCGCCGAGCGCGAGGAGCAGTGCCACGGTCGCGACCATGTAGACGACCGGGCGGCGCATCACGCTGCGCGCGACCCGTCCCCACCAGCCCTCGAACCGGCCGCCGGAGGCCCTGCGCCGCCGGATCGGCAGCGCGTTCACCTTCGGGCCGAGGACGGCCATCAGCGCGGGCAGCACGGTCAGCGCCCCGGCCATGCACACCAGCACGGTGGCGATGCCGCCGTAGCCCATGGAGACCAGGAAGTTCTGGTCGAACAGCAGCAGCCCGGACAGCGACACGGCCACCGTGACGCCGGAGACCGCGACGGTGCGGCCGGCGGTGGCCATCGTGGCGGCCAGCGCGTCCTCGGCGGACGCGCCGTCCCGGCCGATCTCCTCGCGGAACCGGCTGACCATGAACAGCCCGTAGTCGATCGCGAGGCCGAGGCCGAGGAACGTGGTGATGTTGACCGCGAAGATCGACACGTCCGTGACGTAGGTCAGCGCGTGCAGCGCGGTGAACGAGCCGAGGACGGCCAGCCCGCCGATCAGCAGCGGCAGGCTCGCCGACACCAGCCCGCCGAAGATCAGCACCAGCAGCACCAGCAGGACCGGCATGGCCATGCCCTCGGCGCGGCCGATGTCGGACGAGACGCGCTCGTTGATCGCGACCTCGGTGCCGACCGCGCCGCCGACCTTCGCGGTGAGCCCGCCGCCGACCTCGGTGAGGTCGTCCTGGACCGCCTTGTAGGCGTCCTCCCGGGCGGCCGCGTCGGCGCCGGCGAGCTGGAGGACGGCGTAGGTCGCCTTGCGGTCGTCGCTGACGAACTGCGGTGCGCCGGTCGTCCAGAAGGTGCTGGCCTTGGCGACCTTGTCCGGCGGCAGCGCGGCCAGGGCGCGTTCCACCGACGCCCGGAAGGACGGGTCGTCGACCGTCGCCCGTCCCTCGTAGAGGACCACGACGTCGGCCGCGCCCCGACCGAGGTCGCGTTCGGCGATCCGCTGCGCCGCCGCGCTCTGGCTGCCCGGCGTGTCGAAGCCGCCGGAGGAGGTCAGCGCGCCGAAGACGCCCGTGCCCCACACCGCGGCGAACACCAGTGCGGCCCCGGCCGCGGCGAGGACCCACCGCCTGCGCCGGTGGACCCACCTGCCCCATCGATCGAACATGACGCTTCTCCCCCAGCTCCGTTACCTTGAGTAATTTTCGTGAACACCGTAAACTGCGAACAGCGTTAACTTCGCATACGGCGTTAGCTATCGTCAAGGGTGTTTTTGAGGAATCATGCGAGGGCGGCCGGACACGGCCGGGCACCCGGCAGAGAGGGGGCGAGGTGGAATCGCGTCGTGATCGTCTGCGGGCCGCGACGGTCAGGGAGATCACCGACACCGCCCGGCGGATCCTCGTGGAGGAGGGCCCCGAGGCGGTGACGCTGCGCGCCATCGCCCGCGAGATGGGCATGACCGCCCCCGCGCTCTACCGCTACTTCGGCAGCCACGGCGAGCTGCTGCGGCACCTGGTCGGCGACCTGTTCACCGAGCTGACCCGGGGCCTGCACACGGCCATGGAGGACGTGCCGCGGGGCGACATGAGCGGCAAGTTCATGACGGTGGCCCGCCAGTTCCGCCTCTGGGCGCTGACGCATCCCCGCGAGTACTCGCTGCTGTTCGGCGCGCCCGTGCGGGGCGCCGCGCACCAGGAGGAGGCCGACTTCGCCGAGGAGTGCGCCCGCCAGTTCGGCTGGACGTTCATGTCCCTGTTCCTGGAGCTGTGGAAGAAGCAGCCGTTCCCGGTGCCGGCCGACGAGGAGATCGACCCCGGCCTGCGCGAGGAGCTGCGCCGCTACCGCGACGACGTCCTCGGCGTCTCCCTGCCGCTCGGCGTGATCCAGCAGTTCCTCAAGTGCTGGATCCGGCTCCAGGGCGGCGTCAGCCTGGAGGTCTTCGGCCACCTGGAGTTCGCCCTGAGCGACGCCGCGCCCATGTTCGAGCTGATGCTGCGCGAGGTGACCGCCGAGCTCGGCCTGACCTACGCGCCCCCCAAGGGATGAGGGCCCCCGGCGGCGGTGCCGCCAACGGCTGACCCGTCAGGCGATGTGCCAGATGACGCCGAGCCGGTGGTGCATGGCGGTCGCCGCGGCGCCGTGCATGATGCTGTTCTCCGCCATCGTGGAGAAGCGCGGACGCCGGACGTCGCTCGGCGGCAGCCGCACGGCCAGTTCCCGCTCGATGGCGTCGAGCAGGCGCTCGCCGGCCCGGCGGATCGGCCCGTCGATCACGACGTCCCCGATGTCGAGGATCGCGGTCTGGACGCAGAGCAGGGCGGCGAGGCTCCTGCCGGCGTGGTCGACCCGCGCCGCGAGTGCCGCGAGGTCCGACGTCGCGGGCGCGCCACCGGGCGAGGAGACGCCGTCCAGATCCTCGACGGCGGCCCCGGCGAGGACGGCCGGCAGGCTCGCCACCGTCTCCAGGCATCCTCGCCGACCGCACTCGCACCGGCGGTCGCTGACGCCCACGTCGATGTGGCCGACCTCGCCCGCGCGCTGCCGTTCTCCCAGGTGCACGCGGCCGTCGAGCAGGATCGCGGAGCCGATGCCGCCCGCGACGTGCAGCACGATCACGCTGTCGCCCGCCCTGCTCTGCACCGACAGCTCCGACATCCCCACGGCGGTCGCGTCGTTGACGAGCACGACCTCGTGACCGAGGGCGGCCGCCAGCGGCCCGGCCAGGTCGACGTCCCTCCAGCGCAGTTGCAGCGCCTCGACGACGCGCTGCTCGGGGGACACGATGCCGGGGACGGCGACTCCGGCCGACAGGACCGCGCGCCGGTCGTCGCCGACCAGCGCCGTGAGCATCGGGACAAGGGCGGCCACCACATCCGCGCCGCCCGGACGTGCGGGCAGCGCCGTCCGGGCCGTCGCGCCGATCGCGCCGTCCAACCCGACGACGCCGCCCAGTACCTCGGTCGGGCGGACATCGGCCATGAGCAGGCAGTGCCGGTCGGTGTCGATCCGGAGCAGCGTGGCCGGCTTGCCCCGCCCGCTCGGCCTGGCGGTCTCCTCGACCACCAGCCCCCGCGACACCAGCCCCTCCATGATCTGCGACACGACGGCGCGGGCCAGGCCCGTCGACCGCGCGATGTCGGCGCGGGACACCGTGCCGCCTCCCGCCAGCACGCTCTGCAGGACGAGCTCGGTGTTGCGCTCGCGCAGGACCGCGGGAGTCGCCTTCTCGGTGATCCGGACGGACCTGGTCATTCCCGCCTTCCCCCGCGCGCCCGCCGCGGCGCCGTTTCTGCCACCTCCAGAAGTTGGAGCGTATAAGGATCTCCCGTGTCCCCGGGCCCGCCCGTCCGCACGCGGTCACGGGCCCGGGGGCGGCTCACCGGGTCTGGGGCGGCGAGGTGCAGGCGAGCGTCGGCACGCCGAACGAGACGGCGTCGAACCAGCGGTTGGCGTCGTACTGGTCGACCTGGAGGCGGAGCTGCTGGACACCCGTCACGTCGACGTCGAGGCGGACCGCCTCCGCCCCGGAGGCGGCGAGCCCGCTGCGCAGCACGCCGGTCTCGTGCAGCAGCCGGCCGTCGCCGAAGACCCGGACGACCACGTCGCCGTCGGCCGTGTGGTTCATCGCGTCGTCGATCCCGACGAGCGTCGTGAACCGCCCGCAGCCGCGGTTCAGTTCGACGCGCACGTCGGCGTTCGCGTTGGTTCCGAGGCCCTTGCTGTAGGCCGTCCCGTCCAGGCGGACGGGTTTGCCGTTCCCCTCGGGGGTACCGGGCGTCACGGTGTCGCGAGCCACCGGGTAGATGCCGTCATGGTTGCGCGAGTAGGAGAACGGCAGGTCGCTGAGCTGGACACGGCCGTCGTCGGCCACCGGCAGAACGGCGCTCGCCTTGCGGACCACGTGCCGGCCGGCCTGGTCGAACCCGACCGTGACCTGCACCGTGACCTGCGTCGTCCCGTCCGGAAGGTCGCCGGTCCGATGCAGCGTCCACGACTGCTCCAGGGTGGCGCCGGGTTCGATCTCCCCCGTGCGCGGAGCCGCGGGGCGGGCCTCCACGCCCGCGGGCGTGGAGATGTCGAAGGCCAGGCCGCTCATCGGAGCGAAGTAGTTGGCATTGGTCACGGACGCGGTCATCCCGGCGGAGCCGGAGACCGACCCCTGCGGACGCAGCGAGAGCGGCAGGTCGTAGTCGTCGCCGGCCAGCCGCCGCAGCATTCGCGACGCTTCGGCGTAGGTGTCGCCGACCGGCCTCGTCCGGTACTCGCCGGTGTCCTTCGCCCATGCCTCCGCCATGGCGTACCAGTCGACGTCCGGCGCGGCGGCGCCCGTGCGCAGTTCGGTCTTCAGGCCGTCGAACAGCCGCTTCCAGCGCGGGGCGTAGTAGTCGCGCAGCACCCCGGACCACTCGCGGTAGGCGTAGTCGTGCAGGTCGGTGTCGCGGTCGCCCCACGAGGTGATCAGCTTGCGCGCCTCGTACTCCGTCCGCGGCGCCTCCCGGGGGCTCGCGGCCGCCTGCCGCGCCCGCTGGAGCCACGGGCCCACCATGTGGTGGCGGTCGGTGCCGGCCAGGTCGTCGAGTGCCTCGATGTAGCCGGTCCAGGCGTCGCTCAGCCGGGAGAACGCGGCGAGGTCGCGGGACTGGTAGGCCGCGTTGATCTGCGGCAGCAGGGTCCGGGACCGGTCGTCGGCCGCCGCGCGGGCCACTTCGAGCAGGTCGTAGCGGTAGGCGTCGCCGCGGCGCAGCGGCTCGCGGACGGCCAGCAGCGCCGGCAGGGCCCGGGCGAAGGCGGCCGGGTCGTAGGCGAACGCGGCCTGCGCCCACCGGTGCGGCCTGGTCGTCGCCAGGTTCGGTTCCGCGGCGAAGAGCCCGCCGTGCCCGGACGAGCGGCCGCCGGTCGGGGGGATCGCGTACGCGGTGTCGGCCAGCGTCCGCCAGGCGGCGCGGGCCTGCGGGTCGACGCCCCCGTAGCGGGCGTCCGCGTACTCGTCGAACCACCGGTGGAGGTCGACCGGGCCGTCATGCCAGGGCAGTTCGGCGAGGAACTCGACGGCGACCGGGTTGTTGTAGCTCGCCTCCGGCATGATCGCGATACCGTCGAGCGCGCTCGCCCGCCGTGCCCGCCAGTCCCAGAACCGCTCGTTCCATGCCTTGATCGGTGCGCCGACGGTGGAGTTGCCGCCGAAGTTCCAGATCGAACCGAAGGCGTACGGGGCGCCCTTCCAGTCGGCGTCGCGGTCGACCTTCAGCGCCCGGTCGGACAGGCCGTCCACCACGAGCATCCTGCTCCGGTCGACGGCGGCCACGGTCTCGGGGCGCGGGTTGCCCTGCCAGCCGAGGATCACCCAGGTCGCCCCCGGGTGCGCCCTGTCCAGGGCGTCCTGGACGGCTGCGGAGGCCTGGCCCACGGGGACGGCGCCGGGCTTCCCGCCTTCGTGCAGCAGGTCCATCTTGTACATCGTCGAACGGCCGAGCAGCCGGTCCTGGATTCCGTAGAACCGTTCGGCGACCTGGGCGAACACCGGGTTCGTCGGCGCCAGCCAGTCGGGCCGGGCGATCCCCTCCCAGGTGCCCTGCGGCACGGTCACCGCGCCGGGGTTGCGGGCCGCGAAACCGGCCGGGACGGTACCGAAGTAGCCCGGGAGCACCGGCGTGATGCCCAGCCGCCGCATCCGGTCGGCGATCCGGCGGCCCAGTTCCGCGCGCGCACTGATCTGGTCCTCGCCGACCGGCGAGGTGAAGTTGGACATGTTCTGGAGGAGCCACCACGGCTGGTATCCCGCGCCCGGGATCCACGCGCGCAACTCGTCGGCCGAGTAGCCGAACGACTTCAACGTCTCGTAGTACACGGCCTCGGCGCCGACCGGCATGAACATCTCGTTGACGCCGTGGAGGGCGTAGACGTCGATGAGCCGCTCCCAGTCCTGGAACGTCCGGTACGGCCCGGAGTACCCGTCCTCGGTGTCGTTCCCCGCGAACCGGTGCTTGACGGCGGACGACCGCTCGATCGGCTGCGCGGGCGGGGGGAGCCGCCGCGGCAGGTTCAGCTGGTCCCCGGTCCAGGAGATGTCGGCCTTGGCCACGTGCTTGAGGTACCAGTTGAAGCCCATCAGCAACGCGGGAGTGCTGCTGCCCGCGATGAGCGGCCGCCGGTTCCGGGCCGAGACCCGGAAGGTGTCCCGGCCCCCGGACCCCGGCAGGGTCGCCAGGCTCACCTGGCCCGCGTACCGCGCCCCGACCAGCCGCTCGATCGCGTCGCGGGCGGGCCGGACGTCGAAGGCCGGACGGCCGGGGGACCCGGCCTCCGCCGACGCGACGCCTCCCGGCAGCACGCCGAGGATGAGCGACACGCCCACCGCCCCGGCCGCCGCGGCCCGCCATCTCCCTTGCGCCCTGCGCCGTCGTGTCACGGTCGCGTCCCTTCGCCGGGTTTTGATCGTGAACCAAACTAAATAGCCGCGGCCACCCGGTCAAGATCTGGATCGGGAGGTCTTCGGCCGAAGGAACGTATGCGGCGTCAGGAACCCGGACGGGCCCGGAAGGCGGAAGGCCCCCGGACCCGCTGCGGGTCCGGGGGCCTTCCGGCGGCGTCAGTAGGACGGGAGGCCGGGGTCGATCTGGTTGACCCAGGCCAGGACGCCGCCGCCGACGTGGACGGCGTCGCCGAACCCGGCGTTCTTCACGACGGCGAGGGCCTCGGCGGAGCGGACGCCCGACTTGCAGTGCAGGACGATCTTCTTGTCCTGCGGCAGGCGCTCCAGGGCGGAGCCGTTCAGGAACTCGCCCTTGGGGATGAGCGTGGCGCCGGGGATCGCGACGATCTCGTACTCGTTGGGCTCGCGGACGTCCACCAGGAAGATGTCGTCGTCGCGGTCCTGCATCGCCTTGAGGTCGTGCACGGAGATCGTGGAGTCCCGGACGGCCTCGGCGGCCTCGTCGGACACCGCGCCGCAGAAGGCCTCGTAGTCCTCCAGCAGCTCGGTCTGCGTCGGGTTCTTGCCGCACAGCGGGCACTCGGGGTCCTTGCGGACCCTGACCGAGCGGTAGGTCATCTCCAGGGCGTCGTAGACCATCAGCCGGCCGACGAGCGGCTCGCCGATGCCGGTCAGCAGCTTGATGGCCTCGTTCACCTGGATGGAGCCGATGGACGCGCACAGCACGCCGAGCACCCCGCCCTCGGCGCAGGACGGCACCATGCCGGGCGGCGGCGGCTCGGGGTAGAGGCAGCGGTAGCAGGGGCCGTGCTCGGCCCAGAACACCGACGCCTGGCCGTCGAACCGGTAGATCGAGCCCCACACGTACGGCTTGCCGAGCAGGACGGCGGCGTCGTTCACCATGTAGCGGGTGGCGAAGTTGTCGGTGCCGTCCACGATCAGGTCGTAGCCGGAGAAGATGTCCATGACGTTGTCGCGGTCGAGCGCGGTGTCGTGCACCACGACGTCGATCAGCGGGTTGATGTCGCGGACGGTGTCGGCGGCCGACTCGACCTTCGGCTTGCCGAGCGAGGTCTGCCGGTGGATGATCTGCCGCTGCAGGTTGGACTCGTCCACGACGTCGAAGTCGATGACGCCGAGGGTGCCCACCCCGGCCGCGGCCAGGTAGAGCAGGGCGGGGGAGCCGAGGCCGCCCGCGCCGACGACCAGGACCTTGGCGTTCTTGAGGCGCTTCTGCCCGGCCATGCCCACGTCGGGAATGATCAGGTGCCGCGAGTAGCGGTTGACCTCGTCGCGGGTGAGCTCCGGGGCGGGCTCGACCAGAGGTGGCAACGACACGGTGAATGCTCCTGTGCTGGCGCTCGACGTTCAAGGACGGCGGGACGTCATCGTCCTCCCACGGCACAACCTTGCCATGTGCTGCGGCATTCCCGGCAGCCGCCTGCCGGACGGTTGCCGCTGTCCCTCCCGGTAGCGGAATGGATCGCCATAAAAGGGGCACCGTACGGGCGCAGAGCCGGCGACCGGACCGGCCGCGGGTGAGGAGAGGTGACGGGCATGGGGTTCCTGAAGAAGCTCAGGGGGGAACGGGCCGGCCGCCGGACGGCGGGGCGGCGGCGCAAGCCGAGCCCGCGCGAGCAGCGCGCGGCGATGCGCACGGAGCAGGCCGAGGCGAAGCTCCTGGAGACCGAGGCCCTCATCCACGAGGAGGCGCGGAGGCTGCGCCGCGGGACCCGAACGTCCGCATAATCCGGGCCATTGGGGGCATAGCCGGTACACGACGCTCCGTACAGGAGGAGGAACCATGGGTTTCCTCGACAAGCTGAAGAACAAGGCGCAGCAGGCCAAGGGCCGGGGCAAGGAGGAGGCCGGACGGCGGTCCGGTGACCCGAACCTGGAGGCCGAGGGCAAGAGCGACCGCGCCTCCGGCGGCGCCAAGCAGGTCGGCGAGAAGGCCAAGGACGCCGCCAAGGAGGCGAAGCGGGCCGTGGAGTAGGCCTCCGGCCGCGATGCCTTGTGGACGAGGCCCCTCCGAGGAGGGGCCTCGTTCGTTTCCCCGCCCGGCGGCGACGGCGGTCCTTCGCAGGATGACAGGCGGAATGTCGTGAAGCGACGTTAATCTTGACTGTTGTGGCATTCCTGCCCCCCTCCCAGCAGCCGCCCCCGCCGCGGTCCCCGCACCAGCCCGGCATGCCCGGCGGTCTCCGGCCGCCCGGCCCGCCCGGCCCGCCCGGCCCGCCCGGCCCGCCCGGCCCGCCCGGCCCGCCCGCGAACCCGCACGCCGGGCCCGGGCGCCCGTTCGGCGCGCCGCCGCGACCCGTGGGCGCCGGCGGCCCGCCGACCGTCCTGGGGCTGACCGGCGGCCAATGGATGGTCGTGGCGCTGGTCGTCGGCTGCTGCTACCTCGTCGCCACGGGAGTGTCGTTCTTCGGCACGTGGACGACCCTCAAGCGCGCGCCCACGAACGCCGAACTCCGGATCGCCGCCGACAAGGAGGTCGCGCGCCGCTGGCAGGCGTGGCCCGCGCGCCGCGTCTTCCCCGACCGGCTCGGCTACCGGCCGGCGGGCGAGCAGACCGAGTACGCGTCCCGGACGGGGATCGTCCCGGACGACGGCTGCGTCCAGGGCGTGGACGAGGAGATCGCGACGACGATCGGCAGGCACGGCTGCCTCGCCGTCCTGCGCGCGACCTACGTCGACCAGTTGCAGGGAGTCGTCGTCACCGTCGGCGTGGTGGCGTTCCCCGACCCGTGGAAGGCCGACCGGGCCTACAAGGAGCTGCCCGGCTCGAAGGGCCCGGACGGGACGGGCTCCGTCAGCCCCGCCCTGCACGCCGCCGGGTTCCCGGGGACGGCGTCCGCCCGGTTCACCGACGAGGCCCGGCAGGACCGGACGATCGACCGCGGCGGCCCGTACGTCGTGCTCACCACCTCCGGCCAGGCCGACGGCCGCCCCGCCTCCGCGATCAAGAAGGCGCGTCCGGGCGAGCCGTTCGCGGTGTCCCCGCAGATCGCGCACGCGATCGCGCGGACCCTCTCGGCCAAGGCGCTGCCCGACTGCGACCTGTCGGGGTGGCGATGCTGAGGCGGGCGCGGGCGCGGGCGCGGGCGCGGGCGCGGGCGGGGCGCCGGGGCCTGCCGGCGGCGGCCGGTGCGGCGCTGCTGGCCGGAAGCTGGCTGATGCCCGTCCCCGCGCACGCGGACGTGGTCCGTGAAGGGCAGCGCCCCGTCCTCGCCCTGCTCGGCATGGAGACCGCCTGGAAGATGACCAAGGGCGCCGGCGTGACGGTCGGCGTCGTCGACTCGGGCGTCGACCCCGCCCAGGCGGACCTGCGCGGCAAGGTCACCGTCGGCCCCAACATGCTCGCCGGGATCGACGCCGGGACGACGCCCGCGCGGCTGCACGGCACCGGGATGTCGACGCTGATCGCCGGGCAGGGGCACGGCCCCGGCGGCGGCTCCGGGGTCATCGGCATCGCCCCGCAGGCGCGCATCCTCGCCGTCCGGAGCATCGGCGAGCCGGAGGACGCCAGCTTCCGCCGCCTGCGGGCCTCGGACGACGCGGACGACGCGGTGGCGCGCGGCATCCGCTACGCCGCCGACCACGGCGCCGACGTCATCAACCTCTCGCTCGGCAGCCGGGACGAGAACCCCGCCGAGCGCGCGGCCGTCGGCCACGCCGTCGGCAAGGGCGTCGTGGTGGTCTCGGCCGTCGGCAACGACGGCGACGAGGAGCGGCTGCTGGACGGCGACGGGTTCGCCCCCTACTCCTACCCGGCGTCCTACCCCGGTGTGATCGCGGTCGCGGCGACCGACCCCGGCCACGCCCGCGCGCCGTTCTCCAACCGCAACTACTCGGTGCTGCTGTCGGCGCCGGGCACGGGCCTGCCCGTCGGGGCGCCGGGCGGCCGGTACTTCCGGAGCGACGGCACCAGCGACGCCAGCGCGATCGTCGCCGGGATCGCGGCGCTGATCCGCGCGAAGCATCCCCGGATGGCGCCCGCCCTGGTCGCGCAGGCCCTGATCCAGAGCACGCGGCACGGCCCGTCCGGCGGCTACGACCCGGAGGTCGGGTTCGGGGAGGTGCACGCGGCCCGCGCCCTGTCCGCGGCGGACTCGCTGGCCGTGACGCCGCCCGGCACGGCGCGGGCCAAGCCCGCCGGGCAGCGGTTCGGCGAGCGGGACCCCGGCCCGGTGGAGGTCGTCGAGCGGCCCTTCTGGGTCCGCCCGCTGATCATCGTGATCACCCTCCTCGGGCTCGGCGGGACGGCCGGGGGGCTCGCGATCGCGGCGGCGTTCCGGCGCCGCCACTCCGGGCGGTCTCCCGCCGCCCCGTCCTGACCCGCGTTGGGCTACGCTCCGCGTGTGTCGCGCGCCGAGATCTCCGCCCCGGACGGCGAGCCGGAACCGGGCGCCGGACGGCGGGCCTCCCGCAGGACGGTCGCGCTGGTGGCCGCGCCGGCGTGCGCGACCGTCCTCGCCGTCGCCGGGGTGCGGCTGACCGCCGAGCTGACCCGCGCCCCCACCCCGGCCGAGCGCGCCGCGGCCGCGGCGGCGGAACTGTCCGCCCGCCACCGGACCCGGACCGCCGGGCGGATCTTCCCCGCGGCCCTGGCCTACCGGCTCGGCCAGGCGTCCGCGGAGACGGCCCGCCGGGTGGGGATCGGCCCCGACACCCGCTGCGAGACGGCAGTGGACGGCGCGTTCGCCCGGACGCTGACGGTCCGCGGCTGCCGCGCCGCGCTCCGGGCCACCTATCTCGACCAGGCGCAGGGGCTCGCGGTCACCGTCGGGGTGGTGGTGTTCCCGGACGAGCGGGCCGCGCGGGAGGCCGTCGCCTGGTTCCCGTCCCGCGAGCCCGGCCCGGGACTGCGCGCGCTGCCGCTCGCGGGCACGGTGGCCTCCCGGTTCGGCGACGCCGCCCGGCAGGCGTCCACCGCGGCGCAGCGCGGCCCGTACGTGGTCGCGGCGACCGCCGGGTACGCCGACGGGCGTCCCGCCATGCGAGGCTCCCTGGCCGACGCCGCCGAACTGGCGCCGCAGCTCGTCCAGGGCGTCCTGCGGCCGCTGACCGCGCCCGCGACCGTCCGCTGCGGAACGCGGGAGTGGCGGTGCTGAGGCGGGCCGCCGCCGGGGCGGCCGCGCTGGCGCTGGCCGCGGCACCCGCGCCGCCGGCCCGCGCGGCCGCGCCTCCGAACGGCGCCCTCGCCTCCGACCCGGTGCGGGACGCGGTCACGCCCGTCCTGGAGTCGCTGAACGTGCCGCGCGCCTGGACGATGTCCAAGGGCGGCGGCGCGACCGTCGCCGTCCTCGACTCGGGCGTGGACGCCGGCCAGGCCGACCTCGCCGGCTCCGTCACCGCCGGGCCCGACTACACGCGCGGCGCGAACCCGCCCGGCGTCGCGCCGAAGCGGCTGCACGGCACCAACATGGCGTCGATCATCGCCGGGCACGGGCACGGCCCCGGCGGCGCCGAGGGGGTCGTCGGCGTCGCGCCCGAGGCGCGTCTCCTGGCGCCGCGGGTGATCCTGGAACGCGACGAGCCGGGCTTCGCGCGGTTCACCGGCGGCGGGCGCTACACCGGGACGATCGCCCAGGGCATCCGGTACGCCGTCGACCACGGCGCCGACGTGGTCAACCTGTCGCTCGGCCGCCCCTACCCCACGCCGCGCGAGCGCGAGGCCGTCGCCTACGCGATCGGCCGGAACGTCGTCGTGGTCGCGGCCGCGGGCAACGGCGGGGCGGAGGACGATCCGCGCGGGGCGGGAGGCCGGCCCGCCCCGGCGCGGAGCGCCCGGTGGCCCGGGAGCGGCGGGCCCACCGGGTACTTCTACCCGGCGTCGTTCCCCGGCGTGATCTCCGTGGCCGCCGTGGACGCCGGGGGCCGGCACGCCGGGTTCTCCAGCCGCAACTCCGGCGTGGTCGTGTCCGCGCCCGGAGTCCGGATCATCGGCGCGGGCCCGGACGGCCGGTACTGGATCGGGGACGGCACGAGCCCGGCGACCGCGTTCGTCTCCGGCGTCGCCGCCCTCATCCGGTCGCGCCACCGGGGCCTCGCGCCCGCGCTGGTCACGCAGGCCATCGTGGCGAGCACCGGGCACCGCCCGGCGCGCGGCTACGACCGGGGCGTCGGGTTCGGGCGGGTGGACGCCGCCGCCGCGCTCGCCGCGTCCGACACCCTGGCGGGGGCGCGGACGGGCGGCGCGGGCCTGCCGGCCGGGAAGCGGTTCGCGACCGGTCCGGTCCGTCCCGTCCAGGTGGTGCACCGCTCGGGCGGGCTCGTCTGCGCCCACCTGCTGATCTGCGCGCTGTCCCTGCTCGGCCTGGCGGGCGCCGCGGTCCTGCTGCGCGGCGAGCGCGATCCGGGAGAATGAGCGGATGTGGTCCGAACCTGACGAGTACGCCGAGACGGTGCTGGACGCGGTGGAGCGCATCCCGCCGGGCCGCGTCCTGTCCTACGGCGACGTGGCCGAGATGGTCGGACGGGGCGGGCCGCGGCAGGTGGGGCGCGTGATGTCGCTGTACGGGGGCGCCGTCCCGTGGTGGCGGGTGGTCCGCGCGGACGGGAACCCGCCGAGCGGCCACGAGCTCCAGGCCCGCGAGAACTACCGCGCCGAGGGGACGCCGCTGCGCCCGGACGGGCGCCGCGTCGACATGGCCCGCGCCCGCTGGGACGGCCCCGCCTAGGACGTCCGGGCGGGGTGCAGCCGGAACGCGGCGATGATCACCACGGCCAGCACGGCGGGACTGACGGCCGCGGCCGCGACGGGGGCGTGCGTCATCAGCGCGCCCGCCACCGCGGCCCCTGCGGCGAGGCTGAGGATCACCGCGGTCCGCAGCCCGGCGGCCGCGCCCTGCCCGACCGCGAGGCCGCCCATCATCGAGGTCAGCGTCCCGGTGACGAACGTGGTGGTGATCCCGTCGGCGGCCATGCTGCGCGCCGCCGCCGTCTGCGCGCCCATCGCCACCGACGACAGGGAGATGAGGGCGAGCAGCCCGCCGCCGCGCGGCTCGGCGCCCGCGGCGGCCCAGCCCGCGAGGAACGCGGCCTGCAGCACCAGCACGAACCCGAGGACGGCGGTGACGCGGGGCGCCCACACCCGGTCGGCGTCGGGGCGCCCCGCGATGAGGAACCCGGCGAGCAGGCCGGCCGCGAACGCGAGCGTCGCGACGCCGCAGCGGGCCAGGTCGGCGCCGTTCCCCTCGCCCGCGGCGAGGCCGAACAGCACGATGTTGCCGGTCATGTTGGCGGTGAAGACCTTCTCCATGCCGAGGAACCCGACGACGTCGGTCGTCCCGGCGCCGAAGGTCAGCAGCACCAGCAGCGCGGCGCGCCACCGGAGGGCGGCGGCGCGCGGCGGGCCCCCCGCCGCCGCGGCGGGCGCGGCGGCGGGGGCCGGATCGGACAGGCCGGAGGACGCGGTCACCATGCTCCCTAGTAGATGATCAGGCCGGCGACCGTGGCGACGACGAGGCCGGCGATCACGGGCAGGAACGAGCGGCGGACGAGGTCGAGCACCGGGACGCGGGCGAACCCGGCCACCGCGATCAGCGACGACCAGGCGATCAGCACGCCGCCACCCGCCCAGACGCAGCCCATCTGCCCGATCGCGGCGAGCAGCGCCGGGTCGACGCCGGAGGCCGGGCCGATCGATCCGGCCAGCGAGCCGGTGAGCGGCAGCCCGGAGAACCCGGAGCCGTCCAGCCCGGTGATCATCCCGATGATCAGCACGCCGAAGCCGACGACGTACTGGCTGTCGGGGATCGCGTCCTGCATCCGGGTGACGGCGTCGAACAGGAAGCCGGGCGCCGCCGCGCCCTCCTCCATGCCCATGATCTTCCCGGCGAAGTCGGCGTTGCCGATGAAGAAGAACCCGGCGATCGGGATGACGACCCCCATCGCCTTCATCGCGAAGACCAGGCCGTCCACGATGTGGTCGGCGCACCGCTCCAGGCTGCCCCGGCCGTCCTTGGCGATCGCGGCGGCCAGCAGCAGCGCCGTGGCGACCCCGCCGACGAGCGCGGCGGCGTCCCCGCCCACCACCTCGGGGACGAGCCCGGTGAACTTGCCCAGCATCATGTACGCGACGAGGCCGATCAGGGCCAGCGGGACGATCGCGGCGAACGCCTTGGACCGCCGGGGGCAGTCGGCGCCCGGTTCGTCGCCGCCGTTCAGCGACGACAGCGCCCGCCGCGTCATCTCGTCCGACGCCTCGCCCGCCTCGCCGGAACCGCCGGACCCACCGGAGCGGGGGCCGGGCACGGTGGACGAGCCGCTGCCCGACCCGGACCCGGACCCGTGGTCGAGGACGGCCACGCCGCCGTCCCCGCCGCCCGCCGCTGCCGGCTCCGGCTCCAGGACTCGCCGCCGCGGCAGCACGCGGGCCAGCGAGCGGCGCGGCGCCGGCGCCTCCGTCTCCCCGGCCTCCCAGCGTTCGAGCAGCGCCGCGTCCGGCCTGCGGAACTCCGAGCGCGTCATCAGGTAGCCGATGCCGAGCGCGACCAGGCCCGTGATCAGGGACAGCACCATGGCGCGGTCGGCGACCGCGCCGGTCTCCACCCCGGCCGCCTTCGCCGACAGGCCGGGCGCGACCTGGATGACGTAGTCGCTCGACAGCGCCATGCCCTGCCCGGCGATCGCGATCGCGACGCCCGCGCTGATCGGCGGCAGCCCCGCGGCGATCGCGGCGGGCAGCAGGATGGCGCCCATCAGCGGCACCGCCGGCGTCGGCCAGAAGAACAGGCTGATCAGGTAGGTGACGGCGGCGAGCACCCAGAAGGCGGAATGGCCGGACCGCATGACGACGCGGAACGGCTCCACCATGCGGCGGTCGGCGCCGAGCGCGCGCAGCGATCCGAGCAGCGCGGTGACCAGGGCGATGATGAGGAAGATGCTGAACAGTTCGGACGCCGCGGTGAGGCTGGCGTTGAAGATCGACTCCAGTCCCGTGACGAGGCTGCCGGTGAACACCCAGGCGGTGAGGAACGTCGCCGCCACCGCGGGGATGACGACGTTCTTGCGGGCGATCATGACGGCGATGATGATGACGATTCCGGACAGATAGACCCAGTGAGCGGCTTCCAAAGGAGGCCCCCTCCCTGTACGCGCCCTCTGCGAGGCCGACGGGCGCAACGAATGCAGAGAATCTGCTCGATCGGTCCGAGGTGAACAATGAGGAACGTGCACACTACGCGCTTGGTCATTTTGTGCACCATGTCGGGCGTCCGGCGAGCGAAGCAGCGGCCCCCGGGACCGGTGTGCACGGTGCCCAAGGAATCTGCCGGATCTTCGGCGATCGGCCCGTATCGGCGCTGATCGGGCGCCGCCGACACTGGCGGCATGTCAGAGCGCAGCCCCTTCGGCCTCCCCGGCCGCGGCCCCGCCGCCGCGTCCGGCGGCATGGTCGCCTCCAGCCATCCGGCGGTGAGCCTGCTCGGCGCGCGCGTCCTCGCGGACGGCGGGAACGCGGTGGACGCCGCGCTGGCGATGGCCGCCCTGTCCTGGCTCGCGCTGCCCGGCCAGTGCGGGGTCGGCGGCGACGCGTTCGCCCTGCTGCGCCGCCCGGACGGCTCCGTCGCCGCGTTCGGCGGCAGCGGCTTCGGCCCGGACGGCGGCGAGCCCGCCTTCTACCGGGACCGCGGCCTGGCCGCCGTCCCGCTGGAGGGGGCCCTCGCCGTCGCGACCCCCGGCGCGGTCGCCGCGCTCGCCGCCCTGCACGCCGACTCGGCCTCCCGCGGGCTGCCCGAGCTGTGGGCCCCCGCGGTCGCCGCCGCCGAGGACGGGCTGCCCTGCACCCGCAAGACCCGCGCCGACATCGTCGAGCGCCGCGACGCGCTGGCCCGCGACCCCGGCACGGCCGAGGTCTTCCTCCCCGGCGGGCGCGTGCCCGCCGTCGGCGAGCCGATCCTCCAGCGCGACCTCGGCGCCTCGCTCCGCCGGCTGGCGGACGACCCCGCCGACCTCTACTCCGGCGCCCTCGCCGAACGCTCCGTGGACGCCCTGGTCGGCGCCGGGGCGCCGTTCTCCGGCTACGAATGGATGGCGGGCGGCCGTTCGGTCCCCGAAGCGGCGCTGACCTGCGACTACCGCGGGACGACCGTCCACCTGACCCCGCCGCCCACGCCCGGCTGGATGGTGGCGCAGCAGGCGGGCCTGTGCGACGGCGTCCTGTCCGGCCTTCCCTGGCTGTCGGCCGAGGCCGTCCACCGGATGGCGTCCGCCGCCCGCATCGCGTTCGCCGACCGGTTCGCGGGCTGCGGCGACGGCGGCGACCACTGGCGCGGGCTCCTCGCGCCGTCCGCGCTGGAGGCCGCCCGCGCCCGCCTCGACGCCGGCGACCTCCCGGCCGGGCCCGCGTCCCCGGTCCCCGCCGGCGGCGACACCACCTCCATGGTCGCCGTGGACGCGCAGGGGTGCGCGGTCAGCCTCATCCACTCGCTCGCCTTCACCTTCGGGGCCCGGATCACCGTCCCGGGCACGGGCGTCGTCCTCAACAACCGGCTCGGCCGCGGCGCCTACCTCATCGACGGGCACCCCAACGAGGTCCGCCCGCGCCGCCGCCCGCTGCACACCCTGAACGCCTGGCTCGTCACCGGAGCCTCCGGCCGCCTCCTGCACGCGGGCAACACCCCCGGCGGCGACGGCCAGGTGCAGTGGAACGCCCAACTGCTCTCCCACCTCCTCGACCACGGCCACGACCCCGCGACCGCCGTCGCCGCGCCGCGCTTCACCGTCCACCCGGGCAGCGACGCCGACACCCTCGGCGGCCCGCCCGAACTGCGCGTCGAGTCCCGGCTCGGGGCCGACCGGATCGCGGCGCTCCGCGCGTCCGGGCACGACGTCGCCGTCCAGGACCCGTGGGACGCGGGCGGCAGCGCCCAGATCGTCTCCGTCGCGGACGGCGCCCTCCTCGGGGCGTCCGACCCCCGCCAGGACGGGGTGGCCCTCGGTGTCTGAGCTTCCCGCCGCGCCGCGCCCCCAGGGCGCCTACGTCCCGGCCGTGGCCGCGCCGGTCCGCGCGGGCGACGTGCTGGTCGCGAGCGCCGGCATGACGCCGCGCCGGGACGGCCGCCTGACCGTCACCGGCCTCGTCGGCCGCGACCTGGACGTCCCCGCCGCGCGCGAGGCCGCCGCCCTGGCCGCCCGCAACGCCGTCGCCGCGGTCGCGGGCGGAGACATCGGCCGCGTCCGGCGATGGGTCCGGATGACGGTCTACGTCGCCTGCGCCGACGGGTTCACCGACCTGTCGGCGGTCGCGGACGGCGCCTCGGCCGCCCTGGACGCGGTGGCGCCGGGGCTCGGGCGCCCCGCCCGCAGCGCCGTCGGCGTCCGCGCCCTCCCCGGCGGCGCCCCCGTCGAAGTCGAGCTCACCGCGATCGCCGAAGACCCGGAAAGGGAGACGAACGAGCATGCATGAGGGCCTGAACCTCGTCGGGGGCGAATGGCGCCCGGCCAAGGACGGCATGACGTTCCGGCGGAGTAATCCGGCGGAACTCGGCGAGATCGTCGGAGAGTTCCCCGAATCGTCGGCCGCCGATGTGGAGACCGCCGTCGACGGGGCCGTCGCGGGCGCCGCGGAATGGGCCGCCGCCTCCGCGGACAGGCGGGCCGACGTGCTGGAGGCCGCGGCGCGGTGGCTGGAGGAACGGGCGGACGACCTCGTCGTCGAACTCGTGCGGGAAGAGGGCAAGACGCGCGCCGAGGCGGCCATGGAGGTCTCCCGCACGCCCCGGAACCTGCGCTTCTACGCGGGCGAGGCCCACCGCATCACCGGGCAGAGCCATCCCGCCGGCGACGGCGGGATCGTCTACACGCGGCGCGAGCCCGTCGGGGTCGTGGGCGCGATCACGCCGTGGAACTTCCCGCTGAACATCCCGTCCCGCAAGATCGGGCCCGCGCTGGCGGCCGGCGACGCCGTGGTGTTCAAGCCGAGCCCGGTGACGCCCCTGCTGGCGCAGCGCCTGGTGGAGGCCCTGCTGGCGGGCGGGCTGCCGCCGCTCGCGATCGCGCTGGTGCACGGCGGCGCCGAGGCCGGGGCCGCGCTGGCGGCGGACGCGCGGGTCGGGGCTGTGACGTTCACCGGCTCCACCCGGGCCGGACGCGCCGTCCACGCGGCGGTCGGGCCCTCGCGCCGCGCGCAGCTGGAGATGGGCGGCAAGAACCCGGTGGTCGTCCTGGACGACGCCGACCTGGAACGCGCCACCCAGATCATCGTCAAGGGCGCGTTCGGGCTGTCCGGGCAGGCGTGCACCGGGACGAGCCGGGTCATCGCGGACGCCGCCGTCCACGACGAGCTGCTCGAACGCGTGGCGCGGGCCGCCGACGCGCTGACCGTCGGGAACGGGCTGGGCGACGGCGTCGACCTCGGGCCGCTCGCCGCGGACTTCCAGCTGGAGAAGTTCCTCGACTACGTGCGGATCGGCGAGGAGGAGGGCGCCGAGCTCGTCACCGGCGGGCGCCGCCTGCCCGGCGACGGGTACTTCGTGCGGCCGGCCGTCTTCGGCGAGGTGGCGCCGGGCATGCGGATCGCCCGCGAGGAGATCTTCGGGCCGGTGCTGGCCTTCCAGCGGGCGTCCGGCCTCGACGAGGCCGTCGCGCTGGCCAACGCCACCGACTACGGGCTGTCGGCCGGGATCGTCACCCGCGACACCGACCGGGCGCTGGAGTTCGCCCGGCGTTCCGAGAGCGGCCTGGTGAAAGTGAACCAGCCGACCTCCGGAATGGCGATGACCGTGCCGTTCGGCGGGCTCAAGGAATCCAGCACGCAGACGTTCAAGGAGCAGGCCGGACCTTCGATGATGCTCTTCTACACCCAAGAGAAAAGCGTCTACATCTCACCCCGGTAAGAAACCCGAGAAGGGATCAGGAAATGGCAGAGCTGCTGTCGAGGGACGCATTCCGCGCCGAGCTGCAGAACGCTATCAAGGGACGCGAGGCCAAGAACGCCTCGTTCAGCAAGGCGTGGGCGGACGGCGAGCTGAAGCGCGAGCACTTCGCCCGCTGGGCGGAGAACCACTACCACTACGTGGGGCCGTTCGCCGACTACCTCGCCTACGTCTACGCCAACACGCCCGACGAGTTCACCGGCGCCAAGGACTTCACGCTCCAGAACATGTACGAGGAGGAGCTCGCCGACATCCGGCACACCGACCTCCTCATCCGGTTCGCCGAGGCGTGCGGCACCACCCGCGAGCGCGTCGAGGACCCGTCCAACATGAACGCCATCACCCGCGGCCTCCAGGCGTGGTGCTACGCCGTCGCGATGCGCGAGCACTTCGTGGTCGCCACCGCCGCCCTCGTGGTCGGCCTGGAGTCGCAGGTCCCGAGCATCTACAAGAAGCAGATCGTGCCGCTGCGCGAGGTGTACGGGTTCACCGAGGACGAGATCGAGTTCTTCGACCTGCACATCACCTCCGACGTGGTGCACGGGGAGCGCGGCTACCAGATCGTCCTCGACCACGCCGACACGCCGGAGCTCCAGCAGCGCTGCCTCCGGCTGTGCCGGTGGGGCGCGGAGATGCGGTTCTCCTACACGCAGGGCCTCTACGACACCTACGTCAAGCCCGACCTGGTCGGCGCCTGACCCGAGTCCGGTCCGGCGGCGGGGCGGCGTCCCCGCCCCGCCGCCGGCCATCCAGCAGGGAGGACGACCGTGGAGCAGCAGACGGGCGAGTGGGTGCGGGCCGCCGCGCTCGCCGACGTGCGCAGGCGCAGGCGCCTCGCCGTGACCGTCGAGGGACGGCGGATCGCGCTCTTCCTGGTCGGCGACGACGTCTACGCGCTGGACGACGTGTGCGTCCACAAGCAGCGGTCGCTGTCCAAGGGGGCCGTCCTGAACGGGCGGGTGATCTGCCCCGGGCACCAGTGGGTGGTCGACCCGCGGACCGGCGCGATCGATGACCGGGACGAGTGCCAGCCGAGCCATGCCGTGCGCGTCGACGGCGACGACGTCTACGTCGACCCGAGGCCCAGGATCCTGTCGGAGGAGCATCCCTCATGAGAGACGTCATCGTGGCGGGGGCGGGGCAGACCGCCGCCGTCGCCGCCCGCACGCTGCGCCGCCGCGGCTTCGACGGCCGCGTCACGCTCGTCGGCGCCGAGCACGAGGCCCCCTACCAGCGCCCGCCGCTGTCGAAGGAGTACCTGGCGGGGGAGCAGGACCGCGACGAGCTGTGCCTGCTCACCCCCGAGTGGTGCCAGGCCAACGACGTGGAGCTGCGCCTCGGCGTCGCGGCCGCCGCGATCCGTCCCGCCGAACGGGCGCTGGAACTGGAGGACGGCACCGCGCTGCGGGGCGACGCCCTGCTCGTCGCGACCGGCGGGCGGCCCCGGCGCCTGCCCGGCGTGGAGGGCGAGCGCGTCCGCCACCTGCGCACCGTCGCCGACGCCGACCGGCTCCGCGCCGAACTGCTGCCGGGGGCGCGGGTCGTGGTGATCGGCGCCGGGTTCATCGGCTGCGAGGTCGCCTCCACCGCGATCGACCGCGGCGCGCACGTCACCGTCGTGGAGCAGGCCGGGCGCCCGCTCGGGCACGTCGTCGGCGAGCCGATGGGCGACGTGATGGCCGCGATGCTCCGCACGAACGGCGTCGACCTGCGCACCGGCGAGAAGGTCGAGCGGTACGAGGAGACCGCGTCCGGCGCCGTCGTCACCACCAGCGGCGGGACGGCCCTGGAGGCGGACGTGGTCGTCGTCGGCGCCGGGATGGCGCCGAACGTCGAGCCCGTCACCGGCGCCGGGATCGAGACCCCGGGCGGCATCGCCGTCGACGAGTACTGCCGCACCCGCGTGGACGGCGTCTACGCCGCCGGCGACGTGGCCGCCCAGTGGCAGCCGCTCCTCGGACGGCACGTCCGCGCCGAGCACTTCGACAACGCCAACGCGCAGGGCATGGCGGCGGCCAAGAACATCCTCGGCGGGACGTCCGCGCACACGGCGCCGCCGTGGTTCTGGTCCGACCAGTTCGGCCACGCCGTCCAGCACGCGGGCCACGGCGAGGGCACGGACCGGCTCGTCGTCCGGGGCCGCGTCGAGGACTTCGACTTCATCGCCTTCTACCTCGCCGACGGCGTGCTGCGCGCCGCGTTCACCGTGGACCGCGGCGGGGACCTGGCGATCGCCCGGCAGCTGATCGCCCGCGGGGCCGTCCCGGACCCCGGCGCCCTGCGCGACGAGGACGCCGACCTCACCGACCTGCTCGACACACTCAGCTAGGGGAGCGACCGATGGAATACCAGCGCGTGGCGCGCTCGGGGCAGGTGCCCGAAGGCGTCGTCCGCCGCTTCTTCGTGGGCGAGGCGGAGGTCGCCGTCGCCCGCTGGGACGGCGAGGTGCACGCCATGTCGAACTACTGCACCCACCTGGACTGCCTGCTGTCGTCCGGGCGGGTGACCGAGGACGGGCTGCTGTGCTCGTGCCACGGCAGCGTCTTCGACTTCGGGTCCGGCGAGCCGATCACCCCGCCCGCGACCAGGCCGACCAAGGTGTACCCGGTGAAGGAGGAGGACGGGGAGATCCTCGTGCACGTCCCCCCGGAGGACGCCGCGGACGGCGGACCCCGACGGCGGCGGCCCGTTGGCCGAGCCTGACCCGGGGCACGGGGGCGGCGCGGGGCGCGGGTCGTGGGCGGCGCTCGTCCCGCTCCTGCTCGGCACGTTCACCGGCACCGTCGCCAACACGATCGTCAACGTCCCGCTGACGCTGATCCTGCGCGACCTCGACGCCCCGATCTCCTCCGGGATCCTGGTCGTCGTCGGGTTCACGCTCCCGTTCGCCGTGCTGCTGCCGCTGTCGGGATGGCTCGGCGACCGCTGCGGCCCCCGCCGGGTGTTCCTCGCCGCGATGCTGCTGCTCGGGATCGGCTCGGCGGGCGCCGGGATCGCCGGCGACCTGGCCTCCCTGGTCGCGATGCGCGCGGTGCAGGGCGTCGGGACCGCCGCGATGCTGCCCGCCGTCATGGCGCTGATCGCCTCGCTGTTCGGCGGCGGGCGGCGCGGCCGCGCCCTCGGGCTGTGGGCGGCCGCCAACGGCGTCGGCCAGGCCGCCGGGCCCACCCTCGGCGGCGGCCTGGCCACCTGGTTCGGGTGGCACGCCGTGTTCTGGCCGGTCGTGCCGCTGTGCGCCGCCGCCGCGGCGCTGGCCGTCCGGTTCGTCCCGGCCGGGCGGGCGCGGCGCGTCCGGCTGGACTGGCGCGGCGCGGCGCTGCTGACCCTCGCCGCCGGGCTCGGCCTCGGCGCCACCTCGGCCGCCGCGACCCTCGGCGCGACCTCGCCGCTCGTCTGGGGCGGCGTGCTCGCCGGCCTGCTCACCGCCGCCGCCTACGTCGTGTCCTCGCACGGGCGGCCCGACGCGTTCCTGCCGCCGCGGCTGCTGCTTGAGGCCCGCTACCTGCGCTCGTGCCTCAGCGTCCTCGCGCAGATGTTCTGCCTGGGCGCCACGCTGCTCGCCGTCCCGGTCTACCTCACCACGCAGCGCCACACCGGCACCCTGTACGCGGGGGCCGTCCTGCTGAGCCTGCCGGTCGTGATGTCGGTGCTGGGGCCGGTCACGGGCGTCCTCATGGAACGGCTGTCGCCGCGCGCCGTGCTGCGCGGCGGCCTGCTCGTCCTCGCCGCGGGGCAGGCGCTGGTCGCCGCCGTCCTCGCCGCGTCCGGGACGGTCCCGTGGCTGCTCGCCGCGCTCGCCCTGACGGGCGCCGGCGTCGCGTTCGTCCAGACGCCCGCCGCGACCGGCGCCACCCGCTCGGACGCCGGCCGCCGCGGCGCCGGCCTCGGCCTGTTCAACCTGCTGCGCTTCGGCGGCTCCGCCCTCGGCGCCGCGTGGGTCGGCGCCGTCCTGGACCGGGCCCCCGCCTTCGGCGTCATGTTCGCGGTGTGCGCCGCGACCGCCGCGCTCGGGCTGCTGGCGACCTACGCCGGCCCCGACCCCGCCTGATCGGCCGGGGACCGGCGGGCCTGATCAGCCGGGCGCGGCGGCCGGCGGGGCCATCTCGTCGTCGAGGGTGCCGGTGACGGTCGTCAGCGTGTCGATGTGGTGCGCCAGCCAGAACGTGAACTGCGCGTCGGCGGAGCGGACGTCCATGCGCAGCGCGCGGGACGCCCGGTCGAGCTTGTAGAGCATCGTGTTGCGGTGCAGGCCGAGGTCGCGCGCCGCCGCGTTCAGGTTCCCCGACGTCCTGATGTAGGCGAGCACGATCTTCTCCAGGTCGCCGCCGTTCGCGCGGCGCAGCGGCGCCAGGGTCTCGCGGGCGAACGACTTGGCCTCCGCGCTGCGCGCCACGTCCTTCAGCGCGGCGAACACCCGCAGGTCGTCGTAGCCGCAGACGGGGCCGGCGGCGGTGTGCCACGCGAGGCCCATCGTCAGCCGCGCCTCGTGGTACCCGGACGCGACCCCCGCGGCGCCCTGCCCCGGGCGGCCGTGCGTGACCCGCAGATCGTCGCCGAGGTGGGGGCGCAGCGCCCGGTGCAGCCGCTCGGCGAACCGGGCGGCGTCCGCGCGCTGCCCGATCGGGTCCTGCCCCGCCGGGACCTGCTGGATCACCACGATCGTCGAGCTGATCGCGGCGGTCAGCGCGCACCCGCCGGGTTCGAGGTTCTGCGCGGTCCGCGTCGCCGACACCGTCCGGCGCAGGTAGTCGCGGCCCACGGGCAGCAGCGACGCCGCCGCCACCACGTGCACGGCGAAGTGCCCCTCAACGTCGAACCCGTGGTGGCGGGCCCGCGCCCCCAGTTCGTGGGAGTCGGCGAACCGGCCGTGCACGAGCGCCTCCACGAAGTCGCCGCGCGCCCGCTCCTCGGCCGCCCGCACCGACCGCTGCCGCAGCATCTCCGACCCGATCAGCGTCGCGCCGTGCTCGGCCACCACGCGGTGCTGCGCCAGGTCGTGCGGGTCGGGCGGGCACGCCCGCTCCACCATCACCATCCGGCCGAAGGGCTGCCCGCCCACCAGGACGGGCGTGACGATCACGTGCACGGGCGGCCCGTCCGGGTCGGGCCGCAGCCGCGCCTCGATGGACCGCGCGCCCTCCGCCTCCGGCGCGGGGGCCTCGGGCAGGGCGGCCAGCAGCGCGTCCGGGTCCGCCGGCGCGGCGTCCGGCGCCTCCTCCCAGGCGAGGCGCTCGCCGTCCGCGTCGCAGATGAGGACGCCGCACCGCGACAGCCCGACCACCGCGCGGGCCATGGCGGGCACCCCCGGACCGCGGGCGAGGACCTCCGCGAGCGTGCGGTGCACCCGCGACCCGTACTCCAGGATGTGCGCGGACTGCGCCAGCGCCTTCTGCCCGATGAGCCGGCTCACCGCCCGGTAGTCGGCCTCCGCGGGCAGCGCCAGCAGCGGCACCCCCGCCGCCTCGGCGGCGCGCGCCGCCGCGTCGAGGTCGGAGTCGACCCCCGGCGGCCGCCACGCCAGCAGCGCGGCGGCGTCCCGCCGGACGAGGTCGCCCACCACGGCCGCCGCCTCCTCCGGCGCGGCCACCGCCGTCACCGGCAGGTGGACGGCGACCCCGGCGAGGTCGCGGTCGGGGTCGCCGGCGCAGCGGCGGGTCTCCGAGAGCGGCAGGCACCAGCCGACGCCGCGCTCCAGCCCCTCCCGGCCGGCGACGAGCGTGCCGCGCAGCAGCGGCTCGGCCAGCAGCGTCCCGACGGGCAGATGCCCGTCGGCGGTCGTGACGATCGCAGGGTGATGTGCCATGTGCCCACATCCCGTCGGGTTCGTTCGGCGAAGTGTACATAGCCCCGGCGGACGCGGTCCTTCGAGACTGACGGGGTGGGAGAGGAACGTGGCGGACGGCGTGACCTGGAGAAACCGTCCCCCACATCCTGCTTTACCGACCTGAATAGGGCAATACCCCTCTGGAGGCTCCGTGCACACCGTTCACCGGCTCACCCTGGAAGACGCCCTCGTCATGCTCACCGCCGCGGAGGAGGAGGCGCGCCGCATCGGCGTCAAGCAGACGATCTGCATCGCCGACGACGGCGCCCACCCGATCGCCGTCCACCGCATGACCGGCGCCCGCCTCACCGGCGTCGACATCGCCATCGCCAAGGCGTTCACCGCCGCCGGCCACCAGCGCGACACCCACAAGTTCAACGAGCCCCCCAACGGCCCCGCCCTCCCCGGCAACGAGGCCTTCGGCATCAACCAGATGCACCCCGGCAAGTTCGCCATCTTCGTGGGCGGCTTCCCCATCGTCCACGAGGGCGAAGTCGTCGGCGCCGTAGGAGTCAGCGGCGGCAACGGCGAACAGGACAAGGCCGTAGGCGCCGCCGCCCTGAAAGCCTTCAAGGAAAAAGTGGCGGTGTAGAACTGCCTTTTTCTTCTCCTTCAGGCATTCAAGGCCCGAAGGAGAAGAAAAAAGCAATCAACACGTCAGGCGTTCGTAGGTTGCGGCGGCTGACAGGGTGAGCAGGTCTTCGTGTCTGCGGGCGACCATCTGGAGGCCGGTGGGGTGCCGCCTGCGCGGCCCGCGGGGACGGAGATCGCCGGGTGGCCTGAGAGGTTGAAGGGGAGGTGACGGCCAGGGCTCCCCAGTGGTCCACCGGGCGGCCCGCTATCTCGGTCGGCATCGGGCCCTCGGCCGGGAACGCCGGTGCCCGGGTGGCCGGGGTGAGCAGGAGGTCGAAGCGGGCGAAGCCCTCGGCGAGCGCGGCTACCAGGCGGGCGCGGGCCTCGTGGGCGTCGACGAGCGCGTCGGCGTCCAGGGCGCGTGCGGCGTCGTCCAGGAAGCGGGCCGTGTCGCGCACCGTGCGGGTGAGGACGCCGTAGTGGTCGTTCTCGGCCGTGCCCCGGTGCCGCGGCCCGCGCGGGACGCGCCCGTAGGTCCCCTTGAAGCCGACCAGCCCGCAGTAGGAGGCGGGGATGCGGAGCGAGCCGGCGCCGTCCGTGCCCGTCCCGAGCGGGACCATCCCGGCGGCCACGGCCGCCGCGGATCCGCCGCTCGACCCGCCCGGCGTCAGCTCCGGGGCGTGCGGGTTGCGGGTCACGCCGTGCAGGGCGGACGCGGTGAACGACGCGCGCCCGAACTCCGGCGACGCGGTGAGCCCGACGGGGACCGCCCCGGCCGCCATCGCCCGCGCCACCATCGGGCCCGAAGGAGGAGGGCACTGCAGTGAACACGGGACAACGCGTACCTCCCACCTCCGGGACGCGGTGGGTCCGCGTCCGTGCACGAGGGTTCTGGTGAATGTGCACGATGCCTCCCGGCGGGAGCAATGACGAAACCGCACAGCGCGGGGGGCGTGGATTGTGCAGGGTGTCGCCGCGCGGGGGCGCCGCGCCGGTGGTTCTTCTCTCCCGCGACATGCGTGCGTTGTGGTCAGAACAGGCTCGGTGATCTGTTCCAATGAACTGTTGTGCCGTCAGCTTCCTACCGTCTCGTGCGACGCGCGGGTCCCGCGCGGAGCGTCCCGCCCGTGCTCGACGAGCAGCAGCGGCGGGTGGTCGAGCATGCCGGCGGGCCGATGCTGGTGCTGGCGGGGCCGGGCACCGGGAAGACGACCACGATCGTGGAGGCGGTCGTCGACCGCATCGAGAACCGCGGCGTCGACCCCGAGCGGGTGCTGGTCCTGACGTTCAGCCGCAAGGCGGCGGGGGAGCTGCGGGAACGCATCACCGGTCGCCTGCGGCGGACGACGCGGACGCCCCTGGCGCTCACCTTCCACAGTTACGCGTACGCGCTGATCCGGCGGGACGCCGTGCTGAACGAGGAGCCCGCTCCGCGGCTGCTGTCCGGGCCGGAGCAGCTGCTGGAGGTGCGGCGGCTGCTGGAGGGCGAGCTCGCCGACGGCGCCCGCGGCTGGCCGGAGCGGCTGAGGGCCGCGCTGGCGACCCGGGGGTTCGCCGAGGAGCTGCGCGACTTCGCCCTGCGCGCGGTCGAGCGCCGGTACGCCGCCGAAGACCTCGCGGCCCTCGGACGGATGAAGGGCCGCGACGACTGGGCCGCCATCGGCGGGTTCATGGAGCGGTACGTGGACCGGTTCCTGCTCGACCCCGTCCCCACCTACGACTACGGCGAGCTGATCCACATGGCCGCGGGGATGCTCGCGGACGAGGAGGTGCGGATCCGGGAGCGCGACGCCTACGACGCCGTGTTCGTGGACGAGTACCAGGACACCGACCCCGCGCAGGAGGCCCTCCTGCACCATCTCGCGGGGGAGGGGCGCGACCTGGTCGTGGTCGGCGACCCGGACCAGTCGATCTACGGGTTCCGGGGCGCCGACGTGCGCGGCATCCAGGAGTTCCCGGCCCGCTTCCCCACCCTGGACGGCGACCCGGCGCCCGTGGTGGCGCTGCGGACGTGCCGCCGGATGGGGCCCGAGATCCTCACCGCCTCGCGCCGCATCGCGCGGCGGCTGCCCGCCGGGTCGGCGGGCGCGGCCGAGCACCGCGCGCTGCGGCCGGTGGAGGAGCTGGACGAGGGCGAGGTGCGCGCGGTCATCGCCGACTCCGAGAGCCAGGAGTCGGCGCTGGTGGCCGACGAGCTGCGCCGCGCCCACCTGCTCGACGGCGTGCCGTGGTCGCGGATGGCGGTCCTGGTGCGCAGCGCGGTGCGGCAGGTCCCGGTGCTGCGGCGGGCGCTGGCCCAGGCCGGCGTGCCGGTCGTCGTCGCCGGCGACGAGGTGCCGCTGGTGGGGGAGCCCGCCGTCCGCCCGTTCCTGGTGCTGCTGCGGGCGGCGCTGAAGAAGGGCTTCCTGGACGAGGTCGTCGCCGAAGACCTCCTGACCGGGCCGCTGGGCGGCGCCGACGCGCTCGCCATGCGCCGCCTCAAGCGCGCGCTGCGCGACCTGGAGGAGCTTTCGGGCGGGCAGCGCGCGCTCGGCGATCTCCTGGTCGCGGCGGTGAACGACCCCCGCGAGCTCCTGCTGGTCCACGAGAGGGTCCGCGCGCCCGCCGAGCGGATCGCGAACCTGATCGAGACGGCGCGGCGCAGCGTGCACGACGGCGGCACCGCCGAGGACGTGCTGTGGGCGGTGTGGCAGGAGAGCGGCCAGGCCGACGCGCTGCTGCAGCAGAGCGCCAAGGGCGGGACGCGCGGCGCGGCCGCCGACCGCGACCTCGACGCCGTGGTGGCGCTGTTCGACCACGCCGCGCGGTTCGTGGACCGGCTTCCCCAGGCGGGGCCCGAGCTGTTCGTCGACAACATCGCGTCCCAGGAGATCGCCGGTGACTCGCTGGCCGAGCAGGCGCCCGAGGGCGAGGCGGTCCGGATCCTCACCGCGCACCGCGCCAAGGGCCTGGAGTGGGACGTGGTCGTCGTCGCCGGGGTCCAGGAGGGCGTCTGGCCCGACGTCCGGCTGCGCGGGTCGCTGCTCGGCGTCGAGGAGCTGATCGAGCACGCGGCCGGGGCGGAGCCGGGCGGCGACGCCGCCGCCGGCGCCTCGATGGCCGCCAAGATGCTCGACGAGGAGCGGCGGCTGTTCTACGTGGCGGTCACGCGCGCCCGCAGGCGGCTCGTGGTGACGGCCGTGGGCGGCGACGACACCGAGGAGCGGCCGTCCCGCTTCCTGAACGAGCTGCTCCCGGGTGCGATCGAGCAGTCCCAGCTGGACGAGAAGACCCGCTGGCTGTCGCTGTCGGCGCTGGTGGCCGACCTGCGCTCCGTCGCCGGCGACCCGTCCCGCCCGGGGCCGCTGCGGCGCGCGGCGGCCGGGCACCTGGCCCGCCTGGCGCGCGCCGGCGTGCGCGGCGCGAGGCCGGAGAACTGGTACGCGATCACCGCGCTGTCGGACGGGGGGCCCGCGTTCGCCGAGGACGAGCCCATCGCGATCTCGCCGTCCCAGGTCGAGGCGTTCACCACCTGCGGCCTGCGCTGGCTGCTCGCCTCGGCGGTCGGCGCGCAGGAGGGCGGGCCGAACGAGTACAGCACGATGGGCAAGGTCGTCCACGCCGTCGCGGAGATGGCGGGCGCGGACGACGGCGTCGACGAGGTGCACGTCGCGCGGCGGCTCGACGAGATCTGGAAGGACCTGGAGTTCCGCAGCTCGTGGTACTCGGAGAAGCAGCGCGAGCAGGCCGCGACGATGGTCGACAAGTTCCTCGCCTGGCACCGCGACAACCCCAACGAGGTCGTCGCGCTGGAGGAGTCGTTCAAGGTCGACCTCGGCCGCGTCGTCATCAAGGGCCGCATCGACCGCGCCGAGCGCGACGAGCAGGGCCGCGCGGTCATCATCGACATCAAGACCTCCACCACCGCCGTCCCGAAGGACGACCTGGCCCGGCACCCCCAGCTCGGCGTGTACCAGTACGCGGTGATGCTCGGCGCCTTCGAGCGGCACGGGCTGATCGAGCCGGGCGGCGCGAAGCTGATCCAGGTCGGCAAGGCCGCGTTCACGGCGAAGGCGCGCGAGCAGGAGCAGCCCCCGCCCGCCGAGGACGCCGACCCCGAGTGGCCGAAGAAGCTCGTCGAGATCGTCGCCACGGGGATGGCGGGCGACGTCTTCCAGGCCAGGGCGAACGACAAGTGTCGCACCTGTCCCGTACGCTCCTGCTGCCCCGTCCATGAGGAGGGCGGGCAGGTGGGTGACTGACTGGCTCGGGGGGGAGCGAAGTAGGTGATCACGCCGGGAGAGCTGGCCCGGCTGCTGGAGATCCCGGCGCCGACGGAGGAGCAGGCCCGGGTGATCGAGGCGCCGATGGCGCCGATGGCGGTGATAGCCGGCGCCGGGTCGGGCAAGAGCGAGACGATGGCCGCGCGGGTGGTGTGGCTGGTCGCGAACGGCTTCGTCCGGCCGGAGCGCGTCCTCGGGCTCACCTTCACTCGCAAGGCCGCCGCCGAGCTCGGCGCGCGCGTGCGCAAGCGGCTCGACAGGCTCCGCGAGGTCCTGCCGGGCGACGAGCTCGAGCGGCTGGGCGGCGAGGCCCTGTTCGACGGCGAGCCGATGGTGTCCACGTACCACTCGTACGCGGCGCGGCTCTTCGGCGACCACGCCCTGCGCGAGGCGCTCGAACCGACGATGCGGCTGATCTCGCCGGCCGTCGCCTGGCAGATCTGCTCGCGGGTGGTCGACGCCTACCACGGCCCGATGGACCGGATCGAATGGCAGCCCGACACGGTCACCAAGGCCGTCATGGAACTGTCCGGCGACCTGTCGGAGCACCTGCGCACGGCCGAGGACGTCCGCAAGGTCGGCGCGTGGCTCGACGAGCGGTTCGCCGTGGTGAAGAAGCCGCTCAAGGCGCAGCGCGACATCCTCGCCAAGCACGCCGTCCGCGAGCAGCTCATGCCGCTCATCGAGGCGTACGGGCGCGCCAAGGCCGACCGCGAGGTCATCGACCACGGCGACCAGATGGCCCTCTCCGCCCGCATCGCCTTCAAGCACCCCGAGGTCGGGATGATCGAGCGGTCCCGGTTCTCGGTCGTCCTGCTGGACGAGTACCAGGACACCAGCCAGGCGCAGCTCGTCCTGCTCAAGTCGCTGTTCGCGGGCGGGCATCCCGTGACGGCCGTCGGCGACCCGTGCCAGTCCATCTACGGCTGGCGCGGCGCGAGCGCCGGGAACCTGCTGCGCTTCGCGTACGACTTCCCCTCGCAGCCCGCGGCGGCCCCCGGGGGGCGTCCCGTGGCGGCGCCGGTCGTCCAGCTCAGCCGGTCGTTCCGCAACGGCGAGCAGATCCTGGAGGCGGCGGCGCGGGTGCAGGAGGAGCTGCGGGCCGAGACGAAGGCCGTGCCGCGCCTCGTCCCGGGCGCCGGGCGCGAGGGGCGCGGACGCGTCGAGTGCGCCCTGTTCCCCACCGTCGAGGACGAGGCCGACCGCATCGCCGCGCGCATCGCCGGGCTCATGGCCGCCGACCCCGACACCGCCCCGGACGGCGGCCCCCAGACCGAGCCCCCGCGCTACGGCGACGTCGCCGTCCTCGCCCGCAAGCGGTCGCAGTTCCCGCTGATCAGACGGGCCCTGGAGGCGCGCGGCATCCCCGTCGAGGTGGTCGGGCTCGGCGGGCTCCTCACCGTCCCCGAGGTGCAGGACGTCGTCGCCACCCTGCGCGTCATGCACGACCCGACCGCAGGCGCGTCCCTCGCGCGGCTGCTCACCGGCCCGCGCTGGCGCCTCGGCCCCCGCGACCTCGTCGCCCTCGGCCGCCGCGCCCGCGCCCTGGCCCAGGAGGCGGCCCGCGACATCACCCGCCCGGACCCGGCCCCCGCTGAGGAGCCCGCCGCCGCCCCCGACGGGGAGCTCGACCCCGCGCCGGTCCGTGAGCCCGCCGGCGCGCCGCCCACCGAGCCCGGCTCCACAACCCGCGACGGGGGCGAAGCGGCCTCCGGGCCGGCGCCCGTCACCGCCGCATCGGGCACCGTGCCCGGTGAAACCGTGCCTGGTGAAGAGGGCGACGAGGGCGTCACCGGGGACGATCCGCTGCGGCAGCTCGTCAGCGAGTTGAACCAGGAGACCGGCAGCCTCGTCGACGCGCTCGACGACCTCGGCCCGCCGGGCGCGTTCTCGCCCGAGGGGTACGGGCGCCTGCGCCGGCTGCGCGACGAGCTGCGCGTCCTGCGCGGCCAGGTGGGGCTCGCGCTGCCCGACCTGGTCAACGAGGTCGAGCGCGCCCTCGGCCTCGACATCGAGGTCGCGGCCCGGTCCGGGCTCGACCCCGTCACCGCCCGCGCCGACCTCGACGCGTTCATCGACGCCGCCGCCACGTTCGCGGGCGACGCCGAGGACCCGACGCTCGGCGCCTTCCTGGCCTACCTCAAGGCCGCCGAGTCCGAGGAGTTCGGGCTGGAGGCCGGGCGGGTCGGGGAGACCGACAGCGTCAAGCTCCTCACCGTCCACGCCTCCAAGGGGCTGGAGTGGCCGGTCGTCGTCGTCCCCGGCCTGGCGTTCACGCCGCAGAGGAACGGCTCCCCCGCCAAGGGGTCGATCTTCCCCTCGCCGCCGCAGAACGCCACCCGCTGGACGGCGAACCCGCGCGTCCTGCCGTTCATGCTGCGCGGCGACCGCGCCGACCTGCCCGCGCTGACCGGGCTGGAGAAGGACGACCTCTCCGCCTTCGACCAGGCGTGCTCCGAGCGCGACCTGCGGGAGGAGCGGCGGCTCGCGTACGTCGCGGTCACCCGCGCGTCCAGCCTGCTGATCACCACCGGCTACTGGTGGGGGTCCTCGGGGCGCCCGCTCGGGCCGTCGCCGTTCCTGGAGGAGGTGCGGGCGGTCTGCCTCGCCGGGGCCGGGTCCGTCGCCGTGTGGGCCGACCCGCCGGAGGAGGGGGCCGCCAACCCGCTGCTCGCCGACCCGGAGGAGGCGCAGTGGCCCGTCGCGCCCGGCGACCGCGGCCGGTCCGACCTGTCGGCGCGGGCGCGCCATGAGGCGGTCGTGGAGGCGGCCCGCATGGTCGAGGACGAGATGTCCGGGCGCACCCGCCACTGGGCCGGGGACGCCGGCCTGTCGGGCGCCGACCGGGGCCGCATGACGGCGTGGGCGCGCGACGTCGAACTGCTGCTCGCCGAGCGCGACCGGGGGCGCGGGGGCGACGGCCTGCTCGTCGAGCTGCCCGCGCACCTGTCGGTGTCGTCGCTGGTGTCGCTGGCGCGCGACCCGGCGGCGCTCGCGCGGCAGATCCGCCGGCCGATGCCGCGCCCGCCCGCCCCCTACGCGCGGCGCGGCACCGCGTTCCACGCCTGGCTGGAGGGCCGCTGGGGGCAGCAGCGCCTCCTCGACCCCGACGAGCTGCCCGGGGCCGCCGACGAGGGCGCCGCCGACGACGCGCACCTGGCGGTGCTGCGCGAGCGGTTCGAGCGGTCGGAGTGGGCGGCGCGCGAGCCGCTCGACATCGAGGTGCCGTTCGAGACCATCATCGGCGACCGGCTGGTCCGGGGCCGGATGGACGCCGTGTTCCGGTCCCGGGACGGCGGGTACGAGGTCGTCGACTGGAAGACCGGCTCCCCGCCGCGCGGGGACGAGGCCCGGTTCGCCGCCGTGCAGCTCGCCGCCTACCGGCTGGCGTGGGCCGAGCTCGCCGGGGTGGGGGTCGCGCGGGTCAGCGCCGCGTTCCACTACGTCTCGGCCGAGGTCACCGTGCGTCCCGCCGACCTGCTCGACGCGACCGGGCTCGCCGCGCTGCTGGACGGCGTCCCGGCCGCCTGAGGTTTCGTCCCTCCCCTCTGTTCACCGTGCGTGGTTTCGGGGATGATCCGGGCAACCATCCGAGGAGGCGACGTGTCGGTGACCCATGACGAGAAGGTGGTACGGGAGTTCTCCAAGCAGGCGGCCGGATTCTCCGACCCGAGGCTGAACACGGCGTTCACCCGCCATCTGGACCGGCTCGTCCGGTTCATGGACCCCGAGCTCGACCTGGAGGACGTCGTTCTGGAGGTCGCCGCCGGGACGGGCATCGTGTCCCGCGCGATCGCCCGCCGCGTCCGGCACGTGACGGCGCTCGACCTCACGCCCGCGATGCTCGCCGAGGGCAAGCGCGAGGCCGACCACGCCGGTCTCACCAACGTCACCTTCGCGCGCGGCGACGCCACGGCCCTGCCCTACCTCGACCGGTCGTTCACCCTCGTCGCCACCCGCTTCTCGCTCCACCAGGTCGCCGACCCCGAGGCCGTGGTGAGGGAGATGGCGCGGGTCAGCCGCCCCGGCGCCGCGCTGATCATCGCCGACCTGGTCCGGCCCGCGGGTCTTCACGGCGACCCCGACCGCGTCGAGCGCCTCCGCGACCCCTCGCACGGCGAGGCCCTCACCGAGGCGCGGATCACCGAGCTCGTCACGGCGGCGGGCGCGGCGGTGAAGCGCGCCGACCGGTTCGACCACAGCCGCCCGCTGGACCCGTGGCTGGAGTTCTCGCACACTCCCGCGGACACCGCGGCGCGGATCAGGCGGGAGCTGGAGGACGAGCTGGCGGGCGGGCCCGCCACCGGCATGCGCCCGAGCATGGTCGGCGGCGTCCTGCACTTCACGCACTCCTCCCTCTTCCAGCAGGCCATCGTCGGATGACGTTTCGAGCAGCCGGGTGACGTTTCGAGCAAACGTTCGACGCGTGTGACGCGTGTGGTCTATGTTGTCGAACATGGGTTCTAGCACCGTGCGCCCCCTCGATCGCGAGCCGGCCGCGCTGGCGATGCGCATCGGCGTGGTCGCGGCCGAGGCCGCCCTCGCCACCTTCGCCCGCAACCTCGACCTGGACGACCTGGAGGGCGGCGTCGACTTCCAGGGCGCCATCGGGCCCGCCGAGTGGCCGGTGTTCTCCCTGGTCATCGACACCCTCGCGGAGGCCGGGCCGGGCGACGGCCGGACGCTGGACGAGCGCCGCGCCGACGCCCTCAACGACCTCGCCCGCATCTGCATGGCGGCCAAGCGGCGCGCCGGGGCCGCCTGACCCTCGGGACGGGGGCACGCCCGGGACCTCGCGGCCCTGGGCCCGGGCGTTTCCCTCATCGACCGCCGGGTGCCCTCCGCCTGACCTTGCCGGTGCTGGTGCGGGGCAGTTCCCGGACGAACCGGATCTCTCTCGGGACCTTGTACCGGGCCAGGTGCGCGCGCACGTACTCCTTGAGGTCGTCTTCGGTGACCGCCGCCCCCGGGTTCCTGACGACGTGCGCGGCGAGCCGCTGCCCGAACCTCTCGTCGTCGACCCCGGCCACCGACGCCTCCGCGACGTCCGGGTGGCCGCCGAGCAGGTTCTCCACCTCGCCGGGGAACACGTTCTCCCCGCCCGAGACGATCATGTCGTCGGCGCGGCCGTCGATGAACAGGCGCCCCGCCGCGTCGAAGTGCCCGAGGTCGCCGCTGCCGGTCAGGCCGTCCCGCATCCGCCGGCCGCCGCCCCCGGTGTACCCGGCGAACCGCAGGCCGCCGCCGGTGTAGACCTCCCCGGTCTCGCCCGCGGGCAGCTCCCGGCCGTCCTCCCCGAGCACCTTGATCGTGAGCCGGAAGGACGGCCTGCCGACCGTGCCGGGCGCGGCCCGCAGGTCCCCGGGCGTGGCGATCGTGGCCCACCCGGTCTCGGTCGCGCCGTACACGTTGACGAGCACGTCGCCGAACGCGTCCATGAACGCCTCGGACAGGTGCGGATGGAGGGCCGCCCCGCCGCACACGACCGCGCGCAGTGTCGGCGTCGGCGGCGCGCCGTCCACGTCCAGGACGCGCTGGAGCATCACCGGCACCGCCACGAGCGCCTCGGCCCGGTGGTCCGCGATCGTATCCAGCACCTGCCGCGGGTCGAAGCGGCGGGCCAGGACGAGCGGCATCCCCATGGCGAGCCCGACCGTCGTGTAGGCGAAGCCGAGCAGATGGAAGAGCGGCGGCCCGACGACGATCGGCGCGCCCGACCGGACGGGGACGCGCATCAGATGGCTCAGGGCCGCGGGCAGCAGCGAGGAGGCGGACAGGTCGTGCCGTGCCCCCTTGGGCGTGCCGGTCGTCCCGGACGTCATGAGGATCACCCGGCTGACCCGCTCGGGCTTGAGGTGCCCGGGGGCGGTCTCCGCGATGAGCGAGTCGATCGTCCCCTCGCCCTTGCCCTCGTCGCCGTCGCCGTCGGTCCAGGCGACCACCCGTCGCCCGCCGAATCCCGACTCGCCGACGGCCGGGGCGAACTCCTCGTCGTGGACGAGCAGCCCGATCTCCTCGCGTTCGGCGACCTGCCCCAGCTGCCTGCCGGAGAAGTCGGTGTTCAGCAGCACGACGTCGTTGCCGAGCCGCGACGCCGCGAGGACCGCCTCGACGAACCCCCGGTGGTTGCGGCACAGGATCCCGACCTTCCCGTCGCCGACGCGACCGCCGAGCGCCGTGGCCAGCGCCGCCGCCCGCCGTTCGAGCTCCGCGTAGGTCAGCGTCCCGCGCTCGTCGACCAGGGCCGTCCGGTCGGGGAACCGCAGCGCCGCCATCGCGCCCAGCGTCGCGGGAACGGGCCCGAACCGCACGTACGGGAACAGCAGCCGCGCCGCCCGGTCGGGCCGGACGGGCCGCACCACCCCGGCGTCGCGCACCGCCCGGGCCGCCCTGACCCCCGCCTCCGCGGCACCCCGCACCCGCTCAAGCAACAGCACGCCACTCCTCCGCCGAACCGGTTCCGCACCCGGCATACCCGACTCTCGGCCGGGCAAAGGCACCTTCTGGCAACGGCCAACACCGAGTGTGCCGCGCCGCGCAGGTCCACGTCAGGAGGCGGCCTCGCGCGGGCGGGTGATCGAGTCGATCAGGGCGGCGCGGACGGCGCGGACGGCGGGGGAGCGCCAGCGGGAGGCCGGTTCGGCGAGCCAGAGGTGGTGCTGGGACAGGCCCGCGGGCGGGGGCAGTTCGGCGAGCGCTCCGGCGGCGAGTTCGTCGGCGACCGTGACGGCCGGCAGCAGCGCCACGCCGAGGCCCGCCGCCGCGCAGCGCTTCGCGGTCTCGATGCCGCCGAAGCGCGGCGGGTTCGCCGCGGGGTCGGCGGCCGTGACCAGGGCGGCGAGCTCGTCGCTGTAGGAGCAGCCTTCCTCCAGGAGGACGACGCCGGTCGCGGCCAGCTCCGCCGGGGTCAGGGGACGGTTCCTCGGGAGGGCCGCGGTCGCCGCCGCGACGAGGGCCAGGGGCTGGGCGCCGAGGTCGACCAGGTCCACGCCGGACGGGTCCGGCGAGGGGTCCAGGACGAAGGCCAGGTCGGCGCGGCGGTCGGCGAGCGCGGCGAGCGCGGTGCGCGTGTCGGCGGGGAACAGCGACGGCGTCACGTCCGGGAGCCGCGCCCGCAGCCGGGGCAGGAGCGGCGCGAGCCAGTAGGCGCACACGGACTCCGGCGCCCGGAGCCGCACCGGGCCCGACGGCTCGGTGGCGGCGGCGGCGACCTCGGCGAGCATCCGCTCCTGGAGGTCGAGGAGGCCCCGGGCGTGCTCGGCGAGGAGCGAACCCGCGCGGGTGGGGGAGGCGCCGCCGGGGCCGCGGTCCAGCAGCGGCGCCCCGGCGAGCCGCTCCAGCGCCTTGACGTGCGCGGTGACCGTGGACTGCACGAAGCCGAGCTCCGCCGCGGCGGCGGTCATTCCGCCGGTGCGCAGGACCGTGAGGAAGGTGGTGAGGAGGCGCGTGTCCATCGATTGTCCCGATGCTTTCGATCCATAATCATCGTTGGACGCGATGCTAGTCGCGGGAGCAGACTGCTCGCATGAGCGACATCGCATCGGCACTGCGCTACACCGCCTTCGACGTGGACGGCGAGGGCGGAAACCCGGCCGGGGTCGTCCTGGACGCCCGCGGCCTGGACGCCGCGAGAATGCAGGAGATCGCGGCCGAGATCGGGTTCTCCGAGACGGCCTTCCTCGTGGACGAGGGGGGCGCGCCCGAGCGGTTCGCGATCCGCTACTTCAGCCCGCTGGCCGAGGTCGCCTTCTGCGGGCACGCCACGATCGCGACCGCCGTCGCGCTGGCCGAGCGGCGCGGGACGGGGAGCCTGCGGCTGAGCACCCCGGCCGGGGAGGTCGGGGTCGAGACCAGGGAGGCGGACGGCCGCGTCCTCGCGACCCTCACGAGCGTCCCGCCCGCCGTCCGGGACGTCGAGGCCGCCGACCTCGCCGCGGCGCTGCGCGCGCTGCGCTGGGAGGCCGGGGAGCTCGACCCGGGGCTGCCGCCGCGCATCGCCGACGCGGGCAACGACCACCTGGTCCTGGCGGCGTCCACGCGCGCCCGCCTCGCCGACCTCGACTACGACCGGGACGCGCTCGGCGAGCTCATGGCGCGCCGCGGCTGGACGACCGTCCACCTCGTGTGGCGGGAGAGCGGGACCGTCTTCCACGCGCGCGACCCGTTCCCGCCGGGCGGGGTCGTGGAGGACCCGGCGACCGGCGCCGCCGCGGCGGCCTTCGGCGGGTACCTGCGCTCGCTGGGCCTCGTCGCCCCTCCGGTCCGGGTCACCGTCCGCCAGGGGGAGGACATGGGCCGCCCCAGCCGGCTGCTCGTGGACGTCCCCCGGGGGGACGCGGGCATCGCCGTGAGCGGGACCGCCGCGCCGATGGGCTGACCGGCGCGCCGGGCCGGTCCAGTAGCGTCGTGTCATGCCGCAATCGACCGCCGTGACCGCAGACGATCTCGACCTCGCCGTCCGGCTGGCCGTCGCCGCGCTGGGGGAGGCTCCCCCGGACGCGTGGGACGCCAAGGCCGGGGCGCTCGAATGGGACTGCTGGGAGACCGTCGAGCACCTCAGCGACGACCTGTTCGCCTACGCCGCCCAGATCGCGCCGAGGACGCCGCCGGCGGACGGCGAGGTGCCGTTCGTCTGGGAGAGCCGCCGGCCCGGCGGGCCGGCCAACGCCGTCCACGCGGACAGGAGCGCCGGACCGGCGGGGCTGCTGCAGGTCCTGGACGCGTGCGGCGGGATGCTGTCCGCGGTGGTCCGCTGCACGCCGCCCGACGTCCGCGCGCATCACTCCTTCGGCGCCTCGGACGCCGAAGGGTTCGCCGCCATGGGGATCGTCGAGACCCTCGTCCACATGCACGACCTGGCGGGCGGGCTGGGGCTGCCGTGGGAGCCGCCCGCGGATCTGTGCGCCCGCGTGCTGGGACGCCTGTTCCCCAGCGCGCCGCAAGACACGGCCCCTTGGGCGACCCTGCTGTGGGCCACCGGTCGCGGGGACCTTCCCGGGCGTCCGCGCGTCACATCGTGGCGCTGGGACGGGAGGCCCCGCGGCTGAACGCCGGGAGGCCCCGCGGCTGAACGCGCGGCGCCTGGTCAGCGCCGGTAGTGGAAATCCGGTTTCGGGTGCATCAGGAAATCGTGGTGGGAGATGTTCCAGGCGTAGGCGCCGGCCATGGTGAAGGCGATGACGTCGCCTGGCGCCAGCGGCGGGACGAGGACGTCGCGTGCGAAGACGTCCTTGGGCGTGCAGAGCTGGCCCACGAGGGTGGCCCGGCGCTCCGGGCCGCTCGCGGTGAGAACCCTGAAAGGCTGATCGTGGCCTTTCGTCACGGGAGTCCTCAGGTGGTGCGTGCCGCCTCGGAGAATGGCGCAGGTCTCGCCGCGCGTGGTCTTCACGTCCAGAACGTCGGTGACGTACCAGCCGTGGTAGGCGGTCATCGCCCGTCCCGGTTCTATGCGGACCTTCGCGGGGATGCGGCTCAGGCCCGTCCCGTAGGTCCGCCAGTCGAAGCGGGTCTCCGGCGAGGCGTAGTCCACCGCCATGCCGCCGCCCACGTTCAGTTCGGGGTCTTCTACTCCTCGGGAGCGGAGCCAGGGCAGCGCCCATTCCGCTATCCGGTGCGCCAGGTCGAGCATGACCGGCGCGTCCAGCCCGGAGGCCAGGTGGGCGTGGACGCCTCGGAGCGTGAGATTCGGATACTCGGCCAAGACTTCGGCGCAGTGGTCGAGGGTTTCCTCGTCCATGCCGAAAGGGCCGCTCATGGTGAGGGCGGCGTCCGGCACGTCCATGGGCAGGTTCGCGCGGAGCAGGACGTCGGCGGGCCCCAAGGCGGCCAGGCGGGCCGGTTCGTTCGGGCTTTCCACATGGATCCGGTCGGCGCCGAGCGTTCGGGACAACGCCAGTTCGTCAGCCGTTTTCCCGGGCCCGCCGAAAGCCACCGGCTTGCCGGGAAGGGTTTCCCGGACGTGGGCGAGTTCACCGCCGGACGACACCTCCACGCCGTCGACGTGAGGCGCGAGGGTCCGGAGGATCTCGGCGTCCGGATTGGCCTTGGCGGCGTAGAAGACCTCCGTGCCGGGCAGCGCCGCGCGGATGTCCCGGACGTGGGCTTCGAGGCCGGGCAGGTCGTAGACGTAGGCCGGGTACCGGTCGAGGCTCAGCGCGAACTCGTTCACAGCGGGCGGGGCGCGGCGAGCGGGTTGGGGACGGGGACGTAGGCCGCGCCGCGGTCGGCCGTCCGTGACCAGCGGGTGCGGAGATTGGCCTTGGCGGGCAGCGGCACACCGGCCAGAAGAGCCCTCACCTGCGGGTGATGGTCGAAGGCGGCGAAGTGCCCGCGCGCCGTGCGCCAGAGGGTCTCGTCCAAGGACGGGTGGAGGTCGGCCACGGCGGCGGCGATCTCGTTGAGGTGGTTGACGAGGAGGCAGTAGACGACGCGGTTCCAGCCCCGGTCGGGGGCGTAGGTGAGGCTCTCGGCCACACGGGAGGGCAGATGCGACAGGTCCCAGTGGCCGGCCGTGAGTTTGGTGCCTTCCATGTCGCGGAACACGGCATGGATGGGCATGCCGTCGGTGTCGACGCAGACGAGGACGTTCTGCAAGTGAGGCTCCAGGACGACGCCATGGTCCAGGTAAGCACCCAGTACGGGCGGTGCCACATGGGCTACGTATGCGTCCCACCAGGCTTGGGCGCCGTCCGGCGACGAGAGGGCGGGCAGGCCGGCGAGGAAAGCGTTGTAGGGGTCGGCCAAGGCGCCCGCGAGGAGGGGCGTGCCGGGAAGGGACCTGACGCCCTGCCGCAGGATCACTCCGAGGCCCTCGTACAGGCGGCGGTCGGGGAGGGCGACGCTGCGGTAGGCGGGTTCTCTGAGGAACGTGGCGTTCAGCTTCTCCAGAATGGGCGGCAGCAGTTCGTCGAGCGTCATCGCGCCGGTCAGCTCGTACCAGGCGTTCTTGCGGACGCAGTTCGTGATGCGCACGTCCAGGCTGAACTTGCAGAACACGTCGGCGTCCGGCAGGTACGCGGTCCGCACGGACGAGGTGGGCACGGCCTCCATGTCGGATGGGCCGAGATCGACCAGAGAGCCGTTCGCCAAAGCCCTCTGCAAGGCGGGGTTGTCCGCCAGCAAGGAGAACTGCCACGGATGAACGGGAAGCAACCGACGCCCAGACGGCACTGAGGGGCCATGCGCTTCCAGCTCTGCGAACGCCTCCGCGGCCCCCTCCTCGGCGACGAGCTCCGCAGGAACGGCCAGCCACAGCGGACGGAACCGAGTCCTCACCTCGGGCGCGTACGGGAGCCACTCCTCCGGCGCGCCCTGGCGGGCCTTCGGAGACGGGTGGAAACGGTGTCCGGCGACAAGAGACTGCTCCGAGTCGATGTAGCGGTCTTCAGCCGGCTCACCTCTGGCTGCGAGGATCGCGGTGAGCGCGGTGTGGCTGCCGTCCACCTGGACGAGGAACTCCGGGTTCGGCAAGCCGGTCGCCAGTTCCAGTTCGCCCGCGACCAGGTTCGCCAGCCTGTCCCAGGGAGCCGCTGTCCACTCGTCCTCGCGGCGCTCCTCGTAGGGCGGCGCCAGGCGGCAGGTCGCCCCGACCGGGGGACGGGCCAGCCCCGCGCGCAGCACGACCCCCGCGCGGGGGAGCCGGAACACCAGTCGGGCGCCGTCCGGCCAGATCTGCTGCTCGGGCCCGCACACCTCCCGGATGAGGCAGTTGAGCAGCGCGGTCGCGGTGGCGTCGTCGGCCGTGACGGCCGGTTCTGTCAGCAGCACGTCGTGTCCAGTAGGTAGTTGGGCCCCGGTGGGCCGTAGTGCTTGTTGATGTCGGCCGCGCCGGTCCTGGCCTTGTCGACGAGGGTTCCTGCGGTGACCATGGCCTTGCCGGGCAGCGTTCCGGCGTCGAGCGTGCGGGCGCGCAGGAACGCGTCCTGCGGCCCGAGCGCCCCGTCGAGCCGTTCGCGGATCATCCGGCGCCCGGTCCGCCAGGGGAGCAGGCCCCGCTCGGCCAGGCCCAGCGCGGGCGCCGCGGCGCAGAGGTGCAGGGTGATGGTGACGAAGACGCGGGCGAGGGCCTCGGGATCGGAGGTCGTCATCCTGCGGTCGACGAGGTCGCGGGGGTCCGTGCCGGGGGCGGACGGCAGGCGCTCCCTGAGGCGGGACGGGTCGATCAGCGCGCCGTCGTTGTCCTTGATGAGGAGGCGAAGCGGAGACTCGTCCAAGACGAGTGCCACGTTCTGCTGGTGCGCCTCCAGCGCGATGCCGTACCGGAACAGCGTCACGTTCCAGGAAAGCAGCGCCGACAGGTAGGCGCCGAAGAGCGCCTCGACATCCCAGTGCTCGATGACGTGACCCTGGTCCGGTGACTCGGCGAGTAGGGCCGCGACAGGGACGATGTGTGCGCGCGCAGTCTCCGCGGGGAAGCGCCGCACCAGATAGCCGAGGAGCGGGTCGTCGGCATGGCCGTAGGTCTGCTCGTCGGCGAGAAGGACGGGAAGCGACGGCTCCTGTGAAAGGACCTGGCGCAGGATCCGTTCGACGAGCGCGCCGTCCGGGAGGGTGCCGGGCATGATGGTGCGCCGGTTGCGGAGGCCGAGGGTGCTCGTCGGCAGCGGCATCTTCACGTGGTCGAGCGGCGCGGCGGCGACCGTCCGCATCGACAGAGTGGGCATGACCTGCAAGTACGGCTGAGGTGCGAGGGTGGCGCCGGGCTGGGAGCGCACCTGCCGCGCCGCCAGGGGATGGACGGGGAACAGCGCGCCCGCATCCGCCCGCCGCAGTCCGACGTCGGACGGCGCGGGCCACCAGTCGGGAAGCGCCCCGGCCCGCGTCGCGTTCCGCACGGCCGCCCAGCGCAGCGGGAACGACGGCGCGAACTCGGGCGCGTAGCGGCTCAGTTCGGCCAGGGACAGCCCGGAGCGGCTCTGTCCGGTCGGATGCACGGGATGGCCGTTGTAGGCCGCCAGCGTCTCGTAGAACGTGCCGGGGCCGGTCCGCAGCTCGGCCGGGAGGCGTCCCAGCCGCCGGTGGACGGCCGGGCGCGCGTCGTCGTGCAGCTTGATGGCCGCCAGAGCCTGAAAGCACTCGCGTTCGAAGGACGTCGTGTCGTCACGCGGGTCGGCCACCAGACGGACGGCATCGAAGACGTCGCTCAGCCTCAGGCCCTGCCAAGGGTCCACGACGAGTTTCGAGAGGAAGGCGGGCCGAGCTTCCAGAAGACGCACCGAACGGCCCGGAAGCTCCAGCGTGTGGCCCCGGACGAAGTGTCTCAGGCCCGAGTAGTCCTCTCTCAGCAGCGCGTCCAGCACACGGGCCGCGAGCGGGCCTTCGGCATCGTCGCCGGTCACGCGATCGTCCAGTCGTGGGTCGCGCGGAACCGGGCCAGGGCGGCGTTCACTTCGTCCGGCCCGGGGCCGATGGCCCGTACGGTTCCCAGGTAGTCGCGGTTGGTGCGGGTGAGGGACACCGTGTCGCCCACCGCGCGTTGAGGGCGGTACGCCAGGTGCACCGGCCCGTCGTCCATCTGCAAGGGGCCGGGAGCCGCGGTGAGCGTGCCGCAGCGATCGGCTATGACGGGCTCGGCGACGGCGTGGCGCGGACGGGGGACCTGCCGCCCCGGCAGGGCCTCCCCGAGATGGACCCGCAGGATCTGCTCGAAGAGGGGCACGCCCAGCAGATCGGCCAGCAGGAAGTCGCAGTGGTCGCCGATCAGCCGGTAGTTGACCTCGATGATGCGGGCGCGCCCCTCGTGGACGACGAACTCGGTGTGGCAGGCACCGAAACCGACGCCCAGCGCCTCCAGCTGCCGCAGGACCTGTGCCGTCTCCGGGGGAGGGGGCGCCCACTCAAGGCGCTCCTCCACGAAGAACGGCGGCGGCGAGAGCGTCGTGCGGAACGAGCCGAGCACCCGCAGCTCCCGCCCGTCCCCCAGCGTCTCCAGCGTGTGGAGGCGGCCCGGCAGGTACTCCTCGGCCACGAGCGGGTCGCCGCGGCGGGCCCTGATCTCCTCCACCCGGGCGTCCAGCTGCGCGGCGTCGCCGACGAGGAACACGTCCTCGCTCGCCACGCCCTCGCGCGGCTTGAGGACGAGGGGATACGGCGCGTCCGCCGGGACGCGCCCCGCGTCCGCCGAGAAGACCGGGTCGAGGGGCGCCAGGTGCCGCCGCATGAGCGCCTTGTTCTTCGCCCGGGTCGCCGCCCGCCAGTCCTTGGCGGGCAGGCCGAAGTAGGCGGCGGCCAGAGCGGCCGGCGCCTGGAGGAAGTCGCTGTTGGAGAAGACGGCGGCGGGCTCGCCTCCGCCGCGCGCGGCGGCGTCCTCGACGCGCGCGATGATGTCGCGGAAGTCGGAGACGTCGCACGCGACCACCGGCACGCCGGCGTCGTGGGCGGCGGGACGGTCGGTGAGGAGCGCGACGTCGAGGCCCAGGCGCGCGGCGGCGGGCAGGAACCCGTGCGTCACCGAGTCGGTCGCCTTGCCGGCGACCAGGTAGAGAGAGGCGGCCACGACCGGCCCTTCCAGTGAGTGAGGTAAGCCTTGCCTAACTCGCAGTGATCAACCATAGTGGCCGGGGCGCCCTCCGCACGCAAGAACGATGGCACCGCGTGTCCCGGCCCGTCCCGCGATCCGCCAGGATGGGCCCATGGATCTTGTCGACCGGTGGGTGGCGCTGGCGGGCCCCCACACCCGGCACATCGGGAGCGAGCTCGACCAGCGCTACGGGGAGCCGCACCGCCGCTACCACACCCGCGCGCACCTGACCGCGGTGCTCGATCTCGTGGACGAGCTGGCCGGGCACGCCGGGGACCCCGACGCCGTCCGGATCGCCGCCTGGTTCCACGACGCCGTCTACGACCCCGAGCGCGCCGACAACGAGGAGCGCAGTGCCCGCCTGGCCGCGCGCATGCTCGCCGACACCGATATCTCGGAGGCGGTCGTCGCGCGGGTCGTCCGGCTCGTCGAGCTGACCGCCACGCACGCGCCCGAGGAGGGCGACTGCGACGGGCAGGTCCTCTGCGACGCCGACCTCGCCGTCCTCGGCGCCGGGCCCGAGGAGTACGCCGCCTACGCCGCCGCCGTCCGCGAGGAGTACGCGTTCGTCCCCGACGAGTTCTTCCGCGCGGGACGGGCCGAAGTGCTCAACGGCCTCCTGGCCCTGCCCCGGCTCTTCCACACGCCCGCCGCGCGCGAGCGCTTCGAGGAGCGCGCCCGTACCAACATGCGGACGGAACTGCTGCTCCTCAACGCCTAACCGCCCAGCCGGACCGCCCGGGAACGGTACGCCTTGCGGCGGCGCAGGCCCGCCCCGGTCAGCCGCAAGAGCAGTTCCTGGCAGCCCACCGCCTCGGCGCCCTGGAGCAGCGCCGCCTCGTAGAGCTCCGACGGGACGTCGTAGTGGTCGCGCTCGAACGCCCGCGGCGGCATGCCCAGATCCGCGGCGAAGGCGTGCAGCTCCTCGTAGGAAACGTCACTGACCATGTGCGACCACACGCGTCCCCGCGCGGGCCACAGCGGCGGGTCGATGAGGATCAAGGCCACTCCCGCGATCGAGGCAAGGCGATCCCTTACTGTGAGGTCCCGCCTCGGGGAACCCGAGGGGTCGGGACGTCCGGAGATCCCGGACAGAGGTCACTCAGCCCGACATTACGACATGCGAAGGGGCATGCAGGTGAACGACGTAGTCGCCTTCATCCAGGCGGACCGCGACCGGTTCGTCGCCGACCTCAAGGAGTGGCTGGCGATCCCGTCCATCTCCGGGGACCCGGCGCACGCCGAGGATGTGCGCACCTCCGCCGGATGGCTCGCCGAGTACCTGCGCGGGCAGGGCTTCCCCACCGTCGAGGTCTGGGAGACGCCCGGCCTGCCGGCGGTGTTCGCCGAATGGCCCGCCGAGGACCCGGAGGCCCCCGTGGTCGTCGTGTACGGGCACCACGACGTCCAGCCGGTCGAGCCGCTGGAGGAGTGGGAGACCGACCCGTTCAAGCCCGTCGAGAGGGGCGACCGGCTCGTCGGGCGCGGCGCGTCCGACGACAAGGGGCAGGTCTTCTTCCACACCCTGGGGATCCGCGCGGCGCTCGCCGCGTCCGGGCGCCAGGCCCCGCCCGTCACCGTCAGGCTGCTGGTGGAGGGCGAGGAGGAGTCCGGCTCCGTGCACTTCGCCGAGCTGCTGCGCACCCACCGCGACCGGCTCGCCTGCGACGCCGTCGTCATCAGCGACACCACCATGTGGGCGGCGGACGTGCCGTCCATGTGCACCGGCATGCGCGGCCTCGCCGAGGCCGAGGTCACGCTGCGCGGCCCGGACGGCGACCTGCACTCCGGCTCGTTCGGCGGCGCCGTCCCCAACCCGCTCCACGCGATGGCCGCGCTGCTCGCCGCGCTTCACGACGCCGACGGCCGCGTCGCCGTCCCCGGGTTCTACGACGACGTCGTCCCGCTGAGCGACGAGGAGCGGGAGCTGTTCGCGCGGCTGCCGTTCGACGAGGCCGAATGGCTGCGCACCGCCGGGAACAGCCGCGCCGCCTACGGCGAGAAGGGCTACACGACCCTCGAACGCGTCTGGGCCCGGCCGACCGCCGAGATCAACGGGATGTGGGGCGGGCACACCGGCCCGGGCGGCAAGACGATCGTCCCCCGCGAGGCGCACGCCAAGATCTCGTTCCGGCTCGTCGCCGGGCAGGACCCCGGCAAGATCCAGGCGCGGTTCGAGGCGTGGGTCGCCGAGCAGGCGCCGCCCGGCGTCGAGGCCGAGGTCCGCGTCCCGGGCGGCGGCGTCCGGCCCTGCTTCTCGCCGATCGACTCGCCCGGCGTCAGGGCCGCGCGGCGCGCCATGGAGCGGGCCTTCGGCTCCGAGGTGCTGTTCACCCGCGAGGGCGGCAGCGGCCCCGAGGCCGACCTCGCCGACATCCTGGACGCGCCGCTGGTCTTCGTCGCGGTCGGGCTGGACGACGACCGCATCCACGCCCCCAACGAGAAGGTCGAGATCCCGCTGCTGCTCAAGGGCGCTGAGACCGCCGCCTACCTGTGGGAAGAACTCGCGGCCGCGCTGCGCTGAACACGCCGGAGAGGAGCACGATGACCGACGCCCCGCAGGAGACGCCGCCTGCCGCGCAGGAGACGTCCACCGCCCCGCTGGAGTGGCTCGCGCTCGCGCGCGGCACGCTCGACCGCGTCGCGCTGAACCGGCGCGACGAGGACTGGCTGGACGGGGCATGGGCGGACCCCCTGACGCGCGTCCTGGTCATCGAGGAGGGGCGGTCGCTCGTCACCTTCGAGCCCGCCCCCGCGCTCGTCCTCGTCCCGCCGGACCGGGCGCCGGACGGGGACCGGTGGCTCCTCGGCGTCGACGGCGACGGCGTCGCCCACTTCGGGGTGAGCGGCCCGCTGCCCGTCATCGAGGGGGCGGAGCCGGCCGGCCTGCGCCGCGTCGGCGCCCTCCTCGGCGACCGGGACTCGGGGCTGCTCACCCACGCCGTCGCCCTGGAGCACTGGCACGCCACCCACCGGCACTGCCCGCGGTGCGGGGCGCAGACGCGCGTGGCGTCCGCCGGGCACGTGCGCGTCTGCCCCGAGGACGGCTCGCAGCACTTCCCGCGCGTCGACCCCGCCGTGATCATGCTGGTCACGGACGAGGCCGACCGCGTGCTGCTGGCCCGCGGCCCGCAGTGGCCCGCCGACCGCCGCTCGATCCTCGCCGGGTTCGTCGAACCGGGCGAGTCCCTCGAACAGGCCGTCGCGCGGGAGGTGGAGGAGGAGGTCGGGCTGCCCGTCCGGGACGTGCGCTACCTCGGCAGCCAGCCGTGGCCGCTGCCGCAGAGCCTCATGCTCGGGTTCACCGCCCGGACGGACGGGGGCCTCCCGCTGCGCCCCGACCCCGAGGAGATCCTGGACGCCGCCTGGTACACGCGCGACGAGCTGCGCGCCGCGATCGACGCGGGCGAGATCGTCGCGCCGGGGCCGCTGTCCATCGCCGCCCAGCTCATCATGCGCTGGTACGGCGGCGAACTCCCCAACATGCCGCCGTTCTAGGAAGGCCCCGCGCACGGAGAGGCCCGCCGACCGTCCGGTCGGCGGGCCTCTGCGTGGGTCTCAGCCCGCCTCGGCGATCTGCGCGAGGCGGCGCTTGACCTCCTTGGCGCTGGGGTTGGTCGCGGCCGTGCCGTCGGGGAACACCAGGGTCGGGACCGTCTGGTTCCCGCCGTTCACGCTCATCACGAACTCGGCGGCGGCGGGGTCGCGCTCGATGTCGACCTCCACCATGTGGATGCCGTCGCGGGCCAGCTGGCTCTTCAGCCTCCGGCAGAACCCGCACCAGGTCGTCGTGTACATGGTGAGCTGGCCGGCCGCGCCCCTGGCCCGGTCGGTCGTCGGCGTCGCCATCGGTTCCGCGTCTCCTTGCGATCGGGGGTGTACCCCGGAGAGAACAGCGGACGGCCCTTTCCCATTCCTCGTCGTCCACAGGCGGCGGGGTGGCCGAGACAGGTGAGGCGGGCTGCGAGTATGGGGGAATGTCAGCTGAGTCGGTGCTGGAGGGACTCGACCCGGAGCAGCGGGCGGTCGCCGAGGCGGTGAAGGGCCCGGTGTGCGTCCTCGCGGGCGCCGGAACGGGCAAGACCAGGGCCATCACCCACCGGATCGCCTACGCGACCCTCACCGGCGTCGTGACGCCGCAGCGGGTCCTCGCCGTGACGTTCACCACACGCGCCGCGGGGGAGCTGCGCAGCCGCCTGCGGCAGCTCGGCGCGCCCGGCGTGCAGGCCCGCACGTTCCACGCGGCGGCGCTGCGGCAGCTCCACTACTTCTGGCCGCGCGTCGTCGGCGGCGAGCCGCCGAAGATCGTCGACTCGAAGATCGGGCTGGTCGCGGACGCGGCGCGCGCGTGCCGGATCACCCTCGGCCGCACCGAACTGCGCGACGTCGCGAGCGAGATCGAGTGGGCGAAGGTCACCCAGAACCGCCCCGAGGACTACCCGGCCGCGGTCGTGAAGGCGGGCCGCCGCCCGCCCGCCGAGGTCGTCGACGTGGCCCGCGTCTACGCGATGTACGAGCAGCTCAGGCGCGAGCGCAACCTGCTCGACTTCGAGGGCATGCTGGAACTGACCGCCGCCGTCCTCACCGAGCACCGCGAGGTCGCCAACCAGGTCCGCGAGCAGTACCGGTACTTCGTCGTCGACGAGTTCCAGGACGTCAACCCCCTGCAGAAGCTGCTCCTCGACGCCTGGCTCGGCGACCGCGACGACCTGTGCGTCGTCGGCGACCCCAACCAGACCATCTACTCCTTCACCGGCGCGTCCCCCTCCCACCTGCTCGACTTCACCCGCACGCACCCGGACGCCAAGGTCGTCAGGCTCGTCCGCGACTACCGCTCGACGCCGCAGGTCGTCCGGCTGGCGAACGGGGTGATCGGGCAGGCGCGCGGCGCGCGGCACGGGCTGGAGCTGGTCGCGCAGCGCGAGAACGGGCCCGAGCCCGTGTTCGACGAGTACGACGACGAGGTCGCCGAGGCCGACGACGCCGCGCGGCGCGCCCGCAAGCTGATCGAGGAGGGCGTCCCCGCGCGGGAGATCGCGATCCTCTTCCGGATCAACGCGCAGTCCGGGACGTACGAGTCGGCGCTCGGGGCCGCGGGCGTCCCCTACGTGCTGCGCGGCGCGGAGCGCTTCTTCGAGCGGCCCGAGGTGCGCGAGGCCGTGGTCCGGCTGCGCGGCGCGGCGAGGGCGGGCGCCGACGCCGAGACCGACGGGACGGGGCTGATCCAGACCGTCCGGCACGTCCTGAGCGGGGCGGGGTTCTCCGACCGGCCGCCCGAGGGCGCCGGCGCGGCCCGCGCCCGCTGGGAGTCCCTCGCGGCGCTGGCGCAGCTCGCCGAGGACATGGCCGCCGACAACCCCAGGGCCGGCCTCCCCGAGTTCGTCTCCGAGCTGGAGGAGCGCGCCGCCGCCCAGCACGCCCCGCCGCTGGAGGGCGTCACGCTCGCCTCGCTGCACGCCGCCAAGGGCCTGGAGTGGGACGCGGTGTTCCTCGTCGGGCTGGCCGAGGGCACGCTGCCCATCATCTACGCCAAGACGCCCGAGCAGATCGAGGAGGAGCGCCGCCTCCTGTACGTCGGCGTCACGCGGGCCCGCGTGCACCTGAACCTGTCGTGGGCGCTGGCGCGCTCGCCGGGCGGGACGCAGGCGCGCCGCCCCTCCCGCTTCCTGGACGGCCTGACCGGCAAGACCACCACGCACACGCCCGCGCGCCTCGACCGGTCGAAGCGGCGCCCCGCCAAGGGGCCGCAGCCCTGCCGCGTGTGCGGGCGCCCGCTGACCGCCGCCGTCGAGCGCAAGCTCGGCCGCTGCGAGGACTGCCCCTCCGAGCTGAACGAGGAGCTCCTCCTCGCGCTCCGGGAGTGGCGCGCCGGGGTGGCGGCCGAGCAGAAGGTGCCCGCGTACGTGGTGTTCACGGACGCGACGCTCCAGGCGATCGCCGAGCACGGCCCCGAGTCCCTGGAGGACCTGGCCCGCATCCCCGGCGTCGGCAGGGTCAAGCTCGACCGCTACGGCGACGCCGTCCTCGGCCTCTGCGGGCTCTAGGCTGTGTTTCAAAGCCCCGGCCCACTTCGCTCGCCTGGCGGCTGTGTTTCCGAGTCCCGGCTCACTTCGCTCGCCTGGCGGCTCGCTGCGTGACCGGGCCTGGGCGAACGCGGCATCGCTTCGCGATCTGCCCGGTTCCGCTCGCCTCCGGCATCGCTCCACCGGGCAGCTCACGCGTTCGCGCGCATCGCCGAGATCCACTTCGCAACAGGGCCTGGTACCGGGGGCGGGACCGGGCGCCGGGGCGAGCCCGGCCCCACGGGGTGAGACGCGGCTCACCCGCACCGATAAGGAAGACTGGCGGCCGTGAAGGAATCGCTGAAGGCACTGCTGGACCTGCTCGACCTGGAGCAGATCGAGAACGACATCTTCCGCGGCCGCAGCCCCGAGGAGCGGCGGCAGCGCGTGTTCGGAGGGCAGGTGGCGGGGCAGGCGCTCGTCGCCGCCGGACGCACCGTCCCCGCGAACCGGCCCGTCCACTCGCTGCACGCCTACTTCATCCGGCCCGGCGACCCCCTCGTCCCGCTCGTCTACACCGTCGACCGGGTCCGGGACGGGCGGTCCTTCACCACCCGCCGCGTCACCGCCGTCCAGCACGGCAAGGCGATCTTCACGCTGTCGGCGTCGTTCCAGATCGCCGAGGACGGCCCGTCCCACCAGGCCCCGATGCCGCAGGCCCCCGACCCGGAGACGCTGCCGGACGGCCTGACCCGCCTCACGCCGCTGTTCGGCGAGGTCGGCGCGCGCGAGTTCGTCACCCGCCGCCCGTTCGACATCCGGCACGCGACGCCGCTGACGTGGGAGGCGGCCAAGGACCCCGCCCTCGCCACGCCCGAGTCGAAGGTGTGGCTGAAGGTGGACGGCGAGCTGCCGCACGACCCGCTGCTGCACGTGTGCCTGATGACCTACGCCTCGGACATGACGCTGCTCGACACCGTCCTGCTCAACCACGGGCTGGCCTGGGGCGACCGGCGGACGATGGGCGCCAGCCTCGACCACGCGATGTGGTTCCACCGGCCGTTCCGCGCCGACGACTGGCTGCTGTACTACCAGGACACGCCGTTCGCCGGCGGCGCGCGGGGGCTCGCCCGCGGCCAGGTGTTCACCCGCTCGGGGGAACTGGTCGTCTCGGTCATGCAGGAGGGCCTCGTCCGCGTCTCCGACACCGAGCGCGGACCCCGCCCGTGAGATGATCGTTCCGTACGGGGCTCCCGGGAGTTTCGACGCTCGCGAGACGCCCCGGGTTCTGCGGGACGAGGGTGAGGTCACCCACGAAACCGCAGGTCAAAAATATCTTGCTTGATTCGGCGGAGTCCCCGTACGCTCGACGCGAGCAATCAACCGGCCGACCGGTGTGGATCTTGGATCCGCCGGACCCGGCCCGAGGAGCCAGAGAGGTGGTGTGCAGTCCGGTGAGCAACACGTTGATCAAATCCGCGTCGTCCTGGACCGCGGCCTGCCCCGGCACCTCGATGCTCGGCACCTCCGTGTCCCGCGCCCCGATGACCCGTCTCTCGAAGCCCGGCGAGTCCGTCGCGTATTTCGGGGCGTCCGTCGAGGCGTCCGCCCTGCGGCAGCGTGAGCGCGGCATGTGGCGGCTCGACGAGCGCGGGCTGCGCGGCACGAATCTGCGCGGACTGCGCTTCGAGCAGCGAATCCAGGACGACCAGGGGCGCAGTGTCTCCGAACACCTTTTCGAGGACATGAGCGCTCCGGCTCCGGCCACGGCCCACACGGGCGTCACCCCCGAGGGTGGCGTGTCGGGTCCGTTCCCCTGGAGGCGACGACCGGTCTAGAACGAAGACCGGCAAGCCCCCAGGCCGCGGATCCCGACACCGGATCCGCGGCCTTCTTCTTTGTCCAGACCCACCGACACGCCCGTTGAGATCCAACGAGAGGAACAAGGGTGACTGTGATGCAGGGGGCTCTCGCAGTAAGCGAGGAGGACCTCACGCTTCCGTGCCGGACCGACCCGGAGCTGTTCTTCGCCGAGGCTCCCGCCGACGTCGAGCTCGCCAAGGCCCTGTGCCTGGAGTGCCCGCTCCGCAAGGAGTGCCTCGCCGGGGCGCTGGAGCGCAAGGAGCCCTGGGGCGTCTGGGGCGGCGAACTGTTCGTCCGCGGTGTGATCGTGCCGCGCAAGCGGCCGCGCGGCCGCCCGCGCAAGCACCCGCGGCCCGACGAAGTGGCGGTGTGAGGCGATCATGCCCACCACGCCGGTGATCGGCCGAACCGATCCCGGAGGCGCGGCCCCCGCGCGGGGACCGCGCCTCCGGGCGGCCGGGGAGAACGAGATGACGATGCTCAGCGAGATGACGTTGCTCAGCCATGACCTGTCCCGGGAGCGAATACCCGCGACCGTGCCCGACGAGCTCGCCGCGCGCGTGGTCGCGCTCAGGCGCGCCCGCCGGGAGGCGCGGACCAGGGCGTCGCGGGTGCGGCGCGTCCTGCTCGCGCCCACCGCGGCCGGCGAGACGTACGCGCACCCGCAGCGGCCGCGGCACCAGGACTGACCGGCGACCGAGAGGCGAGCCGGGACCGGGCGGCCGCCCGGGACCCGCGAACGGAGAGGGACCGAAAGACGCAGAGCACGCCGGTCGCAGGCCGCCGCCCGTTCTTTCTTGGATGGTTTGGCGGGCGGCGCGCCTCCCGGCGGGCGCGTGGAGCGCGTCCGGTGGCCCACTCACCGGGCGCGCGAAGAGCGGGGCCCCGCGCACCTCATCAGTGCGCGGGGCCCCGGGCCTCTCCGGGCCCCTCCCGGGCGGAGGCGTCAGCCGCCGACCAGCTCGCCGTCGGCGTCGTCGGCGAACCCGGGCACCCACTTCAGCGACTCGGCGCGGGCCGGGATCTCGCACTCCAGCTGGCACAGCACGCCGGTGCCCGCCGACAGCACCCGGTGGATGATCACGTACCCGGGCGGCAGGTTCAGCTGCCGGACGACGTTGGAGGGCCGCAGGTCGGTGACCTGGGCGGCCATGTCGCGCAGCCACTCGCGGTTGAACTTGAACGTCTCGGTGACGAACGGCTCGGTGATCGGCGCGAGGAACGCCTGCAGCGACTCGGCGTCGATCTCCACGCCCTCGCGGATGAAGTCCTCCCGGCGCAGGGCCTCCTCGACCTCGTCGATGTCGGCCATCGTGCCGATCCGCAGCAGCAGCCCGAGCCGCCGCTGGAACCCGCCGGGGATGCGGTCGACGGCGCCGAAGTCCAGGACGCCGAGCCGTCCGTCCTCCAGCAGCCGGAAGTTGCCGGGGTGCGGGTCGCCGTGCAGCATCCCGGACCGCTTCGGCCCCGACAGCAGGAACCGGCAGTACAGCAGGGCCGCGTGGTCGCGGGTCTCCTGGTCGCCCTCGCTGATGATCTTCGAGAGGGCGGTGCCGTCCATCCACTCGCTGATCAGGATGTTGCCGGACTGCGCGATGACCTCGGGGATCGCGAAGTCGGGATCGTCCAGGTAGGCCTCGCGGAACCGGGTCTGCGACTCGGCCTCGATCGTGTAGTCGAGCTCCTCGACCACCCGCTCCTTGAGCTCGGCCAGCATCGACTTGACGTCCAGGCCCGGCATCAGCACCCCGAACAGCCGGCCCAGCCGGGCGAGCTGGTTGAAGTCGCTGATGAGCGCCTTGCCCGCGCCCGGGTACTGCACCTTCACCGCGACGGCCCGGCCGTCGTGCCAGACGGCGCGGTGCACCTGGCCGATCGACGCGGCGGCGGCCGGCCGGTCGTCGAACGACTCGAAGTAGTCCCGCCAGTCCTCCCCGAGGAACTCCTCCAGCACCGCGTGCACGGTCGACACCGGCAGCGGGGGAGCGGCCTCCTGCAGCTTGGTCAGCGTGGCCCGGTACGGGCCGGCGATCTCCGGCGGGAGCGCCGCCTCGAAGATCGACAGCATCTGGCCGAGCTTCATCGCCCCGCCCTTGAGCTCGCCGAGCACCTTGAACAGCTGCTCGGCGGTCCGGGTCTGGATCTCCATCGCGACCGTCTCCGCCGGCCGGCCGAAGGTCCGCTTTCCCATGCCGAGGGCGGTGCGTCCCGCGAAGCCGATGGGGAGGGACGCCAGCTTTGCTGACCGCGTCACCGCGCGGCGGGGAAGATCGCTCACGCCGACCATTGTCGATGATCCACTGTCGTTCACGCCATAACCATCCCCGACTCTCCCCGGAGCCGGAACCGGTCGAAGTCTCTGACCTGGTCGGATGCGGTAAGTGTGCGCTTTCTCACGCGGGCGGGACCCGCGCGGCGCGCCGGGCGGGCGGGCGCGGTACGGTGCCGGACATGTCCGCGAGGCCTGCCGATGTGCTGCTGATCGACCGCCGTCCCGACGGGGTCGCCGTCCTCACCCTGAACGACCCCGGCCGCCGCAACGCGATGGCGGACGACCTCACCGCCGCCTGGAAGCGGGCCGTCGAGGACCTGCGCGCCGACGCCGCGCTGCGCTGCGTCGTCGTGACCGGCGCCGGCACCGCGTTCAGCTCCGGCGGCGAACTGTCCTGGCTGGCGGGCGCCGGCGACGTCGCCGTCCCGCCGCTGCGCGACCGGATGCTGGAGTTCTACCGGACGTGGCTCGCGATCCGCGGCCTGGAGGTCCCGACGATCGCGGCCGTCAACGGGCACGCCGTCGGCGCCGGCCTCTGCCTCGCGCTGGCCTGCGACCTGCGGTACGCGGCGCGCGACGCCAAGCTGCTCGCCCCGTTCACCGCGCTCGGCCTGCACCCGGGGATGGCCGCGACCTGGCTGCTCCCCGAGGTCGCCGGGCTTCCGCTGGCCCGCGAGATGCTGCTGGCCGGACGGGTCCTCACCGGCGCCGAGGCCGCCGAGCACGGCCTGGTCAACCGGGCCGTCCCGCGCGAGGACGTGCTGGGGGAGTCCCTCGCCGTCGCCGCGCGGATCGCCGCCCAGGCGCCGATCGCGACCCGGCTCACCAAGGTCGCCCTGGCGAACGGCGGCCACCCCGACATGGAGTCGGCGCTGCGCTGGGAGTCCCTCGCCCAGCCCGTGACGATGGCGTCCCGGGACATGCGCGAAGGGCTCGCGGCGCAGCGGGAGAAGCGCAGCCCGCAATTCTCAGGAGAGTAAAGGGCGCGGGCACACCGCGGAACCCTCCGCCGGGATTGGTGGAAGCGTAGGAGAACTGGTTAAAACGTAGGGGTTGACCTGCGGTAACGTCAAACACCCCCTGTGGATTCGGCAAAAATTCGAGTACGGTTCTGACCGTGCCCCCTAACGTTGAGGTCCGCCGCAGCCCGAGGCGCAGGCGCACCGTGTCCGCCTACCGTGAGGGCGACAAGGTGGTGGTGATGGTTCCGTCCAGGCTGAGCAAGGCCGAAGAGGAACAATGGATCGCGACCATCCTGGAACGCCTCGCGGAGCGGGAGCGCCGGCGGCGGCCCACCGACGCCGACCTCCAGTCCCGCGCCCGCGAGCTGTCCCGCCGCTACCTGGCCGGCCGCGCCGACCCGGTCAGCGTCCGCTGGGTCGCCAACCAGCGCGCCCGCTGGGGCTCGTGCACCCCCGACGACGGCACCATCCGGCTGTCCACGCGGCTGCGCGGCATGCCCGGCTGGGTCGTGGACTACGTCCTGGTCCACGAGCTGGCGCACCTGCTCATCCCCGGGCACGGCGCCGACTTCTGGGAGCTGGTCGGCAACTACCCGAAGGCCGACCGCGCCCGCGGCTACCTGGAGGGCGTCGCCGCCGCCGCCCACCTGCCGCTCGAAGCGGACGCCCCGGGCGACGTCGCGGACATCCACCACGGCGACGGCCTGCGCTCCGGCGCCGAGTACCCGCACGAGGCCGCCGGGTGACCGACCAGGTCGCCGACGGCCACCGGCGCGAGGGTCCGGCGCGCTGCGCCGCCGTGCTCGCGTGGCCGTCGCGCTCCGCCGTGCCGCCCGGCCTCGACCCGGAGGACTACCGGCTCGCGCTGCTCGAAGACACCTACGAGGTCGTCGCCGGACTCGAACTGGTGACGCCCGCGCTCGTCCTGGACCCGCCCGACCAGCCGGACGCCGAGGCCGTCACCTGGCCGGGCACGCCGATCGTCCGGGAGGCCACCCTCGCCGGCGCGTTCGCCGCCCTGCACGCCCTCGGCGCCGAGACCGCCGCGCTGGTCGCCCCCGACGCCCCCGACCTGCCGCCGCTGCTGATCGGCAAGCTCCTGCGCGCCCTCGGCTCCGCCCCGGCCGCCGCCTGCCAGGCCGAGGGCCCCGCAGCGCGCGGGAACGGCCTGGTCGCCCTCGCCGCCCGCCTCCCGCTGCCCGGCTGGCTGGCCGATGCCCTGCGCGACGTCGACCTTGACACCCCGGACGCCCTCGCCAGGCTCCGCGCCGCCGCGCCGCGCCACGGGCTCGTGCCGCAGGGCCCCGGCTGGCACCGCCTCCGCACCCTCGACGACCTGCGGTTCCTCGATCCCGGCCTGGAAGGCTGGGAGAACACCCGCGCCCTGCTCGAAGGCCACCCGCTCAGAGGGTGAGATCCCGCAGGGCCAGGACGTGCCGGACCAGGCTCCGCGTGGACTCGTCCGCCGAGGCGGGCAGCGCCCGCACCGGGAACCACCGCGCCTCGTCCTCGCCGGCCGCGGGCGTCGGCACCGCCTGGGGCGGGGCCGTCGCCGCGAACTGGACGTCGAAATGCAGCAGATCCCGGCCGCGGCATCGAGCGCGGTAGCGTTCGAGCCGGACGGGGGAGGGTTCCACATCGATGGCCGGGATGCCGGACTCCTCGGCGGCCTCTCGCCGCGCCGCCGCGATGAGGCCGGAGTCGCCGGTCTCGCAGTGGCCGCCGAGCTGGGCCCATCTGTCGAGCCCGCGGTGGTGCGTGAGCAGGACGTTCGCCAGCATCCGGTCGAAGACGGCGACGCCCACGGTGATGTGCCCGGACCCGCAACCGCGATCGGTACCGTCGCGGTGGCCGGCCAGATGCTCCAGGAACTCCCGCCGGAGCCGCTCCTGCTCCGTGTCAGGCGCGCTCCACCGGAGCAGCGTCGAGACCGCCTCGGCATGGCGGCCCGCGGCGGTGCGGCCGGCGGCAGGGGCCGAGGCGCCGGCCGGCCGGGCGCCGGAGCCGGGGGTCATGTCAGGTCCTTGGCGTCCCACTCGGTCAGGAAGTCGGCGAGAAACCGCTCCAGAACGCGGTGCCGCCGCTCGGCCAGGCGGCGCGCACCGGGCGTGTTCATCCTGTCCTTCAGCAGCAGGAGCTTCTCGTGGAAGTGGTTGATCGTGGAGCCCTGGCGGCCGAGGTACTCCTCCAGCGACGCGTGCAGGTGCGGCGGCAGGTCGGGCACGTGCATCGGCTCGCCCTTGAAACCGCCGTAGGCGAACGCGCGCGCCACGCCGATGGCCCCGAGCGCGTCGAGCCGGTCGGCGTCCTGCACCACCCTTCCCTCGATGGTCGGCATCTCCGACGCGGTGCCCGCGCCCTTGAAGGACATCGTTCCGATGATGTCCGCCACGTTCTGCGCGAGATCCTCCGGCTCGCCGAGGCCGGTGAGCCATGCGAACGCCCGGCGCGGGCCCTCCTCCAGATCGCCGCCGTTGAGCTTGTAGTCGGAGATGTCGTGGAGCAGGGCGGCGAGTTCGACCACGTGAAGGTCCGCGCCTTCTCCGGCGCCGATCTCCCGGGCCAGTCGGTGGACCCTCGACACATGCCACCAGTCGTGCCCGGACGAGTCCGAGTGCAGCGTCTCCCTGGCATATTCGGCGGTGCGCTCGATGACCTCAGTCTTGTTCACGAGTCGGTTCTCCGTGAGTCAGGATGTCGTTGCGGACCAGGGGCCGGGGCGCATCGGTGGCGGGGGCCCGGAAGCCGTCGAAGTCGCAGTGCCGGCACAGATCGAGATCTGCGCGGTCGGACCGCAGCAGGCTCGTGCGGTAGCGGGTGAGCAGCGGGGATCGCCAGATCTCCGTCAACGGAGTATCGGCAACGTTTCCCACACGAATGTTTCCGTATGCGTCGAAACAGCACAGGTTGACCTCACCGGTGTAGGAGACGTGCAGGTCGGTGAACGGAAGCGCGCAGAAGCCCCGGGGTTCCACGGCGGGGCGGGGCTTGTTCGGCGCCAGGCCCGCCCGGGTGGTGAGGATCTCCGCTCGCCGCCGCACGCTGATCCTGATGTCATGATGCCGCAGGTGGCCGGCCTCGGCCAGCAGCCGGCGGACCGGAGCGATGACGCGTCTGCCGTCCGAGTAATTGTTGACGGACAGCGTGGAGAGCCCGGCCTCGAACAGCTCGGCGACCAGTGGCGGTCGGGCCAGGATGCCGTTGGTGAGGACGCGGATGTCGGCGTCCGGGCAGGAGCGGCGGAAGGTCGCCACGATCTCGGGGAGCCGGAGGTCGAGCAGCGGCTCGTTGTTGCCGAACGGCGCTATCCGTCCGGCGTAGCCCAAGTCGCCCAGTTGCCGGGCGATCAGCTCGATCGCGGCAAGGTCCAGTTCGCCCGGGGGACGGGGATCGACCGCCCGCGCGACCGGGCAGAACGTGCAGGTGTGGTTGCAGCCCGAACGCGTCTCCACCGAAACCAGGTCGAAGACCCGGTCCCCGGCGGACCACAGCCGAGCGAACTCCCCGCGCAAGACGCGATCGACGGCGGTCCGCTGCCGGTCGGTGTTCTTCTCCTCCTCCAGCGCTATGACGGAGGGGTCCTCGGTGACCTCGACATGGTCGCCGAGGTCGCGCAGCCACGCGGGTGCGGCGACGCCGAGGGGAAACCTGATCCTGATCAACTCTGTGCCCCGGCGATGGTGTCGAGGACGCGTCGGTAGGCGTCCAGGACATCTGGGAAGGACCGGCGCTGCGCCACCATCTCCTGCAGCGCCGCGAGATCCACGAAATGCACGGGATCGTACTTCGGGGAGTCGAGCGCCGTGTGGTCGTCCAGCAGCCGCAGGACGTAGATCAGGTCGTAGTGGAACCGCACGAAGGTGCGCTGGCGATGGATCTCGCGCTGCACCAGGAACGGCGCGGCGAAACGCTGGATCTCGCCGAGATGCCCGGTGTTCTCGTCGATGCCGTGATGGAAGTGGTCGTCGAACCTGTACTGCCGCGGATTGAGTCCCAGTCGCTCCTCCAGCCGCAACTGCAGCGCGAAGTTGGGGAACTCCGAGCGCTTCACGCGACCGCCGGGCGGCAGCATCACCTTGTGATGCGGGTGCCGGTACATGAGCAGTTCGTTCCGCGAGTTCAATATCAGCGCCTCGACGGCGTATCGGCCGCCCGCCACATAGGAGAAGACGTACTGGGTGAGCAGTACGAGCAGCCAGCCGACCGCGCCCGCAATCGTGACACCGATCAGCAGGTCCCGGAAGACCGGATAGCGCTCGTCGATGGCGCTGGAAACCAGATTGATCAATACGCCGACGAGGGCGACACCGAAGGCGAACCTGACGAAGGAGCGAAACCTGTTCAACCGAAGCCTGCCTATGACGGATCGAGCACGCACTGCCGAAGATTTCGGCTTCAGCGTACGGTGATCCGCCTAAGCGCTCAACGCATAATTCTACGGAATTCCCCGCCATTTCCGTATTGGCTCCGTCGGCCTCGCCGTCATGCGCGGCCGACGCGCGGGTAGCGGGAGTTGTCGGGGCGCCGGCGCCGCCGCTCCTGGTCGAGCGGACGCTGCCAGCACAGGCTCGCCCGCGCGACCCGCCTGCGGATCGCGTTCGTCGACGAGCCGGGCTCGTACCGGCAGCCGTTCACCCGCGACGGGCGCGACGGGCTCATGCGCGCGGTCCCTCGTCGCCGGGCCCCCGCCCGCCGCCGGGATCGCCGCCGTCCGGCTCCTCGCCGCCCTCGCCCTCGCCGGCGCCCTTCGCGTCGCCGGAGTCCTTCTCGCCGGGCTTCTCGTCGGGTTTCACGTCCTCGTCCAGGCCCCGGGTGAGCTTGGACAGGTCGATGTCGGACAGGCCCTCGATCTCGTCGCGGCCGTGGACGAAGCCCTCGGGGTCGTCGAGGTCGTCGGACGTCGGCAGCAGGTCGGGGTGCTCCCAGACCGCGTCCCGGCCCTCGGCGCCGCGCGCCTCGGTCAGCGACCGCCACAGCGCCGCCGCCTCCCGCAGCCGGCGCGGCCGCAGCTCCAGGCCGACGAGCGTCGCGAACGTCCGCTCCGCGGGGCCGCCGGTCGCGCGGCGCCGCCGCACCGCCTCCGCCAGCTTCACCGAACCGGGCAGCCGGCCCTGCGCGGCCTCGTTCACGACCGTGTCGACCCAGCCCTCGACCAGCGCCAGCGTCGTCTCCAGCCGGGCCAGCGCCGCCTTCTGCCGCGGCGTCTCCTCGGGCTGGAGCTGGATCTCCCCGCCGAGCGCCTCCTGGATCGCCTCCGGGTTGCTCATGTCGAGCCCCTGGACGGCCTGCTCGATGCCCGACAGGTCGACGGTGATGCCCCGCGCGTACTCCTCGACCGCGCCCAGCAGGTGCGAGCGCAGCCACGGCACGTGCGCGAACAGCCGCTGGTGCGCGGCCTCGCGCAGCGCCAGGTAGAGCCGGACCTCGTCGGAGGAGACCTCCAGGCCCTCCCCGAACGCCTCGACGCCCGCGGGCAGCAGCGCCCCGACGCCGTCCGGCGCCAGCGGCAGGCCCACGTCGGCGGAGCCGGTCACCTCGCGGGCCAGCCCGCCGAGCGCCTGCCCGGCCTGCCCGCCGACCATCGCCCCGGCCATCTGCTTGACCATCCCGATCAGCGGGCCCGCCATCGCCTGCATCTCGGAGGGGATCTCACCGCCGCCGAGCGCACCGCCCATCGAGTCGACCATGCGGGACGCGATCGGGTCGCACACCTTCGCCCACACCGGGAGCGTCTGCTCGATCCACTCCGACCGGCTCCACGCCTGCGGCGTGCGGATCCCGGCGGGCAGCGTCGTCCGCTCGTCCAGCCACAGCTCCGCCAGGCGCAGCGCCTCCTCGACCTGGCGCCGCTCGCTGTCCACGACCGACGGGTCGCCCTGCTCCACCACGGTGTGCCGGGCGATGTTCTTGGCCAGGTCCCAGTTCAGAGGGCCTCCGCCCTCGCCGCCCGCACCTTGCGCGCCGATCATGTCCGCGAACCGGTGCAGCATGTCGGCGAACTGGGCCATGTCGCCGCCCATGCCCTTGAACGGATCCTGGGGCCGGTCGTCGTCGTCGCCGTCCCCGGGACGGTTGAAGCCGAACGGAGTGTCACTCATCGGTTTGCCCCTGGGATGCATGATGGGCTCATATCCGCAACGTTAGCCGGTCCCGGCAAGGTCGCGTACTCAAGGAAGGGGGCACCCCCGTGGCAACGGGCAAGGTTCGCCCTCGGCGTAGCAAGGGCCCGGTCGTCGCCGTCACCGGCGCGGCCACCGGCGCGGGACGGCTGCTGGCCGCCCGGCTCGCCGAACGGGAAGAGATCCGCAAGGTCGTCGCCATCGACGGGCACCGCGGCGACGTGCCCGGCGTCACCTGGCGTGTCGTCGACATCAGGGATCCGCTGCTGCCCGGCAGGCTCTCCGACGTCGACGTGATCGTCAATCTGGACCTGGAACGGTCCCCGGACGTGGACCCGCGCGAGCGCCGCACCCACAACGTCCGCGGCGCCCAGACCGTGGTCACCGCCGCCGCGGCGGCCCGCGTCCGGCGCGTGGTCCTCGTCACGTCCGCGATGGTGTACGGCGCGGGGCCCGAGAACGAGGTGCCGCTGAACGAGGACGCCCCGCTGCTCGCCGAGGCCAGCACCTCCATCGCCGGCGACTACCTGGAGATCGAGGAGCTGGCCGCCACCGCGCACCTCACCCACCCCGGGGTGGAGGTCACCGTCGTCCGCCCCGCCGCGCTCGCCGGGCCCGGTGTGGACACCGTCGTCACCCGGCACTTCGAGGCGCCCCGGCTGCTGTCGGTCAAGGGCAGCACCCCCGGCTGGCAGTTCTGCCACATCGAGGACCTCGTGTCCGCCCTGGACGTCGTCGTCACCGAGAACGTGCCCGGCCCCCTCGCGGTCGGCTCCGAGGGCTGGCTCGGCCCCGACGAGGTCGCCGAGATCACCGGCAAGCGCCCCATCGAGCTGCCCGCCGCCCTCACCTTCGGGATGGCGCAGCGCCTGCACCGGCTCGGCATGACCCCCGCGCCCGCCACCGACCTGCACTACGTCGCCTACCCGTGGGTCGTGGACTGCGCCCGGCTGCGCGCCGCCGGCTGGAAACCCCTCCACGACAACGCCGCCTCCCTGCGCGCCGTCATGGAGGAGACCGCCGGACGGCACGCCGTCGTCGGCCGCCGCGTCGGCGGCAAGGAGGCCACCATGGCGACCGCGGCGGGCGCCACCGTCGCCGCGATCGGCGCGGCCGCCGCCATCCGCCGCGCCCGCAGGCGCCGCCGCTGAGCCCGGGCGCCCGTCCCCGCGGGACGGGCGCCCGGCGCCGTCAGCTCGCCGACGGCGTGGTGCTCGGCGAGGCGGACGGCGACGACGACGGGCTCGGCGACGGGCTGGGGGAGGACTTCGGCGGCTCCCGGCCCGCGGCCGTCAGCGCGGCCTGCGCGTCCTTGATCCGCTTCCAGGCCTCGCCCATGCCCGGGTAGTCGCCCTTCTTCTGCGCGCTCTCGTAGTCGGCCACGGCGGCCTTCAGGTCCTCGATCGCCTTCTGCGCCGGCGCGCTCAACTGCTGGTCCGGCGGCACCGGCGCCCCCGGCTGCGGCGAGGCGCCGGTGCCGCCGAGCACCTGCTTCAACGCCTCGTCGAGCGTGTCGGCCGCGGCGATGCCCTCCCCGTACCGCACGAGGATCTTGCCGCGGATCGGGTAGGGCTGCTGCTCCGAGCCGCCCGCCGCCTTCGTGTACATCGGCTCCACGTACAGCAGGCCGCCCCCGAACGGGATCGTCAGCAGGTTGCCCGGGACGGTCTTCGTCCCGCCCTGCCGCAAGGCGAACAGATCGGCCTTCACCTTCGGATCGGTCTCGAAGGAGTTCTGCACCTGGCCCGGCCCCGCCGGCTGCGCGTTGCGCGGCATCTGCAGGATCTGGAGTCGCCCGTAGTCGCGCCCCGGCGTCGACCCCACCGACATGAACGCGGCCAGTTGCGGGTTGCCGCGCGGGTTGAACACCGTGGTCAGCGAGAAGGACTGGGCGTCCTGGCCCGGCATCCGCAGGCTCTGGTAGTAGGGCGGCTGCTGCTTGCCCTTCGCCGACGGGTCCTCGGGCACCTCCCAGAAGCCCTCACCGTTGTAGAACGCCGACGGGTCCGTCACGTGGTACTTCGTGAGGACCTTCCGCTGGACCTTGAACTGGTCCTGCGGGTAGCGGAAGTGCGACTCCAGCTCCGGCGGGATCGACGACCGCGGCTGCACCGTCCCGTCGAACACCTTCATCCACGTCCTGGTGATCGGGTCCTTCTCGTCCCACTGGTACAGGTGGACGGTGCCGTCGTAGGCGTCCACCGTCGCCTTCACCGAGTTGCGCAGGTAGTTGATGTGGTCGTTGGCCTGCCGCGCCACCGCCGACCGCGTGTCGGTGATCGTGTCGCGGGTGGCCTCCCCGAGGCTCATCTGCTCCGAGTACGGGTAGCTGCCGGACGTCGTGTAGCCGTCCACCACCCACAGGATGCGGCCGTTCACCACCGTCGGGTACGGGTCGCCGTCCAGCGTCAGCCACGGTGCCGCCTTCTGCACCATCTGCCGCGGCGACCGGTCGTAGAGGATCTTCGCGTTCTTGTCGATCGCGCCCGACAGCAGCAGGTTCTTGTCCTGGAACTTCGCCGAGTACAGCAGCCGGTGCGCGAACGAGTCGACGGGCACGCCGCCCTGCCCGTCGTAGGTGCTGCTCTGCTGCCCCGAGGGGCTGTTGTCCGGGTAGTTCAGCTCCTGCTGGCCCCGGCCGCCGACCACCGAGTACCGCGGCGAGCGCTCCCCGAAGTAGATCTCCGGCTGCGCCACCTTGATCTGCTGGTTCGGGGACGCCGGCATGTCCGGGGTGATGAAGGCCGGCTCCGTCGAGTCGAACCGGTCGCCGTAGGCGGACACGAACCCGTAGCCGTGCGTGTAGACCATGTGGTCCTTCACCCAGCTGCGCTGCCCCACCGGCGCCCCGGACAGCTCCCGCAGCGCCACCACCGTGTCGACGAGCTTGCCGTCCACCTGGTAGCGGTCCACGTCCAGCGTGTCGGGGAACCGGTAGAACGGCCGGATCCGCTGCAACTGCTGGAACGTCTCGCCCACCACGTTCGGGTCGAGGACGCGCACCCCGCTCTGGCCGAGCTTGCCGGCCTCGTCCTGGAGGGCCTTCTTGTCGGTCACCGGCTGCGACCCGTACGGGACGACCTGCGCCCCGTCCACCCCGTAGGCCTGGCGCGTGAACTCGATGTTGCGCTGGATGTACTGGCGCTCCCTGGCCAGCTCGTCGGGCTTCACCTGGAACTGCTGGATCAGCAGCGGGTACACCCCGCCCAGCAGGATCGCCGACAGCACCAGCAGCGTGAACCCCACGCCCGGCAGCATCATGCCGCGCCGCAGCAGGTTGCCGAAGAACATGGCGGCGCACAGCAGGGCGATCACGGCCAGGATCGTCTTCGCCGGCAGCAGCGCGTTCACGTCCGTGTAGGACGCCCCCGTCGCCACCCCGCGCTCCGAATGCACCAGCCCGTACCGGTCGAACCAGTACGCGACCGCCTTCAGCAGGATGAACAACCCGAACAGCACCGACAGGTGCGCCCGCGCGGGCGGGCTCGCCTTGTCGCCCGGCCCCTGCAGCCGCAGCCCCCCGTACAGGTAGTGCACCATCACCGCGGCCAGGATCGAGAGGATCACCGTCGCGAAGACCACCCCGATGACGAGGCGCAGGAACGGGTACGTGAACACGTAGAACGAGACGTCCTTGTGGAACTGCGGGTCCTTCACGCCGAACGGCGTCCGGTTCAGGAACGCCAGCCACACCGGCCACTGGCCCGCCACCGACGACCCCGTCAGCATCCCCAGGACCCCGAGCAGCCCCCACGCGATCAGCCGCCGCCGGGGATCGATCACCGCCCGGTAGCGCTCCAGCCCCTGCTGCTCCACCGAAAGCGGGCGGTACGCCGGGCGCAGCCGGTACGCCACCGCCACGTTCGCGCCCACCACCAGCGCCATCAGCAGCCCCGCCCCGAAGAACAGGACCACCTTCGCCCGCAGCTGCGTCGTGTAGACCGACGAGAAACCGATCGAGCGGTACCACAGCAGATCCGTGTACACGGCCGTGAAGACCAGGAACGCGACCAGCAGCGCGGCCAGCGCCACCAGCGCCGGCAGCAGCACCCGCGTCCGTCCGGTACCGAGCCGGCGCCCGAAACCGGGAGTCCGGAAGGTCAAGTGGCCCCTCCGATCGAGATCTCTCCCACCGGCCGCCCGCCGGTGCTGTAGATGCAACTTACCGACTGGGACGGGGGTTCCCGCACTTCCCCGGGCTGAATGGGGGAAAGATGGGCCCGTGAGTCTTCTGGAAGAAGTCGTGCTGGACCTCGAACGTCACTCGGCCCAGGAGGGCTGGGACAGCGCGCCGCGCATCTACGCCCTCGTCCGCAGCTCCGAACTGCGCCGCGCCGAACCCGAGCTCGCCGAGCAGCTCGGCCTGCAGGAGGGCGCCGACACCCTCGCCGCCCTCGAACAACCCGCCCTGCCCGACCAGGCCGGCGTCGAGGACGCCCTCGCCACCATCGCCTGGCCGGACACCGTCGAGGGCTGCGCCCTCGTCCTGGAGCGGATCGTGCTGCCCCCCGAGGTCGAGGAGGAGATCCCCGAGGACGAGGCCCGGGCCGCCGACTTCGCCGCGTCCCACCCCCGGCGCGAGGACGTGCGCATGATCGTCGGCGTGCTGCGCGACGGCGCCCGGCACTCCGCCCTCCGGCTGCGCCGCCACGAGGCCGACGACGAGGTCCTCACCGGCCCCGACCTCGTCCCCGCCCTCGCCGAGGCCCTCGCCGCCACCCTCGAACCCGACGAGCCGGGCACACCGGAGTAAGGTCGCCCGCGCCCGGCGGGTAGCCTGCGGGACGTGAGCCAAAGCGTTGCCGGCGGAGACGTCATCCGGCTGATCGGCGTGCGCGACACGCCCCTGTCCGTCGACGAGGTGTACGCCGCCGTCGGCGCCTCCGGCGCCGGCGGCACCGCCGTCTTCGCCGGCACCGTCCGCGACACCGACCACGCCCGCGCCGTCACCGCCCTCGCCTACAGCGCCCACCCGAGCGCCGAACGCGAACTGCGCGCCGTCATGGAGAAGGTCGCCGCCGACTTCCCCGTCCTCGGCCTCGCCGCCGTCCACCGCGTCGGCGACCTGCGCGTCGGCGACATCGCCGTCGTCGTCGCCGCGTCCTGCCCCCACCGCGAAGAGGCCTTCGCCGCCTGCCGCCGCCTCATCGACGACCTCAAGGCCACCGTCCCCATCTGGAAGCACCAGACCTTCGCCGACGGAGGCGACGAGTGGGTCGGAGCCTGCTGAGGGCCCGAACCGCATAGAGTTTCCGGCATGTCTCGTCGTGCCGCCACGCTCAGCCTCGCGAGCGTGCTCGTCCTCGTGCTCGCCGTCGTCGGCTCCGTCATGCGCGTCCCCTACGTCGCCCTGATGCCCGGCCCCACGAGCAACACACTCGGCACGAACGACAAAGGCCAGCCCCTCATCAGGATCGAAGGCCGCCAGACCTACCCCGACCAGGGCCACCTCAACTTCACCACCGTCACCTACCGCGGCGGCCCCGGCGGACGCATCGACCTGTTCACCGCCCTGCGCGGCTGGTTCGCCGGCGACACCGCCATCGTCCCCGAAGAGACGATCTTCCCCAAGGACGAGTCGCCCAAGCAGGTCGACCAGGAGAACACCCGGGCGATGCAGGACTCCCAGCAGAACGCCGAAGCCGCCGCCCTCCACGAACTCAAGGTCCCCGTCACCACCCGCGTCGTCGTCGACGGCGTCCAGAAGGGACGCCCCGCCGACGGCGTCCTCAAGCCCGGCGACGAGATCACCGCCCTCGACGGCGCCGCCGTCACCAGCGTCTCCCAGGTCACCGGCACCATGGCCAAGCGCGCGATCGGCGCCCCCGTCACCCTCACCTACACCCGCGACGGCAAGACGGCCAAGGCCGACCTCAAGACCGTCGCCGACCCCGCCGGCAAGCGCGCCGTCGTCGGCATCGTCCTCTCCGACCAGTACAAGTTCCCCTTCAAGATCGACATCAGCATCGGCGACATCGGCGGCCCCTCCGCCGGCCTCATGTTCTCCCTCGCCATCGTCGACAAGCTCACCCCCGGCCCCCTCACCCAGGGCCGGTTCGTCGCCGGCACCGGCACCATCACCCCCGACGGCAAGGTCGGCCCCATCGGCGGCATCCAGCAGAAGATGATCGCCGCCCGCAGGGCCGGCGCCACCGTCTTCCTCACCCCCAAGGACAACTGCGCCGACGCCGCCGGCTCCCGCCCGGGCGGCCTCCGCCTCGTCCGCGCCGACACCCTCCACGACGCCGTCCAGGCCCTCAACGCCCTCACGACCGGCAAGGGCGCCGTCCCCTCCTGCACCCGGTGACGCCGCCCGTCCCGACCACTCCCTCCCATGCCCTAGACTTAAGACATCACCGCGGGGTGGAGCAGTTCGGTAGCTCGCTGGGCTCATAACCCAGAGGTCGCAGGTTCAAATCCTGCCCCCGCTACTGGTCCTAGGGTCCTCCTGGTCGCCGCTTTGCGGCTTTCCAGGGGGACCTTTCGCATTCCGCCCGGGGGACGATCCCCCGGAGCCCCCTGTGCCTCCGCCATCCCCCACCCGCCCGCCCCTGGGGCTTCGCCCCTAGACCCCCCGGGCTTCGCCCGAAACCCTCGGTTGGGCTTCGTTCCTCGCTCCCCGGCCTTGGTGCGGCGACCATCAGCTGAGTGTTAGGGCCAGCACCAGGGCGACTAGGAGAGAATCGAGCCTGTCCAGCAGGCCGCCGGCGCCCGCCAGCCAGGAGGCGGAGTCCTTGGCCTCGACACCTCTCTTGACCATCGACTCCAGCAGGTCCCCCAGCGGGACGCCGACCGCCACCGCTACGGCCCAGGGCGGCGTGAGAGCACCCAGCACGGCCAGGGTGCCCAGCCCCGCGACGGTCCCGGTCAGCAGGCCGCTCCAGTGCTTGGACGGCGACAGCGGGGACAGGGGCGGCCCGCCGAGCGACCGGCCGCCGAACGAGGCGGTGATGTCGGCGATCGACACCGCGGCGAACAGCGCCAGGACTCCCGGGCCGAGCAGGACCACACCGGCCAGCGGCGCGAACCAGATCACTCCGAGCACGCCGAAGCACAGCCTGGAGAGTCCGCCGGCCGCGTCACCGGCCAGGACCGGCACCAGGGCGACGGCGGCGAGGGTGAGGGCCAGAACCCGGGGCAGATGGCCGGGCGCCAGCCAGGCCGTCACCGGCGCCACGGGTACGGCGACCGCGAGCACCGCGCGGTCCAGCCGGGGCAGGCCCGTCAAGGCGGTGTATTCAAGGGCGCACGCCGCCCCGGCCGAACCGGCGAGGACGGCCGCACCGCCAGGGCCCCGGTCCACGGCGACGACCACGACGGGCACGCCCACCGCCCAGGCGCACCACCGCAGCATGTACTCACGCCGCCTGGACAGCCCGGCCGCGATGCCGCCGGCGACCAGCGCGCCGGCAAGCCAGGGGACCAGATCCGCGACCTCGGTCACACCGCGCCGAGCGGAACGCGCAGGGCCTCGGCGACGGTGTCCGCCACGCGGGCGTTCGCCGCGGCGTCGCGCACCGCGATCCGCACCGTCCTGCCCTCGAACGCCGGGGACATCGGCGACAGGTCCCGCAGGAACACGCCCCGCCGCCGGCACCGGTCGACGAGCCGGGACGCGGTGAGCCGGCCCCTGGGCAACGTGAGCAGAACGAAGTTCGCCGCCGACTCGCTGACGCGCAGGTTCTCGTCGGCCTCCGCGAGCGCGCCGGCCAGCTCGGCGCGCAGCGCCGCCGTCTGGGCCCACCGGGCGGTGTAGTACGCCGGATCGCGCAGCGCGCTGACCGCGGCGATCTGGGCGGGCAGGCTCACCGACCACGGCGGGGTCCAGCGACGCAGATCCGCCACGATCGGTGGAGGCGCCGTGAGATAGGCCGCCCGCAGGCCCGACAGGGCGTACATCTTTGACAGCGATGTACAGACGACGGTGTTGCCGGCCTCCGCCGCGTAAGGCTCCAGCGTCTGGCCGGCGTAACCGGCGTACGCCTCGTCGATCCAGAACCGGGTTCCGCCCGGCGCGCCCTCCAGCACCTCCCGCAGGACGGCCGTGTCGAGATGGACCCCGGTCGGGTTGTTGGGGTTGACGATGACCACCAGGTCGTAGTGGTTCCGCAGGACACGGGTGAGACGTTCCGGGTCGATCCGCCAGCCCTCCGCTCTGGACAGCGGGAACCGGTCGGCGCGGCATCCGATCACCTGCTCGACGACGTGCGCGTACTCGCCGTAGCACGGGTCGACCAGGAGCACCCGGCTGGAGGCGTCCAGCCGGCCGCGGAACGCCCGGAAGATCAGGTCGGAGGAGCCCGCGCCGACCGCGACGGCGTTCTCGGGCAGGCCCCGGCGAAGCGCGATCTCCTCGACGAGCCCGTCGGCCCGCGCCGGCGGAGACGTGCGCGCGATCCACTCCTGCCCGCCGGTCAGGGCCGCGACCGCGGCGGGAGCCGGCGGGAACCAGGCGTCGAGCACGTCGGCGGGGACCACGTCGCCGTGCGCGTCCAGGGTGTCGAACCCCCGTCCCAGCGCCTCGACGGACGCACCGCCGTGGGCGCAGGACTCGTCGGCGGGCAGGAAGGGGACCTCCAGGCTCCACCGCACCTTCCGGCCCAGATCGCTCAGCAGCGGCCCGTGCCGTCGCAGGGTCCGGTCGGTGAGCTCGGCGACGTCGCCGGTCAGGAGCTGGAACTCCACGGCTCCCGAGTGCACGGTCGTGCCGGTGGACGCGAGCCCCAGCGCCAGGTACATCGGCAGCAACTCGACCCGCCCCAAGGCCACGATGCTCCGGCCTCCGTGCCCCGCCACCCAGCGAAGCGCCGCGTACATCAGCAGCCTGCCGATCATCTCGCCCCGCAGGCTCGGATCGACGGCCAGGATCCGGATCTCGAACAGGCCGTCGCCGCACAGCGCCGGATGCCCGTCCCTGCGCAGATGGCGATCGATCGAGAAGCGGCCCGCCCACGGGGGCGTCACACTGATGAACCCGGCCGGTTCGCCGCGCCGGACCGCCACGATGTAGACGTTGCTCCCGTCGAGGTCATCGGTGAGCAGGCCGGCGGCGTTGGGGGCGTGCTGGCCGAGTTCCCGCGCGTAGACCTCATGGCGGAGACGGCGGATCCACTCGTCGTCGGCCTCGGACGACATACGTAGTTCCAGCTCGTCGACGACCGTTGCGACGGACGAACCGGCGGCGGCCCGTCCCGAAAACTGCTGATCGATACTCATCGTCATCACCTCGGGTGCCACTTTGCCGAGGCTCTCGCGCCACCACCTGAGGTCCCCTACTCAGCCGCCCGGGAGTCCGTACTCACTTCCGCCGCCGAAAACCCGGAGACCGCCCGCGGCCGCCCCCTGGGCTTCGCGCCTGGCCCCCTCTTTCGGGGGTGGTGGGAGGTCGGGGGTGTGTGGTTATGATCGGCCACTCTTGCTCTCACCTGCGGTTATCGGGGGAAGGTGGCGGTCGTGTCGGTCGTTGGTCGGGCTCGTCGGCATTCGGTGGGGGATCTGCTGCACCGGACGGCTCGGCGGGATCCTCGGAAGGTGGCCGTCGTCGCCGGGGAACTGCGGGTCACGTTCGCGGAGTTCGACGCCGCGGTGAACCGGGCCGCGCACGCCCTGGCGGCGCGGGGGCTCGGCAAGGGGGACCGGCTGGCGCTGCTCAGCCACAACTGCTGGCAGTACGCGGTCACCGTGTTCGCCGCTGCCAGGCTCGGCGTCGTGCTCGTTCCGGTGAACTTCATGCTGAACGCCGAGGAGATCGCCTACATCCTCGGGCACTCGGGAGCGTCCGGGATCATCGCGGAGGACGCGCTCGCCGCGACCGCGGAGAAGGCGCTCGCCGCGGCCGGCGTCCAGGACGGGGTGCGCGGGTGGATCCCGCTGTCCGGCGCCGTGCCGGGCGAAGGGTGGGAGGACGTCGACTCCTGGTGGCGCGAGGGGCCCGCCGCGGCGCCGGACGTCCTGGTCGAGGACGACGACCCGCTGCGGATCATGTACACCTCGGGGACCGAGTCGCGGCCCAAGGGCGTGGTGCTGACCAGCCGGTCCCTCGTCAGCCAGTACGTGAGCTGCGTGATCGACGGCGAGATGAGCGCCGACGACGTCGAGGCGCACACGCTGCCGATGTACCACTGCGCGCAGCTCGACTGCTTCTTCTCCGTCGACGTCTACCTGGGCGCCACCAGCGTCATCCTGCCGGGACCGGACCCGGCGGCGCTGCTGGAGACGATCGAGCGGGAGAGGGTCACCAAGCTCTTCTGCCCGCCGACCGTCTGGATCTCGCTGCTGCGCCACCCCGACTTCGACCGGCGCGACCTGTCCAGCCTGCGCAAGGGCTACTACGGGGCGTCGCCCATGCCCGTCGAGGTGCTCCGGGAGCTGATGCGGCGGCTGCCGGACGTGCGGCTGTGGAACTTCTACGGGCAGACGGAGATGGCGCCGCTCGCCACCATCCTCAAGCCGCACGAGCAGCTCGAACGGGCCGGCGGTGCGGGGCGCGCCGCCATCAACGTGGAGACCATGCTCGTCGACGACGAAGGGGCGCCGGTGGCTCCGGGGGAGGTGGGCGAGATCGTCCACCGCAGCCCCCACGCCGCGCTCGGGTACTACCGCGACGAGGAGAAGACCGCCGAGGCGTTCCGGGACGGATGGTTCCACTCCGGCGACCTCGGGATCATGACCGAGGACGGCTACCTGTCCGTGGTCGACCGCAAGAAGGACATGATCAAGACCGGGGGCGAGAACGTCGCCAGCCGGGAGGTCGAGGAGGCCGTCTACGAGCTGGACGGGGTCGCCGAGGTCGCCGTCTTCGGGATCGGTCACCCGCACTGGATCGAGGCCGTCACGGCGGTCGTCGTGCCGAAACCGGGCGCCGTCGTGACCGTGGACGACGTCCACGCCCATGCCCGCGAGCGTCTCGCCCCCTACAAGCGTCCCAAGTACGTCGTCCTCGCGGACGCGCTGCCCAAGAACCCCAGCGGCAAGATCCTCAAGCGGGATCTGCGGGAGCGGCACGCCGGGCTCGCACAGTCCTGAACCTCTTCTCTCAGGCCAGGTGGGGGGCGAGGGTCAGAGCCAGGTGGAGGGTCAGGCGGTCCTGGCCGTCGGTGAGGCTCAGCGACGTCAGTTCCTCGATGCGGCGCAGGCGGTGGTAGAGGGTCTGGCGGTGGATGTTCAGGGTCTTGGCCGTCTGCTGGATGTTGCCCGCCAGGTCCAGGTAGGTGCGGGCCGTGGCGGCGAGGTCCTCGTGTTGCAGGAGGCGTTCGGTCCCCGGGGTCCGGGTCGTCTGGGTCAGGGCCTCGTCGCCTGCGGTGCGGAGTAGGCGCAGGACGCCCAGGGACGTCCAGTCGCGGGTCTCGCCAGGGGCGGCGGCGCGGGCCGCCACGCGGGCTCGGAGCCAGCCCTCGTGGACGTCGTCCAAGGTGGGGCAGGGCGAGTGCACGCCTGTCTGGACGGGCGCGTTGCGCTCCTCCAGGAGGCGGCGCGCGCGGGCCAGGGCGGCCGGGGCGTTGGCCACGGGGAGGAGCAGGACGTGGTCGCGCTGCCACACCGTCGCCAGGACGGAATGGGGGAGCAGCCACGGGTTGAGGGGCTCCGGGCTCGGGGTGCGCAGGACGGCCACCGTGAGGGGCGTGTCGACCGCCCCGGCGTCGGCGAGGTCGTCGGCGGCCTGGGTGCGGACGTCGGGGTGCGTGGACAGGAGGTCGGCGACCTTCCAGCCGAGGTCGTCGCGCTCGCGGGCCTGGCGGGCCATGAGCAGGCCGGCGCTCTCGCACAGGGGCATGGCCCTGGCCGCCTGCGCGTCGGTGATGTGCTGCCGGTCGTCCAGCAGCCAGAGGTAGCCGTAGGTGACGTTGTTCCAGCGGACGGGCAGGCACAGGCGGGCGAGCTGGCCCAGGGCGGCGTCGGCCGGGATGCGGACGGGGCCCGTCGCGCGGGCGATGCCGTGGCGCTCGAAGCGGGCGCGGACGGCCCCGGTGGCGCGGCGGTGCAGGATCGAGTCCATCCGGACGGGGTCGATCGTGTCGCCGTGCGCGGCGTAGGCGACGAGGTGGAAGTCGCGGTCCTCCAGGGTCGCGGGCGCGCCCAGCAGGTCCGCCGCCTGCTCCACGATTTCCTGGAGATCGAGTGCCATCGCGATTCCTTCGTACATCTGTATGAGGACTGACCACCTTGAAAGTGGCGTTTGACTATAGAGGGTGCGCGGCGGTGCTCCTAACGTGCGAGGTGTTCCTTGACGTTGGAGGGTTCCATGCTCAGCCCGCTTCTCCTCGCCGCCGCGCGCAGCGGACGGATGCGCGATGTCATCACCTCCGTGCCCCTGACCAGGGGAGTCGTCGACCGGTTCGTCGCCGGGGACGATCTCGACGCCGCGCTTGAGGCCGTCCGGGAACTGCGGGACGGCGGGCTGGACGTCACCCTCGACCACCTGGGGGAGGACACCCGCGAGCCCGCCCAGGCGCGGGCCACCCGGGACGCCTACCTGCGGCTGTTCGAGGCGTTCGAGGAGCAGGGGCTCGCCGGCGGCTCCGACGCCTCGGTGAAGCTGTCCGCGCTCGGGCAGGCGCTGCCCGGCGACCTCGCGCTCGACCACGCGCGGGAGATCTGCGCCGCGGCCGGCCGGGTCGGCATGACCGTCACCCTCGACATGGAGGACCACACGACCGTGGACTCCACGCTGGAGGTCCTCGGGAAGCTGCGGGTCGACTTCCCGTGGGCGGGGGTCGCCGTCCAGGCGATGCTGCGGCGCACCGAGGCCGACCTGCGGGACCTCGTGGGCGAGGGGTCGCGGGTGCGGCTGGTCAAGGGCGCCTACGCCGAGCCCGCGTCGGTCGCGTTCCAGGGCAGGCGCGAGGTGGACCGCGCGTACGTCCGGGCGCTGCGGCGGCTCATGGGGGGCGACGGCTACCCGATGGTCGCCAGCCACGACCCGCGGATCATCGAGATCGCGCTGTCCCTGGCCGCCGAGCGCTCGCCCGCCTCCTACGAGTTCCAGATGCTCTACGGGATCCGCGCCGCCGAGCAGCGGCGGCTCGCCCAGGCCCACCAGATGCGCGTCTACGTCCCCTACGGGGCCGACTGGTACGGCTACTTCATGCGGCGGCTCGCCGAGCGGCCCGCCAACCTCGCCTTCTTCCTCCGTTCGTTCGTCTCCCGCTAAGGAGTTTCCATGGACGCCGTCACCAACGTCCCGACGCCGGCGAACGAGCCGGTGCGCGGCTATGCGCCGGGCAGCGCCGAGCGGGCCCGGCTGGAGGCCAAGCTCGCCGAGCTGACCGCCGAGTCCCCGATCGACCTGCCCATGACGATCGGCGGCGAGCGGCGCCTCGGGGCGGGCGCCAAGGTCGCCGTCGTCCAGCCGCACCGGCACGCGTCCGTGCTCGGCACGTTCGGCACCGCCACCGAGGAGGACGCGCGGGACGCCGTCGCGGCGGCGCTGGAGGCCGCGCCCGCGTGGCGGTCGATGGCCTTCGACGACCGGGCCGCGATCTTCCTGCGGGCCGCCGACCTGCTCGCCGGGCCGTGGCGGGAGACGCTGCTGGCCGCGACGATGCTCGGGCAGTCCAAGACCGTCCAGCAGGCGGAGATCGACAGCCCCTGCGAGCTCGTCGACTTCTGGCGCTTCAACGTGCACTTCGCCCGGCGGATCCTCGCCGAGCAGCCGATCAGCGGCCCCGGCGTGTGGAACCGGTCGGACCACCGGCCGCTGGAGGGGTTCGTCTACGCGATCACCCCGTTCAACTTCACCGCGATCGCCGCGAACCTGCCGACCGCGCCCGCCCTCATGGGCAACGTCGTCGTGTGGAAGCCGTCGCCCACGCAGACGTACTCCGCCGTGCTCCTCATGAGGCTCCTGGAGGAGGCCGGGCTCCCGCCGGGCGTCATCAACCTGGTGACCGGTGACGGGCTCGCCGTGTCGGACGTGGCGCTCCAGCACCCCGACCTCGCCGGGATCCACTTCACCGGCTCCACCGCGACGTTCCAGCACCTGTGGAAGACGGTCGGCGCCAACATCGAGAAGTACCGGAGCTACCCGCGGGTGGTCGGCGAGACCGGCGGCAAGGACTTCGTCGTCGCGCACCCGTCCGCCGACCCCGCCGTGCTGAAGACGGCGCTGGTCCGCGGCGCCTTCGAGTACCAGGGCCAGAAGTGCTCCGCCGCGTCCCGCGCCTACGTCCCCCGCTCCATCTGGGACGGCGGGTTCAAGGAGGCGCTGGCCGCCGAGGTCGACGGGCTCACCATGGGCGACGTCGCCGACCTGTCCAACTTCATGGGCGCCGTGATCGACGAGCGGGCCTTCGCCAAGAACAAGGCCGCCGTCGAGCGCGCCCAGGCCGACCCGGACGTCGAGATCGTCGCCGGCGGGACCTGCGACGACTCCGTCGGGTACTTCGTGCGGCCCACCGTGCTCGTGTCCGGCGACCCCGAGAACGAGATCTTCCGGACCGAGTACTTCGGACCGGTCCTCGGCGTCCACGTGTACGAGGACGAGAGGTACGACGAGATGCTCGCCCAGATGGAGTCGGTCGCCGACTACGCCCTGACCGGCGCCGTGATCGCGAACGACCGGGCCGCGGCGGCGCACACCGCCGAGGTGCTCCGGTACGCGGCCGGCAACTTCTACGTCAACGACAAGCCCACCGGCGCCGTCGTCGGGCAGCAGCCGTTCGGCGGCGCCCGTGCGTCCGGCACCAACGACAAGGCCGGCTCGGTGTTCAACCTGCTGCGCTGGACGTCCCCCCGCTCGATCAAGGAGACGTTCGTCCCGCCGACCGACTACCGGTACCCGCACATGGGCTAGACGCCTCTCCGGCTCTGAGCGCGGCCGCGGGCCCGCTCCCTCCGGGGTGCGGGCCCGCGGCCGTCGCGACGAGGGCAGGGTCCCCTCACTCGTCACAGCTAGTATCCGATCATCACTATGGGTAATCTCCGGGATGTGGGAAAGCGTGCGACCAGGGCGAACCGGCAGCGTGCGTGGGCGATCCGCGCATGGGTGCTGGCGGCGATCCCCCTGGTGCTGCTGCTGCACGGGGTGAGCCACTCCAGCGGCCATCACGGCAGCGCGGCCTACATCGCCGAAACCGACCGCTCGTACGCCTCGGTGTCCTGCACGCCGTCCCTCCCTCACAGCGCGGAAGGGCTGTCCGAGCCCCCCGTCTCGCACTGCGAGGCCGACCACGGCTCCTACTTCGGAGGCGCCGCGCACTTCCCGCCCAGCGGGGCGGCTCCCACCGCGACGGTCGTGGCCAGACGCCCGGCCGCCCGCGCCGTCCGGCCCCCGGCGGCCGGGGGCCCGGCAGCGCCGTCCCGCAACCGATCGCAGATCCTGCGCTGCTAATACCGGACGCCCACGTGGGCCCGCACGCGGCCGAAACGCGTGCGAGGTCCGCGTGCCCGCAGCCGACTCCCGTCCGGTTCCTCTTCGGAAGCGAAGGATCTGCTCCCATGCAACCCCTCATCGACCATGCCCGCCTCGCCCCGCAGCGCAAGGGCGGCCACCGGACCGGCGACGTGCCGGCCCCGGCCCCGCGGGCGATGTTCATCGCCTGCTCCGACGCCCGGCTCGTCCCGACCGAGCTGACCGGCGCCCGGCCCGGAGAACTGTTCGAACTGCGCACCGCCGGCAACGTCATCCCGCCCCACCGGATCGGGCGGCTCACCGCCGAGGCCGCCACGGTGGAGTACGCCGTCAACGTCCTGCGCGTCACCGACATGATCCTGTGCGGCCACACCCAGTGCGGCGCCGTCCAGGCGCGGACCCGCTCGCAGGCCCCGCGCACGGCGCCGACGATGTGGCTGTGGCTGCTGCAGACCCACCACTGGCGCCGTCTGCAGGCCCTCGACGCGGATCCCGGCCACCAGCATCTGCTCGCCCAGGCGGACAAGCTGCGGCGCTACCCGGCGGTGGTCAAGAACCTGCGCGCCGGACGCCTGCGCATGCACGTCTGGTACTACGACATCGGCGCCGCGACGGTCTCGGCCTGCCAGGAGGACGGGGTCTTCGTCCCCCTCTGAACGATCCAGGCCGAAGTCGCCCTCACGGCCGCGCCCGTCGCGCCGCGATGCCCGTGGCTGGGAGCGAGACCCAACCGCGGGTGAAGGGCGACCGGATGCGCTCGGCGTTCTCCAGGTCCACTCCGACGTGGGGGTGGGCCTGGAGAAGCTCCTCCAGCGCGACGCGCGCCTGGAGCTTCGCCAGGTGCGACCCGATGCAGAAGTGCACGCCGCTGGAGAAGCCCAGGTGGCGCGGGATCTCACGGGTGACGTCCAGTTCGCTCGCGGACGGGCCGAACTCGCGCTCGTCCCGGTTCGCCGACCCGAACAGCATCATCACCTTCTCGCCCTCCGGGATCCACGTCCCGTGCAGGGAGACGGGGCGGGTGGTCGTCCGGGCCAGCGCCTGGACGGAGCTCTCCAGGCGCAGGAACTCCATCAGGGCGTTCGGGATCAGTGACGGGTCGGCCGCCAGCCGCTCGCGCTGCCGGTGGTCGCCGTCCAGCAGCGCCACGCCGTGGGAGACCAGGTTCCCGGTCGTGTCGTTGCCGCCCGCCACCATGACGAAGCAGAACCCGAGGACGTCCCAGTCGGTGAGGCGCTCCCCCTCCACCTCGGCCGCCGTCAGCGCGCTGACCAGGTCGTCGGACGGGTCGGCGCGGCGCGCGGCGATCACGTCGCCGAAGTAGCCGAACATCTCCGCCACCGCGTCCGCCGCCCCGCCCCGCATCGAGCGGAGGCCGAACCCCTCGTCCTGCAGCGTCGTGAGGGCCGACACCCAGGGATCGAACCGCGCGCGGTCGGCCTCCGGAACGCCGAGCAGGTGCGCCAGCGCGAACGTCGGCAGCGGAGAGGAGAAGTCCCGGTGCAGGTCGGGAGCCTCGCCGTCGGCGGCCCTGCGCTCCATCGCCGCGATCCGGGAGCGGACGAACCCGCGCAGGAGGTCTTCGAGCGCCGCCGTCCGCCGCGGCGTGAAGCCATGGCTGATCAGGCGCCGCAGCACCGTGTGCCGCGGCGGGTCCAGCATCACGATCGTCGGGGCCAGGCCCAGCGTGCCGATCTCGTCCGGGTGGAACGTGAGGCCCTGCGCCGACGAGAACGCCTCCGCGTCCCGCGTCGCCGCCCAGACGTCCTCGAACCGCGACAGCGCCCAGAACGGCGGCTCCCCGTGGCGGTGCACCGGCTCCTCGTCCCGGAGCCGTCGGTACGCCTCGTAGGGATCGGCCTGGAAGCCGGGATCGAAGGGATCGTAGACGTCCGCCATGGCCGGCCTCCGGTACTAACAGGCACCGTTATTAACGCCTCCTGTTAGTATCACCGGCGTGCCGAAGGACGCAAGAGCCACCCGCGACGCCCTCATCCGCGCCGGCGCCCACCTCTTCGCCGCCCACGGCATCGACGCCACCCGCACCCGCGACATCGTCGCCCTCGCCGGACAGGCCAACGACTCCGCCGTCACCTACCACTTCGGCACCCGCGACGGCCTTCTCCGCGCCATCCTCCGCGCCGGCGTCACCCGCATGGAACCCGCCCGCGCCGCCACCCTCCCCGCACTCCGCCCCGAAGACCCCCACGGCGTCGTCCACGCCATCGTCCGCCCCACCGCCGACGAACTCCGCACCCCCCACGGCCGCGACTTCCTCCGCATCACCGCCCAACTCGCCGGACGCGCCGGAATCCGCGACCACCGCCCCCCGCCCCTCCTCCACGACACCGCCCTCCAGCGCCAACTCCACCTCCTCGAAACCGCCTGCCGCGCCACCCTCCCCGAACCCCTCGCCCTCGAACGCGTCTCCCTCTTCATCGCCTTCCTCACCGCCGCCCTCGCCGACCGCGCCACCCGCACCCACCCGCCCGGAACACCCCCGCCCACCCCAGACCACGACACCTTCACCGCCGACCTCACCGCCATGCTCACCGCCGCCCTCCAGGCCCCCCACCCCAACCGGTTTGCCTAACCCACCCCCACCCCATAGAGTTAAGACATCGCCGCGGGGTGGAGCAGTTCGGTAGCTCGCTGGGCTCATAACCCAGAGGTCGCAGGTTCAAATCCTGCCCCCGCTACTGGTCCTAGGGTCCTCCTGGTCGCCGCTTTGCGGCTTCCCAGGGGGACCCTTCGCGTTGCCCGGGGGACGATCCCCCGGAGCCCCCTGTGCCTCCGCCATCCCCCACCCGCCCACCCCTGGGGCTTCGCTCCTAGACCCCCTTCTCGGGTTGCGGCCAGCGAATTCGGCTCGGTTCCCTCTGGCTCAGGTCTCTGTGAAGGGCTGGTCATCGGGGGTGGTGCTGCGGCCTTGCTGGAGTTCCGCGGTCAGGGGCTTCTCGCCCAACGCGTTTCGCAGGGTCGCCATCGTGCGGGCCACGTCGGTGTCGGCTGACTGGGGTAGCGGGGCGCCTGTCCCTTCCCGGACGGCGGAGGCCGCGCCCAGCAGCCGTGCGGCCCGGTGGTGTTCGCCCGTCAGCGTGTGGGCGGCGGCCAGTCCCTCCAGCGCCAGCGCCGCCGCCCTCGGGTCGCCTGTGCGGCGTGAGACGGACAGAGCCTCCAGGTGCGCCTTGCGGGCGGTCGCGGCGTCGCCGCGCTGGTCGCGGCCCGCGCGGTCCAGGGAGTGGGCGCCGCGATCGTGTTCCCCTCCACCCTGGCGCAGGTCAACACCATGTTCGCGGAGGGACGCGAACGGGTCGGGGCGCTCGGGGTGTGGGCCATGGCCGGCGCCGGGGGACTCAGCGCCGGAGCGCTGCTCGGCGGCGTGCTGACCCACGTGTTCGGGTGGGAGGCGGTGTTCCTCGTGAACGTGCCGCTGGTGGCCGCCGCGGCCGCCGCCGCGTTCCGGCTGCTGCCCCCGGACGGGCCCGCCGACCGCGGCCGCGGGTACGACCTGCCCGGCGTGGTGACCGGCACGGCGGGCGCCACGCTCCTCGTGTACTCCATCGCCGAGGTCCCCGACGCGGGGTGGACCTCACCGGAGTTCGCCGTCCGGGCCGCGCTCGCGCCGGCCCTGCTGGCCGCCTTCCTCGGTGTCGAGGCGCGCAGCCGCAGCCCGCTGATGCCGCTGCGCCTCCTGCGCGACCGTCACCTGGCCCCCGCCCTCGTCGTCATCTTCGTGTTCGGGGCGACCATGCAGAACGTCGTGTACTTCCTCACCCTGTACTTCCAGGACGTGCTGGCCTACACCGCGCTGCGGGCGGGGCTGGCGTTCCTCGGCCTGTCCGCGGTGATCGCCCTGGGGAACTTCGCCGCCGGGCGCCTGACGCTGCGCGTCGGCGTCCGCGGCACCCTCGTCACCGCGCTCCTGCTCGGATCCGGAGGCAGCGCCCTCCTGGCGGCCGGGATGGTGGAGGACGGCTCGTACCTCACCGTCCTCGCCGGGATCGCCGTGTACGGCCTGGGCATGGGCATGATCTACCCCACCCAGTTCGCCGCCGCCGCCACCGGCGTGGACGCGCGGGAGCAGGGCATCGCCGGCGGCATGGCCAACACCGCCATGCAGATCGGTGTGGGCGTCGGCCTGGCCGTGCTGGTCGGGGTCGCGGCGTCCGGTGCCGGCACCGCCGACGGCCTGCGCGCCGCCGTCTTCGTGTCGGCCGGCCTGACACTGGCGGGCGGCGTCGCGGCGCTGGCGTTTCCCGGCCGGTCCTCCGGTGAGCCGGACGCCCGCGTCGCCGAGCGCGCGGCGACGTCGCCGTCGCCGAAGGTCGACATGACCTGAGGTGCGGGGCGCATAGCCTTGAGGGGTGCGGAAGGTCATGGGTGGGGTCGTCGACGTCCTGTGCGTGCTCGTCTTTGTCGCCATCGGGCGGGCATCGCACGAGGAGGCCGCCAGTCTGGGCGGGTTCCTTTCCACCGCCTGGCCGTTCCTCGCGGGGCTCGGCGCCGGGTGGGGGCTGCTCCGGGCCTGGCAGCGGCCTGAAGGGGTCTGGCCCGTCGGGGTCGGTGTCTGGGTCTCGACCGTGGCCGTCGGGATGGTGCTGCGGGCCCTGGCCGGGCAGGGGACCGCCCTCGCGTTCGTGATCGTGGCTTCCGTGTTCCTGGGCGCGGCCCTGCTCGGGTGGCGGCTCGTGGCCCGGGTGGTGTCGGCCCGGACGGTGTCCGCCCCCCGGTGACCGGGGTTGTGGGACGCCTCCAATGACCGGGCGGTCTCTTTGGCTGATCGCACCAGTTGACGGGGTCGCGCCGCCCTGGTGAAGTTACCCGCGAGTCATGTACGGGCGCGAGCCTTTCCTGTGAAGGGGACACGATGCCATCTGCGCTGCGCGACTGGCTGGACAAGCCGAACACCGGACGCGGCGTCCACCTGGCGGCCGACGACGGCGGCTGGGACTTCCGCGACTACGGTGAGCTGGCGTCGGCCGCGCGGCGCACCGCGGGAGCGCTGGTCGAGGAGGGCGTCCGGCCGGGCGACGTCGTGTGCCTGATCCTGCCGACCGACTTCACCTGCGTCGAGACGTACTTCGCGGTCTGGGCCGCGGGGGCCGCGGTGTGCCTGATCACTCCGCCGCTGTTCCAGGACGGGGACGACTACGTCGCGCACGTGGCGGCGATCCTGCGGCAGGCGTCGCCGGCGCTGGTCGTCGCCTCCGACGGGCTGGCCGACTACGCGCGGCGGGCCATGGCCGGCGCCGGGCTGGACGGCGAGCCCTGGCGGCCCCGGCAGGCCGACGAGGAGGCCGAGGTCCGGCCCGCGGGCGAGCTCGCCCTGCTCCAGTTCACGTCCGGGTCCAGCGGGTCCCCCCGGGGCGTCATGGTCACCTGGGAGAACCTGGAGGCCAACAGCGACCTCATCGCGCGGATGGCCGGGTACGAGGACGGGGACGTGGTGGCCTCCTGGCTGCCGCTCTACCACGACATGGGGCTGATCGGCTGCTTCCTCACGCCCATCGCGCGGCAGGGGACGCTGAAGCTGATGCGGCCCGACCACTTCATCCGCGACCCGGCACGGTGGCTGCGGTGCTTCGCGGAGGCGGCGCACACGGCGGCGCCCCCGTTCGCCTACGCCTACTGCGCGCGGCGGGTCAAGCCCGAGCAGCTGGAGGGCCTCGACCTGTCGGGCTGGAAGATGGCGCTGATCGGCGCCGAGCCCATCGACCCGCACACGCTGGAGGTGTTCGCGCAGCTCGTCGAGCCGTTCGGGTTCTCCCGGACGATGTTCAAGCCCGCCTACGGGATGGCCGAGACGACCCTGCTCGTCACCATGGACGACGCCCCGCGCAACCCCCTGGCGATCCGGCCCGACCCGGAGGCGCTGGCGTTCGGCCGGCCCGTCCGGATCCTGGAGCAGCACCGGCTCGGAGCCGAGTCCCTCGGCGCCAAGGCCGGCTGGGTCGTCGGGTGCGGGACGCCCGAGGACGACGTCCCCGTCACCGTCGTCGACGACGAGGGCCGCGAGCTCGAGAGCGGGCTCCTCGGCGAGATCGTCGTGGGCGGCCCGTCGGCGTGCCCGGGGTACTTCGCGGGCGCCGAGGCCAAGTCGACCCGCTTCATGGACGGCAGGGTCCACACCGGCGACGCAGGGTTCTTCCACGAGGGGCAGCTGTTCGTCCTCGGGCGGATGGGCGACAGCATCAAGGTCCGCGGGCGCTCGGTCTACGTCGAGGACCTCGAATCCAAGATCGCTGAGGTGAGCGGGCTCGGGAAGGGCCGCATCGTCGTGGTCGGCGTCCCCGGCGCCGGGCGCAAGGGGCTCGCGCTGTTCGCCGAGACGCAGGACGAGGCCTGGATCGGCGGGGTCCGCGAGATGCTGCGCAGGCGGCTCGGAGACGACGTGGAGCTGACGATCGTCGTCGGCGCCGGGCTGATCCAGCGCACCTCCAGCGGCAAGCCCCGCCGCAGGTACATGTGGGAGCGGCTGCAGGGCGGCCGCCTGGAAGGCGCGCGGATCACCTCGTGATTGCTTAAGCAGGTGATAACAGGACAACATGGCGTTGACTCTGTGAGAGGGCCATGATGCCGCCTGTTGCCAAGACGCTGCTCCGTGCAGTTCGAGGGGGGGCGACCCCCCTCACCCCCCGTATCGCTCCGCTCCTGAAGGTGGGTTCCCGCCTTGGCTCCACCGCCCAGAACGCGCTGGAGGTCGCGCGCTTCGGGGGGTTCGACACCGACGAGGACGCCTCGCCGTGCGACGTGGTGACCGAGCAGCGCGTCTACCGGCTGCGGCACTACTTCCCCGACGCGGGCGGCGGGCCGGTCGTGCTGCTCGTCCCGCCGCTGATGATCACAGCGGAGGTGTACGACATCTCCTCGCGGGTCAGCGCGGTGCGGGTGCTGCGCGACCGCGGCGTCGACCCGTGGGTGGTGGACTTCGGGGCGCCCGAGCGCGAGCCGGGCGGGCTGGAGCGGACGGTCAGCGACCACGTGCTCGCCGTCAGCGACGCGGTGGACCGGATCCGGGAGGCCACCGGGCGGGACGTCCACCTCGCCGGGTACTCGCAGGGCGGCATGTTCGTCTACCAGGCCGCCGCGTACCGGCGCAGCGAGGGCATCGAGTCCGTGGTGACGTTCGGCAGCCCCGCCGACACCAGCGTCGGGCTGCCGTTCGGGCTGCCGAGCTGGCTCGCGTCCGAAGGGGTCGAGCGCATCCCCGACGCCCTGCTCGGCGGGTTCGCGGTGCCGGGATGGGTCACGCGGCTCGGGTTCCAGCTCCTCAGCCCCGTGAAGTCGGTGCGCTCGCGGGTCGACTTCATCCTGCAGCTGCACGACCGGGAGCGGCTCGCGCCCCGGGAGCGCCAGCGCCGGTTCCTGGAGCGGGAGGGCTGGGTGTCGTGGCCCGGCCCGGCTCTGGCGGAGTTCATCCGCCAGTTCATCCAGCACAACCGCATGCTGACCGGCGGGTTCCTCATCGGCGACCGGCTCGTCACGCTCGCCGACATCACCTGCCCCGTCCTGACGTTCCTCGGTGAGGTGGACGAGATCGCGGCGCCGCCGATGGTGCGCGGGATCCGGCGGGCCGCGCCGCGCGCCCAGGTCTACGAGGCGTCCCTGCGCGCCGGGCACTTCGGGCTCGTCGTCGGCGGCCTCGCCATCGCGCGGACGTGGCCGGCCGTCGCGGCGTGGGCGCGCTGGCGGGACGGCGACGAGGAGCTGCCCGAGATCGTCGTGCCCGTCGCCGGCGACGAGGAGGCCGCGTCCGCCGGGCTGCCGGGCGGCCCCGCCGGGTACGGGCTCCAGCTCGCCATGGGCATCGGGGCGAGCGCCGCCCGGTCGGCGTACCGGACCGCCTCGCGGGCCGTGCACGGCACCCGCCAGATCGGCGGGGAGGCCGCGCAGAACCTGCCGCGCCTGGCCCGGCTGGAGCGCATCCAGTCCGACACCCGCATGTCCATGGGGCTGCTGCTGGACGAGCAGGCCCGGCGCATGCCGGACGAGGTCTTCTTCCTGTACCAGGGGCGCGGCCACACCCACGACGCCGCCAGGCGCCGCGTCGACGCGGTCGTCCGCGGCCTGATCCACATCGGGGTGCGGCGCGGCGACGCGGTCGGGGTGCTGATGGGCACCCGCCCGACCGCGCTCGCGCTCGTCGCCGCGCTCAACCGGCTCGGCGCCGTCGCGGTGCTGCTGCGCTCCGACGGCGACCCGGCCGCCGAGGCCCGGCTCGGCCAGGTCACGCGGGTCATCGCCGACCCCGAGCACGCCGCGGCCGCCGCGAAGCTGGACGTGCCCGGCTTCCTGCTGGGCGGCGCGGGACGCGGCGAGCGCGGTCCGCTGACGGACATGGAGGCCATCGACCCGGACCGGGTCGAGCTGCCCGGCTGGTACCGCCCCAACCCGGGCCGGGCGGGGGACCTGGCGTTCGTGGTCTTCCGCGGCGACGGCGACCAGCTGCGCGCCAGCCGCATCACCAACCGGCGGTGGGCCCTCTCGGCGTTCGGGACGGCGTCCTCGGCGTCGTTGTCCTCGTCCGACACCGTCTACAGCCTCACGCCGCTCCAGCATCCGTCCGCGCTGCTGATGAGCCTCGGGGGAGCGGTGGCGGGTGGGGCGCGGCTGGCGCTGGCCAGCGCCCGACTGCAACCCGGGGGGAGTGGGGGGTCGTCCCCCCACAGGGAGTACGACCCGGAGACGTTCTGGGACGAGGCGCGCCGCTACGGCGTGACCGTCGCCTCCTACACCTGGACGCTGCTGCGCGAGCTCGTCGACGCGCCGCCGAACCCGGCCGAGCGGCACCACGCCGTCCGGCTGTTCATCGGATCGGGCATGCCGCGCAACCTGTGGCGGCGGGTCGAGAAGCGGTTCGCGCCCGCGCGGGTCCTGGAGTTCTACGCCTCCACCGAGGGCGAGTCGGTGCTGGTCAACCTGAGCGGCAAGAAGCCCGGGTCGCTCGGGAGGCCGCTGCCGGGCAGCGCCGAGGTGCGCCTGGCCCGCTACGACCTGGAGAGCGGGCGGCTCGCCGAGGGACCGGACGGGTTCGCCGTCGCGTGCGAGCCCGGCGAGATCGGCATGCTGCTCGCCCGGGTGCGGCTGTCGGCGATCGGGTCGGCGGCCCGCCCCGTGCGGGGGGTGTTCCGGCCCGAGGACGCCTGGACGATCACCGGGGACCTGTTCCGGCGGGACGACGGCGGCGACTTCTGGCTCGCCGGGCGGGAGACCGAGCTGATCCGCACGGCCGACGGCATCGTCCCGCCCGGCCCGATCCGGGACGCGCTCGGCGACCTGCCCTACGTCGACGCCGTGGCCGTCTACGGGATCCCCGTGGGCGACACGGAACTGGCCGCGGCCGCCGTGAGCCTGCGGACCTCCACGGGGTCCGCCGCGGAGGAGGCCGTCAAGCCGGTGGACCTGTCGGAGGCGCTGCTGCGGGTCGAGCCGGGGCTGCGGCCCGCGATCGTGCGGATCGTGGACGAGGTGCCCGTCACGGCGGGACGGCGGCTGCGGACGGCGCCGCTGCGGGACGAGGGCGTCCCGGCGGCGGGCGACGGGCGCGCCTTCTACCGGGACAAGGCGGGCGCGTACCGGCCGCTGACGGACGCCGCGCGGCGGCGGCTCCTCAAGGCGCCGCCCGCCCGCGAGGCCCGCTGACCCCCAAGTCGCCGCGGATAAGTCTGGACTTACGGGCGGCCGTTGCGTTAGAACAAAGCAACAGATTTCGCGCATTTGTTGCACGTGTTCCGGAGGGGTCATGACGAGCGTTCTCGCGCCGCCGCCGCAGGGCAGCGACCTGAAACCGGTGCCCGGCGTGCCCGGCGTCCCCTACATCGGCAGCACGCTCGCGGTGATGCGCGACCCGATCGGGATGGCCCGCAAGCGGTACGCCGAGTACGGCCCGGTCGCCTGGGGATGGCTGCTCGGCCAGCGGACGGTCACCGTCCACGGCCCCGAGGCCGCCGAGGTCGTCCTGGTCAACCGGGACAAGGCGTTCGCGAACGGGCCCGCGTGGAGCTACTTCATCGGCCCGTTCTTCAACCGCGGCATCATGCTCCTGGACTTCGAGGAGCACCTGCACCACCGCCGCATCATGCAGCAGGCGTTCACCCGTCCCCGGCTGCGCTCCTACATGGACGCCATGGCGCCCGGCATCGTCAGGGGCGTCGAGTCGTGGGAGCCCGGGCAGGACTTCAAGGTCTACGACCACATCAAGAAGCTCACGCTCGACCTCGCGGTGGACGTCTTCATGGGCGTGGAACTCGCCGCCGCCGAGCGCGCGCGGGTCAACGGCGCGTTCATCGACGCCGTCCGGGCGGGGACGGCCTACGTCCGCTTCCCGGTCCCCGGGCTGCGCTGGCACAAGGGCCTCCAGGCGCGCAAGGTGCTGGAGGAGTTCTTCTACCGGCACCTCCCCGCCAAGCGCGAGGGCGACGGGAGCGACCTGTTCTCCGCCCTCTGCCAGGCCGAGACCGACGACGGCGAGCGGTTCACCGACGAGGACGTCGTCAACCACATGATCTTCGCGTTGATGGCGGCGCACGACACCACCACCATCACGCTGACGACCATGGCCTACTACCTGGCCAAGTACCCCGAATGGCAGGAGCGGCTCCGCGAGCGGTCGCTCGACCACGGCGCCGAGCCGCCCGGCTTCGACGACCTGGACGCCTTCACCGGCATCGACATGGTGATGAAGGAGTCGATGCGGATGGTCACGCCCGTCCCGGCGCTGCCGCGCAGGGTCGTCAAGGACACCTCCATCCTCGGCTTCCACATTCCCGCCGGGACGACCGTCGTGGTGCCGATGCTCAGCAACCACCACATGGCCGACTGGTGGAGCGACCCGGACGAGTTCGACCCCGGCCGGTTCTCCCCGGAGCGCCGCGAGGACAAGGTCCACAAGTACGCGTGGGCGCCGTTCGGAGGCGGCGCGCACAAGTGCATCGGGCTGCACTTCGCCGGGATGCAGGTCAAGACGATCCTGCACCAGATGCTCCTGCGGTACCGCTGGAGCGTGCCCGCCCGCTACGAATGGCCCCTGGACACCACGTCCCTCCCCTCGCCCAAGGACGGGCTCCCCGTCCGCCTCGACCGACTGGAGCAGCGAACATGAGCAAGGTCGTCGCCATCACCGGGGCCGCGCGGGGGATCGGCCTCGCCACCGCACGCGCACTCAGGGCCAGGGGCGCCGCCGTCGTCATCGGCGACATCGACGAGACCGCCGTCAAGGAGGCCGCTGAGTCGCTCGGCGTCACGGGCCTCGTCGTGGACGTCACGTCCCGCGAGTCGTTCACCGCGTTCCTCGACGAGGCCGAGGAGACCGCAGGGCCGCTCGACGTCGTCGTCAACAACGCGGGGATCATGCCGATCGGGCCGGTCACCGGCGAGAGCGACGCCGACGCCCGCCGCTGCATCGACATCAACGTGCACGGCGTGATGCTCGGCACCAAGCTCGCCCTCGACCGGATGCTGCCGCGCGGCCGGGGCCACGTCATCAACATCGCCTCGCTCGCCGGCGTCATGTTCACCCCCGGCCTCGCGCTCTACAACGCCAGCAAGGCCGCCGTCGTCGGCTTCACCGAGGCGACCCGCCTGGAGGTGCAGGACCGCGGCGTGCACGTCAGCGCCGTCCTGCCCACCTTCACCAACACCGAACTGACCGCCGGGACGCGCAGCCCGAAGGGGCAGAAGAACTGCGAGCCCGAGGACATCGCCGCGGCCGTCGCCGGCCTCATCGCCCGCCCGCGCCCGCAGGCCGTCGTGCCGAAGAAGCTCGGCACGCAGGTCAGGCTCGGCGCGCTGCTGCCCGAGCGGGTCCGGCAGGCGACCTCCCGCCGCCTCGGGCTCGACAAGATCTTCCTGGAGTACGACCCCGAGGCGCGCAAGGGCTACGACGCGCGCATCCGCTCCGGTTCCTGAGCCGCGCCGGCCCGCCGCGCCCTCCGGAAGGCGCGGCGGGCCGGCGGCAGGTAGCGGACGGCCTCGGGCAGCAGCGGCCACACCCGTCCCGCCGCGCGGACGATCGCCGCGAACCGCCGGTGGCGGCGCTCGTCGGCGGCGCTCCAGGGCAGGTCGAGCAGCTCGCGCATGCGCGGGTGCAGGCCGCCGACCGTGACGAAGCGGGCGACCGCGTTCAGCGGGGGCGACACCGCCCGCCACACCGGCGCCGGCACCTTCGGCGGCGCGGGCAGCCCCCTGGTCACGTAGCCGACCCCGTACCGGGCCGTCCTGTGCGCGACGATCTCCTCGTCCAGCATCCGCGCCCAGTACGCCTGGAACGCCTCCCAGTCGTCCGGCATGGCCCGCTCGCTGACCCCGTACATGCGGAACCAGGTCTTGGACTCCTCGTAGATCCGGCGCCTGTCGTCCTCGCCGAGCGGCCGGATGAAGGTCTCGACGCCGTACAGCATGTTGTCGAGGAAGGTCGCGTGCGCCCAGTAGTAGGTCTCGGGATCGAGCGCGTGGTAGCGGGAGCCGTCCGGCATGTCGCCCTTGATCTCGCGGTGGTAGTCGCGGACCCGGCGCCCCGTCGCGGCGGACCGCTCGCCGCCGTACACGGTGTCCAGGATCGGGCCGGCGGACCGTCTGACCCGCGCGAAGGTCTCGGCGAAGAACACCGAGTGGTCCAGGACGCCCTGGCCGAGCGCGGGGAGCATGTTCTGCAGCACGCCCGCCCGCGGGCCGACGAGGAGCATCCGGGTGTCGCCGAAGTAACGCCAGGTCAGCGAGCCGGGCCCGAGAGGGGCCGGGGTCCGCGCGTCGGCCTCGTCCGTCATGTGCACCGCCGGGGGTCGGAACAGAAGTACAGAACAACGATTATTGTAACTGTGTCGCATCCGGTGGCGGGAAACCGGATGCCCGGCGGTTAGGGTGCGGTCATGACCACGGACGCGACCACCACGCAGGAGCTGCGGGACCGGCTGTCGGCCCCGGACGCCGGCGCCGACGACCTCGACACCCGCATCCTGGACGCCGCGCTCGCGGAGTTCGAGACCTACGGGCTGCGCCGGGTCAGCGTCGAGGACGTCGCCAAGCGGGCCGGGGTCGCGCGCACCACCATCTACCGGCGGTTCACCAACAAGGAGCAGCTCCTCCAGGCCGTGATCCTGCGGGAGTGCCGCCGCTTCCTCACCGCCATCGCCGAGGCCACCGAGAACCTCGCCTCCCCTGAGGACGCCGTCGTCGAGGGCTTCGTGGTCGGCCTGCGCAGCGCCCGCACCCACCCGCTGATGACCCGCGTCCTGCAGAGCGAGCCCGAGGCGTTCCTGCCGCAGCTCAGCATGAACGGCGGCGCCGTGATGCTCGCCGCCCGCGACATCCTCGCCGACCGCCTGCGCCGCGCCCGCCCCGGCGCCGCCGAAGACCACGACACCGTGGCCGAGGTCCTGCTGCGCCTGGCGGTCTCCCTCCTCCTCATCCCCGGCGGCGGCCTGACCCTGGACGACGAGAACGCCACCCGCACCTTCGCCCGCGACTACCTGGTGCGAATGCTGTATTAATTGCGTTTCTCTCCTCCTTCGGGCCCTGAGGGCCCGAAGGAGGAGAGAAACGCGGGCGATCGCTGGCATCGCTCCGGCTCGCCCAGGGGCTCGCTGCGCGATCAGATTCTCGCAAGCTCGAATCTGCCTTCGGACGCGATCGCGGCCCTCAGGTTGTCGCGTGGTTGCGGTGGGGGCTGGGGTGGCTGCGGCGGGTCCCGTACGCTCTGGCTGTCGAATTTGGTTCTAGAACCGGAGGTGCGGCATGGCGGCTGTCGTGCAGACGTCCCATGGGAAGGTCCGAGGCGCGGCGCGGGAGGGTGTCACAGCTTTCCTCGGCATCCCCTATGCCGCGCCGCCGTTCGGGGCGAACCGCTTCCAGGCGCCGCGCCCGCCCGAGCCGTGGGACGGCGTCCGCGACGCCGTCGAGTACGGGCCGACCGCGCCCAAGCCCGGCTACCCCAAGGCGTTCGCCGCTCTCGTGCCCGATCCCGAGATCCCAGGCGACGACTGCCTCAACCTGAACGTGTGGACGCCCCGGCTTCCGGACGGCTCCGGGCCGGGCCTCCCGGTGATGGTGTGGATCCACGGCGGCGCGTTCCGGAACGGGTCGGGCGCCGTCCCCGTCTACAACGGCCACGCCTTCGCCCGCGACGGCGTCGTCTGCGTGACGATCAACTACCGGCTCGGCGTCGAGGGCTTCGCGTACCTGCCCGGCGCCCCGCACAACCGGGGCCTCCTCGACCAGATCGCCGCGTTGGAGTGGGTCCGTGACAACATCGCCGCGTTCGGCGGCGACCCCGCGCGGGTCACGGTGTTCGGGGAGTCGGCGGGCGCGATGAGCGTCACCACCCTGCTCTCCCTCGACCTCGGCCTCTTCCACCGCGCCGTCGCGCAGAGCGGCGCGGGCGGTATCGTCCAGGACCCGGCCGACGCGCTGCTCGTCACCGGGGAGACCGCCGCCCGGCTCGGCGTCGAGCCCACCGCCGAGGCGTTCGCGACGCTCGACCCGGCCGCGATCATCCCCGTCCAGAACGAGATCGCCGCCGAGGTGGCGATGCTGCCCGACCCGGGGCGCTGGGGCGCCACCACCGCCGCGGCCGGCATGTCGCTCACGCCCGTGCTGGACGGCGACCTGATCAGGCGGCGGCCCGAGGACGCCATCGCCGCCGGGGCAGGGCGGGACGTGGACCTGCTCATCGGCTACACGACCGAGGAGTTCCGGTTCTTCCTGATGCCGACCGGCATCGCCGCCGGCCTCAACGACGAGCTGGTCGGCGCCGTCGCCGCGGGCATGGGGGTCCCGGCCGGGCTGCCCGCCGCCTACCGCGCCCACCACCCGGACATGACGTCGGGCGAGCTGCTCGCGACGATCATCACCGACGGCCTGTTCCGCATCCCCGCGCACCGCGCCGCCGCCGGGCACGCCGACTCCGGCGGGCGCACCTGGATGTACGAGTTCGCGTGGCGGTCGCCGAACCACGATCTCGGCGCCTGCCACGCCCTGGAGCTCGGCTTCGTGTTCGACACCCTCACCGCCGAGGAGGAGGGCCTCACCGGCCCGAACCCGCCGCAGGCGCTCGCCGACCGGATGCACCGCGCCTGGACCGGCTTCGCCGTCACCGGCGACCCCGGCTGGGACGAGTTCGCCCCCTCAACCCGCGCGGTGATGGTCTTCAACGACCCCGGCGACGAGGTCATTAGCGACCCCCACAGCCGCGACCGCAAACTCTGGGACTGAGACCAGCCCCACGACCCCCGCCCCCACTGACCTCAGCCCTCACCGCAACCACGCGACAACCTGGGGGGCCGCGATCGCGTCCGAAGGCAGGTTCGAGCGGAGCAAGAACCTGATCGCGCAGCGAGCCTCAAGGCGAGCCGGAGCGATGCCAGCGATCGCAAGCGGTGCTCGACGGTGGAGGGCCGTCAAGGCCCGAAGGAGGAGAGCACTGCAATAAACACAGCGATCGCGTCCGAAGGCAGGTTCGAGCTTGCGAGAACCTGATCGCGAAGCGAGCCGCCAGGCGAGTCGGAGCGATGCCAGCGATCGCCCGCGTTTCTCGACGATGGAGGGCCGCCAAAGTGCGATCCTGTGTCTCCCCAGCTAGATCGGGGTTTATAACAGGATATGACCTCTAGGGAGCCATCCGGGGAGCCATGAGCACGGCTCCCCCGGGGCGGCCGGTTCGAACAGTCGTTCGGGGTCCTTGGGGGTCGGGGCGGGAAGGCCAGACGGTGCAACGTCTGGCCCTCCCTTCGCCCACCACTCGACAACGGCGAGAGGCGAGCGCAATGGCCAGCGTACTCATCAACGGCTACCGGGGCAGCATTTACCGGGAGGGTAAGGGGTGGACCGGGGTCCTGGACCTCGGCACCCGTCCGGACGGCAAGCGGAACCGCCCGAAGCGCAAGGGCCCGAGCAAGGCGGCCGTGACGGAAAAGCTCACGCGCCTTGCCGAGAATCTGGAAAAGGGAATCAAGCCGAAGCAAGACCAGACCGTCACGGCGATTGTCACGGCCTACATTGACGATCTGGCACGGCAGGGACGCGCCCCGAAGACCGTTGCAGGTCTGCGGTCGTTCCTCCGGAATCACATCGCGAAGATCGGCGCGCTGAAAGTCCGCGACGAACTCACCCCTACGCACGTGGCCGACTGGCTCGTGGACATCTCACAGAATCTCTCGTCCAAGACTATTGTGGGTGTGCATGGCCTGCTTTCCAGTGCCATTGACCGCGCGATGGTCCATGGTCTCGTTGACCGGAACGTGTCTCGGATGGTCGTCAACATCGAGGGCGAGAACGAGGGGCGCGAAAGCAAGAGTTTCAGCCCCGAGGACGTGCGCCGCATTCTCGCCTGTGCGAGCGCCGATATCCCCCGCGTGCGTTTCGGCGCGTACGTGATACTCGCTCTCACGAGCGGATTGCGCGGGGATGAGTTGGACGGCCTGAAATGGTACGGGCTCGATCTGGAGGCGGGGACGGTTTCGGTGGTGCGTGCCGACCGGCACCGGGGGAAGACGAAGACACGGCAATCGGTCCGGTCACTGGAATTGGCGGACATTGCCATTGCGGCTCTCAAGACGTGGCACGAGAGCCAGGCCAAGGAATTCGCCGAGTTCGGCGAGCAGGTCACCGAGGAAACGCCGGTGTTCACGCGGAAAGACGGTTCGGCGTACACGCAGCGGACGGCGCGGTATGAGTTCCGCAAGGTGTTGAAGGTGGCGGGAATTGCCGATCCGGACGCGTGGACGGTTCGGGAAACGCGCACGACTTTTGTGAGCGTCATGTCGCATAATGGCGTGCCTCGTGAGGTTATCGCGGATATCTGCGGTCACACGGTCCGGACGCTGGAAAAGCACTACCGCAAAGTGTTGCGGCCGGTGCACCGGCAAAGCGCCGATGTGATCAACAGCGTGTTCCGCGCCGCCTGACGGCGGACGCGCCAGAGAGCCCCTGACGGGCGTCAGGGGCTCTCTGGCGTTCCCGGGGGGCGTGCGGCCGTCTGCATGGCTCTCAGTGCCGCGCAGGGGCCATGTGTCCGGTCGGGGCCGTTGCCGCTGTAGGCGCACCGCAGTCGTGTGGCGCGCGGGTAGCCGTACGGCGCGGCAACGAATTCAACAGTTCCCCGCAGCTAGAGAATTCCCCGAGTGAAAAGCCCTAGGGAAATGCGTTTCTGCTTTGGGGGCGAGATCTGGGAAATTCGGCGTGGAGAGATGGACAGGGAATGCGGTGGGGGAGGGGTTTTTCTGGCTTTCTCGCTCGCCTATCTCCGCGCTGACCTCGGGGCGAGCGAAGATCGGCCCGGAAAGAGGGGCGGCCGAAGGGGGGCGCGAAGGGGGGCGATCGTAGAGAGAGATGATCGAGGTTCGCTGACAGGTGACGTGCTGACCTGCGCGAACGTGTCCCCTCGGCGTACCCCGAGAGTGACACCGAGGGGCCCGCCGAGGGAATTACGGCGGGGGCCGTCGAAGGGGAGGTCAGCACGGCCGGGGGGCGAGAATTGCCCTTACGGCCTACAACGGCAGAAGTGGGGGAGGGGGGCGAATTTGGGCGCGAGACGGGCGCTGCCGGGCGAGTCCCCTCCCCTTTGCGGGGAGGGGACTCGACGAGCGAAGAGAGGCCGGGGGCGGAGCCCCCGCCGAACGAGAGAGAGTCCGGCAGGCAACGCCGACAGACGCCCCCGCGACCTGCTGAAACTGCGTCAGTCGGCGCACCCCGAAAGGACCGGCGGCGGGGGCTCCGGCAGGCCACGATCTAAAGCTCATTCCAGCTGACTACAACCGGACTTCTATATCCTTGTCCGGACTCTCCCGGACGCCAATCGACCAAAAGGCCGAATGGCGATAAACGAAGATCAGCTTCCGGGCCGGCCCGGAAGTTGATCTCCGAGTCCTTTCTGTTTGATAAGTGATCGACAGAGACGCTACTCGTCGAGATGCATTTTGGGCCGCTCGGGCACACTGCTTATCATTACCGCGCGGAGGTCTTTCGCCTGCGGGCTTCCATGATGTTTGACGGGAACAGTGTTGAGGACGCGATTTCCAGTGTCCGCTATCATATGGCTGCGATTCGCCTTTGGCAAAGCGTTTAGGAGTTCGGTGGCGTCCGACAGTCCTTCTTTCAGCCCGCCATTGACCACGGTACATACCGCCCTATGGAGATTGACATTTGCAACGTACTGGTAGTCGCCATTCTCGGCCAGCACTAGATCTCGGGCGTCGTTCGCTTTCGATTCCTCACCCGCATAGGAATGAACCCAGCTTCTGGTGAAGTACACCTGATCGCCCGTCCAGTAATTAGGTATCGGATTTGCCGCCCCGATACCTGGCGAGAACTCCTCAAGTTCTAGGAGTACCCGGTTCGCCTCTTTATGCCTGCCCAACAGGGAAAGCGCTTTGGCTTCAGACGACAGAATATTCGCGAGCCCGACCGTCCGATTTATTCCGGCGATCTCTCGCGCAGTTTTCGTCAAGCGCAGTACGGTCTCGGGATGCCGTTGCCCATAAAGCCCGAATCCGGCCTCAGAACCCCGCACGAGAAGTTGCAAACCTAGGTCGCCACTGCTCTCCGCCGAAGAGCGGGCAGTTCTCCACCAACGAATTGCGGAGCCGTGCTCGCCTAGGCGAGTGAGAACATTCGCGTTCAGTGTCGCAAGGCAGGCGCGCACCCGATGCAATTCGGGCTGGCTGTCAGGTGATGTCTCCATCTGTCGACGCACTGAAATAAGGTCTATCAGGAGGTCTTTGTGAACCTCGTGTGGCGGCCGGGTGCGGATTCCATAAAGGTGATCGGCGCAGGCGATCTCCCAATCTTCATAGGTGCGTGGCTCGCTCGTAAGGAACAGGTCAAGGAAACGACCTAGTGACTCGGGAGGAATTCCCAGTGTCCCGGCACCGATGCCAAGAGCGGCCATTTGCAGCAAGCGTCGACGCTCCATATCGTCCCAATCATCGGGAATATCCGTTCCTGTCAAGGTAACCGGTGCGGGTTTGCGCGCTTTCCTCCGGGGTGCGGGGGGTGGGACGAGAGCGGCGAGCGTGCCGTCTGCGTCTAGCAGGTCGTCAAGGGTCTGGCGGATGCGTTCGGACGGCCGTTCGTGTCCGTTGATGATCTTTGACAGGTGGCCGGGGTTGCAGGGGACGAGCTTCGCGAGCTTGTTCTGTGACAGGTCGGCGCGTGCGTCGAGCAGCTCCCGCAGCTTTGCGGCGAAGGGGTTCGGGTGACCGGTCGTCATTGATGGTCCGCCTTGTCTCTGCTGTCCCGTGTTGCCCGTTGACCACTGTTGCCCGTTGCCCTTTCGACTTCTAAGGCGCAACGAGGCAACGGCTTCCACGGTAACCCGGACGCCACTTCCATGGGCCACAGTCCGCACACAGAAATGCGGGCTGGCCAGAGTCAAGGCGGCCCCGGTCCCCGATGCGGCAAACATCGGGGAGTAGCCCGGGGCCTTGACCCGACAGTGGAGGTCGGATCCATGAACGATGGTAGGGCCAAAGAACTGGACGAGTTGGCCGTCAGGCTCTCGGCGCGGGGGTGCCGGGCGCACGGCTACGGCCCGTCCCTGCTGGTGGCTCTGAGCGGCCGCACGGGTCCTGAGCGGGTCATCGCCTGTGACGGGGACCGGTTCCGGTGGGGAAGCGACCACGGGCGCGATCTGGGGCCGGTAGGCGACGTGGACGGCGCGGCGAACCGCGCATTGCGCGTCCTGTCGTCCCACGGGCGGGGGTGCCCGGAATGAACGGATTGAGCGAGCGGGAACTCAGACTCGCCGCACTCGGCGCGCGACTCTCCGCACGCGGCTACGAAATCGATCTCACCCGGACCGGACTCAAAGTCGCCCACCCGAATGACTCGGGATGCTGCGGCGGCCGTATCGGCGACAAGATCGGCTGCCGTAAACGGCGCGAGGACGGGCACCGGCTTTGGTTCTTCACTTCATGGGGCGCGCCTCTAGCGCCTGCCCATGACGTCGTGGACGCCGTCGTCCAGATTCAGGGCTACATTCCCTCGCCGAATGGTTGAGGCATCCGTGGCCTCGTTCCCGGTGAAAGCGGATCACTGGCATGTGAGCACGACGCGTAACGGCGTCTACGAAATATTCCCCGAACGGATCGACCGCGCCACAGCGGTGAAAACCGTGCGGGACATGCTCATCCATGACGGCAACCGAACCCGTGACCGCCGCTATGTCGAAGCGGTCCGTGTCATTGACAACGGATGGCACACATGCCAGGTGAACCGGGTGCTTTATGCCGCGTTCGCCTGCGCCTGCCCACCATCGATGAACAAGGAGAGATCACCGCAGTGGAATCTTTGAACTTCCGGAAGTCGTCCCGGTGTGAGGCACTGAACCAGGATGGCTGCGTGGAGGTCGCCCAGGGAAACGGACACCTGGTGATTCGTGATTCAACCGCGCCGAACGGGGCGATGCTTCATCTCACGCCCGCAGCCATGAGAATGGCGATAGGCACCCGCCCGGTCCCGCGCCGTAGCCGCGCGACCGGTCCCGACCGCAGGCCCCCTGTGGGGCCGCTGACCATGGTCGCGACGCAGTGCTTGGAGAATTGCCGGAAGTGCTCGACGCAATGTTTCCTGCCCAGCGGTCACACCGCATACCATTCCTGCACGAACCACTTCGTGGAATGATTCGCGTGAACAAAGCGACCTGACCCGAGAACGCGGGGAACAAAGACAGGAAGCGCGAAAGCCGTCAGGGAAGGAACCCCGCCCGAAACCGGCGGCTTTCGTGCTCTCGCCAACTTGGCCGCTCCGGCGTTAAAGTCACCGCCCGGTTGTTTCATCAGTGCAACCGGTAGGGCGGAATCCAAGGTGCGCACCCAATGGGAAGGCGTTACTTGTGCTGCGTCTGCGCCTGCGCCCGAGAACGCGGCCAAGCCGACCCCCCGGGGGGTGGGGGGTGGGAAACCGCCCCCGGGGGTCGGACATTCCCCGCACCTCAAATAGGGGCACGACACAGAAAACGAAGGAACGCTATGCGCTACCTCGGCAAGATCCTCCCCCTACGGCGGGAGAGCGGCACTCAACGGCCACGCATTTCCAAGCGGATTCGGCGCGCCGCTAGATGGGTTCGCAAGCGCGCTTGCCCGTTCTCCGGATCCGCTTCCTAAAGCCGGGTGCGGCCCCGCCCGTCTTCCCCGCTTCACGGGCGGGGCCGCACCCCCGACCCGTTCGCGACACAGTCAGAACGAGAAAGGGCGGTAGCTCTAAGGTGATCGTCATCAGACCCGTTTTGGAAAAGGTCAAGATCGCACGCGACCACATCGCCGGGATCGCCGCCCAATGGCCGGTCAACCTCTACGCCGTCCGGCTGGTCGCCTCCGAACTGGTCACCCACGCAATCCGGTGCGCTGAAACAGAAGAAATCCGCGCAGACGCCTACACCGCCGAAGACGGCAGCGAAAACATGTACGTGATCGAAGTATGGGACGCCGACGCAAAAGCACCCGGAATCGATCTGTGCCCCGTATGCCTGGCTCCGCCCGACGAACGCGGCCCCTGGAAACTCACAGACCATGCCGACCGCTGGGGCGTCCACCACGATGACGACGACGGCGGAAAAGTCGTCTACGCGGCATGGATACGGCCATGCCCCCCTTCCCCTCACCGATAACGCTGTGAACAATACGGAGACCCCCGATGGCCAGAAAGAAGAAGACAATCCCGCCGGTGATCATCGATGGATGGGACTTCAGCCCCCGGCATATGCTCCGACCCAACGAGGTCGCCAACTTTTTTCGAGTCGACACTAGAACCGTCTGCGGATGGGCCGACGCCGGAAAACTGGCCTCTGTCCGCACGCCCGGCGGCCATCGCCGATTCAGCCGTCAGCAGGTACAGCACTTTCTAGACAGGGGCGAGCAGCAAGCAGGCTGAGACGCTCAGCACCGCCCCAGGGGGAGCCCACGGGAGCCACGCAGGGAGCCAACTCCCCCATATCCCACCTTTCCTCCCCCGACCTCCCCCGACGCGCCATCGACGTATGCCCAGGTCAACAGGCACCCGCCAGACTCTGCCAGACTCCATGACCATGATGGTTGCGGGAGGGCCGCTAGGCCCGAAGGAGGAGAGAAATGCAAATCAATTCAGCTATGGCCAGGGAGGATGTGGCGGCGGGGGAGGGGGCGTTGCGGATGGTGGTGATGGGGCCTAGGCGGCCTATGCGGAAGTCGTCCACGAGGGAGCCGTCGGGGTCGACGGCCTGGGCGCGGACGCCGGCGGGGGCCGGGACGACGTCGGCCGTCGTCAGGGCGGGGACGAAGCGGCGCGCCTCGGCGATGAACGCTCGCTTGACCGCCGACCCGTACAGCTCCCGTGCGCCCGTCCGCCAGTGCCGCCGCGCCATGCGGCGGAAGCCGGGCCAGCGGACCGCGTCCCACAGGTCCGCCGCGCGGATGTCGCGCCGCCGGTAGCCCTCGCGGGCCAGGGCGAGGACGGCGTTCGGGCCGATGTCCACGCCGCCGTCCACGCGCCGGGTGAAGTGGACGCCGAGGAACGGGTAGCGGGGGTCGGGCACGGGGTAGATGAGGCCGCGCACGAGATCCGTCCGGGACGGGACGAGCCGGTGGTACTCGCCGCGGAACGGGATGATCGCGGGGGCCGGGGAGTCGCCGGCGAGGCGCGCCACCCGGTCGGACTGGAGGCCGGCGCATATCACGAGGCGGTCGAAGGTCAGCTCCTCGTGGGGGGAGGCGACCGTGACGCGGTCGCCCGCCCGGCCGATCCGCACGACCTCGAAGCCGAGCCTGATCTCGCCGCCGCCGGCCGCCACGTCGTCCGCGAAGGCGCGGGCCACCGCGGGGAAGTCGACGATCGCCGTGGTGGGGGAGTGCAGGGCCGCGACGCCCGCCGCGTGCGGCTCGATCTCGGTCAGCGCGCCGCCGGTCAGCCGCCGCAGCCCGGGGACGCCGTTGGCCGTCGCGCGGCGCTCGATCTCCTCCAGGGCGCCCAGTTCCGCCGCGTCGCGGGCGACGACGAGCTTGCCGCACTCCTCGTAGGGCAGGTTCCGGTCAGCACAGAACTCGTTGAGCAAGGCGATGCCGCGCCTGCACAGGGTCGCCTTCAACGACCCCGGCGCGTAGTAGAGGCCCGCGTGGGCGACGCCGCTGTTGTGGCCGGTCTGGTGGGCCGCGACGCGGTCCTCCTTGTCCAGGACCGTCACCTTCAGCCCTGGACGCTCCCGCGTCAGCCCGCGCGCGATCGCCAGGCCGACGATGCCCGCGCCGACGACGCCGACCCGTGTCTCCGCCACACCCGCACCCCAGCCGGGCGGCGCTCAGCTCCCGAGACGCTTGCGCCCCTGCGACCGCACCCGCTTGCGCTGGGACGGGTCGAGCATCATGTACCCGACGAGCGGTGCGCCGAGGACGCCGAGGATGATCAGCGCGCTCAGCCACCACGGGAAGACGAACAGGGTCAGGAAGCCGACGACGACGCCGCCGATCACTAGCTTGGTCTGGGTCGACATCTCGCACCTCCGTTGACGGACCGCCCACTTGCAGAACGGCCGTCGAGCGACCGCTGTTCCACGATATGTCGCGAGTCGGCCCGAGCGCCATGGTGGACGCGCCCCGGCCGGGCGCGCGGGTCAGATGCGCAGGGAGAGCTGGCCGCCGCCGAGGGTGCGGAGGACCTCCGCGTGCAGCTTGCCGTTGGTGCACACGACGCTGCCGCCGTCCGGGCCGGGAACGCCGGACAGGTCGGTGAACATGCCGCCCGCCTCCTCCACGATGACCTGGAGGGCGGCGAGGTCCCACAGGGACACCTCGGGCTCGGCGGAGATGTCGACCGCGCCCTCGGCGACCATCATGTGGGACCAGAAGTCGCCGAACGCCCGCGTCCGCCACACCGAGCGGGTCAGTTCGAGGAAGCGGGGCAGCCGGTCCTGCTCCTCCCAGCCGCTCAGGCTGGAGAACGACAGGGACGCGTCCGACAGCTCGCCCACCGACGAGACGTTCATGCGGGACGCGCGGGTGAGGCTGCGGCCCGTCCAGGCGCCGCCGCCGCGGGCCGCCCACCAGCGGCGGTTCAGCGCGGGCGCCGACACCACGCCGACGACGATCTCGTCGTTCTCCATCAGCGCGATCAGCGTGGCCCACACCGGGACGCCGCGCACGAAGTTCTTGGTCGCGTCGATCGGATCGATGATCCAGCAGCGGTTGCCGTACCCGGTCCTGCCGTACTCCTCGCCGAGCACCGCGTCGCGCGGGCGGGCCCGCTTCAGCGTGCCGCGGATCTGCTCCTCAACACTGCGGTCGGCGTCGCTGACCGGCGTCAGGTCCGGCTTGGTCTCCACGTCGAGATCGAGGGCGCGGAAACGTTTGGTCGTGATGTCGTCGGCCCCGTCCGCCAGCACATGCGCGAGACGCAGGTCATCGGAATAGCCCGCCACGGCGAGCCACGCTACCCTGATCACTGCCTGTCCCGACACACGTACCCGGGCCGTTCTGGCATTTCGGGCAGCCTGGTCCGGCGCGCCGGGCGCGATGTCCCGCTTCCGGGCGCGGGTGGTGGCAGCATGGGGCGCATGGCGCACGATCTCCCCGAGTGGGTGGCCGAGCTGACCGATCCACGCCGGGCCCAGACGCTCGACGAGCTCGCCGACCGCCTCGTCCCCCTGGCCGAGCACGCCATCGACGTCTCCCGTCGATTGCAGGCGCAGCTCAACGAGCTCAACGACCCCTTCAAGCGCGAGGCGCTCTACGGACGGGTGGAACGCCTCAAGGCCCGCGTCGGCGAGGCCCTGGAGGAGATCACCGCGGAGATCGCCGCGTCCGGGGAGGAGCGCATCGAGCGGGTCTGGGCCGACTGGGCGGACCGCGCGGGCCCCGGCGGGGACGGCGCCCGGGAGCGGGAGATGCGGCTCCGGCTCGACCGCGACGTCGTCCCGGCGCTGTCCCGGCAGCAGCAGGACGTCGCCGAGCGCGTCGCCCAGCGCACCTCCAAGGCCCTGGAGGAGGCCACGCAGCTGCTGCTCAACCGGGTGGAGGAGCTGGCCAAGGCGGTCACCGACCTGATCCACGACGTGCTTCCGCTGGCCCGCGAGGGCCTGACGCTCGCCAGCCGGATCTCGACGCTGTCGGGCCACGCCCGCAAGTCGGGCCGGGGGCCGGTCCCGGACGAGCTGAAGGACGCCGGAGCCGAGACGTCCCGGGCGTTCGACGAGGCCGTGGCGCGGCTGGAGCTGGAGTGGTCGGCGCTCGGCGCCCGGGCCGCGACCGTCCGGGCCGCGCTGCGGGGCGCCGAGGAGGCCGCGTTCAGCCAGGTCACCGAGGAGATGACCCGGTGCGTGGAGGAGCTCGCGCCCCGGCACGTGCAGGCACTGAACGAGGCCGAGGCCAAGGCGCGCAGCCTCTTCGAGGAGTCGCGGGGCTAGACGGCCTGCGGGAAGCGGAACAGCCTCCCGGGGTCGTGGGCGGCCTTCACCTTCCTGAGCCGGTCCAGGTTGGGGCCGTAGTAGGCGTGCGCCCAGTCCTTCAGGTCGGCGTCGGTGTAGTTCACGTAGGCGGCGCCGCCGAGGTGGGGTTCCATCGCGGCGTGCGTCGCGGTCAGCCAGGCGTCGTCGGGCGCGAGGTACTGGACGCAGAACAGCCCCTCGCGGTGCGGGAAGGCGGTGTCGCCCGGCCCCACGCGCGCGATCGCGGCGCCCATCGCGTCCATGAGGACCGACCGGTTCCGGACGTCGTTGCCCTTGTCGAACCGGTCGAGCAGAGCGCCGATCGCGGCGCCCGGCAGCGGCCGGTAGGCGATGTGCGACTTCCCCGAGTACTCGGTGCGGGGGAAGGCGCCGCCGGAACGCTGCCCGGGCAGGGCGCCCTGCCCGTGGCACTGCTCGACCGACCGCCCCGCGCAGCCGCCCATGAACTTCATCGCGTCCATGTAGGGGCGGCTCTGGGCGGAGGTCGAGGCGGGATCCGCGCCGATCGCGGCCGTAAGCCGCTCCATGTGGCCGTCGGCGCCGGAGAGCGCCAGGCCCGTCACCTCGACTTCGGGGGCGCCCTGGTCCGGGGCGGTGTCGAGGTGCAGGCTCGTCCAGACCTCGCCGGGCGCCGCCGGGGCCCAGCGCTGCCAGCCGCGCACGACCCCGGCCGCCTTCCGCCAGGGCCAGCGCATGCTGAACGGCGTCACGTCGCCGGTCTCGTGCGTCCGGAACGTGAACGACACCGCCACGCCGAAGTTGCCGCCGCCCCCGCCCCGGCAGGCCCAGAACAGGTCCGGGTTCCGCTGCGCGTCGCAGGTGAGGACCCGCCCGTCCGCCGCGACGACCTCGACCGCCTCCAGCACGTCGCACGACAGCCCGTACGCGCGGGACGTCACGCCCAGCCCGCCGCCGAGCGTCAGCCCCGCGACGCCGACCGTGGGGCAGCTTCCGGACGGGACGCTCACACCGTCGTCGCCGAGCCTGTCGTAGAGGTCGATCAGCCGGGTCCCCGCCCCGACGGCCGCGCGGTCGCCGTCGCGCTCCACGGCGTCCATGGGAGAGACGTCGATCACGAGGCCGGTGCCCGTCGACCAGCCCGCGTAGCTGTGCCCGCCGCACCGCACCGCCACCGGCATCCGCTTCACCGTGGCGAACGCCACGCACTCCGCGACGTCCTGAGGAGACTCGCAGTAGACGACTCCCGCCGGGCGGACGCGGTCGTAGCGCGGGATGTAGAGGCGCCTCGCCTCCTCGTAGGACGCGTCGGACGGGCGGACCAGCGTCCCGTCCAGGCCGCGTTCCAGAGCGTTCCAGTCGGCGGGCCCGGTCGGCTTCGGCGGCGGGGACGGACGTTTCCGCGGGCGCGGCCGCTCCTCGGAGCACCCGGCGACGCCGAGCCCGCCGAGCCCGCCGAGGGCCGCCGCCTTGAGCATCGCTCGCCGCTCCATGCGGCCATTGTCGCGCTCGATCCCCCGCAATGGGGCGGAATCCCTGGCGTCGCGGGCTATTCGGGCTCGCCCTCGCGGCTGGCGAGGAGGCGGCGCAGGGAGTCCAGGCGGGCCCGGCTGGCGCGGCCCTCCTCGACCCAGGCGTCCAGGCCGCAGTCGTCCTGGAGGTGGTCGCAGCGCGGCGGGCAGCGTTCGGCGGCGCCCTCGGCGAGGTCGTCGAAGGCGCCGAGCACGTTCTCCACGTCGACGTGCGCGAGGCCGAAGCTGCGCACGCCCGGGGTGTCGATGATCCAGCCGTCGCCGCCGGGCAGCTCCAGGGCGAGCGCCGAGGAGGAGGTGTGCCGGCCCCGCCCGGTGACGGCGTTGACGTGGCTCACCGCGCGCTCGGCGTCCGGGACGAGGGCGTTCACCAGCGTCGACTTGCCGACGCCGGAGTGGCCGACGAGCACGCTGGTGCGGCCGGCGAGGCGGCCGCGCAGCTCGCCGAGGTCGCCTCCGCGCTCGGTCACGACGTAGGGGACGCCGAGCGGCGCGTACTCGGCGACCAGGGGGTCGGGGGAGGCGAGGTCGGCCTTGGTGAGGCAGAGCAGGGGGGCCATCCCGGCGTCGTAGGCGGCGACGAGCTGCCGGTCGATCATGCGGGGGCGCGGCTCGGGGTCGGCCAGCGCCGTCACGATCACGAGGTTGTCGGCGTTCGCGACGATGATCCGCTCGAACGGGTCGGTGTCGTCGGCGGTGCGGCGCAGGGCGGAGGTGCGCGGCTCGACCCGGACGATCCGGGCGAGGGTGTCCTGCGCGCCGGACACGTCCCCGACGAGCGCGACGCGGTCGCCCACGACGACGCCCTTGCGGCCGAGCTCGCGGGCCCGCATCGCCGTGACGGCGCGCTCGTCGGCGGTGCCGGGGTCGGCCAGGCACCGGTACCGGCCGCGGTCCACCGCGGTCACGAGCCCGGGCGAGGCGTCGTCGTGCGCGGGACGGCGGCGGGTGCGCGGCCGCGACCCGCGGCGCCCGGGCCGCACCCGGACGTCGTCCTCGTCGTAGTCGTGTTTCCGTGCCAGTGGTCCGGTCCCTGCTGTCAGGCGGGCGCCAGCATCGACGCCCACTGCCGCGTGAAGTTCGGAAGAGTCTTGCCCACGGTGCCGGGATTCTCCACTTCGATGCCGGGTACGGCCAATCCGAGCAGGGCCGCCGCCATCACCATCCGGTGGTCGTCGTAGGTGCGGAAGACGCCGCCGCGCAGCGGGCGCGGGCGGATCTCCAGCCCGTCGGGCAGCTCCCGGACGTCGCCGCCCAGCCCGTTGATCTCGGCGACCAGCGCGGCGAGCCGGTCGGTCTCGTGGCCGCGCAGGTGCGCGACGCCCGTGAGCCGGGAGGGCGACCCGGCCAGCGCGGCGAGGGCCGCGAGCACCGGCGTGAGCTCCCCGACCTCGTGCAGGTCGGCGTCCAGGCCGCCGAACCCGTCCCCGCCGCGCACGGTCAGCCCGTCCGGCCCGCGGGTCACCTCGGCGCCCATCGCGGCGAGCAGCCCGCGCAGCGCGTCGCCGGGCTGGGTCGTCTCGGCCGGCCAGTCCGGGACGGTGACGCGGCCCCCGGTGACCAGCGCCGCGCCGAGGAACTGCGCGGCGTTCGACAGGTCCGGCTCGATCAGCACCTCGCCGCCGCGCAGCGGGCCGGGCGCCACGCGCCAGACGTTGTGCCGCGTCTCGACCTCGGCGCCCGCCGCGCGCAGCATCTGCACGGTCATCGCCAGGTGCGGCGCCGACGGAACCGGCGGCCCCTCGTGCCTGACCTCCACGCCCTTGTCGAACCGCGGCGCGGCCAGGAGCAGCCCGGACACCAGCTGGGACGACGCCGACGCGTCGATCGTCACCCCGCCCCCCGGCACCGAGCCCGCGCCCCGGACGGTGAACGGGAGCGCGTCGCGCCCCCCGTCGTCGATCTCGGCGCCGAGGGCCCGCAGCGCCGTGATGATCGGGCCCATCGGCCGCTCGCGGGCGCGCGGGTCGCCGTCGACGGACACCTCGCCGGACGCCAGGGCGGCGACCGGCGGCAGGAACCGCATCACCGTCCCCGCCAGCCCGACGTCGACGCGGGCGGGGCCCTCCAGACGCTGCGGCAGCACCTGCCAGTCGGTGGAGTCCTCCCCGATGCCCGCGCCGAGCGCGCGGAGGGCGCCGGCCATGAGCTCGGTGTCGCGGCTGTGCAGGGGCCGGGTGATGCGGGTGGGCGCCTCCGCGAGCGCGGCAAGGATCAGCGCCCGGTTCGTCATCGACTTCGAGCCGGGCAGCGGCACGGTGGCGTCCACCGGGGCATGGGCTACCGGAGCGGACCAGTGCGGAGAGGACATGCCCCAAGGTTATCGGGCCGCCGCCGCCGGTCGCCGGACGATCGGGGCGCCGGGGCGATCAGAGGGGAGACGCTCAGAGGGGGATCGTCAGGAGCGTTCCGCCGTCGTCCAGGCGGACCTCGAAATGGCCGATCTGCTGGCGGCTCAGCCCGGTCCCGCCCTGCATGACGAGGGGCTTGGGCTGGCCCGGGACGCCGTAGCCCTTGTCCGGGACGCTCCATCCCGCGACGACGCTGCGCTCGCCGGTCCGCGACACCGCCTCCAGGTGGCACTTCAGCGGCCCCCGGATCCCGCGCAGCTCCAGACCGACCTGCGTGCCCCAGCCCTTGTCGACCAGCGCGACGGTGCCGGACGCGCCGGTGCTCGCGTTCGCCGCCTGGAACTTCTGGCCGGTGAGGGGCTGCGCCACGGTCGGCTTCGGCGCCGGGGCCTCGTCGTCCACGGCCGCGCCGATGCCGATGCCCGCGGCCAGCGCCGCGGCCGCGGCGGCCGTTCCGGCGAGGTAGGCGCCGCGCCGGAACCGCCGGTCGGCCCGCCGCCTGCGCCGCATCATGTCGATCACCGGCGCCGGGGGCGCGGACGGATCGCCGCCGCCTCCCGGCACGGCCCCGTCCGGGACCGGCCCGGCCGCGGGCGACAGCCCGGACAGGGCGCCGGCCGCCCCGGACAGGTCCCTCAGCTCGGCCCGGCACGACGCGCACCCCCGCAGATGCGCCTCGAACGCCAGCCGGTCGCCCTCTTCGAGAAGACCCAGCGCGTACGCGCCGACATCGGTGTGCTCGACCTGGGAACTCATGACGTCACCCCCCTCTCCTCCAAGGCGACCCGCAAGGCGCGCAGCGCGTAGTACACGCGGGACTTGACCGTCCCCACCGGGATGCCGAGGTACTCGGCGGCCTGGTTCACCGTCCGGTCGCGCAGCACCGTCTCCGTCAGCGCCTGCCGGTGCGCGGGGGAGAGCGACTCCAGCGCCTCGGTCACCACGACCTTGCGCAGCAGCGCGTCCATCTCGTCCGCCATCGGGAGGTTCTCCAGGGGCCCGTCGCCGACCTCCGGCGGCCTGACCTCGCGCTGCCGCCGGTTGTCGATCACGATACGCCGGGAGACCGTGGCCAGCCACGGCATCAGCGAGGACGTCCGGTCGTCGAGCCGGTCCGCGCTGCGCCATGCCCGGATCATGGTCTCCTGCACCACATCCTCGGCCCAGGGGCGGTCGCCGCCCGTCAGCCGCAGGACGAACGCGAGGAGGGGCCGATGGTACTCGCGGTACAGCTCGGCTGCCATCGCCTCGTCGGCGGCGTCCTGCGCGGCCGGCGCCGCGCCGGGGCGGCGGAGCAGGCTCCGCAGGCCGCCGCCAGGGCGGCCGGGGGATCCGGGAACTGCCATGGCCGGGGCGTCTCCGTCATGATGGAAGGGCGGTCATCTGGCAGTACGGGACCGCCCCGGCCCCCGGTTCAATGTTCTTGAGACTCTTTTAAGGTTCTCTTCGGGAAGTCAGCGTTTGACCGCGTGCAGGGCCTTGCCCGCCTGCGCGGCGGTCTCCGCCTTGACCGCCCGGCCGGCCTTGGCCGCCCTGGCCGCCTGCGTCGCGGTCCCGGCCTTGACGGCATGCCCCGCTCGCGCGGCCCTGCCCTGCTTGGAGGCGCGGCCGAGCTTGAACGCGCTCCCCGCGGCCAGGGCGCCCTTGAGCGCGCCTCCGGCCCGGCCGCCCGCCCGGCCTCTGGCCTTGCCCGCCTTGCCGGCCTTCTCTGCCGCCTTGCTCGCCACGACGGCGCCGCCGGCTCCGGCGCTCTTGAGCGCTCCGCCGGCCTTGCCGCTCGCCTTGCCGAGCCGGAACATGCCGCCGGACTTGGCGGTCTTGGCGCGCCGGGTCGCCTTTGCGGCGCCTCTGGCGGCCTTGCGCCCGCCCTCAGCGCGGGCGACGCGCACCTGGCGGGACGCCTCCCGGCGCGCCTCCCGCAGCGTCGCGGCGGCCTCGCGGCGCATCGCCTTGGCCTCGGCGCCGCTCCTGATCTGCGTCTCCCGCACGGCGCGGCGCAGCTCGGCGGTGCGCGGCGAGCGGCGCGGCTCGGCCGCCACCATGAGCAGCGCGCCGAACATGCCGGCGTTCTTCAGCAGGTGGGAGCGCTCGTTGGCGCGGCGCTCGGGGTCGCTCTCGGTCCAGTAGCGGTGCTCGGTCGCCAGCGCGGGGACGAGCTGGGCGGCGAGCACCAGCGTCGTGAGGCGCCGGAACTTCCCGGTCAGCAGCAGCGCGCCGGTGCCGAGGCTGAGCGCGCCCTGCATGCGGACGAGGGTCTCGGGGTCCTTCGGCAGCCAGGCGATCCGGTCGGCGACGGGCTTGACGGCCGGGCCGACCCGCTCGGCGCGTTCGCGCGGATCGCGGAGGGCCTCCAGGCCGGTCATGATGTACGGCGCCGCCACGAACGGGCGGGCCATGGTCGTGAAGGGTCGCATGACCCGCTACATGCCCAGCGCGCCGCGCCTCAAGCGCGGCAGGATGGGACCCATGTGCGGACGCTACGCCACCACCCGCGCGCGCCAGGAGCTGCTGGACGAGTTCCAGGTGCAGCTCGACGCGGTCGACGGTGACATCCAGGCCGACTACAACGTCGCCCCCACCAAGCAGGTCCCGGTCGTGCTCGACCGGCGGCCGAAGGACGAGCCCGACGAGGCGCCCGCGGTGCGCCAGTTGCGGACGGTGCGGTGGGGGCTGGTGCCGTCCTGGGCCAAGGACCTGTCGATCGGGTCGCGCATGATCAACGCGCGGGTCGAGACGGTGCACGAGAAGCCGTCCTACCGCCGGGCGTTCGCCAGGCGCCGGTGCCTGCTGCCCGCCGACGGCTACTTCGAGTGGTACACGCTCCAGGACCAGGGCGACGGGCCCGACCCGGCCGGCGGTGAGAAGAAGGCGCAGAAACAGCCGTACTTCATCCGCCCTATGGACGGCGCCGTCATGGCGATGGCGGGTCTTTACGAGTTGTGGAAGTCGCCCGAGGACGAGTGGGTCTGGACCTGCACGGTCATCACGACGGACGCGCCGGACGACCTCGGCCGCATCCACGACCGGATGCCGATGGTCGTCGAGCCGGACCGGTGGGACGCCTGGCTCGACCCCGCGCTCACCGACACCGAGCAGGTGCGCGGCCTCCTCGTTCCCGCCATGGCCGGGACAATGGACGCCTATCCGGTGTCGAAGGCGGTCAACAGCGTGCGCAACAACGGCCCGGAACTCATAGAACCGGCAAATTCCGGGGATGGTCCGGGCAACCATTCCGGGGGGCTGTTCTGACGCGGGGCCCCACCGGGCCGGTCCATCGGCATTCTCCGCGGGAGTGACCCGGACGCGGCAATTGCGCCGCGCGCGGCGGGACGGCGGGGCGCTTCAGCGCCGCCGGGCGCTGGCCAGCAGATGGATGCCGAGCGACTCGTCGGTCTGCTGGGCGCCGAGTTCGGTGCGGACGAGGCGCTGCAGCGCCCGCGGCGACTCGCCGAGGACGTGCTCGACCGTCGAGGGGGACAGCGCCGTGCGCGGCCGGATCCACTCGACCTCCAGGCCGGCGTCGGCGAGCAGTTCGCGGAGCTGGTGGGAGGAGAACGAGCGGGTGATCGTCCCGTCCGGCCAGGGCACGAGGACGACCTCGGCGCTCGGGACGTCCGACAGGTGCGCCCAGTAGTTGCGCTCGGCCAGCAGCGCCATCCCGAGGGTGAGGGAGTCGACGCACAGCAGGACCCGGCCGCCGGGGTGCAGCACGCGGGCGATCTCGGTGATCGTGGCCTCGGTGGCGAGGTGCCGCGACAGCACGCGGTTCTCGGCGATCACGGCGTCCACGCAGGCGTCGGCGAGGTAGGACAGGGTGCCCGAGTCGGCGACGAGCGGGACCGTGCGGGCGGTCCGCGCGGCGCCGCCGGGGCGGCCCGCCGCCGGCCGGCCGGGGCGTTCGGGGTCGCGCACCTCCAGCACCGTGTGGCCCGCCGCGGCGGCGCGGGCGGCGCTGTGTCCCTGGCCGCCCGAGATGTCCAGGACGCGGGAGGGCCTGCGCGGCAGCCACCGGTTGAGCTGGGCGTCCGCCACCGCCTCGTAGAAGGTCCAGTAGCGCGCCAGGGAGTCCCCTGACTCGTCACCGGAGGTGTCCCGCAGGCTGGCGATGGTGGGCTCGGAAGGTCGCGCCGAAGGCACCGAGTGCACCAATTACTCCTGTTCTAGCCGTGTATGTCACATCTTTCCCCGTCCGGGGCCGGTCATCACCCTGAGTGAGGGACGGGAGCCGGCGACCCGGTTGCGGCGCGCCCGCCCCCACCCGGGAATCGGCGGGGGCGTTCCGGTGTTGCACCCTCTCACAGGCCAGCGAAAGCGGAGGTGCGAGCCGGATGACCACAGCCGTCGCCGATCAGCAGCGGAGAGCCGGCACGACGGCGCCTCGCGGCGACGCGCGGGCCCCCGCCCGCGTCGGCGGGCCGCGCGGACCGATATCGTCTGAGGGGTCGATATCGTCTGAGGGGTACGGCGCCGCCCGGCCGGTCAAGGCCACGGGCGCCAGAGCCGAGGGGGTGGGTCAGGTACCGGGCACCGCGGAGACCGTGGAGCAGCGCCAGGAGCGCTTCCAGCGCGACGTGCTCCCGTTCTTGGACCAGTTGTATTCGGCCGCGCTGCGCATGACGCGCAACCCGGCCGACGCCGAGGACCTCGTCCAGGAGACGTTCGCCAAGGCGTTCGCGTCCTTCCACCAGTTCAAGGAGGGGACGAACCTCAAGGCCTGGCTCTACCGCATCCTGACCAACACGTTCATCAACACCTACCGCAAGCGCCAGCGGCAGCCGCAGCAGGCCGCCACCGACGACATCGAGGACTGGCAGATCGCGCGCGCCGAGTCGCACACGTCGAGCGGCCTGAAGTCCGCCGAGGCCGAGGCGCTGGAGCACCTGCCCGACTCCGACGTCAAGCGGGCGCTGCAGGACCTCCCGGAGGAGTTCCGCATCGCCGTCTACCTCGCCGACGTCGAGGGGTTCGCCTACAAGGAGATCGCCGAGATCATGGGCACGCCCATCGGCACGGTGATGTCCCGGTTGCACCGCGGCCGGCGCCAGCTGCGCGGCATGCTTGAGGACTACGCCGACGAGCGCGGGCTCACCCGCGCGAGCAGGGGGTCGACATGAGCTGCGGCAACCACCACGACACGCCCTGCGACGAGGTGCTCGCCCGCGTGTACACCTACCTCGACGGCGAGCTCGACCAGGGCGGCTGCGGCGAGGTGCGCCAGCACCTCGACGAGTGCGGGCCGTGCCTGCGCGAGTACGGCCTCGAAGAGGCCGTCAAGAAGCTCGTGAACAAGTCGTGCGGGTGCGAGCAGGCCCCGACCGACCTGCGCGCCAAGGTGCTCGGCCGCATCGAGGAGATCTGCGGCGAGATCCAGGCGTCCGGGGGCGGCGAGGTTCCGGCCGCCGGGGGCGCCGAGGTCCCGGCCGCCGGGGGCGCCGGCAAGCCGGAGAACGTCTGACCGCCGGTATCTTTCCGGTGTGCTGACACTCGTCACCGGCGCGGCCGGATTCATCGGGTCCCATCTCGTCGACAGGCTCCTCGCGGACGGCCACGAGGTCGTCGGGGTGGACGACCTGTCGTCGGGCGCCAACGTCCGGCCCGGGGTCGAGTTCTGGGAGATGGACGTCGCCGACCCGGCGCTCGCCGAGCGCGCGGCGGCCCGCCGCCCCGAGGTCGTCCTCCATCTCGCCGCGCAGGTGAGCGTGCGGGTCAGCGTGGGCGACCCGCTGGGCGACGCCAGGACCAACGTGGTCGGGACCGCCAACGTCCTGGAGGCCGCGCGGGCGGCGGGCGCGCGCAAGGTCGTGTACACCTCCAGCTGCGCCGTGTACGGGGTGCCGGACGCGCTGCCCGTCCCGCCGGACGCCGAGCTGCGGCCCGCGTCCCCGTACGCGGCCTCGAAGGTCGCCGGCGAGGTCTACGCCGGGATGTACCGGCAGCTGCACGGCATCGACTTCACGACGCTGACGCTGGCGAACGTCTACGGTCCCCGGCAGACGCCGGAGGGCGAGGCGGGGGTCGTCTCGATCTTCACGGACGCGCTGCTGGCGGGCCGCCCGACCCGGGTCTTCGGTGACGGCACCCAGACCCGCGACTACGTCTACGTGGGGGACGTGGTGGACGCGTTCGCCCGCGCGGCGGGGGATGCGGGCGGCGGGCTGCGCCTCAACGTGGGCACCGGCCTCCAGACGACCGACCGCGAGCTGCACGCGCTCGTCGCCGGGGCGGCGGGCGCGCCGGACGACCCGGAGTTCGCGCCGTCCCGGCTGGGCGACCTGCCGGCGATGGCGATCGAGCCGCGGCGGACGCGGGAGGCGCTCGGCTGGGAGCCGGCGGTGGGCCTGCCCGAAGGACTCGCGGAGACGGTCGCCTGGGCACGGGAACGGAACCCCGCCGGCCGCTGATTGGTCCCCTCTTCCTAAACTTCCGGAGCCGCGTTAGCCGACCTTTACGGAATTCCGCCGATGCATTCGCGGATGCACGTGCATTCAGATTGTGCAGAGAGATTGTGCACCCGGTTTGTGCAGGCCGGATAGGGTGGCGGTGATTGGATTTTCAACCAGGACAATTGATCACCTAAGGTGACGATTGGTTCACGCTTTGCTCACGTTTTCCTGCATGCCTGTGTGACCTGGGCAGTCCGCGTTAGGCTTATGCCGAAATCAGTGACGGAGCGCGTGCACTCCGAGGAATTCGGGGTACGTGCTCGCCCGGGAGAACCTGGACCTCACCGGTCCCGGTGGCCGGCCGCGAGGCCGGCCGGCCCGGCTCGGCTGGGGGGAGGCAAGGAGCCATGCTCAAGCGCGTGACACCGCATGGACACGGGCGGCGCCCGAGCGTCCCGTCGTCGTCGTCGCTGATGATGACCAAGGGCGTGTCCTGGGTCTAGGTGCCGGCAGGCACATGTGAGCCCGGTGGCGGCCTGCCAACTCGTCACTCCCCGAGGGGCGGCAATGCGTGGACTACCTCTCGCTGCCTGGGCGTACGTCTGCGGTGTGGTCGCGCTCGCGGCGGGCCTCATCGCGACGTCGTCCTTCACGGATCTCGACTGGACGAAGCTCGCCGTCCTGGCGCTGCTGTTCCTGATCTGCGACTCGGCGCCCGCGCGGCTGAACATCACGCGGGCCAGGGTGTCGCTGAGCTTCGCCGCGAGCCTGGCGTCGGTGGTGCTGCTCGGCCCGGTCGGCGCCGCGCTGCTCGGCCTCTGCGCGCTGGTCACCGGGCAGCGGTTCTTCGCCCCGGTCAAGCGGCTCTTCAACGGCGCGCAGTTCGCGCTCAGCGGCTTCATGGCCGGGACGGTGTTCAACCTCCTGGACGGTGACCGCTTCCATCCCGAGAAGGCCCGCTGGGTCGAGAACGTCATCGGGCCGTTCCTCGGCGCGCTGGTCGCGTTCGTCCTGGTGAACCTGGCGCTGATGGCCGGGGTGCTGCTGCTCAGCCGGCAGGCCTCGCCGCGCGAGCTGCTGCGCGAGAGCGGTCAGCTCGCCGTCGGCTGCCTCGGCTACGGCATGGTCGGCCTGCTGATCGCCGGGCTGTGGCCGCGGGTCGGGCCGTTCGCGGCCGTGCTCGTCCTGCTCCCGCTGTTCATCGCCCGCTGGGCCATGGACCAGGCGTACGCCCAGCAGCAGGCGCATGCCGCGACGCTCGCCGCGCTGTGCCAGGCGGTCGAGACCAAGGACTTCTACACCCGCGGCCACTCCGAGCGCGTCTCCCGCGGCTCGGTGATGATCGCCCAGGAGATCGGGATGCGCGCGGACCGGGTCGAGGCCATCCGCTACGCGGGGATGCTGCACGACGTCGGCAAGCTCGGCGTCCCGACGAAGGTGCTGCAGAAGTCCGGCTCGCTCACCGAGGAGGAGTTCGCCGCGATCCAGCTGCACCCGATGCGCGGGCTGGAGATCGTTCGCGAGATCGGCTTCCTGGACGAGGCGCTCGCCGGCATCATGCACCACCACGAGAAGATGAACGGCCGCGGCTACCCGATGGGCCTCGCGGGCGACGAGATACCCGAGTTCGCCCGGGTGATCTCCGTCGCGGACGCGTTCGACTCGATGACCTCGACCCGCTCCTACCGCGCGGCCCGCACCAAGGACGAGGCCGTCGAGGAGCTGCGCCGCGGGATGGGCGACCACTTCGACCCCGCGATGGTCGAGGCGTTCCTGCGGGCGCTGGAGCGGGAGGGCTGGGAGCCGCCGCGGCCGGTCGTGCTGCCGGACGACGACGTCGTCGAGACCACGCAGCAGGACAACGACGACCCGAGCACGCCGCTGCGGGTCGCCGGCGGAGACGGGGTGCGGCAGTGACGGGGCGTCCATGACCGGAGAGGCGCGGGCCCGCGACCGGGCCGCGTGGCAGACCATCGACTCCGGCCAGCTGCTGCTGATCGCCACCGCCGGGCTGTTCGTCATCGTCGCGATCGCCGAGGTCGCCGTGGTCGGGCTGGACCAGCCCGACGTGGCGATCATCTTCGGCGTGCTGATCGCGCTGGGCGAGCTGTTCCGCATGGTGATGCCGGGCAACCGGGAGGTCGCGCCGATCGCCACCGCCGGCGCGATGGGGTACGCGCTGCTGGTCGGCCTCGGCCCGGAGGGCGCCGCGCCGGGCGCGCCGCTCGGCGTCGTGGCGGCCGAGCACTCCGCGCTCCAGGTCGTCGCCGTCGCCGCGGCCGGGATGCTGGTCGGCTCGCTGCCGCACGTCGCGGTCGGCCGGTCGCCGCGGCCCGACGCGATGGCGCGGCGGCTGTTCACCGTCGCGGTCGTCGCGCTGTGCTTCCGGCCGCTGCTGTCCCTGGACCTGCCCTGGCAGCTGCTGCTGGCCGTCATGTGCTGCGTCGTGGTGCTGTCCTGCTTCACCGACATGCTGATCGCCGCGATGATCCGCGCGGAGGCCGTGCGGGCGCGGTTCGGCATCGCGCTGCGCGACGAGATCGACGCGAAGATGGCGCTGTGCGCCGCCACCAGCGCGACCGCCATGCTCATCGCGGTCTCCACCACGGCGATGGGCGAGGCCGCGCTGCTGATCTTCACGGTGCCGATCCTGGTGACGCAGTTCGCGTTCCGCCGCTACGCCGGGATCCGCGCGACCTACCTGCAGACGGTCCGGGCGCTGTCGCGCGTCACCGAGGTCGGCGGCTACGTGGAGGCGGGGCACTCGCACCGGGTGTCCAAGCTCGCGGTGGCGATGGGGCGCGAGCTCGGGATGTCGGAGGAGGAGCTGCTCGAACTGGAGTACGCGGCCCTCATGCACGACATCGGGCAGCTGTCGCTCGGCGACCCGATCCCGGGCGGCGCGACGGTGCTGGCGTCGCCGGCCGAGCAGCGCCGCATCGCCGAGCTCGGCGCCGAGGTGATCAAGCAGACGGGGGTCCTGGACCGGGTCGCGCACATCGTCCAGCTGTCGTCGCACCCCTACCGGACGGGACGCGAGCCCTCCGGCGACTCCGGGGAGCGGCCGCTCCCGCCGCCGCTCGCCGGCCGCATCATCAAGGTGGCCAACGCCTACGACGACCTGGTCGGCGACTCCTCCGACCGCGACCGGGGCGCCGCCGTGCTGGAGAGGCTGCGGCTGGACTCGGCCTCCGAGTACGACCCGACGGTGGTGGAGGCGCTCAGCCGCGTCGTGGACCGGGGGCCCCGCCTGTAGCGCCCGTGGGCCGCCGCGACGGCGAGGGTGACGGCCGCGGCCGCCGTCCAGAGCAGCAGGGCGCCGAGGTGCTGGTCGGCCGCCGGTGACGCGCCCCAGCGGCGGCCGAGATGCTCGTACCAGCCGCCGAGAACGGTCCCGTCCCGCATCAGGGCGGTCCCGGCGATGGCGTGGAGCGGCAGGAGGGCGAACGGCATCAGCGTCCCGGCCGTCCCGTGGAAGTAGGCGAGCCCGACGACGAGGAAGGCGGCGAGCGCCAGCGAGTGCAGGGCGTGGTCGCCGAGGGACGCCCCGAACAGCGGCGCGCGGTAGAACGCGTAGAGGCTGAGCAGGAGCAGCGCCGACGCGGTGACGGGGTCGGTGAGCACCCGGACGCCCCTGCTCCCGGCGGCGGCGGCGAGCAGCACCGCGCCTTCGCCCCGCGTCGCCTTCAGCGCCAGCCGGAGAGGCGCCCCGTACAGCAGGAGGACGGGCGCCGCCAGGCCGACCAGAACGTGCTGGACGGCATGGGCGCTGAACAGGACCATGCTGTACCGGGAGAGCCCTCCGCAGGTGGCGAGGAGCACGACGAGCAGCCCGGCGGCCCACGACAGGCTCCGCCGCCACGGCCAGTCGCGCACCCGCGCGACGCCCGTCCCGTAGAGGACGGCGCCGGCGGCGACGAGCACGAGGAACAGCGGGTCGATCCACCAGTCGAGCAGGAGCGGCCGGACGCCGGCGGGACCGGGCGGCGGGAACCCGAGCCGCAGCGCGACGACGTCCAGTGTGCCGGGCGCGACCTCCGGCGGCGGCGTGCGGGACAGCCCGGTCGCGAGCGCCGTCGTCGCTGCCATCACGAGGATCTCGACGGCGCCGAGCCGCAGGAAGGGCCGCGCGCCCCTCCCGCCGCGCAGGGCGGGGAGGGTGGCGCGGCGGTGCCACCAGCCGAGCGCGCCGAGGACGGCGAGCGCGACGGCCTTCGCGACGACCAGCGCCCCGTACCGCGACCCGAGGTGGAGGCCGCCGAGCCGCACCCACGCGTTCACCGCGCCGCTGACGCCGACGGCGGCGAACGACGCCAGCGCCAGCCCGCTGTAGCGCTCGGCGACGCGGGGGAGCCGGTCGCCGACGGACGGCGCGACCGTGACCAGGGCGACCAGCCCGCCGATCCACAGCGCGGCGCCCGCGATGTGGACGACGAGGCTGTAGACGGCGAGGGCGTGGTCCGCGCCGCTCGCGGCGTGCCCGGTGAACAGCGGCGGCATCATCCCGGCGAGCGCGCCCGCCAGCAGGTACCCGGCCCCGCCGGTCGCGCGGGGGAGGCCCGCCGCGACCGACACGGCGACCGTCGCGGCGAGGACGAGGAACAGGGCCCGCCCCTGGGGCAGTTCGACGAGGAACGTCCGCATCATGCCGCCGGTGACCTTCGTGACGCCCACCCCGAACAGGTCGAGGACGGTGAACAGGATCAGCGCCAGCGTGCACGCCGCCCAGGCCGTGGCGGTGATCGACACGGCGCGCAGGCACCGCCGCGCGGCGGGCGTGCCGGGGGCGAGCACGGCCGCGACGAGCAGCCAGCCCACGGTCAGGACGGCGGCGGCGTTGCCGCCCAGCCGCGCCGTCACCAGGCCGGTCTTGGTCAGCGCCCCCGCCTGGGAGAGTCCCGGCGCCGCGGTCTCGCCGAACGCGCCGCCGACCCGCACGGCGAGCGCGAGGACGACCAGCGCGATCGCTCCGGCCCCGATCGCGAGCATCGGCAGGTCCGTCCCGCCCGCTTCCCGCCGCTTCTCCTCGCCCGCCGTTCTCGCCTCGTGTGTCACCACGACCGCGAATACGCACGCATCCCAGTAAAAGGTTCATTAATGTAACGGCCACACCGAATTCCGGGGGAGCGAGATGAGCGCCTCAGACCAGGGCAACAGCTATCTGGACAAGGTCGTCGCGCAGCAGGCCGTGCTGGAGGACGACCTGAAGGCCAGGCGCTCCCCGCCGCCGCCTCCGGGCGCGCCCGGCGCGGTCCCGGCGCCGGGACCGCTGGCCAAGCGCGACCGCGCGCTCGGCGGCGCGGCGCCCGCCGAGCGCCCCGGCCCGGGGCCCGTGGACGTGCGGATCAGCGGGTTCTGGCGGTGGAAGAACGTCCTCGTCCCGCCGAACGCGTTCGTCGTGCACACGCGGCGCGGGCGCGACGAGCCGCTGCACATCGGCCTCGGGGTGTCGTTCCGGTTCAACCCGTCCACCGACTCCTTCCTCGTGGTGCCGGGCGCGACGCAGACGATCCTGATCAACGCGTACTGCATCTGCCGGGAGCTGCAGGGCGTGCTCGTCCAGGGCTACGTGCAGTGGATCATCCAGGATTTCGGCACCGCCTACCGCAAGCTCGACTTCGGCGGCCACGACCCGATGCGGCTGGTGAACCTCCAGCTCCGCGAGCAGGCCGAGGCGGCGATCAAGGACAAGGTCGCCACGCTGGGGGTGCGCGACGTCCTCAGCGACAAGCAGCCGATCATCGAGGAGCTGACGGCCCGGCTGCGCGCGGTCGCCGAGGGCGAGGACAACAGCGACCAGGGTCTCGGCCTGCGGATCGTCACGGTGCAGATCAAGGAGGCCGTGGTCAGCTCCTCGCGGCTCTGGGAGAACCTGCAGAAGCCCTACCGGGCCGAGCAGGGGCAGATCGCGCGGCTGGCGGAGCTGGAGGCCGAGGAGGCCGTCGCGCAGCGGGAGATGACCGCCGCGCGGATCAAGGAGACGCAGCGGCTGGAGCACGAGCGCGAGCTCGCCGAGCTGCGCGCCCGCAACGAGTCGCAGCTGTTCGACACCGAGGCGGGCGAGCGGCTGCGCCGCACCCGGCGCGAGCACGACGACTCCCGCGAGGTCGCCGAGCTCCAGACCGAGACCACGCGGCACGAGCTGCGGATGGAGCGGGAGCGGCACGAGGAGGAGGCCGAGACGGGCCGGCTGCGCATCGAGCGCGACCACGAGCTGGCCCGGCTGCGCGCCGAGGGCGAGCTGGCGCTCGCCGACCTGCGGGCCCGGTCGCGGCACGAGCAGGCGCTGCTCGACCTGGAGCGGGACGCCGCCCGCGCCGCGCTGGAGAACGAGCGGACGCCGGCGGCCCTCCAGGCGCGGCTCATCGCGTCGCTGCCGGAGATCATGGCGAAGCTGCCCAAGCCCGACGAGCTGCGCACCGTCACCGTCAACGGCGTCGACCAGGCCGGCGTCGCCGGCCTGGTCACGCAGCTCGCCGCCGTCATCGGCGCGCTGCGCGCCGCTACGGAAGGGCCTGGTCCGGCGGGAAGATGACCGGGAGGGTGGTGAGGGCCCGGTGGAACGGGCCCGGCCGCCACTCCAGGTGCTCCACGGGGACGGCCAGCTCCACGTCGGGGAGCCGGTCGAGGAGCTTCTCGACCGCGACGGACGCGATGAGCCGGGAGTGGCTCCTCGCCGGGCAGGTGTGCGGGCCGCCCGCGTAGGACAGGTGGGCGCGGTTGCCGCGGCGGTCGGCGATCCCCCGGGACGGGTCGGTGTTCGCGGCGGCGTAGCTGACCAGGACGGGCTGGTGGGCGGGCAGCCGGTACCCGTGGAAGTCGATGTCCTGGCGGGGGAAGGTCGTCCCGTAGTTGGCCATCGGAGGGTCGGTCCAGAGGATCTCGTCGAGCGCGTCCTCGACGGGCATGGCGCCGCCGGACAGGTCGCCCCCGAACCGGTCGTCGGAGAGCAGCAGCAGGACGCCGTTGGCGATGAGGTTCTGCTCCGGCTGGGTCCCGGCCCCCATCAGCAGGATGACCTGGTGGATCGTCTCCAGGTCGTCGAGCCCGGCGGGGTGGCTCAGCATCCAGGACGTCACGTCCGCGCCCGGGTTGGCGCGCTTGCTCGCGACCAGCTCGCCGGCCGCCTCCCCGAGCAGCGCGTTGCCCTCCTCGGCGGAGACGGTGTCGAAGATCGCGTTCATGCCGCGCAGGAGCTTGTCGCCGATCTCGGGTGGGCAGCCGAGGATCTCGTTGAACACCAGCAGCGGCACCATGCGCGCGTACTGGCCGATGAGGTCGGCCTTGCCGTCGCCGGAGAACCGGTCGATGAGGGTGTCGGCGCTGCGCTCCACGTACTCGCGCAGCGACACCGGGTCGACCCGGTCCAGGCTGTCGACGATCGCCGATCGCAGGCGGGCGTGCACGGCGCCGTTGGTGAACAGCGCGTTGGGCCGCGACATCATCATCGGCAGCACCGGGCACTCGGGGCCGACGGCCTCCTCCCAGACCTCGCTGCAGCGCGGGAACGTGGCCGGGTCGCGCAGGATCTCCAGCGCGGCGTCGTAGCCGAGGACGAGCGTCGCCGGCACGCCCGGCGCCAGCTCGACGGGCGCGAGGTCGCCGTGCTCGCGCATCCGGGCGTAGGCGGACTGGGGGTCCTTGGCGAACTCCGGGCCGTACAGCGGGACGCGAACGGGCGCCGTGCGGTCGATGGTCATGGCTGCTCCCCGTCCAGGGTGAGGAGGTGGTCGACGAGCGAGATGAGCGCCTCGGTGGAGGAGACGCGGTCGCGGGCGTCGCAGCTGACGAGCGGCGTCGACGCCGCGAGGTCGAGGGCCTCGCGCACCTCGGCCTCGGGGAACCGCGGCGCGCCCTCGAAGTGGTTGACGGCGACCGCGTACGGCAGGCCCTGCTTCTCCACGATGTCCATGACGGCGAACGACTCCTGGAGGCGGGCGGTGTCCACCAGGATCAGCGCGCCGAGGGCGCCGCGGGCGAGGTCGTCCCACAGCCGGGTGAAGCGCTGCTGCCCCGGCGCGCCGAACAGGTACAGCACGAGGTCGTCGCTGAGGGTGAGGCGGCCGAAGTCCATCGCGACGGTCGTGGTCGTCTTGTCCTTGATGCCGGCGAGGTCGTCCACGGCGGCCCCGGCCTGCGTCATCCGCTCCTCGGTCCGCAGCGGGCGGATCTCCGACAGCGTCCCGACGTAGGTCGTCTTGCCGACGGCGAAGTGCCCCACGATGAGGACCTTGACGGCGGTCCGGACGCTCTCGCGCAGGTAGGGGGTGTCAGAGGCGAGCGCGGAGTCCATCGAGCACCTCCTGGAGGAGCCGGGCCTTGGACGGCTGGGCGGCGGGCGCGGCGGCCCGGGTGGCGAGGTGCCCGCTGTCGACGAGGTCGGACAGCAGGACCTTGGTGAGCCCGACGGGCAGGCTCAGATGACCGGAGATCTCGACGACCGACAGCGCGCCGCCGCGGCACAGCTCGACGATGCGCAGCTTCTCGGGGGACAGGCCGGTGCGCGGCAGGTCGCCGGTCGCGGTCACGAGGGTGACGAGGTCGAACACGTTGCGGGTGGGATGGGCCCGCCCGCCGGTGACGACGTGCGGGCGGACCAGGGCCCGCCTGCTGCGGCGCGGGGTCATGCGGGACGGCCCGTGCCCGGCCGCGGCGGGGTGGTCAACTCCTTGCCCAGCCGCTGCACGAGCTCCTGGAGCCGGAACGAGACGGTCTCCATGTCGACGTGCTGGGTCGCCGACACCGCCAGGTACGCGCCGGGGCCGGCGGCGACGAGGAAGACGTAGCCGTCGTCGAACTCGTTCACCGTCTGCCGCCAGGTCGTGCCGGAGTCCCCGCAGAACTCCGCGGTGCTGCGGGCGAGCGACTGCAGGCCCGCCATGCCCGCGGCCTGCCGCTCCGCCTCGTCCACGCTGATCCGCTCGGAGTGCGCCATGAGCAGCCCGTCGGCGGACAGCAGGATCGCGTAGCGGGTCTCCGGCATCCGCAGCGCGTCGTCCAGCATCCAGCCGAGCCGGTTCGTACCGTCGTCCATCGCGCCGTTCCATCCCTCGTTCATGGCCGCAGGTCCTTGCTCTCGATACCGGGGCCCTCGCCGTCGGACGGCGTCGAGGCGCGGCCGGACCGCGTCCCGCGCTGCCAGGCGCCGAGGCCCGCGGCGGTCTCCCGGGCCGGCCTGAGCGGCGGCGGCTGCGCCGCCGCGTCCGGCGCGGCGGGCGGCTCCTGTTCCCCGGCGGGGCGCTCGGCGACCGCGACGCGGGTGCGCTTGGGCAGCCCTCCGGGGGTGGCGGGGACGTCCGTCCGCTCGGCGGGCGCGGGGCTCTCCCCGGCCGGGCGGGACGCGGCGGGAGGCTCGGGGGCCCGTTCGCCCGGGAGGTCGGTGAGCAGCGTGGACGGCACGAACACGACGGCACGCACGCCGCCGTAGGGGGAGCGGGTGTCGACCGACACCCGGAAGCCGTACCGCGCGGCGAGGACGCCCGCCACCGCGAACCCGACGCGGGGCGGGTCGCCGAGCCGGTGGATGTCCACCGAGGCGTCGCCGGACAGCAGGTCGGCCGCGCGCTGCAGCTCCTCGGCGTCCATCGCGACCCCGGCGTCGTCGATCATGATGGCGACGCCGTTGTGGGTGGACTGGAAGTTGACCTCGACGGTGGTGTCGGGGCGCGAGTGGCGCGCCGCGTTGTCCAGCAGCTCGGCCAGGGTCAGCACGATCGGTTCCACGGCCCGGCTGGTCACCGCGGTGTTCACCGGTCCCTGCATGTTGACCCGCAGGTAGTCGCGGATGCGGGAGGTCGCGCCGCGCACCACGTCGCTCATCGACGACGCCGAGCGCTGCTGGCCCGGCCACGACCCGCACAGCACGGCGGTGGCCTGGGCGCGCCGCCCGAGCTGGGCGTTCATGTGGTCGACACGGAGCAGGCCCTCCAGCACCTCGGGGTCGTCGTGGCGGTCCTGCATGTCGGAGATGGCGAGCTGCTGCTCGTTGGCGAGGCTCTGCACGGCGCGCATCATCGCCCGCAGCGTCGACTTGGCCGACAGGTCGGCCCGCTCCCGGACGCGCGCGGCGGACCCGGCGAACAGCTCGGTGACGGTCCGCTGCGCCTGCCCGTAGGCGGGCGCCTCGCGGTCCAGGTCGTGCAGCGGGCCGGTGACGCGCACTCCGGGGTTGTGCAGGGACTCCATGAGCTCGGGCAGCCGGACGTCCGCGAGGTGCCGCATCTCCTTCTCGCGCAGGTCGAGCCCGCGGGCAAGGACGGCGTTCTGCGCGCGCAGGTCGTCGGTCTCCCGCCGCTGGCGTACCAGCAGGGCGGCGGCCGCGATGCCGGCGCCCGCCACGACGACGAGCGCCGCCGCCAAGAGGAATTGCTCCATCAGATCCTCGGTGCAGGGGTCTTCGGCGAGGTGGGTCCGGCCGGTGTCTGCGACACCCGGCGGACCGCCTCATGGCTGGTGGGGGACGGCGCGGATGCGCCGCGGTTTCGGCACCGTAGGACGGGTGGGCGGGGGCGCGCTTGTGCGGGCGCGCAGAGAACTTGCCGCCGGGCGCATCGCAAGATCACCCACCGTCTGAAACGCGTTACTTTCCGATGGATTCGCCTGATTTGCTGGTGGCGGCGTACTACGCTCGGGCCGGAAGTGATCTACGGCGGCGGGGTCGGAGGGCCTGGGTGGACGACGTGCTCGGCGGGCCGTCCGGACCGTGCGGCGCCGAGTACCGGCTCGTGCTGAACCTGTCGGAGCGGGCGGAGTACGTCCGCACCCCGGGGCAGGCGCACCGCGACCGGGGCTACCGGTTCCTGCTCCCGCTGCGCGGCGAGATGATCATGATACAGGAGGGGCGCGAGGCGCGGCTGGGCCCGGGCGCCGGCGCCCTCATCGCGCCCGCGGCGCCGTTCCGGGTCGTCCAGCCGCGCCCGGCCCGCGTGCTGGTCATGACCATCCCGGCCCGCGAGATGGACGGCCGGCTGTGCGGCCCGCCCCTCCCGGTGACGGGCCTCGACCTGTCCGCCGGCCTCGGCCGCGTCGTCGCCGACATGGTGCGGGCCGTCGGCGAGGAGCGCCGCAGCCTCAGCGGGCCGCAGTTCGACGCCGCCTGCGACCGGATCACCGAGCTGCTGTGCCTGATGCTCGCCGGGGACGAGCGCCCGCCCGCGCCGGGCCACCTCGCCGAGGTGGAGGCGGTCGCGCGCCGCTACGTCCGCGAGCACGCCACCGACCCCGGGCTCACCGGCGCCGCGATGGCGCAGGACCTCGGCTGGTCGCTGCGGCAGGTGCAGCTCGCGCTGCAGCGCGCCGGGACCACGCCCCGCGAGCTGATCCGCGAGGAGCGGCTCCGCCTCGTCCGCGACCGGCTGCGCAACCCCCTCGACCGGCACGTCACCATCACCGACCTCGCGCACGCCACCGGGTTCTCCTCGGCCAGCGCCCTCAGCCACGCGTTCCGGCAGCGCTACGGCGTCAGCCCGCGCGAACTGCGCCGGCACGGCGCCTCCCGGTGACGGGCACGGATTTCCACTCTGCCCGGACCGGTCCCGGGTTACGATGCGGCTGAAATCACCGGACGGGGCGTAGAGACGGTCAGGAGCGCGCCCGTGGACCTCGGCCCCCACCACCTCAGGATGATCGAGGCGATCGCCGCGACCGGCAGCATCAGCAAGGCCGCCGCGCGGCTCGGCCTCACCCAGCCCGCCGTCAGCACCATGCTGCGCCGGGTCGAGGGCCACCTCGGCGTGCAGCTGTTCGTCCGCTCCCCGGAGGGCGTCACGCCGACGCCGGTCGGCGCCGAGGTCGCCACCCGCGCCCGGGCGGCGCTGGCGAGCATCGACGACCTGAACGCCGCGCTCGCGCACCGGCTCCGCGACCCCGCCGCCCTGCCGATGCTGCGGGTCGGGGTGCAGGCGTGCCCGGCGCTCACCCGGCTCAGCGACCATCTCGGCTCGCTGTCCCCGGAGTCGCGGCTGCACCTGCGCGTCGACCCCGGCGGCGGGCGCATCCCCGCGCTGCTCGGCTCCGGCACCCTCGACATCGGACTGTTCCAGGAGCCCGTCGGCCATCCGCCCCGGCCGCACGACGGCCTGGAGCGGCTCGTGCTCGTCGAGTGCGAGCCGGCGCTCGTCGGGATGTCCTGCTCCAGCCCCCTCGCCGCCGGCGCGACCGTCGACCTGGCCGACCTCGCCGACCACGACTGGATCGACGACCCGCTCGACGACGGCCCCTGGCCCGCCTACCTGCGCGGCGTGTGCGCCGAGGCGGGGTTCCAGCCGCGGGTCAGGTACTGGGCGACGGACTGGCAGATCTCGGCCTCGCTCATCCGGTCCGGTCGCGCCGTCGGCATCTACCAGCCGACCGCGGCCCCCCGCGACGGGGTCGCGTTCCGCCGGATCACCGGCGACCCGCTCGGCCAGCGGGTCGTCCTGATGTGGCGACCCGGGGCCGAGCGGGCGGCGGCCCGGCTGCGCGGCGTCTTCGACGCCGTCTACCTGGACCTCGTCCGGGCCCAGCGCGCCTACGGCGACTGGTGGGACGAGCATCCCGAGGCGCACCCGGCGCTGCCCGTCCCCGCGTGCCCGGTGCCGGGCGCGGGGACGGGCGGCGATGCGGGTCCCGGGGAGGGGGCGGTTCCCGGAGCCCGCAGGAGGGCGGCTAGTAGCCGCCCTGGCGGCGGCGCCGCACGACGGCGACGCCCGCGGCGGTCACCGCGCCGCCCGCGCCCAGCGCCAGCAGAGCGGGCGCCGGGCCCCGGTCCGGCGCCGGACCGCCGACGCCGGTCGCGGGCGAGAATCCGCCGAGCTGCCCGGACCGCTGATAGGCGGAGCCCGGGAGTTTGTCGGCGTACCGGGAGCGCACGAGCCTCCGGTACGCCGCCACCGTGACGCCGGACCTGCCGACCGACGACGCGGCGGTGTCGTTGAGCGCGGTGACCCGGCCGTCCTTCAGCCGGTACCACGCGTGGATCTGCGGCTCGGTGAACACCGTCCCGCCCCGGGCCCGCGCCGGGTAGACCGCCTCCTCCGTCCCGGAGATGACGTTCATGACCTGCCAGTTCGCGCCGGACCCGGTCAGCCACACCGTCGCCTGCTGCCCGCTCGCCGACGCGGCGCCGACCGCCATGTAGGCGAAGGCCGCGACGGGAGCGCCGCCGTCGCCCCTCACGAACGCGGGGTTCAGCGAGTAGACGCGCTGGACGGATCCTTCCAGGCGCGGGGCCTTGGCCCGCGCGGCCGCCTTCGGCACGGCCTCGTTCACCAGCCGCCCGCGCTGGTGCTGGTCGAGGTGGACGAAGAACGCGCCGAGCCGTTCCCGCGCGGCGGGGGACGCGGCCGCCCTCGCGGCGGCGGCCTCGTCGGAGGACGGCCCGGCGGCCGGCGCCGCGGTGCCGCCCATGAGGACCGTCCCGCCGATCAGGGCTCCGGCCGCGATTCTCGCAGTCGTGCGCATGTCAGCCTCCGATCCTGGACAGGGCCTGGCCCCAGCGGAACTGGTAGTTGCTGACGTAGCCGCTGTACGCCATCTCCCCGTACCGGGGGCTGGAGGGCCACGGATCGCCGTAGGAGACCGTCTGGCCGGAGTAGCCGTAGATGACCTGGGCGTGGCCGCCGCCGGCGGTCCAGTAGATGCCGGTGAGGATCGGCCGCTGCCCGTTGATCTCGGTCGTCAGCGCCTGGTGGGACAGGGGGCCGCTGACCTGGCCGGGGGACACGCCGAGCGCCTGGAACGCGCGCTGGTCGTACTCCAGGTAGCCGGCCTGGTTCGGGCAGGAACCGCCGCGCGGGTAGCCGCGCCGGAGAGCGCAGAAGTCGTTCTGGCTGACGTTGCCCTTGCCGAAGCACTTGGCGATCGTCAGCCCGCTGGCGACCCAGCACCACTGGTCCTGCTGCTGCACCTGCTGCGTGATCGGGAGGTTCTGCGCCGAGGCGGCGCCGGTGGACGCCGCGAGGGTGGCGGCCGCCACCCCGGCGAGTCCGGCCGCAAGCCGCCGGCGTGCCCGGGCGGGTCGGGTACGCGTTCTCATGCACTTCCGCCATTTCTCCCGGCGAATGCCGTACCGCCTCTCGCGAGGGAGCGGAGCGATGCCCGTCCGGTGCCGGGGGAGAGTCCGGGCGGGGAGGCCGCGAGAGCCGAAGGAACGCGATAAAAGTCTCATTCGCGGTCTTGGCCAGGTAATGCCAGCAGGCCATAACAAAGCGGAATGGCCCCGGTGAACTCGGCTTTCTCCCCTGGAGCGGGCGGCGTTAGGTGCGGGCGGCGGTTCTCGCGCGGGCGCCGCGGTCCGGTTCCGGCTCCGGGTCCGCGGACGGGAGGGCGACGGTGACGGTGAGGCCGCCTCCCGGGCGGGGCGCGGCGGTCACGGTCCCGTGGTGGGCGCGGACGATGGACTGGACGATGGAGAGACCGAGGCCCGCCCCCTTGGAGGTGACGAGGCGGTCGCCGTCGAGCCGGCGGAAGGGCTCGAAGAGGGCCGGGATCTCGTAGGGCGGGACGGCGGGGCCGGAGTTGGCGACCTCCAGGACGGCGCTGCCGCCCTCGGTGCGGCAGGAGACCGAGACCCATCCGGAGTCGGTGTTGTGGCGCAGGCCGTTCTCCAGCAGGTTCTGGACGACGCGTTCCAGCAGGAGCGCGTCGCCCGTCGTCATGGCCTCGGCGGCGCCGGTCTCCACGGTGATGTCGGAGCCGTCGGCCTCAAGGGCCGTCTGGGCGGTGACGTGGGCGACGACGTCCGCCAGGTCCACCGGCGCCCGGTTGGTGATCTCGTTCTCGGAGCGGGCCAGCAGCAGCAGGCCGGTGATGAGGCGCTCGTGCCGCGCGTTGATCTGCAGGAGGGTCTCGCCGAGCTGCCGGACGTCCGGGGACGCCGACTCGCGGTGCATCGCCACCTCGACCAGCGCGCGGCCGAGGGTGAGCGGGGTGCGCAGCTCGTGGGAGGCGCTCGCGACGAAGCGGCGCTGGCCGTCGAAGGAGCGGTCGAGGCGCTCGACCATCGTGTCGAAGGTGTCGGCGAGCTCCTTGACCTCGTCGCGGGGCCCCCGCAGCGCGATGCGCTCGTGCAGCCCCCGGTCGGCGGCGGGCGAGCCGGCGATGCGGCGGGCCGTCTCGGTGACGCGGTGCAGCGGGGACAGGACCTGCCCCGCGATGAGCCAGCCGAAGCCCGCCGCGGCGCCCCCGACGACCAGCAGCGCGATCGACCCCTGGGTGACCAGGGAGGTGACGGCGGCGTCGTGCAGCTCCGCGCGCTGCCTGCGCGCCCAGCCGTCGGCGTCGGCCATCGCCCGGGCCTCCTGCGTCATCTCCTGCGCGGCCCCGGCGGGCGGCGTGGTCCCGGGGGCCGGGTTCAGCCGGGTCGCCAGCACCTTCGTGCCGGACCGCGAGAGCTGCTGGTCGAACAGGGCGTAGGTCGCGCCGAGCAGCACCACGCCGGCGACGAGGAAGAGCCCGCCGTAGGTGAGGGTGAGCCGGGCGCGCAGCGACAGCCTCATCGGATCCGGTACCCCGCTCCCTTGACGGTCTCGACGACGGGCGGGTCGGCGAGCTTGCGGCGCAGCTTGAGGACGGTCAGGCGGACGGCGCCGGTGAACGGGTCGGCGTGCTCGTCCCACGCCTTCTCCAGGAGCTGCTCGGCGGACACGACGGCGCCCTCGGCGCGCAGCAGTTCGGTCAGGACGGCGAACTCCTTGCGGGCGAGCGGCACGTAGCGGCCGTCCCGGAACACCTCGCGGCGCGCCGGGTCCAGGGTGATGCCGGCGCGGTGCAGTGCCGGCGGCGCGGCCGGGCGGCAGCGGCGGCCGAGCGCGTGGACGCGGGCGGCGAGCTCGGGGAACGCGAACGGCTTGGTGAGGTAGTCGTCGGCGCCGAGGCCGAGCCCGTCGACGCGGTCGGTGACCTCCGCGGCGGCGGTGAGCATCAGGATCCGGGCCCCGGCCCCGCCCCGGACGATCTCGCGGCACACGTCGTCGCCGTGGACGCGCGGCAGGTCGCGGTCCAGCACGACCACGTCGTAGTCGTTGACGGCGACCCGCTCCAGGGCGGCCGCGCCGTCGTGGGCGAGATCGACGGCGTGCGCGTCGTCGCGCAGCCATTCGGCGATCGCGTCGGCCAGGAGCCGCTCGTCCTCTGCCACCAGCACTCTCATGAAGCCTCCTCCGAAGGACGATGGTGCCGGAGGCGGTGTTTCGTTTCCGTTAGCGAACGCTCCCGGACGCGGAGGCGCGGAACGGCGCGGCGGCGGAAACGCGGGGGAAACGCGCCGGCGGGTTGCATCGCTCCTCGCCGGCCGGAACCGCTCCGGCCGGGAACGAGGAGGAGACATGCGACTGAGGATCCTGGCGGTCCTGCCGCTCGCCCTGGCGCTGACCCTGACCGGGTGCGGCTCGGACGACAAGGGCGACACCGTGGCCTCGGCGAACGGGGGCGCCAAGCAGGGCGGAACCGGGCAGGGCGGTGAGAAGCCCGGCCAGGGAGACGGCGGCGTCAAGTTCGCCCAGTGCATGCGCGAGCACGGCGTCGACATGGAGGACCCGAAGCCCGGCGAGGGCATCCGGATCCAGGCCAAGGGCGACAAGGGCGCCATGGACAAGGCCATGGAGGCGTGCCGGCAGTACAACCCCATGGCGAATCGCACGGGCGCGCCCGATCCGAAGATGCAGGAGCAGGCGCGGGAGTTCGCCGCGTGCATGCGCAAGAACGGCGTGGAGAAGTTCCCGGACCCCGACCCGAACCAGCCCGGCATCCGGATCGACAAGAACACGGTCGGCGACGACCCGGACCTGGAGTCCGCGCAGCGGGCGTGCGAAAAGATCTTGCAGGGCGGCGGGAAGTGACGGGGGAGACCCTCGCGGAGCGCGCGCCGGCCGAGCGGGAGGGCCGCCGCGCGCGCCGCCGCCGGCCGCGCCTGAGGGTCGCCCTGGCCGTCGCCGCCGTCGTCGCGGCGGGCGGCGCCGCCACCGCGGCGGCGCTCGCCGCCGGCGGGGACCGCGGCGGCGGGCGGGCCGCGGCCCTGCCGCCCGGCACGGCGAAGGTGGCCCGGGAGACGCTGAGCGACACCCAGACCGAGGACGGGCGGCTCGGCTACGGCCCGACCCTGACGGCGACGAGCCAGGCCAGGGGCACGATCACCTGGCTGCCCGAGAGCGGGGACGAGGTCACCCGCGGCCACCGGCTGTACGAGCTCGACGGCGATCCCGTCGTGCTGATGTACGGGTCCAAGCCGTCCTACCGGCCGCTGCGGACCGGGACGGAGGGGGCCGACGTGAAGCGGTTCGAGCAGAACCTCAGCGCGCTCGGCTACGACGGCTTCACCGTGGACGACGAGTACACCGCGGGCACCGCCGAGGCCGTCCGGGAATGGCAGGAGGACATCGGCGCGGCGCGGACCGGGATCGTCGAGGTCGGACGGGTCGCGTACGCGGGCGGGCCCGTGCGGATCGAGGCCGTCGCCGCCAACCCGGGCGAGCCCGCCGCGCCCGGCAAGAAGATCCTCGGCTACACCGGGACCGCGCAGGCCGTCACGGTCGAGCTGGACACCGCCGACCAGCGGCTGGCGAGGAAGGGCGCCCGGGTCGAGGTGACCCTGCCGGAGGGCCGGCCCCTCGCCGCCGAGATCGACGAGGTCACCACCGTGATCGAGCCGGGCGAGCAGGGCGAGGACCCGGAGACGAAGGTGGAGGTCACGATCTGGCTCGACTCCGCCGCGGCGAAGAAGGCCGCGGCCCGCTACGCGCTCGCCTCCGCCGACGTCCGCTTCACCGCGGGCCGGCGCGAGAACGTCCTGACGGTGCCGGTGTCCGCGCTGGTCGCGCTGCGGGAGGGCGGCTTCGGCGTGGAGGTCGTCAAGGGCGGGGCGTCGTCCTACGTCCCGGTCAGGACCGGGCTTTTCGCCGACGGGAAGGTCGAGGTCTCCGGGCCGGGGATCGCCGAGGGCGCGCTCGTGGGGGTACCGAAATGATCACGCTGCGGGACGTGCGGAAGTCCTACCCGGGCGGCGTGCACGCGCTCGCCGGGGTGTCGCTGCACGTCGGCGCGGGCGAGCTGGTCGCCATCGTCGGCCCGTCCGGGTCGGGCAAGACGACCATGCTCAACATGCTCGGCACCCTGGACCGCCCCACCTCGGGCGAGATCCGCGTCGACGGCCACGACGTGGGGCGGCTCCCGGACGCGCGGCTGTCGGCGCTGCGCGCGAGCCGCATCGGGTTCGTCTTCCAGCACTTCCACCTGGCGGCCGGGACCCGGGCGATCGACAACGTCGCCGACGGCCTGCTGTACTCCGGGCTGCGCCCGGCGGCGCGGCGGCGGCGGGCCGCGGCGGCGCTGGAACGGGTCGGGCTCGGCCACCGGCTGGACCACGCGCCGCACGAGCTGTCCGGCGGCGAGCGGCAGCGGGTCGCGATCGCGCGGGCGGTCGCCGGGGAGCCCGCGCTGCTGCTCGCGGACGAGCCGACCGGTGCGCTGGACTCGGCGTCCGGCGACGGGGTGATGGCGCTGCTGCGCGAGCTGCACGCCGCCGGCACCACCATCGTGGTCATCACGCACGACCGGGAGATCGCGGCGGCCCTGCCCCGCCGCGTCCGGATGCGCGACGGCCTGGTGGTGGACGACTCCGGGGTGGACGACTCCGGGGCGGACGGCCGCGCGGGCGACGGCCCGGTCGGCGCCGGCCCGTGCCGGGCGGAGGCCGCGCGATGACCGCCGGGACGCTGCACCCGGCCCGGCTGTGGCCGGGCGACGTGCTCAGGGTCGGCGCGGTCGGTCTGCGGACCCGGCCGATGCGGGCGTTCCTGTCCGCGCTCGGCATCGCGATCGGGATCGCCGCGATGGTCGCGGTCGTCGGGGTGTCCTCCTCCAGCCGCGCCGACCTCGACCGCGCCCTCGCGGCGCTCGGCACGAACCTGCTGACCGTCTCGCCCGGCAACACCCTGACCGGGGAGAAGGCGAAGCTTCCGCTGGAGGCGGAGGCCATGGTCGCCCGGATCGCCCCGGTCCGGGAGGTGTCGGCGACCGGCCTGGTGGACGGCGCCAAGGTCTACCGGACCGGCAAGATCCCCGAGGCGGAGACCAACGGGATCTCGGCGTACGCGGCCCGCACCGACCTGCGCGCCGCGACGGGCGCGAAGCTGCGCGGCGGCGTGTGGCTGAACGCCGCCACCGGCGGCTTCCCCGCGACGGTCCTCGGCTCGACCGCCGCGCGGCGGCTCGGGATCGGGCACGCGGCCCCGGACGTGCAGGTGCTGATCGGCGGCCGGTGGTTCACCGTGATCGGCATCCTGGAGCCGGCGGCGCTGGCGCCCGAGCTGGACAGCGCCGCGCTGGTCGGCTGGGACGCGGCGCGGTCCCGGCTCGGCTTCGACGGCCATCCCACGACGATCTACACCCGGTCGGCGGAGGCGGGCGTGGAGGACGTCCGGGAGGTGCTGGGCGCGACCGCGAACCCGGAGACGCCGAACGAGGTGGAGGTGTCGCGGCCGTCGGACGCCCTGGCGGCCAGGAAGGCCGCGGGCGAGGCGTTCACCGGGCTGCTGCTCGGCCTCGGCGCGGTCGCGCTGCTGGTCGGCGGCGTGGGGGTCGCCAACACCATGGTCATCTCGGTGCTGGAGCGCCGGTCGGAGATCGGGCTGCGCCGCTCCCTCGGCGCGACCCGCGGCCAGATCCGCACGCAGTTCCTCGCCGAGTCGCTGCTGCTGTCGGCGCTCGGCGGCGCCGGCGGGGCGGCCGTCGGGGCGCTGGTCACCGCGGGCTACGCCGTCTCCCAGGGATGGCCGGTCGTCATCCCCGCGTGGGCGGTGCTCGGCGGCGTCGCCGCGACCCTGCTCATCGGCGCGGTCGCGGGCCTGTACCCGGCGATCAGGGCGTCCCGCCTCAGCCCCACCGAGGCGCTCGCCGCGACCTGACCGGGAAGGGCGCGCATGGTCCGGATGGGACGGGTGAGACCTCTGCCATGGCTTCCACGGAGTCCGAGCCCGTCACGATCGTGTTCACCTGGGACGTGAGGCCGGGCCGGGAGCGCGACTTCGAGGAGTGGGCGGAGGGGCTCCACGAGGTCGCGACCCGGTACTCCGGCCACCAGGGCGCCACCTGGCTGCGCGCGGAGGGCACGCGGCACCGGTACTACACGGTGGTGAACTTCGCCGACCAGGAGCGGCTCGACCGGTGGCTCGACTCCGCCGAGCGCGCGGAGTGGATCGAGCGGGTGAGCGGGATCGCCGACGAGCACCGGCAGGACACCACCGGGCTGGAGACGTGGTTCAACCTGCCCGGCGAGTCCGTGCCGCCGCCCTCCAAACTGAAGATGATCGTGGTCACCTTCTGCGCGGTGTACCCGCTCAGCCTGCTGCTGCAGGCCGTCGTCACCCCGCTGACGACGGCCTGGCCGCTACCGCTGCGGGCCCTGACGTTCCCCGTCATCGTGATCCCGCTGCTGACCGTGTTCGTGATGCCCGGGCTCAGCCGGGTGTTCCGGCGCTGGCTCTACCCGATCGGGCGGACGCACCGGCCGGCGCGGCCCGGGAGATGATCACGACAGCAGGTCCCGCAGCTCGCGGACGGCCTCGCGGAGCCGGTCGGCGAACTCCAGCATCGCGTCCGCCACCGGCCGCGGGGTGCTCAGGTAGACGTTGAGGCTGCCGGGGAGCAGGACGTAGGCGACGCCGATGCACTGCTCGCTCGTCGAGCCGAACCCGAAGTAGCGGATGTTGACCGACGGCGCGGAGCTGGTGCTGAGGTAGTCGTCCCGCATGACGAGCCACCCGGGGGAAGCGAACAGCGGGAGCGGCTCGGTGACCCCCAGCTCGGCGCCGCGCCGCTTCTGGACGAGTTGGAGCTCCCAGAGGTGCTGCTCGGGCGCCTGCCCCGCCTGGCATTCCCTGGCCCGCCGGACGTGGGCGTCGGCGGCGGCGCGGAAGGCGTCCCGGCGCGTCCCGGCCCCGGCCGCAGGGTCGTCCATGGCTTCGACGAAGCGGAGCACCTCGGGGGTGACGACCCGCATCGCCTCGGTGCGGCCGTTCCGGTACTGGCGGGTGGCGATCGACTCGTAGGTGGCGCCGACGCGGCCCTTCGCCCGCTTGTGGGCCAGCTGGTAGGCCATCTGCACGAACGCGTCCGGCGACATCTTCAACCGCTTGACGTGGTCGGTGCCGAAGCCGTCGAACGACACGGCCGCGGTGGCCGTGGCCGCCCCGTACGCGGCGAACGCCGCCGCGGCTTCGGCGATGTCGCGCCGCAGGGCGTCGTCCAGGGTGAACTCGATCGCCTCGGCGACCGGGAGCCCCTGCGACCGGGCGCCCGACCGCTGGGACGTCTTCTCCGGGGCTTCGCTCAGCAGCGCGTCGACGAAGCTGAGGATCGTGGTCCCGTCCAGGCCGCAGTGCTCCACGTTGATGCCCGCGGTGCCGTCCCCGAACACGACGAAGGAGACGGCCTTGTCGAACCAGCGGTTGGCGCTGTCGCCGTGGAGCAGGTGGTCGCAGGCGTCGAGGGAGTCCTTCGGGACGAAGTCCTCCAGGCACACGCAGAACAGCGCGGTCTCGACGTCGTCGAGCGCTTTGGTGTTGCCGAGGGCCAGCAGCGCCTCGCGGCTCGCCGCCCACCCGGCGCGGGCCTTGGTGGTGAGGTGCCCGGCGGACGGCTCCGGCGCGGCCTCCGCCTTCATGACGGCGGCGAGGCCCGCGCGCAGCTCCTCCAGCGTGTGGGGGCGGCCCTCGGGGCCCAGCACGTCCATGCGGATGATGTTGCCCCGGAAGAGCACCACGATGTGGCGGGCGTCCGACGGGCCCGGCCACTCGGCGGTGTAGGGGGCGCGGACGGTGTCCTGCTCGGCGCCGGGGATGCGGGTCGTGGAGAACAGGTACCGGTTCTGCGTCATCGACAGCGGCCGCCCGCGCTGCACGACGGGCGGGACCTCCTCGCGGTCGAGCCGCAGCTTGTAGTCCAGCGCCCCGGCGACGAGCCCGGCCGCTCGCTCGACCTGCCCCTCCGGCGAGTCCCTGAACAGGAAGAAGAAGTTGGCGTTCAGCGCGATCCGGTCGCGGCGGCCGAGGTAGCGGTAGGGCCAGAACGTGTCCAGCCAGCTGTCCACCCCCTCGCTCGCGTCGTAGCGCTCCAGCGCCGCCTGCAGCGCGCGGCCCGGCCCGTCCGGGCGGGCGAACGAGGCCAGCGCCGCTTCCGTCCGGGCCCGCTCGTCCGGGGTCAGCAGCGGCCCGCACCACTCGAGGAACCGCTCGCAGGTCTCTTCGAGCGCGGGCAGCGGCACCCGCGGCAGGCGCTCCTCGTTGCCGAAGGTGCGGGACGACAGTTCTTCGCCGGCGTTCACATCGATCCTCTTGTTCTGTTCGTTCCCAGGGTCATGTGTCCACGACCCGTCGGAAGGGGTCAGTCCCGCGGACGGGAGATGTAGAGGTGGGCGTAGAACCAGCCGCCGGTCTCCAGGCCGCTCGGGTCGGCGCCGACCGCGGCGAGCCGGTCCAGGACGAGCGCCTGCTCCTCGGGCGTGGCGAACCGCCGCTGCCGGAAGAGGCCGTCGTGGCGGACGGTGGCGTACCCGGCGGCCCCGAGCGCCTCGGCGATCGGGTCGAAGGGGAACATGCGCAGCACGAAGTGCGCCATCCACGGCCTGCGCTCCCCCTGCGCCTCGACGACGCGGGAGAGGGTGCGCTCGGTGACGTATCCGAGGCACCCCGTCGAGATGACCAGGTCGGTTCCGGCGAGCCGGGCGCGCTGCTCGGCGGTCGGCTCGCCGCTCTCCAGATCCGCGTGGACGGCGCCGTCGAGGAAGCCGGCTTCGACCGCGTAGGAAAGGGCGTTGTCGGAGGCGTCCAGGCCGAGGAAACGCAGGCGGCTCGTCGTTTCACGGGAACGGACCAACTCCCGGTCTCGGGCCAGAAGGCCGGCGCGGGTGTAGCCGAGGACGTCGGGACCGCCGTAGCGATCGTACAGGTCCGCCATCGTCAGGCCGTATTTCAGCAGGGCCGCATTGATGCCGTAAGAACAGCCGATATCGAGAACGGTGGGAATCCGGACACCGCGCGCCTCCCGGTATTCGGAGATGAGCCGCTGGAAGTGCGGTTTGGCCAGTTCCGGGATGTCGTAGTGGAGTTCGCGCAGCGTGCCGAAGTAGGCGCGGGGATCGGGGCTGGTGTAGATGTGGTCGAGCGAGATCTTCCCTGTCGCGTCCGTGCGCACGTGCGGGTGCCTCCTAGTCCAGCAGCCGGTCGATCCGGACGGCGCGTCCCTCCGCCGCCAGGTGCTCGGGCAGGACGCGGCCGAAGAGCTGCCTCGTGCGCGCGACGCTGCCGATGACCCCCGGGCGCTCGCTGTAGGCGAGGATCGCCGTGTGCCGCGCCGTGTCCCCCCGGACCGGGGCCACCCGGTGCAGCGCGTACCGTCCCTTGAAGAGTTGCAGGTCACCTGGGCGAAGCGTGAGCCGGCGGACGAGGTCGCCGCCGTTCCCGGTCAGCACGCGGCGCACGTCGCCGAAGTTCTCCGCCTCCGCCGACCTGATGTTCGGGCAGTACTCGAAGACGCCCCCGTCCCCGGGCTCCCGCGTCAGCAGGCTGACGGTGAACTCGTTGGTGTCGAAGTGCCAGGGATGCTCCATTCCCGGATTGACGACGTTGAGCACGAGCCCCGACAGCGGGTCGGCCAGCTCGTGCACCCGGGGCAGCCCGAAGCAGGCCGCGACGAACCGCTGGAAGAGCCCGCTCGTGTAGAGCCGGTGGACGACGGAGCCGGCGGGGATGCGGTCGCGGGCGACGAACGCGTTGCCCCGCTCGACGGTGATGCGCCCGGGGTGGTCCGCCGGCAACGGCGTGCTCACGTCGATGTTGTAGGCGTTCACCGTTTCGACGTCGTAATGCGCGTGCGGTGCGGTCGCCCCGCATTCCGTGCTCAGCGCGTCCCGCAATGCCGGGCGAATGAAGTCGGGCAGCACGCAGCAGCCCGTTTTCGCCAGCTCGTCCCGGGTCCGGGAAACGAGCAGGTCCCATCCCGCGCCGCCCGGCGCGGCCAGCGGATAGCGCTCCGTGTCGACGATCCCTGCGAGAGCCTCCGCTGCGCCCATGAAGATCCTTTCGCGGTCGGCGAACCCCAACGGGTTGTAGCACAATCCCTCCGCGCATTCCCGGCCGCGCTTTTCCTGTGCGCTTTGTCATGAAATGATAAGCGCGGCCCGTGACCTGTGGCTTCGAACGCTCCCGGGCCGGGGGGCGCGCCGCGGCCGGTGTGTCCCATCTCACCGGCCGTCTCCGGGAGGCGGGCGCGGCGCCGCCCGGATCCCGGATCTGGCGGTCGTGCGGACTTTCCGCGAACCTTTCCTCACACGGCGGCGTCACCGTCCTGTGAAGCATGATCCGAAGAGCGGCGGGAGCAAGGGATGGACTGGCGGCTGACGGGGTTCACCGAGGAGCGCGAACTCGGGCGGGGCGCGCAGGGCCGGGTCGTCCTGGCCCGCCACACGGCGTCCGGGACACCGGTCGCGATCAAGTACCTGACCGGCGGGGACCCCGGCGCGGTCGACGCGCTGCGCTCCGAGGCGCAGATGCTCGGGCGCCTGACGAGCCCGTACGTGGCGCGCCTCTTCCAGTTCGTGGAGGGCGAGCACGGCGCGGCGATCGTGATGGAGGCGGTGAACGGCGCCTCCCTGAAGGAGGTGCTGCGCGAGCACGGCGCCCTCACGCCCGAGGCGGCGCTGCTCGTGCTGAAGGGCTCGCTGCTCGGGCTCGCGGCCGCCCACGCCGTCGGTGTCGTGCACCGCGACTACAAGCCGGCGAACGTCGTGGTGCGGGGCGACGGGCTGAGCAAGCTCGTGGACTTCGGCATCGCCGTCCTGGCGGGCGGCAGCTCGATCTCGGGGACGCCGGTCTACATGGCGCCGGAGCAGTGGCGCGGTGAACCCGCCAGCCCCGCCACCGACGTGTACTCCGCGACGTGCGTGTTCGTGGAGTGCGTCACCGGGCGGCGCCCCTTCGCGACGGCCGAGCGGGCGGCCCTGATGAACCAGCACCTCACCGCGCAGGTCGACGTGCGGGACGTGCCCGAGCCGCTGCGCGGGCTCGTCCTGGAGGGGATGGCGAAGGAACCGGGGCGGCGGCCGCCGGGCGCGGCGGAGTTCGTCTCGCGGCTGGACGCCGCCGCCGTCGCCGGGTACGGAAGCGACTGGGAGCAGCGGGGCATGAGCGCCCTGGCCGGGGCCGCGGTCGCGCTGGCCGCGCTGTTCCCGCTCGGCGCCCTCGCCGCCGCGCCGGGCGCCGCGGCCGGGGCGACCGCGGGCGCGGCGGGCACGGCGGGCACGGCGGGCACGGTCGGCACGGCCGGCGCCGGTGCGGGCGGCGGCGCGGGCGGTGCGGGGACCGCGGGGGCGGCCGTGGGCAAGGGCTTCCTCGCCACCGCGGCGGGCAAGGGCGCGATGGCCGCCGCCGGCGCCGCCGTGGTCGCGGGGTCGGCGGGCGGCGTCGTCTACGCGGTGCACGACGACAAGGCCCCGCCGCGCGCGGCCGAGCCCGCCGTCGTCGTCACGCTCGCCGCCGACAACCGCCGGCTCACCGACCCGGCGATCGTGGTCCAGAACGCGCAGTACCCGAAGGTCACCGGGCTGAAGGATCCCGCGCTGGAGCGCCGCGTCAACGCCGAGCTCCGCGAGCCGATCGACTGGCTCGTCGGGGTGTGGAAGAAGAACGCTCCGCGTTTCTGCAAGGGCAGGCCCGCGAAGATCGGCACCGAGACGAGGCTCGGGCTGCGCGGCCCCCGCCTGGTGTCGGTCCGCTACTACCTGCTGTCGGACAACTGCCAGCAGGCGGACGGCTCCCCGGGCGGCGAGGTCGTCACCGTCGACCTGCGCACCGGGCGCCGGCTCACCGCGGCCGACGTCTTCCAGCCCGCGACGCTCACCGCGGCCGGCGTGCGCCGGCTCAACTCCCTCGTCCCGCAGAGGCCGGCCCGGAACGAGCGCCGGTGGCAGGACTGCAGCCCCGACGGGCCGTTCGAACTCGCCGACTTCGCCCCGCGCGGGACCCAGGATTCGACCGCCAGGCAGGGGCCGTTCCTGTTCCCGTTCTTCACCCCCACCGGCTTCGAGCTCTCCTACCTGGCGGGCGGCAGCGACGGCTGCGGCAACCTGAACTTCGGCACCTCCTACGCGAACGTCCGCGGCCTGCTGAAGCCCGAGATCGCCGCCCTGCTGCCGTCCGGCCCCTCACCGGCCAGGTCCTGACCTCCCGCCCGCCTCGGACCGGAGACCACATGGACGAGACGCGGGAGGGTAGGGACTCCCGGACAAGGGGGAATGCGGTCCTGGAGAACGGTGGTCCGCCCGAGGACGGTGGAGTGCGCGAGCCCCGAGAGCCGAGAGCCGAGAGCCGAGAGCCGAGAGTGCAGGGCGGCGAACCGATGCTGAGAGAGCTGTTGGCGGCCAGCCATCTGATGTCGATGGAGCAGCTGCCGGGCGCGGTCGCCCGGCACGCCGCCGGCCTCGGCCTGCACGACGTGCTCATCTACGTCGTGGACCTCCAGCAGACGGTGCTGCGCCTGCTGACCGGCGAGGGTCCGGACGCCGGGCGGCGTCCCGGAGCCGCCCCCTCGGAGCTCAGGGTCGACGCGACGGTCGCGGGCCGGGCCTTCCAGACGATGGATCCCGCGGTCGGGCAGGCCCTCGACGGCGGGACCTGCCAGTACTGGGTGCCGATCCTCGACGGGGCCGAGCGGATCGGCGTGCTGCGGGTGACCGTGCGCCGCGACGACGTGCGGGCCCGGAAGGAGGCCGAGTCCCTGGCCGGCCTGGTCGCGTTGATCATCGTCAGCAAGGGCCCGTACAGCGACTCCTACTCCCGGCTCGTGCGGACCAGGGACATGACGGTGTCGGCGGAGATGCAGTGGCGGCTGCTGCCCCCCATGACCTTCGCCAACGACCAGGTCGTCATCGGCGCCGCGCTGGAGCCGGCCTACATGCTGGGCGGCGACACCTTCGACTACGCCCTGGCGGGCGACACCGTCCATCTCACGATCTTCGACGCCATGGGTCACGACACCGCCGCCGGGCTCACCTCCAACCTCGCCGTCGCGGCCTGCCGCAACAGCCGCATCCAGGGGGCCGGGCTCGTCGAGACGGCCCAGTCGGTCGAGGCGGCGCTGCTCGAACAGGACCCGAGCGGCCGTTTCGTCACCGGCGTGCTGGCCGAGCTCGACCTGCCGTCGGGGCAGCTCTCGTGGGTCTCCTACGGTCACCCCCCGCCCGTCGTCATCCGCGGTTCGCGGTGGGTCACCACGCTGGAGTGCCCTCCCGGCACCCCGCTCGGCACCGGCCTCGGCGTGCACGCGGGGGTGTGCGGCGAGCAACTGGAGCCGGGGGACCGGATCCTGTTCTACAGCGACGGGATCGTGGAGGCCCGCGACCCGGACAAGCAGGAGTTCGGGCTGCACCGGTTCGTCGACTTCATCATCCGGCGCGAGGCCGACGGGCTGTCGGTCCCCGAGACGCTGCGGCGCCTCATCCACAGCATCCTGGAGCACCACTCGGGACGCCTGGACGACGACGCCACCGTCCTGCTCCTCGAATGGCACGGGCCGCTCGGCGAGAAGGACGCCACGCAGATGCTCAAGAACGCCTGAGCCCGGAGCAGGGGCCAGGGCCTCACAGCCTGTCTTGAAGTGGCCTCGGCCCCGCGCGCGAACGCGTGACCTGCCCGGTGGAGCGAGGCCGGAGGCGAGCGGAGCCGGGCAGATTGCGAAGCGATGCCGCGTTCGCCCAGGCCCGGTCACGCAGCGAGCCGCCAGGCGAGCGAAGAGGACCGGGACTTTGAAACACAGCCGAGCCCCAGGGCGTCCATGAGCATCGGGTAGGACTCGTGCAGGTCGCGCTGCCAGTACGGCCAGTCGTGCTGCCCGTCGAAGAACCGGGCGGTCACCGGGACGCCGAGGGCGCGCGACCGGTCCACGAAGGCGTGCGCGTGGTCGTTCGCGCCGGCCTCCACCGGGTCGGTGAACGGCAGCCCGCCGAGCGACCCGGCCCTGCCGTTCCCGCTCGCCACCCAGAGCCGGACGCCGCGCAGCCGCCCGGCGAGGTCGGCCGGGTTGTGGGCGTGCCAGATCGCGGCCTGGTCGTCGGGGTCGCCCCACACCCGCCGCCAGTCGGTGCCGGGGCAGGCCAGGGACGGCCCCCAGCCGGTCGAGTCGTCGCCCGGCTCGTGGCCGTACAGGGTGTCGAGGTAGCCGCTGAACGCCGCCGCGGCCGCGAACGCGCCGGGGAACCGGGCCGCGTACAGCATGGCGCCGAGCCCGCCCATGGAATTTCCGGCGACCACGCGTCGCGTTCCCGCCCGGTAGTCCCGTTCGAGAATTCCGCGCAGTTCGGTCATGTGGAACGTCTCCCAGCGCGGCGGGCCGCCCTTCCCGTAGTTCCACCAGTCGGAGTAATTGCCGCAGCGGCCGCCGTCCGGCATGACGACGATGACGCCGGTTCCGGCGGTGAGTTCCGCGACGTCGGTGTCGCGCGTCCAGGCGGTGTAGTCGTCCACTCCGCCGTGCAGGAGCCACAGGGTCGGCCAGGTGCGCTCCGCGCGCCGCGACCATCCCGGCGGGAGCAGGAGCCGTACCTTCAGGCGGCCGTCCATGGCGGGCGAGGCGATGGTCAGGTCCAGGGTGCGGGGCGCGACGGCCGTCTCGGCGACGACCTGCGCGGGGGGCGGGGCGGCCGCCATGGACCGGTCCGCGAGCACGAGGGGCAGCAGGAGCGCGAAGGCCCCCAGCCATGCGGCGGGGGTGGGGCGACGGAGCAACGCGGGGCCTTCCGGAAACACCGGCCGCGGGGATGTGCCGGCCTTGGGAAAGGAAGAGATCCTTGTGCGGAGTTTCTCTCCCCGTTCCCCGGGGATTCCCAGGGATCTTCGCTCCGAAGCACGAACGAAAAAGCTTATAAAATGCATTTCCCGGAACGGGAAAGAACGCGCCGGGTGCCCCCCTGGCGGCACCCGGCGCGTTGGCGATGCGGACCTGTCAGGTCCCGGAGGCCGCCTTCGCGACGGGCGCGTTCACGTAGCGGACGGCCCACCGCACCAGCCCGCGGACCATGCTGTACAGGATGAACGCCACACCGATCAGCGGCAGGACCAGCAGAAGGATCTGGAGCCCGGAGGTGAGCAGCGTGAGGGGCTCCGCCCCGTCGGCGGCGGCGGACGCGAGCCGGCGCATCATCTCCCAGTCCTTGGCCACCAGCCCGGGAACCTGGGTGACGATCAGCACGATCTGGAACGCCAGCATGGGGATCACCGTCAGCACCCAGACCGTGACGAAGATCTGGGGCCAGCGCTTGAGGTCGTCGAGCCGGGCGTCGGCGGGGCGGCGCAGGAGCGTCCGGCGCAGGATCGGCCCGATGTACCGGAACAGGTCGGGGATGCCGATGAGGTCGGACATGATGTAGTACCCGTCGAACCGGAGTGTCGGCAGCAACTGCTGCACGATCTCCAGGTTGACGTACAGGATGGCGACGAGCAGCGGCGCGAAATTCGTCTGCGCGTACAGCAGGGTCAGCCCGATGACGAAGATGCCGTTGAAGTAGACGCCGGCGAGGTCGGTTCGGAGCCGCCCGGCGCGGCCGAGCCGGTACGACTCGGTGATGTCGGTGTAGAACGCGGGCCACACCAGGTAGATGCCGCAGCCCATGACGCCGGGGCGGACGCCGCCGTACCGGCAGGCCGAGGCGTGCCCGACCTCGTGGAAGGCGCACGAGGCGATCCCGAGCGCGAGCACCAGCAGGATGCTGACCGGTTTGAGGATCGCCATCGACAGGGCGTCGGCGATGGACGCGGACGTGAGCACCCAGACCTCACCGGCCACGAAGGAGGCGAGCACGGGCGCCATCACCCAGGGGCGGAACAGCCAGGCGAACAGGCCGCCGACGAACCAGGTGACCGACTCGGGGAAAACCGCGATCTTGAACTTGAGCGCCAGGAACGGGTCGGACCGCGCCGTCTGCGGCACGCTGCCGTCGCTGAAGGTGGTGACGCCGAGCGGGGCGAGCTTGTGGTCGACCAGGTAGACGATCTGCTCCGCGGACAGCCGCGCGCCCGCCTCCCGGCTGACCGAGTCGGCCACCGTGGCGAGCGAGGCGACCACGTCGCCCTCGCCCGCCAGGTGGCGGTGGTCGTGCAGCGCCCTGGCGACCAGGAACAGCAGCGGCGGGAGCCGCACGAGCTGCCGGTTCGGCAGGCGGACCAGCTGCGGCGGCTCCCGGTACCCGGAGTTCTTGAACTCGCCGACCAGCTCGGCGCCGTCGACCAGCGAGGGCAGGGTGATGACGGCGGGCGCGCTCATGGCTTGTCGTGCACCACGACGGCGGGCACGCAGGTCACCGTGGACGTCGGGGCCTCGGCGAGCAGGCCGGTGCCGAGCAGGCCGGTGGTGCCGGCGGACTGGGTCGCCTGGCAGGCGTAGAACACCTCGGTGTCGCCGTGGCCGCCGCCGGCCCGGGCGGACAGCGCGAGCCGCCGAGGCAGGACCTCCCCGGCCAACCGGTCCAGTTCCGCGTAGGTGAGCTTTTGAGGGTTGTAAGAGCTCATGGGATCGCTTTCGCTTCGCTGTGGGAAGGGGGAAGGGCTGGCGGAAGCCGCCAGCCCTTCCGAGTGCGAGCCGAAGCCCGCGGTTACGCACGCTCGGTTCAGTGACCGGAGATCGCGGTGCCCGGCACGCAGGCGATCGAGCTCGCGTCGGTCTGCGCGTGCAGGCCGATGAGCTGGAGCAGGCCGCTGTCGGGGCGGGTCTGCTGGCTCTGGCAGGCGTTCACGACCGCGGTCGTGCCGTCGCCGTGGCCCCCGCCGTTGACGAGAAGAGTGGACAGGACGGCCCGCTCCGGCAGGATCTCACCGGCGAGCTCGGCCAGCTCGGTGTTGCTGAAGGACTTCATGTGGTTCCTTTTCTTCCTTGTCACGCCCGGATCTCAAGGTGGATACCGGATGTCCCTTCCCCTGCCCCAGGTCGGAGCAAGGTAGCTCTACGTATAGCAGATGTGACGGACGGTGGCCAAGTATGCCCCTGCGAGTCAGGTTGTTCGCGTCGGGTTTCAGGCATGAGCGGCCCCTGGCGGGTAGGGGAACCGCAACCGTGCTGATCAGGAGGGGTGCATGGCCGAGAGCAGCTTCAGCATCGACGTCGCCGCGATCCGGGAACGCGCGCGCGAGAAAATGGCCGACGGGCCGGTGACCGCGGGCTACGGCCGGAGCGCCGAGGAGGTCATCGGCGTCCTCAACGACGTCCTGGCCACCGAGATGGTGTGCTGGATGCGCTACGCGCAGCACGCGATCAGCGCGACGGGGATCGACCGGGCCCAGGTGTCGGCGGAGTTCAGCGAGCACGCCGAAGAGGAGCGCGACCACGCGATGCGCGCCGCGGAGCGGATCAGCCAGCTCGGCGGGCAGCCGGACTTCGACCCGAAGACGCTGGCCGCGCGCTCCCACACCACCTACAGGACGTTCGGCGAGAACGACCTGAAGAGCATGCTGGAGGAGAACCTCGTCGCCGAGCGGATCGTCATCGAGTCCTACCAGGAGATCATCCGCTGGCTCGGCGACGGCGACGTGACCACCCGGCGGCTGATGGAGCACATCCTCGCCGAGGAGGAGGAGCACGCCGACGATCTCACGGACCTGCTGGGGGTCTGACATGGAATTCGGGTACACGCTGCTCTGCGAGCAGACGCCGCCCAAGCAGCTCGTCACCGACCTCGTGGAGGCGGAGGAGGCGTCTACGGGCAGATCCCCGTGGCCTTCGGTCACGACTACGAGGAGTGCGAGCAGCGCGCCCACAGCACGTGGAAGTTCTCCGCTCCGGCCTGGAAGGTGATGGCCGAGCTGCCGGGCCCGGTGAACTTCGAGGCGGCCGCGAAGACCGTCCGGCCGGACGACGTGGCGGAGTCCGTTCCCTGCGGCGACGACGTGGACGACCACGTCGAGGCCGTCCAGGAGTGGGCCGACGCGGGCTTCACCCCACATCTCGTTCTGCCAGTCACCAGTCAGGGCCGGAGCACCAGAAGGACTTCCGGACCTGGGCGGAGGCCGACCTTCTGCCCGCCCTGCGCGAACGCTTCGGCTGACCTGTAGCGAACGCTTCGGTCGGCGCGCCGTGTTGCGAAGGCCCGGCCACTTCGCTCGCCTGGCGGCTCGCTATGTGGCCGGGCCTGGGCGAACGCGGCATCGCGCGTTCGCGCGCGGGGCCGAGTCCACTTCGAGCAGGCTCTAGGCGCAGTACTGGCTCTGCTTGCCGGTGGCCCGGTAGGGGCAGTCGGCGTAGTCGGTCAGCCGCAGCAGGGCCTCGCGGCTGCGCTGGACCTCACCGGCGATGGCGGACGGCGCCGGGTAGAAGCTGCCTCCGGCCAGCTCGAACGTGAACGAGAAGATGCGCTGCTGGCCCCACGTGTAGTCGTCCGTGGTCCCGTCGGTGATGTAGAGGTCGCTGGACTGCTCGGGCGCGAAGCCGTTCGTCGAGGCCAGTTCGCGCCCGATGGTGCGGTGGGCGGCCTCCTCGTCCGCGGACATCGAGCCCGGGACGGTGTTGTTGTAGGTGTAGCCGAACGGCCACAGCACCAGTTCCGCGTCCGAGTGGATGTCCAGGAACATCCCGAGCTGCTGCCTGCCGCCCACGACCCGGCTCCGCACGAAGTCGGCGAGGACCTTCGTCTCGGTCGCGGACTCGGGGCCGGTGCCCCGGTAGGTCTCGCTGGAGCCGTTGCCGGACGAACCGCCGCAGCAGCCCCACTTGTAGGCGAAGTTGCGGTTCAGGTCCGTGCCCGTGGACGTGGGGTTGGGCTGGCGGTTCTTGCGCCACATCCGGCCCGGCTGCGTGTCGCTGGTCATGTCGTAGACCTGGCCGTCCGGGTTGACCATCGGCATGACGTAGATCTCGCGCGAGTTCACCAGGTTCGTGATCCGGCCGTCGGACCCGTACCCGGTCGTGAGCTGCCCGATGTAGTCGAGCGCCTGCTCGGCGGTGAGCCGCTCGCGCGCGTGGATGTTGGCGATGATCATCACTTCGGGCTCGTTCTCGTCGGTCGCCACGTTGTCGCTGATCTTCACGCCGACGATGTCGCGGCCCTGGTAGGACCTGCCGACGACGAACTGGCGGGCGATCTGCGGATGGGCGGCGACGACGGAGTCGACCTCCTGCCGCATCTCGGCGAACGTGTGGTACGACGTCGCCGCGGTGCTCGGGGCCGCGCTCGGGTTCGCGGCCCGCGCGGGGGCCGGCCTCACGGCGAAGCCGAGCCGCCGGATCGCCTCGACCTCCGAGGGGACGGCGCTGACCTCCAGCCCGCCGGCCCGGACGGCGTCGACCGCCGCTCCGGTCCGGGCGACCTGGCTGCGCTGCTGGGCGGTCCGGGGACCGGTCACGACGTACTGCCCGGCGGTCTCGGGGCCGGGCGCCGACGCGGCGGACGGCGCGGCGAGCCCGGCGAGGGCCAGCGCCAGCGCCAGCGCCGACGGGACGGCGATCAGGGAACGCAATCGGCGGGAGGTTCTCATGGCGGGGGTACCTGCCGTTCGGCTCTGCGCGCCCGCTCGTCGCGCGGCGGGGTCCCTGCGGACGTTCACGGACGCTCGCGGTCCCGTCACGATGGCCCGCAACCGCCCGTCTGACAATGGGTCGCCGGCGGGACGGCCGGATGAGCCCGGAAATCCGGACCCGCGGAGAATCGCCAGATCAGAGATACCGGGCCGCCCGGAACCGAAGCGGGTTTTCAGTGCCGATCAGAGTGGATGTGAAATTTCACAACCGATCGAACACTCCTTGTGACCTCTCCGTGCCGGGCGCGCTGTGTAACCGGTTCTCGCTGGTTTTGCCTCGACGTTCGCCGCCGTTGCCGAAGGGGGCGGGGCGGATGGGGCGGGATGAGCGCGTCGGTCGCCGGTATGTCTGTATCCTGCATGGATAACGACTTACGGACATTCGGAACGACGCTTTATGATCGGTGTCATTCCGAGATAATGGAAGAGTCGTGTCCGGGTATTGACCACTCTATGACCTTTGTCTATGGTCTGCGTTAGAACGCGTTCTACTCCGGTCGGAACCCATGTCGAAGGGGACAGGGCGGTTACCGGCCCCGGTCCCTGAACTACGGCGGCTTCCCCACAGGCCATGGGCGGAGCCGCGCATGGGTCAGCGGACCTCCCACCCCACCCTTCGGGTGCAGGCGCGACGCCCACCGTTCGAAATGAGGACCCCCCTTGTCTCGCACCACGAAGATCGCCGCGATCGCCGCGGCCGCGGTCGCGGCCACCGGCGCCGTCGCCCTGACGGCCTCCCCCGCCCTGGCCGTCAACACCGGGTCGTTCACCGCCACCCTCAACGGCACCATGGTGATCGACGCGGGAGTCCCGGCCAGCTGCACCAGCTCCACGCTGGCGGGCACCGTCCTGACCGGCGGCGTCAACGCGTCCTACACGTCCGCGAGCGCGGGCGGCTGCGGTGTCACCGTCACCCCCGGGGGCCTGCCCTGGAGCGGCACCTTCAGCGGCACCACCGTCAAGATCAACAACTTCTCGATGAGCGCGATCGGCTGCACCTACGGCGGGACCCTGACCGGCTCCATGTCGGCGACGAACTTCCCGTTCACCGCCACCTTCACCAACCAGGTCGTCCCCAAGACGAGCGGCAGCATCCTCTGCCCGTCCTCGGCCAAGGTCACGGCCAAGTACGACTACAAGCAGCCCTGATCCCCGGCGGGGGCGGAGTCCGGTCCCGACGTCAACCGAATCCGCCCCCGCACCGTGACCCCGGCCCACCGCCGGGGTCACCGGCGCTTGGCCGCACCGGCCGTCAGTGCAGTTCGTAGGCGCGGATGGTCTCCTGGACGATGGCGCCGCCCTGCGCGTCCACGGCCTTGACCCGGAGGGACACCGTCCCGTTCCCGCGGAGGCGGGCGAGGCCGCCGCGCACCGGGACGTCCGTCCAGGTCCCGCCGTCGTCGAACGAGGTCTGGAGGGACAGGCCGCGCAGCGGCGCGGACGAGCCGTCCTGGTGGCCGACCGTCAGCCGCAGCGTCCTCGAACGGGTCCTGTTGCGCAGGTCGAGCGCCGCGTCGTAGCCGACCTGGAGCAGCGGAAGCTCCGTGACGTCGGTCGTGTGCGCGGAGCGGAACGTCCAGGACGTTCTGGTCCGCGCGGACAGCCGGGTCCCCGGGGCGTTGTCGGCGAAGTCGTACTCGACCCGGTACTCGGCGTCCTGCGGTGTCGTCGCCAGCACGCCGCTCGCCTTGTGGGCGGTCTGCGCGACGAGTTCGTCGTCCCGGTAGACGCGGAAGTCGGTCACGAAACCATTCGGGAAGGAGCTCGAATAGGCGTCGGAGAAATTCTGCGCGGCGTCCGCCATGCCGACGCGCAGACGGATCTGGTCACCGGAGCGGACGATCGGTGACTGCGCGCTGATGCCGCCGGTGAGCGGAGCCTCACCCCAACTGTGCGTGTTGCGCCGGCCCGCCGCGTAGGCCTGCCATTTCGTCTCGCCGAGCACGAAGTGGGGTTTCTCGGTGCCGGGGAAAGCGTGGTTGTAAGGCTGCTCCGGAGTGATGGCCATTGCGGACCACTGCGTTTCCGGATCGGCCGAAACGTATTCCACGCGCGTGCGCGGAGTCCCGGTGATCGGGCGGCTGTAGGCGAGGGCGAAGTCCTCCCAGGGGCGCCTGCCGTAGCGCGCGACGGTCATGGAGGCGCCGCCGTGATAGGCGTTGTCGATCCGCGCGAGATCCCGCGTGCGCGCGACATAGTCCAAGTTCTTGGAAATCTGCCCCTTTTCCGGGAACAGCAGGTCGTACTGGTAGGGGCTGTTCACGTTGCCCTTGGCCGTCACAGGTGTATGTCCCCGGAGTACAGCCAGTCCTTCCTCACGGGACAGGCGTACGGTCGGGAGCTTCAACCGCCTCCCGTAGCCGCCCGGATCGTCGTTCACGCCCGGCTCGTCGTTGTAGACGGCGACCATGCGCGCCCCCGCCTCGGCGGCCCCGGCGACCTGCTCGGCGACGGGCACGCCGTCCCTGCGCTGGACGAGCGCGAGCCGTCCCCGCAGGTCGGCGCCGGGCCGGTCGCCGTCCGCCACCCGCATGAGCGCGCTGCCGTCGAGGCGCGGGAACTGGTCCGAGGTGTCGCTGAAGTAGGCCGCCGGATAGTACTCGGGACGCAGCGACCGGCTCCCGGCCCGCATCGTGATCGCGGGCGCCTCCAGCCGCCACCGGGTGTAGGCCTCGAACGTCCCGGTGCGCACCCGCCCGGACGGCTGGAGGAACACCCGCTGCTCCAGAGCCGCGCCGTCGCCCATGTAGACGCCCTCGTCCACGGCCGGCCCGTTCGCGGGGCCGCGCGTCCACATCAGGTGGCTGATCGCTCCTGAGCCGGGCGCGGTGGCGTGCTCGGGCGTGCGGACCGTCACCTCCCGCGCCTTGCGCGCGTCGAGGACGATCTCGGTGTCCCCGGTGATCTCGATCTCGGGGTAGCCGACGAGGCTGTAGTTGAGCGGCTTGCCGGTGCCGGTGCCGGTGCCGGTGCTCGGCGCCCACGACGGCATCGTCTTCACGACGCCCATGACGGAGTACGTTCCCGGCACCAGCCGCACGCAGTTCGAGCCGCTCCAGCGCTCGTCGGTGCAGGGCGCCTCCGGGTCGCCGGGCAGCGGGCGGTGCGCGTTGCCGATCGCGGCGTCCTTCACGTTGAGGAAGCCGGCCGTGCCGAGACCCGGCCGCCCGTCCCGCGCGATGCTCCTCACCCGGACGGTGACCGGTTCGCCGGACGCCTTCGGCCTCGGTTCCGGCGCGGCGCGGCGCCGCCGCTCGTGCAGCGCCGTCACGTTGTACCGCTCCGGATCGTCGGCGAGCCGGTCGTCCGGGACGACGTACAGGTCGCCCCCGCTGCGCCGGACGGAGAACGCGGGAGAGCGCCCCGGCCCGGGCGTCACGGCGGTGCCCTCACCGCCGTTCCGCGCCCCGCCGCCGGTGTGCACCTTGTCGTCGACGTGCACCGGGTCGCCGATGTGCACCGTGTCGCCGGTGGGCAGCGTGACGTCGTAGGCTCCGGCTTCCGCCCGCAAGGCGGACGCGGGCCCGGCGTCCGCCGCCGCCGGCGCCGCGAACGCCAGCGCGCCGAGCCCCAGGGCCGCCGCGGTCCTCAACCACATGGCCATCCCTCCCCAAGAAGTGGATCTTGATTGTCGGGCCGGCCGGCGCGGCCGATCCAGGGAAGCCGCTGGCGGCTTCCGCCATGGCGGGAACCCGTCAAACGGACCGGGGACACGTAGATTTAGGACGTGTCCGATTCGCCGCTGCTGGAGGGGCTCGGGGTGACCGCCGCCGAGGAGGCGGCGTACCGCGCCCTGCTGCGGGAGGGCCCGTCCACCCTCGCCGACCTCGCGGCGCGCCACGGCGCGTCCGTCGCGGCCCTGCGCCGCCTCCTGCCGCGCCTGGAGGACCTCGGGCTCGTGACCCGCCTGGCGGGGCGCCCGCTCCGCCTCCTCGCCACCCCGCCCCACGTCGCCGTGGAGGCCCTCGTCGCCAGCCGCCAGGAGGAGATCGCCCGCAGCCGCGCCGCCATCGGCCCGCTCCTGGCCGAGGCCGCGCCGCACCCGGAGGAGCTCGTCGAGGTCGTCAGCGGCCGGACGGCCGTGTCCCGCCGCTACCTGCAACTCCTGAACGGCGCCCGCGAGGAGCTGCTCGTCCTCGTCCAGCCGCCGTTCGCGACCGACGCCGCCGTCTCCAGCGACGAGCAGGAGCGCAGCATGCGGCGGGGCATCGCGGTGCGCGGCATCTACGGCCCCGAGGCGCTCGACGAGCCGCACGCCCTGGAGCACGTTCGCCGCGCCGTCGCGTCGGGGGAGCAGGCCCGCCTCGGCGCCGTCCCCATCAAGCTCGCCGTCGCCGACCGCCGGACCGCGATGCTGCCGCTCACCTCGCAGCACGCCAGCTCGGTCGACAGCTCCCTGATCGTCCACCCGTCCGCCCTGCTGGACGCGCTGGTCTCCCTCTTCGAGGCCCTGTGGCGCTCCGCCGTCCCGCTCCCCGGCGAGGACGCCCCGGACGACGCCGTCCTCGCCCTCCTGGCCGCCGGCCTCACCGACGACGCCATCGCGCGCCGCCTCGCCATCAGCACCCGCACGGTCCAGCGCCGCGTCCGCGACCTCTGCGACCGCCTCGGCGCCCGCACCCGCTTCCAGGCCGGCGCCCTCTACACCCGCCACCTGGACCGTTGATGCGGCACGGGTCGGGTCGTGCGTCGAAGCATGTCGTGGTCCGGGTGACGTTCCGGCCGTGCGGCCGCATCCTGGATCGTGACGCGGGTCGCCCGTTGTGAGGCCATGCCCGGGTTCGCCGCCCGCTCTACAGCTTTCCTAGTTTATCGACCGGTGTAGTTGATAAATCCGCACCATCCCGCACGGTCCCTCTTGCCGGTTCGCAGAACCGGTGGTCGAGCGCTTCTGAAGCGCCTGCCACCGGTTCGCGGAACCGGTGGCTCGTCGCTCGCGGAGCGCTCGGCCTCTCACAACCTAGAGGGGCAGGACCATGTCCTTTTCACTCGACCTCCGCCGACGGCTCGTCGGCAGAGGCTTCATCGTGGCCAGCCTGCTTTCGGCAGGCATCGGCTACGCCTTCACCACCGGCTTCTCCGCGCTGGAGGTGTCGGCACCGATGCAAGCCGCCGGTGCCATCACCTTCTGCGCTCTGATGCTCGTTACAGGACGGTCGCCGTTCAGGCGATATCAGCGCCCCATGTGGTGGCTGATCGGTCGCCTCGCCAGCGGGAACGCCGTCGTCGCCGTCGTCTACCCGTACGCTGTGCAGCGCCTGACCCTGGGCACCGTCGCCGCCATGGTGGTCCTCGGCTACCTCTCGGTGGGCTTCAAGCAGATCTGGCGCATGAGGCACACCGCATGGGGACTCCAGCACATGTGCGGGCGCGTGCTCGTGCTGGGCGGGATCATCATGCTCAACTGGCCCCTCCAGGGCGAGCCCGTAGGCCTGCTCTGCGCGGTGCTCAGCGCGGCCTGCGTCTGGAACACGGTCACCGTGCTGAGGAAGATGCAGCACCGCGGACTGGAGGACCAGGGCGCCGCGATCGCCAACCTGCTGGCGACACCGGTGCTGTTCGCGGCGGTGTTCGTGCTGCGGGGCGGTGCGTGGGTGTCCTGGGAGCTGTTCTCCATGGGCGGGCTGGCGGGTCTGCTCACGCTGACGCTGCCGGTCATCCTCACCAACGCCGCGCTCCGCCGTATCTCGGAGCTCGACGTGGGAGTCATGCAGTCGCTCTCGACGCCCGTCCACGCCATGGTGGCGCTGGTCGGCACCGCGTTGGGGTGGCTCGCCTCCGACCAGCGGCTCACCCTCTTTCCCGGGTGGACCGCCATCCTCCTGATCGCCGGCGCGGCCATCGGAGTCTCCTCGCTGAAGGAGCCTTCCGGTGGCGCGGTCCGCGTCAGGGCGCAACCCAGCGGCAGCTGACCTGCCGCTGACCCGCAACGGCGGAGAGGACCACCCTTTCCGCCGTTGCACCTCCGCCGCCGCATCCGGGTACGACGTGTGGTCGTGTGGGGCCCACGGCGCGAAGACCCGACCTCAATGCTAACTGTTCGTTACTGATCGACTACTTGGTGACATGATGGGGAAGGTGTCCCCGCATCCCTTATCCGAGGTGCGTGGAGGCGATGCCCCGATGAGCGAGATCCCGGCCCTCTCCGGCGCGACCGCCCCGTCCGGCACCACCGGGCTGCCGAGCACGATCGTCCGGCCCGGCGACAGGCGGTATCCGGCGCTCAGCCGCGGGTTCAACCAGCGGTGGATCGGGGAGCCGGAGTACGTGCGGCTGGTGCGGTCGCCGGGGGAGGCGCGGGAGGCGCTCGCCGAGGCGGTGCGCGAGCGGCCCGCCGACCCGCGGCGGACGCGGATCACGGTCAAGGCCGGAGGGCACTGCTACGAGGACTTCGTCTGCGGCCCCGACGTGCGGGTCATCCTGGACGTGAGCCCCATGTGCGGGGTGTTCTACGACGCCGGGATGCAGGCGTACCGCGTGGAGGCCGGGGCGACGAACTGGCACGTCTACAGCCACCTGTACCCGGTGAGCGGCAAGGCGCTGCCCGGTGGGTCGTGCTACTCGGTCGGGCTCGGCGGGCACATCCCGGCGGGCGGGTTCGGGATGCTGTCGCGGCAGCACGGCCTCACCGTCGACTACCTCTACGCGGTGGAGGCGGCCGTGGTGGACGAGCACCGGAACGTCGAGCTGGTCGTGGCCCGGCGCGACGACGGCGACCGGTGGCTCCGCGACCTGCTGTGGGCCCACACCGGGGGAGGCGGCGGGAACTTCGGCATGGTCACCCGGTTCTGGTTCCGGGGTCTCCCGCAGCCGCCGAAGCAGGTGCTGCTGACGGCGCTCGCGTGGGACTGGAAGGACTTCGCCAAGCAGGAGTTCGCCGCTCTGCTGGGGGCGTTCGGGGAGTACTTCCGCGACCACCAGGATCCCTCCACGGCGGCCGGGAAGCTCTTCGCGATGCTGAAGCTCAACCACGTCGGCAACGGCCAGATCGGGCTGCTGGCCCAGGTGGACGTCGACGACCCCGACGGGACGCGCGCGATGACCGACTTCGTCGTCGCCCTCGACGGGCGGATCGGCCCGCCGGCGAGGCCGATGCGCACGATGATGGGCGAGCACTTCGTGCACCTGGAGATCCCGCGCGTGATGCCGTGGCTGACCGCCACGCAGGCGCTGAACGCCGGCGGTGAGAACCGCTGCGGAAAGTACAAGTCCGCCTATCTGCGCAGACCGTTCACCGGTCGGCAGATCGATGCGATGTGGGCCTATCTCGGCAAGGAGAAGTACACCGATTACGTGAACAAGCAGGCGCTCATCCAGGTCGACTCGTACGGCAGCGCCATCAACCGGCCGCTCCGCAAGACGGCGGCGCGGCAGCGCGATTCCATTATGAAACTGCAGTACCAGGTGTACTGGACGCAAAATGACGCCTATGAGGGCACGCATATCGCGTGGATCCGCGACATCTACAAGGCGACGTTCGCCGAGACCGGCGGCGTCCCCGTGGCGGACGGCGAGACCACGGACGGCTGCTACATCGGCTATCCCGACGCGGATCTGAACGACGGGCGCTGGAACGGGTCGTCCCAGACGTGGGAGACGCTCTACTACAAGGACGCTTACGCGAAACTCCAGGAGGTCAAACGGCGCTGGGATCCGGGAAACGTGTTCCGGCACGCCCAGTCCATCCGGCCCGGTGAGCCGGAGTAGCGGCAAGCGTCCGGTGGCGCAGCGTCACGGATCATCTCGCCTTTATTGCATTCGCTGCCAATACTTGCGGCTGTGACGGCCGGGACAGTAGTTTCGTCGGCGAGCGGAGCGTCGGGCCGGGCATGGCCCGAGCGGCTGGGGAGTCATGAAGAAGCGTACCGACAGGAAGATCGCCATCGCGGGCACCGCGGCGGCGGCCGTGCTGCTGCCCACCGTCATGGTCGGCCTCGCGCAGGCCGGCGTGGGGGTGCCGAAGGGCAAGTCGGAGGCCAGCGGGAACTCCAAGCCGATCCCCTCCTTCGGCCCCGCGACGCAGCCGTCGGTCCCCGGCGGCGGGTCCGCCTCCCCGACGAAGACGCCGGGCGCGGCGAAGCTGCCCAGCGTCCCGCTGAACAGCAACCCCTTCCGCACCGGCGGAGGGTCGCCGAGCCCGACCGACCCCGACGGCAACACCGGCAACCGCGGCAAGAAGCCGCAGATGCCGCCCGGCGCCGGGTCGGGCAAGTACGCCAAGGCCCCCGACGGGGCCGCCATCACGGGCGTCAAGAAGATCAGTTCGCGGATCTTCGACGTCACGATCGCCTCGCCGGCGCTGGGCGCCGCGGTGAAGGCCCGCGTGATGGTCCCCAAGGGCTGGAAGGCCGGCGCCACCAGGTCGTGGCCGGTCGTGTACGCCTACCACGGCGGCAACAACAACTACCGGTCCTGGACCAAGGACTCCGACATCGAGGGCGTCATCGGCGCCTACGACGCGATGGTCGTGATGCCCGAGGGCGGCTGGAACGGGTCCTACACCAACTGGTTCAACGGCGGGAAGGGCGGCATCCCCGAGTGGGAGACGTTCCACATCGGCGAGGTCATCCCGCTGATGGAGCGCAACTTCCACGCCGGGTCGATGCGCGCCGCGATCGGCCTGTCGTCCGGAGGCCAGGGCGCCATCACCTACGCCGAGCGGCATCGCATGTTCAGGTACGCCGCCTCCTACAGCGGCGCCCTCAACATCACCGCGCCCGGCATGCCGGTCATCCTGACGGCCATGAACCGCGACGCGGGCACCGCCATCTGGGGCGACCCGATCACCGCGCGGGCGAACTGGCGGGCGCACGACGCGACCGTCATGCTGTCCAAGCTGAAGGGCGTCGGCGTCTACGTCTCGTCCGGCAACGGGCAGCCCGGCCCGTACGACAAGGCCGACACCCCGCCCCACGACGCGGGACGCATCGGCGAGCAGCTGGCCGGCACGATGAACGAGAACTTCGTCGCCGCCGCGAAGAAGGCGGGCGTGCCGGTCACCTCCCACCTGTACGGGCCCGGCATGCACAACTGGAAGTACTGGCGCATCGAGCTGGCCCGCAGCTGGCCCCTCATCGCCAAGTCCATCGGCGCCCGCAAGTCCTGACCGCCCGATCGGCCCGGGGAGCGGCGCGGTGAAGGGGTTCGCCCGGCGCGAGTTCCAGCTCGTGCTGCTGCGGCGCATGGCCGACTACCAGCCGGGCCTCGTCGAGGACGCGATGCGCTCGCTCGGCGCGTCGCGCACGGAGATGCGCGAGGTCAACGCCCGGTGGCAGCGCATTCTGCGGTCCCGGACGTTCCCGCGCGGCCGCCGCCGCCACGAGACCGTCCTCGGTCCGCCGGCCGGGGCCGAGGAGCGCCCGATCGGCGACGTCTCCTGCGAGGTGGCGTGGTGGCCGCCGTTCGCCCTGTGGCCCGGCCTGCGCTTCGAGATCATGATGGGCCCGGACGGCGCGGTGCTGCAGGAGTGGCTCGTCCGCGCCGACGGCGTTCCCGTGCCGCCGCTGGAGACCGTGGACGACCTGGCCCCCTGGTCCTGCGTCGTCGGAGATCTGGACGCGCGCTTCGGCGCGGTGGCGCACCAGGACGGCGAGGTCCCGAGCCGCTGGCACGCGACGCTCGCGGCCCCGGACGGCGCCGGGTTCGTCGCGCACTTCGTCTGGGGGCTCCTCCAGACCGTCGAGAGCATCGGGGATCTCCCAGCCTCAGGCGGGCCGCCGCCATTGGGGTGATCTTGGGGTTCCAGGTCCCCAGAGATTGCGCATCCGTCCATAACCTGGGGATATACGAGCTTCGAAGGGTCGGCGATGCCCGAGGTAACTGCATACGCCCCCGGACTTCCCACCTGGGTCGAACTGGTGAGCCCGGACGTGCAAGCCTCCCAGCGTTTCTACTGCGCTCTTTTCGGCTGGTACGTCTACACGCTGGCCGGCGACCTCAACGACTACTCCATCTTCACCCTGGGCGACGTCCAGGGCCCGGAGGTCGCCGGCATGCAGCCGCTGGCGGACACCTCGATGGAGCCGACGTGGACGTGCTACTTCCGGACCGGCGACATCCGGGCCACGCTCGACACCGTGCGCGCGATGGGCGGGCAGGAGCTGAGCGAGCCCACCGCCCTCGCCAACCTCGGGCAGATGGCCCACTGCGCCGACCCCGAGGGCGCCGACTTCGCCCTGTGGACCCCCAAGGACTTCGAGGGCGCGGGCGTCGTGGACGAGCCGTCCGCGATGTGCTGGGTGGAGCTCGCCGCCCACGACGTCGAGGGCGCCCGCCGCTTCTACGGGGAGGTCTTCGGCTGGACGGCCGTCGACCGCTCCTACCTCGCGCCCGACTACACCAACTGGAAGGTCGGCGAGTGGTCCGTGGCGGGGCTGGTCCCGCTGGGGGAGTGGTGGCCGGCCCACTTCGAGCCCCACTGGATCCCCTACTTCTGGGTCGCCGACTGCGACGACGCCGCCGCGCGCGCGGCCGAGCTGGGGGCGGTCACCCACGTCCCGCCGACCGACATCAAGCCCGGCCGCTTCGCCGTCATGACCGATCCGTGCGGGGCGCGCCTGGCCGTCCTCACCCCGGCCGCCGGTTCGCGGCTCACCTTCCGCCCGCACCACTGACCGAGCCCATGCCGCTGACCACCGCCGGAGACGCGAGCATTGTGGTGATCTTGGGATTCGCGTCATCGGAAATTGCGCGGGCGTCCGTAGCCTGGAGGAATGCGCGCCGTCGAGGCGCGGGAAGCCGGAGGTGACCCGATGCCCGAGGTGACCGCGTTCGCCCCCGGCCACCCGTCGTGGGCCGAGCTCGCGAGCCCGGACCCGGAGAGGTCCAAGCGGTTCTACCGCGGCCTGTTCGGCTGGAACTCCTACACCCTGACCGTGGGGGACCTCGGCGACTACGAGATCTTCACCCTGGGCGACGTCCAGGGGCCCGAGGTCGCCGGCATGCAGGCGCTCGCCGACGACTCCGCGACCGCGTCCTGGACGTGCTACTTCCGGTCCGACGACCTCCCGGCCACGCTCGCCGCCGTGCGCGACGCGGGGGGCATGGAGACGGTGGAGCCCACCGACATCGCCGATCTGGGGTGGATGGCGCTGTGCTCCGACCTGGAGGGCGCCGACTTCGCGCTCTGGTACCCCCGCAACCTCAAGGGCGCGGGCGTCGTGGACGAGCCGTCCTCGATGATCTGGGTGGAGCTGGCCGCCCGCGACATCGAGGCCGCCCGCCGCTTCTACGGGGAGGTCTTCGGCTGGAGGGCCGTCGACCGCGACTACTACGACACCGTCTACACCCACTGGAAGGTCGGCGACCGCGCGGTGGCCGGCATGGTCTCCATGGACGAGCTCTGGCCGTCCGGTCACCTCTCGCACTGGACGCCGTTCTTCTGGGTGTCCGACTGCGACGCCTCCACCGCCCGCGCCTCCGACCTCGGCGCCCGCGTCCGCATCCCCCCGACCGACATCAAGCCCTGCCGGTTCTCCATCGTCACCGACCCGGCCGGCGCCCGCCTGGGCCTGGTCACCCCGACGACGGACGTCCAGGCCGAGCGCGAACGCCCCTGACGGCCCGCCCGGCCGGTCAGCGGCCGAGGGGCCCGGGGCCGAGGGAGGCGGATCCGGGCGCGGGCAGGCCGTCCCTGGAGTGCAGGCGGCCGAGGAGCATCAGGACGAGCTCGTCGATGACCTCGTCGAGGGTGGCGTCGACCCAGCCGGCGCTCCAGTCGTGCAGGAGGCTGTTGATGCTGCCGATGAAGGCCGTCGCGGCGATCCGGTAGTCGCGGCCGGGGATCTCGCCGCGCTCGGCCGCGGCGGCGGCCTCGGCGCAGATGAACTCGACCCAGCGGGCGCGGCGGGTGAGGCGCTGGCGGTCCAGCCGGGGGCCGACGCCGATGATCTCGACGAAGGCGATCCGGATGCGGGCCCGGTCGGCGGTGACGCCGGCGGCGTAGGCGCGGAACAGGTGGGCGGTGCGCTCGGCGAGGCCGAGGCCCGCGACGGACGGCAGCGCGGCCACGACGTCCCGCTCGGCCGCGTCGTTGACCTCCAGGTGCAGTTCGGCGAGGAGGTCCTCCAGCGTGCTGAACTCCTCGTAGAACTGGCGGGTGGACAGCCCGGCGGTCTCGCTGAGCGCCGCGACCGTGGTGCCGCGGTAGCCGGGGCCGCGGCCGAACATCTCCAGGCCGGCGTCGAGGAACCGGCGGCGCCGCTCGGCCCTCCGCTCGGCCGCGGACCGGCCGCCGTACCTGCCGGTCGGTGTCGCGCGCCTGCCCGTCACGTGGCTCCCTCCGTCCGTCCGGACGGCATTTTCCCGCAAACCGGTCTTGTGTCGCACATCACCCCGCCGTGGTCTCGCTCACCGGGACCGCCCGCGCAGCCGCTGCGGCTGAGCCGCCGGCTGCTCGACGACCTGCGCGGGCGCCGCCGTAGACCGTTGATGGGGGTGGGCGCGGTCACGTGGACAGCCGCCTCAGCAGGTCGCGGCTCGCGGCCGCCATCGCCGGCGGGACGTCCAGCTCGTCCAGCATGGCCGCCGCGGCCTCCATCTCGGCGGCGCGGCGGGCCGCGTGCCGGTACGTCCCGGCGACGAGCCGGTCCACGGTGTGCTCCCCGGCCGCCGCCAGCTCCGTGACGATGTTCTCGCGCAGCCAGTCCTCGCAGCCGGCCGCCCGCGCCGCCTCCAGCGCCTCGACCACCGACCCGGCCAGCCCCTTGAAGAACACGCTGCGCAGCAGCTTGCGCCCGGCCGCCGCGCCCGCCTCCGCGTCCATCACCTCGATCCCGGCGCCGAAGGGGGCGAGGAGGGCGGCGACGTCCCCGGCGCCCCGCGCGCAGGCCAGCATGGGCGTGCGCAGCCCGCGCCCCGGCACCGGCGCCATGATCGCCACGTCGGCGAACCGGACGCCGCCCCGCCGCGCGAGCGCGTCCAGCTCGCGCTTCAATCCGGGCGACCCGGTGTTCAGGTCGGCCCACACGGCGTCCCGAGCGGCGCCCATCCCCGCCCTGAGCGCCGCGACCGCGTCGTGCGCGCTGTTGACGCTCAGCACGAGGTCGGCGCCGGCGGCGGCGCCGGCCTCGTCCTGCGCCGCGGCGATCCCGCCGGACGCCGCGACCGCCGGGTCGTAGCCGCGCACCACCGCCCCCGCCGCCACGAGGTCGCGCGCGATCGCGCCGCCCGCCTCGCCGAGCCCCAGTACGGCGATCACCGTCATGCGTCCTCCTCAGCGGCGGGCCGGTCCCGCGAACCGCTACCCTAGATCGCACCAAAATTGGCGACAATCCCGGAGACTCCGTGAGCGACGTGACGGCCGCGATCCGCGAGGCGATCCTCGGCGGCGAGTTCGTGCCGAACCAGCGGCTGGTCGAGGCCGACCTGTCGGAGCAGTTCGCGGCGAGCCGCGCCGGGGTCCGCGCGGCGCTCGCCGAACTCGCCAACGAGGGCCTGATCGAGCGCGTTCAGAACCGGGGCGCCCGCGTGCGCGCCGTCTCCCTGGCGGAGGCCGTCGAGATCTCCGAGGTCCGGATGGCGGTCGAGGGGCTGTGCGCGGCGAAGGCCGCCGAGCGGGCCGCCCCCGGCGAGGTCTCCGAGCTGCGGGCGGTCGGCGAGGAGATGCGCGCCGCCGTCGCGTCCGGCGACGTGCTCGGCTACTCCCGGCTGAACGAGCGCCTCCACCGCCGCGTCCGCGAGATCAGCGGGCAGCGGACCGCCTCGGGCGTCCTCGAACGCCTGCGCGCCCAGAGCGTCCGGCACCAGTTCAAGCTGGCCATGCACCCGGGCCGCCCCCAGGTGTCCCTCCCGCAGCACCTCGCCATCATCGACGCGATCGCCGCCCGCGACCCGGACGCCGCCGAGCGGGCGGCCCGCGCGCACCTGCGCAGCGTCATCGAGGCCCTCGGCGAGATCGCCTCCTAGCCGGAAAACCCTTCGCGCGGGTCCTCCTCCAGCCGTTACGGTCGGCCTGCCGCGCGCGGCACGATCATGTCCGGCGGCGGTCGTCATCAGAGAGAACCAGGAGGATTCCCGATGACAACAACCACAGCCCTTGCTCTGACCGAGGTTCGCAACATCGGGATCATGGCGCACATCGACGCCGGCAAGACGACGACCGCCGAGCGGATCCTCTTCTACACCGGTGTGTCGCACCGGATCGGCGAGGTGCACGACGGCAACACCGTGCTCGACCACACCAGGCAGGAGCGCGATCGGGGCATCACCATCACCTCCGCGGCGACGACCTGCCGCTGGACCGTCGAGGACGCCCCGGGCGGCGCCGAGCACACGATCAACCTGATCGACACGCCGGGCCACGTCGACTTCACGATCGAGGTCGAGCGGTGCCTGCGCGTCCTCGACGGGGCCGTGGCCGTGTTCGACGGCGTGGCGGGCGTCGAGCCGCAGTCGGAGACGGTGTGGCGCCAGGCCGACCGCTACGGCGTGCCGCGGATCTGCTTCGTCAACAAGCTCGACCGCGCCGGCGCCGACTTCGAGCGCTGCGTCGACATGATCCGCGAGCGGCTCGGCGCCGTCCCGCTGGTCGTGCAGCTGCCGATCGGCGCCGAGGCCGGGTTCGCGGGCGTCGTCGACCTCGTCTCCGGGCGGGCGCACGTCTGGCCGGACGGCCGGCACGCCGTCGTGGACGTCCCCTCCGGCATGGCCGAGGACGTCCGCCGGTGGCGGGGCAGGCTCGTTGAGGCGGTGGCCGAGCGCGACGAGGAGGTCATGGAGCTGTACGTGGGCGGTGCGGAGCCGTCGCCGGAGCAGCTGCACGCGGCGATCCGCCGGCTCGCGGTCGCCTCCGAGGCCACCCCGGTGCTGTGCGGCAGCGCGTTCCGCAACAAGGGCGTCGAGCCCCTGCTGGACGCGGTGGTGCGGTACCTGCCGTCACCGCTCGACGTCGCGCCGCCGGAGATCGGGGACGCCCTGGAGCGGACCCCGCTGTCCGCGCTCGCGTTCAAGATCGTGAGTGACCGGCACCTGGGCCGGCTGACCTTCGTCCGGATCTACACCGGGCGGCTGGCGGCGGGCGCGAGCGTGCTCAACAGCGTCCGGGCGCGCAAGGAGCGGATCGGCAAGATCTACCGCATGCACGCCGACACGCGCGAGGAGATCGCGTCGGCGGGCGCGGGCGACATCGTCGCGGTGATGGGGCTGAAGCAGACCACCACCGGCGAGACGCTCTGCGACGAGACGCGCCCGGTGGTCCTGGAGTCCATGGACTTCCCGGCGCCGGTCATCGAGGTCGCGATCGAGCCGCGGTCCAAGGCCGACCGGGAGAAGCTGGGCGCCGCGATCCAGCGGCTCTCGGAGGAGGACCCGTCGTTCCAGGTCCACGACGAGGAGGGGCAGACCGTCATCGGCGGCATGGGCGAGCTCCATCTGGAGATCCTCGTCGACCGCATGCGGGAGGAGTTCCACGTCGAGGCGGCCGTCGGCCGTCCGCGCGTGGCCTACCGCGAGACGATCCGCGCGGCCGTGGACCGGGTCGACCTCACGCACCGCAAGCAGACGGGAGGCAAGGGCCAGTACGCGAAGGTGCAGATCGCCGTCGAGCCCGTCGAGGACGGGTACGAGTTCGTCAACCGGGTCACCGGCGGGCGGATCCCGAAGGAGTTCATCCCCTCGGTCGACGCGGGCTGCCAGGAGGCGATGCGCTTCGGCGTCCTCGCCGGGTACGAGCTGACGGGCGTGCGGGTCACGCTGCTGGACGGCGACTTCCACCCCGTCGACTCGTCCGAGCTCGCCTTCAAGATCGCCGGTTCGCTGGCGTTCGGGGAGGCGGTGCGGCGCGCGTCCCCCGTGCTGCTCGAACCGGTGATGACCGTCGAGGTCACCGCCCCCGAGGAGCATCTGGGCGCGGTGATCGGCGACCTCAACGCCCGCCGCGGCCGGATCGAGGGGACCGACGAGCGCGCCGGCGCCCGGGTCGTGCACGCCCTCGTCCCGCTGTCGGAGATGTTCGGCTATGTCGGGCAACTGCGCGGCATGACGTCGGGCCGCGGGGTGTTCACCATGCGGTTCGCGTCCTACGCGGAGGTCCCGGCCGCCGTCGCCCGGACCCTGGTCTCGGGCTGACGTGAAGGGGGCCCGGCTCTCGCCGGGCCCCCTTTCCGCGCGCCCAGAACCCCAGGGCTGTCGCGAAGTGGCCCCGGCCACGGACGGGAACGCGCCGATACCCTTGCCGAGACGTGCGCCGCACCGGGTGTACGGGGCGCGGCCCCGGGAATCGCCGGTCGCGGAGCCACCGGCCCCACTAGTCTCTGCCGGGGCGGGACGCGGGGTCCCGCCGGTCCGCGAGGAGGAGTCCGCAGGTGTTCGAGTCGGTGCTCGTGGCCAACCGCGGCGAGATCGCCGGGCGGATCGTGCACACCGCCCGCGCGATGGGGCTCAAGACGATCGCGGTGTACTCCGCGGCCGACGAGGGACTGCCCTTCGTCGCCGAGGCGGACGAGGCCGTCCTGATCGGGCCCGCCGAACCGTCCGGCAGCTACCTCAACGCCGCCGCGATCCTGGAGGCCGCGCACCGGACCAACGCGCAGGCCGTCCACCCCGGCCACGGGTTCCTCGCCGAGAGCGCCGCGTTCGCCCGCCGGGTCGCCGAGCGCGGCCTGGTCTGGGTCGGCCCGCCGCCGCTCGCCATCGCCCGGATGGGCGACAAGATCAACGCCCGGAACCTGATGAAGGAGGCGGGCGTCCCCGTCGCGCCGGGGGTCTGGGAGCCCGTGCCCGACGCGGCGACGGCCGTCGAGGAGGCCGAGCGCATCGGCTACCCCGTCATGGTGAAGCCCGCCGCCGGGGGCGGCGGCGTCGGCCTGGCCGCGGTGTGCGACGAGACGTCGCTGCGCAAGGCGTTCGAGGAGGCCCGCGCCGCCGCCGAGCAGGTCTTCGGGCGGGGCGACATCCTGCTGGAGCGCCACGTCGAGGGCGCCCGGCACGTCGAGGTCCAGATCCTCGGCCTCGCCGACGGCACCGTGGTCGCGCTGGGCGAGCGCGACTGCTCCGTCCAGCGCCGGTACCGGAAGGTCGTGGAGGAGTCCCCGTCCCCCGGCGTCACCCCGGCGCTGCGCGAGCGGATGCTGGCCGCCGCCGTCCGCGCGGGCGAGGCCGTCGGCTACCGCGGCGCCGGCACCGTCGAGTGCCTGGTCGACCCCGCCGCGCAGGAGTTCACGTTCCTGGAGATGGACACCCGACTCCAGATCGAGCACCCGGTCACCGAGCTGGTCACCGGCATCGACCTCGTCGAGCAGCAGTTCCGCATCGCCGCGGGCGAACCGGTCTCGTTCACCGGCGTCTCCCCGCACGGGCATGCCGTCGAGTTCCGCGTCCAGGCGGAAGACCCGCAGCGCTTCCTCCCCGGGACGGGTGAGATCACGGTGTGGGAGGAGCCCGTCGGCGACGGCATCCGCATCGACGCGGGCTACGCCGAGGGCACCACCGTCACCCGCCACTACGACCCGCTGCTGGCCAAGCTGTGCGTCCACGGCGACGACCGCGCCCACGCCCTGGCCCGCGCCCGCGCCGCCCTGGAGGCGTTCCACATCGAGGGCCCGCCGACGAACCTGCCCTTCCTGCGCGAACTGCTCGACCGACCGGAATTCGCCGAAGGGACCTACGACACGGGGCTGGTCGAGCGCATGCGCAGGCCCCAGGCCCCCTGAACGCGGTCCTCGGCCCCGTCGTAGAGTGACGCCGTGTACTGCGACCGCTGCGGCGAGCCCGCCGAGGGCGACCACACCTCCTGCCGGACCGCCCGCCGGATGGAACCGCCCCGCTACTGCCCGGACTGCCGCCGCCGCCTGATAGTCCAGGTGACCCCGACCGCCTGGACCGCCGAATGCTCCCACCACGGCCCCCTCACCCCCACGGACCAAGCCCCGTAGAGGCTCAATCCGCGAGAGGCCGCCCGGGAGTCGCGTCCGCGTCACGGAACGACAGGGCGTAGGTGAGGAGGTCCACGCCCGGGGCCGGGGTCCAGTCGTGGTCGGGGGTGCGGACGAAGCCCATCTTCTCGTACATGCGCTGCGCGGACTCCATGTTGCGCTGCGTCGACAGGCGCAGGCCGGACAGGCCGGCCGCGCGGGCCCGCTCGACGCAGGCGCGCACCATGGCGCGGCCCGCGCCCTTGCCCCGGGCCCGTTCCAGGACGGCGAGCATGCGGAACTCGGCCTCGTCCGGTCCGGCGAGCTCCGCGTAGGGGGTGCCGGGCGGGCAGTAGGCGACGGCCCCGGCGATCTGCCCGGCGTCCTCCGCGACGAGCAGGACGGCCTTCGCGGCCCGGTCGGCGGCGTCGCGCAGCCTGGGCACGTACGTCGACTCCGGGCTGATCAGGCCGCCGTGAACGTAGACCTCCACGGTCAGGTCGCCGACGAGGGCGTACTCGTCCGGGCGCGCCAGCCGAACGATCACTTGACGTCCCGGCAGGAGGACTCCGCGGGAAGGAGGGGGCGCAGGCGGACGGAGTAGGTCTGGCCGCCGCTGCGCCACGCGGTACCGGGGTCCGCGGCGGGCACCTTTCCGGACGGGGCCACCGTGCAGATCGCACCGGCCACCTGGACGCCCTTGCCGAGCGGCTCCAGCGGCCACGGCCTGACGGCGCCGCTCCCCGCGGGCGGCCCGGCGAGGACGGCGGTCCTCCCCGGCTTGTACGGCGCGGGCTTCCCGGCGAGGTCGGACGCGGGCCAGGCGGCCGGGTCGAGACGCTTGAGGAAACGTCCCTCCGGGCCCGACTGCGCCTCGGGCTGGACGATCCGGGTCGTCGCGCCGTCCATGGCGACCACGACGGTGATCGCGTCCGCGACGCCGCCGGGCCCGACCGCGTGGGAGCGGGCGAGGCCGGCCGCGCGGGCCTCGTCCAGCAGCCGCCGCAGGGCCTGGGGCTTCAGGCGGTACTCGGTCGGCTCGCCCTGGACCGAGGCCACCGCGCGGCCCGTGGAGTAGAGGGAGAAGTCGGGGAGGCTTCCGGGGCCGCCGAGACCGGCGATGCCGCCGGTCCTGCGCCACCGCAGGACGAGCCTCTCGCCCGCGGGGGCGTCGCCCGCGGCGGGCGGTGTCGCGGCGGACGGGGTCGCGGCGGGCGCGGAGGAGGGCCCGGCGGTGCCGGAGCCGTCGCCGCAGGCGGCCGCCGCGGCGCAGGCGGCGAGGGCGGCGCACGCGAGTGCCGGCGCCCGGCGGGAGCGTGTGTACGGACCGGCCATGACGGTTGGACGTTCGGCGGCCCGCCCCGGTTCCGGCGTTGCCGGGAACACCCGGCCACAGGCCCGTTCCGGGTCCGCGCTAGTGTGCCGATCTGTGAGTGTGCTCGTTGTGACCGGGACCTGCACGGGTGTGGGGAAGACCGTCGTCACCGCGGCGCTGGCCGCGGTCGCCGCCGCGCGCGGCGCGTCGGTCGCCGTCGTCAAACCCGGCCAGACCGGTGCCGGCGCGGGCGAGCCGGGCGACCTCGACGAGGTCCGCAGGCTCGCCGGGATCGGCGACGTCCACGAGTACGCGCGGTTCCCCGACCCGCTGTCCCCGGCCGCCGCGGCCCGCCGGGCGGGGCTGCCGCCCGTCCGGATGCCGGACGTCGCCGCGCGCGTCCGGGACCTGGCGTCCGGGCGGCGGCTGGTGCTGGTCGAGGGGGCGGGAGGGCTGCTCGTCCGCTACGACGAGGAGGGCGCCACGATCGCCGACCTCGCGCACCTGCTCGGCGCCGCCGTCGTGGTGGTGGCCCGCCCGGACCTCGGCACGCTCAACCACACCGCGCTCACCCTGGAGGCGATGGCGCACCGCGGGGTGCAGCTCGCCGGGGTGGTGATCGGCGCGTGGCCGGACGACCCCGACCTCGCCATGCGCGCCAACATCCGCGACCTGGAGACCATCGCGGCCCGCCCGCTGTCGGGCGCGCTGCCCGCCGGGGCCGGGGCCCTGGACCCGGCGGAGTTCCTCGTGGCCGCGCACCGCGGCCTGGCCCCCTCGTTCGGCGGCGGATTCGACGCCGCCGCCTTCCGCGCCGCCTTCGGCCCCGACAAGGAGAACACGTGACGGACATCCTCGACATCGCGCGCCGCCAGGTCCTCGACGAGGGCGAGGGCCTGGCGCAGGGGCAGGTGCTGGAGGTCCTGAACCTTCCGGACGACCGGCTCCAGGACCTGCTCGCGCTCGCCCACGACGTCCGGATGCGGTGGTGCGGGCCGGAGGTCGAGGTCGAGGGGATCGTGTCGCTGAAGACCGGCGGCTGCCCGGAGGACTGCCACTTCTGCTCGCAGTCCGGCAAGTTCGCGTCGCCCGTCCGGTCGGTGTGGCTGAACATCCCCGAGCTGGTCGAGGCGGCGAAGGAGACCGCCGCCACCGGGGCCACCGAGTTCTGCATCGTCGCCGCCGTGCGGGGACCGGACGAGCGGCTGATGTCGCAGGTCCGCGACGGCGTCAAGGCCATCAACGACGCCGTCGAGATCAACATCGCGTGCTCGCTCGGCATGCTCACCCAGGAGCAGGTGGACGAGCTGACCGCGATGGGCGTCCACCGCTACAACCACAACCTGGAGACGGCCCGCTCCCACTTCCCGAACGTCGTCACCACCCACTCGTGGGAGGAGCGCTGGGACACCCTCCGCATGGTCAAGGACGCCGGCATGGAGGTCTGCTGCGGCGGCATCGTCGGCATGGGCGAGAGCGTCGGGCAGCGCGCCGAGTTCGCCGGGCAGCTCGCGGAGCTGGAGCCCGACGAGGTCCCGCTGAACTTCCTCGCGCCGCGTCCCGGCACCCCGTTCGCCGGCTACCCGCTGGTCGAGGGCGCCGAGGCGCTGAAGACGATCGCCGCGTTCCGGCTCGCGCTGCCCCGCACCATCCTGCGCTACGCCGGGGGCCGCGAGCTCACCCTCGGCGACCTCGGCACCCGCGAGGGCATGCTCGGCGGCATCAACGCCGTCATCGTCGGCAACTACCTCACCACCCTCGGCCGTCCCGCGCGGCAGGACCTGGAGCTGCTCACCGAACTGCAGATGCCGATCAAGGCCCTCAGCAAGACGCTGTGAGCCGCGCCGCGCGGCGGGTCAGCGGCTCAGCCGGGTGATGAACTTGTAGCGGTCGCCCCGGTACAGGGACTGGGCCCACTCGACCGGCTGCCCCGTCGTGTCGAAGGCGTGGCGCGACAGCAGCAGCATCGGCAGGCCGACGTCCACGCCGAGCAGCTGGGCGTCGTGCGGTGTCGCGAGGACGGTCTCGATCGTCTCCTCCGCCTCGGTGAGGTGGACGTCGTAGGCGGTCGCGAGCGTCTCGTACAGCGAGAGGTGGCGCGGCAGCTCGCGGCGCAGGCCCGGGAAGCGGCGCGCCGGGAGGTGGGAGGTGTCGATCGACATCGGCTCGCCGTCGGCCAGCCGGAGGCGGTGGATCCGCAGCACCCGGCCGCCGGGGCGGATGCACAGGAGGGTGGCGAGGCGCTCGTCGGCGCTGACGTAGCCGGCCTCCAGGATGCGGGTCTCCGGGCGCAGCCCGTGGTGGCGCATGTCCTCGGTGTAGCTGACGAGCTGGAGCTCCTGGGCGACCTTCGGCTTGGCGACGAAGGTGCCCTTGCCCTGGATGCGCTGGAGGCGCCCCTCGACGACCAGCTCGGCGAGGGCCTGCCGGACGGTGGTGCGGGACGTCTCGTACTTCTCGGCGAGGGTCCGCTCGGGCGGCAGCGGGCTGCCCGCGGGAAGCGACTGGATCAGCTCGACCAGCAGCTCCTTGAGCTTGTAGTACTTGGGGATCCGGGGCGCCTGGTTCGGGTGGCGTTTGCCGAGGTCGCCGAGCGGGACCCGGTCGAACCCGCCCCCGTGCCGGGGCCCGCCCCTGACCTCCGTCACGGCATCTCCTCACGTTCATCACCGGTTTCCCCGATGTTATGGGTGAAGACTACGGCCGGTAGAAGACGCGATTTCCGCCAGGGCCGCCCGCAATCGTGTGAGGTCCGACTCGTCCAGCGTGGCGCGTGCGGTGAGGCGCAGGCACGCCCGGCCCTTGGGGACCGACGGCGGACGGAAGCAGCCGGCGCGGAGACCGTGCTCAGCGCAGATCTCGGCGGCCCGCACCGCGGCCTGCGGTTCGCCGAGGAACACCGGGACCACCGCCGCCGCGGGCCTGGCCGTTTCCAGGCCGGAACCGGCCGCCAGGTTTGAGATCGCCGCCGCCCGCTCCCTGGCCCGGCCGGGCAGCCCGGGATCGGACCCGAGGACGTCCAGCGCGGCGAGGGCGGCGCCCGCCGCGGGCGGGTTCAGGCCGGTGTCGAAGATGAACGAGCGCCCCGTGTCGACCAGGGTGTCGATCACCTCGGGGGCGCCGAGGACCGCCCCGCCCTGCGACGCCAGGGACTTCGACAGCGTGAGGGTGAGGACCACGTCGGGCTCGCCCGCGAGGCCGGCGGCGTGCGCGGCGCCCCGGCCCCCGTCGCCGACGACGCCGAGCGCGTGCGCCTCGTCGACCAGCAGCAGCGCCCCGTGCGCCCGGACGGCGGCGTGCAGCGCGGCCAGCGGCGCGAGGTCGCCGTCCACGGAGAACACGGCGTCGGTGACGACGAGGGCGTGGTCCTCCTCGCGTTCGGCGAGGGCCCGCTCCACCGCGGCGGTGTCCCGGTGCGGGGCGATCACGACGCGGGACCGCGACAGCCGGCACGCGTCCACGATGGACGCGTGGTTGACCTGGTCGGACACCACGAGCGTGTCGGGCCCGGCGAGCGCGGTGACGGCGCCGAGGTTGGCCAGGAAGCCGGAGGAGAACACCAGGCCCGCGGCGCTGCCGGTGAACGCGGCGAGCCGCCGGTCCAGCTCGGCGTGCAGCTCCGTCGTCCCGGTGACGAGGCGCGAACCGGTGGAGCCGGTGCCCCATTCGCGCGCGGCGGCGACGGCGCCCTCGACCAGCCGCGGGTCGCCGGACAGCCCGAGGTAGTCGTTGGACGCCAGATCTGTGAGCCCGTCGGGGCGGGGGCGCAGCGTCCGGCGCAGCCCGGCGGCGGCGCGCCGCCCGGCCGCGTCCCGGAGCCTGGCCAGGGGGTCTCGTCCTGCGGTCATGCCGGGCATCCTGCCAGGTGGCCCCGGCGCCGGGGCCACCTGCCCCGGCGCCGAAAACCATCGGCGATGATGGTCGCGTGCCTACCTTGACCGATCTGGTCCGCGACCACACCGACCTCACCGACACCGACCTGGAGTGGCTCCACGCGCTGGTCTCGGACTGGCAGCTGCTGGCCGACCTGTCGTTCGCGGACCTGCTGCTGTGGGTGCCGCTGCGGTCGGCGGACGCGCTGCCCGCCGACGGGACGTCCCGCGCGGGCCGGAGCAGGCCGGGCGTGCTCGACACCGGCGCGACCGTGCCCGGCTGGGTCGCGATCGCGCAGATGCGGCCGACGACCGGGCCGACCGCCTACCCGGAGGACCTCGTCGGCAAGGTCGTCCGGACGGGACGGCGCGGGCTGATCGACGTCGCGTGGCGGGAGCGCCGGATCGTCCGCGAAGGCGACCCGGAATGGGGCAGCGGCATCCCCGTCCGCGAGGAGTCCATCCCGGTGCGCCGCGGCGCCAAGATCCTCGGGGTGATCCAGCGCAGCACGAACCTCAGCTCGGCGCGGACGCCGTCCCGGCTGGAGCTGACCTACCTGCAGAGCGCCAGCGACCTCGCCACGATGATCTCCGAGGGCCGGTTCCCGGTGCCGGGCGAGGAGCCGAACATGGTCCGCTCGCCGCGCGTCGGCGACGGCCTGATGCGGCTGGACCGCTCCGGAAAGGTCACCTACGCCAGCCCCAACGCCCAGTCGGCCTACCGGCGGCTCGGCTACCCGACGGACCTGGTCGGCGAGGCGCTCGGGCAGATCACCGCGGACCTGTGCGACACCGGCGAGCCGATGGAGGAGGCGCTGAGCGTCGTGCTGTCGGGCCGCGCGCCCCGCGAGGTCGAGGTCGAGTCACGCGGATCGATCATGCAGCTGCGCACGATCCCGCTCGTCGTCGGCGGGACGCGGATCGGCGCCATCGTGCTGTGCCGGGACGTGACCGAGCTGCGCTGGCGCGACCGGGAGCTGATGACCAAGGACGCCACCATCCGGGAGATCCACCACCGGGTGAAGAACAACCTGCAGACGGTCGCGGCGCTGCTGCGGCTCCAGGCGCGCCGGCTGCGGATCCCGGAGGGCCGGGCCGCGCTGGACGAGGCCGTCCGGCGCGTCGGATCGATCGCGATCGTGCACGAGACGCTGTCGCACACCCCCGACGAGCTGATCGACTTCGACGACATCGCCGACCGGGTGATCACGATGGCGGGGGAGGTGTCCACCCCGGAGACCAAGGTCACGCCCAAGCGGACCGGCAGCTTCGGCGTCCTGCCCGCCGAGATCGCGACGCCGCTGGCGATGGCGCTCACCGAACTGCTCCAGAACGCCCTGGAGCACGGCCTGGCGAACCGGTTCGGGACCCTGGAGGTCGTCGCGCACCGCTACGGGGAGGGAGAGGTCTCCCCGGAGCCGGGCGGCGCCTCGTTCTGGGGCGAGTGGAAGGCGGCCGGCGCGAACGAGCCCCGCGCCCCGGGCACCGAGACCGGCCACCCGTCCGGCCGCCGCCTCGCCACGATCGTCGCGGACGACGGCGTCGGCCTGCCCGCCGACTTCGACATGGAGAGCAGCGACAGCCTGGGCCTTCAGATCGTCCGCACCCTCATCGTCGGAGAACTGGGCGGCCACCTGGACTTCCGCCCCCGCAAGAACGGAGGCACCGAGGTGGTGGTCGACATCCCCTTGGACCACCACCACGGCCCAAGTCGTGCCTGATGGCAGTGCACTCCTCCTTCGGGCCTGGCGGCCCTCCATCGTCGGGCACTGCGGCGATCGCTGGCATCGCTCCGGCTCGCCTTGCGGCTCGCTGCGCGATCGGTTTCTTGCTTCGCTCGAAACCGGCTTCGCACGCGATCGCGTTGCTTCAGGTTTCTGACGGCTGAGGCGCCGGTGCCGCCGGGTGCGATAATGGCCCGAGGCCGCAAGAGCAGTTTGGCGACCGCTGCTTATTAGCGCCTGACGCTGAGGGTGGTGCGATTAACACGAGCGCGTCGCCTCAATGCGCGTCGTTCGTCTTCGCCCATGCCGCCCCAGACGCCGGATTCCTGGCCGGATTCCAGGGCCCAGCGCAGGCAGGCGTCACTGACGTCGCAGCGGCGGCAGACCTGCTTGGCCTCCTCGATCTGCAGGATCGCGGGGCCGGTGTTGCCGATGGGGAAGAAGAGCTCGGGGTCCACGTCACGGCAGGCTGCGCGGTGGCGCCAGTCCATGCGGTCCACTCCTTCGTCAGGTGGTGGAGTTGCTCCACTCTTTGTGAACGGGTTCACATGTCGCGAACGCCCGGGGTGGCGGCGGCCAGGTCCAGGGGTTGTTGTTCGGCGGCGCCGCGAGCAGGTGACCGGCGACGTTGGGGTCCCTGTCGGCTGGCGCACTTTGAGCGTTTCAGGAGGGTGCGGGCAGACGCAAGACCTTTGAGAAAGGATTCTCAAAGTATGGGTGTCGCATGTGTCACACCCATCGGTCGGGCGTGTTACGTGGCTCTCACAGGCGCGCTCGCACGCCTCAAATGACGATGCGGATCGCCTTCGGCACGGAGCGGAACGTGACCGTCCGGTGCTCGCCCAGGTAGTCGCCGTCCAGCTGGAACGCCACCGGACGCTTCGCGCACACCGTGACCTCGGCCTCGTCGTGCAGGTTCAGGACGCGCCGCCCCTGGACGGGGCAGGTCCGCGGGACCAGCATCTGGGCCAGCGCCCCCAGCGTCGGGCCGACCTCCAGAGAACGCATCCCGAACACGTCCAGACCGCGCGCGAAGTTCGCCTTCGGACTCGGATTCATCGGCAGCCGGCCCATGAAAGTCCACGGAGACGTATTGGAGATGAACGCCAGGAACAGTCCTGAAATCGGCGGGCGTCCGGGCTGTTCCAAAGTGAGCGCCGGACGGCGCCGATCAGTGCCGGAGAAGAAATGCCGTATCGCCGTCCGCGCGTACAGCGACGGATCCGCCCGGAAACCCGCCGCGCGCCGCCGCTCCACCTCGCGCACGACCTCCGCGTCCAGCCCCACTCCGGCGCAGAACGTGAAATACCGCTCGGGTGCGCCTGGATGGGAGGCCGTGCCGAGCCCGACCGTCCGGTGCCGGCCCGCCCGCAGCGCCTCCAGGACCGACCGCGTCGCGCCGATCGGGTCGTTCGGCAGGCCGAGCGCGCGGGCGAACACGTTCGCGCTCCCGCACGGCAGCACCGCCAGCGCCGGCAGATCAGGGGACGGGCCGTCCGCCAGCAGCCCGTTCACCGCCTCGTTCACCGTCCCGTCCCCGCCCAGGGCGACCACGACGTCGTAGCCCTCGACCGCGGCCTGCCGGGCCAGCTCGGTCGCGTGGCCGCGGTGGCCCGTCTCGGCGAGGACGAGATCGAGGTCGCCGGTGAAGGCCCGCACGAGGATGTCGCGGGCCCGCCGGGAGGTGGAGGTCGCCTTGGGGTTGGCGATGAGCATGGCGCGCACGGCGTCAGGGTATCGAGCGTTCCGGATGCGTTCGCAGCCCGTTTCCCCTGGGGACGGGTCGCCGCACCGGGCGAGTAGGGTTTCTGGGTGTGACCAAGCGTCCCTTCACCGTGCAGGCCGCCGCCGCCCTTGAGGCCGCGGAGGGCGCCGCCGCCGTCGGATTCGGCGTCTTCACCGGCGTCGAGACGGCCGCCGGCGCCGCAGTCGACCCGGCCAGCGCGATCGGGGTCACCGTCCTCGCCCTCGCCGGCGGCCTCGGCATGCTGGGCTGTGCGCGCGGCCTCCTGCGCGCCGCCCAGTGGAGCCGCGCCCCCACGGTCCTGACCCAGCTGTTCTCCCTGCCGATCGCCTGGTCGCTGTGGCAGAGCGACCGTCCCGCGATCGCCGTCCCGCTGGGCGCCGTCGCGATCCTCGCCCTGATCGCCGTCCTCAGCCCGCCGAGCACCGCCTGGCTCATCGAGGACCACGACGAGGACGAGGAGGACGACGTGGCCCCGCAGAAGGCCCCCGAACCCGCCGGAGCCCCGCCGGCCGGCGAACCGCGCTCCCTCGGACGGCGCCTCAAGGACCGCCTGAACGAACAGCCCGACGGCAAGAGCTGACCGGACGCCGAAAGGGCCCTGAGGACGCGTCCTCGGGGCCCTTTCGGCTCGACCACGGCTACTCGTCGGCGGTCAGGCCGTCGCGGAGCTGCGCGAGCGTCCGCGCCAGCAGCCGCGACACGTGCATCTGGGAGATGCCGAGCTCCGCCGCGATCTGCGACTGCGTCATGTTGCCGAAGAAGCGCAGTAGAAGGATCTTCTTCTCGCGCGCCGGAAGCTTCTCCAGCAGCGGCTTGAGAGACTCGCGGTACTCCACGCCCTCCAGCGACTCGTCCACCATGCCGAGCGAGTCCGCCACCGCCGGGGCGTCCTCGTCACCGGAGTCGGGCGCGTCGAGGGACACCGTGGAATAGGCGTTCGCCGACTCCAGCCCCTCCAGCACCTCCTCCTCGGTCATCTGCAGGTGCGCCGCGAGCTCGCTCACCGTCGGGGCGCGGCCCTCCCGCTGCGCGAGATCACTGATCGCCTTCGTCAGCGACAGCTTCAGCTCCTGCAGCCGGCGCGGCACCCGCACCGCCCAGCCCTTGTCGCGGAAATGCCGCTTGATCTCACCGACGATCGTCGGCGTGGCATAGGTGGAGAACTCCACGCCGCGCTCCAGATCGAACCGGTCGATCGACTTGATCAGACCGATCGTGGCGACCTGGATCAGGTCGTCCAGCCACTCCCCGCGGTTGCGGAAGCGCCGGGCGAGATACTCCACCAGCGGCAGATGCAGCTCCACGAGCTGGTCACGGATGCGCTGACGCTCCGGGTCGCCCTCCGGCAGCTGGGCCAGACGCTCGAACAGAGCACGCGCCCGAGCCCGGTCCGGGACGGCGCTGCTGTCCGAACGCTCGGTGGTCGCTCCGACCGTCGTCTGCTCCGTCGTCGTCTTCTCCGTCACGGGGCCCCCGCCGCACCGCGCCGCTTCTGCAGCGTCACGGTGACCCGGTCGTCGGAGCCCGCCCTGGCGTCCACCTCGCCCGCCAGGGACGACAGCACCGTCCACGCGAACGTGTCGCGGCTCGGCTCCTCACCGTCCACCGTCAGGACCGACACGGAGATGCGCATCGCCTCCCCGGTCAGCTCGAACTCGCACGTCAGATCGGTGCCCGGCACCGCCTGAGCGAGCAGCATCGCGCACGCCTCGTCAACGGCGATGCGCAGGTCTTCTATCTCGTCCAGCGTGAAGTCCAACCTGGCCGCCAGGCCCGCGGTCGCGGTCCGCAGCACGGACAGGTAGGCACTCGCGGCAGGCAGCTTCACCGTGACCACGTCACGGACGGACAACTTCGTACTGGCCGGCATCGCAGCGGTTTCCTCGGTCACGTCACTCCCTCGCAGGATGGTCCCGCTGCCTTCGAAACTACCGCCTACGAGCCGTGCATCGAGACTCCGGCGCGCTGTGTTTATTTGCGTTGCGTTGGGTTGGGGCGCCTGGGGGCGCCCCAACCCAACGCAACGCGGGCGATCGCTGCATCGCTCCGGCTCGCCTTGCGGCTCGCTGCGCGATCAGTTTCTTGCTTCGCTCGAAACTGCCTTCGGACGCGATCGCGAGGTCAACCTTCGTCCGGGGTGCTGTGGTGGCGGGTGATGTGTGCGGAGCGGGGGGGTTTCGGTGGGGTTCGGATGCGGGGGTCTACCTCGGGTGGTGGGGGGGTTGCTCTGGCGCTTCGGCTCGCCTGGCGGCTCGCTTCGCGGTTGGCCCTTGCTTCGCTCGTGCCGTGCGTTGTTGGGTGCGGGCCTTTGGGGGTTGGGCGGCGCTGCGTCTCGCCTGGCGGCTCGCTTCGCGGGTGGCCCTCGCTTCGCTTGTGCCGTGCGCGGGGGGTCAGGTTCTTGCTGGGTGTGGGGGGAGTAGGGCGCCCTTGTGGGTTATCACCTCGGCGGCCAGGGCGGTGGCTGTTCTGGCTGCTTGTTCGCGGGGGGCGCCTGTTAGGCGGGTGGCCAGGTAGGCGCCGTTGAAGGCGTCGCCGGCGGCTGTGGTGTCGATCACTTGGACGTGGGGGACGGCGGGGATCGAGAGGTTCGTCGTGGGGTCGGCGATGACGCAGCCCTGGGGGCCTCGCTTGACGGCGATCTCGGTCACTCCGGCTCGTCTCAGGCGTTCGATCGTGTCGGACGGGGCCCGGTCGCCGAAGACGGCCTGGTCGTCGGTGAAGGTGGGGAGGGCTATGTCCGTCCTGGTCAGGACGGTGGACATGGCCTCGGCGGCGGCTGCGGGGGAGGGCCAGCCCGCGGGGCGGTAGTTGGTGTCGAAGGCCACCCGGCCGCCGCGGCGGCGGGTCTCGTCGAGGACGGCCAGGAGCCTTGTGCGGGCGCCGGCGCCGAGGATCGACAGGGTGATGCCGGAGACGTAGACGAGGTCGTGGTCGGCGACCGCGTCGTCGATCTCCGGGGGGTGGCCGGGGCCGAACAGGCCGCGGGCCGCCGACTGGGATCGGTAGTAGTGGAAGGTGCGCTCGCCGTCTTCGGCCGTGCGGATGAGGTACAGGCCCGCCTGGCCGCCGGGGACGGTGCGGGTGTGGTCGGAGCCCACGCCGTGGGCGGCCCAGGACTCGCGCATCCGGGTGCTGTAGGGGTCGTCGCCGATGAGGGTGACGAACTGGACGTCTGTTCCGGGGGCGGCGGTGCGGGCCAGGTAGGCGGCGACGTTGAAGGCGTCGCCGGCGTAGCCGACGGCCAGGCGGTCGGGGGCGAGATGGCTCAGTTCGATCATGCATTCGCCGATCAGGGCGATCCGGTTCCGCATGGCCGGCCACGATACATCTAGACAACAAGTGATCTGATGACTAAGACTTCGGGGTGTCGCGCTTCATCGAGAAGGGACGCCCATGCACGACGGCTATGACGAGGACGGTTACGCGATCTTCCGGAACGTGCTGGATCCGGCGCTGGTGGCCGAGGCGGACGCGCATGTCCGCTGGCTGGAGGAGCGCTACCCCGACCGGACCGGCGAGGAGCTCTCGACCGAGCTGGTCGCCAAGGACCCCTTCTGGGTGCGGCTGGTGTCCGACGAGCGGCTCCTCGACGTCGCCGAGCGGTTCGTCGGGCCCGACATCGCCCTGTTCGCGTCCGCCTACATCTCCAAGCCGCCCTTCACCGGGAAGGCCGTGCTGTGGCACCAGGACGGTGCGTTCTGGCCGCTCGAACCGATGCGGGTGGTGACGCTCTGGCTCGCCATCGACCGGTCGACGCCGGAGAACGGGTGCCTCCGGGTCGTCCCCGGAAGCCACAAGGAGGTCCTGCACGAGGTGCGGGAGCGGGAGGACGCGGAGGCCGTCTTCGGGGTGGAGAGCGCCGTGGGCGTGGACGAGTCGCGGGCCGTGGACCTCGTCCTCGAACCCGGTGACGTCGAGGTCCACCACCCGAACATCATGCACGGCAGCGACGCGAACGAGTCGCCCCACCGGCGGTGCGGGCTGACGATCCGGTACATCCCGACCTCGACGCGGATCACTCAGGAGCCGCTGCCGTTCCCGTCCGCGCTGCTGCTGCGCGGCGACCCGGGCGTGAACGAGTACCAGCCGCGGCCCCGGTACGCGGCGGGGGAGCACTTCGCCTTCGGCGGCGCGGAGAACTGGAACTGATGCGGCGGCACCGGCCGTCCCGCAACTGGGGCGCCCGCGTCCACGAGATCACCTGGGCCGGGGTCGAGGCCGTGGTCCTGGAGAACGAGCTGCTCCGGGTCACGGTGCTGGTGGGCAAGGGCGGCGATATCGCCGAGTTCTGCTACAAGCCTCGTGACATGGACTTCGTGTGGCTCTCGCCCGGTGGGCTGCGTGATCCCCGTGATGTGGCGGGGGGCGCGGGTGACGATGTCGCCCTGTTCCTCGACGGCTACGAGGGCGGGTGGCAGGAGGTCCTGCCCAACGGGGGCGCGCCCAGCACCTACCGGGGGGCGGCGTTCGCGCAGCACGGGGAGGTGGCCGGGCTGCCGTGGGACTCCGAGATCGTGGTCGACGAGGCCCGGGAGGTCGCCGTCCGGCTCACCGTCCGGGGGCGGCGGATGCCGCTCCGGGTCGCCAAGACGCTGCGGCTGAGGGCGGGTGAGGCCGAGCTCCGCTTCGAGGAGGAGCTGGTCAACGAGTCGGGTGTCGCGCTGGACGCGATGTGGGGGCATCACATCGTGTTCGGCGCGCCCTTCCTGAGGCCCGGGCACCGGATCAGGGTGGCCGAAGGCGCCCTGGTCGTCCCGCACGAGACCGCGATCGGGCCCGGTGGGCGCCGGGTTTCGGGCGGCGGACCGCATTCCTGGCCGCGCGTGCCGGGCGAGGGCGGCGAGGTCGTCGATCTCGATGTGGTGCCCGGCGCCGGGGCGCCCAGTGAGATCGTCTACCTCACCGGTCTGGAGGAGGGGCGGTACGAGGTCGTCGATCCGGAGGGATTCGGGATGCGGGTGCGCTGGGACGTGGACGTCCTGCCGCATCTGTGGCTGTGGCAGGAGTTCGGGGCGACCACCGGTCATCCGTGGTGGGGTCGCGCGTACGTGATGGGCCTGGAGCCGTTCGCCGGATACCCGACGGACGGGCTGGCCGCCGCCGTCGCGAACGGCACCGCCCTGAGGCTGGGACCGCATGCGCGGCGGAGCCTGTGGCTGCGCCCCGCGGTCGTCGAGGAGGGCACGTGAGGGAGTTCGAGGGCAAGGTCGCCGTCGTGACCGGCGGGTCGCTGGGGATCGGCCGGGCGGTGGTGGAGCGGCTCGCCCGCGACGGCGCGGCCGTGGTGTTCTGCGGCATCGGCGAGGACGAGGTCCGCCGCGCGGAGGAGGAGCTGCGGGACGAGGGGCTGGAGGTCGCCGGCGCCGTCGCCGACGTGACCGACGCCGAGCGGATGGACGCGCTGGTCGCGGACGCCGTGTCCCGGTACGGCGGCCTGGACGTGCTGGTGACGTGCGCGGGCGTGCAGCGGTACGGGACGGTCGAGGAGACGTCCGAGGAGCTGTGGGACGAGGTGCTCGGCGTCAACGTCAAGGGCGTGTTCCTCGCCTGCCGCGCCGCCGTGCCCGAGCTCCGGCGCCGGGGCGGCGGGACGGTCGTCACGGTGTCGTCGGTGCAGGCGTTCGTCTCGCAGGACCGGGTCGCCGCCTACAGCGCCAGCAAGGCCGCGATCAACGCGCTGACGCGCGCGGTGGCGCTGGACCACGCGGCCGACGGCATCCGCGCGAACGTGGTGTGCCCGGGGTCGGTCGACACGCCGATGCTGCGCTGGGCCGCCGACCTGTTCCGGGGGGAGCGGGGGCAGGACGCGCAGGTCGCCGAGTGGGGGCGCGCGCACCCGCTCGGAAGGGTCGCGGCGGCCGCGGAGGTCGCCGAGGTCGTGGCGTTCCTCGCCGGGCCCCGCTCGTCGTTCGTGACCGGCGCCGAGCACCGGGTGGACGGCGGGCTGCTGGCCCGCAATCCGGCGGCGCTTCCGGAAATCTCCTAGAAGATCTAGACACCAAGTCATTTGATGACTCAAAATGTGGGGCGCACGAGCATCGTGTGATCGTGACCTCGCGGAGGTTTCCATGCAGGCGTCCGTCCCTCCCTCTCGTCTCTCCGCCGATCGGCCCCTTTTCCTTCGCGGGGGATGGCGCCGGCGCGCCGGGGTCTTCGCGTCCGTCCTGGTGCTCGTGGCCGCGCCCGCCGTGCCCGCCGGCGCCGACACCCACGGCCACGGCCCCGGGAAGGGGCGCGGGAAGGCCCTCGGGCGCACGACCGCCGCCGGGCCCACGTGTTCCGGGCAGGCCGCGCCGGCCTTCGGCACCGCCTCGCAGAACGCCGCCCTCAACGGCAGGTTCACGTCCTACGGGAACAGCAACACGCTGCTGGACGACTGGACCGGCGCGGACACGACGTACTCGCTCAAGCTCTCGGACGGGCGCATCGTCTACGCCTACTCCGACACCTTCCTCGGCAAGGTCAACGCGGACGGGTCGCGGCCGGTCGTCGTCGAGGAGGGCGGGACGACGCCGTTCATCAACAACTCCTTCGTCGTCCAGGGCACGGGCGGCGGGCTCACCACCGTGCACGGGGGGACGGCCGCCGCCCCGAAGGCGGTCATGCCGCCCGCGCAGCCGGCCCACTGGTACTGGGCCGGCGACCTCACCCAGAGCGGGTCGGAGGTCCAGCAGCTCTACCGCGAGTACTACGACCCCGACCCGGACAACGGCACCGGCTGGGACATGAAGTTCAAGGACAACGTCCTCGCCCGGTTCTCCAGTGGGAACCTCGCCGCGCCGACCGTCCAGGCGATGCCCTCGGCGACGGGCGTGCAGTGGGGGTCGGCGCTGCTCCGGGACGGCGGCTACACCTACGTCTACGGCACCGAGGACTACACCGACCCCCAGACGCAGGTGAACACCAAGTACCTGCGCGTCGCGCGGGTCGGCGGCACGGACCTGCGCGGCGCCTGGCAGTACCGCACGGCGAGCGGCTGGTCGTCCGCGGAGACCGACTCGGTGCGGTTGATGAGCGGCGTGTCGAACGAGTTCAGCGTCACCAAGCGCGGGTCGCACTACATCATGGTCAACCAGGACGCGAACATCGCGTTCGGCGGCGAGATCGACGTCTGGCTGTCGTGCTCGGCCGCCGGGCCGTTCAGCGGCGAGCAGACCGTCTACACGACGCCCGAGACCGGGCCCCTCGGCTCCTACGGCGACCCTGACATCTTCACCTACAACGCCCACCAGCACGCGGCGCTCTCGTCCAGCGGCACGCTGGTGATCTCCTACAACGTCAACAGCCTGGACACCACCGACGGTCCGGCCAACGACAACTACCGGGACGTCAGCATCTACCGGGCGCGCTACATCAACCTGCCGGTCTCCGGCTAGCCCCGAGCCGCGGCACCGTCGTCCCGTCCACGGCGGTACCGCTTCCCCGCGCCCCCGGGTGACCTCCCGCCCGGGGGCGCGTCCCGTCCGTCCCGCCCGAAGGTGCCGACCATGCCCCTTGACGCCGAACTCGCCGCCGCGCTCGACGGCATGCCCTACGTCGGGCTCGCGGACCCCGTCCGGGCCCGCGCCGCCATGGACGACCTCGTCCGCGCCCTCGCCCGGCCCGCCGGGGACGCGAGAGCGGTCGTCGAGGACCGGACGATCCCCGGCGGCGTGCCGGTGCGGATCTACCGGCCGCGCGAGACCCCGGCGCCCGTCCTCGTGTACTTCCACGGCGGCGGGTTCGTGACCGGCGGTCTGGAGAACGAGCACGAGCGGTGCCTGGAGTTCGCCGGGGAGGACGGGATCGCGGTCGTCTCGGTCGACTACCGGCTCGCGCCCGAGCACCCCTTTCCGGCCGGGTTCGACGACTGCTACGCCGCGACCGTCTGGGCCCACGGGCACGCGGAGGAGTTCGGCGGCGACCCGGAGCGGATCGCGGTCGGGGGCGGGAGCGCGGGCGGCGCGCTGGCCGCCGCCGCGGCGCTGCGGGCGCGCGACGAGGGCGGGCCGCCGCTGGCGTTCCAGATGCTGCTCTATCCCGTCCTGGACGACCGGATGGCCACGCCCTCGATGCGGACGTTCACCGAGCCGCCACTGTTCAACAGCGGCGACGTGCGGCACATGTGGCGCCACTACCTCGGCGGGCGGGCGGACGTCCCCGCCTACGCCGCCCCCGCGCGGGCCGAGGACCTGAGCGGCCTGCCGCGCGCCTACGTGCTCGTCCCCGAGCACGACCCCCTGCGGGACGAGGGGCTCGCCTACGCGCACCGGCTGATCGTCTCCGGGGTTCCCACGGAGCTGCACCATGTGCCGGGCGCCTGCCACGGTTTCGACGGCATCATGTCGTCGCGGCTGGGGCGGCTCGCGTTCGAGGAGGAGCGCGCGGTCCTGCGGCGATGTCTCTCCGGGAGGGTGGACACACCAGTCGCTAAGTGATTAGATGACTTTACTTCTTGGGAACGAGGTGGCGATGTCACAGGATGTGGCCCGGCCGAGCCTGGCGGACGCCCTCACGGAGCGCATGCTGGACCTGATCAGGTCCGACGGCCTGCGCGCCGGCGACCGGCTGCCGTCCGCGCGGGAGCTGTCCCAGCGCTTCGCGGTGACGACGCCGACGCTGCGGGAGGCGCTGCGCCGGCTGGAGGCGACCGGGGCGATCCAGCTCCGGCACGGCTCGGGCATCTACGTGGGCGCCGACCTCGAACGCGTGGTCATCCCCAACCCCAACGTCCGGGAGCTGGAGGCCGACCGGCTGCTCCAGCTGCTGGACGCGCGGCTGCTCATCGAGCCGCCGCTGGCCGGACGGGCGGCGCGGCGGGCGCGGCCCGCCGACATCGAGCTGCTCCGGGCCCTCCTCGACCAGGCGGGCGCGGACCTCGGCACGGACGCGCCGGAGGCGGAGGCCCGCCTGCACAAGGCGAACATGGCCTTCCACCGGGAGGTCGCCGGCGTCGCGGGCAACTCCGTGCTCTGCGAGGTCATCGACTCCCTGCTGTCGGTGCACGCCTCCGAGCAGCGCGCGATACAGCGGATCTTCGACGACCGCGTCCGCGACTTCGACGAGCACACCGCGATCCTCGCCGCCGTCGAGGCGGGCGCGGAGCGGGACGCCGAGTCCCTCATGCGGTCCCACATCGCCGACGTCAAGCACGTGATCGAGCAGCGGCTCGCCTGAGCGGGCCGTCCCCTCGCCGCCGGCGCCAGCGCCGCGCGGCCGGTTCACCCTTCACCGATTCCATCCTTCGACCACCCCGATCGGGCATCGCCGCCCGATGAAGGAGGCTCACCATGGTGCCGTCCAAGCGACTCCAGGTGACCGCGCTCACCGTGGGCGCGCTGCTGCTCGCCGCCGGCTGCGGGTCCGGCGACTCGGGCGGGAGCAAGTCCGAGCTCAAGCTCTACAACGACAAGGGCGCGTGGAAGCCCTTCTTCGAGCAGATGGGAGCTCTCGGCAAGCAGCAGACCGGCCTGGACATGACGCCGGTCGGCTACACCGACGAACCGACCTACACGGCGTTCATCAAGACCTCGTTCCGCACCAACGTCAAGCCCGACCTGTTCACCTGGACGACCGGCGGGCGCCTCGAAGAGATCGTCAAGCAGAACCAGGTCGCCGAGACCTCGAAGATCTGGCAGGACGGCATCGGCAGCGGCGACCTCACCGAGGACCTGAAGAAGTACTACACCGTCGGCGGCAAGCAGTACTGCGTCCCCCTGAACACCGCCTACTGGGGCATGTTCTACAACAAGAAGGTCTTCGCCAAGTACGACCTGAAGCCGCCCACGACGTGGGCGGAACTGGAGAAGACGGCGCAGACGCTGAAGTCGAAGGGCCAGGTGCCCTTCAACCAGACCACCCCGACGTCGCTGTTCTCCTTCGCCTGGTTCGAGCAGATCCTCGCCGGCACCGACCCCGACCTGTACGAGCGGCTGTCGAAGGGCCAGGCGTCCTACACCGACCCCGGCGTCGTGAAGGCGATGGAGCGCTGGAAGTCGATGATCGACGCCGGGTGGTTCAGCAAGCCCGGCGACAAGGCCGACCCCGCCGACCACTTCAAGTCCGGCGACGCGGCCATGGTCATCAACGGCACCTGGTTCAACACGAGCATGACCCAGCGCGGCCTCAAGCAGGGCGAGGACTACGGGTTCTTCTTCGTCCCGAACGTGGACCCGGCGCTGCCCAAGCGGTCGCTGGTGTTCGAGAGCGGCCCGCTGTGCTCGCTGCGCAAGGCGCCCGACCCGGCCGCCAGCACCAAGTACCTCAAGTGGTGGGTCACGCCCGCCGCGCAGGAGAAGTGGGCCAACGCGCGCGGCGACGTGTCCGGCAACCCGAAGGTCAAGGTCGCCGACCCCGAGCTCGACAAGGTCACCAAGGAGGCGGCGTCGGGCGGCAACCGCCTCGTCCTGCGCTACTTCGAGGCGGCGCCCGCGCCGGTGCTCACCGAGGCGCTCAGCGGCTTCGACAAGTTCCTCAACAAGCCGGAGACCTACATGGACGTGCTCAAGAGCATCCAGAAGGTCAACGAGGACTACTGGAAGTCGCACTGATCGATGGGCACGCACAAGGCCACCGCCGACCGCCCCAGGCTGACGCTGGTGCCCTCCGCGGGCGGCGGGCGCCGCAAGGCGTCCGCCGCCCCCTCCGGCAAGGGCTTCGCGCTGCACGGCCGGTTCCGGCACGTCTACATCTCGCCGGCCGTGCTCTTCGTCGCCGTCCTGCTCTACCTGCCGTTCCTGTGGACGGCGTACCTGAGCTTCACCAGCTACGACGGTCTCGCCTCACCCGAGTTCACCGGCCTGGACAACTACAGGCGGCTCCTTGAGGACGACGCGCTCGTCACCTCGATCCGCAACACGCTGCTGTGGGTCGTCGGCACCGTCGTCCTGCCGGTGGGGCTCGGCCTGCTCGTCGCCGTCCTGTCCTACGACCTCAGGCGGGGCGCGTGGTTCCGGCTGCCGTTCCTGCTCCCGTACGCCATGTCGGGCGCCGGCCTCGGCGTGATCTGGGGCTTCATCCTCCAGCCGGACGGGATGGCCAACCAGATCCTGACGCTGTTCGGGATGCCGGGCGGCGACACCGCGTTCCTGCAGGACGGCCCCCGCAACACCGTCGCCATGATCGTGGTGTGGACGTGGCAGCAGCTCGGCGTCAACATGCTGCTGTTCGTCGTCGGCCTCCAGTCGATCCCGAAGGCGCCGATCGAGGCGGCCCGCATCGACGGCGCGTCCGGGTGGGCGATGTTCCGGCACGTCATCTGGCCGCTGATGCGCCCGATCACCACCGTGGTGTTCGGCCTCGCGCTCGTCGCCGGCCTGAAGAACTTCGACATCGTGTGGGTGATGACGCAGGGCGGTCCCGGACGCTCGTCCGAGACCCTCGCCGTGACCATGTACCGGGACGTGTTCGTCGCCAACGAGTACGGCTACGGCTCGGCGGTCGCGGTGCTGCTCACCACCGTCACGGGCCTGGCCTCGTACGTGTACCTGCGCCGCCAGGTGAGCAGGGAGGAGTCGCCCCGATGAGCGGAGCGAGACTGGTCCACGTGCGCCGGGCCGTGCTGGCGGTACTGGGCGTGGTGTGGCTCTTCCCCACCTACCTGATCGTCGCGAACGCGCTGCGGCCCGCGGGCGACTACGACCCCTCGGACGCGGTGAAGCCGCCGTCCTCCATCGGCCTGTTCGACAACATCGCGCAGGCATGGGACCGCACCGCCGTCGGCGACACGCTGCTCAGCACCCTGCTGTACAGCGTGGTGTCGCCCGCGCTGGCCGTCCTGATGGGCGCGCTCGCCGGGTACGCGATCGTGGTGCTGCGCCTGCGGCACGGGTTCGCCTGGTTCGTGGTCATCTTCGCCGGGACGATCGTGCCGTTCCAGATGCTGCTGGTGCCGCTGTTCGTCGGCTACAGCAAGGTGACGCTCTACGACGACCACCTCGGGCTGATCGTCATCTACTCGGCGATCAACGTGCCGCTGGCCGCGCTGGTGATGCGCAACTTCTTCGGCAACGTCGCCGTGTCGATCTTCGAGGCGGCCCGGCTGGACGGCGCGTCCACCTTCCGGATCTTCTGGCGGATCTACCTGCCGCTGTCGGCCGCGGCCCTCGCCGCGGTGTTCATCCTGGAGTTCACCTTCGTCTGGAACGACCTGCTGTTCGGCCTGACGCTCTCGCAGTCGCCGACCGTCCGGCCCGTCTGGGCCGAGCTGTCGGCGCTGACCACCGACGTCTACGCCGGGACGCCGGTGCCGATCGCGCTGGCCGCCGGCCTGGTGGTCTCGCTGCCGACCGTCGCGATCTTCCTCGCGACCCAGCGCCTGTTCACCCGCGGCCTCACCCTCGCCCAGTTCTAGAAGCTCCCGAAGAGAGATTGACGCATAACGATGACGAGTCGCCTGCTGCAGGCGAGCCTCGGCTCGCCCGACTATGACGGGATCCGCGACGCGCTGCGCCAGGACACCTCGACCGAGGTGCTCGCCGTGCGCGGGCTGTCGGTCCGCGCCGCCGTGCTGCCGCTGTTCAAGCGGGACGAGGCGGGCGCGCTCCTCCAGGCCGTCCGGCTGACGCTGTCCGGCGGAGGCCCGGTGGAGGCGGTCCTCAAGGACGGGGACGCCGAGATCGCCGCCGCGGCGGCGGACGGCGGGACCGTCACGCTGCTCGTCCCCGAGGCGGACGCCCCACGCCGCCTCACCCTGGAGGTGCGCGACTCCGGCGGGCTCGTCGGGGCCGCGCCGCTCGACGTCACCCCGCAGCGCAAGTGGAACGTCTTCGTCGTCCACCACTCGCACCTCGACATCGGCTACACCGACACGCAGGGCACCGTCCTGCGGCACCACCTCGACTACCTCGACGCGGCGCTGCGGCTGGCGCGGGAGACCGACGGGCGGCCGGACGACGCGCGGTTCCGCTGGTCGGTCGAGTCGTCCATGCCCGCGCTGCGGTGGCTCGCGACCCGCCCGGGCGACCAGGTCGCCGAGTTCGCCGAGCGGGCCCGCGCGGGCGACATCGAGGTCACCGCGTTCCCGATGCAGCTGCACACCGAGGCGTGCTCGACCGAGGAGCTGTACCGGCAGCTCCGCTTCGTCGGGCAGCTGCGCCGCGAGCACGGCATCGAGGTCCGGTCGGCGATGCACACCGACATCCCCGGCGCCGTCGTCGGGACGGTGGACGCCCTCAACGCGGCCGGGGTCCGGTACCTCGCCGCCGCGCACAACTGGGCCGGGCGCTCCGTCCCGTACATCACGGGCGGCGACCGGCTCGCCCGCCCGTTCCGGTGGCGGTCGCCGGGCGGCGGCGAGCTGATCGTCTGGTTCACCGACACCCCGCACGGCATGGCCTACATGGAGGGCAACACCGTCGGGCTCGTCGACGGCTACGACCTCGCCGAGGACCTGCTGCCCCGCTACCTCGGATCCCTCGCCGACCGGCCCTACCCCTACGGGCCCGGGACGTTCGGCTGGTACGCCGCGCCCGGCCAGGTCGGCGCCGCCAAGGACCCCGACTTCCTGGACGCCGTCCACCTGCGCGTCCAGGGCGCGCACGCCGACAACGCCGGGCCGTCGATCGTCCCCGCCGACATCGCGCACCGCTGGAACGAGACCTGGGCGTACCCGCGGCTGCGGATGGCGACCAACGCCGACTTCTTCGAGTACGTCGAGGAGCACCACGGCGACCGGCTCCAGACCCACGAGGGCGACTGGACGGACTGGTGGGCCGACGGCCTCGGCTCCGGCGCCCGGCCGCTCGGCCACGTCCGGCGGGCGCAGAACGTCCTGCGCGCCGCCGAGACGCTGCACGCCCTCGCCGACGAGCGCGGCGGCGACCGCACCGGCGCGTCCCTTTCGGCCGGCAGGGCGATCGACGAGGCCTACGACCGGGCCGCGCTGTTCGACGAGCACACCTGGGGCGCCGCCAACCCCTGGGAGGACGCCGAGGAGGGCGGCGACTCCGGCGGCCTGCAGTGGACCCGCAAGTCCCAGGTCGGCTACCAGGCCCACGACGACGCCCTCGACCTGCTCCAGTCGGGCGCGCGGCGGATCGGCGCGACGTTCGGGCCCGCGCCGGACGCCCTCGCCTCGTTCCTCGTCGTCAACCCCGGCACGGCCGCCCGCACCGACGCGGCCCGCGCGTTCCTGCCCCGCGACATCGTCGCCGTCGACGTCCCGATCGCCCTGGTGGACGCCCGCACCGGCGAACCCGTCCCGCACCGCGAGGAGGAGGTCGACCCGGACGAGTGGCCCACCCGCCCCATCGGCCGCCACCTGGAGGCCGTCGTCCCGGACGTCCCCGGCCACGGGCACGTCCGCGTGGACGTCGTCCGCGCCGCGGCGGGCGCCCCGGAGCCGGTCGACCTCGGCTTCGAGGGCACGATCGAGAACGAGTTCTACCGGGTGGTCTACGACCTCCGGGAAGGGCACATCGGCTCGGTCTTCGACAAGACCGCGGGCCGCGAACTGGTGAACCCCGACGCCGTCGCCGGGTTCGGGCAGTACGTCTACGACCGGTACGCGACCGCGCCGCACTTCAACCACATGTCCGGGCACATGCTCGTGCACGACAAGACGATGCTCGGCGACCGGGCCGTCGCCACCCACGCGACCGTCACCGAGTGCCACCGCACCCCCGCGGGGGAGCGGCTCGTCGTCGAGCTGCACGGCAAGGGCGTCGACTGGCTGCGCACGACCATCGACCTGTACGCGGGCGTGCCGCGCGTGGACGTCCGCTACCAGCTCGGCAAGCAGCCCACCGCGGCCAAGGAGGCGGTCTTCTTCGCGTTCCCGTTCGCCGTGGACGGCCCGCCCGCCGCCTGGGAGCTGACGGGCGGCGTCGGCGGCACCGGCGTTCCGAGCGTCCCGGGGTCGGCGGAGCACATGCGCCCGATCCGCCACTGGGTCGCCTTCGAGGACCCCGAGGTGACCGTCGCGTGGGCGACGCTGGAGGCGCCGCTCGTGCAGTTCGGCTCCATCCACATGCCCTACGCGCCGTTCCCGCCCACGCTCGACAACGAGGACGGCACCGTCTACTCGTGGGCGCTGAACAACATCTGGGACACCAACTTCCCGTCGCAGCAGCAGGGCGAGACCACCTTCCGGTACGCGTTCGCGTCCGGCGCGGCGGGGTCGGGCCGCCGGCTCGGCGCCCGCACGGCCGCCGGGATCACCGACCCGTTCGTCGCCACTCTCGCCACCGGCGACATGCCCGCCGCGGAATCGGGGACCTTCCTGCGCGTGGACGACCCGGACGTGCTCGTCACCTCCGTGGGGCGCGCCCGCGACGGCGAGGGGCTGGCCGTCCGGCTCCAGTCGCTCGCCGCGGGCCCGGTGGAGACGGGCCTGCACGTGCCGGGCGCCACCGGCGCCCTGCTGAGCGGCGGTCTGGAGCGTGACCCGGCGGAACTGCCCGTCCGGGACGGCACCATGACGGTGCGGCTGCCCGCCTGCGGCGTCGCCACCGTCACGGTTCGGCGTTGAGTACGGATCGGGGACACATGAAGATCACAGGCATCCGCGCCACCACGGTCACCGTGCCGCTGGAGGCGCCCCTGCTGCACAGCAACGGCGCGCACTGGGGCCGCTTCGTCCGGACGATCGTCGAGGTCGAGGCGGACAACGGCCTGGTCGGGCTCGGCGAGATGGGCGGCGGCGGGCAGAGCGCCGAGGCCGCCTTCGAGGCCCTCGCCCCGCACCTGGAGGGCCACGACCCGTTCGAGCTGGAGGTGCTCCGCTTCAAGATCGCCAACCCGACGGCGAGCCTGTACAACAACCGCACCCAGATGCTCGCCGCCATCGAGTTCGCCTGCCTCGACCTCGTCGGCCAGCACCTCGGCGTCCCGGTGCACGACCTGCTCGGCGGCCGCATCCGCGCGTCCGTCCCGTTCGCGTCCTACCTCTTCTACCGCTATCCGGGCGCCGGGGGCTCGCCGGAGGTCCGCACCCCCGAGCAGCTCGTCGAGCACGCCCGCGCGCTCAAGGACGCGCACGGGTTCACCGTCCACAAGCTGAAGGGCGGGGTGTTCCCGCCGGGCCACGAGCTGGAGTGCTACAAGGCGCTCGCCGAGGCGTTCCCCGGCGACCGCTTCCGCTACGACCCGAACTCCGTGCTGAGCCTGGAGGAGGGGCTGCGGTTCGGCAAGGCCATCGAGGACCTGCCCAACGACTACCTGGAGGACCCCGTCCTCGGGCTGGAGGGGCTGCGGCTCGTCCGCGAGCGCGTCAACGTCCCGCTCGCCACCAACACCGTCGTCGTGAACTTCGAGCAGCTCGCCGCGAACGTGCTGCGCCGCAGCGCGGACGTCGTCCTGCTCGACACGACGTTCTGGGGCGGCATCCGGCCGTGCGTGAAGGCCGCCGGGGTGTGCGAGACGTTCCAGATCGGCGTCGCCGTCCACTCCTCCGGCGAGCTCGGCATCCAGCTCGCCACCATGCTGCACCTCGGCGCCGTCCTGCCCAACCTCACCTACGCCGCCGACGCGCACTACCACCACCTCGCCGACGACGTCATCGAGGGCGGGCCGATGCGGTACTCCGAAGGCAGGATCCCCGTGCCGTCGGGCCCCGGCCTGGGCGTCCGGCTGGACCGTGACAAGGTGGCCGAGTACGCGGAGCTGTACAAGGAGCTCGGCGGCTACCCCTACGACCGCGACCCCGGCCGCCCGGGCTGGTACCCGCTCGTCCCCAACGACCGGTGGGCCGACCCCGACGCCGCACTGCCGCCGCTCGAATAGCCTGCTGCGTGTGATTCGTTACGCGACGGCCGGCGACGTCCCGGAGATCCTGCGGCTGGTCCGCGAGCTGGCGGAGTACGAGCGCGCCCTCCACGAGGTGAAGGCGACCGAGGACCAGCTGCGGGACCGGTTGTTCGGCGACGCCCCCAAGGTCTTCGCCCACGTCGCCGAGCACGACGGCCGCGTCGTCGGGTTCGCCGTGTGGTTCCTCACGTTCTCCACGTGGAACGGCACGCACGGCATCTACCTGGAAGACCTGTTCGTCGAGCCGGAGCACCGCGGCCACGGGTACGGCAAGGCGCTGCTCACCGAGCTGGCCCGCGTCGCCGACGACCGCGGCTACGGGCGCGTCGAATGGTCGGTCCTGGACTGGAACGAGCCCGCGATCGGGTTCTACAAGGCTCTCGGCGCCCGCCCGCAGGACGAGTGGACGGTCTACCGCCTCACCGGCGACGCCCTCACCCGGGCCGCGCGCGGCTGACGTCCGGGCTTGCATCCGGTACCGGGGTACGGGCCTACCGTCGGGACATGGAGACCCAGCAGGAGCCGGCGGGGCCGGACGACGACGGATGGGCCCCTCGGGCGTGCACGCTGCCGACGGCCGAGCGGCCGCTGCGGGAGGCCGAGTTCGACGCGCTGTTCGCCGAGGCGGTGACCGCCGTGCGGCCCGCGGGGGCGGGCCGGGTGCGGATGGAACTGCGCCCGCGTCCGCGGGCGGCCGCGCGGGCCGCCGAGCTCGCCGCCCGGGAGACGGGCTGCTGCTCGTTCTTCGCCTTCACGCTCACCGCCACCGGCGGCGCGCTGGCACTGGAGATCAGCACCGACGACCGCCACACGGAGGTCCTGGACGCCCTGGCGGCCCGCGCCGCCCGGCTGACGGCCCCCTGACACGCCGTGAGGGCCGTCCGGGAGCGGACGGCCCTCACGGTGAGCTGGACGCGCTCAGCCCTGCTTGGTCTCCCAGAAGATCTTGTCGATCTCGGCGATCTTCGCGAGCAGGTCCTCGGCGGCCTTGGGGTCCATGCCGCCCTTGGTCCCGGAGGCCCCGGCGAGCTTGGTGGCCTCGTTGAACAGCTGGTGCAGCTGCGGGTACTTCTCGAAGTGCGGCGGCTTGAAGTAGTCGGTCCACAGCACCCACAGGTGCTCCTTGACCAGCTGCGAGCGCTGCTCCTTGATCAGGATCGCCCGGGCGCGGAACTCCGGGTCCTCGTTGGCGGCGTACTTCTCAATGATCGCCTTCACGGACTCGGCCTCGATCCGGGCCTGCGCCGGGTCGTAGACGCCGCACGGCAGGTCGCAGTGCGCAGACACCGTGGTCTTCGGGCGCAGAAGCTTGAGCAACACCTGCTAGTCCTTCCCTCGTTGCGGATCATGCTCAGGTCACCGACATTACCCTTGTGCACCGGGGCCCGTCCGGGCAGGGCACTCGGTAATTCGGCCTAAGACCCGGGCCGTCCGGCCCGGAACCTCTCCAGCTGTGTTTGTGACCGCCGCCCGCCGAAGTATGCGGGCCGACGAGGAGGACCATGCGGATCCGGATCCCGGTGCTGTGCGGTCTGGCGGGCGTGGCGGCGATCGCGCTCGCCGCGCGGAGGCTGCGGACCGTCGAGGTCGCCGGGGACTCGATGCTCCCGGGCCTGCTGCCGGGGGACTGGCTCGTCGTCCGCGACGGCGCCCGTCCCGCGCCCGGCGCCGTGGTCGTCGCCGCCCACCCGGAGCGCCGTGGGCTGCTCGTCGTGAAGCGCGTCTCGCACCGGTCGGAGGAAGGGTGGTGGCTGGAGAGCGACAACCAGCGCGCCGCCGGCGCCAGGGACAGCTGGGATTTCGGTCCCGTCGCCGATGACCTCGTCGTGGGGCGGGTCGTGGCCCGCTACTGGCCGCTCCCGCGCGTGCGCCTGATCCGGCGGCGGACGCGGTGACCGGAGCCGCGCCCCGCGGGGCGCCGGCGTCGAACCGGCCGGAAGTACGACCACCGCCGGCAGGAACCGTGCTTTGGGCCGGTGCCCCATCAGGGCGACGCCGTCGCCGACGATTCCTCATGCCGCTTGAAGATCCGATCCCGATGCCGCACGCCGAGGGACTGACGAAAAGGCATGGACGCAGGGAGGCGCTGAGCGGCGTCGATCTGCGCGTGCCGGCCGGTCGCGTCGTGGGCCTGGTGGGCCCGAACGGGGCCGGCAAGACCGCGACCGTAATGTGACACTTCTTCCCCGTTGCGCTGGCCTGCGCCCGGCGTCCCGTCGCCTACCGTGCCCCGTGGGTCTGCCTGGGTGTGCACGGTGCCTCGTTTGCGCGACGGCGGCTTAGCGCGCTGACCGTGCCGCACACGCTCTTTTGGGTAGAGCCCTACGCCGGAGGCGGGTCCGTGTAAGGGGTGGGGGTCGGGGTTGGTTGGGAGCCGAAGAACCGTCAGGTTTCGCGCCTGCTGGGGCGTTGAGCGGAGACCGGGTGTCGGCTGTCGTTGCCGACCGGTTCGGGTGGGCTGTTTGGGACCTGTTGCAAAAGGAGAAGCTCGGCGGCTTTCTCGTGGCTCATGTGAAGAGGCGGCCCCGGCGGGCCGCCTTTGTTGAGGGGCTACGCCCCAGATTGGCTGAGGCTTAGTGGGTGCGGTTCCAGTACACACGCTTCCAGTACTGGCGCTCCCGCCGCTCCTCTTCTCGGCGCCTGGCCGCGTCCCTGGTGTTCTGCGCGGCCACGCTGTCTGTGTTCTGCTTGGTGATCCTGGCGACCTTCTTGAGGAACGCCCGGACCATGATGACGGAAATGACGATGGCAGCGATGGCGCCCTTCAGCGCACCGTCTCCGACGGGATCGTCGCCGTACTGCATGTCGTTGTCGACGCCGAGCAGGGCCCCGAGGGCAAGAACACTGGCAAGGCTTAAGATGGCCAACACGAGCATCAACACGGCGTTCACAAACTTGCGCACAAAGATCACTACCTTCGGTATTTGGTTACGGGCTCCGTAAAGTCTGAGCAGCCCTGGTGACCAGGGCTAGTTGAGACTGTACGCAACCGAGGGTTGATGGCCACACCTTGCCGGAGGTGACCAGCACCGTGTACCGCGTCGCCCGGGAGGCGCTGACGAACGTGCTGCGGCACGCGCCGGGCGCCCGGTCCGTCACGGTCACCGTCGAGCAGGGCCCGGAGGGCGTCACCGTCGAGGTCGCCGGCCCCGCCCCAGCGGCCCCGCCCCGGCACTCCCATCGCGGCGGCTACGGACTGGTCGGCATGCGTGAACGCGTCGAGTCGCTGGGCGGCTCGCTGCGCGCAGGGCCGCGCCCCGGCGGCGGCTGGTCCCCGAGGACCAGCCCGAAATCAGCGTCGTCGGGGAGGCGGCCGACGGGGCCGAGGCGGTCGACCTGGACGAGTAAATCGTCGCCTGGGCGTGGGAGAACGACCATGGGGAACCGTCCTGACGCGGCCCGTGCTCCGGAGTGGAGCACGGGCCGCAGGCAGGGTCAGACGCGGGCGACGCCCTCCTCGCGGGCCTTGGCGGCCACGGCGGCCGTGACGGCGGGCGCCACGCGGTCGTCGAACGGGCCGGGGACGACGTAGTCGGCGGTCAGGTCGTCGCCGACGATGCCGGCGAGGGCGGTCGCCGCCGCCAGCTTCATCCCCTCGGTGATCGTGTGGGCCCGGACGTCCAGCGCGCCGCGGAAGATGCCGGGGAACGCCAGCACGTTGTTGATCTGGTTCGGGTAGTCGCTGCGGCCGGTCGCGACGACCTTGGCGTGCCGGCGGGCGACGTCCGGGTGGACCTCGGGGGTCGGGTTGGAGAGGGCGAAGACGATCGCGCTGTCCGACATCGTGGCGACGCACGACTCGTGGACGGTGCTGCCGGACAGGCCGATGAACACGTCGGCGCCCCGCAGCGCCTCCTCCGTGGAGCCCTTCAGGTGCGACCGGTTGGTGATCGCGGCGATGCGCTCCTTGACGGGGTTCAGGCCGTCGCGCCCCTCGTGGATGATCCCCTTGCTGTCGGACAGGGCGATGTCGCCGATGCCCGCCTCGATCAGGATCTGCGAGACCGCGATGCCGGACGCGCCCGCGCCCGCCACGACCGCGCGCAGCTCCGACAGCGGCTTGCCGACGAAGCGCGCCGCGTTGGTCAGGGCGGCGAGCGCCACGATCGCGGTGCCGTGCTGGTCGTCGTGGAAGACGGGGATGTCGAGGGCGGCGCGCAGCCGGTCCTCGATCTCGAAGCAGCGGGGGGCGCTGATGTCCTCCAGGTTGATGCCGCCGAAGCTCGGCGCCATCCGGATCACGGTGTCGACGATCTCGTCGACGCCCGTGCAGTTCAGTGCGATCGGCACGGAGTCGACGTTCGCGAACTCCTTGAACAGCAGCGACTTGCCCTCCATGACCGGCATGGACGCCGCCGGGCCGATGTCGCCGAGCCCGAGCACGGCGGTGCCGTCGGTCACGACGGCGACGACCTTGGAGGTCCAGGTGTAGTCGTAGGCGAGATCGGGGTTGTCGGCGATCGCGGTGCACACGCGGGCGACGCCCGGCGTGTAGGCCAGCGAGAGGTCGTCCTTGTTGCGGACGGGAATGGTCGAGCGCATCTCCAGCTTGCCGCCGCGGTGCAGCGGAAAGGCCGGATCGTCGTCCAGTGAGGGTGGTTCGGTGGGAATGGGCTCAGCAGCCACAGCGACCCCTGTCTGTGAAAGTTGGCTTTCTTGAGATGCCGCCGCGGTGGTGGTCTGTGTGGCCGGTCACCCGGTGGTGTCTCGCGACGCACGGGGGTCACCCGTTGTCTGATTGTGCCACAGGGGGCCGGCGCCGCCCGGAGGCCGGGGTGGGTGGTGACCGTCACGTGACCGTGCCCACAGGGTGGCGGGTCGGTCGCCGTGCGTAGGGCATGCCCGAGGGGCGCTGGCTGATCCGGGTTCGCCTCGTTGCGTGATTGTTTCGCACCCTTTATCCAGATCAGGGACGTTGTAGGCCAAACTATGCACCTGACCATCGGATCTACGCGGATCCGACGAAACCACCAGGAGGGGGACCAGTGATCACCGGTTCTCTGCGCCGCCGCGCCGTAGCGGCGAGCGCGCTCGTGCTGACGGGCGCCCTCGCGCTGTCCGCATGCGGCGACAGCAACGACTCTGGCGACTCGGGCTCCGCGGCCTCGAACACGAGCGTGGACAGCAAGCTCGCGGCGATGGTCCCGGCCGCGATCAAGAGCGACGGAAAGATCTCGGTCGGCACGGACGCCTCGTACCCGCCCAACGAGTCCGTCGACCCGGCCTCGCAGAAGATCGTCGGCTGGGACGTCGACCTGTTCAACGCCGTCGCGGCCAAGCTCGGCCTGAAGACCCAGTACAGCAACGCGGGCTTCGACACGATCATCCCCGGCGTGCAGTCCGGCAAGTACGAGGTCGGCGTCTCCTCCTTCACCGACACCAAGGAGCGCGAGCAGGCCGTCGACTTCGTCACCTACTACTCGGCCGGGACGTCCTGGGCCGTCCTGAAGGGCAACCCGAAGGGCGTCAACCCCGACGACGCCTGCGGCAAGTCCATCGGCGTCCAGCAGGGCACCGTGCAGGTCGACGACCTCACGGCGCGCAGCAAGAAGTGCACCGACGCGGGCAAGCCGGCCATCAAGAGCGTCGTCCGCAAGCAGCAGACCGAGGTCAACAACGACCTCGTCGCGGGCAAGGTCGACGGCATGGCCGCCGACTCGCCCATCGTCGGCGACGCGGTGAAGAAGACCAGCGGCAAGCTGGAGATCATCGGCCAGACCTACGACACCGCGCCCTACGGCTATGCGGTCGGCAAGAACTCCGGCCAGCTCAAGGAGGCCATCCAGGGCGCGCTGAAGGCGCTGATCGCCGACGGCACCTACAAGAAGATCCTCACCGAGGCCGGCGTGGAGACCGGAGCGATCACCGAACCGAAGATCAACGGGGCGCAGAGCTGATCGCATGACGGTCGACAACGACGCCGGCAAGGGGCGGCCTGAGGCGATCAAGGCCGTCCCCGTCCGGCATCCGGGGCGCTGGCTCGGGGCGGCGGTCGTCCTCGTGCTGGTCGCCATGTTCATCCACTTCCTGCTGACCAGCAAGGCGCTCGACTGGTCGGAGCAGTGGAAGTACCTGTTCTCGGATCCGGTGCTCAAGGGCGTCCGGAACACGGTCTGGCTCACCCTCGCCGCCATGGTCGGCGGCGTCGTGCTCGGCATCGTGCTCGCGCTGATGCGGCTGTCGGCCAACCCGCTGCTGAGCGGCGCGGCCTGGGTGTACCTGTGGTTCTTCCGCGGCACGCCGCTCTACACGCAGCTGCTCATCTGGGGCGCGATCGGCACGCTGTTCCCGACGGTCGGGATCGGCATCCCCTTCGGCCCCGAGTTCGACACGTGGAAGACGCAGGAGCTGGTCAACGCCGCGCTCGCGGCGGCGCTCGGGCTGATCCTCAACGAGGCCGCCTACATGGCCGAGATCGTCCGGGCGGGCATCCTGTCGGTGGACGAGGGCCAGCAGGAGGCCGCGAGCGCGCTCGGCATGTCCCGGATGCAGACGATGCGGCGGATCGTGCTCCCGCAGGCGATGCGCGTCATCGTCCCGCCGACGGGCAACGAGGCGATCTCGATGCTGAAGAACACCTCGCTCGTCGCGGCCATCCCGTACTCGGAGCTGACCTTCACCGCGCAGACCATCTACGCCACCACCTACAAGATCATTCCGATGCTGGTGATGGCCTGCCTGTGGTACCTGCTCATCTCCTCGGTCATGATGATCGGGCAGTACTACCTGGAGCGGCACTACAGCCGCGGCACCAGCAGGGGGGCGGAGGCCAGGCAGCGGCTCCGCTTCCGCGGCGGAGGAGGCGGCCAGTGAGCGAGGACATCGTGGGCGGCGCCCCCGGCATCCCGGAGCCCGCGGCCGCGAGCGGCGGGCTGATGGTCAAGGCCGAGGCCGTGCACAAGTCGTTCGGGCGGCTGGAGGTGCTGAAGGGCATCGACCTGGAGGTCAGGCCCGGCGAGGTGATGTGCGTCGTCGGCCCGTCCGGATCGGGCAAGTCGACGTTCCTGCGCTGCGTCAACCACCTGGAGAAGATCAACGCGGGGCGGCTGTGGGTGAACGGCCACCTCGTCGGCTACCGGGAGTCGGGCGGCAAGCTCTACGAGCTGCGCGACCGGGAGGTCGCCGCGCAGCGCCGCGAGATCGGCATGGTCTTCCAGCGGTTCAACCTGTTCCCGCACATGACGGCGCTGGAGAACGTCATGGAGGCGCCGGTGCGGGTGAAGCGCCGGCCGAAGGGGGAGGCCAGGGAGCGGGCCGTCGCCCTGCTCACCCGGGTCGGCCTCGGCGACAAGGTGGGCAGCTACCCGGCGCAGCTGTCCGGCGGGCAGCAGCAGCGGGTCGCGATCGCGCGGGCCCTCGCCATGGAGCCGGCGCTGATGCTGTTCGACGAGCCGACCTCCGCGCTGGACCCCGAGCTCGTCGGCGAGGTCCTGGAGGTCATGAAGCAACTCGCCCTCGACGGCATGACCATGGTCGTGGTGACCCACGAGATGGGCTTCGCCCGCGAGGTCGGCGACGCGCTGGTCTTCATGGACGGCGGCGTCGTGGTCGAGGAGGGCGCCCCCCGGGACGTCCTGAGCAACCCGACGCACCCCCGCACCCAGGACTTCCTGTCCAAGGTGCTGTGACGCACGGGCGCGCGGCCCGTCCCCGACACGCCGGGGGCGGGCCGTTCCGCTCGCCGGCCGGCGGTTAGTGTGCGTTCATGTTCGCTGTCACGGCCACACAGATCGACGCAGACCATCCGCTGAACGGGCTCACGCTGGGGGAGCGGCCCGAACCCGAGGTACCGGACGGCTGGACGACCGTCACGGTGAAGGCCGCCGCGCTCAACCACCACGACCTGTGGTCGCTGAAGGGCGTCGGCCTGCCCGCCGACCGGCTTCCCATGATCCTCGGCGGCGACGCGGCCGGGGTCGACGAGGACGGCAACGAGGTCATCGTGCACTCGGTGATCGGCGACCCGGACCGGGGCGGCGGCGACGAGACCCTCGACCCCAGGCGGTCGCTGCTGTCGGAGGTCCACCCCGGGACGCTCGCGGAGAAGGTCGCGGTGCCGCGCCGCAACCTCGTCCCCAAGCCCGCCGAGCTGTCGTTCGAGGAGGCGGCCTGCCTGCCGACCGCGTGGCTCACCGCGTACCGGATGCTGTTCGGCAAGGCCGGGCTCCAGCCCGGCGGGTCCGTGCTGGTGCAGGGCGCGGGCGGGGGCGTCGCGACGGCGGCGATCACGCTGGCGGCGGCCGCCGGCTACCGCGTCTACGCGACCAGCCGCAGCGAGGCCAAGCGCAAGCGCGCCGAGGAGATCGGGGCGGACGCCGCCTTCGAGACGGGCGCGCGGCTGCCCGAGCGGGTCGACGCCGTGATCGAGACCGTCGGGCAGGCGACCTGGTCGCACTCGCTGAAGTCGCTGCGCCCCGGCGGGCGCGTCGTGGTGTCCGGCGCGACCAGCGGGCAGGTGCCGCCCGCCGAGCTGAACCGCGTGTTCTTCCTCCAGCTCCAGATCGTCGGGTCCACGATGGGGACCCGCGACCAGCTGGAGCGGCTCGCGCGGTTCCTGGTCAAGACCGGCGCGCGGCCGCGGATCGACCGGGTCCTGCCCCTGAACCGGGCGGAGGAGGGCTTCGCCGCGATGGCGGAGGGCGACCTCTTCGGCAAGATCGTCTTCACACCCTGACGCCCTGACGCCCTGACTTCGTGCGGGAGGCCGTGGCCGGGACGCCCGGTCACGGCTTCCGGCGGAAGACCTCGTTCCGCAGCCGCTCGCGGGTCTCGTCGAGGAGCGCCTGCGCGGCGGCGAGGTCGTCGTCGTCCAGCCGGGCCGACGTCGCGGACTTGCGGACGTCCTCGACGAACCGGCGCAGCAGGCGCTCCAGCTTGAGGCGGGCGACGTCCTCGCGGGTCCCGGTCGCCGTCTTCCATGCGTCGTCCCAGTTCTGCCGCCACTCCTCCTTCCACGCCTGCTTCTGCTCCCGCCAGTACTCCTTCTGCCGGCGCCACTCGTCCTTCTGGCGCTCGGTGGTCTCCTTCCAGGCGTCCTTGGACGTCGCCTTGCCCTGGTCGCGCATCGTCCGGGCGGCCTGCGTCAGCTCCTCGCGCAGCGTCCGGACGGTCTGGCGGACGTCCTCCTGCACACCGCGCGCGAACTCCTGCGCCGAGGCGGCGATCTCCTCCTCCAGGTCGGCCAGCTCGTCCATCCGGTGCTCCAGCTCCTCGCGTCCCTTGTCGGTCAGCGAGTACACCTTCTTCCCCTTGATCACCTCGTGGGTGACCAGGCCCTCGGCCTCCAGCCGGGCCAGCCGCGGATAGATCGTGCCGGGGGAGGGCGAGTAGACCCCGAGGAACCGGTCCTGCAGGAGCCGGATCACCTCGTAGCCGTGCCGCGGGCTCTCCTCCAGCAGCTTGAGCAGGTACAGCCGCAGGCGACCGTGGCCGAAGACGGGGCTCACGTGGTCACTTCTCCATTCGGGGTGTGGTGATCTCCGGGGCGTCGTCGTCGCGGCCGAGCAGGGCGATCGTGCCGGACACCGTGTTGACCGCGACGCGCCCGGCGCCGTCCCCCATCCTGCCGCTGACCGAGCGCGAGACGGCGCGTTCGTGCCGGTCGAACGGGAAGGACGTCTCGATCCGCCCCGCGGCCGAGTTCAGGGTCACCCGCGCGCCGGTGGACGCCGGGACGCGCAGCGCCACCTCGCCCGAGACCGTGTTCACCTCGACGCCGCCGCTCCCGGACAGGTCGACGTCGGCGGCGATGCGGCCGCTGACCGTCCGGGCCGCCAGCCGCTCGACGGACGCGCCGGCCAGCGTCAGGTCGCCGGACACGGAGGTGAACGACACCGTCCCGTCCAGGCCCTGCGCCTCGACCGCGCCGGAGACGGTGTTGGCGTCGATCGCGCCCGCCACCCCGTCGAGCGTCACCTCGCCCGAGGCGCTCTTGATCGACGTGCGAACCGTCGTGCCGGTCACCACGGCGTCCGCCGACACCAGGTTGAGGCCGACCGGGCAGTCGTGCGGGACGGTCACGGTGATCTCCGCGCGGACCCCCTGGTGGCGCAGCCAGCCGAGCATGCCCTCCCAGAGCTTCTCGTGGGTGACGGTCAGCATCCCCGCCTCGTGCGTGACCACCAGCGGCGGCCCCTCGACGCCGGCGACCATGACGGAGGGGCGCTCGTCGGAGGCGAGCACCGAGACGCTGCCCGCGATCAGCGTGACCCGCAGCGCGACCACGCCGTCGAAGTCGAGGGTGGTGGGTTCGTCGATCGTCCAGCGCGACATCACGATGTGCCCTTCGTCCGAGCGGCTGCCGTCAGTTAACACGATATGTCGCGTCCCGGGGAAGTCAAGACATATCGCGTTCGTCCGGGGAAGGGGGCCCGCCCGAGCCCCGGCCGGCGCCCTCCGGTCAGTCCTCCTCCTCGTCCAGGCGCGCGAGCCACGTGGCGAGGCGTTCGACGGGGGTCTCGAACTCCGGGTTCAGGTCGACGAACTCGCGCAGCCGGCCCGCCAGCCACTCCAGGCTGACCTCCTCCGCGCCGCGCCGGTCCGCCAGCTCCTCGATGCCGCGGTCGGTGAAGTACATCGTCTCTCCCCATGGACGCCGAGGGCCCCGGCGCGGTGCACCGGAGCCCTCGGATCGATCGGTACCGCTCTACTCCTGCTCGCCGAACAGGCGCGCGAGCAGCGCCTCCTGCTCCGCCTGGTGCAGCTTGTTCGACCCCACCGCCGGGGACGAGGACGCCGGGCGCGACACCCGCGACATCTTCAGCCCGTCGATGTGGTGCGGCAGCTTGAGCGCCATGAACGGCCAGGCTCCCATGTTGGCGGGCTCGTCCTGCACCCAGACGACCTCGACGTCGTCCGGGTACTTGGCCAGCTCTTCCTTGATCTCGTCGACCGGCGGCGGGTAGAGCCGCTCGACCCGCACGACCGCGGTGTCGTTCGCGCCCGTCGCCTGCCGGGACTTCACCACCTCGTAGTAGATCTTGCCGGTGGTGAGCAGCACCCGCCGCACGCCCGCCGGGTCGATCGCCGGGTCGCTCTCCGGGATGACCGGCTGGAACGCGCCGCCGGTGATCTCCCCGACCGGGGAGGCGGCCGCCTTCAGCCGCAGCAGCACCTTCGGCGTGAACACGACCAGCGGCTTGTGGCGGTTCGACAGCACCTGCCAGCGCAGCAGGTGGAAGTAGTTCGCCGACGTGGTCGGGTAGACGACGGTCATGTTGTCCTGCGCGCACAGCTGCAGGTACCGCTCGATCCGCGCGGACGAGTGGTCGGGCCCCTGGCCCTCGTAGCCGTGCGGCAGCAGCAGCACGACGCCCGAGTGCTGGCCCCACTTCTGCTCGCCGGAGGAGATGTACTCGTCCACGATCGACTGGGCGCCGTTGGCGAAGTCGCCGAACTGGGCCTCCCAGCACACGAGCGCGTCGGGGCGGGTCATCGAGTAGCCGTACTCGAAGCCCATGGCCGCGTACTCGCTGAGCAGCGAGTCGTGGGCGTAGAACTTCGACACGCCCTGCCCGAACTGCTTGAGCGGCGTGTACTCCTCGCCGGTCCTGCGGTCGACGAGCACCGCGTGCCGCTGGCCGAAGGTGCCGCGGCGGGTGTCCTGCCCGACGAGCCGCACCGGGTGGCCGTCGATCAGCAGCGAGCCCATCGCCAGCAACTCGCCGGTCGCCCAGTCGATCGCGTCGTCCTCGATCATCTGGGCGCGGCGCTGCAGGATCGGCTGGAGCCGCGGATGCGGGGTGAAGCCCTCCGGCAGGCCGACCTGGGTGTCGATGATCCGCTTCACGGTCTCCAGCGGGATCGCCGAGCCGGCCCGGCCGTGGTCGATCGGGATGCGCTCCTCGACGTCGGGCTTCACGACCGAGCCCGGTTCGAGGGGCTTCTTCACGGCCTCGCGGGTCTCGGTGAAGGCCCGCTCCAGCTGCTCCTGGTAGTCGCGGAGCGCCTGCTCGGCCTCCTCCACCGTGATGTCGCCCCGGCCGATCAGCGCCTCGGTGTAGAGCTTGCGCACCGACCGCTTGGCATCGATCAGGTCGTACATCAGCGGCTGCGTGAACGAGGGGTTCTCCCCCTCGTTGTGGCCGCGCCGCCGGTAGCAGATCATGTCGATGACGACGTCCTTCTTGAACGTCTGCCGGTACTCGAACGCCAGCCGCGCGACCCGGGCGCACGCCTCGGGGTCGTCGCCGTTCACGTGGAAGATCGGCGCCTGGATCATCCGCGCGACGTCGGTGGCGTAGACGCTGGAGCGCGAGTACTCCGGCGCCGTGGTGAAGCCCACCTGGTTGTTGATGATCACGTGCACGCTGCCGCCGGTGCGGTAGCCGCGCAGCTGCGACAGGTTCAGCGTCTCGGCCACCACGCCCTGCCCGGCGAACGCGGCGTCGCCGTGGATCAGGATCGGCAGCACGGTGAAGCCCGCCTCGCCGACGTCCAGCAGGTCCTGCTTGGCGCGGACGACGCCCTCCAGCACCGGGTCGACCGTCTCCAGGTGGGAGGGGTTTGCGACCAGCTCGGTGTGGATCTTGGAGCCGTCGCTGCCGACGAAGTCGCCGGACGCCCCGAGGTGGTACTTCACGTCGCCCGAGCCCTGCGCGCTGCGCGGGTCGAGGTTGCCCTCGAACTCGCCGAAGATCTGCCCGTAGGACTTGCCGACGATGTTGGCGAGGACGTTCAGCCGGCCGCGGTGGGCCATGCCGATCACGACCTCGTCCAGGCTGGCCTTGGCCGCCGCCGAGATCACCGAGTCGAGCAGCGGGATGACCGACTCGCCGCCCTCGAGGGAGAACCGCTTCTGCCCGACGAACTTCGTCTGCAGGAACGTCTCGAACGCCTCGGCGCTGTTCAGCCGCCGCAGCACGTGCAGCTGCTCCTCGCGCGAGGGCTTGTCGTGCGGGACCTCGACGCGCTCCTGGATCCAGGCGCGCTCCTCCGGGTCCTGCATGTGCATGTACTCGATGCCGACCGTCCGGCAGTACGCCATCCGCAGCACGCCGAGGATGTCGCGCAGCTTCATCGTCGGCTTGCCGCCGAACCCGCCGGTCGCGAACTCGCGCTCCAGGTCCCACAGGGTGAGGCCGTGCTTGAGGATGTCGAGGTCGGGGTGGCGGCGCTGCGTGTACTCCAGCGGGTCGGTGTCGGCCATCAGGTGGCCGCGGACCCGGTAGGCGTGGATCAGCTCGTGGACGCGGGCGACCTTGGCGACGTCGTCCTCGTGGGTGGCGGAGATGTCCTTGACCCAGCGCACCGGCTCGTACGGGATGCGCAGCGCCTCGAAGATCTCGTCGTAGAAGCCGTCCTCGCCGAGCAGCAGCTCGTTGATGCGGCGCAGGAAGTCGCCGGACTGCGCGCCCTGGATGATCCGGTGGTCGTAGGTGGAGGTCAGCGTCATCACCTTGCTGATCCCCATGCGCGACAGGGTGTCGCTGGAGGCGCCCGCGAACTCGGCCGGGTACTCCATGGCGCCGACGCCGATGATCGTGCCCTGGCCGGGCATCAGCCGCGGCACCGAGTGGACGGTGCCGATCGTGCCCGGGTTCGTCAGGCTGATCGTGGTGCCCTGGAAGTCCTCCAGGGTGAGCTTGCCGCCGCGGGCCTTGCGGACGATCTCCTCGTAGGAGGCCCAGAACTGGCGGAAGTCCAGCGTCTCGGCGGCCTTGATGCTCGGCACCACCAGCTGGCGCGAGCCGTCGCCCTTCTGCAGGTCGATGGCCAGCCCGAAGTTGACGTGCTCCGGCCTGATCAGCACCGGCTTGCCGTCCACCTCGGTGAACGCGGCGTTCATCTCGGGCATCGCGGTCAGCGCCTTGACGATCGCGTACCCGATCAGGTGCGTGAAGGAGACCTTGCCGCCGCGCCCGCGCTTGAGGTGGTTGTTGATGACGATGCGGTTGTCGATCAACAGCTTGGCCGGGACGGCGCGCACGCTCGTCGCCGTCGGCACGGCGAGGCTGGCCTCCATGTTGGTGGCCGTCCGCGCGGCGACACCGCGCAGCCGGACCTCCTCGGCACCCGCCGGCACCGGCGGGGGAGCCGGCCTGTCCGCCTTGGCGGGCGCCCGGGCCGGGGCCTTCGGCGCGGCCGGTGGCTTCGGTGTCGGCGGAGCGGCCGCCGTGCCGTTGGCGGCCTTCGGGGCCACGCCGTCGGCCTGGGGGGTGGCGGACGCTGGCCGGCTGTCCGGCTCGTAGTCCGCGAAGAAGTTCCACCAGGCTTCGTCAACGGAGTTCGGGTCGTCGAGGTACTTCTGGTACAGCTCGTCGACCAGCCACTCGTTGGCGCCGAAATCGGTCAGCATCGGGTCGGCACTTGTTTGCGACGACTCTGTCGACACGGCGGAGATCGCCCTCTTCCGCAGCTCGCAGGTAAGTTCTGAGACGCAACAAGGCTACTCGCACTTGCCCCCGCACCACGCCAGCGTGTCGTAACCCCGCCCACACCGCCCCGCCGTTGGCTGAACCAGCCAAAGGCAGGGCCGTGCCTTTGGCAAGATCCACGAACGCCCCCCTCCTCCGATGCCATCGCCGAAACCACGCGACGACCCCGGGGGCCGCGACCGCGTCCGAAGGCAGATTCGAGCGAAGCGAGAACCTGATCGCGCAGCGAGCCGCCAGGCGACCCGAAGCGATGCCAGGCACTCCCAGCGACCTCAGCCCTCACCGCAACCACGCGACAACCTGAGGAGTCGCGATCGCGTCCGAAGGCAGATTCGAGCGAAGCAAGAATCTGATCGCGCAGCGAGCCGCCAGGCGAGCCGGAGCGATGCCAGCGATCGCCCGCGTTTTTCGACGATGGAGGGCCGCCAGGCCCGAAGGAGGAGAAAAATGCTAGTGAGTATGCGGAGCGACCGTCGGGCCCTCGGACGCCTGGATCAGGACGAAGCCCTGGCCCTGGTAGGCGAGCTGCATCGCTTCGCCGCTGCCGCGGCCGATGAGGGCGCTGGCCTTGAAGGTGCGGTTGACGCCGACCTGGAGGCTCGTGCTCCACGCGACGGCGGACTGGCCGTCGGCGAACGTGGGGGCGCGGCCGCAGTCGAGCATGACCGGGGTGCCGTGTGTGGTGAGCGCCACCCAGCCGGTGCCCTGGAGGGTGGTGTTGAACAGGCCGCCCGCGGCGATGCCGGCGCCCTGGACGCGCTGGATGTCGGACTGCAGGTGCGAGTCGTAGGCGAGGATGTTCTTGCCGTTGACGGTCATGCCCTCGTTCTCCAGGTAGAACAGGTGGATGTCGTCGGCGTCGTTGGCGACGAACAGCAGGCCCTGGCCCTTGACGCGCATGAGGGGGACGCCCTCGCCCGTCAGGGCCTTCTTCATGAACTTGCCGATGCCGCCCGCACCCTCGTAGTCGAACTCCATCTGGCCCTGGAAGGCGACCATGGAGCCCTGGCGGGCGAGGACGTCGCCGTTCAGGTGGACGCGGAGCATCTTGGAGTTCTGGAGGGCGAAGTGGCCGGGGAGCTGCTGTCCCTGTTCGAGGTTGCCGAAGAACTGGCTGCGCATGGGGGTCGTGCCTCTCGTGCGGATTACTGGAGGTGCGCCAGCATAACGAGGGACACGCGGTCATTGTCCCCGGTGGTGCGGGGTCGTCCAGTCCACGAGCGGACCCTTGGCGACGACGCCGGACGGGTTGATGTTCCGCTGGGTCACGTAGTAGTGCCGCTTGATGTGGTCGAAGTTCGTGGTCCCGCCGAACGCGGGGATCGAGTAGAGGTCGCGGGCGTAGCCCCAGAGGTTCTCGTGGTCGGCGAGGCGCCGCAGGTTGCACTTGAAGTGGCCGTGGTAGACGGCGTCGAAGCGGGCGAGCGTCGGGTAGAGCCGGACGTCGGCCTCGGTGATCTCGTCGCCGAACAGGTAGCGGCGGGTGGACAGGCGCTCCTCCAGCCGGCCGAGGGTGTCGAAGAGGGCGTCGAAGGCCTCCTCGTAGGCGCCCTGCGAGGTGGCGAAGCCGGCCTTGTACACGCCGTTGTTGACCGTCTGGTAGACGAGCTCGTTCAGCTCGTCGATCTCGGGCCGCAGCGCCTCGGGGTACAGGTCGGGCGCGCCGGGGCGGTGGTGGGCGGTGAACTCCGTCTCGAACATCGTGGTGATGTTCGGGAAGTCGTTGGTGACCAGGCGCTCGGTCTCGGTGTCCCAGACGCAGGGCACGGTGTAGCGGCCCTGGAACGCCGGGTCGGTGGACAGGTACAGCTCGGAGAGGAAGACGGCGCCGGTCACCGGGTCGCGGTCGGGGAACCGCCAGCCCCGCTCGTCCCGGATGGGGTCGACGACCCCGACGCCGATCGCGTCCTCCAGGCCGAGGAGCCGCCGCACGATCAGGGTGCGGTGCGCCCACGGGCACGCGTAGGAGACGAAGAGCCGGTACCGGCCGGGCTCGGCGGGCAGGCCGTCCGCCCCGTCCGCCGTGATCCGCTCGGTGAACCGGTTCGCCTGCCGGACGAACCGGCCTCCCTCGACCTCCTGGACGCTCATGCCCGTCTCCCTCTGAAGTAGGTGAGGACGGTTCCCGGGTCGGCACCTGAGGGCGATCCGGGTCCGGGAACCTCGCGGCTACCATAACCGTCGGTATCCAGTGTGAAACGGCCGCGAGGCCGGCCGGCGGATCGACGAGATGGCGGGGGTCCATGCTCGAACAGTTCAACGCCCTGGTGGACGGCCTTCCACCGGCGATGATCTACCTGATCATCGCGGCGCTGGTGTTCGCGGAGGCCGCGCTGTTCGTCGGCTTCGTGTTCCCGGGCGAGACCGCGATCGTGGTCGGCGGCGTCCTCGCCAGCCAGCACGTGCTGTCGCTGCCGCTGCTGCTGGTCATCGCGGTGGTCGCGGCCGTGGCCGGCGACTCGGTGGGCTACGAGATCGGCCGCAAGTACGGGCCGCGGCTGCTGGACGTCAAGATGATGCGAAGACACCGGGCGAAGGTCGCGGCCGCGCAGGACATGATCCGCCGCCGCGGCGCGTTCGCGGTGTTCATCGGGCGGTTCACGGCGCTGCTGCGGGCGCTCATGCCGGCGCTCGCGGGCAGTTCGCGGCTGCCGTATCCGAAGTTCCTGCTCTTCAACGTCATCGGCGGCGTCACCTGGGTGGTGACGTTCACGCTCGGCGGCTTCTTCGCGGGCACGGCGTTCGAGCACGCGGCCAAGCTCGCGGGCCGGGGGCTGGCGATCGGCCTGGCGGCCGCGGCCGTCGTCGCGCTGGTGGTGTGGAGCGTCCGCAGGCACCGCCGCGAGGCCCGCGAGGAGGCCGAGGCCCAGGCGGCCGAGATCACCTCCGAGGACGAGTCGGCGACGACGCTGCCGTCCTGACGGCCGGGGCGCTCAGAGGTGCATCCGGCCCGTGACCATCGGCAGGTCCAGGTAGGTGCGGATGCCGGGGTCGGCGCGGCACACGGCCGGGACGGAGTTCACCGCGTGCGCGGACGCCGCGGAGATCGCGTCGCTGATCCACTCCTCGCCGGCCGACAGCGTGAGCGGCGGCCGGCCGTCCACGCGCAGCGAGTACCCGGGCCGCCCCCACTCGTCCGGCATCCGCGCGGCGTCGGCCTTGTGCACGATCTCGACGGTGATCACGGGCCTGCCGGCGGCGATGCCGCTGAACGTCCAGCGGTCCGCGGCGACCGTGCCGCGCGGGATCGGCCCGGCGGCGGTCACGAGGTCGGCGCCGGCCAGCCGGTGGTCGGCGTCCACGTCGATCTCGTCGAGGTCGACGCCGAGCCCGGCGGCGATCAGGTGCAGGCTCTCGGAGAACAGCGCCCGCATCGTGGCGCGGGCGGCCCGCAGCGTCCGCAGGTACGTCTCCTCGTCCTTGCCGAACCCGAGCACCTCGTGGACCATCCGCCAGGACGGGTGCCGGGCGAAGTCGGAGCACTCGCGGGCGTAGACGTGGGTGATCCGGCGCGACAGCCGCGACAGCACCAGCGGCATCACGTCGGCCATGAAGCCGTGGCTGACGCCGCTGCCGTGCACCGACGCGCCGCCGCGCTTGCAGGCCTGCTCCAGCTCGCTCACGAAGAGCGGGCCGTGCGCCCGCGGGTAGACGAGCCCGGTGAGGGAGATCAGGTTCTTGCCGGACGCCAGCAGCGCGCAGATCGTCTCCAGCTCGGCGAAGCGGTCGGGCCGGGGGGTCGGGGCGTACAGGACGCAGTCGGCCTCCAGGTCGAGGATCTCGCCGAGGTCGCCGGTCGCGGCGACGCCGACCGGGTCGCGTCCCGCGAGGGTTCCGGCGTCGGCGCCGACCTTGGCCGGGGCGTGCACCCACGCGCCGGCGAGCTCCATGTCGTCGCGTTCGAGCACGCCCCGGATCGCGCTGCGTCCGAGGGCGCCCGTCGCCCACTGCACCACGCGGTAGCGGCGGCAGGACGCGGACGCGGACGTGGTGGCGAGGCTCATCGCACGGGACCTCCGTTGCTCCTCGTGTCGTCGACGGGTGAGGAGACTACGCGGTGGGCGCGGGGGGAATTGCAGCATTTGGCGCAACTTCCTCCCACGTCCCATCGTACGCAGGACTGTCCCGGCGTCCAGCCGGGAAGGAACCCCGGGGGCCGCGGCCGAGCGCGATTCGGTTTAGTGGTACCACTGGGTAACCCCATGATGATTTCCTGGGGGCGTAGTCGGTGCGATGTGAGGGAGACACGAGATGTCGGAACTGCGCTACGACGGCCGCGTGGCGGTCGTGACCGGGGCTGGCCACGGCCTCGGCCGGCAGCACGCGCTGGAGCTCGCCGCGCGCGGCGCCAAGGTCGTCGTCAACGACCTCGGCGGTGACCGGTCCGGGTCCGGCGCCTCCGCGGGCCCCGCCCAGGAGGTCGTGGACGAGATCAGGAAGAACGGCGGCGAGGCCGTCGCGAACCCCGACAACGTCGCCACCCCCGAGGGCGCGCAGGCGATCGTCGCCTCCGCGCTGGACGCGTTCGGCAAGGTCGACATCGTCGTCAACAACGCGGGCATCCTGCGCGACAAGTCGTTCAAGAACATGTCGGTCGAGGAGTTCGACTCGGTCATCGCCGTCCACCTGCGCGGCTCGTTCCTCGTCTCCAGCGCCGCCTGGCCGCACCTGCGCGAGCAGGGCTACGGGCGGATCGTGAACACCTCCTCGCCCGCGGGCCTGTTCGGCAACTTCGGCCAGGCCAACTACTCCACCGCCAAGATGGGCCTGGTCGGGTTCACCAAGACCCTCGCCCAGGAGGGCGCCAAGTACAACATCAAGGCCAACGCGATCGCGCCGGTCGCCTGGACCCGGATGACCGAGGACCTGCTGCCCGCCGACTTCGCCGACAAGCTCGGCGTCGACCAGGTCACGCCGCTCGTCGCCTACCTCGTGCACGACTCCGTCGAGGACTCCGGGCAGGTCTACACGGTCGGCGGCGGCCGGATCGCGAAGATCTTCGTGGCGGAGGGCCCCGGCTACGGGCAGAAGGAGACGCTGTCGGTCGAGGACGTCCGGGACAACTGGGCGGCCATCGGCGCGGCGGAGCCGCTGACCGTGTTCGGCAACGTGGGCGAGCAGATGGGCCCGCTGATCCAGCAGCTCACGTCCTGAGCCGTTGGCCGGGATCGAGCTCGACCGGCGGGACGGGGTGCTCACGATCACCCTGTCCCGCCCGGAGCGCCTGAACGCGGTCGACGGCGCGCTGACCGAGGAGATGCTGGACGTCCTCAACGGGCTGATGCGCGACACCTCCACCCGCGTGGTCGTGCTGACCGGCGCGGGCCGCGGCTTCTGCTCGGGCATGGACCTGCAGGGCGGCGACCCGGGCGGCGCGACCGGCGAGGGCCGCGTCCAGCGGCTCTACCGGGGCATCGCGCGGGGCGGCGAGGTCACCGCGCGGCTGCGGGAGATCCCGCAGCCGGTGATCGCGGCGCTGCACGGCCCCGTCGCGGGCATGGGCGTGTCCTGGGCGCTGGCCTGCGACCTGCGGGTCGCCGACCCGACGACCCGCTTCGTCGTGCCGTTCGTCGACCTCGGGCTGTCGGCCGGCGACTGCGGCCTGTCCTGGCTGCTGCCGCGCCTGGTCGGGCCGGCGAAGGCCGCGGAGATCTGCTACCGGGCGCAGCGCCTGGACGCGGCGCGCGCCGACGCCCTCGGCCTCGTCACCGAGACGGCCCCCGAGGGCGGGGACCTGGCCGCCGCCCAGGCCCTCGCCGACGAGTTGCTCGGAAGGTCTCCCTACGGCCTGAGCCGCACGAAGGAGCTGCTCAACGCGTCCCTGGACGTCCCCGGCCTGCGCCGGCAGCTCATGGCGGAGACGGCCGTGCAGACCCTGGCGTTCTTCAGCGAGGACCTCGCCGAGGGAATGGCGGCGGCCATGGAGAAACGCCGTCCGGAGTTCAAAAACCGCTAGCGGCCCTTGCCAGGGTCGCCTCCCATGGGACGCCGAGGTCGGCCCAAGGGAGGCGACCCCCTTGGGTCAGGGCCTGGCTCGAAGTGGCCTCGGCCACGCGCGAACGCGTGAACTGCCCGGTGTCGCGAAGCCGGAGGCGAGCGACACCGGGCAGATCGCGAAGCGATGCCGCGTTCGCCCAGGGACGGTCACGTAGCGAGCCGCCAGGCGAGCAAAGTGGGCCGGGACTGAGAAAACACCGCCTAGTCGGCGAGCGCGGTGGAGAGCGCCTCGACGTAGCGGAGGGAGGCCAGGCGGGCCAGGGCCGGGTGGGCGCCGAGGGGCGCGGAGTGCGCGGAGCCCACGGTGGCGGCCGCCGCGGTGATCAGCGCGGCCTCCGGCTCGGGTCCGATCAGGTGCGGGGCGACGGCGATGGACGCCGCTCCGGCCGCGCGCAGCTGCTCGTAGGCGGCCTTGACCGACGCCTCGTCGTTCAGCGAGGCGGTGAAGACGGGGGCCGCGAGCCGGGAGGCCAGGAGCACGCCGGTGACCTCGGCCTGCCGGACGGCGGCGGCGTCGCCCGGCGTGGCGACGATCACACCGGAGGCGGCCGTCACCATCGTCATCAGCCTGATCCGGTCGGCGCGGGCGAGGCCCGCGTCGGCGAGCCGGTCGTGCAGGGCCTCGGCGATGAGCGGGTGCGGGCCGAGCGGCTCGGCGGCGACGGTGCGCACGGGCGACGCCGCCACGGCGGCGCGCACGGCGGCGTCCAGCGCGGGGTCGGGCCCGGTGGACAGCGGCACCACCACGGCCGCGAGCTCGTCGCCCCGCGGCCGGATGCCGGCGAGGACGGCGTGCAGGTTCGCCTCGTCGCCCTCCAGGTGCCCGACGTGGGCCGGCTGTCCGGTGTGCTCAAGCTCCACGAGCCGGGCGAGCTCGACGGCGATGTCGGTGCCGGCCCGCCGGGCGGGTCCGGGGACGGCGAGGATGAGCGTGGGGGATCCGGGGGGCAGAAGGAAGGACTCGTCGCCTCGGTGGCGGCCGCCGCGGGGTGTGCGGCGCCGTCGCGACGGCAATGCCTCGGATGCCTGGCTTTCGGGACTCACGGCGGGCATCGTAACGCCCTCCGGCCCGGGAGCCGTCCTCCCGCCCCGGCCGTCGTCGTTACCTGTAGGAATCGTTGCTCTCCTTCCCGGACCGGTCGCGGCGCGAGCGGTGGTGAAGAAGCAGAGTATGGCGCATTGTCGTCGAGCGACAGGGGGAAATGAAGCAAGTTGTCCGGATTTGTCGCTATCCTCTTGCGTCGGGTTCGACAAGATCGTCTTGATATCGCGCATCGCCGCAGGTGGCAAGGAATAGTGGCAATACGGCCGAATGCCGTCAAAGGGGTTGCGGGAGCGTCGCGCGCGGCCTTTATGATCCAGGGGCCCTCCGTGTCGGAACCTTCGAGGTCACATGAAATCCCCCCGTAGGCGGTCGATCCGCTCGAAGGTCACCGCGTTGCTGCTCGTGCCGCTGCTCTCGCTCGTCGCGCTCTGGGGATATGCCGCGATCGTCACCGGGCGCGACGCGCTCGCCCAGCGCCGCTACCACACACTCGACCGCGAGTTCGCGCCGAGCGGCCAGGGCGTCCTGGTGGAGCTCGGCAAGGAGCGGCAGGCCTCGGCCGTGTTCCTCAGCACCCCGCGCCAGGCCGCGGGCGGCGCCCCCGCCGCCCTGGTGTCGCAGCGCTCGCGCCTCGACGCGGCCGTCGAGAACTTCCGCCGCAGGGCCACCTCCGCCGCCGCCCGCAGCGCGACGAGCGCCGAGATGGAGGCCCGCGTCGCCGAGGTCCTGCGGGCGCTCGGCGGACTCGGCGGGCTGCGCGCCGCGGTCGACGCCCGTTCCGTCGACCGTTTGGCCGCGGTCAACGGGTACGGCACGATGGTCGACAACATGCACCGGCTTTATGACAGCCTTGTGGCCATCGACGACTCCGCGCTCTATGACTGGACCCAGTCCACCCGGCACGCCGGCCGCGGCATGGAACTGCTGCAGCGCGAGAACGCGCTGGTCGCCGGCGCGTTCATCACCAAGGGCCGGATGACGGCGGCCGAGCACCGGCTGTTCGTGGAGATGGTCGGCGAGCAGCGCTGGCAGTGGACGAAGCAGCGCTCCCTGCTCGACCCGGTCGTCTACCGGACCGGCACCGCGCAGGTCTTCGCCTCGCCGGAGTACCAGACGTTCAAGGCGATCGAGGACCGGATCGCCGACGCCGACCCGCGCCGGCCGATCCCCGTCCAGCCCGGCGAGTGGCAGCGGACGGCGCAGCCGCTCGTGCTCTCGGTCAACGGGATGGTCCTCGGCAACTCCAGGCGCGCCGGGGAGCACGCCGACGAGCTCGGCCGCGAGGCCTACCTCCGGCTCGCCGCCGTCGGCGGCCTCGGCCTGCTGTCGATCCTGCTGTCGGTGCTGCTGTCGCTGCGGTTCGCGCGCGGGTTCGTCCGCGAGCTGGTCGGGCTGCGCGGATCGGCCGAGGAGCTGGCCGAGCAGCGGCTGCCCGGCATCGTCGCCCGGCTCGGCCGCAACGAGAGCGTGGACGTCGCCGCGGAGGCCCCGCCCCTGGACGCCGGGCGCACCGCCGAGGTCGCCCGGCTCGCCGAGGCGTTCGCCAAGGTGCAGCGGACCGCCGTCGACGCCGCCGTCGGCCAGGCCGAGCTGCGCGCGGGCGTCAGCCGCATCTTCCTCAACATCGCCCGCCGCAACCAGTCGCTCCTGCACCGCCAGCTGACGCTGCTGGACGGCCTGGAGAGCCGCGCCGAGGCCGACGACCTGGAAGACCTGTTCCGCATCGACCACCTCACCACCCGCATGCGGCGGCACGCCGAGAGCCTGATCATCCTGTCCGGCGCGACGCCGGGGCGCGGCTGGCGGCGGCCGGTGCGCTTCGCCGACGTGCTGCGCGCCGCCGTCTCGGAGATCGAGGACTACACCCGCGCGACCGTGCTGACCGACTCCGAGGACGGCCTGGTCGGCGCGGCCGTCACGGACGTCGTGCACCTGCTGGCCGAGCTGATCGAGAACGCGGCGGCGTTCTCCCCGCCCAACACCGAGGTGCGGGTGATGGCCGAGCGGGTCGGCACCGGGTTCGCGGTCGAGGTCGAGGACCGCGGCCTCGGCGTCCGGCCGGAGCAGCTCGCCGAGGCCAACCGGCGGCTCGCCGAGCCGCCCGAGTACGACCTGGTCGACACCGACCAGCTCGGGCTGTTCGTCGTCGCGCGGCTGGCCGCCCGCCATGACGTCACCGTGAAGCTCCACCGGTCCCCGTACGGCGGCGTCACCGCGATCGTCCTGTTCCCGCACGAGCTGGTGGTGCGCGCCGAGGAGATGGCGGCCGGGATGCCGCCGCCGGAGGACGGGCCGCGCGCCGAGGCCGCGGCGCTCTCCGGGCCCGCCGTCGAGGGCCCGGCGGAGCCGGAGGTGACGCTCATGGCCGCGCCCGTCCCCGACGGGGTCGTCCCGCTCCGCGACCCGGGCGCCCCCGGAGAGCTCTCCGCCCTGCCCGCGGACGACCCGTACCAGTGGCAGCGGAACGCTCCAGGGCGCCTGGAGGGCGCCGGCGGCCACCTGGAGGCGCCGCCCGTGCTGCCCGCGCTCACCGGCCCCTCCGCGCCCGCCCCCGCCCCGGCGCCGGCGCCCGCCGAGCCATGGGGCGTCCCGGACCCGCCGGCGCCCGCGCCGCAGCGTCCCACCCCGAACCCCTGGTCGGACGACGCCCACACGCCGGCGGCCGAAGGCCCCGGCGCCGCCGCCGACGAGGACACCGACGAGGACACCGCCGAGGCCGCCGGTGAGGACTGGCAGCCCGCGGGAACCCACGCCGGGTTGCCCCGCCGCGTCAGGCAGAGGAACCTGGCCCCGCAACTGCGCAAGAGGCCCCCGGCGCCTCCGCCGTCCGGCGGAACCGTGACCGGGGCCGTCGCACGCTCGCCCGAGGAGGCACGCTCGCTGATGGCATCGATACAGCAGGGATGGCGGCGCGGACGCGCGTCCGACGCCCGGGAGGAGGGGACCCGATGATGCACAACACCGTGTCCGGTGAGTTGAACTGGCTGCTCAACGACTTCGCCCAGCGGGTCACGACGGTGCGGCAGGCGGTGATCCTGTCGCGCGACGGGCTGGCCGTGGCCGCCTCCAACGAGCTCGCCCGCGAGGACGCCGAGCACCTGTCGGCGCTGGCGTCCGGCGTGCAGAGCCTCGCGCGCGGCGCCGGACGGCACTTCGCGGGCGGCAACGTCCGGCAGACCATCATCGAGATGGACGCGCTGCTGCTGTTCGTGACCGCCGCCGGCGACGGCACCTGCCTGGCGGTGCTGGCCGAGGCGGAGGCCGACGCCGGACTGGTCGCCTACGAGATGGCGGTGCTGGTCAAGCGGGTCGGGCAGCACCTGCAGGCGAGCCCGAGGTTCGGGGCGGAGGCGGGCGGCCCGGCCTTCGGAGGCGCCGGGGGGTCCGCGCCGCGGGGCTTCTGACCGATGACCCCGCCGGGAGAGCGCTGGCTGGACCGCGACGCCGGACCGCTTGTGCGGCCCTACGCGATGACCCGGGGACGGACCCGTCCCCAGGGCGCGGGCTTCGAGTTGATCGCGGTGGTCGCGGCCACCGGCGTCCCGCCGGGCGACCGGCTGCGCTACAGCCCCGACCACGCGCAGGTGCTGCGCGGGTGCGCGCGGCCGGTGACGGTGGTCGACCTCGCGGCCGACCTCGCCCTGCCCCTCGGCGTCGTGCGGGTGCTGCTCGGCGACCTGCGGGACAAGGGCCTGGTCGCGGTGGTGGACGAGGCGCGCCCGGTCGAGGGCCGACGGCCCCCGGCCGGGGTGCTGAGGGAGGTGCTCAATGGACTCCGCGCGCTCTGACCGGGCGCCGGCCGGGCCGGGCTTCGCGGCCCGGCCGCTCGTCACCACCAAGATCCTCATCGCGGGCGGGTTCGGCGCGGGCAAGACCACCATGGTCGGCTCGGTCAGCGAGATCCGGCCGCTGCACACCGAGGAGCCGCTGAGCGACCGCGGCGACGGGGTCGACGACGTGGCCGGCGTGGCCGCCAAGGCGACCACGACGGTCGCCATGGACTTCGGCAGGATCACGCTGTCGGACCAGTTGCTGCTCTACCTGTTCGGCACGCCGGGCCAGGAGCGCTTCTGGTTCATGTGGGACGAGCTGGCGGCGGGCGCGATCGGCGCCGTCGTGCTCGCCGACACGCGCCGGCTGACCGGCAGCTTCCCGGCGATCGACTACTTCGAGCGCCGGGGCGTCCCGTTCGTGGTGGCCGTGAACTGCTTCGACGGCGAGCGGACGCACCGGGAGAGCGACATCGCCATCGCGCTCGACCTGGACCCCGGCGTCCCGGTGGTGCTGTGCGACGCGCGCCGCCGCGAGTCGTCCAAGGAGGTGCTCGTCGCGCTGATGGAGCACGTGCTGAGCTGGCCGGACGAGGAGGACGAGGCACCCGGCGGCCGGAAGTCCGATCATCGGGAACCCGCGACGTAGTAGGCTCCCGCACACCTCCGTACTCCACGCATCGGGAGGTTTCCCCCCATGTTTCGCCCCCCAATGCCGACCGCGACAAACGTGAGCAGGGTCCGCCAGCCGTGATGGGCCCCCGTTTCTCGTCCATCCGGGCGAGGATCAGCCTGCTGGTCCTCGTTCCGCTGCTGGCGCTCGCCTCGCTCTGGGTGTTCCTCACGGGCTTCACCTACGGCGACGCGCACCAGCTGCTGCAGAGCCGCGACTTCCAGGAGAAGACCGTGCTGCCCGCGCAGCACCTCATCGACGCGCTGCAGAAGGAGCGGCGGCTGGCGACGGCCGAGCTCGGCGGCGCCCGCCCCGACGCCGGCGTGATGCGGACGCAGCGGCAGGCCACCGACGACGCGGGCGAGAAGGTCCGCGAGGGCGCCCGCGACGGGGGGCTGCGGGACGCGATCCAGCCCGAGGTCGTCAACCGGATCGACGCCTTCGTGGAGCGGATCGGCACGCTGCGCGGCATCCGCCAGGGCGTGGACCAGCGGGTCGCCGACCGCGACCGCGTGCTGCGCGAGTACAGCGACATCATCGACGCGGGCTTCGCCGTCTACAACGCGACCGTGGCGGGGGACGGGTCCATCACCGCGCACGCCCGCACGCTCGCCTCGATCGGCCGCGCCCGCGAGTTCAAGTCGCGCGAGGACGCCCTGCTGACCGGCGCCCTCGCCGCCGGGCACATCACGACCGCCGAGCGCGGCGAGTTCGCGCAGCTCGTCGGCGCCCAGCGGACGCTGTACGCCGACAACGCGCCCAACCTGCCGCACGGCGACCACGGGCGCTACGAGCGGCTCGCGGCGTCCCCGCCGTTCGTCCAGCTGCGGACGCTGGAGGACCAGGTCATCCGCGGCGCCGAACCGCCCCGCGCCGCCCCGCGCAAGACCCGCGAGACGGGCGCCGTCCCCGCCGCGGGCGCACGCACCGGGCAGGCCGCCCGCGCCCCGCACACGCAGGCCGTCGAGCCCGCCATCTGGCGCTCCCTCTCCGACACCACCAACGGCCGGCTGTTCGATCTGGAGAACAAGGTCCTCGACGACGTCGCCGACCACGGGCAGCACATCGCGATCGGCGCCTTCACCCGCCTCGGCCTCGCCGGCGGCGTCGGCCTGCTCGCGATCGTGCTGTCGGCGCTGCTCGCCGTCCGGGTGTCGCGGCGGCTGCTGGAGGAGTGCCGCACGCTCGCCTCCGGCGTCGTGGACTTCACCCGCGCCCGGTTGCCGCTGCTCGCCGAGCAGATCCGCTCGGGCGCCCCCGTCGAGCCCGGGGCCGCACCCGAACTCGACTACCGCATCAACGAGATCCGGCAGATCGCCGAGTCCTTCGACCGCGCCCGCGAGGCCGTGCTCGTCGCCGCCGAGGGCGAGGTCGCCGCCCGGCGCGGCATCAGCGAGGTGTTCGTCAACCTCGCGCGCCGCAACCAGGCGCTGCTGCACCGCCAGCTCAGCCTGCTCGACACCATGGAGCGCCGCACCGAGGACCCCTCGGAGCTGTCCGACCTGTTCCGGCTCGACCACCTCGCGACGCGCATGCGCCGCCACGCCGAGGGCCTGGTCATCCTGGCCGGCAAGACCGCCGGGCGCGGCTGGCGCCGTCCCGTCCCGCTGGTGGACGTGGTGCGCGGCGCCGTCGCCGAGGTCGAGGACTACCCGCGCGTGCGGGTGCAGCCGCTGCCGCGCGTCTCGCTGCTCGGCTCCGCCGTCGCCGACGTCATCCACCTGCTCGCCGAGGTGGTCGAGAACGCCACCACGTTCTCGCCGCCGCAGTCGCCGGTGCGGGTCAGCGGCCAGGCGGTCGCCAGCGGGTTCGCGATCGAGGTCGAGGACCGCGGCCTCGGGATGACCGAGGAGGCGCTGCGCAGGGCCAACGAGCGGCTCGCCCACCCGCCCGAGTTCGACCCGTCCGACAGCGCCCAGCTCGGCCTGTTCGTCGTCGCCCGGCTGGCCGAGCGGCACGACATCACCGTCACCCTCCGCCCGTCGCCCTATGGGGGGACGACGGCGATCGCGCTGATCCCGGGCTCGCTCATCGTGGAGAGCGCCGAGCCGGAGCCGTCCGCCGTCCGCCGCGCCACCGGGCCCATGCAGAAGCTGCCGAGCCCCGCCGCCGCGCTCCCGGCGTCCGCCGCCGGGCGCGGCGAGTCCGGCGGGATCGTCCGGCTCGTCGCCGAGGCCGAACCGTACCCGGCGCCGCCGGCGCGTCCGGCCGAGGAGCCCGCGGCGCCGGTGTGGGACGCGACGCCGCCGGCGCCTCCCGCCCCCGTCCAGGCCGAGACGCCCCCGCCCCCGCGGGCGGAGGCGCCGCCGGAGCCGGTCCCGGCCCTGCGGGAGGGCGAACTGCCCAAGCGCAGGCGGCAGCAGCACCTGGCGCCCCAGCTCAAGGAACGGGTGGACGCGCACCTCGCCGCGCAGGGGCAGGCCCCGCCGCCCGCGGCGGAACCGGCGACGCCCGAACCGGAACCGGCCGCGCCCCCCGCGCCGGAGCCGGCCGGGATGCCGCTCGCCGCACCCGTCCCCATGGACGCTCCCGCGGACAAGCCCGGCCGCGACGCGGACGGGACCGTTCCCCCGGGCGAGGACCCGGACGGCGGCGCCGCCCGCTCGCCCGAGTCGATGCGAACGATGCTGTCCGCCATGCAGCAAGGTTGGCAGCGTGGCAGGCAGGACGCGGCCGACGCGGAGGCCGCAGGCAACGAAGGCGACCAGGAGGACGACGCCCCATGACACAGCCCCAGCACTCCGGCACGGAGTATCCGGGCGGAGCCGGAGGTGAGCTCAACTGGCTCCTGGACAGCCTCGTCCAGCGGGTCGCCCCGGTGCAGAACGCCGTCGTGCTGTCCAGCGACGGGCTGCGGATGGCCTCGTCCAGCGGGCTGGCCCGCGAGGAGTCCGACCACCTGTCCGCCGTCGCCGCCAGCTTCCAGAGCCTCGCGCGCGGGGCCGGGGAGTCGTTCGGCGGCGGGCCCGTCCGGCAGACGATCGTGGAGATGGAGTCGTCGTTCCTGTTCGTCACCGCCGCCGGCCGCGGCGCCTGCCTGGCCGTCCTCGCCGACGCCGAGGCCGACCTCGGGATCATCGCCTACGAGATGGCGATGCTGGTCACCCGGGTCGGCCAGCACCTGTCGGCCAACCCGCGCGTCGCCGCGGCCGACCCCGGCGGAGTGTGAGGTGGGCGGCACGGCCTGGTACGACGACGCGGCGGGCCCCGTCGTGCGCCCGTACGCGCTCACCCGGGGCCGGACGCACTACGACGGCGTCGAGTTCGACCTGGTCGCGCTGATCGTCGCGGCCGACCCGCCCGAGCCCGTGGAGGACGCCCACGCACTTCCGGCGACCCCGTGGGCGCCGGAACCCGAACATGACATGATCCTGGAGCTTTGCCGCACCCCGTTGTCGGTCGCCGAGATAGCGTCGGATCTGGAACTTCCCCTCGGGGTCGTCCGTGTCCTGCTCGGCGACCTGCTCGACCACTCGCTGATACAGGTCCGGCGACCCGCGCCGGTGGCGCAGTTCCCCAGCGAGCGCGTACTCAAGGAAGTGATCGATGGAATCCGTGCGCTCTGACGCGGCCGCCCAGCAGGGCGACTCGGCGCTGACGGTAAAGATCCTCGTGGCCGGCGGTTTCGGCGTCGGCAAGACGACCCTGGTCAGCGCGGTCAGTGAGATCCGCCCGCTGCGCACCGAGGAGGCGCTGACCGAGAAGAGCATCGGGGTCGACGACACCACGGCCGTCGCGTCCAAGACCACCACCACCGTGGCGATGGACTTCGGGCGCATCACCCTGCCCAACGGCCTGGTGCTGTTCGTGTTCGGCACCCCCGGCCAGGACCGGTTCTGGTTCATGTGGGACGAACTGGCCAAGGGCGCGCTCGGGGCGGTCGTCCTCGTCGACACCCGCCGCCTCGCCGACTGCTTCGCCTCGGTCGACTACTTCGAACGCCGCGGCGTCCCGTTCATCATCGGCGTCAACCGCTTCGACGGCGCCGGGCAGCACTCGGCCGACCAGGTCCGCGACGCTCTCGACCTGGCCCCGGAGATCCCCGTGATCTCCTGCGACGTCCGCGACCGCGAGGACGCCAAGCGCGTCCTCATCAGCCTCGTCGAACACATCATGCGCACCATGAGCACAGGACGGCAGATGGCGTACTAATTGCTTTTTCTTCTCCTTCGGGCCTTGGCGGCCCTCCATCGTCGATAAAGCGGGCGATCGCTGGCATCGCTCCGGCTCGCCTGGCGGCTCGCTGCGCGATCAGATTCTTGCTTCGCTCGAATCTGCCTCTGGACGCGATCGCGGCCTCCAGGTTGTCGCGGGGTTGCTGTGGTGGCTGAGGTTGTCGCGGTCGTGGGTGCGGGGTGGCGCTTTGCTTGTTCTGGGGTTGAGGTAGGCGTGTAGGTGTGTGGGGTGCGGCCCCGCTCGGTGTGTCCGGTGCACTGGGCGGGGTCGTTGCTTGTCCGTGACTTTGTCCTCTGAGTGGGGAAAGTTTGAGTTCTTTGGGGGAAAGGTCTTCTCAGGGCGGCGAAAGGGGGTTACGGTCTCGGGCATGAGACCGGCGTCACAGGGGCCGGGCGTGATCCCGAGGGGACGGCGTGATGCGCATGTCGGCTCGCCCGCAGAACGTGCACCAGGCACGCCTGCTGCGGCTGCTGCGTGACGAGGGGCCGCGCTCGCGCGCCGAGCTGGGCGACGTCGTCCGGCTGTCGCGGTCCAAGCTGGCCGTCGAGCTGGACCGGCTCGTCGAGCTCGGCCTCGTGGAGGGGGCCGGGCTGGCGGCATCGCGGGGCGGGCGGCGGTCCGGGATCGTCCGGCTGTCGCCGCGGCTGCGGTTCGTCGCCTTCGACATCGGGGCGACCTCGATCGACGTGGCGGTGACCGACGGCGAGCTGGAGGTCCTCGGGCACGTCAGCGAGCGGTGCGACGTCCGGCAGGGCGCGACCGTGGTGCTGGAGCGGGCGCTGGACCTGCTCGGCAAGCTCCGCGACGAGGGCCTGATCCCGCAGGTGCACGGGACGGGCATCGGGGTGCCGGGGCCGGTCAGCTTCCGCGACGGCATGCCGGTCGTCCCGCCGATCATGCCCGGCTGGGACCGGTTCCCGGTGCGGGACGCGATCGGGCAGGAGCTCGGCTGCCCGGTGCTCGTCGACAACGACGTGAACCTGATGGCCCTCGGCGAGCTGCACGCCGGGCTCGCCCGGTCGGTGGACGACTTCCTGCTCGTGAAGATCGGCACCGGGATCGGCTGCGGCATCGTCGTGGACGGCGCCATCTACCGCGGCGTGTCCGGCAGCGCCGGGGACATCGGCCACATCCGGGTCGACGACGACGGCCCGACCTGCGCCTGCGGCAACGCCGGGTGCCTGGAGGCGTTCTTCGGCGGCGCGGCGCTCGCTCGGGACGCGGAGGCGGCGGCGCGGTCCGGCCGCTCGCCCGCGCTCGCGGCCCTGCTGGAGACCCACGGGGAGCTCGCGGCCGAGCACGTCGGCGAGGCCGCCGCGGCCGGCGACCCGTGCGCGGTGCAGATCATCCGGGAGGGCGGCCGGCACGTCGGCCAGGTCCTCGCCGGGCTCGTCAGCTTCTTCAACCCCGGCCTCGTCATCATCGCGGGCGGCGTCGCGGGCCTCGGCCACGCGCTGCTCGCCGAGATCCGCAGCGTCGTGTACCGGCGGTCCGCGCCGCTCGCGACCGGCAACCTCCCGATCGTGCTGTCCGAACTCGCCGGCGCCGCCGGCGCGGTCGGCGGCGCCCGGCTCATCAGCGACCACGTCTTCTCCGCTTCCTGACCCCCTCTCCGGCCCCCGAGGAGGCCCGATGGGCTCGCCCGAACCCGAACCGCTGCTGCGGATGCGCGGCATCGTCAAGCAGTTCCCCGGCGTCCGCGCCCTGGACGGCGTCGACCTCGACGTCCGCCCCGGCGAGGTGCACTGCCTGCTCGGCCAGAACGGCGCCGGCAAGTCCACGCTCATCAAGGTGCTCGCCGGCGCGCACCAGCCCGACCAGGGTGAGATCGTGTTCGGCGGCGCGCCGGCGCGGCTCGCCGGGCCCACCGCCGCCATGCGGGCCGGGATCGCCACCATCTACCAGGAACTGGACCTGGTGGACGGCCTGTCGGTCGCCGAGAACATCTTCCTCGGGCACGAACGTGCCCGGCTCGGGTTCACCCGCCGCGGCGAGGCCGAGCGGGCGGCGCGGGAGCTGCTCGGGCGCCTCGGGCACGGGGAGATCCCGCCGCGCCGCGAGGTCGGGCGGCTCCCGGCGGCGGGCAAGCAGGTCGTCAGCATGGCCCGCGCCCTGTCGCACGACGCCCGCCTCATCGTGATGGACGAGCCGTCCGCCGCGCTCGCCCACGACGAGGTCGCCAACCTGTTCCGCATCATCCGGGAGCTGACCGCCGCGGGCGTCGCCGTGGTCTACATCTCGCACCGGCTGGAGGAGATCCGCGAGATCGGCGACCGGGTGACCGTCCTCAAGGACGGCCGGTCGGTCGCGGGCGGGCTGCCCGCGCGGGGCACCTCCACCGACGAGATCGTGTCGCTGATGACCGGGCGGGACGTGGAGTACGTGTTCCCGCCGCGCCCCGAGCCGCGGGACGGCCGCCCCGAGGTGCTGCGGGTCGAGGACCTCACGCTGCCCGGCGCGTTCGAGGACGTCTCGCTCACCGTCCGCGCGGGCGAGATCGTCGGGCTCGCGGGGCTGGTCGGGTCCGGGCGCTCGGAGATCCTGGAGACCGTCTACGGCGCGCGGCGCCCGGCGCGGGGACGGGTGCTCGTGGACGGCCGCCCCGTCCGTCCCGGCGACACGGGCGCGGCGGTGCGGCGCGGCATGGGCATGGCGCCGGAGGAGCGCAAGAGCCAGGCGCTGCTGCTGAACGAGACCGTCGCCGCGAACGTCAGCGTCGCGTCGCTGCCGCGCTACGCCTCGTTCGGCTGGCTCAGCCGCCGCCGCGAGCTCGCCGACGTGCGGCGCCAGATCGAGTCGCTCGACATCCGGCCGCCCGACCCGCGGCGCCCGGTCGTGACGCTGTCGGGCGGCAACCAGCAGAAGGTCGTGCTGGCCCGCTGGCTGCTCGGCTCGGCCGGGCTGCGGCTGCTGATCCTCGACGAGCCCACCCGCGGCGTGGACGTCGGCGCCCGCGCCGAGCTGTACGCGGTGATCCGCGAGCTGGCGGAACGCGGGATCGGGGTGCTGCTGGTGTCCAGCGAGGTTCCCGAGGTGCTCGGGCTCGCCGACCGCGTCCTCGTCGTCCGGGAGGGGCGCGTCGTGCACACCGGCGACGCCCGCGACCTCGACGAGGGCGCCGTGCTCAACATGATCATGGAGGGGAGTGCCCTGTGACCGGCACCTTTCACTCCGGAGGGTCGGCCCCCCGGACCGAGAAGAACGCGGGCGAGCGCGGCGGGGCGCTCGCCCGCCCGACCGGCAGGAGCGGCGGGCCGCGGCGGCCGTTCGCGCGGGGCAGCGCCGCGGGGAGCCGCGAGATCCACCACCTCGGGCTCGTCGCCGCGCTGGTGCTGCTGGCGGTCGTCGGCCTGGTGACCGAACCGGGCAACTTCGCGACGTCGGGCAACGTCGTCGGCATCCTCGCGCTCGCCGCCACCATCGGCGTGATCACCGTCGGCCAGACGTTCGTGATCATCGGCGGCGGGATCGACCTGTCCGTCGGGTCGGTGATGGCGCTGGCGTCGGTGTGGGCGACGACGGTGGCGACGCAGTCCTACGGCCCGGCGGTGATGGCGCTGTGCGCGGTCCTCGTCGGCACCGGCGCGGGCGTCGTCACCGGCCTGCTGATCTCCTACGGGCGGCTCGTGCCGTTCATCGCCACCCTCGCGATGCTCGTCGCGGCGCGGGGGCTGGCGCAGCGGATGTCGGACCGCAGGACGCAGCTCGTCCGGCCGGAGAACGACGCGATCGAAGCGCTGTCCACCACGAAGGTGCTCGGGTTGCCGCTCGTCGTGTACATCTTCGCCGCGGTCGCCGCCGCCGGATGGCTGCTGCTCAACCGCACCACGTTCGGCCGCCGGACGTTCGCGGTCGGCGGCAACCCCGAGGCGGCGCGCCTGGCCGGCATCGACGTCCGCCGGCACATCCTGATGCTGTACGCGCTGTCCGGGTTCTGCTGCGGCATCGCCGCGCTCATCATCATGGCCCGCACCACCACCGGCTCCAGCACCCACGGCGACCTGTACGAACTGGACGCGATCGCCGCCGTCATCATCGGCGGGACGCTGCTCACCGGCGGGCGCGGCACCGTCGCCGGGTCGATCCTCGGCGTGCTGGTGTTCACCCTCATCACCAACCTGTTCATCCTGAACGGCCTGCAGACCAGCGACCAGCTGATCGCCAAGGGCGCGATCATCGTGGTGGCCGTGCTGCTGCAGCGCCGCGGGCTCCGCTCGCCCACCTGAGGACCTCGCCCGACATCCACCCCCTTGTCCGGCGCCGCGCGTCCCGGGGATCGCGCGGCGGGGGACGCCCATCCCTTGATCAGGAGCAGTCATGCGTGATCAGAGCCCCCGTCCCACCCGCAGAGGCGTCCTGTTCGGCGGCGCCGTCGTCGCGGCGGGCAGCCTCGCCGCGGCCTGCACGAGCAACAGCGCGAAGGACGACCCGAGCCCGGCGGCGCAGGCCGGGTCCCTCTCCGGCGACAACGACAAGCCGGGCAAGCAGGTCACCATCGGGTTCTCCGCGCCCGCCGCGGACCACGGCTGGATCGCGGCGATCGCCAAGAACGCCGAGGGGCAGGCCAAGAAGTACAAGGACGTCACGTTCAAGCCCGTCGAGCCGACCAACGACATCAACCAGCAGATCTCCGCCGTCGAGACGCTGATCCGCGCGAAGGTCGACGTGCTGGTCATCCTGCCCAACGACGGGGAGCAGCTGAACCAGGTCGCCCGCAAGGCGATGGACGCCGGCATCCCGGTCGTCAACCTCGACCGCGTCTTCCCCGACAAGCTGTCGTACCGGACGTGGGTCGGCGGCGACAACTACGGCATGGGCGTCTCCGCCGGCCACTACATCGGCAAGAAGCTGAAGGACAAGGGCGTCTCCAACCCCGTGATCGTGGAGATCCAGGGCATCGCGACGCTGCCGCTGACGCAGGACCGCAGCAAGGGCTTCGCCGACGCGCTGAAGTCCCACGGCTTCACCGTCACCGCGAAGCAGGACGCCAAGTTCACCGTGGAGTCCGGCAACCAGGTCGCCTCCAACCTGCTGCAGGCGCACAAGAAGATCGACGCGCTGTGGAACCACGACGACGACCAGGGCGTCGGCGTGCTCGCCGCGATCAAGCAGTCCGGCCGCAAGGAGTTCTTCATGGTCGGCGGTGCGGGCTCGGCCAACGCGATGCGCGAGATCAAGTCCGGCGGCGGCGTGCTGGAGGCCACCGTCACCTACCCGCCGACGATGGCCGCGTCCGCGATCAAGCTGGGCCGGCTCATCGCGCAGGGCAAGGGCATGGCCGACCTGGTCGAGCTCCAGGTGCCCCAGTCGATCACGCTGGCCTCCGAGACGGTGTTCAAGGACAACGTCGACACCTACATGCCGCTCGGCTTCGAGTCCTGAGCGGCGGGGCGCCGGCGCTCCCGCCCGCCCCCTGGGCAGGGCGGGAGCCCGGCCCGGGGGACGGGGCCTGCCCCCGGAAGACGACACAGAGAGGTGAGCTGAAAATGACGACCGTCGGAGTCGGGATGGTCGGGCACGCGTTCATGGGACGCGCCCACTCCCAGGCGTGGCGCAGCGTGGGGCCCTTCTTCGGGCCGCCGCTGACGCCCGTCATGACCGCCCTGGCGGGACGCTCCGCCGAGCGCGCCCGCGCCGCCGCCGACGCGCTCGGCTGGGCGTCGGTGGAGACCGACTGGAAGGAGCTGCTCCGCCGCGACGACGTCCAGCTCGTCGACATCTGCACGCCGGGCGACAGTCACGCCGAGATCGCCGTCGCCGCGCTCGAAGCGGGCAAGCACGTGCTGTGCGAGAAGCCGCTCGCCAACTCCGTCGCGGAGGCCGAGGCGATGGTCGCCGCCGCGGAGCGGGCGCGCGGCCGCGGCGTCCGGTCGATGGTCGGGTTCAACTACCGGCGCGTCCCCGCCGTCACCCTGGCCCGCAGGCTCGTGGACGAGGGCCGCGTCGGCGCCGTCCGGCACGTCCGGGCCCAGTACCTCCAGGACTGGCTGGCCGACCCGGAGGCGCCGTTCACCTGGCGGATGGACCGCGACCGGGCCGGGACGGGCGCGCTCGGCGACATCGGCGCGCACATCATCGACACCGCCCAGTTCATCACCGGGCAGAACCTCGTCGGGGTGTCGGCGCTGATGGACACCTTCGTCCCGGAACGCCCGGTCCCGGGCGGCGGGACGGCGCGGGTCACCGTGGACGACGCGGCCCTGTTCGTGGGGCGCACCGACGGCGGCGCGCTCGCCTCGTTCGAGGCCACCCGGTTCGCCACCGGCCGCAAGAACGCGCTGCGGATCGAGGTCAGCGGCTCCTCCGGCGCCCTGGCGTTCGACCTGGAGTCGCTGAACGAGCTGTGGTTCCACGACCGCGACGAGGACGGCGCCACCGCCGGCTTCCGCAAGATCCTCGTCACCGAGCCCGTCCACCCGTACGCGGACCGGTGGTGGCCGCCCGGCCACCTCCTCGGCTACGAGCACACGTTCACGCACCAGGCCGCCGACCTGCTCACCGCGATCGCGGACGGCGCCGACCCGCGCCCGTCGTTCGCCGACGGCCTCCAGGTGCAGCGCGTCCTCGCCGCCGTCGCCGCGAGCGCGCAGTCCCGATGCTGGGTCGACGTCGAAGGGAGCGCATCCTGACTTCCTCTCCCGCCTAAGCGCGGGTGATTCCAGCGGTCGCCCGCTGGGGTTCCTGCTTCACCGACGACCGCCCCGTTCGGGAGGAGTCCCGTTGAGGTCTTACACCGTCTCCACAGGTGGTCACCGCCAGCCCGGCGGCCAGGATGTTGCGCGCGGCGTTCACATCGCGGTCATGCACGCCGCCGCACTCGCATGTCCATTCGCGGACGTCCAGGGGCAGCCTCTCGCGGACCATGCGGCAGGTTCCGCGAAGCTTGGAGCTGGGGAACCAGCGGTCGACCACTACCAGGTCGCGCCCGTACCAGGCGCACTTGTACTCCAGCATGCGGCGCAGCTCCCGCCATGCCGCGCCGGAGATGGCGCGGGCGAGCCTGTGGTTCTTGAGCAGGTTGGCGACGGTGAGGTCCTCGATCACGACCGTTTGGTTCTCACGGACGAGACGGGTCGACAGCTTGTGCAGGAAGTCACGGCGCCGATCGGCGATCCGCGCGTGCACCCGGGCGAGTCTGCGGCGGGCCTTGTCCCGGTTCGCCGAACCGGGGGCCTTGCGGGACAGGTCTCGCTGTGCCCTGGCGAGACGGGCGCGGTCACGCCGCTCGTGCCGAGGGTTGGCGATCTTCTCCCCGGTGGACAGGATCACGAGGGAGGTGATGGTGTCCTGGCACAGCAGGGACACGAACCAGCGGCCCGCACTATCACGCGACACCGTCACCGTGGACGGCTCCGCCCCCTCGGGCAGCGGACGCGACCACCGGATGTCCAGCGGCGCCGCCATCTTCGCAAGCGTCAGATGCCCGTCGCGCCAGGTGAAGGCGCTGCGGGTGCACTCGGCCGACGCACGGGACCTCTTGCGCGACTTGAACCGCGGATAGGCGGCCCGCTTGGCAAAGAAGTTGGTGAAGGCCGTCTGCAGATGGCGCAGCGCCTGCTGGAGCGGGACGCAGGACACCTCAGACAGGAAGGCCAGGTCCTCGGTCTTCTTCCACTGCGTCAACGCGGCCGAGGACTGCGCGTAGGAGATCCGGCGTTTCTCGTCGCGCCAGGTCAGGGTGCGCTCCTCCAGCGCCTTGTTGTACACCAGCCGCACGCAGCCGAACGTTCGCGACAACTCTGCCGCCTGTTCATCGCTGGGGGGAGAAACGGTACTAGAACGCCCGCCTGACCTGCCGCGCCATGGCCCACAATCTGTCGACTCGGGTGTGAGCACAGACGCCGAATCGCCCTGCATACGACTCGCCATTCCTTGCCCTGCTCAGCAGGGGCTTCGGTTCCTCCCCGGTCTGACGACCGGGGTATCCACGAAGGAGAACTGATGGCTCGACCCGTCACGTTGTTCACCGGCCAGTGGGCCGACCTGCCGTTCGAAGAGGTCTGCCGGCTGGCGTCCGGCTGGGGCTACGAGGGCCTGGAGATCGCCTGCTGGGGCGACCACTTCGAGGTCGGCAAGGCCCTCGCCGACGACGGCTACGTCCCGCGCAAGCTGGAGACCCTCGCCAAGCACGACCTCAAGGTGTGGGCGATCTCCAACCACCTCGTCGGGCAGGCCGTCTGCGACAACCCCGACGAGCGTCACCGGGCGATCCTGCCCGAGCGGATCTGGGGCGACGGCGAACCCGAGGGCGTCCGGCGCCGCGCCGCCGCCGAGATCATGGACACCGCGCGGGCCGCCGCCCGGCTCGGCGTCGACACGGTGGTCGGCTTCACCGGCTCCTCCATCTGGCACACGGTCGCGATGTTCCCGCCCACCCCCGAGGCGATGGTCGAGCGCGGCTACGCCGACTTCGCCGAACGCTGGAACCCCATCCTGGACGTCTTCGACGAGGTCGGCGTCCGGTTCGCGCACGAGGTTCACCCGAGCGAGATCGCCTACGACTACTGGACGACCGTCCGGACCCTGGAGGCCATCGGGCACCGCCCCGCGTTCGGACTGAACTTCGACCCGTCCCACTTCGTGTGGCAGGACCTCGACCCGGTCGGCTTCCTGCTCGACTTCCGCGACCGGATCTACCACGTCGACTGCAAGGACACCAAGGTCCGCACCGGCGACGGCCGCCGCGGGCGCCTCTCGTCCCACCTGCCGTGGGCGGACCTGCGGCGCGGCTGGGACTTCATCTCCACCGGCCGCGGCGACGTCCCGTGGGAGGACGTCTTCCGCGCCCTCAACGCCATCGACTACACCGGCCCGATCTCCGTCGAATGGGAGGACGCCGGAATGGACCGCCTCCAAGGCGCCCCCGAAGCCCTGGAATTCGTCCGCACCCTCAACACCATGGAACCCCCGACAACCGCATTCGACGAGGCGTTTTCATAGCTTTTTTCTCCTCCTTCGGGCCTGGCGGCCCTCCATCGTCGATAAAAGCGGGCGATCGCTGGCATCGCTTCGGCTCGCCTGGCGGCTCGCTGCGCGATCAGGTTCTCGCAAGCTCGAACCTGCCTTCGGACGCGATCGCACCAGTGAGGTTGTCGCGTGGTTGCGGTGGGGGCTGAGGTCGGTGCTGTGCTTATGGCAGTGCTCTCCTCCTTCGGGCCCTGGAGGCCCTCCATCGTCGGGCTCTGCGGCGATCGCTGGCATCGCTTCGGCTCGCCTGGCGGCTCGCTGCGCGATCAGGTTCTCGCAAGCTCGAACCTGCCTTTGGACGCGATCGCACCAGTGAGGTTGTCGCGTGGTTGCGGTGGGGGCTGAGGTCGGTGCTGTGCTTATGGCAGTGCTCTCCTCCTTCGGGCCCTGGAGGCCCTTCGGCGTCGGGCACTGCTTCTCAGGAGGCGGGGTGGGCGCCCAGCACGCGCGGGGCGTGGTCGGTTACGAAGCGTTCTAGCTCGGACGCCGTGACGCCCATGGGCGGGACGACGATGAGGCGGTCCACGCCTAGTTCGCCGTATTCGCGGACGAAATCGGCGTTCGGGGGGCGGGGCGGGCTGAGTGAGATGTGGAGGGGCGCGCGGGCCGCTTCGGTGGTGAGAGTTCGCAGCTGGGCGATCGCCTCCGCGGCGGCGCGGCGGCCGAGCATCCAGCCGTACCAGCCGTCGGCGTGGCGGGCGGCCCGGCGCAGCGCCGCGGGGCTGTGGCCGCCCGCCACTACGGGGATCGGCCGCTGCACGGGACGGGGGTGGGCGTCCACGCCCGCGAAGTCGACGTGGCGGCCGTGGAAGGCGGGCTCGCCGTCGTACCAGAGCGACCGCATCGCCGCGAGGTACTCGTCGGCGCGGGCCCCGCGCCCCTCTGGCGCGACGCCGACCGCGCGCATCTCCGGTTCCAGGTATCCGGCGGCCATGCCGAAGACGAGCCTGCCGCGGCTGAGCACGTCGAGGCTCGCGAGCTGCTTGGCGAGAACCAGCGGGTTGCGCTGCGGCAGGACGACCACGCCGGTGCCGAGCGCGATCCGCTCGGTGCGGCCGGCGAGGTGGGCCAGGGCGACCAGCGGGTCCAGGAACGGCGCGTCCGGCTCGGCGGGGGACGGCGCGACGCGCGGGCGCGGCAGCACGACGTGGTCACCGGCCCAGACCGAGTCGTACCCGAGTTCCTCGGCCAGGGCGGCGATCCGGGCGGCGACCTGCGGATCGGCACAGGCATGCATGTTGACGGCGAAGAGCCCGAGGGTGGGTGCCATCCGTAGATGATCCAACTTTTCTAAGATCGAGTCATCTCCGCCGTCGCCGCAACCACGCGACGACCTCAATGGCCGCGATCGCGTCCGAAGGCAGGTTCGAGCGGAGCGAGAACCTGATCGCGCAGTGAGCCGCCAGGCGAGTCGGAGCGATGCCAGCGATCGCCGCAGTGCCCGACGATGGAGGGCCCTCCGGGGAGGAGAGGACTGTCAGAAGACAAAGTCTTCGAAGTCGAAGCCGGGGGAGACCACGCAGCTCACCAGGACTTCCTTGTCGGTCGCTGGGCGGGCGGCCTGCCAGGCGCCGGGTGGGACCAGGGCCTGCGGGATCTGTCCGCCTGCGACGTCCGCGCCGAGGGTGATGGTCTCGGGTGTCGGCGACGGGTGGTCGCCGTCGCCGCCGAGGAGCAGTGCCAGCGGGCCGCCGGAGTGCCACAGCCACAGTTCCGCCGACCGGACGGCGTGCCAGATCGACTCCTCGCCGGGCGGCAGCAGGAAGTAGATGGCGGTCGCCGCGGCGCGCTCTCCCGGGTAGCCGTCCGGTGTGAACGTCGCGTTCGATCGCCACGTCTCGCGGTACCAGCCGCCCTCGGGGTGCGGCAGCAGGTCGAGGGCCTCGGCGGTCACCGGGCGGTCCAGGGCCGCGACGTGCCGGCCGTGGGGGGCGCGCCGCAGGTAGCGGACGCGGGAGGCGGTCGTGCGGTCGATCGCGCCGCGCGCCGGCACCGCGCCGGGGGCGGGGTCCAGGGTGACGGCGAGGAGCTGGCCGCCGGTGAACTCCTGGTCGGCGAAGGTCAGCAGGTCCGCCTCGTTGTCGGGCGCCCACACCGCCCCCGCCTCCCGCAGGACGAACCGGGGACCGGATTGGGCGCGCCAGGCGTCGAGCGTCGTGAGGAGCAGCACGCTCCGAGCCTAGACCGTCGGCACGGCCTCGCCGGCGACCCGGTCGCGGCGAGCGCGGCGATCCGAACGGCGTGTCGCAGACGCAGCAACCCATCGCCGCAACCACGCGACAACCTCAATGGTCGCGATCGCGTCCGAAGGCAGGTTCGAGCGGAGCGAGAACCTGATCGCGCAGCGAGCCCTTGGGCGAGTCGGAGCGATGCCAGCGATCGCCCGCGGTGCCCGACGATGGAGGGCCCTCTGGGCCCGAAGGAGGAGAAAAGCTAAGAAAACACCCTCAGTCCATCTCGGAGAGGCGTGCCGGGTCGAAGGCGATCGGGTAGGGGGTGTCCAGGCTGACGGTCTCGCCGGAGCGTGCCTTGCCGGTGAGCTCGTAGCGGCCGTCCTGGAGTTCCAGCAGGGTGACGGCGGGACGCGGCTCCAGGTCGACGAGCCAGTAGTGCGGGATGCCGGTCGCGGCGTACTCCTCCACCTTGCGGACGCGGTCGATCTGCTCGTTGACCGTGCGCGGCGTGACGACCTCGGCGACCAGGATGAGGTCGGGGCCGTAGTAGGTGCGGGTCTGGCGTTCGAGCGCCGCGCGGGCCACGTCGCGGGCGACGACGAAGACGTCCGGCTTGCGGACGCCCGCCGGGGTCGTGACGTCCTGCGGCGCGCCGGCGACGTGCACGTCGGCGTCCGCCTGCCGGGCCGCCTCCTTCAGGACCGTCTTCAGCTGCGCGGCCGCGTGGTCGTGCCACAGGTCGCCGGGCAGCTCGTTCAGCCAGCCGTCGGCGAGCTCGTAGCGGCGGCCCTCCTCGGGGAGCGCGTCCAGGTCGTACAGCGTGTACGGACCGTGCGCACGGCCGACCGTCCCGCCCATGGATCCCCCTCACCTCGATGAACGGGCTGATCCGAATCTAGTGGACGGCCGTCCGGAAAGAGCGCAGCCATGATCGCGCGTCGGGATGCGGACGAATGTCTCGAAAGCCGAGCGGCGGCGAGTTAAGATACATCGCGTCTTGACCCTCCAGTCGCCGGAGGGTCCAGGCTGTCGAGGCGGAAACGCCCGAAGGAGAGATGCGATGAGCGTCGAGCAAGACCGGACCGCGCCCGCCGTGCGCGCCTCGGACCGCGACCGCGACGAGATGCTCGTCCGGCTCCACACGGCCTTCGCCGAGGGGCGGCTGAGTGAGGCCGAGCTGGACGAGCGCATCGACCTGGCCCTGGCCGCGCGGACCTACGACGACCTGGGCGCGCTGGTCGCCGACCTGCCGTCCGGGCGCGCCGCCCGGGAGGAGGCCGGGAAGGCGCCCGCGGGCCGGTTCCAGGTCGCCTACAAGGGGTCGGTGGCGAAGGCCGGGCGCTGGCGGCTGCCCGAACGGTTCACGACCGTCGTCTACAAGGGGACCGGCCTGCTGGACCTCCGCGAGGCCGAACTCGACGGGGAGATGACGACCCTGTGGGTGCTCGCCTACAAGTCCACCGTGCAGATCGTCGTCCTGCCGGGGGTGCGGGTGGAGGCGGACGGCGTGGGCGTGTCCGCCGAGGTCTACGGCGCCCCTCGGGTCGGGGCGCCGGTCCTGCGCGTCAAGGGCTACGCCTACAAGGGGGCGATCGAAGCGAAAGATCGGATATCTCGGGCGTGAGGTGATAGAACGCTCCCGCGGCCCCCATCGGCCGCCGTTCACGTGGATGTCAGTACAAGGGACCCCGTGGCGCGATTTGATGGTGACTCGACAGGGACCGTGAAGGAGCGCGTGTGACCGCGAGGACCCCGGAGCAGCACGAGGCCCGGCGGACGGCCGAGGAGGGCCCGGCGGACTCCCGTCACGTGCGGCGGCGCCTCACGTTCGGCGTCGCGGGCGACCTCGCCGACATGCCGGCCGCGCGGTCGCCCTGGCAGCGCGCCTACGAGGCGTGGCGCTCCGCCGGACTGGACTGGGGCCACGGCGGCCCGCCCCGCGAGGCCGCGCCGCGGCCCGCGAGCCGCGGCGCCGTCCGCGCGAAGGCTCCGGCACGGCCGAAGCCCGCACGGCCGAAGCCAGCACGGCCGGGCTCGGGGAAGCCCGACCCGCTCGACGTCCTGGTCGCCGGCCCGCCCAGGCCGCGGCCGCGGCCCCGGCCGGCGATGCGGTCCGGGCCGACGCGGCGGCTGCGCGCGCGTGGCGCGGTCGCGGCCGGACTCGCCGTGGTCGCGGGCGGCGTGATCTACGCGGTGTCCCGCGGCGACGACGGAACGGCCGAGCAGGGCGTCCCCGGGCCGGTCGCGGCGGACCGCCTGTTCGCCCCCGATCCGGCCGCCACGACCGACGGCCTCGTCCAGGACCTCACGGCCATCGCGTCCGCGGGCGCGACCGTCGTCGCGGCGGGCACCGAGGGCGACGGCGTCCCCGGCCGGGAGCGGGCCCGCTTCCTCGTCTCCGCCGACGCGGGGGACGCCTGGTCGCTCGCGGCGCTGCGCGCGGCGGACGGGTCCGCCGTCCCGCCCGGCGACACCCCGCGCCTCGTCGACGGCGGCGCCGGCCGCTGGGCGGCGCTCGGCCGCTCCTCCACCGGGGGCGTGACGGCGTGGACGAGCGAGGACGCCGCGACCTGGACGCGCCGCCCGCCCGCCGCGGGCTTCACGCCGTCCGACCAGGTGAACGACCTCACCCGCACCGGCCAGGGCTTCGTCGCCGTGGGCGCGTCCGGCGGCCGGGCGCTGGCCTGGAGTTCGGCCGACGGGCGCGTGTGGCAGCGCGTCGACGGCATTCCGGGGATCATCTCCCTCGACCGCGTCGCGGCGACGGGGAACGTGATCGTGGCCCACGGGACGTACGGCCAGAGGGTCACCAAGAAGCGGGGCAAGAAGCAGGTCACGCGGACCGTGCGGACCGACGGTCTCTGGCGGTCCGCCGACGGCGGCCGGACGTGGGCGCTCGCCGGCGTCCCGCAGGCGCAGGGCTCGTACGGGTCGACGAAGGGCCTGGCGGTCGGCCCCGGCGGGTTCGCGACGGTCCGCGAGGGCCGGCGGACGACCGGACGCAAGAAGCACCGCAGGACGACGCGCTTCGGCGTCCTGTTCACCTCGGCGGACGGTGCCAGGTGGCGGCCCGCGGGCCGGTTCGGCGGCGCCGGGATCGAGCGGTTCGACGGCACCCCCTCGGGGTTCGCGGTCATCGTCCAGGGCGCGAAGGGCGCGCGCACCGTCCTGCGCAGCGCGGACGGCCGCACCTGGCAGCCGGGCGGCACCATCCCCGCGCCGGTGCGCGGCAGCGGCCTGACGGTCGCCGGCGGGAAGGTCGCCGTCTCCGGACGGCAGGGCGACGACGGCTACCTGTTCGGCGTGGACCTGCGCACCGTCCCGGGCGCCGTCCACCCGGAGCGCTCGGTCAGGTCGCTGGCCGCGGGGCCGGGCGTCTCCGTCGCGGTGGGCAGCACCAACGGCAACGCCGCGATCTGGACGGCCCCCGACGGCCGCGCGTGGAAGCGCGCCGGGTTCCCCGCCACGGCCGGCCTGCTGTCCGACGCCGTCCGCGGCGGGCGCGGCTGGCTGGCCGTCGGGCGCGTGTCGGGCGCGGCCCCCGGCCCTCTCGCGATGACCTCGCAGGACGGGGTCACCTGGCAGAAGCCCGCGTTCCCGGCGGGCCCGCCGCCCGTGGCCGCCGCGGCCGGCGCGTCCGGCTACGTCGCGGTCGGGACCGGCGTGGCCTGGCGCTCGGCCGACCTGCGCGCCTGGACCCGCGCGGGCCTGGACGGCGCGCCGTCCGACGTGGCCGCCACGAGCAGGGCCTACGCGGCGGTCGGCGGACGCGGCAGGGGGCCCGCGGCCTGGACGTCACCGGACGGCCTCAGGTGGACCGCCGCCAAGCTTCCGCCCGGCCTCACCGCCCCGCTCACCCAGCTCGCGGCCAAGGGCGACACTCTCGTCGCGATCGCCGGCGGCGCGGCCGCGCTGGTGTCCACCGACGCCGGGGCGACGTGGACGCGGCGCGACCTCGGTCCCGGCCTGACCGCGACCGCCGTCGCGGCGACGCCCGGGGGGTTCGTCGCGGCGGCCTCGGCGAAGGACGACGCGGCGGTGCTCACGTCACCCGACGGGGTGAACTGGCGGCGCCTCGCCGTCCCCGGCCTCACCGGACCCGGCGACCAGCGCCTCACCGCCCTGACGGCGATGGGCTCGACGATCCTGGCGACCGGCGCCGACGGCGACGCCGCGATCCTCTGGCGCGCCCCCGCCCTCGGGTGAGCCCCCGCCCTCGGTGCGCCCTCGCCCTCGGTGGGCACGGGCGCCCCTCGGTCAGCCGTTGCAGCCGCAGGAGCAGCCCTTCGCGCACGAGCATCCGCCGCCATGTCCGCAACTGCAGTCCTTTTTCGTCATGAGCGGAAAGTAACTTTTGCGGCACTTGCGGTCTATGGCCGAGTGGCGACGGGCACCTGTCGGCGAGGACACGGGTCGTCCCTCTGCGGGGGAGGGGGGACGACCCGTGCCCGGTCCGGGGGTGCGGGCTCAGAAGTCGATGTGGAAGTCCACGCCGAGCAGGACGAGGATCCAGAGGAAGATCGCCAGCAGCGCGCTGACGATCTTCTCGACCAGGCCCTCGTTGATGTAGCCGCGATCCCAGGCGATGAACACGCCGACGATCAGGTAGATGAGGCCGAACAGGCTGATGTGCGGCCGATATCGGGTCGCCATGGAAGGCGTCTCCTCCCGGTGGGGGGTTGTGCCGAACGGACGCTGCCCCACCGGTCAGGAGAAAAACCCCGGAGGTATTCCGGACCTAACGTGACGCTACTTTCGGCATCTCCCATACTCGGGAACGCTATCGGCCGCCACCGACCGCTACCGGCCGGTCACCGCGATGCGGACCACCGTGGGGTCGCGGTCGCCCGCGCGGTCGGCGAACTCGGCCCTGCGGTGCACCACGTCGAACTCGTGCCGGTCGCCGCGCAGCGACCGGCTCAGCAGGATGTGGTCGAGGTCCTCGGCGTTGCCGCTCGTGACGGCCGTGTAGCGGTCGCCCGCGGGCAGTTCCGCCGGCAGGTCGGCGAGACCCGCGCCCTGGGCGAGGGTGCGGACCGGGACGGAGGTCCCGCCGTCGCCGAGGTCGCCCGCCACGATCACGCGGGCCCGCGCGTCCACCTTCCGGACGGAGTTCACGAAGCCCGCGACGACACGGGCCTGCGCGTCCCGGCGCCACTGGGTGGGCTGGGACGGCGGCTGGCGGCGCCCGAAGAGCGGCTGGTCGTCGCCGGTGCGGGGGAACCACTGGTTCGCGACGACGATGATGCGGCGGCCCCGCCAGGTCACCTCCCCGGCGATCGGCTTGCGGGCGCCCGACCACGCGGCGTCGCCCGGCGCGATCCGGCCGGGGCTCAGCGTGAGCCCCGCCGCGCCGCCGCGCGGGACGGCCCTGACCGGCGTGACGGCCGGGTCGGGCCGCGCCGGCGGTTCGTCGGGGACGGGGTCGGCCAGCGACGGGCGGTCGACGAACGAGAGCCCGCGGTCGGTGCGGAAGAGGAATCCCACCCGGTCGTTGGCGCCCTTGCGCCCGCCGTCGGTGTTGTCGCGCGGGTCGATCGCCCGCCAGTCGTAGGCGGGGCCGCCCGCCGCGCTGATCGCCGTGATCAGCTGGGCCACGCTCTGGTCGTCGGCGACGGTGCCGTCGTCGCCCGGGCCGCTGTTGTCGCCGAGGCCGCTCACCGCGACGAGGTCGGGGGAGCGCAGGCCGTCCACGATGTCGCGCGCCGCGGCGTCGAACCGCGCGGCCGGGGCGTCGGGGCTCAGCCCGTCCAGCCCGGCGGTGGCGACGGCGAGCTCGCCGGGGCGCTGCGGCCGGGTCGCCTCGCGGGCGAGCCCGCCGGGGGTCCGCCGCGGCGTCGCGGTGAGCAGCAGCTTGTAGCCGCCGTAGGAGTAGTCGAGGACGCCGGTGTTCGCGCCGGGCAGCCGGTCGCCGACGTCCATGCCGGGCAGCGGGGCGAGGGCGTCGTCGAGGATGACCCGCTCGGGGTTGGCGTCGCCGTCGCGCAGCAGGACGCCGCCGCGGGCCGTCCGCGGCTCGGCGCCGGCGCCCCCGGAGGGCAGCACCGGCAGCTCTCCGTCGCGGGACGGGCCGGCCGCGACGGCGTCGCGGAGCCCGATCCGCATGCCTTCGAGCGCCTCGTAGAAGTCCAGGGCGTCGCGGCGGGGATCGAACGCGCCGCCGCGCTCCACGTCCCCCACCCCGTGGTCGATCACGCTCGGCGGCCTGAGGCCGCCCGCGCCGAGCACGACGGGGGGCGGCGGCGTCCCGTGCGCGCCGACCGTGGTCGCGGTGGCGTCGATCTCCGTCCGGGTCAGCCCGCCGGAGGAGCCGCCGTCCGGCCGGAACTCGCTGACCCGGCCGTCCACCCGGACCGCGTCGCCGACCGCCGCGCGCGGCCGGTCCCGGGTGAAGACGAAGACGCCCTCGGACGTCGCGGGGTTCCTGTCGGGACGCGGGTCCTGCATCCAGAAGCCGTTGGAGGTCACGGCCGTCACGACGCCCGGGACCCGTGCGACCGCGGACCCGTTCAGCGGCGAGATGTGCGCAGCGCCCTGGATGTCGTGAATGCGGACGGCTCGGGGAGCAGCGTGCGCGACAGACCCCTGGACGAGGGACGCCAGTACGACCGCCGTGATCGCCGCCGCGGCCGGGAGCCGCCGCAGACCGTGCACCAATCGCGCTCCATGACCGACTCGCCGCCCGACCCGAACAGACAAGGATGATACGCGGGTCGGACACGCCCCCGCGGGACCACGCGACAACCCGGACGCACAAGCGATGCCGCCGCTCCGCCCCGACCCCGCCCCCGGACGCGCCGCCCTGAGTTCCACGATCGCGTCCGAAGGCAACGACCTCAGCCCCCACCGCAACCACGCAACGACCTAAGGAGCCGCGATCGCGTCCGAAGGCAGATTCGAGCGAAGCAAGAATCTGATCGCGCAGCGAGCCGCCAGGCGAGCCGGAGCGATGCCAGCGATCGCCCGCTTTATCGACGATGGAGGGCCGCCAGGCCCGAAGGAGGAGAAAAAGCCATTAGAACAAGACAACCTGCCGGATCACTTCGCCGTTGGCGAGGGCGCGGACGGCGTCGTTCAGGTCCTCGAAGCCGATCCGGCGGGTGATGAGGCTGTCGATGTCGAGCTTTCCGGCGCGCCACAGGTCGACGAACAGGGGGATGTCGCGCTTGAGGTCGCAGCCGCCGTACAGGGACGGCTTCAGGGTCTTGCCGTCGAACAGCAGCGCGAACGCCGTCTGGCTCCAGCTGTCGTCGGCGGCGCCCGCGCCCACGACGATGACGTCGCCGCCGCGCCGGGTCGCGTTCCACGCCGTGGTGATCGCCGCGGACCTGCCGACGACCTCGAAGGTGTAGTCGAAGCCCGCGCCGCCGGTGAGGAGGCCCTTGGTCTGCTCCAGGTCCTCCAGCGTGGCGGTGTGGGTCGCGCCGAACTGCTTGGCGATGGGGTGCTTGGCCTCGTTCGGGTCGATCGCCAGGATGGTCGACGCGCCCGCGATCCTGGCGCCCTGGATGACGGAGAGCCCGACGCCGCCCGCGCCGACCACCGCGACCCGGGATCCCGGCGTGACCTTCGCGGTGTTGATGACGGCGCCGACGCCGGTGGGGACGCCGCAGCCGAGCAGGGCCGCGTACTCGAAGGGGATGTCCTCGGCGATCTTGATCACGCCGCGCCGGGGGAGCACGATCTCCTCGGCCCAGGTGCCGGTGCCCGCCATGCCGAACGCGGGGCCGCCGTCGCCGAGCGTGAAGCCGGGCTCGGAGAACGACTGCGCGAGGTAGGTCATGCACAGGTAGGGCTCGCCGCGCAGGCACTCGGCGCACTCGCCGCAGTCGGGGGTCCAGTTGACGACGACGTGGTCGCCGGGCTGGACGCCGGTCACCCGGTCGCCGACCTCGGCCACGACCCCGGCGCCCTCGTGGCCGATGACCGTGGGCATCGCGGACGGCAGCACGCCGGTCATGGTGGACAGGTCCGAGTGGCAGACCCCGGTCGCCTTGATCCTGACCTTCACCTGGTCGGGGCCCGGATCGATCGTCGAGACGTCGTCGCGCAGGTCGAGTTCCTTGTCGCCGACCGCATGCAGTACCGCGGCGCGTGCCATGGCTGCCTCCACTGTGCCTGAGCTGTTGCCGGGGGTCTGGGGTGGGTGAACGGGGGACCGGGGGCAGCCGCCGGGCTACTCCTCCAGCGTCAGCGCGGCCTTCGGGCACGACCGCACCGCGTGGCGGACGCGGTCCAGCTCCTCGGGCGGGACGTCCGGCCGCGGGATCCGCAGCTCGTCGTCGTCGGTGAGGCCGAAGACCTCGGGGGCGAGCCCGACGCACACGGCGTTCGCCTCGCACACCAGAGGGTCGACTCGTACTCTCATCGCTCTGCTCCGTTCGTGGGACTCACCCGTCAACCTACCGAATATCGTTCGGAAACGGGTGGCTCACCTCGAAAGTAGAACACGTTCCAGTCTGGTCCGGCAAGACTCCGCGTGAGACGCGCGTCTCACCCCACCGATGTCGGATATGGTGCCCGGACGGAGGAGATCGATGACCCACATCAAGGCGTCCACCGGACCGGGGACGACCAGCGAAGACGCGCAGCCGGCAACGCCGATGCCCGCCGAGCTGCTGCGCACCGCGCGCGGCGCCAAGGGCTTCATGCCGGACGGCGAGGGCCTCGCGCTGTACGAGACGGGCCTGGAGTACGGCGGCCGCCTGGCCGGGACCGGGCCCATGCTGGAGGTCGGCACCTACTGCGGCAAGTCGGCCGTGTACCTGGGGGCCGCCGCCAGAGCGGCCGGGACCATCCTGGTCACCGTCGACCACCACCACGGCTCGGAGGAGAACCAGGCGGGCTGGGAGCACCACGACCCGTCCCTGGTCGACCCGAGCACCGGCCGGATGGACACCCTGCCCAAGTTCCGCAAGACGATCGCCGCGGCCGGGCTGGACGACGAGATCATCGCCGTCGTCGGGCAGTCCCGCACCGTGTCGGCCTACTGGCGGGCGCCGCTGGCGCTGCTGTTCATCGACGGCGGCCACGCCGAGGAGCACGCCCAGGGCGACTACGAGGGCTGGACGCCGCACCTCGCCGTCGGCGGGGCCCTGGTGATCCACGACGTCTTCCCGGACCCCCGGGACGGCGGGCGGCCGCCCTACCACCTCTACCTGCGGGCGCTCGCGAGCGGCGCCTTCGAGGAGCGCAGGGCGGAGGGCTCCCTGCGCGTCCTGGAGCGCATCGGCGACGCCGACCCGCTCTCGCCCGCCTGACGGGTCTCGCGGACCGCCCGGCCCGAGCCGGCGCGCCTGACCGGGGGAGCCCGGTCAGGCGCGGTTGGCGGCCGCGACGAGCGCGCAGCCGCACGCCAGCGGGTCGGAGGCCGCGGACGGCCCGAGCGGCCGTCCCGCGATCTCCTTGAAGAGCCGGGAGCCGGGGGAGGCGCCCGCCAGCGCGTCCGCCGCCAGGACCACCGCCGCCGCCGTGTAGGTGGAACGGTCCCCGGGGAAGTGCCGCTCGTTCTCGAACTGCCAGCCCGTCCAGTACGAGCCGTCCTCGTGCCGGAGGTGCTGGATGGTGGTGAACAGCTCCAGCGCGCGGTCGCGGTCGCCCGCGGCGTCCAGCGCCAGCACCAGCTCGCAGCTCTCCGCCGCCGTCACCCACGGCTGGTCCGAGACGCAGCGGCAGCCGAGGCCCGGCACCACGAAGGTGTCCCAGGCCTCGTCGAAGCGGCGCGCCGCTTCCGCGCCCCGCACGGGGCCGCCGAGCACCGGGTAGTACCAGTCCATCGACCAGCGGCTCTTGTCGGCGAACGCCTCCGGATGCGCGGCCACCACGTGCCCGAGCTGGTCGGCGGCGAGCTCCCAGTCCGGCTGGTGCTCGCCGAGCCGCTCGGCCAGCGCGACCGCGCAGCGCAGCGACTGGTAGATCGACGAGCAGCCGGTCAGCAGCGCGTGGTCGGACGCCCCGCCGCTCTCGTGCCGGATCCAGATGATCTCGCCGCGCCGGGTCTGCAGCCCGAGCGTGAAGTCGATCGCCCGCCGGACCGCCGGCCACATCTGCCGGGCGAAGTCCTCGTCCCCGGTCGTCAGCAGCTCGTGCCAGACGCCCACCGCGACGTAGGCGGCGTGGTTGGACTCCCCGCCCGGCTCGGTGACCTCGCCCAGCACCCACTTCGCGGGCCACGACCCGTCCGGGCGCTGGACGCCGCGCAGCCACGCGTAGGCCCGCCTGGCCTCGGCGCCGAGCCCGGCGACCGACAGGGCCATCGCGGCCTCGACGTGGTTCCAGGCGTCCACGTGGCCGGGAACGCCGTGCGTCGGCGAGAACCACGGGATCGCGCCGGAGTCCTCCTGCTGCGCGGCGATGCTCCGCGCCGTGGCGACGACGTCGCCGGCGGTCAGGACTCCGGGAACCGAGGGCGGGGCGGTCTCAGACCGCATCCGCCGTCTCCCTGGCCGGTGCCGCCGGCGCGTCCGGCGCGGCGGGCTTGGCGAAGTAGACGACGACGCTCTTGCCGATCAGCGGGTTCATGACGCGCTCGGCCAGCCGGGTGGCGAGCGGCCGCTTCATGATGTCCCAGACGAGGATCTGGTGGTAGGCCTTGGCGAGCGGGTTGCCGTCGTTGTCCACCCCCACCGCGCACTTGATCCACCAGTAGGGGGCGTGCAGCCCGTGCGCGTGGTGGTGGCCGCCGACCCGGAAGCCGACCGACTTCAGCTTGGCCTCCAGCTCCGCGCGGGTGTAGATCCGCACGTGCCCACCGGGGGCGGTGTGGTAGTCCTCCGACAGGGCCCAGCAGACCCGCTCGGGCAGCCAGCTCGGCACCGTCACCGCGAGCTTCCCGCCCGGCCTGAGGACGCGCAGCAGCTCGCGCATCGCCCGCATGTCGTCGGGGATGTGCTCCAGCACCTCGGACGCGACGATCGCGTCGAAGTGGTCGTCGGGGAACGGCAGGTCCAGCGCGTCGCCCTGCACGGTCTCGGCGGTCGCGTCCTCGGGCACCTGGCCTTCGAGGCGCATCGCCCCGAACATCTCGTCCACGCCGGACAGCTCCCCGGCGTCCTGGTCGAAGGCCACGACGTGCGCACCCCGTCGGTACAGCTCGAAGGCGTGCCGTCCGGCGCCGCACCCCATGTCGAGGACGCGGTCTCCGGGGGAGACGCGGAACCGCTGGAAATCCACGGTCAGCAGGGTCGTGCTCCTTCCGATCAGAGGGCGTCCGCGGGACGCTCCCTCACTTGCCCTTGCGCGCGGCTAGGCGCCGGTAGTTCTGCTGGGTGATGGCGGCCCGGTAGTGCTCCACGGTGGCCTGCGCCACGGTGGGCCAGGCGAACCGCTCCTGGACGCGCGCGAGGCCGGCGGCTCCCACCCGCGCACGCTCCTCGGCGGAGTCGTGCAGGCGGTGCAGGGTCGCGGCCAGTTCCTCCACGTCACCCGGCTCGACCAGGATCCCGGCGTCGCCCACGACCTCGGGCAGGGCGCCGGCGCGGCTCGCCACCAGCGGCGTCCCGGACGCCATGTGCTCGACGGCCGGCAGCGAGAACCCCTCGTAGCGCGACGGGACGACGGCGGTCTCCGCGGACGCCAGCAGCTCGCCGAGCTCGGCGTCGCCGATGCCGCCGACGAACCGGACCCGCTCGCCGAGCGCCAGCTCGCGCACGAGCCGCTCGGTCGGGCCGTCCTTCTGCGGCCGGCTGACCACGATCACGTGGACGTCGCGCTCGGTGGCGACCTTGGCGACCGCGCGCAGCAGCACGTCCACGCCCTTGATCGGCGCGTCCGCGCTGGCCATCGCCACGATGCGGCCGGGGACGCGCTCGCCGCGCGGGTGGAAGATCCGGGTGTCGACGCCGAGCGGCAGGATCTCGATGTCGCGCGGGTCGACCTTGAAGTCCTTGACGATGTCGACCTTGGAGGACTCCGACACCGTCAGCACGGGCCCGATCCGCCGCGACACCTGCGACTGCATCCCGACGAACCCGTACCAGCGGCGCTTGCCGAGCTTCTGCTTGAGGCCGCGGGCGGCCTCGATGTCGATCCGCCGGTCGACGCTGATCGGGTGGTGGATGCTCGTCACCAGCGGCAGCCCGAGCCGGGCGATGCCGAGGTTGCCGACGCCGAGGACCTGGTTGTCGTGCACGACGTCGAAGTCGCGGCGGCGCTCCCGCAGCAGCCGCAGCGCCCGCAGGCTGAAGGTGAGCGGCTCGGGGAAGCCGCCGGTCCTCATGTGCGCGAACTCCAGGACGTCCAGCCAGTCGCGGAACTCGCCGAGGGCCGGGGTGCGGAACGGGTCCTCGTCCCGGTACAGGTCCAGGCTCGGCAGCTTGGTGAGGGTGATCTCCTCGCGGTCGAGCTCCGGGTAGGGCTGGCCGGAGACGACCTCCACGGTGTGCCCGAGGTCGACCAGCTCCCGGGTCAGGTGCCGGAGATAGACGCCCTGCCCGCCGCAGTGCGGCTTGCTGCGGTACGAGAGCAGGGCCACCCGCAACGGACCGCCGGCCTCGCCTGCCTCACCCACGCGATCCCCTGCCCACGCACCACTCCCGTCAGTCGAGGGATGCCGGACGCACCCGTACCGGCATCTCCTTTACACCGTTGATGAAACTAGACCTTAGCCTGCGAACGTTACCGTTGAGTTCAATATTGGGCATGGCGTCCAAGAGTGTCTCGAAGAGCACACTCAGCTCAAGCCGGGCAAGGTGGGAGCCCAGGCAGAAGTGCGGACCGCCGCCGCCGAAGCCCAGGTGGGGGTTCGGGTCCCGGCCCACGTCGAAGCGGTAGGGGTCGGCGAAGACCGCCTCGTCGCGGTTGGCCGAGGAGTAGAACACCACGACCTTGTCGCCCTCGGCGACGGCCCGTCCGCCGATCTCGGTGTCCCGGACGGCCGTGCGCCGGAACATGTTGACCGGGGTGACCCAGCGGACGATCTCGTCCGCCGCCGTCCGGGCCAGGGACGGGTCGGCCTTCATCCGCTCCCACTGCTCGGGGTGCTCCAGCAGCGCGAGCATGCCGCCGGACGCGGCGTTGCGGGTCGTCTCGTTCCCGGCGACCGACAGCAGCATCACGAACAGCTCGAACTCGTCCCCGGTCAGCACCTCGCCGTCGGCGTCCGGCTGGAGCAGCCGGGTGACGATGTCCTCGCGCGGGCTCTCCCTCCGGTCGGCGGCCAGCTCGTTGGCGTAGGCGTACAGCTCCGTCGCCGCCTGCTGCCCCTCCTCCGGCGTCCGCTGGAAGTCCGGGTCGTCCCCGCCGATCAGCGTGTTCGACCAGTGGAAGATCTTCTCCCGGTCCTCGGGCGGGGCGCCGAGCAGCTCGCAGATCACGTACAGCGGCAGCGGCGCCGCCAGGTCGCGGACGAAGTCGGCCTCCTGCCCGCGCTCGGCGGTCTCGGCCACCAGGCGCCGGCAGATGTCCCGGATGTGCTGCTCCAGCGCGCCGATCGCGCGCGGGGTGAAGCCCCGGTTGACGATGCTCCGCTTGCGCGAGTGCTCCGGCGGGTCCTGGTTGAGCATCATCATCCGCTGCAGGACGATCTGGTCCTCCGGCGACTCGTGGAACAGCGCCAGCCGCTGCCAGGACGAGAAGACCTCCGGGTGCCGCGAGACGTGCACGACGTCCTCGTGCCGGGTGACGGCCCAGAACGGCGGGTGGTCGAGCTCCGGGTCGCCGTGGTGGCGGTACACCGGCTCGTGCTCGCGCAGCCATGCCAGCTGCCCGTGCGGGACGCCGCTGTGCTCGTACGCGCCCGGGTCGACCAGTTCGATGTCGGGGGTGTCGGGGGTGTCTGAGGTGTCTGGGGTGGGGGTCATCGCCTCGAACCTCCTCGTCCGGAGTGATGGGCGCCGTCAACCTCCGAGGGGGGCCGATGGCGTGAAGCTCACCGGGATCTCCTTGTAGCCGTTGACGAAGTTGGAACGCAAGCGGCGCGGCTCGCCGGCGAGCCGGATGTCGGGCATGCGCTCCAGGATCGTCTCGAAGACGATCCGCAGGTTCATCCGGGCGAGGTGCGTCCCGAGGCAGTAGTGCGGGCCGCCGCCGCCGAAGCCGATGTGCGGGTTCGGGTCGCGCGCCACGTCGAAGGCGAAGGGGTTGTCGAAGGCGCGCTCGTCGCGGTTCGCGGAGCCGTAGAACATCACGACCTTGTCGCCGGCCTTGATCTGCTTGCCGCCGATCTCGGTGTCGACCAGCGCCGTCCGGCGGAACTGGTTGATCGGGCTGACCCAGCGGACGATCTCCTCGACCGCCGTCGGCAGCAGGCTCCGGTCCTCCCGCAGCCGGGCCCACTGGTCCGGCCGCTCGAAGAACGCGATCATGCCGCCCGCGGTGGCGGTCCGGGTGGTCTCGTTCCCGGCGATCGACAGCATGATCACGAAGAGCTGGAACTCCTCCAGGCTGATCCTGTTCCCGTCGGCGTCGGGCGTCAGCAGCTTGGTCACGATGTCGTCGCGCGGCGTGGACTCCCGCGCCGCGGCGAGCCGCCCGCCCCACTCGGCGAACTCGGCGGCGCACAGGGTCGACTCCTCGCGGCCCCCGATGAACTCGGGGTCGTTGAACGCGACGAGCTTGTTCGACCAGTGGAAGATCTTCTCCCGGTCCTCCATCGGGGCGCCGAGCAGCTCGCAGATCGTGTACAGCGGCAGCGGGGCGGCGAACCGCTCGACGAAGTCGCACTCGCCGAGCGGCGCGGCCTCGTCGATCAGCTCGTTGCAGATCTTGCGGATGTGCTCCTCCAGCCGCCCGATCATCCGCGGGGTGAAGCCCTTGTTGACCATGGACCGCAGCCGGGTGTGGCTCGGCGGGTCCTGGAAGAGCATCATCTGCCCGTACATGGCGATGTCGTCGCTGGAGAACTCCTCGAACATCGACGTCCGCTCGTGCGAGGAGTACGGGTCGGCGCGCCGCGACACCGACACCACGTCCTCGTGGCGGGTGATGGCCCAGAACCCCGGCACTCCGTCGTTCGGGTCCTGGTGCCAGTGGACGGGGTCGTTGTCGCGCAGCCACTGGAACTGGCGGTGCGGGATCCCCCCGCGCTCGTAGACGCCCGGATCGATGATGTCGATCTCGGGGGCCCGGAACGGCCGGGCGGCGGAGAGGGGGGACGTCGCGAGTGCCATGGAGGATCCTTCGTGCCGGGGTGGAGACCACACGAGGCGAACAGGCCGCAGTGAGCGCTTGCTTGACGCACTTACCTAGAACAGGTTCTAACATGAGACTCCAGTCTCATCAAGAGTCCCGCCCGTGAGAGTGATCTGCGTCGCACCCCGGAGGGAAGGTCACAGCCCCAGTTCGCGCCCCCCGGCGCCCCACCACGCGACGGCCGCGTCCACGTCCGGGCCCGTGACCCACAGGTCCTCCGGATCCGCGGGCATCAGGGGCTGGCGCAGCGCCTCGTCGCGCTGCCACGACCAGGTGTGCCCGGCGTGCTCGCCCGTCTCGGGATCGTTGTAGAGCGCGGCGACGTCCGCGGGGAGCCGGGCCCGCTCCTTCTCGCGCCCGACCGTGAACGGGTACCCGTAGGCGGCGGACGCTGCCGAGGAGACCGGCGGCCCCGTGCCCTCGGCGAGCCGCCGCACGGCTCCACGTCGTAGGGGGCCGGGCCGCGCTCGTCCAGAAGGCGCAGGTACCTCGCGATGCGGTCCGCCCCGCCCCGGCCCTGCGGCTTGGGCGGATGCCGGTGCTGCCAGCCGGGGAAGGTGAAGTCGCGGAAGACGCCGTCCGGCGAGTACTCGACGGCGAAGGACTCCCTGTGCGGACGGGCCTGCCAGGAAAGGATCACCATCGCGCCGTTGGGCGTCCGCCAGAGCCGCCCCTCGGGGTCCTGCGTGGCCTGGGCGCCGAAGCACAGCCGCCGCCACCGGCCGCTGCCGTCGCCCCAGGGCGTGCCGCCCCACGTGGCCAGCAGGTCCGCGGCCTTCGCCCGCTGGTACGCGGCCCGCCACGGCTGCGCTGCCAGCAGCGCCTCGCCGCCGAGCGTCCCGAACGCGAAGTACACGCCCCGCGCCCCGGTGGGCAGGTCGATGCGGCCGAGCGGATGGGGAACGTCGTAGGCGGGCCCGGTCTCGGCGGCCTCCACGAGGACCTCGGCGAGGTACCGGACGGCCGGCCGGCGGTAGCCCAGCCGCCCGGCCCGCAGCCCGTCGCCGCGAACCCTCTCCGGCAGCCCGTCCGGGTGGGGCAGGCGGAGCGCGTCCCGAAGGCGGAGCACGTCGAGCAGGCACGCGGCGGCGCGGAGCACCAGCGCCGCCACGCCCTCCAGCAGCCGCGCGTCGGTGATCTCCGGGAGGACGCGGCCGAGCTCGGCGTCCAGCTCCCGCCGGTGGACGAGGGCGGTGTCCACCAGGCGGGCGGCGCCGTCGCGGGCGAGGCCGCGCGGCGCCGCCGAGCCCTCCGGGTCCGCGGCCGGCAGGTGGGGCCAGAAGCCGGGCGGCGGCATGACGTCGTCGCCGCGCCGGACCGGGGAGTACCGGAGCCGGAGGGTGGTCCGGCCCTCGCCGTCGACCAGGCGCGGGAGCCCCCGGTCGAGCGTGACCTGCGTCGGCGCGGTCGCGCCCGGGAACGTCAGTGCGACCGCCGCCGGGCCGCGCGGCCATCGCCACCGCCCGTCGGCGGGCACCTCCAGCTTGCCGGGCGCGGGCGCGCGGTAGGTCTCCGCGCGCGTCCCGTTCAGCCGCGACAGGTAGTCGTCGGCGCCGTCGTACCACGGGTAAGTGCCGGTGCCGTGGGGGAGGTCGGCGCGGTGGACCGGCCCCGCGGGCCCGTGGACCTCGACGCGCTTCCCCGCGACGCCGAGCGTGAGCAGGTCGTCGTGCAGGACGATGGTGACGGGCGAGTCCTCGACGGCCGGGAACCGCAGCTCCTCGGGCAGCCCGGCCCGCAGCGCGCGCCACAGCGCGTCGACCGGATCGGTGATCTCCAGGCCGGCCAGGGCCTCGGCGGCCGGTGTCGCGGCCGCGGTCTCCGCCAGCGGCGCCAGCCGGGGCAGCGCGACCTCCAGACCGAGCAGGTCGCCCGCCGCGCACGCAGGCGTCCAGCCGCTCCCGCGCGCTCGGGGCGCCCTCGTCGAACTGCGCGACGAACCTGGGGAGGTCGTCGCTCTCGCCGGTCCACTGCGGAGCCTGGACCTTCGTCCGGGTGAAGGCGAGGGGGTCGGGGGCGGAGCGGCCGACGACCGGGTCGGCGGCCGGGTCGAATCACCGGCCCGGCGCTGGGAACAGGCGGTCGCCCGCGCCGGCGGCCAGGCGCATCAGCTCGACCGCGGGCAGCGGACCGGCGGCGGTGAACCACTCTCGCGGCAGCCGCCGCCCGGCCCGACCAGTCCGAGCAGCAGCAGCCAGCGGCGATGGTGTTCGGCGCGCGGACCGGGATCGGCGTACAGCCCGCCGTCGGGCCGCGCCTCGATCAGCAGGTCCAGCAGCTCGGGCTGACCGGCGAGCCGCCGCAGCGCCGCGTCCAGGGCCGCCCACAGCGGCAGCGGCGCCCGGGGCAGCAGCCCGCCGCGCAGCAGCCGCTCGGCGAGGAAGTCCGTTTCGCTCGCCTCGTCCACGCCTGCCGACCGCGCCACCGGAAGCAGGTCCGCGACGACGTTCGGATAGGGGACGGCGCCCGAGTCGAAGAACGCGCACACCGCCTCCCGCGCCCACGCGTGGGCGGCCGCCGCGTCGCCGTGCCGCGCGAGCCGCTTCAGGTGCCCGTGCAGCGCCGACGGGGTGATCGCGCCCAGCGGGACCAGCTCCACCAGCACCCGCTGCGCCCGGGCGGTGTCCGGCGGGAGGTCGAGCAGCCGCGCGTTGGCCTCCTCGGCCTCGCCGGCCTTGCCGAGGTAGAACGCGGCCTGCTCGGCCAGCTCCGCCCGGGCGAACACCAGCGCCGCGTCCGAGAAGAAGTCCGGCAGGGAGGCCGCGGGCCGCCTTCCGGCCGTCCGCAGGACCCGTGCGCGCGCCCCCTCCGGATCGTCCGCCGCGAGTGCCGTCGCGCCGTCGATCCCGTCTTCCTCCGGCCTCGGCCGGTCCCGCATCCGCCACCCCTTCCGAGATCATCGGTGGGCACCCTAACGGCCCCGGACGACACCCGGCGGAGGATCGGGGACGTCAGCGCAGGACGTAGCGGAGGGGGTCGTCGTCGCCCTCGCGGCGGGCGGCGCCGCGGGTCTCCAGCGTGCGCAGGTGCGCGGCGGCCTCGGCGGCGGCCATGCGGCGCGCCTGCTGGGCCATCTCGGCCCACGGGTGCCGCCAGGTGAGGCCGGCGGTGAGGTCCCACAGCGTGACGGGGCTCGGGGACAGCAGCGCCGCCACCTCCGCGAGCCGCTCCTCGTGGTGGGCGATGATCTCGCGGGCCCGGTCCCCGAGGCCGCGGAAGCGGTGCTGGTGGGCGGGCAGGACCTCGCCCACGGTCATGGCCGAGACCTTGTCGAGGGAGCCGAGGAAGTCGCTCAGCGGGTCCACGTCCGGGGTGTCGTAGGGGTAGAGGCCGATGTGCGGGGTGATGCGCGGCAGGACGTGGTCGCCGGTGAAGATGCGGTCGCCGTCCTCCAGGTGCAGGCAGATGTGGCCCGGCGTGTGCCCGGGGGTCCAGACGGCCTGGAGCCGGCGCCCGGGAACGTCGACCAGGTCGCCGTCGGACAGCTCGCGGTCCGGGATCGCGGGCGGCGAGACCCGGGTCTGCTGGGCCGGCCCGGTCAGGTCCGACTCGGCCGCGCCCGCGCGGCGCAGCGCCGTCAGCTCGAACGAGCGGCGGCCGCCCTGGCCGACCTCGTTGAAGAGCCGGACGATCGCGGCGTCGGAGTGGTGCATGGCGACCCAGGCGCCGGACGTCTCGCGGACGCGCCCGGCGAGGCCCGCGTGGTCGGGGTGGAAGTGCGTGACGACCACGCCGTACACGTCGGCCACGTCGATCCCGAACGTGCCGAGCCCGTCGCGCAGGGCCGTCCAGGCGTCCTCGTGCTGCCAGCCCGCGTCGATCAGGACGGGGCCCCGGGGGCTCTCCACCGCGTACACCAGCGTGTACGACAGGGGGTTGTTCGGGATGGGGACGGGGACGCTCCACAGCCCGCCGCCGAGGTCCTCAGGTTCCGGCTGCACCGAGACCGCCTTTCGCGCCTGTTCATGGTTCGAAGGCCCCGGCCGCTGGGACCGGGGCCCGTGGTCGTGCGCTGTCCTGTACTCCAGGATGCCCGCCGGTCAGACCCGTTCGAGGATCGTGGCGGTGGACAGGGCGCCGCCCGCGCACATCGTGACCAGGGCGGTCCCGGCGTCGCGGCGCTCCAGCTCGTGCAGCGCGGTGGTGATCAGCCGGGCGCCGGTGGCGCCCACGGGGTGGCCGAGGGCGATGGCGCCGCCGTTGACGTTGACCCGGTCCATGTCCGGCTCGTGGACCGACGCCCAGGACAGCACGATCGACGCGAACGCCTCGTTGATCTCGGTGATGTCGATGTCGCCCATGGCCATGCCTGAGCGCCGCAGGACGCGCTCGGTCGACTGCACGGGGCCGTCCAGGTGGTAGTACGGCTCGCCGCCGACGAGGGCCTGGGTGCGGATGCGCGCGCGCGGGCGCAGGCCGAGGTCCCGGGCCTTCTCCTCCGACATCAGCAGGACGGCGGCGGCGCCGTCGGAGATCTGGGACGAGGTGCCCGCCGTGTGCAGGGCCTCGGGGCCGAGGACCGGCCTGAGCCCGGCGAGCTTGTCGGCGGTCGTCTCGCGCAGGCCCTGGTCGCGGGTGACCTCGCGGGTCTCCCCGGTGACGCCGCCCTCGGCGTCCAGGACGGGCGCCGTGATCGGGGCGATCTCGCGGTCGAAGCGGCCGTCCGCCCACGCCTTGGCGGCGAGCTGCTGGGAGCGGGCGCCGAACGCGTCGAGGTCGGCGCGGGTGATGCCGCGGCGCGCGGCGATCCGCTCGGCGGCCTCGAACTGGTTCGGCATGTCGAGCGACCAGTCGTCGGGCCGCGGGTTGGCGGGCATGACGTTGCCGCCGAGCGGGGCGCGGCTCATGACCTCGACGCCGCAGCCGATCGCGACGTCCACGACCCCGGCGGCGATCTGGGACGCGGCCAGGTGGACGCCCTGCTGGGAGGAGCCGCACTGGGCGTCGATGGTGGTGACGCCCGCCTGCCACGGCAGACCCGCGTACAGCCAGGAGTAGCGGCCGACGTGCCCGCCCTGCTCCCCGGCCTGCGTCACGCAGCCCGCGAAGACCTGCTCCACCTCGGCGGCGTCGATGCCGGAGCGCTCGACGGCGGCGTTCAGGGCGTGCGCGAGGACGGCCATCGGCTTCAGGCCCGCGAGCCAGCCGCCACGCTTGCCGAGCGGCGTGCGCACCGCCTCGACGATCACCGGGGTACCCATGCGGTCTCCTTCTAGAACACGATTCGCCTTTGAATGTAACGTGTTCTAACTTTGCCGGGGAAGGCCGGTCCCGGTGAGAGGGATCCGGCCCCGCCCGGGCCCGCGCGCGGCCGGCCGCCCGCACGGGGCGCGGCCCTTCCCGATCCGGCGGCGTCTACTAGCCTGGGCGCACGACGATCCCCCCGCGCCGGAGAGTCCCATGGCCGCAGATTTCGACGAGCCCGTGTTCGACGAGGACTTCGTCAGGAGCGCCGTCTTCACCGAGCCGTCCGCGCGCGAGCGCGCCCGCCCCCCGTCCCGGCGCGAGTTGCGGCGGTCGCGCCGCGCCGCGCGGCGGGACGGGGGCCGGCGCTTCGCGGCGCGGCGCCGCGGCCGCGAGCCGAGCCACCGGACGGCGGTGCTCCAGGTGGTCGGCGGCGTGCTGGTGCTGCTCGCCGTCTCCTTCGCGCTCTGGTGGTGGAACTCCGCGCCCCGCGACGAGCGCCCGTCCCGGCCGGTCGGCCCGACGATCACGAACTCGCCGGCGCCCGCCCCGACCCCGACCGCCCCGGAGACGGAGGCGCCGCGCAAGGACGCCCCGCCGAGCGAGATCCCCGAGGTCTAGCGACCCGGGCCGCCGCGGGCCCCTAAGCGGGCCGCACGCGCAGTTCGGCGTACGACGGGACGAGGACGCGGCGGGCCGGGCGGCGGGAGACGACCCGGTACGGGCGGCCGGAGGACAGCAGCGTCTCCAGCATCCGGGCCACCTGCACGCGCGCGACGGCGGCGCCGAGGCACAGGTGGCGCCCGCCGCCGAACCACAGCTGCCGGGTCTCGGGCACGTACGCGCGGCGGACGTCGAAGGGCCCGGCGCCGCCCGTCGCCCGGTAGGTCAGCAGCAGGACCCGGTCGCCCGCGCGGAGCCGCCGCCCGCCGACCGTCGCGTCCCGGGCGACGTGCCGCCCGATCACCGGCGCCGGGGCGGCGACGCGCAGCCCCTCGCGCACCGCGTTGTCCGTGAGGGACGGGTCGTCCAGGAGGGCCCGCTGCCCGCCGGAGTCGTGCAGCAGGGCCGCGGTGCGGACGGTCCCGGACACCCCGGTCTCCGTCCCGGCGATCACCAGCAGGGTCGCCAGGCCGCGGGCGAGGGTCAGGCCGAGGCCCATCTCGCGGCAGCGGCCGAGGAGGGTGCCGGCTCCCGCCGTCCGGTAGGCGTGCGGGACGCCGGTGGTGATCTCGTCCACGACGGCCCGGGCCCGCGCGACGACCGCCGGGTCGAGGCCGGTGGACGCGGTCGTGCCGAGCGCCAGCCCGGCGAGCCGCTCCCCGGCGGCGAAGAGCGCGCGGTACGCGGCGTCGGCCCGGCCCGCGGGCAGCCCGAGCAGGTCGGCGACCATGCGTCCGGCCAGGACGCGGGCCGCGTCGGCGACGTCGACGCCCGCCCCGGCGGCGAGGCGGGCGGCGAGCGCGGCGTGGGTCCGGCCCTGGGAACGCTCCACCAGGGTCCGCGCGGCGTCCTCGGTGAACAGGTCCCGGGCGCGGGTGCGGACCTCGGCGTGCGTCGCGCCGCCGAAGAACCGCCCCATCTCCTCTCCGAACAGCTGGGTCCAGAGGTGGCCGACGCCGCCTTCCCCGTTCATGCCGAAGGCGGCGTGGTCGTTGAGGACCTGCCGGGCGAGGACGGGGTCGGTCACCACCCACCCCAGCCTCGGCACGCGGGTGATGGGGCCGGTGTGGCGCGCCGCCTCCAGGAGGGCGAACAGGCCGGGGTTCGCCGTCCACAGCAGCCGGGCCTCGTGCCGCGCGGCTCGTTCGGTCTTCGTGCTGGTCACCCGCCGATTCTGGCGGTCGGAGAACCCGGAGGGAAACGCGATATCCCTCAAATGGGTCTAAGTGGCGGTACTCACGGCGAACCGGGTACAACGCCCAGCCCGGGATGCGTAGGGTGCCTCTGACCGGGAGCGCCCGCGGCCGCGAGGCTGGCCGGACATCGAGCACGAGGAACCGGGGGACCCGATCCCATGAGAGCCCGCATCACCGCCGCCGCCGCGCACCTGCCGGACCGGACGGTCAGCAGCGCCGAGGTCGAGGCCCGCGTCGCGGCCGAGAGCCCCGGGTACCGGCCGCACCCCACGATCGTGGAGCGGATGACCGGCATCCGCGCCCGGCACGTCATGCGCGACGGCGAGCAGGCGTCCGACCTCGCCGTCGCGGCGGCCCGCCGCGTCCTCGCCGACCGCGCGGTCGAGCCGGCCGGCCTGGACCTGCTGGTCTTCGGGTCGGCGTCGCAGGACCTCGTGGAACCCGCGACCGCGCACATCGTCGCCGCCAAGCTCGGCGCGACCTGCCCGGTCTTCGACGTCAAGAACGCCTGCAACAGCTTCCTCAACGGGCTCCAGATGGCCGACGCGCTGATCCGCACCGGGCAGCACGAGCGCGTCCTGGTCTGCACGGGCGAGAGCCCGTCCCGCGCCATCCGCTGGAAGGTGCGCGACCGCGCCCAGTTCGTGGACGCGTTCGCCGGCTACACCCTCTCCGACGGCGGGGCCGCGATGCTCGTGGAGGCCGCCCCGGACGGCGGGATCTTCTACCGCGACTTCGCCGCCGTCTCCCATGCCTGGCGGGTCGGGACGCTTCCGGGGGGCGGCTCGATGCACCCGCGCGACCCCGAGTTCACCTACTTCAGCGGGGACGGGCGGCGGCTGAAGGACGCCTTCCTGGCGACCGGCCCGGAGATCTTCACCACCGCGCTCGCCAAGACCGGGCTGACCTGGGACGACTTCGCGGTCGTCGGCGTCCACCAGGTCACGCTGCCGTACCTGGAGACGCTGCGCGCGATCCTCGGCGTCCCGCCCGACCGGCTCGTCGTCACGCTGCCCGACCACGGCAACGTCGCGTCCGCGAGCCTCCCGCTGCAGATCGCCACCGCGCTCGCCGACGGGCGCTGCGGGCCCGGCGACAGGATCGCGCTGGTCGGGCTCGCCGGCGGCGTCAGCCTCGGCGTCATGTTCGCGGAGCTGTGACGATGCGCCCGACCGACCCGACCGACCCGACCGACCCGACCGACCCGACCGACCCGGCGAGCCCGATGAACCTGTGGATCGTCGTCCCCGCCTACGACGAGGAGCGCTCGATCGGCGCGACGCTGCGCCGCCTCGCCGAGCAGACCGACACCGGCTTCACGCTCGTCGTGGTCGACAACGGCAGCACGGACGCCACCGCCGCCGTCGTCAAGGAGTTCGCCGCGGGCACGGCGGCGTTCGACGTACGGATCGTCCACGAGCCGGAGAAGGGGACCGGCGCCGCCGCCGACACCGGCGTCCGGCACGCGATCGGCGCGGGGGCCACGCACGTCGCCCGCACCGACGCCGACTGCCTGCCCCACCGCGGCTGGGTCGCGGCGGTGCGGCGGGCGTTCGGCGAGGGGCTGGAGATGGTGTCCGGGCCGCTGCTGCCGCGCACCGACGAGTTCCCCCTGAGGTTCTGGGAGCGCCGCCTGCTGCCCGCCGTCATCGACGTCGCCGCCCTGTTCGGCCGGTTCCGCCCCGGCAACCAGGACCCGCTCTACCTCGGCCCGTACGTGATGATGCCGGGCTGCAACCTCGCGATCACGGCCGACCTCTACGAGCGGGCGGGCGGCTTCCCCCGCACCCGCATCGAGGACGTCCACGAGGACCGCGCGCTGGTCAACCGCGTCCGCTACGTGACCGACGCCTACGGGTTGCGCAAGGACGTCGTCGTGCACGGGTCCGTGCGCCGGCTCCGCGCGTTCGGCCTCGTCAGGACGCTCGGCTGGTACGCCGACCACCGCTACCGCCCCGCCGTCGTGGACATTCGATGAGCGCTGGGGACATCCGATGAGCGCTGGAGACATCCGATGAACTGGGAGACGCGGCTCTACCTGACCGCGCACCCCGTCGCCTACCCGCTCCTGCGCGGGGTCGCGCGGCGCGGGCCGGTCGTGCGCGTGCCGGGGGTCGGGGTGGTCGTGAACGACGCCGCCCTGGCCCGCGAGATCCTCATGGACGGCGAGACGTTCCGCAAGGACGGCCCCGGCTCGCCCGGCGAACTCTGGACGCCCGTGCTCGGGCCGTCCGTCCTGCTCAACATGGAGGGCGACGCCCACCGCGCCCTCCGCCGCCGCCTGACCGAGCTGTTCACCCCCTCCTACACCGAGGCGCTGTGCGCCCGCGTGCTGGCCGGGCCGCTGGCCGCGCTGTCGGACCGCCTCGGGCGCGGCGCGGCCGTCGACCTCGTGGACGCGGCGCGGGTCATGGCCGGGACCGTGATCGGCGAGGTCATCGGGCTCGAAGGCGGCACCGAGGCCGCCTACCGGGACCTGTTCGAGCGGGGCGAGAAGATCGTCTCGATGGTGTCGCTGCGCACGCGGCGGCTCTCCCCGTCGAAGGCCCGGCGCGCCCGCGCGGTGCTCGACCCGCTCGGCGACATCGCGGCGAAGTCCTACCTGGCCGGGGACGAGTCCACGGTCATGGGGCGGATGCGGGTCCTCGGCCTGTCGCGGGACGAGGCGCGCGGCGCCGCCGGCGCGTTCTTCCTGACCGGCACCGAGACCGTCGCCACGCTCCTGCCGCGCCTGATCGCCCTGCTCGCCGACCACGGGCAGTTCGGCCGCGTCGCGGCGGACCCCGCGCTCCTCGACCGGGCCGTCGAGGAGGCGATGCGCGTCGCGACGCCGACGCCGGTCATGCTGCGCAGCGTGCACCGCCCGGCCGCGGTCGGGGGCGCGGCGGTCCGTCCCGGCGACCGGGTGCTGATCGCCACGCACAACTGCTGCCGCGCCCACGGCCCGTTCGACCTGGACCGCCCGCATCCGCCCGAGCTGCGCCGGCTGTGGTTCGGCGCCGGGCCGCACTTCTGCATCGGGTACCCGCTGGCCATGGCGCAGATCCGCCTGGTCGCCCGGACGCTGCTCGCCGCCGCGCCGCTCACGGTCACGCGCCGCGCCGCCGCCCGGAACGTGCTGATCCCGACGTACCGCCACCTGGCCGTCCGGTCCGGCGATCCCGCGAAGGGGAGGGCGGCATGACGCTCGTCCGGCGCCTGCTCGACCAGGCGGCGCGGAGGCCCGCCGCCGTCGCCCTGGTCTCCGGGGACGGGACGGAGCTGACCTACGGCGACCTGAGGCGGCGGGTGCTCGCCGTCCGGCACGGGCTGCTGTCCTGCGGGCTCGCCCCGGGCGACGGCGTGCTGTTCTCGGTGCGTCCCTCGCCGGAGTCGCTCGTCCTCGCGCTGGGCGTGGTCGCGGCCGGGGGAGTGGTCGTGTTCGCCGACCCGGGGGCCGGGCCGGAGATGTTCACCGCGCGGCTGCGGCTGGCGCGTCCCCGCTGGTCGGCGGCCGAGTCGGTGCTGTACGCGGGGAGCAGGCTCCGGCCCGTCCGGGCGTACGCGCGGCGGCGCGGGCTGCTCCTGCCGAACCTCGCCGACCTCCAGATCCCGGGCGAGGGCCCGATGCGGCACATCCACGTCGGCCGCCGGCTGCCGGGCGTGCCCCGGAGCTCGCTGTCCTTCGCGCGCCTGGCCCGGGGCGACGCCCCCGAGCCGGACCGCGAGGCCGATCCGGACGCGCCCGCCGCCGTGATCTTCACATCGGGCACGACGGCGGACCCGCGCGCGGTCGTCCACACGCAGGCGTCGCTGGCGGCGGCGCTGGACCTGTTCCGGTCCCGGCTGCCGCTCGGTCCGGGGGACGTCGTCCACACCGACCAGCTCATGCTCGGCCTGCCGACCCTGATCGCGGGCGCCCGCTGGTCGATGCCGCCCCTGTTCTGCGCCCCGGCCGACTTCGCGCGGCTGATGCGCGAGCGGGGGGCCACGCACACGTTCTGCGTCCCGGTCCACCTGGCCGAGATCCTGGACGCGTGCCGCGAGCTGCCGCCGTCCGTCCGGTACGTGCTGCTCGGCGCCGCGCCCGCGCCCGCGGCCGTGCTCCGGCAGGCGGTCGAGGCCGCCCCCGGCGCGGAGGTCCTGTCGGTGTACGCGATGACGGAGATCCTGCCCGTGGCGATCGCGTCGGCGCGCGAGAAGCTCGCGCACGACGGGCCCGGCGACCTGCTCGGCGCGCCGCTGCCCGGCGTCGGCGCCCGCCTGGGCGCCGACGGGGAGCTGCTGCTGTCCGGCCCCAACCTCTGCCGCGGGTACCTCGGCGCGGACCCCGTCGCCGAGCTGCCGACCGGCGACCTCGCGCGGCTGGACGGCGGCCGCCTCGTCCTGACGGGACGCAAGAAGGACATGCTGATCCGCGGCAAGTTCAACCTCTACCCCGGCCTGTACGAGCCGTCGATCGCCGCGCTGCCCGGCGTGGCCGAGGCCGCCATCGTGGGCGTGCCGGACCCGCGGACCGGGGACGAGGAGGTCGTCCTGGCGGTCGTCGGCCCCGGCGACCTGCCGGACCGGCTCCGCCGAACCCTCCCGGACGTCATCGACCACGACGCCCTTCCCGACCGCATCGTCGTCCTGGAGGAGCTGCCCCGCTCCGGGCGCACCCGCAAGCTCGACCGGGACCGGCTCCGCGAGCTGGTGGCGCCGTGAGGATCGCGGTCACGGGAGCCTCGGGCTTCGTCGGCGGCGCGGTGTGCCGGGCGCTCGCGTCCGGGGGGACCGGCGTGCTCGCGTTCGGCCGCCGCCCGGCGGCGGCTCCCGGCCACGTGGGCGGCGCGCCCTACCGGTCCTGGGATCTGACCGGGGGGCCGATACCCGGCGCGCCCGCCGTGGACGCGGTCGTCCACTGCGCGGGCAGCGTCACCGACTGGGGACCCGCCGCCGCCCTCTTCGCCGCCAACCTGACCGGCACCCGCAACGCCCTGGCGAGCTTCCCGGGGGCGCGGTTCGTGCACGTGAGCACCGCCAGCGTGTACGACCCGTTCGCGCCGAGCGTCATGGCGCGCGAGGACGAGGCCCCGGTGCGCCGCTACATGAACGCCTACGGCGCGTCGAAGGCCGCCGCCGAACGCGCCGCCGCCGACGCCGGCGCGGTGATCCTTCGTCCCCACGCGGTCTACGGGCCCGGCGACACGACCCTCCTGCCGCGCGTCCTTTCCGCCGTGCGGGGCCCGGTCCTGCCCGCCGTCGGGACCGGCCGCCAGCGCGTCAGCCTGACCTCGGTCGGGAACCTCGTCCAGGCCTGCGTCCTGGCCGCGACGGGTCCCGCGGCCTCCGGCGTCTTCAACGTCGCGGACGCGGCGCCGGTCGCGATCGACGACGCGTTCCGCGCGATCCTGCGCGAGCGCGGCGTCCGGGCGCGGCCGGTGTACGTCCCGGCGCGCGCCGCCCGCCCGCTCGCCGCCGTCGCCGAGGGGGCGTTCCTGCTGGCCCGCCGCCGCGAACCGCCGCGCCTCACCCGCTACGCGATCAGCCATCTCGCCCTGGAGCGCACCCTCGACACCACCGCCGCCCGGGAGGCCCTCGGCTTCGACCCCGCCCCGACGTCCTTCGCCGGCGCCGCCGCCTGGTGATCGTCAACCCAAGGTTGACGATTTCGGAACGTCAACCTATGGTTGACGCATGACCGAACCCCAGCGGCCGGCCGTCCAGGTCCGGCTGGACGACCTGATCAACAGCATCAAGAACGTCCACACCGACGCCCTCGAACAGCTCACCAGCGCGGTCCTCGCCGCCGAGCACCTCGGCGAGGTCGCCGACCACCTCATCGGCCACTTCGTCGACCAGGCCCGCCGCTCCGGCGCGTCCTGGACGGAGATCGGCAAGAGCATGGGCGTCAGCAAGCAGGCCGCGCAGAAGCGCTTCGTCGCCAAGGGCGACAACCCCGACCTCGACCCCTCGCAGGGCTTCTCCCGCTACACCGAGCGCGCCCGCAGCGTCGTCGTGGCCTCGATGCGGGAGGCCCGGGCCGCCGGAAACGCCGAGATCACCCCGGCCCACCTCGTGCTGGCCCTGCTCACCGAGCCCGAGGCGCTCGCCGCCAAGGCGATCCTCGCCCAGGACGTGCTGCTGGACACCCTCCGGCAGGCCGCCGCGGCCGTGCTCCCCCCGGACGCGGGGGAGGTCCCCGAACTCATCCCCTTCGGCCAGGACGCCAAGAAGGCCCTCGAACTGACGTTCCGCGAGGCGCTGCGCCTCGGCCACAACTACGTCGGCACCGAGCACATCCTGCTCGCCCTGCTGGAGTTCGAGGACGGCACGGGCATCCTGTCCGACGCGGGCGTCGACAAGGCGGCGGCCGAGGCGAACATCACCGCGGCGTTGGAGGCCGTCGTCGCCGAGACCGACACGCCGTGAGGCGATGAGTTCCGGCTCCGCGCACGGTCCACCCCTCCATGGAGAAGCTCATCAAGGCCAACGGGGCGGACCTGTGCGCGGAGACGTTCGGTGACCCGTCCGATCCGCCGATCCTGCTGATCGGCAACACGATGCTCACCTGGCCGGACGAGCTGTGCGAGCGCCTCGCCGCGCCGCGCAGGTTCGCCGTCCGCTACGACCAGCGCGACACGGGCCGTTCCGAGACCGCCGACCCCGAGGCCCCCCGCTACACGCTGCGCGACCTCGTCGCCGACGCCGCCGGCGTCCTCGACGCCTTCGGACTGCCGTCCGCGCACGTCGCCGGGTTCGGCGTCGGCGGCTGGATCGCCCAGCTCCTCGCCCTGGACCACCCGGCCCGCGTCACCACCCTCACCCTCATCGCCACCCGGCCCACGGCCCCGGGACCGGCCGACGCCGACCTGCCCGAGCACGCCCCGGAGCTGATGGCCCGCTTCATGCGGCAGCCGAAGGTCGACTGGGCGGACCGGGAGTCGGTGGTCGCCTTCCAGGTCGAGAACGCCCGCCACCTGGCGGGCCCCTCCTTCGACGAGGCCGAGGCCCGTGCGAACGTCCAGCGGATCTGGGACCGCACGGTGACGGGGGCCGACCCCGGCAAGGCGCACCGGGCGAACCAGATGGGGACCGTCTTCGCGGCCCTGGACTCCGGCGACCGCTGGCGCGAGCGCCTGCCCGGGATCACGGCCCCGACCCTCGTCGTCCACGGAGAGGACGACCCCTTCTTCCCGCTGGGCAACGGCCGGGCGCTGGCCGCCGAGATCCCGTCCGCCGAGCTCCTCGTCCTCCCCGGCACGGGCAGCGGGCTCCCGCGCCGGACCTGGGACGCGGTCCTCCCCGCGCTCCTGCGGCACACCACGGCCTGAGGGAGCCGGCGGGGTCAGACGAGGAGCGCGAGGAAGAAGTCGACGCGGTCCTCCATCCGGGACAGGTCGCGGCCGGTCAGGTCCTGGATGCGCTGGACGCGGTAGCGGACCGAGTTGACGTGGAGGTGGAGCTCCTCGGCGCACCGCGTCCAGGAGCCGGAGTTGCGCAGGAACGCCTCCAGCGTCCGGACGAGCCCGGCGCCGTGGAGCTCGTCGTAGGAGTACAGCGGGTCGAGGAGGCGCACCCGGAACATTCGGCGGACGTCGTCCGGCACGCTCGCGAGCAGCAGCACGTGGGTCGCGAGCTCCTCGTGCCGGACGACGCACGCCGGGGAAGGGCGGGTCGCGGCGAGGCGGCGGGCGTGGCGGGCCTCCTCGATGGCGCCGCGCAGATCGGGGGGCACGGCGGCGCCGCTGACCCCGACGGCGACGCGGACGCCCGCCAGGCCGGGGGCGAGGAGGCCGAGGGCGTCCTGGACGGCGGCGGCGACGTCCCGCCCGCCGGACCGGACGAGCGCGACGGCCTCCCCGTCCAGCAGCCCGACCACCGGGCGCGGCGCCGGCACCACCTCGGCGAGGACGGTGCGCAGCTCGCCCGGCCGCAACGGGCCTTCCGCGGACGCGGCGACGGCCACCACCGGCGCCGCGAGCTCCTCCGGATCCGGGAGATCGTCCCCGGCGAAGGCGGCGGCCACGACGTCCTGGGACGAGCGGTCGTCGGCGCGCAGCCGCGCCCGTTCGAGGCCGACGATCGCGGCGAGCTCCCCGGCCATCGTGCGGCGTTCGGGCGGCCAGTCGGCGCAGTCGCCCTCCAGCGCCACGAACCAGTCGGCGACCCGGGGCGTGTCGGCGGGGGACACGGCGAACACCGACATGTCCTGGCCCGGGACGTGGTGCGGCAGCCGGGGCGCGGTGAGGAACGCGGCGGCCAGGGCGGCGGCGTCGGCCGGCGGCGGCCCCGCGACGACGCGCCCGGTCGGGGCCAGGACGTGGCAGTGCCCGACCAGGTCGAGGACGGCGCCGAGGCCCGTCCCCTCGACCAGGCGGCGGTGCCGGTCCAGCAGGGCGGTGAGGTCGGCCGCGCGGGCGCGGGACAGGTGCCGGACGACCTCCTCGGTCACGGTCGCGAACGCCACGTCCTCCGGGACCTCGAACAGCGGCAGCCGGTGCCGGCGGCAGGCCTCCACGAGGTCGTCCGGGACGGCGCCGAGCGCGAGGTCCCACGCGGCCAGCCCGGACACGCCCGCGCCGGCGAGAGCCGCGACGAACGCCTCGGAGTCGTCCGGGGCAGTCCGCCAGACCAGGCCGGTGAGCACGAGCTCGCCGCCCCGCAGGTAGCGGCCCGGGTCGATCAGGTCGGTGGTGACGACCCACCGGATCGGCCGGTCCAGCTCGTCCTCCCCGGTGACGACCTCCAGCCGCAGCCCGGGCATGGCGAGCAGCGAACGCAGCTTCATGTGGAGGAAGCTACAAAAGACCGCCCGCCACCGCGCGCCGGTTCGGACGTCCTGCCTCTCGACCAGGCCCGGGGCGGCCTTGTGTACTGCAAGTGTGGTGGAACCGAGCATCGAGGAACTGGCGGCGTGCTGCGCGTCCCGCCGGTGGATCGCCGCGGTCGCCGGGCGGCCCTACCCCGGTCTCGCCGCGCTTCGCGCCGCGTCGAGGCGGGCGCTGGACGGCCTGGAGTGGGCGGACGTCGAGGAGGCGCTCGCGGCGCATCCCCGCATCGGGGAGCGGGTGGGCGGCGCCGCGCCGGAGGCCCGCTGGTCGCGCGGGGAGCAGGCCGGGGCGGCGGCCGCGGACGCCGACGTTCAGGAGGCCCTGATCGCGGGAAACCGGGCCTACGAGGAGCGTTTCGGGCACGTGTTCCTGATCCGCGCGTCCGGGCGCTCAGGGAAGGAGATGCTCGCCGCGCTGCGTGAGCGGCTCGGCAACGACCCCGCCGCCGAGCGCGACGCCGTCCGCCGGGAACTGGCGGAGATCGTCGACCTGCGGCTGGCCAGGCTGGTGGAGGAGGACGCGTGAGCCTTTCGACGCACGTACTGGACGCGGCGAAGGGGACGCCCGCCGCGGGCGTGGCCGTCCGGCTGGAGCGCCGCGACGCGGCCGGCGGCTGGACGACGCTCGCCGAGGCCCGCACCGACGCCGACGGCCGCGTCCGGGAGTGGGCCGCCGAGCCGGGCGCGGGGGTGCACCGGCTGACGTTCGCCACCGAGGGCCTGTCGGACTTCTTCCCCGAGGTCGCGGTCGCGTTCACCGTCGACGACCCGGGCCGGCACTACCACGTCCCGCTCCTGATCAGCCCGTTCGCGTACTCGACGTACCGGGGGAGCTAGTGGCGACCGTTCTCGGGCCCAACCGCTACGGCAAGGCGGAGACGCGCGTCGTGCGCGTGACGCGGGACGGCGGCACCCACCGGATCAAGGACCTGAACGTCAGCGTCGCCCTCTCCGGCGCCATGGACGAGGTGCACCTGACCGGCGACAACGCGGCCGTGCTGCCCACCGACACCCAGAAGAACACCGTGTTCGCGTTCGCCCGCGAGCACGGCATCGGTGCGATCGAGGACTTCGGCCTCCTGCTCGCGCGGCACTTCACGGCGTCCCAGCCGGCGATCACCCATGCCCGGGTGGAGATCAGCGAGTACGGCTGGCGGCGCATCACGGGCGGGCACTCGTTCGTCCGGGACGGCGGCGAGGTGCGGACGGCGCTGGTCCACTGCGGCGCCGAGGCGGAGTCGGTCGTCTCGGGCCTCACCGACCTGGTCGTCCTCAACTCCACCGGCAGCGAGTTCCACGGCTTCGCCAGGGACGCGTACACGACGCTCGAACCGGCCGACGACCGGATCCTCGCCACGGCGGTGACCGCCCAATGGCGGCACCGGGACACGACCGGGGCCTGGGACGACTCCTACGCCGCCGCCCGCGACGGACTGCTGCGCGCGTTCGCCGAGACGCACAGCCTGTCGCTCCAGCAGACGCTCTTCCAGATGGGGCGCCGCGTCCTGGACGAGCGCCCGGAGGTCTGCGAGGTCAGGCTCTCGCTGCCCAACAAGCACCACTTCCTGGTCGACCTGGAGCCGTTCGGCCTGGACAACGACAACGAGGTCTACTTCGCGGCGGACCGCCCCTACGGGCTCATCGAGGGCACGGTGCGGACCGACGACGCGCCCGCCGCACCGGCGGCCTTCGGCTGAGGCCGTCATGGAGGAATACTGAGATATGGACTTCTTGCGACCGCTGACCTGGGAGGACGCGCTGGCCGCCCGGGCCGCGCGGCCGGGTGCGCTGCCCGTCCAGGGCGGTACCGACGTCATGGTCGAGATCAACTTCGACGCGCGGCGGCCCGAGGCGCTGCTCGACCTGACCCGGATCCGCGCCCTCACCGAATGGGACACGGCGGACGACCGGCTCCGCGTCGGCGCCGGCGTCCCCTACGCGCGGCTGATCGGCGAGCTGGGCGGGCTGCTGCCCGGCCTCGCCCAGGCGTCCCGCACGGTCGGGTCGCCGCAGATCCGCAACCGCGGCACGGTCGGCGGCAACCTCGGCGCCGCGTCGCCCGCCGGGGACGGCCATCCGCCGCTGCTGGCCGGGGACGCGGTGGTGGAGGCCGAGTCGGCCGAGCGCGGCGTCCGGATGATCCCGGTCGCGGAGTTCTTCACCGGCGTGAAGCGCAACGCGCTCGCGCCCGACGAGCTGATCCGCGCGTTCTGGGCGCCGCCCGCGCCCGGCCCGCAGTACTTCTCCAAGATCGGCACCCGGAACGCGATGGTGATCGCGGTCTGCTCGTTCGCCGTCGCGCTGCACCCGGGCGAGCGCCGCGTCGGAACCGGCCTCGGCTCGGCCGCCCCGACCCCGCGCCGCGCGACCGAGGCCGAGGCGTTCATCTCCGGCGAGCTCGACTGGGACGGGCGCCGACCCCTCACCGAGCCGGCCGCGCGGCGCTTCGGCGAACTGGTGCGCGACGCGGCCTCGCCGATCGACGACGTCCGCGGGACGGGCGGCTACCGCAGGCACGCCCTGGCGGTGCTGGCGCGCCGCACCCTCTCCTGGGCCTGGGACGACTACCGCAGGACGACCGTGGGAAAGGCGGCCTCGTGATGCGCGTGAACCTGACCGTCAACGGGGCCGAGGAGGCCGTGGACGACGTGTGGGAGGGCGAGAGCCTGCTCTACATGCTCCGCGAGCGGATGGGCCTGCCCGGTTCCAAGAACGCCTGCGAGCAGGGCGAATGCGGCTCGTGCACCGTCTACCTGGACGGCGTTCCCGTGTGCGCCTGCCTGGTCGCGGCGGGCCAGGCGCAGGACCGCGAGGTCGTCACCGTGGAGGGCCTGGCGCAGGGGCCGCCGGGCGAGGAGCGGCTCGACCCCGTCCAGGAGGCGTTCCTGGAGACGGGCGCGGTCCAGTGCGGGTTCTGCACGCCCGGCCTGATCGTCCAGACGCACGACCTGATCGAGCGGAACCCGGCGCCGTCCGACGCCGAGATCCGCGAGGCGCTGGCCGGGAACCTGTGCCGCTGCACCGGCTACGAGAAGATCCTCGACGCGGTGCGCCTCGCCGCCGAGCGCAGGGCGGCCGCCGGATGAGGCGCGTCGTCATCGAGAACGCCCACATCGCCACCGTCTCCGGTGACGAGCACCCCGGCGGCCACATCGTGGTCGAGGGCGACCGGATCGCGGCGGTCGGGCCCGGCCCCGCGCCGGAGGCGGAGGCCGGGACCGAGCGGATCGACGGCACGGGATGCCTCGCCACCCCCGGCCTGGTCAACTCCCACCACCACCTCTACCAGTGGGCCAGCCAGGGCATGGCCGTCGACGGCACCCTGTTCGAATGGCTGACCACCCTCTACGAGCCGTGGTCGAAGATGGACGCCGAGGTCGTCGCCGGCGCCGCCACCGCCGGGCTCGGATGGCTCGCCAAGTCGGGCTGCACGACGTCCACCGACCACCACTACCTGTTCCCCAAGGGGCGCGGCGACCTGTTCGCCGCCGAGATCGAGGCCGCCCGGGAGATCGGCGTCCGGTTCCACCCGTGCCGGGGATCGATGGACCGGGGCGAGTCGCAGGGCGGGCTGCCGCCGGACGAGGTCGTCGAGGACATCGACACGATCCTCGCCGAGACCGAGGCCGCGATCGACCGGTACCACGACCCCTCGCCCGGCTCCCTGCTGCGCGTCGCCGTCGCGCCCTGCTCGCCGTTCTCCGTCAGCCGGGACCTGCTGGTCGAGTCGGCCCGGCTCGCGCGCGGCAAGGGCGTGCGCCTGCACACCCACCTCGCCGAGACGCTCGACGAGGAGGAGCACACGCGCGAGCAGTTCGGCATGACGCCCGCCGAGTACATGGACTCGATCGGCTGGCTGGGCCCCGACGTGTGGCTCGCGCACTGCGTCCACCTGCACGACACCGACGTCAAGCGGCTCGCCGAGACCCGCACCGGCACCGCCCACTGCCCGAGCTCCAACGCCCGCCTCGGCGCCGGGATCGCCCGCGTGTCGCACCTGCTGGGGGCGGGCGCGGCCGTCGGGCTCGGCGTGGACGGCGCGGCGTCGGCCGAACTCGTCCCGCTGGCCGGGGAGCTGCGGCAGGCGATCTACATGCAGCGCGCCCGGTACGGGCCGACCGCGCTGAACGCCCGGCAGGCCCTGGAGATGGCGACGCTCGGCGGCGCCCGCTGCCTCGGCCGCGAGGACGAGATCGGCGCCCTCGCTCCGGGCCGCCTCGCCGACATCGCGCTGTGGCGGATCGACGGGTTCCGGGCGGCGGTCGACGACCCGGTCGTCGCGCTGGCGTTCGGGCCGACGCCGCCGCTGGAGCGCCTGCTCGTCGGCGGGCGCACCGTCGTGGACGGCGACACGCTCGTCACCGTCCCGCAGGACGAGGCCGGGCGGCGCGGCGCGGACGCGCACCGCCGCCTGATGCGCCTCGCCGAGGAGGTGCTCTGAATGACGTCCCCGGCCGAGAGCCCGCCGCACGCCGCCGCCCCGGCGATCGGCGGGGTCGGCGAGAGCCCGCTGCGCCCCGACGGAACGCTCAAGGTCGCCGGAGAGTTCGCCTTCGCCTCCGACCTGTGGCTGGAGGGCATGCTGTGGGGCGCGACGCTCCGCAGCCCCCACCCCCGGGCGCTGATCCGGTCGCTCGACGTCGGGCCCGCCCTCGCGGTGCCCGGCGTCCGCGCCGTCCTCACCCACGAGGACGTGCCCGGCCGCAAGGTGTTCGGCATCGACCGCACCGACGACCAGCCCGTCCTCGCCGTCGACCAGGTCCGGCACCAGGGCGAGCCGGTCGCGCTCGTCGCCGCCGACCACCCGGAGACGGCCCGGCGCGCGATGGGCCGGATCGCCGTCGAGTACGAGGTGCTGGAGCCCGTCACCGACCCGCGCGCGGTGATCGCCGACCCGGAGGGCCTGAAGGTCCAGGACCGCGGCGGCATCACCCGGCACCAGCCGGTCCGGGTCGGGGACGTGGACGCCGCCAGGTCCGCGGCGGAGGTCGTGGTGTCCGGCGAGTACGAGGTCGGCATCCAGGACCAGGCGTTCCTCGGTCCGGAGGCGGGCCTGGCGATCCCGTCCGAGGACGGCGGCGTCGACCTGCACGTCTCCACGCAGTGGATCCACAACGACCTCAAGCAGATCGCGCCCTGCCTCGCGCTGCGCGAGGACCAGATCCACATGACGCTCGCCGGCGTCGGCGGCGCCTTCGGCGGACGCGAGGACCTGTCGATGCAGATCCACGCCGCGATGCTGGCACTGCACACCGGCAGGCCCGTGAAGATGTCGTACAACCGGTACGAGTCGTTCTTCGGGCACGTCCACCGGCACCCCGCGCAGATGCGGTACGAGTACGGCGCCACGCGCGACGGGCGCCTCCTCTACGCCGACGTCGAGATCGTCCTGGACGGCGGCGCGTACACCTCGTCCACGATGAACGTCGTCGGGAACGCCGCCTCGCTGGGCGTCGGCCCCTACGAGATCCCCAACATCCGGATCGACGCGTACGGCGTCTACACCAACAACCCGCCGTGCGGCGCGATGCGCGGGTTCGGCGCCGTCCAGGCGTGCTTCGCCTACGAGTCGATGATGGACAGACTCGGCGCCGCCTGCGGCCTCGACCCGGTCGAGATCCGCCGCCGCAACGCCGTCACCCAGGGGTCGAGGCTGGCGACCGGGCAGGTCATCGAGTCGCCCGCGCCGCTCGCGGAGATGCTCACCCGGCTGGAGGCCGTGCCGATGCCTCCGGACCCCGGCCGCCGCGACCTGCGCGACCTGCCGGGCGGCGTCTCCCAGACGACCCACGGCGAGGGCGTCGCGCGGGGCGTCGGCTACGGCGTCGGGATCAAGAACATCTGCTTCTCCGAGGGCTTCGACGACCTGTCCACGGCCCGCGTCCGGCTGGAGGTCATCGGCGGGGAGGCCACCGCCCTCGTGCACACCGCCGCCGCCGAGGTCGGGCAGGGCCTCGTCACGGTCAAGGCGCAGATCGCGCGGACCGAGCTCGGCGTCCAGAAGGTCACGATCGCCCCGGCCGACAACCGGGTCGGCGACGCCGGGTCCTCCAGCGCGTCCCGCCAGTCGTACATGACGGGCGGCGCGGTCAGGGCGGCCTGCGAGGCGGTCCGCGCCGAACTCCTCGCGCGCGCCGCCCGCCGCTTCGGCCGCGGCGACCTGGCCGTCGCCGGCGGCAAGATCATGTCGCTGGCCGGCGGCGCGCTCGGCACGATCGAGGACGTCCTCGGCGACACCGCCATCGAGGAGACCCGCGAGTACCACCACCGGCCCACCACCGCCCTGGACCCGGTCACCGGGCAGGGCCGCAGCCACACCCAGCTCGCGCTCTGCGTGCACCGCGCCGTCGTCGACGTGGACGTGGACCTCGGCCTCGTCAAGGTCGTCGAGCTCGCCGCCGTCCAGGACGTCGGGAAGATCCTCAACCGGACGGCGCTGGAGGGGCAGATCCACGGCGGCACCGCGCAGGGCCTCGGCCTGGCGCTGATGGAGGAGATCGTCGTGACCGGCGGCCTCGTCCGCAACCCGTCCTTCACCGACTACCTGATCCCCACCATCCTCGACATGCCGCCGATGCGGCTCGACATCCTGGAGAACCCCGACCCGGAGGCGCCGTACGGGCTGCGCGGGGCGGGGGAGCCGCCCACGCTGTCGTCCACGCCCGCGGTCGTCGCCGCGATCCGGGACGCGACGGGCCGGGCGCTGGCGCGGGTCCCCGTCCGGCCGGAGCACATCGTGGCCGGCCCATGACCGGGGACGACCTCGTCATCCGTTCCCGCCGGACCGTCCTGCCGGAAGGAGAGCGACCGGCGGCCGTCTCCATCCGCTCCGGCCGCATCGCCGCGATCTCGCCCTACGACACCCCCGCCTCGGTGGACCTCGGCGACGTCGCGCTGCTCCCCGGGCTCGTCGACACCCACGTCCACATCAACGAGCCGGGCCGCACCGAGTGGGAGGGCTTCGCCACCGCGACCCGCGCCGCGGCGGCGGGCGGCGTGACCACGCTCGTCGACATGCCGCTCAACTCGCTGCCCCCGACCGTCGCCCCGGCCGCGCTCGCGGTCAAACGCGCCGCCGCCGAGGGCGCCTGCGCCGTGGACGTCGGCTTCTGGGGCGGCGCGATCCCCGGCAACGCGCCCTCGCTCCGCCCGCTGCACGACCTCGGCGTCTTCGGATTCAAGTGCTTCACCTCCGACTCGGGCGTCCCGGAGTTCCCGCCCCTCGCGCCCGCCGGGATGAAGGCGGCCTTCCGCGAGATCGCCGCCTTCGGCGGCCTGGTCATCGTGCACGCCGAGGACCCGGCGGCGCTGTCTCCGCCGTCGGGCGGCGACTACGCCGCCTTCCTCGCCTCGCGCCCGCCGTCCGCCGAGCGCCGGGCCGTCGAACAGGTCGTCCGGCTGGCGGAGGAGACCGGCGCGCGCGCCCACATCCTGCACCTCTCGGCGGCCGGCTGCCTGGACGTCCTCGCGAAGGCGCAGGCCGACGGCCTGCCGGTCACCGCCGAGACCTGCCCGCACTACCTGACCCTCCGCGACGGCGACGCCGGGACCGCCGCGTTCAAGTGCTGCCCGCCCATCCGCGACGCAGCCAACCGCGACCGCCTCTGGCAGGGGCTCGCCTCCGGCGTGATCTCCTGCGTCGTCACCGACCATTCACCCTGCACGCCCGACCTGAAACGCGGCGACTTCGCCACCGCGTGGGGCGGCGTCTCGTCCCTGCAACTCGGCCTGCCCGCCGTCTGGACGGCCGCCCGCGCCCGCGGCCACGACCTGGCCGCGGTCGTCCGCTGGATGTCCGAGGCCCCCGCCGCCCTCGCCGCCGTCCCCGGCAAGGGCGCCATCGCCCCCGGAAACGACGCCGACCTGGTCGCCTTCGCCCCCGACGAGACCTTCACCGTCGACCCCGCGTCCCTCCACCACCGCCACCCCGTCACCCCCTACGAAGGCAGAACGCTGGCGGGCGTCGTGAAGACCACCTGGCTGCGCGGCGCACCCGTCGGCGACGCCCCCACCGGACGCCTGCTCACCCGCTCGGAGGCACGATGACCGACTTCACCTCCCTGCCGGACCTGGCCGTCCGCACGCTGGGCGGCGCGGTCATCGCCGCCAGCGACGAGTCCTTCGCCGAGAAGGAGAACCTGCTCAACCCCTGGAAACCGGCCTTCCACCCGGAGACCTTCGGCCCGAAGGGCCAGCTCTACGACGGCTGGGAGACCGCCCGCCGCCGCACCCCCGGCCACGACTGGGCCCTGATCCGCCTGGGCCTCCCGGGCCGGATCCACGGCATCGTCATCGACACGGCCTGGTTCAGGGGCAACTACCCCCCGCACGCCTCGGTGGAGGCGTGCTTCGCCGACGGCTATCCGGCTCCCGCCGAACTCGAAGCCGCCGACTGGCTGGAAATCGTCCCGAGAACGCCTCTCAAGGGCGACACCGCACACGCTCTTCCGACCACCGAATCAGAACGCGTCTTCACCCATGTGCGCCTCCGCATGCTCCCGGACGGCGGCATCGCGCGCCTCCGCGTCCACGGCAGGGTCGTCCCCGACCCCGCGCACCTGACGGGCCTGACGGTGGACCTGGCCGCCCTGGAGAACGGCGCCCACGTCCTCGACTGCTCCGACCGCTTCTACTCGTCCCCCGACAACATGCTGTTCCCCGGCCTGGCCCGCACCCAGGCCGAAGGCTGGGAGACAGCCCGCCGCCGCGACGACGGCAACGACTGGGCCGACATAGCCCTGGCCGCCCCCGGCACCATCGAACTGGCCGAGCTCGACACCTCGAACCTCAAATTCAACGCCCCCGCAGAAGCCCGGTTGACGGCCACCACGACCGAAGGCGACCGCACCGTCATCCTCCAGCGCACCCGCCTGCAACCCGACACCCGCCACCGCTTCCGCCTGAAGACCCCGGAGGTTGCAAAGGTCCGCCTGGACATCTACCCCGACGGGGGCCTGGCCCGCCTACGCCTCTGGGGTTCCCTGAATCCCAAAGTCGAACAAGCCCTAACAACTCAATGGAACACCCACACTCGCCAATAGCAGACTGTGATGCACGTCACACGAACATTCATTGGATAGTCACGACATCTAACAGTGATGGTCAAGTAACTTCCTGTGCATGGTCACCGCCAAACATGAAGGGCCCATAAAGATCATCCGGGACAACCCGGAAGTCGTGGCCCAATTCACGCCCGAGATGGCCATCATGGGCACCCTGGCCAACGTCGTCCCTCCCGGGCAGGAGGCAATAGAGATCACCCACGCCGCCCTGGTCGCCATCGAGAACGCGGGTCACGAGAACGCCGACCTCTACACTGACCTTGTGCTCAACGCGCTGCCGACGGCTGCGCGTCGCATCCTGGAGGAACTTGTGAATGCTGACATCGCCGACTACGAGTTCAAGAGCGACCTGTTCTTGCGCTCCCAGGCAAGGGGCGAGGTCATGGGCGAGGCGAAGTCGGTGCTGAAGGTTCTCGACGCGCGGGGGCTGTCGGTGTCGGACGAGATGCGCGAGCGGATCCTGGCGTGCACTGACCAGGAGCAACTGGATCAGTGGCTGGTCCGTGCCGCCACGGCCGAGCGCGCCGACCACCTGTTCGACTGAGCCGCGAGCACTCACAGGAGAAGCCTGTGGCTATCAGTGAGGCTGACTGGGCGCTGGCCTGTTCGAAGTACAAGAGCGATCTGTTCCGGCGCAGGTACGCCGAAGGCAGGGCCGAAAGTGAGGCCAGGGGTGTGGCGAAGTCGGTGCTGAAGGTTCTCGACGCGCGGGGGCTGTCGGTGTCGGACGAGATGCGCGAGCAGATCCTTGCCTGCACTGACCAGGTGCAACTGGATCAGTGGCTGTTCCGCGCCGTCAAGGCCGAGCGGGTCGACGAGGTGTTCGGCTGAGGCGTTCGCGCTTCGTCGGGTGAGGACGCCCCCGGGGGTGCCGGGGGCGTTTCCTGGTCACGGGGCCTCGGTGGGGTCTTCCAGGAGGTCGTCGAACTCGCCGTCCTTGACGCCGGCGATGAAGGCGTCCCACTCGGCCTCGGTGAAGTAGAGGATCGGCCCCTCGGGGTTCTTGGCGTCGCGCATGACGACGGCCCGCTCACCGAAGTCCTTGTGCTGGACGGGGACGTCCTTGCCATCGATGAACTCGATGATGACCCCGTCGCTGAGGATCGGTTCCTGTCCGGTCACTGGCACCCCTTCTTCGTCCTGGCTCCTGTCGGGTCCAAGGCTAATGGGCCGGGCATGGGCGGCACGCGGGAAAGCGGTGACTCTCCGTTCGCCTCCCGTGCCGCTCAGTCGATCAGGAGGCGGGAGGCGGTGATCTCCAGGCGGGCCTGGATCTCCTCGGCGGTGGCGTTGCCGCGCAGCATCTCGATCATCTCCATGGTCCAGATGCCGGACAGGGCGCGGGCGACGAGGCGGCGGGGGTCCTCGGCGGGGATGTCCTCGGGCGGGCCGGACGCGGCGCGCAGGAGCAGCTCGCTCATGCGGTCGCCGAAGTCGGTCTTGACGTCGGACAGGAGGAGGGAGCGGATCAGGGCCTCGGCCAGTTCCGGCTCGCGCATCAGGCCGCGGGTGGCGCGCATCAGCACCTCGACGGCGCGTTCCGGGGCGCCGCCGGCGCGGGGCGGGCGGCGCTCGATGCTGCCTTCGAGGAGGTCGAGCTCCTCGCTGACGACGGCGACGACCAGGTCCATCTTGGACGGGAAGTAGCGGTAGAGGGTGCCGAGGGCGACGCCCGCGCGCTCGGACACGGTGCGCATCTGCATCGCCTCGATCCCGCCGCGCGATGCGAGCGCCGCGGCAGCCTGGACGATACGCTTGCGCCGCTGGTGCTGGCTGCGGGAGCGCACGCCCTGGCCGCCCGGCTGACCCCGGGTCTCCTCTCCGGTCACTGTCGGCTCTGCGGTCACGGTCGCCTTCCCTTCTGTGCGGGCACGGTCGCCCGACGCGTCCCCCCCAGCGTACCGCTCTTGCGAGAACCTGTTATCTGATCAGTTCGCCGCGCTCGCGTATCCGGCTGCCCGCGCCCGTCCGGTTTCCCATGACACCCAGGCGAACCGGGTTTCGGGCGGGAGAGATCGGCCCTCTGGACACTTAGTAGAATCTGTTCTACTTTTTCGCCGTGGGACCGAGCGGGGAGGTGGGCCGGTGAGCGTCGCGGCGCTGCTGGAGGCGCGGGCGGACGACGACCGCCCGGGGCTGCGGTCCGCGGACGACGGCCGGGCCTGGACGTGGCGGGAGGTCGTGGCCGAGTGCGCGGCGCGCGCCGCGTGGATGCGCGGCGAGGCGCGTCCCGAACGGCCGGTCCACGTCGGCGTTCTTCTCGACAACCTTCCCGAGGTGGTGTTCCTCCTCGGGGGCGCGGCGCTGTCGGGGGCGGTGGTCGTGGCGCTGAACCCGACGCGGAGCGGCGCCGAGCTGGCGGGCGACGCCGAGCGCGCCGACTGCGATCTGGTGCTGACCCGGCCGCGGTACGCCGAGAAGGCCGCCGCGCTCGGGCTGCCGGTGGTGGACGTGGACGCCTTCGGCGCGATGGTCGCGCCCTTCGCGGGATCGCCGCTGCCGGGCGCCTCGGCGGTCGAGGCGGGCACGCTGCTGATGTTGATCTTCACCTCCGGGACGTCGGGGCGGCCGCGGGCCGTCCGCGTCACCCATCGGAAGGTGGTCGTGCCGGGCGAGATGCTCGCCGGGCGCATGCTGTCGCCGGAGGCGGTCGTCTACTGCCCGATGCCGCTGTTCCACTCGGGCGCGGTCATGGCGGCGTACGCGCCCGCGCTGGCCGCCGGGGCGGAACTGGTGCTGCGCGCCCGGTTCTCGGCGTCGGCCGTCCTGCCGGACGTGCGCGCCCACGGCTGCACCTACGTGCACTACGTCGGCAAGGCGCTCTCGTACGTGCTGGCCACCCCGGCGGCGGAGGACGATGCCGACAATCCGCTGCAGTTCGCCTTCGGAAACGAGGCGGCGCCGCTGGAGCAGAAGGCGTTCGGTGAGCGTTTCGGGTGTTTCGTCATTGACGGCTACGGCTCGACGGAGACCGCGATCTCGCTGGCGCCCGACCCGTTCGGCCCGCAGGGCGCGCTCGGGCGGCTGGCGGACGGCATCGCGATCCTCGACCCTGCGGGACGGCCGTGCCCGCACGGCGTGTTCGACGGGGCAGGGCGACTGGTGAACGGCGACGAGGCCGTGGGGGAGCTGGTCAACACCGGCGACCTCGGCCTGTTCGACGGGTACTACAAGGAGGACGCCCCCGACCGGCTCCGCGGCGGCATGTTCTGGAGCGGCGACCTCGCCTACGCCGACGCGGACGGCTACGTCTTCTTCGCCGGGCGCAGCGGCGACCGGCTCCGCGTGGACGGCGAGAACTTCGGCGCCGTCCAGGTGGAGCGCGTCCTGGCGGAGCTGCCCGGCGTCCGGCAGCTCGCCGTGTACGGGGTGCCGGACGCGGCGTCCGGCGACCAGGTGATGCTCGCCGTCGCCGCCGACGCGTTCGACCCGGGCGCGTTCGCCGCCTATCTGCGCGGGCGCGCCGACCTCGGACCGAAATGGGTCCCGCGGTACGTCCGGGTGGTGCGGGAGCTGCCCGCGACCGCCTCGAACAAGATCCTCAAGCGCCGGCTGGCCCGGGACGCCTGGCGCACCGGCGACCCGGTGTGGTGGCGGCCCGGCCGCGACCTCGACTACCGCCCGATGAGCGCGGCGGACGCGGCCGCGCTGCGGGCCGAGTTCGAGCGCAGCGGCCGGCTGCACCTGCTGGAAGGGAGCGGATGAGTGGACTTCAACCTCGACGAGACCCAGCAAGAGATCAAGGGGCTCGCGGCGGACGTGCTCGCGCGGGAGGCCGCGCGGGAGCGGCTGGAGGCGTTCGAGAAGAGCGGGGCGCCCTATGACGACGTGACGTGGAAGGCCCTCGCGCAGGCGGGGCTGCTCGGCCTCGTCCTGCCCGAGGACGCCGGCGGCGCCGGGCTGGGGCCGGTCGAGCTGGCGGTGGTCCTCCGGGAGGTCGGGGCCCGCACCGCGCCCGTCCCGGCGTACGCCTCGCTCGCGCTGGCGGCCGTCCCGATCGGGGCGCACGGGACGGCGGAGCAGCGCGCCCTGCTGGCCCCGCTCACCGAGGGCGCGACGATCCTGACGGGAGCCTGCCGCGAGGTCGGCCCGGTCGGCGAGGTCGCCGCGACGGCCCGCGCGGACGGCGGCGGCCACGTGCTGGACGGCGTGAAGACGTTCGTCCCGTACGCGCGGGAGGCGTCCCTGATCCTGGTTCCGGCGCGCGTCGAGGGCGGCGGCGTCGGGGTGTTCCTCGTGGAGCCCGCCGCCGTGACGATCACCGAGCAGCCGTCGGCGACGACCGAGCCGCTGTCGCGCGTCGTCCTGGACGGCGTCCGGGTCGGCGCGGACGCCCTGCTCGGCGGGGCCGCGGACGGCGCCGCCTGGGACACCCTGCGCCGCTCGGCCGTCGCGGGCGCGGTCGCCGTCGCGTCCGGCGTCATCGAGGGCGCGCTGGAGCTGACCAAGGAGTACACGAAGACGCGCGAGCAGTTCGGCCGGGCGCTCGCGCAGTTCCAGGCGGTCACGATGCAGATCGGGGACGTCTACATCGCCAAGCGCGCGCTGGACGTGGCCGTGTGGGCGGGCGTGTGGCGCCTCGCGCAGGGCGCGGACGACGCCGAGGAGGTCCTCGCCATCGCCGCCTACAACGCGTGCGACCCCGTGGTGAAGGCGCTCTACACCTGCCAGCACCTGCACGGCGGCATCGGCCTGGACATCACCTACCCGCTGCACCGGTACTTCGCCTGGGGCAGGCACTGCGGGCATCTGCTCGGCGGCGGCGAGGACCGTCTCGACGCGCTCGGCGCCCTCATCGCCCAGGAGGCCTGAATGTTCATCGACCTGACCGACGAGCAGAAGCGGCTGCGCGCCGAGTTGCGCGAGTACTTCGAGAACTGCCTGACGGCGGAGCAGCGCGCCGCCATCCGCGCCGACCCGTTCGGCCCGCCCTACCTGGAGCACTGCCGGCGCCTCGGCCGCGACGGGATGCTCGGCGTCGCGCTCCCGAAGGAGTACGGCGGCCGCGGCTACGGCCCGGTCGAGCAGACGATCTTCGCCACGGAGATCGCCCGCGCGGAGGTCACCTACCCGCTGATCACGTTGAACTCCGTGGCGCCGACGATCCTGCAGTACGGGTCGGACGCGCACAAGGAGCGGTTCATCCCGCGCATCCTCGCGGGCGAGTGCCACTTCGCGATCGGCTACAGCGAGCCGGGCGCCGGCACCGACCTCGCGGCCCTGCGCACCACCGCCGTCCGGGACGGCGACCACTACGTCGTCAACGGGCAGAAGATCTTCACCTCGGGCGCCCACCACGCCGACCACGTGTGGCTCGCGGCCCGCACCGACCCCGAGGCCAAGAAGCACAAGGGCATCTCGATGCTCATCGTGGACTGCGCGGACCCGGGCTTCTCCTGGACGCCGATCATCACGATGGACGGCGCGCACCACACGAACTCGACGTACTTCCAGGACGTCCGCGTCCCGGCCGACATGCTGATCGGCGAGGAGAACAAGGGCTGGGACCTCATCGTCAACCAGCTCAACCACGAGCGGGTCACGCTCGGCCCGGCCGGCAACATCGGGCACACCCACGTCCGGTTCGCGCGCTGGGCCCGCGCGACCCGTGGGCCGGACGGCCGCCCGCTCATCGAGGAGCCGGCCGTGCGCCGCGCGGTCGCGCGGGTCTACGCCTACCTGCGCGCCAACGAGCTCCTCAACTGGCAGGTCGCGGCGAACCAGGACCTCGGCTGGCTCGGCGCGGCCGACGCGTCCGCCACCAAGATCTACGCCTCGGAGCGGATGCAGGAGGTCGGCCGGATCGTCGGGGACGTGCTGGCCCGGTACGGCGACCCGGGCGACCCGGAGACGGCGGACTTCATGGCGTCCCAGGACCGGCTCGCCAAGGGCGCGCTGGTGCTGACCTTCGGCGGCGGCGTCAACGAGATCCAGCGCGAGCTGATCGCCATGATCGGCCTCGGGCTGCCCCGGGCGCCGCGCTGACGCCGCGCGGGGCCGGCCGGGTCAGACCTTCCTGGCGTGTACCTTCTTCGGCTCGGCGCCGTGGGCGAAGCCGCCGGCCTCCCGCGGGTCGCGGTGGCCGTGCTCGCGGGTGCGCAGCCGGGACGTGACGCGCTGGAGGTCGTCCATGAACAGCTCGGCGAGGTCGTGGCCCAGCCCGTTGCGCACCACGACGCGCAGGACGTCGAGGTCGGTGCGGTTCTCGGGGAAGCTGTAGGCGGGGACGAGCCACCCGCTCTCGCGCAGCGCGGCGGACACGTCGTAGACGGTGAAGCCGGCGTCGTCCCGGACCCGGAACGCGAACACCGGGAGCTCGTCGCCGCCGGTGAGCGTCTCGTACGGGCCGAGCCGGCCGATCTCGGAGGCGAGCCCGGTGGCGACGTCCCGGCACCCCTGCTGGACGCGGCGGTACCCGTCGAAGCCGAGCCGCAGGAAGTTGTAGTACTGGGCGACGACCTGCGCCCCGGGCCGGGAGAAGTTCAGCGCGAACGTCGGCATGTCCCCGCCGAGGTAGTTGACGTGGAAGACGAGGTCGTCCGGCAGCGCGGCCTCGTCCCGCCACAGCGCCCAGCCGACGCCCGGCATGACCAGCCCGTACTTGTGGCCGGAGGTGTTGATGGAGGCGACCCGGGGCAGCCGGAAGTCCCAGAGCAGGTCCGGGTCGAGGAACGGGGCGATCATCGCGCCGGACGCGCCGTCCACGTGGATCGGGACGTCGAGCCCGGTGCGCGACTGCAGGTCGTCGAGCCCCGCCGCGATGTCGGCCACGGGCTCGTAGCTCCCGTCGAAGGTGGAGCCGAGGACGGCGACGACGCCGATGGTGTTCTCGTCGCACAGCTCCACGGCCTCGCGCGCGCCGAGGTGGTAGCGGTCGCCCTCCATCGGCACGTAGCGGGGCTCGACCTCGAAGTAGTTCGCGAACTTCTCCCAGCAGATCTGCACGTTGACGCCCATGACGAGGTTGGGGCGGCCCGCGGGCTCGCCCGCGGCCCGCCGCCGATCCCGCCAGCGGCGCTTGAGCGCGAGCCCGCCGAGCATCGCGGCCTCGCTGGACCCGGTGGTGGAGCAGCCCACGGCGCGGCGCGGGTCGCCGGCGTTCCACAGCCGGGCGAGCATGTGCACGCAGCGCAGCTCCAGCTCGGCGGTGCGCGGGTACTCGTCCTTGTCGATCATGTTCTTCTCGGCGCACTCGGCCATCAGCAGCCGCGCCTCCGGCTCGGCCCACGTGGAGACGAACGTCGCCAGGTTCAGCCGCGCGTTGCCGTCCAGCATCAGCTCGTCGTGCACCACCTGGTAGGCGGTGGACGGCTCCATCTCCCCGGCGGGCAGCCGGTACCGGGGGACCGACAGGGGCTCCCGGGTGAAGATCGGGTTGACCTCCAGGTCACGGCCGTGCGGGTGCCTCGGAGCCATGTCGCCTCCTCGTCCGTGCGGGGACGGGGCGTCCCCCTGTCTCGCACGGCACGTACCCGCGCGCCGCCCGCGCACACACGGCGTGAGTGTGTCGTCGCAGGTCAGGCCGGCGGCGGCGCTGGGTGGTTCAGGCCGTTCTCCAGGATGGCGAAGGCCTGGTCGACGGTCTCCGACAGCGTGGCGAACGTCCCGCCGAGGCGGCGTGTGGCGTCGGAGGCGGCCTGGAAGGCGCAGGCGGTGGCGGCGGCGACGACGTGCGGGCGCAGATCCGTGGCGGGGTCCAGGCCCATCCGCTCGGCGATGACCTCGGTGAACAGCGCCTGCTTCTTCTGCGCGTGCTCCAGGCTGCCCGCCATGAGCGTCTGGCTGTCGCTCATCATCGTGAGCATGCACTCGAAGCGGCCGGGATCGAAGCCGAGCTCGCCGGCCTCGCAGGCGCGGGCGATCTCCACCACGGTGTGCCGCAGCGCGGTCATGATCGGCTCGTCCGGGGGGCGCTCGGCGAGCCTGCCCAGCACGGCGCGGGTCTGCTCTTCCTGGAAGGTGAGGGCGACGTCCTCTTTCGAGGCGAAGTAGCGGAAGAACGTGCGGGACGAGACGTCCACGGCGTCGGCGATCTCCTCGACGGTGGTGGCGTCGAACCCCTTCTCGGCGAAGAGGGTGAACGCGGCGTCGACGAGCGCCTCTCGGGTGCGCTGCTTCTTGCGTTCGCGCCTGCCCGGGGGCTGGGAACCGGGGCCGGACGTGCCGGTCTCGGGGGCGGTCGCGGTCATGCGCGCATTGTAATCGCCCGGCGATCGTCCGTCGACCCCGAGTTGTCGTGACGTGAAACATGTCGCATGCAAACCAAGGGCAGTTGACGACAACTGTCATGCCATGACAGTTTTGACGCCTGCCAAGCCGGAGGTCGATGATGACTCGTTCCCCTGGCGCCGGGACCCTCGAACCGGGCGCCGTCCCCATCCCCCCGCGCGACCAGGCGCGCGGTCGTCCCGCACGAGCGGGGCACGGGCATCCCTGGCTCACGCTCATCGCGGTGGCGCTGGGCGTGATGATGGTCGGGCTGGACGCGACCGTCGTGTCCATCGCCAACCCCGCGATCGCCAAGGACCTCGGCGCGAGCCTGTCCGGCCTCCAGTGGGTCACCAACGCCTACCTGCTGGCCCTGGCCGTCACGCTGATCCCGGCCGGCAAGATCGCCGACCGGTTCGGCCGCAAGCGCACCTTCCTCGCGGGCGTCGTCGGGTTCGCCGTGTCGTCGGTGCTGATCGGGCTCTCGGGCGGGCTCGGCATGGTGATCTTCTGGCGGGTCGTGCAGGGGTTCGCGGGGGCGCTCCTGCAGCCCGCGAGCCTCGCCCTGCTGCGCAACACGTTCCCGGCCGAGCGGCTCAACGCCGCGATCGGCATCTGGGGGTCCACGGTCGGCATCTCCATCGCCGGCGGACCGATCGTCGCCGGGCTGCTGGTGGAGAACGTCAGCTGGGAGTCGGTGTTCTTCCTGAACGCCCCGCTCGGGGTGGTCGCGCTGCTCGTGGGCCTGTGGGTGATCCGGGAGTCCCGGGACGAGGAGGCCGCCGGCTCGTTCGACCTGCCGGGCGTCGCGCTGCTCACCGGCGCGCTGTTCGCGCTGGTCTGGGGGCTCATCAAGGCCGGCGAGAACGGGTTCGGCGACGCCGTCCCGCTCGTGTCGTTCGCCGCGTCCGTCGTGCTGTTCGCCGCGTTCGTCTGGAACGAGCTGCGGGCGGAGAACCCGCTGCTGCCGCTCGGGCTGTTCCGGTCGGTGTCGCTGTCGGCGGCGACCGGCCTCATCGTGCTCGGCTTCTTCGGGATGTTCGGAACGATCTTCTTCATCACCCTGTACCTGCAGCAGGTGCACGGCATGAGCCCGGTGGACGCGGGCGTGCGGATGCTGCCGATGACCGGGGTGTTCATCGTCGCCTCCCCGGTGGCGGGCGCGCTGACCAGCCGGTTCGGGCCGCGGGTGCCGCTCGTCCTCGGGATGGCGTTCACCGCGACCGCGCTGTTCGGCCTGTCGCGCATCGGGGTGGACGCCCCGTACGTGCAGCTGTGGCCGTGGTTCGTGCTGGTCGGCCTGGCGTTCGGGATGGTCATCGTGGCCGGCACCGAGGCCATCGTCGGCAACGCGCCCGCCCACCTCGCGGGCGTCGCGGGCGGCCTCCAGCAGACCGCCGCGCAGGTCGGCGGGGTCCTCGGCACGTCGGTGCTGGGCGTGCTGCTGTCGACCAGGGTCGGGGACGTGCTGTTCGGGCGCCTCACCGGCGCGGGACTTCCCGGCGCGGCGGCGCACCGGCTCGAAGGGCAGGGCGGGCTCGTCTCGCAGGGGGTGGCGCCGGTGCCGCCCGGCACGCCGAAGCCGGCGGCCGACGCCATCACGACCGGGAGCCACCTCGCCTTCATGGACGGCTTCCAGACGTCCCTGACCGTGGCGGGCGCCGTCGCGCTCGTCGCGATCCTCGCCGCGCTCCTGGTGCGGCGCGGGACCTCTCCGGTCGAAGGCGCGGTCGCCGGGTAGGTCCCGGTCTAGGCTGCCGGTGTGATGGGTTTCGCGAGGCTTCGCCGGATCCTCAGGTCCTATCCGACGCCGCTGACGTTCCTCGGGCTGTTCGCGGCCATGTGGATGGTGCAGGTCCTGATCCTGCCTCCGGGGGCGCGGCAGGCGGTGATCGCCTGGGCCAGCACGAACCTGGCCAACCTCGCGGTCAACCCGGTCGGGACGATGGTCGCCTCGGCGTTCGTCGCCGAGGGGTCGCAGGGCGTGCTGCTCGTCGCGGCGGCGATCGGGCTGTTCCCCGTCACCCGGCGGTTCGGGAACCTGCGGGCCGTCGCCCTCATCGCGGCCTCGCACGTGCTCGGCACCCTCGTCAGCCAGGGGACCGCGCTCGTGCGGCTGGAGGCGGGCCTGCTCTCGGACTCCGTCCGCACCATCCCCGACGTCGGGCCGTCCTACGTGCTGTGCGCGGCGCTCGTCGCGGCGTTCCTGTACGGGCACGGGCGGGTCCGCCGCCTGGTCGCGCTGGCCTGGTGGTGCGCGCTCGTGCCCGTGCTGCTGGACGGCCTGCCCGCGCTGGAGATCGCCGCCGTCGGCCACCTGGTGGCCATGCTCACCGGCGCGGCCGCCGGGGGGCTGCTCCTGCTCCGCGAACGCCGGCGCGGGCCCGCACCGCTCGGCGCGGTGCCCGCCGGCCGTCCGGCCGCGGGGACCGCCGAGGCCTGAGCCCGGTCAGCCCTCGCCGCCCGGTTGCGGCGCCGGATTCGAGGTGGGGCTCGGGCTCGGGGTGCCCGGGTCCGTCGGCGGGTCGGACGGGGTGCCGGTCGGGGGCGGCGTCGTCGGATCGGCGGAGCCGTCGTCCGGCGGGGTCGCCGGGTCGGACGGCGTGTCCGGGGGCGTGCTCGGCGTCGTGTCGTCCGGGGGCGTGGACGGCTGCTCCGGCTTCGCGGGGGTGCCCGACGCCGGCGGCTTCGCGCGCGCGGGCGCCTTCGACGGCGGCGCGGAGGGCGGCGCGGGCGCCGCGCCGCCGCCGGCCTGCTGCGGCGGCGAGCCGTACGCGCCGGTCACCGGGTTCCGCGATGCGTCGCCGTCCGCGCGCTCGGAGCCGGTCAGGCCGGGCGCCGGGTCCTGCGGGACGCCGCGGCTCGACGTGGACGCCGGATGCGTCTGCCCCTTGCTCGCGGTCGGCGTGAGCGAGGCGGCGCCACCGCCCTTGGCCGCGGGCCAGGACACCAGCAGCCCGATGACGGCGGCGGCCGACGCGGCGACGCCCGCGACCGCGCCGAGGCCCCGTGAGGCGATGCCGCGGGCCCCGCGCCCGCGGCGCTCCGCCCGCGCCGGGCCGATGACCACGAGCGGGCTCGGCGAGATGACGCTCGGCAGCGGCCGGGCCGCCTCCTCCTCGCAGGCCGCGAGGACCTGGTCGCGCAGCCAGCCGGGCGCGTGCGCCGGGGCCCGGCCGGCGAGCAGCCGCGGCAGCCGCCCCTTCTCGAACGCGGAGATCAGGTCGAGCCGCGCCTCGGTGGCGCCGCGCATCAGGATGTCGAGGACGGCCCGCTCCAGCCGCGTCCGCGCCGCGTTGAGCAGCTGCATGACGGTGTCGGGCGCGAGGCCGAGGACGCGGGCGATGTCGTGCGGTTCGAGCCATTCGCCCGCCGACAGCAGCAGCACCTCGCGGTGGTCGGAGCGCAGGCTCCCGGCGGCGCGCAGCAGCGGGTCGGGGTCGGCGAACAGGGGGCCGCGCCCGCCGGCGCCGAGGCCCGGCTCGCGGGTGAACGCGCCGCGCTCGGCGCACGCCGTCCGGGAGAGGGAGTAGAGCCAGAGCACGCTGTCGCCGCGCGGCGGCTGGTGCACGGCCGCGCTGAAGGTGTCGCCGACGGCCGCCGCCGCGAGCTGGTCGCCGACGAGCGACCAGCAGTAGGCGTACAGGCGGTCGGCGTGCGCGTCGTAGAGCGAGCCCAGGTCTCCGCCCATGTGGGCCCCCCGTCTCCGTCCGGTTTCACTTCCGACAAATCGTGCATATCGCTGGCCAGGGGGACTCTAGCGGTTCAGATCAACCCATGAGAAGCCAGGGATCGGACACTACGTCGAATAGCACGGAAGGTAGCTGTGACCGCTGCGGACGGTGACGTTCACGGAGATTTACGAAACTTCTTGAAAAACCGCTGATTTCTGATCCGGTTCAGCAGGGAAGGTCCGAACCCGTTATCGAATTACGCGAGGAGTCAAAGGTGACCCGGCTCACAGTGGACGACGTCTACCAGCACATTCGCGGCGTCTGCTTCAAGACGGGGCCGCCCGGGACGGTCGGCGCGGAGACCGAGTGGCTCGTCGTCGACGCCGGTGACCCGGCCGCCCACGTGCCCGCCGAGCGGGTGCGCGCCCTCATGGACGGGGCCGGCCCGCCGGACGGCGGCAGCAAGGTCACCTACGAGCCCGGCGGGCAGCTCGAACTCAGCTCCGCCCCGTTCGGGACGCTGGACGACCTGACCGCCTCGCTCGGCCGGGACATCGCGCACGTGCGGGACGCGCTCGCGCCGGACGGGCTCGCGCTCGCCGGGCACGGCGTCGATCCCGTCCGCGTGCCCCGGTTCCAGGCCGACCACCCCCGCTACGCGTGCATGCGGGACTACTTCTGCGCGGGCGGCTTCCACGACGCGGGGATGGCGATGATGTGCTCGACCGCGTCGGTCCAGGTGAACCTGGACATCGGCGCCGACGACGCGGACGCGGAGCGCCGCTGGCGGCTCGTGCACGCGCTCGGGCCGGTGCTGGTCGCCGCCTTCGCCAACTCGCCGCTGCGGGCCGGGCGGCGCACCGGGATGCGCTCGTCGCGGCAGGGCATCTGGACCGAGCTGGACCCGTGCCGCACGCTGCCGGTGCTGCGGGACGGGGCGGACGGCGACCCCGCCGAGGCGTGGACGCGGTACGCGCTCGACGCGCAGGTCATGCTCGTCCACACCCCGGACGACCGCTGGGTGTCCGCCCCCGGGATGTCCTTCCTGGAGTGGCTGGCCAAGGGGGAGCCGGGCGAGGACGACCTCGCCTACCACCTGTCCACGCTGTTCCCGCCGGTCCGCCCGCGCGGCTGGCTGGAGCTGCGCATGATCGACGCGCTGCCCGGCCCGTTCTGGCCGGTGCCCGTCGCCGTCGCCACCGCCCTGCTGGACGACCCGGCGGCCTCGCGCGCCGCCGAGGCCGCCGCCGAGCCGGTGGCGCACCGGTGGGCGGAGGCGGCCCGCGACGGGCTCTCGGACCCCGCCCTGGCCAGGGCCGCGCGGGCGTGCTTCGCGGCGGCGCTGGACGCGCTCCCGCGGCTCGGCGCGTCCGGGCTCGCCCCCCTGGTCGAGGAGTACGCCCGCCGGTACGTCCTGCAAGGCCGCTGCCCCGCCGACGACCGCCCCGCCTCCGACTCCCCGACACGTCCCATGGAGGATCCGACATGAGCTCGCCTGGCCCGTCCGCCGACGAGGCCGCCCTGAAGGAACTGATCGCCGGCGAGCTCGGCTCGGCGCGCGACCGCAGCTTCGGCCTCACCACGGACGTCCTCGCCGAGGACGGCCTCACCGCGCAGGTGTCGCCGCTGATGTCGCCGCTCGTGTGGGACCTCGCGCACATCGGCAACTACGAGGAGCTGTGGCTGCTGCGCGCGGCCGCCGGGCACGAGGCGATGCGCCCCGAGATCGACGACCTGTACGACGCGTTCGAGCATCCGCGGGCGGAGCGGCCGGCGCTGCCGCTGCTGAAGCCCGAGGAGGCCCGGTCCTACATCGGCACGGTCCGCTCCAAGGTGCTCGACTCGCTGCCGTCGGCGCGCTTCGACACCCCGGACCCGCTGACGTCGGGCGGCTTCGTGTACGGGATGGTCGTCCAGCACGAGCACATGCACGACGAGACCATGCTGGCCACCCACCAGCTACGCCGCGGAGCCCCCGCGTTGCTCGACTCCAAGGCGGAACCACTCCAGGTCCCTGGCGAGGCGTCCGGGGCCGAAGAAGTGCTCGTCGAGGCGGGCCCGTTCCAGATGGGGACGTCAGACGAGCCTTGGGCGTACGACAACGAACGTCCCGTGCACACCGTCGACCTGCCCGCGTACTACATCGACGTGGAGCCGGTCACCAACGCGGCCTACACCGCGTTCATCGAGGCCGGCGGCTACGACGACCCACGCTGGTGGGACCCGGCCGGATGGGAATGGCGCAACAGCAGCGGCAAGCACGCCCCCGCCTTCTGGGAACGGGAAGGGGGGCACTGGACGCGGCGCCGCTTCGGGCGGTCGGAACCCGTCCCGCCCGGCGAACCCGTCCAGCACGTCTGCTGGTACGAGGCCGACGCCTACGCGCGGTGGGCCGGGAAGCGGCTGCCGACCGAGGCCGAGTGGGAGAAGGCCGCCCGCTGGGACCCCGGCGCGGAACGGTCGCGCCGCTACCCGTGGGGCGACGTCTACGAGGAGGGGCGCGCCAACCTCGGCCAGCGCGCGCTCCATCCGTCCGAAACCGGCTCCTACGCGGCCGGCGCGTCGGCGTACGGCGTGAGGCGCCTCCTGGGGGACGTGTGGGAGTGGACGTCGTCGGACTTCCACGGCTACCCCGGTTTCCGCTCGTTCCCCTACAAGGAGTACTCGGAGGTCTTCTTCGGCCCCGACTACAAGGTGCTGAGAGGCGGGTCCTGGGCGACGCATCCGCTCGCCGTACGCGGCTCGTTCCGCAACTGGGACTACCCCGTCCGCAGGCAGATCTTCTCCGGTTTCCGCTGCGCCCGCTCGGCGGCGGGGGAGGCGCGCTAGATGTGCCGCCATCTCGGCTACCTGGGGCCCGAGCGGACGCTGCACTCCCTCTTCTACGAGGGGGATCATTCGCTGGAGACCCAGTCGTACGCGCCGCGCATGACGCAGGGCGCCATCCTCAACGCCGACGGGTACGGCGTCGGCTGGTACCAGGACGGCGAGGCCGTCCGGTTCCGCCGCGCCCAGCCGATCTGGACCGACCAGTCGTTCCGCGAGGTCGCCGGATCCGTCCGGGCGTCGTGCGCGGTCGCCGCGCTGCGGTCGGCGACCGTCGGGTTCCCCGTGGACGAGTCGTGCGCCCAGCCGTTCCGCGCCGGGCGGTGGCTTTTCAGCCACAACGGGAAGATCGAGGGCTACGGCGGCGTCGAGTCCAAGCTGCGGGAGCTGGCCGGGGACATCGCCGACGTCCCCGACGCCCGCGCCCCCGTCGACTCCGCGCCGCTGTTCGCCCTCGCCGTCCGCAACTGGCGGGAGGGCGCGGCGCTCGGCGAGGGGCTCGCCGCCGTCGTCGCCACGATCACCGCGCTGGCCCCCGGACGCTACAACCTGCTCGCCTCGGACGGGACGTCCCTGGCCGCCACGACCTGGGGGGACTCCCTGTTCGTCCGGGAGGGCGGGGACGCGGTCCAGATCGCGTCCGAACCGCTGGACGGCGACCCCGCGTGGCGCCGCGTCCCCGACCGCTCGCTCGTCACCGCCGGGCTCGCCTCCGGCGTCCGCGTCTCCCCGCTCTGAAGCACTCCCGGCTCCGACGACCTCGGCTCCGCATCCGCACGACCAACGAAGGAGAACCACGTGGACCGGTTCCTGACCGACGACGACCTCGCCAAGACGCTCCGCCGGGACGTCAGGGAGGGGCTCGCCGGCACGCCCAAGACACTGCCGTCCAAGTGGTTCTACGACGAGCGCGGGAGCGCGCTCTTCGAGGAGATCACGCGGCTGGAGGAGTACTACCCGACCCGGCGGGAGCGGGAGATCCTCACCGCCCGGGCGCCGGAGATCGCCGTCGCCACCGGCGCCCGGACGCTGCTGGAACTCGGCGCGGGCTCGGGGGAGAAGACCCGGGTGCTGCTGGACGCGCTGGCCGGCACCCTGCGCGTCTACGTGCCGGTGGACGTCAGCGGCGACTTCCTGGAGCAGGCCGCGGCCGGGATCGCCGCCGACCATCCCGGCCTGGACGTGCGGGCCGTCGCCGCCGACTACGAGCAGCACCTGCCCCTGCTGCCCGGCGGCGAGCGGCGCCTCATCGCCTTCCTCGGCGGGACGATCGGCAACATGCCGCCCGCCGAGCGCATCGGGTTCCTCGGCGGCCTGCGCGCCACCATGGCCGAGGGCGACTTCCTCCTCATCGGCGCGGACCTCGTCAAGGACCCCGGGCGGCTCGTGCGCGCCTACGACGACGCGGCGGGCGTCACCGCCGAGTTCAACCGCAACGTGCTGTCGGTCATCAACCGGGAGCTGGACGCCGACTTCGACATCGGCGCGTTCCGGCACGTCGCGGTCTGGAACGCGGCGGAGGAGCAGATCGAGATGCGGCTGCGGTCGCTGCGCGCGCAGGACGTCCGGATCGACGGCCTCGACCTCGGGGTGTCGTTCGCGGAGGGGGAGGAGACCCGCACCGAGATCTCCGCCAAGTTCCGGCGGGAGCGGCTGGAGGCCGAGCTCGGCGCCGCCGGGCTGGAGCTCGCCGAGTTCTGGACGGACGAGGCGGGCGACTTCTCCCTCACCCTTGCGCGCCCCGTGTCGCGCTGACGCTCAGCTCTTGCGGACGGGGTGCGTGAGGCCCATCCGCTTCAGGTCCGCCGCCAGGCGGGTCGCCACGTACAGGTGGCCCGCCGGCGTCGGATGGGTGCGGTCCTGCTTGATGAGGTGCGGGGCGTTGCCCTGGCCCGTCAGCAGGTCGCCGGTGATCCAGCCCTCGCCCATCGGATCGACGAACGGGATGCCGAGCTGCCCGGCGAGGTTCTTCAGCGCGTCCCGGACGGCGAGCGCGCCTGGCAGCGGCGTCCCCGTCCCCCAGAGCGGGCCCACCACCACCAGCCGGGTCCCGGGCCAGCGCTGCCGGGCGCGCTCCAGCAGCACGTGCGCCGCCGCGGCGACCTGAGGCGGGGGGATCCGCCAGTCGTTGTGGCCGCCGGACACCACCAGCATGTCGGGCGCCGGGCGCCAGCCGAGCTGGCTCTCGAACAGGCCGAGGAACGCGTGCGGGCCGCGGCCCTTCTGGACGTACCCCGTCCCGGACCGGCCGCCGACGACGACCTGCCAGCCGAGGAGCCGCGCGGTCGCGGAGGCGTAGGTCGACTCCGGCTCGACGCCGCGGTCGCCGACGGTGTAGCTGTCGCCGAGGAACATCACCACGGGCGGGGCCTTGCGCGCCCCGTCGCCCTTCGGGCCGTCCGCCGCGGCGGGCTTGTGCACCGAACCCGCGACCAGGGAACAGCCCGCGGCGAGGGAGCTTGCGGCGAGCGACAGGACCGTCGCCAGGCACAGGCACAGCATCCGGGTCGCCGCGCCGCGTCGGGCGCGGCGAGATGTCATGGAGTACCACCAATGAGATCGGGGGACGCCTCCGCATCTTACTGACCTTGCGCCGCTCACGCGCGCACTCCGCGACCATGCCGTCACCGAGCCGCGGCCGCGCCATCACCGACCGCGACGGCGGTGCCCCGGCCGCGCGCGGCGGGCGCTTCGGGCCGCGCGGCGGTGAATCGCGTCCTTCCCTACATCCGCCGTTCACCCGGCGGATCGGACCGGGCCACCTGGCGACGGGAGGGTGCCGCGGTGACTCGACGGGAACGGCTGCGCGAACTCGACCTGCTGCGCTTCGCGGCCGCGCTGGCGGTGGTGCTCTACCACTTCACGGGATTCGGCGGCGCGGGGGCGTGGCCCGCGCCCTCGCAGGAGGTCTTCCCCGAGCTCGCGCCGGTCACCCGGTTCGGGTACCTCGGCGTCGACCTGTTCTTCGTCATCAGCGGGTTCGTGATCCTCATGAGCGCGTGGGGACGCGGCCCGGGGGAGTTCGGGATCTCCCGGCTCGTCCGGCTGATGCCCGCCTACTGGGTGAGCGTGCTGCTGGGCGCCGCCGTCTACGCGGTGTTCCGGACGGGGCACGGCGTCCCCGGCCTGATCGTCCCGAACCTGACGATGCTGCAGGGCGGGCTCGGCCTGCGGAACGTGGACGCCGTCTACTGGACGCTCTGGGTCGAACTGCACTTCTACGTGCTCGCCGCCGTCCTGGCCGGGATCGGCATCACCTACCGCTCGTGCCTGATCTTCATGGCGGCCTGGATGCTCGGCGGGGTCTTCGCCGACGAGGCCGACAGCAAGGTGCTCCAGGTGATGCTGGTGCCGACCTGGAGCTGCTACTTCATCGCGGGCATGGCGCTGTACATGATCCACCGGTTCGGCCCGACGCTGCTGCTCTGGGGGTACGTGGCCGCGTCCTACCTGGTGGCGCTGCGCTGGGGCGCCTGGCGCGCGGAGAACGTGTTCAGGGGCGCGGACGAGACGGTGGTCAGCGCCGTCATCACGGGCATCTTCGCGGTGATGATCCTCGTCGCGACCGGCCGCCTGAGCCGGCTGCGCTGGCGGGGCCTGACCGTGCTCGGGGCGCTCACCTACCCCCTCTACCTGGTCCACTCCCAGCTCGCGCTTCCCCTGCTGGACGCGGTGTATCCGGGGCTCGACCGCTGGACGGCGCTGGCGGTGGCCGTCGGAGCCTCCCTGCTGGCCGCCTACGCGGTGCACCGCCTGGTGGAGCGTCCCGGCGCGGCGTGGATGCGGGCGCGGCTCATGGCGTCGCTGAAGCCCATGCGGCCGCCCGAGGAAGCGTCTACATTTGTCGCTCGTGGCGATCGGGGTGGACGGGGCGGTGCTGGCCTCGACGGCGGTGAGCCTCGCGATCGCGCCCCGGTGGACGCGGCGCGCACCTGACCCCCGGCCCGGGGCCGGACGACGCTGGGCTCGTCCAGAGGTGTTCCTGTGCATGGTGGTGGGGCTCGTCTATCTGAACCAGGTGCTCTTCACCGTGTACGTACTGCGTGTTCACGGCGGAGACGTCTCGTTCGTCGCGAAGTACCTGCCCGAGGGATGGTTCGCTCTTGAGGACGGCCGGGCCATGCGCGGCTTGGCGGAACGCCTCCCGATGCCGGGGTTGCTGGCGCCGTCCGTGCTGCGCGTGCAGGCGTTCCTCGAACTGCCGTTGGTGCTGCTCGCGTATGTGACGGTGCTGCGATGGCTGGATCGCGGCCTGTACCGGCGTCTGGCGCGCTCGTGGCTGGTGTGGGCGGCGTCAGCCTTCTACACCTTCGTCTTCTGCTCGGTCGAATGGGACCTCCGCAATCCCTACACCGCGGACGACATCGTGATCCGGGCGTGCTCGGCTGTGGTGACGCCGTTGCTGCTGCGATGGCTGGCAGGGAATGAGGAGACCGGCAGGGACGAGCAGTCGTTCCGGCAGATGCTCCTGTTCGCCGCATGTGTGTGGGGGCTGGGGCACTTGGTGTTGACCGTCTATGACACTGCCCTGCTCTACAACCTCGGACATCTGGGCGGACGCCTACCGGGTGCGGCCGTCGCCGGGTGCGTCGTCCTGGGTGCGCGCTGGGCGTCGACACGCCTGAGACCGGGCGAAGTGGGCGTCGCTCTGGCGTCGGTCATCAGCGGACTGCGGTGGACCCTGCTTCTCTTCTTCGTCCCGGCTCTCGCCATCCGCTACGGAGTGAACTTCGGCACTCCGCTCCTGGCGGCGGCGGCCGGGCTGCTCGTCTGCGGGGCGGCCGCCGCATGCGCTCTGCGGAACGCGTTCAGCGGCGCTGGGGCGGCCCGCATCGCGTTCTGGGCCCTCCAGGCGGCGGTGGCGCTTCTCGCTGGAGCCGCGACCGGCCACGCCGCCGTCCGCCTGGTCACGGACACCTATTACGAGGCGGGCCTGCTGAGGGGCGCCGCCTCCTGCTTCGCCGTCGTCATCGCCGTCTGCGCGCTGAGCGACCGCTGTTTCGGACGGCCCTGTGACACATTCGGGGCTGCCCGCGCTGAGGGGGACAGGAGCGTCCGGCCGAGGAGAGCGGGCTTCGGCCGTACGCCCCCGTCTCCGGCGGCCCCGTCACCCCCGGGCGGGCCCGCCGGAGACTCTCAGGCCGCCTCGTCCGGCGACTGGAGTTCCTCCGTGTAGCTGACCGGCGTCCGGCGCATCACGCCGGTCTCGTCGACGGAGTACTGGCCGAGCCGCCACAGCGGCGGCGAGTAGGCGTGGATCGAGACGCTGGCCTCCTCCACCCCCGTGAGCCGGTGGATGTGCTCGGGGCCGAAGCAGAAGGACGCGCCCTCCGGCATGACGGTCCGCAGGGGGTCGCCGCCGATGCGCGGGTTGTTCTCCTCGATGGCGCCGGCGACGACGCGGACGGCTCCCGAGGAGACGTCGTGGTCGTGCCAGCCGGTGTCGTTCTCGGGCGTCCAGCACAGCAGCCAGACGTCGACGTGCTCGTCCCTGTGCAGGGAGACGTAGTGGCGGCGCCCCTCGGGGAACGCCACGTGGGGCCGCCAGAGGCCGGGCCGCTCGGCCAGGTCGTCGACCAGTTCCCGCAGTTCCCGCTTGTCGAGGGCGCGGCCGGGCAGGCGCTCCAGGCCGCTGGGACGGGGCAGGACCTCGGAAGACACGGGGTTCGCTCCTCTCCGAAACTGTCGGTGGGTGCGGCCCGTTACGCCCGCAACCCGTCGCGAATCGGCAGGCCAAGGCTTCTGAACCGCATCAGTTAACCGTTTCAGTGAACCGCTTCAGTGACGCTCCCGTCAAGGGCGGGGTGCCGTGGTCTGTCGGTGGCGGCCTCTAGGCTTGGAGGGATGTCGGAAAAGCGCAAGCGCGCGACCATCCGGGAAGTGGCGCAGGCGACGGGGCTGTCGCCGGCGGCCGTCTCTTACGCGCTGCGCGGCATCCAGACCTCCGAGGAGACGCAGGAGCGCGTCCGCGCCGCGGCGCGCGAGCTCGGCTACGAGGCCCACCCGATCGCCCGCGCGCTGGCCAGCGGGCGCACCGATCAGGTCGGCCTGCTGTGCGGCTCGCTGGAGGACTACTGGCAGCAGTCCCTCGCGGTCGGCATCGGGCGGGCGCTGCTCGCCCGTGGCCGCTACGCCCTGATCGTGGACGCCGGCGGCGACCCCGAGCGCGAGCTGGCCCTCGCCCGGCGGCTGCGCGACCAGCGGGTGGACGGCCTGATCGTCCAGCCGCTCGACCCGTCCGCCGCGCTGTGGTCGGAGCTGGCGGCAGCGATCCCCGTCGTGTCCATCGGCGACGCCCTGCACGGCGGCCAGGCGCAGGGCGAGGTCGTCTTCGACAACCGGCGCGGCGTGACGCTCGCGCTGGAGCACCTGCGGGCGCTCGGGCACGAGCGCCTCACCGTGTTCACCCCCACGCTCGACAGCACGCCGGACCGCCCGGCCGACGTGTACGTCAACGCCGAGGCCGAGCGGCTCGGCCTGTCGGTGGACGTCGTGGTCGTGCCGCAGTCCCTCGCCGAGTCCACCGAGGTCGCGCTGCGGGTGCTCGGCGGCGCCGGCCGCCCCTCGGCCGTCTTCTGCTTCGCCGACTCCATCGCCTACGGCGTCTACGCCGCCACCCGCGAGCTGGGGCTGGACGTCCCCGGCGACGTGGCCGTCTGCGGCTACGACAACCATCCGATGTCGGCGCTGCTGTCCCCGCCGCTCACCAGCGTCGAGTGGGACATCGAGGGCATCGTCCACTCCGCCGTCCGGCTGGTCGTGGACGTCATCGACGGCAAGCCGCGCAAGCGCCGCGTCGTCCGCGAGCCGTCGCTGCGCGTCCGCGCCTCGACCGGCGAGACCGCGGCGGGCTGAGGGTCAGGGGTGGAGCCGGGCCAGGTGCGGCAGGAGGTCCGCGGCGGCGGCGATGTCGGCGTCCAGCGGCCGGTCCTCGATCCGCGGGTCCAGGACGGCGCCCGCCATGTCCCACGCCGCGCGCAGCGGCCCGCCGGAGGGCGCCCGCCCCTGCATCCGCAGCCCGCGGACGGCGGCCACCAGCTCGCAGCCGAGCCCGAGCCGGTAGGCGGCGACCGCGTCGGTGGTCGCCCGCGCCGACTGCGTCGAGAAGCCGGCGTGCTCCTCGACGCCGCGCGACAGCACCGCGCTGCCGAGCGCCGCGGGGGTGGCGAGGCGCCGCACGTCGGCCAGGCACGAGTGGGCCACGTACTCCAGGATCATGATCCCGGACGAGGCCTCCGTCTCGCCCTGGAACGCGTAGAGGCCGGTGAACGACGGCTCGGCGAGCGTGCCGAGGCGTGCGGCGGCCAGCGCCATCGTCTGGAACAGGGCGGCGCGGGCCGCGTCCAGGGCGAGCCCGACGTAGGCGGTGTGGAAGTTGCCGTTGTGCCAGACCGTCCGCCCGGGGACGTCCACCAGCGGGTTCTCGGAGGCGGCGTTGATCTCCCGCGTGACGACCTCCTCGGCGTAGCCGGCCGCCTCCACCGCGGGGCCGTGCACCTGCGGGAACGCCCGGTAGCCGTAGGGGTCCTGGATGCGCATGGGCGCCGGCCGGTCGAAGGCGAGCAGCCCGCGCATCGCCGCCGCGACCTGCTGCTGGCCCGGATGCGGGCACGCGTCCTGCACCGGCTGCGCGAACGGCTCCTCCGAGCCCCGGACGGCGAAGTGCGACAGCGCCGCCACGACCGTCGAGGCGCGCAGCGCCTCCCGCAGGTCGGCGACCGCGAGCGCCGACTCGCCGAGCGTGGCGGCGTTGGAGCTGATGAAGGCCAGCGCGTCGGCGGAGCGGAGCCGGTAGCCGGGGCCGCGCTCCTGCCCGCCGTCGGGGCCCGGCAGCCACGGCCGCTCGCCGAGCAGGCACAGCGCGGTCGAGGCCAGCGCCGTCAGGTCGCCCGTGCCGATCGCCCCGTACACCGGCACCGGGGGGAGCAGGCCCAGGTTGAGCACGTCCGCCAGGGTCTGGAGCACGCCCGGCTCCACGCCCGAGCCGCCCGCCGCGATCTGGTTCAGCCGGACGGTCAGCATCGCCCGGACGATCTCCGGGGCGAGCAGCGGCCCGGCCCCGGCCGCGTGGCTGCGCAGCAGCCGCAGGCCGTGGGCGTCGGCGTCCTCCCACTCGACGTCCACGACGCGGTTGGCGCCGACCCCGGTCGTCCGCCCGTACACGGGCTGCGCCTCGGTGACCTCGCGGACGACCCGCCAGGCGTCGCGCGCCCGCTCCACGCCGGCCGCCGCTATGGCGACCGTCACATCCTCACGGGCCGCGCGCGCCACCTGAGCGCATGTGAGCAAAGTCCCGTCGATAACGATTCGGCTGTTCTCCACGCCGACACGCTACTTTCCCTGCATTCCCGGTAGATATGCTTTCATGCTCGACGTTCCGGACATGCCGGGACATCGAGATGACGGTACCCCTTGGTTACGGTTGGTACCCAGACGGAATTCGAGCAACGGCGTCACGCGGGGCGCCCGGCGAGGACGTGATTTGTTGATCACCTTTGAGGGCGTCACCAAGCGCTATCCCGGGGGCACCGTCGCGCTCGACGACGTGAGCCTGGAATGCCCCACGGGACGCATCACCGTGTTCGTCGGCACGTCCGGCGGCGGTAAGACCACCGCGCTGCGGACCATCAACCGGATGGTCGAGCCGACCTCCGGGCGCGTGCTGATCGACGGGAAGGACGTCCGCGAGCGCAAGCCCGCCGAACTGCGGCGCGGCATCGGCTACGTGATCCAGCACGCCGGGCTGTTCCCGCACCGCACCATCCTCGACAACATCGCCACCGTCCCGTACCTGCTCTCCTGGAACAAGAAGAAGGCGCGGGAGCGGGCGCTGGAGCTGATGGAGCGGGTCGGGCTCGACCCCGCGATGGGCAAGCGGTACCCGTTCCAGCTGTCGGGCGGCCAGCAGCAGCGCGTCGGCGTCGCGCGGGCCCTCGCCGCCGACCCGCCGATCATGCTGATGGACGAGCCGTTCAGCGCCGTCGACCCCGTCGTCCGCGCCGAACTGCAGGACGAGTTCCTCCGCCTCCAGGAGGAACTGCACAAGACGATCGTGTTCGTCACCCACGACATCGACGAGGCGATCAAGCTCGGCGACCGGATCGCGGTGTTCCAGACCGGCGGCAGGCTCGTCCAGATCGACAGCCCCGAGAACCTCCTGGCCCACCCCGCCGACGATTTCGTCGCCGGCTTCATCGGCCAGAACCGCGGCATCCGCACCCTCTCCTTCGCCGACACCGGCGGCCTGCGGCTGAACGACGACGCGGTCCGCGCGGCGAGCGCCGACGCGGCGGAGGCGGCCGGAACGGAATGGGTGCTCGTCGTCGACGACGACCGCCGCCCCCTCGGTTGGACCCGCCCGGCGCAGGCGGCCGGTCCGCTCGGGAAGGCCAAGCTCAGCCCGGTCGGCTCCACGTTCCACGTCGGGGGCGACACCGTGCGGACCGCACTGGACGCGGCCGTGCTGTCCCCGTCGGGGCTGGCGGTCGGCGTCGACGAGACCGGCGCGGTCGTCGGGACCGCGAGCGGGACCGACCTGCTCGCCGTCCCCACCCACGGCCGCGACGCCGCCGCGTCCGCGCCCGGCGAGCCCGAGCGGACCGGCGAGGCCGACCAGCCCGACCAGCCCGACCAGCCCGGCGAGGCCGAGCGGGCCGCCGATGCCGAGGAGGCCGACGCCGGAGGCGCCGGCTGATGGACATCGACTGGGGCTGGATCGGCGAGCACACCGACACGCTGACCGAGCACGCCCTCATCCACCTGCGGCTCGCACTGCTGCCGGTGCTGTTCGGCCTGATCATCTCGCTGCCGGTCGGCATGCTGTGCCGCCGCTGGGCCTGGATCTACCCGCCGGCGCTGACGGTCTCGAACATCTTCTACGCGATCCCGTCGCTCGCGCTGTTCATGGTCTTCATCCAGTACACCGGGCTGACCGCGTCCACGGTCATGATCCCGCTGACCCTGTACAGCCTGTCGGTGCTCGTCCCGAACGTGGTGGACGGGCTGGCGTCGGTGTCCGACCCCGTCCGGCAGGCGGCCACCGCGATGGGCTTCGGCCCGCTGCGGCGCCTGCTCCAGGTGGAGCTGCCGATCGCCGTGCCCATCGTCATCGCCGGGACGCGCGTCGCCGCCGTCTCCTCCATCAGCCTCGTCGCGGTCGGCCAGCTGATCGGCCAGGGCGGCCTCGGCTACGACATCATCCGCGGCTACCAGCTCCAGTTCCAGACGCAGATCGTGGCCGCCACCGTCCTGATCGTCCTGCTGGCCCTGGTCACCGACGCGATCCTGGTCACCGTCCAACGCCTGCTCACCCCGTGGGCCCGAGCCCGGATGACCTCATGAACGAGCTGTGGAACCAGATCGACCTGTTCTGGACGTGGCTGACCACGTCCTCCCAGTGGCACGGCGGCGACGGCATCCCGCACCGCCTGCTCCAGCACGTCTACTACAGCGGCGTGGCGCTGGTGTGCGCCGCGGTCATCGGCCTCGCGCTCGGCCTGCTCGTCGGGCACACCGGCCGGGGCGGGTTCCTCGCGATCAGCCTGGCGAACGTCGCCCGTGCCGTCCCCACCTTCGGCCTCGTGCTGATCGTCGTAGTGATCGAGTACAGCATCACACCGGTGCTCGTCGCGCTCGTCGCCCTCGCCGTCCCGCCGATCCTGGTCAACACCTTCGAGGGCATCCGCGGCGTCGACGCCGACGCCAAGGACGCGGCCAGCGGCATGGGCATGACCGGCTGGGGCGTACTGTGGCGGGTCGAGCTGCCGATGGCCCTGCCCCTCATCCTGCTGGGGCTGCGCACGTCCGCGATCCAGGTCGTCGCCACCGCCACCATCGCCGCCTATCCCGGCTTCGGCGGACTCGGGCGCTACATCATCGACGGCCTGGCCCGCAACGACTACCAGCTCGTCGTCGGGGGCACCGTCCTGGTGGTGCTGCTCGCGCTGATCGTCCAGGCGGCCTTCGCGGCGCTGCGCCGCCTCCTCGTCTCACCGGGCCTGCTCGGCTCCGCCCGATCCTCCTGACACCGAAGGAAGAGCACATGAACAAACTCATCAGGGGCGCGGTCGTCGGCCTCGTGGCCGCCCTGTCGCTGTCCGCCTGCGGCGGCGGCGACTCCGGAGACGACGGCAACCCGCTCTCCGGAGGCGGAGGGAACGGCACCGTCACCGTCGGCGGCGCGAACTTCCCCGAGAGCAACCTCCTCGGCGAGCTGTACGCGCAGGCGCTGGAGGCCAAGGGCGTCAAGGTCACCCGCAAGTTCAACATCGGCGCCCGCGAGATCTACTACGACCAGGTCGTCAAGGGCGGCATCAGCGTGATGCCCGAGTACAACGGCGCCCTGCTCACCACCTCGGTCGACAAGACCAGCACGGCCGCGACCACCGACGAGATCAACGCCGCGCTCAAGGCCAAGCTGCCCGCCGGCGTCGAGATCCTGGACTCGGCGAAGGCCGAGGACAAGGACTCCGTCACCGTCAACCCGCAGACGGCCGCGAAGTACAGCCTGAAGTCCATCGCCGACCTCAAGCCGGTCGCCAAGGACCTCGTCATCGCCGGCCCCTCGGAGTTCAAGACCCGCCAGCAGGGCCTCGTCGGCCTCGAGAAGTCCTACGGCCTGAAGTTCAAGAAGTTCCAGCCGTTCGACGCCGGCGCCCAGGCCACCCTGGTGAAGCTGCTCACCGAGAACAAGGTCCAGGCCGCCGACCTGTTCACCACCGACCCGACGATCCAGCAGAACAAGCTCGTCGTCCTGGAGGACCCGGAGAACGTCTTCTCCGCCCAGAACGTCACGCCGCTGGTCAACACGAAGGCGGTGGACGAGAAGGCCAGGGCGGCGCTGAACGGCGTCTCCGCCAAGCTCACCACCCAGGACCTCCTGGACATGATGAAGCGCGTCGCCATCGACAAGGACGACCAGGAGAAGGTCGCCGAGGAGTGGCTGAAGAAGTCCGGCCTCGCCTGACCCCTCGCAGACCGCCGACGGCCGAGCCCCGCCCGGGGCTCGGCCGTTCGCCGTCCGAGGGTGCTCTCAGCGCCCGGCGCCCCCCTCGTCCCCGGTGCGGACCTGCGCGTCATCGACCGGGCCGGGCACCTGCTGCCGGAGGACCGCCCCGCCGGGCTCACCGCCGCCCTGCCGGAGTTCCTCGCGGCGTGGCGGTCAGTCCCGGAAGGCGAGGCGGGCGATCACGGGATCGTGGTCGGACGGGTGGACGCCGCCGGCGCGGTACGGGTCGATCTCGGCCCAGGTCGTCCTGATCGGGCCCCGCACGAGGATCCAGTCGATCCGCCTCCCGCCCGGTTCCGGGGGTCTCCAGTGGTTCTCGGTGCGGTACTGCGGCCCGTGCCGGTCGGCCGCCGTCCAGGTGTCGCGCAGGGCGCCGGGACCGGTGAGGATCGCGTACGCCGGGGACGCCCCGGCCGCGTCGTTGAAGTCGCCGGTGAGCACGACCGGCGCCCCCGGCTGGAAGGCGCGGACGCGGTCGAGGATCAGCCGGGCGCTCTTCACCCGCGAGTCCGCCGACAGGTTGTCCAGATGCGTGTTGGCCTGGTAGAACACCGTTCCGGTGCGCCGGTCGCGGAACTTCGCCCACGTCACCATCCGGACGTACCGGTTGCCCCAGGTGGCCGAGCCGATCACGGAGGGCGTGTCGGACAGCCAGAAGTGGTCGAAGTCCAGCACCTCGAACCGCCGCTCGCGGTAGAAGATCGCCAGGAACTGGTCGCGGGTGCCGCCCTGGCTGCCGAGCCCGATCCAGCGGTACCCCGGCAGCGTCCGGGCGAGATCCCGCACCTGGTGCCACCGGGCCTCCTGCACCCCGAGCAGATCCGGGTCGTGCTCCCGCAGAAGGCGCCTGACCAGCGGCAGCCGGGTCTTCCAGTCGCGCGGCGGCGGATCGTTCACGCCGCGCAGGTTGTACGTCATGACCCGCACGGACCCGTCGCCGGCCGCCCGGGGCTCGACCAGCACGAACCCGGAGGCGAGCAGGATCGCCGCGGCCGCGGCCGCGGGCAGGAACCACCGCCGGCGCAGCAGTCGCCGGGCCGCCCCGGTCCTCACGCACCCGGCGCCTGCACGCGCCGGAGCAGGCCGCCCTCGTCCGTCGCCATGTCACCACCCGCCCGTCCTGCCACCGCCTTGAGCATAGATCGCGGCCTGCGATCCGGACATGGCGCTCAGACCCGCACCGGGAGCGAGACCAGGCCGCGGACGATCGAGCCGGTGCGGTGGTGGCGCAGTTCTTCGGCCGGAACGGCGAGGGCGAGATCGGGGAAGCGGTCGAGCAGGGCGCCGATGGCGATCCGCCCCTCCAGCCGGGCCAGCGGCGCGCCGAGGCAGAAGTGCGGGCCGTGGCCGAAGGCGACGTGCCCCTGGGGCGCCCGGGTCACCTCAAGCCGGTCGGGGTCCTCGAACACCGCGGGGTCGCGGTCCGCTGCGCCGAGCGCGACGTGCACCCAGGCGCCCTTGGGGACCGGCGTCCCGGCGATCTCCATGTCCTCCAGGGCGATGCGCTGGCTCGCCCGCTCCACCGGGCCGTCGAACCGCAGCAGCTCCTCGACCGCGGACGGCATCAGCTCGGGCCGCGCCCGGAGCAGTTCGAGCTGGCCGGGCGCCTGGAGCAGGGCCAGCACCCCGTTGCCGACGAGGTTGACGGTGGTCTCGTGCCCGGCGATGAGCAGCAGCGCGACGGTGCCGAGCATCTCGGCCCCGGTCAGGGCGGCGTCCCCGTCCCGAGCGCTGATCAGGGCACTGACCAGGTCGTCCTCGGGGCGGGCCCGCCGTTCGGCGATGACCTCCAGCAGGTAGCCGTTGAACGCCCGGGCCGCCTCGCGGCGGCGCTCGCGGGCCTCGGCGGTCAGCGCCGGAACGGTCAGCACGGCCGTCCACTCGCGGAACCGGGCCCGGTCGCCCGCCGGCACGCCGAGCAGCTCGCAGATGACCTGGATCGGCAGCGGGACGGCGAAGTCCTCGATCAGGTCGGCCTCGCCGCGGGCCGCGACGGCGTCCAGCAGCCCGTCGGCGATCTCCTGGACGCGGGGGCGCAGCCGCTCCACCCGCCGAGCGGTGAACGCCTTGGCCACCAGACCGCGCATCCGGGTGTGGTCGGGCGGGTCCATCCCGAGCATCGTCCCGCCGAAGAACAACTCGGCGTTGACGGGGACGGTGCTGTTCGCGGTGTCCTTGGACAGGCGCGGGTCGCTCAGGGCCGCGCGGCCGTGCTCGTGGTCGACCACGAGGAAGGCGGCGGCGCCGGGAGGGAAGTCGATCGGATGGACGGGCCCCGCCGCCCGGAGCTCCGCGTACACGGCGTACGGGTCCTCGCTGAAGGCCCGGCCGAACAGCAGGTGCGTCGGCAGCATCAGATCACCCTTCCCACGCCGGCGAGGAAGCCCGGCCGGGACATGTCGGGCGGGGACGGCTCGGCGTCCGCCCGCCAGTCGGCCACCTGGACCAGGCCGGGGCCGACCAGCTCGGTGCCCTCGAAGAACGTCATGACCTCGTCGATCCCGCGCGGAATGATGTCGCCCGCTCCCGTCCTGCCGTACGCGCCCCGGACCTGCTCCTCGACCTGCGTGGTGACCTCGCCGCGGTGGCCGTGCGTGATGGCCAGGCAACTGCCGGGGGCCAGCGGCGCGCGGAGCCTCGCCACGATCTCGGCCGGGCGCGCCTCGTCCGGGACGAAGTGCAGGATCGCCAGGAGCAGCAGGCCCACCGGCCGGTCGAAATCGATCCTGGCCTTCACCTCGGGGTCGTCCAGGATGCCCTCCGGTTCGCGTAGGTCGGCCTGGATGACGGTCGTCAGCGGGTTGTCGGCCAGCAGCGCCCGCGCGTGGGAGAGCACGATCGGATCGTTGTCGACGTAGATCACGGTGGAGCCGGGGGCCGCGCGCTGGGCCACCTGGTGCACGTTCTCCTGCGTCGGCAGCCCGGAGCCGATGTCGAGGAACTGCCGGATGCCGCGATCGGCCATCATCGTCACCGCCCGCGACAGCAGCCCGCGGTTGGCGCGGGTGAACTCCAGCACGTTCGGCATCGCCGCCACCACCTGGTCGGCGGCCTCGCGGTCCACCGCGAAATTGTCCTTGCCGCCGAGGTAGTAGTCGTACATCCGGGCCACGCTGGGCGTTTCCGAATCGGCCACCCACTCCGGATGGTGCTCACCGCTCACGGACGGACCTCCCTGTCCGGGTATCCGATCGCATGAGAGTGTAGGGGCGAAACTCGGACGATTTCGATCATTTGCGACTCCCGGTCCGAATAGGACCGTTCCAAGGACGCAAAGGATGGAACGCCCATCAGATGGCGACCTCACGGGGCGAGGTCGCGGATCGGAGGGGCCCGTGCGGGCATTTCTCACCACCGACCGGCTGCTGCTGCGCCGTTTCACCGAGGACGACCTGGATGATCTGGTCCGGCTCGACGGCGACCCGCGGGTCACGAGGTTCCTCACCGGCGGCAGGCCGACCCCCCGCGCCCACCTGAGGGACCAGACCCTCGCCAGGATCCTCGCCTGGTACGAGCGGGGCCCGCTCAGCCGCTGGGCCGCGGTCGAGCGCTCCAGCGGCGACTTCATCGGCTGGCTCGCCCTCGAACCGGGAGACGGCCATGACCTCCGGCAGGCCGAGCTCGGCTACTGCCTGCGCGCGGCCAGCTGGGGGAGGGGCTACGCCACCGAAGGATCGCGGGCCCTGATCGCCAAGGCGTTCGCCGACCTCGGCGTCCACCGCGTCTTCGCCCAGACCATGGCCGTCAACGCCGCGTCCCGCCGCGTCATGGAGAAGTCCGGCCTGACCTACCTGCGCACCTTCCACCAGCATTGGGACGACCCCATTCCCGGCACCGAACACGGCGAGGTCGAATACGAACTCCTCCGCGCCGACTGGTCCCGCCCCAGGGAACGCGAGAGCGAAAGGCGCCGATCCGGCCTCTGAGCTTCCGCCGGGGGTAGGGCCCGGCTGTGGAGGGTTGGGGCCCTAAGGCCCTGATTTCGGGATCGGCCCACTCAAAAGAATGGCTCGTGCGGCCCAGGGGCTGGGCTGAGTCACAGAGGGGAAGTCCCGGATGAAGAAGGCAGGGTTGACGCTCGCCGGTGTGGCCGTCCTGGGCACGGCGGCCGTGGTGGGGACCACGGTGGTGTCCGGCGGGGACGCCAGGCCGACCGCCAGCGTCGCGGCGAAGAAGGAGCTCGGCGCGCAGTCGGGGCAGGGCGCGCAGTCGGGGAAGGCCGGGCAGTCGGCGAAGAAGAACGGCCAGAAATGCACCGACAAGCGGGTCGCGCGCGGGAAGCGGCATTTCGCCGGCACCTGGACCCGCTGGGAGAACCGGGACCCGTGGACCGTGTCGGGCTGGGGACCCGGCACTCTCAACGCCGCCACCTCGTACACGGTGGGGCACACGGTCACCATCTCCCTCGGCGCCACGGTCGAGAGCGTCAACGCCGTCCTCGGGTACCAGGGGAACAAGCAGTGGCAGAGGAGCCTCGGGTACACGCCGACGCTGACGCAGAAGAAGCACTACCGGCTCGACATCGGCCGGGCGTACAAGATCTACCAGTTCGACGTGTACGAGCCGACCGGCACCTGGATGGCCGACCTGTCCGGGTCGGGGCGCAGCCAGTGCGTCGGCCTGCATGACGTCTACGTGGGCAAGGGCAAGGCGCTCTGGTTCTGGAAGCTGGACCACCGCCTCCGCGTGACCCCCAAGAAGAAGCGCTGACGCCCCTTCGGCGGGCCCGCCGGCCGCGTCGGCGGGCTCGCGGTCGTCACATGAGGATCACTTTGATCAGTCGATCATTGCCGGATCGGCGTCCTCGGCGACGAAGAAGTCCGCGGTTGAGAGGGTGACGCGGTTTCGATTGAATAGTGGTCGCTATTCGGGATGAAGTTGCTCTATTAATCGATTGGCTGATATATTGCGCTCGTGAAATATGTCCGCGCTGCGCTCTATCTTGACTTCGATAATGTTTTCAGCGGGCTTTTCAAGCTCGACCCGGAGATGGCGATCCGGTTCGCCACGGAGCCGGGGACCTGGCTGCACCACCTGTCCACCGCGTTGACCGGCGATGCGGAGCGCCGCTGGCTGATTCTACGGTGCTACCTCAATCCGGCCGGCTGGGTGAGTCATCGCGATGCCGACGGCGAGCCGTGGCGGCTGTATTTCTCCAAGTTCCGGACGTCCTTCGTCCGCGCCGGTTTCGAAGTGATCGACTGCCCCCGCTACAACGCCACGAAGAACGGCGCCGACATCAGGATGGTCGTGGACGCCGTCGACGCCCTGGCGGCCGACACGGTGTACGAGGAGTTCGTCATCGCGTCCGGCGACTCCGACATGACGCCCCTGCTGCAGCGGCTGCGCCGCTCCGACCGGCGGACGATGATCGTCTCCCCGGCGGACACGGCGGAGGCGTTCAGCTCGATCGCCGACCGGATCCTCGACAGCCAGCGGCTGCTGGCGCTCGTGCAGGGGGAGCCGGTCGACTTCGACGACGACCACGACGACGGGGCCGCCGATTTCGGGGAGGGCGCCGCGCACGCGGGTGCGGTGCCGGTCGAGCAGAACGACGCGTACGAGCTGTTCCGTTCGATCATCGTCGCGGAGTACGAGGACGCGGGGGAGCCGCTGATCCTCGCCACCCTCGCGCACCAGGTCCGCGACCGGCTGGGCGACGCGGTCGGCCAGACGCGGTGGTTCGGTTTCGGCAGTTTCGCCCGCGCGGTCGGCAGCCTGAGGCTGCCCGGGGTGCGGGTCTCGCAGCACCACCTCTGGGACGGGGCCCGCCATGCCGCGCCCGAGAGCACCGGGAGTGTGCTGCCGCGCACCGAACTTCCCGAGCCCGTCGAGCGGCTGGTGGAGCTGTTCGGCCTGCCGCGGCTCCCGCAGGAGTGGTGGCCGCCCGTCTACGAGACCCTGGCGGAGTACGCGCGCTCCCACGGGTTCAACCTGACCGAGTGCACGCGGTGGTCGCGCGACCGGCTGCGCGAGCGGGGGCTCTCGGTCAACCGGAACAGCCTCGGCGTCATCGCGCGGGGCGCCTCGTACGGCGGCTGCCCGCTGTACCGGCAGCCGCCGCCCGAGCCGGCGGAGATCGGCGCGGCGTTCGTGGAGAACGTGCTCAGCCGCGCCGACGGCGAGGTGTTCACGTCCGCGGAGGTCGCGACGGTCCGGGCCTGGCTGGGAGACCACTCGACAAAATAGGTAGACCGGTCTAATTTCGCTCTATGATGTTCAGTGAGGGCGAGACCGGGTCGAGGCGTGCCGACGCCCTGGTGGTCGGGGCGACGGGGTTCGTCGGGCGGTGGCTGGCGGCGGAGCTGCTGAACCAGGGGCGGTCGTTGGCCGTGGCCGTCCGGGGCGGCGCCGAGCGCGGTGCCGAGTTGCGGGGATGGCTGCGGGAGCACGGTGTCGACGACCGGGGGCTGATGGTCGTCGGCGCCGACATCACCCGGCCGGACCTGGGGCTGGACGAGGAGGACCGCGAGCGGCTGGAGGCCGTGCGGGACGTGTTCAACGCCGCCGCCCTGTTCCGGTTCGGGCTGGGGCGGGAGGAGGCGCGGCGGGCGAACGTCGACGGCGCCGTGAACGTCGTGCGGTGGGCCGCCGCGCGTCCCCGGCTGCGGCGTCTCGTCCATGTGTCCGGGTATCGCGTGGCCTCCGAGGAGAGGCTCGCCTACCCGGCGCCCGCGAAGGAGACGGACGCGCTGTACCGGCGCCTGGGCGCGTACGAGGCGTCCAAGCTCGAAGGGGACGCGGCGGTGCGCGCGGTCGCGGAGGAGGGCGGCGTGCCCCTCACCGCTGTGCATCCGGCGACCGTGATCGGGCATTCGGTCACCGGGGAGGCCGGGCAGTACATCGGGCTCGCCGCGATGGTGCGGGATCTGTGGGCCGGGCGCCTGCCCGCGCTGGCCGGGTCTCGGCGCACGTTCGTGCCCGTGGTCACCGTCGACCACCTGGCGCGCTTCCTGGCCGCCGTGCCGGAGCACGACGAAGGGCCGTACCGCGCCCATTGGATCCTGGACGATGCCACCCCGGACCTGCCGGAACTCGTCGGGCTCCTGGCACGGCACCTTGAGGTGCGCCCGCCCCGGGTGACGCTGCCGGTGGGGCTCGTGCGGCGGCTGCCCCGTGCGCTCACCGGGGTCGAGCCGGAGACGCTGTCCTTCCTGTCCGAGGAGCGGTACGACACGCGTTCGGCGGACGCGCTGGCCGAGGCGGCGGGGCTGGGCCATCCGCCCGTGGAGGACGCGCTTCGGCGCTGGGCGGACCGGCTGGTCGCGGACCGCTTCGGGGCGTAGCGGTCAGGCCGGCGGGCGGCCGGTGAGGCGGGTCGTGAGCGCGGCGGCCGTGGCGCGGACCTGGTTCGCCAGGGCGGGCCACGCCTCCTCCGGATGGTCCTCGCGGCGGAACGTCACGGTGATCGCCGCGGTGGGACGGCCGGTGTGGTCGAAGGCGCAGGCGGCGATGCTGGCGAAGCCCTCGGTGATGTGGCCGTCCTCGGCGGCCCAGCCCCGGCGGGCGTCCTCGGCGAGGGTGCGGCGCAGGTCGCGCAGGGTGGCCGGGCCCCGGCCGGTGCGGTCCACGAAGCGGCCGGGGAACAGGGCCCTGACCTGCGCGGGCGGCAGGTGCGCGAGGATCGAGCGGCCGCTCGCGGTGAGCTGGGCGGGCATCCGGACGCCCACGTCGGTGACCAGGGTGGCGTGCCGGGGCGGCTGCTCCTTCAGCAGGTAGAGGGTCTCGGCGCCGTGCAGGACGCCGAGCTGCGCGATCTCGCCGACGCGGTCGACCAGGCGGCGCAGGAGGGGGCGGGCGAGGCGCTCCAGGGGCTCGTGGCGCAGGTAGGCGGAGCCGATCTCGAAGGCGGCGACGCCGAGGCCCCAGCGGCGCTCCTCGGGGAGGTAGGCGACGAAGCCGTCCTCGGTCATCGCCGTGAGCAGGTGGTACGCGCTGGAGCGGGGGAGGCCGAGGGAACGGGCGATCGCGGAGGCGGGCAGCGGGCCGGGCGCGCCCGCCAGGAGGCGCAGCACCGCGAGGGCGCGGCGGGCGGCGGGGACCTGGCTCATGCTCCGATTGTCTCGTATCCGAGACACAGAGCGCGGTCCGGGGCTGGGGCCGCGGCCCGGGAAACGCTCCAATGGTGGGTATGGGTTTCAGTATGGGGGACGCAGGGGTCGTGGTCGGGCCGGAACCGCTGGCGTTCGAGCAGGTCGCGGCGGTCGCGCGGGACGGCGCCGGGGTCGCGCTGTCGGACGCGGCGCTGAAGCTCGTCGGTGAGGCGCGGGCCCACATCGAGGAGCTGTCGGTGCGCCCGACACCGGTGTACGGCGTCTCGACGGGTTTCGGGGCGCTCGCCACCCGGCACATCGCGCCCGAGATGCGGGCGCAGCTCCAGCTGAACATCGTCCGGTCGCACGCGGCGGGGTCGGGGGCCGAGGTCGAGCGGGAGGTCGTCCGGGCGCTGATGCTGCTCCGGCTGCGGACGCTCGCCACCGGGCGGACCGGCGTCCAGCCCGTCACCGCCACGACCCTGGCCGCGCTGCTCAACGCCGGCATCACCCCGCAGGTCTTCGAGTACGGGAGCCTCGGCTGCTCAGGCGACCTGGCGCCGCTCGCCCACGTGGCGCTCGCGCTGATCGGCGAGGGGTCCGTCAGGGACGCCGCCGGCGAACTGAGGCCGGCGGCGGACGCCCTGCGGGACGCGGGCATCGCGCCGGTCGAGCTCGGCGCCAAGGAGGGGCTCGCCCTCCTGAACGGCACGGACGGGATGCTCGGCATGCTCGTCCTCGCCATCACCGACCTGCGGAGGCTGCTCACGACCGCCGACCTCGCCGCCGCGATGAGCGTCGAGGCGCTGCTCGGCACCGACCGCGTCTTCGCCGCCGACCTGCAGAACCTGCGGCCCCACCCCGGCCAGGCCGCGTCGGCCGCGAACCTGCGGGCGCTGCTGGCCGATTCGCAGATCATGGAGTCGCACCGGGGGCCCGACTGCACCCGCGTGCAGGACGCCTACTCGCTGCGCTGCGCCCCGCAGGTGAACGGCGCCGCCCGCGACACGCTCGCGCACGCCGAGCTGGTCGCGGGACGGGAGCTGGCGTCCGCCGTGGACAACCCCGTCGTCCTCCCGGACGGGCGGGTCGAGTCGAACGGCAACTTCCACGGCGCCCCGGTCGCCTACGTGCTGGACTTCCTCGCGGTCCCGGCGGCCGACGTCGCCTCGATGTCCGAGCGCCGCACCGACCGGATGCTCGACAAGGGGCGCTCCGCCGGGTTGCCGGCCTTCCTCGCCGACGACCCGGGCGTCGACTCCGGCCACATGATCGCCCAGTACACGCAGGCCGCGATCGTGTCGGAGCTGAAGCGCCTCGCCGTGCCCGCGAGCGCCGACTCGATCCCGAGCTCGGCCATGCAGGAGGACCACGTCTCGATGGGCTGGAGCGCGGCCCGCAAGCTGCGCCGCGCGGTGGACGGCCTCGCCCAGGTGGTCGCCGTCGAGATCCTCACCGCCGCGCGGGCGCTGGAGCTGCGCACGCCCCTGCTTCCCGGCCCGGCCACCGCCGCCGTGGTCGCCAGGCTCCGCGAGGCCGTCCCGCCTCCCGGCCCGGACCGCTACCTCGCCCCCGAGATCGCCGCCGCGACCGCGCTGGTCCGGGACGGCTCACTGGTCGCCGCCGCCGAGGCCGTCACCGGCCCGCTCTCCTGAAGGAGTCCCACATGTCCGGTCCCCGCCCCGTCCGCGCCCCGCGCGGCACCTCGCTGACCGCCGCCAAGGGGTGGCCGCAGGAGGCCGCCCTGCGCATGATCCAGAACAACCTCGACCCCGAGGTCGCCGAGCACCCGGACGAGCTGGTCGTCTACGGCGGGTCGGGGAAGGCGGCCCGGAACTGGGACGCCTTCGACGGCATCCTCCGGTCGCTGGCCGACCTGGAGGGGGACGAGACGCTGCTCGTCCAGTCCGGCAAGCCGGTCGGGATCTTCCAGACGCACGAGTGGGCGCCGCGCGTGCTCATCGCCAACTCCAACCTCGTCCCGCAGTGGGGGACGTGGGAGGAGTTCCGCCGCCTGGAGTCGCTCGGCCTGACGATGTTCGGGCAGATGACCGCCGGGTCGTGGATCTACATCGGGACGCAGGGGATCCTGCAGGGCACCTACGAGACGTTCGCCGCCGTCGCCGAGAAGCGGTTCGGCGGCACCCTCGCCGGGACGATCACGCTGACCGCCGGGCTCGGCGGGATGGGCGGCGCGCAGCCCCTCGCCGTCACGATGAACGGCGGCGTCGCGATCTGCGTCGAGTGCGACCCGTCCCGGATCGAGCGGCGGGTCGCGCACCGGTACTGCGACGTGCGGGCCGACTCGCTGGACGAGGCGCTGCGGCTCGCCGAGGCGGCCAGGGCCGAGCGCAGGCCGCTGTCGGTCGCGGTGCTCGGCAACGCCGCCGACATCGTCCCCGAGCTGCTGCGGCGCGGCGCGCCGATCGACATCGTCACCGACCAGACCAGCGCGCACGACCCGCTCGCCTACCTGCCGCAGGGCGTCGCCTTCGAGGACATGGCCGCCGAGCGCGACAAGGACCGCGACGGGTTCATCGCCAAGGCCCGCGCCTCGATGGCCGTCCACGTCGAGGCGATGGTCGGCTTCCTGGACGCGGGCGCCGAGGTGTTCGACTACGGAAACTCGATCCGGGGCGAGGCGCAGCTCGCCGGGTACACGCGTGCGTTCGAGTTCCCCGGTTTCGTGCCCGCCTACATCCGGCCGCTGTTCTGCGAGGGCAAGGGCCCGTTCCGGTGGGCGGCGCTGTCGGGCGACCCGAAGGACATCGCCCGCACCGACCGGGCGATCCTCGACCTTTTCCCCGACAACGAGCCGCTGACCCGGTGGATCCGGATGGCCCAGGAGAAGGTCCACTTCCAGGGCCTGCCGTCGCGGATCTGCTGGCTCGGCTACGGCGAGCGCGACCGGGCGGGCGAGGTGTTCAACGACCTGGTCGCGCGCGGCGAGATCAGCGCGCCGATCGTGCTCGGCCGCGACCACCTCGACTGCGGGTCGGTCGCCAGCCCGTACCGGGAGACCGAGGGCATGAAGGACGGGTCGGACGCCATCGCCGACTGGCCGCTGCTGAACGCCATGCTCAACACCTCCTCCGGCGCGACGTGGGTGTCGATCCACCACGGCGGCGGGGTCGGCATCGGCCGCTCACTCCACGCCGGGCAGGTCTGCGTCGCCGACGGCACGGCACTCGCCGGGGAGAAGCTGCGGCGCGTCCTGACCAACGACCCCGGCACCGGCGTCATGCGGCACGTCGACGCCGGCTACGAGCGGGCCGCCGAGGTCGCCGACGAGCGCGGCGTGCGCGTCCCGATGCGGCCATGAGCTTCGAGGAGATGTGGGCGGAGCTGCTGCCGGTCGGGCGGGACGCGGCGACCGGCGGCTACCACCGGTTCGCGTGGACGCCGCCGGAGCTGGAGTGCCGCGCCTGGTTCGCCGACGAGGCGCGCCGCCGCGGCCTCGCCCTTGAGCACGACCCCAACGGGAACATGGTCGCCTGGTGGTACCCGGAGGACGGGGCCCGCGCGGACGCCGTCCTGACCGGCAGCCATCTCGACTCGGTGCCCGGCGGGGGAGCGTTCGACGGGCCGCTCGGCATCGTGTCGGCGTTCGCGGCGGTCGACCGGCTCCGCGAGCGCGGCGCCCGGCCGGCCCGGCCGATCGGGATCGCGGCGTTCGCCGAGGAGGAGGGCGCGCGGTTCGGGGTGGCGTGCCTCGGCTCCCGGCTGCTGGCCGGGGCGATCGACCCGGCCCGGGCGCGCGGCCTCACCGACGCCGACGGGCACACGTTCGCCGAGGTCGTCCACAACGCCGGGCTCGACCCGCGGTCGATCGGCCCGGACGAGGACCTGCTCGGCCGGATCGGCTGCTACGTGGAGCTCCACGTCGAGCAGGGCCGGGCGCTGGAGGAGCCGGTCGGCGTCGCGAGCGCGATCGTGCCGCACGGCCGGTGGCGGTTCGACTTCGCGGGCGAGGGCAACCACGCCGGGACCACGGGGCTCCCCGACCGGCGCGACCCGATGCTGCCCTTCGCGCACATGGTGATCGCCGCGCGGGAGGCCGCCGAGCGCAACGGGACCGTCGCGACGGTCGGGAAGGTCCGGGTCGAGCCGAACGGCGTCAACGCGATCCCGTCGGCCGTCACCGCCTGGCTGGACGCCCGGGGGCCCGCGGACGAGGCCGTCCGCCGGACCGTGCTGGAGGTCGACGAGGCCGCGCGGGTCGCGGCGCGCCCGCACCGGGTGTGCGTCGATCTCGCCGAGGAGTCCTACACCGAGATCGTCGACTTCAACCTGGCGCTGCGGGATCGCGTCCGGGCGACGCTCGGCGGGGTCCCCGTCCTGCCGACGGGCGCGGGCCACGACGCGGGCGTCCTGTCGGCGCGGCTGCCGACCGCGATGCTGTTCGTGCGGAACCCGACCGGGGTGTCGCACGCGCCCGAGGAGTTCGCCGAGCCGGGCGACCGCCTGGCCGGAGTCGAGGCGCTCGCCGCGGTACTGGACGACCTGGCGCGCGGGTAGGAAGTCCGTTATGCAGTGGCATGCCCAGTTCGCCTGGCTAGGCGACGGCGTCGCGGCCGACGTGCTCGTCGAGGCCGACGGCGAGCGCATCTCCGGCGTCACCCCCCGCGTCCCGGCCCCGCCGGGCGTCCCGCACCTGCCCGGCCTGACCCTGCCGGGCCTCGCCAACGCCCACTCCCACGCGTTCCACCGTGCCCTGCGCTCCCGCGTGCAGGCGCACTCCGGGACGTTCTGGACCTGGCGCGAGCAGATGTACCAGGTCGCCGACCGGCTCGACCCGGCCTCCTACCGCGCGCTCGCGACCGCCGTGTTCGCCGAGATGGCCCTCGCGGGGATCAGCTGCGTCGGCGAGTTCCACTACCTGCACCACCGGCCGGGCGGCGCCCCCTACGCCGACCCGAACGCCATGGGCGAGGCGCTGATCGCCGCCGCCGCCGACGCGGGCATCCGCATCACCCTCCTCGACACCTGCTACCTCACCGGCGGCATCGGCCGGCCGCTCGCCGGGCCGCAGCTGCGGTTCGGTGACGGCACCGCGGGGAACTGGGCGCGGCGCGTCGACAGCCTGCACGAGCAGACCGGCAAGGCCGGGCGTTCCCACGCCCGCGTCGGCGCCGCGATCCACTCCGTCCGCGCCGTGCCGCGCGAGCAGCTGCGCGCCGTCGCCTCGTGGGCGCGGGAGCACCGCGCTCCGCTGCACGTCCACCTGTCCGAGCAGCCCGCCGAGAACCGCGACTGCCTGGACGCCTACGGCATGACGCCGACCCGCCTGCTGGCCGAGGCCGGGGCGCTCGGCGCGCTCGCCACGGCCGTGCACGCGACGCACCTGTCCGAGGAGGACATCGGCCTGCTCGGGACGACGATGACCGGCGTGTGCATGTGCCCGACCACCGAGCGGGACCTCGCCGACGGCATCGGCCCCGCCCGCGACCTGGCGGACGCCGGATCCCCGCTCTGCCTCGGCTCCGACCAGCACGCCGTCGTCGACCTGTTCGAGGAGGCCCGCGCGGTCGAGCTGGACGAACGGCTCCGCACCCGCGCCCGGGGGCACTGGACGGCGGGGGAGCTGCTGACCGCCGCCACGTCGGGCGGCCACTACGGGCTCGGCTGGCCCGAGGCGGGACGCCTGGAGCCCGGCGCCTACGCCGACCTCGTCACCGTCGCCCTCGACTCGGTCCGCACCGCCGGCGCGGCCCCCGACCACGCCGCCGAGGCCGCCGTGTTCGCCGCCACCGCCGCCGACGTCCGGCACGTCGTCGTCTCCGGCCGCCAGATCGTCCACGACGGCCGGCACCTGCTGGTCGACGACGTCCCCGCCGCCCTGGCCCGTTCCATCGCCGCCGTCACCGCCGGCCCGCCCCCGACGCCGACGAGTCGTTCGACGCCTTGACGCAGCGGACGAGGTGCCGCCCCGCCGACACGGGCCGGCACCTCGTCCCCGTCATGCGGTCAGAAGTCCCAGACGATGCGGCAGAAGGGGATGCCGAAGCTCGCGTCCGTGCCGCACGACGCCGTCTCGTTGTTGTGGATCTTCGTCCACACGCCCTTGTCCTTCCACAGCAGGGTGCCGTGGAAGTCGAGCATGTAGGCGTCCTTGTTGAACGTCAGGGCGTCGACGTCCGTCGTGCCGCCTCCCCGGCTCCCCCCTGAAACCAACGACTTCTGGGTGCACTTGGCGTACACCCACTTGTTCATGGTTCCGCCGTCGTAGTTCCAGACGTCGCAGTGGTCCGTTCCCTTTCCGAGATCGACGGTGGTGTGCATGGTGAGGTGCGACCCGTTGTGGACCTCGCCGCACAGTTTCAGGGCGTTCTTCGCGCAGTTCTCGCTCGCGGCGGCCTGGGCCTGGGACGGCGCGATCACCAGAAAGGCGAACGCGCCGATGGCGGCGGCGGTCACGCTGACGGCCTTCGATGGCATGGACTCTCCCCGTGTCGTGCTGCCGGCCCCGTCCCCCCGGGGGCGGGCGCCGGACGCTGCTCGATGACGCCCCGGCGCCGCTGATCGCCACCGGGACGGGCCCAGCGTCCCCGGCGTCCGGCGACAGCGGCAAGACGCCCGGCGTCCCCGCCGGGCCGGGGACGCCCGACCTCACGCTGACCTGGCCGTGTCCCCGGGGACGGGGACGCTGATGGCCAAGCCTTGATCGGTATGGGAAACTTCACCCGGTACGTGAATGAGGGGGGTTCATGGACCGAGCCGCGGCCGTGAGCGAGTTCTCGGCGTTATTGACGAACCTCAAAGAGCGCAGCGGGCTGAGCTATCAGGAATTGGCGCGTCGCACGTTCACGAGCCGTGCCGCTTTACACCGCTATTGCGGAGGCGCGCGTGTGCCCGCCGACTACGCGCTCGTCACGAGCATCGCGAAGGAATGCGGCGCGGCCCCGGAGGAACTCGGTGACCTTCTCCGGTTCTGGCGGGCGGCGACCGCGGTGCCGTCCGGCGTGGGGGGTCAGCCCCCGAACCCCCCGCAGGAGACGCCGCCCGTGCGGACGGAGAGCCATCCGTCGGCGTCGGGGGTCGGCGGACGGCCCGCGCCGGACCGCCGTGCGGCCGGGGGCGTCCGGCTTATCACGCGGGTCCGGAGCGTTCCGGTGCGCGTCCTGCTCGTGTGCGCCCTCGCCGTGGTGCTGATCGGCGACGTCGTCCGCGACCACAGGGGCGCGGGCGACGACGGGAAGGCCCGGGCGGCGAGGTCCGCGCGCGTGATCCCGGCGCCCAGCTGGGCGGCGGAGCCGTCCCCCGTGCCCCGGACCATGTTCGGGGTCACCGTGAACAGCGGCAGCGGCGCCATGCCGACCTTCCTCGTCGGGGGAGTGCGGCTGTGGGACGGCGAAACCCGCTGGGCGAGCCTGGAACCGGCCCGGGGGGAGTACGACTGGACGACGCTCGACCGCCTCCTGGACGGCGCGCAGAAGGCGGGGCTGCCGGCGCTGTTCGTCCTTGGCGGGACCCCGGCGTGGGCCGCGCCGGACGCGCCCCGCGCGGCCTACCCCGACGGGTCCCGGGCGGCGCCGCCCGACGACCTCCGCGACTGGGACCGGTTCATCGCCGCGCTGGCCGAGCGCGCCCGCGGCCGCATCGGCGCCTACGAGCTCTGGGTCATGGCGAACGACCCGCACTACTACAACGGCAGCGTGCAGACCCTCGTCGCCATGACGCGCCGGGCGGGCCGCATCATCCGTCGCCACGACCCCCGGGCGGAGATCGTGTGCCCGTCGATGGGACGGCTGTGGGAACCGGAGGGGCGCCGGGTCCTCCGGCGGTTCGCGGAACTCGGCGGCTACCGCCACTGCACGGCCGCGGGCGTCAAGCTCTACCAGCCGCAGGCGAAGGATCCCCCGGAGCTCATGCTCCAGGCCCTGGAGCTGGCGGACCACGAGTTCCACGCCGCGGGCGTGCACCCCGAGATCTGGAACACCGGCACCACATTCAGCCTTCCTCTCCAGGCCAAACCCGCGCCCGCCGTCGCCGCCGAATACGCGGCCCGCTTCTACCTGACGGGCCTGTACGCCCACCGCTACAGCCTGCGGCGCATGTACCTGTACAGCTGGGGCAGCGACCGCGTCCCGATCGTGCTGCAGCCGGACGGCGGCGCGCCCACCCGCGCGGCGCTGAATGTCGAGCGGCTCCAGCGGTGGCTCGACGACGCCGAGATCCGCGGCTGCGGTCACGGCGCCGGGAACGGCCTGCCGGACAATGTCTGGCAGTGCGAGTTCGGCGTCCGCCGCGAAGGGCGCCGGACCACCGCGTTCGCCCGCTGGACCCACGAGGGCGAGGCATGGATGCCCGCCGGGCCGAGGCCGGTGACCGTGGAGCACCTCGACGGGACGCAGCGGACGGTCGCACCGGGCGGCATGGTCAGGGTGACCGGGACCCCGGTGCTGGTCAGCCAGGGGTGAGGCGGCGGCGGTCGGTCCGGGCCGCCGCCTGTCGTCGCGCGACCGCGTCCGTGAGATCCTTCCTCGGTGAGCACGGTCATCACCGACATCGGAGAGCTCGTCACCAACGACCCCGCCGCAGCCGATCACCGGGGCGGCGGCCTGGCCGTCGTCCGCGACGCCGCACTGGTGATCGAGGACGGCGCGGTCGCGTGGACGGGCCCGTCCTCGCGCGCGCCCGCCGCCGACGAGTCGTTCGACGCCGCCGGCCGGGCGGTGCTGCCCGGCTTCGTGGACTCCCACGCCCACCTGGTCTTCGCCGGTGAGCGCGCCGAGGAGTTCGCCGCCCGGATGAGCGGCGAGAAGTACGCCGCGGGCGGCATCCGCACGACCGTCGAGCGCACCCGCGCCGCGTCCGACGACGAGTTGCGCGCCAACGTGCGCCGCCTCGTGCACGAGATGGCCCGGCAGGGGGTCACGACGGTGGAGTGCAAGTCCGGCTACGGACTCACGGTCGACCAGGAGGCGCGCGCCGTCCGCATCGCGGCCGAGTACGCCGACGAGGTCACCTACCTGGGCGCCCACGTCGTCCCCGCCGAGTACGCGGGCGACGCCGCCGGGTACGCCCGGCTCGCCGCGACCGACATGCTCGCCGCCTGCGCCCCGCACGCCCGCTGGGTGGACGTCTTCTGCGAGGAGGGCGCCTTCGACGCCGACCAGGCCCGGGAGGTCCTCACGGCGGGCGTGAAGGCGGGCCTGATGCCGCGCCTCCACGCGAACCAGCTCACGCAGGGACCCGCCGTGCGGCTCGCGGTCGAGCTGGAGGCCGCGTCCGCCGACCACTGCACGTTCCTCGGAGACGCCGACGTGGACGCGCTGGCGTCGTCCCGGACGGTCGCGACGCTCCTGCCCGGCGTCGAGTTCTCCACCCGCCAGCCCTACCCGGACGCCCGCCGCCTCCTGGACGCCGGAGCCACCGTCGCCCTCGCCACCGACTGCAACCCCGGATCCTGCTACAGCTCCAGCATGGCGTTCTGCATCGCCGTGGCCGTCCGCGACATGCGCATGACTCCCGCCGAGGCGGTCTGGTCGGCCACCGCGGGCGGCGCCCGCGCCCTGCGCCGCACCGACGTGGGGCACCTGGCGCCCGGCGCCCGCGCCGACGTCCACGTTCTGGACGCTCCCTCCTACATCCACCTCGCCTACCGGCCGGGCGTACCCCAGACACACGCCGTGTGGAAGCGCGGGCGCCGGGTAAAGGGGCTCCTGTAGTCGACTGTGGAGGCCCCTGGATGGCGGAGTTCCTGACGGACGTCAAGACCCTGCGCGAGCGTGCTCGGCAGGAGATCGACAAAGGTCCGATCACCGAGGCGTACGGCGCCGACGTCGAGCGCGTGATCCAGGTCTGCAACGAGGCCCTGGCCACCGAGATCGTGTGCGTGCTGCGGTACAAGCGGCACTACTACACGGCCACCGGCATCCACGCCGAGACCGTCGCGAGCGAGTTCCTCCAGCACGCGGCCGAGGAGCAGCAGCACGCCGACATGCTGGCCGAGCGGATCGTCCAGCTCGGCGACGGCGACCCCACCACCAAGCGCGTCTTCGAGCAGATCCTCGCGCAGGAGGAGGAGCACGCCGACGACCTGCGCGGCTTCCTGGAGCGCTTCCCGAAGTCCTAAGTGGGGAGGTAGCGCCGGGCCGACCTCACCAGGGGGGTTCGCCCGGCGCCGACGTAGTCGGTCGAGACGACCTCGGCGACGAAGAGGGTGTGGTCGCCCGCCTCGACGGTCTGGCGCGTCTCGCACTCCAGGGCCGACACGCCCGTCGCCGGGATGAGGGCGCCGGAGTGCCCGCCGCGGTGGTGGGGCTCGCTCGCCAGCAGGATGCGGGCGCTCGGGCGCCCCTCGGCGGCGAACCGGCCGGCCAGGGCGCGCTGGTCCGCGGACAGGATCGTCGCGGCCCAGCGCGGGCACCGGCCGAGCACCTCGGTGAGGTAGGACGAGGACGCCACGCTCGCCAGCACCATCGGGGGGTCCAGCGACACCGACATGAACGAGGTGATCGTGGTGCCGAGGTCGTCGCGGCCGTCGCGGACGGTCAGCACGACCACGCCGGTGGCGAAGCCCGCGACGGCCTCGACGAAGTCGGCGGTCAGCGGATCTCCCAGGCGCCGGGCAGGGTGAGCGGGCCCGCGGAGGGCAGGCCGAGCCGCGCGGCGAGGCCGCCGAGGGAGCCCCACCCGTCGAGGCGCGCGGACGCGGCGGTGCGGTCCTCGCTGGACTCCGGCGGGCGCAGCCGCTCCAGCGGCGAGGTGTGCGGGTAGATCCGGACCGGCGCGTCGGAGGCCATGCCCGCCTTCTTGCGGGCGAGGTCCAGGGCCAGGTCGATGCCGCCGAGCTCGTCGACGAGGCCGCGCTCGCGCGCGTCCGCGCCCGTCCAGACCCGGCCCCGGGCCAGCTCGTGGACGCGCTCGCGGGACAGGTCGCGGCCTTCGGCGACCTTCGCGGTGAAGTCGTCGTAGATCCTGTCGAGGGAGGCGTTGACGCGCTCCCACTCGGAGTCGCTGAAGTCCTTGGTGGCGCTGAACATGCGGGCGTGGTCGCCGTCGGCGACCGAGCCGAGGCCGACGCCGACCCGCTCCAGCAGGTCGTTCACCACGGCCTTGCCGACCACGACGCCGATCGACCCGGTGATGGTGCCGGGCTGCGCGACGATCGTGTCGGCGGCCATCGCGACGTAGTAGCCGCCGGACGCGGCGACGTTGCCCATGGAGACGACCACGGGCTTGCCGGCGCGGCGGGCGAGGACGACCTCGCGCCAGATCGAGTCGGAGGCGACGGCGGAGCCGCCCGGGCTGTTGACGCGGAACACGATCGCCTTGACCCGGTCGTCCTTCACGGCGGCGCGGAACGCGGCGCCGATCGTGTCCGAGCCCATGGCGGGCCCGGAGTTCGGGAGCGGGCCGCCGCGGCCGCTGCGGCCGAGCCGGATCGGGCCCTGCCCGTTGATGAACGCGACGACGTCCTGCCTGCCGGGCTGCGGGAGGCGGTTCGCCAGGCCGTGCGCCCGGTTGTAGCGGGAGACGTAGCGCAGCTGCGCCTCCGTGCCGAACTCCTCGCGCAGGCGGCCGTAGATCTCGTCGCGGTAGGCGAGGCCGTCGACGAGGCCCTCCTCCAGCGCCTCGTCGGCCAGCAGCGGGCCGCGGTCGGTGAGCTCGCGGACCTTCTCCCGCGCCAGGCCGCGGGAGTCGGCGATCCCGGCGGTGATCTGCTCGCCGAGCGAGGTGACGAGGCGCTGCGACGACTCCTCGTGCTCGGGCGTGTAGGTCTTCTCCATGAACGTGTTCGCCATGGTCTTGTACTCGTGGCGCTTGGCGAACCGCGGCCGGACGCCCGCCTTCTCCAGCGCGCCGGCGAAGAACGGCTCCTCCAGCGCGACGCCGGTGAGCCCGACCTCGCCGGTGGGCTGCAGGTAGACCTTGTCGAACCCGGTGGCCAGGTAGAACGGGACGGTGCCGCGGCCTCCCTCGCCGAACGTCTCGGCCCAGGCGACGGTGTGCTTGCCCGCGTCCCGCAGGCCCTGGACCGCCTCGCGCAGCTCCTGGGCGAGCGCCAGCCCGACGGTGCCGCTGACCTTCACGACGAGGGCGCGCACCCGGCTGTCGGAGCGGGCGCGGCGCAGCCCGTCCAGGACGTCCCGCAGGCCCGGCCGGCGCATCGACAGCAGTGCCGAGACGGGGTCGGCCGGCGCGGTCTCGACGATGCCCTCGGTGAGGTCGAGTTCGAGGATCAGCGGGGCCGTCCGCCGGTCGCGGGCCTGTTTGATCACGTTGACGACTGTGCCGGGATCCACCATGGCCCCAGCCTATGCGTTCGCCCGGCGCCGCTCCCGCCCACCGGCCGGGCCCGCGCACGGAGGCGGGCCGGTGCACGGAGGCGGGCCGGTGCACGGAGGCGGGCCGGTGCACGGCGGCGGGTCAGCGCGCGAACGCCTTGTTGGGGATGACGCTCGCCGACGCCTGGGCGACCGGGCGGCCGCGGCCGTCGGCGACCAGGGCGTTGGAGACCATGCGGGTGCCGCCGGGGTGTACGCACGTCCCGGTCACCGTGTAGGTCTCGCCCGCCCGGACGCCGCGCAGGTAGTCGACGTTCAGGTTGAGCGTCAGCATCGGCATGAAGTGCTCGCAGGTGCTGCTCGCCGCGAGGCAGACCGCGTTGTCGAGGATCATCGCTATGTAGCCGCCGTGCACGGTGCCGCCGGGGTTGCAGAGCCGCTCGCCCGGAGTCCACGCGATGGCGACCCGGCCCGGCTCGGCGGAGGTGACGACCTGGCCGATGTGGTCGTTGACGTCGGAGATCTGCGGGAAGCGCCCGTCCGCCATCGCCTGGATCAGCTCGGCGCCCGACAGGGTGTTCCACAGGTCCTGCGGGGTCGCCTCGACGCTCAACTCGCTCTCCCTGATCACGGTGACCCCCGAATGCTATTCGGCGATCCGGGTGAGGGCACTGTGCCCTTCGTCACGGGTCCGCGGCGCTATCGTCGGACGCATGGGAGACGGCGACGGCTGGGCCAGTTGCGGCCTGGGGCACACGCACTGGGGGCGGTTCGGTGCCGCGGGCCTGCTGGCCTACCACCGCGACTCCTCCGGACAGATGTGGGTGCTGCTCCAGCAGCGCGCGTGGTGGGGGCTCGGCGGCGGGACGTGGGGCATGTTCGGCGGCGCGCTGCACAGCCACGAGGACGTCGTCGCCGGCGCGCTGCGCGAGACGTCCGAGGAGTGCACGCTCGACACGGGAACGGTCAGCGTCCACGGAACGAGCGTCGAGGACCACGGCGGATGGTCGTTCACCTCGGTCATGGGCTCGTTGCCCGAGCGCGCGCGGGTGCTGCCCGCGTCGCGGGAGACGCGCAGAGCCGAATGGGTGCGCGCGGAAGAGGTCACCGACCGCAAGCTGTTCGAGCCGTTCGCGCGTTGCTGGCCCCGCGTGCGGGACGCGATGCGCGGGCTCGTCCTCGTGGTGGACGCGGCCAACGTCGTGGGCGCCCGCGCCGACGGCTGGTGGAAGGACAGGGCGGGCGCGAACGCCCGGCTCCGCGACGACCTGAAGCGCCTGGACGGCGGCGTGAACGGCCTGCCGGCCGGCCTCTTCCCCTACGACCGCTGCTTCCCGGAGGTCGTCCTCGTCGTCGAGGGCGCGGCGCGGGGCGTCGCCGACGAGCCGGTCGACGGCCTGCGGGTCGTGGCCGCGCCCGGCAGCGGCGACGACGCGATCGTCGACCTCGTCCGCCGGGGCGACCCGGGCAAGGCCCACCTGGTGGTCACGGCCGACCGGGAACTGCGCGCCCGCTGCGAGGAGGCGGGCGCCGCCGTCACCGGCCCCCGCTGGCTGCTCGAACGCCTCTGAGCTGTGTTAATCAAGTCCCGGCCCACTTCGCTCGCCTGGCGGCTCGCTGCGTGACCGGGCCTGTGCGAACGCGGCATCGCTTCGCGATCTGCCCGGTTCCGCTCGCCTCCGGCTTCGCTCCACCGGGCAGGTCACGCGTTCGCGCGTGCGGCCGAGGCGGCTTCGAGACCAGGCCCTAGTTCTCGACGCGGTGGCCGGCGTCGCGCAGCGCCTCCGCCGCCTCCTTCGACCGGTGCTCCGGGACGAGGACGAGGTCGGAGTGGTACGTCGAGGCGACGAAGACGGGCACGCCGGTCTCGGCCAGCGGTCCCACGATGGCGGCGAGGACGCCCGGCGTGTCGAGGCCGTGGCCCGCGTCGCCGTAGAAGCCGATCCAGCGGTCCGTCTCCGCGAAGGGGGAGGCGTCCCGGATCACGGTGAGGCCCTCGGGGGCGCGGATGAGCGCGACCCACTCGTCGTCCTCCGGGAACGTCGCGTGCGGGAGGTGCTCCACCAAGAACTGGCCGGGGACGATGTGCAGGCGCATCCCGTCACCCTATTCAGGGGCGAGCCACACCGCCCCCAGGGGCGGCACGCGCATCTCCGCGGACGCGGGCAGCCCGTGCCACGGCTCCGGGGCCGCCTCGACCCGGCCGAGGTTGCCGACGCCGCTGCCGCCGTACTCGTAGGCGTCGGTGTTGACGATCTCGCGCCAGCGGCCCGTCCGGGGGAGGCCCACCCGGTAGTTCTCGTGCGGGTTCCCGGCGAAGTTGACGACGCACGCGACGACGGGCGGTTCGCCGCCGTCCGGGGCCGTCCCGTAGCGCAGGTAGGACAGGGTGTTGCCGCCCGCGTCGTTGCCGTCGATCCAGCGGAACCCCTCGTGGTCGCTGTCGCGCGTCCACAGCGCGGGCTCGTCCCGGTAGGCGTGGTTCAGGTCGCGCACGAGCTTCTGCAGGCCGAGGTGGTTGGCGCCCTCGGCGGCGTTGTCCAGCAGCCACCAGTCCAGCGGGCGCTCCTCCGCCCATTCGGCGCCCTGCCCGAACTCCTGCCCCATGAACAGCAGCTGCTTGCCGGGATGCGACCACATGTAGGCCAGCAGCGCCCGCAGGCCGGCGAACTGCTGCCAGGAGTCGCCCGGCATCTTGCTCAGCAGCGAGCCCTTGCCGTGGACGACCTCGTCGTGCGACAGCGGCAGGACGTAGTTCTCCGAGAACGCGTACACGAGCGAGAACGTGATCTCGTTGTGGTGGTAGTGCCGGAACACCGGCTCATGGCGCAGGTATTCGAGCGTGTCGTGCATCCAGCCCATGTTCCACTTGAACCCGAAGCCGAGTCCGCCGAGATGGGTCGGGCGGGACACCCCGGGCCACGCCGTCGACTCCTCCGCGATCGTCATGATGCCGGGGTTGCGCTTGTAGACCGTCGCGTTCATCTCCTGGAGGAACGAGATGGCCTCCAGGTTCTCCCGCCCGCCGTAGACGTTGGGCGTCCACTCGCCCTCGTTCCGCGAGTAGTCGAGGTACAGCATCGAGGCGACGGCGTCGACGCGCAGCCCGTCGATGTGGAACTCCTCCAGCCAGAACGACGCGTTCGCCACCAGGAAGTTGCGGACCTCGGCGCGCCCGAAGTTGAACACGAGGGTTCCCCAGTCGGGGTGCTCGCCGCGCTTCGGATCGTCGTGCTCGTAGAGGGCGGTGCCGTCGAACCGGGCCAGGGCCCACTCGTCCTTCGGGAAGTGGGCGGGCACCCAGTCCATGATGACGCCGATACCGGCCTGGTGGAGGCGGTCGATGAGGTACCGGAAGTCGTCCGGGTCGCCGAACCGTGCGGTGGGCGCGTAGTAGGACGTCACCTGGTAGCCCCAGGACGGGCCGTAGGGGTGCTCGGTGACCGGCAGCAGCTCCACATGCGTGAAGCCCATGTCGCTGACGTACCGCGTCAGCTCCTCCGCCAGTTCCCTGTAGCCGAGCCCGGGACGCCACGAGCCGAGGTGCACCTCGTAGGCGCTCATGGGTTCGTGCAGCCAGTCGTGCTCCTTGCGCGCGTCCATCCAGGCGCCGTCCTCCCACGCGTAGGAGGAGGTGAAGACGCGGGACGCCGTCGCGGGCGGACGCTCGGTGGCCTGCGCCATCGGGTCGGCCTTGGCGCGCCACACGCCGTCCGCGCCGAGGATCTCGTACTTGTAGCACGTGCCGTCGCCGACGCCCGGGACGAAAAGCTCCCAGATCCCGGTGGAGCCGAGCGACCGCATCGGGTAGGCGCGGCCGTCCCAGTGGTTGAAGTCGCCGACCACGCGCACGCCCCGCGCCGTCGGCGCCCACACCGCGAAACCCGTCCCGGTCACGGTTCCGAGCGCGGAGGCGTAGGAGCGGACGCGGGCGCCGAGCGCGCGCCACAGCTCCTCGTGCCGCCCCTCGCCGATCAGGTGCAGGTCGAGCTCGCCGAGTGTCGGCAGGTGCCGGTAGGGGTCGTCCTGGACCGTCTCGATCCCGTCCCCGTAGGTGACGGCGAGCCGGTAGTCGGGGACGGCGAGGGGCGCCCGGTCCTCGTCGGCGCCCGCGAGGGACGACCCGGCGGGCAGCGTCCCGGCGAACAGCCCCTCGTGGAAGTGCCGGAGCGGGTGCCGGTCGCCGCCGGGCAGGACGACCTCGACCTTCTCGGCGAGCGGCCGCAACGCCCGCACCGTCACCCCGTCCCGGCCGGGATGCGCCCCGAGGACACCGTGTGGATCATGGTGGTCGCCGCCGACGAGCCGATCGATCTCCGCGCGCGTCACCCGTGCCATGGCGTCATGGTCTCCCGTCACTGAGCGGTTCACCCAAAGGGGTGCCCCGAGAACGGGCGCTCTCACATGACGGGCCGCCCTGTTTTCGCGAGCCCGGCGTTCGGATGCGGGTGTTGCGGCCGCACGGCCGGCACGACTCTTCGTCGTGGGGTCGCGCCGAATGTGCCGTCCGTGCGGCCACGTCTACCTCGCCCCAGGGGTGACCCCGACCCCACCGCCCAGGGCCTCATTCCTGTGTCACCTCAGCGACACAGGTACCTTCCGTACCGGAATGTCCCAGCCCGGCCCGCCCCCGCGCCCGGGCCGGGCCGCCCCGAGTCCCCTGCCTCCCGTCACCGGCCACCGGACTCCCCGCACGCCTGGTCGAGCAGCGTCCGCCGGAGCCCTCCGGAGTCGTCCGCGGCCACCGTCATCGCACATCCCGCCTGGAGTTGGGCATCGGTGAGGTCGCCGCTGCGGGTCGCGTACCAGCGTCCCGCGTCGCTGCGCCACACCTGCCAACCCGGGAAGTCGCCCTCGATGGCCGCCTTCAGATCCTCGAAGTCGCCCATCAAGGTCGTCCCTTCCCCGAGGCCGCTCTTCTGTATACAAAAGTCTTACTCGGCCTGAGAGGTGTCAAGCTGTCCGTAAGCGGACCGTGCCCCCGCGGATAGCGCCTGGAAGGTATGGATGACCGGAGGAGCGAGCAGGATCGAACGCGGTGTCGAACGCTGTTCGAACGCGACCGCGAGCAGGAGGCCGGGGGGCACGCCCGAGGAGAGGGAGGTGACGCCGGTGCCGGAGCGTCCCGCCTACCTGCGCATCGCCGACGCCCTGCGAGAAGAGATCCGGGACGGCAGCCTCCCGCCGGGGACCCGGCTGCCGACCCTCGCCGAGCTGCGCGGCATCCACGGCGTCTCGGAGATCGTCGTGCGGCAGGCCGTCGCGCTGCTGCGCGGCGAGGGCCTGGTGGAGACACGCCGCGGCGGCGGCACGCTCGTCCGGGCCGTCCCGCCGGCACGCCGCGTGGCGATGGACCGCTACCGCGCGGTGGCCGAGCCGGCCGCGCCCCCCGAGACCACGTTCACCCGCGACCAGAAGATCACTTGGGAGGAGTACCGGCTGGACCGGAAGTACTCCCGCGTCCGGGCCGACGACGACCTCGGCGCGCTGTTCGAGCTGCCGTCCGGCACCGAGCTGCTGCGCCGCCGGTTCGTCTTCTACGCCCGCGAGGAGCCGCAGCAGATCTCCGTCAACTACCTGCCGTGGGACGTGGTCGGCGACACGCCCGTCGCCGATCCGGCGCGCGAGCCCTGGCCCGGCGGGACGCTCGCGCAGCTGGCCTACCTCGGGCATCCGCCGATCCGCGTCGAGGAGGCCGTCCGCTCCCGGATGCCGACCCCCGAGGAGGCCGAGACCCTGGACATGGCGGGAGGCGTGCCGGTGCTCGCCATCACCCGCCGCATGCTGACGCGCGCGGGGGTCATGGAGGTCTGCCGCGACATCGTGCTGCCCGCCGACCGGGTCGTCCTGGACTACGCCATCGACCTGTGACGCCGCGGCCGGGAGGAAGGCGGTGCGGGGAAGGGCGGTGCGGGGAAGGGCGGTGCGGGGAAGGGCGGTGCGGTCCCGGCCGGGTCAGCCCGCGAGCCGGGCCAGGGACCGCAGCGGGACGGGCAGCCACGACGGCCTGTTCCGCGCCTCGTACCGGATCTCGTAGACGGCCTTGTCGAACTCCAGCGCCCGCACGAGCATCGCGTGCGCCGCGGGATCGGGCCCGCCCGCGGCCGCGTAGCCGGCGCAGAACGCCGCCCGGTTCCGTTCCGCCCACGCCTGGGCGCGCAGCTCCAGCACCTCCGCCGCCCGCGGCGGAAGGTCGCCCTCCCGGGCCAGCAGGAACCGCGCGGCGTACTCGAACGAGCGGAGCATCCCGGCGACGTCGCGCAGCGGGTGCGCGGGCGCCCGGCGCTCGGCGGGCGTGCGGGCCGGCTCGCCCTCGAAGTCGAGCAGCGTCCACCCGGAGTCGGTGCGCAGGACCTGGCCGAGGTGGTAGTCGCCGTGCACGCGCTGGACCGGCAGCGGCGCCGCCTCCGCGGCGACCCGGTCGAACACCTCGCGGATCGCGGGCGCGTACGGGCGCAGCTGCGGGACCGCCGCGCTGACCTGGTCGAGCTGCCCGTGCATCGCGAAGACCATCTCCCGCAGCAGCTCGGGCGGCGCCTGCACCGCGCCGAACGCGACGGCGAGGTCGCGGTGCACCTGTGCGGTGGCCGCGCCGAGCCGTTCGGCCTCGGCGGCGAAGTCGCCGCCGGCGGCCCCGGCGTCGTCGGCGGTGAAGGCGGGGTGCGCGCCCGGCGTTTCGGGCTGGGCGAACCAGTCGCGGACGCTGGTGAGCGCGAGCTGCCAGCCGTCCGTCGCGGTGCGCAGGAACTCCGACAGCAGCGCGAGCGTGACCGGCTCCTGCCCGCCGGGGTAGGCGAGACCGGAGTCCGCGACGTTCGGGGGGACGCTCGGGGGGACGTCCGAAGGGGAGCGGTCCGCGGGTCCGAGGGCGCCCGGTTCCAGCTCGATCCAGCCGTGCACGCTCGGGACGTGCTCGCATCCCCGCCGGGAGAGCGCGAGGTTGACCTCCAGGTCGGGGCTGACGCCGGGGGACAGGCGGCGGAACAGCTTGCAGATGTAGGCGTCGCCGAAGACCAGCGAGGTGTTGCTCTGCTCGCCCGGGATCGGGACGCCGTCCAGGTCGGTGCGGATGCCGGTGCCGGGGGCGCGGCGGAAGGTCAGCGGCCCGACCGTCCGCTCGTCCGCCATGAGGCCCAGCAGCGGGCGCGTCAGCTCCGCGTCGTGCGCGGCGTCGTAGACGTACCCCGTGATGCCCTGCTCCGGGCCCTCCAGCAGTCCGATCGCGATCGGCGCCAGATGCTCGGGCAGCTCGTGGCGGACGCCGAGGAGGAGCTGGTAGTGGTCGGTGGTGCCGTCCTGGTGGACGTCGAGGATGAGGTGGTGCAGGGCGGGGTCGCCGGGGTGGAGTTCGGTGGCGGTGCCGATGGCGAGGTCGTGGATGGGGCCGTCCTTGCCGCCGAACCACCGTTGCCGGGGCAGCCAGCCGGCCAGGAGCTGGACGAGCGAGGTGCCGGTCGGCGGATCGGACGGCGCCACGGTCACATCACTCCCTCTCCCGGCTCCCGCTCGTCCGGCGGTGGCGGGAGCAGGAACCAGTAGAAGCCGTGTCCGGGAAGGGTCAGCAGGTAGGGCAGTTCGCCGATGGCGGGGAACTGGACGCCGCCCATGCACTCGATCGGGGACGAGCCCCGGAAACGCCGCAGGTCCAGTTCCACGGGCTGGGGGAACCGGGACAGGTTGTTCACGCAGAGGACCGTGTCCGAGCCGCCCCACTGGTTGGCGTCCCCACCGTTGATCTCGCGGGTGAAGGCCAGGACGGAGGGGTTGGAGGCGGACAGCTCGACGTAGGAGCCGACGCCGAAGACGGGGTGGCGCTGGCGGATCTCGATCATCTTGCGGGTCCAGTGGAGCAGGGATCCGGGGTTGTTGGCCTGGGCTTCGACGTTGACGGCCTGGTAGCCGTAGATGGGGTCCATGATGACCGGGAGGTACAGGCGGGCGGGGTCGCAGGTGGAGAATCCGGCGTTGCGGTCGGGTGTCCATTGCATGGGGGTGCGGACGGCGTCGCGGTCGCCGAGCCAGATGTTGTCGCCCATGCCGATCTCGTCGCCGTAGTACAGGACGGGGGAGCCGGGGAGGGAGAGCAGGAGTGCGGTGAACAGTTCGAGTTGGTTGCGGTCGTTGTCCAGGAGGGGGGCCAGGCGGCGGCGGATGCCGATGTTGGCTTTCATGCGGGGGTCTTTGGCGTATTCGGTGTACATGTAGTCGCGTTCTTCGTCGGTGACCATCTCCAGGGTGAGTTCGTCGTGGTTGCGCAGGAAGATGCCCCATTGGCAGTTGTCGGGGATCTTGGGGGTCTGGGCCATGATCTCGGAGATGGGGTAGCGCTGCTCGCGGCGGACGGCCATGAAGATGCGGGGCATGACGGGGAAGTGGAAGGCCATGTGGCATTCGTCGCCGCCGGCGGCGGGGTCGCCGAAGTACTCCACGACGTCGGCGGGCCATTGGTTGGCTTCGGCGAGCAGGACGCGGTCGGGGTAGAGGCGGTCGACTTCGGCGCGGACGCGTTTGAGGTAGGCGTGGGTTTCGGGGAGGTTCTCGCAGTTGGTGCCTTCGCGGGCGTACAGGTAGGGGACGGCGTCCAGGCGGAATCCGTCGATGCCCAGGTCGAGCCAGAATCGCAGGTTCTCCAGCATGGCGTCCTGGACGTTGGGGTTGTCGTAGTTGAGGTCGGGCTGGTGGGTGAAGAAGCGGTGCCAGTAGTACTGGCCGCGGACGGTGTCGTAGGTCCAGTTGGAGGACTCGGTGTCGACGAAGATGATGCGGGCGTCGGGGTAGCCGGTGTCGTCGTCGGCCCACATGTAGAAGTCCCCGAAGGGCCCGTCGGGGTCGGTGCGGGAGGCCTGGAACCAGGGGTGCTGGTCGGAGGTGTGGTTCATCACCAGATCCGCGACCACCCGGACCCCCCGCGCATGGGCTTCTTCGATGAGTTCCACGAAATCGCCCAGCTCCCCGAAATCAGGCAGGATTTTCGTGTACTCGGCGATGTCGTAGCCGCCGTCTTTCAGCGGTGACTGGTAGATGGGCAGGAGCCACAGGCAGTCCACGCCGAGCCATTGCAGGTGGTCCAGCTTGGAGATCAGCCCCCGCAGGTCCCCGTACCCGTCGTCGTTGGAATCGGCGAACCCCCGGACCGACACCTCGTAGAACACCGCCGTCTTGAACCAGTGCGGATCGCGCGGGGTGTCCGGGGCGAACGCGTCCGGAACGGGTTCGGATGTCGCCGGAATGGCGTCCGGCGGAATCTCGGTGAGGGGTTCGTCCCAGGGCATTGTGCCAGGCGGGGCTTCCGGCGGGACGGCCGGCGACTGTGGCTCGTGCGGTCCGCTCAACTCTCGCTGCTCCCGACCGTCAGAACGTGTGCGGGTCGGACTTGGGGATCGAGGTAGACGTAGTTGGACCTGGTCCAGGTGTAGGTGGCGCCGTCGAGTTGGTCGGTGAGGGTGTGGGGTTGGTCGGGGTGGTCGGGGAGTCCGAGGGCGGGGAGGTCGAGGTGGACGGTGGCTTCGCGGGGTTGGTGGGGGTTGAGGTTGATGATGGTCAGGACGGTGTCGTGGAGGTGGCGTTTGGAGAAGGCGAGGAGTTCGGGTTGGTCGATGTGGTGGAAGTGGAGGTTGGTGAGTTGCTGGAGGGCGGGGTGGGTGTTGCGCAGGGTGTTGAGGGTGGTGATGAGGGGGGCGATGGTGGTGCCGGTGCGGTCGGCGGTTTCGTGGTCGCGGGGGCGGTACTGGTATTTCTCTGAGTCGCGGTATTCCTCGCTGCCGGGGCGTACGGGGGTGTTCTCGCAGAGTTCGTAGCCGGAGTAGATGCCCCAGGTGGGGGAGAGGAGGGCGGCGAGGATGGCGCGGATTTCGAAGGCGGGGCGGCCGCCGTGCTGGAGGTATTCGTTGAGGATGTCGGGGGTGTTGGTGAAGAAGTTGGGGCGCATGTAGGCGGCGGTGGGGCCGGTGAGTTCGTGCATGTATTCGGTGAGTTCTTCGGCGTTGTTGCGCCAGGTGAAGTAGGTGTAGGACTGGTGGAACCCGATTTTGGCGAGGGTGTGCATCATGGCGGGTCGGGTGAAGGCTTCGGCGAGGAACAGGACGTCGGGGTCGGTGGTGTGGATGTCGGCCAGGAGCCGTTCCCAGAAGGCGACGGGTTTGGTGTGGGGGTTGTCGACGCGGAAGATCCGGACGCCGTGGTTCATCCAGTGGTGGATGAGGTCTTTGACGGCGGTGTAGAGGCCGTCGGGGTCGTTGTCGAAGTTGAGGGGGTAGATGTCCTGGTATTTCTTGGGTGGGTTCTCGGCGTGGGCGATGGTGCCGTCGGCGCGGGTGGTGAACCATTCGGGGTGGTCGTGGACCCAGGGGTGGTCGGGGGAGCATTGCAGGGCCAGGTCCAGGGCGATTTCCAGGCCGCAGTTGCCGGCGTGTTCGACGAAGGCGTCGAAGTCGTCCAGGGTGCCCAGGTCGGGGTGGATCGTGTCGTGGCCGCCGTCGGGTGATCCGATGGCCCAGGGCGATCCGGGGTCGTAGGGGCCGGCGTCCAGGGTGTTGTTGGGGCCTTTGCGGTGGCTGGTGCCGATCGGGTGGACGGGCGGCAGGTAGACCACGTCGAAGCCCATGTCGGCGATCGCGGGCAGGCGTTTCATCGCGGTGCGGAGGGTGCCGGAGGTCGGGCCGCGGCGTCCCAGGGGGTCGAAGGCGGCGCCTTCGGAGCGGGGGAAGAACTCGTACCAGGCTCCGAACAGGGCCCGCTGCCGGTGCACGACCAGCGGACACCAGTCACTCACCGTCAGCAGATCCCGCAACGGATACCGCTCCAGGACGTCCTCGACGTCGGGATCGGCCACGGCCTCCATCCGGTCGGCGACCGGCACGGTCTCGTCCCCGAGGCGCTTGGCCAGCCGCTCCACCGTCGGCCGGTCCTTGCCCGGGACGGCCTCCGCCGCGCGGGCGTACAGCCGGGCCCCCTCGGCGAACACGAGCTCGACGTCCTCCCCGCGGGGGACCTTGATCTCGGCGTCGTGCCGCCAGTGCGCGATCGGATCGCCCCACGCCTCCACCCGGAACGACCACGACCCCATCTCGGTCGGGGTCACCCGCGCCGACCACCGGTCCAGCCCGACGCCGACCTCGCTCATCCGCTGCGGCGCCAGCTCCTCGCCCTCCGGCGTCCGCAGCACCACCGCCGCGCCCAGCCGCTCGTGCCCCTCCCGGAACACCGTCGCCGACACCTCGACCGTCTGGCCCACCACCGCCTTCGCGGGCCACCGCCCGCACCCCACCACCGGTTCGACGTTGACGATCGGAATGCGACCAAGCCTCGGAATGCCGGGCATGCTGGACGTTCCGGACTCGACGTGCATGTGCCACCCCTACCCTCTCGAGAGATCCAAAACGTCCATGCCCGGAACGGGCGCCTACCGTCGAGTAGCCTGGATGATTTTTCGCATTCGACCGGCGGGGGCGCGGTGGCGTGCGGCCCGGCTCCTGGCCGACCCCGGTCGCGCCGCGCCGGTCTTGGGAAGGTCGAGTTTGGGCAAACGGTCGGCCGCGCCGCGCGGGCCCGCCCAGGTGACGGCCGCAGGGGACGGAACGCGATCCCCTGTGGGGACGGGGTTCCAGGGATTCGGGCCGCCTCCAGGCCCACCGGTCCGCGAGGTGACGGTGTGGTCCCCGCCGTCGCGCCCATGCCCCCGAAGCGCATAGCGTGACGTTGCGTGAAGGCAATCCGACGTTTCACGGTACGCACCGTCCTTCCCGAGCCTCTCAAGCAGCTCGAGGAGCTGGTCCTCAACCTGCGCTGGTCGTGGCACCACGAGACGCTCGACCTTTTCCGCGATGTGGACCCGGCGCTCTGGAAGGCCGTCCACCACGATCCGGTCCGGCTGCTCGGAGAGGTCGCCCCCGAGCGGCTCGCGCGGCTGGCGGAGGACCGGCGGTTCCTGCGACGCCTCCAGGACACCGCCGAGGACCTGCACGAGTACCTGACGGCGCCGCGCTGGTACCAGTCGCGGCCGGGGGACTCGCCGGTGAGCATCGCCTACTTCTCACCCGAGTACGGGATCACCGCAGCGCTGCCGCAGTACTCCGGGGGCCTCGGCATCCTCGCGGGCGACCACCTGAAGACCGCCAGCGACCTCGGCGTCCCCATCCTCGGGGTCGGGCTCCTCTACCGGCACGGCTACTTCTCCCAGTCGCTGTCGCCGGACGGCTGGCAGCTGGAGCGCTACCCCCCGATCGACCCCAACGGCCTGCCCCTCACGCTCCTGCGCGAGCGCGACGGGACGCCGGTGCGCGTCGTCATCGGGCTGCCCAAGGGCGGCGGCCTGCACGCGCAGGTGTGGATCGCGCGGGTCGGCCGCGTCCCGCAGCTGCTCCTCGACTCCGACGTCGAGGAGAACGACCAGGCCGCCCGGGACGTCACCGACCGGCTGTACGGGGGCGGCGGCGACCACCGGCTCCTCCAGGAGATGCTGCTCGGCATCGGCGGCGTGCGGGCCATCCGCGCGTACTGCCGCATCACCGGGCACCCGGCGCCGGAGGTGTTCCACACCAACGAGGGCCACGCCGGGTTCCTCGGCCTGGAGCGCATCCGCGAGCTGGCCAAGGAGGAGGGGCTGACCTTCGACGAGGCGCTGGAGGCGGTCCGGGCGGGCACGGTCTTCACCACCCACACGCCCGTCCCCGCCGGCATCGACCGGTTCCCCCGCGAGCTGGTCGCCCGCTACTTCGGCGGCGCGAACGAGGAGGAGCAGGTCCCCGTCGACCGGATCCTCGCGCTCGGCGCCGAGGACTACCCCAGCGGCGACCGCACCGTGTTCAACATGGCCGTGATGGGGATGCGGCTCGCGCAGCGCGTGAACGGCGTCAGCCGTCTCCACGGCGAGGTCAGCCGCGAGATGTTCGGCGGGCTGTGGGGCGGCTTCGACACCGCCGAGGTCCCCGTCGGGTCGATCACCAACGGCGTGCACGCGGGCACCTGGGTCGCACGCGAGGTGCTGGAGTTCACCGCCCGGGAGCTGCCCTCGGTGATGGAGTCCGGGCGCGGCTGGGAGGCGGTGCGCGACGTCCCCGAGCCGGAGGTCTGGCGGATGCGGAACCTGCTGCGCCGCCGCCTCGTGACGGACGCGCGGCGCCTGCTGCGCGACTCGTGGCGCCAGCGCGGCGCCAGCGAGGCCGAGACCTCCTGGATCGACGACGCCCTCGACCCCGACGTCCTGACGATCGGGTTCGCGCGGCGCGTCCCGTCCTACAAGCGGCTCACGCTGATGATGAGCGACCCGGACCGGCTCCGCGCGATCCTGCTGGACCCCGACCGGCCCGTGCAGATCGTCATCGCCGGGAAGGCGCACCCGGCCGACGAGGGCGGCAAGCGGCTCATCCAGGAGATCGTGCGGTTCTCCGGGTCCGAGGACATCCGGCACCGGATCGTGTTCCTGCCCGACTACGACATGGCGCTCGGGCAGCTCATGGTGCAGGGCTGCGACGTCTGGATGAACAACCCGCTGCGCCCGCTGGAGGCGTGCGGCACGTCCGGGATGAAGGCCGCGCTGAACGGCGGGCTGAACCTGTCGATCCGCGACGGCTGGTGGGACGAGTGGTACGACGGCCAGAACGGCTGGGCGATCCCCTCCGCCGACGGCCTCGCCGCCCCCGACCGGCGCGACGAGCTGGAGGCCGCCGCGCTGTACGAGCTGATCGAGGACCACGTGTCCGTGACGTTCTACGACCGCGACTCGGCCGGGATGCCGCGCCGCTGGCTGGAGATGGTCAAGCACACCATCGCCACCCTCGGCCCGAAGGTCCTCGCGTCCCGGATGCTGCGCGACTACGTCGACGACCTGTACACCCCGGCCGCCGTCTCGGAGCGCTCCATGGTCGCCGACAAGTTCGCGGGCGCCCGCGAGCTGGCGGCCTGGAAGCGGCAGGTCCGCTCCGCCTGGTCGCGGGTCGCCGTCGACCACGTCGAGTCCACCGGGGAGGACAGCCCGCAGGTCGGCGCGCGGCTGACGGTCCGCGTCGTGGTGGACCTCGACGGGCTCGCCCCCGAGGACGTCGCCGTCGAGGTCGCCTACGGCAGGGTCGACGACGCCGACGCGCTCGTCGACCCGGCCTACCTGGGGCTGGAGGACGGCGGCCCGGCGGAGAACGGGCGGCGCCGCTACACCGGCGAGGTGCCCCTCGGGCGCAGCGGCGCGTTCGGCTACAGCGTGCGGGTGGTGCCGAGCCACCCGCTGCTGTCGGGACGGGCCGAGATGGGCCTCGTCGCGCTGCCGCCCGCGCCGCAGGGGATGACGAACGGCGACCTGCGCTAGCCGTCCTCCCCCTCGTCGTCGGCGGGCGGCGGGTCGGGCGTCTGCCAGGCCGCGACGACGAGGGGGAGCAGCGTGTGCGTCGCGAGCAGCGCGAACAGGATCAGGAAGAGCGCGGCGCCGGGGATCTGCGACTCGCGGCCGTCCCGGTCCGCGATCATCGTCGCCGCCAGCACGGCGACCATGACGGCGGTGGTGGCCCGGTGCGACGTGGTGAACGCGCGGAGCCGCGCCGTGAGCTGCCGCTCGTCCAGCTCCCGCTCCCGGCGGGAGGTCAGGCCCCGGGTCACCGCGATCAGCTGGCCGGCCAGCGGTATCCCGCCCACGACCAGGACGCCGAGGATCACGAAGTTGACGATCATCGCGGTGTCGCTGGGGGCCAGCGCCCAGGACACCGCGGCGTCCACCCAGAACAGGCCCAGCATGACCGCGCCCGTCCCCGCCAGCGTCCGGCGGGCGCGGAGGCGCGCGTAGCGGGCGGGCATCCTGCGCTCCAGTTGCTCGTCGAGGGCGGCGAGGCGGTCCGCGCGCCTGCGGCGGGACCGCTCCAGCCATCCGGCGGTGCTGTTCGTCATGACGTGCCTCCGATTCTCGGGAACGGCTTGAGGGAGAAGACGACCTCGACCGGCACCTCGAAGTACTCGGCGATGCGCAGGGCGAGGTGCAGGCTGGGGCTGTACTCGCCCCGTTCCAGGTAACCGACCGTCTGGTAGTGCACCCCGAGCGCGGTCGCGAGGTCGCGGCGCGAGACGCCGCGCTCCGCCCTCAGCACCGGGATCCGGTTGTAGACGATCTCCTTCTCGACGGGCGCCGGACCGGCCTTGCGGATCACGGCCGGCACCCTTCGGCGACCCCTGCGGCCGCCGCCTGGTCCGCTCCGCGCGGCGGCTCCGCGCGGCCGTGGCGCATCCGCGCGATCCGCGCGCGGATCACCGGCTCGCTCATGCCCACCCCCTGTACGTGTTCTTGGACAGATCGCCGTATGGCTGCATCTGTTGATAGTAGGAGTACTACATCTTGTATCGGACATGCAAGCGAGCGGATCCTGGCAGGATGGTCATGTGCGCCTTGCCAACCGGAACGCGCGGCCGGTCCCATGGCTGCCGACCGGCCGCGGCGCGGACGCCGCACTGGCCGGCGGAGCCTTCGGGTCCTGGCCGCGATGACCCTCGTGTCGATCCACACGGGCCCGTCCTCGCGGATGCCCCTCCACAGCTGGGCGCTGCTGGCGGCCGCCTGCGGGGCGCTGTACTTCCGCCGGAGCCACCCCGTCGCGGTCGCCGCCGTCACGCTCGCCGCCTGCGCCGTCTACTACCCGGTCACCGAGCCGGACGGCCCGGCCGTGCTCACCTTCGTCGTCGCCCTCTACACGGCCGCGGCCGAGGGCCACCTCACCGCCGCCGTCGCGCTCACCGGGATCGCGGTGGCCGGGACCGTGGCCGCCGACCGCCGCGACGACGTCAACCACCTCGCCGACGCGGCCGGCTTCCTGCTCGCCGGCTGGTTCGTCGCCGTCGTGGCCATCGGCGGCGTCGTCCGCAACCGTCGCGCCTACCTGCGCGAGGCGCAGGAGCGCGCCCGCGTCGCCGAACGCGGACGCGAGGCCGAGGCCCGCCGCCGCGCCATCGAGGAGCGGCTGCGCATCGCCCGCGAGCTGCACGACGTCCTCGGCCACAACATCTCGCTCATCAACGTGCAGGCCACCGCCGCGCTGCACGGCCTGCACGGCGAACCGCGGCGGGCCGAGGACGCCCTCACCGCGATCAAGCAGGCCAGCAAGGACGTGCTGCGGGAGATGCGCGCCACGCTCGGCGTCCTGCGGCAGGTCGACGAGGCCGCCCCCGTCGCGCCGGCCCCGGGCCTCGCCCGGCTGGAAGAGCTGACCCGCGGCCTCGCGGCGGCCGGCCTGGAGATCCGCACCGAGATGGAGGGCGAGCCGCTCCCGCTGCCCGCCGAGGCCGACCTCGCCGCGTACCGCATCGTGCAGGAGGCGCTCACCAACGTCACCCGGCACTCCGGCGCGACGTCCGTCGTCGTCCGCGTCCGCTACGAGGCCGGCGTCGTCGTCGTCGGCGTCGAGGACGACGGGGCGCCGGGATCCGGCGCGCCGTCGGCGGACGGCAGCGGCATCCGCGGGATGCGCGAGCGCGCCGAGGCGCTCGGCGGCGGCCTCGACGCCGGCCCCGGCCCGGACGGCGGCTTCACCGTCCGGGCCCGCCTGCCGCTCTAGTCCTCGTCCTGCCCGGCGAGCGCCTCGTAGGCGGGGGCCAGCACGTCCGCCAGCGCGCGCCGCCGGACGCGGACCGGCGGGGGCGCGGCGACCTGGAGCACGAATCCCGGCGGGACGGGCGGCGCCGGCGGGCGCTCGCGCAGCCGGGCCAGCCCGGACGGCGGCGTCCAGAACCCCTCGGCGGTGAGCGGCTCCTCCCGCATCTCCAGCGGGTCGGGCTCGGTCCCGGTGGCGCGCCGCAGCGCGCCGAGCAGCTGCTCCCGGCGCCGGCCGTTCCACTGGAGGATCAGGAACGGATCGTCGTCGAACGCCTCGGCCAGCAGGTAGAGGACGGCGGCGGCGTGCTTGCACGGGTCGCCCCAGTCGGGGCAGTCGCACATCAGGTGCAGGTCGGACGCCGAGTCCGGGAACAGCGCGAGCCCCAGCTCGGCGAACACCCACTCGATCTCCGGCGGCATCTCCCCGGCCAGCAGCCGGGCCCGGAACAGGGCGCGGGACGCAAGCTCCGCCTCCACCGCGCGCCAGCCGTCCTCATCGATCGCCTCGATGCCGAGCGCCACCTCGTACGGCTCCGGCGCCGAGCCCCGCACCTTCGCGGTCACCTCGTACGCCTCCACCCGCAGGTCGAACGCGTTGCCCTTGCGCGCGTAGGCGCGGCCCCGCTGGAGGCGCCCGGCGTCGGCGAACGACTCCACCAGGTCGATGAAGCGCCGCGACCACCACCGCGCCCCGATCGAGCCCCGCCGGGTGCGCGCCCTGAGACCCTCGTCCATCTAGTCGCTCACCGCCTCGGGCGACAGCCGCAGCACGTCGCGCAGCTCGGCGACCGACAGCTCGGTCAGCCAGTCCTCGCCGGTGCCGACGATCGAGTCGGCCAGGGCCTTCTTGCGTTCGATCATCTCGTCGACGCGCTCCTCCATCGTCCCGACGCAGATGAACTTGCGGACCTGGACGTTGCGGGTCTGCCCGATGCGGAACGCCCGGTCGGTGGCCTGGTCCTCCACGGCCGGGTTCCACCAGCGGTCCACGTGCACGACGTGGTTGGCGGCGGTCAGCGTCAGGCCCGTCCCGGCGGCCCTGAGGGACAGCAGGAAGATCGCGGGCTCGGTGTCCGCCTGGAACCGCTGGACGAGGTCGTCGCGCCCCTGCTTGGACGTCCCGCCGTGCAGCCACAGCACCGGCCGTTCGAGCCGCGCCGCCAGGTAGGGCTGGAGCATCGACCCGAACTCGGCGTACTGGGTGAAGACGAGCGCCTTCTCGCCCTGCTCCAGTACCTCGGCGCAGATCTCCTCCAGCCGTTCGAGCTTGCCGGACCGGCCGGGCAGGCGCGAGCCGTCCTTGAGCAGCTGCGCCGGATGGTTGCAGACCTGCTTGAGCTTGGCCATCGTCGCCAGGACCAGCCCGCGCCGCTTGGCCTCCTCCGCCTCGGCGATCTGCTGGAGCATGTCGTCCACGGTCGCCTGGTAGAGCGACGCCTGCTCGGTCGTCAGGTTGCAGTAGACCTTGATCTCCTGCTTCTCCGGCAGATCCGAGATGATCGACTTGTCGGTCTTGAGGCGGCGCAGGACGAACGGCTGCGTCGCCCGCCGCAGCGCCAGCGCCGCCTGCTCGTCGCCCTCCCGCTCGATCGGGATCGCGTACCGCTGCCGGAACGCGCTCCGCGGCCCGAGCAGCCCCGGGTTCGCGAACTCCATGATCGACCACAGTTCGGTCAGGTGGTTCTCCACCGGCGTGCCGGTGAGCGCGATCCGGCTCCGCGCCGGGATGCTCCGCACCGCCCGCGCCTGCCGCGTCCCGCTGTTCTTGAGCGCCTGCGCCTCGTCGCAGATGACCCGCTCCCACGTGATCGGCGCGAGCATCTCCGCGTCCCGCGCCGCCGTCCCGTAGGTGGTGAGCACCAGATCCGCCGCCGCCACCGCCGCGGCGAGGTCGTCCCCCCGGTGCCGCCCCGTCCCGTGATGCACGTACACCCGCAGCTTGGGCGTGAACCGCGCCGCCTCCCGCTGCCAGTTCCCCACCAGCGACATCGGAAGGATGGCGAGCGTCGGGGCGGTCACTGTGCCATCTTTTCGTTCGTGAACTAGCAGTGAGAGAACCGAAATCGTTTTCCCGAGACCCATGTCGTCCGCGAGAAGGGCGCCGAGGCCGAGGTCGTTCATGAACGCCAGCCAGGCGAGCCCGCGCTCCTGGTAGGGCCGCAGCTCGGCGTCCAGGTCGTCGGGGGTGGGCAGGGGGGTGAGGCGGCGGTCGGCTTCGCCGGAGAGGAGGTCGCCGAGGGGGCCGGCGGCGTCGACCTCGGTCAGGGGGAGGGCGTCGTCGCCCGCGTGCACGATCGCGCGGATCGCCTCGGCGGCGGTCATGCGGCCGCGGCGCGGGTGGCGCAGGAAGTCGAGGGCCGCCTCCAGTTGGTGCTCGTCCAGCTCCACCCACTGGCCGCGCAGGCGGACGAGGGGGGTCTTCAGCCGGGCCAGCTCCTCCAGCTCGGCCTCGTCGACGCTCTCGTCGCCGATGGCGAGGTCCCAGCGGAAGTCGACCATCGACTTCAGGTCGAAGCCCGAGGGCGCCGCCGACCCGGCGGAGGCCTCCGGGTCCTCGTTGCGGGCGGTGAGCTTCATGCCGAGCTTCGCCTTGCCCGCCCACTGGGGGAGCAGGACGCCGAAGCCCGCGGCGGCGAGCATCGGGGCCGCCTGGCGGAGGAAGCGGAACGCGCCCGCCGTGTCGAGGAGGAGCTCGCGCGGGGAGGGGCCGTCCAGGGCGGGCGCCAGGTCGGGGAAGAGGCGCAGGGCGCGGCCGAGGCCGGCGAGGAGGGTCTCCTCGGCCTGCGGGATCGAGGTGGCCTCGCCGTCCCAGACCAGCGCGGCGGGGACGTAGAGGCTCGGGTCGTCGGTGCCCTGGAGGGCGAACTCGACGCGCCAGGAATCGCCGGGCTCGGCGTCCTCCTCGAACTGCTCGGCGCCCGGTTCGGCGAGGCGGAAGCAGGCGCGCAGCGGGCCGGACGGGCGGCGCGCTGCGGCGGCCCACGCGTCCAGCTCGGCGATCAGGTCGTCGGGGTCGTCGCGGGGTTCGCGGGCCACCTCGGGGGACGGGCCGGTCAGCGCCGCCACCCAGCGTTCGGCGAGGGGCAGCCGGTCGAGCTCCTTGCGCCGCGACACCAGCAGCGGATGCGGCACCACGCCCCGCACGGCCGTGTCGACCAGGGCCGACAGCGCCTCGCGCAGGACCTCGGCGGCGGGGCGCCCGCCGTCGGCCGCGCGGCAGGCGGCGGGCATGGCGCGGGCCAGCGCGCGGAACCGCGCCGGGTCGTCGATCACCGGGCGCCAGCGCGCCACGAGGTCGCCGTCCTCGCGCAGGAGGGCGGGCAGGACGTGGCCGCGCCCGGCGAGGTGCACCGCCTCGTCCGCGAGCATGCACAGGAAGCGCAGGTCGGTGCCCGCGATGACGTCGGCGCTGTGCTCGGCCGCCTGGAGCAGCGCCATCGCGGGGAACGGCGCGAGGACCAGGGCCGGGACCCGCCACGGGCGCAGCTCGGGCTCCTCGCGCACCGGCTCGGGGCCGAGCTCGGCCGACGGCAGCGGATGGTCGCCCGCCGTGGGGAGCGACATCTCCAGCTCGACGCGGAACGCGGCGCGCAGGAGGGACTCGTAGGACGTGCCGGTGAAGTCGCAGGTCGCGAAGGGGTGGACGTCCGGGGAGGGCTCGTACGGGCCGGTGCGTTCGGCCCACAGGCAGAGCGCACCGCCATGCCAGGTGGCGTGGGCGACGAGCATGGTCCCCGAAGCTACCAGCCGTCTCGGACGCCCCCGCGCCCCCGCGTCCTGACAGCCGTCACTCAGAGAATTCTCATATTGGTCAAATTCCCCTCTAACTCGACACAAGGAGGCTCCCTCCAGATCACTGTCCACGTGACGAGGAGGCTCCCGATGGCAGCGAACGGACAGGCGGCGGAAGGACAGGCGGCGGAAGGACAGGCGGCGAAAGGACAGGGCGGGGTGAGCCGCCGCGCGGCGCTCACCACGATGGGCGCCGCCGGGCTCGGCGCGGTCGGCGCGGCCGCCGGCGGCGTCGCCCTGGCGGACGACTCGCGGAGCAGGACCGGCGTCCCGGTGGCGGAGGTCTCGGGCGGGACGGGACCGGCCTGCGTGCTGTCCCCGGAGACCACCGAGGGCCCGTACTACCTGGACTACGAGATGCTCCGCCGGGACGTCACCGAGGACCGTCCGGGCGTCCCGATGATCCTGCGGGTCGCGGTCGTGGACACCACCGCCGGCTGCCGTCCGGTCAAGCGCGCCGCCGTGGACATCTGGCACTGCGACGCCGGCGGCGTGTACTCCGGTTACGAGGGCGACACGCTGCCGGGCGGGCCGCAGCCGACCGGCGACCCGACCGCCCCGCCCACGGGGACGCCGACCGGCCCGCCGCCCGGCGGCGGCGGGCACGCCGAGCCCGACAACGACCTGACGTTCCTGCGCGGCGTCCAGCTCACGGGCGGCCGCGGGACCGCCGAGCTCCGGACCATCTACCCGGGCTGGTACCAGGGACGGGCGCTGCACATCCACGTGAAGGTGCACGTCGGCGGCAAGGTCGACGCCGAGAAGAAGACGTACACGGGCGGGCACGTCAGCCACACCGGGCAGTTCTTCTTCGCCGAGGACCTGGCGGAGAAGGTCGCCGCGCTGGAGCCGTACAGGAGCAACACGGTCACGCGGGTGAAGCTGGAGGAGGACGGCATCTACCGGCAGGCGGGCTCGGGCCTGCTGACGATCCGCCCGGTGCACCGCGGCCGGATCGAGCGCGGGCTGCTCGCCACGATCACGGTGGGCGTGGACCCGTCCGCCGCACCCGGCCCCGCCTGACCGCGCCGGCCCGCCGCCGGACGGGGACGCCCGGCGGCGGGCGCGCGGCGGCCCGCTCGTTAGGCTCTGGGGCGTCCGCCATCGGGTTGCACAGGGAGGGTCGCCGTGGGCGAGTTCGTACGGGTCGAGGTCGAGGACGGGGTCGCGACGATCAGGCTGGACCGGCCGAAGATGAACGCCCTCAACGCCCAGATGCAGCGGGAGCTGATCGACGCGGCCCGGCAGGTGACGCAGGACGAGGCGGTCGGCGCGGTCGTGCTGTACGGGGGCGAGCGGGTGTTCGCGGCGGGCGCGGACATCAAGGAGATGGCCCCGATGTCGTACGCGGAGATGTCGGCGGGGCACTCGCGGCTGCTGCAGGACTTCGCCAAGGCGCTCGCCGCGATCCCCAAGCCGGTGATCGCCGCGATCACCGGGTACGCGCTCGGCGGCGGGCTGGAGGTGGCGCTGACCGCCGACTTCCGCGTGGCGGGCGAGGGTGCGAAGGTGGGCCAGCCGGAGATCCAGCTCGGCATCATCCCCGGCGCGGGCGGCACGCAGCGGCTGGCGCGGCTCGTCGGGCCGTCGAGGGCCAAGGACCTGATCTTCTCGGGACGGCACGTCGCGGCGGACGAGGCCCGCGCGATGGGCCTGGTGGACCGGGTCGTCCCGGACGACGCCGTCTACACCGCGGCCAGGGAGTGGGCGGCGACGTTCGTCGGCGGTCCCGCGATCGCGCTGCGCGCCGCCAAGCAGGCCATCGACCGGGGCCTTGAGGCCGACCTCGACACCGGGCTGGAGATCGAGCGGACGCAGTTCGCCGCGCTGTTCGCCACCGAGGACCAGGCGGCCGGGATGAAGAGCTTCATGGAGGAGGGCCCGGGCAAGGCCACGTTCACCGGCCGCTGAGTTCACCGTCGCCGGGCGCGCGGTCCCGCGCGTCGAGCACCTCGTCGGCGTAGCGCTCGGTCCAGCGGCCGAGGGCGGTGAGGGGTTCGAGCATCCCGCGCCCCGGCGCGGTCAGCCCGTACTCGACGCGCGGGGGCGCCTCGGCGTAGCGGCGGCGGCAGACCAGGCCGTCGCGTTCGAGGCGGCGGAGCGTCCCGGTCAGCACCTTGTCGCTGATGCCGCCGATCCGTTGCCGCATCTCGCCCGGACGCAGCGGGCCGTGCCGCAGCGTCCACAGCACGACGCCCGTCCAGGTGCCCGACAGCAGGTCGAGGCCGAGCCGCGTCTGGCAGTCGGCGATGTACTGGTACTCGTCCATGGTCTCGCCCGCCATCCTGCCCCTTCCGATACGCACCGGATGGTGCGGAACGGACCGCCTAACGTCCCGACCGACGGTAGACGAACGGGAGGACATCATGCGGATCGGAGTGCTCGGCGCGGGCGCCATGGCGGACGCGCTCGCCACGCAGTGGGCGCGCAAGGGACACGAGGTGCGGATCGGGGCGCGGACGCCCGCGAAGGCGGTCGCGCTGGCCGGCCGGATCGGGCACGGCGCGGCCGGCGGCACGCTGCGGGAGGCGGCGGAGTTCGGGGACGCGGTGCTGCTCGCCGTGTGGCACGAGGGTGTCCAGGACGTCCTGCGCGAGGCGGGGCCGCTGGAGGGGCGCGTGCTGGTCGACTGCACCAACCCGATGGAGCCGCCGTTCGAGCGGCTCAAGACGGAGGGCGGCCCGTCCGCGGCGCGGCGGATCGCCGACGCCACCGGCGCGCGGGTCGTCAAGGCCTTCAGCACCTGCCACGAGAGCGTGTGGCGGATGACGCCCCCGGCGTTCGCGGGGCGTCCGCTGGGCGTCCCGCTGTGCGGGGACGACGAGGAGGCCCTCGCCGTGGTGCGCGGCCTGGTCGGCGACCTCGGCTGCGTGCCGATGGACGGCGGGAGCCTGGAGAGGGCCGGGCTCCTGGAGGCCGCGACCGCGTTCCTGGTGGGGTTGTGGGTGGCGGGCGAGGATCCGTCCACGATGCTGCCGCCGCCCGAGTACGCTGGGGGCGACCCTGCGCGCACCTCAGAACTCGCGGGCTGAAACGTTATTTGTGTTTTTTGGGCGTGCTGTGGGGGTGTGTGGAGAACCGCCGCTAGCATCTGCCGCCATGCGACATGCGTACCGGACCGCGCTCGTGACGGGGGCGTCCAGCGGTATCGGCGAGAGCTTCGCCCGCCTCCTGGCCGGCCGCGGCGCCGACCTGGTGATCGTGGCCCGCCGGAGCGAGCGCCTGGACGGGCTGGCCCGCGAGCTCGTCGAACGGTACCGGGTGGCCGTGGAGGTGCTCGCCGCCGACCTCACCGATCCCGCGCAGCGCGCCGAGGTCGAGGGGCGGCTGCGCACCGAGCCGGTCGAGCTGCTGGTCAACAATGCCGGGTACGGCGCTTTTGGAGCGTTCGCGGAACTGCCGGTGGACGACCACCTGGCGCAGATCGAGCTGAACGTGGCCGCCCTCGTGCGGCTCACCCACGCCGCGCTGCCCGGGATGGTCGCGCGCGGCCGGGGCGGGGTGCTGAACGTCGCGTCGATGGCGGGTTTCACGCCCTCGCCCGGCAGCGCGACCTACGGGGCGACGAAGGCGTACGTGGCGTCCTTCTCCGAGAGCCTGCACTCGGAGGTCTCGGGGAAGGGCGTCCACGTGACGGCGCTGTGCCCGGGGTTCACCCGCACCGACGACGACGTCCCGGCCAACCTCCTCTGGCTGCGGCGCGAGGACGTGGCGCGGGCCGGCCTGGAGGCGGTGTCGGCCGGGCGCGCGCTGTGCGTTCCCGGCATGCAGTACAAGGCGGCGCTCCCGGCGCTGCGCCTCGTTCCGAGACCGCTGCTCAGGGCGGCCGTGAACCGCATGTGGCAACAGGCCGCCGACACGCGGTGACAAGACGTCACGCCGATTCGCGCAGATCTACAAAAGTTCCCGCGCGTTGCTTGTCGCGGTGCTGACTTGACGGGGCTCGCGCCGACTCGCGACGATCGAACCTACGCTTGAGTAGGTTGTGAACGGCCTGCTGGCGCCCGCAAAGACGACCTCGTCCAGCGAAGGAACCGCATGTCCCTGACCCCCGAAGAGAACTCCCAGACCGGCCTCATGCTCGACCTCGAGCCGGTGGTCGAGCAGGAACTGAACCGGCACCTGTCGATGGCCAAGGAATGGTTCCCGCACCAGTACGTCCCGTGGAGCGAGGGCCGCGACTTCGACGGGCCGCTGAACGGCGAGCCGTGGTCGATCGAGCAGTCGAAGGTGACCCCCGAGGCGCGCGACTCGCTGATCGTCAACCTGCTCACCGAGGACAACCTGCCCGGCTACCACCGCGCCATCGCCACGGTCTTCGGCCGTGAGGGCGCCTGGGGCACGTGGGTGAACCGCTGGACCGCCGAGGAGAACCGGCACGGCATCGCCCTGCGCGACTACCTCACCGTGAGCCGCGCGGTCGACCCGGTCGCGCTGGAGCGCGCCCGCATGCACCACATGGAGGCCGGCTACGAGGCCGACCACGGCGACTCGTTCCTGCACGGGACGGCGTACGTGTCGTTCCAGGAGCTCGCGACCCGCGTGTCGCACCGCAACACCGGCAAGGCGTCCGGCGACCCCGTCTGCGAGCAGATGATGAGCCGCATCGCCGCCGACGAGAACCTCCACATGATCTTCTACCGGAACCTGATGGGGGCCGCGCTGGAGGCCGCCCCGAACGAGACGATGCGGGCGATCACCGACGTGGTGACGACGTTCCAGATGCCCGGCCACAGCATCGACGGCTTCCTGCGCAAGTCGGTCGTCATCGCCAACGCCGGCATCTACGACCTGCGGCTCCACCACGACGACGTTCTCGTCCCGGTGCTGCGCAAGTGGGGCGTCTTCGACCGCACCGACCTGACCGGCGACGGCGAGAAGGCCCGCGAGGAGCTCGCCGAGTTCCTGGAGCATCTCGACGCCTCCGCGACCAAGTTCGAGACCCGCCGCGAAGAGCGCCGCGCCCGCCAGGCCGCGCGCAAGGGCTGACGAACCGGGAACCTGAGGGCCGCTTTCCGGCGTCAAAGGGTGCATGGGGACGCACAGGCGACTGGGCGGATATCGGTTACTGGACGAGATCGGCCGGGGGAGCACGGCGGTGGTCTACCTGGCCATGGACGCCGGCGGCCGCGAGGTCGCGGTCAAGGAGCTCGTTCCGGAGCTCACGGGGGAGCCGGAGGCGATCAGCCGGCTGGCCCGGGAGATGCGGGCGCAGGCGCGGGTGCGCAGCGCCTACGTCGCCCGGCTGCTGGACGGCGCCGTCACGGCGCGGCGGCCGCACGTGGTCATGCAGTACGTGCCGGGGTGCCCGCTGAACGACCTCGTCTCGGCGTACGGGCCGCTGCGCGGCGACCGGCTCGCCCGGTTCGCGCGGCGGCTGGCGCTGGCGCTCGGGGACGTCCATGACGCGGGCGTGCTGCACCGCGACGTGTCGCCCGGCAACATCATCGTGCTGGGCGACCGGCCGACGCTGATCGACTTCGGGATCGCGCACGAGTCCGGCGCGGAGCAGATCACCAGGCGCGGCATGGTCGTGGGGACGCCCGCCTACCTGGCGCCCGAGCTGATCGAGGGGGAGCGCGCCACCACCGCGTCGGACGTGTTCTCGTGGGCGTCGACCGTGGCCTACGCGGCGACGGGCCGCCCGCCGTTCGGACGCGGGTCGCTGCACGGGGTGTGCTTCAGGATCCTGCGCGGCCAGGCCGACCTCGACGGCGCGCCGGAACCGCTGGCGGGGCTGCTGCGGGCGGCGCTCCGCCGCGACCCGGCGCAGCGCCCTTCCGCGCGCTGGTTCGCCGGGGCGCTGGCCGCCGCGGCCGAGGGGGACGGGGTGGTGGCGGCCTGATGGCTGGATCTCCTCTACAGGATGGGCAAGGGTAAGGTTTCGGAAACGATGAAGGGAGCCGTCACGTCCGGGGACCGTATCGGCCACTACAGCGTCCAGCAGACCCTGGGGGAAGGGGGCATGGGCGTCGTCTACCTCGGCGCCGACCCCGAGGGGCGCAACGTGGCCATCAAGGTGCTGCGGCCCGCGGTCGCGGGAGACGCCACGGCGCGTCGCCGGCTGGCCCGCGAGGTCGACTCGATGCGCAGGGTGCACAGCCCGAACGTCGCCGAGATCCTCGACGCCGACGTGACCGCCGACCAGCCCTACATCGTGACCCAGTACGTGCCCGGCCGCACGCTGGAGGAGATCGTCGAGGAGTCCGGCCCGATCTACGGGCCGGCGCTGCAGCGGCTCGGCGTGGGGCTGGCCTCGGCGCTGTCGGCGATCCACGGCGCCGGGATCGTGCACCGCGACATGAAGCCCGGCAACGTGATGCTCGTGGACGGCGAGCCCGTCGTGATCGACTTCGGCATCGCGCAGGCCGCCGACGCGACCCGGCTGACCGCGACCGGCATGGTCATCGGCACCCCCGGCTACCTCGCCCCGGAGATCATCGAGGGCGAGGACGCGGGCCCGCCGTCGGACGTGCACGCCTGGGGCGGGACGGTCGCCTACGCCGCGACCGGCCGCCCGCCCTTCGGCTCCGGCACCTTCGAGTCGATCTTCTACAAGATCATGCAGAGCACGCCCGACCTGGACGGCGTGCCCGAGGCGATGCTGCCCGTGCTGCGGTCGGCGATGGGGCGGCACCCGGCGGAGCGCCCGACGGCGGTCAACCTGGTGCAGCTCACGCGCCGCATCCATCTCGAAGCCACCATCACCGACCAGACGCGCGTCGACCGGCACTACCCGGCGGCGGGCGCGGCCGGGGCCGCCGGCGCCGCGGGCGCCGCCGGCGCGCTGGGGGCCGCGGGGCCGGAGGATCCGGCGGCCGACCACTCCCGGCAGTTCTCGATGCCGACGCCGTCACCGCACGACCCGCCGTCGCCCGGCACATCGTCGTCGACGCCTGGGATGCCGGTCCCCGCGCCCGTCCCGTCGCCCGCCCCCGTCCCGGCGCAGCCGAAGGACTTCGTGGGCCAGCTGCCGCCCGCCGCGCCGCCGCCCGTCCCGCCCCCCGGGCCCGCGCCGTTCAAGGCGGGGGAGCAGTACGGGCAGCGCGGCTACGGGCAGCCCGCCGCCCAGGGCCAGGGGCCCTACCAGGGCGGCTATCCGCCGTCGCAGTACGGGCCCCCGCCGACCCAGCCCCCGCCGGCCCAGCCGCCGCAGGGCGCGCTCCAGCGCGGGCCCTACGAGCGTCCCGACCAGGCCCGCCCCGACCGGGCCGGCGGGTCCGAGCGCGACAAGGAGCGGCGCAAGCCCTACGGCTGGTACCGGGTGCTCAGCTTCATCGTCCTGGTGGCGCTGCTCGGGTTCGCCCACATCGCGCCGCTGCTCGCCCTCGGCGTCACCGTCGCCGGGGTGTTCGTGCTGCGGATGGGCGACAAGGCGGCCAAGGGCATGGAGGGCCGGCAGACGCGGCGGGGCCCGCGCTCGGGCGACGCCGTCGCCGCCGCGTTCCGGACGCCGCTGCACCTGCCCGGCGCCCTGATGTCGACCGTGCTGTGGACGTCGCTCAGCGGCGTCGCCGGGCTGATCCTGCTCGGCGTGCTGATCTTCGCGAATCCGGAGATGACCGCGTCCAAGGCCATCGCCTACACCGCCATGGCGGTGATCGGGCTGCTGTGCCTCGCGCCGGGCAGCGGCGCGCCCCGCCGCCAGCTCGCCCGCGTCTGGGGCGCGGTGCTGCCGCGCGCGGAGGCCGCGCTCGTCGGCGCCCTCATCCTCGGCATCTTCGCCGCGGTGCTGGTCGGGCTGTCGCAGCGGCAGCCGCCCGACACCACCCCGGTGGACGGGATGAGCCAGGACCTGGAGAGCCTGCGCGCCGACGTCCACGACCTCGTGGCGAACATCCCCGGAACGTGACGCGCGGCGCTCCGGCGACGGGGCGCGGGCCCCTCTCCGGTCGGTAGGGTGGCGACCCATTATGAGCGGTGAGACGAGCCACCAGGCGCACATCGGTCCGTACCGGCTGCTGTCCAGGCTGGGCGGCGGGACCGGCGGCGCCCACCGCGCCGCGGGCCCCGACGGCCGCGACGTGGCGATCCGGCTCCTGCCGCCGGGCGCCGCCCCCGACGTCCCGCTGATGCGCGAGGTGCTCAGCCCCTACGTGGCGGACGTCCTGGACGGCGAGGCCGGCGGTCCGCGCCCCTACGTGGTGTTCCGGTTCGTCCCCGGGCGCGCGCTCGCCGAGACGGTCGAGGGGCGGGGGCCGATGTCGGGGGACGCGCTGCGCCGCATGGCCTTCGGGCTGGCCAAGGCGCTCGCCGCCATCCACCGGACCGGCCTGGCGCACGGCGAGCTGGGGCCGGGGACGGTCCTGGTCGTGGACGAGGCTCCGGTCGTCGTCGACTTCGCGCTGACCGCGGGCGCCGACGCCGGCGACGACGTCCGCGCGTGGGCGGCCACGGTGGCGTTCGCCGCCACCGGCCGTCCGGACGCGCCCGCCGAGGCCCTGCCCGCCGGCCTGCGCCCGCTGGTGGCGGCCGCCTCGCATCCGGACCCGGGCGCCCGCCCGTCGGCGGCCGAGCTGGCGGAGGCCGCGTCCCGCCTGGAGCTCCCGGCCGCCTCCGTCGTCCCTCCCGCCGCCCCGGCGCCGGCGTCCGAGACTCCCGCCTCCCCGGTCCGCCCGGCCGCGCCGGGCCCCGCCCCCGAACGGGAGGCGGCGGCGCACGAGACGGCGGTGGCGCAGGGCTGGGCGCGGCTGCTCGCGGCGATGGTGGTGGTGGCCGGCGTGGGCATCGTGATCATGCTGCCGATCGCGGGACTCGTCCTGACGCTGGCCGCGGTGACGCTGCTGCGGGTGGCGGGCACGACGGCGCGCGGCTGGGCGTGGGCGTTCGGGCGGACGCTGCTGACCGTCCCCTACGCGGCGGCGTTCACGGTCGCCGTCCCGCTCGGGCTCGCCGCGGCGTCGGCGGTCGGCGGGAAGCTGGACTCGCTCACGGCCTGCGCGTTCGGCGCCGGGGCCGGGGCCGCGGTGCTGTGGACCGCGCCGGGCGTCAGCGCCCCGCGGCGCCAGCTGGAGCGGATGTTCCTGCCGGTGGCGCGGCGCCCGCGCGCCGTCGCCGCCGCGGTCGTGCTCCTCGGCGTGCTGTGCCTGCTCGTCGGCGTCGGCGCGATGACCATGACGCCGAGCTTCTCCCCGACCTACGGACTGCAGCGGACGCTGGAGGGCTCCATGGACCGCCTCCAGCACGCCGTCAACAGATTTTGAGGCGTGATGTCCGGCACGTCCGTTTCGGAACGCGGTACGCACCGCAAACCCGCCGGGCACGTGGGCAAGGTCTCACGAACTGGGATTTGCCAGCAGGCTACCGGCGAGTAACATAGACGTGCACGGCCGAACCGGGGACCCGGCTCCGAAGCACGTTCGGGTGTTTGGCAGGCTGTGACTGCGAAAGCGCACGCCCGCGTCGACTCGTCATGGGCGGCGCCCCTCTGCCGCTTACCTCAGCGGCCAACTGAGTGCAGGGAGGTCGGCCACCGGCCATGAACATCGTCGTCCTGGTGAAGCAGGTTCCCGATACGGAGAGCCCGCGCAAGCTGAAGTCAGATGACAGCACGCTCGACCGCGCCGCGGCGGACGGCGTCATCAACGAACTCTGCGAGTACGCCATCGAAGAGGCGCTGCGCATCAAGGAGGCCCACGGCGGCGAGGTGACCGTCCTCACCATGGGCCCTGGCAAGGCCACCGACTCCATCCGCAAGTCGCTGGCGATGGGCGCCGACAAGGCCGTCCACCTCCTCGACGACGGCCTCGCGGGCTCCGACGCGCTGCAGACCTCGTACGCGCTGGAGCAGGCGATCGGCCGCACCGGGTTCGACCTGGTCGTCCTCGGCGCGGAGTCCACCGACGCGCGCACCGGCATGATCGCCGCGATGCTCGCCGAGCGCCTCGGCGTCCCGCAGCTGTCGCTCGCCAACAAGGTCGAGATCGACGGCACGTCCATCAAGGTGCAGCGGCAGACCGACTACGGCTTCGACCGGGTCGAGGCCACCCTGCCCGCGGTCGTGTCCGTCGTGGAGAAGATCAACGAGCCGCGCTACCCCTCGTTCAAGGGGATCATGGCGGCCAAGAAGAAGCCGGTCGAGACGCTCGGCCTCGGCGACGCCGGCATCGACGCGTCCCGGGTCGGCCTGGCGAACGCCTCGACCGAGGTGGTCGACTTCGCCGAGGCGCCGCCGCGCGCGAAGGGCGAGATCGTCACCGACGAGGGCGACGGCGGTGCGAAGATCGCCGAGTTCCTCGCGTCGAAGAAGTTCGTCTGACCGAGGAAGGGGATTGCAGATATGGCCGAGATTCTCGTCCTCGTCGACCACGTCGACGGTGAGGTCAAGAAGGTCACGCTCGAACTGCTGACGCTGGCGAACCGGCTCGGCGAGGCCGCCGCGGTATGGGTCGGTCCGGGCTATGAGAACGCCAGGGACAGGCTCGCCGAGTACGGCGCCGGCAAGGTCTACGTGGCCGCCGACGAGGAGCTGACCTCCTACGTCGTCGCCCCGAAGGCCGCGCTGCTGGCCCAGCTCGTGGGCGGGAAGTCCCCGGCCGCGGTCCTGGTGGCCGCTACCGGCGAGGGCAAGGAGATCGCGGGGCGCCTCGCCGTCAAGACCGGCTCCGGCGTGCTCACCGACGTCGTGGACGTCGCCGACGGCTTCGTCGGCGAGCACTCCATCTTCGGCGGCGCGATCATCGCGCACGCCAGGGTGAGGACGGGCACGCCGATCATCGCGGTGCGGCCGAACTCCGTCGCCCCCGAGGCGTCCCCGGCCACCCCGGCCGAGGAGCAGGTGTCGGTCACGCTCTCGGACGCCGACAAGGGCGCCCGGATCGTGGAGAAGGTCGTCCAGGAGAAGGGCGAGCGCCCGGACCTGACCGAGGCCGCGATCGTGGTCTCCGGCGGCCGCGGCGTCGGCGGCGCCGAGAACTTCAAGATCATCGAGGGGCTGGCCGACTCGCTCGGCGCGGCCGTCGGCGCCTCCCGCGCCGCGACCGACGCCGGCTGGTACCCGCACTCGTTCCAGGTCGGCCAGACCGGCAAGACGGTGTCGCCGCAGCTGTACATCGCGGTCGGCATCTCCGGCGCCATCCAGCACCGGGCCGGCATGCAGACCTCGAAGACCATCATCGCGGTCAACAAGGACCCCGAGGCGCCGATCTTCGAGCTCGTCGACTACGGCGTGGTGGGCGACCTGTTCCAGGTCGCGCCGCAGCTCACCGAGGAGATCAGCAAGCGCAAGTGATCTCGCGCGGGCCCGGCGACGTCCCGTCGCCGGGCCTTAGCCGTTCAGGAGCGCTCGGGCGACGGGTACGGGACGGCCCTGAGCAGCGCGGGCTTCACCATGTCGCCGATCTCGGCGTAGGGCAGGACGGTGTCGAGCTGGCCGCACGCCGACTCGTATCCCAGGGTCGAAAGGTAGAAGGCCACGCGCAGGCCCGCCGGGGTCAGGGCCATGGTGACGTCGCCCGACGTGACGAAGGCGGACGGGTTGTCGGTGCCCTGCGGCAGGCCGGCGCCGCCCGCGCCGCCCCTGCCGCAGTAGGCGCCGCCGGGCTGCGTCGCCTTGATCTTGCCGTCGAGCGGTGCGAGGCCCTGCCCGGTCGGGACGCGGAACAGGTCGAGCGGCCGGTAGGACGCGCCGGTCCGCAGGTCGACGGTCGCCGCCTGGGACTGGTCCCAGCCCGTCCCGCGCTCGCCGCGCAGCTCGACGGTGTACCAGACCGACAGCAGCCGGTCGTTCCGCATGAGGATCTTCGGCGTGGAGACGTCGGTGTAGGAGCCGCGGCCGATGTCCTCGAGGCCGCCCCGGATCTTGGCCCAGCGCTGTTCGAGCGGCGCCCGCAGCGCCTGGTTGATCTTCCGGGCGAGCCCGGCGTCCCCGCCCGTGACCCGTACGATCTGCCCCTGCGCCTGGAACGTCATCCTGCCGCCGATCTCCTGGCGCGGCTCGTTGAGCGCCACCAGCCGCGCCGTCACCGGCTTGGGCGCGTCATCCGCCGTGGCGACGTAGACCGCCGCCCCGCCGCCCACGGTCACGGCGGCGGCCCCGCCCGCGACCGCGGCGGCGCCCTTCGCGCCGAGCGTGCCGATGACGCCCTTGCCCGCAGCGCCCGCCGCGCCGGCGCCGCCCGTCCCCACGGCGCCGCCCGACCCCGCCGCCCCGGCCGCGCCCGCCGCTCCGGCCGCCCCCGCGCCGGCGCCGCCCGAGCCGAGGCCGAGCGCGGTCAGCGGGAACAGCACCGACAGCGCGGCGGCGGCGCCCGCGAGCGTGCGGACGCCGCGCCCCTCCCAGTCGGACCCGTACGCGCCCGCCGCGACCGACTCCAGCTCGGAGACGAACGCGGCGGCGCCCATCGGACGGTCCCACGGGTTCTTCGCCAGTCCGCGCTCGATCAGCGGGCGGAGCGGACCCGGGACGTCCCGCGCCGGGATGGGGGCCGCGAGGTGGCGGTCCATCAGCTCGGTCTGGTCGCCGGCGGCGTACGGGCGGCGTCCCGTCACGCACTCGTAGAAGACGCACGCCGCCGCGTACACGTCGGTCGAGGGGGAGGCGGGCTCGTTCCGCCACTGCTCGGGGGCCATGTAGACGGGCGTGCCCGACCGCCCGGACGCGCCCGCGTCCACCGCGATGCCGAAGTCGATCAGCTTGCTCAGCCCGTCGCCGCGCACGATCACGTTCGCGGGCTTGTAGTCGCGGTGGACGATGCCGAGGCCGTGCGCGGCGGCGAGGCCGAGCAGCGATCCCTTGAGCACCGCCAGCGCGGCCTCGGGCGCCAGCGGCCCCCGCTCGGCGAGCACCGCCTTCAGCGGCGCCCCGTCCACCGCCTCCATGACGATCGCCGCGCCGTCCGGCGACTCGACGAGCCCGAACAGCTGGGCGACGAACGGGTTGCGCAACCGGCTGAGCAGGTCGGCCTCGCCGCGGAACCGCTCGCGGAAGCCCGCGTCCCCGGCGAGGGACCGCGCCAGATACTTGATCGCCGCCGCGCGTCCCGTCGCGTCGTGCCGCGCGAGCACGACGCGACCCTGCGCGCCCTCGCCGAGCACCCGCAGCTCGCTGTAGCCCGGAACCCGCCATCCGTCCATACCGCCCCCACACACACCGTCGTGGAAGGGGTTATATCGGAAGGCGGCCTCAGGCGGCGATCGGTTCCGCCCGCGAGTCGCCGGGCGCGGGAGCCTCCGCGGGCTCCGCCGGGGCGGGGACGGAGACGTCCGCGGTCGTGCGCAGCGGCGCGTACCGGGCGCCCGCCGCGATCAGCAGCGCCAGCACGACGACCACGCTCACGCCGACCCGCAGGGACGTCGCCTCCGACAGGAAGCCGACCACGACCGGGCCGAGCAGCAGGCCGCCGTAGCCCATCGCGCCGACCTGGGCGACGGCCGCGCCGGGGCGGTCCGGGGCGGCGGAGCCCGCCAGCGAGATCGTCGTCGGGACGACCGTGCAGACCACGAGCCCGGTCACGAAGAACCCGGCGATCGCCACCGCCGGGACCGGCGCCAGCACGACGACCGTCATGCCCACCGCGGTGCCGAGGCCCGCGCCGACCAGCAGCCGGCGGGTGCCGACCCGCATCCGGACGCGGTCGCCGACGAGCCGCCCGAGCAGCATCGCCAGCTCGAACACCGGGTAGCCCGCCGCGGCGACGGCCTCGGTCGCGCCGAGCTCGTCGTGCAGCAGCAGCCCGCTCCAGTCGGCGATCGACCCCTCGGTCATGAACGCGATGAACGCGAGGGCGCCGATCAGGTAGACGGCGGGCGGCAGCCGGCGCGCGGCGCGTCCCGTCCCGGACGCGGCGGGCGCGACGGGGTCGGGCAGGTAGGTGCGGCCGAGCGCGAGCCCGGCGGGCACCGACAGCAGCGCCGTGACCAGCACGGTCTCGGTGAACCCGAAGCCGGCCGCGGCCGTGGCGACGCCGAACAGGCCACCGCTCATCGCGCCGACGCACCAGCCGGCGTGCATGCCGCTCATGACGGACCGGCGGTACGCCTGCTCGACGACGCTGCCCTGCGCGTTCATCGCGATGTCGGTGATCCCGAACGTCATGCCGAACAGCGCGACGGCGCCGAGGAGCACGCCGTAGGTGGGGGCGAGCGCCACCGCCGCGTAGGACAGTCCCGTCAGCGGCAGGGCGACCCGCAGGACGCCGCGGCTGCCGGCCCGCGCCATCACGCCGCGCAGCGCCTGCATGGCCGCGATCGCGCCGAGCCCCCAGACGAGGACGACGATGCCGATCTCGCCCTCGTTCGTCCCGAACTTGCCGGCCAGCGCGGGCATGCGCGCCACCCACACTCCGGTCAGCAGACCGGCCAGCGCGAAGGTCAGGAACGTCCCCGAACGGGCACGGAACAGCATTGTTCACCTCTTTCTCGGCTCGGCGGGGCGCACCCCGGCGTGACATGCGTCTTCGTTGTGAAGCGGGTCGTTGTGAAGCGGGTCGTGTGCAAAGCGGGTCGTGTGAAGCGGGCGGCATGACGCGCGTCCGGGTGTGACGCGCGTCATGGAACGCTCCAAACCCGTGCGGGTCCGGAACGTCCGGAAGGTCGGGCGGGGCGCGTGCGGCGCCCCCGGGTCAGCGCTCCAGCAGCTCCAGCAGCCGCAGTCTCAGCGCTCGGAGCTGTTCGGCGTCGTACAGCCCGGGATCATGGCTGACCACCTCCCAGAGGCCCTCGGCCGCCAGCCTGACGACCGCCGCGTTGCCCGGGTCGGGGCCGTCCGCCGGGTCGGGCGCGTGCCAGCGGCGCATCGCCTCGTTCAGCGGCTCGGCCTGCTCGGGGTCGGCGGCCGCGGCCGTGATGGCCGACCACCGCCGGTAGGCGCGGGCCTCACCGGTGAGGATCTCGAACGTGGCCTCGACGTAGGCGCGGGTGTAGGACCCCGGCGTACCGTCGTCGTGGGAGGCGATCAGGCCGTCGAACTCCTCGATGACCCGCGCCACCATGGCCCGGACGAGCTCCTCCTTGGTGGGGAAGTGGTAGAGCAGCCCTCCCTTGCTGACGCCGGCGCGGTCGGCGACCGCGCTGAGCGTCAGCGCCTGCGTCCCCTGCTCGAAGAGCACGGACTCGGCGGCGTCCAAGAGGGCTTCCCGTTTCATGACGTCCTTACTGTACCGGCTGGACGGTATACGAGCCAACCGCGGGCTGCCCGTCGCTATTCCGCCACGTCGGTGGGCTCTTTCCGGACGTTCCCCCGGGCACCGGAAGGGAACAGGAAGGGCGCGGATACTGTTGTCCGCGTGGTGACCTACCTCGACCATGCGGCGACCACCCCGATGCTGCCCGAGGCCGTCGAGGCGATGACGGCGGAGCTGCGCGAACTCGGCAACCCCTCCTCCCTGCACGCGGCGGGCCGCCGCGCCCGGCGCGTCGTCGAGGAGTCCCGCGAGATCATCGCCGAGGCGTTCGGCGCCCGCCCGAGCGAGGTCGTGTTCACCTCCGGCGGCACCGAGGCCGACAACCTCGCCGTCAAGGGGATCTACTGGGCGCGCCGCGCGGCCGACCCGGCCCGCACCCGCGTGCTCGTCGGCGCCGTCGAGCACCACGCCGTCCTGGACGCGGTCCAGTGGCTCGCCGGCCACGAGGGCGCGCGGGTCGACGTCGTCCCCGTGGACGGGCTGGGCCGCGTCGCCCCGGACGCCCTGCGCGAGCTGCTCGGCTCCGGCGACGACGTGGCGCTCGCCACCGTGATGTGGGCCAACAACGAGGTCGGCACCGTCCAGCCCGTCGCCGAGCTGGCCGCCGCCGCCGGTGAGCGCGGCGTCCCCCTGCACACCGACGCCGTCCAGGCCGCGGGCCAGCTGCCCGTCGGGTTCGCGGCGAGCGGCGCGCAGGCCCTCACCGTCACCGGCCACAAGCTCGGCGGCCCGATCGGCGTCGGCGCCCTGCTGCTGGCCAAGCCGAAGCCGCCGGTGTTCCTCGACCCGGTGCCGCTGCTGCACGGCGGCGGCCAGGAGCGCGACGTCCGCTCCGGCACGCTCGACGCCCCCGCCATCGCGGGGTTCGCCGCCGCCGTCCAGGTCGCGGTCGCCCGCCGCGAGGCCGAGGCCGCCCGCCTCGCCGGGCTGCGCGACGCGCTGGTCGCCGCCGTGCGGGACGCCGTCCCCGAGGCGGTGCTGAACGGCGACCCGGACGACCGCCTCCCCGGCAACGCGCACTTCTCCTTCCCGGGCTGCGAGGGCGACGCCCTGCTCATGCTGCTGGACGCGCGCGGCATCGCCTGCTCCACCGGCTCGGCGTGCTCGGCGGGCGTCTCCCAGCCCAGCCACGTCCTGGTCGCCATGGCCGCGGGCGCCGAGCGGGCCCGCGGCTCGCTGCGCTTCTCGCTCGGCCACACCAGTACCGAGGCCGACGTGAAGGCCCTCGCCGACGCCATCGGCCCGGTCGTCGAGCGAGCCCGCCGCGCGGGTCTCAGCTGACGCTGGTTTGACCGTCCCTTGAACGGGGACAGCGTGGCCGTGACGACGGATGTGAGCCACGGGCTCAAGCAGGCGGCGGGACACCCCTGGTTCCACCACATGTCCCGCGTGGGGCTGGTCGCGCGCGGCCTCCTCTACCTCCTCATCGGCCGGCTGGCCCTCCAGGTCGCCTTCGGCGGCGGCGGGAAGGAGGCCGACCGCGCGGGCGCGCTGGAGACCATCGCCGACCAACCGGGCGGCCTCGTCCTCGTCGCGCTGATGGCGGTCGGTTTCGCCGCGCTGGTCCTCTGGCAGGTCGCGGAGGCTCTGCTCGGCCGTCCCGTCCCGGACGGCGACAAGGCGACCAAGCGCCTGGGGTCGGCCGGACGCGCCGCCGTCTACGCGGTCGCCTTCGCCGGGACCTTCGCATTCCTGTTCGGCCACCACGGCTCGTCGAGCGACGAGCAGTCCAAGACCTACACCGCGCGGCTCATGGACGCGCCCGGCGGCCGCTGGCTCGTCCTGGCGGTCGCGGTGGCCTTCGTCGTCGTGGGCGCGGTCATGGTCGTGAACGCCTTCCGGCACAAGTTCATGAAGGAACTGAAGTCCTGGGAGATGGGCAAGACCGCCCGCCGCGTCGTCAAGCCCCTCGCGATCATCGGCAACACCGCCCGCGGGCTCGTCGTCGCGGCCGCCGGCGCCTTCCTCGCCTACGCGGCCATCAGCTTCCAGCCCGACAAGGCCCAGGGCCTGGACGGCACCCTCCGCGAGTTCGCCGACACCCCCGCCGGCCCCTGGGGCCTCGTCGCCATCGCCGTAGGCGTCATCACCTTCGGCCTCTACAACTTCTGCGAAGCCCGCTACCGCAAGGTAGACGCAGCTTCCTCCCAGGGGTAGCGACCCCCCTGGAACCCCCGTCGTGCGACCTCCAGGCGCCAGAGCGCCTTCCGGCCACCCGACCCGCGGCTGTGGCTCAGGCTTCCCCAAGAGGGGAGAAATATTCGGCTACGGCTGGTAGGGGGCCAGGGCTCGCCAGCCGGGGTCGTTGGTGGAGGAGACCTTGGCCTTGCCCTCGGGCCAGCCGGCGGCGAGCTGGTCGAGCTCGGAGATGACGCCGGAGTCGGGGTCGGCGTACAGGTGGAAGACGCGCAGGCCGTCGCCGGTCTCGCGGACGGCGAGGACGGCGCGGTCGCCGAGCTTGGCGAGCTTCTTCTCGAACGCGCGCAGCGCACCCGACGACGGCTCGACCGGGAGCCGGTCGGGGTTGCTGTTGGCGTACGGGACGGTGATCGCCACGTGCAGGTCGCAGAGCGGGTAGTCCTGCCGGTGCAGCGGGAACCGGGCGCCGAGGCGGGCGGGGTGGCCGCGGGGGGTGCGGCCCTCGCCGGTCAGCCAGGCGGGCTCGGCGAACGGCTCGGAGATCTGCTCCACGACCGCGGACAGCATGGACGGCGGCAGCGAGTCGATCGGCGCCTCGGTCGCGATCGTGACCTCGCCGACCCAGCGGGCCACGTCGTCCTCGCCGAGCGCCCAGTGCAGGACGTTCAGCGCGACCTGGAGCTGCTGCTCCTCGGAGACGAACAGGAAGTCGGGGTGGTAGGCGGTGATGTGCACGCGGGCGCGGTCGGCGTCGGCGCGCATGCCGAGCCGGACGTACTCGAGGTCGAACTCGTGGTCGCCGAGGATGAGGTCCTGGCCGAGCATCTCCGGGTCGGCCTGCCGGGACGGGTGGAAGCTCCAGCCCCCCGCCGCGGATCCGGCCGGGGCGAGGCGGGCCCAGCGCTCGGTGAGGCCGCGCAGCTCGGGGTCGCCGCCGCCGGTGACGGTCAGCGAGGGGTTCCGGTCGTCGGCGCCGCCGATCTCCCACTGCAGCCCAGGATTGATCTTGTGGACGCGGTGGGACAGCTCCTCCATCGTCTCGGCGGACAGGCCCTCGCCGGGCGCGGCCGGATCGGACTCCTCGGACTGCTCCGGCCCTGCGGCCAGCGAGGCCTCGATCGTCGGGCGGGCCTGCGCCCACCACTCCCAGAACTCGCTGATGGCGGGCGGTGCGGCGGCGGACGCCTCGCGCGGACGACGGAAGATTCCCATAGCGGCCCCAATCGTACGCGGAAATGACGTCGGAGGACCGGGCCACGCCGCGTAGGCTCGAAGGACTATGGCTCTCCGCGTACTAGCCGCCATGTCGGGCGGCGTCGACTCCGCCGTGGCCGCCGCCCGCGCCGCCGAGGCCGGGCACGACGTGACCGGCGTCCACATGGCCCTGTCCAGCAACCCCCAGTCGTACCGGACGGGGGCGCGCGGCTGCTGCACCCTGGAGGACTCCCGGGACGCGCGCCGCGCCGCCGACGTGATCGGCATCCCGTTCTACGTGTGGGATCTCGCCGAGCGCTTCCACAAGGACGTGGTGGAGGACTTCGTCAGCGAGTACGCGGCGGGCCGCACCCCGAACCCGTGCCTGCGCTGCAACGAGAAGATCAAGTTCGCGGCGCTGCTGGACCGCGCGACGGCGCTCGGGTTCGACGCCGTCTGCACCGGCCACTACGCGCGGCTGGACGGCGGCGTCCTGCGGCGCGGCGTCGACGCGGGCAAGGACCAGTCGTACGTGCTGGCCGTGTGCACGCCCGAGCAGCTCGCGCACGCGCTGTTCCCGCTCGGCGACACGTCCAAGGCCGACATCCGGCGGGAGGCGGAGCGGCGCGGGATCCAGGTGGCCGACAAGCCCGACAGCCACGACATCTGCTTCATCGCCGACGGCGACACGCGCGGCTTCCTGGCCGAGCGGCTGGGGGCGGCGCCCGGCCCGATCGTCGACGCCGACGGCAACGAGGTCGGCGAGCACGACGGCGCCTACGCCTACACGATCGGCCAGCGCAAGGGCCTGCGGATCGGCACCCCGGCGCCGGACGGGCGGCCCCGCTACGTCCTCGACATCTCCCCGGTCACGAACACGGTGACCGTGGGGCCGCGCGAGTCGCTGGACGTCCACGAGCTCGTCGGCGAGCGCCCGGTGTGGCTGAGCGAGGCCCCGGAGGGCCCGTTCGGCTGCCAGGTGCAGCTCCGCGCCCACGGTGAGGTCCACGACTGCACGGTCGAGCAGGCCGAGGACGGCCTGCGCGTCCGCCTGGCCTCCCCGGCGCGCGGCGTGGCGACCGGTCAGGCCGCCGTCCTCTACGAGGGCGACCGCGTCCTCGCGTCGGCCACGATCGCCGAGACGGCGCGCGTCCCCGCCTGACCAGGCTGTCGGGACGGTCTCCTGGGAGGGTGCGATGCGGTTCGGTGTCTCGACGTTCGTGACCGACGAGGGGATCGGCCCCGCCGCGCTCGGGCGGGCGCTGGAGGAGCGCGGATTCGGGTCCCTGTTCGTCACCGAGCACACGCACATCCCCGTGAAGCGGGAGTCGGAGTATCCGGGCGGCGGCGAGCTGCCGCGCGTCTACTACCGGACGCTCGACCCGTTCGTCGTCCTGTCGGCGGCCGCCGCCGTCACCTCGCGGCTCCGGCTCGGGACGGGCATCGCGCTGGTCGTCCAGCGTGACCCGATCACGCTGGCGAAGGAGGTCGCCTCCCTCGACCTGGTCTCCGGCGGCCGCGCCGCGCTCGGCGTCGGCGCCGGCTGGAACCGGGAGGAGATGCGCAACCACGGCACCGACCCGGCGACCCGGATGCGGCTCATGCGCGAGCGGGTGCTCGCGGTCAAGGAGCTGTGGACGAGGGAGCGGGCCGAGTTCCACGGCGAGTTCGTCGACTTCGACCCGGTGCACTCGTATCCCAAGCCCGTCCAGGACCAGGCCGGAGGCCGTCGCGGAACTGGAGGCCGCGGGCGCCGACGAGGTCCTGTTCAACCTGCGCACCGAGCCTGAGGACGGCACACTCCGCGACCTCGACCGGCTCGCGGCGCTGCTGTGATCGCGGCGCCGATAGGGTTTCCCGTGTGACGAGCTTTCCGTGGCAGGCCGGGACGGCGACCGGCGTCGGGTCCTATCCGGGGGAGGACCCCGCCGAGGCGCTGCGGATCGTCCTCGGTGAACTGCCCGAGCTGCCGCACCTGCCCGAACTGCCCGCCCGCGGCCCCGGCGCCGACCTGGCGGGACGCACCGCCGGGCTGCTGGTCGAGATGCCCGTGCACCTGGAGCCGTCCGGCTGGCGGTTCTCCGACCGCCCGGGCCGCGACACCCAGCGCTCCCGCGACCACCTCGCCCGCGACCTGGACGCCCTGGAGGAGCTCGCGGGCGGCCACGACGGCCCGTTCAAGATCCAGGTCTGCGGCCCCTGGACGCTGGCCGCCTCGATCGAACTGCGACACGGCGACCGGGCCCTGAAGGACCCCGGCGCCGTCCGCGACCTGACCGCGTCCCTGGCCGAGGGCGTCGCCGCCCATGTGGCCGACGTCCAGCGCCGACTGCCGGCGGCGCAGATCGTCCTCCAGCTGGACGAGCCCGGCCTGCCCGCCGCCCTGGCCGGGACGGTCCCGACCGCCAGCGGCTTCTCCCGCCTACGGGCGATCGAGGAGCCGATCGCCGAAGAGGCCCTCCGCGCCGTGATCGACGCGGCGGGCGCCTACCCCGTCGTGCACTGCTGCGCCCGGAACGTCCCGTACGGCCTCCTGCGCGGCGCCGGGGCGAAGGCCCTCTCGGTCGACCTGCGGCTGGTGCCGAGGCGCGACGACGACGCGGTGGGGGAGACGATCGACGCGGGGATCGCCCTGTTCCTCGGCGCGGTGCCCGCCACCGACGCCGCCCTGCCGCCCCTCAAGGCGACCGCCGAGCCGGTGCGGGACCTGTGGCGCCGCTTCGGCTTCCCGGCCCAGCGACTGGCGGAACAAGTAGTGATCACCCCGACCTGCGGGATGGCGGGCGCCTCCCCCCGCCACGTCCGCGCAGCCCTCGAACGCTGCCGCGACACGGCCCGGATGCTCTACGAAGCGGCCCTCTAGAAGGGCGCGCCGAGGGCTCATATTGTCGGTCCCGTTGGCGAGAATAGGGGCATGACCATGAGCAACGGCGTTCCGGCCGAGGCGCGGCAGCGCCACAAGGAGCTGAGCGAGCGGCTCGACGAGGCCAACTACCGGTACTACGTCCTCGACCAGCCGACGCTCTCCGACGCCGAGTACGACCGGATGATGCGCGACATCCGCGCGCTGGAGGACCGCCATCCGGAGCTGGTCACGCCCGACTCGCCGACGCAGCGGGTCGGCGCGCCCATCGTCACCGACTTCGCGACCGTCCAGCACCTGGAGCGGATGCAGAGCCTCGACAACGCGATGAGCGCCGACGAGCTACTCGCCTGGGACGAGCGGGTCGTCAAGGAGGTCGGCGAGGTCGCCGGCTACCTGTGCGAGCTGAAGATCGACGGCCTGGCCATCGCGCTGACCTACGAGAAGGGGCGGCTCACGCGCGGGGTCACCCGCGGCGACGGGCGCACCGGCGAGGACGTCACCAACAACGTCCGCACCATCGCCGACATCCCCGGCCGGCTGGCGGGCGACGGCTGGCCGGACGTGCTGGAGGTCCGCGGCGAGGTCTTCCTGCCGGTCGAGGGGTTCGAGCAGGTCAACGCGGTCCAGATCGAGGCGGGCAAGGAGCCCTTCGCCAACCCGCGCAACGCGGCCGCGGGGTCGCTGCGGCAGAAGGACCCGCGGATCACCGCGCACCGGCCGCTCGGCATGCTCGTCCACGGGTTCGGCGCGTGGCGGGGCGGGAAGCAGCCCGACAGCCAGTCCGGCGCGTACGAGCTGATGCGCGGGTGGGGCCTGCCGGTCAGCGACCGCTACAAGGTCGTCGGCGGGCTCGCCGCCGTCCGCGAGTACATCGAGGAGTACGGCGAGGACCGGCACGGCACCGCCTACGAGATCGACGGGGTCGTCGTCAAGGTCGACCAGTTCGCGCTGCAGCGGCGGCTCGGGTCGACCAGCCGGGCGCCGCGCTGGGCGATCGCGTGGAAGTACCCGCCGGAGGAGGTCAACACGAGGCTCCTCGACATCAAGGTCGGGGTGGGCCGGACCGGGCGCGTCACCCCCTACGGGGTGATGGAGCCGATCAAGGTCGCCGGGTCCACGGTGGAGCGGGCGACGCTGCACAACGCGAGCGAGGTCAGGCGCAAGGGCGTGCTGATCGGCGACACGGTCGTGCTGCGGAAGGCGGGCGACGTCATCCCCGAGATCGTCGCGCCGGTGACCGGGCTGCGCGACGGGTCCGAGCGCGAGTTCGTCATGCCCGCCGCCTGCCCCGAGTGCGGGACGGAGCTGGCGTACGAGAAGGAGGGCGACGTCGACATCCGCTGCCCGAACGCCGAGAGCTGCCCCGGCCAGCTGCGCGAGCGGCTGTTCTACCTCGCGAGCCGCAAGGTGTTCGACATCGAGGCGCTCGGCTACGTCGCGGCGACCGCGCTCACCCAGCCGCTGGAGCCGAGCGACCCGCCGGTGAAGAACGAGGGCGACCTGTTCCACATCACCGTCGACCAGCTGCTCCCGATCAGGAGCCTCGTCCTCGACCAGCGGACCGGGACGACCAAGACCGACCCGAAGACCGGCGAGCCGAAGGTGGTGTCGTTCTTCGCCAACAAGGAGGGCGAGCCGAAGAAGACGGTCGAGGTCCTCTTCGAGGAGCTGGAGAAGGCCAAGAGCCAGCCGCTGTGGCGGGTGCTGGTGGCGCTGTCGATCCGGCACGTGGGGCCGTCCGCCGCCCAGGACCTCGCGCGCGAGATGCGCTCGCTGGACGCGATCGCCGAGGCGACGGAGGAGGAGCTCGCCGCGGTCGACGGCGTCGGGCCGACCATCGCCGCGTCGATCAGGACGTGGTTCGAGGAGCCCTGGCACCGCGAGATCGTGGAGAAGTGGCGCGCCGCCGGCGTCCGGATGGAGGACGAGGGCGCCGCGGGCCCGCGTCCGCTGGAGGGCGTCACCGTGGTGATCACCGGATCGCTGGAGGGGTTCAGCCGCGACTCGGCGACCGAGGCGGTGCAGCGGCTCGGCGGGAAGGTGTCCGGCTCGGTGTCGAAGAAGACGGGCTTCGTGGTCGTCGGCGACAGTCCAGGGTCGAAATACGACAAGGCGGTCAAGTTGGGCGTACCGGTCCTAGAGGAGGAGGGGTTCCGGGTCCTCCTCTCCGATGGGCCAGATGCGGCCAAAAATGCAGCTATGCACGCCGACGCCTAACACGGCGCGGTTGCGGGGGTTTCGACCAGGGTTGCGTTACTCAGGGGTACACTTCCACTACCCAGCGACGAGGGACGGGCGTGGAAAGGAAATAACGGTACGTACGCAACCGGTTTCGCGAAGTTGAGCAAAGGCCGTACCCTCCCTCACATCACGACCCACACCTGAAATCTCCGGACGTAACACCCGGGGGGCGTCCCCCGAGGTCGGGGACGCCCGGTGCCGGGGGCAGGCCCCCCGAAGCCCCCCGAGGATGTGATGAAGGACCCGAACAACACGCGGAACACGGCGCCACGCCGCGGCTCCCCGTTGTGGATCTACTTCGTCGTCGTCATCCTGCTCGGCGTCGCCGCCGGCGTCGTCGCGTTCTCCGGGCTGACCCGCGCCGACCTGGACGCGCTCGCCGGAACCCCCGTCTTCTGGATCCTCGGCTGCTTCATCATCTTCGGCGAGCTGCGGCCGATCATCACGCCCGGCAGCACCGAGAACAACGGCGCCACCACCTCGACCACGTTCTCGTTCGCGGCGCTGCTGTACGCGGGCCTGCCCATCGCCGCCGCCCTCCAGGCCGTCGCCGTGATCACCTGCGGGATCTTCCGGTCCCGCACCCCGCACCGCATCGCCTTCAACGTCGCCCAGTACACCCTCAGCCTGGCCGCCGCCCAGTTCGTCCTCGCGCTGTCCGGCGACCTCGCGACCCCCTCGCACCTCTGGGTGCCGCACGGCTCCGACCTGCCCGCGATCGCGCTCGCCGGCGCCGTCTACTTCGCGTGCAACGACACCCTCGTCGGCGCCGCCGTCGCGCTGCACGCGCGCGTCTCGCTCGTCAAGGCGCTCCGCTGGGACCTCGCCTACCAGGTCCTCGTGCACCTGGCGCTGCTCGGCCTCGCCCCGCTGATGGTCATCGCGATGGACCGGTCCGCCGTGTTCGTGCCGCTGATCGTCCTGCCGTTCATCGCCGTCTACCTCAACGCCTCCGTCTCGGTCCGGCGCGAGCACCAGGCGCTGCACGACGGGCTCACCGGCCTGCCCAACCGCAAGCTGCTGATCGTCCGCACCGAGGAGGCCCTCGCCGAGGCGCGCGGCGCGGACCGGCGGCTCCCGCGCGCCGCCGGCCTCGGGGCCCGCCGGCGCAAGGCGGCCGACCCGCCGGACCACCGCGCCGGGCTGTTCCTGCTCGACCTCGACCGGTTCAAGGAGGTCAACGACACCCTCGGGCACCCCACCGGCGACCGGCTGCTGCAGCTCGTCGCGCACCGGCTCACCCACAGCGTCCGCCCCGGCGACCTCGTCGCGCGGCTCGGCGGCGACGAGTTCGCGGTGCTGCTGCCCACCGTGCGGGACGAGGCCGCCGCCCGCGAGGTCGCCGCACGGCTGCGCGCCGCGCTCTCCGAACCCGTCCGGCTGGACGGCATGTCGTTCGACCTGGAGGCCAGCGTCGGCATCGCGCTGTTCCCCGACCACGCGCCCGACTTCGAGCTGCTGCTGCAACGCGCCGACGTCGCCATGTACAACGCCAAGGAGGCCCGGTCCGGCGTCGAGACGTACTCGCCCGGCAAGGACCGGAACTCCCCGGCCCGGCTCACCATGCTCGGCGACCTGCGCCGCGCCATCGACCGCTCCGAGCTGGAGCTGTTCTACCAACCGAAGATCGCGCTGCGGGACGGCCACCTCGTCGGCATGGAGGCCCTGCTGCGCTGGCGCCACCCCGACAAGGGCCTCCTGGAGCCCGCGGCGTTCCTGTCGGTCGCCGAGCAGACCTACCTGATGCGCTCGATCACCCACTACGTCGTGGAGGCCGCGCTCGCCCAGACCGCCGCGTGGTGGCGGGCCGACATGCCCGTCCAGGTCGCGGTGAACGCCTCGGGGCGCGACCTTCTCGACACCGGCCTCACCGAGGTCGTCGAGGAGGGCCTGCTCGCCCGCGGCCTGCCCGCCGCCGCGCTCCAGCTGGAGATCACCGAGCGCATCCTGATGAACGAGCCCGCCTACGCCTCCGACACCGTGAGCGCCCTCGCCGAGCTCGGCATCCCGCTCAGCCTGGACGACTTCGGCACGGGCTACTCCTCCCTCGTCCGGCTCAAGCGCCTGCCCGTCGAGGAGATTAAGATCGACTCCTCGTTCGTGCGGCGCCTGGCCGACTCGCCCGACGACGCCGTCATCGTCCGCTCGATCGTCGACCTCGTCCGCACCCTCGGCCTGCGCTCCGTCGCCGAGGGCGTCGAGGACCCCGCGACCGCCGAGCGTCTCCGCGAGATGGGCTGCGACGCCGCCCAGGGCTGGCACTTCTGCCGCCCCATGGACGCCGCGACCGCCACCGACTGGCTCTACTCCTTCGCCGTCCCCTCGGTCAAAACCCCCGGCGGCGCCTGACCCGAGCTCAGCCGACGGAGCGCCTGTTCAGGTGCAGCCTCCCCGTGAGGGGCGGTCTGCCCTGGAGCGATTGCCATGGGTGCTTCTGCCGGGACGCGGTCCCATGCCAGAGGACCCTGTCCTGGGCAAGGGCTTCTCAAGTGGGCGAGGCGATGTTCGCGGCAGGACGTCGGCACTCCGTGAAGGGCGGTCCCTTCGGAGAGCGCGGTGTTTCGGCACATGCCCGGGCAGGACGCCGGCCTGGGGAAGGCGGCGCCCTGCCTGCTGGGCGTGGTGTGTGCGGCGTCGCCGCGGTCAGTAGCGGCGGCGGGCGTCGTACTCGTCCGGGTAGTACTCCTCGCGCACGGCCGCGGGCGGGGGGCGGCGGTCGACGGCGCGGCGGGCGGACATGATCCGCACGACCCCGACGACCAGGCCGATCACGCCGCCGATCATCAGGATGACGCCGACCAGCCGGATGTCGATGCCGCTGAGGTCGTAGTCGACTGCGTATGCCAGGATCGCGCCGATAATGATCAGGGCGATGCTGCCGCCGATGGTCACGGCGGTCTCCTCTCGCTCGTCCCGGGGGTGGACGCAGGTAGCTTTCCCTCCCTGCGGGGATGAAACGGGCGACCTCCCCGACCCGCCCCGGGCGCGCCCGCGTCAAACGGGTCGGGGTGCGGGCGCGCGGGCCCATAGGATGGCCGTGAACCCACTTCATCGCAGGAACGGTTTCTCGAATGTCCGCCATCACCCGTGACGAGGTGTCGCACCTCGCCCGGCTGTCCCGGCTGGCGCTCGGCGACGATGAGCTCGACCATCTCGCCGCCCAGCTCGACCAGATCATCTCCGCGGTCGCGCGGGTGCAGGAGGTCGCGGCGGAGGACATCCCGCCCACCTCCCACGCGCTGCCGCTGACCAACGTCTACCGGACGGACGAGGCGCGGCAGTGCCTCCGGCCCGAGCAGGCCCTCGCCGGCGCCCCGGCCGCCGAGGAGCAGCGCTTCCGCGTGCCGCGGATCCTCGATGAGGAGGCCTGAGCGGTGACCGAGCTGGTGAGGAAGAGCGCGGCGGAGCTCGGGGAGCTGATCGCCGCCGGTGAGGCGTCGGCCGTCGAGGTGGCCGAGGCGCACCTGGACCGCATCGCGGCGGTGGACGGCAGCGTCAACGCGTTCCTGCACGTCGACCGCGAGACGACGCTGGCGCAGGCCCGCGGGGTGGACGAGCGCCGCGCGGCGGGGGAGGAGCTCGGCCCGCTGGCCGGCGTCCCCATCGCGCACAAGGACGTGTTCACCACCGCGGACATGCCCACCACCGCCGGATCCAAGATCCTTGAGGGCTGGCGGCCGCCGTACGACGCGACCGTGACGGCGCGGCTGCGGCAGGCCGGGCTGGTGATCCTCGGCAAGACGAACATGGACGAGTTCGCGATGGGCTCGTCCACGGAGAACAGCGCCTACGTCACCTCGCGCAACCCGTGGGACCTGGAGCGGATCCCGGGCGGGTCGTCCGGCGGGTCGTCCGCGGCGGTCGCCGCGTACGAGGCGCCGCTGTCCACCGGCACCGACACCGGCGGCTCCATCCGGCAGCCCGCCGCCGTCACCGGCATCGTCGGCATGAAGCCCACCTACGGCGGCTCGTCCCGCTACGGCGTCATCGCGTTCGCGTCCTCGCTCGACACGCCGGGCCCGTTCGCCCGCAACGTGCTCGACGCGGCGCTGCTGCACGAGGCGTTCAGCGGCCACGACGTGATGGACTCCACCTCGGTCGACCAGGCCGTCCCGCCCGTCGTGGAGGCCGCGCGCCGCGCCGACGTCAACGGGCTGCGCGTCGGGGTCGTGAAGGAGTTCGCGGGCGACGGCTACGAGGCGGGCGTCTCCGCGCGCTTCGACGAGGCGGTCGAACTGCTGGAGTCCCTCGGCGCGAAGGTCGTCGAGGTGTCCTGCCCGCACTTCTCCTACGCGCTGCCCGCCTACTACCTGATCGCGCCGTCGGAGGCCTCGTCCAACCTGGCGCGGTTCGACGCGATGCGGTACGGCCTGCGCGTCGGCGACGACGGCGCCCGCAGCGCCGAGGAGGTCATGGCGCTGACCCGCGCCGAGGGCTTCGGGCCCGAGGTCAAGCGGCGCATCATGCTCGGCACGTACGCGCTGTCGTCGGGCTACTACGACGCCTACTACGGCAAGGCCCAGCAGGTCCGCACCCTGATCAAGCGCGACTTCGAGGCCGCGTTCGAGCAGGTGGACGTGCTGGTCTCGCCGACCACGCCGACCACCGCGTTCCCGATCGGCGAGCGCGCCGACGACCCGATCGCCATGTACCTGGCCGACCTGTGCACGATCCCGGCCAATCTCACCGGCAACGCCGCGATCTCGGTGCCGTGCGGTCTGTCGGACGGCCTGCCCGTCGGCCTGCAGATCATGGCCCCCGTCCTCGGCGACGACCGCGTCTACCGCGTCGGCGCCGCCGTCGAGCGGGCCCTCGAAGACCGCTGGGGCGGCCCGCTGCTGGCCAAGGCCCCGGAACTGGTGGAGGCGAAGTGACCACTCCGGCCCTGATGGACTACGACGAGGCGCTGGCGAAGTACGAGCCGGTGCTCGGCATCGAGACGCACATCGAGCTCGGCACCGCGTCCAAGATGTTCTGCGGGTGCCCGACGGCGTTCGGCGCGGAGCCGAACACGCAGGTGTGCCCGGTGTGCCTGGGTCTGCCGGGATCGCTGCCGGTCACCAACCACGCCGCGATCGAGGGCATCATCAAGATCGGTCTCGCGCTGAACTGCGACATCGTGGAGTGGTGCCGGTTCGCCCGGAAGAACTACTTCTACCCGGACATGCCGAAGAACTTCCAGATCTCGCAGTACGACGAGCCGCTCTGCGTGGAGGGCCACCTCGACATCGAGGTCGAGGGCGAGACGTACCGGATCGGGATCGAGCGCGTCCACATGGAGGAGGACACCGGCAAGTCGCTGCACGTCGGCGGCTCGACGGGGCGCATCCACGGCGCCGAGTACTCCCTCGTCGACTACAACCGGGCGGGCATCCCGCTGGTGGAGATCGTCACCAAGCCGATCCCCGCGACCGGCGACCGGGCGCCGCTGGTGGCGCGGGCGTACGCGACGGAGCTGCGGGAGCTGGTCCGGTCGCTCGGCGTGTCGGACGTGCGCATGGAGCAGGGCTCGATGCGCTGCGACGTGAACGTCTCGCTGATGCCGCGCGGCGCCGAGAAGTGGGGCACGCGGACCGAGACCAAGAACGTCAACTCGCTCCGGTCGGTCGAGCGGTCCGTCCGGTCGGAGATCGAGCGGCAGGCGGGCGTCCTGGACGCCGGCGGCTCCATCGTCCAGGAGACCCGCCACTTCCACGAGGACACCGGCCGCACCACGAGCGGGCGCAGCAAGGAGGAGGCGCAGGACTACCGCTACTTCCCCGAGCCCGACCTGGTGCCGATGGCGCCCCCGCGGGACTGGGTGGAGGAGCTGCGGGCGACCCTGCCGGAGCTGCCGGCCGCGCGCCGCCGCCGCATCCAGCAGGAGTGGAACCTGTCCGACCTGGAGCTGCGGGACGTCGTCAACGCCGGCGCCGTCGACCTCATCGAGGCGACGGTCGCGCAGGGCACCGACGCCCCGGCGGCCCGCAAGTGGTGGATGAACGAGCTGTCGCGGCGCGCCACCGAGCAGGGCGTCGAACTGGCCGAGCTGCCGATCACGCCCGAGCAGGTCGCCCGCGTGCAGGCGATGATCACCGCGGGGGAGCTGAACGACAAGCTCGCCCGCACGGTGTTCGAGGGCGTCCTCGCGGGCGAGGGCGGCCCCGACGAGGTCGTCGCCGCGCGCGGCCTGAAGGTCGTCAGCGACGATGGCGAGCTGGCCTCGGTCATCGACCAGGTGATCGCCGGCAACGCGGACGTGGCCGACAAGATCCGCGCCGGTAAGGTCGCCGCCGCCGGCGCCCTCGTCGGCGCCGTGATGAAGGCCACCCGCGGTCAGGCCGACGCCGGCCGCGCCCGCGAACTGATCCTGGAGAAGCTCGGCGCCTCCTGACCCGCGCCGCCCCAGCCTCGGGGCGACCGCCGGAACGTCCCGAAACCGGGGCGTTCCGGCGAGGCCCGAGGGCCGCTCAGGGGAGGGGGACGTCGAGGATGCGGTCGTCGCCTGGCCGGGGGGCGCCTCGGCCGTCCTGGTTGCTGGTCGTCACCCACAGTGAGCCGTTCGGGGCGCGGACGACCGCGCGCAGCCTTCCGTAGCGGCCCTGGAAACGGGCGATGGGGCGTCCTGCCTTGCCGTTGTCGAGCGGGACCTGCCAGAGGCGTTCGCCGCGCAGCGCGGCGGCCCACAGGGAACCGTCCGCGTAGGCGAGGCCGGACGGTGACGCCTGGTCGGTCGTCCAGGTCAGGAGCGGGTCGGTGAAGCCCTTGCGGTGGCCGACCCCCTCGACCACCGGCCAGCCGTAGTTGCGGCCCTTGATGATCAGGTTGATCTCGTCGAAGCGGTCCTGGCCGAACTCGGTGGCGTACATGCGGCCGGCGCCGTCCCAGGCGAGGCCCTCGACGTTGCGGTGCCCGTACGTCCAGACGCGGGTGCCGAACGGGTTGCCGGGGGCGGGCGCGCCTTCCGGGGTGACGCGGAGGATCTTGCCGCCGAGGCTGTTCCTGTCCTGCGCCTTGCCGCCGTCGCCGGTCTCGCCGGTGGTGACGTAGAGCATCGTGTCGGGCCCGAACGCCAGGCGCCCGCCGTTGTGGATGGCGCCCTTGGGGATGCCGGTCACGATGGGCTTCGGGTCGCCGAGGCGGCCGTCATAGGTGGCGCGCACGACACGGTTGTCGGACGCCGCCGTGTAGTACAGGTAGACGAAATGGTCGGTTCCGTAGGACGGGGACACCGCGACGCCGAGGAGGCCGCCCTCACCTTGCGCGTCCACGCCGGGCACGGTGCCGACGGTCGTCTTGCGGCCGGACGGCGTGACGCGCAGGAGGCGGGCGGTGTCGCGTTCGGTGACCAGCGCGTCGCCTCCGGGCAGGAACGCCACGGCCCAGGGCACCTTGAGATCGTCGGCGATGGTGCGGGGCGTGCCCGGTCCGCCGCTCGCCGTCGCGGACGGGGCGCTGGACGCGGGCGGCGGGGTCCGGCCCTCGCCGCCTCCGGACGGCGAGGATGAGCAGGCCGCGAGGAGCGCGGCCGGGACCAGGACGGCCGGGACGAGGATGGTCGTGTGCTGTCGCATGAGCGCCTCCCGCAGGTAGTACGGATCCCGGGTGCTCACCGTTCCCTGTCATGCAGGGTTTCCTGTCACTCAGCGTAATCCCGTGCAAGGCGGCGATCCGGTGACGATCGGCTTTCGGACGTCCCAAACGGATCCGGGATGGGGCCGTTCGTCGCGGGAAGGTCGCCCAGCCTCAATCGCTCCGTGACCTACCGAACGTACAGTGAGCGACACGGTGATCCCGTACTGCAGCAACGTCGCTGTTCCCCGGGCAGGCGAGGCCGGTGCGCTCGCCGCCGGGCCGCGCCGGTACGGCGCGGGGCACGATCTGTGACCTTCGGGCCGTTATCCAGGCTGCGGGGGTCGTGGACCCCACTCTCCCCTGGCACGCCTCGGCCTCCGCCAGGGCCGACCAGCCCATCGGGCAGGAAGGGACGACGGCGAGATGAGCGGCGACTACGCCAGGCGGGTTTCGCCGCGTGCGCTGCCGGTAGCCCTGGCGGCGATCGTCGGGATCCTGTACGCCACCGGCTCGCTGCTCGGCTGGGGCGGCCGCGCCTTCATCGCCTGGACCGAGGCCGGCGCCGCGGGCGCCGCCGCGATCTCCCTGCTGCTGTCGTCCCGGCGCCCCGACGGCCCGTCCGCCGACGCCGCCGGCGCTCCCGGCGGCATCTGGCGCGCGTCCTGGCGGTGGTACGGCATCGCCGCCGCGGCCTGGTTCGTCGGCGCGGTCGGCGGCGCGCTGGCGTACGGCTCGGGCCGCAGCGCCCTGTCGCTGTCGGTCCCCGACCTGTTCTACCTGCTCACCCTGGGCGCGCTCGTCACCGGCCTCGTCGCGCCGATCCGGCTGCCCCGCGACGCGGGGACGTGGCTGCGCTACGCCGCCGACACCTACGTCTGCGCCTGCGCGCTGTTCGTCCTCGGCTGGGTGGCCCTCTTCGGGGGCCTGTACCACCGGTCGGGGGAGTCGCCGCCGGAGTTCCTGCTCGAACTGCTGTACCCGCTGATCGACATCGTGTTCGTCTGCGGGGCGCTGCCGTTCGTCCTCGGCGCCGCCCGCGGGCACCGCCGCCTCGCCTGGATGGGGTACGGCGCGCTGGCCGCGATCGCGGCGGCCGACATCGTGACCACGTTCGTCCGGCTGGACGGCGGCGGGTCCGCCGAGGACCCCTCCGACATCCTGCGCCTGGCCGGGCTGCTGCTCCTGCTGCTGGTGCCGTGGACGGGCCCGGCGGCCGAGCCGGCGCTGCCCGTCGACGACATCCCCGAGGACGTCGCGGCCCCCGCCGAGGAGTGCGGCCGCATGATCGGCCCGGGTCTCGCGCCCGCCGCGGTGGCCGCCGCGGCCGCGCTGTTCATCGCGGGCCACTCGATCGCGGGCGACGACGGCCTGGAGCCGGCGATCTCGATCGCCGCGGGCTCGGCCGCGCTGGTGCTCATCGCGCGCCTCGCCGCGCTGCTGCGGGAGAACGAGGCGCTGCGCCGCGCCGTGGACACCGGCGAGGAGCACTTCCGGGCCCTGTCGGAGAGCATCAACGACGCGGTCCTCATCTGCGACCTGGACGCCACCGTCCGGCACGCCAGCGCGGGCGCCCTGCGGACCTACCGCTACACCCAGGACGAGCTGCTCGGCCGCCCGCTGAACGAGATCATCCACCCGGAGGACCTGCCGCGCGTCCAGCAGGTGTTCACCGAGTTCCTGGACGAGCCGTCCGGCGACGTCGGGCCGCAGGACGCGCTGCGGGTGTCGTGCCGGCTGCGCGCCGCGGACGGGACGTGGCTGCCGACGGAGTCCACGATCTCCCGCTACAAGGGCTCGGACGGGGCGCCGTCCCGGCTGCTGGTCACCACCCGCGACCTGAGCGAGCGGGCCGCGCTGCAGCGGCAGGTCGCCCACCTGACCTTCCACGACGGGCTGACGGGCCTGCCGAACCGGTCCTACTTCGAGGAGCGCACGCGGGAGGTGCTGTCGCGGCAGGCGTCCGGCGGCAAGGCCGCGGTCGTGTTCGTCGACCTGGACGGGTTCACCGCCGTGAACGACTCCGACGGGCACGCGGCCGGCGACCAGGTGCTCGCCCAGGCGGCCCGGCGGCTGCGCGCGAACGTCCAGGCCGACGACACGGTGGCGCGGTGGGGCGGCGACGAGTTCGCGGTCCTCGTGCAGCTCCCGCCGGACGACCGTGAGACGCGTGCCACAGTCGAGCTCGCCGGTCGGCTCCTTCGCGTGCTTTCGGTCGACCCTTACCAGGTCGGTAACAAGCACATCGTGCTGACGGCGAGTGTCGGCATCGCGTTCGCCGGTGACGCGGAGCAGTTGCGCGGCGGCGGATCGGACGCGGGGCGGCGGCTCCGCCGCGGCGCCGCCGAACTGATCCGCAACGGCGACCTCGCGATGGCCCGCGCGAAGGAGCTCGGCGGCGGGCGCGTCGAGGTGTACGCGCCGCACATGCACGCCGACGTCGTCCGGCGGCTGGAGCTCGGCAGCGACCTGCAGGCGGCGCTCGCCGAGGAGCAGTTCTCCGTGGAGTTCCAGCCGGTCGTCGACCTGGCCACGTCGCGGGTGACCGGCGTGGAGGCGCTGCTGCGCTGGCGCCGGGGGGGCGAGGCGGTGCCGCCGGAGGAGTTCATCGGCCTGGCCGAGGAGTCCGGCCTGATGATCCCGCTCGGCGACTGGATGCTGCGGGAGGCGTGCCGGGAGGTCGCGCGCTGGCGGGGCGACTCGTGGGACGTGGGCCTGTCGGTGAACTTCACCGCCCGGCAGATCGCCGCCCCCCGGTTCGTGGAGTCGGTCGCGGCGGCGCTGGCGGAGACCGGGCTGCCGCCGCAGGCGCTCACGCTGGAGGTGCGCGAGGAGGTCCTCGTCGAGGACGCCGACCAGAACGTCGAGCGCCTGTCCCAGCTGCGCGACCTCGGCGTCCGGCTCGCGATCGACGACTTCGGCACCGGGTACGCCTCGCTGGCCTACCTCGGGCAGCTCCCGGTCGACATCATCAAGATCGACCCCTCGTTCGTGGCGGGGCTCGGCTCGGACGAGACCCTGACGCTGCTCACCCGGACGATCGTGCGGCTCGGCAGCGATCTCGGGCTGACCGTGGTGGCGGAGGGCATCGAGCGGCCGGAGCAGCTGGATCTGCTGCGGGAGATGGGGTGCCCGCGCGGCCAGGGGTTCCTCGTGGCGCGGCCGATGGGGGCGCAGCGGGTCGAGTCGCTGGTGCGGACGAACCTCGCCGGCCAGGCCCGTCCGGGCGACCTCCCGCTCCCGCTGCCGGGCTGACGGCGTGCACCGGACGGCCCTGCCGGACGCGACCGTGACGGGCGACACCCTCGTCTCGACATATGAGACAAAGCGTCCAAGGATTTGACCGGTGGCCGGACATCGGCGAAAGTGGGCACGTGCAGAGCACCTCCACCATCCTCGTAGTACTTGGTCGGCGCGCAGGCTGACCAAGCTTTCCGTCCTGCGCGCCTCCCCTCGACCGCCTCACGGCGGCGGGGGTTTTTTGTTGCCCGGCGAGCCAACACTCACTCCCCAAGGAAACGCAGAATCATGACGACCGAACAGATGACGGGAGCACAGGCGCTGGTCCGCGCCCTGGAGAACGTCGGCGTCGACACCGTGTTCGGCATCCCGGGTGGCGCGATCCTCCCGGCGTACGACCCGCTGTTCGACTCCAGGAAGCTGCGCCACATCCTCGTCCGGCACGAGCAGGGCGCCGGCCACGCCGCCCAGGGCTACGCGATGGTGACCGGCAAGGTGGGCGTCTGCATGGCCACCAGCGGGCCGGGCGCGACCAACCTCGTCACGGCGATCTCCGACGCCTACATGGACTCGGTGCCGATCGTGGCGATCACGGGGCAGGTCGCGTCCTCGCTGATCGGGACCGACGGGTTCCAGGAGGCCGACATCGCCGGCATCACGATGCCGATCACCAAGCACAACTTCCTGGTCACCCAGGCGGAGGACATCGGCCGCACCATCGCCGAGGCGTTCCACATCGCGGGCACCGGGCGGCCCGGCCCGGTCCTGGTCGACATCGCCAAGGACGCCCTGCAGTCGACGGTCGCGTTCGAGTGGCCGGTCGCGCTGCAGCTGCCCGGGTACCGGCCCGTCACCCGGCCGCACTCCAAGCAGGTCCGCGAGGCGGCACGGCTCATCGTCCAGGCGCGGCGGCCGGTCCTGTACGTCGGCGGCGGGGTGCTGAAGGCGGGCGCGTCCGCCGAGCTGAAGGTGCTCGCCGAGCTGACCGGCGCGCCGGTCGTCACCACGCTGATGGCCAAGGGCGCGCTGCCCGACAGCCACCCGCTGAACATGGGCATGCCGGGCATGCACGGCGCGGTCGGCGCGGTCGGCGCGCTGCAGCGCGCCGACCTGCTGGTCGCGCTCGGCGCCCGGTTCGACGACCGCGTCACCGGGAAGCTGGACGGGTTCGCGCCGCACGCCAAGGTCGTGCACGCCGACATCGACCCGGCGGAGATCTCCAAGAACCGGCACGCCGACGTCCCGATCGTCGGGGACGCCCGCGAGGTGATCGCCGACCTGGTCGTCGCCCTGCAGAACGAGCACGAGGCGGGCCGCAAGGGCGACTACGCCGACTGGTGGCGCCAGCTCGGCGCCTGGCGCGACACGTACCCGCTGGGCTACGACACCCCCGCCGACGGCTCGCTGTCGCCGCAGTACGTCATCGAGCGGATCGGGCAGATCGCCGGTCCCGAGGCGTACTACGTCGCGGGCGTCGGCCAGCACCAGATGTGGGCCGCGCAGTTCATCAAGTACGAGCGGCCGGGCGCGTTCCTGAACTCGGGGGGCGCCGGGACGATGGGATACTCCGTCCCGGCGGCGATGGGCGCCAAGGTCGGCGCGCCGGACACGACGGTCTGGGCGATCGACGGCGACGGCTGCTTCCAGATGACCAACCAGGAACTCGCGACCTGCGCGATCGAGGGCATCCCGGTCAAGGTCGCCGTGATCAACAACGGCAACCTCGGGATGGTCCGGCAGTGGCAGACGCTCTTCTACGAGGGGCGCTACTCCAACACCGACCTCCACTCGGCCAAGCGGATCCCCGACTTCGTCAAGCTCGCGGAGGCGTACGGTTGCGTGGGCCTGCGCTGCGAGAAGGCCGAGGACGTCGACGAGGTCATCGCCAAGGCCATGGAGATCAACGACGCCCCCGTCGTGATCGACTTCGTCGTCCACCAGGACGCCATGGTGTGGCCGATGGTCGCGGCAGGCACCACCAACGACGACATCAAGATCGCCCGGGACATGGCGCCCGACTGGGAGAACGGAGACTGACCCCGATGAGCCTGCACACCCTCTCGGTGCTGGTGGAGAACAAGCCCGGCATCCTGGCTCGGGTCGCGGCGCTGTTCTCCCGGCGCGGCTTCAACATCGAGTCCCTCGCGGTGGGCACCACCGAGCATCCGGAGATCTCCCGGATGACGATCGTGGTGAACGTCGCCGACCTGCCGCTGGAGCAGGTCACCAAGCAGCTCAACAAGCTGATCAACGTGCTCAAGATCGTCGAGCTGGACTCCTCGGCGTCCGTCCAGCGCGAGCTCGTGCTCGTCAAGGTGCGCGCCGACGCCGAGACCCGCTCGCAGGTCCTGGAGACCGTGACGCTGTTCCGCGCCAAGGTGGTGGACGTCGCGCCCGACGCCGTCACGATCGAGGCGACCGGCAACCGCGACAAGCTGGACGCGTTCATCAGGATCCTGGAGCCGTTCGGCATCAAGGAACTGGTGCAGTCGGGCATGGTGGCCATCGGCCGCGGCGCCCGGTCCATCACCGACCGCTCGCTGCGGGCCATCGAGCGCAGCGCCTGACCCGCGACCCGGACGCCGCCCTCGGGCGGCACCAACCACACCAACGAAAGGCAACAGCACTGTGGCTGAGATGTTCTACGACGACGCCGCCGACCTGAGCGTGATCCAGGGCCGGCACGTGGCGATCATCGGCTACGGCAGCCAGGGGCACGCGCACGCGCTCTCGCTGCGCGACTCCGGCGTCGACGTGCGGGTCGGGCTCCGCGAGGGGTCGGCCAGCCGGGAGAAGGCGGAGGCCGAGGGCCTGCGCGTGGTCACCCCGGCGGAGGCCGCCGAGGAGGCCGACCTGATCATGCTGCTGGCGCCCGACCACCACCACCGGGAGATCTTCGAGAAGGACATCAAGCCCGCCCTCGTCGAGGGCGACGCGCTGTTCTTCGGCCACGGCTTCAGCATCCGCTACGACCTCGTCCAGCCGCCGGAGGGCGTGGACGTGGCGATGGTGGCGCCGAAGGGCCCGGGCCACCTCGTGCGCCGCCAGTTCGTCGCGGGGCGCGGCGTGCCTGTGATCGTGGCCGTGGAGAAGGACGCGTCCGGCGACGCCTGGCCGCTGGCGCTGTCCTACGCCAAGGCCATCGGCGGCCTGCGCGCGGGCGGCATCAGGACGACCTTCACCGAGGAGACCGAGACCGACCTGTTCGGCGAGCAATCGGTGCTGTGCGGCGGCGTCTCCGAGCTGATCAAGACCGGGTTCGAGGTGCTGACCGAGGCCGGCTACCAGCCGGAGGTCGCCTACTTCGAGGTCCTGCACGAGATGAAGCTGATCGTCGACCTGATGTACGAGGGCGGCGTCTCCAAGATGTACTGGTCGGTGTCCGACAACGCCGAGTACGGCGGCTACAGCCGCGGCCCGCGCGTGATCACGCCGGAGACCAAGGCCGCGATGAAGAAGATCCTCGGCGAGATCCAGTCCGGCGAGTACGCCAAGGAGCTGGTGGACGAGTTCGAGGGCGGCCAGAAGAAGTTCACGCAGTACCGCGAGGAGCTGGCCCAGCACCCGATCGAGAAGACGGGCGCCGAGCTGCGCCCGATGATGAGCTGGCTCAACGACTGAGCCGCCGCGGTGGCGCGGGGACCGGCGCACGGTCCCCGTGCCTTCGCATGCCCGCGGGCCAGGGCCGGTCGCGTAGCGAGCCGCCGGGCGAGCGAAGTGGGCCCGGCCCCTGGAACACGGCCTAGATCGTTGATGGGGGTTGTTGAGTGCTCTGGTTAGTGGTCGTAGGCGGTAAGTGATCGCTTGGTTGGGGCGTCGATGAGCCAGTTGTGCCAGATCGCGGCGTTGAGGGCGCGGATGCGCTGGCACAGGCGCGTCCACAGGCCTTCGGTGGTGCGGGCGGCGTGGCGTTCCAGCCCGAGTTGGTTCTTCAGTGTCCAGATCACCGCCTCGATACGCTGGCGCAGCCAGCTGGGGAACACCTTCACGGCGGGTTCGGGCTCGTCGTCGCGGACGGGGCGGATCAGGATATGGCCCAGGTCGGCGGCGGCCTTTTCCACCCCGGCTCCGGCGAATCCCTTGTCGCACACGATCGGGCACGGTCCCGGCGCGGCCTGCTGGACGTGCAGCAGGTGCACGGCCTGTTTGCGTTCGTCCAGCTCTTTGGGGTGGGCCAGGCTGAAGGAGCACACCGCGCCTTCGGCGGTGGTGATCAGCATCAGTTTGGCGCCCCAGTAGAAGGCGTGGTGGGACTTGTCCATGCCGTAGCCGGCGATCTCGCCCAGGGCCGAGCGGTGCACGGTGGTGCGTGAGGCGCCGCAGCGCAGCGGAGTGCCGTCCATCAGCCGCAGCCGCTCCTGCCAGGAGGGCGTCTGGCGGACCAGCCACATCGAAGCGGCGAACAGAGCGGGCGCGGCATCGCGCAGGTGCCGGTTGTACTCGGACTGACCGGGCAGCCGCGGGAACAGGTGCCCGATCCTGCCGGGCGCGGTCCGCAGCCACCGCCGCTCGGAATCGCAGCCGAGCAGGACCTGGGCCACAGCGACGCACACCAGTTCAGCGTCGTTGAGGGTGCGGTCGGGGCCGCGTCTGCGGGTGCGGTCGGCCGACCGCAGGACGTGATCGTCCAGATGGACGTAGAGTGCGGTCAGAAGGGCGTCCAGGTTTGTCTTCACACACTGATCATGGGCGCCCTTCGTCATGCCCGCAGCGGTTCAGCAAACCCCCATCAACGATCTAGCAGCGGCGGAGGCGGCGGCGGATCCTGCCGCGCAGTGAGGCCGGTTCGCCGGCCTCGGCCACGAGCAGGGCCAGGTGGCCGCCCTTGGTGAAGTAGACGGTGACGTCCTTCGTGCCGGCGGCCCGCCGCTGCGCCGCGGCCCTGACCCCCTCGGCGCGCACCGAGCCGAAGCGCGCCTCGCGGGTGACGCCGAACGCGGTCGCGGTGACGTGCACGTCCCAGCGGCCCGGTTCCACGGCGGCCGGGTCGGCGACGACCTCGAAACCTCCGGCGCGTCCCGCGCGGGGGTCGGCGACGAAGCCGTGCTCCCTGCCCGATACGCGCTCCCGCAGGACGACGTCGACGGACATCCGGCGGGTCTCGACGCGCTGGAGCGCGGCGACGCCGCGGACGCGCACCTTCCTGCCCTGCCAGCAGACGGTCTCCAGGCGGTGCTCGACGCCGACCTCGGCGGTGATGTCGGCGTCCTGCCGGGAGACGCCGCGCAGGTAGGGGTACATCGCGTAGATCCGGCCGCCGACCACGACCGCGCCCGCCGGGCTCCCCTCGACCTCGTCCCGGATCAGCCGCTCCAGCTCCTCGCGCAGGCCGTGCTGGATGCAGAACGCCCGGAGCCGCGCGGACGCGGGCATCGCGGCGCGGGCGGCCTCGCTCAGCCCCTCCTCGCCGAGGACGCGGCGGGTGCCCTCCACGAGCCGCTCCCGCTGCGGGCCGTCGAGTGCCAGGAACCGGTGGTCGTACACGCGCAGGACGTCGTGCAGGACGCTGATGGTGCTGTCCGAGGTCACGGGTCATCTCCTGATCGGCCGGGGACTTCGGTCACGGTAAGGCCACATCTGGTCGCGCACAGTGAAAACCGGCCGGTGTGTCTTCCCGGATGCATACTCGGTATTGCCTGACGCATACTCGGTATGCATACTTGGTAGGCATGTCGATCCGTCACGGTCTGCTGGCCCTGCTGTCCCACGGGCCCCGCTACGGCTACCAGCTGCGCGCCGAGTTCGAGTCGTCCACCGGCGCCACCTGGCCGCTCAACATCGGCCAGGTCTACTCCACCCTGTCCCGCCTCGAACGGGACGACCTCGTCACGCGCGTCGGCGCCGACGACGAGGGCCGGTTCGTCTACCGGATCACCCCGGCGGGCGAGGAGGACGTGCGGCGGTGGTTCGCCACCCCCATCGCCCGCACCGACCGGCCCCGCGACGAGCTGGCGATCAAACTGGCGATGGCCGTCACCGCGCCCGGCGTCGACGCCGTGCACGTCGTCCAGACCCAGCGCACCGCCACCCTGCGCACTCTGCAGGACCTCACCCGCCTCAAGGCCGGCGCGCCCGCCGTCCCCGCCGACCAGGGCGACCGCGCCTGGCGGCTGGTCCTGGAATCCATGATCTTCCAGGCGGAGGCCGAGGTCCGCTGGCTGGACCACTGCGAGGCCTACGTCGCCCGCGCCGAGCCGCCGTCCGCGGCCCCCTCCGCCCTGGCCGAGGCGCCCGCCCCGGCCGGCGAGGAGGCGCGGCGATGAGCCTGCTGGCGATGCGGGAGGTGTCCCGCGACCACGGCGCCGGCCCGTCCCTCGTCCACGCCCTGCGCGAGGTGACGCTGGACGTCGCGGCGGGCGAGTTCGTCGCCGTGATGGGCCCCTCCGGCTCCGGCAAGTCGACCCTGCTCGCGCTCGCCGGCGGGCTCGACCACCCCACGGCCGGGCAGGTCCTGGTGGACGGCGCCGACCTCGGCGGGCTCGGCCGCGCCGGGCGGGCGGCGCTGCGCCGCCGCGGCGTCGGCTACGTCTTCCAGGACCTCAACCTCATCCCGAGCCTCACCGCGGACGAGAACGTCATGCTGCCGCGCGAGCTGGACGGCGTCCGCGCCCGCACGGCCCGCCGCGAGGCGCGCGAGGCGCTCGCGGAGGTCGGCGTCGCCGAGCTGGCCGGCCGGTTCCCCGACGAGATGTCCGGCGGCCAGCAGCAGCGCGTCGCGATCGCCCGCGCCCTGGTCGGCGAGCGGCGCCTCGTCCTGGCCGACGAGCCGACCGGGGCGCTCGACAGCCACACCGGCGAGGACGTCCTGCGCGTCCTGCGGGCCCGCTGCGACGCGGGCGCGTCCTGCCTGATGGTCACGCACGAGTCCCGGCACGCCGCCTGGGCCGACCGGGTCGTGTTCCTGCGCGACGGCCGGATCGTCGACGCCACGCCCCGCCCGTCCGCGCCCGAGAGCCTCCTGCAGGAGAAGCTGTGAACCGCTACGTCTTCGCGCTGCGCATGGCCCGCCAGGACGCGCTGCGCGCCAAGGGCCGCACGGCGCTGGTCCTGTCCATGATCGGCCTGCCGATCGGCGTCGTCGTCGCCCTGGCCGTGCTGAACTCGACCGCCGGCGCCGGCGCCGAGGGGGAGCCCGCCCCTTCGAGCGCCGGCGAGTCCGCCGTGCTCGCGATGATCGTGGGCATGGTCGTGCTGGAGGTCGTCCTGCTCGCCGGGCCGGCCTTCATGGTGGACGTCCGCCGCCGCCGCCGCGAGCTCGCGCTCGTCGCGGCCGCGGGCGGCGCGGGCCGGCATCTGCGCGCCGTCGTCCTGGCGAGCGGCCTGCTCCTCGGCGGGACCGCCGCGGTGGCCGGGGCCGGGCTCGGCGTCGCCGCCGCGGCCGTCATCGCGCGGACCGCGTCCGGGTACGGCTCGCTCACCGTGCCGTGGACCGTGGTCGCCGCGACGATGCTGCTCGGCGCGGGCAGCGGCCTGCTCGCCGCCCTGGTGCCCGCCCGGCAGGCGGGCCGCATGGACGTCGTCGCCGCGCTCGCCGGACGGCGCGAACCGCCCGGCCCGGCCCGGCGCGGACTGCCGATCGCGGGCGGCGTCCTCGTCCTCGCGGGCCTGGCGGGGTCCCTGGAGGGCGTCCGGGCGCTGCGCGAGTTCGGCGCCGCGCTCGGCGCCGCGGCGATCATCATCGGCCTCGTGCTCGCCACCCCGTGGATCGTCAGGGCGACCGGGCGCCTCGCGCCCCGGCTCCCGCTGCCGCTGCGCCTCGCCGTCCGGGACGGCGCCCGCAACCGGGCCCGCACCGCGCCCGCGGTCGCCGCGATCATGGCGGCCGTGGCGGGCGTCACCGCGCTGGCCATCGGGGGCGCCAGCGACTTCCGGCAGCGGCAGGTGGAGTACCAGGCGTCCCTGCCCCACGGCTCGGCGCTGATCCGTGTGACGCATGACAGGGACGAGGGCGCCGTGGCGGCCGCCGTCCGGGGCGACCTGCCGGGCGTGCCCCTCGTCCCGCTGCGCACCCTTCCCGGGCCCTGGGGGGAGTGCCTGGCCGAGGACACCTCGAAGTGCCCCTCGCTGTCCTTCTCGGCGGAGCGCGCGGGGAGGTCCTCCGACGAGATCCTGCCGATCGTGGTCGGCGGCTCCCGGGAGGCCCGGATGCTGCTCGGCCGCGACGATCCCGCGGTGTCCTCGGCGCTGGACGCCGGCAAGATCGTCCTGTTCCGGGCGCGGCCGCCCGACCACGGGACGGTCACCGCCACCGCGACCTACTGGGCCGACGACGAGGAGCACACGATCGCGACGATCAAGGATCTGCCGGCCGTCGCCGCCCAGGGCGACCCGCACGTGCCGGCCATCGTCCCGCCCGCGGTCGCGGACACGCTCGCCGCGAAGGCCGGCGTGCGCGTCCGGACGGAGGCGTACGGCGTCGACCGCGCCGACCACCGGGTCACCAAGGCCGAGCAGGCGCGGCTGACCAGGACCATGCGGACCTTCAGCGACAGCGACGGCGCCGTGCACGTCGAGCGGGGCTTCACCGAGTCGTACGGGAGCGTCACGCTGATGCTCGGCGCGGCCGCGGCCGCCCTGGCGCTCGGCGCGACCCTGATCGCCACCGGGCTCGCCGCCGCCGACGGCCGGCCCGACATGGCGACCCTGCGCGCCGTCGGCGCCCGGCCCCGCACCGGCCGGCTGCTGACGATGGGCCGGGGCGCCTTCATCGCCGGGCTCGGCTGCTGGCTCGGCATCGCCGGCGGGCTCGTCCCCGGCCTCGCGGTGACGCGGCCGCTCACCGACGGCGTGGAGGAGAACGGCGCCGCCCCGCACGGCACGATCACCGTGATCCCGTGGCCGCTCCTGCTGGCGATCGCGATCGGCGTCCCGCTCGTCGCGGCGTGCGCCGCCGGCGCGGTGGCCGGCGGACGGCTCCCGGCGGCCCGGCGCACTTCCGGGTAGAAACGCCCGCCGCTCAGCCGCGCGCCGCCGCCGGTGATAGCGTCCGGCGCGTGGTCGAGGCGGTTGCGGTGCACGGACCGGCGGGCGGCTCCTCCGCGGGGCGGGGGCGCGCCGCCCGCCGCCGGCGCGCCGCCCTGACGGCGCTGGTAGCGGCGAGCGCGCTGCTGTACGCGGCGTACTCGCTGATGCGGCTGCGCGCCTTCCGGACGGGCAGCTACGACCTGGTGATCTTCGACCAGGCGATCCGCTCCTACAGCCGGTTCGGCCCGCCGGTCGCCATGGTCAAGGGCGTCCACAACGACTTCGGCCCGGGCTTCTCGATCCTCGGCGACCACTTCTCGCCGATCCTCGCGCTGCTCGCGCCGCTCTACTGGATCCACGACGGCCCGGCGACCCTGCTGGTCGCCCAGGCCGTCCTGCTCGCGCTCGCGATCCCGCCGATCTGGCGGTACACCGAGCGCAGGCTCGGCGCCCGCGCCGCCTACTGCGCCGCGGGCGCCTACGCGCTGTCCTGGCCGATCGCCGAGGCGCTCGCCTTCGACTTCCACGAGGTCGCCTTCGTGCCGCTGCTGTCGGCGGTCATGGTCGAGCGGCACGACGCGGGGCGGCGGCTCCAGGCGGCCGCCGCCGGGTTCGCGCTGCTGCTGGTGAAGGAGGACATGGGGCTGCTGCTCGCGGGCTTCGGCCTCTACCTGCTCACCCGCCCCACCCGTCCCACCCGCACCGGGCGGCGCCGGCTGCGCGATCTCCTGCCGCCGGGCGACCGGCGGGCGGGCGCGGCCTACATCGCGGCGGGCCTGGCCGCGACCTGGCTCAGCTCCCGCGTGGCCATCGCGGCGTTCGGCGGCGACAACGACTACTACTGGGCCTACGGCGCGCTCGGCCCCGACCTTCCCCGCGCGGCGGTGCACGCCGTCACCCACCCGTGGGACGTCGCGCGCGTCCTCGGCGACCCGCCGCAGAAGCTCCTCACGACGGCGCTGGTGCTGCTCCCGCTGCTCCTGCTGCCGCTGGCGTCCCCGCTGACCCTCACCGCCGCCCCGCTGCTCGCCGAACGGATGCTCGCCAGCCGGTTCGGCAACTGGTGGGAGCCGCACTACCACTACAACGCCTTCATCCTCGCCGTGCTCGTCCTGGCGGCGGCCGACGGCGCGGCGCGGCTGCGCGAACGGGCCTGGTTCGCGCGCGGCCGGCCGCGGCGCCTGCCGTCCGCCGCGCCGATGGCGGGGATCCTCGCGGTCACGGTCGCGTGCGTGCCGTTCTTCGCCTACCGCCACCTGGCCGATCCCGCGCTGTGGCGGCCGAACGAGCGGGCCCGGGCGGCCTCCGCGGCCGTCGCGCGGATCCCGGACGGCGCGCTCGTCGAGGCCGCCAACGGCCTCGGCCCGGCCCTGACGTCCCGCGCCCGCGTGCTGCTGTGGGACGACCGCTCGCACGGCGCCCCCTGGGTGATCGCCCAGGTGGGGCGGCTGGAGTTCCCCTTCGACTCGCCCGCCGAGCAGCGGCGCCGGGTCGAGGAGCTGAAGGCTGAGGGGTACCGGGAGGTCTTCCGGAGGGACGGATACGTCGTGCTGTACCGGAACGTCCCCGACCCCTGGTGAGCCGCGGCCCACCGGGGCGGGCGGCCCCGGTAAGGCGACGGTGAAGGCGAAACGCGGCTTTTGGACAGATTGTCCGATGACCGATCATCGTCGCACGGGTAAGAATTCCGGTGAAGACGCCGGGCCGCCAATTATCCCTACCCTTTCTGGGTACTTTGCCAGATACTTGAAGAAAGCCGTTGCGGCCGGGGCCGGCGCGGGAGGAGAGCCTGCGCGAACATGGCGTGACCTCGGCCGGAGCGGGCCTTGGGGCGTGGTGCATGAGCGGTGTGAGGCTGGACGGCGGCGAGGCGAAGGCACCGGCGGGCGGTGGCCCGCAATTCCTCGCCCGGCGGGCAATGCGGCGGGCGGGCGAATCCCCGGTCATCGGTGCGGCGGACCGGGGAACCGATCACGGCGAGGAGCCGTGACATGCCGGGCCGGGAGGACCTGCCGGACCGGCAGGACAGGGACGTCCGGCGCTTCGAGACGTGCGGGCGGGCGTGGATCGGCGTCCTGCGGCACGTGTGGGCGGCGGGGGAGGCGGGGCTGGAGGACGGCGGGCCCATCATCGAGGGGCCGCCGCTGCTGTTCGAGATCTGCTCGCTGAGCTGGGAGGACCCGATCCTGCGCGAGTACGGGGACCGGGCGCGGCTCGTCCGCAGGGCGCAGGAGCGCACCCGCCGGGCCGTCCGCGGGCTGTTCTGGCCGCGGCTGCACGACCTCCAGGGCCACGACCAGATCCGGTGGGTGGTGGACCTGCTGCGCGCGAGGCCGTGGACCACCAGCGCGTGGATCTCGCTGACGGTCCCGGGCGAGCCGGCCGACGGCCTGCCGGCGCTGACCGCGCTGTCGTTCCGCATCCGCGGCTACCGGCTGATCATGACGGCGATGTTCCGGTCGCAGAACGTCCACCGCGCCTACCTGGCCTACATCCCGCTCCGCGAGGTGCAGATCCAGGTCGCCGACGAGCTGGGGCTGCCGCCCGGGCCGCTGCGGGTGTTCGTGGACGTCCCCCACGTGCACATCGGCGACGCCGAGCGGGTCGCGTCCGTGCTCGCCTCGGCGCCGGAGCCGAACGCCGCCTGACGAAGACCGGCGCTCGGGACGAACCGGAGTTACCGGCGGGTCTTTCCCTGCCGGGAACCGCCGCCGCTCCCGGGTTATAGACTCACCGGAGGGGGCGAGGGCACGACGAGGTGACTCGCGACTTCACCTGCACAGAATCACGTTCGTCTACTTTTTCGAAGGACTGTTTCCACTTGAGCAAGCCCGTCGTCCTCGTCGCAGAAGAACTCTCCCCGGCCGGCATCGCCGTCCTGGAGGCCGACTACGACGTCCGCCACGTCGACGGCAGCGACAAAGCGAAGCTGCTGCCCGCCGTGGCCGACGTGGACGCACTGATCGTCCGCAGCGCCACCAAGGTCACCGCCGAGGTGTTCCAGCACGCCAGGAAGCTCCGGGTCGTCGCCCGGGCCGGCGTCGGCCTCGACAACGTCGACGTGGAGGCCGCCACCAAGGCCGGCGTCATGGTCGTCAACGCGCCCACGTCCAACATCGTCACCGCCGCCGAGCACGCGATCGCGCTGCTCCTGGCCATCGCGCGGAACGTTCCGCAGGGCCACTCCGCGCTCAAGCAGGGCGAGTGGAAGCGCTCCAAGTACACCGGCGTCGAGCTCCAGGGCAAGACCGTCGGCGTCCTCGGCCTCGGCCGCATCGGCGTCCTCGTCGCCCAGCGCCTCGCCGCCTTCGACATGAACGTGATCGCGTTCGACCCCTACGTCCAGGCCGCCCGCGCCGCGCAGCTCGGAGTGAAGCTCGTCACTCTCGACGAGCTGCTCCGCGAGAGCGACTTCATCACCGTCCACCTGCCGAAGACGCCCGAGACCCTCGGCCTCATCGGCGACCGCGAGCTGCAGCAGGTCAAGCCGTCCGTCCGCATCGTCAACGCCGCCCGCGGCGGCATCGTCGACGAGGCGGCCCTCGACCTCGCGCTCAAGGACGGCCGCGTCGCCGGCGCCGGCATCGACGTGTTCAGCACCGAGCCGTGCACCGAGAGCCCGCTCTTCCACCACGACAGCGTCGTCGTCACCCCGCACCTCGGCGCCAGCACCCACGAGGCGCAGGAGAAGGCGGGCACCCAGGTCGCCCGATCGGTGAAGCTCGCGCTGTCCGGCGAGTTCGTCCCCGACGCGGTGAACGTGCAGGGCGGCGCCGTCGCCGAGGACGTCAAGCCCGGCCTGCCGCTCGCCGAGAAGCTCGGCCGCATCTTCACCGCCCTCGCCGGCGGCGTCCCCGTCCGGCTGGACGTGGTGGTCCGCGGCGAGATCGCCGAGCACGACGTCAAGGTGCTGGAGCTGGCCGCGCTCAAGGGCGTCTTCGTGGACGTCATCGAAGAGGCCGTGACCTTCGTCAACGCGCCGCTGCTCGCCCGCGACCGCGGCGTCGAGGTCACCCTCACCACCAGCGAGGACAGCCCCGACTGGCGCAACGTCGTGCAGGTGCGCGGCACGATGTCCGACGGCTCCGTCGTGTCGGTGTCCGGCACCCTCACCGGCCCCAAGCACGCCGAGCGGATCATCGAGATCAACGGCTACAACATGGAGCTCGTCCCGACCGAGCACATGGCGTTCTTCTCCTACGTCGACCGCCCCGGCATCGTCGGCGCCGTCGGCAAGCTGCTCGGCGACGAGCAGGTCAACATCGCCGGCATGCAGGTCGGCCGCGACGCCAAGGGCGGCAAGGCGCTCATCGCCCTCACCGTCGACTCGGCCGTCGCGCCCCAGCTCGTCGACGCCATCACCCGCGAGGTGGGCGCCGACATGGGCCGCCGCGTCGACCTGGAAGGCTAGTCGGTGTTCTCGGAGTCCCGGCCCACTTCGCCCGCCTGGCGGCTCGCTACGTGACCGGGCCTGGGCGAGGCCACTACTGAACAGTCCCTGGCCGCCAGGAGAGCCTCCAGAGGCTGAGCTCAAAGCGGGTGTCCGGTCATATGCCGGACACCCGCTCATCTCATATACCGAGATTTGAGCCACGGGTCGGGACAACCCGCAGAACGCCGGGTAGCCTCGCAATAGCTATGCGGCGCTTCGTGGTAATCCTTCGCTGCCGCAGCGGGGCCTGATCATCGGCAGGCCGGCACCCGCTGCGGAGGCTCTGCCCGGCCCTGAGTCCGATGCCGCGCCGGACCGTGCGAACCACGGCCCCTCCGGCGGCCCCTCCGGCCACCAGCCCAGCGATCGGAGCATCCCATCATGAACGAAACCCACAACAACGCCCCCGCCGAAGACGCCCAAGAAGAAGCCGCCCGCGCCCTCCAGACCGCCCTGGACAGGCGTGCGGATTAATTGATCTTTCTCCTCCTTCGGGCCTGGCGTCCCTGGTGACTTGGGGGGCTTGGCGTCTGGGGTGGTGCGAGACTGGGGTCGTGACGGAGGTCGGGGAGGGTGAGGTCCGTGGCGTGCTTCGGCGCGTTGCCGGGCTTGGGCCCTACTTCGAGCTCGTCACCGAGGGGGTCTCGGGTGCTGCTTGGGGGGCGTTTCCTGGGGGTGCCGGGCGGTTGCGAGAGGTTGCCCGTGACCATGCCCGGCGGCTGGGGTCCGACGAGGTCCGGGTGGCCGGCTCGCTGCTCTTCCAGGGGCTCGCGGCGCGGGTGTGGTCGCCTGTCGTCGCCGCGGCGGCCCTCGGGGTCGTTCCCGATCTTTCGGGGGTGCGGTGGCGGTGGGCGCCGGGGGAGCCGATCGGGCTGGGGCTCGCCGACGTTCGCGGGTGGCGGGTCGAGAGCGCGGGCGAGGCCGTCGAGATCGTCCATCCCATGGTCGTGGACGGGCTGTTGCGGCCGCTGCGGGAGGCGGTGCTGGGCGTCGTCAAGCTCGCGGACGGCCTGGTCTGGGGCAACGCCGCCTCGGCTCTCGCCGGGAGCCTCAACGTCGGGGACGCCGATCCCGGGCGGGTCGCGATCGTGCGGGAGCTGCTCGGGCGCGAGCCGCTGGCGGAGGTCGGGGCGTTCGGGCCGCGCGGGTATGTTCGGACCAACTGCTGCCTGTATTACCGCGTCCCTGGTGGCGGCATGTGCGGCGATTGCGGGCTCGTACGTTGAATGTCCGCAATATGAGACGGAAGCCCAAGCACTGAGACGTTTGCAGTAGAGTGCGCGCATGGCTTCGCGCAGCATTCGTCTGGCCGTCATTCCCGGTGACGGGATCGGCCCCGAGGTGGTCGCCGAGGGACTGAAGGTCCTCGACGCCGTGTCCGGCGACCTCACGTTCGAGCAGACCTCCTACGACCTGGGCGCCGCCCGGTGGCACCGGACGGGGGAGACGCTGCCCGACTCGGTCCTCGGCGAGCTGCGCGAGCAGGAGGTCATCCTGCTCGGCGCCGTCGGCGACCCGAGCGTGCCGAGCGGCACGCTGGAGCGCGGGCTGCTGCTGCGGACCCGGTTCGAGCTGGACCACTACGTCAACCTGCGCCCGGTGAAGCTGTTCCCGGGCGTCAGCACCCCGCTGGCCGGCGTGACCCCGGACGACATCGACATGGTCGTCGTCCGGGAGGGCACCGAGGGCCCCTACACCGGCGTCGGGGGCGTTCTGCGCAAGGGCACCGCGCACGAGGTCGCCACGCAGGAGAGCGTCAACACCGCCTACGGCGTCGAGCGCGTCATCCGGTACGCGTTCGAGGTCGCCGCGTCGCGGCCGCGCAGGAAGCTCACGCTCGTCCACAAGGACAACGTGCTCACCTTCGCCGGTGACCTCTACCAGCGGACCCTGAAGCGCGTCGCCGAGGAGTACCCGCAGGTCACGACCGACTACTGCCACGTGGACGCGGCCACGATGTTCTTCGTGAGCCAGCCGCGGCGGTACGACGTCATCGTCACCGACAACCTGTTCGGCGACATCATCACCGACATCGGCGCCGCGATCGCCGGCGGCATCGGGCTCGCCGCGTCCGGGAACGTCAACCCCGACCGCACCGCGCCGTCGATGTTCGAGCCGGTACACGGCAGCGCCCCCGACATCGCCGGGCAGGGCAAGGCCGACCCGACCGCCGCGATCCTGTCGGTCGCCATGCTGCTCGACCACATCGGCGAGGGCGACGCCGCCCGCCGCGTCGAGCAGGCCGTCTCCGACGACCTGGCCGAGCGCGCCGCGCTGGGCGGCCGGTCCACGTCCCAGATCGGTGACGCGATCGCCAAGCGAGTATCCGGCTAGGGGCACGCCGCCTCCGGTCGGACCGGGCGTGCCCTCGCGGCGCGCCCGGTTTTCCGTATGCGCCGCGCGTGGAGGAGCAGGTCTAGACGAAGTAGGACAATGGGGACTAGGAAGCCGATGCGGCGATGGGGCCGTCTGGGCGATCCGCGAGAGGACTTGACCGCGATGAGCGACACCTTGGAATTCGAGATCACGCGCACCGAGCGGCCCGCGACCGCCGAGGAACGCGCGCGGATCATGGCCGATCCCGGTTTCGGCCGGTACTTCACCGACCACATGATCACGATCCGGTACTCCGCCGAGCGCGGCTGGCACGACGCGAAGCTCGAACCCTACGGGCCGATCCCGATGGACCCGGCCTCGCAGGTGTTCCACTACGCCCAGGAGCTCTTCGAGGGTCTCAAGGCCTACAAGCAGCCGGACGGCTCGGTCGTCACCTTCCGGCCGTACATGAACGCGGCGCGGATGAACCGGTCCGCCCGGCGGATGGCGATGCCGGAGATCCCCGAGCAGCTGTTCGTGGACGCCGTCGAGCTGCTCGTCCGCACCGACAAGGACTGGGTGCCCGACACCGAGGGCCACAGCCTCTACCTGCGGCCCTTCATGTTCGCCACCACCCGCGCGCTCGGCGTCAACAGCCCGGCCAACGAGTTCCTCTTCATGGTCATCGCGGCCCCCTCGGGCCTGTACTACCCGCGCGGCATCAAGCCCGTCTCGGTGTGGCTGTCGCAGGACTACACCCGCGCGGCGCCCGGCGGCACCGGGGAGGCCAAGTTCGGCGGCAACTACGCGGCGTCGTTCGCCGGCCAGGCCGAGGCCGTCGCGCAGGGCTGCGACCAGGTCGTCTGGCTCGACGCGGTGGAGCACCGCTGGGTCGAGGAGGTCGGCTCGATGAACCTCATGTTCGTCTACGGTTCCGGCACGCGGGCCCGGCTGCTCACCCCCGCGCTCACCGGCACCCTGCTCGCCGGCGTCACCCGCGACTCGATGCTCAAGCTGGCCCCCGACCTCGGCGTCCCCACCGAGGAAGGCAAGATCAGCATCGACGAGTGGGAGGCGGGCTGCGCCTCCGGCGAGATCACCGAGGTTTTCGGCTGCGGGACGGCCGCGATCATCAGTCCGGTCGGCCGGGTCAAGGGCCGGGACCGCGAGTGGACGATCGGCGACGGCGAGCCCGGCGAGATCTCGATGCGGCTGCGCCAGGAGCTCGTCGGCATCCAGTACGGCACCCGTCCCGACCCCTACGGCTGGGTCCACAAGATCGTCTGACCGGCGGCGCCGGCGGCGCGCGCCCGAAGCGGCGCGCCGCCGGACCGGTCCGGGCCGCTCAGCGGCGGATCTGCACGGACGTCTTGACGACCGGGCCCTTGCTCGCCGGGCCCGCGCCGCGCGAGGACGGGTTGATGGCGTAGTGGAACGAGAAGCCGACGAAGGCGCGGCCGGGGCGGCCGCCCTCCTGCACCGCGAAGGTGCAGATGCCCGAGAGCGTGTAGACCTTCCGGGCGCGGTGCGGTGCGACCGTGGAATGCCAGAGGTAGCCGACGGGGATGACGTGCCGGTCGTGGTACCGGCCGTTCAGCCCGGTCGCCGTGCAGACGGCGCTGCTGCGCGCGATCGCCCGCAGCCTCGCACTGGTGATCTGGAACAGCCACGGCATCGGGTAGCCCCTGGAGGGCCTGGTCAGGTTCACCTGCGCGTGGAACCGGCCGACCGAGTCGCGGTAGGAGAACGACTGGCGGCTTTTCGTGAACGTGAAGTAATGGGTGGGTGCGGCGCGTTCCGGCCGCTCGGCCGCGGACGCGGCGGACGCGGTGGACACGGTGCCGAGCGCCATCACCAGCGCCGTTCCGGAAGCGGCCGCGGCCCGGCCGTATGTGTGCATGCGCATTCCAGGAATTCCCTTCGGAAAGGTTCGCCGTCCGCCACGGCGGGTGGACGGCCCTGATCAGCCCGCCGCCCGGGCGCTCAGCCGCGGCCGACCGACCGCACGTGCAGCGCGCGGTAGGCGTAGCCGTCCTGCTCGGCCTCCTCCCAGGTGAAGAGCACGCTCTCGCCCGGATCGAGCGAGGCGAAGGCACCCGGTTCGGCCTCCACGTCCGCGAAGTGCGCCCAGACCTCGCCGGGCACGTCGGGTGAGACCAGCACCCCCCACCCGGCCTCGTCGTCCCAGGACTCCACCGTCCCGCGGACCGGTTCGCCGCTCATCGGATCCCCCTTCTCCGGCGGACAGTGCGATCCTCATTCCTTTTACCGTGAAAGCGCAAGTGTATTTCGAGGTGAGGAATGTATTGCCATCATCTTTTGATTGATAATCGTTCTTTATTATGCAATGGACTCCAAGGGGAGAAAGTCGCGTTATGGCCGCCGGGCGGCGGCGCCGCGGTCGCGGTCCCGGCGACGACGTCCCAACATCTGAGACGGATGTCCAAGACTCGGGGACCATGTGGCAGACTGGGCGCATCATGCGCCACAGCCTCGTCATTATCGGCTGGCGCGCCGGCAGCTAACGGGACATCGCCGGCGCGCAGACCTCTCACGTCCGTGAGGGGTCTTTTTTGTGTCCTGGCGCTGCTCCCCCTGGGGGTTCTCACATGCAAGGCGACGCGTTCCACGTCTACGACACCACCCTGCGCGACGGCTCGCAGCAGGAGGGGCTCAACCTCTCCGTGCCCGACAAGCTCGCGGTCGCGCGACATCTGGACGACCTCGGCGTCGGCTTCATCGAGGGCGGCTGGCCGGGCGCCAACCCCAAGGACACCGAGTTCTTCAGGCGGGCTCGAACAGAGCTCGACCTGAGGCACGCGCAGCTCACCGCGTTCGGCGCGACCCGCCGGGCCGGGGTGAAGGCGGCCGACGACCCCCAGGTCGCCGCCCTGCGCGACTCCGGCGCGTCCGTCGTGACCCTGGTCGCCAAGAGCCACGACAGGCACGTCGAGCTGGCCCTCCGCACGACCCTGGAGGAGAACCTCGCGATGATCCGCGACACGGTCTCCCACCTTCGTACGGAGGGCCAACGAGTCTTCCTGGACGCCGAGCACTTCTTCGACGGCTACCAGGCCAACCGCGCCTACGCCCTGGAGGCCGTCCGCACCGCCGCGGAGGCCGGCGCCGACGTCGTCGCGCTCTGCGACACCAACGGCGGCATGCTGCCGGACGAGCTGGCCGAGGTCGTGCACGAGGTCGTCGGCCACGGCGTCCGCGTCGGCATCCACTGCCATGACGACTCGGGCTGCGCGGTCGCCAACACGCTCGCCGCCGTCCGGGCGGGCGCGACGCACGTGCAGGGCTGCGCGAACGGCTACGGGGAGCGCAGCGGCAACGCGAACCTGTTCACCGTCGTCGGGAACCTCCAGCTCAAGCGGGGCATGAACCTCGTCTCCGACGCCCAGCTCGCCGAGATGACGCGGATCGCGCACGCCGTCTCCGAGGTCACCAACGTCGCGCCGAGCTCGCAGCAGCCGTACGTGGGCGTGTCCGCGTTCGCGCACAAGGCCGGGCTGCACGCGTCCGCCGTCAAGATCGACCCCGACCTGTACCAGCACATCGACCCGGCCGCCGTCGGCAACGACATGCGGATGCTGGTGTCCAGCATGGCCGGGCGCGCGTCGGTCGAGCTGAAGGGGCGCGAGCTCGGCTACGACCTGTCCGGCGAGAAGGCCAGGGCCGTCGTGGACAAGGTGAAGGAGCTGGAGTCCACGGGCTACACCTTCGAGGCCGCGGACGCCTCGTTCGAGCTGCTGCTGCGCGAGGAGCTGACCGGCGTCCGGCAGCGGCACTTCGAGGTCGAGTCGTGGCGGTCGATCGTGGAGCGCCGCCCGGACGGCTCCATGATCAGCGAGGCCACCGTCAAGCTGCACGCCAAGGGCGAGCGGATCATCGCGACCGGCGAGGGCAACGGCCCCGTCAACGCCCTCGACAACGCGCTGCGGATCGCGCTCGGCCGGCTCTACCCGGAGCTGGCGCGGCTGGAACTGGTCGACTACAAGGTCCGCATCCTGGAGGGCGCGCACGGCACCGACGCGCGGACCCGGGTCCTCGTCGAGTCCGGCGACGGCGAGCGCGAGTGGGGGACCGTCGGGGTCGAGGACAACGTCATCGCCGCGTCCTGGCAGGCCCTGGAGGAGGCCGTCACCTACTGCCTGCTCCGCGCCGGCTACGAGGCGGGCTGACGGGAATCCCCGCGCGGGCGCGGGCATTATCAGGGACATGAGCACCGAGATCACTGACAACGCCGAGCAGGGCCGCTACGAGATCAGGCTGGACGGCGACCTCGCCGGATTCGCCGAGTACGAGCGGGGCGAGGGCGCCGTCGTCTTCACCCACACCGAGGTCGACTCCGCGTTCGAGGGCAGGGGCGTGGGAAGCGCGCTGGCCCGCGGCGCATTGGACGACGTCCGTTCCAAGGGCCTTTCGGTCGTTCCGCTGTGCCCGTTCATCAAGAAGTGGATCGGCAGGCACCCCGACTACAAGGATCTGGTGCGCTAGCCGTATCGTTCTGGTGCCCGGGGATATGCGGTGAGTGACCCTCTCGTTCGAAATGAACGAGTATCTTTCCGTGAGTATCGGTACGGTCACGCAGAAAGTTCGCCAAAGCGACGAAACCGGTAGCGGATTTCAGTTGAAGGATCCACTATAGGAGTCTGCGCGGCACGTGCGAGGCTTTCGCGTGCCGTGCGCCCGGAGCCCTTCCACCGCGCGATCCCGTCCCCGCTCGACCCCCGAACCGAACGTCCCTGCGACCCGACCTGCCGGAGTGATCGTATGCCTGTCCGACCCTGGAGCCCCGAGGACCTTGGGCGTCCCACGGACGGCACCTGGGCCGACGTGGCGTTCGGCCTCGGCGAGACGTACGAGCGCGAGGGCCGTCTGGAGCAGGCGGCCGGCTGGTACCGGAGGGCGGCCGAGTCCGGGAGCGCCGACGCCGCGCTGCGCCTCGGCGCCGTCCTCGGACGGATGGCCGACGCGGGAGCCGACCAGGCGGCCGACGAACTGCTGGCGGAGGCGACCCGGTGGCTCAGCGGCGCGCAGGACGCCACGACACCCGACGCGATCGAGCTCATCACCGCTACGCTCAACCGGCAGATGCGGCAGGCCGCGCGCCGCGGACTCGAACCGGCCCCCGCCGGCTGACGCCTTCGGGCGGATGGTGAACCGATCCGTCGCGCCGGTCGTCGGACTCCATGAGATCGGCGTCAGTGGAAGGTGGACGAGTTGAGCGGCGAGGACTCCGGGTACGTGCCCCCGGACCACAAGACGACCGCCGAGTTCGGCGTCGCCAGGAAGTCCGCGGTGTCCGGAGAGCTGCCCCTGCCCGGGACGGCGGCCGAACCGGCCGACGGCGACGATCTGGTGGACGACCTCTTCGACGGGGACGTCACGACCCACGACGTCCCCCAGTCGGGGAGCGCGGCGATCCAGGACCTCCCCTCCGACGATCCCGAGGACGACCTGGAGACGACGTACCAGGACGGTCCGGGCGACGAGCCGGACGACGACTTCGACGCGACGCTCCGGGACCCGGGCGTCATCACCTTCCAGAAGCCGCCGACCTCGGACACCGTCGACGAGCTCGACGTGACCGCGTTCCAGCCCCCGGCCACCTTCGCCGACATCCCCATGGAGCAGCCCTCCAGGCCGACACAGCCCTCCAAACCGACGCAGCCCTCCAAGCCGACTCCGGCCGTCCCGCCGCAGGCGCAGCCGGCGGCCTTCGAGCACGGCGCGAGCCCCGCGCCGGGGTACGGCCGGCCTCCCGCTGCTTACCAGGAGCGCGTTCCGGAGCCGGCGCCCTTCCGGGAGCCGGCGCCCTTCCCGGAACCGTCGCTCTTCCCGGAGCAGCCGCCCGCCCCGGAGCAGGCGCCGCCCGCGCAGGCGGCCGCCCCGATGCGCGCCGAGGCGCCCTGGACGGAGCAGTTCGCCTCCGAGGAGGAGACGGCGAACCCGGCGCAGAACGGCCCGGCGTTCGCCTACGGGATGCCCGGGGCGCCGCCTCCCGCCCAGAACACGATGCCCCCGCCCCACGGGCAGGCCGTCGCGCCGATGCCGTCGCCCGCGGTGGCCTCGCCGTCCGGCGGGCTGCCCGGCGGGCCGGCCGGCGGGCCGCAGCGGTCGCGCTCGGGACGGCCGATGATCCTCATCCTGCTGGCCGCCGTGGTGGTGGTCCTCGTACTGGTCGGCGCCGCGGTGCTGATGCTCGGCGGGGGCTCCGAGACGGAGGGCAAGGCCGCCAGGCAGGCGTCCCCGGCGGCGAGCACTCCGGCGACGGGCGGCGGCGCTGGACCCGCGTCGCCGGGCGCGCCCACGACCGGCGGCACGCCCGGAACGCCCCCGCAGTCCGGGGCCCCGACGAACCAGCCGCCCGGCGGGCAGCTGCCGGGCGGGCAGCCCATCACGCCGCCTCCGGCGACCATCGCCCCGATCGGTCCGCTCGTCCAGGGCAAGGGGATCTCGTACCAGCTCGTCCAGCAGGACAGCGGGTACTTCGAGGGCAAGATGGTCATCACGAACCGCACCAGGAAGCCCCTGACCGCCTGGAAACTGACGTTCAAGGCCCCGGGCGCGGACGTGAAGAACATCTGGGGAGCCCGGCTCGTGCACGGCGGCTCCAAGGTCGAGATCAGGAACCTGGCCGGCGTCCCCGCGATCCAGCCCGGCGCGACGTGGGACATCCAGTTCGGCGCGGCCGGAGCGGCGTCCACACCGAAGTCCTGCGCCCTGAACGGAAGGGCCTGCGGCTTCTGACCGGCGGAGCCCGGGACCCGCCGGGAGGGGCCTGCGGCTTCCGGCCGGCGTACTAGGCTCTTGACCATGCGTATCGCCAGATTCTCCACCGACGACGGCATGTCCTTCGGTGTGGTGGAGGAGAACACCGTCGCCGTCATCGCGGCCCACCCCTTCGGGGAGCTGACCTTCACCGGGCAGCGCCTCTCGCTCGCCGACGTCCGGCTGCTCGCGCCGATCCTGCCCAGCAAGATCATCGCGATCGGGAAGAACTACGCCGACCACGTCCGCGAGATGGGAGGGGACGAGCCGCCCGCCGAGCCGGTGCTGTTCTCCAAGCCGTCCACCGCCGTGATCGGCCCGGGGGAGGCGATCGCCTACCCGCATAAGCTGTCCGAGCGCGTCGACCACGAGGGCGAGCTCGCGGTCGTCATCGGCCGGATGTGCCGCGAGGTCCCGGCGTCCCGCGCCGCCGAGGTCATCCTCGGCTACACCTGCGCCAACGACGTCACCGCCCGCGACCTCCAGGCCAGGGACGGGCAGTGGACGCGGGCCAAGGGCTTCGACACGTTCTGCCCGATCGGCCCGTGGATCGAGACCGAGGTCGACCCCGCCGACCTGGCGATCTCCACGACCGTCAACGGGGAGGTCCGGCAGGAGGCCCGCACGTCCCTGCTGCTGCACGACATCCCCACCCTGGTCCAGCACGTCAGCCAGGTCATGACGCTGCTGCCCGGCGACGTCATCCTGACCGGCACTCCCGCCGGCGTCGGCCCCCTGGAGATCGGGGACGAGGTCACCGTCACCGTCGAGAACATCGGCAGCCTCACCAACCGGGTCATCGCCCGCGACTGAGGGAGCCCAGGGTGTTCACCGGTTTCAGCGACGCGGCCTTCGCCTTCTACGAGGGGTTGCAGGCCGACAACAGCAAGCCCTACTGGACGTCCCACAAGGACGCCTACGAGCGCCACGTCCGCGAACCCTTGACCGAGCTGTGCGCCGAACTCGAAGACGAGTTCGGCGCCGTCAAGCTCTTCCGCCCGTACCGCGACGTCCGGTTCAGCAAGGACAAGTCGCCGTACAAGACGCACCAGGGCGGGCACACCGGCGAGGGCTTCTACATCCAGGTCGACGCCGACGGGCTCATGGTCGCGGGCGGCATGTACGCCCCGACCCCCGACCAGCTCCGCCGCTACCGCGAAGCCGTCGCCTCCGACGTCCACGGAGCAGAGCTGGAGGCCGTCGTCGACGGCCTCCGCGCCGCCGGCATGGAGATCGCCGGCGACCGCCTCAAGACCCGCCCGCGCGGGACGGCCCCCGACGCCCCCCGTCTGGACCTCCTGCGGCACCGCTCCCTCTACGCTCGCGAGGGCTGGCCCGCCGACCCGTGGATGTCCGACCCCGACGAGGTCATCGCCCGCGTGCGCGCGTCCTGGCGGCGCCTGCGCCCCCTCGTCGCCTGGGGCCGCGAGCACATCGGACCGCCCGACTTCACTCGCTGACCCTCCGAAGGGCCAATCGTTTTGGCCCTGCTCCCGCTGTCCTGTATTCTCCTTGAGGCGCGAGCGACCAGCCGGAAACGGCTCGGGAGTTCGTACCACACTGGGGTATGGTGTAATCGGCAGCACGAGTGATTCTGGTTCACTTAGTCTAGGTTCGAGTCCTGGTACCCCAGCTGCGTCCGCCCAGGCGGACACACGCCCCCGTCGTCTAGTGGCCTAGGACGCCGCCCTCTCAAGGCGGTAACGGCGGTTCGAATCCGCTCGGGGGTACGTGACGGGCCTCCCTGCTCGTTGAGCCCTCGGCTCACCTTCGCCGGGGCCCGCAGTGTCTTCCCAGGGGGCGACCCCCTGGAACCCCCGGTGTTCGGGCTTCGCCCTCACTCGGCTGGGGCGTACGCCCAGAGTGTTTTCTCTGCGACGTCCAAGAGGCGTTTTTTCCTATCTTGTTTGTGCGGTTCTTTCTTGTTCGGCGATTTCGGGCTTCGCTGCCTTTCCATCACTTGCCGAGGTCGAACCGACTTCGTGCACGACTGGAACCGCCACCGTGGACACACTGCACTGAACGGCCGACCACCCATCACCCGCGTCAACAACCCTGCGGGATGCGACCTCTGGGGCGCGTGGTGAGTTGCCGTGAGCGTGCGGGGGCGGCTTGTGGTGGGGTGGTCGGTTGGAAACCGGTTCGAGGCGGGGGCCGGGGTCCGGTAAGCTAGGCGAGGCCGAGCGGGAGACCGCGAAGCTCATGGTCCTGCCCCCGTCGTCTAGTGGCCTAGGACGCCGCCCTCTCAAGGCGGTAACGGCGGTTCGAATCCGCTCGGGGGTACCAGCAAGGTTCCGGGACGCGATTCTGCGCGTCATCTCTTCCGTACATGCCCTGCGGCTTTCTCCGCGGTTCGATTGCCGCTCCGGTACGCGTGCCATCCTGACGTCCCCATGAGGGTGCTTCCGGCGTGGGCCGGGGAATGTCTCCGGCCGTGAGGTGGGGGTCCAGGAGCTGGTACGCGGTGCTCGTGGCGGTCATGGTGCTCGTCACGGTGGACGTCCTGCTGGACGGCCCGCTCCGGCACCTCGACCACGCCGTCCACCGCTGGAGCGACGCGCACATCCGGGGCCCGCGGCTGACGACGGTGGACGCGTTCGCGGCGCTCGGCCAGCGCGGCTACCTGGCCAGGGTCATCGTCCCGCTCTCGATCATCGCGGCGGTGCGGGCGCGTTCGGTGCGGTACCCGCTGGCGAGCGTGCTGATCGTCGGGGTCCTCTCGCTGCTGCAGGTGCTGCTGAAGTCGCTGATCCCCCGGACGTTCCCGATCAGTGGAACCGACGTGCTGTTCGTCCGCGGTGACGCCTACCCGTCCGGTCACACCCTCAACGGGTTCGTGCTCGTCTGGATCATCCTCGAACTGGTGGTCGTCGCGTTCCCCGCGGCCTCCCGGGCCCTGCCGCCGCGCCGTCGCCGCGACATCGCGGTGGCGACGGGGACGGTCACGGCCGTGGCGCTCACGGTCGTCGACAAGCACTGGCTCACCGACTGCCTGTTCAGCCTCGCCCTCGGCCCGATCCTGCTCCAGGGCCTGCTCCTCCTGGACCCCTTCGCCACCCGGCGCGGTCGAGAACGTCCAGATAAAGGCTCAGCTGACCGGAGGCGTCGAGCATGGCGCGGCCCCGCGCGGTGAGCCTGCGCCGCCAGTCTTCCAACGCCTCGGCAAGGGGGCCCGTGCCGCCCGCCGTCCGGACCTGCCGCACCACCATGGCGATGTGCTCCAGCGGGTAGCCGCCCCGCCTGAGGAGGTGGGCGAGCTCCGCGTCGCGGACGTCGTCCGCGCGGAAGACGCGGTATCCGGTCGCCGGATCCCGGGCGGGGACGAGGATGCCGGCGCCCTCCCAGTTGCGCAGCGTCGCCGGCGTGACGTCGAGCCGGCGGGCGAGGTCGCCGATCGTCCGCGGCCCGGGGGCGTCCGGGCGGCCGGCGCCGGGCTCCGCCATCAGGTGGTCCACCGCGTTCCTCACCGCCGCGAGGGTTTCGCGGTCGCGGAGCACCTGCTCGTGGCCGCGGTCGACGACCAGCAGGGCGTCGTCGAGGTCGCCGTCGTGGACCGCGTTCATGACCCGGCCGCCGGCCGCGTGCCCGAACGCCGGGACGAGGGCGAGGAAGGCGCGCAGGGCGGCCGCGTGAACCTCGGTGTAGACGCGGTAGCCACTGGGCGTGCGCTCGGCGCGAGGGAGGAACCCGTCGCGCTCGTAGTTGCGCACGGCCTGCGCCGAGAGGCCGTGCTCCCGCGCGAGGTCTGTCGGCCGCAGGGTCATCACCGCTTTGAGACTTGGGAAGGCAGAAGGACGGTCACGGGCGAGAAAGTATCAACCGTTTTTTCAACGATACGATTTCACCACATGAGCCAGGACATTCGCGACTTCGTGCCCTCGTCATGTGACCTGCTGGCGTTCGGCGAGCCGACGCACCGGGAACCGTCGTTCGGGCGGATCCGCAACGAGCTGCTCGGGCGGCTGGCCGGCCGAGGTTTCCGGTCGATCGCCATGGAGACCGACCGGGTGGCCGCCCTCGCCGTCGACGACTTCGTCCGGGAAGGCAACGGAAGCCTCGACGCCGTCATGCGCGAAGGCTTCTCGCACGGCTGGGGGGAGGTGGACGCCAACCGGCGGCTGGTCGCCTGGATGCGGGAGTACAACGAGGGCCGCCCCCCGCACGAGCGGCTGGCCTTCCACGGCTTCGACGCCCCGATGGAGACCCTCAGCGCCCCGAGCCCGCGCGCCTACCTCGAACACGCCCGCGACTACATGGGGCTCGACCTCGACATCGCGTCCCTCACCGGCGACGACCGGCGGTGGAGCCGCGCGGAGGCGGTCATGGACCCGGCCATGTCGATCGGTGCGACGGCCGAGGCCGGCAGGTTGCGGACGATCGCCGACGACATGCTCGTCGCGCTCTACGAGCGGGCGCCGAAGCTGATCGCGGCGACGTCGCGGGCCGAGTGGTCCAGGGCCGAGATCCACCTCACCGCCGGCCTCGGCCTGCTGCGGTACCACAAGCGGGCGGCCCAGCGCCTGGAACAGGGAGCGCGCATCTCGCGCCTGGCGGCGGCCCGGGACGCGCTCATGGCCCAGAACCTTCTGGCCGTCCGGAACGCCGAGGAGCGGCGCGGCCCGACGTTCGTCTTCGCGCACATCACCCACCTGCAGCGGAACCCGAGCCATATGCGCATGGCGGACATGGAACTCACCTGGTTCGGAACCGGCGCCATCATCGCGTCCCTGCTCGACGAGCGGTACGTCCTCGTCGCGGGGAGCCTGGGCCGCAGCGACACGATCAAGCTGGGGGAGCCGGAGCCGGACACCTTCGAGGGCGGCATGCAGGGCCGCATCACCACCTGGGGCCTCACACCGGCCGCCGCGATCCCGGCCGCCCGCCGGCGCGCCGACGCCGTCCTCGAGCAGGGCTACTTCCCCCTCGACCAGGCGATCCTCGACACGGCCGACGCGGTCCTGCACGTCAGTGACGGCCCGACCGTCTGAGCGTCCCGCCGTCCCCGCCGCCGCACGGCCGGCGGCGGGGGATGGGCTCGGCGGCCCGCGGGGTTGCAACCCGTAGCGAGGTACAGGCTTACCGTCGGGACGTGGGGCGGCTAGGACGAGGAGCACGGATGGCCGGAACGCCGATGGCCGCGGGCGGCCGTTACGAGGGGCTGCGCTCCGGTCAGGTCGCCGAGGCGGCCGGGGTGAATCCGCAGACGCTGCGGTACTACGAGCGGCGGGGGCTGCTGGCCGAGCCCGCCCGGACGCTCGGCGGGCACCGCCTCTACGCGGCCGAGGCCGTCACCGTGCTGCGGGTCGTCAAAACGGCGCAGCGGCTCGGGTTCACCCTGGACGAGGTCTCCGGGCTGCTGGACGCCCCGCGCCGCCGCGACGCCGGGCTGGCCGCCCGGGCCCGCGCGAAACTGGCGGAGGTGGAGCGGCGCATCGCCGATCTGGAGACCATCCGGTCCACGCTCCGCGACGCACTCGACGCCGGCTGCGACGACCTGATCGCATGCGCGGACGAGCCGCGCTGCCCGCTGCCGTTCGCCGGTCCCGGGGCCGCGCCGGGGCGTTCCCGCACCTGAGTACGGTTCCGGTATGACGATCGCACGCTCCCTGGTCCTGTTCGCCCTCGCCGCGGTCGCGGAGATCGGCGGCGCGTGGATGATCTGGCAGGGCGTCCGCGAGCACCGGGGCGGCTGGTGGATCGGCGCGGGCCTCGTCGCCCTCGGCCTGTACGGGTTCGTCGCGACCTTCCAGCCCGACGCGAACTTCGGCCGCGTCCTGGCCGCCTACGGGGGCGTGTTCGTCGCCGGGTCCCTGGTGTGGGGGATGGTCATGGACGGCTTCCGCCCCGACCGCTTCGACGTCGCCGGGGCGGTCGTCTGCGTCCTCGGAGTCCTGATCATCATGTACGCGCCGCGCGGCTGAGGCCGCTCAGCGCCGATCGTCGGCCCCGGTCCCGGCTCGGAGTCCCAGCACGGCCCGGGCGATCCGCTCGGGCCGTTCGGCGACCATGTCGTGGCTGCCGGCCAGTTCGAGCACGCGCAGATGCGGCCGATCGGCGGTGAGGGCCAGCAGGTCGCGGCGGATGCCCGCGCGCAACGCCGGCATGAGGTCGCCGACGCGGCCCGGCAGGCCGGGCAGGCTCTCGGTGGCCAGGACGAACAGGGCGGGGCAGCGGATGCCGGCCACCGCCGCGACGCTGTCCTGGAAGTACGGGTCGTACCTGATCTGCCTGGCCAGCGCGGCGGCCGGCCGCGCGTAGACGCCCTCGCCGGTGCTGCGGAGCGCCCGCTGGGGGAGCATCGCGGCGTGGGCCTCGGGCAGCGGGCGGGCCATCGCCTCGGCCTGGGCGTCGAAGAGGGCCTTCAGTTCCGCGAGCAGCGCGGTCAGTTCGTCGTGCCCGAGGCCCGCGTAGTGCTGCGGCGCGGTCTCGGCCGAGCGCAGGCCGTCGAGGTTGACGATCCCGGGCCCGTCCGGGTGGCGCAGCGCCCACCGCACCGCGACCATGCCGCCGAGGGAGTGGCCGACGACGAGGGGGGCGTCCAGTCCGAGATGGTCGATGACCGCCTGCACGTCGTCCAGGACCGCTTCCCACTCCCACAGCCCGTCGCCGGACAGCCCGTGGCCGCGCAGGTCCATCGCGAGGACCCGGTGCGCACCGGTCAGCAGCGGCGCGACCGCGTCCCAGTGCAGGAGCGTGCCGCCCAGGCCGTGGAGCAGCAGCACGGGAGATCCGCCGCCGCCGTGGTCGCGGACGGCCAGAGGGACCGGGCGGTCATTGACGATCACTTCTCGGGATGGCACGGGTGCGCTCCTGGGGGCGGTTGAGCCGGTCGCGAATGGAGGACGTGGTGACGCCGCCGTCGGGATCCCTGTCGAGCTTGCCGCGTTTGACCAGGTCGTGGACGCCCTGCCGGGTGATGCCGAGCATCGCCCCCGCCGTGGCGTACGTCACGGCCGCCGCCGCGGGGTGGCCGGCCGTGCGGGCCACGGCCCGCCCCAGCGCCGTGCTCCACCAGGAGGCGGGCGGGGCGAAGGGCGCGTCGCCGGGGAACAGCGCCCCGATGAGCCGGGCCGCGGTCAGGGTGGCCCGCTCCCGGTCGGCGCCGAGGAGCTGGACGGCCCAGACCTCGGCCTCCACCCGCAGCCGTGCCCTGACCGGTTCGAGGAGCTCGTCGGAGGTCAGCAGGATCTCCAGAGGATCGAGGATCCGCGTCTCCAGCGCCCGGACCAGTTCGTCCACCAGCTCGACATGGTCTTCCGCGGTCGTCACTTGACGGAAGATAGCAAGTACTTGCCCCTGGGTGTCAAGTAGCGCATGAGGGGCCGACGGCCCGTCCCGCCCCCTTCCCCTGGAACGAGGAGGACGTCCTGGAACGCCCGGCGCCGCTCAAGCCGGACCGGACGCGCCGGCGACGTTCGGGGGAGGGCCGAGGATCTCGACGCGGTGGCGCGCCGCGACATGCCCGAGGGCCGCCGGGTCGAACGGCCCCGGGTCGGGGAGCCGGAGCTCGCGGGCCGGGGCGCCGGCCTCGGCGGCGAAGTCCTCGAAGCCGGACGGCGTGGTGATCTGGAGGCGGCGCAGCGGTTCCCCGGAGCCGACGACGAACGTGTGGGGCAGGCCGACCGGCAGGAGCACGAAGTCCCCGGGGCCGGCGGGGAGTTCCTCCCCGTCGCACAGGAAGCGCGCCGTGCCCGACAGGACGTAGAACATCTCGTCCTCCTCCAGGTGCCGGTGCAGCGGCGGGGCGAACCCGGCCGGGTTGAGGAACTCCGCGACGGTGAGCCGGCCGCGGGTCTGCGCCCCCGCGGCCTTGACGGTGACGAGGTTTCCGAGGAACCACAGCGCCTGGCCTTCGGCGCTCGCGAGGACGTAGGGACGGTTGACGGACGACACGGCCGCCTCCATTTGGAGAGACAACGTCTATTGAATAAGACGGTAGTATGCCTCCGCATGGGCGTCAACGACAGTTCGTCGGGCCGGGGGAGGCGCCGGTACGACTCGCCGCTGCGCGACCAGCGGGCCCGGCAGACCCGGCAGGCGATCGTCGCGGCGGCGAACCGCCTCTTCGTCGACCGCGGCTACGCGGCCGCCTCCCTCGCCGACATCGCCAAGGCGGCCGAGGTGGCGCGCCCGACGGCCTTCGCCGCCTTCGGGTCCAAGGCGGCGCTGCTCCGCGAGGTGGTCGACCAGGCCCTGGCGGGCGACGACGAGCCCGTTCCCGTCGCCGAGCGCCCCTGGTTCCGCCCGGTGCTGGAGGGGACGACGCCCGAGGCGGTCCTGCGCGCCTACGCCGAGGTCTGCCGCCTTATCGGCGGCCGCGCCGCGGAGATCTTCGAGGTCGTCCGCCGGGCGGCCGACGAGGGCCCCGAAACGGCCGACCTGTGGGACGCGATGCAGCGCAACCGCCGCATCGGCGCCGCCATGGTGGTCGACCGCATCGAGTCGCTCGGCCCCGCCCCGCACGACCTCGACCACGAACGCGCCGTCGACGTCGTGTGGCTGTTCAACGACCCGTCCCACTACCGGGCCCTGATCACGACCCGAGGCTGGAGCGCCCAGGACTACACCACCTGGCTGGCCGCCCAACTCCACCACGCCCTGGGCCTCGACACCCCACGCCCAGCACCCGGCGGCGGCGCGGTACGCACCGAAGGCGACACGTAGGCATGTGACGCGCTCCTGACCGCGGCCGCGGGCGCTCACGTCAGCCGCACGGACACGTTGCCTCGGTGGTCGCCCCGGAGCATGGACAGGAAAGCGCCGGGCACGCCGTCGATGCCGGTCTCGATCACGGTCCGCGGATACACGAAGCGCCCCTGGTCGAGCGACGAGCGGAAGTGGTGGTGCCAGGCGGAGACCTGCTCGGGCGTGTGGTGGCAGGAGAACGGCAGCAGTTCGACCTGCCTGGACTGGGCGGCGGCGTGGTCCGGCTCGGGGAAGCGGTCGGGCGCGCCCCCCAACTGGGTGGACAGTGATCCGCACAAGGCGAACCGGGCTCCTGGCGCGGCGGCCTGGAGAGCGGCGTCGTACAGCGTCCCGCCGACGGTGTCGAAGAAGACGGTGATGCCCTCCGGAGCCAGTTCCTTGAGCGCGGCGACCGGGTCGTGGTGGTAGTCGAAGGCGGCGTCGAAGCCGAGTTCCTCGACGAGGTAGTCGGCCTTGGCCTGGCTGCCCGCGCTGCCGATGACCTTCTTCGCGCCCAGGTTGCGGGCGATCTGACCGGCCAGCGAGCCGACCCCTCCGGCCGCGCCGGAGACGAACACGATGTCGCCCTGGCCGGCCTTCGCCACCTCGGCGATGCCGTAGAAGGCGGTCGGCCCCTGGCCCAGGTGGTAACCGGGGTCGGGATAGGCGTTCGGGTCCAACCTGGAGTAGGAGGCCGCCGGGCCCGCCGAGTGCGTGCTCCAGCCGCTCATCGACTGGACCAGGTCGCCCTCCTCCAGGTCCGGTGAGGCCGAGCGCAGCACGGTGCCGATCGCCATGACGCCGACTCGCCGGCCCGGCTGCCACGCCGGGATCGGAAGGTGGCAGTCGGGGCGCATGAGTTCGAGGTAGGTCGCGGCAAGGCCCAGGTAGTCGGTGCGCACGACGACCTCGCCGTCGATCCGCGTCTCGGCGACGGTGAAGTGCTCCGGGCCCGGGACGGCTTCGATCTGGGAGGTCAGGTGGATCTCGCGAGTCATCATGCGGTCCACGCTATCCGGCCTTCCGGCCACTTTCTGACCGGAAGGTGGGAGATGATGTGGACATGGCGAACACCAGTTCCCGCACGCTCACGCTGCTGTCACTGCTGCAGTCGCATCGCCACTGGTCCGGCGCCGATCTGGCCGATCGTCTCGGGGTCTCCGAACGCACGCTGCGCCGCGATGTCGATCGCCTGCGTGAGCTGGGATACCCGGTGCGGGCCTCCCGGGGCACCGACGGCGGCTACCAGCTGGCGCCCGGGGCCGTCCTGCCTCCGCTGCTGCTCGACGACGAGGAAGGGGTGGCGCTGGCGGTCGGGATGGGAAACGCCGCGCAGAGCGGGATCGCGGACGTGGAAGAGGCCGCGGTGCGCGCGTTGACCAAAGTGATGCAGGTCCTCCCGCCCCGTCTGCGGGCGCGGGTGAACGCGCTGCGCGCGATGACCGTCGCCGCGGCGCCCGCTGGACCGGTCGTCCCGGCCGAGGCCCTGACCGCGATCGCCCAGGCGTGCCGGGACCAGGAACGGCTGTGCTTCCATTACACGGCGCGCGGGGGTTCGCAGACCGAACGCGAGGTCGAACCGCATCGGCTCGTGGCGCTCGGCGGCCGCTGGTACCTGGTGGCCTATGACCTGACCAGGCACGACTGGCGCAGCTTCCGCCTCGACCGCCTGACCGGGCCGCGCAGCACCGGTGCCGGTTTCCGGCAACGGCCCCTGCCCGGCGGGGACGCCGCCGCGTTCGTGCGGGCCTCGGCCCAGGTGCCCACCGCTCACACGGTCGTCGCATTGGTCCACGCCCCCGCCGAACAAGTGCGCCGGAGGGTCGGCCAATGGGGCCGGATCGAACCGGTCGACCAGGACCGTTGCCGCCTCACGATGGTGTCCACCAGCCTGGACTGGCCCACGCAGGCGCTCGGCAACGTCGGCGCCGAATTCACCGTGATCGAACCGCCCGAATTCGTCGACCACCTGAGGGACTGGGGCACGCGATTCCTCAACGCCGCCGACACGGCCCCGGCCAGGGAGAAGCCCTAGCGCTCTGGAGGGGCCACGCCGATGGCGGCGCGAGGGGTCTTGAGGCCAGGAGGAGAACGGGCCGTCAGGGACCTTGATCTCGCGTCGTCTTCGCGGTCCCCGACCTGGGGCGGACATGCGAGAGGGGCGGCCCCCCCGACCGCCCCTCCGCGTCCTCGAAAGGACTCTCCGCCCAGCGGGCCATTCCCGGTCCCGGGGCGTTCGAACAACATGTTAGACGAATAGTCGTTGCCAAAGAACGGGAAATGAGGATTCTCGTGAGCGCGGAGGGAAGGTGACCGACTTCGCCCGTCTGGCGGGTCCTCATGCCGCTTGCCCGAATGTGTCGGAGAGATCCCGTCCGCGAGAGTGCCGGGGAGGGGAGGTCATTAACGATCACATCTCCGCGAGAGGGGTATTTGTGCGGGAATCCTCTCCTGACCTTGGGTGTTACCTGTCATCATGTGCCGATGTAAAGATGCGGCGGACGGGGTGCGTGGGCTCCCCGCCGCCGATTGATTTGCGTGGGGCTGAAAGTCGGGATTGTCGCGAACGTCGGATCAGATAATGGATTTGATAATGGTTTCTGTGGCGCGACGGGAACTGAGTGTTTGGTTAGGCTGCCCTATGTTTAGGGCTGGTGCGGGCTCTCGAGGCGGTCGGGGGCGCCGAGAGCCCGCGCGCAATTCACGGCAATTCCGCGCCGACGACTTCCGTCGGCCGGGCGGCCGGGGGCGGGGGCCCCGGCGTGCGTGCGGGCCACCAGAAGCGGTGTCCCGCGTCCAGGGCCAGGGCGGGGACGATCACGGAGCGGACGAGGAAGGTGTCCAGCAGCACCCCGAGGGACACCAGGACGCCGATCTGCACCATCATCGTGATCGGCATGACGCCGAGGACCCCGAACGTGGCGGCCAGGACGAACCCGGCGCTGGAGATGACGCCGCCGGTGACGCCGAGGCCGCGCAGGACGCCCGCGCGGTGTCCCGCACCGGCGACCACCTCCTCCCGGATCCGGGAGACGAGGAACAGGTTGTAGTCCACGCCCAGCGCCACCATGAACAGGAACCCCATGAGGGCGACCTGGACGTCCAGGGCGGGGAACCCGAACCCGTACCGGAACAGCAGCCAGGCGGCGCCCAGTGCGGCGAAGTAGGACGCGACGACCGTGGCGATCACCAGGAGGGGCGCGACCACCGCTCGGAGCAGCGCCATCAGGACGAGCAGGACGACCCCCAGTACGAGCGGGATCACCACCCGCCGGTCGTGGGACTGCGCGTCGGCGAGGTCGGTCAGGAGCGCGGTGCCCGCCCCGAAGTCCGCCTCGGGGACCGCTGCCCGCAGGGCGCGGACCGTGCCCTGCGCCGCCTCGCTGTCGGACGGGTCGGACAGGACGACGTCGAACTTGGTCAGGCGTCCGTCCGTCGAGCGTTCCGGCGTCCCGACGTGGGCGACGCCCGGGGACGTGCGGAGCGCGGCGACCACGGTGTCCGGTTCGTCGGTGACGACCTGGAGCGGACGCCCCTGACCGCCCGGGTAGTGCTGCGCCAGCAGCCGTTCCCCGATCGTCGAGCTGGGCGTCGTGGTGAGGAAGTGGCCGCGGTCCAGGCCCGTGTCGATGCCGAGGCAGCCCGCGGCGAGGGCGGCGAGCACCGCCAGTCCGCCCACCCAGACCAGCCGGGGACGTGCGGCGATGCGGGCCCCGGCGCGGTCCCACGGGCCGCGCGCGGGCGGGGCGTCGCCGTAGCGGGGGATGCGGGGCCAGAACACCCGGCGGCCCAGGATCACCAGGAGGGCGGGCAGCAGCGACATGACGACGACCAGGCCGCCGAGGACGCCGATGGCGCCGACCGGCCCGAGCGCGTAGTTGAAGCCCATGCGGGCGGCGAGCAGGCACAGCAGGCCGAGCGACACCGTCGCGGCGGACGCGGCGATCGGCGCGGCGGCGCGTCGCAGCGCGGCGGCCATCGCGCGGTGGTGGTCGGGATGGCGGCGCAGTTCCTCCCGGTATCGAGCGAGCAGGAGGAGCGCGTAGTCGGTCGAGATGCCGAAGACCAGCGCGTTCAGGATCGTGGACGTCCCGTCGGCGACGTAGAGGCCGGCGTGCTTGCCGAGGAGGTACACCACCGCGCCGGTCGTCTGGAGCGCGATCGCCGCGTTCACGATCGGCAGCAGCCACAGGATCGGGCTGCGGTAGGTGAACAGCAGGGCCAGAGCGACCAGGACGACCGTGACGACCAGAACGGGCTTGTCGACCTTCTGGAACGCGTCGCCCACGTCCAGCGCGGACCCGGCCGGGCCTGTGAGCCTGACTTCGAGCCCCGGTGGCGTGTCCCGGTTCGCCTGGTCGCGAAGCTTTTCCGCGCTGCCGACGAGGCCGTCGTCCCGCAGCGGGACGGTCAGCATCAGCGCTTCGCCGTCGCGGGACGGGACGGGCGCCGCGATCGGACCGGCCGCGACCGGGGCGAGGGCGCGGCGGTCGGCCTCGACCTTCGCGCGGTCCGCGCCGGTGACGCCCGACGGGCGGACGTAGGCGAGGATGCCCGGCGCGATGTCGCCGTCCGCGAACCGGGCGGCCGACTCGTCGACCCTCGTGGACTGGGCGCCGCGCGGGAGTTCGGCGGAGGAGCCGGCCTGCACGACGTCCGGCAGCCGGCTCGCCAGCGGCACGGCCAGCGCCGTGACCGCGACCCAGAGGGCCAGGACCGCCCATTTCAGCAGGCGCCGTTTGCGTGAGAGCAGCATGAGGTGCTCTCCTTTCGGTGGGGTTCGCGTTGCGTGGAAACACGCCGTTCGGCGTGGTGATGCGGGCTTCCGCCCGTCCGGGCCGGCGAGCGGCAACTCGGCGGCCCGGACTCCTCAGACCTCCGGGAACGCCAGGAACCTGGCGTGGAGGGTGCGCGCGTCCGGCGGCGGATCGTCGTCCGTGCGCTTGTAGCGGTAGAGGAGCGCGATGTACTCCTCGAAGAAGGGGCGCACCTGCTCCGGCGTCAGCGCGAGGGTGGAGAACGAGAAGAGCAGGGCGTCCGCCCACGGACCCATCCCGTCGCGTTCCCGCAGGTAGCGGTCCAGCATCTCCATCTCGTTCGCGAACTCCCGGCGGGTCAGCTCCTCCACCGCCTCGCGCATCCCCGGCGACTGCTCGCTGTGGGGCGGCAGCCGCCGGTCGCCGGGCACCGCCCGCCACCAGCGCTCCCGCCCGCGCGCCAGTTCGGGGACCTCCTCCACGAACCCGTGCCTGGCGAGCTGCCGCAGGTGGTAGCTCGTCGCGCCGGTGCTCTCGCCCAGCTCGCGGGCGAGGGTCGTGGACGAGACGGGCCCGCGCCGCATGATCTCGGCGATCCGCCGCCGCAGCGGGTGCGCGAGCAGCCGCACCCGCTGCGGGTCGGTGATCGTCTCCGGGGCCGGCTGCTCCTTCATGCCCGCGACACTAAGAGTTGCAAAGGCGCTTTGCAATGCTTCTTTGTAAGACTCGTCCCCCAGGATGAGCGGCCGCGACCTGAGAGGGAGGCATCGCCTGACCCCGGGGTTGCGGTGCGCCACGACCGTGCCCGCCCTGGCGCATGTCCTTGGCTGACGGATGAGGGTGTGGTCAACTTAAATCGCTGGTGATGGGGGGAGTGGGAGCCGAATGCAACGACATGTGGACGAGGTGCCGCCGGGAGCGTCGCTCGCCGAGAAGGTCGAGTGGCTGATCCAGAACCTCTGGCCGGCGCGGGCGGAGCCGCCGCGCAACAACGTCGAGACGGCCGCGGCCATCGCGCACGCCACCGGGGAGGACATCTCGTCCACCACCGTGTGGAAGCTGCGCACCGGGAGGCAGGAGAACCCGCAGCTGAAGACCCTGACGGCGCTCGCCACGTTCTTCGGCGTGCCGATCGGCTACTTCGGGTTCGCCGGGGAGTCCGAGCCGATCGGCGAGGACCTCACGCTGAAGGCCCTGCGCCGGGACGTCGAGCAGGGCATCATCCGGCCCGAGGTGCTGCGCGCCCTGGTCGACCTGTCCCCGGAGGCGCGCTGGGTCGTGGACGAGATGATCCTCGCCGCCGCCGAGGCCGACCGCGTGCGGCACGCCTGACGCCGGGCGGGCGGCGCCGGGCGATGTTTCACCGGTGACCTGATCAGGTAGAGGGCGACTAGCACGTCACCCGCACCCGGAGGGGCAATGCCGTCGTCCGTCGCCGTCCTCTCGGTCCTCGGGCTGGTGGCGGCCCTGATCGCCGGGGTCTACGCGGTCTCGTCCGCGGCGGCGCCCCGCGGGTTCGAGAGCGGGCCGTTCCTGTCGGGGGCGCGACCGGCCGAGCACGCGGTGTCGCGGTACCACGTGCGCTGGTACACGGTGTCGATGGTCTTCCTGGCCTTCGACATGGAGATGGTCTTCATGTTCCCGTGGGCGCTCGTCGTCGCGTCGATCGGCGTCAAGGCGGTCGTCGAGATGTTCGTGTTCCTGGCGTTGCTGCTGGTCGGCGTCCTCTACGCGTGGCGGGAGGGGGCTTTCCGGTGGGCCTGAGACGGTCCGCGGGGCTGGGACGGCTCGCCGCGCGGCGCCCGTTCGTCGTCTCGGCGGCGAACGGGACGCGCGACCGGCTCGCGGTCGAGCGCGCGCTGCGCGAACGCCGGTGGCGTCCCGCCCTGTCGCCCGCGGAGACGGGGATGCTCGTGGTGTGCGGGAATCCGGGTCCCGCGCTCGCCGAGGCCGTCGACGTGGTCTGGCGGGACATGCCGGAACCGCGCGTGCGCACCTCGGTCTCCGGCCTGGTGGGCGTCGCCGGAGGCCCGCGTGCCGCCCTCGACCTGCACGCGGACATGGCCGGCCGGGCCGACGACCGGGACGGGCTGAAGCTGGACGTCCTGCATGTGCCGCTCGGGCCCGTGCTGTCGCACTGGCCGGCAGGGCTGCGGGTCGACCTGACCTTGCAGGGCGACGTCGTCCAGGAGGCCGAGGTCATCGCCGTCGACACCGGCGGCGGGACGTTCTGGACGCAGGAGCGCCGGGCCGCGTCCGGCCTCGACGGCCTCTCCCGGCTGCTGCGCGTGGCGGGATGGGAGGCGGCCGGGGAGCGTGCCGCCGTGCTGCGCGACGACGCCCTGGACGGGGCCGCCGACGACGCCCTGCTGCGGCGGTTCGCGTCGCTTGCCCGGAGGGTCGGCCGGTCGCGCACCCTGGCATGGATGACGCGGGGCTTCGTGAAGGACCGCCTGGACCGCCGGCTCCGCGACATCGGCGCGGCCCTGGAAGGGCGGCCCGTCCGGCCGCGCGAGACCTGGGACGAGACGGCCGTTCTCCTGCCGGTGCTCCTCGCAGGGGCGGAACTGGCCCGGGCCCGGTTGATCGTCGCGAGCCTGGACCCGGATCTCGGGGCGGTCGGCGATGGGTGAGGTGCTGGTCCTCGGCGTGCTCGCGGTCGCGGCGGCGTCGTTCGGCGGCGCGCTCGCCGGCCGCCCGGCCGAGCCGTTCCGCGAGGCCGCGCGGCTGCTGACGGTGCAGCGGCGCGTCACGGCCAGGGCCGACGTGCTGCTCACCCGCATCGGGGTCGTGTCGCTGCCGGTGGCGGCGGCGCTGGCCGCGCTGGTGGTGCCGTTCGGCGACCGTGTCGCGGTCGGGACGCGGGTCGGCGTCGTCTGGTTCAACGCGATGGAGGTCGTCGCGTGGGGGTCGGTGTGGCTCGCGGGCTGGGGCGTCAACTCGGTGTTCGGGCTGGTCGGCGGGTACCGGTTCCTCGCGCAGGGGCTCGCCTACGAGCTGCCGCACATGTTCGCGCTCATCACCGCCGCGCTCGCCGCGCACTCGCTCGACCTGCGCGCCATCGGGCAGGCGCAGGACGGGGTGTGGTTCGCGGTCTGGATGCCGGTCGCGTTCGCGGTCTACCTGGTCTCGGCGGCGGCGATGGCGTTCTGGGGGCCCTTCGACCATCCCGTGGGCGACGACGTGGCCGGGGGCGTCCTGGCCGAACTGTCCGGCCCTGACCGGCTCGTCTTCCTGGCGGGACGCCTCGGGCTGCTGGTGGTGGCCTCCGCCGTCGCCGTCCCGCTGTTCCTCGGCGGCGGCGCGGGGCCGCTGCTGCCGGCGTGGCTGTGGTCGCCGCTGAAGACGTGCGCCGTCCTGGCGCTGCTGGTCTGGACGCGGCGGCGCCTGCCGGTGCTGCGCATGGACCGTGCCATGACCGTGGCGTGGGCGCTGCTGGTGCCGGCCTCCGTCCTTCAGATGCTCGTCGTCGCGATCGTCGTGGTGTGAGGAGCGGCCGGATGAGGAGGGAGACCGGGTGAAGGGGGAGACCGTCGCGTTCTGGGTGCTGGCCGTCGCCGCCGTCGGGACGGGCGTCGCCGTGTTCGTCGTGGACTCGATGGCGCGGGCGACGTTCGCGCTGCTGGCCTCGTTCCTGTGCGTCGGCGGCGAGCTGCTCCTGATCGACCTGCACTACCTCGGCGTCCTGGTCGTCCTCATGATGATCATGGAGATGCTGGTGATGGCCGTCTTCATGGTCATGTACATGATGAACCCGGCCGGGCTGATGCCGATGTCGATGCTGCACAACCGGCGCGGCGCGCTCGCGATCTCCGGGCTCGCCTTCGCCGCGCTGGCCGCCGGCGTGCTCACCGTCCCGTGGCCCGAACGCGCGGGGCGCCCGCCGCGCGACCCCACGGTGGCGCTCGGCGAGGCGATCATGGGACCGAAGATGCTGGTCATGATGGTGATCGGCGTCGCCATCCTGGCCACCATGATCGCGACGGTGGTGCTGGCCGCGCACCGGGGCCGCTACGGCCCCGCGGACCGCCGCGGCGGGGACGGGGCGCGATGACGCTGGAGGCGTTCCTGCTGCTCGCCGCCGCGCTGTTCTGCGTGGGCCTCTTCGGGGCGCTGTCGCAGCAGTCGATCGTGATGCTGATGATGGGCCTCGAACTCATGATCAACGGGATCGTGGTCGCCGCGGCCGCGTTCTGGTTCCGGGTGTCGCCCGGCATGGCGGACGGGCAGGTGCTGGTCCTCGTCGCGATCACGGTGATGGCGCTGGAGATGGCGATGGGGTTCGCCGTCGTCACCGCCCTGTTCCGGGCCCGCGACGTGGACATGACCGACGACGCGGGGGACCTCGGGGGATGAGCGGAGCGAGCGGGCGCGGCCGCCTGCGGGGAGCGTGCGGATGACGCTCCTCCCCGGCTGGCCGGGCGGGCCGGCGGTGGACGGGCTGTCCGCCGTCCTGCTCGTGACGCTCGGCGCCGTGCTGGTCGCGGTCCTCGTCTTCGCGGCGGGGGAGGGGTACGGCGCTCGCTTCTTCGGCCTGATGCTCCTGTTCGCGGCCGCGACGGCCGTCACGGTGACGGCGACCGACCTGCTCCTGCTGCTGATGGGCTGGGAGGTCATGGGCGCGATGTCGTACGCGCTCATCGGCTACGCGTGGTGGGACGCGCGACGGGTTCGGTCGGCCGGGGTCGCCTTCCTGACGACCAGGGCCGCCGACATGGGCCTCTACGCGGCGGCGGGCTTCGCGGTCGCCGGAGCCCACTCCCTCAGGCTCGACGACCTCCCCGCGTCCGGTGCGCCCTGGCGGGACCTGATCGCGGCCGGGCTCGTGGTGTCGGCGCTCGGGAAGTCGGCGCAGCTCCCGTTCTCGTTCTGGCTGTCGCGCGCCATGGACGGCCCGAGCCCGGTGTCGGCGCTCCTGCACTCGGCCACGATGGTCGCCGCCGGCGCCTACCTGCTGATACGCGTGCATCCGCTGCTGGCCGCGACCGGCTGGGCCGCCACGCTCGTGGCCTGGGCCGGGGCCGTGACGGCGCTGGTCCTCGGCGCCGTCGCGGTCGCGCAGCGCGACCTCAAGCAGCTTCTCGCCGCGTCCACCTGCGCGCAGATCGGGTTCATGGTGCTCGGGGCCGGCGCCGGCGCGCTGGGCGGCGGGACGGCGCACCTCGTCGCGCACGCCGCGGTGAAGAGCCTGCTCTTCCTCTGCGCTGGCGTGTGGCTGGGCGTGCTCGGGACGAGGCGGCTGGACGTGTTGCGGGGCGCGGCGCGGCGCCATCGCACGGTCGGCGCGGCGTTCGCGGCGGGCGCGCTCGCGCTGGCCGGTGTCCCGCCGCTGTCGTTGTGGGTCACCAAGGACGAGATCCTCGCCGGTGCCGGCGGCTCGCCGGGCCTTCTCGCCGTGGGGCTCGCTGCGTCCGTCCTTTCGGCCGCCTACGCCGCGAAGGCGTTGCGCGCCGCGTTCGATCCGGGAGGCGGAGGCGCGGCGTTCCGGGTGCCGTTCGCGCAGCAGGCGCCGCTGGTCCCGCTGGCCTTCGCGGCGGCCGTGCTCGGAGTGCTCGGCCTTCCCCCGGTCGCGAGCGCCTGGCGGCGGCTGCTCGGCGTGCCGGACGAGAGCGGGCCCGGAGCGTGGCTGTTCGCGCTCTCCGGTGTCCTCGCCGTGCTCACGGTGGGCGCGGTCATGGCCGTCCGGCGGATCCCGGAACCCGCGTGGGCGCTGCGCTGGCTCTGGCTGGAGGACGCCGTTTCGGCCGTGGCGGTCCGTCCGGCGTTCGCCGCCGCGCGGGCGCTGGCCCGGTTCGACGACCGGGTCGTCGACGGCGCGGTCCGGGGCGTCGCGCGCGGCGGACAGGTGATCGCCGGGCTGGCCGGGCGCCGCGTCGAGCCGCGGGTGGACGGCCTCGTCGCCGCGGTCGGGCGCGGGGCGCGGAGGCTGGGCGCCCTGGCGCGGCGTCCGCAGACCGGGCAGGTCCACCTGTACTACGCCCAGGCCGCGGTGGTGCTCGCGGTCCTCGTCGCCGTCGCCGTCCTGGCCGGGTGAGCCGATGCTGAATCTGGTGATCTTCCTGCCGCTGGCGGTGGCGCTCGCGCTGCCCGCCGTCCCGCGCCGCGCGGTCCCCTGGACGTGGATCGGCGCCGCCGTCCTGGACCTCGCGCTCGTCGTCGGGATGTGGGCCGCGCACGGAACCGGCGGCGGGATCGCGTACGAGACGAACGCGCGGTGGATCCCGTCCGTCCGGGCCGGCTACCACGTCGGCGTGGACGGCCTGTCGCTCCCGCTGCTGGCCCTGACCGCCGTCCTGTTCGCCGCGTGCGCGGTGTACTCGCTGCGGCAGACCCGCCGGGTGCGGGCGTTCGCGATCCTGTTCCTCTTCCTGGAGACCGTCTGCCTGGGCCTGTTCGCCGCCCTCGACCTGCTGCTGTTCTTCGTCTTCTTCGACCTGTCGATCGTCGGCATGTACTTCGTGATCCTGCTGTGGGGGCACGGCGACCGGACGAGGTCGGCGCTGATGTTCTTCCTCTACACCTTCCTCGGGTCGCTCGTCCTGCTGCTCGGGTTCATCGGCCTCTACCTGGGCGCCGACCCCCACACCTTCGACATGGTCGAGCTGACGCGGACCCCGCCGCCGAGCGGCGGCCCGGCCGGGCTGACGCTCCTCGCCGTGGGGATCGGCCTCGGCGTCAAGACGCCGGTCGTGCCGTTCCACACCTGGCTGCCGCCCGCCCACACCGACGCGCCGGCCGCCGGGTCGGCGATCCTCGCCGGGGTCATGCTGAAGATGGGCACCTACGGCCTCGTCCGGATCGCGATGCCGATGCTGCCGGACGCCTGGCGCCGCCACGCCCTGGTGTTCCTGATCGTCGGGCTGGTCGGCGTCCTGTACGGGGCGCTGGTCGCGCTGGCGCAGGACGACGTCAAACGGCTCGTCGCCTACACGTCGGTCAGCCACATGGGCTACATCGTCCTCGCGCTGGGCGCGGCCGGGTACGCGACCGGGGACGAGGACGCGCGGCGGCTCGCCGTCACCGGCGCGGTCACGCAGATGGTCAGCCACGGCCTGGTCACCGGCGCGCTGTTCCTGCTGTGCGGCGTCCTGTACGACCGGGCGGGCGGCTACGACCTCGGACGGTTCGGCGGCATCGCGCGCGGCGCGCCCGTCTTCGCCGCGCTGACCGCGATGGCCGCGTTCGCCTCGCTGGGGCTGCCGGGCCTGTCCGGGTTCATCGCCGAGTTCCAGATCTTCGCGGGGACGATCGGAAGCGGCACGGCGGCGACGGCGGTCACGGGCGCGCTGGCCGTCCTCGGCATCCTCCTCACGGCGGCGCTGTTCCTGCGCGTCCTGCACCGCGCCGTGCTCGGGCCGCTGGGGGAGCTGACCCCGCTCGTCACCGACCTGCGGCGGCCCGAACTGGCAGCGCTCGTCCCGCTGCTGGGACTGTCGCTGGTCATCGGCGTCGCGCCGCGCGTCCTGCTCGACACGATCGAGCCGCTGTCGGCGGCCGTCGTCGCGCTGGTGGGCCGCTGATGAACGAGAACCCCGCCGACCTCGCCCCCGAGCTGTGCGTCCTGGCCGCCGCCGTGACCGGGCTGGTGGCGGGGATGTTCCTGCCCCGGGCGCGGCAGCGGCCGGCCGCGGCGGTCTGCTCGGCCGGGCTCGCCGCGGGCCTGGTCCTCGCCGGGGTCGCGGCGCGCCGCCCCGGCCTCATGGCGTTCGACGTCTTCTCCGTCGACGCGATCACGCACGTCACCCGGATCACCGTGCTCGGCTCGACCCTCGCCGCCGTCCTCCTCGCGGCCGGGCCGGTCCGCGGCCATCCGCGGGAGAGCGAGCACCACGTCCTGATGCTGCTGTCGGCGCTCGGGACGATCATGCTCGGCGCCGCGTCGGACCTGCTCGTCCTCGTCGCCGCGTACCTGCTGGCGAGCATCCCCGCGTACGCGCTCGCCGGGTTCGGCAAGGACGCGCCCGGGACCGAGGCCGCGCTGAAGTACTACCTGATGGGCGCGCTGCTGGGGGTGTTCATGCTCGGCGGTGTGACGCTGCTGTCCGGCGTCGGGCGCGGCACCGCGTACCCGGCGCTGCGGGCCGGGCTCGCGGACGCGCCCCCGGCGGTGGTCGCCGCGGGCCTCGTCGCGCTCCTCGCCGGGCTGCTGTTCAAGGCGGGCGCCGTCCCCGGCCAGTACTGGGTGCCGGACGTGGCGGAGGGGGCGTCGCCCGCCGTCGCCGCGTACGTCACCACCGTGCCCAAGGTCGGCGCGTTCGCCGCCCTGTACCGGTTCGGCGCCGAGATCTCCCCGGCCGGCTGGCCCGTCCTCCTCGCCGTGATCGCGGCGGGGACGATGACGCTCGGCAACCTCGCCGCGTTCGGGCAGGACAACGTCCGGCGCCTGCTGGCGTACTCGACCGTGAGCCAGGCGGGCTACCTGCTCGTCCCGGTCGCGGTGGCGGGACGCGCCGACCTGGCCCGGCCCGCGCTGCTGTACTTCGTCGCCGCCTACGCGGTGACGAACCTGGGCGCCTTCGCGGTCGTCGTCGCCGCCGGCCGCGACGACCTGGCCGGATACGCCGGGCTGCTGCGCGCCTCCCCGCTCCTCGGCCTGTCCCTCGTCGTCTGCCTGCTCGGCTTCGTCGGGACGCCGCCGACCGCCGTGTTCGTCGCGAAGGTCCTGATGTTCGGCGCCGCGCTCGACGGCGGCCACGCATGGCTGGCGGTGGTGGCCGCCGTGAACACGGTCGCCAGCGTCTTCTACTACCTGCGCTGGATCGTCCCGCTGTTCCGGCGGCCGTCCGGCCCGCCGCGCACCGCCTCGGCGACCGCCTCGGCGGTCGCCGCTGCCGCCGCCCTCCTCTCCCTGGTCCTCGGGATCGCCGGCGGCGTCGCCCTCGCCGGCTATCAGGGGGCGTAGCGGCGGGCGAGGGTGCGGAACGCCTGCTTCGGCTCGAAGTGCCCGGTCTTCTCGTAGCCGAGGCCCGTCTCCGGCGGGAGCACCTTGACCAGGGAGAACCCGGCCATGTCGAGGTCCCGGGCCGGGTCGGGGGAGAAGGGGCCGTCGGGTTCGATGAAGTCGTACACGAACGCGCCGTACACGCCCTCGGCCTCGTAGACGTCCAGCAGTTCGGAGATGAAGCGGGCCTGCGCCCCCTCGTCGCGGACGTAGCCCGGCGGGATGACGGGCGGGTCCTGCGACCAGTCGACGATGTCGAACCCGTCGCCGCCGCGCCTGTCCGCGCCCCGGTAGGTGCAGCATCCGAACTCGGTGATGACGACGGGCTTGCCGAACGTGTGCAGGGCCCGGACGTCCTGGGCGTAGGTCGCCTCGTTCGTCTCGTCCCGGTACAGGTCGACGCCCACAACGTCGAAGCCGCGCCAGGCGACCTCCTCCCAGACGCCGGAGGTGTAGGTGAGGCGACCGCCGAACAGGGGGCGGACGGTCCTGAGCGCCCGTGCGAGGAACGCGTTCAGCCGCTCGTTGCAGCCCTCGCCCGCGGGGGTCCCGAGGTTGGCGGCCCGCTCCCGCCAGTCCCTGCCGGGCACCAGCCCGTCCATGAAGATCGTCAGCTCGCAGCCGACCGAGATCCCGACGCCGGGGTGGGTGCGGCGCAGCCCCTCGGCCGCCTTGGCGACGGCGGTGAGGAACGCCAGCGTCTCGCGCGCGTTCCGGTCGAACCGGCGGGCCTCGATCCACACGAACAGGCCCTCCCGCGCCGCGCAGCGCGCCGCGAGCATGAGGCGTCCCAGGTCGGAGCCGAGAAGGATGATCGCGTTGCAGTGCAGGTCGCGGCGGATCGCCCGGATCTCGCGCCGCACGTACGCGGGCTTCCACACCTCGCGTTCGGTGTCGTAGTTGACGCCGTGCTGCGGCAGCGGCCGCCGCCGGCCGGGCGCGGCCTGCGCGGCGCCGGTCATCGCGTCGTAGGCGATCACCGCGGCCCCGGACACGGCGGCCGCCGCCGTGCCGGCGAGCACGGTCCTGCGGGTGACCCGCGCCGCGGGCTCCGTCCGTGCTGCGGGTCGGTCCGGTGGCGCCGGCTTCTTCAGTGGCAAGGTCTGCTCCTCGGTGGTCGAGCCGCCCGCCACCGAGCCTTCCGGGGGCGGCCACGCCCGCGCAGCCGCCACCGGACCACGCCCGCGGCGACCAAAGTCGCCGGGCGCGGGGTCCGAAGGTCGATCAGGCGAGCAGGCCGTGCCGCTCGGCGAGGTCGAGGGCGGCCTGCGCGGCCGGCGCGAGCAGGTGCCGGTCGCCGCGCCCGACGTAGACGTACTCGTCCACCTCCCCGGCCGCCGCCATCGCGCCCCGGTAGGCGGCGGTGAAGCAGGCCATGCGGACGTGGGCGAAGTCGGGCTGGTCGTGGGCCGGGGCGCGGATGACGCCAAGCTCCCGGAAGGACGTCCGGTCCAGCTCCAGATCCAGCTCCTCGCGGACCTCGCGGGACAGGGCCGACCAGTCGTCCTCGCCCGCCTCCCGTTTCCCGCCGGGCAGGTACAGCAGGTCGCGGCCCCGCGAGCGGACGGCGAGCATCCGGCCGTCCGACACCTGGACCCACGCGACGACGTCAAGATCTTCCACGGCGGTCATTCTCCCCCAGGAGGCCCGGCGGCGCGCGGGCGGGCGGCGTCGCCGGCCGTATGCTCCGGGGGTGCGTGCCGAAGCCCTCGACCCCGTCCTGCTGCGGACCTTCGTCGCCGTCGCCGACCTGGGCTCCTTCACCGCCGCGGCGGCCGCCGAAGGCTACACGCAGTCCGCCGTCTCGCGGCAGATCGCGGCGCTGGAGGACGTCTGCGGGGTGGAGCTGTTCGCGCGCGGCGCCCGGGGCGTGCGGCCGACGCCCGCCGGGGAGTACCTGCTCCCGCACGCGCGCGCCCTCCTCGACCGGCTCGCCGACACGGCCCGCGCCCTCGACGGGCTGCGCCGGCTCGACACCGGGACCCTGCGGCTCGGCGCGTTCCCCACCGCCAACGCCGCGCTCGTCCCCCGCGCGCTCGCCGGGTTCCGGGCCCGGCACCCGGGCGTCCAGCCGGTGCTGCGCGAGGGCACCACCGACCGCCTGCTGCCGATGCTGGAGGCGGGCGACCTCGACCTCGCGCTGGTCAGCACGCACAAGGTCCCCTCGATCGCCGCCGACGGCCTGGTGACCCTGCTGGACGACGAGCTGCTCGTCGCGCTGCCGTCCGGCCACCGGCTCGCCGCGCGCGAGCGCGTCCCGCTCGCGGAACTGGCGGACGAGCCGTGGATCGTCGCCGACGACCCGGAGGCGATCGCCGCGCTGCGCGCCCGGTGCGAGGCGGCCGGGTTCGTGCCGCGGACGCCGCTGCGGGTCGCCGAGTGGATCTCCAAGCTGGGGCTGGTCGCCGAGGGGTTCGGGGTCACGCTCGTCCCGGCGCTGGCGGCCTCGGCCATGGCGCGGGACGGCGTCGTGCTGCGCGCCGTGACGTCCGGCCGGCCGCGCCGCGCCGTCTACGCGGCGGTCGGACGGCACGCGCGCAGGTCCCCGCCCGTCACCGCGTTCCTGGCGGAACTCCAGGACGCGGCCGCGGAGCTGCGGTCCGGCGGCGCCGACGGACCGCGCTCCGAGGGCGGGGAGCCCCGGACCTAGGGGACGGCCGCGACGATCTCCACCTCCAGCAGGGCGTCGGGGTGGAAGAGCCGGGACACCTCGACGGTCGTGCTGGTCGGCGGCGGGCCGGTGAAGTGCCGCCTGCGGACGTCGCCGTACTCCCGCAACCGGTCCAGGTCGGTGACGAACGTCCGGATGTTGACCACGTCGGCGAACCCGGCCCCGTGCGCGGCGAGGATCCGCTCCAGCAGCGACATGATCACCTCCGACTGGCGGGTCATGTCGCCGGGCCCGTCCACCGTGCCGTCCTCGCCGAGGGCGATCTGCCCCGACACGTACAGCATCGTGCCCTGCGTCACGACGGCGGTGTGGGAGTAGGCCGGGTTGGGCGGAGCCGGGACGGCGCCGGGGTTGCCGAGCGTCACGCGCATGGGCGGGTTCCTCCTGATGTGGTCGGTGAGGGCGACGAGGTCGTGGCCGCCGAGCCCGGCGGCGAGAGCGGCGTCCGTCCGGTCCCGGACGGCGGACAGGACGCCCGCGGGCCGGGCGCCGTCCAGGGCGAGGCCGAGGTCCTTGGCCGCCAGCGCGAGCGTGAAGCGCGGAGAGTCGCCGCCGGTGTGCTCCTTGAGGCGGCGGGCCTGGGGGCTGGTGCGTCCCAGCGCGTCCAGGGCGAGCCCGGGGTCGACGCCCAGCCGGTCGGCCAGGGCGAGCGACTCGCCGAGGACGGCGAAGCCCCCGACGAGCGCGCTGTTCGCCACCAGCTTGAGCGCTGCGCCCGAGCCCGGCGGGCCGACGTGCCGGACGTCCCCGAGGGCGGCGAGGGCGTCCCCGCAGCGGGCGAGAACGTCCGGTTCGGCGCCCGCGAGGATCACCAGCTCGCCCGCCTCCGCCTGCGGGACGCTGCCGGAGACCGGCGCGTCGACATGGCCGATCCCGCCGGGAAGCCGGCTCCGGACGCGGCGGACGGCGTCCGGGCCGATCGTCGACATGTCGGCGATCACGGCCCCGGGCGGCAGCGCCGGGGCGGCTCCGTCCGGGCCGAACAGCACGGCCTCGACGGCGGCCGCGTCGGTGAGCATCGTGACGACCAGCTCGCGGTCCCGGGCGGCCTCGGCGGGCGTGCCGCAGGCGGCGGCGCCCGCCTCCGCGAGCGGCGCGGCCCGGGCGGGCGTGCGGTTCCAGACGGTCAGGTCGTGCCCGGCGGCGATGAGGCGCCGGGCCATCGGGACGCCCATGCGTCCCAGTCCGAGAAAAGCGATTCGTGTCATGGCGCGACCGACGTTAGACGTCGTGCACTCATGTCACCAGCGAAGACTTCGCACGGCAGTCATGCGTTGCCCGCATGCCTCCCGGCGGGCGCCTCAGAACGCGAAGGCGGCGGCGACCCCCGCCAGCAGTACGGCCAGACCGGTCGTGATCAGGATGGAGACCGGGTCGGCCGCGCCGGCCTCGGCCGGCAGGGTGCGCCGGGCATGGAAGCTCCTGCGGGTGCGGCGCAGCATCAGCGCGGCCCCGCCGCACACGACCGCCGCCGCGAGGACCGTGCCCGGAGCCGAGGGGGCGAGCCGCACGCACAGAAGGCCCGCGCCGACCAGGGCGAGGATGGTGCGCGACCACGCCAGCGCCGTCCGCTCCGGCTGGGCGCCCGGGTCCCGCAGCCTCACCGGGTGACCAGCAGCGCGACCAGCAGGATGATCGCGGCGCCCGCCAGCCCGTAGGAGATCACCGGGGCCAGCGCGGGCGGCGGCAGCGTCTCGTCGCGGCGCAGAGCACGCTCGGTCCGCAGCCACCGGCGGAACGCCAGCGCCGCGACCAGGGCGCCGCCCGCGGCGAAGCCGACCGCGAGCACCTGCCGCAGCGGCGAATCGATCAGGTCGCCGGCCAGGGCGAGGCCGATGCCGCCCGCGATCAGCGCGAGCGCCGTGCGGATCCAGGCCAGGAACGTGCGCTCGTTGGCCATGGTGAAGCGCGGATCGGGGTCGTTGCCCTCGGCGAGCAGGCGGTCGGTCCACCTGCCGCCCGAGGAGCCCGGAGGCGTGGTCGCGGTCATCGCCTTTCATATTAGGCCAAGAAAGTGATGGCCCTAATACGGGTTATGAATGGCAATTCCGACCGTCTATCCCGGAAATGCCTGGTGGGGCGTGGTATGGGCGCGGGGCGCGCGCCCTTCGGCCGCGTCAGGCGCTGCCGAAGCGGCGGGCCGAGGCGTCCTCCTGGGCCAGCCGGTGCAGGGACGTGAGGACCTGCTCGTAGAGGATCGTCGAGACCAGCAGCGAATGGACGGTCCGGGCCCGGGGGGCGCCGTCCATGACCCGCCCGATCTCGTGCTCGGCGACCTCGGCGGCGGCCTTCACGTAGGGGCGCAGGTCCTTGAGGGTGATCGGGAAGCCGAGCCGGCGCAGCGCCACGAACGCGTGCGCCAGCAGGTCGCGGGCGGGGGCGCGGTCGCCGACCTGCCAGCCGAGCTCGCGGACGAGGGCGTCGACGTCCTCGCGGGCGGCCCGCCAGTGCGGGTCGTGCGGCGCGGCGACGTGCGGGCCGACCGCGTGCTGCGTGGTGGCGAACAGCTCGTGCATGCCGACCCGGTCGTCCTCGATGGCATCGATGATCTCCTGGATCGATGCGATCGGCATGTCGCCCGCCTCGCGCAGCGCGCTGATCAGCCGGAGGCGCTCCAGATGCCGCCCGTCGTACTCCGAGCGCGTGGCGCTCACCGACGAGCCCTTCGGCAGCAGGCCCTCCCGGATGTAGAACTTGATCGTCTGGACCGTCAGGCCGCTGCGGTCGCTGAGCTCGGAGATCTGCACGTTGCACCCCCTTGACCGAAGGCAACGGTAGCGAGGTCGGAGGCGCGGAGACCGGCACAATCCCAGGTCCGTCCGGCTTATGGTGATTCGCACCGCGGCCGGATCAGGACGGACGACCGGCGCGGACGGTCAGGAGGCGGTGCGGCGCATGCCCTCGGAGATCTTCTCGGCGGCCGCGGCGACGGGCGCGGCGTGCAGGCGCCCGGGGGAGCGGGTCAGGCGTTCGAGGGGGCCGGACACCGAGACGGCGGCGATCACCCGTCCGGCGGCGCCGCGGATCGGGGCCGAGACGGAGCCGACGCCCTGCTCGCGCTCGCCGACGCTCTGCGCCCAGCCGCGGCGCCGCACGGACGCCAGCGTCGTGGCCTCGAACTTGGCGCCGCGCAGCCCGCGGTGCAGCCGGTCGGGCTCCTCCCAGGCGAGCAGGATCTGCGCGGCGGACCCCGCCGTCATCGGCAGCGCCGCGCCGACCGGGATGGTGTCGCGCAGGCCGCTGGTGCGCTCGGCGGCGGCCACGCACACCCGCACGTCCCCCTGGCGGCGGAACAGCGACGCGCTCTCGCCGGTGTGGTCGCGCAACTGCGCCAGGATGGGCTGGGCGATCGCGAGCAGCCGGTCCTCGCCCGCCGCGACGGCGAGCTCGGCCAGCCGCGGGCCGAGGATGAAGCGCCCCTGCGTGTCGCGGTGGACGAGGCGGTGGTGCTCCAGCGCGACGGCGAGCCGGTGGGCGGTGGGACGCGCCAGTCCCGTCGTCTGGACGAGCTGGGCGAGCGAGGCCGGACCGGCCTCCAGCGCGTTCAGCACGAGCACCGCTTTGTCAAGTACGCCGACTCCGCTAGAGTTGTCCATGCATTGATATTGCCGTCTCGTAATTTGAGATGCAAATCGAGGCGGCCGCGCCGCCCGGGACGACCGGGACCGCGCCGCGCGCCGGCGGGGGCCGGCACGGCCGACGACCAGCACGATCGACGATCAGCACAGGTGAGGTGGAGTGATGGGCCGAACACTGGCCGAGAAGGTGTACGACGCGCACGTCGTACGGCACGCCGAGGGCGAGCCCGACCTCCTCTACATCGACCTGCACCTGGTCCACGAGGTCACGAGCCCGCAGGCGTTCGACGGGCTGCGGATGGCGGGCCGCCAGGTCCGCCGCCCCGACCTGACGATCGCCACCGAGGACCACAACGTCCCGACCACGGACCTGCTCAAGCCGATCGCCGACCCGGTGTCGCGCACCCAGGTCGAGACGCTGCGCAAGAACTGCTCCGACTTCGGGGTCCGGCTGCACCCGATGGGCGACGAGGGCCAGGGCATCGTCCACGTCATCGGCCCGCAGCTCGGCCTGACGCAGCCCGGCATGACCGTCGTGTGCGGCGACTCGCACACCTCCACGCACGGCGCGTTCGGCGCCCTCGCCTTCGGGATCGGCACCAGCGAGGTCGAGCACGTCCTCGCCACGCAGACGCTGCCGCAGATCCGGCCGAAGACGATGGCCGTCACCGTCGAGGGCGCGCTGCCCGAGGGCGTCACCGCCAAGGACCTGATCCTGGCGATCATCGCGCGGATCGGCACCGGCGGCGGGCAGGGCCACATCGTCGAGTACCGCGGCGAGGCCGTCCGGTCGCTGTCGATGGAGGGCCGCATGACGGTCTGCAACATGTCCATCGAGGCCGGCGCCCGCGCCGGGATGATCGCCCCTGACGAGACCACCTTCGCCTACCTCAAGGGCCGCCCGCACGCCCCGCGGGGCGAGGACTGGGACCGCGCCGTCGAGCACTGGACGTCCCTGCGCACCGACGACGACGCGGTCTTCGACCGCGAGGTCGTGATCGACGCGGCCGAGCTGACCCCGTTCGTCACCTGGGGGACGAACCCGGGCCAGGGCCTGCCGCTCGGCGGTGCCGTGCCCGACCCCGCGTCCTACGACGACCCGGTCCAGCGCCAGTCCGCCGAGCGCGCCCTGGAGTACATGGGCCTGAGCGCCGGGACGCCGCTGCGCGACATCGCGGTCGACACCGTCTTCGTCGGCTCCTGCACCAACGGCCGCATCGAGGACCTGCGCGCCGTCGCGGGCGTGCTGGAGGGCCGCAAGGTCGCCGACGGCGTCCGGATGCTGGTCGTCCCGGGCTCCATGAAGGTCAAGAAGCAGGCCGAGGAGGAGGGGCTGGACGCCGTCATCGCCGCCTCCGGCGCCGAGTGGCGCGAGGCCGGCTGCTCGATGTGCCTGGCGATGAACCCCGACAAGCTCACGCCCGGCGAGCGCAGCGCCTCCACGTCCAACCGCAACTTCGAGGGCCGGCAGGGGCCGGGCGGCCGCACCCACCTGGTGTCGCCCGCGGTCGCCGCCGCCACCGCCGTCACCGGCCGCCTGGCCGCGCCCCAAGACCTCGGCGAAGCCGCCGGGGGGTCTGGGGGGTCGTCCCCCCAGAATGACGCCGACCTGTAGAGGAGACACGATGGAAGCGTTCACCACCTACACCGGGCGCGCGGTGCCGCTGCGCCGCAGCAACGTCGACACCGACCAGATCATCCCGGCCGTGTGGCTCAAGCAGGTCAGCCGCACCGGATTCGACAAGGGCCTGTTCTCGGCCTGGCGCGAGGACCCGGACTTCGTCCTGAACCAGCCGCGGTACGAGGGCGCGGGGATCCTGGTGGCCGGGCCCGACTTCGGCACGGGATCGTCCCGCGAGCACGCCGTCTGGGCGCTCCAGCAGTACGGCTTCCGCGTCGTGATCGCGCAGCGCTTCGGCGACATCTTCCGCAACAACTCCACGAAGATGGGCCTGCTGCCCGTCGTCCTCACGGGCGAGCAGGTCGAGGCGCTGCAGAGCGCGGTCGAGAAGGACCCCGCCCTGGAGATCACCGTGGACCTGGGCGAGCGCGTGGTCCGCTGGGGCGCGGACACCGCGCCGTTCGAGATCGACGACTACACCCGCTGGCGCCTCATGGAGGGCCTGGACGACATCGGCCTCACGCTGCGCCACGCCGACGCGATCGGCGACTTCGAGGCCGCCCGCACCGCGCTGCTCCCCACCACGGTGTAGCCCGCGAGGCTCCACGACACAACGCCCGTGATGCCAGGTATCGGAAGATATCGGGCGTCACGGGCGCGCCCGAACGTACCCCGGGCGAGACGGTCGGCGCGGAGGCGGGGGAGAATCCCCCTAGTGTGCAACGACCGCCGACCGTTTGGGGACCTCAAGTGAGCACGGCCCCGTGGACCGGGCCAGAGTGGGACGATCCGGCATTGACTCAGCTCGCGCGACAGTTGCGTGACGCTCATCGCGCCGTGGCGCCGCTCCCGCCGCAGGACCGGCGGCGGCTCATCCGGCACCTGCTGGCGATCACCGATCTGGCGAAACGGGACGCCGAACTGGCCGCCCGCAGGCTGGACGCGTTCCTCGCCGATTTCCAAGACGGGCCCGACGTCGGTTAGCGTGCGCAGTGGCCGGATCCGGTCCGGTCACCGGGCGAGACGGGGGCGAGACCGACAAAAACGCCAGCGACACGCCATCGTTTGCGTGCAGGTGATTGTGTCCATGGTGAGGTTCCCTTAGTTTCGTTCGGGCAAGGGGGGAACTAGAGGAGTAACCCATGAACAAGCGTGAGCTGGTCGACGCCATCTCTGACCGGCTGGGCAGCAAGAAGGCCGCAGCCGAGGCCGTCGACGCCATCCTGGATGCGATCCAGACCGCCGTCGCCAAGGGCGACAAGGTCGCGATCACCGGTTTCGGTTCGTTCGAGAAGGCCGACCGGCCTGCCCGCACGGCCCGCAACCCCGCAACGGGCAAGACCATCGAGGTTCCCGCGACGTCCGTGCCCAAGTTCAAGGCGGGCGCCGACTTCAAGAACCTGGTGGCCGGCAAGAAGTAACGCCTCACCGCGTCAGCGCCCGGGACCGCACGGTCCCGGGCGCTGACGCGTTTCCAGCCCCGCCCAGGGCACCCGCGCACCGAGCTTCGCCCAGACGGGCCCCGCCGGGGGCTCTGGCCGTGCGGGCCTGGTCAGGCGGTCTCTGGTGGAGTGGGGAGGGGGAAGGTCGACAGCGTCACGACCCAGATCCGGTCGCCGTCCAGTGCGAGGTTCACCCGCTGGCCGAAGCGCAGCAGCCGCAGGCCGCCCGCCGCGAACGCCTCGGTGTCGAAGGCCAACTCCGTCCCGTCGTCGAGGAGCACGCTCCCCGAGCGGGTCTGCGCGTCGAACGCCTTCACCGTCCCCTGCATGCCCCGACTCTAGGCCAACGAGGACATCCGGGACGCGACGGCCGCGGTGCGGGGGCCGGCGCCGAGGGCCAGGGCCGCGCGGAGGTCGTCCGGAGTGTCCACGTCGCGGCGTACGCTGTCGGTGCCGGGCAGGAGGATCTCCCTGGCGCCGCGGGCGCGGTGGGCGGTCCGCGAACCGCCGCCGAACGCGGGGGAGAACGGGACGCCCGGGCGGGCCGTGTAGAGCGTCGTGCCGACGCCGGCCGCGTCCGGCACGAACGCCTCGGGCGCGGCGGCGGCGGCGTCGAGGACGCGCGCGAGCTCCTGTGGCCGCAAAGCAGGCAAATCCGCTGAAAGTGCGCCAACTCCGGCGTCGGGGGCCAGCTCGCGGCCGCGGCCGGCGCCATGGACCAGGGCCGGGTTCAGACCGGCGTCCGGGACGTCCGGCACGATCCGGGCGCCGAGGGCGGCGAGCTCGGCCGCCGGGAGGGGGTCGTCGGTGACTACGATCACGTGGCGGACCCGGTCGCAGCGCAGGGCGGCGGCGACCGTGTCGGCCGCGACCGCGAGCGCCAGGGCCTCCCGGTGCGGCCCGGCCGCCGCCGACATGCGGGTCTTGGCCCTGGCGAGGACCTTCACGGGGACGACGAGCGACCACGGGAGCGGCGGCGTCCCGTGCGTTCGCGCGGGGGGTGCTGGTGTAGACATGGCAACTCGACACTATGCGCACGCAACCGCGACACTTGAGGACACCCCAGGTTCACCTGTGGGACGGATCGAGGGAGGGGCGAGATGAGCGGAGCGAAGCGGGGGGTCGCCCCCTCGCAGGAGGGGCGCCAGGGCCACCGCTACTCGCCGAGATGGCGCGCGCTCACGATCGTCATCCTGCGACCGCTGCTGTCCGGGCTGCTCAGGCGCGACTGGCGCGGCCGCGGCAACGTCCCGAGGAAGGGCGGCGTCATCATCGCCGCCAACCACATCTCCGAAGCCGACCCCCTCGCGCTCGCCCACTTCGTCTACGGGTCGGGCCGCTACCCCGTCTACCTGGCCAAGTCCACGCTGTTCGACGTGAGGTTCATCGGGGCGGTGCTGCGCGGCACCGGCCAGATCCCGGTCTACCGCGACAGCGCCGACGCCGCCCTCGCCCTCAGGGACGCCGAGAAGGCCCTGCTGGACGGTGAGTGCCTGATGTTCTACCCGGAGGGCAGCTGCACCCGCGATCCCGAGCTGTGGCCGATGACGGGGCAGACCGGCGCGGCGCGGATGGCGCTGAAGACCGGCGCCAAGGTCGTCCCGGTCGCCAGCTGGGGCGCGCACGAGCTGATGCCGTACAAGAAGGGCGAGCAGAGGGGCCTCGCGGGAAGCCTGAAGAAGGGGGTCCATCCGGTGCCGCGCAAGATGATGCAGGTGATCGCCGGGCCGCCGGTGGACCTGTCGAAGTACGCGGGGCTCCCGCTGGACCGCGACACCCTGCGCGCCGCCACCGACGACATCATGGCCGCGATCACCGCCCTGCTCGGCGAGCTGCGCGGCGCGCGGCCCCCGGCCGAGCCCTTCGACCACCACCGGGTGCTGGAGGAGCGCCGCCGCGCCGCCGAGGCGGTGGCGGCCGGCACGGTGGCGGACGGGGCGGCCGACGCCGTGGTCGACCCGGCCGGAGGCGCGGTTCCCGAGCAGGCGGGACCGGCCGGGCCGGAGTCCGCCGGCCGGGGCGCGGCGGAGCCGAAGGCGGCCGACTCGTGACCTTCCGTACCGCGGTGATGGGCTCCGGGTCCTGGGGCACCACGTTCGCGATGATGCTGCACGACGCCGGCGGCGAGGTCACCCTGTGGGGCCGCCGCCCCGAGGTGGTCGAGGGCATCAACGAACGGCACGAGAACGCCGACTACCTGCCGGGCGTCCCGCTCCCCGAGGCCGTCCGCGCGACCCTGGACCCGGCGGAGGCCCTGCGGGGCGCCGACTTCGTGGCGCTGGCCGTCCCGGCGCAGACGCTCCGGCGCAACCTCGGCGGCTGGGTCCCGCTGCTGCCGCGCGAGGCCGTCCTGGTGAGCCTGATGAAGGGCGTCGAGCTCGGCACCACCCGCCGGATGTCGGAGGTGATCCGCGAGGTCGCCGACGTCCCCGAGGAGCGGGTCGCGGTGTTCAGCGGGCCGAACGTCGCGCGCGAGATCGCCACCGGCGAGCCCAGCGCCGCGGTCGCCGCGTGCGTGGACGAGGACGCCGCGCGCGGCCTGCAGGCCGCCACGATGACGTCCTACTTCCGCGTCTACACCTCCACCGACGTGATCGGCGTCGAGCTGGGCGGCGCGGTGAAGAACGTCGTCGCCCTGTGCGTCGGGATGTCGGTCGGACTCGGGTTCGGCTCCAACACCCAGGCGCTGCTGATGACCCGCGGGCTGGCCGAGATCGCCCGGCTGGGCGCCGCCCTCGGCGCCGACGAGCACACCTTCGCGGGCCTCGCCGGGATGGGCGACCTCGTCGCCTCCTGCGTCTCGCCGCTCGCGCGCAACCGGACGTTCGGCGAGAACCTCGGCCGCGGCATGACCCTGGACGAGGTCATCGCCGTCACCAAGCAGACCGCGGAGGGCGTGAAGTCGGCCGAGGCGGTGCTGGAGCTGGCGAACAAGCACAACGTGGAGATGCCGATCACCGAGGCCGTCACCGCCGTGCTGCACCGCGGCATACCGATCAAGGAGGCGGCGATCTCGCTGATTTCGCGGTCTCCCAAGCCCGAGCGGTACGGGGTGTGACGGTGCGACCGCGCACCGCGCCCGGTTCGCTCGTGGCCGACCCGTGCTGATCACCGGTAGGGTCGGGCGTCATGTCCCAGGTTTCTAGGATCCGCGTGGCGGTGGTCTTCGGCGGGCGCAGCTCCGAGCACGCGATCTCCTGCGTCACCGCGGGGGCCGTCATGGCCGCCATCGACCGGGACCGGTACGAGGTCGTGCCGATCGGCATCGCCCGCGACGGGCGCTGGGTGCTCCCGCCCGCGGACCTGCGCCTGGCGATCGAGGGCGGCCGCCTGCCGGAGGTGACCGGGGAGGGCGGCGTCCTCGCGCTGCCGTTCGACCCCGACAGCCGCGGCCTGATGGTGGTCCAGCCGGGCGAGGTCCCCGCGACCCTCGGCGACGTCGACGTGGTCCTGCCGCTCCTGCACGGCCCCTACGGCGAGGACGGCACGATCCAGGGCCTGCTCGACCTCGCCGGCATCCGCTACGTCGGCGCCGGGGTGCTGGCCAGCGCGGTCGGCATGGACAAGGGGTTCATGAAGCTCGTCTGGCAGGCGCGCGGCCTGCCCGTCGGCCCGTACGTGCTGGTCGGCGACCGGGAGTGGCGGCGCGAGCGCAAGCGCAAGCTCGACGAGATCATCAGGGAGCTCGGCCTCGCCGACGGGACGCCGGTGTTCGTCAAGCCGGCCCGCGCCGGGTCGAGCATGGGCATCACCCGCGTCACCGACGAGTCCGACCTGGAGGCCGCGGTCGAGGCCGCCCGCGGGCACGACCCCAAGGTCATCGTGGAGGCCGCGGTCGAGGGCCGCGAGATCGAGTGCGGCGTCCTGCAGGGCGTGGACGACGGCCCCGCCGAGGCCAGCCTGCCCGCCGAGGTCCTGATGGCGGGCGACCACGACTTCTACGACTTCGAGACGAAGTACCTCGACGGCTCCACCACCATGGCGATCCCGCCGGACCTGCCGCCCGCGGCGATCGAGGAGGTCCGCCGCGTCGCCGTGCAGGCGTTCGACGCGCTCGACTGCGAGGGCCTCGCCCGGGTCGACTTCTTCCACACGCCCGACGGCCGCTGGATCCTCAACGAGATCAACACGATGCCGGGCTTCACCCCCGCGTCGGCGTTCCCGCAGATGTGGGCGGCGACGGGCGTGGACTACCCGGCGCTGGTCGACCGCCTCATCCAGACGGCCCTCCAGCGCTCGACGGGCCTGCGTTAGCCTGCGTTTCGCAGTCCCGGCCCTCTTCGCTCGCCTGGCGGCCCGCTACGTGACCGGGCCTGGGCGAACGCGGCATCGCTTCGCGATCTGCCCGGCTCCGCTCGCCTCCGGCTTCGCTGCACCGGGCAGCTCACGCGTTCGCGCGCATGACCCAAGCTACTCCGGAACGCGTCAGCCGAAGGCGATCCGGTCGCCGCCCTTGAGGGTGGCCGCGTCGACGGCCCGCGCGCCCGCGTCGGAGAACGTCCAGAGGGTGTCGCCGATGACGAGCGATCGGCTGACGCCGCCGCCGAGGTCCCCGCCCGGATTCCGGACGGTTCCGAGCCTCGTGACGCCCGTTCCGGTGACCTTGAGGGCGAGGGCCTCGGGCGGGCCGCCGTCCCGCCCCGTCACCGGGACGACCGTGAGGCCGGTCTTCGGCCAGTACAGGAACGCGTGCGGTTCGAACTCCGCCTGGGAGCTCGCTCCGGGGAGCTTGTAGGCGTCCAGCCTGCGGGGCTTGGCGGAGACGTCGAAGAGGGAGACCTGGAGGCCGCTCGTACGGCCGGAGGAGTCGGCGTCCTGCCCCACGCCGAGCAGCTTCCCGTCCGCCGTCGGATGCAGGTAGGCGGAATAGCCGTTGATCTTGAGCTCGCCGGTGGTCCGGGGACGGTGAGGGTCCCTGAGGTCGACGGCGTACAGCGGGTCGGTCTGCCGGAACGTCACGACGTAGCCGGTGGCGCCGAAGAACCGGACGGAATGGATCCGCTCGCCCTCGCCGAGCCCGTCGAGCCGTCCGATCTGGTCGAGGCGCGCACCGTGCTGGGCCAGGACGTACACCGAGCTCTGCGACGCCCTGCTGCCGGGTTCGATCCGGCTGGTCGTCGCGGCCAGGCGCAAGTTCCCCTCATGCTCCGACATCGAGTACTGGTTGAGCAGGAAGCCCTTCACCGAGCCTGAGGCCACGTAATTCGGGCGTCCGCTACCGCGGACGTCGAACTTGTGGACGTCCGTACGCGGCTCGACCGCCTTCTTGCGCGGCCACGCGAACAGCTCCGGGGGAGTGCCGGTGACGTAGAGGCTCTGCCCGTCGCCGTACACGGTCGAGCCGTCGGCGGTCACCGCGACCGGCCGGGGGTCGCCGAGGCCCTTCGCGAGATCGAGCGTCAGCACGGTCAGCATCGAGGAGCCCGCGTACGAGGAGGGGCGGCTGACCTGGTCGCACGGCGTCCGGTACGCCGCCCCGCCCTCCACCTCGAAGGACGGGAGCCACGCGTCCAGCGGGGCCTTCGACACGGCCTCCCGGTTCGCCGCGACGGCCTTCCTCTCGCCGTCGCCCCCGGGGAAGTGGATGCGCGGCTGGGACCTCACCACCACGCGGACCAGTGGAGCCGGTCTGGCGCGCGTCGAGGTAGTCGGCGTTGGACGTCATCGTCCCGGCGACCCTCGGCTCGCCGGACAGATCGACCAGCGTGAGGCGCGTCGTCTGCGTCGACCCGGGCAGGGGCCGGCCGGGCAGCGGCCGCCCCGCCGCCGGCCCGCCCGGTGCCGGCGCCTCGAAGGGGACGGCTCTGGCCTGCCGCGTCAGGACGAGCACGCGGTCGCCGCTGAGCAGAAGCTCCCCGTCGTCGTAGCGGGCGGCGCCCGGCAGTGCCACCGTGTGCGTCACCTTGCGCGACACCGGGTCGACGACCCTGAGCCGTCCCTTGGCGAACGCGACGATCCTGCGGCCGTCGGTCTTCACGAGATCGGGCTCGTCCGCGTCCGGCTCGTGCGAGTTCGTCGTGGAGTGCTCCGGAGCGGGCGCGGGAGCCCCGGGCGCCCCGCCCGCGCTCGGCGCCTTCGCCAGCGCCTCGGCGCCGTCGCTCAGCGCGCCGTCGAGCCCGTACGGGCCGACCTTGTCCAGGGTGGCGCGGCGCAGCTCGTCGAGGAGCGCGTCACAGCCGCGATAGGCGACGAGCCGTACCGCCGGCGCCTCGGTGTCCCGGTCGTGGACCTGCCCCGACCGGGAGCACCCGGCGATCCCGGCCAGCAGGAGCGCCGTCGCGACCGGGAGGAAGATGCGACCACGCATGGACCTTGGACGCTAGCGTTCGCCGCCCGGTTCCCCGCGAGCGAGGGATTTCCGGTGAAGGCCGTCTTACGCGAGCGTCAGCAGGCCGAAACCCTCCGGAAACAGCGCCTGGGCAGCATCGGGGCATCGCCTGCCCCTGCCGGAAGGAGCTCTGCCCGATGCCCTCACCAGCCGTGTTCGACCTCGACGACCCCGGGATGCGGGATGTTCTCGGACACAGCCACTGGCACCCCGACATCCCGGGAGTGGCGGAGGTCATCACGGGCGGGTCCGTCCGGATGGAGTGCCCCGGCCGGGAACCCGGCGGCGGCCTCCTGCTGTGCGGTCCGCTCGTCGTCGTCGGAGCGGAACCCGGCGACGTGATCGTGGTGGACGTGCTCGCGGTCGGACGCCCCGGAGGCGGGCGCGACGCCGGCGGCCATCCCGGGATCATCGGCTGCGCGCCGCCCGAACCCGTGGCCGTGCCCGGCGACGCGCGCGGCCGCGACGTGGGCGGATGCCTCATCGCGCCCCTCACCGCCGGGTCCCGCATCCTGCTGCCGGTGCACGTCCGGGGCGCGAAGCTGTCGGTGGGCGACCTGCACTTCCCGCGCAGGGGCGCCCACGACTGCGGCGAGCCCGGCGTGCGCGGCTGGATCGACCTGCGCGTCAGCCTCACCCGGCAGGGCGTCGAACGGTTCCGCGTGACCGGGCCGATGCTGATGCCCGACCCGACCCCGCGCCTGTGCTAGCCGTGTTCTCGCAGTCCCGGCCCACTTCGCTCGCCTCCGGCCTCGCTCCACCGGGCAGCTCCCGCGTTCGCGCGCGGGGCCGAGGTCCCATCGAGACCGCTCCTAGCCGTCCCGCCGCGCGCGCTTCTCGTGCCGGGCGATCAGCGTGTCGATCTGGACGCTCAGCTTCGACCCGAGCGGCCAGCCGACGTAGTGGGTGAGGAAGACGCCGATCTCGCGCAGCTCGTCCGGGGACAGCTCCCCGTTGGCCAGCGCCGCCGGGATCTGGATGTCGAGGACGTCGTTCAGCCCCTGACCGGCGAGGACCCCGACGAGCAGCAGCCGCCGGTCGCGCATGCTCAGCCCCGGCCGCGTCCAGATGTCGCCGAAGAGGTGCTCGACGGTGATGCCGAAGAAGTCGCCGGGCCCATCCGACACCTCCCAGCCGTAGACCCGGCGCATCATCTCCAGCCCACGCTCACGCCGCCCCGCGGGCTCACCGGACCCGGATGCGCCTTCTGCGGGAGCTCGACCCCCCACGCCCCCCGGTTCGCTGCGCTCAGGCGTGTTCTCTGTGGGGGGCCGACCCCCCACGCCCCCCGGTTCGCTGCGCTCAGGCGTGTTCTCTGTGGGGGGCCGACCCCCCACACCCCCCGGTTCGCTGCGCTCAGTCATTGGCCTCCCCCAACCCCAGCCCCGCACCGAAACGATCGAGAGCGATCCGGGCGAGCGGGGCGTCGACCCCCAGCTCGTCGGCCAGCTCCAGCGCGAGGGACAGGTCCTTCTCACCGAGGTCCCGCGTGTGCCGCAGGATGTCGTACAGGTCGTCGTCCGGCGCCAGCGGAGCGGTCGTCGGGCGCAGCATGATGGAGCCCGCGCCGCCGGTGATCGCGTCGGTGTGCCGGACGACCCGGCCGAGCTTGCGCAGCGACACCCCGGCCGCCTCCGCGAGGCGCTGCGCCTCCGCGGCCGCGGTGAACGAGATGAAGTGCAGCATGTTGCGGGCCAGCTTCGCGCGGGTGCCCGCGCCGACCGGCCCCATGTGCAGGACGAGGTCCGCCCAGGCGCCGAACGGCTCCCGGCACCGCTCGAACGCCTCGTCCGTCCCGCCGACCATGACCGCGAGGCTGCCCGCGCTCGCCCCCATGAACCCGCCGCTGACCGGGGCGTCCACCACCTCGATCCCGTAGCGCCGTGCTCGCGCGGCCAGGTCCTGCGCGGTCCGCGCGCGGATGGTCGAGTGGACCGCCAGGACCGTGCCCGGACGCGCGCTCGCGAGCACCTCCTCGCCCACCTCCGTCACCTGGGCGTCGTCCCGGACCATGACGGACACCAGGTCGCTGTGCGCGGCCACCTCGGCGACGCTCTTCGCGGCGCGCGCGCCCGCCTTCACCAGCGGCGCCATCGCCTCGGCCCGCGCGTCGTACACGGCCAGGCCCCGTCCCGCCAGGTGGGCCGCCATCGGCGCCCCCATCTGCCCGAGCCCGACGAACCCGACCGCCGCGCGCCCGCTCGCCGGGGGGACGCGCGCCTCCCGGTCAGCCCCGCTCATGCCCGGAACACCTCGCCGCCGTCGACGTTGACGATCTGGCCGGTGATCCACGCGGCGTCGTCCGACAGCAGGAACAGGCAGGCGCCCACCAGGTCCTCGGGCGACCCCATCCGCTTGAGCGCCATCTTGTCCTGGACGATCTTCTGCGACATGCCGCCCGGCACGACCGTCCGGTTGGCCTCGGTGTCGATCGGGCCGGGCGCGATCGCGTTCACGCGGATGTTCATGCTGCCCAGCTCGTGCGCGAGCTGCTGCGTGAGCCCGTTGACGCCGACCTTGGCCAGCCCGTAGAAGCCCGAGTACTGCCAGGCCGCCGTGGAGGACTGGTTGACGATGGAACCGCCGCCGCGCGCCTGCATGTGGGGGTGGCAGGCGCGCGCGCACAGCAGCGCGCCGTCCATGTTCACCGACATGAACTTCTTGTAGTAGTCCCAGTCGACGGTGAAGAGGAAGTCCAGCTTCATCGTCCCGAAGATGGCGGCGTTGTTGACGAGGTGGTCGATCCCGCCGAACCGCTCCACCGCCTCCCCGGCCATGGCCTCCACGGACGCGGGATCGGACACGTCCGTTCGCACGAACAGGCCTTTGACGCCGTCCGCGACGGCGCGACCCCGCTCGTCCACGTCCGCGACGACCACGTGGGCGCCCTCGGACGCCAGTGCCCGCGCGTACGCCTCGCCGATTCCCTGCGCGGCCCCGGTGACGACCGCGACCTTTCCCTCGAACCTCACACGCCCTCCGCGATCGCCTTGGTCTCCAGGTACTCCTCGAAACCGGCCACGCCCATCTCGCGGCCGATGCCCGACTGCTTGTAGCCGCCGAACGGGACGTCCGCGCCGTACCAGACGCCGCCGTTCACGCTGACCGTCCCGGTGCGCAGCCTCCTCGCGACGGCGCGCGCCCGCTCGACGTCCCCGCCGTGCACCGCGCCCGACAGCCCGTACGGGGAGTCGTTCGCGATCCGCACCGCGTCGTCGTCGCCGTCGTGCGGCAGGAGCACCAGCACCGGCCCGAAGATCTCCTCCCGCGCCGCGCGGGCGTCGTTGGTCAGCCCGGTGATCAGCGTCGGCTCGATCCAGAAGCCCTTGTCCCGGCCCTCCGGGCGTCCGCCGCCGCAGGCGAACGCGCCGCCCTCCTCCACGGCGAGGTCCAGGTAGCCCTCGATCCGCTCGCGCTGCCGCGCCGAGATGACCGGGCCGCAGATCGTCCGGTCGTCCTGCGGGTCCCCGGCGCCGAGCTTCGCCAGCGTCTCGGCGGTGATCTCGACGGCCTCGTCGTGGCGCTCGCGCGGGACGAGGATCCGGGTCGTGATCGCGCAGCCCTGCCCGGCGTGGGTGATCCCGGCGAAGGCCGCGTACGAGCACGCGGCCCGCAGGTCGGCGTCGTCCAGGACGACGAACGCCGACTTGCCGCCGAGCTCCAGGAACACCCGCTTGAGCGTCCCGGCCGCGCTCGCCATCACGTCCCGCCCCGTCGCCGTCGACCCGGTGAACGACACCAGGTCGACGCGGGGATCCCGGGTGAGCCGGGCGCCCAGCGCGTGATCGGACGAGGTGACCACGTTGACCACGCCCGGCGGGATGTCGGTGTCCTCCGCGACGACCTCGCCGAGCACCGCCGCGCACCAGGGCGTGTCGGGCGCCGGCTTCAGCACCACCGTGTTGCCCGCCGCCAGCGCCGGACCCAGCTTCGCGAGGTTGATCTGGTGCGGGAAGTTCCACGGGGTGACGGCGCCGACGACGCCCACCGCCTCCCGGACGACCCTCCGGTGGCTGGGCATCCCCATCGGCTCGGCGCGTCCGAGGTTGCGCTCCCAGCCGTAGTCCTCGACCAGGTCCGCGAACCACGCGAGGTCGTCCACGGGCGCGTCCAGCTGGGCCCCGAACGTCAGGAACCTCGGCGCGCCCACCTCCTTGATCGTGAGTTCGCGCAGCTCGTCCGCCCGCCGCCGCAGCCCCTCCCGGAGCTGCCGCAGGCACCGCGCGCGGAAGGCGTGGTCGGTCGCCCACCCGGTCTCGTCGAACGCGCGGCGCGCGGCCGCGATCGCCCGGTCCATGTCGTCGGCGGAGGCGTCGGCGGCGGTACCGAGCACCTCCTCGGTCGCGGGATTGATCGTCTCGAAGGCGCCGCCCGCCCCGGGGACGAGTCGTCCGTCCACCAGAAGCAAGCGATCGTTTGTTCTGGACACCTGTCCAGACTACATTCCAGCCCCCGGCGCGACGCAAGAGCGGCCCGCGATTTCGCTCACGCGGGGGCGGGCAGGGCGGACAGCGCGAGGGTCGTCTCGTTCTTCAGGGCCTCGGACTCGGAGAGGGGCCCCTGCGTCAGGAGTGAGGCCCGGGCGGCCTGGAGGGCGGGGGCGGGGAGGGCCGCTATGCGGGCGGCCAGGGCCTGCGCCGTGCGCAGGGCTTCGCCGGGTGGGGTGAGGGTGGTCAGCAGGCCCCAGTCCGCGGCTTCCCGGGCCGGGATGCGGCGGGCGGTCAGGAGGGCGTCCAGGGCGCGGGCCGGGCCGACCAGGCGGGGGAGCCGGACGGTTGCGCCGTCCAGGGACGGGAGGCCGTGCTCGAAGTTGAGCAGGCCGAACTCGGCGGTCTCCGACGCCACGCGGAGGTCGCACCACAGGGCCAGTTCGAAGCCGCCGCCGAAGCAGTGGCCCTCGATCGCCGCGATCACCGGCTTGGACGGGCGGGCGCGCGTGACCGCCATCGGGGGCGGGCCGTCGGCGGTCGGGACGGGGAAGTCGCCCGCGGCCATCGCCTTCAGATCGTTGCCCGCGCAGAAGGCGCCGCCGGCGCCGGTCAGGACGGCGACCTCCGCGTCGCCTTCCTCGAAGTCGCGGACGGCGCCGGCCAGCCGCAGGGCGGTCGGCCCGTCGACCGCGTTGCGGCGGGACGGGCGGTCGAGGGTGATGACGTGGACGGGTCCACGGCGTTCGGTGCGCACGGTCACGAAGCGGCTCCCTGTCTGGATCGGCCGTCATAGTAGATAGATCGATCTAGTGAGAGCAAGGGCTAGGGTGTCCGCATGACGCGCGACACACGGACCCGGCTGCTGGAGGCGAGCGCCCAGCTGTTCCGCGAGCAGGGGTACGCCGGGACGGGGCTCAAGCAGATCACCGCGGCGGGCGAGGCGCCCTGGGGGTCGCTGTACCACTTCTTCCCGGGCGGGAAGGAGCAGCTCGGAGCCGAGGCCGTGCGGCATTCGGGCGATCGGTACCTGCGCTTGTTCGATCTCGTGTTCGCGCGGGCCGGCCAGGACCCGGGGCGTGCGGTGCTCGACATGTTCCGGCTGAGCGCGGAGGCGCTGGAGAGGTCGGCGTGGGGCGACGGGTGCCCGATCGCGACCGTGGCGCTGGAGGTCGCCAGCACGAGCGAACCGCTCCGGCACGCGTGCGCGGAGGTGTTCGCGTCGTGGGAGCTCTCCCTCGCGCGGAGGCTGGCCGGGGCCGGCATCGCGGAGGGGCGCGCGAAGGATCTGGCCACCTACGTGCTGAGCGCCTTCGAGGGATCGCTCGCGCTCAGCCGGACGGCGCACGACGTCCGGGCGCTGGAGGTGACCGCGGAGGTGGTGGCCGGGACGCTGCGGGCCGAGCTCGGCCGGGGCGCGCGGCACTGAATGATCGCGGACGGGGCCGCGTGAAGCGTGGTGATGTGCCAGGCTTGTACAGCCGATTTCCGTCCCGAGGAGAATGTCCGTGCCGCACGCCGACCTGCCGGAGCGCATCGGCCCCTACCGGGTCGTCGACCGTGTCGGCGAGGGCGGCATGGGGACGGTGTACGCGGGGCTGGACGCGTCCGGGCGCAAGGTCGCCCTGAAGGTGATCCGGCGGGAGTACGCGGCCGACCGGCAGTACCGCGCGCGGTTCGAGGCGGAGGTCGCGGCGGCGAAGCGGGTGCGCCCGTTCTGCACGGCGCCGGTCCTGGACGCCGATCCCGGCGCGGACCCGCCCTACCTGGTGACCGAGTTCGTCAACGGCCCCAGCCTGGACGACGCCGTGGTGAAGGAGGGGCCGCTGCGCGGCGCCGACCTGGAGGCCGTCGCGGTCGGCATCGCGACCGCGCTGACCGCCATCCACGCCGCGGGCGTGGTGCACCGCGACCTGAAGCCCGCCAACGTGCTGCTGTCCACGTTCGGGCCGCGCGTCATCGACTTCGGCATCTCCCGCTCGCTGGACGGGACGCGCCTCACCGCGACCGGCGGCATCGTCGGCACGCCCGCGTTCATGGCCCCCGAGCAGCTGGACGGGCGCGGCGCCTCCCCGGCGTCCGACGTGTTCGCCTGGGGCGCGACCGTGGCCTTCGCGGCGCGCGGCGGGCCGTGCTTCGCCGGCAACTCGCTGCCGGCCGTCATCCACCGGATCATCAGCGGCGAACCCGACCTGGGCGGGCTCGACGGCATGCTGCTCAAGGCCGTCCGGGCGGCGCTGGCCAAGGACCCGGCGCGGCGGCCGTCCGCCCAGTCGCTGCTGGACGGCCTCATCTCCAGCGGCGTCCGGCAGCCCGCGCCGTCCACGCAGGACATCCAGGCGCCCGGCCGGCACCGCGCCGAGACCGCCTCGGTCCGCGGCCGGGACCGCACCGAGGCGCCCGGGACGCAGGCGCCGGGGATCGCTCCGGCGCTCGCCGCGGGGGAGGCGGCGGCGCTGGTCGAGGGGCAGTACCGGCAGGCCGCGCAGGCGGGCGACCCGGCCGCGATGCGCAACCTCGCCGTCCTGCTCGGCGGGCAGGGGCGGACCGCCGAGGCGGAGAGCTGGAACCGCTACGCCGACGCGATCGACGCCCGCCCGGCCGCCTACCAGCAGCCGGCCGGCTACCAGCAGTCCACGGGCTACCAGCAGCCCACCGGATACCAGCAGATGGCCGGGTACCAGACGGGCTACCAGGGGCACCCCACGCAGGCGCCCCACCACTACCCGGCCGCGGGCCATCCGCACGCCAAGCCGCCGATGAACAGCCTCGCGATCTACGCGGTGTCCATGGGCGCGGTGGGGCTGATCACGTGCGGGCTGCCGTCCATCCCCGCGATCGTCGCCGGGCACATGGCCTGGGTGCGGCTGCGGCGCTCCGGCGAGCGCGGCCTCGGGCTCGCGGTCACGGGGATCGCGCTCGGCTGGATCATGGTCGCGTTCTGGGCCCTGGTCGCGTTCGGCGCGGCCCTGCCGAACGAGAACTGAGCGGAAAACCCGTTGCCGCGGCCGTGCCGCCGGTGGCACCGTTGACGACGTCAGCCCGTCCGAGACAGGGACGGTGACACGAGACGCGCGAGAGGAGGACCGGCCATGGCTCTGGAGCAGTATCGACTCCGACTGCCCTCGGCGTCGCACGCCCGCCCCGGCCGGTATCCCGTCTCCTAGAGGCCCCGGCCGAGCCGCCGCGAGCGACGCCCGTCCTCGCGAGTTCCCCGCGGCTCTACTCCAACAGGCAGAGAGGCCACTCTCAGGAAGTGGACGTTCCGGGTTCGAATCCCGGGAGCCGCACGCACGCCTCCGTAGTCCAACGGCAGAGACGGCAGCATGAGGTGCTGTGCGCTGGGGGTTCGAATCCCTCCGGAGGCACGGCGCGGGCCCGCGGCCCGCGCGAGGGGCGGCGCCGACGTTCGGAGAGTCGGGCCTGGCTGTAAACCAGGTGTCGCTGACTGAGCGGGTTCGAATCCCGCCCGCCCCACCCGGGACGAGCACGGCGGGCGTTGCGCGCGCCCTACTTCTGAACTAATGTCTGGACACGTGTCCGGAAAACCCGAACCCATGACCGAGCCCACCCGGCGCCGCCTCACCGAGCGGCAGGCCGACACGGTGCGGCGGCTGACCGACGCCGCCGTGGTGGAGGTCGGCGAGACCGGCTACGAGGGCCTGACCGTCCGCAACGTGGCCCGCCGCGCCGGCGTGGCGCCCGCGACCGCCTACACCTACTTCGCCTCCAAGAACCACCTCATCACCGAGGTGTTCTGGCGGCGGCTCAGCGCCCTGCCCCCGGTCGAGGCGGACGGGACGCTGCGCGAACGCGTGGTGGGGACGCTCCGCGAGATCGCGCTGCTGGTGTCGGACGAGCCGGACCTCGCGGCGGCGTGCACCACCGCGCTGCTCGGCACCGACCCCGACGTCCGCGAACTGCGGATGCGGATCGGGTACGCGATCCGCGAACGGCTCCGCGCGGCGCTGCGCGAGCACGACGACCCCAAGATCCTCGGTGCGCTGGAACTGGCCTACACCGGCGCGCTCCTGTACGCGGGCATGGGCTACACGTCCTACGCCCGCATGGCCGACCGGCTCGCCGAGATGGCGGAGCTCATCCTGCCCGAACCCCCCGAGTGAGGTGACGGCCGTGGACCCTGCCGCGCAGGTCTCCTACAGCCCCTTCGACTACGCCGTCCACGAGGACCCCTACCCCCTCTACGCGCGCCTCCGCGAGGAGGCGCCCCTCTACCGCAACGACGAGATCGGCTTCTGGGCGCTGACCCGGCACGCCGACGTCTCCGCGGCCTTCCGCGACCACGCGACCTTCTCCAACTCCCACGGCGTCTCGGTGGAACCGAGCGCCTGGGGCCCGCACGCGCCCCGGACGATGTCGTTCCTCGCGCTCGACCCGCCGCGCCACACCCGCATGCGCGCCCTGGTGTCCAAAGGCTTCACGCCGCGGCGGGTCAAGGAACTGGGCGACGGCATCCTGGCGCTCACCCGGCGGTATCTGGAGCCGGCCCTGGAGAAGGGCGGGTTCGACTTCGTCTCCGAGTTCGCCGGCCTGCTGCCCATGGACGTCATCTCGGAGATGATGGGCGTCCCCGAGGCCGACCGGGCCGAGGTGCGCCGGCTCGCGGACACGGTCGTCCACCGGGAGGAGGGCCTGAACGACGTCCCGCCCGCCGGGATGGACGCGGCCCTCACCCTCGCCGGCTACTACCAGGACATGGTCGCCGAGCGGCGCCGCAGGCCCGCCGGCGACCTGACCTCCGCCCTCCTCGACGCCGAGATCGACGGCGACCGGCTGGACGACGAGGAGGTCATCGCGTTCCTGTTCCTGATGGTGGTCGCCGGGAACGAGACCACCACCAAGCTGCTCGCCAACGCCCTCTACTGGGGGTCGCGCAACCCGGACCAGGCCGCCAAGCCCCTCCGCGACCCGGCCCGGGTGGACGACTGGGTGGAGGAGACGCTCCGCTACGACACCTCCAGCCAGATGCTCGCCAGGAAGGTCGTGCGGGACGTCGAGCTGCACGGCCGGCGCGTCCGCGAGGGCGACCGCGTGCTCCTGCTCGTCGGATCGGCCAACCGCGACCCGCGCGTGTTCGCCGACGCCGACGCCTACGACCTCGACCGCGACACCTCCCAGCTCGTCAGCTTCGGCGGCGGCCGGCACTTCTGCCTCGGCGCGAACCTGGCGCGGCTGGAGGCGCGCATCGCGCTGACCGAGTTCGTGCGCCGCGTCCCCGCCTACGAGGTCGACCACGACGGCGCCGAGCGCGTGCACTCGGTGAACGTCCGCGGCTTCGCCGCCCTGCCCGTGCGCGTGGAGGTGCGCTGATGCCCAGGTTCGACCCCCATCCGCAGCGCCGCGCGGCCGTGGTGACCGGCGCCTCGTCCGGGATCGGCGCGGCGACGGCGACGGCGCTGGCGATGGCCGGGCACCCGGTCGCGCTCGGCGCGCGGCGCGCCGACCGGTGCGAGGAGCTGGCGGCGACCGTCCGGGCCGGCGGGGGCGAGGCGTTCGCGCACCCGCTCGACGTCGCCGACTCCGACTCGGTCAAGGCGTTCGCCGCGGCCGCCGCCGACGCGCTCGGACCCGTCGAGGTCGTCGTCTCCAGCGCCGGCGACCTGTCCGCCGGGCGCCTGCACGAGCTCGACACCGCAGAGTTCCTCGCGCAGGTGCAGGTCCACCTCGTCGGCGCGCACCGGCTCGTGTCGCAGTTCGTCCCGGGGATGGTGGCGCGGCGGCGCGGCGACATCGTGTTCGTCTCCTCCGACACCGTCCCCGCGCCGCGCTCCTGGACGGGCGCCTACGTCGCGGCCAAGAACGGCGTGGAGGGGATGGCCCGCACCATGCAGATGGAGCTGGAGGGGACGGGCGTGCGGGCGTCCATCGTCCGGCCCGGGCCCACCGCGACCGGCATGGGCATGAGCTGGGACGCGGAGACCACCGGCGCCGTCCTGGAGGACTGGGCCAGGTGGGGCCACGCCCGCCACCCCTACTTCCTGCGCCCGTCCGACGTCGCCGCCGCCGTCGCCGCGATCGTCGCGGCCCCGCGCGGCGCCCATCTCCGGCTCGTCGAAGTCCAGCCCGAGGCACCGTTGGAGGAGTCGTGACCGCACTGGTGGAGCCGCGCGTCGTGTCGGGCGGGCCCGACCACCTGGAGGAGCTGCGCTCGGACCCGATCGGGCTGATGCGGCGGGTCCGGGACGAGTGCGGCGACGTCGGCGAGTTCCGCCTCGCCGGGCGCCGCGTCGTGCTGCTGTCGGGCGCGGAGGCCAACGAGTTCTTCTTCCGCGCCCCCGACGAGGAGCTGGACCAGGCCGAGGCGTACCCGTTCATGACGCCGATCTTCGGCGAGGGCGTGGTGTTCGACGCCACCCCGGAGCAGCGCCGCGAGGCACTGCACAACCAGGCGCTCAAGGGCTCGTTCATGAAGGGCCACGCCGCGACGATCTCCGCGGAGGTCGACCGGATGGTCGCCGGCTGGGGCGAGGAGGGCGAGATCGACCTGCTCGACTTCTTCGCCGAGCTGACGATCTACACCTCGTCCGCGTGCCTGATCGGGCGCAAGTTCCGCGAGCAGCTCGACCGCCGGTTCGCCGACCTGTACCACGACCTCGAACGCGGCACCGACGCGATCGCCTACGTCGCCCCCCACGCCGACATCGACAGCTTCCGGCGGCGCGACGCGGCGCGCGCGGCGCTGGTGGAGCTCGTCCAGCAGATCATGGACTCGCGGCCCCCGGACCCGCCCCGGCAGGACCGCGACCTGCTCGACGTGCTGATGTCGATCAAGGACGGGGACGGCACGCTCAAGTTCGACGCCGACCAGGTCACCGGCATGTTCATCTCGATGATGTTCGCCGGGCACCACACCACGTCCGGCACCGCCGCCTGGACGCTCATCGAGCTGCTCCGCCATCCGGGCGTCCTGGACGGCGTGGTCCGCGAGCTGGACGAGCTGTACGACGACGGCCGCGAGGTGTCGTTCCAGGCGCTGCGCGCCATCCCGAACCTGGAGTCGGCGATCAAGGAGGCGCTGCGGCTGCATCCGCCGCTGATCCTGCTGCTGCGGGTCGCGCAGTCCGACCAGGAGGTGGTCGGGCACCGCATCCCGGCGGGCACGATGGTCGGCTGCGGCCTCGCCGTCTCCAACCGGATCGAGGCCGACTTCCCCGACGCCGACGTCTTCCACCCCGAGCGCTACGCCGCTCCGCGCGAAGAGGACGTGCTCCACCGCTGGACGTGGGTGCCGTTCGGCGCCGGCCGGCACCGCTGCGTCGGCGCGAACTTCGCGATGATGCAGCTCAAGGCCATCTTCTCGGTCCTGCTGCGGGACTGGGAGTTCGAGCCCGCGCAGCCGCCCGAGAGCTACCGCGACGACCACTCGAAGATGGTGGTCCAGCTCGCCCAGCCCTGCGCCGTCCGCTACCGCCGGAGGCGCCGGTGAGGATCGAGGCCGACCTGGACCTGTGCCAGGGACACGCCATGTGCGAGCTGGAGGCCCCCGACGTCTTCGAGGTGCCGCCCAAGGGCAGGGTCCGCGTCCTGGACGCCGAGCCGCCCGAGGACATGCGCGCCGGGGTGGCCTCCGCCGTCCGCTACTGCCCCACCCAGGCCCTCAAACTGCTGGAGTCGTGATGCCCGCGTTCCCCCGTGAAGAGCTCGACGCGATGGTCGAGCACTGGCTGGAGGCCAACCGCCGCTGCGAGGAGGCCGGCGACTGGCGCCCGCTCGCCGACCTCTACACCGAGGACGCCACCTACGGCTGGAACATCGGCCCCGACCAGGACTTCATGGCCGTCGGCCGGGACGAGATCCGCGACATCGCGCTCGGTTCGGAGATGGGCGGCCTGGACGGCTGGACCTACCCGTACCAGAGCATCCTGGTCGACGAGCGCAAGGGCGGGGTCGTCGGGTTCTGGAAGCAGGTCGCCGACGCGCGCCGCCCCGACGGGACGCCCTACGAGGTGCTCGGCATCGGCGGGTCCTGGTTCCGGTACGCGGGGGACCGGCGGTGGTCGTGGCAGCGCGACTGGTTCGACCTCGGCAACGTCACGTCGGTGTTCGTCGAGATGATGAAGGCCGGGGTCCTGTCGGACGGGATGAGGCGGCGGCTGGAGCGGGCCGCGTCCGGGGAGCCGATCCCCGGCTACTACCCGCGGGGGGAGAGCCCGGTCCCGATCTGGTGACCGGGTCCCGGCGGCCAGGCCCGTTGATCAGGCTCGGTCGATCAGATCTGGCCCTCGGGCTTCGCGGGGATCGTCGCCTTGATCGAAGGCCCCAGCTCGATCAGCACGTCCCCGGCCGGGTTGTACTTCGGGGGCACCGTCACCTCGACGTAGGCCTGGCGCGCCACCGCGGTGAAGGTCACCGGCCGGTCGGCGGGCTGCCCGAACCAGTCGATCCCGTTGATGGTCACCAGCTCCGACGTCTGGCGGAGCGCCGCGGGACGGGGGACGCCGCAGCGCAGCGCGATCGCGGGGGAGCCCCAGGCGGCGGTCAGCGGCGAGTCCGGGGAGGTGTCGCGGCGCTTCTGCCCGTGCACCTTCTCGGGCAGCCGCAGCCCCTGGCAGAGCCGCTGGGTCGCCGCGTCCGGGCCCGGCACCGGGACCTGCACGGCGCCGTCCCCGCACGCCGCGGCGAGCAGTGCGATGCCGCCGAGGACGGCCAGGAAGCGATTCGACGCCGCGGAGCGCTCAGATGTGGACGATCGGGCACGTGAGGGTCCGCGTGATGCCCTCGACGGCCTGGATCTGCGCGACGACGAGCTTGCCCAGCTCGTCCACATTCCGCGCCTCCGCTCGGACGATCACGTCGTAGGGTCCGGTGACGTCCTCCGCCCGGGTCACGCCGGTGATGCCGGTGATGTGGCCCGCCACATCGGCTGCCTTACCGACTTCGGTCTGGATGAGGATGTAGGCCTGCACCATCACGTCCTCCCCAAGCGGAGAATCAACCGTCGGACGGTTCACCGTATCGTGTTACGCGCCGCCACGGGCGGTCGGGGTACGGCGTGCCCGGTGTGAACCGGGAGAAACGCGAGAAATCGGGGGAACGGCGCAGATGGGCACGATCGGCGAGCTGGGCGAGTTCGGCCTGATCGGCCGTCTGACCCGGCGGCTGCCCCAGGGCCCGGCCGTCCGGCTCGGCCCCGGCGACGACGCCGCGGTGATCGCCGCGCCGGACGGCCGCGTCGTCGCCACCACCGACCTGCTCGTGGAGGGGCGCCACTTCCGCCTCGACTGGTCCGGCCCCTACGACATCGGGCGCAAGGCCGCCGCGCAGAACCTCGCCGACGTCGTCGCGATGGGCGCGAGCCCCACGGCGCTGCTCGTCGGCTTCGCGGCCCCGCCCGGGACCCGCGCCGGATGGGCCGAGCGGCTCTACGACGGGCTCGCCGACGAGTGCCGCGCGGCGGGCGCGTCCGTCGCGGGCGGCGACGTCGTGGCCGCGCCGCAGATCACTCTCGCGATCACCGCCCTCGGCGACCTCGGCGGGGCGGCGCCGCTCACCCGCTCCGGGGCGCGCCCGGGGGACGTCGTCGCCGTCCGCGGCAGGCTCGGCTTCGCCGCCGCGGGGCTCGCGCTGCTGGAGGCCGGGCGGGACGCTCCCGAGGAGCTGATCGCGGCGCACCGCCGTCCCGAGCCGCCCTACACCGCCGGGGAGGAGGCGCGGACCCACGGCGCCACCGCGCTGCTCGACGTGAGCGACGGGCTCGTCCAGGACCTCGGGCACATCGCCCGCGCGAGCGGCGTCCGGATCGACGTCGACTCCGCGCGCCTGCCCGTCCCGGAGATCCTCGGGCCGGACGGTCCGGCCCTCGCGCTCACCGGCGGCGAGGACCACGCGTTCGCCGGGACCTACCCGGCGGACGCCGTCCTGCCCCCGTCCTGGACACGGATCGGGACCGTCGCCGAGGGGACCGGAGTGCGCGTGGACGGGCGCCGCCCGCCCCCCGGAGCATGGGATCATTTCCCAGCCTGAACGCCCCGGCGCCCTCGACGCGTACGGCCGTGTGTGTTGACACATCCAGTAGGCATGCTTGGGACGGGTTTGGTATACATCCTGTGATCGAAGAAGGATGGGATGGGACGACACTCCAGGCTTGAGCAACCGGACGACGACCCCGTACCGGGCGCCGAAGCGTCGCGAGGGCCGTACTTCGGGGCTCCTGTCGACCCCTCCTACGACGTGTTCTCCGGGCCGACCGACGACCGGGTGTACGTCTCGCCGCATGACCAGGTCAGGCCGGGGCCGCCGCCCGCGCGGACGGACCCGGTCGCCGAGCGCCGGGACGACCCGCAGGCGGACCCCCACCGGTTCGCCCCGCTCCCCTGGGACTATCCCGGCGACTACCCGGGCGCCCCCGCGGCGGCGCCGTTCCCCGAGCAGCCGCGCGGGCTGCCGCCCGAGCCCGGCGACACTCACAGTGAGCCCGAGCCGGGGACGGACGACTCCGCCAAGAGCGGCTGGACGAGGATCGTCTCGATGCTGCCCCTCCCGCTGCTCCCGATCGTCGCGCTCGTCATCGCCGTGGGGATCGTCTCCTACGCGCTGAGCACCCAGCAGATCTCCCTCAACTTCGCGGGCGGCGCCCCGAAGACGTCCCAGACCGACCCGCGCGACAACCAGATCACCCAGCGCGGCCCCGGCGGGCGCGCCAGCCGCGGCGCGGGCCGCCCCGACGGCCTCGTCGTCGGCTTCCGCGTCGCCTCCCGCACCCCCGGCGGGTTCAAGGCCACCGCCACGATCGCCAACAAGGGGCAGCGCCCCGTCACCGCGTGGGCGCTCGCCTTCAAGATCACGAACGCCCCGGTCACGGCCGTGCAGGGCGCCACCGTCGTGCGGACCGGGCGGGTCGCCTTCGTCCGCGGCCGCACCGCGATCGCGCCCGGCGGCACCGTGCGGATCGTGTTCGCCGCGCAGGGCGCCCCGTCCCGGCCGTCCGCCTGCATCCTCAACAAGCTGCCCTGCACGCTGGTCTGAGCTCGGACGCCTCCGGCGGATCGCCGCTTCCACAGATCACCATAAAATGGGCGGTATGACGCGCACTGCCTCCGCCCCGCCCCTCGTGCTCACCATCGCGGGCTCGGACTCCGGCGGCGGCGCCGGCATCCAGGCGGACCTGAAGACCATGCTCGCGCTCGGCGTCCACGGGATGAGCGTCGTCGCCGCCGTCACCGCGCAGAACTCCCTCGGCGTCCAGGGCTACTGGGAACTGCCGCCCGAGGCCGTGCGCGCCCAGATCGACTCGGTCCTGTCCGACATCGGCGTCCACGCGATCAAGACCGGCATGCTCGCGTCCGGCGCCCTGGTCGAGATCGTCGCCGAGGCGCTCGCGGCGTCCGGCGCCCCCGCCGTCGTCGACCCGGTCGGCGTCTCCAAGCACGGCGACCCGCTGCTCGCCCCGGAGGCCGTGGACGCCGTCCGCGCGGCGCTGCTGCCCGCCGCGACCGTCGTCACGCCCAACCTGTACGAGGTGGAGCAGCTCACCGGCGTCAAGGTCGTGGACGAGTCCGGGCTGCGCGAGGCCGCCGAGGCGGTCAAGGCCCTCGGCCCCGCCTGGGTGCTGATCAAGGGCGGGCACCTGCCGGGCGAGCCCGCCGACCTGCTGTTCGACGGGGAGCGCGAGCACCGCTTCACCGCGCCCCGGCACGACAACCGGCACACCCACGGGACCGGCTGCACGCTCGCGTCCGCCATCGCCTCGCACCTGGCGCTCGGCGACGACGTCCCGGCCGCGGTGGCGAAGGCGAAGGAGTACGTGACGGGCGCGATCGCGGCGGGCTTCCCCCTCGGCGCGGGCATCGGCCCCGTCGACCACGCCTGGCGGCACCGCCTCTGACCACCGCCGGCGCGACGCGCGGCCCGCGGCACGACGGCCGGGCGGCGCCGGCCGGGCTCGGGGGCCGCTGCGGCATCGGGCGGGAATGCGAAAGCCGGCCCACCGGGGATTCCGATGAGCCGACTGAGGCGGTGCGGTGGGCCGTCCCGCAGGGGCGGCCCGGGAAGGCTCAGACCGTCGGCTTGACGACCTTGCCGGCCTTGATGCAGGACGTGCAGGCGTTGATCCGCTTGGTGCTGCCGTTCACGACGGCGCGCACGCGCTGGATGTTGGGGTTCCAGCGGCGCGGGGTGCGGCGGTGCGAGTGGGACACGCGCATGCCGAAACCGGGTCCCTTGCCGCAGACGTCGCAGACGGAAGCCACGGGAAACTCCAAGTGGTGTCGATGCTCTGATCGGAGCGCCACCCGGCTGCCGCCTCGGGCGGGCCGGGCATCATGGGCGCTCACTGATGAGCGCCACGAACGTGGCGCGTGGACCAGACTAGCCGACAGCCCGTCGGGTTAGCGAATCGGCGGCGCCGCGACCGGCGGCGCGGAAGGGAGCACGGTGGCCCTCGATGATGCGGCGGTCCTCGGCGGCGCGGCGGTGCGGCGGTGGTGCAGGCTCGCGGCGGAGGCCCTCGGACGGACGAGGGCCGAGATCGACGCGCTCAACGTGTTCCCCGTCCCGGACGGCGACACCGGCACCAACCTTCACCTGACCGTCATCGCGGCGGCCGACGCCCTGGACGGTCCGCCGGGCGGCGCGGACCCGTGGCGGACCCTCGCGCAGGGGGCCCTGCTCGGCGCCCGGGGCAACTCCGGCGTGATCCTCAGCCAGGTGTTCCGGGGCCTCGCCGACGTCCTCGGCCCGCTGGAGGCGCCGCCGGACGGCGCGGCCTTCGCGTCCGCCCTGGACCACGCGTCCGTCCTGGCCCGCGGCGCCGTCGAGCATCCCGTCGAGGGCACGATCCTGAGCGTCCTCGCCGAGGCCGCCGCGGCCTGCGCGGCGGCCCCCGGAACCGGGCTCCCCGAGGCCGCGCGGGCCGCCGCCGCGGGCGCCCGGCGGGCGCTGCGCCGCACCACCGGGCAGCTGGACGTGCTGGCCCGCTCCGGTGTCGTGGACGCCGGAGCGGCCGGACTCTGCGTGGTGCTCGACGCCCTCGTCGCCGTGATCACCGACGAGTACCCCGAGCGGTACGACGTCCCGCCCCGCGCCGCCGGGGCGCCCGCGCCCTCCGCTCCGTTCCCGGCGCCGCAGGGCTTCGGCTACGAGGTGATGTACCTCCTGGACGCGCCCGACGACGCGGTCCACACGCTGCGGGAGCGGCTCGACGGCCTCGGCGACTCCCTCGTCGTGGTCGGCGGCGACGGGCTGTGGAACGTCCACGTCCATGTCGACGACGCCGGGGCGGCCGTCGAGGCGGGCATGGGGGCGGGGCGGCCGCACCGGATCCGCGTCACCTACCTGCACGCCGTTGAAGGCGGGCCGCGCACGCCGCACACCGGCCGCGCGGTGATCGCCGTCACCGCCGCCGACGGGCTGGCCGCGCTGTTCGAGGAGAGCGGCGCGCGGGTCGTGCGGCGCGAGCCCGGCGCCGTCCCGCCGCTCGCGGTGCTCGCGGAGGCCCTCCTCGCCGCGGGCGACGAGGTGACGGTGCTGCCGAACGAGCCGGAGGTCCTCGCCCTCGCCGAGGCCGCCGCAGAGCGCGCGCGGGACGGCGGGGCGCGCATCGCGGTGATCCCGACGAAGGCGTCCGTCCAGGGGATGGCGGCGCTCGCCGTGCACGACCCGCTGCGCCGCTTCGCCGAGGACGTGATCGAGATGACCCGCGCGGCCGGCGCCACCCGCTTCGGCCACCTGGAGGTCGCCGCGCAGGAGGCGGTGACGAGCGCCGGCCTCTGCCGGCCGGGCGACGTCCTCGGCCTGATCGAGGGCGACGTCGCGACGATCGGCGCGGACCTCGCCGCGGTGGCCCGCGACGTCCTGGACCGGATGCTGTCGGGCGGAGGGGAGCTGGTCACGCTGATCCCCGGACGGCACGCCCCGCCCGGTCTCGCCGCCGGCCTGCAGGAGCATCTGCGCCGGCGGCGCCCCGACGTGGAGGCCGGCGTCTACGACGGCGACCAGGAACGCTACCCCCTGCTCATCGGCGTCGAGTGATTCCCGTCGCCCCCATCGGCTAGAAAAGACCCGTGGCAACTCTCGACGAGCCGTTGCGCAAGGTCCTCGGCGACAAGACGGCCAACGCGCTGAAGAAGGGCCTCGACCTGCACACGGTCGGCGACCTGCTGCTCCACTATCCGCGCCGCTACGCCCACCGCGGCGAGCTGACGCAGCTCAGCGGGCTGCAGGACGGCGAGCACGTGACGGTCATGGCCGAGGTCGTGAAGGTGCAGGGCCGCTCCCTCACCCGCAGCCCCGGGTACGTCCTGGAGATCACGGTCACCGACGGGACCGGCGAGCTCAAGCTCAGCTTCTTCGGCCGCAAGGGCTCCTACCGGCCCGAGAAGGAGCTGTCGCCGGGCACCCGCGGCCTGTTCGCCGGGAAGATCAGCACCTACGTGCCCCGCAGCGGCAGGGCCGTCCGGCAGCTGGCCCACCCGCAGTACAAGGTCGTCCAGGAGAAGGCCGAGGAGGCCGCACAGGAGTGGGCGGACGAGATCATCCCGATCTACCCGTCCACCAAGTCGCTGCCCATCGAGGCGATCAGCACGTCCGTCGACACCGTCCTCGACCAGCTCGACCTGCCGGACGACCCCATGCCCGGCGCGCTCCTGGGCCGCCGGCGCCTGATCGGCCTGCGCGAGGCGTACGAGGGCATCCACCGGCCCCGCACCTGGGACGAACTGGGCCGCGCCAAGGCCCGTCTCAAGTGGGACGAGGCCTTCGTCGTCCAGGCGGCCCTGGCCCAGCGCCGCGTCGCCGCCGCGTCGCTGCCCGCCAAGCCCCGCCCCCCGGCCTTCGAGGGCGTCCAGTCGGAGTTCGACGCGCGCCTGCCCTTCGAACTCACCGAGGGCCAGCGGCAGGTGGGCGACGAGATAGCCGCCGACCTGGCCGAGCGCCACCCCATGCACCGCCTCCTCCAAGGCGACGTCGGCGCGGGGAAGACGGTGGTCGCGTTGCGGGCGATGTTGCAGGTGGTGGACGGGGGAGGGCAGGCGGCGCTGCTGGCGCCGACCGAGGTGCTGGCGCAGCAGCACTACCGGTCGATCATCGGGATGCTCGGCGACCTGGCGCAGGCGGGGCAGATCGGCGGCGCCGAGCACGCCACGCGGGTGGCGCTGCTGACCGGGTCGCAGGGGGCGAAGGCGCGCAAGGAGGCGCTGCTGGAGGCGGCGTCCGGCGCGGCCGGGATCGTCGTCGGCACCCACGCGCTGCTCCAGGAGAGCGTCCAGTTCGCCGATCTCGGGCTCGTCGTGGTGGACGAGCAGCACAGGTTCGGCGTCGAGCAGCGGGACGCCCTGCGCGAGAAGGTCGACGGCGGCCGCCCGCACGTGCTGGTCATGACGGCGACGCCGATCCCGCGCACGGTGGCCATGACCGTCTTCGGCGACCTGGAGACCTCGGTCCTCGGGCAGCTTCCGGCGGGGCGGTCGCAGATCCAGACGCACGTCGTGCCGCCCGAGAAGCCCGCGTTCCTCGCCCGCACCTGGGAGCGCATCAAGGAGGAGGCGGCGAACGGCCGGCAGGTCTACATCGTCTGCCCCCGCATCGGCGAGCAGGAGGGCGACGAGGGCGACGCCGTCGTGGACGAGGAGGGCGAGCGCCGGTCCCCGCTCGGGATCATGGAGGTGCTGCCGAAGCTGGAGGAGCTGCTCGACGGGCTGCGCCTCGGCGTCCTGCACGGCAAGCTGCACCCGGACGAGAAGGACGCGGTGATGCGCCGCTTCACCGCGCGGGAGCTCGACGTCCTGCTCGCCACCACGGTCATCGAGGTCGGCGTGGACGTGCCCAACGCCACCGTCATGGTGATCATGGACGCGGACCGGTTCGGCGTCTCCCAGCTCCACCAGCTGCGCGGGCGGGTCGGGCGCGGCTCCCTGCACGGCCTCTGCCTGCTGGTCACCGACGCCGCGCCGGGCGGCAAGGCCCGCGAGCGGCTGGACGCGGTCGCCTCCACCACCGACGGTTTCAAGCTGTCCAGGCTCGACCTGGAGCAGCGCCGCGAGGGCGACGTGCTCGGCGCCGCGCAGGCCGGGCGCTCGTCCAGCCTGCGGCTGCTCACGCTCCAGCGGGACGAGGACGTGATCCGCGACGCCCGCGAGGAGGCCACCGCGCTCGTCGAGGCCGACCCCGACCTGTCGGACCACCCCGGCCTGGCCACCGTTCTCGCCTCCCTGCTGGACGAGGAGCGCGCGGACTTCCTGGAGAAGACATAACAGATATTGCCGACCTATTTGGTTGACAATAGGGTCCGGCCGGGACACGATGAACGCGTGAACCCGAGTCGTGCTCTGATCGCCCGCCTGCACGTCGACCTCCGGCGCCAGGCGAGCGCCCTGTGTTCCCGTCGCTGATCCCGAGCCCCCCGGGCGGGCCCCGCCCGCCTCCGGATCCGACGGCCCACCAGGAGGCCACGCCCATGACTCGCACCATCCGGCTCGACCAGGCGGAGGAGTTCCTCCGCGACCCCGACCCCGCGACCCGGGCCGCGGCCCTCACGGCGCTCACCAGGGCGGCCCGCGCGGGAGAGGCGCCCCGCGGCACCGGCGACACCTTCGCCTGGGCGCTCGCCGACGACCACGAGGACGTCCGCCGCGTCGCCGCCGACGCGCTGCGCGACCTGCCCGAGCTCTACTTCGGAGACGACGGCGTCGACGCCCTGCTCCTCGCCGCCGCCCGCGGCCGCGACACCGCCGTCCGCGACACCGCCGCCGACCTCATCGGCATCCTCGCCGCGGGCGCCGGCGAGCTGTACGCCCGGGGCTTCGAGGACGACGAGCCCCACGTCCGTATCCAGGCCGTCCTCGGCCTGATCGCGCTGCGCGAGACCGCCCGCGTCGCCGAGGCCGCCGACGACCCGTCCCGCGAGGTCCGCGTCGCCGTCGCCGAGGGCCTCGCCCGCCTCGCCCGCCCCTCCGGCCTCCCCGCGCTCGAACACCTCCTCACCGACCACGACCCCGTCGTCCGCCTCGCCGCCCTCGCCGCCCTCGCCGCCGCCGCCGACCTCGGCATCCCCGAACCCCTCGAAGGACGCGTCGTCACCGCGATCGCCCACGCCAACTGGCAGGTCCGCTGCCACGCCGTCCGCGCCCTGGCCAAGGCCCGCCCCGAAGTCGCCGTCCGCCCCCTGATCAAGGCCCTCCACGACCGCACGGTCGACGTCCGCCGGGCAGCCGTCCAGGCCCTCGAACAGTGGGCCGCCGACATCCCCGAGGTGGTGACCGCCCTGACCGAAACCCTCGCCGACCCCGACCCGGGAGTCCGAACCCAAGCCCGCTGGAGTTTGGCGTGATATTGCCTTTTTCTCCTCCTTCGGGCCTGGCGGCCCTGCTGTGCCTATCGCAGTGCTCTCCTCCTTCGGGCCCGGGGGCCCTCCATCGTCGAACACTGCAGCGATCGCTGGCATCGCTTCGACTCGCCTGGCGGCTCGCTGCGCGATCAGATCCTTGCTCCGCTCGGATCTGCCTTCGGACGCGATCGCGGCCCCAGGTTGTCGCGTGGTGCGCCGGTGGCTGAGGTCGTTGCAGCAGTGGGTCGCACGGCTCGCCTGGCGGCTCGCTAGGCGGTCGGGTTCTCGCTTTGCTCGAACCGGCCTTCGATCGCAACCAGGGAGGTCGTCGTTGCGGAGTGGCGACGGAGGTCGTGGCATTGGGCTTGCTTGACTCGCCTGGTGGCTTGCTGGGAGGTGGGGTTCTCGCGTTCGCTTGAACAGCGGTCGCGAGTGTGGATGTGGCCGGTCCCCTCGGTCCAAAGCTGGTACCGGCCGCGAGCGGGTCGTCAGCGTGGCACGGCGCTGGCGACCCGCTGTATTTATTTGCCCTTTTCTCCTCCTTCGGGCCTTGGCGGCCCTCCATCGTCGAAAAACGCGGCGATCGCTGGCATCGCTCCGGCTCGCCTAAAGGCTCGCTGCGCGATCAGGTTCTCGCTTCGCTTGAACCTGCCTTCGGACGCGATCGCGGCCCCCAGGTACTCGCGTGGTGCGGCGGTGGCTGAGCTTGTTGCGGTAGTGAGTTTCTGCTCTTTTGCATGGCTCGCCGGCAGCTTGCTGGGCGATCAAGCTGGCGTAGTAGACGGCTGAGCGAGTTAGCCGTGTTTGCTCGTGATCGAGCCGGGGCTGCGAGGGCTGGGGGCGGAGGTAGTGCGATGGGTGCTCCTCGGCGGGCCGATACTGGGGCGATGAGTCGGGTTATTGCGGGGGTGGCTGGGGGGCGGCGGTTGGTCGTGCCGGCGGGGCGGGATACCAGGCCGACCAGTGATCGTGCGCGGGAGGGGCTCTTCTCCACGGTGCTCGCCCTGCTCGGGCCGTTGGACGGGCTGCGTGTCGCCGATCTTTACGCGGGGTCGGGGGCCGTTGGGCTTGAGGCTCTGTCGCGGGGGGCCGTCCATGCGCTGCTGGTCGAGTCGCATCCGCGGGCGATGAAGGTGATCCGGCAGAACGTCGGGGCGCTCGGGCTGCCCGGTGCCGTTCCCTGCGCCGACAAGGTGGAGCGGCTCGTCCGCAAGGCGCCGGACGAGCCCTACGACCTGATCTTCGCCGACCCGCCGTACGCGCTGGCGGACGCCTCCGTGAGCGCCCTGCTGGAGGACCTGCGCGACAACGGGTGGGCGTCCCCGGACGCGCTGGTCGTCGTGGAGCGCGCCGCCCGCGGCCCGGCGCTGGAGTGGCCGGGCGGCTACGAGGCCGAGCGGGAGCGGCGCTACGGCGAGGCGGTCTTCTGGTACGGCCGCGCCGACGGCCGTTGACAGTCCGGCGGTTCGGGTAGAGGCATCCGCATGAAGCCCGGGATCGACCGCGCGGTGGCACGCATGTGGGTGATCACCCTGCTCCTGATCCTCGCGCTCCTGGTGAACGTCACCTACGTGCAGGGCTTCCAGGCGCAGGAACTGCGGGACGACCCCCTCAACGCCCGTCAGTTCGAGGACCGCTTCAAGATCGATCGCGGGCCGATCGTCGCGCGCGGCGAGCGGCTCGCCTGGTCCGAGCAGGTCGGCGACGACCGCTTCCAGCGCCGCTACAAGGACGGCGCCGCCTTCGCGCCGGTCACCGGCTACTTCTCGGTGTTCTCCCAGACCGGCCTGGAGGAGGCCGAGAACCACTTCCTGGACGGGACCGACGCCCGGCTCGCCACCTCCGGCCTCGTCGACAAGCTGATCGGCAAGAGGGTCCCCGGCGGCATGGTGGAGTCCACCGTCGATCCCGACGCGCAGCGCGCCGCCTACGAGGCGCTGCGGTCCAGCGGCGCCCGCCGGGGGGCCGCGGTCGTCCTCGACGCGCGCACCGGCGCGATCCTGGTGATGGCCTCCACACCGTCCTACGACCCGAACGACGTGTCGACGCTCGACCGGAAGAAGGCCACGGAGGCGTTCGACCGGCTCGGCGACCAGCCGCGCAAGCCGCTGCTCGACAAGGCCGCCCACGAGGTGTTCCCGCCGGGCTCCACGTTCAAGACGGTGGTCGCCGCGGCGGCGCTGAGGTCCGGCACGAGCGAGGACACGCGCGTCAAGGCCGGGCGCGGCTACAGGCCGCCGGGCGCCGGGCAGGCGATCAACAACGACGCGGGCGACATCGGCGGTTCCTGCGACCTGTCGCAGATTCCTCTCATCGAGGCGTACGCGCAGTCCTGCAACACCACGTTCGCCTACATGGGCGCCCAGGAACCGGGCAACGACGCCGTCGGCGCGCAGGCGGGCAGGTTCGGGTTCGGCGACCGGATCGAGTTCGCCGACGGCCTGAAGAGCGCCCCCAGTTCCTTCCCGGCGACCGACCAGCCGTCGCTCAGCGCGCTCGGATCCATCGGGCAGGGCAGCACGGTCGCCTCGCCGCTGCAGATGGCCATGGTCGCCGCCGCGGTCCTCAACGACGGGGAGGTCATGCGGCCGCGGCTGGTCGAGAGGCTGCGCGCCCCGGACGGCTCGACGGTCGACAAGATCTCGTCCCGGCGGATGTCCCGCGCGCTGACCGGGGACCAGGCGAAGCAGATGCGGGACATGATGGAGGCCGTGGTCGAGCGGGGCACCGGCAAGTCCCTGCGGGGGACGTCCGTCCTCGGCGGCAAGACCGGGACCGCCGACGTCGAGGGCGCCTCCTACAACGACCGCTGGTTCATCGGGTTCGGGCCGCGCGGCGATCCGAGGTACGCGGTCGCGGTGATGACCGAGGCGTCCGGGTACGGCATCGAGTCCGGTCCCGTCGCCGCGCGGATCGTCGACGCGCTGGGCGGCTGAGACGGGCCCGCCGAGCCCGGTGGGAACCCGGCCGAATGCGATTTGGTACGTTCACGCCGCAGGTCAGAAACCGGGACCGAAGGGGTTCGCGCCGTGCGCCGTGTCGTCTGTCCGGGATCGTTCGACCCCGTCACCAACGGGCATCTCGACATCATCAGCCGCGCCTCCCGCCTCTACGACGAGGTGGTCGTCGCCGTGCTGATCAACAAGAGCAAGAAGAGCCTGTTCACCGTGGACGAGCGCGCCGACATGATCTCCGAGGTCACCCGGGAGTACGGCAACGTCACGGTCGACACCTTCTACGGGCTCACCGTCGACTACTGCAAGGAGCAGGACATCCCGGTGATCGTCCGGGGGCTGCGGGCCGTCAGCGACTACGAGTACGAGCTGCAGATGGCCCAGATGAACCACCGGATCGCCGGCGTGGAGACGCTGTTCATGGCGACCAACCCCGAGTACGCGTTCCTGTCGTCCAGCCTGATGAAGGAGGTCGTGAGGTTCGGCGGGGACGTCTCCGGCCTGGTCCCCGACAGCGTCCACGACCGGCTGGTGCAGCGGCTCCGGAAGGACGGCTGACGGGCCTGCCCCTGGTGGACGGGCCGCGAGTTGGGTCAGCGGCCGGTGTTCGGTACCCTTGGTTGTCGGCCATTGCAGACAGCCGCCGTTCGACCATGCCTCACGAAAGCAGGAATCCGCTGACACGCAACGACCCCGGCGCCCCGTTCAAGCTCGACACCCGAGCTCTGAGCAGGCAACCCGGATCGTCGCGGGAGGAGCGCCTGACCGTGCCGGCACCGGAGAACTTCGGCGTCGAGATGGTGGGCGTCCCCGAAGGCGCCGCGATCGAGCTGGACCTCCGGCTCGAGGCGGTCCTCGAGGGGGTGCTCGTCACCGGCACGGCGACGGTCCCCCTCCAGGGGGAGTGCTCCCGCTGCCTCGACCCGATCGCCTCGACCTTCGAGGCGGACTTCCAGGAGCTGTTCGTCTACGACGACACCCGCTCGGGCGGGAACGCCGACGACGACGAGCTCCGCCTGGAGGGCGACCTGATCGACCTCGAACCGGTCCTGCGGGACGCGGTGGTGCTCGCGCTGCCGCTGTCCCCGCTGTGCCGGGACGACTGCCCGGGCCTGTGCCCGGACTGCGGTGCGCGGCTCGCGGACGTCGGGCCGGGCCACCGCCATGACGTCGCCGACCCCCGGTGGGCGGCGCTGCGGGACCTTGCCGGCGACCTGTCGCCGGCAGCCCCCGACCGGGGGAACGGGAGCTCCGGCACCCGTGATTCATCGGATCGAGAAGGAAAGCAGGAGGGCTGACGTGGCCGTCCCGAAGCGGAAGAAGTCGCGCAGCAACACGCGGCACCGGCGTGCGCAGTGGAAGACCGCCGCGCCGAACCTGGTCGAGTGCCCGACGTGCCGCGACCACAAGCTGCCGCACACCGCGTGCGCGACGTGCGGAACCTACGACCGGCGGCAGGTCATCGCCCCGTCGGCCTGAGTCTTCTCGCATCCTGGGGGGCGGATCCGCGCATGCGGCCCGCCCCTCACGGTGCGGAAGGACACGCACCCCGACCACCCGGCGCGTGACGTCGGCGTGGTGACCGGCGCGGAGACTGCGCCCGGAGCCGTGGTGCACGCCGGGATCCAACCGACCGGCGCGCACCTCGTCTTCGCGGACCCACCCCGCCGAGCGTCCTCGCCGTCCCGGCCCCTCGGCCGCGCGCCGCAGAGGCGACCGCGCGCCGCGCGGTACACGGCCTGCGAGGAGGGCCTGTGAGCGCTAAGAAGAGCGAACCCGCGCCGGACCGCGCGGAACTGACCGGCGCGCTCGGCGTCGAAGTGGGCGGCGAGCTGCTCGAACGCGCCCTGACACACCGTTCCTACGCCTACGAGAACGGCGGCCTGCCCACCAACGAGCGCCTGGAGTTCCTCGGCGACTCGGTGCTGGGCCTCGTCGTCACCGACACCCTGTTCCGCGGCCACCCCGACCTCCCCGAGGGGCAGCTCGCCAAGCTCCGGGCCGCCGTGGTCAACATGCGCGCCCTCGCCGGCGTCGCCCGCGGCCTCGGCGTCGGCGCCCACATCCGGCTCGGCCGCGGCGAGGAGGGCACCGGAGGCCGCGACAAGGCCTCGATCCTCGCCGACACGCTGGAGGCGCTGATCGGCGCCGTCTACCTCGACCGGGGCCTGAGCGAGGCGTCCGCCCTGGTGCACCGGCTCTTCGACGGGCTGATCAAGCGGTCGGCGGGGCTCGGCGCCGGCCTGGACTGGAAGACCTCGCTGCAGGAGCTCACCGCCGTCGAGGAGCTCGGCGTCCCCGAGTACCACGTCGCCGAGAGCGGCCCCGACCACCAGAAGACGTTCCGCGCCTCCGTGCGGGTCGGCGGCCAGACCTACGGGTCCGGCGAGGGCCGCAGCAAGAAGGAGGCCGAGCAGCACGCAGCCGAGGCCGCCTGGAACGCCATCCGCGAGTTCGTCGTCCAGCGCGACGCGACCCCGGAGACGGCGGTGGCGCAGGACGAGGACCCGGCCAGGGAGGCCGGGCAGGCGGCGCAGGCCGGTGCCTGAGCTTCCCGAGGTCGAGGTCGTCCGGCGCGGCCTGGAGCGCTGGACGACCGGCCGGACCGTCGCGTCCGCCGAGGTCCTGCACCCGCGATCGGTGCGCCGGCACGCCGAGGGCCCCGCCGACTTCGCCGGGCGGCTCGCCAAGCGCACCATGCTGGCCCCCCGCCGCCGCGGCAAGTACCTGTGGATCCCGCTCCGCTCCGAGGAGGACGGCGCCCCCGGCGAGGCGGTGCTCGCGCACCTCGGCATGAGCGGGCAGCTGCTCGTCGGCGAGCCCGGCCGGGAACGCGAGAAGCACCTGCGGGTCCGCGCCGAGTTCGACGACGACGGCCTCGACCTGCGCTTCGTCGACCAGCGGACGTTCGGGCACCTCATGGTCGCCGACCTCGTCCCCGACGTCTTCGACGGGCGGGCGCTCGTCCCCGAGCCGATCGTCCACATCGCCGCCGACCCGCTGGAGGACGCCTTCGACGCGGAGGCCTTCTACCGCGCGCTGCGCCGCCGCAACACCGGGATCAAGCGGGCCCTCCTCGACCAGTCCCTGATCAGCGGGGTCGGCAACATCTACGCCGACGAGGCCCTGTGGCGCGCCAGGCTGCACTGGGCGCGCCCGACCGACACGATGACCCGGGCGGACGCCGCGCGCGTCCTGGAGGCCGCGAGAGAGGTCATGACGGCCGCCCTGGAGGTCGGCGGCACGTCCTTCGACAGCCTCTACGTGAACGTCAACGGCGAGAGCGGCTACTTCGAGCGGTCCCTGGACGCCTACGGGCGGCGCGACGAGCCCTGCCGCCGCTGCGGCTCCCCGATCCGACGCGACGAGTTCATGAACCGCTCGTCCTACAGCTGCCCGGTGTGCCAGCCCCGCCCCAGGCGGGCACGGTACTAGCGGCACCGAGAGGGAGCGATGAACGAGGACGACGAGATCGTGCGGCTCACGGCCTGGGTGCGGGGACGCGTCCAGGGCGTCGGGTTCCGCTGGTGGGTCAGGTCCCGGGCGCTGGAACTGGGTCTCGCCGGCAGCGCCACCAACCTGGCCGACGGCCGCGTCGAGGTCGTGGCCGAGGGCCCGCGCGGCGTCTGCCGCCGGCTTCTGGAGCTGCTGGACGGCGACGTCCCCGGCGGCGTTCCCGGACGTCCCGGCGCTGTGACCGGCGTCGTCGACCGCTGGGGCGCGCCGCGCGGGGAGGCCTCCGGGTTCCGGGAACGCTGACCGGGTAGGGAGTACCGGTTTGTACCTGCTAAACTAGTAGAGGAAGGTTGTTACCGGCCTGTGATGTGCGTCTTGACCAGGACAGCGACCGGTGCGACTCTAGACGGTACGCGCACCGACTTGAGCGGTTTCCTGTGCGCGATCCCTGCTGGTTACTCAGCGTGGAGGACCCTTAGTCATGGCGAAGGCTCTACTCGGCCACGTCGGCGGTCCCGACCCCCGGATGGTCGCGGAGATGCGGCGCCTGCAGCAGCGCGTACGTGACCTGGAGGCCGAGCTCGTACGGCTCCAGGCGGAAAACGACGCGCTTGCGACGGCGACGGACGACGAAGTGATGTCGCTTCCGGTAAAGGAGCGCGAACCCGCGCTCACTTGATTTATTGCTTTTTTCTCCTCTTTCGGGCCTAGCGGCCCTCCATCGTCGATAAAAGCGTGCGACCGCTGGCATCGCTTCGGCTCGCCTGGCGGCTCGCTGCGCGATCAGATTCTTGCTTCGCTCGAATCTGCCTTCGGACGCGATCGCGGCCCCCAGGCCGTCGCGCGGTTGCTGCGTCGGCTGAGGCGGTCGCGATAGTCGGTTGTGGTCTGCTCGGCACGGCGGCTCTCTGTGCTTCCCGCTGCGGGTTCCCCTTGCCCTGAGCGCTGCTCAGCCGTCGAGGCCGTCGCGAGGTGGCCGCCCTTCTCGTCAGGCTCCCGAGCAGTCGTCGAATTCTCCGCATCGTAGGCATTGATGGGGGATCGCCCTCCGCGAGCGATGCGTCGCCGCTCGCCCAACTTGCGCGTACCTGTACCCGCACTCAAACACCGCCGCCCTACGCGCACGAGCGGAGCTGTGTGTGCTTTTAGGCGACCCACAACTACGCCGCGTCGCACCCAGCACGGACCTCCTCAACGGCAATCGCGTCCAGAACCAGGCCCGAACGAGGCGAGACCGCCCGCAAGGCGAGCCCCCCGCAACCCACAACCGCGACGACCTCAGCCACCGCCGCAACCACGCAACGACCTCCATGGTTGCGATCGCGTCCGAAGGCAGGTTCGAGCGGAGCGAGAACCTGATCGCGCAGCGAGCCCTTGGGCGAGTCGGAGCGATGCCAGCGATCGCCCGCGGTGCCCGACGATGGAGGGCCCTCGGGGCCCGAAGGAGGAGAGCACTGCAATAAACACTGCGATCGCGTCCGAAGGCAGGTTCGAGCGGAGCGAGAACCTGATCGCGCAGCGAGCCCTTGGGCGAGTCGGAGCGATGCCAGCGATCGCCCGCTTTTATCGACGATGGAGGGCGCCCAGCGCCCGAAGGAGGAGAAAAAAGCAAGAAAACCAGTATCGTGCTTCGGATGTTCTGGGTGTGGGTGTCGTAGGAGGGGGGCGGCTGGCGCGTGTATCTGAAGAATCTGACGCTGCGCGGCTTCAAGTCCTTCGCGTCCTCCACCACGCTGAAGTTCGAGCCGGGGATCACCGCTGTGGTCGGGCCCAACGGGTCCGGGAAGTCCAATGTCGTGGACGCGCTGGCGTGGGTGATGGGGGAGCAGGGCGCCAAGTCGCTGCGCGGCGGGAAGATGGAGGACGTCATCTTCGCCGGGACGGCCAACCGGGCGCCGCTGGGGCGCGCCGAGGTCGTGCTGACGATCGACAACTCCGACGGCGCGCTGCCGATCGACTACTCCGAGGTGACCATCAGCCGGCTGATGTTCCGGTCGGGGTCGAGCGAGTACGCGATCAACGGGGACGCGTGCCGGCTGCTGGACATCCAGGAGCTGCTGTCGGACTCCGGCATCGGCCGCGAGATGCACGTGATCATCGGGCAGGGGCAGCTCGACCGCGTCCTGCACTCGGGGCCGGAGGGGCGGCGCGCGGTGATCGAGGAGGCGGCCGGCGTCCTCAAGCACCGCAAGCGCAAGGAGAAGGCCCTCCGCAAGCTGGACGCGATGCAGGGCAACCTCACGCGCGTGCAGGACCTGACCGGTGAGCTGCGGCGGCAGTTGAAGCCCCTCGGGCGGCAGGCCGAGATCGCGCGCCGGGCCGCGGTGATCCAGGCGGACCTGCGGGACGCCCGGCTGCGGCTGCTCGCCGACGACCTGGTCACGCTGCGGACGAGGCTGGAGCAGGAGGCCGCCGACGAGGCCGCGATCCGGGAGCGGCGCACCGAGACGGAGCGGGCGCTCGGCGGGGCGCAGGTGCGCGAGGGCGTCCTGGAGGCCGAGGAGGCGGAGCAGGCGCCGAAGCTCGCGCAGGTCCAGGACACCTGGTTCCAGTTGTCGGCGCTGAGGGAGCGGCTCCGCGGCGTCGCCGATCTCGCGGCCGAGCGGCACCGCAACGCCGCGGAGGCGCGCGATGAGGAGCGGCGGGGCCGCGATCCCGAGGACATGGAGCGCGAGGCCGCCGAGATCCGCGAGCAGGAGGAGATGCTCCGCGAGGCGCTGGACGAGGCCCGGGAGGGGCTGTCCGGCGCCGTGGAGGAGCGGTCGGCCGCGGAGGAGGCCCTTGCGGCCGAGGAGCGCCGCCTGCAGTCCGCCGCCCGCGCCGCCGCCGACCGCCGCGAGCAGCTGGCGCGGCTGCGCGGCCGGGTCGAGGCGCTGCGCAGCAAGGCGCAGGCCGGGCGGTCGGAGATCGGGCGGCTCGCGGAGGCGCGGGAGGAGGCCGAGCAGCGCGCCGGGTCCGCGCAGGCCGAGTTCGAGGCGTTCGAGGCGGAGGTCGTCGAGGATCCCGCGCTCGCCGCCGAGCACGAGGCCGCGCAGGAGGCGCTCGCAGCGGCCAAGGACGCCGCCGAGACCGCCCGCGCCGCCGTGGACGGCCCGCGCCGCGCGCTGAAGGAGGCCCGGTCGGCGGTGGGGGCGGCCCGCGGCGCCGACCAGACGGCGCAGAAGCGGATCGCGGCCCTCCAGGCGCGGATCGAGGCCCTGGACCTGACGCTCGCCAGCGCCGCCGACGGCGGGGAGGCGCTGCTGTCGGCGGCCTCGGACGGTTCGCTCGGCGGGGTGCTGGGCACGGTCGCCTCGCTGCTGAACGTCCGGCCCGGGTACGAGACCGCCGTCGCCGCCGCGCTCGGCGGCGCCGCCGAGGCCGTCGCGGTCGGGTCACTGGAGACCGCCGAGGCGGCGCTCGCGCTGCTGCGCTCCCGCGACGCCGGGCGCGCGGGGCTGGTCGTCGGGGGTGGGCCGCCGGCGCGGGCCGAGCGCGTCGCCGGGGCCGACTACGCGGTCGACGCGGTCACCGTCCCGGATTCGGTGCGTCCCGCTTTCGAGCATCTGCTGCTGGACGTGGTCGTCGTCGAGGACGTTCCCGCCGCGGCCGTGCTCGTGCGCGGGGAGCCGTCGCTGCGGGCCGTCACGCGGGCCGGGGAGCTCGTCGGGGCGCACTGGGCGCAGGGCGGCGGAGAAGGCGGGGGGCAGGGCCTCCTGCAGATGCGCGCGACGCTCGACCAGGCCACCGAGGACCTCGCCGCGGCGGAGACCGCCGCTGCCGCCGCCGCCGACGGGCTCACCGGGGCGGTGGAGCGCGAGCACGCCGCCCAGGCCGCCGTCGAGGCGGCCGAAGCCGCGGCCGGCGACGCACGGTCGGGGGTCGACCGCGCGCAGGCCGGGCTCGACCGCGTCCGCGCGCGGCTGCGGGAGTACGACGCGCAGGCGGCGCAGGAGGCCAAGCGCGCCGCCCGCCTGGAGGCCGACGTCCGGGCCGCGCGGGGCGAGGCCGAGCGGCTGACCAAGGCCCTCGACGCGGCCGGGGAGTCCCTCGAACGCGACACCGAGGCGGCCGAGGAGCTGGCGGTGCGGCTCGCGGAGGCCGAGGAGGCCGCCGAGGTCGCCGACGAGGCCGGGCACGACACCGAGTCGCGCGACGAGCTGAACGCCCGCTGCCAGGAGCTGCGCACCGCGGAGATGGAGGCGCGGCTCGCGGTCCGCACCGCCGAGGAGCGCGTCCAGGCCATCGCCGGGCGCGCCGACGCCCTCGAACGCGGCGCCCGCCGCGAGCGCGAGGAGCGCGCCCACGCCGCGCAGCGCCGCGCCCGCCGGGAGGAGCAGGCCCGGGTCGCCAAGGCCGTCCTGCGGGGCGCCCGTGCGGCACTGGGGCGCATCGAGCACTCCCTCGCCGCCGCGGTGCGCCGCCGCGAGGCCGCCGAGCAGGCCAAGGCCGCGCGCGAGGCGGAGCTGAAGGTCGTCCGCGGGCAGGTGCGCGAGCTGTCCTCGACCCTCGAACGCCTCGTCAACGTGGTGCACGGCAACGAGGTCGCCCGCGCCGAGCAGCGGCTGCGGCTGGAGCAGTTCGAGCAGCGGGCCCTGGAGGAGTTCGGCCTGGAGGTCGAGGCGCTGGTGTCGGAGTACGGGCCCGACCAGCCCGTCCCGGCCGACCCGGGGAAGGGCGAGGACGCGCCGCCCCTCCCGTACGAGCGGGCCGTCCAGGAGAAGCGCGCCAAGACCGCCGAGCGGCAGCTCAACCAGCTCGGCAAGGTCAACCCGCTGGCGCTGGAGGAGTTCGCCGCCCTGGAGGAGCGGCACGCGTTCCTCACCTCCCAGCTGGAGGACCTGAAGAAGACCCAGCGCGAACTGCTCGGCCTCGTCAAGGAGGTCGACGACCGCGTCCAGCAGGTGTTCGCCGCCGCCTACGACGACACCGCCCGCGAGTTCGAGCGGATCTTCGCCCGGCTGTTCCCCGGCGGCGAGGGCAGCCTGTCGCTGACCGAGCCGGGCGACATGCTCGCCACGGGCGTCGAGGTCTCGGCCCGCCCGCCCGGCAAGAAGGTCAAGCGGCTGTCGCTGCTGTCGGGCGGCGAGCGGTCCCTGGTGGCGATCGCGTTCCTCGTCGCGGTGTTCAAGGCGCGCCCGTCCCCGTTCTACGTGCTGGACGAGGTCGAGGCGGCGCTGGACGACACCAACACCCAGCGGCTCATCACGGTCTTCGAGGAGCTGCGCGAGTCGTCCCAGCTGATCGTCATCACGCACCAGAAGCGCACGATGGAGGGCGCCGACGCCCTCTACGGCGTCAGCATGCGCGGCGACGGCGTCACCCAGGTCGTCAGCCAGCGCCTGCGCGACCTCGACTGACCCGCCGCGCGGTCACGGCTCGGAGGCGGGGGTGAAGAGGAAGCCGCGCACTCCGGTGTTGCCGCACGAGGCGAGGATCGTCTCCAGCCCCCCGGTGATCCGGATGTCGACGCCGATGCACATGTCATGGTCGCGGGTCGCCTCCGGCACGAGGTCGAACAGCTGCCCGCCCTTCACCGGCTTGCCCGCCGGCGCCAGCCCGAACCGCTGCAGCGGATCGTCGTCCCCGCACTCCTTCATGTGCAGCGTGGCCCGCTCGGTCTTCTTGTCGAGCGTCGTGCACCACAGCTTGCCCTTCGGCGTCCACGCCTTCAGCTGGAATGTCCCGGAGCCGCCGGGGACGGAGGCGAGCCGCATCCGCTGGAGCCTGTCCTCCGCCACGCACTTGTCCTGCGCCAGCTGCGGATCGAGCTCTTCGTCCGGGAGGACCGACAGGCAGTCGCCGGTCCGCTCGTCGGTGATGGGCATGATCGTGTACCACCCGGCGGATGGCGGCGCCGACTTGGTGGACGCGCCCGGCGAGGCCTGCTGCCGGTGGGGCTTGCCTTCGTCTCCGCTGCCGAACACCCCCGCCAGCGTCGTGACCACCACGCCGAGCGTGATGATCGCGGGCGCCGCCACGAGCAGCGACACCGGGCGGCGGTCGGCGTTCCCGCGTGGGGACTTCTTGCGGTGCCGCGGGCCCGGCGGCGACGCCGCGTGCCGCCCGGAGGAACCGCTGCCGGAGGAGCCGGTTCCGGAGGAGCCGCTCCCGGACGCCGGCGCGGAGGCCAGGGCGGGGTCGGGAGCCTGGACGGGGGTCAGGACGGGGGGAGCGGCGAGGGGAGGCGCCGCCGGGCCGAGGTTCAGCGCCGGCCGTCCCGCCACGCGCCGGTCGCCCTCCACGGCGGCGGGGCCGCACAGCCGGTCGTAGACCCGCAGCCACCGCGTGCGCTCGTCCGGGACGAGGCCGCATGTGGCCAAAAAGGAAGTCACCAGCCCTCGGCTCGGCAGCGCCCGCCCGCTGAGGAGCGCGTCGAGCCCCGAGGGGGCGACCACACCGTCGGCGTTCATCCGCTCCTCAAGCTCGGAAAGGGGCAGGCCGGACCATTGCTGCAGGCGGCGCATCAGGTCGAGCAGGTCGGCCGGGTCACGCGCCTCCTCCGGATGCGGAACCGCTCTCGGCGCCTGCACCGGTGTCCTCCCGCGAACGGGAACGCCTGTTCTCGTGGGCATCGTAGCGATCTCCTCGTCCGGAATGACTAATGTTCGCTATGCGGTCTTCGACAAGATCAATGGCGTCATGACTCGGCGCTCGTCAACTGGAGGGCTTCCGCGATGCCGCGCTCCGGTGCATCGGTTCCGTCTGGCTTGCAGCGTTCTGTCGAGACCAGGGTCGGGACCACGTTCGTCCTGCTGATGCAGCTGCGCGTGCTCGTCATCGGGGTGACCGTGGTGGTGGACGGGCAGGTGCGCGACGACCCCTGGGCGCTCGGCGTGCTGGTCCTCGCGGCCGTGGTCTCCGGCGTGGTGCTGGCGGGCTGGGAGAAGGTCGTGCTGCGGCTGTTCGAGCAGCCCGCGCTGCTGGCCTTCGACGTGCTCATCGGCTACGCGGTGCTGCAGGTGGGCGGGATCTTCGGCCCCTACTTCCTCGTGACGGTGGTGACCGCCGGTCTGGCCGGGCTGCTGTACCGGTGGCCGGTCACCGCGCTGCTGTGCGCGCAGCAGGCCGTGCTGTACTACGCGGCGCTCTACCGCAACGCGCCCTCCGACGACGGCGGCGGAGGCATCACGATGCCGCTGCTCGTCATGCTGCCCGTCTTCTACGGGGTCGCGGCGCTCGTCGGGACGGTGCTGCGCCGCCTGTTCGACGAGCACGCCGCCGCCGAGGAGACGCGCTGGCGGATGGAGGCGCAGGCGATGGCCGCCGAGGAGCGCACCCGGCTGGCCCGCGAGATGCACGACTCGCTGACGGCGACGCTGTCCGGCATCGCCCTGTCGGCGAACGGCCTGCCCGGCTGGGTCCGCAAGTCCCCCGACCGCGCCGAGCGGGAGGCGCGGCGCATCGCCACCGCGGCCCAGGTCGCCACCCGCGAGGCGCGCTCGCTCATCGCCGAGCTGCGCGACGACTCCGCCGGCGTCCCGCTGGGCGACGCCGTGCGGGAGCTGGCGGGGGAGTGGGAGGGCCGCACCGGCGTCCCGGTGCGGGTGGACGCCGAGGCCGGCGCCGACCTGCCGGCGCCGGCGCGGCGCGAGATGGTCACGATCGTGCGGGAGGCGCTGGAGAACGTGGGGCGGCACGCGGAGGCGTCCCGCGTCGACATCGTCACGGCGATCATCGACGGCGACCTGGAGGTGCGCGTGCGCGACGACGGCAGGGGAATGCCCGGACGGCCGGACGACCCCGGCTGGCTGGAAACGCTCACCCGCGGGGGACATTACGGCCTCGTGGGCATGCACGAGCGGGCGAGGAGGGCGGGCGGCCGGCTGGCCGTGCGCTCGGTTCCGGGCGGCGGCACCGAGATCACCGCGTCGATGCCGGCGGCGGGCCCGGAGCCCGAGCCCGCACAGGCCGCGCTGGGGAGCCGGTGATGGACGGGCCCGTCCGGTACCGCGTCATGGTCGTGGACGACAACGCCTTCATCCGCGCCGGCCTCACCTCCGCGCTGGAGGCCACCGACGACATCGAGGTGGTGGGCGAGGCCGGCGACGGGCGCGAGGCCGAGGAGATGGCCTGGCGGCTCGTGCCCGACGTGGTCCTGCTCGACGTCCGGATGCCGCGCGCCGACGGGGTGAGCGCCGCCGCCGCGCTGAGCCGGACCAGCCGCGTGATCATGCTCACCCAGGTGGAGGAGCCCGAGGTGATCCTGTCGGCCGTCCGCAACGGCGCCGTCGGCTACCTCGTGCACAACACCTTCACGGTGGACGAGCTCGCCGAGGCGATCCGGGACACCGTCCGGCACCGGGCCCACCCCCTCTCGCACGCGGCCAGCGCCGCGCTCATCGACGCCGCGCGGACGGGCCGTCCAGCGGCGCCCGCGGCCGATCCGGCCGAGCAGCGCGAGCGTTTCGGACTTTCCGCCCGCGAGGTCCAGGTCATGGATCTGATCGTGCGCGGTCATGCGAATCACGACATCGCGGCCAAGCTATTTCTCACCGAGAAAACCGTCAAGAACTACATCAATCGCATATATGCAAAACTCGGCGCGCCGAACCGGGCCACGGCCATCGTGACCTGGCTCGGGATGCCTCCCGGCGGCTGAGCAGGGCCTCCGCGATTGGGGCCCGCACCCCCCGTGCCTAGGGCCCTAGGGCCCTAGGGGCGCCCGCGGGCCGTCGATAGCGTTCCGGTGAACGGAGTACGAGAAGGACGGTGCAATTCCCGCCGGGCCTTCGCCTGATTCGTTGCCCGGAGGAATGCCGTGCTTTTGCCGACCCGTACCAGAATGGCCATGATCAGCGGCGGAGTGCTGGCCGCCGGCTGCTCGTTCGCGCTCGCCGCCTCCGCGCAGGCGCCCCCGGGCCGGACGCCCGCCCGCGCCGTCGGTTCCCTGGAGAGGTCCGCGCCCGCCATCGCCTACGGGACGCCCGCCACCGCGCACGGGAAGCCGGGTCCGCGGGCCCACGAGGACACCTGGGACTCCGAGCGCCCGAAGAAGCGGGCCTCCACGACCGCCGCGCGGCGGTACCGGTGGGGGCGTCCGATCGCCTCCGACGGCTTCCGGACCTTCGACCGCCGCGCCTGGGAGGTCTACACGGGTCCGGGCAACGGCGGCCGCGGCCGCCGCGTCGCCAACGCGGTGACCGTACGGAACGGCGTCCTGCGCATCACCGGCAAGCGCAACGGCGACACCGGGGGCGTCGCCTGGATGAAGGGCGCCCAGAACCGCGGACGCTGGGAGGCCCGCGTCAAGGTGAGCCGCGGCTGCGCCTGCTACAACGCCAACCTGCTGCTGTGGCCGGTCGGCGGCGGTGGCGGCACCGACCCGCAGAACGGCGGCGGGGAGATCGACTGGATGGAGACCTACGGCGACAAGGGCCTGCGCAACGGGACCAACTTCTTCCTGCACTACGGACCCGAGAAGGAGTCCCAGCGCCTGGACTCCCACCTGAAGATCGACCTGACGCAGTGGCACGCCTTCGCGGTGGAGTGGAACTCCAGGGGCATCACGGGCTACGTGGACGGGCGCAAGTGGTTCCACACCTCGAAGCGGGAGGCCCTGCCGCCCGGGAAGATGGGGCAGGCCATCCAGCTCGACTGGTTCCCGCAGATGACCAGCCTGACGACCAAGGGGGTCAGCCGGAAGGCCGACGTGACCCTCTCGGTCGACTGGATCGCCATGTACCGGCCCTGACCGGCGGGGCGTCCGGTGTCACTTCACGATCTGCCAGATCTCCCCGTTGTGGTGCAGGGTGAACTCGCCCTGGAGTGTGCGCTCGGTCATGGTCCCGCTCCCCCAGTGCAGGGCGGAGAACGGGATGACCGCCTCCTCGCCCGCCAGCCGGCCGCCCTTCACGGACACGGTCCGGAGGGCCTGCCGCTCCTGCGGCCGGACGAGGTGCGGCGTGTTGCGCACACCGGCGGCGCAGTCGCCGCGGAGCGCCGGGCCCCGGAGGAAGTCGCCGTCCTCCGCGACATAGCGGCACACCCCCTGGTCCCCGGCGGCCTGGCCGCGCAGGAATGCCTGGAGCGCGGCCTTCGCGCCCTCGATCCCCTCCCGGGCGCCGGGGTCGGTGTCCTCCTGCGCGGTGGTCGATGGCGACGAGGGCGGAGGTCGGAACACCTTGTTGCCGCCGTCCTTGTCGTCGCCACTGCACCCCGACGCGAGAAATGTTGTCGCGAGCGCCGTGACGGCGAGCGCGCCGACGGCGCGGGAGGTGAACCGAAGAGCCATGGCGTGCCTTCCTCGGGGCGGGATGTCGGCCCATTGTCCGAGCGCCGCCTTTCCGGTAGATCAGGCGGCAGCCGAAGATTAACGCCTTGACCGGGGAATGGCCAGCGGCCACAAGATCGGCAGGTCAGCGAGGGTGGGCGCCCGTCCGGGCCACTCCCGCCCCAGCGACTTCCTTTTCCTATAGGAGTGCCCTGGACGCATGGAGGAGAAATGCGTCGCCGCGCCACTCGGTCCGAACCGAACGGGGGGACGGAGCGGTAAGGCGGGATTATCTCATGAGAAGAACCGGGAAAGGAACTTCTGCGGGACGCCGTCCGCGTTAAGGGCGGCCCGCCGTCGCGTACCGGGCCGGACGTCCTCTCACTCGGCGTACGGACCTGGTGGCTCACCGTTTCGAAGGTGCTCGGAGGGCCCGGGGCATCGCCGTTCTCGGCGTGGTCGGCCGGGGCTGGGCATCCGTCGTGGCCGGCCGGGGCGGCCGCGAGGCGCCCGCCGGTGGACCGGGGCGCCTGGTTGCCGCGCTGACAGGGGCGTGCGGCGGCCCGGCGCCCCCGTCCGGCCGAAGGCGGGCCCTTTCGCGGGCACCGTGATGCGGGTCACATTTCTCTGGAACGTGACATCGCCCAGCGCTCACATTTCGGGCGCGGCGGCGGGTCCGGTCACCGCCGTCTTCCCCGGGCCCATAACCGATCGGAGACTTCACATCCCCGCCGGTGACGCGTAATCGGAAGGATCGGCGTGCACCGACCGTGATGACCTGGCGACGCTGGCGGACTTGTGTGACCTGGGGCTATCCACTACCCATATGCACCTGCGGTTCTCTGGCTCCTTCACCAGGCTCCCCCCGCCTGGTACGGAGAACCGCCGGAGAGGTGTCATCCGTGGATCCGCAGAAACTCAAAGACAATTTCGCCCTGGTCGCCACGAACGGCCTGGACGTCGCGGAGTATTTCTACGCCGACCTTTTCGCGCGGGACCCGCAGCTCAGGCGGATGTTCCCCGCGTCGATGGCCAAGCAGCACGAGGTGCTGATCGCGGCGCTGTCCCAGATCGTCTCGACCGTGGACGACCCGGACGCGCTCGTCCCCTTCCTCACCGACCTCGGACGCCGCCACCACGGCTTCGGCGTCGTCGCCGAGCACTACGCGCCCGTCGGCGCCAGCCTGCTCGCCACCCTCGCCCACTTCAGCGGCCCGGAGTGGAACGCCGACCTCGAAGGCGACTGGACCGCCGCCTACGGCGTCGTCGCGAAGGTGATGACGGAGGCCGCGGCCGAGCCCGTCGCCTGATCCGTGGACGCCCAGCGACTGAAGGCCAGCTTCGCGCAGGTCGCCGAGAAGGGCGACGGGGTCGCGCTGTTCTTCTACTCCGACCTCTTCGTGCGCAACCCCCACCTGCGCGACATGTTCCCCGTCGGGATGAGCGGCCAGCGCGACAAGCTGCTGCGCGCCCTCGGGCACATCGTGTCCCAGGTGGACGACCTGTCCAACCTCGTCCCGTTCCTGCAGCAGCTCGGCCGTGACCACCGCAGGTTCGGCATCGTGGCCGAGCACTACCCGCACGTCGGCGCCAGCCTCCTGGCCACCCTGCGGCACTTCTCCGGAGCCGCCTGGAACGACGACATCGAGAGCGACTGGACGGCCGCCTACGGCCTCGTGGCCAAGGTCATGCTGGAGGCCGCCAACGAGAACGCCCTCAGCACCCCCGCCTGGTGGAACGGCCAGGTCGTCGCCGTCGAGCGCCGCAGATTCGACATCAGCGTGATGCGGATCCAGCCCGACCGGCCCCTGCCGTACGCGCCGGGCCAGTCCGTCGCGCTCGAAGTGCCGTCCCGGTTGCGGCACTGGCGGTACTACTCGATGGCGAACGCGCCGCGTCCCGACCACACCGTCGACTTCCACGTCCGGCTGGTGGACGGCGGGCCGGTGAGCCCCGTGCTGGTGCGCGGCACCCAGCCCGGCGACCGCGTCCGCATGGGCGCCCCCATCGGCACGCTCACGTTGGACGAGAGCTCCCCGCGGGACGTCCTGCTCGTCGCGGGCAGCACGGGCCTGGCCCCGCTCAAGGCGATCCTGGAGCAGATCTCCGGTCGCGCCGTTCCGCCGCGCGTGCACCTGTTCTTCGGCGCCCGCAGCCGCGACGGCCTCTACGACCTGGAGGACCTGACCAAGCTGGCGGACGGGCTCCCCTGGCTCACACTCGTCTCGGCCGTGTCGGACGAACAGGGCGGGCACGGGTTCTCCTCGCTGCTCCAGTCCGGGGACGACGGCATCGAGCACGGCAACCTGTCCGACGTGGTCGCCAGGCGCGGCCCATGGGACGGTCACGACGCCTACGTGTGCGGGCCGTCCGTCATGGTCGGGCACACCGTCGAGCAGCTGACGCGGCTCGGCGTCCCCCGTGACCGCATCCGCCTCGAAACCTTCGCCGACGCACAGAGGTGAGCGCGTTGAACTCCCCGAACCTTCCGGTCGTCTCCGAGGGCTCGCGGCTGAGCCCGGGCGAACTCCACTCGGTGGTGTTCGCCCGGGCCGCCCTCGGGCGCCGCGGATACGACGAGGAGCAGGTCCGCAACTTCCTGCAGTACGTGGAGCGGGAACTCGTCAAGATCTTCACCGACCAGGCCGCCCTCGCCGACGAGGTGAACCGGCTGCGGGCCCAGGCGTCCTCGGGCGCCCGCGGCGTCATGGCCCCCGAGGACGCCCACTTCCAGGCCGTCCGCATCCTGTCGCAGGCCCAGCAGACCGCCGACCTGTACGTGGCCGACGCCGAGCGCTACACCAGGGAGCTGGCGCACGAGGCGAGGCTGCACCGGGAGGCGATCCTGTCCGACGCCAAGGGCCGCGCGGAGCAGATGCTGGAGGAGGCCCACCGCAAGGCCGTCGCCGTCGCCGAGGCGGCCGTCCGGACGGCCGCCCCGCAGGCCCCGCCCGCGTCCCGCCCCGAGACCCTCCCGGACGGGGAGCGCCTCGCCCTGGAGCGCGAGATCGCCTACCTGCGCACCTACAGCGACGTCTACCGCACCCACCTGCGCTCCTACCTGGAGGCCCTGCTCCGCAACGTCGACGAGTGGGAGTCCTCCGAACGGGCATCCCTCCCTGGGGGTAATGCCTGATCTACCCTGCCCGGCGCGGGCGTCCGGGGCGTTCGGGCGTCCCGCGCGGTTGCGCGCCCGGCCGGGCTCGCCGCATGATCGGCGGGCCCGGCGCAGCGTGTCCGCGCGGGAGTGCTCGTCTGGAAAACTGGGGGCGTTATGGAATATGTGATCGTCATCGCCGCGCTGGCCGTGATCGCGCTGATCATCGGCGGCATCACGCTGCTGCGGCCGCGCCGGCCCCGCCCGCGCCCGCCGGTCGAGCGCCCCTCGGACCGCACCGGCGGCGCCACCGCCGCCGACGCGGCCGACACCGGCGCCCCCACGATCGAGAAGGCGCCGCCGGCGGAGGCCCCGTCGGCGCGGCCCGCCGTCGAGATCGAGAGGCCCCCGCCCGGCGCGGGGCGGCTCGTGCGGCTGCGGGCCCGGCTCGCCCGCTCCCAGAACGCCTTCGGCAAGACCCTCCTCGTCCTGCTCTCGCGCGACACCCTCGACGAGGACGCCTGGGAGGAGATCGAGGACACCCTGATCGCCGCCGACATCGGCACGGCGGTGGCCCGGCAGGTCACCGACGACCTGCGGACCCGCGTCCAGGTCCTCGGCACGCGCAGCCCGGGGGAGGTCCGCGAGCTGCTCAAGGAGGAGCTGCTCAAGCAGATCGGCCCGGACATCGACCGCTCCCTGCACACCGAGGCGCACGGCGACCGTCCCGCCGTCCTCATGGTGGTCGGCGTGAACGGCACCGGCAAGACCACCACCTGCGGCAAGCTCGGCCGCGTCCTCGTCGGCGACGGCAACACCGTGCTGCTGGGCGCCGCCGACACCTTCCGCGCCGCCGCCGCCGACCAGCTGGAGACGTGGGGGACGCGGGTGGGCGCGCAGGTCGTCCGCAAGGACGAGGGCGCCGACCCCGCGAGCGTCGCGTTCGACGCCGTCAAGCAGGGCATCGACACCAAGGTCGACGTGGTGATCGTCGACACGGCGGGGCGGCTGCACACCAAGACCGGGCTGATGGACGAGCTCGGCAAGGTCAAGCGGGTGGTGGAGAAGCAGGCCGCGGTCGACGAGGTCCTGCTCGTCCTGGACGCGACGACCGGCCAGAACGGCATGCAGCAGGCCCGGGTCTTCGCCGAGGTCGTCAACGTCACCGGCGTGGTGCTCACCAAGCTGGACGGCACCGCCAAGGGCGGCATCGTCGTCCAGGTGCAGCGCGAGCTCGGCGTCCCGGTGAAGCTGGTGGGCCTGGGGGAGGGACCGGACGACCTCGCGCCGTTCGAGCCCGAGGCGTTCGTGGACGCGATCCTCGGCGACTGAACGGGCCTTGCGCCGGCCTTGAACGGGGCTTGCACCGGCCCGCAAACCGCGTAAATACGGCATGTGAGGACTTGGAAACAACGGCGAAACACGCTGAAGTCGGGTTTCACATGGCGGAAACGTAGCGGCATACCGGGCGAAACGGCCGCGCCAGAGTCTCTGAGCAGTTCGAAGTTCCTGGCGAGGAGGGACGCGCTCAGAGATGAAGATCGATAGCGGTAGTACCGCCTGGATGCTGACGAGCACCGCGCTCGTCCTGCTGATGACACCGGGCCTGGCCTTCTTCTACGGGGGAATGAGCCGGGCCAAAAGCGTCCTCAACATGATGATGATGAGCTTCGTCAGCATCGCCGTGGTGGGCATGGCGTGGGTCGTCTACGGCTACTCCCTCACCTTCGGCGACGGCGGCGGGCTCAGCTCGTTCATCGGCGGGTTCGGCGACTGGGGGCTCGTCGGCCTGGAGAACGCGGCCACGGCCGACGACGGGACGGGCATCCCGCAGCTGGTCTTCGTGGCCTTCCAGGCGACGTTCGCCATCATCACCGTCGCGCTGATCAGCGGCGCGGTCGCGGACCGTGCCAAGTTCGGGGCCTGGGTGGTGTTCACCCTGGTCTGGGCGACGCTGGTGTACTTCCCGATCGCCCACTGGGTGTGGTGGTCCGACGGCAAGGACGGCGGCAAGTCCGGCTGGCTGTTCCACCTCGGCGCGCTCGACTTCGCGGGCGGGACGGTCGTCCACATCAACGCCGGCGTCGCGGCGCTCGCCCTGGTGCTGGTGCTCGGCAAGCGCAAGGGCTGGCCGAAGGAGCCGATGCGGCCGCACAACCTGCCGTTCGTCCTGCTCGGCGCCGGCCTGCTGTGGTTCGGCTGGTTCGGGTTCAACGCCGGGTCCGCGCTGTCGGCCGGCTCCACCGCGGCCGTCGCGTTCATCAACACGCTCGTCGCGACCTGCGCCGCCGCGTTCGCCTGGATCGTCGTCGAGAAGCTGCGCGACGGCGCGTCCACGACCCTCGGCATCGCCTCGGGCGTGGTGGCCGGCCTGGTCGCGATCACCCCGGCCTGCGCGTTCGTCACCCCGCTCGGCGCCCTCGCCCTCGGCCTGGTCGCCGGCGCGGTGTGCGCGTTCGCGGTGGGCCTGAAGTACAAGCTCGGCTACGACGACTCGCTGGACGTCGTCGGCGTCCACATGGTCGGCGGCATCGTCGGCGCCCTGCTGATCGGGTTCCTGGCGACCACCGCCGTCAACGACGCCGGCGCCGACGGGCTGTTCGCCGGCGGCGGGTTCGCGCTGCTCGGCAAGCAGGCCGTCGCCGTCCTTGCGACGCTCGCCTACTCCTTCGTCGTCACCTACGTGATCGCCAAGGTGATCGACCTGGTGATGGGCTTCCGGATCAGCGAGGACGACGAGGCCGCCGGCATCGACAGCACGGCGCACGCGGAGACCGCCTACGACTTCGGCACGATCCGCGCGGGCATCGGTTCGGGCGCGACCGCGGCGTCGCCCGCCCCGGCCGTCCCGGCGAAGAAGGTGGAGGCGAAGGGATGAAGCTCATCACGGCGGTCATCAAGCCGTTCAAGCTGGACGAGGTGAAGAAGGCGCTGGAGGCCTTCGGCGTCAAGGGGATGACCGTCAGCGAGGCCAGCGGCTACGGGCGGCAGAAGGGCCACACCGAGGTCTACCGCGGCGCCGAGTACCAGGTCGACCTGGTGCCCAAGCTGCGCGTCGAGGTGCTGGTCGAGGCCGAGGACGCCGACGACATCATCGACGTGATCGTCAAGGCGGCTCGCACGGACAAGATCGGCGACGGGAAGGTGTGGGCCGTGCCGGTCGACACCGTGGTCCGGGTCCGCACCGGCGAGACCGGACCGGAAGCCCTCTAGGGAGCACGGTGACCCTCGCCCACCCGCCGGCCGGAGACCGGGCCCCCGCGCCCGCTCCGGCCGGCGGCGCCGCTCCGGACTCGGCCCGCGCCGCCCTGTCCACCGCCCGCGCCGCCCGCGCCGCCGCACTCGACCGCTGGCTGGCCTCCCTCCTGGCTCCCGGCCGTCCCCACCCCGAACCTCCGCCGCAGGGCGGCGCCGGGCACGAAGGCGCCTCGCAGGGTGCCGCCTCGTCCGGCGGCCTTCAGAGCGGGGGCTCGCAGAGCGGGCCGCGCGACGGGGCCTTCACGGCGGGCGACGCCCCGGTGCCGCAGGGGGTGGCGCTGGTCGCGGTGGGGAGCCACGCGCGGCGCGAGCTGACCCCCGGCGGCGACCTCGACCTCGTCCTGCTGCATCGCGGCCTGGCCGGCGTCGCGGCGATCGCCGACCGCGTCTGGTACCCGGTCTGGGACTCCGGGCTGCGCCTCGACCACTCCGTCCGCACCGTCGCCGAGGCGCGGACCGTCGCGCGCGGCGACATGAAGGCCGCCCTCGGCCTGCTGTCGGCCCGCCGCGTCGCCGGGGACCACACCCTCGTCGACGAGCTGCGCGCCGCCGTCCTCGCAGACTGGCGCGCCGACGCCCCCGTCCGGCTGGCCGAGCTGTCGGCGCTGTGCCGCGAACGCTGGGAGACCCACGGCGAGCTGGCGTTCCTGCTCGAACCCGACCTCAAGGAGGCCCACGGCGGGCTGCGGGACGTCCACGTCATGCACGCCGTCGCCGCGTCCTGGGTGGCCTCCGCCCCCGACGCCCGGGTGCGCGCCGCCCACGACCTGCTCCTCGACATCCGCCACGCGCTCCACCAGGTCACCGGCCGCTCCAGCGACCGCCTCGTCCTCCAGGAGCAGCAGGCCGTCGCCCGCGCCCTCGGGCTCATGGACGCCGACGTCCTGCAGCGCTCGATCGCCGAGGCCGCCCGCACGATCACCTACGGCGCGTCCCACCTGTGGCGCCGCGTCGAGAACTACACCAGGGCCAAGCATCCGCAGCCCCCCGGCGTCCCGCAGGGCGCGGGCAGGCGCGGCGTGGAGCGCAGGCCGGTCGGGGACGGCGCCGTCGAGCACGAGGGCGAGGTCGTCCTCGCGCGGAGCGCCGACCTGAACGACCCGGCCCTGATCCTGCGCGTCGCCGCGGCAGCCGCCCAGACGGGCCTGCCGCTCGCCCCCGCCACCGTCGCCCGGCTCGCCGAGCGCGCCGCCCTCCCGCGCGTCCCCTGGCCCGCCGAGGCCCGCGACGCGCTCGTCTCCCTGCTCGGCGCCGGACCCGCCGCCATCGCGGTCTGGGAGGCCCTCGACCAGGCCGGACTGATCGTCCGGCTGCTGCCCGACTGGGAGCGCGTCCGCAACCGCCCGCAGCGCAACCCCGTCCACCGCTTCACCGTCGACCGCCACCTCGTCGAGACCGCCGCGGGCGCCGCCGCCCTGACCCGCGAGGCGGCCCGTCCCGACCTGCTCCTGATCGCCGCCCTCCTGCACGACATCGGCAAGGGCTGGCCCGGCGACCACTCCACCTCCGGCGCCGTCGTCGCCCGCGACATCGGCGCCCGCCTCGGCCTCCCGGAGGACGACGTCCGCGTCCTGGAGACCGTCGTCCGCCACCACCTGCTGCTCCCCGAGACCGCGACCCGCCGCGACATCGACGACCCGGTGACCGTCCAGACCGTCACCGCCGCCGTGTCCGGGGCGCCCGGCCGCGAGCGCGAGGTCGTCGACATCCTCGCCGCCCTCGCCGTCGCCGACGGCCGCGCCACCGGCCCCGCCGCCTGGGGCGCCTGGAAGGCCCGCCTCGTCGCCGAACTCGCCCGCCGCGCCGCCGCCGCGCTCTCCGGCGGCACGCCCCCGCCCGCCCCCGCCCTCGCCGCCGACCACCTCGCCCTGGCCCGCCACGACGGCGCCGCCGTCCGCGTCACGGGCTCCCGGATCACCATCGCCGCCCCCGACCGCCCGGGCCTGCTCTGGCGCGCCGCCGGCGTCCTCGCCCTGCACCGCCTGGCCGTGAAGACCGCGCGCGTGATCTCCTCCCCGTCGGCCTCGTCCGCCCAGACGGCGGTGCTGGACTTCACGGCCGTCCCCGAGTACGGGACGCCGCCGGACCCGGCCGGCCTGGAGGCCGACCTGCGGCGGATGCTCGCCGGACGCCTCGACGTGGCCGAGCGGCTGGAGCGGCGGGCGCGGTCGGTCCGGATCCGGCCCGGCGTCACGGTGCCGCCCCCGCGCGTCATGATCGTGGACGACGCGTCGCGGACCGCCACCGTCGTCGAGGTCCGGGCGCACGACCGTCCCGGACTCCTGTGGCGGGTCGGGCAGGCCCTCGGATCCTGCGGCCTCCAGGTCCGCGCCGCCCAGGTGGACACCCTCGGCGCCGAGGCCGTGGACGTCTTCTACGTGGTGGACGGCCAGGGCCGTCCGCTCGACGACCCCGACGCGCTGGCGGCCGTCCGGACCCGCGTCCTCAGAACCCTTCACTGAACCGGTTTGCCGAAGGGGGCGGGGCTCGCCGACGACCCGATACGCTGATAGGCGATCCCAGAAGCTTTCCAAGGACGGTCCAGACACGTGTTCGAGACGCTCTCCGACCGGTTGACGACGGTCTTCTCGTCGCTGCGCAGCAAGGGCCGGCTCTCCGAGGCCGACATCAACGCGACCGCCCGCGAGATCCGGATCGCGCTCCTCGAGGCCGACGTCGCGCTCCCCGTGGTCAAGGACTTCATCGCTCAGATCAAGGAGCGGGCGCAGGGCTCGGAGGTCTCGCAGGCGCTGAACCCGGCGCAGCAGGTCGTCAAGATCGTCAACGAGGAGCTCATCACCATCCTCGGCGGCGAGACCCGGCGGATCCGGCTCGCCAAGACCCCGCCGACCGTGATCATGCTCGCGGGCCTCCAGGGCGCCGGCAAGACCACCCTCGCCGGCAAGCTCGCCCGCTGGCTGAAGCAGGAGGGCCACACCCCGATGCTGGTGGCGGCCGACCTCCAGCGCCCCAACGCCGTCCAGCAGCTCCAGGTCGTCGGCGAGCGGGCCGGGGTCCCGGTGTTCGCGCCCGAGCCCGGCAGCGGCGTCGGCGACCCCGTCGACGTGGCGCGCCGCTCGATCGACCAGGCCAGGCACGCCCAGCACGACTTCGTCGTCATCGACACCGCCGGCCGCCTCGGCATCGACGCCGAGATGATGCAGCAGGCCGTCGACATCCGCGACGCCGTCCACCCCGACGACATCCTGTTCGTCGTCGACGCCATGGTCGGCCAGGACGCGGTCAACACCGCCCAGGCGTTCATGGACGGCGTCGGCTTCGACGGCGTCGTCCTCACCAAGCTCGACGGCGACGCGCGCGGCGGCGCGGCCCTGTCCGTCCGGCACATCACCGGACGCCCGATCATGTTCGCCTCCACGGGCGAGAAGCTGGAGGACTTCAGCGTCTTCCACCCGGACCGCATGGCGGGCCGGATCCTCGACATGGGCGACATCCTCACCCTGATCGAGCAGGCCGAGCAGGCGTTCGACGCCGAGCAGGCCGAGAAGATGTCCAGCAAGTTCGCCTCGGGCGAGGACTTCACCCTCGAGGACTTCCTCGAGCAGATGATGATGATCCGCAAGCTCGGCCCGATCGGGAACCTGCTCGGGATGATGCCGGGCATGGGCCAGGTCCGCGACCAGATCAGCCAGATCGACGACCGGGACCTGGACCGCATCGCCGCGATCATCCGCTCGATGACCCCGCAGGAGCGCGCCCAGCCGAAGATCATCAACGGCTCGCGGCGGGCCCGCATCGCCAAGGGCTCCGGCGTCGGCGTCGGCGAGGTCAGCAGCCTGGTCACCCGGTTCTTCGACGCGCAGAAGATGATGCGCCAGATGGCCGGCGGCATGGGCCTGCCCGGCATGCCCGGCGGCCGGCGCAAGGCGGCCAAGGCGGCGAAGGCCGCCAAGAACAAGAAGGGCAAGCAGCGCAGCGGCGACCCCCGCAAGCGCGCCGCGGGGGGCCAGGCCCCCAAGGAGCAGGCCCCCGCGGCCGAGGGCATGCCGAAGGGCCTCCCGCCCGGCCTCGGCGGCGGCGCCCTCCCGCCCGGCCTGGGCGGCCAGCTCCCGCCCGGCTTCCAGATGCCCGACCTGAACAAACTCCAGGGCCGCAAGAAGAAGTAACCCGACACCCCCGCCGCGAGGCCCGAGCACACCCAGAACCACGCGGCCGGGGGCCCCGGGCCCCGTCCTCACGCCCGCCCGAGGTATCCAAGCCAACCCGCACCGAACCTCGGCGCGCCCGCGAGACCCGCTCGCGTATCCGGCGGATTCGCTCCAGCGCAGTCCGTACGGACCGCACACCCGACCCCACGGCCCAGCAGCCTCAAGATCGCCCAAGCCGCCAACCACCGCACGGATACGGGCCTCCTCAAGCCCAAGTCCTGGCCCCAGGGCGCTCACCCCACCGCCCGGACAACGCTCAGCCGCGAGCCTGCCCCGGCCCGCGCTCTGACTGGACCCGCCTGCCGTGTGGGCTGCGCAGGGTTGCGGGTCTGCATGCGTAGGCGCCTTTGGACGGAGAGTGTTCGCCCGCCGTGGGGGCGGTGCTGAGGCGCGGGTTTGAGGCCCGTGCTTTGGCCAAGGTGCTCGTCTGCCATGGGGGCGGTGCTCAGGCGGGGGGCTGTCCTGGTCGTGCGCTCTGGCCGGAAAATGCTCGGCCGCTGTGCGGGCTACACGTGTGCTTCTGCTCTTGTGGATGTGGCGGGCGGGGGTGATCGAGCTCGGGGCGGCTCTGGCGTGTCCGCTGCCGGTCATCTGTTGGGGGTGCCGGGTTGTGGGTGTGGGGGTGGCTTGCGGGTGGTCTGGGCGTCGGGGAGACAGGGCGACACCCGGGCGGTGCGATTGCGCTTTCGCGGCGAACGTCTGGCACAATGGCAGGCTGGAAACCCGGAATCGCGAGGCGCCCTCTCTCGTCCTGCGCGACCGGAGTCCATCGGGCGGCCGTGAGCCGGTGTTCCCCACCTGGCGCGGGCCCGTCCATCCAGTGATGAAGTTGGAGTACACCACACCCGTGGCAGTCAAGATCAAGCTCAAGCGTCTGGGGAAGATCCGGAACCCGCAGTACCGGATCGTCGTCGCCGATGCCCGCACCAAGCGGGACGGGCGGGCCATCGAGGAGATCGGGCTCTACCAGCCCAAGCAGGAGCCCTCGCTCATCAAGATCGACTCTGAGCGTGCGCAGTACTGGCTGGGTGTCGGCGCGCAGCCGACCGAGCCCGTGCTCAACCTGCTGAAGATCACCGGCGACTGGCAGAAGTTCAAGGGCGAGCCGGGTGCCGAGGGCACCCTCAAGGTCGCCGAGCCGAAGGCCGACAAGAAGGCCGTTTTCGAGGCCGCCGTCAAGGAGTCGCTGGGCGACGACGAGGCCGCCGGCACCGCGACCCGCGGCAAGAAGAAGGCCGAGCCGAAGAAGTCCGAGGCGAAGGCCACCGAGACCGACGAAGCCAAGAGCGAGGGCTGACGTGCTCGAAGAAGCGCTCGAGCACCTGGTCCGCGGGATCGTCGAGAACCCGGACGACGTCCAGGTTCGCGCCCGTCGGATCAGGGGCGGCCGGGTCCTGGAGGTGCGCGTGCACCCCGAGGACCTCGGGAAGGTCATCGGCCGAAGCGGTCGCACCGCCAAGGCCCTCCGCACGGTGATCAGCGCCCTCTCCGGAGGCCGCTACGTGCGTGTCGACCTGCTCGACGTCAACGAGGTCCGCTGAGTGGCGTCCCGATGAGCGAACCGCTCGTGGTGGGACGGATCGGACGGCCGCACGGGATTCGCGGCGAGGTCGCCGTCGACGTCCGCACGGACGAGCCGGAGTCCCGGTTCGCCCCGGGCACGGCGATCACCACCGATCCCGTCACCGCCGGTCCGCTCACCGTCGAGCGGAAACGCTGGCACTCGGGACGCCTGCTCGTGCGCTTCGCCGGGATCGGCGACCGCGACGCCGCGGAGGAACTGCGCGGAACGTGGCTCGTCGTCGACCCCGGTGACATCCCCCAGTCCGCCGACCCGGACGACTTCCACGACCAGGAACTGCTCGGACTCGCCGTGTTCACCACGGACGGGGCCGAGATCGGCCAGGTCGCGGACGTCCTGCACCACGGCCAGGATCTCCTGGTCGTGCGCGGGGCCGGGGGCGAGAAGCTGGTCCCCTTCGTGGCCGCGCTCGTCCCCGAGGTGGACGTTCCCGGGGGGCGGCTCGTCATCGATCCGCCCCCCGGTCTGCTCGACGAATCATGAAACTCGACATAGTCACGATCTTCCCCGAGTACTTCGCCCCGCTGGACATCTCCCTCCTGGGCAAGGCACGGCGCGCCGGACTGCTGGACGTCCGCGTCCACGACCTGCGCGAATGGACCCACGACCGGCACCGCACCGTCGACGACACCCCGTACGGCGGCGGCCCCGGCATGGTCATGAAGCCCGACCCCTGGGGCGAGGTCCTCGACACCCTGGTGCCCCCCTTCTCGGGATCCCTGCCAGGGACGTCCCCTTCCTCGCCGTCCGGCGGCCCTTCCAGCCAGTTCATGCCCGGCGAGACGTCCCAACCTGGAGACGTCTCCGGCGCGCCATCTTCTGGCGGTGTGTCCGAGGTGGGCTCGCCCGGTCTGGGAGACGCGTCTTTCGGAGGCCGGTTCGCTACCGGCCGGCAGGGCGTCTACGAATCGGCTCCCCCCGGCGCCTTCGGGACGCCGCCTGGCATGTCCGGACCAGCTTCTTCGAATGCGGCGGGGTCTGGCGCCACCAGGGCAGGTTCCTCTGATGCCTTCGGGACGGACTCGTCCGGGAGGCCCGAGACGGGTTCGCCCAGCGCGCCCAGAGCGGGTTCGTCCGACGCCGCCGGAACGGGTTCCCTTGGCGTCGCCGGAACGGGCGTGCCTGCCGCGTCCGGACCAGGATCGCCCGGTGAACCGCAGGCCGAGGCGCCTGCTGGAGCGTCATCGGCCCCCGGGATGGTGCCCCGGCTGATCATTCCGACGCCGAGCGGGCGGCCGTTCACGCAGGCGGACGCGGTGCGGTACGCGGCGGAGCCTTGGCTGATCTTCGCCTGCGGGCGCTACGAGGGCATCGACTCCCGCGTCGCCGAAGAGGCCCGGACCCGGATGCCGGTGGACGAGGTCAGCCTCGGCGACTTCGTCCTCGCCGGCGGAGAGGTCGCCGTCCTCGTCATGGTGGAGGCGATCGGCCGCCTTCTGCCCGGTGTCCTCGGCAACGCCGACTCTGTCGCCGACGACTCCTTCGCCCCCGGCGCGATGGAATCGCTCCTGGAGGGCCCCGTCTACACCAAGCCCCCCGTCTGGCGCGAGCGGCCTGTTCCGGACATTCTTCTTTCGGGTCACCACGGCGCGATCGCCCGCTGGCGGCGGGACGAGTCGCTGCGCAGGACGGCCCGGCACCGCCCCGAACTGCTCGCCCGCCTCGCTCCGGAGGCCCTCGACAAGCATGACCGCGCCGTGCTGCGCGAGGCCGGTTTTCCGGTTGACGGCGAAGGTATGGCAGACTAAAGCGTCCGTGCGTCCTGACCGCACGGCACCCCAAGACCACTTTCCGCGGCGCGACGCCCCCACGAAAGACCCACCGGGGCCTCTCGACGCCCGCGTTCGACAACGAGGAACCGCTGCGATGCACACCCTGATCCAGGAGATCGAGAAGGCCGCGATGCGCGCCGACGTCCCGGACTTCCGTCCGGGCGACACGCTGAAGGTGCACGTGCGTGTCACCGAGGGCAACCGGAGCCGTATCCAGGTCTTCCAGGGCGTGGTGATCCGGCGGCAGGGCGGCGGCGCTCGCGAGACCTTCACCGTCCGGAAGGTCAGCTACAGCGTCGGCGTCGAGCGGACGTTCCCGCTCAACAGCCCCTCGATCGACAAGATCGAGGTCGTCACCCGCGGCGACGTCCGCCGCGCCAAGCTCTACTACCTGCGCAACCTGCGCGGCAAGGCCGCGCGCATCAAGGAGAAGCGCGAGCACTGAGCCGATGGACCACGACGCCCCGGGAACCCGCGACGGTGCCCGGGGCGTTGCCCGTTCTGGACGGAGAAGATCGACTTGGCCGTCGGCGACACGCCCACGCACGGCGTCCCACGGGCACCGCGCCGCTAGGCTTTCGCTCTGATGACTGACGAGGACGATCGGAGAGACGTGCGATCCGAAGCCGAGGGCGCGGTGCCCGAAGAGAAGGAGCCCGTGGACTCGGCCGATGAGACGGCCGACGACTCCGAAGGCAACGGCAAGCGCAAGAAGAAGAAGCAGGGCTCCTTCTGGAAAGAGCTTCCCGTCCTCATCGTGGTCGCCGTCGTGCTGGCCCTCGTCATCAAGGCGTTCGCGGTCCAGGCGTTCTACATCCCGTCCGGCTCCATGGAGAACACCCTCCAGGTCGGCGACCGCGTCCTGGTCAACAAGATCGTCTACCACACGCGGGACATCGCCCGCGGTGACGTCATCGTCTTCAACGGCCTCGACTCCTGGGACCCCGAAGTCCAGGTCGCCGAGCCCAGCAATCCCGTCTCCAAGGCTCTGCGCGCCGTCGGCACCGCCTTCGGCGTCGCGCCCAACGAGAAGGACTACATCAAGCGCGTCATCGGCATCCCCGGCGACCACGTCAAGTGCTGCGACGCCCAGGGCCGCGTCACCGTCAACGGGGTCCCCCTGGACGAGAAGTCCTACATCTTCACCGATCCGATCACCCATGAGCAGAACAAACCCTCCAACGACCCCTTCGACGTCACCGTGAAGCCGGGTCAGCTCTGGGTGATGGGCGACCACCGCGAACTGTCCTACGACTCCCGCTCCCACCGCGGCGACCCGGGCGGCGGCACCATCCCGATCGACCGCGTGATCGGCCGCGCCTTCGTCATCGTCTGGCCTCTGGACCGCCTCGGCACTCTGCCGATCCCGGCCACCTTCAAACAACCCGCCCTGGAGAAGTCCGCCGCAGCCGCCCTCCCCGCGGCCCCTTACGCCTTGGGCGTCCTCTGCACCTTCCCTCTCGCCTACATCCGACGCCGCCACCGCCAGAGACCCTGACCCCCGAAATCCGCGAAGCCACCCCGACCGGCACCCGCCCGCCCAGGGCCAGATCCTTGGGCGCGCTGAAGCCCTGGCGAGACCGGCCTGGCCGAAGGCCCTGACCATCCCGGGGGGCTTTGAGTTGCGGAGATCCTGGTGAGGTCGCCCCGGCTGGGAGACCTGACCGTTCGGGGCTGGGGCATCAAGCTTGCTGAAGGGCTGGCGAGGCCGGCTTGGTTGGGGCCTGATCTTCAGGGTCGGGTCTTTCATTCGCTAGGGCATCTGGCGCATGGTGCTCTTACGGTCGGTGCTTGTCTGGCCCAGCGCATTGCAGCGTTGGGTCGGTGTGGAGCCGGGGGCGCACAGGACCAGTGGGCTGCTTCTGCCTTGGGCGGTTTTTCGTGTGGTGTGGCATACGGCAGTAAGCGCGGCGTTCGGGGAGCGGCCGGGGCTTGCTGGGACGTACGCTGCGGAGCATGAACGGTCGTCCACTCCGCTTCACGCCGCGCCGGGACGCGGGGCTGTTCGCGTACGAGCGGGCTCTCGGCCACGCGGGTTTCAGCCCGGTCGCCGGCGTCGACGAGGCGGGGCGGGGGGCCTGCGCGGGGCCGATGGTCGTCGGCGCGGTGATCCTCCAGGGTGGACGAGGGAAGATCGACGGCCTCACGGACTCCAAGCTCCTCACACCCGCCCGCCGCGAGCGGCTCTACGCGGAGATCACCCAGCGTGCCTACGCATGGAGCGCCGTCATCATCCCGTGCCACGACATCGACCGCCTGGGCCTGCACCGGTGCAACATCACCGGGATGCGGCGGGCGCTGGCCGCACTCGACAAGCGCCCGGCGTACGTCATCAGCGACGGGTTCCCGGTTCCGGGGCTGGACGTCCCCGCCCTCCCGATGATCAAGGGTGACCAGGTCGCGGCCTGCGTCGCCGCGGCGTCCATCATCGCGAAGGTCACCAGGGACCGGATCATGGTGGACCTCCACGAGAGGTATCCCGAGTACGGCTTCGATGTCCACAAGGGCTATGTGACCCGTGCGCACGGCATGGCGCTCGCCGCGCACGGCCCGTGTCCTGAGCATCGCTTCTCCTACGTCAATGTCGGGCGTGCCTTGCGTAACAATGGAGATGTGGTCTTGGAGGAGGAGACCGAGGGGGAGCTCCCCGACGAGGACCGCACGGAAGGGGCACGAGCGTGAGCGCGGAGGATCTCGAGAAGTACGAGACCGAGATGGAGCTGCAGCTCTATCGCGAGTACCGCGACGTCCTCGGGCTGTTCAGCTACGTCGTCGAGACCGAGCGCCGGTTCTACCTCACGAACTCGGTCGACCTCCAGGTGCGCAGCGTCGACAACGGCGAGGTCTTCTTCGAGGTCACCATGCAGGACGCGTGGGTCTGGGACATGTACCGTCCGGCTCGCTTCGTCAAGAACGTTCGCGTCGTCACCTTCAAGGACGTCAACGTCGAGGAACTGGCGAAGAGCGACTTCGAACTCCCCGCCGAGCAATAGCCCGCCGGCACCTACGAGTTCTTCCGCTGGGTTCGTTCCTGTAGCGACGCAGGAGGGTGCCTTCCACTCTGCGCTCGGCGAGGTCGACGCTCCACCGCCCCACCGCGGCCCATGACCGGCTCAGGCGCGCGGCCGGCAGATGGAACACGAAGCCCCGGTCGACAGTGAGCTGCTTCTTGAACAGCAAGCCGAGGCCGTCCACCTCCAGGCACCGCTCCGGCCGGTGACTCAGGCGGATGATCGTCGCGTCGGGTCATCGGAGCTCCTGCGGGTGGTCGTCGTCGGCGTGGGGGAGGGGCGGCGGGTCGGCCGACTGCAGGGTGGGCGGGCTGTTCGACCTGCCGGACCTCGTCAGTCGCCAGCCCGAGGACGCGCGCTCTATGAAGCCCCCTGCGGCGAGCAGGCCGAGCTTGGCGTTGACGGTGTTCAGTTCCACGCCCGCCTTGACGGCGAGCTGGGCGGGCCCGGCCGCACCGCGAGCGGGGAACGCCTCAAGGACGGAGCGGGTGACCGGTTCCAGGCGGTCGCGGGGCAGGACGGGCGTCGCCGGCGGCGGGGCCAGGTCGGCGCCGATGCGGCCGACGGCCTCGATGATCTCCTCGGGGCGGGTGACGAGGGTGGCGCCCTCCTCGCGCAGGAGGCGGTGGCAGCCGACCGAGGATCGGGAGGTGATCGGGCCTGGCACCGCCATCACCAGCCGACCGAGTTTGGCCGCCCATCCGGCGGTGTTGAGGGCGCCGCTGCGCGCCTCCGCCTCGACCACCACCGTGCCGCGGGACAGGGCCGCGATCACGCGGTTGCGGACGAGGAAGCGGAGGCGGTGCGGGTGAGTGCCCGGCGGTGACTCGCTCACGAGGAGCGACCGCCGTGCCATCTCGGCGAAGAGCCCTTCGTTGGACGCCGGGTAGGGGACGTCCACGCCGTTCGCCAGGACCGCCACGGTCGGCCCGTCGGCGGCCAGCGAACCGCGGTGGGCGGCCGCGTCGATGCCGAGGGCACCACCGGAGATCACCGTCCAGCCCCGGTCGGCGAGCTCGGAGGCGAAGTCGGCGGCGGCGCGCAGGCCGTAGGGGGACGCGGCGCGGGAGCCGACGACGGCGACCGAACGCAGGCAGCTGTAGCGCAGGTCGCCGGGCCCGTGCAGCCACAGGCCGTACGGGCGCCCGGTGCCGAGGTCGTCGAGGGTCGTCGGCCATTCGGGCTCTCCCGGGCAGACGAAGCGGCCGCGGAAGCGCGCGCACACGGCCATGTCCTGGTCGGGTTCCGCCGCGATGAGCCGGATCCGCCAGTTGTCGAGACGCCGAACCTCCTGAAGGGTGGCCGACAGGCCCCGGGGGAGCAGGGTGGTCCGGATGGCCTCCAGCGCGTCCTCGGGACCGCAGTGATCGATCATCCGGTTGAGGAAGGCGTCCCCGGGTTCGGCGACCGCGGTCAGGGCGGCGCGGGCGGTTCGCTCGTCGCTCATTGGCGCCCCGCAGACCAGAGGGTGAGCGCGCCGCCGACGTCGTCCGGCCCGGGTTCGCCGTGGCCCGCGAGATCGGCGATCGTCCAGGCCACCCGCAGGATCCGGTCGAGGCCGCGAGCGCTGAGCGTTCCCCGTTGCAGAGCTTCGTCGACGCCGTGCATCGCATCCTGGGGCGGTGTGAAGCGGCGGCGCAGTTCCGGCCCGGGGACCTCGGAGTTGGACCGCCATGGTGTACCGGCGAGGCGTTTCATCGTTCGTTCGCGGGCCGCCATGACCCGTTCGGCCACCACCTTGCTCGACTCGGCGAACTCCAGGTCGTAGCGGAGCTCGGCACGGCTGGCCGGGGTGAGCTCCAGCTTGAGGTCGATGCGGTCGAGCAGGGGGCCGGACACCCGGCTCGCGTACTTGCGGCGGACGCCCGGGGCGCAGGAGCAGTCGATCTGCTTCGCCGCCGCGCACGGGCACGGGTTCGCCGCGAGGACGAGCGTGAACCGTGCCGGGAAGTGCGCGATGCCCTCGATGCGGCTGATTCGCACTTCGCCTTCTTCGAGTGGTTGCCGGAGGGCGTCGAGTGTCCCGGCGATGAACTCCGGCGCCTCGTCCAGAAAGAGGATCCCTCGATGGGCCAGGGAGACCGCGCCGGGCTGGAGCACGCGACCCGAGCCGCCGCCGACCATCGAGGCACGGGACGCCGTGTGGTGCGGTGCGTAGAACGGGGGCTGCATGATCAGAGGCTGGCCCGGCCGGAGGGTGCCGGCGACGGAGTGGATCGCGGTGACCTCCAGGGCGACCTCCGGTTCGAGGGGCGGCATCAGCGTCGGGAGCCGCTCCGCGAGCATGGTCTTCCCGCAGCCCGGCGGGCCGGCGAAGAACAGGTGGTGCCCACCGGCGGCGCTGATCTCCAGGGCGCGGCGGGCCTCGGCCTGGCCCCTGACGTCGGCCAGATCCAGGTCGGGTGAGATGTCCTGCTGCCGCAGGCCGAACCCTTTCGGAGGCGCAGGAGAGTTTCGCTCATCCTCGTCCTCCTCGAAGGGCGGTGGTTCGTCGCGGAGCAAGCACAGCAGCCCGCGGAGCGTGCTCGCGGGCACGATCTTCGTATCCGGGACGAGTGCGGCCTCCGCGGCGTTGGCGCGCGGGACGACGACCGTGCGGTACCCGCCGTTCGCGGCGGCCAGCACCGCGGGCAGCACGCCCTGCGCGGGACGGACGCGTCCGTCCAGGCCCAGTTCGCCGATCAGCACCATCTCCGCGCAGCTGCGCGGCGGGACCACCTCCGCGGCCCCGAGCAGCGCGATCGCTATGGCCAGGTCAAAGGTCGCGCCCTTCTTCGGCATGCTCGCCGGGAACAGCGACACCGTGACATGGCGGTTGGGCCAGTCCTCGCCCGAGTTGAAGATCGCTGCTCTGACGCGGTCGCGCGCCTCGCTGAGGGCGGTGTCCGGGAGACCGACGAGGTGCAGGCCCGGGACGCCGCTGGTGATGGCCGCCTCGACGTCCACCACGAAGCCGTCCACGCCGACCAGGGAGACCGAGCGCGTTCTGGCCAGCGTCATCTAGCACACCTCCTCAAGGTGATCGATCGAGAAGTCGTCGCCGTCGCCGATCAGGCCGAGCACGTCCACGCGCAGCGGCGCGCCTCTGACGCCGTGGGCGTCGGCCCACCGCCAGGCCAGCCGCCGTAACCGGGCGGCCTTGGCGGCGGTGATCGCGTCGAGGGGGTCACCGAAACGGGCCGTCCGGCGGGTCTTCACCTCGCACACGACGTGCCGTCGCCCGTCATGGGCGACGATGTCCAGTTCGCCGTCAGGGCACCGCCAGTTGCGGTCGAGGATCGTCCAGCCGAGGCCGGTCAGGTACCGGGCGGCGGCGTCCTCGCCGCGCCGGCCGAGATTGATGTGGGCTTTCATCGGTCACCTCCGGCCTTCGACAGTGCCGGAGCGTCACGGAACGTGGCCACAGAACACCGTTCTGTGGATAACGCCGGAGGAGTATTCGGTCGATTCGCTCGAAACCGGGGTTCGGTGCTTGCTTCGATCGCGGGCTTGGCGCAGCGTGACGCCTGTGACCAACGCGCTGGAGGACGCCGTCGCCGAATTCGGCCGTCATCTGCGCGCGGAGCGGAACGTCTCACCCCACACCCTGCGGGCCTACCTCGGCGATCTGGCCGACTTCTGCGCCTATGCCGCCCATACGGGCCTGACGGAGCCGGCCGAGCTGGAGATCTCGGTTCTGCGGGCATGGCTCGCCCGTCAACATGCTCTTGGCCGCTCCCGGGCGACCCTGGCCCGACGGACGGCGGCGATCCGCGCGTTCACCCGCCATCTGCACCGGCGGCGGCTTCTTGAGAACGACCCCGGTCTCCTGCTGGGCACGCCCAAGCGACGGCGTGATCTCCCAACCGTCCTCACCCAGGACGACGCGGCACGTCTCCTGGACACCGTGGACGCCGAAGGGCCCGTGGGGCTTCGCGATCTGGCCGTCCTGGAGGTCCTCTACGGCACGGGAGTCCGGGTGAGTGAACTGTGCGGGCTCGACGTCGATGACCTGGACGCCGGTCGCGGGACCGTGCGAGTCCTGGGAAAGGGCGGACGCGAGCGCACGGTTCCTCTCGGAGAGCCCGCGGCCCGTGCCGTCCAGGATTGGCTGCGCGCCGGACGCCCCGAACTCGCGACCCGGAACAGCGGTCCCGCCCTCTTTCTCGGCGCACGTGGCGGTCGCCTGCACCCCACCAGCGCCCGGCGGATCGTCCACACGAGGATCTCGGAGGTGGGGGAGATTCCTGACCTCGGCCCGCACGGCCTCCGCCACTCCGCCGCCACCCACCTCCTCGAAGGCGGCGCCGATCTGCGGAGCGTCCAGGAGATCCTCGGCCACGCGTCCCTGCAGACGACCCAGATCTACACGCACGTATCCGCAGAACGCCTGAGGCAAGTCCACCGCCAGGCCCACCCCCGAGGCACCCGCTCCGACTAGGCTGCGTTTCAAAGTCCCGGCCCACTTCGCTCGCCGGGCGGCTCGCTACGCGACCGGGCCTGGGCGAACGCGGCATCGCTTCGCGATCTGCCCGGTTCCGCTCGCCTCCGCTTCGCTCCACCGGGCAGCTCACGCGTTCGCGCGCGTGGCCGAGGCCACTCCGAAACACGTCATAGCCATGAGAGAAGGCGGCGAATGGCGCCTCCCGGCCTACGCCGCCAGAGCCTGGCCGGGCGGCCCTGTCATGCGGGAGGCGGTAACGGCATCGCCGCGACAGAGAAGCGGGTACCCCGCCCATCGGAAGGCAGCGTCCCGCACCATCCAAAGCGACCGTCCGTTGCTCAGCGAGCGGAGGGGTCGCTTCCGCCGGTGGAGCCCAGGTCGTCTTGGGGGTGAGCGGCAGGTAGCTGTGATGCGGCATACCTGGGCGCGGGAAGCCCCGTGGTCGATGTGGCCGCGTGGTTGTGCTGTGTCCCTGGAGCATCGTCGCCGCCCGGCGCGGTTGGAGCCGGGCGGCGACGACGGACGGGACGAGGGTCAGGGGGTGCGGCGTAGGTGGCGTTCCTGGGACAGGTTGATGACGCCCGGCGGCTGACGGCGGCGGCGATGCAGCCGGAAGCGGAGGCGGGTTCGACGCCAGGCGAAGGCCAGGGCGAAGGCCAGGACCAAGCCCGACACTGCTCCGCCCGTGGCCGTGACGGCGTCGCGCAGAGCCATCCTTGGCTGCGGAGACGGCGGATCGAGGGGACGAGGGCTTGCCGTTGGCGTGGGCTGCTGCCAGAGGGGCAGGAGACGTACCTGGCGCTGGACGAGGTTGAGCGGATTCAGGTACAGGGCACCGCGGCGCAGGCCCCAGTGCAGGCACGTCGTAGGGCAGTGGAGCAGCCCTCGTTCCAGGACGCCGATGCGCGTGCCGGACGTGACGCGGCGGCCCGCGCGGACGCTGGGGCGGACGGGCAGGTACGTGGTCCGCAGGACGCCGTGGTCGATGGCCACGACGCCTCGTCCCGCCAGATCGTCGGCGTAGGCGACGCGCCCCGGCCCGGCGGCGTATATCGCCTCCCCCGGATGCGCGGCGAGGTCCACCCCGCGGTGGCCCGCGCTCCACGGGGCGGCCGGGGGAGAGAAGCCGCGCACGACCCGCGGCGGCGGCGGCCCTAAAGGCCAGCGCCAGGCGTCGAGTCCGGGCGAGCCAAGGGCGATCATGCACGTGAGGAGCAGCGAGAACACGGTCATGAACCGAACCCTGCCCGGCGGCGGGCCGGTGCGTCGACGGGGTTCGCGAACTGTGGATAACTACGGGAAACGATGATGCCCGGGGCACGTTCGCGCCCTGATAATCTGTAGGTGTGTCCGAGAGGGCATCGGTCAGGGCCAGGCCGTCGTCGTTCCGCCCCAGGGCGGGCAGGCGAGAAGCCGCTCCCAGAGCGGTCGGGACCCAGACCCGGCAACGGGTCACAGCCGCCTGGAGGTGTCCCGGCGGCTGATTTCACGCGTCCGCATGCCACCGCAACCCTGGTGGGGCGCAGTCCCTCGGTCCGTCGCCTCGGCGACGGTGGGGCAGCACCCGGGCGCAGGCAGATAACCAAATGCGGCCCGGCAGGGCCAGAGAAGGAGAACACGGGCAATGGCACCCGTCGTCACCATGCGGCAGCTCCTCGAGAGCGGCGTCCACTTCGGCCACCAGACCCGCCGGTGGAACCCGAAGATGAAGCGCTTCATCCTCACCGAGCGCAACGGCATCTACATCATCGACCTGCAGCAGTCGCTGTCCTACATCGACCGCGCGTTCGAGTTCGTCAAGGCCACGGTCGCCCACGGCGGGACGATCCTGTTCGTCGGCACCAAGAAGCAGGCCCAGGAGTCCATCGCCGAGCAGGCGACCCGGGTCGGCATGCCCTACGTCAACCAGCGCTGGCTGGGCGGCATGCTCACGAACTTCTCCACCGTCCACAAGCGGCTCACCCGGCTCAAGGAGCTGGAGGAGATCAACTACGACGACGTGGCCGGCTCCGGCATGACCAAGAAGGAGCTCCTCGGCCTGCGCCGCGAGAAGGACAAGCTGGAGCGCACCCTCGGCGGTATCCGCGACATGGCGAAGGTTCCGAGCGCCATCTGGATCGTGGACACCAAGAAGGAGCACATCGCGGTCAACGAGGCCAAGAAGCTCGGCATCCCGGTCGTGGCCATCCTCGACACCAACTGCGACCCCGACGAGGTCGACTACCCGGTCCCGGGCAACGACGACGCCATCCGCAGCGTCAGCCTGCTGACCCGCGTCGTGGCCGACTCCGTCGCCGACGGCCTCATCGCCAAGGCCGGCGCCGCGTCCGGTGGGGACGAGAAGCCCGCCGAGGGCGCCGCGGCCGCCGGCAGCGAGCCCTTGGCCGAGTGGGAGCGCAACCTGCTGAAGCCCGGCGAGGCCGACGGCGCCGCTCCGGCCGAGGCCGCCGCCGAGGCGCCGGCGGAAGCTCCGGCTGAAGCCGCCGAGGCCGCTGAGGCCCCCGCGGCCGCCGAGGAGGCCCCGGCTGCGGAGGCCCCGGCCGAGGAAGCTCCGGCTGCGGAGGCCCCGGCTGAGGAGGCCCCCAAGGCCGCCGAGGCCGAGCAGGCTTGATCCGCCGGTCCCGGTGGCTCCCGCGTGGGAGCCACCGGGACCGTCGCGGGTCCCACGACCAACGACGAGAGAAGCGAAGAGAGCGATGGCCAACTTCACCGCCGCTGACGTCAAGCGGCTGCGCGACCTGACCGGCTCCGGCATGATGGCCGTGAAGAACGCCCTGACCGAGGCGGACGGCGACTTCGAGAAGGCGACCGAACTGCTGCGCCTCAAGGGCGCCAAGGACGTCGGCAAGCGCGCCGAGCGCACCGCCGCCAACGGCCTGGTCGCCGAGCACTTTGCGAACTCCGGCGACGGGGCGCTCTTGGAGCTCAACTGCGAGACCGACTTCGTCGCTAAGAACGCGCAGTTCATCGAGCTCGCCCAGCGCCTGGTCGAGTTCGCGGCCGCCAACGGCGCCGCGGACGCCGCCGCCCTGCTGTCCACCGAGATCGAGCCCGGCAAGACCGTCCAGGCCCTGATCGAGGAGAACAGCGCCAAGATCGGTGAGAAGCTGGAGCTGCGCCGGTTCGCCCACTTCCAGGGCGTCTACGTGGCCAGCTACCTGCACAAGTCCGACCCGTCGCTGCCGCCGACCACCGGTGTGCTGGTCGAGTTGGACACCGAGAACGCCGAGGTCGCCAAGGACGTCGCCCAGCAGATCGCGGCGATGGCCCCCAAGTACCTCACCCGCGGGGAGATCCCCGCCGAGGCGGTCGAGAAGGAGCGGGCGCTCGCCGAGCAGCTCACCCGCGACGAGGGCAAGCCCGAGCAGGCCATCCCGAAGATCGTTGAGGGCCGGGTGAACGCCTACTTCCGCGACTTCGTGCTCGTGGAGCAGGCGTTCGTGAAGGACAACAAGAAGACGATCGCCAAGGTCCTCGACGAGGCCGGCGTCAAGGTCGTCCGCTTTGCCCGGTTCAAGGTCGGGCAGGCTTAAGGGCACCCTGGAGACGAGTGCGCGAAATAGAGCGAACGCAACGAGGAGGCCGCCGACGTGCCGGACAAGACGACCAGTAGCGCGACGGCGGCCTCGTCGTCCGGCCAGCACGCGCCGCGCGCGGGCTGGAAGAGGGTGCTGCTGAAGCTCTCGGGCGAGGCCTTCGCCGGACGGGACCCGCTCGGCATCGACCCGGAGGTCGTCCAGCACGTCGCCGAGGCGATCGCCGAAGCCGTCCGGGACGGCGTGCAGGTGGCGGTCGTGTGCGGCGGCGGCAACATGTTCCGCGGCGCCGTCATGGCCGAGCGCGGCATGGACCGCGGGCGCGCCGACTACATGGGGATGATCGGCACCGTCATCAACTGCCTGGCCCTGCAGGACTTCCTGGAGAAGCTCGGGCTCGACACCCGCGTGCAGACCGCCATCACCATGAGCCAGGTGGCCGAGCCCTACATCCCGCGCCGCGCCATGCGGCACCTGGAGAAGGGCCGCGTGGTCATCTTCGGCGCCGGGCTCGGGCAGCCGTTCTTCTCCACCGACACCACCGCCGCCCAGCGCGCGCTGGAGATCGGCGCGGAGGCGGTGCTCAAGGCCACGCAAGTGGACGGTGTCTACGATGCCGATCCCCGAAAGAATCCAGACGCGGTCAAGTTCGACCGTTTGGAATACGGTGAAGTTCTACAGCGGGGTCTGAAGGTCATGGACGCCACGGCCATCAGCCTCTGCATGGACAACGCGCTCCCCATCGTGGTCTTCGACCTCATGGGGCAGGGCAACATCGTCCGGGCCGTCCGGGGTGAGAAGATCGGCACGCTGGTCAGCCCGGCGGAGGGCTGACCGCAGCCCACGGCCGCGCCGGACGCGGCGCGGAACCGCAGGACCAGGGCCGACCAGATGACACGGGAGTCACAGTGATCGACGAGACCCTCCTCGAAGCCGAGGAGAAGATGGAGAAGGCGGTCGCGGTCGCCAAGGAGGACTTCCAGGCCATCCGCACCGGCCGGGTCACCCCCGCGATGTTCAACAAGATCACGGCTGAGTACTACGGGACGCCGACGCCGATCAACCAGCTCGCGTCGTTCACCCTCCCCGAGCCGCGCATGGTCGTCGTCCAGGTCTTCGACAAGTCGTCCATGCAGGCGGTGGAGAGGGCCATCCGCGACAGCGACCTCGGTGTGAACCCCACCAACGACGGCAACGTCATCCGGGTCGTCTTCCCCGACCTGTCGGAGGAGCGCCGCAAGGAGTTCATCAAGGTCGCCGGCACCAAGGCGGAGGAGAGCCGGGTCTCCATCCGCAACATCCGGCGCCGCGCCAAGGACACCCTCGACAAGCTCGCCAAGGACGGCGAGGTCGGCGAGGACGAGGTCAGGCGTGCCGAGAAGGAACTCGACGACACGACGCACCGCTACGTGGCGCAGATCGACGAGCTACTCGAGCACAAGAAGGCCGAACTGCTCGAAGTTTGATGAGACTCGACGATTCCGGGGAGCCCTCGGGCTCCCCGGACGAGCCGGAGGTCGACATGGCCGGCCCACCCCCCGGAGAAGCACTGGACTCGCCCCCCGGGCAAGGGCAGGACGGATCCGGCGACCCCCCGTCCTCCGGCGACTCCCCGTCTCCCGGCGGCGCGTCCCCCGCCGGCAATCCCGGAAGCAGAACAGGACGTAACCTCCCGCTCGCCATCGGCGTGGGCGTCGCGCTCGGCGCCCTGGTGCTGCTCTCGCTCTACACCGTCAAGGAGATCTTCCTTGGCGTGATGGTCGTCTTCCTGTTCCTCGGCATGCGGGAACTGACCGAGGCCTTCAAGAGCCGTGACATCCGGGTCCCGTTCATCCCCGTCGCGACGGGCATGGTCGGCACGCCCGTCGTCGCCTACGTCTGGGGTGCCACCGCCACCATCGCCGCGGTCTCGCTGACGATCCTGGCGTTGTTGATGACGCGCATGACGGAGGGCGCCTCCGGATACGTGCGGGACGTCACCGCCGGATCGCTCGTGGCCGGCTACCTGGTGCTGATGGGCGGGATCGTGGCGCTGCTCATGCGTCCCGCCGACGGCGACCACCGCATCGTCATCTTCATCGCCACCACCGCCGCCAGCGACATCGGCGGCTACTTCGCCGGATCCTTCCTGGGCAAGCACAAGCTCGCGCCCACGATCAGCCCGAAGAAGACCTGGGAGGGCGTCACCGGCTCCGCCGTCACCTGCATGATCGTCGGCGGGTGGCTGGTGTGGTGGCTCCTGGACGGCGGTCAGATCTGGCAGGGCGTGATCATCGGGCTCGCCACCGTGGTCACCGCGACCGCCGGCGACCTCGTCGAATCGATGATCAAGCGGGATCTCGGCATCAAGGACATGGGCACGCTCCTGCCCGGCCACGGGGGAGTGATGGACCGCCTCGACTCCCTCGTCGCGACGGCCCCCGTCGTCTGGCTACTGCTGGAACTGTTCGTCCCCAGCTAGGACTTCCTAGGGGCGTTCCTAGGCTGACTACGGATCGCCCCTGGAAGCCTTCAGGAAACGACCCAGGAGCGGCCCTGCTGGGCAAGACGCCGAATGAGCGCGTCGGATCCTTCGCTCTTGGCGTACCGGTGCTCCTCGCCCGTGATGGGGACGAGCCATAGCCACCGGACGCCGTCGCCGTTGAGCGTCAGGCCTGTCATGCCAGGCGCCCCAGGACCCGGGAGACGGTTCGGGTCGTCCAAGAGAAGCACGCCCTCCCAGGACGACTCGCCGTTGCCGAGGGGGAACGTGCGCGGCTCGTGGTACCACTTGACGACGTCTCCAGGGGCGAACCAGGTCACTGACCGCCACGGGTACTGCGCGAGCCACGGAAAGATGCTGCCCGACCGCTGGCTGGGCAGAGTGCTGGCGACGGCCAGTTCTATGCGTCCGTACGGGGCGACGTCGTCCTCGTACAGTTCGACCGTGGGCATCCGCTGGCGGCTCATCCCGACCGTGCTCAAAACGGTGAATTCCCGGTCGCCTCTTGCGGGACGTTCCGAGACCCCTACCGTCGGGGCCACGCTCGGCCTGCCGTTCGCCAACTGGCGTCCGACATCGTGCCAGTAGTGGCCACTGGGCCCCAGCCGTTGCAGAAGGTGCCCGAGGATCGATTGCTGGAACTCGGCCCAGGAACCTTCCGCGCGGCACCGCTTCCAGTGTTCGCGCGCCTGGTCGACGCGCGGTCCGAACTCCTCGATCTCCTCGTCCAAGGGAAAGGCGAACGGGCTCTGCGACGTGGCGTCGCGGGCGTAGCCGGGGATACCGCGCCCCATGTCGGACCAACCGGGGATCACCAGCAGCAGATCGCCCTCCTCCAGGAGAGCCACGCCGTCGCCCTCCTCGAACCAGACGACCTCCAGCGCCCCGGCGTTCAACGCCGGACGTCCTGCGGGGTGGCGCACATGCGACTCGGGCAGGAGGGGGGCAAGGCCCTCGTCGAGCCGCGACCGGTCCAGTTCCCGCGGGGCCTCGCGGTGGTTCGCGACCCAGACCGCTCCGACCACCGAGTCTCGCGCGTCCTTCAGGTAGGCCGCGGTGACCTCGCCGTCGGTCTCGATGGTGAGCCGCCGGCTGCCGTACGGGCTGGCCGCCGCGTGGACGACCGTGGCCGCTGACCCCCGGGGCGAGGCGGCGCCCCTGCGCAAAACCGACATGATCGAGACCTTAGTCGCAGACAAGGCCGTGTGCAGGAATGTCGCTGTTCAGGTATGGGTGGACGTCCCAGGACGGACGATGCACGCACAGGTGTTTGCGACACTGGAAGGACCATGTCTACCACCCAGCCCTCCACGACCGGCGCCGCGCCCAAGAAGACTCCGGCGAAGCTCGTCTTCGCCGCCCCAAGGCGCGGCAAGCCGCCGAGGCATCTCGCCGACCTCACCACGGCCGAGCGGCGCGAGGCGGTCACCGCGCTGGGGGAGAAGCCGTTCCGCGCAGACCAGCTGTCGCGACACTACTTCGCGCGCCTGATCGACGACCCCGCCAAGATGACGGACCTGCCGGCCGCCGTCCGGGACCGTCTCGTGTCAGAACTGCTGCCTTCGCTGCTGACCCCTGTACGCGAGCTGGACTGCGACGGCGGGACGACCCTCAAGACCGTCTGGAAAGCCTTCGACGGCGTTCTTTTCGAGTCGGTCCTGATGCGCTACCCGGATCGGGCGACGATGTGCGTCTCGTCCCAGGCGGGCTGCGGGATGAACTGCCCCTTCTGCGCGACCGGCCAGGCCGGGCTCACCCGCAACCTTTCCACGGCCGAGATTGTCGAGCAGGTCGCCGCGGGCGCGCGCGCACTCGCCCGCGGGCGCGTCCCAGGAGGCCCGGGACGCGTCTCCAACATCGTCTTCATGGGCATGGGCGAGCCCCTGGCCAACTACAAGGCCGTGATAGGCGCGGTCAGGCGCATCACCGATCCGGCACCCGCCGGGCTGGGCATCTCCCAGCGGTCGGTCACGGTCTCCACGGTCGGGCTCGTCCCGGCCATCGAGAAGCTCGCCGCCGAGGACATGTCCGTCAGGCTGGCCGTGTCCCTGCACGCGCCCGATGACGAGCTGCGCGACGACCTCGTGCCCATCAACAACCGGTGGAAGGTCTCCGAGGTGCTCGACGCCGCCTGGGCCTACGCCGACCGCAGCGGGCGCCGCGTCTCGATCGAGTACGCCCTCATCAAGGACATCAACGACCAGGCCTGGCGGGCCGATCTTCTCGGAAGGCTCTTGCGCGGGCACCTCGTACACGTCAACCTGATCCCGTTGAACCCAACGCCGGGTTCCAAGTGGACCGCCTCCCGGCCCGAGGACGAGCGCGAGTTCGTCCGGCGCCTGGAGGCCCACGGGGTCCCGGTCACGGTGCGCGACACTCGGGGCAGGGAGATCGACGGGGCCTGCGGACAGCTGGCCGCGGCGACCAAGGACTGAGCGCGCCGCGGGCCCGTTCCCGGCGCCTCGCGGCGGGGACACGGCTGAGGAGCGCGGTGCCGGTGAAGACGGGTACACGGCTGCCGGTGGTCTTGCGGGGCTATGACCGCGGCCAGGTCGACGCCATGCTCAAGCGGATCTCGGAGGCGCTGAACGGCGGACCGCCGATGTCCGCGGACGAGTTGCGCCGGACCCGCTTCACCACCGTCCTGCGCGGCTACGACCGCCGCGCGGTGGACGAGCTGCTCCGCGAGTGCATCAGGGAGCTCCAGACCCGGGCGCCGATCAGGGAGCGCCCCGGCCGCACCCGCGCCCAGCCGGCCTGGCTGATCAACTGGATCCAGAACGCGCGGTTCTCCGGCGCCGGCCTGCGCCCCGGTTACGACGTGCGGGACGTCGACGCCTTCCTGGAGCGCGTGATCGCCGGCCTGCGCGGCACGGCCCCGCCCGTGACCGCCCGGGACGTGCGGGAGAGCGCGTTCCGCACCGTCCGGCTCGGACCCGGCTACGACGAGCAGGAGGTCGACCGCTTCCTGCTGCAACTCGCGGCCGCCCTCGAACGCTGACGAAGTTATCCACAATTTCGCGGGATGCTGCGCCCTGCGTGAGGCCCGCGCCACGCTTCGTGCATGGATCCCTTCGCCGCACAGCACCGACGGCTCCGAGCCCTGTTCGACTCCTTCCTCGCGCCTGAGATCACGGCCATCCTGCTGCCTCTGATCAAGCCCGGGCTGCGCCTGTCCACCCGCGGGGAGGTGCCCGTCCACCTTGGCGGCGTCCCGCTGCTGCCGCCTGACGAGCCATGGCCGACATGGAACGGCCGCCCGCTCGACTTCTTAGGCGCGATCGACTTCGCGGGCCTCGCCGGTCTGCCGAAGGTCACGGGCCTGCCCGCCTGCCGGGCCGCGTTCTACTACGCCAGCGAGATCCCCCGCCCGTGGGGCGACGAACCCGGCCACCGCGACGGCTGGCGCGTCTTCACCGGCAACCTCCGCCCTGCGACCCCGCCGCCGGGCCCCCTTTCCTATCCGCAGACCACACTGGGCGCCGCTCCGTTCCTCTCCCTGCCTTCTCCCCAGGAGGCCGTCATCCAGCGCCTGGAGATGTTCTACGACGGCATCGTGCCCGTGTACGAACAACTGCACGCCGCCTGGACACGCCACACCTGCCCGGACGGTGCGCCCGCCCACCAACTGGGCGGCTGGCCGACCCTCGTCCAACGTCCCCTCGGCCCCGACTGCCTGTACGCCTCAACCGGCCGCACCCTGAACGCCCTCAACCCCCCGGCTCTTACGCCGGACGAGCAGCGCGCGGTCGAGGAGTGGCACCTCCTCCTCCAACTCGACTCCGACGACCGCCTCGGCTGGTACTGGGGCGACCCGGGCCGGATCTACTTCTGCAACCGCCGCGACACCCCTCTGGAGCAAACATGGCTAACCGTCCAGGCCGCCTGACCCACCAGGGATCAGCCTCCGCCCTGTCCACCCACAGCCCTCCCGGCCACACCGCCGAGCACCACATCAACAGACGCAGTCGCGGTGTGAGCTGGGTTCTGGACGAGGGTGCCCCTCCATGGTGCGGTGGTCGTGTGGATCGGGGCCGATGGCGTGCCGATAACTACGGCCGCGAGCGCTTCGCTCTGTCGGTCGTCAGCGGTGGCGACCTCACAACGAAGCACCACGTCAGTGGACGCACGCGTGGTGTGAGCTGGATTCTCGATGGGAGCGGCCCTCTGTGGTGCGGTGGTCGTGTGCGGCGGAGTCGAGGGCGTGGTGAGAACCGCGACCGTGGGCGCTTCGCTCTGTCACTCGACAGCACTGGCGGCTTCAGGGCCGAACACAGCACCAGCGGTCGTACGCGCGGTGTGAGCTGGAGCTAGACAAGGCGACATCTGGGGTGGGCCAGCGATGTGGTTGCTGTTTCGCTGTGGGTGCGTTGCGCTGCCTCCCCACAGCACTTGCGACCTCACTGGCGAGGACCGCCCGGGTGGGGCGCAGGCGTGGTGCGAGTTGGTGCTCGCAGGGAGCCGCCCTCCGTGGAGTGGTCAGGAGCGTGGGGTGGTGAGGCTGCGCGGGGTGGTGAGGCTGCGCGGGGTGGTCAGGTGCGCGGGGTAGTCCGGGGCATGAGGTTGAGGGTGTGGGGTGGTCAAGGGCGTGGGTGGTCAGGGGCGGGAGTGGCCAGGTACGCGGTGGGGTCAGGGGGCGCCGGGTGGTCAGGGGGCAGTGGTCGGGTGGGAGGGCTTGGGGTTAGGGGGCGCGGTGGTGGCGGGTGGTCAGGAGGTAGGCGGCGCCTACTGCGGTGGACCAGATGACCAGGTGGAGGGCGGTGGCGGGGAAGTGGGAGACGAAGACGCTGGGGCCGTCGTGAGCTGCGCGCATCCAGCCGATCATGGGGATGGAGAGCCAGGAGAGGTGTCCCATGCCGAGGAGCAGGAGGGCGGTCGCGCCGCCGAGGAGCGCCAGCAGCGAGATGCCGGGGTCCGGGATCAGGGCGCGGCTCGTCCAGGCCCCGAGCAGCGTGCCCGGGACGGCGACGAGGAGGTTCAACGCGCAGCCCACCAGGATCGCTTGCCCCGGCGAGCCGAGTTGGAGCGCCTGGATGAGAGGGACGAACAATGCCGTGGCGCCCAGTGAGATGTTCACCCCGTACGCGGCGAGCAAGCCCGCCCACGTGGGCGCGGACGGGCGGCGGGCAGCGGCGGCGGTCAGAGAACGCTGCTCGTCGGGCTGGGTGTCGAGGAGGGCGCGGGCCGCCCACGCCCACACGGGGAACATGAACGCCGCCACGTCCGCGAAGGTGTGTACGGCGAGCTCGCCGGCGTCCGGGCCGCTCGGCCCCTGCGCGAGGACCAGCGCCACGACCAGCGCCACGACGATCAGCGGCTGCAGGACGCGCAGCGAGCGGAGATAGCCCGCCACCTGGAATCGGACGAGTGGGATCATTCTTCGCGCCTCCGCACCCGGTAGCCGTCGGCCCTGAGCTTCGTCTCCACGGTGTCGGCCTCGTCCCCGGGCACCTCGACCTCCAGGACGGTCCAAGGAACGGGGCCCCCGGAGGCCAGCGGAGTGACGGAGCCGTTCGCGACGTGCAAGCGGTCAACACCGGGCATCGCCTCGATGCAGCGCTGGTGGTCGCTGACAACGATCGTGGAGCCGCGCGAGGCGAACTCGGAGATCAGATCGGGGAGCGAATCGCGTGTGGCGGCGTCCAGGCCCGCGAAGGGTTCGTCCAGGATCAGCAGCTCCGGGTCCGCCATGAGCGCCTGCGCGAGCCCGATCTTCTGAGCGCTGCCCTTCGACAGTTCGGGCAGCCGGACATCGAGGAGGTGGTCAAAGCCCAGTCGCTCTGCCCAGGCGTCGCAGGTGTCCGCAGGGACGCGCCGTATGGCCGCCATGTGGCCCAGGTACGCCCGGACACTGAACGGCTGGTCGACCGGGAACCGCTCCGGCGCGTATCCCACTCGGGTGGGGCGGTCTTTGACGACGCCTGTTCGTGGCCTGCGCAGCCCGGCCATCACGCGGAGCAGAGTGGACTTCCCTGCGCCGTTATGCCCGGTCACCTCGGTCACGCTTCCTTCCGGAAGCGACAACGTGACGTCCCGGAACACCCAAGGGTCCCGGCGCCGATAACGAAAGGCGACACGCTCCAGCCGCATGGCATCCAAACCGTAGGGACCCCCTCGTAAGGACGGCGTTAGCCGACGCCGGCCTCCAACACCCGCGCTCTCCCGGAAGAGGAGACCGAGTAGCACCAAACTGCCCCACGCGTCCACGCCGTGCGGTCTCATGCGCTCGCGTCGCGCGGCTTCGCTGCTAGGCGGGGTTGGTCAGTGAACTGGAGAGGCGGGCTGCGTAGTCGGCGGCCTCGGTGTCGGAGGTGTACTTCTGGCGTGGCCAGAAGAAGCCGCGGAGGCCGTCCTTGGGGTTGCGCGGGACCACGTGTACGTGCAGGTGGGGGACGCTCTGGCTGATCCGGTTGTTCATGGCGACGAACGAGCCGGCCGCTTCGAGGACGGATTCCATCGCCTTCGCGAGGCGTTGGGCTTGCGCGAAGAAAGGGCCGAGGAGGTCCTCGGGCAGATCCGTGAGCGTTTCGTAGTGAGTTCGGGGGACCAGCAGCGTGTGCCCCTTGAACAGCGGCCGGGTGTCGAGGAACGCCATCGCTTCCGGCGCGTCCAGCACGATGTGCGCGGGCCGCTCTCCCTTGATGATCTCGCAGAACAGGCACGCCTTGCTCACAGCCTCACCCATCCCCCCATTCTCTCTGCCACACCCGCCGCCGACGACCGCAAGCACAGGTCGAACATACGACCTGTGGCCCCGGGAAGGCGGCGCACCATCTCATCTACAGGTGGGTGCCGGCAGGCTGCGGCGGAGTTCTGAAGCCTGCTCGGAGGACGCGGGGTGTCCCTGCCCGGAGGTGGTGTGTCGTCCGTGCCCACGGAAGGGGCGCTGGCGAGGCGGTTTGCTGCCTGGGAGGTGTTGTGGGGTCTCTGTGGAATTGCTGTGGCGGCTCTGCCTGGGGGATGTCGGGCCGACGTCGCTGCGGGCTTGGGGCTTGTCTGCGGGCCCCGCCAGCGCGTGGCGGTGGCGGGGGTTGTGTGTGTCTGGCGTGGAGGAGCCGAGCCTTGTCAGGGCTCAGGCGCCGTTGGGCGCTGCAGGTCGCCGTGGGAGGGTTTTGGCGGTAGTGGCGGGTTGGAGCGGCGCCGTGTTGGGGTGGGTCAGGATAGGGCTAGAAGTAGGGCCGTGTAGGGAGGGATCGGGTCTGGGGCGGGTTCTGTCGCTTCCTGGGCGGCGGCGTGTTCGTGGAGGTCGCGTTCGGCGCGGTCCAGGGCGGCTGACAGGACGAAGTCGGTGACCGACCAGCCGATCAGCTCGGCGGCCGCGCGGATCACGAGGAACTGCTCCGCGGTGGTCCGGAAGGCGATGTGATCGTCGACGGGGTCGTCCGGAAGGTCCTGGCGAACCGACTCGGGCATGGCCGGTCTCCTTCCTTGCGGCCTTTAAAAGTACGCCGCGAGGTGTTGCCAGGACATCCCCTCAGAGAACGAGAATCAACGGGTGTCCGGCGGAGTCAGCGCGTCCCCCAGGAGTAGGTCTGTTTGCGAAGTTTGAGGTAGACGAAGCTCTCAGTGGAGACTACGCCCGGGATTGCACGGATACGGCCGAGAAGTTCCAGAAGACGTTCGTCGTCCTCGCAGACGAGCTCCAGGAGGATGTCGAACGAGCCCGCGGTGATGACGACGTAGTCGATCTCGTCCAGGGCCGCGAGCTCGTCGGCGATCTTCTCCAGGTCGCCTTCGCACCTGACACCGATCATCATTTGTCGGTGGAATCCGAGCATGAGCGGGTCGGTGACGCCGACGATCTGCATGACGCCCGTGTCGAGGAGCTTCTGCACGCGCTGGCGCACGGCGGCCTCGGAGAGGCCGACGGCCTTGCCGATGGCGGCGTAGGAGCGGCGGCCGTCCTGCTGGAGCTGCTCGATGATCTGCTTGGCGGTCTCGTCGAGCTGGACGCGGGCTGCCCGTTCCATCCGGATCTCCTAGCTGCGGCATCGAGGGTGTGAGGCCCCTGGACCAAGGGAATTAGTCGTGAAATTCGATCGTAACAACGGAATCACTTGTGTTGGACGGACCTCTCTGTAAGGGTCGGGCCAACAGGACACAACGGGCGATGGAGCCCAGGAGGGACCTGAGGATGAGCGGCGAGAGGCTGCGCAACTTTATCGGCGGAGAGTACGTCGACGCCAAGGACGGGCGGACGCTGGAGGTGGTCGACCCCAGCACCGGCGAGACGTACGCGGAGGCGCCCGTGTCCGGCGCCGAGGACGTCGACGCCGCGTTCCGCGCGGCGTCCGACGCGTTCCCCGCCTGGCGCGACGCCACGCCGGGGGAGCGGAGCCTGGCGATGCTGCGCTTCGCGGACGCGGTCGAGAAGCGGGCGGAGGACCTCGTCCGGGCGGAGAGCCGGGACACCGGCAAGCCGGTCCAGATGACCCTGGACGAGGAGGTGCCGCCGATGGTGGACAACCTCCGGTTCTTCGCCGGGGCGTCCCGGGTGCTGGAGGGCAAGGCGTCCGCCGAGTACATGGCCGGCCACACCTCCTCGGTCCGGCGGGAGCCGGTCGGGGTGTGCGCGCAGGTGACGCCCTGGAACTACCCGATGATGATGGCGGTCTGGAAGATCGGGCCGGCGCTGTCGACGGGCAACACCGTGGTGCTCAAGCCGTCCGAGACGACCCCGGCGAGCACGCTGATGCTGGCGGAGATCGCGGCCGAGTTCCTGCCCCCGGGCGTCCTCAACGTCGTCTGCGGCGACCGCGGCACCGGGCGTTCGCTGGTGGAGCACCCGACGCCGCAGATGGTGTCGATCACCGGGAGCGTGCGGGCCGGGATGGAGGTCGCCGCGTCGGCGGCCAAGGACCTCAAGCGGGTGCACCTGGAGCTCGGCGGCAAGGCGCCGGTGGTCGTGTTCGACGACGCCGACGTCGAGGCGGCGGCGACGGGCATCGCCGAGGCCGGGTACTTCAACGCGGGCCAGGACTGCACGGCGGCCACCCGCGTGCTGGTCGCCGACCGGCTGCACGGGGAGTTCGCCGAGGCGCTCACCGAGGCCGCCAAGGGGACGGCCGTCGGACCGCCCAGCGACGCCGACGCCTTCTACGGGCCGGTGAACAGCGCGAACCAGCTGGAGCGCGTCCAGGGCTTCATCGAGCGGGCGCCCAGCCACGCGAAGGTCCTCACCGGCGGCGAGCGCGTGGGAGACCGCGGCTACTTCTTCGCGCCGACCGTCGTGAGCGGCCTGAGGCAGGACGACGAGATGGTGCAGAACGAGGTCTTCGGCCCGGTCATCACCGTCCAGAGCTTCTCGGACGAGGCTCAGGCCGTGGAGTGGGCCAACGGCGTCAAGTACGGCCTCGCCGCGAGTGTGTGGACGCAGAACCACGGTCGCGCCATGCGCATGACCAAGGCACTGGACTTCGGTGCCGTGTGGGTCAACACCCACATCCCGCTGGTGTCGGAGATGCCGCACGGCGGCTTCAAGCACTCCGGCTACGGCAAGGACATGTCGATGTACGGAATCGAGGACTACACCCGCGTCAAGCACGTCATGCACTACATCGGCGGCTGAGCGCCGCCGACCGGAGCCCGTGAAGGAAGTCCCGCCCATGACCGAGACCCAACCCGCCGCGGCTCGCGACGATCCGGCCGTCGCGGTCCCCGCGATCGAACTCGCGGGAGTCGAGAAGAACTACGACGCCTACGGCGAGACCGTGGCGGCGGTGCGCGGCGTCGACCTGTGGATCGCGGAGGGGGAGTTCTTCTCCCTGCTCGGCCCGTCCGGATGCGGCAAGACGACGACCATGCGCATGATCGCCGGCTTCGAGGAGCCGACGGCGGGACGGGTCCGGCTGCACGGGCAGGACGTCACGAACGTGCCTCCCAACAGGCGCGACGTGAACATGGTGTTCCAGTCGTACGCGCTCTTCCCCCACATGAGCGTCTTCGAGAACGTCGCGTTCGGCCTGCGCCGGCGCGGCGTTCCGAAGGCGCGCCTCACGCGGCGGGTGGGGGAGATGCTGGAGATCGTCGACCTGGCGGGACGGGAGAGGCGCCGTCCCGCCGAGCTGTCCGGCGGACAGCAGCAGCGGGTCGCGCTGGCCCGGGCGCTGGTGAACGAGCCGCGGGCGCTGCTGCTGGACGAGCCGCTCGGCGCCCTCGACCTGAAGCTGCGCCAGGCGATGCAGGTCGAGCTGAAGCGGATCCAGCGGGGGGTCGGCGTCACGTTCGTGTACGTGACGCACGACCAGGGCGAGGCGCTGACGATGTCGGACCGCATCGCCGTCATGAACGACGGGGTGATCGAGCAGCTCGGCACGCCGCGGGAGATCTACGAGCACCCCGCGACGCGGTTCGTGGCCGGGTTCATCGGGACGTCCAACCTGCTGGACGGGGAGGTCACCGGGTCCGGGCCGGAGGGCGCGGTGCTCTCCCACGGGCCGGAGGGCCGGATCGAGGTCCCGATGCGCGGCGGCCGGGAGGCCGTCGCGGGGGAGCGCGTGGAGCTGACCGTCCGCCCCGAGAAGATCGGGATCGGGCCGGACAGGCCGGGGGACGGGCGGTGCGCCGTCCGGGGCACCGTGACCGAGGTCGTGTACCTCGGGACGTCGACGAACTACAACATCACCACCTCCGCCGGCGCCGACGTCGTCGTGTTCCTGCAGAACGCGACGTCCGCCGACGACATCGCCGTGCGCGGCGACAGCGTCTGGTTGTCGTGGGATCCGCGCCACTCGTACGCCATAGGAGCCCCCCAGTGAGCCAGTTCGACCCCGCGTTCCTCCGCGGACTCGCAAGGCCGCGCCTGGCACGTTCCGAGACGGGCGGTCCGGCCCGCCGCGACGTCCTGAGACTGATGGGCGCCGCCGGCGCCGGGCTCGCCCTGTCGGCGTGCGGGGTGAAGGGGCAGGGCGGCAAGGAGAAGGTCAGCCGGGGCGACGTCGAGAAGTACTGGGCGGGCAAGGCCAAGAGCGGCAGGCTCAACTGGGCGAACTGGCCGGGCTACATGCAGGACGACCGGGAGACCATCAAGGCGTTCGAGAAGGAGACGGGCGTCAAGGTGACCTACAAGGAGGTCATCCAGGAGATGGGCCCGTGGTTCGGCAAGATCCAGGCGCCGCTGGCGGCCGGCCAGTCCATCGGCTTCGACCTGATGGTCATGACGAACGGGATCCAGCTGGAGCAGTGCCGCCAGCTCGGCTACCTGGCGCCGCTCGACCTGTCGAAGCTGCCGAACTTCCAGGCGAACGCGGGCCCGTCGTTCAAGAACCCCTCCTACGACCCGGGCAACGCCTTCACGATCCCGTACGAGTCGGGCGTCACCGGGATCGCGTACAACACCAGGTACGTGAAGGAGGAGATCACCAGCATCGCCCAGCTGTTCGACCCGAAGTACAAGGGCAAGGTCGGCATGATGGGCGACTCGCAGGAGCTCGGGAACTTCGGGATGTTCCTGCTCGGCATCGACCCGGAGAAGTCGACCAGGGCGGACTGGGAGAAGGCCGCCGCCAAGCTGCGCGAGCAGCGCGACAAGGGCATCGTCCGCAAATACTACAGCCAGGACTACGTCGACGCCGTCAGCAAGGGCGACGTGTGGATGACCATGGCGTGGTCCGGGGACGTGTACAGCCTGACGAGCCCGGACGTGAAGTTCGTGGTGCCGAAGGAGGGCGGCACGATCTGGACCGACAACCTGTGCATCCCGAAGACCGCCGAGAACCCGGTGGACGCGCTGGCCCTCATGGACTGGCTGTACGTCCCGGAGAACAACGCGCCGCTGACCGAGTTCATCAACTACATGCCGCCGATCCCGGCCACCCAGAGGCTCATCGCGCAGAAGGCCGAGCAGGCCGGAGGGGCGGACAAGAAGGACCTGACCCGGCTCAGCACCAGCCCGCTGATCTTCCCGTCGCAGGCCGACCTCGCTCGGCTGCGGCACTACCGGCGGCTCACGCAGGCCGAGGAGACCGAGTACCAGAAGATCTTCGAGCCGATCTCCAAGGGATCGTGATGGCGGGGGTGCGGGGGCGGCTCGCGCCGTACCTCATGATCCTGCCGGGCGGGCTGTGGCTGGCGGCGCTCTTCCTCGTCCCGATGGTGCTGATGGTGTCCCTGTCGCTGCAGACCGGGAACCTCATCGACGGCTTCCAGCAGACGCTGCACTGGCGGAACTACACCGACGGGCTCAGCACCTACGGCGACAAGTTCGTCCGGTCGCTCTGGTACGGGCTGCTGGCCACGATCGCGTGCATCGTGCTCGCCTACCCGGCCGCGTACTGGATCGCGTTCCGGGGCGGGCGCGCCAAGTCGACGTACCTGTTCCTCCTGCTGCTCCCGTACTTCGTCTCGTTCATCCTGCGGACGGTGTCGTGGAAGCTCGTCCTCACCGACAACGGGCCGGTCCTCGGGCCGCTGCGCCATCACGGCGTCCTGCCGGACGGGTTCCACGTCCTCGACACCGGCGTCGCGGTCGTGTCCGGGCTCGCCTACAACTTCCTGCCGTTCATGGTCCTGCCGATCTACGTGGCGCTCGAACGCATCGACCCGCGCGTGGTGGAGGCGGCCTACGACCTGTACGCGAGCCGCGCGCAGGCGTTCCTGCGGGTGATCCTGCCGCTGTCGCTGCCCGGCGTGTTCGCCGGCGTGATCATGACGTTCGTGCCGGTGTCGTCGGACTACGTCAACGCCGAGGTGCTCGGCGGCCCGCAGAACACCATGATCGGCAACGTCATCCAGACCGAGTACTTCAACAACAGCGCCTACCCGGCGGCGTCCGCGCTGTCGTTCGCGCTGATGGCGATCCTGCTCGTCGGCATCTTCGCCTACGCGCGCACGCTCGGCACGCAGGACGTCCTGGAGGCGGCTGGACGATGACGACCCCCACCAAGGCTCCGGTCACCCTCGCCAAGCCCTCGCGGCGCCGCGCGCCTCTCCGGCGCCGGATCTCGGGCCTGCGCCTCTACACCCTCGCGCTGATCGCGTGGCTGATCCTGCCGATCGCGATCATGATCCTGTTCGGGTTCAACGACACCCGCAGCAAGCAGAACTTCGAGTGGCAGGGCTTCACGCTCCGGTGGTACCGGCACCTGTTCGACAAGAGCGACCTCACCGCCGCCCTCGTCAACTCGCTGACGATCGCGCTGCTCAGCACGCTGATCACCACGGTCATCGGGACGTTCGCGGGCCTCGCGCTCGGCCGCTACCGGTTCCGCGGCAAGGGCTCGACGAACCTCGTGCTGTTCATGGCGATCTCCTGCCCGGAGATCGTGATGGGCGCGTCGCTGCTGTCGATGTTCGTCACGTTCAACCTGCCGCGCGGCTACCTGACGATCCTCCTCGCGCACGTGATGTTCTCGATCGCGTTCGTGGCCGTGACGGTCCGGGCCCGCGTCGTCGGGCTCGACCCCGCGGTGGAGGAGGCGGCGCAGGACCTCGGCGCCGGCCCGTGGACGCGGTTCCGCCTGGTCACCCTGCCGATGATCATGCCGGGGGTGCTGGCGGGGGCGCTGCTGGCGTTCGTGCTGTCCATCGACGACTTCGTCATCACCAACTTCACCAGCGGCGCCACCGTCACGTTCCCGCTGTGGATCTACGGTTCCACCAGGACGGGAACGCCTCCGCAGGTCAACGTGATGGGAACGCTCATCTTCGCGGTCGGCGTGCTCATCGCGGTGGTGTCGGCGCGGCGCGGCGCCCGCGCGCGGACACGAACGTGAACGCGGCCGGGGCGCTCGCCGACGCCGCCCCCGAGCCGTTCTGGCTCCAGGACCCGGCCCGTCCCGGCGCGGGCCCGGCGGCGGCGGGCGCGCTCACGTGCGACCTCGCCGTCGTCGGCGGCGGGTACAGCGGCCTGTGGACGGCCCTGCTCGCCAAGGAGCGCGACCCGTCCCTGGACGTGGTCGTGCTGGAGGCCGGCCGGATCGGCGCCGCCGCGTCCGGACGCAACGGCGGTTTCTGCGCCGCCAGCATCACCCACGGCCTGGAGAACGGCCTCGCGCGCTGGCCGGACGACGCCCACACGCTCGAACGCCTCGGCTGGGAGAACCTGCTCGCCATCGCGGAGACCCTGACCCGCCACGGCGTCGACGCCGAATGGGAGCCGACGGGGGAGATGAGCGTCGCCACCGAGGAGTGGCAGGTGCCGGCGCTCCAGGAGGCGGCGGAGAAGGCCTACGAGCACGGCTGGGAACCGATCATGCTCGGTCCGGACGCGGTCCGCGCGGAGGTCGACTCGCCCACCTACCTCGCGGGCCTGTGGGACCGCGACTCCGTCGCCATGGTGCACCCGGCCAAGCTCGCCTGGGGCCTGGCGGACGCGTGCCGCGCCCTCGGCGTCCGCGTCTTCGAGAACACCCGCGTCACGGCGCTGCGCACCGATGCGCGCCGGCTCCGGCTGACGACAGCCGCGCCCCCGCTGAGAGGCGACCGGGCGCCCCGCCCGCTCGGGACGGTCACCGCCCGGAACGTCGCCCTGGGGACCGGCGCCTACCCGCCGATCCTGCGGCGCCTGCGCCACTACGTCGTCCCGGTGTACGACTACGCGCTGGTCACCGAGCCGCTCACCCCCGCGCAGCGCGCGGCCATCGGCTGGCGGCACCGGCAAGGGCTCGGCGACAACGCCAACCAGTTCCACTACTACCGGCTCACCGCCGACGACCGGATCCTGTGGGGCGGCTACGACGCCGTCTACCACTTCGGCAACGGGATGCGTCCCGCCCTGGAGCGACGTCCCTCCACCTACGCGACCCTCGCCCGGCACTTCTTCGCGACGTTCCCGCAACTGGAGGGCGTGCGCTTCACCAACGCCTGGGGCGGCGTCATCGACACGTGCAGCCGCTTCTGCGCCTTCTACGGGACGGCCTACGACGGCAGGCTCGCGTACGCGGCGGGCTACACCGGCCTGGGTGTGGGCGCCACCCGCTTCGGGGCCGACGTCATGCTCGACCTCCTGCGCGTAGGACTCGCGCCCGGCGAGGAGACCGAGCGGACACGGCTGGCGATGGTGCGCTCCAAGCCCGTCCCGTTCCCGCCCGAGCCGCTGCGCTACGGCGTCATCGAGCTGACCCGGCGCGAGATCGCCCGCGCCGACCGCAACGCGGGGCGCCGCGGCCTCTGGCTCCGCACCCTCGACCGCATGGGCCTCGGCTTCGACTCCTGACCGCGGGAAGGGATCAGTCCGGCGACTCTTCGACCGTGCCGAAGATGACCGACGAGACCTCCAGGTAGAGCTGCTCCGGGTACGGCATGAAACCGACGTTGCGGAGCGCCTGCTTCTGGCCCGCGGACTCCATCACGAACTCGCCGTAGCCGAAGACCCTCCCGAGCCCCGAGCGGTTCAGCGCGATGTCGGTGACCTTGGCGAGCGGCATCATCGCGACGTTGCGGTTGAGGACGCCGTTGACGACCATCACCCGGTGCTCGGTGACCAGGAAGAAGTCCACCGACCAGGCGATCACCTTCCAGGCCAGGAAGCAGACGGCGACCAGCCACAGCCACCAGATCCAGATCTGCCCGCTGACCGCGCTCGCCGCGCCGCACGCGATGAGCCCGGCCACGACGACCCCCACCGGCAGCAGCAGGACGGCGGGATGCCGCCGCACCGCGATGACACGGCCCTCGTAGGACATCAGATACTTGTCGACCGTCCGCGACGAGGTGTCGCGGTGCACCATCATGTCCTGCAGATTCACGGCGGCGTCCTCGTCATGATCCGGGTGGGTCAACCGTAGCCGACGCGGCACCGGCGGTGCAGGGGCCCGCGCGGTAAGGGCCCCGGCCCCGCGCGAGGCCTTGTCGGACGCGGACCCGTTCGCCGATCATGGTCCTCATGGACGGCGACGCCGAGAGACCGCGGGACCCCGGCGGGCCGCGCGGCGAGTTCGCGCCCGACGTGACCGGACGCCCCATCTGGCGGCTGCTGCTGAGGGGCCTCGGCGTGTACCTGCCCGGCTGGGAGATGCCCGCGGGCGCGCTGCGCGTGCGGGACGGGGCGCCGCCGTCGGGGTTCGGCCCGCCCGCCTACCTCGACGGCGAGAGCGGCTTCGGCGTCCAGGTGCCGGACCGCCGCCGGGGCCTGGAGCCGGACCGGGAGATCTACGTGCGCGGCCGCGAGAACCCGAGCTTCGGGATCGTCGTGGCGGGCCCGTCGGCGGCGATCGGCAGCCGCGTCGTGGACGCCGCGGTGCTGATGCGGTTCGCGCGGCGGCTGACGTTCGAGGAGCTCGTCGACACCGGCGACGCCGACTCCGTCCCCTACGCGGTGCGCGGGGCGCGCGCGGTGGAGAACGCGGTGTTCCTCGACCGCGCCGCCGGGATCGGACTGTGCGTCGAGGCCGACCAGCGCACCGGCGCCCTGCGCTGCCCCCTCTACGTGCGGATCGGCGGCCCGGCGGAACGGTCCGTGCGGGCCTACGGGGCGGTGGCCCAGCCGGTGAGGTCCCACAGCTGATGGGACGGCAGCCGCCGCAGCCGGACGCTCGCGTCGGCCGGGTCCCAGAACACCTCGTCGCTCTCCAGTTCCAGCGACTGCGCGGCCGTCAGCACCGCGCACAGCAGCTCGTCGCGCGTCCGGACGGCCATGAGCGGGCCGATCTGCGCGACGGCGCCCGAGCACTCCGCCAGCGTCCGCAGGAGCGACTTGAGGGCCGCCTCGTCCTCGGGCCCGCGCACCGCCTCCACCCCCGCCGGGACGCCCGGCTCCACCCGGGCGAGGCCCCGCCTGGCCTCGCCGCCGGACACGCCGTTGCCGGGCCGGGCGCCGGCGCCCGCGGAGATGAGCAGGGCGCTGAACACGCCCGCCAGGTCCTCGGCGGCGTGCCCGCCGAGGAAGTAGCGGCGGCGCTCGGGTGAGCCGGGCGTGCCGTTCGCGCCCTCGGCCGTGCGGAAGCGCACGGCCAGCCGGCTCGCGCGCACGCACCGCTCGTACATGTCGCTGAGGATGTCCTCCAGCTGCTCGTCGCGCGTCCACAGCCGGCCCGTCGCGGTGACGGCGTCGCCGTGGGCGCGGGGGCGCCCGGTGAGCGCCGCCGTGACGGTGTCGTCGAGCTCGCCCTCGGTGAACTGCAGCAGCTCGGCGACGACGTCCTCGACGTCCTCCAGGGTGCGGGTGAGGGCGCGCTGGAGCTCCAGGATCTCCTCGCCGCCGCGCTCCAGGTCCGCGAGCCGGCCGAGCGCCGCGTCGACCTTGCCCTCGACGGCCTCGCCGCCCGCCCCGGTGGCGGCCCGCACCGACGTCTCGACCTCGCCGAGCTTGCGGCGCAGCGCGGCGAGGGTGATGCGCTGCTGCTCCAGTTCGTGCAGCCTGCCCGCCTGGGTCCGCAGGTAGTCGTCCGCCTGGTGGACGAGGCCCGCCAGCTCCTCCACCTGCCCGGTGTTCTGGCGGAGCCGGGTGTCGAGCGCGGGCAGCACGTCCTGCTTGACCCGCCCCAGCTCCGCGGTGAGCTGCTCGCCGACGGTGACCAGCACGTTGTTCTGCTTGGTGACCTGGTCGTTCAGCTCGTCGATCCGGCGGGTGAAGGCCTGGGCCTGGTCCCGGCTCTGCTTGCCCGCGTACAGTTCGAGCGCCCCCACCACGACGCACATCACCACCAGGATGACCGTCGTCATTGCACTCCTCGGGCGTGACGGTGATTACCGGAACGGGTTTTGATCGCGACCATAACTTACGATCACGTGCGCCGACCGGAACTTACGTAACCGACTGATCTCAGTGACCGGCCGGTCTCACCTGTCCTTCCCGCGCCATTCCGTAACGCCTTCCGTGCGCTTGGTGACGGATTCTCGGGCCCGGATTCTCAGACGCAGCCCTCGAATTGCGGGACGGTGGTGGCGGCCTTCAGCCCGGCCGGGCGGAACCACGTGTCCAGCAGCCGCGGCGCGGTGCCGTCCTGGTACATGCGCGTGATCGCCTTGTTGACCGCCTCGCAGCCGTCGACGTCGCCCTTCCTGAGGCCGACGCCGTAGGGCTCGTCGGTGAACGGGGCGTTGACGAGCGTGAGACCGTCGCCGCCCCCGGACGCCTTCGCCGCGAGGCCCGCGAGGATCAGGTCGTCGGTCGAGACCGCGTCGAGCCGCCCCCCGGTGAGCTCGGTGAGGCAGCCGGCGTACCCGCTCGCCTCGACCGGCAGCGCGTCGACGCCCTGCTCGTCGTGGACGCGCGGGAACGACACCGACCCGGGCACGCGGCAGAGCCGCCGCCCTTTCAGGTCGTCGATGTTCCGGATGGCGCGGGCTTCGGACCTGCGGACGAGAATGTCCTGGTGGGCCACATAGTAGGGACCCGCGAACGACACCTTCACCTTGCGTTCCGGCGTGATGGAATAACTGGCCACCACGAGGTCGACGTCGCCGTCCTGGAGCATTTTCTCGCGCGTCGCCGACGTCACCTGTCTGAACGTCACGTCGCCGGGCCGCACGCCCATCCGCCGGGCGATCTCCTTCGCGATGTCGACGTCGAATCCGGTGAACGAGCCGTCGCCCCGGCGTTCGCCGAGTCCCGGCTGGTCGCCGTTGACGCCGATGACGAGCGCGTCCTTTCCGGCGACGGAGTCCTCCCCGGCGTCGGCGATCCCGCACGCCGTCCCCGCGCCGAGGACGGCCGCCGCCGCGAGGAGCGCCGCCGCGAGGCGCCGCGCCCTCACTTCGACCATCGGTACTCGGCCAGGCGGGGGCGCACGCCCGCCAGGACGAGCGCGGCGATGACGAGGCCCGCGGCGGGCAGCACGGCGTACCAGCCGCCCGTCCCGCCGTCGCCGTCGTCCACGGCCTCGTCGAACGCCTTCTGGTGGATGGCGACCAGATCCTGGAGGGAGCGGTCGTAGCGGGTGAAGTCGGCGGCGGCCGCGCCGCGCGCGGCGACCGCCTCGTCGCGCCGCCCCCGGTCGACGAGGTCGCGCATGCCGCGGTCGTTGGCCTGGACCTTCTGGTAGTCGCGGAGCACCCTGTTCATGACCTCCGTGAGCTGCGCCGTCCGCCGGGCCGACTGGACCGGCCGTTCGGCCTCGGCGCCGAGGAAGCCGAGGAACTTCACGCGGCCGGGCTCGAAGGACAGGTCCTTCTGGACGGCCGCGTTGTACTGGGTCAGGTTGCCGGCCTTCAGGTACAGGACGGTCTGGGACTTGCTCAGGTAGACCTGCTCGTAGGCGTCGGCCCGCCCGGGGTCGAGCAGGAACCGGGTCTCGTCGGCGTTCGCGCTGTTGCTGATGGCGCGCGTCCGCGAGAGCCCCAGGATCGAGTCGAAGCCCTCCTCCTTGGCCTGGCGCAGATGGTTCGCCTGGCCGGTGAGCATGAGGGTCCCGGCCGCGACCAGGACGAGCGCGCCGAGCGTCGCCAGCGCGAGCGGCACGTTCAGCAGCCGCCGGAACCGGCGGGCGAGGAAGAGCTGGAACCCGAGGAGGACGGCCAGGAGCGCCGCGCCCGCGACGAGGACGCCCGTGCGGCCCAGGAGGACCGCCGAGCGCTTGTCCTCGTAGGTGTGCCGGACGAGGGTGCCGTTGTCGAGCGTCAGGTTGTAGGCCTTCGGCAGCAGGTCCAGCTTCATGAGGTCGGTCGCCTGCCGGTAGAGGTCGACGACCTTCTGCGCCGGCGGCCCGGAGGCGTGCGGTGACTGCCGGTCCAGCAGCAGGGCCTGCCCGGCGAGGCGCTCGTAGCGGGCCAGCGCGTCCAGCAGGTCCCGGGCCGTGTTGTTCTCGGTCGTCTCGTCCGCGAGCTTCGCGGCCTTCAGCAGCGCGTCGCCGGCCTTGCGGCGGTTCTGGTCGTAGCGGGCGAGCGCCTGCTCGCGGCCGCCGCCCGCCGCGTCGCCGATCAGCAGCGCGTCGGCGAGCCGGGCGTCCATGTCGGAGAGCTGGAAGTACAGGTCGCCGGTGGCGACGACCTGCGGGCCCGCGTCGTGCCCGATGACCCGCACCCCCTCGCGGGCGTTCCCGGTCGCCGCCCACGTGACGCCGAGCAGCGCCACCAGCAGCACGAGCGACAGCGCGGTCAGCGCCCTGACGCGGGCCGCGACGGTGCGGGGGAGCAGCCGGGCGGGGCCGGACGGCGCCCCGCCGCCCGGCTCGACTCGTGCCTCGCCACCGCCCCGGGCCGGCGGCGCCTGCGCGGCGGGGGCCGGCGCACTCGCCGGCGGGGACTGCTGGACGGCCGTCATGTCGCCTCGCCTCGGGTGAGCGTGATGGTGGTCCAGGCGCCCACGTGGATCCGGTCGCCCTCCGAGAGCGGGACCTCCACGTTGTACGGGACGGGGTCGGTGGAGCCGTTCACGCAGGTGCGGTTGGTCGAGCCGGGGTCGACCAGCGTCCAGGTGCCGCCGGGCTTCGCCAGCAGCACGGCGTGGACGTGGGAGACGCCGGGGTCCTCGGGGGGCTCGCGCAGGTCGATCTCGGGCGGGACCGGCTGCGAGGAGCTGCGCCGCCCGATGCGGACCTGCGGCCCGGCGAGCGGGATCCGCCGCTCGGGCGCGTACGGGGGGAACGCCAGCGACGCCGAGTCGGGCCCCTCCTCGGCGATGACCGTGTCGTAGTACTCGCGGTCGGCGCGCACGACCGCGGTCCACACCGCCCCGGGCACCGGCGGCGCCGGGACGGGCGGGGCCGGGACCGGGGGAGCGGGCACGGGCGGAGCCGGCGGGGCCGGGACGGGAGGCGCGGGCACCGGAGGCGCGGGCGGGCGCCGCGGGTCGGACGGCCCGGACGGGACGGGCGCCGCGGGCTCCGGCGGCGGCGTCGGCATGCCGCCGCCGATGGCGAAGTCGTAGCCGCACGCCTCGCAGAAGCGGTCGGTGCTGGGCGTCCCGCAGTCGGGGCACGCGGTCCCGCCCGGCGACGGCCGCGGGCCGGGCGGGGCGGGGGCCGCGCCGGAAGGGGCGCCCTCGATGCGCTCGCCGCAGACGTCGCAGTAGTCCTGCGCCTGCGAGGTGTGTCCGCTAGGGCAACTCGCCATGCTCAGCCCTCGCCCCTCCTGGTGGTCACCGTCTCGTCCTTGCGGGTCCGGACCGTCTTGCTGGAGCGCGTGTCGAGCTCCATCTCGTCGGCCTTGGCGACGTCGCGCTTCAGGCGGACGGTGCCGGCCGCCTCGTCCACGACGTCCACCACCTTGCGGAGCATCGCGGTGATCTCGTCGTTGCCCGCCTCGCCCGCGAGCACCACGGCCCGGCCGAGCCGCGCGGTCGCGGTGTCGAGGTCGCCGTCCTTGCGGGCCTGGAGGCCCTCCTGGATCGCGGCGGCCAGCTCCGCCTGCCCGGTGTAGCCCGCCACCCGCGGGTTGATCCGGGTGGACTCCGCCTCGTCGTCGGTCCACTGGGCGAGGACGTTCGCGGTCGCGACGACCCGCGCCTCCTCGCCCGGCGCGCCCGGCACGACGAGCTTCACCCACGCGGCGCGCAGCTCCTTGCCGATCTCGCCCGGCGGCACCTCCACGCAGAGGTGGTAGTCGCGGCTCTCGGCGCCCCACGCCCCGAGCGGGTAGTCGCCGGCCTGCGGCGCCGACTCCGCGCGCTTGCCGGTGAGGTCCTCCACCGACGGGGAGACCTGCTTGACGAACCGCAGCCGCGCCGTCTGCGGCGTCCACACGCGCAGGGCGACGTCGGCGACCGACTTGCCCATCGCCGCCTCCGTCATGGCGCGGAAGTCCTCGACCAGCCCGGCCGGGTCGGCCACCATGCCGACGCTGCCGAGCAGCGCGGACGACACCTTGCGCAGTTCGGCGACCTCCCAGTCGGTGCCGACGCCCCGGCAGTCGCAGACGAACCGCCCGCCGCAGCGGGCCAGCGCCGCGTCGAGCTCCTCCGCCGTCTCGTGCTGGTTCTTGCCGTCGGTCAGCAGGATCGCGTGCCGGATGCCGTCGCGGCCGCCGAAGATGTCATCGGCCAGCCGCAGCCACGACCCGATCGCGGTGCCGCCGGACGCCTTCAGCAGGCTCAGCGCGTGCTTGGCCTCGGCGCGGGTCTGCGGCGTCGCCGGGACCGTCCCCTGGTACCCGGGATAGACGATCTTCGCCGTGTTGGAGCCGGACACGACCGCGAACTCCACGCCGTCGCGCAGCGTGTCGATCGCGGTCTGCGCCGCCGCGATCGCCGCGCGCAGCTTGGTCGCGGGGTAGGACATCGAGCCGGAGGTGTCGATGATGACGATCTCGGACGCCCGGGCCGAGGACGGGACGGGGGCGCCCCCGGCCGCGCCGTCGGCGGCGCTCGCCTCGACGGACACGATGGCGTGCACCTCGCGGCCGCCCTCGGGCAGGTACTTGTTCTGGTCGATGGAGATGGTGAACTGCGGCTCACTCATCGGGGCTCCTCCGTGCTCTGGGGGATGCTCTCGTGGACGCGGCCGCCGGAGCCGCCGGGCGGGGGGACCGGGATCACGGCGACGGTGATGTTGTCGCGGCCGCCGGCGTCCAGCGCGCGGCGCACCAGCGTCCGCGCGGCGCCGAGCGGGTCGGCCGCCGCGCCCGGGGACTCCCCGCCCCCGGGCCCGGCCAGCAGCGCCGCCAGGTCGGCGGCGGCCGGGAAGTAGTTCCACAGGCCGTCGCTGCACACCAGCAGCGTGCCGGGGCCGCCGGGCCGGAACGTCGCCACGTGCGGGCTGACCTGCCCGGCGTCGGCGCCCAGCCACGCGGTGATGACGTGCGCGTTCGGGTGCGCCTCCGCCTCCGCCTCCGTCAGCGTCCCCTCGGCGACCATGAACGCGGCCCACGAGTCGTCCTCGGTGAGCCGGCGGGACGCGCCGAGTTCGGCCATGTCGCCGGTGCTGACCTCGGCCGCGTCCACCTCGTCGGCGGAGGGCCCCGGCTCGGCGGCGTCTCCGGACGTCCCGTCCGCGTCGTCCCCGCCCGTCCCGGCGGCACCGTCCGCGGCGAGCCAGTAGGCGCGGCTGTCCCCGATCCAGCCGACCGTGACCGCCGGGCCGCGCGTCACCGCGGACACGTAGGTGCACGACGGCGCGTCGGACGGCGACGTGGCGAGCGCGGCGACGGCGGCGGCCGCGCGCAGCGCCGCGTGCCGGGTGGCGTCCTCGGCGTCCTCTCCGGCGTCGAGCCGGGCCACCAGCTCGGCGAGTCCGGTGTCGGCCGCGGCGCGGGACGCCTCGTCGGGGCGCTGCGAGGACCCGACGCCGTCGGACACGACGGTCGCGATGCCGGACAGGTGCGCGGCGAGGGCCAGCGCGTCCTCGTTGCGGCTGTAGCGGCGGCCGCGGTCGCTCGCCCCCGCCGCGACGACCGGGCGGGTCCCGTTGCCGCCGGACCCGGCCGGCAGCTCGATCTCGACGTGGTCGCGCTCGGCGGGCTGGCGCAGGCCGCACGTCTCGCAGTAGCCGTCGGCGTCGATCGCCGTGCCGTCGCATCCGGGGCACGGGCCGGCGCCGTCCGCCCGCCGGGCGGACGGCGCGGACTCCTGCCTGATCGTGGCGCCGTCGCGCCCGGCGGCCTCGGCGGGCGGCCCGTCGGCGAGCCGGTGCCCGCACTCCTCGCAGAAGATCTCCTCGGCGAACACCACGGCGCCGCAGGCGGGGCAGGCGAGCTCGGCCGCCTTCCCCTGGTCGGTCCCGGTCGCACCGCCGGCGGCGGCGTCGGGCTGGGGGGATTCGGTTCCGGCGGTGTCGCCGGCTCCGGTTCGGTCGTCGGTCACAGCAGCGTCCTCGGGCGTACGGCGTTGGCGGAGTCGACGAGCCGGCGGCACTCGTCCCGGTCACGGGTGCGGCGTGCCAGCTCCCGGTAGGTCCCTTCCAGGAGGCGGCGGAGCGGGGCCTCGGCGAGCGGGGCGCCGAACAGGGAGCCGCCCCGCGTCCCGGCCGCCGTGCCGGGGTCCGCCAGGATCCAGCCGAGCGCGGCCTCCAGCACCTCGGCGGCGAGCCGGTCGCGGCGCTCGTCGTCCAGGCCGAGGGCGGCGAGCCGGTGGCCCGCGGCGACCAGCTCGCCCGCCGTGAGCTCGGCGGGGGGACGGCCGCGCACCGCCGTCACGACGGCCGCGACCTGCGCGGGAACGTACCGGATGGAGATCTTCGGTACCGAGTCGAGCGCGGCGACGGCGGCGGGACGGTCGCCCGCCGCCAGCCGCACGCGGGCGAGGCCGAACGCGGCGTTGATGTAGCTCTGGTCGGTGCGCCACACGGTCTCGTACAGGCGGACGGCGTCGTGGGGTGCCGACCGCTCGCGGCAGTGGGCGAGGGCCAGCTTGGGGGCCGCCTCGCCGGGCAGCAGCCCGTAGAGCCGGTCGAACAGCGGCGCGGCCTCGTCCAGCCGGCCCCGCGCGAGCAGCCCGACCGCGCGGTACCAGCCGACCCGCCAGTCGGAGGGGCGCTCGGCGGCCAGCGCGTCGAGCAGTTCGTCGGCCTCGCCGGCCTCGCCCAGCTCGATCTTGGCGCGGGCGAGCGCCAGCCGGACCTCGGGCGTGCGCTCGGGGGCGTTCGCCGCCGTCTCGGCGGCCTGCGCCGGCTCCAGCGCGCCGAGCCCGGACACGAACGCGGCCGCGGGGTCGGCGGCGTCCACCAGCGGGACGGGCAGCGCCGCCGCGGCGTCCGGCGGCGGGACGGGCGGCAGCGCCGCCTCCTCCCGCGCCTCGCCCGCCATCCGCGTGGTGAACCGCTCCGGGCCGAACAGCCCGGACGGCGCGGGACGCGGGGTCCCGTCCTCGGCCGCCAGCACCTCGCGCAGTACGCCGGTGAGCTGCTCGGCCATCTCCGCAGCGTCCTGGAAGCGGGCGGTCGGCTCCTTGTGCGTCGCCCGGCGCAGCAGCCGGTCGTAGGACTCGAACCGCTGGAGGACGGGGATCTCCTCGCGGGGCGGCAGCGAGTCGGCGAACCCGCGGGTGTAGCCCTTGAACGGGAAGCTCAGTACGGCGAGCGCCCGGCCGACCGTGTAGAGGTCGGAGGTCACCGAGGGGCCGGCGTCGGCGATCTCGGGGGCCTGGTAGCCGACCGTGCCGTAGATCGCGCCGTCCGGGTCGTCCAGCCGCCGCACCCCGCCGAGGTCGATCAGCCTGAGCTGCTCCTCGGACTGGATCACGTTGTCCGGCTTGAAGTCGCAGTAGACGAGGCCCTGCGCGTGCAGGTACTCGAACGCGCGCAGTACCTCCAGCCCGTACGCGATGGCCTGCGCGACCGGCAGGTGCTTCTGTCCCGCCGGCAGCGGCTGCCGGAGCAGGATGTCCTTGAGGGACTGCCCGCCCACGTACTCCATGACGATGTAGCCGTCGCCGCCGTGCTGGACGAAGTTGTAGATCTTGACGATGTTGGGGTGCTCGACCTCCGCGAGGAACGCGCGCTCCGCCGCCGCCGCGGCCATCGCGTCGGCGTCGCCGCTGTCGAGCAGGCCCTTCAGCACCACCCAGCGGTCGCTGACGTTCTTGTCCTGGGCCAGGTAGATCCAGCCGAGCCCGCCGTGGGCGAGGCAGCCGAGCACGCTGTACTGGCCGCCGACGAGGTCGCCCGGGACCAGCTTCGGCGTGAAGGAGAACCGGGCGCCGCACTTGGGGCAGAAGCCCTCCGTGCGCCCAGGGCGGTCGCCGCGACCGCGGCCGACGGGCTCGCCGCAGCCGCTGCAGTACCGCTTGGCCTCCGCGACCTCCGGGTCGCTCATCACCGCGCTGGACGGGTCCCGGTAGGGGACGCGCGGCACCTCGACGAGCCCGGCGCCGAGCATGCCGCGGCGGCCGGAGGAGCGGGCCGACCCGGTGCGGGTGCTGCCCGTCCGGGTGCCGCCGGTCGCGGTGCTTCCCGACGTTCCCGTGCTCGCCGTGCCCGCCGATGCGCCCGCGCCGCCGGAGGGGCTCGCGGCGGCCTGGACACGGGCGGTGTAGGCGGGCGGCGAGCCGCACACGTCGCAGTAGCCGTCCACGATCGTGCCCGCGCATCCGGCCTGTCGGCACTGGTCGGGGCGCTCGGCGGCCGGGCGCGGGGCGGGGACGCTCGGCGCGGCGCCCGCCGCGGGCGCGGCGGCGGCGGGGGGATTGCCGCAGACGTCGCAGTAGCCGTCCGCGATCGTGCCTCCGCATCCCGGCTGCGCGCACTGGCTCATCGATCCGCTCCCTTCTCCCGCGAGGTGACGGCCCGCTGGTACGCGGTCAGGGCCACGGTGGCCTTCCGCAGATCGCAGGGGGAGGTCCACAGCAGCTCGCGTGCCTGCTCGTAGGACCGGGCCAGTTCGGCGTCCTCGGCGTGGCCGAGCCGCGAGGCCTTCACCCGGTAGGCCTGCAGGCGGCCGCGCAGTTCCTCGCGACGGTCCAGCAGTCCCCGGATCAGGCCGGTGCTCTCGCGCGCCCGCTCCAGCGCCGCGTCGGCGGCGTGCTCCAGGTCGGCGACCCGCCGCGCGGTCTCGCGCCAGCCGCCGCCCCGCGCGGCCGCGCCGGGCCGGGGCCGGGTCACGGCGGCGAGCCGGTCGGCGAGGGCGGCGGAGGAGTCGGGCAGGTCCGGCAGCGCGGGTGCGGCGATCTTGACGAGGACCTCGCCCCGGACGGCCCGCGCCTCCGCCTCGGCCGCGCGCAGCAGGTCCAGGACGGCGGCGACACCGCCGATCCGGGCGGCGAACCCCTCGCGCAGCCGCTCCGCCTCCTCCAGGCCGCGGCGCACCTCGGCGAGGCCGGAGCGGATCGCGTCCAGCCGCGCGGTGTCGGCGAGGCCGTCCCGCGCCAGCGCGAGCGGGTCGGCGCGCACGGTCGCCGCGACGGCCTCCAGCTCGTCGCGGAGCCGGTCGAGGGACGGGTCCGCGCCGCCGGCGGACTCCAGCAGCTCCTCGGCCGCCCGCCGCTCGGCCTCGACCTCGGCGAGCCGCGACAGCAGCGTCGACCAGACCGTGTCGAGCGCGGCGACCGCGTGCGCGACCTCCTCGTAGAGCGGGGTCATCCGGTCGACCGCCGCCCGCAGCGTCAGCCTCTCGCCGGACGGGACGGCCAGCAGCGTCCGGCGCTCCAGCGGCACCTCCGCCGCGGGCAGTTCCACCGACGGTCCGTCCAGCAGGCGGGTGAGCTCGGCGAGCTGCGCCTGGCCGGGCCTGCCGTGGCGCGCGCGCAGTTCCTCGGCGGTGGAAAGGACGCGTCCGTACAGGTCGAACAGCAGCCAGAGAGAGGCCGTCTGCGACCGCACGTCGGACTGCACGCGCAGCGTCGCGCCGCGCAGCGCCGCGCCCTCCAGCAACTGGTAGCCCTGGTGGGCCTCCAGTTCCAGCAGGGCCGCGCCGATGCGCTCCCTCTCGCCCTGGAGGCGCGCGAGCATCCCGTCCGCCTCGTCTCGGCTCATCGGAGGCCGGTCCAGGCGTGGCTCACTCAACGCCGGTCCACGACTTGACCCATGTTCGCCCCTGATTCCCCCGAATAGAGCACGTTTTCCGGGGCCAGTTTTCACCATGCGAGGCCGCCTTCTCAAGCGCGAAGCCGATCATCGCCCCGGACGGGCCCCGCCGGCGGCAGGTCGACCGCGACGCCCCGGCGGGCCTCCAAAATGTCAGTGTTCGAACGTATGATCGAACCATGGCGAACGTTGCGACGCACCCCCAGACCGCGCCCACCGCGCCGGCCGCGCTCACGGCGGCGGAGATCGCCGCCCTCGCGCTCTCGCTCGCGCACCTCGGCACCGGCCCGCAGGCCACCACCGCGCGCCGGGCCCTGCACACCCTCCTCGACGCCACCCCGCACGACGACGTGGTGACCACCACGCTCGCCACCCTCACCAGGCCCCTGGACGTCTCCACCTCCGACCGCGCCCGCGTGGTCGCCGCCGCCATCACCGAGCACCGCGTCGTCCGGCTCTGCTACGGCGACGCGGGCGCCAACGTCACGATCCGCGAGGTCGAGCCGGTCACCTGCCTGGTGCACCGCGACCACTGGTACCTCGTCGGCTGGTGCCGCATGCGCCGCGGCGTGCGCGCCTTCCGCTTCGACCGCATCCTCGCGGTCGAGTCCACCGGTCTGCTCGCCCGGCACCGCCGCGCCGACCGCTACCTCCCCTTCCAGAAGCGCCGCGCGGACTGACCGCCCGCCGCCGGGGCCGCGCCGCGGCGGCCCCGGCGGCGAGGCCCGCGGGCGCCCGCGGACCGGCCAGGCCGGTCCGGTCCGGGAACCTGCGGCCGCCTGCGAGGGGCTCAGGCCGAAGCGGCCGGTCAGACCGCCATCGTCCGCTGGACGGCGGCGGTGACCACGCTCCTGGTGTCGCCGCCGCGGGCGTGGGCGGCGCGCTGGAACCGGGCTCCGTTGCCGCGTTCCAGCACGCCGCCGAGGAGCTTGGTCACGGTGTCGAGGTCGCCGGCGCGGTCCAGCGCGGGGGACACGTGCTCGACGAGCGCCGTGACGACGGCGCGGGCGGGGGCGGCGGTGTGGGTGTGCGGGTGCACCAGCTCGCCGCGCAGGCCCGACCGCCCGGCCCGCCACGTGGCCAGGCGCACCAGGTCCGTGCGCACCGGGTCGGGCGGCTCGCTCCGCCGCCACGCGTCCGCGGCGGTGTCGACCAGCGCCCGCACGAGCGCGCCCATGAGCACGGCGTCGTCGGCGTCCAGGCACACGTCCGCGACGCGGATCTCGACGGTGGGGTAGTTCCGCGACAGCCGGGCGTCGAAGTAGACCATGCCCTCGTCCACCAGCACGCCGGTCGCGAGCAGCGCCTCGATCGCCGTCCGGTACGCGCCCGCCGAGCCGAACAGCTCGGTCGGGCCGCTGGAGGGCCAGCGGCCCCAGACCTGGTTGCGCCAGCTGTCGGAGCCCGTGTCGACGCCCTGCCAGTACGGGGAGTTCGCGCTGAGCGCGAGGAGCGGGGGCAGCCACGGCCGGATCCGGTCGAGGACGGCGACGCCCTCCTCGGGGGACTCGACGCCGACGTGCACGTGGCAGCCGCAGGTGAGCTGCTCGTCGGCGGTGGGCCCGAAGACGTCGGACATCCGCAGGTAGCGGTGCGAGGGGGTCAGCGACGGGCGGACGCTGACCGGCGACGTCGCCAGCGCGGCGACGGCGGCGCCCACCCCGGCCGCCGACTGGCCCGCCGCCACCCGCGCCGACCGGACGTGGTCGGACAGCTCGGCCAGCGAGCCGCAGACCGGGGTGGCCGTCTCCAGCTGCTCGCGCTGGAGTTCGGTCTCCAGGGCCTTGGAGCGGCGCCCGCCGGTCAGGAACAGCTCGTCGTGGCGCCGGGCGTAGTGGATCACCGAGCCGGACAGGGCCTGGGGCGCGCCCGTCTCCGGGTCGACCAGGAGCAGCTCCTCCTCCACCCCGAACGTGCGCGCACCCGCGCGAAGTGCCACCAGACATTCCTTCCCGGCCAGCACGGATCTACGTCGCGGGAGGGGCTCGTTCTGGTCGGGCGGGCATGCCTATGATGCGCCCGCGTCGACCGGGCGCCTGGTCACAAGGGTGGTGATATGTCCTATCTCGTCGGCCAGTGGGGGACCGGACCCGTCGGCAGGTCGTCACTCGGGGCGCTGCTCGGGCACCCGGACCTCGAACTCGCGGGGGTCGTCGCCACCGATCCCCGGCACGCCGGCGTCGACGCCGCCGAGCTGGCCGGAAGCGGCCGGCCGGCCGGGATCCGCGCCTCGGAGGACCCGGCGGCGCTCCTGGCCCGGCGGCCCCACGTCGTCTGCCACACGGCCTCCCGCTCCCGGGACGCGGCGCGGGAGCTCTGCCGCATCCTTGAATCGGGCACCGGCGTCATCTCGGACGTTCTGCCCTCTCTGGTCCACCCGCCCTCCGCCGACCGCACCCTCGTCCGCCGGCTCCGGTCCGCGTGCGCCACCGGCGGCGCCGCCTGCCTCACCCTCGGGACCAGCCCGGCGACCGACGTGCTCCCGCTCCTGCTGAGCGGCGGCTGCCTTCGCGTGCACGGGGTCAAGGTCACCCGGTTCACCTGCGGCGACGACCCCGAGGCCGGAGCCCGGCTCGGCTTCGGCGGCCCTATCGGGCACCGCCCGCCGATCGTCCGGCCGGGCGGGCCGCGACGGGCGTGGGGCCCGATCGTGCGGCTCCTCGCCGAGCACCTGGCCGTGCCCCTGGACGAGGTGACCGAGACCTACGAACTCTGCCCGGCGCCCGAGGACGTCGGCTCCGTCCCCAAGGGGACGCTGGCGGGCCTGCGGTTCCAGGTGTCGGGCCTGCTGCGCGGCCGTCCCGTGATCACCGTCGAGCACGTCGCCCGGATGCGCGCGGACATCGCCCCCCACTGGCCCGCGCCGCCGCCGGGCGGGCCCGGCGGCCACCGCGTCGAGATCGACGGCGAGCCGCCCTGGCGGATGGACCTCGCGGGGCCCGCCGCCGCCGACCCGGCCGCGTCGACCGCGCTGCGCATGGTCAGCGCCGTCCCCGCCGTGGCCGAGGCGCCGCCGGGCCTGCACACCCCGCTGTCCCTGCCGCCGTTCACCGGCCGGCGCCGCCTGCGCTGAGCCACGCGGCGACCAGCGACCCGGTCTCCTCCAGCCGGTCGACGTAGAGCATGTGCCCCGCCTCGATCTCGCTGAGCACGAGGCCGGGCCCGAGCGCCGCGCGCAGGTCGACCACGAAGTCGGGGCGGACGAAGTCGGCCTCCGTCGCGATGACCAGGTGGGTGGGCAGGTCCGCGGGCGGCACCAGGTGGGGGCGGGCCATCTCCGAGTACGCGGTCACCACGGCCGCCGGATCGAACCGCCACCGCGTCCGCCCGTCCGGGCCGTGCTCCAGGTGCTCGGCGACCTCCTCGTCCACGGCGTCGCGCGGAGCCGCCGGCCAGCGCGCCGCCCGGTCGGCCCGCGCCTCGGCGACGTCGCCGAACGACGCCGGCGCCATGGCGGCGCGCGCCTCCCGGGCCGCCGCCGCGGGGTCGAGCCCGATGGCCGGGTCCAGCAGGAGGAGCCGCCGCACCCGCCTCGGCGCGGTCCGCGCCAGATGCAGCGCGATCATCCCGCCGTAGGAGTGCCCGACGAGGTCGGCCCGCTCGACGCCCTCGGCGTCCATCATCGCCAGGACGTCCGCCACATGCCGTTCGACGGTCCACGGCGGCTCGTGCGTCGACCGCCCGTGCCCGCGCAGGTCGGGCGCGAGGACGGAGCGGTCGGCCAGGTACCGCTCGGCGGTCCTGCGCCAGCGCGCCCCGTGCCCGCTGACCCCGTGGAGCATCACCACCGGTGCTCCGGCCGGGTCCCCGTACCGATGAACATGCAGTACCGCGTCCGCCATGGGGTAAAGGGTATGCGCGCGAGGCCCGCAGCGAACGGCCTTCACCGGTCACCGGCCCCGTCAGGACCGCTCCCAGCGGACGGACGACAGGGCCAGCAGCGCCACGTGGAAGGACACGCACGACTCGACGTCGTCGAGGTCGGCGTCCAGGACCCGTTCGATGCGGCGGAGCCGCGCGTAGAAGGCGGGGCGGGACAGGTGCGCCTGCTGGGCGGCGACGGCCTTGTTCCGGCCGGATTCGAGGTACAGCTCCAGGATGCGGGTGAGGTCGCTGCCGCGCTGGGCGTCGTACTCCAGGAGCGGGCCGAGCTCGCGCTCGACGAACGTCTGCACGCGGGCGTCGTCGCGGAGCAGGTGCAGCAGCCCGCGCAGGCGCAGGTCGGGAAGGCGGTAGTAGAGGCGGGCCCCGGAGCCGCGCGCGGCGACGTCGGCGACCTGCTCGGCCTCCAGGAAGGAGCGGCGGACGTCGCGGATCGTCTCCACCACCGACCCGGCGGCCATCACGGTGTCGCCGGACTGCTTGCGGATCCGGGTGGCGACCTCGGTGAGCGCGGTCTCCACGTCGGCGCGCGCGGGAAGGGAGGCCAGGACGCCGACGCGGGCGTGCGGCCCTCCCTCGTCCAGGACGCCGACGAGCGCGGCGAGGCGCGCGTCCTTGCAGGCGGCCGCGGCCGTCTCGGCGAGCTGCGACAGCTCCCCGACGGGCGGCGCGGACCGGGACAGGACGGGGCCGCGGTGCCGCAGCACGGCGCCGAGCAGCCGGCGTCCGGACAGCGGGACGCCGAGCGCGCGGGCGCGGGCCGCCGCCTCCTGCGGGTCGGAGTAGGCGTGCGCGAGGATGCGGGCGATGATCGTCCCGTGCGCCTGCCGCTCGACGCTCTCGGCGTGCCGGTCGAGCAGCCGGCCGAGGGCGAGGGTGGTGGCGGCCCGCTCGATCAGCACGGTCTCGCGCGGGGACGGCGGCGAGCCGAGGTCGACGATCAGCCGCCCCCAGTCCTCCCCCCGCGCGCCGACCATCGTGACCAGCCAGCCGGACGCCTCGTCGTAGCCGGTGCGGCGGCCGGGCCGGACGGCCCGCGAGCGGGTCTCCCACGCCGACAGCAGCTCGGCCGGGTCGGCGCCGCCGGCGTCCGCGGCGAGGACCTGGTGGGCGAGGTTCTCCAGCACCACCGGGTGCCCGCCGAGCGCCGCCACCTGCCGGACGACCTCGTCGGTGGAGGCGCCCTCGACCGACAGCTGGGTGAAGATCTCGTGCAGCTGCTCGGAGGCGCGCAGCTCGGCGAACTGCTCCTGGACGATCCGGGCGTGCACCGACTCGGTGATGTCGACGAACGCGGGCTCGTGCGCCAGCACGACCACCGGCAGGCCGAACTCCTCGGCCGCGGCGGTCAGCGCGGGCGGCAGCACGCTGGCGTAGCGGCGGCCGAGCTCGATCATCAGGCCGCTGACGCCGACCTCGGCGAGGTCGGCGATGTAGGCGCGCAGCCGCTCCGGCTCGTCGGGCAGCGCGATCCCGGTGGTGAGGACGAGTTCGCCGCCGTGCAGCAGGTGCGCGATGTCGGTGACCTCGGCGACGTGCACCCAGCGGACCCGGTTGCCGGTGCGGTCGGCGCCCGCGACGACGTGCGGCTGGCCGCGGCGTACCGCGTCGAGCTGGAGGACGTCGTCGACAGTGGGCAGCATCACCGGTGATGGTATCCGTACAGGGTGTCAGCGGAGGTGCTCCCGTCGTTACAGATCGTCGGCCACCGGCAGACCGTTAACGGGAAGTGCCCGGTCCTGACACTCTGCGGGTGGTCGCGGGCGCCCGCGGAAACGAGACTTGGGGCATGTCGGAACACGCGAACCTGCTCCTTCGCCACCGGGCGGTCATGCCGTCCTGGATGGCGCTCAACTACCGGGACCCCATCGAGATCGTCGGCGGCAAGGGCAACCGCGTGACCGACGCGGAGGGCAACTCCTACCTCGACTTCTTCATCGGCATCCTGACCAACATGCTCGGGTACGACGTGCCCGAGGTCCGGGACGCGGTGGAGCGGCAGCTCGCCACCGGCGTCGTGCACACCTCCACCGCGTACCTGCTGCGCGGCCAGGTCGAGCTGGCGGAGAAGATCGCCCGGCTGTCGGGCATCCCGGACGCGAAGGTGTTCTTCACCAACTCCGGGACGGAGGCCAACGAGACGGCGCTGCTGCTGGCCGCCTACGCGCGGCGCAGCGACCAGGTGCTCGCGATGCGGCAGAGCTACCACGGCCGGTCCTTCGCCGCGACGGGCGTCACCGGGAACCGCGGCTGGACGAACCTGTCGTACTCCCCGCTGGACGTCCACTTCCTGCACGGCGCCGACCGCCGGCTCCCGCAGTTCGCCGGGATGTCGGACGAGCAGTACGTCGACGCCTGCACGCAGGACCTGCGGCACGTGCTCGCCACCGCGACCGGCGGCGACGTCGCCGCGCTCATCGCCGAGCCGATCCAGGGCGTCGGCGGCTTCACGATGCCGCCGGACGGCCTGTTCGCCGCCTACAAGCGCGTCCTCGACGAGTTCGGGATCCTGTTCATCTCCGACGAGGTGCAGACCGGCTGGGGGCGGACCGGCCAGGGCTTCTGGGGGATCGACAACCACGGGGTCACCCCGGACGTGATCACGTTCGCCAAGGGCCTCGGCAACGGGTTCGCGGTCGGCGGCGTCGTCGCGCGCGGCGACCTCATGGACGGCCTCCACGCGGTCGGCATCTCCACGTTCGGCGGCAACCCGGTGTCGATGGCCGCCGCCAACGCCGCGCTCGACTACCTCCTCGTCCACGACCTGCGGTCCAACGCGGCCCGGCAGGGCGCGACGATCATCGGCGGGCTGTCGGCGGCGGCCGGCCGGTTCCCGATCGTCGCGGACGTGCGGGGCAAGGGGCTGATGTTCGCGGTCGAGCTGGCCGACCCGGAGACCGGCGAGCCGAGCCCGCCGCTCGCCGCCGCGCTGATGGAGGCGGCCCGGGAGCGGGGGCTTCTGGTCGGCAAGGGCGGCCTGTACGGCAACGTGGTGCGCATGGCGCCGCCGCTCACCCTCACCGACGACGAGGCCGCGGAGGGCCTCGGCATCCTCATCGCATCGCTGGAGGCCGTGAACGGGGCCGCGCTCGCCGGAGGGCGCGGGCCGTCCGCTCGCCGGGAGGACGCATGACCAGGCATGTGACGCACTGGATCGGCGGAAAGCCGTTCGGCGGGGAGAGCGAGCGCCGGGGCGAGATCTTCGAGCCCGCGTCGGGGCGCGTCGCCGGGACCGTCGACCTCGCCGGGGACCGGGAGGTCGACGCCGCCGTGGCCGCGGCGAAGGCGGCGCTCCCCGGCTGGCGGGACGCCTCGCTCTCGCAGCGCGCGAAGGTGCTGTTCCGCTTCCGCGAGCTGGTGGACGCGCACCGGGGGGAGCTGGCCCGGCTGATCTCCTCCGAGCACGGCAAGGTGGTCGCCGACGCCGCGGGCGAGGTCGCCCGCGGGCTGGAGGTCGCCGAGTTCGCCTGCGGCGTCCCGCACCTGCTCAAGGGCGGCTTCTCCGAGAACGTCTCCTCGCGGGTGGACGCCTACTCGATCCTCCAGCCGGTCGGCGTGGCCGCCGGGATCACCCCGTTCAACTTCCCGGCGATGGTGCCGATGTGGATGTTCCCGGTCGCGATCGCGTGCGGGAACACGTTCGTGCTCAAGCCGTCCGAGAAGGACCCGTCGGCGTCGGTCCGGCTCGCCGAGCTGTGGGCCGAGGCGGGGCTGCCGGACGGCGTGTTCAACGTCCTCCACGGAGACGGAGCGGCGGTGGACGGCCTGCTGCGCCATCCGGACGTCAGGGCGGTCAGCTTCGTCGGCTCCACTCCGATCGCGCGCCGCATCTACGCGACCGCGGCGGCGAACGGCAAGCGGGTGCAGGCGCTCGGCGGCGCCAAGAACCACATGCTCGTGCTGCCGGACGCCGACCTGGACCTCGCGGCGGACGCCGCGGTGTCGGCCGGCTTCGGCTCGGCGGGGGAGCGGTGCATGGCGATCTCCGTCGTGGTGGCCGTGGACCCGGTCGGGGACGAGTTGACGGCCAGGATCGGGGAGCGCGTCGCCGGGCTGAGGGTCGGGCCGGGCGACCACCCCGAGTCGCAGATGGGGCCGCTCGTCACCGAGGCGCACCGCGACAGGGTGGCCTCCTATCTGGACGGCGCCGTCGCGCAGGGCGCGGTGCTCGCCGTCGACGGCCGCGACCCGGACGTGCTGGGCGGCGCCGGCGACGGGTTCTGGCTCGGCCCGGCCGTCCTCGACCACGTCACCCCGGACATGGACGCCTACAAGGACGAGATCTTCGGCCCGGTGCTGTCGGTCGTGCGGGCGGGGTCCTACGACGCGGCGATGGAGGTGATCTCCGCCAACCCGTACGGCAACGGGACCGCGATCTTCACCAGGGACGGCGGGGCGGCGCGGCGCTTCCAGAACGAGGTGGAGGTCGGCATGGTCGGTGTCAACGTGCCGATCCCGGTGCCGATGGCCTACTACTCGTTCGGCGGCTGGAAGGACTCGCTGTTCGGCGACAGCCACGTCCACGGGATGGAGGGCGTCCACTTCTACACGCGGACGAAGGCCGTCACCGCGCGCTGGCCCGACCCGTCCCACGGCGGGGTGAACCTCGGCTTCCCCGCCGGCGGCTGAGGACCCCGCGAGAATTACCTACCGAGCGCGTTTTTCCGTTGTCAATTTTCGTCCGGCGCGGCCGGGCGAATAATGGCTCCATCCCATTGACTGTGTCTGTGTCCGGCGACACAATCTGACTGTCTCCCTTAATTAAGCGAATTCAAAAGTCAGGGTCGGCAGTCAGAAACCCGTGGTCGTCGGGCCGCGGGCCGGTGGAGCCGGATGTGCAGGAGAGCCGCGCTATGACCGCAGGCGATCACGCCGCCGAAGTGGACGCGCTCGGAAGGCGATTCCCGGGCTGGACCATTTGGTTCGGCCTGTTCACCGGCCATTGGTGGGCGCTGCCGCCCCGGGACCGCGACGTCGGGGACTTCCTCGAAGCCGACACCCCGCAGCGGCTCATCGCGCGGATCGAGGTGGTCTCGGGCGCCGCCGCGGTCCGGCGGCCGACCGCCGGACCGGCGCCACCGGGCGGCCGTCCCCGGCCGTCCCGCGACCCCCGGCAGGACGTGCGGCGTCCCTCGAACCTCCTCCGTCTCGAGGGCGTCACACCGCCGCCGTCAGGCCGGGTACCGGTGATCGCGTGGCCGGGCGGCACCGCACGGTGATCCGCCGTTCCCCACCTCCGCCACGCCCACCGGTGCCGCCGCGGCCCCGGGCAGGACGCGAGCCCGCGCCATATCCTCTCCAGCAACCTCCGTTTATGGCGCGGACGCCAGCACCCACCGTCCTCCCGGGGCCCCGGCGGCCTCCCTTCCGGCGATAGCGCCGGAATATCGAGCAAAGAGTGCGGCAATGGTCATGATGCTGTCACCTGCGGGAAAGGCTGTGGGGAAACAGCCGAGTCGCGATCATCGGTAATTCCGGCCGCACGGCCTCCGTGACGGCGGGAAATTTCCGCGAGACCGGCGATCACATCGTGCGCGCCCGCTGTGGCCCGCGCAATGGCATCCGGGAGCCTCCGGGGCCGCCGTCCGCGTGCGGGGTCCGTGCGTCCGTCCGCCGCCGAGACGCTACGCTGCGCCGACGGGCCCGTTCGCGAGGGGGAGGGCCCTGGCACGGATCGGGAGCGACATGCGGCGCAGGGCCATGGCACGGGTCAAGGCGGCGACGGCCCTGGCGGCGGCCGCGGTGCTCGGCGCCGCGGTGCTCGGCGCGTGCAGCGGCGGGGACGACAAGCCCGTGGGCGTCGCCAAGGTGGTGAGCACCCTCGGACCCGGCGAGGGCGCGCTGAACCTCCTCACCCTGCCCGGCTCGGTGGAGAGCGGCGGCACCGACCCCCGCGTGGACTGGGTCACGCCCTTCCAGGAGCGCACCGGCTGCAAGATCGGCATGAAGGTCGTCAAGACGCCCGAGGAGATGGCCGACCTCATGCGCGACAGGAACCGGCGCTACGACGGCGTCGCCGCCCCGGCGGAGGTCGCCGGGCGGCTGGTCGAGGAGAAGCAGGTCGTCCCGATCAACCCCGACCTCGTGGACGGCTACAAGAAGCTCGAACCGAAGCTGCGCAAGCTGCTGGAACGCGACGGCAAGCACTACGGGCTGCCGTACGTCTGGGGCTCCAACCTCCTGATGTACGACACCCGGGCCGTCCCGCCGCCGGCGAGCTGGGCCGCGCTGTTCGACCCCGGCCAGGCCCGCCGCTACTCCGGGAAGATCGTCATGCGGGACAGCCCGCTCGCGATCGCCGAGGCCGCGCTCTACCTCAGGGACCGGCAGCGCAAGCTCAAGATCCGCGACCCCTACGCGCTGACGCCGGCGCAGCTCGCCGCCGCCGGCCGGGTCCTGGCCCAGCAGCGTCCGTACGTGGGGGAGTACTGGGACCTCCCGGCCGACGCCGTCAGCGCGTTCGCCGGGGGCCGGGCCGTGCTCGGCCAGGCGTGGCCCTACCACGCGGACGTGCTGAACCGCGCGGCGCGGCCCGTCCAGAGCGTCATCCCGTCCGAGGGCGCGACCGGGTGGATGGACGCGTGGATGATCGGCGCCCGCGTCCAGCACCCCAACTGCATGTACCAGTGGCTCCAGTGGACGGCCTCGCCGGACGTGCAGCAGCAGGTCGCCGAGTGGACGGGGGTCGCGCCCGCCAACCCGCAGGCGTGCTCGGGCGACCGCCTCAAGACCGGTTTCTGCGCCGCCTACCACGTCGGCGACCGCGGCTACCTCAACAAGATCGTCTTCGCGCACGCGCCGTCGAAGGCGTGCGGCGGCGCGTCGGGCAAGAGCGGGTCGGGGAAGAAGGACTGCACCGACTACGCCGAGTGGACACGGACCTGGATCCAGGCCACCAAGGCCTGAGCCCGCGCGAGGGTCTCTCCGGCGCGCCCGACCGCCCCCAGCCGGGCGCGCCTGACGGGTGGTCCTGGGCTTCCCCCCGAAACGCCCAGGTCACCCTCTCCCTGGAGAGACCTCCATGACGGCGGCGCCCGCCGCCGTCCGCGCCGGCGGCGGTTCCGCCGGTCCGGCGCCCGTGAGCGGCTCCCGGGGGCCCCGCCGTGCGCGGGGTACCGGCGGGGCGGGTGCGCAGTCGTCGCACGCGAACACCCCGGACGAGTCCGGCAGGCGGCCGACGCGGACGCGCGGCCGGGGCCATCTCTTGCGGCAGACGACGCACGCGTCGCCCAGGCGCTGGGCCGTGCTCAACCCTCGCGGGTCGACGACCGGCTCGCCCGTCTGGCCCATGTCTCCATCCCCCCGGTGGGAGTCGCCTTCACGTCCTCCTTTATAAGTGGGGAAGAGTGTTGTTGCCGCTACGGAAGGTGAAAAGGGCGGCAAAGGCTCACGTGTCGCCCCGCCTCCCGGAGGCCCTGGGGGTACGGAGGTGCGGGCTGCGCGGCCGCCAGGCGATGACCGCATTTCGGCAAGGTTATGCGGTCCCGAGTCTGGTGCTTTGCCCCCTTTTAAGAGGTGCCTGCGTAGAAAGGAAGCATGTCGGCCAGGAACGTCGATGATCAGCGAGGCCGACCGCACAGCCCCCTGTGGGCGCGTGCGACGTCGGCGACGGTCACCCCACTCGGCTCCCTCACGGTGGCCGCCGCCGCCGTGGCGGCCGCCGTCCTCTACGTGCTCTCCGGGGTCGACCGGGCCGGAGTGGTCGCGGCGGCCGCGGCCGCTTTCGCGGCGGTGGCCTTCGCGGCGGCCCGGTGGGGGGCGGCGCACTCCGCGCGCGGGTGCCTCCGGTCGATGGAACGGCTCCGGCGGGACCTGGAGAGGCTCGCCGGGGACGGCTGGGCCGGCCGCGTCGCGGTCCCGGCGACGGGTGACGAGGCGGAGCTGCTGGCCGAGCAGATCAACGACCTGCTCGCCCGGCTGGAGGGTGCGAACACCCGGCGGCGCGCGTTCGTCGCCGACGCCTCGCACGAGCTGCGCACACCGATCACCGGGCTGCGCACCCGCATCGAGCTGGCCCTGGCCGCCCCAGACGACGACGCCGCGGACACCCTGCGGGACGCGCTGGCCGACGTCGACCGGCTGCAGCGGATCGTCGAGGACCTTCTCATCCTCGCCCGCATCGACTCCGGCGACCTCCCCGCCCGCGAACCCGTCGACCTCGGGGTGGTGGTGGAGACGGTGGCCGCGCCCCGCAGCCCGCCGGTCCTGACGGTGGTGAAGGTCGAGCCGGGCCTCATCGTCGAGGGCGACCGGGAGCGCCTCGGCCGCGCGGTGAGCGACCTGCTCGCCAACGCCGAGCGCTACGCGGGCGCGCAGATCGAGGTCGAGGCGCGCGAGGAGGGCGACTGGGCCGTCGTCGAGGTGCACGACGACGGCCCGGGCATCCCGTGCGCCGACCGGGACCGCGTCTTCGAGCGCTTCACCCGCCTGGACCCGTCCCGCAGCCGCGACAAGGGCGGCAGCGGCCTCGGCCTCTCGATCGCGCGGGAGATCGCCCTCGCCTACGGCGGCACCTTGAAGGTCGCCGACGGCGCCGACGGCGCCCGCCTGGTGCTCCGGCTCCCGCTCGACCGGTGACTCACCGGAACGCCTGGACGTTCTCCTCGACCCACTGAGCGAAGGACCGGGCGGGCCGCCCGAGCACCTTCTCCACGTCGGGGCTGACGCGGCGTTCGGTCCCGGTGGGCTCGCCGAGGATGTCCAAAGTGCCGTCGACGACCGGCGCGGGCATGAACGCCAGCATCTGCGCCCTGGCCTCCTCCCGGGTCTGCTCGGCGAACGCCACCGGCTCGCCCAGCGCCTCGCCGATCGTCCGCGCCCGTTCCCGCGGCGTGACCGGGGCCGGCCCGGTGAGCTCGTACACGCGGCCCTCGTGCCCGTCCTCCCGCAGCGCCGCGGCCGCGACCCCGGCGATGTCGGACGGGTGGACGAACGGCAGCGCGACGTCGGCGAACGGAGCGGCGGCCGCCCGGTGCGCGCGGATCGGCTCCGCCCACGCGAACGCGTTGCTGGCGAAGCCGCCGGGCCGCAGGACCGTCCAGTCGGCCCCCGACTCCCGGACGGCGTCCTCGAACGCCCTGAGGTGGCCGTGGGCGTGCGCCGCCGGGCGGGTTCCGGCCCCCTGCGACGACAGCAGCACGATCCGCCTCACCCCGGCGGACTTCACCACGTCGACGACGGAACGCGGGTCCAGGTCCTCGACGGAGCCGAGCAGGGGCCCGGCGACGAGCAGGAAGAGCGCGTCCGCCCCGTCCAGGACGGGCCGGAGGGTCTCCGGCTCGGCGAGGTCGGCGACGCGGTGCGCGACGCCCTCGGGCAGGTCGCCGGGGTCGGTGCGCGACACCGCCCGCACCCGCTCGCCCGCCTCCGCCAGCGCCCGCACGAGCGGCCGCCCGACGTTCCCCGTGGCGCCCATGACAACGATCATTGCTTTCTCCCTCTGAGCTGCACTGACACCGCCCGAGGGCGGCGCCGTCGCGGTGCGACCCGGCGAAGCTAGCATCATCGGTATAGTAGGTACCTAGAAGAAAGTGACTACCCGGGGAGGCCGTGATGGTGGACGCCAGGACCGAGGAGGCGCTCGCCCCCGAGCTGGCCTGCCCGATCGCGCCGGTGGTCGACATCGTGTTCAGCCGCTGGACCACCCCGATCCTGTGGACGCTGCACGAGTACGGCCGGCAGCGGTTCGTGGAGCTGCAGCGGCGCATCGGCACGATCACGCCGAAGGTGCTGACCCAGCGCCTGCGGCAGATGGAGCGCGACGGGCTCGTGGTCCGCACGTACCACCCGGAGGTGCCGCCGCGCGTCGAGTACGAGATCAGCGAGCTGGGCCGCAGCCTCGCGCCGCTGTTCGCGAGCCTCGCGGAGTGGTCCGCCGTGAACCTGGGGAAGGTCGAGCGGGCGCGGACCGTCTACGACGAAGGCGCGGGCTGAGAGACGGAGCCGGGGCCGAGACCGGGCGGGGAGAACGGCGTCCGCGCGACCCCGGGGCGGGCGATGCCCGACAATGGACGCGTGATGTCTCCTTCAGGCCCCGACGCGGGCGCCCGCGAGCTGGTCGTCCTCGGCTCCACCGGTTCCATCGGCACCCAGGCGCTGGACGTGGTCCGCCGCAACCCCGGCCGGTTCCGGGTGACGGGGCTGGCGGCCGGCGGCGGGCGGGTGGACCTGCTGGCCGAGCAGGCGCTGGAGTTCCGCCCCGAGGTCGTCGCGGTGGCGAGGGCGTCCGCCGCGCAGGAGCTCCAGCTCGCCTTCTACGCCGAGGCCAAGCGGCGCGGCTACGCCTCCGGCGACTACCCCATCCCCAAGATCGTGGCGGGTCCGGACGCGGTCGCCGAGGTCGCCGCCTGGCCGTGCGATGTGGTGCTGAACGGCGTCACCGGCGCCCTCGGCCTCGCCTCGACGCTGGCCGCGCTGGACGCGGGGCGCACCCTCGCCCTCGCCAACAAGGAGTCGCTCATCGTCGGCGGCCCCCTGGTCAAGGAGCGGGCGCGCCCGGGGCAGATCGTCCCCGTCGACTCCGAGCACTCGGCGCTCGCCCAGTGCCTGCGCGGCGGGCGGCCCGAGGAGGTGCGGCGGCTCGTGCTCACCGCGAGCGGCGGGCCCTTCCGGGGGCGCGCCCGCGGAGAGCTGACGGGGGTCACCCCCGAGCAGGCGATGAACCACCCGACCTGGGACATGGGCCCGGTCATCACGATCAACTCCGCGACCCTGGTCAACAAGGGCCTGGAGGTCATCGAGGCGCACCTGCTCTTCGACGTCCCGATGGACCGCGTCGAGGTCATGGTGCACCCGCAGTCGGTCATCCACTCGATGGTCGAGTTCACCGACGGCTCCACGCTGGCGCAGGCGAGCCCGCCCGACATGCGGCTGCCGATCGCGCTCGGCATCGACTGGCCCGACCGGGTGCCGGACGCCGCGCCCGGCGTCGACTGGACCAGGGCGCACACCTGGGAGCTGTTCCCGCTGGACGACGAGGCGTTCCCCGCCGTCGCGCTGGCGCGCCGCGCCGGCGAGCTGGGCGGGACGGTCCCGGCCGTCTACAACGCAGCCAACGAGGAGTGCGTGGACGCCTTCCGCGCGGAACGGCTCCCGTTCCTCGGGATAGTCGACACCGTCGCGCGGGTAGTGGAGGAGCACGGTTCGGGCACCACCGGCGGCCTCACGCTCGACGACGTCCTCGCGGCGGACGCCTGGGCGCGGACCAGGGCCAGGGAGCTGACCGCGACCGCCTGACCCGGGGACCCGCCTCGGGGCGACCCGGAGGGACCGATGGCCTTCTTCCTCGGCGCGGTGGCGTTCGTGGCGGCACTGCTGGTCTCGGTGATGCTCCACGAGGGCGGGCACCTGCTCGCCGCCAAGCGGTTCGGGATGAAGGCCACGCAGTACTTCGTGGGCTTCGGGCCGACCCTGTGGTCGACCCGCCGCGGCGAGACCGAGTACGGGGTGAAGGCCGTCCCGCTGGGCGGCTTCGTCAAGATCGTCGGCTATACGCCGCTGGAGGAGATCCCCGCGGCCGACCGTCCGCGCGCGTTCTACCGGCAGCCCGCCGGCCGCCGCGCGGTCGTCATCGCCGCCGGGGTGGTCGCCAACCTGGTCTTCGCCTTCCTGCTGCTCATGGTGATGGCGATGACGATCGGCGTGCGGGAGGCCGGCACGGTGACCAGCACGGTCGACGAGATCACGTCCTGCGTCCCCGCCTCGCTGTCCAGCGGGTGCGGCGGGAGCCGGCCGCCGTCCCCCGCCGCCCGGGCCGGGCTCCGCCCGGGCGACCGCGTCGTCTCGTTCAACGGCACTCCGGTCTCCGACTGGGCGGGGCTCACCAGGGCGATCGGCGCGGCGAAGCCGGGCCGGACGGTGGCGGTCGTGGTCGAGCGGCCGGGCGCGCCGGGGCCGGTGACGCTGCCGATCACGCTCGCGGACGTGGACGGGCGGCCCTTCGTCGGCATGTCGGCGAAGGTCGTCGGGGCCGGGTACCAGCGGACCGGTCCCCTCAACGCGGCCGTGTTCGCCGGGCGGGGAGTCGGCCGCACCGTCGCCGGGATCGGCCGGGCGGCGGCGGACCTGCCCTCCGCCGTGCCGAGGCTGTTCTCGCCCGAGCGGGGGAGCACGCCCGGCGGCCAGGTCGGCAGCGTGGTCGGCGCGACCGAGGTGTCCGGGCAGATCTTCTCCGCCCAGAGCTCGGCCCGCGACAAGCTCACCCTCTACCTCTCGCTCGTCGTCTCGGTGAACATCTTCCTCGGCGTGCTCAACGTGCTGCCCCTGCTCCCGCTGGACGGAGGGCACCTCGCGGTCGTCGCCTACGAGCGGGCGCGGGCCGGCGTCAACCGGATCAGGGGGCGGCCGGATCCGGGCACCGTGGACATGACCCGGCTCATGCCCTTGACATACCTGGCCGTCCTGGTGCTCGTGGGGTTCGGCGTGCTGCTGATCCTCGCCGACGTCCTCAACCCCCTCCGTCTACCGTAATGACGTGAAACGTTTACCGAGTGTGCTCAAATGGTCACACTGGTCGAAGCCGGGTGCCGTCAACTCAGCCGCGCGGGGCACCTAGGCTTTGTACGGGGCCGAAAATTGAGGAGAGGGATGAGCGTTTCACTGGGTATACCGAGCGTTCGCGGCGAAGGCGACGGGCAGGGGGCGCCGGGTCCGATCGCGCCCCGCCGCAGATCCCGGCAGATCATGGTCGGCGGCGTCCCGGTGGGCGGCGACGCCCCCGTGTCGGTGCAGTCGATGACCACGACCCTCACCGCCGACGTGAACGCCACGCTCCAGCAGATCGCGGAACTGACCGCGTCCGGATGCCAGATCGTCCGCGTCGCCGTGCCGTCGCAGGACGACGCCGAGGCGCTGCCGGCGATCGCGCGCAAGTCGCCGATCCCCGTCATCGCCGACATCCACTTCCAGCCCAAGTACGTGTTCGCGGCGATCGACGCCGGGTGCGCGGCCGTCCGCGTCAACCCGGGCAACATCAAGAAGTTCGACGACCGGATCGGCGAGATCGCCCGCGCGGCCAAGGACGCGGGGGTGCCGATCCGCATCGGGGTGAACGCCGGCTCCCTGGACAAGCGCCTGCTGGAGAAGCACGGCAGGGCCACCCCCGAGGCGCTGGTGGAGTCGGCGCTGTGGGAGTGCTCGCTGTTCGAGGAGCACGACTTCCGCGACATCAAGATCTCGGTCAAGCACAACGACCCGGTCGTGATGATCGAGGCGTACCGGAAGCTGGCGGCGGCCTGCGACTACCCGCTGCACCTCGGCGTCACCGAGGCGGGCCCGGCGTTCCAGGGCACGATCAAGTCGGCCGTCGCGTTCGGCGCGCTGCTGGCCGAGGGCATCGGCGACACGATCCGGGTGTCGCTGTCGGCGCCGCCGGTCGAGGAGGTCAAGGTCGGCGCGGCGATCCTGGAGTCGCTCGGGCTGCGCAAGCGCGGCCTGGAGATCGTCTCCTGCCCCTCCTGCGGTCGCGCGCAGGTGGACGTGTACACGCTGGCCGAGCAGGTCACCGCCGGGCTGAAGGACTTCCCCGTCCCGCTGCGCGTCGCCGTGATGGGCTGCGTCGTGAACGGGCCCGGCGAGGCCCGGGAGGCCGACCTCGGCGTCGCGTCGGGCAACGGCAAGGGCCAGATCTTCGTCAAGGGGCAGGTCGTCAAGACCGTCCCCGAGGCGCAGATCGTCGAGACCCTGATCGAGGAGGCGATGCGCATCGCCGACGAGATGGGCATCGAGATCGCCGAGGACGGCACGGTCTCCGGACCGGGCGCCGACGTGGTGGTCGGCTGACGCCCGCACTCGGACCGGCGCCGGCTTTCCGGCGGGCGCCGTAACGATCCTCAAGGGCCCCGGATCTCACGACCCGGGGCCTTTTCGCGTGCCCGGAACCTGGCCCGGAGCTGGGCATCCGCGACCGGAACGTCCGGAGTTGTCACAGAGTTCCGCTGATCTTGTCACGATTCCGCATCCACTCTGACGGGCCCCTGTCGGGCCGTAAGCCAGAACCGCCACAATCTTCACTCATTTACCCGTATGTCTGACTCAACCGGAGTCGGCACGATAGGGGGATATGTGAAGAGGATCGTTGTCGTGGCCGCGGTGGCCGGGCTCGGTCTCACCGGTCTCGGCGCCACAAGCGCACAGGCCGCGAGCCCCTCCGCCGGAACGGCAGGAGGATTCAACCCCTCGGCGGCCAAGTGGCACGCCTGTCCCGCGGACTTCGTCCAGACGGTGCACGACCTGTACGACGCCCTGTACCCGGTCTCCAAGATCGTCCAGTGCGCCGAGCTGTCGGTGCCGATGGACTACGCCAAGCCGCAGGGCAAGAAGATCACGCTCCAGCTCACCAGGACGCCGCACACCGGCTCCGGTGCCGCCAAGGGCGACATCGTGGTCAACCCCGGCGGGCCGGGTGGCGGCGGCGCCCTGTTCGGACCGCGGGTGTTCGCGCAGAACTCCGCCCCGATGCGCGAGGCGTACAACGTCATCGGCTTCGACCCGCGCGGCGTCGGCATGAGCGTCCCGGCCCTGAGCTGCGACCCGAACTACACCAACGCCCCGCGCCCCGACTACGGCACCGGTGACCGCAAGTCGGTCGCCACCTGGCTGAAGCTGTCCAAGGGCTACGCCGAGGCGTGCGGCAAGGCCGACAGGACCGGGCTGCTCGACCACATCAAGACGATCGACTCGGTCAACGACGTGGAGTCGATCCGGCGGGCGGTCGGCAGCAAGAAGCTCGACTACTACGGCGCCTCCTACGGCACCTACCTCGGCTCCGCCTACGCCACCGTCTACCCCAAGAACGTCGGGAAGATGGTGCTGGACGGCAACGTCGGCCCCTCCGACGCCTGGTACGACGCCAACCTCAACCAGGACGTCCAGTTCGACATCAACATCGACTACTACTTCGGCTGGGTCGCCAAGTACGACTCGGTGTACCACCTCGGCACCACGCAGAAGCAGGTCCGGAGCTACTTCTACGACCTGCGCGCGAAGCTCAAGAACAAGCCGGTCCACTACACCGACCCCGACAGCGGGCAGACCCTCGCCGTCGGGCCGGACGAGCTGACCGACGTGATCCTGAACGCCGGGTACCGGCGCAGCCAGGCCATCTGGCACGGGTACGCCGCCGCGCTGTCGGCGTTCAAGTCGGGCGACACCGCCACGTTCGCGCAGACCTATGGTGCGCCGACGACCGGCGGCTCCGACGACAACGGCTACGCCGTCTACCTCGGCGTGCAGTGCACCGACGTCCAGTGGCCGCTGAGCTGGAACAAGTGGCAGCGCGATAACGAGCGGATCGACAGGAAGCACCCGTTCGAGACCTGGGCCAACGCCTGGTACAACGCCCCGTGCCTGTACTGGCCCGCCAAGGCCGGCAAGCCGGTGAACATCGGCCACACCCGCGACCTGCCGCGCAACATCCTCATGTTCCAGTCGACCGCGGACGCGGCCACGCCGTACGCGGGCGCGCTGGAGATGCACCGCAGGCTCAAGGGCTCGCGCCTGGTCGTCCAGGACGGTGACCGCACGCACTGCATCGTGCACCGCGGCTCCGCCCAGGTGGACGCCTACTTCGACGCCTACTTCCTGCGGGGAGAGCGTCCGGAGCAGAGCACCGTCCACGTCCCGCAGCTCGGCGACCCGACGCCGCCCTCGACGGCGACCGCGAAGACGCTGAGCGGCACGGGCTCGCCCAAGGCCGCGCAGCTGAAGGCCGACGTCATCCGCTGACGCCGGTCGCCGCCCATGCGGTCCGGACCCCGGGGAGCGGTCCCCGGGGTCCGGAACGCGGCGGCAGGCAAGCAGCGGCAGACAGGCAGCAGCAGACAGGCAGCAGCAGACAGGCAGCAGCAGACAGGCAGCAGCAGACAGGCAGCGACAGACAGGCAGCGACAGACAGGCAGCGACAGACAGGCAGTACGCATCAGCCACGCATCGGCGACACCCCCCTCCGGCATGGCGCCGGCCCGGAGTCGCCGATCTGAGGGGGTCAAGTGAAAAGGATCGTTCTCGTCGCGACCGCCGCGGTCGTGGCGGCGGGCGGCGCAGGGTTCGCCGTCTCCGCGAGCGCGGACACCGGGCGGTCCGGTGCCGCCACGGTCGCGGCCAAGGGCATCGACTGGGGCAAGTGCGAGGTCAGCGGCCCCGATGACCCGATGAACAAGGCGCAGTGCGCCCAGGTCGAGGTGCCCCTCGACCACGCCCGGCCCAACGGCCGCAAGATCTCCATCGCGGTGTCGCGCTTCCGGCACACCGACGAGAAGAACTACCAGGGCACCCTGTTCGTGAACCCGGGCGGCCCGGGCGGCACCGGCATCGAGTACGCGCCCGCCCTCGCCCGCTGGATCGGCGGCACCGGGCACGCCGACGTCGCCGCCAAGTACGACGTCATCGGCTTCGACCCGCGCGGCGTGGGCTCCAGCAAGCCCGCGCTGAGCTGCGACCCGAACTTCTCCGACCCGATCCGGCCGGACTACGTCCCCTCCTCCGCCAAGGAGGAGAAGGCCTGGATCGCCAAGTCGAAGAAGTACGCCCAGGACTGCGCGAAGAAGTTCGGCTGGCTGCTGCCGCACATGCGCACCACCGACGCCGCCCGCGACGTCGACGCGATCCGCGCCGCGCTCGGCCAGGACAAGATCAGCTGGTACGGCTTCTCGTACGGCACCTACTTCGGAGCCACCTACGCCACGCTCTTCCCCAAGCGCGTGAAGCGGATGGTGCTGGACGGCAACGTCAACCCGAAGACGGTCTGGTACGACGCCCAGCTGGAGCAGGACAAGGCCTTCGAGCACAACATGAAGGCCTGGTGGGCCTGGATCGCCAAGTACGACTCGCTCTACCACCTCGGCAAGAGCGAGAAGGCCGTCGAGGCCGAGTACTACGCCGTCCGCGCCGCCGCGAAGAAGGCGCCGATCGGCGGCAAGATGGGGCCGGACGAGCTGGACGACACCGTGCTGTCCGCCGGCTACAACACGGGCTACTACATCCCGTTCGCGCAGGCGCTCTCGGCGTGGGCCAACGACAAGGACGCCTCCGGCCTCCTCGACTGGATGAGCCCCGGCGGCGACGACAACGGCTTCGCCGTCTACAACGCCGTCCAGGCCGCCGACGCCCGCTGGCCGCGCAACTGGAGCAAGTGGCACAACGACGCCGCGAAGCTCTACCGGCAGGGCTACAGGTTCAACACCTGGAGCAACGTCTGGTTCAACGCCCCGATCGCCTTCTGGCCGTTCCAGGGCGGGCCCGAGTTCAAGCTGAAGGGCGCCAAGGGCCTGGCGGGCATGCTGCTCGTGCAGTCCACCCAGGACGCGGCGACCCCGGTCGCGGGCGGCCTGGAGATGCACAAGCTCTTCCCGTCGTCGCGCCTGGTGTTCGAGGTCGGCGGCAAGACCCACGCCAACACGCTCAACGGCAACGTGTGCCTGGACGACAAGGTCGCGGCGTACCTCGACACCGGGGCGCTGCCGCAGAGCCACCGCGGCCCGGACGCCTACTGCAAGGCGGTCCCGGCGCTGAACGACCCCGACCCGGCGGCGATGACCGCGAAGGCCGCACGGGCCGCCGCGGGCAAGGACCTCCCGGTCGGGCGCCCGTAGCACGCGGGCAGTACGGCGCCCGGTCGCTGCACCCGGCCGGCATGCCGTTCCGCGGTGTGCCGGTCCCGTCCCCTCCTGGGGCGGGACCGGCACACCGCGGTCTTGCTTTACGGGCGGTTGGTTTTCGGGGTGGTCCCGTTTGGGGGCGGAATCGCGCGATCCCCGGGATGCGCGGTTCCCGGCCGCGCCGCCGATAGAAAGCGAACGTGCTGAACGACGCTGGAAAGAGGGCCGCCGCCGGGACCGCGGCCGCCGCAGTCACGCTCGCCGTCGCCGGGGCCGCCGCGCTGGGGGCGCCCGCGGACGCCGCCCCCGCCCTCCATCCCGACCCGAGGCCCGCCGGCCTCGCGTGGAGGTCCTGCCCCGCCAAGGACCCGGTGGAGGGCGCCCGGCTCAAGGGCCTGCAGTGCGCGTCCCTGCGGGTGCCGCTCGACTACGCCGACCCGGGCGGCAGGCAGATCACCCTCGAACTCAGCCGGGCCCGGCACACCGCGTCCACGTCGAAGGGCGTGGTGCTGCTGAACCGGGGCGGGCCCGGCGCGCACGGGCGCGACCTGTCCGGCTTCTTCGCGGAGTCGCTGCCCAAGCGGGTCGCCGCGTCCTACGACTGGATCGGCTTCGACCCGCGCGGCGTCGGCGCCAGCAGGCCCGAGCTGGTCTGCGACCCCGGCTACCAGAGCCCCGGCCGCGCCCGCCCCGACACCATCCCCGCGAGCGCGGCGGAGGAGGAGGCGTGGAAGGCCAGGGCGCGGCACTACGCCGGCGACTGCGCCCGCCGGTACGGCGCGATCCTCCCGCACATGGGCACCGCGAACTGGGCCCGCGACATGGACGCGGTCCGCGCCGCCCTCGGCCAGCAGAAGATCAGCTACTTCGGGTACTCGTACGGGACGTACCTCGGCGCGGTGTACGCCTCGATGTACCCGCAGCGGGTCCGCCGCATGGTGCTCGACAGCGTCGTCCGGCCGAGCGGGGTCTGGTACGGCGACAACCTCGACCAGAACGTCGCCTTCGAGAAGCGCATCCACGCCTACTTCGCCTGGATCGCCCGCCATCACAAGGCGTACCGCCTCGGCGACTCCGGCCGGAAGGTGGCCGCCTCCTACGCCAGGGTGCGCGCCGCGCTCAAGGCCAGGCCGATCGACGGGAAGATCGGACCCTCCGAACTGGACGAGGCGTTCCTCGCCGACGGCTACGGCGACTACACCTGGGCCGCGCACGCCAGGGCCCTGTCGGCCTACGCCGTCCGGCACGACCCTGCGCCGCTGCGCAAGGCGTGGCGGCCGCCGACACGGCTCGACCAGAACAACTACACGGTCTACAACGCCGTCCAGTGCCGCGACGCGGCCTGGCCGCGCGACTGGAGGCGCTGGCACGCCGACAGCGAGCGCCTCTACCGCCGGGGCTACCGTTTCGAGACCTGGAGCAACACCTGGTACAACGCGCCCTGCGCCTTCTGGGGGGCGCCGGGCGGTCCGCCGCCGCGCGTGGGAGGCGGGTCCGCGCTGCCGCCGATCCTGATGGTGCAGGGGACCGAGGACGCCGCGACCCCGTATCGGGGCGCCCTGGAGATGCACCGCCGGTTCCCGACGTCCCGGCTGCTCGTCCAGGCCGGCGGGCGCAACCACGGCGTCTCGCTGTCCGGCGACAGGTGCGTCGACGGGGCCGTCGCCGCCTACCTCGGCGGCGGGAGGCTCCCCGCGAACCGGCCGGGACCGGACCAGAGGTGCGCGGCCGGGCCCGAGCCGGTCGCGGCGAAGGCGGGCAGGGCGGAGCAGGCGGCCGCGCACCGGTGAACCGACCCCGGACGGGGCCGTGACAGAGGCCGCGGAGGTGCGCGGCGTCCGGACGGCATAGTCTTGGCCACGTGGAGCTTTCAGTGGTGAGGGCCGGGGGCCGGTAGCCGTGCGGATGCTGGGCTCGATGCCGGTACGCGTGCTGGACGACCGGTACCGTGCGGAGGCCCTCGCGATCCTGGACGCCGACCCGGTCTCCAACGTGTTCGTGAGTTCCCGCGTGCACGCCGCGGGGCTCGATCCGCGCCGCCTCGGCGCCCAGATGTGGGGCTACCTGCGCGACGGCAGGCTCGTCTCGCTGTGCTACTCGGGCGCCAACCTCATCCCGGTCGCGGCCGGGCCGGACGCCGTCCGCGCGTTCGCCGAGCGGGCCCAGGCGCAGGGACGGCGCTGCTCGTCCATCGTCGGGCCCGTCGGCGCGGTCGGGGAGCTGTGGGAGATCCTCGCGCCGTACTGGGGGCCGCCCCGGGCCGTCCGCGCCGCGCAGCCGGTGATGGCGACCTCCAGCGTCCCCGACGTGGCCGCCGACCCCGGCGTGCGCCGGGTCCGGATGGAGGAGTTCGACATCGTCTATCCGGCCTGCGTGGCAATGTTCACCGAAGAGGTCGGGGTGTCGCCCAACGCGGGCGACGGGGGCGTGCTCTACCGGGCCCGCGTCGCCGAGCTGATCCGCGACGGCCGCGCCTTCGCCCGCATCGAGGACGGCCGCGTCATGTTCAAGGCCGAGGTCGGCGCCGTCACCCCGCGGGCCTGCCAGGTGCAGGGCGTGTGGGTGCCGCCCGACCTGCGGGGGCGGGGGCTCTCGGAGACGGGGATGTCCGCGGTCGTGCGGGAGGCGCTGCGCGGCATCGCGCCGACGGTCTCGTTGTACGTCAACGACTACAACACGCGGGCGCGGGCGGCCTACCGCCGGGTCGGGTTCACCGAACTGGGCACCTTCATGTCGATTCTGTTCTGAAATGCTTTATTTCTGGGATTCTCGGCTGCTTGTCATTTAGTGCCCGATCCGCCCCGGTACCTGAATCGATCTTCCGAGCCGGGTACCATCCCGCCGTGGAGTTCGCCGGGGCACTGCGGCAGGCGATCCAGGCGAGCGGGCTGACCCTGGAGCGCATCCGTCACCGGCTTGGCCGGCGCGGGCTCACGGTCAGCGTGGCCACCCTCAGCTACTGGCAGCGGGGTCGCAGCCGACCGCGCTCGCGCACCGTGGTCGTCGCGCTGGAGGAGATCCTTCAGGTGCCTGCCGGCGCGCTCGTCGAGCTGCTGGAGGACCCCGCGCCGAGCGCCGCGCCCGTCCGGGGGGCGGTCGTGCGCGGCGGGGCCGCCGCCGGCCAGCCGAACGGGACGGAGCGGGGCCGCGGCGTCCGCGACCTGTGGCCCGATCCCGAGCGCTACGCCTGCCTCGTCGGGCAGCTCGACCGCTCGGGCGACCACCGGCTCGAACGGCTCAGCGTCCACGACGTCTACCGGCTGGACGAGGCGCGGCGGTCCTGGACGCTGTCGGTGCGCACCGTCCTTCGGGCGGCCGGGGACGACATCGACCGCGTGGTCTGCGTCCATCAGACGGGTTGCGGCGACCTCGCCGCGATGGCGGACGGTGACGCCGCCGGTGCGGCGGGCGGCGTCCCGGCGGAGCCGCTGGACGTGCGGTACTGCCGCCCCGGCCGGATCCGCGCCGAGGGCGGGCTGGTGGCGTTCGAGCTGGTCTTCGACAGGGTGCTGGCGACGGGGGACACCGCGGTCATCGAGTACGAGCTCGGCCCGATCCGGCTGCCCGCGCACGACGGCTACGACCGGCGCTTCTCCCATCCCGTCCACGACTACGTGGCGCTCGTCCAGTTCGAGGGCGACCGGCTGCCCGCCCGCTGCTACGGCTTCACGGCCGAGAGCTCCGCGTCCCCGCGCCGCCGCCTCGGCGAGCTGTGGATCGGCACTTCGGGGAGCGCGAACCTCGCGGTCGGAGCCGTCCGGCGCGGAATAGTGGGCATCGAGTGGGAATGGCATTGACGCGGGCGACGACGGCCGCGATGCCTGCGATCACTCGACGCGGACGCGGACCTGATCGAGCGCTGCGGCGCGGCCGGAAATCGGTACCCGGTTCGGCGAAGGCCGGGGCCGACGGTTGTGACAGTTTGCCTGTTGGCATCGGGGCCGCGGAGCCTTACAGTGAGCGCGGAAGTTGCAATTGCGGTAGTCAAGGCCGTTTTGCGGGGGCCGGCCGGAGCCGATCCGGAGGCCGAGCATGCAGAGTGTCGCAGAGGACGATCTTCTCCAGGTCCTCCAGTACGGGCCGTTCAACGTCGCCCTGCACGCCGCCATCCAGGCGCGCGGCCTGAGCCTCGACTCCCTGCGCCGCCGCCTGGAGGAGCAGGGCATCGCGGTCAGCCTGTCCACGCTGAGCTACTGGCAGCGCGGCCGGACCCGGCCCGAGCGCGCCGACTCGCTGCGCGCCGTCCGCGGCCTGGAGACCATCCTCGAACTGCCGCGGCACTCCCTGCTGACGCTGCTCAGGCCGACCACCGACCGCCCCGCCGGGCCCTGGCTGCCGGTCGAGGAGCTGTGCCCCGAGCCCGGCGTCCGCGACCTGCTGGACGAGATCGGCGACCGCGGCGAGCGGCAGCTCACCGGGCTCAGCCTGCACGACCAGTACCTCATCGGCCGGCGCCGGGAACTGCGCGAGGTCCGCGTCCGCGCGGTGTTCCAGGCCCAGCAGCGCGGCGTGGACCGCTGGATCGCCGTCTACCACCATCCGCAGGGCGTGCTGCCCTCGTCCCGCACCGTGCGCGGCTGCCGGTTCGGCCGCGTCCGGATGGACGAGACGAGCGGCCTCATCGCCGCCGAGCTGCTGTTCGACCGGGCGCTCGGGCGCGGCGAGACCTACCTGCTGGAGTACGGCTTCGGGTTCGAGGAGACCGGCCCGCCCGTGACCGAGGAGGGGCGCGGCTTCCGGACCCCGCAGCACGAGTACCTCATCGAGGTCCGGTTCCACCCGGCGGCGCTGCCCGCCCGCTGCTACCGGACGTGGCGGCCCGACGGGCACACCGCGCTGAAGGACTCCGCCGACCTGCGGCTGTCCAGCTACCAGAGCGTCCACTTCATCGAGTTCGGGATGGCCGCCGGCTACCACGGCATCCGCTGGGAGTGGACCTGAGCCGCGAGCGGATCCCGAACCGGCCGGCCCGTACAGCTAGCGGACGAGCAGGTCGAGGAGGCGGTCGAGCTCGGCGGCCGGGTCGCCGGTGAGCCCGGCGTGCACCGGGCCCGGCTGCACGATCGTGCTGCGCGGCGCGGTCAGCCACCGGAACCGCGCGCCCGGGGCCTCCCGGGCGGCCTGGCCCGCGCGCTCCCCGCCGCAGCACACCGCGTCCACCGCGGTGAGCGCCAACCGGACGCCCGCCAGGTCGAGCGAGGGGTCCAGGGCGAGCAGCCGCCGCTCGTCCAGGTGCGTGCGGCATCCGAGGTAGTCGAGGGCGCGGCAGTACACGACCACGCCGACGTTCATGGACTCGCCGCGCTCCACGCGCGGGACGACGCGCAGCGCGGCGTACTCGAACACCGTCGGCTCGGCCGCCGTTCTGATGTTGGTGGTCCTTCCGGCGGTCATGACGCGCCCCCGAGCCAGCCGGGACGGTTCTGGCCGCGCCGGGCGGAGGTGTCCGGGCGGTGGGCGCTGACGTCGAGGGCGGGCAGCCACTCGCGGGGCTTCCCGGCGCGGGGCAGCAGGATGTCGACGTAGGCGTCGCGGAGCGCCTGCGGGTCGGCGAACCCGGGCTCGCCCTCCAGCCACCGGTCCGGGACGAGGCCGGCGACCTCGCGCAGCAGCCCCTCGGTGATCTTCGGGGCGAGCTCGGCCTCGGCCTCCTCCAGCCGCGTCGCGTACGGGGTCAGCACGTGGTCGTCCACGTCGTAGGGGCCGGAGAACAGCCGGGCCGCGTTCGACCACGCGTGGTGGAAGATGAGGCTCGCGCCGTGGTCGATGAGCCACACGTCGCCGTGCCACACGAGCATGTTGGGGTTGCGCCAGCTGCGGTCGACGTTCCCGATGAACGCGTCGAACCACAGCACCCGGGAGGCGAAGCCGGGGTCGGGGCTCCAGCCGAGCGGGTCGAAGCCGAGCGACCCGGGCAGGAAGTCGACGCCGAGGTTCCAGCCGGGGCTGGCCTTCAGCAGGTCCTGCACGTCGGGGTCGGGCTCGTGCCGTCCGATCGCCGGGTCCAGGTCGATGAGCACCTGCTCGGGCACCCGCAGGCCGAGCCGGCGCGCCAGCTCACCGGCGACCACCTCGGCGATCAGAGCCTTGCGGCCCTGCCCGGCCCCGTGGAACTTCATGACGTAGGTGCCGAGGTCGTCGGCCTCGACGACGCCCGGGAGCGATCCGCCCTCGCGGAGCGGCGTCACGTAGCGGATGGCGGTCACATGTGGCAACACGTCGCAACGCTATCGGCTGGGGCGGCGGCCGGGATAATCGATCGCATGGGCGTTGAACTGCTCGACCTGTCGGTGCCGATCGTCACGGGCATGCCGGTCTACCCGGGCGACCCCGAGGTGGAGGCCGTGCCGGCCCTCACGGTCGCCGAGGCCGGGGTGAACGTGCTGCGGCTGCACCTGGGGTCGCAGACCGGCACGCACGTGGACGCGCCGTTCCACATCGACGACGCGCTGCCGAGGCTGGACGAGCTGCCGCTGGAGCGCTTCACCGGCCCGGCCGTGGTGATGGACGTCCGGGGCCTGCCGCCCCGCGCGCCGATACCGCCGGACGCCGTCCCGCCGGGGCTCGCGCCGGGCGACGTCCTGCTCATCGCGACGGGCTGGTCGGGGCACTGGGGGACCGGCCGCTACCTGGCCCACCCCTATCCGGCGCCCGAGACCGCGGAGGCGATCGTCGCCGCGGGCGTCAGGACGGTGGGCATCGACGCGCTCAGCGTGGACCGGACGCCGCCGCCGGGCTCGGACGACTTCTCCCTCGCCGCCCACCGCGTCCTCTGCGGCGCCGGAGCGGTGATCGCCGAGAACCTGACCGGCCTCGGGCGCCTCGCCGCGGCCCAGGCCGCGGGCTGCGCGATCGAGGTCTCCCTCTTCCCGCTGGCCCTGGCGGGCGCGGACGGCGCTCCCGTCCGCGCCGTCGCGCGCGTGGACGACCGCGCGGTCCTCGTCTGAAGACCCGCCGTAGGCCTCCATACTGGGACCGACCAACAGGAAGGCATACACGGATGCGCATGACGTGGGCGACGGACCAGGGGAGCCCGGACCGGCCCAACGAGGACTTCGTGGCGGCGGCCGCCGGGGCGGTCGTGGTGCTCGACGGATGCGGGCTGCCGCTCGGCACCGACCTCGGCTGCACGCACGGGACCGCCTGGTACGCGCGCTCGCTCGGCACCCGGCTGCTCGCGCGCATGCTGGAGGGGCTTGGCCCGCAGGCCGGTCCGCCGATCGGGCCGCTCGAGGGCGCGCACCGGCCGGGGGACCGGCCGCTGGTGGCGCGGCTCGCCGGCGCGATCGCGGACGTGGCGACGGCGCACCGGGCGACCTGCGACCTGCGGGTTCCGACCACGCCGGCGGCGACGGTGCTCGCCCTGCGGCGGCGCGGCGAACTGGTCGACTTCCTGGTGCTGGGCGACTCGACCGTCCTGCTGCACCTCCTCGACGAAGTACGGGAGATCACCGGCGGCCGGGACTACGCCGCCGCGGACCCCGCCGTGGCGAACGCGGCGACCACCGGGACGGTGCGGGCCGCCGAACTGCGGAGCGCCGCCCTGCTGACCGACGGCGCCACGCGGCTGGCCGACGTGTTCGGCGTCACCGAGTTGTCGGGGATGGTCTCGCTGGCGCGGGACCCGGCGGGGCTGATCAAGTGGACGCGGGAGGTCGAGGACACCGACCCCGCGGCCGTCCGCTTCCCGCGGCACAAGATCCACGACGACGCGACCGCGGTCTTCTGCGACTTCGGCGACTGACCCACGCGTTTGAGCAAGCGCTTGGTCGTATGGGTAGGGTGCGGGGACCGGGCGGAAGGGGACACGGCATGCGTCTCGGCATCACGATGTTCGCGACCGACCTGACCATGCCGCCCCACGAGCTGGCGGCGGAGGCGGAGGCGCGCGGGTTCGCCTCGCTCTACCTCCCCGAGCACACCCACATCCCCGTGTCCCGCTCCACCCCGCCGCCGACGGGCGCCGCGACCCTGCCCGAGGAGTACTCCCGCACGCTCGACCCGCTCGTGTCGCTCGCCGCGGCGGCCGTGACGACCGAGCGGATCGTCCTCGGCACCGGCGTCCTGCTGCCCGCCCAGCGCGAGCCGATCGTCACCGCCAAGGCCGTCGCCACCCTTGACCGGCTGGCTCCCGGACGGATCGCCCTCGGCATCGGCTTCGGGTGGAACGCCGAGGAGGGCGCCGACCACGGCGTCCCGTGGAAGCGGCGGCGCGCCGTGGCGCGCGAGCACGTCCTCGCCATGCGCGCCCTCTGGACGGAGGAGGAGGCGTCCTTCGCGGGGGAGTTCACGGGCTTCGCGCCGAGCCGGGCGTGGCCCAAGCCGTCCCGCCGCGTCCCCGTGCTGCTCGGCGGCGCCCCCGGTCCGACGCTGTTCGCGCACATCGCCGAGTACGGGGACGGCTGGATGCCGATCGGCGGCGCGGGCGTCCGCGAGGCCCTGCCCGCCCTGCGCCGCGCCTGCGAGGACGCGGGACGCGGCATGGCGGCCGTGATCCCCTTCGGGACGCTGCCCACCCCCGGCAAGCTCGACCACTACGCCTCGCTCGGGATCGAGGAGGTCGTGCTGCGCGTGCCCGCGGGCGACCGCGACGCGGTCCTGCCGGTCCTGGACGGGTACGCCCGCTCCCACCTGTGATCTAGCGGATCATGCGGAAGCAGAAGAAGGTCGGGAACCGGTAGTACTGGCCCTTGCCGGCCTTCACCGCGCCGAGGATGAGGAACACCCACCCCCCGACCAGCAGCTCCAGGTAGGGGAGGAGGAACAGCGCGAGGAACGCGGGCGCTTCCAGCGCGATCGCCGGCGGGACGCAGACCGCCGCCACGGCCAGGAGATGGATCAGCATGGTGAGCTGGTAGTTCATCGACTGCGCCGCGTGGAAGCGGGTGAACGGCGAGGTGTTCTTCTTCACCAGGTAGATGACCAGCGGCGGCAGGAAGCCGATCAGGACGTTCCCGACGTAGGCGAAGATCGCCCAGGTCGTGTCCTCGCCCGGGTTCTGCATGCCGGGGCCGTACGGGACGCCGGGAGGGCCGTACCCGTAGCGCGGGTCGTAAGGACCGGCGGACGGCGGGCCGGACGGCGGCCCCGGCGGCCGGCCGGGCGGCTGGCCGTAGGCGCCGTGATACGGCGGCGGCTGGTGCGGTGGAGGCGGTTGACCGGGGGGCGGCTGGTCGGGCGGGGGCTGGTCGGAAGGTGGCGGGGGCTGGTCCGTCACGTGTCGTCCTCATGTCCTCTTCGGGCGTCCCTTTTGCGGGATACTGCAGGAATCTATAGGAAACGGGCTCGCCCACGCGCTCACCGGGGCGGGAGGCGCACAGGTCGGCGGCGGGCACCCTGCGTCCGGGCGATCCCGAGCGGCCCCCAGGCGATCATCCGGGCACCCGCTGAGCGGGACCTGCGTCCGGACCGCTCTCCGGCATCTTTTAGAATTTCGTTCGGCCATAGGGGCGATGGGGGCGAGCCCCGCGAGGAGGCTGGAGTTGAGCGCGATCCCGATGGAGCGGCCCGTGCTGGAGGACGATGAGGTGGCGGCGCTGACGGACCTGGCCGCCCGCGTGCGCGAGCTGGCCGAGGCCACCGTCCTCACCGGCGCCGACGCCGCCGAGGCCGCCGCGGTGGCCGCCGAGGTCGCGGCGCTGACCGCCCGGCTCGCCGCCGAGCGCCGCGGCGCCCCGCCGTTCGTCACGCCCGGCGAGCGCCGCATGGACCGCCAGATCGCCAACCCCGTCACCGGCCCGCTCAACCCCTTCGCGCCGCCGATCGCCCTGGAGGTGGCCGCGGACGGCGTCGTCCGGGGCGAGTTCACGCTCGGCGCCGTCTACGAGGGCCCGCCGTCGTACGTGCACGGCGGCGTCTCCGCGATGGTGCTCGACCAGGCGCTCGGCATGGCGGCGGCCGCCACCGGCACGCCCGGCATGACCGCCACCCTGGAGACGCGCTACCGGCGTCCCACCCCCCTCGGCGTCCCGCTCGTGGTGGAGGCCAAGGCCAGCCGCGTGGAGGGCCGCAAGGTCCACGCGTCCGGCACGATCAGCGCGCCGGACGGGCTGGTCACGGTCGAGGCGACCGGGATGTTCATCATGCCGCAGCGGTTCGTCACGTCGGAGTACTGACCGCCGCGCGCTCCTCCGCCGGGGCGGGCAGCAGCGCGAGCGCGCCGAGGGTCAGCACCGACGCCGCGATCATGCTGACCGAGATCGCCTGCCAGCCGTAGTCGTGCAGCAGCCACGTCGCGAGCAGCGGCGCGGGGCCGCCCGCGAACACCGAGGCGAGCTGGTAGCCGATGCCCGCCCCGCCGTACCGCAGCCGCGTCGGGAACGTCGAGGCGATCAGCGACGCCTGCGGCCCGTACTGCACGGCGTGCGGGATCTGCGCCACCACCACCGCGACGACGACCAGCGCCGCGACCTCGGTGTTGAGCAGCGCGAAGTACGGGAACGCGAACAGCGCCACGCAGATCGACCCCGCCGCGTACACCCGGCGCGGGCCGATGCGGTCGCCGAGGTGCCCGGCGGCCGGGATCGTGACCAGCTCCAGCGCGGCCGCCGCCGTCACCGCGCTCAGCGCCAGCCCCTGCGCCATGCCGAGGTGCTTGTGGACGTAGGTGAGCGCGAACGAGGTGAACAGGTAGAACGGCATCTGCTCCGAGCAGCGCAGCAGCGCGCTCAGGATGATCTCCCTGGGGTGCCGCCTGACGACCTCGACGACCGGCACCCGGGCGACCTCGTCGCGCTTGACGACCTCGGCGAACAGCGGCGTCTCCATCACCCGGATCCGCACCCACAGCCCGATCCCGACGAGGACGAGGCTGAACAGGAACGGGACGCGCCACGCCCAGTTCCTGAACGCCTCGTCCGCCGACAGCGCGATGGCGGTCATCATGCCGGTGCCGAGGATGAGCCCGATGGGGACGCCGAGCTGCGGCAGGCTCGCCATCAGCCCCCGCCGCTTCTGGTCGCCCCACTCCATCGACAGCAGCACCGAGCCGCTCCACTCGCCGCCGACGGCGACGCCCTGCAGGATCCGCAGCAGCACGAGCAGCGCGGGCGCGGCCCAGCCGATCGTCTCGGTGCCCGGCAGCACGCCGATCAGCGCGCTCGACACGCCCATCAGCACCAGCGTGACGATCAGCGTCGCCTTCCGGCCGAGCCGGTCGCCCCAGTGCCCGAAGATCGCCGCGCCCACCGGGCGGGCCGCGAAGCCCACCGCGTACGTCGCGAACGCCGACAGCGTGCCCGCGTAGTCGCTCGACTCGGGGAAGAAGACGTCCTTGAAGACGATCGCCGCGGCGGTGTTGTAGAGGAAGAAGTCGTACCACTCGATGGAGGTGCCGATCACGCTCGCGGCGGCGGCCTTGCGCACCTGGGCGCGGCGCTCGTCGGCGTCCGCGGCGCCGGCGCGGCCGGCCTCTCCGGGATCCAGAACCATGGGAGCCGTTGACCTTTCCGACCGCCCCCGCCGGTCCCAGCGATTTGACCCACTGTTTCCCGCTGGGTTCGCCGCCGAAACCGCGGTAGCGCGAAATGATCGACAGTCGGGTGGTCGCCCGCTCAGTACTCGTAGACCTTGACCGTCGGAGCATGCTCGTACCAGGACGCGATGACCGACGAGGTGTGCTCGTCGGAGAGGAAGTCGACCCGCAGCCAGCCCTCGGTCTGCGTCACCCGCGTCTCGTAGCCGGGATTCGGCGTGGCCGACACCAGCCGCACCCGGTCCTTCTCGATCGACACCGCGGCGCTCCCGCCGCGCGTCGCGTAGCTGCGCACGTGGTCGGTCGGCTTGGCGGACGACCCGCCCCGGGGTTCGCCGGGCGGCGCCTTCGGAGCCTTGGACGGCGCCGGCCCCTCGTCCTGGCCGGTCGGCGGCCTCGTCCGCGCGGTGGGCGAGTCGGCGGGCGGCCCCGGGGGCGTGGACGGGCTGGAGTGGATGACCGGCCCGGCGATCGGCGGCGGCGCCGACCGGTCCGACACCGCGCTGCGCACGACACCGCGCACGCCGAGCCAGGAGAGCGCCACCGCGAGCGCGGTCGCCCCGGCCCACGGGGCAACATACGACATCGCGCGACGCATGGGCACATGGTGGCATACGGTTCCGCCATGGCGAGTGTGTTGGTGGTCGAGGACGACGCGAACGTCCGGACCGCCTTGATCAGGGAGCTGAGCGTCCGCTCGCACGTCGTGCGCAGCGTCGGGACCGCGATGGACGCGCTGCGCGAGGTCACGCAGTCCCCGCCCGACGTCGTCGTGCTCGACCTCGGGCTGCCCGACCTCGACGGCGCCGAGGTGCTGAAGATGCTGCGCGGCATCTCCGACGTGCCCGTCATCATCGCGACCGCGCGCGACGACGAGCCCGAGATCGTCCGGTTACTGAACGCCGGCGCCGACGACTACCTCATCAAGCCGTTCTCCATCGAGCACCTCAGCGCCCGCCTCGCCGCGGTGCTGCGCAGGTCGGCGCGGTCCGGGCCCACCGCGGAGCTCAGCGTCGGCGGGCTGCACATCGACCTCGACCGCCGGGAGGCGCTGCTCGACGGCAAGCCCCTGGAGCTGACCCGCCGCGAGTTCGACCTGCTGGCCTACCTCGCCGCCCGCCCCGGCCGGGTCGTCGCGCGGCGCGAACTGCTCGCCGAAGTGTGGCGGCAGGCCTACGGCGACGACCAGACCATCGACGTCCACCTGTCCTGGCTGCGCCGCAAGCTCGGCGAGACCGCCGCCGCCCCCCGCTACCTGCACACGGTCCGCGGCGTCGGGGTCCGCCTGGCCGACCCTCGCCCATGAGGCGGACACTCGTCCTGGTGTCGCTGGCGGTCACCTCCATGGTGGCGCTGGCGTTCCTGATCCCGCTCGCCCTCACCGTCCGGGAGATCGCCCGGGACCGCGCCCTGACCACCGCCGAACGGCAGGCCAGCGCGCTCGGCCCCGTCCTCGTCGTCACCGAGGACCCGGCCGCCCTCGAACGCGCCGTCGCCAGCACCCAGGCGGGCGCCGCCGGGCGCATGACCGTGCACATGCCGGACGGCGGCCTCGTCCCGAAGAACCCCCGCGAGGACGAGGGCGCCCGCGCCGAGCAGCTCACCGAGGCCGGGCGGCGCGGCCGCTCCTACACCGCCCGCGTCGACGGCGGGTTCGCGCTGCTCCAGCCGGTGTCGCTGGACGCGGGCCGCACCGCCGTCGTCGAGGTGTTCCTGCCCGACGAGGACCTGTCGCGCGGGGTGTGGAAGGCGTGGCTCGTCATGACGACGGTCGCCGCCGCGCTCGTCGCCGGATCCGTCGCCGTCGCCGACCGGCTCGGCGCGCGCATGATCCGCTCCACCCGCCGGCTGGCCGAGGCCGCGGGCGCGTTCGGCGACGGGGAGCTGTCGGTGCGGATCGAGCCGGACGGCCCGCCCGAGCTGGTCGAGGCGGGTCTGGCGTTCAACGCGATGGCCGACCACGTCGTCCAGCTGCTGTCGGCCGAGCGGGAGATGGCGGCCGACCTGTCGCACCGGCTCCGCACCCCCCTCGCCGCGCTCCGCCTCAACGTCGAGGCGCTCGGGGACGGGCACGTCGCCGAGCAGACCCGCCAGGCCGTCGACCACCTCGAGCGCGAGGTCGACCAGATCATCCGGACCGTCCGGCGGCCGACCGGCCGGGGCAACTGCGATGCCTCCAAGGTGCTGCGCGACCGGGTCGCGTTCTGGTCCGTCCTCGCCGAGGACGAGGGGCGCTCCTGCGAGCTGATCGGCGCCGAGGGCCCCGCGCCGCTGCCGGTCCCCGGCACCGAGCTGGCCGCCGCCGTGGACGCGCTGCTCGGCAACATCTTCCGGCACACGGCCGAGGGCACCGGCTTCGTCGTCACCCTCCACCAGGGGCAGGGCGTCACCGGCATCCTCGTCGCCGACGGCGGCCCCGGCATCGCCGACCCGGACGCGGCGCTGAAGCGCGGCAGCAGCGGCGGCGGCTCCACCGGCCTCGGCCTGGACATCGCCCGCCGCGCCGCCGAGTCGACCGGCGGCTACCTGCGCATCCACCGCAGCGTCCTCGGCGGGGCCCAGGTGCAGATGTGGTTCCGCACGAAATGGCTGCCCCCGGCCCGCCGCTCCCGCCGCCTCGTCCGCCGCCGCCACTCCCGCACCTAGCGTGTTTTTCACAGACCCGGCCCACTTCGCTCGCCTGGCGGCTGTGTCTCAAAAGTCCCGGCCCACTTCGCTCGCCTGGCGGCTCGCTACGTGACCGGGCCTGGGCGAACGCGGCATCGCTCCGCGATCTGCCCGGCTCCGCTCGCCTCCGGCTTCGCTCCACCGGGCAGCTCCCGCGTTCGCGCGCATGGCTGAACCACTCCGAGACAGGCCCAAGGGCCGCCTTGCTCAGAACGGGCGACGGCGCTCACCGGCCCTAGCGTGACCCCGTAGACGCGCCCTCTAAATCGCCGCAGGCCTGCTCGGCGTCGGCCTCAGGGGCGCCGTCCTCATGGCCGTCACAGGCTTGGCCGCAGGCGGCAACATGCCACCACGCCCACCTGTACAACCCCCAAGCACCAGACTTCGCGGGCGTAATTTTCCCCGGCACTGGCGTGACCGGCTGCTCTCACCCGCTGTCGCGTCCGCGGGCTACCTGTCCTCGCGGACGTGGTCGCCGGTCGCGCCGTCGAGCATTTCGCGGACGATGTCCATGTGCCCGGCGTGCCGCGCCGTCTCCTCGACCATGTGGATCAGCACCCACCGCAGGGTCACGGTCGCGCCGTGCCACGCGGTGCCCCGGTCTTCGAGGGCCACTTCCTCGATGACCTTGTCGGCCGCGGCGCGCGCCCGCCCGTAGAACGCGATGACGCCCTCGATGGTCTCGCCGGGCTCGATCCTGAGGTCGGCCTCAGGGTCGTCGTCCCGGAACGGGAGCGGCTCGGTCTCCCGTCCGAACGACTCGCAGAACCAGCTGTACTCGACGGCGGCCAGGTGCTTGGTGAGACCGAGCAGGCTCGTCCCGGACGGCGTCATCGGACGCCGCGCCTGCTCCTCGTCCAGCCCGTTCAGCTTCCACAGGACCACGTCCCGGTGCCGGTCGAGGGCGGCCTTCAGACTTTCCTTCTCACCACCGGTGTACGGCACTTCTTCCATGCGGGGACGCTACCAGCGCGACGGGACCGGGTCGGCGCCCGAGGACGCCGACCCGTCGGCAAGCGTGCTCAGCAGTTGGAGTACTTGACGTACCACTTGCCGCGGACGGCCCCGTCGTCGGCGCCGAGCATGTAGTCGGCGATCCACCGCGTGGCGTTGAGCCGGACCCACAGGTACCCGTCCCTGCGCTGGATGGAGTCCCAGTCGGTCCGGACCTTGGATCCCTTCGCCAGGACCCCGACCTTCGCGTAGCCGAGGCCCGGCCCGGTCCGGACGTTGAGCCCGTCCGCCGGGAGGACGACGCCGTCGCAGAGGCGAACGCGCTGCTCGTCCCGGACCAGGAGCCGGTGCATGGCCGCGGCGGCGCCCTCCGGCCCGACCTCGATGGCGCCCGGCCCGTGCCCTTCCTCCTCCTGCGGCGGCTGGGACTGGACCGCGGCCGACCCGTCATGACCCGGCGCCGGAGGCGGAGCGGCCCCGGCGACCGCCCCGGCGCTCAGCGCGCCCCCGGCCAGCGTCGTGGCGACCAGAACCACGCCGAGCTTCGTGCCTACGTGCATCTCTACCTCCCGAATGAGGCGGCGGACTTACAGCGGCATGTTACCCATAGTCATCACAAGAGTGCGGAGAGTTGCGCCAACAGTTTTTTGCGACGCCGAAGGGGCCAAGTTCTACATCCCATTACTGCCGCCCCGAATCGCCCCAGGATCGAACCCTTTGCGCACCCGCCCCCGACAGGCTTCACGCAGCACGCCGCCCCGCCACCGACGCCAAGGAGGACGGGACGATCAGATGACCAGTACCACGACCGATGCAAGGCCTGCGGCCCCCGCGCTTGTTCTCGCAGGTGAGAGCTCCCCTGACCAACTTCCCCGGACGGTGCCGGACGGGCCCCGAATAAGGGTGGCTCAGGGGTTCCCCAAGTGAGGCCCAAGCCTGGATTCTGCGTTGATCCAGGCGGGGGAGGGGCGCCTTTGCGTCCGGTGCCCTGGGGAGCCAGGTCGGGAGCACGCTCGTCCCTACGCGGACTTGGTCTTGCGGGTGAAGATGTCGTTCATGTGCTCAGCGCCGTCGCGGATCTCCGGCTTGAGTTGGTGGCGGTAGACGGTTTCGGTGATCTTCGTACTGGAGTGCCCGACGAGGATGCTGATCTTCTCTATGGGGACGTCGTGGTCGCTCATGAGGGACACGAACGTGTGCCGTAGCTCGCGGGGACACCACTCGGCGGGGTTGAGCTTCGCCGCTGTGAGCACCCTCTCCTGCGGAACCGGTGCCGGACGTGTTGCGCGGTGTAGGGGCGTCCGTCCTCGTGGCAGAACACGAGATCGTTGTCCTGGTACGCCTCGCCGGCCTTGAGCTTCTCGGCCGCCTGCCTCGTCTTGTGGCTGCGGAGCACGTCCACGCCCATGTCTGCGATGCCGAGTCCGCGACGGCTGAGTGCCGTCTTGGTCTCGCCCTTGTGGCGGTCGGCTCGGAGGACGTAGACGGTCGCCTTGTCCAGGTCGACGTCGCTCCACTTGAGGGTGCGGAGTTCCTCCGTTCGAAGCCCTGAGACGATCGCCAGGACGACGTATGCGCCAAACCGGTGCACTGGCTTGCTCGCCTCTTCGAGCAGCGTGCTCGCTTGCACCAGGCTGAGCGAGCGCGACTTTCGGGCGGGCTTGCCGTCCGGGGTGTCCACCAGTTCGGCGACGTTCCGGCCGATGCGGTCATGGCGCGCCGCTCTGCGGATCGAGCGCTTGAGGATGCTGTGAACGATGCCGAGCGAGGACGAGGTGAGGTGTTCGGCTCTGCCGTTGAGCCACGTCTCGACGTCGTCGGCCGTGAGTTCCTTGAGGCGCGTCCGTCCGATGAACGGGATGAGCTGGTGATCGGCGAGTGACCGGTAGACCTCGTTGGTCTTCGGCGACTTGCCGGACTTGGCGAACGCGGCGAGGAACTCCTCTACCGCGTCCCGGACGTAGTAGTTGCGGTCCGTCTTGACGCCCTTGCTCAGCTCTTCGACGGCCTCTTTGAGCTTGTCCTTGACCTCTGTCTTGGTGCGCCCCTTCCTCTTGAGCCTCTTGCGCTTGCCGTCCGGGCCGAAGCCGAGCGAGAGCGCGCCGGTGTACCCGTCGCCCTCCTCGTAGATCGACCCCTCGTACTTGCCGACCAGGATCTTTGCCAACGGATCCCTCCTCGTATCGGTCGAGGTCACCACCGACCATAACTCAAGACGTCCCAAGACGTCCCTAGGTTGGGAGGCCCGTTCTACGGGGCGAGGTGTCCGGACGGGCCTCCCGCGCGGATGTCAGCGCTTGGCCTCTTCGAGGGAGGGCTCTTCCAGGGAGGTGACGAACTCGGCGAGGTGCCGGTCAGTGATGCGGCGCAGCTTGCCGATCTTGATGCTGCGGAGTTGGCCGGTGCGGATCAGGAAGTAGACCTTGTCCCGTCCGATGCTGAGGATCTCGGCCACTTGCTCGACGGTGTACGCCTGCAGGGGACACCACCTCCTCTCACCCGGGCTTCATCCCGGGGCCGTGCGCGGATGTGGGTGGGGATCATCTCCTCGGTTGCGGTGTGTGCTCGTCTCTCGTCTCGTCTCATGGGCGTCTCAGCCGCCTATACGTGCAGACGCGTGCGCGAGACGAGACGTTGAGACGATTACCGGGTGTGATCGGATGCCTTGTAGCGGCCTCGTCCGACTTGGACGGCGTGGCCGGCTTTCACCAGCTCGGCGAGGCGCCGGTAGAGGGTGGGACGGCTCAGCTCTGTGAGCATCAGGAGATGGGCGATCGGGAGGCCCTCCTCGGGCGCGCCGTCCAGGGCTTCCCTCAGCGCTGTCTCGGCGTGGTCTTCGCGGGACGGCATTATGAGCGTGGACGGCTCGGAGACGGGCGTCATGTGTGCCTCGTCCAGCGCACGTAGAGAGACCTCGTCCAGCGTCGGACGGATGGATGCGTGGCGCTCTGCTGTCTCGGCCACGGTGGCATCGGTGAGTAGGTAGGCGCGGCCTCGTCGAGGTGTGTCGTGTTCGGGTGCGGACAGGAGAAACTTGCCGGGGGCGTTGAGGGTGTGGGCGTGCCATCCGGCGCTGAGCATCCCCTGCCCGAGAATGAGATCGACGTCTTTCCTTTCACGGACGCGGAAGCTCACGCGGACGTCCATCTGTGACCGGACGGCACCCTTGCCCATGGCTTTCTGCGTGGGCCGCTGCGTGGCCGCAATGAGCGTCACGGCGACGGCGCGCCCCCGCCGCGCGATTGAGTCCGTATCGCTTGCGGCGTCGGGAGCGTCGTCGGCGAGTTCGGCGTACTCGTCCACGACGATGACGAGCGCGGGGTGTTCCGGAGTCGGATCCCACACGCGCCGCCCGTTGGCCGTGAGCCATTCGGCGCGAGCCTCCAGGACGGTGACGGCGTCTCGCAGCATGGCGCGGGCTTGCTCCGGTGTGGTGGCGAGCCGATCGATACAGGACGCCCACGGCTGTAGCTCCATCCCGCGCTTGAGGTCGACGGCCCAGATGACGACGTCCCGGCATGCGCTGAGGTTGCCCATCAGGACGTTGATCCCGCCGCTCTTCCCGGAGCCGGCCACGCCCCCAAAGAGGCCGTGACGTCGCAGCAGCAGAACACGCGCACCGGTCGCGTCTTCGAACGGGCCGAGGTCGATCGGTTCGGTAATGGAGGAGACGGACGGTCCCGGCCACGGGATCGCATCGGCGTGCGGGTCCCTATCGAGTACCCGCAACTCGAACCGGTTGGCCTTGCCGTCGCGCGTCGGTGCGACGCGCACAGCGCCCCGGAACGTCCCAAGCGCCGACTCGATAGCCGGCACCTTGGCGATGACGTCCTGGATTGTCTGGCCACGTGCCAGGGCGAACCGTGCGCGCCATCCCCACACGTCCACTACCGCGGATTGCGCGCGGGAACCGGCGAGCCCGACGTCCTTCGCGATCTCCGGCCATGCGGCTATCTGTCGATCGACTCGCACTCTGGCACGTCGCCTCCGGTGCGCCCACCATGGCGCGGCGAGCGCGATTGCGCCCCCGGTGAGCATCACAGGAAGCGGGGGGACCGTGGGTCCGAGTGCAGTAGCCGCAGACAGCCACCCACCTGCGCCAATCACGACGCCAGCGGCATACAGTCGCTCGATTCGCGGCGAGAGGCCCACCCTCTCGCCGAACATGGCCAGCGCCCACGCAGCCAAGCCAGCAAGGGCCAGCAGCCACGGCCACCACCCCGAGTGCGCGACGTGCAGGACTGCGCCCCCTACGGCGAGCGCGGCCACCAGGTAGACCGGCCCCAGCTCGGACCGGTACCGCCACAGGGCCCGCGCGAGGAGCACGGCGGCCACGTCCGGGAACTGGTCGTCACGGTCGATGATCACCATGGGCTGCAACCCACTGCGCCGCATCTTCTGCGCATGCCGCCGCATCTGACGCGTCCGGCTCATGAGCACCCCCAAGACTCCGGGGGAAGGTGGCCTTGCGCGCGTAGTTCATCGCGCAGGTAGTACAGCGGATCCGGTTCGCCGTCGCGGTCGGCTCGGAGAGTGGCTCGCCCCGCAGCTGCCAGATTCGCGCGGTCCCGCCGGACTTTCGCGAGCAGGGACGAGAGCCGGGATATCTCGGAGAGGAGTTGGGGAACATCGGCGAGCGCGGCGTAGAGCCGCGCCCACAGATCCTCGATGGACGGCATCGCGTCGGAAAGGCTGGAGAGGATCTCACGCGCGGCGAGGCTTCGCGTTCGTACCTCTTGAACGTTGACTTGGACATGCGGTGGTGTATCAGGCACCAAGGCATCCCTCCCTTCGGTAGGGGACGTCAGTGCTGAGAAAGGGACCGGACGAGGACGGCCACCAGTCGGCGGATCTCCGGCGCGGCGCTGGTCGCAGCGAGGAAGAACCCGAACAGCAGACACACCGCGATGTGCCAGCCGCGAAGTCCCATGTACCGCCACGCGACCCACACCACGGCGCCGAGGATCGCCACCAGGGGAACAGAGACGTTCACTGACGTACCCTCCTCACAGCCACGGAGCCGGATACTGCGGGCCGCGCCCGCGCCGGAGCCACCGGGCGCGAGCGCGGCACTTGCGGCACCTCCGGCTACCGGGCTCGACGCGTGCGCCGCAGGGGCACGTGTGACCGGTGATGACGCGAGGCATCCGCATGTTCACCGCCCCGCCGGTACGCGGGCCGGCGCGTCGTCGCACGTGCGGGTGCTGAGCACACGCCTGGAGGCGGTACCGACGCGGGACGTCTCGGCGAGCCCCCGCGCGGTCCGGCGCTCCTCGGCGTGGATGCCGATGACGAGCATCGCGAAGATTCCGCAGGTGGAGCCAGCGAGGAAGACGGCGAGGATCGCTGCCAGAACGAGGATCATCTTTGACCACTCCTCTCGTAAGGCCCGTATCCGGCGGGGACGGTCCGGGCGGTCGGTGTCTACGAGAAAGAGAGTGCGCCTGACCTGCGGGACGAGATCACTACATGACTGGACGTGTTCATGACGTCCTCATAGGCTTGACCGCGTCCTAGGACGTCCCGGAATCCGGACGGGTGCATGCCAAACGAACGCCTACGCGCCGCTCTACTAGAGCAGGGCCTGACTATCGCCACGCTCGCCGAGTCGCTCGACGTGGACCCAAAAACGGTAGAACGGTGGATCACCAAAGACCGCACCCCCTACCGGCGCCATCGCTACGCAGTAGCTTCACGCTTGGGCGTAGACGAGACCTTCCTATGGCCGGATGCCCTCTCTAACGAGCAGGTCACCGCAGCGTCCAGCAGCGAACTAGTGACGATCTACCCGCACCGGACATCCGTCCCGAGGGACGCATGGGGACGTCTCTTCGCCACCGCCAAGGAAGAAATCGGCGTCCTGGTCTACTCCGGCCTCTTCCTCTCCGAAGACTCCGGCATCCAACGCACCTTCGCCGAAAAAGCCGAGGCCGGTGTCCGCGTGCGCATCCTCCTCGGCGACCCGGACAGCCCACAGGTAGCCGAACGAGGCGACGACGAAGGCGTAGGCGACGCCCAGGCCGCAAAAATCCGCAACGCCCTAGTCCTCTACAAGAACCTGCGCAGGCAAGACGGCGTCGAGTTCCGCTTCCACCGCACGGTCCTCTACAACTCCATCTACCGCGCCGATGACCAGCTCCTCGTCAACACCCACGTCTACGGCGTCACCGGCCCCCACGCCCCCGTCTGGCACCTACGCCGCATAGCCGGCGGAGACCTGGTCAACACCTACCTAGTAGGGCAGCCGCACTTGGTGATCTCGGTTCGGTGACGGAGCCGGATGTGAGGCGGCCACCTCTGTGATCAAGACGGTGTGCCCGCTAGCCTGATCCATCGCGGACCGGACCCTGAGATCCTGAGACATATGCCCCTGGAGAACGTGAACCTCGACTGGGCGCTCGCCGAGTTGAGGGCCCCGACCAGCAAGGACTCTTATCTGCGCGCGTTCGGCATCCTGCTGCACAGTGAGTACGTGAGCGAAGCCCTGGACGAATACCAGGACGCGGTGACGCGCAGTCGGTTTGCCGGGGGGAATCCGCTTGAGCCGTTCGCCGACGAGGTGCTTGTCGCCGCGCGGGGTATGCTCCGCCGCCTTCCGGCATCCAGCGAGGAGGGTGTCGACCACGTGCATGCCCTGCGTGCGATGATGAACCTGGCCGGGGCCGAGGACGCGGACCTGATCGCTGACGCTCTCGAAGGCGCCACTGACGTGAACGTGCGGGAAGCGGGTATCTTCGCGGCCTCCGCCGCGTTGCAGGACGGGCCCGTACCGAATCCGCGGCTGCTGGCGGTGGTCGGCGGCATGGTTTTCGATGAGACGCTCGACATCGCAGAGCGGTGTGACGCGCTTTCGGCTCTGAACGGGGTCGAGGCACCGGAGGTCGACGACCTGCTTGTCCGCGCGACCGAGTCGGACGAGTTGGAACTTCAGATCGGGGCCGCGCTTCACCTCGTTCTGCCGAGCCGGATCCAGGTCCACCGGGAGCGGGTGGAGCGTCTCGTGGCGTCCTGGCCGTCCACCACGGGCGGTTACGCCGACATCGTGCGCGAGTACCTCGCGGGCTTCCACACCGAATAGTCGGGCAGCCGCACTTGGCGATCTCGGTTCGGTGACGGAGCCGGACGTGAGACGGCCACCGCTGTGATCATGAAGATGTGCATGGACGACATGACCGGCGGAGGCCGTGACCGTAATGGAGATCGACCCGGCCGGGTGGGTACGGCGGCTGGATGAGCTGTTCGGCGAGGTGGTGGCCCCGGCGGTGTTCCGGCGGGAGCCCAGGTTGCGGGCCCGGGCGTATGTGCTGGGATTGCTGAGCGGGCTGGAGCATAAGAACGGGTGGTCGCTGGCGGAGTTCGCCGGGGACTCCACGCCGGATGGGATGCAGCGGTTGTTGAACGCTGCGGTGTGGGATGCCGATCGGGTGCGGGACGCGCTGCGTCGCGTGGTGGCCCGGCGGATCGGCTCGGCCGATGGGGTGCTGGCGGTCGATGACACCGGGTTTGAGAAGACCGGCCGCCGGTCGGCGGGGGTGCAGCGGCAGTACACCGGCACCGCGGGGAAGATCACCAACTGTCAGATCGGGGTGTTCTGCTCCTATGTCGATCCGGGCCGGCATCGGGTGCTGATCGACCGGGAGTTGTATGTGCCCAAGTCCTGGTATGCCGCCCCGGATCGGCTGGCCGATGCCGGAGTGGACGATGACCTGCGGTTTTCGACCAAGCCGGAGCTGGCGTGGGTGATGATCGAACGTGCCGCCGACGACCCGCTCTTCCTGTTCGGCTGGGTGACAGGGGACGAGGCCTACGGTGACAACGGGCCGCTGCGCACCAAGCTGGAGCGCCGCGGGCTGAACTACGTCATGGCGGTGTCGTGCGATCACCACCTCACCCTGGCCACCGGCAAGATGCGGGCCGATCATCTGGCCGCGGACCTGGCCGCCGACGCGTGGCAGCGGTACTCGTGCGGACCAGGTTCCAAGGGCGAAAGGTGGTACGACTGGGCCTGGATCCACCTGGACGAGCACCATCAACTGCTGGTGCGCCGCAGCGTGTCCGACCCCTCCGAGCTGGCCTTCTACCGCTGCTACAGCACCGGGCCGGTGACATTGGGCGAGCTGGTGCGGGTGGCCGGATCCAGGTGGAGCATCGAGGAATGTTTTCAGGCGACCAAGAACGAGGTCGGCCTCGATCACTACCAGGTCCGCAAGCGCCTGGCCTGGTATCGGCACATCACGCTGGCCATGGTCGCACATGCTCATCTGGCCCTCACCGCGGCGGCGGCGCAGGAAACCGAGCCGCCGCCCGGCCCTGATCCTGGTCTCGGCACCGAAACGGGCACTGACCAGGGCGAGCACGAGCTCGCCACACAGGGGGCCGGCAGCCTGTGGACAACGAAACGCCCCTCCGAATCCGCGTGACGAATCGCTCACCGTCGATCACCTCGGAGACGACGAGCTGATCCCGCTCACCGTCAACGAGATCCGCCGCCTGCACGCTCTGGCCCACCAACCCCAGCACTCCTGGAATCACCATCTGCGCTGGTCACACTGGCGACGCCGCCACCAACTCCGCGCCCGCCGATGCCATTACCGGCGACAACGAACCCGAGATCACTAACTGCGGCTGCCCTACTAGAGAGCTTCGAACGCGTCTGGGAACGCGCCACACCCATACCGGGGGACTGACATGGGCCGCAGAATCGACTACTACGACGACCCCAACGCCCCCAAGGCCAACAGCCTCGTCCCCTCCGTCAACGTCGTCGTAGAGAACGACAAGGGCGAGATCCTCATGATCCGCCGCACCGATAACGACAACTGGGCCCTACCAGGCGGCGCCATCGATCTAGGCGAGTCGGTCGCTCAAGCTGGAGTACGTGAGGCCAAGGAAGAGACCGGTATCGACTGCGAGATCACTGGCCTTATCGGAATCTTCTCTGACCCCAGACACGTTATCCACTACACGAGCAACGACGAGGTCCGCCAGGAGTTCTCAATCCTGCTCACGGCGCGTTCCGTCGGGGGTGAATGCCGTACAAGTGGTGAATCCCGCGAAGTGCTTTGGATTTCCAGTGATCAAGTGATCGAAAAGTGCATGGACAGGTCTATGCGACTCCGCATCGGCCACTACATGGATCGTCCCAGCAGTCCGATCATCGGATGACGCTTCCCCGCCCTTGATGATGATCTACGACTGACCTCAAAGTATGACATAGTTGACAAGATCCGGCCAAGGTCTTTACGTAGCCCACCTGCACTCCTAGGATTCTCTGTGAGAATCACACGGGAGCGTCAGGGGCAAGGATGGCTCGTCGGCTAACACGCCACGAAAAACGACGGAACAGAATGCTGGCAGGCTGGGCGATTACTGGGGCCCTCTGTGTTTTAGCCTGGCAGGTCGGGGAATTGCAGCTCTGGGTGCTTCCTTTGCTTTCCTGGATCGCCTACGAGATATGCTATGTCCCTACAACTTGTGGCGTGAAGACTGGTCGTAATGAACCGTGCAGGAATGCTGCAGACGGTCGTCTGTATGCCTGCAAGGAGCAGCCGTCGCATCCTCCGCTTAAGCGCGATGCGCTTTATCGGTTGCTCGGACTACGGCATGGTCCGGCTCCCGCCGCGGGATCCACCCGGCGCACTACGGGCACTTACAACGCTGAGCCTGCGCCGGAATCAGTTACCATCGATCCCCACCAGAAGATCATGCTCTACCTCACGATTATTGCGACCATTGCAGGTGCTGTTCAGACTATCTGGGCCGTCAAGGATTCAGTGTTCTGAGATTAATGCAGTTTCCATCTTAAGCTTCAATGGCGCGGTCGACCTATCTATAAACCACTCTCAAATTTTTGCTTACGCGGTATACAGCATCAATTAGCTCTGGGGATGAAACTTTTATTGATCTCGCGACGAGATGGCCGTCGCCATATCGCCTCAGAATTTCTGAGAGTCGGTCCTCAACGCGCAGATTCTCGCCATCGGGACTCGTAGTCATATCGCAGTAGATTAGCGGCTCGGTGAGTTCCGGCGGCTCCATGCCATACTCGCTCGATAGCGACTCGGCAAGGCCGCGCTCCCGTGCCTCCACCAACGCACATGAGTGATGCGCGACGAGGCGACACAGGTGGTCGTCGGCCTGGTGGATGTTGCGCAGGTAGCGGGCGCCGTCTAGGGGGTGGAAGCCCGTCCGGACGAGGTCGGGGGCGTAGCCGATGTCGTGGAGCCACGCAGCGGCCTCTAGGAGATCGGCCTTGTCTCCGAGGATGGGGGCGAGCGTGCGGGCTTGCCGGGCTACGCCCTGGGTGTGGGCCCAGCGGCGGGGGAGCGGGGTCTCTAGGTGCTGGCGTGCGAGGTCGCGTGCCCATGCTGCGGTGTTCTTCATGGGTTCGACGCTACGAGGATGTGGGTGGACGTTCACGGGCGTGTGGAGGTCACGTGGGGACGTCTTGGCCGACGTAGCGTCCTCTGCCGTGGACGCAGGTGACCAGGCCCGCGGCTTCGAGGGTAAGGAGGGCAGCGCGGGCGGTGGAGCGAGATACCCCGTGGGATCGGGCGAGCTGATTCTCGCTGGGCAGCGCGGCGCCCGCGCGGAAGCGTCCAGTCTCGATCTGGTGGCGCAGCTGCGCGGCGATGTCCTCTGTTCGCGTCCGCGGTCGGACGTCGGGAACTGGCATGAATCGGCCTACGCCGGCGCGGACGGTGATGAGTCCTTCGGCTTGCAGGGCTGACAGGGCCCGCCGCACGGTGCTGCGGACGACACCGAACTCGGCGCAGAGTGCGGCCTCGCTCGGTAGACGGGCACCGGGGGCGTAGGTGCCATCTGTGAGGCGGTGCCGTAGTACGCGGGTGATGTACATGTAGGTACCCCATGCCGTGCGGCGGGTCATGTCAGAGCTGCTCGTCTCTCAGGGGATCGAATGCCGCCGCAACCCACGGTTGGAGCAGGATGTTCAACTTGTCCGCGGCGAGGCAGAGGCGTCTGCACGGCGTGAGCCACAGGCCGGTGCTGGACAGGTACCACCAGGTGCCGTTGCCCCAGGCCACGGAGATGCTCTCGCCGATGGTGGGCGCGCCGTTGGAGTAGACGCGTAGGAGCGTGCGGGGAGTCTCGGTGCGGAGTTGGGTCGTCCAGCCGTCACAGCGCAGGACGAGGGCGAGGCGCGTGAGGTGCCAGCGTGCGCGCCATGGACCGCTGTAGGTGGGTGGAGGGAGCGCGGTCGGTGCGTTCGGGGGAACCAGCACCAACCGCGCCACCTCCTCCCCACCCCATGAGGCCGTGCTCCCCATCACGGCCTCCTCCGGTGACAGTTGCGACGCTCGCTCCCGTGCCATCACCGGGCCCTTGGGCGCACGTTCTTGGCGCGCTCGCCCTCGTACACGAGGGCCTCACGCAACGCGGCGGGGTTCGATGCGATCACCGTCGGATCCACGCCGGCGCGCGGGTCGTGCAAGCTCGCCACCCAGTCTCCGAGACGTCCGTCCCACCGGGTGGCGCGCCATATGCGGTAACCGGTGAAGTCCCGGCGCAAGTCGGCGAGCGCCTTCTCTGCCGCCTCCGCTTCGGCCTTGACGGCACGGAGTTTGGTCTGAGGGGGCTGTTCGGTGGCCATGAGGTGGACTCCTCGTCTTGCGGGTTCGTTGGTACGAGGTGGCGTGTTCGCCTGGGTCCTGAGCCTTCCGTCCGGTGTAGGACCTCTCCATCGGCATCTAGGGACGTCTAGGGACGTCTTCTGTTAGCGTCGGTCATGCGTCGTTCTCACTTGCATCGCGGGAGGCCCGATGAACGACTTGTTGCGACGTGCCCTTGCCGACGCGCACCTGACCGAAGCCGACGTTGCGGCGCGGTTGCGTGTGGACCCCAAGACCGTCCAGCGGTGGGTCGCGGGGCGCGTGCCCTACCCACGCCACCGGACGCGGGTTGCCTCATTGGTCGGAAGAGACGAGGCCGACCTGTGGCCGCACCTCGCCATGACGAACGCCCGTGTAGAGCTGCCGGCTATCGACGTCTTGGCGACCTACCCACACCGATGGGCCGTGCCTCGACCGGTGTGGCACCAGCTCTTCCGGGCCGCGCGCGAGGAGATCGGCGTCCTGGCCTACGCGGGACTCTTCCTCGCCGAGGACATGGGCATCATGCGCGTGCTCGCACAGCGGGCGCGTGACGGGGTCGCGGTTCGCATCCTGCTCGGCGACCCGGACGGCACGTGCGTGGCCGCGCGCGGGAGCGACGAGGGCGTAGGCGAGTCCATGGCCGCGAAGATCCGAAACGCTCTGGTTCACTACCGCGCTCTGCGGGAGGTGGACGGAGTGGAGATCCGGCTACATAACACCGTGCTCTACAACTCGGTCTACCGCGCCGACGGTGATCTTTTGATCAATCCGCACGCCTATGGCATCGCCGCCTCCCATGCCCCCGTCCTGCACCTGCGCAGGGCTGAAGATGGTGACATGGCGAGCACGTACTTGGAGAGCTTTGAGCGCGTGTGGTCCGGAGCGTCCCCCTGGCCTAAGGCGTGTCCGTGATCAAGTGGCCGAGATTTTGGGTCCGAAACTGGCTGTGGGCTTTCTGCACCTTTTTAGGCGGCCGATAACCGGTCCGCACGCGCCGCCGACTCGGCGCCTGCCCCTTAGCTCCTTCGTGGGCGCCGACTGCCGGACCAGGCTGGGCCGTTCGGCGGGCGCGAAGACAAACGGGGAGTCACGGGGCCGAGATGGCCGAGCTTGTGCCGCTGTCGAAGCGCACCCTCGATGCCCTTTACTGATTGCGCGGGGCCTCGCGACGGGCAGGCGGTAGAGCCAACTCGTCCGCCGATGCAGGCTACGAGGCCTGCCTACAGGCCCGAAATGTCCAACGAACGCTTGAGTTGCATTACCTGGAAGTCTCGTTCGAAATCTTTAACTTGATGCGCTTAATGGCCATATCTAGTGCCCATGCATAGGTAGATGCTTTCTTGTCCATGCCAAAATGCCTTCCTGTGGCAGTATCGAGGACATGATGCATCTCCGTCATGACTTCCCATGAGATTCTGTAAAAATCGTTGTCGCTCCAGTTGTAGATATTGATGAGGTTCTCTCGAACGCCATCCATGAAATCAACTTGCTCACGTGGCGTTTCATTGTTGCCATCTTCATGGCCTTGCGACCGTTCTCGGAGAATGCATTTGAAGTCAATCCAGGCCCAAAAAGCCTCAGCGTCAGCCACGTCTGGCGCTTCGTGGTGATGTGGTTTGCATAGAAGTGCGAAATTTCGAACGTCGTATGAACCGCGAAGGGATTTCGGTACCGCGTGTGCACGTTCAGCAGGCGTATCCCGACAGATCAAGCACATTGGACGATCCATGCCTAGATAGTCCGCGATCATTTCTGCAGAGGGAGGTGATGTCCGCTGCTCAGCAATCACTTCCCGGGCCCTGGGTTCAAGAGTTGCCACATCGTATGTGGTGCTGCCGTCTTCTGCAGGTCCAATGACTAGAGCTTCTGGAACATCATTGCTCTGGCTTTCTGTGTTTTCCATTCTATAAAATGGCGTATTTGCGCTGGTGAGATACTGCATGGCAAAGTCGGGTATAAAATGCTTCATCAATTCATAGGCGTCCCAGTCGTAGCCGCCAGCGTCGTTCCTGTGACCCGCTATATCTAGATATAGGTGTCGCTCTTTTCCTGGAAATTTTTCTTGCGCCCCCCGGATATTTTGGAAAATTCCTTGTGCGCACCGCTCAAAGTTTTCTTCGACCCACATTCTGTGCACTAAAACCATGCCCTTGTCTGACGGTCCCTTGGTTTTTTGGTTCTGAGTGCGCTTTTTTCTGTTTCGCTGTCCTTTTGACATGTCAACAGAATATAGCCCGCTGTCCTCTGATGCGGTTCTAAGCTCCGAGTGTCCGCTCTCGGTCACTCGGTACCGCTTGACCAGCCTGCGGATAGTTGAAGGGCTTACGGTGATTCGCCTGCTGGCTCCTCTGCCCTGTCATCCTGGGACGCGGTGGCCCTGGCAGCGAAGAATCCCCAGTCACGGCACAGGGAGACGTGACTGGGGCTCCATGGTTCATGCTGGGGCGGCTTGCTCCATGTTGGTGATGATCTGTTTGACCTTGCGGCGGTCGATGCCGTGTTTCTCGGCTAGGTAGCGCTGCGAGAGGGGGCGGCCTGGGCCATCCAGGCTTGCCCGGTACTCGTCCCGCACCGCTTCTTCTGGCGTCCGCTCCACTTTGGTACGGGGCTGCTCCGGCTCGGTGCGTTGCTCGTTCTGGGTGAGGTCTGGGCTGGCTGCGGCGCGGGTGAGGGTCATCAGGAGTTCGAAGGATCCGACCAGGGCGAGCGCCGGCCATGCGCTGACTACTGCGCCGATGGGGCCGTGGGAGGCGCCGTGCGCCACGTTGGCTCCTACGGTGGCCACGATGCCTACGGCGAGGCTCCACTTGGCCAAGGGCGGTGCGGGGTGCTTTCGGCGGCTGGCGTCGAGGATCACCATGGACGCTGCCCAGATGAGGCCGTCCACTGTGAACGGGACGAGGCGTGCCGTCGGGCCGGACTCGCCGTGGGAGTGGACCAGTTCGAAGGCGTGGCGGTACGAGATGACGGCTGCCACGGTGGCTACCGCCACTACGGCGAGCGCGGTAGTGATGCGGATGAGGCGGTCAGTCACGGCCCAGCTCCCGTCGCCACTCCCGCGCGCACGGGTCATCCTCGCCGTGGGTGATGAGGCGTTCGGCGAGCATCAGGGCCGTGATGGCGGTGTTGCGGTCGACGGGGCGGGGGCACGTGGTGACGTGCCATCCGCAGTCGGTGTGGGTGGCGGTGGCGATGACCTTGCCGGCTGCCGTGGCGGTCATCGTGGTTGCGGTGATTTGTAGGGCCATGGGTGTGGCCTCCTCCCTGCTGAGAGGGGGAGCCACGGGAGCCAATCCGGGGAGCCAGCGTCAGTCGGTTTGGTTCGACGGTGCTGGACGGGCCCGGACTGGTCCCGTGGGCTCCTTCCCTTGTTTTCGCAGGTGAGCAGCTCTCTAGCCGACTTCCCCGGACGGGCCCGGACACGAGCCGAATAAGGGTGGCTCAGCCCTTCCCTAAGTGAGGCTTAAGGGCGTTCTGTTGGGGGGTGGGGCGGCTTAGCGTTTGGGGTGTCAGATCGGAGACACGGCGGAGGTGCACAGGCGGAGAGCAGAGCGAGCGTCGGCTGAGGTTCCGACTGAGGTTCCTGATTGAGACAGACTTCTGGCCCGCACGGCCCCCTAACCCCGCTCTGGGGCCGTGCGGGCCAGAAGCCTTTCTCAGGGGCGGGGGAGGGCGCCCAGGAGGAGCAGGCGGAAGGCGTCGGCGGTGCCGGTGGCGGTGGTGTCGCCGGTGGCGAGGCGGCGGAGGGCCAGGCCGTAGAGCATCGCGACGATCGCGGGGGCGTGGCTTTCGGCGTCCGGGATGCCGAGGGCCTTCAGGATGGCGGTGGCGAGGCGGTCGTAGGCCTCGATGGAGCGCGTGGAGGTCTCGCGGAGGGCCGGGTCGCGGGCGGCGTGCAGGTGCAGTTCCAGGTTCGCGATCTGCTCGGGGCCGTAGGCGAACTCGACGACGGCCTTCTCGACCTGGTCGGCGGCCTGGACGGGGGCGATGCCGGACTCGGCGAGGGACGTGACGTAGGTCGTGATGCGGGCGATCTCCTCTTCCACGAAGGCGTGCAGCGCCTCGCGCAGGAGGTCCTCCTGGCTGGGGAAGTGGTAGGTCAGGGAGCCGAGGGAGACGCCGGCCGCGCGGGCGACGGCCCGGTTGGTCACGGCGCCGACGCCCTGCTCGCCGATCAGGCGGAGGGTGGCGTGGAGGATCCGGTCACGGGCGTTCATCGGTGCACAGTCTTCCCCACAACGCGTGCGTTCAGTATCGTTCGTTCGAACGAACGATAGCGGGAGGCGGCGTGGAGCTGGGGCTGGCCGGGCAGGCGGAGGCGCTGGCGAGGGGAGAGATCTCCTCGAGTGACCTGGTGGAGGAGAGCCTGGAGGCCATCGGCCGGCGGGAGTCGCTGGGCGCGTTCCGGGTGGTACGGGCCGAGGTGGCCGCGCAGGAGGCGCTGGAGGCCGACAAGCGGCTGGCGGAGGGGGAGCGGCTGCCGCTGCTCGGGGTGCCCGTCGCCATCAAGGACGACACCGACATCGCGGGGGAGACCACGCCCTTCGCGGTGGCGGGGGACCATCGGCCGGTGACGCGGGACGGGGAGGTCGTGCGCAAGCTGCGGGCCGCCGGGGCCGTCATCGTGGGCAAGACGACGACGTGCGAGCTCGGGTTGTGGCCGTTCAGCGAGTCGCGCGAGTACGGGATCGCGAGGAACCCGTGGAATCCCGACTACTCGCCGGGCGGATCGTCGGGCGGGTCGGCGGCGGCCGTGGCGGCGGGCATGGTCGCGGCGGCGGTCGGTTCCGACGGCGCCGGGTCGATCCGCATACCGGCGGCGTGGACGGGCCTGGTGGGCATCAAGCCGCAGCGCGGACGGGTCTCCGGGTATCCGCACACCGACCCGTTCAACGGGATCACCGTGTGGGGGCCGCTGGCGCGCACCGTGGGGGACGCGGCGCTGCTGCTCGACGTGCTGACCGGCAGTCACGCGGAGGACGTCCACCGGCTCGACCCGCCGATCACGCCGTTCGCCGAGGCCGCGCGGCGGGAGCCGGGCCGGTTGCGGATCGCGGTCTCCTACCGGACGGCCCTCGGGGTGAGCGGGAGGCTCGACCCCCGGATCCGCGCGGCGGTCGAGCGGCTCGCGCGGAGGCTGACCGACCTCGGGCACAAGGTGTTCCCCGCCGACCCCGACTACGGTCCGGCGGCGCTCGGGCTCGTCCCGCGCGGGACGGCCGGGGTCGCCGACTGGCTGGACTCGCTTCCGGACCCGCGGCCCGATCCCCGGACGGAGGCCGAGGCGCGGCTCGGGCGGGTCGTCGGCAGGCGGCTGCTGCCCCTGGCCAAGCGGCTGGACCCGTATCTGCGGAGGCGGGTCGGGCGCGTCTTCCAGATCGCGGACGTGGTGATGACGCCCACGACCGCGCAGCCGCCGTTGCGGGTCGGGGCCTTCGACGGGGCCGGCTACCGGCGGACGCAGTCGGGGGTCGCGGCCGCGTGCCCCTACGCGTGGACGTGGAACGTGCTGGGATGGCCGGGAGTGAACGTCCCGGCCGGGTTCACCGCGGACGGGCTGCCCATCGGAGCCCAGTTGCTCGGCCACGACTCCGACGAGGCGACGCTCATCTCGCTCGCGGCGCAGCTGGAGTCGGTCGAGGGATGGGCGGGCCGGCGCCCCTAGACGCGTGACGGGCCGCCGGTGCGGGGGTCCAGCCGGTACCGGCGGCCTGTCGCGTTCAGTAGCCGGCGCCCGTGAGCATGCCCCCGTCGACGAGGACCTCGCTGCCGGTGCAGTAGGTCGAGTCGTCCGAGGCGAGGAAGACGACCAGCCCGGTGATCTCCTGCGACTTGCCCATGCGGCCGAGGGGGAGCGCCTTCATGAACGCGTCGGCGCTGGCGGCTGTGGCGGAGACGACGTCGTCCTGCATGGTCAGGGGCGTCAGCACCCCGCCGGGGTGGATGGAGTTCACGCGGATGCCGTACTGGCCGAGCTCGCGGGCGGCGGACTTGGTCAGGCCGCGGACGCCGAACTTGCTGGCGCTGTAGGCGGCGAGGCCGGCCGCGCCGATGAAGCCCTCGGTCGAGGACACGTTGACGATCGAGCCGCCGCCCGCCGCGCGCATCGGCGCGGTCACCGTCTTCACCCCGAGCCACTGGCCGACCAGGTTCACCTCCAGGATCCGGCGGAACTCCTCGACGGCCATCTTCTCGATGGTCTTGTGCCGGAGGATCCCGGCATTGTTGACCAGGACGTTCAGCGCCCCGAACGCCTCCGTCGCGGTCTCGGCGGCCCGCTGCCAGTCCTCCTCGCGGGAGACGTCCATCCGGACGAAGCGGGCGCCGTCCCCGAGGTCGGCGGCCAGCTTGGCGCCCTCCTCCTCCAGGACGTCGCCGAAGACCACTCTGGCGCCCTCGTCCAGGAACCGGCGGACGTGCGCCTTGCCCATGCCGCGCGCGCCACCGGTGATCAGCGCCACCTTGCCGTCAAGCTGCCCCATCAACGCTCCTCGTCGCCCGTTGCCTCCCGGCCAACCTAGCGAACGCTTGGTCAACTGAACAAGGCGGCCCTAGATCGTTGATGGGGGTTGTTGAGTGCTCTGGTTAGTGGTCGTAGGCGGTAAGTGATCGCTTGGTTGGGGCGTCGATGAGCCAGTTGTGCCAGATCGCGGCGTTGAGGGCGCAGATGCGCTGGCACAGGCGCGTCCACAGGCCTTCGGTGGTGCGGGCGGCGTGGCGTTCCAGCCCGAGTTGGTTCTTCAGTGTCCAGATCACCGCCTCGATACGCTGGCGCAGCCAGCTGGGGAACACCTTCACGGCGGGTTCGGGCTCGTCGTCGCGGACGGGGCGGATCAGGATATGGCCCAGGTCGGCGGCGGCCTTTTCCACCCCGGCTCCGGCGAATCCCTTGTCGCACACGATCGGGCACGGTCCCGGCGCGGCCTGCTGGACGTGCAGCAGGTGCACGGCCTGTTTGCGTTCGTCCAGCTCTTTGGGGTGGGCCAGGCTGAAGGAGCACACCGCGCCTTCGGCGGTGTTGATCAGCATCAGTTTGGCGCCCCAGTAGAAGGCGTGGTGGGACTTGTCCATGCCGTAGCCGGCGATCTCGCCCAGGGCCGAGCGGTGCACGGTGGTGCGTGAGGCGCCGCAGCGCAGCGGAGTGCCGTCCATCAGCCGCAGCCGCTCCTGCCAGGAGGGCGTCTGGCGGACCAGCCACATCGAAGCGGCGAACAGAGCGGGCGCGGCATCGCGCAGGTGCCGGTTGTACTCGGACTGACCGGGCAGCCGCGGGAACAGGTGCCCGATCCTGCCGGGCGCGGTCCGCAGCCACCGCCGCTCGGAATCGCAGCCGAGCAGGACCTGGGCCACAGCGACGCACACCAGTTCAGCGTCGTTGAGGGTGCGGTCGGGGCCGCGTCTGCGGGTGCGGTCGGCCGACCGCAGGACGTGATCGTCCAGATGGACGTAGAGTGCGGTCAGAAGGGCGTCCAGGTTTGTCTTCACACACTGATCATGGGCGCCCTTCGTCATGCCCGCAGCGGTTCAGCAAACCCCCATCAACGATCTAGCCCGCGCGCAGCCCGCCGAACAGCAGCGTGAGCATCCGGTCGGCGTACGCGCCGGGGTCGGGGACCCGCTCGGCCGCGACGCCGATCGCGTTCGCGAGCCGCAGCAGGTCGCCGGGGTCGACCTCGGCGCGGACCGCCCCGGCCAGCTGCGCCCGCCGCAGCAGCCGGCCGAGCGCGGCGCGGATGGCGTCGGCGGCGGCGCCGAGCCCGGTGGCCGGCCACTCCGGCCCCATCGCCTCGATGATCACGGTGCAGGTGCCGCGCGGGCTCGACGCGCCCGCCAGGTAGGTGCGCAGCCAGCGGGCGAGCGCGGCCTCCGGGTCCGGTTCGGCCAGCAGCGCGTCGGCGTGCCCGAGCAGGCCGTCGATCCGCTCGCGCAGGACGGCGTGCAGCAGCGCGTCCCGGGTGGGGAAGTGCCGGTAGAGCGTTCCCGATCCGACGCCCGCCCGCTTGGCGATCTCGTCGAGGGACGCGCCCGTGCCGTGCTCGGTGAAGGCGGTGCGAGCCGTCGTGACGATTCGCTCGTAGTTGCGGCGGGCGTCGGCCCGCATCGGCCGGGTCTCCATGGGCACCGTCCAGCGGTCGCGGGTGGCCTGATGCGGCCCCCGGCCTGCTCCTTCGGACGAGCCTGCCATCCTGCGGGGCGAACGCGCTACCCGGAGCGCGCGGCGAGTGCGTCCCGCGACAGCCGGTCGGCCCTGCGCGTCGTCTCGGGCAGGCGGAAGTCGGGCGTCAGGGCGAGGACGGTGCGGCACGCGGCGTCGAGGCCGGCGCGGTGGCCGACGGACACGAACACCGGCTTCACGCCGTCGCGGGTGCGCAGCACCCGTCCGACGGTCTCGCCGCCGTCCAGCAGCGGACTCGCGTCGCCGCGGCGCGGGCCCGGCTGCTCGTAGGTCCCGACGAAGGCGGTCTTGCCGACGCCGATGGACGGCAGGCCGGTCAGCACGCCGAGGTGGCACGCGAGCCCGAAGCGGCGCGGGTGCGCGATGCCGAAGCCGTCGCAGACGAGCAGGCCGGGCGTGGTCTCCAGGGCGCGGAGGGCGTCGAGCAGCGTGGGCAGCTCGCGGAACGCGAACAGGCCCGGGACGTAGGGGAACGCGGCCGCTCCCACGGTGACCGACTCCTCCACGACCTCCAGCGTCGCCGCGTCCAGGACGACCACGGCGGCGGCCAGCCGGTCGTCGGCGCCGCCGCCGTCACCCGCGTAGGAGACGTCAAGGCCCGCGACGGTGCGCGGCGCGGCCGGGCCCGGGACGCCGAGTTCGAGCATCGGACGCAGCCGGTCCTGGATCGCCTCGGCCTCCTGCGGCGTGGAGGGCCAGGGATGCAGATCTCGTACGTCCATGGCCAGGACGCTACCGTTCGCTCACGACGGCGCCGTGCCCCTCACGACAGCGCCGCGTACGCCGCCTGGGTCAGGCGGTAGGCGCGCAGGTCGCCGGACGCCGGGTCGCCCATCAGGTTCGGCAGGTAGGCGAGGGCGAGTCCGGCCACGGGGTCGCCGAGCCCGACCGAGCCGCCCGCGCCGGTGTGGCCGAACGCCGACTTCCGCCCCGCCCTCGGGGTGAAGAAGGTCTGCGAGGGGCGCATGAACCCGAGGCCGAAGGAGCTCCGGACGAGCAGCGTGCGGTCGGGGCCGCTGACGCGCGGCCGGACGGCCTCGCGCAGCGTGTCCGGGCGCAGGATCCGGCCCGCCGTGAGGTCGCGGTAGAAGCCCGCGAGCGCCGGCGCGGTGGTGGTCATCCCGGCGGCGGGCCATCCCGCGCGCAGGACGACGGGGTTGTTGTAGCCGCCCTTGCCCGGGTGCGGGTTGTTCAGCGACCGGTTCATCATGCTCCGCGGGTCGACGTAGGCCTCGGCCAGCCGGGTCAGGACGTCGCGCTCGGTGGCCTTCGGCGCGTCGGTCCCCCCGCCGGTGCGGTGTCCCGCCGACAGCTTCGCGGCCCGCTCGATCACCTCGTCCGGGGCCCCGACCCACAGGTCCAGGTCGCGGGCGAACGCGTCCTTCACGAACGCGCCGACGGGCCGGCCGCCGGAATGGCGGCGGACGATCTCTCCGGCCAGCCATCCGTAGGTCAGCGCGTGGTAGCCGTGGCCCTCGCCGGGCGTCCACTCGGGCTCCTGCGCGGCCAGTTCCGCCGCGCGGGCCGGGGCGTCCGCGGCCTCCTCCGCCGAGACGGGGCGCGCGAACGCGGGCAGCCCCACCTGGTGCGACAGCAGGTGGGCGGCCGTCGCGCCGTCCTTGCCCGCGGCGCCGAACTCCGGCCACCAGTCCGTGACCGGGCCGTCGACGTCGTAGGCGCCGCGCTCGGCGAGCAGCAGCGCGGCCGCGGCCGTCACCGCCTTGGTGCAGGAGAATCCGAAGCAGGGCGTGTCGGCCCGCCACGCGCGCCCGGTGCGGCGGTCGGCGACGCCGCCCCACAGGTCGACGACCTTGCGGTCGCCCGCGTAGACGGCGACGGCGGCGCCCAGCTCGCGTCCCTCGGCGAAGTGCTCCTCGAACACCTCGCGGACGCCGGCGAACGCCGGATCGCAGTGCCCCTGCACCGTGCTGCTCATGCGCGATCCTCTCAGGCGGGGACTCCATAGAATCACGTTCTAGGATGTGCCGCCGCGCCGGGGATCGCCTCAGGAGCGGCCCAGGTGGTGGACGGGTTCGGTGATCGGGCCGGCGGCGCGCTGGGCGGGACGCGTCCGGCCGAACTCCAGGGTGAGCAGCGCCGCCGCCAGCCACGCGATGTCGAACCAGGACCGGAAGACCACGCTGCGCGGCTTGTAGGACGGCCTGAACTTCTTGTCGAACAGGTACAGCGACTCCACCGCGATCCACGGGTCGAGGAGGTGCAGCGCCCGGTAGCCGGCCTTCTCCAGCAGGCCGCGCTCGCCGGCGTCCAGCAGTTCGCGGAAGGCGGCGAAGTTCAGCGAGACGAGCCCGTGCCCGTGCCCGGCGGCGTACTCGACCATCTCGACGATGAGGCGCTCGTTGACGCCGTTCGGGCCGCCGGGGGTGCGGCGCATCGCGTCCAGGCTGACGCCCTCGCCCGCGGTGACGTAGCGCTGGAACGCGATGGGCTCCTTGTCGTCGCCGTAGGCGATGGCGACGATCGCGCCCGGGTGGTATCCGGTGAGTAGCTCGTCCAGGTTCATGGAGAATCCGCGTTCGGCCGCGCCGCCGAGGGAGCGCGACGCGACGTCCAGCAGCTTCGCCCGCAGCGCGGGCGTGAGCTCCCGTTCCGGGCGGATCTCGGACGAGACGCCGAAGTTCTCGGTGCGCTTGACGGCCTGCCGGACGTTGCGCATCTTGCGCCCGGACAGCGTGAACTCGGCGGGGCGGATGACGACCTCGTCGCCGAAGCCGATCGAGCGGCACGGCCCCCAGGCGGGGAGCAGGGCGTCGCTCGCGCCGAGGACGGCGGGCCGCCAGCCGGTCGTCCGGCACATCGCGAGGAACGCCCGTACGGCGTCGGCGTGCGAGGCGGGGTCGCCGACCGGGTCGCCGCCCGCCACCGCCATCCCGAACAGGACCCGGTAGCCGATCGCGGCGCGGCCGTCCGCGCTGAACACGTAGGCCTTGTCGCGGCGCAGAGCGAACGGGGCGAGGGTGTCGGAGCCGGGGTGCAGGACGAGGCCCGCGACGCGGCCGCGCTCCGCCTCGTCGCCGGGCGGGGGCGCCGGGTCGGGCGCGAGGAGGGTGATCACCAGCACGAGCAGCCCGGCGGCGCCGGCGAGGCCGAGCACGCCCGGCAGCCAGCCCGCCCCGTCCATGGGCGCGCCGGTGGCGCCGAGGCCGCTGGCGACGTCGCCGACCGACCGGACCGACACCCCGCCGAAGATCAGGGAGAAGAAGGTCGCGGCGGCGAGCAGCAGCGCGCCGGTCTTGACGGCCGTGCGGACGCGCTCGGGATGCGGCCGCACGGCGAACCGGCCGCGCTCCAGCCACAGCCCGCCGAGGACGGCGGCGAGGAGCGGCAGCCGCCACGGCGGGTCGTCGCCCGACACCACGGCGAGCAGCCCGAGGAGCGCCAGCGCGACCAGCCCGTACCAGGCGGCGCGGCGGCGCAGGAGCGCGCCGCGGGCGACCAGCGCGAGCGCGAGGGCCAGCGCGACGGCGTGCTCCGGCCTCAGCGGGCTGCCGGTGACGAGCCGGGACAGCCGTCCGAGCCAGTGCGGGGAGCCCGCGAACGCGGGCACCGCGATCAGGGCGGCGACCACGGCCGCGGTCAGCGCGAGCGGCCAGACGGGCCGCCCATGGGGCGCCGCACCCGGCCCGCCCCCGGCCGGAGGGCGGGAAAGTCCGCCCCTCCGCAAAGACTCGTCCGATAGCACGAAGCACACCTCCGCTGAGCCCCCAACCAAGATCTTCCGGAACTCATTCCCGGATTCGGTCGTTGTTATGGGGCCTTGACCCAGCGTACGGCCGGACCCGCGGGCCGGGCGCCGCCCTACGGCCATACCCGGCCGGACGGTCCGGACACCGCTAGCCTCGGGGTGATGAAGAGGCTCCTGCTCGTCCACCACACGCCGTCGCCGTCCGTCCAGGCCATGGTCGAGGCGGTGCGCGCCGGCGCGTCGACCGACGAGATCCAGGGCGTGGAGGTCGCGTCCCGCGCGGCGCTGAGCGCCACCGCGGTGGACGTCCTGGAGGCGGACGGCTACCTGCTGGGCTCGCCGGTCAACCTCGGCTACCTGTCCGGAGCGCTGAAGCATTTCTTCGACCAGATCTACTACCCGTGCCTGGAGGAGACGGTCCGCCGCCCGTTCGGCGCCTTCCTGCACGGCAACGACGACGCCACCGGCGCCGTGCGGGCCCTGGACGCCATCACCACCGGGCTGAAGTGGAAGGCCGTCCAGCCGCCCGTGGTGGTGACGGGCGAACCCGGCAAGGCCGACCTGGAGGCGTGCTGGGAACTCGGCGCGATCGCGGCGGCGGAGCTCGGGGACGCCTGAGGCGGGTGGGACGCCTGTAGCGTGCGGCCATGAGTGGTTTCCGGCACATAGCGCTGTTCAGATGGACCGAAGGCACGACGACCGGCCAGCAGGACGAGGTCGCGGCGAAGCTGGGCGAGCTGCCCGGCGCGATCCCGGAGATCCGGGAGTACGGGGTGGGGGTGAACGCCGGCGTGAACCCCGGCGCGTGGGACTTCGCGGTGGTCGCGGAGTTCGCCGATCTGGACGCCTACCTGGTCTACCGCGACCATCCGGTCCACCGCGCGGCGGTCGACGGGTACATCACGCCGATCACGGCGGAGCGCGCGTCCATCCAGTACGAGCTGTAGCGGGCCGGTCCCGGAGCGCGGCGTCGCGTCGCCGCCCGCGGACGAAACCGAGCAAGCGCTTGTGCCCGAACACTTTTCGGGTTAGTTTCCTCAGAGACGCCCGCTGGGAACGGATCGCGCCCCGTTCCCGGCGGGCGGCGAAGCGTGACGCGGCGTTCGCCGGAACCCGGGCGTCTCCTGGCCGCGAGCGCCGGCGCGCGACGGGCGGAACGGGCGGGACGGGTTCACCCCCGCGAGCGGACGCTCATGATCTCCTCACGGAGCTGCTGCGAGGACGGCGCCTCCAGCAGCCGCGGGCCCTCGCGCAACGGCACCATGGCCCACCAGGACCCCGTCGCCTCGCCGTACCAGACCCGCACGCCCGGGAACTGCTCCTGGAGGGCGCGCGCGGTGGCCGCGCGCAGGGCCGCGGGCATGGGCTCGTCGGGACCGGCGGCCCCCTGCCGAGCCGTCATCCCGACCTCCCCCGGTCGATCTCTCCCGCAACAGCGTCCCCACGGACCAATGCGTCACTCCTACTCCGCAAATCGCGACTAAGCACACTATGGGCCTTCCGGCCCCCGGACCGTGGGATACCGCGCCGGATGTACTCCGGAGGATGTAACCGGCTCCCCTGGGTGACACCGTCCGCCGGATGCCCGGAGCCTCAACCCGAGAGCACCCTGGGTCGCGCAAGAACATCCCTAGGTGCGGCGCGTCCGCGGGAAGCGCGCGTCCGCGGAGGCGGTACCCATGAGACTCGCAAGGCTGGCCCGGTTCTGCTACCGGAGGCGGCGCCTGACGCTGGCGGGCTGGATCGTCGGCACGATCGCCGTCATGACGCTCGGCTTCGGCTTCGCCGCCGAACCCCTGAACGACTTCTCCGGAGGCGACTCCGGCTCGGCGAAGGCGTCGGATCTGCTGGAGGAGCACTTCCCGCAGCGCAGCGGCGACTCCATCACGCTGGCGGTGCGCGCCGACGCCGGCGTCCGGGACCCGGGGGTGAAGGCGCGCGTCGAGCAGGCGATCGACCGGCTGGCCAGGACGCCGCACGTCGCGTCGGTGTCGTCGCCGTACGAGACGCCCGGGCAGATCTCCGCGGACGGCAGGACCGCGTTCGCCACCGGCGGCCTCGACGTCTCGTCCGACGACATGCCGAGGACGGACGTGACCGCGCTCCTGGACGACGTGCGCGCCGACTCCGGACCCGTCCGGATGCAGCTCGGGGGTTCGGCGGTGGACGCCGCCGAGACGCCGGGCGGCGGCCCGTCCGAGGGCGTCGGCCTGCTCGCCGCCGTCGTCATCCTGCTGGTCGCGTTCGGATCGGTGCTGGCGATGGGGCTCCCCATCGTGACCGCGCTGTTCGGCATCGGCACCGGCCTCGCGCTGATCATGCTGCTCGGCCACCTGCTGCCCGCGCCCTCCTTCAGCCCGATCATCGCGGCGCTCATCGGGCTCGGCGTCGGCATCGACTACGCGCTGTTCATCGTCACCCGCCACCGGGAGGAGATGCACGCGGGCGCCGGACCGGAGGAGGCGGCGGTCACCGCCGTCACCACCGCAGGACGGGCCGTGCTGTTCGCCGGCACCACCGTGGTGATCGCGCTCATGGGCCTGTTCATCATGCAGCAGAGGCTGCTGAACGGCGTGGCGGTCGCGGCGGGCGTCGCCGTGCTGACGACGATGCTCGCCGCCGTGACGCTGCTGCCCGCCCTGCTCGGTTTCGCCGGGCACGCCGTCGACCGGCTCCGCGTCCCCGGCCTCGGCCGGGCCCGCCGCCCGCTCGCCGAGCGCTGGGCGCGGGTCGTGCAGGCGCACCCGGTCCTCGCCGGGCTGTGCGCGGCCGTCGTCCTGCTGGTCCTCGCCGTGCCCGCGCTGTCGATGCGGCTGAGCCTGCCCGACTCCGGCACGCAGCCGCACGACCACAGCGGCTACCGGGCCAGCCGGATCATGGCGGAGGGCTTCGGGCCCGGCACCGCCGCGCCCCTGGTCATCGTCACCCAGGGCGGCGGTCTTGCGGAGGCGGAACGGATCGCGGAGGCGGTCCGCGGGACGCCGGGCGTCGCGGCCGTCCAGCCCCCGCGCTCCAGCCGGGACGGGAAGGCCGCCATCGTCATGGCGTTCCCGAGGACCGGCCCGCAGGACGAGCGGACGCCGGGCCTCGTCCACACGCTGCGCGACGACGTCATCCCCGGGGCCGTCGGAGGGACGGGCGTCCGCGCCTACGTCGGCGGCCCGAACGCCGCCTCGATCGACTTCGCCGAGAGCGTCTCCACCCGGCTGCCGCTGCTGATCGCCGTGGTCGTCGGGCTGTCGCTGCTGCTGCTCGTCGGGCTCGTCCGGTCGGTCACGGTGGCGGTGCAGGCCGCCCTGATGAACCTGCTGTCCATCGCGGCCGCGTACGGGGTGCTGACGGCCGTCGTCCAGTGGGGGTGGGCGGGACGCGCGCTCGGCTTCCCGACGGACATGCCCGTCACCACGTGGGTGCCGCTGATGATGTTCCCGATCCTGTTCGGGCTGTCCATGGACTACGAGGTGTTCCTCGTGTCCCGCATCCGCGAGACCTACGAGGAGGGCGTGGCCACCCGCGAGGCCGTCGCGCTCGGCCTGTCCCGCACCGCCCGCGTGATCAGCGCGGCGGCCGCCATCATGGTGATGGTGTTCCTGTCGGTGCTGCTCGGCGCGGACGTCGCCGTCAAGCAGATGGGGCTCGGCCTCGGCGTCGCGATCCTGATCGACGCGACCGTCGTGCGGCTGGTGCTCGTCCCGGCGCTGATGGAGCTGTTCGGCGAGGCGAACTGGTGGCTGCCGGGGCCGCTGCGCCGGATCCTGCCCTCCCGCCCCGCGCGCGAGGCCGGGCCGGATCGGGCGGGCCTGCGGGCTAGTGCAGGTTGATGCCGTCGAACATCACCTTGAGGTAGTGCTCGGCGAGCCCCTGGGCGTTCAGCCGGCCCCCGGGCCGGAACCAGCGGACGGCCACCCAGACGGTGTCGCGGATCATGCGGTAGGTCAGCTTCGGGTCGAGGTCGGGACGGAACAGCCCTTCCGCCTGGCCCGCCTGGAGCGTGGTCACCCACATCTTCTCGACCTCGTCCTCGGACTTGGTCAGGTAGGCGAACCGGTCCATGCCCCGCAGGTAGTTCCAGTCGTTCTGCATGACCGTGATCGCGGCGCGGTGCGGCTCCAGGGTGCCGAACGCGACCCGGACGAGTCCGGCGATCGTGTCCCGCGGGTTCTCGTTCTCGTCGATCACCGCCTGGTAGGCGGCCATGATCTCGGTGAAGAACCCGGCCAGGATCTCGTCGACGATCGACTCCTTGGAGTCGAAGTGGTGGTAGAGGCTGCCGGACAGGATGCCCGCCTCGTCGGCGATGTTGCGGACGGTGGTGGCCTGGAACCCCTTCTCGGCGAACAGTTCGGCCGCGAGCCTGACCAGGTGGGCGCGCCGTTCGGACGCCAGCGCGGGGGCTCCGCGGCCGCGGCGGCGGGGCGCGTCCTCACCGGCGCCGCGGGTTCTCGATCGTCCGGACTTGGCGCTCGTGGTCGTCACCCTCTCATTATGCCGTGTCGCCCAACCGCTTGCTCGATTCGGCGGCCAGACCAGCGTACGGTGTGCAACAAGCGCTTGCTACAGCGGTTTCCCGAGCCTCGGCGGCGCCGAATAGGCTCGGGGCATGCCCGACGTGATCGTGTTCGACCTGTACGGAGTGATCGCCCGCACCCAGACCCCCGAGGCGGTGCGGCGGATCGAGGAGATCGCCGGGACGCCCGGGCCCGCGTTCTGGGACGCCTACTGGGCCTGCCGCCCCGCCTACGACGCCGGCCAGGAGAGCGCGGCGTACTGGGCGGACGTCGCGGCCCGGCTCGGCACCGCCTTCCCCGACGTCCCCGCGCTGACCGAGGCCGACCTCGCCAGCTGGACCGACGTCGACGACGAGATGGTCGCCCTGGTCGGCGAGCTCGCCGACCGGGGGCGGACGCTCGGGCTGCTCTCCAACATCATCGACGACCTGGTGCCCCGCTTCGAGGCCCGGCACGGCGCCTGGCTCTCCCGCTTCGACGAGCGCGTCTACTCCTGCCGCATCGGCGTCGCCAAGCCCGACCCCCGCGCCTACGAGATCTGCGCCGGCCGCCTCGGCGTCAAGCCCGCCGACGTCCTGTTCTTCGACGACAGCGAACGCAACGTCCTCGCCGCCCGCGAGACCGGCATGCGCGCCGAACTCTTCACCTCCCCGGCCCAGGTCCGCGCCCTCACCGCCTGATCAGGACGGGGGCGGGAGTTCTCCGCCCGCCTCGGCGGCCTCGGCGAGGCGTTCGCGGAGGGTGCGGAGGAGTTCCTCGCCCTGCTCGGTCAGGCGTTCGATCGCGGGGAGCGCCAGGTCGTCCCGGACGGTGTCGGCCAGCAGTTCGTCGTACTCGTGCGCCTTCTCCGCGATCGACTCCAGGCGGCGCTGGGCGCGGAGCACCTCGTCGGCCGATCTGGCGCGCTCGGCGTAGCGCTCCAGGGCGTCGATGCGGCGCGTCACCGCCTCGACCGAGGCGTCGAGCTTGTCGCGCAGCGGCCGAAGCGCCGCCTCCAGCTCGGGGATCGTGTCGGTCCCCGCCATGTCGGCGTGGTCCGCGCGCAGCCTCGACTGCTTCGCCAGCACCTGCGCGATCTCCCATTCCTGGCGGGGCAGGGTGACGGCGTTGTCGACCGCGTCCAGCAGGCCCTCGCGGTTGACCTGCGAGTCGCGGACGGCGTCGACGGCCGCCTGGACGCGGGCCAGCAGCGCGCGGCCGTCGTCGTCGAAGTCCTCGGGGACGAGGTAGCGGTCGCGGCGGCGCTCCAGTTCCCGGGCGCGCCGCAGGTCCAGCGAGACCGACGGGGTGCCGAGCGCGACCAGCACCGCGAGCATGCCGAGGCCGATCAGCCACAGCGAGCCGAGGAGCGGGGAGCCGAGCAGGCCGAGGGCGAGGACCGACAGCGGCGCCAGCCAGACCAGCGGCTTGCGGCGCGCGACGATCGTGTCCAGTTCGGCGCGCAGCGCCGGGTCGGCGACCGGGCGCGGCTCGGCCGGGGCGCCGTCCTCGGGGGAGCGGGGCGGCGCGATGCGCCGCCAGGACGTGGAGACGTGGGTCTCGAACGCGAAGTCGCTCTGCGCGATCTCGATCTCGGTCGGGCCGGCGGGCAGCGGCCACGAGCCCACGGGGTCGCCCCCGCCGGGGCCGGTGAAGCGCACCCACCAGCCGCCCTTGCCGTTCTCGCAGCGGTAGCGGCCGGGAGCGACGTCGATGCCGACGAAGAACGTCCCGATTCCCGGTATGGAATCACTCCATGCGCCATTGGCCACCGGCGACCTCCCGTACCTGAACGACGTCCGGGGGACGGCAAGAGTTGCAGTACCCACTACCGCTCCCGGGAAGCGGAACGGGGTTTGGAATACTCCACGGCGTGCGACCCGACTATGACCCCCTTGACGACCCGCCGTGGGCGATGCAACTGGTGGTACGCGCCGAGAAGGCCGATCCGCCCAGTCACGACGCGGTCTGCGAGGCCGCGGCGACGGCCGTCGTCCGGCTGCTGACCGACCCGCGCGCCGCCGAGCCCGAGGGGGAGTGGCGGGACGCCGTCCGGGAGTGGGAGTCGCGCCGGATCCGGAAGGTGACGCGCCGGGCCCGCGGCGTCCGCTGGCCGGAGGCGGAGGCGCTGCCCGGCGTCACGGTCCGGCATGCGGGCGCGCAGGTGCGGGCGTTCCCGCCGGGGCCGGTGTCGGACGTCCCGCCCCAGCTGGCCAGACTCCAGGTCGCGGGCCTCGACCTGGCGGAGGCGCAGGAGGCGCCGCCGCCGCCCGGGCCCCCGTACGCGGTGATCGCGCTCAACCCGGAAGTGACGATCACGACGGGGAAGGCCGCGGCCCAGTGCGGGCACGCCGCCCAGCTGCTGCTCCGCCAGGGCCGCCGCCGGCACGTGGCGGCGTGGGTCGAGGCCGGCGCCGCCGTCCACCTGGCGCGGGACGTGTTGTGGGCGCGCTGCGTGAAGGAGGCGGCGGTCGCGGTCCGGGACGGCGGTTTCACCGAGGTCCCGCCCGGCACGATGACCGCGATCGCCTGGCTCGTCCGGAAGTAGCGCGCGGCGCGCCGGAACGGGCCGGCGCGCCGCGCGGACCGGTCAGGGGAGCGTGACCGCGACCGGGGTGATCCCGGCCTTGCGGATCAGGGACGGCAGGCGCCCGGCGAACGGGTGGTGGTCCACCGGCAGGCCCCGCGGGTTGTCGATCACGTAGTGGACGACGCCGCCGGCGCCGCGCCGCGTCCACGTCGCGCCGACGGACCGCAGCAGGGACTCGGCCCCCGCGGCGTCCGCGGCCTTGACCGAGACGCGGATCGGCGACTCGTAGGACGGCAGCCGCGCCGCCTCCCGGGCCGCCTTCGCCGTCGCGGTCGCCTGCGGCGCCGCCGCCCGGGCCGGGTCGGGGCCGAGGATCGCGTTGTAGAGCAGCTTGGCCGTCCCGTCGCTGAACGCGCGGAAGTTGGGCTCGGCGGCGAACAGCACCGACCGTCCCTTCCCGAGGGGCTGGTCGACGACCGCCGCGGTCCCGCCCAGCTCGGACGCGCCGCGCTCGAAGCCGGACACGAACCAGTCGGGCGAATCCGCCTGCGGGTACGACACGACGACGCCGCTGGACGCCTTCATGACCGGGTCGTAGGACGTGAAGTTCCACGCCGTCGCGCCGACGCCCTCCGACAGTGGGCTGGCCCCGTCCACCTTCACGCGGAGCAGCGTGCCGGGGATGTCGGACGTCGGCTCCGCGAGGGTCGCGGTCGTCAGGCCGAGCCGGGCAGCGAGCTCGGTGCCGCCCTGCCAGCCGATGTAACGGCCGCCGTCCCGCGTCCACCCCTGGAGCGCGGAGCGCCCGGCGTCGCCGAGCGCCGTGTAGGCGGACGCGGCCGGTCCGTTCGGCGTGACCAGGACGTCGACGCCCCGGAGTTCGCCCGCCGCGACGTCCGCCGGGGTGAGCGGCGTGAACGGCAGCTTCCAGTCGCGGTCGAGGCGGTGCCTCAGCCACCCGGCCGACTGCCGCGCGGACGAGGACGTCCCCGACAACTGGAGGACGCCCAGCCGGGGCGCCTTGCCGCCGTGGCCCGGACGAGGCTCCGGGAGCGTCCGCAGCGGGACGGTCCGCGGATGCAGGACGGCGCCGGACGACCCGCCGGACACGTTGCCCAGCAGCGGCAGGCTCCACGCCGTCACGTCGTAGAAGTACGGGAACGGAGTGTAGGAGTCCTCGTTCAGCATGGACTGGATCCAGTGCTTCTGGCCCTGCGCCATCGAGATCCAGTAGGTGCCCGCGGGCAGCGTCGTCGCGGCCTCCGGACGCCCGTACGCCTTGAAGTCCGGGACGGCCAGCGGCCGGGCGAGCCTTTCGACGCGCACGCCCATGCGCTGCAAGCGCCGCACGACGAGCGCGGCCCCGGCGCGCTTGGCCGGGTCGTCGTCGCGCAGGAAGTAGCTCCGCACCTTCCGGTCCGGCACCTGGCGGTCGACCTTGTTCGGCGGGTTGTAGATCTGGTTGGGCTCCAGCTTCCCCGCCTGGCCCTGCGCGTAGGCGTCGACCGTCATCTGGCGCCACTCGGTGAGGATCCGGTGCCGGTCGCGCGCCGCCGCCGACAGCGACACCCACTGCGTGAGGTACTGCTCCTTCACCCGGTCCGGATACGGGCTCTCGTCGCCCTTCTCGTACGTCATCCCGGCCGCGTGGAACGCGCTGGTCGGGACCGTGTCGCCGTAGCCCTGGTAGAAGAGGTCGTAGACGTCCCTGTTGAAGAAGTCGATGCCCTGGCGGGTGAACTCGGCCGCCATCGACGCCCCGTACAGGTCGTTGATCCAGCCGATCGCCTGCTCGGGCGTCTCGTGGTAGATCGGGTCGGCGTTCGGCGGGAAGAAGAACGAGTCCCCGCCCATCTCGTGGGCGTCGATGTACAGCGCGGGCGGGTACTGGTTCAGCATCGCGAGCTTGCCGTCGGTCTCCGGCTGGGTGCGCGCGAACCAGTCGCGGTTCATGTCGAAGCCGTAGGCGTTCTGCCGCGTCCCCAGCGTCCGCCCGTCCGGGTTCTGCGTCGGCAGGACGATCACGAGCGCGCCGGCGAGGATCCCGGTCGCGGCGCAGTCGAGGCGGTCGCCGAGGTCGCGCAGCACCCGCAGCGCCGCGTCCGTGCCGCTCGGCTCGTCGCCGTGCACGTTGCCGCTGACCCACAGGATCGGGACGCCGCGATCGGTGATCCGCTTGGCGAGCGCGGCCGGCGTCCGCGGGTCGCGCAGCGCGCCGGCCTCCCACCGCACCTTGGCCAGGCCCGCCTTGGAGATCAGCTCGGGGCGTCCGGCGATCGCGTACTTCAGCGGCCGTCCCTGCGCCGTGGTGGCCAGCGTCCCGGACACGACGCGCTCGCTCCTCGCGGCGACCGCATCCAGGTAGGCGTCGGACTCGGCGGCGCTGACCGGCCGCTCACCGAGGTCGAAGCCGAGGACCTTCTCGGGGGAGGGGACCTTGCCCCGGTAGACCGGTGCGGTCCGCGTCGGGTCGCAGCCGGCCGCGGGCGCGGCGGGCCGTGCGGCGGCGGGCGCGGCGAGCGACGCCGGGACCGCCAGGGACGCGGCCATCACCACAGGCAGCGCCAGTTTTCGGGCTCTCATGAGCCACAACGTGGCACCCGCCCGGGGCGCCACCAACGGCAACTTCTGCCAAGATCAGTCGCGCTTGTCCGGGCGCGTCCGCGGGCCGGTGAGGGCGGCGGCCCGGTTGATGGCCTGGAGCGCGAACTCCTGCGTCCAGGTCAGGCCGTTCGGGCCGCGCGGCGACCCGTCCGGCGCGGGGCCCTTCGGCGCCCCCGCGAGCTGCGCCTTCGCGCTCAGCCCGTAGGAGAGGAAGAGCAGCACGACGAACGCCGCCAGGTAGGCCAGGTGCTCGACGAGGCCGTCCCACCTGCCCGTGAAGACGTCCAGGACGGCGAACATCGCGAACCCGGCCATCCAGCCCGCCACCGGCGGGACCAGCAGCAGGTCGCGGCGCAGGACCACGCCCGCCACGGCGCCGAGCACGAGCAGGACCTCGACGGCCTTGGCGAGGACCAGGATCCCCGTGGCGGGCCCGGACCCGAAGTAGTGCTCCATCTCGTCCAGCCGGTCGCCCCACAGCGCCGCCGCGCTGCCGAGGGCCGCCACGCCGTACGCGATGACGAACACGCCGACCGCGTAGTGGAACCGGTGCCACGTCCGCGATGCGCCGGCCCGCGCGGCGGACGGTCCGGAACCTGGCTGGGCACCCGCGTCCACCGTCATCCTCAGCCCCCATGCGCCGGTTCATCTGCCAAGCGCAAGATATCCCGGATAAGGTCCGGTCGACCTCCGAAACGCGGTGCGCCCTCGCGCCCCCGCCCCGCTCACCTCGCGGCCGGCAGGCCGGGGTGCTTGCGCACGGGCGGGTGAAGAGGGAGGCTGAATCGCACGTCGGGCCGCACGGAGTCCGTGAGGAAACAGGGATGACGCCTGACGATACGGGAACAGCCGCGCCGTCGAAGACGCGGATCGAATATCTGGAAGAACTCGGCGAGGAGCTGGTCAAGCGCGGTCTCCGGGTGCGTCTCACCCTGCCCCGCGGCCAGTCGCCCAGCCTGCACGTGATGAATCCCGACGCCGCTGCACTGACCGAGAACATCCTGGCGGAGCAGGGCGCGGACGGCTGGTGGTACTGGTGGTCGTGGGCCGAGCGAATCGCGCCCGCCGCCGACGCCGCCGCGGCGGCCGACCGAGTGGCCCGCGTCCTGTCCGCCTGACCCGGGCCCCGGCGAAATCCGGGGCCTGACAGCTCGCACCACGCACCCCATAGCGGCACCGCCTCGCGACGCACCACGCCGAGGCGCACTCCACCACGCCCCAAATCACCGCCCAGCAGCACACCCCCGACCAACTCGCCTCTCACCCAAGCGAGACGCAACCGGCTTCGAGACGCAACCGAGCCCGAACCGCGGCCGGACCAGAGACGCGGAAGCGTGCCGCCGCCCAGGACGAGACGCAGACCCGTTGGAAGCACGACCCGACGTGAGTTGCGCCGGGCTTGGGCGGCGCAGACCCGCGTAGAACGAGCCCCGCCCACCACCTTGAGCGCGGCGCGTATGCGGCGGTGGCGGCGCCGATCCGCCCGGGGCGCTGCCCGGGACGGGGTTGGAGCGCCGCTCCGGGTTGACGTGGCCCTGGTGTGGGTGCGGCTGGAGTGAGGTAAACGAGCCCACTCGCCCAGCGAGCGTGGCACGGAACGGTGTTGCCGCCCGCTTGGCGGGACTGTGGCGCGTGTGTGTCGTGGCGGGGGTGGCGGCGGGACGGGGTTGAGGTGCTCGGTGTGAAAGGGCCCCGGTGCGGATGCGCTTGAGGATGGGCGTGGCGCGGCTTGGTTGAGGCGTGGACGCGTTGAGGCGTGGTCCAGGTTGAGATGCCGGGTTGGGGTGTGGGGTGGTTTGGGTTGGGACGTGGGCTCGTTTGGGGGCGGTCCGTTTGGGGTGCGGGCCGGGTTGGGGCGCGGTTCGGATGTGGCGCCGCTGGGGGTGGGGCGCGGAGCTGGTTGGGGTGCGGGGCGGGGCCGGCTTGGGGGCGGGGTGCGTTGGTGTCGTGGGTGGGGTTGTGGCGGGGGCGGGGTTGTAGCGCTGCCCGGGTTGGGCGCTGGCCGGTCGAGGCGCGGCGTGGGTGGTGTAAGGCGCGGGGTTGAGGCCTGTGCGGTGCTGTGCGGTTGGGGGCGTGCAGGGGGTTCGATCTGGGGTGATGCCTGGCTTGTGGGTGTCTGCCTGGGGTTTTGCGTTGTGGGGAGGCGGCCGCTCTCGGGGGTGGCGGTGGCGTGCCGGGGGTTGCGGGGGGTGCTGGGGTGAGGCGTGGCTTGACGGTGGGTCGCGGTGAATGTTGAGCCACGAAACATTTACGCCCGGACGGGTCCGCTCGGGGATGCCCAGGCGGCGGCCGGGGTCCTCCTGCGGCCCGCGCGGTAGTCCTCGTGTTCCACCCGTGTTGATCTCGTGTTACATGATTGTTACCGCCGACAACAAATGAACTTTGGCTGAAGTCTGGCGCGACGGACATGTGCGACGTAAGTTGCGGGACACAACATTCCCGTCGGAGCGGGTGATCTCGCTCACCGGCTACCACCCCCGGCCGCAAGGCGGCCACCCCCCAGAAAGGACCCGGGCAATGCGCAAGGGGATCCTCAGCTTCTTGGCCGTCACGACGGCGGCGGCGCTCAGCCTCACCGCGTGCGGGGACGGCGACTCCAACGACTCGGGCGGTTCCGGCTCGAAGGGCAAGGTCGGCGTGATCCTGCCCGACACCACCTCCTCCGTCCGGTACGAGAGCTTCGACCGGCCGTACCTGGAGCAGGCCTTCAAGGCCGCCGGAGTGGCCTACGACATCCAGAACGCCGAGGGTTCGACCCAGCGCTTCCAGACGATCGCCGACCAGATGCTCACCAGCGGCGTCACGGTCCTGGTCCTGGACGGCATCGACTCCAACTCGGCGGCCGCCGTGCAGCGCAAGGCGCAGGCCCAGGGCGTCAAGACCATCGACTACGACCGGCTCGCCCTCGGCGGCGTCTCCGACTACTACGTCTCCTTCGACAACGTGAAGGTCGGCGAGGAGCTCGGCAAGGGCCTGCAGAAGTGCCTCGGTGACAAGTCGGCCAACATCGCCTACCTCAACGGCGCCCCGACCGACAACAACGCGACGCTGTTCGCCAAGGGCGCGCACAACGTGCTCGACAAGGCGACCAACTACAAGAAGGTCGCCGAGCAGGCCGTTCCGGACTGGAAGGCCGAGCAGGCCGCCACGATTTTCGAGCAGATGTGGACGGAGAAGGGCGGCAAGATCGACGGTGTGGTCGCCGCCAACGACGGCATCGGCAACGCGGTCATCTCGATCCTGAAGAAGAACAAGCAGGCCGGCAAGGTCTCCGTCACCGGTCAGGACGCCACGCTTGAGGGGCTCCAGAACATCCTCGACGGCAACCAGTGCATGACGGTCTACAAGCCGGTCAAGCAGGAGGCCGAAGCGGCCGCCAAGCTCGCCGTGTCCCTCATCAAGGGCCAGAAGGGCGAGACCAACGGGACGACGAACGACCCTGAGGGCAAGCGCGACGTCCCGTCGGTGCTCCTGACCCCGATCGGCGTCTTCAAGGACAACGTCAAGCAGGTCACGGACGACGGGTTCGTCAAGAAGGAAGACCTGTGCAAGGGCGCGTACGCGGCCAAGTGCAAGGACGCGGGCATCCAGTAGGAGCCCGACGCTGACTCCGTGGCGGGCCCCTCCCCGCTGAGGGCGTCCCGGCCTCCCGGAAAATCGGGACGCCAAGGGGCCCGCCACGGGCAAGACGCCCGAACCTCTGGAAGGAAACTCGTGGCAGAAAAAGGAGACCCCGTCCTCCGCCTGACCGGGCTCAACAAGAGCTTCGGCCCCGTCCATGTGCTGCACGACGTGGACTTCTCCGTGCGCCTGGGCGAGGTCATGGCCCTCGTCGGCGACAACGGAGCCGGCAAGTCGACCCTGATCAAGTGCATCGCCGGGATCCACCCCATCGACTCGGGACAGATCGAGTTCGAGGGCAAGCCCGTCTCGATCGACGGCCCGCGCGCCGCGTCCGCGCTCGGCATCGAGGTCGTCTACCAGGACCTCGCGCTCGCGGACAACCTCGACATCACGCAGAACATGTTCCTCGGCCGCGAGCGGCGCAAGGGCATCGTGCTGGACGAGCCGTCCATGGAGGAAGCGGCCAGGGAGACCCTCGCCCGGCTCTCGGTCCGCACCGTCAAGTCCGTCCGGCAGCAGGTGGCGAGCCTGTCCGGCGGGCAGCGGCAGACCGTCGCCATCGCCAAGGCGGCGCTGTGGGAGTCCAAGGTCGTGATCCTGGACGAGCCCACGGCCGCGCTCGGCGTCGCCCAGACCCGGCAGGTCCTCGACCTGGTCCGGCGGCTCGCCGACACCGGCCACGCCGTCGTGCTCATCTCGCACAACATGAACGACGTGTTCGAGGTGGCCGACCGCATCTCGGCCCTCTACCTCGGCCGGGTCGCCGCGGACGTCGCCACCTCCGAGGTGACCCACGGCCAGGTCGTGGAGCTCATCACCGCCGGCCGTTCCGGTGATCTCGGCCTCGCGCCGCAGACCGCCGCCGAGAGCATCTGAAAGGGGACCAGGTGTCCACCGACATCCCCCAGAGCAAGGAGACCGCCGTCAAGCTGGCGGACTCGGACTTCTCCAACGACCGGCGCAAGCATGACATGAACTCCGCGCTGCTGGACTACTGGTACAAGATCAAGGCCGGTGAGCTGGGCGCGCTCCCGGCGATCCTCGGCCTGGTCGCGCTGGTCGCGCTGTTCACGGCGCTGAAGCCGGAGACCTTCCTCAGCAAGGGCAACATCGCGAACCTGGCCACCCAGGCGCTGCCCATCACGATCCTCGCCATGGGTCTCGTCTTCGTCCTGCTGCTGGGCGAGATCGACCTGGCGGCGGGTGTGGCCAGCGGTGTCTGCGCCACCGTGATGGCCAAGCTGATGGCCGACTCGGGTCAGCCCTGGTACGTCGCGGTGCTCGCCGCCGTGGCGATCGGCGTCGTCATCGGCACCGTGATCGGCTGGCTCGTCGCGTTCCTGCGCATCCCGTCGTTCGTGGTGACACTGGCGTTCTTCCTCGGCCTCCAGGGCATCACCCTGTGGCTCATCGGCGAGGGCGGGACGGTGCCCGTCCGCGACGAGTTCGTCGTGGCGCTCTCGAACAAGAACATGCCGATCTGGCTCGGCTGGGTGCTCGCCATCGCCTGCGTCGTCGCCTACACCGCGATCCTGATGCTGCGCTGGCGCCGCCAGCACGTCCGCAACCTGCACTCCAAGCCGCTGGGCTTCGTGATCGCCCAGTGCGCCGTGGTCGGGGCCGCGCTGCTGATCAGCACCTACGTGCTGAGCCTGGACCGCGCTCCCAGCCCGCTGATCACCCTCGGCGGGATCCCGTGGGGTGTGCTGCTCGTCGGCGCGCTGCTCGTCATCTGCACGTTCGTGCTCGGCCGCACCAGCTACGGGCGGCACATCTACGCGGTCGGCGGCAACGCCGAGGCGGCCCGCCGGGCCGGCATCAACGTGACCCGCATCCGGATCTCCGTGTTCATGATCGCCTCCGCGCTGGCGGCGATCAGCGGCATCGTCGCCGCGTCCCGCCTCAACTCGGTCGCCACCGACGCGGGCGGCGGCAACACGCTGCTGTACGCGGTGGGCGCCGCGGTCATCGGCGGGACGAGCCTGTTCGGCGGGCGCGGCAAGGCACGCGACGCCGTGCTCGGCGGCCTGGTCATCGCGCTCATCGCCAACGGACTGGGGCTGCTCGGCACCAAGGCCTACCTCAGCTACCTCATCACCGGGGTCGTGCTGCTGTTCGCCGCGAGCATCGACGCCCTGGCGAGGCGCCGCCGGTCCAGCACCGGACGGTGACCTCGTGGACGCGGTGACTCCGTGAGCACGGTGACCCCGTGAGCACGGCCGGAAGCGCCCGGGAGTCGGTGGCCCGCCCCACCGGCTCCCGGGCCTGGCCGCGGAACCGTCCGGGCCCGTCTTCCGACGGCGCCCGGGCGGACAACGCGACTGCTACGCTCACTCACGACGACCGCCAGGCGCGCGGCGGCGGTGTGGCACGGTGGGAGCCCCTCGGCATGTCAGTGACGCCTGTTCTCGACCTGCGCGGTATCGACAAGAGCTTCGGCTCGGCGAAGGTACTGCAGGACGTCGCATTCTCCGCCTACCCGGGGGAGGTCACCGCCCTCGTCGGCGACAACGGCGCCGGCAAGACCACCCTGGTCCGGTGCATCGGCGGCATCCACTCCTTCGACAAGGGCGAGTACCGCTTCGAGGGCAGGCCGGTCAAGGTCGACTCCCCCCGCGACGCCAGCCGCCTCGGCATCGAGATCGTCCACCAGGACCTCGCGCTCTGCGAGAACCTCGACATCGTCCAGAACCTGTTCCTCGGCCGCGAGGAGCGCCGCGGCCTCGCCTTGGACGAGACCTTCATGGAGGAGCTGGCGCGCACGACGCTGTCGGGCCTCGCCGTCCGCACGATGGGCTCGGTCCGGCAGCGGGTCTCGAACCTGTCGGGCGGGCAGCGGCAGACCGTCGCGATCGCCCGCGCCGTGCTGTGGGACAGCAAGCTCGTCGTGCTGGACGAGCCCGCCGCCGCGCTCGGCGTCGCGCAGACCCAGCAGGTCCTGGAGATGGTCCGGCGGCTCGCCGACAAGGGCCTCGCCGTGGTGCTGATCTCCCACAACATGAACGACGTGTTCGCGGTCTCCGACCGGATCGCCGCGCTCTACCTCGGCCGGACGGCCGCCCAGGTCCGCACGGCCGACGTCACCCACCGCCAGGTCGTGGAGCTGATCACCTCCGGCTCCAGCGGAGAGCTGGGGCTGCGCCAATGATGAGGGCGGGCCCTTCACAGGAGGACATCCGGCGGCACAACCTCGGGACGCTGCTGCGCTTCGTCCACCTGCGGGGCCCCGCCTCCCGGGCCGTCCTCGCCGAGTCCCTCGGCCTCAACCGCAGCACGATCATGGCGCTCACGTCCGACCTCACCTCCGCCGGGCTGGTCCGCGAGGAACTGCCGCGCGGGCCGGGGCGCCGCGCCGGGCGCCCGTCGCTGGTGGTGCGGCCGGAGTCCACCCGCGTCTACGTGCTGGCGTTCGAGGTCGGTGTCGACCGGCTCGTCGTCGCGCGCGTCGGCCTCGGCGGCGTCGTGCTGGACCGGCGCGAGGGCGTCCGCGCCCGCGACTCCGATCCCGCCGACCTGCTCGGCGTGCTCGTGGCGGGCGCCCGGTCCCTGGTCCGCAAGGCCGAGCGCGACGCCGTCTGCGTCGGCGCCGCCCTCGGCTTCCCCGGCACCGTCCGCCGCTCCGACGACTCGATCATGTTCGGGCCGAACCTGGACGTGGGCGGGCTGCGCCTCGGCGACGCCCTGTCCCGCCGCCTCGGGCTCGGCATCCCCGTCTCGGTGTGCAACGACGCCAACCTCGGCGCGCTCGCCGAGCACGAGCGCGGCGCGGGCGTGAGCTGCGACAACCTCATCTACCTGCACGGCGACGTGGGCGTCGGCGGCGGCATCATCGCGCACGGCCGGCTGCTCGGCGGCGACGAGGGGTTCGGCGGCGAGATCGGGCACATGGTGATCAACCCCGGGGGCCGGCCCTGCGCCTGCGGCTCGAAGGGCTGCCTGGAGGCCGAGGTGGGGGAGCGGACGCTGCTGGAGCACGCCGGCCGCGTGGAGATCCCCGGCCAGCCCGGCCGCGACGCGGTCCGCGCCATCGTCGCCGCCGCCGACGCCGGCGACATCAAGGCCCGGGAGGCGCTGCACCGCGTCGGCACCTGGATCGGCGTCGGCGTCGCCAACCTGGTCAACCTCTTCAACCCCGGCCTGGTCATCTTCGGCGGCACGCTCCGCGACATCTTCCTGGGCGCCGCGGCCCAGATCCGCAGCGTCCTGGCGACCAACGCCCTCGCCGCCCCCCGCGAGAAGGTCAAGCTCCGCACCGCCACCCTGGGCGACGACACCACCCTGGTCGGCGCCGCCGAGTTCGCCTTCGCCGAGGTCCTGGCCGACCCCGTCCAGGTCCTGACCCGGCTCAGAGCCCCCGAGACGGTGTGAAGCGCGTGACGGCGCCGTAGCCGCTCCGGTAGAAGACGAGGGGCCCGGCGCCGTGGTGTTCGGCGAGGTCGTGGGCGCGGGCGACGACGATCAGATGGTCGCCGGCGGCGTGCTCCTGCTCGACCGAGCACTCGATCCACGCCAGCGCGCCGTCGATCAGGGGAGCGCCGCCGGGACCGCCCGTCCAGGGGACGCCGTCGAACTTCTCCGGGCCGCTCCCGAAGGCGAGCCGGTCGGAGACGTCCCGTTGCGGCTCGGCCAGGATGTTGACGCACAGCCGGGGCGCGGTGCGCAGGACCGGCCACGTGGTGCTGGTGTGCGCCACGCAGAACGCCACGAGGGGCGGGTCGAGGGAGACGGACGTGAACGAGTTCACGGCCAGGCCCACGGGGAGCCCCGAGGCGGGGTCGAGGGCGGTGACGGCGACGACGCCGGTCGGGAACCTGCCGAGCACCGAGCGGAACGCGGCCGGGTCGAGGCCGGTCGCCGAGGGGCCGGACGAGAAGTCGGGCGATCCGTGCATTGGGGTCCGTTCCGTGGGCGGGGGTGCGTCGATGTCCACTAAAGCCCCTGCCGCGGCGCGCTGATTCCCCTGGAGGGCGATCTCCGTCGAAGGTCCCGGCCGGGCGTCGGTCCGGGGACGGAGGCCGGAGCTAGGGACGTGTTTCGAAGTGGTCTCGGCCCTGCGCGCGAACGCGTGAGCTGCCCGGTGGAGCGAAGCCGGAGGCGAGCGGAACCGGGCGGATCGGGAAGCGATGCCGCGTTCGCCCAGTTCCGGTCGCGTAGCGAGCCGCCAGGCGAGCGGAGTGGGCCGGGACTGAATGAACATAGCCGCCAGGCGAGCGGAGTAGGCCGGGACTTTGAAACGCAGTCAGGGGTGCGGGGCCTCGGCCGGAGTCTGCGCCGGGACGGCGGCCTGGGGGGTGAGGAGCGCCGCCGAGGACATGCCGTCCATGATCAGGCGGCCGGTACCGGCCAGGACGGCCCTGGCGCGGGCCGGGAGACGCGGACCCTCGTGCAGCCCGACCCAGGCGATCCAGCCGACCCCGACGACGGCCCAGTAGGACACGAGCCGGTACAGGCCGACGGCCGCGGCGGCGGGCGACAGCGTCGCGCCGAACGCGACCAGGGACGCGGCCATGCTGCCCTCGATGGCGCCGAGCCCGCCGGGCAGCAGCGGGAGCAGGCTGCCCGCCGCCTGGGCGGCGAAGTAGGTGAGGGCGACGCCGTTCGGGGCGATGTCGATGCCGACCGCGTGCGCCGCCGACAGCAGCGCGAGGATGTCGAACACCCAGTTCAGCAGGGCCAGCGCGATGAGCGCGGCCCAGTCGCGCAGGGTCGGGCGCAGGATGTCGCGGGCGCCGGCCAGCCGCTCCGCGTAGGGAGCGATCTTCGGGTGGGCGAGCGCGGCCCGGTACGCGCTGCGCGGCGGCGCGGTCAGCAGGGCCCGCAGCGGGCGCCACCGCAGCGCGGGGACGAGCAGCACGGCCAGGACCAGCGGCACGGCGAGGGCGGCCAGCGCGAAGCCGCGGGCGTGCGGGTCGGCCACCAGCGCCAGGAGCCCGATCACGGAGTAGGCCGAAGTGGTGATCACTCCGCCGGCCAGGATCACCGCGGTGGCCAGGTGCGTCGAGGCGCCCGCGCGGCGGAACTGCCGGAACGTGTAGACGACGCTCACCGCCGGGCCGGCCGGCAGCGTCGTGGACAGGGCGTTGCCCGCGTAGGTGATCGCGAAAGCGCGGCGCAGCGGCATCCGCAGCCCGCCGACGCGCAGCAGCCGGCGCTGGAGCCGGGCGAACGCCCCCATCGAGCCCGCCACGGCCAGCACGACCATGGTCAGCCAGCCCGGGTCGGCGCGCGCGGCGGCCCTCCAGATGGCGCCGAGGTCGGGGAGCTCGTCGCGGTAGAGGGGGAGGGCGGCGAGGGCGCCGAGGATCAGCGCCCACTGGACGATCAGGCCGGCCCTGCGCCGCCACCACGGGCGTGCCGGGGCCTGCTCGTCGGGCCCGTCTCGAAGGGGGAACGGCGGGTCGGCCTCGGCCGGGGGATGGACCGGTGCCGTGACTGTCTCGTGCATGTCCCGGTCACCTCGCAAGCTCGCCCGCCATGCGCAACCTACGGTCCGGGAAGGACATTCCCCCGGGATCCAAAACAAACCGCAAAGTGATCTGCGCCACGTCCGTCGCGAGGCCGCGGGCAGCGGGCGGATCGAAGTCCTGTCGCAGTGCTCCGCCAGACGGTCATGAAGTGTCTGGCTATTCCGTTCTGTTCTACTTCCTGCCCGTTCTCGCGGAAAGGACGCCGGCGTCGCCGGCGCAAGCCCGGCACGCCGACGGTGGCCGCCCGGCCCGAAGCGACGGAGGCGCCCGCACCGGCACGGTGCGGGCGCCTCCGTCGCGGTCAGGGCCTGCGGGTGGGATTGACCGCGTCCTCCTCGGCGGGCGTGATCGGCGTGGGCCGCTCCTCGTCGCCCTCCCGCGCGGTCTGCCGCTCGTACTCGGTGACGCCGAGGCCGTCGCGGCTCTCCTCGGGCTCCTCGATCCTCAGCTCCTCGGGCGGGTCGTTCACGTATTCCTCGGTCAGGGCGATCTGTTCGTCCTGGGTGTTGTCTCCCATGTCATCGATGTCCTCGCGGAAGTCGCGGGACTCACCGGGCTCGCGTGCCCTCATGACTCCTCCCGGTCCGGATCGGGTCCGCTGATCGGACCGGTATCCCCGATGACCGGCGGCCTACTCTCGGTCGCGCACGGCGACGAGCCCGCCGACGACGCCCACGTACGCGGTCCCGTCCGGCCCGATGGTGACGGGCGCCCAGCTGTTGTCGAACCACTTGCCCGTGCCGGTGAGCACCTTGTAGGCCGTCCGCCCCGTGTGGACGTCCACCGCGGTCAAGTACCAGGCGTCGACGAGGTCCCTGCGCGGCTCCTTCGTGTAGAGGTACAGCAGCCCCGCGGGCACGGAGACCTTGGAGACGGTGGACGGCGAGCGCTCCGTGCTCGTCCAGACCGTCCGGCAGCCCGTCCCGTCCGGCTCCACGTCCACGCGGCTCACCCCGCCCACGGACGACCCGCCCGGCGGGAGGTCGAAGAAGTTGGTGTAGCCGTAGTTGTTCTCGACGAACAGGCTGCGGCCGTAGCCGATGAGGGAGTTGTCCGTGGCGCTCGCCCCGCTGCCGAACACCGGCACCTGGCAGACGAGCCCGCCGTCGTCCGCACGCCGGACGATCACGTGCATGCGGTCGTCGGCGTTGTCGGTGACGGCCACGTAGCCGTCGCCGAAGAACGTGGGGGTCGTCCCGGACCCCTGATCGATCTGTCCGGGCTTGCGCCCGCTGCCCCGGTCGTACGCCCGCCGCCAGACGATCTCCGGGATCCCGTCCGCGCCGGCCCGCATCCGGTAGAGCGCGTGGTCGGACACCACCGAGACGCCGTTCTCGGCGGCCGCGAACGAGTTCTGGATGCCCTCGCCCGGCAGCCGCGTCACGCGGACGGTCCCGGACCCGGGGTCCACCGTGCCGACGCGGCCGCCCCTGGTGATCCACCAGATCAGGCCGTCCCAGTCGGGCCCGACCGCGGTGACGGGGTCGCACTCCCCCTTCGGCCACGGGTTCGTCCAGGTGGCGCAGTCATGGGAGAGGTACGGGCCGAGGTCCCAGTCGTCGGTGGCAGTGAAGCGCCAGGCGCCGTCCGGACCCTTCTCGTGCGCGAAACGGCGTAGATGGAAGGCCGAGTCCGCCAGCACGGCGCGATCCTGCGGGTCCAGGTAGTAGTACGCCCCGCCCGAGGTGTCGGTGAACACCTTGTCGAGGCTGAGCGAGAACACCGCCTGGACGGTGGACGGCCTGGGCGGCAGTTCGTAGGTCGCGAGGTCCTTCAGCGTCCTCGGATCGATCAGCCGCAGCATGAGGTTCTGCCCGCGCGTGCACTGCGCGACGATCAGGCCCGTCCGGCGGGCGAACGTCACCGTCGAGCACAACCCCGGCAGCCCGCCGCCCTTCGCCTCGCCCAGCACCTGCGGATCGCGGCCGAGCGGCCCCAGGAACGGATATGTGTCGGAGGCGTAACTGTCGGCGTGCATGGACGACGTCCCCACCGGCCCCTGGTGCGGGTTGGCGGGGACGGGCCGGCCCGCCAGGGGCGCCGGGGTGGCCGGCGCGCCGACGTAGGCCGGGACGAGGCCCCTGCCAGGGCCGTCGGGGATCGGGTCGGCCGCCGCCGGGACCGCCGCGCCCGCCAGGACGACGGACAGGAGGGCGGCGAGCAGGGGTCTGCGCATGGAGGGCTCCCTTGACCGGACAGGGGGTGGTCCCGGTCGCGCCCTCCGGACGACCACCGCGTAAAAGAGTGATCGTCCGGCGCCGCTTGATGGTTACGATCCGGGGCATGGGCGTACAAGCTGTGATCTTCGACTGGGGCGGCACGCTGACCCCCTGGCACGACCTCGAACTCGCCGACATCTGGCGCACCGTCTGCGCCGCCCACCTCCCTCCCGACGCCGTCGAGAAGGCCGTCGCCGCCCTCGTCGCCGCCGAGGACGAGCTGTGGCGGCGCGGCACCGAGGAGCACCGGAGCGCCACGCTCGCCGAGGCGTTCGCGATGGCCGGGGTGGAGCCGAGCGAGGCGCTCCTGGACACCCACTTCGAGACCTGGACCCCGCACACGCACACCGACCCCGCCGTCCCCGGCCTGTTCACCGCCCTCCGCGAGCGCGGCATCAAGATCGGCGTGCTGTCCAACACCATCTGGACCCGCGAGTGGCACGAGCGCGTCTTCGACCGCGACGACGTCCTCGGCATGCTCGACGGCGCCGTCTACTCCAGCGAGATCCCCTGGACGAAGCCGCACGCCGAGGCGTTCCGCGCCGCCATGGACGCCGTCGGCGCCACCGACCCCGGCTCCTGCGTCTTCGTCGGGGACCGCCCGTTCGACGACATCCACGGCGCCAAGGCCGCCGGGCTGCGAGCCGTCCAGATCTGGCACCAGACCACCCGCGCCTTCGACCGTCCGGGGCTCACACCGCCCGACGCCCTCATCCACGACCTGGGGGAACTGCTCCCGCACGTGGAGCGGTGGCACTCAGCCTGAGGGCTTCGCGGCCACGATCAGGTCGCGGGAGATGGCCTGGTCGACGCGATGGCGGAAGCCGCCGTAGGCCTCCGAGTCCTGGACGTCCAGCCCGCTGGACGCCAGGATCTCGGCGAGCTGCTCGCGGCGGCCGACGAAGGTGTTCCAGGAGATCCCGACGGCGCCGCCCGGACGCAGCAGCCGCGCCCACCCCGGGACGGCGGCCGTCAGCAGCTCCACGGGGCTGCGCGACAGCCGCGGCCCGCCCTTGCGGCCCGGCTGCGCCCCCTTCGGGCGGCTGCCGTGCTGGACGCCGTAGGGGGCGTCCGTCACGATCAGGTCGAACGACGCCGGGCGGAAGAACCTGCCGGCGTCCAGCGAGTCGGCGTTAACGACGGTGATCTCCATCGTCTCGCCGCTCTTGTAGCGCTCCTTGGACGCGCCGAGCGTCACGTGCAGGCGGCGCCCGAGGACGGCCTTCTCGCGGCGCACGTTGGTCACCTCGGCCTGGTGCTTGACCCGGTTGTTCTTCAGCCAGGTCTTGACGAAGGCCGCGTAGGCGTCGAAGTCCTTGCCGTCGATGTCCATCCCGGCGGCGTCCAGCCCGTACATCATGGCCTGGTTGAGGGTCGTGCCCCGCCCGCACATCGGGTCGAAGACGCGGGGACGCCTGTTGATCAGGTCCATGGGGGAGTCGGTCGCCATCGCCGTGACGTTCAGCAGCAGCTTGGTGAAGTACTCGTTCGTCTTGCCCGAGTACTTCTGGATGGTGAGCAGGTCGCTGCCGAACAGGTCCAGGGGCCGGAGCGCGACGGGCCGGAGCAGTTCGCCCTCGATCTGGAACAGCGCGTAGAGCGACGACAGGTTCGACAGGAGGCGCACGTCGTCCTCCGTCAACGCGTCGGCGGAGAACGTCACGTAGGGGACGCCGCCGATCGCGGTCTCCTCGATGTCGCGGACGCGTCCGCCGAGGGCCCGTTCGCTGAACACGGCCAGTTCCGCCTTCACCAGGTCGGCGGCGGCCTGTGCATAGACCCGGTTGTGCGAGGGGGAGACGAGAAGGCCGTACGCGGTCATCTGGTGGACCTTACTGGACCCCGGGAGCGGGGACCGCCGCGACGGACGCGCCCGGCGGCCTCCGCGTCGCCCTCGGACGGGCCGTTCCCCCGGTCAGGCCGCTCGCGCCGCGCGGTCCGCGGGCTCGCCGGACGTCTCGGCCGGAGGCTCCGGATCGGGGTCCGCCGGGCCGGCGGGCAGGGCCCGCCCTTCCTGGGCGGCGGGGAGCTCCGGCGTGTCCGGGCCCTCCGCCGCGGGAAGATCCGGAAGGTGCCGCGCGGCGGCGTTGAGCAGCTCCCCGACGCGGCTCCTGAGACTGGCGAGATCGGCCCGCGCCACGTCCGCCTGCGCCTGCGCTCTGCGCGCCTGGCGCCGCGCGGCGTCGCGCTCGGCCGCCAGCCGCGTCAGCTGCTCGTGGTACGCGGCCCGCAGTTCGTCGAGGGCGCTCGTCCTGCCCGGCTGCGGAGTCGTGGTCACGTGGGCTCCCTCCCCCGAAGTCATCCCGCAATGGGACTAACGTCGCTATTCGGACGCTTCGTTCCCGTCGTGCCGAAGATCACTCACCGGGTTCGGGGCGGGGGGACAGCGCCGCGGACGGCAGCCCGGGGAACGCCTCCGACGGCGTCGCGGAGCCCGATCTGGACCCCCAGCGCGCCGCCCACGCCGAGGCCCGCTGCGCGCTGTCGGCGGCGAAGGCGCGCAGGTCGGGGGAGGAGACGCCCGCGAGAGCGACATAGGCGGGAACGAGGCCGTTCTCCAGGGCCGCCGCGAGCTGCGCGGCGCCGCGGGCGGAGGTGACCCGGACGGGCAGCCGGTAGGCGGACGCCGCGGCGACCGGCGTGGCCGACAGGATCGAGACCAGCTGGTCCCGCCGGGCGCGGTGGACGTTCCACAGGTCCTTCGCGGTCTGGTGGAGCGTCCCCCGCAGGCGGGCCCCGAGCACCCCGTACCCGTAGACGGCCGCGTGCTCGGCGGCCAGCGCGGCCTGCACGGCCTCGGCGTCCGACCGCGACCGGACGGGCGGCGCCCCGCCCCTGACGGTCATGGCGTGGCCGGCCTCGCAGGCGCCGATGCTGGCCAGCAGCTGCGCGAGCGCCGGGCCGGCCTTGGCGGCGTCTGCCATGCGCCCCCGCGCCGCGCGGTCCTCCATGTCGCGCAGGGCCGCCAGGCCCGCCGCCCCGGAGGGGACCGGCGCCGCGCTGGGCGAGGGGATCGCGCCGCCTTCGTCCGCCCGGTTCCCCGAGCCGGGGACGTAGTGCCTCCTCAGCACGGCCAGATGCCGCCGGTGATGGGCGAGGGCGGGATCCAGAAGCCCGGCCTGCGAGGCGTTCGCGGACCGCGCCGCCTCGTACGCGGCGATCAGGTTCTGCTCGGCGGCGATGGCGCCCACCAGCGTCGGCACGTCCTCGCGCGGGGCGGCCTCCGCCGCGCAGGACGCGATCCACGGCAGCACCGGCACCGCGCCGCCGCCCAGTACCGCGGCACGGCCCAGCAACGCGCGGCGTGACAGCGCCTGTGTCGAGCGTGACATCGCTTGCCCCGGCGGTGGTGCGGCCTCTGGCAAAGGAAGTCTCCTCACCCGGTGGCGGAGGTGGCGGCGGCCTGTTGCGGCAGCGGTCTCCGGACGCGCCCATCAGGCCAGCTCAAGCATTCCATATCCGCCGCGCCGGAGAGCCGCCGTAAAGACCGCCGCGGTCCCCGGCTGTCGATAGTCTTGAGGTGTCGGCGGACGAGCGGCGACCCCGCTGTCGCAGGCGCACGAACAGATCGCACGCGCACAACAGGAGGAGGACCCATGAGCGTCGAGTCCCGTGGCGGCCGCGCTCAAGGGAGGCGCGGCCGGCAGGAGGAGGCGGCCCCGCCGCGCGACGCCGTCCGCCCGAGCCGCGACGCGGCCGCCGCGGCCCTCAGCAGACTTCTCGCACCCGCGGTGGCCGAGGCGGGTTACGACCTGGAGGAGGTCGACGTGCGGCCCGCAGGTCGCCGGCGGCTCGTCCGGGTCATCGTCGACGCCGACGGCGGGATCAGCCTCGACGACATCGCCCGGCTGAGCGAGACGACCTCCGAGCTGCTCGACGGGTCCGACGTCATGGGGACCTCGCCCTACGTGCTGGAGGTGACCTCGCCGGGCGTCGACCGCCCCCTCACCGAGCCGCGGCACTGGCGCCGCGCCGTCGGCCGGATGATCGTCGCCCCCCTGACCGGGGGAGGCCAGATCGAGGGCCGCGTCGTGGCCGCCGACGACGAGGCCGTCGAGATCGACGTCGTCCAGAAGCGGCGGGGCAAGGGAGCCGGGGCGGGCGGCGGCAAGGCCGCCGGGCCCGGGTCCTCCACCAAGGGGTCCGGGAAGCCGTCCTCCTCGAAGGGGAAGGCCGCCGCGCCCGAGACCGTGCGGCGCCGGTTCGGACTCGGCGAGCTGGGGCGCGGCCGCGTGCAGGTGGAGTTCGCGCCTCCGCCGCCGGCCGAGGAATCGCGTTCTCCGGCGGAGCCGGACTAGAGGGGGGAACCTCGTGGACATCGACATGACCGCCCTACGGGGCCTGGAGAGCGAGAAGGACATCTCGCTCGACGTGGCCGTCAAGGCCATCGAAGACGCCCTGCTGATCGCCTACCACCGGACGGAGGGCGCGGCGACGAAGGCGCGCGTCGAGCTGGACCGGCAGAGCGGCCACGTGACCGTGTGGGCGACCGAGACCGACGACGAGGGCAACGCCGTCGGCGAGTTCGACGACACCCCGTCGGGGTTCGGCCGCATCGCCGCGACCACCGCCAAGCAGGTGATCCTCCAGCGCCTGCGCGACGCCGAGGACGAGCTGACCTTCGGCGAGTACGCGGGCCGCGAGGGCGACATCGTCAGCGGCATCATCCAGCAGGGCAAGGACCCGCGCAGCGTGCTGGTCGACCTCGGCAAGATCGAGGCGATCCTGCCGCCGCAGGAGCAGGTGCCCGGCGAGCGCTACGAGCACGGCGAGCGGCTGCGCGCCTACGTGGTGCAGGTCCGCAAGGGCCACCGCGGCCCGTCGGTGCAGCTGTCGCGCACGCACCCGAACCTCGTCCGCAAGCTGTTCGCGCTGGAGGTCCCGGAGATCGCCGACGGCACCGTGGAGATCGCGGCGATCGCCAGGGAGGCCGGCCACCGCACCAAGATCGCGGTTCGCTCGCGCAAGTCCGGTGTGAACGCCAAGGGGGCCTGCATCGGCCCGCTCGGCAGCCGCGTCCGCAACGTGATGGGCGAGCTGCACGGCGAGAAGATCGACATCGTGGACTGGTCGGAGGACCCCGCGGAGTTCGTCGGGAATGCCCTGTCCCCGGCCCGCGTTTCGAGTGTCGAGGTGGTCGACGCCGACGCCCGGGTCGCCCGGGTGGTGGTGCCCGACTACCAGCTGTCCCTCGCGATCGGCAAGGAAGGGCAGAACGCCCGGCTCGCCGCCCGGCTCACCGGCTGGCGGATCGACATCCGGTCCGACACCGAGCCGGTACAGAAGCCCCCGAACAGCGACGGACCCGGCGAATCCGGATCTTCTGCGTCAGGAGAGCATGCGACAGGCCCCGCCGACGCCTCGGCGCGGTAGACTCATGGGACGTGGCCCGGCGGCCGCTGTTCGCACGTGCGTGGGTTGCCGGGTTCGCACGGTCAAGTCCGACTTGCTGCGCCTGGTAGCGGTCGAGGGCGTCATCGTCCCCGATCCTCGCGGGCGGCTGCCGGGACGGGGTGCGCATCTGCATCCCGATCCGGGGTGTCTCGCACTCGCAGAGCGACGTCGGGCGTTCCCGCGGGCGTTCCGCCTGCCGGGCCCGCTCGACGCCGGTCCGCTGCGGGAGCGACTTGCGGCCCTCGCCGCGCAGCAGCAGGATGGCCGAATGGTAAGCGACGTCTAGTCGGAAGCAGGTCGAGATTGCTATGAGCGCTCGATGAGCACGCCGCGATGAGTACGGCAAGTTAGCGACGGTCCGGAGGCCGCACCCCCGGACCGAGTAGGGAGTGCAGTGGCGAAGGTCCGGGTTTATGAACTCGCCAAGGAGTTTGGCGTAGAGAGCAAGGTCGTCATGGCCAAGCTCCAGGAAATGGGCGAGTTCGTACGGTCGGCGTCCTCCACGATTGAGGCGCCGGTCGTTCGCAGGCTGACAGAAGCCTTCTCAAATTCTTCTTCCTCCTCCAAGCAGGGGGACCGACGGAGCGCGGCCAGGAAGCCGGGTCCGCGCCCGTCCGCACCGCCGCGTCCGGGTCCGTCCGGCGGCGGTTCCGATTCTCAGGGCGCCCGTCCCGGGCCCCGTCCGGGCCCGCGCCCGGCGCCCAGGCCGGCTCCCGCCTCTCCCGGCGGTTCCGGTGGCCAGGGCGGCCCCGCCGTTCCCAGCGGTCCGGGTGGTCCCGGCGGCCAGGGAGGCCAGGGCGGCCAGGGCGGCGCGCCCAGGCCCGGCCCGCAGCCGGCGCCGCGCCCGCCCGTCCCGCCGGCGCCGAGCACGCCGGTGAGCGCGCCCGCGGCGCAGGGCCCGAGCGCCCCGCCCGCGTCCGCTCCCGGCACCGGTGCCGGTGCCGGTGCCGGCAACCGTGCGCCCGGCGGCCCGAAGCCGGGTCCCCGCACGCCGAAGCCCGGCCCGCGTCCCGCTCCGCGCCAGGGTGGCGGCGGTGGCGGCGGCCGCGGTCCCGGCGGACCGCGTCCGGGCAACAACCCGTTCAGCTCGACCAACACCGGCATGGGCCAGGCGCCCAAGCCGGGGCCGCGTCCCGGCCCCCGTCCGGGCGGTGACCGCCCGGGTGGCGGCGGCGGCCCCGCGGGCGGCCCGCGTCCCGGCCCGCGGCCGGGCGGCGCTCCCGGCGCCGGCGGCCCGCGCCCGAACCCGGGCGGCATGCCGCCCCGGCCGGGCGGCCCGCGTCCGAGCCCGATGAACATGCCGTCCTCGCGGCCCGCGGGCGCCCCCGGGCGCGGCGGTCCCGGCGGTGGCGGCGGCGGTCGCGGTCCGGGCGGCGGCGGCCGTCCCGGTGGCGGCGGCGGTCGCGGTCCCGGTGGCGGCGGCCGTCCCGGTGGCGGCGGCGGCTTCGGCGGCCCCCGCGCGGGTGCCGGCGGCCGTCCCGGTGGCGGCGGCGGCTTCGGTCCCCGTCCCGGTGGCGGCGGTCGCGGTCGCGGCGGCACGCAGGGCGCCTTCGGGCGTCCCGGCGGACGCCCGGCGCGCGGACGCAAGTCGAAGCGGGCGCGTCGTCAAGAGTTCGAGAACATGCAGGCGCCCGCCGCCGGCGGCGTCTCGGCTCCGCGCGGCAACGGCAAGACCATCCGGCTGGCCCAGGGCGCGACCCTGACCGACTTCGCCGAGAAGATCGGCGCCAACCCGGCGTCGCTCGTCGCGATCATGATGCACCTCGGCAAGATGGTCACCGCGACCCAGTCGGTGGACCCCGACGACCTGATGTCGCTCGGGCTCGAACTGGACTTCGACGTCCAGGTCGTCAGCCCCGAGGACGAGGACCGCGCGCTGCTGGAGTCCTTCGACATCGAGTACGGCGAGGACGAGGGCGGCGAGGAGAACCTCCAGTCGCGTCCGCCGGTGGTCACCGTCATGGGCCACGTCGACCACGGTAAGACCAAGCTGCTGGACGCCGTCCGGCACGCCAACGTGCAGGCGGGCGAGGCCGGCGGCATCACCCAGCACATCGGCGCCTACCAGGTCGAGACCGAGGTCGACGGCGAGGAGCGCAAGATCACCTTCATCGACACCCCGGGTCACGAGGCGTTCACCGCCATGCGTGCCCGCGGTGCCGACACCACCGACCTGGTGGTGCTGGTGGTCGCCGCCGACGACGGCGTCAAGCCGCAGACCACCGAGGCGATCGACCACGCCACCGCGGCCGGGGTCCCGATCGTCGTCGCGGTCAACAAGATCGACGTCGAGGGCGCGGACCCGAACCGGGTCCGGGCGCAGCTCACCGAGTACGGCCTGGTCGCCGAGGAGTTCGGCGGCGACACGCAGTTCATCGATGTGTCCGCCAAGCAGGGCATCAACATCGACGGGCTGCTGGAGGCGATCGTCCTGACCGCCGACGCCGAGCTCGACCTGAAGGCCAACCCCGACATGCCCGCCCAGGGCTCGGCCATCGAGGCCCACCTGGACAAGGGCCGGGGCGCCGTGGCGACCGTGCTGGTGCAGCGCGGCACGCTGCGGGTCGGCGACTCGATCGTCTGCGGCGTGGCCAACGGCCGAGTCCGGGCGATGCTCGACGAGAACGGCAACAGCGTCGAGGAGGCGGGCCCGTCCCGTCCGGTGATGGTGCTCGGTCTCGCGGCCGTGCCCGGCGCGGGCGACAACTTCCTGGTCGTCGAGGACGACCGGGTCGCCCGGCAGATCGCCGACAAGCGGGTCGCGCGCAAGCGCAACGCCGAACTGCTCAAGAGCCGCAAGAGCAGCTCGCTGGAAGAGCTGTTCAAGGACCTGGAGCGGGGCGAGCGGCAGGAGCTGCTGCTCATCCTCAAGGGCGACGTGTCCGGTTCCGTCGAGGCGCTGGAGGACTCCCTCCTCAAGATCGACGTGGGCGACGAGGTCCACCTGCGGATCATCCGCCGCGGCGTCGGCGCGATCACGCAGGACGACGTCAACCTGTCGCTGGCGTCCGAGGGCGCGGTCATCATCGGCTTCAACGTGCGGCCCGAGCGCAACGCGCAGGAGCTGGCCGACCGCGAGGGCGTCGACATCCGGTACTACTCGATCATCTACCAGGCGATCGAGGAGATCGAGGCGGCCCTCAAGGGCATGCTCAAGCCGGAGTTCGAAGAGGCCCAGCTCGGCACCGCCGAGGTCCGCGAGATCTTCAAGGTGCCGCGGATCGGCAACGTCGCCGGTTCGATGGTCACCTCGGGGATCATCCAGCGCAACGCCAAGGCCCGCCTCGTCCGCGACGGCGTCGTGGTGTCCGACAACCTCACGGTGTCGTCGCTGCGCCGCTTCAAGGACGACGCGACCGAGGTCCGCGAGGGCTTCGAGTGCGGCATCGGCGTCGGTTACAACGACATCAAGCTCGGTGACGTCATCGAGTGCTTCGAGATGCGGGAGAAGCCCCGCGACTGAGGCGGACGGCAGGTCCGCGCGGCCCCGCGAGGGGCCGCGCGGGCGGCCGGCCCGGCGGCCCGTCCGGGCACGCCGACGACGTGATCGTTAAATCGGGTGACAGAGCGCCAGGCGGATCTTCTAGCCTGGCGTCTGTCATGTCTGGCCTGTTCTGGTTCGCCGGAAAGGCTGGGAACACGGCGGATGACCTCCGTCGTTCCATCTCTGACGAGTCCGAGGTGATCGACCAGGTGTACGTGGGTGCGTTGACGCTCGACCTGCTGCTGGGGGACGTCCGCTCGCTGAAGCAGAAGCGGTCCGTCCTGCGTCCCGTGATCGCCGAGGTGCACAAGCACTTCCCGGCGGTGGCCGTCGCCGAGACCGGCGACAACGACCTGCACCGCAGGGCGGAGATCGGAGTGGCGGTGGTGTCGGGCACGGCGGCCAACTGCACCGAGGTCCTCGACCAGTGCGAGCGGCTCGTCGCGGGACGTCCGGAGATCGAACTGCTGTCCGCCCGGCAGCGCCTGTACAGCAGCGAGGACTGACGGGCGCGCGGGCGGGCGCCGCCCCACAATGAAGGAGCGGGAACCGACCTTCCCGTTCAGACCATAGAAAGGGAGTGCGATCATGGTGGACGCAGCTCGGGCGCGCAAGCTCGCCGACCGCATCCAGCAGATCGTCGCCGAGATGCTGGAGCGGCGGATCAAGGATCCGCGGCTCGGCTTCGTGACCGTGACGGACACCCGCATCACCAACGACCTGCGCGACGCCACCGTCTACTACACGGTGTACGGGTCGGACGGCGAGCGCGCCGAGACGGCCGCCGCGCTGGAGAGCGCCAAGGGCGTCATCCGGTCGGAGGTGGGCAGGAAGACGGGCGTCCGCCACACGCCCAGCATCACCTTCGTGATGGACTCCCTGATGGAGAACGCGGCGCACATCGACGACCTGCTGGCCCAGGCCCGCGCCAAGGACGCCGAGGTGGCGCGGGCCGCGCAGGGCGCATCGCCCGCGGGGGACGCCAACCCCTACCGCGAGGACGACGCCGGCGAGGACGAGGACGACGACCTCGACGAGGACGCGCCCGGTCTCGGCGGGCGCGGCACCGCGGGGGACGGTGAGGACGGCCGTTCCGGACGCCCGTCATCGTGAGCGGCCCGGCCGAGATCGCGTATCGCGTCCAGCCGGGCGCGCCGCCCGAGCCGGGCGCGTTCGGCATGTCGGGGACGCCGTCCGGGTCCGACGGGCACGGCGGGGCCGGCGCGATGTCCGCGTCCGGCGCCCCGCCCGAGCCCGGGCCCGGCGCTGCGCACGCGGTGGGCGCCCCGTCCGGCCTCGGTCCGCCGTCCCGGCCCGGGGCGCGGCCCGAGCCCGGCGGCGCCGCCCCCGAGCTCGACTGGGATCGCGCGGTCGGGCTGATCCGCGAGGCCGGCGAGATCTGCCTCGCCTGCCACGTGGTCCCCGACGGCGACGCGCTCGGCTCGATGCTGGCGCTCGCGCAGGCCCTGCGGGCGTGCGGCAAGCGCTGCCTCGCCTCGTTCGGGGAGCCGTTCGGCGTCCCGGCGATCCTGCGGTTCCTGCCGGGCCAGGAGCTGCTGGTCGAACCGGCCCGGATGCCGCGCGCCCCGGAGCTGATGATCTCGCTGGACGCGGCGGGCCGGGCGCGGCTCGGCTCGCTCGCCGGCGCCGCCGACCGGGCCGGCTCCCTGATCGTCATCGACCACCACGCGTCCAACACCGGGTTCGGCGGCGTGCGGCTGGTCGATCCGGAAGCCGCCGCCACGGCGGTCCTGGTCGAGGAACTGGTCCGCAGGCTCGGCGTGCCGCTCGACCGCGACATCGCCCAGGGCCTGTACGCGGGGCTGGCCAGCGACACCGGCTCCTTCAAGTACCCCTCGACCACGCCCGAGGTCCACGACCTGGCGGGACGGCTGCTGACGGCGGGCGTCCGGCCGGAGACGGTCAGCCGGGAGCTGTGGGACCGGGCCCCGTTCGACTATCTGCAGGTCCTCGCCGGTGCGCTGGCGCGGGCCCGGCTGGAGCGCGACGCCGCCGGCGGCCGCGGCCTGGTCTGGACGGCGATCGCCCGGGAGGACCGGCGCGGCCTGCCGTACGAGCAGCTCGAAGGGATCATCGACCAGCTGCGCAGGACCGACGAGGCGGAGGTCGCCGTCGTGTGCAAGGAGACCGACGACGGCCGCTGGTACTTCTCCGCCCGGTCCAAGGGCCACATCGACCTGAGCAGGGTGTGCGCCGCGCTCGACGGCGGCGGCCATCGCGAGATGGCGGGCTTCGTCTGGGGAGGGCCGGTCGACGAGGCGCTCGACCGCCTGCGCGCCCTCCTGCCGTCCGGCCGCTGACCGGGCGGGCGGCGTCGCGGGTCGAGCCCCCTGTTCCCGGCGGGCCACCCGGCCGGCCGCTCCGTGCGCCGCCGCGGGGCGGCTAGAATCGCCGTCCTCCGTCCGCCCGCCGTCTTCGAGGTGAAGCAAGAGCATGGATTCGGGACTCGTCATCGTGGACAAGCCCGCCGGCTGGACGTCGCACGACGTCGTGGGGAGGATGCGGCGGCTGGCGAAGACCCGGAAGGTCGGGCACGCGGGCACGCTGGACCCGATGGCGACGGGCGTCCTCGTCCTCGGGATCGGCAAGGCCACCCGGCTGCTCGGGCACCTGGCGCTGACCAGCAAGGGCTACGACGCCACGATCCGGCTGGGAGAGTCGACCAACACCGACGACGCGGAGGGCGAGACCATCGCGACCGCGTCCGCCGCGGCCGTCGCCGAGGAGGCGCTGCGGGCCGGCGTCGCGGAGCTGACCGGGACGATCCAGCAGGTCCCGCCGCAGGTCAGTGCGATCAAGGTGAACGGCGAGCGGGCCTACAAGATGGCCCGCAAGGGCGAGGACGTGGAGCTGGCCGCCCGCCCGGTGACCGTGGACGAGTTCGCGGTCCTGGACGTCCGGCGGCACGGCGACCTGATCGACGTCGACGCCACGGTGTCCTGCTCGTCGGGGACCTACATCCGGGCGCTGGCCCGCGACCTCGGCGCCTCGCTCGGCTGCGGGGGCCACCTGACCGCGCTGCGCCGCACCCGCGTCGGGCCCTACGACCTGGCGATGGCGCGCACCCTCGACCAGCTCGGCGAGAAGCTGGAGATCCTGCCGATGGCCGAGGCCGTCGCGGCGGTGTTCCCGCGCCGGGACGTGTCCGACGACGACGCCCGCAGGGTCGCGCACGGCGGACGGCTGCCGGCCGTCGGCCTCGGGCCGGGCCCGGTGGGCGTCTTCGGGCCGGACGGGACGCTGCTCGCGCTCGTCGAGGAGCGGGACCCGGTCGCCAAGTCCCTCGCCGTGTTCGTCTCCTGACCGGGGGCGAGCCGTGCGGTCCGTGGCGAGCATCACCGGACGAAACGGATGCGCCACCAACCTACGGTCGCGTAACCTACTTAAGCGTAGGTTCGTGAGGAGGTGTCCGTGACCACGGTGAAAGACGATCCCCCGGTGGCGTCCCCGACCCGGCCGCGACTGCGCGGCTGGCTGCACCTGGGCGCGTTCCCCGCGGTGCTCGTCGCGGGGCTCGTGCTGGTGGCGTTCGGCCCGAGCATCGAGGCGCGGCTGGCGTCGGCGCTGTACGTGGCGACGTCGGGGATGCTGTTCGGGATCTCGGGGACGTACCACCGGCAGCAGTCGCACCGGCTGATCGAGGTGCTGCGCCGCTTCGACCACGCCAACATCTATCTGATCATCGCGGGGACGTACACGCCCTTCGCGGTGCTGGCGCTGGACGGCGGCGTGCGCGTGGCCGTCCTCGCCATCGTGTGGACCGGGGCCGTCGCCGGGGTCGTCTTCCGGACGACCTGGATCGGCGCTCCCCGCTTCCTCTACGTCACCCTCTACATCGTGCTGGGCTGGGTGGCGGTGCTGTTCCTGCCGCAGTTCCTGTCCGGGGCGGGCCTCGTCGCCTGCCTCCTGGTCGCGGGCGGCGGGATCTGCTACAGCATCGGGGGAGTGGTGTACGGGCTGCGCCGCCCCAACCCGTCCCCGAGCTGGTTCGGGTTCCACGAGGTGTTCCACGCCTGCACGCTGGCGGCCTACGTGCTGCAGTACATCGCGGTGTCCCTGGTCGTCTACCAGTCCGGCTGAGGGCCTCCGCCGGACGCGCCGGGGGGCGGGTGCCGCACACCACGCCCCCTGGATGCGACCAACCCCGCCCCCGCATGGCACTCTTGAGGACGGCAAGAAGTACCTGACAGGAACGTCCTACGCAGGGAGAGCATGGTGCGGCGCTGGAATGGCCTCGACGAGGTTCCCGCAGACTGGGGCCGTTCGGTGATCACCATCGGGGTGTTCGACGGCGTGCACCGCGGCCACCAGAGGATCGTGGGGGCCGCCGCCGAGGAGGCGCGCCGCCGCGGGCTGCGCTCGGTGGTCATCACGTTCGACCCGCATCCGGACGAGGTCGTCCGCCCCGGCACGCACCCGCCGCTGCTCGCCACGACCAGGCGCCGCGTCGAGCTGCTGGAGGGCCTCGGCACCGACGCGGTCGTGGTCGTGCCCTTCACGCTGGAGCTGTCGAAGGTGCCGCCGGACGAGTTCGTCCAGTCGGTGCTGGTCGACCGGCTGCACGCCGCCCACGTGATCGTCGGCGAGGACTTCCGGTTCGGGCACCGGGCCAAGGGGGACGTCGCGCTGCTGCGGGAGCTCGGCGAGAAGTACGACTTCACGGCCGAGGGCATGCCGCTGGTGGCCGACGGCGACACGATCTCCTCCACCTACATCAGGGGGCGGCTCGACGCGGGCGACGTCGAGGCCGCCGCGCACGCGCTCGGCCGCCCGCACCGCGTCGAGGGCGTCGTCGTGCGCGGCCACCAGCGGGGCCGCGCGCTCGGGTTCCCCACCGCCAACCTGGAGACGCTGCCGCACACCGCGATCCCGGCGGACGGCGTCTACGGCGGCTGGCTGGCCTGCGACTCCGACCGCTACCCCGCGTTCCGCTGGCCGGCGGCGATCTCCATCGGGACGAACCCGACCTTCGAGGGAGCGGGGGAGCGGACCGTCGAGGCCTACGCCCTGGACCGCGACGACCTCGACCTCTACGGCGAGCACATGGCCGTCGACTTCGCCGCCCGCATCCGCGACACGCTGAAGTTCGACTCCATCGAAGCGCTGATCGAGGAAATGCACCGCGACGTGGCCCGCGCCCGCGAGATCACCTCCTGAGCCTGCACCGGATCCCGTCGCGCTGACGCAACGAAACCTGAACCGTCACGCGAGCGCGCGACCTGACCGGTGGGGCAAGGCCGAAGGCGAGCCCCACCGGGAAGCTCGCGAAGCGAGGTCGCGCTCGCCCAAGAACGGTCAAGGTGCGAGCCGCCAGGCGAGCATCTTGGGCCGGGCTTGCAGTAAACACAGCATGGTACGGTGAATAGTCGCCGGGAAGGGCCCCGGCGCGGCTGGCTGCACCCTCATGCGGCCACCCTCTGAACACGCACCATGCGGACCCGTCGCGCCCACCGGGCCTGGGATCTGCGGGTGACGAATCCATCGAAGGAGCCACGTGTCGCTCGACACCGCCACGAAGAACCAGATCATCGCCGAGTACGCGACCACTGAGGGTGACACCGGATCCCCGGAGGTCCAGGTCGCGCTGCTGACGCGCCGCATCAACGATCTGACCGAGCACCTGAAGGAGCACAAGCACGACCACCACAGCCGCCGCGGTCTGCTGCTGCTGGTCGGCCGTCGTCGCCGGCTCCTGAAGTACCTCGCGAACAAGGACATCAACCGCTACCGGCAGCTGATCGAGCGACTCGGGCTGCGGCGCTAGCAGGGTGAGGGAGTGGTCCTCCGGGCCACTCCCTTCCTTTTATGGCCGGCGGGCCTGCCCGGCCCCGGCCCCAACTTCAGACAAGCCTCGCGGACACCGCTGGTGCGGGCCGGTCCTCGGTAGTGGCTTCCGGATCCGTTCCGCCGCATCGGCGGCGCTCTCGATCCGGGTGCTTCGATCGAAGACCGGCAGCGTGACAGCCAACGGGAAACGGCCGCGAGGACCGACATGGAACCCATGAGGAGGTTTCCCGTGACAGAAGCCGTGCGCATCGACGGTGCGCAGACCACCGAAGCCGTGATCGACAATGGCACGTTCGGCACCCGCACCATCCGCTTCGAGACCGGCCGGGTCGCCCGGCAGGCGGCCGGCTCCGCCGTCGCCTACCTCGACGACGAGACGATGGTGCTGTCGGCGACCACCGCGTCCAAGAAGCCCAAGGACAACCTGGACTTCTTCCCGCTGACCGTGGACGTCGAGGAGCGGATGTACGCCGCCGGGCGCATCCCCGGCTCGTTCTTCCGCCGCGAGGGCCGCCCGTCCGAGGACGCGATCCTGACCTGCCGGCTGATCGACCGGCCGCTGCGCCCGTCGTTCACCAAGGGCCTGCGCAACGAGATCCAGATCGTCGAGACGATCATGGCGCTGCACCCCGACCACCTGTACGACGTCGTGGCGATCAACGCCGCCTCGATGTCGACGCAGCTGGCGGGGCTGCCGTTCTCCGGCCCGATCGGCGGCGTCCGCGTCGCGCTGATCGACGGCCAGTGGGTCGGCTTCCCGACGCACCCCGAGCTGGAGCGCGCGACCTTCGACATGGTCGTGGCCGGCCGCGTGCTGGCCGACGGCGATGTCGCGATCATGATGGTGGAGGCGGAGTCCACCCGCGACACCATCAAGCTCGTCGGCGAGGGCGCGACCGCTCCGACCGAGGAGACCGTCGCCGAGGGCCTCGACGCCGCCAAGCCTTTCATCAAGGTGCTGTGCAAGGCGCAGAGCGACCTCGCGGCCGTCGCCGCGAAGGAGACCGCCGAGTACCCGGTCTTCCTGGACTACCAGGACGACGTGCTCGCCGCCGTCACCGACGCCGCCGGCCAGGACCTGGCGCAGGCGCTGACCATCGCCGGCAAGCAGGAGCGCGAGTCCCGGCTCGACGAGATCAAGGCGGCCGTCGCCGAGAAGCTCGCCGACCAGTTCGAGGGGCGCGAGAAGGAGATCTCCGCCGCCTACCGCGCCGTCACCAAGAAGCTGGTCCGCGAGCGGGTCATCCGCGACGGGCTGCGCATGGACGGCCGCGGCCTGAAGGACATCCGCCAGCTGACCGCCGAGGCGCACGTCGTCCCGCGGGTGCACGGCTCGGCGCTGTTCGAGCGCGGCGAGACGCAGATCCTCGGCGTGACGACGCTGAACATGCTCCGCATGGAGCAGACGATCGACACGCTGAACCCCGAGCGCACCAAGCGCTACATGCACAACTACAACTTCCCGCCGTACTCCACCGGCGAGACCGGCCGGGTCGGCTCCCCGAAGCGCCGCGAGATCGGCCACGGCGCCCTCGCCGAGCGCGCCCTGATCCCGGTCCTGCCCTCGCGCGAGGAGTTCCCGTACGCGATCCGGCAGGTGTCGGAGGCGCTCGGCTCCAACGGCTCCACCTCGATGGGCTCGGTGTGCGCGTCCACCATGTCGCTGCTGGACGCGGGCGTCCCGCTCCGGCAGATGGTGGCGGGCATCGCGATGGGCCTGATCAACGAGGGCGACGAGTACGTCACGCTGACCGACATCCTCGGCGCCGAGGACGCCTTCGGCGACATGGACTTCAAGGTCGCCGGCACCCGTGACCTGATCACGGCGCTGCAGCTGGACACCAAGCTCGACGGCATTCCCGCCTCGGTGCTGGCCGCCGCGCTGAAGCAGGCCAAGGGCGCCCGCCTGGCGATCCTGGACGTCATGCAGGAGGCCATCGAGGCGCCCGCCGAGATGAGCCCGAACGCGCCGCGGATCATCACGATCAAGGTCCCGGTCGACAAGATCGGCGAGGTCATCGGCCCCAAGGGCAAGATGATCAACTCGATCCAGGACGACACCGGCGCCGACATCACGATCGAGGACGACGGCACCATCTACGTCGGCGCCACCGACGGGCCGTCCGCCGAGGCCGCGCGGCAGGCGATCAACTCGATCGCCAACCCGCACATGCCGGAGGTCGGCGAGCGGTTCCTCGGCACCGTCGTCAAGACCACCACGTTCGGCGCGTTCGTGTCGCTGCTGCCCGGCAAGGACGGCCTGCTGCACGTCTCGCAGATCCGCAAGCTGCACGGCGGCGCCCGGATCGAGAACGTCGAGGACGTGATGGGCGTCGGCGAGAAGATCCAGGTCGAGGTCACCGAGATCGACCAGCGCGGCAAGCTGTCGCTGGTGCCGGTCGAGGTGGTCGAGCGCGAGTCCGCCGCGAAGGCGGAGGGGAACGGCGGCGACGAGCCCGCCTCCGCGTCCGGCGACGGCGAGGGCGAGGGCGACTCCGGCGACCGCCGCGGTCCGCGGCGCCGCCGCACCCGCCGCGGGTCGGACGACGACGCCGGCCAGCGCAACTCCTGATCAAGGCCATGACCGGCCGGCCGGGTCCGCAGCGCGATGAGGCTGCGGAACGGCCGGCCGGTCGCTTTCCCCCGACGGAATGTGAGCGACACGTGACCCTGCCGGCGCGGGCGCAGGAGCCCGGCACCACCACCACGATCCACGCCGACGGCGCCGGCGCGGTCCGCCGCACCGTCCTGCCCGGCGGGCTGCGGGTCATCACCGAGACGATGCCGACCGTGCGCTCCGCGGCGTTCGGCATCTGGGCGGCGATCGGCTCCCGCGACGAGGCCCCCGCCGACGCCGGTGCCAGCCATTACCTGGAGCACGTGCTGTTCAAGGGCACCCGGCGGCGGTCGGCGCTGGAGATCTCCGCGGCGGTCGACGCGGTCGGCGGCGACCTCAACGCGTTCACCGCCAAGGAGTACACCTGCTACTACGCGCGGGTCCTGGACTCCGACCTGCCGCTCGCGGTGGACGTGGTCTCCGACATGGTGGCGGCGTCGGTGAACCGGCCCGAGGACGTCGAGGCCGAGCGCGGCGTGATCCTCGAAGAGATCCACATGCGCGACGACGACCCGGGCGACCTGATCCACGACGAGTTCTCCACGGCGCTGTACGGCGACACCCCGCTCGGGCGTCCGATCCTCGGCACCGAGGACTCGATCAACGCGCTGGCGCGGGACCGGATCCACGGCTACTACCGGCAGCACTACGTCCCGTCCAACCTGGTGGTGTCGGTGGCGGGCAACATCGACCACGACGCCGTGGTCCGGCTGGTGTCGGAGGCGTTCGCCGAGCACCTGCACGGCGACGCCGCGCCCGCCGCGCCCCGGCTGGACGGCGCGCCCGTTCCGCTGGACCCGCGCAGCGTGGTGATCGACAAGGACACCGAGCAGGCGCACATCATCCTCGGCGGCGCCGGCACGTCCCGCACCGACGAGCGCCGGTTCGCGCTCGGCGTGCTGAACGCCGCGCTCGGCGGCGGCATGTCGTCCCGCCTCTTCCAGGAGATCCGCGAGAAGCGCGGCCTGGCCTACTCCGTCTACAGCTACACGGCCCAGTACGCCGACTCCGGCATCTTCGGCGTCTACGCGGGCTGCCAGCCCGCCAAGGCCGAGGAGGTCCTGTCGATCTGCCGGGACGAGCTGGCCAAGGCGGTCGACGGCCTCGACGACGAGGAACTGGAACGCGGCAAGGGCCAGCTGCGCGGCGCCATGGTCCTCGGCCTGGAGGACACCGGCTCCCGGATGAGCCGCATCGGCAAGAGCGAGCTGGTCTACGAGTCCCTGCTGCCCGTGGACGAGGTCCTGGCGCGCATCGAGGCCGTCACGCCCGACGACGTCCGCGCCATCGCCCGCGACGTGCTGGCGGGTCCGCAGGCCCTCACGGTCATCGGCCCGGTGGGGGACAGGGAGTTCGGCGCCTGACGACACGCTGACTTGTTAAACGGACCAGGGTCCGCTAATCTCCGGAGGAGTAAGCGGTCCCTGGTCCGTATTTTCATGTGGGAGGACCGTCATGTCCCGTCTGCTGCACATCTCCGCGTCCCCCCGAGGCGCCGCGTCCGAGTCGCTGGCGATGGCCGAAGCGTTCCTGGACGCCTACCGCGAGGCCCGCGGCGACACCGTCGACCACCTCGACCTGTGGGAGGCCGGCCTTCCCGCCTTCGGCCCCGCCGGGGCGGGCGCCAAGATGACCGTGCTCGCGGGGAACGATCCTTCCGGCGAGGAGGCCGCCGCCTGGCGGGCCGCCCGGGAGGTCTTCGAGCGCTACGACTCCTACGACCGCTACCTGTTCAGCGTCCCGATGTGGAACTCCAGCGTTCCCTACATCCTCAAGCAGTTCATCGACGTCGTCTCGCAGCCCGGCTGGGTGTTCCGGTTCGACCCCGAGAAGGGCTACCGCGGTCTGCTGGAGGGCAAGAAGGCGGCCGTCGTCTACACCAGCGCCGTCTACGGTGAGGGCCGCCCGCCGGCGTTCGGCCGCGACCACCAGGCCCCGTTCCTCGAGGGCTGGCTGCGGTGGACGGGGATCACCGACATCGGCACCGCCGGGTTCCGCCCGAACCTCGCCACCGCCGACGCCGAGACCGGGCGCCGCTCCGCGCACGCCGAGGCGCGCGAGCTGGGCAAGCGCTTCTGACGATAGGCTCGGGCCGACGCCAACCAGGAGGAACACGTGACAAAGGTCGGGGTGCTGGGCGCGCAGGGCCGGATGGGCGCCGAGGTGTGCCGTGCGGTCGAGGGAGCCGACGACATGGAGCTCGTCGCCGCCGTCGACCAGGGCGACGCGCTCGACGCGCTGACCGCCGCCGAGGTCGTCGTCGACTTCACCCACCCCGGCGTCGTCATGGACAACCTCCGGTGGTGCGTCGAGCGCGGCCTGCACGCCGTCGTCGGCACCACCGGCTTCGACCCGTCCCGGCTCGACACGGTGCGCTCCTGGCTGACCGACGCGCCGTCCGGGAACGTGGTCATCGCCCCGAACTTCGGGATCGGCGCGGTGCTGATGATGCACTTCGCGCAGAAGGCGGCCCCGTTCTTCGAGTCCGTCGAGATCGTCGAGACGCACCACCCGAACAAGGCGGACGCCCCGTCCGGCACCGCCTACCGCACCGCCGAGCTGGTCGCCGCCGCCCGCGCCGAGGCGGGCGTCGCCCCGTCCCCGGACGCCACCACCTCCGGGGTCGAGGGCGCCCGCGGCGCCGACGTGGACGGCGTCCGCGTGCACGCCGTCCGCATGTCCGGCGCCGTCGCCCACCAGGAGGTGGTCCTCGGCGGCCACGGCGAGCTGTTCACGATCCGGCACGACTCGATGAACCGCGAGTCGTTCATGCCCGGGGTCCTGCTGGCCGTCCGAAGGGTCCCCGAACTCGACCGCCTCACGGTCGGCATCGAGGCGCTGCTCGGCCTGTGATGGACTTCGACGCCGAGCCCTGGGACTACCTCGCCGCGTCCGAGGCGATCGACATCGAGCACCCGCTCGTCCAGTCGATCGCCTCGGAGCTGCGCACCGGCGACGACATCGCCTACGCCGGGGCGGCGTTCGACTACGTCCGCGACCGGATCCCGCACTCCATGGACACCGGCGACACCCGCGTCCCGTGGCGGGCCTCCGACGTCCTCGGACAGCGCACCGGCCTGTGCTTCGCCCAGTCCCACGCCTACGTCGCCCTCCTGCGGGCGGGCGGCGTCCAGGCGGGACTGTGCTACCAGCAGCGCCCGGGCTTCGTCCACGGCCTGGCGGCCGCTCTCGTCGACGACCGGTGGGTCCGCCTCGACCCCCGCGACCCGGGCGTGAGCTTCTCGGCGTCCGCGGACGCCCTCGCCTACCCGGACGACCCGGTCCTCCCGACCGTGCACGCGGCCCCGCACCCCGCGGTCCTCGACGCTCTGAAGGGCATGACGGCCCTCACCGCTTCGGCCCTCCCCGCCACGCTGGGTCAGCCGGAGTAGACCAGGTCGAGTGCGGCGAGGCGGTCGGGGTCGGCGAGGATGTCGATCGCGGTGACCCTGCCGCCCGCGACCGTGAAGGCCAGGACGGACTGCGGGCGCCCGTCCTCGAACCAGACGATCCCGGCGGTCCCGTTCACGAGGGCGTGCATGATCTGGCCCGGGGTCGTCCTGCGGAACCTGATGGCCTGCCCCGCGACGTTCTCGGCGCCGACCACCTGCGTCCAGCCGCCGGGGATCGCCCCGACGTCGGCGCGCAGCACCACGTCCGGGTCGAGGACGGCGACGAGCGCCTCGAAGTCGCCGCCGTTGGCCGCCGCGTTGAAGGCGTCGACGACCGCGCGCTGGCGGGCCGGGTCGCGCTCGGGGTCCGGGGACGTGCCGCGCACCCGCCGCCGGGCGCGGCTGGCCAGCTGGCGGGCGGCGGCCGGGGACCGTCCCACGATGGGCGCGATGTCCTCGAACGGCACCCCGAACGTGTCGTGCAGGACGAACGCCAGCCGCTCGGCCGGGGTGAGGGACTGCAGGACCACCAGGAGCGCGAGCCCGACCGAGTCGGCCACCAGCGCCTCGTACTCGGGGTCGGGCCCGGCGGCCGCGCTGACGACCGGGTCGGGCAGCCGCTCCTCCAGCGGGTCCTCGCGGCGGGACGTGCGCGAGCGCAGCATGTCCAGGCACACCCGTCCCACGACGGTCGTCAGCCAGCCGCCGAGGTTGTCGATGTCGCCCGCGTTGGAGCGGCTGAGCTTGAGCCACGCCTCCTGGACGGCGTCGTCGGCCTCCGCGAGCGAGCCCAGCATCCGGTAGGCGACCGCCTTCAGGCGCGTGCGGTGCCCCTCGAACCGCTCGGCCAGGAACTCGCGCTCGTCCATCACGTCCCCCTCTGTGCCACTAGGTCACCACACTGACGAACAGCACGACCCAGATGTGACGGAAGTGCGGGGCCGGGGGGCCGGCGTTCGGCAGGTGGACGCGACAGTCGCGCGGCACATGCGGGGTGATGACGTACTTCGCTCAAGAGCGCGTAACGGCCGACAAGGGCGACGGCCCGCCTGAGGCGGGCGGACCGTTCTCAGCCCTGCCCGCGCTGCCAGGGCTCCCACTCGTCGGTGGTGATCTCCAGGCCGAACGGCTCCGGCAGTTTGATCGCCTCGCCGAACTCCCAGCTCACCGCCTCCCTGTAGTCGCCGGACGCGGTGTCGGGCGAGCTGAAGAGCGTCGTCCGCGCTTCCCCAGGGTCGCGGTCGACCAGCAGGTAGAACGGGATCCCGACCCGCGCGTACCCGTTCCACTTGGTCGGCCCGACCCGCTTCTTGCCGGGGAGTCGATCTTCCGCGACCGTGCTGGGCGACGTGACCTCCAGTGCGAGCTCCAGGTGCTCCGGGAGGGCCTTGCGCAGCTGCGCGCGCCGTCCTGCCGCTGCGGTCGTCCTGTCAAGGACGCACAGGTCGGGGATGTACCCGTCGTGCACCTCGCTGAGGTTCAGGTCTTGTGTGGCGACGCAACGCCACGGGTAGGACGCGTCAGCTGCGCGGGCGGCGGCGAAAGCGTCCGCCACGTCCTGGACGATGAAGTTGTGAGCCATATCGGGCCCTGGCGACACGATGATCTCCCCACCGATGATCTCGACACGGGTGCCGTCGTGGGGGAGATCCAGTACGTCGGCGAGCTCGTCCCGCATCCAGAGGTTGTAGGGGGTGTCGGGGAGCTCGCGGTGGTGGTGAACCGTGGCAAGAATGCTCACTTTGGGTGATTCCTCCATCACGCTCGGCTCCCATCAGCGTAGAGACCCTGAGAAGTCAGGGTACCCAGAATCGGTGAACACCTCTGGTTGACACGGGTGATGGATCGGGTCAGCGGTGGGACTTGGAGAGGTCCACCTCGCGGATGGTGCGGTCCACGCCGGCGGCGGCGTAGGCGGCGGTCTCGTCGAGGGTCTCGGCCTCCAGGAGGGCGGCGGCCAGGGAGTCCAGCCTGTCGCGGTGGGTGCGGAGGGTCTCCAGGGCCTCGGCGTAGCACTCGTCGACGATCCGGCGGGCCTCCAGGTCGACCGCGTCCAGGGTGCCCTGGGCGGCGTACTGGCCCATCGGGTCCGAACCGTCCGCGGGCAGGATCGACAGGGGGCCGATCTTCTGCGACATGCCCCAGCGGCCCACCATCCCGCGAGCGATCTTGGTGACCTGCTCCAGGTCGCTCTCCGAGCCGGTGGTGATCACTCCGAAGACGAGCTCCTCGGCGGCCATGCCGCCGAGCGCGCCGATGATGCGGCCGCGCAGGTAGCGCTCGTCGTAGGCGTAGCGGTCGTCGTCGGGGGTGGAGACGGTGACGCCGAGCGCGCGGCCGTGCGGCACGATCGTGATCTTGCGGACGGGGTCGGCGCCCGGCTGGAGCATGCCGAGGAGGCCGTGCCCGGACTCGTGGTAGGACGTGCGTCGGCGCTCCTCGAACGGCATGACCAGGGAGCGCCGGGTGCCGAGCTGCACCTTCTCCAGGGCGCTCTGGAAGTCGTCCATGTCCACGGCGCCCTTCTCGCGCTTGACGGCGAGCAGGGCGGCCTCGTTGACCAGGTTGGCCAGCTCGGCGCCGGTCATGCCGGGCGTCATCCGCGCGATCGAGAGGATGTCGGCGTCCGCGTCGAGCGGGACGTCGCGGGTGTGCACGCCGAGGATCGCGACGCGGCCGTCCAGGTCGGGCGGGGACACCGCGACCTGCCGGTCGAACCGGCCGGGGCGCATCAGGGCCGGGTCCAGGATGTCGGGGCGGTTCGTCGCGGCGATCACGACGACGCCCTCGGAGCCGGAGAAGCCGTCCATCTCGGTGAGGATCTGGTTGAGGGTCTGCTCGCGCTCGTCGTGCCCGCCCATGCTGGCGCCGCCGCCGCGCGCCCGCCCGATGGTGTCGATCTCGTCGATGAAGATGATCGAGGGGGCGGTCTTGCGGGCCTCGGTGAACAGCTCGCGGACGCGGGCGGCGCCGACGCCGACGACCATCTCGATGAACTCCGACGCCGCCGCGGAGTAGAACGGGACGTCGGCCTCGCCGGCGACGGCGCGGGCGAGCAGCGTCTTGCCGGTGCCGGGCGCGCCGGTCAGCAGCACGCCGCGGGGGACGCGGGCGCCCATCCGGCGGTACTTCCCGGGGTCCTTGAGGAAGTCGACGATCTCGCTCAGCTCCGCCTCGACCTCGTCGATGCCGGCGACGTCGGCGAACGTGGCGCGCTTGTCGTCCGCGGCCACGGGCTTGGGGGAGCGGTTGAAGCCGCCCATGAGGCCGCCGCCTCCGCCGGCCATGCGGCGCTGCAGCCACACCATCACGCCGATCCACAGGCCGACGAACAGCAGGGTCGGCAGCAGCGACAGCAGCAGGTTGGCGAGCAGGCCGCGGTCCTCGTTGACCGGCTTGGCCTCGACCTCGACGCCCTTGCCCACCATCTCCGTGTAGATCTTGTCGTCGGCGAACGCGGGGCGCAGCGTCTCGAACGAGGAGTAGGTCTTCTCCGCGTGCCCCGGGACCGGCCGCTTGCTCTTCAGCTGGCCCTGGATCTGGTAGCCCTTGGTGTACACGTCCTTCACGTTCCCCGCGGCGACCTGCTGGGTGAACGCCGTGTAGGGGACCGTCACCCGCTCCTTCTGGCCGGTGAGGTGCATGGAGACGTAGCTCAGCCCGAAGACGGCCAGCAGCAGCGCCCAGAAGACCGCGTTGTTGCGGTTCGGCTTCCATCCGCCCCCGCGCAGGCCGCGCGCCCGCCCTTCCCGCCGGCCGGGGACGCCTTCGGCGCGCCACGGCTGGTCGGGGTCGCTGCGGGGCGGCACCGACTGGCGTCTGCCGGGCTCGGCCGTGCCGGAGCGCTGCGCGCCGGCGTTCGGCGGCGTCCCGTTCGGTCGCGGTGTCCCGTCGGGCTGTGGCGCGGGTCGCTGGTCCGGCACGTGTCGCATCTCCCCGTACAACGCGCCCCGGATACCGGGGCGATCAGGTGTTCCCGAGCCCTGGGGGGCTCCGGGGAGGTAAACGGAAACCGGGTCCCATCCGTTCCCCGAGGGTCACTGGGGAGCGGTCGGTGTGACGAAGCCGTACTTGTTGAACAGCCGCTGGGCGTCGGGCGTGACCAGCCACGCCACGAACGCGTTCGCGGTTTTCTCGTGGCCGCTGTCGCGGACGACCGCGGCGGGGAAGGACGCGGTGACGTTCTGGTCGGCGGGAATGGGCACGCTGCTCGCCGCGATCCCGGCCGAGTTCAGGTCGGTGACGAAGACGAGGCCCGCGTCGGCCTCGCCGGCGCGGACGCGGTCCAGGACGGCCCGCGCGCCGATCTCCTCGCTGCTCCACCGGACGGTCACGCCCGCCTTGGCGAGGATCTGGCGGGTGTAGCGGCCGACGGGGACCGTCCCGGCGCCGACGACCACGCGCAGCCCCGGCCGCGCCAGATCCGGCAGGCCCCGGATCCGGCGGGGGTTGCCCGGCCCGACGGCGATCGTGAGCGTGTCGCGGGCGATGACGCGGCGGCGCCCGCCCAGGTACTCGTCGGCCTCGTCCATGCTCGCGCCGTCGGCCGTCACCAGGACGTCGGCCGGCGCGTGCTCGGCGAGGCGGTCGGCGATCTCCGGCGTCCCGCCGAACGCGAACCGCAGCCTGACGTCCGGGTTCTGCTGGTGGTAGGCCTCGCCGATCTCGCCGAGCACCTCCGTCATCGAGGAGTTCGCGAGGACGGTGAGCGTCACCGGTCCGGAGGGGCCGCCGCAGCCGGCGCCGAGGGCGGGCAGGACGAGCGCCGCGAGCAGCGCGGACGCGCGGAGGCGCCGCCGATGGGGGGAATCGGGCATTTGTCTCATCCTAGGGTTGGGGGGGCAGGAGTCCCTGGATTCGGCCCTGGCGTGTCAGAGGCCCGCACTAGTGTTCCTGGCAACGGAAGATCACGTTTCTCGGAGGCCCGACGATGTCCCTCGACCTGATGGAACTGCTGCCCGGCGACTGGCGCGAGCGGCTCGATCCGCTGCTCGACCCGATCGGCACCGCCGCGCTGGGCGCGTTCGTCGCGGGGGAGTACGCCGGGCAGACCGTCTACCCGCCGCGCGAGGACCTGTTCAACGCGTTCCGGCACTGCCCGTTCGACGGCGCCCGCGTCCTGATCCTCGGTCAGGACCCCTACCACGGCCCCGGCCAGGCGCACGGGCTGAGCTTCAGCGTGCGCGAGGGCGTGCGGCTCCCCCCGTCGCTGCGCAACATCTACAAGGAGCTGGCGGCCGACCTCGACGTCCCCGCGCCGGCGTCCGGCGACCTGACCCGCTGGGCCGACCAGGGCGTCCTGCTGCTGAACGCCGTGCTGACCGTCCGGGCCGGCGAGGCGGGCTCGCACGCGGGCAAGGGCTGGGAGGACTTCACCGACGCCGCGATCCGCGCGCTGAACGACAAGAGCGAGCGCGTCGTGTTCGTCCTCTGGGGCGCCTACGCCCGCAAGAAGGCCCGCCTGATCACCGGTCCCCAGCACACCGTGATCGAGTCGGCGCACCCGAGCCCGCTGAGCGCCAAGAAGTTCTTCGGGACGCGCCCGTTCAGCGCCGTCAACAAGGCCCTCGTCGACGCCGGCCGCGCCGAGATCGACTGGGCCTGACCGGCCGCCTCACCCCTGCGGGGGAGCGGTGCGCCCGCTCTCCCCCCGCGGCGGGAGGCGCGGGGCGGGCGCCCCGGTGGATCGTCGGTCCATGACCGTTTCCCTTCACCCGCCCGCCGCCGCGCGCGGCGCGCACGGCGGCCCCGGGCGCATCCGCCTGGCCGCCGGCGCGGCGACGATCGCCGCGTGCGTCCCCTACCTCACCATCAAGATCGCGTGGCTGTCGGGCAGCACGGTCGGCTGGAACGACGCCGCCGCGGCCGAGGGCTCCGCGCTGTACGTGGGCAACGCGATCACCCTCGGCATGGACGCGGCGGCCGTGCTGGTGGCGGCGGCGTTCACCTTCCGCTGGGGCCGCCGGATCCCGGCGTGGCTGGTGCTGACGCCGATCTGGATCGCGGTGGGCCTGCTCGCGCCGATCGTCCTCGCCGTCCCGCTGGGGACGCTCCTCCAGGCGATCTTCTCGTCCGAGCCGCTCACGGGCGACGGCAACGCGCTCCAGGGCTGGGTGTACGGCGTCGTCTACACGGGCTTCACCGTGCAGGGCATCGGGCTGCTGACGGCCTTCGCCCTGTACGCGCGCGACCGGTGGCCGCGCATGTTCGAGATCCGCACCAGGAGCGTCCCCAAGGGGCCGACCCACTCGCTCCAGGTGCTCCTGGCGCGCGGGGCGGCGGTGCCGGCCGCCGTCTTCGCGGCCGTGCAGCTCTTCTGGGCGTTCGGAGGGACGGCGGGCCTCCACGGGCGCGAGGCCGCCGACCGGAACCTGGCGCAGCAACTGGCCGACGGCGTGGAGGGCCTGGCGGCGGTCGCCGCCGCCGGAGCGCTCCTGCTGATCGTCCGGCGCGCGGCCCGCCCGGACCGGTTCGCCGTGCTGCTCGCCGCCGCGTGGACCGGCTCCGGCACCATGTTCGCCGCGTCCCTCTACGGGCTGCTCGTGGTGCTCGGCCGGCCGGGCTTCCTGGCGCAGGACGCCGCGTCGGCCACGGGCCTGGTCGCCCTCGCCGGGGTGCTCGCCGGGCTGGTCGCCGGCCTCACCGGCGCGTTCCTGCTGGCCGAGAGCCAGAGCACCCCGGCCGGGGATCAGAGCGCCAGGCCGACCGCCAGCAGCACGCCGTAGGCGATCTGCAGCCGGCCGGTCTCGCCGAGCACCGGGATCAGTGCGGGGCCGTTCGCGCCGTTCAGCACCTTCTGCGTCGGCGGCAGCGACAGCGGCGCCGCCAGCAGCGCGAGCAGAGCCCACGGGTGCGGGGCCGCCAGGGCCAGGGCGAACATGAACGGCAGCGCGGTGCACGCCGCGTACAGGATCCGCGTCCAGCGGTCGCCCAGGACGACGGCCAGGGTCCGCTTGCCCGACTCCCGGTCGGTGGGGATGTCGCGCAGGTTGTTGGCGACGAGCATCCCGCACGCCAGCAGCCCGATCGGGACCGCCGCCGCCCACGCCTCCCAGGGCAGCTCCTCGATCTGGACGTAGGTCGTCCCGACGACGGCGACCAGGCCGAAGAAGACGAACACCGAGACCTCGCCCAGCGCGCGGTACCCGTACGGCGTCTTGCCGCCCGTGTAGAACCAGGCGGCGAGGATCGCGAACGCGCCGACGAGCAGCAGCCACCACGTCGTCGCGGCGGCCAGGACGAGCCCGGCCACGGCGGCGGCGAGGAAGCAGCCGAGCGCGGCGGCCAGGACCTGCTTGGGCGGGGCGGCCTTCGACCCGACGAGCCGCAGCGGGCCGACGCGGTCCTCGTCGGTGCCGCGGATGCCGTCGCTGTAGTCGTTGGAGTAGTTCACCCCGATCTGCAGCACGAGGGCGACGACGGCGGCGAGGACGCCGCGCCACCAGACGGGGTCGCCCTCGCCCACGGCGACGCCGGTGCCGACGACGACGGGAACGAGGGACGCGGGCAGGGTTCGGGGCCGGGATCCGGCGACCCATTGGGAGAGCGTGGCCACAGTCACCGCTTGTTCTCGTGGGACGACAGGGGGACTAGCGCTTCGATTCTTCCCGATGAAGATCAGTGCTCGGGCGCAGCCGCAGCGCGGGCCCGAGCCCGAGGGCCAGGATCGCCGCCGTGGTCAGCGCCGCGTTCCTGGTGGCGGCGGCGAGGCTGGCGTCCGCGGCGCGCGCCTCGGCGGCGAGCCCGGGCGTGTCGTGCAGATCACGCCCGGAGGTGCCGGCGCTGTGGCGCAGCTCGCGGGCGAGGGCCGCCCTCCGCTCCGGGCTCAGCGACGAACCCGCCAGCCGGTCGGTCATCGCGTGCCCGAGGCTCGTCGCGAACACCGTCCCGATCGCGGCGATGCCGAGCGCCGCGCCGACCTGCCGGGCCGTCGACTGGGTCCCGGACGCCTGGCCCGACTGCGCCGGCGGGACGTCCGCGAGCGAGACGTTCGCCAGCTGCGCCGACGTCAGCCCGAGGCCCAGCCCGTACAGCAGCATCCACGGCGCGAGCCCGAGCCCGCCGGTCGTGGCCGAGACGGTCAGGGCCAGCCCGAGGACCGCGGCGACCTCCAGCACCAGGCCGATCTGCACGACGCGGTGGGGGCCGCGCCTGTCGGCGAGCCGGCCCGCGCACCCGCCGGACACGAACGCGCCGACGGCCAGCGGCAGGATCGCCAGGCTGATCTGCAGCGGGTTCGTGCCGTGCACGCCCAGCAGGAAGAGCGGCAGGACGAACAGCAGCCCGAGCTCGCCGACGTTGATCAGTGCGGAGGTCAGGTTGCCGCGCCGGAAGTTGGGGATGCGGAACAGCGCCAGGTCGAGCATCACCGGCCGCCCCGCCGCCGCCCGGGACCGCTCGACCGCGACCAGCGCCCCGACCAGCGCGGCGCCGAGCGCCATGACCACGGGGACGGGGGACGGGGCGGCCTCCGGCCAGCGGAGGCCGCCGGCGGTGAACGGGCGCGTCGCGGTCCACCAGCCGTACGTCTGCCCCTCGATGATCCCCCAGACCAGCGCGCCGAGGCCGAGGGCGGCCAGCGCGCCGCCCGCCCAGTCGATCTCGCGCCGCGCGCCGCCCGGCGCGGGCGCACGCGTCTCGGGCATGAACCGCAGCGCCCCGGCGATCAGGACGGCGCCGAGCGGCAGGTTGACCCCGAACGCCCACCGCCAGCCGCCGCCGGTGGCCAGCGCGCCGCCCGCGAGCGGCCCGAGCGCCGCCATGCCGCTGATCATCGAGCCCCAGACGCCGAAGGCGACGGCCCGGTCCCGCCCGGTGAACACCGCGTTCACCGTGGACAGCGTCGCCGGCATGAGCATCGAGGCGCCGACGCCCTGCAGCGCCCGCGCGCCGATCAGCGCCGCGCCGCCGGGGGCCAGCGCGGCGGCGAGGCTCGCCGCCGCGAACACCGTCACGCCGAGCACGAACATCCGGCGGCGCCCGACCAGGTCGCCCGCCCGCCCGAACGGGATGAGCAGCGCGGCGAACACCAGCGCGTACACCGAGGTCGCCCACTCCGCGCCCGAGGTCGACAGGCCCAGGTCGGAGACGATCCGGGGCAGCAGCACGCCCACGATCGTGGCGTCCACCACGACCAGCGAGACGCCGAGGCTCATCACGACCAGGCCGAGCCGGCGGTGCCGGCGGGAGGGCGCCGGTGCGGAGGCACGGGGCGGCGTCAGGAAAGTGGACTCGGGCACGACCTCCAAGATATGGCCGGACCGCCCGTGCGCCTCACCGACCCCTGGCTAGAGCCCTGTTCCGCAGTGGCTTCGGCCGCGCGCGAACGCGGGAGCGAAGCCGGAGGCGAGCGGAATCGGGCTGATCGCGAAGCGACGCCTCGTTCGCCCGGGCCCGGTCGCGTGGCGAGCCGCCGGGCGAGCGAAGTGGGCCGGGACTTCGAAACCCAGCTTAGGAGGCCGTTCCGGGCGGCGGGGGGCTGATGTCGGTGTGCAGGCGGATCTGCCGGACGGGCTCGCCCATGTCGAGCGTCCGGGCCGTCCCGTCGGGCGCCCACCCGGCCGAGCCGAGGAACGTCCGCGTCAGCTCGTCGCCCTCGAACGCCCAGGTGACCAGGGTGGTGAAGCCGTCCTCGCGGAGCAGGTCCACGGTGGCGGCCAGCAGCCGGCTGCCGTGCCCGGCCCGCGTGTGCAGGGGGTCGACCAGCAGGGTGATCAGCTCGGCGGCGTGGGCGGGGTCGAGGTCGGCGTCCTCGGCCGGGGCGTGCGCGGCCAGGCCCACGACGAGGTCGGACGCCACCGCGACCAGCAGCCGGTGCCGCGGGCTCGGCGGCGCCGTCGCCGCCTCCGCCCACTTGTCGCGCCACTGCTCGACCGCGGCGTCGCTGGTCACCTGGCCCAGGACGTCCGCCGGCAGCAGGTCGCGGTACCCGTGCCGCCACGCCCGCACCTGGATGCCGGCGACGGCGGCCGCGTCCGCGCGCCGCGCGGGCCGCACCCCCACATCGGCCATGCCGTGCTCACGTCCTCTCGCCGGGATCCCGGCCCACCCTAGCGAGGGCCGGCTACGCGGGGGTCCGCCGCCGCGCCCGGTAGGCGCGGGTCTTGGTGCGGTTGCCGCAGACCTTCATCGAGCACCACGCGCGCGAGCGGTTCTTGGAGGTGTCCAGGAACGCCCAGCGGCAGGTGTCGACCTGGCAGGTCTTCAGGCGCGGCCAGGTTCCGGCGGCGACCGCGTCCATGACCGCGGCGGCGATCCGGGCGAGGCCGCCGGCGGCCGCCCCCGGCGGGTCGAGCGGGACGAGCGCGGGGCGCGGACCGGCCAGGGTGACGCGCAGCGGCAGGGCGGCCAGCACGTCCTCCAGGTCGTCCGGGATGTCGGCCTCATGGTTCCCGTGGTGGGCCTCCATGGCGTCGCGGAGCCCTTCGCGCAGCGCGACGGCCGTGCGGAGGTCGGCATCGGCGGCGCCGGCGCCTTCGAGAGCGAGCCCGCGTCCGGCCAGCCATCCGGCGAGCGCGGCGGGCGTCGCGATGTCGTCGGCGCCGGATTCGACGTCGAGCGTGTTGACGAAGTCCGCCAGCAGCGGCGCCGCGTCGGACGGCGGCGCGGGGCCCTCGCCCGTGTCGGTGCCGGCCATCGCGCCCTCCTTGTCCATGGGGAACTCTACCAAGTGTCAACACCGGCATAAAGCTTTCGCTGGTTGCGTGAACCGCGACACCGGCATTAGGTTTTAGATGGTGTCAATGAACGGGAGGACGACCATGAACGAGCTGCCGTACTTCGCGGTGCTCGCGCAGCGCCATGCCTGGGCCGAACGCGAGTTCGCCCGCCTGCACGCCGACATCGTCGAGGCGAGGCTCGTCGCCCGCGCGCGGGCGACGGAGCGCGCCGCCCGGAAGCGGTCCTGGGTCCGCGACCGGGTCGGCGACCGGATCGGCGGGCTGCACTTGGCGCGCCGCACGCCTCCCGCTCCGTACTGCGCCCGCGCCGCAGCGCGGCCCGCCGGCGCGGCGGGAGCCGTGCGATGAGGCCGAAGGTGGGCAACCTCGTCATCGACTGCGCCGACCTGGGCGCCATGGCGGCCTTCTGGGGCGGACTCCTCGCCATGAAGACGACGGCGGAGAGCGACGACTGGCTCGACCTGGAGCCGCTCGGGGCGGGCGGGCCCGTCCTGTCGCTCCAGCTCGTCCCCGAGGGCAAGAAGGTCAAGAACCGGCTGCACCTGGACCTGGAGGTCCCGGACATCCGCTTCGCCGGCGAGCGGGCGGCGAGCCTCGGCGCGACCCCGGCCGCCGGGCCCATGGGGAACCCGGCGCACCCGTTCCAGGTCTGGCACGACCCCGAGGGCAACGAGTTCTGCCTCTGCACCGCCTCATGAGCGCGGGGCGGCGCTACGACCGCAGGACCGAGGCGAGGCGGCGCACGCCCTCGGCGAGCTCCGCCTCCGACGCCGCCGTCCCGTAGCTGATCCGCAGGTGCGGGGCGGGGGCCTCGGCGGGGAAGAACGGCCGCCCCGCGCTGACCAGGACCCCGGCGCGCAGCGCGGCCTCGGCCAGCGCGGTGTCGTCGACGCCGTCCGGCAGCCGGGCCCACAGGTGGAGGCCGCCCGCCGGGCGGTTGACGCGCAGCTCCGGCAGATCGCGGGCGAGCGCGGTGAGGAGCGCGTCCCGGCGCGAGCGCAGGGCGGCCCGGACGGCCCGCAGATGGCGCGGCCAGCCCGGCGAGCTGACCAGTTCCAGCAGCGTCTCCTGCAGCGGCCTGGCGGGGAAGAACTCCTCGACCAGCTGCGTCGCGCGGATCCGCTCGGCGACCGGCCCCCGGGCGACCACCGCGGCGATCCGCAGGCTCGGCGCGGTGGCCTTGGTCAGGGACGCGACGTGGACGACCCGGCCGTCGGCGTCCTGGGCGATCAGCGGAGGCGGGGGCGCGTCGACGCCGAGGTACCGCGCGAAGTCGTCCTCCACCACGAACGCCCCGGCCGCGCGGGCCACGTCCAGCACCCGCGCGCGCCGCTCGGCGCCCAGCACCGCGCCGGTCGGGTTGTGGAAGGCGGGTTGGACGTAGAGGACGCGCGCGCCGCTCATCGCGAACGCCTCGGCCAGCAGGTCGGGACGGACGCCGTCCGCGTCCACCGGGACGGGGACCGGATGCAGCCCGCTCGCGCGCGCCACCGCAAGGACGCCCAGGTACGTCGGCGACTCGACCAGCACCGGTGCGCCCGGCGGGAGCAGGGCCCGCAGCACGGTCGTCAGCGACTGCTGGCCGCCGCTCGTGATCAGCACGTCGGCGGGGGAGACGGCGCCGCCGACCGCGCGGGCGAACCAGGAGCGCAGTTCCGGCACGCCCCCGAGCCGCGGCATCTCCCACGCCGCCGGGCGCCGGGCCGCCCGCGCCGCCGCCGTCGCGAGCGCCCGCACCGGCTGGAGCGCCGGGTGCAGGTAGCCGCCGCTGAGCGGGACCACGCCGTCGGGCGCCGGGGTGAGCAGCCACGACACCCCGGAGGGGTCCACGGCCCGGTCGGCGAGCGTCACCGCCTGCCAGCCGAAGTCGGCGGGCTCCGCGGCGGCCGCGGCCCGCGGCGCGGCGAACGCCCCGCTGCCCGGCCGCGTCACCACCAGGCCCTCGGCGGCCAGAAGGCCGAGCGCCCGCGACACCGTGACCGGGCTGACCCGGTGCCGCTCGACCAGCGCCCGGCTCGACGGGAGGCGCTCGCCGGGACTCATCCGGTGGACCTCCGTGCGCAGCAGGCCGGCCAGCGCCGCCACGCTGCTATCGTCTTTCATGAGGACTAAAGATAGCGCTACTGTTCCCGTGCCGATAGCGGCCGGCGGCTCCGGGACGGGTCTGGGGCTCGCCGCCCTCGGTGTCCTGACCTTTTCTCTCACCCTTCCGACGACGGTCCTCGGGCTTGAGGGGCTCGACCCGTACATGATCGGCATTGGCCGGTCCGCCGCCGCGAGCCTCCTCGCCGCCGTCGCACTGCTATCGGTCCGGGCGCGCCCGCCGCAGCGCGGGCAGTGGGCGGGTCTCGCGGTCGTCGTCGCCGGAGTGGTCTTCGGCTTCCCGCTGTTCTCCACGCTCGCGCTCGACCACGGCGCCTCCTCCGCCCATTCGGCCGTCGTCGTCGGACTGCTGCCCGCCGCCACCGCCGTGCTCGGGGTCCTGCGCGCGGCGGAGCGCCCCTCCCGCGCCTTCTGGCTGGCGAGCGCGGCCGGCGCGGCCTGCGTCACCGGCTTCGCCGTGCTCCGCGGGGCGGGCCGCGTCACGCCCGCCGACCTGCTGCTGTTCACCGCCCTCCTCACCTGCGCGGCCGGATACGCCGAGGGCGCGCGGCTGGCACGCGCCATGCCGGGCTGGCGCGTCATCTCCTGGGCGCTCGTCCTGGCGGCCCCCGTCACCGTCCCGGTCACCGGGTGGCTGCTCGCCACGACCCGCCCCCACTGGACCGCCCACGCCGTGCTCGGCTTCGGCTACGTGTCCGTCTTCTCCGCCTACCTCGGCTTCTTCGCCTGGTACGAGGGGCTGGCGCGGGCCGGGATCGCCCGCGCCAGCCAGGTCCAGCTCACCCAGCCCATGCTCACCCTGCTCTGGTCGGGCGTCCTTCTCGGAGAGCGGATCGACGGCGCGACCGCGATGGCGGCCGTGGCCGTGCTGGTCTGCGTGGCCCTCACCCAGCGCGCCCGCATCCGGCACACGCCGCCCGAGGTCGCGCGCGACCGCGCGGAGAGCTGCCCGCCGGTCGCGCGCGACACGGGTGAGGTCAGTCCTTGACGATCTGGGCCAGGAGTGTGATGACCGCCACGCCCACCCCGATCGGGATCGCCAGATCCGGGGCGGCGGCGGCGAGGGCGGCGGCGCCGATCGCCACGAGGACGATCACGAGGGCCCGCGTGCTGATCAGGGGGCGGGGTTCGCCCTGCCTCGGTGGGACTCGCATGCCGGTAGACCTCCATCCGTGTGGGACGGTAAGGACCGGGCGGCTCCCCATCGTGACCAACGGGCCGACACCACGAGCCGCCTCGTGAGTACAAGGTTCCCCTCTTGTCAACCGCTGCCGCGCGCGGCGCGCGAACACGTCCCAACCATGATCGTTTTATGGCCGGATCGTGGGCCGCGGCTGGGGCCCCGCTGGGACGGCGGGCGCTTGGCGCCCGGCTCTTCCGACATGATTGCGTGATGCGCGGTTTGGGGCGGGTCGGACGGATTCTGGGGTGGGCGGCGGCCTACGTGCTCGGCCTCGCCGGGCTGGTGTTCGCCGGGGTCTGGGTGTGGTGGCAGCCCGAACCGCGGGCGCGCGGCACCGAGGCCAACGCGCTCTGGGCGCGGCACCAGTGGGTGGGGGAGGCCCACAGCGACGCCGAGTACCGGGCGCTCGGAAAGCTGCTGAGAGAGAACCGCATCACCGACGTCTTCTTCCACGCCGGGCCGTTCGAGGCGGACGGCACCGTGCCCGAGGCCAAGTACCGCCACGCGCGCCGGCTCATCGCGGCCGTGCACGAGTACGCGCCGGGCGTCCGCGCGCAGGCCTACCTGGGGCAGATCCGGATGGTGGACGGCAAGGGCGTCATCGACCTGGACGACCCCGCCGTGCGGGCGCGGGTGCTCAGGACGGACGCGGCCTTCCTCGACCTGGGGTTCGACGGCATCCACTACGACTTCGAGCCGATCTACCCCGACGACCGCGCCTTCCTCGCGCTCATGGACGCGACCCGCGCGCTGACCCGGTCGAAGGGCAGGCTGCTGTCGGTGGCGCTGGAGCAGCAGACCCTCCTGGACGCGGCCCAGCCGATCTACAAGGCGCTGCTCCCGCGCACGGGGAAGTTCCATTATCCGCCCCGCCCCACCCGGGACTTCCTGCGCGCCGTCGCCGACCGCGCCGACCAGGTCGCGATCATGACCTACGACGTGTCGCTGCCCACGCGCTCCCTCGCCGGGTGGCATTTCGCCCGGCACACCCGCACGACTCTGGAGCTCATCGGCGACCGCACGACGGTCTTCATGGGCGTCCCCACCTACCGGCCCCTGATGGAGTGGGCGGAGGACCTGCCCGTCGCCCTGCGCGGAGTCCGGCGCGGAGTCGATGATCTCAAGCGGCCGCCCAGGCGTCCGTACGGCGTCGGCGTGTACGCGGACTGGACGACCAGTCCGTCCGAATGGTCACGTTATCGCGCCACCTGGCTACCCCGAGCGACAGGAAGTTTTGGCGGCTGAGAAACCCACGCCACGACGTTCCGAAACTTGCGTTTCCCCAGGTAAAAAGGGGTGGATATCCGCACAATCCGGGGGTAGTGGAGGGTGCGGAAGGTCAGGCCTCGACAGGCGGATGGCAAGGGGAAGTGGGGACGGCCGATGGGCACTCAGCAGTCCGCGCGGCACGACGCCGACCGTATCGGCGAACTCGCGGCCGAGTTCGCCGGCTGGCGGATCGGGCGGGGCGGGTCCGGGCAGTGGTGGGCGGTCCGGGGGAACGATCTCGTGCGCACCCCCGACGTCGAGGAGCTCCGTGTTCGCCTGCAGGAGATGACCGCGGGGTCACGTTATCCAACCGAGTCCGGGACGTGGCCGGACTGACCCCGTAACGCGGCATTTGCGTGCCACGATGTCGGTTGTGGGAGCCGTCGCCACGCGTACCCCCGAGCGTGTGGCGACGGCTTCCTCCCGTTTTCTCCCGTTCCGCTTCGACCTGCGGGTCCAAGTGGAACGGCCGGAACGGTACCGTTCGTTGCATGGCACCCAGCACATCCACTGCCGCTCCGTTCGGACGGATGCTGACCGCCATGGTCACCCCGTTCCTGCCGGACGGCGGCGTCGACTACGACGGCGCCGCGCGCCTCGCGACCCACCTGGTCGACGAGCGGCGCCATGACGGCCTCGTCGTCAACGGGACGACGGGCGAGTCGCCCACGACGAGCGACGAAGAGAAGAGCACGCTCCTGCGCGCGGTCATCGAGGCGGTCGGCGACCGCGCCGTGATCGTCGCCGGTGCCGGGACCAACCACACCGAGCACAGCCTGAAACTCGCGCGGCAGGCCGAGGCCGCGGGCGCGCACGGCCTGCTCGTGGTCACGCCGTACTACAACAAGCCCCCGCAGGAGGGCCTCGTCCGCCACTTCACCGCGGTGGCCGACGCGACGGCGCTGCCCAACATGCTGTACGACATCCCGGGACGCGCCGGGGTGCCGATCCAGAACGACACGCTCGTGCAGCTCGCCGAGCACCCGCGGATCGTGGCCGTGAAGGACGCCAAGGGCGACCTGTTCGGCGCGTCCCGGGTGATGGCCGAGACCGACCTGGTCTGGTACTCCGGCGACGACAACCTCAACCTGCCGTGGCTGTCGGTCGGGGCGGCGGGGTTCGTCAGCGTGGTCGGCCATGTGGTCGGCGTCGAGCTCCATGAGATGATCGACGCATACCGCGCCGGCGAGCACGGGCGGGCGCTGGAGATCCACCGGCGGCTGCTGCCCGTGGTCGCCGCCATCATGACCCGTACGCAGGGCGCCATCGCCGTCAAGGCAGCGCTGAACCTGCTCGGCCTCCCCGGAGGCGGCCCGCTTCGCGCGCCGCTGGTGGAGGCCTCGCCGGAGTTCGCGGCGCGCCTGCGAGAAGACCTCACGATAGGGGGAGTCAAAGTGCCGGAGGTCGTCATCCCGGAGGTCGCCCGGTGAGCCATCCTCACCCGGATCTCTCGGAACCGCCCGCGCCGCCCAAGGGGGGCCTGCGGATCGTCGCGCTCGGCGGGCTGGGGGAGATCGGCCGCAACATGACGGTGTTCGAGTACGGCGGTCGCCTGCTCGTCGTCGACTGCGGCGTGCTGTTCCCCGAGACCGAGCAGCCCGGCGTCGATCTGATCCTGCCCGACTTCGAGTACATCAGGGACCGGCTGGACGACATCGAGGCCGTGATCGTCACGCACGGCCACGAGGACCACATCGGCGCCGTCCCGTACCTGCTGCGCGAGCGCCGCGACATCCCGCTGGTCGGCTCGCGGCTGTCGCTGGCGCTGCTGGAGGCCAAGCTCACCGAGCACCGGATCAAACCGGCGACCCACGTGGTCGCGGAGGGCGAGCGCCGCGCGTTCGGGCCGTTCGACTGCGAGTTCCTCGCCGTCAACCACTCGATCCCGGACGCGCTCGCCGTCGCCGTCCGCACGCCCGCGGGGCTCGTCCTGCACACCGGCGACTTCAAGATGGACCAGCTCCCGCTGGACGGCCGGCTCACCGACCTGCCCGGGTTCGCCCGGCTCGGCGCCGAGGGCATCGACCTGCTGATGTCGGACTCGACGAACGCCGAGGTGCCGGGCTTCGTCACCAGCGAGCGCAACATCGGGCCCGTCGTCGACGAGGTGTTCCGCACCGCGCAGGGGCGGCTCATCGTCGCCTGCTTCGCCTCGCACATCCACCGCGTCCAGCAGGTCCTCGACGCCGCCGTCGCCAACGGCCGCAAGGTGTGCTTCGTCGGGCGGTCCATGGTCCGCAACATGGGCGTCGCGCGCGAACTCGGGTACCTCAACGTCCCCGACGACATCATGGTCGAGCAGAAGGTGATCGACGACATCCCCGGCGACCGGCTCGTGCTGGTGTGCACCGGGTCGCAGGGCGAGCCGATGTCGGCGCTGTCGCGGATGGCCAACCGCGACCACTCGATCCGCATCACCGACCGCGACACCGTGATGCTGGCGTCGTCGCTGATCCCGGGCAACGAGAACGCGGTCAACCGCGTCATCAACGGCCTCACCCGGTGGGGCGCCCGCATCGTCCACAAGGGCAACGCGCTCGTGCACGTGTCGGGGCACGCCTCGGCCGGCGAGCTGCTGTACGTGCTCAACATGACCAAGCCGGCGAACTTCATGCCCGTCCACGGCGAGTGGCGGCACCTGCGCGCCCACGCCAAGCTCGCCGCGCTCACCGGCGTGCCGGAGGACGGCATCGTCATCGCCGAGGACGGCGTCGTCGTCGACCTCGTGGACGGCGCGGCCAAGATCGTCGGCGCGGTCCCCGCCGGGTACGTGTACGTGGACGGCCTGTCGGTCGGCGAGGTCACCGAGACCTCCCTGAAGGACCGGCGCATCCTCGGCGAGGAGGGGTTCGTCTCCATCGTCATCGGCCTCGACTCCACCTCCGGCAAGCTCGTCGCCGGGCCCGAGGTGCACGCCCGCGGCGCCGGCATCGTCAACGAGGACTTCGACGAGGTCATCGCGCGGATCGAGGACGTGCTGCGGGACCCCGCCGGCGACGGCGTGAACGACGTGCACCAGATCAGCCAGCTGATCCGGCGCACCGTCGGCAAGTGGGTCAGCGAGAACTACCGCCGCCGCCCGATGATCATCCCGGTCGTCGTCGAGGTCTAGCGGCACGCCGGACGGACGGCGCGGACCGGGCCCGCGACACGGGTCCCGGGGCCGCCGCCGTCCGTTCGACACGCCCGCCCGCCCTCCCTGGAACCGCGAGGGTCCTTGGTTACTCTCATAACCATGGCCACACGTGCGTCTGGAGGCGCGAAAGCCTCCTCGCGTGCGGGGGGCACGGCGGCTCGCAAGCCCGCAGGTCAGGCCCCCCGGAAGCGACCGAGCGGCAACTCCAAGGGGAGCCGCGGCTCGGGCCGCGGGCGCCCCCCGCAGAAGCCCGACCCGATCCCCCAGGCGGTCCTCGGGTTCTTCAAGCTCCTGTTCAAGCTGTACCTTCTCGCGGCGGTCGCGGTCGGGTCGGTGTTCCGCGCCTACGGCAACGGGGCCCGCAACCTCGACCCCGAGCACCGCCGCGACGGGCTGGGCCTGGCGCTGCTCGGCTCGTCCATCGTGCTGGCCTCCGTCACCTGGTTCCGGCCCGACGGCGTCGTCACCATCGCGCTGGAGAAGGTCGTGCGCGGCGGCCTCGGCATCATGGCGATGGGCCTGCCCGTGCTGCTGGCGCTGCTGGCGTGGCGGACGCTGCGCCACCCCGAGCACCACGAGGACACCGGCCGCGTCGTCATCGGCATCACCGCGCTCGGCGTGGGCGTCCTCGGCATCCTGCACATCGCCGCCGGCGTCCCGTCCCCCGCCAAGGACATGAACGGCGTCCGCGAGTCCGGCGGCGTGGTCGGCTGGCTGGTCTCGGCCCCGCTGGACGCGGCGCTGAGCGGGTGGGTGGCCGTCCCGCTGCTGCTGCTCCTGTCCGGGTTCGGGCTGCTGGTCGTCACCGCGACGCCGATCGCGAAGGTCCCCGAGCGGGTCGCCGACCTGTGGGCGATGGCCACGCTGCAGAGCCGCCCCGAACGCCCGTCCGCCGGCGAGGCCGAGGGCGAGAACGCGCCGAAGAAGCGGCGCCGCAAGGGCAAGGCCGAGGACGCCGACGAGCTGGAGGTCGGCGAGCACTCCAAGCCGTACGACACCCCGCTGCTGGAGGACGAGCCGAAGAAGGCCGACCGTCCCCGCCGCGACCTCGCCGACGAGCTGTTCGAGCCCGACCTGTTCGGCGCGCAGGTCCCGCCCCCGGCGCCGCCCGCCGACGAGCCGATGGACGAGCACGTCGCCGGCGAGTCCATGTCCGACGACGCGATGTCCGGCGACGCGATGTCCGCCCATCGCATGTCCGCCGATCCGACGGCCGAGGCCGTCGCCGAGGCCGAGCACCCCGAGGTGCGCGACCCGACGCCGGCGCCGCGCCGGACCGAGCAGCTGCCGCTGTCGTCGTCCGGCGAGATCTACGTGCTGCCCGACCCGACGGCGCTGCGGCCCGGCAGCGTGTCCAAGCCGCGCACCAAGGCCAACGACACGGTGGTGAACGCGCTCACCGGCGTGCTGGAGCAGTTCGACATCGACGCGCAGGTCACCGGGTTCACCCGGGGCCCGACGATCACGCGGTACGAGATCGAGCTCGGCCCGGCGGTGAAGGTCGAGAAGGTCACCGCGCTGACCAAGAACATCGCCTACGCGGTGAAGAGCGCCGACGTGCGCATCATCTCCCCGATCCCCGGCAAGTCCGCGATCGGCGTCGAGATCCCCAACACCGACAAGGACATCGTCAGCCTCGGCGACGTGCTGCGCTCCCCGGCCGCCACGAACGAGCACCACCCGATGATCGTCGGGCTCGGCAAGGACGTCGAGGGCCGCACGGTCGTGGCGAACCTGGCGAAGATGCCGCACATCCTCATCGCGGGCGCCACCGGGGCGGGCAAGTCGACCTGCATCAACGGGCTCATCACCTCGATCCTGATGCGCGCCACGCCCGACGAGGTGCGGATGATCCTCGTCGACCCCAAGCGGGTCGAGCTGACGATGTACCAGGGCATCCCGCACCTCATCACGCCGATCATCACCAACCCCAAGAAGGCCGCCGAGGCCCTCGACTGGGTCGTCGGCGAGATGGACCGCCGCTACGACGACCTGGCCGCGTCCGGGTACCGGCACATCGACGACTTCAACAAGGCGGTGAAGGCGGGCAAGCTGGTCCCGCCGCCCGGCAGCGAGCGCGTCTACACCCCGTACCCGTACATGCTCGTCATCGTCGACGAGCTGGCCGACCTGATGATGGTCGCGCCGCGCGACGTGGAGGACTCGGTCGTCCGCATCACCCAGCTCGCCCGCGCCGCCGGCATCCACCTCGTCCTGGCGACGCAGCGCCCGTCGGTCGACGTCGTCACCGGGCTCATCAAGGCCAACGTGCCGTCCCGGCTGGCGTTCGCGACCTCGTCGCTGTCCGACAGCCGCGTCATCCTCGACCAGCCGGGCGCCGAGAAGCTCGTCGGGCAGGGCGACGCGCTGTTCCTGCCGATGGGTGCGAGCAAGCCCATGCGCCTCCAGAACGCCTACGTCTCCGAGAAGGAGATCCACAGCGTCGTCGACCACTGCAAGGGGCAGATGGAGGCGAGCTACCGGGAGGACGTCGCCGCGGCCGGTGCGCCGAAGAAGGAGATCGACGAGGAGATCGGCGACGACATGGACCTGCTCGTCCAGGCGATCGAGCTGGTCGTGTCCACCCAGTTCGGGTCGACGTCGATGCTCCAGCGCAAGCTGCGCGTCGGGTTCGCGAAGGCCGGGCGGCTGATGGACCTGATGGAGAGCCGCGACATCGTCGGCCCCAGCGAGGGCTCCAAGGCGCGGGACGTCCTGGCCAAGCCGGACGATCTGCCGGGGGTGCTTGCGGAACTGCGCGGCGGAGGCTGAGCGCGGTGCCGGAGCATTGCGGAATGATGCGAAATCTTGCCCTGTTTCGAACGTGTTGGCAGTCGCTGAACGGGCACCCCCGTTCCTAGACTGGTTTCACAGTCGTGCGAGATCGGCCACAGCTCCTCAGAGGAGGCCCGGCGTGAGCATCGGTGAGACCTTGGCGGAGGAGCGTCAGCGGGCCGGTCTCTCGGTGACACAGGTGAGCCTCCAGACACGGATACGCGAGACCGTCATCCGCGGCATGGAGTCCGACGACTTCTCCGCGTGCGGCGGCAACTTCTACGCCCGCGGCCACATCCGCAGCATCTCGCGCGTGATCGGCATCGATCCGGAACCGCTCGTCGCCGAGTTCGACGCCGACCACGGCGGCGCCCCGCAGCCGGTCTCGGCGGTGTCGGCGTTCGAGCCGGAGCAGCCGATCGCGTTCCGCGAGCGCCGGTCGCCGAACTGGAGCGCCGCGATGGCGCTCGCCCTCGCGCTCGTGGCCATCTACGGGGTCGTCCAGGTGGTCGGGCACGGCGGCGGCGGGCGGCGCACCGCGCGGCAGGTCGCCGGGACGCCCGCCCCGCCCACGCCGTCGGCCACGCCGTCCGCGCCCAAGGGCAACGCTCCGGTCGCGGAGGCGCCGCGCACCAAGGTCGAGGTGCGGGTCGAGGCGAAGCGGACGACGTGGCTGAACGTCCAGGGCGACAAGGGCAGGCCGCTGTTCAGCGGGATGATCCGCGAGGGCGAGCAGAAGAGCTTCACCGCCAAGAAGAAGGTCCATCTGGTGATCGGCGTCGGCGGCAGCGTCAACCTGACCGTCAACGGCAAGGACCTGGGCTCGCCCGGCAAGGGCAAGGGCGTCCAGCGGCTGACCTTCGACCGGGGCGACCCCGAATCGGCCTGATCCGGCGTCCCGGGGCGGCGCTGGAGCGTTCCGCGGCCCGGCCGGCGGTTCCCGGCGAGGATGCCGCGGGCCGATGGTCGGCATCGCGGCGGCGGCCCATTACCTTAGGGGCATGTCCACTCGCCGCAAGGTCTCACTCATCACGCTCGGCTGCGCCCGCAACGAGGTCGATTCCGAGGAGCTCGCCGCGCGCATCGAGGACGCGGGCTGGGACCTGGCGGACGGCGCGGACGGCGCCGACGTGGTGGTCGTCAACACCTGCGGGTTCATCGAGGCGGCCAAGAAGGACTCCATCGACACGCTGCTGGCCGCGCACGACTCCGGCGCCAAGGTCGTCGCCGCCGGGTGCATGGCCGAGCGGTACGGCAGCGAGCTGGCCGAGGCGCTGCCCGAGGCCGACGCGGTGATCGGCTTCGACGACTACACCGCGATCGGCGACCGTCTCGACGACGTCATGGAGGGACGCCGGCACGGCGCGCACACTCCCCGCGACCGCCGCACCCTTCTGCCGATCAGCCCGGTCGAGCGGCACGGCTCCCACGTCGTCGTCCCGGGGCACGGCGGGCAGGACGACCTCCCTGACGGCGTGGCGCCGGCGTCGGGCCCGCGGGTGCTGCGGCGGCGCCTCGGCGGCGGCCCGGTCGCGCCGCTGAAGCTGGCGTCCGGCTGCGACCGGCGCTGCACGTTCTGCGCGATCCCCGCGTTCCGCGGCGCGTACGTGTCGCGCCCGCCCGCGGAGGTGCTGGAGGAGGCGCGCTGGCTCGCCGACCACGGCGTCCGCGAGGTGGTGCTCGTCAGCGAGAACTCCACGTCCTACGGCAAGGACCTCGGCGACCTGCGGGCGCTGGAGAAGCTGCTGCCCTCGCTCGCCGCCGTCGACGGCATCGAGCGGGTGCGGGTCAGCTACCTGCAGCCCGCCGAGACCCGTCCCGGCCTCATCGAGGCGATCTGCGGAACGCCCGGTGTCGCGCCGTACTTCGACATGTCGTTCCAGCACGCGAGCGGGCCGGTGCTGCGCTCGATGCGCCGGTTCGGCGACCGGGAGCGGTTCCTCGGGCTGCTGGACCAGATCCGCGCGCTGGCCCCGGAGGCGGGCGTGCGCTCCAACTTCATCGTCGGCTTCCCCGGCGAGACGGTGGAGGACTTCGAGGAGCTGGCGGAGTTCCTGTCGGCCGCCCGGCTCGACGCCGTCGGCGTGTTCGGCTACTCCGACGAGGAGGGCACCGAGGCCGCGAACCTGGACGGCAAGCTCGACCCCGCCGACATCGCCGCCCGGGTCGAGGAGCTGACCGGTCTCGCCGAGGAGCTGACCGCGCAGCGCGCCGAGGACCGCGTCGGCTCGGTGGTCCGCGTCCTGCTGGAGGACAAGGCGGAGCAGGCGGGGGACGGAGCGCCGGGCGGCGGCTTCGAGGGCCGCGCCGAGCACCAGGCGCCCGAGGTGGACGGGACGGTCCTGGTCCGCGGCGAGGGGCTCGCGCTCGGCGACATCGTGGAGGCCCGGGTCGCGGGCAGCGACGGGGTGGACCTCGTCGCGGACGTCTCGTGATCGCCGGCACCCCGGAGCCGGTCGCCTCCGCGCCGGATCCGCCGCAGGCCGGCCTCTGGAACATCGCCAACGCGCTGACACTCCTCAGGATCGCGCTGGTGCCGCTGTTCGTCTGGATGTTCTTCCTGGACGGCACCGGCTGGCGGCTCGCCGCCTTCGCCGTGTTCGCCGTCGCCTCGATCACCGACAAGATCGACGGTGACATCGCCCGGGCGCGCGGCCTCGTCACCGACTTCGGCAAGATCGCCGACCCGATCGCGGACAAGGCGCTCATCGGGGCGGCGCTGGTCAGCCTGTCGGTGATGGGCGAGCTGTGGTGGTGGGTGACCGCCGCCATCCTGGTCCGCGAGATCGGCATCACGGTGATGCGGTTCGTCGTGATCCGCCGCGGCGTGATCCCGGCGAGCAAGGGCGGCAAGCTGAAGACGACCCTCCAGGTCTTCGCCATCGGCTTCTACATCCTGCCCGGCCCGCTCGACTACCTGCGCTGGGCCACGATGGGCGCGGCCCTCGTCGTCACGGTCGTCACCGGCGTCGACTACGTCCTTCAGGCCTGGCGCATGCGCCGCCCGTCCGGCGAGGCCTCCTGACGGCCGGCGCTCACCGGTCCCTCAGGAGGCGGTGAGCTCGCCGTCCACGCGGAGGGCGCCGAGCGCGCGGGGCACGCCGAGCCTGCCGAACATGATCTCCCGGGTGCCGCCGAACCGCCCGGTGCGGTACCGGGCGAGCGCGCGCAGCGGCGCGGGGGACCGGCGGGCGGTCTCCTGGTCGGTGTTGACGATGACGCAGCGCCCGCACGGCCGGAGGAGCTCGATGTCGACCCGGTCGCCGCGCAGGCGGGTGACGGGGTCCTCGCCGTAGGGGCCGAGGCCGCGCAGGACGATGTCGGGACGGAAGCGCGCCATCGGGAGCCGGGCGTCCATCCGCCGGTTCAGGTCGGCGAGCGACTCCTCCGACAGCACCGAGACGGGATAGCCGTCGGCGTAGGTCAGGGTGCCGCCGCCGAGCGCGGTGGGGCGCGTCCCGGTGAAGCGGACGAGGCGGCAGGGGAGGCCGAGGGTCTCGGAGAACCATCCGGCCGCCTCGTCGCCCTGGTCCATCCCCTGGCACGGGCGGCCGTGCACGGTGACGTCGAGCGGGGGGGCCGTCCACCGCCTCGCACACCAGGGGCGCGGCCGCGAGCGGGGCGTGGACGACGAGCTTCACGCCGTCGTAGCCGGGACGGAGCAGCGCCAGCTCGGGGATCTCCCGCTGCGACAGATGCCGCCCATCGGTGCGGACGAGCATGAACTCCCGGTCGTGGCGCAGCCCGTCCGGCGTCAGCTCGGCCTCGGCGACCGGGACCGCCCCCGCGCTCTTGATCGGGAAGACGTTCAGCCCGGCGACAACGGCGATCATGCGCGGGACGTTACGGGCCGGCTCGCCGGGTGGCCAGGCGTACGGGCGATACTTGACGCGGATTCGTCAGCTTGGAGGCCGGAGGGGCATGACCGCGCACGACTTCACCTACGCCGAGGTCGGCGCGACGCGCGACGCCGAACGCCCCGCCGGGTACCGGCACATGCGGCGGCGGACGCTCGTCGGGCGGGGGCCGGCGGCGTTCCGGAACGCCGCCGACGCGGTCATGGAGTTCTGGATGCACCGCGCCCTGCCGGTCCGGGTGGAGGCGTCGGCGCCGCGCGCCGCCCCCGGTGTGAGCGTCGTGATCGGGCTGGGAATCGGGCCGCTGCGCCTGAGGGCGCCCTGCCGGATCGTGTGGACGCGCGAGGAGGAGCGCTACGCCGGATGGGCGTACGGGACGCTCCCGGGCCACCCCGAGTCGGGGGAGGAGTCGTTCGTCGTGCACCTGGACGACGAGGGCGACGTGTGGCTGACGGTCACGGCGTTCAGCCGTCCGGCGACGGCGGCCGCCAGGCTGGCGGGCCCGCTCGGGAGGGCGTTCCAGCGGTCCTACGCCCGCCGCTGCGGCGCCGTGCTGCGCCGCCTGTCGACTTAGGTGGGCCGCGGGACCACGCCCACCCCGGTCGTGGCCCCGCGGCCCCGCTTTTGGGCGCCCCGCGCTATTCGATTATCCCTGCCGGCGTCCCCGTGCACGAATCGGTGGAATGAGTTTTGACTCACAATGTGACCTGCGCTTCCCGCCATTGTCGTCCGCCGGGCCCGGTGACGTGCGGCGACGATGCGCGTTCCCGGTGGCGTCCCGGCCGCACGCAGCGTCCGGCGCGGTCCGGGCGCGGCGGACATAAACGCGGCCGTCTTCTTTTCGCGACGACGGAAAAGCGTTATGCCGGTTGGGCCGGTGCGAAGCGGCGGGGCCGTCCGCGTCCTCATTCGGTCGGTATTTCCGGTGAACCGGCGGTCCGCCGGGCCCGTCGCGGGCCCGCGACGGTAGATTCGGGGCGCCTGCGCGAGGGGACGGATCCCGCGCGGCGGGGACGGACGGGGACGCGATGCGGGTCGAACTTCTCACCGTCGGGGACGAACTGCTCCTCGGCGACACGATCAACGGGAACGCGGCGTGGCTCGGCCGCCGGCTCGCCGACCACGGCGTCGAGGTCACCCGCAGCGTGGTGGTCGGAGACGAGCTGGACGTGATCGTCGCGGCGGTGGCGTCCGCGCTCGACCGCGCCGACGCCGTCATCACCACCGGCGGTCTCGGCCCCACCTACGACGACGTGACGCGCGACGCGCTCGCCGAGGCGGCGGGCGTCGCCCTCGTCCGCGATCCGGCGCTGGAGCGGCGGCTGCGCGAGCGGGTCGCCCGGGCCGGCCGCGAGCTGCAGCCGATGGCGCTGCGCATGGCGGACGTCCCCGAGGGCGCGCGGCCGCTGGCCAACTCCGCCGGTTCGGCGCCCGGCCTGCGCGTGGAGCTGCCCGGCGGCGTCGCCTACGCGCTGCCGGGCGTCCCGTTCGAGATGCGCACGATCATGGACGAGGTCGTGCTGCCGGAGCTCGCGGAGATCGCCGGGCTGCCCTCCGTCGCGCGCCGCACGCTGCGCACGGCCCGGCTGTGGGAGTCGGTGATCGCGACCCGTCTCGCCGAGGTGGAGGCGCTGGACGGGGTGAAGCTCGCCTACCTGCCCGACCCCGCCGAGGTGAAGGTCCGCGTCACCGTGGCCGGCCGGGACGCCGGCGGCCGGCTGGCGGGCGTGGAGTCGCGCGTCCGGGAGCTGCTCGGCCCGTCGGTCTACGGGGTCGAGGACGAGACGCTCAGCCTGGTCGTGCACCGGCTGCTCCTGGACCGGGGCGAGACCGTCGCCACGGCCGAGTCGCTCACCGGCGGCCTCGTCGGCGCCGAGCTGACCGCGACGGCGGGGTCGTCCGCCACGTACGCGGGCGGCATGGTCGCCTACGCCACCGAGCTGAAGCAGCGGCTGCTCGGCGTCCCGGGCGACCTGCTCGCCGAGCACGGCGCCGTCCACCCGGACGTGGCCGCCGGGATGGCCGCCGGGGTCCGTGACGCCCTCGGGGCGACCTACGGGCTCGCGGTGACGGGCGTCGCCGGCCCCGACCCGCAGGACGGCCGTCCGGTGGGAACGGTCTATATCGGCTTGGCCGGACCCGGAGACTCTCTCACGGTGGTCGGTCCGAAACTCCCGGTGCCCGGGACGGGGCCGGAGATCCGCGCGGTGATCCGGCGGATGACCGTCGTGCACGCCCTTGAGCTGCTGAGACGCCGGCTGCTCGGACTTGACGTGGCCGAGGAGAGCGGGGAGGCTCGGGCAGATCGGGAAGATCGGGGCTGATTACAGCGTTACGTTCCGAGCGAACACGAAATCAACGGTCTGCCACGGCCACCGCCAAGGCGGGTACGGTGGAACCGGCAGATGGTCCGAACTGAGGGAGGGAGCGAGACGATGGTCCTGCTTCGCCAGCTGCTCGGTGACGTACTGCGGCAGCTGCGGCTGCGCCAGGGACGCACCCTCCGTGAGGTGTCCGCGGCCGCGCGGGTGTCACTCGGCTACCTCTCCGAGGTCGAGCGGGGGCAGAAAGAGGCCTCTTCGGAGTTGCTCTCCTCTATCTGCAAAGCCCTGGGCGTCCCGCTGTCGCACGTGCTGAGGGAAGTCGCGGATCAGCTTGCCCTCGCCGAGCTGCAGCACGAGCCCGTCATGGCGGGAGCGCCGGAGCACGAGCGCATCTCCGCCGAGAGCATTCCGGAGACCCCAGAGGAGATCACCGGCGAGCTTCGCGCCGACATGGTCGCCGCCTGAGCGTTTCCGGCGCGTTCATGCCCCGACCCCGGGGCCGCGGGTGTGCGCGGCCTCACGGCATGAGTCCGGCATTACCGGGGATTCTCCCGTGTTGAAACGGATAACCGTAACGACGCGGAAGGAGCCCGTTCATGGCGTCGGTCAAGAGCCCGCTCAGCGCTGCGGCACTGAAGGCCGCCGGGGACGCTTTGCAGGGCGCTCTCATCGACCTGATCGATCTCGCGCTGGTCGCCAAGCAGGCGCACTGGAACCTCACCGGACGCAACTTCAAGGTCGTCCACGAGCACCTCGACGAGGTCGTCGCGCTGGCCCGCAGCGGCCAGGACGACGTCGCCGAGCGCGCCGTGGCGATCGGGGCGAACCCCGACGGCCGTGTCCGCACGGTCGCCGACCGCACGACGATCCCGCAGCTGGAGGCCGGATACCTCGCCGACGACAAGGTCGTCGCCGCGGTCACCGACATCCTCGCGCAGATCATCGCGCGGTTCCGGGAGCGCATCCGGGCGACCGACGAGCCTGACCAGGTGACCCAGGACCTGCTCATCGGCATCACCGCCGAACTCGAGAAGCAGCACTGGATGTTCCAGGCGCAGACCTGACGCGACCGCGGCGGAACCCCGGCCCCGCCCTCGGCGAGGACCGGGGTTTTTCGCGTTCCGCCGCGTTCCCGTCCGCGATCTGCCGATCATGGGGTATGCGCCCTGTCTCCCGAGCCGTGCCGCTCGCCGCCGCCCTGCTCGCCCTGGCCGCCTGCGGCTCCGAATCCGGCGGCGCGGGCCGGCCCTGCACGCTGATCGGGTCCGAGCCCGGCCTGAACCTGGTCGTTCCCGACGGTTCCCGCCTCGCGGCGGCGTCCGTCCGGGCGTGCTGGAACGGGACGTGCCAGGAGCCCCGGATCGTGCTGAGCCCGACCTCGAAGTCCGTCTCGACCGGCTGCGACGGCGACGGGCCCGACGCCGCATGCGGCGCCTCCGCGTCCCCGGACGGGGGCAAGTCGGGCTTCGCGCGGCTCGACGGCCTGCCCAAGGCGCCCGTCCAGGTCACGCTCAAGCTGCGCGACGCGAAGGGCCGGACCTACTTCGACCGCCGCCTCGACGTCACACCGAGGGAAACGTTCCCGAACGGCCCCCGCTGCGGCGGGGGCGCGCCGCAGGCGGTGCTGACCGTCGCGAACGGGCAGGTGACCGTGCGCTGATCAGAGATGCGCCAGGACGGTCTCGGCGAACTCCACGGCGAGCGGGCTCAGGGCGTCCCAGCGGCGCGCCGCCCATCCGGCGGTGAGCGGCGGCAGTTCCGGGACCGGGACCAGCCGGACGTCGCCCGGACCTCCTCCCCACCCGGGCAGGGCCGGCAGGATCGCCTGGCCGAGGTCCAGTTCGGCCAGCAGGAGCGCGGTGTCCCAGTCGGCGACGCTCGTGGTGGAGGTCAGGCGGACCCCGTGGCGTTCCAGATGCATCTCCAGGTGGACGCGGGACGTGGAGTGCGCGGGCAGTTCGATGTAGCGGATCGCGGCCAGCTCGCCCAGCGCCACGGACGCCCGCGCGGCCAGCGGGTCGTCCACGTGCACGGCCAGCACCCACGGGAGCTCGCACGACGCCCGCTGCTCGACGCCCTCCAGCGGCGGCCCGATCGTCACCCACGCGAGATCGGCCGTGTGGGAGCGCACCGCCTCCAGGCACCGGCGGCTCGACCCGGCGGTCTCGAACTGGAGCGCGGCCTCGGGATGCCGTGCCCGGAACGCGGCCACGCCTTCCGCCATGAAGTGCCGCACGGTCGTGGCCCCCGTCGCGACCCGGACGGTGCCCCCCACCCCGCGCCGCAGGTCGTCGAGCTGACGCAGCGCGGCGTCCAACCCGGCGATCCCCTCCCGCGCCGCCCCGTGGAGGATGCGCCCCGCACGGGTCGGCACCACGCCGCGCGGGCGCCGCTCCAGAAGCACGAGTCCCGTCTCGCGTTCGAGCCGCTTGACGTGCTGGCTGACGGCCGACTGGCTGCACGACAGATCCCGCGCCACCGCGCTCAGGTTCCCCGCCGCGCACACCGCCACGAACACACGAAGGTCGTCCAAGGTCACAACACCCAAGCTAGACCGAGGAGCTTCCCAACAAAACCCGAGAATTGACTAAGGGCGACCGGGCGACGCACGATCAACGCACGGGCGCAGGATCCGGCGACCCGGACAGGCGGCGACCCGCCCTCGGGCCTCAGGGTGCGGGGCGGGCGCCGACCGGCTGGCAGCGCGGGCACCAGAAGGTCGCCCGCTCATCCTGCTCCGCCCGCTCGACCCGGGTCCCGCACCTCCGGCACGGACGTCCGGCGCGCCCGTACACCCAGTGCTCCCGGCCGCGCCCCAGCTCACCGGTCGTGATGTGCCCGTGCCGCTCCTTGTTGGCCTCCAGCAGGCGATGAGAGAGCTCCACAAGGCCAGAAAGGTCGGGAACGTTCCCGACGGCGGTCCACGGGTTCACGCCCCGCAGGAACAGAACCTCGGCCTTGTAGACGTTGCCGATCCCGGCGACCCTCGTCTGGTCGAGCAGCGCCTCCCCGATCGCCTGCTCCGGCCGCTCCGCCAGCCGGGCGACGGCCTCCGCCGCCGTCTCCGGCCCCCACCCCGGATCGAGCAGATCGGGCCCGAGATGCCCGACCGCCGCGCCCTCCTCGTCGGTGCGCAGCAACTCGACCACCCCGAGCGAGTACCCGACCGCCTGCCACTCCGCGTTCGCCAGCACCAGCCGCACCCGGTGGTCGCGCGGAGGAGGCCCGGCCCTGCGGATCTGCCAGCGCCCCTCCATCTTCAGATGGGTGTGGACGGTCAGCCCGCCCTCCACCCGCACCAGAAGGTGCTTGCCGCGCGAGACCGCGTCCAGAACGGTCCGTCCGCGCAGATCGGCCGTCGCGTACTTCGGCACCCGGAAGTCGGAACGCGTCAGCACCCGCCCCTTCAGCGCCTCGCGCAGGCGCCGGGCGGCCAGCCAGACGACGTCGCCCTCGGGCATGTCAGATCAGGGAGGGGCTTTCCCAGGCGGACGGGTCCTCGGTCAGCTTCTGGACGGGCGCCGGCAGCTCCCCGGCGGCGATGTGCGCGAGGGTGACCTGCTCCAGGATCGACCGCTCGCTGGCGCGCAGCGCGATCCACACCTCCTGAAGGGACCGTGCGGGCCCCTCGTACCCGACGTGCTCGGGCCGCTCGCCCCGCACGCCGAGCAGCGGCCCGTCGATGGCGCGGATGATGTCGGCCAGCGAGATCCGCTCGGCCGGACGCGCCAGCCAGTAGCCGCCCTCGGGCCCCCGCTGGCTCCGGACGAGCCCTGACCGGCGCAGCTGGCCGAGGATGTTCTCCAAGAATTTGGGCGGTATCTGCTGGGCCTCGGCGAGCTGGACCGCGGTCACCGGATGGCTCCCGGCGACCGCCAGCTCGGCGGAGGCGCGCAGCGCGTAGTCGACCCGGGCGGACAATCGCATATTCGCATTATCCCTTGCCGATAGGACCGCTTCGGTAGGTCCCTATGGCAGTGCCCTCCTCCTTCGGGCCTGGCGGCCCTGCTGTGTCTATGGCAGTGCCCTCCTCCTTCGGGCCTGGCGGCCCTCCATCGTCGAGCACCGCGGGCGATCGCTGGCATCGCTTCGGCTCGCCCAGGGGCTCGCTGCGCGATCAGGTTCTCGCAGGCTCGAACCTGCCTTCGGACGCGATCGCGGTCCCCCAGGTCGTCGCGTGGTTGCGGTGGTAGCTGAGGGCGCACAGAGGATCACGACGCGTCGCCGGAACAAGAGCGGGTGTGGCATCGGGGTGTCTTCTCCCACTGGTCGGGCGTGAACCAGCTACGGCGACGGCCTCGATCGGCCCCGCGACCACTCATTGATCGCGAAGCCAGGTCCGAGCGAAGCGAGGACCGGCCGCGCGGCGGCCTCCCCGTCGACCGGTACCGGCTACTGCAAGGACCTCAGCCCCCACCGCGACCCCGCGACAACCTCACTGGTGCGATCGCGTCCGAAGGCAGGTTCGAGCGAAGCGAGAACCTGATCGCGCAGCGAGCCTCAAGGCGAGCCGGAGCGATGCCAGCGATCGCCCGCCTTTATCGACGATGGAGGGCCGCCAGGCCCGAAGGAGGAGAAAAAGGCAATCAACAGAGCCCCAGGAGTTCTGCGGCGGCTTGGGCGTTGGCGGCGGCGGCGCCGTAGGTGGCGAGGTAGACGGCGGAGGCGGGGCGCCAGACGGGGAGGCCCATTTCCACGACGACGGTGTCGGGGCGGGCGGTGAGGAGGGCCGTGGTGAGGGCGCGCTGGCCGGCGTGGCGGTGCGCGTCGCGGAGGACGATGACGAGACCGCGGCCCTTGGCACGATCCAAGACAAGGTCCGCCGTCCCGTCCGCGCCGTCGGTCTGGACGGCGTCGGGCGCCCACGGGCTCAGGCCCCAGGGGGTCGGGCCGACCGCGATGTTGCCGGTCGACTCGGTCTCCACGACCAGGGGCGTCCCGGTCCAGCCGGGCAGCGTGCCCGTCACGCGGACGGCGCGGCGGGCGGCCTCCAGGCCGGCGGGCCGGTCGACGACGGCGGGGCTGTGCCCGGCGAGCCATTCCCTGAGCAGGCGGGTGCGCTCGGCCGCGTCCGCCAGCCTGGCGAGGGGGAGGCGCCCGGTCCGGACGGCCTCGTCGATCGCGGCGAGGGTGGCCTCGACGGTCTCGGCGTGCTCGTGCGGGCCGAGGCACAGCAGGTCGGCGCCCGCGATGAGGGCCCGCACGGACGCCTCCGGGATGCCGATCGCGCCGCTGGCGCCCTCCATGTCGAGCGCGTCGGTGACGATGACGCCCTGGTAGCCGAGCCGCTCGCGGAGCAGGCCGGTGATCGCGTCCTGGGAGAGGGTGGCCGGCGCCCCGCGGGTGATGGAGGGCAGGTTGAGGTGCCCGGTCATCACCGCGCGGGTGCCGGCCGCGATCGCCGCCCGGAACGGGACCAGTTCGCGGCGGTCCAGCAGGTCCAGGTCGGCGTCCACGAGCGGGATCCCGAGGTGGGAGTCGTCCACGGTGGCGCCGTGGCCGGGGAAGTGCTTGGCGCAGGCGGCGACGCCCGCCTCCTGCGTGCCGGTGACGGCGGCCGCGGCGTGCCGCGCGACCAGCGCGGGGTCCGAGCCGAACGAGCGGGTGCCGATGACCGGATTGTCGTCGGCGGTGTTGACGTCGACCGACGGCGCGAAGTTGAAGTTGACGCCGACCTCGGCCAGTTCGGCGCCGAGCGAGCGGTAGATGCGGCGGGTCAGTTCGGGGTCGTCGACGGCGCCGAGCGCGGCGTTGCCCGGGTAGGGGCTGCCGGTGGCGTGGCCGCCGAGGCGGGTGACGTCGCCGCCCTCCTCGTCGATCGTGACGAAGGGGTCGCCGGCCTTGCGCATCTGCGCGGTGAGCGCGGCCAGCGACTCCGGGCTCGGGACGTTGCCGGTGAGGGCGAACAGCGTGACGCCGCCGAGGCCGGCCTCGATCTCGTCCAGGACCCAGCGGGGCGCGGTCGCGCCCGGGAAGGACGGGAGCAGCGTGCCGCGGGCGAGCCGGGCGATCTCCGCCGTGGTCGCGATGTCGTCGGTCGTCATCCCTTCACCGCCCCGGCGGTGAGCCCGGACACCATGCGGCGCTGGACGATCAGGAAGAAGGCGATGACGGGAATGGTGAGCAGCGTGGACGCTGCCATGATGGGCCCCCAGGCGTTGCCGCTGCGGCCGAAGAAGAACTGCAGCATGATCGGCAAGGTGTACTTGGTCTGGTCGTCCAGGAACGTGAACGCGAAGATGAACTCGTTCCAGGCGGTGATGAAGGAGAAGATGCTGGTCGCCACCAGGCCGGGCGCGACGAGCGGGAGCATGACGCGCAGGAACGTCCGGACCGGGCCCGCGCCGTCGATGGCGGCGGCCTCCTCCAGTTCGCGCGGCACCGCGGCGACGAAGCCGCGCAGCATCCAGATCGCGAACGGGACGGCGAAGCCGATGTAGACGATGACGAGGCCGGCCAGGCTGTTCAGCAGGTCCAGTTGCTTCAGGTCGAGGAACAGGGGGATGACCAGTGCCTCGCACGGGACCATCTGGACCACCAGCAGCATGATCAGGAACGTGGTGCGGAACCGGAACCGGAACCGGGCGACGGCGATCGCGGCCATCAGCGAGAGCAGCCCCGACACCAGCACGGTGACGAGCGCCAGGATCGCGCTGTTGCGGAAGTACTCCCAGAAGGAGACCTCGGCGATGCCGCCGTTCAGCACCAGGTCGAAGTGCTCCAGCGTCGGATGGGACGGCAGCGGCTTCGGCGTCGTGCTGAAGATCTCGGTGTTGGGCTTGAAGGCGGTGGAGGCCATCCAGAAGACGGGGAACACCGCGATCACAAAGACCAGCAGGCCGGTCCCGTTCAGCAGCAGCTTGCGCGTCAGGCGCCTCATCGGGTCTCCCCCTGACGGACCATGACCCGCACGTAGAGGGCGGTGACGACGAGCAGGATGAGCGTGAGCACGAGCGCGATGGCCGAGCCCATGCCGAGTTTCGGATTCAGCGAGCCGAACGCCTCGGAGTAGCCGTACAGCGACAGGTTGAACGCGTCGCGGTTGGCCATCCCGGCCATGATGAACAGCTGCGTGAAGACCTTGAAGTCCCAGATGATCGACATGACGACCAGCACCAGGAAGATCGGCTTGAGCATCGGGTAGGTGAGGCTCCAGAACGTGCGCCACGGTCCGGAGCCGTCCACCCGGGCCGCCTCGTACAGCTCGCCCGGGACGCTCTTCAGCCCGGCCAGCACGGACACCGCGACGAACGGGCACGCCTGCCAGACGACGCACACGGTGAGGACGGTGTAGGTGGACAGCGGCGTGGCGAACCAGTTGTAGTCGCTCCAGCCGCCGCCGACGAGGAGGTCGGGCAGCAGGTCGAGGCTCCAGTTGACCAGGCCGCCGGTGGTGCCGAACAGCCAGCTGAAGATGATCGCCGCGGTGACCGGCGGGGTGGCCCAGGCGACCATCACGCCGCCGGCGACGAAGCTCGACATCCGCTTGCCGAGCTTGTTGAGCAGCAGCCCCACCAGCGTCCCGACGACGAGGGTCAGGGACACCGCGACGACGGCGAACAGCACGGTGTGCCGGAGGGTCTGCCAGAAGAACGGGTCGTTGAAGATCTTTTGGAAGTTCTCGGTCCCCACCGACTCGGCCGGCTCGCCGCGCAGCTGGCGGTTGCCGACCTTCTGGAACGACATGACCCCGATCTGGATCATGGGCCAGAACATCAGGACGGCGATCACGGCCACGGTGGGCGCGATCAGCAGGTAGGGCCCGAAGCGGGGCCTGCGGCGGGGGCGCGCCCGGCCGGACGTTCTCCGGCCGGGCGCTCTCCGCACCGCGGGAGCGGTGTCGAGCATGGACGTTCCGTTCAGCCGGGTACTACGGGTTCAGCAGCGTGTTGGCCTGCTCGTTCGCCTTCTTCATCTCCTCCTCGGCGGACTTGCCCTGCATGATCGCCTTGACGGCGTTCGGCAGCACCTTCTTGGCCTGCTCGAACTCGCCCCAGCCGGAGCTGATCGGCGGGAACTTGGTGTTGCCGGCGATGGAGGTGAAGATCTCCAGCTTGGGGTCGGAGAACTTCACGTCCGACCGCATGGAGGAGAAGCCGCTGTAGTCCGCCCAGCCCTTGGCGTTCTTGGCGTTGTTCAGGACCGTGATGTAGTCGAAGGCCGCGCCCTTGGCCTTGCTGTCGTTCCAGACCGCGAGGTCGGAGCCGCCCGCCATGACCGGGGCGCTGCCGCCGGTCTTGGTCGGGATCGGGAAGACGCCCCACTTGTCGGCGTTCTTCGCGGAGATCTTCTTCATCTCCTTGAGCGCCCAGCTGCCGTCGACGTACATGCCGAGCTTGCCGAGCGCGAAGTCGCGCTGCGGGCCCTCCAGCTCGTTCTTGCCGACGTACTTCTCGGGGGCGACCTTGTCGGTGGTGACGAGCCCGGCGTAGTACTTGACCGCCTCGACCGTCTGCGGCTGGTCGAGCTGGCCCTTGAAGCCGCCGCTGCCGTCGTCGACGGCGACCTCGCCGCCGTTGCCCCACACGAAGCTGAGCAGCGCGTTGGTCTGGTCGCTCGGGATGCCGATGCCGGGGACCTTCTTGGAGTCCTGCACCTTCTTCGCGGCGGCCGTCAGGTCCGCCCAGGTCTTCGGCGGCTGGATGCCGAGCTCCTGGAACCAGTCCGTGCGGTACCAGACGCCGCGGACGCCGCCGTACCACGGCACGGCGTAGGTCTTGCCGTCGGCGGTGTCGTTGCCGAGGGCGGTCTTGTTCAGGGTCTTGCCGTCCGCCCAGCCCTTGAACTCATCGGTGATCTCGGCCAGGCTGCCCTGCTCGATGTGGGACTGGACGTCGGTGTTGCCCAGCTCGGTGACGTCGGGTCCCTCGCCGCCGGCCGCCGCCTTCTGGAAGGTGGTGGCGACCTGGGGCCACGGCACGTACTTGACCTGGACGTCGGTGTTCGGGTGCTTCTGCTTGAACTCGGCCTCGACGCCGTCGAGGAACTTGGTCTGCTCGGGCGTACCGTCGCCCATCATCCAGACCTTCAGCTGCGCCGGGTCCTTGCCGTCGCCCGCGTCGCCGTCCTTCTTGTCGCCGCCGCAGGCCGTGGCGGCCAGGGCGATCGCGGCCGTCACTGCCGCAACCTTGATGTACTTCACTGGGGTTCCTTTCCGGCATCGCCTCGCGCGGCCTTGTGGCCTGCGGTGCGAGTGGAGACGGCGCGGACCCTTTAGGGTCCCAGCCATGCCCCTCTCGCGTTCGCATCGCTCGCGGGCGCCCTGCTCGCCAGTCCGCGCTCTGCGCGCGCCCCCGACCCGGGGTACCGTGCCGGTCGGCGCTTGGGCGTAAACTAACAAGAAACTTTCCTAAACAAAACTGCTCGTTAGCGGATTGAGACATCAGGGGTCACCATGGCAAGACGCCCGGGAACGCCGAGGCTGCTGCGTGAGCTGAACGACCGCGCGGCACTGGACCTGCTCGTCGAGCAGGGCCCGCTCACCCGCGCGCAGATCGGTGAGCACACCGGGTTGTCGAAGGTGACCGCGTCCCAGCTGCTGTCCCGGCTGGAGGAGCGCGGGCTCGTCTCGGTGGTGGGGGAGCAGGCCGGAGGACGGGGCCCCAACGCCGCACTCTATGCGGTGGTCCCGTCCAGCGCGTACGTCGCGGGCCTGGAGGTGGGGCCGGACGGGGTCACGGCCGGCGTCGCCGACATCACCGGGCACGTCGTCGCCCAGGTCACCGTGGACCCGAACGGCGCCGACGACCCCGTGAAGACGGTGCACAGCGCCGTCGTCAAGGCGTGCCGCTCCGCCAAGGTCGCGGTGTCGAAGCTGAGCGCGTTCGTCATCGGGACGCCCGGCGTCGTCGACCCGCGCTCCGGCGACGTCCAGTTCTCCTTCGACCTGCCCGCCTGGCACGAGGGCGTCCTCGCCGCGCTGCGCACCGACCTGCGCCGCCCCGTGACCATCGAGAACGACGTGAACCTCGCCGCCATCGCCGAACGGGCCTACGGGGCCGCGCGCGACGCCGACGACTTCGCGCTCATGTGGTTCGACCGCGGCATGGGCCTGTCGGTGATGCTCGGCGGACGGCTGCACCGCGGCCGGTGGGGCGGCGCGGGGGAGATCGGCTACCTGCCCGTCCCCGGTGCGCCGCTGCCGGTCGGGGCCGCCCGGCGCGCGGCGCGGGACGAGGGCGTCACCGAGTCGACCACCTGGGGGATCCCGACCCTCGCCGGCGGTTACGGGGCCCTGGTCGGCGCGGACGCGGTCCGCGCCCTCGCGCACCAGCACGGCATCGCCGAGCCGACCGCCGTGGACTGCGTCCGGGCGGCCGCCTCCGACGAGGACCGCGGCGGGCCGTTCCTCGACGAGCTCGCCGACCGCATCTCCTACGGCGTGACCTCGGTCAACATCGTCCTGGACCCCGGGCTCGTGGTGCTGTCGGGGAGCCTCGGCCGCGCCGGGGGCCGGCCGCTGGCCACCCGCATCGAGTCGATCGTCGGCCGGATCAGCCCGACCCGCCCCGCCGTCGCCGTCACCGGCGTGAAGGGCAACCCCGTCCTGCGCGGCGCCCTGCACGCGGCGCTGGAGCAGGCGCGCGACGACGTCTTCTCGGCCGCGGGGGCATCGTAGGAAGGCGCGCCGCGAAGGCGGGAGGCGCCTCCGCCCGCCGGGCGGAGGCGCCTCCCGATCGTGTGGTGGACCGTTCCCCTACTTGGCGGACGCCACCGCGACGGCGACCTCCGGATGACGGCGCGGGTCGTTCAGCGCGCGGTCGATGACGGTCTGGCTGATGATCTGACGCTTGCGCCGGAGAGCGGCGGCCTTGCGTGCCGTAGGTGTCATGCCGAAACCCCGTTCCGCGGTGACGCTTTCCCCTCGGCCACCGCAAACCCCGTTATGAGGCCATGCTTTCAAACGCGGGGGCCGAGGGGATCCGCCCGAGGAATGAGTTCGAGGTCAGACCAACAGCGGAGGCCGCCCTGGACACCCCCGGGGCCGGCGCGCTGAGATCATGGGAACGCCGACTCCTGCCAGCCCGTTGGGGGAACCGTGAGCGACGAACCGAGGGGACGTCATGGCACTGCGTGACCGGCTGCGGCGCCTCGTCCAGAAGCCGGGGAGCGTCGATCTGGCGCCGCTGCGCGCGCTCGTGGACGAGGCGGGGACGCGCGAGTCCCGCGTCCGGGAGCTGGCGGACGCCGAGCTGACCGCCGCCGCGGCCGCCCTCCGCGGGAAGGAGGACCTCGCGGAGCTGTGCGCCCTCGGCCGGGAGGCCGCCCGCCGGACGCTGGGGGAGCGGCCCTTCGACGTGCAGCTCGTCGGGACGCTCGCCCTGCTGTCCGGGCACGTCGCCGAGATGGCGACCGGCGAGGGCAAGACCCTGTCGGGGGCCCTGGCGGCGGCCGGCTACGCGCTGCGCGGGCACCGGGTCCACGTGATGTCGGTCAACGACTACCTGGCGCGGCGCGACGCCGGGTGGATGGGGCCCCTCTACGCGATGCTGGGCGTCACGGTCGGCTGGGTCGGCCAGTCGTCCACGCCCGCCGAGCGGCGCGAGGCCTACCGGGCGGACGTGACGTACGCGCCGGTCAGCGAGGTCGGGTTCGACCTCCTCCGGGACCGGCTCGCCACCGGCGCGGGCGACCTCGTGCTGCCCGAGCCGTCGGTCGCGCTGGTCGACGAGGCCGACTCGGTGCTGGTGGACGAGGCCATGGTCCCCCTCGTGCTCGCGGGCGCCGCCGACCTCGACTCCGCCGACCCGCGGCACGCCGACCTGGTCCGGCGGCTGCGGCCCGGGCTGCACTACGCCACCGACGACGAGGCGCGCAACGTCCAGCTCACGGCGGCCGGGGCGCGGGAGGTGGAGCGGACCCTCGGGCTGGACCTCTACGCACCGGAGAACCTCGCCACGCTGACGGCGGTGAACGTGGCGCTGCACGCGGAGGTCCTGCTGCACCGCGACGTGGACTACATCGTCCGGGACGGCGCGGTGAAGCTCGTCAGCGAGTCGCGGGGCCGGGTGGCCCTGCTCCAGCGCTGGCCGGACGGCCTCCAGGCGGCGGTCGAGGCGAAGGAGGCCCTGGACGCCTCCCCGAGCGGCGAGATCCTCGACTCGATCACCGTGCAGGAGCTGATCGGCCGCTATCCCGTCCGGTGCGGGATGACGGGCACCGCGATGGCCGTCGCCGGGCAGCTGACCGAGTTCTACTCACTGGCGATCGCCGTCGTCCCGCCGAACCGGCCGTGCGTCCGCGAGGACGAGCCGGACCGCCTCTACGCGACCGCCGCCGACAAGGAGGTCGCGATCGTCGAGGAGATCGCCGCCGCGCACGCCGGCGGCCGCCCGGTGCTGGTCGGGACGGGCGACGTCGCCGAGTCCGAGCGGCTCGCCCGCCGCCTGGCCCGCGCCGGGCTCGACCGGGTCGTCCTCAACGCCAAGAACGACGCCGAGGAGGCCGCGATCATCGCGGAGGCGGGCGCGCACGGCGCGATCACGGTCTCCACGCAGATGGCCGGCCGGGGCACCGACATCCGGCTGGGCGGCAGCCCCTCGCCGTCCGCCCCGGGGACGGCCCCGGCGGAGCGGGACGGCGCCGGACGCGACCGGGTCGCGGACGCGGGCGGCCTGCTGGTCATCGGAACGGGCCGCTACCACAGCAGCCGCCTGGACGGCCAGCTCAGGGGGCGGGCCGGACGGCAGGGCGACCCCGGCGGCTCGGTGTTCTTCACCAGCCTCCAGGACGACCTCGTCACCCGCTACGCGCCGGACGAGGAGTCGAAGGCGCCCGCCGGCGACGAGGGGCTCATCACCGACAAGGGCGCGCACTGGATCGTCGGCCACGCCCAGCGCGTCGCGGAGGGCGTCGACCTGGAGCTGCACCGCAACACGTGGCGGTACAACCACCTGATCGGGCTCCAGCGGCGGGAGGTGCTCGCCGAGCGCGACGCCGTCCTGCGGGGCGACGCCGCCGACCGGGCCCTGGCGGCCGACGCCCCGGAGCGGCACGCCGAGCTCGCCGGGATCGCGGGCGCGGACGCGGTGGCGGAGGCCGCGCGGCAGATCGTCCTGTACCAGCTCGACCGCTGCTGGGCCGAGCACCTGGCCTTCCTCGCCGACCTGCGCGAGGGCATCCACCTGCGCTCGCTCGGCCGGGGCCTGGACCCGCTGATCGAGTTCAACCGGGAGGCCGTCCCGGCGGGCAAGCGGCTGCTGGCCCACGCGCGCGAGCGCTCCGCGGCCGCCTTCGCGGCCCTCACGGCCTCCGAGGACGGCGTCGACCTCGACTCCGCGGGGCTGAAGCGGCCCTCGGCGACCTGGACCTACCTCGTCCACGACAACCCGTTCGGGTCCCTGGACGAGCGGGCCCTGCGCGGGCTGATCAACATGTTCAGGGGGCGGCGGCGCTGAGCCGCCGGGGCACGATCGCCTCGGCGGCGGCGCGGGCGGAGGCCGCCGCGTCGCGGACGCCGCCGACGCTGTACGCGACGACCGCGCCCTCGTGCAGGATGAGCAGCTGGTCGGCCAGCACGCCGTCGCCCACCAGGTCCGCGTAGAGGGCGCGCACCCACGCCTTCTGCTCGGCGGCCACCCCGTGGACCGGGTGGGACGGGTCGGGCAGCTCCGCGCAGGCGTTCACCATCGAGCAGCCGCGCCCGGATTCTGTGGACAGCCACTGTCCGAGGGCGTCGAACGTGGCGAGGACCCGCTCGCGGGGGCCGGCGGCCTCGGCGATCCGGCCGGTCACGAAGGCGCGCCACCGCTCGTCGCGGGTCCGCAGGTAGGCCAGGATCAGCGCGTCCTTGGACCCGAACCGGTCGTAGACGGTCTTCTTCGTCACGCCCGCCTCGGCGGCGATCAGTTCCATGCCGACCGAGCCGATGCCGCGTTCGTAGAACAGCTCGCTCGCCGTCTGGAGGACCCGCCGGGCGGCGGGGGTGAGCGGCCGGTCGTGCACGGGCATCGCGGCTCCTTCCGCTGGGGTGACGTCGAGTATACCCACCGGTATGGCTATGGTGTAGGTATACCGGTATGTATACCCTGGGAGGGGCCGTGGACATCCGCCGATCGGACGCGCTGCTGGGCGCCGCCTTCGTGGTCACGTGGAGCTCGGGTTTCGTCGGCGCCGAGCTCGGCACCCGGAGCGCGCCCGCGAGCGCCCTTCTGGCCTGGCGGTTCATCATCGGCGCGGCCGTGCTCGGGATGTGGCTGCTGCGGCGCCGCCGCCGGATCCCGCCACGCGACCTGGCCCTGCACGCCCTGATCGGGACGCTGGGACAGGTCGGTTACCTCTCCGGCGTGTTCCTCGCCGCCGAGCACGGCGTCGTGGAGGGGGTCAACAGCCTGATCACGGCGTTGCAGCCGCTCGTCGCGCTCGCGCTCGCCGCGCCCCTGCTCGGGGAGCCGGCCGGCCGCCGGCAGCTCGCCGGGTTCGCCGCCGGGCTCGGCGGCGTGGCGCTCGTCGTCGGCGGCGACCTGAGCGCGGACGCTCCCGCCTGGGCGTACGCCCTGCCGTTCGCCGCGATGCTCTCCCTCGTCGGCGCCACCCTGGTGGAACGTCGCACGCGCCCCGCGCTCGAGCTTCCCGAGGCCCTGGCCGTCCAGGCGGGCGTGAGCGCGCTGCTGTTCTCGGGCTTCGCCGGTATGGACGGCTCGCTGGTTCCGCCGTCCGACCCCTCGTTCTGGACGGCCATCGCCATCCTCGTCGTGCTGGCGATGTTCGGCGGGTACGGGCTGTACTGGGTCAACGTCCGGCGGACGGGCGTCGCCCGCGTGTCCGCGCTGCTCTACCTCACCCCGCCCACCACGATGCTGTGGGGCTGGCTGATGTTCGGCAGCACGCTCACCCTGCCCTCACTCCTGGGCATGCTGGTGTGCGCCGCCGCCGTGACCGTGGCCCTCTGGGGCTCGGGTGGTCAGGAGCGCAGCCGCAGCCCGCGCGGCGTGGGATGGAAACCGGCCGACTCCAGCGCGGCGGCCAGCGGGGAGTCGCTGATCGCCTCACCGTCGGCGCGCTCCACGGTCAGCTTGCCGAGCGCCCCCTCCCGGACGGCCAGGGCGAGGGCGTCGACGGCGGGTTGCAGGACGCCGGGGTCGTCGTCCCAGGTGAGGAGCGTCCGCCCGCCGCGCTCGACGTAGAGGACCAGGCGCCCCTCGACCAGGACGACGAGCGCGCCCGCCTTGCGGCCCGGCTTGTGGCCGCTGGCGACCTCGTCGGCGCGTTCCGGCCAGGGCAGGGCCGCGCCGTACGGGTTGGCGGGATCGGCCGCCGCGAGGACGAGAGCGCGGACCCCCGGTCTGCGGGGCGTCTCCCACAGGGCGGAGATGTCGTCCGGTGCGGGGGCCGCCTCCGGGCGGAGCGCGCGGAGCCGGTCGACGGCCCCCGGCAGCGCGAACTGGGCGGCGCCCAGGCCTTCGACGAAGTAGCCCCGCCGGCAGCGCCCCGTCTCCTCGAACGCGCGCAGGACCGGGTACACGGCGGAGAACCCGCCGGGGGTGCGTTCGGCCGCGACGGCGCCGCGGATCACGATGCCGTACCGCTCCAGGAGGGCCTCGGCGAGGGCGTGCGAGCGCAGGGTGGCGGCGGACTCCCGCTCGGGGAGCGGCCACCAGCGTCCGGCGACGGTGGGCGGGCCCGTCCGGGACGGCAGGACGGGACGTCCGCGGCGCGTCGTCCGGGAGCGGTGCGTCGGCCGGCCGGATCCGAGCGCAGACCGCAGCGGGGCCAGCGTGTCGTTGGTGAGGTGGCCCGCCCAGACGAGGTCCCACACAGCGGTGACGAGGTCGGCGTCGTTGGCGGTGGCCTGCTCGTTCACACGGTCGGACAGCGTCCGGAAGAACAGCGCGCCCCCGTCGCCGAGGGCGTCGAGGACGGCCTGGTGCACGGGCGTCAACGTGATCTCCGCCGGGCCCGGCATGAGCAGCGGGGCGGTGTCGGCCAGGTACAGGGCCACCCAGCCGTCGCCGCCCGGGAGCCCTCCCTGGCCCGCCCACACGACCTCGCCGGCCGACGTCAGCTCGTCCAGCATGGCCGGGGTGTAGCCGGGCACCCTCGACGGCAGGACCAGCGACTCCAGCGCCGACGCGGGCACCGCCGCGCCCTGCAGCTGCTCGATCGCCTGGACGAGCGCGTCGATGCCCCGCAACCGCGACCCGCCCGAGATGCCGTGCCAGACCGGCAGGAACCGGCCGAGCGACTCCGGCGGGGACGGCTCGACCTCGGCGCGCAGCCGCGCCAGGGAACGGCGCCGCAGCATCCGCAGCACGCCGCTGTCGCACCACTCGGTCGTCAGCGGCCCCGCCACGGACCCGACCGGCAGGAACTCGCCCTCGACGACCCGGCCCGCTCCCGACAGTCGCCGCAGCGTCTCGGCGACCACGGCGACGCCCAGCCCGAAGCGCGCGGCGGCCCGCGCCGCGCGGAACGGCCCGTGCGTGCGCGCGTACCGCGAGACCAGGTCGCCGAGCGGGTCGTCGACCGGTTCGAGGAAGGCCTCGGGGACGCCCACCGGCAGCGGCGCGCCGAGCGCGTCCCGCAGCCGCCCGGCGTCCTCGATCGCGGCCCAGTGCTCCTCCCCGGCGATCCGGACGCGGATCGCCCGCCGTGTCGCCTCCAGCTCCGCCAGCCACCGCGACACCTGGACGAGCGTCTCGCCCGGGACGGTCTCGCCCGCCGGGGCGGCCTCGCCGTCACCGGCCGCGGCCACGCTCTCGTCCGGCCGGGCGCCGGCGCTCGCGGGCCGCGTGCGCTCGGCCGCCTCCGCCGTGCTGAGGGGGCCGAGCGCGCGGAGGAGGTCGGCGACGCCCTCCAGGTCGCGGGCGCGGCGGTCGGCGGCGAGGCGCTGGAGCTCGCGTTCGGTCTCGGCGACGGCGTCGGGATCGAGCAGCTCGCGCAGGTCGGCCTGGCCGAGCAGTTCGGCGAGGAGCGCCGAGTCGAGCGCGAGGGCCTGCGCCCGGCGCTCCGCGAGGGGCGAGTCGCCCTCGTACATGAACGCGCCGACGTAGTGGAACAGCAGGGAACGCGCGTAGGGGGACGGCTCGGAGGTCTCCACCTCCACCATGCGGACCTTGCGTCCGGACATGTCGCGCATGAGCTGCACCAGGCCCGGGACGTCGAACACGTCCTGAAGGCACTCGCGCATGGTCTCCAGCACGATCGGGAACGACGGGTACCTGCTCGCCACGGCCAGGAGCTGCGCGGCGCGCTGGCGCTGCTGCCACAGGGGCATGCGCTTGTCGGGACGGCGGCGGGGGAGCAGCAGCGAACGCGCCGCGCACTCGCGGAACCGGGCGGCGAACAGCGCCGAGCCGCCCAGCTCGTCGACGACGATGCGCTCGATGTCGTCGGCGTCGAAGACGGCCAGGTCGAGGCCGGGAGGCTCGTCCATGTCCGGGATGCGGATGACGATCCCGTCGTCGGCGTGCATGGCCTGCGCGTCGACGCCGTACCGTTCGCGCAGCCGGCCGGCTATGGCGAGCGCCCAGGGCGCGTGCACGCGCGCGCCCAGCGGCGAGTGGACGACCATGCGCCAGTCGCCGAGTTCGTCGCGGAACCGTTCGACGACCATCGTGCGGTCGTCGGGCACGTGCCCGGTGGCCTCACGCTGCTCGGTCAGGTAGGAGACGAGGTTGACGGAGGCCCAGTCGTCCAGGCCGGCCGAGGAGACGCGTGCCTGCGCCTCCTCCTGGGGCAGCGCGGCGAGCTCCCGGGTGAACGAGCCGAGCGCGCGGCCCAGTTCGGCCGGACGGCCCAGGGTGTCGCCGTGCCAGAACGGCAGCTTGCCGGGCTGGCCCGGGGCGGGGGAGACGAGCACGCGGTCGGGGGTGATGTCCTCGATCCGCCATGAGCTCGCACCGAGGACGAACACGTCCCCCACGCGCGACTCGTACACCATCTCCTCGTCGAGCTCGCCGACGCGCGACGCCTTCTCGCCGACGAGGAACACTCCGAACAGGCCGCGGTCCGGGATCGTCCCGCCGCTGGTCACGGCGAGCCGCTGGGCGCCCGGGCGGTCGCGCAGCACGCCGGTCACGCGGTCCCACACGAGGCGGGGGCGGAGCTCGCCGAACTCGTCGCTGGGGTAGCGCCCGGCGAGCATGTCCAGGGACGCCTCCAGTGCCGACCGGGGAAGCGTGGCGTAGGGGGCGGCGCGCTTGACGAGGGATTCGAGGTCGTCGACCGTCCACTCGTCCATGGAGACCATCGCGACGATCTGCTGCGCGAGGACGTCGAGAGGGTTGCGCGGGTACCGCAGCTCCTCGATCTCGCCGCCGCGCATGCGCTCGGCCACCACGGCCGTCTGCACGAGGTCGCCCCGGTACTTGGGGAAGATGACGCCCTTGGACACGGCGCCGACCTGGTGACCGGCCCGCCCGACCCTCTGGAGCCCGTTCGCGACCGACGGCGGCGACTCCACCTGGACGACCAGGTCGACCGCGCCCATGTCGATGCCCAGTTCGAGGCTGGACGTCGCCACGACCGCGGGCAGGCGGCCCTCCTTCAACGCGTTCTCGATACCGGCCCGCTCCTCCTTGGAGACGGAGCCGTGGTGCGCCCTGGCGATCTCCAGGGGCGCTCCCCTGGCCGCGCCCGCCTGGGCCATCGTGGCCGCGGGGGAGTGGTCCTCGGGCAGGGGCTCGCCGACGGCGCGTTCGTAGGCGAGCTCGTTCAGCCGCCCGCACAGCCTCTCGGCCAGGCGCCGGGAGTTGGCGAACACGAGCGTCGAGCGATGCGCCTGGATGAGGTCGAGCAGACGGTCTTCGACGTGGGGCCAGATGCTGCGCTGGCGGGGGTCGGGCGCCCCCGAGTCGTCGACGAACCGGCCGACCTCGCCCATGTCCTCCACCGGGACGACGATGTCGAGCTCGAACACCTTCTCCGAACGCGGCTGGACGACGGCGGCGGGCTTCGGCCCGCCCAGGAACGCCGCCACCTCGTCTGCGGGGCGCACCGTCGCCGACAGGCCGATGCGCTGGGCGGGGCGTTCGAGGAGCGCGTCCAGCCGTTCGAGGGACAGCGCGAGATGCGCGCCGCGCTTGGTGCCCGCCACGGCGTGCACCTCGTCGACGATGACGGTCTCCACCCCGCGCAGCGACTCGCGCGCCCGCGAGGTGAGGATCAGGAACAGCGACTCCGGTGTGGTGATCAGGATGTCGGGCGGCCTGACGGCCAGCCGGCGGCGCTCGTCGGCCGGCGTGTCGCCCGACCGCATCCCGACGCGGACGTCCGGTTCGGGCCGGCCGAGGCGCCGCGCCGCGTGGCGGATGCCCGCCAGCGGGGCGCGCAGGTTGCGCTCGACGTCCACGGCGAGGGCCTTCAGCGGCGACACGTACAGCACGCGGCAGCGGCGCAGCGCGTCGTCGGGGACGGCCTCGGTGCCGAGCCGGTCGAGGGACCAGAGGAAGGCCGCCAGGGTCTTGCCGGACCCGGTCGGCGCCACGACCAGCGTGTTGTCGCCGCCGGCGATGGACTCCCAGGCCCCGGCCTGCGCGGGGGTGGGTGCGGCGAACGCCCCGGTGAACCAGGCACGGGTCGCCGGGGAGAAGCGTTCGAGCACGTCACCGCCCATGGCGCCATACTGCCTCGCGCCTCGGACAGAATGCGCGGGCGTGGCGCGCGTCACACACGAAGGGGAGCCGTCCCTCCGTGAGGCTCTTGTAAGCAAGCGCTTGTATGGGCAAGGTGGAGCGGCAGGCCACTGCTCCGCATGGGAGTCGCGATGCCTTACGTCCTCCTCGTCATGGGCGTCCTGTTCGCCCTCACGGCCGCCAACGCGTACGCCCCGAGGCGCAGCCCCGTGCTGCTCGTGGCGAGCTTCTTCGCGGGCTGGCTCACGATCGAGCTGGCGCCGCACGTCCTGGTCGCCTGGGCCGCCGCCACGGCCCTGGCCGCGGCCTTCGGGGGACTGGACGGCTGGGCCGGCTGGACCGGGCTCGTCCTTGCGGTCCTCGGCATGGCGGGCGTCGCGGCCACCCTCGCGGCGTCCCGCCGGACGGTCGTCACCCTGCGCGACAGCGGCGCTCCCCTCGAACTGGACCCGGAGGGCGCACCGCGCTACCCGCTCGGGCACCTGATCGTCCCCCCGCTGTGCCTGGTCCCGCGCAGGGGCGTGCGGGTCGAACGCAACGTCGTGTTCCGGCAGGAGGGCCGCCTGCGCCTGAAACTGGACGTCTTCCGTCCCGCCGGCGAACGCGCCGACGGCGAGCTGCGCCCGGGGCTCATGCAGATCCACGGCGGGGCCTGGGTGATCGGAGACAAGCGGGAGCAAGGGCTGCCGCTGCTCAACCACATGGCCGTCCAGGGATGGGTCGGCTTCAACGTCAACTACCGGCTCAGCCCGCGTGCCACCTGGCCGGACCACCTGATCGACCTGAAACACTTCGTCGCCTGGTACAAGGAGCACGCCGAGGAGTACGGAGCGGACCCCGACTTCCTCTGCGTGACCGGTGGGTCGGCCGGCGGGCACCTCACCGCGATGGTGGCGCTGACGGCGAACGTCGCGGATTTCCAGCCGGGCTTCGAGGACGCCGACACCACCGTGCAGGGCGCGGTTCCGTTCTACGGCTTCTACAACTTCTTCGAGCCGGGCACGTTTCCTCGCCCGTTCGGTACCACCCGCCTGATGGAACGGATGGTGGTCAAGCAGCCCTTCGCGGAGAACCCGGACGTGTACGCGAAGGCGTCCCCGGTCACCTACCTCCGCGAAGACGCACCGCCCTTCTTCGTCATCCACGGCAGCCGCGACTCACTCATCCCCGTGGCCGAGGCCCGCCGGTTCGTCGAACGCCTCCGGGAGGTCTCGGACTCGCCCGTCCTCTACGCCGAGATGCAGGGCGCCCAGCACGGGTTCGACGTCTTCCCCTCCTACCGGACGGCCCGGGTCATCGAAGGCGTCGAGCGGTACCTGACGGGCCTGCACCGCCAGTACCGTCAGGGTCGCGCCCCAGGGGTCCCCGACGAGGTGACGCGGTCCTTGGGGGGACCGTCCGTCGGATAGCGTGGGTCACGTGCGGCTCACACTTTTCTGGGATCGGATGAACCAGCAGTTCGGCGAGCACTACGCCGAGAGCGTTGCCAAGGACTACGTCATGGCGGAACTGGACGGCCGCACCATAGAACAGGCCCTCGCCGACGGTGAATCCGCCAAGAGGGTCTGGCAGGCCGTCGTCGCGACCTTCGACGTCCCCGCGACCCTGCGCTAGGGAGAGCCCGCTACAGCGGGATCCGGTGCGGGACGAACGACGAGGTGTCGTCGGTGATGAGCCCGGACGTCTCCCTGATGCCGATCCCCGCGGCCCCGTCGTGCACCACCCACGCGCCGAGCACGGGATGCTCGCCGTCGAACTCCGGCAGCGCGCAGAACTCCTGGAAGACGAACCCCTCCGCGCCGTAGTCGCCTTGGGTCCGCTGTTCGGAGCCGTCCGGCGTGACGATGCGCATGCTCGCGCCCTCCCGCCCCAGCAGCGGCTTCTGCACGTAGGACGTCAGGTTCGACGGAGTGTTCAGGTAGGTGGGCAGCAGATTGGGGTGGCCCGGGAACAGTTCCCAGAGGAGGACGAGCAGCGCCTTGTTGGAGAGCACCATCTTCCAGATCGGCTCGATCCACGACGTGGGCGTCCCCGGGATGTCGCGCCCGAACGGCTCGGCGACGATCCACTCCCAGGGGTAGAGCTTGCAGAGCGTCCGGATCTCCCGCTCGTCGAGGTCGACGAACCGCCCGCGCGCCGCGTCCCAGCCGATCTCCTCCATGGCGATCGCCACACCCGGCAGGCCCGCCTCCTCGGCGGTCTCCTGCATGTAGGCGATCGTCATGACCTCCTCGCCGGTCTCGTCGCCGGTCGTCCAGGCGAAGTGGACGGGCCCGCCGTCCACGGCGGGCGCCATCTCCTTCCAGCGCGCCACGAACCGCTCGTGGATGGAGTTCCACTGGTCGTCCCCAGGGTGGGTGTCCTGCAGCCAGTACCACTGGACGACGGAGCTCTCCACGAGCGCGGTCGGCGTATCCGCGTTGTACTCCAGCAGCTTGGCGGGCCCCTGGCCGTCGTAGCGCAGATCGAACCGCCCGTACAGGTGCGGGTCGCCGCGCCGCCACGACTCCTCGATCAGGGGCGCCACCCAGTCGGGGATGCCGAGGACGTGGTAGCGGCCGGTGGACACGACGTGCTCCACCACGTCCAGGCACATCCGGTGCAGTTCCTCGACGACGCCTTCGAGGGCCAGTACCTCGTCCATCTCGAAGACGTAGTGCACGGACTCGTCCCAGTAGGGCCGGGTCAGATGCTCGGGGTGCGCGGTGCGGTGGAAGGCGAGGCCGTGCGCCTCGACCTTCTCCGCCCAGCCTTCACGCGGTGTGGAACGGACACGGCGCATGGGTCAGCTCCCGCCTCGACCGCCGCCGCCGAACCCGCCCCGGCTCAGCGTCCGCCCGCCACTCGACTTGATCTTCCCCTCGGGCCGGTACTGGCTGCCGCCCGACACGAAGCCGGACCGGCTCTTCCCGCCGTAGTACCAGAAGTAGCGGTTGTAGGCGTTGTTGGCCCCGTTGTCGATGTCGCCGGTGTTGCAGTTGTTCTCCGGGACGACCTTGTACCCGCCCTTGCCCTTGGCCGGCGCGTTGCGGTCCACGCATCTGGCCGTCGTCGAACTGGACCCGCAGGCGACGAGGGTCAGGGACAGGGCGCTCACCATCCCCACCTTCACGGCGCGGGAGCTGAGCCGGCGAGTGGGCTCCTGAGGGGGCAAGACAACACGTCCTTCTTGCGGAGGGATCAATCGGCAGCCGAGGGCCACAGGTCATGAGACGGTGAAAACCGTAATCCGGTTCGATCGCGCGCCGCATCACCCTGAAGAGACGCTATTCCGGCACGGGGAGGTGAGCGTAGAGGTCCATCGCGTCCACCGACGACGGCAGGTCGCTCACCTGGCCGTCGCCGACCTCCACGACGCGCCAGGCGCCGTCGCTGCGGCGGGCGAGGTCGGTGGTGATGAAGCGGCATCCCAGCGCGCGGACGGCGGGGGCCACCGAGGCCAGGTCCGGATCGAGCTCCACGCCGGGGCTGTCCGGGTGCGGGCCGACCAGCGCGGGTTCGCCGTCCACCCACCACACGCGCGCCTCGCCCGCCTCGTCGTACTGCTCGAACTCCCGCACGACGAGGCCTCCGGCCAGATGGTCGTCCCGCAGCGCGACCATCTTCGCCGCGATGTCGTGCAGTTGCGCGAGGTTCTTCACGTCGGGGACGAAGCACGCCTCCTCCCACTCGTGCTTGCACGACTTCACGTAGTCCTTGACCACGCCAGGGCCGGCGCGCAGCGGTCTGACGAGCTCGCCCAGCTCGCCGAGGGGGCCGGGATCCTGGCCGGTGCCGAGAGGGCGCCACACGCTGTGCGGGGTCAGCCCGGCGAACGTGTCGTGCCAGCCCGGCAGCTCGTGTGCGCGGCGGTAGTCGTCCGGGTGCGTCAGGAGCACCGTCCCGCGCCGTTTCAGGGCGGCGGCCATCGCGCCGTACTCCTCCGCCGACAGCATCCACCCGCGGTACCAGACCGGGCCGAGGTCGGAGGGCGCCGCGTCGACCGCGTCCTCGACGTCGCCGCGCCGCAGTGCGTCGTGGTCGATCAGGGCGGTCTCGCCGTAGTGGTCCCGCACGGCGGCCGCCTCGCGGGCGAAGTGGGGGTCAACGCGCCGGGGATGGAGCGGATCGACGCAGAAGAGGACGGTCAGCGTCATGATTGGAACCCTCCGTCAACTCCGCCAGGTTACGGGGTCGGGACCATCGATCGCACGAAGATTCCGCCGCAAATCGGCGCGCGGGACGATGATCGAACGGATGTTCGGTAAGCTGGCCGCGGCCCGCGGCGGCGTCATCGAACCGCGCCGGGGTCGAAAGTGTCGGTGGCCCGCCGTAACGTCGCCCTCGACATCGCAAGCAGCGGCCGAGAGCCGACACATCTCAACGAGAAGGACATCTCAATGGCAGCGAACGACCGGGAGAAGGCTCTCGAGACCGCACTCGCCCAGATCGAGCGGCAGTTCGGCAAGGGATCGGTCATGCGGATGGGCGAGGAGGCCCGCGCGCCCGTCGAGGTGATCCCCACCGGCGCGATCTCCCTCGACATCGCCCTCGGCATCGGCGGCCTGCCGCGCGGCCGCGTCGTCGAGGTGTACGGCCCCGAGGGCTCCGGCAAGACCTCCATCGCGCTCCACGCCGTCGCGAGCATCCAGAAGATGGGCGGCATCGCCGCCTTCGTCGACGCCGAGCACGCGCTCGACCCGGAGTACGCCGCCAAGCTCGGCGTCGACATCGACGCCCTGCTGGTCTCCCAGCCCGACACCGGCGAGCAGGCCCTGGAGATCACCGACATGCTGATCCGCTCCGGCGCGATCGACATCGTCGTCATCGACTCCGTCGCCGCGCTGGTGCCCCGCGCCGAGATCGAGGGCGAGATGGGCGACAGCCACGTCGGCCTCCAGGCCCGCCTCATGTCGCAGGCCCTGCGCAAGCTCACCGGCGCGATCAACCAGACCAAGACCACCGCCGTCTTCATCAACCAGCTCCGCGAGAAGGTCGGCGTCATGTTCGGCTCCCCGGAGACCACCACCGGCGGCCGCGCGCTGAAGTTCTACGCCTCCGTCCGCCTCGACGTCCGCCGCATCGAGACGCTGAAGGACGGCACCGAGGCCGTCGGCAACCGCGTCCGCGTCAAGGTCGTCAAGAACAAGATGGCCCCGCCGTTCCGCGTCGCCGACTTCGACCTCCTCTACGGCCTGGGCATCAGCCGCGAGGGCGGCCTGATCGACCTCGGCGTGGAGCACGGCTTCGTCCGCAAGTCCGGCGCCTGGTACACCTACGACGGCGACCAGCTCGGCCAGGGCAAGGAGAACGCCCGCAACTTCCTCAAGGCCAACCCCGACCTGGCCGACGGCATCGAGAAGAAGATCAAGGAGAAGCTCGGCATCGGCCCGAAGGTCGACAAGGAGGCCGAGCCCGCCGCCCCGGGCGCGGCGCCCGCGCCCGCCGCCCCCGCCCCGGTCAAGGCCCCCGCCGCGAAGCGAGGCGCCAAGGCCGCCAAGGCGGGCGATTCCTGACAAGGAATCCCCCGAGACGGGTGACTCTTGACGAAGAGTAGGCGATGATCTCGTATGCAGGGCGGCGGCGCCTTACCCGGCACCGCACGACCGGTGCCCGGATCTTCCCCGATGGCGCCGCCGCTCCCACGGCCCCGGCCGGCTCCGCGCGCCCCGGCCTCCCATGACGGCCGCGCGCGAGAGCGACCCGGAGGCGAGGGCCCGCGAGATCTGCCTGCGCCTCCTGGCCGCCTCCCCCCGCACGCGGGCCCAGTTGGCGGAGGCCCTGCACCGCAAGCACATCCCCGGCGACGTCGCCGAGCGCGTCCTCGGCCGCTTCACCGACGTCGGCCTCATCGACGACGAGGCCTTCGCCCAGGCGTGGGTCCAGTCCAGGCACACCGGCCGGGGCCTGGGCAAGCGGGCCCTGGCCGCCGAACTCCGCCGGCGCGGCGTGGCGAACGAGACCGTCAACGAGGCCGTGGAGACCCTGGACTCCGACCAGGAGGAGCAGACGGCCCGTGCCCTGGTGGCCCGCAAACTCCCGGCCACCCGCGGCGCCGACCCCACCAAACGCATGCGCCGCCTGGTCGGCATGCTCGCCCGCAAGGGCTACTCGCCCGCCCTTTCCTACCGAGTGGTGAAGGAAGCCCTCTCCGAAGAGGGCACCGACCCGGAAGACCTCCCCACCCCTCCCGACTAACCCACCCGAACCCATCCCCCCGACTGACCCACCCGAGCCGGCCATGTCCCGCCGGGGGGCCACGTGGCGTTGGGGTGAGGCGGGGGCGACACGCCGGGAGTGTGGGAGTCGGGGGCGGGGGGCCGGTCGGGATCGTGTGTCGGGCGGGGGTGATGGTGCAGGTCGGGACAGGGGGAGGGGGTCAGGGGAGGCGGTAAGGAAGGAGTCACGCCGACGTTCGGTTAGTCCGGAATGCCCGTCGTTTGCTTGCTCATTACCTCTGTGCCGCTTACCGTTGCGGCAGTGAGGAGTTACTCCGCGTCTCGCGGATTGCCATACGACTGAGCACGTTCCAGCAGCTGAGAGGCATAAAGGACAGGTTCGTCGACCGGATTCGGCCGGGGCGCGCGGCAGCGCCGTCCCGCGATGTCGTGCATCCGCGCGCGAGTGAATCCTCGCTAGGCAGGGCTCGTACTCCCGGACGGGCTCGCGGCGAGGAAGGATCTGTGTCTCATGGAGAGCGTCCTGCTGGGTGCAGCGCTGCTGGTGACCCTGGTCGCTCTCGTGATCATTCTGGTGCGGCGTCCCGGCACGCCGGGCAAGGCCGCGGCCGAGATGGCCCGGGCGCAGGGCGACGCCGACGAGATCAGGACGAAGGCCGCGCAGGACGCGCGGGCCGTCCTGGAGAAGGCCGAGCGGGAGGCGCAGCAGGCCGCCGCCGCCGGGCGCGCGGAGCTCGACGAGGAGGGCCGGACCCAGCGGGACGACCTCCGCACCGTCCGGGAGGACCTGGAGCGCCGGGAGGCGCGCCTCGCGGAGCGTGAGCAGCGGCTGGACGCCGAGGTGCGCCGGCTGGAGGAGTGGCAGGGGCGGCTCGCCGAGAGCGGGAAGGCGCTGGAGGCCCGCGGGCGGGAGCTCGACGACGTCGCCGAGGAGCGGCGCAAGGTCCTGGAGCAGACGGCCGGGCTGACCGCCGAGCAGGCCAAGGGCGAACTCGTCGCGGCGATCGAGAACCAGGCCAAGCGGGAGTCCATCCCCATCGTGCGGGAGATCGAGAACGCGGCGAAGGCGGAGGGCGACAAGCGCGCCCGCAAGATCGTGACGCTGGCGATCCAGCGGGTCGCCAGCGAGCAGACGGCCGAGTCGGTGGTGTCGGTCCTGCACCTGCCGAGCGACGAGATGAAGGGCCGCATCATCGGCCGCGAGGGGCGCAACATCCGCGCCTTCGAGACGACCACCGGCGTGAACCTCATCATCGACGACACGCCGGAGGCGGTGCTTCTGAGCTGCTTCGACCCGGTGCGGCGCGAGGTCGGGCGGCTGACGCTGGAGAAGCTCGTCCTGGACGGCCGGATCCACCCCCAGCGGATCGAGGAGATCTACGAGCGCAGCCGCAGCGACGTCGAGCAGCTGTGCGTCCGCGCCGGCGAGGACGCCCTGGTCGAGGTCGGCATCGCCGACATGCACCCGGAGCTGATCGCGCTGCTCGGCCAGCTGCGGTACCGGACGTCCTACGGGCAGAACGTGCTCAAGCACCTGATCGAGTCGGCGCACATCGCGGGCATCATGGCGGGCGAGCTGCGGCTGCCGGTGGAGGTCGCCAAGCGGTGCACGCTGCTGCACGACATCGGCAAGGCGCTGACGCACGAGGTGGAGGGCAGCCACGCCCTGATCGGCGCCGAGATCGCCCGCCGCTACGGCGAGCACGAGGACGTCGTCCACGCGATCGAGGCGCACCACAACGAGGTCGAGGTCCGGACCGTGGAGGCCGTGCTCACCCAGGCCGCCGACGCGGTGAGCGGCAGCCGGCCGGGGGCTCGCCGCGAGTCGCTGGAGGCCTACGTCAAGCGGCTGGAGCGGCTGGAGGAGATCGCCCGCGACCGGCACGAGGGCGTGGAGAAGGTCTTCGCGATGCAGGCGGGCCGCGAGATCCGGGTGATGGTGAAGCCCGACGCGGTCGACGACATCCAGGCGCAGGTGATCGCTCGCGACATCGCCAAGCAGGTCGAGGACGAGCTGACCTATCCCGGCCAGATCCGGGTCACCGTCGTCCGGGAGTCCCGGGCGATCGAGTTCGCCCGCTGACCGGCGAGGACCGAGCGACCGGGCGGTTTGTTGGGGTTCGGGGGAAATTAAGCGGCTGGTCTGGTGTTCGCAAGCTCCCGCGGTGATGATCAAGTCATTTCCAGGCGGGAGGATCGCGTGAACAGGATCGCCATGATCGGGGGCGGGGCCGTGCTGGCCGCCGCCGTCGCCTTCGCGGGCAGCGCCCACGCCGCGCCGCAGGCAGCGGGGAAGCGGACGCACGTCGTGGTCGTCGGGCACCGCGGGTCGCCGGGGCAGGCTCCCGAGGAGACGCTCGCGTCCTACCGCGACGGGGTCCGCGACCGGGCGGACGTGCTGGAAGGCGACGTGCAGCTCACGTCCGACAAGCAGATCGTGCTCCTGCACGACGACACGCTCGCCCGGACCACCGATGTGGAGCAGGTCTACCCCGACCGGGCGCCGTGGAGGGTGGGCCAGTTCACCCTGGCCGAGATCAAGAAGCTGGACGCCGGGTCCTGGTTCGACGCCCGGTACGCGGGCCAGCGGGTCCCCACGCTGAAGGAGCTGATCGCCGTCCGGGGCGGTGAGACCGGGCTCAGCCTTGAGCTGAAGGCGCCCGCCAACAGCCCCGGGATCGCCACGCTGCTCGCCGAGGAGCTGAACGCGGCGCGGCTCACCGACGGCAGGACGCTCAGGTCCGGGGCCTACCGGGTGCAGGTCCACTCGCGCGACCAGGCGGCGCTCAGGGAGTTCCACGCGTCCGCGCCCAAGGTGCAGCTCTCCTACCTGACCGGCGGGGCGATGCTCTCCGACGACGAGCTGGCCGGGCTGGCGGGCTGGACGGTCAGCGTGTACGCGCACCCGAGGGCCACCAGTGCCGACGACGTCAGGCGTGCGCACGCCAAGGGGCTGAAGGTGTTCAGCGACCCGGTGGACAGCCCGGCCGAGGTCTCCATGGGGGCGAACCAGGGCTACGACTGGCTCGCGACGAACTTCCCCGCCACGACGCGGCGGATCCTGGACGGGAGGACGCCGTTCCCCGGCGCGAACGGCGTCGTGGTCGACAGCGTCTTCCCCGACCCGAGCGGCGACGACGCCCAGCCGGAGAAGAGCGAGCACGTGGTGCTGCGCAACACGACGTCAAGGCCGGTCGACGTGAGCGGCGGCTACCTGCGCGACCAGGCGAGCAACCTGATGCGGATCGGCTCCGGGTACGTGATCCCGCCCGGCAGCCTGCTGCGCGTCCACGTCGGCCCCGGCATGAACCGGCCCGACGCGTACTACAACGGCCTGACGGTCGGCTTCCTGAACAACACCGCGGGCGACACGGTGTCGTTCTTCCGGGCCGACCACACGCTGCTGGACATCTCCTCCTACATCGTCCCCTGATCAGCCGATCGTGAGGTCGACGGGTTCGACGCCCCGCGGCTCGAACCCGAGGGTCTGGCCGTAGAACGCCAGCTCCGCCTCCAGGCAGCGGATGACCGTGTCGGCCTTGCGGAAGCCGTGCGACTCGCCCTCGAAGGTGAGGTAGGCGTACGGCATCTTCTTCTCGGCCAGCGCCCGCGCGAACCGCTCGGACTGGTCCGGCGGCACGATGGGGTCGCTCAGCCCCTGCAGGAGCAGGACGGGGCAGGCCGTCCGGTCGGCGCGGTTGATCGGGGAGCGCTCCTCGTAGGCGCGCTCGAATCCGGGGAGGGGGCCGATGAGGCCGAACAGGTAGTGGGACTCGAAGTCGTGGGTGCTCTCGGCGAAGCGCTGCAGGTCGCTGATCCCGAAGTAGGACGTGGCGGCCTTGAACACGTCGGTCTGCGTGACCGCCGCGAGCGTCGTCCAGCCCCCGGCGGAGCCGCCGCGGATCGCCAGCCGGGCCGGGTCGGCGACGCCGCCGTCGACCAGGGCGCGGGCGGCGGCGACGGCGTCCTCGACGTCGACCACGCCCCACTGGCGGCGCAGCCGCTCCCGGTAGGCGCGGCCGTAGCCGGCCGACCCGCCGTAGTTCACGTCGATCACGCCGATGCCGCGGCTGGTGAAGTACGCGCGCTCCATGTCGAGCACCGTGGACACCCGCCCGGTGGGCCCGCCGTGCACGAACACCACGTAGGGCGGCAGCTCGTCGTCGGGTCCGGCCGCCTCCGGGTTGGTCGGCGGGAACACGTAGGCGTGGACGGGACGCCCGAACGGCCCCTCCAGGCGCTCGGCGCGCGGCCTGGACAGGTACGCGACGTCGGGCAGCTCGGCCCGCTCGCGGCGCAGCGCCTCGACGCGCCCGGTCGTGGTGTCGACCCGCACCACCGAGGCCGGCAGGTCCGGGCCGCCGGCGATCCCCACGATCGTCGTGCCGTCCGTGGACAGCTGCGGCGCCCAGTGCTCGTAGGGGACCTCCAGGTCGACGAGGTCGAGGGTCTCGGGGTCGTAGACGCCGAGCCGCATGTCGCCCTCGCCGTGCAGGACGGCGAGGCGCCCGTCGCCGAGCAGCGCGTACGGCATGCCGCCGAGCTGCCACAGCGGCGCGGCGAACTCCTCCTCGGCCGGGTACTCCGCCTGCGCGGACTCCCCGTGCAGGCCGACCTGGTAGATGTTCCACCAGCCGGGCCAGTCGGAGATCACGTAGAGGGACTCGTCGTCGCGCCAGAGCGGCGCCAGGGCCGACTCGGTGAGGCCGCCCTTGACGGTGCGGGGGGCGACCACCGCGCCGTCCTCGATCACCGCGACGCGCACCTCGGTGCCGTCCCACGGCATGCGGGGGTGGTTCCACTGGACCCACGCCAGGTGCCCCCCGCCGGGGGACGGCACCGGACCGGCGTAGAACTGCGCGCCCGACACCAGCTCGCGGATCGCGCCGGCGTCCCCGGCGGCGCTGCCGTCCAGCGGGACGGCGACGATGGCGCGCCGGATGCCCGTGACGGGCTGCTCGTCCGCGCTCTGCTCACCCTCGGCGGCCGCCGGCTCGGCGATGTGGCCCTCGCAGACGCACCAGACCTCCGTCCCGTCCGGGGACAGCACGTAGTCGGCGTACCGCAGCCCCGCCGGGACGGCCGGCTCGGGCGTCAGCGGGTACGGCTTCGGGTCGCCCTCGTCGAGGCGGTGCAGCCGCTGGTCCTCGTAGTTGGAGAACACGACCGACCAGCCCGCGCCCGTGCGGATCGGCAGGTAGGACCGCCCGCCGTACTCGTGGACGCGGGTGCGCGCGTCCCACGGCGCCTGGAGCAGCTCGGTGCGATGACCGTCCTTCAGATGGATGACCGTGGCCCGTCCGCCCTCCTCGGGCCGCGTCTCCTGCCACCACACGTCGTCGCCCACGACGCTGGGGAAGCTGAGGCGCAGCCGGGCGCGGGCGACATCGGCCGCAGAGATGGGTGAAGGCCATGAGCCGTAGGGAAGGGTCGCACGAGCGGTCATAACAGGAATCGTCCCGCATACGGGGATCGGTTGGGGCCATGACGGGCCGTTTGAGCTCGGAAAGATACAAGCTCTTCCCCTGGAAACCCGCCGGTAACACCGGGGTTCGCCCGTCCCGCGGACGGCGAAGGGCGCCGCCGGTGACCGGCGGCGCCCTTCGCGGACGGGCGGACCGTCAGACGGTCTGCTGGGTCACCCCGACCCCGGCGACGGGGGCCGGGCCGCCCGAGCCCATCGTCTTGGCCTCGGTCTTGCGGCTGCGGCGGCTGCGCCCCTCCAGCCAGGTGGCCACGCGGCTCAGCGACATGTTGATCGCGATGTAGATGACCGCGACGACGATGCCCGCCTGCAGCACGTTGTTGCTGTAGTTCGCCGGCACCTGCTTGAAGCCGGCCTGCAGGAACTCGCCGTAAGCGATGATGAACCCGAGGGCGGTGTCCTTGAGCAGGACGACGATCTGGCTCACGATCGCCGGCATCATCACCGTGATGGCCTGCGGCAGCAGCACCAGCCGCATGACGCCGTTCTTGCGGAGGCCGATGGAGTAGGCGGCCTCCGACTGCCCCTTCGGGATCGACAGGACGCCCGCGCGCACCACCTCGGCGAGCACGGAGCCGTTGTACATCGTCAGGCCGAACACGACCGCGGCGAACGCGGGCACGGTGACCGTCCCGGCGTTGATCTCCACCCCGAAGATCGAGAAGAAGTAGTCCACCGAGAAGCGCTGCAGGGTGCCGAACTGGGACTCGGCGATCGCCGGGCTGATCTTGTTCGGGACGAAGAACGCCAGGAAGATCAGGATCAGCAGGGGGATGCCGCGGAAGAACTCGACCACGGCGCCGGCCGGGACGCGGACCCACCAGTGGTCCGACAGCCGCGCCAGCCCGAACACGATGCCGAACAGCAGGGCCAGCACCGTGGCGACGGCGGCGGCCTTCAGCGTGTTGATCAGGCCGGGCAGGAGCAGGTGCCTCCACACCGTCCACTTCAGGAACGGCGTCCAGAGCTTCTCCTCGAACTGCCCCTTGTCGCCGAGGCGCCAGAGCAGCGCGGCCAGGACGGCGGCGAACACGATCGACACGACGGCGGTCAGCACCGCGTTGCGCGCCCGGGCCCGGGGGCCGGGGATGTCGAAGAGAACGGTCGCTTCCTTGCTCATCGCGCCACCGCCATCCGCTTGGCGAGCCAGCCGAAGAAGTATCCGGTCGGCAGGGTGAGGATCAGGAAGCCGATCGACACGCCGATGAACAGGGGGATGACCCCGTTGGCGAACGTGGGCTTGTCGATGATGGTCTTGGTGACCAGCGCGACCTCGGCGTAGCTGGCGGCCGCGGCCACCGTCGTGTTCTTGATCATCGCGATCAGCACGCTGCCCAGCGGTGCGATGATCGCCCGGAACGCCTGCGGCAGGATGATCATGCGCAGCGACTGCGTGAAGCTCAGCCCGATCGAACGCGCCGCCTCCGCCTGCCCCAGGGGGACGGTGTTGATGCCGGAGCGCAGGGTCTCGCAGACGAAGGCCCCGGTGTAGGCCGACAGGCCGAGGACCGCCCACCAGTAGTAGGTCGTCGAGGAGTTGTCAGAGAACTTCAGCGCGAGGATGTCGTTCAGGCCCAGGCTGCACATCAGCAGCACCAGGGTGAGCGGCGTGTTGCGCACGACATTGACGTAGCCCGTGCCGAAGGCGCGCAGCACCGGAACCGGAGAGACCCGGAAGCTCGCCAGGAAGGTCCCGATGATCAGGGAGAGCACCGCCGCGGCGGCCGCGAGGCGCAGGGTCGCCCAGAATCCTTGGAGGATCTCGTCGAAGTTGTCGAAGAACGGGCTGAAGTCAAACATTGCTCAGCTGTTTCATCACGTTCCAGCGGTGTCAGGCCAGCCGGCGCGTCCCCGGGCGGTTGCGTGCCGGGGACGCGCCGGCGTGACGGGCGTCAGTCGCGGCCTGGATCAGGCGCAGCCTTCCATCTGCGGGGCGGTCGTGACGAGCTTGAGCCCGGTGCCCGCGAAGTGCTTCTCCAGCAGGGTCTTGGCCGTGCCGTCGGAGTACATCTGGGAGACGGCCTTGTTGACGGCCTCGCAGGTCTCGGTGTCGCCCTTCTTCAGGCCGACGCCGTACTTCTCGTCGGTGAAGGGGTCGTTGATGACCTTGAAGGAGCCCTTCTGCTGGTTGGCGAAGCCGGCCAGGATCAGGTCGTCGGTGCTGACCGCGTCCAGGGCGCCGGACTTCAGCTTGCTGACGCACTCGGAGTAGCTGGAGGCGTCCACCAGCGTGACGCCCTTGATGTTCAGCTTGCCGTCCGGCGGGCCCTCGGTGATGCGGCGGAAGGAGTTGGAGCCGGCGGCCTTGCAGAGCTTCTTGCCCTTGAGGTCGGTGGCCTTCTTGATGCCGCCGTTGTCGGCCTTGACCATCGTGTCCTGGTGGGCGACGTAGTACGGCCCGCCGAAGGTCACCTGCGACTTGCGCGCGTCGGTGATGGAGTAGGTGGCGACCACGAGGTCGACCTGCCCGCCGCCGAGGAACGACTCGCGGTTGGCGGAGGTCGTCTCCTTGAACGTGATGCCGTTCTCGGGGACGCCGAGCGACTTGGCGATGTACTTGGCGACGTCGACGTCGAAGCCGTCGAAGCTGCCGTCGGGCTTCTTCAGCCCGAGCGCCGGCTGGTCGAACTTGATGCCGATGGTCAGCTTCTTGTCGTCCTTGGCCTTCTGGACGACCGTCTTGGCCTCGGTCTTCTCGGTGTCACTGCCGCACGCGCTGAGCGCCAGCGACAGCGCCATCCCCGCCCCGATGAGGGCGCCGAAACGACGTACTCGCATTTCTGGTGTACCTCTGCTCTCTGCCGGAGCCCCGCGGCTCAGTGCGTGAGGATCTTGGAAAGGAAGTCCTTCGCGCGCTCGGTCCGCGCGTTCGTGAAGAACTCGTCGGGGGTGTTCTCCTCGACGATCTGGCCGTCCGCCATGAACACGACCTTCTGGGCGGCCCGGCGGGCGAAGCCCATCTCGTGCGTGACGACGATCATCGTCATGCCCTCGCGGGCCAGCCCCGTCATGACGTCCAGGACCTCGTTGACCATCTCGGGGTCCAGCGCCGAGGTGGGCTCGTCGAAGAGCATCACCTTGGGCTTCATCGCGAGCGAGCGCGCGATCGCCGCGCGCTGCTGCTGTCCGCCGGACAGCTGCGCGGGGTACTTGTGCGCCTGGTTGGCGATGCCGACCCGGTCGAGCAGTTCCAGCGCGTGCTTCTGCGACTCCTGCCTGCCCTGCCTGCGGACCTTCACCGGCCCGAGCGTGACGTTCTCCAGGATCGTCTTGTGGGCGAACAGGTTGAACGACTGGAACACCATGCCCACGTCGGCGCGGAGCTTCGCGAGGTCCTTGCCCTCCTTGGGCAGCTCCTTGCCGTCCACGAGGATCGTGCCGCCGTCGATCGGCTCCAGCCGGTTGATCGACCGGCACAGGGTCGACTTCCCGCCGCCGGACGGTCCGATGACGACGACGACCTCGCCCGAGTTCACGGTGAGGTTGATGTCCTTGAGGACGTGCAGTTCGCCGTAGTGCTTGTCGACGTGCTCGACCACGACGAGCGGCCGGTCACCTACGGCGGCCGGCTCCGGGGTGGAGTCCTCCGGCCCGGTCTCCGTGAGCTCGGGCCCGCTTTCGCTGTCCGTCATGGGCACGGACTTTATGTCATCGCCGGTACTGCCCGAGTTGCCGCGCGGTACCGATACGATCACGAATACCCACGTCGGACGGGGTTCGGTCGTGGCGGAGAGTGATCATAAAAGGCGGCGGCGGGACGCGCCGCCCGTTCGGCCGTGTCGCGCCAAGGCCGTAACCTGGATGACTGTCATGAGTGCGCCAATGGAGACGGCTCCCCGTACGTACGAGATCCGTACCTACGGGTGCCAGATGAACGTCCACGACTCCGAGCGGCTGTCGGGGCTGCTGGAGTCGGCCGGATACGTCCGCGCGGTGGAGGCCGAGCCCGACGTCGTGGTGTTCAACACCTGCGCGGTGCGGGAGAACGCCGACAACCGCCTCTACGGCAACCTCGGCCATCTGCGGCCCGTCAAGGACGGCCATCCCGGCATGCAGATCGCCGTCGGCGGCTGCCTGGCCCAGAAGGACCGCGACACCATCGTCAAGCGCGCCCCCTGGGTGGACGTGGTGTTCGGAACCCACAACATCGGGTCGCTGCCCGCGCTGCTCGAACGCGCGCGGGTGCGGAGCGAGGCGCAGGTCGAGATCGAAGAGTCGCTGGTGACCTTCCCCTCGACGCTGCCGACGCGCCGCGAGTCCCCCTACGCCGCCTGGGTGTCGATCTCCGTGGGGTGCAACAACACCTGCACGTTCTGCATCGTCCCGTCCCTGCGCGGCAAGGAGCGCGACCGTCGGCCGGGGGAGATCCTCGCCGAGGTCGAGGCGCTGGTCGGCGAGGGCGCCCTGGAGATCACGCTGCTCGGGCAGAACGTCAACGCCTACGGCTCGGGCTTCGGCGCCCTGTCCGGCGCGCCGGACGAGGTCCGCGCCATGACCGGGGGCGGGCAGTCGGCGTTCGCGGGGCTGCTGCGGGCCTGCGGCGGCGTCGAGGGCCTGGAGCGGGTCCGGTTCACCTCGCCGCACCCCAAGGACTTCACCGACGACGTGATCGCGGCGATGGCGGAGACGCCGAACGTGATGCCGTCCCTGCACATGCCGCTGCAGTCCGGGTCGGACGCGGTGCTGCGCGCGATGCGCCGGTCCTACCGGCAGGCGCGCTACCTCGGCATCATCGAGAAGGTCCGGGCCGCGATCCCGGACGCGGCGATCACCACCGACATCATCGTCGGCTTCCCCGGCGAGACCGAGGCCGACTTCGAGGAGACCCTGCACGTGGTGCGGGAGGCCCGGTTCTCCTCGGCGTTCACCTTCCAGTACTCCAAGCGTCCGGGCACCCCGGCGGCGACCATGGACGGCCAGCTGCCGAAGGAGGTCGTCCAGGAGCGGTACGAGCGGCTCGTCGCGCTCCAGGAGGAGATCTCCTGGGCGGAGAACCGCGGGCAGCTCGGCCGGACGCTGGAGGTGCTGGTCGCCGAGGGCGAGGGCCGCAAGGACCAGGCGACGCGCCGGCTCTCGGGGCGGGCGCCCGACAACCGCCTGGTGCACTTCGGCGTGCCGGAGGAGCCGGTCCGCCCCGGCGACATGGTCACCGTCGAGATCACCTACGCCGCGCCGCACCACCTGGTCGCCGACAAGCCCGCGCTCGGCGTCCGCCGGACGCGCGCGGGCGACGCGTGGGAGGCCCGCCAAGGCGGAGACGGCGGGGCCCGGGGCGTGTCGCTGGGCATGCCCTCCGTCGGGCGTCCGTCCCAGCCCGCCGCTTCCGCGCCGGGCTGCTCGACCCGCCCCTGAGCCCCGGCATGCTCACGCCCGCCTAGGACGGCCGGTCGCCGGTCCCGCCGGGCTGCTCGCCGGTTCCACCGGGCTGGTCGCCGGTCTCGCCGTGCGGGCCGCCCGTGCCGCCGGCCTGGCCGCTCTCGCGGTCGATGGTCTCGTCGGCCTGGTCCTGGACCCGGTCGACCTTGTCGGCGTGCTTGCCTCCGGTGCGCTGGTCGAACATGTCGCCGGCCTTCTCGACGCCGTGCTTGGCCCTGTCGGCCTGCTGCCCGAGCATCTGCTTGACCTTGTCGACGATGGACATCGAATCCCCCCGGATCCTCGACTCGGTTCGGCGCCGCGGGCACGGCGCGGCACCCGTTCATTCCGGCCATACCCGTTCTGTTGCCACAATCAATCCCGTGACCTCATCCAATGCCCCGCACGTGATCGCGGTCGTCGGCGCCACGGCGGCCGGCAAGTCCGACCTGGCCGTCGAGCTGGCCCTCCGGCTGGACGGCGAGGCGGTCAACGCCGATTCGATGCAGCTCTACCGCGGCATGGACATCGGCACCGCGAAGCTGTCCGCGGCCGAGATGCGCGGGGTCCCGCACCACCTGCTGGACGTCTGGGACGTCACGGTCACCGCGAGCGTCGCCGAGTACCAGCGGCTCAGCGCCGGCGCCATCGCCGGGATCAGGGGCCGGGGACGGCTGCCCGTGCTGGTCGGCGGGTCCGGGCTGTACGTGCGCGCCGCCCTCGACCGCCTGGAGTTCCCGGGGACGGACCCCGCCGTGCGGGGGCGCCTGGAGGAGGAGCTGGCGAGCGCCGGGCCCGGCGCGCTGCACGAGCGGCTGCGCGGACTGGACCCGGCGGCGGCGGAGGCGATCCTGCCGAGCAACGGCCGCCGGATCGTGCGGGCCCTGGAGGTCATCGAGATCTCCGGCCGCCCGTTCACCGCGACCCTGCCCGAGCACCGGTACCGCTACGACGACGTCGTGCAGATCGGGCTGAGCGTGCCCCGCGAGGAGCTGGACGAGCGCATCGCCCTGCGGGTGGAGCGGATGTGGGAGGCGGGCCTGGTCGACGAGGTCCGGGAGCTGGAGAAGCGGGGCCTGCGGGACGGCGTGACCGCCGGGCGCGCCCTCGGCTACGCGCAGGTGCTGCGCCTCCTGGCGGGGGAGTGGACGGAGCGGCAGGCCAAGGAGGACACCGTCCGGACGACGCGGCGCTTCGCCCGCCGCCAGGAGTCGTGGTTCCGCCGCGACCCGCGGGTGCGGTGGCTGCCCCATGACGCCCCCGACCTGGTCGATCGCGCTCTCGCCCTGGTGAACCGGGAGACGCCGGACCCCATATGATCGGGGCATGCGGTTCGTCAAGGGGCACGGCACTGAGAACGACTTCGTGATCCTCCCCGACCCCGACGGCGTCCTCGACCTCACCCCGGAGGCCGTCGCGCGGCTCTGCGACCGGCGGGCGGGCATCGGCGCCGACGGCGTCCTGCGCGCGGTCCGGACGAAGGCCGCCGGGTTCGACGCCGACGCCGAGTGGTTCATGGACTACCGCAACGCCGACGGCAGCATCGCCGAGATGTGCGGCAACGGGGTGCGCGTCTTCGCCCGCTACCTGGTCGAAGCCGGACTGGCCCCGTCCGGGGAGTGGGACCTGGCCACCCGCGCGGGCCTGCGCCGCGTGACGCTCGGCCCGTCCGGCGACGTCAGCGTCGAGATGGGCCGGCCGGAGCTTCTCGGCCCGGGGGAGGCGTCGCTGGCGGGCGCGAGCTTCGCGGGGGAGCGGGTCAGCGTCGGCAACCCGCATCTGGCGTGCCGCGTGTCGGAGCCGGTCGCCGCCCTGGACCTGTCGCGCGCCCCGGATTTCGACCCGGCGGTCTTCCCCGCGGGGGTGAACGTCGAGTTCTTCCGCAGCGTGGGGGAGCGGCACGTCGAGATGCGGGTGTTCGAGCGCGGCTCCGGCGAGACCCGGTCGTGCGGCACGGGGACCGTCGCGGTGGCCGCGGCGGCGGCCCGCGGCGCGGCCGACGGCGCCGAATGGACGGTGGACGTCCCCGGCGGCAGGGTGACCGTCGTCCTCGACGGCGAGACCAGCTTCCTGAGGGGCCCGGCCGTCCTGGTGGCCGAGGGCGAGACGCACCCCGGCTGGATCTAGCGGATCGCCCGCCCCACCTGGGCGTGTGCCGGTCCCGTGGCGGTCCCGGCACAGACGGGACATCTGTCCCTCTCCGGCGGGACCTTCCGCCGCATAACTTCTCTCTTGCACACCCTCTGGTGAATGGCCCGTATGGACCGGGATGGGAGCCCCGGGCCCGTACGGAGCCCGAGGGCCGGTGGCGACCTTCTTGGCGGGGGGCGGTCACCGGCCCTCCCACCGGGAGGGGCGGCGCTCAGGGTGAGGCGCCGTTGACCGGCAGCCTGGCGCGGACCAGAGTCCCGCCCTTGGGGCCGGGCCCCACCGTGCAGGATCCGCCCAGTTCGGCCGCACGCTCGCGCATGGACGACATGCCGATGCCGGAGCGCACATGGCCGGGCAGTCCCACGCCGTCGTCGTCGACGGTGACGTGCAGATCCCCGTTCAGATGCAGCCGCACCTCGGCGCAGCCCGCTTCGGCGTGCCGGTGGACGTTCGTCAGCGCCTCCTGGACGATCCGGTACGCGGCGACCTCGGCGGCGGCCGGCAGGCCCTTCAGGTCGCCCTCGACGCGCACGTCCACCCGCGGGCCGTCCCCGGCGGCGACGACGCCGCCGAGCGCCTGGATCGCGCCCTCCAGCCCGAGGTCGTCCAGGGCGGGCGGCCGCAGGCCGTAGACGAGCTCCCTGATGTCGCCGATGGTGCGCCCCATGGTGCTGCGCAGCTCCTCCAGCAGCGTGTCGGCCGCCTCCGGGTCGGTCCTCAGCGTGATGCGCGCGGCGTCCACCGTCATGGCGAGGCTGGCCAGCGTCGGCCCGAGCCCGTCGTGCAGGTCGCGGCGCAGCCGCCGCCGCTCCTCCTCCCGCGTGCGCAGGATGTGCTCCCGGGAGCGCTGGACGTCCGCGGAGAGCCGCGCCGCGTTCGCCAGCTCGGCGAGGTTGCGGGCGAGGACGTTCGACAGCCGCGCGTCCGGGGTGCGGGTGACGCCGAACAGCAGGCGCCCCACCGGCTCCCCGTGCCACACCAGCGGGATGAGCTGCGGGCGCTCGCCGAGCACGCCGTCCTCCGCGGAGACCGTCCTTCCGTCGCGGTCCAGCACCTCGATCGTGACGCCGGTCGCGTGCAGGGCCGAGCGCGCCACCTCGGCGGCGACGGCGAGCGCGGCGCCCGGGTTCGCGGCGGTCTGCAGCCGCCGGTTCAGCCGGTCGGCGATCCGGTACGGGTCGCGCTCGCCGTGGATGACCCCGTCCACCGTGCGCTGCAGCCGCCGCCGGACGGGCTCGAACACCGCGCCCGCGACGATCGCCCCGGCGAGCCCGGCGAGGGTGCCCCGGCCGTGGGCCAGCAGGCTCGCGGTGCCGACGAGCGCGAAGTACACGCCGGTGATGACGACGACGAGGCCCGCGTACACCAGCGTCCGGCTGACCACGAGGTCGATGTCGTACAGCCGGTAGCGGGTGATCGCGATCGCGATGCAGATGGGGACGGCGACGATCGTGAGGTCGCGCAGCGGGTCGCCGATCGGGCCGTTCTCGCCGACGAAGATGATCGCCTCGGCGACGAGGCCCGGATAGACCACCCAGGCGATCTGCCGCCGGACGTCCGGCGGCGCCTGCACGAACCGCACGGCCACCGAGAACAGGCCCGCCGCGAGGGCGGTGACGATGACCGCGCTGATCGGGAGCGGGATCTCCTCGAACGGGTACACCGAGACCCCGTTGTGCCAGCGGCGCACGTCCGGGTCGACGGTCAGGTGCGCGCAGACGATGACCGGGACGAGGCAGGCGAGGGCGAGGGCGGGCAGGAACCACCGCGACACCAGCCGCCCGTCCGGGAAGATCAGCGGCAGCACGAGGGTCAGGGCGTAGGTGTCAACGGCCCACAGCCAGACCGCGAGCCACTGGACGAACCCGGCCCCGGGCCAGCCGTGGAGCTCGAACCAGGGGCCGAGGTTGAGCGAGAGCACGTAGAGCGAGGCGCTGAGACCCGAGCCGACCATGAGCCAGGCGACCTTCAGCCCCGGCCGGTGCCGCAGCAGGACGGCGCCCGCGGGCGTCCAGGCCAGGGCGACCAGGATCTCGGGATGCCACCACACCATCCGCAGGTCGGACGGCAGGCGGGTGCCGACGGCCAGGGACGCGGCGACGGACGCGACCGCGGTCAGCGCGAGGAGGGCGCCCATGCGCCCCGCTCCGCCGTCGTGCTCTTCCGTCCCCATGCCCCACTCCCCGCCCGAAGGTAATGGAATGTTAAAACGCGCAGCTCCCTGTCCCGCAGTCCGAAACGCGTCCGCCTCAGGACACCGCTGGACCGGTTCGGCGGAGAACTCCCCGGTAGCGGCGCATGCGGGCGTGCCGTGATGGTAACCGTGGAATCGGGCGAAATGAACGGAGGGCGCAGGTCAGCGTTCCGTCATGGCCGCGGGTCGGGTGGCCGGGCGCGGCGGGGATGCCGGATCGTCGCGGGTCAGGGCGTCAGAGTCAACATGCTCGCGCGCGTCAGCGCCTGCAGTCCGCGCCTCATGTCCTCGGGGGTGAAGTCCTGGAGGAGTACCCGCTGGATCAGGAAGCCGGGGAAGAGCGCGAACAGCGTTTTGCCGGCGGCCACGACGTCGGTGTCGGCGGGAAGGAGGCCGGCGTCGACCAGCCGGCGGGTGTACCGGCTCCAGGTGTCGCGCAGTCCGGTGACGTTGTCGGCGACGTAGGCGGCGATCTCGGGATCGTGCATGGCGAGGGCCCAGGCCTGCGGCGCGAGCCGGAGCGGGCCGTCGTCGCCGGACAGGGCGACGACCCGTGAGGCGAGCCGCCCGGCCACCTCGTCGACCGGGAGCAGCGGGTCGCCCTCGGCGAGGTCGGTGAAGAACGTGCGCAGGTCGCCGATCACGACCGCGATGTTCGCCTCGATGATCTCGTTCTTGCTCTTGAAGTACCGGTAGACGGCGCCCGCGGAGAGACCGGCCTCGGCGAAGATGTCCTGCATGGACGTCGCGTGGATGCCCTTGCGGATGAAGCAGGTGCGGGCCGCGTCCAGGATCTGGCGGCGGCGGCGCTCCCGGTGCTCCTCGCTGACTCTCGGCATGGCGCCAATATAAAACGAACGTTCGTTTCTTGACAAGGTCCGAGGGGGGTGCCACGCTGGCCGCGTTAAAGAGAACGGACATTCGTTTTTTTGGAGGAGACAGTGCGGACCTCCCTCGCCGTCCGCGCCCTCGGCGCGGCCGTCGGCGCGACGCTGCTGCAGCTCGTCATGATCGTCGCCTTCTCGTGGCCCGCCGCGCGGACGGCGCCGCATGACGTCCCGATCGTCGTGACCGGCCCGCAGGCGACCACGGTCGCCGGCCTGCTCGACCGCGAGCGGCCGGGCGCCTTCGACGTCCGGACAGCCCCCGACGAGGCCGCCGCGCGCGCCGCGATAGCGGATCGCGAGGCCTACGGCGCCGTCGTCACGGCGCCGTCCGGCCCGAAGGTGCTCACCGCCTCCGCCGCCTCGCCGCTGGTCGCCCAGCAGCTCGCGGCGATGGCGGCGCGGCTTCACCCCGGGGGCGCGTCGGCGTCCCCGCCCGTCCAGGACGTGGTCGCCGCGGATCCCGACGACCCCCGTGGCGCCGGTTTCGGCGCTCTCGCGCTCCCGCTGGTCATGTCCGGGCTCGCGGCCGGAGTGCTGCTGACGTTCGCCGTCACGTCCCTCGCCTGGCGTGCCGCCGGCACGGTGATCTTCGCCCTGCTCGGCGGGCTGGACGTCGCGTGGATCGCGCAGGGGTGGCTGTCGCTGCTTCCCGGCTCCTACCTCGCGCTCGCCGGAGTCATGGCGCTGACCGTCCTCGCCGTGACCGGAACCGTGGTCGGCCTGGCCGCCGTCTTCGGGCGCGCCGGGATCGGCCTGGGCGGGCTCACGCTGCTGCTGTTCGGCAATCCGCTGTCGGCGGCGACGTCGGCGCCGGAACTGCTGCCGCAGCCGTGGGGGACCATCGGCCAGTACCTGCCGCCGGGGGCGTCGGCCACCCTCCTGCGGTCGGCGGCGTTCTTCGACGGCGCCGGGCAGGCCCGCCCGCTCACCGTCCTGGCGGCCTGGGCCTGCGGGGGTTTCCTGCTCGTGATCCTCGGCGGTCTGCGGAGGCGTCCGGGAAGAGAGGCCGCGCTCGACCGCGAACCGGCGCTCGCGTGACCGTCGCCGTGTGATTCTTGGCAAACCCATGCGCTCTGCGTGCCCATTCCCTAACATTCGGTGACGGTCGGGTGGTGGGAAGGGACGACGGTGGCGACGTTCGTGGCTCGGCGGCTGGCGAACCACGCGGTGCTGGTGGTGCTCGCCGCGAGCCTGGGCTACCTGCTCGCCGCCGCGGCGCTCGATCCGCGGACCGGCCTTGAGGACCGCGCGCCCCGTCCGCCGGAGGCCGTGATCGACGCGCGGCTCGGCGCGCTCAACCTCGATGACCGCACGCCCCTGGCCCGGCGATACCTCACCTGGGCCGGGGGCGTCGTGCACGGCGACTTCGGCCGCACGTGGGCCGGCGAGCCGGTCGGCGGCGAACTGCGGCGGCGTCTCGGCGTGAGCCTGCGCCTGTCGGCTCCGGGAGCGGTCCTGGGAAGCGCGATGGGGGTCGCGCTCGGCGCCTACGCCGCCGTCCGGCGCGGTCGGGCGGCCGACAGGCTGATCTCCGGCGGCACTTGCCTGCTGCTCGCCGCCCCCGTGTTCGTCCTGGCGGTGCTCTTGCAGATCGCGGCCGGCGAGGTCAACGACGCCTTGGGGATGCGGGTGTTCGTCTGGGTGGGCGAGACCGCGCCGGGGGCGTCCCGCGGCGCACTCTGGGATCTTGCGGACCGGGCACGCCGCCTGGCGCTGCCGACGGCCACGATCGCGCTCTGCCAGCTCGCGCTCTGCGCCCGCTACCAGCGCGGCCTGATGCTGGACGTGCTGCACGCCGATCACGTGCGCGCCGCGCGGGCGAGGGGCCTGCGGCGGCGCGGCGCGCTGCTGCGGCACGGGCTCCGGATCGCGATCGTCCCGATGACGACCTACGCCGCCTACACGTCCGGGCTGGTCCTGCTCGGCGGGGTGTTCACCGAGACGGCCTTCGGGCGGCACGGACTGGGGGAGTGGCTCGTCGGCTCCATCTCCCGCGGCGACGCCAACGCGGTCGCCGCCGTCGAATGCCTCGCCGCCTGCGCCGTCGTGCTCGCCGCCCTCGCGTCCGACGTCCTGGCGGGGGTGCTGGATCCCCGCGTCCGCAGGGGAAGCACGCCATGACCGTCGGCCGTCGTGGGGTCGCCGGGGCGGTTCTGCTCGCGCTGCTCTTCCTTCTCGCCTTCGCCGGACCTCTCGTCTCGCCGTGGGGATGGGACGAGACCGACTTCACCGCCTTCCGGCAGGGGCCGTCCGGCGGCCACTGGCTCGGCACGACCCAGAGCGGGCGCGACGTCTTCGCCTACACCCTGCGCGGTGCGCAGAACTCTCTCCTGGTCGGATCGTGCGCCGCCGTCCTGTCGACCGGACTCGCCGCCCTCGTCGGGACGGCGGCCGGGTTCCTGGGCGGACGGGTCGACCGCATGCTGATGCGCGGCGTCGATCTGCTGCTGGTGCTCCCGTCCTTGCTGGTCGTGACCGTCCTGGCGTCCCGCGCCGCCGGAGGGCGGCCGGTGCTCGCGGCGTTGCTGGCCGCGTTCATGTGGATGGTCACCGCCCGCGCGGTGCGCGCCGCGACGCTCTCCCTGCGAAACCGCGACCACGTGCTGGCCGCGCGGTTCCTCGGCGTCGGCACGCCGCGGCTGGTCGTGCGGCATGTGGCTCCGGGGCTGGCGTCGCTGCTGGCCGTGGACGCCGGCCTGAACGTGAGCGTCGCGATCACCGCGGAGAGCGGGCTGTCCTACCTCGGGTTCGGGGTGCGGCCGCCGGACGTCTCGCTCGGCGCGGTCATCGCCGACGGCCAGGGCGGGGCGGCCGCGCACCCGTGGGCCTTCGGAGCCGCCGCCGGGCTGCTCGTCCTGATCGTCGTCGCGGTGAACCTGCTCGGCGACGGGCTGCGGGACGCACTCGACCCGGAGGCGGGGCGTTGACGGTTCTGCAGGTCGCCGACCTGGCGGTCGGCCACGCGGCGGGTGCGCGCGTCCTGCGCGGCGTGAGCTTCTCGGCCGGGGCCGGGGAGGCGCTCGGGATCGTCGGCGAGTCGGGAGCCGGCAAGACCGCGCTCGCGCTCGCTCTGATGGGATTGCTGCCGGAGGGAGCCCGTGTGTCGGGCTCTGTGCGGTTGCGTGGCCGGGAACTGCTGGGACGGACCGACGCGGAACTCTCGCGGGTGCGCGGCAAGGACCTGGCGATGGTCTTCCAGGATCCGCTGTCGGCGCTCTCGCCCGTCCGAACGGTGGGCGCCCAGATCGCCGAGGCAGTCCGGATCCACTCGGCGGCCAGCCGTGCGGCGGCGCGCGCTCGCGCCGTGGAGCTGCTCGACCTGGTCGGCATGCCGGACGCGGCACGGCGGGCCCGGTCCTACCCGTACGAGCTCTCCGGCGGGATGCGGCAGCGCGTGGTGATCGCCATGGCCGTCGCCCACGACCCGGTCGCGATCGTGGCGGACGAGCCCACATCGGCCCTGGACGCGGCCGTACGGGCGCGGGTGCTGGACGTCCTGCGGGTCGCTCGGGAGGCGAGCGGCGCCGCGATCGTGCTGATCACTCACGATCTGGCGGCCGTCGCCGGCTTCGCGGACCGCGTCGTGGTGATGCACGAGGGGCGGGTGGCGGAGGCGGGCACGGTGGAGGGGGTCTTCCTTCGTCCCCGGACGCCGTATACGAGCCGCCTGCTGCGCTCGTGGCCGCGTACGGATGAGGCGCTGGTTCCCCGTGCCCGGCCTGGGCGGCCGGTGGTTCTCCAGGTGGACGGCCTGGTCCGTCGCTATCCCTTACAGGGGACGCCGCTACGGCGGCGGGCCGGCGAGGTGCGTGCCGTGGACGGCGTGAGCTTCGACATCCGTGAGGGCGAGACGCTCGCGCTGGTGGGGGAGTCGGGGTCCGGCAAGACCACGACCTTGATGGAGATACTGCGGTTGTCCCGTCCGCAGGAGGGGCGCGTCACCGTCTTCGGGCAGGACACGGCCGCCTTACGCACCGCCGACCGCAAGGCTTTGCGCAGAGACGTCCAGGTCGTGTTCCAAGACCCGTACGCCTCACTGAACCCGCGTATGCGGGTGGCCGACATCATCGCCGAACCGCTCATCGCGCACCGGATGCCGACCGGTGGCCGTGTGGAGGAGCTTCTCGCGTTGGTGGGCTTGGAAGCCGGCCTTGCACGGCGCTTCCCGCATGCCCTCTCGGGCGGGCAAAGGCAGCGTGTGGCCTTGGCCAGAGCGCTTGCCTTGGAACCCCGCCTGCTTCTCTTGGACGAGCCTGTGTCCGCGTTGGACGCCGCCGTGCGAGCGGGCGTCATGGAGTTGCTGGAACGAATCCGGGTGCGGTTCGGCCTGGCGTGCCTGTTCGTCACCCACGACCTTGCCCTGGTCCGGGGCTTCGCTGATCGGGTCGCCGTGATGCGCAATGGGCGCGTCGCTGAGATAGGGCCGGTCGCGAGCATCTACGGAACTCCTGCCCATCCCTATGCGCGGGCTCTGCTCGACGCCATGCCTTCGCTCCGGCCGGGGCGGAACCGATCTCGCCCCGCGTTTCCGCACGACGACCTGTCCGACCCCGCGGTCGGGTCCTCGGGCTGCCGGTTCCGTGCCCGCTGCCCGCGCTACGCCACGCTCACCCTCGAAGACGGACGCCAATGCGAACACCACGATCCGATGCCGCGCGCCATTGCGGCGGACCACGCCGTCGCCTGCCACCATCCGCTCGTCTCGGCGGCGGCCGAGCAATGAAACCGGTCCTCGTCGCGGCTCTTCTCGGGGCCGTGCTCATGACCGGCGCCGGGTGCCGTGCCCCGTCGGCCTCTGACGCGTCCGGGGTGCTGCCCGCCGCGGACGTGAACCCGACTCCGCGCGACCGTGTCGTGAAGGGCGGGACGCTCCGCTGGCCGCTCCCCGAGTTCCCGTCCCAGTGGAACACCAACCACGTCAACGGCGCCAAGGGCGCGGTCGAGCACGTCATGCAGGCGGTCATGCCGTATCTGATGCGGTCCGACGAGAAGGCCGTCCCGCGTCCCGTCCCGGAGTATCTGGAGTCGGCCACGGTGAAACGGGCCCGGCGCGGCCAGACCGTGACCTACAGGCTCAATCCGCGCGCCAAGTGGTCGGACGGGCGGCCCATCGGCTACGCCGACTTCCTGGCGCAGGCCCGTGCCCTGTCCGGACGCGACCCGCGCTTCGAGGTGTCGGCCGTCACCGGATACCAGCAGATCGAGCGGATCGAACGCGGCGCTGATGAACACACGGTCGAGGTGACGTTCGCCCATGCCTACGCGGACTGGCACAGCCTGTTCAGCCCGCTGTACCCGGCTGCCGCCTACGCCGGCCCCCGCGCGTTCAATACGGGTTGGATGGGCAGCGCACCCGTTACGGCCGGACCGTTCAGATTCCAGCGGATCGATCGGACCGCCAAGACGGTGACGCTCGTGCGAAACCCGGCCTGGTGGGGTCCACCGGCGAAGCTCGACCGGATCGTGTACCGCGCCATGGACACCAGCGCGATGCCCGGCGCGTTCGCCAACGACGAGATCGACCTGATGGACATCGGCCTCGACGCGGATGCGTTGCAGCGTGTCCGGGGCGTCCCCGGCGCCGCCGTCCGGAGGGCCGGCGGGCCGGACTGGCGGAACTTCACGTTCAACGCGGCGGGACCCGTCCTGTCCGACGCCCGGGTGCGCCGGGCGGTGATGCTCGGCATCGACCGGCGCGTCATCGCACGCTCCGACCTGTCCGGCTTGGGCGTACCGGTCCAGACGCTCGGCAGCCACTTCTATGTCAACACCCAGGCCGGCTACCAGGACAACTCGGGTGGGCTCGGCACGTACGACCCCGCACGGGCCGGGCGGCTCCTGGACGAGGCGGGCTGGAAAATGCGAGGCGGATACCGCGTCAAGGCAGGGCGCACGCTCGCGCTGCGGTTCGTCGTGCCATCGGGAGTTCCCATCAGCAAGCGGGAAGGAGAACTGACGCGTGCGCTACTCGAACGCATCGGCGTCCGAGTGGACATCCACGTCGTTCCCGCGGACGACGTCTTCGAGCGGTACGTCACGCCCGGGAACATGGACATCGTTCCGTTCTCCTGGCTCGGCACGCCGTTCCCCATCTCACAGATGAAAGCGGTGTTCGCACGTCCGCGCGGGCGGAACGTCCAGCAGAACTACTCGCGGATCGGCAGCACCGCCATCGACGCAGCGATGGACCGGGCCATAGCGGAGATCAGCCCGGAAAGAGCTCACAGCCTGGTGAACAGAACCGACCGGCTCATCTGGCGCCAGGCGTCGGTGCTGCCCCTGTATCAGCGTCCCCAGCTCGTCGCCGTGCGCGCGGAGCTTGCCAACGTGGGCGCCGGAGGCTTCCTGGACCCCGTCTACCAGGACATCGGCTTCACCGGCCGGTGAGGCTCACGGGAAGTCGAGCCGGATGCCCTTGCGGTCGCTGGTGAACCGGGCGTTCCAGACGTAGAGGCGCAGGTCGTCGGCGGAGAGGTCCTCCTTGACCGGAAGGTCGGAGGCGATGCGGACCACGTAGGAGGCGCCCGCCGGCAGCATCGTGTCGCCGCCCTCCTCGACCGGCGCCTTCGACCCGTCGATCCGGGCGGTGATCTTGCTGTGGTTGGGGAGGGTGCACATGTCGTCCGGGACGCCCGCCTGCGGCATGCACCGCTCCCGCGCCGACGCGGGGACCTGCGACTTCGGCATGAACAGGTCGGCGGGGAAGTCCAGCAGGACGGGCCGCCGCCCGCTGTTGGTGAGGACGTAGTCGGCGTAGGCGTAGGTCGTCCCCGACGGCGGGGCCTGCGTGGCGCCGAGCGGCTGCCGGGACGTCCCCGCCATGACGGCGGCGAGGCTGTAGCCGTAGCCCTCCGGAGTCGTGAAGCCGACCTGCGGGCCCGCCTTCGGCGCGGGCACGGACGCGCCCGCGGCGTCGCCCTGGCTGGCGAGGCCGGGCGGCGAGGAGCTCCCGCCGTCGCCCGTGCCGGGCCGCAGCACCATGATCGCTCCGGCCACCGCGGCGATCCCGACGGCGCCGGTCAGGGCGCCGGCGAGCCCGACCCTCCCCGCGTGGCTCTTCTTCCTGCGGCGGTGCGAGCGGTACGGCTGGCGGCTGTCGGACATGGTCGGTGCTCCCTCGGGCCCTCTCCGGCTCGGTCGGCGTTGTCCCTGCTCACGGCGGGCAGGCCACGATACCGGACGGCCGGATCGGCGGCGGTCCTGGTCCGCGGGCTACGAACCGCGCGCGGTGAGGGCGTCGCGGCCGAGTCCCCGCAGGGATGCGTCCAGCACCTGCGCGGTGTGCGCGACCGCGATGGCGGCCCCGCGCCGGCGCAGCGCCGTGGCGATCTGCATCGAGCAGCCGGGGTTGGCGGCGACCAGTAGTTCGGCTCCGGTGGCGTCCACGTTCACCGCCTTGCGGTCGCCGAGTTCTCCGGCGGCCTCCGGCTGGAACAGGTTATAGGTCCCGGCCGAGCCGCAGCAGACGTCCGGGTCGGCGATCTCGCGGACGGTCAGCCCGGGGATCGCGGCGAGCAGGTCGCGGGGCTGGCTCCGGACGCCCTGCGCGTGGGCGAGGTGGCAGGCGTCGTGGTAGGCGACCGTGACCGGAAGCGGCCGCCGCTCGGCCCGCGGCCCGAGTTCCACCAGGTACTCGGCCAGGTCCCGCGTCCTGGCCGAGAGCGCCTCCGCCCGCCCGGACCATTCCGGGTCGTCGGCGAGCAGCGCCCGGTACTCCTTCATCGCGGACCCGCAGCCCGCGGAGTTCACCACGATCACGTCGGCGGCCTCGAAGGTCTCGACCGTCCGGCGGGCGAAGGCGCGGGCCTCCTCCTCCCGTCCGGAGTGCAGGGACAGCGCGCCGCAGCATCCCTGCCCCCTGGGGATGACGACGTCGCAGCCCTCCATCGCCAGCACCCGTGCCGTGGCGGCGTTGACGTCCGGGAAGAACTCGCCCTGGACGCATCCGGTCAGCATCCCGACCGTGGCGCGGCGCTCGCCGCGCGCGGCGACGCGCTCGGGCGGCCTCGGCGCCCTGCCGAGCGGCGGAGCGAGGCGTTCCATCGCCGCCAGGGACGGTGAAACGCGTTCCAGAATGCCGCTGAACCGCACGAGCCGTTCCAGACCCGACCTCTGGTAGGCGCGGAGGGGCCCGCGCAGGGCGCGCAGCCTCCGCCTGTACGGGAAGAGTTGGAAGACCATCTCCCGTATGACGCGTTCTTTCAGCGGGCGGGGGTGTTCGCGTTCGACGTCGGCGCGGGTCATCTCGATGAGCCGGTCGTACTGGACCCCGGACGGGCAGGACGTCACGCACGCCATGCATCCCAGGCAGCGGTCGAAGTGCTCGACCATCGGCCCGCTGAGCGGTTCGCCGTCCGCGTGCTGCTGCATCAGATGGATGCGGCCCCGGGGAGAGTCCATCTCCTCGCCCCACAGCACATAGGTGGGGCATGTCGGAAGGCAGAACCCGCAGTGCACGCAGTCGTTGAGCAGGTCCGGGAGGTCGTCTTGGGCGCTCATCAGATTCCTCCCGCGAAACGGCCCGGGGACAGCCGGTGATCCGGGTCGAACTGGTCCTTCACCTGCCGCATCAGCGTCAGCGCCGGAATCGGCCCCCACAGGTCGATCTCGCCGCGCACCTCTTGCGGCGCGTAGCGGACGACGGCGTGACCGCGGTGCTTCTTCAGCACGTCCCGCAGACGGCCGAGGACGTCGGCCACCTCGTTCGGGCCGAGTTCGGCGGGGAGGCCCACGTGACCATGCCCGCTGGCGCTCCAGGTCGCGGCCGCGTCCCCATCGAGCGCGGTGATGACGTCGCGGAGCGAGGACGGCGGGGCGCCGATGTCGATGAGGGTGGTGCCTTCTGGATACCGGCCCCAACCGTCTGGCGCGGTATCCGAGATCTCTGCCTTCTCGCCGAGGAGTTCTGCGGTCTGCCGAGCGCGCGCGGCGACACCGTCGGGAACGCCCTCAAGGAAGACCGAGACCGTCCCTGGACTGATGTATTCGACCGCGCTTGGGGCGATGGGGGAGTGGAGGACGGTCTGGACCGCGTCGTTCGTGTCCTCTGGGCCGTCGACGGCACACGTCACGTACGCGGCCGCCTCGGGGACGGGGTGCAGCCGGAACGTGGCGTCCACGATCAGGCCGAGGGTTCCGTAGGAGCCGCAGAAGAGCCGCCCCAGGTCGTAGCCGGCGACGTTCTTGACGACCTTGCCGCCCGAGCGCGCGACCTGGCCGTCCGCCCGCACGACCGTGAGCCCGATGACCAGGTTCCTGGGCGTCCCGTAGAGCGTGCGCAGGGGCCCGGCGGCGCTCGTGGCGATCGTCCCGCCGACCGTCGAACCCGGCAGCGGGACGTCGAGCGCGAGCCGTTGCCCCCGTTCCGCCAGTTTCCCGGCGAGCTCCTCCATCGCGAGCCCGGCCTCCGCCTTGGCGACGAGGTCCCCGGCCGTGTGCTCGACGAGGCTGTTGAGCCGATGGGTGTCGACGAGCAGATCGCAGCGTTCCGGTGGCTCGCCCCAGTCCAACCGGGTCTCGGCCCCACGCGGCACGACGGCCAGACCCTTCTCGGCGGCCACGCGCATGACGTCGGCGGCCTCGGTCAGGTTCTTCGGCGCCGCGACGAGCACGGGCTCCACGCCGAGCACGCCTTCCGCGGGCTCACCGGGCCGTACGTCGCCGCAGACCTTCGCCAGAGCGTCCAGGGGCCGCATCAGAAGATGTCCGCCTTTCCCTCGAACGGGTGCGGGCCCTTGCGCTTGCCGGGCGCCTCCCCGCACAGCCGCGGCGTGGGGAAGACCTTGCCCGGGTTGCACAGCCCCGCCGGATCGAATCCGCAGCGGACCATCTGCATCGTGTCCAGGTCGGCGTCGGTGAACATGCGCGGCATGTAGCGGGCCTTGTCGACGCCGACCCCGTGCTCGCCCGTGATGGAGCCGCCGTGCTCGATGCACAGGTCGAGGATCGCGCCCGACACCTCTTCGGCGCGTTCCTCCGCGCCCGGCTCGGCGTCGTCGAACAGCACGAGCGGATGCAGGTTGCCGTCCCCCGCGTGGAACACGTTCGCGACCCGCACGCCCGACTCGGCCGACAGCGCGTCGATCCGGGCCAGGACGTCCGGGAGCACCGTCCGGGGGATCACGCCGTCCTGGACGAGGTAGGCCGGGCTGATCCGGCCCACGGCCGCGAACGCCGACTTGCGCCCCTTCCAGATCAGCGCCCGCTCCGCGTCGTCGGCGGCGATGCGGATCTCGAAGGCGCCCGCGTCCCGGCACATCCGCTCCACCTCGGTGAACTGGGCGGCGACCTCGGCGTCCGGGCCGTCCAGCTCCACGATCAGCACCGCGCCGGCGCCCGGCGGGTACTCGCAGCGCACCGCCGCCTCGGCCGCCTCGATCGCCAGGGCGTCCATCATCTCGATCGCCGCCGGGACGACGCCCGCGCCGATGATCGCCGACACCGCGCCGCCGCCCGCCTCGATCGAGCCGAACGCGGCCAGCAGCGTCTGCACGGTCTCGGGGACCCGCGTCAGCCGCACCGTGATCTTGGTGGTGATGCCGAGCGTGCCCTCGGCCCCGACGAACACGCCGAGCAGGTCGTAGCCGGGCCCGTCCGCGGTCAGCTCCACCAGCTCGCCGCCCGGCGTGACGACCTCGCAGGCCAGCACGTGGTGGGCGGTGAAGCCGTACTTCAGGCAGTGCGCGCCGCCGGAGTTCTCCGCGACGTTGCCGCCCACCGAGCAGATCTGCTGGCTGGACGGGTCGGGCGCGAAGTAGTAGCCGTGCGGGCGGACGGCCCGCGTCACGTCCAGGTTGATCACGCCGGGCTCCACCACGGCCCGCTGCCCCGGGATGTCGATCTCCAGGATCCGGTTCATCCGGGACGTGACGATCAGCACGCCGTCCGCCCGGGGGAGCGCGCCGCCCGACAGGCCCGTGCCCGAGCCGCGCGCGACGTAGGGGACGCCGGCCGCGGCGCACTCCCGCACGATCGCGGCGATCTGCTCGGCCGTGTCGGGCAGCACGACGACGCCGGGCGTCGACCGGTGGTTGGTGAGGCCGTCGCACTCGTAGGTGCGCAGCCGCACCGGATCGATGATCACCCGGTCGGCGCCGAGCAGCGCCTCCAGCCGGGGCCCGAGCGCCGTGAGCATGGTCTCCACCTCTCCACGATCCCCCGCCCGCCGACCTGCCGCAAGGTCCCGCGGACCGTCCGGAACACCTCTCCCGGACGGTCCGCGAACGCCGCCGGAGCCGGGCCCGCTACGGGAACTGCTGGTAGGCCGGCGTGGTGAGGAACTCGGAGTACTCGTCGGCCAGCGTGACCTCCTTGAAGAGCTCCACGGCCTGGCCGTAGCGGGGCTCGTTGTACGCCTGGCCGAGCTCCTCGCGGATCTTGCCCAGCTCCTCGTCCAGGAGCTCCTCCACCCACTCCTTGGTGATCTTCTGGCCCTCGGCGGTGGAGACCCCGTTGTAGATCCACTGCCACACCTGGGAGCGGGAGATCTCCGCGGTGGCCGCGTCCTCCATCAGGTTGTGGATCGCGACCGCGCCGGCGCCGTCCAGCCAGGTGGCCAGGTAGCGCAGCGCCACGTCGATGTTGTTGCGCAGGCCCGTCTCGGTGATCTCACCGGGGGTGGCCCTGACGTTGAGCAGGTCGGCGGCGGAGACGTGCACGTCCTCGCGCAGCCGGTCGCGCTGGTTCGGCCTCTCGCCGAGGACGCCGTCGAACACCTCGCGGCAGACCGGGACGAGGTCGGGGTGGGCGACCCAGGAGCCGTCGAAGCCGTCGCCGGACTCGCGGGTCTTGTCGGCGCGGACCTTCTCCAGCGCGACCCGGTTGACCTCCTCGTCGCGGCGGGACGGGATGAACGCCGCCATGCCGCCGATCGCGTGCGCGCCGCGCTTGTGGCACGTCCGCACGAGCAGTTCGGTGTAGGCCCGCATGAACGGCGCGGTCATCGTGATCGCGTTCCGCTCGGGCAGCACGAAGTCGGTGCCCCGGTCCCGGAACTTCTTGATCACCGAGAAGAGGTAGTCCCAGCGGCCCGCGTTCAGTCCGGCGGAGTGGTCGCGCAGCTCGTAGAGGATCTCCTCCATCTCGAACGCGGCCGGGATCGTCTCGATCAGCACGGTCGCGCGGATGGTGCCGCGCGGGATCTCCAGGGCGTCCTGGGCGAGGTTGAACGCGTCGTTCCAGAGCCGCGCCTCAAGGTGGCTCTCCATCTTCGGCAGGTAGAAGTAGGGGCCCTTGCCCTTGTCCAGCTGCCTGCGGCCGCAGTGGAGGAGGTAGAGGCCGAAGTCGAACAGCGACCCCGACATCGGCTCGCCGTCGACGAGCAGGTGCTTCTCCTCCATGTGCCAGCCGCGCGGCCGGACGACGATCGTCGCGAGCTCCCCGTCGTCCTTCAGCGCGTAGGACTTGCCGCTCCTGGCGTCGGTGAAGTCGATGGCGCGGTCGAGGGCGTCCCGCAGGTTGAGCTGCCCCTCGACCATGTTGTTCCACAGCGGGGTGTTGGCGTCCTCGAAGTCGGCCAGCCACACCTTGGCGCCCGAGTTCAGCGCGTTGATCGTCATCTTCCGGTCGGTCGGGCCGGTGATCTCGACGCGGCGGTCCTCCAGGCCGGGCGCGGGCGCGGCGACGCGCCAGGAGTCGTCGCCGCGGACGCCGGCGGTCTCGGGCAGGAAGTCGAGGGTCCCGCCCGCGGACAGCCTGCGCTGGCGTTCCGCGCGCGCCTTCAGCAGCTCCTTGCGGCGGGCGCCCAACTCGCGCTGCAGGGCGGCGAGCAGGCCGAGCGCCTCGGGGGTCAGGATCTCCTCGTACCGCTCGCCGAGGGGTCCGGCGACCTCGATGCCTTCCAGTCCAGCCATCTGCCTGCCCTTTCGTATAGCGAAATTCGACTTCTGTTGTGTGGAGAACGGTACTCGCCGGTACGGAGGCCGGTCAAAGCGGGGTTCCCTGCAGACCTCCCCGCGCGCGCTTGCGTCAACCCAAGGGGAAACTGGGTGATAACCAGGTGACCACCGGGGACGGTGCGTGAGACGATCGCGGGGAAGATACGGCCGCGAAGCGGCGTTCTACGAGGACATATGACTGAACCTTTCTCTGCAGACCAGACCCAGACTCCTGACGAGATCGAGTACGAGCCCCTGACGGGTGAGCTCGACCTGGAAGACCGACGGGCACTGCGCCGCGTCGCGGGCCTGTCCACCGAACTGACCGACGTGACGGAGGTCGAGTACCGCGCCCTCCGGCTGGAGCGGGTCGTGCTCGTGGGCGTCTGGACGGAGGGGACGGCCGCGGAGGCCGAGAACTCCCTGCGCGAGCTGGCGCTGCTCGCCGAGACCGCGGGCTCGCAGGTGCTCGAGGGCGTCGCCCAGCGCCGGTCGCGTCCCGACCCGGCGACCTACATCGGCTCCGGCAAGGCCGCGGAGCTGCGCGACATCGTCATCTCCACCGGCGCGGACACCGTCATCTGCGACGGCGAGCTGGCGCCGAGCCAGCTGCGGCACCTGGAGGAGACCGTCCAGGTCAAGGTGATCGACCGGACGGCGCTGATCCTGGACATCTTCGCCCAGCACGCCAAGAGCCGCGAGGGCAAGGCGCAGGTGGAGCTCGCCCAGCTCGACTACCTGATGCCGCGGCTGCGCGGCTGGGGCGGCAACCTGTCCCGGCAGGTCGGCGGGCGCGCCGCGGGCGGCGTCGGCATCGGCGGCCGCGGCCCCGGCGAGACCAAGATCGAGCTGGACCGGCGGCGGATCCGCACCCGGATGGCCAAGCTGCGCCGCCAGATCGCCGAGATGTCCAAGTCGCGCGACACCAAGCGGGGCGAGCGGCGCCGCCACCAGGTGCCCGCCGTGGCCATCGCCGGCTACACCAACGCGGGCAAGTCGTCCCTGCTCAACCGGCTCACCGGCGCCGGGGTGCTGGTGGAGGACGCGCTGTTCGCCACCCTCGACCCCACCGTCCGGCGCGCCGAGACGCCGGGCGGCCGCGCCTACACCCTGGCCGACACCGTCGGGTTCGTCCGGCACCTGCCGCACCAGCTCGTCGAGGCGTTCCGGTCGACGCTGGAGGAGGTCACCGACGCCGGGCTGGTCCTGCACGTCGTGGACGGCTCCGACGCCGACCCCGAGGCGCAGATCGACGCCGTGCGCGAGGTCCTGCGCGAGATCGGCGCCGACCGCATCCCCGAGATCATCGTGATCAACAAGGCGGACGCCGCCGACGAGCTCGCGATCGCGCGCCTTCAGCGCCGCGAGCCGCACAGCGTCGTCGTGTCCGCCCGCACGGGGTTCGGCATCGAGGAGCTGCGCGCCGCGATCGAGGCCGACCTGCCGGGGCTGGAGAGCGAGGTGCGGGTCCTGGTGCCCTACGAGCGGGGCGATCTCGTCGCGCGCGTGCACGAGCGCGGGGAGGTGCTCAAGCAGGAGCACGTCGCCGAGGGCACCGTCCTCCACGCCCGCGTGCCGGCCGACCTCGCGGGCGAACTGGTCCAGTACGAGACCGTCTCTCCGACGGCTTGAATCCCTGTCTCGCCGGGCCCCCGCGCGGGGGCCCGGCGAGTTTGGGACGGGCTGGGTGGTCGGTTCTAGGACGTCCGAAGTCCCACCTTGGTCGCCGAACGGTGACAGCTTGTCCAATCCGCTTGACGGTGCTGTTGAAATCCGTACCGTCGTAGAGCTAAGGGGCGGGGTGATGGGTGTCGATGTGCTGCGATCAGAGCTTGTCGGACGGACGTTCAGTGCACTACCGTGACGAAACCGATATCTCCGGTCTCGTTGCCAGCGGTGGCCCTCCGGCCACCCGACCCTCCAACGGTGGAGTCGCCGGCACCCAGTCGGCGTTTCGGATCGAGAGCAGGTGGCCCAACCATGGCAGGTCCGAACGCTCGAACGAGGGCCCGCGGCCCGCACCGTCGCCTCACGGCATCCTGCACCGCGCTCACGTGCGCATGGCCCCATCCAGGTCGGTGACCCTATGACGGTACGGCTGTTGACGAACATCGGCAGGCTCTGGACGGGCACCGACGTCTGCAGCAACGCCGCGGTGCTCATCCACGACGACCGGATCGTCTGGGCGGGGCCCGCCTCGGACCTCCCGCAGAGCGTCCCCGGCATCATCGACGACATCGTCGACGTCGACCACGTCGAGAACCTCGGCGGAGGCCTCGTCACCCCCGGCCTCATCGACGCCCACTCCCACCCCGTCTACGCGGGCAACCGCTGGGCCGAGCTCGCCATGCGCACCAGCGGCTCGTCCCACTCGGCCATCACCGCGGCGGGCGGCGGCGTCAACTCCACCGTGACCGTCACCCGGGGCACCGACCCCTGGACGCTCTGCAACGGCGTCCGCGAACGGCTCCGCCAGTGGATCCTCGCCGGCACCACCACCGTCGAGGCCAAGACCGGCTACCACCTCACCCGCGACGGCGAGCTCGCCGACATCCGGATGCTGCGGTCGCTGGAGGGCGAGCCCTCCATGCCCCGCATCCACGCCACGTTCCTCGCCGCGCACATCCTGCCGCCCGAGTTCTTCGGACGCCGCCGCGACTACATCGAGGCCGTCCGCCTGTGGGCCGGCGACGCCGCCGTCGCCGGCGCCGACTCGATCGACGTCTACTGCGACGAGGGCCACTTCACCGCCGAGGAGGCCCGCGCCCTCCTGCTCACCGGCAAGCGCGCCGGCCTCAAGGCCCGCATGCACGCCTGCGCCAACGAGCGCATCGGCGCCGCGCAGGTCGCCGCCGAGGTCGGATGCGCGTCCGCCGACCTGCTCACCCAGGCCAACGACGACGACATCAAGGCCCTCGCCCACGCCGGCGTCACCGCCACCGTCTGCCCCGGCAGCTCCCTCAACAGCAGCCGCGCCCCCGCGCCCGTCCGGCAGATGCTCGACCGCGGCGTCACCGTCGCCCTCGGCACCGACCACAACCCCGGCCAGTGCGGCATCACGTCGATGCCGCTCGTCATCGGGCTGTCGGTCGCGATGTTCGGGCTCAGCGTGACCGAGGCCCTGCGCGCCGCCACCCTCGGCGGGGCCGCCGCGCTGCGCGTCGGAGACCGCGGCTCCCTCGCCCCGGGCATGCTCGCCGACATCGTCCTGTGGGACGCCGACCACGAGGGCGCCTTCGCCTGGGCGTTCGGGCTCCGCGCCCTGCGCATCTGGCGCGGCGGCGTCCCCGTCCAGCCCTGACGGAGGCGCGCGGCGGCGGGTAGTGTCGCCGCCATGGGCAGTGCGGTCGCGGTCGTCACCGATTCCACCGCCTACCTTCCCCCCGGGCTCGCCGAACGGCACGGGCTGACCGTCGTCCCGCTCCAGCTCGCCGTCGGCGGCGCCACCCGGGACGAAGGCGACATCAGCGCCGCGGACGCCGCCCGGGCGCTGAGGGAATGGCATCCCGTCACCACGTCCCGTCCCGCGCCCCAGCGGTTCGCGGACGCCTACAAGGCGGCCGCGGCCTCCGGCGCGCGCGAGGTGGTCTCCGTTCACCTGGCCTCCGCCATGTCGGGGACGGTCGAGGCGGCGCGGCTCGCCGCCGGGGAATCCCCCGTGCCCGTGCGGGTCGTCGACAGCGGGACCATCGGCATGGGCCTCGGATTCGCCGCCCTCTCCGCGGCGGCCGCCGCGCTGGCGGGCGGGTCCGCCGGCGACGCCGTGTCCGCCGCCACCCGGCGGGCCGGGCTCACCCGCTCCCTCATCTACGTCGACACCCTGGAGCACCTGCGGCGGGGCGGCCGGATCGGCGCCGCCGCCACCCTGTGGGGCTCCGCGCTGATGGTGAAACCGCTCCTGGAGATCACCGGAGGCCGCATCGCGCCGCTGGAGAAGGTCCGCACGTCCTCGCGGGCGCTGGCCCGGCTGGAGGAACTGGCCGTGGCCGAGGCCGGCGACCGGCCCGTCGACCTCGGCGTCCAGCACCTCGCCGCCGCAGCCCGCGCCAAGACCCTCGCCGCCCGGCTGCGCGACCGCGTCCCGCACGTCCAGGACGTCTACGTCGGCGAGGTCGGGCCCGTCATCGGAGCCCACGTCGGCCCCGGCATGCTGGGCGTCGTCATCGCCCCCCGGCTCTGACCCGCGCGCCTCCGGAGCCCAGGGAGGCCGTCAGGGGCGCAGGAGGCGGCGCAGGACGGTCGGCGTGCGTCCGGTCTCCGCCCTGACCGTGCGGGTGAGATGCGCCTGGTCGGCGAAGCCCAGATCGGCGGCGAGACCGGCCAGGTCCCGCTCGCCCCGCTCCAGGCGGTCCAAAGCGCGGCCGACCCGGATCCGGTTCCGGTAACGGGTGACGGACATGCCGGTCTCGCTGCGGAACGTCCGGCTCAGGTGGGAGGGGGAGACCTCAAGGAGGCGCGCCAGCGAGACGAGCCCGGCCGCTTCAGGATGGCCGCTCGTCATGGCCTCGCGCGCCTCGTCGACCAGTGCACGGCGCCTGCCGCTCTGCTCGTCCACGGCGAGGTGGGCGAGAAGCTCCACGAGCCGCTCGGCCGTCTCGAAGGCCGTGTCAGGCCCGGAGCGCAGGAGGAGGCGATGGGCGACGTCTGCGCGCGCGCTGACTCTGACCGGGCCGGACGGGCGCCGCCACAGGCCGGGGGAGAGCAGGATGGCCGTGCACACGTCGCCGCCTGCGGGATGCGCGAACTGGCCCTCTTCGCCGGCGCTCTGTGTGTAGCCCATGGTGCCGTCGATGACGGCGCGTCCGCGGCGCGACCGCATGCGGAACCGTCCCGCCCGCACCAGCACGATCTGATCCCCCGTGAACGGCTCGGGCTCCGACCATCCGGGCCGGTGCCCCGTGCACCGCACCGTGTGGACGGCGAAGTCGTCCGTCCTCGCCACGGTGATCGACTCGCGCATGCCGCCATCGTACGCAGGGGCAAACATCTTCAAGCGCCGGCGGGCGGCCGCCCGCACACTCGCGGAATGGTCGGACGATGGCTGCTGGTGGTGCTGCTCACAGGGCAGGCGATGGTCTCGATGGACGCCTCCATCGTGGCGGTGGCGATGCCGGGAATCGCGGACGCGCTGCACGCGTCAGGCTCTCTGCTGCAACTCATCACGGGCGGCTACATCTTCGCCCTGGCCGTCCTCGTGGTCATCGGCGCGCGGCTGGGCGACCGCTACGGCCATCGCACCACGTTCTTCCTTGGGCTGTTCGGCTTCACCGCCGCGTCGTTGGCGTGCGGGCTGGCGCCGACCGGCGCCGTTCTCGTCTACGCAAGGGTCTGCCAGGGCGCCTCGGCCGCACTCCTGTTGCCGCAGGTTCTGTCGCTGATCCAGCTGTCTTTTGTAGGGGCGGCCAGAGCGCGCGCACTCGGCCTGTACTCGATGGTCCTGGCGCTGGGGGTCGCCCTGGGGCAGGTGGCGGGAGGCGTCATCCTGACCCTGGGCGGCAGCTGGAGGCCCATCTTTCTGGTCAATGTCCCCGTGGGAGCCGTCCTCCTCGCCGTCGGACCACGTCTGATGCCGCCGGAACACAGGAAGGCCGTCCGCCTGGATCTGCCCGGCGTGGTGCTCCTCTCCTGCGGCATGGCCGCGCTCGTCGTGCCGCTGGTACTCGGCAGGGAACAGCACTGGCCGTTGTGGACGTGGCCGTCCCTCTCAACGGGATGCGTCGTACTCAGCATCTTCTGTGTCCACGAGCTGAGAACGGCGTCACCGCTCCTTGACCTGTCGGTGCTGCGCAGGCCCTTCGTCAAGCCCGGCCTGTTCGCCTCCTGCGCGGTGACGGGCGCCTACACCGGACTCCTCTTCACACTCGCGCTCCACCTGCAGAACGTGTTCGGCTTCTCACCGCTCCACGCCGGGCTCACGTTCCTTCCGTATACGGCGGGCTTCGCCACGGCGGGCGTGGGGTGGACACGCCTGCCGCCTCTGGCGAAGGCGAATCTTCCGACATGGGGCCTGCTGGCATTCGCCGGGGCCGCGTCGACACTGGCGTTCCTGGTCCGGGACGGCTGGCCGCCGCTCCTGTCGATACCCCTCCTGTACGTCGCCGGGTTCGGTCATGCCGCGGGCTTCAGCCCTCTGGTCGACCGGATCACCGGGGCCGCGGGACCGGCCCAGGCCTCGTCGGTCTCCGCCCTGACGAACACGGGCGCCCTGATGTCGAACGTCGTCGCGATCGCCGTCTTCGGCGGCGTCTACCTCTCGTCGCCCGGCACGCTGACCCACGTCACCGCACTCCTGGTGGTGCTGCTCGTGCTCGCCGCCGCGGCGTCCCGGCGCCGCTGACCCAGAGTTGTCCACAGTCTTCGAACCCCGCACGCCCGCCTGACCGGTCTCCCTAACGTCGGGCTTCATGAGACCCGACACGGAAGACCGCCTGCACGCCCTCACGGGCCGCTGGAAGCCGTCCGCCGCCTCGGCGGACGCGCCGCCCGCCGCCCGGTTACGCGCGGCGCCCGACCGCTCCCACGTCCGCATGCTCGTCCTCGTCGGCGTGCTCGCCGCCCTGGTGGCCGTCGGCTACCTCTGGCTCGCCCGCCCGCGCCCCCAGCCGGCCGCACCCGCGGCGGCCGTCTCCCTCAGCGAACCGCGCCCCACCCTGTCGGCCGGCCCGGCCGCCGCGACGTCCTCCCCGGTGGTCGTCCACGTCCTCGGCAGGGTCGAGCACCCGGGCGTGGTCACCCTGCCGCCCGGCTCCCGGGTCACCGAAGCCATCAAGGCCGCGGGCGGAGTCCTTCCGGGCGCGAAGACGGGCGCCCTCAACCTGGCCCGCCCCCTGGTCGACGGCGAGCAGATCCCGGTCGGCATCCGCGCGCCGACTCCGCCGCCACCACCGCCCGGCGGAGCGGCCGCGACCGCCCCGGGCGCGCCCGGCACCCCGCTCGATCTCAACGCGGCCACCCCCGACCAGCTGGACGACCTCCCCGGCGTCGGCCCCGTCCTCGCCCAGCGCATCGTCGCCTACCGCACGCAGCACGGCGGCTTCCGCTCCGTCGAGCAACTCCAGGACGTCAGCGGCATCGGCTCCCACCGCTTCGCGGACCTGAAGAAATCGGTTCGCGTATGACGCACGACCTGCGCCTCCTGATCCCGGCCCTCGCCACCTGGCTGACCGCCGTCGCGACCCTGGGCCTGCCCCGGCCGCTCATCTACGGCCTGGCCGCGACCGCCGCCGCCACAGCCCTCTACCTCCTGAGCACTCACCGCCCACCACCGGCACCCGCAGACCCCTCATCCCCTGAGCGGCAAACGCGCCCTCACGCAGACAGTGGTGCCGCGCGGCACCCGGTAGACCCACACCCCGAGCCACCCGCCACCACGCGCCCCCCAAGGGACGCCCGACCCGCGAAAGGTGACCAGCACGGCCGCCTCCCCAGCCCACCGTCCGCGGCCGCGCCTCGCCTGGACACGGGTGTCGCCAGGCGCGGGGGCGGCAGTCGGCGTCACCGCTTCCTCAGGCGGCTCGTACCTGTCGCGCGGCGCTCGGACGGCGGCGTCTCGCGCCGATCAAGGGAGGCGTGGCGGCTTCTCGCCGGCGCGGCTCTGGCGTGTGCCGCGGCGTCGGCCTGCGGGGTGGCGCTGCGGACCACGGCCGTCGCGACGGGGCCCGTACGGGATCTGGCCCGGGCAGGGCGGTCGGCGACGGCCGAGGCCGTGGTGACCGGGGACCCGCAGGCACGGCCCGGGAACGGCCGACCGATGATCATCATCCGCGCCCGCGCGGAGGCCGTGCAGGGGACCGAGGTCCGCGTCCCGGTGCTCCTGATCGCCGCGGACCCCCGCTGGCTCCGGTCGATCCCCAGCCAGCGCGTGCGCCTGCGCGGGCGCTTCGTGCCGCCCCGGGGCCCCGACCTGCTCGCCGCGGTCGTGATCGTGCGCGGGCCGCCGACCGTCCTCGGCCCGCCGTCCACGATCCAGCGCGCCGCGGAGCACGTGCGGGCGCGGCTGCGAGCCGCCGTGGCGCGGCTTCCGCCCGACGAACGCGCGGTGCTTCCGGGCATGGTCGTCGGCGACACCTCGCGCCTCGACCCGGAACTCGCGGAGGAGTTCAGGGTCGCCGGGCTCACCCACCTCCTCGTGGTCTCCGGCGCGAACCTGGCGATCGTCACCGGGGCGGTCCTCGGGCTGTGCCGCCTCGCCGGTCTCGGGCGCCGCCGAGCCCCGCCCGTCGCCGTCCTCGCGGTGTGCGCGTTCGTGGTCGTCGCCCGTCCGGAGCCGAGCGTCCTCCGCGCGACCGTCATGGGCCTGATCGGCCTCCTGGCGCTGTTCACCGGACGGCAGCGCCAAGGCATCCCCGCACTGGCCGCGGCGGTGCTGCTCCTCGTCCTCATCGACCCGGAACTCGCGCGCTCCTACGGGTTCGCGCTGTCCGTCCTCGCGACGGCGGGCCTGCTCGTCCTGGCCCCGCCCTGGCGCGAACGGCTCGCCCGCCGGATGCCGGGCCCGCTCGCGGCCGCCATCGCGGTCGCGGCCGCCGCCCAGGTGGCCGTCGCGCCCGTCCTGGTGATGCTGTCCGGAGAGATCGGCGTCGTCTCCGTGTTCGCGAATCTGCTCGCGGCCCCGGCCGTCGCTCCCGCCACCCTCCTGGGCGCCCTCGCCGCGGTCACCGCGCTCCTCTCCCCGCCGCTCGCCCGCCTGATCGTGTGGCCCGCAGGCCTGGCCGTCGGCTGGATCATCTGGATCGCCCGAACCGCCTCCTCGCTGCCCTACGCGACGATCCCCTGGGCAAGCGGCGCATTAGGCGCCACCACGCTTCTCCTAGGAGCCGGAGCAGCGGCCCTGGTCCTGCGCAGCCACCGCCTCCGCCTCATCGCGGCCGCAGCCTTGACCGGCGTCCTCGTCGGTGTCATCGCCCTGCGCGTCGTGGCGCCTTCATGGCCGCCACCCGGATGGCAGATGGTCGCCTGCGACGTCGGCCAGGGCGACGCCCTGGCTCTGTCCGCCGGGTCGGGCCAGGCCGTCGTCGTGGACGCGGGCCCCGACCCCACCCCGGTCGACCGCTGCCTTCACCGCCTCGGCGTCACCGCCGTCCCGCTCCTCGTCCTGACCCACCCGCACGCGGACCACATCAACGGCATCTCCGGCGTCCGCCACGGCCGCACCGTCCGCGAGGTGCTGATCACGCCCCGCACCTCGGGCCGCGAGGCGCGCCATGCGTCCGGCCTCCGCATCGACCCCGCCGCGACCGGCCAGCAGTGGCGCGTCGGAGACCTCACCCTCTCCGTCCTCGCCCCGCTCACCACCGCCCCCGCCCTGTCACCGGCGGACGACGGCACCACGATCAACAACGCGAGCGTGGTGCTCGTCGCCCGCAGACCGGGCTTCAGCGCCCTTCTGGCCGGCGACGTGGAACTGGAGGCACAACGCGCCCTGGCAGCGAGCGTCCCCCACGTCCAGGTGCTGAAGGTCCCCCACCACGGCTCACGCAGTCAGGACCCCGCCTTCCTGGCAGCCGCCCACGCGTCCATCGCCCTGATCTCGGTCGGCGCCGACAACGACTACGGCCACCCGTCCACCACCACCCTCGCCCTCCTGCACCGCCTCCACACCCAGACCCACCGCACCGACAAGGAGGGCGACATAGCCATAGCCCGCACCCGATCCGGCCTGACGACCGTCCCCCGCCACTGACCTCTCCTCCACCGCAGGAGCCCGACCGACCACGATGACTCCGGGGCGAGGCCTTGAGGGTTCCGCCGGGCGCATCCGGCAGTCCCGGCAGCGGCGCCGCCCGCCTCGGCCGCCGCACCCACCTCGTCCACGCCCGCGGTGGGGGCTTGGAAGGCGGTGGATGGGGGCGCGGGGTGGCTGGGGCGTGGCATGCTGCAGGGGTGTCGGTTGAGTCCATCGTTCTGGTCGTCGGTGATGAAGAGCTGCTCGTGGAGCGGGCGATCGGGGACGTCGTCGCGTCCGTGCGGGCAGGGGACCCGGACACCGAGGTCATCGATCTGGCGCCCGGTGCGCTGGAGCCCGGTCGCATCTCGGAGCTGACCTCGCCCTCGCTGTTCGGCGGCGGGAAGGTGCTCGTGCTGCGGTCGGCGCAGGACCTGGGCAAGGACCTGACGGCCGAGGTGCTGAAGTACGCCAAGGCCCCTGCGGAGGACGTGGTGCTCGTCGCCGTCCACCCCGGGGGCGCCAAGGGGAAGGCCCTGGTGGAGGGGCTGACCAAGCTCGGCGCGCGAAAGATCGCATGCCCGAAGGTCACCAAGGCCGGCGAGCGGGTCGACTTCGTCCGGGCCGAGATCCGCAGGGCGGGCGGGAAGATCTCGGCGGACGGCGCGCGGGGGCTGATCGAGGCCGTCGGCAACGACCTGCGCGAGCTGGCGGCGGCCTGCAGCCAGCTCGTCTCCGACACCGGCGGCAAGATCGACGATGCGGCCATCGCCCGCTACTACCGGGGGCGCGCCGAGGTCAGCGGGTTCACCGTGGCGGACAAGGCGATCGAAGGCCAGCTCGCCGAGGCCCTGGAGCAGCTCCGGTGGGCCCTCGCGACGGGTGTGGCGCCCGTGCTGATCGTGAGCGCGCTCGCCCAGGGCGTGCGCGGATTGGCGAAGGTCGGCGGCGCGCCCCGGGGCGCGCGGGGAGCGGCACTGGCCAAGGACCTGGGCATGCCGCCGTGGAAGATCGATCGGGTGCAGAGGCAGCTGCGGGGGTGGTCCGGCGACGGGGTCGCGCGGGCGCTCACCGCCGTCGCGGAGGCCGACGCGGAGGTCAAGGGCGGCGCCGCAGACCCGGCGTACGCCCTGGAGAAGACCGTCGCCCGAATCGTCGCCGCCCGCAACTGACCCACCACTCCGCCCCCGCCACCGACCAGGTACACCCCGGCTCCAGGTACACCCGGCTCCAGGTACACCCGGCTCCAGGTACACCCGGCTCCAGATACACCCGGGCGACCTGGCTGAAAGGAGGGTGTTGTCGGTGGGTGGTGCCTGGCTGCTTTGCGGGTGTTCTCAGGGGGCGGGGTTCTGTTCGGCCTTGGCCTTCAGGCCTTCTGCCTCCATGGTCACGTAGCGGCGGGTGAGGCGGCCGGCCAGGAGGGCGAGGACGGGGGCCAGGGGGCCTTTCTGGTCGAGCGTGAGGCGGACGGTGCATCCGCCGCCGGGGGTGGGGACGATCTCGTGGCCCCCGGTCGTGGTGACTCCGGTGGAGCGGGACTCCCAGGTGAAGTCGCCGTTCTCGTCGAAGGCGGTGACGGTCCAGACGGTCGCGGGGAGCTTCGGCTGGTGGACGCGCGCCCGGCTGCCGAGGGCGAAGGGCTCGTCCAGGAGTTCCACGCGGTCCATCGAGGCGGTCATGTCGGGCCAGCGTTCGACGTCCTTCAGGAGGCTCCAGACGGTCGCGGGCGGGGCGTCGATGTCGACGGAGATCTCGAAGTGCACGGGGCGCTCCTCAGCGATGCGCGGACGGCGGTCAGGAGATCGGTGACGAGGGGGTCGTCGGCCCTGTCCGGCAGGTGGAGAGCGTAGTAGGGGACGGCGGGCAGGTCGACGATCTCGCGTGCCGTCAGCCCCGGGGGAGGCGGGACGCAGCCGTTGACGACGGCGAGGCCGACGCCGAGGGACGCGAAGTGCAGCATCAGGGGCCAGCCCGCGGCCTCGACGGCCAGGGACCAGGGCACCTCTGCGGCGCGCAGGGCGCGTTCGAGGGTGATGCGGTGCGGGCCCTCGGGAGGCGGGACGACGAGGGAGGCGCCGGCGAGGTCGGCGAGGGCGAGGCGCGGCCGCGCGGCGAGGGGGTGGTCGTCCGGCATGACGAGCGTCTGGGGGTAGGACGCCAGCGGGACGGCGGTGATGTCGGCGGGCAGCACGTCGAGGACGGCGACGCCCAGGTCGGCGCGGCCGGTGCGGACGGCGGCGAGGGTGCGGGCGCGGTCGCCGTTGACCAGGCGGATTCCGGGGCGGACGGCGTCGCCGAGGAGGTAGAGGTAGGCGCCCTCGCCCGCCGCCAGGGCCGGGACGCGGGAGGGCGACGTGCCGTGGACGTCGGCGAGGAACGCCGCCATGCGGGCGTCGAGGTCGCGGGCGAAGCGGGCGACCTGCTCGCCGGCGGGGGTGAGGGCCAGGCGGCGCCCGTGCCGGGTGTAGAGGGGGCGGCCCAGGGCGTCGCCGAGCTTCTGCACCTTGACGTGGAGGGCGGGCTGGGAGATGTGGAGCGCCTCGGCGGCGCGGGTGAAGTTGAGGTGGTCGGCGAAGACCGCGAACGAGGCGAGCGCGTCCGTGGACAGGCGGCTCACATCCATAATCACAGGCTATAGCCAGGAGGGTCATTAATAGTTCTGTTTTAGGGTGCCTGGGCCGAGGGTGGGGGGATGAACATCGAATCGCGGCTCGGCGTTGATTTCGGCCGGGTCATCCATGGGGGGCTCCGGGCTCCCGGCGACGACGACACCGCGTTCCTCGACGGCGGTTTCGAGGAAGCCCTCGCGTCTCCCGCGACGGACGGCGTCTACGAGGTCCTGCCCGGCCTGGTCGAGGCGTTCGGGGGACGGGCGTGGATCATCTCCAAGTGCGGGGACCGGGTGCGGGAGAGGACGCTGGCCTGGCTCGACCGGCATGACTTCTACGAGCGGACCGGCCTGCCGCGGGGCAACGTGCGGTTCTGCCGGAAGCGGCAGGACAAGGCGCGGCACTGCGCGGAACTCGGGATCACCCACATGATCGACGACCGGCTGGACGTGCACCGCGCCATCCGCGAGATCGTCCCCTACCGGTACCTGTTCGGGCCGAAGGAGGGGCCCGACTGGGTGCGGCACGTCCCCGACTGGGCCGCCGCGGAGCTCATTCGCTCAGATATTCCGGCGGAACCGCGTCGACCAGCCACACGCCGTTAGCGCTGACGCGGAACTCGTGACCGGCGGCCGCCATCCGGCCGGCCCGCACGGTCAGCACGACGGGGGCGCCGCGCCGCGCGCCGACGCGCCGGGCCGTCTCGCGGTCGGGCGACAGGTGGACGGCGTGCCGCCCCATGGGAAGCAGCCCCTCCCGCAGGATGGGGTCGACGGAACGGCGCACGGTGCCGTGGAACAGCAGTTTCGGCGGGGGCGTCACCGGCAGGTTCAACGAGACCGGCACCGTGTGGCCCTGGACGGCCCGGATGCGGTCCCCGGCGAGCTCGTAGCGCTTCTTGTCGTTGACCGCCACCACGTGTTCGAGGTCGGCTCGGGTGAGCGCGAACCCGTGGGCCGCGGCGGCCGAGAGCAGGTCGGCGACGTCGGCCCATCCCTCGGGATCGAGCGTGAGGCCGATCCGCTCGGGGCGGTGCCGCAGGTGCTTGGCGAGATACTTGGAGATCTTGACCGCGCGGCGCTCGTCCATGGACATGCGTCGGGGCCGGCGCGCGGCCGGCCCCGGGCGTGCGGCTCCTACTTGGCCTGCAGGGCGGCGGCCTGCTTGGCGATCGCCGACTTGCGGTTGGCGGCCTGGTTCTTGTGGATGACGCCCTTGCTGACGGCCTTGTCCAGCTTGCGCGCGGCGAACCGCTGCGCGGCGACGGCGTCGTCCACGTTGCCGGCCTCGGCGGCCTCGCGGAACTTGCGGATCGCCGTCTTCAGCTCGGACTTGACGGCCTTGTTGCGCAGGCGGGCCTTCTCGTTCTGCTTGTTGCGCTTGATCTGGGACTTGATGTTAGCCACGTCGTAGAGCCTCAGCTTGGTCGCGATCCTGGGCCTGCGCGTATCGGCAGGCGCTGACGAAATGTCTGAACGGGGGCGGGACGGTGCCCCCGGGGCACGACGCTACGCCACACGCAGTCGCACAGCCTACCAATCCCCGGGGCCCGTCCCAAACCGGACCGTGCACGGAGCATCGCGCCGGTCATGGGACTATGGGAGGCACAGATCCCTGTCCACCTGTGAGCATTGCGAACGGACCCCGGTGCCAGCGCCCCAGCCTGTCAAGACCGATCCCGCGATCATCCGCAACTTCTGCATCATCGCGCACATCGACCACGGCAAGTCGACCCTCGCGGACCGGATGCTGCAGCTGACCGGAGTGGTCGAGGAGCGCCAGATGCGCGCCCAGTACCTCGACCGCATGGACATCGAGCGCGAGCGCGGCATCACGATCAAGAGCCAGGCGGTCCGGCTGCCGTGGACGTCCGGCGGCGTCGACCACGTCCTCAACCTGATCGACACCCCCGGCCACGTCGACTTCTCCTACGAGGTCTCGCGGTCGCTCGCGGCGTGCGAGGGCGCGGTGCTGCTGGTGGACGCGGCGCAGGGCATCGAGGCCCAGACGCTCGCCAACCTCTACCTGGCGCTCGAAGCCGACCTGCACCTGATCCCCGTCCTCAACAAGATCGACCTTCCGGCGGCGCAGCCGGAGAAGTACGCCGAGGAGCTGGCCGGGATCATCGGCTGCGACCCCTCGGACGTCATGCGCGTGTCGGGCAAGACGGGCGAGGGCGTCCGCGAGCTGCTCGACAAGATCGTCCAGGAGGTGCCGGCGCCGGTCGGGGACCCCGACGGCCCCGCGCGGGCGCTGATCTTCGACTCGGTGTACGACACCTACCGGGGCGTCGTCACCTATGTCCGGATCATGGACGGGCGCCTGTCGCGGCGCGAGAAGAGCCTGATGATGTCGACCGGGGCCGCGCACGAGACCCTGGAGGTCGGCGTGATCTCCCCGGAGCCCAAACCCGTGCAGGGTCTCGGCGTCGGCGAGGTCGGCTACCTGATCACCGGGGTGAAGGACGTCCGGCAGGCGCGCGTCGGCGACACCGTGACCGGCGCGTCCCGGCAGGCGCCCGTGGCGCTCGGCGGCTACCGCGACCCGAAGCCGATGGTGTTCTCCGGCCTGTACCCGATGGACGGCGACCAGTACCCCGAGCTGCGCGACGCGCTCGACAAGCTGCGGCTGAACGACGCCGCGCTGGTCTACGAGCCGGAGACGTCGGCGGCGCTCGGGTTCGGGTTCCGCTGCGGCTTCCTCGGCCTGCTGCACATGGAGATCGTCCGTGAGCGGCTGGAGCGCGAGTTCGACCTGTCGCTGATCTCGACCGCGCCGAACGTGGTGTACCGGGTCGTGATGGAGGACGGCACGGAGCACATCGTCACCAACCCCAGCGAGTTCCCCGAGGGCAAGATCGGGACGGTGTACGAGCCGGTGGTGAAGGCGACGCTGCTGTCCCCGTCCGACCACATCGGCGCGATCATGGAGCTGTGCCAGGGCCGCCGCGGCGTGCTGCTCGGCATGGACTACCTGTCGGAGGACCGCGTCGAGATCCGCTACACGCTGCCGCTCGCCGAGATCATCTTCGACTTCTTCGACCAGCTGAAGTCGAAGACGCGCGGGTACGCCTCGCTCGACTACGAGCCCAGCGGCGAGCAGGAGTCCGACCTGGTGAAGGTCGACATCCTGCTGCAGGGCGAGTCGGTGGACGCCTTCAGCCAGATCGTGCACAAGGACAAGTCCCGCGAGTACGGCCTGATGATGACGGCCAAGCTCAAGGAGCTGATCCCGCGGCAGCAGTACGAGGTGCCGATCCAGGCCGCGGTCGGGGCCCGCATCATCGCCCGCGAGAACATCCGCGCCATCCGCAAGGACGTCCTCGCCAAGTGCTACGGCGGCGACATCTCCCGCAAGCGCAAACTGCTGGAGAAGCAGAAGGAGGGCAAGAAGCGGATGAAGACCATCGGGCGGGTGGACGTCCCGCAGGAGGCCTTCGTCGCCGCCCTCTCGACCGGGGGCGGCGACGCCGACAGAGGCAAGAAGTAGCCGCCGCTACTTCAGCAGGGGCCAGGCCACCGGGGACGGCACGCGCCGGAACTCGCCGCGGTTGGCGGCCCTGCCCGCGTACACCAGGAAGAACATCTCCACGGCCGTGAAGAGCAGCGGCACCCAGATGAGGAAGTCGGCCACCAGCGACAGCAGCCCGAAGACGAACCACACGGCGATGGCGGCGATGCCCATGTTGAGGCCCTGCGCGGCGTGCTTGCGCACGAACGGCGAGCGGGCCTTGCCGAGGTAGACGACGGCCGGGGCGATCGCGCCGACGAGGAACTGCCCCACGTACGCCATCAGCGACCACGTCTTCTCGTCATCGGTGACGGGGCCGAAGTGTCCGGGTATCTGGGCGGTGTTGTTTCCGCCCTGGAAGTTGTTCTCGCCCGGCGGCGGCTGCTGCTGCCAGCCCATGCCGCCCTGGGGTTGCTGTGGCTGCTGCCAGGCGTTGCCGGGCTGCTGCCAGGGGGGCTGTTGCTGCTGCCACTGGGGCTGCTGTCCCTGGCCGGGCGACGGGGGGTGCCCGTAGGCCATCGTGGACGTCCTCTCCGGGGTCGCTATGCAAGTTATTGGCGAAGTGTATGACTCCTTGGACGCGCGTGGAGTTCGTCCGGGTTCCCTGTGAACAGGGGCCCGTGGCCGATTTCCGCCACGGGCCCGCTTGCGGTGCCGGGTGGTGCCTCAGGGGCGCCAGAGGACGGCGGACGGGTTCGCCGGCGTGAGCGTGACCGAGCCCTTCCACTCGACCGACGAGGGCCGCGGCAGGAACGAATCGTCCAGGAAGAAGCCGCGGTTGATGGACGTCACCGTGGCCGGAGCGCCGTCGTCCCCGCTTCCGGTGGGACGGCGGAGGGCCTCGATGCCCGCGATGTCGGAGACCGTGGTCCCCTCCGGGAGTTCGACGGTGGTGGCGACGGCGCCGTCGCGGTCGATCGACCAGGTCGGCTCGTCGTGGTCGGAGCGGTACAGCCGGGACGGGTCGGACTTCAGCCGCACCCCGAGCGCGACCCCGGGCACCGACCCGGACCCGGTCGCGGTCCCCGTCGTCTTGGCGAACTCCACGAACAGGTACGTCCGCTGGTCGCCGACCTCGCGCGTCGCCGGATCGGACGGCTTCTCGATCTTCCCTTCGCGGACCATCTCCTGGGCGGCGATCCGGTAGGTCCACGGTTCCCGGTCCATGACGACCTCGCGGGCCCGGCCGTCCGGCCGCGTCCCGGTGGCGTCCGGCAGGAAGCGCAGGGGCGCGTCGGGCGAGATCACGTCGCACATGTTGTTGTTCTGGGTGCAGGTCTGCAGGACGGGGTGGTCGCCTTCGTAGCGGCCCGTGAACTTCAGGGTCAGGTGCATCGGCGCCTGGTAGACGGCGGTGCCGTCCACACGCCGTCCGGACGCGTCGACCTCGACCCGGTAGATCCACTCGATGTCGGTGGTCCGGCCCCAGCGGGCCATCAGCGCGGGCGTGTCGGTGCCGCCGTCCTCGTTGCTCCACACCACCGAGTACTCGATGATCTTGTGGCCGGGGGCGGCGGCGGGACGGGTCTCGTGCCAGGCGACCAGCGGGGTGTCGGTGGTCGCGTTCTGGTACGGGTCGCCGAACGGCCAGCCCGTCCGCCCGACGACGACGGGCGCGTGGCGCAGGGCGAGCGCGCCCGCCTCCGGCATGCGGACCGCGGGGCGCCGGAGCGTGACGCGGCGTGCGGCGGGCGCGCTGCCCTTGGCGAACCGCAGGGTCACCTCGTGGCGCCCCTTCCGGACGTGCCCGAGCCCGAGGCTGCGGGGAACCGGATCGGACGTGGGGACGACGAGGTCGGTCGCATGGCGCCCGTCGACGGCGATCGACACGACGGCCGACTCGGCGCCCGCGCGGACCCAGGAGACGCCCGGCGCGGACGCGGTGAAGGAGATCACCGCCTCCCCGCCGCGGCGGGCGGTGAACGGCAGCGACCGGGCGGGGCTGCCGCGATGGACGTTGATCGTGCCGGGCGGCCCGGCGGCGGTGGCGGGGGCGGCGGTGAGGGCGAGGGGAGCGCCGGCGAGGGCTGAGGCGGTCACGGCGAGCACGGCATGGCGCGCGCGGCTTCTCATGATCGGGGAACCTAGGCGGCCGCGGTTGCGTTCCGGTGACGGCGCGGTCCCCCGTGGGTGTCGGCTCCGTGTGCGCCGGGGATCGGCGGGCGTCAGGAACCGGCCCACAGCGGCGACAGCGCCGCCGGCACCCCCAGGGACACACCGGTGAACCGCTCCGCCTCGTCCGACCCGTCGGGCGCGTGCAGCGTGAGCCCGGAGGCCGGCAGCCGGACGGAGCCGCCGCGCCTGACGATCTCGTGGTCGAGTTCCCCCAGCAGCGCGACGACGTCGCCGGCGGGCTCGTCGAGCAGGTCGACGCCGTCGAGCCGGAACCGCATCTCGGGGTTGCCGCTCCAGCCGGGCGCCCGCGTCCCGCAGATCTGCGCGAGCCGCTCGACGCCGTCCTCGCCCCGGCCGGTGGACAGCGCCAGCGCCCCGCGCCCGACCCGGACGCTGCGGTGCCCGGTCCATCCGCACAGGAACGACGACTTCGGCGGGAGGGTGCCGCAGCGCTCCGCGATCGCGGCGAGGGTCGCCCAGGCGTCCGCGGCGCGGGTGGAGAACAGCAGGCTCGCGTCCGGCAGCAGCGCACCGCGCCCCGGTTCCAGGGTGACCACGAACGGCGGCACGCGGCCGGGGAAGCGCGCCGGGTCGGCCTCGCGGAGGGTGACGATGCCCTCCCACTCGACGGGCTCGGCGACCGCGAACCAGGTGATCGCCGCCTCGGCGCCGAACTCGCGGAACGTCGCGTCGGTCAGCCGCTCGGCGACCGCGTCCCGCAGCCCGTCGGCCGTCTCGGCGAGCCTGCGGCGCCACCACGCCGGCTCCGGGTCGGTCCGGCCGCCCGCGGACCAGCGCGTCCCCGCGCCGGCGAAGTCCGCGCGCCGCTCGGCGCCCGCGTCGTCCACCAGCACCCAATGCCAGCCGTCCGGCTCGCCGCGCAGCAGCACCCGGGCGGGAACGCGTCCCCGGCCGGTCGCACCCTCATTTCGCATCCGGACGACCTTATCCGTATTCGTTGCGGCTCTTCAGGCGGTCGGCGACCGAAGTCGCGCCGGTCGGCCGCGACACGGCGGCGGCCGCCCGGCGCGGGCGCCGATGCCGGTACGGTCGGACGGGTACGGTGCCTTGATCAACCGAACCCGGCCGACCTCGCGGAGGCAGCGTGACCCACCCCGAGCAGGTTCTGCGTTCCGAGAAGGAACGGGAGACGGTGAACGGCGCCGTCCGCGCGCTGCGTTCGGCCGCCCCCGCGGGCTGGCGGCGGCTCGACTTCGAGTTCCGCGCGACGGTCGGCATCGACAGCGCCTCCTTCGAGGTCGAGGGCCCCGACGGGGAGTGCCGCACGGCCCTGCCCCCGGGCCAGGCCGTCGGGAAGATGGACGAACTCCGCCGCGCCATGTACCGGTCCGACAAGGGCGCCTGGTTCACCGCGCGCCTCCAGGTCGAGCGCTCCGGCCACTTCAGCGCCGAGTTCGACTACGACGGCGAGCCCGACTTCAGCCCGCCGCTGGCCCCGTCCGCCTACGTCCAGGACCTCGACCGCTACCCCCGCGCGGCCGAGCACACCCCCGACTGGCTCCGCGACAAGCTCGGAGACGCCTGACCGGCGGGAGAGGCCCGGTCGAAGCAGGCGGCGGAGCGCGGCAGACTTGGACTGTGCCCTCGACGCTTCCTGACGGCGATCCCGTACCGGCCGACGGTGCGCTGCCCGACACCGCCCTGCACGGCCTGGGAAAGCGCCCGTTCGCGTTCTACGTGCACGTGCCGTTCTGCGTGACCCGGTGCGGGTACTGCGACTTCAACACCTACACGGCGACGGAGCTCGGCCCGGGAGCGAGCCGCGACTCCTACGCCGACACCGCGATCCGCGAGGTCCGGATGGCCCGGCGAGTGCTCGGGGACGCGGACCTGCCCGTGGAGACCGTCTTCGTGGGCGGCGGCACGCCGACCCTCCTCCCACCGGACGACCTGGGCCGCGTCCTGTCCGCGATCGACGCCGAGTTCGGGCTCGCCCCAGGCGCGGAGGTCACCACCGAGGCCAATCCCGAGTCGGTGGACGAGGCGTACATCGGCAAGCTCCGCGAAGCCGGATTCACGCGCGTCTCGTACGGCATGCAGAGCGCGCGCGAGCACGTCCTGGCCGTCCTGGAACGCACGCACACGCCCGGACGCGTCCCGCAGGTCGTCGAGTGGACCCGCAAGGCGGGCTTCGAGCACATCAACCTCGACCTCATCTACGGCACGCCGGGGGAGACCGACGACGACTGGAGGGGCTCCCTGGAGGCGGCGCTGGCGGCGGAGCCCGACCACGTGTCCGCCTACGCGCTCATCGTCGAGGAGGGCACCCGCCTGGCGGCGCAGGTGAGGCGCGGCGAGCTGACCGCCCCCGACGACGACGCCATGGCCGACCGGTACCTGATCGCCGACGAGCTGCTCAGCGGCCACGGACTGCACTGGTACGAGATCTCCAACTGGGCCGCCGACCCGCGCGCCGCCTGCCGGCACAACATGCTCTACTGGACGGCCGCCGACTGGTGGGGCGTCGGCCCGGGAGCCCACAGCCACGTGGGCGGCACGCGCTGGTGGAACGTCAAGCACCCCGCCGCCTACGCCGCCCGCCTCGCCGAGGGCACCACCCCCGCCCACGCCCGGGAGGTCCTCACCGCCGAGGACCGGCACATCGAACGCGTCATGCTGGAACTGCGCCTGGCCCAGGGCTGCCCCACCCACCTCCTGGACGACGAGGCCGCCCGCACGTCGATGGACGACGGCCTGATCGAGCCCGCCCCCTACGAGCAGGGCCGTGCCGTCCTCACCCTCAAAGGCCGCCTCCTGGCCGACGCAGTGGTCCGAGCCCTCACCTGACCTGCGCCGGCCCGGCCCGTGACGGGGGGTTCCAGGGGGCGCTACCCCTGGGAAGGCGCAGTCACGAAGTCGATGAGTTCTTCCACGCGGCCGAGGAGGACGGGTTCCAGGTCGGTGTAGGTGCTGACGGAGCCGAGGATGCGTTTCCAGGCGGCGCCCGTGTCGTCGCCCCAGCCGAGTTCGGCGATCACGCCCTCCTTCCAGGGGACGCCGCGGGGGATGCGGGGCCAGGCGCGGATGCCGACGGCCGCGGGCTTGACGGCCTCCCAGATGTCGATGAACGGGTGGCCGGCGACGAGGACGTGCGGGGAGGCGACCCGGGCGGCGATCCTCGACTCCTTGGACCCCTCGACGAGATGGTCGACCAGGACGCCGAGCCGCCGTTCCTCCTCGGGGGCGAACTCCTCGACGATGGCGGGCAGGTCGTCCACGCCTTCGAGGTACTCGACGACGACGCCCTCGACGCGCAGGTCGTGGCCCCAGATCTTCTCGACCAGCTCGGCGTCGTGGAGGCCCTCCACGTAGATGCGGCTCTCCTTGGCGACCTGCGCCCGCAGCCCCTGGACGGCGATCGAGCCCGAGGCGGACCGCGCGGGGCCCGCGGGCGCGGCGGCCGGCCGGACGAGGGTGACCGGCCTGCCGTCGATGAGGAACCCGGACTTGGTCAGCGGGAACACGCGGTGCCTGCCGAACCGGTCCTCCAGGGTGACGCCGAACTTGTCGCAGCCGACCACGGCGCCGCAGAAACCGCTGTCGGGATCCTCGGCGACCAGGCCCGGCTCGGCGGGCACCTCGGGGATCCGGCCCTTGCGGGGCCTGCGCCAGTCGCCGGCCAGTACGTCGTTTCCGTAGTTCTTACTCCGCACAGATCCGCACATTAACCGGGCCGGGCGCCCGGACGGCGCCGCCCCGCGTTCCTCGGCGTGGCGCGGGTTTCCCGGCCGGATAGGATCGCGCAGCCATGCGGAGAGTGCGGGGGCGCTCCAGCCGAGCCTTCCGGGCCGTAGACTTGGCACTCGAAAGCAAGGAGTGCCAGTAGCACGGACCGGCCGGACGAAGGAGGTGACACCGTGCTGGACGACCGGAAGCTCGCGGTCCTGCGCGCCATCGTCGAGGACTACGTCTCCACCAACGAGCCGGTGGGCTCCAAGGCGCTGGCCGACCGGCACAACCTCGGGGTCTCGCCCGCGACCATCCGCAACGACATGGCGGTGCTGGAGGAGCAGGGCTACATCGCCCAGCCCCACACCAGCGCGGGACGCGTCCCTACCGACAAGGGCTACCGGCTGTTCGTCGACCGGCTGTCCACGATCAAGCCGCTGTCGGTCGCCGAGCGCCGCGCCATCGAGACGTTCCTGTCCGGGGCCTACGACCTCGACGACGTCGTCGGCCGGACGGTGCGGCTGCTCGCGCAGCTGACCCGGCAGGTCGCGGTGGTGCAGTACCCGTCGCTGACCCGTTCGGCGGTGCGGCACGTGGAGCTGGTGCCGGTGGCGGAGGGGCGGCTGCTGCTCGTCCTGATCACCAACACCGGCCGGGTGGAGCAGCGCGTCATCGAGACCGGGCAGATCTCCGAGGAATCGATCGGCCATCTGCGGGCGTTGCTCAACACGTGCCTGGACGGGCTCGGCCTCGGGGAGGTCCCGGCGGCCGTGGCGGACCTGCCCGACAGGGTGGGCCCGGACGAGCGGCCGGTCGCGGCGGCGGTGCTGTCGGTGCTGCTGGAGACGCTCGTCGAGAAGCACGAGGAGAAGATCGTCTTCGCCGGGGCGGCCAACCTCGCCGCCGTGGACTTCTCGCAGAGCCTGCGGGAGGTGCTGGTGGCGCTGGAGGAGCAGGTGATCCTCATGCGGCTGCTCGGCGAGACCGGCGACTCCTCTACAGTTACGGTGCGGATCGGCACCGAGAACCCCGACCTGGGGCTCAAGTCGACCTCGGTCGTCGCCGCCGACTACGGGGTGGGCGACCTCACTCTGGCCCGGCTGGGAGTGCTCGGGCCGACACGCATGGATTACCCCAGCACGATGGGAGCGGTACGGGCAGTGGCACGCTACGTGGGACAGATCCTGGCGGGGTCGTAAGTGGCGAACGACTACTACGCGACCCTGGGCGTCCGGCGGGACGCCAGCGCCGACGAGGTCAAGAAGGCCTACCGCCGGCTCGCGCGGGAACTCCACCCGGACGTCAACCCGGATCCGGAGACCCAGGAGCGGTTCAAGGAGATCACCCAGGCCTACGAGGTGCTCTCCGACCCCAAGAAGCGCGAGATGTACGACCTCGGCGCGGACCCGTTCGCGTCCGCGGGCGGGGCGGGCGCCGGCGGGTTCGGCGGCGCCGGGTTCCCGTTCAGCGACATCATGGACGCCTTCTTCGGCACGTCGACGGCGCGGGGCCCCCGGTCGCGCGCCCGGCGCGGCCGCAACGCGACGCTGCGGGTCGAGCTCGACCTCGCCGAGACCGCGTTCGGCACCACCCGGGAGCTGTCCATCGACACGGCGGTCGCCTGCGCGACCTGCGAGGGCTCGGGCTGCGCGCCCGGCACCCACCCGGACACGTGTGAGACGTGCCACGGCCGCGGCGAGGTGCAGCAGGTCCAGCGCTCGTTCCTCGGCCAGGTCATGACGGCGCGACCGTGCCCGGCGTGCGGCGGCTTCGGCTCGGTGATCCGCAACCCGTGCACCGAGTGCTCCGGCGACGGCCGGGTCCGCACCCGGCGCACCGTCAAGGTCAAGATCCCGGCCGGCGTGGAGAACGGCATCCACATCCAGCTCGCCGGCGAGGGCGAGGTCGGTCCGGGCGGCGGCCCGCCCGGCGACCTGTTCCTGGAGATCGTGGAGAAGCCGCACCCGATCTTCGAGCGGGAGGGCGACGACCTGCACTGCACGGTCGAGATCCCGATGACGGCGGCGGCGCTCGGGACCAGCGTCACCATCGAGACGCTGGACGCCGCCGAGAGCGTCGACATCAAGCCCGGCACGCAGTCGGGGCAGGTGATCACGCTCTACAACCGGGGCGTCCGGCACCTCAACGAGAGCGGTCGCGGCGACCTGATGATCCACGTCAACGTGGAGACGCCGAACCGGCTCGACGAGGAGCAGGAGGAGCTGCTGCGGCGGCTCTCGGTGCTGCGCGGCGAGGAGCGCCCGCCCGGCAGGTTCGCCCCGGGGCAGCGCGGCGTGTTCTCCCGTCTCAAGGACGTCTTCAACCAGCACTGAAGCGCGGTGGCGGCGGCCTACCAGGAGGGCCGCCGCGGCGAATGAGGAGCAGGTGGCAGCGATGAGCGGCGTCGGTTCGGCCGCACTTGGGCGGCTCGGGTGAGCCCGCCGGTCTTTCTCGCCGGGACGGGCGCGCTGGAGCGCGACCGCGTCCTGCTGGACGGGCCGGAGGGCCGGCACGCGGCGGCCGTGCGGCGGCTGCGGCAGGGGGAGCGGGTCGACCTGACCGACGGCGAGGGCCTGCTGGCCGAGTGCGTCGTCGCCGAGGCCGACCGGGCGTCCCTGACGCTGGACGTGCTGGCCCGGCACCGGCAGCCCCCTCCCGCGCCCCGGCTCGTGGTCGTCCAGGCCCTCCCGAAGGGCGACCGGGGCGAGCTCGCGGTCGAGACCATGACCGAGGTCGGCGTGGACGGGATCGTCCCGTGGTCGGCGTCCCGCTGCGTCACCCGCTGGCGCCCGGAGCGCCGCGACAAGGCCCTCGGCCGCTGGCGCGCGACCGCCCGCGAGGCGGGCAAGCAGGCGCGGCGCAGCCGGCTGCCCGAGGTGGCGGACCTGGAGACCACCGAGGACGTCGCCGAGCGGATCGCCGGCGCGTCCCTGGCCCTGGTCCTGCACGAGGAGGCCGAGGCGCCGCTGAGCGCCGTGGAGCCGCCCGCGCGGGGCGACATCGTCCTCGTGGTCGGCCCCGAGGGCGGGATCAGCGAGGACGAGCTGGAACGCTTCGCCGTCGCGGGCGGGCGGCCCGCGCGGCTCGGCCCGACCGTCCTGCGCACCTCGACGGCGGGCGTCGCGGCGGCCAGCGTGCTGCTGGCCGCCACCGGCCGCTGGTAGCGCCGGGGCCCGGCCGGCGCCGGTCACGGCGTGCTGGCGGCGCCCTGCTCGGTGGTCTTCGCGGGCTCGCTCGTCTCCGTCGGCGTCGGCTGCTCGGTCGGCTTGGTCGGCGGCTCGGGCGTCGTCGAGGTGGGCGGCGCCGGCGTGGTGGGCGGCGCGTGCGTCGGGGTCTCGCTCGGGCACGGCGTGGTCGGCGGCGCCGACGTGGCGGTCGCGCCCGCCGCGGAGGCCCCCGGCGAGGGGATGCGGCACGACGACAGCCCCGGCGAGGAACTGGTGCTCGGCGTCTCCGAGGTGCTCGGCTCGCCGGACGTGCTGCCGCCCGGCGACGACGGGACCGGGAACTGGGGGTCGATCCCCGGGCCGGTGCGGTCGCCGGCGTTGTCGTCGCCCCCGTCGCCCGACTGGCTGCTGTTGCCGACCGACTGCTGGATCAGGTCGATCGTCTGCGGCGCCGTCACGCCCAGCCCGGCGATCAGCACGGCGGCGGCCACGGCGAGGAGGGGGCGCGCCCAGTTCACGGTGAAGCGGTCGAACCCGAAGCGCGCCGGGCCGAGGCGTCCGAGGCCGAACCGGCGGCGCCGGCCGTCGGCGACGCGGGCCCGGATGCGCTCCAGGCCGTCGCCCGCGGGGTTGACCGAGTCCGCCTCCGCGTGCAGGGCGCGGCGGAGGATCTCGCCGTGCTCGTCGTGGGGGTCGGTGGTCATGAGAACTGCTCCAGGACGTTGCGTAGCGCGGTCATGCCGCGCGCCGTATGACTCTTCACGGCGCCGCGGGAGATGCCCATCGCGCTAGCGATCTCCGCTTCGGACAGATCGGCGTAGTAGCGAAGGACGAGCGCCTCCCGCTGGCGGGCGGGGAGCCGGGACAGCGCGTCGATCACCGCCGAGCGTTCCAGCTCCCCGATGGCCCCGGCTTCCGCGCTCGGCGCGTCGGGCAGGCCCTTGGGGGCGTACTTCTCGACGACGGCGCGGTGCCGGAGCACCGATCGCGACCGGTTGACCACCGACTGGCGCAGGTACGACAGGGCCTTGTCCGGGTCGCGCAGGCGGCGCCAGCCGCCGTGCATCGCGACGAACGCGTCCTGCACGACCTCCTCGGCCGTCCCCGCGTCCCGGACGAGCATCGCCGCCAGGCGCACCAGCGAACGGTAGTTGGCGCTGTAGAGGGCGGTCACCGCCTGATCGGCGTCCCAGGCGGCGGCCACCGCGCCCGCCGCGCCCCTGGCCACGAGGGTCTCGGTCACGTCAGTTGGACGCGCACCCTCGTCGCTCGGTTTACGAAAGGGCATGTCCTGGTTTGCCTCGGTCACCTATCCGCCGCCTTTGCCGGCCCCCCGCCGCCCATTCGGACGGTCGCGTCCGACCGACGTGATCCGGGCGTTCCCGCCGGGGCGAGATGTGCCGCAACGCCTTGCGAACCAGGGGGTTACGCCTGAGCTGACAACCTTAGCCAGTGACGGGCCGTCGTGCCGACCGCTACGGGGAGTCGATCGATGAAAACCCGTCCGGCGCGGGCGGTCGATCCATGCCGGGGCCGGCCCCGATAGGATCACCGGACGCGCCGGGGACCGCCGCGAGGGGAGACCGATGACCGACTGCCTGTTCTGCAAGATCGTTTCCGGGGACGTGCCCGCCACGATCGTCCGCGAGTCGGCGGGGACGGTGGCGTTCCGCGACATCAACCCGCAGGCGCCGACGCACGTGCTGGTCATCCCGCGGGACCACCACCCGACGGTCGGTGAGCTGGCCGCCTCCGACGCCGAGCTGCTCGCCGAGCTGGTGCGCGAGTCCCACCAGGTCGCCGTCGACGAGGGCATCGACGAGACGGGCTACCGGGTCGTGTTCAACACCGGCTCCCAGGCAGGCCAGACGGTGTTCCACGCCCACGCCCACGTGCTGGGCGGGCGTGGCCTGAACTGGCCGCCCGGCTGAGCCGCGCCGCCGCGCGGGAAAAATGCGGCGGCGGTGTGTCGGGGGTCGCCGGTACGATGGAACCGGTACACCAGGACACCCGGAGCAGACAGAAGGCAGGTCCGAAAGGCCGCAAGGCCCGGCTGATGGTCGATTCAACTCACGCGAGGGCAACCCGCACGGGGCGCGGCGACCGGACAGGCTCGCGCTCCCAGATCAAGATCGTGGTGCCGGACGACCACTCGATGGTGAGCCTGCTGGGCTCCCGGGACGAGTTGCTCCACGCGATCGAGCACGCGTTCGGCGCCGACATCGACATCCACGTCCGCGGCAACGAGATCACCGTGACCGGCCCGCAGGACGAGACCGACCTGGTCTCCCGGCTCTTCACCGAGATGCTCGAACTGCTGAAGGGCGGCACCCAGCTCACCCCCGACGCCGTCGAGCGCAGCCTGGCGATGCTGCGCGGCGAGGGCGGCGCGCGGCCCGCGGAGGTCCTCACCCTGGACGTGCTGTCCAGCCGGGGCCGGACCATCCGCCCGAAGACGCTGAACCAGCGGCGGTACGTCGACGCGATCGACAAGCACACGATCGTGTTCGGCATCGGCCCCGCCGGCACCGGCAAGACGTACCTGGCCATGGCCAAGGCCGTCCGCGCCCTCCAGGACAAGAAGGTCAACCGGATCATCCTGACGCGTCCGGCCGTCGAGGCGGGCGAGCGGCTCGGCTTCCTGCCGGGAACGCTCTACGAGAAGATCGACCCGTACCTGCGCCCGCTGTACGACGCGCTGCACGACATGGTCGACCCCGACTCGATCCCGCGCCTGATGGCCGCCGGCACCATCGAGGTCGCCCCGCTGGCGTACATGCGGGGCAGGACCCTGAACGACTCGTTCATCATCCTGGACGAGGCGCAGAACACCTCGCCCGAGCAGATGAAGATGTTCCTCACCCGGCTCGGGTTCGGGTCGAAGGTCGTGGTGACCGGCGACGTCACCCAGGTCGACCTGCCGAACGGGCAGCTGAGCGGGCTGCGCATCGTGCAGGACATCCTGGACGGCGTCCAGGACATCCACTTCTCCCGGCTGGACAGCCGCGACGTCGTGCGGCACAAGCTCGTGACCGAGATCGTCGACGCCTACAACCGGTTCGACGAGAAGCAGGTCCCGCAGATCAAGCAGGGCGCGGCGCGCGGCGGTCCCCGCAAGCGGGGGCGGCAGTGAGCATCGAGGTGCTGAACGAGTCGGGCGCCGAGGTCGACGAGAGGGCCATCGCCGACCTGTGCCGCCACGTCCTCGACGGGATGCGCGTCCACCCGCTGGCCGAGCTGTCGGTGCTGCTGGTCGACGAGGACGCGATGACCGAGCTGCACGAGAAGTGGATGGACGAGCCGGGCCCGACCGACGTGCTCTCGTTCCCCATGGACGAGCTGCGTCCGGGGCACATGTCCGGCGGCGCGGACGAGGACGGCGAGACCGACCCGGGGCTGCTCGGCGACGTCGTGCTGTGCCCCGCCGTGGCCGAGAAGCAGGCGCGGGAGGCCGGGCACAGCACGGCGGAGGAGCTGGAGCTGCTGTGCACGCACGGCATCCTGCACCTCCTGGGCTACGACCACGCCGAGCCGGAGGAGCACAAGGAGATGTTCGGCCTCCAGGCCGGGCTCCTCACCTCCTGGCGGGAGAAACGCGGCGGTTGATGAGCACGGCGCAGGCGTGGCTGTCCGCCCTGGCGGTGGGCCTGGTCTTCCTTGCCGGCCTGCTGGCCGGCACCGAGACGGCATTGGCCCGGGTGTCGCGCGTCACGGTCGAGGAGGCCGTCCGGGAGGGGCGCCGCGGCGCCAGGCGGCTGGCGGAGGTCGTCGCCGACCCGGCCCGCTACGTCAACATGGTCCTGCTGCTGCGGATCGGCTGCGAACTGGTCGCCACCGTGATCGTCGCCGACCTGTGCATCTCCTGGCTGGACGAGACGTGGCGCGCCTACGTCACCGCCGCCGCCGTCATGATCGTCGTCAGCTACGTGGTGATCGGAGTGGGGCCGCGCACCCTCGGCATCCAGCACGCCGACCGGATCGCGCTGGCGGGCGCCGCCGTGATCCACCCGGTGACGCGGGTGTTCGGGCCGCTGCCCCGGCTGCTGATCCTGCTCGGCAACGCGCTCACGCCCGGCAAGGGGTTCCGGGAGGGCCCGTTCGCCTCCGAGGCGGAGCTGCGCGACCTGGTCGACCTCGCCGAGCAGCGCAGCCTGATCGAGCCGGTCGAGCGGGAGATGATCCACTCGGTGTTCGAGCTGGGCGACACCCTCGTCCGCGAGGTGATGGTGCCGCGCACCGACATCGTGTTCGTCGAGCGCACCAAGACCCTGCGGCAGGCGATGTCGCTGGCGCTGCGCAGCGGCTTCTCCCGCATCCCCGTGGTCGGCGAGAACGAGGACGACGTCGTCGGCATCGCCTACCTGAAGGACGTCGTGCGGCGCAGCCAGGAGCACCGCGAGGGCGAGTCGGTCGAGACGGTCGACTCGGTCATGCGGCCCGCCACCTACGTCCCCGACAGCAAGCCGATCGACGAGCTGCTGCGGGAGATGCAGGCCCGGCAGATCCACGTCGCGATCGTCATCGACGAGTACGGCGGCACCGCCGGCCTGGTCACCATCGAGGACATCCTGGAGGAGATCGTCGGGGAGATCACCGACGAGTACGACGTGGAGACCCCGCCGGTGACCTGGCTCTCCGGCGACGCGGCCCGCGTCACCGCCCGCCTGCCCGTCGAGGACCTCGCCGAGCTGTTCGAGGTGGAGATCGACGCCGAGGAGGTCGAGACGGTCGGCGGCCTGCTCGCCCACGCGCTCGGACGCGTCCCCATCGAGGGCTCCACCGCCGAGGTCGCCACGAACGAGGCCTCCACCGGCGAGCCCGGCCCGGTGCTGTCCCTCAAGGCCGAGACGATCGCCGGGCGCCGCAACCGGGTCGGCACCGTCCTGGTGCGGCGGCTCGGCGCCCCGGCCGCGAACGCCGGAGACCGGGCGGCCTCGGACCACTCCCGCTGAGAGCCCCGGCCGCGGGGCCTGTCAGCCGCGGACGGTGTCGCGGACGACGCCGTCGGGGCCGGCCAGCAGGACCGGGGCCTTGGGGCCGAGGTCGCGGACGGCCGCGACGTCGGCGGGGTCGGCCGCCTCGGCGGCGGTGACGACGGCGGCGGCCTCCAGGTCCTCGGCGCCGCTGGAGACGGCCATCGCGACGGCGACCTTGAGCGCCGAGAGCTTCAGGGACGGCAGGTCCACGCTCGTGGCGGAGTAGGTGCGGCCCGTCTCGTCGCGCACGGCGGCGCCCTCGGCGGCGCCCGTGCGGGCCCGCGCCGACCTGGCCAGGGTGATGATCTTCGCGTCCTCGGCGTTCAGCTCGCTCACGCCCCCAGCGTACGGGCATCGCGGGCGGGCGGGGCGGGCGGCTCGGCGGTCCGCGAGCCGGGGTCGGCGGTCCGCAAGTCGGCGGCAAGTGGACGGCAAGAGGGGCCCGCGAGCCTGGGGGGCGTCGAACAACGCCGTTCTGGGGGAGAAGTGATGTCCCGTCTGCTCTACCGCCTGGGGAGGGCCGCCGCTCTGCGGCCCTGGCGGTTCATCGTGGTGTGGCTGGTGCTCGTCGCCGCGATGGCCGGGCTCTCCGGCGTCGCCGGGGGAGCCCTCCACGACGACTACACGCTGGCCGGGACGGGGTCGCAGCAGGCCACCGACCTGCTGAAGGAGCGGTTCCCCGCGCTGGCGGGGGCCGACGCCCGGGTCGTGGTGCACGCGAAGTCGGGGAGGGTGGACCAGGCGAGGCTGGACGCGGCCGCGGGAGAGCTGCGCAGGCTGCCGCACGTGAGCGGCGTCGACCCGGCGCAGCTCGGCAGGGGCGGCGCGACCGCGCTGATGACCGTCCGGTACTCGGTGCCGGTCACCGACCTCGGGCCCAAGGAGACCCTCGACCTGTTGCGGTCGGCGACGCGGAACCTGGACGCCGCCGGCTACCAGGTGGAGTTCGGCGGGCAGGTCCCCGAGAACGTGACCGCGCCCGGCGGCGTCGCCGAGGCGATCGGGATCGTGGCGGCCCTGGTCATCCTGCTGCTGGCGTTCGGGTCGGTGGTGGCGGCCGGGCTGCCGCTCGCCGTCGCGCTGGCCGGGCTCGGCGTGGGCGTGTCCGGGATCACGCTGGTGGCCGCGGTCACCGACGTCGCCACGACCGCGCCGACGCTCGCCACCATGGTCGGGCTCGGGGTCGGGATCGACTACGCCCTGTTCGTCCTGACCCGCCACCGGGAGGGGCTCGCGGAGGGGCTCGACGTCCCCGAGGCGGTGGGACGCGCCATCGCGACCGCGGGCCTGTCGGTGATCTTCGCGGGGTTCACGGTGCTGCTGGCGCTGTGCGGGCTGGTGCTGTCGCGGATCCCGGTGTTCATGACGATGGGATTCACCACCGGCATCGTCGTCGCGGCGACCGTGATGAGCGCCGTCACGCTGCTGCCGGCCGTGCTCGGCCTCGCCGGCCGCAGGGTGCTGCGCCGCCGCGACCGGGCCGCCGGCGCGGCGATCGCCGTGGAGTCGCCGCGGGTGCGGCGGTGGGCCGTGCACGTCGGGCGGCACCCGTGGCCGTGGCTGCTCGCCGCCGCGGCGCTGATGCTCACCCTCGCCGCCCCGGCGCTCGGCATGCGGACGTGGCCGAGCGACGCCAGCAGCGAGCCCGCGTCCAACACCGTCCGGCAGGCCTACGACCTGGTCGCCGACGGCTTCGGCCCGGGCGCCAACGGCCCGCTGGTCGTCGCGGTCGACCTCACCAGGACCGACGAGGCCGCCCTGCCGGGGCTGCGGGACCGGCTGGAGGCCACGAGGGGCGTCGCGTCCGTCGCGCCGCCGCAGGCCTCCCCGCGCGGCGACGCCGCGGTGATCATGGTCACCCCGGACTACGGGCCGCAGGACGAGCGGGTGACCGGCCTCGTCGACCGGATCCGGGCGGACGTGCTGCCGCCGGACACCGAGGTCACCGGGCTGACGGCGATCTACGTGGACCTGTCCCGGGTGCTGTCGGACCGGCTGTGGCCCGTGATCGGCGTGGTGGTGGCGACGTCGTTCGTCATGCTGATGATCGTGTTCCGGTCGCTGCTGGCGCCGCTGAAGGCCGCGGCGATGAACCTGCTGTCGATCGGCGCCGCGTACGGGGTGCTCACGGCCGTGTTCCAGTGGGGCTGGGGCGCGGAGCTGCTCGGGCTCCCACACAGCGTCCCGGTGTCGTCGTTCATCCTGCTGCTGATGTTCGCCGTCCTGTTCGGCGTCTCCATGGACTACGAGGTCTTCCTGCTCTCGCGGGTCCGGGAGGAATGGCTGCTGCACGGCGACGCGCGCGGCTCGGTGTCCACCGGGCTCGCCGCGACCGGCCGGGTGATCAGCAGCGCCGCGCTGATCATGGTGGCGGTGTTCCTCGGCTTCGCCGCCGACCCCGGCCTGGTGATCAAGCAGATGGGGGTCGGGCTCGCGGTCGCGGTGGCGCTGGACGCGACGGTCGTGCGCCTGGTGCTGGTGCCGGCGACGATGGCGCTGCTCGGGCGGGCGAACTGGTGGCTGCCGGGGCCGCTCGCCCGGGTGCTGCCGACGATCGACCTGCACGGCGGAGCGGCGCCCGCGCCGGCGGCCGAGCGCCGTCCCGAGCCCAGCCGGGCGTAACCGGGGGAGTGATCGCAGACGGGCGACATGTCCCGGTTACGCTGATCGGGACATGTCGCCTGTCGTACGCGTTCTCGGGGCCTTCGGAGCCGAGGTGGCGGGAGCCGCCGCCGACCTCGGCGGTCACCGGCAGCGCTCCGTGCTCGCCCGCCTCGTCGCCGCGCGGGGCCGGATGGTGCCCGCGGACCGGCTCGTCGACGACCTGTGGGCGGGCACGGCCCCGCCGCGCGCCGCCGCCGGCCTCCAGTCCTTCGTGTCCCACCTGCGCCGCGCGCTCGAACCGGACCGCCCGCCCCGCACGCCCGCGCGGGTCCTGGTCACCGAGCCGCCGGGGTACGCGCTCCGGCTTCCGGACGGCGCCGTCGACGCCTGGCGGTTCGACGCGCTGATCGACGAGGCCGCCGAACGGGCGGCGGCCGATCCGCGGGAGGCGCGCCGCCGCGCGGAGGCGGCGCTCGCCGAGTGGCGCGGGCCCGCCTACGCCGAGTTCGGCGACCTGCCGTGGGCCGCGGCCGAGGCCGCCCGCCTGGACGAGCGGCGCCGGCTCGCGGTCGAGCGCCGGGCCGGGGCCATGCTGCGGCTCGCGGCGGCCGCCGAGGCCGTCCCCGACCTGGAGACCCACGCGGCCGCCAACCCGCTGCGCGAGGAGGCGTGGCGGCTGCTGGCCCTCGCGCTCTACCGCGCGGGGCGGCAGGGCGACGCCCTCGCCGCGCTGCGGCGCGCCCGCGCGGCCCTGACCGAGGAGCTCGGCGTCGATCCCGGCCCGGCGCTGCGCCGCCTGGAGAGCGACATCCTGGCGCAGGAGCCCGCGCTCGGGGCGCCGGAACGGCCGGCGCCGTCCCGTCCGGTGCTGCGCCTCGCGCCCGCGCCCCGTCCCGAGGAGGGCCCCGCCTTCGTCGGCCGCGCCCAGGAACTGGCGCGGCTGGAGGAGGCCGCCGAGAGCGCCGCCGCGGGCCGCGGCGGCGTCGTCCTCGTCTGCGGCGACGCCGGGATGGGCAAGACCGCCCTCGCCGAGAGGCTGTCGCGCGACCTGGCCGGACGGGGCTGGACGCGGGCCTGGGGGACCGCGCCGGAGACCCCGGGCGCGCCGGCCGCCTGGCCCTGGGCCGAACTGCTGCACGAGCTGGCGGCCGCCGCCCCGCCCGCCGGCGGCCTCGCCGGACGGCTCGGGCCGCTGCTGGACGACTCCGTCATCGGGCGCGGCGACGCCGACATCGTCACCGGGCGGTTCCGGCTCCACCTGGCCGTCGGCGACTACCTCGCCGAGCTCGCGGAGACGGCGCCGCTCCTGCTCGTCCTGGACGACCTGCACTGGGCCGACGAGGAGACCCTCGCGCTGCTGGTCCGGCTCGCCGGGCGGCTGCGGGACCGCCGCGTGCTGCTGCTGGCCACCTTCCGGCAGACCGAGGTGCCGGGCGGCCTCGCCGCCGCGCTGGCCGCGCTCGCCCGGTACGAGCCCGCGCGGATCGAGCTGGCCGGGCTGTCGCCGGCGGAGGTCGCGGTCCTCGTCCGGGACACCTGCGCCACCGGCCTGGACGACGCGGAGCTGTCCGCGATCGCCGAGCGCACGGGCGGCAACCCGTTCTTCACCCGGGAGACGGCCCGGCTCCTGGACGCCGAGGGGCTGCCCGCCGCCACGCGCCGGGTCCCCGCCGGCGTCGGCGACGTGCTGCGCCGCCGCGTCGCGCGGCTGCCGGGACCGGTCCGGACCGTGCTGCGCGACGCCGCGGTCGTCGGCCGGGACGCCGACCTGCGCGTCCTGACCGACCTGGCCGGGGACGAGGACACGGTGATCGAGGCCGTGGAGGCGGGCCTGGCGGCCGGCCTGGTCGCCGAGCCCGCGCCCGGCCGGATCCGCTTCGCTCACGCCCTCGTCCGCGACACCCTCTACGCGGGCGTGTCCCGGGCCCGCCGCACCCGCGTGCACGGCCGCGTCGCCGCCGCGCTGGAGCGCCACCTCCCGGGCGAGGTCGCCGCGATCGCGCACCACTACCTCGAATCCGGTACGGACCCGGAGAAGGCCGTACGGTATGCGCGGCGCGCCGCCGCGGCCGCCGAGGCCCGGTACGCGCACGGCGCCGCGGCCGACCTGTGGGTCCGCGCCGTCGACACGCTCCGCGCGCAGGGCTCCGAGGGGACCCGCGACCGGCTGGAGGCGGAGGCGGCCGCGATCCGGGCGAGCGCCCTCGCGGGGCAGATCGTCGACGCCCGCGCCCGGCGGATCGCCGCCATCGCCGACGCCCGCGCGCTCGGAGACGTCCGCCTGCTCGCCCGCATCATCGTCGGCTTCGACGTCCCCACGCTGTGGACGAGCCGCGAGTACGGGACCCTCGACCTCGCCGTCGTGGAGGCCACCGACGAGGCGCTGGCCCGCCTCCCCGAGGACGAGCCGGAGTTGCGGGTCAGGCTGCTGACCACGCTGGCGATCGAGTCGGAGGGCGAGCAGCACGACCGGGGCGCCGCGGCCGCCGGGGCGGCGCTGCGCCTCGCCCGCGCGCTGGGCGCGCCGGAGCTGATCGCTCTCGCCCTCAACGGCGCCTACATCAACGCGTACCGGAGTGCGGAAGGGCTCGCCGAGCGGCACCGGTTCGCCTCCGAACTGCTCGACCTGGCCACCGAGCACGACCTCGGCACCTACCGCGTCCTCGCGCACCTGCAACTCCAGCAGACCAGCGTCGCCGCGCTCGACCTGCCCGCCGCGCAAGGGCACCGCGCGGAGGGGCGCCGGCTCGCCGAGCAGTACGGGCTGCCGCTGCTCGCCCGCATCGCGGACTGGTACACGGCCCTGGTGCGCGCGTTCGCCGCCCGCCCGGACGAGGCGGAACGCGCGTTCGCCGAGGTCGGCGGCTCCATCGGCCGGACCCGGATCTGGTTCAGCGAGCGCGGCATGGCGCTCCTCGGCCCGTTCTGCCTGCGGCTCGTCCTGGGGCGGGCCGACGAGGCGATGGACGAGGCGGCCTGGCTGCACGGCCAGTGGGGGCACGTCGCCGCCACCGCCGACATCTACGCCCTCACCCTGGCCGCCGCCGGCCGCACCGCCGAGGCCCGCCGGGTGGTGGCCGACGCAGGCCCCGTCCGGCTCGACTACTTCTTCGACCTGACCATGGCGGTCCGCGGCCTGCGCGCCGTCGCCCTGGGCGACCGCCCCTTGGCCGAGGAGGCCTACACGGCGCTGCTGCCCTATGAGCGCCACTTCTCCGGCGGCGCCACCGCCGTGGCCACGGTCGGCCCGGTCGCGCAGGTCCTCGGCGACCTGGCCCGCTACCTGGAACGCCCGGCCGAGGTGGCCGCCGCCCACTACCGCACGGCCGCCGACGTCGCCGCCCGCCTCGACGCCCCCTTCTGGGGGGAGAAGGCCACCACCTCCCTGGCGGCCCTCGGCACCGCGGCATGACCCCGCCTCCCCTGAGACCCAACTAAACTGACCCCACACCGACCGTCGCGGCTGCGATACCCGCGCGCCCAAAGGCACGCTGAGGGCAAGGCCCGACAAGGAGAGACGTCATAAGCGCACCCGTCCCCAGGGACGCACAGACCCCGGCCACCGCCGCAACCACGCAACGACCTCATGGTCGCGATCGCGTCCGAAGGCAGGTTCGAGCGAAGCGAGAACCTGATCGCGCAGCGAGCCGCAAGGCGAGCCGGAGCGATGCCGGCGATCGCTCGCGTTTCTCGACGATGGAGGGCCGCCAGGCCCGAAGGAGGAGCGAAAGGCCATGAATTCCGGCTTCGCTTGTTTCATTGGGCGGCCCAATGTGGGCAAGTCGACGTTGATGAACGCGCTGGTCGGGACGAAGGTGGCGATCACCAGTAGCCGTCCGCAGACGACGCGGCGGGCCATCCGGGGGATCGTGCACCGGCCCGACGCGCAGCTCGTCGTGGTCGACACGCCCGGCCTGCACAAGCCCCGGACGCTGCTCGGGGAGCGGCTCGACAGCCTCGTGCGGTCCACGCTGACCGAGGTCGACGTGATCGGGTTCTGCGTGCCCGCCGACCAGCCGGTCGGGCCCGGCGACAAGTACATCGCCCGGGAGCTGGCGGGGGTGAGGAAGACGCCCGTGGTCGCGATCGTCACCAAGACCGATCTCGCCGCGCCCGAGCAGGTCGCCGAGCAGCTCCTCGCGGTCGGGCGGCTCGGGGAGTTCGCCGACATCGTGCCGTGCTCGGCCGAGAGCGGCTTCCAGGTCGGCCTCGTCGGCGACCTGCTGATCGGCCACCTGCCGGAGGGGATGCCGCTGTACCCGGAGGGCGACCTCACCGACGAGCCCGAGCAGGTCCTGGTGGGGGAGCTGATCCGGGAGGCGTCGCTGGAGGGGGTGCGGGACGAGCTGCCCCACTCGATCGCCGTCGTCGTGGACGAGATGGCGCCCCGCGAGGGCCGCGACGACCTCGTCGACGTCTACGCGCACCTGTTCGTCGAGCGGTCCAGCCAGAAGGGGATCATCATCGGGCACAAGGGCGCGCGGCTGCGGGAGGTCGGCGCGGCGGCGCGGCGGCAGATCGAGGCGCTGCTCGGCACGAAGGTGTTCCTCGACCTGCGCGTCAGCGTCCTCAAGGACTGGCAGCGCGACCCCAAGCAGCTTCGCAGGCTCGGCTTCTACGACTGACCGGCGTCCTCCGGGTCCTGCCCGCGTGCCCGGGGCGTCCCGTCGGCGTCCTTCTCCAGGGCGTCCCCGGGGGGCGGGGGGTCCTCGTGCGGGGCGTCCTGGCGGCCCCACGCCTGGTCTTCCGACGGCCAGGCGGCGTACTCGCCCGTCGGGTACTGCTGCCCGGCGTACCGCTGCTCCGGCGGGGGGTACTGGGGGTGGTCCTGGTCCGGCTGCCGCTGCGACCTGGAGACCTTGTCGCTGACGGGGCGGGCGAGGCTCAAGCCGACCACGAGCAGGGCCGCGATGACCGCGAGGTACCAGCCGAACCGGACGGTGATCTGGTAGCCGAGGTCCAGGCCGGTCTGGGGCAGGTCGTCGCGGACGTGGCCGAGCCGCAGGACGAAGACGCCGCACACCAGCAGGGCGAGCATGCCGGGCACCGCGGCGAGCGCGCCGATCCGGGCGTCGCGCCCGATCAGGTCCCACGCGGCCAGCGCGATCGCGATCACGGCGAGGACCGGGACGGCGAGGACGAGGTCGTCGGCGTCGATGCCCGCGACGCTGCCGAGGTCGCGGCTCAGCGACCGGCCGAACAGGTCGACGACGACCTCGGCGCGCGCCCACGGCAGGAACGCCGAGACCAGCAGGCCCGACGATGCGGCGATCAGGGCGAGGACCCAGGCGGCGCCGCCTCGCCGGGGGGCGGGGACGGTCTCGGCGGGGACGGTCTCGGCCGGGCCGCCCGGCTGCGGCGGGTACCCGTCGACGGGCGGCAGGAAGGACGGGCGCGGCCGCGCGCGTCCCGCGTCGGGTCCCAGGTCACCGGTCATGAACCCAGCGTAAACGCAGGGCGGGCAATGTCCGGGAGGGCCGCCGCGCCGCCCGCGGGTCGGTAGGTTGTAACGAGTCCGTTATGGGAGGAGAGCGCCGGTGTTGCTCGTTTTCGGCCTGACGGCGGTGTTCCGTACGGTCAGCGAGGGGACCTTCCACTGCCCGCAGTGTGGCGGCGACCGCGCCTATCGCAGGCGCGCCGGACGCCGCTGGTTCTCGGTCTTCTTCGTCCCGATGGTGCCGCTGTGGCGCCTCGGGCAGGCCGTGGAGTGCCGCACGTGCCGCGCCCGCCTCCCCGTGTCGGCCCTGCGGACGCCGACCGCGCAGCAGATGGCCGAGGCCCTCGCCGCCGGGATGCGGGCCGCCGCGGCCCTGGTGCTGCGCTCGGGCGACCCCGCCGACGCCGCGGCCCGCGCCCGCGCGGTCGCGACGGTCACCGGGTACGGCGAGCCCGACTACGACGCGGACGCCGTGGACGCCGACCTCGCGCTGCGCCGGACGTTCCTGGAGCGGGAGGTCGCCCGGGCCGGGGCGCACCTCGCCGTCGAGGCCAAGGAGTGGTTCCTCGCGCAGGCCGTCCGGATCGGGCTGGCGGACGGCCCGCTCGGCGAGGGGGAGCGGCTCGCCCTGCACCGCATCGCGGACCTGCTCGGCATGTCCCGCGCCTACGCGCTCGGCGTCATCGTGACGACGGAGGGGGCGGCGCGCTGACATGGACGTCGCTCCCGCGCCCGCCGGCAGGGCACTGGTCAGGCCGCCCGGTCCGCGTCTCGCCGAGGGCATCGTCACCCACGCCGCCCGCCGCCGGGTGGACGTGGACCTCGCCGCGCGCCAGCACGAGGCGTACGTCGCGGCGCTGCGCGCGGCGGGACGGAGCGTCCGCGCCGTCGCGCCCGCCGACGACCTGCCCGACGCCGTCTTCGTCGAGGACGCGCTCGTCGTCTGCGGCGGCCTCGCCGTCCTCGGCCGGTCCGGGGCGCCGAGCCGCCGCGGCGAGACCGCCGGGGTGGAGCAGGCCGCGCGCGACCTCGGCCTGCGGGTCGAGCGGATCGAGGAGCCGGGGACGCTGGACGGCGGGGACGTCCTGGACGTCGGCGGCACCGTCTACGTGGGGCGCGGCGCCCGGACGAACGAGGAGGGCATCTGCCAGCTCGCGCGCCTGCTGGGCGGCCGCAGGGTGGTCCCGGTGGACGTCCGCGGCTGCCTGCACCTGAAGTCGGCGATGACCGCGCTGCCGGACGGCGGCCTGATCGGCGTCCCGGAGATGGTGGACACCTCGGTGCTGCCGTGCATGCAGGTCGTCTCCGAACCGGAGGGCGCCCACGTGGTGGTCCTCGGGCCCGGCCACGTCCTCATGGCGGCGTCGGCGCCCCGCACCGCCGCCCGGCTCGCCGACGACGGGCTGCGCGTCACGAGCGTCGACATCAGCGAGTTCGAGGCGCTCGACGGCTGTGTGACCTGCCTTTCCGTGCTCGTCCCCTGACCCGGCCGGGACCGCTGGACGAGCAGGACGTCTCAGCATCCGGACGTCGGTTTCCGTAACGCGGATGGCATCTGTTAACTTGGCGAACGTGTTGCGTGAGCTGCTCCTCCTTAGCGGCCGCAGCGGGGACCTGTAACAGGCCGGCTCCCTCGCTGCGGGGCATCGCCGTGGACGTCGGCCGCGAGGTTCGAGCAGAGAGAACTCAACGGATGTATCCGCAACAGCAGACTTCCGGCATGCCCTTCCAGCGCTACAAGCCGTTCGCGCCCGTCAGGCTGGCCGACCGGACCTGGCCGGACCAGGTGATCACCGAGGCGCCGCGATGGTGCGCGGTCGACCTGCGCGACGGCAACCAGGCGCTGATCGACCCGATGGACTCCCACCGCAAGCTCCAGATGTTCGAGCTGCTGGTGCGGATGGGCTACAAGGAGATCGAGGTCGGGTTCCCGGCGGCCAGCCAGACCGACTTCGACTTCGTCCGGCAGATCATCGAAGAGGACCGGATCCCGGGCGACGTCGTCGTCCAGGTGCTGACGCAGGCCCGCCCCGAGCTCATCGAGCGGACCTTCGAGGCGGTGCGCGGCGCGAGGCGGGCGATCGTCCACCTGTACAACTCGACCAGCACGCTGCAGCGCCGCGTGGTCTTCGGGCAGGACAGGGACGGCATCACCGCGATCGCGGTGGAGGGCGCCAAACTGTGCGCCAAGCTGGCCGAGGACATGGGCGACACCGAGATCTACTTCCAGTACTCGCCCGAGTCGTTCACCGGCACCGAGTTGGAGTACGCCGTCGAGGTCTGCAACGCCGTCAACGACGTGTGGAGGCCGACCCCGGACCGGAAGGTCATCGTGAACCTGCCGGCGACGGTGGAGATGGCCACCCCGAACGTCTACGCCGACCAGATCGAGTGGATGAGCCGGAACCTGGCCTACCGCGACTCGGTCATCCTGTCGCTGCACCCCCACAACGACCGCGGGACCGCCGTCGCCGCCGCCGAGCTCGGCTACATGGCGGGCGCCGACCGCATCGAGGGCTGCCTGTTCGGCAACGGCGAGCGCACCGGCAACGTGTGCCTGGTCACCCTCGGCCTGAACCTGTTCACCCAGGGCGTCGACCCGCAGATCGACTTCTCCGGCATCGACGAGATCCGCCGGACGGTCGAGTACTGCAACCAGCTGCCCGTCCACGAGCGGCACCCCTACGGCGGCGACCTGGTCTACACCGCGTTCTCCGGCTCCCACCAGGACGCCATCAACAAGGGCTTCGACCACCTGCGCCGCGACGCCGAGGCCGCCGGCGTGCCGGTGGAGCAGTACGGGTGGGAGGTCCCGTACCTGCCGATCGACCCGCACGACGTCGGCCGGACGTACGAGGCCGTGATCCGGGTGAACAGCCAGTCCGGCAAGGGCGGCGTCGCCTACGTCATGAAGACCGAGCACGCGCTGGAGCTGCCGCGCCGGCTCCAGATCGAGTTCTCCCGGGTCGTGCAGGAGCACACCGACAGCGCGGGCGGCGAGGTCACGGCCGAGCGCATGTGGGAGATCTTCGAGGCGGAGTTCCTCGCCAACGGCCCGCGCGCCGGGCTGCTGGCGCACCGCACGACGTCCCGGGTGGACGAGAAGGACGCGCTCAGCTGCGACGTCCGCGTGGACGGCGAGATCCGCGAGATCGAGGGCGTCGGCAACGGCCCCGTCTCGGCGTTCGAGGACGCGCTCGCCGCGGTGGGGATCAACGTCCGGGTGCTGGACTACGCCGAGCACGCGATGAGCGCGGGCGGCGACGCGCGCGCCGCCGCGTACGTCGAGTGCGACGTGCGGTTCGGCGACGGGGAGGGGACGTCGGTGTGGGGCGTCGGCATCGACGGCAACATCGTCACCGCGTCGCTCAAGGCGATGCTGTCCGCGGTCAACCGGGTCGCCCGCGCGCCGGGCCGGTAGCCGGCCGGCGGTCTCGGGTCCAGGCGCCCCCCGGCTCCTGAACCCGAGACGGGCGGTCAGATGCGACCGAGGACGTGGTGGACCAGTTCTCGAAGGGGACCGTGGAGCTGGGCCTCACCGACGGTGGTCCGGTCGCCGTCGATGTCGATTTCGTACAGGAACTGGTCAGGGATTCGGCCCGGCGGCGGCACGCTCTTCAGATCGACGCGGCCGACGAGCCTCGACAGCATGGGATCGCTGGCGCTGTCGGACTCGGCGCGCCGTTCGATTCCCGCAAACCCCCCGCTGCGGACGACTGTCACTTTCACTGCGTCTCGTTCGCCTCCAAGGAGACACCTACCCCCATCCAGGCACGGCTCACGGCCTTGGTCTCGACGGCCTCGGCCCCGTACAGCGCGGTCGCGGCCTGGACGGTCGCGGCGGCGAAGCCGGCGAAGCCGACGTCGGAGGCGAGGGAGCCGCCCGTGAGCGTCTCGTACCAGACGCGGCCCGCCTTCTCCCACGCGTTGCCGCCGATGCCGGTGGCGACGAGGTAGAAGGCGTGGTTGGGGATGCCCGAGTTGATATGGACGCCCCCGTTGTCGCGATACGTGTCGACATAGTCATCCATGTGGCCGGGCTGCGGGTCCTTGCCGAGCTGCGGGTCGTCGTAGGCGGTGCCGGGCTCCTTCATGGAGCGGAGCGCGACGCCGTTGACGCCCGGGGCGAGCAGGCCCTGCCCGATGAGCCAGTCGGCACGGTCGGCGCCCTGGCCGAGATGCCATTGCTTGACGAGCGAGCCGAACACGTCGGACACCGACTCGTTGAGCGCGCCGGACTGGCCGTAGTACTCCAGGTTCGCGGTGTACTGGGTGACGCCGTGGACGAGCTCGTGCCCGGTGACGTCGAGCGGGGCGGTGAAGTCGGTGAACAGGACGCCGTCGCCGTCCCCGTACACCATCTGCTCGCCGTTCCAGAAGGCGTTGTCGTACTTGTCGCCGTAGTGGACGGTCGAGACCAGCGGAAGGCCGGCCCCGTCGATCGAGTCGCGCCGGTACACGGCCTCGAAGAAGTCGAAGGTCGTTCCCAGCCAGTCGTAGGCCCGGTCGGCGGTCGCGTCGCCGGTGGCCGGCGCCCCTTCCGCGCGCACGGTGCGGCCGGGCAGGTCCTCGCGGTGCCCGGCGTCGTTGATCGTCCGGTTGGGGACGAAGTCCTCGGACGGGGAGGGGGCCCCGGCCGCGGCCGTCCGCCGCTCGGTGAACTGGGCGGAGGTGAGCGCCAGCGTTCGGCGCGCCCTGCCGCGTATGGCCGGGTCCTCGGCATCGCGGGCGATCCGCTCCAGCATGTGCGGTGGCACGATGTGGCATCTCATGCCCCAACGCTGCCAGGTGCCCGTGCTTCCAGCCATGACTTTCGGGGGACCGCTACGGCCGAATCCGGTCACGTTGTGTGTTCGTCCCGCGGCGCAGCGGGGTCGCCGGTGTGACTTGTGAAGATCCTGGGGAGATGACCCCGGCGCACCGAGGCATCGGGCGGCGTGCGTCAGAATGAACGGGTGACCCTGTACCGCGACGAAGGCATCGTCCTGCGCACCCAGAAGCTGGGCGAGGCCGATCGCATCGTGACGGTGCTGACCCGGCGGACCGGCCGGATCCGCGCCGCGGCGAAGGGGGTCCGCAAGACCAGGTCCAGGTTCGGCGCGCGGCTGGAACCGTTCACGCACGTCGACCTGCAGCTGTACGAGCGGCGCTCCCTCGACCTGATCACCCAGGCCGAGACGCTGCGCCCGTACGGGGAGGCGCTGGTCACCGACTACCCCCGCTACACGGCGGGGACGGCGATGCTGGAGACCGCGGAGAAGCTCACCAGCGAGGAGGGCGAGCCCGCGCTGCGGCAGTTCCTGCTGCTGGTCGGCGGGCTGCGCACGCTCGCCGAGCGCGCCCACGACCCCCGGCTCGTCCTGGACGCCTACCTGCTGCGCTCGCTGTCGGTCGCGGGCTGGGCGCCCGCGCTCGACGAGTGCTGCCGGTGCGGCACCCGCGGCGGGCTGCGCGGGTTCGCCATCGCGGCGGGCGGCGCGGTGTGCGCCGGCTGCCGCCAGGCGGGCGCCGCGACCCCGGCGCCGCCGACGTTCGCGCTGATGCTGGCGCTGCTGCGCGGCGACTGGGAGTACGCGGACGGCAGCGAGCAGCGCCACCGGACGGAGACCAGCGGCCTGGTGGCCGCCTATCTGCAGTGGCATCTGGAGCACGGGATCCGTTCCCTGCGCCATGTGGAGCGCGAGACGCGCGACGACGACACCGACAGGGAGAGAGTTTGAGCAGGGCCGTATCGCCTCCGGATCCGCACCGGGACGGCGCCACCCCGCCCCCGATCCCCGCGGACCTGGTACCGCGGCACATCGCCATCGTCATGGACGGCAACGGCCGCTGGGCGAAGGAGCGCGGCCTGCCGCGCACCGAGGGGCACAAGCGCGGAGAGGACTCGCTCTTCGACGTGATCATGGGCGCGATCGAGCTCGGCGTCCCCTACCTGTCGGCGTACGCGTTCTCCACCGAGAACTGGAAGCGCTCGCCTGACGAGGTGCGCTTCCTCATGGGCTTCAACCGGGACGTGATCCGCCGCCGCCGCGACCAGCTCCACTCGATGGGCGTGCGGGTGCGCTGGGCGGGCCGGCGCCCCCGGCTCTGGCGCAGCGTCATCAAGGAGCTGGAGACGGCCGAGGAGATGACGCGCGACAACGACGTCCTCACCCTCCAGTTCTGCGTGAACTACGGGGGCCGCGCCGAGATCGCCGACGCCGCCGCGGCCATCGCCCGGGACGTCCAGGCCGGCCGCCTCGACCCCGGCAAGATCAACGAGAAGGTCTTCGCCCGCTACCTCGACGAGCCCGGCATCCCCGACGTCGACCTGTTCCTGCGCTCTTCCGGGGAGCAGCGCACGTCCAACTTCCTGATCTGGCAGTCGGCCTACGCGGAGATGGTGTTCCTCGACACGCTCTGGCCCGACTTCGACCGCCGCCACCTCTGGCACGCCTGCGAACTCTACGCGTCGCGCGACCGCAGGTACGGCGGGGCTGTGCCCAATGCGGTTCCTCTGGGTCAGGCGCCTGCGCCCGGCGGCGCCTGAGTTCGTTTGTTGCGGTGGGGGTGGGGCGGGCGCCCTGAGGCGCCCGCCCCACCCCCACCGCGTGTGATCGCTGGCGTGAGACCACTCTCATCGGGCCCATCCGGGCAACGAGACCACCAAGCCCAGCCACCGCCGCAACCCCGCGACGACCTCAACGGTCGCGATCGCGTCCGAAGGCAGTTTCGAGCGAAGCAAGAAACTGATCGCGCAGCGAGCCGCCAGGCGAGTCGGAGCGATGCAGCGATCGCACGCAGCGCGCGACGATGGAGGGCCTTCAAGGCCCGAAGGAGGAGGGCACTGCCTTAGACCAGGCTTGCGTCTAGGGTGATCTTGGTGCCGGTCAGGGCCTTGCTCACCGGGCAGCCCTCCTTGGCGGTCTGGGCGGCCTTCTCGAAGTCGGCGGCGGACAGGCCGGGGACGCTGGCCCGGACGGTCAGGTGGATGCCGGTGATGCCCTCGCCCGGCTGGAAGGTGACCTCGGCCTTGGTGTCCACCTTCTCCGGCGGGGTGCCGGCGCCGGCGAGGCCGTGGGAGAGCGCCATCGAGTAGCAGGTGGAGTGCGCGGCGGCGATGAGCTCCTCGGGGCTCGTCCGGCCGTCCGGCTCCTGCGCCCGCGACGCCCAGGTCACGTCGTAGGTGCCGAGCTTCGAGGAGTCCAGCGAGACGGTCCCCTGGCCCTCCAGGAGAGAACCTTCCCAATGCGCGTTCGCGGTGCGTGTCGTAGCCATGCCCCGATTCTTCACCATGGCGCGACCGGTGGATCACCCGAACCGCGGGGAACGCCCCGCGCCGGCGGGGCGTTCCTCCTTCGGAGACGGTGCTAGCTGACGTTCACCGCGGACCAGGCCGCGGCCACGGTGTTGTACTGGGGGCTGCCCGCGCCGTAGAGGTCCTTGGCCGCGTTCAGCGTCGCGGTGCGCGCGCCCGCGTAGTTGGTCGAGGACGTCATGTAGGTGGTCAGCGCCCGGTACCAGATCTTCGTGGCGGCGTCCCGGCCGATGCCGGTGATCGTGGAGCCGTTGGACGTGGGGCTGTTGTAGGAGACGCCGTTGATCGTCTTCGCGCCGCTGCCCTCGGACAGCAGGTAGTAGAAGTGGTTGGCGACGCCCGAGGAGTAGTGCACGTCGAGGTTCTTGGTGCCGGTCGACCAGGAGTCGGCCGAGCTGCCGTCCTTGCTGGGCTTGTCCATGAAGCGCAGCGCGGCCTTGCCGAAGCCGGGCAGGACGACCTCCTCGCCCACCAGGTAGTCGCCGACGTCGCCGGAGTTGTTCGCGTAGAACTCGACGGCGGCGGCCATGATGTCGGACGTCGCCTCGTTCAGCCCGCCGGACTCCCCGCTGTAGGTGAGGTTCGCGGTGGAGCTGGTGACGCCGTGGCTCATCTCGTGCGCGGCCACGTCCAGGGACGTGAGCGGGCCGAGCTGGCTGCCGTCGCCGTCGCCGTAGGTCATGCAGAAGCACGAGTCGTCCCAGAAGGCGTTGGCGTAGCCGCTGCCGTAGTGGACGCGGTTGTAGGAGCCCTTGCCGTCGCCCGCGATGCCGGTGCGGCCGAAGACGTTCTTGTAGAAGTCCCAGGTCTCGTTGGTGCCGAACTGGGCGTCCACGGCGACGGTGGCGCGGTCGGACGTGGTGCCGCTGCCCCAGTGGTTGTCGGCGTCGGTGAACAGCGTGGCGGGCGCCCGGTGGAAGCACCAGCTGAGGAAGCAGAGGTCGGTGTCGTTCTGGGCGTCGCCGGTGTAGGTGTTGCCGCGCGTCGGGTCCTTCAGCTGGTAGGTGCTGCCGGACAGCGTCGTCTGGAGCGGGACCGTCCCGGTGTAGAGCGACTTGCCGTCGCCCGCCTCGGTCTTGACGGTCTCCTCGCTCAGCAGCACCTTGCCGGTCGCCGCGTCCACGGAGGTGAAGACGCGGCTGGGCGTCCCGTCCGCCTTCTTCCCGACGGTCTGGACGCGCCAGGCGAGGCGAGGGGCGTGGTCGGCGGTGCGGGACTCCACGACGAGCGCGGGGGAGCCGTCGGCCTTGCGGCTCTTGGTGGCGGCGCGCTTCTGGGCGGTCTTGGCGGAGACCTCCGGGCTGGAGTCGGACGGAGCCTTGGCGAGGGTGAGGCTGGTGCCCTTCCACGCGCCGGCGCCCGTCTCGTGGACGACGATGTCGCCGCCCAGGACGGGGAGGCCGTTGTAGGTGCGGGTCATGCGGGTGTGCGAGGTGCCGTCGCGGTCGATGCCGACCCCGACCACCTGGAACGCCTGCCCGTCGCCGCCGCGCACCTCGGCGCCGCGCACCTCGGCGCCGCGGGCGGCGAGCGCCCGGAGCGCGTGCTCGGCGGCGGCGCGCGGAGTCGGCGGGGACGCCGGCTGCCGCGCGGAGGCGGGGAGCGCGGTGGCGGCCGACGCGAGCAGCGTCGCCGAGGCCAGGAGCGTGATCCTTCGGCTGGTGAACGCCCGTCTTGTCATGAACGCCCTCTCGTGCGGGCGCCACGCTCCCCCGAAGACCCTCCGTCGGGCCCGCCGTGGCGACGGGGATATTTATGACATAGGGCTACTGGGAAGTAGATATAGCAATTTGACAAGAAACGCCTACGGAGCGTGTGAATTACCGGCCTTGTCTGAGTTCAGCGGCGGCTTCGGTGCGGCGGGCGCGCGGGCGCGGAGGGTTTCGGGGCCTCAGGACGGCTTGGCGGCGCAGTTCGCGCACGTCCCGAAGACCTCGACGGTGTGGGTGATCTCGACGAAGCCGTGCTCGGCGGCGATCGTGTCGGCCCAGCGCTCCACGGCCGGGCCCTCCACCTCGACCGTCCGGCCGCAGTCGCGGCAGACCAGGTGGTGGTGGTGCTGCTCGGTGCGGCAGGCGCGGTACACGGCCTCGCCCTCGTCGGTGCGCAGCACGTCGACCTCGCCCGCGTCGCTGAGGGCCTGCAGCGCCCGGTAGACGGTGGTGAGGCCGATCTTGGAGCCGTCGGCGCGCAGGTCGGCGTAGATGTCCTGGGCGCTGCGGAACCCCTCGCAGCCGGCCAGCACCTGCCGTACCGCGTCCCGGCGGGCCGTCGTCATCCCCTCAGCACCTCCGCCTCGGCATCCACGCGCGGCGGGGCGCCGGGCCCGGCGCCTCCCGCGGCGACGGCTCCGGCCGCGGCGCGGGAGCGCCTGCGGCGCACCACCGAGCCCCCGGCGACCGCGGCGACGAACACCGCGAGCGCCAGCAACACGATCGAGGGGCCCGGGGGAAGATCGTACTGGAAGGAACCCGCCAGGCCCGCCACGGCCGACAGTACACCGATCCCCATCGCGGCCAGCATGGTGCTCCAGAATCCCCGCGTGAGCTGCTGCGCCGCCGCGACCGGGACGACCATCAGCGCGCTGACGAGCAGCAGCCCGATCGCGCGCATCGAGATCACCACCGTGACCGCGGCGGTCGCGGCGATCAGCACGCTGAGGAACCGGACGGGCAGCCCGGCCGCCCGCGCGACCTCCTCGTCCTGGCAGAGCAGGAACAGCTCGCGGCCGAACACCGCGACGATCGCCAGCACGACCGCGGCGAGCCCCGCGACGACGTACAGGTCGTTCACCGTCACGCTGCTGATCGAGCCGAACAGGTAGGACTGCAGGCCCGCCGAGCCGCCGCCGTCGATGCTCGTCAGGATGACCCCGCCCGCCAGCCCGCCGTAGAACAGCAGGGCGAGCACGGCGTCCGCCCCGCTGCGGCTGCGCGCCCGCAGGACCTCGATCGCGACGGCGCCGAGCACCGACACCACCAGCGCGCCGAGGACGGGGGAGGTGCTGGTGAGCAGCCCCAGCCCGATGCCGGTCAGCGCGATGTGGCCGATGCCGTCGCCGAGCAGCGACAGCCTGCGCTGGACGACGAACGTCCCCACGGCGGGGGCGGTCAGCCCGATGAGCACCGCCATCGCCAGGGCGACGCGCATGAAGTCGTACTGGAGCATCTCGATCACGCGGGCCTCCCGAGGGACTGCGGGGCGGTCTCGCGGACGACGCGGCCGTGCCCGAGTTCGACCGTGCGGGTGACGAGCGGCTCCATCGGCCCGAGCTCGTGCGCGACGAGGACGACCGTCCGCCCGGCGCGGGCCAGCTCGTGCAGCGCCGACGCGAGCGCCGCCTGGCTGCCCGCGTCCACGCCGGCGGTCGGCTCGTCCATCACGAACGCGTCGGGCTCGCCGGCGAGGGCGCGGGCGATCAGCACCCGCTGCTGCTGGCCGCCCGACAGCAGGTGCGCCGAGTCGCGGGCCCGCCCGGCGAGACCGACCGTCTCCAGGGCGCGGTCGACGGCGGCGCGGTCGGCCGCCCGGTCGCCGAGCGGCGCGGGCCGCCAGCGCGACCGCCGGGCCACCCGGCCGGACGCCACGACCTCGCGGACCGTCGCCGGGACGCCGCCGCCCATCGGCAGCCGCTGCGGCACGTACCCGATCCGCCGCCAGTCGCGGAACCGCGCGGGCGGCTCGCCGTAGATCTCCGTCCGGCCGGCGGCCAGCGGGACGAGCCCGAGCAGCGCCTTGACGAGCGTGGACTTGCCCGCCCCGTTCGGCCCGAGGACGGCGAGCACGTCCCCGGCCGCCACCCGCAGGTCGATCCCGGCGAGCACCGCGCGGCCGTCCCGCCGGACGAGGCCGCCGGTCATCTCCAGCGGCGGGGCGGTGGTCTCGTTCATGAGCACTCCAGCGCGGGCCGCAGGGTCCGCAGGTTCTCTCGCATGATCGTCATGTAGTCGCCGCCCGCGCCGTCCGCCACGCCCTCGGCGGGGTCGAGGACGGCCGTCCGCACGCCCGCCTCCCGCGCCAGGGCGGCGGCGACCTTCGAGCTGGCCAGGGTCTCGGTGAAGACCGTCGTCGCGCCGGTGGAGGAGACGAGCCGGGCCAGGCCCGCCAGCCGTTTCGGGGACGGCTCGCCGGACGGGTCCACGCCCGCGACCGGGATCTGCCGGAGGCGGTAGCGGTCCGCGAGGTACCCGAACGCGGCGTGCGCGGTCACGATCTCCCGGCGCGCGCAGGAGCGGAGGCCGTCCTGGAACTCGCGGTCGAGGCCGGCCAGTTCCCGCGCGGCGGCCTTGGCGCGCTCCCGGTAGCCGGCGGCGCGGCGGGGGTCGGCGGCGGCCAGCCGTTCGCCCAGCGCGGCGGCCACGGTCGCCATCCGGTTCGGGTCGAGCCAGATGTGCGGGTCGTAGGACGCCTCGCGGTGCCGCATGCCGTCGTGGGCTTCCTCGTCGTCGGTCTCGCCGGGCGGGGGAAGCTTCGGCACGAGGCCGGCGGCGTCGAGCGACCGGCCCTTCGCGTGCTTGCGGACCGCGTCGTCCACGGCGGGCTGGACGCCCTTGACGTAGACGGCGTAGTCGGCGTCCTGGACGTTCGCGACCTGCCGCGCCGTCAGCTCCAGGTCGTGCGGCTCGGTTCCGGGCCGGGTGAGCGTCCGGACGGACACGTCGCCGCCGCCCACCTTCTCCGCGAGCCAGGCCATCGGGTAGAAGGACGCGACCACCGCGGTCCGGCCGGGCGGGACGTCCGCGCCCGCGTCGGCGCAGGCCGTCAGGCCCGCCGCGAGCCCGGCCAGGGCGAGCGCCGCCGGCGCGGTTCGCAGGGCTGCGCGGAGAGGGGGCACCTCGCGATTATGGACGAAGATGAAAACGGTTGTCAAAACCGACCGATGCCGCGCCCCAGGGCGAATCCCACCAGGACGGCCAACGCGGCGAGGCGCAGAACCCTTCCCGAGCCGTCCAGCGAGGGCCAGTTCAGGTAGGCGAACCAGCCGAGCGCGGCGGCGAGCACCAGCAGTCCGGCCGCGGCCACCCAGCCGCTTCCGGCCATGCCGACCACCAGCAGCGCGAACACGGCGGCGAGCAGGACCCACCGCGGCATCCGGTGCAGGAACACCACCGGCGCCGCGCTGCGCCGCTCGACGGCCGCCCGCAGCCCCGTCGCGCGCTCACCTCTCGTCTCCACAGGCCCAACGTACTGCCAGGATGGACGGATGATCGCGATAACCCGCTACCGGGTGCCGGACGAGGAGTCCGGCGGCTTCGCCGAGAGCATGACCGCGGTGCTGGAGGCCCTCGCCGCGAGCACCGGATTCCGCTCCGGCCGCCTCGCCCGCACCGTCGACGACCCCGGCCTGTGGGCCCTGGTGACCGAGTGGGACGGCGCCGGGCACTACCGCCGCGCGCTCGGCGCCTACGAGGTGCGGCTCCGCTTCATGCCGCTGGCCGCCCTCGCCGTGGACGAGCCCGGCGCCTACGAGGTGGTCTCCTCCGCCTGAGCGGCCGACCGGGCCGTCTCCCGGCGGGCCCGGTCAGAATGCGGGCAATCGGCGGTCAAGAAGCGACCCCTCCCGGTTTCGGTGCCTCCGCCAGGGTCATCCTTGCGGCACATGATCATGCCGTGGCCTGCGGGGGAGCTGTGATGCGCCATGCCGTCCTGTTCAGCGTGTCGTCCGGGGCGGCGGCCGTCGCCGCCGCCCTCACCGTCGCCGGGACGGCCCCCGCGCGGCCCGCGCCCCACCAGGCGGCCACGTTCTCCCTGAGCGGGCCGGACGGGAGCGCGGGGAGCCCGCACGGCCGCGTGGTGGAGTACCGGGGGCTGCGCGTCCCGGTCCCGGCAGGCTGGCGGGTGCACCGCCTCGACCGGCATCCGTCCCTGTGCGTCCGCTACGACCGGCACGCGGTCTACCTCGGCCGCCCCGGCCCGCAGCCGGACTGCCCGGCCCGCGCCGTCGGCCGCACCGAGGCCGTCCACATCCAGCCCGCGGGGAACGGGCGGATCGCCCGGACCGTCGTGCACGCCGACAAGCTCGCCTCGCTGACCGTGCCGCGGACCGCCGACCACGAGACGCGCCTCACCCTCCCCGAGGCCGGGGTCACGATCACCGGCGTCTACGGCACGGACCCGGGGCTGCTCCAGCGCCTCCTGCGGGGCACCCGGCTGTCCGGCCGGTGGACCGCCGCGCCGCCCAGGCCGGACGTCCGCCGGCTGGCGACCACCGTGCCCCCCGCGACCACCGTGCCCTCCGCGACCACCGCGGCGACCGCGCCCTCCGCGGCGCCCAGCGGGGGCCCGGTGCCGACCGACGGCGAGAGCCCGTCGGCGGGCCACGGAACGGCGCTGGAGCGCTCGTGGGCGCGCGGCAGGGGGTTCGACACCTGCACGGCCCCGTCCCTGGCGACCATGAGGGCCTGGCGGCCCTCGTTCAAGGTCACCAACATCTACATCGGCGGATCGGCGCGCGGATGCGCCCAGCCGAACCTCACCGCGTCGTGGGTGCGGCAGGTGCGCGCGATGGGCTACCGCCTCACCGCCACCTACGTGGGACTCCAGGCCCCGTGCGGCAACCGGCCGCAGCGCTTCACCGCCGGGAACGCCTCCCGGCAGGGCGCCCGGGCCGCCGCGGACGCGGCCCGCAGGGCCAGGGCGCTCGGCATCCCGGCGGGCAAGCCGCTCTACTACGACATGGAGGCCTACGACCACAAGAAGGGCGCCTGCCGGGCCGCCGTCCTCCGGTTCGTCGACAACTGGGTCGACCGGCTGAAGACCGAGGGCTACAAGCCGTGCCTCTACAGCAGCGCCAAGTCCGGCATCCGCGACGTGGGCCGGTCCTCGATCAGCAAGCCCTCCTGCGTCTGGTTCGCCAACTGGGACGGCCGGGCCGAGGTGTACGGCGACCCGTTCCTGTCCGACACGTGGTGGTCGCCCCACCGCCGCGTCAAGCAGTACCGAGGCGGCCACCGGGAGACGCACGGCGGGGTGACCCTGAACATCGACGGCGACGTCGCCGACGGGCGCGTTTACTAGTTCCTGCTCAGGGGGCCCCGTGCCCTAAGCTGGGGGCACCCTCCGGCGGCGGCGGTGACCGCGCCGGAGCACATCACCGGGGATCACACTCGCCGCCGCCCGCCGTCGCCGCGGGACCGGGGCGCACTCACTGTTCCCGCCGACCGCCAGCCGGATGGAGAATCTTTCATGGCACGCCGTTCCGATGTGCTGGACACGATCGTCAACCTCGCCAAGCGGCGGGGCCTGGTCTACCCGTCGAGCGAGATCTACGGCGGTCTCCGCGCCTCCTGGGACTACGGCCCCCTCGGCGTCGAGCTGAAGAACAACGTCAAGCGCCAGTGGTGGAAGTCGATGGTCCAGGGCCGCGACGACGTCGTCGGCCTCGACTCGTGCGTCATCCTGGCGCGCGAGGTCTGGGAGGCCAGCGGCCACGTCCAGGCGTTCGTCGACCCGCTCACCGAGTGCCAGTCCTGCCACAAGCGCTTCCGGGCCGACCACCTGGAGGAGGCCTACGAGGAGAAGCACGGCCGCCCGCCCGCGAACGGCCTCGCCGACATCTCGTGCCCGAACTGCGGCGTGAAGGGCTCGTTCACCGAGCCGAAGATGTTCAACGGCCTGCTCAAGACCTACCTCGGCCCCGTCGAGGACGAGTCGGGCCTGGCCTACCTGCGCCCCGAGACGGCGCAGGGCATCTTCATCAACTACCTGAACGTCCAGCAGTCGGCGCGCCGCAAGGTGCCGTTCGGCATCGGCCAGGTCGGCAAGTCGTTCCGCAACGAGATCACGCCCGGCAACTTCATCTTCCGGACCCGCGAGTTCGAGCAGATGGAGATGGAGTTCTTCGTCAAGCCCGGCAGCGACGAGGAATGGCACCAGTACTGGATCGACGAGCGCATGCAGTGGTACGTCGACCTCGGCATCCGCAAGGAGAACCTGCGGCTCTTCGAGCACCCGCAGGAGAAGCTGTCGCACTACTCCAAGCGCACCGTCGACGTGGAGTACCGCTTCGACTTCGTCGGCAGCGAGTGGGGCGAGCTGGAGGGCATCGCCAACCGCACCGACTACGACCTGACGACGCACTCGAAGGCGTCCGGCGCCGACCTGTCGTTCTTCGACCAGGAGTCCGGCGAGCGGTTCACCCCCTACGTGATCGAGCCCGCGGCGGGCGTCGACCGCTGCACGCTCACCTTCATGATGGACGCCTACGCCGAGGACGAGGCGCCGAACGCCAAGGGCAAGCTGGAGAAGCGCGCCGTCATGCGGCTCGACCGGCGGCTCGCCCCGGTCAAGGTCGCGGTGCTGCCGCTGTCGCGCAACACCGACCTGTCCCCGAAGGCCCGCGACCTCGCCGCGCAGCTGCGCCGCAACTGGAACGTCGACTTCGACGACGCCGGCGCCATCGGCCGCCGCTACCGCCGCCAGGACGAGATCGGCACCCCGTTCTGCGTCACCGTGGACTTCGACACCCTGGAGGACGACGCGGTGACCGTCCGGGAGCGCGACTCGATGAGCCAGGAGCGCATCGCGCTCAGCCAGGTCGAGTCGTTCCTCGCCGCGCAGCTCGTCGGCTGCTGACCCGGCTCCGGGCCGCGCCCGGGTGACGACGTGACGGGCCGCCCCGCGCGGGGGGCGGCCCGTCCGTTTCCGGGAGCACGTCGTGGGAGGTCTCACCGCCTCCTCGGGAGCTCCGTTCCGGCCTCCGGTCAGCTCGTGACGTAGAGGGACTGGTTGAAGGTGCCGGACCCGGCGGTGGTCTCGCCGCGCAGCGCGTACGTGGCGGTGACGCTGGCGGTGGACGGGCAGAGGAAGCTGCTGCCCGACTGCTTGCTGACCGTGGCGTTCTGCACGCCGACCTGCGCCTCGCTGCTGCTGGTGACGGGGCGCGAGGCGTTGTTGCCGTTGTAGCCGTTGGCGGTGAGGTTGCCGCCGAACACGCAGGTGACGCCGCCGAGGAGGTTGATCACGGCCTTCACCTTGAAGTTGGCGATCGTGACGGTGGCGTCCCGGCCGCCGGTGTGCGCGGCGTCGAAGGTGACGTTGCCGCCCGTCCACGGCAGGTTCTGCGAGGTGATCGTCGCGCTGGTGCTGCCGCTGCACGCGCCGCCGCCGGCGCCGGTGAAGGTCGCGGAAGCGACGTTCAACGCGCTGCCGTCGGAGTTGATGGAGCCGGTCATCGTCGACTGGCTGCAGGAGCCGCTGCCGAGCGAGCTGCTGACCGTCGCGGTGCCGAGCAGCGACGCCTGCACGTTGCCGGAGTAGGCCGCGGCCGCGGCCGAGCCCCTGCGGATGGTCGTGCCCGCGGCGTACGCGGGGGCGACCCCCGCGGCGAGGACGGCCAGTGCGGCGGTCCCGACGATCGCGGTCTGTCTGATTCGTGCCACCGGAGACTCCTCTGTCCGGTTCGGGGTGGGCATACGCGAAAGTAATTCGCATAAATGGCGCGGGCAATGGCGGGCGGCCGCCCGCGGCGTGGCCGGATCGGGACACTCGCCAGTGTCTGCTGGTAAGCCCGTACGGCCGGGGACGGGCCAGGTCTTTGTCACGCCCGCCCGCCTTGACGCACCGGCCTTCGCGCGAAACCCCTGCTGAGCCCCGGACGGCGGCTCCGGCCGCGCGAACGTGGGCTAGGTTGGCGGGAACGGGCGGGCGACCCGCCGGAGACCGGGGGAGGAGGGCGGAATGGGCGAGACGCTCCATCCCGCCTTCCGGCGCCCCGCCGCGCGGCTGCTCGTCGTCGTCCTCGGCCTCCTCGGCTTCGTCGCCGGCCCCGTCGGCGCGAGCGCGCTGACCGCCGGTGGGGCGCAGGGCGGCGCCTCCTCCGTCGGCACCGTCTCCGGCGTCCGGATCGGGGCGGCGCACCAGGGGCCCGCCCGCACCCGGACCGCCACCACGACGCGCGCGGCCGGGCGGACGCAGACCGCCGTCGCCGCCGTCCTCCACGCCGCGGGGGCCGCGGCGCCGTACGCCCACCCCGAGCACGCGACGCCCCCGAGCCCGGCGCCGGGGTCCGGCCGCCGTCCGGACGCCCCGTCCGGGCCGCCGCCGCGCACGCCGCGCCCGACGTCGCGCCGAGGGGCGCCCCGCGCGGGCGCGCCCCGCCCGCCTCCACAGGGATCTGAGCTCTCCGTCCCCGGTGCCGCACGCCGACGTGCGGCGCCGAAACCCCTGCGTGGAGGTTTCCCTTGACTCGCGCCAACGTGGTGCGGGCGGTACTGGCGTTCGCCGTGCTCGCCACATCGTTCTACTTCGCCTATTCCAAACCCGCCCGCCTCGGCCTCGACCTCCGCGGCGGCACCCAGATCGTCCTGGAGACCCAGGACTCCCCGGCCGTGAAGGCCGACCGGGAGTCCACCGACCGCGCCCGCGAGGTGCTGCACCGGCGCGTCGACGCGCTCGGGGTCGCCGAGTCGTCCATCACCCGGTCCGGGGACCGGCGGCTGATCGTCGAGCTGCCGGACGTCCAGGACCCGACCCGCGCCGCCGCGGCCATCGGCAAGACCGCGCAGCTCACCGCCCATCCGGTACTGCCCGCCGCCGGCGCGCCGGCGGCGGGGCAGCAGCTGATCCCCGACGAGAGCGGGCGGCAGATCCTGATCGGCCCCGCCGCGCTCACCGGCGCCGGGATCGGCTCGGCGAGCGCCTCCTACGACCCGCAGAACCTCGGCGGCTGGGCCGTCGACGTCCGGTTCAAGGGCGGCGGGGGCGCGACCTGGGAGCGGCTCACCGCCAAGGCCGCCTGCGCGGCCGGAGACGAGCGCCGCGTCGCCATCGTGCTGGACGGCAAGGTGATCTCCTCGCCGCAGGTCACCGAGAGCGTCGCCTGCGGGGTCGGTATCGCCGGCGGCTCCACCCAGATCACCGGGGACTTCGGCCCCACCGAGGCCAAGGACCTCGCGGCGCTGATCCAGGGCGGCTCGCTGCCCGTCCCCGTGAAGATCATCGAGCAGCGGGTGGTCGGCCCGACGCTCGGCGACGAGGCGATCGACGCCAGCGCCCGCGCCGCCGTCATCGGCATCGTCCTCACCGGCCTGTTCATCGTGGCCGTGTACCGGCTCGCGGGCCTGCTCGCCACGGTCGCGCTCGCCGGGTACGCGCTGATCTCCTACGGCGCCCTCGTCGCGGTCGGGGCCACCCTGACGCTGCCGGGGCTCGCCGGGTTCGTCCTGGCCATCGGCATGGCGATCGACGCCAACGTGCTGGCCTTCGAACGCGCGAGAGAGGAGCGCGCGGCGGCGCCGGGCCGCAGCGCCCGCACCGCGCTGGCCGTCGGGTTCAACAAGGCGTGGTCGGCGATCGCCGACTCCGCCGCCACCACCGTGCTGGCCGCCGGCCTGCTGTTCTTCCTGGCCTCCGGGCCGGTCAGGGGCTTCGGCGTCACTCTGATCATCGGCGTGCTGGGCTCCCTCGTCTCCGCGATGCTGCTGAGCCGGGTCCTCACCGACGCCGCCGCCGCGCGCATGCCCCGGCTCAGCAAGGGCAGGGCGGGCGGCATCGGCGGAGCGGGACGCCTCCGGCGGTGGCTGGAGGACAGCGGCCCCGACCTGATGAAGCGCAGCCGCCTGTGGCTCGGCGTCTCCGCCCTCGCCGTCGTCCTCGCCGTCACCGGGATCTTCGCCCGCGGCCTGAACTTCGGCGTGGAGTTCACCGGCGGCCGCCTGGTCGAGTACTCCACCTCCAGGCACGTCGACATCGACACCGCCCGCGCCGCCGTCGCCGACGCCGGGTTCCCGCGCGCCGTCGTCCAGACCTCGGGCAAGGACGACATCTCGGTCCGGACGTCGGACCTGAGCAACGCGGAGGAGAAACGCATCCAGGACGCCCTCGCGAAGGAGGGCGGCGGCGCCGCCAAGCAGCGCGACGAGCTGATCGGCCCCTCCCTCGGCGACGAGCTGCGGACCAAGGCCCTCATCGCCCTCGGCGTGGCCCTGCTGGCCCAGCTCGCCTACCTGACGATCCGGTTCCGCTGGACGTTCGCGGCGGGCTCGGTGCTCGCCATGTTCCACGACATCGCGATCGTCACCGGGATCTTCGCCTGGCTGGGCAAACCGGTCGACGGCGTCTTCCTCGCCGCGCTGCTCACGATCATCGGCTACTCGGTCAACGACTCGGTCGTCGTGTTCGACCGCGTCCGGGAGATGTGGACCGCGAACCCCAAGGGGCGGTTCGCCGACATCGCGAACCGGGGCACGCTGCAGACCGTCCCGCGGACGATCAACACCGGCATGGGCGCCCTGTTCATCCTGGCGGCGCTGGCCGTGCTCGGCGGCGACTCCCTGACGGACTTCGCCATCGCGCTCCTGATCGGCATCGTCGTCGGCACCTACTCCAGCGTCTTCACCGCGACACCGCTGGCGGTCGTCCTGGAGCGCCGCACCAAGACCCCGCCGCCCCAGCGCAGGCAGAAGACCGGACCGCCCCGCCGCACCCCCGGCAACTCGGGCGCCGTCGTCTGACCCGCCGAACCGCCGCCGCCCACCGGGGCGGCGGCGGCCTGCGGGACGTCACTCCGCCGGCACGAACGACCGGTCCGGAGGGTCAGGCCAGAGGGGGCTGGTCCTGGGGGTTCTCCGCTCTGATCACCTGCATGACGGCGTTGATCAGCGCCAGGTGGGTGAACGCCTGCGGGAAGTTGCCGAGGTGGCGGCCGGTGTGCGGGTCGATCTCCTCGGCGTACAGCTGCAGCGGGCTCGCGTAGGACAGCAGCTTCTCGCACAGCGCGCGGGCCCGCTCCAGCTCGCCGATCATCACCAGGGTGCTGACCAGCCAGAAGGAGCAGATCGTGAAGGTGCCCTCGTCCGACTCGAACCCGTCGTCGGTCTCCGCCGCGAGGTAGCGCAGGACGAGGTCGTCCTCCGACAGCTCGTCGGCGATGGCGAGGACGGTCTCCCGCACGCGCTTGTCGTCGGCGGGCAGGAAGCCGAGCAGCGGGATCAGCAGGGCCGAGGCGTCCAGGGCCGTCGCGCCGTAGTGGGCCGTGAAGACGCCGCGCTCGTCCAGCGCGTTGGCGAGCACGTCGGCGTGGATCTCGTCGGCCGCGGCCTGCCAGCGGAGCGCCCGCTCCTGGTCGCCGCGGATGCGGGCGAGCCGCGCCCCGCGGTCGGCCGCCACCCAGCAGAACACCTTGGAGGAGGTGAAGTGCTGCGGCTCGCCGCGCACCTCCCACATGCCGCAGTCGGGCGTCCGCCAGTTGGCGAGGGCGTCCTCGACCTGCTTGACGACGATCTTCCACAGCCGGTCGTCGAGCCGGTCCCGCTTGCGCACGAACAGGTAGATGGAGCCGATGATCGCGCCCCACACGTCGTGCTGCGCCTGCATGTACGCCTCGTTGCCGATGCGCACCGGGCGGGCGTTGTCGTAGCCGGTGAGGTGGTCGAGCGTGGACTCGGGCAGCTCCTCGCGCCCGTCCAGCCCGTACATGATCTGCAGCTTGCCCTCGGCGGCCTCGGCGACGTCGGTGATGAAGTAGAAGAAGTCGTTGGCCTCCCAGTCGTAGCCGAGCGTGTAGAACGCCCAGAGGGCCATCGTGGAGTCGCGGATCCAGGTGTAGCGGTAGTCCCAGTTCCGGTCGCCGCCCGGCGTCTCCGGCAGCGACGTCGTCGCGGCGGCCGCGACCGCGCCGGACGGGGCGAACGTCAGGCCCTTCAGGGTGAGCGCGCTGCGCTGCAGATGGCTGCGCCACGGGTGGTCGGGGAAGCGGCCCCGGTCGAGCCAGTGCTGCCAGTGGTGGACGGTCCAGACGAGCCGGTCCTGCGCCTCCTCCCACGAGGAGGGCGCCGCGTGCTCGCTCCAGGACAGCGCCACGAACCGGGACTCGCCCTGCTTCAGCAGCGTCCGGGACGTGGCGAGCGACCCCTCGAACCCGACGTTCATGTCGGTGGTGAGCCGCAGGCCGACGCCGTTGCCGCGCGCGACGGCCTCGTGGTAGCCGGAGCCGGTGTGCTCCCAGCGCGCCGGCGTCTGCCCGTAGTCGAACACCGGCATGCAGTCGAGCCGGACCTGCACCTGCCCGTTCACGCACCGCACCATCCGCAGCAGGACGTGGTCGGCGTCGTAGTCGGTGGGCGCCCTGCGGTGCGTGTGGGACCGTTCCGTCTCGTGGTGCCAGGGGCCCATGAGCAGCGCGTCCGTCACCACGAGCCAGCCGCCGTGCACCCACCAGGTGGTCTCCATCACCATGGTCCCAGGGATGTAGCGCTGCGCGGCGGGCACCTCCACGCCCGCCGGGCCGACCCGGAAGTATCCGGCGTCGCGGTCCAGGATGGAGCCGAACACGCTCGGCGAGTCCATCCGGGGCAGGCACATCCACTCGATGTTTCCGCTGGGCGCGACCAGGGCGGTCGTCTCGCAGTCGGACAGGAACCCGAAATCGGCTATGGGGGCGAACGGATCTCCCGCCCGGCCGCCTGCGACCTTCGGCCTCACAACGTCACCTCCTTGATTCATCATTCCCTCTCCCGCGCGATGGGCATGTCTTGGGTACGGACCGCCTCCCCGGGACGGGGGTCCCCGGGGAGGGCGGTTGTCAGCGGTGTGTCCCTGGTCTCCCTATTGGAATAGACCACTATCCGCACTCTGAGCTGGGAAAACTCCCCTCGGCGCACCGGGCGCCGAGCAAGTCCCGGGTTCGCGGGTACAGTCCCGGCAAACAGGGCAGCGGACCCGCCGCCGCCTGGGGTGACGCGGTGCGGCGCGCCCCGCGGAGGCGGGCCTGGACCTGCCACTGGGTGGAACCGGAGCGAGAAGGAGCTCCCCGTGCGGAAGTTCGTGTACGACTTCACTGAGGGAAACAAGGACCTCAAGGATCTCCTGGGGGGCAAGGGCGCCAACCTGGCCGAGATGACCAATCTCGGGCTGCCCGTGCCTCCGGGGTTCACGATCACCGCGGAGGCCTGCCGGCACTACCTGGAGCACGGGAGCCTTCCCGACGGCCTGGGGGACGAGGTGAACCGGCACCTGGCCGCCCTGGAGTCCGCGATGGGCAAGAAGCTCGGCCAGAGCGACGACCCTCTCCTCGTGAGCGTGCGGTCCGGCGCCAAGTTCAGCATGCCGGGCATGATGGAGACCGTCCTCAACGTCGGGCTGAACGACGAGTCCGTGCACGGCCTCGCCGCGCAGGCGGGCGACGAGCGGTTCGCGTGGGACTCCTACCGCCGTCTGATCCAGATGTTCGGCAAGACCGTCATGGACATCGACGGCGACCTGTTCGAGGACGCCGTCGAGGACGTCAAGCGGGCCCGGGGCAGCGACGACGACGGCGACCTGACCGCCGGAGACCTCAGGGAGCTCGTCGACCGGTTCAAGGCCATCGTAGGGGAGCAGGCGGGCCGCGACTTCCCGACCGACCCGCGCGAGCAGATGGACCTGGCCGTCGAGGCGGTGTTCGACTCCTGGAACGCGCCCCGCGCCGTCCTCTACCGGCGGCAGGAGCGCATCCCCGTCGACCTCGGCACCGCGGTCAACATCTGCTCGATGGTCTTCGGCAACATGGGCCTGGACTCCGGGACCGGCGTGGCCTTCACCCGCGACCCCGCGTCCGGGCAGCAGGGCGTCTACGGCGACTACCTGCAGAACGCCCAGGGCGAGGACGTCGTCGCCGGCATCCGCAACACCGTCCCGCTGACGGAGCTGGAGCGTATCGACAAGGCGTCCTACGACCGGCTTCTCGAGATCATGGAGACCCTGGAGAACCACTACCGCGACATGTGCGACATCGAGTTCACGATCGAGCGCGGGAAGTTGTGGATGCTGCAGACCCGGGTCGGCAAGCGGACCGCCGGCGCGGCGTTCCGGATCGCCTGCCAGCTGCTCGACCAGGGGCTCATCGACCTGGACGAGGCCGCCCGCCGCGTCACCGGCGACCAGCTCGCCCAGCTCATGTTCCCCCGCTTCGCCGACCGGGTGGACGGCGTCAAGAAGATCACCAAGGGTATGAACGCCTCGCCGGGCGCGGCCGTCGGCAAGGCGGTGTTCACCTCCGAGCGGGCCGCGGAGCTGGCCGGACGGGGGGAGGAGGTGATCCTCGTCCGCCGCGAGACCAACCCCGACGACCTCGCCGGCATGGTCGCGGCCAACGGCGTGCTGACCTCCCGGGGCGGCAAGACCTCGCACGCCGCGGTCGTCGCCCGCGGCATGGGCAAGACGTGCGTCTGCGGCGCCGAGGAGCTCGACGTCGACGTCAGGGAGGGCCGCTTCACCGCGCCCGGCGGCGTCACGGTCAGGGAGGGCGACGTCATCTCGATCGACGGGTCGTCCGGCGAGGTCTTCCTCGGCGAGGTGCCCGTCGAGGACTCGCCCGTCGTCCGCTACTTCGAGGGCCAGTTCCCGGCCGGGGACGGCGACGACCTGGTCAAGGCCGTGCACCGCGTCATGGAGCACGCCGACGCGCGGGCGGCGCTGAAGGTCCGCGCGAACTCCGACAACCCGGAGGACTCCGCCCGGGCCCGCCGGTTCGGCGCAGCCGGCATCGGGCTGTGCCGGACCGAGCACATGTTCCTCGGGGACCGGCGGCGGCTCGTCGAGGAGCTGATCCTCGCCGAGGACGACGACGAGCGGCAGGCCGCGCTGGACGCCCTGGAGCCGCTGCAGAAGAGCGACTTCGAGGGCATCTTCGAGGCGATGGACGGACTGCCCGTCACCATCCGCCTCATCGACCCGCCGCTGCACGAATTCCTCCCCGACATCACCGAGCTGTCGGTCAGGGTCGCGCTCGCGGGCGACGAAGCGGACGCCAAGGACCGGAGACTGCTCGAAGCAGTCAACCGACTGCACGAGCAGAACCCTATGCTGGGCCTGCGCGGCGTGCGGCTCGGTTTGGTGATTCCCGGTCTGTTCGCCATGCAGGTGCGCGCGATCGCCGAGGCCGCGGCGGCGTGCAGGCGGGCCGGCGGCGACCCGCGCCCGGAGATCATGATCCCGCTGGTCGGCGCGGTCCAGGAGCTGGAGGCCGTCCGGGACGAGGCGCGCGGCATCCTCGCCGCGGTCAGGGAGTCGTCCGGGGTCGACGTGCCGGCGCTGATCGGCACGATGATCGAGCTGCCCCGCGCGGCGCTGACCGCCGGGCAGATCGCCGAGGCCGCCGAGTTCTTCTCCTTCGGCACCAACGACCTCACCCAGACGACGTGGGGCTTCTCCCGCGACGACGTCGAGGCGGCGTTCTTCTCCCGCTACCTGGATCTCGGGATCTTCGGGGTGTCGCCGTTCGAGACCCTCGACCGGGAGGGCGTCGGCAGGCTCGTGCGCATCGCCGCCGAGGAGGGCCGCCGGGCGCGCCCCGGCCTCAAGCTCGGCATCTGCGGCGAGCACGGCGGCGACCCCGACTCGGTGCACTTCTGCCACGAGGTGGGCCTCGACTACGTGTCCTGCTCGCCGTTCCGCATCCCCGTGGCCCGGCTGGAGGCGGGCCGCGCGGCCATCGAGGCCGCGGACGCCTCCGGGGGCAGCGACAGCCGCTGACGTCCCGCCCGGCGGCCGGGCCACCGCGCCCGGTCCGGCCGCCGGCTCCGATGTGGGGCGGATGACACGCCGTCCTGGCGAACCTGGCGCACATGCCGGAACATCTCACTAACGTGTCCGATGCGATGACGTTGGAAGCGCAGTTGCCGGAGTTCACGCCGGAAGACGAAGAGACGGACGAGCCGGGCGACCGGGCGGACGGGCCGCGGCGCCGCCGTGGGCGGGGCCGGTGGCGCCGGTCGCCCTGGTTCGCGATCCCGGCCTGGACCGTCCTCGGGGTGCTGGCGATCGCGGTGCTGACGCCGCTGGCCGTCGGGACGCGGATCTGGCACCAGGCCCGCCAGGACGAGCGGCCCCGCTCCGACGCGATCATCGTGCTGGGCGCCGCGCAGTACAACGGGGTGCCGTCCCCGACGCTCAAGTGGCGGCTCCAGCACGCCCTGGAGCTGTACCGCGGCGGCGTCGCGCCGGCCATCGTGACGGTGGGCGGCAAGGCGCTCGGCGACAACTACACCGAGGCCGGGGCGGGCCGGAACTGGCTGATCACCAAGGGCGGCGTGCCCGCCTCCCGGGTCTTCGAGGTGCCCGTCGGGCGCGACACGCTGGAGAGCATGAAGGCCGTCGGCAAGGAGTTCGACCGGCACCACTGGGCGTCGGGCGTGATCGTCACCGACCCGTGGCACGGGCTGCGCTCCAAGAAGATGGCCGAGGACAGCGGCATCAAGGCCGCGGCGTCGCCGACCCGCAGCGGCCCGAGCGTGCAGACCCGCGACACCCAGTTCCACTACATCGTCCGCGAGACCGGCGGGTACCTGTCGTACGTGCTGCTGGGCAAGAGCGTCCAGGTGCCGGACGAGACCATCAAGCGGATCCACATCGACCCGTCCGAGTCGCCCGCGGCGTCCCAGCCCCCGTCCTCGTCGTCTCCGCCCCCGGCCGCGCCCTCGCCGGGCCGCTGAGGACCCCCGCGGCCCTCTACCCTGGGTAGGGACATGACGATCAACACGACCACGGGCTACGACGGCCGCGACAAGGAACGCTGGGCGCCCGAGCCCCCCAAGCGGCGCGACCGCACGGCGTTCGAACGCGACCGGGCCCGGGTCCTGCACAGCGCCGCGCTCCGCCGGCTCGCCGCGAAGACGCAGGTGGCCTCGCCCGGCGCCGACGCCGTGGCCGACACCGTGCAGAGCCTGCGCACCCGTCTCACCCACTCGCTGGAGTGCGCCCAGGTCGGCCGCGAGCTCGGCAAGTCGCTCGGCTGCGACCCCGACCTGGTGGAGACGGCCTGCCTGTCGCACGACATCGGGCATCCGCCGTTCGGCCACAACGGCGAGTACGCGCTCGACATCGTCGCGCGCGACTGCGGCGGGTTCGAGGGCAACGCGCAGAGCCTGCGCGTCCTGACCCGGCTGGAGCCCAAGTCGTTCGCCGCGGACGGCCCGCCCCTGTACGGACGCAGCGTCGGCCTCAACCTGACCCGCGCCGCGCTGGACGCGGCCATGAAGTACCCGTGGTCGCAGGCCGAGGCGGTGAACGGCAAGTTCGGCGTCTACGACGACGACGCGGACGTGGCGCGCTGGGTGCGCGACGGCGCCGAGCCGGGCCGCACCTGCTTCGAGGCCCAGGTCATGGACTGGAGCGACGACGTCGCCTACTCCGTCCACGACCTGGAGGACGCGCTGGTCGCCGGGCACGTCGACTTCGCCCGTCTCGCCGACCCCGCCGAGCGGCGCCTCGTCGCCGTCACGGCGGCCAAGCTGTACTGCCCCGACGCCGGCCAGGCCGAACTGGAGGAGCGCTTCGCCGCGCTGCTCGCCGAGCCCTACTGGCCCGACCGCTACGACGGCACCCCGCGCAGCCTCGCCGCCCTCAAGAACCTGACCAGCACGCTGATCGGGCGGTTCTGCCTGGCCGCCGAGGCCGCCACCCGGGAGGCCTACGGCGACCGCCCGCTCACCCGCTACGCGGCGGAGCTGATCGTCCCGCGGGCGCAGCGGCTGGAGAACGCGCTGCTCAAGGGCATCACGGCGCACTACGTGTGGATCAGCCACGAGGAGGTCAGGGCCCGCCAGCGGACGCTGATCACCGAACTGGCGGAGATGATGCTCGCGGGCGCGCCGGACACGCTCGACCCGGGCTTCCGCGACGCGTTCACGGACGCCTCCGACGACGCGGCCCGGCTGCGCGCCGTGATCGACCAGATCGCCTCCCTGACCGACCTGTCGGCGATGGCCCGCCACCGCATGCTGGGCGGACGCGGGCACTGACCGGCCGGCGCGGGCCGGCGCGCGGGAGGGGCGCCTCCCGACGCGCCAGACGACCGACCCTTGTCTCGTGGCAGAGGCCGCTGTAGGGATAGCTACAGGTCCACTACAGGAGGTCACGATGCCCGAGGAGACGTTCGTCATCGCCGGCGCCAGCCTGGCCGGGGCCAAGGCGGCCGAGACGCTCCGCGAGGAGGGTTTCGCGGGCAGGGTGCTGCTGGTCGGCGAGGAGATCGAGCGGCCGTACGAGCGGCCTCCTCTGTCCAAGGGGTTCCTGCAGGACAAGGAACCCAGGGAGAAGGCCCACGTCCACGAGGCGGACTGGTACGACAAGCACGACGTGGAACTGCGGGTCGGCACGTCCGTCGCGTCCATCGACCGGGGCGCGCACCAGGTCCGGCTGTCCACCAAGGAGCCGGTCTCCTACGACAAGCTGCTGCTGGCGACGGGCGCCTCCCCGCGCCGTCTGGACGTCCCGGGCTCCAAGCTCCAGGGCATCCACTACCTGCGGACGATGGCCGACTCGGCCGCGCTGAAGCAGGCGCTGGCGCCCGGCGGACGCCGGGTCGTGGTGGCCGGGGCGGGGTGGATCGGGCTGGAGGCCGCGGCCGCCGCCCGCGAGCACGGCAACGAGGTGACGGTCATCGAGCCGGAGCCGGTGCCCCTGCACGCCGCGATGGGACCCGAGCTCGGCGGGATGTTCGCCGACCTGCACCGCGAGAACGGCGTCGTCCTGCGGATGGACGAGGGCGTGGCCGGGTTCTGGGGCGCCGGGCAGGTGTCGGCGGTCGTGACCTCCGGCGGCGCCGAGGTGCCCGCGGACGTCGTGGTCGTCGGCATCGGGGTGCGGCCCAACAGCGGGCTCGCCGAGGAGGCCGGGCTGGAGGTGTCCGACGGGATCCTCGTCGACCAGTCGCTGCGCACGTCCGACCCCGACATCTACGCGGCCGGGGACGTCGCCAACGCCTACAATCCGCTGCTCGGCCGCAGGGTCCGCGTGGAGCACTGGGCGAACGCGCTGAACGGGGGGCCCGCCGCGGCCCGCGCGATGCTGGGCCAGGAGGTCGTGTACGACCAGGTCCCCTACTTCTTCAGCGACCAGTACGACCTCGGCATGGAGATGTCGGGCGTCGCGGCGCCGGGGGAGTACGACGAGGTCGTGTACCGCGGGGACGTCCCGGGACGGGAGTTCATCGCGTTCTGGCTGTCGGGCGGACGGGTCGTCGCGGGCATGAACGCCAACGTCTGGGACGTCACCGGGGACGTCCAGGCGCTGATCCGCTCGGGGCGCCCGGTGGACGCCGCCCGTCTCGCCGACCCGGGGGTGCCGCTCGCGGACCTGGCGTGAGACGCCGGGGGCCTTGCCCCGCCGCGTGGGCCACGTACAGTCGGCCGGGTGGTTACCGAGAAGATCACGACGCTGTCCCGGGCGCGCGCCGCGGTGACGCTGGCGTTCGCCGCGCACGGCCTGCTCGGCGCCGCCTGGGTCGCCCGCATACCGCAGATCAAGGAGCATCTCGGGCTGAGCGAGGGCGCGATGGGCGTGGCGCTGCTCGGCGCGCCCGTGGGCGTCGTCGCGGCCGTCCGGTTCGCGGGGCGGATCGTCGGCCGGTGGGGCAGCCGCGCGACGACGGTCGCCGCGGGGGCCGCCGGCGCGCTGGCGCTGGTCCCGCTCGGCCTGGCCTGGAATCTCGGCGGGCTGATCCTCTCGCTGCTGCTGATGGGCGCCTCGCTCGGCCTGATGGACGTGGGGATGAACGCGCAGGGCGTCGCCGTGGAGCGGGGCTACGGGCGCCCGCTGATGTCCGGGCTGCACGGCTCCTACAGCATCGGGACGCTGCTGGCGGCGCTGGCCGGCTCGGCGGCCGCGCACGCGGGCGTCCCCGTCCCGCTGCATCTGGCGGTCGCCGCGGCGGTGCTGGTCGCCCTGCTCGCCTTCGGCTGCCGCGGCCTGCTGGACCGTTCCGCCGACGAGTTCCCCGAGCCGGACCAGGACGGCCCGGCCCCCGCGCGCTCCCCGCGCTGGCCGCTGGTCATGCTCGGCGTCATCGGCCTGTGCTCGTTCGTGGGGGAGGGCGCCATGGCCGACTGGAGCGCGATCTACCTGCGGGAGAACCTCGGCACCGGACCCGGCGTGGCCGGGCTCGGCTACGCCGGGTGCGCGGTGGCGATGACCGTGGGGCGGCTCACCGGCGACCAGGTCGTCGCGCGCTTCGGGCCCGTCCCCGTGCTGAGGGGCGGCTCGCTGGTCGCCGCCCTCGGGCTCGGCCTCGGGCTCGCGGTGGGGGACCCGACCGCGGCGGTGGCCGGATTCACGCTGTTCGGCCTCGGCGTCGCGGTCGTGGCGCCCGTCACCTTCAGCGCGGCGGGGAACCTGCCCCGCGTGCCGCCGGCGACCGGGATCTCCCGGGTGACCGGCGTCGGATACCTCGGCCTGCTCGGCGGGCCGCCCGTCATCGGGTTCGTCGCGCAGGGCGTGGGCCTGACGTGGGCGCTGGCCGTCCCGGTCGCCCTGGTCGGACTGATCGTCCTGCTCGCCCCGGCGGCGGTGACGGCCGAGCGGTGACGGCCGCGCCCGTTGATCTTTTGGTGGGGTTACGACCTTTGTATATGTCCTACTCAGGTAAGGTCTGGGCGAGTGAGCACCATGCAGCGGTCGGGACCGGCCGAAACGGTCGCGTCCACTCCGGCGCTGCGGACATTCCTTGGCGAACTGCTCAGTTTCGGTTTCGTGGGGTGCCTCGGCACGCTGATCATGATCTTCGGCGCCAACCTGATGCGCGCGTGGCTCGGCGGCAGCCCGGTCACGAGCGTCGTCGTGCCGACCGTGGCGTCCACGCTGAGCTCCTACCTGCTCAACCGGTTCTGGACGTTCCGGCACCGCGACAGCGACGGCTCCGGCCGGGAGGTCGCGATCTTCTTCGCGCTGAACGGCGTCGGGCTGCTGATCCAGGTGCTCTGTACCGGCTTCACCTACTACACCCTCGGCCTGCACGGCGGGATCGCCTACAACCTGGGCCTCCTCGCGGGCGTCGGCCTCGGGTCGGCGTTCCGCTACTGGTCGTACAAGAAGTGGGTGTTCACCCCCGCGGCGGCATGAGCCGGGGGCCGTCCCCACGTGGGAGCAGAGCCGAGGCACGGAGCGGGCGTGAGCCGACTCGACGATGAATGGGCCGAGCACCGGCCCGCGGTGTTCGGCGCCGCGTACCGGATCACCGGGAGCGTCGCGGACGCCGAGGACATCACCCAGGACGTGTGGCTGCGCGCCTCCGCGCGGGAGCCGCTCGACGACGTCCGCGACCTGCGCGCCTGGCTGGTCACGGTGGCCGCGCGCCGCGCCTACGACGTGCTGGGCTCCGCCCGCGCGCGGCGCGTGGAGTACGTCGGGCCGTGGCTGCCCGAGCCGCTGCTGACCGGGCCGGACGCCGCCGAGCCGGTGCTCGTGGACGAGACGGCCGGGACCGCGATGCTGGTGGTGATGGAGGAGCTGTCGCCGCCGGAGCGCGTCGCGTTCGTCCTGCACCAGGGTTTCGGGGTGCCCTACGAGCAGATCGCCGGCGTGCTCGGCAGATCGGCGGCCGCGTGCCGGCAGCTCGCGTCCCGCGCCCGCCGCAAGACCGCCGCGGCGCTGCCGTCCCGCCAGGCCCCGCCGGGCGAGCGCGACCGGGTGCTGGAGGCCTTCCGGTCCGCCTACGAGCGCGGCGACGAGGCCGCCCTGCTGGCGCTGCTGGACCCGGACGCGACCTACACCACCGACGGCGGCGGGCGCCTCCTCGCCGCCCGCAAGGTCGTCGCCGGGGCGCGGCGGGTCGCCACCGTGCTGCTGCGCGTCGGCGCCCGCAACACGCTGCGGCTGGAGTTCGCCGAGGTCAACGGCCGCCGCGAGCTGCTGGTGCGGCGGGAGGGCCGGGCGGTCGGCGTCGACACCGTGGAGGTCGAGGACGGCCGCGTCACCGCCGTCCGCCGGGTCCTCAACCCCGAGAAGCTCACGTCCCTGCGCGAGGTCTGACGCCGTCCGCCGCTCGCGCGGCGCGTGCGCCGCCTGCCCGGACGGGCGTCCCGCGCGCCGCGGGGCGGCGCGCGGGAGCGGGCTCACCGGCCCGCCGGGACGATCTTCTCGGTCTGGGCCAGGGCCTCGGTGAGGATGCCGGCGAGGTCCTGGCCGGTGCCCTGCGAGAAGATCACCTGGTCGATCCCCCGCTCCGCGAGCCGCCCGACGGTGTCGACGGCGGCGCCGACCGAGGGCGTGTCGGTGAAGAAGGTCAGCGACGTCTTCTCGATCTCGCTGTGGTCGCGGCCCTCGCGCTCGCAGTGCTCCCGCAGGACCTCCAGCTTGCGGGGCAGCTCGTCGCCGTCGAAGAGGTTGCACGCGTCGGCGTACTTCGCCACGAACCGCAGCGTCTTCTTCTCCCCGCCCCCGCCGACGAGGATCGGCGGGTGGGGGCGGCGCAGCGCGGGCGGCGAGTTGAGCGGGCGCTCCAGGGAGTAGTGCTCGCCCTCGAACGGCGACTCGTCGCCCGCCCACATCCGGCGGGCGATCCGGAGCGTCTCCTCCAGCCGCTCGAACCGTTCCGCGGTCGGCGGGAACCGGATGCCGAGACCGCGCGACTCCTCGTCGTTCCAGGCCGCGCCGATGCCGAGCCAGGCGCGCCCGCCCGACAGGACGTCCAGCGTGGTCACCGTCTTGACCAGGACGCCGGGGTGCCGGTAGGTGACCCCGGTGACCATCGTGCCGAGCGTGATCCGCTCCGTCAGCGCCGCCGCGTACGCGAGTGCCGAGTAGCCCTCCAGCATGGGCTCCTCCGGCGGGCCCACGACGCCGATCTGGAAGAAGTGGTCCATCACCCACAGGGAGTGCAGCCCGCCCTGGTCGGCCTCGCGGGCGACGCGGGCGAAGGCGGGGCCGATCTGCTCCGGCCCTCCGGGAAAGGTGAAGCTCGGAACCTGGAGTCCAATGCGCATGGCATGTCCTTCGCGTGCTTCGTGGTGTACGTCTCTCCTTCCACTCTGCGACCTGGAGCGCGCTCCAGGTCAAGCGGGGGTGCCGTCCGGACGTTGACCTGGAGCGCACTCCAGGTGCGATCCTGGGGGGCGTGAGCTCCTACTCTCCCGCCGAGACCGCCGAGAAGAGCGGTTTCAGCATCGACACGCTGCGTTACTACGAGAAGATCGGGCTGCTGTCCGGGATCGCGCGGAACGCGTCGGGACGGCGCGTGTTCTCCGACGGCGACCTGCAGTGGCTCGGGATGCTGCGCTGCCTGCGCGGCACGGGGATGCCGATCGCCGAGATGCTGCGCTACTCCGAGCTGGCCCGGGGCGGCGGCCGGACCGTCCAGGAGCGGCTCGACCTGCTGCAGGACCACGACCGCCGGGTCGAGGAGCAGATCGCCACGCTGCGCGCGCAGCAGCGGCAGATCAAGGTGAAGATCGGCTTCTACCGGGAGGCGTCGATGACCTGCGAGGCCGCCCCCGCCCCCGCCTGAGCGAGGAGGCGCTCCGCGCGCGCCCACGTCCCGGCCGGCTCGAAGGCGTCCGCCCACCAGGTGTCGGCGCGGATCGTCCCGCGCCGCCGGAACCTGCGCATGATGGCGACGTGCGGCGGCCAGGCGACGAAGCCGCGCAGCGCGGCGTCGCCGGTCCAGACCGAGACCGAGCCGCACCTGCGGCGGCGCAGGTCGGTCCACAGCCACAGGCCGACGGCGCCCTCCAGTTCCGGCCACGACCGGCGCAGCGCCATGCCCGCCTGGAAGGCCCTCGGCAGGTCGAGGGCGTGCGCGCAGGTGAAGTCGGTGACGCTGACGAGGACCGGGCCCGTCGCCCGGACCGGCCCGGCGCGCCACGCCGTCCTCAGCAGCGCCATGAGGGGTCCCTGCCGAGAAGGGCGAGTAGGCGGTCCCGCGGCTCCCTGCCGTCCGCGGAGGGGACGGACGGGGCGAACGAGTCGCCGGGGCCGCGGCCGTCCGCGGGGACGATCGCGGCGACCTTGAGGGACGCCTCCACGAGTTCGCCGGCGGGCTCCCAGGCGGCGCCGATCGAGGCGGCGACGTCCCAGGCGTGCACGACCAGGTCGACGAAGTGGAAGCCGACCGCCAGCGCGGCGGGGAAGGCGCCGCCGTCGCGGATCTCGGGAAGGTCGAGCCTCGCGTCCAGGGCCACCGCGGCGAAGGCCTCCGTCACGAGGGCGGCCGAGACCCGCGCCGCCGCCGCGGGGTCGTCGCCGAGGTCGCCGCCGCGCCAGGCGGACAGCCGCGCGCCCTCGCCCCGGGCGGCGGCCGCGAAGCCCTCGTCCTGGCTCACCTGGTGGCGCAGCAGGCCGTGCAGCGTCCAGTCGGGGCACGGCGTCGGCAGGCGGAGCGCGTCCGGCTTCACCTGCGCGACGACGGACAGGTAGAGATCGGCCGCCTTCCGGTCGAGTGGGCGGAAATCGGTGGTGAGCAGTTCGTTCAGCACGTCCATACGGCCACGCTAGGGACTCTCAGAGGCCCAGGTACAGGTCCAAAATTGCGCAGAATGACTGAGCCGATCTAGGGTCGGCCCCGTGGACCTCCACGTGAGCCTGGTGGGACGCCGCGACCTCGCGGGGCAGATCTACGGCCAGCTGCGCACCGCGATCCTGGACGGCCGGCTGCGCGCGGGCGAGGCGCTGCCGCCGACGCGGGAGCTGGCGCGGCGCCTGGCGATCTCCCGCAACACCGTCGGTGTCGCCTACGACCGGCTCGCGGCCGAGGGCTTCCTGACGAGCCGGGTGGGCGCGGGGACGTTCGTGCGGGAGACCGGGTCCGCCGCGCGCGGTGCGCCCGCGGCCTCGCCGCTGCGGCCGCGCCGCGTGTGGGAGGAGGTGTCCGCCTGGCCGCCGCCGATGCCCGGGATCCGGTGGGACTTCCGCGCCGGGCTGCCCGACGTGCGGCTCTTCCCGTACGAGGCGTGGCGGCGGATCATGTCGGGGCTGCTGCGGCCGTCCGGGCCGGCCGGCTCCGCCTCGGCGGCCGACCCGGCCGGGCTGCCCGCGCTGCGCGAGGCCGTCGCCCGGCACGTGGGCGTCTCGCGGTCGGTGCGGGCGAGCGGGGACGACGTCGTCGTCACCTCCGGCGTCCAGCAGGCCCTCGACCTGATCGTCCGGGTCCTCCTCGAACCGGGCGACGTGGTGGCCGTGGAGGATCCCGGGTACCCGCCCGTGCGGATGCTCCTCACCGCGGCCGGCATGCGGGTGCGCGGCGTGCCGGTCGACGCCGAGGGGCTCCGGGTGGACGCGCTGCCCGGCGACGCGCGGGCCGTCTACGTCACCCCCTCGCACCAGTTCCCGCTGGGCATGCCGATGTCGCTGCCGCGCCGCAGGGCGCTGCTGGAGTGGGCGCGGCGGCGGGACGTGGTGATCGTCGAGGACGACTACGACACCGAGTACCGGTACGGCGGGCGGCCCGTCGAACCGCTGCAGAGCCTCGACGAGGACGGCCGCGTCCTGTACACGGGCACCTTCTCCAAGATCATGCGGCCGGTGCTGCGGCTGGGGTTCCTGGTGGCGCCGCCGTCGCTGCACCACGCGTTCCGGATGGCGCGCTACGTCTCGTCCTGGCACGCCGAGCTGCCCGCGCAGGCGGCCCTCGCCCGGTTCATCGACGAGGGCCTGCTCGCCCGGCACATCCGCAGGTCGCGCCGCGAGTACCGGGCGCGGCACGAGCGCGTCGCCGCGCGGGTCGCCGGGCTGCCGGGGGACCGGCTCGACCTCGTCCCGTCCGAGGCGGGCCTGCACCTGAGCGCGGTGTTCCGGGACGGCTCCGACGATGCCGCCGTCGCCGCGCGGGCGCTCGGCGCGGGCGTCGGGCTGTTCGCGCTGTCGGAGTTCGCCGTGACCGGGCCGCCCGGCGCGGGCCTGGTCTTCGGGTACGGCGCCGTGACGCCGCCCGAGATCGATGAGGGGATGCGCCGGCTCGCCGGGGTCCTGCGCGGCGGGCGCGGTCGCCCGTGACTAGCGGTGGACGGGCGTGATGCGCCGGCCGTCCGCGCCGAAGAACAGGATCCGGTCCAGGTCGACCGCCAGCGCGACGCGGTCGCCGCGGTCGGGCCGTCCGCCGGGCGCGATGCGGAAGACGAGGTCGGACCGCCGGTGGTGGCCCGCGTGCTCCTCGACCGGCTCCTCCTCGGGCGGCCTCCCGAACAGCGCGCGCATCCGGTCGCGCAGCCCGGGCCGCTCCGCCGCGGGGGCCTGCGGCCGCTCGGGACGCCCCACCTCGTTCGCGTCCACCGTGGGGATGCCCGCCTCGGCGTAGGCGAGCCATTCGTGGCCGTGGAACTCCAGCGCGCGGACCTGGCCGGACAGGACGGTCCCGGACGGGGCGGGCGCGCCCGGGGCGATCGGCATCATCGTGTCGGGGCGGATCCCGACGATCACGGGCCGGCCCTGGTGGCTGATCAGCGCGGACGCCCGCGGATCGTCCCAGGGCAGGGTGAGCCGCTGCGGCCCGAGGTCGAGCATCAGCCCCTGGCCCTCGACGGCCCACAGGGTGGCCTGCAGCAGGTTGATCGGCGGGGAGCTGAGGAACGCGGCCGTGAACACGGTCCCCGGGTCCTCGTAGATCTGCTCGGGGGTGCCGACGTCCTCCAGGACGCCGTCGCGCAGCACGGCCATCCGGTCGGCCATCGTCATGGCCTCGACCTGGTCGTGCGTGACGTAGACGGTCGTGGTGCGGCTGGAGCGGACCAGCGCGGCGATCTCGACGCGCAGCTCCGTGCGCAGCCCCGCGTCCAGGCTCGACAGCGGCTCGTCCATCAGGAACAGCGACGGCTCGCGGATCAGCGCCCGGCCGATCGCGGCCCGCTGCCGCTGGCCGCCCGACAGCGTGCGCGGCAGCCGGTCGATCATCGTGTTGATGCCGAGCGCGCGCGCCAGCTCGACGACCTTCGCGGACGCCTCGGCGCGGTCGTCGCCGGACACCTCCAGCGGGAACATCATGTTGCCCTTGACCGTGCGGTGCGGGTAGAGCGCGCCCTCCTGGAACACCATCGCGACGTTCCGGTCGCGCGGCGGCAGGTCGTTGGCCACGGTGCCGTTCAGCCACAGGTCCCCGCCGGTGATCTCCTCCAGCCCGGCGATCATGCGCAGGATGGTCGACTTGCCGCAGCCGGACGGTCCGAGCAGGACGAACAGCTCCCCGTCGTTGATGCGCAGCCGGACGTCGCGGACGGCCACCTGGCCGCCGGGATACACCTTGTCGACGCCGTCCAGCACAACATCCGTCATCGGGTCCGCCTGGGAGTGGGCAAATCTACGGTGGGCCATCTCATCGCGGTGCGGTCCAGGTTGTCCAGAGTAAAACCAGGGTTACTCGCCGTTAATCCGGCCGAGTCCGGCCACCGGATCGGATATTTCGACACCGCGTGATCTTCCCGACTTCGCCCTGTTCGGCGCCGTGCCGAGGGACCGGCGCACCGCCGCCCTGGAGATCGGCGGGCCGCCGTGTCACCTTTGATCACGAAGCCCGTCCGGGGTTCGAAGAAGGAGCTCCCATGTCCGACTCCCCACCCGCCGTCAGCCGCCGTACCTTCCTGCACCGCACCGGCGCGGGCGCCGTCCTGCTCGCGGGCGGCGTGCTCGCGGGCGGCACCGCCGCCGCGGCGCCCGCCGCCCTCGCCGGCCCCGCCCGCGGGCCCGCGCCCGCCGACCTCGACCCGCTCGCCCTGCTGAAGAAGATGCTGTCGTTCGACACCCAGAACTTCGGGGAGGGCGGCGTCACCCGGCCCTACGCCGAGATGCTCAAGGCCGTCTGGGACTCCGCGGGGGTGCCCGCGCAGATCATCCCCACCCCGAAGAAGGACAACGTCCACCTCATCGCCCGGATCGAGGGCACCACCGCGGCGCCGCCGCTGCTCCTGCTCGGACACTCCGACGTCGTGCCGGTGGAACGTGACAAGTGGACGGTCGACCCCTTCGCCGGCACCGTCCGCGACGGCGAGGTCTACGGCCGCGGCGCCCTGGACATGAAGGGCGCCAACTCCGCGAACATCAGCGCCCTGCTCCGGCACGTTCAGGAGGGCGGGAGGTTCGACCGCGACATCATCGTCCTCACCGACTGCGACGAGGAGGCGGGCCAGTACGGCTCCCACTGGCTCGCCGAGAACCACTGGGACAAGGTCAACGCGGGCATGGTCCTCACCGAGGGCGGCTGGTTCCTCGCCCAGAAGGACCGGCGGACGCCGATGCTCATCACGGTGACGCGCCAGGACAAGGTCTACTTCAACCTCGACCTCGCCGCCGGCGGCACCGCCACCCACTCCTCCAAGCCCAATCCCGACTCGGCCATCGCCAAGCTCTCCCGCGCCGTCACCGACATCGACACCTGGCTCGCGCCGGTCGCGCTCACCCCCGTCACCCGGGAGTACTTCGGCGCACTGGCCAAGGCCACCGACGACCGCCCGTTCGAGCGGGCGCTGCGGCTGCTGCTGTCCGCCCGCTCCCAGCAGGCCCGCGAGCGGGCGGCCGCGCTCGTCGTCAAGCGCAGCTCCTACCCGTGGCTGCACCAGGCCCTCCTGCGCACCACGCACGCCTTCGTGATCGAGGACGCGGGGTACAAGGAGAACGTCATCCCGTCCAAGGCCACGCTGCGCCTCAACTGCCGGGGCGTCCCCGGAGGCCAGCGGCCGCGCGACTTCCTCGCCGCGATCCGGCGGCGCCTCGCCGACCGCGACGTGACCGTCACGCTCGCGGGCAACCCGGGGGAGTCGGAGGCCGACGCGCTCAAGCGGCTGGACGACACCTGGGCCAAGGCGCCGTCCAGCCTGGACTCGCCGCTGTTCGAGGCCATCGGCGACGCCGCCGCCAAGACCTACCCGGACGCGGTCTTCGCGCCCGCACTGTTCGAGGCCGGGACGAGCCTCTCGCCGTGGACCTCGAAGGGCCTCCCCGGTTACGGCGTCTACCCCTACGTCGTCGACAACGACCAGCTGATCGCCATGCACGGGAACGACGAGCGCATCACCGTCGAGGCCCTCAAGCAGGGGACGGAGTTCATGTACCGGCTCTTCGGCCGCTTCCGGGCGAGCTGACCTGGGCCGTCCCCGTCCCCCGCGGGCCCCCGCGAGGGGACGGGGACGGCCATGCCCGTCCCGGTGCGATGCCCCCGATGTCACGGGCCCGCCGTAGACTCCTTGGTCGTGGCAAGCCGGATTCGCAATGAGGACATCGCACTCGTGCGGGAGCGCTCGTCCATCGCCGACGTGATCGGCGAGTACCTGCAGCTGCGCAGCGCGGGCGGCGGCAATCTCAAGGGCCTGTGCCCGTTCCATGACGAGAAGTCCCCGTCGTTCAACGTGACGCCCTCGCGCGGGCTGTACTTCTGCTTCGGCTGCGAGGCGGGCGGCGACGTCATCAAGTTCGTCCAGGAGATCGAGCACCTGAGCTTCGGCGAGTCGGTCGAGCGGCTCGCCGTCCAGGCCGGCGTCCAGCTGCGGTACGAGGAGGGCGGCGGCCGCGGCCCCCGCCAGGACGGCGGGCAGCGCGCCCGGCTGGTCGAGGCGCACCGGGCCGCCGCCGAGTACTACGCCGAGCAGCTGAACTCGCCCGCCGGCGCGCCCGGCCGCACGTTCCTGTCCGAACGCGGCTTCGAGGCCGCCGACGCCGCGCACTTCGGCGTCGGGTTCGCCCCCCGCGAGTGGGAGGGCCTCGTCAGGCACCTGCGCGGGCGCGGCTTCGCCGACCGCGACATCGTCGCCGGCGGCCTGGCCAAGGAGGGGCGGCGCGGCCCGATGGACCGGTTCCGCGGCCGGCTGATGTGGCCCATCCGCGACCTGTCCGGCGACGTCATCGGCTTCGGCGCGCGGCGCCTCTTCGAGGACGACGACGGCCCCAAGTACCTGAACACCCCCGAGTCGCCGCTCTTCCACAAGAGCTCGGTGCTGTACGGCGCCGACCTGGCCAAGAAGGAGATCGCCCGGCGGCGGCAGGCCGTGGTGGTCGAGGGCTACACCGACGTGATGGCCTGCCACCTGGCGGGGGTCCCGACGGCCATCGCCACCTGCGGCACCGCGTTCGGCGACGAGCACATCAAGGTGCTGCGCCGCCTGCTGATGGACCAGGACGAGTTCCGCGGCGAGGTGATCTTCACCTTCGACGGCGACGCGGCCGGCCGCAAGGCGGCGCTGCGCGCCTTCGACGACGAGCAGAAGTTCGTGTCGCAGACGTTCGTGGCCGTCCAGCCCGACGGTCTCGACCCGTGCGACCTGCGCATCCGGCACGGCGACGCGGCGGTGCGCGACCTCGTGGCGTCCCGGCTGCCGCTGTTCGAGTTCGCCGTGCGCAGCGCCATCGAGCAGCACGATCTCGACACGGTCGAGGGGCGGCTCGGCGCGCTCGACGCCGCCGCCCCGGTCGTCGCCGCCATCAAGGACCGCTCCCGCCGCCACATGTACGCGGTCAACCTGGACCGCTGGCTCGGCATCATGGACGAGCAGTTCGTGCTGCGCCGCGTCCGCGAGCTGGCCAACCGGCAGCACGGCCGCGCGCAGGCGGGGAACGGCCGCGGCCAGAACGGGCACGGGCGCGCGCGGAACGGCGACGGCCGGGGGAACGGCCCGGCCGCCGGGGACGGGCGGGGCGGCGGCGCGGAGTCCGAGGCGCCGCGGCGCCCCGCGTTCGACCCCGCCGATCCCGAGGTCCAGCGCGAGCGCGAGCTGCTGAAGCTGGCCGTCCAGCGCCCGGCGCTGCTCGGCCCGGCGTTCGACGAGGTCCCGGTCGAGGCGTTCATCGCGCCCCCGCACGCGGCGGTGCGGGCGGTGATCTCGGAGGCGGGCGGCGCCTCGGCGGCGGGGAACGCCGCGGAGTGGGTCGCGCTGCTCCTGGAGCGGGCGCCGAACGACCAGGTCAGGGATCTGCTCACCAAGCTCGGGGTGGAACCGGTCCGGTCCGCCCAGGAATCGGACGACCGATATGCAGCAGAATTGCTGGCCAGAATTCAGGAACGCCAGCTCACGCGCATGATCGCGAACGTGAAATCTAAACTCGGGCGGCTGAATCCGGTCGAGGCGGCCGAGGAGTACAACCGGCTCTTCGGTGATCTTGTCGCGCTTGAGCAGCAGAGACGGGTGTTGCGGGAGCGAGGGCTTGGGTCGCAGTAGCCGGCCGTCCCGCGAAAATGGGTCCTGTGATCTAGGCCCCCTTTGACGCAGACTGTCCATGTGGGCCCTTCGGTGCTGCCAAGCGAGGCGCCATCGGTTGATCAGGTGGCGGACCTCGTCGCACGCGGCAGAGAACGCGGCGGTGTGACCGTCGAGGACGTCGCTGCCGCGCTCGATCGCTCGGACTTGCCGGACGACTCGCTGGAGCGGGTCGTCCGGATGCTCGCAGAGCAGGGGGTGGAGGTCCTTGAGTCTCAGCAGGAGACCGAGGACGTCACGCGAGCGGATGAGGGAGACCTCAGCAAGCGGGCGCCGACGAGCGACCTGGTTCGGATCTACCTGAGAGAGATCGGTCGCGTACCGCTGCTCACGGCAGAAGATGAGGTAGAACTCGCGAAATCGATAGAGGCGGGACTTTTCGCCGAGGAGAAGATGGCGCGCACCGCCGTCCTCGCCCGCGGCGAGCTGCTCGACCTCGAACTGCTCTCCCGCGAGGGGGCGCGGGCGAAGCAACGGCTGATCGAGGCCAATCTCCGGCTCGTGGTCTCGATCGCCAAACGCTACGTCGGCAGGGGAATGCTGTTCCTCGACCTGATCCAGGAGGGAAATCTCGGACTGATCCGCGCGGTCGAGAAATTCGACTACACCAAGGGGTTCAAGTTCTCGACCTACGCCACCTGGTGGATCCGGCAGGCGATCACGCGGGCGATCGCCGACCAGGCCCGGACGATCCGCATCCCGGTGCACATGGTGGAGACGATCAACAAGCTGGTCCGCGTGCAGCGCCAGATGCACCAGGACCTCGGCCGGGAGCCGAGCCCCGAGGAGATCGGCCTGGAGATGGGCCTGTCGCCCGTCCGGGTCGTGGAGGTCCAGCGCATCGCGCAGGAGCCGGTCTCGCTGCAGTCGCCGATCGGCGAGGAGGACTCCGACCTCGGCGACTTCATCGAGGACGCCGACGCCGTGGTGCCGATGGAGGCCGCGGCGTTCCTCCTGCTGCAGGACCAGCTGGAGGACATCCTCGCCACATTGTCGGAACGGGAGCAGCGCATCATCCAGCTGCGCTTCGGCCTGACCGACGGGCACCCGCGCACCCTGGAGGAGGTGGGGCGCGAGTTCGGCGTGACGAGGGAGCGGATCCGCCAGATCGAGTCGAAGACGCTGGCGAAGCTGCGCCACCCGTCCCGCGCCCAGATGCTCCGCGAGTACCTGGACTGAGGCGCGGGCCCGGACGACGGGGCCGCCCTCCCGGCCGTCCGCCGGGAGGGCGGTCGCGGGCGCGCCCGGCCGCGTCGCGGGAGCGGCGTCCGGCGGTGCGCAGAGATACGCGTTACCGCCTTTACGTCGCTTTTCGTCCGGACCGTGTCCTACCGTGGTGACCATGCTGATCGTGACGACTGATGGCGTGGCGGGGTACGAGATCAGGAGCGTGCTCGGAGAGGTCCTCGGGCTGGCGGTCCGAGCCGATCAGGGTGCGGTCCACCCGCCCGGGCAGGGCGGGAGCAGCGCGACGTTCCGGGTGACGGGGGAGCAGCCGGGCGCCGGGCTGGCCGCGGCGCGCCGCGAGGCGGTGGAGCGGCTCGGCGAGGAGGCCCGCCGCAAGGGCGCGAACACGGTGGTGGGCATGAGGTTCGACACGGCCCTGATCGGCGGCGGCGTCGAGGTGTGCGCGTACGGGACGGCCGTCTGGGCGGAGCCGGCGGCGCAGCAGCGCGAGCAGGCGCCCCAGCACCAGCAGCGTCCGCAGCACCCGGGGCATCTGCCCCCGTACGGCGACCCGCAGGCCGGCGGCCCCCCGATGGCCGCGCGCAACCTCACGATGGGCCTGCACGACCGCCCGCGCTGAGACCGATCGCGCCGACCCGGGTCGCGAGGGGGCGGCGGAGCGTGGGATGACTCACTGTCCCCTGCCCCACTTGACGTGCTGAGGTTAGCTTTCGCTAATTTAGGTAAGCCTAACCATTTGCACGCTCCTGGAGACCTGATGCGTCCTGTGTCCGTCCTCGCGCTCGCCGGCGCCGCCGCGGTGTCGATGTCCCTTCTGACGGCGTGCGGCGGTGACGGGGACGAGGCGGGCGCGGCGGGCGCCATCGCCGTGACGGCCACCGACGACGCCTGCGAGGTCGCCAAGACCGAGCTCCCCGCGGGCAAGACCACCTTCAAGGTCGCCAACAAGGGCTCCAAGGTCAACGAGTTCGAGGTGCTCAAGCCGGACGGCAAGATCCTCGCCGAGCGGGAGAACATCGGCCCCGGGACCAGCGTCGACTTCGTCGTGAACCTCCCCGCCGGGAAGTACAAGCTGCTGTGCAGCGCCGGGCAGACCGGCAAGGGCCCGTCCCAGGACGTCACGGTCACCGGCGGCGCCGCCGGCGCGGACCCGCGCCTGAGCAAGGCCGCGGCCGACTACAAGGCCTTCGTCATCGTCCAGACCGACGACACGATCGCCAAGACCGAGAAGTTCGTGGACGCGGTGAAGGCCGGCGACGTCGAGAAGGCCAAGGAGCTGTACGCGCCGTCCCGCGTCGGCTGGGAGACGATCGAGCCCGTCGCCGAGAAGTTCGGCGACCTCGACCCCAAGGTCGACGCGCGCGAGGCCGACCTCAAGCCGGAGGAGAAGAAGGACTGGTCCGGCTGGCACCTGCTGGAGAAGGCCCTCTGGAAGGACGGCTCCGTCAAGGGCAAGGAGAAGTACGGCGACCAGCTGCTGGCGGACCTCGGGACGCTGAAGTCGCGGCTGCCCGGCCTCACCCTGGACCCCGTCAACGACATGGCGGGCGGGGCGAAGGAGTTGCTGGACGAGGTCGCCACCGGCAAGGTCACCGGCGAGGAGGAGGCGTTCAGCCACACCGACCTCGTCGACTTCAAGGCCAATGTGGACGGCGCCAAGAAGATCTACGACCTGCTCAGGCCGGTCGTCCAGGAGCGGGACGCGCAGCTCGCCACGGACCTCGACGACAACTTCGCGGGCGTCGAGAAGCTGCTGAAGAAGCACGAGAAGGGCGACGGCTACGTCTCCTACGACAAGGTCGGCGAGGACGAGCGCAAGGAGCTGGCCGACGCGGTGAACGCGCTGGGCGAGCCCCTGTCCAGGCTCGCCGCCGCCGTCGCCAAGTGATCCGGACGAGAGGAACGGCAGCGGCATGACGGGCGAAGGGACGCAGGAGCGGTCGGGCATGTCCCGGCGGCGGATGCTGGGCTTCTCCGGCGCGAGCCTGCTCGTCGGGGCCGCCGCCGGGGCCGGGCTCGACCGGGTCGCCTCCGCCGAGGAGGACGACGGCGCGGGCGACGCGATCGCCTTCCACGGCGCGCACCAGGCGGGCATCGCCACCCCCGTGCAGGACCGGCTGCACTTCGCGGCGTTCGACGTGACGACCGGCGACCGCGACCGGCTCGTGCGGATGCTGAAGGAGTGGACGGCCGCGGCCGCCGCCATGACCGCGGGCCGGCCCGTCGGCGACGGCGCGGTCGGCGGCCCCGCGGTCGCGCCGCCCGACGACACCGGCGAGGCGCTCGGGCTGCCGCCGTCCCGGCTCACCCTGACGATCGGCTTCGGCCCGTCGCTGTTCGAGAAGGACGGCAAGGACCGGTTCGGCCTCAGGGCGCGCCGTCCCGCCGCCCTCGCCGACCTGCCGCACTTCCCCGGCGACAACCTCGACCCGGCCCGCAGCGGCGGCGACATCGCCGTCCAGGCGTGCGCGGACGATCCGCAGGTCGCGGTGCACGCCGTCCGGAACCTGGCCCGCATCGGGTTCGGCGTGGCCGCGGTCCGCTGGTCCCAGCTCGGGTTCGGCAAGACGTCCTCGACGACGCCGGACGCGCAGACACCGCGCAACCTGTTCGGGTTCAAGGACGGCACCGAGAACATCGCCGGAACCGAGGGGGACCTGCTCGACCGCCACGTGTGGGCGGCCGGGGACGACGGGGCCGGCTGGATGGCGGGCGGCTCCTACCTCGTCGCCCGCCGCATCCGGATGCACATCGAGACCTGGGACCGGACGTCGCTGCGCGAGCAGGAGGACATCTTCGGACGCGACAAGGGCGAGGGCGCGCCGGCCGGGCTGAAGAAGGAGCGCGACAAGCCCGTCCTGTCCGGGATGAAGCCGGACGCGCACGTGCGGCTCGCCCACCCCGACTCCAACCAGGGGACGCGCATCCTGCGGCGCGGCTACTCGTTCACCGACGGGTCGGACGGCCTCGGCCGGCTGGACGCGGGCCTGTTCTTCATCGCCTTCCAGCGCGACCCGCGGACGGGCTTCGTCCGCGTCCAGAACTCGCTGGCCACCGACGCGCTGAACGAGTACATCCAGCACGTCGGGTCCGGCGTCTACGCGTGCCCGCCGGGCGTCCGCAAGGGCGGCTACTGGGGAGACACCCTCTTCGCCTGACCAGGCCGCGGGCTGTGTTTCACAGTCCCGGCCCACTTCGCTCGCCTGACGGCACGCTACGCGACCGGAACTGGGCGAACGCGGCATCGCTTCGCGAGCTGCCCGGTTCCGCTCGCCTCCGGCCTCGCTCCACCGGGCAGCTCACGCGTTCGCGCGCGGGGCCGAGGCCACTTCGAGACGGGCCCTAGCTCTGCTGGGCCCGCTCCGACCGGATCCGCGCCACCACGTCGCCGGCGGCCGTCCTGATGGAGTCCAGCTCCTGAAGGTAGGCCCAGTAGTCGGGGTGGGCGCCGGTGAGCCGCCGCGGCGCCCTCTCCAGCCGCTCGACGAGGGAGTCGAGCACGCGGGCGTGCTGGGGCGGGGCCCCGCCCGGCTGCGCCATGGCGAGCCGCTGGGCGTCGCGCACCGCGAACCGGACGCCCTCGACGGGCCTGGCCGGATCCTCGGCGACCGCTCTCAGCTCCTCCACCCGCCCGGTGACCTGCCCGGCGCGGCGGTCGGCCGCGTTCAGCTCGGTGCGCGCGGCGGTGAGCGCCCGCTGCGCCTGCTTCCACTCGGTGCGGCCCGCGTGCGCGGACGCCTCGTTGAGGCGCTCGCGGGCCCGGGTGACGCCCGCCTCGATCGACTCCGGCGCGCCCTTGAGGTCCTGCCAGCACGCCTGCGAGTAGCCGCGCACGAGGACGCGCATGGCCTCCTGGACGGGCCCCACGCGGTTCGCGACGGCGTCGGCCCGCGTCCGGACGGAGGACAGCGAGTCGCGGACCTTCTGGGCCAGCCGGGGCAGCTCGGCGGCCGCCTCCCGCGCCCGCTCGGCGATCTCGCGGACCTCGTCGGCCTTGCGCATGGCGCCGTCGAGGCCGAGCCCGCCGAGCCCCTGCGAGCCGAGCTGGGCGAGGACCTGCTTGGCGCGGTCCAGATCCTGCTCCGGGTCGGCGGCGTCCATCCCGGCGGACCTGGCCGCGGCCACGGCGGCGTCGGCGGCGGCCACGGCGTCGCGGGCGGCGGTGAGCCGGGGCGGGAGCTGGTCGAGCGCGGACTCCAGCCGGGCCATCCGCGGGGCGAGGCGCTCGGCGAAGCCGCCCAGGTCCCGGGTGATCTTCTGCAGCCGCTCGGTGCAGGCGACGAACGCGCGCCGGGCGGAGTCGTACTCGGCCGGTGACCGGTCCCGGTCATCGAGGTCGTGGGCGTCCAGGACGGAGATGTAGGCGACGGACGCGGCGTCGGCGGCCTCGGCGAGCCGGGCGAACTCCCCGCGGGCGGGCTCGGCCGCCCTGGCGTCCAGGTCCTCGAACACGGTGACGCGCCCGTCGATGTACTTCTGCGCCTGGTCCATGTCGTAGAAGGCGGCCGCGGCCGCCTCCCTCGCCTCGACGGCCCCGGCCGCCGCCTGTGACCCGCGGCCGCCCCGGCGGCGCTGGTCGCCCGGTCCCCGCAACGCAGCCTCCCTTCGTCCGCTCCCCAGTCTGGCGCACCCGGCCCGGGTTTCGTCCATGCGCGAAGGCGGCCGGGTGCGCGACGACCGCCGGGTGGCGACCGAATCACAAAGATTGTCGCCATCCCTTCATAAAGGATGGAACGGATAGCATCGCTGCAACGTCGATAAGGCTGGGCGCCGGTTCGGCGTCCGATCCGGCATGTGATCTTGGAGGCCCATCGTGCCCGTCAGCCTGAGCAAAGGCGGCAACGTCTCGCTCACCAAGCAGGCCCCCGGCCTGTCCGCGGTGACCGTCGGTCTCGGCTGGGACCTGCGCACGACGACCGGGACCGATTTCGACCTCGACGCCTCGGCCATGGTCCTGGACGCCTCCGGAAAGATCATTACCGACCAGCACTTCGTCTTCTTCAACAACCTGCGCACCCCGGACGGCGCGGTCGAGCACACCGGCGACAACACCACCGGCGCGGGCGAGGGCGACGACGAGCAGCTCAAGGTCAACTTCGGCGCGATGCCCGCCACGGCCGAGCGGGTCGCGTTCGCCGTGTCGATCTACGATGCCGACAACCGCGGGCAGAACTTCGGACAGGTCCGCAACGCCTTCATCCGGGTGCTGAACCAGGCCGGCGGTGCGGAGATGGCGCGCTACGACCTGACCGAGGACGCGTCCATGGAGACCGCCATGGTCTTCGGTGAGCTGTACCGCAACGGAACGGAATGGAAGTTCAGGGCGGTGGGCCAGGGCTACGCCTCGGGGCTGGCCGGCATCGCCGCGGACTTCGGCGTCAACATCTGAACAGTCTGAACAGTCCAGACAGGAAGGGAGTAGCCCGCACATGGGGGTTTCACTCGCCAAGGGCGGCAACGTCTCGCTGACGAAGGCCGCGCCCAACCTCACCGCGGTCACCGTCGGCCTCGGCTGGGACGTGCGCGCCACCACCGGCGCCGACTTCGACCTGGACGCCTCCGCGCTGATGCTGGCGAGCACCGGCAAGGTCATGTCGGACCAGCACTTCGTGTTCTTCAACAACCTGCGCAGCCCGGACGGCTCGGTGGAGCACACCGGCGACAACCTGACCGGTGAGGGCGAGGGCGACGACGAGTCGATCAACGTCGACCTCACCGCGGTGCCGGCGGAGTGCGACCGCATCGTGTTCCCGGTCTCGATCTACGACGCCGACAACCGGCAGCAGAGCTTCGGGCAGGTGCGCAACGCCTTCATCCGGATCGTCAACCGGAACGACGGCAACGAGCTCGCGCGCTTCGACCTCACCGAGGACGCCTCCACCGAGACGGCCATGGTCTTCGGCGAGCTCTACCGGCACAACGGCGAATGGAAGTTCAGGGCCGTCGGCCAGGGGTACGCCTCCGGTCTGGCGGGCATCGCGATGGACTTCGGCGTCAACGTCGGCTGACCGCCGGCGCCCCCGCATCCCGGCCGCTCCGCCCGGCCGCCCTTCCTAGCAGAAATACGCGCATGATTCTTCGCACCTTCGGGTGGTCCTTCGGCGTCACGGCCGTCGGCCTGCTCATCGCCCTGCTCTACGACGGGGCGACCGGGCTGGCCCTGGTCGCCGTGCTCGCCGTTCTCGAAGTCTCGCTGTCGTTCGACAACGCCGTGGTGAACGCCAAGGTGCTCGACAGGATGAGCGCCTTCTGGCAGAAGATCTTCCTCACCGTCGGCATCGCGATCGCGGTGTTCGGCATGCGGCTGGTCTTCCCCCTGCTGATCGTGGGGATCACGGCCAAGCTGAGCCCGGTCGAGGCGTTCGACCTCGCGCTCAACGACTCACACCGCTACCACCAGCTGATGAACGACGCCTATCCGATGATCGCGGCGTTCGGCGGCATGTTCCTGATGATGCTGTTCCTGGACTTCGTGTTCGAGGAGCGCGCCGACAAGTGGCTGCCGTGGCTGGAGCGGCCGCTCGCCCGCATCGGCAAGCTGGACCAGCTGTCGGTCGTGGTGGCGGGCGGCTCGCTGGCGCTCGTGGCGTGGCTGTCGGCCTCCGACCCGGGCAGCGTCATGATCGCGGGCGTGCTCGGGATGGTGACCTACATCCTGGTCAACGGGCTCGGGGAGCTGTTCTCCGAGGCGAGCGAGGACGACGACGAGGACGACGAGGACGAGAAGGACGGCGCGGAGGCCGTGAAGGGCGGCGGGCGGTCCGGGCCGAGCTCCCTGGCCCTCGCCACCGGCAAGGCGGGGTTCTTCCTCTTCCTGTACCTGGAGGTGCTGGACGCCTCGTTCAGCTTCGACGGCGTCATCGGCGCCTTCGCGATCAGCACCGACCCGGTCGTCATCGCGCTGGGCCTCGGCATCGGCGCCATGTACATCCGGTCGCTGACGGTGTTCCTGGTCCGCAAGGGCACCCTGCACGAGTACGTCTACCTGGAGCACGGCGCGCACTGGGCGATCGGCGCCCTCGCGGTCTGCATGCTGGTGAGCATCGGCCACCACGTCCCCGAGTGGATCACCGGCGGGCTCGGCGCCGGGCTGATCATCGCCGCGTTCGCCAGCTCCGTCGTCCGCAACCGCAACCAGGACGGGGACTCTCCCGACTCGGCGGCGGGCGGCGGGCGGCCGCTGCACTCCAGCCAGGTCTGACCGGCGTCACCGCGACCCCGCGACCCACATCCATCACTGGAGGAGCCGGACGATGTCCATATCGTTGCAGAAGGGGCAGAAGGTCTCGCTGGCCAAGCCGGGCGGCGGCACCCTGACCAGAGTCAAGATGGGCCTCGGCTGGGACGCCGTCGCCAAGAAGGGGCTGTTCGGCAAGGGCAAGCCGCAGTCCATCGACCTGGACGCCTCCTGCCTGCTGTTCGACGCGTCCGGCAACCTCGTCGACCAGGTGTGGTTCCGGCAGCTGCGCAGCAAGGACGGCTCCGTCCAGCACACCGGCGACAACCTCACCGGTGAGGGCGAGGGCGACGACGAGGCCGTCAACGTCGACCTGCGGAGCGTTCCGGAGGGCGTCGCCCAGCTGGTGTTCACGGTGAACTCCTTCACCGGCCAGGACTTCTCCCAGATCGCGGGCGCGTTCTGCCGGCTGGTGGACGAGACCACCGGCCAGGAGATCGCGCGCTACGAGCTGAGCGGCGCCGGGCAGCACAACGCGCAGATCATGGCCAAGGTGTCGCGGGACGGGCAGGGCTGGTCGATGACCGCGATCGGGGCGACCGCGACCGGCCGCACGTTCCAGCACCTGCTCCCGGCCGTGGCGACGCACCTGTGACCCGGCGCGGTCCGTCCGCCCGGGGGCGAGCCCCCGGGCCCCCCGTCGAAGGCACCGTCCGACGAGGGTAAATGCGGCATTTCGACCATATTGACGCCGCGCGTCGCAAGCACCTGTTCTACCGGCATCCGCGTCCGTTCGGCCGGCACGACGACCCGGACGTGCTGGCGGTCGCGCTCGGCGCGACCCTGTACTGCCCCGCCACGCGCCCCGCCCTCTCCGCCGACATCGAGGGCGCGGCCCGGCGGGGCGTGATGAGCATGGTGGTGTGCCTGGAGGACGCGATCGCCGACGGGGAGGTCGAGGCCGGCGAGGCCAACCTCGTGGCGCACCTGCGGACGCTGCACGCCCGCTCCGGGGCGGACGGCGCGGAGGTCCCGCTGCTGTTCGTCCGCGTCCGCGACCCGCGGCAGATCGGCGACCTGGCCGCCAGGCTCGGCGGCGCGGCGGAGCTCGTCACCGGGTTCGTGCTGCCGAAGTTCACCGCGTCCGGCGGTGGAGCGTTCCTGGACGCGCTGGGCGACGCGGCCGAGCGCAGCGGGCTCCGGCTGCTGGCGATGCCGGTGATCGAGAGCCCGGAGGCCGTGTACTCCGAGACCCGCGCGGAGATGCTGCACGACGTGGCGCGGCTGCTCGCCAAGCACCGGTCGCGGATCCTCGCCGTCCGGCTGGGGGCGACCGACATGTCCGCCGCGTACGGCCTGCGGCGCCCGCCCGACCTGACGATCTACGACATCCGCCCCGTCGCGGGCGTGATCTGCGACGTGGTCAACATCCTCGGCCGGGCCGACGGCACCGGCCACGTGGTGACCGGGCCCGTGTGGGAGTACTTCTCGCAGGGAGAGCGGATGTTCAAGCCGCAACTGCGGCAGTCGCCGTTCGATCGGCAGCGCGCCGCGCCGCTGCGGCAGCGGCTCATCACCTCCGACCTGGACGGGCTGATCCGCGAGGTGCACCTGGACAAGGCGAACGGGCTCACCGGCAAGACCGTCATCCATCCGAGCCATGTGGCGGCCGTCCACGCCCTGTCGGTGGTGACGCACGAGGAGTACAGCGACGCCGCCGACATCCTGGGCGTCGCCGGGGGCGGCGCGATGGCCAGCTCGTACGCCAACAAGATGAACGAGGCCAAACCCCACCGCGCGTGGGCGCAGCGGCTGATGCTGCGCGCCCGGGTGTTCGGCGTGGCCGCGGAGGGCGTCACGTTCGTCGAGCTGCTGGAAGCGGCGGACAGCCGGTGACGGGTTCCTGGGTGGGGTCGCGCCTCGGCGTTCGTCTCGTGGACGGCGCGCGTCCGGCGGGTGCCGGGCTCTCATCGCTCGTGGGCCTCGCTGTACGCCGCAATCCGAAGCGCGCGCATCTGCTGGTGTCGGCGGTGCTGGGCAAGCACGTGCCGACCGACCCGCGCCTGGTGTACGGGTCGGGGCTGCTGCTGGGCGAGCTTGTGCGCGCGCGCCTGCGGGGCGACGAACCGTCCCGCTCCGGTCCGCTTCTCTTGGACGGGCTGCGGGGCGAGCCGACGGCTGCCGCCGCGCTACGTGATCTCATGCGCGTTCCCCAGAACGCTGTGGACGCGATCGTGCTGGGTTACGCCGAGACCGCGACGGCTTTGGGGCACTCGGTGGCGGACGCTCTGGGCGGTGCGTACTACCTGCACTCCACGCGGCGACCCGTTGAGGGGTTCGCCGCCTACGGCGGATTCGAGGAAGAGCACAGCCACGCCACGAGCCACCTCCTGCTGCCCGCGGACACCGCGCCGCTCGATCGCGACGTACCGGTGGTTCTGGTGGACGACGAGCTCTCCACCGGCCGAACGGTGCTGAACACCATCGAGGCTCTGCACGCCGTTCGTCCCAGGAGCCACTACGTGCTGGCCGCCCTGGTCGACCTGCGCGACCCCTCCGACCGGGCCCGAATGGACGATCTCGCGTCCCGACTGCGTACCCGCATCGACGCGGTGGCGCTCGCCGGTGGACGGGTCGAGCTCCCGGAGGGCGTCCTTGAGGCGGGAAGGGCGCTTGTCGCCGGAATCTCGTCCCCGCCCAACACACCCGAGGGAGAACCGGCGTTCGGAGTCTCCCGGGTCGGGCTGGAATGGCCGGCCACGGTGCCGGACGGGGGACGCCACGGATTCCTGCCAGAGCACCGGACGCGGCTGGAGAAGGAACTGGCCCGGATGGGCGACGTCCTCGCGGCCGGTCTCGGGAGAGACGCCTCCCGCGTCCTCGTTCTCGGGTTCGAGGAGCTGATGTACGCGCCGCTCCGCCTCGCGGAGGCGCTCGCCGACGCCCGGCCGGATGTGGACGTCCGCTACTCCACGACGACGCGCTCTCCCGTCCTGGCCGTGGACGACCCCGGCTACGCCATCAGAACCCGCCTGGTCTTCCCGTCCCATGACGACCCCGCCGACGGGCCGGGGGAGCGGTACGCCTACAACGTCGCGCCCGGAGCCGGGCAACGCCCCTTCGACAGGATCGTGTTCGTGGTGGACGACATCGGCGACACCGTGGCGCTCGCCGACGGCCTCCTGGAACGGCTCCGTGCGCTCGCCCCCGTGACGGTCGCCACCGTCCCGTCCCACCGGAGGGCATCGTGAAGCCGCTGTACGGTCCCGCCTTCGGCAGCTACCCGGCGGAGGACGTCGCCTGGCTCCTCAAGGACCTGTCCCGCGCGCGGCTCGAAGCGCCCACGGAGGAACGCGAGGCGGCGATCCAGTCAGGGCGGGCGCACTACGCCGAATCGCTCCCGGTCGAGTACCAGCCGGGCCCGGAGTACCGGCGTCTGTTCCACGACGCGCTGGAGGCGTCCGCCGAACGGCTCGCCTACGCGACCGGACTGGTCACCGAGATGATCCTCGCCGAGCGCGGCCCGGACGCTGTGCTGGTGTCGCTCGCCAGGGCCGGGACGCCCGTCGGCATCCTGATGCGCCGCTGGGCCCGGTACGCGCACGGCCTCGACGTCCCCCACTACGCGGTCAGCATCGTCCGTGGCCGGGGCATCGACACGGTCGCGCTGCGGTATCTCGCTGAGCATCATGACCCTGCCGCGGTGATGTTCGTGGACGGCTGGACGGGCAAGGGCGCCATCACCAAGGAACTGACCGCCGCCTTGGAAGAGCATCCGTTCCCGTCCGATCTCGCAGTGCTTGCCGACCCGGGACGGTGCACGTCCCTGTTCGGCACCCGGGACGACTTCCTGATCCCGTCCGCTTGCCTCAACTCGACCGTGTCGGGCCTGGTGAGCCGGACGGTCCTGAACGACGCCCTCATCGGTCCCGGCGACTTCCACGGCGCGAAGTTCTACGCCGAACTCACCCCGGACGACGTGTCGGGCGTCTTCCTCGACGTGGTCTGCGCCCGCTTCGGGGATGTGGCCGAACGCGTCGCGAAAGACCGGCCGGAGCTCCGCGCGGCCGACCGCACGCCCGACTGGTCGGGATGGGAGGCCGTCCGGCGCAGCGCTCAGGCGGAGGGCGTCGACGACCTGAACCTCGTCAAACCGGGGATCGGGGAGACCACACGCGTGCTGCTGAGGCGCGTCCCATGGAAGGTGCTCGTGCGGGCGGATGCCGGTCAGGAAGTGACCCACATCAGGCTGCTCGCCAGGGAACGCGGCGTGCCCGTCCATGAGGTCGAGCCCGGCCGGTTCCCCTACGCTTGCATGGGATTCATCCATCCCCGGTTCGGCAAGGGGGCCGTGCAGTGACCGTCCTGGTGTGCTCCGACCTGGACCGCACGCTCATCTACTCCGCTGCGGCCTTCGCTCTGGAAGGCCCAGACGAGACCATGCCGCGCCTGCTGTGCGTGGAGTTCTACCAGGGCGCCCCGCTCTCGTACGTGACCGAACCGGCAGCGCGCACACTGGAGGCCCTCGCGACGGCGACCACGTTCGTCCCGACGACGACGCGCACCCCGGAGCAGTACGGGCGCGTGCACCTTCTGGAGAAACCGGCCCCGTACGCCGTCTGCGCGAACGGCGGCCACATCCTCGTGGACGGCGAGGACGACCCGGACTGGGCGGCGGCCGTCCGGAACCGGATCGCCGACGGATGCGCCCCGCTCGCCGACGTCCAGCACCACCTCGCCCGCAACGGCGGCGACTTCGTCCTCAAGCGGCGCACCGCCTCCGACCTGTTCGCCTACACGGTCGTGGACCGGACCGCGCTGCCGCCCGGCTGGGTCGAGGACCTCGCCGGATGGTGCGCCGAACGCGGCTGGCGCACGTCCCTGCAAGGCCGCAAGGTCTACTGCCTGCCCGCCGGCCTGACCAAGGCCGCCGCCGCCCGGGAGGTCGCCCGCCGCACCGGCGCGTCCACCCTGCTCGCCGCGGGCGACGCGCTCCTGGACGCCGAACTGCTGGAGGCGGCCGACCTGTCGATCCGCCCCGCCCACGGGGAACTGCACGACACCGGCTGGACCGCCCCGGCCACCGCCGTCACCGCCGCGCGCGGCGTCGCCGCCGGCGAGGAGATCGCGCACTGGCTCCTGGCCCGGGCCGCGGCGCCGCACATGATCACAGACCGGCCTCCCGGCCGGTAGACAACCGTTTCCGCGCCAGGGGTCGCCGTGACGGCGATCTGGGGCGACAATCGGGAATGCACCCTTCTCTCGCCCAGGAGGAGGTCACCTGGACCACATGAGCTCCCGTCTCACCGGCGACGAGACCGCGCTGTGGAAGGCCGCGGCCCGCGTCCTCGACGCGAACTGGACGGGCAACGCCACCGCCGCCTCGCCCGGCCTCTACCCGCACCAGTGGAGCTGGGACGCGGCCTTCATCAGCATGGGCCTGGCCCGCCACCGCCGCGACCGCGCCGAGGCCGAGCTGATCTCCCTGTTCCGCGGTCAGTGGGCGGACGGGATGCTGCCCCACATCGTGTTCAACACGCGCCTCGACCGGCACGCCTTCTTCCCCGGCCCCGAACTGTGGCGCAGCGACCGGCAGCCGGACGCCCCGCGCGGCGTGCACACCTCGGCCCTCACCCAGCCGCCCCTGCACGCCCTCAGCGCCCTGCGCCTGCACGAGTGCGCCGTCGACGGGGAGAGCAGCCGGGCGTTCCTGGCCCGCCTGTACCCGATGCTGACGGCCCAGCACCACTACCTGGCCCGCTGCCGCGACCTGGACTCCAGCGGCCTCATCGCCATCTGCCACCCGTGGGAGTCGGGCCTCGACAACAGCCCCGCCTGGGACCGCCCCCTCGGCGCGCTGCCGCTTCCCCCGTCCTCCTACGCCCCCGGCCTGCGCCCCCACGCCCTGCCGACCGGCGAGGACTACGACCGCTACGTGCGGCTCGTCGCGCTCATGCGGGAGGCCGCCTACCGGCCCGGCTACCTCCGCGACACCCACCCGTTCGCGGTCGAGGACCCCCTCGTCAACGCCGTCTACCTCGCCTCCACGCACGCCCTCGCCGCCATCGCCGAGATCATCGGCGCGGACCCCGTCCCGCACCGCGAACGCGCCCAGCGCGTCCACGAGGCCGTCCTCGACCGGCTCTGGGACGCCGAGACCGGCTGCTTCCGCGCCCGCGACCTGCGCGACGACCGCCTGCTGCCCGTCATCACCGCCGGCTCGTTCGGCCCGCTCCTGGACCCCGAACTGCCGGCGCCGATCGTCCGCGGCCTCGTCGACCTGCTGCTGTCGGCCCGCTTCGCCGGCGCCGCCGGCTACCCCGTCCCCACCTGCGACATCCAGGCGCCCGCCTTCGACCGCGCCGGCTACTGGCGCGGCCCCACCTGGATCAGCACCAACTGGCTCGTCTGGTACGGCGCCCTCGCCCACGACCTGCCCGTCGTCGCCGACCTGCTCTACGGCTCCACCATGAGGCTCGTCCGCCAGTCCGGCTTCCGCGAGTTCTTCGACCCGTTCGACGGCACCGGCCGCGGCAGCCACGACTTCGCCTGGTCGGCGGCCCTCGTCCTCGATCTCCTCGGGGCCCGCCGCGCCCCCCAGGCGGCCTGATCGCCTACCGTGGGGGCATGCGCCTGAAACGGGGTCCCCTGCCCGCCGCGGTCCGCGCCGAACTCGCGCTGGAACGCGGCGAACGCGTCCTCGCGGCGGCGCCCACCCGCGGCGGCTCCCACGTCACCGCCACCCTCCTGGCCCTGCACCTGCCGACCCCCTCGGGCGGCTTCACCCGCATCCCCTGGGAGCGTGTCGACCACGCCACCTGGAAGGACGGCTGGCTGCACGTCAAGGAGACCTCCGGCGGCGCCGAGCACCACGTCCGCCTCACCGACCCCGGCTCGGTGCCCGAGACCGTCCGCGAGCGCGTCACCGCCACCGTCGCCGTCACCCATCACGCCACCCTCCCCGGAGGCGGGAAGGTGCGCATCGCCGGCCGGCGCCCCGCTGCCGGCGGCGACGTGCGCTGGACGTTCGTCTTCGACGCCGGGCTCGACCCGTCCGACCCGGGCCTGCGGGCCCAGGCCGAACAGGTCCTCGAAGACCTGCGCCGTCAGACCGGCCTCTAGCCGGGGTACGGCTGCTCTTCCTTGCGGCCCCCCGTGACCTGCTCGGGCACCCGGTCCTTCAGGTGCCCCGCCTTGTCGCGCGCGGCCCCGGCGAACGTCTCGCCCTTCGACCGGATCTTCCCGGCGGCCTCCTGCACGTTCGGGTTCTCCGACACCTGCTTGGAGAGCTGCTTGATCTGCTCGTACCGCTCGCGCCCGGCCTTCGTCCCGAAGACGTAGCCGACCGCGGCGCCTGCGATGAACATCGTGCGAGCCTTCATGTCCAACTCCTACTGACGGCGGAATCGTGACACCCCCTATACCCGCCCTCGCCGCCTCAATCCCCGCGCGTGCGCGAACAGCCCCGGACATGCGCTAACCTAGACCCGCCGCCAGGGGCCACCAGACCCCGGCGGACGCACGATCCCGCGTAGCTCAATCGGCAGAGCAGCCGGCTGTTAACCGGCAGGTTATTGGTTCGAGTCCAATCGCGGGAGCTTCCTTACCGCGGCGATACCCAGACCAGGCCCGTTCCCCCCGAGGGAAGCGGGCCTGACCCGTCTGGCAGCGCGAGCATGTTCTGCGGCAAACCCGGCTGTCCGACAGCAGGGACGAGTAGCCGTGCCGCGACTCACGCGGCGTCCGGGGCGAGCGGCTGAGGGAGGCCCGCCCACAGCCCGTAGGGCCACCAGGCAGCGTCGGAGGACGACGGGACTGCTTGGCTCGGTGTCGCCGCGCGCCTTGACGTAACGGCGGACTCATCGTGCTCTCACTTCGCTTAGGCGAAGTCACGTGCCTCGCACGGGCGCCCGGTGCGCTTGTCGGACCGCAGGAACTGTTTGATGACGCTTCGCTGGGTGCCGGCATTGTGAACTTCTATGTCCGGCGAGCTCCTGGAGTACTCGTTCTGGTCTGGGGCGACGAGCAGGTCGACGACTTCGAGTCGCGGGTGTGGCTGGTGTTGCATGTTATTGCCGCTTCGCAGCTTTGCTCCCGTGCTCAGGTGGCGGCTTTGAGCCGTGTTCAGAGCGCCGAGAATTCTCTCTTCGCAGAGTTGCCGGGGCGGCGTTCCACCTTGGGCCCGGTGGGGCGTTGTCAGCGTAGGGAGGCGGCGAAGGGGAGGAGGTCGCTCTTGTCGCTGCGGGGGCTGATGAGGAGGTCGGTCACGCCTGCTTCGGCGAAGCGGCGGAGAGCGCGGGTGACCGTTGTCTCGTCGCCTGCTATGACCGTCTCGTGGACGCCGGACAGGCCCTGCCGGTCGAGGATCGCTCGGTAGGCGGGGAAGTCCGACGCGGCGCCGAACTGGGCGGCCAGGTCGCGGCGGACGCGGTCCGGGTCGTTGGTGAGGGCCACGATGACGCCCGCCAGTACGCGCGGTGCGGGGCGTCCCGCGGCCTCGGCGGCCTTGGTGATGGACGGGACGATGTGGTCGGCCATCGCGTCGGCGCCCACCCAGGTGGTCACCGTGCCGTCGGCCAGTTCGCCCGCGATCCGCAGCATGGCCGGGCCCAGCGCTGACACCAGTACCGGCGGTGGGGTTACGCCTGGTGCGTCCACTGCGCCCACTGCGGTGAGCGTTTCGCCGTGGTAGTCGGCTTCTTCGCCGCGCAGCAGGGGGCGTAGGGCGGACAGGTACTCCCGGACGTGCCGCGCCGGGCGCTCGTAGGGGATGCCGTGCCAGCCCTCGATGACCTGCGGGTGGCTCGGGCCGATGCCGAGGGTGAAGCGGCCGCCCGTCATCGCCTGCGCGGTGAGTGCCTGGCTCGCCAGGGCGAGGGGGTGGCGCGGGTAGGTCGGGACGATCGCCGTGCCCACCTCGATGCCGGGGACCTCGCGTCCGGCGGCCGCGGCGGTCATGAGGGCGTCCCAGGAGCCCGCGTGGCCGAAGAAGACGCTGTCGAGGCCGGCGTCGCGGGCTTGGCGGACCTGCGTGACGAGGTCGTCCAGAGGCGCCGTTCCGGCGATGGTGAACAGTCCGATGCGCATGAGCCGCCTCCAAGGTGAATCGGATCTTCAGGTTCTGGTTGTGCAGGATAACCTGAATCCTTTGTTCCGGTTAACCGCGGGGAGAGGGCGATGCGGGCCGACGCGAAGCGCAACCGCGAGCGGATCGTCTCCTGCGCTCTCGGGCTGTTCGTCGAGCGGGGGCCCGGCGTCAGCATGGAGGAGATCGCGCGGGCGGCGGACCTCGGCGTGGGCACCCTCTACCGGCACTTCCCGGACCGGCGGGCGCTCGTCGAGGAGATCGCGACCAGCTCGCTCCGGTGTCTCGGAGCGGAGATACGGCGGCTTCGCGAGCGGGAGCTTCCGCGCTGGGACGTGCTGGCCCGGGTCGTCGCCTTCTGCGCCGGTCAGCCGTTCGCGCTCATCAAGGCCGCCGCGGATGGCGATTCGTTGCCGGAGGAGCGGATCGCCTTGCAGGACGAGGTCGACGGCCTCCTCCTGGACCTCATGCGGGAGGTGCAGGGGGAGGGCACGATGCGCGACGACATCAGCCCGGTCGAGGCGGTCGAGATCCTCAGCACCGCCGTCTGCCGCCCCGGAGTGCGGGAGGACGACGCCGTCACCCGGGTCATGCTGGACGGCCTCAGGGCGGTCTGACCGGTTCGCGCGCGCTCGGCCGATGCTCTCGCAGCGGTCATGCCACCTGAAGGCCCCGGCCGCGGCCGGGGGTCTTCATTGCTGAGGCGAAGGCGCGCTAACCGCGGCCCGCCTGCCGTATCGGCAGGCCGGGCGGCGGGCTCGTACCGGTCAGTGTTGCCGGGGGATGTAGGCGAGGCCGTGGGCGCCCGGCTCGCCTCGCTTGGCGATGTCGAGCCTGTTGAGGCGCTGCATCGACTCCAGGTCGATGATGTCGACCGTCGAGGACGTGACGCAGGAGACGTATCCGAGGGCACCGTCCGGTGAGGAGGTGATCGTGAGCGGGAACAGGCCGACCTCCGCCTGACCGAGGCGATCGCCGGAGTCTGCCGAGAACACCGTCAGCCGGCCGGGGGAGTGGGCGCCGAGCCGGCTCCCGGGGTCGGTGGCCATCCGCAGCTCCCCGGCCAGCACCTTGCCGGTCGACGTGACGTGGACGGGGAACGTGATGTCGTCGACCGGAAGGACCCCGGTCACCGTGGCGGTCCTGGCGTCGATGACCCGGATCCCGGGGGAGGCCGGCTCGGCGTCCGCCGCGAACGATCCGTAGGGCGCGGCGACGAACACGCGCGTTCCGTCCGGTGAGACTGCCAGCCCTTCGCTGCCGGGGACGTCGACCTTCGCGGTGAGCGTCCCCTTCTCCAGGTCCACGACCGAAACGAACGGCGCCTCCTTGTTGCCGGCGTAGCCCCTCGTCCCGTCCGGGCTGATGACGAACCAGTGCGGGCCCGGCGCCTCGGTGCCGATCCGCCCGATCGGCCGCCGCGTGGCGGTGTCGACGACCACCACGCCTCCGGGCCTCTCGGCGGATCCTTCGACGCTCACGTAGAGCAGCCCGCGCTCGGCGTCCAGGGCGAGGCCGTGCGGCCCGTGCTCCGGGGCCAGGTCGACGACCTCCACGATGCGTCGCGTGTCGGGGTCGATGGCGGTGACCTCGCTGCGACGGCCGGCGTTCGCGTGATAGTAGCCCGAGCGGTAGGTGCTGGCGCACCACAGGAGTCGCCGACGTGCGTCGAAGCACAGCTCGTGGGGTTCGGCGATGACGTCCACCTCGCCGATGCGGGTGTCGTCGGCGGCGTCGAAGAAGGAGACGGTGGCGCTGCTCTGGCTCACCACTGCCAGCAGATCGCCTTCTCGGCCTGCGCGGACGGACTGCGTCATGGTCGCTCCGATGTTCGTGACGTGCGGACGCTTGGAGTCTTGGCCACCGCGGACATGTCGCACAATGCAAAGATAGGCAACGGATAGTTTCAGCAAACGCAATTCGATCAGGGGTGCCATGGACCTCAACCTGCTGACGACCCTGGACGCCCTGCTCCAGGAGAACAGCGTCACCCGCGCCGCCGAGCGGCTCGGCACCTCCCCGGCCGCCGTCAGCCGTGCCCTCGGACGGCTGCGCCGCACCACCGGCGATCCCTTGCTGGTCCGGGCGGGCCAGCAGATGGTCCCCACCGCCCGCGCGGTGCGCCTGCGGGAGGAGGTCCGCTCGCTCCTCGAACACGCCGACGCCGTTCTCGCCCCCGCCGCGGGCCCCGGCCTTCCCGACCTGGACCGCACGTTCACCGCCCAGGTCAGCGACCTCCTGCTGGCCAGTCTGGCCGCCCCGCTGACCGAGCGCGTCCGCGCCCGGGCGCCCCGGGCCGTCCTGGCCTTCCTCCCGGAGTCGATCGAGGGAACCCCCGCCCTGCGGCAGGGTGCGGTCGACCTCGAACTCGGCGTCCTGGACCACCTGGACCCCGAGACCCGCACCGAGGCCCTGACCGCCGTTCCCCTGGTCGCCGTCGCCCGAGCCGACCACCCCCTGTTCGACGGCCCCATCGACGCCCGCCGGTTCGCCGCCGCCGACCACATCGGCATCTCCCGCCAGGGCAGACGCCACGGGCCCATCGACACCGCGCTCGCACGGCAGGGGCTGCGCCGGCGCGTCGCCGCCGTCGTCCCCAGCCACACCGCCGCCCTGCTGATGGCCCGCACCGGCGACCTGGTCTGCCTCACCCTGGACGACTGGCTCCCCGACGCCCTCACCGCGCTCGGCCTGCGCACCTTCCCGGTCCCCGTCGCGACCCCGCCCATCGAGATCGGCATGGCCTGGCACCCGCGCCACTCGTCCGACCGGGGCCACCAGTGGTTCCGCGACCAGGTCCGCGCCACGGTCCGCCACAACACTCCCTCTCCGCCCACCGGGACGTCGTCCCCTCCGGAGTGAGGCCCGGCGGGGGATGGTCGTTTCGTGGGTGATCGGGTACGTGGGAGGCGACGTGCCTGGCGGAGAGGGGCTGCGGCGGCATGCTCGTGCTCGTTCTCGCTTACGCCGTCGTCGCGGTCGTCGTGCCCTGGGTGTTCGGGCGGCACCGGCGGGTCATGGCGTGTGCCGCGGCGGTGCTTCCGGCGGCCACGGCCGGGTGGGCCGCCGCGCAGGTCGGGCGGGGCGCGCTCACGGCGCGGTTGGACTGGGCGCCGGAGCTCGGGCTGGTGTTCGACTTCCGGCTGGACGCGCTGTCCATCGTGATGCTCCTGCTGATCGGCGGGGTGGGGGCCGTCGTCCTGTGCTACGCGGGCTGGTACTTCGACCGTTCCGAGCGGCTGATGATCGGGACGCTCGTCGCGTTCGCGGGGGCGATGACGGGGCTCGTGCTGTCCGACAACCTGCTCGTCCTGTACGTCTTCTGGGAGCTGACCACGGTCAGCTCGTTCGTGCTGATCGGCGCGACCCGGCCGGAGCGGGCGGAGGACCGGCGGGCGGCGGCGCAGGCGCTGCTGACGACGACCGCGTTCGGGCTCCTCATGCTCGCCGGGTTCGTGCTGCTCGGGCAGGCCGCCGGGACGTACCGGATCTCGGCGATCGCGGCCGACCCGCCGCGCGGCGGGACGGCGACGGCGGCCACCGCGTCGATGATCGGGCTGCCGCCTTTCCTTGGGTTCGTGGCGAAAGAGGCCGCCATGGAGGCCTTCGCGCATGGCGGCTGGGACGTCGCCGTCCTCATCGGGGTCGTGGCGGGGTCCGCGCTGACCGTGGCCTACGGCGTGCGGTTCCTGGTCGGTGCGTTCGGTGGTCAGGCGGATGTCACGCCCGGGGGGCATTGGGGTCTGGTGGGGCCCGTCGTGGTCCTCGCGGGGGCCGGGTTCGCTCTGGGCGTCGCACCCGGCGCGATGCAGAAGCTCGCCGGGCCCTATGCGGGCACGCTGCCGGGGGACGGCGCGTACAAGCTCGCCTTGTGGCACGGGCCCGGGTCGGCGCTCTGGCTTTCCGTGGTCGCGCTCGTGTCGGGTGCCGTGGTGTTCGTCCTGTTCGGACGGACGTTCCCCGTCAGGCGGCCGCGGTGGCGGTTCCTCGACGCGCAGCGCGGCTACGACGGGACGGTCGAGGGGATCCTCGCCGGGGCCCACGAGGTGACCAGGCGCGTGCAGATCGGTTCGCTGCCCGTCTACCTCGGTGTGATCGGCGTGATGGCGCTGGTGGTGCCGGGCTCGGCGCTGGCGGCGGCCCTGGTCTGGGGGACCGGCCCGGCCGTCCCGGTGGACCGGCTGCGCGCGTGGGACGACCCGGCGCAGGTCGTGCTGGCCGTGGTCGTGATCGGCTGCGCGCTCGCGGCGCTGCGGGCCCGCCGGAGGCTGACGGCCGCGCTGCTGCTCGCCGGGACGGGTTACGGGGTCGCCGGGCTGTTCGTGGTGCAGGGCGGTCCCGATCTCGCGCTGACGCTCTTCGTCGTGGAGACGCTGTCGCTGATCATGCTCGTGCTGGTGCTGCGGCGGCTGCCGGTCCGGTACCCGCCGAGGCGCCGCAAGGGGTCGGCCAGGGCGGTCGTCGGGGCGATCAGCGTGTGCCTCGGCGGGTTCGTCGCGCTGTTCCTGGTGGTGGCGGCGCTGAGCCGGGACACCCGTCCGGCCGGGCCCGGGTACGCCCGGCTCGCGAGCGAGGAGGGGGCCGAGAACGTCGTGAACGCGATCCTCGTCGAGATGCGTGCGCTGGACACGCTCGGCGAGATCACGGTGCTGGGCGTCGCGGCGATGGGCGTCGTCGGGCTGGTGACGAGCGGGCGGCGGCTGCCGAGCCCGGCCGGCGGCGAGCGCGGGCCGGGAGAGGCGGGGAGCCGCTGGCTGGCGGCGCCGGGGCGCCCGCCGCTCGGCGGGTCCTCGGTGGTGCTGGAGGCCGCGGCGCGGTTCCTCGGCCCGACGATCCTCGTGTTCTCCCTCTACCTGCTCGTGGCCGGGCACGGCCATCCGGGCGGCGGGTTCGTGGGCGGGCTCGTGGCGGGCATGGCGTTCGTGCTGCGGTACCTGCCGGGCGGCCGGCGGGAGCTGGCGTCCGCGCTGCCGGTGCGGCCGAGCGTCCTGATCGGCGGCGGCCTCGGCCTCGCGGTCGCGACGGGCGCGGCCGGCTGGACGGCCGGGGGGTTCCCGCACGGGGAGTTCCTCCAGGGGGAGATCTGGCACGCGTCGCCGCCCGTCCTGGGCGAGGTCGAGGTGCCGACCAGCCTGTTCTTCGACATCGGGGTGTACCTGGTGGTCCTCGGACTGGTGCTGACGATCCTCACCACGCTCGGGGCGGGCCTGGAGGACGAACGGGACGAGGAGGAGGCGGCGTGACCGGGCCCGCGCTCGTCCTCGTGCTGACCGTCGCCGTGCTGTTCGCGGCCGGGTTCGACCTGCTGATGCAGCGGTCACTGATCCGCGTCGTGGTCGGCTTCATGCTGCTCGGGCACGGCGCCAACCTCGTCCTGCTGCTGGCGGGCGGGGCCGCGGGGGCGCCGCCGCTGCTCGGCGGGGGCTCGCGGCGGACGATGGCCGACCCGCTGCCGCAGGCGATGGCGCTCACCGCCATCGTGATCACGTTCGGTGTCACGGCGTTCCTGCTGGCGCTGGCGTACCGGAGCCGGCGGCTGCTCGGCGAGGACGAGGTGCGGGACGACGTCGAGGACCGCAGGATCCGCGCCGGGCGCCGCCGCGAGTCCTGGGACGCCCCGCCGGAACCGCACGACCCCCTGGAGGAGGACGAGTGAACGTCCTGCTTCCCCTGCCGTTCGCGCTGCCGCTGCTGGGCGCCGCCCTCGCGATGATCAGCCGCCGCCGGTTCTGGCTGCGGGTCCTCGCGCCGCTCGTCGGGGCGGGCGCGGTGGCGGCGTCGGCGGCGGTGCTGGCCGCCGTGGCGCGGGACGGGGTCGTCGCCGTCCAGGCCGGGGGATGGGCGGCCCCGCTCGGCATCACGCTGGTCGCCGACCGGCTGTCGGCGCTGCTGCTCGTGGTGTCCAGCACCGTGCTGCTGGCGATCATGCTGCACGCGGTGGCGGAGGGCGCGGGCGCGCTGGAGCGCCGGAGCGAGCCGGGGGTGTTCCATCCCGCCTACCTGGCGCTGACCGCCGGGGTCGGCCTGGTGTTCCTCGCCGGCGACCTGTTCAACCTGTTCGTCGCTTTCGAGGTGATGCTCGCGTCGAGCTACGTGCTCATGACCCTCCAGCCGACGGCCGAGCGCCTCCGGGCGAGCATGACCTACACGGTCGTCAGCCTCACGTCCTCGATCATGTTCCTCACCGCGCTCGCCCTGACCTACGCGGCGGCGGGGACGGTGAACCTCGCCGACCTGTCCGAGCGCGTCCCGGGACTGCCGGCGGGCACCCGCACGGCGCTCGGGCTGCTGTTCCTCGTCGTGTTCGGGATCAAGGGCGCGATCGTGCCGATGCACCTGTGGCTGCCGGACGCCTACCCGGCCGCCCTCACCAAGGTCACCGCCGTGTTCGCCGCGCTGCTGACCAAGGCCGCGGTGTACGCGCTCATCCGCGTCGAGACGCTGGTGTTCCCCCGCGAGCACGGGTCGTGGGTGATGCTCGTCCTCGCGGCCGGGACGATGGTCGTCGGCACGCTCGGCGCGCTGGCGAACGACGACATCCACCGGGTGTTCTCGTTCACCCTCGTCGGCCACATCGGCTACATGCTCTTCGGCCTGGCGCTGTTCGACGTCGCCGGGCTCACGGGGGCGATCCTCTACCTCGTCCACCACATCGTCGTGCAGGCGACGCTGTTCCTGGTCAGCGACCTGATCCAGGCCCGCACGGGGGAGACGTCGCTGCGCCGGCTCGGCGGCCTCGCCCGCCTGTCGGCCCTCATCGCCGTGCTGTTCTTCATCCCCGCGATGAGCGTGAGCGGGGTGCCGCCGACGTCGGGGTTCGTCGCGAAGCTCGCCCTGTTCCAGGCGGGCCTCGGGTCGGGACGGCCGCTGGCGTACGCCGTCACCGGCGTCGCGGTGCTCGCGAGCCTCCTCACGCTCATGGCGATGGCGCGGATCTGGGCGCTCGGGTTCTGGCGCCCCCGGCCCGCCGAGGCGGGGGAGCCGCCCGGGGCCGAGCCCTACACCCGGGGCGGGGTGCGGGTCATGCAGGCGGTGACGGCCGTGATGGTCGCCGGCGGGCTCTTCATCGCCGGGTTCGCCGGGCCGCTGTCGTCCTGGAGCGCGCGCGCCGCGGCCGATCTGGTGGAGCCGTCGGCCTACCGGCGGGCCGTGCTGGACGGGAGGGCGCCGTGAGGACCGCGGTCCGCAGGATCGGCGCCCGGCTGGGCATGGCGGCGTGGCTGCTCGCCGTCTGGGTGCTGCTGTGGGGACGGGTCGACGCCCTCGTCGTCGCGGGCGGCGCCGTCGCCGCGGCCGTCGCCTACACGGTGAGCAGGCTGCCCGCCGTCCCGCTCGTCACCCGGATCCGGCCGCTGCGCCTCGCCGAGGCCGCCGCGGAACTCGCGTGGGACCTGCTGGCGTCGAGCGTGGTCATCGGCTGGCACGCGCTGCGCGCCCCGCGCCGGGTCAGGGGCGCCGTCATCGAGGTGAGGGCCCGGACGCGCTCGGAGCTCGTGCTGCTCGCGGTCACGACGAGCATCTCCCTGCGTCCCGGCACCCTGCTCGTCGACCTCGACTGGGAGCGGTCGATCCTGCGCATCCACGGCATGCCGGTCCGCGACCGCCGGGAGGCCGACGCCGCGCGGGACGGCGTGCTGCGCACGGAGCGCAGGCTGATGGGGGCCCTCGTGACCCCCGAGGACACAGCGGAGGAGGAGGGGCGGGGATGACCGTCGTCTACACCGTCACCATGGTCCTGCTGGGCGCGGCGGTCCTGATGACCGCCGCGCGGCTCGTCCGCGGCCCGACCTCCTTCGACCGGATCATGGCCGTGGACGTCCTGGCGGTGCTGCTGGTCAGCGGCATCGCGGTGCACTCGGCCGTCTGGGGCGAGCCCGCGCTGTCGACGATCCTGGTGGCCGTCGTGCTTCTGGGGTTCGTCGGGTCGGTCACCGCCGCCCGCCTCGCGGCGCGGCGGGAGGAGGGCCCGTGACCGCCGGCGACGTCGTCACCGCCGTCCTGCTTCCCGCGGGCGCCGCGTTCTGCGCGGTGGGCGCGCTCGGCGTGCTGCGGTTCCCCGACCTGCTCACCCGGCTGCACGCCGCGACCAAGCCGCAGACGATCGGGCTCCTGCTCGTCCTCGGGGGCGCCGCGCCCCAGGCGGGCTCCGCTGCGGGCGCCGCGCCGCTGCTGCTGGTCGCGGTCTTCCAGCTCCTCACCGCGCCCGTCGCCGCCCAGACGATCGGCGCCGCCGCCTACCGCGCCGGCGCCCTCGACCGGAGCGTCCTCACCATCGACGACACCGGCCGCGACCCCTGACCGCTCTCACTCCTCGGTGGCGGGGCTGCCGCCGGCGACGACCTCGGCGAGGAGGTCCTCCTCGGTGGCGCCGCGCCGCCAGTAGCCGGTGAAGGTGACCGCGCGGCGGTGCAGGCCGCGCTCGTTCACCAGATGCCGCCGTAGCGCCTTGACCTGGGCGGACTCGCCCGCGATCCACGCGTACGCGCCGTCCGGGATCGTCGCCGCGCGCACGGCGTCCAGCAGGCCGCCCGGGGTGACCCAGGAGATCTGCGCGCCGGCGGCGGCCGGCAGGTCCTGCCGGTCGCCGGGGTCCGGGACGTCGATCCAGACCTGCGCGGGCGTCCCGGCGGGCAGCCAGGCGAGGTTGCCGGCGATGGCGGGCAGCGCGGTCAGGTCGCCCGCCATCACGACCGGCGCGCCGGGCGGCGGCCGGAAGTCGTAGCCGCCGTTGTCGGGGCCGGTCGGGCCGAGGACGGTGACGCGGTCGCCCGCGCCCGCCGCCGCGGCCCAGCGGGCGGCCGGGCCGGACGCGCCGTCGGTGTGCAGCGCGAAGTCGACGTCGAGCTCGCCGGGCCGCTTGGCGCGGACGGTGTAGGACCGCATGATGCCGCGGACCGCCGGGTCCATCGTCCGCCAGTCCGTGAACCACGTGTCGCCGTCGGCGCCCTGCGGCATCACCGGGGCGTCCTGGTGCGGGTGCGGCAGGAAGATCTTGAACCGCTGGTCGCGCCCGGCGGTGACGAAGCCGTCCACCGGCTCCCCGCCGAAGGTGACGCGGACCATGGACGGGCCGAGCCGCTCGGACCGCAGGACGTGCAGGTCGAAGAAGGCGTACGGGTGCGCCGGGGTCCTCGCCATCGCGGCCTCAGCCCGCCTTCTTCGCCGACTGGACGGACGCCGCGAGCGCTTCGAGGACCGGCGCGCAGCCCTCGTGGGAGAAGCGGGGCTCGGGCTGCCACGCGATCACCTGGCCCGCCTTCACCGCGGGCAGGTCCTTCCAGGACGGCTTGGACCCGAGGTCCTTCGGCTGGAGCGCCTGCGTGCGGGAGTCGAGCATGATGACGTCGGCGCGGTACTTGTCGGCGTTCTCCCAGCTCAGCTCCTCGAAGTAGCCGTCCTTGCCCAGCTTCTCGGGGACGATCAGATCGACGCCGAGCTCCTTGTAGTAGATGAGGTCGGTGTTCTTCGCGGGGCTGGAGGCGTAGAACAGGTCGGGGCTCGCGGACGCCGCCAGCACCTTCAGGCCCGGCTTGGCCTTGGCCGCCGCGCGCAGCGCCTCGGCGGCCTTGTCGAACCGGGCCTTGGCGGCGGTCACCTTCGCCGACTTCAGGTCGGCTCCGAGCGCGGCGGCGAGCGCGGCGGTGCGCTCGATCGGCTTCGGCAGCGCGACGGCGCCGGCGGAGATGCCGACCGAGTCCGCCAGCGCGAAGATCTTGTCCTTGCTCTCGGCCGGGACGTAGAACAGGTCGCCCTGCACGAACATGTTGTCGACGAGCAGGTCGGGACGCAGCGCGGCGTACTTCTCGATGTTGAACTCGCCGTAGGCGTTGCCGATGATCTCCAGGCGGTCGACGGGCAGGTTCCCGGCCTGGGGGTCCGGCCTGCCGTCCTTGAGCTTCGTCGGGCCGTACACGCCGACGAGCCGCTCGTCCACGCCGAAGTCGTAGAGGGCGGCGGCGGCGCCGACGTAGGCGACGACCCGCTGCGGGCGCGCCTTGAGCTCGACCCGCGTGCCGCGGTCGTCGGTGAACGTCCAGGCGCCGCCGCCCGGCGAGGCCGTGCCGCTCGCGCCGTCACCGCCTCCGCACGCGCTGATGAGCGCCCCGAGGGCGAGGGTGCCGCCCGCGCCGAGCAGGCCGCGGCGGGTGAGGTGCTGTGCCCCGATGTTCGACATGTCCGACGTTCTCCCAAATCAAGTTGCCTGGCCGGATAGTCGGCCGATGGAAACTTAGGTTAACCTAACCTAAGATCTTGTCCAGAGTGGGGACCGTCACGGTGGTCCCCGGCCGTCCCCCCGGAGCCCGCCACGTGTTGACGACGAAGTCGCCGCCGGTCACGCCGCCCGCGGAGGCGGCGGGCGCCCGGCGGCCGCCGGGCGCCCGGTGGGCCGCCGGACTCGCCGGCGCGCTGCTCCTCCTGCTCGCCGCCGCCCTGCTGAGCCTCGGAGTCGGAGCGAAGCCGCTGTCGCCCGGCCAGGTGTGGGACGGGCTCTTCGACGCCGATTCGGCGGCGTACACGCTCGTCCGCGAGATGCGCCTGCCGCGCACCCTGCTGGGGCTCCTCGCGGGGACCGCGCTCGGCCTCGCGGGCGCGGTGATGCAGTCGCTCACCCGCAACCCGCTCGCCGACCCCGGCCTGCTCGGCATCAACGCGGGCGCCGCCGCCGCGGTCGTCTCGGCCATCTCCTTCCTCGGCGTCACCTCGTTCACCGGGTTCGTGTGGTTCGCGTTCGCCGGCGCGGGCGCCGTCGCGGTGCTGCTCTACGCGGTCGGCGGCGGGCGCGCCGCCACCCCGGCCCGGCTCGCCCTCGCCGGGTCGGCGCTGAACGCCGCGCTCTTCTCCTACGTCAACGCGGTGCAGCTGCTCGACACCGCGTCCCTCGACCGGATGCGCTTCTGGACGGTCGGGTCGCTCGCCTCCGCGCAGGGCTACACCGTCGTCCGCGGCGCGCCGTTCGTTCTGGCCGGGCTGGTCGCCGCGCTGCTGCTGGCGCGCCCGCTGAACGCGATGGCGATGGGGGAGGACGCCGCCCGCGCGCTCGGCGCCGACCCCGGACGCGTCCGGATCGCCGCGATCGTCACGGTCACGCTGCTGTGCGGCGCGGCGACGGCCGCGTGCGGGCCGATCATCTTCGTCGGGCTGATGGTGCCGCACCTCGTCGGCGCCCTGACCGGCCCCGACCTGCGCCGGCTGATCCCGTTCTGCGCGGTGCTCTCGCCCGCCCTGATGCTCGCGGCGGACGTCCTCGGACGCGTCGTGGTGCGTCCGTCCGAGCTCCAGGTGGGCGTCGTGATGGTCGTGGCCGGCGGGCCGGTGTTCCTGTACTTCGTCCGTCGTCCGAGGAGGTCCCTCTCATGAGCGGAGCGAACCGGGGGGTGTGGGGGGTCGTCCCCCCACGAGAAGCGCTGAGCAGGGGGCCGCACTTCGCCGTCGTCCGGACGCCCGCGGCGTCGTTCCGGTTCCGGCCGCGCGCGCTCGCCGTCGCGGGGCTCTGCCTCGCCGTCGCGCTCGGGACGGGCGTGCTGCTCATCGGCGGCGGCGACTTCCCGATCAGCCCCGCCGACGTCGTCCGGACGCTGGCCGGGCGGGGGTCGCCCGCCGACGCGCTCATCGTGAACGAGATCCGGCTGCCGCGCGTGGCGGCCGGGCTCGCGGTCGGCGCCGCGCTCGGGCTGGCGGGCGCGATCTTCCAGTCGCTCACCCGCAACCCGCTCGGCAGTCCCGACATCCTCGGCTTCAGCCAGGGCGCCGCGACCGGCGTCCTCGCCGTGATCGTGCTGACCGGCGCCGGCAGCGCCGCGGTCGCGGCCGGCGCGGCGGGCGGCGGCCTGCTCACCGGCCTGGTCGTGTACCTGGTGGCCGGGCGGCGCGGCGCGCACGGGCAGCGGCTCATCCTCGTCGGCATCGGCGTCGCCGCGATCCTCACCGGCGTCAACGGCTACCTGATCACCCAGGCGGAGATCACCGACGCGGCCCGCGCCGTGCTGTGGCTGACCGGCAGCCTGGACGGCCGCGACTGGGCGGACGCCGCGCCCGTCATCGCGGCGCTCGCGGTGCTCGGCCCGCTCGCCCTCGCCGGCTGCGGCCGGGCGCTGCGGATGCTGGAGATGGGCGACGACGCGGCGCACGGGCTCGGCGTGCCCATCGAGCGGATCCGGGTGCTGCTGCTGGCCGCGGCCGTGCTGCTCACCGCGCTCGCCGCGGCGGCGGCCGGGCCGGTCTCGTTCGTCGCGCTGACCGCGCCGCAGCTCGCCCGCCGCCTCACCCGGACGGCCGGCCCCAACCTGCTCCCGGCGGCGTGCATGGGCGCCGCGCTGATGGCGGCCGCCGACTGGGCGGCGCAGCGCGGCTTCCCCGGCCACCAGCTCCCGGTCGGCGTGGTGACCGGGCTGCTCGGCGGCGGGTACCTGGTCTGGCTCCTCGTGACCGAACGCAAGACGGGACGGATGTGATGAAGGACGCGACCGCGCGGCTCGCCGGCGCCGGGCTCACCCTGGCCTACGACAAGCGCACCATCGCCGAGGACCTCGACGTGGCGGTGCCGGAGGGCTCGTTCACGGTGATCGTGGGGCCCAACGCCTGCGGCAAGTCGACGCTGCTGCGGGCGCTGGCGCGGATCCTCAGGCCCTCCGCCGGGTCGGTCGTGCTGGACGGCCGCCCCATCGCCGACTGGCCCGCGAAGAAGCTGGCGCGGACGCTCGGGCTGCTGCCGCAGTCGTCCATCGCGCCGGAGGGGATCACGGTCGCCGACCTGGTCTCGCGCGGCCGGTACCCGCACCAGAGCCTGCTGCGGCAGTGGTCCAGGGAGGACGAGCGGGTCGTCGCGGAGTCGATGGCCGCGACCGGCGTCGGGGACATCGCCGACCGGCATGTGGACGAGCTGTCGGGCGGGCAGCGCCAGCGGGTCTGGATCGCCATGGTGCTCGCCCAGCAGACGCCGCTGCTGCTGCTGGACGAGCCGACGACCTACCTCGACATCGCGCACCAGATCGAGGTTCTCGACCTGTGCGCGCGGCTGCACGAGGAGGGCCGGACGATCGTCGCCGTCCTGCATGATCTCAATCACGCCGCCCGCTACGCGACGCACATGATCGCGATGCGGGACGGCCGGATCGCGGCCGAGGGCGACCCGTCCGCCGTCGTCACCGCCGACCTGGTGGAACAGGTCTTCCGGCTGCCGTGCCGGGTGATCGACTGCCCGGAGACCGGGACCCCGCTGGTGGTTCCGGCGGCCCGCGCCCGCATCGCCGCCCCGCGCTGAGGCGCCCGCCGCCGGGCGGGGCACACCGGGAATCGTTGTAGCCTCATAACGGTTGTAGGGCTATAACGATTGGAGGCCGGCGTGCCCGAACTCAGTCCCCGGCGCCGGCTGGCGGTGCTGGCCATCTGCTGCCTCAGCCTGCTCATCGTCAGCCTGGACAACACGATCCTCAACGTCGCGCTCCCCTCGCTGCAGCGCGACTTCCACAGCTCGCTGTCGGGCCTGCAGTGGGCGATCGACGCGTACCTGATCGTGCTGGCGTCCCTGCTCCTCCTGTCCGGCTCGACCGCCGACCGGATCGGGCGGCGCCGCGTGTTCCAGACCGGCCTCGCGCTGTTCTCCGTCGGGTCGGTGCTGTGCAGCCTCGCGCCGTCCCTCGGCCTGCTCGTCGCCGCCCGCGTCGTGCAGGCGGTCGGCGGGTCGATGCTCAACCCGGTCGCGATGTCGATCATCACGAACGTGTTCACCGAGCCGCGCGAGCGGGCCCGCGCCATCGGCGTCTGGGGCGCCGTCGTCGGGCTCAGCATGGCGATGGGGCCGCTGGTCGGCGGGGTGCTGGTCGACTCGGTCGGCTGGCGGTCGATCTTCTGGCTGAACGTGCCGATCGGGCTGGCCGCGCTCGTGCTGACCGCGCTGTTCGTCCCCGAGTCGCGCGCCCCGCGCCCGCGCCGCCCCGATCCGCTCGGCCAGGCGTTCATGATCCTTCTGCTCGGGACGCTGACCTACGCGATCATCGAGGCGCCCGGCCGCGGCCTGGCCGACCCGGCCGTGTACGGCGCCGCGATCGTCGCCGCCGCGTCCCTCGCCGGGTTCGTCGTGCACGCCCTGCGCGCCCCCGAGCCGCTCATCGACCTGCGCTTCTTCCGCAGCGTCCCGTTCTCCGGCGCGACCGTCATCGCCGTCAGCGCGTTCGCGGCGCTCGGCGGCTTCCTCTTCCTCAACACCCTCTACCTGCAGAACGTGCGCGGGCTGTCGGCGCTGCACGCGGGGCTGTTCCTGCTGCCGATGGCGGCGATGACCGCCGTGACCGCCCCGCTGTCGGGACGGCTCGTCGGCGGCCGGGGCCCGCGGCTCCCGCTCCAGATCGCGGGGGCGGCGATGCTCGCCAGCGGGCTGCTCTTCGCGGCGTTCGACGCCGAGACGCGCGACCTCACGCTGTTCGCCGCGTACGTGCTGTTCGGGATCGGGTTCGGCATGGTGAACTCGCCGATCACCAACACCGCCGTGTCGGGGATGCCGCGCGCCCAGGCGGGCGTCGCCGCGGCGGTCGCCTCCACCAGCCGCCAGATCGGGCAGGCGCTCGGCGTCGCGGTGATCGGCGCGGTGCTGGCCGCCGGGGCGTCCGCGGCCCATCCCGCCGCGCCCGCCTTCGTGGCGGCCGCCCGACCGGCATACTGGATCCTCGCCGGATGCGCCGCCGCGGTCCTGGTGCTGGGCACGGCCACCACGGGCCGGCGGGCCGCCCGCAGCGCGGCGCGCACGGCCGGCCTGTTCGGCGACGATCCGGTGCCGGACGCACGCGAGGTGACGGGAGCGAGTGCGCGATGACCGAGCCCGCCGTCCAGCACGCCGACGCCGCCGCGCGGGCGTGGCACAACCTGAGGGTCCTGCTGCACGAGCGCGGCGACCGGCGCCGCGAGGTCACCGAGGCGCTCGGCATGAGCTTCTTCCGGGTCAAGGCGCTGCGCCACATCGCCGCGGCGAGCACGCCGCCGACGCTGCGCGACCTCGCCGAGAGGCTGCTCACCGACCGCCCCTACGTCACCCTCGTGGTGGACGACCTGGTCGGGCGGGGCCTGGTCGAGCGGACCGAGAACCCCGCCGACCGCCGCTCCAAGATCGTGACGGTGACGGCGGCGGGGCGGGCCGCGGCGGCGGAGGCCGAGCGGATCCTCGACACCCCGCCGCCGTCGCTCTACGACCTCCCGGTCGAGGACCTCGCCGTCCTCGACCGGGTCGCGGCGCGCCTCGTCTCCGAAGGCTGACCGCGGGCCCGGGGCCGCGCGCCCCGGGCCTCAGGCGCCGGCGGGGACCTTGTAGGTCTCGGCCGCCTCCGACTCCGCGGGCTGCCGCTCGACGACCAGACCGCCGAGCGCCTTGGCGTCCGTCCGCAGGATGTAGGTCCTGCGGGTGCCCGGCTCGTCCACCTTCGAGAAGTCCATCGGCGTGCCGTAGCCGCCGTCGTGGGCCGTGGTGGAGCGGTGCGCGGTGATCAGGCCCTCCCGGGTGAGGTCCTTGGCGGCGCACGCCTTCTTCAGCGCGTCCGCGAAGATGACCGCGCCCGTGTAGCCGTTGACGACGGCGCTGTCGCGCGGCTGCCCCGGGTACTTCCTCCCGTAGTCGTCCGCCAGCTTCCTGATCGGCGCCAGGCCGGACGAGACGGGCGCGCCGGCGCCGGCGAGGTAGAAGTCCTTGAGCAGCGCGGGCGCCGCGGCGGTCTGCAGGAGCTGCGGGGAGAACCCGGAGTTGCTCGCCACGATCGGCGCGGTCATGCCCTTGGCGCGGGCGAGGCCCGCCAGCGACGCCGACTGCTTGGGCCCGGCGCTCAGCAGGATCGCCTTGACGCCCGCGCTCTTCAGCGCCGCGACCTGCGCGGACATGTCGCTGTCGGTCAGGTCGGTCTCGACGCCGAGGCGGATCGCGGCGTCGGTGACGCCGGGCCCGGTCCTGACGCCGTCCGGGCCGGTCCCGCCGGACCCGCCGGACGCCTTGCCGCTGCAGCCCGACGCCATGCCGAGCGGCAGCGCCACGGCCAGCGCGGCGACCGCGGTGAGACGTGCCGCGCCGGATCTGCGGATGCGCCTCATATTGCTTGCTCCTCTTGCTCGAATCGGTGAGGGGACGGGAGGCCCGGCGCCGGGACGCGGCGGTGCGCAGCCGCGTCCACGTCCCGGTCAGGCCGCCGGGAAGGGACAGCACGACGGCGGCGCCGTACAGGATCCGGGCGGCCTCGGCGGGGGAGACGCCGCCCGAGCCCGGCGCGGCGACGAGCGGCAGGTCGTCGCCGAAGCGGGTGAGGAGCTGGGGCAGGACGGAGACGAACACCGCGCCCGCGACGGCGCCGGCCGCGGTGCCGAGCCCGCCGATGACGATCATGGCGAGGTGGTCCAGGGACAGGAACATGCCGAAGTAGTCGGGGACGGTCCGCCGGAAGACCAGCGCGAGCAGCGCCCCGGCGAGGAACCACAGCCGCTCCAGCGCGCCGAGCGGGACCGCGAACACCACCAGCCCGGGGGCGTCGTCGAAGCGGAACCCGGCGATCTCCAAGGGCGGGACGTCGCGCCCGTTGAACCCGCCGGTGACGCTCCCGGCGTTGAACAGCAGGTGCTGCCCGATGAAGATCAGCGCGAGGGACGCGATGCCGAGGTAGGTGCCGCGCAGCCGTCCGGCGATGGGGCTGAACAGCCCGCCCGCGACGCCCGCGAGCAGGATCGCGCCGAGGAAGGCCACCGGCGTCGCAAGCCCGAGCCCCGCCAGGTGCGGGCCGGAGTCGGCCGCCAGGTAGACCTACCCGTAGGCGCCGACCGCGAGGAAGAAGGCGTGCCCCATCGACAGCCGCCCGGTGGCGCCGGTCAGCAGGTTCAGGCCGACGGCGCCGCTAGCCGCCGACATCGCGAACAGGCCCGTCTGGAGCCAGAACGCGTCCAGGTAGAACGGCACACCCATCGACCACACCGTCTCCATCTGGCCCGAAGCCACCACCATCGCAGGCGAAGTCCCCCTCACCTGACCGACCGGCCTTGACCCGCACCGCGCCGGGCACGGGCCAGGGCCCCGCGCCGCTACTTCCAGCCCATCCCGCCCTTACGCCGCCGCCGCAGCCTCCCCGCCGGAGCAGGCTTGGCAGACGCCCCCGTGATGTGGAACGCGTCGCACTGCTCGCACTCCTGAACCCTCGACGGCAACCGCGCGAACCCGTCCGCGTTGTCCTTGCGCTCCAGCTTCCGCCGCATCTCCGCCTCGGCCTCCTCCCGCGTGAGGAACGGCTTCTTACGGCACGCCGCAGACCGGTCCACCCGCCGCCCGCTGGCACTGCGGCCGTCCCAATTCTGCGCACGCTTACGCCGACCCATGACCCTCTCGCTTTCCCTCGATGAACACCGAACCCGCGACCGTCAGGCCTGAGCCGGGCAGCGGCCCCCACACCGACACCAACTCAGACGGAAGGTGCCCAGGGCGGGCCAGCGCCGGCCGAACTCCCTCGCGGTCGCCCCTACGGGGTGGCCTGGCGGCCATATCCGCCGGCCCAGCCCCTCAGCCAGCCGCGAACAGGGGGCCGCGGCCCTACACCCACACGGCCCCCGCAACGTGACGCCTACACCTCGCCGCGCGTCACCCGCAGCACCTCACCCCACCCCATGCCCAGCAGGTGACGTCCCCCCTCAACGACCTCCCGGCCGTACCCCAGGTGCAGCACCGCCTGATCCAGCACGTCAAGCGCCGACGAGCCCCGCCGCTCGGTCAGCTCCCGTTCACGGATCATCTCGGTCCGCGCCACCGTCGTTCTGACGATCGCCAGCACCGCATCCAGGACCACCACGGCCGACTCCATCACCTCGGTCGTCTCCTCCAGCGACAGGCTTTCGCCCCTGCGCTGCACCGCCGCGCACGCCGTCTCGACAGACAGGTGGAGCCCGTCCAGCGCCGCTTCCATCGTCACGAGCCCGGCCCCTTGCGATGCGTTCACCGGCCGCCTCCGAACTTCAGCGGCACCGCAGGCCCCTCCTGCGCGGAGATCTGCGCCATCAACCGCCCGTCGATCTCAGCCACCGCTCCCGGCCGGTCCGAGCACCAGCCCACCCACCACGCCCCCCGGTCGCTGGCGTCCACGTACCACCAGCCTGCACACGTGGCCAGCACCGTCACCGGCAGACCCGCATCCCCCGTACGGCTGTGCACCCACAGCACCGGACACAGCACCGGCAGCGGACGCACCGGCAACCGATACAGCGGCACACACCCCCACCCGGCACGCCCCAGCGTCACCGCCAGCAGATCCAGATACCGCACCCGCGCCCGCATCCCCGCCAGATCACGGCCCCTCAGCACACCCCGCTCCACCTGGTCCACCGCACCCGACAGCAGCCCGCCGACACGGTCGTACACCTCTTCGGCCCGCCTCACGGCCACCACGCCTTTCCCGCCTCCCGCTCTCATCGCTCCTGCCCGTCCTGCCGCCCCTCGTCGCCCCGCAACTCCACCGCAGCGCTCTTGAGCCGCGCCCAAATCGTGGCTTCGCACACCCCCAACTCCTCCGCGAGACTGGCCAACGACTCACCCGCCTCCCGACGGCGGCGCAACTCCCGCAGGCTGATCGCCAACTCGATCTTGTTCCGCCCGTCACGGCCGCCCACCGGCCGCATCGTCGTCCCGGCCTCCAACAGCCGCACCTTCACCGTCGCGGGCACCACCCCCAGCGCCCGCGCCAGGTCATACAGCGACTCGCCCGCCTCATAGCGCAGGCGCAGCACCGGCGAGGGCACCGCCAACTCCATCCGCCTCCGTCCGCGCCCCCGCTCCTCACGCGACCGCAGCACCGCCCCCGACTTCGCCAACCGCATCACCACCGCCTTTTCCGACACCCCCAGTTCCCGCGCCAACCCCGAAATGGACTCGCCCGACTCGTACCAGCCCCGCAGCTCCTCCAGCGAAATCGGGAACTCATCCCACATCGGCGCACCCGGAGGCCGCCGGTTGATCCGCTCATGCCGCATCCACCGGTACACCTGACGCGGCGTCAGCCCCCACGCCGCAGCGATCACCGGAACCGACTCGCCCGCCTCATACCGCAGGCGCAACCTCGCAGCCGACATCCCACGCCACGCCGCCCGGCCACCGCCCGTCATTCCGTCCGGCACCGCGCCCACACCCATTTCCCGTTCGGACTGGTCGGGCTAGCGCCGAACGCCGTCGCGAGCGCCTCCACCATCACCAGGCCCCGACCGCTCAGACCCTCCGGATCCTCCCGGCGCACCGGCATCGCATCCGAGGAGTCCCACACCGCCAGCAGCAACCCCCCGCGCTCCCGCGAGAACCGCACCCGCACCGTGCCGTCCTGCGGCCCGTGCACCACCGCGTTGGTCACCAGCTCACTGGCGATCACACCCATGTCGTTGCGCCACCCCGCGAGCCCCCACCCCTCCAGCCGCAGACCCACCAGCATCCGCACCTGAGCAGGAGCCGTCAGCGCCGCCAGGCAGTCGATCGTCAGCAGGCCACTCGTAGTGGACTCCTGCACCGCGTAGCCGCCCATCACGACCACCCGGCCGACTCGTGTCCCGTGGCCGCCTCACAAGCCGCCGCCAATGCCTCCACCTGCGTGGCAATACCATCTCCCACAGGTCCGACTCCTTCCAGTCGGGCTTAGGCCCTGGGAGCGGTGGTGCATCACTGCCCCGGGGCCGTCCGCCATTTGGCGGAATCCTCCGACCAGGCCCTTTATGCGAACACTGGCGGTGCTCCCGCTTCGTGTGGTTCACTGCGTAAACGTTCACTGTTTGCTGACGCCAAGCTTCGCTATCCCAGTCCGATGGGTCAACCGGCCAGTACTGAAGCAGTATGAGCTTCGGTCACTAGGTTCACTGATTGAATGTTTGGCCCAAGTGATCGGGGAAGTGCCAACACGAACAGGAGTGCGCAGGTGCGGGCCCTCAGCGCAAATGACATCGCAGCGATCTTGCGTGACCGCATCCTCAGGGAGAACTCGCCTTATCCCCGAGGCTCGGATTTCCCAAGTCAACGCAAGCTCGCGGCAGAGTTCCGCGTCAGCGACAGCACCATCAACCGATCCTTGCAAGGGCTGCGAAGGCAGGGCTTGATCACCCTGGGACAAGGAAGAAAGACGAAGGTGACCTACATGCCTCAGATCACCCGAGACGCCCGTGACCGCTACACCGCACCGAAGCGCGCCGAGGACCGGGGCGGCTTCGCTGCCGAGGTCCGCCGCCAGGGCATGACCCCACGATCCGAAACCACCGTTCGCCGAGAAGTACCGCCTGCCCGGATCGCCGAGTTGCTCGGCGTCGATCCCAAGAACGAGGTTCTCGTCCGCAATCGTGACATGTACGCCGATGACGTACTGGTACAGAAAGTACCGAGCTACATCCCTGCCGATATCGCATTCGGCACCCAGCTAGAGGACCTCACTCAGCCGCAGGGCGGCATGCTCACGCGCATGAAGGAACTCGGCTACGAGGAGATCTACGCCGACGAGTACCTCACTCTCTCCCGACCTCCGACCGGCAGCGAACAGGAGTACTTCGACCTCCAAGACGATCAGCACGTCTTCGAGATGTACCACGTCGCCTACGACGCCAATGGGCGACCGGTCGAGGTCTCGTGGCACCGAGGCCCTGTCCATCTCTGGGGAGAGTTCATCTACCGCGTTCAGATCAAAGGGGACTAACCCGGGGAGCGTGTGAGGAGTTTCCCTACGTAGGTCAAGGCGCGCGGCGTATCGCCGCGCGCCTTCGCGCATGGTGAGCCGATGCGCGCCGCTTCGTGATCGCCTCGGGTGACGCTGCCGGACGGAACAGGTTCGGTCGGGTCGGGACCTTCACCAGGCGTGCGGACGGGCACGAGACCAAGACGGCCTCCGGCCGCTTGGCTCGGCCCGCCGACGCCGTGACGGCCCTCCCGCCGGCCCGACCGCCGCCACCCGCACCCATCCCGCCCCCGCCCAACTCCCATCGACGAACCCCGCAAAGTTCCGCGACCGGCAGCCGTGCCTTCTTCCCGATCAGGCTCGGCCCCGGCACGCGGACACGGCCGCCGGCTGCTCTCTGTCGCGCCACCCCTGCCGGAAGGCAGCCCTCCTAGACGATCAGCGCGGACGCGGAACCGAGGCACGGTCCGTCAGGTCCACCCGCAACAACACCGACCTCACCGCCCCACGGCTGGCTACACCCGAAGCGCTCGGGCCGCTGGTGTAGGGCCTTGGCGGCGTCACAAATGGCGGCTCAGGCTCGCACGTCGATGGTCATCGAACCGGTCGCGTGCCCAGGCTTGCGCTTCTGCGGTCTGTGCGAACAGTCATAGCTGGAGGGTCAACCTCCAAGCCAACCTCAACGAAAAGGACACGAACCGTGGCCATCAATTTCAACAAGGCGCCCAACGCGAACCTCACCAAGAACGACGAGGCTGTCGGCGTGGCGCTCGACGACAAGGCCGGAAGCGTCATCACGGCCGAGCTCACCTGGCAGTCCGGTGTCGCGGGCGGCTCCGACCTCGACCTGTTCGGCTGGGTCGTCGGCAAGAGCGGTGTCGCCGTCCCTCGCCAGCGCGGCCTGTTCAACAGGCTGGCCAAGGCGGACGCGGTGGGCACGGCGGAGGTCGTGTACCACCACAACCTCGGCTCCCTCCAGGACCGTCCGCACATGCAGCACACCGGGGACTCCAGGGTTCCCGGGAGTGAGGTCATGCGTCTGGGCAACCTCTCGGAGCAGGGGTACGCCCTCTTCGGCGTCTACCAGGCCTACGGCAACGGTGTCGGCAGCCTCAAGAGCTTCGGCGCGAAGGTGACCGTCACCGACACCGAGGGCAACCAGACCACGGTGCCGCTCGTCCAGGACCACCCGAACCGCTACTGGGCCTCCATCGTCCTCGTGGACTGCACGGACCCTCGCGGGTACGTCGTCCGCAAGGTCGAGGACTACAGTCGGCCGGGCATCGAGCGGTCCCCCGTCCTGTACGCGGACGGGTCGTTCAAGATGAACGAGGGGCCCGAGTACCTGACCAAGTAAGCTGATCACGCGTCATTCCGGCGCGCGATGAGCTGCAACATCGGGGGCCCCGCCAGCGCACATGCGCAGGCGGGGCCTCTTTTTCGTTGATCTCAACGTTCCTCTCGCCTACCAGCCACCCGCCCAACGGCCCAGCAGGCGCGCAAGGTTCGGCCACTTCGGTTCCCAACCAACCCCGACCCCCACCCCTTATCCGGACCCGCCTCCGGCGTAGGGCCCTACCCAAAAGAGCGTGTGCGGCACGGTCAGCACGCTAAGCCGCCGTCGCGCAAACCGGGTACCGTGCACGCTCAGGCAGACCCCCACGGGGCACGGCAGGTGACGGGACGCCGGGCGCGGGCTTGGGCGGGGACCCCTCCGGCGGGGCCGCCCCCGGCCTGACGTGGGCAGCCGTGAGGCAGCCCGGAGCCGCGCGAGGCTAGCAGCCCGCCGCCCCACCCAAGCCCGCACCCGGCTCCCCACAACAGCGCAGGCCACCCCACCGGAAAACCATCACAGTTCCGTTACCGTCTTGCCCGCCCCGTTCGCGCCGAGGACGGCCGTGACCGATCCCGCCGGGACGTCCAGCGAGACCTCGCGCAGGGCCCGCACCGCCCGCCCGTAGCTCACCGAAAGCCCGCGGACCGCGAGGGTCCCGTTCGCCATGCGCCCCTCCAGAAGTTCGTGTGACCGGCACCCCGGCACGGGGCCCCGACCTGCGTCCACGGGCCGCGGGCAAGACGGGGCGGGGGTCCGATCGAACGTCGTTCGGGTTGTGCGGGGAGCACAGTGCGGGCCGATTCGGGCGGGTACTCGTCCTTCCGCGGGTTCAGGTGCGTATGACCCGTCATGAGGCAGACGGCATGGAACCGCTCGCGGCGGCCCGCGGCCCTCGCCGGCGCGCTCGCGCTGGCCGCCGCGCTCACGGGGGCCTGCGGCTTCGACCCGGCCGCGGCCGGCCCCGGCGCCGCCCGTCCCGCGGCGCGGGGCACCCCGGTCGCGTCCCGCGCGCCCGCCGCCGCGAAGCAGGGGACGCCGGGCACGTTCGACGAGCGCGAGTTCCGCGAGGACGTCCGGACCGCCGAGACGCTCACCGACGACTTCTGGCGGCGGCACTGGGACCGCCTGTTCACGGGGGAGTACGGCTCACCGCGTGTCGTCGGCCTCTACGACGGCCGCGACCCGGCGTCGGCGCCGGTGTGCGGCCGCGAGCGCTTCGAGCCCGACAACGCCGCCTACTGCCCGTCCGGGGACTTCGTCGCCTGGGACGCCCACCTGATGCGGTCGGGGTACGCGCGCGGCGACGCGTGGGTCTACCTGGTGATCTCGCACGAGTGGGGCCACGCGGTCCAGAACCGGCTCCGGCGCGGACTGGTGTCGCCCGCCGCGGAGCTGCAGGCCGACTGCCTCGCCGGCGCCGCCCTGTACGGCTCGTCCGACGACGGCACGCTGCGGTTCGAGGACGGCGACGAGCAGGAGCTGGTGGAGGCCTTCAAGGTCATCGGCGACCGGGCGCCCTGGACCAGGCCCGGCGACCACGGCTCGGCCGTCCAGCGGCTGCGCGCCTTCTCGCGCGGCGGCGAGAACGGCGTGCGGGCCTGCTTCACCTGAGGCGGCGCTCCACCGACTCGACCTTGGCGTCGAGGGCGCCGGTCACGCCGGGCCGGATGTCGGCCTTGACGACGAGGCTCACCCGCGGCGCCCGCGCCGCGACCGCGTCGGTGGCGGCCTTCACCACGGCCATCACCTCGTCCCACTCGCCCTCGATCGTGGTGAACATGGCGTCGGTCCGGTTGGGCAGGCCGCTCGCCCGCACCACCCGGACCGCCTCGGCGACGAGCTCGCCGACCTCCTCGCCCGCGCCGAGCGGGGTGACCGAGAACGCGACGAGCATCGCGCACCTCCTGGATCTAGGGCTGGACGACCTGCCGTACCACGATCTCATCCAGCCGCCGCTCGACGACCACCCCCACCGGCCAGTCGCGCACGAGGCAGCGCAGCAGGGCCGCCTCGTGCTCGGCGAACGAGGGGTCGCAGCCCTGCTGTTCGAGGCTGGAGCGGACGGCCAGGACGTAGTCGGCGTCGGTGAAGCCCGGAACGTGGCGGACCATCGCCGTGGTCGTGGCGCGGTGGGAGTTGAGCCCGGCGAAGGAGCGCCCGCATCCGCAGCCGCCGTCGGGATCGTCGCGGTCGCGGGCGCACACCGTCCCGATGTGGACCAGCTCGCCTTCGACGCACCAGTCGAAGTCGTTGCCGCGGAACCCCTGGCTGGAGTTGGTGGCGGTGAGGAGTTTCAAGGCCATGCCCCCTGGGCTCGTGGACGCCCGACCACCGTACGACGAAGGTCTGACGTAACGTCGGAAACATGAGCGAAGACGATGACGTCCTGCTGCACCGCGACGGCCCCTTCACCACGATCACGATGAACCGGCCGCGCCGCCGCAACGCGCTCTCCCGCGACTTCCTGCTCCGCATCACCGAGGCCTTCCGGGAGGTGGGGGAGACCGACGCCCGCGGTGTGGTCCTCGCCGCGAGCGGCCCGGTGTTCTCCGCGGGCCACGACTTCGCCGACATGGCCGGCGCGTCCCACGCCGACGCCCGCGACCTGCTGCGGGTCTGCACCGACCTGATGCGGACGATCCAGTCGGTCCCGCAGGTGGTGGTGGCCCGCGTCCACGGCCTCGCGACCGCCGCCGGCTGCCAGCTCGTGGCGAGCTGCGACCTGGCCGTGGCCGCGCGGAGCGCCGGCTTCGCCGCGCCCGGCGGCAAGGGCGGCTGGTTCTGCCACACGCCCCTGGTGGCGATCTCCCGCAACGTCGGCCGCAAGCGCGCCGCGGAGATGGCCCTCACCGGCGAGGTCGTCGGCGCGGCCACGGCCGCCGAATGGGGCCTGATCAACTACGCGGTCCCCGACGACGAGCTGGACAAGGCCGTCCGCGACCTGCTGGAGCGCGCGACCCAGGGCAGCCACAGCAGCAAGGCCCTCGGAAAGCAGGCGATGTACGCCCAGTTCGACCGCCCCGAGCAGGACGCCTACGCCTACGCGATCGAGGTGATGGCCGCGTCCAGCCAGACACCGGAGGCGCAGGAGGGCATGGCGGCGTTCCTGGAGAAGCGCCGCCCGGAGTGGCCCGCCTAGGGCCCGGCCGGAACGGCCCCGCTCCGCCGCGGGAGCGGTGCGTCGTCGTGCGTAGGGCGGGCGGGACTCGAACCCGCGACCGGGAGATTATGAGTCTCCTGCTCTGACCAGCTGAGCTACCGCCCCAGGCGCCTCCCCGGCCCGGCGGGGGGTTGCCGGGAGCAATCCTAGCGGCGGCCCTTTCACCGAGGCCACCACGAATGCCGATGTCCTACCTCCGGGGGCGGGATGTCATACCTGCTACCGAGTGACGGGTGCTGGTACCCGTCGGTAGGGTCCCGCGTATGTCCAGACGCATCCTCGCTCTCGTGCCCGTCCTGCTCGCGCTGGTGTTCGCCGGCGGCTGCGACGGCGGGTCCGGCGGGCCCGCGAAGAAGGCCGACTTCGACGCCGCGCAGACGCTCCGGCAGGCCGCGCAGGCCATGGGGGGCCTCAAGAGCGTCGCGTTCACCCTGGAGTCGGAGGGCAAGACCCCGGTCATGGTGAAGGGCGGCGACATGAAGCTGCTCCGCAGCGGCGACGCGGAGGGGACGCTGGCGGTGGAGCAGCAGGGCCAGAAGGTCGAGATGAAGGTCGTCGCGGTCGGGGACAGCATCTACCTGGACGCCGGGACGGGCGGCTGGCGCAAGCTGCCGAAGGGCCTGGCGGCGAGCGTGTACGACCCGTCGGCGGTGCTGGACCCGCAGCGGGGGATCGCGAAGCTGCTGACGTCGGCGCGGGAGCCGTCGCCCGAGGCGGTGGAGAAGGTGGACGGCAAGGAGGCCTACCGGGTGGCCGCGAAGCTGCCCAAGGACCAGGTGGCGGGTCTGATCCCCGGCATCGACGAGGACATGGACGGCCAGGTCTGGGTGGGCAGGGCCGACCACCGGCTGCTGAAGGTGCGGGGGGCGTTCCCGAAGGACGAGGGCGCGGTGACGATCGAGTTCACCGGGTTCGACGCCCCTTACAAGATCAGCGCGCCGCGGTGAGCGGGCGTCGCCGGGTCGCGATCGGCGCCGGCGGCGCGGTGGTGCTGCTGGCCGCGCTGGACGCCTACGTCGTCACGACGATCCTGCTGCCGGTGGTCAGGGACCTCGGGATCCCGGTGAACCGGCTGGAGCGGGTGACGCCCGTCCTGACGGGGTTCCTGCTGGGATACGTGGCGGCGATGCCGCTGCTCGGGCAGCTGTCGGACCGGTTCGGGCGGCGGCCGGTGATGCAGGCGTGCCTGGTGTTCTTCGCGGCCGGGTCGGTGGTGACGGCGCTGGCGCACGGCGTCCCGGCGCTGACCGGGGGCCGGGTGGTGCAGGGCGTCGCGGGCGGCGCGCTGCTGCCGGTGACGATGGCGCTGGTCGGCGACCTCTGGGAGGAGCGGCAGCGGCCGGTCGTGCTCGGCGCGGTGGGGGCGGCGCAGGAGCTCGGCAGCGTGCTGGGCCCGCTGTACGGGGCGGGGATCGCGGCCGCGCTCGACTGGCGGGCGATCTTCTGGATCAACCTGCCGCTGGTGGCGGTGGCGATGGCGGCCGTGCAGGTCGCGGTGCCCGGCGGGCGCGGGTCCGGGCCAGAGATGAGCGAAGCGAGCCGGGGGGTGTGGGGGGGCGTCCCCCCACGGGAAGCGCGGCCGGGCGTGGACGTGGTGGGCGGACTGCTGCTGGCGCTCGGGCTCGGCCTGCTGGTCGCCGCCGTCTACAACCCCGAGCCGCAGGAGGCGGCCCTGCCGCCGTGGGGCCTGCCGGCGCTGGGCGCGGGCGCCGCCGTCCTGGCGGTGTTCGTGCTGTGGGAGGTCAGGTCCAGGACGCGGCTGCTCGACCTGACGGGCGTGCGGCGGGGGCCGCTGCTGGCGACGCTCGGTGTGAGCCTGCTGTCGGGCGCGGCGCTGATGGTGACGCTCGTGGACGTCGTGCTGGTCGCGCAGACCGTCCTGCACAAGGACGCGACGGACGGCGCGCTGCTGCTGACGCGGTTCCTCGTGGCCCTGCCCGTCGCGGCGGTGGCCGGCGGCCTGGTGGCGCGGCGCGTGGGGGAGCGGTGGCCGATGGCCGCGGGGATGGCGATCTCCGCCGGCGGCTACCTGCTGATCGCCGGATGGCCGGCCGACCTGGCGGACGCGTCGTACGGCCCCCTGCCGAGGATGGACGTCGACCTCGTCGTGACGGGGCTCGGCCTCGGCCTGGTGATCGCGCCGGTGTCGTCGGCGGTGCTGGCGTTCGTCCCGGCCGGGCGGCACGGCGTCGCGTCCGCGGCCGTGGTCGTCGCGCGGATGATGGGGATGCTGCTCGGGATCTCCGCGCTCACCGCGTGGGGCTTCCACCGGTTCCACGCCCTCACGGCCGACCTGAGGCCGCCGCTGCCGTTCCTGATGTCCAAGGGCGAGTTCGCGCGGCAGATGAAGGTCTACGAGGCGGCCCTCCAGGACGCGTTGCGGACCGAATACCGGGAGATCTTCTGGATCACCGCCGGGATGTGCCTGCTCGGCGCGCTGCTCGCCCTGGCCGCCCGTGGGCGGCGCGGGCCCGGGCCCGGGGACCCGGCCGATGGCCGGATTCGGTCGTCGGACCGGCATATCGGCCGGGAAACGGGAGATGATACGGCCACCGGTGATGTGCCGATCGGCGAGCTCGGGAATATCCTGGGAAAAGATGGCTAATGGCCTCTTGCCGGGAGGGCACCCCGGGGAGGTGAACGCAGATGCGCAGGTCCGGCATCGGCCGAGGAGGCACGCCGCTCACCAGGCTGCGCCGGCGCCTCGGCCTGGAGCGCAGCGAGCTGCGCCGCCCGGTGGACCGGGTCCAGCGGCTGGTCGCCTTCGGCCTCCTACTGCTGCTTCTCGGGGTCGCCCCGCCGCTCGCCGCCTGGACCGCGTCCTGGTCCTACACCGCGGGGACGCGCGCGGAGAACGCGGAGCGGGCGGACCGCCACCGGGTCGTCGCGACGGTCGCCTCGACCGGCGGCCTCGGCTCGTCCGGCGACCGCTACATCCACGAGACCGTGCAGGCCGTCTGGCCTGGCGCGGACGGCAAGTCCCACGCCGGGTCACTGCCCGCCTGGAAGGACGCCAAGGTCGGCGCGCATCGGACGATCTGGGTTGACCGGCAGAGCGAACCGACCGTCCGGCCCCGCCCGCACAGCCGCACCGTCACCGACGCCGCGTACGCGGCGGGCGCCACCGTGCTCGGCTGCGCGCTTCCCGTCCTGATCGCCTACGCCCTCGTCCGGCGCCGCTGCGACCGGCACCGCGACGACCTCTGGGAGGCGGGCTGGGCGCGCCTGGACGCCGCCGGCCACAACCCGCGTTCCTGACGTCCGGGCCCGGTCGTGTGGCGAGCCGCCGGGCGGGCGAGTGGGCCGGACCTCACACCACGGCCAGGGCGCGGGCGGTCTGGATGAGGGCCGCGTTGTCGGCGGCAGGGGAGCCGTCGGGGAGTTCGAGGGTGTCCTCCAGCCCGATGCGGACGTCGAGGTTCAGCCTGACGGCGAGCCGCAGCACCGGCCACGCGCCGCCCTCCTCGCCGTGCAGCAGGATCGGGCGCGACAGGCGCGTGCCGAGGTCGTGCAGGAGCGCCTTCGCGGCGTCGGTCGCGGTCCCGGGGTCGGTGTCGGTGACCTCCGCGAGGATCCGCAGCACGTGGTGGGCGTGCGGCCAGCCGAGGAACCGCGCCGCCGCGCCGGTGCCGGAGAAGATCCCCGCCTCGATCGCGACGCCGCGCTCGAACAGCGCCTCGGCGACCAGCTCGGCGCCCTCCTCGTGGAAGTTCACCGAGGCGTGGTCGGGCAGGACGGTCCAGGAGCGCACCAGCGCGGCGCGCTCGACCGGATCGGGCGCGGCCCAGGCGCCGGTGGTCACCCCGACGGGGATCGACGGGGTGGCGGCGCGGACGGCCGTGATGGTCTCGGCGACGCGGGACGCGTCCAGCGTGTCGGCGCCCGCGTCGTCCTTGGGATGCAGGTGGACGTCCTGCGCGCCCACGTCGGCGGCGGCGCGGACCGCCGCGGCGATCTCCGCCGGGGACGTCGGCACGCCCTCGGTCCGGCTTCCGTTCGGGCAGACCTGGAGCATGATCCCGATCATCTCAGGTGCGGATCAGGGCGCGATGACGCAGGGTCCCCCGCCGCACACGTCCACGACGGCGCCGGTGGTGAGGAAGGCGGCCTTCTGCCGGCGCGCGTCGGCGTCGCCGCGGGGGTCGGAGTGCGGGTCGCGCCCCTCGGCGGGCGGTGTGTTGGTGAGCGGCGGGACGGGGGAGCCGCTGTCCCAGACGACCATGGCGGAGCCGTCGTGGGACGAGCCGAACGTCGGGATGCCCCAGTAGGGCGTCGTGTCCGGGACGCGGCCAGGGGCGAGGGTCGGCGCGTGGACGCGGGCGCCGATCGTGCGCGCCTCGACCTCGGCGGCGACCGGGGCGACCTGGTGGTCGCCGAACGCCACGTGCATCAGCACGCGGTGCTTCGGCGTGTTCGGCAGCGGGTCGTCGGTCATGTGCCAGGCGTAGCCGTCGGCCTCGCCCCGGTCCCACAGCATCTGGATCAGCGCGAGGCCGATCTGCTGGTCGAGCCTGTCCGGGTAGAACAGGTCGAGGACCTTCGCGTACTGCGGGAAGTCGGCGCTGCGGTTGAGCAGCGTGCTGTAGTTCATCGCCGGGACGCCGAGGACGGCGCGGCGGACGTCGGGGGAGACCGCGGTGAGCGCGCCGCCCATGATGCCGCCCTGGCTGTTGCCGTCGTAGGTCAGCTCGGCCCCGGTGTCGATCAGGGGTGCGCCCGCGTCGTTCTGGAACGCCTTGTTCCCGGCGAACCCGCGGGTCATCGCGCGTCCGAGGAAGGTGAAGTTCACCAGGCTCTGCTGGAGGCGGTCGGCGACCGTCCGGAAGCGGGTGAGGTCGGCGAGCGCGGAGACGACGTTCGGGACGTCCTCGTCCGCCATGCCGATCCACTTGGTCGCGCAGAAGACGAAGCCGTGCTCGGCGGCCATGGCCTTGACGTTGCCCGCGTCGACCTCGCCCTCGCTGCCGAGCAGGCCGTGCCCGTAGAGGGCGGGGCGCGCGGGCCGGGTGAGCGCCGAGCGCGGGATCTCGCACTGGAACGGGACGGCCTGGGAGTTGCCCGGCAGCTGCGAGGGCATGCCGTCCGCGCCGCGGTGCAGGGCCGATCCGGGCAGCCCGCCGTACTGGTCGAGGTAGCTCGGCGCCCAGACGACCCCCTTCACCTCGCGGGCGATCTTGTCGTCGACGTCGTCGGCCACCTGCGTGACGAGGAACGAGGGGGAGCGGTCGCCGAGCCCGCGCAGCGCGTCGTCGCGCATGCGGAGCACGGGCCCGGTGAGGCTCTGCCGGCTCGCGACGGTGAAGTCCCAGGCGAGGTAGAGGCCGTCCCGGCCCACCCCGCGGGCCTGGAGCGCGGCGAGGACCCGCCGGGCGTCACGCTGCCGGGCCGCGAGCGGGTCGGCCGCCGGCAGGTCCGGCCCGAGGATCTTGGCGTACGCGGCGTTCGGGCCGATCGGGTTCCCGGACGCGTCGCGCAGGTCGCGCAGCGCGACGGCGTAGTGGTGGCCCTCGCGGAAGTTGCGGGCCGGACGGACGATGAGCGCCTGGCGGCCGGCGGGGGCGTTCGCGTCCAGTTCCGCCCAGTACGGCCAGCGTTCGCCGGTCGCGGTGTCGACGATGACGATCGGGGCGTCGTCGCGCAGCGAGGCGCCGATGTCGGTGACGGGCGCGGCGCCGGTGCGGGCCAGGTCGAGGCCGGGGACGCGGCTGAGCAGCATCGAGCCGGGGGAGAAGCCGTCGGCGCGGTTCCACTCGCCCGGGGACACGGGCACGCCGAGCGCGTTCTTCAGCGTCGTGCGCAGGTGGACGCGGCGGCCGGTGGGCGTGCCGCCGTCGGCGACCGTGTTCCAGTCGTTGGGGAACGGCAGGAGGCACGCGGCCGGATCGATCGGGTCGCAGCCGTCGCCGGCCTGCGCCGCGGCCGGCGGCACGGCGGCCGGGCCGGTCAGCAGCGCGAGGGAGGCGGCGAGCGCCGCGAATGCCGACAGGGTGCGCTGGGGGAGACGCAAGGTCCACCTCCGGAAGAGCCGCGGCGTTAGCGGGATCTTGGTCTCAGCGCAGGCTCAGGTCAATGGGTGTCCGGAAGTGGTCAGCCCGCTTGTCGGTCGAGGTGGGGCCGTGCGAGCGCAGCGCGACGGGGGCGCCCAGCGCGTCCTCGATCGTCTCCACCGGGTCGCCGAGCGGGGCGTACACGGGGCGCGCCGCCAGCAGGCGGCGGGTGAGGGCGGCCTGGCGGTCCAGGTCGGGCGGCCCCGTCTCCAGGCACCCGACCCTTTCGCCGTCCATCTCGTAGGAGCGGCAGACACGCAGGTCTGGACGTGCCCCTGCTACGTCCAGATGCGTGACCGCCAGGCCGTCCACGCCGCCCGCCGCCTCCAGCGCGTACCGGAGCGCGACGGCGTCGAGGTGGCCGACGCGGAACGCGCCCTGCCACCGCCCCGTGCCGTTGTGCCGGTCGGGGAGGTCGGCGGTCAGCGCCGGGTCCTCGGTGACGAACGGCCCGGGGCCGTGCCGCGTCGCGTACGCGCGCAGCACCCCGAGCCGTGCCGCGGACGCGCCCGCCTCCGCCAGGAGGGTCTCGGCGTTGGCGAACGTCGTCGTCGACCACGTCGTGTACGGGTGGAAACCGTGCCACTCGTCCAGCAGGACGCCCTGAGCCCCCTCGAACACCACGTTCCCGGCGCGGAGCAGGGCGGGCAGGCGGCCGGGCCCGACGATCCGCACCCGCTCGGCGAAGGCGGCGAACGCCTCGGCGCACGCGTCGGCGCCGGGGACGTCCTCTCCGCCCGGGAACGCGGCCCGGTACCAGTCGCGGGCGGCGGAGAGCCGCCGTCGCAGCCGGGCGGGCGACAGGCAGTCGCCCGCCCGCGGCGCGTCGTCGTGCGCCAGGGCGTAGGACGCGGTCTCGCCGATGCCCATCCCGCACGACCCGTGCCGGGCCGCGCCGCGCGCCGACTCCCGCGCGCGGTTGGCGGCCCGGTGGTAGGGCGTGGTGAGCAGCGCCTCCCCGTCGACGGTGAGCCGATCGAGCGGGCCCGGGACGCCGAGCGCGCGCAGGTGCTCGGCCTCGGCCGCGAGCGCCAGCGGGTCGACGAGCATGAACCGCGACAGGTGCGTCCGGACCCCCGGCGTGAACATGCCCGAGCCGAACTGGGCGAACGTGTGGTGCCGCCCGTCCGGCGCGACGACGTTGTGCGCGGCCTGCGCGCCGCCGTTGAACCGCACGACCGCGGGGGGCGCCCCCGTGCGGCAGAGGTGGTCGACGACCGTCCCCTTGCCCGCGTCCCCGTAGCCGAGGTCGACGACGATCACGTGGCCCACGGGTTCAGAGCCGGGTCGTCGCCGACGGGCCGGAGGCGCCCAGGCCGGGCGGCGTGGAGGACACCTCGACCGGTGCGCGGGCCGCGTCCAGCCGGGCGAGCGCGCGCGACACCGAGGCGCCGGCGTCCGAGCCCGCCTCCGCCAGGTGCTCAAGCCCCTCGCCGAGGTCGATGGCGTCCTCGCCGAGCCCGATCGTCAGCGCGATCGTCTCGCAGACCGCGTCGAGGTCGTCCAGGTAGAGGACGTTCTGGCCGAGCAGCTTCTGCCAGAAGTCCTTCACCTCGCGGTTGCCGGAGTGGTAGGCGCCCTCGGGGATGATGAAGTAGACGTCGTACTTGCGCTGCAGCTCGCGGACGAGCTCGGCGACCGGGACGTCCTCGTCCGGCTCGCCGCCGATCACCGCGGCGATCTCGCGCCGCTTCGCCTTCGGGTAGGCGAGCTCGTCCCCGATCATGAACAGGTAGCCGCGCTTGCCGCGCCTGTCGAGGCAGTCGATCGAGGTGTGCCGCGCCATGAAGTACATGGCCAGCTCGTACGACTCGCGCATCTGGCCGCCGCCCCCGCCCTCCAGGAGGATCCTGCCGAGGTCGTCGTCCATCCGGTTGTCGGCCTCGAACTGCCCGACCTGCAGCGGCGCCCGGTCGCACGTCGCGTCGCCGACCGCGCCGAACAGGATGTGCGGGTGCTCGACGTACCCCTTGCGCAGCAGCAGCCCGAGCAGGTCGGGGAGCTTGGTCTGCAGCGTCCGCGGCACGGTCCCCATCGAGCCGGTCACGTCGAACAGCACGCCGATCGCGAGCGACTCGGGGTGGTCGGCGGAGTCCCGGCTCTCCCGGGCGGTCACGCCGCGCGGGTCCAGGTCGGGGTGGACGGCGGTGGCGCCGCCGTCGGAGTAGGCGAACGCGCTGGCTCCGGTGGACGCGCGGTAGCTCGCGCGCGCGGCGTAGACGTCGGTGGACCAGTTTCCGCTTCCCATGATCTCTCTCCTTCAGCGGGTGGCGGGCAGGTGGAAGGGGCGGAAGCGCCGCGGGCCGTAGAGCCGTTCCAGCAGCTCGTCGAACTCGGCCAGCAGCCGCCAGGCGTCGGCGGGGCGCCGGTTCTGCGCCGGCAGCGTGCAGCCGCGCGCGAACGAGCGCATCGCCTTCGGGGCCTTGTCGCCCATCAGGTCGGTCATGCACCGGGTGGCCAGGAAGATGTCGGTCGCCGGGCTCGCGGGCCGCCGTCCCGGCACCTCGGGCGGGTACCAGCCGGCGTACCGGTCGACCATCGCCGGGACGCGCCCCGAGGGGTCGGTGCTCGCGTAGCAGCCGGGGACGGAGTAGCACCAGTCGACCAGGGCCAGGCCGTGCCGCTCCGGGTGGATCATCACGTGGTCGGGGAGCACCGCGCCGTGCAGGACGCCCGCGCGGTGCGCGAAGCCGAGTCCCGCCAGCAGCCGCCGCCACATCCAGGCCGCGTCGCGCGGGTCGACGCCGCCGGGATGGGCGCGCTTCACCGAGGCGAGACTGTGGAAGCCGTCCAGCGCGGCCACCACGTTGACCTGCCGCTGCGTCCCGGTGGCGGCGTCGCGGTGCCGGAACGACTCGACGAGCCGCGGCACGTACGGCAGGAACCGGGCGTCGCCGTCCTTCGGCAGCCGGCGCAGCGCCACGGCCTCGCGTTCGAGCAGGTCGCCGTCGGCGGGGTCGCGCGGCATCTTCAGCAGCACCTCGCGGCCCGGCTCCGGGCGCGCCGCGTACAGCTCCGCGAGGTCCCCGCCGATCGGATCGCCCTCCAGCCGGTACGCGTGGCGGCGCGTGGTGATCAGCGTCTCGTCGCCGCGGTTGTAGGCCCGCCAGAGCGAGGTCAGCCTGACGAACGCCTCCCGGGTCCGGCGGCCGCCCGCGTCCGGGTGGAGGAGCCGCGCCAGCCGCCGGTAGCGCCGCACCGCCTCCGCCGCGTCCTCGCCGAACAGGTCGGCGGGGACGCGGGCCCGGTCGAGCCGCGCCAGCGCGTCGTCCAGCTCATCCGTACTCATCTGTGCTCCCGGTGGGGGGCGACCCCCCACGCCCCCCGGTTCGCTTCGCTCATCTGTGCTCCCGGTGGGGGGCGACCCCCCACGCCCCCCGGTTCGCTTCGCTCATCTGTGCTCCCTGTGGGGGGGCGACCCCCCACGCCCCCCGGTTCGCTTCGCTCATCTGATGTCTTCTTCTCTGCTCGGCCGCAGCAGGGCCGGGTGCAGGAGCCGGGCGTCGCCCGCGCGGTAGAGCCGGGGGCGCGGGCCGCCGCGCCGGCCGCCGCGGTCGGACGTCGTGCCGGTGCTCTCCACGAACCCCGGCACGGACAAGACCTTGCGGTGGAAGTTGCCGGCGTGCAGTTCCTCGCCCCACACCGCCTCGTACACCGAGCGCAGTTCGGGGATGGTGAACTCGCCGCCGCAGAACGCCGCCGCGAGCGGGGTGTACTCCAGCTTCCCGCGGGCCCGCTCCAGCCCGTCCGACAGGATCCGCGCGTGGTCGAACGCGAGCCGGCGGGTGGTGCCGGGGCGCTGGTCCCCGGACTCGGCCAGGCCCAGCGCGTCCACCGGCGCCCACGCGGCGTCGGCCGCGTCGCCGCCGGCCTCGGGGTCCGGCAGCTCGGGCGCGAACGCCAGGTAGGCGACGGAGATGACGCGCATCCGCGGGTCGCGTCCGGGGGAGCCGTAGGTGCCGAGCTGCTCCAGGTGGACCCGGCCGAGCGCGCCGCCCTTGCCGCTGAGCCCGGTCTCCTCGGCCAGCTCCCGGACGGCCGCGTCGGGCAGGTCCTCGGCGTCGGCGCCCTGGAGCGGGCCTCCCGCCTGGACGAAGCCGCCGGGCAGCGCCCACATCCCCTCGTAGGGGGCGTTCCCCCGCCGCACGAGCAGGACGTGGAGGGCGCCGTCGCGGATGGTGAGCGCGACCACGTCCACCGTCACGGCGACCGGGTCGTAGTCGCGCGGGTCGTAGTTCGCGAGGAACTCGCTCTCGTCGCGCCTCGGCTCCGGGGTCATCCGCCCGCCTCCCCTCGATCTCGGACTGAGTAAGTCTCAAGTTGAGTTCATCTCTGTATGAGAAGAACATAACCCGGACCGGGGCCCCTGTCCAGCCGGTCACCTCCGGAGACGGAGCGAGGGCGCCGCCCCGGGAAGGGGCGGCGCCCTCGGTGTTCGGCGGAACTTCACAAAACAGAAGTTCTCCGGTGCGGCCTCAGCGGCGGTGCCGGCCGCCGTGGGGCGGCTGCGGGTGCTCCCCGCTCTGGCCCTGGCCGCCCGGCGGGCCGTACGGGTCCGGCACGCCCGGATCGAGCGTGTACGGATCGTCGGCCTGGCCGGAGGCGTAGCGCTCCGGGGCGCGTTCGCCGGGACGGGGGTCGCGGGCGAACTGGCCGCCCGGCCGCCGGCCCGACGAGTGGCGGCCGGTCGGGTAGGGGCTCTCGGGCGCGCCGGGGCGCGGTTCGGCCGGCCAGGCCCCCGTCCCGTACGGCCCGGGGGAGGAGTGGGCGTCCCGCCGGCCGGGAGGCGGGGCCATGCCCGGAGGCGGGGCGGGGGCGAGCCGCGCCGCGGCCGGGCGCTCGGGCGGCGCGTCCAGCAGGAGCCTCATCTGGCTCTTGCGGCGCCCGTAGACCAGGTAGAGGACGAGCCCGACGCCCATCCAGACGGCGAAGTACCCCCACGTCTGGACGTTCAGGTTCAGCATCAGCCAGCCCACCGCGACGATCGTCACGAGGACGACCAGCGGCGCCGCGGGCATGCGGAAGGGCCGGTGCAGGTCGGGCCGGGAGCGGCGCAGTGCCGGCACCGCCGCCGCGACGAACAGGAAGGCGAACAGGGTGCCGATCACGACGAGCTGCTCCAGCGTCAGCACGTCGATCGTCTGCGACATGACCAGCGCCGCGCCGCCGGTGACGAGCGTGGCGCGGGATGGCACCTTGTAGCGGCTCATCGCGGCCAGGGGGCGCGGCAGCAGGCCGTCGCGCGAGATGGAGAACACGACCCGGGTCAGGCTGATCATCAGCACCAGGATCACGGTGGTGAGCGCGAGCATCGCGCCGACGTCGACGATCTTGCCCATGGCGCCGGCGCCGACGGAGTCGAAGGCCGCGGCGAGCAGCAGCTTGTCGGGGTTCAGCGTGGCGATGCCGTCCATCCCGACCATGCCGACCAGCGCGAACGCCACGGCCGCGTACAGCACGATCGCCGTGACCAGGGTGGTGAGGATCCCGCGCGGGACCTTGCGGGGCGCGTCGTCGGTCTCCTCCGAGGCCGTCGCGATCAGGTCGAACCCGATGTAGGCGAACGCGATCGCGGGCGCCGCCGCGAGCATGCCCCAGGTCCCGAACACGTGCGGGGTGCCGCCGCCGACCGCGCCGAGCACGGCGTCCAGCACCGACTTGTCGCCCGCGGGCGCGGGCTGCGACGGCGGCAGGAACGGGGTGAGGTTGCCGGGGTGGAAGAACTTCAGCGCGGTCGCGATCACGAGCCCGATCACGATGACCTTGGCCAGCACCATGAACCACAGCGACTTCAGGCTCATCCGGCTGCCGCCGGCGAGCATCAGCACGACCAGCAGCAGGATGCCGAGCGCGAACACGTCCGGCCCCTTGCGCTGGCCGATCAGTTCGCCGAGCCCGCTCGGGATCGGCACCCCGAAGTCGTGCAGCGCCTGCGTCGCGTAGAGGGACCAGACCCGGGCGAGCACCGACGCGGCCAGCAGCAGCTCCATGATCAGGGCCCAGCCGACGACCCACGCCCAGACCTCGCCGAACGCGACGTAGGCGAAGGAGTAGGCGCTGCCCGCGACCGGGATGATCGAGGAGAGCTCGGCGAAGGCGAGCGCCGCCAGCACGCACACCCCGCCCGCGATGAGGAACGACACCAGCACGCCCGGCCCCGCGGTGGAGGACGCCTGCTCGCCGGCGATCTTGAAGATGCCGGACCCGATCATGACGCCGAGGCCGAGCACGACGAGATCGCGGGTCCGGTAGACCACGCGGAGCCGGTGCCGTCCGCCGTAGAGCCGGCCGGTCGCCTGCTCGACCGGCAGTCGCCGGAACATGTTGTTGCGCATGCGCATGTCCAAGGTCATAGGTGGTCCCCCGGGGCCTGAACCCGCGCCGCTGTTCGCGAGGTGACGGCTTGCTGAAGTCCCTAAGAATTCACCAACTATGGGCTAAATAGCAACGTTTTGTGGGTGATGAGTGTGGTCAGGCCGTTGTCGGATCCTGCCAACCCTCGCAGGTCGGCGACGTGTCGCAGCGGATCCCTCACGCTCGGCGCAGGGAGGCCGAGTCCCTTTCTGGTGGAGCGTTCCGAGCGAATACGCCTCATTTCCAATGAGGAAAGCGCTTAATGATCTTTATGTCATCCGCGCCGCCGGGACTCGGCGCGACCGGGGTCGGCCGGTGCGGACGCTGGCGCGGGCCGAAGATCGATGACACGGTGGGGGCGCCGAGTTCGTCTGGAGGTCCGGTGTTGCGCTCCCCGTCGCCCTCGCAAGCTTCCACGTCCCGTCCGCCGGGGCGACCGCGGAGCCGGCTCCGCACGGCCGCCGTCACCGCGCTGGCCGTCGCCGCGTCCCTCACCGTCCCCGCCGCCGCGGGCGCCGCGCCGGCCCCGGCACCCGCGCCGGGCCGCCCGGCCGCGCCGGCCAAGCAGGCGGTCGCGACCGGATTCGGCGGCGCGGTCTCCACCGTCGACCCGGACGCCAGCCGGACGGCCCTGGAGGTCCTCCGCCGCGGCGGCAACGCGATGGACGCGGCGGTCGGCGCCGCCGCGACGCTCGGGGTCACCGAGCCGTACGTGTCGGCCATCGGCGGCGGCGGCTACATCACGTACTACGACGCCAGGACGCGCCGCGTGTACGCGCTCGACGGCCGGGAGTTCGCGCCGCGGCGGATGCGCCAGGACTCCTTCGTCGACCCGGCGACGGGCAAGCCGCTGCCGTTCGACCAGGCCGTCACCAGCGGCCTGGGCGTCGGCGTGCCCGGCACCCTCGCCCAGTGGGACCTCGCGCTGCGCCGCTTCGGCACCCGCGACCTCGGCGCCCTGCTGCGCCCGGCGATCAAGGTGGCGGACCGGGGCTTCGTCGTCGACCAGGAGTTCCACGACCAGACCGCGGTGAACGAGGCGCGCTTCCGCGACATCGTCCCGACCCGCGAGCTGTTCCTGCCCGGGGGCAAGGTGCCCGAGGTCGGATCGGTGTTCCGCAACCCCGACCTCGCCGGCACCTACCGGGAGCTGGCGAGGCGCGGCGCGGACTGGTTCTACGAGGGCGCGCTCGGCGGGGAGATCGTCAGGACGGTCGCCAGGCCCCCGGTCGACCCGAAGGCGACCCGCGACGTCCGCCCGGGCCTGATGGAGCGCGGCGACCTCGGCGCCTACCGGGCGGTGCCGCGCAAGCCCACCCACGTCCCCTACCGGGGGACGGACGTCTACGGCATGCCGCCGTCGTCGTCCGGCGGCTCCACGGTCGGGGAGGCGCTCAACATCCTCGGCAACTTCCGGCTCGACCCGCGCGACCCGGTCACGGCCCTGCACTACTACCTGGAGGCGTCCAAGCTCGCCTACGCCGACCGCGGCCGCTACGTCGGCGACGCCGACAAGGTGGACGTGCCGCTGGAGGAGCTGCTGTCCTCCGGGTTCGCCCGCGAGCGCGCGTGCCAGATCAGCCCGGACCGGGCGGCTCCCGCGCCGGTCGCCCCCGGCTCGCCCGACGGCCGCTACGAGCCGTGCGTCCCGCCGGGCACCCAGACCAGGGCGCTGGCGGTCGAGGGACCGCAGACCACCCACCTCGTCGTCGCCGACAAGTGGGGCGACGTCGTGTCCTACACGCTGTCGATCGAGCAGTTCGGCGGCAGCGGCATCACCGTTCCGGGGCGCGGGTTCCTGCTGAACAACGAGCTGACCGACTTCTCCTTCCAGCCGCCGGCGCCCGGCCAGGCGCCCGACCCGAACCTGCCCGGGCCGCGCAAGCGGCCGCGCAGCAGCATGGCGCCGACGCTGGTGCTGAAGGACGGCCGCCCGCGGCTCGCGGTCGGCACGCCCGGCGGCTCGACGATCATCACCACCGTGCTGCAGATCCTGCTGAACCGCATCGACCTCGGCATGGACCTGCCCACCGCGCTCGCCGCGCCCCGGGCCACGCAGCGCAACACCGCGCAGGTCTTCGCCGAGCAGGCGTTCATCGACCGGTACGGCCGCGACCTCGCCGCCCGGGGGCACCGGCTGGAGCCGTTCCCCGGACCGCCGCGGGGCGTGATCGGCGCCGCGACCGGGCTGGAGTTCCTGCGGCCGGGGCTCGTCCAGGCGGTCGCCGAGCCCACCCGGCGGGGCGGCGGCAGCGCGCTCGTCGTCCGTCCGGCCCGTTGACACTTGCCTACCCGGGGGCGTGCCCGGACGGCGAGCGGGAAGGAGTCGTGCCATGGCGCACTCTTACGTGCAGGTGACGACCGCGACCGACTCGCGCGCCGAGGCGGCCGAGCTGGCCCGCTCGGCGGTCGCCGAGCGGCTCGCGGCCTGCGCGCAGCTGGTGGGCCCGATCGCCAGCACCTACTGGTGGGAGGGCGAGATCGAGTCGGCGGAGGAGTGGATGGTGCTGTTCAAGACCTCCGCCGACCGGTTCGACGAGCTGGCCTCCCTGATCACCGAGGGCCACTCCTACGACACCCCGGAGATCGTCGCGACGCCGGTGGTGGCGGGCAGCATGGACTACCTCGCCTGGGTCACCGAGCAGACCGAGCCGGAGGAGCAGGACGAGGCGATCGCGGAGGGCGACCGGGATTGATCGTGTGACGGCCGTCATGGCAGGGTAAGCCTCCGGTTACGCGGCGCGGGCGGCGCGCCCGGCCGCGGCGGCGGGAGGCGGTCGAGGTGCACGAGGCGAGCGAGGAGAGGGCGGACCACGGGCTGTTCGGGCCGGGCTCGGTGACGTGGCACGTCATGGGCGAGCCCGTGCTGATCGTCGGAGGGATCCGGGCGCTGCTGCTGCAGGCGCTGCATCCGCGCACGATGTGGGGGACCGCGCAGAACTCCGAGCTCATGGACCCCTCCGCGGCCTGGGCGCGGCTCGTCCGGACGGTCGAGTTCGTCCGCGTCCGCACCTACGGCACGCACGAGGAGGTCGAGCGGGTGGGGCGCCGCGTCCGCCGGCTGCACTCCAAGCTGACCGGCCTCGACATGCGCACCGGCGAGACGTTCCCGGTGGACGACCCCGAGAACCTGCTGTGGGTCCACTTGGGCGAGGTCGACTCCTACCTGGACGTGGCGCGCCGCGCCGGGGTGCCGCTGACCGCCCGCGACGCCGACGCGTTCGTGGACGAGCAGCGCCGCGCCGCCGCGGTCGTCGGCCTCGACCCGGCGGACGTGCCGGCCACCGTCGCGGACATGCGGGACTACTACGCCGGCATGCGGCGGCAGATCTTCGCGTGCCGGGAGGCGCGCGAGGGGCTGCGCCGCATGTTCAGCCCGGCCGTGCCGCGGCCGCTGCTGCCGCTCAAGCTCGCCGCGCCCGGCCTCGGGGTGCTGGTCGTGTCGACGCTGCCGCGGTGGGCCCGCCGCATGTACGGGCTGCCGGGGCTGCCGACCTCGGACCTGGCCGCGACGGTGACGCTGAAGGGCCTCTACCGCACCACGCAGGTCGTGCCGGAGCGGTTCCGCTACTCGCCGGACGCCCAGCGGGCCAGGCGCCTCACGCGCGAGCACGAGTCGGGCCTGGCCGCCTGGTCGATCGCCTCCTGAGACTCACCCCATCGGGGGAGCGTCCGGCACGCCGTCGTGATCGCGGGCGCCGTGCCGCGGGAGCAGCAGGGCGGGCAGGATCAGCACGGCGGTGAGGACGAGCGCGATCCAGAACGTGTGCGCGAACGCGCCGGCCAGCTTGGGCGCGAGCTGCTCGCGTGCCTGTTCGGGGAGCCGCCCCGTGCCGCCGGCGGCCCCGCCTCCGTCGCCGCCGGGCGCCTGGGGGATGCGGTCGCTGATCTGGCGGGCCAGGACGACGGCGAGCAGGGCCGTGCCGACCGACCCGCCGAGCTGGACGATGATGTTCAGCGTGCTGCTGGCGCGCGACACCACGGCCCGGCCGAGCGTCGTCAGCGCCGCCGACATGGTGGGCATCATCGTGCAGCCGAGCCCGATGCCCCGCACGTAGAGGGCGCCGCCGAGCAGCCAGTAGGAGGTGTCCGCGCCCACCGTCGCGAACGGGATGGTGCCGAGCACCAGGACGACGATGCCGACCGGGACGATCCGTCCGGCGCCGAGCTTGTCGGTGACCACGCCGGCGATCGGCATCGCGGTCGCGGCGCCGAGGCCCTGCGGGGCGAGCAGCAGGCCCGCCGCGAGCGCCCCCTCGCCGCGGGCGATCTGGTAGTAGAGCGGGATGAGCAGCATCGAGCCCATCAGGGCGATGCCGACGAAGAACACCGCGACGGCCGCGGTCGCGAACGTGCGGTCGGCGAACAGCCGCACGTCGATCAGGGCGCGCTCGCGGCGCCGCAGGCTGTGCAGCGCGAACAGGGCGATCAGGATGACGCCGCCGGCCAGCCAGGCGATCGTGGACGGGCGGCCGAAGCCGCCGTTGCTGCTCGCGGTGGACAGGCCGTAGATGAGCAGGACGAACCCGGGCGGCAGCAGGAGCAGACCGGGCAGGTCGATTCCGGGCGCCGCGTGCTCCCCGCGGCCGTGCGGCACCTTCCACCACGCGAGCGCGAAGGCGAGCGCGCCGACGGGCAGGTTCACGAAGAAGATCCAGCGCCAGTCGACGTCCTCGACCAGCCACCCGCCGATGACGGGGCCGAGCACCGGCCCGAGCAGCATCGGGACGCCGACGATGCTCATGATGCGGCCCATCCGGCGCGGCCCGGCCGCCATCGTCAGGATGGCCATGCCGGTCGGCATCAGCATGCCGCCGCCGAGCCCCTGCACGACCCGGAAGACGATCAATGACTCGATGTTCCAGGCCGCGCCCGACAGGACCGACCCGAGGACGAAGAGCACGATGGAGGTCATCCACACGCGGCGCCCGCCGAACCGGTCGACGGCCCAGCCGGTGAGCGGGATGACGGTGCCCATCGCCAGCATGTAGCCGGTGATGACCCACTGGATCGTCGACAGGCCGGTGCCGAAGTCGCGGCCGAGCGTCTCCAGCGCGACGTTGACGATCGTGGTGTCGAGGATCGCCATGAGGGTGCCCGACACGATGACCAGGCCGAGGACGATCGTCTGCCGGTCGAGCCGTTCGCCGCTTCCCGCGCCCCCGGGCGGCGCCACCCTCGTGGCCGGGCTCTCGGTCATGGTCGGCCCCTTCGCGTCGAGTCCCACCGCGGCTCCGACGGTTGCCCCGTGCCCCCGTCGGTCAAGACGTGAAACGCCTTGAAGTTCAACATTTTGCAGTGCATCACGGAATGTGTTGAACTTCAAGGTATGTCTGAGGAAGGGGTCGATGCCGCCGCGTCGGTCGACGCCGACCTGGAGACGATGATCCAGCTCATGGGCCGGTTGATCCGCGGCCTGAAGGGCGGCCGCGAGGACGCCGAGGAGCTCATCGGCGAGGTGCGGGCCGCCGGGCTCGGCCCCCGGCACGTCCCGGCGCTGATGCAACTCGTCCTGCACGGCCCGGTGCCGGTCGGCGTGCTCGCCGGTCACATGGCGCTGAGCCCGGCGACGGTCAGCCAGCTGGTCGGAGAGCTGGAGCGGGGCGGCTTCGTGGAGCGGCGCCCGGACGAGCGGGACCGCCGGCGGACGATCATCAGCCTGAGCGAGCGGCACCGCGAGGTGACCGAGCGGTTCGCCTGGCGGCGGCTGCGGCCGCTGCGGGTCACGCTGGAGACGCTCGCCCCCGAGGACCGGGCGCGGTTCCTGCACGGCTGGCGCGTGCTCGTCGAGACCATGGAGCGCGCGCAGCCGGGGGCCGCGGACGAACGCGGCCCCGGGGGCGGCTGCCCGGGCGGGTGACTCAGCCGCGGCGCATGAGCCGTCCGACGGCCGCCATCAGCTCGGTCGACATCGCCTCGCCCTTGCCCTCCTCCGCGCCCTCGGCCACGCAGTGCCGGACGTGCCCGTCCAGCAGGCCGAGCGCCACCTTGTCCAGCGCCGCCTGGACGGCGCTGATCTGCGTGAGGATGTCGATGCAGTAGCGGTCCTCCTCGACCATCCGGTCGATGCCGCGCACCTGGCCCTCGATCCGGGCGAGCCGCGTCTGCAGCTGGTCCTTCGTGGCGGTGTACCCGCGGGTGGGGGTTTCGCTGGTCGCCATCTCCGTCCTCGCAATCCGTCGGGGGCGCACGCCCGGGTACCCCTGGGGGACATCCCCTAACAGGTACCTTATGCGGTGTGGGGCGCCCGGGGGGCGGGCACGTTCCACGCGCTGACGACCGGCCGGTCGTGCTCGGATCCGAGCGCCGACACGGTACCGGTGTCGAGCGCGAACAGCCGCCCCAGCGCGGCGTCCAGCCCCAGCCACCGCGCCGTCAGCACCCGCAGGACGTGGCCGTGCGCGACCAGCGCGACGTCGCCGCCGGCCAGCAGCGGCCGCGCCCGCGCGAGGACCCTGTCCGCCCGCGCGCCGACCTGGCCGACGGTCTCGCCCGGATGGCCGGCGTCGCCCGGGATCACCCCGTCGTCCCACAGGAACCAGCCGGGCCGCTCCTCGCGGATCGCCCGGGTGCCGACGCCCTCGTAGCCGCCGTAGTCCCACTCCCACAGGTCGGGGTCGATCTCGTCCGCCCGCAGCCCGGCGAGCTCGGCCGTCCGCCGCGCCCGCTCCGCCGGGCTGACCAGCGTCCGCGCGAAGGTACGCCCGGCCAGGGCGCCGCGCAGCGCGCCGGCCTGCTCCTCGCCCCGCGCGGTCAGCGGCAGGTCGGTCCGCCCGGTGTGCCGCCGCGCCCGGCTCCACTCGGTCTCCCCGTGCCGCACCAAGATCAGTTCACCCATGCCCGCCTGTCTACCCGGCGGGCCGCCCGCGAAGAACCCCCGGAACGGGTGACGGGGCGGGGGAGGCGCTCAGTCGAGGATCGAGGTGAGGGGCGTGCGGGGGAGGCCGTGGGCCTCCGCGACGTGGTCGTAGACGAGCGCGCCGGCGTGGGTGTTGAGGCCGCGGGCGAGGGCGGCGTCGGCGTGCAGGGCCCCGCGCCAGCCCCCGTCGGCGATCTGGACGGCGTAGGGGAGCGTCACGCCGGTCAGGGCGTAGGTGGAGGTGTTGGGGACCGAACCGGGCATGTTCGCGACGCAGTAGAAGGTCGAGCCGTGCACCCGGTAGGTGGGGTCGGCGTGCGTGGTGGGACGGGAGTCCTCGAAGCAGCCGCCCTGGTCGATGGCGATGTCCACCAGGACCGAGCCGGTCTTCATCCGGGCCACCAGCTCGTTGGAGATCAGCTTGGGCGCCCGCGCGCCCGGGACGAGCACGGCGCCGATGACGAGGTCGGCCGCGAGGGCCTCCTGCTCGACCGTGTAGGCGCTGGACACCAGCGTCCGCAGGCGGCCCTGGTAGACGGCGTCGATCCCGCGCAGCCGGTCCACGTCGACGTCCAGGACGGTGACGTCCGCGCCCATGCCGACGGCGATCTGCGCGGCGTTGAGGCCGGACACGCCGCCGCCGATGACGACGACCTTGGCGGGCGCGACGCCCGGCACGCCGCCGGGAAGGACGCCGCGCCCCCCGTTGAACGACATCAGGTTGTAGGCGCCGACCTGCGGGGCGAGCCGTCCGGCGACCTCGGACATGGGGGCGAGCAGCGGCAGGGAGCGGTCCGGGAGCTGGACGGTCTCGTAGGCGATCGCGGTGACGCCGGCCGCCAGGAGGGCGTCGGTGCACTCGCGGGACGCGGCCAGGTGCAGGTAGGTGAACAGGACCTGGCCCTCGCGCATCCGGTGGTACTCGGGCGCGATCGGCTCCTTCACCTTGAGGATCAGCCCGCCCTCGGCCCAGACCTCGTCCGGGCCGTCGAGGATCTTGGCGCCCGCGGCGGCGAAGTCCTCGTCGGGGATGGCCGAGCCGGTCCCGGCGCCCCGCTCCACGAACACCTCGTGGCCGTGCCGGGTGAGCTCGTGCGCCCCCGCCGGGGTGATCGCCACGCGGTACTCGTGGTTCTTGACCTCTCGCGGGACACCGATCTTCACCGGAAGCTCCTCTGTCAACGCTGACCAGGATGTACGCCTCCAGCGTGCGGGGCGGGGACGACGTCCGGCCATACGCACTGTGTCAAGGCATCGGCCGTTTCGACGACACAATGTAAAGGGCTGTCCGGGTGCGCGGACTTTGGAGCGGTCCGGACTACGCCGGGCCCCGGGGGAGCCACTCGTCGGCGATCGCGACCGTCAGCTGCTCCAGCAGCGGGCCCGCTCTGCGGACGCGGCGCTCGTCGTCCGGCTCGATGTCGGCCAGCGCGTACGCCGCCTGGATCCGGGCCTTGCGCAGCTGCTCCCCGGTGAGGCTCCGGCGGCCGGCCACCGCCACGACCGGCGCGCCCGCGCGGGCGGCGGCGCGGGCGGCGTGCACCGGCGCGCTGCCGCGCAGCGACCGGGTGTCCAGGACGCCCTCGCCGGTGACGACCAGCCGCGCGCCGCGCGCCTTCTCCGCGAAGCCCAGCAGGTCGAGCATCAGGGCCGGGCCGGGCTCGATCGTCGCGCCGAGGAAGGTGAGCGCGGCGAACCCGACGCCGCCCGCCGTCCCGGCGCCGGGCAGGTCGCGGGCCGTCCTGCGGGCCGCCGCCTCGGCCAGGTCGGCCCAGCGCCGCAGGCCCGCGTCGAGCAGCCGCACCTCGTCGCGGTTCGCGCCGCGGCGCGGGCCGTCCACCGCGGCGGCGCCGGTGCGGCCGAGCAGCGGCCCGGCGGGGTCGCCCGCCACCACCACCTCAATTCCCGACATGTCGGGAAGGCCGCGCAGGTCGAGGGCGTGCAGCGAGCGCAGCGCCGCGCCGCCGGGCGGCAGGTCCTTGCCGAGCGCGTCCAGCAGCCGCCCGCCGAGCCCCTGGACGAGGCCCGCGCCGCCGTCGGTGCACGCGCCGCCGCCGAGGCCGAGGACGATCCGCCGGGCGCCGAGCCGGACGGCGTGCGCGAGCAGCTGGCCCGTCCCGACGCTGGAGGCGGTGAGCGGGCGCGGCCTGCCGCCGGGCAGCCGCCGCAGCCCGGACGCCTCCGCCAGCTCGACCACCGCGCTCGCGCCGTCCAGCGCCAGCCGCGCCGTCACCGGACGGCCGGTCGGCCCGCACACCTCGATCTCGACGCGCCGCCATCCGGCCGCCACCGCGGCCTCGACGGTGCCGTCGCCGCCGTCGGCCACGGGCAGCTCCAGCAGCGCGACGCCGGGGCGCGCGCGGCGCAGCCCGGCGGCGAGGTGCCGCGCCGCCCGCGCGGCGGTCAGCGCTCCCGGGAACCTGTCAGGCGCCAGCAGGACGTGACCTGGCGGGGACGGGTGGGAGGGAGAGTCCGCGGACGCCACAGCCACGCCTTTCACGCCGGGGGGTAAGGCCCTACCTTCTGCTTACGCCATGCCGGCACTATTTGACACCCGCAACCGCCTCCGAGACCTACAAACGCGCGAGTTCCGTCGCGGAGCGGTCACCGTGCGTCCGTGTTTCCCCGGGGTTCCCCGTGCGCGGGCGGTCGCGCGGGCTCAGCCGACGCCGAGCCACTTCTGGACGGGGTGGATGGCGAAGTAGACGACGAACAGGGCCGCCACGATCCAGAGGGCGGGGGAGATCTCGCGCAGCTTCCCGCGCGTGGCCTTGATGACGACGTAGCCGATGATGCCCATGCCCAGGCCGGTGGTGATCGAGAACGTGAAGGGCATCAGCACGACGGTGAGGAACGCCGGGATCGTGATCTCCAGGTCGTTCCAGTCGATCTTGGCGACCTGCGTCATCATCAGCGCGCCGACCACCACCAGCGCCGGCGCCGCGGCCTGCGCGGGGACGGTCGCCGCCAGCGGGGTGAGGAACAGCGTCACCGCGAACAGCGCGCCCGTGGCGATGTTGGCCAGGCCCGTGCGGGCGCCCTCGCCGACGCCCGCCGCCGACTCGACGAACACCGTGTTCGCCGACGAGCTCGTGAGGCCGCCGAACGCGGCGGACAGCCCGTCCACCGACAGGATCCGGCCGAGCCGCGGCACCTCGCCCTTCTCGCTCACCAGGCCCGCCTCGTCGCTGATGCCGAGGATCGTCCCCATCGCGTCGAAGAACCCCGACAGCACCAGCGTGAACAGCACGACCAGCGCGGTGATCACCCCGGCCCGGCCGAACCCGCCGAACAGGGAGATCTCCCCGAACAGCCCGAAGTCGGGGGCGGCGAACAGCTTGTGGGGCATGTCGGGGGTGACCACACCCCAGCCGCCCTGCTTGACGGAGGCGTTCTCCTGGATGAGCACCGCCCCGACCGTGCCGGCGACGATGCTGATCAGGATCGCGCCGGGCACCCGCCGCACGTACAGGACGATCATCAGCAGCAGGGTCCCCGCGAACACCAGCGTCGGCCACGTCTCCAGCCGGCCGCCGGTGCCGAGGGACAGCGGCGGGCTCGTGGCGCTGGAGGTGACGAACCCGGCGTCGTAGAGGCCGACCAGCGCGATGAACGCGCCGATCCCGACCGCGATCGCGTGCTTGAGCGCCAGCGGGATCGAGTTCATGATCCGCTCGCGGACGCCGGTGACCGCCAGCAGCACGATGACCGCGCCCTCGATCACCACGAGGCCCATGGCCTGCGGCCAGGTCATCACCGGCGCCGCCTGGAACGCCACGACCGCGTTGATGCCGAGGCCCGCGGCGAGCGCCAGCGGCGCGTTCCCGACCAGGCCCATGATCACGGTGGTGATCGCGGCGGACAGCGCCGTCATCGTGGTCAGCTGCGGGATCGACAGGAACGCCCCGTCGACGTCCTTCGCCCCGCCGAGGATGAGCGGGTTCAGCAGGATGATGTAGGCCATCGCGAAGAACGTGGTCACGCCGCCGCGCAGCTCGCGCGGGACGGAGCTGCCGCGCGCGGTGAGCTCGAACAGCCGCTCCAGCGGCCCGCGCCCGTTCGCCGGCGGTGAATCGTCGGCCGGTCCGGCCTGGGTCTTGGACATGACGGGCGCTCCGCATTCAGCAGCATGGTGTTCGGAAACGGCGTGCACAGGGTAGCCGTCCGGAGGGCCTGGAAGGCCAGGAGGTCTCGCGGGGCGGAAGGATGCCGGGACGTGATTCCCGTCCTTCGCAGCGTGACGGGGGTGATGCGTCCCCTATAGCCTGCCCTGGTGCGAATGCGAGACTCCGCCGGGGTGACGGCCCTGGACTCCTACGCGTGGCTGCTGGCGTCCGTCCCGGAGCGGACGCGGTCGTCGTTCCGCGCGCGGATGCTCGGCGCCCTGGAGGAGTACGACAGCGCCAGGCAGGCCGATCTCGTGCACACGCTGGAGGTCTTCCTGTCCTGCTCGGGTTCCTGGAACCGCTCCGCGACGCGGCTGCACGTCCATGTGAACACGCTTCGGTACCGAATCCGGCGAATCGAGGACCTGACCGGTCGGGATCTCGGCAGACTTGAGGACCGAGTCGACTTCTTCCTCGCCCTGCGCGCGGCGAGCACCTTGTAGGCGGTGGTCACAACGATGGATCGGGAGACACTGGGGCAGCGCATTCGCGCCCTGCGGATCCGGCAGGGCGTGAGCCAGGCGCAGCTCGCCTTCCCCGAGCTGTCCGACAGTTACATCTCGCTGATCGAGAGCGACAAGCGGGTGCCGGCGCCGAGCGTCGTCGACCTGCTGGCGGCGAAGCTGAACTGCTCGGCGACCTACCTCGTCAGCGGCGTCAGCGAGGACGTCGTGGACGAGCTGCGCGTCACGCTCGACTACGCCGAGATCGCGCTCAGCAACGGCGCGGCGGCCGAGGCGCGGGCCCGGTTCGCCGAGGTGCTCGCGAGCGCCGACGCTGTCGCGCTGCCCGAGATGCTGCATCAGGCACGCTGGGGCCACGCGCTCGCGCTGGAGGCCGCGGGCGAGCTGGAGGAGGCGATCGCCGAGCTGACGGCGCTGACCGAGCAGGCGTCCGCCGAGGCCGACCTCGACCACTGGGCCAAGGTGCACGTCGCGCTGAGCCGCTGCCTGCGCGAGCGGGGCGACATCAGCGCGGGCGTGGAGGCCGCCGAGACCGCGCTGCGGCACCTGGTCGCCACCGGCGCCGATTCCACCGACGCCGCCGTCGACCTCGGCGCGGCGCTGCTGTCGGCGTTCATCGAGCGCGGCGACCTGGTCCGGGCCCGCCAGCTCGCGTCCCAGCTCGTCGAGCGGGCCGAGCGGATCGGCAGCCCCCGCGCCCGCATGGTCGCCTACTGGGAGGCCGCCTACGTCGCGGAGATCCGCGGCGAGTACGACGAGGGGGTCGCGCTCGCCGAGCGGGCCCTGATGCTGGCCGGCGACGGCGAGGACCCCCGCAACCTCAACCGGCTCCGCGTCATCTACGCGGGGCTGCTGCTGCGGGCCAAGCCCGACCAGGCCGCCCGCGCCCGCGAGCTGCTGACCCGGGTGCGCGGCGAGATCAGCGCCAGCTCCTCCGGCGAGATCGACGTGGCCTGGTGCCTGACGGAGCTGGCCCGCGCCGAGACGGCGCTCGGGAGTCCGGCCGAGGCGGTGGCGCTCGCCGAGGAGGCCCTGGACCTGCTCGGGGACGCCCCGCGCCGCGCCACCGCCGGAGCGCTGACCGTGCTCGGTGAGGCGTCGGTGCGGCTCGGCCGGCATGACCGCGCGGTCGAGGTGCTGACCCGGGCCGCGACCTGCCTGGAGGAGATGGAGTCCTCCCGGGAGGCCGCGCAGGCGTGGTTCGACCTCGCCGAGGTGCTGGCCGGGACGGGGACCTCCGACGGGCCCCGTATGGCCGCCTACCGCCGCGCCCTGACCTGCGTGGGGGTCTGACGGGACCGTTCCGGCCGAACCGTTTCGCGCCCCGCCGCGTCCATGAATAATGCTGCGGTCGGCGTGAGATGGGGGAATTGGTCGTGTTCGGTGTTGTTCGGCCCTGCCGCCATGTTCTGTGCGGGTCCCTGTTCAAGGACTGGATGGCCCACCTGTGCGGGCTGTGCCTGACGCTGCGGGCCGAGCACGGCCAGGCCGCGCGGCTGGTCACCAACTACGACGGGCTGCTGGTGTCGGTGCTGGTGGAGGCGCAGGCGCCGGAGCTGTCGCCGCGCCGCAAGGCGGGGCCGTGCGCCCTGCGCGGGATGCGGACCGCCGAGGTCGTCACCGCGCGGGCGCAGGGCGCGCAGCTCGCCGCGGCCGCGTCCCTGCTGCTCGCCGCCGGCAAGACCCGCGACCACGTCGCCGACGGCGACGGGCCCTACGGGCGCCGGCTCGTCGCCGCGGCGGCCGGGCGGATGGCCGACCGGTGGGACGCCGCGGGAGGCCGCACGGGCGGGGCCGTCGGGTTCGACCCGGCGGTGCTGCGCGACGCCGTCGCCCGGCAGCCGCTCCTGGAGGCGGCCCCCGGCCTCGGGCTCCTCGACCTGACCGAGCCCACCGAGACGGCGGTCGCCGCCGTGTTCGCGCACACGGCCGTCCTCGCGGGCAGGGAGGGCAACGCCGAGACGCTCGCCGAGGCGGGCCGCTTCTTCGGGCGCCTCGCCCACCTCATCGACGCCGTCGAGGACCTCGCCGAGGACGAGGCGGCGGGCGCGTACAACCCGCTCCTCGCCACCGGCACCGCGCTCGACGAGGCCCGCCGGCACGCCGACGGCGCGCTGCACGGGCTGAGGCTCGCGCTCGCCGAGCTGGAGATGGAGAGGCCGCGCCTCGTCCGCGCCCTGCTGGAGCGCGAGGCGGGCCGATCGGTCGAGCGCGCCTTCGCCGCCCCGGCGGACCTGGCGAGGCGGGGGCCCCGGCCCCCGCGCCCCGGCTGGCCGATCCCCTGCTTCACCGGGACGCTGGTCTGCGTCACGTGCGGGATCTTCCAGCCCGAGTGGAGCGACCACCACGGCGAGTCGTGCGACGAACGCTGCTGGTGCTCCCGGCACGCCGGCAGGTGCGACGGAAGCTGCTGCGACTGCTGCAACTGCTGCGACTCATGCGACTGCTGCGACTCGTGCGACTGCTGCGACTGCGACTGCGGGTGCAACTGACCTGCGCCGCTTCCGCCGGGGCGCGCGGGCGCGCGACCCGGGACGTGTCATGGCGGCGGGCTCAGTAGGGTGGACGGAGCCCTTCGACTCACTAGAGAACCCGGCCCTCCATGAACATGCTCAAGTCCCGCCGGCCCCTGCGCCGCCTCGGTCTGATCGCCGCCGCCGCGCTCGCCTTCGGCGCCTTCACCGCGCCGCCCGCGCTGGCGCACACGAAGCTGGTCGGCAGCACGCCCGGGAAGGGCGAGGCGGCGGACGCGGTCACCGAGGTCACCCTGGTCTTCAGCGACGAGATCAGCGTGGCGAAGGTCGTCGTCAGCGACGGGAAGAAGAAGGAGTTCCAGGCGGGCGCGGCCGAGCGCGCCGGGACCAAGATCACGCAGAAGCTGTCCGGGCCGCTGCCCGCCGGCTCCTACACGGTCGCCTACCGGGTCGTCGGCGAGGACGGGCACCCGATCGAGGGGAACGACCTGACGTTCAGCGTGCCCGGGGACGGCGGCGCGGGCGCCCCGGCCGCCTCGTCCGCGCCCACCGCGGGCGGGGTCGGCGCCGAGGAGCAGACGGGCCCGGCCGCCAACTCCGACGAGCAGCCGCTCAAGATCGACCAGGAGCAGGCCGCGGCCGCGGAGGACTCCGGCTCCGGGATGCTGCTGTGGGTGCTGATCATCGGCGGCCTGCTCGTGGGCGTCGGCATCGGGGTGGCCATCGTGTTCCGCGCCAAGCGCAAGCACCAGGCGGCAACCGGCGGTGAGTAGGGGGAGCCTGGCCGTCTGGCGGGCGGGCGCGGCCGCCCTGGCCGCGTGCGCCGCCCTGCTGGTGGCCGGGCTGGTCCTCGGCGGCTCGGTCACCGAGAAGGTCATCCCCGGCCTCGGCGACGCGGGCGCCCTCACCCGGTGGGGGCTGCCGGTCTCCCGGGCGGCGATGGACCTGCTGTCCGCGCTGACCGTCGGCGCCCTGCTGGCCGCGGCCGCGTTCCTGCCCGTCGAGGGCGGGCGCGCCGCGCCGCGGCTGTCCCGGGACGCCCTCGGCTACCTGAACGCCGCCTCCTGGATCGCCGCCGCCTGGGCCGCCGCCGCGGCGGCCACGCTGGTGTTCACCGTCGCGGACGTGCTCGGCCAGCCGGTCGGCGACGTCCTCACCGGCAGCGAGCTGAGCAGCTACGTCGGGTCGCTGCCGCAGGGCACCGCCCTGATGGTCGTGGTGCTGCTGGCCGTCGTGGTGGCGCTGCTGGCCCGCACCACCGCCACGCCCGCCGCCGCGTTCGGGCTGCTCGCCCTCGCCGGGATCGCGCTGCTGCCCGCGCCGCTCACCGGGCACTCGGCCTCGGCCGCCAACCACTCCACCGCGACGACCGGCGTCGCCCTGCACGTCGTCGCGGTCGCCCCGTGGGTCGGCGGGCTCGCCATCGCCGGCGCTCACGCGCTGCTGCGCCGCGACCGGCTGCCGGTGGTGGCGGAGCGGTTCAGCCGGATGGCCCTGTGGTGCTACGTCACCGTCGGCGCCAGCGGCCTGGTGAACGTGATCGCCCGGCTGCCGGACCCGCGTGAGATGGTCGAGACCGACTACGGACGGCTCGCGCTCGGCAAGATCATCGCGTTCTGCCTGCTCGGCTGGTTCGGCTGGTGGCACCGGACGCGGACGCTGCCCGCGGTGGCCGACGGGAGGCCGGGGGCGTTCGCCCGCTTCGCCTCCGTCGAGGCCGCCGTGATGGGCGCCACCATGGGCCTGGCCGTCGCGCTGGCCCGGACCGCGCCGCCCGCTCCGGCCGAGCCCGAGTCGGCGATCAAGTCCCTGCTCGGCTACGACATGCCGCCCCAGGTCACCCCGGTGCGGCTGCTGACGCTGGGGCAGTTCGACCTGTTCTTCGCCGCCCTCGTCGTCGTCCTCGGCGGCCTCTACATCGCCGCGGTCGTCCGGCTGCGGCGGCGCGGCGACTCCTGGTCCGGGGTGCGCACCGCGTCCTGGATGATCGGGCTCGTGACGATCGTGGCCGTCACCCAGACCGGCGTCGCCAGGTACGCGCCGATCCTGTTCAGCGTCCACATGGCGCAGCACATGGTGCTGAACATGCTGACGCCGATCTTCCTGGTCGTCGGCGCGCCGGTGACGCTGGCGCTGCGGGCCCTCAAGCCCGCCCGCGTGCGCGGCGACCGCGGCCCGCGCGAATGGATCACCGCCGTGCTGCACAGCCGGTGCCTCGCGGTCATCGCGCATCCCGCGGTCGCCACCCTCATCTTCGTGGTCAGCACGTTCGTGCTGTACTTCACGCCGCTGTTCGAGTCCGCGATGCGCAACCACCTCGGCCACATCGCGATGACGGTCCACTTCCTGGCCAGCGGCTCCCTGTTCTTCTGGGTGCTGCTCGGCGTCGACCCGGCGCCGCGGAAGCTGCCCTACCCGGCCCGCCTGCTGCTGCTGTTCGTCACGATGCCGTTCCACGCGTTCTTCGGCATCGCCCTGATGAACATGAGCCAGGCGCTCGCCCGCGGCTGGTACACCGCCGTCGACCCGCCGTGGGGCACCACGATCCTGCACGACCAGCACACCGGCGGCTCCATCGCGTGGGGCTTCGGCGAGGTGCCGACGTTCATCGTCCTGATCGTGCTGGCGTTCCAGTGGTACGTCCACGACCAGCGGCAGGCGCGGCGCAGCGACCGCAAGGCCGACCGGGCCGCCAAGGCCGGGGGCCGCCCCGAGGACGACGAGCTCGCCGCCTACAACGCGCGCCTGGCCAAGCTCGCCGAGCGCGACCGCGCGGCCGGGGAGCGCGCGGCCGGGGAGAAGGACAACGCGTGAGCGCGCTCTCCCCCGCGCGGGGGAGTGGGCGGGGGAGCGGGTTCTGCCAGGATCGTGGCGTGCTCCGCGTGCTCCGCCCGCTGATCGAGCGGACGACCTGGCGGCGCTGGTCCCACCTCGTCGTGGGCGGTGCGCTGCTGATGCCGTACTGGTTCCTGGCGATCAGCATGATCCCGCTGCTGCCGATGGGCGACGGCGCCGTCAAGGTCGTGCTGATGCTGGTCGTCGTGCCGGCCGCGGCGACGTTCGTCACCGGGCTCGTGCCGACGGTGCGGTTGCTGGAGAGCTCCCTCGCCAAGGAACTGCTCCGGGGCCCCGCCGCCGCGCTCGCGCCCGGCTCGGCGGGCACCTGGGAGAGCCGGAGGCGGACCGCGGCGTGGTTCACGCTGCACCTCGGCACGGGCGTGGTGGTCAGCGGGCTGAGCCTGGCGGTCCCCCCGGCCGCCGTCGTGATGATCCTCGCGCCCGCGGTGAGCTGGGACACCCGGTTCCTGGAGTCCTGGGGCTGGCAGGACGCCTGGCACCAGTGGCCCGCGCCGCTGATCGGGCTGGCGTCGCTGGCCGCGCTGCTCGCGCTGATCGTGGGGGCGGGCGCGCTGCTGGCCCGGCTGGCGCCGGTGCTCCTCGGGCCGTCCGCCGCCGAGCGGCTGGCCGGGATGCGGGCCGAGGCCGTCAGGCTCGCCGAGCGCAACCGGCTGGCGAGGGAGCTGCACGACTCGGTGGGGCACGCGCTCAGCGTGGTGACGCTGCAGGCCGGGGCGGCCGGGCGGGTGCTGGACAGTGATCCGGAGTTCGCCCGCGAGGCGCTCGCCGCGATCGAGGACTCCGCCCGGTCCGCGCTGGAGGATCTCGACCACGTGCTCGGGCTGCTGCGCGACGACCGGTCCCGCCCGGCCCCGCAGGCCACGCTGAAGGATCTCGGGCGGCTGCTGGAGCAGACGCGGATCGCCGGGGTGGCGCTGGACGCGGAGGTGGGCCCGGAGGTGGAGCACGTCCCGGCGGCGGTGTCGCGGGAGGCGTACCGGATCGTCCAGGAGGGGCTGACGAACGCGCTCCGGCACGCGGGCAAGGTGCCGGTGCGGCTGCGGCTCGGCGCGGACGGGGAACGGCTGGAGGTCGAGATGACCAATCCGCTCGGCGACCGCGGCGACGGCGCGGACCACGGGGGCGGCCGCGGCCTCGGCGGCGTCCGGGAGCGCGTCACCGTGCTGCGCGGCGAGATGAGCGCCGGCGCCGACGGCGACCGCTGGCGGCTGCTCGTCTCGCTGCCGCTAAGGTCCGGGTCATGACGATCAAGGTTCTGCTGGTCGACGACGAGCGGCTGATCCGGGCGGGGCTCGCCGCCATCATCAACGCCGAGGACGACCTGACCGTCGTCGGCGAGGCGTCCGACGGGACGGAGGTCCCGGGCGAGGTGCGCCGGCTGCGCCCGGACGTCGTGCTGATGGACGTGCGGATGCCGCGCCTCGACGGCATCCAGGCGACCCGCCACATCCTCGCCACCGTGCCGGAGCCGCCGCGGATCATCGTCGTCACCACGTTCGAGAACGACGAGTACGTCTACGACGCGCTGAAGGCGGGCGCGAACGGCTTCCTGCTCAAGCGGACGCGGCCGGAGGAGATACTCCAGGCGGTCCGGATGGTCGCGCACGGCGACAGCCTGCTGTTCCCGGCGGCGATCCGGGAGCTGGCCGGGCGGCACGGGCCGTCCGGCGCCGCCGGCGCGCCCTGGCACGGCCGGCTCACCGAGCGCGAGGGCGACGTGCTGCGGCTGATGGCCAAGGGCCACTCGAACGCCGAGATCGCCGGGGAGCTCTTCGTGAGCCCGCAGACGGTGAAGACGCACGTCGGCAACATCCTCGCCAAGATGCAGGCCCGCGACCGGACCCAGGCGGTGATCTTCGCCTACGAGACGGCCTTCATCACGCCCGGCTGAGGTGGCAGGGTGACCCCATGAGGGACTTGCGCTTCGGGTTCAACGTCTTCGACATCGTCTCCCGGGACGACTTCGCCGAGCGGTGCCGGCGCGGCGAGCGGTACGGCTACGACGTCGCGCTCGTGCCCGACCACCTCGGCTCCCCTGCCCCCTTCCCGACCATGGTCGCCGCCGCGGACGCGACCGAGCGGCTGCGCGTCGGCGCCCTGGTGCTGAACGCCGGCTTCTGGAACGCCCACCTGCTCGCCCGCGAGGTCGCCACCGCCGACCGGCTCACCGGCGGGCGGGTCGAGCTCGGGCTCGGCGCCGGGCACATGAAAAGGGAGTTCGACGCGGCGGGGATCCCGTGGGAGCCGTTCGGCGCCCGCGTGGAGCGGATGACCGGGCTGATCGAGGAGCTGGGCCTGCTGTTCGGCGGGGACGGCTACGAGCGGCACCGGCCGGTGGCCGAGTTCTTCGGGCTCGCCGGGACGGCGCCCGTGCAGCGCGCCGGGTTCGGCGGCTCGGGACCGCCGCTGCTGGTCGGCGGCACCGGCGACACGGTCCTGCGGGCGGCGGCGCGCCATGCCGACATCGTCGGGATCGCGGGGGCGTACCAGATGAAGGGCGAGCCGCCGGGCACCTTCCGGCTGGGCACCGCGGAGGAGGCCGCCGAGCGGGTGCGGTTCGCCCGCGAGCACGCCGGCGACCGGGCGGACCGGATCGAGTGGAACGTGCTCGTCCAGCACGTGCAGGTGACCTCCGACCGGCGCGCCGAGGCCGAGCGGATGCGGGCGGAGCGTCTCCCGTACATGACGGTCGAGGAGATCCTGGACACGCCGTTCGTCCTGCTCGGGACGCAGGCGCAGATCGCCGAGCAGATCCGGGAGCGCCGCGAGCGGTACGGGTTCTCCTACGTCACGGTGCACTCGCCGTTCATGGACGTCCTCGGCCCGGTGATCGAGCGGGTCTGAGGCCCGCAATTCGGACGGGGCTTACACCTCATTTACCTACAGGTCGCTACAAAAGAGACAGAAAGGCATAGAGCGACGATCGGGGGATCATGGATGCCGTCACCCTGTCCGGGCTGCGCAAGCCGAGGCCCTACCCCGCGGTGTCGGTGCTGATGCCGACGCACCGCTCCGCCCGGGAAGGCCGGGAGGACCGCATCAGGCTGCGGAATCTGCTGGGCGAGGTGAGGCGCCGCCTCCACGACGACCCCCGGGTGGAGTCCGACGCCGCCGACGACGTCGTGCGGGGGCTGGAGCGCGCCGCGGGCGAGGTCGACCCCCGGCACGCCTCCGACGCGCTGGTGCTGTTCGCCGCCCCGCACGGCGAGCACCACGCGTTCACGATCGGCCAGCCCGTGGACGAGCGGGTGGTCGTCGACACCGGGTTCGCCACCCGCGACCTCGTCGCCGCCTTCACCCGCACGCCGCGCTACTGGCTGCTCTCCCTGTCGGACCACCGGACGAGGCTGTGGAGCGGCCTCGGGGCGGAGCTCACCGAGCACGCCCGCGGCGGCTTCCCCGTCGAGCCCGGGCCGATCGACGAGGCGAGCGCCGGACGGCAGGCGCGGCGGGCCGCGCAGGGCGGCGAGGGCGAGCGCCGCCGCCAGGCCGTGCGGGACGCGGTGGCCGCCCTCGAACACGTCCTCGCGCGGGACCGGCGCCCGCTGATCGTCGCCGGCGTCACCCGGTACCAGGCCGTCTTCGACGAGGTCGCCGGTCCGCACGTCACCGTGGCGGGACGCGTCGACGGCAGCTTCGAGGGCGCCTCGCCGAGCGCGCTCGCCGAGGCGGCCCGGCCCGCGCTCGCCGCCTACGAGGACCTCCGCGAGGTCGGCGTGCTGTCGGAGCTGGAGGCGGCGCGCAGCATCCAGCGGTACGCGGGCGGGCTGTGCGAGGTGACCGAGCTGGTCGAGGAGGGGCGCGGCGAGCACCTGGTCGTGGAGCGTGGCTACTACGCGCCCGCGGTGCGGACGAAGGGCGAGCTGACCCCGGTGGAGGGCATGCCCGGCGTGCTCAAGGGCGCGGACGTCGTCGACGACGTCGTGGACCACGTGATCGAGACCGTGCTGGAGTACGGGGGCGAGGTCACCTTCGTCTCGGACGGCTTCCTCATCGACCACGACCGGATCGCGCTGGTGACGCGCTACTGACCGGCGCTACCGGCCCGCGCCCGCGCAGGACGGGGCGTGCCAGCTCACCCAGGACGGCGACCAGAACCGTCCCGCGTGCGGCCGCCAGCCCGCCGGGTGCGCGGGCCAGGACGCCTCCGGCCGCGTCCCGTCCGGGAGGGGCACGACGACCGTGCACACGCCCGGCGCGGGCGGCCGCCCGGCGCGGACGTCGAAGGCGCCGACGCGCGTCCACCACACGGGGTGGATCAGCGCGGTCCTGACGGCCCAGTTGAGCGACGCGTCGGTGACGACCCCGCCTGAGGCCGGGCCGGGCAGCGGGGGCCCGGCCGGGACGCGCCGCGCGTGCGGCCCCATCGCGAACGTCAGCGCCGCGAGGTTGACCCCGGCGAGCACGACGGAGGCCAGGGCCGTCCCGTCCAGCCTGGACAGCACGAGCAGGCCGCCGAGCAGGGCGAGCGCGGCGAGTGACGCTTCGTGCAGGTGCAGCGCGCCCCGGTCGTCGGTCAGGAACGTGACCTCGGGGAAGTCGAACCCGATGAAGGCGTGGGTGCGGAGCCGGTCGCCCGCGTAGCCGGTGACCCACAGCGCGGCTCCCTCCAGCAGGAGCGCGCCCGCCGCCGCCAGCCGGATCGCCGGGCCCGCGGTGAGCCGCGCCAGCGCCGCGGCCCCGGCGAGGGCGTAGACCAGCGCCACGCACGCCAGGTAGCGGCCGTAGGCGAAGTTGCCCACCCGGTGCTCGTCCGGCAGCGCGGCCGAGGAGGCGTAGGCGACGCCGCAGGTCGCGGCGAGCAGCACCCCCGCCATGATCCTGTCCGCCGCGGGCGTCCGCCGCCGCGCGAGGACCGCCGCGACGGCCGCCAGCCCCGCCCCCGCCAGTCCCCAGGTGGAGACGATCAGGTACCAGAGCTGCCCCGCCGCGCCCGACAGCGCCCACTCCTGTCCGGGCACCGTGGTCAGCCGGGACACCAGGATCCCGCTGAGGTCCCGCGTGCCGCGCGGATACAGCTCGGCGCGGACGTGCGCGTTCAGCGCCGCCCCCGCCGCGTACCCGGCGAGCGCCACGGCGGCCCCGGCCAGCGCGGCGCGGATCCTGCGGCGTCCGGGCAGGGCCGTGACCAGCAGGGCGGCGGCGTGCACGGCGAGCAGGACCGCCCCGCGGGTGTGCACGGCCGCCGCGCAGGACGCGACCAGGCTCGCGAGGGCCGCGTCCCCGGCCCGGCCGTTCCGGACGAAGCGGTCCAGCGCCAGCAGCCACGCCAGGACGAGCGCCGGCAGGACGGCGTCGGCGAGCGCGAAGGCGCCGAAGAACGTCGTCGCGGGCAGCAGCGCCGCCGCGAACGCCAGCGGCAGGGCCGGGCGGCGAGCCAGCCCGAAGCGGCGCGCCGCCGCGTACCCGAGCGGGAACAGCGCCGCCCCCAGCAGCGCGTTGATCACCATGACGGCCGTATAGACCGTCGCGGGGTCGTGGGAGAACCAGAAGGCCGGGGTGAGCAGGAGCGGATAGCCGCCCTGGTAGAAGGTGTTGCCGGACAGGTCGCCGCCCGGCCCGCCGGCCAGCAGGCGGGCGGCGAGCAGGTAGCCGGTCTCGTCCGGGTCGGCGGCCGGGGCCGTCCGCGCCCAGGAGAACCAGAGCCGGACCGCCGCCTGCGCGAGCACGCCGGCCGCGAGCAGCCACGGCAGGGCGCGCGGGAACCTCCGGGAGGAGCCCGGCGGGGCGGGCGGCGCTTGACGGCGGGGCGGGAGCAGGGCGAGCGACATGCGTCCCACGGTTCCGGCGGCCTGTCATGGTCTCGTGCCGAAGATGTCCGGATCTTGTGACACTGCCCGCCGGATGATCGAGGGCGCCGATAATGACCGGGTGGCGAGCATTCTGTTCATCGAGGATGATCCGTCCGCCAGGGCGGCTCTGGAGCTGGCGCTGACCCGCCAGGGGCACGGGGTGACGTCCCGGGCCACCGGCGAGGACGGGCTGGAGGCGCTGCGGGCGCGCCGCCCCGAGATCGCCGTGCTGGACGTGATGCTGCCCGGCATCGACGGCATCGAGGTGTGCCGCCGCATCCGCCGGGACGACCCGCTGCCGGTCATCCTGCTGACCGCGCGGGGCGACGACCTCGACGTCGTCCTCGGCCTGGAGGCGGGCGCCGACGACTACGTGGTGAAGCCCGTCGAGCCCCGCGTCCTGGACGCCCGGATCCGCGCGGTCCTGCGCCGCGCCGACCAGACCCGCCTCGACCGGTCCGTCTACGGCGACCTCGTCGTCGACCGGACCTCCCTGAAGGTCACCAAGGGCGGCGCCGACCTGCGCCTCACCCCGACCGAGCTGCGGCTCCTGCTGGAGCTGACGCGCCGCCCCGGCCAGGCCCTCACCCGCCAGCACCTGCTGGCCGAGGTGTGGGAGCACACCTACCCGGGCGACTCGCGGCTCGTGGACGCCTGCGTCCAGCGCGTCCGCGCCAAGATCGAGGACGAGCCGGCCGAGCCGCGGCTGATCGAGACGGTGCGGGGCTTCGGCTACCGGTTCACCGCGCCGTGAGGCGCCTCCTCCGGTTCGTCGTGCCCGGGATGCGGGGCCTGCGGTTCACCGGGCTGCGGGTGCGGCTCGCGGCCGCGTTCACCGCGGTCGCGCTGCTGGCGTCCGTGCTCGCCTCCGGCATCTCCTACGTGCTGCTGCGGCGGGTGATGCTGCAGCGCGCCCAGGACGCGGTGATCAACGACGTCCGCGCCACCCTCGCCCAGCAGATCCCGCCGAACCTGCCGCCCGACGCCGAGCTGCTGGTCTCCGGAAGGCTGGAGGAGGCGCTCGGCGCGGCCGAGGGGCGCAGGGCGGTGGCGGTGCCGGTGCCGCTGCGCGGTGAGTCCGGCCTCCCGCCGCCGAGCGCGCTGGACGTGCCGGTGACCCGGGAGTTCGCCAGGCGCGCGGTGCGAGGGATGGTCTTCCGGCGCGTGACCCGGCACGGCACGCCCTACCTGCTCGTCGGTGCGCGCGTCACCGGCTACACGACCACGGCGGACGAGCCGTGGCGGACGACGCCGCCGATGGTCTTCGTCTCCGCGAGCCTGCGCCGGGAGGCCGCCGACCTGTGGCTGTTCACCCGCACCCTGCTGATCGCGGACGCCGCCGCGCTGGCGGCCGCGCTCGCCCTCGCGCTGCTGGCCACCGGGGGCGTACTGCGCCCGGTGCGCCGCCTCGGCGCCGCCGCCCGCGCGCTCGGCGAGGGGCAGCTGGACACCCGCGTCCGGGCGCGGGGCCGCGACGAGCTGACCGACCTCGCCGTCACCTTCAACAGCACCGCGGAGGCGCTGGAGCGGACGGTGACGGAACTGCGCGCGATGGAGGCCGCGTCCCGCCGGTTCGTCGCCGACGTGTCCCACGAGCTGCGCACGCCGCTCACCTCGATGATCGCCATGACGGACGTGCTCGCCGAGGAGGCCGGCGACGCGGGCGAGGGGGCCGCGGTCCGGCTCGTCGCGGAGGAGACCCGGCGGCTCGGCACGCTCGTCGAGCACCTGATCGAGATAAGCCTGTTCGACTCGGGCGCCGCCGCCCTCGTCCTGGACGACGTCAACGTCGCCGACGCGGTCCGCGCGACCCTGGAGGCGCGCGGCTGGCGGGACGAGATGGCGGTGGAGGGCCCCGCGGACCTGTTCGTCCGGCTGGACCCGCGGCGGTTCGACGTCATCGTCGCCAACCTCGCCGGGAACGCCCTCAAGCACGGGCGCCCGCCCGTCTCGCTGCGCTTCGGCCGTCCGGAGCGGAAGGACGCGGGCGGAGTGCGGGTCGTGGTCGCCGACCGCGGCCCCGGCCTTCCGCCCGACGTGGCCGCGGTGGTCTTCGACCGGTTCGTCAAGGCGGAGGCGGCGCGCTCGCGCAGCGAGGGCAGCGGCCTCGGCCTGTCGATCGCCAAGGAGAACGCTCTGCTGCACGGGGGCACGCTGGAGGCGGCCAACGGACCGGAAGGCGGCGCGGTGTTCACCTTGTGGCTGCCCGACGGAGAACAGGACGAGCGCCCATGAGGCGGACGGACCGGGCGCGGGCGCTCCTGGCGGTGGCGGCCTGCGCCGCTCTGGCCGGCTGCGGGATCCGCCCGACGGGGATCATCAGCGCGGGAGAAGGGCCGACCGCGCGGGCGTACGCCGCCACGATCACCATCTACCTCGTGCGGGGCGGCAGGCTGGTGCCGGTCACGAGGCCCGGCCTGCCCGGCGAGTCGTACCTGGCCGTCCAGCAGCTGACCGTGCCGCCCACCACGGGGGAGCGCGCGCTCGGGCTGCATACGGAGGTCCACGGCGAGCTCTACGCGCAGGCCGCCGCGGACGGGTCCGGCCCGGCCCGTCGCGGTCGCGAGATCGACGTCGGCCCGGTCGGCGCTGACGGGCCGAAATCCTGGTCGCGGACGGCCAAGGCCCAGATCGTGTGCACCGCGCAGGCCGTCCCGGGCACCAAGCGCGTCAACCTTCTGAGCCGCTCGGACGTGGAGAAGCACGTCCTGCTCCTCAAACGGGAGACCCTGACCTGCGACGATTTCTCCGACCTGCTCGGATGATCAGCCCCGGGTCAGCCACTGGGCGGTGATGTCGCCGAGCACGGACCGGATGGTGAGGATCGCGATGCCGAGGATCAGGATCGGCATCACCACCCATCGCTCGACCTTGCCGTCCGTCCGCGGGATGACGGGGATGTCGATCCGCCACGGCAGCGGCCAGAACACCGGGCATCCCCTCGGTGTCAGGCAGTCGCCGACGACGTGGGCCAGGCAGCCGAGCGTCACCGCGAACCCGACGAAGCTCATATCGATCTTGTGCATGAGCCAGACGGCGATCAGGGCCAGCGCGCAGTCCGCCAGCGCCGACTGCGGCTCGGCGCCCTCGAAGTCCAGCCCGACGCCGCGCAGCCCCAGCCCCACGATCATGAACAGGCAGGCCCACCAGGCCCAGACGTAGTGGGTGGCGAGGGTGTCCATCGCCCAGCCGATGCCGACCGCGAACAGGATCGAGTGGGTCGCGTGCCGGTGCCCGCCCGACACCTTCCCGATCCACTTGCACATGTGGTTGGTGATCGGCCCGAAGGTGTTGGCGATCCGGCCGTTGTGGTGGTCGATGTCGGGCAGGATCGCGGCGCCGGCGCACACCACCGCGCCCGCCATGACCTGCTCCGGCGACAGCGTCACCGCGTGCTCGCCGAGCAGCCGCTCCTGCCCGATGATCGGGACGGCGCCCAGCCACGCCAGCGCTCCGCTCAGGGCATGCGTCTTGCCCATCATGTGCCGTTCCCCCGCCTTCCAGCGCGTATCGCCGCCCGTCTCAGGGCGGGACTCTAGACCGCCTCTGATCGTTTTCAGCGAAGACGCGCCGAACGGGGCGTCACGTCCTTTTGATGCCCGGAGGCGACCGCCGGTTCCGCCCGGGGCGCCGGGGCTTTGCGAAGGGCTCGGCGAGCGCCCGACGCGGATCGCGCCGGCCGCGGGCGGGTCAGCGCCGCTTCCTGGGCCGGGACCGGATGAGCCGCCACGCGCCGGACTCCTCGCCCGGCACGTAGGGGGAGTCCAGGCGCTTCGCGACGACGCCGGGCAGGCCCTGGTCGCGCGCCGCCTCCAGGACGGCGGCGCCGTCGCCCGGGAACCAGGGGGCCGTCTGCCACCGCGGGCCCGACAGGCCGAGGCCGTCGAGGCGCTCCCGCCGCTCCCGGTAGGGGACGTCCAGCAGCGGGTGCCCGTCCAGATGCGGCACGTCGTAGATCATGTAGGTCTCGCGGCCGTCCAGGACGGCCAGTTCCCCGTCCAGCAGCGCGGGCCGGGCGCCGAGCCGCTCCCCGAGCCGGGGGCCGAGCCCGCCGGGGCCGTCGACGGCGCGGCCCCGCCCGTCGGTGAACCGGGTCCGGCCGCCCTCGACGTAGGCCGCCAGCCGCCTGCCGCCCCACGCGAACTCGAAGCCCCACGCGCCGGTGTCGCGGGGGAGGCGGGCCCGCTCCTGCGGCCGCATCGGGCGCAGCGCCTCGGGCAGCGGCTCGGCGTCCGGGTCCGCCGGCGGGTCCATCCGGTGGATCATCCAGTTCTCGCCGCGCGTCCTGAACAGCACGTAGCGGCCGGACACGCGCGAACCGTGGATGACGATCTTCACCTCGCGCTCGGACCACTTCTCCGTCTCGTAGGTCCCGCTGTCCCAGATGGTCATCTTCCCGGCGCCGTACTCCCCGCGCGGGATCTCGCCCTCGAAGGCGGCGTACTCCAGGGGGTGGTCCTCGGTGTGCACGGCGAGGTGGTTCGTCTCCGGACTCCACGGCAGGCCCTTCGGCACCGCCCACGAGACGAGCACGCCGTCGCGTTCGAGCCGCAGGTCCCAGTGCAGGCTGGTCGCGTGGTGCTCCTGGACGACGAACGTGTCGTCGTTCCCGCGCGGCAGCGCCCTGTCCCCCCGGGGGAGCGCCCCGCCCTCGGGCACGGGCTCCGGCGTCCGGCCGGGATCCCGCCTGCCCCGGTACTCGGCGAGCCGGTCGCCCTCACGGGCCGGGGGAGCGGCGTGCTTCCCGGGCTTCTTCGGAGTCACCCCCGCTGCATACCCGCGCTCAGCGGATGAAGACGGCGTAGTCGGCCAGATCGCCGGTCAGGGAGGGCGGGAGCCCCGCCACCGCGGACAGCTCCTCGGCCGACACGAACCCGCCCGTCTCGGCCCGGACCCGCTCGATCACGGCCGCCAGCTCCGCGGTGATGCCGGGCAGCAGCGTCAGCGCCCGCGCGGGCGCGTGGTTGACGTCGACCAGCCCGCCGTCGTTGTACTGGCGCGGCAGGTCGGGCCGCCCGATGCGCAGCTCCTTGGCGAGCCCCGGGTCGGACGACGCCAGCGCCCGCGCCTTCTCCCGCAGCAGCCGCTGCCGCTTGACCCGCTCCACCACGGCCTCGTTGTCGACGCCCGACAGCCCGTGCGGGTCGAACACCTTCCGCCGGATCAGGAAGGCGTGCCCGCAGCCCACCACCGCCAGGACGGACATCAGCATGCCGGCGATCCGCACGGTGCCCTGGTCCTCGTCGCCGCCGGAGAGCAGGGACAGCATCAGCGCGAACGTCCCGGCGTACACGGCCGTCGACACCAGCAGGTGCAGGCTCCGCCGCCACAGCAGCGCGGCGGCGAACGTGAACGGCGTGCCGAAGCCGAGGGTCAGGAACGGCAGCGCCGCCCACGTGACGCTCACCGCGGCCCGCCCCGGCGGCATGCTGTCGGAGGGGACCCTCGGTTCGTACGGCGCTGGGGCGTTCATCTCTGGAGAGTCTCCCGGGCCGGATGTGGGCGAATCGGACTCTAGACCGAGGGATGGGTCACGGCAGGGTGAGGATTTCGTGGCCGTCCTCGGTGACCAGCAGCGTGTGCTCGAACTGGGCCGTGCGCCTGCGGTCCTTGGTCACGACGGTCCAGCCGTCGGCCCACATGTCGTACTCGTGGGTGCCGAGCGTCAGCATCGGCTCGACCGTGAACGTCATGCCCGGCTCGATGATCGTCGTCGCGGCCGGGTCGTCGTAGTGGGGGACGACGAGGCCGGAGTGGAACGTCGTGCCGATCCCGTGCCCGGTGAAGTCGCGCACGACCCCGTACCCGAACCGCTTGGCGTAGGACTCGATGACCCGGCCGATCACGTTCAGCGCCCGGCCCGGCTTGACCGCCCGGATGCCGCGCATCGCCGCCTCGCGGGTGCGCTCCACCAGCAGGCGCGACTCCTCGTCCACGTCCCCGCACAGGAACGTCGCGTCGGTGTCGCCGTGCACGCCGCCGATGAAGGCGGTGATGTCGACGTTGACGATGTCGCCGTCGCGCAGGACCGTGTCGTCCGGGATGCCGTGGCAGATCACCTCGTTGATCGAGGTGCACAGCGACTTGGGGTACCCGCGGTAGCCGAGCGTGGAGGGGTAGGCGCCGTGGTCGAGCATGAACGCGTGCCCGATCGCGTCCAGCTCGTCGGTGGTGATCCCGGGCCGGACGTGCCGGCCGACCTCCTCCAGCGCCTGCGCGGCGATCCTTCCGGCGACCCGCATCCGCTCGATCGTCTCGGGCGGTTTGACGTCGGGCTCGCCCGTCCGCGGCCGCTTCTTCCCCACGTACTCCGGGCGCGGAATGTCCGAGGGAACCTTGCGCATGGGGGAGACGCGTCCGGGTCGGAGCAACTGGGTCGTCATAGTGATGGAGTGTAGTCAGCGCGATCCGGGCAACAATGCGGTGCCAGCGCGTGATCGAGAGGAGTGCCGATGGCCGGTGACGACGGTGACTGGTGGTTCTGCCTGAAGCACATGAAGGTCGAGCACGGGGCCGGCTGCCCCGGCAAGGACCGGATGGGCCCCTACGCGACCGAGGGCGAGGCCGCGAACGCCATGGCCACCGCCCGCGAGCGCAACGAGGCGTGGCGCAGGCAGAACGAGGACTGATCAGTCCAGGACGGGGCCGGAGACGGTGTCGAGGAGGCGGGCGAGGCGGCGCCGGAGCCCGCGCGCGGTCCGCGCCGGCTCCCGGCCCGCGGCCGCGCTGACGAGGTGCTGCGCCCCGTCGAACGACATGAGGGCCTCGCCCGGCGGGACGGTCAGCGCCTCGTGGGCGAGGCCGCGCAGCTCGCGGTCGCCGCCCTCCAGCGCGAGGACGGTCGCCCCGGTGCGGCGCGCGTCGTCCACCCGCTCCAGCAGCGGGACGGGCGCCCCCTCCTCGGCGACGACGAACAGCGTCTCGCCGCGCCGGGCCGCCTCCAGCCGCTCCAGCCCGATCCGCAGGTGCGCGGGCGCCGCGGCCGGCGGCTCCCAGCGCACCAGCGTGGGCGCGAGGCCCGGGGCGCCGCCGAGCCGGCTCTCGTCGTCGAGGTGCGCCGCCAGATGCCACGGGTCGCCGGCGGGCGTGCCGACCAGCAGCAGCCCGCCCGGGGTGCGGGAGGTGACGCGCAGCGCCCGGCCGAACTCCTCGGTCCGCTCTAGCCAGCCCGTCGCCGACAGGACCTCGCGCAACATCGCCATCTGCTCGGTGTCCACGGGCACCATGGTGCCTCACCGCGCGTCCCGGGCAGGCCCCTTTCGGCGATGCGGGAGCCCGGCGCCGGGCTCCCCGACCGGCGCCTGGCAGACTCGGCCGCATGACTGAGCAGCAGCAGAAGACGCCGTACGACCTTCCCGACGCGAGCGGCCTGACCATCGGCATCCTGGGCGGGACGGGGGACCAGGGCAAGGGACTCGCGCGCCGGTTCGCACTCGCCGGGCACCGGGTGACGATCGGGTCGCGCAAGGCCGAGCGCGCCCAGGCCGCCGCCGACGAGCTCGGCGCGGACCTGCCCGTCTCCGGCGCGCAGAACCCGGTCGCGGCCGGCGAGTCCGACGTCGTGATCGTGGCGGTGCCGTGGGACGGGCACCGGGCCACGCTTGAGTCGCTGCGCGCCGAGCTGGCCGGCAAGATCGTCGTGGACTGCGTGAACCCGCTCGGCTTCGAGAAGGGCAAGGGCGCGTTCGCGCTGCCGGTCGAGGAGGGCAGCGCCGCGGAGCAGGCCGCCGCCGTCCTTCCCGACAGCCGCGTCGTGGCCGCCTTCCACCACGTGTCGGCCCGGCTGCTGCTCGACCCGGAAGTGCGGGAGATGGAGCTGGACGTCCTGGTGCTCGGCAACGACCGGGAGGCCACCGACCTCGTCCAGGCCCTCGCCGGACGGATCCCCGGCATGCGCGGCGTCTACGGGGGGCGGCTGCACAACGCCCACCAGATCGAGGCGTTCACCGCCAACCTCATCTCCATGAACCGGCGCTACAAGGCCCACGCCGGACTGCGCATCACGGACGTCTGACCGCGCCTCGGGCCGGCCGTCCCGGTAGGTTGCCGGGATGAACGGTCCCGACGCCGCGCGACGGCCGCCCGTCCTGCTGCCGTCGGCGAGGACGGGGCCGCTGCGCGCCGTGGCGAAGCGGGTCGGGCTGGCGCTCGTCCTGCTGCTCATGGTGGTGGCCGCCGTCTACCTCGACCGCGGCGGGTACCGCGACACCGGCGACGGCCGGCTGTCGCTGCTGGACGCCTTCTACTACGCCTCGGTGACCATGTCCACGACCGGGTACGGCGACATCACACCGGTCGGGGACGGCGCGAGGCTCGTCAACATCGTCTTCATCACGCCCGTCCGGGTGCTGTTCCTCATCGTCCTTGTGGGCACGACCCTCGAGGTGCTGGCGGAGCGCACCCGCGACGACTGGCGAAGGTCCCGCTGGAGGGCACGCGTGCGCGACCACATCGTGGTGGCCGGTTACGGCACGAAGGGCCGCAGCGCCATCAGGACCCTGCTGAGCACCGGGGTGCCGCCCGAGTCGATCGTGGTGGTGGACCCGGACCCTCGGGTGGTGGCCGAGGCCGCCGAGGCCGGGTTCGCGGGCGTCGTCGGGGACGCGACCCGCAGCTCCGTGCTGAGACAGGCCTCGGTCCAGCGGGCCCGCGAGATCGTGGTGGCGAGCGCCCGCGACGACACCGCGGTCCTGATCACGCTGACCGCCCGGCAGCTCAACCCGCACGCCGGGATCCAGGCGGCGGTGCGCGAGTCGGAGAACGTCCCGCTGCTGCGCCAGTCCGGCGCCGACCACGTGGTGACCTCGTCGGAGGCGGCGGGGCGGCTGCTCGGGGTCTCCACCACGCAGCCGAGCGTCGGCGAGGTCATCGAGGACCTGCTGGAGCAGGGGAGCGGCCTCGACCTGGTGGAGCGCGAGGTCCGCCCCGACGAGGTCGGCGGCCCGCTCGGCGCGGTCCGCGTCCCGGCCCTCGCGGTGGTGCGCGGCGGGCGGCTGCTGCCGTTCGACGACGCCGGCTGCGCGGCCCTCGAACCGGGCGACCGGCTGATCGTGGCACGCTCCTCCGCCCGGCGCCGCGGCCCCTCCGAACCGGACGGGGAGGACGGGCGGGGCGGGGCGGAGGCGGCCGCGCCGCCGGACGCCTCCCGCGAGCGCGACCGCTGACCGGACGGGGAGCGGTTTCGGCCCGCCGCGCGTCCTACTCCTGACGTACCATCGCAGTGGCGACAGGCAGGGTGGAGATGAGAGAGAACCGGTCGGCAGATCCGTGGAGCGCGTTCCTGGCCCCTTCCGGGCGGAGCGGCGGGGTCCGGCCGCCGGGCGCGGCGCCCGCCGGCGAGCCCGGCCCCGCCGGGTACGCGGAGCCGGGCGCGGAGGACGCGTGCCGCCGCGTGCTGGCGCAGTTGCGGGCGGCCAACGGCCCGCTGTCGATGGAGCAGATCCACCACGCGACCCGGCTCGGGCTGCTGGAGGTCGCCGACGCCGTGGACACGCTGCGCGAGCGCGGCCTCGTCGCGGTGGAGCGGGAGATCGACGAGGTCGTCCGGCTGACCGGGCAGTGACCGCGGCCCGATGATCGGATACGTCGTCGCCGTCTCGCTGAGCTGCCTGGTCGGCATCGCCGAGCTGGTCAGCCGGTACCGGGACCGGCCCACCACCCTGGTCCGCGTGCCGAGCACCTGGGCGTACGTGCTGATCAACGGGGGCGCGGGCGCGGGCTCGCTGCTGCTCCTGCACACCTTCGGCTGGCGGTTCGGCGTCCAGTCGCCGCACGTCGCCGAGGCGACGCAGGTGCTCGTGGCGAGCCTCGGCTCGATGATGGTGTTCCGCAGCGCGGTGTTCACCGTCCGGGTCGGCGACGAGGACGTCGCGGTGGGGCCGAGCACGCTGCTGACCTCGCTGCTGGCCGCCGCCGACCGGGGCGTCGACCGGATGCAGGCCAAGACCCGCGCGCACGAGGCGGGCGAGATCATGCGGGGCGTCTCGTTCGCCAAGTCGCGGCTCGCGCTGCCGACGTACTGCCTCGGCCTGCTCCAGAACGTCTCCGCCGAGGACCAGGCCGACCTGCGCACGGCCGTGGACGCGCTCGCCGGCAGCGAGATGACCGACGGCCAGATGGCCCTCAACCTGGGGCTGCTGCTGATGAACGTCGCCGGTCCCGACGTGCTGCGCTCCGCCGTGGAGACCCTCCGCGACGAGATCACGACGGACGCAGCGCCCCCGCGCCGCATCCCGCCGCCGCGCGACGGCCAGGACCACGAGGGCGGCATGCCCGCCGGAGGAGCACGGATCGAACCGGTCCGCTCCGACCCCGACCAGTAGTCGACGTCGCACGGCCGGGGAGGCCGCGTTCGCACGGCCGGGGAGGCCGCGTCGCACGGCCGGAGACCACACACGGCCGCGCCGGTGACGGCGCGGCCGTGCGGGGGTGGGCCCAGGTGGGCGCCGAGGCCCGTGCCCGCTAGTGGTAGCTGTGCTCCGGCGCCGGGTAGACGCCGCCGACGACCTCGTCGGCGTAGGCGCGGGCCGCGTCGCCGAGCAGGGTGTTCATGTCGGCGAACTTCTTGACGAACTTCGCGGTGTGCGGGGTGAGCCCGGCCATGTCCTGCCAGACGAGGACCTGCGCGTCGGTCTGGTTGCCGCCGCCGATGCCGATCGTCGGGATGGACAGGGACGCGGTGACGCGGGCGGCGAGGTCCTCGGGCACGCATTCGAGGACGACGGAGAACGCGCCCGCCGCCTCCAGGGCCTTGGCGTCGGCCATCAGCTCGTCGCCGTCCTGGCCGCGGCCCTGCACCCGGTAGCCGCCGAACACGTTCACCGACTGCGGGGTGAGGCCGAGGTGGCCCATCACCGGGATGCCGGCCGCGACCATCGCCTCGGCCTGCGGGATGATCCGGCGGCCGCCCTCCAGCTTGATCGCGTGGGCGCCGGTCTCCTTGAGGAACCGGGTGGCGGCCGTCAGCGCCTCGGCGACGCCCGTCTGGTAGGAGCCGAACGGCAGGTCGGCGACGACCATGGCGCGCTTGGAGCCGCGGACGACGGCCGCGGTGAGCGGGATCAGGTCGTCGACGGTGACGGGAATGGTCGAGTCGTAGCCGTAGACCACCATCGCGGCGGAGTCGCCGACGAGCAGCACCGGGATGCCGGCCTCGTCGAAGATCCGCGCGGTGAGCGCGTCGTAGGCGGTGAGCATCGGCCACTTCTCGTGCCGCTGCTTCGCCGCGGCGATGTCGCGTACGGTCACCCTGCGCCCGCTCGTACCGCCGTAGAGTGCGGTCGGCTGCGCCGGTGGTGCGACAGAAGAAGACATGCAGAACCTCCGCTGGTCTTGAGGCGCCACTGTGGCGTACCCAGACGAAACCGATGGTGCCACCTGGCCAACGATTCGGGTACCCCTCCCCATTCCAGATTTTTCTCCGCCGGGCCGGGAACAGATTCCGAAACGATACCGTTGCGTATCGACATGGACCCCCAGACGATCCAGCGCCGCCGGTGGTACATCCTCGGTGTCCTGACGATGAGCCTGCTGGTGGTGGTGCTCGACAACACCATCCTCAACGTCGCGCTCAAGACCATCGCCGACCCCGGCAAGGGCCTCGGCGCCACCCAGAGCCAACTCGAATGGGCGATCAACTCCTACACGCTGGTCTTCGCCGGCCTGCTGTTCACCTTCGGGGTGGTCGGCGACCGGATCGGCCGCAAGCGCGTGCTCGTCGGCGGCATGGCGGTGTTCGCCCTCGCCTCGCTGGTGTCGGCGTACGCGCAGTCGCCCGAGCAGCTCATCTACGCCCGCGCCCTGATGGGCCTCGGCGGCGCCGCGGTCATGCCGCAGACGCTGTCGATCATCACCAACGTCTTCGAGCCGCACGAGCGCGCCCGCGCCATCGGCATCTGGGCCGGCGCGGTCGGCCTCGGCGTGGCCATCGGCCCGCTCACCGGCGGCCTGCTGCTCGCCCACTTCTGGTGGGGCTCGGTCTTCCTCATCAACGTGCCGGTCATCGCGGTCGGCGTCGTGCTGATGGCGTTCCTGGTCCCCGAGTCGCGCAACCCGTCCCCCGGCCGGCTCGACCCGGTCGGCGTGGTGCTGTCGGTCATCGGGCTGGTCGTCCTGTCGTACGGGATCATCCAGGGCGGCGAGAAGGGCGACTGGCTGGCCCTCCCCGTGCTCGGCCCGATCCTCGCCGGCGCCGCCGTCCTCGCCCTGTTCGTGTGGCACGAGGCCCGCACCGCGTCCCCGGCCTTCGACGTCCGGCTCTTCAAGGACGCGCGCATGTCCGCCGCCGTCGCGTCCATCGCGCTGTGCTTCTTCGCCGCCACCGGCGTGTTCTTCTTCGCCAACTTCTACATGCAGTCCGTGCGCGGTCTGACGCCGCTGCAGTCCGGCGCCATGGTGCTCCCGTTCGCGGTCGCGCAGCTCGCCTTCGCCCCGCGCAGCGCCGCCATGGTGCGCCGCTACGGAGCCAAGGCGGTCTGCACGGTCGGACTGCTGCTGGTCACCGTCGCGCTGGCGAGCTACCAGTTCGTGGGCGTCGACACCTCCCTGTGGATCCTCGGCGCGATCTTCTTCGTGCAGGGCGCCGGGATGGCCAACGTGATGCCGCCCGCCACCGAGTCGGTCATGTCGGCGCTGCCCCGTGAGAAGGCCGGCGCCGGGTCGGCCATCAACAACACCGCCCGCCAGGTCGCGGTCGCGATGGGCGTGGCCGTGCTCGGCTCGGTCGTCGCCTCCGTCTACCGCGGCGACCTGCGCGACGAGCTCGCCGCGCTGCCCGCGGGCGCGCGCCGGGCCGCCGGCGAGTCCATCGAGGGCGCGCACGCCGTCGCCGCCCAGATGGGGACCGCCGGGCAGGGCCTCGTCGGCCCCGCCGACGCCGCCTTCGTGCACGCCATGCACGCGGCGTCCGTCGCCGCCGCCGTGATCTCCTTCGTCGGCGCCCTGGTCGTGCTGAAGTGGATGCCGGGACGCGTCGCCGCGCCGCCCGAGCAGGCTCCGGCCGAGCGGCGGCCGGAGAAGGCGGCCGGTGTGGCAGGGTGAGGGGATCATGACCGGGACCGAGCGGCGGCAGGCGGGGCGGCCTCGCAGCGAGCGCGCCGAGAAGGCCATCATCGAGGCCACCCTGGACCTGCTGGCCGAGGAGTCGGGGGTGGCGGGCGTCTCCATCGAGGCGGTCGCCGCCCGCGCCGGCGTCGGCAAGACGACGATCTACCGGCGCTGGCCCAGCAAGGAGGCGCTGATCGTGCACGCGCTCGGCGCGGTCAAGGAGCCGCTGCCCGAGCCGTCCGGCGCGTCCGCCCGCGACGACCTCACCGCGATCGCGCGGCGGTTCGCGGGCGACCGGCACCGCCGGTACTCGCGGTGCTTCTGGAACGTCGTCGGCGGCGCGGAGAAGCACCCCGAGCTGTACGCCCGCTACCGGCAGGACGTCATCGAGCCGCGGCGCGACGTCGTCCGCGGGGTCATCCAGCGCGGGGTCGACTCCGGGGAGCTGCGCCCCGACCTCGACGTGGAGGTCGCGATGTCGCTGCTGCTCGGATCGCTGACCGCCAAGCGGCCGCAGGAGACGTTCCCCGAGGGGTACGCCGAGGCGGTCGTCGACACCCTCCTCAGGGGCATCGAGAACGCCCGGGAGAGCCGTCCGGAAGCGGACTCCGGGCGGTTTTCGGCGCGGTAAGCGCGATCTTCTCCCCTTACCGCTGGGTCATGCCCCATACTGTCGCTGGGTAGTGCTGAGACGACCGGCTGTCTGGAGCGCGTCAGGTGAGATCCGTCATGGCGCCGCGCGGCGATGCGCCTGCCACCGATTCGGCGTCCCGGACCCTTGTCCTGGGCATCGACGGTGCTCGGCGAATCGTGCAGTGCGGCCCGAATGCCAAGACCGTCCTCGGCCGTGCCCCCGAGGAGCTGCTCGGCCGCCCCGCCACCGACCTTGTCGGCGACGAGGCGAAGGCCGAGCTGGAAACGCTCCTGGAGGCCAACGGCGCCGGGCAGGAGCGCAACGGCGTGATGGGCGTGCTGCGCGGCGACGGCGGAGCCTCCGCCGACGCCCTCGTCACCGTGCAGCCGATGCTCGGCGTCGGCACGGGCGCGGCGCTCGCGGCGCTGGTGTTCGTCCGCGTCGAGCTGCCGCCGAGCGAGCGCTACCAGGACCCGGCCCTCATGCGGCGCGCCCTGATGGACGACCCGCTCACCCGGTTCGGCGCGACGCTCGACCTCGACCAGTCCGCCCGCGGCCTCGTCGACGTCGTCGTCCCGCACTTCTGCAACGTCGCGTCGGTGCTGGTGCTGGAGAGCCTGGTCGCCGCCGACGAGGTGCACGCCGAGTCCGGCTCGGCGGTGCTGCGCCGCATCGCGGTCACCTCCGACGACGGCAACCCGGGCTGGACGTCCACGTTCCCCGTCGGCGAGGTGCTCGTCTTCCCGGAGGGCACCCCGTACCGGCAGGTCATGGAGACGGCCCGGCCCGTCCACCTGGCGCACATCACCCTCGACGACGCGGGCGAGATCGGCCGGCTGTGGCGGCGCGGCCCGGCGGGCGAGCTGCTGTCCAACGTGTCGATGGTGCTGCTGCCCATGATCGCCCGCGACACGCTGCTCGGCTTCATCGCCTGCACCCGCATCCCCGGGTTCCGCAAGTTCGACGCCTACGACGTCGAGATCGGCATGGAGTTCGCCGCCCGCGCCGCCATCGTCATCGACAACGCCCGGCGCTACAGCCGCGAGCGGGCCACCGCCCTCGCGCTGCAGCGCAGCCTGCTGCCGATGCGGCTGTCCGCGCCGTCCTCGGTCGAGGTCCGGCACCGCTACCTGCCGGGCAGCAAGCTCGTCGAGGTCGGCGGCGACTGGTACGAGTCGATCGCGCTGCCCGGCGCCCGCGTCGCCCTGATCGTCGGTGACGTCGCCGGCCACGGCGTCCGCGCCGCCGTCACCATGGGGCGGCTGCGCACCGCGCTGCACACGCTCGCGAACCTGGAACTGCCGCCCGCCGACGCCCTGCACGTCATGCACGAGCTGATGATCGAGCTGGGCGAGCAGGAGCCGCACTTCGCCACCTGCGTCTACGCGGTCTACGACGCCACCAGCGGCACCATCGAGATCGCCTCCGCCGGGCACCTGCCGCCGCTGCTGGCGAGCCCGACCGGCGACAACGAGTTCCTGGAGGTCCCGCCCGCGCCGCCGCTCGGCGTCTCGGGCGGCTCGGCCATCGAGAGCCGCGAGTTCGCCGTCGAGGACGGCAGCCTCTTCGTGATCTACACCGACGGCCTGGTCGAGAACCGGGGCCGCGACATCGACGACGGCCTCGCCCGCCTCCAGAAGATCTTCGGGCGCGACTCGGTCGACCGCTCCATGGAGGACCTCGCCAAGACCACCCTCGCGGGCGTCTACGCCGACCAGCACCGCGACGACATCGCCGTCCTGATCGCCCGGCTGCGCCGCCTCCCCCAGGAGCAGTACTCCTCGTGGACGCTGCCCGCCGACCCGGCCGCCGTCCGGCGCGCCCGCGGCCTCGTCAGCACCCGCCTGGCGGAATGGGGCCTGGAGGACCTCGACTACACCACCGAGCTGCTGGCGTCCGAGCTCATCACCAACGCGCTCCGCTACGCCCACGGCCCGATCGAGCTGCGCCTCCTGCTGGAGCGCACCCTCGTCCTGGAGGTCCTGGACCGCTCCGCCGCCCTGCCGCGCCTGCGCCGCGCCGAGGACGACGACGAGAACGGCCGCGGCCTCCTGGTCGTCAGCCAGCTCGCCCACCGCTGGGGCAGCCGCCGCACCGCCGCGGGCAAGGTCGTCTGGTGCGAACAGATCGTCCCCGGCGTGGACCCCGACGCCTCGGAACAGGTCCCCGCCTGGCCCGAGGAAGCCTGGCCCGGCGAACTCCACCACCGCGAGTAGCCGTGTCTCCCAGGGGGGCGACCCCCTGGAACCCTCGTTGCGAGCCGGACGATCCTCACGCCACGCCGCGGGTGTGTCGTGTCCGTGCGGCCGGTGTCGTGTCGCTGCGGTCGCCCGGCTCGGCGGGCATGCGCGCTGCGCTCGCAGCACTCGCTCCTCGCGCTGTGTCTTCCAAGGGGGGCGCCCCCCTGGGCTAGTCCAGCTTTTCGCGCCAGCGGTTGGTTATGGGGAGGCGGCGGTCTCGGCCGAAGTTCTTGGGGGTGATCTTGGGGCCGGGCGGGTACTGGCGGCGCTTGTATTCGGCGAGGTCGACGAGGCGGATGACGCGCTCGACCAGGGCCGGGTCGTGGCCGGCTTCGACGAGGGCGTCGCGGCCCATGTCGCGTTCGACGTAGTCGGCCAGGATCGGGTCCAGGAGGGCGTACTCGGGGAGGGTGTCGCGGTCGCGCTGGTCGGGGCGCAGCTCGGCGGACGGCTCCTTGACGATGATGGCCTCGGGGACGGGCTCCTGCGCGAACGGGTGCAGGAGCGGCGAGTCCTCGCCCGCCTGGGTGTTGCGCCAGCGGGCGAGGTCCCAGACGGTGAGCTTGAAGACGTCCTTGATGGGGCCGAAGCCGCCGGCGGAGTCGCCGTAGAGGGTGGAGTAGCCGGTCGCCAGCTCGCTCTTGTTGCCGCCGGTGAGGACGAGGTGGCCGTCCTCGTTTGACAGGGCCATCCACACGTTGGCGCGGATGCGGGCCTGGAGGTTCTCGGCGGCGAGGCCGTGCAGGTCGAGCTGCTTCTCGAACGCCTCGACCATGTCGGCGATGGGGACGATGCGGGCGTTGACGCCCTGCCGCTTCACGAGCTCCTCGGCGTCCACGACGGAGCCCTCCGAGGAGTAGCGGCTCGGCAGCAGGACGGCGTGCACGTTCTCCGGGCCGATGGCGTCGGAGGCGATGGTGGCGACGAGGGCGGAGTCGATGCCGCCGGACAGGCCGAGCACGACGGAGCGGAAACCGTTCTTGCGGACGTAGTCGCGGGTGCCGAGGACGAGCGCCGCGTACACCTCGGCGAGGTCGTCCAGGGGGCGCGCGACCGTCCGCGGCCGCGCGGGGTAGGCGGGCAGCGGGTCGGCGGACAGGACGTGCCGCTCGATGGTGATCGTGGTGCCGTCGTGGGCGTCGACGCGGACGGGGCCCTCGCCGGCGGCCGGGCCGGCGGCCGGCAGGTCGAGGTCGGTGACGAGGAGGTGCTCGACGAACTGGGGTGCGCGGGCCAGGGGCGCGCCGTCCGGGCCGACGATGACCGAGTCGCCGTCGAAGACGAGCTCGTCCTGGCCGCCGACGAGGTTGACGTAGGCGAGGGCGCAGCCGGCCTCGCGGGCGCGGCGGGCGCACAGGTCGAGGCGGACGTCGTCCTTGTCGCGCTCGTAGGGGGAGGCGTTGATCGCCAGCAGCAGGCCCGCGCCGGAGGCGTTCGCGGCGCCGACCGGGCCGCCGTCCTGCCAGAGGTCCTCGCAGACGGCGGTGGCGACGTCCACGCCGTGCAGCCGGACGACCGGCAGCCGGTCGCCGCGCGCGAAGATCCGGTACTCGTCGAACACGCCGTAGTTGGGGAGGTGGTGCTTGGCGGAGCGGACGAGGACCTCGCCGCCGTGCAGCCATGCGGCGGCGTTGAGCGGCAGGCCGCCGGGCCGGCCCGGGCGGGACCCGCCGGCCGGCGGGCGGTCGAGGTAGCCGGTGACGACGGGGAGGTCGCCGAGCCCCTCGTCGGCGAGGCGCCGGGCGAGGCGCTGGAGGGTGTCGCGGGACGCCTCCACGAAGGACGCGCGCAGCGCGAGGTCCTCCACGGGGTAGCCGGTCAGCATCATCTCCGGGAATGCGACGAGGTGCGCGCCCGCCTCGGCGGCGCGGCGCGTCCACGTCACGATCTGGTCGGCGTTGCCGTCGAGGTCGCCGACGGTCGAGTTCACCTGCGCGAGCGCGAGCCTGAGTTGTGCCACGGTCCAAGCCTAGAACGCCGGACCCGGTTTCGTCACTTTGACGAGAAGTCGGCGCCGAGGACGGCGGCGCGCCGGCGCCGGATCGCGGGGGCGAGCGCGAGCTGCGCCGCGGCGGCGCCCAGGGCCAGCCCCGCGCAGGTCAGCCACAGCGCGGGGGCCCCGCCGGCGCCGAGCAGCTGGGTGCCGCCGAGGGGCGCCAGCAGGAAGCCGCCCGACCACGCCATCCCGTACAGGCCCCCGTACCGGCCGCGCAGGCCGGCGGGCGCGAGGTCGGCGACCACGGCCTGCAGGACGGACGCGGCGGTGATCTCTCCGAGCGTCCACACCAGGATCGTCGCGGTGTAGGCGGCCACGGACGAGGCGAGCGAGGTGAGCCCGTAGCCGGCCCCGACGAGCGCGAAGCCCGCCGCCAGCACCAGGCTGTGGTCGCGCCGCGCCAGCCACGCGTTCACCAGCGGCTGGACGATGATGATCAGCGTGCCGTTCGCGGCGATCGCCAGGCCGTAGGACCGCGGGCCGAGCCCGTCCTCCCGCATGGCGAGCGGCATGGTCGTCATGCCCTGCATGAGCACGAACGTGTAGAGGAGGGTGACCAGCACGTAGCCGACCATGACCCGGTCGCGCAGCGCGCGGCCGAACCCGCCCGCCCGCTCGGCGCGGGCTTCGCGGGTCCGGGTCTCGGGGACCGCCCGCCACACGAGCAGGCCGAACGCCGCGCAGGTGAGGGCGTCGATCCAGAACAGCCACAGGAAGCCCTGCTGCGCGAGCGTCCCGCCGAGCACCATGGCGACGGCCCAGCCGAGGTTGATCGCCCAGAACAGCAGGCCGAACGCGCGCGGGCGCTCGGCCGGGGAGATGATGTCGGCCACCATCGCCTGCGCGGCGGGCCGGTACATGTCCAGGAGCAGGCCGAGCACCAGTGCGGCCGCGAGGATCGCGGGGAGCCCCTGGGCGTAGCCGAGGGCGAGCATGGCGGCGCCGGTGCCGACGGTCGCGAGCGTCAGGGTCGCGCGGCGGCCGATGCGGTCGGCGAGCAGGCCGCCCGCGAGCTGCCCGGCGAGCGAGCCCGCGCCGAGCACGGCCATCGTCACGCCGGCCTGGGCCAGCGACAGCCCGCGCACGGTCGTCAGGTAGAGGCCGAGGAACGGCTCGACCATGGTCCCGAGGCGGTTGAGCAGGGTGCCCGCCCACAGCACCCAGAAGGTCCGGGGGAAGCCGCCGACCCGGGGCTGGAGGAACGCCGCGAACCTGCCGGGAGCGGGACCGACAGGAGTCTCTTCCAGAGTCGTCACTCCCACGATGGTGAGGGCCCCGCGCGTCCCGGGACATTCATTTAGTCTGGGCTAAATGATCGATTTCGTCCTGGCTCCGGACGACGTGGCACGGGTCCGGTTCGCGTTCTCGCCGCTGTGGGAGATGGTGCGCAGCCTGCGGGTGCTCGCCGACCCGTCCGGCCACGCGCTCCACCTGCCGTGGGTCCGCACGGTCCGGCCGCGGCTGCGCGGTCTCGGCCTGGAGCCGCTGGTCGAGGTCGTCCGTCCGGCCGGGTACATACCGGACTTCCTCACCCCGCCCCCGAACACTCCGCTGCCCGAACTCGGCGCGGAGCTCGCGACCGTCCGCGCCACCCCGCCCGAGGTCGTCGCCGCCGAGCTGAGCTGGACCGCGCGCGGCGACCGGCCCGCCCCCGGGCGCCGCGCCATGGCCGCCGAGCCCGAGCGCACCCTCGCGACGCTCGCCGACCTCCTCGAACGGTACTGGGAGGTGGCCGTGGAGCCGTTCTGGCCGCGCGTCCGCGACCTGCTGGAGGGGGAGGTCCTGCGCCGCAGCGCCGCGCTCGCCGCCGAGGGCGCCGCGGGCGTGTTCGGCGACCTGCACGAGGCGGTCTCCTGGTGCGCGGGGACGCTGTCCGTCGACCGCCACTGGGACTTCCGCGGCGAGCTCGCCGGGCGCGGGATCCTGCTCGTCCCGAGCGCGTTCGTGTGGCCGCAGGTGTCGGTGATGGTGCCGCCCTACCAGCCGATGCTCAGCTATCCGCCGCGCGGCGCGGCGACGCTCTGGGAGGCCGGGCCGCCGGACGTGCCGCGCGCCGGCGCCCTGGCCGCGCTGATGGGACGCCGCCGCGCCGAGCTGCTCACGGCGCTCGCCACGCCCGCGTCCACCACCGGCCTCGCCAGGCGGACGGGCGTGACCGCGGGGGCGGTCAGCCAGCACCTGGGCGTCCTGCGCGCCTGCGGCCTCGTCACCGGGCACCGTATGGGCCGCCGCGTCCTGTACGTCCGCACGCCGGCCGGGGACGCCCTGGCCGGCGCTCAGCGCAGCGACGCGAGCGCGTCCAGGCGCAGCGGCGCGGGGGAGGCGTCCGAACCGTAGCGGCCCGACTCGGCGAGCCAGTCCATGTGCGCGCGCGGCGTGTCCAGCAGGACCTTGACGACCTGCGCGGCGGCGGCGCGCTGCGCGACCGTCAGGTCGAGCCGGTCGAGCATCTCCGGCAGCCGGCGGGCCGCCGACCACGCCTCCTCCAGCCGGTCGGCGATCCGGTCGGCGACCAGGTGGGCGGCCCGCGCCTCGTCCAGCCCGTGCGCCCTGGCGAGGACGGCGGGCAGGTCGTGCACGTCGCCGCGCGCGGCCTCCAGGTCGTGCGAGGCGAGGTCGTTGGCCCAGGCCACCACGTCGGCGACCCCGTCGGCGAGGGTCTTCCAGCGGGGCGTGCGCAGCAGCTGCGCCGGCAGTTCGACGCCGAGGACGGCCTCGACCAGGTCGAACAGGAACGGCCCGCACGCCCGGCGGCGCAGCGCGGGGTACTCGTGCTCGGTCGGGACGTGGCTGATCCGGCGGTTCACGGCCTCCTCGGCGCAGCCGTCGCGGTGCGCCTCCAGGTGCAGCATGAACCGGCGGCGCCAGTCGCGGCTCATGTCCTTGGACGTGGCCTGCCACAGCTCCACCAGCGCCGCCTCCAGCGGCCGGGCGCCGGGCCGGGCGTGGCCGCGCCGCATCGCGCGCAGCAGGTCGTCGTACAGCGCGTGCACGGCGCTGCCGCTGTCGGCCAGCGGCGGGTGGTCCAGGGTGTCGTCGAGCGCGAGCGTCCAGGTCAGCCAGCGGGCGAACAGGTCCACGGCGGCCAGGTCGGCGGACGGCAGGACGCGGGCGGCGAGCCGCTCGCAGCGCGCCCGGCCGAGCGGTGAGGTGTCCGGGTCTCCGAGCACCAGCCCGCGGCCGCGTGCCCAGGCCTCCACCTGCGCGCACAGCTGCCACGACTCCGGGTGCATGGCCGACGGTGTGGCCAGCGCGGTCACCCGGTCGGTCATCGAGAGAAGAGGTGAGATGTCCACGACGCGTTCCACGCTAACGATCACCTGGCGAGACGACCATGATCGCCACGTCAATTTCCGGGAAACGGATATCCGGCGACGGTCACGCGCGAGTCAGCCGCCCGGCACTGCCCCCCGCCGGGGGGGACGTGCGATAGTGCGGTGATCGGAAGCCAGCACGATCAGGAGGAAACGTGTCGAGACGGACGACGCTCCAGGCCTTCGGTGCGGGGCTCGCGGCCCTGGCGCTGACGGCGTCGGCGTGCGGCGGCGACAAGGGCGCCACGGTGCAGGGCGTGAAGCTCATCGAGAAGGGCGCGCTCACCTCGTGCACGCACCTGCCCTACCCGCCCTTCCAGTCGGAGGACAAGAAGTCGGGCAAGGTCGTGGGCTTCGACGTCGAGCTCATCGACCTCGTCGCCAAGCGGCTCGGTGTCACCCAGAAGATCGTCGACACCCCGTTCGAGACGATGAAGACCGGGTCGGCGCTGAACGCCGGCAAGTGCGACATCCAGATGGGCGGCATGACGATCAAGCCCGACCGGGTGAAGTTCATGGACGTGTCGTCCCCCTACTTCGACGCCACGCAGTCGCTGATGGCGAAGAAGGGCAGCGGGATCACCACGCTCGACGACGTCAAGGCCAAGAAGCTCAAGCTCGGTTCGCAGGCGAGCACCACCGGCGAGGACTTCGTCAAGGGCAAGGGCTTCGACCCGCGCTCGTTCGACAACTCCAACGCCGAGCTGGACGGGCTGCGCACCGGCCAGGTGGACGTGATCGTGCAGGACGACCCGGTCGTCAGGGGCTGGCTCAAGGACCCGGCGAACGCGGGCTTCGAGGTCGCCGCGAACCTGAACACCGGCGAGCAGTACGGGTTCTGGATGCGCAAGGGGCACAACCCCGAACTGGTGAAGATGACGAACCAGGTGATCGCGCAGGCGAGGTCGGACGGCTCCTACAAGCGGATCTATGAGAAATGGATCGGTCCAATGCCCGCGGCCGCCGGCGGCGGCTCGTGACCGCCGAACCGGTCGGGGCGGCGCCGCCGGGCGGGCTGACCCGCCGGCGCCGCCGGCAGCTCTCCCTCGGCGGCCAGTACGGGATCTTCGTGGTCGTCGCGGTGCTGGTGCTGGCGCTCGCCGACTGGGGCACCCTGCGGCTCAACTTCGCCAACTGGGAGGTCGCCAAGAGCCTGTTCCCCGACATCATCACGGTCGGGCTGCGCAACACCGCCGTCTACACCGCGGTGGGGTTCGGGATCGGCCTCGGCGGCGGTCTGCTCGTCGCGCTGATGCGGCTGTCGTCGGTGCCCCCGTACCGGTGGTTCGCCACCGGCTACATCGAGATCTTCCGCGGCCTCCCGCTCCTGCTGATCTTCATCTTCGTGGGCGTCGGCGTGCCGCTGGCCTTCCCGGGCACCAACATCCCCGGCGGCGCCGCCGGGCAGGCGGGCCTGGCCCTCGGCCTCGCCGCCACCGCCTACATGGCCGAGACGATCCGGGCCGGGATCGAGGCCGTCCCGAAGGGGCAGCTGGAGGCGGCGCGCTCGCTCGGCATGTCGCACACCCGCGCCATGCGCTCGATCGTCATCCCGCAGGCGTTCCGGATCATCATCCCGCCGCTGACCAACGAGCTGGTGCTGCTCTGCAAGGACTCCTCGCTGGTCCTGTTCCTCGGTATCACGCTCCAGCAGCGGGAGCTCACGAAGTTCGGCCGCGACCTCGCGGGCGACCAGGGCAACACCACCCCGATCATCGTGGCGGGGATCTGCTATCTGCTCATCACGATCCCGCTGAGCCTGCTGGCCCGGCGGCTGGAGGCGCGGCAGCGCAGGGGGCGGCGATGACGAGCCTCGCCAAGGACACCGGGGACCGGACGGCCATCGAGATCAGCGGCCTGTACAAGTCGTTCGGCGCGAACGAGGTGCTGCGCGGCATCGACTTCCACGTCGAGGCGGGTGAGGTCGTCTGCGTGATCGGCCCGTCCGGGTCGGGCAAGTCGACGCTGCTGCGCTGCGTCAACCTGCTGGAGGAGCCCTCCGCCGGGACGGTCCGGGTCGCCGGCGCCGACGTCACCGACCCCGAGGTCGACATCGACGCCGTCCGCCGCCGGATCGGGATGGTCTTCCAGGCGTTCAACCTCTTCCCGCACCTGACCGCGCTCGGCAACGTCATGATCGCGCAGCGGAAGGTGCTGAGGCGGGGCCGGGCGGAGGCCGAGCGCATCGCCCGGGAGAACCTGGAGCGCGTCGGGCTGGCCGACAAGGTCGACGCCTACCCGGCGCAGCTGTCGGGCGGCCAGCAGCAGCGCGTCGCCATCGCCCGCGCGCTCGCGATGGGCCCGGAGGTGATGCTGTTCGACGAGCCGACGTCCGCGCTGGACCCCGAGCTGGTCGGGGACGTCCTCGGCGTCATGCGCGGCCTCGCGGACGCCGGGATGACGATGCTCGTCGTCACCCACGAGATGAGCTTCGCCCGGGAGGCGGCCGACCGGGTGGTGTTCATGGACGGCGGCGTGGTCGTGGAGGAGGGCCCGCCCGCCCAGGTGATCGGCGAACCCGCGCACGAGCGGACCAGGACGTTCCTTTCGCGCGTCCTCGACCCGGCCGCCGCGCGGATCGAGGACGGTCCGCGGTCGGATATGTTCCGATCACCGGCCCCGGACGCGTAACGTCGCGGTAACAGCGGCCGGGCATACTGCAGATACAGCCGGACCGGCACCGCGCGGCCGGCATGCCGGGCCCGCGTCGTCGACCACGCAGTCTCGCCGACAGGGCAGTACCGAGGGAGAGGGCATTGGACCGTCAGCAGGAGTTCGTGCTCCGTACGCTGGAGGAGCGCGACATCCGCTTCATCCGGCTGTGGTTCACCGACGTGCTCGGGTTCCTGAAGTCGGTGGCCGTCGCCCCCGCCGAACTCGAAGGCGCCTTCGGCGAGGGCATCGGCTTCGACGGCTCGGCGATCGAGGGCTTCGCCCGGGTGTACGAGGCCGACATGATCGCCAAACCGGACCCGTCCACCTTCCAGGTGCTGCCCTGGCGGTCGGAGTCCCCGGGCGTCGGCCGGATGTTCTGCGACATCCTCATGCCGGACGGGACGCCGAGCTTCGCCGACCCCCGCTACGTCCTCAAGCGCGCCCTGGCGCGGGCCGCCGACCTCGGGTTCACCTTCTACACCCACCCCGAGATCGAGTTCTTCCTCCTCAACGACAAGCCGGAGGACGGCCGCGAGCCCGAGCCGGCGGACGCGGGCGGCTACTTCGACCACACCCCGCACAGCGCCGCGCACGACTTCCGGCGCAACGCCATCACGATGCTGGAGGCGATGGGGATCTCGGTGGAGTACAGCCACCACGAGGGCGCCCCCGGCCAGCAGGAGATCGACCTGCGGTACGCCGACGCGCTCACCACCGCCGACAACATCATGACGTTCCGGCTGGTCATGAAGGAGGTCGCGCTGGAGCAGGGCGTGCACGCCTCCTTCATGCCGAAGCCGTACACCGAGCACCCCGGCTCGGGCATGCACACCCACATGTCGCTGTTCGAGGGCGACCGCAACGCCTTCTACGAGCCGGGCGCGGAGTTCAAGCTGTCCAAGGCGGGGCGGGCGTTCATCGCCGGGCTGCTGCGGCACTCCGCGGAGATCACCGCGGTGTGCAACCAGTGGGTCAACTCCTACAAGCGGCTGTGGGGCAACGTCGGCTCCACGGCGGGCCTCGGGGGAGAGGCCCCGTCCTACATCTGCTGGGGGCACAACAACCGGTCCGCGCTGGTCCGCGTCCCCATGTACAAGCCGCACAAGGGCCACTCGACCCGCATCGAGTTCCGGTCGCTGGACACGGCGGCCAACCCCTACCTGGCGTTCGCGGCGATCCTCGGCGCCGGGCTCAAGGGGATCGAGGAAGGCTACGAGCTCCCGCCGGGCGCCGAGGACGACGTCTGGGCCCTCACCGTGGCCGAGCGGCGCGCCCTCGGCATCGAGCCGCTGCCGCAGAACCTGGACGAGGCCATCCACGCGATGGAGCGCAGCGAGCTGATGGCCGACGTCCTCGGCGAGCACGTCTTCGACTTCTTCCTGCGCAACAAGCGCCAGGAGTGGGAGGACTACCGCCGCCAGGTGACCGAATTCGAGCGGAAGCGCCTCCTGGCCGTCCTCTGAGGCCCGCGCCGGAATACGGTTGGTCCTGTGACCGAGTCCTGGACATCCGACCGCCGTCCCTCCCTCGCCGGACGCCTGGCGCGGCTCGGGTTCACCCACGCGGCGCGGGCGGAGCGGCTGATCGCGGAGGCGGAGCGGGACGGCGACGGCCCGGGCGACGGCCTGCTCGACGCCCTCGGCGGCACCGCCGACCCCGACCTCGCCCTGGACGGGCTGCTGCGCCTGCTCGCCGCCGCTGACGGCGAGCTGCGCGAGGTGCTGGCCGCCGAGCCGGGGACGCGGGAGCGGCTGACCGCCGTCCTCGGGGTGAGCGCGGCGCTCGGCGACCACCTGGCGCGGCACCCGGAGCACTGGCGGGTGCTGCGCGACGGCGTCGCGGGCCCGCTCGGAAGCCCCCGCGCCGACCTGCTGGCCGCCGTGGGCGCCGACCTGGCCGCCGCGGAGCCGGTGGCCCGCGCCGAGGACGCGCTCGTCGCGCTCCGCGTCGCCTACCGCCGCCGCCTCCTGGCGCTGGCGGGACGCGACCTGATCGGCGCGGCGGACGTCGCCGAGGTCGCCGCCGAGCTGGCCGACCTGGCCGCCGCCGCGCTGGAGGCCGGCCTCGCGATCGCCCGCGCCGAGGTCCCCGGGCACGAGGAGTGCCGGCTCGCCGTGATCGGCATGGGCAAGTGCGGGGGCCGCGAGCTCAACTACGTCAGCGACGTCGACGTGATCTTCGTGGCGGAAGCGCGGGAGGGGCGCGACGAGGACGCCGCGCTGCGCACCGCGACCCGGCTGGCGTCGGCGATGATGCGGGCCTGCTCGGCCACGACCGAGGAGGGCGCGCTCTGGGAGGTGGACGCGGCGCTGCGCCCCGAGGGCAAATCCGGGCCGCTCGTGCGGACGCTCGCCAGCCACCGCGCCTACTACGAGCGCTGGGCCAAGACGTGGGAGTTCCAGGCGCTGCTGAAGGCCCGTCCCGTCGCGGGCGACGCCGACCTCGGCGCCCGCTACCTCGACGTGATCACCCCGATCGTGTGGAAGGCCGCGGAGGGGGAGAGCTTCGTCGAGGACGTCCAGGCCATGCGGCGCCGCGTCGAGGCGGACCTGAACCAGCGCACCGCCGACTCCGAGCGGCAGCTCAAGCTCGGGCCGGGCGGGCTGCGCGACGTCGAGTTCGCGGTGCAGCTGCTCCAGCTCGTCCACGGCCGCGCCGACGAGACGCTCCGCAGCCCGACCACGCTGGACGCGCTGGCCGACCTGTCCCGGGGCGGCTACGTCGCGCGCGACGACGCGGCGGCGCTGGCGTCGGCGTACCGGTTCCTGCGGCGCGTGGAGCACCTCGTCCAGCTGCACCGGCTGCGCCGCACCCACCTCGTCCCCGACGACGAGGCCGGCCTGCGCCGGCTCGGCCGCGCCCTCGGCCTGCGCACCGACCCGGTGGGGGAGTTCACCGCGCTGTGGCGGCGGCACGCCCGGGAGGTCCGCCGCATCCACGAGAAGCTGTTCTACCGGCCGCTGCTGCGGGCCGTCGCGCGGCTGCCGGGGGAGGAGGCCCGGCTCACCCCGCAGGCGGCCCGGGTCCGGCTGGAGGCCCTCGGGTACGCCGACCCGGCGGGCGCGCTGCGGCACATCGAGGCGCTGACCGCGGGCGTGTCGCGGCGCGCCGCGATCCAGCGGACGCTGCTGCCCGTCATGCTCGGCTGGTTCGCCGACGCGCCCGATCCCGACGCGGGCCTGCTCGGCTTCCGGCAGGTCAGCGACGCCCTCGGCACCACCCCCTGGTACCTGCGGCTGCTGCGCGACGAGGTGACCGTCGCCGAGCGGATGGCGTGGGTGCTCGGCTCCAGCCGCTACGCCACCGACCTGCTGCTGCGCGCCCCGGAGGCGGTCGCCCTGCTCGGCAGCGACACCGGCCTCGCGCCGCGCCCGCACGAGGCGCTGCGCGCGGAGGCGCTCGCCGCCGTCCGCCGCCACAAGGAGGGGGCCGCGGGCAGGCCCGGGCAGGAGGGCCGGGCGGGCGGCCGCCCCGCCGAGGAGGCGGTCGGCGTGGTACGGGCGCTGCGGCGCCGCGAGCTGTTCCGCGTGGCCGTCGCCGACCTGCTCGGTCTCGTGGACGTCCGGGAGGTGGGGGAGGCCCTCACCGGCATCTCCGCCGTCACCGTCGAGGCCGCGCTCCAGATCGCCGTCAACAAGATCGAGATGGAGTCGCGCGGGCCGCTGCCGACCCGGATGGCGATCGTCGCGATGGGCCGGTTCGGCGGCCACGAGCTCGGCTACGGCAGCGACGCCGACGTGATGTTCGTCCACGACCCGCTGCCCGGCGCGGACGAGCGCGCCGCCGGGCGCGCCGCGCACGCCGTCGCCGAGGAGCTGCGCCGCCTCCTGGCCCTGCCCGCCCCCGACCCGCCGCTGGAGATCGACCCGAACCTGCGCCCCGAGGGGCGGCAGGGGCCGCTCGTGCGCACGCTCGCGTCCTACGCCGCCTACTACGCGCGCTGGTCGGAGCCCTGGGAGGCGCAGGCGCTGCTGCGCGCCGACCCGATGATCGGCGATCCGGAGCTGTGCGAGCGGTTCCGCGCGCTGATCGACCCCGTCCGCTGGCCGGAGGACGGCATCGACGAGGACGCCGTCCGGCAGATCCGGCGGCTGAAGGCGCGGATGGAGTCCGAGCGGCTCCCGCGCGGCGTCGAGCGGCGCCTGCACACCAAGCTCGGGCCGGGCGGGCTCGCCGACGTGGAGTGGGTCGCGCAGCTGCTCCAGCTCCGCTACGCCCACGAGGTCCCGGCGCTGCGCACCACCCGCACGCTGGACGCGCTGGACGCGGCGGTCGGGGCCCGCCTCCTGGACGCCGAGGACGCCGAGACCCTGGCCGAGGCGTGGTGCATGGCCACCCGGATCCGGGGCTCGCTCATGCTGGTGCGGGGCCGCGCCTCCGATCTGCTGCCGACCGACCACCACCGCGAGCGCAGCTCCGTCGCCCGCGTCCTCGGCTATCCCGGGACGGGCGACCTCCTGGAGGACTACCGCAGGCACGCCCGCCGCGCCCGCGCCGTCATGGACCGCGTGTTCTACGGGGCCGAGTGAGCCCGCGCCGCCGCCCGCCGATCTACGCGGCCGGGTAGTCCCGGAGATGTAGGCGGGTGGCCCGGAGGCGTACGCCGGTCAGGGCCGGCCGGCGCCGCCGGCGGCGGCGGAGCCCGCCCCGGAGCGGCCCGCCCGCCGTCCGGAACGCTGGTGGAACCGGTGCACGACGCGGGCCCTGGCGATGAGGAGCGGCGCGGGGCAGCGCGTGTAGAGGATCCACGAGGCCCACAGCGCGCCGCTGATCAGCGCCATGCCCGCCACCGCGTCCAGCACGTAGTGGTTGGCGGTGGACAGGATCACGATCACGGTGGTCGCGGGGTAGAGCACGCCGAGGAGCCTGGCCCAGTTCTGCGACGCCAGCCTGAACAGCACCAGCCCGCACCACAGCGACCATCCGGCGTGCATGGACGGCATGGCCGCGTACTGGTTGGTCAGGCTCCCGGACGCGTCGCTGGCGTACAGGCCGAGCGAGTGCAGCGCGGTCACCGGGTCGACGAAGCCCTCGCTGTGCAGGAACCTCGGCGGGGCCAGCGGGTACAGCCAGAAGCCGATCAGCGCCACGCCGGTGGCGATCATGATGGAGGTGCGGAGCCACCGGTAGTGCTGCGGCCGGTAGCGGTACAGCCAGACGACGATGGCGAGCGTCGCGATGAAGTGCATCGTGGCGTAGAAGACGTTCGCGGTCCGCGCCAGCCACGGCACGGTCAGCAGCGTCTGGTTGAGGTGCAGCTCGATGTCCAGCCCCAGAAAGCGTTCGGCGCGCAGGATCTGGTCGGCGTGCGCGAACGCCGGCCCGGTGCCGTCCTGAACCAGGACGATCCGCGTCAGCGTATAGCCGGTGTAGAACAGGACGACCAGCAGGAGTTCGCGCCATACCGGGGGCGCTGTGATGGCCCGGCGCCGGATTCCGGTGGCGCCGGCCTCGCTTCTGCGGGCCGCTGGGGGGGCGGGTTGAGCCATGCTACCTATCTTCGCCGCAGCGCCCCTGAATGAGATCACCGCGACGAATGGTCTTCATCTCAGACCTGAGTAGTACGACCCTGACGCGGTATCCGGACTTTCGGGGGAGGGCCTCAGGGACACCGGGGGGATCCCCCGCGCCGCCCGCCCCTCACGCGGAGCCTGTTGAGTTGATCAGGAGTCAGCATAGAGGGCCCTGGGTAGGTCCCGAACGCTTCAGGCGACGCGATCGGGGGGACCAATGGCCAGGCATCGAGGGAAAGCAGGCGCGGTGCCGGCGGGCGCGGCGATCCTGGCCGCCTTAGCGCTCCTCTCCCCTGAGGGAGGGACGCGCCCCGCCCGCGCGGCCACCGACCCCTCGCCCGGAGCGGGCCCGGCGCCGTCGTGGGGGCGCTGCACCGGCCTGCCGTCACCGCCGGCCGGGAGCAGGCCGATCCGCGGGCTGCGCTGCGCGGTGCTCCCGGTGCCGCTCGACCACGCGCGGCCCGCCGCCGAGAAGATCGGAATCGCCCTGGTCAAGGTGCCGGCGACCGACCCGCGCCGGCGCATCGGCTCGCTGGTGTTCGACTTCGGCGGGCCCGGCGGAGAGGGCGTCGAGACCCTCGCGCAGGTCGCGGGCCAGTACGCCGACCTGCGCTCCCGCTACGACCTGATCGGCTTCGACCCCCGCGGCGTCGGCCGGAGCAGCCCGGTGTCCTGCGTCGACGACCGCCGCATGGACGCCCTCGCCGCCATGGACGACAGTCCCGACACGGCCGCCGAGGAGCAGGCGTACGCGGCCGGCCGCGCCGGCTACGCGCGCGGCTGCGCGGCGCGGTCGGGGCGGCTGCTGCCGCACGTCGGCACCGCCGACGCCGCCCGCGACCTCGACCTGATCCGCGCCGCCCTCGGCGACGAGCGGCTGCACTACTTCGGCATCTCCTACGGCACCTGGCTCGGCGGCAACTACGCGCACCAGTTCCCCGCCCGGGTGGGGCGGGCCGTCCTGGACGGGGCCGTCGACACCGGGCTCGGCCGCGCTGACCTGGCCCTCCAGCAGGCGGCCGCGTTCCAGCGCGCCCTCGGCGGCTTCGGCGCCGCGTGCGCCAGGCTCGGGAAGAATGCCTGCCCCCTCGGAACCGGCGGCCCGGCCGTCGCGGCGTCCGTCGGCAGGTTCCTGGCCGGCCTCGACGGCAGGCCGCTGCGCACCTCGTCCGGGCGCAGGCTCACCCAGAGCCTCGGCACGACCGGCGTCGCCGCCGCGCTCTACTCCCGGGACGCCTGGCCGTACCTCGCGCAGGGCCTGGTCGACGCGGTGAAGCGCCGCGACGGGACGCTGCTGCTGATGCTCGCCGACGTCCAGAACGGGCGGCGGCAGAACGGCGCCTACAGCAACCTCACCGCCGCCAACACCGCCATCACCTGCGCCGACAGCCCCGACCGGCCCACCGCGAGCGACGTGCGGCGGCTGCTGCCGCGGTTCCGCGACGCCTCACCGACCTTCGGGACGCCGCTGGCGTGGGGCCTTCTGCAGTGCTCGGGCTGGCCGGTCCAGGGCGACCCCGCCGCCCGCGAGGTCTCCGCCCCGTCCGCGGAGCCGATCCTCGTCCTCGGCAACACCGGCGATCCCGCCACCCCGTACGCGTGGGCGTCCGCGCTGACGCAGGCGCTCGGCGGCCGGGCCACCCTGCTCACGCTCAGGGGGGAGGGCCACGGCTCCTACGACACCGGCGACCCCTGCGTCCGCGAGGCCGTGCACGCCTACCTCCTGCTCGGCACGCTCCCCGCCGCGGGCGCGACCTGCGGCTAGCGGGCGGCGAGCCCGACCGCCCGCGCCGATCCTGTCAACATCCGCCCCTTGAACCGGCCGCCTGTTCAAGGGGCGGATGAACGGCGGCCGGACCATCACGTCCGTCATCACGATCGCAGCGCTCGTGCTCGCCCTCGCCCCGCCCGCCCGCGCGCGGGCGCAGGCGCCGCCGGGACGCGGCTGCGACCCCGGCGCGATCCTCGCCCGGATGACCGACGCCGAGAGGGCCGGCCAGCTGGTCATGGCGGTCACCGAGGACGGCCCGGACGGCATGCCGTCCGAGCGGACCCGCCGCGCCGTCCAGGACCTGAGGATCGGCTCGGTCATCACCTCCGAGCCGCGCACACCGGGCATCGCCGCCCGCTACGCGAACCGGCTCCAGCGCTGGGCGCAGGACACCCCCGTCCCGCCTGCCGCTCCTCGTCTCCGGCGACTTCGAGTTCGGGACGACCCACAACGTCCGCGAGGGCACCACGCCCCTGCCCAACGCGATGGGGCTCGGCGCCGCGCGCGACCCGGCGCAGGCCCGCGCGGCGGCGGCCGTCACGGCCGCCGAGACCCGCGCGATGGGGTTCCACTGGAACCACGCACCCGTCGCCGACGTCAACACCGACCCCGCCAACCCGATCATCGGCGTCCGGTCCTTCGGGGAGCGCGCCGACCTGGTCGGCGGGCTCGTCGAGACGCAGGTCCGCGCCTACCGGCGGGCCGGGATGATCGCGACGCCCAAGCACTTCCCCGGCCACGGCGACACCGAGACCGACAGCCACCTCGGCCTGCCCGCGGTGACCTACGACCGCGCGACGCTGGACCGCGTGCACCTGCCCCCGTTCCGCCGGGCCGTCGCCGCCGGCGCCGACGCGATCATGACGGCGCACGTGGTGGTGAAGGCCGTCGACCCCGACCTGCCCGCGACGCTGTCGCCGAAGGTGCTGACAGGCCTGCTGCGGCACGACCTGGCGTTCGGCGGCCTCATCGTCACCGACGCCATGGACATGGACGCGATCGACGAGAACTGGGGCACCCGCGAGGCCACGGTGATGGCGGTCCGGGCCGGCGCCGACGTGGTCATGTCGACCGGCGACTACACGGCCCACGCGCAGGCCGTGGACGCCCTCGCCGGCGCCCTGCGCGACGGGACGCTGAGCCGCGCGCGGGTCGACGCGTCCGTCCGGCGCGTCCTCGGGCTGAAGTGCGCGAACCGCGTGTTCGACCACCGCTGCGCCGACCCCGGGGCCGCCGAGCGGATCTCCGGCAACCCCGCCTTCCTGCGGCGCGCCCTGGCGATGGGCGTGGCCGCCGCGACGCTGGTGCGCAACGAGGACCGGGTGCTCCCCTTCGACCCCGGTTCGGACGCGCGGACGCTGGTCGCGGGCGTCGTGCAGACCGCGAGCACCGACCCCACCGACGCCGAGATCGCCGAGGCCGTCCGCCTGGCCCGCGCCGCCGACCGCGTCCTCGTCGCCACCTTCTCCTCAGGGACGCTTCCAGCGGGGCAGGCGCGGCTGGTCCGGGCGCTCCAGGCGACCGGCAGACCGGTCGCGGCCGTGGCGACCGGTCTGCCGCACGACATCGCCTCGTACCCGTCTGTCCGCGCCTACCTGGCGACCTACGGGACGACCGCACGGACCCAGCGCGTCGACCTGACCATGCACCGGGCCGCCGCCCGCGTCGTCTTCGGCGCGCAGCCCGGCGGGCGCCTGCCGGTCACGATCAAGGGCCTGTACCCCTACGGGCACGGCCTGCGCTACTGACGCGCGGTTCCGGGTGCGCCCGCCCGCGGCGCACCCGCGCCCGCTACACGACCTGGTCGACCTTCAACGGCTCCCGCAGCGCGTTGCCGACGGTGCAGTACTTCTCGTGGACGCGCGCCGCCACGGCCTTCAGGACGTCCTCGGCCTTCTCGTCTCCCTCGGGCAGCTCCACGTCGTAGGTGACCGTGATCGTGCCGAGCGTGCTCGTCGCGACCTTGTCGGCCTGGACGGTCGCGGCGAGCCGCGCCATCCGGTGCCCCCGCTTGGCCGTCAGCGGCTCGACGGTGACCAGCTCGCAGCCGCCGAGCGCCGCCAGCAGCAGCTCGACCGGCGTGAACACGCCCTCGGCGTCCCCGTCCCCGATCGCGACCGCCGCGCCCCGGCCGTTGACGGCCCGGAAACCGTCCTCGGTGCGCTCCACCCTGACCTCCGCCATGAACATCCCCTTCGATCCGCTGCTCTCGCCCGCCTGAACGCGGGCGCCTCCCGCGTTCTTCCCTACGTCCCGAGCCTCTCCTGCTCCCGCGCCACGATCTGCCGGGCGAGGTCGCGCTCGGAGATGTCGACGGCGTCGGGCGTCTGCTCCGCCAGGTCGCTGCGCCGCGCGTACTCGTCGAAGAGCATCGTCTTGACGTGCAGGATCTCCAGCATCCGCTCGTCCACGCTGCGGGGCGTCAGCAGCCGGTGCACCTGGACGGTCCGCACCTGCCCCATCCGGTGCGCCCGCGCGATCGCCTGCGTCTCCATGGTCGGCTTCACCTGCGGCTCGCAGAGGATCACCACCGACGCCGCCTGAAGGTTCAGCCCGACCCCGCCGGCCTGGATCTGCGCGAGCAGCACCGCGTGCCCCGGCTCGGCGGTGAACGCGTCCACGATCTCCTGCCGCCGCGCCGGCGGCGTCTCGCCCGAGATCGGCCCGCGGGCGTGCCCGTTCTCGGCGGCCTCGACCACCAGCTCCGTCAGCCGGTCGAGCTTGGCCGACCTCTTGGGGACGGCGTAGGCGGCCCGGCGCATCGCCATGAAGTTCCCCGCCGCCACGGCCCTGCGGTAGGCGGCCGCGTCCGCCCTGCTGAACTCCTCCAGCTCGTCCACGTGCACGACCTCGGGCAGCTCGACGAGCACGTCGCGCTGGTTGCGCCGCAGATACACCGGCGCGACGGCCGACCGGAACGTCCGCGCCCCCATCGCCGCGTCGTGCGGACGGACGCGTGCCGCCACATCGGGCCGCAGATGGGCCACGAGGCTGCGGAACTCCTCGACCCGGTTCTCCATCGGCGTGCCGGTGAGGAACAGCACGTTCTCCGTCCTGCCGCACCAGTGCGCGACGGCGCGGGCGCGCCGCGTCTCGTGGTTCTTGGCGTAGTGGGCCTCGTCCACCACGAACATGCCGAGCTCCACGTCCGCCGGGACGTCCAGGGAGTGCAGCGTGGCGAGCGTCGTCACGGCGATGCCGCCGTCGCCGGTCCACTTGCGCAGCGCCGCCGCGCGCCCGGACCCGTGCAGCGGGTGCGCGGCGAGGGCGCTGCGGGTCTCGATCTCCCGCACCCAGTTGATCAGCACGCTCGCCGGGCACGCCACCAGGAAGTGCGTCGCGCCCCGCGCCCGCAGGTGGGCCATCGCCGCGATCGCCTGGACCGTCTTCCCGAGCCCCATCTCGTCGCCCAGGATCACCCGTTTCTGGACGAGCGCGAACCGCGCCCCGAACGCCTGGTACCCGCGCAGCGACACGCGCCGGAACCCGTCGTCGAGCGGCTGGGCCTTGACCCGCGCCGCGAGGTCGCCCGGCAGGAACCCCTCGGCGGCCTCCTGCTCCGGGTCCGCCGCCGCGAGCTCGGCCAGCAGGGTCTGGTAGTCGGCCGCCCGCAGCTCGAAGTCGATCCACGCCTCGTCCGCCGGCACGTGCGGCCGCAGCAGGTCCACCGACGCCTGGGAGATCAGCAGCCGGGCGCCGCGCTCCTCCTCGGCGGCGAGCGCCTTCGCCAGCTCGCCGGCCGCCTCCCGTGCCCGCTCACGCCGCGCCGGCGGCGCGAGGAGCCTGCGCCACCACGACCCGGCCGGACGCGCGTCCCGCACCAGCGGCCCGACCCGCTCGTCCACCTCGTCGGCGACCGCGCGCGCCCGCGGCAGCTCCGGCCCCGCGTTCACCAGCCGGTGCAGCGCGACGACGGCGGGCGCCATCGCCTCGTCCCGCCGGTCGACGTCGATCCGCACCGTGACCGAGCTCTCCGCCGCCTCCGCGAGGCTCCCGGCCGCCGCGTGGAGCTGCTGCGCCGTCTGGGGCCCGATCCCGGGCAGCAGCTGGAGCCTGTAGGGCGTCGAGTCCAGCACGTCGGCGACGCTGGTGAACCCGGTCTCCTCCAGCGGGCCGAGCCGCAGCCGCCCGCCGGTGACGTCCTTCAGCCGGGCGAGCGGGATCGACTTCAACTGCTCCCGCGCCGCCTCGGCCCGCAGCGGCGCCAACGCCGCGTGCACGTCGGCCAGCGCCCGCCGATGGTCGGCGACCAGGTCGCGCGCGGCCTCCAGCAGCGCGAACCCGCCCCTCAGGACGTCCTTGGCCTCATGCGCCATTGCGACTCCCCACCCACGCGCTCGGCCCACATGATGCCAGCCGCGCGAAGGTACGCCGGCCGCATCGAAGCCGCGGCCTTCCGACGCGAGCCGATCTCCCACGAGCCCCACGGTAGGCCGCCCCACCGACACCTCCGGCAGTGCTCGCGGGGCCGGGAGCCGGTTGCGGGCCGCCGGCTTCGCCGGACGGTCTCCGGCGACCCGGCTCAGCCGGGCTGTCATCGCAGTTTCGGTCTCATATCACCGAAGGAGCGCAACACAGATGAGTGCCAACCCTTCCGGGCAGAAGCCCGAGGAGCAGCCTGCTCAGGACCGGTCGACCATGTTCGGCGAGCAGGCCTACCAGCAGCAGAAGATCGCGGAGCTCGACCAGGCGGTCGCGGACGGCACGGTGAAGCCGGAGGACCTTCCGACCCCGCCGCCCCCGCTCTCCTGGACCTGACCGACCGGTCGGCTGACCGGCCGATCGCCTGAGCCACGAGAGGCGGCCCCTGAGGCCGCCTCTCGATTTCTTTTCGGGCCGCCGGCGTCGGCCGATCAGCCGCAGCGGAGCGAACGCGGCATTGCGGTGTCCCCATGACACGCGAAGGACCCCGGCCTAGCCTTGGAGCTGCGAGGCACCTGGCGGAAGGGCTGGTCCCGATGTCCGACGAAACTCTCGAAACTGTGGGAATGCGCCTGGCCAGGGCACGTAAGCGACGTGGTCTGACGCAGACCGGGTTGGCGCGGCTGTCGGTTTACAGTCGCGGTCATATCGCTCAGGTGGAGACGGGGAAGAAGGTGGCGACACCGGCGTTTGTGTCCGCCGCTGCCGCCGCGCTCGGCGTCGATCCCTCCGAACTCTACGGCCAGCCCTACCGCGTCTACGGTCACGATTACGCCGTCCACTCCGTCATCCCCGAACTTCGCCGCACGCTCGCCTATGTCGACGTCGGTCCCGAGCTTGCCGGGCCGCCCCGCCCCATCGACGTGCTCGCGGCCGAGGTCGCGACCGCGGGAAGGCTGATCCACAAGGCACAGCTGACCAAGCTCGCTGGACGCCTGCCTGCGGTGATCGAAGAACTCACCTCCTGGGCGCACGAGACCGGGGACCCCCGGGCGTGGCTGTTACTGAGCCGCGGATTCGGTCACGCCGTCAGTCTCACTCGCAGACTCGGTTACACCGGGGATGCCTTGGCGCTGCTCGAACGCGGCTCAGAGGCGGCCCGCCGGTCCGGCGACCCGAACTTGCCCCACCTGGTGATGATGGCGCGTGCGCTCCTCATGATGAGCATGGACCAGTACCGGCCCGCCTTGACGTTGCTTGACCGGGCTGCGGCGGGTGTCCGGGCGGATCGGCTGGATGCGGGGGAGGTGGCGGGGGCGATCGAGTTGCGGTCTGCGATCGTCGCGGCGCGTGCGGCTCGTGGTGGGGATGGCGGGCGGGCGTGGGAGTACTTCGGGCGGGCGGCCGAGCGTGTCAGGCGCGGTGGGCTGGGTGCGCCTGTGCACGGGTTGGAGTTCACGGCGGCGAATGTGGCGATCCACGGGGCGGCGGTCGCGGTCGAGTTGGGTGACATGGACGAGGCGGCTCGCCGGGACCAGCGCATCGGCGAGGAGACACTCGCGGGGCTGCCGCCGGAGCGCCGCGCGCATCATGAGATCGACATGTCCCGCGTGATGACCGAGGTCGGCGACCTGGCCAGGGCCGAGAGGCGCATCGCGTTCGCGGACCGGATCGCCCCGCAGATGATCACCTTTCATCCGACCGCGCGGTCGGTGGTGTCCCACCTGGTCGACGCGCGCCGCACCCTCCCGGAGCCACTACGCCGCATCCACACACGCATGACCACGTAGTCCGCCGGGCTCGATGCCGCAACCCGGCCCCGGTTCCAACTTGGAACATTGAGAAACCGGGGCGACTCCATTGTGTGACGCATGAGTCACTCGGAATCACCATCCGTCGAGGATCGCGAGGGCCGCCTTGCCGCGTTACGAGCGGAGTTCCCCGGCTGGACGATCGAGTACGGCGACCTGCCGTCCCTTCCCTACCGTGCGGTCCGGGAGGGCGTCGGCGACAAGGCGCTCGTCCTCGTCGCCGGTACCTGCGACGGGCTCTGGGGGCTGCTGGCCAAGCAGGACGAGGCCGACTGCGAGCGCGCCCTTCTCGCTCTGGGCAAGGCGCTTGAGGAACGCGGTGCCAAGGTCGTCCAGCACGGCGGCACCCTGCTCGCGAGGACGCGGACGGGGATCGCCCGGTCGGTCGGCGCCGACAGGGGGCGGTTCGTCTGGGACTCCGGCAACGGCCTCGGCTCCTTCTCCGCCGTGGACGAGGTCGCCCTGAAGATCACGCGACTCCTGGGCCTGGAGCTCCACCCGCAGTTGGCGACGCTCGCCCGCCGCATGGGCGTGCGCGGCTACAAGGTCGACATCGGCGCTCCCGAGGTCACCGTGACGACCACGGGAGGCGGCACGCCCCGCGCCGTGCGGATCACGTGTGAGCCCCGGCCCACCGACGACGACCGTGACTGGTTCTGGACGCACTGGGGCGATCCGCTCGCCCAGGCCGACGACATCACCGGCGCGGAGGTCGCGCTCGCCGGACTGCTGGCCCGCGCACGAGCCGGGCCCCGCGCCTGGCCCGGCACCGGGGGGCGGCGCGGGACCGGTCAGGAGGGGCTCTGGTCGTCGTCGGCGAGGCGGACGATGTGCGGGATGCCGACCGGGTTGCTGATCCAGTGAGCGTTCATGCCGGCGGGGAACGGCTCCAGTTCGTCCTGGACGACCACACCGTGCGCGGCCAGGTGCCTGGCCGCGCCGTCGACGTCGTCGGTGAACAGCTCCAGCCACAGGTCGGCCCGCGCGTAGTTGTCGACGCGGTCGAACCACAGCGTCACCGGGCCGAGCTGCACCTTGGCGCACTGGTCCACGGCGCCTCCGCCGTCCTCCTCGGTGACCTCCATCCCGAGGACGTCGCGGTAGAAGGCGACAGTGCGCTCGAACTGCGCCTTGGGCAGCTTCATGGCGATGTTGTGGCCGCCGCGGAATGTCGGGCTCATGCTTCGTTCCCCCTGTTGTGTTCGAGATGGTCGCGCAGTGCGCTCAGGCGGCCGTCCCAGTCGCGTGCCAGCGCGGCGAGGAACGACTGGGCCACGGCCACCGGTCCGGTCTGCAGCCGATAGCGGATCCGGCGCCGCTCCCCGGGCTCCGCCCGGACCAGTCCGGCATCGGACAGCAGGTCGAGGTGCTTGGCGATCGCCTGGCGCGAGATGGGGAGCCGGGCGGCCAGGTCGGTCGCGGTCGCCGGGCCGCGCGCGGCGAGCTCGGCGAGGATGGCACGCCGGGTCGGGTCGGCCAGCGCGGTGAAGACCGCCTGGGCGACGGGCTCGGCCTGGTCAGGACGCGGCATCGAGGTACCCGGCCAGCTCGGCCAGCTCCATCCGCCACCCGTTGGCGTTGCTCTCGTAGGCTCCGGCCAGTCCGTCCGGCAGCTGGGCGAAGCCGCTCTCCACCACCGTCACCCGGGTGCCCGTGCCGGTCGGCTCCAACGTGAACTCCACGTAGGTGCGCCGCGGATCGCCCGCCGGCAGCCCTTCGATCGCCCACGTGTAGGCGAACCGCCGGGGCGGCTCGACGACCTGGATCCGGAGGGTGAACTCGCCCTGGTCGTCCCATCGCACCCGGGCCTCGCCACCGGGACGCAGGTCGTCGACCTCCGCATGGGAGCCGAACCAGCCGCCGAGTCCTTCGGCGGTGGTCAACGCCGCCCACACCCGCGCGGGCGTGTGGGCGAGTTCGAGCGTCCGCTCGATGCGATCCGGAACGGGCATGACCACCCCTATAGCAACTAATCGGTTGCTATCGAAATTATCACAACCAACGGGTTGCGATAACTTCCCGCCGCTGGACCGCCGGGGCGCTGAGGTCGGGGCCATCACCGGTGCGGAGGTCGGGCTCGCCGGGCTGCTGACGGCCCGGCCATGAGGAGGCGGTGACGCCGACGGCCGCCCGTGGCCCGCCGCGGCGAGCCGGCCTGGGCGGCCGTGGAGACGGTTCTCGCCGCTCGCGCGGAACGGGGACGGAACCGGGCCGAGGCGCGCTGACGGATCACCACGTCAGCGCGCCTCCGCGGCCTGGATTTCGAAGTGGCCTCAGCCACGCGCGCGAACGCGTGACCTGCCCGGTGGAGCGAAGCCGGAGGCGAGCGGAACCGGGCAGATCGCGAAGCGATGCCGCGTTCGCCCAGGCCCGGTCACGCAGCGAGCCCCCAGGCGAGCGAAGTGGGCCGGGCCTGCGAAAACACAGCCTAGATGTCGTAGTAGAGCTCGAACTCGTGCGGGTGGGGGCGCAGGCGGATGGGGTCGATCTCGAACTCGTTCTTCATCGTGATGTAGGTCTCGATGAGGTCCGGGGTGAAGACGCCGCCCTCCAGCAGGTAGTCGTGGTCGGCCTCCAGGGCGGCGAGGACCTCGGGGAGGCTGCCGGGGACCTGCGGGATGGCGCGGGCCTCCTCGGGCGGCAGCTCGTAGAGGTCCTTGTCGACCGGCTCCGCGGGCTCGATCTTGTTCTTGATGCCGTCCAGGCCGGCCATGAGCATCGCGGAGAAGGCCAGGTAGGGGTTGCAGGCCGGGTCCGGCACGCGGAACTCGATGCGCTTGGCCTTCGGGTTCGAGCCGGTGATCGGGACGCGGATGCAGGCCGAGCGGTTGCGCTGGGAGTAGACCAGGTTCACCGGGGCCTCGTAGCCGGGGACGAGGCGGTGGTAGCTGTTCACCGTCGGGTTGCTGAAGGCCAGCAGGGACGCGGCGTGCCTGAGCAGGCCGCCGATGTAGTAGCGGGCGTTGTCGGACAGGCCCGCGTAGCCGACCTCGTCGTAGAAGAGGGGCGAGCCGTCCTTCCAGAGGGACTGGTGGCAGTGCATGCCCGACCCGTTGTCACCGAAGATCGGCTTCGGCATGAACGTGACGGTCTTGCCCGCGGCGCGCGCCACGTTCTTGACGATGTACTTGTAGAGCATGAGGTTGTCGGCCGTCTTCAGCAGCGTGTCGAAGCGGAAGTCGATCTCGGCCTGGCCGGCGGTGCCCACCTCGTGGTGCTGCATCTCGACGTGGATGCCCGACTCGATGAGCTGGGCCACCATCTCCGAGCGCAGGTCGGTGAAGTGGTCCATCGGCGGGACGGGGAAGTAGCCGCCCTTGTAGGGGGGCTTGGCGCCGAGGTTGCCGCCGGGCTCCTCGCGGCCGGTGTTCCAGGCGCCCTCGATCGAGTCGAGGTAGTAGTAGCCGGCGTTCTGCCTGGTCTCGAAGCGGACGTCGTCGAAGATGTAGAACTCGGCCTCGGGACCGAAGTAGCAGGTGTCGGCGATGCCGGTGCCGCGCAGGTAGTCCTGGGCCTTGCGCGCGATGTTGCGCGGGTCGCGGCTGTAGGGCTCGCCGGTCAGCGGGTCGTGCACGAAGAAGTTCAGGATCAGCGTCTTGTGCTGCCGGAAAGGGTCGAGGACGGCGGTGGCCGGGTCCGGCAGCAGGAGCATGTCGGACTCGTGGATCTCCTGGAAACCGCGGACCGACGACCCGTCGAACATCAGCCCGTCGGTGAAGACGCTCTCGCCGAAGCTCTCGACGGGGAACGTGAAGTGCTGCATCTTGCCAGGCAGGTCCACGAACCGGCAGTCGACGAATCTCACACCTTCGTTCCTGATGTAGCTCAGGACCTCTTCGGCGCTGCTGAACATCCAGCCTCCTCAGGGCGGTTCTCGGCTTCCCGACGTTATGTCCGCGCCGTTTCCCGACCATGTCTCATGTGTTTCCAGTGTGTTACGGGTCACTTCGGGCCTCCCCCTGGGAGCCGCGTCCGAACCTCCGGAAGGACGGGATAGCGTAGGGGCATGAGCGGTGGTAAGGCGGCCGGGCCGCGGTGGACGCAGACGTGGCTCGGCGGGGCGCGCTCGGCCGGGGCGGACCTCGGCAAGCCCGGCGAGAGGATCGGCCTGCCCGAGAGCGGCAGCGGCTCCGTCGCGCCCTACGGCCGCCGGCTCCTCGCCCTGTTCATCGACTGGGGCCTGTCGATGCTGGTGGCGAGCCTGCTCGCGCGCTCGTTCGGGTGGGACCCCGCCGAGCGCAGCACGTGGACGCTGCTCGTCTTCGGCCTCCAGGCGTGGGTGCTCACCGCGTTCCTCGGCACGACGATCGGCAAGCGGCTGTGCGGCATCCGGGTCGTCCGGCTCGACGGGCGCCCCGTCGGCCTCGGCTGGGCCCTCGCCCGGACGCTGCTGCTGCTCCTGGTCATTCCCGCGCTGATCTGGGACCGCGACTACCGGGGCATGCACGACAGGGCCGGCAACACGGTCGTCGTCTCCCAATAGGCCGGGCGGAAATCCGGCCGGAAACGAGAAAGCGCCCCCGAAGGGGCGCTTTTTCCTTGGGGGTCAGCGCATTTTGGGCTTCGGGCCCTTCGGCATCTTCGCGCCCCTGGGCATCGGGCCCTTCGGCATCTGCATCGACCGGGGGAGCGCCTGGAGCCGGTCGTTCAGCTCGGCGACCTGCCCCTTGGTGAGGTTGCGGGGCAGCTTCATCAGGTGGCGCTGCAGCTTGTCGACCGGGATCTGGCCCTCGTCGTCGCCGACCTGCACGTCGTAGATCGGCACCTGCTGGGCGGCGCGGGAGATGCGCTTCTTCTCCGCGCCGAGCAGCGGGCCGACACGGCTGCGCGGGCCCTCCGAGACGAGCACCACGCCCGGGCGCCCCACCGCGCGGTGCACCATGTCGAGGTTGCGGTTGCCGCTGACCGCCTCGGTCACCGACCAGTTGCCGCGCATGTTCTTCAGGATCGCGGCGGCGGCGCCGGGTTGCCCGGCGATCACCTTGTACTGCGCGCGCTGCGCCAGCTGCCCGAAGACGATCATGCCGACGGCGAACGCGGCGAGGATGCCCAGCGGGATGAAGAACCACAGCTGGTTGATGAGCAGCCCGATGAGGATGACGACGACCAGCGCCCCGATCGCGGAGGCGAACACGATCGGCAGGGCCTTCGGGTCGGCCTGGCGGAGCACCTGGGCGACCATGCGGATCTGCTTGAGGCGCCCTGGACTCTCCTGGGCCCCGTCCGTGGGCTTTTTCGACATGCGTCCCAGGATAGTCCGGTCGGGCCGCCGTCCCGACAGCCGGTCGTCAGCCGCGCGCGGAGACGGCCTGCTTGTAGAGGCGGCCGGCGCGGTAGCTGGAGCGCACCAGCGGCCCGGACATCACGCCCGCGAAGCCGATCTCCTCGGCCTCGGCCGACAGCTCGACGAACTCCTCCGGCTTGACCCACCGCTCCACCGGGTGGTGGCGGGGGCTCGGCCGCAGGTACTGGGTGATCGTGATGAGCTCGCAGCCGGCCTCGTGCAGGTCGCGCAGCGCCTGCGAGACCTCCTCGCGGGTCTCGCCCATGCCGAGGATCAGGTTCGACTTGGTGACCAGGCCGTCCTCGCGCGCCCGGGTGATGACCTCCAGGGAGCGCTCGTAGCGGAACCCGGGCCGGATCCGCTTGAAGATCCGCGGGACGGTCTCCACGTTGTGCGCGAGCACCTCGGGCCGGGACGAGAACACCTCGGCGAGCTGCTCGGGGACGGCGTTGAAGTCGGGGATCAGCAGCTCGACGCCGCAGCCGGGCACGGCCTCGTGGATCCGCCGGACGGTCTCGGCGTACAGCCAGGCGCCGCCGTCCTCCAGGTCGTCGCGGGCGACGCCGGTGACGGTCGCGTACCTCAGCCCCATGGTGGCGACGGACTCGGCGACGCGGCGCGGCTCGTCGCGGTCCAGGGCGGCGGGCTTGCCGGTGTCGATCTGGCAGAAGTCGCAGCGCCGGGTGCACTGGTCGCCGCCGATGAGGAACGTGGCCTCGCGGTCCTCCCAGCATTCGAAGATGTTGGGGCAGCCGGCCTCCTGGCACACCGTGTGCAGGCCCTCGGACTTCACCAGGCCGATGAGCTCGCGGTACTGCGGGCCCATCTTCATCCGGGTCTTGATCCACTCGGGCTTGCGCTCGATGGGGGTCTGGCTGTTGCGCGCCTCGACGCGCAGGAGCTTGCGTCCCTCAGGTGTCACCGTCGTCACGGGTCCCAGGGTACGTCGCGATCAGCGGTGCCGGCACACCGGCGGCCCCCCGGCGTGAGCAGCATCGAAGCCGTATCGGACCGATCTCGAACGTATGACGGTACTCCGCCGGTGCAGCCGATTCGCGTGTTTCGGCCATCTCCGTCAATGGATCTCTCTAGGGTGACTCCCTGTCGTCACGCAACAGCTCAGCAGGAGGACCACCGTGGGTCTGGCAATGTCGTACCTCAGGGTGCCGCCCGTGCTGGAGGGAGAGCCCGACCCCGGCCGGACGGCGCGCCACGTCTTCGGCGACGCGAACTGGCGGCGGCGCGGCGCGGGCGCGCTGTTCGAGCTCGGCTGGGCGTGGCAGGCGATGCACTACCTCGTCACCGGCGACCCGTGGGAGGGCCGCCAGCCCGAGGCCGACGTGGTGTGCGGCGGCCGGCTGCTCACCGAGGACGGCGCCGACGAGCTCGGCATGGACGTCATCTACCTCGCCCCCGAGCGGGTCAAGCCCGCCGCCGACCACCTGGCCGCGACGCCGTTCGCCGCGATCGCCGGGCGCTTCGACCCGGCCGCGATGGTCCGGGCCGGCGTCCAGGACGCCGGGCGGCTGGACGACGCCGCCCGCGAGCGGGTCTTCCAGCCCGCCTACGCGGGGCTGGGCGAGTTCTTCCGGCTCGCCGCGACCGAGGGCCAGGCCGTCTACAAGGTGATGGCCTGACCGAGGACCCCGAGCTGCGCGGTGGTGCGGTGGAGCGTCTCCGCCGCGCCCAGCGCCGCCGCCAGGCGCCGTTCGACGAGCGGGACGACCTCGGCGACCGTCACCTCCCGGCCGAGCTCGCGGGTCAGGTTGGTCGACCCCACGTCGCGGATGCCGCAGGCGACGATCTTGTCGAACCAGCCCATGTCGTTGTCGCAGTTGAGCATGAAGCCGTGCATCGCGACGCCGCGCGCCACCCGGATCCCGATCGAGCCGATCTTGCGGTCCGGGGTCCCGCGGACCCACAGCCCGCTGCGGCCCTCCACCGTCGCCGTCTCCAGCCCGAGCTCGGCGCAGACGTCCATCATCATGCGCTCCAGCAGCCGCACGTAGCCGACGACGTCCACGGGGTCGGGCAGCCGGACGATCGGGTAGCCGGTGAGCTGCCCCGGGCCGTGCCAGGTGATCTTCCCGCCGCGGTCGACGTCCACGACCGGGGCGCCGGGATCGCCGAACGGGCGGTCGAGCGCCTCCGTCCGCTTGCCCGCCGTGTAGACGGGCCGGTGCTCCAGCAGCAGGGCGGTGTCGGGGATCGCGTCGTCCACCCGCAGCGCGTGGGTGCGCTTCTGCAGCTCCCACCCGTCCTCGTAGGGGACGGCCGCCTCGCCGAACCCCGCGTGCACGACCACCAGCTCGCGTACGTCCACATCGCTCACAACGGCCAGCTTATGCCGTGATCGCCCGGACCGCTCCTCAGAGGGCCGCGAGCAGCCGGGGCTCCAGCCGGTACTCCTTGGCCGTGCCCGGCCCGTCCGGCTCGATCCTGTAGGCGCCCGCGTCGCGCCGGTAGGAGACGGCCTGCACGAACTCGGTGCCGACGTAGTGCAGGCCCACCGCCTCGTCGGCCGCGTACCCGCCCGGCAGCGTGCCCTCGCCGACGAGCTGCTGGAGCAGCGGCCGCCGCTGCGGGTCGCTGTCGTAGTGGACGCCGCACGAGTACGGCAGGAGGCCGAGACCGTCGGTCAGCGGGCGCAGCTGCGGCCCGAACGAGTCGGTGTTGCCGCCGGCGTGCCAGCACAGCGCGCCCGCGCTCTGCCCGGACAGCACGACGCCCTCCTGCCACGCCTCGCGCATGATCTCGTCGAGGCCGTGCAGCCGCCACAGCGCCAGCAGGTTCGCGACGCTGCCGCCCGACACGTACAGCAGGTCCTGGCCGAGCAGGTGCGCCCGGACGTCCGCGACGTTCGGCATCGGGAACAGCGCGAGATGGCTGACCTCGGCGTCCATCGAGGAGAACGCGGAGTAGGAGCGCGCGACGTACTCGGCGCCGTCGCCGACGGCGGTCGTCAGGAAGCACACCCGGGGGCGGTCCTGGCCGGTCAGGTCGAACGCGTAGCGCAGCAGCGGGCTCGGGACGAGCCCCTCCCGGCCGTCCGGCACGAAGGTGCCTCCGCCGATCGCGAGGATGTGCGGCTGTCCGTCGGTGCTCATGCATCCTCCTCGTGGGCCATCCGTCTCATTGTCACCGTATGACTACCGAACGGGATCGGCCGGGACTTTGACGATTCTTGGGACTCAGAGGGCGGCGGCGATGGCCGGTTCGACGTCCTCGTGCGCGAACCGGAACCCGGCGTCCAGCAGCCGGCGCGGCAGGACCCGCTGGCTGACCAGCGGCCCCTCGTCGGCGAAGCCGCCGAGCGCGGCGCGCAGCGCGAACTTCGGGACCGGCAGCCGCGCCGGGCGGTGCAGGGCGCGGCCGAGCGCCCTGGTGTAGGCGTCGTTGGTCACCGGGTTCGGGGCGGTCAGGTTGACCGGCCCGGAGATCTCGTTGTCGATGAGGAACCGCAGGGCCGCGACCTCGTCCGGGAGGGAGATCCAGCTCGTCCACTGCCGGCCGTCGCCGAGGTGGCCGCCGGCGCCGAACCTGAACAGCGGAAGGGTGCGTCCGAGGACCCCGCCCTCCCGGGCCAGCACGACACCCGTCCGCGGGTGCACGACCCGGACCCCGGCGCCGCGCGCGGCCGCGGCCGCGGCCTCCCAGTCGCGGACGAGGTCGGCGAGGAAGCCCCGCCCGGCGGGGGAGTCCTCGTCGACCTCCCGGTCGCCGGTGTCGCCGTAGTAGCCGATCGCCGACCCGCAGACCAGCACGCGGGGCCGGGGCGAGGCAGCCGCGATCGCCTCGGCGAGCGTGCGGGTGCCGACCAGGCGGCTGTCGCGGATCTTCTGCTTGTACGCCTTCGTCCACGGCCGGTCGCCGACCCCGGCGCCCGCCAGGTGCACGACGGCGTCGGCGCCCTCCAGCGACTCCTTGTCGACGCAGCCGTCGGCCGGAGACCAGCGCGCCTCGTCGGGGCGGGACGGCTCCCTGCGCACCAGCCGGACGACGTCGTGGCCGTCCTCCCGGAGCGACTGCACCAGCGCCGAGCCGATGAGGCCGGACGAGCCCGTGACGGTGACCCTCATACCCCCAGCGTAGAGGGACGGCGCCGCCGGACACGGGGCCGGTGCGGCGGGTCCCGCGTTTCCCCGGACGCGCGGGACCCCGCCGGCCCTGCGGGCGCGGCGGGGTCCTGCGGGCGTGCGGGAGGGGTCAGAGGCCGAGCTCGGCCTCGAAGTTGCCCTCCTCCAGGCGGTGCTTGACCGTGGCGAGGAAGCGGGCGGCGTCCGCGCCGTCGATCAGGCGGTGGTCGTAGGTCAGGGCCAGGTAGACCATCGACCGGACCGCGATGACCTCGCCGAGCTCCGGGTCGTCGATGACGGCCGGGCGCTTGACGACGGCGCCGGTGCCGAGCATGCCGACCTGCGGCTGGTTGAGGATCGGGGTGTCGAACAGGGCGCCGCGGCTGCCGGTGTTGGTCAGCGTGAACGTGCCGCCGGCCAGCTCGTCCGGGCTCACCTTGTTGGTGCGGGTGCGCTCGGCGATGTCGGCGATCCGCTGCGCGAGGCCGCCCAGGTTGAGCTGGCCCGCGTTGTGCACGACCGGGACCATCAGGCCGCGCTCGGGCACGTCGACCGCGATGGAGATGTTCTCCACCTCGTGGTAGGTGACCTCGTTGGTCTCGCCGTTGATGACCGCGTTCAGCTTCGGGTGCGCCTTGAGGGCCTCGACCGTCGCCAGCGCGAAGAACGGCATGAACGACAGCTTGACGCCCTCGCGGGCCTGGAAGTCGGCCTTGGCCTGCTCCCGCAGCCGCGCGATCTTGGTGATGTCCACCTCGACCACGGTGGTGAGCTGCGCGGACACCTGGAGCGACTCGACCATGCGGCGGGCGATCGTCTGCCGCATGCGCGACATCTTCTCGGTCCGGCCGCGCAGCGCCATCTGCTCGGCGGGCGCGCCGGCGGGCGCCGGGGCGGCGTGCCGTCCGGCGGGGGCCTGGGCCGGGGCCGGCGCGGGCGCCGCCGGGGCGGCGGCGGGCGCGGCCTGCTGCTGGGCGGCCTGCTGCTGGGCGGCGCGGGCCGCCTCCAGGACGTCCTGCTTGCGGATGCGGCCGCCGACGCCGGTGCCCTTCACCGCGCCGAGGTCCACGCTGTGCTCGGCCGCCAGCTTGCGCACGAGCGGCGTGACGTACGGGCCCTCGCCCGGCTCCGCCGGAGGCTTGGCGGGCTGCTGGGCCGCCGGGGCGGGCGCGGGCGGCTGCTGCGGGGCCTGCGGCTGCGGCGCCGCGGCGGGCGCCGGAGACGGCGGGGCCGCGGGCTGCTGCTGCGCGGGGGGCGGCCACGCGGCGGGCGGCGGGGCCTGCTGGGCCGGGGGCTGCGCCTGCTGCGGGGCCTCCTGCTGGGGCGCCTCCTGCTCCTCGGCGGCCGGGGCGCCGCCGCCGGACGGCGCCTCGCCCTCGTCGCCGATGACGGCCAGCTCGGCGCCGACCTCGACGGTCTCGTCCTCGGCGACCGTGATGCTGGTGAGGATGCCCGAGGCGGGGGAGGGGATCTCGGTGTCGACCTTGTCGGTGGACACCTCCAGGAGCGGCTCGTCGGTCTCGACGCGCTCGCCCTCCTTCTTGAGCCAGCGGGTGACGGTGCCCTCGGTGACGCTCTCGCCGAGCTGGGGCATGGTGACGGAGACCGGCATGTCTCAGCGACTCCTTCGGAATACTTGTGCGGCTTCTCAGCCGTGCACGTGCAGTGGTTTGCCGGCGAGGGCGAGGTGCGCCTCGCCGACCGCCTCGGACTGGGTCGGGTGGGGGTGGATCAGCTGGGCGACCTCGCCGGGCAGGGCCTCCCAGTTGTAGATGAGCTGCCCCTCCGCGATGAGCTCGCCGACGCGTGCGCCGACCATGTGGAGGCCGAGGACGGGGCCGTCCACGGCCGCGATCACCTTGACCTCGCCCTGCGTCCCCAGGATCTTGCTCTTGGGGTTGCCGGCCAGGTCGTAGGTGACCTCCTTGATCTCGTACCCGCGCTCACGGGCCACGGCGGACGTGATGCCGACCGAAGCCACCTCGGGGTCGGAGTAGGTGATGCGAGGGACGCCGTCGTAGTCGATCGGCGGCGGGGCGAGCCCGCTCAGCCGCTCGGCGACGAGGATGCCCTCGGCGAAGCCGACGTGCGCCAGCTGGGGGGTCGGGACGAGGTCGCCGACCGCGGAGATCGTGGGGACGCTCGTCCGGCAGTACTCGTCGACCTTGACGAACCCGCGCTCGGTCTCGACGCCGGCCTCGGCCAGGCCGATGCCGTCGGAGACCGGTCCGCGGCCCACCGCCACGAGCAGCAGCTCCGCGTCGATGGTCTTGCCGTCCTCCAGGGTGACCGAGACGCCGCCCTGCGTCGTCTTGGCGCTCTGGAACCGGGTGCCGAGCTCGAACTTGATGCCGCGCTTGCGGAAGGCGCGCTCCAGCCGCTTGGAGCTGGTCTCCTCCTCCAGCGGGAGCAGGTGCGGCAGCGCCTCGACGATCGTGACGTCGGCGCCGAACGAGCGCCACACGCTGGCGAACTCGACGCCGATGACGCCGCCGCCGAGGATGACGACCGAACCGGGGACGTGCTCCAGCCGCAGCGCGTGGTCGCTGGAGATGACGCGCTCGCCGTCGATGTCCAGGCCGGGCAGCGACTTCGGCTCCGAGCCGGTGCCGAGCACGATGTGGCCGGCCTCGATGCGGCGGACGCCGTCGGCGGTGTCGACCTCGACCGCGGTCGGGCCGGCCAGCCGCCCGGTGCCGTGCACGACCTCGATGCCCCGGGACTTGATGAGCCCGGTGAGGCCCTTGACGGTCGACGAGACGACCTTGTCCTTGTAGGCGTTCACCCCGGCGACGTCGATGCCCTCGAAGGTGGCCTTCACGCCGAACTTCGCCGCCTCGCGGGACTGGTCCGCGACCTCGGCCGCGTGCAGCAGCGCCTTGGTGGGGATGCAGCCGCGGTTGAGGCACGTCCCGCCGAGCGACTCGTCGCGCTCGATGAGCGCGACCGACCTGCCGAGCTCGGCGGCGCGCAGCGCGCACGCGTACCCGCCGCTGCCGGCACCCAGGACGACGATGTCGAAGGGGCCGTTGTTGGCCACTGGACGCTCCCTTTCCCCGGTCGTGGCGCCGCGTGGATCGCGGCGCCCTGGGCGGGGCGGGGCGCACCGGCAGACCGGGCCCCCACCGCCACAAGAAGAACCTATTCTGTTCTCCGCCCGCGCACAGCGGGCGGGGCCCCCGCGGGCCTCCCGCGTCCCCCTAGAGGACGCCCGCGGCGACGTCCTCGGCGATCTGGACCAGTGTGCGCGCCGCCGCACCGGTGCCGCCCTTCGGCGTGTAACCGTAGGGCTCGCCCTTGTGGAAGGCGGGGCCCGCGATGTCCAGGTGCGCCCACTTGACGCCGTCCGGCACGAACTCCTTGAGGAACGTCCCGGCGACCAGCATGCCGCCCCAGCGCTCCCCGCTGATGTTGGCGATGTCGGCGACCGCCGAGTCGAGGCCCTTGCGCAGCTCGGGGGGCAGCGGCATGCCCCAGGAGGGCTCGCCCGCGCGGTCGGCCGCCGCGACCACCTTCTCGCGCACGCCGTCGTCGTTGGCCATGACGCCGGTGGTGCGGGTGCCGAGGGCGACGAGCTGCGCGCCGGTCAGGGTGGCGACGTCCACGATGAGGTCGGGGGAGTCCTCGCCCGCGCGGACGAGGGCGTCGGCCATGACGAGCCGGCCCTCGGCGTCGGTGTTGAGGACCTCCACGGTCTTGCCGCCGTAGATGCGCAGCACGTCGGACGGGCGCTGCGCGGTGCCGCTCGGCATGTTCTCGGCGAGGGCCAGGTAGCCGACGACGTTGACCGCGGGGCGCAGCTCGGCGATGGCGGCGAGCGCGCCGAGCACCGCGGCCGCGCCGCCCATGTCGGACTTCATCCAGTCCATCGCTTCGGTCGGCTTGAGGGACAGGCCGCCGGAGTCGAACGTGATGCCCTTGCCGACGAGGGCGAGCGTCCGGGACGCCTCCGGGTGGGTGTAGGCGAGCCGGACGAGCCGCGGCGGGTTCGCCGAGCCCTGCCCGACGCCCGCGATGCCGCCGTACCCGCCCTCGACGAGGGCCTTCTCGTCCAGCACCTCGATGGCGAGGCCGGACTCGCCGGCGACCCGCTCGGCCTCGCCGGCGAAGTCCTCGGGGGACAGGTGCGACGGCGGGGTGTTCACCAGGTCGCGGACCAGCGTGACGGACGCGGCGAGGGTGCGGGCGCGCCCGAGGGCGGCCTCCTCGGACGCGGGCGCGACCAGGCGGATCTCCTCGACGGGGCTCTTGCGGCCGTCGCCGGTGCGGAAGGCGTCGAAGGAGTACGCGCCGAGCAGCGCGCCGAGCGCGACGGCCTCGACGGCCCCGGCGCCGGAGGCGGGGAGGGCGACCGCGACGCGGGCGGTGCCCGCGAGGGAGCGGACGGCGGCGCCGGCGGCGCGGCGCAGGTCCTCGGCGGACGGGTCCTCGCCCAGCCCGGCGGCCACGATGACCTTGGCGGGGACGGCGCCGAGCGACGGCAGCCTGGTCACCTCGCCGGCCTTGCCGGTGGCGCCGAGCGCGCCCAGCGCGTCCGCGAGCCTGCCGTCCATGGCGCGGTCGAGCGCCTGCGCGCCGTCGGCCGGCGCGGCGCCCGCCCCGGCGGGGGCGACGCCGATCACGATCGCGTCGACGTCGAGGCCGGCCAGGTCTGCGCTGTCAAGGCTGATGCTCGTCACGTAGCCCGATGTTAGTCCTCCTGGTGACCGGTTTCGCCCTTTTGGATCAAGCATTGCCCTCCCGGGGGCCGCCGGACCCTCAGGGCAGCGCCGCGAGGGCGACCAGCGCGGCCGTCGCGGCGACCTCGACGAGGGCGCCGAGCACGTCGCCGGTCACCCCGCCGAGGCGGCGCACGGCGTGGCGGAGCGTCGCCAGGGCGGCGGCCAGCCCGGCGGCGACCGCGGCCGCGCCGTGCAGGGCGCCGGGGAGGCCGCCCGCGGCCAGGCCCGCGGCGGCCGCGGCCGCCAGGACGGCCGCCGTGGCGGCGAGCGCCGCGCGCGCCGGCACCGTGCCCGCCACCAGGGCGCCGAGGCCGCCGGGACGTGCGGACGGCACGCCCGTGCGGCAGGCCCACGCGAGCGCCAGGCGCCCGGTGACCGCGGCGGTGAGCGCGGCGAGGGCGGGATGCGGCGCCGACGCCAGGGCGGCCACCTGGATCAGCAGCGTCAGCAGCAGGGTGACGACGCCGAACGGGCCGATGTCGGACCGCTTCATGATCGCCAGTGCCTCGGCGGCGGGACGCCCGCTGCCGAGGCCGTCGGCGAGGTCGGCCAGGCCGTCCAGGTGCAGGGCCCGGGTGACCGCCGCCGCCGCGGCCGCCGCGAGCGCCGCCGCGAGCAGGCCGGAAAGGCCGAGCGGGCCGCCCGCGAGCAGGACCAGCGCGGCGGCCCCGCCGGGGATCAGGCCGGCGGCGGGCGCGAGCAGCATCGCCGAGCGCGCGGCGTCCCGGTCGACCCGGCCCGTGCCGAGCGGGACGACGGTGAGCAGCGTGACCGCCAGCCGCAGGCCGGCGGTCACCGCAGCTCCATGACGCGGCCCGCGACGACCAGCGCCGCCTCCTCGGACTCGGCCGCGAGCCGCTGGTTGACCCGGCCGAGGACGTCGCGGAACGCGCGGCCGGACGCGGTCGTCGGCACCAGTGACAGGCCGACCTCGTCGCTCACCGCGACGACCCGGGCCGCCGTGCCCCGCCAGGCCGCGACGAGACCGTCCACGCGCGGCAGCACCCGCGAGGGGTCCTCCCAGGCGCCGGTCTCGGACATGGCGGCCGCGAGCCAGGTGCCGATGCCGTCCACCAGCACCGGGCCGGTCGCCGACGCGAGCGCCTCGGCGAGCTCGGTCGTCTCCTCCGTGCGCCACCACGCCGGACGGCGCAGCCGGTGCGCGGCGACGCGCTCGGCCCATTCGGGGTCGTCGTCCCGGACGGGGCCCGTCGCGATGTAGAGGACGTCCGAGCACGCGGCCAGGCGCGACTCCGCCTCGGCCGACTTGCCCGACCGGCTCCCGCCGAGGAGCAGCGTCCGGAACGGGCCGTGCTCGGAGCGGTTCCAGAAGGCCATGCGCCGCTCCAGCTCGGCCGGCGAGGGCAGGCGGTGGTCGAGGTGGACGGCCGCGACCCGCGTCTCCGGCGTCACGGCCCCGGTGCGGCGCAGGTGTCCCAGATGGTCCGGCGATCCGGCCATGTCCAGCAGGACGGCCCCGTACCCGGCGCCCGCGGACGGCTCCGGCCTGGCCCCCGGGCCCGCCGCCACCAGCACGCGCCCCCCGCCGGGGGCGATGACCTCGTACCCGCCGGGCACGTCCGTCCGCGGCAGGTCCTCCAGCGCGACGCCGTCCACCGCGGCGGCGAACGGCTCGTGCCGGACGCCGGCCGCGCGCAGCCGGCCGCACGACGCGCACCGGCATCCCGGCGCGGGCCAGCCCTGTGCGGCGGCGGCGCCGCGAAGCTCGATGTCCATCCCGCCGCGAACTCTACGGTTACGCTCACCTCGAAGGATCACGACGCCCCCTCAGGAGGAGTCCCGGTGGGCAACCCCCCGAACGCGCCCTGGCCCCCGCAACCGGGACAGGGCGGGCAGCAGCCGCACTACGGCCCGCCTCCCGTCCCTCCGGGCGGACCCGCGCCGGGGCCGCCCCCCGGGTGGCAGCCGGGGCCCCATGGTGTGCCCGGAGCGCCCCCGCCGGGGCGCCGCGGCGGGGGCGGCCTGGTGGTCGCGCTGGTCGGGGGCGTGCTCGTCCTGGTGCTGGTGGTGGCCGCCGTCTTCGTCTTCGTCGTCCAGGGAGGCGACGAGGGGGGAGGCGGCGAGGAGCAGATGAGGGTCGGCAAGATCGCCGGCGGTGCGGAGGCCACGCCCCTCGCCGACGGAAGCCTCACCATGGCCCGGCCGGGGGTCACCGCTCCGGTCGTCGACATCTACGAGGACTTCGCCTGCCCGCCCTGCGGCGCCTTCGACCGCAGGCACGACCCGATGCTGAAGCGGCTGGCCGTCGAGGGCCGCGCCAAGGTCGTCTTCCACCCGATGCTGATCTTCGGTGAGGCGACGCAGCCGGCCCACGACAACTCGCTGCGGGCCGCGGCGGCGCTGCGGTGCGTCACCGACGGCGCCCACTGGCTGTCCTACCAGGACGCTCTCTACGCCCATCAGCCCGCGAACGAGAACGCCACCGGATACCTGACCAAGGATCTGCTCACCTACGCGGAGCCGCTGGGGCTGACGGGCGACGACTTCACCTCGTGCGTGAAGAGCCAGCGGCACGCCGGGAGCGTGAAGACCGTCAGCCAGGGCTACGTGTCGTCGGGGATCCAGGGGACGCCCAGCGTGCGGGTCAACGGGCGGACGCTCAGCCAGTCCGACACCGAGAGCCCCGACGCGCTGCGCCGCGCCGTCGAGGCCGCCGCCTGACCGGCTAGTCTCACCGCGACGAGGGAGGTCGAGGGCGATGGCGTGGAGCTGGCGGCTGGAGAAGGCCGACGGGCGGACGATCGGCATGTCGGAGGAGACCTTCTCCACCCAGGCGGACGCGGAGAGCTGGCTGGGGGAGAACTGGCGGGGGCTGCGCGCCGAGGAGGTCGACAAGGTGACCCTGCTGGAGGGCGAGACCGTCGTGTACGCGATGAGCCTGCACGACCCGGAGTGACCGGCCGGACAGAAGCGGGGGCCGCGAAGCGTCGCGCTTCGCGGCCCCGGGCGCTCGCCGGGCTCAGGGGCGCCTGCGCGGGCTGACGGTCTTGGACGCGTCGCGGATGACGGTCCCGCCGAGGATCTCGTCGATCCGCTCCATCACGCCGGCGTCCAGCTTCACCCCGGCCGCCTTCACGTTGTCGGCGACCTGCTCGGGGCGGGACGCGCCCACGATCGCCGCCGAGACGTTCGGGTTCTGCAGCGTCCAGGCGATCGCGAGCTGCGCCATCGACAGGCCGAGGTCGTCCGCGACCGGCCGCAGGTTCTGCACGCGGGTCAGCAGGTCGTCGTCGAGGTAGCGCTTGATCATGTCGGCACCGCCCTTGTCGTCGGTGGCGCGCGACCCTTCCGGCAGCGGCTGCCCCGGCCTGTACTTGCCGGTCAGGACGCCCTGCGCGATCGGCGACCAGACGATCTGGCCGACGCCCTCGCGCTCGCAGAGCGGGACGACCTCCTCCTCGATGACCCGCCACAGCATCGAGTACTGCGGCTGGCTGGAGACGATCCGGTCGAAGCCCATCTCGTCGGCGATCTTCAGGGCGCGCTCGATCTCCTCGGCCCGCCACTCCGAGACCCCGACGTAGAGGACCTTGCCCTGCCGGACGAGGTCGTCGAAGGCCCGCAGGGTCTCCTCCAGCGGGGTCTCGTAGTCGAACCGGTGGGCCTGGTAGAGGTCCACGTAGTCGGTCCCGAGGCGGCGCAGCGAGCCGTGGATCGACTCGAAGACGTGCTTGCGGGACAGGCCCCGGTCGTTCACCCCGGGACCCGTCGGCCAGTAGACCTTGGTGAAGATCTCCAGCCCCTCGCGGCGCTGCCCCTTCAGCGCCCGCCCGAGGACCTCCTCGGCGCGCGTGCCGGCGTAGACGTCGGCGGTGTCGAACGTGGTCACGCCCTCGTCGAGGGCCGCCCGCACGCAGGCGCGCGCCGCGTCCTCCTCGACCTGCGAACCGTGGGTGAGCCAGTTGCCGTACGCGATCTCGCTGATCTTCAGACCGCTACGGCCCAGGTTTCGGAACTCCATGGCCCCGACACTAGCCCCGCGCCGGCCGTGCGACGCGGGGTGCGGGATCCTGCCGGACCCGGCCTCAGGCTCCGGCGCCGCTCAGACCTTGTCCTTCTCGCCGATGCGCACCCGCGGGTTCGGGATCCGCAGCCGGCGGATCTGCATCGCGCGCATCGCCGCGTACATGCCGACGCCCTTGGCGTCCTCGCCGGGGTGGCGCTCGGCGGCGAGCCGCTTGATGCCGCGGCTCAGCAGGAACCCTTCCGCGAACACCACCACAAGCAGCAGCGGCGGCGCGAACAGGACCAGCAGCCGGGCCGCCGGGATCGGCAGAAGGCTGAGCAGCACGATCGCGAACATCGCGTACATCAGGTAGGAGCCGACCGTGCGGCGCGAGTCGACGTAGTCGCGGGCCAGCCGGCGCACCGGGCCCCGGTCGCGCTTGAGCAGGTGCTTCTCGTCGCCCTTGGCCATGCCCTCGCGGGCCTTGGCGCGGTCGGTGGCCTGCCGTTCCCGCACCTTCTTGTAGGCCTCCTTGCGGGTCGCCGGAGCCGTGATCGGCTGCCGGCGGCGCTTCTCGGCCTCGCTGCGCTTGGGCGTGGGGCGGCCCTTGCCGCCGGGCTTTACTACCTGAGGAGGATCCGGCGGGGCCTCCGGGGTACGACGCTTGAACACAGGGATCAGCCTACCGGCTGCGAACATCGTGGCTGCCTCGCGCGTTAACGCGTAGGGTGATAAGAACCCCAGCAGTGGTCATTGAGCCCAGTTCACGACTGAGGCGACAGCACGAAGGGACCGGCGCCGCGCGATGAGCGTGATGAAGCGAATGTCGATGATCTTCAAGTCCAAGGCGAACAAGGCCCTGGACCGGATGGAAGACCCTCGGGAGACCCTCGATTACTCCTACCAGCGCCAGCTGGAGATGCTGCAGAAGGTCCGTCGCGGGGTCGCCGACGTCGCCACCTCGCGCAAGCGTCTCGAGCTGCAGATCAACCAGCTCGAACAGCAGCAGAGCAAGCTGACCGACCAGGGCAAGAAGGCGCTGCAGGTGGGCCGCGAGGACCTCGCGCGCGAGGCGCTGACCCGCCGGTCCGGCCTGGAGAGCCAGCTGGGCGACCTGCGCGGTCAGTACCAGCAGCTGCAGGGCGAGGAGGAGAAGCTCACGCTCGCCTCCCAGCGGCTGCAGGCCAAGGTCGACTCCTTCCGCACCCGCAAGGAGACGATCAAGGCGACGTACACGGCGGCCGAGGCGCAGACCAAGATCAATGAGGCGTTCTCCGGCATCTCCGAGGAGATGGGCGACGTCGGCCTGGCGATCCAGCGCGCCGAGGAGAAGACCGACACGATGAAGGCCCGCGCCGGCGCGATCGACGAGCTGCTGGCCTCCGGCGCGCTGGAGGACTTCTCCGGTCCGAAGGACGACATCCAGGCCGAGCTCGACCGGATGGGCTCCGGTCCCGGCGTCGACATGGAGCTGGAGCGTCTCAAGGCCGAGCTCGGCCAGGGCCCCGCGCCCAAGGAGCTGAACCAGGGCTCGCCGACCGCCCAGCCGCACCAGCAGCAGCAGGACACCCCGCAGCAGGCCCCGTGGCCGCAGAACCCCGGGGGTGCCCAGTGATCGTCCGCCTGATGGGCGAGGGCCAGCTGGACGTGGCCGAGGAGGCCCTGTCCTCGCTCAACACGCTCGACGCCGAGCTGGAGGCGGCGATCGAGTCGGGCGACGAGACGGCGTTCCGCGCCGCGCTGCACGCCCTGCTGGACAACGTCCGCAAGGTGGGCCGGCCGCTTCCGCCCGACAGCCTGGAGCCGTCCGAGCTGATCCTGCCCCCGGCGGACGCGCACATCGACGAGGTGCGCTCCATGCTGGGGGACGAGGGCCTCATCCCGGACTGACGGGCGGGACCTCCGGCCGTCTCGGGGGCGGCCGCGGGCCGGGTTCGCGTTATGGACATGCGGGCACAAAACCCGTGTCCCGTGCGTTCGTACAAATGAAGAGGGCAAGGACTGGGGGGTGGCCGGATGGCCAGGACGCGTTACGCCTCCGACCGGGGGCTGACATCGCGGATGCTCGTGACGATGTTCCTGCTGGGGCTGGTGTACGTCGTCTTCGTGGGGGCATTTTTCGTCTTCGTGCCGAAGTGGGCCGGCGCCGCGCTGGTCTTCGCGGTGCTGTTCCTCATCGCCCAGTACTTCTTCTCCGACCGGATGACGCTGTTCGCCATGCACGGCCGGGTCGTCTCCCCCCAGGAGGCGCCCGAGCTGCACGGCGTCATCGACCGCATCTGCGCGATGTCGGACGCTCCCAAGCCGCGGGTCGCGATCGCCGACACCGACGTGCCGAACGCGTTCGCCACCGGACGCAACCAGAAGAAGGCCGTGGTCTGCGTGACCACCGGCCTGCTCCGCCGGCTCGACCCGGTCGAGCTGGAGGGCGTGCTCGCGCACGAGATGGCGCACGTCGCGCACAAGGACGTCGCGGTCATGACGATCGCCTCGTTCCTCGGCATCCTCGCCGGCCTGATCACCCGCTTCGGGCTCCAGTGGGGCCTGTGGGGCGGGTTCGGGCGCCGCAGCAACGACCAGAACACCGGGCTGATCCTGCTGGCGGTCGTCGCGGCCAGCGCGCTCGCCTACGCGGTCAGCTTCCTGCTCACCCGGGCCCTGTCGCGCTACCGCGAGCTGTCGGCCGACCGGGCCGCCGCGCTGCTGACCGGCCGCCCCTCCGCCCTGGCCAGCGCGCTGACGAAGGTCAGCGGCGAGATCGCCCGGATCCCGACCAACGACCTGCGCTCCTCGCAGGCGTTCAACGCGTTCTTCTTCACCCCGGCGCTCGGCAGGGGGGTCAGCATCTCCTCGCTGTTCTCCACCCACCCGTCGCTGGACCGGCGGCTCGCGCAGCTGTCGAAGATCTCCGAGCAGCTCAGCAGGGGAGTGTGATCCGTGGGGTTCCTGGACACCCTGCTCGGCCGGTCCAAGCCGGCCAAGCCCGACCTCGACCAGATCTTCGGGCTGTCGACCGCGGCCGTCACCCTGGAGGCGGCGACGGGGTTCACCCCGACCGGGCTCGGCTCGGTGTGCTTCCGCGCGGCCGAGGGCGGCGCGTTCGCGCGGCTCCAGGCCGACGTGCGGGAACTGCTGGACGCCGACGAGGGCCCCAAGGTCCAGATCAGCACCGACGGCTACGGCTACACGTGGCTGCTCGCCGAGCAGCGGCCCGAGCAGCTGCCCGACCTCGTCACCGACCTGCACGCGGTGAACGCGACCCTGGAGGCGGGCGGGTTCGGCCCGCACCTGCTGTGCTCCCTGGCCGGCTTCGCGGGGCCGGACGGACGCCGGCTCGCGCTCGTCTACCTCTACAAGCGCGGGACCTTCTACCCCTTCGCGCCGCTCCCCGGAGACAAGCGCGACAACGCGCTCGAACTCCAGGTGCGCGGCGCGATCGGCGCGGACCTGCCGTTCGAGCAGGACCTCGGCCGGTGGTTCCCCGTCTGGGGCGCCCCCGGCCTGTGATCCCGTCCGGCGTCCGCCCGCGCCCGGTCAGGGCAGGGCGAGCATCTGGTCGAGGGCGACGCGGGCGTAGTGCGCGGTCTCCTCGTCCACCTCGATGACGTTCTCGACCTTCCCGGCGGCCAGCGACTCCAGCGACAGGACCAGGTGCGGCAGGTCGATCCGGTTCATCGTCGAGCAGTAGCAGACGGTCTTGTCGAGGAACATGACGTTCTTGTCCGGGTGGGCGTTCGCCAGCCGGCGCACGAGGTTCAGCTCGGTCCCCACGGCCCAGGACGATCCGGGCTCGGCGGCCTCGATCGCCTTGATGATGTACTCGGTCGAGCCGATCTGGTCGGCGGCCGTGACGACCTCGTGCCGGCACTCCGGGTGGACGAGGACGTTCACCCCCGGCACCCGCGCGCGGACGTCGTCCACCGACTCCTTGCTGAACCGGCCGTGCACCGAGCAGTGACCCCGCCACAGGATCATCTTCGCGTCCCGCAGCCGCCCGTGCGTGAGGCCGCCCTCGCGGCGGTGCGGGCTGTAGACGACGCAGTCGTCCAGGGAGAGGCCCATCTCCAGGACGGCGGTGTTGCGGCCGAGGTGCTGGTCGGGCAGGAACAGGACCTTCTTGCCCTTGCCGTAGGCCCAGTCGAGGGCGCGCCTGGCGTTGGACGAGGTGCACACCACGCCGCCGTGCCGCCCGACGAACCCCTTGATGTCGGCCGAGGAGTTCATGTAGGTGACGGGGACGACGCCGTCCGCGATCCCGGCGTCCTCCAGGACGTCCCAGCACTCCTCGACCTGGTCGAAGGTCGCCATGTCGGCCATCGAGCAGCCCGCGCCGAGGTCGGGCAGGATCACCCGCTGGTGGGCGGCGGTCAGGATGTCGGCCGACTCGGCCATGAAGTGGACGCCGCAGAACACGATGTAGGGCGCCTCGGGACGGCCCGCGGCCCGCTGGGCCAGCTTGAACGAGTCGCCGGTGACGTCCGCGAACTGGATGACCTCGTCGCGCTGGTAGTGGTGGCCGAGCACGAACACCCGGTCGCCGAGCGCCGCCTTGGCGGCGCGGGCCCGCTCGACGAGGGCGGGGTCGGACGCGGCCGGCAGGTCGCCGGGGCAGTCCACGCCGCGTTCGCTCGCGGGGTCGGCGCCGCTGCCGAGCAGGAGCAGCGGTAGGTCGCGCACTGGGGTGGTCACGGCGGTCTCCCTTCGCGACGGGACTTATCGTCGCTTTGACGACTAATGATGGCACATCCGGCGGGGAGTTGGCGGTGTGACGTAGACCGCACCCGTCCGGGGCGTTAAACACCGCCGATAAGCGGAATGGCCATGTAGCGAGGTACGTTGTCCTACGGGAAGAGGCATGACGTCTTCGAGGACAAGCGACAGTCCGCCGCTAGCGCGGCGCAGCGAGACCCGGGAGCTGAACACATGACGGTTTCAGGCGAGACCACGCAGGAGACCACGCAGCAGGGCGTCGTCCTCACCGACGCCGCCGCCGAGAAGGCCAAGGGCCTGCTTGAGCAGGAGGGCCGCGATGACCTTGCGCTGCGTGTCGCCGTGCAGCCGGGCGGCTGCTCCGGCCTGATCTACCAGCTCTTCTTCGACGAGCGGGAGATGGACGGGGACCAGATCCAGGACTTCGACGGCCTGTCGGTGCGCGTCGACCGGATGAGCGCGCCCTACCTCACGGGCGCCACCATCGACTTCGTCGACTCGATCGAGAAGCAGGGCTTCACGATCGACAACCCGAACGCGTCGGGTTCCTGCGCCTGCGGCGACTCCTTCAACTGACGCTCGGCGAGAGCGAACGCCACTGAGGGGCGGTCCGGGCCCACGGCCGCGGACCGCCCCTCAGTGCTGCTCCGCGGCGTATCGCGGCGAACTGTCGTGCGGCTGCGATCTGTGGTGCGATGGTGAGTAGCCTGACGGGTTCGAACAGCCGGTGAAACAGCCGGACGACCACGACGAGGAGAGCGACGCCGTGCGCATCGCCGTGACCGGTTCCATTGCGACCGACCATCTGATGACCTTCCCCGGAAGGTTCACCGACCAGCTCCTGCCCGACCAGCTCGACCGGGTGTCGCTGTCCTTCCTGGTGGACGAGCTGGAGATCCGCCGCGGCGGCATCGCCGCCAACATCTGCTTCGCCATGGGCAGCCTCGGCAAGGAGTCCATCCTCGTCGGCTCCGTCGGCGACGACTTCGCCGACTACCGCTCCTGGCTCGAACGGCACGCGGTCGACACCGCCTCGGTGCACGTGTCCGAGATCCACCACACGGCGCGGTTCCTGTGCACCACCGACCAGGCCCAGAACCAGATCGCCACGTTCTACGCCGGCGCGATGAGCGAGGCCCGCTCCATCGAGCTGCGGCCCGTGGCCGACCGGATCGGCGGCCTCGACCTCGTCGTCGTCAGCCCGAACGACCCGGAGGCCATGCTGCGGCACACCGACGAGTGCCGCGACCGCGGCATCCCGTTCGCCGCCGACCCCTCCCAGCAGCTCGCCCGGATGGACGGCGCCGACGTCCGCCGCCTCATCGACGGCGCCGCGTACCTGTTCACCAACGAGTACGAGAAGGCCCTGTCCGAGGAGAAGACGGGCTGGTCCGGCGAGGAGATCCTGTCCCGCGTCGGCGTCCGCGTCACCACCCTCGGCGCCAAGGGCGTCGTCATCGACCGCGAGGGCGAGGAGGGCGTGCACGTCCCCTCCGTCCAGGTCGACTCCGTCGTCGACCCGACCGGCGTCGGCGACGCGTTCCGCGGCGGCTTCCTGTCGGCGACCGCCTGGGAGCTGCCGCTCGAACGCGCCGCCCAGGTCGGCAACGCCATCGCCGCGCACGCACTCGAAGCCGCCGGGCCGCAGGAGTACACCCTCGGCCGCCGCTCGTTCCTCGACCGCTTCTCGGCCGCCTACGGCGCCGACGCCGCGGCCGACATCGAGGCCCGCGTCACCTGCCCGACCCCGTAGAGCCCGCACACCCGTGACACGGGCGTACGGAGAAGGCCGCGCCGGACCGGCGCGGCCTTCTCCGTGTCCCCGGCGCTCGCGCCTCTAGTAGGTGCGGCGGATGTGGAAGCCCCAGCCGCCCTGCTGGAGGGTCTCCTCGCGGACGAAGTCCTGGGACTTCATGCGGCACCAGGCGGGGACGTCGGTGCGGGCCGCGGCGTCGTCGGCGAGGACGGCGACGACCTGCCCGACCGGGACCTCCCGGATCCGCTCGGCCAGCATGATGATCGGGATGGGGCACTTGCGGCCGAGCGCGTCGATGACGAGCACGGGCGTCGGGCCTTCCGGCTCCGCGGGGGACGGGGCCGCGTCGCGGGGCGGTGTGCCGGTCCTGGTGCGGCCTCGGAACCTCATGGGCGCGACCGCCTCCCTGTCTCGAAGGTGTTCATCGTCGTCCGGCGGAGGCGGGCGACGGCGTCGGGGAGCGCGGAGAGGAAGCGGCCGACGTCCTCCGAAGCGACGCCTCGCGGCAGCGATACCCGCACGTTCCCATGCGTAATCACCCCCATCGCCTCCAGCACATGGCTCGGACGCAGCGTATCCGCCGTGCAGGAGCTGCCGGAGGAAACGGCGAAACCCAGCCGGTCGAGTTCGGTCAGCAGCGCCTCGCCCTCCACGTACAGGCAGGAGAACGTCACCAGGTGGGGGAGCCGGCGGACCGGGTCGCCGATCACCTCGACGTCGGGGACGCTCCGCGGTACCTCCGTCCGGATGCGGTCCACCAGAGCGGAGACGCGCGGGGCGTCGGACTCCATGTCGGCGCGGTAGGCCACCAGCGCGGCCGCCGCCGCCGCGATCGCGGGGACGTTCTCGAACCCGGGGACCCGGCGCGCCTCGCGCTCGTCGTCCGGCAGCGGCGAGCGCCAGCGGGTGCCCTTGCGGACGGCGAGCACGCCGACCCCGGCGGGGCCGCCCCACTTGTGGGCGCTGCCGGCGAGGAACGACCACCCGCCGGGGATCTCGGCCCGCCCGAGCGACTGCGCCGCGTCGACGAACAGCGGCACGCCGGCCGCGCGGCAGGCCCGCCCGGCCTCCTCGACGGGCTGGAGCGTGCCGACCTCGTGGTTGGCCGACTGCAGGCAGGCCAGCGCGGTGTCCGGGCGCAGCGCCGCGGCGAACTCCGCGGCGTCGACGCGGCCGGCCTGGTCGACGCCGACGAGCGTGACCTCGCCGCCGTCGCGCTCGTGCAGCTCGGCCGCGTGCAGGACGCTGGAGTGCTCGACGGCGCTCGCCACCAGGTGCCGCCCGGTGCGCCGGCGCGCCTGGAGCCCCCCGAGGACCGCCAGGTGCACCGCCTGGGTGCCCGAGGACGTGAACGACACCTCGTCGGCACGGGCGCCCAGGACGTCGGCGACACGCGCGCGGGCGCGGTCGAGCAGCATCCGGGTGCCGCGGGCCGACCCGTACAGCCGTGCGGGATCGGCCCAGGCCGCGTCCAGCGCCTCCAGCAGCGCGGCTCGCGCCGCCGGATGCGGCGGCTCGGTGGACGCGGCGTCGAAGTAGCCGCCCGGAATGCTCGGTCCTGCCACGTGAGAACACTAACCGGGCACCCGATCGGGGGTTCGCGCGACCCTCGCGCTAGGGTGTCCACCACACGTGTAATCAGTGATCTCTCCGCCCGGCCGACCGGGCTTTCATCCGTGGGGAAGGCATTCCGTGAGTCCGACCCGCTCTAGGGAGCGGCGTACGCCTGTGCGCAGTCGCCGCGCATTGAAAAGCGCCGGCGCGCTAGGGCTGCTGGCGCTCTCCGCCACCGCGTGCAGCGGCAGCCGTCTGGGCATGCCCGAGCCGATCAGCGTCCAGGGCGAGCGCATGCTGAAGCTCTGGCAGGGCTCCTGGATCGCGGCGTTCGCGGTCGGGGCCGTGGTCTGGGGCCTCATCATCTGGGCGGTGCTGTTCCACCGCAAGCGCTCCAACGACCTGCCGCCGCAGGTCCGCTACAACATGCCGATCGAGATCCTCTACACGGCGGTCCCGTTCGTCATCATCGCGGTCCTGTTCTACTTCACCGCGAGGGACGAGAACTTCGTCGAGAAGACCACCAAGGACCCCGCGGTGGTCGTCGACGTGATCGGCTTCCAGTGGAGCTGGCAGTTCGACTACAAGGAGAAGGACGCCGCGGGCAAGGAGAGGACGGTCGCCTCCGTCGTCGGCCAGCCCGTCTCCCCGAACGGGCCCGCTCCCGCCAAGCCGGTGATGACGATCCCCTCGGGCAAGACGGTGCGGGTGCGGCTGCACGCCAACGACGTCATCCACTCGTTCTGGGTGCCGGCACTGATCTACAAGAAGGACGTCATGCCGGGCTACACCAACGAGTTCGAGTTCACGGCGAACAAGCTCGGCACCTATGAGGGCCGCTGCGCCGAGCTCTGCGGCGTCGACCACAGCCGGATGCTGTTCCAGCTCAAGGTCGTGACGCCCGACCAGTACCAGAAGTTCATCGCCGATTCGAAGCAAGCACTGGCCGCGGGAGGTGCCAAGTGACCGCCACGAGTCACGCACCGAGCGCGCCGATCGCCGCGCCGCGGACGAGCAAGGGGCGCCTCATCGCCTCCTGGATGTCGTCCACCGACCACAAGGTGATCGGCTACCTCTACCTGATCACGTCGTTCGTGATGTTCCTGTTCGGCGGCGTGCTCGCGCTGCTGATCCGCATGGAGCTGTTCGAGCCGGGGCTGCAGTTCGTCAGCAACGAGCAGTACAACCAGCTGTTCACCATGCACGGCACGATCATGCTGCTGATGTTCGCGACGCCGCTGTTCGCGGGCTTCACCAACGTCATCATGCCGCTGCAGATCGGCGCGCCCGACGTGGCGTTCCCCCGGCTGAACATGCTGGCGTACTGGCTGTTCCTGTTCGGCAGCCTGATCGTCATCGCGGGCTTCCTGACCCCGGGCGGCGCGGCCAGCTTCGGCTGGTTCGCCTACGCCCCGCTGTCGGACGCGGTCCGCTCGCCGGGCATCGGCGGCGACATGTGGGTGATGGGCCTGGCGATGTCGGGCTTCGGCACCATCATGGGCGCGGTCAACTTCATCACCACGATCCTGTGCATGCGGGCGCCGGGCATGACGATGTTCCGGATGCCGATCTTCACCTGGAACGCGCTGCTCACCTCGATCCTGGTGCTGCTGGCGTTCCCGGTCCTCGCCGCCGCGCTGCTGGCGCTGGAGGCCGACCGCAAGCTCGGCGCGCACATCTTCGACGCCGCGCACGGCGGGGCGCTGCTGTGGCAGCACCTGTTCTGGTTCTTCGGCCATCCGGAGGTCTACATCATCGCCTTGCCGTTCTTCGGCATCGTGACCGAGATCCTCCCGGTGTTCAGCCGCAAGCCCGTCTTCGGCTACATCGGCCTGGTCTTCGCGACGATCACCATCGCGGGCCTGTCCATCACCGTGTGGGCGCACCACATGTTCGTCACCGGCCAGGTGCTGCTGCCGTTCTTCTCCTTCATGACGTTCCTCATCGCCGTTCCCACGGGGGTGAAGTTCTTCAACTGGGTGGGGACCATCTGGCGAGGGCAGTTGACGTTCGAGTCGCCGATGCTGTGGTCGCTGGGCTTCCTCGTGACGTTCCTGTTCGGCGGGCTCACGGGCGTCATCCTGGCGTCGCCGCCGATGGACTTCCAGCTGTCGGACTCCTACTTCGTGGTGGCGCACTTCCACTACGTCGTGTTCGGCACCGTGGTGTTCGCGATGTTCGCCGGCTTCTACTTCTGGTGGCCGAAGTTCACGGGCAAGATGCTGAACGACACCCTCGGCAAGATCCACTTCTGGCTGCTGTTCATCGGCTTCCACGGCACGTTCCTGCTCCAGCACTGGCTGGGCGCCGCGGGCATGCCGCGCCGGTACGCGGACTACCCGAGCGAGTTCCACGGGCTGAACGAGATCTCCAGCATCTTCTCGTTCATCCTCGGGGCCTCGATGCTGCCGTTCTTCTACAACCTGTACATCACGTGGAAGCGGGGCACGCGCGTCGAGGTCGACGACCCGTGGGGCTACTCCAACTCGCTGGAGTGGGCGACGTCCTGCCCGCCGCCGCGGCACAACTTCAACTCGATCCCGAAGATCCGTTCCGAGCGGCCGGCGTTCGACCTGCACCACCCGCACGTGGGTGCCAAGGGCGAGCTGGCCGGGGCGAAGGGGGAGTAGCCGATGCGCGTCCAGGCGTTCATGTTCTACGGGTGCGCGATCTTCTTCCTCGCCACCGACGTCGTGTACTGGCTCTGGTCCAACGACTGGACGGGCACGACCGCGCTCGCGCTGGCGGTGGGCCTCGCCGGGCTCATCGGGTTCTACGTCCACTTCACGGTCCGGCGCCTTGAGCGCGCCAACGCGGGGCCGCTGTACGAGGACGACCCGGAAGGCGAGATCGCGGACGCCGCGGGCGAGCTGGGCTTCTTCAGCCCGCACAGCTGGTGGCCGCTGTTCGTGGCGCTGTCGGCCGCGGCCGTGGCGCTCGGCGTCGTGTTCGGCTGGTGGCTGGTGATCCTCGGCGCCGCCGCGGCGATCCTCACGTCGGTCGGTCTGGTGTTCGAGTACTATCGGGGTCATTTCGCCCACTGATCAGTAAAAGAACCCCATCGGGGGCCGGTGTCCGCTTTTTTGCGGGTACCGGCCCTTTCACACACTGGGCGCCGTTCCAGCGACCGGGCTGGGCAGCGGCCTGATCGCCCAGTGGAGCGACCGGGGGGTCCACATGCGGGTGAGTGGCTCAAGACCGGGTGGCCGGGGGCGGTACGCCGCTGTGCTCGTCGGCGGCGGCGTGCTCGTCGGGGCGGGCGTGGTGGCGTGCTCCGAGGGCGGCGCGCCGGGCGGCGGGGACGCGGTGAAGCTCACGGTGTCGCCCGGCGGGGGCGGCGGGAAACTGCGGCCGGACAGCCCCATCGCCGTCGAGGCGGAGCATGGCACGATCGAGAACGTGACGGTGGCGACGAAGGACGGCGTCGTCGAGGGCGACCTGAACGCCGACAAGACGCGGTGGCGGTCCCGGTGGACGCTGAAGCCGGGCACGGCGTACTCGGTCGGCGCCACCGCCCTCGGCCGGGACGGGCGGACCCGCACGGTCCGCAGCGGCTTCTCCACGGCCGAGGTGGACAAGACCAACGCCGCCTCGATCGAGGCGCCGTTCAACAAGGAGACCGTCGGCGTCGGCATCCCGATCATCATGCACTTCGCCCGTCCGGTGAAGGACCGGGCGGCCGTCGAGCAGGCCCTGGAGGTCACCGCCGACAAGACCGTCGAGGGCGGCTGGAGCTGGTTCGGCGACCAGGAGGTGGTGTTCCGGACGAGGAGCTACTGGCCGGCCCACACGAAGGTGTCGTTCCAGGCCCACCTGTCCGGCGTGCGCACCGGGCAGGGCGTGTACGGCGGGAAGGACTACGGTGTCGCCTTCAAGGTCGGCGACTCGCACGTCTCCACGGCCGGCGAGGACAGCCACAAGATGGTCGTGAAGGTCAACGGCCGGAAGGCCCGCACGATCCCGACGAGCATGGGGAAAGGCGGGGAGCGCAAGTACACCACCACCAACGGGGTCCACCTCGCGATGGGCAAGGAGGACCCGACCGTCATGACGTCGGAGTGGGACGGCTGCGGTCCCGGCTGCGCCGGGTACTACAGCCTGACCGTCTACAAGTCGGTGCGGATCTCCGACAGCGGCGAGTACGTCCACAGCGCGCCGTGGTCGGTGGGCTCCCAGGGCAGCGAGAACGTCAGCCACGGCTGCATCAACGTCAGCCCGTCCAACGCCAAGTGGTTCTACAACCTCTCCCAGCGGGGCGACCCCATCACGGTGACCGGCAGCGATCGGGAGCTGGAGGCGGAGAACGGCTGGGGGTACTGGCAGGTGAAGTGGCAGAACTGGGTGAAGGGCAGCGCGCTGAAGCGGTCGGTCACGACCGCTCCGCACGTGGACGCGGCGACCCTGTCGGCGCAGCGGGGCGGCAAGCCCAAGGCCGCCGAGAAGCAGCGGGCCGAGGGCAACTGATCCGCTAGCGGAGCGGCGGCGGGACCGGGACGCGGTGCAGGCGCGCCCAGTCGCGGGCCATGGCGATCCGGTCGGGCCCCGAGGGGTGCGTGAGCCACAGCAGGTACTCCGCGGTGTCGGGGGCGAGGTCGGAGATGTTGCGCACGGACAGCGCGTGCTGCATCGACACGAACGTCGCCGGGTCGCGGGTGAGGTTCAGCGCGTGCGCGTCGGCGCGGGCCTCGATGCGGCGGCTCACGAGATTCTGGACGGGGGCGGCGAGCGTCGTCCCGGCGGTCACGAGCGCGAGGAGGAGCGCGATGGACCTCGGGTCGGCCGCCCCGCCGCCGCGGCGCGCGTCCGGCCCCGTCGCGGCGGCGCCGGGCCCGGCGGGATCGAGGCCGGCGCGCCGCAGCAGCCGCGGGGACGTCACCAGCAGGTACAGCAGGCACAGGGCCCCGGCCACGCCGAGCGCGCCCACGAGCGTGCCCCACAGCACGTCGTCGCGCTTGGCGTGGCCGAGCTCGTGCCCGACGATGGACTCGACCTGGGCGGGCGGCGACTTCAGCAGCGTGTCGTAGAGGACGATGCGGCGCGTGGAGCCGAAGCCGGACACGTAGGCGTTCAGCGACGTCGTCCGGCGGGAGGCGTCCGCGACGAGGACGTCCTTGACGGGCACGCCGTCACGCCGGGCCATCGCCAGCAGGTCGCTGCGCAGCCGCCCCGCGGGCAGCGAGTGGAACCTGTTGAACACCGGCTCCACGGCGAGCGGGTAGACGAACGAGGCGAAGACGACCAGGACGAACCCGCCCGCGGCGGCGCCGGTCCACCAGTAGCGCGGGAAGCGGCGGGTGAGGGTGAAGAGGAGCAGCAGGGCGATCGTGTAGATGACCCACGTGACGGCGAGGGACTTCGCCTGGTCGAGGAGCCACGAGGGCCAGCTCTGCGTGGACAGCCCGTACCGGCGCAGGACGGACTCGCTCCAGACGTCGAACGGGAGTCCCGCGACGCGCAGGAGCGTGGTCAGGGCCATCGTCCCGAGGATGACGCGCAGCGGGCGGCGGCGCGTCCTGGCGGTGGCCCAGCCGAGGAAACGGGCGCCCAGGGGAGTGAAGCCCAGTAGCAGGACCAGGGCGAGGCCGACCAGGAGCCCGGTGTAGGCGGGCGGGTTGACGGCCGAGTCGAACGCCTTGGAGCGCGCGATCTCCGCGGGGGTGAAGTCCAGCGCGGGATCGGGCGTCACCCGCCCGCCGGGGACGTGCCCGGGCAGCGGGTTCCACGGCGTGGTCCTCGCGAGGACGGCAGCGACCCCGGCGAAGAGCACGGCGGCGGTGACGGCGGCGGCGATCCGGGGCCGCCGCGCGGGGGCGGCGCCGGGCGTCCCGGCGGCGGCGCCCCCGGAGCGGCCCTCGTCGGTCTCCGCCTCGCTCATGCGAGCTCCTCCTTCACGTAGTCGCGCCACAGTGCGGTGAAGCGCTCCCGCGTGAGGCCGAGCACGTCGCGCAGCGCCGCGGCCTCCGGGGCGCGCCCGGCGGCCCGGTAGAGCCGCACCAGCGCCGCCTCACCGTACCGGTCGGCGACCATCCGGCAGGCGAGCCAGGCCTCCTGGTAGGCCTGGGAGAGGCGGGGGGAGCCGCCGGCGAACGCGGCCGCGGCGGGCAGCGCGGACGGCGCGCGGCCGGCGGAGACCTCGCTGCGCAGCTCGCCCGCCGCCGACCGGGCGCTGATCTTGACGCGCCGGTAGCCGACGTAGTCGGCGAAGCCCTCGATCAGCCACAGCGGGGTGCGCCGGTCGCGGGCGCCGCCCGTGGCGACGTGGGTCAGCTCGTGGGTGAGGACGACGTCGCGGCCCAGCTCGTTGAGGCGGCCGAAGGTGCCGGGGGAGACGATGACGCGGTCCTCGCCGCGGCCGCCCCCGGCGGACGGGGCGACGGTGGCGAGCGCGGCGATCTGGCCGAGGCTCTGCGCGGGGCCGGCGAGCGCGGAGGCCACGGTCGCGTCGGCGGGGACGAGCGCGACGACCCGCTGCGCCCACGCCTTGCCTACCACGGACGTGACGACCGGGACGGCCGCGTCCAGCCGCTCGGCGATGCCGTCGAGCCCGGCGCCGTCGCCGACGACGAGCCCGGCGCGGCCCCTCACCACCGCGAGGGGGCCGCAGTCCCAGATGTCGGTGTCGTCGGCGAGGCCGCGGGACGTCCCGTCGCCGACGATCGTCCACGCCCCGCCCCTCGGGGCCAGCGTGAGGTAGCGGGTGCGGGCGACGTGGCCCCGGTCGAATCCGCGCAGCCTGTAGCGCACCTCGACGCGGACGACGGCGGTCGCGCCGTCCACGGCCTCGGTGCCGGCGATGCGCTCCCGCCAGCCTTCCAGGGGGAGCTTCCGGAGGTTCCCGTACACGCGGGACTGGGAGTCCTGGAAGGCGGCGGGGGCGTGGCCCACCGTGGCGAGGAACGCCGTGCGGTCGCCGTCGCGGACGGCGCGGGCGCGGTTGGCGAGAACGGCGGCGGCCGCGTCCGGGCTGAACGTCCCGGCGGCCCGGGAGGCGGGGGCGCCGGCGTCCGCCGCCCCGCCGCCGGAGCGCGAGCCGGCCAGGCCGGCGCCTCCGGCGAGGAGGACGGCGGCCCCGCCCGCGCCGAGGGCGAGGGCCCTGCGCCGCGTCACGGGGGCGTCCTGCCCGGGGCCTTCCTCCATGGCCGCGATCCTATGCAGGGCGCGGGGCGGGAGGCGCCGTCACGACCGGTAGTCCGGGTAGCCGTAGCCGACCACGACGTCTGTGGAACGTTCCTTCACGCGGACGGCGTTGTCGGTGTTGCCCTCGACGGTCTCGATCGTCCCGTCGTCGACCTTCTTGATCACCATGCCGACGTGCTGGATGTCGTCGAGGGACTCGCCGCCGTCCCACGCGAAGAAGACGATCGCGCCCGGCCTCGGCTCGGTGCCCCAGCGGCCGTGCTCCTGGAACCAGCGGGCGTGGGCGATCGTCCAGGCGTCGCTGCCGACCTGGTCGCTGAAGCCGATCTGCTCGCCGACCCAGGAGACGAACATGTCGCACCAGTTCGCGTCGCCGTAGCCGTCGAGGGAGCCGCCGTCGCGCGCGAGCGTCTCCCGCGCGCGGGACGTGGCCATGTACCACTCCTGGAACTTGGTCTCGCCGCCGCCGTTCTCCTCGATGCCCACCTGCGAGCGGGCGAGGTCGATGGCCTGCGCGGCGGTGGGCCGCGACTTCGCGGCCGGCTTCCCGGAGGCCTTCGCCCGCGGCCGCCCGGGCCGGTCCCGCCCGCTCGCCGGGGCCGGCGAACCGGTGGTCCCGGGCTCGTCCTCGGACGGGCGCCCGGACGTGCGCCTGGACGGGTCGCCGTACGCCGCCAGACCGGGGGCGAGGTCGGCCGCGGCGGCGGACCTCACCGGGGCGGAGCCGAACGGCAGGACCGACGCCTGCGCGGTGGCCGCGGCGGTGCCGAGCACGGCGGCGCCGACGACCACGCCGCCGGTCGTCCGCCACGTGAGGGAGAAGGGGTTCGGCTTGCGATGCCTGCCGGAGGACTTCTTGCAGTGCGCGCGTGGCACGGGGGGATCTCCTCGACTTCCATGCCGCCTACCGGGTTAGCTGACGGGTTCGGGCGTGGAAGCCGCCCTACGGCCGCGCGAAGGCAGGCCGATTCACCCCGAAAGGACACAGTGGGTCCCCGGTTCCGCGACGGTCGCGCAAGCGCACGGCGGTCCGCGGATTCGGCGGTGACGTGCCCGGGGGCGGGCACGCCGGTTCGGATGGGGAATCTCGGCGGGCGCAGGCGCCCGCGGAGTGAGAGGGTGGGGGCGTGACCGCGTGGCGGCCACGCCCCAGGTAACGCTGCGGGATTCTCTCCTTGTCTTCCAGACGCCTACCGGGTTAGCTGACGGGTTCGGGCGTGGAAGTGGCCCTACGGCGGCTCTCGCCGGACTGCCGGGAGAGACGCGCCGATTCACCCCGGGTGCCGGAATGCCCGTCCGGAGACGTTCTCCGGACTCCGGCGGATATGGGTCCCCGGTTCCGCGCTGAGGCGGATTCGGCGCTGCCGCTGCGATCCTGGGGGCGAGATGGGGCCCGGCACGGGACCTGTCTCCCGCGTGCGAACGAGCGGCGCCTGATGTTGTGGGCGGACGGCGGCCCGTCTCCGGGGCCGTCCGGGGCCTGCCCCGCGTAGGCCACCGCTGCTGCGCACTCAGCGCCATGCACGCTGCGGCGTGCGCACGGTGGAACGGGGTCGGCCGGGTCTGCGTCGAGACCGTGCGGCGCCTTCGGGCGCCGCGGGGCGGCACGTGGGGCGTGCCGCCCTGGGGGGAGCGGCGCGTGGATCGCGCCGCCGTCACGCGGGTGCTGGATGCGCCGCGTGGGGCCGGGGCGCCTGGTGGGCGCCGCGGGGCCGCGGCGTCTGGAGGGCGCCGTGGGTGGTGACAAGGTACCAAAACCCCAAAAGAAGGCAAACCCCCCCAAAATCAACAACGGACCAGGTCAAGCCTGGTCCGTTGTCGATGAGGCCCCGTCACGCCCGCGGGGCGCGGGTGTCAGGGCGGTGCGTCAGGGGCGCCCGGCGCCGTAGAAGTTGTCCTTGTAGTAGCCGCTGCCGATGTCGCTGATCTTGACGACGTCGCCGGTGTGCGGGGCGTGGATCATCTTGCCGCCGCCCACGTAAAGGCCGACGTGGCCGAGGTTGCTGAAGAACACCAGATCGCCGGGCTGCAGGTTGTTCCAGGCGACCCGCTTGCTGTTGGTGTAGGCGTACTGGGTGTTGGTGGTGCGGGTGATGCCGACGCCCGCGGCGGCCCAGGCCTTCATGGTCAGGCCGGAGCAGTCGTAGGAGCTCGGGCCCTCGGCGCCGTAGGAGTAGGGCTTGCCGAGCTGGGCGTAGGCGAAGTTGAGCGCCGTGCGGGCCGGACCGCTGGCCGGCCCGTTGTAGGTGCCGCCGGTACCGCCGCCCGGGCTAGAGCCCGACGGCGTGCGCGGGCTGAGCCGGCGCACGAGCGTCTTCTGCTTCTTCACCTGCTTGTCGAGTTCCAGCTTCTGCTTCTTCAGCTCGTCCTGCTTCGACTTCACCTCGTCGTAGGAGGACTTCGCCTGGGACTGCTCGCGGCGGAGCCGCTGGGCGGTCGCGAGGAACTGGGTGAGCTGGGAGCTGCGCTCCTGCGACAGGTGCGAGAAGACGGCCGCCTGGTCGAGGATCGACTGCGGGTCCTTGCTGCCGACAAAGCCGGTGACATCGGCCGAGTCACCGTTCTTGTAGGCGGTGGCCGCCATCTGAGCGATCTTGGACCGCTGCTCCTCGAAGCTGGCCTGCTCCTGCTTGCTCGCCTTGTTCGCGGCGTCGAACTTCTTCTTGGCGACCTTGAGCTTCTCGCGGTTCTGGTTGAACTGCTCGACCTTCTGGTCCATCTTCTCGTTGAGCTTGTCGAGCGTCTTCTGGGCCTGCGCCCGGGTCGGCTTGGGCTCGGCGTGCGCCACCACCGGGGAGCAGGTCAGGGAGACCGTCACGGTCAGGCCGGCGACGGCCGCGAGGCGGCGGGAGACGCCTCTGCCCGCAGAGCCCGCCCTGCGGCCAGGCCGCTGTGCCGGTGCCCCGATGTGATCATTGGCCACGGTCGGTTTCGCCCCTCTCGTCCACGACGTCAGCCGACGACATTAGCGAGGGGCAACAGCCGTCACAACCGATTCATCACTCTTTGATTGACATCTGCTGATATTGTCCACTATTCGTGACGCCATGATCACGTACGGCGAGGACTCCCTTATGGGAGCCTTAGGGGAGTCTTAGGAACGGCCCAGCCTGCGCAGCAGCAGGGAGGACGGGCAGGGGCGCGCGCTGGCGCGCCGCGCGGCGTCGGCGACCTCCCGGTCGGACGACACCACGACCACCGACCGGCCCGGCGGCTCGGCCCGCACGAGCTCGCCGATCAGCTCGTCCGCCGTCTGGCCCGGGTGGCTGAACAGCACCCGCACCCCGCGCGGCGCCGCGATGGCGACCGGAGCGTCCAGCTCCGCGCCGTCGAACACGCACGTCACCTCGGCGCGGGTCTGCGCGGCCAGCCCGCCGAGGCCCGACAGCAGCCGGCTGCGCTGGTCGGCCAGCGGCAGCTCCCCGTACCCGGTCTTGGTGACGTTGTAGCCGTCCACGACCAGGTGCACCTGCGGCAGCGCCAGCAGCCGGTCCAGCAGCTGCGGGTCGCTGTCGGACAGGGCCCGGCCGGGCAGCGCGCGGTGCGCCAGCCGGTCCGGCTCCAGCCCGCCGACCGCGTCGGCGGGGCGGCCGATGGTGGAGGGCAGCGCCAGCTCCCGGCGGACGCCCTGCGCCGCGTCCACGAGCGCGTCCAGCAGCATCCGCAGCCGGACGTCGTCGACGTTGCGCCCCTCGCGCGCGGCCCGCTTGGCGGCCTCCGCCGCCTCCTCCGCCCGGACGGCGCGAGCGCGCAGCCTGCGCAGCTCCTTGTCCGAGGCGGCGGTCGACTCGCGCGCGGCGGCGAGCTCGCGATCGGCGTCCGCCGCGACCGTGTGGGCGTGCTCCTCCGCGGCCCGGAACCGGGTGCGCGCGTCGTGCAGCTTGCGGCGCAGCTCCGCGACCTCGGCCTTGGCCTCGCGCAGCTCGGCGCGCAGCTTGGCGAGCTCGGCGCCGCGGGCGTCGCGGGTCGCGGCCAGCTCGGCCTTCAGCGCGGCGATGCGGCGCTCGGCCTCCAGCTCATCCGACGCGGCCGTCGAGCGCGCCAGCTCCTCGCGCGCGGACTCCACCAGCCCGGTCCAGCCCGGCGGGCGCAGCAGGTAGGCCAGCACCGCGACGCGCACCGGGTCGGCCGCGGGCGGCACCCGCCCGCCCTCGACCGCCTCCACCAGGTCGGCCTGCGCCTCCCGGAGCGGCTCGGCGACCCGGCGCCGGAACTCCCCGTCCTTCTCCAGCGCCGCGGCGATGTGCTGGCCCGCGAGCTTCGCGCGCTTGCGGCGCTCGAAGCGCGCGAACCGGCGCAGCGGCGCGGGGACCTCGTCGGAGGGCAGCGACCCGATCAGCTCGGCGGCGACCTCCACCACGCCCTGCCGCACCGCCTCGGGCAGCGGGCGGGTCGGCTTCTCCGCGGGCTCCCCGTCGCCGGGGGTCGCTTCGGGACCGCTGTCGATGATCCCGCTCCTTCCGGGCTGCGCCGCCGGTGGGCTGTGTGTTCCCGAGCACACCCCGCCCTAACCGGGGCGGACGTGCGATCGGACGGATCGCGCCCGGCCCTCGGCGGGATCCCTCCCGCCCGTCCTCGCGGCCCCCGCCCGGCGGGACGTCCCGGCGCCCCCCAACCCTAGCGGCCCGGGGTTCTGTCGGTGGGGTCCTCTACGGTCGCGCACATGACGGCTGCGCACGGTGTCCAAGGGCGCGGAGTCCAGGGGCGCGGAGTCCAGGGGCGCGGAGTCCGCGGGCACGGCGTCCAGGGCACCCTGGACGACCTCGGCACCCCGCTCCACGACGTCACCTTCGTGGTGGTCGACCTGGAGACCACCGGCGGCTCGGCCGCCGACTCGGCCATCACCGAGATCGGCGCGGTGAAGGTCCGCGGGGGAGAGGAGCTCGGCGAGCTCGGCACGCTGGTCGACCCGGGCGGTCCCGTCCCGCCGTTCATCACGGCCCTGACCGGCATCACCACGGCGATGGTGACGGCCGCGCCGCGGATCGAGTCGGTGCTGCCGGCGTTCCTGGAGTTCGCGCGCGGCTGCGTCCTCGTCGCGCACAACGCCTCGTTCGACATCGGCTTCCTCAAGGCCGCGTGCGCCGCGAACGGCTACGCCTGGCCCGCGTTCCCCGTCGTCGACACCGTCGACCTGGCGCGGCGCGTCCTGTCCCGCGACGAGGTGCCCAACTGCAAGCTCGGCACGCTGGCCCGCTTCTTCCGGACGTCCAACGAGCCGACGCACCGCGCCCTCGCCGACGCCCGCGCCACCGTGGAGGTGCTGCACGGCCTGATCGAGCGGATCGGCGCGTTCGGCGTCACCTCGCTGGAGGAGATGCGGGGCTTCGCCAAGGCGCCCACCCCCGAGCAGCGGCGCAAGCGGCACCTCGCCGACGACGTCCCCTCCACCCCCGGCGTCTACCTGTTCGAGGACCATGCCGGCGAGGTGCTCTACGTCGGCAAGAGCGGCGACCTGCGCTCGCGCGTGCGCAGCTACTTCACCGGCTCGGAGACGCGGCGCCGCGTCCGGGAGATGGTCGGCCTCGCCGAGAACGTCCGCACCATCGAGTGCGCCACGGGGCTGGAGGCCGAGGTCCGCGAGCTGCGGCTGATCGCCGAGCACAAGCCGCGCTACAACCGCCGCTCCAAGTTCCCCGAGCGGGCGATCTGGCTGAAGCTGACCGTGGAGCCGTTCCCCCGGCTGTCCATCGTGCGGGAGTGCCGCGCCGACGGAGCCCGCTACCTCGGGCCGATCTCCTCGCGTCGGCAGGCCGAGGAGGCCCGCGCCGCGCTGCACGAGGCCGTGCCGCTGCGGCAGTGCACCCAGCGGCTGACCCTCCGGCTGGTGCAGCAGGGCAAGGCGCGCTCGTGCGCCCTCGCCGATCTCGGCCGGTGCGGCGCGCCCTGCGACGGCCGCGAGTCCGCCGACGCCTACGCCCTCCACGCCGTGACGGCCCGCTCCATCATGGAGGGCGACGTGCGGCCCGTCGTGGCCGCCGCCCAGGTCCGCATCGACCGGCTGGCCTCCGAGCTGCGCTACGAGGAGGCCGCCGCCCAGCGCGACCGGCTCGCCGCGTTCGTCCGGGCCGCCGCGCGCGGGCAGCGGCTCGCGGCGCTGGCCCGGCTGCCGCAGCTCGTGGCCGCCCGTCCCGCCTTCGACGGCGGCTGGGAGCTGTCGGTGGTGCGCTACGGCCGGCTCGCCGCGGCCGGCACCGTCCCGCCGAACGCCCGGCCCCGGCCCTACGTCGACGCGCTCATCGCCACGGCCGAGACGGTGTTCCCGCCCTCCGGGGAGGCGCCCGGCGGTGTCCCGCTCGGCGCGCCCCCCTCGCAGGGCGCGACCGCCGAGGAGATGGAGTGCGTCCTGCGCTGGCTCGACCTGCCCGGTGTCCGCCTGGTCGAGGTCGACGGCCCGTGGACATGCCCGCTGCACGGCGCCGAGGGGCTGCGCGAGTGGATCGACAAGGCCTACGACCGGAGCTACGAGCGGCCCGAGGGGGCCGTTCGCGGGCCCCGCCGCCCACTAAGGTGACGGTGTACACCCGGCAACCGGAGGACGACCCCGCATGGCACTGCCTCTCTACGACAGTCAGCCTGCGCGGCGCGTCCCCTGGGTGACGTACCTGCTGATCGCCGTCAACGTGGTGGTCTTCCTCCTCACCCCGATGTCGAACTTCGCCGCCTGGTACGGCAAGGGCGCGGTCCGCGAGTGCAAGGCGACGCACTTCACCTTCGAGTACGGCGCCGTGCCGAAGGAGCTGACCACCGGCGACCAGCAGCCGCTGCCGGCCGGGGTCGTGCACGACTGCGGGCCCGCGAGCTTCCGCAAGGCGCCCTGGACGGCGGCGTTCACCTCGATGTTCCTGCACTCCGGCGCCATGCACCTGCTCGGCAACCTGGTCTTCCTGTTCGTCGTCGGCATGGGGGTGGAGGACCGGCTCGGGCGCTGGCGCTTCCTGCTCGCCTACCTGGTGTTCGGGCTCGTCGCCGTGTACGGGTTCGCGTGGACGTCGCCCGGCTCCACCGTCCCGCTCATCGGGGCGTCCGGCGCGATCGCCGGGGTGATGGGCGCCTATGTGATCCTCAACCCGCGGGGCCGCATCGTCAGCTGGGTGCCGCCGGTCATCTTCATCCGCCTGCCGGTGTGGGTGGTGCTCGGCTACTGGTTCGTGCTGCAGTGGCTGTCCCTGGGCGACCAGAAGAGCAACGTCGCCTACACCGCGCACATCTACGGCTTCGTGGCGGGCGTGGTGTTCGCGCTCCTGGCCCGCCGCGCCGGCCCGGCGCACCGCCTGGCCGCGCTGAGCCGCGGCTGACCCCGTCCGGCCCGGGCGGGCGGCTTCCCCTCGCGCCCGGTCGGCCGGGCGCCCCCGATAGGGTCGAGGGGTCCGTTTCTCTGGGGGAGGGGTGCAGTGGTCACTGCGATCGTGTTCGTCAAGGCCGACGTCGCGCGCATCCACGAGGTGGCCGAGACGATCGCCGCGCTGGACGGCGTCAGCGAGGTCTACTCCATCACCGGCGACCACGACCTCATGGTGATGGTCCGGGTGCGCCGCCACGAGGAGCTCAACGACGTGATCCCGGGCCGCGTCAACAAGGTCCCCGGCATCGCCGGCACCGAGACCCACATCGCGTTCCGCACCTACTCCCACCACGACCTGGAGCAGGCCTTCTCCCTCGGCCTCCCCGACGCCGACTGACCCGGCCGGCCCCGGAACGGGCGGCCCGCCGCCTCTAGGGGCCGACGACGAGGGCGATGCGGTCGATGCCGCCTCCGCAGGAGCGGGCGGCGTAGCCGGGGGCCTCGCGGTAGACGGCGCCCGGGGGCCAGCTGGCGGTGTTGGAGGCCATCACCCGGCCGGGGGCGTTGACGACGAGGGCGGGCGCGGGGATCTCCCGCAGTGCCGGGACGACCTCGTTCTCGAACGTCCGGGCGAAGACGTCGGCGGCCGCGACGCCCGCGAACGCCCCGTCGACGCGTACCGGCGCCGACAGGGTCAGGACGTACTCGTCGCTGCACAGGTAGTCCACGTAGGGGCCGCAGACGGTCTTCTCGGCGCCGCTCCGCGGCCCCGTGAACCACTCCCAGTCGGTGTAGTCGTACAGGACGCTGCTCTCGGGGTTCAGGTCGCGCAGCAGCTGGGACGGCCGTCCGGCCGGGCCCGCCTGCCACCACTCCAGGTACCAGGCCGCGTCGGCGAGCAGCCCCGGCGCGGCGATGAACCCCAGGCCGCAGACGAGCGGGCCGAGGTGGGAGAGCAGCAGCGGGCGCAGCGCGGCGAGGTCGGACCGGGCGGGGGCGCGCCCGGTGCGGCGGACGTCCTCCAGGCAGCGCGCCGTCGCGTCGCGCACCTGCGCGACGGTGGTGAAGACGCCGTCCAGGGTGGCGCGGACGTGTGCCGCCGCCGCGCCGACGGCCGGTGGCTCGGCGGGCATGGGTCCCCCTCGGGGTCTCAGAGTGCGAGCCGTCGTTCAATCAGACGTTCTACCGCATTCAGGACGTGACTTTCAGCTACATCGCGCGCTCCGGCGCCGTCGGCGACCTCGATCGCCTTCACGAGACGGGCGTGCTCGGAGTCCACGCGGTCGCGCCGTTCGGGCAGGTCGTGCACGGCCCAGACCAGCGGGCCGATCTCGGCCTGGAGCCGGATCTCCTCCCGGGTGAGCCGGCCGGACTGGGAGGCGGCGGCGACCTCCAGGTGGAACCTGCCGTCCAGCCGGCACATCCCGGCGCCGGGACCCGTCCCGGCCATCTCCTCCAGCGACCGCCGCAGCCGCCGGACGTCGCCGGGCAGCGACCGCCCGGCGGCGAGCCGGGCGCCGGCCCCGGCGACGGCGGCGTAGTGGTCGCCGAGGTCGCGGAGCTCTTCCGCGCTGAGCGAACGCAGCCGCTCGTCGAGATCGAAAGCCCTGGTGGGAGCCCGGACGAAGCTGCCGCCGCCGCGCCCCCGGCGGGTCTCGATGAGCCCTTGTTGACGCAAGGCCATCAGCGCTTCGCGTAGTGTGACCGTCGAAACACCGAGATATGCCGACAGCTCGGTCTCACTGGGCAGCTGCTCGCCGTCCGCGAGGAGGCCGAGCGCGATCGCGTCGCCCAGGCGCCGCACGACCGCGTGCACCCGCGCGGTGTTGTCGACGGGAGCGAACACGACGAGGTGCGCGCTGTCCATGGGCCCCCTCCCGGTGTTGACACAGTGATACCGGAACATCACTTGAACTTAAACCTATGACTCCATATGTTTTCGGTCATGCCGGCTTCAGCGGTGAGGATCCGCGATCTGCGCAAGACCTTCGGTGCCGTCCAGGCGGTGGCGGGCGTCGACCTCGACATCGGGGACGGCGAGTTCTTCTCGATGCTCGGCCCGTCCGGGTCCGGGAAGACGACCGTGCTGCGGCTGATCGCGGGCTTCGAACGACCGACCTCTGGAACGATCGAACTAGGCGGCAGGGACGTGACCGGGCTTGCGCCGTTCGACCGTGACGTCAACACCGTCTTCCAGGACTACGCGCTCTTCCCGCACCTGGACGTGCTCCGCAACGTCGAGTACGGCCTGAAGGTGCGGAAGGTGCCGAAGGCCAAGCGCCGGAAGCGGGCCCTGGAGGCGCTGCGCAGCGTCCGGCTCGACGGGATGCAGGCGCGCCGGCCCGCCGAGCTGTCGGGCGGCCAGCGCCAGCGGGTCGCGCTCGCCCGGGCGCTGGTGAACGAGCCGAAGGTGCTGCTGCTGGACGAGCCGCTCGGCGCGCTCGACCAGAAGCTGCGCGAGGAGATGCAGGTCGAGCTGAAGAGCATCCAGCGCAGGGCCGGCATCACCTTCGTGTTCGTCACCCACGACCAGGAGGAGGCGCTGACCCTCAGCGACCGGATCGCGGTCCTCGACGGCGGCCGGGTGCAGCAGGTCGGCACGCCGGCCGAGGTGTACGAGCGGCCCGCGACCGAGTTCGTGGCCGGCTTCGTCGGGACGACCAACCGCATCGGCGACGTCTGCGTGCGGCCGGAGAAGCTCCACGTCGACGAGGACGGCGGCGCGCGGGAGGCGGGCGGACCGGACGCGGGGGACCGGCACGCGCTCGGCACGGTCGCCGAGGTCGTCTACGCGGGCGCGGTCACCCGCTTCGTCATCGACCTGGAGTCGGGGGACCGGGTCGTCGCGCTGCAGCAGAACCTGCGGACCTCCTCCACGGACGTGCTGGCCCGGCGCGGCGCGCGCGTCCGGGTCGGCTGGCACGAGGCGCACGAGTTCCTCGTGTCGGGCGCCGGCTCCGCGCCGGCGCCCACCCCCTGAGCCACCCCAGAAAACCCCCGAAAAACCCCCACAATAAGGAGTTCCCCATGTGGTCCACGCGCATGGCGGCCGCCGCCGCGGCGACGCTGGCGATCGGACTGGCGGCCGCAGCCTGCGGCGGCGACTCGGGCGACAAGGCGACCGGCGCAGGCCAGGGCGGCTTCCCGGTCCCGAATGTGCCGATGCAGAAGTCGCTCGGCCAGGGCGAGGGCCAGGTCAACCTGGTCGCCTGGGCCGGGTACGCCGAGGACGGCTCCAACGACCCCAAGGTCGACTGGGTCACCCCGTTCGAGAAGCAGACCGGCTGCAAGGTCAACACCAAGGTCGCCGGCACGTCCGACGAGATGGTGACCCTGATGAAGACCGGCGAGTACGACGCGGTCTCCGCCTCCGGCGACGCCTCGCTGCGGCTGATCGCCTCCGGGACGGTCGCGCCGGTCAACACCGGGCTCGTGCCGAACTACGCCGACATCTTCGCCGGGCTGAAGATGAAGCCGTGGAACTCGGTGAACAACACCGCCTACGGCATCCCGCACGGCCGCGGCGCCAACCTGCTCATGTGGCGCAAGGACAAGGTCAAGACGGCCCCCGACTCGTGGGGCGCGGTGTTCGACGCCAACTCCCCGTACAAGGGGAAGATCACCGCCTACGACTCGCCGATCTACATCGCGGACGCCGCCCTCTACCTGAAGACGGCCAAGCCCGAGCTCGGCATCAAGGACCCGTACGCGCTCGACCAGAAGCAGTTCGACGCGGCCGTCGAGCTGCTGAAGACGCAGCGCGGGCTCATCGGCGAGTACTGGTCCGACTACACCAAGGAGGTCCAGGCGTTCAAGAGCGGCGACTCGGTCCTCGGGACGACGTGGCAGGTCATCGCCAACCTCGCGAAGGGCGAGAAGGCGCCGGTCGAGGTGGCCCTGCCCAAGGAGGGCTCCACCGGCTGGTCGGACACCTGGATGGTCGGCGCGAAGGCCAAGCACCCCAACTGCGCCTACAAGTGGATGGACTGGATCGTCTCCCCGAAGGCGAACGCGCAGGTCGCCGAGTGGTTCGGTGAGGCCCCGGCGAACGCCAAGGCGTGCCGGGAGACCGCGGACAAGACCCACTGCGACACCTTCCACGCCACCGACGAGAACTACTTCTCGAAGGTGCACTTCTGGACGACGCCGATCACGCAGTGCCTCGACGGGCGCAAGGACGTCAAGTGCGTCGACTACTCCAAGTGGACCCAGGCGTGGACCGCGATCAAGGGATGACCGGCTCCGCCCTCACCGGCGGGAAGGACGGCCGCCCGGCGCCGGGAATCCGGCGCCGGGCGGCGGCCCTGCTGCACCGCCGCCCGCGGCTGCGCCTGTCGCTGCTTCTGTCGGCGCCGCTCGCCTGGCTGGCCGTCGTCTACCTCGGCGCGCTCGCCGCGATCTTCCTGACCGCGTTCTGGACGACCGACGTCTTCACCGGCGAGGTCGTCCGGCAGTTCACCCTCGCCAACTTCCAGACCCTCGTCGACGAGCCCGTCTACCGGACGGTCGCGCTGCGCAGCCTCGGCGTCGCGGCGGCCGTCACCCTCATCGACACCGCGATCGGCTTCCCGATGGCGCTGTACATGGCCAAGGTCGCCAAGCCGCGGCACCGGCCCTACCTGGTGATCGCGATCCTGGCGCCCCTGTGGGCCGCCTACCTCGTCAAGGCGTACGCCTGGCGGGTGATGCTGGCGCAGGGCGGCCTGGTCGACGAGGTGCTCGGGCCGTTCGGGCTCTCCAGCCCCGGCTACGGCCTCACGGCGACCGTGATCGTGCTGGCCTACCTGTGGCTGCCGTACATGATCCTGCCGGTCTACGCGGGCCTGGAGCGGCTCCCGGACTCGCTGCTGGACGCCTCGGGGGACCTCGGCGCCCGGCCGCTGCGCACGCTGCGGTCGGTCGTGCTGCCGCTGGTGTTCCCCTCGCTGGTGGCCGGGTCGATCTTCACGTTCTCGCTGTCGCTCGGCGACTACATCACCGTGAAGATCGTCGGCGGCCGGAGCCAGCTGCTCGGCAACGTCGTCTACGACAACATCGGCGCCGCCAACAACCTGCCGTTCGCGGCGGCGGTCGCCACGATCCCGGTGGTGGTGATGCTCGGCTACCTGGCCGCGGCCCGCCGCACCGGCGCGCTCAGGGAGCTGTGATGACCCTCTCGCCCGCCGCGCGGACCGCCCTGCGCGTCGTGATGTTCCTCGGCCTCGCCGTCATCTACGTGCCGCTGCTGGTCGTGCTGATCAACTCCTTCAACGCCGACACCACGTTCGGCTGGCCCCCGTCGGGGTTCACCGGGCGCTGGTGGTCTCGGGCGCTGGACAACGAGGGCGCCCGGCAGGCCGTCCTCACCAGCGTCAAGGCGGGCCTCGGCGCGACGGCCATCGCGCTCGTCCTCGGCAGCATGGCCGCCTTCGCGGTGTCGCGGTACCGGTTCTTCGGGCGCGAGTCGGTCTCGCTGGTCGTCGTGCTGCCGATCGCGCTGCCCGGCATCGTCACCGGCATCGCGCTCAGCAACGCCTTCCAGGTCGTGCTGAAGCCCCTCGGGATCGGGCTCGGCCTGTTCACCGTGATCGTCGGGCACGCCACGTTCTGCGTCGTCACGATCTTCAACAACGTGCTGGCCCGGCTGCGGCGCACGGGCACCAGCCTGGAGGAGGCGTCCGCCGACCTCGGAGCCGACACGTTCCAGACGTTCTGGCACGTCACGTTCCCGGCGCTGCGCTCGGCGCTGCTCGCCGGGGGGCTGCTGGCGTTCGCGCTGTCCTTCGACGAGATCATCGTGACCACGTTCACCGCCGGGCCGGACGCCCAGACGCTGCCGATCTGGATCTTCAACAACCTGTTCCGGCCCAACCAGGCCCCGGTCGTGAACGTGCTCGCCGCCGCCCTGATCGTGCTGTCGGTCATCCCGATCTACATCGCGCAGCGGCTGTCCAGCGGCGCCCGCGGCGTCGCCTGAGCGGCGTCGCCTGAGTGGAGGGCGTCAGCCGCGCAGGCGACGGGAGGTGTCGACCCAGCGGTCGAGGAGGGCGGCGGCGGCGCCCGAGTCGACCGCGGCGGCGGCGCGCTCGTAGCCGGCCCCCAGCGTGGCGGTGAGGTCGGCGGCGGGCGGCGCCCCCTCGTAGGCGGTGACGAGCGCGGCGGCGTTCAGCAGGACCATGTCGCGGACGGGCCCCCGCCGGCCGGTGAACGTCTCGCGGGCCACCCGCCCGTTGAACACCGCGTCGGCGCCGCGCAGGTCCTCCGGCTTGGCCGGCGGGATGCCGAGGTCGGCGGGGTCGAAGGTCGTCTCCGTCGCCGTCCCGTCGCGCACGACCCACACCGTGGAGGTGCCGGTGGTGGTCAGCTCGTCCAGCCCGTCGTCGCCCCGGAACACCAGCGAGGAGCAGCCGCGCGCGGCGAACACGCCCGCCATCACGCCCGCCATCCGCGGGTGGAACACCCCGACGGCCTGGGCCAGGGGGCGCGCCGGGTTCGTCAGCGGGCCGAGGAAGTTGAAGACCGTGGGCGTGCCGAGCTCGCTGCGGGTGCGCGAGGCGTACTTCAGCGCGGGGTGGTAGAGCGGCGCGAAGCAGAAGGTGATGCCGATCTCGTCGGCGACCCGCGCGGTGGCCTCGGGGGACAGGTCGATCGCGACGCCGAGGTGCTCCAGGAGGTCGGCGGCGCCGCAGGAGGACGACGCGGCCCGGTTGCCGTGCTTGACGACCCGCACGCCCGCCGCGGCCGCGACGACGGCGGCCATCGTGGAGACGTTGACGGTGTGGCCGCGGTCGCCGCCCGTCCCGACGAGGTCGGCGATGCGGCCGGGCACCTCGATGGGCGTGGCGTTGTCCATCATGCCCCGGGCGAGGCCGGTGACCTCCTCGACCGTCTCGCCCTTGGCGCGCAGCGCCACCGCGAAGCCCGCGATCTGCACGTCGGTGGCCTCGCCGGACATGATGCTGTTCATGGCCCAGGAGGTCTCCTCGCTGGACAGCGAGTCGCCCGACACGAGGGCGTTGAGCAGTGCGGGCCAGCTGGTGCGCGCGTCCATGTCGCCTACAGGGTCGTGGTGGGTGCGTGGCTGCTGCGTGGCTACAGGGCCGGGAGGCGGCTCTTGAGGCGCTGCCGCATGAGGCCGGCGAGGGCGTTCGCGAGGCCCATCGGGTCGATGGGCAGGCCCACCACGGCGTCGGCGCGCGACCAGGTGGCGAGCCAGCCGTCGTCGCGGCGGCCGATGACCGCCAGGACGGGCGGGCAGTCGTACACCTCGTCCTTGGCCTGCCGGCACACGCCGAGACCGCCCGCGGGCTGCGCCTCGCCGTCGACGATGAGGACGTCCACGCCGCCCTGGTCGAGCCGCGACACGACGGCCGGCTGGGTGGCGCACTCCTCGAACTCGACCTTCGGGAGGTCGGCGGCGGGCCGGCGCCCGATCGCCATCCGGATCTCGGCGCGGGTGTTCGCGTCGTCGCTGTAGACGAGGATCTTCATCGGGCTCTCCGGGGCGGTGCTCATGGACCTGAAGGGTACCGGGTCGCGGCACCGGTGACACGCTCGGGGAACCCTAGAAGGGGGGTCATGCGTCAGTCACTGGATAGGGGCGCAATAATGCTGGCGTGACAGCATCCGCGATAGAGACAACACCTCACGCACGGGCGAACCGTCCCAATCTGGTCAGCGTGGGGACGATCGTTTGGCTGTCGTCCGAGCTGATGTTCTTCGCGGCGCTGTTCGCGATGTTCTTCACGATCCGCTCTGTGACGATCGGCCAGTCCGGCCACCACGCCTGGCCGGGCGCCCCGCTGGACCTGCCGCTGTCGGCGATCAACACGACCGTTCTGGTGCTGTCCTCGGTGACCTGCCAGATGGGCGTGTTCAAGGCCGAGGCGGGCAAGGTCGGACGTGACGGAAGCGTGTTCAACGTGGCGCGCTGGGGCCTGCGCGAGTGGTACGTGCTCTCGTTCCTCATGGGCGCCTACTTCGTCGCCGGCCAGGGCTACGAGTACTCCCAGCTGGTCTCCAAGGACGGCCTCACCTTCTCGTCCTCGGCCTACGGCTCGGTCTTCTACCTGGCCACCGGCTTCCACGGCCTGCACGTCGTCGGCGGCCTCGTCGCCTTCCTGTTCCTGCTGGGACGCACCTACGCCGCCAAGCGGTGGACGCACGAGCAGGCGACGAGCGCGATCGTCGTCTCCTACTACTGGCACTTCGTCGACGTGGTGTGGATCGGCCTGTTCTCGGTCGTCTACCTGCTCGACCTCTGAACGACCCGACCGACCCGACCGATATGACCCGAACGGGGACTTCCGTGAAAAGGATCACCGCATGGCGACGGCGCCCGTGGGCGGGCTACGCCGTCGTGCTGGCGGCCCTGGCGGCGATCGGCGCGATCTACGCCGGCTTCTCGCCGCGGACTGACCGTGCCGAGGCGCAGACCACCGCCCAGGCGGCGCAGGACCTGAAGAACGGCCAGCAGCTCTTCAACAAGAACTGTGCGAGCTGCCACGGGCTGAACGCCGAGGGCACCAAGGACGCCAAGGGCAACCCGATCGCCCCGAGCCTCATCGGCGTCGGCGCCGCGTCCGTCGACTTCCAGGTCGGCTCCGGCCGCATGCCCGCGGCGAACCCCGGCGCGCAGATGCCGCGCAAGACGCCGATCCCCGAGTTCAACACCTCGATCAAGACCGACTTCGAGGAGAAGGACAAGCGGGAGGCGGCCGAGAAGCAGAAGGCCCAGGCGGAGAAGAACCTCTCCGACCTCAGCGCCTACGTCACCTCGCTCGGCGGCGGCCCGGAGATCCCCCCGGCGTCGGCCGTGGACCCGAAGACGGGCAACGTCGCGCTCGGCGGGAAGCTGTTCCGCACCAACTGCGCGCAGTGCCACAACTTCACCGGCCAGGGCGGCGCGCTGACCGGCGGGAAGTACGCGCCCTCGCTGTCGGACCCCGCCGTCACGCCCACCCAGATGTACGAGGCCATGCTCACCGGCCCGCAGGCGATGCCGGTGTTCAACGACACCACGCTCACGCCGAAGGACAAGCAGGCGATCATCGCCTACCTCGTCCAGACGCGCGAGGAGCCGAACCCCGGCGGTAACGGCCTCGGCCGCATCGGCCCGGTGACCGAGGGGCTGGCCGGCTGGCTGGTCGGCATCGGCCTGCTGGTCCTCGCCGCCATGTGGATCACCGCGAAGAAGCCGAAGAAGCTGAAGAAGTCATGAGCGACGACAACAAGGACACGCCGGGCCGGCCCGGCCCGCGCGAACGCGTGATCGGAACGCCGTCCCCGGCGCGGGAGAAGGCCCTGCTGGCCGAGGACGACATCTCGGCGCCCGCGGGCGTGGGAGGGCAGCTCGACGAGGCGTCGGCCAAGCGCGCCGAGCGGATCGTCGCGACGCTCTTCCTGCTCGCGTTCGCCGCCAGCGTGGCGTTCATCGCCTACTTCATCGGCTGGAGCGGCCGCGACGGCGGCATGCACGGCGTCACCCGGGCGCGCGAGAGCAACCTGTGGCTCGGCGGCCTGATGGCGCTGTCGTTCCTCGCCATGGCCTTCGGCGTCACCATCTGGGTGCGCCGCCTGATGACGAGCAAGCCGATCCTCCAGGAGCGGCACGAGCTGGGCGCCACCGAGGAGACCCGCGCGGCCTTCACCGAGGACTTCCTGGAAGGCGCCGACGACAGCGGCATCACCAAGCGGCCCCTGCTGCGCCGCACGCTGCTGCTGGCCGCCGCGCCGCTCGGCCTGGCCCCGCTGGTGCTGCTGCGCGACCTCGGCCCGCTGCCGGAGAAGCGGCTCCGCCACACCTACTGGGGCGAGGCCGTCAAGAAGGCGCAGGCGGAGGGCAAGAAGGGCGCCCGCCTGGTCGTGGACGGCACCAACAAGCCGCTGCGGGTCAGCGACTTCGCGTCCCCGGGCTCGATGATCACCGTCCTGCCCGAGGGGATCGAGGAGGAGCTCCCCGAGGACCAGGTGCTGACCCAGAACGCCAAGGCCGTCACCATCCTCATCAACATCCCCGCGGACCAGTTCAAGCCCGCCAAGGGCCGCGAGAACTGGCACGTCAACGGGATCGTCGCCTACTCCAAGGTCTGCACGCACGTCGGCTGCCCCGCGGCCCTGTACGAGCAGACCACACACCACATCCTGTGCCCGTGCCACCAGTCGACCTTCGACGCCACCGACGCGGCGAAGGTCATCTTCGGGCCGGCCGCCCGGTCGCTGCCGCAGCTGCCGCTGTCCGTCGAGGACGGGTACCTCATCGCCACGAGCGACTACCACGAACCCGTCGGACCGAGCTTCTGGGAGCGCGGATGAGCGAGGCGACAGCCCCGAAGGCGGTCCAGGCGCCGCTGACCTTCCTCGACGACCGCCTGGGCTCCACCACCTTCTTCAAGCGCAACATGAAGAAGGTCTTTCCGGACCACTGGTCCTTCATGCTGGGCGAGATCGCCCTGTACTCCTTCATCATCCTGCTGCTGACCGGGACGTTCCTGACGCTCTGGTTCCAGCCGAGCATGACGGAGACCGTGTACGACGGCTCGTACACGAAGCTGCAGGGCGTCACGATGTCCGAGGCCTACGCCTCGACGCTGCACATCACGTTCGACGTGCGCGGCGGCCTGCTCATGCGGCAGATCCACCACTGGGCCGCGGTCCTGTTCATGGCGTCGATCCTCGCGCACATGCTGCGCGTGTTCTTCACCGGCGCCTACCGCAAGCCGCGCGAGCTGAACTGGCTGATCGGCATCGGCATGTTCACGCTCGGCATGCTGGAGGGCCTGTTCGGGTACTCGCTGCCGGACGACCTGCTGTCCGGCACCGGCCTGCGCATCACGCAGGGCGTCGCGGAGTCGATCCCGGTGGTCGGCACCTACATCTACATGTTCCTGTTCGGCGGCGAGTTCCCCGGCCAGGACATCGTCCCGCGCCTGTACATGCTGCACATCCTGCTGATCCCGGGCCTGCTGCTCGGCATGGTCACCGCGCACATGATGATCATGTGGGTGCAGAAGCACACGGCGATGCCGGTCAAGAACCAGACCGAGCAGCAGGTGTACGGCTACCCGTTCTACCCGGTCTTCATGGCCAAGACGGGCGCCTACTTCCTGTTCACCTTCGGCGTCCTGGCGCTGCTCGGCGCGTTCGCGCAGATCAACCCGATCTGGCTGTTCGGCCCGTACGACCCCGGCGCGATCTCCTCCGGCTCCCAGCCCGACTGGTACATGGGCGTCCTGGAGGGCGCGCTGCGCATCATGCCGAACTGGGAGGTCTCCGCCTGGGGCCACACGGTCAGCTTCAACGTGCTGATCCCGGCGCTGGTCCCGCTCGGCATCGTGTTCGGCGGCGCGGCCGCGTGGCCGTTCGTCGAGCAGTGGGTGACCGGCGACAAGCGCCACCACCACGTGAACGAGCGGCCGCGCAACGCCCCGGTCCGCACCGCGACGGGCATCGCCGCGGTCACCTTCTACGGGCTGCTGTGGGTCGCCGGCGCCAACGACGTCATCGCGGACAAGTTCAACGTGTCGCTGTTCGCGACGACGTGGTTCTTCCGGGTCGCGTTCTTCCTCGGGCCGATCGTGGCGTTCATCGTCACCAAGCGGATCTGCCTGGGCCTGCAGCGCAAGGACGCCGACATCGTCGGGCACGGCGTGGAGAGCGGCGTGATCATGATGTCGCCGGACGGGCAGTACTCCGAGCGGCACGAGGCGCCGCGCGCCGAGGAGCTGCACGTCCTGCTCTCCAAGGAGAACACCCGGCCCGAGGCCCCGGCCCGGGACGCCAAGGGGATCCCGGCGCCCGGCACCAAGGGCCCGATCGGGCACCTGCGCTCGCGCCTCAACCGCGCGTGGACGTTCGACGACGTCCCCGTGGAGGAGCACGAGCACGCGAACGGCGAGCACGCCGAGATCGAGGGCGGCGCCACGTCGCACGAGGTCAAGCACTGATCGTCCGCGCATCGGGGGCCCGTCACCGCAACGCCGGTGGCGGGCCCTTCCGCGTGCCGGGCGGCGCGCGATGACCAGGACGCTGTTCGTCACCAACGACTTCCCGCCGCGGCCGGGCGGCATCCAGTCGTTCGTGCACGGCCTCGCCGTGCGGCGCCCGCCCGGTTCGGTCGTCGTCTACGCCCCGGCCTGGAAGGGCGCCGCGGAGTTCGACGCCGCGCAGCCGTTCCCCGTCGTCCGGCATCCCGGCTCGCTCATGCTGCCGGAGCCGGGCGTGCTGCGCCGGGCCGCGGACGTGCTGCGCGCGGAGCGCTGCGACTCGGTCGTGTTCGGGGCGGCGGCCCCGCTCGGGCTGCTGGCCCCGGCGCTGCGGCGCCGGGGGGCGCGGCGGCTCGTCGGGATCACGCACGGGCACGAGGCCGGCTGGGCGTCGCTGCCGGTGGCGCGCACCCTGCTGGGCCGCATCGGCGACGGCGTCGACGTCCTGACCTACCTCGGCGAGTACACCCGCTCCCGGATGGCGCGGGCCCTGTCGCCCGAGGCGGCGGAGCGGATGGCCCGGCTCGCGCCCGGCGTCGACGAGACGCTCTTCCGGCGGGGCGCCGGCGGGGAGGGCGTCCGGGAGCGGCACGGGCTGGCGGGGCGCCCGGTGGCGGTGTGCGTGTCCCGCCTCGTCCCGCGCAAGGGGCAGGACGCCCTGCTCCACGCCTGGCCCCGCGTGCTGGAGTCCCTGCCGGACGCCGCGCTGCTGATCGTCGGCGGCGGACCCTACCGCGGCGACCTGGAGCGCCTCGCGGCGTCCCTCGGCGTCGGCCGCTCGGTCGTGTTCACCGGCGGCGTCCCGTGGGAGGAGCTGCCCGCCCACTTCGACGCGGGCGACGTCTTCGCGATGCCCTGCCGCACCCGCCGCCGCGGACTGGACGTGGAGGGCCTCGGCATCGTCTACCTGGAGGCGTCCGCGACCGGCCTCCCGGTCGTCGCGGGCGACTCGGGCGGGGCCCCGGACGCCGTCCTGGACGGCGAGACGGGCCTCGTGGTGCCGGGCCGCTCCGTCCCCCGCATCGCCGAAGCCGTGACGAGGCTGCTCGCGGATCCGGACCGGGCCCGCGCCATGGGCGCGAAGGGCCGTGCGTGGATCGAACGCGAATGGCGCTGGGACGTCCAGGCGAGCCGCCTGGGCAATCTCCTCGTTCCCTGAACGGAACCGCCCCCGGGGTGAGGACCCGCCCCCGCGCCGTAGGCGGGTCCTCACCCCGGGGACGGCGACTCAGCGGCGCTTCACCACGCCGAAACCGCGAGCACGCCTTTGCGGGCGGGCACCTGAGGGCGCCCGAGCCCGCGACGGCGCCCGACCGCGGACGCGCGGGAGGCGAAGGCGGCCCCCCGGGCGGATCCCGTGTCGCGGTGATCGTGTCAAAGGGCCACCTCCCGCCGCTTCCCGCGTCCGCGGTCGCTGACACTCCCGAAGCTAGAGCCGCCGGCGGCCCGCGGCGTTACCGTTAACCCGCCCTTAATGAGCGGATCAGCCGTCGCTAAGCCGTCCCCCGCCCGAGGAACCGTTCGCCCCAGGTGGGAGAAGGTGCGGGCCTTCTGCCCGGGGGGCGTGAACCCGCGGCGGCCTCCGTGCGTACAGGTGAGAAGCGCAGGCGCCGCAGGACGAGGGTCATCGGCCTTTTTCGGCACCAAAGAACATCGGAGCGGCTCCAGGGGCGTATGCTCCCGGAGTGTTCGGGCGGACTCGTACGAATTCGTCCGGGGATCGTGGTGGGAGCGAGCGGGCTCCGACGCCGCGGTCCCGTCATGTCTCAGCGGGACGGCCGCCGGGTGACAGGCCCGGCGGCGCGGAACTCACCGGCGTTCGCCGTGCTCTCCGTCTCCTCCACAGGAGAGGGCATGGCGCGACGCGATTACGGGCATGCGTCCCGGAGCCAAACGCATGCTTCACCGTGGGCTGAGACGCCCGCGCGCCCGTCCCCGAGCCCCGAGCCCGAGCGGGGGCTCTGGTCGGAGGATCCCCAGTGGCCCGAAGGGTCCTGGTGGTCGGAGCAGCCGGACTGGTCCGAGCGCGGGCGCAGATCGCCGCGGCGCGAGCCGTCGCGGCGCGAGATCAAGCGCCGCGAGGCCAGGGCCCGCGCGCGGCGCTCGGGCAAGGGCGCCGAGAAGCCGCGCCCCCGGGCGCAGTGGCCGGAGCCTCCCGAAGGGCGCGCCGAGGCGGGGGCCGAGCGCTTCGACGCGCGCGGCAGCTACGACCCCGCGGGCTACGCCGCCCGCACGAGGCGGGACGCCCGCCCCGAGCGCCCCGACCCCCGGACCGCCCGGCGGGACGCCGAGCGTTCCGGCGCTCGTGGCGAGGGGGCGGGACGCCGGGACGGGCGGCGGGATGTTCGGGCGGAGCAGTCCGACGCGCGCAGTACGCGGCAGGACGTGCCCACCGAGCGGTTCGGCGCCCGCACCGAACGGGACGCGCGGACCGAGCCCTTCGGGGGCCGCGGTGCGCCGCGCGACGCGCGGACCGAGAGGTTCGACGCCAGGGCCGAGGGGCTCGGCGGGCGCGCGGAAAGGTCCGGGAGGGACCGGTCCCGGGAGTTCCCGGAGCGGGGCGGGCGCTCCCGCCGCGCGGAGCCGGCCCGCGCGGGCCGGGGCGGCCCCCGGCGGCGGCCCGGCCGGCCGGAGCAGCGGCGCCGCCAGTCGCCGCCGCGCCCGGGGCCGAAGGCGACGCCGCGCCGCGGCAGGCGGCCCGCGGACCGGCTGAGCATCGGCGCGATCGTCCTGTCCACCGCGGTCGGGCTGTCCCTGCTGGGCATCGCCGAGCGGGCCCTGCTCGACGGCGGTCCCGTCGGAGGCTCCTCCGGGCCGGTCGGCTCGCAGCGCGCGATCAGGCCGCCGAAACCCGGCGCCGGAACGTCCGCGCAGCCCCAGCAGCCCCAGCAGCGGCCGGGCGGCGGTGGCGGCACGGCCACCACCCCGGCGGGGCCCGACCTCGGGGTCCTCGCCACGCAGGTCCGCAGGCTGACGCTGGCGCAGCGCGGCACCGCGGCGCGGCAGGCCTACGGGGCGGCGCTGACACGGCAGCCGTTCGTGGGCGCCACCCGCCAGAGCGCCGACCGGACCTGGGTCTTCGGCACCAGTGCGATCCCCGTCCCCGAGGCGAGCGCGGCCGGCCCCGAACTCGCCTTCTACGCCGCCCACTGGAACGGCCGGCAGTGGGAGGTCGGCCTGTCGGGGGCGACGGCGTTCGCCTCGCTCCTCGGGGCCGCCCCCGCGAACCTCATGTCGCCGTCGGAGTCGCGCCTCCTGCGCAAGTACGGCGCCCTCAGCGCCGCCCAGGCCGCCACGCTCCTCAACGGGACCCGGGCGGGCGACCGGCTGGTGCTGCCCTGGAAGATCGGCCAGGCGTGGTCGATGACCACCTCCGACGATGCCGCGTCCTCCCGCCCGCTGGCGTCGCTGGCGTTCTCCGGAGGCGACGGCCGCGTCCTCGCCGCCGGCGGCGGGCGCCTCTACCGGTTCTGCTCCGGCCAGGCCGGCGCGGTGGTCATGGTGATCCACCCGAGCGGCCTCGCGTCCACGTACTACGGGATGCGGAGCGTGACCGAGCTGCGCGACGGCAGCGTCGTCGAGCAGGGCGACGCGCTCGGCCGCACCGGCTCCGCGCGGCCCTGCGGCGGGGCCGCCGCGCCCCGCGCCGAGGTCGCCTTCGGGCTGCGCCGCGGCGGCGGCGCGGTCCCGCTCGACGGCGCCGAGATCGGCGGCTGGACGTTCCGCGAGCGCGCCAAGCCGCTCCTCGGCTTCGCCGAACGCGGCGTCCTGCAAGTGCTTCCCGGGGGCCTGCTGGCCAACCTCGGCCCGGTCCCCGCCGCGGACGGCTCTGCGTCGTCAACGCCGTCGCCCGGCAAGAAGCCGGCGGACGGCGCCGGACCGGCGGGCGCCCCGGCGCCTGCCGCCACCTAGAACAGGAGTCCGAGCGGTGCGAATTCGCAACAGTGATGATCCCGCGGTGCCCGCCTGGGCGCTGCGCGTGGTGCTCGCCGGCGCGGTGCTGGTGCTGGTCGGCGCGGCGACCCCGCAGGGCGCCGTCGCGGTCGCGAACGTGCAGTACTTCCTCAGCTTCTACGCCGGCGTCTTCGCGCTCGTCGCGCTGACCACCGCGGTGATGAGCGGGCTGCTGGCCACCGATCGCCTCATCCTGAAGATCCGGCACCGGGTGCTCGCCCAGGCGGTGCACCGGGCCTCCGCCGTCATCGCGACGGCGATGCTGGTCGCGCACGTCACGGTGAAGGTGATGAGCGGCCTCGCGCTGCCCGTCCAGATCGTCGTGCCGGACGGCGGCGCGATCGGCCTCGGCACCATCGCCTCCGACCTGATGCTCCTCATCGTGGTCACCGGGCTGATGCGGGCGCGGTTCGCGCTGCGCGGCAAGGCCTGGGTGTGGCGGTCGATGCACGCCGTCGCCTACGTGTCCTGGCCGCTCGCGATCGTGCACGGCCTGATCACCGGGCGGGCCGCGGCGCCGTGGGTCGTGCTGAGCTACGTCATGAGCGTGGTGTTCGTCGTGCTCGCGCTGGTCACCCGCATGGTCGTGGTGATCAAGCCGCGGGACGTCCATCTGGCCGGCGAGGACGTCGAGGCGTACTCGCTGCCGGACGGCGCGGGCCGCCGCCGCGACCGGCGCGCGATGGCGGCGCGCGAGCACGAGGAGGGGCGCGCCGCCGCGCGGGCGCGCGCCCGCGCGGAGGAGGAGCGCTTCGACGACCCGCGCGACCTCGACGACGCGCGCGCCTTCGGGGACTCCCGGCGGACCGTCGCCGACCCGCGCGGCATGCCCGTGACCGGGTCGGGCCGCGACACCGAGGTCATCCGTTGACTTCCTCTCCCGCCTGTAGGCGGGGGATTCCGGCGGTCGCCCGCTGGATTTCCTGCTTCGCCGACGACCGCCCTGTCCGGGAGGAATCCCGTTGAGGTCTTACACCGTCTCCACAGGCGGTCACCGCCAGCCCGGCGGCCAGGATGTTGCGCGCGGCGTTCAGATCGCGGTCGAGCACGCTGCCGCAGCCGCACGTCGATTCGTGGACGTTCAGCGAAACGCCCCGGCTTCCCTGCCCTGCTCCATAAGAGCCCGTTTCCTCCCCGGCCTGAAGGCCAGGGTATTCCCGGAGGAGAACCGATGACCTCGACCGTCACCGTCTCCAACATCGGCGGCCCCCGGCTGACGCTCGGGTTCGACCGGTTCGACCGGCTGGACCTCGACCGGCACCTGGCGGTGCACGGCAGGCTCCGCGCGCCGGCGCTGGACGACCTGGTGCGCATGGCCGAGCAGGTCGACCTGAGGGGACGCGGCGGGGCGGGGTTCCCGTTCGCCCGCAAGCTGATGGCGGTCGCGGCGCGGGTCAACCACCCGACCGCCGACCGGACCGCGCTGCTGCCGGGAGAGAAGGGCGACGAGCGCGGGTCCAGCGAGGACGTCGTGGTGGTGGTGAACGGCGCCGAGGGCGAGCCCGGCAGCGCCAAGGACAAGGTGCTGCTCGGCCGGGCCCCGCACCTGGTGCTGGACGGCGCGCAGATCGCGGCGAACGCGCTCGGCACCCAGCGGATCGTGCTGGCCGTCGAGAGCGACGAGGCCGCCCGGTCGGTCCGCGCCGCGATCAGCGAGCGGCGGATGCCGGCCCGGGTCGTGCGGCTGACCGAGCGGTTCATCTCGGGGGAGAGCGGCGCGGTGATCCGCGCGATCAACGGGGAGACGCCGATCCCGCCGGGCGTCAAGGTCCGCGCGTCCGACTCCGGGGTGGACGGCTTCCCGACACTGCTGTCCAACACCGAGACGTTCGCGCAGCTCGCGGTGCTCGTCTCGCTCGGCTCCGACCTGTACGCCTCGGCCGGGACGCAGGACGAGCCCGGCACCACGCTGCTGACGATCGGCGGGACGCAGGTCGTGGAGGCGCCGCTCGGCACGCCGCTGCGGGCCGTCCTCGACCACTGCGACGTCCCGCCGTCGCCGGGAGTGCTCGTCGGCGGGTACCACGGGATGTGGCTCGATCCGGCCGCGGTGTCGCGCGCGGTGCTGTCGCGCGCCGGGATGCGGCGCGTCGGCGGGACGGTCGGCGCCGGGATCATCCTGCCGCTCACCCAGGGCACCTGCCCGCTCGGCGAGGCCACGCGGATCGCCTCCTACCTCGCCGCGCAGTCCGCCGGGCAGTGCGGGCCGTGCCGGCTCGGGCTGCCCGACGTCGTCCGGTCCCTGATGGCGCTGACGGAGGGGGCCGGGACGGTGGACGGCGTGCGCCGCGCCGCCGGCGTCGGCCGCGGCCGCGGGGCCTGCACCCACCCCGACGGGACGGCCAGGTTCGTCCTGTCGGCCATGGAGGCCTTCGCCGCCGACATCGAAGCGCACCGGTGGGGCGGGGGGTGCGGCCAGTCGACCTACGGGGTCCTGCCGCTGCCGGTGCCGGACGGCACGGAGGGGCGGGTCGCGATCGACTGGAGCCGGTGCGACGGCCACGGCCTGTGCGCCTACCTCGTGCCCGAGCTGATCCAGCTCGACCGGTACGGCTTTCCCGTCGTGCTCGGAACCGACATTCCGTCGTGGATGGAGAAGGACGTTCAGAAGGCGGTCGCGATGTGCCCCGCATTGGCGCTCCGCGTCGTCGGAGGAGTCCCCGGGGCGCCCTCGCGGCGGTGAATTCCCGGGCAGAAGAAAATGACGACAGGTGGACATCGTTGAACCCGGCGGGCGGGCCGGTGCGTATATCTGGACGAACCCGCGCCGGGTCCGTCGAGTGATCCTTGAAAGGAGGGACGAGAGCCCTTGAGGAAATCCTACGGAATCGCCGGAAAGCGCACGCTCCCGCGCCTCGGCAAGGGCCGCCTGCTGCTGGTCCTGGCGGCCGCGGCCGCCGTCGTGGCGGCCTTCGCGGTCGTCATGACCCCGGTCGGCACGCCCGCGAGCGGCGCGGCGAACCTCGGCGGCACCGTCCAGACCCGCTGGGGCCGGCTCAGCACTCTGGACAGGCAGCTCCTGGTCAAGGTGCGGCAGGCCGGCCTCTGGGAGATGCCCGCGGGGCAGCAGGCCGCGCAGCGCGCCTCCAGCCCCCGGGTGAAGGAGGTCGGCGAGATCATCATGCGCCAGCACATGCAACTGGACGCCGACACCCGCGCCGAGGCGCAGAAGCTGGGCGTGCTGCTTCCCAACGAGCCCAACGGCAGCCAGAAGAGCTGGCTGAGGGAGATGTCGGGAAAATACGGCGCCGACTATGACAAGACGTTCGTGCTGCGGTTGCGTGCCGCCCACGGGCAGGTCTTCACCGTCATCGCCAAGGTGCGCGCGGCGACCGAGAACACCGAGATCCGCGCGTTCGCCGAACGGTGCCTGAAATTCGTCAACACGCACATGTCGCTGCTGGAGAGCACGGGCCTGGTTCCCAGGCGCGCTCTGCACTGACGTTGACCCCGCAAAGGGAGCAGTTTTCCGATGGGACGAAAGAAGAAAGCCTTCGCCGCGTTGATCCCGGCGCTCACCCTGGTCGCCACGGCGGGCCAGGGGACCCCCGGTGCGAACGCCTCCGAAACCCTCAGAGCGGCGAACGCGGCCGCCTATCCGGCCTTGCCCGCCGACGGCGGCACCGGCCCGACGAACCCGCCCACCGCCGCGCCCACCGCCCCCCAGGGCGGCCAGCAGAACGGTGGCGAGACGGGCGACGGAGGTCAGATGGGCGACGGCGGTCAGATGGGTGACGGCGGCCCGATCAACGAAGGCGGTCAGCAGAACGGCGGTCAGCAGAACGGAGGTCAGCAGAACGGAGGTCAGCAGAACGGAGGTCAGCAGAACGGAGGTCAGCAGAACGGCGGCGGCCAGCAGAACGGCGGGCAGGGGAACGGGCAGGGGGGCCAGCCCCCGGCGAATCCGGCCCTGCGCGCGGACCAGTTCGTCGACATCCGCAAGGCGCCGCGCGTGCAGCAGCCCCGCCGCGGCCGCCAGGCCTCGACCGGCGTGTTCGCGTCCAACTGCGGTGTGAACAAGGGCCAGGCCCACAGCAACCCCGACAACGTGCTGGCGGCCCCGGGCGTCGTGAACGGCGCGCACCACATCCACGACTACGTCGGCAACCTCGACACGAACGCGTTCTCCACCGACGAGACCTTCGCTGCCGCCGGGACGACCTGCACCAACGGCGACAAGTCAGCCTATTTCTGGCCGGTGGTCCGGCTCCGCGACGGCCAGGACACCTCGGACCGGGCGCAGCAGAGCCAGGCGGACGGCAACGTCGGCAGCATCGTCACCCCGTCCAGCGTGAAGATCCAGTACCTCGGCAACCCGCGCGCCAAGGTGACCGCGATGCCGCGGTTCATCCGGGTCGCCACCGGTGACGCCAAGGCCGTGACGAACGGGCTGAAGAACGCGCACGCGAGCTGGACGTGCAGCGGCTTCGAGAACCGGGCGTTCACCGACAAGTACCCGCTGTGCCCCCGGGGCGGCAAGGTGGAGCGCGTGCTGAACTTCCCGAGCTGCTGGGACGGCCAGAACACCGACAGCGCCAACCACCGCGACCACATCCGGTTCGCGGACCCGCGGACGGGGCAGTGCCCCCAGGGCACCAAGGCGGTGCCGCAGCTGCGGATGACGCTGGCCTACAACCTGCCGGCCAAGCCGCTGGCGTTCGCGCTGGACAGCTTCCCCGAGTCGGGCCACGACCCGGTCACCGACCACGGCGACCTCATCAACGTGATGGACGACCGGCTGATGGCCAAGGCGGTCAGGGCGATCAACGGCGCCAAGGCGGGAACGCGGATCAAGCGCCGGCGCTGAGCGCGGCCGGTCCCCGGGGCCCGGGCGCGCGTCCACGCGTCCGGGCCCCCGGCGTCCTACGATCGCGGCATGAACATCGTGATCGCGGGCGGGCACGGGCAGATCGCGCTGCGGCTGTCCCGGCTGCTGGCCGCACGGGGGGACACCGTGCTGAGCATCATCCGCAATCCCGGCCACGCCGGGGACGTCCGGGACACCGGAGCCGGACCGGTCGTGTGCGACCTGGAGTCGGCGACGGCCGACGAGGTCGCCGACCACCTGACCGGCGCCGACGCCGTCGTGTTCGCCGCCGGGGCGGGCCCGGGCAGCGGCGTGGCGCGCAAGGACGCCGTCGACCGCGCCGCCGCGGTGCTGGCGGCGGACGCCGCCGAGCGCGCGGGCGTCCGCGGCTTCGTGCAGATCTCGGCGATGGGCGCCGGCGAGCCGCCCGCGCCCGGTCGCGGCGACGTCTGGGAGGCCTACATCAGGGCCAAGGGCGAGGCCGAGGACGACCTGAGGCGCCGCGACGCCCTGGACTGGCTCATCCTGCGGCCGGGCCGCCTCACCGAGGACCCGCCCACCGGCCTGGTGGCGCTGGCCGAGCCGCCGGTCGGGCACGGCGCGGTCACCCGCGACGACGTGGCCGCGGTCATCGCGGCGCTGCTGGACGCCGGCGACGTCCGCCGCCTCACGCTGGACCTGCTCAACGGCTCCACCCGGATCGGGGACGCGGTCGCCGCGCTGCGCCCGGCCCCCGGCGGCGGCGGGCCCGGCGCCTGACCGCGCGGGACGTCCCGCCTCAGCCGGTGTAGAGGGCGTCGATCTCGTCGGCGAAGTCCTTCATCACGACGTTGCGCTTCACCTTCAGGCTCGGCGTCATATGGCCGGCCTCCTCGGTGAAGTCGACGCCGAGGACGACGTACTTCTTGATCGCTTCGGCGTGGCTGACCGACTTGTTGGCGTCGGTGACGGCGGCCTCGATCTCGGCGACGAGATCGGGGTCGCGGCGCAGCTCGGCGACCGACATCGCCTCGGGCTTGCCGTGCCGGGCCTTCCAGGGGCCGAGCGCCTCCTCGTCCAGGGTGACGAGCGCGCTGATGAACTTGCGGCCGTCGCCGACGACGAGGCACTGGCTGATCAGCGGGTGCGCGCGGAGCCGGTCCTCCAGCGGGGCGGGCGCCACGTTCTTGCCCGCCGCGGTGACCAGGATCTCCTTCTTCCGGCCGGTGATGCTCAGGAAGCCCTCCTCGTCGAGGGAGCCGAGGTCGCCGGTGTGGAACCAGCCGTCCTCCAGGGCCTCCTTGGTGGCGGCCTCGTTGTCCCAGTAGCCGCGCATGACGTTGATGCCGCGCACGAGGACCTCGCCGTCCTCGGCGATGCGCACGTCGACGCCGGGGATCGGCCTGCCCACCGTGCCGATCCTGATGGCGGAGGGCCGGTTCACGGCGGCGGGCGCGGTCGTCTCGGTGAGGCCGTAGCCCTCCAGGATCGTGATCCCGACGCCGCGGAAGAAGTGGCCGAGGCGCTCGCCGAGCGCCGCGCCGCCGGACACCGCGTACTGCACCCTGCCGCCGACCGCGGCGCGCAGCTTGCGGTAGACGAGCACGTCGAAGACCTTGTGCCGGGCCTTCAGCCCGAGGCCGGGGCCGCCGCCGTCCAGCGCCCGGCTGTAGGCGACCGCGGTCTCGGCCGCCGTCTTGAAGATCTTGCCCTTGCCGTCGGCGGCGGCCTTCTGCTCGGCGCCGTTGTAGACCTTCTCGAACACGCGCGGGACGGCCAGCAGGAACGTCGGCCGGAACGTGGCGAGGTCCGGCAGCAGGTTCGGGACGTCGCTGTGCCCGAGCACGATGCCGCCCTCGATGGTGGCGACCTCGATCAGCCGGGCGAACACGTGCGCCAGCGGCAGGAACAGCAGCGTGGAGCTGCCCTCGACGGCGATCTCGGCGATCGCCCCCTGCACGGCGTTGCGGGCGGTCGACACCAGGTTGCCGTGGGTGATCTCGCAGCCCTTGGGGCGCCCGGTGGTGCCGGAGGTGTAGACGAGCGTGGCGGTGTCCGCGGCGGAGCGGGACCGGCGGCGCTCCTCGACGACGTCGTCGCCGACGTCGGCACCGAGCCGGGTGACCTCCGCGACCCCGCCCGCGTCGATGCCCCACACGTGCGCCAGCGCGGGGAGCCGGTCCCGGAGCTCCTCCACGGTCGCCACGTGCGCGCCGGTCTCGGCGAACACGGCCTTGGCCGCGGAGTCGCCGGCGATCCACTCGATCTGCTCGGCGGAGGACGTCTCGTAGATCGGGACGGAGATCGCGCCCGCCGCCCAGATCGCGTAGTCCAGGACCGTCCACTCGTAGCGGGTCCGCGACAGCAGGCACACCCGGTCGCCGGGCTCCACGCCGGCGGCGACCAGGCCCTTGGCGACCGCCGCCGTCTCGGCGGCGAACTCCGCGGCGGTCACGGCGCTCCACGCGTCGCCGTTCCTGCGGCGCAGCACGATCCGGCCGGGCTCCTGCGCAGCCCGGGTGAAGGGCGCGTCGGTCAGAGTGGCGGAGTCGGGTACCTCCACCATCGCGGGGACGCTGGACTCGCGCACGGCCCACTCCTGTCATCGGTCTTCGAGGACGGCGGGGAGGCCCGCGGCGCGCCCGGCCGTCCGGCGGGCGGTGCGAGAACTCCTCCGTTGCCGCATGATACCCACGAGTAGCAATCGTGCCGCGAACCGCCGCGGTTAACGGCACGGCAAAGACCGCCCGTCGGCCCCGGCGCGCGCCGCCGGGTCGCCTACGCTTGAGCCGGTCGCACAACGCAAGCGGGTTCCGGGGGTCGCCATGTCGCTGCTCGAAGTGATCGCCCTGACCGTGGCCGACGCGCGCGCGGCGCAGGAGGGCGGCGCCGACCGCGTCGAGGTCGTCGCCGACATGGCCGCGGACGGGCTCACCCCCGACCCCGACCTCGTCGCGGCCATGCGCGAGGCCACGTCCCTGCCGATGCGGGTGATGCTGCGCGCCAACGCGGGGTTCCGCACCACGGGGGCCGAACTGGACCGGCTGCGCCGCGCCGCCGCGGGCCTCGCCGACGCGGGCGCCGACGGGTTCGTGCTCGGCTTCCTCGACTCCTCCGGCCACGTCGACGCGGGCGCCACCGGCAAGCTCGCCGCCGACACCGACCCGCTGCCCTGGACCTTCCACCGGGCGCTGGACCACGCCGCCGACCCGGCCCAGGCGTGGAGCGCCGTCCGCGCTTTCGGCGGGCGCCTGGACACGGTGCTGACCGCGGGCTCGGCCCGCGGCGTGGACGCGGGGGTCGACGTCCTCGTCCGGCGCGCCGTCGAGGACCCCGCCGCCGCCAAGATGATCATGGCCGGGGGCGGGCTGCGCCGCAAGCACGTCGCCGTCCTGGCCGCCGCGGGCGTCACCGCCTTCCACGTGGGCACCGCCGTGCGCCCGGACGGCGACTGGGACGCGCCGGTGGACCCCGTCCTCGTGCGCGAGTGGCGCACCCTCGTGGCGGCCGCCGCGGGCTGACGGCCCCCGCGCTCCGCCCGTTCACCCGGGCGGCCGGCGCCATTACATTCGGTGCATGAGGATCCATGTGGTGAGCGACGTCCACGGCCGCGCGGACGCGCTGGCGGGCGCGGCCGACGGCGCGGACGCGCTCATCTGCCTGGGCGACCTGATCCTGTTCATCGACTACCACGACCACGGGCAGGGGATCTTCGCCGACCTGTTCGGCCAGGACAACGCCGACCGCTTCATCGGGCTGCGCACCGAGAAGCGCTTCGACGAGGCCCGCGAGTTCTCCCGGCGCCTGTGGGCCTCGCTGGAGGGGGACGCCCGCCCGCACATCGAGCGGGCCGTGAACCGCCAGTACGCCGAGCTGTTCGCGGCCATGCCCGCCCCGGCGTACCTGACCTACGGCAACGTCGACGTCCCCCGGCTCTGGGACGCGCACCTGCGCGACGGCCACCACGTCCTGGACGGCCAGACCACCGAGATCGGCGGCCTGCGGTTCGGGTTCGTCGGGGGCGGCCTGCGCACCGAGTACCGCACCCCCTACGAGCTGGACGAGGAGACCTACGCGGCCAAGGTCGAGGCGGTCGGCGAGGTGGACGTGCTGTGCTGCCACATCCCGCCCGCCGTCCCCGACCTGCTGTACGACACCGTGGCGCGCAGGTTCGAGCGGGGCAGCGAGGCCGTCCTGGAGGCGATCCACCGCACGCAGCCGAAGTACGTGCTGTTCGGGCACGTCCATCAGCCGCTCGCGAGCCGGATCCGCATCGGCCGCACCGAATGCGTGAACGTCGGGCACTTCCGTGCGCGCGGTGTGCCCTACGTCCTGACGGTGTGAACCATACTTCTCTAGGGACAGCGGGCCCGCAGGGGTTCGGGGACGAGCCGGAGGGAGACGCAGATGGCGGACCGCACGAGTTCCTCCATCACGGTCAAGGCCGGGAGGTCCGAGGTCATGGCGGTGATCGCCGATCTCGGGGCGTATCCGGAGTGGGCGAGCGGCATCCGCGAGTTCACCGTGCAGGACAGGGGCGAGGACGGCCGCGCCGCCCGCGCCCGGCTGACGTTCGACGGCGGTCCGTTCAGCGACACCGTCGGGCTCGCCTACACCTGGGAGGGCGACGACCGGGTGACGTGGGAGCTGGTGGAGCCGGGCACGGTCGTCACCGGGCTGCACGGCGCCTACGGCCTGGCGGAGGAGGACGGCGTCACCGAGGTGACCTACGAGCTGGCGGTGGACGTCCGCATCCCCATGATCGGCATGGTGAAGCGCAAGGGCGAGAAGCGGATCATCGACTCGGCCCTCAGGGGCCTCAGGAGCCGCGTCGAGGGCTGAGCCCGCCGCGGGCGGTGGCCTGAACACGGCGCGGAGGCGATACCGTTCACGCCGACGACGGATGGAAGATGGAGACATGAGCGACCAGCCGGGCGACGTCCTGGACGAGGCGGCCAAGCTCGTCGACGCGTTGATCAGGCGGGTCGGCGGCGGCCGGGACGAGCGCGCGGGCCGGGCCGGGCCGGCCGGCGACGTGTGGGACCGTGCCATCGCCGACGAGCCGGGCGGGGACGCCCGCGGTCCGCACATCGCCACCGGCGCCCCCGAGTGCCGCGACTGCCCGGTCTGCCGGGCCATCGCGATCAAGCGGGAGTCCGGGGGCGAGGTGGGACGGCACCTGCGCGAGGCCGGGCGGTCGCTGATGGCGGCCGCGCTGGACGTCGCGGCGGCGTTCGACCGGACCCGCGCGCCCGGCGAGACGCGGAGGTTCGACCGGACCGGGCCGCCGGAGGCGTCGGAGGGCGCCGGGGCGGGTACGTCCGATCGGTCGGAACGTCCCGATCCGGGCGACCCGTGGTCGGCCGCCACCGGCGGCCCCATCGACATCGGGTAGAGCGTGGAGTGGCTCCAGCCAGGGGCGACGTGAGGAGGAGGAAGGGTTATATGGCCCTGACCATCGGCGTGGATGTGGGCGGCACGAAGGTGGCCGCGGGGGTCGTCGACGACCGGGGGACGATTCTGGAGAAGGTCCGCCGGCCGACTCCCTCGACCAACCCCAAGGAGACCGCCGAGACCATCGCCGAGGTCGTCGACCTGCTCAAGGGCAAGTACGAGGAGGTCGCGGCGGTCGGGCTCGGCACCGCGGGCTTCGTCGACGAGACCCGCTCCACCGTGCTGTTCGCGCCGAACCTCGCCTGGCGCGACGAGCCGATCAAGGAGAAGGTGGAGAGCCTCGTCGGGCTGCCGGTCGTCGTGGAGAACGACGGCAACGCCACCGCGTGGGGCGAGGCCCGGTACGGCGCCGGCCGCGGCGAGAACTTCCTCGTCCTGGTGGCCCTCGGCACCGGCATCGGCGGCGGCATCATCATCAACGGCGAGCTGTACCGGGGCCGGTTCGGCATCGGCGCGGAGATGGGGCACTTCCGGGTCGTCCCGGACGGGCGCCGCTGCGGCTGCGGCAACCGCGGCTGCTGGGAGCAGTACGCCAGCGGCAACGCCCTGGTGCACGAGGCGCGCGACCTGGCCCGGGTGGCGCCCGCGATGGCGGGGCGCCTGCTGGAGCTCGGCGGCGGCCGGCCCGAGGGCATCAGCGGCCCCGAGGTGTCGCAGGCGGCCCGGGAGGGCGACAAGGCGGCGCTGGAGTGCTTCCGGACGATCGCGCACTGGGCGGGCCAGGGCCTGGCCGACCTCAGCGCGATCCTCGACCCGGGCGCCTTCATCATCGGCGGCGGCCTGTCGGACGCCGGCGACCTGCTGCTCGACCCGATCCGCTCCGCGTTCGAGGACGCCCTGACCGGCCGCGGCCACCGCCCGCTGCCCGACATCCGGATCGCCGAGCTGGGATCCGCGGCGGGCATCGTCGGCGCCGCCGACCTGGCCCGCGTCCGCCCGTTCCAGGACGTGATCGTCTAGGCGTGGCCGCCGTCCGGCTGCTCTCCTACAACATCCGGTCGCTGCGCGACGACCCGGCCGCCGTGGCCCGCGTCGTCCGCGCGAACGCCCCGGACGTGGTGTGCGCTCAGGAGGTCCCGCGCTTCTGGGGGTGGCGGCTCCAGCGCCGCCGCCTGGCGCGGGCCTGCGGCCTGCGGATCGCGGCGGGACGGCGGGCCTGCGGGCTCGCCGTCCTCGCCGCGCCGCACGTGCGCCGGGTGGCCCGCGAGTTCCACCTGCTCACCCCGGACCCGGGCCTGCACCGCCGCGCCCTCGCGATCGCCGTCCTGGAGGTCGGCGGCGCCCGCCTGATCGCCGCGAGCACCCATCTGGACCTGGCGGACGGCCCGCGCCTGCGGCACGTCCACGAGATCCTCGCCCACCTGGACCGCGCCCGGGACCGCCACGGCGCCCCGGTGGTCCTCGCGGGCGACGTCAACGAGGAGCCGGGAGGCCCGGCCTGGTCGCTGCTGGCCGGCCGCTTCCAGGACGGCTACGCGGCGGCGCCGGCGGGCGGGGAGCTCACGTTCACCGCGCGCAGCCCGAGGCGCCGCATCGACGGCGTCTTCGCCGACCCGGCGGTCCGGATCGCCGCGTGCGGGGTGCCGCCCGACGAGGCCGGCGACCACGCCCTGGCCACCGACCACCGGCCCCTCCTGGCCGAGCTGGCGCCGCGCTAGACGACGGCCCCGTCGTCGGGGTCGCGGGGCTCGTCGCCCATGCGCAGGACGAGGGTGACGAAGCCGCCGATGAAGGCGGCGACGGCGAGGAAGGCGGCCCAGCCGGGGACCTCCCAGTCGAGGATGACGGTGACCAGCAGGTAGACGGGGCCGCCGATCAGCGCGATCCAGGCTCCCTTGGTGAGCGGGTCGGCGCTCGGCAGCGGCGGGGGAGGGGGCGGGACGTAGTGCCCCTCGTCGTCATCGTCGTCGCCGGCCGGGAACCCCGGCTCCTCGGCGGGCTTGATCACGCGGGCGCGGGGCAGCCGCCCCGTGCGGTCCTCGCCCTCGCCCGGGGGGTCGGCGGGCTCGTGGATGTTCTCCTCGTCGGGCCACGGGACCTCGTCGCCCTCGGGGACGGCGTCGTAGCCGGCGACGATCTCGGCCCAGATGGCGTCCTCGTCGCGCTCGGCGCCGCCGCCCGCCTTGCCCGCGGCCGGGTCGGCGAGGCCGGTCTCGGTGCGCTCCGCGGCGTCCTGGCGGTCGGGGTCGAGCAGGTCGGCGTCGGCGAGGTCGGCGCCCTCGCGCTCGGCGTCGCCTCCGCGCGCGGAGGCCTCGCGCAGCCGGGCGAGGTGCACGCGCAGGATGCCCTCGGCGGCCGGCTTCATGTCGACGTCCACGTACAGCCGGTCGAGGACGTCGCCGGCGACCGGCTCCGCGGCCGTCTCGGCGATCTCCGGCAGGCCCGACGGGGACGCCGCGTAGGCCGCGACGCCCGCCTCGCCGAGGGCCGCCAGCATCGCGTCCGCCAGATGCGGCGCGAGGTCGACCAGTGGGGCGTAGGTGTCCGCTGACAGTCCATTGCCACGGCGATTCACGGGGCCGGCTCCTTCGACGACTCCGGCGTGACCGGCAGCACCGGCATGGCGGCCTCCGCTCCCCCCATTGACATGTGATGCCCGGTCGCCCCCGCGCGGAGGCTCTCCCGGACACCCCGAAACGTGTGTCCCACGGTATTCGCTGCGCCGCGCGGGACAAGCCCCCGGGCGCACCCGATTGAGTTTTACCGCTCCGAGCCTACGGTTATTCCCGGACCGCCGCCGGTGGGCGGCCGGGTTCCGGTCCGGGGTACCAGCCGGTAGATCGGTGGGACGGAGAGTGGGAGGATGTCCCATCATCCCCGTCGGCAGGACCGGGGCACGCCCGCGCGGGGGCGTCCGGTCCGAGGGAAAGGTACCCGCATACGATGCTCTGGTTCTGGATCCTGCTGAGGATCGTCCTCTCCCCGGTCATGTATCTGCTGTGGTGGCCGCGGAACCGGGGGGCGCGCAACGTCCCGAAGCGCGGGCCGGCGCTGATGGTGAGCAACCACCTGTCGTTCGCCGACCACTTCTTCGGCCCGCTGCCGCTGATGCGCCCGATCTTCTTCATCGGCAAGGGGGAGTACTTCACCGGCAGGGGGATCAAGGGCCTGGTCAGCAAGGGCTTCTTCACCGGAGTCGGGGTGGTGCCGGTCGACCGGACGGGCGGCTCGGCGGCCGAGGCGGCGCTGCGGACGGGGCTGCGGATCCTCGGCGAGGGCAAGCTGCTCGGCATCTACCCCGAGGGCACCCGGGCGCCCGACAACCGGCTGTACCGCGGCAAGACGGGGGTCGCGCGGCTGGCGCTGAAGTCGCGCGTGCCGGTGATCCCGATGGCGATGGTCAACACGTTCGAGCTGATGCCGCCCGGCAGGCCGTACCCGCGGCTCGGGATCCGGCCGGGCGTCCGGTTCGGCGAGCCCCTGGACTTCTCCCGCCACTACGGCCGCGAGGACGACCACGAGGTGCTCCGCGAGATCACCGACGAGATCATGAGGGCGATCAGGGAGCTGTCCGGGCAGGAGTACGTCGACCGCTACGCCGCCGAGGTGAAGGCCGAGATGGCCGGCAAGGAGGTGCGTCCGGTCGAGGACGACGGAGGGCTGAGTGACGGCGGCTGAGCCGCGCGGGACGGGCCTGGAGACGGCGCTGTGGCGCGCCGTGGCCGTCTACCGCGGGCTCGCCCTGTGCTACGCCGCGGTCGTGATCGCCATGAACGCCGGCGGCTACGCCCACCCGCTCGGCGGCTGGGCCGTCCTCGCCGTCATGGCCGGATGGACCTGCTACGCGTCGTTCGCCTTCGGGCCCGCCATGTTCGCCGCGGGCGGCCCCGGGCGGCGCGGCCGGGTGATGCTGGGCGCCGACCTCGCCGTCGCGGCGGGGTGCGTGCTGGCGACGGCGTGGGTGGAGACGTCCCCGAACATCTCCGCCGGCCGCCCGACTCTGCCGGTGTCGTGGGTGGCGGCCGCGGTGCTGGCCTGGGCGGTCGCCGGCGGGCGGCGGGCGGGCATCGCCGCCGCGGCCGTCCTGGCCGCCGCGAACCTCATGGTGCACGCGATCGCCGAGACGGGCGACGGCATCGGCGGCACGACGTTCAACGGCATCGTGCTGCTGTTCCTCGCCGGCCTCGTCGTCGGGCACGTCGTGCGGCTGGCGCGGGAGGCGGAGGCGCGGCTGGCGCGGGCCGTCGAGCTGGAGGCGGCGACCCGGGAGCGCGAACGGCTGGCGCGCCGCATCCACGACTCGGTGCTGCAGGTCCTGGCGATGGTGCAGCGGCGCGGCGGCGAGCTCGGCGGCGAGGCGGCCGAGCTCGGGCGCCTCGCGGGCGAGCAGGAGGCGGCGCTGCGCTCCCTCGTCGGCGCGGGCCCGGCCGCGCCGCCCGCGGAGGCCGCCGGCGCCGGGACGGACCTGCGCGCTCTGCTGGCCGGGCACGGCTCCACCTCCGTGACGGTCTCGACGCCCGCCACGGAGGTGCGGCTGCCGGCGCACGCCGCCGGGGAGGTCGAGGCGGCGGTGGCGGCGGCGCTCGACAACGTCCGGCGGCACTGCGGCGACGGGGCGCGCGCGTGGGTCCTGCTGGAGGACGGCCAGGGCGAGGTCACCGTCAGCGTCCGCGACGACGGTCCGGGCATGCCCCCCGGGCGGCTGGACCGGGCGGCGGCGGACGGGCGGCTCGGCGTCGCCCAGTCCATCCGCGGCCGCATCGCCGACCTCGGCGGCAGCGTCTCGATCGTCTCCGCGGAGGGCGAGGGGACCGAGGTCGAGATGAGCGTGCCGCGGGCTAGGGTGTGACCGTGAGCGACGTTCCCCTCCGGCCCCTCCGGGTGATGGTCGTGGACGACCATCCGATGTGGCGCGAGGCGGTGGCCCGCGACCTGGCCGAGGCCGGCCACGACGTGGTCGCGACGGCGGGGGAGGGCCGCGCCGCGGTCCGCATCGCGGCCGCCGCGCGCCCGCAGGTCGCCGTGGTCGACCTCCAGCTGCCCGACCTCAGCGGGGTCGAGGTGACCCGGCGCCTCGCGGCCGCCGAGCCGCCCGTCCGCGTGCTGGTGCTGTCGGCGAGCGGCGAGCAGCAGGACGTCCTGGAGGCGGTGAAGGCGGGCGCGACCGGCTACCTGCTCAAGTCCGCCGCCCGCGAGGAGTTCCTCGACGCCGTCCGGCGGACCGGCGAGGGCGACGCCGTCTTCACCCCCGGGCTCGCCGGGCTCGTCCTCGGCGAGTACCGCCGCCTCGCCGCCGCCCCGGCCCGCGAGGACGACGACGCGCCGCGGCTGACCGAGCGCGAGACCGAGGTGCTGCGCCTCGTCGCGAAGGGGCTGACGTACAAGCAGATCGCGCAGCGCCTCGTCCTGTCCCACCGCACGGTGCAGAACCACGTGCAGAACACCCTCGGCAAGCTCCAGCTCCACAACCGCGTCGAACTCGTCCGCTACGCCATCGAGAAGGGCCTCGACGAGGAGGAGTAGCGCGGGGCGAACCGCCGCGGCGGCGCATGCGTCTCAACACGCAAAGGCGCATAGCGACGGGGGAGCACGTCATGGCGGACGACATCCTGGGGCCCGCGCTGGGGTTCCTCGCGGCCCACGTCCTGATCGGGGTCGTTCTGCTGGCGATCCTGCGGCGCATGCGTACCCCGGCACTGCGGGGCACTCCCCCCACTCGCGAGCTGCACCCGTACGAGGTCGCCTACCTGCGCGGCGGGGGACGGCACGCGATCGCCGCCTCGATCACGGCGCTGCGGCTGGACGGCGCGGCCGACGCCTACGCCGACGGCCGCCTGCTGGCCAGCGAGCCGTCCGCCGCCGGCCCGCGTGCGGCCGGGACGCCGCTGGACGCGGCGGTCTTCGGGGCCGTCGCGCACCTGCGGGCCGGGACGCTCGCCGAGCTGACCGCCGAGCCGGGCGTGCGGGCGGAGCTCGACCGGCTCCGCGACGGGCTCGCCGCGCAGGGCATGGTGCTCGCACCGGCCGGGCGCCGCCGGCTGCGCAACCTCCAGCTGGTCATGTTCGGGTGGATCATGCTGGGCTTCTGCGTCTTCGTGATGACAGACGCCTTCGACGGCTTCCCGGCCAAACTCGTCCCGCTGGCCGCGCTGGGCGGCCTCAGCCTCGGAGCCGTCGCCCTCGGTCCGGGCGCCGAGCGGACGCGGGAGGGCGAGCGGGCCGTCGAGCGTCTCAAGGAGTCCCAAGCCGCCCTCGACCCGGCGAGCAGGCCCTCCTACGCCGGGCTGCCGGCCCCCGCCGCGCTGATGGGCGTGGCACTGTTCGGCACGGCCGCGCTCATGGCGCTCGACCCGGTGTTCGCCCAGACCGTGGGGCTCGGCCGGTACCTGGAGATGGCCGGAGTCGCGTCCTCCTCCGGCGGCTCCTCGGGCTCCTCCTGCTCCTCGACCGCCTCGGTGTGCTCGTCCTCCTCCTGCGGGGGCGGCGGCTCGTGCGGCGGCGGCAGCGGCGGCGGCGGCTGCGGAGGGGGAGGCGGCGGCTGCGGGGGCGGCGGCGGTTGCGGCGGAGGGGGCTGACATGCGGCTGGCCGTGGGGATCGGCTGGCGGCCCGAGATCGCCGGGTTCGTCGGCGCGCTGCCGGGGCTGCGCTTCACCGAGGTGATCGCCGAGTCGGTGCACCCGGAGGCGCCCGCCCCCGAGCTGCTCGCGCTGCGCGACCGCGGCGCGCGGATCGTCCCGCACGGGGTGCGGCTGTCGCTCGGCGGCGCCGAGCCCGTCTCCGCCGAGCGCGTGGCGCACCTGGCCGCCTGCGCCGAGGCGCTCGGCGCGCCGCTGGCGAGCGAGCACGTCGCGTTCGTCCGCGCGGGCGGCGTCGAGGCCGGGCACCTGCTGCCGGTGCCGCGCACCCGGGCCGCCCTGGCCGCGCTGACCGCCAACATCCGCCGGACGCAGGCGGAGCTGCCCGTCCCGCTGGCCGTCGAGCCCATCGCCGCGCTCTTCGACTGGCCGGACGCCGAGTACACCGAGGCCGACTTCCTGACCGAGCTGCTGGAGCGCACCGGCGCCCTGCTGCTGCTGGACGTCGCCAACGTGTACGCCAACGCGCGCAACCGGGGCGAGGACCCCGCCGACCTCCTCGACCGCCTGCCCCTGGACCGCGTCGCCTACTGCCACGTCGCGGGCGGCTCGCAGGAGGGCGGGCGGTACCACGACACGCACGCCGCGGCCGTCCCCGCGGAGGTGCTGGAGCTGGTCGCGGAGCTGTGCGCGCGGTGCCGCCCGCCCGGTCTCCTGCTGGAGCGCGACGGCCGCTACCCGCCCGCCGGCGAGCTGCGCGCCGAACTGGACGCCATCGCCGCCGCCTCCGGACTGGAGCCCGTCACGTGAGCGGGTTCGACGCCGGGCTGGCGGCGGCGCAGGAGGCGCTCGTGCGGGCCATGACGTCGGGCGGCCCGATGCCGGAGGGGTTCGACGCCGAGGCGGTGCGCGCCGCCGCGCACGGGATCCTGGTCAAGCGCGCGGGCGAGGTCGCCCGCGCCTGGCCCGCGCTGGCCGCCTCGTACGGGACCTCCTGGAAGGCCGCCTTCGCGGCCTGGGCCGCCGGGCGCCCGACCCGCGGCTCCTTCCGGGACGGCTGGGACTTCGCCCGCGCCGACCCGGGGCGACTCGCGGGCGACCCGGGGCGACTCGCGGGCGACGCGGCGCGGGAACTCGCGCTGGCCGAGCTCCGATGGTCCTATGACGGGCAGGACCCGCCGCGCCCGCGCGGGGCCGCGGCGCGGCGCGTGCCCGGCGGTGCGGCGGTGGTCTTCCGGGGACGGGTCCGCGTCTTCGGCCGGGGCCCGTCGCGCTGAGGGCGCCGTCCCGGGAACGAAGTGCCGCGGGGCCCCGCCACGGGCTATGGTCTAGACCAATGGCGGCGCGCCGGAAGATCCGGCGCGGGCCCGGCGCCGCCGCGTGCGGCGACTAGGCTGGAAACGTGGACCGAGGGAGGAGCCCGGTGGCGGGAGAAGGTGACGGCATGCGCGTCGGAGTGCTGACCGGAGGCGGGGACTGCCCCGGCCTGAACGCGGTGATCCGCGCGGTCGTCCGCAAGGGCGTCCAGGTCTACGGCTACGAGTTCGTCGGCTTCCGGGCCGGCTGGCGCGGCCCCCTCGAAGGCGACACCGTGGCCCTCGACATCCAGGCCGTGCGCGGGATCCTGCCCCGCGGCGGCACGATCCTCGGCTCCTCGCGGACCAACCCGGTCAAGGTCGAGGGCGGCGTCGAGCGGATCAAGGACAACCTCGCGGGCCTCGGCGTGGACGCGCTGATCGCCATCGGCGGCGAGGACACCCTCGGCGTCGCGCGCGAGCTGTACGCGAACGGCGTCAACGTCGTCGGCGTCCCCAAGACGATCGACAACGACCTGAACGCCACCGACTACACCTTCGGGTTCGACACCGCGGTGAACATCGGCATGGAGGCCGTCGACCGGCTGCACACCACCGCCGAGAGCCACCACCGCGCGCTGATCTGCGAGGTCATGGGCCGGCACGCGGGCTGGATCGCGCTGCACGTCGGCATGGCCGCCGGCGCCAACGTCATCCTCATCCCCGAGCGGCCCTTCGACATCGAGAAGGTCTGCCAGTACGTGGAGAGCCGGTTCAAGACCCGCTACGCCCCGATCATCGTGGTGTCGGAGGGCGCGCACCCGATCGACGGGCAGATGGCCCTGCAGACCGGGGAGCGCGACTCGTTCGGGCACGTCCGGCTCGGCGGCATCGGGCAGGCCCTCGCCGACGAGATCGAGAAGCGCACCGGCAAGGAGGCCCGCGCCACCGTGCTCGGGCACATCCAGCGCGGCGGCACCCCGACGGCGTTCGACCGCGTCCTCGCCACCCGCTTCGGCCTCCAGGCGATCGACGCCGTGAAGGACGGCGACTACGGCAAGATGGTCGCCCTCCAGGGCACCGACATCATCCGCGTCGGCCTCGACGAGGCGACGAAGGAGCTCAAGACCGTCCCGCTGGAGCGCTACTCCGAGTCCGAGGTCTTCTTCGGCTGATCGTCCCGCCGTGCGGGAACAGGGAATGCGGGTCGCGGTGTTGGCCTCTCTGGGCCACACTGGAGGTCCTCTCTTTACCCTGTTCCCGCCAGGAGGATCACGCATGACCACGCTCGACACCGCGCCCGGCACCGCGGCGGCGGACGTCCGGGAGCAGTCGCCGGTCGACGGCGAGCCGTGCGTGCTGCTCAAGCTGGGCGAGGTCGTCCTCAAGGGCAAGAACCGCGAGCAGTTCGAGCGCCGCCTCGCCGACAACGTGCGCACGGCCGTCCGGCCGATCGCCCGGGTGGACGTCGTCCGGCGGCACGGCGTCTTCATCGTCCGCAAGCACGATGCCGACCTCGCCACCATGGAGCGGGTCGCGCAGCGGATCACCGACGTCATGGGCATCGTGTGGGCGCACCGCGCCTGGCGGGTCGGCAAGGACCTCGCCAGCGTCGAGCGCGCCGCGCTGGAGCTCATGGACGGGCGGACCGGCGCGTTCGCCGTCCGGTCCCGGCGCCGCGACAAGCGGTTCCCGATGACCTCCACCGAGCTCGACCGGCACATCGGCACGCTCGTCACCGACCGCTACGGCCAGCCCGTCCGGCTGAAGAACCCCGAGCACACCCTGTCGATCGAGGTCGACCGCGACGAGGTGTTCGTCTACTCCGGCGGCCTCGCCGGTCAGGGCGGACTGCCCGTCGGGATGAGCGGCCGCGGCCTCGTGCTGATGTCGGGCGGGATCGACTCGCCCGTCGCCGCGTACCGGATGATGCGCCGCGGCCTGCGCGTCGACTACCTGCACTTCTCCGGCATGCCGTTCACCGGCCCCGAGTCGATCTACAAGGCGTACGCGCTGGTCCGCGAGCTGGACAAGTTCCAGACCGGGTCCCGGCTGTTCGTGGTGCCGTTCGGCAAGGCGCAGCAGCAGATCAAGTCGTCCGGCGCCGACCGGCTCGCGGTGATCGCGCAGCGGCGGCTGATGCTGCGCACCGGCGAGGTCCTCGCCCGGCGGCTGCGCGGCTCCGCGCTGATCACCGGTGACGCGCTCGGGCAGGTGTCCAGCCAGACGCTCGCCAACATCACCGCGCTGGACGACGCCGTCGAGCTGCCCATCCTGCGGCCCCTCGTCGGCATGGACAAGGTCGAGATCATGGACCAGGCGCGCCGCATCCGCACCCTGACGATCTCCGAGCTGCCCGACGAGGACTGCTGCACGCTGCTCGCGCCCCGCCGCGCCGAGACCCGCGCCAAGATCGGTGACCTGCGGCAGATCGAGAAGCGCCTCGACGTCGGCGAGCTCGCCGACCAGCTCGCCGCGTCCGTCCAGGAGCACCGCCCCGCCTACGGCGACCCGGTCGCCTGACCCGCCGCTCCGCGCCCGCCCGACCGGCTGGAGCCTGCCACGGCCGGCCGGCCGGGCGTCACGGCACGAAGACCTCCGCTGCGGTGTGGAGCCCGAACATCTCCACCACGACGGAGGTCTTCCTCATCACCACGGCTTGGGCCTGTGTCGAAGGGGGCTTCGGCCATGCGCGCGAACGCGTGAGCTGGCCGGTGGAGCGAAGCCGGAGGCGAGCGGAACCGGGCTGATCGCGAAGCGATGCCGCGTTCGCCCCAGGCCCGGTCACGTAGCGAGCCGCCAGGCGAGCGGAGTGGGCCGGGACTGCGAAAACACAGTCTAGCGGGCGTCGAAGTCCGTCGGGCGGGGCGGCTCGGGGCCGTCCGGGCCCATCAGGGTGATCCGCTCGATGCGGACGATGCGGAAGCGGCGGCCCGCGACGGCGATGCCGTTGCGGCGGGTGTCGTCCTCCATCAGCTCCGCCGCCTCGGCGAACCGGGCGAGGTCCGCCTCGGCGGGGCTCTCCACCGCCGGCACCACGTGCCGGAAGTAGGTGGCCAGCGAGTCGCGGGCCTGCCACGGCGCGTCGTAGAGGCGGCCCACGGGACGCCACCGCCGCTCGCCGCGCTCGGCGACGGTGAACGCGGGCGCCAGCGCGACCGGGGTGAGGAACGCGCCGGACGGCTCGTTCCCCGTGGCCGCCGCGGCGTCCAGCACCTGGCACAGCAGCTCGGCGGTCGCGAGGTCCGCCCCCGGGCCGTCGTCCGGCAGCAGCTCGTGCGGCCGGGCGGGCGGGAGGCGCCCGGCCGTCGGCAGCGGGTCCAGATCGGTGGGGCGGGGCGGCTCGGGGCCGTCCGGGCCGGTGCGGGCCAGCTGCTCGATCCGGGCGATCCGGAACCGCCGGCCGCCCGCGATCACCTCGTCGGCCGGCTCGCGCCGCAGCGTCCAGGCCGCGGCCGCCAGGTCGCGCGCCCGCGCGCCGGAGCCCGGCGCGGCCCGGTCCTCCAGGTGGTCGGCGAGGATCTCGCGCGCGCCCTGCGGCAGCGGGTCGAACGGGCACACGACCTGCCAGCCGCCCGGAACCCGCTCGGCGGCGGTGAACACGGCGCCGAGGGCCACCAGTTCCGGGTAGGCGGCGAGGGCGCGGCGGGCGTCCGCCAGCAGCACCGCGGCGACCGGGTCGACGCCGTCCAGGTCGTCCGGGAACAGCCGCCCCCCGGCGTCACCATCTCCCGTCGTCATGCCGGTCATCATCCTCGCCGAACCCGCGCCCGGCCAATGGTTCAGACCATTTCGTTACCGCGCTGTGCGCCGCCGCCGCTTGCGCCGCCGCCGCGCCCGCGCCGGCGGGCGGGCGCCACGAGGACCACCAGGCTCGCCGCCAGCAGCGCGAGGCCGCCCAGCGCCGCGCCGCCCAGCCGCTCGCCCAGCAGGACGGTGCCGAGCACCGCCGCCACCGCCGGCTCCGCGAGCGTCAGGGTCGTCGCCGTCGTCGCGGGCGTCGTCCGCAGGCCCCGGGCGAACAGCAGGTAGCCGCCGCCCGTGGTGACCACGCCGAGGTAGAGCGCGATGATCGCGCCGCTCCCGGTGAGCAGCCAGCCCGTGGGCCCGGCGAGCAGCACGGGGATCAGCGGGAGGGCCGCCGTCCCGAACAGCGCCGCGGCGACGGCGCGGTCCTCCTCGCCCCGGGTGATGAGGACGGACGCCACCGTGGCGTACACCGCGTACGACAGCCCGGACAGCAGGGCCAGCCCGATGCCGAGCGGCTCCGCGCCCGCGTCCCGGCCGCCGCCGACGAGCAGGGCGCAGCCCGCGACGGCCCCCGCCGTGGAGAGCGTCCACCGCCCCGTCAGCACCGACCGGCGGGCGACCAGCCCGATCACGCCGGTGAACACGGGCGCGCTCCCGATCGTGACGACGGTGCCGATCGCGACTCCGGTGCGTCCGGCGGCGACGAAGAACGCCGTCTGGTAGACGGTGACGGCGATCGCGCCGAGGCCGACGAGCGGCAGGTTGCGGCGGTCCGCCACCAGCCGGCGGAGCCCCGCGCCGCCGCGCGTGGACGCGGCGAGGGCCAGCAGCACCAGGCCGCCGACGACGATGCGGATCGCGGCGACCGAGTACGGGGTCGCGCCGTCGGCGAACGTGCGGACGGTGCCGGTCGTGCCCCACAGGGCCGCCGCCAGCAGGACGTCGGCGCCGCCGCGCCGGGCACGGGACCGCGCGGACTTTTCGGACGCGCGCCGAAGGAAGGTGTTCTGTGACACGGAAGAAGCTCCTGGGCTCGAATCGGGAGGAGAGATCCGGATTCGGGGCGCAGGGCGGCGCGGCCGGGCGCGTGTTCGCGCCGGCCGTGCCGATCAGCAGGGAATGCGTTCGCCGCGCCCCGTCAGGAGCGCGGCGGCCCGCAGTCGGGTGCCCAGTAAGCCATGGTTCAGGACGATACCCGCTCGGTGCCCCCGGGGGACACCGAGCGGTCGGGCGGGATCGGGCGGGATGAGGCGGGGTCAGGCGGGCACGGCGTCGGGGTCCTCGCTCCTGGTGAGGGAGCGGCCGACGATCGGAGGCAGGTCGCGGGCGAGCTTGGCGAGCTCGCGCAGGTCGCCGTCCACCAGGGCCTGCGGGCCGTCGCACAGGGCGGTCTCCGGGTGCGGGTGCACGTCGATGATCACGCCGTCGGCGCCGACCGCGATCGCCGCGCGGGTCAGCGGCAGGACGAGGTCGCGGCTGCCGCCCGAGTGCGACGGGTCCACGATGACCGGCAGGTGGGAGAGGCGCTGCGCCACCGGCACCGCGGAGATGTCGAGGGTGTTGCGGGTCGCCCGCTCGAACGTGCGGATGCCCCGCTCGCACAGCACGATGTCGAGGTTGCCGCGCTGCGCGACGTACTCGGCGGCCATCAGCCACTCCTCGATCGTCCCGTTCATGCCGCGCTTCAGCATGACCGGCTTGCCCGCCTCGCCGGCGGCCTGCAGCAGCGCGAAGTTCTGCGCGTTGCGGGTGCCGATCTGGAGCATGTCGGCGTAGGAGGCGACGAGCTCGACGTCGGCGGCGTCCACGACCTCGGTGACGATCGGCATGCCGGTCTCCTCGCGGACGTCCGCGAGGATGCGCAGCCCGGCCTCCCCGAGGCCCTGGAACGCGTACGGGGACGTGCGCGGCTTGAACGCGCCGCCGCGCAGCAGCGTCGCGCCCGCGGCCTGCGCCATCTGCGCCGCGCCGAGGGTCTGCTCGGGGGTCTCCACCGCGCACGGGCCGGCGATCAGCGTCATGGTGCCGGGGCCGATCGGCACCCCGCCGACCCGGACGACCGACCGCTCGGCGTGGTGCTCGCGGCTCACCAGCTTGTAGGGGGCGGAGATGCGGACGACGTCGCTGACGCCGCGCATCCCGCGCAGGTTCAGCGAGCCGAACTGCTGGACGTCGCCCACCAGCCCGACGATGGTCCGTTCCACCCCGCGGCTGACGAAGGCGTCGCCGCCCGCCGTCTCGACCAGTGAGACGACGGCTCTGACATCCGCTTCGCTGGCCTCCGGGGCCATGACGACGACCATGGGTTCACTGCCTCTCCATCAGGCCCCGGGAGGCCGGCCGGTCCCCGGAACGACGAAAGCCCCGGGCCGGCCGGCCCGGGGCTTTCGCCTTGTGGTCTGTCAGCGCAGCGTCTGGCAGACCAGCCGTCCGGGCTGGTCGGGCCAAAAGAAATACACGACGTTGCGCACGGGGAAAGCCTAGCCGATGTCCGGGCGCGCGGTTCCGCGCGCACCCCGGATATGGCTCAGCTCACTCCGGATGGCAGGATGGCCGCGTCATGACCCACCCCGAACAGTCCGCGCCGCAGCCGGGCGAACTGCCGCCCGGGCAGTACGTCCCCCGGGGCTGGCCCGTCCTGCACTACGGACCCGTGCCGAAGTTCCGTCCCAAGGACTGGGATTTCCGGGTCTTCGGCGCCACCGAGTCGGGGGAGCACCACCGCTGGAACTGGGACGAGTTCGACGCGCTGCCGAAGGCCACCGCGGTCGCCGACTTCCACTGCGTCACCAAGTTCACGATCCCGGACAACGAGTGGCAGGGCGTCTCCGGCATGACGATCGTCGAGCTGGCGCCGCCGGCGCCGGACGTCACGCACGTCATGGTCTGGGCCGAGTACGGCTACAGCGCCAACATCCGGATGAGCGACTTCCTCACCGAGGGCACGATGTTCGCCACCCACCGCGACGGCGAGCGCCTCACCCCCGACCACGGCTTCCCCGTCCGCATCGTCATCCCGCACCTGTACGCGTGGAAGAGCGTGAAATGGGTCCGCGGCGTGGAGTACCTGGTGAAGGACCGCCGGGGCTTCTGGGAGGAGCGCGGCTACCACAACGTGGCCGACCCGTGGCGGGAGCAGCGCTACTCATACCAGGAGGACGAGGGCGAGTCGCCCCCGCTGTGACCGGTCCGCCGTCATCGGTCCTCCGGAACGGGCCTTCCGGCGGGCCGAGCGTGTCCCATTCGAGACCTCGGTAAATCGGCAACAGGCGCACCCGCGGCGATGATAGCCATTACCGTACGTTTCCATGGACCTACCGTCCGTCACAGATGTCGTGGCGTGCGCCGCGGCAGCCGGGGCCAGCGGGGTCTGGGCGCCGCGCCGGTGGTGCCTCCTCCCGCGGCGCGGGCCCGCCGATCCGGCGGAGGCGGCGGCGCTCGCCGCCCTGCACCTGATCGCGCACGCCGCGCCCCCGCTGCGGGCCGGGCTCACCGGCGACGCGGCGCGCCGGGCGACCCGCCTGCTGCGCTCGCTGCTCGGCGCCGAGGCGGTCGCGATCGTGGCGGTGCGCCCGCCGGAGGATCCGGGCGCCCCGGACGCGACCGGCGACCCCGGCGACCCCGGCGACCCCGGCGACCCCGGCGAACCGGGCGGCCCCGGCGAACCGGGCGGCGCCGCGCGGGACGCGCCGCGGCTGCTGGCCTGGGACGGCGCGGGCCGCGGCGCCCACGCCGGCGAGGCCGTCGCGCACGCGCTGCCCGTGCTGACCTCCGGCCGGCCCCGGGTCATCACGCCGGAGCCGCTCGCCTGCGGCGATCCGCACTGCGGCGTCCAGGTGGCGATGGTCGCCCCCCTCGCCGTCGAGGGCCGCGTCGAGGGGGCGCTGACCGCCTACTGGCCGAGCCCGTCCACCGCCCGGGTCCGCGCGGTCGGGGAGGCGGCCCGGCTCGTCACCGGGCAACTCGAACTCGCCGGGCTGGACGCGGCCCGCGTCCGCCTCGCCGAGGCCGAGATGCGCGCGCTGCGTGCCCAGATCTCGCCGCACTTCGTCTACAACTCGCTGACCACGATCGCCTCCTTCGTCCGCACCGACCCCGAGCGGGCCCGCGGCCTGCTGCTGGACTTCGCCGACTTCGCCCGCTACTCGTTCCGCAACCCGCGCGACTTCACCACGCTCGCCGACGAGCTGCGCTCGATCGACCGGTACCTGCTTCTGGAGCGCGCCAGATTCGGCGAGCGGCTGCAGTGCAACGTCGAGGTCGCCCCCGAGGTGCTGCCGGTCGCCGTCCCGTTCCTCGCGCTCCAGCCGCTCGTCGAGAACGCCGTCCGGCACGGCATGGCCGGGGGGCGCCGCGCCTTCCACATCTCGATCGTGGCCCGCGACTCCGGCGCCGAGGCCGCGATCAGCGTCGAGGACGACGGGATCGGCATGGACCCCGAGCGGCTCGAAGAGATCCTCTCGGCGCCCCTCGGGCGTCCCGGGCCCACCGGGTGGGGGAGCGTCGCCACCCACGACCGGCCGGAGGGCGCCCCCGGCATCGGCCTCGCGAACGTCGACGCGCGCATGCGCCAGGTCTACGGGGACGAGTACGGCCTCACCGTCGAGACAGCGCTCGGCGCCGGAACCAAGGTCAAATTGCGCGTCCCGAAGTACCGTCCGGGCGTCTTTCCCGACTGAGGCGCGATCCGGGCGACACGCCACTCACTTTTCGGAACCGATTGCGGACAGACGGTAATCGCGGCAAAGTCGCCCTCATGCTGCACGTCCTCGCCGTCGACGATGAACGCCCGGCCCTGGAGGAGCTGACCTACCTGCTCAGCAAGGACCCGCGGATCACGCGGGTCGCCGGCGCCGCGGACGCCTCGGCCGCGCTCCGCGACCTGAGCCGGATGCTCGTCGAGGGCGAGGGCCTCGACGCCGTGTTCCTCGACATCCGCATGCCGGGCCTCGACGGGCTCGACTTCACCCGGCTGCTGACCGCGTTCGCCGCGCCCCCGCACGTGGTGTTCGTGACCGCGCACGACGACTGCGCCGTCGCCGCCTACGAGCTCGGCGCGCTCGACTACCTGCTGAAGCCCGTCCGCCCGGAGCGGCTCGCCGAGTCGGTCCGGCGGGTGGCGGCGGCCGTCCGCCGGCCGTCCCCGCCCGCGGGCGACGCCTCGCCCGACCCCGACGACGAGATGATCCCCGTCGAGCTCGGCGGGCGGACGCGGCTGGTGTCCCGCCGGGCCGTGACCCACGTCGAGGCGCAGGGCGACTACGTGCGGCTGCACACCGCCGACGGCGGCTACCTGGTCCGCATGCCGCTGTCGGCGCTCTCCAAGCGGTGGGAGGGCGCGGGGTTCATCCGGATCCACCGCAGCACCCTCGTCGCGGCCGCCCACATCACCGAGCTGCGCTTCGACGGCGGCCGGGCCGCGGTCCAGATCGGGGACGAGCTGCTCCAGGTCAGCCGCCGCCACACCCGCGAGGTCAGGGACCAGCTGGTCCGCAAGTTCCACCAGCCGGACGAGGACGCCGGGGCCCCGGGGGAGGTCCGCGATGACCGATGAACGCCGCGACGCGGTGGCGGGGGCGGCCGTCCGCCCCCGCTCCCAGCCGGAGGGCGCGCCGCCGGGCCGGGCCCGGGCCGCCGGGACCGCCCCTCCCGACACCGCCCCGGCGGACCCCGATCCGCCCGATACCGTCCCGGCCGGGCCCGACGCGCTCGTCCCCGGCCCGCCGATCGGCGCCGCCGAGACCCGGCGCCTCATCCGCGCCCAGCTGCGCACCGCCCTCGGCACCGGCGCGTTCGTCATGACCGTGGTGACGGCGCTCCCGGCGCTGATGGCGATCGTCCCGGCGGTGGCGCGGGCCCGCGTGCACGGCGTCCCGCTGCCCTGGCTCGTCCTCGCGTTCGGCATCCAGCCGGTCTGGGTCGCGGCGTCGTTCCGCCAGCTCGGCCGCGCCGAGCGCGCCGAGCGCGACCTCACCGGGCCGGCGGGCCGGCGATGACCGCCGTGGCGGTGGCGGCGGTGCTCCTGGTCCTGCTGCTGGCGACCGCCTCGCTCGGCGCGTGCGACCGCCGCTCCGCCTGCACCGCCTCCGACCTCCTGGTCGCCTCCCGGGGCGTGACCCCCTGGCGCAACGCCTCCGCGATCAGCGGCGAGTACCTCTCCGCCGCCGCGTTCCTCGGCACCGCCGGGCTCGTGCTCGCCTACGGCGCCGACATGCTGTGGCTGCCGGTCGCGGCCACCGCCGGATACGTCCTGCTCCTGGCGTTCGTCACCGCGCCGCTGCGCCGGTCCGGCGCCTACACCGTCTCCGACTTCGCCGAATGGAGGCTCGGCTCCCCGGCCGTGCGCCGCATCGTCACCTGCTGCGTCTGCTTCATCGGCTGGTTCTACCTGCTGCCGCAGTTCCAGGGCGCCGGCGTGACCCTGCGCGTGATGACCGGCGCCCCGGTGTGGGCGGGCTGGGCCGTCGTCGTGGCGGTCACGCTGCTGATCGTCGCCTCCGGCGGGATGTGCAGCATCACCGCCGTCCAGAGCGCCCAGTTCTGGGTGAAGCTGGTCGCCCTCGCCGTGCCCGCCGTGGCGCTGCTGGCCATGTGGCAGATGGACGGCCGTCCCGACCCCGTCGCCGGCGGGCCCGCGCGGTTCCCGCACGCCACCCGGGTTTGCGTGAGCACCGAGGTGGCGGTCACCGCGCCCGAGGCCGTCCTCGTCACCGCCCGGGGCCGCGTGGACGGAGCCCGGCACGGCGGCGGGGCGGTGACCCTCGCCGCGGGCCGCCACACCATCGGTCCGGGCGCCGAGGTGGTCTTCCCGGCCGGCGCGCCGGTGCCCCATGCCGAACGCCTGCCCGTCCAGAGCGGCGAGACCTGGGCCACCCCCTTCGGCCGCGGGGAGGAGCACGGCTTCTACCGCACGTACTCGGCGCTCCTGGGCATCCTGCTCGGCACCATGGGGCTGCCCCACATCCTCATCCGCTTCTACACCAATCCGAGCGGAAGCACCGCCCGCCGAACGGCCGCCCTGGTCCCGGTCCTCCTCGCGCTCTTCTACGTCTTCCCCACCGTGTACGCGGCCATGGGACGCCTCTACGCTCCCGAACTGCTGATGACGGGCGACACCGACGCGACCGTCCTGCTGCTGCCGCAGCGCATCCCCGGGCCGGCCGGCGCGCTGCTCACCGGGCTCATCACCCTCGGCGCCTTCGCCGCGTTCATCTCCACCTCCTGCGGCCTCGTCGTCACCATCGCCGGCACGGTCACCCAGTGCGCCCGCCGCAGCGGCGTCGCCTCCTTCCGCGTCGCCACCGTGTTCGCGCTCGCCGTCCCGCTCGCCCTGCTCCCGAGGATCGGGACCCAGAACGCCGCCGGCCTCGTCGCCCTGGCCCTCTGCGTGTCGGCGTGCTCCCTGTGCCCGCTCCTCCTGCTCGCCATCTGGTGGCGCGGCCTGACCGCCGCCGGGGCAGGCGCCGGCCTGCTCCTCGGCACCGGCCTCGCCGTCGGCTCGGGAGTCCTGCACCTGTACGAGGTCCCCCTGACGGGCTGGACCGCCGCCGCCGTGGCCGAACCCGCGGCCCTGATCGCCCCCGCCGTGTTCGCCGTCATGGTCGCGGTCTCACTCCTGACCCGCAGCCGCGTCCCCCGCCGCGCCGACCGCGCCCTGACGAAACTGCACCTCCCCGAAGACGTGTTCGCCCGCTGAGTCCCGATTTGAACCATTCTTGACGGCGCTCCGGCCGCCCCACCCGGGCCCGAGACCGCTCGTCCCGCCGCAGGGACCGCTCATCCGACGACTACGCTCCGTATATCTATGACTACACACCGTTCATCGACAGTCGCGCCGTCGCGGTGTCCACAGGCGGCGACACCCCTCTAGTGTTCTCAGTGGCACCACACGTCACACCGCCCCGAGGGGCGGGCGGTCCCCGGCCGCGAACCCTCTCACAAGAGCAAATCCGGAGATCCGGCGACAAATGCCGGATCGTGAGTCGCAGGATCCCGTACCGGGGGGGTGGGATCCCGCGACCTGTGGCTCAGGCGCCGCTGAACAGTCGGGGGGTTGTTCAGCGGCGCCTGAGTCGTTTTTTATTGCTTTTTCTCCTCCTTCGGGCCTGGCGGCCCTCCATCGTCGATAAAGCGGGCGATCGCTGGCATCGCTTCGGCTCGCCTTGCGGCTCGCTTCGCGATCAGTTTCTCGCAAGCTCGAAACTGCCTTCGGACGCGATCGCGGCCCTGGTGCGGGGTTGCGGTGGTGGCTGGGGTTGTTGCAGTAGTGGGTGCGGGTGAGTGTTCTGGGCTGGGCCTCTTGCGGTGCTCTTCTTTCGGGCTCTGAGGGCCCTTCATCGTGGAGCACCGTGGCTGTGGCCGGTTCGCTTCGGCTCGCCTTGCGGCTCGCTTCGCGCCCGAAGGGCAGGTTCTCGCCGCTTGAAACTGCCTTCGGGGTGTGGGCCCTGTCGCGGGGAGGCAGGGGTGGCGCTCTGGCTCAACCGCGGAGGCGTTTCAGGGTTTCTATGTCTTTGGCGTGGGGGGCGGGGGCTCGGCCTGGGGTTTCGATGATGAAGGGGATGCCGGCCGTGGCGGGGTGGCGGAAGAGGTCGGCGAAAGGGGGCTCGCCTATCTGGCCGGCGCCTATGTTCTCGTGGCGGTCCTTGGCGGAGGCGCAGGCGTCCTTGGAGTCGTTGGCGTGGACCAGCTTCAGGCGGCCCTCGCCCACGGCGGCGACCAGGGCGTCGAGGGTGTCCTTGACGCCGCCCGGGGCGGCCAGGTCGTGGCCGGCGGCGAAGGCGTGGCAGGTGTCGAAGCAGACGCCGAGCTTCGGGTGGTGGTCGAGGCGCTCGAAGAACGGGGCCAGGTCCTGGACCTTGGCGCAGAGCATGTTGTTCTGGCCCGCCATGGGCTCCAGGAGCAGGTCGGGGCCGTCCTCGGGGATCTCGTCGAGGAGCGGCAGGACGTGCTCGCGGACCTGGGCCATGGCCTCGTCGTAGGTCCGGGTGACGGCGGAGCCGGTGTGGACGACGACGCCGCGGGCGCCGATGGCGCGGCCCCGGGTCAGGGAGTGGCGGACGGCCGCGAGGGACTTGTCGAGCGTCTCCGGGGTGGGGGAGCCGAGGTTCACCAGGTACGGGGCGTGGACGTAGACGGGGAGGTCCTCGTCGCGGAGCTTGGCGTCCTCGGCGGGCCTCCCCTCGGGCAGGGCCCAGCCGCGGGGGTTGGAGACGAAGACCTGGACGGCCTCGGCGCCGATCTCGGCGGCGTACTTCAGGCCGCCGGTGGCGAGGCCGCCGGCCACGGGGACGTGCGCCCCTACGGGGCTGACGGGTACGCGATTGATGGGTGAGGTCATGGCGCGTTCAGACTAGCCGGTCAGGGGCCCCGGACGATCGTGACGGTGGAGCCGCGCGGGGCCTCGCCGCTGTTGGGCGACTGGAAGCGGACGACGTTGCCGCCGAAGCCCGTCACGTTCACCTGGAAGCCGGAGTCCTCCAGGGCCTTCTTGGCGTCGTTGACGCGCCGGCCGGTCAGGTCGGGGACGGGGACGTTCTGGTTGCCGTCGCCGTCGTCGCAGCCGAACTGGAAGGGGCCCGCGTCGACGATGCAGTCGCGCTTGTTGACGACGATGGTGACCTTGTCGCCGCGGGAGACGCCGGTGCCCTCCGACGGGTCCTGCTCGATCACCGTGTCGGGGTCCTTGCCGTCGACCTGCTTCTTCTTGACGGTCACGTCCAGGCCCATCGAGCGCAGCTGGTTGGCCGCCGCGTCGCCGTTCTGGCCGACGAGGCCGGGCATCGACATGCCCGTGGAGACGACGATCGCGACCGGCACGTCGGGGGACTGCTTCTCGCCGGCGTCCGGGTCGGTGCTGATGACGTCGCCCTTGGAGACGGTCTGCGAGGGGGTGGTGCTCGTCCGGCCGACGGTGAAGCCCTTGTCCTCCAGGGTCTTCTTGGCGTCGGCGAGGGACTTGCCTCCGACGTCGGGGACCTCGCGGGGCGTGATGCCCCGGGAGGGCGTGAGGGTGACCGTCTGGCCCTTGGCGACGCGGGCCCCGGCGGCCGGGTCGGACTTGGCGACGCCGCCCTTGTGGACGCGGTCGCTGTAGACCGCCTTGGCGGTGCGCACGTCCAGGCCGTCGGACTCCAGCTGGTCGCGGGCGTCGGCGACCTTCATCCCGATGATCGAGGACGGGACGTGCTCGTACTGGCCGGACGTCTGGTACCAGACGGCCCAGCCGAGGATGACCGCCGCGACCAGGCCGATGGCGATCAGGACGTAGCGGCCGGTCAGCGCCCCGAGGGCGCGGTCGGTCTTCGTGGGGCGGGCGTACCGGGGCGCCAGGGTCTCGGCGTCCATGACGGCGGTGCGGCCGTGGGCGGGCAGGGCCTCCATGACGCTCGTCGCGTTGCGGGACGACTCCTCGACGCGGCGGTCGAAGTCGCGGGGCAGGCCGCCGAACGCCTCGGCGACCTCGGCCAGGTACTGGTTCGCGTCCTGCGGGCGGCGCGGAGGCTCGTGGCTCGTGGCGTCGGTGACCAGGGCGTCCACCTGCGGGGGGATGCCGGGGACGACGCTGGACGGCGGAGGCACCGTCTCGTTCACGTGCTTGTAGGCGACGGCGAGGGGCGTGTCGCCCTGGTGCGGCAGCCGTCCGGTCATCAGCTCGAACAGCATGATCCCGGCGGCGTAGACGTCGGAGCGGACGTCGGCGTTGCCGGACAGCACCTGCTCGGGCGCCAGGTAGCCGACCGTTCCGATGATCATGCCGGTCTTGGTCATCTTGCTGGCGGTCTCGGCCCGCGCGAGGCCGAAGTCGGCGACCTTGACCTGGCCGTCCTCGGTGATCAGCACGTTCTCGGGCTTGACGTCGCGGTGCACGAGCCCGGCCCGGTGCGCGGCGCCGAGCGCGGCCAGCACCGGCTGCATGATCTCCAACGCGGCGCGGGGGCCGAGCCGCCCGAGCGAGTTCAGCGCGTCGCGCAGGGTGCGGCCGGCGACGTACTCCATCACCAGGAAGACGTGCTCGCCGTCGGTGCGCTGGTCGTAGACGGCGACGACGTTCGGGTGGGACAGCGCCGCGGCGGCCTTGGCCTCGCCGATGAAGCGGGCGACGAAGTCCTCGTCGGAGGCGAGTCCGGCGTGCATCACCTTGATCGCGATGACGCGGTCGAGCCTGAGGTCGCGCGCGAGGTAGACCGTGGCCATGCCGCCGCGCGCGATGCGGGACTCAATGCGGTAGCGCCCGTCGAGCACGCGCCCGACGAGTGGGTCTGCAACCGTCGTGTCCATCGGTGCGAGTTTACGGGCGAATCCGCATGGATCTCATCAGTCGTGAGTATGAGCATCGATGAGCCCGGAGGGTGAGTCCGGGGCGCCCGGTTCGGGAGTGACGGGCGGGACGCGGCGGCGCAGCGTCCGCGTGCTGCGGGAGACGGCCACGCCGGTGAGGCACAGCAGCCCGCCGCAGAGGGTGACCAGGCCGGGGACCTCGTCGAGGAACAGCCACGACATCCCCACCACGAGGGCGGGCGCGGCGTAGGTGGTGGCGCCCATCTTCCCCGCGGTCGTGCGGGCGAGGGCGTACCCCCAGGTCGTGAAGGCGACCGCGGTCGGGAAGACGCCCAGATAGACCATGTTGAGGGTGGCGCCCGCCGAGGCGTCCGCGGCCTGCGAGACGAGCTGCCCGGAGAACGGCAGGCAGGCGAGCGCGCCGATCGCGCAGGCGAACGTGGTGAACTGCAGCGCCGACGCGTGCCTCAGCGCGGGCTTCTGGGCGACGACGCCCGCCGCGTAGGTGACGGCGGCGGCCAGGCAGAGCAGCACCCCGCCGACGGAGGAGCGGCCGTCGCCGGACATCGACAGCCCGACGACGGCGGCGCCGGCGAACGACACGGCCATGCCGAGCATCAGCCGGGACGACAGGCCCTCCTTCAGCAGCCAGCCGCCGAGGAGCGCGATGAGGATCGGCCCGATGTTGACGACGAGGGCGGCGGTGCCCGCGTCCACCAGCTGCTCGCCCCAGTTCAGCGCGACCATGTAGGCGCCGAACCACAGGACGCCGGCGGTGGCGATGCCGGGCCAGGCGGCCCTGGGCGGCAGGCCCTCGCCCCGGATGAGCCAGAGCGTCCCCAGCACGACCGTCCCGGAAAGGAGGCGGCCGAGGGCGAGGGCTCCGGGGCCGTAGTCGGCGCCCGCGCTGCGGATGGCGACGAAGGCCGAGGCCCAGAACACCACCGTGACCGTCGCCGCCGCCACCGCGAGCCTGCCGGCGCGCGCGCCTTCGTCCTGCTGCATGTCACGCACCTTAGGGAGGGGACGCTTCCATCAACACCGAAGCGATCTGTGGGGTCGCGCCCCGGTACGGCCCAGTCTGGTGGCGGGTGACTTTGCAGGTCCAGCGACTATTTCTTCAGACGGATCTTTAGCGTCGCTACGAGGTCGCGAGCCCGTCGAACGGGGACGACGCCTGGGCGTGGCGGCGCTTCGGGATGCGCCCGGCGAGCCGCGCGAGCCGGCCGCCCTCCACCGCGTGCCGCATCGCGGCGGCCATCCGGGCCGGGGACTGCGCGCGGGTGACGGCGGTCGCGAGGAGCACGGCGTCGCAGCCGAGCTCCATGGCCAGGGCCGCGTCGGACGCCGTGCCGAGACCCGCGTCCAGGATCACCGGGACGTCCGCGCGCTCGACGATCAGCTCGATGTTGTGCGGGTTGCGGATGCCGAGCCCCGACCCGATCGGGGAGCCGAGCGGCATCACGGCCGCGCAGCCGATCCGCTCCAGCCGGTGCGCGAGGACCGGGTCGTCGCTGGTGTAGGGCAGGACGACGAAGCCGTCGTCGACGAGCTGCTCGGCGGCCTCGACCAGTTCGATGGGGTCGGGCAGCAGCGTGCGCTCGTCGGCGATCACCTCCAGCTTGACCCAGTTCGTCCCGAGCGCCTCCCGGGCGAGCTTGGCCGTCAGGACGGCCTCGCCCGCGGTGAAGCAGCCGGCGGTGTTCGGCAGCACACGGATGCCGCACTCGGTCAGCACGTCCAGCACCGAGCCGCGCGCGGACGGGTCCACCCGGCGCATCGCGACCGTGGTGAGCGCCGTCCCGGACGCGGTCAGCGCCTCGCGCAGCACCGCCATGCTGGGCGCCCCGCCCGTTCCCATGATCAGCCGCGAGCCCAGCTCCTCGCCCGCGATGACCAGCCCGTCGGTGTCGTTCATCCTCAGCCTCCCTGGACCGCGGTCAGCACTTCGATGCGGTCGGCGTCCCGCAGGGGCGTGGTCGCCCACGCCGAGCGCCGGACGACCTCGTCGTTCAGCGCCGCCGCCACGCCCGTCGCGGCGGCCGTGACGGACGCGACGACCTCGGCCACGCTCGCGCCGTCGGGCAGCTCGCGCGGCTCACCGTTGACGATCACCTTCATGCGCTCACCTCGGGGGAGAAGCGGTCGGGGGCGAACGGCCCGGCGACCTCGGGGACGGGCCCGTCCAGCAGCATCGCGGACAGGATGTCGGCGCTCACCGGCGTGAGCAGGATGCCGTTGCGGAAGTGCCCGGTGCCGACGAGCAGCCCGGGCAGCGCGGTCGGCCCCATCACCGGCGCGTTGTCGGGGGAGCCGGGCCGCAGCCCGGCGGTGACCTCGGCGAACTCCAGCTCGGTGATGCCCGGCAGCAGCTCGCGGGCGTCGCGCAGCAGCTCCCACAGCCCGCCCGCGGTGACGCGCGTGTCGAAGCCCAGCTCCTCCTGCGTGGCGCCGAGGACGATCTCCCCGTCCGCGCGCGGCACCAGGTAGACCGACGAGCCCCGGACGAGGCCGCGGGTCGAGCGCCGCAGGAAGGGCGTGCGGGTGCGCAGCCGGATCACCTGGCCCTTGACCGGGCGGACGGGTGGAACGGTCCCGGGGGGCAGGCCGCCGAGGTCGCCCGACCACGGCCCGGCCGCCAGCAGCACCCGGTCCGCGCGGATCACGGTGCCGTCGTCCAGTCCCACGCCGGCGGCGGCGTCGTTCTCGACGACGACGCGCTCGGCCCGGCGCCGGACGAGCCGGACCCCCAGCCGCTCGCACGCCGCCAGCAGCGCCGGGGCGAGCCTGCGGGGGTCGACCGAGCCGTCCTCGGGGGCGAGCAGGCCGCCGCGCACGCCGGGCGCGAGCATCGGCTCCAGCCGCCGGCACTCGCGGCCGGTGAGCGCCTCGGCGGGGATGCCCAGGTCCTCCTGGAATCGGCGCAGGTCGTCCAGGTGCCGCAGGTCGTCGGAGTCGAAGGCGACCTCGATGATCCCGTCGGTGCGGTAGCCGGTCTCCAGCCCGGTCAGCTCCTCCAGTTCGGCGACGAACGCGCCGTACCGGTCGCGGGAGGCGAGGCCGAGCCGCAGCAGCGGCTCCTCGCCGTAGGTCAGCTCGCTGACCGGGGTGAGCATGCCCGCCGCGACGGAGGAGGCCCCGGACGCGGGCGCGGGGTCGACGAGGGTGACGGCGGCGCCGCCGGCGGCGGTGCGCCAGGCGGTGGCCAGGCCGACCACCCCGGCGCCGATGATGACGATCTGCATGCGCGCTCCCTTCGCCGGCATGATCCGGATCAGGTCGTGGCGGTCGGCGGCCCGTTCAGCCGCCCTCTCAGCCCGGTCGCACCGGACTCCCGCGCTCTGTGCTGTTCTGCTGTGCCGTTCTCCCGCCCCCACCTTACGACCTCGGCGAACCGGGCAACTGCCTGGACACCTGTCCACCCCTGGATCGCCGCCCGTTAGGGTGACCCCATGGAGAGGGTCATCGTCGTGGGCGGCGGGCTGGCCGGCGTGCGCGCCGTGGAGGCCCTGCGGAGCAAGGGGTACGAGGGCGCGCTGACCCTCGTGTCGGCGGAGCGGCACCGGCCCTACGACCGGCCGCCGCTGTCGAAGGCCGTCCTCGCGGGCGAGTCCGACGACACGACCGTCGACGCCGACTGGGACGCGCTGCGCTGCGAACTGCTGCTCGGCGAGCGCGCCACCGGCCTGCGGCTGGACGAGCCCGGACGCGGCGGGACGGTGGCGTCCACGGCGGGCGACCTGCCCTTCGACGGGCTCGTCATCGCGACCGGCGCGGCTCCGATCACGCTGCCGGGGGAGGGCCGCCAGCACGTGCTGCGCACCGTCGACGACGCCCGCGATCTGCGCGCCCGGCTCACCGCGGGCGCCCGCATCGTGATCGTCGGGGCGGGCTGGATCGGCGCCGAGGTCGCCACCGCCGCGGCCCGCCGCGGATGCGAGGTCACCGTCGTGGAGGCCGCCGACACCCCGCTGGCGGGCGCGATCGGGCCCGAGGTCGGCGCGCTCACCGCCCCCTGGTACACCGAGGCCGGCGTCGGGCTGCGGACCGGGATCAAGGTCGCGGAGGTGCGCGACGGCGGTCTCGCCCTCGCCGGGGGCGGCCGCGTCGAGGCCGACGAGGTGGTCGTCGGCGTCGGGGTCCGGCCCGTCCTGTCGTGGCTGGAGGGCTCCGGGCTGCTGCTGGAGCGCGGCGTCGTCACCGACGGCTCGTTCCGGACCTACATGGGCGAGGAGGACGCGGGGGCGCGGCGCCCCGACGTCGTGGCGGTCGGCGACTGCGCCGCCTGGTGGTCGCGCCGCTACGGGCGGCGGCTCCTCGTCGAGCACTGGGACACCGCGCTGAACGCGCCCGAGGTCGCCGCCGCGACGCTCCTCGGCGGGGACGCCGAGTACGACGCCGCCCCGTACTTCTGGTCGGAGCAGTTCGGTCGCATGGTCCAGTACGCGGGCGACCACTCGGCGTCCGAGCGGCTCGTGCGCCGGGGCGACCCGTCCGGCCGCAAGTGGGCGGCGGCGTGGCTGACCGGCGACCGCCTCGACGCGATCCTCACCGTCGACCGGCCCCGCGACCTGGTGCAGGCGAGGCGCGTGATCGCCGCGGGGACGCCGGTGGACCCGGAGATGATCGCCGATCCGGACGTGCCCGTCCGGCAGGCTGTTCGCGCAGAGCGATCGGAGAGGGCGTAACGGCTGTGCAGCGGGTTTGAGTCTTCCGAAGGCGTGGTAGCAAGGGGGCGTGACGCAGATGCACGCAACCGTTGACAGCGCACTGGACCCCCGCACCGACGCCCTGGCCGGCGAGTGGCTCTCCCTCCGGGAGACCGCCGAGAGACTCGGGATCAAGCCCAACCGGATCAAGCAGCTCATCCACGAGCACCGCATCCTCGCGGTGCGCCGGGGCGGGGAGCCGATGGTGCCCGCGGCCTTCATCAAGGACGGCCAGGTCATCAAGGGGCTCCCCGGCACGCTGACGCTCCTGTCGGACGCCGGCTTCGACGACGCCGAGACGATCCGGTGGCTGTTCACGGCCGACGACACCCTGCCGGGGACGCCGGTGGACGCGCTCACCGAGAACCGGGGGACCGAGGTCCGCCGCCGCGCCCAGGCGCTCGCCTTCTAGCCCGCCGCCGGCGGAGTACGACGCACGTGACACGATCGCGGAGTCGCGCGCGGCGGGTCACCCGCGCGCGCGACTCCGTGGTCATCTCTGGAAAGGACGTTCCCCGGCCGTGTCCAGGCACCTCCCCACCGAGCGCGCCGTGGCGCTGCGCGCCCGGCTGAGCCGCGCCCGCCTCTACCTCTGCACGGACGCGCGGGAGCGCCAGGGAGACCTGGCGGCCTTCCTGGACGCGGTGCTCGCGAACGGGGTCGACATCGTCCAGCTCCGCCAGAAGGGCCTGGAGGCCCGGCAGGAGACGGCCCACCTGGAGGTGTTCCGGGCGGCGTGCGAGCGGCACGGGGCGCTGCTGGCCGTCAACGACCGGGCCGACATCGCGCACGCGGTCGGCGCGGACGTCCTGCACCTCGGCCAGGACGACCTGCCGGTGCCCGCCGCCCGCGCGATCGTCGGCGGCGACATGCTGATCGGCCGGTCGACGCACTCGGGCGAGCAGGCGTCGGCGGCGGCCGCCGAGCCCGGCGCCGACTACTTCTGCGCGGGCCCGGTGTGGCCCACGCCGACCAAGCCCGGCCGCGCCGCCCCCGGCCCCAAGCTGCTGGAGTACGTCGCGGCGCAGCGCGTCGCGCGGCCGTGGTTCGCGATCGGCGGCATCGACCTCGGCACCCTCGACGAGGTCCTCGCCGCGGGCGCGGAGCGCGTCGTGGTGGTCCGGGCGATCACCGAGGCCGACGACCCGGGCGCCGCCGCGGCCCTGTTCGCGCGCCGCCTGGCCGCGCGGCCGCTCGGCGCCGCCTGACGCGCGGCGCGGTTTGACGCGGATCACGGTGCGGGCCGCGGCCCGGTCGCCGACAATGGGGATCATGAGCGTGGGACCCGACGACGACCGCGAGGTCGTCCTGGACGACGACATGGACGTCCTGCCGGACCAGACGTCCGACGACACCGACGCCGGATGGGGCGAGTGGCGCACGGGCGACGACGACGCGCGCCTGCTGGAGGACCGCCCCCCGCACTGGTGAGCGGCCGTCCGGGTCAGGGCAGGACGCAGCGTCAGGACAGGACGCAGCGTCAGGACAGGACACCGAGGAGGAACCCGGCGGCCACGACGGCGCCGAGCGCGACCATCATCCGCCACCGGTAGCGCGGGATCCGCGTCGGGCGCGGCTTCGGCGCCGGCGCCTGGCCCTCGCGCAGCGCCCGGACGATCTGCGGCGCGGTCGGGCGCGCGGCGGGGTTCTTGTCCAGGCAGCGCGCCGCGAGGTCGCCCAGCGGGCCCTCCATGTCGCCGAGGTCGGGCTTGCGGGACGTCACGCGCCGCATGACTGCGGCGCTCGGCCCGGTGCCGAACGGCGGGCGGCCCGTCGCGGCGAACGCCATCGAGGCGCCCCACGCGAACACGTCGGCGGGGGGCCCGACCGGCTCGTCCTCGATCTGCTCGGGCGCCATGTAGGCGGGCGTGCCGACCGGGCCCGTGGTCAGCGGGGTCGCGTCGGCGGTGCGGGCGATGCCGAAGTCGATGACCTTGGCGCCGTCCGGGCCGAGCAGCACGTTGCCGGGCTTGAAGTCGCGGTGCACGATCCCGGCGCGGTGGATCGCCGCCAGCGCGGCGGCGGTCCGCAGCGCGAGCTTGCGGAGCTGCGGCGGGGTGAGCGGGCCGCGGTCGGCGACGACGTCCTGGAGCGAGGGCCCCTCGACGAACTCGCTGACGATGTAGGGGCGGTCGCCGGTCATGTCGGCGTCCAGCACGCGCGCGGTGTGCCGCCCCGAGACCAGCAGGGCCGCGTCCGCCTCCTTGGCGAAGCGGCTGCGCGCCCGCTGCCCGGCCGCCATGCCGCCGCGCAGCAGCTTGACGGTGACGAACTCGCCGTCGCCGTCCCGGCCGAGGTAGACGACGCCCTGTCCGCCCTCGCCGAGCCGCCCGACCAGCGTGTAGCCGCCGAGGCCGCGCGGGTCGTCGGGGCCGAGCGGGGCGCCGCACCGGTGGTCGCGGCCGTGCGCGGGCCGGACGGGCACGCGGCCCGGCCCGGGGTGCGCCTTGGCCGGGCGGCCGGCGTGCGCGCCGTGGGGCTGGCCGGCGCGGGCGGCGCGGCCGGGGCGGCTGGAAGAGGAACGCGGGGGATGGGGATCCGTCCTCCCGCGGGAGGTGTCGTGCGGCACTGGGGGACTCCGACTCGGCGGGGGCGGACGAAGATCTCCCCCTTTGTACCTCGTAACCGGCGAGTAGGGCAGGGGAACCGCGATCTTCTCCGTCAGCGGCACGTCCCGAGCGCCGCGGAGCCGACGATCCGCCGCGACGACTCGCCCACCATGATCTTGTAGCAGCCGGCGGCGACCTTCCACGCCTTCGCCCGCTCGTTCCAGTAGGCGAGCGAGCGCGACGACAGCGGGAACGTCACCCTCGCGCTCTGCCCGGGCGCGAGGGCGGCCTTGGCGTACCCCTTGAGCTGCCTGGGAGGCTGCGGGACCTCCGCGCCCGGCGACGGCATGCCGATGTAGAGCTGCGGCACGGCGACGCCGGCGCGACGGCCCGTGTTGGTGACGGTCACCTGCACGGACTTGGACGTCGCGACCAGCCCGCTGTAGGCGAACGTGGTGTAGGACAGGCCGTGCCCGAACGGGAACCTGGGCGTGATGCCCTTCGCGTCGTAGTGCCGGTAGCCGACCATGACGCCTTCGGAGAACGTGGTGTTCTTGCCGAGGCCGGGGTATTGCGCCGGGTTCCCGGACGCGGGGGCGTCGTTCTCGTTGACGGGGAACGTCACCGGAAGCCGCCCGCCGGGGTCCACGTCCCCGTACAGGACGCGGGCCAAGGCGTCCCCTGCCTCCTGACCCGGGTACCAGGCTTCGACGATGCCCCTCACCTGCCCGGCCCAGGGCGTCAGCACGGGTCCGCCCGTGTTCAGCACGACGACCGTGTTGGGGTTGGCCCTGGCGACCTCGGAGATGAGCCCGTCCTGGTCGCCTCTGAGCGGCTCCCCGCATCGCAGTGTCAGGCACGACTTGTCGAAGAACTCGCCCTGGCTGTCGGTCGCGAACACTACGGCGAGGTCGGCGGCGCGGGCCGCCGCCGCGGCGCCTCCGCGGTCGTCGCCGTCGTGGTAGGTCACCCTGGTCCCGGGACCCGCGCGGCGCGCGACGCCGTCCTGCGCGCTCACGGTCGCGAACGGGACGACCTTCGCCGAGCCGAAGCCGCTCGGGCTCTGCCGCGCGGCCCGCCCGATCAGCGCGATCGACCCCGGGGCCCGGAGCGGGAGGACGCCGTCGTTCTTCAGCAGCGTGATCCCGCCCTCCTCGATGGCCCGGGCGGCGTTCCGGCCGGCCGTCCGGTCGGCGCGGCTGAGGTCGTTGGGGTACGCCTGCCGGTCGAACACCCCGAACCTGAACATCGTCCGCAGGATGTTGCGCACGTGCGCGTCGACGGCGGCCTGCGTGACCTTCTTCTGCGCGACGGCCAGCCGCAGCAGGAACGCGTTGTACTTCATGCCGAAGGGCAGTTCCATGTCCAGTCCGCCGGCCGCGGCGCCGGCGGCGTCCTGCACGGCGGTGTGGTCGGACGGGACGAACCCCGTGAACCCCCACTCCGACCGCAGGATCCCGTTGAGGACGGCGCCGTCCTGGCAGGCCCACCGGCCGTTCAGCTTGCCGAACCCGCACATCACCGTCGCGGCGCCCGCGTCCTTCACCGCGGCCTCGAACGGCGGCAGGTAGATCTCGCGGAGCGTGCGCGGGTCGACGTTCATGCCGAGCGACAGCCGGTCGGTCTCCTGCGTGTAGACGGCCATGTGCTTGACGGAGGTCATCACGCCCTGCGCCTGCGCGCCCTGGATCCACGGCACGCCGAGCGTCGCCGACAGGTAGGGGTCCTCGCCGAGGCCCTCGAACGTCCGGCCGTTGCGGGGCGTGCGCAGGACGTCCACGGTCGGGCCGAAGACCAGGTCGTTGCCCCGGTGCCTGGCCTCCCAGGCGACCGTCCCGCCGTACAGCCGGGCGGCCTCCGGGTCGAAGGCCGCCGCGAGCGCGATCGGCGCGGGCAGCGCCGTCGCCCTGCCCTGGCGGACGCCGGCGGGGCCGTCGGCCATGCGGACCGGCGGGACGCCGAGCCGGTCGATCCCGTCGGCGGTGTCGGCGTGCGCGTTCTCGGAGAGGCCGCCGAGCGGCCCGCCGAGCGGATCGTCCGACGCCAGCATCGAGATCTTCTCGTCCCCGGTCATCCGCGCCAGCAGCAGCGCCGCCCGCCGGTCGGGTGACAGCGCGGCGTCGCACCACGGCCGCTGGGCCGGGGCGCCGCAGCGCCCGCCCGCCGCCCGCGCCTCGCCCGGAGCGGACGCCGCGGTCAGCGCCGTCGTCAGCGCGAGGGCGGAGGCGACCGCGAGCGCCGCCGGCAGCCCGCGCCCCGGCCTCACCGGCCGCCGTCCTCGTTCTGGACCCGCAGGGCGTTCAGCGCGAAGGCGACCATGTGGTAGTGGCCGATCAGCATCACGAGCTCGATCAGCTGGTGCTCCCCGAAGCGCGCGGCCAGCTCCGTCCACGTCGCGTCGCTGATCGTGCCGTTCGCGTGCAACTCGTCCGCGGCGGCCAGGACCATGCGGTCGTCGCCGCTCCAGCCGTGCCCGTCCGGGTCCTTCCGCAGGGCGTCGATCTCGTCCTCGGTGAGCCCCGCGTCCAGCCCCACCCGCCGGTGGTGGTCCCACTCGTACGCGCAGGACCGGTGGTGCGCGGTGCGCAGGATCGCCAGCTCGCGGTCGCGGGCGCCCAGCGTCCCGTTCATCAGCAGCATCGAGCCGAACCCGATCCACGACCGGAACAGCTCCGGATGCCGGGCGAGCGTGGTGATGACGTTCAGGGGCCCGATCGTGTCGGTCACGGCCCGGACCACGTCGTCCCACTCCTCCTCCGGGAGCGGGGCGAAGCGCGGGACGCGGTCTCCTGGGGTGTCGGCGCACATGGCGACATTTCTGCCACCGATCAGTGGGAGAGTTCTAGACCGCCGGGAAAACTTGGCCGAATCGTGTCACGGGGGGCTCAGGTGCTGCGCGTGGTGGCGGCCACCGCGAGCTCCGCCAGCGCCTCCCGGGCGCCGTCGGTGATCGGGGCCGTCTCCAGCGCCCGCTCCGCCTCGCGCAGGTAGCGCTCGATCATGGCCTCGCACGCGTCGAGGCCCCCGGTCTCCTCGATGACGGCGCGCAGCTCGTCCACGCCGGGGCGGTCCAGCGCCGGGTCGCCGAGGCGGCGCTCCAGCGCCGCCGCCTGGGCCGCGGAGGCACGTTCCAAAGTGAGCGCGACCAGGACGGTCCGCTTGCCCTCGCGCAGGTCGTCCCCTGCGGGCTTGCCGGTCTCGGCCGGGTCGCCGAAGACGCCGAGCACGTCGTCGCGGAGCTGGAAGGCGATGCCGAGCGGCAGGCCGTAGCCGGTGAGCGCGGCCGCCACGTCGGGGCGGGCGCCGGCCAGCGCCGCGCCGAGGTGCAGCGGGCGCTCGATCGTGTACTTGGCGCTCTTGTACTCCACCACGCGCAGCGCCGTGGCGACGTTCGCCTGGCGGCGCGTCCCCTCCAGCATGTCGAGGTACTGGCCGCACATGACCTCGGTGCGCATCAGGTCGTAGACCTCCCGGCCGCGCACCCTGCTCGCCCCGTCCAGCCCGGAGGTCTCGAACATCTCGCCCGACCAGGCCAGGCACAGGTCGCCGAGCAGGATGGCGGCGCCGCCGCCGAAGGACTCCGCGTCGCCCGGCCACCCCTGCGCGCGGTGCAGCGCCTCGAACCGCCGGTGGGCGGACGGCTGGCCGCGCCGGGTGTCGCTGGAGTCCATCACGTCGTCGTGGATCAGCGCGCTCGCCTGGAGCAGCTCCAGGGACGCCGCGGCGGCCACGATGCCGGGTCCGTCCTCGCCGCCCGCGGCGCGCCACCCCCAGTAGCAGAAGGCGGGACGCAGCCGCTTCCCGCCGCCGAGCAGGGCGTCCAGGGCCGACAGCAGCGGAGCGAGGTCCTCGCTGATGGCGCGCAGCGCGGGGCGCCGGCGGTCGACGAAGGCCAGCAGCGCCTCGTCGACCTCCTTGCGGATCCGGATGGTCGACATGCCGAGATCGTATCCACCTGGGCGCTTCTCCCCGGCATCACAGGCGTGAGATGTCACTAGATCGTCAGAAAAAAGGACATAACACACGCTCGGTGTGGCGAGCATCACGCGTATCGGCGCGCGGTCGCGTCCCTCCGCGGCTCTCCGTGCGCGATCGGCCCGATCCGCTGAAGCGGCGCTTCTGTAGGCTTGGTGGATGCGACGCGTACGCCCTGACAGGCCCCCCACCGTCCGAGAACTGCTCGCCTCGGGCGAACGCTCGTTCTCGTTCGAGTTCTTCCCGCCCAAGACCGACAAGGGCGCGCGGAACCTGTGGCGTACGATCCGCGAGCTGGAGTCCCTGCACCCGACGTTCGTCTCGGTCACCTACGGCGCGGGCGGCGGAACACGCGACACGACCGTCGACATCGTCGAGCGCATCGCCACCGACACCACCCTCACGCCGGTCGCGCACTTCACCGCCGTGAACCACTCCCAGGCCGAGCTGCGCAACCTGATCGGCCGGTTCGCCGCCGCCGGCGTCCGCAACGTCCTGGCGCTGCGCGGCGACCCGCCCGGCGACCCGATGGGGGAGTGGGTCAAGCACCCGGACGGCGTCGAGTACGCCGCCGAGCTGGTCCGGATGATCCGCTCCTACGGCGACTTCAGCGTCGGCGTCGCCGCCTTCCCGTACAAGCACCCGCGCTCGCGCGACGTCGAGAGCGACACCCGCCACTTCGTGGACAAGTGCCGGGCCGGCGCCGACTACGCGATCACCCAGATGTTCTTCCGCGCCGACGACTACTTCCGGCTGCGCGACCGCGTCGACGCCGCCGGCTGCGACGTGCCGATCCTGCCCGGCATCATGCCGGTCACCCGGCTCAGCACGATCGAGCGGTCCGAGCAGCTGTCGGGCGCGCCGTTCCCGCCCGAGGTCAGGGCCCGCTTCGAGGCCGTCGCCTCCGACCCGGAGGCCGTCCGCCGGCTCGGCATCGAGCACGCCGCCGAACTGTGCTGCGAGCTGCTCGACCAGGGCGCGCCGGGGATCCACTTCATCACGTTCAACCAGTCGACGGCGACGCGCGAGGTCTACTCCCTGCTGGAGGGCGCCGGGTACGGCGCCAGGGGCAGCGTTCCTCCCATCACCGCGTAGCGGGGCCCGCCGCCCGGGAACTCGAAGTCGGTCAGCAGGTCGACCATGCCGACCGACCGGTAGAGGGTGCGCGCCGGGGTGTCCGGCCGCCTGTCGAGCGTCGACAGCACGACGGTGCCCTCCGGCCGCCCCGCGCACAGCGCGCTGAGCAGCGCCCGGCCGAGGCCCCTGCCCTGCGACTGCGGGTGGACGTGCAACTCGGCGACCTCGAAGGCGTCCTCCAGCCACGAGTCGGCGTGCTCGGGCCCCTCCCGGTCGGACAGCGCCTGGTGGACGACGTCGTGCCACCACTGGCCGCGCGCACCATGGAATCCGTACGCGAACCCCTGGGCTTGCCCAGGAATGACCGGCAGCGCGCCGCGCCGCTCGACCACGAACGCGCGGAACCCCGGGTACGAGGAATGCCGCTCCATGATGGTGTGCCGGCCAGGGAGCTGCTCGTTCGGCGGTTCCATCGCGGCCGCGTACACGTCCAGCATGGGGCTCAGCCTGCGTAGGAAGGCGCGTTCGTCGATCTCGCGCAGCTTCGGGTCCCTCACCCGACAGAGACTAGACCCGCGTGATGGTCCGCTGGGTCGCGGAAAGCCGATCGTAGATGTCCCAGAGGATCCGGTCGGCGGCCTTCCGCAGCGTCCCGCGGTTGGTGTCGAGCTGCCCGGCCCACTCGCGCGCCTCCGGGCCGAGCCACGCGTCCGTCCCGCCGAGCGTCTTCACGGGCCCGTCCAGCGCCTGGCGTAGCCGGTCGATGCCGCCGTAGGCGTCGGCGTACGCCTGGTAGAGCTGCTGGTACTCCGGATTGGGCTGCTCGGCGGGCGACAGCCGGGCCGACGCGGCCCCCGTGATCGGCGGGGGCAGGCTGCCGGGAGGCGGAGGAGCGGCCATGGCGACCTCTCAGGCGGTGGCGGTGGACGGGTGCAGGTCGAGCCTGGCGACGGCCTCGCGCGTGCGGGCGCTCATGTCGGCCCCGAGGAGCACCTGGACGGCGACGGGCCGGATTCCGGCGCGGTCGGCCTCCGCCAGGAAGGCGCGCAGCCACGTCACGTCCATCGTCAGATGGTGGCTGGACGTGCCGAGGGACTGCCGCACGGCCGCCGGCCTCGCCTTGTCCCCCTGGGCGGCCTCCAGCAGGCCGGCGGCGCCCTCCGGGCCGAGGCGCTCGTACAGCTTCTCGGTGTAGTCGGGGTCGCCGGCATTGGCCTTCAGGTGCCGCCACACCGGGTCCGGGACGGGCCGGCCGTGCTGGACGGACGCCGCTATGGCCAGCGCGTCGGCCCGGGCGGCCCGTGCGGCCGCGGGCCGGTCGGGGAAGGCGCCGAGGTCACCGGCGCCGTGCGGGGTCGGCTGCGGCGCCGCCTTCGCGGGCGGGGTCGGCTGCGGCGGCGCCTTCACCGGGCGCGGCGTCCCCGCCGGGTGGCCCCCGGTCCTGCTCGGCGCCGGGGCCGGGGTGGGCGCCGGCGGCGTGTCGATGCCTCCGCCGGGGGAGGGATGGGTGACCGCGAAGTTGTACCGGCGCGTCAGCATCCCGAGCTGCTCGGCGGCCCACCGCGCCACCTCGTCGGCCTGCCGGTAGCCGGCCGCGGAGACGCCGGGCGGCGGGCGGTGGCCGTTCAGCCACCCCTGGATCGCGTTCTGCGCGTCCTGGAGCTGCCTGATGACCTGGTTGAGCGCCGGCGGGTCGATCCCCCGGAACTCCGGGTCGCGCGCCGCCGGACCCGTCCGCATCTGCGTCGCCATCACCCCTCCGGTGCTCACGCCTCGCCGTTCCCGACTCCCCAGAATCACACCGGTGTCACTGGCTGTCGAGGGCCTTGCGCACCGATTCGGCATCGCGCGCCACGACGGCGCTTTCGTCCGCCACGACGATCGGGCGCTGGATCAGCACCGGGTTCGCCACCATGACCTCGATCCAGCGGGCCCGGTCGCGTTCGAGGTCCTTGAGCCCGAGCTCCTCGGCGACCGGCTCGTTCAGCCGCGCCACGTCCCACGGCTCGGCGCCGATCCGGGCGAGGACCTCGTCCAGCTCCCGCGCCGTGGGCGGCCTGTCCAGATAACGGCGCTCGGTGTACTCCACGCCCGCCTCGTCCAGCGCGGCCTTGGCGGCGCGGCTCTTCGAGCAGCGCGGGTTGTGCCAGAGCTCCATGCTTCCCCTCACTCCACCTCTGCCGGGGTTCCCCCGGTGATCCTCAGCAGTTCGTCGTACGACGTCGGGAAGACGGTGTGCGGGTGCCCGCCCGCCGCCCACACCTTGTCGTACCTGTCCAGCCAGACGTCCACCAGCGTGCGGATCGCCTCGGGATGGCCGACCGGCGCGACGCCCCCGATCGGCTGACCGGTGGCCTCCCGGACGAACTCCGGCGACGCCCGCCGCACCTTCGCCGCGCCCACCAGGGCCGCGATCTTCACCGTGTCGACGCGGTGCGCGCCGCTGGTCATCACCAGCAGCGGAGACCCGTCGGCGTCGAACACCAGGCTGTTGGCGATCGCGCCGACCTCGCAGCCCAGCTGCTCGGCGGCGGCCTGCGCCGTCCTCGCGGAGTCGGGCAGCTCGACGACGGCTCCGGTCGCGCCAAGGTCGAGCAGAGCCTTCGCGACGATTTCGGCATTCGGATGCATGGGTAGAACTTTAAGGTCAGCGCATGCGAGGGAGAGCGATCGACGTGCGGAAGAGCGCGGTTCTGCTGGTCGCGGCCGTCGTCCTGACGGGCTGCAACGACATCGGGGCGGCGGCTCCCGCCCCGTCGAAGGAGTCGCCGGAGGGGACGCCGTCCAAGGCGCCGGCGACGCCCGAACCGAGCCCCACGCACCGAAAGCTGAAACCGGGTGCCAAGGGGCCCGACGTCGAGGCGCTCCAGCGGCGCCTGAAGGAACTGCACTACGACCCCGGAAAGGCGGACGGGAAGTACGGACCGTCCACGCAGACGGCAGTGTGGGCGTTCCAGGCGGTGAACCGCCTCAAGCAGAAGAGCACCCCTTCCTCTTCGTTCTGGAAGGCCCTGGACGCGCCCAAGGAGCCTCGGCCAGTGGCCAAGAAACGCGAGAAGAACCGCGTCGACGTGGATCTGAAGCGCCAGTACCTCGTCCTCTACAAGGACGGCCGCCCGCGGCTCATCACGCACGTGTCGTCGGGTTCGGGGGAGTACTACTGCGCCAAGGACCGGGGCGCCACCGTCGCGCGCTGCCGCTACGCCACGACCGGGACGGGCGACTTCCAGACGGGACGCCGCGCCTCCGGCTGGGAGACCTCGCCGCTGGGGCAGCTCTACAACCCCATCTACTTCAACGGCGGCATCGCCTTCCACGGAGCCCTGGACGTGCCCATGCAGCCCGCCTCGCACGGCTGCGTCCGCATGCCGATGCACATCGCGGAGTACTTCCCGGGCCTCGTCGGCACGGGCGTCCCCGTGCACGTCAGGCGCCCCCGCTAGCGTCCCCGCGGGAGCCGCCTTCGAGTCGCTGTCAAGCCCGCTGACCTGCGGTGTACGACACGTGTTCGAACACGTTGACGAATCGCCGTCAGGGCGGTTTACTGTGAAGCGCGTCGAACTTATGTTCGATGTGGTGCGGGACTCGCGGCCCGCGCCAGGGCGACGTCCCCGCCGATCGCGGTGTTTCGGCGGGACGGACGGCCGGGCGGAGAGAGGGGAAGCTCTCCGCCCGGCCGGCCCGAGCCCCGGAAGGAGGCAGACATGTCCGGAACGATGACCGCACGCGGGGTCCACTCCGCAGCCCAGTCCGTCCCGTCCCCCAGTCCTCGCCCACGCCACCGCCCGATGCCTGCGCCGCGCCCGGCGCACACGGCCGTCGGGCAGCTGCACGCCGCCCGCATGGGCCTCGCCGAGGCGGCCGAGGCCACCTCGCCCGCCGTCCGCTACGTGTGCGCCCACCTGGCGGCGCTGCGCGCGGCGGCCGCCGTCCTGGCGTCCCGGGAGCCTCTGGAGACCCACCGCCGCGGCCGTCCGCGCAGCGTGTGGGTGCTGCTGCCCGAGGCCGAGCCCGCGCTGCGCGAGTGGGCCGCCTTCTTCGCCGCCGGCGCCGACAAGCGCGCCGCCGCCGAGGCGGGGCTGCCGCGCGCCGTCACCCCGCGCGAGGCGGAGGAGCTCCTGCACGACGCCGAGGTCTTCGTCACCCTCGTCGAGGACACCCTCGGCGTCGACGGGCAGCCCACGCTCCCCGTCCCCGAGGCCGGCTGAGCACCCGAGAAGGCCGAGCTCCCGAGAAGGCCGAGCCACCCCGGAGGCCGTCCCCCTCCCCGGGCCGGCCACCGCCGGAGGCCGGGGGCGCCGTCCCGCCATGGGGGGAGGCGCCCCGCCTCCGGCGGCCGAACCGACCCCGCCGGAGGGGCCGCATCCCCCCGAGCCGGCCCCTCCGGCGCGGTCTCGCCCCGGGGCCCGCGCGGGGGAGGGCGGTTGGTAGACATGGCCGGATGACCGACCTACTGCCGCTGGACGGGATGCGCGTCATCGAGCTGTCCAGCTTCGTCGCGGCGCCGCTGGGCGGGATGACCCTGGCGCAGCTCGGCGCGGACGTCATCCGCGTGGACCAGATCGGCGGCGGGCCCGACATCGACCGGTGGCCGCTCGCGCCGTCCGGGCGGAGCCTGTACTGGGCCGGGCTGAACAAGGGCAAGCGGTCGGTCGCCGTCGACCTGCGCTCGCCCGAGGGCCGCGAGCTGGTCGCCGCGCTCGCCGCGGACGGCGGCGTCGTGCTGACCAACGCGCCGCCGCGGCCGGGACTGTCCTACGAGGAGCTGAGGGCCGCGCGGCCCGACCTGATCCACGTCCGGCTCCAGGGGACGCGGGAGGGCGGCAACGCCGTCGACTACACGGTGAACGCCGCCATGGGCTTCCCGTCGATCACGGGGCCCGCGGACGTGGAGGCGCCCGTCAACCACGCGCTGCCCGCGTGGGACGTGGCGTGCGGCCTCTACACGGCCGTCGGGCTGCTGGCGGCGGAACGGCACCGGTCGCGCACCGGCGAGGGGCGGCGGATCCAGGTCGCGTTGCAGGACGTCGCCCTGGCCACCGCGGGGAACCTCGGGTACCTCGCGGAGGCGCAGCTCGGGGAGCCCAGGGCGCGCCTGGGCAACCACCTCTTCGGCGACTTCGGGCGCGACTTCGCCACGGCCGACGGGCGGGTCATGGTCGCGATCCTCACCGCCCGGCACTGGCGGGACCTGGTGGAGGCGACCGGCCTCGGCGAGGTGGCCGGGGCCCTGGAACGCGCCTTGGGCGCCGACTTCCGCCGCGCCGGCGACCGCTACGGCCACCGCGAGGCGCTCGGGGGCGTGCTCGCGTCGTGGTTCGCCTCCCGCACCTGCGAGGAGGTCGCGGACGGGCTGGAGCGGACGTCCGTCCTCTGGTCCCGCTACCGCGACTTCGCGGAGGTGGCCGCCGGACTGCCGGACGAGCCGATCATGGCGCCGCTCGACCAGCCGGGCGTGGGCCGGCACCTGGCCCCGGGCTCGCCCGTGCGGCTCGGTGACGCGTCCCCGCCCCCGGTCCCGGCCCCCGCCCTCGGCGAGCACACCGACGAGGTGCTCCGCGACGTCCTCGGCCTGCCGTCCGGGCGCGTCGAGGCCCTGCGCGGCAACGGGACGATCATGGGTCGGTGACGCGCGCCGGCGCGGAGACCCTCACGACGGGCATCGCGAGGCGGCGGCGCCGGTAGGCGACGGCGAGGGCGGCGAGGAGCGGAGCCCAGGCCACGAGAGGGAGGTAGAGGAACCCGACGGCGGTGTGGCCGGCCGGGGTCATGTCGTCCGCGGGCATGCTCCACCAGGCCGCCAGGGGCGTCCACAGCACGGCGAGGACGGCGACGCCCGCCCACGCGGGAATCAGGGCCGCCAGGGGCGGAACGGTCCGGCCGCCGATGAACGGGATCCGGCGCGGGGCCGCCTCGCCCCACGGCCGCACGAGGCCGAGGGCGAGCAGGGCGGCGCCCTCGCTGAGGACGGCGAGAAGGACCAGGTAGGCGGGGCCCCAGAATCCGGGCGGGCAGACGGTCCGGTAGCCCTCCTCGGTGTATCCGAGGGGGAAGCCCAGGGCGAGACCGAGCCGCCAGACGCCGGACGGGAGCGCGAGCAGGGTGATCGCGTGCGCGGCCGGGCGCGCCCAGCGGGGCGCGGGCCGCGTCGCCGGGGGCGTGGGAGGGGCGGGAGGGGAGAGCACGGTCATGTTGATGATCTTCTCCGCCCGGGCGCGGCCCGTCCTCCCTCCGGGGCCCGAACCGGATCCCCCGCAGGGGGGAGAGGGGTGGTTCGTCCCGGTATGAGATTGTTAGGGGGGCGAACTTCGGGAGGGCGCGGTGGCGGGGCGGGGCGGGCGCGGGCTGGTCCCGCTGCTGGCCTTCCTCGGCGTGATGGCCTACTCGCTGTCCATGGCCGTGGTGACGCCCGCGCTGCCGCAGATCCAGCACGGCCTGCACACGACCCCGGCGGGCGCGGCGTGGGCGCTCACGGCGATGACGCTGTCCGCGGCCGTCGCCACGCCGGTGGTCGGACGGCTCGGCGACCTGTACGGGGCGCGCCGGGTGCTGCTCGCCGTGCTCGCCGTCGCCACCGTGGGAACGGTCGTCGCGGCTTTGGCCGGGACGGTGCCGGTCATGCTCGCCGGGCGCGTCCTCGGCGGCGTCGGCGGCGGCGTCTTCCCGCTGGCGTACACGATCATCCGCGACGTCCTGCCGCCCGCCCGGCGGGCCCCCGCCGTCGGTCTCATGTCGTCCATGCTGGGCCTCGGCGGCGCCGTGTCGTGGTGCCTGGCCGGTCCGATCATCGACTTCCTCGGCTGGCGGTGGCTGCTGTGGGTGCCGGTGACCGGCCTGGTGCCCGGCGTCCTGCTCGCCTGGTGGATCGTTCCGGCCGGGTGCCGCGACGCGCCCTCCCGCGCGGCGCGGGTCGACTGGTGGGGCGCCGCCCTCTTCGCCGCCTGGCTGGTGGCCGCGCTCACCGCCCTCACCGAGGGGATGGAGTGGGGCTGGACGTCCCCCGGCGTCCTCGGGCTGCTGGCGTTCGCGCTCGCGGCGGCCGGCGCGTGGCTGTGGGTGGAGGGCCGCGTCTCCGAGCCCCTGGTCGACCTGCGCCTCATGCGGGTGCGAGGGGTGTGGACGGCGAACGCCGCCTCGCTCCTGTCCGGCTACGCGCTGATGGCGGGCGGGCTGCTGTTCCCCCTGCTCGTCCAGCTCCCGAAAGGCACCGGGTACGGATTCGGCGGGACGGCCACGCAGGCGGCGCTGCTCCAGCTCCCCGCCAGCGTCGGCATGACCGTCGCGGGCATGACGGCGGGCCTGCTCGACCGGCGCGTCGGCTCCCGCACGGTGCTGCTCGGCGGCGCGGTGACGACCGGCCTCGGCTACGCGTTCGTGGCGGTCGAGCACGGCGCCATGTGGCACCTCTACGTCGGCGGCCTGGCGCGCGGCGTCGGCCTGGGCTTCGCCTACGCCGCCGTGGCGACCCTGGTGGTCGCCGCCGTCCCGCCCGGGGAGACCGGGGTGGCCACCGGCATCAACACGCTGCTCCGCACGGTCGGCGCGTCGCTCGGGACCCAGGTCAGCGCGGTCGTCGTCGTCGCGGTCCCCGGCGACGGCGGGTTCTCCGCCGGGTTCGGGGTGAGCGCCGCCGTCATGGCGGCCGTCCTGCCGCTGGCCCTGCTCGTCCCGCGCCCGGGGCGGCGGCGCGCACGCGGAACGGGGCCCGGCGCGGTGCCGGACCCCGTCGCGGTCGTGCGGTGAATCTGGTCGTGCGGTGAATCTGGTCGTGCGGTGAATCTGGTCGTGCGGTGAATCAGGTCGTGCGGTGGATCAGGTCGTGCGGTGAATCAGAACGACTCGACGGCGCGGCGCGCCTCCGGGTCGAGGACGCCCCAGCCGATCAGCTCTTCGGTCAGCTCGGTCGGGGACTTGTCATAGATGACCGCGAGTGAACGCAGGTCCTCCTGACGGATGGACAGGACCTTTCCGTTGTAGTCGCCCCGCTGGCTCTGGATCGTCGCGGCGTAGCGGGCGAGAGGACCGGCCTTGTCTTTCGGAAGCTGCTGCAACCGCTCTAGATCGATCACGAGCTTGGGTGTAGGCCCGAGCGGGCTCGGCGCGGCTCCGCCGGGCAGCAACTCGGAAACCGGCACGCCATAGAAATCGGCGAGCTCGGCCAGCTTCTGAACGGTGACGGCGCGGTCGCCCCGCTCGTACGAACCCACGACGACGGCCTTCCAGCGGCCGCGGGACTTCTCCTCCACGCCGTGCAGGGACAGGCCCTGCTGGGTGCGGATGGCGCGCAGGCGCGCGCCGAGAGCCTTTGCGTATTCAGACGGCATGATGCGGCCCCCAGGCTCACTTTCGTCGTCGTCGGACCCCGGTTGTCACCGGGGGGAGACAGATTCGCGAAGCCAGGGGGCCTCAGGACTCTGTCTCCAGGGATGGTTACGGACAGTGACGGTAAAACGGGTACGGCCCCAGGTCAAGCTGATTGGAAAAAAGCGGTCGAATCCGCAGGACTCGATCCGGGCCGTCCGGATCGCGTCCGCCCCGTGCGGGCGGCGGGTGCGGCGGCCCGCCGGCGCGGTCGCGCGCCCCTCCGGGCCGCGTCCGAATGTGACCCCTCTCACCTGCGAAGACGTGGACCGGCCCGGGGTGCGGGGCAGGCGGGGGCGGCTGCTAACGTGTGGGGGACATGACGTCCTTTAAGGCCCGTCCCGTGAGGCGGGGAAGGAGGTTTCGGCGGTGAATGCTGCCTCCAGGCAGGAGCATCGCGTGGCGGACGGTGACCCCCGGCCCAAGGCCGTTCTGGAGGGTCCCGACATCCGGCGCGCGCTGACCCGCATCGCACACGAGATCCTCGAGCGGACCAAGGGCGGCCACGACGTCCTGCTGCTCGGCATCCAGACCCGCGGCGTGACGCTGGCCGAGCGGCTGGCCGGGGCGCTGCGCGAGGTCGAGGGCCGCCCGGTGCCCTGGGGCTCGCTCGACGTGACCATGTACCGGGACGACCTGCGGATGCGGCCCGCCCGCGCGCTCGGCCGCACGGAGCTGCCCGCCGAGGGGATCGACGACCGGGTCGTCGTGCTCGTCGACGACGTGCTGTTCTCCGGCCGGACGGTGCGCGCCGCGCTGGACTCGCTGAACGACCTCGGCCGGCCCCGCGCCGTCCAGCTGGCGGTCCTGGTGGACCGCGGGCACCGGCAGCTGCCGATCCGCGCCGACTACGTGGGCAAGAACCTGCCCACCTCGATGCGCGAGACCGTGAAGGTCCTGCTGGACGAGAACGACGGGCGCGACGCGGTGCTGCTCGGCCCGACGGGGGGTGCCGAATGAACCGCCATCTGATCTCCGCCGCCGACCTCAGCCGCGACGACGCGCTGCTCGTCCTCGACACGGCCGAGGAGCTCGCGCAGATCGCGGGCCGCTCGATCAAGAAGCTGCCGACGCTGCGCGGCCGGACGGTCGTCAACCTGTTCTTCGAGGACTCCACCCGCACCCGCATCTCGTTCGAGGCCGCGGCCAAGCGGCTGTCCGCCGATGTGATCAACTTCTCCGCCAAGGGCTCCAGCGTGTCCAAGGGCGAGAGCCTGAAGGACACCGCGCTCACCCTGGAGGCGATGGGCGCGGACGGCGTCGTCATCCGGCACAACGCCTCCGGGGCGCCGCACCGGCTGGCGGGCTGGGTGCAGGGCAGCGTGGTCAACGCCGGCGACGGCACCCACGAGCACCCCACGCAGGCGCTCCTGGACGCGTTCACGATGCGCAAGCGCCTGGGCGACCTGGAGGGCCGCAAGGTCACGATCGTCGGCGACGTGCTGCACAGCCGCGTGGCACGATCCAACGTCCTGCTGCTGGACACGCTCGGCGCCGACGTCACCGTGGTCGCGCCGCCGACGCTGCTGCCGGTCGCGATCGGCACCTGGCCGTGCTCGGTGTCCTACGACCTGGACGCGGTCATCCCGAAGAGCGACGTGATCATGATGCTGCGGGTCCAGCAGGAGCGCATGAACGCCGCCTACTTCCCGACGGTGCGCGAGTACAGCCGCCGCTACGGGCTGGACGCCGAGCGCATGGGCGAGCTGCCCGACCACGCCATCGTCATGCACCCCGGGCCGATGAACCGCGGCGTCGAGATCGCCGCCGAGGTCGCCGACTCGGTCCGCTCCACGATCGTCGAGCAGGTCGCCAACGGCGTCAGCGCGCGCATGGCCGTCCTCTACCTGCTGCTCGGAGGCTCCGAGCCCGCCATCGGCCAGGAGGTCCCCCAGTGAGCACCGTCATCATCAAGGGCGCCCGGATCCTCGGCGGCGAGACCGCCGACATCCTCGTCCGCGACGGCGTCATCGCCGCGGTCGGGACCGGCCTGGACGAGGCCGGCGCCGAGGTCGTCGACGCAGCCGGGCTGATCGCCCTGCCCGGCCTCGTGGACCTGCACACCCACCTGCGCGAGCCGGGACGCGAGGACGCCGAGACCGTCGAGTCGGGCACGCGGGCCGCCGCGATGGGCGGGTACACGGCCGTGCACGCGATGGCCAACACCGACCCCGTCGCCGACACGGCCGGCGTGGTGGAGCAGGTGTGGCGCCTCGGGCGCGAGGCCGGCCACTGCGACGTGCAGCCGGTCGGGGCGGTCACGCGCGGCATCGCCGGCGAGCAGCTCGCCGAGCTCGGCGCGATGGCCGACTCCGCCGCCGAGGTGCGGGTGTTCTCCGACGACGGGCACTGCGTGTCGGACGCGGTCATCATGCGCCGGGCCCTGGAGTACGTGAAGGCGTTCGACGGCGTCGTCGCCCAGCACGCCCAGGAGCCGCGCCTCACCGAGGGCGCCCAGATGAACGAGGGCGAGATGTCCGCGGCGCTCGGCCTGCGCGGCTGGCCCGCCGTCGCCGAGGAGGCGATCATCGCCCGGGACGTGCTGCTCGCCCAGCACGTCGGGTCGCGGCTGCACGTGTGCCACGTCTCCACGGCCGGGTCGGTGGAGATCATCCGGTGGGCCAAGAGCAAGGGCTGCCCGGTGACCGCCGAGGTCACTCCCCACCACCTGCTGCTGAACGACGCCCGGGCCGGGTCCTACGACCCGATCTTCAAGGTCAACCCCCCGCTGCGCACCGCCGACGACGTCACCGCGCTGCGGCACGCCCTCGCCGACGGGACGATCGACTGCGTCGCCACCGACCACGCCCCGCACCCGGTCGAGGCCAAGGAGACCGAGTGGGCCGTGGCCGCCATGGGCATGATCGGCCTGGAGACGGCGCTGCCGGTCGTCCAGGAGGCCATGGTCGAGACCGGCCTGCTCGACTGGGCCGGGGTCGCCGACCGCATGTCGGTCCGCCCCGCCCGCATCGGCCGCCTTTCCGGACAGGGTCGTCCGCTCGAGGCAGGTTCGCCCGCCAACATCACGCTGTACGACCCGTCGCCGCGCCGCGCCGTGGACCCGTCCGCGATGACCTCCAAGAGCCGCAACACCCCGTTCGCGGGGCTGGAGCTGCCCGGCCGGGTCGTCGCGACGTTCCTGCGCGGCAAGCCGACCGTCCTCGAAGGGAAGCTCCAATGAACCCTGCTCTGCTCGTTCTGGAAGACGGCAGGGTGTTCCGCGGAGTCGGGTACGGCGCCGAGGGCGAGACCTTCGGCGAGATGGTCTTCAACACCGGCATGACCGGCTACCAGGAGACCCTGACCGACCCCTCGTACGCCCGCCAGATCGTGGCGATGACGTCCCCCCACATCGGCAACACCGGCGTCAACGCCGAGGACCCCGAGTCGCGCCGCATCCAGGTGGCCGGCTACGTGGTGCGCGAGCCCGCCCGCGTGGCGTCCAACTGGCGCGCCACGGGATCGCTCGGCTCCGCGCTGCGCGAGGCGGGCGTGGTGGGGATCGCCATGCCCGGCACGCGGGCCCTGACGCGGCACCTGCGCGACCGCGGCGCGATGCGCGCCGGCATCTTCAGCGGCGCCGACGCCGCCCTGGCCGCGGAGGAGGCCCTCGTCGAGCGCGTCCGGCAGAGCCCCTCCATGGAGGGCGCCGACCTGGCGCGCGACGTCACCACCCGGGATCCCTACATCGTCCCGGCGCGGGGCGAGAAGCGCTTCACGGTCGCGGCCGTCGACCTCGGCATCAAGTCGATGACGCCGTACCGCATGTCCGAGCGGGGCTGCGAGGTGCACGTCCTGCCCGCGACCAGCACGGCCGAGGACATCCTCGCCCTCGCCCCCGACGGCGTGTTCTTCTCCAACGGCCCCGGCGACCCGGCCGCCGCGGGCTACGCCGTGGACGCGCTGAAGGGCGTCCTCGGCACCGGGACGCCGTTCTTCGGGATCTGCTTCGGCAACCAGATCTTCGGCCGCGCGCTCGGCCTCGGCACCTACAAGCTGAGGTTCGGCCACCGGGGCATCAACCAGCCCGTCCAGGACCGGACGACCGGCAGGGTCGACGTGTCGGCGCACAACCACGGGTTCGCCGTGGACGCGCCCGCCGACGGCCCGTTCGACACCCCCTACGGGCCCGGCGAGGTCAGCCACGTCAACCTGAACGACGGGTGCGTCGAAGGGCTGAGGCTGCTGGAGCGGCCGGCGTTCAGCGTCCAGTACCACCCGGAGGCCGCGGCCGGCCCGCACGACGCCTCCGGGCTCTTCGACCGTTTCTGCGACCTGATGGAGGCGTCGAAGTAATGCCGCGCCGCGAAGACCTGAACTCCGTCCTGGTCATCGGCTCCGGGCCGATCGTCATCGGGCAGGCGTGCGAGTTCGACTACTCCGGCACCCAGGCGTGCCGGGTGCTCAGGGCCGAGGGGCTGCGGGTCACGCTGGTGAACAGCAACCCGGCCACGATCATGACCGACCCCGAGTTCGCCGACGCGACCTACGTCGAGCCGATCACCCCGGAGGTCGTCGAGAAGATCATCGCCAAGGAGCGGCCGGACGCGCTGCTGCCCACCCTCGGCGGCCAGACGGCCCTCAACACCGCCATCGCGCTCTACGAGGGCGGCGTCCTCGCCAAGTACGGGGTCGAGCTGATCGGCGCCGACGTGGACGCGATCCAGGCCGGCGAGAACCGGGAGCGGTTCAAGGAGGTCGTCGCCAAGGTCGCCCGCGAGCAGGGCCTGAACGCCGAGTCCGCCCGGTCGGTCATCTGCCGCTCGATGCCGGAGTGCCTGGCGGCGGCGGGCGAGCTCGGCTACCCCCTGGTCGTCCGGCCGTCCTTCACGATGGGCGGGCGCGGCTCCGGCTTCGCCCACGACGAGGACGACCTGCGCCGCATCGCCGGGGCCGGGCTGGACGCGTCCCCGACCGGCGAGGTGCTCCTGGAGGAGTCGATCCTCGGCTGGAAGGAGTACGAGCTGGAGGTCATGCGCGACCGCCACGACAACGTGGTGATCGTGTGCTCGATCGAGAACCTCGACCCGATGGGCGTGCACACCGGCGACTCGATCACGGTCGCGCCCGCGCTGACGCTGACCGACCGCGAGTACCAGAACATGCGGGACGTCGCGATCGCGGTGATCCGCGAGGTCGGCGTCGACACCGGCGGCTGCAACATCCAGTTCGCCGTGCACCCCGGCACCGGCCGGATGATCGTCATCGAGATGAACCCGCGGGTCTCGCGGTCCTCGGCCCTGGCCTCCAAGGCCACCGGCTTCCCCATCGCCAAGATCGCGGCGAAGCTGGCCGTCGGGTACACGCTGGACGAGATCCCCAACGACATCACCCGGGAGACGCCCGCCTCGTTCGAGCCGACGCTCGACTACGTCGTGGTGAAGGTGCCCCGGTTCGCGTTCGAGAAGTTCCCCGGCGCCGACGGCACGCTCACCACGCACATGAAGTCGGTGGGCGAGGCCATGGCCATCGGGCGGTGCTTCACCGAGGCGCTGCAGAAGGCCCTGAGGTCCCTCGAACAGAAGGGCACCTCGTTCAGCTGGGCGGGCGAGGCCGACGCCGCCGAACTCGTCGAGTCGGCCCGGCGCCCCCACGACGGGCGGCTCAAGGACGTCCAGCGCGCGCTCTGGGCCGGGGCCGCCATCGAGGAGCTGTACGAGGCGACCGGCATCGATCCCTGGTTCCTGGACCAGATCGCCGCCATCAACGAGGTCGCGGAGGAGATCCGCACCGCCGACGACGCGCTCACCAAGGACAAGCTGCTGCGCGCCAAGCGGCACGGGTTCTCCGACGCGCAGATCGGCGAGCTGCGCAACCTGTCCGAGGAGGTCGTGCGCGAGCTGCGCCACGCCCTCGGCATCCGCCCGGTCTACCTGACCGTGGACACCTGCGCCGCCGAGTTCGCCGCGCAGACCCCCTACCTCTACTCCGCCTACGACGAGGAGACCGAGGTACCGCCGGGCGCGAAGCCGAAGGTCATCATCCTGGGCAGCGGCCCCAACCGCATCGGCCAGGGCGTCGAGTTCGACTACTCCTGCGTCCACGCGTCGTTCACGCTGGCCGAGGCGGGCTACGAGACCGTGATGGTCAACTGCAACCCCGAGACGGTCTCCACCGACTACGACACCTCCGACCGGCTCTACTTCGAGCCGCTCACGCTGGAGGACGTCCTGGAGGCGGTCTACGCGGAGCAGCAGTCCGGCGAGGTCGCGGGCGTCATCGTCCAGCTCGGCGGCCAGACGCCCCTCGGGCTCGCCCAGAAGCTCAAGGACGCCGGCGTGCCGATCGTGGGCACCTCGCCGGAGAGCATCCACCTCGCCGAGGAGCGCGGCGCGTTCGGGCGCGTCCTGCACAGGGCGGGGCTGCTCGCGCCCAAGCACGGCACGGCCGCGTCCTACGAGGAGGCCCGGGAGATCGCCGCCGAGATCGGCTACCCGGTCCTCGTCCGCCCGTCCTACGTGCTGGGCGGGCGCGGCATGGAGATCGTGTACGACGACACCACGCTGGAGTCGTACATGGCCCGCGCCACCGAGGCGAGCCCCGAGCACCCCGTCCTGGTCGACCGCTTCCTGGACGAGGCCATCGAGATCGACGTGGACGCCCTGTTCGACGGCGAGGAGCTCTACCTCGGCGGTGTGATGGAGCACATCGAGGAGGCCGGCATCCACTCCGGCGACTCGGCGTGCGCCCTGCCGCCCATCACGCTGGGGCACGACGACATCCGCCGCATCCGCGAGTCGACGGAGGCGCTCGCGCGCGGCGTCGGCGTGCGCGGGCTGATGAACGTCCAGTACGCGCTCTCCGCGGGTGTCCTGTACGTGCTGGAGGCGAACCCGCGGGCCTCCCGCACGGTGCCGTTCGTCTCCAAGGCGACCGCGGTGCCGCTCGCCAAGGCGGCGGCGCGCGTGATGATGGGCGCGACCATCGCCGAGCTGCGCGCCGAGGGCCTGCTGCCCGAGGCCGGCGACGGCGGGACGCTGCCGCTGGACGCGCCGATCGCGGTGAAGGAGGCCGTGCTCCCGTTCGACCGGTTCCGCAACGAGCGCGGGCAGGGCGTCGACATCGTCCTCGGCCCCGAGATGCGCTCCACCGGCGAGGTCATGGGCATCGACGAGGTCTTCGGCACCGCGTTCGCCAAGTCGCAGCAGGCCGCCTACGGGTCGCTGCCGACCAAGGGGCGCGCGTTCGTCTCCGTGGCGAACCGCGACAAACGGCACATGGTGTTCCCCGTGAAGCGCCTGGCTGACCTGGGCTTTGAGATTCTTGCCACGGAAGGGACCGCGGAGGTCCTGCGCCGCAACGGCGTGCGTGCCAAGATCGTGCGCAAGCACAGCGAGGGTCCGGGCCCGTCCGGCGAGCCCACGATCGTGCGGCGCGTCCTGGACGGCGAGGTCGACCTCATCGTCAACACTCCCTTCGGCAGCCCCGGCCAGTCCGGGCCGCGGCTCGACGGCTACGAGATCCGTACCGCGGCCGTGCTGCGGGGCGTACCGTGCGTGACGACCGTCCAGGGGCTCGCGGCGGCCGTGCAGGGCATCGAGGCCGTCGCCGGCGGCCAGGTCGGCGTCCGCTCCCTCCAGGAGCACGCCGAGCGGCTCAGCGGCGCGCACGGCCGCGGCGCTCCCGGCGAGGACGGCGCGGCGGCCCCGGACGGGGACGGCGCCGTGCCGCCCGGCTGACAGGACCGGGCGGGCCGGGCGGGGAGGACGCCCGCCCGGCCCGCCCGGCGCACGCGATGAGGAGAGGGAGACGGGTGTCCGACACGCCGGTGCAGACCTCGGCGACGGTTCTGACGGTCCGCCAGGTGCAGGAGTACCGCGCGATGACGCTGGTGGCCCCGGCCATCGCCGAACGGTTCAGGCCCGGCCAGTTCGTCGCGCTGGCCGTGGGAGGCGAGCACACGTCCCGCCTGGTGCGCCGATGCTTCGGGGTGCACGAGGTCAAGTCCGACTACGGCGGCACCGTCGAACTGGTGTTCGCCGACACCGAGCCCGGCGCCGCCTGGCTCGCCGGCCGCCGCTCCCGCGACCAGATCGACCTCGTCGGGCCGCTCGGCCGCCCGTTCCGGCTTCCCCGCGACCCCGTCACCTGCCTGCTCGTCGGGGGCGGGCCCGGCGGCGCGGCCGTGTTCGCGCTGGCCGACACGCTGCTGCGGCGCGGCTGCCAGGTGCACTTCGTGCTCGCCGGCGCCTCCGCCCGGCAGGTGTTCGGGTCCCGGATGGCGCAGCGCATCGGCGACAGTTCGGCCGTCGTCACCGAGGACGGGTCGATGGGGGAGAAGGGCGCCGTCCGCGACGTGCTGCCGCGCGTCATCGAGGAGACGGGCGCGGACGTCGTCTACGGCTGCGGCCCGACGGCCCTGCTCCGCTCGCTCACCCAGATCGCCGGCGACTTCGGCCTGCCCTCGCAGGTGTCGGTCGAGGAGTTCCTCCAGCAGACGGGCGCGTGCGGCATCGGCGTGTGCATGACGTGCATGCTCCCCGTCCACGGCGAGGACGGAGTGACCCGCATGGTCCGCGCCTGCGCGGACGGCCCCGTCCTGCGCGGCGACCGCGTCCGCTGGGGCGACCTCGGCACCATCCCGTTCGACGCGCTCGGCGCGCCGCGCGTCCTGAGCGTCTCCGAAGGGGGCTCGCAGTGAGCGACCGGGTCACGACCTCGCTCGGGCCGCTGGAGCTGCCCAACCCCGTCCTGACGGCCTCCGGGTGCGGCGGGACGGGGCGCGAGCTCGCCCAGTTCTTCGACCTCGCCCGCCTCGGCGCGTTCGTCACGACGTCGGTGATGGCGCAGGCGCGCGCGGGACGCCCCACGCCGCGGGTGACCGAGACCCCGAGCGGCCTCCTGACCGCCATGGGCCTGCCCGGCCCCGGCGTGGAGACCTTCCTGGAGCGCGACCTGCCCTGGCTCATCGAGCAGGAGGTCCGCACGATCGTGTCCATCGCGGGCGGCAGCGTCGAGGAGTACGGCGACCTCGCGCGCCGCCTCCGCCACGTCCCGGGAGTCGCCGCGATCGAGGTCAACGTCGCCTGCCCCAACGTCGAGGACCGCGGCCGCATGTTCGGCTGGCATCCGGCCGCCGCCGCGTCCGTCGTGCGGGCCGTGCGCGCGCACGCCCGGCCCGGCGTCCCGGTCTTCGCCAAGCTCGCCCCCGACGTGACCGACATCGTCACCATCGCGCTCGCCTGCGTCGACGCGGGCGCCGACGGCCTCACTCTGATCAACACCATGGAGGGCATGGCGATCGACCCGCAGACGCTGCGTCCGGCCCTCACGGGCGTGTCCGGCGGCCTGTCCGGGCCCGCCGTGCGGCCCGTGGCGGTCCGCTGCGTCTACCAGGTGCACGCCGCGCTGCCCACCACCCCCATCATCGGCGTCGGCGGCATCGCCACCGGCCTGGACGCCCTGGAGTTCATCCTCGCCGGGGCCTGCGCCGTCGCCGTCGGCACCGCCCTTTTCCACGACCCCGCCGCCGGCCCGCGCGTCCTGCGCGAACTGGAGGAGGCGCTCGCGGCCCGCCGCATCGCCCGCCTCGCCGACGCCGTCGGCCTCGCGCACAAGCCCGCCGGGTACGTCCCGCCGCAGGTGCGCCCGCAAGAGCCCGAGAAGGAGAAACTGTGACCGCCCCCATCGCCGTCGCGCTGGACGCACCCGACCTGGAGACGGCCGCGCGCTGGGCCACCCTGGTCACCCCGCACGTCTCCACCGTCAAGGTGGGCCTGGAGCTCTACCTGCGGTACGGGCCGGACGTCGTCGCCAGCGTGCGGGGCGCCAGCCGCGTCCAGGTGTTCCTCGACCTCAAGCTGCACGACATCCCCGCCACCGTCCGCGGCGCGGCCCGCGCCGTGGCGCGCCTCAAGCCGGCCTACCTGACCGTGCACGCGGCCGGGGGGCCGGCGATGATCCGCGAGGCGGTGCAGGCCGTCCCCGCCACCAAGATCGCCGCGGTGACGGTCCTGACGTCCCTCGGGGACGCCGATCTCGCCGCCCTCGGCCTCGCCGGGCCCGCCCCGGACGCCGTCCGCCGGCTCGCCTCCCTCGCCGTCGAGGCGGGCGCTCAGGCCCTCGTGTGCTCCCCGCAGGAGGCCGCCGCCGTCCGCGCCGAGGTCGGCCCGGACATCACGCTCATCACCCCCGGCGTCCGCCCGGCGGGATCCGGCAACCAGGACCAGGCCCGCGTCGCCACCCCCGAGAACGCCCTCGCCGCCGGCGCCGACCTGCTGGTGATCGGCCGTCCCATCACCGCCGCGCCCGACCCCGGCGCCGCCGCGGCCGCGATCGCCGCCGCGCTGCGCCGCACGTCCGCCGGCACGGCCTGAGCGCGGGCCGGGAGGCGCGCGGCCGACCGCGCGGGGACATGCTCGGCGCGCCATTGGCGCGCGGGCGCGCAGAACCGCTTTGTGGGGTGTGAGTTTTGTTGCACGCGCGATCACGATTGTGGTTTTAGTCGCATGCGAATGCGGGGACGCAGTCGCCTCAATGCGATACGCGCCGAACGGCGAACTCGTTCACGCGGAGGGGGCGATTTCGGACCGGGGGAGTCTCCGGTGTGACGGCGGTGTCTCCGCGTCCATGGGGTGCCCTGGCGGCGGGCTGGGGGGAGCAGGTGCGGTGCGAACGTCCTCCGGGCCGAGCGAACGATCTTGGCGGGTGTGTTGTCGAGGATGACAGTAACGGTGCCGGGACGACGTGCGGAACGGCGTGGGGTGACGAGTGTCACTCGGTCGGGATCATTTGTGGGAGGCCCCGCCGCGGCGGGCCGGCGGGGCCCCGGGAGGCGGTGGCGGGACCGTGGCGGCCGGGTCGCCCAGGGGCGCGAAGTGCAGCGGTGAGGCGGTGCCGGGTGCCGCTTATGTGGTCAGAACGGGCGGATTTTCACGATCATGCGAAAGCCCCAGCAAGGCAAGGGGATGCGGCGCGGAGGGGGCCGAGTTGGGTACACTCTGTATTCAGGACACTCCGAGGAGTGATTTTCGTGAATTTGTGGCGGGCTAAACGGCACTTCACGTTGCCTTATGGGTGGTGAACTCGCTAGTTTCCCAACCCGTCCGACTCCGTCGAGTGGAAACCTGAGGTGACCCGGCGTGGCTCTTCCGCCCCTAACCCCCGAACAGCGCGCCGCAGCCCTGGAGAAGGCTGCCAAGGCGCGCAAGGAGCGGGCCGAGGTTAAGAACAAGCTGAAGCACGGGGGAACCTCGCTCGCCGAGGTTCTCAAAGAGGGTCAGGCCGACGACGTCATCGGAAAGATGAAGGTGTCGGCCCTCCTGGAATCGCTGCCCGGTGTGGGCAAGGTCCGTGCGAAGCAGATCATGGAGCGCCTGGGCATCGCCGAGTCCCGCCGTGTGCGGGGCCTCGGCGCCAACCAGCGCGCATCCCTGGAGCGTGAGTTCGGCGGAAGTGCGAACCGCTGACGCGCGACTCACGGGCGGGCGCGGCGGTCAGACCGCCGCGGCCGGCTCGGGGCGACCCGGGAACGGCACCATCTCGCCCGGCTCCGGCGCACCCATCGCTGCGCCGGAGGGCTCCACGCCGCATGGCCCGCTCGCGCGGCGGCTGACGGTCCTGTCCGGGCCGTCGGGCGTCGGCAAGAGCACGGTCGTCGCCGAGATCCGGCGCTCACACCCCCGGGTGTGGCTGTCGGTCTCGGTGACCACCCGGGCTCCCCGCCCGGGTGAGACCGACGGCGTGCAGTACTTCTTCGTCGACGACGCCGGTTTCGACCGGCTCGTCGCCGAGGGGCAGCTCCTCGAATGGGCCGAGTTCGCGGGGAACCGCTACGGCACCCCCCGCCGGCCCGTCGAGGAACGCCTCGCCCGCGGCGAGCCCGTGCTCCTGGAGATCGACCTCCAGGGCGCCCGGCAGGTCCGCCGGTCCATGTCCGAGGCGCGCCTGGTGTTCCTCGCTCCGCCCAGCTGGGAGGAGCTCGTCCGCCGCCTCACCGGGCGCGGCACCGAGCCCCCCGAGGTCATCGAGCGCCGCCTCGACGCGGCCCGCGTCGAACTCGCCGCCGAGAAGGAGTTCGACGTCACTCTCGTCAACACGTCCGTGCAGGACGTGTGCGACGAGCTGCTAGCCTTGATGGCTGACCAGTAGCCTGTTCAACCTACGGAAGGCCACCGAGTGGCAGTCAGCAGCGAGGGCATCACCAACCCCTCGATCGACGAGCTCCTTGAGGTCGTCGACACCAAGTACGGCCTCGTGAGCATCGCGGCCAAGCGCGCCCGGCAGATCAACGCCTACTACGCCCAGCTGGGCGAGGGCCTGCTGGAGTACGTCGGCCCGCTCGTCGAGACGCAGGTCCAGGAGAAGCCGCTGTCGATCGCGCTCCGCGAGACGCGCGAGGGCCTCCTGAACGCCGAGCCCATCGAGGGCTGAGCCCGTCGAGGGCGGGCCGAGACCAAACCCCGGGAGGAGAGCGGGCGGCGCGTGATGGGATCGTGGGCCACATGACCTCCCCCAAGCCGCGCGTCGTGCTCGGAGTGAGCGCCGGGATCGCCGCGTACAAGGCGTGCGAGCTGCTCCGGCGGCTCACCGAGTCGGGTCACGACGTCACCGTCGTGCCGACCTCCGACGCGCTCCGCTTCGTCGGAGAGCCCACCTGGGCCGCCCTGTCCGGCAAGCCGGTGTCCCCGCGGGTCTGGGACGGCGTCGCCGAGGTCCCGCACGTCCGGCTCGGCCAGCAGGCCGACCTGGTGTTCGTCGCCCCGGCCACCGCCGACCTGCTCGCCAAGGCGGCTCACGGCCTCGCCGACGACCTGCTGACCAACACCCTGCTCACCGCGCGCTGCCCCGTCGTGTTCGCGCCCGCGATGCACACCGAGATGTGGCAGCACCCGGCCACGCGGGCCAACGTGGCGACCCTTCGGGAGCGCGGCGCCGTCGTCGTCGAGCCCGCGTCCGGTCGCCTCACCGGCAGGGACACCGGGCCCGGCCGGCTGCCCGACCCCGCCGAGCTGTTCGAGGTCGCCCGGCACGTCCTGGCCCGCGGCGCCGGCGGGCGCGACCTCGCCGGACGGCACGTGGTGGTCTCCGCCGGGGGCACCCGGGAGGCCATCGACCCCGTCCGCTTCATCGGCAACCGCTCGTCCGGCCTTCAGGGCTACGCCCTCGCCCGGACGGCCGCCGCCCGCGGCGCCCGGGTGACGCTCGTCTCGGCGAACGTCGCCCTGCCCGACCCGGCGGGCGCCGAGACCGTCGCCGTCGGCTCGGCCGAGGAGATGCGCAAGGCCGTCGTGGAGGCCGCCGGATCGGCCGACGCGGTCGTCATGGCCGCCGCCGTCGCCGACTTCCGCCCGGCCGGCTACCGCGACTCCAAGATCAAGAAGACCGAGGGGGCCGAGCCCGAGCCGATCCGGCTCGTCAAGAACCCCGACATCCTGGCCGAGCTGGGCCGGATCCGGCGGCCCGGCCAGGTGGTGGTGGGGTTCGCCGCCGAGACCGACGACGTGCTCGCCAACGGCCGGGCCAAGCTCGCCCGCAAGGGCAGCGACCTCCTCGTCGTCAACGAGGTGGGCGAGAACCTGACCTTCGGCCGCCCCGACAACGCCGCGGTCATCCTCGGCGCCGACGGGTCGCGGACCGAGGTGCCGCGCGGCGCCAAGGAGGCGCTCGCCGAGGTCGTCTGGGACCTCGTCGCCGCGAGGCTGGAGCGCACGCCGTCCGACGGACGTCGAGGTGACGGCCTCTGATCCCGCTACACTTCTGGCCCTAACATCGTGGGGAACCCATGGCGGGGGGCGGCGTCCCTCGCCGAACTCGACAAAGAATCCGTTCTGCGACGTCAGTCAGCAGCCGCTGCAAGGAGTTCACGTACGTGTCTCGCCGCCTGTTCACCTCCGAGTCGGTGACCGAGGGTCACCCGGACAAGATCGCGGACCAGATCAGCGACGCGATCCTCGACTCGATGCTCAAGGACGACCCGAAGAGCCGGGTCGCCGTCGAGACGATGATCACGACGGGTCAGGTGCATGTGGCCGGTGAGGTCACCACCGAGACCTATGTGGACATCCCGGGCGTGATCCGGGAGAAGATCCTGGAGATCGGCTACGACTCGTCCAAGAAGGGCTTCGACGGCCACTCCTGCGGCGTGTCGGTGTCCATCGGCGCGCAGTCGCCCGACATCGCGCAGGGCGTGGACGACGCCTACGAGACCCGCGAGGGCGAGGGCGTCGACGACCTGGACCGGCAGGGCGCCGGCGACCAGGGCCTGATGTTCGGCTACGCCACCAACGAGACGCCCGAGCTGATGCCGCTGCCGATCACGCTGGCGCACCGGCTCGCCCGGCGGCTGTCGGCGGTCCGCAAGAGCGGCGACGTGCCGTACCTGCGCCCCGACGGCAAGACCCAGGTCACCATCGAGTACGACGGCGACCGCGGCGTCCGCCTCGACACCGTCGTGGTGTCCAGCCAGCACGCTCCCGACATCGACCTGAAGGAGCTGCTCGCCCCGGACGTCAAGGAGCACGTGGTCGACCCGGTGCTCGCCGAGTTCGAGCTCGACACCGAGAACTACCGGCTGCTGGTGAACCCCACCGGCCGCTTCGAGATCGGCGGCCCGATGGGCGACGCCGGCCTCACCGGCCGCAAGATCATCGTGGACACCTACGGCGGCATGGCCCGGCACGGCGGCGGCGCCTTCTCCGGCAAGGACCCGTCCAAGGTCGACCGCTCCGCCGCGTACGCGATGCGCTGGGTCGCCAAGAACATCGTCGCCGCGCAGCTCGCCGACCGCGCCGAGGTGCAGGTCGCCTACGCGATCGGCAAGGCCCACCCGGTCGGGGTGTTCGTGGAGACGTTCGGCACCGAGAAGGTCGCCCCCGAGAAGATCGAGCAGGCGATCCGGGACGTCTTCGACCTGCGCCCGGCCGCGATCGTCCGCGACCTGGACCTGCTCCGCCCGATCTACCAGCAGACGGCGGCCTACGGCCACTTCGGCCGCGAGGAGCCCGACTTCTCCTGGGAGTCGACCGACCGCGCCAAGGACCTGGCCTCCGCCGCCGGCCTGTAACCGGTCCTCCACGAAGAAGGGCCCCGGGGATGCCTCGGGGCCCTTCTTCACGCCCGCGGACGGCCCGCGCGCCGGTGGGAGGCTCAGGGGGCGCAGTGGTTGCCGCGGTGGAGGCCGTAGCGGGCGGCGATGGTGTAGCGGCCGGGAGTACGCGCCTCCAGCCGGACGAACTCGCCCGCCCGCGCCAGGCAGGCGTTCCCGCCCGTCGCGCTCAGCCAGGGCGACCAGGAGACGCGCACCAGGGCGGACCCGGCCGAGGGCATGTCGACGACGAGCTTGCCGGAGTTCAGGTCCCTGACGAACGCGGGCGGGTCGGCCAGCGGCGTGGGACTCGCCACGCGGAACAGCCGCCAGTGCTCGTCCCGCCAGATCTCCGTCAGGTACGGCTGGCCCCCTTCGACGAGGCCGGCCTCCTCCTGCGCCGACCAGTCGACCTCCTGCTCGGGCAGGACCACGTACTGGACGGCCCACTTGTGCAGCCAGTCGCGGTACGAGGCGGGCGTCAGCGCGCCCTTCTCGTAGAACAGCCCGTGGCGTTCGGCGTCGACCTGGCGGTTCCAGCCGCGGGCGAGGGCGAAGTGGCGGCTGAGGCCGGAGGACTCCCAGTGGGAGCGCAGCGGGACGACCTCGATGCGCGCGTCGCCGGCGCCGACGGCGTTCAGCTCGGAGATGAGGCCGCGGGCGTGGTCGGCGGCGGTGGCGGCGGGCTCGGTGTGGATGAGGTCGTCGACCGGCTTCACGACCTGCCACGAGGCCGTCACGATGAACGCCAGCGACAGCACGGCGATCCGGAGCCGCCCGTGCGCGCGCGCGACGGCCGACAGCAGGAACACGCCGCCGAACAGCAGCGAGAGGCGCTCGACGTTGCTGCCGATGGGGGAGGGGACCAGCCAGGCCAGCAGGATCCCGGCCAGGTAGACGCCGGCGCCGGTCCGGACGAACCGCCAGCTCTTCGGCGCGCAGAACAGGATCGCGGCGACGCTGGTGACGGAGGGCAGCACGATCGCGTCGAGGGAGATCGGCTGGACGCCGCTGAAGGGGAAGAGCAGGCTGGTCGTGCCGACCACGACGGGCAGGCCCACGGCGACGCAGACGCCGGCGCGGCGGCGTCCGGTCAGGAAGAGCGCGGCGGCCAGCACCAGCAGGAACAGGCCCGCGACGGGGCTGGCGAGCGAGGCCAGCACGCCCAGGACGACCATCGCCGCGGCGCGCACGGCGGGCGTCCCGCGCGGGGTGAACGCCACGATGGTCGCCATGAGCGCGAACATCAGCCCGAGGCCGAACGTGACGCGGCCGGAGGCGGCGTTGCAGGAGAGCGCGAAGGCGGCCCAGAGCGAGGCGGGCAGCGCGACCGGGGCCCTGAACTGCTTGAGCAGGTACGCGGTGAGCGTGGCGCAGAACGTGCCCGTGATGACGGCGACCGCGCGGATGCCGAACAGCGCCATGAGGTACGGCGACACGAGGCTGTAGGAGGCGGGGTGCATCCCGCCGTACCAGGCGAAGCTGTAGGCCGCGCCGGGGTGCTTCCAGGCGAAGTCCGTCCACGCGGCCTGCGCCGCGAGGTCGCCGCCCTCGGTCGCGAGGAACAGGCCCCACACCAGGTGCAGGACGGCGGCGGTCAGCGTGGCGGCGACCACGGGGTGGCGGGCCCACTTCTTCCACCTGAAGGCGGCCGAGGGGCTTGGGGAACGGCGTGACGCCCCAGTGCTGGCCGGGGAGTCCGTCCGCTCATGGGCATGAGCTGTGGTCACATCGCCTGCAAGGCTCGTCGGACGGCGAGGGTGCGGACGGGCGTCGGGCAATGGGCCGGAGGACGCGCACCCGTTCAAACGCACCAACCCTAGCGTGCGCGTTCGGCTGTCGGATCGATCTGGTAGGACGGGGACGTGACGAAGGACGGCGGGGGAACGGACCTGATCCCGGGGCTTGACGCCCTCCCGGACGCGGCCGTCGCCAAGCCGAGCAGGCCCGGCAGACCCGCCAAGTCGGGGAAGAAGGGGGCGCGGCGCCCGGCCGCGGAGCTGCCCGTCGCGCGGATCGCGGTCGACATGTCGCTTCCGCACCTGGACCGCCCCTTCGACTACCTGGTCCCCGCCGAGCTGGACGCCAAGGCGGTCCCCGGCTGCCGCGTGCGGGTGCGCTTCGCGGGCCAGCTCGTCGACGGCTTCCTCCTGGAGCGGGTCGCCGAGAGCGGTCACGGCGGCAAGCTGCTGTTCCTGGAGAGGGTGACCTCGTCCGAGCCCGTCCTGACCCCGGAGATCGTCGCGCTGGTGCGGGAGGTCGCCGACCGCTACGCGGGCACGTTCGCGGACGTCCTGCGGCTCGCCGTCCCTCCCCGGCACGCCCGCGTCGAGGCCGAGCCCGTCGAGGAGAACGCGCCCGCCCTGCCCGAGGCGCCCGACGCCGGCACGTGGCGGGAGTACCCGGCGGGGGAGTCGTTCCTGAGCGCGCTGGCCGACGGGAGGGCGCCGCGGGCCGTGTGGACCGCGCTGCCCGCCCTCGACTGGACCGCGGCCATCGCGCGCGCGGTCGCCGCCACGCTGAGCGGCGGGCGCGGAGCGCTCGTCGTCGTCGCCGACGGGCGCGACGCGGCGCGCGTCGACGCGGCGCTTGAGGCGGAGCTGGGCGAGGGCCTGCACGTCGCCCTGACGGCGGAGCTGGGCCCGGCGGAGCGCTACCGGAGATGGCTCGCCGTCCTGCGCGGCAAGGCGCGGGCGGTCGTCGGCACCCGCGCGACCATGTTCGCGCCCGTGGCCGACCTGGGGCTGGTCGTGCTGTGGGACGACGGCGACGACGTCCACGCCGAGCCGCACGCGCCGTATCCGCATCCCCGCGACGTGCTCGCTCTGCGCGCGCACCGGTCGGGGGCCGGCGCGCTGATCGGCGGGTTCACCCGCACCACCGACGCGACGCAACTCGTGGAGACCGGCTGGGCCCACACCCTCGCCGCCGACAGGAACCGCGTCCGGGCGTGGATGCCGCGCGTCCGCTACGTGGGGGAGGACGCGCAGCTCGCCCGGGACGCCGCCGCCCGCACCGCGCGCCTGCCGAACATCGCGTTCGAGGCCGCCCGGCAGGCGCTGGAAAGCGGGCCCGTCCTCGTCCAGGTGCCGAGACGCGGGTACGTCCCCGGCATCGCCTGCGGGAGGTGCCGCACGCCGGCGCGCTGCCAGACCTGCCAGGGGCCGCTGGCCCTCGCCTCGTCGCACGCGGCCCCGTACTGCGCCTGGTGCGGTCACATCGCGGGCGACTGGCACTGCCCCGAATGCGGCTTCTTCCAGGTGCGCGCCGTCGTGGTGGGCGCCAAACGCACGGCGGAGGAGCTCGGCCGCGCGTTCCCCGGCGTGCCCGTGCGCACCTCAGGGCGCGAGGCCGTCCTCGACCGGGTCGGCCCGGAACGCGCCCTCGTGGTGTCGACGCCGGGGGCCGAGCCTCCGGCTGAGAACGGGTATCCGGCCGCGCTCCTGCTGGACGGCTGGGTCCTTCTCGGACGGCCTGACCTGCGCGCCGGTGAAGAGACGCTGAGGCGCTGGATGAACGCGGCGTCGCTCGTCCGCCCGCAGGGCCCGGTGATCGTGGCGGCCGAGGGGGCGCTGCCGGAGGTCCAGGCCCTCGTCCGCTGGGATCCGGTCACGTATGCGGAGCGGGAACTGGCCGAGCGCAGGGAAGTGGGCTTCCCGCCCGCCGCGCGCATGGCGTCGCTGACCGCGTCCCCGGCCGCCATAAGGGAGCTTCTGGCCGACACCCGGATGCCCGATGGGGCGGAGGTCCTCGGCCCCGTCCCCGTCCCGCAGCAGGGCACGGACCCCCAAGACAAGGAACGCGCGCTGATACGCGTTCCCCGCGCCGCGGGGAACGCTCTGGCCCGTGGCCTGAAGGAAGCCCAGGGCGTCCGCAGCGCACGCAAGGCGACGGAGACCGTACGGGTCCAGATCGACCCCCTGGAACTGATCTGACCCGCAAGCGGCAGCGGGGGAGTCGGGTGAGCAATAGGGTTCTGGCGTGGCCGACAACTGGGTGGAGACCATCGCGGGCGATCTGCGGCGATGGTCGGACGAGCGCGGGGAAGTGCTGGACGAGCAGGGCGTCCGGATCCTGCTCGACCTGGCGCGGGAGGATCTGGGCCTCGCGGGCCCCGAGGCGCTGGAGCCGCGGCATGTCCGCGAGCTGCTTCTGGAGGCCTTCCCCGAGTCCGTGGTCGCCGGGCGCGACGACGTCCCCACCATCCTGGACGCCCTCCGCCGGATCGTCGCCTACCTGCGCGACACCGGGGCCCTCGCCGCCGCGGCCGCCGACGGCCTGGAGGCGGAGATCGCGCGGACCGGCGCCGAGTTCGCCAAGGTCGTCGCGGACGTCGACAGCGAGGAGCGGCAGGCGGCCGCCGAGGTCGTCGCCGGGCTGATGCAGGCCGACGGGATCGACCTGGACGACCAGGACGCCGTCGACGCGTGGGTGCGCGACTTCGAGGCGCAGCCTGAGGAGGAGCGCTTCGCCCGCACGGAGGAGTACCTGCGGCAGTCCGGGGAGCTGGTGGTCCCGCCGGTCCGGCTCGCGCCGCAGGCGGAGGTCGCGGACGCGGCGCGGCGGTCCGCCCTCACCGAGGCCGTCCTCGCCCTGGCGCGGTGGACGGGCGAGCGCCCGCTCACCGAGCACGGCATGCTCGCCGAGTCCGACGCCGAGGACGCCCGCCGCGCCCTCGCCCTCGACGTCCCGCGGCGCCACGGGCGGATGGAGGACGACGGCGCGCTGGAGCGGCTGTGGTGGGCCGCCGTCGAGGCGAAGGCGGTCGACGCCGGGAACGGCCGCGCCGCCCCGGGCCCCGCGCTGCCGGGCCTCGGGTCCGGCGACGACGCGGCGCTGCTCACCGCCTGGCTCCCGCTGTTCGACGCCGTCGTCGTGCCCGGCCACGACTACGCCGACGGCCTGGACGCCGTCGAGCTCGTCCAGAACGAGCTGACCGGGGTCCTCATCCACCTGTACGAGCAGGAGGAGCCGACCGCGCCCGACGCCCTCGCCGAGGCGCTGCTGGGCCACATCGAGGAGGCCTACGACCTCAGCGACGCCGACACGATGCACGCCCTCGTGGCGGACGCCCTCGCGCTCGAACTGGCGGCCCTCGGCGACTGGGGCGTCGTCGAGGAGTCGGGCGCGGGGCGGGCGCTGACGCCGCTCGGCGTGTGGGCCGTCCGGGAGCTGCTCCTCGCGGACGGGTTCACCGCCCCCGTGATCGGCGAGCTGGCGGGCGCCCGCGCGTCCGAGCTCGTGGCGGGGCTCACCTGGTACCGGCCGGACGCCGCCGACGAGGAGATCGACGGCTGGCTGGCGTCCCACGACCCCAAGGACGCCGCCGCCGACCTGCTGGACGTCATGCGGACCGGCGGCCCCGGCGCCCGCAACCTCGCCGCCGCCGTCCTGCACCGGGTGGGCCCGGAGGCGGCCGGCGTGGTCCGCGCCGCGCAGGAGCACCCGCTCGTGGCGCCCTACGCCGCGATGTGGCTGAACGCCGCCGGCGACCCGGCGGGGCGGGAACTGGCCCGCGAGGAGTACCTCTGGGTGTTCGTGGACACCGTCGCCGGGATGCTGGAGACCGCCGAGCCGGAGGAGGCGGTCGAGGCGGCCCTGATCGACGCGCCGCCGGGTGGGGAGCTGAAGACCATGGTGGACGAGCTGTGGCGCACCCACCATCCCGGCGTGGCCGACGTCCTGGAGGCCCTGGGCGCCCACCACCCCGACAAGGCGACGGCCAAGGCCGCCCGTACCGCCGCCTACAAGGCGCGTTCGGCGCGCCAGAGCGCGCATCGCGGCGTGTGACCATGGCGTGAAGGTTCAGGGCCCGCGCCTCCGTAGACTTGAGGGCGCGTCCCAGTAGTCGGCGGCACCCGTAGTGACCCGGTGCCGCCCGCAGCGATCAGCGACTTTCGCAGGAAACGGAGTCCCCCGTTGGCCGTCAAGCCCATCCGCCTCTTCGGCGATCCTGTGCTGCGCACGCCCGCGGAGCCGGTGAAGGACTTCGACAAGGAGCTGCGCCAGCTCGTCAAGGACCTCACCGACACGATGGTCGACGCCCCGGGGGCGGGTCTGGCCGCCCCCCAGCTCGGCGTCGGGCTGCGCGTGTTCACCTACTACGTCGACGACCGCCTGGGGCACGTGGTGAACCCGACGCTCGACCTGTCGGAGGAGCAGGAGACCGGCGACGAGGGCTGCCTCTCCCTGCCCGGCCTGGCGTTCCCCACGCCCCGCTCCGTCGGGGTGGTGGCGAAGGGCTTCAACATGCACGGGGAGCCGATCACGCTGGAGGGCACCCACCTGCTGGCCCGCTGCGTCCAGCACGAGACCGACCACCTCGACGGGATCATCTTCATCGACCGGATGGACGCCGAGCAGCGCAAGGCCGCGATGAAGGCGATCCGGGAGGCCGAGTGGTTCGGCGACCCGGCCCCCGTCGTGAAGGAGTCGCCGCACCGCACCTTCGGGCAGGCGATCTAGATGCGGCTGGTCTTCGCGGGGACGCCCGAGACGGCGCTCCCGGCCCTGACGGCTCTCCTGGGGTCCTCGCACGAGGTCGCGGCGGTCGTGACCCGGCCCGACGGGCGTTCGGGGCGCGGGAGGCATCTGAGCGCCGGCCCGGTCGCCTCGCTGGCCGCCGAGGCCGGTGTCGAGGTGCTGAAGCCCGCGAAGGCCCGCGACCCCGGGTTCCTCGACCGGCTCCGCGAGATCGCCCCGGACTGCTGCCCGGTGGTCGCCTACGGCGCGCTGCTGCCCCGCGAGGCCCTGGGCATCCCGCGGCACGGCTGGGTGAACCTGCACTTCTCGCTGCTGCCCGCCTGGCGCGGGGCCGCCCCCGTGCAGCGCTCGATCCTGCACGGCGACGACGTGACCGGCGCGGCCACGTTCCAGATCGAGGAGGGCCTGGACACCGGCCCGGTCTACGGCGTTCTCACCGAGCCCATCCGGCCGGACGACACCACCGGCGACCTGCTGGGACGGCTGGCCGTCGCCGGTGCGGACCTCCTGCTGGACACCATGAACGGCATCGAGGCGGGCGTCCTGGAGCCCCGGCCCCAGCCGACCGAGGGGGTGTCCCACGCGGCGAAGCTGACGCCCGAGGACGGCCGCGTCGACTGGAAGAGCCCGGCCCTGCACATCGACCGCCTGATCCGCGCCTGCACCCCGGCGCCGGGCGCGTGGACGAGCTTCCGCGACACCCGGGTCAAGCTCGGCCCCGTCCGCCCCGCGCCCGACGCCGCCCGGCTGGCGCCCGGCGCGCTCAGCGCGGGCAAGAGCGAGGTGCTGGTCGGCACGGCCACGCACCCCGTCGCTCTGGGCGAGGTGCAGCCGCAAGGCAAGCGCCCCATGGCCGCCGCCGACTGGGCCCGCGGCCTCAACCTCACCGGCAAGGACGCCCTGCACTGATGCCTCCCGCCCGCAACCGCCGACGCGCCCCGAACACCCGGCCGGGCGGTCCCCGCAAGACGGGCCGCCCCCAGGACCTCGTCCGCCGTACGGCGTTCGACGTGATCCGGGCGGTGGAGACCCGCGACGCCTACGCGAACCTCCTGCTTCCCGCGCGCCTGCGCGACCGGGGCCTGACCGGACGCGACGCCGCGCTCGCCACCGAGCTGACGTACGGGACCCTGCGCGGCAGGGGGACCTACGACGCGGTGCTCGCTCTGTGCAGCGACCGCGAACTGCGCCGTGTCGACGCCCCCCTGCTGGACGTCCTGCGCCTCGGGGCCCACCAGGTCCTCGCCACCCGCATCCCGCCGCACGCCGCCGTGGCGACGACCGTGGAACTGGCCCGCTCGGTCTCCGGGCCCGGCCAGGCCAAGTTCGCCAACGCGGTGCTCCGCAAGGTCGCCATGCGCGACATGGACGCCTGGCTGCAGATCGTGGCGCCCGCCGACGCCGACACCACGACGCGCCTGTCGATCGCCCACAGCCACCCGAAATGGATCGTGTCCGCCATGCGGGACGCCGTCGGGGCGGCCGAGATCGACGAGCTTCTCGCGTCCGACAACGCCCGCCCTCGCGTGACGCTGGTCGCGCGCCCCGGCCGGGCGACCCTGGAGGAGCTGTACGACGCGGGCGCGGAGCCCGCCCCCTACTCGCCGTATGGCGCCGTTCTGTCCGAGGGCGATCCGGCGGGCATCGACGCCGTCCGCGACGGGCGCGCCGCCGTCCAGGACGAGGCCAGCCAGATGGTCGCCCTGGCGCTGGCCGAAGCTCCCCTGGACGGCTCCGACACGCGTTGGGCCGACCTGTGCGCCGGCCCCGGAGGCAAGGCGGGGCTCCTGTCGGCCCTCGCCGCCCGGCGCGACGCCCGCCTTCTCGCCGCCGACGTCCAGCCGCACCGCGCCGGTCTCGTCCGGCGCGCGGTCGACGGCCGGACCGGGGTGGTCGCGGCCGACGGCACCGTTCCCGCGTGGCGTCCGTCCTCGTTCGACCGCGTCATGGTGGACGCCCCGTGCACCGGCCTGGGCGCGCTCCGCCGCCGTCCTGAGGCCCGCTGGCGCCGGGGCCCCGAGTCGGTCGCCGAACTCGGGCCGCTCCAGCGGAAGCTGCTCGCCACGGCCCTGGAGTCCGTCCGGCCCGGCGGCGTGGTCGCCTACGTCACCTGCTCGCCCCACCTGGCGGAGACCCGCGTGGTGGTGGACGACGTCCTGCGCAAGCGAGACGACGTGGAACGCCTCGACGCGCCCGGTGTCCTGGCGGGGATCGCCCCCGGCCTCACCGGGCTGGGGGACGGCCCGTACGCCCAGTTCTGGCCGCACCGCCACGGCACGGACGCGATGTTCCTGGCGCTGCTCCGCCGAACCTGACCGCTGCACCCGTCCTCTCGGGGGAGGCTCTGTGCTGACCGGCTTCATGCTTTTCATGTCGTACCTGGGCAGCGCAGCCTTCTACGTCCCGCTCCTCCTGGCGTTGTACTGGTGCGTGGCGCCGCGCCTGGCCGCGAGGGCCGCCGTGGTGCTGCTGTTCGGCGCGGTCGTCAACGCGCTCCTCAAGCTGGTCTTCCACGCGCCCCGCCCTTACTGGACGGACCCGTCGATCCAGGGCAGGCAGTCGCTGTCGTCGTTCGGGATGCCGTCCGGCCACTCCCAGAACAGCGTCACGGGCTGGGGCTTCTTCGCGGCGCAGACCCGGCGGTGGTACCTGTGGGCGGGGGCAGTCGCCGTCATCTTCCTGATCGGGGTGTCCCGCGTCTACCTGGGCGTCCACTCGATCGGGCAGGTGCTGGCGGGGTGGGGTGTCGGCCTGGCGATCCTGGTCGCCGCCCTCGGGCTGGAGCCCATCGCGGTCCCATGGTGGCGGCGGCGGCATCTGGCCCTGCAACTGGCTCTCTCCCTGGCGGTCTCCCTGCTGCTGCTCGCGGCGTCATGGGGTGCGGCACGGCCGCTCCGGAACTGGCAGTGGCCTCAGGCGTGGGCGGAGGCCATCAGGGCGGCGGGCGGCGTCGCCGGGCCCATCACGCTGACCGACTCGGCCCAGGCGTGCGGCTCTCTCTGCGGCCTCCTGATGGGCCTTTCCCTCGTCGCCTGGCGCGGCTGGTTCGACCCGGGCGGCATGGCCTGGCAGCGCCTGGCGCGCCTCCCGGTGGGCCTCGCCGGGGCGGCGGTCATCGCCTTCTTCGAAGGGGCCGACCCGGTCCAGGCGTTCGTGGTCCAGGCGCTGCTCGTGCTGTGGGTGATGGCCGGCGCGCCGGAGGTCTTCGTCCGCCTGCGCCTGGCGTCCCGTCCCACCCCCGGCCTCACTCAGGCGGGGGACGATCGGGCCGGGCTGCGCCAATAGACTCGGGGCATCATGGCTCCACAGATCGCACCCAGCATCCTGTCCGCCGACTTCGCCCGCCTGGCCGAGGACGTCGCGCGCATCGCCGACTCCGCCGACTGGGTCCACGTCGACGTGATGGACAACCACTTCGTCCCGAACCTCACCCTGGGACTCCCCATCGTGGAGGCGCTGCTCAGGAACAGCGCCCTGCCCCTCGACTGCCATCTGATGATCGAGGACCCCGACCGCTGGGCGCCGCAGTACGCCGAGGCCGGGGCCGGGAGCGTCACCATCCACGCCGAGGCGGCGAAGGCGCCCATCCGCACCCTGCGGGCCATCCGCGCCGCGGGTGCGCGCGCGGGGCTGGGCGTCAACCCGGCCACCCCGGTGGACGGCTTCGAAGACCTCCTCGGCGAGATCGACATGCTCCTGCTGATGACGGTCGAGCCGGGCTTCGGCGGCCAGAGCTTCCTGGACGTCGTCCTGCCGAAGGTCCGCCGCGCCCGGGAGCTCATCAAGGGCCGCGACCTGCCCGTCTGGCTCCAGGTGGACGGCGGCGTCAGCGCCGAGACGATCGAGCGCTGCGCGGAGGCGGGGGCGGACGTGTTCGTCGCCGGCAGCGCCGTCTACGGCGCGGAGGACCCGGCCGAGGCCGTCCGCGGACTCCGCGCGCAGGCCGAAGAGGCGACGGCCAAGGCGGACTGGTGAACGACCCCGCGGAGCGCACGCTGACTCTGCCCTGCGCGGCCGTCCTGTTCGACGTCGACGGCACACTCGTCGACTCGACGCCCCTCGTCGAACGCGCCGGCCGTGAATGGGCGGCCGAGTACGGCATCGACCCGGACGTGTTCATGTCGGGAGCCCACGGCCGCCGCACGAGCGACCGCGTCGCCGAGTTCCTGCCGGCCGGGCGGGTCCGCGAGGCCACCGAGCGCCTGGACGCGCTGGAAGCGGTCTCCACCGACGGCATCGTCGCGCTGCCCGGCGCCGTGGACCTGCTGGCGGACCTGGCCGGCCTGGCCCACGCCTTCGTCACGTCCATGGACCGGGCGCAGTTCAAGGTGCGCACCGAAGTGGCCGGCATCCCCGCTCCGCCGATCGTGGTGACCGCCGAGGACGTCCCGGACGGCAAGCCCGACCCGTCCGGCTACCTCCAGGCGGCCCGCCGCCTGGGCGTGGAGCCGTCCGCCTGCGTGGTCGTCGAGGACGCCCCCGCCGGGATCGCCGCGGGCCGCGCGGCGGGGGCCACCGTCCTCGCCCTGGTCACCAGCCACCCGGCGGAGTCCCTGGCCGAGGCCCACCACGTCGTCCAGGACCTGAGCCGCGTGAGGGCGACCCCGGCCGGCCTGCACCTCACCCTCGGCTGAACACCCGCTCTCCGCCGCCGGCGCCCCCGCACGGGCCGGGACCGGTGCGGCGGCGTGTGGCGATGGCCACAGGGGCGGGAATGGGAATGCGTGGCACACTGGTTGGCAAAGCATGAACGCGTGCTCCGGGGTCGGTGAAATTCCGAACCGGCGGTGACAGTCCGCGACCCGGCCGAAGCCATCGGCCGGTTGACCCGGTGGAACTCCGGGACCGACGGTGAAAGTCCGGATGGGAGGCAGCGCGCTGTACGCCCCTAGGCAGGGGTGTGTCAGGACACTCGTACGTCCCCGGAGCCACTGATCTAGGAGGCCCGGGAGATGTTCACCGGCATCGTCGAGGAGCTCGGCGAGATCGTGGCGATCGACCACCAGGGGGACTCGGTCGCGCTCGCGGTCCGCGGTCCGCTGGTCGTCCAGGACGCCGTCCACGGGGCGTCCATCGCCGTCAACGGCGTCTGTCTCACGGTCGTGGACGTCGAGGACGGGGTCTTCACCGCCGACGTCATCAAGGAGACGCTCGACAAGTCCAGCCTGGGCGTGCTGGAACCGGGTTCCAAGGTCAACCTGGAACGTCCCGTGCGGCTGTCGGACCGGCTCGGCGGCCACCTCGTCCAGGGCCACGTCGACGGGGTCGGCGCGATCGTCTCCCGCGAGCCGGGGGAGCGGTGGGACGTGGTGACGGTGTCCCTGCCCGCCGAGCTGAGCCGCTACCTGGTCGACAAGGGCTCCATCACCGTCGACGGGATCAGCCTCACGGTCGTCGAGGCCGGCGCCGACCGGTTCAGCGTCGCCCTGATCCCGACGACGCTCGCGCTGACCACCCTCGGCCGCAAGGAGCCCGGCGACCCGGTGAACCTCGAAGTGGACGTCGTCGCCAAGTACGTCGAGCGCATGCTGGGGGACCGGTCGTGAGCTGGCTCGGCGCCGGTTTCGAGGTCTTCGGCGAGCACATCCTCTGGACCGATCTCGCCGGGAACGTCCTGTCGCTCGCCGTGGCCTGGCTCGCCATGCGCAAGACCCTCTGGACCTGGCCGGTGCAGCTGGTCGGCGCCCTGCTGCTGCTCGCGGCCTCGCTGCACGCGCACGTCCCGGGAAACGCGCTCAAGCAGATCCTCTTCTGCGGGCTGGCCCTCTACGGGTGGTTCATGTGGACCCGCGGACGGCGCGAGGCCGACGGACTGGTCGTGCGGCAGGCGACGTTCAAGGAGCGCGCCGTGCTGCTCGTCGCCCTCGTGGTCGGCACGGCCGTGGTCGCCGAACTGTTCGTGCACCTCGACTGGCTGAAGGTCGCCTGGTCGCCGTGGGCGAACGCCTACATCTTCGTCGGCAGCGCGGTCGCGACGTTCGCGCAGAGCCGCGCGCTCGTCGACTTCTGGATCGTCTGGGTGCTCGTCGACCTGGTCGGGGTGCCGCTGGCCCTCAAATCCGGGCTGTACGTCTCCGGCGCGGTCTACGGGATCTTCTTCGTGATGGTGATGGTCGGGTTCAGGAACTGGCTCCGGGAGTCCCGGGGCGGGCGCAACTCCACGCAAAGGGCGGTGACCGCATGAGCGGCAACGACACAGTCATCGAGGCCGCGGGGACCGGCGGCACGGGGATCTTCGACTCCGTCGAGTCGGCGATCGCCGACATCGCGGCGGGCCGGCCCGTCGTGGTCGTCGACGACGAGGACCGGGAGAACGAGGGCGACATCATCTTCGCGGCGTCGAAGGCGACGCCCGAGCTGCTGACGTTCACGATCCGCTACACCAGCGGCGTCATCTGCGTCCCCATGGAGGGCGCCGACCTCGACCGGCTCCAGATCCCGCTGATGACCGCGCAGAACACCGAGCGCATGCGCACCGCGTACACGATCAGCGTGGACGCCCGGCTCGGCGTCACCACCGGCATCTCCGCCGCCGACCGGGCGCGCACGATCCGCACGCTGTGCGACTCGGCGTCCGAGCCCGGCGACCTGGTCCGGCCCGGCCACATCTTCCCGCTGCGCTACCGCGAGGGCGGCGTCCTGCGCCGGCGCGGCCACACCGAGGCCGCCGTCGACCTCGCCCGGCTCGCCGGGCTCCCCCCGGCGGGCGTCCTCGCCGAGGTGGTGAACGAGGACGGCACCATGGCGCGCCTGCCCGAGCTCCAGGTCTTCGCGAAGGAGCACGGCCTCAGGCTCGTCTCCATCGAGCAGCTCGCCGAGTACCGCAGGCGCACCGAGTCGATGGTGACCCGCGTCGTCGAGACCCGCCTGCCGAACCGGTACGGGACGTGGCGCGCGGTCGGGTTCTCCAGCGCCGTCGACGGCGGCGAGCACATCGCGCTCGTGCTGGGCGACCTCGGCGACGGCGAGGACGTCCTGGTCAGGGCCCACTCCGAGTGCCTCACGGGCGACGTGCTGCACTCCGAGCGCTGCGACTGCGGGACCCAGCTCGACGCCGCCATGGAGCGGATCGCCGAAGAGGGCCGCGGCATCGTGCTCTACCTGCGCGGTCACGAGGGACGCGGGATCGGCCTGCTCGCCAAGCTCCGGGCGTACGCCCTCCAGGACAACGGCTCCGACACCGTCGACGCCAACCTGGAGCTGGGGCTGCCGGCCGACGCGCGGGAGTACTCCAACGCCGGCCACATGCTGCGCGAGCTGGGCGTACGCTCGGTACGGGTGCTCACCAACAACCCGGACAAGCTTCGCGGCCTGGGCGGTTTCGGGGTGGACGTGCGGGGGCGCGAGGCCATGCCCGTCATCGTCACCGAGCACAACCGGCGCTACCTGACGGTCAAGCGCGACCGTCTCGGCCACCAGATCGAGCTCACCCACCGGAGCGAGGGACTCTCATGAGCGGCGCGGGACGCCCCGAGGACATCACGGTCGACGCGGCCGGGCTCACGATCGGCATCGTGTGCACCCGCTGGCACGAGCGGGTGACCGACCGGCTGCTGGAGCGGGCGCTCGCCGCGGCGAAGGCGTGCGGCGTGGACGAGCCGGTCGTGGCCCGCGTGGCCGGCGCGCTCGAACTCTCCGTCATCGCCCAGCAGATGGCCCGCGACTTCGACGCCGTCGTCTGCCTCGGCGCGGTCATCCGGGGCGCCACCGCCCATTTCGACTACGTGTGCGACTCGGTGACCGCCGGTGTGACCCGCGTCGCGCTGGACGAGTCGACTCCGGTGGGCAACGGGGTGCTCACCTGTGACACCATTGAGCAGGCACTGGAACGCAGCGGGCTGCCGGGCAGCTCCGAGGACAAGGGATGGGAGGCGACTGTGGCCGCACTCGACACGGCACTGACCCTGCGAGGTCTGCGGCATCACGGTCACGCCGGGCACGGCCTGGAGCATCTGGGCTCCTAGGCGGGGAGCGGCCGCCGCTCCCGAGCACCCGGTATCCGTACCCATCCTCATCGAAAGGCTGATCCGTGCTGTCACTCGTTCTGCCCAAGGGGTCGCTGGAGAAGGCGACCATGCAGCTGTTCGACGCCGCCGACCTCACCGTCCAGCGCGCCTCGGACCGCGACTACCGCGCCTCCATCGACGACCCCCGCATCGACCGCGTCCGGGTCCTGCGCCCGCAGGAGATCCCGACCTACCTCGAACAGGGCCTGTTCGACCTCGGCATCACCGGCCGCGACTGGATCACCGAGACCGACGCCGACGTCGTCAGCCTCGGCGAGCTGAAGTACTCCAAGGCGACCTCCAACCCGGTCCGCGTGATCATGGCGGTGCCGGACGGCGCGCCCTGGCAGTCCGTGGCGGACCTGCCGGAGGGCGTGCGGATCTCCACCGAGTTCCCGGCGATGACCAAGCGGTACCTCGACCAGCACGGCGTCAAGGCCACGGTCGTCCCGTCCTACGGCGCGACCGAGGCGAAGGTGCCCGACATCGTCGACGCGATCGTCGACCTCACCGAGACCGGCTCGTCGCTGCGCAAGAACGGCCTGCGCATCCTCGACACGCTCCTGACCAGCTACACCGAGCTGGTCGCGAACCGCGAGGCCTACGAGGACGCCGAGAAGCGCGCCGCGATGGAGGACATCTCCCTCCTGCTGCAGGGCGTGATCCGCGCCCGCGGCAAGGTGCTGCTGAAGCTGAACGTCGCGCACGGCGACCTGAAGAAGGTCCTGGACATCATGCCCGCGATGTCCTCGCCCACGGTCACCTCGCTCGCCGGCGGCGAGTCCAACGCCGTGGAGTCGGTGGTCGCCAAGCGCGGCGTCAACACGCTGATCCCGGCGCTGAAGGCGGCGGGCGCCCACGACATCCTCGAAATCCCCATCGCGAAGATCGTTGACTGACGCTCCGGCCCTGCCGGCGGTGTGGCGCCCCCGCACCACCCGGCTCGTCGCCTACACCACGGCGGGCGTGATCGTGCTCGGCATGATCGTGCTCGCCGTGGTGGTGGCGCCGCAGTTCAAGCTGTTCGACCGGGTCCTGATGGTCGCCTTCGCCGCGGTGGTCGCCTGGGTCCTGCACATGCTGGCCCGCTGCCGCGTCAGCGCCGACGAGTCCGGCCTCACGGTCGTCAACGCCTTCCGCACCCGCCGCCTCGAATGGCCCGAGGTCGTCGACGTCTCCATGACCACCGGCGACCCGTGGCCCACCTTCGACCTGGCCGACGGCACCTCCCTGCCCGCCATGGGCATCAACGGCGCCGAGAAGGCCCGCGCCGCCCACCAGCTCGCCGAACTCCGCACCCTCCTCCACACCCGGGGCGAAGCCCCCGACCCCACCTGACCCGCCGGGGTCACCAGGCGGTGAAGGCGGTCACGGTGCCGGCGCCTATGAGGGCGACGGCCCAGAGGCGGTCGAGGTCGAACCAGGCCCGGCGCAGGACGGCCAGACCGACGATCTCGTAGACCAGGACGGCGATCACGCCGGCCACGGTGAACATCGACAGGGTGTGCACGGCGGTGACGAAGACGCCGGTCGACAGGGCGCTGCCGGAGGACGACGCCAGGCCGTGGTCGTGGCCCGCCGGGGCCGTCCCGGACGAGGTGAGCACGGGCAGCAGCATCAGGCCCGCGCCGTGCACCGACGACATCAGGAACGACCAGCCGGCGAGCTGCCACAGCGAGATCCGCATGCCGACCCAGCGGAAGTGCCGCCGCGACAGCAGCCGCCACAGGCCGAACCCGACGAGCACGGCCCCGCCGCCGATCGCGACCGCGCGGGTCGCCACGACGGAGCGGGTGAGGGCGACCAGGACGGCGACGGCGCCGACGGAGGCGGCGTGGCCCGCGGCGATGGCCGGGAGCGACTGCAGCACGAGGGACCGGCTGCGCTCCTGGAGTCCGCGGGCCACGGCGAACAGCCATCCCATGGCCGGGTTGAGGCCGTGGAACGCGCCGAGCGCGACGAGCGCGGCGAGCGACCCGTCGTTCACGGGTAGCAGTAGGAGTCCGAGGAGGCGTCGCCGCCCTGGAGGCGTGTCTGGTGCGGGCGGCGGCCGCGGAAGTCGTCGCCGCTCGGGAAGAACCGCTCGTCGAACGAGAAGCCGTCCGGGGTGGAGTCGAGCTTGGCCATCCACGCGCCGACGCCGTCGGGGTAGAACTGGTCGTCCCACGAGCCGTAGAGCGAGTTGGTGACGTAGACGCGCCTGCCGTCGCGGCTGACCTCCACCATCTGCGGCCCGCCCGCCAGGGGGCGGCCGGGGTCGGCGGGGTGCGGGGTCCGGCCGACGATGCCGCCGATGCGCACCGATCCCGCCTCGACCGGGTGGAACGGGTCGCTGACGTCGTAGCGCTTCAGCTCGCCGGTGCCCCAGCACGAGACGTACAGCCACTGGTCGTCGACGGACAGGTCGATGTCCGTGATCAGCGGGGGCACGGCCCCGAACGGGCGGATGACGGGCGGCAGGGCGTCCGGGGCGGCCGGCTCGGCGGGGATGGTGATCACCTTGGTCGCCGCCCACCGGTCGCCGTCGCGGTGCCAGACCCACACCGACGCCGACAGGTCCTCGACGCTGACGACCACGCCCGCGAACCCGTACAGCTTCGTCGGGTCGTGCGCGGGACGCAGCTCCAGGACCATCTGGTGCTCGTCCCCGAGGTCGACCGTCTGGACGTGCTTGCGCTTGCGCAGGTCGAAGAAGTTCAGCGAGTGCCCGTACTCGCGGCCGAGCAGCAGCTCGCCGACGACGCCGTCCTCGATCATCGACGGCGTGCCCCACTCGGACGCGACGAGCACGTCGTGCGCGATGTGCCACCAGGCGTCGTAGGCGAAGTACTGCGGGCCCCGGTCGACCTCCCAGCGGCCGAGCACGTCGAACGAGGTGTGGTCGAGCAGCGCGATCCCGCCCGGCCCGTCCTCGCCGTTCGCGCCGCCGAGCGCGGTCAGGTAGAGGCCCTCCGGCCCGCAGTGGACGGTGTGCGGGCGCGAGTACCCGGCGCGCTTGGCCAGCTCGTCCGGCTCCAGCGTCTTGACGATCTTCGGGGCGGTGGGGTCGTCCTTGGTGTCGATGACGTACACCCGCGACGACCGCAGCCCGGGGACGATCAGGTACCGGCGCTCGACGTGCGGGTGCGGGGAGCCGGGGCACAGGGCGCTGCTGCACGCGTTCCATCCGAAGTGGTGCAGCTCGTCGCCGAGGTAGGGCAGTTCCGTCCACCCCACCACGGAGCCGTAGGAGCCGGAGCCGGGGTCCACGTCGAGCACCGCGATCGCGTCGGGTTTCTCGGCGGCCCGGTCGAAGGCCGCGACGTAGGCGAGCTTCTCCGGCGGCGCGGAGGCGGCGTCGCGGGGAGAGGCGTAGAACGTCGGGTCTGGCTTCCACAAAGGCATGGGTGCCCTTTCAGGTGATGGTGACCGGGTGCCGTACGACGGCGCCGAAGAGATAGCCGAACGTGTTGTAGGGGGCGGTCGCGGGCTGGGTGGTGCCGGTCTCGTCGGTGGCGCGCGCCAGGAGCTCGTACCGGCCCGGCCGCTCGGGGCGCCACGCCAGTTCCCAGCGCGCCCATCCGCGGGAGCCGGCATGGCGGTCGAGCGGGCGGGCGCGGCGCCACGTCCTCCCGCCGTCCGCGCTGACCTCGGTTTGCCGGATCCGTCCGTTGCCCGACCAGGAACGGCCGTGCAGGACGTGCGGGCGCGCGGGCAGGGAGGCGTCCCAGGGCAGTTCGAACGCGGACTTGACGTTCATGCGGGTCAGGGGCGCCGACCCCTCCTCGGGGTAGCCGGGCCCGAAGAGGCGGTAGTAGCGGGTGTTCCACGGCGAGAACAGCGGCTCGTCGGCCACCTGGATGTCTCCCAGCCATTTGATGGACGCGATGCCCGTCCATGAGGGCACGACCAGGCGCACCGGGTGGCCGTGGTCGGGCGGCAGGGGCGCGCCGTTCATCTCGTAGGCGAGGAGGGCGTCCTTCATCGCCTTCGCGATCGGAAGGGGACGCCGTACGCGGCCGAGGTTCTCGCCCTTGTCCACGAACTCAGCGTCCAGCCCGCGCGGCAGGATGTCCACGGCCTCGGGGGTGACACCTGCGCGACGCAGGACGGTCGCCAGGCGGACGCCGCGCCAGCGGGCCACGCCGACCGCGCCGAGCCGCCAGGGCGTTCCCGACACCTCCTGGCCCTGCTGGGAGGCGTAGAACCCGCGCCCGTTGCCGGTGCACTCGATGAACGCGGTGATCTCCTCCGCCGGGAGCCGGAGGAGGTCCTCGTAGGTGAACTCGACGGGGCGGTCCTCGGCGGGGGCGCCGCGCAGGCCGCTTCCCCACAGCTTCAGCCGCCAGGTGCGGGCGTCGATGAGCGGCGTGGCGACATGGTTGCGGACGAAGAACCGGTCGGCGGGCGTGAGGCGCCCCTGCCCGCGCATGGCCTCCCACCGCATCTCGGCGTTGGTGCCCTGCGGGATGAACAGCTCCGGGGGGAGCGGCTTGACGATCCCGGTCGCGGCGGCCGCGGGCCGCGGGCCGAGGGCGGCGGAGAGGCCGGCGGTCAGCCCGGCTCCGGCCGACAGCCGCAGCAGTCCCCGCCGGGACGGGAGCCGGACGCGCTCGTAGGTCGCCTCGTCGGTCAGGTCGTCCTCAGGGGGCAGGTCACCGGGATCACCCATTCGCATGGCTCCGATGCTGCTCAGCCCTCCCTCAAAAGTCAACTTTCCCTACTGCTTTAACTGGTTTTTGGACGGAGGTGGGAATCGCGATACGCGGCGGACCGGATGTGTGCCCCGGGTCTCGGCTGAGTAGCCTGTGATCCGTGGGGGAGGCGGCGCCGATGACCGTGGACCAGGTCGGATCGCCCGCGGAGCTCGCGGGCCTGCTCGACAGGCATGGCTACCTGTGCGACGAGGGTCTCGCCACGGCCTGCTACCTCGCCCTGCGGATGGGGCGGCCCCTGTTCCTGGAGGGGGAGGCGGGCGTCGGCAAGACCGAGCTGGCCAAGACGCTCGCGCGGGGCCTCGGCGCGCCGCTGATCCGGTTGCAGTGCTACGAGGGCCTCGACGCGTCGCAGGCCCTCTACGACTGGGACTTCCCCCGCCAGCTCCTGCACCTGCGCGCGGCGGAGGCCGCGGGCGTCAGCGACGTGTCGCGGCTGGAGGGCGAGCTCTACGACCGGCGGTTCCTGCTGGCGCGGCCGCTGCTCCAGGCGCTGGAGACGTCCCCCAGCGTGCTGCTCGTCGACGAGCTGGACCGTGCCGACGACGAGTTCGAGGCGTTCCTGCTCGAAGTCCTCAGCGATTTCACGATCACCGTCCCCGAGCTCGGCACGATCCGGGCCGAGCGGCCGCCGGTGGTCGTGGTGACCTCCAACCGCACCCGCGAGGTCCACGACGCGCTGAAGCGCCGCTGCCTGTACCACTGGCTGGAGCACCCCTCCTTCGACCGCGAGGTCGCGATCATCAGGCGGCGGCTGCCGGGCGCGGCGGAGCGGCTGGCCGGGCAGGTGGCGCGGGCCGCGCAGCGGATGCGCGAGACCGACCTGCTGAAGCCGCCGGGCGTCGCCGAGTCCCTGGACTGGACGGAGGCGCTCGTGGCCCTCGGGGTCCGCGACCTCGACCCGGGGACGGCGGCGGTGACGCTCGGCGCCGTCCTGAAGTACCGCGAGGACCAGCAGCGCGTGCTCGGCGGCGGCGGGGCGGCCGGGCTAGAGGCCCTGCTCGACGGGGGTTAGCCGTGGACCGGGACGTCACCGAGACGATGGTCGGCTTCGCCAGGACGGTGCGTTCGGCGGGCGGGGCGGCCGATCCCGAGCGGGTCCAGGCGATGCTCGCGGCGCTCGGCCACCTGGACGTGCTCGACCCCCGCGACGTGTACTGGGCGGGGCGGCTCACCCTGTGCGCCGACCCCGACGACCTCGCCCGCTACGACCGCTGCTTCGCCGCGTACTTCTCCGGCGCGACCGCCCGTCCGGGCCGCAGGACCCCGCCCGTCGTGGTGCGCCGGGTGCCGATGGCGGAGCCGGGCGGGCGCGGCGGCGGGCAGGAGTCGCGGGAGCTGGAGGCGGCCGCGGTCAGCGACGTCGAGGTGCTCCGCGACCGCGACGTCGCGCGGCTCGGCGCGGCCGAGCGCGCCGAGGTCGCGCGGCTCATCGCCCTGCTGGACGCGGGCGCCGAGCGGCGCAGGTCGAGACGGTTCGCCGCGACGCCGTCCGGGCGGCTCGACCCGGCGCGCACCGTCCGGGAGACGCTGCGGCGCGGCGGCGAGACGTCCCTGCTGCGGCACCGGAGCCACCGCACCCGGCCGCGCCGGGTGGTGCTGATCGTGGACGTCAGCGGGTCGATGAGCCCGTACGCCGACGCGCTGCTGCGGTTCGCGCACGCCGCCGCGCGCTCGGGCGGGAGGGACGTCGAGGTGTTCAGCGCCGGGACGCGCCTCACCCGCCTCACCCGGGAGCTGCGCCACCGCGACCCGGACGCGGCGATGGCGGCGGCGTCCGCCGCCATCCCGGACTGGAGCGGCGGCACGCGGCTCGGCGAGGAGCTGAAGGAGTTCCTCGACCGGTTCGGGCAGCGGGGGCTGGCGCGCGGCGCGGTCGTGGTGATCGCCTCGGACGGGTGGGAGCGCGGCGACGCCGGCCTGCTCGGCGCGCAGATGGCGCGGCTGCACCGGCTCGCGCACCGGGTGGTGTGGGCGAACCCGCACAAGGCGCGGCCCGGGTACGAGCCGCTCACCGCGGGCATGGCCGCCGCGCTGCCGCACGTGGACGACTTCACCTCCGGGCACAGCCTGGCCGCGTTGGAGGAGCTCGCCCGCCTCGTCGCGGGCGCCGGAAAGGGGAGGGCTCATGCGTGACGTGCTCGGCGACATCGCCGGCTGGTACGGGTCCGGGCGGACGTTCGCGCTCGCGACCGTCGTGAACACCTTCCGCAGCGCGCCGCGCCCGCCGGGGGCGGCGATGGCGGTCTCGCCGGACGGGGAGGTCGCGGGCAGCGTGTCCGGCGGCTGCGTCGAGGGCGCGGTGTACGAGCTGGGGCAGGCGGTGCTGGAGACCGGCGAGCCCGTCGTCCAGCGGTACGGGGTGAGCGACGACGACGCGTTCGCCGTCGGTCTGACCTGCGGCGGGATCCTGGACGTGCTGGTGGAGCCGGTCGGCCCGGACACCTTCCCCGAGTTCGCGGACGTCGCCGCCGCGATCGAGGCGCGCGAGCCGGTCGCGGTCGCCACCGTCGTGGCCGGGCCCGGCCGGATCGGCGCCCGCCGCGTGGTCTGGACCGACCGCGCGTCCGGGTCCCTCGCGCCCGGCGCCCCGCACGCGGCCCGCCTCGACGCGGCGGTGGACGACGACGCGCGCGGCATGCTCGCCCAGGGCCTCACCGGCCAGCGGCACTACGGGCCCGAGGGGGAGCGGCGGCTCGACGACCTCGCCGTCTTCGTGCACTCCTTCGCGCCGCCGCCGCGGCTGCTGGTGTTCGGCGCGATCGACTTCGCGGCGGCCGTCGCCCGGATCGGCAAGTTCCTGGGCTACCACGTGACGGTGTGCGACGCCCGGCCGGTGTTCGCGACGCCCAAGCGCTTCCCCGAGGCCGACGAGGTCGTGGTGAAGTGGCCGCACAAGTTCCTGGAGGAGGCGCGCGACTCCATCGACGGGCGCACGGCGATCTGCGTCCTCACCCACGACCCCAAGTTCGACGTGCCGCTGCTGGAGGTGGCGCTGCGCACCGGCGCCGGCTACGTCGGCGCGATGGGCTCGCGCCGCACCCACGACGACCGGACGGCGCGGCTCCGCGAGGCGGGCCTGACCGACGCCGAGCTGGGCCGGCTGCGCTCGCCGATCGGCCTGGACCTCGGGGCCCGCACGCCGGAGGAGACGGCCGTGTCGATCGCGGCGGAGCTCGTCCAGCTGCGCTGGGGCGGTTCCGGCCGCCCGCTCACCGACACCAGCGGCCGGATCCACGCCGAGCCGGACTGACCGCACTACCCTCGCGGCATGACGTTGCGGAGTGAGGAGTCCCCGGCCGGCCTGCTGCTCGCGGCGGGGGAGGGCCGCCGCCTCGGCCGCCCCAAGGCGACGCTGGAGCTGGACGGGGAGCGGCTCGTCGACCGGGGCGTCCGCACGCTGCGGGACGGGGGCTGCTCCCCGGTCCTGGTGGTGGCGGGCGCCGCGCAGATCGAGGTCGTCGGCGCCGTCGTCGTGCCCAACCCCGGCTGGCGGGACGGCATGGGCTCGTCGCTGCGCGCCGGGCTCGCCGCGCTCCCGCCCGGCTGCCCCGCCGTGGTCGTCGCGCTGGTCGACCAGCCCCTGGTGACGCCCGCCGCCGTCAGGCGGCTGGTCGCCGCGTTCGGGGAGGGCGCCGGCGTCGCGGTCGCCACCTACGGGGGAGCGCCGCGCAACCCCGTCCTGCTCGGGGCCGGGCATTTCGCCGGCGTGGCGGAGGCGGCGATCGGCGACCAGGGGGCGCGCGGCTACCTGCGCGCCCACCCGGAGCTGGTGACGCCCGTCCCGTGCGACGACGTCGCCGCACCCGACGACATCGACACGCCGGAGGACCTGGCCGCGCTCAGGCGCCCGGGGGCAGGACGCTCTCGTCCAGCGCCCCGCAGTCGACCGCGCGGCGCAGCCGAGCGGTGAGCGCCGTGATGGTGGCGGGCTCGTCCAGGACGCCGCTCGCGTGCCCCGCCGCCTGCTCGTGCCAGGCCCGGACCCGTCCGATCACGTCGTCGACGCCGGTCAGGTGGAAGGCGTAGACCGCCGCGTAGCGGCTCGGCAGGTGCGCGGGATGCAGGTCCCAGCCCTGGTAGAAGCCGTGCGCCAGCGAGTGCCGGACGTGCGCCGCGTGCGCGGCCCACGCGGCGTTGACCTCGTCGGGTCCGTCGTTGCGGGGGATGACGTTGGTGGAGCCGTCCGACAGCCGCACCCCGGTGCCCGCCAGCGACACCTGCATGATGTGCCGGGCGAAGTCGCAGGCCGGGTGGTCGAGCCGCTGCTCGTGCGGCGGCAGCCCGAGCGCGGCGGTGTAGTCGAACACGCCGAAGTGGGCGGCGGTGATGCGGCCCTGCGCCCCGGTGACCAGGGACTGGAGCCCGATCCGGTCCTCCTCGGCGTCCATCAGCGCCTGCGGCGTCTCGATCTGGACCTCGAACCGCAGGATGCCCTGCGGCAGCCCGAGCGAGGTCTCCAGCCGGTCCAGGAACTCCACGAACAGCTTGACGTGGTCGATCGAGGTCACCTTGGGGAAGGTGATGGTGAACCCGCCGGGCAGCCGGCCGAGCCGGTCGCGCAGCGCGGTCAGGAACCCGTCCAGCGTCCGCATCGCGCGCTCGTGGCCGCCGTCGGCGAACGACTTGACCCGCAGCCCCCAGTAGTGCGGCAGGCCCTTCACCTGGTACGCGGCGCCGACCGCCTCGACGACCTGGTCGACGTGGGCGTCCTCCTCCTTGTCGTCGCGCACCCCGTAGCCGTCCTCGAAGTCGATCCGGACGTCCTCCACCGGCTCGGCGGCCAGCTTCGCCGCGACCCGCTCCCGCACCGGCCCGGCGAGTTCCGGATCGAGCCCGAACGCCGCGCCGAACGACCCGGCGCCCGGCGTGTGGGTGTTCAGCAGCCGCAGCGCCTCGGCGCCGAAGTCGGCGGGCGTCGAGCGGGAGAACCGGTCCGCCGGGACGTAGACCGTGTGGACCGGTTGGCGGCCTTCCGCGCCGCCGGGGAAGCGCTCGCCGTGGGCGTCGCGGACGGCGGCGATGCGCGCGGACAGATCGTCGTACGAGGAGACGCTGAGGTTCACCCTGCAATGATCCCCCAACCGCCACCGGCTAGGGAACCGTCCCGGATGATCAGGACGCCCGGATCCCCCAGGTTCCGCCGAACACCGCGCCCGGTTCGAGGTCCACGACGTCCTCCCCGGTCGCGAACGCGTTGGGCGGGCACGTCATGGGCTCGACGCCGAGCCCCGAGCGCGGCCGCGGGCCGTTGTCGGCGGTGTAGACCTCCATCCACGGATGCGCCTCGTCGGCCCAGAGCCGGACCGTGCGCCCGCCGCCGGACAGGGTCGCCCAGGCGCGGCCGTGGCCGTCGCGGTTCAGCCCGGTGAACGCGTTGTCGATGCGCCGGTCGCCGAACACGGGCCCGGTGCGCAGGTCGTACGGGGTGCCGGTGACGTCCGCGGACGGCCCGGACGGGATCATCCGCCCGTCCACGGGGAGGTACCGGTCGGCGCCCAGCGTGACCGTGCAGCCGTCGATGGGTTCGCCGACCGTCAGGTAGGGGTGCGCGCCGTGGCCGTAGGGGGCGGTCCGCGTCCCGGCGTTGCGCGCGGTCATCCGCACGCGCAGCCCCTCGGCGGCGTCGAGGACGTACTCGGCCTCCAGGTCGAGGCGGAACGGGTATCCGGCCGTGCCGAGCAGCCGGTGCGTGAGCCGCACCCGGTCGGGCTCGTGCTCGGCGACCGTCCAGGACGCCCAGCGGACGAGCCCGTGGATCGCGCAGTCCCGGTCGGGCTCGGACACGTCGAGCCGGTGGGCCTCGCCGCCGTACTCGTAGCGGCCGCGGTCGACGCGGTTCGGCCACGGGACCAGCAGGTGCCCGAGCGCGGCGGGCGCCGGCTCGTCGGCGCCGTGCGTCAGCACCAGCGGGCGGCCCCCGTGGGTCAGCTCGCGCAGGCTCGCGCCCGACTCGGTGACGACGGCCTGGTAGTGCCCCGCGCCCAGCGCGTACTGCTCCCCCGTCAGGGCGGACCGCTCCCCGGAGAGGGCGCGCCCCCCGTCGATCGACTCGCTCATGTGGCCGACGTTACCCCCGCCCCCGGCGACCACGCCCCGCCGTGAGCGCCGCGCGGCGTCCCCCGGGGCTACGCGGTGTCGGCGAGGGCGTGCAGGGCGTCGGTGAAGACGTTCGCGGGCGGTTCGACCAGGCCCGCGCCGACCTGGCCCGTGCCGGCCTCCCGGCCGGCGATGCCGGTGTCGATGACGGGCAGGATCCCGGTGCGGACGACGCGGGCGACGTCCACCCCCACCGGGGTCCCGCGGAACGACAGCAGCGGGATCTGGAGCACCGGGTGCTCGGCGAGGGTGATCTCGTACATCCGCTGGGTCGCGGCGACCGCGTCCGGGACCTCGCCGCCGACGAAGCGGACGATCGCGGGCGCGGCGGCGAGCGCGAACCCGCCCATCCCGGCCGTCTCGGTGATCGCCGAGTCGCCGATGTCGGGGTTGGCGTCGTCCGGGCCGTAGCCGCCGAGGTAGAGGCCGTCCGGGACGCCGGCGGGGCCGGTGAACCAGCGGTCGCCCGTCCCCGACACCTGGATGCCGAACTCGGTGCCGTTGCGGGCCATCGCCACGACGAGGCTGGAGCCCGGCACGCCGCGCGCCGCGTCCGCGCACGCCTTCGCGGCCGCCATCCCCGCGTTCAGGAAGAAGTGGTCGTTGCCCGCCGCGAACGCCAGCGCCTCGGCGGCCCGGGCCCGGGGCACCTCCTCGGCCGCCGCGAGCGCGGGCGCCAGCTCGCGCAGCAGCAGCGACGTCGCCGCCCGGTTGCGGTTGTGCAGCTCGTCGCCCATCTGCAGGGCCTGCGCGATGAGCGCCATCAGGTCGACCGGCCCGTGCCGCCGCACCGCCTCCCGCAGCGCCGGGCCGAGCACCTCGCCCATCCACGCCAGCCGCTCGATCACCTCCGGCCCGTACGCCCCGTACCGCAGGACCTTCCCGAGGCCCTCGTTGAGCGAGCAGTAGGAGGTGCCGCCGTGCTCGGCGTCCTCGACCACGAGCATCCACATCGACGGGGCGACGACTCCCGCCATCGGGCCGACGGCGGCGTGGTGGTGGCACGGCTCGAACACCGCCGCGCCGCGCTCCAGCTCGCGCTCGGCGCCGCGCGGCGTCTCGGCGAGCCCTTCGAGCAGCATCGCCCCGACGAGCGCGCCGCGCATCGGGCCGGACGCGCGGTCCCACTCCAGCGGCGGGCCCGCGTGCAGGAACGTCCCGGGCTCCAGGCCGAGCACGTCGCGCGCGGGGCGCACGTCCACCAGGTGCGGACGGGCCGTCACCATCCGCCGCACGGCGCGCGCGTTGGCCTCGGCGTGGCCGGGCTCGCCGAGGACGGCCGCCAGCGCGGCCTCCGTCCCGGCGGGCGGCGGGCGCCAGTCGACGGCCTCCACCGGGACGGCCTGGTCGGCGAGCGCGCTCGCGAGCACCTCCACGCCGGTCGCGACGACGCTCGGCTCGCGGGAGAGCAGCCCGCCCAGCAGGTGCGCGCGGTGCTCGTCCCGGCGGTCGCTCATCGGGGCATCCCTTCGACGGTCGGCCCGTCCGCCAGCGTGAGGGCGTGCCGGGCCGCCTGCGCGTTGGAGGCGAACACGTCGGCGCCCGCCTCGCACAGCGCGGCGGCCTGCCGGTCGCGGTCCTGCGGGTCGGCCGGCGTCCCGCACAGCGACACCACGGCCCGGAGGGCGGGGCGCTCTCGCAGCGCCGAGGCGAGGGCCGGGGCGAGCGCGGCGGCCGGATCGGGCTCGGCGCCGTGCCCGAGCACCACGTCCAGGAGCAGGACGCCGCAGGCGGCGTCGGCGGCGTCGGCGCGCAGTGCCTCCAGCCGCAGCGCCGGGTCGATCATCGGGTGCGGGCGGCCCCGCGTGTAGGCGTCGTCGCCGAAGTCGGTGAACCGGTGGCCGCGCGCCTCCAGCTCCCGGCCGAGCGCCTCCCGCGCGATCATCTCGGCCTCGTCGCGCAGCGTCCCGCCGGCGAACAGGCCGCGCAGCGCCGCCCGGCCGTGCCGCCGGCCGTTCTCCCGGCCGGGGGCGCCGCACCGCGGGGCGCGGTCCAGCGCGGCCACTCCGGGACGGGCCGGCCGAGCGCCTCCAGCGCCTTCTCCGCGGCCCGCGTCAGGTCGTCCTCGCCGGGCAGCGGCAGCGCGAACACCACGGGGGTGTCCAGGCGCCGCGCCGCCTCGCGGATCAGGTCCAGCACCCGCGGCGCGGGCGGCTTGGACACCAGCACGATCAGTTCGGTGGCCGGGTCGGCGTCCAGCGCGGCCAGCGCCGCCAGCGCGGACCGGCCGCTCACCTCGGGCGACAGGTCCCGGCCGCCGACGCCGAGCACGTGGCTGACGCCGGTGCCCGCGGCGTCCAGCAGGCACATCAGCTGCTGCGCGCCCGTCCCGGACGCCGCGACGACGCCCACCGGGCCGGGCCGCACCGCGTTGGCGAACCCGAGGCCCGCGCCGCCGACCACGGCCGTCCCGCAGTCCGGGCCCATCACGATCAGGCCGCGCCGCGCCGCGGCCTCCTTCAGGGTGATCTCCTGCGCGACCGGCACGTTGTCGCTGAAGATCATCACGTTGAGGCCCGCGTCCAGGGCGTCCATCGCCTCGGGGAAGACGTGCGGCCCCGGCACCGACAGCAGGGCCACGGTCGCGCCCCCGCGGGCGGCCGCGGCCCCGGTGGTCCTGGCCGGCACCGCCGCTCCCAGCACCCCCGCCCGCGCGGGCGGGCGGGACACGTCGCGCAGCAGGCCCTCCAGCGCCTCCCCGGCCTCGTCCAGCGCGGCTCCGTCCGGTCCTTCGTCCTCGACGCGGATCGCCACGACCAGGTCGTCGGGCCCGGTCCCGTCCGGCACGGCGAAGCCCATGCGGCCGAGCATCTCGCGGTTCGGCCCGGTGCCCATCGCGACCATGGCGCCGACGACGCCCGGCCGCTCCGACAGCTGCCGGCTCACCCGCATCAGTGTGACCGAATCGTGGTAGGCCCCCCGCCGCACCTCGACCCGGTCCCTCATACGCGCCCTCCGAGGGCGGCGCGGCACCCGGCGAGGACCCCGTGCGCCAGGTCCGTGCCCGACGTGTGGCCCACCGCCAGCAGGCGGCGGACGGCGGCCTGCGGCGGCTCGTGGCCCGCGACGCCGCGCAGGACGGCGGCGACCTCGGCGCCCGCGTGGCCCGCCGCGGCGCAGTGCAGCAGCGTCGCGGCCAGCGCGGTCGTGCGGGTGCCGGCGTCGGCGGTGACGGCCGCGCCGAGCCAGTCGGCCAGCCGCACCGCCCCGCCGTTGCGGACGGCGCCGCCGACCAGCCGCAGCGAGACCAGGAGTCCGCACAGGATGTCGTCGCCGGTCGGCGTGAGCCCGGGGCCGAGGCCCACGATCCGCTCGGCCGCCTCCACCGCGCCCGCGAGGTCGCCCGCGGCGCAGGCGGCGGCGAGCGCGTCCGGGTCGGGATGCCCGGCGAGGCCGCCGCCCGACGGCCCGGCGGCGGTGAGCGCGCCCGCGGCGGTCAGTTCGGCCTCCAGGGCGCGCACGCCCCGGGCGAGCGCGTCCGGCCGCAGCCCGCCGAGCGCGGGCGAGGGGTCCCACCAGCGGCGCACGCGGACGGTGAGGCCCTCCGCCTCGATCCGGCCGTCGCCGACGAACGCGTCCGCGCCCTCGCGGACGGACCGGAACGGGTGCTCGCGGCGGCTGGCGACGACCACCACCGCGTTCGGCAGGCGTCCCGCGTCGGAGGTGACGACGGCGAGCACGCGCGGCTCGGGGCCGCCCCGCATCTCCAGGTACAGCGCGGCCGGGAACACCGCGATGACGCGGGCCGGGCGGCGCGGCGGGTCGAGCAGCGGCCGCAGCGCGAGGCTCGCGGCGCCGGCGGCGGGGAGCCGCCCCGTGCGGGGGCGGGCCGGGAGCCGGATCGGGTCGCGGACGAGAGCGGTCACGGATCCTCCCGAGGCCGGTGTCGGCGGCCGCACGGCGTGCGGGCGGCCCGGCCTCCGGCAAGACGCTAGAACGGCCCCGGCATCGGACGTATGGAGAATTCTGCCAAGGATGGTTGTCATCGTTCGTCTTTGTTGTCAGTGTTGATCAGGAATCGGTAGCGATCACGCCGCCACGGGCGATGTACGCACCAAAAGGCGAGGTGACCCCTGGCATGAGTTACACCACTGCGGACCCGGGCCCACCGGCCCTCAGGCTCGCGAGTACCGGAACACTGACCTACGGCCTTTCGGTCGGCGAGGTCCTCGGCGTCAGCACCCTGAACGGCGCCCGCCTCATCGCCGGACGAGCCGGACTCGAACGCGTCGTCCAGCGGCTGAACGTGATGGAGGTCCCCGACATCCTGTCGTGGGTCAAACCGAACGAACTGTTGCTGACCACCGGCTACCCCCTCCGCAACACCCCCCAGTCCCTCGACAACCTGGTGTCCGACCTGGACGAGCGCGGCCTGGCGGCGCTGGCCATCAAGCTCGGCCGCTACCTGGACTCGCTGCCCGCCGAGATGATCGCGCAGGCGGACCGGCGCGGCTTCCCCCTGATCCTGCTCCCGAACGACGTCGGCTTCGACGACATCCTGAACCAGGTGCTGACCGACATCCTGAACCGGCAGGCGGCCGTCCTCGCCCGCACCGAGGAGGTGCACCGGGCGCTCGTGCAGATCGTGCTGTGCGGCGGCGGCCTCCAGGAGGTCGTGGACGAGGTGGCGACGCTGCTGGACGTGGCGGTCGTGGTGCTGGACGGCGAGCAGCGGGTGCTCGCCGGCGCCGGCCCCGACGAGCACGTCCAGGCGATGCGGGCCTTCGACTCCGGCCGGCACGCGGCGTGCGGCCGCGGCGGGTGCGGCATCATCGGCGCGCACGGCACCGGCGACCACCTGGTCGTGCCCGTGATGGCGGGCGGCTTCGACCACGGCCGGATCGTCGCGTTCAGCCCCGGCGGCACCCTGCGCGGCACCGACCTCGGCATCCTGGAGCGCGCCGCGACCGTCGCCGCGCTCGTGGTGACCAAGCAGCAGGCCGTCGCGGCCGTGGAGAGCAAGTACCGCGCCGACTTCCTGCGCGACATCCTCGCGGGCCGCGCGGGCGGCGACGACCGGATCGTCGCGCACTGCGGCGGGTTCGGCTGGGACCTGGACCGCCCGATGATGGTGGTCGTCGCCGAACTGGACGGGCGCCCGCGCGGCGCCGTCGCCCAGGAGGCCGAGGGGAAGGGCCGCGGCAGGCCGGCCGAGCCCGACGGCGGCCCGCGCGGCGTCCGCGGCGCCGAGGAGCGGGCCGCGCAGGAGCGGCTCGCCGCCGCGTGGACGACGGCCGTCCGGCGGCACGACCGGGGCGCGGCCGTCGCGAGCTTCGCCCACGAGGTCGTGGCGATCGTCGGCGCCGAGGGCGACGACCCCGCCGAGTGGACGGCCGGGCCGGTCCAGGCGATGGTCAAGGAGGCCTCGTCGATCTTCGCCGAGCACCTGCCGGTGCGGCGGACGTTCTCCACCGGCATCAGCCGGACGGTGGCCTCGCCGGCCGCGCTGCCCGAGGCCTACGAGCAGGCGGTGAAGGCCGTCCGGGTCGGGCGCCAGCTCAACGGCGCGGGCGCCCGGGCGCACTTCGACCAGCTCGGCGTGTACCGGCTGCTGAGCCTCGTCTCCGACCCCGAGGAGCTGCACGCGTTCGTCCGCGAGACGCTGGGCGACCTCGCCGCCGACGACGAGCCGGAGCTGGTGGACCTGCGCCGCACCCTCCAGGTGCTGCTGGAGACCAACCTCAACGTCGCCGAGACGGCGCGCCGGCTGCACTTCCACTACAACACCCTGCGGTACCGCATAGGGAAGCTGGAAAGGATGCTCGGAGCGTTCACCGAGGACGCCCATCTGCGACTCAACCTCACCCTCGCCCTTCACGTGCTGCGCATGCGGGGTATCTGAGAGTAGCGGCGCGGCCCCGGTGCTTCCGGGACGGCGCACCGGAGCGTCCGGAGGGTCGTCGCCCCTGATCGGCCCGCCGGCGCACCGGCCGGTCCTCCCAATCCTGGACGCGCGGTTTGGCAGAAGTCGCCGATGCCCGCCTTTCAGGGTAGATCTACCTTGCCCGCATGACAGGCCCGCGGGAACGCGGCCGGCTGAGCAGGAGGACCCCCGATGGTGATCGGCTGGAAGCTGCACGGGGACGGGCGGACGCCGCCGACCGGGGAGGTCGTGCGGCCGGACGAGCGGTTGTCGTGGCCGCGGACCGCGGGCATCGGCGCCCAGCACGTCGTCGCGATGTTCGGGGCGACGTTCGTGTTCCCGGTCGTGATGGGTCTGGACCCCAACCTCGCGATCATGATGTCCGGGATCGCGACGATCCTGTTCCTGCTCATCGTGGGCGGCCGGGTGCCGAGCTACCTCGGCACCAGCGCCTCGTTCGTCGGGGCGGTCGCGGCGATCCGCGCGGCGGGCGGCGACAGCGCCACCGTCACCGGGGCGATCCTCGTCGCGGGCCTGGTGCTCGCGGTCGTCGGGGTGCTCATCCACTTCGCGGGCGGCGAGGTCATCCACCGGGTGTTCCCCCCGGTGGTGACCGGCGCGGTGGTGATGCTGATCGGGTTCAACCTGGCCCCGGTCGTCGCCACCGTGTACTGGCCGCAGGACCAGTGGGTGGCGCTGGCGACGCTGGCGTTCGCGGTGCTCTGCGCGGTGCTGCTGCGGGGGTTCTGGGCGCGGATCACGATCCTGCTGGCGCTGGTGTTCGGCTTCGTCCTGTCGTGGCTGCTCGACGCCACCGCGGGCAAGATCACCTCGGTGCTGCCGGGCCAGAACCTGCTGGACGGGGCGGGCAGGCCGTGCGCGGCCGAGGGCCCCTACTGCGTCGCGACCGCGTTCCCGCACGAGCGGGTGAACGTCTCCGGCGTCAAGGCCGCCGACTGGTTCGGGTTCCCCGACCTGCACGCCCCGGACTTCAAGACCTCGGCGATCCTGCTGGCGCTGCCCGCCGTCATCGCGCTGATCGCGGAGAACACCGGGCACGTCAAGGCCGTCGCCGCGATGACCGGCGACGACCTCGACCCGGTGCTCGGCCGGGCCATCGCCGCGGACGGCGTCGGCACCGCCCTCGCCTCCGCCGTGGGCGGCTCGCCCACCACCACCTACGCCGAGAACATCGGCGTCATGGCCGCGACCCGGATCTACTCGACGGCCGCCTACCTCGTCGCCGCCGTCGTGGCGATCCTGTTCGGGCTGTGCCCGAAGTTCGGCGCGCTCGTCGCCGCGACGCCCGGCGGCGTCCTCGGCGGCATCACCGTCGTGCTCTACGGGATGATCGGGCTGCTCGGCGCGAAGATCTGGATCGAGAACCGGGTCGACTTCGCCGACCCGGTCAACCTCGTCCCGGTGGCGGCCGCGATCATCCTGGCGATCGGGAACGTGACACTCCGGATCACCGACGACTTCCCGCTCCAGGGCATCGCGCTCGGTACCATCGCCGTCCTGGTCGGCTACCACGTCCTGAACGTGCTGCGCCGGCGGGAGGACGCCGGCGGCGGCGTCATCGCCCCGGCGGAGCAGGAGATCGGCGGCCCCGTCCGGCACTCCGGGCACGAGCCGCCCGAAACGGGTACACCGAGGAACGATGCGAACTGACGGACCGGCGCGGTGAAACCACCTCCGTTCGGTTACCACGCGCCGGGCACGCTCGGCGAGGCCCTGGACGCGCTGGCCGCCGCGCCCGGCGGGAAGGTCCTCGCCGGCGGGCAGAGCCTCATCCCGCTGCTGAACATGCGGCTGGCCGCGCCGTCCGACCTCGTCGACATCAACCGCGTCGCCGAACTGGACACGCTGCACGTCGGCGACCAGGGCGTGCGGGTCGGCGCGCTCGCCCGGCACGCGCGGGTGGAGCGCTCGGCGGAGGCGGCGGCCGTGCAGCCGCTGCTCGGCCGGGCGCTCCGGCACGTCGCGCACCCGGTGATCCGCAACCGGGGGACCGTCGTCGGCAGCCTCGCGCACGCCGACCCCGCCGCCGAGATGCCCGCGGTGCTGGCCGTCCTCGGCGGGACGGTCGAGGCGGCGTCGGCGCGGGGCCGCCGCACCGTCCCGGCCGCCGCGTTCTTCCGCGGGCCGCTGGAGTCGGCGCTGGAGCCCGGCGAGCTGGCCGTCTCGGCGTTCTTCCCGGCCGCGCCGCCCCGCACCGGCTCCGCGTTCGCCGAGACGGCGCGGCGGCACGGCGACTACGCGCTCAGCGGCGTCGCCGCCGTCGTCGGCCTCGACGAGGACCTGCGGGTCGCCTCCGCGCGGGCGGGGTTCCTCGGCATCGCGCCGACGCCGCTCGTGCTCGACCTGACCGGCGCCGCCGGGCCCCGCGGCGACTGGGCGGCCGCGGCCGCGCACGTCCGGGAGCGGATCGACCCCGAGCCCGACATCCACGCGGGCGCCGGCTACCGGCGCCACCTGACCGGCGTGCTCGCCGAGCGCGCCCTGGACGCGGCCGCGGCCGAGGCGCTGCGGCGGGCGGAGGACTGATGGCCGAGGGCTTCGAGGTGGCGCTGACCGTCAACGGGACGCACCGCACGGCCCGCGTCCCGGCGCGGCGGCTGCTGTCGGACTTCCTCCGGCACGACCTCGGGCTCACCGGCACGCACGTCGGCTGCGAGCACGGCGTGTGCGGCTGCTGCACCGTCCTGCTGGACGGGGACCCGGTGCGCTCGTGCCTGATGTTCGCCGTCACCGCCGCGGGCCACGAGGTCACCACCGTCGAGGGGCTCGCCGCTCCGGACGGGACGCCGTCGCCGGTGCAGCGCGCCTTCCGCGAGTGCCACGGGCTCCAGTGCGGGTTCTGCACGCCCGGCTTCCTCTGCACCGTCACGGCGCTGCTGCGGGAGACGCCGCGCCCGACGGAGGACCAGGTCCTGGAGGGGATCTCGGGGAACCTGTGCCGCTGCACCGGCTACCAGAACATCGTCAGGTCGGTGCACCGCGCCGCCGACCTGATCGGCGGGTCCGGGGAGTCGTCCCCCCGGAACGAACTCAGCGGGTCCGGGGGGTGCGGGGGGTCGTCCCCCCGCGAAGAGACGGCCGAGGAGGCGTGAATGGGCACCCGGGTCTTCGGTGAACCGGTCGAGCGGCGCGAGGACGCCAGGCTCCTCACCGGGCGCGGCCGCTACCTCGACGACCTCGGGCGGGACGCGCTCGCGGCGGCGTTCGTGCGCTCCCCGCACGCGCACGCCCGGATCGTCGACGTCGACGTGTCGGAGGCGCTCGACGTCGACGGGCTGGTCGCCGTCTACACCTGGGAGGACCTGCCCGGGAAGGTCGGGGACCCGCTGCCGCTGCTCATCCCGCACCCCGCGCTGACCCACGGCCGCACCGGGTACCCGCTCGCCCGCGACGTCGTCCGGCACGTCGGCGAGCCCGTCGCGATGGTCGTGGCCCGCGACCGCTACCTGGCGGAGGACGCCGTCGAGCGCATCCGCGTCGAGTACGAGCCGCTCCCGGCCGTCGTCGGCATCGAGGCGGCGGAGCGCGCCGAGCACCTGGTCCACGACGACGTGCCCGGCAACGTGGGCGCCGTCCTGGTCCAGGAGAACGGCGACGCCCCCGCCGCGATCGCCGCCGCGCCGCACGTGCTGGAGTTCCGGCTCTCCATCGAGCGCAGCGCGTCCATGCCGCTGGAGGGCCGCGGCGTGTACGCGCGGTGGGACGCCGACGACGGGTCGCTGCGCGTGTACTCGTCCACGCAGGCGTCCACCAGCGTCCGGGCGGCGATCGCGGCGCGGCTCGGGATGCCGAACGGGAAGGTCGAGGTGATCGCGCCGGACGTCGGCGGCGGCTTCGGCGTGAAGATCGTCCACCCGTGGCCCGAGGAGGTCCTCGTGCCGTGGGCGGCGCGGCTGCTGGACCGCGAGATCAAGTGGACCGAGGACCGCCGCGAGCACTTCGTCTCCGCCGCGCACGAGCGCGGGCAGGTGCAGGACGTGCGCGTCGGCTTCGACGGCGGGGGCCGCGTCCTCGGCCTGGACGTGCGGATCCTGCACGACCACGGCGCCTACACCCCGTACGGGATCATCATCCCGATCGTCACCTCCACCCAGCTCCTCGGCCCCTACAAGATCGGCGCGTACCGGGCGGAGGTCGTCAGCCTCTACACCGACACCCTCATCGTCACCCCGTACCGGGGCGCGGGCCGCCCGCAGGGGGTGTTCTGCATGGAGCGGACGATGGACCGCATCGCCCGCCACCTCGGCCGCGACCGCGCCGACGTGCGCGCCGCCAACGTCATCCAGCCGGACGAGTTCCCCTACGACCAGGGCCTGACGTTCCAGGACGGCCGCCCCCTCATCTACGACTCGGGGGACTACCCCGAGCTGCTCCGCAAGGCCCGCGAACTGATCGGCTGGGACGGCTTCGAGGCCGAGCGCGCCGCCGCCGCGTCCCGGGGCCGCCGCCTCGGCATCGGCCTCGGCGTCTACGTGGAGGGCACGGGCGTCGGCCCCTACGAGGGCGGGCACGTCGAGATCGACACCGCGGGGCGGGTGCACGTGTCGACCGGGCTCACCTCGCAGGGCCAGAGCCACGAGACGGTGTTCGCGCAGATCGCCGCCGCCGAGCTGGGCGTCCCCATCGAGGACGTGCACGTCACGACGGGCGACACCCGGCGGTTCGGGTACGCGGTCGGCACGTTCGCGTCCCGCGCGGCGGTGATGAGCGGCAACGCGATCGCGCTGGCGTGCCGGAAGGTCCGCGGCAAGGCGCTGCGCATCGCGGGGGAGGCCCTGGAGGCCGACCCGAGCGACCTGGAGATCACCGACGGGGTCGTGCACGTGCGCGGCGACCGGTCGGCGGGGGTGCCGCTGCGGACGGTGGCGGTGCTGTCCAACCCGCTGCGGTACGCGTTCGACGAGGAGACCGCCGCGGCGACGCAGTTCGCGGTGGGCCGCCCGGTCACCGAGCCGCCCGTGGCGGCCGGGGACGAGCCCGGCCTGGAGGGCCGCGACTACTACTCGCCGGTGCGCTCCACGTTCGCCTCCGGCGCGCACGCCGCGATCGTGGAGGTCGACCCGGACACGGCCGAGGTCGCGATCCTGCGGTACGCGGTCGTGCACGACTGCGGGCGGCTCGTCAACCCGATGGTGGTGGAGGGCCAGATCCACGGCGGCGTCGCGCAGGGCGTCGGCGGCGCGCTGTACGAGCGGATGGTGTACGACGAGTCGGGGCAGCTGCTCAACGCCTCCTTCATGGACTTCCTGATGCCCTACGCGACGGAGGTCCCGCGCATCGAGACCGACCACCTGGAGACGCCGTCGCCGCTGAACCCGCTCGGTGTCAAGGGCGCGGGGGAGGCCGGGGTCATCCCGGTGTCGGCGGTGATCGCGTCGGCGGTCGAGGACGCGGAGGGCATCCGGGTGGACGCGATGCCGATCTCCCCGGACGACCTGTACACGCTCCGCCTGCGCGCCGCAGGCGACCCGTCACTGCGGATCCGCGAACGCGCCGGCGCCACCTGAGGCTCCGCCGGTTCCGGGGCCGGTCCTGTTCGTGGCTGGCGGGGTCGGCTCGGGAAAAGCAGGGGACCTCGACCCCGCCAGCGTGCCGACCTTAGGCACAGAGCGCCCCGGCCTCCGGCCCAACCGTGTTTCCTCCGGGAAGGTCGCTTTCAGGCGTGGGACGGCTGGTCGGGGGCGTTTCCGCCCAGTGACCGCGGCAGGTAGTTCTGCACGGCGGCGGGCCGGAAGCCGGCCTGCCTGATCCATCCGAGGATCATCTGGAACTCCTGGGCGAGCCCCTTGCGGTAGTGCATGAGGATGATGTCGCCGGGCTTGAACCCCTTGGCGCCGTCGGCGCGCGCGAAGCCGTTGTAGCCGACGCCGGGCCCGGAGGTGCCGTTGTAGAACTCCGCCGACCACAGCAGCACCGACTTGATGCCGCACTCCTTGGCGACCTGCAGCGTCGTCTGGTTGTAGCTCCCGAACGGGGGGCGGAAGATCTGCGGCCGGTGCCCGTACTGCTTCTGGATGGCGTCCGAGGAGTCGCAGATCTGCTTCTTCTGCGCCTCGGCGCTCAGCGTCGCCATGTTGGGGTGGTCGACGGTGTGGTTCTCCATCGGCGAACCCGCGTTGCGCATGGCCCAGAAGTACTGCCCCTGCCCCTTGATGTAGGTGGAGGTCAGGAACGTCAGGATGGGGACCTTCTCCTTGCGGACGAGGTTCACGAACTCCGAGTCGTAGGTGTAGCCGTCGTCGATGGTCAGGAAGACCACGCGCTCCTGCGTCCCGATCTGCCTGACGACGGGCGGCAGGCCGTTCGCGGCGGGCTGCGGCATCGTCCAGGAGCCGGGCTTGGGCGTCGCCCACCGCTGGTCGTCGAGGACGGAGGCGAGCTGCGTCCGCATGGACGGGCCGGACTCGCCGCCCAGCCGGGCGGTCACGACGGGCCAGCCGCCCGCGGCCACGCCGAACACTCCGGCGGCGACCATGGCGATCACGGGCGTCTTCCCTGGCATCGGCCGCGTACTCCGTTCGCTCGGGGGTCTGCAGTTCTCGGGGAGGTGCAGTGGGTCCGCATCGGTTGACGCGCGAGTGGCGACCGGAGTTCGCACCCGCGCGCAACCTGGCGGACATATCTGACCATTCCCAGAGCCCCCGGGGGCGCATCTGCCCAATCCTCGGCGTGTACTCGGCAGAAGTTGCCGTTCGGGGAGGCGGCGGGGTTCTCTAAAGTCGGGTCATGCAGCTCACCGGCAGTGCCAGCGTCGCCGCGCCGCTCGACCGCGTCTGGGACGCGCTCCAGGACCCGGCCGTGCTGGCGAGGACGATCCCCGGGTGCCGCTCCCTGGAGGAGACGGGGGACGGCGCCTACCGCATGACGGTCACCGCGGGAGTCGCCTCGATCCAGGGCACCTACGTGGGGCAGGTCGAGCTGGCCGACCCCGATCCGCCGCGCTCGTTCACGCTGCGCGCCCGCGGCCAGGGCGCGCCCGGCACGGTGGACGCCACGGTCCGCGTCCGGCTGTCGGACGGCGACGGCTCGACCCGGATCGACTACGACGCGGACGCGGTCGTCGGCGGGATGGTCGGCGGCGTCGGGCAGCGGATGCTCGGCAGCGTCGCCAAGCGCACCGCGGGCGAGTTCTTCGCCGCCGTCGAACGCGACCTCACCGCCCCGGCGCCGGCCGCCGCGCCGGCCCCGGCCGCCGCGGGCGCGGTCCCTCCGGGGCCCGCCGTGTACCCGGGGCGCGCCGCGGCCGCGGCTCCGCCCCCGGCCTGGCTTCCGATGGCCGTCGCGTTCGGGGCCGGGGGAGCGGTCGCCCTGGCGGGAGTCGCGGTCGGCTACCTCATCGGCCGCCGCGCCCGCTGACACGCCCGCCCGGAAACGGCGACGGCGGGCGCCTCGGGCCGATCTCGCCCGGGACGCCCGCCGTCAGGTGCCGCTAGCTGACGCCGACCAGGTCGACGACGAAGATGAGCGTCTCGCCGGGCTTGATGGCGGGGCTCGGGCTGCGGTCGCCGTAGGCCAGGTGCGGCGGGATGACGAGCTTGCGGCGGCCGCCGACCTTCATCCCGGCGATGCCCATGTCCCAGCCCTTGATGACGCGGCCGGAACCGAGCTCGAAGTCCAGCGTCCCGCCGCGGTTCCAGGACGCGTCGAACTCCTCGCCGGTCGACCACGACACGCCGACGTAGTGCATCGACACCTGCGAGCCCTTGGCGGCCTCGGGGCCGTCGCCCTCGGTGATGTCGGTGATGTCGAGGTAGGCGGGCGGCTGGCCCTCGGGGAAGTCGATCTCGGGGCGTTCAAGCGCCATGAACGGGCTCCAGCGGTCTCGTCAGATGTGAGGACAGAACAGAGCTGCTCAGCCTATCCGCACGCGGGTCACGAAAGAACGACGCACCCGTTGGCAGATTGCGACGGTTTCGCAGGTGGCCGGCGTCCGGTAGACCTCTGGTCATGGCGAGGCGGCTGCGGATCGGCATCGACACGGGCGGGACGTTCACCGACGTCGTCGCGCTGGACGGGGACGGGACCCTCGTCACCACCAAGACGCCCTCCACGCCCTCCGACCCGGCCGAGGGCTTCGCCGACGGCCTCGCCAAGGTCCTCCGGCTGGCCGGCGCGGAGCCCGGGGACGTCGCGGCGCTGTCGCACGGCACGACGGTCGCGACGAACCGGCTCCTGGAGGACCGGATCGACGACCTCGGGTTCGTCACCACCGAGGGCTTCGAGTCGATCCTGGAGATCGCCAGGCAGAGCGTCCCGGACGGCTACGGCAACAGCTACTTCTGGGTGAAACCGCCGAGGATCGTCCCCGCGCACCGGGTGCGGGCGGTCGGCGGCCGGCTCGACCACACCGGCGCCGAGCTGCGCCCGTTCGACGAGGAGTCGGCGGTCGCGGCGGCGCGCTGGTTCCGCGACCAGGGCGTCCTCGCGATCGGGGTCTGCTTCCTGCACTCCTACGCCGACCCGTCCCACGAGCTCGCCATGCGGGACGTGCTGGCCCGCGAGCACCCCGGCGCGGTCGTGTCGCTGTCGTGCGAGGTGCTGCGCGAGTACCGCGAGTACGAGCGGTCGGTGACGACGCTCGTCGACGCCGCCGTCAAGCCCGCGATGAACGGCTACCTCGCGCGGATCGCCGAGCGCGCCGCGGCCCGGCCGCTGGTGATGAAGAGCAACGGCGGCGTCCTGTCGGCGGAGGAGGTGGCGCGGCAGCCGATCACGACCGTGCTGTCCGGCCCGGCGGCCGGGGCGCTCGGCGCGGCGTTCGTGGTCGCGCGCGGCGGGCACGGCTCGGTGGTGACGCTGGACGGCGGCGGGACGTCCACCGACGTCGCGGTCGTCCTGGACGGCGAGCCGACCCTCACCACCGAGGGGTCCGTCGGCCGCCACCCCGTCAAGATCCCGATGATCGACATCGTGACCGTCGGCGCGGGCGGCGGGTCGGTCGCGTGGCGCTCGCCCGAGGGCGCGCTGAAGGTCGGGCCGCGCAGCGCCGGGGCCGACCCCGGGCCGCTGTGCTACGGGCGCGGCGGCGCCGAGGCAACGGTGACCGACGCGCACGCCGTCCTCGGCCGCATCCCGCCGCACCTGCTGGGCGGCGAGGTGCCGCTGGACGTGGACGCCGCCCGCCGGGGCCTGGAGGCCCTCGCCGGGGAGCTCGGCCTGCCGGTCGAGCGGGCCGCCGCCGGGATCCTGGAGATCTCCGCGTGGAACCAGGCCAACGCCATCCGGCAGATCACCGTGAAGCGCGGCCTGGACGTGCGCGACTACCCGCTCGTCGCGTTCGGCGGCTCCGGGCCCCTGCTGGCGTGCCGGCTGCTCGACGTCCTCGGGCTGCCCGCCGCGGTCGTCCCGGAGAACCCCGGCAACCTGTCGGCGTTCGGGCTGCTCACGGTGGACGTGAAGAACGACTACGTCCGCACCCGGGTCGTCCGCGACGCCGAACTCGACCCCGCGCTCCTCGCCGGCGTCTACGCCGAGCTCGAAGCCGAGGCCGCCGGGGCCCTGGCCCGCGAGGGGTTCCCCGAGGACCGCCGCCGCTTCGCCCGCTCCGCCGACCTGCGCTACTACGGCCAGGCGTTCGAGGTGCGGGTCGCCGCCCCGGCCGGGCCGCCGGACGAGCACCTGCGCGCGGAGGTCGTCCGCCGCTTCCACGACGCGCACGAGGCCCTCTACGGGTACTGCTACCGGGACGACCCGCGCCATCCGGTCGAGTGGGTCAACCTGCGGGTCTCCGGCATCGGCCCCATCGAGCGGCCGAGGCCGGCCGAGCGTCCGCCCGGGGACGGCGACGCGTCGCGGGCCCGCACCGGCACCCGGAAGGTCTACTTCGAGGCGTGGGAGGAGGCGGCCGTCTACCGCCGCGACGACCTCGCGCCCGGCGACGCCGTGCGGGGCCCGGCCGTCGTCGAGGAGTTCGGCTCGACGCTCCCGCTGCACCCCGGCTTCACCGCGACCCTCGACGGCCACGGCAACCTGGTGGTGACCCGATGACCGACCCGGTCCTGCTGGAGATCGTCGAGGGGACGCTGGCGTCGGTGGAGCGGGAGGTCGAGACGGCCATCGCCCGCACCGCCCGCTCGCCGATGATCCGCGACGCGCACGACTTCCGCGCCGGGATCCACGACCGCCGCCTGCGCAAGCTGACCGGACGGTCCTACTCGGCGCTCGTCCAGCCGGTCGCCCGCGACTTCCCGCTGGAGGAGATGCGGCCCGGCGACGTCTTCTTCCACAACGACGTCTACCTGTCCGAAGGCGGCATCGGGCACCTGCCGGACCTGTGCGTGACGGTCCCGGTGTTCCACGGCGACGCGGTGGTCGCGTTCGTCCAGGCGTTCGGCCACCACGACGACATCGGCGGCGCCGTCCCGGGGTCGATGCCGAGCCACGCCCGCAGCGCGTTCGAGGAGGGCCTGATGGTCCCGCCGATCAAGCTGTGGGACCGCGGCGTGCCGAACCGGGCCGCGCTGACCATCATGACCCGCAACTCGCGGATGCCCGACTCGCTCGCCGGCGACCTGGACGCCGAGTGCTCGGCCTGCCTGATGGGCGCCCGCCGCCTCGGCGAGCTGTTCGCCCGCTACGGCCGCGCCGCCGTCGAGGACTGCTTCGACGCGATCATCGACCGGACCACCGAGACGTTCCGCCGCGAGCTGCTCGCCAAGATCCCGGACGGGACGTTCGTGTGGGAGGACTACGCCGAGCACGACGGCGTGGACCCGCCCCGCCTGCACGCCCAGCGCATCACGCTGACGGTCGACAAGGCGGCCGCCGTCCCGCTCGTCATCGACTTCACCGGGACGTCCCCGCAGGCCAAGGGGCCCATCAACCACGCGGGCGACTACGTGGACGGGGTGTTCCTGAAGAAGTGGCTGGCGCCCGTCCTGCGCAACCTCGCCGACACCCCGGAGCGCGCCGCCGAACTCGACGTCAACGAGGGCGTGGTGCCGCTCGTCGAGATGCGGTTCCCCGAGAAGGGCACGCTGCTCACGCCCGTGTTCCCCGCCCCGACCAACGCCCGCACGTTCGTCATCCTGCGGCTGCTCGGCGTCCTCGCGGGCGTGCTGGCCAAGGCGACGGGCGGCCGGATGCCCGCCGACCAGGAGACGATCCGCTACACGGGCGTCTACGGCGAGTACGACCGCGGCCCCTACCTGATGCGGGAGGTGCTCGGCGGCGGCTCCGGCGGCCGCTACTACGCCGACGGCGAGGACACCATCCACGTCGTGCCCGACTCCCGCAACATCCCCGCCGAGTTCGCCGAGGCCCGCTGGCCCTTCGTCGTCGAACGCCTCGGCCTCGCCGTCGACTCGGGCGGGCCGGGGGAGCACCGCGGCGGCCTCGGCTACGACAAGCACATCCGGATGCTCCGCGACGCCCGCTACATGTCGATCGCCGACCGCTCCATCCTGTCGTGCTGGGGCGTCAACGGCGGCCGCGCGGGACGCCCGTTCCGCGTCGACATCGACGGCGAGGAGATGGACGGCCTCGTCGACGACCACCCCGTCCGCGCCGGGCAGGTCATCCGCGTCCGCACGACCGGCGGGGGCGGCTGGGGCGACCCGCTGAACCGCGACCCCTCCCGCGTGGCGGCCGACGTCCGCGACGGCAAGGTCTCCCCGGCCGCCGCCCAGGACGACTACGGCGTCGTCCTCACCGACGGCTCCGGGCTGTCCGCCGGGTCCGTGCCGCCCGGCTCCGCCGTGGACGCCGAGGCGACCGAGACGCTGCGCGCACGCCTCCGCGCGGAACGCGGCCCCGTCCCGTTCTTCGACCGCGGCCCCGGCTACCCCCAACTCTCCGGCGGCGCCACCTCCGCCGAAGTCGACACCCTCGACCCCTGAGACTCCACGCGAACCAGACTCGGCCACCTTCTCCGACCTGTCCCGCAACCCGCGGGCCGTCGCAGAGCGGGCCACCAGGTTGGGGCGGGTGCGCGTCACCCATCGCGACGCGCCGGACTTCTACCTCACGGCCGCCGACCGCGAAGAGCGGCGCGACGAGTCGCTGGCCACCGCGTCACGGATCTTCGTCGCGCTCATGAAGCATGATCCGGGTGCCCGTGAGCTGCTGCTCGCCATACCGGACGTGTTCCCGTGGGTGCGTCATCTGAGCACCGAGGAGGTCCGCGCCTTCACGGTGGAACTGGTCGAGGCACTCTCGGACGCGGCCGAGCCCGATCTCGACACGTCCCTCAACGAGGTGATCGTCGGATGGCGTGCCACCGCGCGCATCAAGGCGGACCCTCAGCAGCATGAGGATGCGATGCGGCCCACCAGCGGTGACTTCGGCCCGGTGGAAGTCGATCCATGAGCCCCGAGCGAGGGGGACAGGGTCACGGTCCCGCCCCAGATCACGAATGGGACTTACCCGCCACCCGAAGGACACCGAGAACTGACGTGTGGGCCGACCCGACGGCGCCACCTCCGCCACCGTCGACTCCTGACGCCTGAGAGCTTGCGGGAACGGGAGGGGATGTCGCTAACTCGGTGCGGAAAGATCATCGGAGTGGCGCGGTCTGCTGTTTCGAACATTGAGCTGTTTTCATCCTCGGCAGAGGCCGGTGATCGCAGCATGATCGCGAGTTGTGCGTTCGCCTGAAGGCGTGGAACTCGAACAAATGCGGGCCGTCAGTACCAGGACATCGTCATACCCGCGTCCGCGCGAACGGCCGCGCTGTACGCCTTCTTGAGGTCGGCGAAGTACAGCGCGAAGTACTCCTCGTCGTCGACCTTGACGTTCTCGGTCGTCCGTAGGCCCGTCATGAACTGCTCGACAGTGACGGGGGAGAGGTGTTCCCAGAAGACCTTGACCTGCTCGGAGGTGAGTCGTCCCACGAATCCTTCCTCCGACTCCTCGGCGTCAGCACCGTCCGGACCTCCCTCCCCGTGAACGATCTCGTCGCCGTCGAGCCCCAGGGTCTCCAGCCCCACGCGGAGATAGTGCGCGCTCGTGTCGAGGTCGTAGCTGCCGAGTTTCTTTCCGTCTCTGACAACGTCGATGTAGATCTCCACGGCCACCTCCCTCGTATACCGTGACCTGGCCTTCGGCGGCCGACACATATGTGCGTGGATCTTCGGGTGATCGTAGCGCGGCACGGCCACGCATTGGAAACGTTGAACCTCCTTTATCCTCAGGCGGCCTGAGCAACGCGGTGGTTCTGAAGGACGGCAATGGCCTTGCAGAGGTGGCCGGCCTTGCTCGGGCTGCAGCGTAGCTTGCGAAGGATTTTCCAGGTCTTCAACTGGGCGTTCGCGCGTTCGCCGGGCCCGCGCAGCTTGGCGTGGGAGCGGGTGGCCCGCTTCTGGGACTCGGGCTTGTTCTTGCCCTTGTACGGGGTGCGGACCGGTCCCTCGGCTCCCTGATAGGCCTTGTCGGCCAGAGTGATGATCAGGTGAGGCGATGACCTGGATGTTCATCCCACGCACGCGGCGCTTGCCAGAGAAGTACGGTCGGTCGGCCTTGACCCGGTCGGTATGGATCAGCGTGCCGTCCAGCACCAGCTAGTGCGGCCCGGTCAGCTCCGCCCGCGGTCCGCGGGCCAGGTGCCGGGTTCGGCGAGCTCGATGATGTTTCCGAGGTTGTCGCTGATGAACGCGATGCGTTGACCGATCTCCGGCACCGCCATGGGCTCGCCGAGCAGTTCCACGCCCAGGTCGCGCAGCTCGGAGACGGCCGCGTCGAGGTCGGCGACGGCGAGGCAGACGTGGTGCAGGCGCGCCGGGGACATGCTCGACAGGATGTCGCCGGCCGGCGCCTGGCGGTTCGAGGCGCCCGCCACCAGTTCGATCTTGACGTCGCCGTGGACCAGGAACGCGAACGTCATGCCGTGGACGTCGAACCGCCGGTCGACGGCGAAACCGAGTGTCCTGGAGTACCAGGCGATGGCGGCGTCCAGATCCCCGGGGGTCGCGCTGATGCCGACATGATCGTGGGAGAGGGAGATGCTCATGCGGTCAACCCTCGCCCCTGGCCGGGCATGCCGCCAGAGACCGGTCGACGGCAGGACAACGGGTACCACCCTCGACTGGCGAGACCGCATCGCTCCGGAGAGGGCGGGCCCGCCGAGCGGGCGTGGCCGCAGGGCGAAGGGGCTGCGCCGCGAGGAACTCGCCGAACTCGCCGGGATCTCCGTCGACTATGTCGTGCGTCTGGAGCAGGGCCGCGCCACGACGCCCTCGGCGCAGGTGGTCGCCGCTCTCGCCCGCGCCCTGCGGCTCACCGGCGCCGAGCGGGATCATCTCCACCGGCTGGCCGGTCTGGTCCCGCCATCGGGCCGGGAGATCTCCGATCACATCCCGCCCGGCCTCCAGCGCCTGCTCACCCGGCTGGACGACACCGCCGCCGCGGTCTTCGCCGCGGACTGGCGGCTGATCTGGTTGGAACCGCGGCTGGGCCGCGCTGCTGGGCGACCCCTCGGGGACCCGGCCGCGGCTCCGCAACTTCGCCCGCGACACCTTCCCGAGCGGCGGCGACGGCCCGTGCCTGTCGCACTGGCCCGTGCACACGCTCGACCAGGAGGCGGTCGAGTCCGCGCTGGTCTCCGACCTGCGCCGCGCCACCGGACGCTTCCCCGAGAGCGCCCGGCTGAGGGACCTGATCCGCGAGCTCGCCGCGGGCAGCGAACGCTTCGCCGCGCTGTGGGCGGCCGGCGCGGTCGGCGCGCACTGGGAGAACCGCAAGATCGTCGAGCATCCCTCGGTCGGGCCGGTCACGGTGGACTGCGACGTCATGACCGACGGCGACGCGGACCGGAAGATCGTCGTCCTGACCGCGGCGCCGGGCGAGCAGGTCGGCTGGACGACGGTGGTCGGGCGTGCCCGCCGCGCCCTCCAAGCCATGCCGGACGAGACCGTGCTCGCCGGACTCTCGATGGGCGCGGGCGTCGTCGGCGCGGTCCGGCCCGGGCGCCCCGATGCCGCAGGGGTTCTCCTGCTGCACGCTCCCGCCGTGCTTCCGGCGTCCGCTACCCGGGTGTCGGCCACTTCTACACCGACCCCGAGTTCCCCGACCACGACCCCGCAGCGTCCGAGCCGACCTGGACCAGAGTGCTCGACTTCCTCGCCTCCGACGTGACGATCACGGGCTTCGTTCCGTGCCGTCCCGCACACGGAAGACCCCCGGGCTCACCTCCTCGGAGGAGGCGGTGACCGTCCACTGGAGCCAGTGCCATCGGGTGGCCTCGTCCCACACCACGCCGGCCAGTGCACGCACGATCTCGTCGGCGTCGCGGTAGTGCAGGGCGGCCCGGTCCAGAAGGGCCAGGTCCAGTCCCGCGACATCGATCACTTCGCCGAACAGGTCGTGGACGACGCTTCGGGCGAGGTCCAGAGCGGCCTCGGTTTCGCGAGCGAGGCCGGAGCAGCGGGCGACGGCCCGGGCGGACCCGCTGCCGTCGATGATGTCTCGGATCATGGTCCGGGCGCCGGCGAGCCGGTCGGTGAGGCGGCCTTCGAGGGCGTCATCGAGATCCAGGGCGAGGTCGACGGCGAGGTCCAGGTCGCCGACGAGCCGGTGAACGGAGATCTGGTCGCGCACGTAGGCGAAGAGAGAGTCGGGATCGCCGTCAACCTCCAGGGACTCGACGACGTCATCTGCGAGAACGCGGGCGTCTCCACGGACACGATCAAGGACCACGACCTCGGCCAGCGCCAGAACCCGGACCTGCTTCTCGGCGCCGTGGCCGGACTCTCGCGAGGCCCCCGCAGAGGGAACCGGGAACGAACCGGTCTTCGTTTCCGCGCCCGGCTCCAGCAGCCTGCCCAGAACCTGACCGAGGTGCGAGTGGGCGCGGACGTGCCGGAGCAGCGCGGCATCGCCCCGCGCCAGGAAGACGGTCAGAGCGTTGTCGGTGAGCGGGTAATCGTCGGAACCCGGCCTGAAGCCGCTCATGGCCGTTCCTCGAATCCGCCGAGCGCCAGATGCCGCCTCATCTGCCTGCGCGCCTTGGCCCGCAGGTCCCGGACCCGCCTGGGGGTCATGCCGAGGGCGGCGGCGATGTCGGCACCCGGGACGTCGTCCAGGTCGAAGGCGATCACCGCGCGGCAGTCCCGGTCCAGGAGTCGCAGGACGCGGATCAGGTCACGTGCCTGGCCGGTCAGCTCCGCGTGTCCGGGACCTGCCGCCGGGGGATCGGTGTCGGGGCCGAGCGGGGCCCCGGCCCTGTCGCGCTGGGAGCGGTGATGGTTGAGCGCCACCTTGCGAGCCCACGCCCGCGGGCGGACGATGTGATGCCACTGGCCGCGTTGGACCGTGCGCCAGCCTTGCATGGCCGTGTGCTGAACGGCGTCCTCGGCGTCGGGCAGGCTTGCCCCGGCGCGCATCACGAACCGCACCAGCAGGTCGTATTCGGCTTCGAGGAAGTCCCGGAACTCTTGCGGCGTCGCCGCCAGATGGTCGGGGGGGCCGGCTTCGCGATGCCCGCCGGCCGGGGCCGGAAGCGGCGGGGCTGGCTCGGGGCCGCCATCGCTACTCATCGCCGACCGGCGGCCGGTGATCGCGGCGGGCGCGCAGCCGGGCGTCGGCCACTGTGATCACAGCGGCCAGTGGCGGAGCCAGTACGCCCAGCGCCGCCAGGACCGTCGAGGTGTCCATGGCGTCCGTTTCCTCCTCTTCTGGCCCGTCCTGGCCGCCCGGGTGGCGTGCCGAGGCGTGGCGGGCCGTCATCAGGTAGAGGGCCGCAACGAAGATCAACGCGAAGGCCGGAGTCGAGAACTTCTTCCCCCGTCCCATGAATGATCTCGCCCGTCCGCTGGCGGGCGGCCGTCTGACGTGATGCGGCGCCGGGTCTTCGACCCCCGAGTCACCGGTAAGGGCGGCTCGCATTTCGATCTTTCTTCGGGATGGTCCCGCCCGCGGGCGGCAATTCTGGGGGGTTGTCAGGACCATGCCGGGTGGCGGCACGCTCGGTGCCCGGACGCGTGCATTGTGTGGCGGGAAATGATGTCGATTTGCTCTCGGCCCGCGGCGCGGCGGCATGAAACGCGCTTCCGGGGGGACGCATCCCGGCCGAGCGACGATCGGATTCGTGCTTTCGGTAGGGCGGCGCGGGTCCGCCGATCGTTGGCCCTGGCGTTAGGAGAAGACCGCAGATGACCGTGTCGCAGCAGGAGCCGACGCCCCCCGGAGACGACCTGCTCTCCTCCTCGCCCGGCGAGCGCGCGTACCGGATCCGCCGTGCTCTGGAGCGCCTGATCGGGGTGGCGGCGACGGAGGGCAACGCCGTGGCGCCCCTGCGCAACGGGGACGAGATCTTCCCCCGGATGCTGGAGGAGATCGCCGGGGCGCGGCGCACCGTCGACATGATGACCTACGTGTACTGGCGCGGCGACATCGCCCACCGGTTCGCCGACGCGCTGTCGGAGCGCGCCCGCGAGGGGGTGCGGGTCCGGTTGCTCCTGGACGGCATCGGCGCCTGGAAGATCGAGAAGGACCTGGTGGAGCGGATGGAGCGGGCGGGCGTGACGGTCGCCTGGTTCCGCAGGCCCGTGTACGTGTCGCCGTTCAAGCAGAACCACCGCTGCCACCGCAAGGTGCTGGTGGTGGACGAGCGGGTGGCCTTCACCGGCGGTGTCGGAATCGCGGAGGAATGGTGCGGTGACGCCCGCGACGAGAGCGAATGGCGCGACAGCCATTTCCGGGTCCGCGGGTCCGCGGTCGACGGCATCGCGGCGGCGTTCGCGCAGAACTGGGCCGAGTGCCACGACATGCTGTTCGACGACCGCGACTCCTTCGCCGGCCACGAACCGGCCGGTGACGCCGTCGTGCAGGTCGTGCGGGGGTCGGCCGGCGTCGGATGGCAGGACATGCAGACCCTCCTGCGCGTCGTTCTCCAGTTGGCGGAGAAGCGGCTGCGGGTGGCCTCCGCCTATTTCGCCCCCGACGACTACTTCGTCGACCTGCTCTGCGAGACCGTCGCCCGCGGCGTCGAGGTGGAGATGCTCCTTCCCGGCCCGTTCGCCGACAAGCGCGTGAGCCGGCTGGCGAGCCAGCGCCATTACGAGGACCTTCTGAAGTGCGGAGTGCGCATCAACCAGTTCCAGCCGGCGATGCTGCACACGAAAATCCTCACCATGGACGGAATGGTGTCGCTCATCGGTTCCACGAACTTCAACCGGCGGTCGATGGACCACGACGAGGAGGTCATGCTCGCCGTGATCGACCCGGATCTGACCGCGACTCTGGACGCCCATTTCGACGAGGACCTCGCCCGCAGTCAGCGGGTCGACCACGCGCGGTGGGCCCGGCGTTCCGTCACCCAGCGGGCCAAGGAGATGTCGATCGCCCCCATTCGCCGTTTCCTCTAGACCCCGGGGACCGGGAGCCCGGGGTTCCGGGGAAGGACCGTGAAGCGGTACGGGGTGAAGGCGGTGCCGTCCACGAGGAGGTCGCAGCGGTCGACGGTGGCGTCGGCGGCGAAGTGGGCCTGCTCGCGGACGGCCCAGTCCTCCCAGGCTCCGGCGTACTCGGCGCCGTCCCGGTCGAGGGCCCGGTCGCGGCGCAGGCCGTAGGGCGCGTCGATCCAGATCCGGTAGGCGGCGGGCGCCTTCGCCCAGGCGGAGCCGACGCCCTCGACGACGAGGACGGGCGCGGGCGGGATGCCCTCCTCGGGGCCGTAGCGGTCGTGGCGCCAGTCGTAGCGGCGCAGCACGGCCGGGCGCCCGTCCCGCAGCGGGCCGAGCACCGCGCGGCGCAGGGGCCGCCACCAGGTGAGCGGGTCCGCGTCCCACGGCACCCGGAAGTCGTCGGACCGGACGACCGGCGCGCCGACCAGGACCTCCGCCAGATGGCCCGCGAACGTCGACTTGCCCGCGCCGCTCGGGCCGTCCACCGCGACGACCCGCACCGGGCCGCAGGACGGCGGCAGCGCGAGCAGCCGCGCGGCGAGCGCGGGGTAGGTCACGGCGGATCGCGGCACGGACGGCATACTTCCAGGTACCGGCCCGCCGGGGGAGCCGCGCCTCCGGACGGAGCCGCCCCCCGGAGCCCCCGGAAGGAGAACGTCCCTTGCCCGGACCGCTCGAAGGCGTCGTGATCGTCGACCTGAGCCGCGTCGTGGCGGGCCCCCAGGCCACCATGACGCTCGCCGACCTCGGCGCCCGCGTGATCAAGGTCGAGCAGCCCGGCGCCGGTGACGAGACCCGGGGCTGGGGCCCGCCGTTCGCGGGCCCGGACCGGGTGAGCACCTACTACCTGTCGATCAACCGGAACAAGGAGTCGATCACCCTCGACCTGAAGTCGGACGAGGGCCGGGACGTCCTCGCCCGGCTCGTCCGGCAGGCCGACGTGCTGGTGGAGAACTTCCGGGCCGGGGTGCTCGACCGGCTCGGCTTCCCGGTGGAGCGGCTGAACGAGCTGAACCCGGGGCTGATCGTCCTGTCCATCACCGGGTTCGGGCACGACGGGCCCGAGGGCGGGCGGCCCGGCTACGACGCCATCGTGCAGGGCGAGGCGGGGATCATGAGCGTGACGGGGCCGCCCGGCACGCCGAGCAAGGTCGGCCTGTCGATCGCCGACCTCCTGGCCGCGGGCAACGGCGTCGCGGGCGTGCTGGCCGCCCTCTACGAGCGGACCCGCACGGGGCGCGGGACCGTCGTGCGCACCTCGCTGCTGGCCTCGGTGGTCGGCGCCCACATGTTCCAGGGGACGCGCTGGACCGTCGCCGGCGAGGCCCCCGAGTCGGTCGGCAACGACCATCCGTCGATCGCCCCGTACGGGACGTTCCGCTGCGAGGACGGGCAGATCCAGATCGGCGTCGCGAACCAGAACCTGTGGCGCAGGTTCGCGCCGATCGTCGGCCTGGACCCCAATGACGCCCGCTACGCGACGATCCCCGACCGCGCGGCCCGGCGCGCCGAGCTGACCGCCGACATCGAGCGGGTCCTCGCGTCCGGCACGCGCGACGCCTGGCTCGCGCGGTTCGGCGAGGCGGGCGTCCCGGCGGGCGCGATCCGGTCGATCGACGAGGTGTACGGGTGGGAGCAGACCCGTTCGCAGGGCCTGGTCATCGAGGTCGACCACCCGCAGCTCGGGCCGATCGAGCTGCCGGGGCCGCCGCTGCGCTTCGACGGCGCGCCGCCGCGCGGGCACACCGCGCCGCCGCTGCTCGGCGAGCACACCGGCGCGGTCATGTCCTGGCTTGAGGAACGGGAGAACGAGGAGAGGGGCCAGTGATGGATCTGCTCGGCGGGACGGGCGGCCCGGTTCGGGTCGCCGGACGGGAGCTGCCGCGCGACGAGCTGTTCGGCCGGGCGGCCGCCGTCGCGGCGGAGATCCGGGGCGCGGACGCGGTCGCCGTGCACGCCACGGCGTCCCTGGAGACGGTCGCGGCGGTCGTCGGCGGCCTCCTCGCGGGCGTCCCCGTGGTGCCGCTGCCCCCCGACTCCGGACCCGCCGAGCGGGCGCACATCCTCGGCGACTCCGGCGCGAGCCTGATCCTCGCGAGCGCGGGGACGGAGGTCTGCGGCGGCGAGCCGCCGCTCCTCCCGGTCGACCGGTTGCCCGGCCACGCGAGCGGCGGCGACGGCGGCGACGGGATTCCCGCCGACGCGACCGCCCTGATCCTCTACACGAGCGGGACGACGGGCCCGCCGAAGGGCGTCCTCATCTCGCGGGGCGCCATCGCCGCAGGGCTCGACGCGCTCGCCGAGGCCTGGGCCTGGACGCCCGGCGACGTCCTGGTCCACGGGCTCCCGCTGTTCCACGTCCACGGGCTCGTCCTCGGCGTGCTCGGGCCCCTGCGGGTCGGTTCGCCCCTCGTCCACACCGGGCGCCCCAAGCCGGAGCTGTACGCGGCGGCGGCGCGGGACGACGGCGGCAGCCTGTTCTTCGGCGTCCCCACAGTCTGGTCGAGGACGGCGGCGGACCCGTCCGCCGCCGAGGCCCTGCGCGGCGCGCGGCTGCTGGTGTCCGGGAGCGCGCCGCTGCCCGTGCCCGTCTTCGAGCGGCTCGCGGCCCTCACCGGGCACCGCCCGGTCGAGCGGTACGGCATGACCGAGACCCTCATCACGATCAGCGCCCGCGCCGAGGGCGACCGGCGCCCCGGCTACGTCGGCACGCCGCTGCCCGGCGTCGAGACCCGCCTGGTCGCCGAGGACGGCTCGGCCGCCGTCCCCCCGGACGGGGAGACGCCCGGCGAGCTGCACGTCCGCGCGCCGCTGCTGTTCAAGGGGTACCTCAACCGGCCCGAGGCCACCGCGAGGTCGTTCACGCCGGACGGCTGGTTCCGCACCGGCGACATCGCCGTGATCGACCCGGACGGCTGGCACCGGATCGTGGGCCGCGCCTCCACCGACCTCATCAAGAGCGGCGGCTACCGGATCGGCGCGGGCGAGATCGAGAACGCGCTGCTCGCCCACCCCGCCGTGCGGGAGGCCGCCGTCGTCGGCACGCCGCACGACGACCTCGGCGAGCAGGTCACGGCCTACGTCGTCGCGGACGGGGTCGGCGAGGAGCAGCTCGTCGACTTCGTGGCCGAGCGCCTGTCGGCGCACAAGCGGCCCCGCGTCGTGCACATGGTCGGCTCCCTGCCCCGCAACGCCATGGGCAAGGTCGTCAAGGCCCGCCTGGGCGAGCCCTAGGGGAGCAGCTCCGCGAGAACGGGCCGGACCAGGCCGCGGGCGAACGACTCGGGCTGGTCGGCGGCATCCTCGCCCTCCGCGAAGTACAGCAGGAAGCCCTGCTGGAAGCACGCGCCCATCATCAGGGCCGCCGCGGCCCCCGTGTCGGCGGAGGCGGCGACGCGGCCGAAGTCGCGTTCGGCGTCCAGATAGCGGGTCAGCGCCAGCACCGGGCCCTGAGGGCCCGCGCCGTACCTGCGAAGTAAGTACTCACTCACCCCCCCGCCCCCTCGGGCGTTCAGGAGGACACGATGAGGCTCACGGTGTTCGGAGCGACCGGCGGCACCGGCGTCCAGGTGGTCCGGCGCGCGCTGGACGCCGGGCACGAGGTCACCGCCGTCGTCCGCGATCCCGCCGCCCTGCCCGGCGAGGTCCGGGCCTGCGCCGACGTCCTGCGGGCCGACGTCATGGACCCGGCCGCGATCGAGGAGGCGGTCAAGGGACGCGACGCCGTCGTCACCGCGATCGGCACCCGCGACGGCCGCCGGCCGACCAGCGTCTGCGCGGACAGCGCGCGCAGCATCACCGCGGCCATGCGGGCCGCCGGGACCGAGCGGTTCGTGCTGACCAGCGCCTCCGGGCTCCACGCCGGGCCGGGCGACGACCCGGTCACCCGGTTCGTGGTCAAGCCGCTCGTCCTCGGGCCGCTCCTCAAGCACGCGTTCGCCGACATGCGCGCCGCCGAGGCCCTCACCCGCGACTGCGGCCTCGGCTGGACGATCGTCCGCCCGCCGCTCCTCACCGGCGGCCCCGGCAACGGCCGCTACCGCCGGGCGGTCGACCGCAACGTCCTCGGCGGCGCGTCCATCGCCCGCGCCGACCTGGCCACCGCGCTCCTCGACGTCACCGGCGACCCGTCCACCCTCGGGCGCGTCGTCAGCGTCGCGAGCTGAGCCGAGGCCGCGCGCCGGCCGCCCGCGGACATGACACCTGTCATGCCGATCGCCTGACGGCGCGCCGCCGGAACCGGTGACACGCGCTTCTACCGGGGCGCCCGCGCGGTCGCGACGCTGGTGTCATGGAGACGAACCCTGCCATCCGCGTCGACGGCCTCCGCCAGCGGTACGGGGACTTCGAGGCCGTCGCCGGGATCTCGTTCGACGTCGCGGCGGGGGAGCTGTTCGCGCTGCTCGGCACGAACGGCGCGGGCAAGACCACCACCCTGGAGACGCTGGAGGGGCACCGGACCGTCCACGAGGGCACGGTCCGGGTCCTCGGCCACGACCCGCACCGCGAGCGCCGCAGGGTCCGCCCGCGCATGGGCATCATGCTGCAGGACGGCGGCTTCTTCACCGACCTCACCGTCGCCGAGACCATCGAGCACTGGCGCGGCTTCACCCGCTCACCGCGCGAGCGCGACGAGGCCGTCGGCCTGGCCGGGCTCGCCGACAAGGCGGACGTGCGGGTCCGGCAGCTGTCCGGCGGCCAGAAACGCCGCCTCGACCTCGCGCTGGCCCTGCTCGGCAGGCCCGACGTCCTGTTCCTGGACGAGCCGACGAGCGGCATGGACCCCGAGGCCCGGCGCGCGACCTGGGACATCGTCGAGGAGGTGGTGTCCGGGGGCACGGCCGTCCTGCTCACCACCCACTACCTGGAGGAGGCCGAGCACCTCGCCGACCGGCTCGCGATCCTGCACCGCGGCCGGATCGAGGCGTCCGGCACGGTCGCCGACGTCGTCTCCGGGCACGGCGACCGCATCGACTTCCGGCTGCCCGAGCGCCTCCAGGTCGCCGAACTGCCGCCGCTGCGGGGCGTCCGCGCCGACGTCCGGGTGGAGGGCGGGCGCGCCGTCGCGTCCTACGCCGTCCCCTCCCGCCGCGGCGACGACCCCGGGCTCCAGGCGGGGCTCTACGAGCTGCTGCGCTGGGCCGACGAGGAGGGAGTCCGGCTGGACGGCCTGCGGGCGCGCAGCGCCTCCCTCGAAGACGTCTTCCTGCGCACCGCCGAAGGAGCCCCCCGATGAGCCCCGCCGAGATCAGCGCCACCGCCGTGCTGCGCGTCGCCCGGCTCGACCTCACCCTGCTCTGGCGGAACCGGACGGCCCTGTTCACCGCCGCCGGCCTCCCGCTGCTGTTCGCGGCCATGCTCGTCCCGGTCCGCGGCCAGAGGATCGACGGCGTGGACGGCGCCCTCCTCCAGGGCACCGGGCACCTGGGGTTCTTCCTGGTCTTCGCCGTCTTCATGAACCTCGTCAACGTGCTCACCGCCCGCCGCGAGGACCGCACGCTCAAGCGGCTGCGCGGCACCGCCCTCTCGGACGCGGAGATCACCGCGGGCGGCGTCCTCACCGCGACCGCGCTGTACGCGGTGCAGGCCGCCGCGCTGCTGGTCCTGCTCGGCGCCGCGATGGGCGGCCGGGTCCCCGCCGACCCGGTCCTGGTGCTGGCCGGTCTCGCGGGCGGCGCCGCCGTGTTCGCGACGCTCGCGTTCGCCGTCTCGGGGATCACCCCGAACGCGGAGCTGGCGCAGCTCACCGTCCTGCCGATCATGTTCGGCTGCATGCTCGGGGCCGGCGTCATGTTCCCGATGGACGGCCTGCCCGGCTGGGTCCAGGAGGCCTGCCGGTGGGTCCCGCTCAGCCCGGTCGTGGAGATCGTCCGGACGGGCTACTTCGGCCAGGACTTCGTGCACCGGCCCGGCCACCCGTCCGTCGGCCTCGCGGAGGGCTGGCTCGGCTGCGTGCGGCCGTTCCTCGTCCTGGCCTTCTGGGCCGCGTTCGGCCGCCTCCTGGCCGCCCGCTGGTTCCGGTGGGAGCCGCGCCGCGCCTGACGCACCGCCGACCCACCGTTACAGTGCGATGCGAGGAGGACAGGACATGGCGGTCGCGACCACGGCGGACATCGAGGAACAGGCCGCCCGCAGGCTGGAGCGCTACCGGCGGGTGACCTACCGCTCGTTCATGTTCGCCGCCGTGGGCTTCATCCTGCCCGGCCTGTTCGGGCTCGAAAGCGCCTACACGAAGGGCGACGTGGGCGTGCCCGTCATCGCCGCCGTCGTCGCGGGGCTGGCGGTGCTCGCCTGGTACTACACGCGCCTCGTCCGGGCCGGCCTCGAAGGCACCGCGTCCAGACGCGACGTCGTGGGCAGCGGCGCCGTCTCCGCCGCGCTGAGCCTGATGATGCTCACCGGCCCGTGGTTCAGCGTCGTCCCCGTCTTCTGGGTCTCGGCCGTGGTGCTGTCGCCGATGGGACGGAGACGGATCGTCTCGCTGTGCGCGGGCACCGGGGTGTACTGCGGGGTGGTCGCCACGGCGGCCGCGGAGCGCCTGTACCCCGACAGCGACGCCCCCTGGTACGCGATCTTCCCGGTGCTGGCCGCCCTGTACACCGCGACCTGCGGGTTCGTCGTGTTCGTCAACCGGTACCAGCGGCGCATGTGGGAGCTGCACCAGGAGGCCTACGCGGCCCGCGACGCCCTCGCCCGGCTCGCGGTCACCGAGGAGCGGCTCCGCTTCTCCCGCGACCTGCACGACCTGCTCGGCCACAGCCTGTCCCTCATCGCGGTGAAGAGCGAGCTGGCCAAGCGGACGGTGCGCGACGACCCCGACCGGGCGGGCGCGGAGATGGCCGACGTCCAGCGCGCCGCGAGGGAGGCCCTCCGGGAGGTCCGCGCCGCCGTCCGCGGCTACCGGGCCGTGGAGCTGGACGCCGAACTGGCCGGGGTCCGGGCCGTGCTGGAGGCCGCCGGCGTGCGCTGCGAGATCGGCCCCCTGCCGGACGGCCTGCCGTCGGAGGTCCGCTCGGTGCTCGCCTGGGTGATCCGCGAGGGCGCCACCAACGTCATCAAGCACAGCGAGGCGAGAACCTGCGCGATCGGCCTCGGTGTGTACGGCGACGCCCCCTACGGTGACTCCGTGGTCCTGGAGATGCGCAACGACGGCGTCCGCGGCGCCGAGAACACCGCGGGCTCGGGCCTGACCGGCCTCACCGAACGCGTCGCCGTGCTCGGCGGCGAGATCACCGCGGGCCGGCACGGCCGCGACGGGTTCCTGCTGCGCGCCGCCGTCCCGCTCCCGCCCGAGCGCGGGCGGGACGGGGACGGGGCCGCCGGCCGGACGCTCCCGGCCGGGAGCGCCGCGTGATCCGTGTCCTGCTCGCCGACGACGAGCACCTCATCCGCGGCGCCGTCGCCGCCCTGCTCGGCCTGGAACCCGACCTGGAGGTCGTCGCCGAGGTCGGCCGCGGCGACGAGGTCGCCGGCGCCGTCTCCGCCTACGACCCGGACGTGGCCGTCCTCGACATCGAGATGCCGGGCGCCGACGGCCTCGCCGTCGCCGAGAGGCTGCACGCCTCCGGCGCCCGCTGCGCGGTGTGCATCCTCACGAGCTTCGGCCGCCCCGGCTACCTGCGCCGCGCCATGTCCGCCGGGGTCCGCGGCTTCGTCGCCAAGGACGCCCCCACCGAGGAGCTCGCCAGCGCCATCCGCAAGATCCACGGCGGCGGCCGGTACCTGGACGCCGAGCTCGCCGCGAGCGCGATGGCCGCCGGCGACAACCCGCTCTCCGAGCGCGAGCGCGACGTGCTCCGCCTCGCCGGGTCCGGCGCCGAGACCGCCCGCATCGCGGCCGACCTGCACCTGTCCGAGGGCACCGTCCGCAACTACCTGTCCACCGCCATGGCGAAGATGGGCGAGCCCACCCGCGTCCGCGCCGCCCGCGCCGCGATCGACATGGGCTGGATCTGACCCGCGGGAACTCCTCCCGCCGGCGCCGCGGCCCCGTGCCGGGTGTCTCGAAGTGGCCGCGGCGATGCGCGCGAACGCGTGACCTGGCCGGTGGAGCGAAGCCGGAGGCGAGCGGAACCGGGCAGATCGCGAAGCGATGCCGCGTTCGCCCGGGCCCGGTCACGTAGCGAGCCGCCAGGCGAGCGAAGTGGGCCGGGACTGAATGAACACAGCCGCCAGGCGAGCGAAGTGGGCCGGGACTTCGAGGCACGGCCTAGTCTGGGGGCGTGAGCGAGCCATTGGTCGAGCGCATGCGGGGATTCGGCGAGACGATCTTCGCTGAGATGTCGGCTCTCGCCGTCCGGACCGGGGCCATCAACCTCGGCCAGGGCTTCCCGGACGAGGAAGGCCCGGCCGGGGTCCTGGACGCGGCGGTGGAGGCCATCCGGACGGGCGCGAACCAGTACCCGCCCGGTCCCGGGCTCCTCGGACTCCGCGAGGCCGTGGCGGCGCAGCGGCTGGAGCGGTACGGGCTGGCGTTCGATCCGGCGACCGAGGTGTTCGTGACCGTGGGCGCCACCGAGGGGATCGCCGCGTCCGTGCTGGCGCTGGCGGGGCCGGGCGACGAGGTCGTCGTGTTCGAGCCGTACTACGACTCCTACGCGGCCGTGATCGCGCTCGCCGGGGCCGTGCGCAGGGCCGTCACGCTGCGCCCGGTGGAGGGGCGCTTCACCTTCGACCCGGACGAGCTGCGCGCCGCCGTCGGCCCCCGCACCCGGGCGATCCTGGTGAACTCGCCGCACAACCCGTCCGGCACCGTGTTCACCCGGGACGAGCTGGAGGTCATCGCGGACGTCTGCCGGGAGCGGGACCTGGTGGCGATCACCGACGAGGTGTACGAGTACCTGACGTTCGACGAGGCCGAGCACATCCCGCTGGCGACGCTCGACGGCATGCGCGAGCGGACGGTGTCGGTGTCGTCCGCGGGCAAGTCGTTCTCCGTCACCGGCTGGAAGACCGGGTGGGTGACGGCGCCCGCCCGCCACGTCCGGGCCGTCCAGACCGTGAAGCAGTTCCTCACCTACGCCGTCAGCGCCCCGTACCAGCACGCCGCCGCGTACGCGCTGCGCGACGAGATCCCGTGGGTGGAGGAGCTGCGCAAGTCGCTCCAGGCCAAGCGCGACCGGCTCATCACCGGCCTTGAGGCGGCCGGGTTCGCCGCCTTCCGCCCGCAGGGCACCTATTTCGTGCAGGCCGACATCCGCCCCCTCGGCTTCACCGACGGCAGGGAGCTGGCCCGCGCCCTGCCGGAGAAGGCGGGCGTCGTCGCGATCCCCAGCCAGGTGTTCTACGACCACGCCGAGGCGGGCGCCCACTTCGTCCGGTTCGCGTTCTGCAAGAAGGACGAGGTCATCGACGAGGCCGTGAGCCGCCTCGCCCGCCTGCGCTGAGGGGGCCGCGGACGCCGTCGCGCACGGCCGGAAGTTGCCGAAGAAACGGCGTTCGTTGGGCGGATTTCGCCCGTGAGCGGCGGCCGCCGCGCGGGTTAGCGTCCGTCCCGTGACCTGGGGCCATGCGGAAGGACACGGCGGGCACGGCGGGACGCCGGGCGGCGAGCGGATCCTGATCGCCCTCGGCGGCAACGCCATGACCGCGCCGGACGGCAGCGCCACCCCGGACGCGCAGGCGGCCGCGATCGAGGCCGCGATGGCGCCCGTGGCGGAGCTGGTCGCGGCGGGCGCGCGGGTCGCGCTCACCCACGGGAACGGTCCGCAGGTCGGCAACCTGCTGATCAAGAACCAGCTGGCGGCGGGCGTGGTGCCGCCCGTCCCGCTGGACTGGTGCGGCGCGCAGACCCAGGCGACCGTCGGCGTGATGATCATGAACGCGCTGGAGCGGGCGCTGGCCGCGCGGGGCGCCGCCCGGCCGGTGTCGACGGTGGTGACGCGGACGCTCGTGGACGCCGCCGACCCCGGGTTCGCGGCCCCCGCCAAGCCGGTCGGCCGCTACTTCCCCGAGGAGGAGGCGCGCCGCTCGGCGGCGCTCGGCCAGGTGTGGAGGCGGTTCGGGGACCGGGGCTGGCGGCGCGTCGTCGCCTCGCCCGAGCCGCTGGAGATCCTGGACGCCGACGCGGCGGCCCTGCTGCTGGGCGCCGGGCACGTCGTCGTCGCCGCGGGCGGCGGGGGAGTGCCGGTGGTCCGGGCGGACGGGGCGCTGCGCGGCGTCGAGGCCGTCGTCGACAAGGACCTGGCCGCGCAGCTGCTGGCGCGCTGCCTGGAGGCCACCACCCTCGTGATCGCCACGGACGTGGAGAACGCGATGACCGGGTTCGGGACGCCGCGGGCCCGCCCGCTGCACCGCACGACGGTCGCGGAGCTGGCCGGGCTGGCCGCCGCCGGGCACTTCGCCGGCGGCAGCATGGGCCCGAAGGTCGAGGCGGTGCGGCGGTTCGTCGCGGGCGGTGGGCGGCGCGCCGCGATCACCTCGCTGGCCCGGCTCGGCGACGCCGCCCGCGGCAGGGCCGGGACGGTCGTGGAGGGCTGACCCCGGGTAGAGACGGTTCACCAGAGCGGTCGACGTCCGACCCGTCGGTGGACGATCCACAGCAGGCAGGAGCGATGACGGTGCCCGATCCGATCGAAGTCCGCAAGATCCCCATCGAGAGCGTGACCGACGCGTCCGGGCTGGCCCGGCTGATCGACGACGGCGTCCTGGAGGCCGACCGGGTCCTCGCGGTCGTCGGCAAGACCGAGGGCAACGGCGGCGTGAACGACTACACGCGGCTGCTGGCCGACCGGGCGTTCCGCGAGGTGCTGCTCGCCAGGGGCACCCGGACGGCGGACGAGGTGGCCCGGGTGCCGCTGGTGTGGTCGGGCGGCACGGACGGGGTGCTCAGCCCCCACGCGACCGTCTTCGCGACCGCGGACCCCGCCCGCGTCCCCGCCTCCGACGAGCCGCGGCTGTCGGTCGGCGTCGCGATGAGCGAGGCCATCCCGCCCGAGGACATCGGCCGTCCCGCGATGGTGGAGACCGTCGCCGCGGGCGTCCGCGAGGCCATGAAGACCGCCGGGATCGACGATCCGGCCGACGTCCACTACGTGCAGACGAAGACGCCGCTGCTCACCCTCGACACGATCAACGACGCGAAGGCGCGCGGCCGCGACGTGGTCACCGAGGACACCCTCAAGTCGATGGACATCTCCAACTCCACGACCGCGCTCGGCATCGCCGTCGCGCTCGGCGAGATCGAGGCGCCGTCCGCCGAGCGGATCCACAGGGACCTGTCGCTGTACTCGTCGGTGGCGTCGTGCTCGTCCGGCGTCGAGCTGGACCGGGCGCAGATCGTGGTCGTCGGCAACGTGCGCGGCATCGGCGGCCGGTACCGGGCCGGGCACGGGGTGATGCGGGACGCGCTCGACGCCGACGGGATCTGGGACGCCATCCGCTCGACGGGCCTGGACCTGCCCGAACGGCCCCGCACGGCCGACCTCGGCGACCGGCTCGTCAACGCGTTCATCAAGTGCGAGGCCGACCCGGGCGGCTCGGTCCGGGGCCGCCGCAACATCATGCTGGACGACTCCGACGTGCACTGGCACCGGCAGATCAAGGCGTGCGTCGGCGGTGTCGCCGCCTCCGTCACCGGCGACCCGGCGGTGTTCGTGTCGGTGGCGGCGGTGCACCAGGGGCCGTCCGGCGGCGGCACCGTCGCGGCCATCGCCGACCTCGGCTGACGGCGTCCGGGACGCGAAGAGTATCCGAGGAGTAGCCCCCTGTGGTCGCCGGAGGTTATAGCCTTCCTGGCGTGTCCGGACTGACCATTCCCGAACCGCAGTTCCCCGGGGACGACGGAAGCGCCGATCCCCGGTTGTGCGAGGCGCTCGCCGGGTACGCGTCCGGCCGTGTCGGCGTCCACGCGGTGCTGCGGCGGCTCCAGGGCGCGCGGCTGCTGGTGCCGATCGTCGCCGTCCTCACCGAGGAGGAGCCCGTCGCTCCCGGCGGGCTGCGGCGGGAGAAGTCGAGCGACATGGCGCTGCCCACCCTGATCGGGGAGGACGGGCGGCGCGGCGTGCTCGGCTTCACCTGCACCGAGACGATGCTGGCGTGGCGCGCCGACGCCCGCCCGGTCGCGGTGCGGGCCGGCGACGCCTGCCGCGCCGCGCTCGACGAGGGCGCCGACGCCCTGGTCGTGGACGTGGCGGGCCCGGTCCCGCTCGCCGTGGACGGGCTGCGCCTGCACCTGCTCGCCGACGGCCGCCCGATCCCGCCGCCGCACGAGGACCCCGACATCCTCGCCGCGGTCGATGCCGCGTTCGGCTCCGACCCCTCGGTCAGCGGGGTCCGCGTCGTCGAGGGCACCTCCGCGGAGATCGCCGTCCGGTTCGCGGTCGTCCCCGGGCACGACGAGCGCGGCACCGTCCAGCGGGTCTCCGACCGCCTCGCCGAACTGCTGCGCGGCCGGATCGTCGGCGGCGTCGAACTGAACGTGCTGCGCAGGTAGCCCGCGGGCGGGCGGGGCGAGGGCGCGGTAAATCGCTCGCGTCCGCCGCGGCCCCTCTGCGACGCTGGCGCCGTGATCGACGTTGATGCCTTCCTCACCGACGGGTACGTCCGGGTCGAGCGGGCGTTCCCCCGGGAACTGGCCGCGGAGTGCCGCGACATCCTGTGGCGCGAAACCGGCTGCGACCCCGACGACCCCGCGACGTGGACGCGCCCGGTCGTGCGGCTCGGCGACCACGCCGAGGAGCCGTTCCGGGCCGCGGTGAACACCGGCCCGCTGCACGCCGCGTTCGACGCCGTCGTCGGCGCGGGCGCCTGGCTGCCGCGCGCCGGTCTCGGCACGTTCCCGGTGCGGTTCCCCAGCCGCCTGCCGCCCGGCGACGACGGCTGGCACATCGACGCGAGCTTCCCCGGCGACGACCCGGTCGACTTCATGTCCTACCGGGTGAACGCCGCGTCGAAGGGCCGCGCGCTGCTGATGCTGTTCCTGTTCTCCGACGTGGGGGAGGACGACGGGCCGACCCGCATCCGCGTCGGCTCCCATCTGGACGTGCCGCCGATCCTGGAGCCCGCGGGGGAGGAGGGCCTGGCGTTCATGGATCTGGCGGCCAGGGCCGTGCCCGCGACCGAGCACCGCCCGCTCGCCTACGCCACGGGGCAGGCAGGCGACGTGTACCTGTGCCATCCCTTCCTGGTGCACGCCGCGCAGGCGCACCGGGGCGCGAACCCCCGGTTCATGGCGCAGCCGCCCCTGCTCCCGGCGGGGCCGCTGCCCGCGTCGTCTCCCGTGCGGGTCGCGATCGACCGGGCGCTCGCGCGGTCCTGACGCCGGACCGGCGGCGCGGCCGCCGCTAGAACCAGGTCGTGGGGAGGCCGTGGGACGGGCCCTCGCCGAGGACCACCGGCTCCCCGCCCGGCCACATCCGCAGCGTCACGACGTGCAGGACGTCGAGCCGCGAGGCGTCGCGTCCCTCGAACGACAGGTGCGCCACGGGCGCGTCGGGGGTGGCCGCCGCGCCCGCCCGCCCGATGCTCCGGTCGACGCGCGCCGCCTCCTCCCGCGACAGGTACGCGCGCATCGTCGAGTGCCACACGACCGTCACGACGCCCTGCTCGGGGGCCAGCCCCTCCAGGAAGTCCGCCGCGCCCGCCTCCACGACCGTCGCGGGAACGCGCTCGGCGACCTCGAACGCCGCCCGCAGCCGCGCCACCCGCGCCGCCTGGTCGGGCCACACGTACGACAGCAGCCGCCGCCGTCCGGCGGGCGAGGCTGCGTCCAGCGGATGCGTGTCGCACCCCCGCCGCTCGGCGATCGCGAGCGGCGCGCCCACCGGGGGAAGGCCCCGCCAGGCGTCCGGCAGGACGACCGGGGACTCCGGCCCGTACGCGCCGCTCTCGTGCAGGAACCGGAACCGGTCGGCGCGCAGGTTCAGCCCCGCGCTGGCCCCGATCTCCAGCAGCCTGATCGGCGGGGCAGGGGCGCCCGCGGGACGGCAGGCGCCGGCGATCGTGAGGAGCCCTCCGACGAGCGGCGCCGCCCGCCCGACCTCGTTGGTCTGCGGCGGGTCGAGGAGGCCGGCGCGGATCTCGGCGGCGTGCTCGGCCAGCACGTCCCGGAACGCGGGCCAGGCCTCCAGCGGGTCGTCCGTTCCGCCGGCGGTCGGGTAGTGCGCGGCGAGGTCCGGCGCCCGCCCCTCAAGGACGAGCCGGTGCACCGTTCCCAGCATGCCGAGGATGAACCCGGTGCCCGTGCGCTCCCCGAGTACCCCGGTCACGGCCCCGCCCGGATCGTCGGCCGCCCGCGTGAGCAACTCGGCGTACATCGGCGACCCCAGCTGGGCGGACGCCCGCGCCTGGCCCAGCAGGGCCCGCCTCGTTTCGGCCTCTCCCGAGCCGGATCCGCTCATCGCCACCTCCGCGAGGAGCCTCTCAGATACTGGACGCCGTCACGGGCGGGCGCGCGGAGTCAATAGGATTCCTCCCATGCTGCGCTGGTTGACCGCGGGGGAGTCCCATGGCCCGGCCCTGACCGCGATCGTGGAGGGGCTGCCGGCCGGTGTGCGCGTGACCTCGGGGGACATCGCCGAGGAACTGCGCCGCCGGAGGCTGGGCCACGGGCGGGGCGCCCGGATGAAGTTCGAGCAGGACAAGGTCACGATCATCGGCGGCGTCCGGCACGGGGTGACGCTCGGCGGGCCGGTCGCGATCGAGGTCGGCAACACCGAGTGGCCCAAGTGGGAGACGGTCATGTCGGCCGACCCCGTCGACGCCGACGTCCTCGCGGCGCAGGCCAGGAACGCCCCGCTGTCGCAGCCGCGGCCCGGCCACGCCGACCTGGTCGGCATGCAGAAGTACGGCTTCGACGACGCCCGGCCCGTCCTGGAGCGGGCGAGCGCGCGCGAGACGGCCGCGCGGGTCGCGCTCGGCACCGTCGCCAAGGCGTTCCTCCAGCAGGCCCTCGGCGTGGACGTCCTGAGCCACGTGATCGCGCTGGGCGAGGTCGAGGCCCCCGAGGGCGTCCTGCCGGAGCCCGGCGACCTCGCGCGGGTCGACGAGAGCCCGGTGCGCTGCTTCGACGGCGAGGCGTCGGCGCGGATGGTCGCGCACATCGACGAGACCAAGAAGGCCGGCGACACCCTCGGCGGCGTGGTGGAGGTGCTCGCCTACGGGCTCCCGCCCGGTCTCGGCAGCCACGTCCACTGGGACCGGCGCCTGGACTCCCGGCTCGCCGGGATCCTCATGGGCATCCAGGCGATCAAGGGCGTGGAGCTCGGCGACGGGTTCACCACCGCGCGGCGCCCCGGCTCGCGGGCGCACGACGAGATCGACGCGACCCCCGGCGGGATCCGCCGCCGCACCAACCGCGCCGGCGGCGTCGAGGGCGGCATGACCACCGGCGAGGTGCTGCGGGTGCGCGCCGCGATGAAGCCGATCTCCACCGTCCCGCGGCGGCTGGACACGATCGACGTCACGACCGGCGAGCCCGCCAAGGCGATCAACCAGCGCAGCGACGTGACGGCCGTCCCGGCCGCCGGGGTGGTCGCCGAGGCGATGGTCGCGCTCGTCCTCGCGGACGCGGCGCTGGAGAAGTTCGGCGGCGACTCCGCCGAGGAGACCGCCCGCAACCTGCGCGGCTACCTGTCCTCCCTGGCGATCAAGTGAGCGGATCGGACGATCAAGTGAGCGGTGCCATCCGACCGAGGGCGGTCATCATCGGACCGCCCGGCTCGGGCAAGTCCACGATCGGCGCCGCGCTCGCCGAGCGCCTCGGCGTCCCGCTGCGCGACACCGACGCCGACGTCGAGCGGGCCGCGGGCAAGCCGGTCGGCGAGATCTTCATCGACGACGGCGAGGAGCGCTTCCGCGAGCTGGAGCGCGCCGCGGTCGCCGAGGCCCTGGCCGGGCACGAGGGCGTCGTCTCGCTCGGGGGCGGCGCCGTCCTCGCGGCCGAGACGCAGGACCTGCTCGCCGGGCACACCGTCGTCTACCTGCGGGTCGGCCTGTCGGAGGCGATCAAGCGGGTCGGCCTGGCGTCGGCGCGGCCGCTGCTCGTGCTGAACCCCCGCAGCCAGATGCGCAAGCTCCTGGAGGAGCGGCTCCCGATCTACGAGCGGCTCGGCACCGTGCACGTCGACACCGACGGCCGCGACCCCGCCGACATCGTCGACGAGGTCGCGCGGGCCCTGGAGGGGGACGCGTGACGCGGGCGCGGGTGCACGTCGGCGGCGCCGACCCCTACGACGTGGTCATCGGGACGGGCGTCCTCGGCGAACTGCCCGCGATGGTCGGGGAGCGGGCCCGGACCGTCGCCGTCGTCCACGCCGAGGGTCTGCCGGAGATCGCCCGCCCCGTGTGCGGGGCGCTCGAACAGGCCGGGTACGCCGTGCACGCGCTGCCCGTCCCGGACGGCGAGGCCGCCAAGGAGGTCGGCGTCCTGGCCGGGCTGTGGTCCTCCTTCGCCCGCCTCGGCATGACCCGGACCGACGTCGTCGTCGGCGTCGGCGGCGGCGCCGCCACCGACCTCGCCGGGTTCGCGGCGGCCTCGTGGCTGCGCGGCGTGCGGGCGGTGCTCGTCCCGACGACGCTGCTCGGCATGGTGGACGCGGCGGTCGGCGGCAAGACCGGCATCAACGTCCCCGAGGGCAAGAACCTCGTCGGCGCGTTCCATCCGCCCGCCGGTGTCCTGTGCGACCTCGCCACGCTGGTGTCGATGCCGCGGGAGGACTACATCAGCGGCCTCGCCGAGATCATCAAGGCCGGGTTCATCGCCGACCCGGAGATCCTCGCCCTGGTCGAGGACGACCCGAAGGGCGCCGCGCGCCCCGACGGCCCGCACACCCGCGAACTGGTCGAGCGGGCCGTGCGGGTCAAGGCCGGCGTGGTGTCGGCCGACCTGAGGGAGGGCGGCCTCCGCGAGATCCTGAACTACGGCCACACCCTCGCGCACGCCATCGAGAAGAACGAGGACTACCGGTTCCGCCACGGCCACGCCGTCGCGATCGGCATGGTGTACGCCGCCGAGCTGTCCCGCCTCGCCGGGCGCCTGCCCGCCGGCGTCGTCCGGCGGCACCGGGACGTCCTGGAGTCCGTGGGCCTGCCGGTCTCCTACGCCGCCGACTGGCCCGGCCTGCGCGCCACCATGGCCATCGACAAGAAGTCGCGGGGCGCCACGCTCCGGTTCGTCGTCCTCGACGGCGTCGCCGAGCCGGGCCGTCTGGAGGGCCCGGACGAGGACCTGCTCGCCGCCGCCTACCGGGAGATCGCCCGATGACCCGCGTCCTCGTCCTGAACGGCCCCAACCTGCGCCGTCTCGGCGTCCGCGAGCCCGACACCTACGGGACGGCCACCTTCGACGACCTGGTCGCCGTCTGCCGCGACGCCGGCCGCCGCCTCGACCTCCAGGTCGAGGTGCGCCAGACCGACGACGAGGCCGAGATGATGCGCTGGCTGCACGAGGCCGCCGACGCGCGGGTCCCCGTCGTGCTGAACCCGGCGGCGTTCACGCACTACTCCTACGCGCTGCGGGACGCGGCCGCCCAGCGCACCGCCCCGCTCGTCGAGGTGCACATCACCAACCCGGCCACGCGCGAGGAGTTCCGCCACACCTCCGTGATCGCCGGCGTCGCCACCGGCACGGTCGCCGGCTTCGGCGCCATGTCCTACGTCCTCGCCCTCCAGGCCGTGGCCGAGCTGGTCGCCGAGAGCCCCTAGTCCTCCCGGGCGGCGCTGCGCGCCATGTCCTTGAGCTCGGAGACGACGTCGTCGAGCGGGGCGACGTCGCGGTGGGCGCGGCACAGGATGGTGGCGCCCTCGACGGCCGCGACGATGAGGCGGGCCAGGCGGGACGCGCGGTCGTCGGGGACGCCGGCGTTGCCGAGCCCGGTGGCGAGGGTGTCCTGCCAGCGCCCGAACGCCGCCGCGGCGGCGTCGGCGAGCTGCGGGGCCTCGTCGTGGGACTCGACGGTGACGGCGACGACGGGGCAGCCGGCGCGGAACTCGCTCTTGATCAGGACCTGCCGCCACCAGCCGGTGAAGGCGTCCACGGCGGACGCGGCGTCGCCGCCCTCGGTGGCGGCGAGGATGCCGGCGTTGAGGAACTCGCCGGCGTAGCGGACGGCCTCCTCGGCGAGCTGCGCCTTGCCGCCGGGGAAGTGGTGGTAGATCGACCCGCGCGGCGCGCCGCTGTGCGTGATGACGTCGCGGAACCCGGTGCCGCTGTAGCCGCGCTCGCGGAAGAGGTAGGCGGCGCTGCGCACCATGCGTTCCCTGCTGTCCGTCCCCATGGCACGATTATGACATTCATCATACGGTCTTCGCGTTGACCATGACAATCGTCATGGCGAACTGTGGCTATGCCGGGCGTCATACCTTCTACCCGCGAGTAGGGTCGGCTCGGGCACGCGATTCAGGCGGGGTCCGGGAGCCGGGCCGCCGGGGAGAAGGAGACGTTCGTGATCGACCTCCAGCGCGACGGAGACGTGTACGTCCTGCGGTTCGACGCGGGCGAGAACCGCTTCGGCCCCGACTTCCTCGACGCGGTCGAGGGGGCCCTGGACTCGGTCGCCGAGAACGAGGGGCCGGGCGCGCTGGTCACCGTCGGCACCGGCAAGTTCTACTCCAACGGGCTGGACCTGGACTGGCTCGGCGCCAACCAGGACCGGTTCGAGGAGTACCTGCGGCGCGTCCACGCCCTGTACGCGCGCGTCCTGTCGCTGCCCATGCCGACGGTCGCGGCGCTGAACGGGCACTCCTTCGCCGGCGGCGGCATGCTCGCCCTCGCCCACGACTTCGCCGTCATGCGCACCGACCGCGGCTACTTCTGCCTGCCCGAGGTCGATCTCGGGATGAGCTTCACCCCGGGGATGAACGCGCTGATCACGGCGCGGCTGCCGAAGGCCACCGCGCACGAGGCGATGCTCACCGGCCGCCGCTACGCCGCGGAGCAGGCGCGCGAGGCCGGGATCGTGCAGCGCGTCGCGCCCGAGGAGGAGGTGCTGCCCGCCGCCGTGGAGTGGGCGGCGTCGCTGGCGGGCAAGAACGGCGCGGTCGTGGCGACGATCCGCACCGCGATGTACCGGCAGGCGCTGGACGCGCTGAACGGCCCCGCTCTGCCGTGACCCCCTCCTCCCGGACGCGGGCCGGGAGTAGGTTACGTTTCGACTGGAATCGGATTCGGTTCAGAAAGGGGCGCGGGACACCATGCGCATCGGTATGGCGCTCAGCTACTCGGGCGGTTTCAAGGAGACCGTCGAGGAGCTCGCCGACTACGAGAAGGCCGGCCTCGACATCGTCTACGTCGCGGAGGCGTACAGCTTCGACGCGGTGAGCCAGATGGGCTACATCGCCGCCAGGACCGAGCGGGTGGAGATCGCCTCCGGCATCCTCAACATCTACTCGCGCACCCCGACCGCGATCGCCCAGACCGCCGCGGGGCTGGACTACGTGTCCGACGGGCGGTTCACGCTCGGCATCGGCGCGTCTGGCCCGCAGGTCATCGAGGGCTTCCACGGGGTCCCCTACACCGCGCCCCTCGGCCGCACCCGGGAGATCATCGAGATCTGCCGCAAGGTGTGGCGCCGCGAGCGGGTCCAGCACGACGGCAAGCACTACCACCTGCCGCTGCCCGAGGGGCAGGGCACCGGCCTCGGGAAGGCCCTCAAGCTCATCAACCACCCGGTGCGCGCCGACATCCCGATCATGGTCGCCGCGATCGGCCCGAAGAACGTCGAGCTGACCGCCGAGATCGCCAACGGCTGGGAGCCGATCTTCTACGTGCCGGAGAAGGCCGCGGACGTGTGGGGCGCCTCCCTCGCGGCCGGCAAGGCCAAGCGCGACCCCGCGCTCGGCGAGCTCGACGTGGTCGGGCAGTCCCCGCTCGTCATCGGCGAGGACGTGAAGGGCTTCCTGGAGTTCGGCCGTCCGATGGCCGCGCTCTACATCGGCGGCATGGGCGCCAAGGGCAAGAACTTCTACAACGACCTCGCCCGGCGCTACGGCTACGAGAAGGAGGCCGAGGAGATCCAGGACCTGTACCTGGACGGCAAGAAGGACGAGGCCGCCGCGAAGGTCCCGCAGGAGCTGCTGGAGAAGATGTCCCTCATCGGCCCCGAGGGGCACGTCCGGGAGCGGCTCGCCGCGATGAAGGAGTCCGGCGTCACGACGCTCAACGTGTCCCCGATCGCGGGCGACCACAAGGGCCGCCTCGCGCTGATCGAGAAGGTCAAGGAGATGGCGGCCGGCCTCTGACCGGCCGCCTCCGCCGCCGGCGGCGGAGGCGGCCGATCCGGAAACCCTTCCCGGGCCCGAGCGGCGGGACGTCCAGCTCGAACAGCACGCGGAGCAGGACGCCGCCGCCGAACAGGGCGGCCCCCCATTTCAGCGAGGTGCCCGGATCGCCCACCGAGCTCGCGGGGCGCGGATCGAGGCGGCCGCGCGGGTCGTACACGACCTGCACGCGTTCGCCTCGGTCCGCGACCTTGGACCCGGTCGTCATCGTCCGCACCCGCGGTTCGGCGCAGGCGAGGTCGTGGTCGTAGTAGACGTCCGTGGTCCTGTTCCCGTCGGCGTCGGTGCTGGTGACCTCGCGCTGGTCGACCTTCTGGACCGTGCACGTCGTGGTCCGGCCCCGCTCGTGCAGCGCCTGGTCCGACACCGCGCCCGCGACCATGGACGCCCCGATGACGAGCAGGAGGAAGGCGCCGAAAAAGACCAGGACGTTCACGTAGCGCAGCTGCGTGAAGACCAGCAGGGCGTATCCGGCCATCATCACCGCGAAGAGCAGCGCGGTGCCCGCCCAGTTGCCCGCCAGCGCCGACGGCCCGTAGGCGGTCAGGGCGGCCCGGCCGACGACCAGCGCCATGCCGGCCAGGGGCGCGCCGACCGCCATCAGCGCCGCCGGGGCCCAGTTCGGCCGATTCCCGTACCCCGCCATCGGAACCCGTTCCGTCGTCCATCCGTGTTCCCTGGATGAGACGCGCGGATCCGCCGGCCGGATCGCCGCCTGATCCTTAATTCTTCCGGCCGGCGGGACCGTGCGGGGATCGGCCCGGGAGGGGCGGGCTCACAGGGCCGCGTCGACCTCCTTGGCGACGCGTTCGCCGGAGCGGACGGCGCCGTCCATGTAGCCCGTCCAGAAGCCGGACGTCTCGGTGCCCGCCCAGTGGATCGGGCCGCACGGCTCCCGCAGCGCCGGGCCGAAGGCGGTGAGCGCGCCGGGCGGGGCCACGCCGACGGGGCCGCCGCCGCTCCACGTCTCGTTGTCCCAGCGCTGGAAGGCGGTCAGCTCCGGGTTCGCGGCCTTGTCGCCGAACAGCTTGGTGAACGAGTCGAGCCCCGCCGCCCGGACGTCCGCGGCGGGCGCGCCGTCCAGCCTCCTGATGTTGGCCTGGTTCATGAAGCCCATCAGGATGCCCCGCGACCCGTCCGGCGGGCTGTTGTCGAACGTCGCGTCGATGGCGCCGCCGTCGGCCACGGCCTGCCCGGTCAGCCCGTCCGCCCGCCAGAACGGGGTGTCGTAGACGGCGACGAACTTGGCGACCGACCCCATCGGGTAGCGCTGCATGAGCTGCGCCCGGCTCGCCGGCAGCGCCGGCGAGAAGTCGATCCTCCCGGCGATCGCCGGGGACATCGCCACCACGACCCGCCTCGCCGACACCGTGATCCCGTCGGCGGTGACCGTGGCGCCGCCCGCCTCCGCGACGATCGACCGGACCGGCGCGTCGTAGTGGACGATGCCGCCGAGCCGCGCCGCCAGCCGGACCGGCACCTCCTGCGAGCCGCCGACGAACCGCGACTCCTGCGCCCCGCCCCTCGTGTTGATCAGCCGGTCGATCGTCCCCGGATTCGTCTCGTTGCCCGCCGAGGCCGCGTAGTTCAGCAGGTAGAGCAGCGAGACCTCCTGCGACCGCATCGACAGGGTGGAGGAGGCGAACGCGTCCATCAGGAACCGCGCGCCGCCGCTCAGCGAGTTGGACCGCGACCAGGTGTGGAAGGTCTGCGCGTCCCACTCCTCGGCCTTGGCCGCCCTCCACGGCTCGCCGACCGGCACCTCCTTGACCATGCCGCCGAGCTTCAGCAGCGCCAGCTCCAGGTCGACCACGCCCCAGTCCGGCGGGACGGCGCCGAGCAGGCCGTCGGTCGCGTACAGCGACCGCTTGCCGTCCCGGTAGTAGACGTTCTTGCCCTCGTTGTAGGTGGCGTAGGTGTCGACGCCCATGTCCTTCGCGAGCGCGGCGATGCGGTCCTGCGTCGGGCCGACGAACTCGGCGCCGCCCTCGTTGGTGGTGCCGTCGCCGAGCGGCATCCCGTAGACGCGGCCGCCGGGGCGGTCCCGCGCCTCCAGCACGACCACGGACCGGCCCGCGGCGACGAGGTCGCGGGCGGCGGTGAGGCCCGAGAGCCCGGCGCCGACGATCACCACGTCCGCGGTGAGGGGCGCGGTCCGGGCGGCGGCGGAGGGGGCCGAGGCCGCGGAGACGACGGCTCCCGCGGCGGTGAGAGCGCCTGTGCCCAGCAGTCTTCTGCGGCTCACTCGGGTCAAGGGAATCACTCCTGGGGAAGTCCTGGGGGAACGGACGTTCGGGGGACGGAGCACACGCCGGGTCACGCTAGGCCGACCCTCGACCGAAAGTCGAGGGTTATTCATGTTCGTGACCGCGTTGAGACGGCCCCCGCCGCGATGACCTAGAGTCCTGGCCATGGGGGAGACTCACTACGCGCGGCGCCGCCGGCTCGCCGCGCTCGTCGCCGACCGGGGCGCCGACGCCCTGCTGGTGACCCGCCTGGTCAACATCCGGTACCTGACCGGCCTGGACAGCTCGCGGGCCGCGCTGCTCGTCCCGGCCGAAGGGCCCGCCGTGCTCGCCACCGACGGCCGCTACTCCGGGATGGCCGCGCAGGTCTGCCCGGAACTTCCCGTCGTCGTCGACCGGCAGGTGGGCGAGGCGCTGGTGAAGCGGGCGGCCGAGGACGGCCGCGGCCGGCTCGGCTTCGAGGCCCACGACCTGACCGTCGAGCACCACACCGCCCTCCTCGACGCCGCCCGGCCGGGCGGCGCCGCGGGCGAACTGGTCCCGCTCGGCCGCCTCGTCGAGGAACTGCGCATGGTGAAGGACGAGGAGGAGATCGGCCTGCTGCGCGAGGCGTGCGCCGTCACCGACCGCGCGTTCGAGGCCGTCCTGCCCGAGATCCGCGCCGGGGTCACCGAGCGCGCCGTCGCGATCGCCCTCGAACGGGCCATGGTGGACCAGGGCGCCGAGGGCCCCGCCTTCGAGTCGATCATCGCGTCCGGCCCCAACGGAGCCGTCCCGCACCACCACCCGGGCGGCCGCGAGCTCCAGCGCGGCGACCTCGTCACCATGGACTTCGGCGCCCTCTACGGCGGCTACCACGCCGACATGACCCGCACCGTCGCGATCGGCGAGCCCGCGGCCTGGCAGCGGGACCTCTACGACCTCGTCCACCGCGCCCAGGCGGCCGCGCTGGCCGCCGCGCTGCCCGGCGCCGACACCAAGGACGTGGACGCCGCCGCCCGCGGCGTCATCGCGGACGCCGGGCACGGCGAGGCGTTCACCCACGGCCTCGGGCACGGCGTCGGCCTGGAGATCCACGAAGCGCCGCTCATGGGGTACGACAAGACCGGTAAACTGACGGATCGGGTTCCGATCACCGCGGAGCCGGGGGTCTACCTCACGGGCCGGGGCGGGGTCCGCATCGAGGACACGCTGGTGGTCCGCGCGGGCGGGCCGGAGCTCCTCACCACAACGACCAAGGACCTGCTCGTCCTGTAGGACGCGCGGGTCGCGACCGGGAGAACAACGCAGTGGCGACGACGAACGACCTGAAGAACGGCATGACGCTGAACATCGACGGCCAGCTGTGGACCGTCCAGGAGTTCCAGCACGTCAAGCCAGGCAAGGGCGGCGCGTTCGTCCGCACCAAGCTCAAGAACGTGCTGTCGGGCAAGGTCGTCGACAGGACCTTCAACGCCGGCACCAAGGTCGAGGTGGCCAGCGTCGACAAGCGCGAGATGCAGTACCTCTACCGCGAGGGCGAGGACTTCGTCTTCATGGACACCGAGACCTACGACCAGCCGCACATCCCGGCGGGCGTCGTCGGCGACGCCGCGAACTACCTGCTCCCCGAGCAGAACGCCGTGATCGCCTTCAACAACGAGAACCCGCTGTACGTCGAGCTGCCCGCCGCCGTCGTGCTGGAGATCACCGAGACCGAGCCGGGCCTGCAGGGCGACCGCTCCACCGGCGGCAGCAAGCCCGCCACCCTGGAGACCGGCGCGCAGATCCAGGTCCCGCTGTTCATCACCACCGGCGAGAAGGTCAAGGTCGACACCCGCTCCGGCGAGTACCTCGGCCGCGCCTGACATGGCCGCCCGCACCAAGGCCAGGAAACTCGCCCTGGACATCCTGTTCGCCGCGGAGCTCCGGGAGGAGCAGCCGACGGCGGTGCTGGCCGCCCGCGGCCGTCCGAACCAGGACGAGCTCGCCGAGTACCCGCACGCCGTCCGGCTGATCGAGGGCGTCCAGGAGAACCGGGAGCGCATCGACGAGCTGATCGCCACCTACGCGACCGGCTGGACCCTCGAACGCATGCCCGCCGTCGACCGCAACATCCTGCGCATGGGCGCGTTCGAACTCCTGTGGGTCGACGACGTCCCCGACGGCGTCGCGGTGAGCGAGGCGGTCGGCCTGGCCACCGAACTCTCCACCGACGAGTCCCCCCGCTTCGTCAACGGCCTCCTCTCCCGCCTACAACAACTGAAGCCTTCGCTCACGCTTTAATTGCTTTTTTCTCCTCCTTCGGGCCTGGCGGCCCTCCATCGTCGATAAAAGCGGGCGATCGCTGGCATCGCTTCGGCTCGCCCAGGGGCTCGCTGCGCGATCAGGTTCCCGCTTCGCTTGAACCTGCCTTCGGACGCGATCGCGGCCCCCAGGCTGTCGCGTGGTCGCGGTGCCGGCTGAGGTTCGGGGCTGGAGGGCCCTTCGTCGTCTGGTACTGCAATAAGCTCTTCTTGATGACGAACGTTAGGGGAGCGGCCGCGTCCGGCCGGCAACAGAAGCGGGTGCGGGGTAGCAGCCGGGTGCGCAATGCGGTCCTTTGGGACGCTCTGCGCGAGGTCCTCGACCGCATCACTCCCGAGGCCGGCCTGAGCGACGTCGTGGACGTGGGCGGCGGGACCGGGGGGTTCGCCGTGCCGCTCGCGGAGCTGGGGCACCGGGTCACCGTGGTCGACGCCAATCCGGACGCGCTGGCCGCGCTGGAGCGCCGGGCGGCCGAGTCCGGGGTGCGGGTGCGCGCGGTGCAGGGCGACGCCGTCGACCTGCCCGATCTGCTCGGCCCGGACGCCGCCGACCTCGTGCTGTGCCACAGCGTCCTTGAGTACGTCGACGATCCGGGTGCGGCGATGGCGGCGCTGACCGGCGCCGTCCGCCCAGGCGGTTCGGTCAGCGTGCTGGCGGCGGGTCAGATCGCGGCCGCGCTGCACCGCGCGGTGTCGGGGCATTTCGACGACGCGCGGCGGGTGCTGACGGACCCGTCCGGGCGCTGGGGCGAGGGCGACCGGATGCCCCGCCGGTTCACCCGCGAGACGCTGTCGGCGCTGGTGAGCGGCGCCGGGCTGCGGGTCGCCGAGCTGCACGGCGTCCGGATCTTCGCCGACCTGGTGCCGAGCGGCCTGCTGGACGGCGACGCCGGCTCCGCGGACGCGCTGATCGCACTGGAGGCGGTCGCGGCCGTCCACCCCGTCCTGCGGGACCTCGCCACCCAGCTGCACCTGGTGGCGGACAAACCGGTCGGCTAGCACCGTGAGCCGCAAGCAGCAGCTGCATCGGCCGGGGCCGCAGCCGGGTCCGCCGGCCGACGACACCGGCTGCGCCGTCCTGCACGTCGACATGGACGCCTTCTTCGTGAGCGTCGAGCTGCTGGAGCGGCCCGAGCTGCGCGGGCGTCCCGTCGTCGTGGGCGGGGCGGGGCCCCGGGGCGTGGTGTCCGCGGCCTCCTACGAGGCCCGCGGGTTCGGCGTGCACTCGGCGATGCCGATGACGCGGGCGCGGCGGCTGTGCCCGCAGGCCGTCGTGCTGCCGGCGAGCCACGGCAAGTACGGCCGCGTGTCGGCCGCCGTCTTCGAGATCTTCCGCTCCGTCACGCCGCTGGTCGAGGGCCTGTCGCTGGACGAGGCCTTCCTGGACGTGGCGGGCGCCCGGCGGCGGCTGGGCCGTCCCGCCGTGATCGCGCAGCTGATCCGCGACCAGGTGCGCGACCAGCAGGGCATCACCTGCTCGGTCGGCGTCGCGAACACCAAGTTCGTCGCGAAGCTGGCCTCGACGCGGTGCAAGCCCGACGGGCTGCTCGTGGTGCCGGCCGACGGCGTCGTCGACTTCCTGCATCCGCTGCCCGTCGCGTCCCTGTGGGGCGTCGGCGAGCGGACGGAGCAGGCGCTGACCCGCCTCGGGCTGCGCACCGTCGGGCAGCTCGCCCAGGTGCCCCTCGCGACGCTGCAGCGCGAACTCGGCAACGCGCTCGGCAGGCACCTGCACGAGCTGGCGTGGGGGCGCGACCCGCGGGAGGTCGTCCCGCACACGCCCGACAAGAGCATCGGCGCCGAGGAGACCTTCGACACCGACGTCGACGATCCGGAGGTCATCCGGCGGGAGCTGCTGCGCCTGGCGGAGAGGGTCGGCGCGCGGCTGCGCGAGAGCGGGAACGCCGGTCGGACGGTCAGCGTCAAACTGCGGATGGCCGACTTCAAGACGATCACGCGGGCGCGCACCCTGGCCGAGCCCACCGATCTGGCTCGTGTGATCTATGTCACAGCCCGCGAGCTCTACGAGGCGTCGGGCCTGGAACGGGTACGACTCCGTTTGGTCGGGGTGCGGGTCGAGAACCTGGGCCCCGCCGGCGAGGCCCCCCGTCAGCTCGCCCTCGACGAACCGGACAGCGGCTGGCGTGAGGCCGAGCGAGCCATGGATCAGGTCGCGCACCGGTTCGGGCGCGGCGCGGTGCGACCCGCCGCGCTGGTCCGGCGTGCGGCGGAGGGTGACGCAGGGGACGGCAGGGACGGAAGACAATGAAAGAAGGCTGTGAGGTGACCGGCACCGGGCCCTCGGCGGGCCGTTCGCTTTCGTACGCTCGAGAGTGCTCGTATTCTGGGCATATCACCGTTGACGTTCGCGTCCCGCATCGGATACTCCGTCGCGGAGCTGTCGCTGGGAGGTGCCGTGCCGCTCTCTGAGCACGAGCAGCGCATGCTCGAACAGATCGAATCGGCGTTGTACGCCGAGGATCCGAAGTTCGCTCACGCGGTTCGCTCGACCAACCCCCAGGTCCACTACAAGCGCCGGATCGTCAAGGCGGCCCTCGGCTTCGCGGTGGGCGTGTGCGCACTGATGGCCGGCCTCGTGATCAACGCGGGCACGGTCACGATCGCCATCAGCGTGACGGGCTTCCTGCTGATGGTCGTGTGCTGCGTCTGGGCGCTGACGAGTTGGAAGCGGATGACGGGCATCGGCAACGAGCCCGCGCGCGGAGGCGGTCGCCAGGCGCGTCCCGCCAAGGCGGGCTTCATGGAGCGCATGGAGGAACGCTGGCGCCGCCGCACCGAGGGTGACTGAGCGACGTCCTGAGCGGAAGACGGCGCTCAGTCCCGTTTCGGGGTCTGAGGGCCGTCCCCCCAGAGTGGCTCGGTTCTGACGAGACGGATCGTCCCGGTCTGACGCGGTTCCCCGCGAGGCCGGGACCGTCGTGTGTCCGGGGTGGGCCTACCTGCGGCGGAGCCGGGACGGCAGGTCGTTCAGGCGGGCGGTGACGTCGAGGGCGCGGTCTCCGGCGGTGCGGAGCGTGGAGCGGGTCTGCGCCACCGTCGACGGGGGGAGCAGCCGGGCGCGCCACCGCGTGGGGCGCCCCACGGACGCGGCGAACGCCTCCCGGACGGTCCGCACGTCGGCGCGCAGCCGCTCGGCGGGTTCGAAGGAGCGGGTCCGCGAGTAGCGCGCCAGCTCCTCGGCGCGGGCGATCCGGGTGAGGGCCTGCACGCTCGGCGCGTCCATCTCCAGCAGTTCGCCGAGCCGCCGGGCGGCGGCGCGGGGGGAGTCGCTGGCCCGCCATTCCAGACCGTGGTCGAGCGCGTCCGCGCGCATCTCCTGCCAGGCGGCGTGCGCCGCCCAGGCCGGATCGGGCGTCCGCGGGCCCTCCGCGCGTTCCCCCGGACCGGGGCTTCGCCGCCGCGTGGGCTCCCTCTTCCCGGCCTGATCGGGGTCGGGCGCCGGCGCCGGTTTCGGCTTCCCGGCGGAGGAGGAGGCCAGGGCCGCCCAGCGGCGCCAGCGAGTGAAGATCCGCAGCGCCATCGGCGCGGCCAGCAGCAGGAGCACCAGCAGGGCGCCGGCGATCCACCGCGCGGCGGTGAACCCGCCGTCGTCGCTCTTCCGGGCGCCGGTCGCTCCGTCCGCGCCCTCGTCGTTGCGGTGCCGGGGGCCGGTGGGCGCGGCGGTGGCGCCCGCGTCCGGGGACGAGGAGTCCGGCGCCCGGGTGCCCTGGTCGTCCGGCCCGCCGCCGGTGCTGACCGCGGGCTGGCTGTACGCGGGGGCGAGGGCGGTGCCCTGCCCGGCGGCGCCGCTCGGCGTGGGCTCGAAGCGCACCCATCCCGAGCCCTCGAAGTACAGCTCGGGCCAGGCGTGCGCGTCGCGCGACCGCACCACCCACTCGCCGGGCCTGACCTCGCTGCCGGGCGTGTAGCCCATCGCGACCCGCGACGGGATCCCGAGGATCCGCGCCATCAGCGCCATCGCGGCGGCGAACTGCTCGCAGTAGCCCCGCTTGCTGTGCAGCAGGAAGTCGACGAGGTCGCTGCCGTGCTGCGGCGCGGGCGCGGAGAGGTCGTAGGTGAACCCGCCGGACATGGTGAACCAGCGCTGCAGCCGGACGGCCTGGGTGAGCGCGGTCGCCGACCCGGAGGTGACGTCCGCGGCGAGCTTCCTGACCTGCGGCGGGACGTTCTTGGGCACCGCCGTGTAGTGGGCGACGACCTCGGGCGGGTAGGGCCCCGCGGCGGCGAGCTGCCCGGCGGTCGGCTGCGGCAGCAGGCTCCTGACGGTGTAGGAGCGCCCGCCCGCCGAGTCGCGCAGCGAGTAGATCATCAGCGACGGGCCGTGCACTCGCCAGTCGCCCTTGATCGACACCTTGGCCGGGGCGTACGGCACCGGAAGGAACGTCATGTTCCTGACCTCGGGCCGCACCCGCACCTCGGTCGTCACCTCGCGCGTGGGGGCGACGGTCAGCCCCGGCGGGGCGGGGAGGGCGCGGTCGCCGGTCAGCCGGTCCTTGGCGGAGCTCTTCAGCGGACTGTAGGTCCACCGGTCGCCGTCGAACCGGTCGAGGGCGTAGAGGCGCAGGTAGCCGGGACTCTCCGGGGCGTCGCTGCGGTAGGTCAACACGGTCGAGTCGTCCAGCCGGGTCAGCTCCCGCTTCAGGCTGACCAGCGGGTCGGGCGTGGTCACGGTCTGCGTGCCGGAACCGGAACCGCCGCCCACGCCGAACACGCCGCGCGGGTGCAGGCCCGGGATCGCCGCCGGCAGCAGCACGGCGACGGCGACCGCGCCGGCCGCGATCCGGCGGCCGCTGGCCGCCAGCGCCGAGGCGTCGGGCCGGTCGGCGCCGCCGGCCGGCGGCGACTGCGCACCCGCCAGCGGCACCTCCCGCGGGCGGCGGCGCGTCGTCACCGTCCGGCCCCACCCGCCGACCTGCTCGCGGGCGTCGGCCATGAGCAGGGCGAGGTAGCCGAACGCGCCGACGCCGAAGGCCACCCAGCCCACGCCGTCCTCGCGGATCGCCGCGGGCACGCTGTACATGGCCAGCAGCGGCAGCCCGGCCGGCGCGGCGCGCCGCAGCCGCACCGCCAGCAGGTCCACCAGGACCGCGACCAGGCCGATGCCCGCCGCGGCCAGCATCGCGATGCCCGGGACGAGCGGGACGGGCGCCGCGTACCGGTTGGCCGCGCGCCAGCCCTCGTCCGCCAGCTCGCCGAGCCGCCGCATCGACTCCGGGGACGGGACGACCCCGAGCCACGCCTCGCCGCCGGCGAACGCGAGGTCGAGGTACAGCAGCAGCGCCGCCAGCCCGAACAGCGGGCAGACCGCGGCGGGCGCGCGCAGCCGCCGCGCCAGCAGGCCGCCGCCGGACACGACCAGCACCGCGCCGAATCCCGCCCAGAACCAGCTCGCCTTCTCGAACAGCGGGTACAGCCCGAGCGAGCCGGTGAGCGTCGCCAGCCCGGCCATCACCGTCATCCGGACCCTCATGCGCCGCCCTTGCTCCCGTGGATGCCCTCGGTCATGCGCGCCCTTGCTCATGCGCCGCCCCTGACACGAAATCCTCGCCCGCCTTGCCCGCGCGCGCCCACGTTCCGGCGAGCTCCGCCGCGGACCGGACGGTCACCACCCGCCAGCCGCCCGCGCGCAGCAGCCCCGCGGCCGTCCCGCCGTCCCGCGGCGTGCCGTCCTCGGGGCCGCCCCGCAGGAGGACCGCGACGCAGGTGCCGGTGCCGCGCCGGGCGGCGGAGACCGCGCGGGCCTCCTCGTCCGACAGCACGCCGAACACGCCGACGACCAGGCCGTCGCCCTCCCGGCCCGCGCGGTGCCCGTGCAGTGCGGCCAGTCCCGCCGTCAGCGAGCCGCCCTTGGACCGGCGGGCGACGGCGAGCGCGTCGAGCAGCAGCCCCTCGAACGCGCCCTCGGAAGGTCCGGCGGGCAGCGCCTCCCCGCCGTCGTCGACGTACCGCAGGCTCATCCCCGTCCGGACGAGGTGGACGCCGATCGACGCGGTCGCCGAGACGGCCTGCTCGAAGGAGCCGGCCGGCCCGTCGCCCCAGTGCGCGGAGCGGCGGGTGTCCAGGAACAGCGTGCCGCTGCTCTGGAAGTGCTGCTCCTCACGCCGCACCATCAGTTCCCCGTGCCGGGCGGTGGACCGCCAGTGCACGCGGCGCAGGTCGTCGCCGTGCCGGTACTCGCGGGGGGCCACGTCGTCCTCGCCCGCCGCGGAGACCGCGCGGGCGACGCTGTCGCCGCCGCCCGTCCACGCCCCCGACAACCGGCTCGGCGGCAGCGGCACGATCGACGGCGTCACCGTGAGCGTGTCGGACAGGCTGAACGAGCGGACCAGCTCCACCATCCCGAACGGGTCGGCGAGCCGGACGGTCAGCGGCCCCACCCGGAAGCGCCCGCGCACGTCCGAGCGGATCCGGTAGCCGAGCTCACGGAACGCGTGCGGCTCGATGCGCTCCAGCACGAACCGGGCGCGCCCGCCGAGCGCGTAGGGGACCCGGTCCTCCACCATCAGCAGGCCGCTCGGCAGCCGCGACACGTTCTCCAGCCGCAGGTCGACGCGGGACTCGTGGCCGACCGGCAGCCGCGCCGGCTCCAGCCGCCGCGCGCACGCCAGCCGGTACCGCGTCCGCGCCACCGCGATCGTGCACAGCAGGGGCAGCGCCAGCACGAGCACGCCGGCGCGCAGCAGGTCGCGCTCTCCGAGCGCCACCGCGCAGACGATCGCGGTCGCCCCGGCGGCCACGAACGACCGCCCGCGCGTGGTGAGGCCGGCCAGCGCCCGTCGCACCCGTCACCTGCCGGGGGAGGGCACCGGCAGCCGCTTCACCAGGTCGGCCACCACCTGCTCGGGACGGCGGCGCTCGACCTGCGCCTCGGCGGTCGGCAGCAGCCGGTGCGCGAGGACGGGGACGGCGAGGTCCTGGATGTCGTCGGGGACGACGTAGTCGCGGTCGTCGAGCGCGGCGTAGGCCCGCGCGGCCCGCACCAGCTGCAGGGTCGCCCGCGGGGACGCGCCGAGCCGCAGCTCGGGGTGCCTGCGGGTGGCGGAGACGAGGTCGATCGCGTACTGCCGCACCGCCGGCGCGACGTGCTGGGCCCGCACCACCTCGATGAGGTCGCGGACGTCGGCGGCGTGGGCGACCGGGGTGAGCCGGTCGAGCGGGGACGTCTCGCCGTGCGTCTCCAGCATCTCCAGTTCGGCGGCGGGGTCGGGGTAGCCCATCGAGATGCGGGCGGTGAACCGGTCGCGCTGCGCCTCGGGGAGCGGATAGGTCCCCTCCATCTCCACCGGGTTCTGGGTGGAGATCACCATGAACGGCGGTTCCAGCGTGTAGGTGGTGCCGTCGACCGTGACCTGGCGCTCCTCCATGCACTCCAGCAGCGCGGACTGCGTCTTCGGGGACGCCCGGTTGATCTCGTCGCCGACCACGATGTTGGCGAACACCGGGCCCGGCTTGAACTCGAACTCGCGCCGTTCCTGGTTGTAGGCGCTGACGCCGGTGATGTCGCTCGGGAGCAGGTCGGGCGTGAACTGCACGCGCCGCACCGAGCAGTCGACCGAGCGCGCGAGAGCCTTGGCGAGCATCGTCTTGCCGACCCCGGGCACGTCCTCGATGAGCAGGTGGCCCTCCGCCAGCAGGACCGTCAGCGCGAGCCGCACCGCCGAGGGCTTGCCCTCGATCACCGACTCCACGGCGTCGCGGATCTTGTTCGCGACATGGGCGAGCCCGTCGAGGCCGCCTCCCGGGCCGCGGCCCGCGTCGCGCCCGCCCGCGTCGCCGCCGACGCCGTCACGGCCGCCGCGCCGGGCGGGGTGGGATGCCGGTGGGTCGGTCTCCATGAACGACTCGCCGTGCGTGCCTACTGCCACCAAACCCTCCTCAGCCGTTCCAAACGACAGTACGTCTTTGGAACGCCCACCGCGATGTTCATGTGGAACGCGAGCCAATTGTGCTCCACAGGGGCGACGACAAACGACGCGCGCAACGCACCACTTCACTCCACCCCCGTCCCACGGGACCTCGCCGGGCCCCGTGCGGGGGCGTTCCCGGCCGGCTTGTGCCGATGCGGCGCGCTGAGGGGCGCCGCTGGGCCCCACTCCACACCACCCCTGTTGACCTGCGATTTCGTCGCGGAAAACGGCGCGTGGACGGTGTTTTTCTTGTTGACGGTGGGGAAGAGTGGAGTAGAGTGGGGCGCCGTGGGGGGCGGTAGCGCCCCATGCGGCGCGGGAGGTGGGGCCCGGTGTTTCTCGGCACCCACTCGCCGCGCCTCGACGACAAGGGACGACTGTTCCTGCCGGCGAAGTACCGCGAGGAGCTGTCGGGGGGATTGGTGATCACGAAGGGCCAGGAACGCTGCCTGTACGTCTTCCCCATGGCGGAGTTCCAGCGGATAACCGAGGCTCTGCGCGCTGCGCCGGTCACCGAGAAGGCGGTCCGGAGCTACAGCCGGGTCTTCTTCGCCAGCGCCTCCGACGAGGTCCCCGACAAGCAGGGCCGCGTCACGATTCCCCCGCCGCTGCGCAGGTACGCGGGGCTCACCCGCGACTGCACGGTCATCGGGGCCAACACGCGTCTGGAGATCTGGGACACCCAGGCATGGGAGACCTACCTGGAGCAGGAGGAGCAGACCTTCTCCGACGTCTCGGAGGAGGTGTTGCCAGGGATTCTCTGAGATACGACTCGTCGGTCCGTTGACCGGCACTGGCCCACGTTCGGCCAGGTCTCCAGCCGCTCTCCAGTCAGCTGGCGCAGCTTCCCCGGTGCCAGACGGCGACCCCCCGCGGGCAACGCGGTGATCTTCCTCCAGGGCAGCGGATGGGGACCTGGCCGGGCGAGGCCGCCGCCGGGGGCGCGGGACGGTCCGGTCCGGCGATGCCACACAGTCCGCGAGCGAGGTGGCAGTACAGGGGGTGGAGCATGGACGGCGCAGCGAACGAAGCAGGGAACGGCGCGGGGAACGACACCGCGAACGGCGCGGGGCAGGGCCGCGGGCCCGCAAGCGGCCACATCCCGGTCATGCTCGACCGCGTCCTCGAACTCCTCGTCCCCGCGGCCGAGGCGGTCGCCGGCCGCGCGCCCGTGTACCTCGACGCCACGCTCGGCATGGGCGGTCACGCCGAGGCGATGCTGCGGGCCGTCCCGGCGCTTCGCCTGATCGGCCTCGACCGCGACACCACGGCGCTGGAGCGCTCCGCGCGCAGGCTCGCCCCGTTCGGCGACCGCGTGACGCTGGAGCACGCCGTCTACGACGAGATCCCTTCGGTGCTGCGCCGCCTCGGCGTCCCGGCGGTCGACGCCGTCCTGTTCGACCTCGGCGTGTCCTCCCCGCAACTCGACGAGGCCGACCGCGGCTTCGCCTACTCCTACGACGCGCCCCTCGACATGCGGATGGACCGCACCCAGAGCCTCACCGCGGCCGAGGTCGTCAACGGCTACCCGCCCGCCGAGCTCGCCCGCATCCTGCGCGTGTACGGCGAGGAGCGGTTCGCCCAGCGCATCGCCGCCGCGATCGTCCGGGAGCGCGAGCGCGCCCCGCTGGACTCCACCCGGCGCCTCGCCGACCTGGTGCGCACCTCCATCCCCGCCGCCACCCGCCGCACCGGCGGCAACCCGGCCAAGCGCACCTTCCAGGCGCTGCGCATCGAGGTGAACGGCGAGCTCGACACCTGGCGCCGGGCGCTGCCCGCCGCCCTGGGCGCGCTCCCGGTCGGCGGCCGGGTCGTCGTGCTGTCCTACCACTCCCTCGAAGACCGCATCACCAAGCAGGTCCTCGCCGCCCAGGCGGCCGACACCACCCCGCCGGACCTGCCGGTCCCGCTGCCCGAGCACGAGCCGAGGTTCCGGCTCCTGACGCGCGGGGCCGAGGTGGCGTCCGACGAGGAGAACACGACCAACCCACGGGCAGGATCGGTGCGGATGCGCGCCGCGGAGCGCGTCCGGGAGGCGACATGACCACGACGAGCAGGCGGCCGCCGACCAGGGCGCCGAAGAAGAGGGCCCCGGAGCGCCCGGAAGGCGCGGCCCCGCCGAGGACCGCGCCGCCGAAGAGCCGGCCCGCCGAGACCGCGCCCGCCAAGTCGGCCCCTGCCAAGTCGGCCCCTGCCAAGGCGGCCCCTGCCAAGGCGGCGCCCGCCCAGACGCGGACGAAGGCCGCGCCGGCCAAGAGCACGAAGGCCGCGAAGAGCACCGGCGACTCCACCGGAGGCGCGAAAAGCGCCGCGGCGTCGCGGCGCACCGGGCAGGGCGCGCCGCGCGCCCCGTTCGTCCTGCTCATCGTCGGGCTGCTCGGCGGCGCGCTGGTCAGCCTGCTGCTGCTGAACACCGTCCTGGCCAAGGACGCGTTCACGCTGACGCGGCTCCAGCAGAGCAACAAGCAGCTCGAACAGCAGCGCCAGGCCTACGAGGAGGGGATCGCCCGCGAGGGGGCCCCGCAGCAGCTGTCGAAGAAGGCCGAGGGGCTCGGCATGAAGCAGGGCAAGGACCCGGCCTTCTTCTCCACCGAGCCCGGCCGCTCCGGCGGCGCCATCCGCCCCGTTCCGCCCTCGGCCGCGGCGTCGGCCGGCGCGGCGGGCGTCCTCGGCGTGCCCGGCACCGTGATCCCCGGCGACGGGGTCCCGCCTCCGGGCGCCCGGACCGGCGGCGCCGGCGCGGGTGCCCGGAACGGTCAGGGCGCGGGCACGCGGAACGGGAACGGCGCGGGCGCCCGGACCGGTGCGGGAACACAGACCGGGCACGGGGCGCCGTGAACGGGCGCGGGCACTGCGGGGAGCGGGTGGAACGGTGACGAAGGGCCCGGGACGCGGTCCCGCCGGGCCGCCCCCCGGCCGCAGGCGCGGCTCGGACGGGCGCGGTCCCCGGGGCGCGGCCGGGCGGGACGACAGGAGCGGCCCGGGCGCGGCGCGCGCGTCCGGGCGTCAGACGGGGGCACGCCGCGTCCCCCCCGCGGGACGGGCGGACGGCGCGGGACGGACGGGCGCCAAGGGCGGCGGCGCCCGCCGTCCCGCGCGCAGCGGCATGGTCCCCACCCCCCGCAAGGACGCCCCGGGCAAGGACACGGCGTCGAAGGACACGGCGCGAAAGAGCACCGCTCGCAAGGACACCGCTCGCAAGGACACCGCGCGTAAAGAGAAGAAGGAGAAGCCGAGCGGGCGGACGGGCGGCGCGGCGACGGCCACCAAGCGCTCCACCCGGAAGAAGGCGCCCGCCAGGGGCACGGCCACCGAGGCCCGCACGGCCCGCGACGCCCAGGGCGCGCCGAAGACGGACGGCGCGGGCCCTCGCGTCCCGCGCCCCGGCGGCGGTTCCGGACGGCGCCCGCCGCCCGGCCGTCCCCCGCGGTCCCGGGTCCCCTTCCACCGGCGCGACCCGCTCAAGCGGCTCAACGTCGGGCTGCTCGTCGTCGCGTTCGTGCTGTCGCTGTTCGCCGGGCGGCTCGTCCAGCTCCAGACGATCGACTCGGGGCAGTACACCGAGCAGGCGATGCTGCAGCGGATGCGGGAGCTGAAGCTGCCCGCCGTGCGGGGCGACATCACCGACGCGCAGGGCAACCCGCTCGCCATGACGGTGGAGGCCCGCGCGATCTTCGCGGACCCCTCGCTCATCAAGGCGGACAAGCGGCAGCCGATCGTCAACGCGCTCGCCCCGACGCTCGGGCTGAACCCGGCGACGCTGCTGAAGCAGATCAGCAAGCCCGAGACGAGGTTCGTGTACCTCGCGCACGGGGTCCGTCCCGACCAGGCGCGCCTGGTCAGCTCGTGGAACTTCCTCGGCATCGGCACTTTGCCGGAATACCGCCGGGAATACCCCAACGATTCGCTGGCCGCGAGCGTCATAGGTTTCGTGAACGACACGGGGAGCGGGGCCGCCGGCCTGGAGAGCTCGCTGAACGGCGTGCTCGCCGGCAAGGAGGGCTGGCAGCGGGTCGAGATCAGCCCCGAGGGCCAGCACATCCCCATGGGCGAGGACCAGAAGCGCCCGTCGGTGCCCGGCAGCGGGGTCCGCTTGACGCTGCAGCGCGACCTGCAGTTCAAGGCGCAGCAGGCGATCGAGCAGCAGGTCAAGGCGACCGGGGCCAAGAGCGGCACCGTGATCGTCATGGACCCGCGCACCGGCCGGCTGCTCGCGATGGCGTCCGCGCCGGGGTTCGACCCGAACGACTACGCCGACTCCGACCGGTCCCGCTGGGGCAGCCCCCTGGTGCAGGACGCCTACGAGCCGGGCAGCACCGGCAAGGTCGTCACCGCCGCGGCCGTCATGGAGCACGGCGGCGTCACCCCGCAGACGCCCTACACCGTCCCCGACAAGATCAAGAAGTACGACGTGGTGTTCCACGACTCGCACGGCCACCGGCCCGAGCGGCTCACGTTCGCCGGCGTGCTCGCCAAGTCGAGCAACGTCGGCACGATCATGGCCAGCGAGAGCATCGGCCCGCAGCAGCTCTACCAGACGCTGCGCGACTTCGGGTTCGGCAGCCGTACCGGCCTGCCGCTGCCCGGGGAGACGGCGGGCCTGCTGGAGCCGCCGGCCAAGTGGTCGGGCACCGACCGGTACCCGATCGCGTTCGGGCAGACGGTCTCGGTGAACGCGGTGCAGATGGCGAGCGTGTACTCGACGATCGCCAACGGCGGCGTCCGCGTCGCGCCGAACCTGGTCGCGGGCACCGTCGGGGAGCACGACAGGTTCACCCCGGCGCCCGCGCCGGAGCGCAGGCAGGTCATCAGCGCGAAGACGGCCCGGCAGATCAGCGACATGCTGGAGGGCGTCACGACGAAGGAGGGCACCGCCCCGAAGGCCCAGATCAAGGGTTACCGCGTCGCGGGCAAGACCGGCACCGCCGAGATCGTCAATCCGCGCTGCGGCTGCTACGACGGCGGCGGCTACACCGCCTCGTTCGCCGGGTTCGCGCCCGCGGACGACCCGCGCCTGGTGGTGCAGGTCGTCCTGCAGGATCCGAGGAGCGGGAGCCACTATGGTGGCGATGCGGCGGCGCCGGTCTTCAAGGACGTGATGAGCTTCGCGCTTCAGTCCGAGAAGATCCCGCCGACGGGGAGCAGGCCGCCGATCATCGAGATCCGCGCCCGCGACTGATCGCAGCGAGTACCCTCCTCGCCTGTGAGTCCACCATCCGTGTCCCACCAGTCCCGTACCGTCAGCAACGAAAGAAACGCCATGCGGCCCACCACCAACCCGGCTCGTCCGCTGAGCGGACTCGCGGCGCTCCTTGGAATCGGACAGGACGGATGGGACGGGCGAGCCGCAGGGGACGCGGTGTCCGCCACGGGGATCACGCACGACTCGCGGGCGGTGCTGCCCGGCGACGTCTACGCGGCGCTGCCCGGCGCCCGCGCGCACGGCGCCCAGTTCTCCGCCCAGGCCGCCGAGGCGGGCGCCGTGGCGATCCTCACCGACCCCGACGGGTACGACCGGGCCGCGGCGACGGGCCTTCCCGTCCTGGTGACGCAGGACGTCCGTGCGCGGCTCGGCGACGCGGCGTCGTGGGTGTACGGCGAGCCCGGGCGCGACATCACCCTCATCGGCGTGACCGGCACCAGCGGCAAGACGACCACGGCGTTCCTGCTGGAGGCGGGCCTGCGCGCCGCCGGGATCGAGACGGGCCTGGTGGGCGGCGTCGAGATCCGGGTGGGCGGCGACCGGGTGCCGAGCGCGCTCACCACGCCGGAGGCCACCGACCTGCACGCGCTGCTGGCGATGATGCGCGAGCGCGGCGTCGGCGCCGCCGCGATGGAGGTGTCCAGCCACGCGCTCGTGCAGGGACGGGTCGGCGGGGCCCGCTTCGAGGTCGCGGTGTTCACGAACCTGTCCCAGGACCACCTCGACTACCACCCGACCATGAAGGACTACTTCCTCGCGAAGGCGCGGCTGTTCACGCCCGAGTACTCGCGGGTCGGCGTGATCAACCTCGACGACCACTACGGCCGGGAGCTGCTGGAGATCGCCACGGTCCCGGCGACGACGTTCTCCCCGACCGGGGACCCGGCGGCCGACTGGCGGGCCGAGGACGTGCGCGTCGGCGCCGACGGCAGCGTGTTCCGCGTCGTCGGCCCCCTCGGCATCGAGGCCGACGGCGAGGTCCGGCTCGCCGGGCCGTTCAACGTCGCCAACGCCCTGGCCGCGATCGTCGCCCTCGTGGAGGCGGGCATCCCGCTGCAGGCGGCGGTCCGGGGGGTGGCCTCGCTGCCCGGCGTCCCCGGGCGGCTGGAGCGGGTCGACGAGGGGCAGGACTTCGTGACCCTCGTCGACTACTCGCACAAGCCGGGCGCGGTCGAGGCCGTGCTGAACGCGCTGCGGCCCGTCACCGAGGGCGACCTCGCGGTGGTGATCGGCTGCGGCGGCGACCGCGACCGCGGCAAGCGGCCGCTCATGGGCGAGGCCGCCGCGCGCCTCGCCGACATGGCGTACCTCACCAACGACAATCCGAGGTCGGAAGATCCACTGGCGATCCTTGCCGCTATGGTCGAGGGCGGGCTCAAGGTGCCGCAGCCGGAGCGCGCGCACATCGTCGTGGAGCCCGACCGCGCCGCCGCGATCGACCTGGCCGTCGGCCGCGCCCGCCGCGGCGACGTCGTCGTCGTCGCGGGCAAGGGGCACGAGCAGGGCCAGAACGCGGCGGGCGAGGTGCACCCGTTCGACGACCGGGAGGTCGTGCGCGCCGCGCTCCGGCGCCGCGCGGACGCGCTCCGGGACCATGGACAAGGGACAAGAGGGGACGGGACGCAGGCGTGATCCCACTTCCGCTGTCGACGATCGCGGAGATCACGGGAGGGACCCGGCACGGGCCGCCGGACCCGGTGCCGGACGGCCCGGTGGTGGACGGTCCCGTGGTGATCGACTCCCGTGCGGTGGAGCCCGGCGCGCTGTTCGCGGCGCTGAAGGGCGACCGCGCGGACGGGCACGACTTCGCGGCCGGGGCCCTCGCGGCCGGGGCGGCGGGCGTGCTCGCGCAGCGCCCGGTGGACGGCCCGTGCGTGGTCGTCGACGACGTCCAGGAGGCGCTCGGACGGCTCGCGAGGGCCGTCCTGGAGCGGCTGCCGGACGTGACGGTCGTCGCGGTCACCGGCTCGGCCGGCAAGACCTCCACCAAGGACCTCATCGGGCAGGTCCTGAGCGGCGCGGGCCCGACGGTCTACCCGCCCGGCTCGTTCAACAACGAGATCGGGCTGCCGCTCACCGTGCTGCGCGCCGGCGCCGCCACCCGCCACCTGGTGCTGGAGATGGGCGCCCGCGGCATCGGCCACATCGCCTACCTGACCGGGATCGCGCGCCCGGACGTCGGCGTCGTGCTGAACGTCGGCACCGCCCACGTCGGGGAGTTCGGCAGCCGGGAGAACATCGCCCTGGCCAAGGGCGAGATCGTGGAGGCGGTGCCGCCGGGCGGCACCGCCGTCCTCAACGCCGACGACCCGCTGGTGAGCGCGATGGCGTCCCGGACCAGGGGCGAGGTCGTCACGTTCGGCCGCTCGCCGGGCGCCGCGGTCCGCGCCGAGGACGAGGTCCTCGACGAGCAGGGCCGGGCCCGCTTCACCCTCGTCACGCCGGAGGGCGCGGCGCGGGTCGGGCTGCGCCTGCACGGCTCGCACGCCGTCCCGAACGCGCTGGCCGCGGCCGCCGCCGCGCGGGCGGCGGGGCTCGCGACCGGGGGGATCGCCGAGGCGCTCTCGGCGGCCGTGCCGGTCAGCCGGTGGCGGATGGAGGTCACCGAGCGGCCCGACGGGGTGACCGTGGTGAACGACGCCTACAACGCCAACCCCGACTCGACCCGCGCCGCGATCGACACGCTCGTCCATCTGTCCCGCGGCCGCCGCGCCTACGCGGTCCTGGGCGAGATGGCCGAACTAGGTGACTCGTCCGTGGCGGAACATGCCAGGATCGGGCAGCATGTCGCGCGCAGCGGGATCGCCGGACTCGTGGTGGTCGGTGCGAACGCGGCGGCGATGGCCGAAGGGGCCGGGCAGGTGGCGTCATGGACGGGAGAGTGCGTACAGGTGGATGACGTCGGCGCGGCGGTGACCGTGCTCAGGGAGCGGCTCGCGCCGCGGGACGTCGTGCTGGTGAAGGGCTCCCGCGTGGCCGGCCTGGAACGGGTGGCCGAGGCGATCCTCGCGGAGGGCGGCCGATGACCAACATCATCATCGCCGCGGGGATCGCGCTGATCTTCGTGATGGTCGGCACGCCGGTGTGGATCCGCATCGTCAACCGGCTCGGCTACGGCCAGATGATCCGCGACGAGGGGCCCGAGGCCCACCTGAACAAGCGCGGCACCCCCACGATGGGCGGGACGGTCTTCATCGTCGGCTCGCTCGTCGGCTACGCGGCCGCGCACCTGTTCACCGGGGAGGTCCCCACCATCTCGGGGATCCTGGTGCTGTTCCTGATGACGGGCCTCGGCCTCGTCGGGTTCGTGGACGACTACATCAAGGTGTTCAAGCAGCGCAGCCTCGGCCTGCGCAGCGGCGCCAAGATGATCGGCATCGTCCTCGTCGGCGTCGTGTTCGCGGTCGGATCGCTGAACTTCCCCAACGGCTACGACGTCACCCCCGCCGACCCCCACATCTCCTTCCTGCGCGACTTCGGCCCCTCGATCGGCCCGTACCTGTTCGTGGTGTGGGCGCTGCTGCTCATCGCGGCCATGTCCAACGGCGTGAACCTCACCGACGGGCTGGACGGCCTGGCGGCGGGCCCGGCCGGCATGGTGCTGGCCGCCTACGTCATCATCGGCAACTGGCAGCTGCGCAACAGCTGCGCCGCCGCCCTCGCCCCCAACTGCTACAGCGTCCGCGACCCCCTCGACCTCGCGGTGGTCGCCGCGGCCGTGCTCGGCGGCGTGTTCGGGTTCCTGTGGTGGAACGCCCCGCCCGCGAAGATCTTCATGGGCGACACCGGCTCGCTGGCCCTCGGCGGCGTGCTGGTCGGCCTGGCGATCCTCACCCGCACCCAGCTGCTCCTGGCGATCCTGTGCGGGCTGATCGTGATGATCACGCTGTCGGTGATCATCCAGGTCGGCGGGTTCAAGATGACCAAGAAACGCGTGTTCAAGATGGCGCCGCTGCAGCACCACTTCGAGCTGTCGGGCTGGGCCGAGACCACCATCGTCGTGCGGTTCTGGCTGATGTCCGCGACGTTCGTGGCGATCGGCATCGGCCTGTTCTACCTGGAATGGATGCCGAAGAAGTGAGCGATCGCCCCTGGGACGGCCTGAGCGTGTGCGTGGCCGGGCTCGGCGTGTCCGGCCGGGCCGCCGCCCGCGTCCTCGCCGCGCGCGGGGCCCGCGTCACCATCGTGGACGCCCGCGACGGCGAGGAGCAGCGCGGGCACGCCGCCGAGCTGGAGGCGCGCGGCGTCGCGGTCCGGCTCGGCGACGGCGAGTCGCTCCCGGCGGGCACCGGCCTCGTCGTGACGTCGCCGGGCTGGCGGCCGGACGCGCCGCTGCTCGCCGCGGCGGCCGCGGCCGGCATCGAGATCATCGGTGAGGTGGAGCTGGCGTGGCGGCTCCGCCCCGAGGGCGCGGCGCCCTGGCTGGCCATCACCGGGACGGACGGCAAGACCACCGCCGTGCGGATGCTGGCCTGCATGCTCACCGCCGCCGGCCGCCGGGCCCTCGCCGTCGGCAACGTCGGGACGCCGATCGTGGAGGCCGTCGCGGGCGCCCCCGGGGAGCCCGGGGAGCCGTCCCCCGAGGAGGAGCCCGAGCCCTTCGAGGTGCTGGCGGTGGAGCTGTCGAGCTACCAGCTGCACTGGTCGGGCTCGATCGCCCCGTACGCGGCCGCGGTGCTGAACGTCGCGCCCGACCACCTCGACTGGCACGGCTCCATGGACGCCTACGTCGGCGCCAAGGCCAAGATCTTCGCCCCCGGCTGCGTCGCCGTGTACAACGCCGACGACGACACCTCCGCGGCGCTCGCCGAGCGCGCGCGGGGGGTGTCCCGGCGGGTCGGCTTCACCCTCCGGGTGCCGCGCCCCGGGGAGCTCGGCGTGGTGGAGGACCTGCTGGTCGACCGGGCCTTCACCGACGACCCCGCGAGCCAGGCCGCCGAACTGGCCGCGCTCGGCGACGTGCGGCCGTTCGCGCCGCACAACGTCGCCAACGCGCTCGCCGCCGCCGGGCTGGCCCGCGCGTTCGGCGTGCCGCCCGAGGCCGTCCGCGAGGGGCTGCGGGCGTTCGTCCCCGACCCGCACCGCATCCAGCACGTCGCCGACGTCGCGGGCGTCGCCTACGTCAACGACTCCAAGGCCACCCAGCCGCACGCCGCCGCCGCATCCCTCGCCGCCTACGACAGCGTCGTCTGGATCGCCGGCGGCCTCCTGAAGGGCCTGGAGGTCGACGACCTGGTGCGCACGTGCGCCGGGCGGCTGCGCGGCGCCGTGCTGATGGGACGCGACCGGCACCGGCTCGCCGAGGCGCTCGCGCGACACGCCCCGGACGTCCCCGTGGTCGACGTCCCCGACACCGACACTGGGGCCATGGACCGCGTCGTCGCCCACGCCTCCGGCCTCGCCCGGCCCGGGGACACCGTGCTGCTCGCTCCCGTCGGGGCCTCCTTCGACATGTTCGCCAACTACCCGGCACGCGGAGACGCCTTCATGGCGGCGGTCGAGCGCCTCTCCCGGGACGCCCGGTAACGATGACCACCGCTGCCGGGGAGGACGGCGCCGCCCGGCGTCCGGGGCCGCGGGAGCAGGTGGTCGCCGCCGTCGGGCTGCTCGACCGTCCCCTCACCTCCTACTACCTGGTGCTGGGCTGCTCGGTGATGCTGCTCGCGCTCGGCCTGACGATGGTGCTGTCGGCCTCCAGCGTGAAGCAGCTCCAGGCGACGGGCTCGGCGTACACGCTGTTCCAGAAGCAGGCCGTGTGGGTCGCGATCGGACTGCCCGGCATGTGGCTGGCGTCCCGGCTGCCGGTGAAGACGTTCCGCGCGCTCGCCTACCCGCTGCTGCTGCTGTCGGTCGTCGCGCTGGCGATGGTGCTCGTCCCCGGGCTCGGACGCAGCGCGGGCGGCGCGACCCGCTGGGTCGACCTCGGCCCGGTGCAGATCCAGCCGTCCGAGCTGGCCAAGCTCGCCCTCGTGCTGTGGGGCGCCGACCTGCTGGCCCGCAAGGACCGGCTCGGCCAGCTCACCGAGTGGCGGCCGCTGCTGGTGCCGCTGATGCCGGGCGCCGGGGTGCTCGTCCTGCTGGTGATGCTGGGCAGCGACCTCGGCACCACGCTGGTGCTCCTGACGATCTTCCTGGCGCTGCTGTGGGTCGTCGGCGCCCCCGGCCGGCTGTTCGTCGGCATCGCGGGGCTCGTGTGCCTGCTCGTGTCGATCCTCATCGTCGTCGAGCCGTACCGGATGCAGCGGCTCACCGGGTTCCTCGACCCGTCCGGCAACCAGCTCACCACGAACTACCAGGGCACGCAGGGGCTGTTCGCGGTCGCCTCGGGCGGCCTGTTCGGCACGGGCCTCGGTGAGGGCCGCGCGAAATGGGACTACCTGCCGCACGCCGAGACCGACTTCATCTTCGCGATCGTGGGGGAGGAGTTCGGCCTCGTCGGGACCCTCGTCGTGCTGGGCCTGATCGGCCTGCTCGCCTACGCGGGCCTGCGGATCGCCAGGCGCGTGAAGGACCCGTTCACCCGGCTCGCCGCCGCGGGGGCCACGGCGTGGCTGGTGGTGCAGGCCATCGTCAACATCGGCGCGGTCATCGGCGTCCTGCCCATCACGGGGATCCCCCTCCCGCTCGTGTCCTACGGGGGATCGGCGCTCATCCCGACCCTGTTCGCGCTCGGCATGCTGCTCGCGTTCGCCAAGCGCGAGCCCGGCGCGCGGCAGGCACTCTCCGCACGGGGTCCCGGACCGGTCGTGAGGGCTCTAAGCTGGCTGGGTCTGGCACGGCGTTGAAATCCCCCCTTCACAACACGCTGAGGAGTTGTCAACGGACATGAGGGTTGTCCTGGCCGGCGGCGGCACCGCCGGACACATCGAGCCCGCCCTGGCGCTCGCCGACGCGCTGCGCCGCAACGACCCGAACACCGGGGTCGTCTGCCTCGGGACCGAGCGGGGCCTGGAGACCCGCCTCGTCCCGCAGCGGGGCTACGAGCTCGCCCTGATCCCGCCGGTGCCGCTGCCGCGCACGCTCACCCCGCAGCTGCTGTCGGTGCCCGGCCGGCTGCGCGGGGCGATCAACGCGGCCGCCTCCGTCCTCGACCAGGCCCAGGCCGACATCCTGGTCGGCTTCGGCGGCTACGTCGCCACCCCGGGCTACCTCGCGGCGCGCAAGCGCAAGGTCCCGATCATCGTCCACGAGGCGAATCCGAAGCCCGGCCTGGCCAACAAGCTCGGCGCCCGCTTCACCGAGCACGTCGCGGTGTCGCACGCCGACTCGCCGCTGCCGAACGCCCGGTTCGTGGGGATCCCGCTGCGCCGGGAGATCGCGGCGCTGGACCGGCTCGCGATGGGGGACAAGGCCCGCTCCTACTTCGGGCTGCTCCCCGACCTGCCCACGCTGCTGATCTTCGGCGGCTCGCAGGGCGCCCGCTCGCTGAACCAGGCCGCCGTGGCCTCCGCGCCGTACTTCCGGCAGGCGGGCATCCAGGTGCTGCACATCGTCGGGCCGAAGAACACCGAGGAGCCCGAGCCCGCGGCCGGCGGCCCGCAGTACGTCACGATCCCCTACTGCGACCGGATGGACCTCGCCTACGCCGCCGCCGACATGGCGATGTGCCGCGCGGGCGCGATGACCTGCGCCGAGCTGGCCGCGGTCGCGCTTCCGGCGGTCTACGTCCCGCTCCCGATCGGCAACGGCGAGCAGCGGCTGAACGCCGAGCCGATCGTCGCGGCGGGCGGCGGCATGCTGGTCGACAACGCCGAGCTGTCGCCGGACTGGATCGCCCGGCACCTGCTGCCGGTGCTGGCCGACCCCGCCCGCGTCGCGCACATGTCGGAGGCCGCCGGACGGATGGGCCGCCGCGACGCCGACGTCGCGCTCGCCCAGATGGTCTACGAAGTGGTCCGCTCCGCGGGCGCCGCCCGATGAGCCTGATCGACCCGGGGGAGGTGGCGCCGGCCGCCGATCTCGGCCGGGTCCACTTCATCGCGATCGGGGGCGCCGGGATGTCCGGCGTCGCGCGCATCATGCTGCGGCGCGGCATCGCCGTGTCCGGCAGCGACGCCCGCGACTCCGAACTGCTCACCCAGCTCGGCGACCTCGGCGCGAAGGTGTTCGTCGGGCACGACGCCGCGCACGTGGGCGACGCCGACACCGTCGTGGTGTCGACGGCGATCCGCGACACCAACCCCGAGCTGGTCGCCGCCCGGGCGCGGGGCCTGCGCGTCCTGCACCGCTCGGCCGCGCTCGCCTCGCTGATGGCGGGCCGCCGGGCCGTCGCGGTCGCCGGCACGCACGGCAAGACCACCACCACCTCGATGCTGACGGTGGCGCTCCAGCACGCCGGCGCCGACCCGTCCTACTGCATCGGCGGGCAGCTCGTCACCACCGGCCTCGGCGCCGACGAGGGCGCCGGCGACGTGTTCGTCGCGGAGGCCGACGAGAGCGACGGCTCGTTCCTCATGTACACCCCGCGCATCGCGGTCGTCACCAACGTCGAGGCCGACCACCTCGACAACTACGGCGGCTTCGAGAAGGTCAAGGAGAACTTCGCCCGCTTCGTCGACCGGGTCGAGCCGGGCGGCACCCTCATCGCCGGCGCCGACGACCCGGTCGCGATGGAGATGGCCGAGCGGGCGCGGGCCCGCGGCCTGACCGTGCTGACCTACGGGGAGGCCGAGGGCGCCGACCTGCGCGTGACCGGGTTCACGCCGCGCGGCCTCGGCTCCCGCTTCGAGATCGAGGGCGACGGGGAGTTCCGGCTGGCGGTGCCCGGGCGGCACAACGCGCTCAACGCCGCCGCCGTCATCGCGGTCACGCGCTCCCTCGGCCTGGACGACGCGCCCGTGCGCGACGGCCTCGCCGCGTTCGGCGGCGCGATGCGGCGGCTGGAGCGCAAGGGCGAGGCGGGCGGCGTCGAGGTGTTCGACAGCTACGCCCACCACCCGACCGAGCTGACCGCCGACCTGGACGCCACCCGCGACTACCTGGGGGAGAAGGGCGCGGGCCCGGCCGGGCCGGGCCGCATCGTCGCGGTCTTCCAGCCGCACCTGTACAGCCGCACCCGCTTCTTCGCCGCCGAGTTCGGCGCCGCGCTCGGCCTCGCCGACGTCGCGGTCGTCCTGGACGTCTACGGCGCCCGCGAGGACCCCGAGCCCGGCGTCACGGGCGCGCTGGTCGCGGGCGCCGTCCCGGCCGGCACCGAGACCGTCTACGCGCCCGAGCGGGACGCGGTGCCCGGCATCGCGGCGTCGCTCGCCCGCCCCGGCGACGTCGTCATCACGCTGGGCGCCGGGGACGTGACGCAGCTCGGCCCGCTCGTCCTGGAGCGCCTCGCCGAGCCGCAGGGCCCGTCGGGGACGTAGGCCCGTCGGGGGGATCGGGCTTGCCAAGGGGATCGGACCGGCCGGGGCGCGCGGCGCGCCGGGGGACGGGGCGTGACACGCCGCCGCCCGCGCGGTGGGCGGCGGAAGCGGGGATCACTGTCAGGCTTGGGCCATGACCGAGGCGCAGACGGGCCGCCGCGGGACGCCGGAGCCGGAGCACGATCCGGAGCCGGAGGCCGCGGCGCCGGGCGGGCGCGGCCGCGCGAACCGCTGGAAGGTGGTGTTCGTCACCCTCCTGGTGGTCGGCGCGCTCGGCGCGGTGTCCTGGGTCCTGCTCGGGTCGAGGCTGCTGGTGGTGCGGCACGTCGAGGTGACGGGCACCCGGCTGGCGTCCGCCGACCAGGTGGTGGCCGCGGCCGCGATCGATCTCGGCACGCCGATGGTGCGGCTCAGGACCGGCGCGGTCCGCGACCGCGTCGAGCGGCTCCGCGAGGTCGAGTCGGCGGAGATCGAGCGGCGCTGGCCGGGGACGGTCCGGATCGTCGTGCACGAGCGCGAGCCGGTCGCGGTGTTCCGCGGCGGCGGCCGCTACCACCTGCTCGACCGGCACGGCGTGACCGTCGCCGACGAGGAGGCCCGCCCGGCGGGGGTGCCCCTGCTCACCGTCGCCTCGGCCGGGCCGTCCGACCGGGCGACCCTGGCGGCGCTGTCCGTGCTGTCGGCCCTGCCCGAGCGCCTCAGCGGGAAGCTCACCGAGGTGGAGGCGAGCGGCCCGGAGGCGGTGACCCTCTACATGGAGGGCGGTCAGACGGTGGAGTGGGGCGCGGCGGAGCGGACGGACGAGAAGATCAGGTTGCTGGACGCCGTGCGGCGGACGGCGGCGGGGCGCGCCGTGCGCACCGTCGACGTCAGCTCGCCGGAGGTCCTCAAGACGAAATGAGGTCCGCCCGCGCCACGGGCGGGGACCTGCGGGGGCGGGCGGTCCGCGACACGCCGGTCGAGTTCGGGGGAGGTTAGTTGACCCTGGCGGTAAGGCCGCCCTACTGTCCGTATCAGTCCTCAGGTTGACATAACTGTAAGCCTCAAGTTGAGGGTGAGGGTTTACCCCGCTCGCGCGGGGCCTCGCGGCAGGCTTCACAAACCAGCTCGAAGAACGACAGCTCGAGAACACAGCTCGAAGAGCACGGTCCGGAACACAGGTCGGGAACACCGCGGCGGCACGGTCGGCAGACCGGGCAGGGCGGTCGGAGAGAGCGGAAAGGCCCCTCGTCGTGGCAGCACCGCAGAATTACCTCGCGGTCATCAAGGTCGTCGGCATCGGCGGCGGCGGCGTCAACGCCGTCAACCGGATGATCGAAGAGGGACTCAAGGGCGTCGAGTTCATCGCGATCAACACGGACGCCCAGGCGCTGCTGATGAGTGACGCCGACGTGAAACTGGACGTGGGCCGCGAGCTCACCCGGGGCCTCGGCGCCGGGGCGAACCCCGACGTCGGCCGCAAGGCCGCCGAGGACCACCGGGAGGAGATCGAGGAGGTCCTCAAGGGCGCCGACATGGTGTTCGTCACCGCCGGCGAGGGCGGCGGCACCGGCACCGGCGGCGCGCCCGTGGTCGCCAACATCGCCCGCTCGCTCGGCGCCCTGACGATAGGCGTCGTCACCCGCCCGTTCAGCTTCGAGGGCAAGCGCCGCGCGATGCAGGCCGAGGCCGGCATCGAGACGCTGCGCGACGAGGTCGACACCCTCATCGTCATCCCGAACGACCGGCTGCTGTCGATCTCCGACCGGCAGGTCAGCGTGCTGGACGCCTTCAAGGCCGCCGACCAGGTGCTGCTGTCCGGTGTCCAGGGCATCACCGACCTGATCACCACCCCGGGCCTGATCAACCTCGACTTCGCCGACGTCAAGTCCGTGATGTCCGGCGCCGGCTCGGCGCTGATGGGCATCGGCTCGGCGCGCGGCGACGACCGCTCGGTCGCCGCCGCCGAGATGGCGATCTCCAGCCCGCTGCTGGAGGCCAGCATCGACGGCGCGCACGGCGTGCTGCTGTCCATCTCCGGCGGCTCCGACCTCGGGCTGTTCGAGATCAACGAGGCGGCGCAGCTGGTGTCCAACGCCGCCGCTCCCGACGCCAACATCATCTTCGGCGCGGTCATCGACGACGCGCTCGGCGACGAGGTCCGGGTCACGGTGATCGCGGCGGGGTTCGACGAGGGGCGTCCGGCCAAGCCGGTCCCCGAACCGGAGAGCAAGCGGCTTCCCCCGCCCCCGCGTCCCGTTCCGGCTCCCGCGTCCCCGCCCGCGCCGGCCAACCCGATCCCCAGCCGGGTCGGGCGGTCCGAGCCCCCGGGGGGGCAGCCGACCGCGCAGCAGCAGTCGGTGGCGCAGGCCGCCGCCGCGCCGCCGCCCCCGGCCCCCGCGCAGCAGCGGCCGGAAGGCGACCGGGCGCAGCCGCCGGTGCGGGCCCAGGACGACCGGTCCGCCGGTCGAGGTGAGCAGCCCCGGCCCGAAGGCTCGTCCGGGCAGCCGGGCCCGCCCGCCGACCGGGACTCCGGCGGCGAGCCCGGCGGTTCGCGCGCCCCCGCGCCCCGCCCGCCCTCCGAGCAGCCCTCCCCCCGCGTGCACGCGGGAGAGAACGACGGCGGCCCCGCCTCCGGGCAGCGCCGCCGTCCGGTGGTGTTCGACGAGGACGACGACCTCGACGTCCCCGACTTCCTGAAGTGATCGCCCCCGTCGCCCTGGGCGACGGCGTCGGCGCCGGCTTCACCGGCCGCGCCGGCGGCGTGAGCAGGCCCCCCTTCGACTCCCTGAACCTCGGCGGCGCGGTCGGCGACGACCCGGCCGCCGTCCTGGACAACCGGCGGCGCGCCGCCGCCGCGCTCGGCGCCGACCCCGCGCGCACCGTCTTCATGCGTCAGGTGCACGGCGCCGGCGTCGCGTTCGCCGACTCGACCGAGCTGCCCGGCCCGGTCGACGCCGTCGTCACGACCGTGCCCGGGCTCGCCCTCGCCGTCCTCGTCGCCGACTGCGCGCCCGTCCTGCTGGCCGACGCGGCCGCCGGGGTCGTCGGCGCCGCCCACTCCGGCCGTCCCGGGACGGCCGCCGGGGTCGTCCCGGCCCTGGTGAAGGCGATGTGCGAGCGGGGCGCCGACCCCGCCCGGATGACCGCCGCCATCGGGCCCGCCGCGTGCGGCCGCTGCTACGAGGTCCCCGCGCAGATGCGGGACCAGGTCGCCGCCGCCGTCCCCGCCGCCTACGCCACCACGTCGGGCGGCACCCCCGGCCTCGACATCCGCGCCGGCGTCGCCGAGCAGCTCGCGTCCGCGGGGGTGACCCGCGTGACCGCCGACGGCCGCTGCACGATCGAGGACCCGGGCCTCTTCTCCTACCGCCGCGAGGGGCGCACCGGCCGTTTCGCTGGATTTGTCTGGCTGAAGGAAGGCACGTGACCGACCGGGACCACACCCCCGCCGAGGACCGCACGGCGGGAGACCGCGCCGCGGCCGAGCGGCTGGCCGAGATCGCCGAGTGCCTGGCCGACGTCCGGACGCGCATCGCCGCCGCGTGCGCGGCCGCCGGCCGGACCGAGGACGAGATCACGCTGATCGCGGTGACCAAGACGTTCCCCGCGTCCGACGTGCGGCTGCTGGCGGAGCTGGGCGTCACCGAGGTCGGGGAGAACCGCGACCAGGAGGCCCGCCCGAAGGCCGCCGACTGCGCCGACCTCCCGCTCACCTGGCACTTCGTCGGGCGGCTCCAGACCAACAAGGCGCGCGCGGTGGCCGGCTACGCCGACGTCGTGCACTCCGTGGACCGCTCGCGGCTGGTCACGGCCCTCGCGGAGGGCGCAGCCCGCACCGGCCGCCCGCTCCGCTGCCTCGTGCAGGTCTCCCTCGACGAGACGGGCAGGAGCGGCGAGGTGGGGGAGCGGGGCGGGGCCGTGCCCGGCGACGTCCCCGGGCTGGCGGACGAGATCGCCGCCGCCCCCGGCCTGGAGCTCGGCGGCGTGATGGCCGTGGCGCCCCTCGGCGAGGACCCGCTGCCCGCCTTCGCCCGGCTGGCGGAGACGGCGGAGCGCATGAGGCGGAACCATCCGGGCGCGCGGATCGTCAGTGCGGGTATGAGCGGCGATCTGGAGCAGGCGATCGCGTGCGGCGCGACACACCTGCGGATCGGTACGGCGTTGCTCGGCGGCCGACGGGCAATCGTCAGGTAATGTCCCCCCAGTGGTACCTGCCTGAACGCGGAACGCCACGAAGGATCAGTCCAACGGCGGGGCCGGACGCGCCCGGCGCCGAGGCCACAGGACACGGAGGGACGTATGGCCAGCGCGATGCGCAAGATGGCGGTCTACCTCGGCCTTGTGGAGGACGATCGCTACGACGACAAGTACGGCGAATACGACGAGTACGAGGTCTACGACGAGGAGACCGACACCGGGCAGGGCCGACGTCGCGATGACGAATCCGGCGGTCAGCTTACCCGAGCCGAAGAGGCGTCGGACCGCGATCGCGACCATCACTCCACGTCGACCATCGAGCGACGGTCCGTGGCCCTGTACGAGTCCGGTACCACCGACCTTGCGCGTATCACTACGCTGCATCCGAGGACCTACAACGAGGCGAGGACGATCGGGGAGCACTTCCGGGAGGGCACGCCGGTGATCATGAATCTGACCGAGATGGTCGACAGCGACGCCAAGCGCCTGGTCGACTTCGCCGCGGGTCTCGTGTTCGGCCTGCACGGCAGCATCGAGCGTGTTACCAACAAGGTGTTCCTTCTGTCGCCCGTCAACGTCGAGGTGACGGCGGAGGACAAGGCCCGGATGGCGGAACGTGGGTTCTTCAACCAGAGCTGAGAGTCGCATGCGAGAGTGTCCGTGAACATCGTTGGATCCGTCCTGCAGGGCGTCCTGTACCTCTTCCTGCTGTTCCTGATCGGAAGGCTGGTCCTGGAGGTCCTGCAGTCGTTCGCCCGGCAATGGAAGCCGACCGGGGTGGTGCTGGTGATCGCTGAGGTGACCTACACGGTCACCGATCCTCCGCTGAAACTCCTCAGGCGTTTCATCCCGCCCATCCGGCTGGGTAACGTTGCCCTGGACCTCAGCTTCACAGTCCTCATCCTTGTGGTCTGGGTCTTGGTCGTCTTCGTCGGCTCCATATTCGGCGGAGGTTAGGTCGATCGGATACCGTCCTCCGGGGACAGACTCCAAGCGCGCCAAGGAGACGAGAACATGCCGCTGACACCCGCCGATGTGCGGAACAAGCAGTTCAGTACCACCAGGTTGAGGCCGGGGTACGACGAGGAGGAGGTGGACGCCTTCCTCGACGAGGTCGAGGCGGAGCTCGACCGCCTCATCCAGGAGAACGAGGAGCTGCGGGCCAAACTGGCCGAGTGCCTGCGCGGCAAGGTTCCCGCCATGGCCGCTCCCATCGTGGAGCCCAAGCCGGACATCCAGAAGATCCCCGAGCCGCCGCGCCCCGAGCCGCAGCCGCAGCCCGAGCCGGAGCCCGTCCTCGGCGGCCTCGGCATGTCCTCCCCCGCCCCGAGCGGCGAGGACAACATGGACACCGCGGCCCGCGTGCTCGCGCTCGCGCAGCAGACCGCCGACCAGGCGATCGCCGACGCCCGCCGCGAGGCCGACGAGACGCTCGGCCGCGCCCGCCGCGAGGCCGAGGAGATCCTCGGCAAGGCCCGCCGGCAGGCCGACCAGATCGTCAGCGAGGCCCGCTCCCGCGCCGAGGCCCTCGACCGCGACGCCCAGGAGCGGCACCGCCAGGTCATGGGCTCGCTCGTGCAGCAGCGCGAGGAGCTCGAGCGCGAGGTCGACAACCTGCGCGCCTTCGAGCGCGAGTACCGCAGCCGCCTGAAGGTCTACCTGGAGGGCCAGCTGCGCGACCTGGAGGCGGGCAGCACCGAGACCGGCGCGTTCGCGGCCGTCCCGGGCGCGGCTCCTGTGCAGACGCAGCAGAGCCCGGTCCAGCCCGGTCCGCAGAACGCTCTGCCCCACGCCGAGAACCGCAACGGCGGCGTCGCGCCGGCGCCGGGCACGTTCCCCGCGCCCGAGCACGCCCAGCAGGTCCAGCACTCGGCGACGGGCGCTTTCCACTCCGGCGGCGACAACCCGCCGCACGACAGGCGCTGACACGGAGGCCTCAGGCGATAGTGTCGTTTCGATCGCCGCGCCGGGGATGGCGCGCCGCCATCCCCGCGGCGCCGGGCGGTCGTGCCCTGGGCCGGCCGCCGGCCTTCTCGCGCGGCCCGGAGCCTAGCGGTCTGAACGAGTGGGAGTGACCCTGTGATCATCCTGAGTGGCGTTCTCGTGGTGGTGGCGATCGCCCTGCTGGTAGCGGGAATCGTCGCGGGCAACGGAGACAGTGCGCAGGTCTTCGGCCTGGACGCCCTGGTGGTGATCTACATCTCGATCGCGGTCAGCATCGTCTCCGCGTTGTGCCTGGCCATCGGGGTGTTCCTGCGGCGCAAGGAACTGTTCGGCGCGGGTGCGTCCCCGGGCCCGGCCCGGCCGGGCAAGAAGGCGCAGAAAGCCAGGAAGGACAAGCGGGCCAAGCGCGCGGAGAGCGCCCCGGTCGCGCCCGCTCCGGCCAAGGACGCCCAGGACGCCGCGGCGGCCGAGCCCCCCGCCGATCCGGCCGACGACGAGGTCGAGATCCCCGCCCCCGCCGTAGACGTCCCCGACGACGCGCTGGTGTTCGTCGTCCGCGGCCGCAAGCGCTACCACCTCGACACCTGCCGGCAACTCGCCGGCCGGGACACCGAGGAGCTCACCTACGCCGAGGCCAAGGAGGAGGGGTTCAGCCCCTGCACCGCCTGCATGCCCGACACCGCACTGGCGGCGCGCGCCGCTGCGTCGGCGCCGGTTCCCTCCGGCGCGGGCAAGGTCGCGGCGGCCGAACCCGCGAACCGCAAGCCCGCCGCCGAGCGATCCGAGAGCGGCCTCGCGGGCCTCGCCAAGCCCGCCCCCACCTCCTTCGACGAGCCCGGCGCCTTCGAGAGGCCCAGTGCGTTCGACAAGCCGGGTGCGCTCGACGAGCCGGCTGCGTTCGACGAGCCGGCTGCGTTCGACGAGCCGGCTGCGTTCGACAAGCCCGGCGCCTTCGACGCGACTGCCGAGATTCCGCGGACCGGCGAGCACACCGCCGACGAGACCGAGGACCGCAATACCGAGGACCGCAGCACCGAGGACGCGGGCGCCCGGAAGCGGGGCACGGCCGCGCCCACCCGCACCGACATGCCCGTCGCGGGCCTCTTCGCGTCCGGTGACACCGCCGAGGAAGCGCCCAAGCCTTCACAGAAGGCCGAAGACGCCGACGCCGAGGCCGACGACCTGCGCGGCGCGGAACGGGGCGCTGCGACCGAATCCGCGCCGCCGGACGTCACCGTCGACCTCGGTACCGCGCCGTTCCGCGGCGCCGACGCGGAGGACGTCCCCGCGCCGGGGCACGAGCCGTCCGACGCCGAGCTCGCCGGGGAGCCCGAGCCGCCCGCCGGGGACGCGGCGGACGAGCCCGCCGACGACGGCCCGCAGGTCCGCATCCTGAGCGGCACCAAGCGCTACCACCGCGTCGACTGCGCCCTCATCGAGGACATCGGCGACGAGGCCGACGACCTGGAGTCGCTGTCGCGCGCGGAGGCCAAGGCCCGGGGCTGCACGCCCTGCCTGGTCTGCCAGCCCGACCGCGAGCACGCCCGAGACTGACCCGGGCCCGGCCGGGCGGCCGAGCCGTCCGGGGTCAGCGGCCGCGGTGCCGCTCGTCGCGCAGCTCGCGGAGGCGGTCCCGGCGCGCGTCGCGCCGCTCGCGGTGCATCCGCCGCAGCTCCTCGCGGTGCTCGCGATGCAGCTCGTGGTGTTCGCGAAGGACCTGGTGGCGCTCCCGCTGCCGGTTGCGGCCGCGCTTCTCGCCCACGGCCCTGCGCTCGACCGAGATGCCGCCGAACAGCAGCACCCCGGTCAGCCGGATGACGGGCGCGTCCGGATCCCCGGTGTCGTCCTCGGGGAGATCGGTGCCGCCGAAGACCGCGAAGTTGGACCCGACGACCCGCACGCCGGGCGGCACCACGATGTTCACGCCGCCGAACAGGCAGGTCACGGAGAGGGTCACCTCGCCCTGGCTGAGGACCGCCTGCCGGAAGTCCAGCTCCGCGCCGCCGAAGACGCAGATGACGGTGGTGGTCGGCTCGACCAGCCAGCGCCCCTTGCGCTCCGTCCCGCTGAACACCGCCACCAGGTGCGGCGACTGCGGAGGCGGGGGCGGGACCGCCTGCTCCTTGCGCAGGTCGACCCGCGGTCGCGGCGCGTGCTGGGAGGGCAGGTCGCTGAGCACGGGCTCCAGCTCGGCGTAGGTCCTGGCGTTGTAGACGACGTCGATGCGCTCGGCGTGCTCCTCCGGCGTGATGCGCCCCTCGGCCAGGGCCTCGCGCAGGCGGTCGGCGACCTCGTCGCGATCGGCGTCCGACGCGCGCATGCTCGTGGGGGACGGACGCGCGGGCGGCTCGGAACCGGACGGCTCGGGAAGATTCACGGAACCATCATCGCAAACGCGATGTGTCGCGAAGAACCCCATCAAGGAATTTCTCCGCCCCCGCGAACCCTCCGCCGCGTCCGGGCCCGAGGACGCGGGCGCGGCGGAGGGGCGTGCCCTGCGGAGTCAGGTCACGCCTTGCGGAGGTAGTAGGTGAGGCCGAGGTCCTCGTCGCGGGTGGCGGCGAGGCTCCCGGGGCGGCCCTCGGTCACCGTGGCGGCCAGGACCTCGGCGGCGACCTCGTCGCCGTGGGCGCGCAGGGCCTCGGCCAGGTCGGTGCCGGTGGCCTCCCACCACAGGTCGATGCGGTCGGTCACCTCCAGCCCGGCGGTCTTGCGGCCCTCCTGGACGAGCCGGACGGCCTCGCGCACCAGTCCCGCGCGGCGCAGCTCGGGCGTGACGGTGAGGTCGAGCGCGACGGTCTCGCCGGCGGCGCTCTCGACCGCCCAGCCGCTGCGCGGGCGCTCGGTGACGATCACGTCGTCCGGGCCGAGCGCGACGGCGCCGACGCCGTCGGCCTCGACCCGCGCCGAGCCAGCCCGCAGCGCCTGGACCAGCGCGGCGGGGTCGGCGGAGGTGATCGCCTTGGCGACCTTCGGGGTGTCCTTGGCGTACCGCTTGCCCAGCTCGCGGAAGTTGGGCTTGACCTCGTACTCGACCAGGTCGCCGCCGATCGAGGACAGCTCCTCGAAGCCGAGCACGTTCAGCTCCTCGGAGATCTGCGCGCGCAGCTGCTCGGGCAGCGCGGACCAGCCGGGGGCGCCGACGAGGGCGCGGCCGAGGGGCTGGCGGGTCCGCACGCCGCTGGCGGCGCGTGCGGACCGGCCGAGCTCGACCAGCCGGCGCACGAGCGCCATCCGCTCGGTCAGCGGCTCGTCGAGGAGGCCGGCGTCGACGGCGGGCCACTCGGTGAGGTGCACCGACTCGGGGCCGTCCTCGGGGCGGATGACGTCCCAGACGTGGTCGGTGATGAACGGGACGATCGGCGCCATCAGCCGGGTGAGGGTCTCCAGGCACTCGTAGAGCGTCGCGAACGCGGCCGAGCCCTCGGGCGTCTCCGGGCCCTCCCAGAAGCGCCGCCGGGAGCGCCGCACGTACCAGTTGGACAGGTCGTCCACGAACTGCGAGAGCCGGCGGCCCGCGCGGGCGGTGTCGAACTCCTCCAGCGCGGCGTCGACCTCGCGGACGGTGCGGTGCAGCTCGGCGAGCGCCCAGCGGTCCAGGAGCGGGCGGTCGGCGGGGGCCGGTGCCTCGGAGAGCCGGTCGGGCGTCCACGCGCGCCCCTGCGCCTGCGCGGCGTTGGCGTACAGGACGAAGAAGGACGCGGTGTTCCAGTAGGTGAGCAGGACCTTGCGGACGATCTCCTCAAGGGCGCCGTGCCCGACGCGGCGGGACGCCCACGGCAGCCCGCTCGCGGCCATGAACCAGCGGACGGCGTCGGCGCCGTGCTGGTCCATCAGCGGGATGGGGCGCAGCACGTTGCCGAGGTGCTTGCTCATCTTGCGGCCGTCCTCGGCGAGGATCAGGCCGAGGCACACGACGTTCTCGTAGGACGACCGGTCGAACACCAGCGTCCCGACGGCCATGAGCGAGTAGAACCATCCGCGGGTCTGGTCCTGGGCCTCGCAGATGTACTGGGCCGGGTAGGCGTCCTCGAAGACCTCGTTGTTGCGGTAGGGGGCGCCCCACTGCGCGAACGGCATGGACCCGGAGTCGTACCAGGCGTCGATGACGTCCGGGACGCGCCGCGCCTCCGCCCCGCACCGCGGGCAGGGGAACGCGACGTCGTCCACGTACGGGCGGTGCGGGTCGAGCGCGGACAGGTCGGCGCCCGCCAGCTCGCCCAGTTCCTTGAGCGACCCGACGCAGGTGACGTGCTCCTCGTCCTCGCCGCAGACCCACAGGGGGAGCGGCGTGCCCCAGTAGCGGCTGCGCGACAGCGACCAGTCGACGTTGTTGCGCAGCCACTCCCCGTACCGGCCGTGCTTGACGGTCTCGGGGTACCAGTTGGTCTTCTCGTTCTCCTCCAGCAGCCGGTCCTTGATCTGCGTGGTGCGGATGTACCAGGCCGGGAGCGCGTAGTAGAGCAGCGGCGTGTGGCAGCGCCAGCAGTGGGGGTAGCTGTGGTCGAAGTGCCCGCCGCGGAACAGCAGCCCGCGCGCGCGCAGGTCGTCGGTGAGCGGCTCGTCGGCGTCCTTGAAGAACTTGTTGCCGACCAGGGGCACCTCGCGCAGGAACCGCCCGTCCGGCCCGATCGGATTGACGATCGGCATGCCGTAGCGCTTGCAGACGGTCATGTCGTCGCCGCCGAACGCGGGGGCCTGGTGGACGAGCCCGGTGCCGTCCTCCACGGTGACGTAGTCGCCCAGGACGACGTAGTGCGCGTCGGGGATGTCGACGAGGTCGAACGGCCGCCGGTAGGGGGTCCGCTCAAGTTCGGTGCCCTGGAACGTGGCGAGCCGCTCGGCGCCCTCGCCGAGGACCTGGTCGACCAGGGGTTCGGCCACCACCAGCACCTCGTCGGACCCCTGCGGCCGGGCCGCCACGTACGTGACGTCCGGGTGGACGGCCACGGCGGTGTTCGACACCAGCGTCCAGGGGGTCGTCGTCCAGATCAGCAGCGCGGCGCCCATCTCGGCCAGCGGCCCCGACGTGACGGGCATCCGGACGAACACCGACGGGCTGGAAACGGTCTCGTACCCGCCCGGCTGGCCCAGTTCGTGGTCGGACAGGCCGGTCCCGCAGCGCGGGCAGTACGGCGTGATGCGGAAGTCGCGGAAGAGCAGGCCCTTGTCGAACACCTGCTTCAGGGACCACCAGACGGCCTCGACGTACTCGGGGTCCATCGTGCGGTAGGCCTGGTCGGTGTTGACCCAGTAGCCCATCCGCTCGGTCATCTCCTCGAAGGCGTCCACGTGGCGCAGGACCGATTCGCGGCAGCGGGCGTTGAACTCCGCGACGCCGTACTCCTCGATGTCCTTCTTGCCGGTGAGGCCGAGCTCCTTCTCCACGGCGACCTCGACGGGCAGGCCGTGGCAGTCCCAGCCGGCCTTGCGCGGGACGTGGCGGCCCTTCATGGTCTTGAAGCGCGGGAAGACGTCCTTGAAGACGCGGGCCTCGACGTGGTGGACGCCGGGCATCCCGTTGGCGGTCGGGGGCCCCTCGTAGAACACCCACGGGGTCCCGGCCGCGGTGCGCTCCAGCGACCGCTCGAAGACCTTGTTCTCCTGCCAGCGGCGCAGCATGTCCCGCTCCAGGGCGGGCAGATCGACCTGCGCGGGCAGCGGCCGAAAAGCTCGGCTCACGATGGCGGACCTCCGGATCGACGTGAACACGTTGACCGGAGGGACGAGGCGGCTGCCCCGCGGTACCACCCTCCTTGACCCCGCCCGTTCGGCGCGGTCCGCTTCGTTCCAGTCTGGGCGGCCGGGTCTACTGGGCCCCTCGGCGGGGGCGGTTCCTCCGGCGGCTCCGGGGTGATCAGACCGCCGGGCTCGCCCCCGGGCTCGCACCGTCCCCGGGTCGCTCATGGCTGCGTGCGGCGGCAGGTGTCCCCATCAGCGCCTGCCATGCGACTGCTCGTCCCGACTTTAACGCACGCCGGCCCCCGCCTCTTCCCCTTTTCCCGCGGCGCGGACACGGTTCCTTTGCGATCTCGTACGCCGCGCTGGAGTTTCCATGCGTTCGGCGACCGGGCATAAGCGGTCGGTAACACGGCCCAGGTTGTTTACCGTGCCCGAGAGAGGGGACCAATGCTGCCCGCACTGCCCGTCGAGGCGACCAGCGCGAGGGAGGCCGACATGGCCGGCGCGATGAGGGGCGCGACGCCCGCCGCAAGCAAGGGCCGGGGCACGGCGCGGCCGTCCCAGACCAGGACGCCCGCCGCGAGCACGGGCACGAGAACGGGCACGGCGGGGAAAGGCGCGACGGAAAAGGGGGCGGCCGAGAAAGAGGCCGCGAGAAAGGGCCCCGCCGGAAAGGGCGCGGCGGGAAAGGGCCCGGCGAAGCCCGGCGCCGCCAAGCCGGGCGCGGCCAGGAACCCCGCGAAGGGCCCCGCGGCGAAGCCGGGCAAGCCGGCGGCCGGGCGCGGCCCCGCGAAGCCGGCCAGGGCCGGGACGCCCGCGAGGGCCGGCGAGGCGGCGCCGGACGGCCGGGAACCGGCGAAGGCGGCGGCGGCCGAGCTGCCGGTCCGCGAGGGGGAGCACCAGTGGACGCCGGGTGAGCTGGCCGACGTGAGGGCGGGCCTGCAGGAGCAGATCGAGGCGTTGCGCGGCGAGATCGCCGCCTCCGCCAGCCAGATCGCCGAGGGCGACGCCAGCGACGGGGCAGGCGACGACCAGGCCGACGCGGGCGCCAAGACCTACGAGCGCGAGCACGAGCTCGCTCTGGCCTACAATTCACAGGACCTGCTCGCCCAGATCGAGCGGGCCGTCCAGCGGATGGACGGCGGCACGTACGGGATCTGCGAGTCCTGCGCCAGGCCGATCGGCAAGGCGCGCCTCCAGGCCTTCCCGCGTGCGACCCTGTGTGTGACATGCAAACAACGCGAGGAACGTCGCTGAGCGACTCAACGAACCCAGAGCGGCAGGCCGGGGAGACCGCGGGATCTCCCCGGCCGCGCCGCGTCGGCGTGCTGGTCGCCGTGGCCCTGGCCGCGCTCGCCGCCGACATCGTGTCCAAGACCATCGTGGTGTCGACGCTGCAGGACCGCGCCCCGGTCCGGCTGCTCGGCGGCCTGCTGACCCTGCGCGAGACCCGCAACAGCGGCGCCGCGTTCTCGATCGGCACCGGCTACACCATCGTGTTCACGCTGATCGCCTGCGGGGTGGTCGTGGCGATCCTGCGGACCGCCCGGAACCTGCGCAGCGCGCCGTGGGCGGTCTGCCTCGGGCTGCTGCTCGGCGGTGCGGTCGGCAACCTCATCGACCGGATGCTGCGGGCCCCGGCCCCGCTGAAGGGCCACGTCGTCGACTGGATCCAGCTGCCCCACTGGCCGGTGTTCAACCTGGCCGACTCCGCGATCGTCTGCGGCGGCGTGCTGGCCGTGCTGCTCGCGGCGCGCGGCCTCCAGGTGGACGGGACGCGCCTCAAGGACGAGGGCTCCGGAGCGGGAGAAGACCCCGGCAAGGGCGAGGGCCCCGGCACGGACGAGGACCGCGGCACGGACGAGGACCGCGGCAAGGGCGAGGGCTCCGGTACGGGCGAGAACCCGGGAACGGACGAGACCCCGAAACCGGAGGCTCCCCCCGGTGAGCGTGGCGTCGGCAAGGACGCGACCGCCGGGAACGGGGCCGAGGTGCCGGCGCCGGAAGAGAAGTCCTGATGGGCGACCTGCGCAGCCTCCCCGTCCCGGACGGCCTGGAGGGCGAGCGGATCGACGCCGCGCTGGCGCGCCTGTTCGGGCTGTCGCGCGGCAGCGCCGCCGACATCATCGCCGCGGGCGACGTCGTGTTGGACGGCGCGCCCGTGGCCACCAAGTCCGAGCGCCTGCACGCCGGCGCCTGGCTGGAGGTCACGCTCCCGCCGCCGCCCGCGCCGCCCGCCCCCGTCGCCGAGCCCGTCCCGGGGATGGGCGTGCTGTTCGAGGACGACGACATCGTCGTGGTGAACAAGCCGATCGGCGTCGCCGCCCACCCCACCACCGGCTGGACGGGCCCGACCGTCCTCGGCGGGCTGCTCGGGGCCGGGCACACGATCGCCACCAGCGGCGCGTCCGAGCGGCAGGGGATCGTGCACCGGCTCGACGCCAACACCACCGGCGCCATGGTCGTGGCGAAGAGCGAGGTCGCCTACTCGCGGCTCAAGCGCGCGTTCAAGGAGCGCCGCATCGACAAGCGCTACCAGGCGCTCGTGCAGGGCCATCCCGACCCGTTCCGCGGGACGGTCGACGCCCCCATCGACCGGCACCCCTCCGGCGACGGCCGGTTCGCGGTCGTCGCGGGCGGGAAGCCGTCCGTCACCCACTACGACACCGTCGAGGCGTTCCGGGCGGCGTCGCTGCTCGACATCGACCTGGAGACGGGACGCACGCACCAGATCCGCGTCCACATGTCCGCGATCCGGCACCCGTGCGTGGGCGACATGGCCTACGGCGCCGACCCGACCCTGGCGGAGCGCCTCGGCCTCAGGCGGCAGTGGCTGCACGCCGCCCGGCTCGGGTTCGAGCACCCCACCAAGGGCGAGTGGGTGGAGTTCGAGAGCCCCTACCCGGACGACCTGGCCCGCGCCCTGGAGATCGTCGCGGCCGAGTCCTGAGCTCAGAGGCCGAGCAGGCGCAGCCCGGCCGCGGCTCCGGCCGCGACGACCAGCACCACCAGGAACGGCGCGCGCAGCAGGAGCGCGGCCACGGCGGCGCCCAGGCCCGCCAGCCGCGCGGCGTCGAACTCCAGGGTCCGGCCGTCCGCGAGCGCCTGGACGGCGACCAGCGCCGTGAGCAGCGCCACCGGGACCAGTTCGGTGAACCGGCGCACCCGCGGGTCGTCCAGCATCCGGCGCGGGACGACGAGCCCGCCGAGCTTCAGGGCGTAGCAGCCGAGCCCGGTGGCGATCACCGCGATCCAGACGCTCACGGCGCCGCCCTCCGGCCGAGCAGCGCGGGCAGCGCGGCGGCGGCGGCCAGCATGACCGGCACGCCCGGCGGCAGCACCGGCGTCGCCGCCACCGCGATCACCGCCGCGGCGACGGCGACCCGGACCGCGGTCCGCCCGCTCGTCAGCCGCGGCCAGAGCAGGGCGAGGAACGCCGCCGGGCCGAGGACGTCCAGGCCCACGGCGTCGGGGTCGCCCAGCCGCGCCGCGCCCACCGCGCCCAGCAGCGTGGTGAGGTTCCACGTCAGGTAGAGGACGACCGCCGTCGTGTAGAACCCGGCGCGGGCGGCCGCCCGGCCGCGCTGCGCGGTGGCCACGGCCGCCGTCTCGTCGATGACGACGTGCGCGGTGACCAGCCTGCGCCGGCCGCGCACGCCGAGCGTCGCCGCGAGCCGCATCCCGTACAGGGCGTTGCGGCCGCCGAGCAGGACCGCGCCGAGCGTCCCGGCGACCAGCCCGCCGCCCCCGCCGATCACCCCGACCAGCGCGAACTGGGACGCGCCCGTGAAGGCGAGCAGGCTCAGCGCGCACGCCTGCGCGACCGTGAGGCCCGCCGTGGCCGCCGCGGCGCCGAACGCCAGGCCGGACACCCCCACGGCGATGCCCACGCCGAGCCCGTCGCGGATCGCCGCGGCCCGCGCGGCCTCGTCCCGCCCGGCCTCGTCCTGCGCGTTCCCCGCCGTGGTGTCCGCATCCGGAGCGGGCTCGTCCGGGACGTCCTCTCCGGCCGCCCGCGCCGACCCGGGCGCGCTCATCGGCCGGACTCGGCCGCGTCCAGCCCCGCCTCGATGATCGCGTTCACGATGGGGGCGAGCCGGTCCGGGCCGAGGGACGGGGCGCGCGCCGCCATGGCCTCGACGATCCGCCGCTCGCGCTCGGGGTCGCGGCCGGCGAAGCCGCCGACGGGCTTGAGCCGCTGGACGACGGCGGCGACCGCGGTGCGGTGCTCCAGCAGCGTCGCGAGGGCGGCGTCGATGCCGTCGATCGCCTCGCGGGCCTCGGCGAGCGTGGTGATGGCGCCGGCCGCCGGCAGCGGGACGCGCACCTCGCCGGACGGGGCGCAGGCCGGGCAGCCCGCGTCCGGGCCGACGGGATCGATCACCTGGTCGTTCATCTCGGGTCCCCTCTCGCGCGGTTCATCCGGGCGGGGGAGCGGGTGCCCGGGGCCGCGCCTGATCAGCGGAAAAGGCGGCTCCAGCAGAAGAGGCAGAGTCCCGCTGGGACTCTGCCTCGGCCGGCTCCGGGGTCGTCGCTAGGTCGCGGGGGCGACCGGCTCACCCGGAGCCGGCTGCGTAAACCTCAGATGGCGACGTTCCACGGGCACGATCGTATGCGGTGCCGCACGGGGGGCCAAACTCCGGACGCCCCGTCCCGGGTTTCGAGACGTCCGGAAGGGGTCTCCCGGGATTGGGCGCGTCGGGGCGCGAGTGACCAGCGATGCGGGTTAGGCTCTCAGAGCCGCGTCGTTCCGGTCGCCCGCCGGCCCGACGATCTTTCCCCCGGTACCGAAGCCGCGACCACGTGCCGATCACGCACGTGGGCGGTCGCATGCGACGAGCAGGAGGCGCAGCACGCATGGCCGACTCTTTCGTTCACCTGCACGTTCACACCGAGTACTCCATGCTCGACGGAGCCGCCCGGCTGAAGCAGATGTTCGAGGAGGTCGGCCGGCAGAGGATGCCGGCGATCGCGATGACCGACCACGGCAACATGCACGGCGCCTACGACTTCCACAGGCAGGCGACCGCGGCCGGCGTCACCCCGATCATCGGCATCGAGGCCTACATGGCGCCCGAGTCCCGGTACCACAAGAAGAAGATCCACTGGGGTGAGCCGAGCCAGAAGCGCGACGACGTCTCCGGCGGCGGCCTGATCAACCACATGACGCTGTGGGCGCGCGACAGGGCGGGCCTGCACAACCTGTTCAAGCTCTCCAGCCGCGCCTACACCGAGGGCTTCGTCTTCAAGTACGCGCGCATGGACGAGGAGCTGCTCGCCGAGCACTCCGAGGGCCTGATGGCCACCACCGGCTGCCCGTCCGGCAAGGTCCAGACCCGGCTGCGGCTCGGCCAGTTCGACGAGGCCCTGAAGGCCGCCGCGAACTTCCAGGACATCCTCGGCAAGGAGAACTACTTCCTCGAGCTGATGGACCACGGCCTCGACATCGAGCGCCGCGTCCGCGACGGCCTCATCGAGATCAGCAAGCGGCTGAACATCCCGCCGGTCGTCACCAACGACTCCCACTACACGCACGAGTCCGAGGCCACCGCCCACGACGCGCTCCTGTGCGTACAGGTGGGCAAGCAGCTCGCCGACCCCGACCGGTTCCGGTTCGACGGCAGCGGCTACTACCTCAAGACAGCCGACGAGATGCGCGCCATCGACTCCTCCGACATCTGGGCCGAGGGCTGCCGGAACACCCTGCTGATCGCCGAGCGCGTCGACCCCGCGGGGATGTTCGAGTACCGCGACCTCAGCCCCCGCTTCCCCGTCCCGGAGGGCGAGACCGAGGAGAGCTGGTTCCGCAAGGAGGTCTGGCAGGGCCTGGAGCGCCGCTTCCCGGACGGCCTCCCGGACGGCTACAAGGAGCAGGCCGAGTACGAGATGGGCGTCATCCTCGGCAAGGGGTACCCGTCCTACTTCCTCGTCGTCGCCGACTTCATCATGTGGGCCAAGGAGAACGGCATCCTGGTCGGCCCGGGGCGCGGCAGCGCCGCGGGCTCGCTGATCGCCTACGCGATGGGCATCACCGACCTCGACCCGATCCCGCACGGTCTGATCTTCGAGCGGTTCCTGAACCCCGAGCGCGCGTCCATGCCCGACATCGACATCGACTTCCCTGAAGACCGGCGGGCCGAGGTCATCAAGTACACGACCGAGAAGTGGGGCGCCGACAAGGTCTCCTTCATCGCCACGTTCGGCACCATCAAGGCGAAGGCCGCCATCAAGGACGCGGGCCGCGTCCTCGGCTTCCCGTACGCGCTCGGCGACCGGATCTCCAAGGCGTTCCCGCCCGCCGTCATGGGCAAGGACATCCCGCTGTCGGGCATCTTCGACGACAAGCACCCGCGCTACGGCGAGGCGGGCGAGCTGCGCAAGCTGTACGAGGAAGAGACCGACGTCAAGCAGATCATGGACCTGGCGCAGGGCCTGGAGGGGCTGATCCGCCAGACCGGCGTGCACGCCGCCGGGGTGATCATGTCCGGTGAGACGATCACCGACCACATCCCGATCATGCGCCGGGACGCCGACGGGGCCATCATCACGCAGTTCGACTACCCGACCTGCGAGTCGCTCGGCCTGCTGAAGATGGACTTCCTCGGCCTGCGCAACCTGACGATCATCGACGACGCGCTCCAGGGCATCCGGAAGAACAAGGGCGTCGAGGTCGACCTGCTCGCCCTCCCGCTGGACGACCAGAAGACCTACGACCTGCTCGCCCGCGGCGACACCCTCGGCGTCTTCCAGTTCGACGGCGGCCCCATGCGCTCCCTGCTCCGGCTGATGAAGCCGGACAACTTCGAGGACATCTCCGCCGTGGGCGCCCTGTACCGGCCGGGCCCGATGGGCGCGAACTCCCACACCAACTACGCGCTGCGCAAGAACGGCGCGCAGGAGATCACCCCGATCCACCCGGAGCTGGAGGAGCCCCTCAAGGAGATCCTCGACACCACCTACGGCCTGATCGTCTACCAGGAGCAGGTCATGGCGATCGCGCAGAAGGTGGCGGGCTACTCGCTCGGCAAGGCGGACCTGCTGCGCCGCGTCATGGGCAAGAAGAAGAAGGCCGAGCTGGACGCCCAGTTCGTCGGGTTCGAGCAGGGCATGGTCGACAACGGCTTCTCCAAGCAGGCCGTGAAGACGCTGTGGGACATCCTCGTCCCCTTCTCCGACTACGCCTTCAACAAGGCCCACTCCGCCGCGTACGGCCTCGTCTCCTACTGGACGGCCTACCTCAAGGCGAACTACCCGGCCGAGTACATGGCGGGCGTGCTCACCTCCGTCGGCGACGACAAGGACAAGAGCGCCCTGTACCTGTCGGAGTGCCGCCGGATGGGCCTGAAGGTGCTGCCGCCCGACGTCAACACCTCCGAGGCCGACTTCACGCCGCTCGGCGACACCGAGATCCGGTTCGGTCTGTCGGCCGTCCGCAACGTCGGCACCAACGTCGTGGACGGCATCGTCGCGGCCCGCCGCGAGAAGGGCGCCTACACCGACTTCAACGACTTCCTCAACAAGGTCCCGCCGCCGGTGTGCAACAAGCGGGTCGTGGAGTCGCTGATCAAGGCGGGCGCGTTCGACGAGCTCGGCCACCAGCGCAAGGCGCTGCTGATGGTCCACGAGCAGGCCATCGACTCGGTCATCGACATCAAGCGCAAGGAGGCCGTCGGCCAGGACTCCCTGTTCGGCGCCCTGGAGGAGGACGGCGGCGAGGACGCGTTCGCCGTCGCTATCCCCGAGGGCGAGGAGTGGGACAAGACGACCCTCCTCGCCTTCGAGCGGGAGATGCTCGGCCTGTACGTGTCCGACCACCCGCTCCTCGGCGTCGAGCACATCCTCGAGCGGGAGGCCGACTGCACGATCGCCGTCCTGAACGGCGGCGAGCGCCCCGACGGCCAGGTGGTCATCGTGGCCGGGCTGCTCTCCGGCCTCCAGCGCAAGGTCACCAAGCAGGGCAACTCCTGGGCCATGTTCCAGCTGGAGGACCTCGGCGGCTCCATCGAGGTGATGTGCTTCCCGTCGTCCTACCAGCTGTGCTCGACCCTCCTCGCCGAGGACGCCATCCTCGTCGTCAAGGGCCGCCTGGACCGCCGCGAGGACGTCGCGAAGATCATCGCGATGGAGGTCGTCCAGCCCGACCTCAGCGTCACCGACGCGACCGGCCCGCTGTCGGTCACGCTGCCGCTGGGCCGCTGCACGCCTCCCACGGTCTCCCGCCTCAAGGAGGTGCTGATCACCCACCCCGGCACCGCCGAGGTGCACCTCCACCTCCAGAACGGCCCGCGCACGACGGTGGTCCGCCTGGACGACAGACTCCGCGTGGCGCCGTCCCCGGCCCTGATGGGCGACCTGAAACAACTCCTGGGCCCCTCCTGCTTGGGCTGACCAGCTTTTTCTCCTCCTTCGGGCCCGGAGGGCCCTCCATCGTCGGGCACTGCGGCGATCGCTGGCATCGCTCCGACTCGCCTGGCGGCTCGCTGCGCGATCAGGTTCTCGCAAGCTCGAACCTGCCTTCGGACGCGATCGCGGACCCTGAGGTCACCGGTGGCTGGGGCGCAGGTCGCGGTCCCCGCGCCGCTACCGAAGGAGGGGGTCGGGACTCTGAGCAGAGTGTCAAGGGATGCCCGCGCACTCGGCGACACCCCGGCCGGCTCACCCACGCCGTCCGGTCCGAAGCCACAGACCGCGACCAACGCCCCCGGCAACCGCAACCGGCACCTCAGCCACCGGGGACCCTGGGAATCGCGATCGCGTCCGAAGGCAGTTTCGAGCGAAGCAAGAACCTGATCGCGCAGCGAGCCTTCAGGCGAGTCGAAGCGATGCCAGCGATCGCCGCATTGCTCGACGATGGAGGGCCGCCAGGCCCGAAGGAGGAGAGCACTGCAATAAGCACAGCGGTTTCTTAGGTTTCGGGCCCCCAGGCCCGAAACCTAAGAAACCGCAATAAGCTCAGCTTTCCAATCGACGAAGCGGCCTATTCCGTCGAAGTGGGCTTGGGCGGTGCCGCCGCCTGGGAGGGGCACTTCGGTGAGGACGTCGCTCTGCCGGTAGGGGACGCGGTGGTGCGACAGGAGCCCGGCGAGGGTGAGGCGCGGCTCGTGGGGGAAGAGGCTGGCGGCGTTGGCCACCAGGCGGGGGAGCGGGACGGGGTCCCACTCGGCGGGCGGCGCCTGGGGGTCGTCGACGTGCAGGTAGGCGGAGCCGCCGTCGTAGCCCGCGCCGATGTAGCCGGCGCCGCCGAGGACGCCGCCGGCGGCCATCGCGATCAGTTCGCCGCCGTGCCCGGCCGGGCCCTCGTACCAGGACAGGTCGACCTCGGGGGTGGTGAACTCGGCGATGCCGAGCCGTTCGCCGATGGCCCGGATGACCAGTGTCGGGGCGACGGCGGGGTGCGCGTCGCCGAACTGGGGGTTGGCCCAGCCCCACAGCCAGGTGCGCTCGCGGGCGGCGTAGCTGCCGAGCAGCGAGACGCGGACCGTGACGCCGCCGCTGGTGTAGGTGCGGGCGGTCAGGTCGGCGCTCCAGTCCTCGCGTGGCAGGAACTCGGCGAGCGTCTCCTGCTGCTGCAGGACGACGGCCGCCAGCGCGGCGCCGAGGCGTTCGAACGCGGGGCTGAATCCGGACATGTCGGGCACATTATCCCAGTAATCGGGGCTGCCGTGGGCGGGAATCGGACACCCTTCGAGAGTCGATCGGCTGAGCTGGGCAGGCTAGGCTTTCGATGTCGGACGACTTGCAACTAGGAGCGTACGAGGTGCGGCGACCCACCGGGAGGCTCTTGGCGATCTGGGCGGTCACCAGCGCCGTCGTCACGCTGCTGGGGCCGCTCGCCGGCCTGCTGTGGGCGGCGGTCGTTCCGAAGGTGACCTACGTGGTCGTGCAGGGTGAGCCTTTTCTGGCCGACCCGGAAGGCCAGGGCCCGATCGGCATCGACGTCCGCTTCGCGCTGATCGCGCTCGTCGCCGGGATCGCGTGCGGCGTCGGCGCCTACCTCGCGGGCGGCCGCGGCAACGATTCCGCGCTGCTCCTCGGGCTGGCCGTGGGCGGCGCCGCGGCGGCGTTCCTCGCCTGGCAGACCGGCCACCTGATCGGGCTCGGGCACTTCGAGGACGTGGTCCGGCACGGCCGCGACGGCGCCACCGTCACCGGCGTCGCCGACCTGCGCGCCAAGGGCATGCTGGTGTTCTGGGCGCTGCCGGCGGTCGCCGCCTACGGGCTGCTGGAACTGGTCGTGCGGCGGCTACCCGCGGGCGATGTCGGCGACGCGGGCGCCGGTGAGGCGGACGAGGTCGGCGGGGACGAGCTCGATCTGGAGTCCGCGCCGGCCGGCCGAGACGTAGACGGTCGCGAGCCCTGACACCGAGGCGTCGATCACGGTCGGCAGCCGCCTGCGCTGGCCGAGCGGGCTGATCCCGCCGACGACGTACCCGGTGGCGCGCTCGGCGTCGCGGGGGTCGGCCATCCGCGCCTTCTTGCCGCCGGCGGCCGCCGCGAGCGCCTTCAGGTCGAGGGTGGCCGACACCGGGACGACGCCGACCGCGAGGTTCCCGTCGACCTCGGCCAGCAGCGTCTTGAAGAGCCGGTCGTGCGGGACGCCGAGGGCGTCGGCGGCGGCCTCCCCGTAGGACTCGGCGTTCGGGTCCGCCTCGTAGGCGTGCAGTGTGAAGTCGACGCCGGCCTTCGCCGCGGCGATCGTCGCCGGGGTGCCCTTGCCGCCCTTGGCCTTGGCAGTGCTCATGGGGGCAGTCTGCCGTGGCCGCTCAGTTCGGCGTGAACGACCCGTCCAGGAACTGCCCCGCGGGGATCATCGGCAGCACGTCCAGGATGCGGTTCTCCCTGGCCAGCAGGTCGCCCTCCGCCCCCAGCCGCAGCGCCGCGTCCTCCTCCTCCAGCAGGCGCTGCTTCTCGTGCCCGTCCAGGACGAGCGACGCCGCGATCGCGTACGACAGGGCGACCGGGTCGCCGGGGGTCTCGATCTCCTCCAGCGGTCCCGCGCCGGCCGCGCCGAGGCGCCGCCGGTAGCGCCGGAACAGCCGCCGGACCCGGGCCGCGGCGGGCCCCGGGTCGGCGCCGGGCTCCTCGGGCAGGAACTCGACCTCGCCCCGCAGGTAGGGCCGGGAACGGTCCAGCTCCTTCAGCCGGAACCGCCGGGCGCCGACCGCGACGATGTCGTACCGGCCGTCCGGGTGCGGCGTCACCTCGCGCAGCTCGGCGACGCAGCCGACCTCGGCGAGGCGGTGCGCGGCGCCCTCGCGCACCTCGTGGCCGAGTTCGATGCCGACGACGCCGAAGCCGCGGGGCTCGGGCTGTTCGAGGAGGTCGCCGACCAGGCGGCGGTAGCGGTCCTCGAACAGGTGCAGGGGGAGCACCAGGCCGGGGAACAGAACGGTGCTCAGAGGGAACAGCGCGAGCCGCTCGGTCACATCTTCTCTCCCACGCTCCTGGGCGCACCGGAAACGCCCGTGTCCGCAAGGGTACGTCGCAAATGATGATCTTGGTAAGGAGTGATTTTTCACAGTGTGAAGCAGGTGTAACGTCGGCCCCATGAGGATGCTCGTCGTCGACGCCTTCACCGGCCGCGCGTTCGCCGGCAACCCCGCCGGGGTGTGCCTGCTCACCGGTGCGGCCGACGCCGAGTGGATGCGCCGCGTCGCGGCGGAGATGAGGCATTCCGAGACGGCGTTCGTCCGTCCGCTTCAGGACGGGACCGAGGACGGCGGCGCCGACTTCGAGTTGCGGTGGTTCACCCCGAAGACGGAGGTCGCCCTCTGCGGGCACGCCACCCTCGGCTCCGCCCACGCCCTCTACGAGACGGGGACGGCCGCCGCGGGCCGCCCGATCAGGTTCCGCACGCTCGAAAGCGGCGTTCTGACCGTCACCCCGGAGGGGGACGGCGCGCTGGCGATGGACTTCCCGGTGATGCGCGCCGACCCTGTCGAGGCGCCCGAGGGTCTCGCGGAGGCGCTCGGCGTCACGCCGCTGCGCATCGGGCGCAACGCCCAGAACGACCTGCTCGCCGAGGTCGCGGACGAGACCACCGTGCGGGGGCTCGCCCCGGACGTGCGGGCGCTCGCCGGGATCGACGCCCGCGGAGTGATCGTCACGGCGGCCGCCGATCCCAGCCGGGAGCACGACTTCGTGTCCCGGTTCTTCGCCCCGCGCGTCCTGCCGGGCGACGCCGAAGACCCGGTGACCGGCTCCGCCCACTGCGCCCTCGCGCCCTACTGGGCCGAGCGCCTCGGTCGCGACGCCCTGACCGGCCACCAGGCGTCGCGGCGCGGCGGGCACGTCCGCGTGACCCTGCGCGGCGACCGGGTGACCCTGGCGGGCCGGGCCGTCACCGTCCTGGACGGCGACCTGCGGGTCTGACGCCGTCCTGCTCCGCGACGGCACGGCCCCGCACGGTGACGACACGGGCGTCTCGGGACGTGAGACGGTGCGCGGGGGACGGAGGGCACTCCGTAGACTGGGCGGGTGATTTCCCGTATCGACCTGCGCGGCTCGCTTCCCGGCGACCTGCGCTCCGTGCTGCCCCGCGCCGAACTCGACGTCGAGGCCGCCCTGGACAAGGTGCGGCCCATCTGCGAGGACGTGCGCCATCGCGGCTCGGCGGCGGTACGGGAGCACACCAGCCGGCTCGACGGGGTCGAGCTGGAGCGCGTCCGGGTCCCGGTCGACACCGTGCACCGGGCGCTCGCCGACCTCGACCCGGCCGTCCGGGACGCGCTGGAGGAGAGCATCCGCCGCGCCCGTGCCGTGCACCGCGCCCAGCGCCGCACCGACGTCACCACGCAGGTCGTGCCCGGAGGCACCGTCACCGAGCGGTGGATCCCGGTCGGCCGCGTGGGCCTGTACGTGCCGGGCGGCCGCGCCGTCTACCCGTCCAGCGTGGTCATGAACGTCGTCCCCGCGCAGGAGGCGGGCGTCGGCTCCCTCGCCGTCACCTCGCCCGCGCAGAAGGACTTCGGCGGCCTGCCGCACCCCACGATCCTCGCCGCGTGCGCGCTGCTCGGCGTCGACGAGGTGTACGCGGCGGGCGGCGCGCAGGCCGTCGCGATGTTCGCCTACGGCACCGACGAGTGCCCCCGCGCCGACATGGTCACCGGGCCCGGCAACGTCTACGTCGCCGCCGCCAAGCGGCTGCTCAAGGGCGTGATCGGCATCGACGCCGAGGCGGGCCCGACCGAGATCGCGATCCTCGCCGACGGCACCGCCGACCCGGTGGAGGTCGCCGCCGACCTGATCAGCCAGGCCGAGCACGACACGCTCGCCGCCGCCGTCCTGGTCACCGACTCGGTGCGGCTCGCCGACGAGGTCGAGGCCGAGGTGAAGGCGCAGGTCGCCCGCACCCGGCACATCGAGCGGGTCACCGAGGCGCTGGCCGGGCGGCAGTCCGGCATCGTCCTGGTCGACGGCGTCGACGCCGGGCTGAAGGTCGTGGACGCCTACGCCGCCGAGCACCTGGAGATCCAGACCGCCGACGCCGCCGCGGTCGCCGCGCGCGTCCGCAACGCCGGGGCGGTCTTCGTGGGCCGGTACGCGCCGGTCTCGCTCGGCGACTACCTGGCGGGGTCCAACCACGTCCTGCCGACCGGCGGGTGCGCCTGCCACTCCTCGGGGCTGTCGGTCCAGTCGTTCCTGCGCGGCGTGCACGTCGTCGAGTACGACCGCGACGCCCTCGCCGACGCCACCGCGCGCGTCGTCGCGCTCGCCGAGGCCGAGGACCTGCCCGCCCACGGCGCCGCCCTCATGGCCCGCTTCGACTGGGAGATCCCTTCGTGACCTCGCTCAACGACCTGCCGCTACGGGACGACCTGCGCGGCCGGGAGCCCTATGGCGCGCCCCAGCTGGACGTCCCGTACGCGCTGAACACCAACGAGAACCCCTACCCGCCCTCCGAGCGGCTGGTGAAGGCCCTCGGCGAGGCCGTCATGGACGTCGCCGGGTCGCTGAACCGCTACCCCGACCGCGACGCGGTCGCGCTCCGCGAGGACCTCGCCGCGTTCCTGAACACCGACACGCCCGGCGCCGGCCTCACCACGGCCCGGGTGTGGGCCGCGAACGGCTCCAACGAGATCCTCCAGCAGATCCTGCAGGCGTTCGGCGGGCCGGGGCGCACCGCGCTCGGCTTCGAGCCGTCCTACTCCATGCACCCGATCATCACGGAGGTGTCCGGGACCCGCTGGGTGAACGCCTCCCGCGGCGAGGACTTCGGCCTCGACCCCGAGCGCGCCGTTGCGGCCGTCGAGGAGCACCGGCCCGACATCGTGTTCCTGACCTCGCCCAACAACCCGACCGGCACGGCGCTGCCCCTCGACGCGATCGAGGCCGTCCTCGCCGCCGCGCCCGGGATGGTCGTCGTCGACGAGGCCTACGCCGAGTTCCGGCGGGCGGGCACCCCGTCCGCGCTGACGCTGCTGGACGGCCACCCGCGGCTGATCGTAACCCGGACGATGTCCAAGGCGTTCGCGATGGCCGGGACCCGGCTCGGCTACCTGGCCGCCGACCCCGCCGTGGTCGAGGCGCTGCTGCTCGTCCGGCTGCCCTACCACCTGTCGGCCGTCACCCAGGCCGTCGCGCGCGCCGCCCTCGCCCACGGCGAGGAGCTGCTCGGCGGCGTCGAGGCCCTGCGCCGCGAGCGCGACGACCTCGTCGCGTGGCTGCGCGCCGAGGGGCTCCGGGTCGCCGACTCCGACGCCAACTTCGTCCTGTTCGGGACGTTCCCCGACCGCCGCCGCGTCTGGGAGGGCCTGCTCGAACAGGGCGTGCTGATCCGGGAGGTCGGCCCGCCCGAGTGGCTGCGGGTCAGCGTCGGCGCCCCCGCCGAGATGGCCGCCTTCCGCACCGCGCTCCGCCAGGCCCGCGGGGCGGGCACCGAGAACAGTGAGGAGAGTCCGTGACGCGCAAGGGACGAGTCGAGCGCGGGACCGGGGAGACCCAGGTCCTCGTCGAGATCGACCTCGACGGCACCGGGGTGGTCGACGTCGCGACCGGCGTGGGGTTCTTCGACCACATGCTGGCGCAGCTCGGCAAGCACGGGTCGTTCGACCTGACCGTCAAGACCGCCGGCGACCTGCACATCGACAGCCACCACACCATCGAGGACACCGCGATCGCGCTCGGCGCGGCGTTCCGCGAGGCGCTCGGCGACAAGGCCGGCATCCGCCGCTTCGCCGACGCCTCGATCCCGCTCGACGAGGCGCTCGCCCAGGTCACCGTGGACGTCTCCGGCCGCCCCTACCTGGTGCACGTGGAGCCGGACGGCATGGCGCCGATGATCGGCCCCGAGTACGACACCACGATGACCCGGCACGTCTTCGAGTCGTTCGTGTCGAACGCGCGGATCGCGCTGCACGTCCACGTCCCCTACGGACGCAACGCCCACCACATCGTCGAGGCGCAGTTCAAGGCCCTCGCCCGCGCGCTGCGCGACGCCGTGGCGTTCGACCCGAAGGTGCACGGCATCCCCTCCACCAAGGGGGCCCTCTAGCCGTGGAGATCGGTGGCCTGCACCTCACCTACGGCACCGTGGCGATCTTCGCGGTGGCCGTGTTCCTGCTCGCGGGCGTGTACAGCTTCGTCAAGCAGGGTCTCAAGATCGCCGCACTGCTCCTGCTGGTGCTCGCCGGGCTGGCGCTCGCCGGCGGAGTGATGTGGTCGTGAGGGTGATCGGGCAGTGAAGAAGATCGTCATCCTGGACTACGGCTCGGGGAACCTGCGCTCCGCCGAGCGCGCCGTGGCCCGCGCCGGCGCGGAGGTGACCGTCACCGCCGACCGGGACGCCGCGCTCGCCGCCGACGGCCTGGTCGTCCCGGGCGTCGGCGCGTTCGCCGCCTGCATGGCGGGCCTGCGCTCGGTGCACGGCGACCAGATCATCGGCCGCCGCCTGGCGGGCGGCCGCCCCGTCCTCGGCATCTGCGTCGGCATGCAGATCCTGTTCTCCCAGGGCATCGAGCACGGCGTCACCACCGAGGGCTGCGACGAGTGGCCCGGCACGGTCGACCGCCTGGACGCCCCGGTCGTCCCGCACATGGGCTGGAACACGGTGGACGCCCCCGAGGGCTCCGAGCTCTTCGAGGGCCTGCGCGACGAGCGCTTCTACTTCGTCCACTCCTACGCCGCCCGCAGCTGGGACCTGGTCTCCGACCCGACCGGCACCATCCCGGCGCCCCTGGTCACCTGGTCCGAGCACGGCGACCGGTTCGTGGCCGCGGTCGAGAACGGCCCCCTGTGCGCCACCCAGTTCCACCCGGAGAAGTCCGGCGACGCCGGCGCCCAGCTCCTGCGCAACTGGCTCGCCACCCTGGCCTAGCCCCCCGTCTCATCAGCATCGATAGGGTTTCCGCATGACTCTGACGCTTCTTCCCGCCGTCGACGTCGCCGACGGCCGGGCCGTCCGGCTGGTGCAGGGCGAGGCCGGCACCGAGACCTCCTACGGCGCGCCGCTGGAGGCGGCGCTCGCCTGGCAGCGGGCGGGCGCGGAGTGGATCCACCTGGTGGACCTCGACGCGGCGTTCGGGCGCGGCTCCAACCGGGAGCTGCTCGCCGAGGTGACCGGGAAGCTGGACGTGAAGGTGGAGCTGTCGGGCGGCATCCGCGACGACGCGTCGCTGGAGACGGCCCTGGCCACCGGGTGCGCCCGGGTCAACATCGGCACCGCCGCGCTGGAGGACCCCGCCTGGTGCCGCAAGATCATCGCCTCGCACGGCGACCGGATCGCGGTGGGGCTGGACGTGCGGGGCACGACGCTGGCCGCCCGCGGATGGACGCGGGAGGGCGGCGACCTGTGGGACGTCCTCGCGCGGCTGGAGGACGACGGCTGCCCCCGCTACGTCGTCACCGACGTCACCAAGGACGGGACGCTGCGCGGCCCCAACACCGACCTGCTGCGGGAGGTCTGCTCCCGGACGGACAAGCCCGTCGTCGCCTCCGGCGGCGTCTCGTCGCTGGACGACCTGCGGGCGCTCGCCGGGCTCGTCCCGGACGGCGTCGAGGGCGCGATCGTCGGCAAGGCCCTCTACGCGGGGGCGTTCACGCTGGAAGAGGCCCTGGAGGCCGTGAAGTGACCGTCGCCGTGCGGGTGATCCCGTGCCTGGACGTCGACGCCGGGCGCGTGGTCAAGGGCGTCAACTTCCAGAACCTGCGGGACGCGGGCGACCCCGTGGAGCTGGCCCGCCGCTACGACGCCGAGGGCGCCGACGAGCTGACGTTCCTCGACATCACCGCCTCCAGCGCCGACCGCTCCACGACCTACGACGTGGTGCGGCGCACCGCCGAGCAGGTGTTCATCCCGCTGACGGTCGGCGGCGGCATCCGCACCGTCGAGGACGTCGACCGGCTGCTGCGCGCGGGCGCCGACAAGGTCTCGATCAACACCGCGGCGATCGCGCGGCCTGAGTTCCTGCGGGAGGCCGCGCACCGGTTCGGGTCGCAGTGCGTCGTCCTGTCGGTGGACGCCCGGCGCGCCGCGGGGACGCCGTCCGGCTTCGAGGTCACCACGCACGGCGGCCGCGAGGGCACCGGCATCGACGCGGTCGGGTGGGCCCGCCGCGGCGCGGAGCTCGGCGTCGGGGAGATCCTGCTGAACTCGATGGACGCCGACGGCACCAAGGCCGGGTTCGACCTGGAGATGCTGCGCCTCGTCCGGGAGGCCGTCACCGTCCCGGTGATCGCCAGCGGGGGCGCGGGGGCGGCCCGGCACTTCGCCCCCGCCGTGGAGGCGGGCGCGGACGCCGTCCTCGCCGCCAGCGTCTTCCACTTCGGCGAGCTCAAGATCTCCGACGTCAAGGCCGCGCTCGGCGCCGCCGGCAACCCCGTCCGCTGAAGAGGGAACCCCCCGCATGCGCATCGCTCTGGCGACCTGTGCCCTGCTGCCCGACGGCAGCGACGACGTCCAGGACCTGGTCGGCGCCCTGGCGGCCGAGGGCGCCGCGGCCGAGCCCGTCGCCTGGGACGCCGACGTCGACTGGTCCCGGTACGACGTCGTCGTCATCCGCTCCACCTGGGACTACACCACCCGGCGGGACGAGTTCGTCGCCTGGGCGCAGAGCCTGCCCCGCGTCCTCAACCCCGCCGCGATCGTGCGGTGGAACACCGACAAGCGCTACCTGCGCGAGCTCGCCGGCGCCGGCGTCCCCGTCGTCCCGACCCTGTGGGACCCGGACGACATCCCCTCCGACTGGCCCGAGTACGTCGTCAAGCCCGCCGTCTCGATCGGCGCGGGCGACACCGCCCGCTGGGGCCCCGGCGAGGAGGGCGCGGCCCGCGCCCATCTGCGCTCGCTCCGCGAGGCCGGCCGGACGGTGATGGTCCAGCCGTACCTGTCCGCGGTCGACACGGTCGGCGAGACGGCGCTGGTCTTCCTCGACGGCGAGTTCAGCCACGCCGGACGCAAGGCGCAGATCCTCACCGCCGGGGCGGGCGTCCAGGGCCACGTCCGGGACGACCCGACGCGCGGCCGGGTCACCGCGTCCACGGCGACCGGGGCCGAGCTGGAACTGGCGAACCGCGCGCTGGCGGCCGTCCCGCACGGCGGCGACCTCCTCTACGCCCGCGTCGACATGATCCCCGGCCCGGACGGCGCCCCGCTGCTCATCGAGCTCGAACTGACCGAACCCGCCCTCTACCTCCACCACGCCCCCGGCAGCGCCGGGAACCTGGCGAAGGCGATCGTCTCCCGGGTGAGCTGAGCCGTTCCCCGGGGCGCGGTCACGGGGCGTCCTCGCCGGGGGCCGGGACCGCGGCCTCGGGGGAGCGCCCGGCGACGGGGAGGATGATCGCGGACGGGTGGTCGGGGTCGTGGAGGACCTCCTGCCGGGCGGTGACCGTCCTCGTCGCGGCGGTGGCGAGCGGCTCGCCGGTGCCGGGGTTGGCGGCGACCTTGGGGTGCGCGCCGCTGGTGACATGGACCCGGACGCGGTGCCCGCGCTGGAACCGGTGGCCCGTGGGCCACAGGTCGACGGCGAGACGGAGCACCCCGCCGGTCCCGACCGGCCTCGCCGCGGCGGCGGGCAGGCGCAGGCCGCCCTCGCAGACGTTGCGGGACGTCCCGTCCGGGGAGACGTCGCAGAGCCGGACGACGAAGTCGGTGTGCTCGCGGTCGGAGCGGACGTACAGGTCGGCGCCGACCGGGCCGATGACGTCCAGGTCGGCGCCGAGCGGCGCGGAGGTGAACACCAGCACGTCCGGCCGCCGCTCCAGGGGGCGGTTGTCGACGGGGCGGGAGCTGCCGAGCAGGGTGGGGCCGCCGAGCGCGGGCGTCGGGCGGTCCGGGTCGAAGCGGTAGGCGCTGGGCGGGCCGCCGAGCGGGCCGTCCTCGCCGAGCCCGCCGCCGGCGTGCAGGTGCCAGCGCGCCCGCCGCATGCCCGGCGGAGGCCAGTCGCGGTAGTGCCGCCACTCGCGGGCGCCGGTGACGTAGACGCGGACGGGGTCGCGCCGCAGCCCGGACGGGTCGCCCTGCAGGTGGGCGCGGAACCAGGCGAGCGACTCGCGGATCGCCGGCAGGCCGTGGCGCGCGTCGGTGTGCCACCAGGGGCCGATCGTCAGGTACGGGGCGTGCCCGGCGGCGCGCAGCGCCCGGTAGTCCCTGACCATCCAGGGCAGGAACACGTCGTACCAGCCGCCGAGGAGGGTGGCGGGCGCGGCGACCTCGCCGACGGTGGCGCTGAAGTCGCGGGTGTCCCAGTACCCGTCGGCGTCCCCGTGGCCGGCGAGCAGGTCCTGGTAGAAGCGCATGGGCTCGCCGCCGGCCAGCACGTCCAGCTCGGCGAGCGGGCGGCCGGATCGGGCGGCGCGCTGGACGCGGCGCCGCGACGTCAGCGGCGCGGTCAGCATGCCGAGCCGCCGCTGCTGCCGGTGCGTGAGGTCGGTCCAGGTGAGCGTGGACTCCAGGGCGAACGACCCGCCCACGTAGGCGGCGTCCCGGAACGTGGACGCGGTGATCTGCAGCGACATCGCCTTCAGCTCGGGCCCGGCCTCGGCGGCGATCGCCCATGCCGCGTAGCCGAGGTAGCTCGGCCCGAACGCGGCGAACGCGCCGTGGAACCAGGGCCGGCGCTTCAGCCACTCGACGGTGGCGAGCCCGTCGGCGCGCTCGCTGCCGAGGGGGTCGAACTCGCCGCCGGACCCGGAGGTCCCGCGGGTGCTCTGCACGACCAGCTGGAAGCCGAACGGGACGAACAGCAGGCCGTTGGCGAGGGCGGCGGGGCCGCGGCGCCCGTACGGGGTCCGGACGAGGATCGTGGGGGGCCGCTCGACCCCGGCCGGGACGTACCGGTCGGCGAGGAGGACGACCCCGTCGGGCATGGCGACCGGCAGGTCGCGCTCGACGGTGTAGGGGGCCAGGCCGCGCGGCCACGGAAGCCCCGGCGGCCAGGACAGCCCCTTCGGCCGGGGCAGCCTGATCGGCGGAACGGGCAGTCGGTCCCAGGGCGCCATGCTGTCTCCGAACGCGGTCCGCTACTCCTAGTGAGATTACCGACACGTTCCGCCGGTCGAGCGTTCAGGTGCCGGTGACGAGCGCCCACGGGTCGGGCGCGGCGGCGAGCGCCGCGCCGAGGTCGTCGGCCCAGGCGGTCTCGCCGCCGTACTCCTCCCGCCACGACCACAGCCGCAGCGTGACCCGGCGCAGGGGGTGCTCCTCGGTGACGCCGAGCGCGCCGTGCACCTGGTGGGCGATCGCGGCGACCGCGCCCGCGGCCCGCGACGCGTTCGCCTTGGCGGCCGCCACCGCGACCGGGTCGCCGGGGGCGCGGACGGCGGCGCGCACCGCGACGTCCGCGACCGTCGCCTCCCCGGCCAGCTCGGCCAGCATCTGCTGGACGGCCTGGAACCGCCCGATCGGCCGCCCGAACTGCTCCCGCTCGCCCGCGTACCGGACGGACAGGTCCAGCGCCCGGGCCATCGCCCCCGTCAGCTGGACGGCCCGCGCCAGCGCGCCCCGCCGCCGCAGCTCGGCCGCGTCCACCGCGCACGGCGCCGCCTCCTGCGCCGGGACGCCGGACAGGACGACGTCGTCGCGCGGCTCGCCCGCCACGTTCGCGCCCTCGGTGATCTGCGCCCGCGCCGGATCGACGACGGCGACGAATCCGCCGCCGAGGACGACCAGCGACCGCGCGGAGCGCGCCCACGGAACCCGGCGGAACGTCCCGCTCAGGACGGGGCCGCCGGGGGCCTCCGCCCTCTCGGCGTCGCCGGACATGACGGTGAGGGCGCCGGGCGCCGCCCGCAGCCCGGCGCCGGCGAGCAGCCGCCCGGCCAGCAGCGTCTCGGCCAGCGGCACGGCCGCGGCGTGGTACCCGGCCGCGCGCAGGACGGCGGCGGCGTCGGCGAGGTCCCCGCCGCTGCCGCCCGCCTCCTCCGGCACCCCGGCCAGCGCCAGACCGGACTCCTCCAGCGCCGGCCACGGGTCGTCGCCGGCGAGGATCTCGTTCGCGGTCTCCTCCAGAAGCCCCATCAGCGCACTCCCAGCCCGCGGGCGACGATGCCGCGCAGGATCTCGTTGGTGCCGCCCCGCAGCGTGAACCCGGGCGCCTGGACGACCGACTCCGCCAGCGCGCGCGCCAGCGGGTCGGGGGAGCCGGGATCGGGTTCCACGCCCGCGTGTTCGCGCGCCGCCTCGACGACCTCGCGCTCGAACCGCGTCCCGAGGTCCTTGACGAGGGCCGCGGCCAGTTCGGGCGTCTCGCCCCGGGCGAGTGCCCCGGCGACCCCCAGCGACGCCTGCCGCAGCGCCCAGAGCCGCGCGGTCAGCCCGCCGAGCGCCCGCCGAGCCGCCGGGCCCGTGGCGCGGCCGTGCAGGAGCCGGACGAGCAGGAACGTGCTGAGCAGCCGCTCGGGGCCGCTGCGCTCGTAGGCCAGCTCGGCGGTCACCTGCCGCCACCCGTCCCCGGCGCGGCCGAGGACGAGGGCGTCCGGCACGAACACGCCGTCGAGCACGACCTCGTTGAAGTGGTGCTCGCCCGACAGCCCCCGGATGGGCCTGACCGTCACGCGGTCGTCCGGCAGGGGCACGATGAACTGGCTGAGGCCCGCGTGCCGGTCCGCCGTGCGGGGCGCGCTCCGGGCCAGGACGAGGATCGCGTGCGCGAGATGGGCGCCGCTCGTCCACACCTTGGCGCCGTGCAGCCGCCATCCGCGCCCGTCGCGCTCGGCGCGGGTCCGGACCGACGCCAGGTCGGACCCGGAGTCGGGCTCGCTCATCCCGATCGCGAAGAAGCACGCGCCGCGCGCGATCGCCGGCAGGAACCGCCTCCTCTGCTCCTCGGTGCCGTGGGCGAGGATCGACGGGCCGGTCTGCCGGTCGGCGATCCAGTGCGCCCCCACGGGGGCCCCGGCGGCCAGCAGCTCCTCGACCACCACGAACCGCTCCAGCGGCGAGCTCCCGTGCCCGCCGTAGCGTTCGGGGAGCGTCATGCCCAGCCAGCCGCGCTCGCCCAGCAGCCGGCTGAAGGCGGGGTCGGCGCCGGTGAGCCAGCTGTCGCAGCGGGCCGTGAAGGGCGTCTCGGCCAGGAACTCCCGCACCCGGGCCCGCAGCTCGGCGGTCTCGGGCGGGAGCGTGCCGGGGGTCAGGCCGGGCAGTGCCGCCACATGCGCCTCCTCTGTCCAGGGGGGACGTTACAGACGTGCTCCAACCCCTCGGTCAGCGGCCCTTTACAGGAGGCCGTCTGGCGGGGCGGACGGTTCTCTGCGATCGTTGTCGTCCTGCACAGAACTCCGCAGGGGGGAAGACATGTGGCCCGGGTCCAACCCGCCGATGGGACCGCCGCCGCCCGTGGGACCGGGTCAGCCGGGACCGGGCTGGGCGCCGCGGCAACGGCGCGTCGGCCCGAGCGCCGGGTGGTACGCGCTGCCGATCGCCCTGGTCCTGGTCGCCGTCATCGGGTTCTTCACGACGCTGGCGGTCCTGTGGGACGACTCGGAGGTCGCCGAGGGCCCGTCGGCGGCGGGCGACCCGGCTTCCGGGGTCACCGTGCGGCTCACGGAGGGCTACGGCTACTTCGTCTACGTCCGGGAGGGCGGCCCGACCCCGTACGCCTGCCGGGTCGAGGCGGGGGAGCGGTCCGGGCCCGTCCCGCTCACGCGGAAGAACTCCTGGAGCGCGTCCGACCACGCCTCCTACCGCTACACGGCCACGTTCAAGGCGCCGGTGTCGGGTGACGCCCGGCTGACGTGCCGGGGCGCCGACGGGCCGATCCTCGTGACGCCCGACGACACCGCCCACGGCTACCTCGGCCTGGCCCTGCTGGCCGCGCTCGGGCTCGGCGGCCTCGCGGCCGTCGCGTTCGCCGTCACCTTCCTGCGGCGCGGCGGGGCCAAGCGGCGGGCCGCGACGACCGCGGGCCCCTACCACTGACGGGCCCTACCACTGACGGGCCCGGCTCACGACGTCAGCTCGCGCTCCAGGGGGGTGCGGAACCGGGGGATCGCGCGGACGTCGCCGTACCACTCCGCCATGCGCGCCGCCTCCCGCTCGACGGCCGCCTCGGCGTCGGCGCCGGCGTCCTCCAGGAGGCGGACGGCGATCTCGCCGTCCTTGCGCTGCGCCCACCCGCCGACGATCCGGCCGTCCCACCAGACCGACGGCCCGATGTTGCCGTTGCGGTCGAACAGCCGCGGGCCGTGCGCACCGAGGAACCAGCCGCGCTCCCGCCAGCCCATCGGGGTCGGGTCGAGCGCGGGCAGCAGCGCCGCCGACGGCTCCGGCGCGGCGACGGGCTCCAGGTCGTCGCCCAGGACGAGGCCCGCGGCGCCGTCGAGGTCGACCTCGGTGACGTCCAGGAGCGCGAGGGCCTTCCTGACGTCGGCGGCGCTCCAGCCCGTCCACCACTTCAGGTCCGAGACGGGCGCGGGCCCGAACGCGCGCAGCCAGCTGCGGACGAGGTCGGCGCGGGCCTCCTCGGCCGGGACGTCCTCGATGCCGCCGGGCAGCCACGTCTCGACGGGGGACCACACGTACTGGCTGCTCGTCCACGACCCGTTGGGCCGCCCGCGCACGATGCGGCCCTCGCAGCCGAGCGTGACCAGGACCCAGGTGGTGATGCTCGTGGGCCGCGAGTAGGACTTGCCGGGCGCCGGGTCGACCTGGGTGCGCAGCAGGGGCACGTCGGCGCTGAGCCGGGCGCCCGTGGCCTCACCGCGCGCCAGCAGCGCCCGGTGCGCGGCCGCCTCGGCCTCGGCGAACAGGGCGGGCGCGTCGGCGACGTCGGCGCCGCGCTCGATCATCCGCGTGTAGGTCGCGCGCTGCCTGGCCGCCAGCCCGTTCGCCGTGGACGCCTGCAGCACCGGGACGAGGTCCGTCGGCGCGACGAACATCGTCCGGCGCATCGCGAGCATCCGCAGCAGCGCGCGGTCGTCGTACAGGGCCTTCTCGACCGCCGCCGGGACGGCGTGGACGCTGCGGGCCGCGACCGACAGGTGGACGGTGGCCGGGTCCGTGGCGTGCAGCACCACCAGGGACCGGACGATGTCGAGGACGTCGTCGGTCCTGGCCGGGACGCAGAGCCGGTGGCGGAGCGCGAGCCGGGCCCGGCGCTCCGCCGCGGTCATCGAACGCATGAGCGAATTCTAGACCCGGTCAGCCGTTGTTGGAGATCTTCACCACCACCTGGTCCCTGGTGACGGACTGCACCGAGACGTCGAAGCCCTCGGCCTGCTGCCCGTCCCCGGCCGGCACGGTCACCGTCTGCCCGCCGATCCTGAGGGTGACCATCTCGCCCTGCACGCTCACCAGCTCGGCCTTCACGCCGAGGATGGACGCGCTGGCGTCGACGCCGCGGTCGAAGGTCACCGTGCAGGAGTTGACGCCGCAGGAGGTCTTGCTGTTCTCGCCGCCGCACGCGGCCGCCGCGCCGAGGGGCAGCAGGACGAACGGGAGTACGGCCAGCTTCCGCCGAAGGGGAAAGGAGGTCGAGGTCATGCCGGGGAGTCTAAGCGGGCGGAGGCGCCGTCCGCGCCCTCCGCGAGGCGGATCCGCGGGAGGCGCATCCGGCACTGCGCGGTGAGCGGATATGGCACTGCGCGGTGATGGCGCTGGATCTCGGGATGACCTCGTGTTTCGCTGGACGCGTGAACGTCACTGGAGGGCTGGACGCCGCCGGAGGGCCGGGCGGGGACGACGACGCGGACGCGCCGATGCTCGGCCCGGTGGTGTGCGCCGCGCTCGGGATGGAGGCGCGCGCGATCCGGCGCGGCCTCACCCGGACGCCGGTCGTGGTCGTCGGCTACCGGGCGCGGCGCGCCGACCGGCTGCCGGCCGCCTGCGCCGCCCTCGTCGTCGCCGGGTTCGGCGGCGCGCTCGACGAGCGGCTGCGGCCCGGCGACGTCCTCGTCGCCGACGAGATCCGCGAGGACGGCTCGTGCGGGAAGGCGGTGCCGTGCGCCGCGCCGCACCTGCTCGCCGAGGAGATGATCCGGGACGGCCTGAGCGCTCAGGTCGGCCCGCTGGTCACCACCGACCGTCTCGTCCGGGGCGCGGAGCGCGCCCTGCTCGCGGCGCAGGGGGCGCGGCTCGCGGACATGGAGTCGGCTCTCGTCGCCGAGCGCGCCGGGACGCTGCCGGTGGCGGCCGTCCGCGTCGTCGTCGACGGCCCGCGGCACCCGCTGCGGCACCCGGGCATCGTCCGCCGGGGCCTGGCCGGGCGGCGGGTCCTGGAACGCCTGGGCCCCGCCCTGGAGCGCTGGAGCGCCCTGCTCGTGCGGGGCGAGGAGGGCACGAGCGAGGGGAGCGCCGCGGGCCGGGCCTGACCGCCCGTCAGCCGTGCCCCGAGCCGTGCCCCGCGCCGTGGCCGTCGTCCCCTTGGACGATCTTGCCGCCGAGGTCTCCGCGCAGCGACTCCAGGGTCTGCTGCTGGCTGACCGCCACCCAGCGCGCCCCGACCAGGTACGTCCCGCCCCAGGGCTTGGCCTCCTCCAGCCAGGCGTTCATGCCGTTGTCGGAGGTGAAGCTGAGCAGGACGTAGCGTCCCCGCGCGGTCTTGCAGTTCCCCTGCTCCAGATCCTCGACCTTGCGCTTCCCGGTCAGGGAGCAGTCCGTCTGCTGCGCCAGCTCGGCCAGGCTCGCCGGCTCGGCGTCCTTGCCGCCGGACGCGTCCGACCCGGCGGAGCAGCCGGCCGCCAGCGGCATCGCCAGCACGGCGGCGCACAGCGGCACCGTCTTCAACAAGCCGAGATGGTGTCGGGAAACCATCGCTCTTCCTCTCCGGGGTGAGACGCGCGATTCGAGGGAGGAATACGCGCCCCGCCCCGGAGGGGTTCATCCCGGCTCGGACGACCGCGATCCGGTGCACCGCGGCTTCAGGGACACCGCGGGCTTCAGGGACACCGCGGCCTTCAGGGCATCAGGCGGGCGCCGGCGGCGGCGCGGACGCCGGGCTCCTCGGCGCCGTCGTTGTGGAGGCGCTGCAACCGCAGCGACGTCTCGCCGGTGATCGGCGCGGTCCGGGCGGCCTCGGCCCGGACGCCCTCCTCGCAGTCCCACAGCCCTTCGACGGTGTAGGACTCGGCGGTGTGCGGGGCGGTTCTCGTCAAGGCGGTCAGGATGCGGGGTCTCAGATAGGCATAGGTGGATTCGGTCCAAGCGGTCTTCAACAGCGGGACGGCCTCGCCCGCGCGCAGCCGTCCCAGCCCCTCGATCGGGCTCGCGGCGTCGGCCCAGTCGCGCCGGGAGACGGCGGCGTTCAGCTCTTCCATCAGCAGGGGGATGTCCTGGCGGGTGCCGTAGCGGGCGAGGATGCGCAGCCCCATGTCCGCGCAGCCGCCGCGCTGCGCCGCCCACGTCCGCGCCCGCGGCAGCGTCTCCGGCCCGTACTCGCGCAACGCCCGGCACACCGCGCCCCCGAACCTGCTCGGCCGCTGGGGCAGCAGCTCCTCCGCGAGGTCCAGCAGGGCGAGCGTCCTGCGGCGGCCCAGCTCGAATATCGCCGCTATGGAGCCCTCGCCGCGCCTGCGCGCGAGATCCAGCAACTCGGCCTCGCTCTGCCCGTCCTTCCCGGCGGCGGGCACCATCGCGCGCCGCGCCGCCCGTCCCGCCTCCCGCTGCCGCGCGAGGGCGTCGGCCACCCGCGGCTGCCGCGCCGCCCACGCCTCGATCACCGGGTTGTACCGGCCCGGGACCAGCAGCGCCAGGTCCGCGTCGTCGCACCGCGCGGCGACCAGGGCGTCCAGCCCGACCGCGAGCGAGGGGTCTTCAAGATCGATGAGCTCGGCGACCGCGTCGAACCACTGCGCGCCCTCCTCGGCGTACCGGCGCAGCGGCGCGGCGGCCTCCCGCCGGCTCAGCCGCACCAGGTCGGCCAGCACGCCCAGCGCCAGGTCCACCCGCCACTCGTCGGGGTCGGTGTGGTCGGACGGATCGAACAGATGCTCCGCCACCGGCCCCACCGACAACTCCAGATCGACCATCAACCGGGCGTAGTACAGCCGCCGCGACTCGCACTGCCGATCCCAGCGCGGATCCCGCCGGACGCAGGCGTACACGTACTCGCCCGCGCCGGGCTTGTCCGCCGCGCGGCGCGCGGCCCTCCCGAGTCCACGCTGCAGTTGACCGTGCAGCGTGCCCGCCGATTCCAACACGACCTCGTTGCTCACCCCAGCAGAATGCGCACTGGACCAGATATCGGGCAAGTGCTTTAGCTTGCGTTTACCCAGGGAGCGGCCCTGTGGAACCTGTCACAGGCTCCGCTGGGCGACCCAGGACGCGTGCAGATCGGCGTACACGCCCGGCTCGGCGACGAGCTCGGCGTGCGGGCCGCGCTGCACGATCCGCCCCGCCTCGAACACGATCACCTCGTCCGCCGCCTCGGCCGTGGACAGCCGGTGCGCGATCGAGATCGCCGTGCGGCCCCGCGTCACGCCGTCCAGCGCCCGCTGGATCCGCACCTCGGTGGCCGGGTCCACGGCGGAGGTCGCCTCGTCCAGGACGAGCAGGTCCGGGTCGGCGATGTAGGCGCGGGCCAGCGCGACGAGCTGGCGCTCGCCCGCCGACAGCGACTCGCCCCGCTGCCCCACGGGCGTGGCGAGGCCCTCCGGGAGGCCGTCCAGCCAGTCGGCGAGACCCAGCTCGGTCAGCGCGAGGACGAGGTCCTCGTCGGAGGCGTCCGGGCGCCCGTACCGGACGTTGTCGGCGAGCGACGCGTCGAACAGGAACCCGTCCTGCGGGACCATGACGATCCGCTCGCGCAGCGACGAGAACCGGACGCGGTCCAGCGGCACGCCGTCCACGAGCACGCGGCCCGACACCGGGTCCATGAGCCGGGTGAGGAGCTTGGCGAACGTCGTCTTGCCCGACCCCGTCTGCCCGACGATCGCGACGCGGCTGCGCGGCGCTATGCCGACGCTGACGTCGTGCAGGACGGGCGGGCCGCCCGGGTAGGCGAACCCCACCGACTCGAACCGCAGATCGATGGGGCCGCGCGGCAGCGTCTCGCCCGCCTCGCCCGGGTCGGCGACGTCCGGGGCCGTGTCCAGCACCCCGAGCACCCGGCGCCACCCCGCGATCGCGTTCTGCGCCTCGTTCAGCACCTCGGTGGCCGTCTGCATCGGGCTGACGAACAGCGTGACCAGGAACAGGAACGCCACGAGCCGCCCGGCCGACAACTCCCCGGCGACGCCGAGCAGCGTCCCGGCGATGACGACGGCCGCGGTGGCGAGCGCCGCCACCAGCTCGCTGACCGGGAACGTGAGCGCGACCATCGCCTGCGCCCGCGTCTGCGCCGACCGGTAGGACTCCACCGTCTCGTCCACCCGGCGGCCGGTGCGCTCCTCCGAGGCGTAGGCGCGGATCACCGGGGCGCCCACGACCGACTCGCTGACCGCCGCCAGCAGGTCGCCCATCCGCTCCCGCACCCGCATGTACGCGCTCGACAGGATCCGCTGGAACCGGCGCAGCGCGAACGCCAGCGGCACGAACGCCACCCACACCAGCAGCGCCAGCGGCCACGAGTAGACGACCATCAGCACGCTCGCCACGATCAGCTGCCCGATCGACACGATGAACATCAGCCCGCCCGACTGCATGAACTGGCTGATCTGGTCGACGTCGCCGGTCACCCGCGACACCAGCGAGCCCCGCCGCTCCCCGCTCTGGGTGAGCATCGACAGGTCGTGGACGTGCCGGAACGCCCGCACCCGCAGCGTCGCCAGGCCGCCCTCGGACGTCCGGTACAGGCGGACGTTCATCAGGTAGGCGCACACGGCCGTCACCAGGACGGCCGCCGCGCACAGCAGCACCGCCGTCCGGATGAAGGCCAGGTCGGGGCCCTCCGGGCGGCCGAGGCCCTTGTCGATCGTCTGCTGGACGGCGACGGGCACCACCACACGCCCGGCCGTCGACACCAGCGCGAGCGCCAGCGTCCCGGACAGGCCGGCCCGGAACTCCGGCGTCAGCCGCAGCCCGCGCCGCAGCGTGCTGATCGCGCCCTCCGCCGCGGTGTCGCTCAGTCCCGGCGCGCTTCTCGGCTTCGATGCCGCCGTGTCGGTCACCGTCGTCATGCCAGGGCCTCCTCGCCGCCCTCGACCGCTTCCTGTTCCGCCTCGGCCCGCTCGTAGGCGTTGACGAGGTCGCGGTAGCCCTCCGAGCCGTCCAGCAGCTCCGTGTGGGTGCCGCGCGCGACGACGCGGCCGTGCTCCATGTAGACGACCTCGTCCGCGAGCGCGATCGTGGCCTTGCGGTAGGCGACGACCACGACGGTCGCGCCGCCGGCCTCCTCCGCCTGCGACTCCCGCAGGCTCTGCAGGATGCGCGCCTCCACCTGGGGGTCGACGCTGGAGGTCGCGTCGTCCAGGACGAGCAGCCGGGGCCGCCGCACCAGCGCCCGCGCCAGCGCGAGCCGCTGGCGCTGCCCGCCCGACAGCGTCGCCCCGCGCTCGCCGACCCTGGTGTCGAGCCCGCCGGGCAGGGCCGCGACGAACCCCTCGGCCTGGGCGAGCCGCAGCGCCTCCCAGACCCGCTCGTCCGGGACGTCGAGGCCGAGCGCCACGTTGCCGCGCACGGTGTCGTCGAACAGGAACGTCTGCTGCGGGACCAGGGCCGCCGTGGCCGCGACCCCGCCGCGCTCCACGTCGCGCAGGTCGACGCCGTCCAGCAGGACCGACCCGTCCGCCGGGTCGACCAGCCGGACGAGCAGCGACGTGAGCGTGGACTTGCCCGACCCCGTCGGGCCGACGATCGCGATCGTCCGGCCGGGCGCGGCCGCGAACGACACGTCGTGCAGGACGCGGCGCCGCGTCCCCTCGCCGCCGGCCGCCTCGTAGGCGAACCTGACCTCCCGGACCTGGAGCTCGGTCGCCGCGCCCGCGGAACCGTCCAGCGCGCCGTCCCCGAACGGCAGCGACCCCGTCGCGTCCAGGACGCCGCGGACCCGCTTCCATCCGACGACGCTGCGCGGCACCTCGCCCAGCACCCAGCCCAGCGCCCGGATCGGCCACGACAGCAGCGTGAACAGGTAGGCGACGTTCACCAGGTCGCCCGGCGACATCGCGCCCGAGTCCAGCCGCACCGACCCGATCAGCAGGACGGCCAGCACCCCGAGGTTCGGCAGCGCCTCCAGCACCGGATCGAACAGACCGCGGATGCGGCCGACCGCGATGTTGGCGTCCCGCAGCTCCCGCGCCCGCTCGGCGAACCGCTCGGTCTCCGCCGCCTCCCGGCCGAGGGTCTTGACCACCAGGCCGCCCTCGAAGCTCTCGTGCGCGACCTCGCTGACCTCCGCGCGCAGCTGCTGCGCGCGGGTCGCCACCGGGGACAGCCGCCGTTGGTACACCACGTTGATGAGGGCGACGGCGGGGAACACCAGGAACCCGACCGCCGCCACGACCACGTCGGTGACCAGGATCGACACCGCGGCGATCAGGAGCATGAACACGACGCCGACCGCCATCGGCAGCGGCGCGATCGGCGCCCACACCGCCTCGACGTCGGCGTTGGCGTTCGACAGCAGCTGCCCGGTCGGGTGCCGGTGGTGCCACGCCAGCGGGAGCCGCAGGTACTGCCTGGTCACCGCGCGGCGGTAGGACGCCTGGAGCCGGTACTGCATGAGGCCCGCGTAGAACCGGCGTCCCGCGACGCCGAGGGCCTTCAGCAGCGCCACCGCCATGATGAGGGCGGCGGCCCCCGCCAGCGCCCCGGCGGTCGTGCGCCCGGACTCGAACGCCGGCAGCACGACGTGGCCGGTCGCCCAGCCCAGCACCTGCGCGGTCCCCACGGTCATCGCCGCGTAGACGGCGCTCGCCAGCACCGACAGCGTGAACACCCGCGGCTCCGCCTTCACCGCCACCCACAGGACGCCCGAGCCCTCTCTCAGGACATGCGGGCTGACGCGTCTGGACGCAGGTGGCACGGCGACTCCTCGATCATGGCGGCGCCCCGAAAATGCCCCCTTGCGACCGCGGCGGGGGGTTTGTGGGGCCGGATATTGCCTACCATCCGGCGGGGACGCTTATTCCCGGTCGCCCGTCCGCGGCCTACGATCGGGCGATGAGCACGCCCGAGGACGGCCCCGCGCCGTCCGCCTCGAAGCAGGACGGCTCCGGCCCGGCGGACCCCGGCCCGGTCCGCCGCGAACGGCTGCTGCTGGCCGCCGCGCTGGAGGAGGCGGGACCGGAGGCGGCCACCGAGTGCGCGGGCTGGGACGCCCGCGACCTGGCCGCCCATCTGGTCGTCCGGGAAGGGCGTCCCGATGCCGCCCCCGGAATCCTGCTGCCTCCGCTCGCCTTCTATACAGAGCGGGTACGGCGGCGGACGGCACGCGCCGTGCCGTTCGAGCGGCTGGTGGAACGGTTCGCGCAGGGCCCGCCGAAGTTCTCCCCTTACGCCCTTCCCGGAGTCGACAAAAACGCGAACGCCGTCGAGTTCTTTGTTCACCACGAGGACATCCGGCGCGCACGTCCCGACTGGGATCCGCGCGACATCTCGCCGGAACTAGAGGAACTACTCTGGCGAAGGATAAAAATTGCCCGCTTTGTCCTAAGAAAAGTTCAGGTCGAGGTAACCTTCGTCCGCCCCGACGGCCGGGCCGCCCGGGTCTCCGGCGGCCCCCGCGGAGCCGTGCGCGTGCACGGCCCGGTAGGCGAACTCGTCCTGTGGGCACTGGGCCGCCGCGACGTCGCGAAGGTGCGCCTCACCGGCGCCACGGACACTGTCAAGACCCTGACCGAGACGGGTTGGAGTCTTTAACGGGCAGGTAACGGCACGGTTCGCCGAGAGGAGAAACGCAAGTCTTGCGGCTCCTCCGCTTTACGCGGAAGCGGTGATACGGTGGGACGGTCGGTTGCAGTCGTGGTTCTCGATCGTTCAAGACGCCCGCGAACTGATGGCAGCGGGCGTTTTGGCTTTTCCGGGACCGTACCGGGAGGCGAGAGCGTTCCGCAGTGACCGCACGGGCCCGCGAGGTGTGGGCCCAGGTTTTGCCGCAAGGAGAAAGACATGCCCCAGCAGGGCACCGTGAAGTGGTTCAACGCCGAGAAGGGCTTCGGCTTCATCGCCGTGGACGGCGGCGGGCCGGACGTCTTCGTGCACTACTCGGCCATCCAGAGTTCCGGGTACCGCACCCTGGACGAGAACCAGCGCGTCCAGTTCGAAGTGACGCAGGGTAACCGGGGCCCGCAGGCCGACCAGGTCGTCCCCCTGTAACGCCCGCCAGCCGTACGTGGCAGAGCCCGCCCCCCACCGCCAGGGGGAGGCGGGCTCTGTTTTATTGCGTTTTTCTCCTTCTTCGGGCCTGGCGGCCCTCCATCGTCGATAAACGCGGGCGATCGCTGGCATCGCTTCGACTCGCCTTGAGGCTCGCTGCGCGATCAGGTTCTCGCTTCGCTTGAACCTGCCTTTGGACGCGATCGCCACTTCTCAGGTAGGCGCGTGGTATCTCCGCCGGCCGAGGACCCCGCGCCCGGTCGTCCTTCGGGCCTGGCGGCCCTTGGGCTCACCTGGCCGAGTGGTGCGCGCTCGCCCCGGTTCTCGCAGGCTCGAACCTCGCCTCTGCACGTGGTCGTACTCCTGTGGGTTGTTGCGTGGTCGCTGAGTGTGCGGCTTGCGTGGCCGGTCGTCCTTCGGGCCTGGCGGCCCTTGGGCTCACCTGGCCGAGTGGTGCGCGCTCGCCCCGGTTCTCGCAGGCTCGAACCTGCCTTTGCGTGGGGGCGTTGTCTTGCGGGTTTGTCGGGTTGGGTTTCTTGGGGTGCGGCCGGCTTGGGGGTCGGGGCGGGGGGCTGGGGGGCTGCAATAAACTTGCGGTTATGTCCGTGGGAACGTCTGGATTGGGCTCCTCTGTGTGGGGGGTCTTGTGACGCCTGGGCGTGAGCGTGGGGTGGCGGCGGTGGTTTGTGCTGCGGGGGCCGGGCTTGCGCTCCTTGCCGCTGGGCGTAGCTGGGCCACTGTTCGGGCACAGGACGCCATCACGCCGTTCGCGCTTCAGTTGACCGGTGGAGACCTTGGTGGTGCGGCCGGTGCGCTGGGGTGGGCCGGACTGGCCGGGCTTGCTGCGCTGATGGCCACTCGCGGGCGTGTTCGTGCGGGTGTCGGTGTCCTTATCGCCTTGTTCGGTGTGGGGATCGCCTATGCGTCCACGGTGAGCGTGCAGCGGTCCAGTGTGCTGGCGGCCGCCGGTGACAAGAGCGCGTTGTTGAGGCTTGGCGCGAATCCGGTGTTGGACGTGAACCTGTGGTGGCTGGTTTCGGTCACCGGTGGGGTCGTCCTGGCCGTGGGCGGGATCCTCACCGTCGTGCGGGGGGCGCGTTGGCCCGGCATGTCGGCCCGTTACGAGCGCAGCGCGCCGCGCAAGCCGGCGGAGGACGATTCGTCCGCCTTGTGGAAGTCGCTCGATCGAGGCGAGGACCCGACCGCGCACGAGCGGTCGTGAGCGCCGACGGTGGCGGGGTCGTGCTCGTGATCGAGCACGACCCCGCCGTCGCCGAGCTGGAGCGCCGCTACCTCGCGCGGGAGGGCTTCGACGTCGAGATCGAGGCCGACCCCCTGCGGGCGCCCGCCGCGGCCCGGCGCCGGCGACCCGACGTCGTCGTCCTGGACCTGTCCACCTGCGCGCTGCCCGTCGACCTGTACCGCCGCGTCGCCGACGTCGTCCGGCCCGCCCCCGTCGTCGCCGTCACCGGGCCCCTCGACCCGGCGATCGCGCGCGCTCTCGGCGACCACCGCGTCGACCGGCCCTTCGGGCCCCGCGTCCTCGTCGCCGCCGTCGCCGAGGCCCTGCGCGACGGCGGCCGCGCGGAGGCGCCCGGCCCCCTGCGGGCCGGCCGCGTCGCCCTCGACCCCCACGAGCGGGCGGCCGTCGTGGGGGACCGCCGCGCCGCCCTCACCGTCACCGAGTTCGACCTCCTGGAGTTCCTGATGGCCCACCCCGGCCGCGTCTTCACCCGCGAGCAGCTGCTCGACGCCGCGTGGGGGCCGGGGGCCGGGGCCGGGAGCCGCACCGTCGACGTGCACGTCGCCCAGTTGCGGGCCAAGCTCGGCGAAGGCAGCCCCATCCGGACGGTGCGCGGCGTCGGCTACGTCCTGGACGCCTAGGGTGGACGGTGTGACTCGCGTATCCGCGCGCTCGCGGGCGCTGGCGCCCCAGGCGGCGGTGCTGGCCGGGGCCGCCGGCGCGGTCCTGGTGATCGCGTTCCGGGCGGACCCCAACGAGCCGGGGCACTATCCGGGCTGCCCCTTCCTGGCCCTGACCGGCTACTACTGCCCCGGGTGCGGGATGACGCGGCTTGTCTACGCCCTGGCGCACGGGCACGTCGGCGCCGCTTTCGGCCTCAACCCGCTGCTCTTCGTCCTGCTGCCGGTCTTCGGATACCTGTACGTGCGGTGGACGGTCAGGACCGCGCAGGGCCTGCCCATGCGGTCCGCCCTGTTCACGCCGGCCGTCGCGTATTCGTTCGTCGGCCTTCTCATCGTCTACTGGATCGTGCGCAACCTGCCGTTCGCGCACGTGCTCGCGCCCTGACACGCGCGGCCCGGCCGGCGGCGAGCCCGGACGGCCCTCCCGGGTGCGGGACGCGTCGGAGGGGGCGGCTACGATCGGTGCACGGAACGACCTGAAATAGGGGGCCTGCGACCTTGAGCGTTTTGGACGAGATCATCGAGGGCGTCCGGGCCGATCTCGCCGACAGGCAGCGCGAGGTCCCGCTCGACGCCCTCAAGGAGCAGGCGGCGAAGGCCCCGGCTCCCAGGGACGCGCTCGGCGCGCTGCGCGGGCAGGGCGTCTCGGTCATCGCCGAGGTCAAGCGCAGCAGCCCGTCCAAGGGCGCGCTCGCCGCGATCGCCGACCCCGCCGCGCTCGCCCGCGACTACGAGGCCGGCGGTGCCAAGGTGATCAGCGTGCTGACCGAGCGGCGCCGGTTCGGCGGCAGCCTGGCCGACCTCGCCGAGGTCCGCGCCAACGTCGACGTCGCGCTGCTCCGCAAGGACTTCATCGTCACCTCCTACCAGCTGTGGGAGGCCCGGGCCGCGGGCGCCGACATGGCGCTGCTCATCGTCGCCGCGCTGGACCAGGACGCCCTGGTCTCGCTGGTCGAGCGCGCCGAGTCGATCGGGCTCCTCCCGCTCGTCGAGGTGCACACCGAGGAGGAGGCGGCCCGCGCGGTCGACGCGGGCGCCAAGGTCATCGGCGTGAACGCCCGCGACCTGCGCACGCTGCAGGTCGACCGCGGCGTGTTCGCCCGGGTCGCGCCCCTCATCCCCAAGGACGTCGTGAAGGTCGCCGAGTCCGGGGTGCGGGGCCCGCACGACCTGCTCGCCTACGCCTCCAGCGGCGCCGACGCGGTGCTGGTCGGGGAGAGCCTCGTGATCGGCAAGGACCCGCGCGCCGCGGTCGCCGACCTCGTCGCCGCCGGCGCCCACCCGGCGCTGCGGCAGAGCGGCTGAGGCACCCCGGCGACGAGTGGATAGGCTTACGGGCATGCAGGTCGAACCGCTCCGGGAGCGATGGCGGGGCTAGTCCAGGACCCCAGTGACCGGATCAGCCGCTTCTCCCACGACAGGACGCGTTTTCTCATGACCATGGACACCGCCGCGCGCGGTGCTGGAGCCCTGCCCGACGCCACGGGCCATTTCGGCCCCTTCGGCGGCCGGTTCGCCCCCGAGGCCCTGATGGCGGCCCTGGACGAGCTCGCCCGCGAGTTCGAGACCGCCAAGAACGACCCCGCGTTCACCGCCGAGCTGGAGGACCTGCTCGCCGGCTACGCGGGGCGGCCCAGCCTGCTGACGGAGGCCAGGCGGTTCTCCGAGCACGCCGGCGCCCGGGTGCTGCTCAAGCGGGAGGACCTCAACCACACCGGCTCGCACAAGATCAACAATGTGCTCGGCCAGGCGCTGCTCGCCCGGCGGATGGGCAAGACCCGCGTGATCGCCGAGACCGGCGCCGGCCAGCACGGCGTCGCCACCGCCACCGCCGCGGCCCTGCTCGGCCTGACCTGCACCGTCTACATGGGCGAGGTCGACACCGAGCGGCAGGCGCTCAACGTCGCGCGGATGCGGATGCTCGGCGCCGAGGTGGTCCCTGTGCGGACCGGCAGCCGCACCCTCAAGGACGCCTGCAACGAGGCGTTCCGCGACTGGGTCGCCAGCGTCGACGACACCCACTACTGCATCGGCTCGGTCATGGGCCCGCACCCGTTCCCGGTGATGGTCCGCGACTTCCAGCGCGTCATCGGCGTCGAGGCCAGGCGGCAGTGCGTGGAGATGACCGGCGCCCTCCCGGACGCCGTGGTCGCCTGCGTCGGCGGCGGCTCCAACGCGATCGGCGTCTTCCACGCCTTCGTCGGCGACGCGTCCGTCCGGCTGATCGGGTTCGAGGCGGGCGGCGACGGCGTCGCCACCGGCAGGCACGCCGCGACCCTCGTCGGCGGCTCCCTCGGCGTCATCCACGGCATGCGGACCTACCTGCTGCAGGACGACGACGGCCAGACCCTCGAAACCCACTCGATCTCCGCCGGGCTCGACTACCCCGGCGTCGGCCCCGAGCACTCGTGGCTGCACGACACCGGCCGCGCCGAGTACCGCGAGATCACCGACGCCGAGGCGATGGAGGCGTTCGCGCTGCTCTGCCGCACCGAGGGCATCATCCCGGCGATCGAGTCCGCGCACGCGCTCGCCGGCGCGCTCAAGGTCGGCAAGGAACTCGGCCCGGACGCCGTGATCCTCGTCTGCCTGTCCGGACGGGGCGACAAGGACATGCACACGGCCGCCACCTTCTTCGGCCTGATGCCCGAGGGAGAGAACGCGTGAGCGTCCAGACCGCCTACGACAAGGCCAAGGCCGACGGGCGCGCCGCTCTCGTCGGGTACCTGCCCGCCGGGTTCCCCAGCTACGAGGGGGCCGTGGAAGCGGCGCGGACGATGGTGGACGCGGGCTGCGACGTCATCGAGATCGGCCTGCCCTACACCGACCCGATGATGGACGGCCCCACCATCCAGGACGCCGTCCACCGGGCGCTCGTCGGCGGGATCCGCGTCGCCGACGTGTTCCGCACGGTCGAGGCCGTCGCCGCCACCGGCGTCCCCGTCCTCGTCATGACGTACTGGAACCCCGTCGACCACTACGGCGTCGACCGGTTCGCCCGCGACCTCGCCTCCGCGGGCGGATCCGGCCTGATCACGCCCGACCTCACGCCCGAGGAGGGCGGGCCGTGGCTGGAGGCGTCCGACGCCCACGGCCTCGACCGGGTGTTCCTCGTCGCGCTCAGCTCCACCGACGAGCGCATCGAGACGATCACCCGGGCGTCCCGCGGCTTCGTCTACGCGGCCTCGCTGATGGGCGTCACCGGCGCCCGCTCCGCCCTCGACACCGGCGCCCCGCGCCTGGTCGAGCGGACCCGCGCCGTCGTGGACAAGGCCGGCACGGGGCTGCCGGTCGGTCTCGGCCTCGGCGTCGGCACCGGCGCCCAGGCGGCCGAGGTCGCCGGGTTCGCCGACGGGGTGATCGTCGGGTCGGCGTTCATCCGCCGCCTGCTGGACGCCCCCGACCTCGCCTCCGGCCTCGCCGGGGTCCGGGCGCTCACCGAGGAGCTCGCCGCCGGCGTCCGGCACGGCCGCTGATCATTCCGGACAGCCCCGGGCGTCCGCGCGGGACCGGCGAAACCCGGCCCCGCGCGGACGTCCCGGCAGGTCGCGGGAACTCGCCGTGCCCTCGCCCGAGTTGAAGGCTTGTGGGGCCGCCGGCAGCCAATAGGGTGTGGTCGCCGGCAGAGGCGGTCCCGGGAGGAACACGATGACGCAAGAGATGACGGTGAAGAGCCGGTCCGGGGCCCCGAGGCAGCCGCTGCCCCCCGCGTGGCTCCAGATCGCGGCGTGGGTGCTGACCCTCGCCGGGCTCGGCATCTCGGTCTACCTCACGATCTCGCACTACGACGAGGGCGCCCTGGTGTGCTCGGCGTCCAGGACGGTGGACTGCCACGCCGTCACCACCAGCGAGTACTCCACCCTGGCGGGCGTTCCGATGCCGCTGTTCGGCCTCGCGTTCTTCGTGGGGTTCGGCGCCCTGATGACGCCGTGGGCGCTGCGGTCGACCTGGCCTCCGCTGCGCTGGGGACGCGTCGCGTCCGTCGCGGTGGGCGTGCTGTTCGTGGTCTACCTGGTCACCGTGGAGCTGGCGCTCCTGCACAAGATCTGCCTGTGGTGCACCGGCGTCCACGCCATCACCGTCCTGCTGTTCCTCCTCGTCCTGGCCGACGAATTCCGGCGGGTCGGCCAGGTCGACTAGTCTCGCCGTCGTAGCGCGCCGCACGGTGCCGGCGCGCGTCCGCACGCTTAGGAGAACCAATGAGCAAGGCCGCACGAGAGCGGTCCGCGAGGGAGCGCCTGGCCGCAGAGCGCAAGCGGCAGGCGGCGCGGGAGAAGCAGCGGCGGCTGCTCACCATCGTCCTCGGGTCGGTGGTGGCCGTGGCGGTGATCGTGGTCGCGACCGTCCTCATCATCGACCAGAAGAACAAGAACGGCCGGGCCGAGGTGCACCAGGGCGCGCTCGCCCCCGTCAGCCGCCAGGCCGACGGCTCCGTCCTCATGGCGCAGTCCGGGGTGAGCAAGCCGGAGCTGGAGATCTTCGAGGACTTCCAGTGCCCGATCTGCAAGCAGTTCGAGGGCGCGACCGCCAAGACCGTCCAGCAGCTCGCCCAGCAGGGCAAGGTCAAGGTCGTCTACCGGCCGTTCCACCTGTTCGGGCAGCAGAAGGACCCCGTCCGCATCAACTCCCTGCGCTCGGCCGAGGCGGCGCTGTGCGTGCCGGCCGGCCAGTGGGTCTCCTACCACGACGCGCTCTTCAAGTTCCAGCCGCCCGAGGGCGAGAAGGGCTTCTCGCCCGACGACCTCGTCAAGTGGGGCAAGGACGTCGGCGTCACCGACGCGAACTTCGAGAAGTGCGTGCGGGACGAGCAGAAGAAGCCCATGGTCGACGCGATGACCAAGTACGCCCTCCAGGACCGCGGCGTCGAGGGCACGCCGAGCGTCTTCCTGAACGGCAAGCAGCTCGACCAGACGCAGTTCATGAACCCCGCCGGCCTGCGCGCCGCGATCGAGGCCTCGGCCGCCAGCAAGTGACCGGCCCCCTCAGGGACGCCTGAACGCCGAAGCGCCACGCCGCGCCGCCCCCTCCCGGGACGGCGCGGCGTGGCGCTTTCCCGCGCCCGGCCGATCCGCGCCCGCTACTCTCGTAGACGCTCACCAACACGGAGCGTGGCGATCGGGGGATCGATGAGCGAGCAGGGCAGGGAACCGTCCGCGCGCGAGCGGCTCGCGGGCGAACGGACGCGGGCCGCGGCCCAGCGGCGGCGCAGGCGGGCGCTGCTCGTCGTCCTCGGCGCCTTCACCGTGGCGGCGGTCGCGGTCGTGGTGGTCGTCGTCGCGCTGTCCCGGAGCGGCGGCGGGCCGTTGAAGAACTCCTACAAGGGCGCGCTGGCGCCCGCCGTCCGCCAGCAGGACGGGTCGGTCGCCATGGCGCAGCCGGGCGTCTCCTCGCCGGTCCTGGACGTGTGGGAGGACTTCCAGTGCCCCGCCTGCAAGGCGATGGAGGAGCGGGTCGGCGCGACGATGAAGGAGCTCGCCGCGCAGGGCAAGGTCAAGGTCGTGTACCGGCCGTTCCAGCTCTTCCAGCAGGACCCGCTGATGTCCAACTCGCGACGGGCCGCGAACGCCGCCGCCTGCATGCCCGCCGACCACTGGGTCGCCTACCACGACAAGCTCTACGCCGAGCAGCCGCCCGAGGGCGACACGGGCTTCTCCACCCGCGACCTCGTCAGGTGGGGCGAGCAGCTGGGGGTCGCCGACCCCTCGTTCGCCGCCTGCGTCCGCGGCGACCAGAAGATCAAGACCGTGGACCAGGCGAGCGCCCAGGCCGGCCGGGCGGGCGTCGACGCGACCCCGTACCTCGCGCTGAACGGCAGGAAGGTCGGCAACGACGCCCTGGCCTCGCCGAGCGACCTCAAGAAGGCCGTCGCGGAGGCCGGCGGCGGCGCGCCCGTCCCGGGGAGCACGCAGTCCGGCGGCACGGCGGGCGGCTCCGGCGCGGAGGCGGCGAAGATGACGATCTCGTCGCGGTCCTAGAGGAGGCGCGCGCTGCGCCCCGGAGGCGGTAACGTCAACGGTCATGCACCCGGTCGCCTACATACCGAGTCCCTCGCAGGGCGTCTGGCACCTCGGTCCCGTGCCGCTGCGCGCCTACGCCATCATGATCATCCTCGGCATCGTCGCCGCGGTCTGGCTCGGCGAGCGCCGCTGGGCCGCCAAGGGCGGCACGCCCGGCGTGATCATCGACGTGGCCGTGTGGGCGGTGCCGTTCGGCCTGGTCGGCGGGCGGCTCTACCACGTGGTCACCGACTACCAGCGCTACTTCGGGGAGGACGGCGACCCGGTCCGGGCGCTGGAGATCTGGAAGGGCGGCCTCGGCATCTGGGGGGCCGTCGCGCTCGGCGCGGTCGGCGCGATCATCGGCTGCCGGCGGCGCGGGATCTCGGTGCTCGCGCTCGGCGACGCGGTGGCCCCCGGCATCGCGCTCGCGCAGGCGATCGGCCGCTGGGGCAACTACTGGAACCAGGAGCTGTACGGCCGCCCGCTGGACGCCTTCTGGGCACTGAAGATCGATGAGAACCACCGGCCGTTGCTGGACGGCGGGCCCGGCCTCGACCCCAAGTACGCCGACGTCGCCACCTACCACCCGACGTTCCTGTACGAGTCGCTGTGGTGCGTCGGCGTGGCGATCCTGGTGATCTGGGCCGACCGCCGCTACAAGCTCACGCACGGCCGCGCGTTCGCCCTCTACGTCGCCGCCTACACCGTCGGGCGCGGCTGGATCGAGGCGCTGCGCATCGACGACGCCCACCACGTCCTCGGGCTGCGGCTCAACGACTGGACGTCCATCGTCGTCTTCGCCTGCGCGGTCGCCTACCTGTACCTGGCCCGCGGCCGCACCGGCCCGGAGAACGTCGGCGCCCCGGCCACCGCGGCCGCGACGTCCGCCGCCGTCCCGTCCGCGGACGAGCCCGAGGCGAAGGCCGAGCCGCAGGACGGCATCACGGCCGAACCCGCCGCCACCGAGGCCGCCGCGGACGAACCCGCCGCGGAGCACGCGGACGAGCAAGCGGCCGTGGAGCCCGCGGCGCATGACGAGACGGCCGGGGCCGAGGAGCCCGTCGCGGAGGCCGAGGAGCCGGAGGCGGCGCCCGAGGAGCCGGAGGCCGCCGCGGAGCCCGAGCCCGCTCCCGAGGCCGCGAAGGAAGAGCCGGCGCCGGAGGCGGAGGCCAGCGAGGCGGCCGAGCGGGAGAGCGAGCCCGAGCCGGAGCCCGACGCGGAGCCCGACGCGGAGGCCGAACCCGGCGCCGATCCCGGCGCGCAGGCCGAGCCCGAGGCCCCCGCCGCCGAGGCGTCGGACGAGGCCGGGAAGAATGAGGCTGACGGTGCCGCCGGCCATGACGGTGTGGAGAAGGGGGAGCCCGTCAAGGACGGGAAGTAGGAAACGGGGACGGTGTCCGATACAGGCGAGAAGCACGGCGTGCGACCGGAGCAGCACCACCAGCACCGGGACGTCACCGGCGGCTGGCTGCGGCCCGCGGTGTTCGGCGCGATGGACGGGCTGGTCTCCAACTTCGCCCTGATCGCCGGGGTCGCGGGCGGCCAGGCGACCCAGAAGGTCGTGCTGCTGGCGGGCCTCGCGGGCCTGGCGGCGGGCGCGTTCTCGATGGCGGCGGGGGAGTACATCTCGGTCGCCTCCCAGTCGGAGCTGGCGCTGGCGGAGATCGAGGTGGAGCGGCTGGAGCTGGCCCGCCACCCGGTGGCCGAGCAGCGGGAGCTGGCCGAGGTCTTCGAGGCGCGCGGCGTCGACCCGGAGACGGCCGCCGAGGTCGCGCGGCAGCTGTCCCGCGACCCCGACGAGGCGCTGGAGGTGCACACCCGGGAGGAGCTCGGGGTGACGCTCGGCGACCTGCCCTCGCCGGTCCTGGCGGCGGGCTCGTCGTTCCTGTCCTTCGCGGTCGGCGCGCTGCTGCCGGTGCTGCCGTACCTGCTGGGCGCGACCAGCCTGTGGCCCGCGGCGGGCATCGCGGCGCTCGGCCTGTTCAGCGCCGGGGCGCTGGTGTCGCGGATCACGGCCCGCGCGTGGTGGTTCGGCGGGTCGCGGCAGCTGCTGTTCGGCGCCGCCGCGGCGTTGATCACCTACGGATTCGGCGCGCTGATCGGCAGTAACGGGCTGTAGCTCCAAGGAATCTGGGCGAAACACCCTTTTGGGCGCGCGAGGGGGACCGGGACCGCTAAGCTCCGGGGCTGTGATCGAGGCTTCTGACACCGGTTCCGCCGAGGCCGCGCAGGGCCGCCGGCGGGACTTCTGGCCGGAGGACAAGTCCGGCCGCAAGCTCCCCAGTCCGAAGCTGCTGCTCGGCGCGGCCGCCGCGCTGGTCGCGGTGGTCGTCGCGGTGGTCGCGGTGGTCCTGCTGACCGGCGGGGGCGACGAGGCGAAGCCGCAGCAGCGGGCGACGCCGACCGCGTACGCGCCGGACTACCTGGGCGAGGGCTTCGCCAAACTCGCCTCGCGCTCGAAGGACCCCCGTCCGATCACCGAGGGCGAGGCGTTCTCCGCCAAGACGCTGAAGTCGGGCAAGTACACGTTCACGATGGCCGAGTCCAAGCTGAGCTCCGACTGCAAGGCCGCAACCTGGGGCGGCCGGCTGCAGGGCGACCTCGCCAAGTACCAGTGCAGCCAGATCGCCCGCGCGGCCTACGTCAGCGCCGACAAGAAGCACGTCGGCCAGTTCGCCGTGATCAACCTCGTGAGCGAGGAGGGCGTCAAGCAGATCCTCCGCGACCTGGAGCCGGCAACCGGCGCCGGCTGGGTGTCCCCGCTGCAGCCGAAGGGCGTCCCCGCGTTCGGGCCCGGCTTCACCGCCGCCTACACCAAGACCTACGGCCACTACGCCGTGGTCACCTGGGTGGAGCGGGCCGGCGGCGCGCAGCCCGCCTCGCTGAACGAGATGATCGATGTGAGCCTGGCCGTCGAGAACGCCGCCGACTTCCTGTACGGGCGCCTCGACCTGGTCTCCGGCGGGAAGGCCGGGCAGTGAGCCGGCCGGGTGCGGGCGCGCCGCCCGCCCGCGGCGAGTAGTCTGCGCGGTCGTGGACCCCGACGAGCACCACCGCCGCGGCTCGGGGCGGCCTCCGGCGAGCCGTCCGGGCCGCCGGCAGCCCGCCGCGCGCCGCACGGCGCAGCCCCGGTCGGGCGGCCGCCGGACCCCGCCGCCCCGCCGCACGGCGGCCCGCCGGGAACGCCCCGCCCCGCCGCCTCCGCGGACGCCCTACGACGAGGCCCCGTACGAGGACGCCCCGTACGGGGACGCCTCCTACGGGGACGCCCCGTACGGGGACGCCTCCTACGGGGACGCCCCGTACGGGGACGCCTCCTACGGGGACGCCCCCTACGAGGACGCCGTCCAGGAGGACGCGTTCGCGCGCGACGAGGACGCCCGCACCGCTCTCCCGCCCGAGGGGCCTGCCGGTGGCCAGGCCCGTCCCAGGCGGCCGGAGAAGCGGGGCAAGGCCCGGCGGGGCAAGGCGCAGCGGGGTAGGCCCCAGAGCGGGAAGGCGCAGCGCGGCAAGGCCCGGCGCGGTGAGGCCGAGAACGCGGGCGGTCCCCCGGAACGTTCCGGCGGGCCGGAGCGCCGGCCGGGAGCGGCACGGCGTGCGGGCGGGCCGGGGCCGAGGCTGTACTTCGGTGCGGCGGCGGTCCTGGGGGTGCTGGTGCTGCTCGGTGTCGGCGCCGCCGTCCTGAGCGGCGGCGACTCCGCCCCGAAGTCCGCGGGCGCCCCCGTCCCGCCGGTCGGGCGGCCCGCCGGGACGGGGCCGTCGCCGACGTCCTACTCCAGTTCGCCGTCCGGCGCCGCCTACGCCGGGATCGCGAACCGCAGCGCGGACCCGAAGCCCCTCACGGAGGGCGAGGCGTTCCCGTCCTCGGCGGCGAAGCTGCCCCTTCCGGAGGGGACGGTCTCGGTGAAGCTGCGCGCCAAGCGGCTGGACGGCGACTGCGCCGCCGCCGTCTGGGGCGGATCCGTCGGCGAGGAGCTCGGCAAGGGCGGCTGCACGCAGGCGGCGCGCGTGATCTACTCCGACACCGAGCGCGGGTACGCGCTGGCCGTCGCCGTGTTCAACCTCGCCGGGTCGGCGGACGCCGACCGGTTCGTGGCGCGGCTGGAGAGCACGATCGGCGCGGGCTTCGTCCGGCCCCTGGAGGCGCCCGCCCCGCTGGACCGCTTCGGGCGGGGCTTCGGCATGGCGCGGGGCCTCGCGATGGGGCATTTCGCGGTGGTGTCGTGGGCGCAGCGCCTGGACGGCAAGGGCGACGAGAAGGACGAGAACCTGCTGTCGCTGCTGATCGAGGGCGGCAAGGCCCCGGCGGTGCTCGGCCGCGCGGCCCGCGGGACCGGCTGAACCCGTCCGGCTGAGCTCGTCCGGGAGGGTCCGGGCCGGGCGAGGTCCGCCCCGGGTCAGGGGAAGGGCCCATTTCGGTAGGTCTTCGGCGTGACGCCGTAAACATCGCGTACCGGTGACGATCCTCACCGAGGTCAGAGCGTTCCGCGGCCGGACCCAGCCGGTAGCCTGGTCTCAACCACTCGAAGATGACCCACGCCCGATCGCGCCGAAGAAGTTTCGCGATCTGGTGCAGTCGGGCATGATCCCGGCAGTGATGTAATGTCATCTCACCGCAGCAGGGCCAACGTCGTCCCGTGCCGCACTGACATCGAAGCAGTGACACGACGACGGGAGGGTTGATGGCTGCTGCTGCCCTCACACCTGATGGCCGTGCACCGGGCCGCCCCCAGCCGCAGGGCCTGTACGACCCTGCGAACGAGCACGACGCCTGCGGCGTCGGCATGGTCGCCGACCTGCACGGACGCAAGAGCCACGACATCGTCCAGAACGCCCTGGACGTCCTGAAGAACCTCGACCACCGGGGAGCCGTCGGCGCGGAGCCGGACGACGGCGACGGCGTCGGGATCCTCGTCCAGATCCCGGACGCGTTCTTCCGCGAGGTCTGCGACTTCCCGCTCCCCGAGGCCGGCGGCTACGCGGCCGGCGTGGCGTTCCTCCCCGCGGACGGCGACGAGCGCGCCGCGGCGGTCGCCCACGTCGAGACGCTGTGCGTGGAGGAGGGCCTGACGGTCCTCGGCTGGCGCGAGCTCCCGCACGACCCCGACTTCACCGGCCCGGCCGCCCGCCGGGTCATGCCGCACTTCGCGCAGCTGTTCGTCGCGCCCGCGGACGGCGGCCCGCACGAGGGCACGACCGGCCTGGAGTTGGACCGCGCCGTCTTCTGCATGCGCGAGCGCGCCGAGCAGGACGTCCGGGTCTACTTCCCGAGCCTGTCCAGCCGCACGATCGTCTACAAGGGGATGCTGACGACCCCGCAGCTGGAGCCGTTCTTCCCCGACCTGTCGGACCGCCGCTTCACCAGCGCGATCGCGCTGGTCCACTCGCGGTTCTCGACCAACACGTTCCCGGCCTGGGAGCTGGCGCACCCGTACCGGTTCATCGCCCACAACGGCGAGATCAACACCGTGAAGGGCAACCGGAACTGGATGCGGGCCCGCGAGGCGCTGCTGAAGTCCGACCTCCTGCCCGGCGACATCTCCCGGATCTTCCCGGTGATCGACATCGAGGCGTCCGACACCGCGTCCTTCGACGAGTGCCTGGAGCTGCTGCACCTCGGCGGCCGGTCGCTGCCGCACGCGGTGCTGATGATGATCCCGGAGGCGTGGGAGAACCACACCGAGATGGACGCCGAGCGCCGGGCGTTCTACGAGTTCCACTCCACGCTGATGGAGGCGTGGGACGGCCCCGCCAGCGTCAGCTTCACCGACGGCACCGTCGTCGGCGCGGTCCTGGACCGCAACGGGCTGCGCCCGGGCCGGTACTGGGTGACCGACGAGGGCCTGGTCGTGCTGGCCAGCGAGGCCGGCGTGCTCGACATCCCCGCCTCCAAGGTCGTCCGCAAGGGCCGCCTGCAGCCCGGCAAGATCTTCCTGGTCGACACCGCCGCCGGGCGGATCGTCGAGGACGACGAGGTCAAGGCCGAGCTGGCCGCCGAGCACCCGTACGGGGAGTGGCTGCACGAGGGCCTGGTCCGGTTCGAGGAGCTGCCGCAGCGCGAACGGGAGGTCCCGACCCACGAGACGCTCGTCCGGCGGCAGCAGACGTTCGGCTACACGCTCGAAGAGCAGCGGATCATCCTGACGCCGATGGCGCGGACGGGCGCGGAGCCGATCGGGTCGATGGGCACCGACAGCCCGATCGCGGTGCTCTCCGAGCGCCCGCGGCTGCTGTTCGACTACTTCAAGCAGCTGTTCGCGCAGGTCACGAACCCGCCGCTGGACGCGATCCGCGAGGAGCTCGTCACCTCGCTGCAGTCCACGCTCGGCCCGGAGGGCAACCTGCTGGACCCCGGCCCGGACTCGTGCCGGCGGCTGGTGCTGCCCACCCCCATCCTGGACAACGACGAGCTGTCCAAGATCATCCACATCGACGACGAGGGGTCGCTGCCGCACCTGGCCGCGCACGTCGTCCAGGGCCTGTACGACGTCGCCGGCGGGGGAGAGGCCCTGCGGGCCCGCCTGGAGGAGATCGCCTCCGAGGTCAGCCGGGCCATCGAGGCCGGCGCGCGGATCATCGTGCTGTCGGACCGCGGCGCCGACTCCGCCCGCGCCGCGATCCCGTCGCTGCTGCTGACCGGCGCCGTGCACCACCACCTGATCCGGGAGAAGACCCGCACCCAGGTGGGCCTGGTGATCGAGACGGGCGAGGCCCGCGAGTGCCACCACATGGCGCTGCTCATCGGGTACGGCGCATCCGCGATCAACCCGTACCTGGCGATCGAGACCGTCGAGGACCTCGTGCGCGGCGGGGTGATCGAGGGGCCGGACCCGGCCAAGGCCGTCCGGAACCTCGTGAAGGCCTACGGCAAGGGCGTCCTGAAGGTCATGTCGAAGATGGGCGTGTCCACGGTCGCGTCCTACACCGGCGCGCAGATCTTCGAGGCGATCGGGCTCGGCGCGGACGTGGTGGCGCGCTGCTTCACCGGCACCACCTCCCGGCTCGGCGGCGTCGGCTTCGACGTGCTGGCCCGCGAGGTCGCCGAGCGGCACGCCCGCGCCTACCCGCCGGGCGGCAACGACCTGGCGCACCGCACCCTGGAGGTCGGCGGCGAGTACCAGTGGCGCCGCGAGGGCGAGCCGCACCTGTTCAACCCGGACACGGTGTTCAAGCTGCAGCACGCCGCCCGCACCCGCCGCTACGAGATCTTCAAGGAGTACACCTCCAAGGTCGACTCGCAGGCCGAGAAGCTGATGACGCTCCGCGGGCTGTTCCGGCTCCGCGAGGGCGACCGGGAACCGGTGCCGGTCGAGGAGGTCGAGCCGGTATCGGAGATCGTCAAGCGGTTCTCCACCGGCGCGATGTCCTACGGCTCCATCTCGGCGGAGGCGCACGAGACCCTCGCGATCGCGATGAACCGCCTCGGCGGCAAGTCCAACACCGGCGAGGGCGGCGAGGACCCGGCGCGCTTCACCCCGGACGAGAACGGCGACCTGCGGCGCAGCGCGATCAAGCAGGTGGCGTCCGGCCGGTTCGGCGTGACCTCGGAGTACCTCACCAACGCCGACGACATCCAGATCAAGATGGCGCAGGGCGCCAAGCCCGGCGAGGGCGGCCAGCTGCCCGGCCACAAGGTCTACCCGTGGATCGCCAAGACGCGGCACTCCACCCCCGGCGTCGGCCTCATCTCGCCGCCGCCGCACCACGACATCTACTCGATCGAGGACCTGGCGCAGCTCATCCACGACCTGAAGAACGCCAACCCGGCGGCGCGCGTGCACGTCAAGCTCGTCTCCGAGGTCGGGGTCGGCACGGTCGCGGCCGGGGTGTCCAAGGCGCACGCCGACGTGGTGCTCATCTCCGGGCACGACGGCGGCACGGGCGCGTCCCCGCTGACGTCGCTGAAGCACGCCGGCGCGCCGTGGGAGCTCGGCCTCGCCGAGACCCAGCAGACGCTGCTGCTGAACGGGCTGCGCGACCGCATCGTCGTGCAGACCGACGGGCAGATGAAGACCGGCCGTGACGTCGTCGTCGCGGCGCTGCTCGGCGCCGAGGAGTACGGCTTCGCGACCGCGCCGCTGGTGGTGTCGGGCTGCATCATGATGCGGGTCTGCCACCTCGACACCTGCCCGGTCGGCGTCGCCACCCAGAACCCGGTGCTGCGGCAGCGGTTCTCCGGCAAGCCCGAGTTCGTGGTGAACTTCTTCGAGTTCGTCGCCGAGGAGGTCCGCGAGTACCTGGCGGCCCTCGGGTTCCGGTCCCTGGACGAGGCGATCGGCCACGTCGAGATGATCGACACCCGGGAGGCGGTCGAGCACTGGAAGGCCGCCGGCCTGGACCTGGCGCCGATCCTGCACGTCCCGGCGAAGGTGGAGGGCGCGGCCCTGCACCGGGTCACCGAGCAGGACCACGGGCTGGAGAAGGCCCTGGACAACACGCTGATCCAGCTCGCCGAGGGCGCGGTCTCGTTCGGCGACCAGGTGCGGCTGGAACTGCCCATCCGCAACGTCAACCGGACGGTCGGGACCATGCTCGGCCACGAGGTGACCAAGAAGTGGGGCGGCGGAGGGCTGCCCGACGACACGATCGACGTCACGTTCACCGGTTCGGCGGGCAACTCCTTCGGGGCGTTCGTGCCGCGCGGCGTCACGCTGCGGCTGGTCGGGGACGCCAACGACTACGTCGGCAAGGGCCTGTCCGGCGGGCGGGTCACGCTGCGTCCCCCGGGCGACGCCGCGTTCGCCGCCGAGGAGCAGATCATCGGCGGCAACGTGATCCTGTACGGCGCCACGTCCGGCGAGCTGTTCGCCCGCGGGGTCGTCGGCGAGCGGTTCTGCGTCCGCAACTCCGGCGCCACCGCGGTCGTCGAGGGCGTCGGCGACCACGCCTGCGAGTACATGACCGGCGGCCGCGCGGTGATCCTCGGCCGGACGGGGCGCAACCTCGCGGCCGGCATGTCCGGCGGCATCGCCTACGTCCTGGACCTGGTGCCCGAGCGGGTCAACGGCGAGATGGTCGACCTGGAGCCGCTGGACGCCGCGGACGTGGACTCCGTCCGGGCGCTGACCGAGCGGCACCTGGCCGAGACCGGCTCGGCGGTGGCCCGGCGGCTGCTGGAGGACTGGGACGCCGCCGCCGCCCGCTTCACCAAGATCATGCCGCGTGACTACCGGCGGGTCCTGGACGCGATGGCCAGGGCCGAGGCCGAGGGGCGCGACGTCGACGAGGCCGTCATGGCCGCGGCGCAGAGCTGAGAGAGGGGGACTTCCAACATGGCTGACCCGAAGGGTTTCCTCACCGTCCGGCGGGAGCTCCCGAAGCGCCGCCCGGTCGACGTGCGGATCAGGAGCTGGTCGGAGGTCTACGAGGACTTCGGCAAGGACCGGCTGGAGAAGCAGGCGAGCCGCTGCATGGACTGCGGCATCCCGTTCTGCCACCAGGGCTGCCCGCTCGGCAACCTCATCCCCGAGTGGAACGACCTCGTGTACCGCAAGGACTGGCAGGAGGCCGTGGAGCGGCTGCACGCCACCAACAACTTCCCGGAGTTCACCGGGAGGCTGTGCCCGGCCCCGTGCGAGAGCGCCTGCGTCCTCGGCATCAACCAGGACCCGGTGGCCATCAAGCGGGTCGAGGTCGAGATCATCGACCGGGCGTTCGCGGAGGGCTGGGTGCGCCCGCAGCCGCCGTCCGTCCAGACCGGCAGGAAGGTCGCGGTGGTCGGCTCGGGGCCCGCGGGCCTCGCCGCCGCCCAGCAGCTCACCCGCGCCGGCCACGACGTCACGGTGTACGAGCGCGCCGACCGGATCGGCGGCCTGCTGCGCTACGGCATCCCCGAGTTCAAGATGGAGAAGCGGCACCTCGACCGGCGCCTCGCCCAGATGCGCGCCGAGGGCACCGCCTTCCAGACCTCGGTGAACGTGGGCGTCGACGTCACCGCGGACGACCTGCGCGCGTCCCACGACGCCGTCGTCCTGGCAGGCGGCGCCACCGCGTGGCGCGACCTGCCCGTCCCGGGCCGCGAGCTCAAGGGCGTCTACCAGGCGATGGAGTACCTGCCGCCCTCCAACAAGGCGCAGGAGGGCGACTACGAGGAGTCGCCCATCTCGGCGAAGGGCAGGCACGTCGTCGTCATCGGCGGCGGCGACACCGGCGCCGACTGCATCGGCACCGCGATCCGGCAGGGCGCCGCGTCGGTCACCCAGCTGGAGATCATGCCGCGGCCGCCGGAGGCGCGCCCCGACGGCCAGCCCTGGCCGACGTACCCGATGCTGTTCAAGGTCGAGAGCGCCCACGAGGAGCTCGCCGGCATGGGCGGCGACCGCGTGTACGCCGTGTCCACCACCGAGTTCCTCGGCGACGAGGACGGCAACGTCCGCGCCCTGCGGCTGGTGGAGGTCGGCGGCCCGCAGACCGGGTTCGCGCCCGTCGAGGGCACCGAGCGGGAGATCCCCGCCGAGCTGGTCACGCTCGCCATGGGCTTCCTCGGCCCGCAGCGCGAGGGCCTGCTGGAGCAGCTCGGCGTCGAGCTTGACCAGCGCGGCAACGTGGTCCGCGACGGCGACTACCGGACGTCCGTGGACGGCGTCTACGCCGCGGGCGACATGGGCCGCGGCCAGTCCCTGATCGTCTGGGCCATCGCCGAGGGCCGCGCCGCCGCGCACGGCGTCGACGCCTACCTCGGCGGACGGACCGACCTGCCCTACCCGATCCCGCCCACGGCGCGCCCCCTCACCTGACCCGCACAGCGAGAGACAGGGCCCTGGAGGACCTCCTCCAGGGCCCTGCCGCCGTGCGGGGCACGCCATCGGCCGGTGAGCGGCTCTCCTGTCGGTGCCCTGTGCCAGCATCGGAGCATGGGAAACGTTCGGGCAGGCGCGCGGCCCACCCTGGACACCGCCGTCCTGCGCCGGATGAGGCTCGCCCGCGACGCGATGGACCGCGAGTGGGCCGAGCCGCTCGACGTCTCCGCCGTCGCCGCCCGCGCCGGGTACTCGCGCTACCACTTCGTCCGGCTGTTCCACGAGGTCTACGGCGAGACGCCCGGCGCCTACCTCACCCGCCGCCGCATCGAACGCGCGCAGGATCTCCTGCGCAACGCCAACCTGACCGTCACCGAGATCTGCATGCAGGTCGGCTTCACCAGCCTCGGCACGTTCTGCACCCGCTTCAAGCAGCAGACCGGGACGACGCCCACCGAGTTCCGCAGGCGCGCCCGCGCCGGCGCCGCCTCCGCCATCCCCGGATGCTTCGTGCTGTTCTGGGCGGGCGGCTTCCGCAAGCAGCAATAACCGAGAAGGCCGGGCCGGCCCCCGCGCCCTAGCGTGGACGCATCATCCCTGTTCACAAGGAGGCACCGGCATGATCACCAACCTCGGACTGGCCACGGTCTGGGTGCTCGACCAGGACTCGGCCAAGGAGTTCTTCACCGGCAGGCTGGGCCTGGAGGTCCGCGACGACATGACGCTCGGCGACGGCGGGATGCGCTGGGTCACCGTCGGCGCCAAGGGCCAGCCCGAGCTGAGCCTCGCCCTCATGGTCCCCGGCCCGCCCACCATGGACCCCGACTCCGCCGCCCAGATGAGGGCGCTCATCGCCAAGGGCGTCCTCGGCGCCGGCGCCTTCAACACCGACGACTGCCAGGCCGAGTACGAGCGCCTGACGGCCCGCGGCGTCGAGTTCGTCCACCCGCCCGAGAAGCGCCCGTACGGGATCGAGGCGATCTTCCGGGACGACTCCGGCTGCTGGTACAGCCTCACCCAGCCCTTCGACGAGCTCGACGAGACCGCGCCCTGGAGCGGCTGACCCCGGAGCGGCCGGCCCGGGGTCGGATCAGCCGGTGAGGCGGCCGAGCTCGCGGAGCACGTCCACCAGCCGCTCCACGTCGGACTTCGTCGTCCGCCAGTTGAGCGGCGCCGGACGGAACACCGTCATGCCCCGGTAGGTGCTGGTACCCGCGTAGACGCGGCCGTCCGCGAGCAGCGCCTCGCCCAGGCGCGCGTTCAGCCCGTTCAGCTCCTCCTCCGGGACGCCGTCCGGGCGGTACCGGAAGCACGCGATGCACAGCCGCACCGGAGCGAGCAGCTCCAGGTCGGGCGCCGCCTCGACGAGCCCGCCCAGATGGGCGGCCACGTCGAGGTGACGCTCCACCATCTCCCGGTACCCGTCCCGCCCGTACGCCCGCAGCGTCGCCCAGATCGGCAGCGCCCGCGCGCGGCGGGACGACTCCGGGCCGAGCATGTTGTAGTTGACCCGCTCATCGTCGGCGTCCGGCAGGTACGCCGCGCCCCACGCCCCGAACGCGCGGCTCAGCGCCGCCGGATCGCGCACGAAGGAGAACCCGCTCTCGTACGGCACGTTCAGCCACTTGTGGCCGTCCGCCGTGACCGAGTCCGCCCGCTCGACGCCCCGCGCGAGGTGGGCCGTCCGGGGGCTCAGGGCCGCGAACAGCCCGAACGCGCCGTCCACGTGCAGCCAGGCCCCGTGCCGCTCCGCCAGGTCCGCCAGATCGGCGACCGGGTCGCTGTCGCCCGTGTTCACCTCGCCGAGGTTCGCCACGATCACCGCGGGCGCGCCCGCCCCGGCGAGCGCGGCGTCCATCGCCTCCAGATCGACCCGCCCGGCGTCGTCGCGCGCGAACGTCCGCAGGGTGTCCCGGCCGCAGCCGAGGATCTGCAGCGCCTTCCGGGTGCTGACGTGCACCAGCCCGCTGGTGAGCACCGGCATCTCCGGCAGCCCCGCCAGTCCCCGCGCCGCCACGTCCACGCCGTGCCCGGCCGCCCACCATTGCCGCGCGGCCGCCAGGCCCGCCACGTGCGCGAGCGTGGCGCTCGGCGTCAGCACGCCGCCGAACCCCGCGGGCAGCCCGAACAGCTCCTTCAGCCAGCGCAGCACCACCGTCTCCGCCCGCGCCGCCAGCGGCGACGTCAGCCACAGCCCCGCCGCCTGGTCGAGCAGCGACGCCGTCCAGTCGCCCGCCATCGCCGCCGGCGTCGACCCGCCCACCACGAAGTGGAAGAACCGCGGCCCGGACGAGTGCGTCGCCGCCCGGGTGCCGATCCGCACCAGCCGCTCGACCGCGGCCACCGCGCCGTCCCCCGTGTCCGGAAGGGGCCCGTCCAGCTCGTCCAGGAGCGGGTCCTGCGCCCGGTCGTGGACGGGCCTGTCCGGCAGGCTCGCCAGGTACGGCTCCGCCGCCCGCGCCACCACCGCGAGCGGGGCACCGGCGATGTCGCGTTCGTCAAGCGGATCGCTCATGGCGCAAGGAGATCACAACCCCGGTGCCATCGGGAATGTCGAGAAACGCGAGAAAGAGGGCAACTTGTGGTCTTCGCTGGTGGTCGGCTACGGTCCCGCCTGGGTTCGCCCTGCGGTCGCCGGAACACCGGCGGGGGGCCGCCCGCACCCCGCGACGCGGGATCTCATGGGCCCGGCCACCCACCGCTGGGGTGGCCGGGCCCGCCGCCGCGCAGCCCCACGGCCGTTTCCTACAAGACGCCCGCTCCCTGCCCGGCTAGCGTCAGAGCCATGAAAGTCCTGCACGAGAACGGCCTCGCGCGCGCCGCTGAGTTCATGCGCCTCAACGCCCGCCTCATCGACCGGCACCGCTTCGCCCTCCACTTCCGCGGCGGCCCCGCCGCGCCGGTCCTCACCGCCCTCAGGGCCTACGAGAACCCCGACGGCGGATACGGCCACGCCCTCGAACCGGACCTGCGCGGCGAGGACAGCCAGCCCGTCCCCGCCCAGCACGCCCTCCAGTTCCTGCACGAGGCCGGCGCCGACGGCGACCCCGCCGTCACCCGCATCGCCGGCCACCTCGCCTCCATCACCGCCGACGGCGGGGGAGTGCCGTTCGTCCTGCCGACCGTCCGCGACGCCCCGCACGGCCCCTGGTGGCGGACGCCCGACGACCCGCCCGGCGCCGTCAACCCCACCGCGACCCTCGCCGGCATGCTCCACCGGGCCGGCGCCGACCACCCCTGGCTCGGACCCGCCACCGACTTCTGCTGGCGCTACCTGGAGGCCCCGGACGCGGAACCCGGCGGCTACGACGTCCTCGCCGTCCTCACCTTCCTCGACCACGTCCCCGACCGCGACCGGGCGGAGAACGCCTTCACCCGCGTCCGCGACATCCTCGCCGCCCACGCCGCCAGCGACCACCAAGGGCCCCTCGACTTCGCGCCCGCCCCCGGCGGATACGGGCACCGGCTCTTCGACGCCGCCGACATCGACGCCCGCCTCGACGCCCTCATCGACGAGCAGGGCGACGACGGCGGCTGGGACGTCTCCTTCCAGATCTGGACACCCGTCACCGGCCCCGAATGGCGCGGCCACATCACCGTCGAACGGCTCATGACCCTGCGCGCCTACGGGCGCCTCAAGCCCTGACCAGCCCGAACGGGGTCACAGAAGGTTCCGGAGCGGCTCGCCCGCCAGGTCCCGCACCTCGTGCGCGAAATGGGCCTGGTCGGCGTAGCCCGCCGCGTACGCGACCTCCGCCGGCGGGCCGCCCGCCCGCGCCAGCCCCAGCGCCCGCTGGAACCGCAGCACCCGCTGCAGCGTCTTCGGCCCGTACCCGAACGCCGCCAGCGACCGGCGCCGCAACTGCCGCTCCCCGATCCCGAGCGCGCCCGCCACCTCGCGGACCGACCCCTCCGCCAGACCCCCGACCACCGCCGGGACCAGCGGATCCGCCGGCGCCGCCCGGGCACGCACGGCCGCCACCAGCGCCGCGCGGCGGTCGTCGGCGGCCGCCACCGCCTCCGCCAGCCGGTCGGCCTCCCCGCCCCACAACTCCCGCAACGGCACCCGCCCGTCCCGCAGCGCGTCCGCCGGGACGCCCAGCACCGGCGGCGCCGTCCCCGGCGCGAACCGCACCGCCGCGACCTCCTCGCCCGGCCGCACGACCGCCGGAATCGGGCCCGTGTCCGGCCCCGCCACCAGGATCCCGCCGTCCGACCAGATCAGGTCGACGCAGCCGTCCGGCAGCACGCGCTGGAGGAACGGCTCGGCGTCCGGCGCCAGCGCCGCCGTCCAGGAGCAGGCCAGCCCCGGCGTCCGGTACTCGCGGTAGCCCGTGGGGTTCACCCTTCCTGCATACCACCCGCCTTCACGGGCAGGGGCCCCAGAACCGTCGACGCCACCGACCACACCGGGATCGACGGCCTCGTCCTCCCCGGCGGCGTCGCCGACCCCGACTTCCTGCGGACCGACCCCGGCACCCTCGCCTTCGCCCGGTCGTTCTTCGACGCGGGCAAGCCCGTCGCCGTCATCTGCCACGGCCCGTGGACCCTCATCGAGGCCGACGTCGTCCGGGGGCGGACCGTGACGTCCTGGCCGAGCCTGCGGACCGACCTGCGCAACGCGGGGGCGACCTGGGTGGACGAGGAGGTCAAGGTCTGCGAGGACGGCCCCGACACCCTGGTCAGCAGCCGCAGGCCCGACGACCTCAAGGCGTTCTGCCAGGCCGCCGTGGAGGCGTCCGAACGGTGACGCGGCCACATGTGGTCTAGACCTCTGACCTAGACCACTGGGTGAACCCCGGGGGACCATATCCTGCACGAATATCCGTACCGACAAGTAACTAAGTACGGTTGTGGGCGTGACCCGTCGAGCGAAGATCGTCAGCACCATCGGTCCGGCCTGCTCCAGCAGCGAGCAGATCCACGCCCTCGTCGAAGCCGGCATCGACGTCGCCCGCCTCAACATGAGCCACGGCGAGCATGCCGTCCACGAGGAGGTCTACCACCGGCTCCGCGCCGCCGCCGACGCCACCGGCCGCGGCGTCGGCATCCTCGCGGACCTGCAGGGCCCCAAGATCCGCATCGGGCGCTTCCCCGACGGCCCCGTACGGCTCACCCTCGGCGACGAGTTCACCATCACCACCGACGACGTGCCCGGCACCCGCCGCGAGGTCTCCACCACCTACCAGGGGCTGCCCGGCGACGTCAGCGCCGGCGACACCGTCCTCATCGACGACGGCCGCGTCGCCCTCAAGGTCACCGCCGTCGAGGGCCCCCGCGTCCGCACCACCGTCACCGTCGGCGGCATGGTCTCCGACAACAAGGGCCTCAACCTGCCCGGCGTCCCGGTCAGCGTCCCCGCCCTCACCGAGAAGGACGAGCACGACCTGCGCTGGGCCCTGCGCCTCGGCGTCGACCTCGTCGCCCTCTCCTTCGTCCGTACCCCCGCCGACGCCGACATCTGCTACCAGATCATGGAAGAGGAGGGCATCCGCGTCCCCCTCATCGGCAAGATCGAGAAGCCGCAGGCCGTCGAGCGGCTCCCCGAGATCGTCGCCGCCTTCGACGGCATCATGGTCGCCCGCGGCGACCTCGGCGTCGAACTGCCCCTCGAACAGGTGCCGATCGTCCAGAAGCGCGCCATCGAACTGTGCCGCGAGAAGGCCCGCCCGGTCATCGTCGCCACCCAGATGCTCGAATCCATGATCTCCGCGCCGCGCCCCACCCGCGCCGAGACCTCCGACGTCGCCAACGCCGTCTTCGAGGGCGCCGACGCCGTCATGCTCTCCGGCGAGACCAGCGTCGGCCAGTACCCCATCGAGTCCGTCCTCACGATGAGCCGCATCGTGCAGACCGCCGAGCAGGCCGCCCTCCAGGCCACCCACACCCTGGAGCGCATGCCCGAGACCATCGGCGGCGCCATCGCCCGCGCCGCCGCCGAGGTCGGCGCGATCGTCGGCGCCGAGGCCCTCGCCGCCTTCACCATGTCCGGCGAGACCGCGCGGCGCCTGTCCCGCTACCGCTCGCCGATCCCGCTGCTCGCCTTCACCTCCGTGCCCGCCGTCCGCGGCAGGCTCGCCCACGTCTGGGGCGTCGAGACCTTCATCGTCCCCCAGGTCGACCACACCGACACCATGGTCCGCCAGGTCGAGCAGGCCCTCCTCGAACTCGGCCGGTTCCAGAAGGGCGACAAGGTCGTCGTCGTCGCCGGCTCGCCCCCCGGCACCGCCGGCTCGACCAACGCCCTCCGCGTCCACAGCCTCGGCGACGCCATCGCCATCCCCCACTGACCAACCGCCCCTGCCGGGCACCGCGCGACCCGCACCCCGCGCGGTGCCCGGCTCCCCCATCTCCACGCCCGGCCGCGCGCACCCTGGGCGCCGCGCACCCATCACCGGCCGGTCTCAATTCCACGACGCTCCGGAAACCCGCCGCGCCCTCAGTACTTCGGCCCGACGAACGCGTCCAGCCGCGCCACCGCCTCCCTCCTCGCGACCGAGACGTTCTTCTCGTTCATCTGCGTCCACGCGATCCCGAGCCGATCCAGCGCCCCGGTGAACAACCCCTGAATGTCCAGCGACACATTCGCGAAGTTGTAACGGGGGTATTCGTACCAGCGGTCCCCGTCGCGGAGCCGCTTGCGCACGCGGTTCGTGACCCGGCATCCGTCCGAATGGATCAGCCCGCGGACGAACTCCTCCGTGCGCTCGTCGACGATCTCCCGCTGCCACCCCGCAAGCTCGATCTTTCGTGTGTGCTTCATTCCCGGACCGTGCTGGGGGAACAGGCAGGGCCAGTGGGTGGAGTACGACCCCACCATCGTGCAGCCGGGCTTCCGACGGCGTCCGACCCGGGACGGCAGGACCGCGCCCACCGCCTCGGCGGCGGCGTCGATCAGGCCGGGCCAGGTGTCGGAACAGGCGATTTCCAGGCGGTGGACGCCGTTGGGCTGCCGGGCGAGATGCCCGTCACCGAGGTAGAGACCGAGAAGGTAGGAGTAAGCCGCGGGATCGACCGCCCGATCGTGGCAGCGGGGGCATGACGGGGGAGTGAGGCTTGCGGCCTTTTCGGGGTGCTTCTTCCAGTTGCTCAGTGTGGACGTGGGGATGCCGGTCTGGCGGTGGACTTCAGCGATGGTGAAGCCTGCCGCCAGCAGGCGTAACGCCGGTGGGCGCTGTCGCGGATCGTACATGCCCGTAGTCTCGCGACCGCCACTGACAGTCTGAGTGTGATCACTTTTCGTGACCCGCCGGAGTGGTGCTATTGCTGATCTCGAAGCTGGGTCGGAATGGAGACGGGATCTTCTCTGGTGCTCAGTGAGCTCATTCGTGCGCACGATGTTCAGCCACCCGCGAGGGGAACACTGCCTCGCCATGGGAAAGCGCCGCCGCGGACGCGGAAGAGGAATGTCAGCGTCTGGCTGGAAGTGCCGGGAGCGGGATTCGAACCCGCACGCCCTTTCGGACAAATCCTTTTGAGGGATTCGTGTCTTCCGTTCCACCATCCCGGCATTTATCCGGACATGTCCCGTTTTTGCCCGGTTTGCCGCCTCGTGTGGGGCGACGGGGACCAGGGTAGCGGGTTTCGGTAGGGTCGTGGGCGTGGAGAGCGCTCGGCGAGTTGTGATCGCGGAAGACGAGGCCCTGATCAGGCTGGACCTGAAGGAGATGCTTCAGGAGGACGGCTACGAGGTGGTCGGGGAGGCGGGGGACGGTGAGACGGCCGTCCGGCTCGCCGGGGAACTGAAGCCCGACCTCGTGATCCTCGACGTGAAGATGCCCGTGCTGGACGGCATCTCGGCGGCCGAGCGGATCTCCGCGGAGCGGATCGCGCCGGTGGTGATCCTCACCGCGTTCTCGCAGCGCGAGCTCGTCCAGCGGGCGACCGACGCGGGCGCGATGGCCTACCTCGTCAAGCCGTTCTCCAAGACCGACCTCACGCCGGCGATCGAGATGGCGGTCAGCCGGTACACCGAGCTGCGCGCGCTGGAGGCCGAGGTCGCTGGGCTCCAGGAGCGGCTGGAGACGCGCAAGCTCGTCGACCGCGCCAAGGGTCTGCTGCAGCAGGCGCACGGCTGGTCCGAGCCCGAGGCCTTCCGCTGGATCCAGAAGACGTCGATGGACCGGCGGCTCACGATGCGGGCCGTCGCCGAGGCCGTCGTGGCGGGCGCCTCCGGGGGCCGGGACGAGTCCGCCGCGGGCTGACTCCTCAGCGCGGTCGAACCCCCGGTTGTCAAGGGCCAAAGCCCAGGTACCGGACCGGGCCGCCCACGTCACGTTTCGTAATCGTCCCAGGCAACGCCCGGTATCGGATGGGCACAGGGGAGTAACGAACGAGTAACCCTTCGATCGGGGGGTCCTGTTCTGGGGTGGGTCGACGGTGTACGACATACCTGGTCCCCGAGTGACCGGTTTCCTCCCTTGGGAGGGGAGCGGCGTCGGGGCTTCACTCGTACCCGATCCCCTCCCGGATCCGGATGGAAAGGTTGGGCACCTTGCGGCGCAACAAGATGAGGATCACCGGCGCGGTTGCGGTGAGCGCGGCGCTCGCGCTCAGCGCCGTGGCGTGTGGTGACGGCGATAGCGACTCCGGCAACGGCAACGAGGTCACGATCGGGTTCATGGGTGACCTGACCGGTGAGAACTCGGGCCTGGTGATCCCGCCCAAGCAGGGCGCGCAGCTGGCCATCGAGCAGTACAACGCCACGAACCCGAAGGTCAAGATCAAGTTCAAGACCTACGACAGCCAGGGCAAGCCGGAGCAGGCGACGACGCTGGCGCAGGGCGCGATCAAGAACGACAAGATCTCCGCCCTGATCGGCCCGGCGTTCTCCGGTGAGTCGCAGAGCGTCGCCCCGATCCTCGAGGAGGCCAAGATCCCGAGCGTGTCGCCGTCGGCGACCAACATCACGCTCGGCGAGAAGGGCTGGAAGTTCTGGCACCGGGTGGTGGCCGACGACGCCGTGCAGAGCGACGGCGCCGCGAACTTCCTGGTGAACTCGGTGAAGGCGAAGAAGATCTTCACGGTGTCGGACAACCAGGACTACGGCAAGGGCCTGGCCGACGCCATCGGCAAGGCCGCCGGCGCCAAGGGCGTCCAGACCCAGACCGACGCGGTGGACGACAAGGCGACGGACTACTCCTCGACCGTCAACAAGATCAACCAGTTCAAGCCGGACGCGGTCTACTTCGGCGGCTACTACGCGGTGGCGGGGCGGCTGTTCAAGCAGCTGCGCGAGGCCGGCTACAAGGGCAAGATGATGTCCGGCGACGGCTCGCTGGCGACCGGCCTGATCGAGGGCGCCGGCCAGGCGAACGCGCAGGGCGCGCTGCTGAGCTGCGGCTGCCTGATCGACGCCGAGGGCAAGACGAACCCGAAGGCCAAGAAGTTCGCCGACGACTACAAGGCGAAGTTCAACTCCGAGGTCGCGATCTACTCGACCGAGGGCTTCGACGCCGCGACGGCGTTCATCGAGGCGGTCAAGGCCGGCAAGACCGAGCCCGAGGACATCAACAGCTTCCTCAAGACCGAGGACGTCCAGGGTGTCGGGAAGCAGATCAAGTTCGCCGAGAACGGCGAGCTGGCGGCCAAGGACATCTTCATCTACGAGGTGAAGGACAACAAGCTGCCGCTGCTCGGCAACAGCAACGAAGCGAAGGTCTCCTAGGGCGTCACCCGCCCGGACCGACCGCCCCCGGCCCCGGGGGCCCCTGATGGCGCGGGAGCGGGAGCGCTACAGCGCTCCCGCTCCTTTCGACGAAGGCGACGAAGGTGCTCGACGACTTCATCAATCAATTCTGGCCGTCGACCGTCGACGGGCTGGCGCTGGGCGCGATCTACGCGCTGCTGGCGCTCGGCTACACGATGGTCTACGGCGTGCTCCGGCTGATCAACTTCGCGCATGCCGACATCTTCATGGTCGGCACGTTCGCGGCGCTGTGGACGGTGCGGTCCCTGAACGTGTCCGCGGTGGGCGGCATCGCGCTGATCGGCGTGGTGGCGCTCATGGCCGTCGTCGGCGGCGCGGTGGCGGGCGGCGGCGCGATGCTGCTGGAGGTGGCGGCCTACCGGCCGCTGCGCAAACGGGGGGCGTCGAGACTCGCGGCGCTGATCTCGGCGATCGGCGCGTCGATCTTCATCCAGCAGCTGATGGGCACGGTGCTCATCCACCGGGTGTTCGGCACGTCGAAGGAGGGCGGCAAGCTCGACGTCAACGAGCACTTCAAGAAGCTGTCGGACGTGGTGGACGTCGGTCCGATCCTCATCCGCAACGACCAGTTGATCGTGTTCCTGGGCGCGGTGCTCATGATGGTCGCGCTGGACCAGTTCGTGAACCGCACGAAGCTCGGCCGGGGTATCCGCTCGACGGCGCAGGACCCGGAGACGGCCGTGCTGATGGGCGTGAACATCGACCGGGTCGTGCAGGTGACGTTCCTGGTCGGCGGGGTGATGGCGGGTGTGGCCGCGGCGCTGTACTTCCTGCGTTTCGAGAGCACGAACTACTTCGTCGGCTTCCTGCTCGGCATCAAGGCGTTCACGGCGGCGGTGCTCGGCGGCATCGGCAACCTCCGGGGCGCCCTGGTCGGCGGGTTCACCCTCGGGTTGCTGGAGATGTACGGTTCGAGCTTCTTCGGTTCCCAGTGGCGCGACGTGGTCGCGTTCTCGGTGCTGATCCTGGTCCTGATGTTCCGTCCCACCGGCATCCTCGGTGAGTCCCTCCAGCGGGCGCGCGCATGAACCTCACGAAGAAGGCAAACGGCAATGGCGGCGCGGGCGGCCTCCGCTCGGCGCGCGACCGGTTCTCCCTGGACCCGCTGCGCGACTGGTGGGCGTCGGCCCCCGGTGCGGTGCGGTGGGTCGTCTACCTGCTGCTGATCGTCGGCGCTCTGCTGCTGCCGAGCGAGGCGATCGGCTCGTTCATGGCGCCGAGCGGCAGCGACTGGCCGTCGATGCTGAGCAGCCAGATCGCGATCTACGTGCTGCTGGCGATCGGGTTGAACGTGGTGGTCGGCATGGCCGGCCTCCTCGACCTCGGGTATGTGGCGTTCTACGCGGTGGGCGGCTACACGATGGCCATCTTCGCGACGCGCTACGAGTGGAACTTCTGGGAGTCGCTGGGGCTGGCGATCGGGTTCTCGGCGCTGGCGGGGGTGATCCTCGGCGCGCCGACGCTGCGGCTGCGCGGCGACTACCTGGCGATCGTCACGCTGGGCTTCGGTGAGATCGTCAAGCGGACGGCGAACAACAGTTCGTACGTGAACGGGCCGCGCGGCGTGCAGGGGATCCCGCATCCGCCGTCGCTGTCGGAGTTCGAGATCCTGGGCGTGCAGCCGCTGAAGTACGGGCTGCTGGACGCGCGGCCGTACTACTACCTGCTGGTGCTGTTCATCATCGTCGCGATCGTCTTCGTGAAGCGGCTGGAGCGGTCGCGGGTGGGCCGCGCGTGGGCGTCGATCCGGGAGGACGAGGACGCGGCGGAGTTGATGGGCGTGCCGACGTTCAAGTTCAAGCTGGCGGCGTTCGCGATCGGCGCGGCGATCGGCGGGAGCGGCGGCGTGGTGTTCGCCGGCCAGATCACCTCGATCAACCCGCAGAACTTCGAGTTCCTGGTGTCGGCGCTGATCCTGGCCGGGGTGGTGCTGGGCGGTTCGGGCAACCTTCCGGGCGTGATGCTGGGCGCGGCGGTGCTGGCGTGGCTGCCCGAGCGGTTCCGGTTCCTGCACGACTACCGGATGCTGATCTTCGGTGCCGCGCTGGTCATGATGATGATCTTCCGCCCGGAGGGTCTGTGGCCGTCGCGGCAGCGGAAGGCGGAGCTGGCCGAGGGCACCGGCGGCATGGGCGGCATGGGCGCGGAGGTGGCCGGTCCGGGCCCGTCCGGCGCGGCCGCCGTGGAGGAGGGCAAGTGAGCGAGGCGAAGGGCGCGTCGCCCGTCCTGGAGCTGCGGGACGTCGTCATGCGGTTCGGCGGCGTGGTCGCGCTCAACAAGGTGGACATCACGATCCGCGAGGGCGAGATCTTCGCGCTGATCGGCCCGAACGGGGCGGGGAAGACGACGGTGTTCAACGTGACCACCGGCGTCTACCGTCCGACCGAGGGGCAGGTGGTGTTCCGCGGGAAGCGCATCGACGGCAAGAAGCGCTACGTCGTGACGAAGCTGGGTGTGGCGCGCACGTTCCAGAACGTGCGGCTGTTCCACAACATGACGGCGATGGAGAACGTCATGGTGGGCGCGGACGCGCACCACCGGACGGGGTTCGTCGGGGCGGCGCTCGGGCTGCCGTGGCATCGCCGCGAGGAGCGCCGCGGGCGCGAGCGGGCGCGGGAGCTGCTGGAGCTGGTGGGGATCCCGCACCGCGGCGAGGAGGCGGCGAAGAACCTGCCGTACGGCGACCAGCGGCGGCTGGAGATCGCCCGGGCGCTGGCCACGGAGCCGAAGCTGCTGCTGCTGGACGAGCCCGCGGCGGGCATGAACCCGGCCGAGAAGGTGGCGCTGCAGCAGCTGATCCGCGACATCCGGGACACGGGTGTGACGGTGCTGCTGATCGAGCACGACATGAGCCTGGTCATGGGCATCAGCGACCGGGTCGCGGTGCTGGACTTCGGCCAGAAGATCGCGGACGGCCTGCCGGCCGAGGTGCAGAACGACCCGCGGGTCATCGAGGCGTATCTGGGGGCTCCTGCCGATGCTTCTTGAGATCAGTGACATCCACGTCCACTACGGGAAGATCGCGGCGCTGAAGGGCATCACCGCGGAGGTCGGGCAGGGGGAGATCGTCACGCTGATCGGCGCGAACGGCGCCGGGAAGACGACGACCCTGAAGACCGTCTCGGGGCTGCGCGGGCTGTCGTCGGGCGCGATCCGCTTCGACGGCCAGGACATCAGCAGGATGCCCGGGCACAAGCGGGTGCTGGTCGGGATCGGGCAGGCGCCGGAGGGCCGGGGGATCTTCCCCGGCATGACGGTGGAGGAGAACCTGCTGATGGGCGCGTACGCCCGGAAGGACGATCCCGCCAAGGAGCTCGCCGAGGCGTTCGACCTGTTCCCGCGGCTGGCCGAGCGCCGCAAGCAGATGGGCGGCACGATGTCGGGCGGCGAGCAGCAGATGCTCGCGATCGGCCGGGCGCTGATGGCCAAGCCGAAGGTGCTGCTGCTGGACGAGCCGTCGATGGGTCTGGCGCCCATGCTCGTCCAGCAGATCTTCTCGATCATCCAGGAGATCAACCGGCGGGGCACGACGGTGCTGCTGGTGGAGCAGAACGCGCAGCAGGCGCTGCAGATCGCGCACCGGGCGTACGTGCTGGAGACGGGCCGGGTGGTCAAGTCGGCGCCGGCGGCGGAGCTGCTGGACGATCCGGAGGTCCGGGCCGCCTATCTGGGCGGTGAGCTGGGCGAGGGCGCCGCTCCGGTGGCCGTGGACGACGGCCCGGCGGAGGAGGGTCCTTCCGGCGGCTCCGGCGAGGAGACCGCGAAGTAGGGCTCGTCCGGGCGTGTCAGGCCCGCTCGGCCCGGTTCGTCCGGGCGGGGCGGGTCTCGCGCGTTCCGGGGGTCAGGGGAGTTTGATCTCGGCCGGGGCGGGGTCGGTCGTGGCGCCGACCGGCGGGGAGCCGTACAGCCGGACGGCCCTGGTCCTCGCGCCGCGGGGGACGTCGAACCACAGGTCGAACTCGACGCGCATGGACGCGCCGACCGAGAGCCGCTCCGGCTGCCGTTTGATCATGGTGGCGTTGACGTCGGGGGAGTGGGTCGCGCCGTCGGCCGTGACGAGCCGCTGCCGCCAGGTGTCGAAGACCTGGATGTCGCGCCCGGTGTTGACGGCCAGGACGCGCACGCGGGTGAAGGACCCTTTGGCGTTCATGGCGGCGTGGGTGCCCATGACGTCGGTCATGGCCTCGCGGAAGCCGACGACGGTGAACCGCATGTCGGCGCTCTTGCCGGTCTTGCCCTCGGGGACGGCCTCGCCCTCCCGCGCCTTCTCGGCGGGGATCTTGTAGTCGGGGAGTGAGCGGGCGCTCCCGGAGCCGGAGCACCCGGCGAGCGGGAGGGCCGCGGCGAGCGCGGCGCCCGCGAGGACGGTGCTCAGGCGGATGGGGCCGAGGGTGCGCGTGTCAGGGTGGCGCATGCCTCGGAAGGTACGTCCGGCGCCCGGGGCGGGTGAACGGGCGGGATCGTTTCGCAACGCAACCGCAACCGGTGATGGACCTACACCGGTGTCGGGGAGTGGGGGCCTGCCCGGACATGCGTTGACCCGGGGTCACCTTTGGGGCCGTACGAACCTTCCCCGGGCGCGTACGTTGTCTACTCGGTGACCCCGGGTCGTTCTGATCCACGCTACAGACACGGGGCCGCGCATCGCAAAGAAAGCGCGGATCACGCCGTGTCAGCGGCCGGCCGGGGCGTCGCGGAGCATGCAGGTGAGGCGCGCCGTGCAGACCCGCCGGTCCTGGTCGTCGGTGATGACGATGTCGTAGGTGGCGAGGGTGCGGCCCCCGTGCGCGCGGGTCGCCACGCCGGTGACGTACCCCTCGGCCGCCGACCGGTGGTGGGTGGCGTTGATCTCGATCCCGACGGCGATGCGGTCCGGGCCCGCGTGCAGGGCGGAGCCGACCGAGCCGAGGGACTCGGCCAGGACGCAGGAGGCGCCGCCGTGCAGCAGCCCGTACGGCTGGGTGTTGCCCTTGACCGGCATGCGGCCCACGACGCGCTCGGCCGAGGCCTCCAGGTACTCGACGCCCATGGTCTTCGCCAGGTCGCCATGCGCGTCGAAGTCCTCCCCCGCGAGGATCTTCGCGCCCAGGTCCTCCGGGCGCGCGCCGTCGGTGTCAGTCACTTACGCCTCCACAAAACTGTCGTACGCGCAGACTAGAGTCCTCGTGTGGCGACCTCACCAACGACCCCTGACAAGCGCGACCGGCTTCTGCTGCTCGACGGCCACTCCTTGGCCTACCGGGCGTTCTTCGCATTGCCCGTGGAGAACTTCTCCACGACCGACGGGCAGCCGACCAACGCCGTGTACGGCTTCACCTCGATGCTCATCAACGTCCTGCGCGACGAGCAGCCGTCCCACATCGCGGTGGCGTTCGACCGTTCCGAGCCGACGTTCCGGCACGAGCAGTACGTGGAGTACAAGGCGGGCAGGCAGAAGACGCCCGACGAGTTCCGCAGCCAGGTCAGCCTGATCTTCGAGGTGCTGGACGCGCTGCGCGTCCCGCGGCTGTCGGTCGCCGGGTTCGAGGCGGACGACATCATCGCCACGCTCTCCGTCCAGGCGACCCGCGCCGGGATGCAGACGCTCGTCGTCACCGGCGACCGCGACGCGTTCCAGCTGGTCGACGACTCGGTGACGATCCTGTACCCCGTCCGCGGCGTGTCGGAGCTCGCCCGGATGGACCCGGCCGCCGTCGAGGCCAAGTACGGCGTCCCGCCCGAGCGGTACCGCGAGCTCGCCGCCCTCGTGGGGGAGAGCAGCGACAACCTGCCCGGCGTGCCCGGCGTCGGCCCGAAGACCGCCGCCAAGTGGCTCACCAAGTACGGCGACCTCGACACCCTCGTGAACCGGGTCGACGAGATCAAGGGCAAGGCCGGCGACAACCTGCGCGAGCACCTGTCCGGCGTGCTGCGCAACCAGCAGATCAACAAGCTCGACTGCGAGGTCGGCCTGGAGCTGGCGCCGCCGCAGCTGACGATGGGCCAGTGGGACCGCGAGGAGATCCACACCCTCTTCGACTCGCTGCAGTTCCGCGTCCTGCGCGAACGGCTCTACGCCTCGATCTCGGCGGCCGAGCCCGAGGCCGAGGAGGGCTTCGACGTCGAGGTGGAGGCGCTCGAACCCGGCGCGCTCGGCGCCTGGCTCGACGCCAACACCGCCGGGCGGATCGGCGTCGCCGTCACCGGCGCCTGGGGCCGCGGCACCGGCGAGATCACCGCGCTGGCGCTGGCGTCCACGAAGGGCCCCGCCGTCCACCTCGACCCGGTCGAGCTGATCGAGGACGACGAGCGCGCCCTCGCCGCCTACCTCGCCGACCCCGCCCGGCCCAAGGCCGTCCACGAGGCCAAGGGCCCGATGCTGGCGTTCGCCGCGCGCGGCATGCGGCTGGAGGGCGTCACCAGCGACACCGCCCTCGCCGCCTACCTCGCGCTCCCCGGCCAGCGCACCTTCGACCTCGCCGACCTCGTCCTGCGCTACCTGCACCGCGAGCTCCGCAGCGAGACCGACGACTCCGGCCAGCTGACCCTCGACGGCTCCGGGGAGGAGGAGGCCGCCGAAGCCCTCGCCGTCCGCGCGCGCGCCGTCACCGAACTCGCCGACGTCCTCGACAAGGACCTCGACAAGCGCGGCGCCACCCGCCTCCTGCACGAGGTCGAACTGCCCCTGGTCGGCGTCCTGGCCGCCATGGAACGCGCGGGCATCGCCGTCGACGCCGACCACCTGGCCGGCCTGTCGGCGTCCCTGGGCGGCCAGGTCAAGGAGCAGGAGCAGCAGGCCCACGCCGCCGTCGGCCGCGAATTCAACCTCGGCTCGCCCAAGCAGGTCCAGCAGGTCCTGTTCGACGAACTGAACCTGCCCAAGACCAAACGCACCAAGACCGGCTACACCACCGACTCCGAGGCCCTCACGACCCTCCTGGAGAAGGACGGCCACCCCGTCCTGGAGCACATCCTGCGGTGGCGGGAGGTCGCCAAGCTCAAGAGCATCGTCGACTCCCTCATCCCGATGGCCGACGACGCCGGCCGCATCCACACCACGTTCAACCAGATGATCGCCGCCACCGGCCGGCTCTCCTCCACCGACCCCAACCTGCAGAACATCCCGATCCGCACCGCCGAAGGCCGCCAGATCCGCGAGGCCTTCGTCGTCGGCGACGGCTACGAGTCCCTCCTCACCGCCGACTACTCCCAGATCGAACTGCGCATCATGGCGCACCTGTCGGAGGACGAGGCGCTGCTGGAGGCCTTCGGCTCCGGCGCCGACTTCCACACCATCACCGCCTCCCGCGTCTTCGGCCTGCCGCCCGAGCAGATCGACTCCGAACTGCGCGCCCGCATCAAGGCCATGAACTACGGCCTCGCCTACGGCCTGTCCGCCTACGGCCTCTCCCAGCAGCTGCGGATCTCCCCCGACGAGGCCCGCGGCCTCATGGAGGAGTACTTCGAGCAGTTCGGCGGCGTCCGCGACTACCTGCGCGACATCGTCGCCAAGGCCCGCCAGGAGGGCTACACCGAGACCATCCTCGGCCGCCGCCGCTACCTGCCCGACCTCAACTCCGACAACCGCCAGCGCCGCGAGATGGCCGAACGGATGGCCCTCAACGCCCCCATCCAGGGCTCCGCCGCCGACATCATCAAGGTCGCCAGCCTCAACGTCGACCGCGCCCTCCGCGACGCCGGCCTCACCTCCCGGATGCTCCTCCAGGTCCACGACGAACTCGTCTTCGAAGTCGCCCCGGGCGAACTCGACGACCTGAAAACCCTCGTCAGCACCCAAATGGCCGACGCCTACGAACTCCGCGCCCCCCTCAGCGTCTCCATGGGCACCGGCCGCACCTGGCAGGACGCTGCTCATTAGGATTGCTTTTTCTCCTCCTTCGGGCCTGGCGGCCCTCCATCGTCGATAAAGCGGGCGATCGCTGGCATCGCTCCGGCTCGCCCAGGGGCTCGCTGCGCGATCAGGTTCTTGCTTCGCTTGAACCTGCCTTCGGACGCGATCGCGGTCGTTGGGGTTGTGGCGTGGTTGCTGCGGGGCCGGGGTGGTCGCGGTGGTGGGTGCGGGTCGGTGTTGTGTCTTGGGCGGTGCTCTCCTCCTTCGGGCCTGACGGCCCTTCATCGTCGGGCACTGCGGCGATCGCTGGGATCGCTTCGGCTCGCCTTGGGGCTCGCTGCGCGATCAGGTTCTTGCTTCGCTTGAACCTGCCTGCTGCGCGTGCACCCCTGGATCAGTGCCCCGGCGACACCCAGGGCGGCGCCCGCCACGATCGCGAGCACCGTCCGAGGCGCCCGCACCGTCTGCACGATGAGCCTGATCTCGGTGAGCGGCTGATCGGAGTCCGGCGGCGCGTACAGCCCGTCCCAGACCTCGCCGGGGCTCAGCGCCCGCGCTCCGACGGCCGGCGACGCCGCGAGCACCGCGACGAGCAGGCCCGGCCCCGCCAGGCGCCGCCTCCGCGCCGCCGCGGTCCCGGCCTCGGGACGGGACGCGGGCGGGTTCTCCGTGAACCGCGCTCATTGCGCGATGCGACCGACCGCCCCGCCCTTCGTCGCGGCGCTGGACAGGTGGGACGGACGAGCGGCCCGCGCCTGCGGGCGGGTCGGCTCGGCCCTGGTCGTCCCACCTCTGGGCCGTCCGCGGGAGCGGCGCCACTGCGCGGCCGCGGCTGGTGCGTCTCGCGCCGCGCCCGCGGGGCCGAATTCATGACTGTTTGTACCTTTAATTCTGTTTTGTTCTAATAGTGACTATCAATCCTTGTGTGTGCCTTTTGTAAGGCCGAGAGCCGGGAGTTTTGCCGGGGGTTTTCGGACTTTGGTTGATGTGCGGTGGGGCGGGGGTGGTGGGTGAGGGTCATATGGGTACGTCGGTTGGTGTCCTTAGATGTCCGGGGGGTCGTACGCTGTCCTCCTGGTCCTGTTCGGGTCGACCGGCGGGGGTAATGTGCCTCTCCTTCACAAGATCGCTGGAGTTGTGGTCGTCTGCGCCGTGGTCCTGGGGCTGACGCTTCCCGGGGGGCGGAAGGAGCATCGCAGGGAGAACGTGGCCCAGCAGGCCGGGGCCGCTTCTGAGGCGCCGGCCACCGCGCGAGCCGCCAAGGCGGGAGTCGCGCCTCTGCCGGGGGCCTCTGGGAGCGCTACGCCTTCTGTGACGGTGTCCACGCCCATTCCTGCGGCCGCGGCAGCGGCGGTCGCGGCCAAGGCGAACGAGCTGGGGCAGGTCCCGGTGCTGATGTACCACCGGATCATGAAGAAGCCGGAGCTGTCGCTGGACCGGTCGAGCAAGGAGCTGTACGACGAGCTGACCGGGCTCGCCAAGGACGGCTACTACCCGATCACTGCGGCCGAGTTCGTCAGCGGGCGGATCGACGTGCCGGCGGGCCGGCATCCCGTGGTGCTGACGTTCGACGACAGCACGCCGGGGCACTTCGGGCTGGACCCGCAGGGCAACCCGGCGCCCGACACGGCCGTGGCGGTCATCGAGCAGGTCGCGCGGGAGAACCCGGGATTCCGGCCGGTCGCGACGTTCTACCTGAACAAGGAGCTGTTCGGGATGGACGAGACGCGGGCCGCCGCCGGGCTGAGGTGGCTCCAGCAGCACGGGTTCGAGCTCGGCAACCACACGGTGTCCCATCCGAGCCTGTCCGGCATGTCCGAGAAGGGGGTGCACAAGGAGATCGGCGACATGGAGGACAGGATCGTCCGGCTCACCGGGGCGCACGCGACGACGTTCGCGTACCCGTTCGGGGCCGTCCCGAAGAAGAAGGCGTGGGCCGAGAAGCAGGACGGCCGGTACGGCTTCCAGGGGATCTTCCTCGCCGGGTGGCGGCCGTCGGTCTCGCCGTTCGCCGCCGACTTCGACCGGTGGAACATCGACCGGGTGCGCTCCGAGGGCAAGATCAAGGAGAACGACTGCACCAAGTACTGCTCCACGGCGTGGCTGGAGTACCTGGACAAGAACCCCGACGAGCGGTACACATCTGACGGAGACCCGAACACCGTGACGTTTCCCAAGGCGGCCGAGGACCGGCTCGCCAAGCGGTACCGGGGCTTCGCGCGGATGTACTGATCGAGGACCCCCGTGGCGGATTGACCACGGGAGTTCAGTCCCATATCCTGATCGCTGCGCTGTGGGCCTGCGCGCGCTTCGGACGGAGCAGGCTCGCGCTCGGTCAGGTCGACATCGGTTCGGTTCACTGACGCGGCGGTTGCCCGCGTTCCCTTCCGGTCCTCGGCAGGGCGGATAACGGCCCTCCGCGCATTGCCCATCACGACTTCCATGTCCGTACCGGAGCCAGCCGACACATGACGAGCAGCACCGAGGCCACCTCGACCACCCCGCAGGTAGCGGTCAACGACATCGGGTCCGAGGAAGCCTTCCTCGCCGCGATCGACGAGACCATCAAGTACTTCAACGACGGCGACATTGTCGAAGGCACTGTCGTCAAGGTCGATCGTGACGAGGTCCTCCTCGACATCGGCTACAAGACCGAGGGCGTCATCCCCTCGCGCGAGCTGTCCATCAAGCACGACGTGGACCCGAACGAGGTCGTCTCCACCGGAGACCACGTCGAGGCCCTCGTCCTCCAGAAGGAGGACAAGGAGGGCCGGCTGATCCTGTCCAAGAAGCGCGCTCAGTACGAGCGCGCCTGGGGCACGATCGAGAAGATCAAGGACGAGGACGGCATCGTCACCGGCACGGTCATCGAGGTCGTCAAGGGCGGTCTCATCCTCGACATCGGGCTGCGCGGCTTCCTGCCGGCCTCGCTGGTCGAGATGCGCCGGGTCCGCGACCTGCAGCCCTACGTGGGCCGCGAGCTCGAGGCCAAGATCATCGAGCTGGACAAGAACCGCAACAACGTGGTCCTGTCCCGCCGCGCCTGGCTGGAGCAGACGCAGAGCGAGGTCCGCCAGACCTTCCTCAACACCCTGCAGAAGGGCCAGGTCCGCAAGGGCGTCGTGTCCTCGATCGTCAACTTCGGCGCGTTCGTCGACCTCGGCGGCGTCGACGGTCTGGTGCACGTCTCCGAGCTGTCCTGGAAGCACATCGACCACCCCTCCGAGGTCGTCGAGGTCGGCCAGGAGGTCACGGTCGAGGTCCTGGACGTCGACATGGAGCGCGAGCGCGTCTCCCTGTCGCTCAAGGCGACCCAGGAAGACCCGTGGCAGCAGTTCGCCCGCACCCACCAGATCGGGCAGGTCGTCCCGGGCCGGGTCACCAAGCTGGTGCCGTTCGGCGCGTTCGTCCGCGTCGAGGAGGGCATCGAGGGCCTGGTGCACATCTCCGAGCTGGCCGAGCGCCACGTGGAGATCCCCGAGCAGGTCGTCCAGGTCGGCGACGAGATCTTCGTGAAGATCATCGACATCGACCTCGACCGGCGCCGGATCAGCCTGTCGCTCAAGCAGGCCAACGAGGGCGCCGCGGGGATCGAGGAAGAGGACTTCGACCCGACCCTGTACGGCATGCCGGCCGAGTACGACGACCAGGGGAACTACAAGTACCCCGAGGGCTTCGACGCGGACACCGGCGAGTGGCTTGAGGGCTTCGACGAGCAGCGCGAGACCTGGGAGCGGCAGTACGCCGAGGCCCGCTCCCGCTTCGACGCCCACCGCAAGCAGATCGAGGAGGCCCGCAAGGCCGAGGCGGAGGCGGGTGCCGAGCCCGCGAGCAGCGGCGGCGGCGAGACCTCCTACTCCGGCGGCGGCGAGAGCGAGTCCGGCGGTGGCGCCCTGGCCACCGACGAGGCGCTCGCCGCACTGCGGGAGAAGCTCTCCGGCGGGCAGTGACGCCCAGCCGACGCGCCGTCCGCGCGCGGCCGCTCCGGCGGCCCGCGCGGCGGCGCCGGTGAGACCCTGAACACGGCCGGAGAACGATCTTTCGAGATCGGCCTCCGGCCGTGCTGCGGTTGCGCCACCATGACCTTGAAGGCATGCGCCGGCTCGGTGCGCCCCGCAGCATCCGCACGTCCCGAAGGTCCGCTCGTCCCCCGGGAGCAGTCGTTCAATTGGCCAGCACAGACGTAGGCACCAGGACCGGCGGCCCGGCCGCCGCCGGCCCCCCGATCGTCCCGCAGGGCCCCGCCAGACTCGCGCTGATCGCCGTCACCGTCGCGGTGCTGGCGCAGACGCTGCGGTTCTCGCTGCCGCAACTCGACCACTTCGCCGACGAGGCCGGGACCGCGGCCGCCGCCGGCGCGGTGATCGTGGTCTACCTCGCCGGGTTCGCGTCCCCCCTGATCCGCCGCCTCGCCGGCCCGCGCGGGCTGCTGCTCGCCGGCATCGGCGGGCTGTTCGCCGTCCGGCTCCTCGCGCAGGCGCTCGACCCGCGCACCTGGCTCGCGTTCGCCGGCACCGCCATCGGCATGATCGCCGTCGCGGCGCTGTACGAGGGCGCACGCGGCCTGTCGGGGGTCGGCTTCGCCACCGCCACCGTCGCGGGCCTGTCCATCGACGGCGCCGTGCGGATGTGCTTCGCCACCTGGGACCCGGTGTGGCGCGACGGCGTCGGCCCCTGGCTGGCCTGCCTGGCGTTCGTCGGCGTCGGCGCCGCCGCGCTCTACCGCGAGCTGGCGTCCGGACCCGTCACCGCGCCCGGCGTGTCCTGGCGGGACGCGCTCGGCGCCGCGGCGTTCGGGCCGTTCCTCGCGCTGCAGATCCTCGTCCTCGCCAGCCCCGCGTTCGTGGCCTCGTCGGGGTGGCAGTCGCTGACCGGCGCGCACGTCGCGATCGTCATCGGCCAGGGCCTCGCGCTGGCGTTCCTCGCGTCCGGGCTCGCCGTGCGGGCCGTGCCGGGCGGCGTGTGCGTGCTCGGCGGGACGGTCCTCGGCGTCGGCGCGGGCGCCGTCGCCGGGACGTACGCGGTCTCCGGCATCGAGGTCGTCCCCGTCGTGATCGTCGGGCAGGTGCTGTCGGCGTGGCTGCTGGCCGTGGCGTGCCGCGCGCCGCTGCGCCGCGCCGGGACCGGCGGGCCCGTCTGGCGGGTGGACGCCGGCGCCGCGGTCGGCGGCCTGCTCGTCGCCGCGATCCTCATCCCGTACCAGGTCAGCGCGGTGTCGCCGCTGCCGGTCCCCAACAACCTGCTGCCCGGGCTCGCCGGAATCCTGCTCGGCGCGCTCGCGGCGATCGCCGCGGCGCGCGGCGGCCCGCTGCCCGCGCGCGTCCCGCTGCGGGCCCTGACCGCCGGCGGCGCCGCGCTGGTCCTGCTGGCCGGCACGCTCGTGTTCACCGTCGCCGCCCCGGACGGCGAGGCCCCGGCGGCGCCCGCCGGGGGCCAGGTGCGGGTGCTCAGCTACAACATCCACGACGCGGTCAACCAGTCCGGGCGCCTCGACCCCGAGGGCGTCGCCCGCGTCATCGAGGGGCAGCGCGCCCAGGTCGTCCTGCTGCAGGAGGCCGGGCGCGGGTCGCTGCTGTCCGGCACGACCGACGTCGCCGTGTGGCTGTCGCGGCGCCTCGGCATGAAGCTGATCTGGGGACCCGCCGCCGACGGCCAGTTCGGCAACGCGATCCTGACGTCGCTGCCGGTGCGCAGCTCCGGGACGGGCCGGATGCCGAAGGGCGACTGGTCGCAGATCCGCGGCTACGTGTGGGCGCGGCTCGCCGTGGGCCAGACCACGGTGGACGTGTGGTCGACGCACCTGGAGGGCGGCGACGACCGGGGCAACGAGCGCGCCCGGGAGATCGCGGCGCTGCTGCGCGCCTGGGGCGGCGCGCCCCGCACGATCATCGGCGGGGACTTCAACGCGGGCCCGGGCAGCCCGGAGCTGACCGCGATGACCGACGGCACCGACCTGCGCAACACCGCGATCGGCGGCGAGCAGTACCCGACCAGGTCCGACGGCACCAGCACCGACTGGGTCTTCGGGTCGGACGGGGTGCTCGTCACCGACTACGACGTGCCCGAGTCCGACGCCTCCGACCACTACCCCGTCGCGGTGACCGTCCGGATCGGCCGGTGAGCGGACGGCGGCGCCGCCCGCCGCTAGGGTCCATGCCATGAGCGAAGCGAACCGGGGGGTGCGGGGGGTCGGCCCCCCGCCGGGACTGCGCATGAGCGAAGCGAACCGGGGGGTGCGGGGGGTCGGCCCCCCGCCGGGAGACCGCGCATGAGCGACGAGGCGGTCGTGATCGAGCGGGCGGCCCCGGCGGACGCGGGGGAGATGATGACCGTCCAGCGGGCCGCCTACGTCGCGGAGGCGCAGCTGTACGGCGACCCGTTCATCTCCCCGCTGGTGGAGTCGGTCGAGCAGCTGCGCAAGGTGCTGGCGGGCGACGCCGTGGCGATGAAGGCGGTCTTGGGCGGCCGCCTCGTCGGCGCCGTGCGGGCCCAGTTCAGCGACCGCACGTGCCTGGTCGGGCGGCTCGTCGTCGTCCCCGACCTGCAGCGCCGCGGCATCGGGCGGCGCCTGCTGACGGAGCTGGAGGGCGAGATCGCCGGGCGTGCCGCCGCGTGCGTGCTGTTCACCGGCCACCTCAGCGAGGCGAACCTGCGCCTGTACCGGCGGCTCGGCTACTCCGAGACGCACCGCGAGCGCGTCGCGGCGCACCTCACCCTCGTGCACATGCGCAAGGCCCTCGTCCCCGCCGGGACCGCCTAGCCGCCGGAACCCCTCGGCCGCAGCGCCGCTAGGGTGTGTCCCGTGCTGAAAGTGGGACTCACCGGCGGGATCGGCTCGGGCAAGAGCGAGGTGTCGAAGCGGCTGCGCGAGCACGGCGCGGTCGTCATCGACGCCGACGGGATCGCCCGCGAGGTGGTCGAGCCGGGCACGCCGGGCCTGGCCGCCGTCGTGGCGGAGTTCGGCGAGGACGTCCTGCTGCCGTCCGGCGCCCTCGACCGGGAGAAGGTCGGCCGCGTCGTGTTCGCCGACCCCGACCGGCTCGCCGCCCTGAACGCGATCGTCCACCCGCTGGTGGGGGAGCGGATGCAGGAGTTGATGGACGCCGCCCCCGCGGACGCGGTCGTCGTCTACGACGTCCCCCTGCTGGCGGAGAACGGCCTGGCCGGCATGTACGACGAGGTCGTCGTCGTGGACGCCCCCGAGGAGACGCAGCTGGACCGCCTCGTCGCCCGCCGCGGCATGACCGAGGAGGACGCCCGCGCCCGCATGGCCGCCCAGGCGTCCCGCGCCGACCGCCGCGCCGTCGCCACCCACGTCATCGACAACTCCGGCACCCTCGCCGACCTGAAGACCCAGATCGACACCCTCTGGGCCACCCTTGCCCAGCGCATCGCCTAGGGACCAGCCAGCAGAAGACTCACGGCCTGTCTCGCAGTGGTCTCGGCCACGCGCGCGAACGCGTGAGCTGCCCGGTGGAGCGAGGCCGGAGGCGAGCGGAACCGGGCAGATCGCGAAGCGATGCCGCGTTCGCCTGGGCCCGGTCGAGTAGCGAGCCGTCAGGCGAGCGAAGTGGGCCGGGACTCTGAAACACAGCCTAGAACGGGGCGTCGAGGGGGAGGCGGTGCACTTCGGGGAGGTAGGCGTCCAGTTCGCCTGGTTCGAAGCGGCACATGCCCACGGCGTACCAGAACTCGGCGGTGGCGTTGCCCTCCCACTTGTAGCGGCCGTCGGGGGCCAGGGCGGCCCAGCCCTCCGCCAGGCCGAGGAGGGTGGCGCGGCGCGCGGGGGCGGCGCGGTCGGTGACGTCCCACAGGATGACGGCGCCGTCGTCGCCCGCGGTGGCGAGGAGGGAGCCGTCCGGGCTGAACGCCGTGGACCAGACGCGGCGGGTGTGGCCGGCGAGGGTGTGGAGCAGGCGCCCGCTGGACGGGTTCCAGAGCCGCACGACCATGTCGTCGCCGGCGCTGGCGAGCATCGTCCCTGACGGGTGGAACGCGGTCGTCCACAGGCGTCCGGTGTGTTCGGTGAGGGTGTGCCTGGGGTCGCCCGTGGCGGGGTCCCAGAGGCGGACGGTCCCGTCGTTGCTGGCGCTGGCGAGGGTCTCCCCGGACGGTGAGAACGACACCTGGTACACGCGGTCGCCGTGGCCGCGCAGCGCGGCGACGAGTTCGCCCGTGAGGGGGCTCCAGAGGCGGACGAGGCCGTCGTCGCAGCCGGTGGCGACCAGGGCGCCGCCGGGCTGGAAGTCGATGGAGCGGACGCGGCCCCGGTGGGCGGCCAGGTTGACGGTCTCGCGGCCGGTCGTCCAGTACCAGAGCCGGACGGAGTCGTCGTCGTTGGCGGTCGCGAGGACGTCCCCGGACGGGGCGAACGCCTGCGCCCAGACGTGGTCGGTCTCGACGTTCAGTTCGCGTTCGAACATGCCCGTCCCGGCCTGCCACAGGTGCACTCCGCCGTCGTTGGTGGCGGTGGCGAGCTGGGAGTCGCGGACGTTGAACGCGGCGGAGGTGAGGTTGTCGGCGACACCGCGCAGCTCGCGGATCATCCGGCCGGAGCGCGGGTCCCAGAGGCGTACGAGGCCGTCGTTGCCGCTGGCGGCGAGCATGCCGCCGTCGGGGCTGAACGTCACGCCGGTGACGCGGCGGCCGTGGCCGCGCAGCACGGTGCGGCACTGCCCGGTCTCGGCGTCCCACATCCGCGCCGTGCCGTCGTTGCTGCTGGTGGCGAGCTGGGCGCCGTCCGGGCGGAACGCGAACGGCCACACGGCGCCGCGGTGCCCGGCCAGTTCGAGGCGCTGCCGGCCGGTGCGCGGGTCCCACAGGCGGACGGACCCGGCGCTGTCGGCGGTGGCGAGCCGGCCGCCGTCCGGGCTGAAGCCGGCCTGGTAGATGCCGCCGCCGTGGCCGGTGAGGACGCTGCGCTGCCGGCCGTCCTCCCAGACGCGGACGGTCCCGTCGGTGTCGCCGGTGACGAGGAGGTCCCCGTCCGGGTGGAACGCGATGGCGTAGACGCGGCCGGTGTGGCCGAGGAGCTCCTGGCGGATCTCGCCGGTGCGGATGTCCCAGAGCCGGACGACGCCCGCCTCGTCCCCGGCGGCGAGCAGGGAGCCGTCGGGGTGGAACACGGCGCGGAACACCGCGCCGTGGTGGCCGGCCAGCTCGCGGCGCAGCGCGCCGGTGGCGAGGTCCCAGACGCGCAGGGTGCCGCCCGCGTCGCCGGTGACCATGAGGGAGCCGGCGGGGTCGAACACGGCGGTGTAGACGGGGGCGGTGTGCCCGGGCAGCTCGTGCAGGAGCAGGCCGGACACGGTGTCCCACACGCGGATGGCGCCGTCGGCGGCGCCGGCGGCGGCGAGGTCGTTGCCGGCGGGGGAGCGGCCCCCGACCACCAGGGGCCACACGCCGTCGGGGTGGACGGCGATGGTGTGCGTGGTGTGGCCGGTGGCGAGGTCCCACAACCGGACGGAGCCGTCGGCGGACCCGCTCGCCAGGAGGCTTCCCGCGCCGTCGAAGGCGACCGCGTAGGCGCGGTCGGTGTGGCCCTGCAGGTTGCGCAGCGGCGTGCCCGTGACGGCGTCGCAGATGAGGACGCCGCCGTCCTCGCTGCCGACGGCCAGGACGGAGCCTCCGGGGCTGTAGGCGAGCGGCTGGGGGAGGCGGCTGGTCTGGAAGTGGAAGCCGTAGGGGACGCCCACCGCGGCCGGCGCGACCTGGATGTCGATCGGACGGCCCGGCGCGATGGCCGCCTCGCGCAGTTCGGGGGCGGCCGCGACGCGGTCGGGGAGGGCGGCGTCCACGAGGGCGGCGCGGGTCCAGCGGCTGCCCTCCACGGCGACGTCCCGCAGGTCGGCGCGGGCGAGGCGGGCCCGGGACAGGTCGGCGCCGCGCAGGTCGGCGCCGGTCAGCGTGGCCTCGTCGAGGCGCGCCCCGGCCAGGGAGGCGTCCCGCAGGACGGCGCGCGAGAGGTTCGCGCCGACGAGCTGGGCGTCGGTGAGGTCGGCGCCGGTGAGGTCGACCTCCTGGAGGTCGCGGTAGGACAGGTCCTCGCCCTGGAGGCGGGCGCCGCGCAGGTCGGTGTGGGCGGGGGTGCGCAGCCGCGTGGTGATGCGGATGGCGTTGGCGCGGGCGATGTCGTCGGCCTCGGGGTCGGCGAGCACCCGGGCCGTCCACTCCTGGCAGGCGCGCGTGTCGGCGAGGTCGCACAGGAAGTCGACGGCGAGCTGGGTCAGGGCACGGCGGCTCAGGGCGGCCGGTGCCTCGCCTTTGGCGAACTCGTCCGCGATGTGCCGTGCGACGAGCCACTCCATGACGGACGTGTGGATGAAGCCGAACAGCCCTTCGGGCGTGCGCACGAGCAGGCTCCCGGCGCCGACGGCGTGGGTGACCTGGTGCGGCGACATCCGCCCGTCGGCGAGCCCGGTGAGGGCGTCGGCGACGTCGGCCAGCTCGGCGAGCCGCAGGAACTGCTCGTTGCCCTCCCACAGCCGCAGTGCGAGCGTGCCCACGGCCTGCCACATGTCGTCGGTCCCCAGGCCGGACGGGCCGCCCGCGCCGCCGACGCGCTCGGCCTCGTACGCGAGCCAGGACGACAGGATCTCCTGGTAGAGGTCGGCGGGGCTGACGGCCCGGCGCGCCTGCGCGACCGCGCGCAGCCGGTCCTCGGGCAGGTCGGCGATGAACGACAGCATCCGCGGGTTGGACGTGAGCGCCAGCAGCTCCTCGACGCCCGCGAGCAGGCTCAGCCGCTCCTCGGCCACGCCCTCGTCGCCGTACCGGTTCACCAGGTACGAGCGGACCTGCGGGGGCGTGAACTCCTCCAGGGACAGGACGCGGCGGTGCGGCAGCACGCCGACCTTCTCGCCGAGGGCGGTCAGCACCTGCGCCTGCGACTTGAAGTGCTGCGTCCGGCTCGCCACCACGATCTTCGCCTTGTCCTGGGCGGCCTGCAGGAGCGTGTCGAGGTGGTCGGCGGCCCGGTCGTAGGTCATCCGCGTCACCAGCTCGTCGAACCCGTCGAAGAGCAGGACGATGCGGCCCTGGCGGAGCATGTAGTGGAACGCCTTGAGGTCGATCAGCTCCTCGCCGTGGTTGGCCAGGTGCGCGGCGACCAGGCCGTCCACCGAGTGCGCCTTGTCGAGCGCCCGCAGCTCGATGAGGATCGGGACGACGTGCGGCAGCTCCTCCGGGATGCGGCGGGCCAGCTCCCGCAGGGCGAAGGTCTTGCCGCGGCCGAAGTCGCCGAGCAGCAGCAGGAACCGCCCGTGGTCGGCGGCCAGCAGCCGCAGCATCTCGCCGACCACGTCGTCGTGGACGTCCGCGCCCGGACGCCGCTCTTCGCCCCGGCCGCCCTCCGGGAGGAACCGGTCGAGCTCCCGGTAGCGCTGCGGCACGTACAGGGACGGCGGGTAGACCCCGCCCGCCGACAGCCGTCCCGTCTGGGCCGCCACGTACTCCGACAGGTCGACCAGCCCCTGGAACTCGGTGAGGCTGCGCACCCGGATGCCGCGGCGCAGCGCGTCGTCGCGCACGGACCGCGCCGGCGCCGGCCCCAGGTACACCAGTTCCGAGCCGTGGTCGCTGCCGTCGGCGTGCACGTGCCTGACGAACGCGTCCACGTCGGCCTCGGTCACCTGCCCCACGTGGGCGCCGATGCGGTACTGGCGGACGAAGCCGTCCTCCAGGTGGGTGAGCAGCAGGTGCGGCGGGTCGGAGCGGCCTTCCTCGCGCGCGGGGGGGACGACGCGCCGGATGGTGGCGCGCTCGAACCGCGTCTCGCACGCCTCCGTCAGGCGGTCCAGGAGGCGCTCCGCGGGGTCGGGGACGGGGTCCGCGGTGCCGTCCCCGCCGGGGCCGAGCTCCGGGGCGGGAGGGGCCGGAGGGGTCTGCGCGAGGGGCTGCGGGAACGTTCCGCCCGCGGCCGTCCAGGTCCGTTCGAGGCGTTCCGGGCCGCGTCTCGCGGCGTCCTCGGGGATCCAGCGCTCCAGCCCGTCCCCGCGCACGACGACCACCTGGTGCCGGCCGGGGCCCAGCGCCGGGACGGAGGGGACGCCGCCCTCCAGCAGCGGGACGGCGCCGAACTCCGACTCGGTCCCCTGGAAGAGCAGGTTGACGTGGGCGGCGAGGAGCGTCTCCACCGTCTCGGGGTCGCGCAGCGCGCCGGGCTCTCCCGCGATGGGCGTGTGCTCGACCGCGCCGAGACGCAGCCAGCCCTCGTCCTCGAAGTGCCGCAGCCGCTGGTTGAACCAGGCGGCCTGGGCCTGGCCGACGCGCCCGTAGCGGTCCTCCTCGCGGTGGGACTGCGGCAGCGTCGAGTTGAGCCCGGCCACCACGATCTTCAGGTCGGGGACGGGGAACAGCGTCCACGGCTGGGCGCTGTCGAAGATGAGCGCGTCGATGCCCTGGTAGAACTCCTTGAACAGGCTCGCGTAGTGCCGCCACTTCGGCCAGTACGGCGGCTGGGGCTCGATGTCGTCGGCCTCGCAGCTGGAGAAGTACGCCTGGCAGGCCGCGCGGGTGACGTCGTGGGTGCCCGGCACCACCACGACGCGCTGCGCCTCCAGGCCGAGCAGCGCGCGCAGGCTCGTCAGGAACGACAGCGCCTCGGCGAACTCCTTGCGGCTGCCCGAGTGGGTGATGTTGCCCGTGACGACGAGCAGGTCGGGCCGCGGCACGCCGGAGTCGGCCAGCCGCGTCACATCGCTCCAGATCCGGTCCTGCAGCTCGGTCGCGGTCGTCGGCTCGCCGGGCTCGGCCAGCGTCCGGCCGAACCGGGGGCCGGAGACGTGCAGGACGGTCAGGTGCTCGCGCGGCTCCTGCCCGCCGCCCGCCGCCGGGAACGCTGGCGCGGCGACGGGCGCGCGCCGCGCGGGCCGCTCCCCGGCCGGTTCGGGCCGCCCGCTCCCGCCTCCCGGCCCCTCAGCCTCCTCCAGGCGGCCCATCAGCGGTTCCCGGCCACCGGGAAGGGGGCCGGGGCGGTTCGGCGCCCCTCCGGGGAAGCCAGGGCCGTCGAGGGGGCGCGCGTGGCCGGCGAGGGCCTCCTGGATGCGCCGCATCAGCAGCCGCCGCGCCTCGTCCGGCTCGTCCACCCCCACCAGGTCCACGTAGGTGATCGTGGAGAGCAGCCCGTCGATCGGGCAGTCCTCGATGCGGACCGTGACCAGCTTGCGGGCGGGGTCGTCGGGGTCGGCCCGCAGCGCCGCCATCCACTCCATCCGCCCGTACCGCGAGCGCAGGTAGTTGCGCGACAGCACCGCCACGACGACCTTGGCCTCCGACAGGCCCCGGTCCATGTAGTCGATGAAGTTGGTTCCGGGCACGAAGTCCCAGGCCTGCATCATCGTGCGGTGCCCGGCGGCCTCCAGCTGCCAGGCGATCCAGGACGCCCACCGTTCGTCGGCCGGCGAGTAGCTGATGAAGAAGTCGGTCGGGCGCTCCTGGGGGTGGCCGGGGGTCGTCATGGCGCCAGTATCGCGCGGCGCACGGCCAAAACGCAGTGACCCGGCCGCCACCGGCGGCCCGTGAAAGCGCGGCGGGGCGCCTATGGAATCATGACGCGCGTGCCGCCCCCTCCGACCGAGGCCCTGCGCCGTGCCGCCGGCTCCTTGGGCGTTCTCGACTGGATCCGCATCGCCGTGCTGGTGCTCGGCCTGGTGTTCGTCGCCACCGGCCTGCTGCCCGCCGACACGGCCCGCTCCAGCGTCGGACGGATCGCCCCCCTGCTGCTCTTCCTGTTCAGCGTCATCATCCTGGCGGAGCTGACCAAGGAGGCGGGGGTCTTCGACGCGATAGCGCAGCGGATGGCCCAGGCCGGGCGCGGCAACTACGCGGCGCTGTTCCTGCTGTGCGTGGCGTTCGCGTCGCTCACCACAGTCTTTCTCAACCTGGACACGACCGCGGTGCTGCTCACTCCGGTCATGCTGGCGCTGGCGGCGCGCGCGCGGATCGCGACCCTCCCGCTGGCCATGACGACGGTATGGCTGGCCAACACCGCGAGCCTGCTGCTCCCGGTGTCCAACCTGACCAACCTGCTCGCCGCCGACCGCGTGGCGCTGGAGACACGCGCGTTCGCGGCCCGCATGTGGGTGCCGCAACTGGCGGTCCTCGCCGTGACCATGGTTCTGCTGTGGGTGTTCTACTGGCGGCGGCGGATGCGCGGCGAGGAGACCTACGACCCGCCGGCCCCTGTTCCCGTCAAGGACCGGGTGCTGTTCTCCGCCACGGGCGCCGCGTGCCTGCTGTTCATCGGGGCGATCCTGGCGGGCGTGCACACCGGGATCCAGCTGGGCCTCGCCGCGACCGCCGCCGCCGTCGTGGCCCTGGTCGCCTTCGTGGTGCGCGACCGGTCGGTACTGCGCCCCGCGCTCATCCCCTGGCAGCTCATGGTGTTCGTCACCGGGCTTTTCCTCGTCGTCCCCACACTGGAGCGGTTCGGGCTGGACGACGCCATGCGCGCCCTGGTGGGCGACGACGGCGGCACGGTCGGAGCGGTGCGGGCGGCGTTCTCGGGGGCGGGGCTGTCGAACGTCCTCAACAACCTCCCCGCCTACGTCGCCGGGGAATCGGCCGTGCCCGCCTCGAACAAGGACCAGCTGCTCTCACTGCTCGTCGGGACCAACGTGGGGCCCGTCATCACGCCCTGGGGGTCGCTGGCCACGCTGCTGTGGTTCGAGTGGTGCCGGCGCTGGGACGTGCGCGTGCCGATGCGCACGTTCGTCCTGGCGGGAACGGTCCTGGCCGTGACGGGCTCGGCCGCCGCCGTCGGGGCCCTCCTGCTGACCGGCTGAGCCCGGCCCTTCCGGAACGGCCTCACCGGGAGAGCGGGGCGCGCCCGTCCGGCGGGTCGATCTTCGCCGTGGTCTCCAGGAGCCGGTCGAGCAGCTCGGGACGCGCCGCCACGAAACCCAGCTCGGACGCCGGGCGGTCGATGCCCAGTTCGTACGGGGCCCCGTCCAGGCGGCGCAGTTCCGCGCCCGCCTCGGCGGCCACCAGCATCCCCGCGGGCAGGTCCACGATCTCGGGCAGGTAGCCGACGATGCCGTCGATGTCGCCGCGCGCCAGCATCGTCCACGCCACCAGCGGCGCCCACAGCTGCAGCATGCGCGCGCAACGCAGCTCCAAGGCCGAGCGCATCGCGAACGCCACCGGATCGCCGGCGCCGACCTGGTGGCCCTGGGTCCAGGCCAGGAGCGGGTTCTTCTCCCGTCCCGGCCGGGGGCGGTCGGCCAGGGTCAGGGCCCTCCCGTCCGGGCCGAGAGTGCCCCGCCCGCGCACCGCCGACCAGGTCCGGCCGCTCACGGGGTCGTGCACCACGCCCAAGACCGGCTCGGCGCGCGCGCACAACGCCAGCCCGACCGCGTACACCGGCATGCCGATCGCCACGTTGTTGGTGCCGTCCAGCGGGTCGACGAGCCACACCATGTCATCGCCGGGCGCGCCGTCGAGGATCCCCGCCTCCTCGGCGATGATCCGGTGCCCCGGATACGCGGCCCGCAGCCGCCCGACGATCAGGTCCTCGGCGGCGGTGTCCAGTTCGGTCACCACGTCCCCGCCCGCGCCCTTCGGCCGCACCCCGAGGGGGCCGTCCACGCGGGCGCTGAGCAGCGCGCCCGCCGCCTCCGCCGCCTCCACCGCCACGCGGCGGGCCTCGGAAAGATCGACCGGAAGGGCCGCTGACGGGGTCGTGGGTCTCATCGGGCCTCTCCAGTGGGATCCTGCGTCCGGCTACCGGCGCGGCGAGCAGTGGGCGGCGGCGATCCTGCGGGCCGAGCGCCGCAGGGCCCGCACGGTGTCGGCGTGGTCGGAACGCGAACGGCGCACCTTGTGGCTGGGAACGTCCAGAGGGCCGAGCGACAGGTCGCCCCCGCCCGGCGTCTGCCGGCCCAGGGCGACCGTGGCGGCGTCCCGGCCGTCCTCTATCAGCGTGCTGTGGAAGACACCGGCGGGCAGGGTGTACGACTCCCCGGTCTGGTGCGTGCTGGACTTGGCCGGGGCGCAGCGGACGGCGCGACCGGTCGCTCTCAACTCGTCCAGATCGCCTTGGCTCACGACCTCGAAGACCTGCTGCGTCCCAGTGCCGGAGGCCTCGCCGACGTCCATCCGCACGTTCCGGACCGTCCCGTACAGGACGAAGCTGAGCAGGTCCCAGCTGTGGCAGTGGACCAGCGATGTGGTGGACGGCGCCGGACGCACCTCCGGTGTCCAGATGTGCAGGCACACCCCGAAGTCACCGCTGCGCTCCAGGGGAAGGCACAGGAAGCCCAGAGGGTGCCGCACCGCGGGAGGAGAGGACAGGCCCGCCGCGGCGTCGTCCAGGACTCCACCGAGGATCCGCCCCGCCCATGCCGGCAGCGTCCGCGCCGCGGTACCGGCGTGGATCTCCTCACGGATCTCCTCGTACCTCACTCCGGCCGCCTCACCCTTCGGTCACTCGTAGGGGTCCTTGGCCCGCAGGGCCTTTCTTATGATCTCGATGACGTCGCGGTCGGTATAGCCCTGCGCGAGGTCGATTCCGATGACCTCGAAGAGCTTGCGCGCTTCCTCCACGGTCGGCTCGTCGTCCAGGGGAGCGAGCCTGGCCTGCTCGACCGGGACGCGCCGCGCCTGGTCGAGGCTGGTCTGCAGCTCCGCGCTCACCCAGCTGTAGTAGAACTTGGCGCTGTCGATGACCAGGGCCTCGCCGCGCGGGTCGTCACGGGTGACCACGACGCGCGAGGAGGCGAGGTCGTAGCGCAGCGTCGTCATCGTCTGCGCGAGGCCGATGTCGATGTCGAGCATCGCGAACCGCTGCTTGTGCCAGCACGCCGCCAGGAGCGTGGCGTACGCCTCCTTGCGGGTGCGCTCCAGCGTCCACGGCTCGCCCGTGGCGTCCGGGCCGTCCGACACCGAGCGGCGGTGGCGCGCGTACGCCTCGCACACCTCCACGTTCGTCGGGTCGAGGATCTCCAGGCGGAACAGCAGCGTCCGCCGCTCCCGGCGCGCGGCCGCCACGCACTCGGGCAGCGTGCGCGCGCGGATGTAGGTGCCCGTCCCGCCCTTGAAGAACCACCGGTCGGTGTCGCGGCGGGCCTCCGCCAGGACCTGCGCCACCTGCGCGCCGCTGATGACCCGCACGACCGTGGTCTCGTCCAGCGCGCGCTTGGTGTCGGCCAGGACGCCCTCGAAGCTCTCGATGTGGGTCAGCTTCGCGTCGAGCTCACCGAGCGTGGCCGACGAGGCGCGCAGCGTGTCGCGCACCTCCGCCTCGACCGGGATGCGCCGCCCGCGGTCGCGCAGCACCGACGTCGCCAGCAGACCGATCACCGCGAGGATCCCGCTGTTGGTGATTTCGGTCTCGTTCGGCAGGTTCACCCCGAGTCCGAGCACCGCCACGACGATCGCCAGCACCAGCGCGATCACTGCGTCGGCGTTCTTCCCGAACCAGTTGCCGAATCGGGCCATTGCGCGGTTTCCCCGTCCTTGTCGGCGCCGGGGCGCTCGGGGACGCTGAGGGGCGCCCCCACGAACGGCACGGCCGGCGCGGTCATCGTAACCACAGCGTCCATTCGCTGGAAAAGCCCTGCAGGTGGGGGCTTCGCTCACGGGTGCGACAGGCTCCCGCCCGGGCGCTATAGGCTCATCGCCATGCGCGTACGGGGATGGTGGTCGGGGGCATGGCCCACCCGGCGTTCCCGTGCCTTCGACATCGTGATCGCCGTGTCGCTGGCGGTCGGCGACGGCGCCTTCCTGTGGTTCGCCGACCAGAAGTTCTGGCTGCCGCCCCCCGTCGTCTCCGCCTGCAGCGTCGTGCTCGGCCTGGCCCTGATCGTGCGGCGCTCCCACCCGGTGGGGCTGGCCGTGTTCGCGGTGGTGTTCGGCACCGTCATGGGCGCCGGAGCGTTCAGCACCCTCATCGTCCTGTACTCGCTCGCCGCCTACACCGCGTCCCGCCGCACCGTGGTGGTCGTCGCGGTCGCCGGCTACGTCGCCAACCTGGTCTTCCCCGCCCCGACCGCGGCCACGGAGTCCTTCCTCGCACAGTCGATCTTCGGGATCGCGTTCGTCGGCGTGCCCGTCCTGCTGGGCCTCTACATGGGGGCGCGCAAGCAGCTCCTGGCCTCGCTCCAGGAACGCGCCGCCAGACTCGAACGAGAGCAGCACCTGCTCGCAGAGCGCGCGCGGGGGGAGGAACGCACCCGCATCGCGCGGGAGATGCACGACGTGGTCGCCAACCGCATCAGCGTGATGGTCGTCCACGCGGGCGCGCTGAAGGCGATCGCCGTCCGCGACCCGGCACGGGCCGCCGAGACCGCCTCGGTCATCGGCGACATGGGGCGGCAGGCGCTGGAGGAGCTCCGCCACGTCGTCGGGGTGCTCAGGCAGGGGGAGGAGGCCCTCCCGCAGCAGATCGTGACGCTCGCCCACCTCCGCGAGCTGGTCGGCCAGTCCGGCGCCGCGGGCCTGCGCGTGGACCTCACGATCCGCGGCGAGGAGCGCCCCATGCCCGCCGCCGTCGGGCGGACGGTCTACCGGCTCGTGCAGGAGGCCCTCACCAACGTCCACAAGCACGCCGGGGCGGCCGACACCCGCGTTGACCTCGGCCTTCTCCCGGAGGCCATCGAGGTGGAGATCGCCAACGAGTCGCCCACCGCCGGGCCCGAGCACCGGCTGCCCTCCGGCGGGAACGGCCTGGTCGGGCTGCGCGAGCGCGTCACCGCCCTCGGCGGCAGCTTCGACGCCGGCCCCCGCGGCGGCGGCTACGCCGTCCGGGCCCGGCTCCCGCTGCCCGTCTCCTGAGCGCGGCGGCGGGCGGCCGCGGAATGTCGGAGCCCCTGCCTACAGTTGGGAGAGCAGGGGAGAACGCCGGATCCAGGGGAGTGTCGATGCGCCCAGTCACGGACCTGCGGCGCCGCGTGGCGCCGTTCGAGGTCGTCACCGAGATGACGCCGTCGGGCGACCAGCCGCAGGCGATCGCCGAGCTCGCCGCCCGCGTCTCGGGCGGCGAGAAGGACGCCGTCCTGCTCGGCGCGACGGGCACCGGCAAGACCGCCACGATCGCCTGGCTGGTGGAGAAGCTGCAGAGGCCGGTCCTGGTCATGCAGCCGAACAAGACCCTCGCCGCCCAGTTCGCGAACGAGCTGCGCGAGATGCTGCCGAACAACGCCGTCGAGTACTTCGTGTCGTACTACGACTACTACCAGCCCGAGGCGTACATCCCGCAGACCGACACCTACATCGAGAAGGACTCCTCGATCAACGACGAGGTCGACCGGCTGCGGCACTCGGCGACCAACTCGCTGCTCACCCGCCGCGACACCGTCGTCGTCGCGTCCGTGTCCTGCATCTACGGCCTCGGCACCCCGCAGGAGTACGTCGACCGGATGGTCCGGCTCCACGTCGGCCAGGAGATCGACCGCGACGACCTGCTCCGGCAGCTCGTCGGCATGCAGTACACCCGCAACGACCTCGCCTTCACCCGCGGCACGTTCCGCGTCCGCGGCGACACCGTCGAGATCATCCCGCAGTACGAGGAGCTCGCGGTCCGGATCGAGATGTTCGGCGACGAGATCGAGAAGCTCGCCACCCTGCACCCCCTCACCGGCGAGCTGATCACCGAGGACGAGGAGCTGTACGTCTTCCCCGCCTCCCACTACGTCGCCGGCCCCGAGCGCATGGAGCGGGCCATCGGCCAGATCGAGGCCGAGCTGGAGGAGACCCTCGCCGTGATGGAGCGGCAGGGCAAGATGCTGGAGGCGCAGCGCCTGCGCATGCGCACCACCTACGACATCGAGATGATGCGGCAGGTCGGCACCTGCTCCGGCATCGAGAACTACTCCCGGCACATCGACGGCCGCGGCCCCGGCACCGCCCCCAACACCCTCCTCGACTACTTCCCCGAAGACTTCCTCCTCGTCGTCGACGAGTCCCACCAGACGGTCCCGCAGATCGGCGCCATGTACGAGGGCGACGCGTCCCGCAAGCGGATGCTCGTCGAGCACGGGTTCCGGCTGCCGTCCGCCATGGACAACCGCCCGCTGAAGTGGGAGGAGTTCCTCGAACGGATCGGCCAGACCGTCTACCTGTCGGCGACGCCCGGCCCCTACGAGATGAACCGCGTGAAGGGCGACGTCGTCGAGCAGGTCATCCGCCCCACCGGCCTCATCGACCCGGAGATCGTCGTCAAGCCGACCAAGGGCCAGATCGACGACCTCATCCACGAGATCCGCGAGCGCACCGAGCGCGACGAGCGCGTCCTGGTCACCACCCTCACCAAGAAGATGGCCGAGGACCTCACCGACTACCTGCTCGAACTCGGCATCCAGGTCCGCTACCTGCACAGCGAGGTCGACACCCTGCGCCGCATCGAGCTGCTGCGCGAGCTGCGCGCCGGCGACTTCGACGTCCTCGTCGGCATCAACCTGCTCCGCGAGGGCCTCGACCTGCCCGAGGTCTCCCTCGTGGCGATCCTGGACGCCGACAAGGAGGGCTTCCTGCGCTCCGAGACGTCCCTCATCCAGACGATCGGCCGCGCGGCCCGGAACGTGTCGGGCCAGGTCCACATGTACGCCGACACGGTCACCCCGTCCATGGAGCGGGCGATCGACGAGACCACCCGGCGCCGCGCCAAGCAGCGCGCCTACAACGAGGAGCACGGCATCGAGCCGCAGGCGCTGCGCAAGCGCATCGCCGACATCCTCGACTCCCTCGCCCGCGAGGACGCCGACACCGAGACCCTGATCGGCGGCGCCGGCCGCCAGCAGAGCCGCGGCAAGGCGCCCGTCCCCGGCCTCGCCTCCCGCACCAGGGAGGCCGGCCGCCACGCCGCCGACCTGGTCGGCGAGCGCCCCCGCGAGGAGCTGGAGGGCCTCATCGAGCAGATGACCGACCAGATGCACCAGGCCGCCACCGACCTGCAGTTCGAACTCGCCGCCCGCCTCCGCGACGAGATCAAGGAACTCAAGCGCGAACTCCGCGACATGAAGGAGGCCGGCGTCAGGTAGCCCGTCCCGGCCATCAGCACCCGACACCACCGAACGCGACCCTGCCGTGCCGCTGCGCCCCGCCACAAGGCGACACCGGGGCGCAGCGGCACCGACCACACGACGGCGCCGAGCCGCGCGGTGGTGCCGGGGTCAGGGGAAGGCGAGGATGGTCCGGTCTTCGACCGGGCGGTAGCCGAGGCGGTGGTAGAGGCTGTTGCTGGTCGGGTTGGCGAGGTCGGTGAACAGGACGACCTCCTCGGCGCCCGCGTCCTGGGCGGCGCGGGTGACGGCGGCGGTCACCCCGGCCCCGTAGCCGCGGCGGCGGTGCTCGGCCGGGGTGTACACGGGCGCCACCCGCACCGTTCCCGCGACCGCCGGGGTCCGTCCCGCCATCGCCACCGGGCGGCCGCCCGCCTCCCACAGCATGATGCCGCGCTCGGCGAGCCGGCCGTCGACCACCGCCGGATTCGGGTCCCCGCCGGAGGCGTCCCGGTGGAACGCCGCGTACCAGTCGTGCACGAGCTCCCGGTCTCCCGCGTCCGCGATCCGCGCGGCGCCGTCCGGCGGCGGGTCCGGCATGTCGAGCCCCGCCAGCCGGTGGAGCCGCTCCCGTCGCGCCACGTGGGCCGCCATCCCGGTCCGGCGGGTCCATGCCTCCGCGAACCCCTCGGCTACCTCCGGCGTCCCGTTGACCCCCGGGACGCTCGCCTCCCGCTCGGCCAAGGCTCCTGCCAGCTCCGGCGCCGCAGGCCCCGGCATCGCGCTCAGCAGGACCGGGTACGCCCCCGTCCACACGCAGGTTCCCGCCACGCCGCCGTCCGCCGTCCACCAGCCGAACAACGCCCTCGGGTAGGGGCCCGGGCCCTGCGTTCGGATGGCCCTGGTCACGGTCAGCGGCACGGTGTTGGCGACGGGATCGGCGCGCAGGAACGCCTCCGCGCGCGCCAGGAACTCTTCGACATCGTCGGTCAGCTTCCAGGCCATGCCCCAGAATGCCCACGGCCGCATCCCGGTCGCAGCCCATTTACGGTGCGCTCAGCCGCGGCTGAGGATGGGTGTCGTCTCCGCCGAGGGGGACTGGTGACGGGCCACGTTTCGGCTGCGGTCTGTCTGCTGTGGGCTCCGGTTGGGGTCTGGGGGTCGTCTTCGCCGCAGGCGCCGGGGCGGGGACGCGTTGGAGGCAGGGTTTGCGGCGTGTCTAGTGGGCTTGGGCTGGGCGGTGTCTTCGCCTAAGGCAGTAGGCGTTCTCGACGGTCTGTCCGCGCATCCGGCGGACCATCGCGGTTGCGTTGCTCAGCATGTTCGTCCCTTCGTGCGGCTGCCTGCGGGCCGGTGAAGGGCCCGCGCCCCGGGGGAACCTCCCTGTCGCGCGTGATCCGGCGCCCCTCCGGGAGGGAGCGGACGACCTGCCGGCGGAGGCCGCTCGCACCGGGCGCGGGTGTCCGATCTCTGGCGGGACGGGTCGGTAGCGTGTCGGGCATGGAGGACTCGGTGGGCGATCGGATGCTGGGGTGCCTGTTCGGCGGGGCGGTGGGGGAGGCGCTCGGACGTCCCGTGGAAGGGCTGTCGCTCGCCGAGATCCGCGCCGCGTACGGGCCCGCGGGCGTGACGGGCCTGCCGAGGCGCGCGGAGATCGGGGAGGCGACGCAGCTGGCCCTGCTCACCGCGCAGGCGGGCGTCCAGGCGTCCATCCGGGCCCGGGCGAGGGGGATCGGCGGCGCGTACCTCGGGCTGGTGCAGGCGAACTACCTCGCGTGGCTGGCCGCTCAGGGCGAGCCCGTGCCCGAGCAGGATCTGCAGGTGAGCGGTCCGGCGCTGCGCGATCCGGCGGTGACGGCGAGGCGCGGCGCCGGCCGCACCACGCTCGCCGCGCTGCGCGTGGCGGCGGCGCGCGGCAAGCCGGGGTGGCCGCTCGGCACGGTGGACGAGCCCGTCAACGACTCCAAGGGCTGCGCCGGGACGGTCCGGGCCGCGCCGTGCGGCTTCGGGTATCCCGATCCCGGGGCCGTCTTCACCCGCGGGCAGGGCGCGGCGGCGCTCACGCACGGCCACCCGTCAGGGCGCCTGCCCGCGGGCACGCTCGCCGTGGCGGTGTCGGCGCTCGTCCACGGCGCCGCCCTCGTGGACGCGCTGGGGCACGCCATGGCGGAGCTGCGCAGGCACGCGGGGCATGAGGAGACGGCGGCGGCGTTGGAGGAGGCGCTGGCGCTGGCGCTGCCGCGCGGCGGGCCGGCGCCCGAGCGGCTGGAGCGCCTCGGCGGAGGGTTCACCGGCCCGGAGGCCCTCGCCGTCGGCGTCCACGCCGCGCTGGCCGCGGAGGCGGCGGGCGGCTGGCCGCTGGAGATCGTCCCGCGCGGGATGCTGATGGCGGTCAACCACTCCGGCGACAGCGACTCCACCGGTGCCGTCTGCGGGAGCCTCCTCGGCGCCCGGTACGGCTCCCGGGCGGTTCCCGAGCACTGGCGCGCGGGCGTCGAGGCCGCCGGCGTCGTCGCCGTCCTCGCCGAGGGGAGCGCGATCGAGTTCGGTCCGAACCCGCCCGCCGACTCCTACGGCGAGCCGCCGATGGACTGGCACCTGCGTTTCTACGCCTGACCGGGGACCGGTTAATGAGGGGACGGTGTCCCGGGGAGCGCCTACGATCGCGGCATGGAGCATGAGGTCCGGACGGCGCGGGGCGGGGACCTGCCGGGGCTGGCGGAGATCGAGAACTCGGGCGACGCGATGTTCCGCGAGATCGGGATCGTGTTCCCGCCCGGTCCGACCGTGGTCGAGCAGATGATCGGCAAGGACGCCGAGATCGTGGTGGCCGGCGACCCTCCGGTCGGGTTCGCCGCCGTCGAGGAGGTGGACGGGGCCGCGCACCTGGAGCAGATCTCGGTGCGGGGCGACCTGGTGGGGCGGGGGATCGGCGTCCTGCTCCTGGAGGAGGTCAAGGCGCGGGCCGCCGCGGCCGGGCGGCCCGGGGTCAGCCTGCTGACGTTCCGGGACGTCCCGTGGAACGGCCCCTGGTACGCCCGGCACGGGTTCGCGGAGCTGCCGCCGGAGCGGTGGGGGCCGGGGCTCAGGTCCTCCTGGGACGCCGAGATCGAGGCGGGCCTGCACGGACTGGGGCCGCGGCTCACCATGTGGGCGCCGCTCGGACGCCCCAGTTAAAGATCTACAATGTAAAGGCGGGAACCCGGGGCGCCCGGCGGACGTCTGGCCCATGGACGTCTGGCGCGTGGACGAAGGAGAACGATGATCAGCCCGGTCGCGTGGGTGCGGGGCCGTCTCGGCGAGCGGGGGGCTGCGCTCGCGCTGCTGGCGCTGCTGCTGGCGCTGGCGGTCGTGCCGCTCGTGGCGATGCCGGCGGCGCGGTGCGAGGCGTTCGGGAGCGGATGCCGCCCTCGGGATCCCGGGCAGCGCGCCGACCCGGCCGCCACGGCCGCCCGGACGGTCACCCCGGTCGAGGTGGCGACGCGGGGCGCCTATGTCGCGCTGGGGGACTCCTACTCGGCCGGCGTCGGGGCGGAGGCGACCGTGGGCGACCAGAACCCGCTCGACCGGTGCCACCGGACGTCCAAGGCGTACTACCACGAGGTCTCGCGGGCGTTCCGCTTCGCGAAGGGCACCGCGTTCTGGGCGTGCTCCGGCGCGACCACCGACGACGTGATGGACGGGCGGGGCGGCGAACCCCCGCAGATCGGCCGCGTCGGACGGGACACCAGCCTGATCACCCTCAGCATCGGCGGCAACGACGTCGGCTTCTCGCGGGTCCTCGCCGGCTGCGTGGTCAAGCTGCCGTGGGGGCGGGGCTGCTCCGCGCAGGGCGAGGAGATCGCCCGGCGCATGGCCGAGCTCCGGCGGAGCCTGCCCGCCCTGCTGGCCGAGATCACCGCGAGGGCGCCCGAGGCGCGGGTGATCGTGATGTCCTACCCCAAGGCGTTCTCCGAGGTCAGCGACGTGGGCGGGGACAACATCACCTTGGCGGACCAGCGCTGGCTGAACGCGCGGGCCTACGAGCTGGGCGGGGTGATCCGCCAGTCGGTGATGGAGGCCGACGCGCGCAAGGCAGCCGGGCGCCGGCGCGGCAGCGTCGAGTTCGCGGACGCCTTCAGCGCGTTCGCCGGGCACGAGGTGGGCAGCAGCGACGCCTACATGAACGGCCTGACCCTGAACCTCGCGGCGCTGGAGGCGGAGCCGCGCAGCTACCACCCGACGGTCGCCGGGCAGCAGGCGCTCGCCCGGCTCTTCGTCGACCAGATCAACAAGGGCCCGGGCCGCGCGCTCTCCTGACCGCGCCGTCCGATCTCGCCGCGACCGGTGAGAGCGGTCCCGGAACAGGGCACGACTGTCCCAGGGGTACCGCGATGGCCATCACGATCGCGCTCGCCGGAGACACGATGCTCGGACGCGGGGTGGGGCAGGAGATCGACGCGTCCGGTCCGCACGGCCTGTTCTCCGACGGGGTGCGCGAGGTCTTCCACCAGGCCGACCTCGCCCTGGTGAACCTGGAGTGCTGCGTGTCCGGGCGCGGGCGGCGATGGGACGCGCCCGGCAAGCCCTTCCACTTCCGCGCGCCGCCGGCCGCGGCCGAGGCCCTCGCCGACCTCGGCGTGGACTGCGTGACGCTCGCCAACAACCACGCCCTGGACTACGGACCGGACGCGCTGGCGGACACGCTCGACATCCTCGGGCGGGCGGGCATCCGGACCGTCGGCGCGGGCGAGGACCTGGAGCGCGCTCGGGAGCCCGCCGTCCTGGAGGCCGGGGGAGTACGGGTCGCGGTCCTCGGCGTCACCGACCATCCGGCCGACTTCGCCGCCGGGGCGGGCCGCCCCGGCGTCGCCTACGCCGACCTGGAGGGCGGTGTCCCCGGCCCGCTGCTGGGGGAGATCCGGCGGCTCCGCGGCGGGCACGACGCCGTGCTGGTCATGCCGCACTGGGGGCCGAACATGATCCCGGCGCCGCTGCCCTACGTGCGACGCGCGGCGGGGAGCATGGTGGACGCGGGCGCGACGCTCGTGGCCGGGAGTTCCGCGCACGTCTTCCACGCCGTGGCGTGGCCGGTCGTCTTCGACATGGGCGACTTCGTCGACGACTACGCGGTCGACGCGCTGCTGCGCAACGATCTCGGCCTGCTGTTCCTGGTGACGCTGGACGCGGCCGGGCCGTCCCGCGTCGAGGCGGTGCCGATCCGGCTCGGCTTCTGCCGCACGCGCCTGGCCGACGGCGCCGACCGCGCCTGGATCATCGACCGGTTCGCCAAGGCCTGCGCCGCCTTCGACACGCCGGTGACGGTCCGGGACGGCCGGCTCGTCATCGAACGGCTCTAGGCGGGGTCAGCGCAGCACGGCCGCGACGACGCCGGTCACCGTCCTGCGGACGGCCTCGTCGCCTGGAGGGGCGGCGGTCCGGTCCGCGAACAGCAGGTGGCCGGCGCCGACCAGGGTGGGGGCGAGCAGGTCGACCTCGGCGTCCGCCGCGATCCGGCCGAGGCCGCGCTCGGCGGCGAGGTAGGAGGCGATCATCTCCACGGCCTCCGTCAGCACCGGCACGCCGGCCGGCCAGGTCCGCCGCAGCCGGGCGCGCAGCTCGTCCCGGAACGTGATGAGGGGGACGATCGCGACGGCGACCGACGCGAACACGGCCCCCAGCGCGCCGCTGAGGTTGCCGACGACGGTCCCGGTGCCGGCGGCGTCGCGCAGGGCGGCGGCCTCGGCGTCCATCCGGTGCACGCGGTCCAGCACGAAGTCGGCGAGGAAGGCGTCGAAGTCGGCGAAGTGACGGTGCAGGACGCCCTTGGCGCAGCCCGCCTCCTCGGTGACCGCCCGGCTGGTCAGCGCGCTCGGCCCGTCCCGCAGCAGGACGCGCTCGGCGGCGTCGAACAGCTGCCCGCGCACGTCGCGCATGGCGACCCCTGTCGGCACGTCGGGTCCTCCTTGACGAGTGGGCAAGCGCCCATTCATAGTGGGCGCATGCCCACTGTATCGAACGGTCCTTCCCCCGAGCCGCATCGCGCCCGCGCGGTGGCGGAGTCCTTCGGCGCGGACGCCGAGCGCTACGACCGCGTCCGGCCCCGCTATCCCGACGCCCTCGTGGAGCGCGTCGTCGCCGCCACCCCCGGGCCGGACGTCCTCGACGTCGGCTGCGGCACCGGCATCGAGGCCCGCCAGTTCCAGGCCGCCGGCTGCGCCGTGCTCGGCGTCGAGCCCGACGCGCGGATGGCGGCCTTCGCGCGGCGCGGCGGGCTGGAGGTCGAGGAGGCGACGTTCGAGGCCTGGGATCCCGCCGGCCGGGACTTCGACGCCGTGATCGCCGGGACGGCCTGGCACTGGGTGGACCCGGTCGCCGGAGCGGCCAAGGCGGCGCGGGTGCTGCGGCCGGGCGGCCGGCTGGCGGCGTTCTGGCACGTGTTCCAGCTGCCGCCCACCGTGGCGGAGGCCCTCGCCGCCGTGTACCGGCGCGTGGTGCCCGACTCGCCGTTCAACCTCCAGGCGGAGCGGCCGGCCATGGACGTCTACCAGATGATGTTCGCCAAGGCCGCGGACGGGATCCGGGGCGCGGCGGGCTTCGGCGAGCCGGAGCAGTGGCGGTTCGACTGGGAGCACACCTACACCCGCGACGAGTGGCTCGACCAGATGCCCACACACGGCACGCTCACCGGGCTCGCGGACCCCGAGCGGGCGCACGTGCTGGACGGCGTCGGCGAGGCCGTCGACGCCATGGGAGGCGCCTTCACCATGCCCTACGCCACCATGGTCGTCACCGCGGCGCGTGAGAACGGCCGGCGGTGACGCGCCGCGCTGCCGACCGGACCCGGGGGCCGGTCAGGTCGGCGGCGCCGGGTTGACGGCGCGCCGGGTGTCGATCCCGGCGGCGTTGCGGGGGTCTCTGCCCGGCAGGTGGACCTCGTACCGGGTCGCCTCCGCGCGGTACAGGCGCAGCGGGGCGTCGCCGCTGAGCTCGTCCGGCCGGAAGGCGACGGCGCCCGGGTCGACCTGGGGGAACGCCTCGGCGCAGCACCGCGGCAGCTCCTCGTCGGGCACGGCGGAGGCCACGGCGTCGATGTAGACGGCGCGGCCGTGCCCGACCTCCGCGGTCGAGTCGTAGACGACGACGGCGATCTCCGGGCGCGCGGCGATGTTGCCCGAGTGCCGCGCGTCCGGGGAGGACACCCAGTACAGCGTGCGGTAGCCGGCGTGCGTGAAGTACACCGGCGACAGGCGGGGCCGTCGATCGGCTTCGGCCGTGCCCAGGGTCATGTAGCGGTTCTCGTCGATGACGGTCCGCGCCAAGGCGTCCAGATTCGCTGGCAGGCTCATGGTGGAGAAGTGTGGCCCATGGGGCTGACATCCGGGCGGCGGCGGACCCCCTCCGGACCGCCGGCCTGGATCTCCGTCCTTCCATCGTCTATCGTCGATGAACGATGGATGCCGAGAAGGGGCCGCTGGACCGGCTCACCGCCGCCGAGTACGCCTCCTGGTTCAGGGCGCTGGCCGATCCCACCCGGATACAGATCGTCTCGCTGCTGGCACGCCGGGACCGCCCGATGACCGTCGGCGAGATCGTGAAGGCGGTGGAGGTCGGCCAGTCGACCGTCTCGGCCCATCTGAGGGTGCTGGCCGGGGTCCGGTTCGTGCTGGCCGAGCGGCGGGGGACCGCCGCCTTCTACCGCGTCAACGACGCCTGCGTCGGCTGCTTCCCGTCCGCCGCCGACGTCGTCATGGGCAGGCCCGCCCCCGCCCTGCCCGCCGGTACGCGGGAGGGACGGCCGTGACCGCCTCCGAGGCCGCCGGAGTCGCCGTCCGGGCCATGCGCCCGGAGGACGCCGGGCGAGTGCTGGCGATCTACCAGGACGGACTGGACACCGGCGAGGCCGGCTTCGAGACGAGCGCCCCCAGTTGGGAGAGGTTCGACGCCGCGAGGCTGGACCGCCACAGGTACGTGGCCGTCGACGCAGCCGGGGGCCCGCCGGGGGACGTGCTCGGCTGGATCGCCGCCAGTTCCGTGTCCGACCGCTGCTGCTACAGCGGCGTGGTCGAGCACAGCGTGTACGTCTGCCCCCGGGCCCGGGGCCGGGGCGTCGGTTCCGCCCTGCTGGCCGCCTTCATCGCCTCCACCGAGGCCGACGGCATCTGGACGATCCAATCGGGCGTCTTCCCCGAGAACGCCTCCAGCCTGCGGCTGCACGCCAAGGCCGGGTTCCGCGCCGTGGGCGTCCGCGAACGCCTCGGCCGCCTGCACGGCCGCTGGCGCGACGTCGTCCTCCTCGAACGCCGCAGTCCCCGCGTGCCTTAGCGGCCGGCGTCAGCGCGGGCAGGGCTCCAGGCCGGGCACGCGCCGCATGCCGTTGAGGCGCCCGCAGATCGGCGTGGAGACCGGCTCGCCGTCCCTCATCGTCACCTTGATCATGGTGATGCCGCGGGTGCCGGGGCCGCCCCGCTCGTGGCCCTCGCCCTCGAAGGCGATGGTCCCCGTGGCGCCCTCCAGTCCGGACAGGTGCGGCAGTTCCTGGAGGACGGAGCCGGAGGTGACGGTCCGGCTGCCGGTCACCGCGCCCGCCGGGTCCCGGGCGGGGGAGAGGGCGTCGTAGGCGTTCTGGGCGGCTTCTCCCAGGGCGAGGGCGGCGTCGTAGGCGAGGGCCATCTGGCCGTTCACGAGGAGCGGCTCGTCGGGGCGGACGCGCGGGGCCCCGATGTGCAGGACGTTGCGGGCCAGCAGGAAGAAGCCGTTGGTCTGGTCGCGGTCGCCGGCGATCAGGAACGGCAGGTGGACGAACGCGGTGTGGTAGACGACGGTGTTCTCCGGCAGCGGGACGTCGTGGGGGCCGGTGCCGAAGCGGGACTTGGTCACGTCGTCGCCCGCGAGCAGGACGAGGCGGCGGCGGGTGCAGCCGCCCTGGATGAGGCCGTCGCGCAGGCCGCGCAGGTCCTCGGAGCGCCCGGCGAAGTAGACGAGGCGGTAGGAGGCGGCCTTGCAGGCGGCCTTCACGGCGCGGGCGACGTCCTCGGCGCCGGTGTACTCCACGCGGTCCGCCGCGCGGGGGCGCAGGACCCGGATGACGTCGGCGGCGATCTCGCGGCTGTAGGCGTCCCTGGACGGTCCCGGGGTCCGGTGGACGATCATCGCGCGGGTGATCGGGCGGTCCCGGAACTCGGCGCGGACGGCGGCGCGGGTCGCGGCGGCCTCGTCGTAGTCGGTGGCGGCGAGGCCGTAGTAGTGCTTGAGCCGGGGCAGCTCGTCGGAGGAGTTGACGGTGTCGACGACGGCCAGGCCGGCGCCGGTGAGCCGTTCGATCGCGGACCTGGACGGCTCGGTGTTGCGGCCGAAGCCGGTGACGCCGGCGAGGGTCGGGTCGCGGCGCGCGAGATCCAGGATCCGGTCGGCGGTCTCGTCGGAGAACGCCATGTTCTGACCCGTGTTCGCCGGTAACAGGCGGATCTTGAGGGGGTTGCCGACCTCGCCGGGGCCGCCGGCCCCGTTGTTGCGCCGCTGCGCGAGGTAGGCGCCCGCGAGCTCGTGGACGCTGCTGACGGTCACCTCGCTCTGGCCGGGGCTCGCGGTGAAGATCCCCACGTAGACGAGCGTCACGTAGGGGTCGCCCGAGGCCGCGACGCGGGTGTTCTCCCGGTCGATGCGGCGCTGGAGGTCGGCGAGGGTGAGCCGCGGCCCGGTGTTGCCGGCGGACGGGGGATGCCGGTCGCCGTCCATGCCGATGCTGTCGGCGCCGCGCTCGAACCGGACGCCGTGCGTGGAGACGCCGACGCACTCGCGGCTGCCGTCGGTGTTGGTGTGCAGCCTGGTGTCGCCGTTCCAGCTCATGGGCAACCCGACGCTGCAGTAGGCGGAGCGCAGGTTCAGCTGCGCGTAGGTCACCGCGAACACGCACACCAGGACGGCGGCGACGAGGGCGCGCCACGACCACAGCCACGTCCAGCGGGGGCGGCGCCGGACGGCGAAGTCGCCGGCGGGGCGCTGCGCGGCGGGGTCGCCGGAGACGGGGATGCGCAGCAGGTAGGGCAGCCGGACGGACTCGCTCGGCCCCTGGGCGGTGCCGAGCGAGGACCGCCAGTGCTCGTAGCGGTCCATGGCGTCGCCGCCCGCGGGCGCCGGGCCGCCGAGCTCGTTCCGGGCGGCGGCGTCGACGGACGCGACGACCAGCAGCGGATGGAACTCGCTGCGGCGCGCCCGGATGTCGCTGATCGCCGACAGCACGGCGAGGCCGCCGTTGCGGCGTCCGGGACGCGACAGGAACACCACGGGCGGCGCGGGCCGCTTGAAGCCGCGCAGGCTCGGCGCGAGTCGCCGGTACTGGTCGCGGATGTCCTCCAGCAGCGCGAACGTCTTGATCTGGAGCAGGAACCGGGCGGCGTCCGGCTTGGCGAGCCGCTCGGACACCCGGTGCAGGCGGCCCTCGAAGCCGAGGTCGTCGCCGCTCTCGTCCAGGACGGCGAAGAACGACGTGCGGGCGAACCAGCGGTAGCGGCCGCCGAACCCGGCGCGCGACAGCACGGGCAGCCAGATCCGCCGCGTGGACAGCGCGGCGGCGGCCACCAGCACGACGGCGAGGACGGCGGCGGCGGTGGCCAGGATGCGGCTCGGCGTCTGCTCGGCGATGCCGCCGGCGAGCACCGCGATGAGGGCGACGATGGACGCGCCGATGCCGGGCCACCAGGCGGGGGCGCGCAGCGGGGCGCCCTGCCAGCGGAACAGCCCGGCGCGCTCGTTCCAGCGGTCGACGGTCGCGACGGGGGAGCGGCGGTACGGGGGCGGGGCGAGGGAGCCGTCCGGCCCCGGCTCGGCGGCGGCGGCCTGGACGGTCCGGATCAGGTCGGAGCGGGGGAAGCGCAGCAGGCCGAACTGGGACCGGGTGTGCCGCCACGTCAGCGGCTGGGACATGGTGTCGACGAGCGCGATCGCGGCGGCCTCGTCGCCGGCGCCCGCGAGCTCCGGGCAGATCGCGGACAGCCCCATCTCGCCCGCGAGGCGCTTCAGCTCCTCCAGGTGCTCGTCCGGGTCGTCCCGGTCGCCGGCCGGTTCCAGGACGGTGACCGGGTACGGGCGCGAGTCCAGCCGCCAGGGCAGGCGCCCGGTCATCCAGTCGAAGAGCGCGAAGAGCCCGCGCCCGGAGTCGGCGGGTCGGGGGTTGCCCACGGCGGCCTTCCCTGACGGCGGGGGCGGATCATGCCTGTCGCAGGGAAGCGTAAGCCGGTGCCCGCGGCGGCGTCACGCCGTGAGCACCGCGTCACCTGCCGGAACGATGTCCGGTTTCGGTCGTTCAGTCCGTACCGGTGACGGCGTTGAGGCGCTCCACCGCGTCGGCGAATTCCTCGACCATGTCGTAGACGACCTGGCGGGCGGGCTTGACGGTGTTCATCAGGCCGACGCACTGGCCGACGAAGTAGTTCGCCAGGGCGCGGGCGCCCGGGTTGCCGGACTCGGCCACCTTGGTGATCTGCCGCATGGCGCCCTCCGCCACGATCATCTGGAGCGGCATGCCGAGCGGGCCGGGGCTGTCCGGGCCCTCCCACTCCCGCGTCCACGCCGAGCTCAGCTGCCGGGCGGGCTTGCCGGTCCGCGACCGCGACCGGATCGTGTCGCGGGAGGTGGCGGCGAGCAGCTTCTCCTTCACCGGCCGGGACGTCTCGGCCTCCTCGGTGGTGAGCCACACCGAGCCGCACCACACGCCGGACGCGCCGAGCGCCAGGGCGGCGGCCATCTGGCGCCCGGTGGCGATCCCGCCCGCGGCGAGGACGGGCACCGGCGCGACCGTGTCGACCACCTCGGGGACGAGCACCATCGTGGAGATCTCGCCGGTGTGCCCGCCCGCCTCCCCGCCCTGCGCGACGACGAGGTCCACGCCGGCGGCGACCTGGCGGCGGGCGTGCTCGGGGGTCCCGACCAGGGCGGCGACGGGGATCCCGGCGGCCTTGGCCTTCTCCACCATCAGCGGCGGCGGGGTGCCGAGGGCGCTGGCGATGAGGCCGATGGGATGGGCGAGCGACACGTCGATCAGCTCGGTCGCGGCCTCCTTGGTGACCCGCGCTCCGCCGCGCGCGTCGGACCGCCTGGCCTTCTCGAAGTCGGGCAGCGGGACGTCGTACTTGGCGAACAGACCGGTGAGGAACGTCCAGTGCTCGTCGGGGACGGCGGCGAGCAGGGCGTCCATGCCGCCGCCGCCCTCCGCCGCGTTGTCGATCCTGCCGGGGACGAGCACGTCGACGCCGTAGGGGCGGCCGCCCACATGGTCGTCGATCCAGCGGAGCTCCTGTTCGAGCCGGTCCGGCGTGTACGCGACGGCGCCGAGGACGCCGAACCCGCCCGCGTTGGTGACGGCGGCGACGACGTCGCGGCAGTGGCTGAAGGCGAACAGCGGGAACTCGATGCCGAACCGCGCGCAGACCTCGGTGTTCATGGGCCCGACGCTAACGGACCGAACCGCGTTCGGTCCAGGGGCGGAACAGCACGTACGACTCGCCCTCGTCCGGATGCTCGAACGCGGCGCGCAGCGCGAGCCCCTCGCGCAGGTCCGCGCGCTCCACGCCGTCCAGCCGGGCGTGCAGCCAGGGCCCCTCGGCGAGCTCGACGAGCGCCAGCGGCACGGGCGGTTCCCTGGGCAGGATCGTCCAGGTCACCAGGGTCGCCGCGCCGCTCGCCTCGGCCCAGCCGAGGTTCTCCTCGCCGCAGCCGGGGCAGCCGCTCGCGTCCGGCGTGAACCACCGGTCGCACCCCTCGCAGCGCCGGACGACGAGCCGCCCGGCGGCCGCGCCGTCGAAGAACGGGTCGGTCCGGCCGTCCCGCCGCAGCACACCGACGTCCATGGTCAGGCCCCCTTCTCGTGCGGGCTGACGACCAGCGTGGAGTGGTGGTCGAGGATCCCGCCGTTCCCGCTGACGAGGATCACGTCGGTGGAGGGCGCCTGCCGCTCCCCGCCGTCCCCCCGCGCCTGGATCACCGCCTCCGACAGCGGCGTCATGCCCCACATGTAGTACGCCGACAGCTGCCCGCCGCCGGTGTTGGTCGGCAGCGACCCGCCGGGGCCGAGCGCGCCGGACGCGGCGAACGCGCCGCCCTCGCCCTTCGCGCAGAACCCGTAGTCCTCCAGCGTCACCAGGACCGTGTAGGTGTAGCAGTCGTACAGCTCGCACACGTCGACGTCGGCGGCGGTGACGCCGGCCATCTTCATCGCCGCCGCGCCGGACGCCGCGGCGCCCGTCGCCAGGCCGAAGTCGCTTCCGCGCTCCCTGCGGTGCCCCGGGTGCCCCTGCCCCCAGCCCCACAGGTGCACGGGCGGGCGCGCCAGGTCGCGCGCCCGGTCGGCGCTCGTCACGATGACGGCGACGGCGCCGTTGGACACCAGGCAGCAGTCCAGCAGGTGCAGCGGCTCGGACACCCAGCGCGAGCGCTGGTGGTCCTCGATCGTGATCGGCTCGCGCATCTGGGCGAGCGGGTTGCCGGCCGCCCACCGCCGGGTCGCCACGGCGATCGCGCCGAGCTGCTCGCTCGTCGTGCCGTAGCGGGCCATGTGCCGCTGGGCGGCGAGGGCGTAGTGGGAGTTCACGCTGCGCAGGCCGAGCGCCGCCGTCATCCCGCCGAAGCCGTACCACTCCGCCTTCCCGGCGGCGCCGCGGTCGTAGGCCGATCCCGCCGACTGCCTCGGCTTCAGCGGCGCGTCCGCGAACACGCACGCGACCGTCGTCGCCGAACCGTTCAGCACCGACATCGCCGCGTACGACACCATCGCCCCGGCCGTCGCCCCGAAGGAGTTGACCAGCGCCAGCAGCCGCAGGTCGCGCAGGCCGAGCGTGTCGGCCAGCTCGATCCCGGGCGAACCGCCCAGGCCGTGGCTGACCAGCAGGCCGTCCAGGTCGCCGAGGGCCAGGCCCGCGTCGGCGGCGGCCAGCCGCACCGCGTCGGCGGCGAGCCGCCGGGGGCTGCGCCCGTACACCCTGCCGAGCTCGGTCATGCCGAGCCCCACGATCGAAGTGCCCATCGCCTCGCTCTCCTCGTCCGTGAGCGCCACGGTACAGAATGGCGTTCGGTGTGGGAGCGGGCGGGGTGATCGGGAGCCCGCCGCGCGGGCGGCCCGGAACGTGAGTCGCCCGCGTCCCCGGGGCGACGGGGACGCGGGCGACGCGCGGGACACGGTTCCGGCCGGCGGGCCCGGACCGGTCAGGAGGCGAGGACGGCCTGCAGGAAGTCGCGGGTGCGCTGCTCGGACGGCTCGCCGAAGATCTGCTCCGGGGGACCCTCCTCGACGATCTGGCCCTGGTCGAACATCAGGACCCGGTCGGAGATGTCCTTGGCGAAGGCCATCTCATGGGTGACGCAGAGCATGGTCAGGTCGCTCGCCCGGGCGATGTCGCGCAGCAGGTCCTGGACGCCGACCACGAGCTCGGGGTCGAGCGCCGAGGTGACCTCGTCCAGCAGCAGCACCCGCGGCTGCATGGCCAGCGCCCGCGCGATCGCCACCCGCTGCTGCTGGCCGCCCGACAGCTGCGTGGGGTGCGCGCTCTCCTTGTCCGCCAGGCCGACCATGTCGAGCAGGCCGCGGGCCCGCTCGACCGCCTCGTCCTTGGACACCCCGAGCACGCGCACCGGCCCCTCGGTGAGGTTGCGCAGCACGTTCATGTTCGGGAACAGGTTGAACTGCTGGAACACCATGCCGACCTGCTTGCGCATCTCGTGCAGGTGCTTCTGGTTCGCCGGGACGCGCTTGCCGCCGCGGTCCATGTGCCACAGCGTCTCGTCGCCGATCCAGATCAGGCCCTCGTCGAGCTTCTCCAGCGTCATCAGCAGCCGCAGGATCGTGGTCTTGCCCGACCCGCTCGGCCCGATGAGGGTCACCCGCTCGCCGGGCGACACGGTGAAGTCCAGTTCGCGGAGCACGATGTTGGAGCCGAACCGCTTCACCACCTTCTCGAAGCGGATGCCCGGCGCCTCGCCGCGCGGCAGGGCGGCGGCCGGTTCGGTCTTCGTGGCGGCTGCCTTGTCCGTGGGGACGCCCGCGTCGGCGGCCGCCTCGCCGGTGGCCGGTTCCCGCGCCGCGGCGGCGCCGTCCGAGGGCGGGCGGTCCGCCACGCCCCCGGGGTCGACTGCGTCGGTGTCAATTGGTGGCATAACGCCTCTCCAAGCGGCGGACGAGTATCGAGGATATGACGCTGACCACGACGAACAACAGGCCGACCATGGTGATCGGCTCCAGGAACTGCAGGGTCTTGGACCCGACCTGGTAGGCGGAGAACAGCAGCTCCGCCACGTTGATCGCCAGAAGCATCGGCGAATCCTTGAACATCGCGATGAGGTAGTTTCCGAGCGTCGGGATCACCCGCCGGATCGCCTGCGGCAGGACCACGTCCAGCCACACCCGCGAGCGCGGCAGGTTCAGCGCGGTGCACGCCTCCCACTGGCCCTTGGGCACGTCGGCGATCCCGGCCCGGTACACCTCGGCCGTGTAGGTCGAGTAGTGGATCCCGAGCGTGATGGTGCCCGCGGTGAGGGAACCGATGGTGACGCCCCAGGCCGGCAGCACGAAGAACACGAAGTACAGCTGCGGGATCAGCGGCGTGGACCTGATGAACTCGGTGACCCACCGGATCACCTGGTTGAAGACCCGGCTCGGGGAGCGGCGCAGCAGCGTCCACACCAGCCCGAGGACCAGGGCGATCACATAGCCCAGCAGCGTCGCGGTCAGCGTGTAGCGCAGCCCGTCCAGCAGGTCGGGGAGGATCTCGCCGGAGTAGTGCCAGTCCCAGCTCATCAGCCGCTCACCCCCGCCCCGGGCGCGCCGGCCGCGATCGTCCCGAGGGACTTCTCAGCGGGCAGCCTGCGGCCCAGCATCCGGTCCACGCGCCGTTCGGCGTAGCGGACGAACAGCTGCAGCACCTGCGCGATCACGAAGTACAGGACGAGCACGACCGTGAACGCGGCGACGGTCTGGCCGGTGCTGCCCTGGATGTTCTTGGAGACGCGGGTCAGGTCGACCAGGCCCACCAGGGACACGATGGCGGTGCCCTTCATCAGCTCGATGATCAGGTTGCCGAACGGGGGCAGCATCAGCGCGAACGCCTGCGGCAGCAGGATCCGCCGCATGCGCTGGAACGGGGTGAAGTTCAGCGCGATCGTCGCCTCGTACTGCGCCTTCGGGACGGCGTTGATCGATCCGCGGACCACCTCGGCGCCGTAGGCGCCGACGTTCAGGCCGAGGGCCAGCACGGCCGCGAGCATCGTGGAGAACCGGAGACCGATCAGGGGAAGGGCGTAGAAGAACCAGTACAGCAGCACCAGCGTGGCGTTGCCGCGGAAGAACTCCACGTACACGCGGTTCAGCCCGCGCACCCCGGCGTGGCGCGACGTGCCCGCCATCCCGAAGAGCAGCGCGAGCACCAGTGCCAGCACGCCTCCGAGGAGGGTGAGCCGGATGGTGACCCACGCCCCGTCCAGCCACTGGGGATAGCCGTCGAGGACCTCGGACACGGGTCAGCCCTGGCAGAACTTGGCGGCGGTGTCGTCCGGGCCGGGCATCTCCGCCTGGGTGAAGCCGAACGGCTGCAGGACCGGCAGCAGCTTGCCGCCCTGCTGGAGCTTGGCGAGCTCGCCGTTCCAGGCGTCCAGCAGGTCCGAGTCGGCCTTGCGGAACGCGAACGCGCCGGCGCCGAGCTGCTCCTTGCCGTCGATGACGGGGGTGAAGGCGTCGGTGACCTCGAAGCCCTGGCCCTGGTGCTTGGTGAGCAGGTCGGCCAGCGAGATGCGGGTCAGCCAGATGCAGTCGATGCGGCCGGCCTTCAGGCCCTCGAAGGCGCTCGCCTGGTCGGCGAACGTCTTGATGTCGCCCTTCTTGACGCCGGTCTTCTCGGCGTAGTCGGCCTCGACCGCACCGGTGAGCACGCCGACCTTGACGCCCTGCTTGCCCGGGTCCTCGGCGGCCTTGAGGCCCTTCGGGTTGCCCTCGGGCACCATGTAGGCGCTCTTGGCGACGTACTCGGGGTTGGCGAACCCCGCGGAGGCGCACCGCTCGGGCGTGATGAACATGCCGGCGGCGATCGCGTCGAAGCGCTTGGCGTTGAGCCCGCCGATGAGCCCGCCGAAGTCGACCTGGACGCCCTTGATCTCGTCGATGCCGAGGTTCTTGAAGATGGCGCGCGCGAGCTCGGGGGCCTCGCCGGTCAGCTTCCCGGACTTGTCGGTGTAGCCGTAGGGCGCCTCGTTGGCGAACCCGACCGTGATGGTCCCGGAGTCCTTGGCCTTCTGCAGCGTGCCGCCGCCGGCCTTCTCCTGCTCCGGATCCGTCGTGGAGCAGCCCGCCGCGGCCAGCGGCGCCGCGGCGGACAGCAGCACGGCGGTGCGGAGGAAGTCGCGTCTCGAGGAAGTCATCGTCGAAGCTCCTGATGATGGGTGCGCTCCGCGCCCGCAGGGAGGCCGGACGGCCCCCTTACGGACGCGGAGCGGGTGGGTCGGGTTATCGAATTGTTAGGCTCAGGCGCCGGCGGTCCCCTCCGCGCCGGAACGGCCGCCCCCGCCCTCCGGTGAGGACCCGGCTCCGACGGGAGTGAAGTCACGGGCGCCGATGAAAGAGGGACGGGGCGCGGGTGCGGAGAACGGCTCGATGCAGGTGTTCTCCACGCTGTTGAACACGACGAACACGTTGGAGCGCGGGAACGGCGTGATGTTCCCGTTCGAGCCGTGCATGCAGTTGCAGTCGAACATGCTCGCCGAGCCCGCGGCGCCCGTGAGCAGCTCGATCCCGTGCTTGTCGGCCAGAATCGAAAGGCTGGCGGAGTCGGGCGTACCGATCTCCTGTCCGCGCAGGGACTCCTTGTAGTGGTCGTCCGGGGTCTCCCCGACACAGGCCACGAAGGTCTTGTGCGAGCCAGGCATGATCATTAGCCCGCCATTGTGCACGAAATTCTCGGTGAGCGCGATAGATATGCTCACCGCGCGCATCCGGGGCATGCCGTCCTCCGCGTGCCAGGTCTCGAAGTCCGAGTGCCAGTAGAAGTCCTTGCCCGTGAAACCTGGCTTGTAGTTGACCCGGCTCTGGTGGACGTAAACCTCCGAGCCGAGGATCTGCCTGGCGCGGCCCACGACGCGGGGATCGCGGACGAGCCGGGCGAACACCTCGCTGATCTCGTGGACCTCGAAGATGGAGCGGACCTCGTCCGAACCGCGCTCGGTCACCGTGCGCTCGTCCGCCAGGACCTGCGGGTCCGACGACAGCCGGCGAAGCTCGGCGCGGTAGTCCTCGACCTCGTCCGGCGTGATCAGCTGGTCCACCGACAGGAAGCCGTTGGCCTCGAAGGAGTCGAGGGTGGCGCCGTCGATGGGCCCGTCCTTCGCCTCGCCGTAGACGACCGGGTCCTGGCGGTACAGCAGCGCGGCCTCGGAGGACTTCCGGGTGGGGTAGGCGTCGTCGATCGTCGGATGGGACTCGATGATGCTCATGCGTCCTCCTCGGTCAGCAGGGGGTAGACACCGTTCTCGTCATGGACCTCCCGGCCGGTGCAGGGCGGGTTGAACACGCAGACGGTCCGCACGTCGGTGTGGGCGCGCAGGGTGTGGTGCTCGTGGCCGTCGAGCAGGTACATGACGCCCGGCTCGATCTTGTGCTTCTCGCCCGTCTCGTCGTTGGTCAGCTCGCCCTGGCCCTCGACGCAGTACACGGCCTCGATGTGGTTGGCGTACCACATCTTCGTCTCGGTGCCCGCGTACAGGATCGTCTCGTGCAGCGAGAACCCGACGCCCTCTTTGGCCAGCACGAAGCGGCGGCTGCACCAGGTCGGCGCCTGCACGTCGCGCTCCGTGCCGATGATCTCTCCGAGGGAACGAACGATCATTGAAACTCCTCTGTTCTCGCGGTGCCGGGCGGGCTCAGGCGGTGACCTTCTGGCGGACGGCCTCCACCGAGTCCGCGATGATCTCCAGGCCGGTGGCCAGCTCCGACTCGGTCGTGGTGAGCGGCGGCAGCAGTTTGACGACCTCGCTCTCGGGGCCGGAGGTCTCCATCAGCAGCCCGCGGGCGAACGCCTCCCCGCACACCTGCGTCGCCGCCTCCGGGTCCTTCATCACCAGGCCCCACGCCAGGCCCCGGCCGCGGACGGAGTCCACGGCGCCGGCGTGCGCGATGGCGATCTCGTTCAGCGCCGCCTGCACCTGCTGGCCCTTGGCGAGGGTCTGCTTCTCGAAGTCGTCGCCGGTCCAGTAGTCCTCCAGCGCGCCGACGGCGGTGATGAACGCGGGGTTGAAGCCGCGGAAGGTGCCGTTGTGCTCGCCCGGCTCCCACACGTCCAGCTCGCGCTTCATCAGCGTGACCGCGAAGGGCAGCCCGTAGCCGCTGAGGGACTTGGACAGGCAGACGATGTCCGGGGCGATCCCGGCCTCCTCGAAGCTGAAGAACGGCCCGGTGCGGCCGCAGCCCATCTGCACGTCGTCGATGATGAGGAGGATGTCCTGCCGGCGGCACAGGTCCTGGAGGCCGCGCAGCCACTCGGCGGTGGCCACGTTGATGCCGCCCTCGCCCTGCACGGTCTCCACGATGACGGCGGCGGGCTTGTCCAGGCCGCTGCCGCTGTCGTCCAGCATCGTCTCGAAGAGCAGGAAGTCGGGCGTCCGGCCGTCGAGGTAGTTGTCGTAGGGCATCGCCACGCCGTGCCCGAGCGGCACGCCCGCGCCGGTGCGCTTCATCGAGTTGCCGGTGACGGCGAGCGCGCCGAGCGTCATCCCGTGGAAGGCGTTGGTGAAGCTGACGATGGTCTCGCGGCCGGTGAACTTGCGCGCCAGTTTCAGCGCCGCCTCGACCGAGTGGTTCCCCGCGGGCCCCGGGAACTGGACCTTGTAGTCGAGGTCGCGGGGCTCCAGCACGTACTCGTTGAAGCGTTCCAGGAACTCCCGCTTGGCCGTGGTGTACATGTCGAGGCCGTGCACGACGGCGTCGCCCTCGAGATAGTCCACCAGCCGGCGTTTCAGCTGCGGGTTGTTGTGCCCGTAGTTGAGCGTTCCGGCGCCGGCGAAGAAATCGAGGTAGGTCTTGCCGTTCTCGTCGGTCATGTGGCTGCCCCGGGCCGTGGCGAACACCGTGGGCCAGCTTCTGCAGTAGCCGCGGACTTCCGATTCCATGCGGTCGAAAACGTCCATGTCTGCCTCCAGGCAGGGTCGGAGAGGAGCGGGATGAGGGGCGTGGCGGGTGGGTCAGTTCGCGGCGGCGATCGGGCCGATCCTGAAGAGCACCTCGGGCTCGTGTCCCCCCTCGGGAAAGTGCTCCGCGGCGAACAGCGGGCTGCGGGCCAGTTCGCACCCGCGGGCCCTGGCGAAGGATTCGAACATCGCGGTGGAGGCGGCGTTGTCCGGAGTGACCGTGGCCTCCATGTACTCGAGCCCGCGGGGGGCGAGGCGGTCGGCCAGGCTGTCGAGCATGCGGCGGGCGAGGCCCTGGCCGCGGTGGTCCTGGTCGACCGCGACCTGCCACACGAAGAAGGTGTCCGGACGGGACGGGCGGACGTAGCCGGTGATGAAGCCGCACGGGCCGCCGCCGTCGCGTGCGACGACGGAGGTGTCCGCGAAGTCGCGGCACCAGAGCGCGTAGCTGTACGGCGAGTTGACGTCCAGGACTCGTGAGTCCCGGGCGAGCCGCCAAAGCGCGGGTCCATCGGCGAGGCTCGGCTCCTGGAGTAGCACTTCCGCGTTCGTCTCGTTCTTCCCGGGGCGTCGGGTCGGTGATTCCAGGGGTTGCGCTGCCATGTCCAGGCAATTTAGCGAATCTCGTGCGGTGATCGCAGATGTATGTTATCGGCGAGATGTTTAGCCCTGTCCCCAGTGGGTATGGTTAAGGGCTTTCCCGATTCGGGTGCAATTTGTGCGGTCTTGTCGCGGGCCGCGATCCGCATTTTCCCGGGATACGCAGGAGGTACTGCCGGGTGCGCCGGAGATGTTGCCGGCATGCTTCCTGAATGCAACCTTAACGTTTCGCCGCCGAGCGAGCAGTGCCTTTTGGTATCGGTTATGTGAGGTAAGTCACATGTGACCGGTGTCAACGGGGCGGGTGCGGCGGGCGTCACTTCGCATCGCGCGAGGTGGGGCCGCGCACGGGCGGGATGGTGCGGATGTGGGCCGAAGCGCTCCGGGAGGCCCGCCGCACTGACCCCTCGGGGCAGGTGCGCTATCCACAAGGTAAGGCTCGGCTGGCTAACGAGATAGGAAACGGGGGATTCGGTCCGCTTCCGGCACGGCCGGGGTCTGGTGAGAGAACCGGACCCCGACCATGATGCGGACACGTTGAACCTCTGTTCTGGTGAGACCGATTCAGCGCGGCCTCTCTCCGTCCGGTAGCGCAATGTTACCAGAAGGTGACTCTAGGTCACGTCTTCCCGGCGAAGTTGTCGGTCGCCTCGATCAGCCGGTGCAGGATCCCGGGCTCGCTGTAGGCGTGGCCCGCGTCGTCGACGATGTGGAAGTCCGCCTCGGGCCACGCGCGGTGCAGGTCCCACGCCGTCGCCGCCGGCGTGCACACGTCGTAGCGGCCCTGCACGATGACGGCCGGAATGTGGCGGATCTTGTCCACGTCCCGGATCAGCTGGTTCTCCTCGAGGAACCCCTCGTTGCTGAAGTAGTGGTTCTCGATGCGGGCGAACGCCACCGCGTACTCCGGCTCCCCGAAGGCGTCGGCCATCTCCGGGTCGGGCCGCAGCGTGAGCGTGGAGCCCTCCCAGGTCGCCCACGCCTTCGCCGCCGTGACGCGCACCTGCGGGTCCGGCGAGTCGAGCCGCTCGCGGAACGCCGAGATGAGGTCCTCGCGCTCGTCCTCGGGGATCGGCTCGACGTACTTCTCCCACAGGTCGGGGAACAGCAGCGACGCGCCCTCCTGGTAGAACCAGTACATCTCGAACGGCCGCAGCGTGAAGATGCCGCGCAGCACCAGCTCGGTCACCCGGTCGGGGTGCGTCTGCGCGTACGCCAGCGACAGCGCGCTGCCCCAGCTCCCGCCGAACACCAGCCAGCGCTCGATGCCGAGGTGCTCGCGGATCCGCTCCATGTCGGCGACCAGGTTCCAGGTGGTGTTGCTCTCCAGCGACACCTCCGGGTCCTTCGCGTGCGGCAGGCTGCGGCCGCAGTTGCGCTGGTCGAACAGGACGATCCGGTACGCCTCCGGATCGAACTGCCGGCGGTGCGCCGGGCTGCACCCGCCGCCCGGCCCGCCGTGCAGCATCACCGCGGGCTTGCCGTCCGGGTTCCCGCAGACCTCCCAGTAGATACGGTTTCCGTCGCCGACGTCGAGCAGCCCCGAGTCGTAGGGCTCGGTCGGCGGATACAGCGTGCGAAGCTCCATGGAGCGCGATTGTTCCACCCGGCCCCCGCCGCGGCCGGGTGTGACCCACGGCACCCCGCGGATGGGTCGCCAGGACGGTGATCAGGCGTCCTGCGTGCGCGAACGCGGGGCGGGTGCCGAGGGGGCAAACCCCAAACTGGGCAAACGTTCCGCTGGTCGGGACTAGAGTGCTCCTAGTGAGCGAAGCGAGGAGCCGCAGGGCCGGCAGCGGAGCGAGCGAGATGTGCACAACGACCCCCGCGAACGCGGCCGCGCGCCGCCGGGCGAGGAGACACGTGAGCGAAGTGACGAGCCGTCGGGCCGGGAACGCTGCGAGCAGGGCGAGCGGCGTGCCGCCGGTCGGCCCGCTCCCGTCCGGGAGGCGAGGAGACCGGTGAGCGAGCTGAACGGATCCGGCGGTTCCCGAGGAGTCCCCGACGCGGCGACTCCCTGGCCCGCCATGGGACGCGACCCGGGCGGCGCGCAGCAGGCGCTGCCGTCCGCCCAGCAGCCCATCCAGATGTCCAAGCCCGGGCAGCCGGGTCAGCCCGCGCAGCCGGGCCTGCACAACCAGACGGGGGAGCTGGTGCGCCCCGACGTCGAGCAGGCCGAGGCCCAGCCCTGGGACATCGTCGAGCGGCTGCGCCAGATGGCCGACCTCATCGGCGACGCGCTCGCCGCCGGGGAGCGCAAGGTCAACGAGGCGCAGACCGAGACGGCCTCCCAGGTCGCCGCCATCCAGGCGGAGAAGGAGTCGGCGCAGCGCGACGCGGCCGCCGCCTGGGGTGAGGTGCAGCGCGCCCGCGGCCAGGCCGAGCAGGCCGACCGCCGCGCGGTGGAGGCCGAGCGCCGAATCACCGAGGCCCAGAACGAGGGCGCGGCGCAGGTCGCGGCGGTCCAGGCGGAGAAGGAGTCGGCGCAGCGCGACGCGGCCGCCGCCTGGGGTGAGGTGCAGCGCGCCCGCGGCCAGGCCGAGCAGGCGGAACGTCGTGCCGTGGAGGCCGAGCGCCAGATCGCCGACGCCGAGCGCCGCGCCGCCGAGGTGCAGAACGAGGCCGTCACGCAGATCGCGGCGCTCCAGGCGGAGAAGGAGAACGCCCAGCGCGACGCGGCCGCCGCCTGGAACCAGGCCCAGCAGGGCCGCGTCCAGGCCGACCAGGCCCGGGGCCAGGCCGAGCAGGCCCGCGTCCAGGCCGACCAGGCGCGCGCGCAGGCCGAGCAGGCCCGCGCGCAGATGGAGCAGTTCCAGGCCCAGGTCGAGCAGGCCGAGCGGCGCGTCGCCGAGGCCGAGGCGACCGTCCGGCAGGCGATCCAGCAGCGCGACGCCATGAGCGAGGCCCGCGACGACTCCCTGCGCGCCGTCGAGGACGCCGTCGGCGGCCGCCGCTCCGCCGAGGCCGAGCGCGACCGCGTCGCCGAGCAGGCCGGCGAGCTGTCCCGCGCGCTGGAGACCGCGCACGCCGAGCTGTCGGGGCTGCGCGCCAAGGTCACCGACGCCGAGATGACCGCGCAGAACCTCCAGCACGCCGTCGTCACCGCGGGCAAGGAGGCCGACGAGTCCCGGCGCCGCGCCGAGGTCGCCGAGCGCCGCGCGCAGGAGAACGAGCGCCGCGCGCAGGAGGCCGAGCGGCGGGTGCAGGACGCCGAGCGCCGCGCCCAGGAGGCGGCCGGCCGCGCCGACGCCGCCGAGGGCGAGCGTCAGCAGGCGCTCGACACGGCCGCCCAGTCCCTGGAGGCCGCCAAGAAGGCCGAGCGGGAGCGCGACGGCAGCGCCAAGGCGCGCGAGGCCGCCGAGCGGGGCCGGGAGGGCGCCGTCCAGGCGCAGGCGCGCGCCGAGTCCGAGCTCACCCTGGCCCGCGGCCGCGCCGACCAGGCCGGCCGCGAGCGCGACCAGACCGTCTCGGCGATGCGGCAGCTGGCCGCCGAGCGCGACGCCGTCGCCGAGAAGCTCGCCGAGCGCGACCAGTGGGTCGACCAGCTGGCCCAAGCCGTCACCGAGCAGCGCGCGCAGATCGCCGAGCTCTCCCAGGAACGCGACGCCGCCCGCCAGGCCGCCGACCAGGCCCGCTCCCTGATCGACGAGCTGACCAGGCAACTCCGCACCATCATGCCCACGGCCGCCACCCCCCGCCTGTAACACCGGCGCCACCGCACCATCGCCCGCACCGGCGGCTGCGAGAAAGCGCCGGCGCCCGCGCCCCTCGCGCCACCTGATGTGACGAGGTACCGGTGAACGGGGCTCCTGGGCGTCGGCCGCGGCAGGCGGACGTGAGGATGCTTCGGGCGAGGTCGCGCCGCTGGCCGCGCTGGCCGCGTCACCGGCTGAGGCGAGCGCGGCGAGATGCCGTCGGGCGAGGGTCTCGTGCCGCTGACCGTGATGACCGCACCACCGGACGGGGCGGTCGCGTCACGGGACGTGGCATCGCGCCATAGGCGGCGCTGCCCCGCGCCAGTGACGGCGAGGGGTGCGGGGCTCGCGTCGCTGGCTGTGCCGGCGGCGTCAAGGGCCACGCTGACACCAGCCGGCAGCGCAACCACGCGACAACCCCCAGGACCGCGATCGCGTCCGAAGGCAGGGACGAGCGAAGCGAGTCCCTGATCGCGCAGCGAGCCCCTGGGCGAGCCGGAGCGATGCCAGCGATCGCCCGCGGTGCTCGACGATGGAGGGCCGTCAAGGCCCGAAGGAGGAGAGCGCGGCAGTGAACACCGCCCGCGTTTCTCGACGATGGAGGCCCCCCGGGCCGAAGGAGGAGATAAATGCAATAAGCTAGAACCCCGTGGACAGTGCGGTACCGTCCGCCTCGTTACGACCACGGGAGCGCCTTCTTGCCTTCGGCAACCACTGGTAGATCACGTCCTACCAAGCATCTCTTCGTCACCGGCGGTGTCGCCTCAAGCCTCGGCAAGGGTCTGACGGCGTCCAGCCTCGGGCGGCTGCTCGCCCTCCGCGGCCTCCGGGTCACCATGCAGAAGCTCGACCCCTACCTCAACGTCGACCCCGGCACGATGAACCCGTTCCAGCACGGCGAGGTGTTCGTCACCGACGACGGCGCCGAGACGGACCTGGACATCGGGCACTACGAGCGGTTCCTCGACACCGAGCTGCACGGGTCGGCGAACGTCACGACCGGCCAGGTCTACTCCAACGTGATCGCCAAGGAGCGGCGCGGGGAGTACCTCGGCGACACCGTGCAGGTGATCCCGCACATCACCAACGAGATCAAGGACCGGATCCGCGGGATGGCCGACGACGGCGACGTCGACATCGTCATCACCGAGGTGGGCGGGACGGTCGGCGACATCGAGTCGCTGCCGTTCCTGGAGTCGGTCCGGCAGATCCGGCACGAGATCGGCCGGGAGAACTGCTTCTTCCTGCACGTGTCGCTGCTGCCCTACATCGGCCCGTCCGGCGAGCTGAAGACCAAGCCCACGCAGCACTCGGTCGCGGCGCTGCGCTCCATCGGCATCCAGCCGGACGCGATCGTGTGCCGGTCGGACCGGCCGATCACCGACGGGCTCAAGCACAAGATCAGCCTGATGTGCGACGTCGACCGCGAGGCCGTGGTGTCCGCGGTGGACGCCGCCAGCATCTACGACATCCCGAAGGTGCTGCACTCCGAGGGCCTGGACGCCTACGTGGTGCGCCGCCTGGACCTGCCGTTCCGCGACGTCGACTGGGGCGCCTGGGACGAGCTGCTGCGCCGCGTCCACAAGCCCGCCCGCGAGGTCACGATCGCGCTGGTCGGCAAGTACATCGACCTGCCCGACGCGTACCTGTCGATCACCGAGGCGCTGCGGCACGGCGGGTTCGGAAACGACGCCAAGGTGCACATCCGCTGGGTGAAGAGCGACGACTGCGAGACGCCCGAGGGCGCCGAGCGGGAGCTGGACGGCGTCGACGGCGTCCTCGTCCCGGGCGGGTTCGGCGTCCGCGGCATCGAGGGCAAGCTCGGCGCCATCCGGCACGCACGCGAGAACCGCGTCCCGCTGCTCGGCATCTGCCTCGGGCTGCAGTGCATGGTCATCGAGGCGGCGCGGGCCCTCGGCGGGCTCGACGACGCCGGCAGCTCCGAGTTCGACGCGACCACGTCCCACCCCGTCATCGCCACCATGGCCGACCAGCTCGACGTGGTCGCGGGGGAGCGCGACATGGGCGGGACGATGCGGCTCGGCCTCTACCCGGCGGACCTGGCCGACGGGTCGGTCGTCCGGGAGCTGTACGGGGAGTCGAAGGTGTCCGAGCGGCACCGGCACCGCTACGAGGTCAACAACTCCTACCGCGACCGGCTGGAGCAGGCCGGGCTGCGGTTCTCGGGCCTGTCGCCCGACGGCCGCCTGGTCGAGTACGTCGAGCTGCCCCGCGAGCGGCACCCGTTCTTCGTCGGGACGCAGGCGCACCCGGAGTTCCGGTCGCGCCCGACCCGCCCGCACCCGCTGTTCGAGGGCCTCGTGTCCGCCGCCCTCGACTACGCCGAGGCGCGCGCGGGCGAGGACGGGGCGGGGGCGGTGACCGCGTCGTGAGCGGCGGCGCGGAGCTGGGCCCGGACGACGTCCGCGACCGGCCGGACCGCTGGAAGGTCGTGGAGTCCTCCACGGTCTACCGGGGGCGCGTCTTCAACGTCCGCAGCGACCGGGTCGAGATGCCGCGCGGCGAGGCCACCGAGGCCGTGCCCCGCGACGTGATCGAGCACGCCGGCTCGGTCGGCGTCATCGCCGTCGACGACCGCGACCGGGTGCTGCTGCTGCGGCAGTACCGGCATCCGGTTTCGCGGCAGCTGTGGGAGGCGCCCGCCGGGCTGCGGGACGTGGCGGGCGAGCCCCTGCACAAGCTCGCCGAGCGGGAGCTGCTGGAGGAGTCGGGGTACCGCGCCGAGCGCTGGGACACCCTGCTCGACGTGTTCCCTTCGCCCGGCATGGCCGACGAACGCATCCGGATCTTCCTGGCGCGCGGCCTCACCGAGGTCCCGGCCGACGAGATCGACTTCGAGCGCGTCCACGAGGAGGCCGACATGCCGGTCGTGTGGGTGCCGCTGGAGGAGGCGGTCCGCAAGGTGTTCGCCGGTGAGCTGCACAACATGATCGCGTGCATGGGAGTCCTCGCGGTGCGGGCCGCCCGCGACTCGGGTTACGCGGACCTGCGCCCTGTCGACGCGCCGGAGGACTGAGCCGGATGAGGTCCCCCTCCGGTCGCCGGAGGGGGCATGATGGGCGGGTCCCCGGAGCCCACGGCCGGAAGAGGTGCCGCCCTGTCCCCGAGCCCGTCCTCCCGGAGCACCGCGCGGCGCCCCGCAGGCGACGCCGGCGCGGGGTCCGCCCTCGACTCGGCCGTGCGCGCCTACCTGGGGCATCTGGCCGTCGAGCGCGGCCTCGCCGCGAACACGCTGAGCTCCTACCGCCGCGACCTGCGCCGCTACGCGCGGGTGCAGGCGGGGCGGGGGCGGGCCGCGGTGGGGGAGATCGCCGAGGAGGACGTCCGCGCGTTCCTGGTGGGGCTGCGGGAGGGCGACGAGGACCATCCGCCGCTGTCGGCGGGCTCGGCGGCGCGGGCGCTGGTGGCGGTCCGGGGGCTGCACCGGTTCGCACTGCGCGAGGGCCTCGCCGCCGGTGATCCCGCCCATGACGTCAAGCCGCCGACGCCGCCGCGCCGGCTGCCGAAGGCGATCTCGCTGGAGGACGTCGAGCGGCTGCTGGCCGCGGCGGCCGGGCCGTCCGGCGACCCCGGCACCGCGCGGGGCCTGCGCGACCGCGCGCTGCTGGAGCTGCTCTACGGGTCGGGCGCGCGCATCTCCGAGGCCGTCGGCCTGGACGTCGACGACGTCGACCTGCGGGACGGGTTCGCCCGGGTCGCCGGCAAGGGGGGCAAGGCCCGTGTGGTGCCCATCGGCGACTACGCCCGCGAGGCCGTGGACGCGTACCTGGTCAGGGCCCGTCCCGAGCTGGCCGGGGCCGGGCGGGGCGGCCCGGCGCTGTTCCTGAACGCGCGCGGCGGGCGGTTGTCGCGGCAGGGCGCCTGGATGGTGCTGCGCGCCGCCGCCGACCGCGCGCAGCTGTCGGAGGTGTCCCCGCACACGCTGCGGCACTCGTTCGCCACCCACCTGCTGGACGGGGGCGCCGACGTCCGCGTCGTGCAGGAGCTGCTGGGGCACGCCTCGGTCACCACCACGCAGGTCTACACGCTCGTCACCGTGCAGCTGCTGCGGGAGGTCTACGCGACGTCGCATCCGCGGGCGCGGAACTGACCCCCGCGGGACGCAACGGACACGCACGAAAGGACTAATCGGGTCATCCGGGACATCGACAAATCGCGACGTTCGTTGCGCGTCGGCTTGAGCGACGGGGTGGACGGCCCTAGAGTCCCCGTTCTGGATGGCATTTCCGGGCCGCCGGGGAGGGGTCAGGTGACCAGCACTAACGGTGCGGACGGAGTCCTTTCCTCCGCCACCATCGAGACCGATCCGAGCCGTGCCCTCGGGCCCACGCAGCGACCCGTGCCGGTGTTCCCGGAGCCGGAGCCGCTGGCCGAGCACGGGCCCGCGCGGATCGTGGCCGTCTGCAACCAGAAGGGCGGCGTCGGCAAGACCACCACGACGATCAACCTGGGCGCCGCGCTCGCCGAGTACGGCCGCCGCGTCCTGCTCGTCGACTTCGACCCGCAGGGCGCCCTGTCGGTCGGCCTCGGCAAGGGCGACCCGCGCCAGCTCGAAGTGACGATCCACAACCTGCTGCTCGAACGCGACACCGAGTGGGAGGACGTCGTCATCGAGACCGGCGTCGACGGGATGGACCTGCTGCCGAGCAACATCGACCTGTCCGGCGCCGAGGTCCAGCTCGTCCACGAGGTCGGCCGCGAGTACATCCTGCAGGGCGCGCTGAAGTCGGCCGTCGACCACTACGACTACATCCTCATCGACTGCCAGCCCTCGCTCGGCCTGCTCACCGTGAACGCGCTGGCCGCCAGCGAGGGCGTGCTGATCCCGCTGGAGTGCGAGTACTTCGCGATGCGCGGCGTCGCGCTGCTGATGGAGACGATCGAGAAGGTGCAGGGCCGGATCAACCCGGGTCTGGTCATCGACGGGGTCCTCGGCACCATGTACGACTCGCGGACGCTCCACACCCGCGAGGTCCTCGGGCGCATCGTCGAGGCGTTCGGCGACAAGGTGTTCCACACGGTGATCAACCGCACGGTGCGGTTCCCCGACGCGACCGTCGCGGGAGAGCCGATCACCTTCTTCGACCCGAGTTCGATGGGCGCGAACGCCTACCGCAGCCTGGCCCGCGAGGTTCTCATCAGGTGGGCGGAGTTCGAGTGAGGCCGCCCAGCGGCCTCTGACCCGACGGAGCGCACCATGGGCCACCTCCCGCCCGTCCCGCACGGCACGCCGCCCGGCGCCCTGCCGTCCGCCCGCGGGCCGGGTCCCTGGGCCGTCGCGGCGATCGCCGCGACCGCCGCGGTGGTGCTCGCGGTCGTCGGCCTCGGGACCTATCTGGTCCTGCGCGACGACGGCGGCGGCTCCTCCGCCGCCGCCTCGTCCGGCCCGGTCGACCTGCGCGTGCCGCTGACGTTCCGGCTCGTGGCGAGCGCGTCCGCCCCGCCGTGCGCGGGCGGCGCCGTCACCGTCCCCGGCGGCTCCGAGTGCTACACGCTGGGCCCGGACGCCCTGGCGGTGCGGCGGCTGGAGGAGGTCAGGGCGGTCGCGCCCGACCCGGCGCGCGGCAGCCCCGGCTGGTCCGTCGCGCTGACGCTGACCCCGGCGGACGCGCCCGGTTTCGCCGCGCTGACCCGCAAGGGGGCCGACGCCTTCGCCGCGCGGTCGCCCGGCGGGCGGATGGCGATGCTCGTCGGCGGGACCCTCGTGTCGGAGCCCGCGCAGGTGATGCAGGTCATCACCGGCGGCCAGGTGGAGATCAACGGGCCCGCCGCCACCTTCACCCGCGCCTACGCGGAGGGCATCGTCCGGCGGCTGACGGGACGCTAGCACCCCCCGCGACCGCGTCACCGCCGGTGATCGCGGCTGGTGCGAGCGCGCGCCGGGGCATGGGACGATGGGGCCGGTGAGCACAGCGCACGAGGAGCTCTCCGCTACCGTGAGCGACGTGGACGCGACGTCGCCCGAGCCGGGGCGGGAGGCCGAGGAGGAGCAGGGGTTCCGCGTCCGCCTGGACAACTTCGAGGGCCCCTTCGACCTGCTGCTCGGGCTGATCTCCAAGCACAAGCTCGACATCACCGAGGTGTCGCTGTACAAGGTCACCGACGACTTCATCGCCCACATCCGCTCGCACGGCGCGGAGTGGGACCTCGACCAGGCCAGCCACTTCCTGCTGGTCGCCGCGACCCTGCTGGACCTCAAGGCCGCCCGGCTGCTGCCGTCCGGCGAGGTCGACGACGAGGAGGACCTGGCGCTGCTGGAGGCCCGCGACCTGCTGTTCGCGCGGCTGCTGCAGTACCGGGCGTACAAGGAGGTCGCGCGGGTGATCGCCGCCCGCGTCGCCGACGCGAGCCGCCGGTTCCCGCGGCTGGTCCCGATGGAGCCGAAGTTCGCGGGCCTGCTGCCGGAGGTGCTGCTCGGCCTCGGCCCGCAGGAGTTCGCCCGGCTCGCCGCCAGGGCGCTCGCGCCGAAGGCGCCGCCGTCGGTGTCGGTCGAGCACATGTACCAGCCGAGGGCCAGCGTCAAGGAGCAGGCCGCGATCGTCGTGGAGCTGCTCCGCCGGCTGCGGCGGACCACCTTCAGCGTCCTCGCGGCCGACGCGGAGGGCACCTACGAGGTGGTCGCCCGGTTCCTGGCGCTGCTGGAGCTGTACCGGGAGCAGGCCGTCACGTTCGAGCAGCACGAGCCCCTCGGCGAGCTCCACATCACCTGGACCGGCACCGACGACGGCGACGTGGCGGTCGGCGACGACTACGAGGGCGCCCCGAAGAAGGACCCCGCGGAGGGCGCCGCCGGGGACGCCGCCGGGCCCGACGAGAAGAGCCGGAAGGACGAGGGAGACGATGAGTGAGGAACCCGGCGCGGACGCGCCGGAGCCTCCGGGCCTGCGCGCCTCGATCGAGGCGATCCTGCTCGTGGTGGACGAGCCGGTCACCGAGATGACGCTGGCGCAGCTGCTGGAGCGTCCCCGCGGCGAGGTCGCCGACACGCTGCGGGAGCTGGCCGCGGAATACACCGGGCAGGGCCGGGGGTTCGATCTCAGGGAGGTCGCCGGCGGCTGGCGGTTCTACACCCGGGACGTCTGCGCCCCGGTGGTGGAGCGGTTCGTCACCGACGGCCAGCAGGCGCGGCTCACCCAGGCCGCGCTGGAGACGCTCGCCGTCGTCGCCTACCGGCAGCCGGTGAGCCGGGCCCGCGTCTCGGCGATCCGCGGCGTCAACAGCGACGGCGTCATGCGGACGCTGACCCTGCGCGGCCTGATCGAGGACGCCGGGCAGGACCCCGAGTCGCAGGCCCACCTCTACCGGACCACCGGGTACTTCCTGGAGCGCCTGGGGCTGCGCGACCTCGACGAGCTCCCCGAGCTCGCCCCCTACCTTCCCGATGACCTTCCAGACGACATAGTTGAGGACGCGTGAGCGAGAACGAGGGCGTACGCCTGCAGAAGGTCCTGGCCGAGGCCGGGATCGGCAGCCGCCGCCACTGCGAGGAGCTGATCGGCGAGGGCCGCGTCACCGTCAACGGGCACAAGGTGTTCCGTTTCGGCGAGCGCGTCGACCCGCGGAGCGCCGTCATCCACGTGGACGGCAAGCGGGTCGAGACCCGGTCCGAGATGCGCTACTACGCCATCAACAAGCCGCGCGGCGTGGTGTCGACGATGGCGGACGAGCGGGGCCGCAAGTCCCTGGCCGACTACGTGGAGGTGCCCGAGCGGCTGTTCCACGTCGGGCGGCTGGACACCGACACCGAGGGCCTGATCCTGCTCACCAACGACGGCGAGCTGTCGCACCGGCTGACCCACCCGTCCTACGGGGTGTTCAAGACCTACCTCGCGGAGATCCACGGCCCGATTCCGCGCGACCTCGGCAGGCGGCTCAAGGCCGGGGTCACCCTGGACGACGGTCCCGCGAAGGCCGACAAGTTCCGTATCTTCGACCAGGTCGGCCGGCGCGTGCTGGTCGAGATCACCCTGCACGAGGGGCGCAAGCACATCGTCCGGCGGCTGCTGAAGGAGGTCGGCTTCCCCGTCCAGCAGCTCGCCCGCGTCGAGTTCGGGCCGATCAAGCTGGGCCAGCTGAAGCCGGGCGGCATGCGGGCGCTCAGCGTCCAGGAGGTCGGCGAGCTGTACAAGTCCGTCGGGCTCTAGGGGCCCGCGGACACGACACGACGAGGGGATACGACTGTGCCGGTACGCGCGGTCCGTGGCGCGACGCAGATCGACGCCGACGACCGGGACCAGATCCTGGAGGCGACGACCGAGCTCGTCTCCGAGGTGATGGCCCGCAACGAGCTGAGCACCGACGACGTCATCAGCGTCATCTTCACGGTGACGCCGGACCTGACGTCGGAGTTCCCGGCGCTCGCCGCCCGCAAGCTCGGGTTCCACGAGGTGCCGCTGCTGTGCGCCACCGAGATCGGCGTCCCCGGCGCGCTGCCGCGGGTCATCCGGCTGATGGCGCACATCGCGACGGAGCGTCCCCGCTCCGACGTCCAGCACGTGTACCTGCGCGGCGCGACGGCGCTTCGGCTGGACATCGCACAGTAGGGTTTCGGACGTGAGCGAGGACGTGGTGGCGCGGCGGATCGTCGTGGTCGGGACGGGCCTGATCGGGACGTCGATCGCCCTGGCGATGCGGGAGCGCGGCGCCGAGGTGCTGCTGACCGACCGGGACGCGGCCGCCCTGGCATTGGCCGTGGAGCTGGGCGCGGGCGAGGCGCTGCCGGACGGTGCGCGGACGGAGCCCGCCGACCTGGCGGTCCTCGCGGTTCCCCCGGCGGCGGTGGCGGTGACGCTGCTGGACGCGCAGAAGCGCGGCCTGGCGACCGCCTACACCGACGTGGCGAGCGTGAAGGCGCTGCCGCTGGCGCAGGCGGCCGAGCTGGGCTGCGACCTGACGACGTTCGTGGCGGGCCATCCCCTCGCCGGGAGCGAGCGGTCCGGGCCGAGCGCGGCGCGGCCCGACCTGTTCCTCGGCCGCCCGTGGGCACTGTGCGCGACTCCGGAGGCGACGGCGGAGACGGTCGAGGTCGTCACCGCGCTGGCGAAGGCGTGCGGCGCGATGCCGGTGCGGGTGGACGCCGCCGAGCACGACCGGGCCGTCGCGCTCGTCTCCCACGCCCCGCACGTGGTGTCGGCCGCGGTCGCCGCGCGCCTGACGGGCGCCGACGACGTGGCGCTCGGCCTGTCCGGGCAGGGCGTGCGGGACGTCACCCGGATCGCGGCGAGCGACCCCCGGCTGTGGATCGGGATCCTGTCGGCGAACTCCGCGCCGGTCGCCGACGTGCTGGAGGCCGTCGCCACCGATCTCGCGGTGGCGGCGTCGCTGCTGCGCGACGGCAGCGAGGGGGCCGCCACGCACGTCGCCGACCTGCTGCTGCGCGGGAACGCGGGCCGGTCCCGCATCCCCGGCAAGCACGGCGGCGACCAGCCCGCCTACGCGACCGTCCAGGTGGTCATCCCCGACCGCCCGGGCGAGCTGGCGATGATCTTCCAGGCGGCGGGGATCGCGCGGGTCAACATCGAGGACGTGGCCATCGAGCACTCCCCGGGGCGTCCGCTCGGCGTGCTGGAGCTGGCGGTCGTCCCGGAGGCGGCCGAGCGGCTCGCGCAGGAGCTGCGCGCCCGCGGCTGGTCGGTGCCCGGCTAGGCCGCAGTGGTACCGGGAGGCCGGTAACCTGGGGCGCCGAAGACTTGTTCCGGGGGACTCCTGCGCGCCGGCGCGGCGACGAGCGCCGCCCGCTTCACGACGAACAGAGAGGGAGCGATCGTGCCGCTCGTCATCGCCATGGACGGTCCGTCCGGGTCGGGGAAGTCCAGCGCGTCCAAGGGCGTCGCCCGGACGCTCGGGCTGCGCTACCTGGACACGGGCGCCATGTACCGCGCCATGACGTGGTGGATGCTGGAGAACGGCGTGCCGGTCGAGGACGGCGCCGCCGTCGCGGCCCGCGTGCAGGAACCGGTGATCGAGTCCGGCACCGACCCGGCGGGGCCGACGATCACGGTGGACGGGACGGACGTGTCCGGCCCGATCCGCACCCGCGCGGTGACGAACGCGGTCAGCGCCGTCAGCTCCGTCCCGGCGGTGCGCGACCGGCTCGTGGCGCTCCAGCGCGAGATCATCGGAGCCGGCGGGATCGTGGTGGAGGGGCGCGACATCGGGACGGCCGTCGCGCCGGAGGCGCCGGTCAAGGTGTTCCTGACGGCGAGCGCCGAGGTCCGCGCGGCGCGCCGTGCGAAGGACCTGGCCGCCGACCCGGGCGCGTCGGTGACGGTCACGCGGGCCGAGCAGGAGCGGCGCGACCGGCTGGACTCGACGCGCAAGGCGTCGCCGCTGGCCAGGGCGGCGGGCGCGCACGAGATCGACTCGACCGGACTGAGCCTGGACGAGGTCATCGAGGCGGTCGTCCGTCTCGCCAAAGAGCATGAGTGAGCGGGCGGCCTGACGGCCCCCGCCGGGGAATGTGACAGTGAGCGATTTCGAGATGGAAACGGTGGACGTCGTCGAGGACGTCGACCAGGACGCGGGCCCGGCGCCGGTCGTGGCCGTGGTGGGGCGGCCGAACGTCGGCAAGTCCACCCTGGTCAACCGGATCCTCGGCCGCCGCGAGGCCGTCGTGGAGGACGTCCCCGGCGTGACCCGCGACCGGGTCGCCTACGACGCGACCTGGAGCGGGCGGCGGTTCACCGTCGTCGACACCGGCGGCTGGCTGCCGGACTCCTCCGGCCTGGCGGCGGCGATCGCCGAGCAGGCCCGGCTGGCGGTCGAGCTGGCCGACGTGGTGATGTTCGTCGTGGACGCGACCGTGGGCGCCACCGACGTCGACGAGGCCGTGGTGGAGATCCTGCGCCGGTCCGGCAAGCCGGTGGTGCTGGTCGCCAACAAGGTCGACGGCGTGGCCGCCGAGTCCGACGCGGCGCTGCTGTGGTCGCTCGGCATCGGCGAGCCGCACCCGGTCAGTGCCCTGCACGGGCGCGGCAGCGGCGACCTGCTCGACGCGGTGCTGGACGCGCTGCCCGAGGAGGCCCCGGCGGAGACCTTCGACGAGGCCGGCGGTCCGCGCCGGGTCGCGCTGCTCGGCCGCCCGAACGTCGGCAAGTCGAGCCTGCTGAACAAGCTGGCGGGGGAGAACCGCGCCGTCGTGGACTCGGTGGCGGGCACGACCCGCGACCCCGTCGACGAGCTGATCGAGCTGGGCGGCAAGACGTGGCGGTTCATCGACACCGCCGGGATCCGGCGCCGGCACCGCGAGAACCAGGGCGCCGACTTCTACGCGACGCTGCGCACGCGGTCGGCGCTGGAGCGCGCCGAGGTCGCGGTCGTGCTGGTGGACGCCGACCAGCCGCTCGCCGAGCAGGACATGCGGATCATCTCCATGGTGATCGATTCGGGCCGGTCGCTGGTCATCGCCTACAACAAGTGGGACCTGCTGGACGAGGAGCGCCGCCACTACCTCGAACGCGAGATCGACCGGCAGCTGCACACCGCGCGGTGGGCGCCGCGGGCGAACATCTCCGCCCGGACCGGCCGGCACATGGAGAAGCTGGTGCCGGCGATCGAGACGGCGCTGGAGGGCTGGGGCACCCGCGTCCCGACGTCCAAGCTCAACCAGTTCTTCGCCGACCTGGTGAACTCGCATCCGCACCCGGTGCGGGGAGGCAAGCAGCCGCGCGTGCTGTTCGCGACCCAGGCGGGCGTGCGCCCGCCGCGCTTCGTGCTGTTCACGTCGGGCTTCCTTGAGGAGGGCTACCGGCGCTTCATCGAGCGGCGGCTCCGGGAGGAGTTCGGGTTCGCCGGGACGCCCCTCGACATCACGATGAAGATCCGCGAGAAGCGCGGCAAGGGCAAGAAGTAGCCGAAATATCGGCCGCGGCCCGCCAAAGATCTTCCCTGGCGGGCCGCCTCCGTGGCAGGATGCCTGTGCGGGATGAGTAAGTCTTCCATTACTCGCTGATCCCGCGACGGACGCGTTCGCACGTCCGGGCGACCGGGTCCCCCGGGCGCCGGGACGCGGTCGAGGGGTGTGACGTGAAGCTCTTGCTGCTCATCGCCGTCGCCGTCGCCTGCGTGGTGCTCAGCTTCGCGTGGCGGGAGCCCTGGATCGGCGGCGTCGGGCTGCTGGTCGCCTTCGTCGCCATGTTCACCGACCGCGACGACGTGCGCCTCGACGAGGAGCGCGGCAGCTACGAGACCACCGAGTCGGTCCGCAACATGCGGCGCCGGGGCCGCTAGCGTTCCCAGCGCGTGTCGCCCGCGACGTGCTGGTCGCCGGTCGGCGGCGGGCCGCCCTCGCCGGGCTGGTTCTCCCGCGCGTAGCGCCCGTAGACGAGCGGCTGCGTGGTGTTCGACCCGGGGGGTTCGGGCTCGTCCAGCCGCCGTTCGCGGACGCCGACCACCGCGAACCTGCCGAGCGCCAGCGCGGCGAAGAACACGATCACCACGCCGAGGCCGGTGAAGCCGGCGAGCGTCTCGGCGACGCGGTGTCCCTCGCCCGCGCCGAGCGGCGCCCCGACGCCCGGGACGTTCCACAGCGTGGCGAGGATCGGCCCGACGGCGAACCAGGCGCCGGCGAGCGCGGCCAGCCAGCCGCCGAGCATCCCGACGACGCGGTTGGCGCTGAACAGCAGGATCAGGCCGCCCAGGGCGGTGGCGGCTCCGGGGGCGATGCTCAACTGGAGGCGGTCGGCGGTGTAGACCCAGGTGTCGTCCGGCGCGAATCCGAAGTGGAAGTAGGGGCCGACGAGGGGCAGGAGCGCGCCCCACAGCCCCAGCAGGATGAGCAGGATTCCGCTGAGGACGCCTCGGGTGCGCGGGACTCGCATGGTCCCAGCCATGATCGATTCCTCCTGACCGGGAGTGTGATTCTGTTATCAGCAGCGTTTACCCGTTAGCAGGCGGTCCACACGGCCGCGGGCGGTCCACACGACCGGAAAGGAGGCGCCGCATGGACGACGGCGTCACCCTCGTCCACGCGCGGGAGGAGCCGCCGGACCGCTGGGACGCGGCCGTGTTCCTCGCCGGCCCCACGCCCCGGGAGCCCGGGGTCGCCTCGTGGCGGCCGGACGCCCACGCCGAGCTCCGGGCCCGCTGGCGCGGCGGCGGGCGGCTCGTGGTGTTCGACCCCGAGCACCGGGAGGACCGCTACGACGACTACGACGGCCAGATCGAATGGGAGGAGCGCTGCCTCCACCTGGCCGACGAGGTCGTCTTCTGGGTCCCGCGCGACCTCGCGACCATGCCGGCCTTCACCACGAACGTGGAGTGGGGGATGTGGCACGACAGCGGCCGGGCGGTGTTCGGCGCGCCGCGGGAGGCGCCGAGGAACGGCTACCTGCTGCACTACGCGCGGAAGTTCGCGGTGCCGACGGCGCTCGGCCTGCCCGAGACGGTCGACGCGGCGCTGCGCCGGATCGGCGCCGGCGCGCCCCGGGCCGGCGGGGAGCGGGAGGTCCCGCTGCTGCTGTGGCGGGACGCGGCGTTCCAACGCTGGTACGCGGGGCAGCGGAACGCGGGCAACGTGCTGCTCGGGGCGCGGGTGGTGTTCCGTTTCGGGGTGTGCTGGGGCTTGCACGTGCGGGTCCGCGTGACCGCGGAGGACCGCGTCAAGGACAACGAGATCGTCATCGGGCGGCCGGACATCTCGGTCGTCGTGCTTTACCGGCCCGGCAAGGCGCTCGACGCGACGCAGGTCGTGCTCGTCCGGGAGTTCCGGAGCGCGGGCGTGGACGGGCCCGTCCACGAGCTGCCCGGCGGCTCGGGGCCGGGCGGCCCGGCCGAGGTGGCGCTCGCGGAGGTCGCGGAGGAGACCGGGCTGGCGCTGCGGCCCTCCCGGCTGCGCGAGCACCGCTCCCGCCAGGTGAACGCCACGCTGTCGGCGCACCGCGCGCACCTGTTCTCCGCCGAGGTCACCGCCGGGGAGCTGGAGCGGATCCGGGGGACGGGCCCGCACGGCGTGGAGGCGGACGGCGAGCGCACCTACGTCGTGGTGGCCGAGTTCGGGCGGATCAGGCGGGAGGGGCTCGTGGACGCCGCCAACCTCGGAATGATCGCCGAGGCGCTGCTGGAGGCGCGCTGACTCAGCCGTCCAGGGCGCCGCGGACGAACCCGCCGAGCGCGGCGATCGCCGCGCGCGACTCGGGCAGGTAGGGCCCGAACATCTGGAACACGTGCAGCTGCCGGTCCCACACCTGGAACGTGACCGGCACCCCGGCCTCGGCGAGCCGCCGCGCCATCAGCTCGGAGTCGCAGTACAGCAGCTCGGTGGACCCGGCGGTGAGCAGGACCGGCGGCAGGCCTGCGAGGTCCGCGCGGACGGGGGAGACCGCGGGGTCGGCGAGGTCGAGATGGCCGAGGAACCCGTCGACGAGCCGTTCCAGCAGCGCTCCGGGGTCGGAGGGGTCGAGGCCCATGTTGGCGTGCGCGAGCTTGCTCGTCAGGTCCATGTCGAGCATGGGGGACAGGGCCGCGAGCGCCGCCGGCATGGGCAGCCCCTCCTCCCGGGCGCGCAGCGCCGCGGCGAACGTGAGGTGCCCGCCCGCCGAGTCCCCCATGATCACGATGCGCCCGGGGGCGATCCCCCGCTCCTCCAGCAGCCACCGGTAGGCGGTGACGCAGTCCTCGACCTCCCGCTCGAAGGGCACCGCCGGGATCATCCGGTAGTCCACCGAGAGCGCCGTGGCGCCGGACGCGGCGGCGAACGAGGCGACCATCCGGCGGTGCGTGTTGAGCCCGCAGGAGATCCAGCCGCCGCCGTGCAGGTAGAGGATCGCCTTGTCGCGCGGCGGGGCGGCGCCGGGCGCGGACACCCACTCGGCGCCGAAGCCGTCGAAGCGGACCTTCTCCACGCGGACGCGCCGCGGCGTCCCGGCGCGCGCCGCGAGCCGGTCGAGGAGCGCGGCGCGGCGCAGCGCCCGGTCGTCGAGGGGCCGGCCCGCGAGCCGGGCGAGGCCGGGCCGGACCAGCCGCCGGACGCCCGCCGAGACCGCCCGGGAGCGCAGGCTCGCCGTTCCGTGCCGTTCGATCACCAGGGTCGCGGGGCCTTGTCCCGTCACGGGTCCTCCTCGACGGTCGGGGGAAGTAAGTAGATGGTGACATTCGGCGGGAACGGCGGTGACGGCGGGAGTCGTCTGTCGCACCTGCGAGGGTCGTTGTGAGATAGATATCGCGATATCGGGCCTGTTGCCGCTCTTCCCCTTGCATATGCGGCTGTCTAGGCTTTGCCGGGTGACGACGTTCAGGATCAGCGAGGCCGCCGCGCTTCTCGGAGTCAGCGCGGACACCGTCCGCCGGTGGGTGGACGGCGGCAGGCTCCCGGCGTCCAGGGACGAGCACGGCCACCGGCGGGTGCCGGGTGCGGAGCTGGCCGCCTTCGTGCGGGGCCAGGCGCGCGGCAACGGTCCCTCCGACCAGGCCGAACGCTTCTCCTCGGCGCGCAACCGGATGCGCGGGATCGTCACCGACGTCCTCCGGGACGGGGTGATGGCGCAGGTCGAGATCCAGGCCGGGCCGTTCCGCGTCGTGTCGCTGATGAGCCGCGAGGCGGCCGACGACCTCGGCCTGGAGGCGGGCGTGGTCGCCGACGCCGTCGTCAAGTCCACGAACGTCGTCGTCGAGGTGCCGGACCAGGGCTGAGGAGGCAACGTGTTCAAGCGCACTGCGGCGGTGGCGGTTCTGTCGCTCACCGTTCTGGCGGGCTGCGGCGACGCCGGCGACGAGGGCTCCTCCGGGACGGGAGGGTCCGGCGGCGGGACCCTGACGGTGTTCGCGGCGGCCTCGCTCACCGAGACCTTCACCGCGCTCGGGAAGACGTTCGAGGGCGCGCATCCCGGCGTGAAGGTCCGGTTCCAGTTCGGCGCCAGCTCGACGCTGGCGCAGCAGATCACGCAGGGCGCGCCGGCGGACGTGTTCGCGGCCGCGAGCCCCGCCACCATGAAGACGGTGACCGCCGCCGGGGACGCGTCGGGGCAGCCGCGGGTCTTCACCCGCAACCGCCTGGTCATCGCCGTCCCCCAGGGGGACCCCGGCAAGGTCGCGAAGGTGGGCGACCTGGACAGGCCGGGATTGAAGGTCGTGCTCTGCGCGGTGCAGGTGCCGTGCGGCGCCGCGGCCGAGACCGCACTGGCCGTGGCGAAGGTCCAGGTCAAGCCGGCGTCGCGCGAGAAGGACGTCAAGGCCGTCCTGACGAAGGTCGGCCTGGGGGAGGCCGACGCGGGGCTCGTCTACCGCACCGACGTGAAGGCCGCGGCCGGCAAGGTCACGGGCATCGAGTTCCCGGAGGCCGCGAAGGCGATCAACGACTACCCGATCGTCGAGGTCGCCAAGGCGCCGCACGGCGCGCTGGCCAAGGAGTTCATCCAGCTGGTGGTCGGTGAGCAGGGCAGGTCGGTGCTGAGCCGGGCGGGCTTCGAGAGTCCGTGAGGCGAGCGCGGAGGGCGGCGCGGGAGGCGGACCGGCTGCCGGGCGGGCCGCCGTGGGCGCTGCTCGTGCCCGCGCTGCTCGGGCTCGCCTTCCTGGTGCTGCCGCTCCTCGGCCTGCTCGCCAGGGCGCCGTGGTCGACGCTCGGCTCGCGCCTCCTGGAGGCGCAGGTCCTGGAGGCGCTCCGGCTCTCGCTGCTCACCGCCACCCTCGCCACCGGCCTGTGCCTGCTGCTCGGCGTCCCGCTCGCCTGGACGCTCGCCCGGGTCCGCTTCCCGGGCGTCCGGCTCGTCCGGGCCCTGGTGACCGTGCCGCTGGTGCTGCCGCCGGTGGTCGGCGGCGTCGCGCTGCTGCTGGTGCTCGGACGGCGCGGGCTGGTCGGCGGGTGGCTGGACCGCGCCTTCGGCCTCACGTTCCCGTTCACCACCGCGGGCGTCGTGCTGGCCGAGGCGTTCGTGGCGATGCCGTTCCTGGTGATCAGCGTGGAGGGCGCGCTGCGCGCCGCCGACCTGCGCTACGAGGAGGCCGCCGCCACCCTCGGCGCCGGCCGCTGGACGATCTTCCGGCGGGTCACGCTGCCGCTGGTCGCGCCGGGCGTCGCGGCCGGGGCGATCCTGTGCTGGGCGCGGGCGCTCGGCGAGTTCGGGGCGACGATCACCTTCGCCGGCAACTTCCCCGGCCGGACGCAGACGATGCCGCTCGCGGTGTACCTGGCGCTGGAGACCGACCCGCAGGCGGCGATCGTGCTGAGCCTCGTCCTGCTCGCCGTCTCGGTGGCCGTCCTCGCCGCGCTCCGGGACCGGTGGGTCGGCGGCGCGAGATGAGCGGAGCGCGGAGGACGCGGGCGGGGACCGGCGGCGGTGGGCTGGACGCGCGGCTCGTCGTCCGCCGCGCCGCGTTCGACCTCGATCTCGCGCTCACCGCCGGGCCCGGCGAGGTCGTGGCGCTGCTCGGCCCGAACGGCGCGGGCAAGAGCACCGCGCTGCGCGCCCTGGCCGGGCTCGTGCCGATGGCGGGCGGGCACGTGCGGGTGGACGGCGCGGACCTGCGCCCGCTGCCGTCCGACCGCCGCGGCATCGGCATGGTCTTCCAGGACTACCTGCTGTTCCCCCACCTCACGGCGCTGGACAACATCGCGTTCGGGCCGCGCTGCCAGGGCGCCGGGCGCCGCGCCGCCCAGCGGGTCGCCGCGGGCTGGCTGGAGCGGGTGGGGCTCGCCGAGCACGCGTCCGCGCGCCCGCGGGCCCTGTCGGGCGGGCAGGCGCAGCGGGTGGCCCTCGCCCGCGCGCTGGCCGTCGACCCGCGCCTGCTGCTGCTGGACGAGCCGCTCGCGGCGCTCGACGCCCACACCCGGCTGGAGATCAGGGCCGCGCTGCGCCGCCATCTCGCCGGGTTCGAGGGCGCCGCGGTGCTCGTCACGCACGACCCGCTGGACGCCATGGTGCTCGCCGACCGCCTGGTCGTCGTCGAGGACGGCCGGCTCGTCCAGCAGGGGACGCCCGCCGACGTCGCGCGCCGTCCGCGCACCGACTACGTCGCGCGCCTGGTCGGGCTGAACCTGTACCGGGGCAGGGCCGCGGCGGGCATGGTCGCCCTGGGCGACGGTGCCGCTACGCTCGACACTGTCGACTCCCTCGAAGGTGAGGTGTTTCTCGCCTTCGCGCCATCCTCGGTGGCGCTGTACCGGACGCGTCCCGACGGCAGCCCGCGCAACCTGTGGCGCACCCGCGTCGGCGCGATCGAACGGCAGGGGGACCGCGTCCGGGTGCGGCTGTCGGGCCCGCCTTTCGACGCCGTAGCGGACATCACTCCGGCGGCGGTCGCGGAGCTCCAATTGTCGGAGGGCAGCCCCATGTGGGCGGCCGTGAAGGCCACCGAGACCCACGTTTACCCAGCTTGACCGCCCCGCGCCGTCCGGCGGAGGCGCGCGGCCGTCCGGTGGCACATCCCAGTGATATCCCTCACAGAACCGGGCATCATGCCCCAAAAGCGGACGGGATTGGTCCAGACCAAATGGCAAAAACGACGGGTCTTGTTCATCATGCAAACATCCTGCGAACAGCTGAAGGAGACGCCCGTGTCCAACCAGGTCCCCGGCCTCGACCAGGCCCCAACCGGCCACACCGAACTGATTGAGTGGGTACGCGGGATCGCCGAGCTGACCGGGCCCGACCGGGTCGAGTGGTGTGACGGCTCGGAGGAGGAGTGGGAGCGGCTCACCGGCCTCCTCGTCGAGCAGGGCACCCTGACGCGCCTCGACCCCGCCAAACGGCCCAACAGCTTCCACGCGGCCTCCGACCCCACCGACGTCGCCCGCGTCGAGGACCGGACGTTCATCTGCTCCGAGAAGCAGGAGGACGCCGGCCCCACCAACAACTGGGTCGCGCCCGCCGAGATGCGCGAGACCCTGGGCGGCCTCTTCGAGGGCTGCATGAAGGGCCGCACCATGTACGTGGTGCCGTTCTGCATGGGTCCCCTCGGGGGCACCATCTCGCAGCTGGGCGTGGAGATCACCGACTCCGCCTACGTCGCCGTGTCCATGCGGATCATGACGCGGATGGGCGAGGGCGCGCTGCGCCTCATCGAGGAGCGGGGGTCGTTCGTCAGGGCCGTCCACTCCGTCGGCGCCCCCCTGGAGCCGGGCCGGCAGGACGTCACGTGGCCGTGCAACTCCACCAAGTACATCACGCACTTCCCCGAGACCCGGGAGATCTGGTCCTACGGGTCCGGGTACGGCGGCAACGCGCTGCTCGGCAAGAAGTGCTACGCGCTGCGCATCGCCTCGACGATGGCCCGCGACGAGGGCTGGATGGCCGAGCACATGCTCGTGCTGAAGCTCACGCCGCCCGCCGGTGAGACCCGCTACGTCGCCGCCGCGTTCCCCTCGGCGTGCGGGAAGACCAACCTCGCCATGCTGGAGCCGACCATCCCCGGGTGGAAGGTCGAGACGATCGGCGACGACATCGCCTGGATGCGCTTCGGCGACGACGGCCGCCTGTACGCCATCAACCCCGAGGCCGGCTTCTTCGGCGTCGCGCCCGGCACCGGCGAGAGCACCAACGCCAACGCCGTCAGGACGCTGTGGGGCAACAGCATCTTCACGAACGTGGCCCTCACCGGTGACGGCGACGTGTGGTGGGAGGGCCTCACCGACGAGCCGCCCGCGCACCTGACCGACTGGAAGGGCAACGACTGGACGCCGGACTCCGCGAACCCGGCCGCCCACCCGAACGCCCGCTTCACCACCCCGGCCGGGCAGTGCCCGATCATCGCCGACGAGTGGGAGGACCCGAAGGGCGTCCCGATCTCGGCGATCCTGTTCGGCGGCCGCCGCGCCTCCGCCGTCCCGCTGGTCACCGAGTCGTTCGACTGGCAGCAGGGCGTGTTCCTCGGCGCCAACGTCGCGTCCGAGAAGACCGCCGCCGCCGAGGGCGCCGTCGGCGAGCTGCGCCGCGACCCGTTCGCGATGCTGCCCTTCTGCGGCTACAACATGGGCGACTACTTCGGCCACTGGCTGGACATCGGCAAGGCGACCGACCCCGAGAAGCTCCCGCGGATCTACTACGTCAACTGGTTCCGCAAGAACGCCGACGGCGCGTTCATCTGGCCCGGCTTCGGCGAGAACAGCCGCGTCCTGAAGTGGATCGTCGAGCGCCTCAACGGCAAGGCCGACGCGGTCAAGTCCCCGATCGGGCACCTGCCGACCAGGGAGGCGCTCGACACCGGCGGCCTCGGCCTGGACGACGCCGACCTGGAGACGCTGCTGTCGGTCGACACCGAGGTGTGGAAGCAGGAGGCCGCCCTCGTGCCGGAGTTCTTCGAGAAGTTCGGCGACCACACGCCGAAGGCGCTGTGGGACGAGTACCACGACCTGGTGCGCCGCCTGGAGCACTGACGCGCGGGCGGCGCCGGCCACCGGCCGGACCGCGGGCCGGTCGCGAACTTTGCGAAGTTCGCGACCGGCCTTTGCGTTCCCCTCAGGGAGTGGAGGACAACACTGGAGGAGTCGCCGTCCCCGGGAGGCAGGCATGTTCGACCTGATGACCCGCCACTGGTGGGTACTCGCCCTTCGCGGCACGTTCGCGGTCATCTTCGGCATCGTCGCCTGGGTGTGGCCGGGCATCACCGTCTGGGCGCTGGTGGTGCTGTTCGGCGCGTACGCCCTGGCGGACGGCTTGTTCGCGGTGGCCCAGGCGGTGCGCGGCACGTCCGGCGGCCCGCGCGGCGTGCTGGCCCTGTCGGGGGCCGCCGGGATCGCGCTCGGCATCGCGGCGCTGGTGTGGCCCGGCATCACCGCGTTCGTCCTGCTGATGCTGATCGCCGCCTGGGCGGTCGCCACCGGCGTGCTGGAGATCGGGGTCGCGCTCGCGATGCGCAAGGAGTTGAAGGGCGAGTGGGCCTACGTGCTCACCGGCGCCGTCTCGCTGATCTTCGGGATCATGCTGTTCGCCTGGCCGGTCTCCGGCGCGATCGCCATCGTCTGGCTGATCGGGCTGCTGGCCGTCCTGACCGGCGCGGCCATGATCGGTGCGGCGTTCCGGCTGCGCAGGCTCGGCCAGGTCGCCGAACGCCCGGGCGGGACGCGCCCCGCTCCCCACTTCTGACTCGTCTCCCGCCGCCGGCGGGCCCGGCCGCGCGAGGCAACCTCAAGTGGGGTTGAGGAACGCGTAGGATCCGGTGCATGACGCGGCTGGAGCACCGGGTGCACGAACTGACCGTCGGGCAGCTCGCCGAGCGGAGCGGCGTGGCCGTCTCGGCGCTGCACTTCTACGAGTCCAAGGGACTGATCAGCAGCCGCCGCACGGCGGGCAACCAGCGGCGGTTCAGCCGGGACACGCTCCGCCGGGTCTCGTTCATCAAGGTCTCGCAGCGCGTCGGGATCCCGCTCGGCGACATCCGCGACGCGCTCGCCACCCTCCCCGAGGAGCGCACCCCCACGGTGGCGGACTGGGCCCGCCTCTCGGAGACGTGGCGCGGCGACCTCGACGCGCGCATCCGCCAGCTCGAACGGCTGCGCGACGACCTCACCGACTGCATCGGCTGCGGCTGCCTGTCGATCAACAAGTGCGCGCTCGCCAACCCCTACGACCGGCTTGGGGACGAGGGGCCGGGGCCGCGCCGGCTGCTCGTGCCGGCCGGCGCCGAGGAGCCCGCGTCCCGCCCGGCGGACGGGACGCGGGGCTCCGCGGCGGACGTCTGCGCGCCCGTCTGCGCTCCGGAGGTCGGCCCCGCCTAGCGGCGGCGGAGGTCGCGCCCGTGCGGGTCGATGCGCCGCGGGGCCGGCTCCCGGCCCGCCGGCTGCGCCACCGCCGGGCGCACCGGGACCTGCTCGATCGGCAGCTCGACGGGCTCGTCGGCGAGGGTGAACCGCTCGCCGTGGTGCCACAGCGTGAGGCCCCGGCCGTCCAGCAGCTCGTAGCGGGCGGCCTCACCGGTCACGCTGACCTTGATCCGGTTGCCCCGGTAGCGCATCCGGAACGCCAGCCGGCTGATCCCGCCGGGCAGCCGCGGCGCGAACCGCAGCGTGCCCTTGCCCGCCCGCATCCCGCCGAACCCGGCGACGAGCCCGCTCCACGCCCCCGCCATCGAGGCGATGTGCAGCCCGTCGCGGGTGTTGTGGTTCAGGTCGTGCAGGTCCATCAGCGCGGTCTCGCCGAGGTAGTCGTGCGCCAGCTCCAGCTGGCCGACCTCGGCGGCGACGACCGCCTGCGTCTGCGCCGACAGCGAGGAGTCGCGGACGGTCAGGCCCTCGTAGTAGGCGAAGTCGCGCTCCTTCTGCTCGTCGGTGAACGCGTCGCCGCACAGGTGCAGGGCGAGCACCAGGTCCGCCTGCTTGACCACCTGCTTGCGGTAGAGGTCGAAGTAGGGGTAGTTCAGCAGCAGCGGATAGTGGTCCGGCTTGGTCGCCGAGAAGTCCCAGCGGGCGTGGTTGGTGAAGCTCTCGCTCTGCGGGTGGACGCCGAGCCGGTCGTCGTAGGGGATGAGCATCGCCGCCGCCGCGTCCCGCCACGACGCCGCCTCCTCGGCGTTCACGCCGAGCCTGTCGGCCACGTCCGGGTGGCGCATCGCCGTCTCGGCGGCCTCCTGGAGGTTCCGGCGCGCCATCAGGTTGGTGTAGACGTTGTTGTCGACCACGGCGCTGTACTCGTCGGGGCCGGTGACGCCGTCGATGCGGAACACCCCGCCCACGTCGTGGTGGCCGAGGCTCCGCCACAGCCGGGCCGTCTGGACCAGGATGTCCAGGCCGATCTCCCGCTCGAACTGCTCGTCCCGCGTGGCGTCCACGTACCGGACGACGGCATCGGAGATGTCGGCGTTGATGTGGAACGCGGCGGTGCCGGCGGGCCAGTAGCCCGAGCACTCGTGTCCGCGGATCGTCCGCCACGGGAACGTCGCGCCCTCCAGGCCGAGCTGGTTGGCACGGTCCCGCGCCAGCGGCAGCGTCATGTGCCGCCAGCCGAGGGCGTCCGCCGCGGCGCCGGGGGAGGTGTAGGTCAGGACCGGCAGCACGAACGTCTCGGTGTCCCAGAACGTGTGCCCGTCGTAGCCCGGTCCCGTCAGGCCCTTGGCCGGGATCATGCGGCGCTCCGCGCGGGCGCCGGCCTGCAGGACGTGGAACAGCCCGAACCTGACCGCCTGCTGGATCTCGGCGTCGCCGTCGACCTCGACGTCGGCGCCCTCCCAGAAGTCGTCGAGGTACTCGCGCTGCTCGTCCAGCAGGCCCTGCCAGCCGGTCTGCCGCGCGCCCGCCAGCGCCCCGACGACCTGGTCGTGCAGCGCGGGACGCGACCGGCGGCTCGACCAGCCGTAGGAGATGTACTTGACGATGCGCAGCCGCTGCCCCGGCTCCAGCCGCGTCGCGACCGTCAGCCGCCCCACGTCCTTGGAGCTCTCGGTGTCGATCGCCATCGACTCCGGGCCCTCGATGTCGTGCGACATCCCGGCGGCCATCCGCAGGCCGCTCTGCCGCGTCCGGTGCAGCAGCAGCACCTTCGTGCCGTTGGCGACGTGCTCCTCGCCGACGAGCGGGCTGCTCAGGATCGCCGAGGCGCGCGGGTCCTTGCCGCCGCCGGGCAGGGCCTCGTTGGCCACCAGTTCCGACTGGGCGACCACCCGGACGGCCTCGTCCACCGGCTCGACCTCGTAGCAGATCGCCGCGACGGCCCGCTGCGCCAGCGACACCATCCGGACCGAGGTCACCTTGATCCTGCGATCGGCCGGGGAGGTCCACTCCAGCTGCCGGGTGAGCGTTCCCGCGCGCATGTCGAGGATCCGCTCGTGGCGGTGCAGGCGGCCGTAGCGCACGTCGAGCGGCTCGTCGTCGACGAGGAGCCGGATCACCTTGCCGTTGGTGACGTTGATGACCGTCTGGCCCATCTCGGGGTAGCCGTAGGCGGTCTCGGCGTGCGGCAGGGGACGCTGCTCGTAGAAGGAGTTCAGGTAGGTGCCGGGAAGCCCGTGCGGTTCGCCCTCGTCGAGGTTGCCGCGCATGCCGACGTGCCCGTTGGAGAGGGAGAACACCGACTCGGTCTGGGCCAGCCGGTCCAGCCGCAGCTCCGGTTCCCGCACGCACCACGGCTCCACGGAGAACACCGGCCGGTCGGCGCCGGTCTGGCTCGCGTGCTCGCTCACGGCGCCTCCAGCAGCTCGGACAGGTCGTCGACCACCACGTCGGCGCCGTGCTCGGCGAGCGCCTTCGCGTGCTCGTCGCCGACACGGTTGACGCCGACGACGTAGGCGAACTTCCCGGCCCGCCCCGCCTGGACGCCGGCGAGCGCGTCCTCGAAGACGACCGCCTTGTCCGCGGGGACGCCCAGCTCCTCGGCCCCCGCGAGGAACGTGTCGGGGGCGGGCTTGCCGGGCAGGTTCCGCTCCGCCGCGACGACGCCGTCCACGCGCGCGTCGAACAGGTCGGTGATGCCGGCCGTCCGCAGGACCTGGACGGTGTTGGCGCTGGAGGAGACCACGGCCGTCTTCAGCCCGGCCTCGCGCGCCTTGCGGACGAAGTCGATCGACCCGTCGAACGTCTCGACGCCCTTCTTCTCGATGAGATCCAGGACGAGGGCGTTCTTGCGGTTCCCGAGACCCCGGACGGTCTCCTTCTCGGGCGGGTCGTCAGGATCGCCCTCGGGCAGGGAGATGCCGCGCGACTCCAGGAACGAGCGCGTCCCGTCCTCGCGTCTCTTGCCGTCGACGTACCGGCCGTAGTCGCGCACGGGGTCGAACTCGGTGAACGGCTCACCGCTCCGCTCCGCCCGCTCGCGCAGGTAGCCGTCGAACATCTCCTTCCACGCGGCCGCGTGGACGGCCGCGGTCCGGGTCAGCACCCCGTCGAGATCGAAAAGACACGCGGCGGCCTCGTCCGGCAGTCCCAGCATCGCACCCCCTGGTAGATGGCACCATCGAAAGTGGTCCTCAACGCGCGACCCGTTCCCGCGCCGAGCGCGGGCATGCGGGCCCGGGCGCTCGAACGGGGGGATCACGAGCCGCGTACAACCCCTTGGTCAGGGTCGCACACGAGGAGGAGAGAGCCAATGCAGAAGGCGCGAATCGGTGTCACGGGTCTGGCGGTGATGGGGCGCAACCTCGCCCGCAACCTGGCCCGGCACGGGCATCCCGTGGCCGTGCACAACCGCACTTCCGCCAAGACCAAGGCCCTGGTGGAGGAGTTCGGCGGCGAGGGAACGTTCCTTCCGGCCGAAACGCCGGAGCGGTTCGTGGAGTCCCTGGAGCGGCCCCGGCGGCTGGTCGTCATGGTGAAGGCGGGCGGCCCGACCGACGCGGTCATCGACGAGTTCGCCCCGCTGCTGGAGCCCGGCGACATGATCGTCGACGGCGGCAACGCCAACTTCGCCGACACCCGCCGCCGCGAGGCCGCGCTGCGCGAGCGCGGGATCCACTTCGTCGGCACCGGCGTCTCCGGCGGCGAGGAGGGGGCGCTGCACGGCCCGAGCATCATGCCGGGCGGCTCCGCCGAGTCCTACGAGGCGCTCGGCCCGCTGCTGGAGGACATCTCCGCCAAGGTCGACGGGACGCCCTGCTGCGCGCACGTCGGCCCCGACGGCGCCGGGCACTTCGTGAAGATGGTGCACAACGGCATCGAGTACGCCGACATGCAGCTGATCGCCGAGTCCTACGACCTGCTCCGGCACGCCGCCGGCCTCGCGCCCGCCGAGATCGCCGAGGTGTTCCGCACCTGGAACACCGGCCGCCTGGAGTCCTACCTGATCGAGATCACCGCCGAGGTCCTCGCGCACACCGACGCCGCGACCGGCGGGCCGTTCGTGGACGTCGTCCTGGACCAGGCCGAGCAGAAGGGCACCGGCCGCTGGACCGTGCAGACGGCCCTCGACCTCGGCGTCCCCGTCGGCGGCATCGCCGAGGCGGTGTTCGCCCGGTCCGTGTCCGGCCACGCCGCGCTGCGCGAGGCCGCGCGGGGCCTTCCCGGGCCCTCCCGCAGGGCCGTCGCGGACTCCGGCTTCGCCGACGCCGTGGAGAAGGCCCTGTACGCGTCCAAGATCGTGGCGTACGCGCAGGGGTTCCACGAGATCCAGGCGGGCAGCGCCGAGTACGGCTGGAACATCGACCTCGGGGCGATGGCCACCATCTGGCGCGGCGGCTGCATCATCCGGGCCCGCTTCCTGGACCGCATCCGCGCCGCCTACGAGGCCGACCCGGACACGCCGACGCTGCTGACCGACGACCACTTCGCCGAGGCCGTGGGCGACGCGCAGGACGCCTGGCGCGACGTGGTCGCCACCGCCGCGCGCCTCGGCGTCCCGGCGCCCGGCTTCTCCACCGCCCTGGCCTACTACGACTCCCTGCGCGCCGACCGCCTGCCGGCCGCGCTCACGCAGGGGCAGCGCGACTTCTTCGGCGCCCACACCTACCGCCGCACCGACCGCGAGGGCTCCTTCCACACCCTCTGGGGCGGCGACCGCACGGAGGTGCGCGCCTGACGGAAGGCCCCTGAGTCCGGCGGCCGGCCCTAAGGTCGTGGGGTGGAGATTCCGGGGGACGACGAGATCCGGGCCCTGCACGAGCGGCACGCGCCCGGGGCCGCGGCGTTCGAACTCGTGTGGACGCACTGCGTCGTCGTGTGCGAGATCGCCGAGCGGATCATGGACGGGGCGGGGCTCGCGGTCGACGCGGACCTCGTGCGGGCCGGGTGCCTGCTGCACGACCTCGGCGTCTACCGGCTGTACGGCCCGTCCGGGACGATCGACTACGGCGGCTACGTCCGGCACGGCGTACTGGGGCATGCGATCCTCCGGGACGAGGGGTTCCCCGAGGAGATCTGCCGGTTCTGCTCGTGCCACACCGGGGTGGGGCTGACCAGGGACGACATCGTGCGGCAGCGGCTCCCCGTCCCGGCCGGCGACTACGTGGCCGTGACCGCCGAGGAGCGGCTCGTCATGTACGCCGACAAGTTCCACAGCAAGACCGACCCGCCGACCTTCGTGTCCGCCGCCACCTATGCCGCCCGCGTCCGCAGGTACGGGGAAGAGAAGGTCCGCTTGTTCGAGGCGATGCGGGAGTCCTTCGGAGAGCCCGACCTCGGGCCCCTCCTGGAGAAGTACGGCCACGGGCTGGTCTAGGCGCGGGGCGGCCTCCGGCGCGGGCAGTGGGCGATCGGGGGCAGGATGGAGGGGTGAGCCTTATCGATGAACTTCCCTCCGGAAACGACACCGACGCCGACTCGCTGTTCGAGGCGTTCGAACGGTGGGTGTCGGGGCGCGGGATCACGCTGTACCCCGCCCAGGAGGAGGCGCTCATCGAGGTGGTCTCCGGCGCGAACGTGATCCTGTCCACGCCGACCGGGTCGGGCAAGAGCCTGGTGGCGGCGGGGGCGCTGTTCGCGGGGCTCGCCCACGACCAGGTCGGCTTCTACACCGCGCCGATCAAGGCGCTGGTGTCGGAGAAGTTCTTCGACCTGTGCGAGATGTTCGGGCGCGACAACGTCGGGATGATGACCGGCGACGCCAGCGTGAACGCGGACGCGCCGATCATCTGCTGCACGGCGGAGGTGCTGGCGAACATCGCGCTCCGGGACGGCGCGGACGCCGACATCGGCGTGGTGGTGATGGACGAGTTCCACTTCTACGCCGAGCCCGAGCGGGGCTGGGCGTGGCAGATACCGCTGCTGGAGCTGCCGCAGACCCAGTTCCTGCTCATGTCGGCCACCCTCGGCGACGTCGCGTTCTTCCAGAAGGACCTGACGCGGCGGACGGGACGGCCGACGGCCCTGGTGACGTCGGCGGAGCGGCCGGTGCCGCTCATCTACGACTACCGCGTGACGCCGCTGCACGAGACGATCGAGGAGCTGCTGGCCGAGCAGAAGGCGCCGGTGTACCTGGTGCACTTCACGCAGGCGGCGGCGATCGAGCGGGCGCAGGCGCTGATGAGCATCAACGTGTGCACCAAGGAGGAGAAGGCGCGGATCGCCGAGCTGATCGGCAACTTCCGGTTCACGACGAAGTTCGGGCGCAACCTGTCGCGGTTCGTCCGGCACGGCATCGGCGTCCACCACGCCGGGATGCTGCCCAAGTACCGGCGGCTGGTGGAGCGGCTCGCGCAGGCCGGGCTGCTGAAGGTCATCTGCGGGACCGACACCCTCGGGGTGGGGGTGAACGTCCCCATCAGGACCGTCGTGTTCACCGCGCTCAGCAAGTACGACGGGCACCGGGTGCGGCGGCTCAGGGCGCGGGAGTTCCACCAGATCGCGGGGCGGGCGGGACGGGCCGGGTTCGACACGGTCGGGTTCGTCGTCGCGCAGGCGCCCGAGCACGTGGTGGAGAACGAGAAGGCGCTGGCCAAGGCCGGCGACGACCCGAAGAAGCGGCGGAAGGTCCAGCGCAAGAAGCCGCCGGAGGGGTTCGTCGGCTGGGACGAGGAGGTCTTCGCGAAGCTCCAGGAGGCCGAGCCGGAGATGCTCCGGTCCCGGTTCCAGGTCAGCCACGCGATGCTGCTGTCGGTGATCGCGCGGCCGGGCAACGCGTTCCAGGCCATGAAGCGGCTGCTGACCGACAACCACGAGGAGCCCGCGGCGCGGCGCCGGCACATCTCCCGCGCCATCGCGATCTACCGTTCGCTGCTCGCGGGCGGCGTCGTGGAGGCGCTGCCGGAGCCGGACGACGCCGGCCGGTACGCGCGCATCACCGTCGACCTCCAGGAGGACTTCGCCCTCAACCAGGCGCTGTCGACGTTCGCGCTCGCGGCCTTCGAGATCCTCGACCCGGCGTCGCCGTCCTACGCGCTGGACGTGCTGTCGGTGATCGAGGCGACGCTGGAGGACCCGCGGCAGATCCTGGCCGCGCAGGTCAACCGGGCGCGGGGCGAGGCCGTCCAGGAGATGAAGGCCGAGGGCATCGAGTACGAGGAGCGGATGGAGCTGCTTCAGGACGTCGACCACCCGAAGCCGCTGGAGGACGAGCTCGGCGCCGCCTACGAGGTGTACCGGGCCGGGCACCCGTGGGTCGGCGACCACCCGCTGCGCCCGAAGTCGGTCGTGCGCGACATGTACGAGCGGGCGATGACGTTCACCGAGTACATCGGCTTCTACGAGCTGGCGCGGGGCGAGGGGCTCGTGCTGCGGTACCTGTCGGGGGCCTACAAGGCGCTGCAGCAGACCGTCCCGGAGTCGATCAAGACCGACGATCTGATCGACCTGATCGAGTGGCTGGGCGAGCTGGTCCGGCAGGTCGACTCCAGCCTGCTGGACGAGTGGGAGCAGCTCGCCAACCCCGCCGCCGAGGACCTGGACGAGCCGATCGAGGAGCGCGTCACCAAGGTCACCGCGAACACGCGGGCGTTCCGGGTGCTGGTGCGCAACGCGATGTTCCGCCGGGTGGAGCTGGCGGCGCTGGAGCGCTACGGCGAGCTCGGCGGGCTGGACCCCGACTTCGGCGCCGACGCGTGGGCGGACGCCATGGACCGCTACTTCGAGGAGCACGACGAGCTGCTCACCGGCGCCGACGCGCGGGGGCCGAAGCTGCTGCAGATCGAGGAGGTCCCGGAGGACGCGCTGTGGCGCGTCCGGCAGGTGTTCGACGACCCCGAGGGGCATCACGACTGGGGCGTCAGCGCCGAGGTCGACCTCGCGGGTTCCGACCAGGAGGGCGAGGCCGTCGTCCGGGTGACCGGCGTCGACCGGATGTAGGAGGCGCGCATGGTGCGGGTCGCGGTGGCGCAGTTCGCGCCCGGAACCGACAAGGACGAGAACCTGGCGGCGATCGGCGGTCTGGTCGCCGAGGCGGCCGGGCAGGGCGCGCGGGTCGTGGTGCTGCCCGAGTTCGCCATGTTCACCGCGCCGAAGATGGACCGGCGGTTCGTCGACTCGGCCGAGCCGCTGGACGGCCCGTTCGTGGCCGCGCTCGGCGACCTGGCCCGGCGCGACGGCGTCCACGTCGTCGCGGGCGTGAACGAGCGGCTGGACGACCCGGACCGCATCTCCAACACTCTCGTCGCCCTCGCGCCCGGCCGCGGCGTCGTCGCCGAGTACCGCAAGATCCACCTGTACGACGCGTTCGGGTACGAGGAGTCGGCGCTGGTGCGGCCCGGCGAGATCGGCGAGCCGGAGACCTTCGCCGTCGACGGCGTCACCTTCGGCATGCAGACCTGCTACGACGTCCGGTTCCCCGAGGTGACGCGGCGGATCGTGGACGCCGGCGCCGACGTCCTGGCGCTGCCCGCCGAATGGGTGCCGGGGCCGCTCAAGGAGGACCACTGGCGGACGCTGGTGCGGGCCCGCGCGATCGAGAACACCATCTACGTGGCGGCCGCCGACCAGTGCGCCCCGGCCGGCGCCGGCAACAGCATGGTCGTCGACCCGATGGGCGTCGTCGTGGCCGCGCTGGGGGAGGGGACCGGGGTCGTGTCCGGGGACGTCTCGCCCGAGCGCGTCAAGGCCGTCCGCGCGAAGAACCCGGCGCTCGACCTGCGCCGCTTCACCGTCGCCCCGACCGGCCGCTAACGGGCCCCGGCCCCGAAGTCCGGCGTTGTCGCGACGCGTACGGGACGGGGCCGGGCTGGCCGCAGGTGTCGGCCTCCTCCGCGTTCGTCGAGGTATTCGCCCAGCTCACACGGCATCGGCCCCCGCGAATGTATCGAGGTGGCAACGGTTGCGGCGCGTCTGCGTGTCCGGGCGGGTGCGTAGCGTGACCATCGTGGGGTGCGCCTTTCCTCCAGCCTTCCGCCGGCCGGGTTCACCCGCGGCGAGCCCCGGCCGCCCATCCGCCGCGCGAGCCGCCTGTCGGTGATCGTCGCGGCGTTCGCCCTCGCCGCGGGTCTGATCCTCGTCATCGCCTACGGGACGACGCGGGTCGCGCCGGCCCGCCCCGCGGACGGCGTCACCACGCCGGCGCCGCCGGCCAGGCCCTCGTCCGCCTCGTCGCCGCCGCCGGGGCGGGACGTGGCCGAGCCCCGCGCGAACCCGCCCCGCCGCCACGCCGGGCACAGGAAGCGGGCGCATCGCGGCGGGCACGCCGCCTCGCCGCGCCGGCACCACCGCCCCGTGCGGCGGCACCACAGGCCCGCGAAGCGCAAGCCGCGGGGCCGCCACGCGCCCCAGCCGTGGGTCTCGGGGGAGTGCAAGCGGCGCTTCCCCTACGATCCCGCCCGGGGCGCCGCCTGCGTGGGCGCCCTCACCGGCGCCTTCGGCTGACCGGGCGGTCAGGCCGCCTTGGCGGCCAGCAGCCGGCGCATTTCGGCGCGCAGCGCCTCCACGTCCGCCCCGGCCTCGGCGACCAGCCGCGCCGACAGGAAGTCGCCGTCGTGCAGGACGCCGAGCAGGATGTGGCCGCTGCGGATCTCCTTCTGCCCGAGGCGGAGCGCGTGCCGCAGGCTCAGCTCCAACGCCTTCTTGGCCTTGGGGGTGAAGGGGATGTGGCCCCGCCGGAACCGGTCCAGCTTCCCGGCGGGCACGTCGAGGGCGCCCTCGCCGAAGCTCTGCTCGGTGGCCTCGCGGACGGCGTCGAGGTCGATCCCGATGCTGCGCAGGGCGTCGGAGTCGAGGACGTCGCCGCCCGCGCGGTTGACGCGGACGATCCGGGCCCGCAGGTCGTCCGGGCGGATCCCGTGCTCGCGCAACGCGCGCCCCGTGGCGTCCTCGGCGCCGGCCAGGGCGAGCAGCACGTGCTCGGTGCCGATGTGGCGGTCGCGCAGCGCCCGCGCCTCGGCCTGGGCCCCGGTGACCGCCTGGCGCGCGTCCGCGGTGAAACGCTCGAACATCCTCTACTGCTCCTTCTTGAGTAGGCGGCGGCCGGAGCCGTGCTTCTTGTGGACGGCCTGCCGGCTCACGCCGAGGCAGACCGCGATCTCCTGCCAGGACCAGCCCTGGTCGCGGGCGCTGGCGACCTGCAGCGCCTCCAGCCTCTCGGCCAGCTCGCGCAGCGCGCGCACGGCCCGCAGGCCCACCGCGGGATCCCGGCTGCCCGCCTCCTGGGCGAGCGTCACTCCATCGCTCATGGGTGTCAATGTAAGTTGACATCGATCCTATGTCAACCAACGTTGACAGCCCCGGAAGGGTCAGCGCACGGCCAGCAGCGTGGTGAGCAGGTCGTCCAGGCTGACCAGGCCGGCGACGCGGCCGTCCGGCGCGACGGCGAGGCCGAGGGTGCTGTGGCCCGCCTTCAGGGTGGCGACCGCCTCGCCGACGGGCGTGCCGACCGGCATCGCCGGGACGGGATGCGCCAGGTCCCCGGCGGGGGTGGCGCGGCCCCGCGCGCGGGCCACGAAGGCGTCCCGGACGTGCACCATCCGGGCCTGCCCCGGCCCCGCGGAGCCCCGCACCATGAGCCGGATGCGCCCGGTGCGGGCGGCGGCGTCGATGACCTCCTGCGGCGTCGCCGACGGGGGGACCGACGCGATGTCGGCGACCGGCACGACGAGGCCGGCCAGCGGGGCGCGCGGCGCGTCCAGAGCGGCGGTGAGCAGCGTCAGCTCGCTCTGCCCGATCAGCCCCAGCCGCCGCGACTCCTGGGCGATGCTGCGCAGCTGCTCGGGCGTGCGCGACACCTCCCGCGAGTCGGCCGGATGGACGCCCACCAGCCGCAGCAGCAGGTTCGTCGCGCCGTTCAGCGCCGTCAGCAGCGGGCGCACGAGGGTGGCGAACGCGCGGAAGGGCAGGCCCAGCACGCTCGCCGAGCGCTCCGGGTCGGCGATCGCCCACGACTTCGGCGCCATCTCGCCGACGACCATGTGCAGGAACGTCACGAGCGCCAGGGCCAGCACGAACGCGACGGCGTGCGCCGCGCCCCCCGGCAGCCCGGCGGCGTGGAACAGCGGCGCGAGGGTCTCCGCGAACACCGGCTCGGACACCAGGCCGAGGCCGAGCGAGCACATCGTGATGCCGAGCTGCGCGCCCGCGAGGGTCAGCGACAGCTCGTCGATCCCCGCGACGGCCGCGCCCGCCCCCCGCCCGCCGTGCGCGGCGGACCGCTCCAGCCGCGGCCGCCGCGCCGCCACCAGCGCGAACTCGGCGGCCACGAAGAACCCGTTGCCCGCCAGCAGCGCCAGCGTGACCAGGGCGCCCAGCCCGAGGTTCACCGGCCCTCCTCCACGGTGTCCTCCACGGTGCGGATGCGGATCAGCTCCGGCACGTGCCGGCGGATGGTGAGCACCTCCACGACGGCGGTGCGGGCCGGCTCGTCCAGCCGGGTCGGGGCCAGCTCCACCCGGACGACGTCGCCCGGCCGCGCGACCCGGCCGAGCCGCTTCATCAGCAGCCCCGCGACGGTCTCGTAGTCGCCCTCCGGCAGCGCGATGCCGGTCTCGTGGGCGACCTCGTCCATCCGCAGGCCCGCGTCCGTCGTCCACCACTCGCCGCTGCGGATCGCGAGGTCCTCGCCCGGCTCGTTCTCGTCGGCGATCTCCCCGACCAGCTCCTCGGCGACGTCCTCCCAGGTGAGGATGCCGGCGAAGCCGCCGTACTCGTCGACCACGCAGGCGAGGGCCTCGCGGGCGCCCTGCAGCCGCAGCACCACCTCCGGCAGCGGCAGCGACGACGGCAGCAGCAGCGGCGGCCGGGCGAGCGCGCGGACCTCGGTGCGCGCGGCGGCGTCCGTGCCGAGCGCGACGAGCTCCTCCAGCCCGACGACCCCGACCACGTCGTCGACGCCCTCGCCGAGGACGGGGTAGCGGGTGTGCCCGCTCGCCGCGATCACGTCGCTGACCTCGGCGGCGAGCGCCGTGGCCGGCACGGTCACCACGTCGACGCGGGGCACCATGACCTCCTCGGCGTCCCGCTCGGAGAACGCCAGGGCCCGCTCCAGCAGGTCGGCGTGGCCCGCCTGGAACTGCTCCCCGGACTCGCCGATCATGTGCCCGAGCTCCTCCAGCGTCGCACCGTGCCGCAGCTCCTCCACGGGCTCGATGCCCACCGCGCGGACGAGCCGGTTCGCGGACGCGTCGAACAGCCTGATCAGGGGGCCGGCCGCGGCCAGGTAGACCAGGGTGGGCCCGGCCAGCGCGCGGGCCATCCCCTCCGCCCTCGCCAGCGCCAGGTTCTTGGGGAACAGCTCGCCCAGCAGCATCTGGACCACGGTGGCCAGGACGAACCCGAGCGCGACCGCCGCCGCGCCCGCCGCCGCGTCCGGGACCCCGCCCGCGCGCAGCGCCGGGGCGATCAGGTCGGCCAGGGCCGGCTTGGCGATGAAGCCCACGACCAGCGCGGTGACCGTGATGCCGAGCTGCGCGCCCGACAGCATGAACGACAGCCGGCCCATCACCCGCACCGCGCGCCCCGCGGCCCGGTCGCCCTCCGCCGCCCGCTGGTCGAGCGCAGGGCGGTCCGCGGTGACGAACGCGAACTCCTGCGCCACGAAGTAGCCGGTCGCTGCGGTCAGCACGAGGACGGCCAGCAGTCCGAGCGCGGCGTTCACCCGGGCGACCTCCTCACGCGCGGCGTCTTCGAGATCCCTCCTACCCCCGCCCGGGCCGTCCCTCCCCGGGAGGTGAGACGGTTATCGACCGCTGTGCGTGGAATGAACCACTGTGCAGGCGAAGAGGCCGGGGCCACGACCGCGAGGGGGCGCCCATGCCGAGACCGTTCGCGTCGTCCGCGGACCTGGGCGACAAGACGCAGACGCTGGAGATCCTCGCCGACGGCGTGTACGCGCTCACGGCGGAAGGCGACCCGAACGTCGGGGCGGTGGAGGGCGAGGACTTCCTCGTCTGCTTCGAGGCCCTCGCCACCCCCGCAGCCGCGCGCGACTGGCTCGCCGTCCTGCGCGAGCACACCGACAAGCCCATCCGCTACCTGGTGCTCTCGCACTACCACGCCGTCCGGACGCTGGGCGCGAGCGCGTTCGGCGCCACGGTGGTCGTCGCGCACGACCTGACGCGCGCACTGATCGCCGAGCGGGGCCGGCAGGACTGGGAGTCGGAGTACGGCCGGATGCCCCGGCTGTTCAAGGACCCGGACGGCATCCCGGGACTCACCCGGCCGACCACGACGTTCTCCGGCACCCTCACCATCGACCTCGGCGGCGACCGCGGCGACCTCGACCTGGCCTACTGCGGGCGCGGCCACACCGAGGGCGACATCGTGGCGTGGCTGCCCCGGCACCGGATCCTGTTCGCCGGCGACCTCGTGGAGACGCAGGCCGCCCTCTACACCGGCGACGCGTTCCACCGCGAGTGGGCGGCCGGAACGCTCGACCACGTCCACTCCTTCGGAGCCGAGATCCTCGTCGGCGGGCGCGGCGCCGTCGCGCACGGCCGCGACGCCGCCCAGGCCGCCGTCGGGCAGACCCGCGACTTCCTCACCACGATGATCGGCGAGGTGGAGCGGGTCCGGCGGGAGGGCGGAGGGCTCAGGGACGCGTTCGCCGCCGTGCACGCGGCGCTCGCCCCCGCCTACGGCGGCTGGCCGATCTTCGAGCACTGCCTGCCGTTCGACGTCTCCCGCCTCTGGGACGAGCTGGACGGCGTCGAGCGCCCCCGGATCTGGACGGCCGAGCGCGACCGGGAGGTCTGGGCGGAGCTGCAGGACTAGCCGGCACCGGAGGAGGGAGGCCCAGCGACGGCACGAATGTCCGGATCTCGTGACAACCCGGAGGGAGCCGGGTTCCGCGTGGAAGGCTCGGAACCGCCCGGCACGAGGTTCCCGACGCGGAGGGGAGTGGCGATGAGCGAGCGATACCGTCCCCGCCCGGTGTTCGATCCCGGCATCGGCGGCGAGGAGCGCGCCCTGCTGGCCGCCGCGCCCGAACGGCTCGTCCCGGCCCGCCTGCCCGCTCCGGCGTCCCCGCGGCTGCGCACCGCCACGGTGGCGGCGCGGATGGTGTGGATCCCGGCGTTCGCGCTGTTCCACGGCGTGCTGCCCGGAGGGTGGCTGCGCGTGTGCTTCGTCGCCTCGCTGGACGACGACGAGCTGGTGGGCGGCGCGGTGCGCTGGGGGAGGCTGCCCGTGCTCGCGATGATGCTCACCCCGGCCCTCCAGGTCCTCCTGCTGCTGCTCGGCCAGGTGGAGGCCGCCGTCGCCCTCGCGGCCGCGAGCTTCGCCGGCTGGGTCGCCGGGGCGCTGCGGTACGTCCGGGAGCCCGCCGCCGCCCGCGCCGCGCGCGAGCACCACGGCCGCTACCTGCTGCCGGCCGACTTCGACCAGCCCGCCTCGGAGCTCCTCGTCCGCGCCCAGCGCGCCGTGGACGGCGTGCTCGGGTCGCAGGCGCACCGCGCCGGGCTGCTCGACGACATCAACAACGCGGTCGTCCTGCCGCGGCAGGAGTGGGCGATCGCGGGCGCCCTCGCCGAGCACACGCGGCTGCGCCGGGAGCGCCGCGCCCAGCGGCCCGAACGCCTCTCGCCGCGCGTCCGGGCCCTGCTGGAGCCGCAGGACCGCGCCCTGGAGCTGTCGGTCCGCTCGGTCGCCGGGCGGATCGAGGCGCTGGAGTCCTACGCGCGCCGGGCGGGCGACGCCGACGACGCCTACCACGAGTCCGGCGTCCTGCGGGCGCTGCCCGAGCAGAACGCCCGCTACCGGGACCTGCTGGCGAGCACCGTCGGGGACGCGATGGCGGGCGAGGAGATCCGCGGGATGGCCGAGGACGCCCGCCGGGCCGAGCGGGCGCTGCGCGAGCGCGTCGCCGGCGCCGTGCGGGCCGGGCACGAGCTGGGCCCGCCGCCCGGGTGAGCCCCGCTCAGTTCTCGGCGAGCACGATGACGCGGTCGTCGGCCGACAGCGTCAGCGGCGCCGTCTTGTCCGGGTTCAGCACCACCCCGTAGCCGGGCGGCTCGTGGAACCGCTCCGTCAGCCGGTAGCCGAGCGCGACCTCGCCGCGCCGCCGCGCCGACTCGATGAGCGTGGCGAAGTCGGCCTCGGCGCCCGGGGCCAGGTAGTCGCAGGCCGGCTTGAGGTAGAGCTCCGAGCCGGCCGGGTCGAGCAGGTCCGCGAACACCTCGTACAGGTGCCGGTTCTCGCTCAGCTGGGTCAGCATCAGGCTGATCAGCTTCTCGCTGACCACGAAGTCGTCGGCCTTGGTCACCTGGGCGATCTCCCGGTTGGCGTCGTCGTTGATCTCGCTGACGATGGCGAAGGGGTCGCCGAGGCCGTCCTCGATGTCGCGCAGGTGCAGCAGCGTGACGAGGGTGCGGGCGTCGGCGTGCTCCCGCTCGTGCCGGGCGTCCGACAGCACGATGACGCGCTGGAAGGACCCGAGGTCGAGGGACTCCAGGGCCGGCCGCTCGGTCGGTTCCGCCCGGACGAAGGAGATCTTGAGGTTGACCGACGGGGGCAGCGCCCCCGTCGGGTCCTCGCGCGGCGCGGCCACGACCAGCGCCGAGCCCGGGGCGAGGAACCCGTCCAGCAGCTCGATGATCTTCGGGGCGCGGTGGTTCCAGCCGAGCATCAGCGTGCGCTCGGCCGCCGGCAGCCGCGGGGTCGCCGTGGTGATCGCCTCTTCCCGGACCGGCGGCGCGGGCCCGGTGGCCAGCCGGATCAGCAGGTCGTCCTCCGCCAGGACGATGATCTCGTCGTCGGCGCGGATCACGGTGTCCATCGGCGGGTTCAGCAGCACGGCCCCGTCGGCGCGCCGCAGCCCGGCCGGGACGCCGAGGTCGTAGGCCGACAGCGAGTCGCCGAACGGCGTGCCCGCCAGGGCCGGCTCGGCGCGCATGTAGAACTCGTGCCCGGCGAAGTCCAGCAGGTCGGTGCAGACCTGCGACAGGCCCGACTGGCGGTGCGACTGGACGATCAGCCGGATCGCCACGTCGTCGGCGTCGATGACGTGCGCGGCGGGGCCGCCCGCGAGCCGGGCGGCGGGCAGGTTCGCCGAGTCGTGCACGGCGGCGACGACGTGCGGGCGGCGCCGCCCCCAGGGGCGGGCGCCGAGCGACAGCAGCACCTTGATGACGCGGGCGTCGGACTCCTCGACCTCGGGCGTCACCACCATGATGGACCGCGCGGTGCCGGGGCTGACCAGCTCCACGTCCGCGACCTTCAGCGGGTCGCCGGTGCGGCACACGATCCGGGTGCGGCCGAGGTCGCCGACCCGGGCGCGGAGGGCGTCCTCCATCTCGACCTTGTCGCGGTCGGCGAGGATGGCGACGCACGACCTGCGCCGGCTCTGGTTGGCCTCCACCAGTTCCGCCACCACGGTGAAGACCTGCTCGGACCAGCCGAGCAGCACCGTGTGGTCGTGCTCGACGATCCGCGACCGGCCCTTGCGCAACTCAGTGATCTTCGATTCCAGCCCGGTGGTGAGGACGCCGATGAGCGAGCTGACGATGAAGATCCCGCCGATGGTCGAGACGAGCATCAGACCGAGGAACGGCGCGGTGCCGGTGTCGCCTCCCATCGTCCCGGGATCGAGCGTGCGCAGCAGGCTGCGCCAGACCATGCCGGGCCAGTGGCCGTTGGACTCGCTGTCGCCGGGCGCGACCACGACCGCCGCGGTCGCGACCACGAGCACCAGGGCTCCGGACGCGAGCCCGAGCCAGCCGATGAGAGCGGGCGTCCCCTTCGACATCGTCCGGTCGAACCAGTACCGGACCCTGTCCCGCCGCGTCACGCGTGTCAACGGGCCGCCCCCTCCGCCGTCGCCCCCGGCGACAGCTTATTGTGTTGTCTCGCACCATTACTGGCATTCTCTCCCGCAATGGGGGGAAGATTTGCCCGATGCGCACGCAAGAGGGCCGGGGCGCAGACAAATCCGGCCCCGGCCCCTCGCCGCGCGCCGGAACACCGCCGGCCGCGCGGCGGCCGCTAGTGCGCGGCTTCGTACTGCTCGATCACATTGGCGGGGATACGGCCCCGCTCATTGACCTTGATGCCGCGGTTCTTCGCCCACTCGCGAATCTCGGCGGAGCGCTCGCGGCTCCCCGCGGTGCGCGTACCGCGCCCGCCCCGGCCGGCGGCCTTGCGCGCCTTGCGGGCGCCGGCCACGAACGGCTCCAGGCCGCCGCGGAGCTTGGCGGCGTTCTTCTTGCTCAGGTCGATCTCATAAGACGTGCCGTCGATGGAAAAGCTGACGGTCTCGTCGGCCTCTCCACCGTCGATGTCGTCCACGAGAAGGACTTCGACCTTCTGTGCCATGCGGGGACTCCCTCTAGCTATGCGTCCGGCTTGGCGTCCGGATGTGCCTCGATGAATGCAGCATAGACCTCATCCGATATCTTGCCACGTTCGGAGACTTCGATGTCCTCACGCAATGCCCACGCGCGGACATCGCCGTTCGTGTAGCCCTTGATCTTCGCGGTGCGGGACTTGCGGCCCTTCCCGGCCGGCTTCACCTCGGCGGCGTTCTCGATGAAGGGCGCGAGGGCGTCCAGCATCTCGTTCAGCCGCTTGTAGTTGTCATCGTTCAAGTCGATCGTGAACGTCCGGTCCAGGACTTCGAAGTCCCGCTTTGCGACATCGGCCCCTTCGGAGCCGTCGATGTCGTCCACCCGAATGACCTTCTCGGCCATGTGTTCTGTGTCTTCCTTCCCCTCGCCGACGCGGCGACCTTGACCGTAGCGGATTCCGGGGGCGGACATGGTGGCGGGACGCGCGGGGAGCCGGAAAGAAGAACGCGCGTCAGCCGCCGCGGCGCTGGATCCAGGTGTGCAGGAGCAGCATCATCTCCAGCCGGATCTCCGGATCCTCGATGTCGAAGCCGAACATTTCGTGGAGCTGCGCCAGGCGGTAGCGGACGGTCTGGGGGTGCACGCAGAGGACCTCGGCCGCCCCGGTGGCGTTGAAGCCGTGCTTCATGCACTCCAGCAGCGTCACCGCGAGCCGCAGGCCCTGCCGCGGCCCCGCGGCGTCGAGCGGGGCGAGCCGCCGCGAGGCCACGATCGCGGCGAGCGAGGCGCCCTCGCGCAGCAGCAGGCCGGCCAGGTGCTCCTCGGCCCGCACGAGCAGCCCGCCGCGCCGCGGCCGCCGTCCGGTCCGGCCGGGGGCGGGCCCTGCCGGGCCGGACGGCGCGGGCGGCGCCAGGTCGAGGGCGCGCCGCGCCCACAGCAGCGACGTCCCGGCCTCCTCCGCCGGCACGGAGGGGCCGACCGCGCCCGTCCAGCCCGCGAGCGTCGCGGCCAGCTCGTCGAGGCGCCCGGGGCCGTCCGGGTCCGGCATGACCAGGCAGGGGCGGCCGTGGTCGAGCCCGGTGAGCAGGGACGGCGGCAGCCCGGCCGGCCCCTCGCCGCCGCTGCCCCGCCGCGCGTGCAGCACGATCACCGCCAGCCGGCGGGGCAGCGGCCAGCCGGCCCGGACCGACTGCTCGCGGACGACCTCGGGAGGCGCCGGCGGGTCCGACAGCAGCAGGGTCAGCAGCCGGCCGCGGCGCTGCTCGCGTTCGCCCGCGGTCTTCTCCCGGGCGCGGGCGTAGCCGTGCGCCGCCGCCGAGGCCAGCGCGTCCAGGTAGGCGAAGTTCGCCTCGGCGAGCAGGCTCACCAGCGCGGGAGGGCGGCCCAGCCGCTCGGCCTCGACCGCCAGGTGCCGCCAGGCGAGCCGGGACCCGACGCGCATCGCGTTCTGCAGGTGCTCCAGGCTGCGGCCCTCCATGGCCTCGCCGTAGCCGACGTCGAAGTAGACCTGGTACACCTCCTTCCACGAGGTGTCCGGGTCGGCGATCATCTGCACGAAGTGCTCCATCGCCTTGGCGACGGCCGCCTCGGCCACCCGCCAGTAGGCCGCGTCGCCCGGCCGGTCGTACTCGGGGACGTGGCGCAGCACCCCCTCGACCATGACGCCGAGGAGGCCGGGCAGGCGGGGGCGCATCCAGCGCGCCTCCTCCGCGGGGACGTCCCGCCACGGCTCGTCCGCCAGGCCGTCGAGGACCGGCGGCCCGGAGTCCGCGTCGTCGTAGGCCGTCGCCACGGTGACACCTCCCATCCCCGTGCTGGAGCGGGCGCGGGGCCCGGTCGTCCCAACCTAGGCACGCGGCGTGACGCGCGACACTCACCCGGCTCCACCGTCCTCGGCGCCCTTTGTCAGCCGCCTGACAAGCCGCGCCGGCCCGTCTCCGCCGGTCCGCAACACCGACCAAGTTCCCGTCAAACAACGCATGCCGTGGAAATACCGGGGTAGCCCGCCACAGCACGTGCGCAGTCACCACCGACGCGTCACCATACGAGGAGCCAGAGCATGGGTGAGCCCGCCGGCCGTGACGACCGGAAGCAGGAGCAACTGGACCGGCGGAGGGTGAGCCCGGAAGGGGCGAGGCTCACCACCGACCAGGGGATCCGGGTCGACGACACCGACGACTCACTCGCCGCGGGCGAGCGCGGACCGTCGCTGATGGACGACTTCCATCTGCGCGAGAAGCTCACCCACTTCGACCACGAGCGGATTCCCGAGCGGGTCGTGCACGCGCGGGGGGCGGGCGCCTACGGCCATTTCACGCTGCACGAGTCCCTCGCCGAGTACACCACGGCCGAATTCCTGACGGACACGTCGCTGACGACGCCGGTGTTCGTGCGGTTCTCCACCGTCGGCGGTTCCCGGGGCTCCGCCGACACGGTCCGGGACGTCCGCGGCTTCGCGACGAAGTTCTACACGCGGCAGGGCAATTTCGACCTCGTCGGCAACAACATGCCGGTCTTCTTCATCCAGGACGGCATCAAGTTCCCCGACTTCGTGCACGCGGTGAAGCCCGAGCCGGCGAGCGAGATCCCGCAGGACTCCTCCGCGCACGACACCCTCTGGGACTTCGTGCAACTCCAGCCCGAGACCATGCACATGATGATGTGGCTCATGTCGGACCGGGCGCTGCCGCGCAGTTTCGCGATGATGGAGGGCTTCGGCGTCCACACTTTCCGGCTCGTGAACGCCGGGGGGCGCGCGACGTTCGTGAAGTTCCACTGGAAGCCCAGGCTCGGGACCCACTCGCTCGCCTGGGACGAGACCCAGAAGATCGCGGGGAAGAATCCCGACTTCAACCGGGCCGACCTGTGGGAGCGGATCGAGGCCGGCGCCTTTCCCGAGTACGAGTTCGGCGTCCAGCTCGTCCCCGAGGAGGACGAGCACGCGTTCGACTTCGACCTGCTCGATCCGACCAAGCTCATTCCGGAGGAGCCGGTGCCGGTGCGGCCGGTCGGCACGCTGGTGCTCGACCGCAACCCCGACAACTTCTTCGCCGAGACCGAGCAGGTCGCCTTCCACCTCGCCAACGTCGTGCCCGGCATCGACTTCACCGACGACCCGCTGCTGCAGGCCCGGCTGTTCTCCTACCTGGACACGCAGCTGATCCGGCTCGGCGGGCCGAACTTCCCGCAGATCCCCGTGAACCGGCCCGTCGCGCCGGTCCGCAACCACCACCGCGACGGCTACCACCAGATGGACATCCACCAGGGCGGGCGAGCTACCACAAGAACTCGCTGTCGGGGGGGCCGCCCGGCGGTCGGCGGCGAGGGCTCCTACGTCCACTACCCGGAGCGGGTGGACGGCAACAAGATCCGCAAGCGCGCCGAGAGCTTCGCCGACCACTACTCCCAGGCGACGCTCTTCTGGAACAGCATGTCCGACTGGGAGAAGGAGCACATCGTCGGCGCGTTCCGCTTCGAGTTCGGCAAGTGCGACCACCGGCACATCCGGGAGGGCGTGATCGAGCACCTCGGCCGCGTCGACCACGACCTCGCCGTCCAGGTCGCCGCGGGGGTCGGGGTGCAGCCGCCGCAGGAGGGGGCGACGGCCAGCCATGGCCGCAGTTCACCCGCGCTGAGCCAGGCCGGTGCGCGCGCGGACTCCGTGCGGGGCCGCAAGATCGCGGTGCTGGTGGCGGACGGGGCAGACCCGGGGGCCGTCGCGGCGGTGGGCGACGTGCTCACCGAGGCGGGGGCGGTGGTCGAGGTCCTCGCCGCGAAGGACGGCTTCGTGCAGGCGGCCGACGGCGGCCGGATCGAGGTGACCCGCGCCATGCCGACCGTCGCGTCCGTCCTCTACGACGCGGTGCTCGTGCCGGGCGGCGAGCAGAGCGCGGGGACGCTGGCGCAGGACGGCCACGCCGTGCACTTCGTCGCCGAGGCGTTCGTGCACTGCAAGGCGATCGGCGCGCTCGACGCGGGCATCGGCCTGCTGGAGCGCGCCGGGATCGACGGCGTGCGGTTCTCCGACGGGGCGACCGTCAGCGACGCCGGCGTGGTCACCGGGCGCTGCGCGGGCGGCGACTTCCCCGCCGAACTGGTCGCGTCGGTCGCGGCGCACCGGCACTGGACGCGGAAGAAGGGGCACGTTCCGGCCTGACCCGCGGCAGGGGCCTCCTGCCCGCGGGCAGGGGATCGGGGGACGGGGCCCGGCGCGGCGGGCGCTCATGCGAGCCGCCCCCGCCGGGCCCCGCCTGATTGGCCGCATTCTGCCAATTGGTTGTGGGCAACGTCACAGTGGCTCCGCCGGTCGGAGCAATTGAATTCTAATCTGAAAATAGACCTTGTCAGACTGCTCCGATAATGCGCGGCGGTGATGAGGCGGCAACGCGCGGCGTTCGCTCTCCGAGGGGGCGGGTGACGTGCGCGATCCCTGGCGCCCACCGCGAGGACGCCCCTGCAAGCGGACGCTGACATGCGGTTTCCGGGACGGGCGCGCCCGGCGCGGAGGGCGGCCGCGCCGCGCCGGTTGCCGGGCCGGGCAGCCCGGCGCGCCCCGGACTGCCCGGGGGCGCAGTTCAGCGGCCCGCATTTCTGTAGCAGGATGACGGCCGTCCGGTCGGATTATGCGCCCTTCCCGGGAAGGGCGTCCGGCGCCGTTTCCGACACGTCCGGCGAGCGTTGTGCCAGAGGGATCAGGAAACGCGCACGGCCCGAGGCGCCCCCGCAGCAGAGGAGTCGGCACGTGGACGAAGGAGTGTTCGGCAGGGCCGCCCGGGAACGGGCGATCTCCGAGGTCGAGGTGGAGATGGCGCGGCTGTGCGAACTGCTCGCCGAGGGCCTCGCGATGGGCGTGGACGAGGGCCGCGAGATGGTCGGGGGCGCCATGTCGGAGTTCCTCGTGGAGTACGCCGACCTCGTCCGGGCCGAGGGCGCGCGTCCCGGCGCGGAGGAAATGATCACGTTGCCGCTGCTGGTGCACGGGGCGGAGACCGGGGAGCCGGGCCCCGCCATGCCCGTCGCCGTACTGCACCTGCTCTGGTGGGCGTCGGCCCGCTGCCTCGACGGCCTCGCCGGCACCGGCGGTGCGCCCCCGTCAGCGGGCGACGCCACCGCGACGAGGGCGCTCACCGCGCTGGCCGTCGGCGGCCACCTGCCCGGCCGGCTCATCGCCGGCATGCCCGTCGGCGCGGCCGTGCGCGCCGCGCTCGCGGACGAGCTGTCACGCTCCTGGGTGGACGCCGTCGACGGCAGGCTCCGCGCCCTCGCCGAGCGGGCGCCGAACGCGACTCCCGCGTCGGTGCTGCGCGGCTACGAGGGCAGGACCGGCGCGCCCTACGCGATGGCCGCGGCCTCGGCGGCGCGCCTCGCCGGAGCGGACGGCCCCGGGCCGCGGGCTGGCGGGCGTACGGCCGCGCCCTCGGCGTGCTCCGCCGGCTGGTCGACGACCAGCGCGACCTCGCCTCCGGACGGCACGAGGACCTCACCCGCGGCACCGCGACGTTCCCGCTCGTCCACCTGCTGTCCGGGCTGCCTCCCGCGCGGCGCCGCGAGGCCCTCGCGCTGCACGCCTCCGCCCGCCACTCGGCGTCCGCGCGGGCCGAGATGGCCTCCTGGATGCTCGACGACGAGGTCGCCGAGTCCTACGCCGCCGCCGTCGCGCCGCTGGTCGGCCGCGCCCACGGCCTGCTCGACATGCTCGGCGGCGATCCGGGGTGCCTCCTGGAACTGCACCGGGCGGTGGACGGGACCGCCGCCCGCCTGCCCCGGTTCCCGCTGGCCGCGGCCTAGGGGAGGACCGTCGACGTTTCCGGCGGCCTCCCGGAAGAGTCCTCGCCGCGCACTGCCCGCGGGTCGCCACGGCGATCCGGGAGGCCCTGCACGGCCACCCCGCCTACCAGCCGATCAGGAGGGCGGCCGGCCCGATGTTCGGCGGGCGCCGGGAGACCTGCGCCCGGCTGCTCGGCCTCGTCCTGCGCCGGTCGCCCCTTCCCGAGGACGACCGCGGGCGCTTCCGCGACCTCGGCGTCCTCGCGGCCCGGCAGGCGATCCCGCTGCCGGTGCCGTCGGACGCGTGGGATCTGGCCCTCGCCGCCGCGGCGCGGACCTGCTGGACGGCCGCGCTGGAGGAGGCCTCCCGCGTCCTGACGATCGCCAAGGCCATCCCGGACGCCGAGGACCGCCCCTACCGGGCCGACGAGCTGCTCGTCGAGCTGGCGATCCTCGGGCAGCCCGCCATCCGCGGCCGGCTCGCCGCCGTGCTGTCCCCGCTCGACGCCGGCACCGACCTGCGGCGGACGCTGGAGGTGCTCCTGGCCTGCAACCTCGACCGCGAGCGCGCCGCGCGGGAGCTGTGGATCCACCGCCGCACGCGCGGCCCTCACCTCGGCCCGCCTGACCCGCCTGGAACGCGACGGCCACCACGCGAGAACCCCCCTCCCCGCCTGAGGGAGCCCTCGCCGGGGTGAGGGACGCCTCAGGCGGGGGCCGGCCGTCAGGTGAGGCCCATCTCGCGCCTGACGGTTTCGAACTGGACGGCCATCGCGTCCGAGAGGGCCTGCGCGCCGGAGAGGGGGCGGACCATGACGCAGAACTCGTCGATGAGGCCGGCGTCGTCGTGGTGCAGGAGGTCGCAGCCGTGCACCTCGCGGTCGCCGACGCGCGCCTTGAAGACCAGCGCGTGGTCGCGTCCGCCGCCGATCTCGCGGACGTAGCGGAAGTCCGCGAAGACGCGGGTCACCGCGCGCAGGATCGCGGTGGCCGTCGCGCGTCCCTCGTACGGCGCGAACGCCACCGGGCTGAGGAACGTCACGTCCTCGGCCAGCAGCGCCGGAAGGGCGTTCAGATCGCCCTTCTCGATGGCGGCGCGGAACGGGTGCATGGGTCCACCTCCAGAGCCTCGGTCATCGGCACGCCCGAAGACGTGCCGGAAAGCCTAGGGCGGGCGGCGCCCGGTCCGCGATCACCTCGCGGGCTGCATCACGTGCCCGGCCGCTCTACCCGGGCGGCCGGGCCGAAGCGTTCGCGGCCGGCCGCCCGGGGCACCGGTGGGCCCGCGCGACGGCGCGCACCGCGGCCGTCCTGGTCGACCACAGGTGGGGCACGGCGGACGGGTACGCGTCCGGCCCCGGTTCCGGGCGCAGCCGGAACCCGCGGGCGTCGTAGGCCTCCCAGCCGGTCCTGCGGCCGCGCAGGTTCAGGACGTGCGTCACCGTTCCGGCGGCGTGCCCGTCGTGCCGCAGATGCCAGCGGTGGGCGTCCCGGTCGGCGGTGGTGAACTGGTACAGCCGCCAGCCGGGCCCGACGCGGCGGGCCAGGTCGAGTGTCACGAGCGGCCCGCCGCCGGCCGGGCGCCTCGCCCGCTCCGGGGCGGGGGCCTTCGCGCCGGTGGCGGTCCGCGGGCCGTGGTCGCGGACCAGCCGGGTGAGTTCGCGTGCGGCCTCCACCAGGTTGCGCGCGGCCTCCGCGATCCGCTGCTCGTCCGCGGGCGGCGGACCCGCGCCCGTCTCGCGGCGCGCCCGCGCCGCTCGCCTGCGGGCGGCGTCAAGCCGATCGCCGGCTTCATGAGCGGCAAGATCAAGCTGTCCGGGGACATGATGTTCGGCGCGAAGCTCGCGGGCTGGTTCGACTACTAGGAGCCGGGACCCGCGTCCGGCGGGCCCGGTGCCGCCTCGCCGCCGGGCCCCATCCGCTCGATCTGCCGGGCGAACTCGGCCTGGATCTCGGCGTCCAGCGAGCGCGCCAGCAGCCCCTGGACCGACTGGACGCCGAGCGGCCGCAGCCTCCGGATCAGCTCCGCGATCTCCGGGACGTCCTGCCGGGCGGAGATGCCCGCGGGATCGTCCAGCCCCGCGTGCTCCACGACCAGCCGCACGAACCGGCGCGCGATCGCGTCGAGGTCCCCTCGCAGTTCGGCCGTGATGTCCAGGACGGCGTCCAGGCTCATCCCGGCGGCGACGAGCGCGGCGCCGACCTCCAGCAGGCGCGGGCTCGGCACCTCGTAGTCCTCGCCCGTCCACCGGATGAAGCCGAGTTCCTCGGCCCGGGCGAGCGAGGCGAGGCCGGCGGGCGTGCTCCCGGCCGGCGGCTCCCCGGAGGCCTCCGGGGAGAACCCGCGCACCACCTCGGCCCGGGACATCCGCGCCGGCGCCTCGTCCGACCAGGGGTCGTGGACGGCCCGCTCCAGGCCGAGCAGGTCGCCGAGGTCGCGGCCGCGCTCCCACGCCGCCAGCATCTCGGCGATGCTGGCGAGGGTGTAGCCGCGCTCCTTGTGCCGGAGGACGAGACGGATCCGGGCGAGGTGCGCGTCGTCGTAGAAGCCGGCCCTGCCGCGCATCCGGGGCGAGGGGAGCAGGCCGCGTTCCTGGAAGCCGCGGACGTGCCGAACGGTGGTGCCGGCGGCGTGCGCCAGTTCGTCGATCCGGTACTCGGCCATGCCCGTCTTCTCGGTCCGCCAACGATGGCGCTCATCGTACTCACCGCCCGCGGGCCGGACGCCCGCGGCTCGTCCGGCGATGAGTCGTGCATTCAGGGGAAATGCCGAATTTGAGGGCTGCTCGGACCCCTCCCCGCCGCGTTTGAAAGCCGGCGTGCGCGGCAAGTGCCCGGATGGGGCCGGACGCGGGGGAGGGGAGGGACGGGATGACGACCGTCCAGGGGTGGGAGGACACCAGCGTCGCCGACGCGCTCGCGCGGCACCGCAAGGGAACGAGGGTCGCCCACGTGCTGGCGACGACCGACCACAAGAAGGTCGGCCACCTCTATCTCGGGACGTCGTTCGCGATGTTCCTGGCCGCCGGGCTGATGGCCATGGTGATGCGGACCGAGCTGCTGGAGCCCGGCAGGCAGGTGGTGAGCAACCACACCTACAACGAGATGTTCACCGTCCACGGCACGATCATGATGCTGCTGTTCGCCACCCCGCTGTTCGCCGGGTTCGCGAACGTGCTCGTCCCGCTGCAGATCGGGGCGCCGGACGTGGCCTTCCCGCGGATGAACACGCTCACCTACTACCTGTTCCTGTTCGGCGCGCTCATGGTGCTGGCCTCGTTCGTCATGCCGGGCGGCGCGCCCGCGTTCGGCTGGTTCGCCTACGCCCCGCTGTCCACCCAGGTCTACACGCCCGGCCAGGGCGGCGACATGTGGGCCATGGGACTGATCGTGTCCGGTCTCGGGACGATCCTGACCTCGGTGAACATGATCGCCACGATCATCGCGATGCGCGCCCCGGGCATGGTGATGTTCCGGCTCCCGATCTTCACCTGGAACGTGCTGCTGACCAGCCTGATGGTGCTCATCGCCTTCCCGGTGCTGACCGCGGCGCTGTTCGCGCTGGAGGCCGACCGCAGGCTGGGCGCCCACATCTACGACCCCTCCAACGGCGGCGCGCTGCTCTGGCAGCACCTGTTCTGGTTCTTCGGCCATCCCGAGGTCTACATCGCGGCGCTGCCGTTCTTCGGGATCATCACCGAGATCATCCCGGTGTTCAGCCGCAAGCCGCTGTTCGGCTACCTCGGCATGGTCGGCGCCACCATCGCGATCACCGGGCTGTCGATGACGGTCTGGGCGCACCACATGTTCGCCACCGGCGGCGTGCTGCTGCCGTTCTTCTCCATCACCTCCTTCATGATCGCCGTCCCGACGGGCCTGAAGTTCTTCAACTGGGTCGGGACGCTCTGGAAGGGGCACCTGACCTTCGAGACCCCCATGCTGTTCGCGCTCGGGTTCCTGGTGACGTTCCTGTTCGGCGGCCTGACGGGGGTCATCCTCGCCTCGCCCCCCATGGACTTCCACCTCACCGACTCCTTCTTCGTCGTCGCCCACCTGCACTACGTCCTGTTCGGGACCGTGGTGTTCGCGATGTTCGGCGGGTTCTACTTCTGGTGGCCGAAGATGACCGGCCGGAAGCTGAACGAGACCTGGGGGAGGATCCACTTCTGGACCCTGTTCTTCGGCTTCCACACCACCTTCCTCGTCCAGCACTGGCTGGGCGCCGAGGGCATGCCGCGCCGCTACGCCGACTACCCCGACCAGTTCGCGACCCTGAACTTCGTCTCGTCGATCGGCTCGTTCGTCCTGGGCGCCTCGACGTTCGCGTTCCTGTGGAACGTGGTGTGGTCCTGGCGGCACGCCGAGCGCGTCGGGACCGACGACCCGTGGGGCGCGGGCGGCTCGCTGGAGTGGGCGACCTCCTGCCCGCCTCCCCGCCACAACTTCGTGTCGATGCCGCGCATCCGGTCGTCGCGCCCGGCGTTCGACCTGCACTACCCGCCGAGGGAGCCGCCGCGGGAGGCCGAGCCGGCGCTGCCGCCGCCGGGGTCCCCCGGCTGACGGGCGCAGGTCACCCGCCCTGGCCGTCGTGGCCGTCCTCCGAGGGGCCCGTCCGCAGGTCGCCCTGGCCGCCTCCGCGCGACTCGGCCTGGTAGTTCAGGTAGAAGCGGTTGACGCGGGTCCGGACCTGCGTGCGGGCACGGTCCGGCGTCGGCAGCGGGATCATGTGGTGCGGGTAGGGCGCGATCAGTTCGCCCGGCTGCCGGGCCTCCAGCAGCGCCTTCGCCTCCTCCGACGGTGCCTCGTGCCGCTCGCGGAACCCCCCGTCCGGCGTCAGCGAGATCAGGCCGCTCTCCACGCCCTCCTCACGCGTCCGCAGGTCCCGCCGCTGCAGGCTCAGGCAGACCCGCCGGGTGACGGCGAAGGCGACGATCGGGAGGACGAAGAACCCGGCGCGGAAGAACCAGGTCGTCCAGAACAGCGGGATCTTGAAGGCCCAGGAGATGTAGTCGTTGCCGCCCGCCGCCAGCATGTTGGCGTACCAGGCGACGGCGGCGGCGCCGATCGCGGTCCTGGTCGCGGCGTTGCGCGGCCGGTCCAGCAGGTGGTGCAGGCGCTCGTCCCCCGTGGCCCAGCGCTCCACGAACGGGTACAGGCCGATGAGCGTGAAGAACACGCCGGGCAGGATCACGGCCGGGACGAGCACGTTCCAGGAGACGGTGTGCCCGGCGACGGTCGTGGACAGGGGCGGCATGATGCGCAGCGAGCCTTCGAGGAACCCGACGTACCAGTCGGGCTGGGAGCCGAACGACACCTGGTCCGGGTCGTAGGGCCCGTACAGCCAGACCGGGTTGATCTGGAAGAACGCCGCCAGCGCGGCCAGGACGCCGAACGTGTAGAGGAAGTAGGCCGTGCTCTGCGTGGCGAAGTGCGGGAAGGTCGGCTCCCCGGTCACCGCCCGCTCCCGCCGCCCCCGGCCCGGGAAGATGGTGTGGGTCTGGTGCCAGAGGATCATCAGGTGCGCGGTGATGAGGGCCAGCAGGATGCCGGGGATGAGCAGGATGTGCACGGTGAACAGCCGCGGGAGGAACTCCTCGGCGGAGGGGAACTCCCCGCCGAAGGCCCACAGGGCCGCGTACGTCCCGGCGACCGGGACCGACAGCAGGATGCCCTGGAAGATCCGCAGGCCGGTGCCCGACAGCAGGTCGTCCGGCAGCGAGTACCCGGCGAACCCCTCGGCGACGGCCAGCGTGAACAGCGTCGTGCCGATCACCCAGTTGATCTCCCGCGGCTTGCGGAACGCGCCGGTGAAGAAGACCCGCAGGAGGTGGACGCAGATCGCCGCGACGAAGACGTTCGCCGCCCAGTGGTGGATCTGCCGCATCAGCAGCCCGCCCCGCACGTCGAACGACACGTGCAGGGTCGACGCGTACGCCTCGCTCACCGTGACGCCCCTCAGCGGGCCGTACGAGCCGTCGTAGACGATCTCCCTGCCGCTCGGGTGGAAGAACAGCGTCAGGTAGACGCCGGTGAGCAGGAGGACGACGAACGAGTAGAGCGCGATCTCGCCGAGCAGGAACGACCAGTGCTTGGGGAACGCCTTGCGGATGTTCTTGTCCAGGAACCCGGTGGACCCGAGCCGGTCGTTGACCCCCCAGAAGAGCTTCTGCACCCGCTCGGCCTTGCCGGTCCCGCTCCCGTTTTCCCGTCCCATGGCGTTCTCCCCTGCCGAGCAGTGGTGTCCCTGGGCGGCTACCCGGGGTGGGTAGGGGCAAACGCTGCGTGATCGCCGTGGGACGGTCAGGCGCCGGCGGCGTAGAGGACCTCTCGCATGCCGGGGAGGGCCTCCCGGTCCGCCCGCCAGACCAGGCGCAGGGCGAGGTCGGGGGCGTCGAACGCGAGCCGGACGAGGGTTCCGGCGGCCAGCCGGCCCCGGACGGCGAACTCGGGGAGCAGCGCGATGCCGAGGCCCTGCTCGGCCCAGGACGCCATCACGGTGACGCTGCCCGCCCTGACCCGCTCGACGGCGGAGCCGAGGAGCCGCTCGCCGGCCATCCAGAACGAGCACGCCGGAACGTTGACCAGCAGCCTCTCGCCGCGCAGGTCGCCCGGGGCCGGGCGCGCGGCCCCGGCGAGCCGGTGGTCCGGCGCCGCGACGAGGGCGAGCGGCACCGGCTCCACGTCGACGAAGTCCAGCGACGCCGGCGGCGGCGTGAAACCGAGCCCGCCCACGTCCTCGCCGGCGTCCAGCAGCAGTGCGGCCTCCAGGTCCCCGGCGGCGACCGCGTCCAGGAGCCGGTCGCGGGCCGCGTCCGCCCGGACCTCGACCCGCAGCTCCGGCCGCCGCTCGGCCAGCCGTGCCAGGACGCCGGGGACGTGCGCGGCGGCGATCGACTCCAGCGCGCCGAGCCGGAGCACCGTCCGCTCCCCGGTCACCTCGCGGCGGGCCTCCTCGGCCTCCCGCAGCAGGCGCCGCGCCCATCCGCGCATCCGCTCGCCCGCCTCGGTCGGCCGCATGCCCTTCGGGCCGCGGTGGAACAGCGGGACGCCCAGCGACGCCTCCAGCGCGCGGATCTGCTCCGACACCGACGACGGCGCGAGGCCGAGCGCGTTGGCGGCGTCGGTGACGGTCCGGTGGGCGAGGACGGCCTCGAACGTCCGCAGCTGGCGCAGTTCCACGCCGGTGGCAACCCGGCCCGTGCGTTCGGATATTCCGAACGCGGCGTGCGGCCGCGCCGGTGGAGCCCGGCGGCGCGGCTTCCCAGACTGGGGCGCCATGACCTCGGTTCTCTCATCCGCGCCGGCGGACGCGGCCCCCGGGCGACGCGGCCGGGCCCTCCTCGGCATCTCGCTCGGCTACTTCATGGTGCTGCTCGACACGACCGTCCTGTCGGTGGCCGAACCCGACCTGGCCGGCTCCCTGCACGGGACGGTCGCGGGCCTGCAATGGGCGGTCACCGGCTACACCGTCGTGTTCGGGGCGCTGCTGCCGTCGGCGGGCGCCGTCGCCGACCGGTACGGCGCGCACCGCGTCTTCCGCGCGGGCGTCGCGGCCTTCGGCGCCGGGTCGCTGCTGTGCGCCGCGGCGCCGGACCTGTGGACGCTCGTCGCGCTGCGCGCGGTCCTCGGCCCCGCCGCGGCGGCCTGCGCGCCCGCGTCCATGGCGATGATCGTCCGTCTGTACCCCGCGCCCGCCGAGCGCGCCCGGGCCGTGGCGACGTGGGCGGCGACGAGCGGCGCCGCCCTCGCCGCCGGGCCCGTCGCGGGCGGCGCCCTGGTCGGCCTCGCCGGCTGGCGCGCGATCTTCCTGGTCAACGTCCCGCTCGCCGCCGCCGTCCTCGCGCTCGCGGCGGGGCGGTCCGTGCGCTGCCCGCGCGGGACCCGCCGCCTCGACCCGGCGGCGCAGCTCCTCGCGTGCGCCGCGCTCGGACTGCTGACCGACGCCCTCATCGCCCTCGGAGGCGGATCGGGCGGCCACGCGGCCGCCTCGGCGGCCGGCGCGGCCGCGACCGGCATCGCGTTCGCGGTCCGCGAGCGGGGGAGCGAGGCGCCGGTCCTGGTCCCGGCGGTGCTGCGGGCGCCCGGCATGCCCGCCGCGCTGGCCGCCGGCGCCGCGGTCAACTTCGCCATGACCGGCGTGCTGTTCGTGCTGCCGCTGGTGTTCCGGCAGGCCCTCGGGCTGGCGCCGCTCCAGACCGGCCTGGCGTTCCTGCCGATGACCCTGCCGTTCGCGTTCAACCCGCTGCTCACCGGGCGCATCGTCGCGCGGACCGGCCCGCGCCGTCCCGTCCTCGCGGGGCTGGGCCTGCTGACCGCCGGGGGAGTGCTCTTCGGCGCCGCGCTGCTGGGCGGCGCGTCCTACCCGCCGCTCGTCGCGGGCCTGCTGTGCACCGGCTTCGGCGTGTCGTTCGCGCTGCCCGCCCTCGCGACGATGGTCGTCGCCGCCGCCCCCGAAGGCGCGGCGGGCGCGGCGGGCGGCCTGCTGAACGCCGTCCGGCAGCTCGGCGCCACCCTCGGTGTCGCGATCATGGGCGCGTTCGCGCCGGTCGGCGCCGCGGGCGGCTCCCGCGACCCGGCGCACGCGCCGTTCGTCGCCGCGGCGGTCTGCGCGGCCGTCTGCGCCTGCGTGCTGCTCACGCCACGCGCACGTTCGCGCCCGACGCCCTGAGGTCGCCCCGCAGGGCGCGGATGTCGGTGCGCAGCCGTTCGGCGGCCAGCGGGTCCGGCTCCAGGCCGCCGAGACCGTCCTCGATGAGGGCGAGCTCGGCGGCTCTGAGCCGCGCGAGCAGCCGGCGCGACTCCCCGGCCGGCACGCCCCACTCCTCCTTCCTGCGCCACTTGCGGAACGCGAGCACGTGGCCCTCGCCCGGCACGAGGACGCCGTCCCTCGTCTCGGCGTGCACCGTGCGCCGGAAGTGCGAGAGGTAGCGGCGCCTGGCCAGGCGGTAGGAGACGACCGCCGCCAGCAGGATCGGCGCGCCCTTCACCGGCATCAGCGCCAGCCCGGACAGGACGGGGGCGTCCCACCACGAGTGCAGCGCCATCGCCAGGACGAACGCGCCCATCGCGGCGGTCAGGTGCGCTCTGGAGGCCCGTCCGATCAGGCAGCCGAGGCCCGCGCCGCCGACCGCGGTCATCGCCCAGTGGCTCCACCACGCCCCGCAGACCACCCGGGTGCCGAACGAGAAGAGCGCCGCGTTCGCGTCGTGCGTGGCGCCCGTCAGGACGATCGTGTTCAGGACGTACAGGAAGTTCTCCGCGAACTGGAAGCCCAGCCCGGACAGCGCGCCGTAGCTCCAGCCGTCCAGCGGCCCGCGGACCGCGGACGGCGCCGCCAGCGCGAGGACCGCCACGCCGAGCAGCTTCAGGATCTCCTCGTCCACCGGCGCGGCGATCGACGCGCCCCACGCCGCGTTGAAGGCCGGCCCCGCCGTCTTGCCGACGATCGCCTGGAACGCCGCGTTCGCGGGCAGCGCCGTCCCGAACGCGGCCAGCCCGCCCCACGCCACCGCGAACAGGGCGTAGCCGAGCGGCGGCGAGCGGACGGGGTGCAGCCGCCGCAGCAGCCATACTCCGCCGGCCAGCGCCGGGGCGAGCAGCACGACCCCGGCGATCGCGCCGCCGGGGAACGCCGCGACGTGCGCGCCGATGCCGCGCAGCGCGATCCAGGCGCCGAGCAGGCACGCCGCCGCCCACAGCCAGAACGCGGGACGGCGTGCCGGGCCGCCGCGGGTCATCCCCATGGCGCCGCGATCCTGATCGTCCGCACCATCGCCTCGACCTGCGGGGCGGCCTGCCCGAACGCGTGCGGCGGGCCCGTCGCCGTGACCGCCGCGCCGAGCGTGCCCCTGGCGAAGACGGTCGCCGTGCCGACGCGCTCGTTCCCGGCGAGCCGCCCCGTCAGCCCGGTCAGCCCCTGCGCGGTCGTGAACGGGACCGGCCCCGTCCCGAGCCGCGTCCGCCCGCCCGCGGCGACGATCCGTCCGAGGCCGCCCCACAGCGCCCGCGCGTCCGCCGAGCCCAGCGGGACCACCACGCTGAGGTCGAAGACCACCTCGCCGCTGAGCAGCTCGGCGCTGCTCGACAGGGAGGTGGCGCCCCGGTTCAGGACCCAGCCGGGGGAGGTGACCGAGAACGTCACCGGGCGGACGCCCCCGCGCTCCGTCCCGACCGACACCACCGTGCCCGGCTCCAGCCACTCCCCCCGGGGCCCCAGGGCCCGGTCGAGCAGGGGAAGCCCGGCGCCGAGGACGACCAGGACGAGCGCCACGGCGCCCGTGCCCCACCAAGTGACCCGCACCACGCGACCCCCCGACGACGTGCGCTGCGGAAAATGCCCTTTGACAGGCGGAAATGCCCCTTGGCCGGGCGGCTAAACGAGGTCAGGCCGCGGGGGCCGTCCAGTGCGCGGGCCGCGTGAGCGCCGCCGGCAGGCGCGTCGCGGCGTCGCCGCGCGCCGAGTCGAGCTGCGCCTGGGTCAGGAAGAGGCATCCGGAGAGGTCGGCGCCGCGCAGGTCGGCGTCCCGCAGATCCGCCCCGGTCACGTCCGCGACCCGCAGGTCGGCGCCCCGCAGGTCGGCGGCGATCAGGTACGCGCCGCGCAGATCGGCGCCGCGCAGGTCGGCGCCCCTGAGCTTCGCCCCCATCAGATCCGCGCCCCGCCGGCTCCTGCCGCGTCCCGGGGCACCGGCCCTGGCGAGCTCTCCCGCCCGCGACAGCAGGCCCCTCGCCCCGTCCCGGACGGCCCGGACGTCCACCTCGGCGAGTTCGTCGGGACCGCTCCCGGTGAGGCGCTCGACATCCTCGAACACCCGCCGGAGCTCTTTGCGGATCGGCCCGGAGGACGGCATCGACGCGGCCTCGTCCAGGTACCAGAGCAGCTCGTGGAGCTGCCGCATGACGGGGAACACCGCGAACATGCGGCGCGCGACGTCCGGATCCTCACGCCAGTCACGGCCGGAGAAGGTCTCCTGCGACACCTTCTGCCCGGCGCCGAAGCAGTCGAAGACGGTGCAGCCCTGGAAGCCGCGCCGCCGGAGGTCGGCGTGGACGCCGCAGCGGAAGTCGGCCAGGAGGTTGCGGCACGGCTCGCCCGCGTCCTTGTCCACCGCGAAGTCGGCGGACTTGGCGAACGGCAGCGCGACGCAGCACAGCCCGGAACAACTGGCGCAGTCGGCCTTCAGATCCGATCTGTCCGACACCCCTGCCCCCCGGCCCCTGGACGATCCTCCATTGTCGCGCCGAGCCGCCCGTGCCGCGAACGCGCGGAACGCCGGTGCCGGGATAAGGTTGCGGACTCCTATGACAGCACCCCTCACCGAGCCCGCCATCGTCTCCACGCTCCGCGCCGCGGGCTGCGTGTTCGCCGAGGACGAGGCGCGGCTGATCGTCTCCACCGCCCGCACCCCCGGCGAGGTCGCCGCCATGGTCGAGCGGCGCGCCGCCGGCGAGCCGCTCGAACACGTCCTCGGCTGGGCGATGTTCTGCGGACTGCGCATCGCCGTCGAGCCCGGGGTGTTCGTGCCCCGGCCCCGCACCGAGTTCCTCGTCCGCCGGGCCCGCGCCCTCGCGCCTCCCCGGCCGGTCGTTCTCGATCTGTGCTGCGGGTCGGGCGCGCTCGGGGCCGCGCTCGCCTCCGGGACGGACCGGTGCGTCCTGCACGCCGCCGACATCGAACCCGCGGCGGTGCGCTGCGCCCGCGGCAACATCGCGCCGTACGGCGGCACGGCCCACGAGGGCGACCTCTTCGATCCCGTCCCGGACGAGCTGCGCGGACGCGTCGACGTCCTCCTCGCCAACGTCCCCTACGTCCCGACGGAGGACGTCGCGCTGATGCCGGCGGAGGCGCGCGACCACGAGCCGCGCTCGGCGCTCGACGGCGGGCCGGACGGCCTGGACGTGCTGCGCCGCGTCACCGCCGAGGCGGAGCTCTGGCTCGCCCCGGGCGGCCGGCTGCTGTTCGAGACGAGCGAGCGGCAGGTCGCCGCCGCCGTCGCCGCCGTGGAGGCGGGCGGCCTCGCGTCCGAGGTCGCGACCTCGGACGACTTCTATGCCACCGTCATCGTCGGGGCAAAGCCGGTGTAAAACTCCTCGGCCGGGTATCGGTCGGTCAGGACCGAGCCGAAGGAGTGAAGCCGGATGCGCCGCATCAGCGCAGCGATCAGCGCCATTGTCGGACGATCACCAGCGTCGTGACCCTGCCGTTCCGCGTTCTGGGGCGGTTGCTGACCCCCGGCCGCGGCCGCAGCCGCCGCGGGGCGGCGTGACGCCTGTACGACGCGCCCGGGCCGATTCTCCCCGAACGGCCCGGGCGGTCGCATGGAAAAGGCGTTGCGCGCCCACCCGGGCCATTGCACCATAGGGGCAGGGAAGAGATCGGAAGCGAACGGGAAGGAGGGGCGGCCATGGTCACGGCCATCGCCCGGCAGGCTCGGCAGCCTCTCGGGTTCGGGGCGGGCCGGTTTCCCGCCGTTGTCGAAATCGCCTCCGGATAGAGCCGCCAGGCTCCGCCGGAGGCCGTCAGGGAGAAATCCCGGCGGCCTTTCCTGTTCTCCAGGGGTCAGTAGCTCAATGGGAAGAGCGCCCGCCTTGCAAGCGGGAGGATGCCGGTTCGAGTCCGGCCCGATCCACGGCTTTGACCGGCCACAGAGCGGAGCCTTCACCGGTTCCTCGCGTCGCACAGGCCTGAATGGTGAGGCGGCTGACTTCCAATCAGCAGAACCGGGTTCGATTCCCGGGTGCGGCTCTGGACTGGACCGGCGGGAGTAACGACCCCCGGCCGGTCCTCCCCGTGCCCGCGGCGGGCGGACGCCACCGCCCGCCGGCGGGCACCCGTGCTGGATCATCCAAGGGCAGGATGCGTGATTCTGGATCACGTCATGCAGGTTCGACCCCTGCTCCAGCAGCGCGACCGGCGGCGGGACCTCAGGGGCGGGCGCCCACGAGGGTCCGCCGCGTCGTCCAGGCGCGGGCCCGCTCGATGAGCGTGATGCCGAGCCGGTCGAAGTGCTCCACCCGCGGCTCGGGCGGGTACGCGGCCTCCAGATGCAGGTGGATCGTCGCCTCGCGGGCGAGGGCGCCCGCCGTGTCAGCGCATCCCTTCGACGAGTTCCGCGAGCCGTGCGGTCTCGTCCGGGGTCAGGTCCGTCAGCGGAGGGCGGACGGGTCCGGCGGGCCGCCCGGTGACCCGCATGCCCGCCTTGACGATGCTCACCGCGTAGCCCTTGCGGCGGTCGCGGATCTCGCAGTACGGCAGGACGAACTCCGCGAGCCGCCGGTGGACCTCCTCCCGGTCGCCCGCGCGGACGGCGGCGTGGAAGGCGAGCGCGAACTCCGGGACGAAGTTGAAGATCGCCGACGAGTACGTCGTGACGCCCATCTCCCGGTAGGGGAGGGCGAACGTCTCGGCGGTCGGCAGCCCGCCGACGTAGACGAGGCGGTCGCCGAGGCGGGACCGGATCCGCGTCATCAGTTCCAGATCGCCGACGCCGTCCTTGAACCCGACGAGGTTCGGGCACGTGTCGGCCAGCGCGGCGACCGTCGCGTCCCGGTAGACGGCGTTGGCGCGGCTGTAGATCGTCACGCCGAGGCGGGTGGCGCGGCACACCGCCCGGACGTGCGCGGCCAGGCCCTCCTGCGGCGCCTCGGCGAGGTAGGGCGGGAACAGCAGCACTCCGCCGGCGCCCGCCCGCTCGGCGTCCTCGGCCATCCGCACGGCCGCCGCCGTCCCGTGCCCGGCGGGCGCGACCACCGGGAGCCCGTCCGGGACCTCCGCGACCGCCGCGCGGATGACCCGGGCGACCTCGTCCGGCGTCAGCGAGAAGAACTCGCCCGTGCCGCCCGCCGCGAACAGGCCCGCCACGCCGTACCCGCCGAGGCGGGCGATGTTCTCGCGGTAGGCGTCCTCGTCGAACGACAGGTCGTCGCGGAAGTGGGTGACGGGGAACGACAGGAGACCTGACCCGAGCCTGCGGGCGGTCTCGTCGGGCGCGGACTGCGTCATGCCCCGAGGCTAGGATGGTCCATCGATCCAGGTCCAACACAGATTACGCATCCACTGATACCCGAAGTGAATCGATGTTCGCGCTCACCCGGCTCGCGAACTTCGTGGCCGTCGCCGAGGAACTGCACTTCGGCCGCGCGGCCCGGCGCCTGCGCATGACGCAGCCGCCGCTCAGCCGCCAGATCCAGCTGCTGGAGAACGAGCTGAAGGTACGGCTGTTCGACCGGACGAACCGCTCGGTGCGCCTCACCCCCGCCGGGCGCGCGTTCCTGGTGGAGGCCCGCCGGCTGCTCCAGCAGGCCGACCACGCCGCGATGTCCGTCCGGCAGGTGTCGGCGGGGGAGGCCGGGACGATCACGCTCGGCTTCACCGCCGCGAGCGCCCACGTCGCGCTCGGCCGGGTGCTGGAGGCCGCCCGCAGGGCGCTGCCCGACGTGGACGTCGTGCTGCGGGAGATGGTCACCCGCGACCTGGTGCGCGCCCTCGCCGAGGGCGGGCTCGACCTCGGGCTCGTCCGGCCGCCGGTGAGCGACCCCGACCTGGAGGAGCGTCCCGCCGACCGCGAGCCCCTGCTCGCCGCCGTTCCGCGCGGCCACCCTCTGGCGGAGGGGGAGGGCCCGGTCTCCCTCGCCGACTTCGACGGGCGGCGGTTCCTCATGTACTCGCCCGTCGAGGCCCGCTACTTCCACGAACAGCTGGTGAGCCTGTTCCCGGCAGGCGCGTGTCTCGCCCGTGTACGCGCAGCACCTCAGCCAGGTGCACAGCATCCTCGCCCTGGTCAGCTGCGGCTGGGGGCTCGCGCTCGTGCCCGCGGCGGCGGCCCGGCTGCGCTACGCGGGCGTGGAGTTCCGGCGCGTCGACCTGTCCGATCCGGCCCCCGTGGAGCTGAGCCTGGCCTGGCGGCGCGGCAACGACAACCGGGCGCTCGCGCTGCTGCTGCGCCGCTTGGGACCGCCTTGACGGCGCCCGCCCGCTCGCTTAATTTGGCGTCCAAATATTGGCCGTCAAAATATCGGCCCGCACCGCCGGCACCCTGGAGGAACGATGAGCGACTATCCCGCGTACGCGCCGTCGGAGGAGCATGAGCTGTTGCGGCGTTCGGTGCGTGAGCTGGCCGAGGCCAAGATCGCTCCTTTCGCGGCGGAGGTGGACGAGGAGTCGCGGTTCCCGCAGGAGGCGCTGGAGGCGCTGGTGGCGGGTGATCTGCATGCGGTGCACGTGCCGGAATCGTACGGGGGTGCGGGGGCCGATGCGCTGGCGACGGTGATCGTGATCGAGGAGGTGGCGCGGGTGTGCGCGTCCTCGTCGTTGATTCCGGCGGTGAACAAGCTGGGGACGGTTCCGGTGCTGCTGGCGGGGTCGCCGGGGTTGAAGGAGCGGTTTCTGGGGCCGGTGGCGCGGGGGGAGGAGATGTTCTCCTATGCGTTGTCGGAGGCGGATGCGGGGTCGGACGCGGCGGGGATGCGGACGCGTGCGGTGCGTGATGGGGATCACTGGGTGCTGGACGGCGCGAAGATGTGGATCACCAATGCGGGGGTGTCGCGGTTCTACACGGTGATGGCGGTGACCGAGCCGGGTGCGGGGGCGCGGGGGATCTCGGCGTTCGTGGTGGACGCGCGGCAGGATGCGGGGGTGTCGTTCGGGGCCAAGGAGCGCAAGTTGGGGATCAAGGGGTCGCCGACGCGTCAGGTGGTGCTGGAGGGCGTGCGGGTTCCGGCGGATCGGATGATCGGTGCGGAGGGGACGGGGTTCAAGACGGCGTTGGCGACGTTGGACCATACGCGGATCACGATCGCGGCGCAGGCGCTGGGGATCGCGCAGGGGGCGCTGGATTTCGCGGTGGGGTATGTCAAGCAGCGGCGGCAGTTCGGCAAGGCGATCGCTGATTTCCAGGGTGTGCAGTTCATGCTGGCCGATATGGCGATGCGGTTGGAGGGGGCGCGGCAGCTGACGTATCACGCGGCGGTGAAGTCCGAGCGGGCGATGGGCGGGGAGCGGGTGCCGGATCTGACGTTCGTGTCGTCGGCGTGCAAGACGCTGGCCTCGGATGTGGCGATGGACGTGACGACCGACGCGGTGCAGTTGCTGGGCGGGTACGGGTACACGCGGGAGTTCCCGGTGGAGCGGATGATGCGCGACGCCAAGATCACCCAGATCTACGAGGGGACCAACCAGATCCAGCGCATGGTCATGGCCCGCCAGCTCCTCAAGTAACCGGCCCCGGGGCAGCCGGGTCAGACGGCAGGCAGCCGCACCTCGAACAGCGCACCGCCTCCGGGGGCCTCGCGGACCGCGAGGTCTCCGCCGTGCGCCAGCACGAGGTCGCGGGCGATGGCCAGCCCGAGGCCCGCGCCGCCCTCGTCCCGGCTGCGGGCGTCGTCCAGCCGCACGAACCGTTCGAAGATCCGCTCGCGGTCGGCGGGCGGCACGCCGGGCCCGTCGTCCCAGACGCGCACCACCGCCGTGCCCGCCTCCTCGTCCACCGAGAGGCGGACCGCCGAGCGCGCGTGCCGCTGGGCGTTGTCGAGCAGGTTGCCGACCACCCGCGCCAGCCGCCCCGGCACGCCCATGACGCGCGGATCGGCCTCGACCGACGCCCGGACGGCGATCCGGTCGCCGGCCGCGCGGTGCTCCAGCTCGTCCAGGACGAGCCCGCCGAGCGCGACGGGCCCGGCCGGTGGACGGTCCCCGGCGTCGATGCGGGCGAGCAGCAGCAGATCGGCGGCCAGCCGCTGGAGCCGCAGCACGTCCTCGATCAGCCCCTCGACGTCCAGCAGCCCCGGATGCGCGGCGGCGACCTCCAGCTGGGTGCGCAGCGAGGCGATGGGGCTGCGCAGCTCGTGCGAGGCGTCCGCGACGAACCCGCGCTGCCGCGCCACCGACTCCTCCAGCGCGGCGAGGGTCGCGTTCGTGGTGGCGGCCAACCCGGCGATCTCGTCCCGCGCGTCCGGCACCGGCACCCGCCGGGCCAGGTCGCCGGAGGAGGTGATCGCGGCCAGCTCCGCCCGGACCGCCTCCACCGGACGCAGCGCCCGCCGCGTGACCAGCCACGTCACCCCCGCGACGACGGCGAGCAGGGGCGGCAGCCCGGCGAGCATCGCCCGGACGGCGGTGCCCACCGCGTCCCGGGCGGCGGCCAGGTCGGCGCCCGCGTGGACGGTCACGGTCTCGTCCCGCGGCGTCGTCACCTCGACCGCCGCGAACCGGTAGTCGGCCGTGCGGTCGTCGACGGTCGCGCGGCCGGTGGTGAGGTCGGGGTCGCCGCCCGACACCTCGCCGCGCGCCGGATCGTCGTCGCCGCGGTCGTCATCGTCGCCTCCCGACGGCGGGCGCCCGGGCCGCACGCCGGGGGAGCCGGTCCCGTGGATCTCCCGCAGGTCCTCGCTGGCCGCCCGCACCCGGCCCTTCTCGTCCACGACCTGCACGGGATGGTCCTCTCCGTCCGGCAGGTCGAGCGCCGCGAACGGGGTGCCGGCGGCGAGCTGGGAGGCCACCTCGCGCGCCGCCACCTCCGCCTTCAGGTCGGCCTGCCCGCCGAGGTTCGAGCGCAGCAGCAGCACCACCGCGAGACCCGCGGCGACGAGCGCGACGGCCACCACGGCGGTCGCGCCCAGGGTCGTCCTGGCGCGGACGGATGTCGGGCGGCGGGTCATGTCAAACTCTCCCGTCCCGGGTCATGTCGGGCGCCCCCGTCCCGGGCCAGCCGGTATCCGGCGCCGCGCACCGTCGTGATCGACCGGCGCCCGAACGGGACGTCGAGTTTGCGGCGCAGCGCGCTCACGTACACCTCGACGATGTTGGGGTCCCCGTCGTAGGCGAGGTCCCAGACCGCCTCGATGATCTGCGCCTTCGACACGACCCGTCCGGCGTTCTCCGCCAGGTGCTCCAGCACCGCGAACTCCTTGGCGGTCAGCTCCACCTCCGCCTCGCCCCGGTGCACGCGCCGCGCGGCCGGGTCGACGGTCAGGTCGCCGAGCACGATGGCGGGCGCCGCGCCCCGCGTCCGGCGGCGCAGCAGCGCGCGGACGCGGGCCACCAGCACCACGTAGGAGAACGGCTTGGTGAGGTAGTCGTCCGCGCCGGTGTCCAGGCCCTCGGCCTCGTCGTACTCGCCGTCCTTGGCGGTCAGCATGAGGATCGGCGTCTCGTCGCCCGCCGCGCGCAGCTCGGCGCACACCCGGTAGCCGTTCATCCCGGGCAGCATGATGTCGAGGAGGATCAGGTCGTACCCGCCGCCGAGGGCCCGGTAAAGCCCCTCGGCGCCGTCGTGGACGGCCTCGACCACGAACCCCTCGGCCGTCAGCCCCCGCGCGAGCGAGGCGGCCAGGCGTCTCTCGTCCTCGACGATCAGCAGGCGCATCCCCACAGCCTGCCAAACCGCACCTGAAGGCGGCTTCAGGTTGCTTCAGCGGCGCTACAGGAACGACCGGCATCGTCCATGGCGAAGGTCCGGCCGGAAGGGCCGGACGACACCCGGAGATGGGAGATCCGATGGGGTTCGACGCACGGCGCATGGTCGCGGGCCGCGGCCTGCTGGTCACGGTGGTCGCCGCGGGCGCTCTGGCCGCGGGGGGAGCCACGGCCGCGATCGCCGCCGCGGACGGCGGCGAGGGCGGTTCGCCGTCCGGCGAGAGGCCCGCCCGCACGGCGGTCTCCCTGACGCAGGCCGCGGACGCGGCGCTGAAGGCCGTCCCCGGAAAGGTCCAGGAGGTCGAGCTGGAGGACGAGCACGGCACGACCGTCTGGGAGGTCGACGTCCTCGCCGGCGACGGCGCCGCGCACAAGGTGGTCGTCGATTCGAGCAGCGGCAAGGTCACGTCCGACCGTCCGGAGAAGCAGGAAGGCGACGACAAGGACGAGGCCGCCGCGCTGCGCGGCGCGAAGGTGACCGTGGGGGCCGCGGAGGCCGCGGCCCTGAAGGCGGTTCCCGGCCACGCGACGTCCGCCGGCTTCGACCGCGACGGGGGCAGGGCGGTCTGGGAGGTCGACGTGACCGGCGCCGACGGGACCGAGCACGAGGTCGCCGTCGACGCCGCCACCGGCAAGGTCCTCGCCGAGGAGGCGGACGACGATGACTGACGCCTCCCCCTAGCGGGAAGGGACCGGCCAGGGGGTGGCGCATGAGCGACCAGAGGCCCGGGCCCGGCATCGACACGAGCGTCCCGCACGTGGCGCGCATCTGGAACTACTGGCTTGGCGGCAAGGACAACCATCCGGTGGACCGCGAGGTCGGGGACCAGATCCTCGGGATGCTGCCGGACGTCGCGCGCCTGGCCCGGGCCTCGCGGCTCTTCCTGAACCGGGTGGTGTGGCACCTGGCCGCCGAGGCGGGGATCCGCCAGTTCGTCGACATCGGCACGGGGCTCCCCACGGTGGACAACACCCACGAGGTCGCCCAGCGCGCCGTGCCCGAGTCGAGGATCGTCTACGTCGACAACGACCCCCTGGTCCTGGAGCACGCGAAGGGCCTGCTCACCAGCACGCCCGAGGGGAGCACCGCCTACATCCACGCGGACGCGCGCGACCCGGAAGCGATCTTGGAGGGCGCCGCCGAGACGCTCGACCTCGGCCGTCCGGTCGCGTTCACGCTCATGGGCATCCTGGAGTTCGTCCCCGACGACGACCAGGCGTACGGGATCGTGCGGCGGCTCATGGACGCGGTGCCCTCCGGCAGCTACCTCGCCATGTACGACGGGACGAACGTCGTGCACGGCGAGGCGTCCGACCGCATCGTGGACGTCTGGAACGCCTCAGGCAACGCGCGGCTCGTCCTGCGGACGCCGGAGGAGATCGAGCGCTTCTTCGACGGGCTGGAACTCGTGGAGCCCGGCATCGTCCCGGTGACGCACTGGCGGCCGGACACGGCGGCGGGCGAGCCGGAGGCCGTGGACGCCTACGGCGCCGTCGGCCGCAAGCCCTGAGAGTCCCCCAGACCGCCGGAGCAGGACGCGATGACCGGAAACGAGTTCGTCTACACGACCTACATCAGGGCCACGCCGGAGCGGCTCTGGGCGGCGCTCACCGACCCTGCCTGCACCCGCCGCTACTGGGGCGTGGCCTTCGAGAGCGACTGGCGGCCCGGGTCCGCCGTGACCTGGCACGAGGAGGGCGCGACGACGTCCGACCCCGAGCAGCTCGTCCTCGAAGCCGAGCCGGGCCGGCGCCTCTCCTACACCTGGCACACCTTCACGCCGGAGTGGGCGCGGTCCACCGGCGTGGACGAGGGGACCCGCGCCCGGCTCCTGCGGGAACCCCGCTCCCGAGTGACCTTCGACCTCGAACCCGTCGGGGAGGCCGTGAGGCTGACCGTCGTCCACGAAGGCGGCGAGGTGCTGCTCGGCATGTCCCGGCACGGCTGGCCGCGCGTCCTGTCCGGCCTCAAGACCCTTCTGGAGACCGGCTCGCCTCTTCCCACCCTGTAGCCGGCCGCGCGCTCGGAACGGTCCACCGCCGGTCGCCCGCTCACATGCGCATGCTGCTGCCGCCGGTCTCCTCTTCGCCGTCGGTGGTGTGCTCCAGCTCCAGGTACTCGTCGTCGGGCCAGAGTTCGTCGGCCACGAAGGCGAGGTACTCCTCGTCGCCCGGGTCCAGCTCGGCGGTCATGGACTCCGGGTGGCCCGGGGGGTCGGCGCGCGCCGCCTCCGGGACGGGGTGCCGCGGCTCCGGGGCGATCCGCGGCGGCTCCCGGTCGGATCGCGGCGGCATGGAGTGGAGGAGGTTCGGCAGGAAGAGCCCGAACAGGGCGACCAGGGACGCGAGGACCAGGACTGTGACCACACCACACCGTCCTTTCGCGGTCGAGTTCCGCATGATTGTTGCGTAAGTAGCAAAACAGTTGAACGCTACCGGGATCGCCCGCCGGATGGGAGCCCGACAGGCGGATCTCTGGAGACGGACAGCACGCGGCGTCTCATGCGGACGTGCGCGAGCGGGCGAGATTCACCCGGGATCCCCTCGCCCCTGCCCGGTCTCCTCTCCAAGGCTGGGCGCGATCCTCGCGCGGGGTCGCCACGACACGCGGGCTTTCGTCGCACGCTGCCAGGGTTTGGCATGCGGCTTGGAGTCCGGTGGTGGTCGCCTGATGACGGCCCGGAGACGCGGGCCCGGCATCGGCGGGCCCGGGAGAAGGCCGCGGCGTTCCGGGCCGCCGCCGGAGTGTCGCGGCTATGCGGACGCGGCGGGGGCCTCGCGGCGCAGCCGCGGACGGCGCGCGGTCAGGAGGCGGCGTCGGTCCGGGGCGAGTGGAGGATCTCGGCCCCTGGACCGGGGGCGGCGCGTTCGGGGACGAGCGCCGGTTCATCGAGCTCACATGGGGGACCCGCGGCGGACGGCCGTCTCCGCGGGGCTGGAGGAGGAGCGGGGCTGGAGGAGGAGCGGAGGCGCGTGCCCCCGATGGACCGGGCGGCCTTCGGGGAGCTCGTCCGGCTTCGGTGAGGACCGGCACGCGATCGGACGATCGTGCCGGGACGGGGCGTCGGCCTCAGGCGGCCGTGGTGGGGCGGTGCGGGGCGATGACGCGGCCGTCGGGAAGGAGCTCGCCGGTGTCGTCGAAGACGACGACCCCGTTGCAGAGCAGGTTCCACCCCTGCTCGGGATGCGCGGCGATGATGCGCGCGGCCTCGCGGTCGAGATCGTCCGGCTGCGGGCAGTGCGGCTGGTGCTGGCAGATGTCGTGTTCGGCGGTCACAGGGTTCCTCCACGGGTGTCCCACGTGATTAAGGACATATTGCAGCCTGCCGCGCTGCGTCCGAAATATGCAAGTGGATGGCGAATTTTTTACCGTCGACCACGTGTGAACCCGCCGCAGCTGGGGCAATCAGGGGCGATTCACCGCAAGATGCCCTCGTCCGGCTCGCCGCCGTGGTCCACGTCCAGGCCGACGACGGCCGTGCAGCCCGTGCAGATCCACTCGGCGACGACCGCCTCGGAGTTGGTGCCGCGCGTCCGGTAGGGGCGCTCGACGGTGCGGCGCCGCATTCCGTGGCCGCAGGAGGAGTGCAGGAGCCTGCCGCAGGCGGGGCACGGCCAGACGTCCTCGCGGCGCAGGTCGCACCGGGGGCACAGCGGCGACTCGTAGTGGCCCGCCGGCTCGCCGAACTCCAGCTCGATCCGCCACTCGTGCTCAAGGTCGAGGTACTCGTCCGCCGGCCAGTGGTGGTCGGCCAGCCATGCGAGGTACTCCTCGTCCCCCGGGCCGAGGACGGCCGTCAGCGACTCGGGGTGCCGATCGTCCGAACGGTCGGGGCGCCTGCCGTGCCGCGCGGTGGCCAGGAGCGTCAGCAGGCCCACGAGCGCGGCCGCGGCCAGGCCTGTCGCCAGGGGCATCGCGGCGTCCTCAGATGATCTTGTGGCGGGAAAGTCCGATCATGAATGCACTTCACAAAACGCTGCGAACGCTACAAGAAATGCACAACAACGGAAAAGTCGATCAAAAAGATCTTTTACCTGGATCATGGTCGGTCTGGGGTCCGAAACCGGGGGGCGAGGCCGTCCGTAACCGCACGGCCTGCGGGGATCGGGCCCCCGAGGCTCCACCGCCGGCGGTCGCCCGGGGAACCGGTTTCACTCTCCGCTGAATCGGTCGATCAGTCCTTGCGGCCGAGCACGGCGACCATCTGGGTGTGCAGCGGGTGCTCCAGCGGCCCGGCGGGCCCGGCGGGCCGCCATTCGGTCACGTGGGCCACCCCTGGTTCCAGGATCGTGAGGCCGTCCATGAACTGCTCGACCTCGGAGGAGTGCCGGAAGTAGGACCCGCCGAGCCCCGACTGCAGGATGCGCTTGGCCTCCTCGACGCGCGGGTCGTCCCCGGAGTCGTGGAGGTGGGTGAGCACGACGTGGCTGCCGGACGCCAGGAAGGGGACCAGCGCCCGGACGACCCCGGCCGGATCGCGCTCCTCCGGCACGTGGTGGATGATCGCGGCCAGCACGACGCCCACCGGGCGCGACAGGTCGAGCAGCCCGGTCAGCGCCGGGTCGGTGAAGATCTTCTCGGGCTCGTACAGGTCGCCCTGGATGAACGTCGCGACGCCGGTCTCGGTCAGCAGCGCCCGCCCGTGCGCCAGCACGATCGGGTCGTTGTCGACGTACACCACCCGCGCCTCCGGGTTGGCCGCCCGGGCGAACTGGTGCACGTTGGAGGACGTGGGGAGCCCCGACCCGATGTCGACGAACTGGTCGATCCCGAGATCGCGGGCCATGTAGGTCACCGCCCGCTCGATCGCGACCCGGTTGCCCTGCGCCACGACGGGGGCCTCCGGCACGAGCTGCATCACCATGTCGGCCACCTCGCGGTCGGCGGCGAAGTTGTCCTTGCCGCCGAGGAAGTAGTCGTACACGCGCGCGAAGGTGGGCGTGGAGGGGTCGATGCCCGGAGGTGCGTTCTCGGGGTGGTCTTCGGCCACGCGCGCGGCTCCTTCTTTCGTGCGCCCAGGTCCCTGGGCGGGTGGCGGCGATGATCCAACATTAGGCCGGATCCCCTTCTCCGTCCCCGTTTTCTGCCGGTCGGGTGTGGTTTTCCGCAGGGGACGGGTGCGGGATGCGGCCGGACGGAACGGCGGCGCGCTCCATGGTGGCCCGGCGTCCCGGTTCCTAGCGTCGTGGACATGATCGAGACGATGTACGCGGCGTCGGGGAGCGCGCCCGCCGGAGGCGTCGCGGGGTGGGCGACCGACCTGATGGACAAGCTGGGCGCCCCCGGGGCGGGGCTGGCGATCGCGCTGGAGAACCTGTTCCCGCCGCTGCCGAGCGAGGTGATCCTCCCCCTGGCGGGGTTCGCCTCCGCGCAGGGCCGGATGAGCCTCGTGGCGGCGCTCGCGTGGACGACGGCCGGCAGCGTGGCCGGCGCGCTGGCCCTGTACGGGATCGGGGCCCTGATCGGGCGGGACCGGATCCGCGCGATGGCGGCCCGGCTGCCGCTGGTCAGGCTCGACGACCTGGACCGGACGGAGGCGTGGTTCGCCCGGCACGGCGCCAAGGCCGTGTTCTTCGGCCGGATGATCCCCGTCTTCCGCAGCCTGATCTCCGTCCCGGCCGGGGTGGAGCGGATGCGGATGACGACGTTCCTGCTCTACACCGCCCTCGGCAGCCTGCTGTGGAACACGGTGTTCGTGCTGGCCGGGTACGGGCTCGGGGACAACTGGCGGACGGTGGAGGAGCTCGTCGGCGTCTACTCCAGGGCCGTGGTCGCGCTGGTCGCGCTGGCGGCGCTGGCGTTCGTCGCCGTACGTATCGTGAAGTCGCGCCGGTCGGGTCGGCGGCCGGGGGCGCACCGAGCGGAGGCGGGTGAGGGGCGCCGAGCGGAGGCGGGTGAGGGTTGTCGGGCGGAGGCGAGAGAGCTCGAACGTGATCGCAACTTTTGAGGTGCCGCGCGGCGGCCCGCGGGCGGTGGCGCGGGCCGCCGCGGGCCTGCTGCTGGGCGCGGTGACCGCCGGAGCGGAACTGGTGCTGCTGGCGGTGGCGGCGCTGCTGATGGCGTACTCGATGGCGTTCTCGCGCGGGCGCCGGAAGGTCCCCGGGGCGGTCGCGGAAGGCGCCGAGCTCCTGGCCGAGCTGGAGCTGTGGAGGCTCCGGGCGTTCTTCGGCGAGGACCGGGCCGTCCGGTACGGCCCGTTGAAGGCGCTCGCCTACCTGGTGCTGCGGGTGCCGGTGGGGCTGCTCGGCGGCGTGATCCTGCTGCTGCTCGCCTACGGGGCGGCGGCGTCGGTCCGGCTGGCGGTGGGCTGGTGGATCACCGGCGACTACATGGACGGCATCCCGCCGGCCTGGTGGATCGTCGTCTACACGGCCGTCGCGGGCGTGGTGCTGCTCTTCCTCGCCGTGCAGGGCCTGGTCGGGGTCGCCGCGATGGAGCGGAGCGTGGCCAGGCGCTGCCTCGGGCCGAGCCCGCTGGAGGAGTACGAGCGCCGCATCGCGCAGCTGTCGGTGACGCGGGCGCAGGTGGTGGACGCGGTGGACGACGAGCGCCGCCGCATCGAGCGCGACCTGCACGACGGCGTCCAGCAGCGGCTCGTGGCGCTCGGCATGCTGATCGGGCGGGCCCGCCGCGCGGGCGACGGGGAGCGGGCGGCCGAGCTGCTGCGGCAGGCGCACGAGGAGTCCCAGCGGGCGCTGGCGGACCTGCGGGAGGTCACCTGGCGGGTCTACCCGGCCGCGCTGGACGGCGAGGGGCTGCGGGCGGCGCTGGAGACCGTGGCGGAGCGGTCCGCGCTGCCGGTGGCGATCGAGTACGACGTCCCCGGCCGGCCCCCGCACGCGGTCGAGACCGCGGCGTACTTCGTCGTCTGCGAGGCCGTCACGAACGCCGCGAAGCACTCGGGCGCCGCCTCGGTGCGGGTGGCCGTGGCGGGATCGGCGACAATGATCGGCGTGCGCATCGAGGACGACGGGGGCGGGGGAGCCGACCCGGGCGGCGGCGGGCTGGCCGGGCTGGCCCGCCGGGTCGCCGCGCTGGACGGGGCGTTCGCCGTGGACAGCCCGCGCGGCGGCCCGACCGTGATCACCGCGGAGCTGCCGTGCGGGTGATGCTGGCCGAGGACTCCACGCTGCTGCGCGAGGGCCTGGTGCGGCTGCTCGCCGAGGAGGGCCACCGGGTGGAGGCGGCGGTCGGCGACGGCGACGCGCTGATCGCGGCCGTGGCCGCCGGCCCGCCCGACGTCGTGGTCGTCGACGTCCGGATGCCGCCCAGCCACACCGACGAGGGCCTGCGCGCCGCCCTGGAGATCCGGCGGCGCTGGCCGGGCGTCGGGGTGCTCGTCCTGTCGCAGTACGTGGAGAAGCGCTACGCCGCCGAGCTGATCACCGCGGACACCGCGGGCGTCGGCTACCTGCTGAAGGACCGGGTCGCCCAGGTCGACGAGTTCCTCGACGCGCTGGAGCGCGTCGGCGCGGGCGGCGCCGCGTTCGACCCGGAGGTGGTGCGCCGGCTGCTGGCCGCGCACGGCGCGCAGGGCGACCCGCTGGCGCGCCTCACCCCGCGCGAGCGCGACGTCCTCGACACGATGGCGCAGGGGCACACCAACGCCTCGATCGCCGCCCACCTCCACATCTCGCAGAGCGCCGTCGAGAAGCACGTCAACGCGATCTTCGACAAGCTCGACCTGTCGCACGCGACGGGGTACAGCCGCCGCGTCCTGGCCGTGCTGCGCTACCTCGGCTCCTGACGGCGCCTACCCGATCCCCTCGGCGATCCGCAGCGCCATCGCCATGATCGTGATCTGCGGGTTCACCTCGGGGCAGGTCGGCAGGACCGACGCGTCGGCCACGTGCACGCCCCGCACGCCGCGCAGCCGCCCGGACGGGTCCGCCGGAGCCCTCGCCGCGTCGGCGCCCAGCCGCACGGTCCCGGTCGGGTGGAACCCGGCCAGGTGCAGGTCGCCGGCGGACGCCAGCGCCGCGGCGTGCGTGAGCTCGGCCTCGTCGCGGGCGACCGGGTGGCGGGGCAGGCCGGTGAGGACCTCCTCGGCCCCGGCGGCGAACAGGATCCGCCCCATCGCGACGAGCGCCCGCCGCAGCCGGGCCGCGTCCTCGCGGGCCAGGTCGTAGCGGACGAGCGCGCGGTGCCGGGCGCCGTGCACGCGGCCGGACGGGGCGTCGGCGATCATCGCGCCGAGCACGGCGAGGCGGTCGGCGCCCTCCAGTTCGCGGCGCAGCGCCCGTCCCGCGCCCGGCAGCGGGAACGAGCTCATGCCGGGCGGGCTCGCCGTCGCCTCGATGAGGATCCCGTCGCCGTGCAGCTCCTCGACGCCGACGCTCTGCATCACCCCCGACCAGGACACGACCGGCTCGGCGAACCGCCCGGCGATGTTCGTCGCCGGGTGGACGGCCATACCGCGTCCCACACCGGGGTGCGCGCCGATCCCTGACCGCCTCAGCAGCAGTGGCGTCTCCAGGGCGCCGGCCGCGACGACGACGCGGGGCGAGAGGATCTCGAAGGCCGTGCCGTCCGGGCGGCGCGCGCGCACGCCGGTGGCGGTTCCGCGCTCGACGAGGACGCGTTCGACCCGGGCCCGGGAGACGATCTGCGCCCCCGCCTCGCAGGCCTGGGGGAGCGCGTTCAGATGGACGCCGTACTTGGCGTTGTGGGGGCAGCCGGCGGCGCACTGCCCGCTGCCCACGCAGCCGGGCGCGTTGCGGCGCAGCGGTCCCGCGCGCCAGCCGAGGCGCCCGGCGCCCTCCAGCGCGAGCAGCCCGTTGCGGCCGAGGGGCTCGATCGGCTGGCGCGCGACCCTCAGCATGTCCTCGATCTCGTCGAGTCGGTCGCCGAAGTCTCCGACCGGGACGCCGAGCCCCGCCCACCGCCGCAGGACGCGGTCCGGCGTCCGGTAGCAGGTGCCGCTGTTGACGACGGTCGTCCCGCCGACCGCGCGGCCCTGGGGCAGCAGCACGGGCGGGCGGCCGAGCGCGACGGTGGAGCCGCCGTCCCGGTACAGGTCCAGGAACCGGTCGAGCGGCGGGCGGTCGCGGAACTCGGCGACGGTGAACCGGCGCCCCTCCTCCAGGACCACCACCGACATGCCCCGCCGGGCGAGGGTCCGCGCCGCCGTCGCGCCGCCCGCGCCCGACCCGATCACGACGGCGTCGGCCGTCGAGCACGCGGGCCAGCCGCTCGACGGCGTGCAGTCCAGGGGCGCGTCGGGGCGCGGGTCGCCGGAGGCCCGGGGGAGCGGCAGCAGCTCGGTTCCGGCGGCGAGCAGGAGGGGGATCTTCAGCGTCTCCACGAGCCGCGCCACCGGCTCGCGGGAGGTCAGCAGGGCGCAGAACGCGTCGCGCCGGTCGGCGTCCAGGTCGTCCAGCGGCCGTCCGGTGGCGAGCCGGGCCAGCGCGTCCAGCGTGCCCGCGCCGGCGCGCAGGCCGAGCCGCGCGGGCGCCGGGAGGGCCCGCCCGATGGCCTCCGCGCGGGCGGACACCCGCGCCAGGTCGTCGGCGTCCTCGATGCCGAGCAGCGCCGCGGCGGCTCCGGTCATCGCGTTCACCGCAGCCCCACCTCCGCGTGCCCGGTGCCGTCCAGCCGCCATTCGCGCTCGGTCTCCCAGCCCCGCCCCGACCGCCGGGCCAGCGCGATCCGGACGTCGGCGCGCTCGGAGTTGTGGCAGACGGCCGGGGCGCCGTCCGGGTCGGCGTAGTCGACCGCGACGGTCTCCCCGGGCGGCAGCGCCACCCGCACGTGGACGCGCCGGTCGCCGATGCGTCCGTGGACCGTCCACACCGGAAGGCCGATGCGGGCGCGCAGCCGCAGGGACGCGAGCAGCGGGTCGCCGGAGGCCAGGTCGGCGCCGTCCACCCGGAGCCGGACGAGGGGGAGCGGGGGGAGCCGGTTCAGGCCCGGACGCGTCGAGACCGCCGCCACGATCTCGCACACGTCGCCGCCGCCGAGGTCGGCGTGCAGCCACGCCCAGCGCCGCGCGTTCCCGTGCCCGTAGACGCGGGCGGACGCGCCGGGCGCGGCGTCCAGGTCGAGGACGCGGTCGCCGAACCGCACCGCGCCGCCGTACACCGCGGCGGGCCTCGGGACGATCTGCGCGGCGGGCAGCAGTTCCGACTCCCACGCCCAGCGCGGGAACGTGTAGAGGGGCGGCCCGCCTCCCGACTCGCGCAGGTCCCAGGCGACGGCCCCGGCCGTCCCGGTGAGCCGCCCGCCGGCCTGCTCGACGGGCCCGGCGGTGAACGCGGCGTCCTCCCGGGGGCTCCACTCCTCCGGGCCGAACCGCCCGAGCACCGGCGCCTCGCCGGGCGGGAAGACCGCGGCCCAGCCATGGGCCAGCGCCGCGCCGGTGCCCGCCGCGGCCTTGCCCGGCGCGACCAGTTCGTGGTGGATCCAGACGCCCGTGCCGGTCGCCGGATCGGTGAGCGTCGTGTACCAGACCTCCAGCCGTCCCGCCTGCCCGCGCCAGCGCGACCGCAGGGGATCGGGCCCGGGGAAGCGGAAGCCGCCGAGGAAGCGGGCGAGGTCGCGGCGCAGGTCGAAGCGCAGCCGCGCCTCGCCCACCACCGCCCCGTCCTCGCCGGTCACCGTGAGCGGGAGGAACGTCATCGACCGGACGGGGCGCCGCGGGCTGACGGTCTTCCAGCCGTCCAGGCGCAGCCGCCGCCCGTCGCCGGCGGTGAAGCCCAGCGTGTAGCGGATCCGGCGCGCCGCGACGGGCGCGACCCGCAGCCGCCCCGACGCCGCCGGGTCGTCCGCCCAGTCCGGTACGCGGACGCGGCCGGTCAGCGTCCCCTCCGCATCGCCCCAGGGGCGCGGCACGCCCGGCAGGTCGGCGGTCAGCTCCAGCCGCATCGGGCGGTCCCGGTCCTCCCCGGCGAGCCGCAGCGACCCCCTCATCACCTCGCGGAAGACCGTGCGCCGCGTGCTCACCGCGAGCCCCGCATGATCGCCTCGGTCTCGGTGAAGTACGCGCCCGCCGCCTCGCGCGCCCGCGCGGCGTCGCCGTCGCACAGGGCCTCGACCAGCGGAGCGAGCCGGTCCGCGGCCGCCGCGGGGTCGGCGAAGGCGTGCGTGAAGCCCTCCCGGACGGCGAGGTAGGCGTTCAGCAGGGCGTTGACCATGAACCCGTAGACGCGGTTGCCGGTGGCCGCCGCGATGACGCGGTGGACCTCGCACTCGGCGAGTTGCGCCTCGTCGCCTTCGGCGGCGTCCCCGACCCGCGCGGCCAGCTCCCGCAGCCGGGCCCGCTGCTCGCCGGTGGCGTGGACCGCCGCCTTGGCCGCGACCTGCGCGCCGACCTCGCGCCGCACCTCGAAGATCTCCGCCATCCAGGCCGTCCCGACGGTGCTGACCAGCATCGGGAGCAGCTCGGGCCCGCCCAGCCGCTCGTAGTCGCGGACCCGCGTCCCCACGCCGTGCCGCGTCTCCAGCAGCCCGGCCTGCGCCAGCCGGACGATCGCGTGCTTCAGCGACGTCCGGGTGACCGCGTAGCCGGCGGCGAGGTCCCGCTCCGGCGGCAGGTAGGAGCCGGGCGGGTGGCGCCCGCTGAGCACGTCGTCGCGCAGCCGGTCGACGAGCGCGTCGACGACCGTGTCGCGGGGGATCGGGGTGGACGGCACCGGCGGCCTCCAGAGGATGAGTGGATGAGCCACTGGACCACAGCCGCGTTCCCGGCGTCAAGACCGTGGGAGGGTGGGGGCATCACGAGAGGGGGACGAGACATGGTCGGCACGCTCGACTGGGGACCGGCGAACGAACGGCCCGACCTGCTGGCGGATCCGGTGGCCGCGGCGATCGGGGGCCTTCCCGGCGCGCGGGCGGCCGAGATCGACCCGGACCTCGCCGACACGGCCGCCTTCTGCGAGCGCTACGGCGTCCCCCTCGACGTCAGCGCCAACTGCGTGGTGGTCGCCGCCAAGCGCGGCGGCGCGGTCGCCCACGCCGCCTGCATGGTCCTCGCGACCGGCCGCGCCGACGTCAACGGCGTGGTCCGCAAGCACCTGGGGGCCCGGAAGGTCTCCTTCGCGCCGATGGCCGACGCCACGTCCCTGACCGGCATGGAGTACGGGGGCATCACCCCGGTCGGCCTCCCCGCGGGCTGGCCGCTCCTCGTCGACGAGGCCGTCGCCGCCGCCCCGCACGTCGTCATCGGCAGCGGCCTGCGCAGGTCGAAGATCCTCCTTCCGGGCGAGGCCCTCGCGGGGCTCCCCGGGGCGGAGGTCGTCGCCCTGGCGCAGTGAGGGCGGGGCCGGAAGGCGCTACCGTGCCCGGATGCCCTCCCCGATCCTGCGCCGCGCGCTGACCGAACCCGGGCTCCGGCCGCTGCCGGAGCGGGCCGCCCGCCTCCTGGAGGACCTCGACGCCCCGCCCCGCCTGGCCGCCCACCTGCGCGCCGTCCACGACGTCGCCGCCGAGCTGGTCGACTGGGCGCGCGAGCGCCGCCCCGGCCTCGCCGTGGACGCGGAGGCCGTGCTCTTCGGCGCGGCCACCCACGACATCGGCAAGGCGCTCCACCCGGCCGAGCTGTCCGGCCCCGGCGCCGAGCACGAGCGCGCCGGGCACGCCCTGCTCCGGGAGCGGGGCGTCGAGGAGCGGCTCGCGCGCTTCGCCCGCACCCACTCGTCCTGGGACGATCCCGGCATCGGCATCGACGACCTGCTCGTCAGCCTCGCCGACGAGATCTGGAAGGCCAAGCGCGTCCCCGGCCTCGAACAGCGGATCGTGGAGGTGCTCGCCGCCGCGTCCGGCCGGGCGGAATGGGAGGAGTTCATGGACCTCGACGACGTCTGCGACCGGATCGCCGCGGGGGCCGACGGGCGGCTCGCCTTCCAGTCGGCCTACCCCGTGGCCGGCGGGACCGAGTCGACCGCGTAGCGGACGCCGCCGACCGCCTCGGCGCGGTCGAGCAGGGCCCGGTTGGCGGCCAGCATGTCCGCGACGGACGCGCACCCGGGTGAGGCGGTGCGCAGGAGGCCGAACAGGACGGGGTCGTCCGGCGCCGCGAGCATCGGGACGCGGCCGACCCGCAACGCCTTGATCACGATGGCGCCCCCGAGGCCGAGATCCGCCGGGGTCATCCCGGCGACCGTCGCTCCGATCACCGCGGCGGCGGCGTGGCCGGGGAGCAGGACGATGCCCCACGGGTGCGGGCGCGCCCACTCGCCGAGCGCGATCAGCTCCCGCACGTCGGGTCCCAGCCGGTCGGCGAAGTCGGCGAAGGGGAGCTCCTCGGTCTCCGCCGTGCCGGGAGGGGGCTCGCCCGCTCCGTACAGCACGGCCTTGGCCTCGTACGCCCAGCCGGCCTCGGAGGGCTTGGCCTGGCCCGAGATGTGCTCGGCCGGCGTCTCGCGCTGGACGCGCAGGAGGTCCGCGGCGTCCCGGCACGGGACCGTGCAGCTCAGCACCCGCCTCGGCGCCGGGACGAGCCGCAGCGTCGCCGCGGTGATGACGCCGTGCCGGCCGAGCCCGCCGCGGACCGCGTCGAACACGTCCGGGCGGACGTCGGGGGAGCAGGTCAGCGGCTCCCCGTCCGCGACGACCTCCAGCGCGAGCACGTTGTCGGCCTGCGTCCCGTGCCGGTGGGACGTCCCGCCGACGCCGCCCGCGGAGATCGTCCCGCCGACCGTGACGTCGAGGTGGTCGGTCAGGACGGGCGGCGTCAGCCCGAGCGGCAGCGTCGCGGCCAGGACCGCGCGCCAGCTCGTCCCCGCGCCGACGACCGCGCGGTCCGGGCCGACCTCGCGCACGCCCGCCAGCCCGCCGAGGTCGAGCGAGACGCCCGAGGTCAGCGACTGCCCGTAGGTGGAGTGCCCGAGGCCGCGCGGCACCGCCTCCAGGCCCTGCGCGGCGGCCTCGCGGACCGCCGCCGCGGCCTCCCGCGCCGACGCCGGCCGGACGACCAGCGCGGGCGAGCGTTCGATGATCCCCCCGAAGTCGCGCAACGCGATGCTCCCCCCGCCGGTGGTCTCCGCCTCCGGTCACGTTAACCCGGCGGGCCTACCGGTGGCGCAGGCGGTCGGCGACGCGGCCGAGGGCGTCGCCGATCAGCTCGATCTCCTCCGGCGTGAGCACCTCGACGAAGGCCTCGCGGACGACGCGGCGGTGCCCCGGGCGGACCCGGCCGAGCGCCGCGGCGCCCTCGCCGGTCAGCTCCGCCCACACCGACCGGCGGTCGGACTCGCAGGCCGTACGCTTCACGAACCCGGCCCGCTCCAGCTGCGTGACCTGGTAGGTGAGCCGGCTCTTCGACACCATCACCTCGCGGGCGAGGTCGGACATCCGCAACCGGTTGCCGTCGGCGGACCGGAGCCGCACCAGCACCTCGAACCCGCCGTGCGCCGGCCCGCCGTCCCGCTTGAGCCGGCGCTCGATCTCGTGGTCGATCAGGTGGCCGGCCGTCAGGAACGCCGCCCACGCGCGCAACTCCCGCGGCCCGAGAGGGCCTTCCGCTCCGTCAGGGCCTCCCGCTCCGTCCATGCGGGTGATTGTAGTTTCGACCGGAAGGGGCGCACGGCGCCCCGCACCCCGCCGCCGTCGCGCGGGTCGCGGGGCCCCGGAGTGTGATCTGGGTAACTTTTTCTCCGGCCGCTTCGCGCCGCGTGACTCGCGGTTCGACAGGGGTCACCTGCCGGGAAAGGAATATGGCCCGATCCAATCCCGCCTCCGGACCGCCCCGCGCGCCTGACATCCCCTTTTCGGGTCTCGGGTACTTTGCGTCGAAATGACAAGATGTTCCTATTGGCCGTTTGTGGGCATGAGTGAGCGCTGAGAGTTCCTGGAGAGGCGGGTCGCAGAGTGTCGCGCGGTAGTGAGTTCGTTGTGGTGGCCAACCGGTTGCCGGTGGACCGGAACGTCGGAGCCGACGGCGTGCCGCGCTGGCGGCGCAGTCCGGGCGGACTGGTCAGCGCGATCGCCCCGGTGATGAGGCGCAGGAAGGGCACGTGGATCGGCTGGACGGGCGCGCCCGACGAGCAGCTGGAGCCGTTCGAGGAGGACGGCATGTCGCTGCACCCCATCGAGCAGTCCGCGCGGGAGGTCGAGCTCTACTACGAGGGCTTCTCGAACGCCACGCTGTGGCCGCTCTACCACGACGTCGTCGCCACGCCCGTCTACGACCGGGCGATGTGGGACGCCTACGTCGGCGTCAACCGGCGCTTCGCCGAGGCGGCGGCGAAGGTCGCCTCGAAGAACGCCATCGTCTGGGTGCAGGACTACCAGCTCCAGCTCGTCCCGCAGATGCTCCGCGAGCTGCGCCCCGACCTGCGGATCGGCTTCTTCCTCCACATCCCCTTCCCGCCGGTGGAGCTGTTCTGGCAGCTGCCGTGGCGGCGCCGGATCCTGGAGGGCCTCCTCGGCGCCGACCTGGTCGGCTTCCAGCTGCCCGGGGCGGCGGCGAACTTCGTGCGGCTCTGCCGGCGGCTACTGGACGCCCGCTTCTCCAAGCAGGACGTCTTCTGGGACGACCGCGTCGTGCGGGCCCGCGCCTTCCCCATCTCGGTGGACGTGGGAGAGCTCAACGACCTGATCGGGCGCGAGGACGTCCTGGAGCGGGCGCAGGAGATCCGCACCGACCTCGGCGACGCCACCGTGCTCCTCGGCGTCGACCGGCTCGACTACACCAAGGGCATCACGCAGCGGCTCCAGGCCTTCGGTGAGCTGGTCCACGAGGGCCACATCAAGCCGGGGCAGGCGGTGTTCGTGCAGATCGCGACGCCGAGCCGCGAGCGCGTCGAGCAGTACCAGCTGCTCCGGGAGGAGATCGAGCAGCTCGTCGGGCGGATCAACGGGGAGCACGGCGAGATCGGGTTTCCGGTCATCCACTACCTGCACAGCTCCTACGACCGCGCCGAGCTGGCCGCGCTGTACCTCGCGGCGGACGTGATGGTGGTGACCCCGCTGCGCGACGGCATGAACCTGGTCGCCAAGGAGTACGTGGCCTGCCGCAAGGACCTTCGGGGCGCGCTCGTGCTCAGCGAGTTCACCGGTGCCGCCGCCGAGCTGAAACGCGGCGCCTTCCAGGTCAACCCCTACGACATCGACGGCCTGAAGGGCACGCTGATGGCGGCGCTGGACGCCGAGCCCGCCGAGCAGGCGCGGCGGATGCGCGCCATGCGCCGCCGCGTGATCGAGCACGACGTGGACCGGTGGGCCCAGGAGTTCCTCAGCGAGCTGGAGAACCCGGCCCGCCCGGCCTCCGCCGAGCAGCTTCCTACCGCGCCGGAGGGCTGAACCGCAGGTCGAAGGCGGCCCAGACCGCCTTCCCGCCCGTCGCGAGGCGCGCCCAGCCCCAGGAGTCGCTGATCGCGCCGACGACGAGGAGGCCGCGGCCGCCCTCCGCGCAGCGGTCGGGCTCGGCCGACGCCGGCTCGGGCGCGCGGGCGCCCGGGTCGGTCACCGACACGACCAGCCGCCTCGCATGGCCGATCAGGACGAGCTGGATGGGGCACAGCGGCAGCGGCTGGGCGAGCCCCTCCAGGCCGTGCCGCAACGCGTTGGTCACCAGCTCCGACACGGCGACGACCACGTCTCCGGCGTCGCCTGCCAGTCCCCACGCGTCCAGGGTGACCTGGGTGAACTCGCGTGCGGACCGGGGGGCGGTGATCTCCGCCGGGAGCACCCGGCGGGCCGTGCGCGGCCTGCCCGCGTGCGGGGCCGGCCAGAGCCCGGCGAGGCCGGGCGTCGCGGCCGGGCCGTGGGCGGCCGCCGCGGGGGCGTTCGGGGCGAGCGTCATCGGCGGGGCGTCCGGCCAGGGCGTGTGGACGGCCGAGAAGTGCCGCGGCCGCCCGCCCCCCATGGCGGCGTGGGCTGCGACGTCGTCTGCCTGGTCAACGGTCATGGTCAAACCTCAGAGGCGTGCGGGTTGGTCACCGGCGAGCGTTCGCTATCTTGCTCCCCAAGTCGTGCAGATGCAAGACCGTCTGCATGAACCAATGCAAGAACGAATGCACGTGCATCTCGTACCATGGTGTGGGGTGGGGCGAGATCGCGGCCTTCCGGGACAGGGAGGCCGAGATGCCTAGAGGGGGCAAAGATGGACGGCCACCACATGTCGGACGTCCGGGGCGGCAGGCTCGTCTGGCAGAAGAGCCGGCGCAGCAACCCGTCCGGCAACTGCGTCGAGATGGCGGAACTCCCCACCGGGGAGATCGCCGTGCGCAACTCCAGAGACCCTGAGGGAGCGATCCTCGTCTACACGCGCGAAGAGGTGGAGGCGTTCGTCGGGGGAGCCAAGGACGGTGACTTCGACCACATGCTCGTCTGACCCGGCCGGCAAACCGAATGGGATTCCATTAGCCGGTCCGGCCAGGTAGGTTGCGGCCATGCACCTGGGGCAGATCGCCGCTCGGACGCCCGACAAGCCCGCCGTGGTGATGGCGGGCTCCGGGCGGGTCGTCACCTTCCGGGAACTGAACGAGGAGTCCAACCGGCTCGCGCAGCTGCTCCGCGCGGAGGGGCTGCGCCCGGGGGACCACGTCGCGTTCATGCTGGAGAACCATCCGCTCTACCTGGCCGTCGCCTGGGCCGCGCAGCGGTCCGGGCTGTACTACACCGCCATCAGCTCGCGCCTCCAGCCCGACGAGCTCGCCTACATCGCGGGCAACTGCGAGGCGAAGGCCTTCATCACCAGCGCCGCGATGGAGGCCGCCGCGCAGTCGCCGCCGGACGTGCCGCTGCGCCTGATGCTCGGCGGCACGGCCCCCGGCTACGCCTCCTACGAGGAGCGCGTCGCCCAGCATCCGCCCACGCCGATCGAGGACGAGTGCGAGGGCGCGGACATGCTCTACTCGTCCGGCACGACCGGCCGCCCCAAGGGCGTGAAACCGGCTCTGTCCAAGGCTCCGATGGGCGAGGGCGGGACGCTGTACCAGCTCCTGTCCTTCCTCTTCCAGCCCGACGCGGACTCGGTCTACCTCTCACCGGCGCCGCTCTACCACGCCGCCCCGCTGCGCTACTCGCTCAACTTCCACCGGTTCGGCGCCACCGTCGTCGTGATGGAGAAGTTCGACGCCGAGCAGGCCCTCGCCGCCATCGAGGAGCACGGCGTCACGCACAGCCAGTGGGTGCCGACCATGTTCATCCGGATGCTCAAGCTCCCGGAGGAGACCCGCGCCCGCTACGACCTGTCGTCGCTGCGCTGCGCGGTGCACGCCGCCGCGCCCTGCCCCGTCCCGGTCAAGGAGCAGATGATCGCCTGGTGGGGGCCGATCCTGCACGAGTACTACGCCGGCACCGAGGGGAACTGCTTCGTCTACACGAACTCCGAGGACTGGCTGGCCCACCGGGGCACCGTCGGACGCCCCATCCTCGGCGAGGTCCACGTCTGCGACGAGGACGGCCGGGAACTGCCGCCGGGGGAGCCCGGCACGCTCTACTTCGGCGACGGCCCCGCGTTCGAGTACCACGCGGACGAGGCGAGGACCGCCGCGTCCCGCGACCCCTGGGGGCACGGCTGGACCACCCTCGGCGACGTCGGCCGCGTGGACGGGGACGGGTTCCTCTACCTCACCGACCGCCGCGCCTACATGATCATCAGCGGCGGGGTGAACATCTACCCGCAGGAGGCGGAGAACGTCCTCGCGGTGCACCCGAAGGTCGCCGACGTCGCGGTGTTCGGCGTCCCGGACGCCGAGATGGGGGAGGCGGTCAAGGCGGTCGTCCAGCCGATGTCCCCCGGCGACGCGGGCCCCGCGCTGGAGGCCGAGCTGATCGCGTACTGCCGCGACCGGCTCGCCCACTACAAGTGCCCGCGCTCGGTGGACTTCCGCGCGGAGCTGCCCCGGCACCCGACCGGCAAGCTCTACAAGCGGCTGCTGAAGGACGAGTACTGGGCGGACGAGCGCCCTGCCACGGCCTGAGACGGCCCTGGACGACCGAAACCCCGGCCGGCCCCCACGAGGGGCCGACCGGGGTTTGGAACGCGCCAGGGACGCTCTAGTGCATCGGCATCGGCGCGTCGACCGCCGGGGCGTCCGGCTTCTTGCGCGGCAGCAGCAGCGCCGGCAGGAACGCCAGCAGCAGCAGCCCGGCCGAGTACCAGTAGGTGTGCTGGAACGCGGCGGCCATCGGCTCGGCGATCTTCTGCATGATCGCCGGCGGCACCTTCTCGGCGCTGCCGATCTCGCCGCCGCCCCCGCCCCCGAGCTCGGAGGCCAGCCGGTTGGCCAGCAGCACCGAGATCATCGCGGTGCCGATGGACGCGGACACCTGCTGGATGATGTTCAGCATCGTGGTCGCCCGCGGCACCTCGTCGTGGACGAGGGTCTGGATGGCGGCCGCCATGGTCGGCATCATCGTCATGCCCATGCCGAGGCCCATCACGAACAGGGTCCCGCCGAGGGCCCAGTAGGAGGTGTCGGCCTCCAGGATCGCGGCGAAGCCCGACACCGACAGGACCACGACGACCATGCCGGCCAGCACCACGCGGCCGGGGCCGACCCGGTCGGTCAGCTTGCCGCCGATCGGCATCGTGATCATCGCGCCGAGGCCCTGCGGGGCCAGCAGCAGGCCGGACTGGAGGGCGCCCTCGCCGCGCACGGTCTGGTAGTACAGCGGCAGCAGCAGCATCGCGCCCATGAAGGCGGCCATGAACAGCACCATCGTGCCGGACGCGGCCGCCACCGAGCGCCGCTTGAGCAGCCGCAGGTCGATCAGCGGGTTCTCGGCCTTCAGCGCGCGGACCACGAAGCCGAGCATCAGCACGGCGCCGACGGCCCAGAAGGCCAGCGACCCGGTCTTCAGGAAGTCCTTCATCTCCGCGCCCTTGGCCACGCCGTAGATCAGGGAGGCCAGGCCGGGGGACAGCAGGAGCAGCCCGATGACGTCGAGGCGCTCGGCCGGCTTCGGCTCGTCCTTCTTCAGGATCCGCGCCGCCAGCGTCAGCGCGACGATGCCGATCGGCAGGTTGATGAAGAAGATCCAGCGCCACGACACGTCGTCGACGAGGTAGCCGCCGATGATGGGGCCGAGGATCGGGCCGAGCAGCATCGGCACGCCGACGATGCTCATCACCTGGCCGACACGCTGCGGCCCCGCCGCCTGGGTCAGGATCGTCATGCCGGCCGGCATGATCATGCCGCCGCCCATGCCCTGCAGCACCCGGAAGGCGATCAGCGACTCGGCGGACCACGCCATCCCCGCCAGCATCGAACCGGCGACGAACAGCCCGATGGAGATCATGTAGAGGCGCTTGGTGCCGAACCGGGCCGAGGCCCAACCCGTGATCGGGATCACGGTGGCCAGCGCCAGGGTGTAGCCGGTCGCGACCCACTGGATCGTCGCCAGCGAGGTCTCGAACTCCTTCGCCAGGTCGTTGATCGCGACATTGACGACCGTCACGTCCAGGATGGACATGATCGCCCCGAGGACGACCACCATGGCCGTGGCGAGCACACCGCGGTCCAGTCCTCCTCCGGCGCCGGGTTCCTCCAGCGGGCCGTCCGCCACCTTGGGAGATGCGGGAGCGGTCAACTCTCTTCCAATCGTCAGGCCCGCATGCGGGCACGCGGGGGCCGTGGTCTCGTTGCTCAGGGGGTGTCAGGGCTCGCTCAGGGCTCACCTGGGTACTGCCGCAAAATACTGCAGCGACTGACACTTTCGCGAACGATTAAACTTCGGGCGCTCCGGGAGTATTCCGGCCGGGTCTGACAAATCCGCCCTGTTCCGCGCGGTCCGCGCCCCCGCCTCGACCGCGTCCGGGGCCGATCAAGTGTGACCGACGCGACATCCGAAGGCTCCCCGGCCCGCGCGCTCTGGACCGGGCGCCCGGCGGGCCGGTGTCCGAGACTACTTCGCAGGCAGGGACAGCGCGTAGGCGAGCCCCCGGTCCACCCATGCGGCCACGGCGGACGGCGTGGCGCAGGCTTCGGGCGACACCGTGATCCAGCCGCGCATCGGGTGGCCGCGCATGACCGTCGTGGCGGCGCCCGGCTCGGCCAGCACCGCCTCGTGGTCGTCGGGGGAGACCCGGATCATGAGTCCGCCCTCGTTCCTCACGACCACGGCCATGTTGCCGTTCACCATCCAGGCGACGCCGCCGAACATCCGCTTCGGGGTCGCGTCACGCCTCGCCCCGAGCAGGTCCTCCACGCGGCCGGCCAGTTCCTCGTCGTAGCTCACCCCGGCATCTTCCCTCCTCGGCCCGCACGCGTCCTCCGCGGCCTCGACCAGGGCCGAGCAGGCCGCCGCCGGCTGCCCGGCAGGTCGGGGCCCGCGCGCTTCCAGGCGTCAGGCGGAGCCGAAGGTCCAGAGGCGGGTGGTGCCGGCGCCGCTGGTCGTGGCGAAGCTCTGGCCGTCCGGGGCGAAGGCCACGGTCTGGTCCTCGTCGCTGTCCCCGGGGAGCGTTGCCGTGCTGCGGCCTGTCGGGACGTGCCAGAGACGGATGTTCTTCTCGTCGGCGGTGACGAGGGTGTTGCCGTCGGGACTGAACGCCATGGCATGGACCTCGCCGGCGAGGCCCTTGATGGTCTTCTTGAGCTTGCCGTCGTCCGCGTGCCGCAGTTCGAACCCGTAATAGCCGCCGGTGGACACCGCCATGGTCTTCCCGTCCGGACTGAACGCGAGGCACGGGACCCCCGTGGCGTAGAGCGGCGCGACCTCGGTGCCGTCGCCGTTCGAGGCGTTCCAGAGCGTGAAGCGGCCGGACAGGGACCGGTCGCCGGCGAGTTTCTTCCCGTCCGGGGAGAAGGCCAGCGTGTTGGCGGCGTAGTCGATCTTCATCGGAACGGTCCTGCCGGTGACGGTGTCCCAGATCTGGACGTACGGGGAGCCGCTCTCGCTGCTGACGGCGAGGGCCCGGCCGTCCGGGGCGAATCCGAGCGCCTTGGCGCCTCGCAGCCCGGAAGAGGTCTTGCGGATCCGCCCCGACGCCACGTCCCAGAGGTGGACGGTCCCGTCGCCGCCGCCTGTGGCGAGAGTCCCGGCGTCGGGAGTGAAGGACATCGGGCGCTTGTAGGTGTCGCCGGAGTTCTCGATCTCGCGGGTGGTGACCTGCGCGGTGGACAGGTCCCAGCGCAGGATCGAGGAGAAGCCCGCGCCCCACAGGGCCCGGCTGTCGGGGGAGAACACCAGGTCGAAGACCGCGACCTCCGTACTCGGGAGGCTGAAGCCGGTGGGGACGCCGGTCGGGGTCTTCGGCACGTTCCGCCTGGCCGCGGGCCCGGCCGAGGGCCAGAGCAGGACGGCCGGAACGGCGACGGCGGCGGTCGCCGCGGCGGCCGCTCCGCCGAACAGGAGGGCGCGGCGGGGGAGCCCGCGCGGTGGTGCGGTGCTCAACCCGGTCATGACCTCCTGGACGGACGGCCGCCGCGCGGGATCCTTCTCCAGGCAGCGGACGACCAGATCGAGCAGCTGCGGGTCGGTGAGGCCGGCCAGGTCCGGTGACGCGCCGACGATCTTGTGGACGATCGCCGGGATGGTCGGCGCGTCGAACGGGCCGCGGCCGAGCGCGGCGTAGGCGAGCACGCAGCCGAGCGCGAACACGTCGCTCGCCGGGCCGGTGGCGTCGGCGCGCACCTGCTCGGGCGACATGAACGAGAACGTGCCGACGACCGCGCCGGTCGAGGTCAGCGCGGTCGCGTCCGCGGCGCGGGCGATGCCGAAGTCGATGATCCGGGGGCCGTCCGGGGCCATGATGACGTTGCCGGGCTTGAGGTCGCGGTGCACCAGCCCGCACGCGTGGACGGCGGTGAGCCCCTCGGCGAGGCCCCGGCCCAGGGCGCGGAGCTCGGGCGGCGCGAGCGGCCCCTGGCGCAGCACGACCTGCCGCAGGGACGGACCGGGCACGAACGCGGTCACCATCCAGGGCGACGCGGCCTCCGGGTCGGCGTCGACCACCTGCGCGGTGTGGAACCCGCCGACCTTGCGGGCCGCCTCGACCTCGCGGGCGAACCGGCGGCGGAACCCCGGATCGGCGGCGTACTCGGCGCGGACGACCTTCACCGCGACCTTGCGCCCGCTCGGCGAGGAGCCGAGGAACACCTCGCCCATGCCGCCGGCGCCCAGCCGTCCCTCCAGCCGGTACGGGCCGACCTGGCGGGGGTCCTCACTGCGGAGCGGATCCAAGGGTCAGACCTTCCAGAGGGTCACGGTGCCGTCCGCCTTGGCGCCGCCCACGCCCATCACGGTCCGGCCGTCCGGGGTGAGGACGATCCGCTCGACGGACTGGGGGTGGCCGACGAGCGTCGCGGTGAGCACGCCGGTGGCGGCGTTCCAGATCCGGATGGTCCGGTCGGAGCACGCGCCGAGGACGGACGAGCCGTCCGGGGAGAACTTCGCGTCCTTGGCCGTCGCATCGCCCGTCCTGATGACGCGCAGGGCGCGGCGTGAGGCGACATCCCAGATCCGGACGGTCTTGTCCGCACCGCTGCTGGCCAGCCGTCTGCCATCGGAGCTGAACGCCACACCGGTGACGCTTTCGGTGTGGCCGGCGAGCTGCCCGCGCTTGCGGAGCGTACGGCTGTCGAGGAGCTGGACGGTGCTGCCGGGCGGCTTGTCGTAGTAGCCGTCCACGCCGGCCGCGACGAGCCTGCCGTCCGGGCTGTAGGCGACCGCATTGACGCCGCTGTGGCGGAGGTCGAACGACGCCAGCCTGCGGCCGGTGCCGGCGTCGAAGAGCTGGACGTCGGGGTTGGCGCCCGCGATCGTCCGGCCGTCGGGACTGTAGGCCAGCGAGTTCAGGCCGAACTCCCCGCTCCGCACGTTCACCTTGAGGCGGCCGGTGGCCGCGTCCCAGACGAGCAGGAGGCCGGGGGTGCTGCACGAGCCGGCCACGGACCGGCCGTCCGGGCTGAACGCCAGCGCGCTCACCCAGCCCGTCTTCTTGATCGTCCGCAGGACGCGTCCGGTGGCGACGTCCCACAGCGTGATCGTGGAGTCCAGGCCCCCGGCGGCGACGGTCCCGCCGTCGGCGGTGAGGGCGACCTCGCTGAGGCTCTTGACGTCGGTGGCGCTGAGCGACCTGCTGGGGGAGACCAGGCCCTTCGGACGTTGGGCGGGCGCGGGCGGCGCCGCGGCCCCCTTCCCGTCACCCCGGGTCAGGAGGATCCCGGCGGGGACGGCCACGGCGGCGGCCGCCGTGACGGCGCCCGCGCCGATGAGCAGCGCCCGGCGGCCGACGGCGACCTGCCCGGCGGGCGCGACGGTCGGGGCCTCCTGCTGCCGGGTCGCGACGCGTGTCGCGTTGGGGTGCGTGCTGACCGCGTCATCGGGCGGGGAGGACGTCGGCCGCGGCGTCGGGGCTTCGATGCTCTGCGGCGCGGTGATGAGGGCGTCCGGTGTGGGCCGCTGCCCGGGATCCTTGGCCAGGCACGCGGCGATCATGTTGGTCAGGTCGCCGGGCATCCCGGACAGGTCCGGTTCCTCGTGCAGGACGCGGTGGACGATCGCCGGGATGGACGTGGCGTCGAAGGGGCCGGCGCCGGTCGCGGCGTAGGCGAGGACGCAGCCGAGCGAGAACACGTCGCCGGGCGGACCGGGGACATCGCCGAGCACCTGTTCCGGCGACATGTAGGCGTAGGTGCCGACGACCACGTTGTGCGAGGTCAGCACGGTCGCGTCGGTCGCGAGGGCGATGCCGAAGTCGATGATCCGGGGCCCGTCCGCCGCCATGATGACGTTGCCGGGCTTGAGGTCGCGGTGCACCAGACCGCACGCGTGGATCGCGGCCAGGCCCTCCGCCAGCCCCGCCGCGAGCGCCCGGACATCGTCCGGATCGAGGGGCCCGCGCTCGGCGACCACCTCCCTGAGGGACGGCCCCGGGATGAACGCGGTCACCAGCCACGGCGCGTCGGCCTCCGGGTCGGCGTCGACGACCTGCGCGGTGTGGAACCCGCCGACCTTGCGGGCCGCCTCGACCTCGCGGGCGAACCGCCGCCGGAACCGCGCGTCCTCGGCATGCTCGGCGCGGATGACCTTGACGGCGACGCTGCGGGCGCCGGGCGAGGCCCCGAGGAACACCTGCCCCATGCCGCCGGCGCCGAGCCGGGCCTCCAGTTCGTACGGTCCGATCCGCCGGGGATCACCGGGATGGAGGGGTTCCATGTGCCACCCGTCGTTGGGCCTGCAAGCGTCCGGCATTTTCTAGCAGACACAAGTGTTCCCTTGACACCGCCTCGGACCCGGTGTGACGTACGGCATGAACCGTGCCGGTCGCCCGACTCTCCGTGAGGATGATTTCGCCGGCCGGCCGCCTGTCCTCATCAGGCCGGGCCTGTGGTCAGGTGCGCTGGAAGCCCTCCTTGGTGCGCAGGCCGTAACCGACGCGCGGTCGAGGGAGATGTGGGCCATCCAGCCGCACAGGCCGGCGAACAGGGGAGTCCAGGACATCGGGGTGACCGTGCAGAGCAGCATCAGCGCGAACGGCACCAGGGCCCGGTGCGCGGCGTTGTAGTACGGCACGGCGCGCGGCTGGAGGCGGCCGCGCTCGACGGTGCGGGCCTCCCGCAGCCCGACGAGGAAGGTCAGGTCGGGGGCGACGAAGAAGGCGAGCGCCAGGAACGCCGCGAGCCAGCCGTGGTTGACGCCTTCGAGGACGGCGAAGGCCGACCAGAAGAGCGCGCCGGCGGACCACGCGATGCGGCGGACGACGCGGATGCCCGAGATCTCGCCCCGGGTGACGGCTGCGGTCATGACGACGTCCTTCCGAACGGTGGCTAACGGCCTTAGCCATCATCATGAAGCTATGGCTCTTAGCTGTCAAGCTATTCATCGGTCGCCAGGGCGGGACGCCGCCGGGCGGGGGTGCGCCTCTGTAGTTCGTCGCGCGAACTGACGGGCTATCCTGGGCGCGTGGCCAAAGATGACGAGGGTCGGATCGGTGTTGTGAGTGCGCTGGTGCGAGGGGCGTTTCTCGTGAACGCCGTATATGGCGAGTCGGCGCGGGAGTACGGCATCACGTCGCAGCAGGGGCAGTTGCTGTGCGTGCTCATGGCGCGGCCGCGGGGAATGGGCGAACTGGGCGCGATGCTGGGGCTGGCCAAGTCGAGCCTCACGGGCCTGGTGGACCGCACCGAGCGCAACGGCCTGGTCCGGCGCGAGCCCGACCCGCGGGACCTGCGCGCGGTGAGGATCGTGCTGACCTCGCAGGGGAGCCGGTTGGTCGAGGAGTTCTACGCCGAGACCTGCCGGCGGATCGACCGGCTGCCGGAGGGTCTCGGCGACGCCGAGCGCGGCGCGCTCGCCGACCTGCTCGGCCGCGTCGTGCTGGCCAACGAGGTCCCGGTGGTGTTCGCGGATCCGGACGAGGGAGACGCCCGCAAGTCCTGAGCCGGCGTCCTCGGTTGCAGTTCGTGTCACGAACTAATATGGTTCGTAATACGAACTGCAAGCCCGTCGTTGGGAGCACGAAATGATGAGCCAATCGGCCGCGGGTGAAGGCATGCCCCTGTTCGGGTTCGGCGCGCACACCGTCATCGACGAGGCGGCCGGCCTGCTGCGCATGGCTCGGCAGGCCGACCGCGACGGCCTGGACCACTTCTCCCTGTCGGACCACCCCTACCTCGGCGACCGCGTGGACGCCTACGCAGCCATCGGGTTCGTCCTCGGACGCACCGAGCGCATCGCGGGCTTCGCCAACGTCACGAACCTGCCGACCCGGCCGGCTCCCCTGCTCGCGCGGACGGTGACGTCGCTCTCGGTGCTCTCCGGCGGCCGCGTCGTGCTCGGCATGGGGGCGGGCGGGCTGTGGGACCGGATCTCCGACATGGGCGTTCCGCGGATGTCGCCGGGTGAGGCCGTGGACGCCTTCGAGGAGGCGATCGTCCTGGTCAGGAAGCTGGCCGGCGGCGGTCCGCCGGTCACCCACCGGGGCCGCCACTACCGGGTGGAGGACATCGAGCCGGCTCCCGTCGCCGCGCCGCCCGTGTGGACCGGGTCGGTCGGCCCGAGGTCCCTCGCCGCGACCGGCCGGGTGGCCGACGGCTGGATCCCCGGCCACGCGGCCGACTGGCTCAGCGAGCGCTACCGGACGTCGCGACCGGTGATCGACGAGGCGGCCGCGGCGGTGGGACGCGACCCGCGCGGGATCCGCACGATCTTCAACCTTCCCGGACGCGTCACCGAACGGCCGCTGCCCGCCACGCGCGACCGCGACGGACGCTGGATCGGCGGCTCGTCCGAGCAGTGGGCCGAGGAGCTGACCGGGGCGGTCCTGGAGCACGGCGCGTCGGGCTTCACCCTCTTCTCGCCCGGCGGCGGGACGCAGGACCCCGCCTCCGTCGGCCGCTGGGGGCAGGAGATCGCCCCCGCCGTCCGCGAGGCGGTCGCGAAGGAGAGGGGCGGCCGCGGAGGGGAGCGGTCGCCGCTAGCATGATCGAATGTCGCAGACGGTAGGGATCGCGCAGTTCGTCCGGCAGCCGAGCGACCTGGGCGAATGCCTCGCCGGAACCGACCTGATCGGCCGGGGCGAGGTGCGGGCGTTCCTGGGCTCCATCACCGGCGTCGATGCCGCGACGGCGGAACTGGCCGCCTCGTTCGAGACCGGTGACGTCTTCCGCGCGGGGATGATGGCCTTCGTCTGCGGGGTGCTGGTCGAGCGGGGCGGCTCGGCCGCGGTGCCGGTCGACGCGGTCATGCGGGTGACGGAGCGGTACCTGCACCTGGCGGAGGAGTTCGCGGCGCGGGGCGGGGCGAGCGCGCAGGACGAGGTGTTCCGGGTGTCTCCCGATCTCGTCCGGGCCCACCACGCCCTGCCCTTCGTCCTCCTCGCGGCCATGACGATGCTCAGCCGCGACGTGGGCGCGCGGCGGCGGCTGCGGGCCCGGCCCGACGTCGCGCGGCTCGCGGACGAACTCGACGAGCACTACGAGACCCTCTACTACGTCCGCGAGGTGCTCGCCCTCCTGGACGACCGGGAGATCCTGCTGCTCGACCCGCGCGGCCGGCGCGGCTTCGTTCTCGGCCTGACCGGCGTCCAGGACCGGATGTACCACTTCTTCGCGCTCGCCCAGGACGCCCTCGAACGCCATGCGGGCCCCGGTTACCTCGGAGCCGAGGCGGCCGACCCCGCGCTCGTGCGGTACGCGCGGAACCAGGCCCTGACTCCGCAGGAGCACCAGGAGGCCCCCGAGCTGATCGACTCCCTGCGGATCGGGTTCCACTACCCGGGCGCCGGCGCGGAGCCGGCGTCGTTCTTCCCCGGTTCCGCCCCCTTCGAGGCGGTCCCCGTGCTCGACGGCCTCCCCACCCTGTTCCTGGACGAGCGGTCGATCAACGCCCAGTGGTCCCCGGCGAACATGTATCCGGCCCTGCACGAGGCGCTGGAGGCGAAGGTCGGCCTTCGCGAACTGCCCCGTGATGACGTGGAAGCCCGGCTCGCCGCCTTCGCGGCGGCCTCCGGCTGAGCGGGGCCCCGGCCGGATCGGCCCTGGCGGGAGCGGCGCGGCTCAGGGTTTGCGGGCCAGGCCCCCGTACATCGACACCTGGGAGTCGTCGATCGCGCGGGCCCTGTCGTCCGGTCGCCAGCGGTGGACGGGCGCCACGCCCGGATCGACGAGCTCCAGGCCGTCGAAGAAGCTCCTCACCTGGGCCTTGGTGCGGGCCTTGGACTTGATCCCGCGCGAGTTGTACCTCTTCACGGCGTCCCCGACCTCTTCGGGCGCGCTGTCGATGGCGATCGTGGAGAGGGCGAGGAAACTGCCCGGCGCGAGAGGTCCCAGAAGCCGCCGGACGACGTCGTGCGCCAGCTCGTCGTCGTGGACGAAGTGCAGGACGGCGATCAGGCACAGCGCCACCGGCTCGGCGAAGTCGAACGTGGCCCGGACCTCGGGCGAGGACAGGATCGCCTCCGGCTCGGCCAGGTCCGCGTGGATGTAGCGGGAGCGTCCCTGCGGGGTGCCGGTCAGCAGGGCGCGAGCGTGGGCCAGCACGATCGGGTCGCATCGTGCCGGGTAGTGTGCACGGCGGTAGGGCAAGCCGTCCGAAGGGATCACGCGCATGAGTCTCGCCGCAGCGTTCGTCCGAGTCAGCACGGGCAGCCAGGACGAAACGTCCCAGGTCAAAGCCATCGACGGATACGCGCAAGAGCGCGGGATCACGATCGTTAAGACCTTCCGACTGAAGGGCTACAGCGCGTCAAAGGGGACACAAGAGCCCGCGCTCCGCGAGGCGATTGCGGATATTCAACGGGGCGACTACGGAACTTTGATTGTCACGGAGTCTTCGCGACTTGACCGGCGCGAGGACTTGGACGCGCAAGCGGAGATTCTTCTAGCGATTCGTTCCGCTGGCGGCGACGTGGCCTCGATAGCTGAGCCGACTTTCGGAACGACCGACTTTGCCGGGCGAGTCGTCACCCTGGTTGCGCAGCATGCGAATGCCGAGAAGTCCTTGACCGTGAAGCGCACGACTTACCGGGGAATGTCCATGGTTCGCGACAACAAAGCGCACCATGGACAATTGCCCGCGTTCTGGAAGGTGAAGGGGGTCCGTTACGCGAAGCAGGCTTACTGCGCCAACCCGCAAGCGGTGGTCGACGTTTACGAACGCATCGCTAATGGCGAGTCTTTGAACTCTGTGGGACGGGCCTACGGTCTCTACCCGAACAGTGTCAGGAACCTAATCCGGTTCGCCGCGAACCACACGGGCGTAGTGGAATGCTCGTACACCTATGAAGGTGTTACAGACAGGTGGTCGCACGAAGTGGCCCCGGTAGTCGATTCGCCCCTATGGTGGCGCGCGAACAAAGTGCTTGATGCCAACAAATCTGCGTCCCGCGCGAACAAAGGTGGCCGCCCAGTCGCTTCGCCCTCGAATTGGCTTTCGGGTCTCCTTCCATGCCCCGAATGCGGGGGGAAGCTTTTTATAAACCTCGGAGCCACTCCAGCAGGGAACCCGCGTACCCCTAAATTGCGATGCGGAGGTACAGCCAAACGGCGACTCACATGCGGACGCTTCAAAGGTCACAACGCCCGCCCCGTTCTCGAACTGATTGAAAGCATGTTCGCCAACGACACAACAGACATCCTCGCATTCCAAAAAGTTGCAGGCAACGCTCACGAACTGGACGCGCTCAAGGCCGCACTCCGCAAAATTCAGGCGCGCCTTTCCGCGACCGAAGACGATGACGAATTGGATGCACTGGTCGCGGAGCGCAAAGCGATGAAAGCGCGCATCGAGGGATTCGGGGTCGTGCCGGACAGTTACGACTACGCGCCGACCGGGCAGACGGTTGCGCAGATGTGGACGGGCGGCGATGACGGCGTCAAGAGGGGAATGGTCCGGGCGGTTCAGGAGGCATGGGGAATGCTTCTCGTGATTGACGGTGGGGAGCCGCGAATCGTGATCGGGGCGGACGCAAAAGACTCGGCGAACGCGGGCGGGATTGTGGACCTCGGGAATGGATTGTGCTTCCATCGCCAATCTGTCGAAGTCGCCTGACCTCCGGCATACAAAGACCGGACAGCAAGAGAGGCCCACTCGGTAGCGATTCCGAGTGGGCCTCTCTTGTTGTCCGGTCGTTTAGGCGGGGGCGGTCAACGGCTCTAGGGCCGCTAGCTTCCGGCTGATCGCTTCCCACTGTCCGGGGTGAGTGTTGCGGCTGGTCGCCCTGGTCGCCCTGAGCGCCTTCCTGAGTGCCGTTGTGGGCGGGAAGGGTCATCGGGACGGCTCCCGCCGTTCGCGGGCCTGAGAGGCTCCCTGAGTGCCGTTGTGGGCGGGAAGGGTCATCGGCACGGCTCCCGCCGTTCGCGGGCCTAAGCGACGTGATTCGGCGGAACGCAATGTTGTCTGCGTTTCGTCTCTGGAACGGTGACCTTGATAAATGAGTGTCCGTCCGGAGGTGTACGCCGATTCCGTCCGCCCAGTCGGCAGGCTGGTTCGGTCACGAATTCGCGAGTTGAAGTGCGTTCTTGCGGACAGCTTCAACGCACTGCAGCTAAAATTCCGAGATCGTCAGGGCGTGTCTGTATGGCATTGGCCGGTACGGTGGTCGGTTGAATCGCCAATGCATTTATGGCCTGCACAAAGCGCATGAGGCGCATTGCCGCAGGGGCGAGGAAGCAAACCCGCTGTCCGGAAGCGAAAGAACCCCACAATTCTCTGTTCAACATTGGCCACGGCGCGACACGCCATTCTCGGTCGACGCATAACGTACTGTCAGTTCTACATGGTGAATCCATCGAAATGCAGCCAACGAATGTCGTCAATGGAGGCGGAATTGAGTCCGGCGTAGCGTGTCGGTGATTTTTCAATTTTGTTGTGCGAGGCGGCCGGCGAGTCAATTTGCGCGAGATTTGATTCTAAAAGGGGAGAGAGGGCGGGTTCGCGGAGGACCGGAGGGACGACGGGACGACCGGAGGGAGTTTAGGCAGGGGGTTCCGGGGATTCTGGTTCGCTGGCCTGGGGGTATACGCCCTGTAGGGCTTCGCTTTCGTGAAGGCGGAGACGAAAGCCGAAACGAATGCGGAAGCGAAGGGGGTAAGGAATGGCGAATACCCCTCCCGGTCACTGCTGGGAGGGGTATTCGCGCTACGTGGCGCAGAACGCTCTAGGTGTTCTGCGTCCCCCGCGCGCTGCTGTAGTCGTCGGTCGGCCGGATCACTCCGTCACGGAACATGGCGTCTAGTGCCTTGATTTCCCGCCAGACGGCCCTTGCTCCGTCGTTGCTGGTGCGGCGGATCTTGGCGCGGCTAAAAGTCCACGTGTTGCCGGGCATGTACTTGACGTCCCATGCGGGGAAACGCCACCGCAGAACCCGCATTTGAATCCTCCGTCGGTATTTTCGGCACAGCACCGCGCATCTCCTGTTCTCTGGTATTTCGGATGAAGTAACGGAGGTGTGCGACGAGCGACCCTCGCCGCACACCTCCGCCCCCCCATGTGGCGTCCGTCCCGGGGGAACGGTGAACAGACGCCACGCCCAGCCGAGGTCAGTAGATACCGGCCTCAAGGCGAGGTTTGGAACGGCCCCGGGGTAAGGGGACTGGTTTCCCCGGGGCCGCGCCCGCATGTGAGACCGCCCTGCTTACTCACGTGCGGGCAGTCTCATAGGCCGCCGTCACTTTTCGTGACTTGCGTTACCTTCTCCGCCGATTCGGCGATCAGGGAATCGATCGTCGCCGCAAAGAACCCTTGATCCTGCAAGAGCCGTACGAGGATGGGGAATACGACACCCCACGCGAGCGTGAGAGCGTCCGTGGCGTCCCTTCGCGGCGCGATCCTGAGTCGGAACTCCGCCTCCTGCCTCGCAGTGGCTGACAGGACGCTCAAGAGCGTCAGAGAGTAATCCCGCGAACGCCATACCTCCTCAAAGCCAGCCACCGCTACCTCAACGAGGTCCACCGGAAGCGCTGTCCTTTGCTCCGTGCAGTCAGCCACTCTTTCCTCCCTTCGCTCTACTCGCGCATTGCCCGCTTGACAGCCAGTGCCGCCGCAGGCGCATTGTCCGCCCGCGCGAACGTCCGGATATCCGGAGTGGTGAAGTACCAGACGCCATGCCAGTACAGGCACCCGACAATGAGCGACCGTGTCGCGTCCACGCGAGTCACACTCAAGACCGGATAGCCATCCTCTTCCGTGATCACCGCAGCGAGATCGCTAGCGTCGGAGATTTCCACGATCAGCGCGCGGAAGAACCCGAGTCGCTCCCGGTGCACGGGCTCAAGGATCGGCAGCAGAGGAGAAGGATCTGGGGGCAGCGTTCCCGGGTGCGTGGGCGGCACTCGGTACGGCGCTCCGGACCGTTTCCCCGAAACGTGTCGATGAATCGTGTGGTGGCCCATGTCGGATATCACCTCGCCGGACAGCTTGTTGTGTTGTCCGCTAGAAGTGCGCCTTATCTTGTCTGCCACGCATCCTGTCACGCTCTTACAGGTTCGCTAGTGCGATCTTTTGCTGAGAGTTATAAGCTGAGGTCGTGGAAGCACACAGCCTCGCCGAAGCCCTTAAGCTGATCATGGATCAGCGGGCATGGACGCAAGCTGATCTCGCCCGTGAGCTGGAGGTATCCCAGCCCTGGGTCTCCCAGGTCATCAAGGGCACCAGGGATACCCCTATCGGCAAGGCAATCGACCTCCTGTCGCGAGTTGGCTGGGAGGTACGCATAACCCCCGTGGCAAAGGACCGTGATCCTGTGGACCGCAGAGAATTTCTTACCGTTGCCGCTTCTGTAGCTTTCGTTCCGTCGCCTTCAGCGAGCCCGTATCAAGATCCGGATTATGTGCAGGCGTTGGCGTCACGTCTTGAGGGATCCAAAGAGCAACTCGGAGGGGTGCCACTGGTCGCTACTGCGCTGCGTCATGTACGCCGTGTTGAAGGGGCGATGAATAGCAGAGATGTCGCCCTGCAACGGGCCGCATCAGACCTTGCCCGTAGCGCATCCTTGGTTCTTTACGATGCACGAAATCTTAAGCTTGCGGAGAAAGTCGGCAACGTTTCACTGGCTCTTGCGCGGCGCGCGCACTATGTAGAGGGAACCGCGCATAACTACGAGAATCTTTGCTGTTTCACTACCTCGATAGATCCCGTTCGTGCAGCCCACTACGCGCAGCGCGGACTTCAGATAGCGGAGTTGGCAGAGGAACATCACGCCCGGTTGAATGCTCGACTTGCCGTCGCCCTTTCAAAGAAGTCCCCATATGCGCATCGCGGTCCCAGGCCCTCGCAGTCTGCCATTGATATCGCGAGAGGGTTCGATGGCCTCCCGCAAGTCACAGGTGCCGTAATCACTGGAAATGCGGCACTCGCATTGGCTGGCCTTCGACGCTACCAAGAAGCGGATGTCGCATTCACTGAGTGCCTGCATCTGTTTGAGACCTTTCCGCTGTCTCGTGCAACATGGGCGACACAGCAGGTAAAGGCGTCTTTTAGTGCGGTGGCGCTTCCGGAGGCGGCAGACCAAATCTCAAGCCTTGTGCGTATCGCGCCACTTGTCGATTCGGCACGGCTGGACTCGCGCTTGCGCGAGATTCTCGCTATTTCAGCGCCGTGGTCGAAGGTTCCGGAAATTCAGCGTGCGCGGGAGCAACTGCGGTCGGTCCTACCGTTCCCCACCGGCCGCGCCACCTGAGGCTCAACAGGTTGGCCGCCTTGACCAGGGGATACGCGGTGCATTCCGTGTGCACAACCCCGCTTGCCATGGTCGTTGTCGACGTACACGACGCGGCCGGACGGGTCGGCCTCCTGGACGACCTCGTGCAGGTTCGGTGAGGTCGGCAGCCCGGTCCCGGCGTCCAGGAACTGCCGGACGCCGCGCTCGGCCGCCAGATGGCGGGCGGCCCGGACCATGAAGTCGCGGTCGGCCCGCACGGGGGTGCGCATGTACGGGGCGATCCTGACGACCTCCTCGGCGGCGGCGCGGTCGGCGGCGTAGTTGTCCTTGCCGCCGAGCAGGTAGTCGTAGACCCGGGCCGAGTGGGCGACGTCCGTCCTCAGATCGGCGGACGTCGGTTCACGGGTGGTCTTGTCCGGCACGATGGGCCCCGTCGCTCGGTGCGCTGGCGCCCGCCGATATTAGTAAGCCTTGTTATCTAATGGGACGCCTTTCCCGGTGCCGCTCTCACCCGGATTCGCGGAGCCTGGCGTAGATGTCGCCCGACCTCCCGCGCGGACGGATCCTCTCCAGCCGCCGCACCAGCTCGGCCGCGTCGAGCCAGCGGGGGCTGGCGAGCCGCATCGTCTCGATGGGGGAGTAGTTGTAGACGTAGTCGCCCAGCCGGTCCACGAGGTCCAGCGACTTCAGCGCCGCCTCGTGCGCGGACGGCACGTACTCGAACGACAGGGCGCGCAGCGGACGGGACAGCCCCGCCAGCACGTCCGCCTCGAAGCCCTCGACGTCGATCTTGCAGAAGGCCGGCACGCCGTGGACGGCGATGAGCTCGTCCAGCGTGGTCACGTCGACGCCGATCGAGCGGTCCCAGCGGACGCGGGCGAAGCCGCGGTCCGTCGTCACCGCCCTGATCCAGCCGGGCGACATCGAGGACACCGTCGGCGTCGCGGTGGACAGGGCCAGGCGCGCCCGTCCGGGCTCGGCTCCGGCGGCGCCCGGCACGAGGGCGACGCCGCTGTCGCGGCCGAAGAACAGGCGCAGCACGCGCAGGCAGTCGGGCTGCGGCTCCACCGCGACGACGCGCGCCCCGAGCCCCCGCCACACGCGCACCCGGCCGCCCACATGCGCGCCGACGTCGAACGCGAGGTCGCCGGGCCCGAGGAACTCCCCGTAGAGGCGCGACGCGCGCCGGTGCCGGCCCGGAATTCCGTGGTACATGACCAGTGAGCGAGCGATCCCGTAGGCGCGCAGCAGCATTCGCCGACTTTACCGCGCGGGCTCCGCGACCGGCGGGAACTCGGCGCCTCGCACGGGGACACGCGCGCCCGCGCCCGGCGGCGAGGCCGGGCGCGGCGCGGCGCGGCGTCAGGACGGCGGGAGGCCGAGGGCGCGGGCGATCAGCATCCGCTGCACCTCCGAGGTGCCCTCGCCCACCTCCAGGATCTTCGCGTCCCGGTAGAAGCGGCCGACGGCGTACTCGTTCATGAAGCCGTAGCCGCCGAACACCTGCGTCGCGTCGCGGGCGTTGTCCATGGCGGCGTTGGAGGCGACCAGCTTGGCGATGGCGGCCTCCTTCTTGAACGGCTCGCCCGCCAGCATCCGCGCGGCCGCGGCGTAGTACGCGAGGCGGGCGGTGTGGGCCCGGACCTCCATGTCGGCGACCTTGAACTGGATCGCCTGGTAGCGGCCGATCTCCCGGCCGAACGCCTCCCGCTCGCGGACGTAGCGCAGGCACTCGTCCACGCAGCCCTGGGCGAGGCCGACCGACAGCGCGGCGATCGCGATGCGCCCCTCGTCCAGGATCCGCAGGAACTGGGCGTAGCCCCGGCCGCGCTCGCCGACGAGGTTCTCGGCCGGGACGCGGACGTCGTCGAACGACAGCTCCCGCGTGTCGGACGCCGACCAGCCGACCTTGGAGTACTTGCGCCCGACCGTGAAGCCCGGGGTCCCGTTCGGGACGAGGATCGTGGAGATCTCGCCGTCGCCGGTGAACGCGGTCACCGTCACGAACGCGGTGATGTCGGTGCCGGCGTTGGTGATGAACGACTTGGACCCGTTGATCACCCAGGAGTCGCCGTCCAGGCGGGCCGTGGTGCGCATGCCGCCGGGGACGTCCGACCCGCCGCCCGGCTCGGTCAGCCCGAAGCCCGCCAGCCGCTCGCCCGAGGTGAGCCGCGGCAGCCAGCGCTCCTTCTGCTCCGCCGACCCGAACCGGTGGATCGGCATCGCGCCGAGCGACACCCCGGCCTCCAAGGTGATCGCGACGGACGAGTCGACGCGCGCCAGCTCCTCCAGGGCCAGGCAGAGCGCGAAGTAGTCGCCGCCCATCCCGCCGTGCTCCTCCGGGAACGGCAGCCCGAACAGCCCCATCTTCCCCATCGCGGCGACGATCTCGTAGGGGAACTCGCCGCGCTCGTACAGGTCCCCGATCACCGGGGCGACGCTCTCGCGGGCGAACCGCTCGACCGTGCGCCGCAGCTCCTCCTGCTCCTCGCCGAGCGTGAATTCGATCATTTGGCTACTCCGATCCAGGTCGCAGGGCTTGCACTACGCGGGACGGGCTGGGACGGCCCAGCCGGCCCGCCATCCAGCGGCTCGTGGCCGCGAGCCCGGCGAGGTCGACGCCGGTCTCGACGCCGAGGCCGTCGAGCATCCAGACGAGGTCCTCGGTGGGCAGGTTGCCTGTGGCGCTCTCGGCGTACGGGCAGCCGCCGAGGCCGCCCGCCGAGGCGTCCACGACGGTGACGCCCGCGCGGAGCGCGGCGAGGGTGTTCGCCAGAGCCTGCCCGTAGGTGTCGTGGAAGTGGACGGCGAGCCGGTCGGCCCCGATGCCCGCCTCGCCCAGCGCCTCGATGAGCGCGGTCACCTGGCCGGGCGTGCCGACCCCGATGGTGTCGCCGAGGCTGAGCTGGGAGCAGCCCAGGTCCATCATCCGGGACGCGACGGACACGACCTGCTCGACGGGGACGTCGCCCTCCCACGGGTCGCCGCACACCATCGACACGTAGGCGCGCACCCACAGGCCCTCGGCGCGCGCCCGCTCCACGACCGGGGCGAACATCGCGAGGGACTCGTCCACGGTGCGGTTGAGGTTGCGGCGGGCGAACGTCTCGGTGGCGCTGCCGAAGATCGCGATCTCGGTGACGCCGTTGGCGAGCGCCCGGTCCAGGCCCCGCTCGTTCGGCACGAGGACGGGGTACCGCAGCTCGGGGGAGCGCGGCAGGATGTCGAGCAGCTGCTCGGCGTCGGCGAGCTGCGGCACCCACGTGGGGTGGACGAAGCTGGTCGTCTCGATCGTGCGCAGCCCCGCGCCGGCGAGCCGGGTCACGAACTCCGCCTTGACCTCGGCGGGGACGACCGCCTTCTCGTTCTGCAGCCCGTCCCGCGGCCCGACCTCGTAGATCGTGACCCGCTCGGGAAGGCCGGGAAGGGGTACCGGCACCGTCATGCCTCCTCGATCACGGCCAGCACCGCGTCGAGGGCGACCTGCGCGCCCGCGCGGACCGGCAGCTTCGCCACGACGCCGGCCAGCGGCGCGGTGACGGTGTGCTCCATCTTCATCGCCTCGACGACCACGAGCGGCTGCCCGGCCTCGACGCGGTCGCCCTCGGCCGCCTTGACCGCCAGCACCGTCCCGGGCATCGGGCTGCGCAGCACGCCGTCGCCCCCGGCGGAGGCGTCGGCCCCGCCCTCGGCCCGGACGTGCTCGCCCAGCGCCCACGCGTGCCCGTCGCGCCCGAGCCACAGGGTCCGCCCGTCCCTGGCGCCGGCGAACGAGGTCGTCCTTCCACCGTAGGTCAGCGTGAACGGCCTGGTGAGCGACGCGGCGACCGGTGGCTCGCCGCCGACGGCGACGCGCGCGGACGCCGCCCTGCCCTGGACGCGGACCTCCACCGGGTCGCCGCCGGCCGGGGTGATGATCCAGGACGCCCAGGCGTGGGCGCCGGGCCGCCAGCCGTCCGGGACGTCCCACGGGTCGTCGCCGGCCTCCAGGTCGAGCATCCGCTCCAGCGCGGCGGCGGCGAGCACCTCGGACGGGACGGACGCGCCCGCCACCAGGCCGTCCAGGGCGCGCTCGACCAGGCCGGTGTCGAGGTCGCCCGACACGACCGACGGGTGCCGCAGCAGCGCGCGCAGGAACGCGATGTTCGTCGGGACGCCGAGCAGCGTGTAGGACGCGAGCGCGCGGTCGAGCCTGCGCAGCGCCTCGGCGCGGTCGGCGCCGTGGACGATGACCTTGGCGAGCATGGGGTCGTAGGAGCCGCCGACCTCCGTCCCGGCGTCCAGGCCGGAGTCGACCCGCGCGGTCTCGGGTTCGCTGAGCGCGAGCACCCGCCCGCCCGTGGGCAGGAAGCCGCGCGCCGGGTCCTCGGCGTACACGCGGGCCTCGATGGAGTGCCCGTCGAGGCGCACGCCGTCCTGCGTGAACGGCAGCGGCTCTCCGGCGGCCACCCGGAGCTGGAGCTCGACCAGGTCGAGTCCCGTGACGAACTCGGTGACGGGGTGCTCGACCTGGAGCCGGGTGTTCATCTCCATGAAGAAGAACTCGTCCGGGCGGTCGGCCGAGACGATGTACTCGACCGTCCCGGCGCCCACGTATCCGACGGCCCGCGCGGCGGCGACGGCGGCGGCGCCCATCCGCTCGCGCGCGGCGGCGTCCAGCAGCGGGGACGGCGCCTCCTCGATGATCTTCTGGTGCCGGCGCTGGAGGCTGCACTCGCGCTCGCCGAGGTGGACGGCGCCGCCGCGGGCGTCGGCGAAGACCTGGATCTCGATGTGCCGCGGGTTCTCGACGAACCGCTCGGCGAGCAGCGTGTCGTCGCCGAACGAGCCGCGCGCCTCCCGCCGGGCGGACGCGATCGCCTCCGGCAGGCCGGCGGCGTCCCGGACGAGCCGCATGCCCTTGCCGCCCCCGCCCGCGGACGGCTTGAGCAGCACCGGCAGCCCGATCTCCAACGCGGCGGCCTCCAGTTCGGCGTCGGACAGGCCGGGCTCGTCCCGCCCGGGGACCACCGGGACGCCAGCGGCCGCGACGGTCCGCTTCGCGCGGATCTTGTCGCCCATCGCGTCGATCGCCTCGGCCGGCGGCCCGACGAAGACCAGTCCCGCTTCGGCGCAGGCGCGCGCGAACGCCGTGTTCTCGGCCAGGAACCCGTATCCGGGGTGCACGGCCGACGCGCCGGCGTCGCGGGCGGCCGCGATGACCGCCTCGATGTCCAGGTACGACGGGATCAGCAGGGCCTCGTCCGCCTCCCGCACGTGGCGCGCCAGGGCGTCGGCCCCGGTGTGGACGGCCACGGACCGGACGCCGAGCCGCCGCAGCGTGCGGAACACGCGGACGGCGATCTCCCCGCGGTTGGCGACCAGGACGCTGTCGAACATCAACACCCTCACATCCGGAAGACGCCGTAGCCGACCGGCTCCAGCGGTGCGTTGGCCGCGACCGACAGCCCGAGCCCCAGCACGCGCCGGGTGTCGAGCGGGTCGATCACCCCGTCGTCCCACAGCCGCGCCGTCGAGTAGTACGGGTTGCCCTGCGCCTCGTACTGCTCGCGGATCGGCGCCTTGAACCCTTCCTCGTCCTCGGCGGCCCACTCCTCGCCGCGCGCCTCCATCTGGTCGCGGCGGACGGTGGCGAGGACGCTCGCCGCCTGCTCGCCGCCCATGACCGAGATGCGGGCGTTCGGCCACATCCACAGGAAGCGCGGCGAGTACGCCCGGCCGCACATCGCGTAGTTGCCGGCGCCGAACGAGCCGCCGATCACCACGGTGAACTTCGGGACGCGGGCGCACGCGACGGCGGTCACCATCTTCGCGCCGTGCTTGGCGATGCCGCCCGCCTCGTACTCGCGCCCGACCATGAACCCGGTGATGTTCTGCAGGAACACCAGCGGGACGCTGCGCCGGTCGCACAGTTCGATGAAGTGCGCGCCCTTCTGCGCCGACTCGCCGAACAGGATGCCGTTGTTGGCGACGATCCCGACCGGGTGCCCGTGGACACGGGCGAACCCGGTGACGAGCGTCGCGCCGTACTCCTTCTTGAACTCCTGGAAGCGGCTGCCGTCCACGATCCGGGCGATGACCTCGCGCACGTCGTAGGGGGTGCGCGAGTCCGGGGGGACGATCCCGTACAGCTCGGCCGGGTCGGCGGCCGGCTCCTCGGGCGGCGCGACCTCCCACGGGCGCGGCTCGCGCGGCCCCAGCGTGGCGACGATGTCGCGGACGATCCGCAGCGCGTGCGCGTCGTCCTCGGCGAGGTGGTCGGTCACGCCGGACGTGCGCGAGTGCAGCTCGCCGCCGCCCAGCTCCTCCGCCGTCACGACCTCGCCGGTGGCGGCCTTCACCAGCGGCGGCCCGCCGAGGAAGATCGTCCCCTGGCCGCGCACGATGACGGCCTCGTCGCTCATCGCCGGGACGTAGGCGCCGCCCGCCGTGCACGAGCCCAGCACCGCCGCGATCTGCGGGATGCCGCGGCCGGACATCGTGGCCTGGTTGTAGAAGATGCGGCCGAAGTGCTCGCGGTCGGGGAACACCTCGTCCTGGCGCGGCAGGAACGCGCCGCCGGAGTCGACCAGGTAGAGGCAGGGGAGGCGGTTGTGCAGCGCCACCTCCTGCGCCCGCAGGTGCTTCTTCACCGTGACCGGGTAGTACGTGCCGCCCTTGACGGTGGCGTCGTTGGCGACGACGACGCACTCGCGGCCGGAGACGCGGCCGACGCCGGTGATGATCCCCGCGCCGGGCGCCTCGTCCCCGTACATGCCGTCCGCGGCCAGCGGCGACAGCTCCAGGAAGGGCGAGCCGGGGTCCAGGAGCGTGTCGACCCGGTCGCGGGGCAGCAGCTTGCCGCGCGCCGCGTGCCGCTCGCGGGCGCGCTCGGGTCCGCCGCGGCCCGCCCGGTCGACGCGGTCGCGCAGCTCGGCGACGAGCGCCTCGTTGTGCGCGGCGCTCGCCTTGAACGCCTCGCCCGCGACGTCGGCGCGCGAGCCGATCTCGGGTCCGCTCATGACCCCCCTTCCCGGTTAACGTTCATTAACAATGCCGATGTTAACGGCCGTTAACAACTCTAGTCTAGACTGGCCCGCATGACGTCCCACCCCGCCGAGGCGCCGCCGGGCCCCCCGCCCAACCCGCGCCGGGCCGAGATCCTCGGCGCCGCCGCCGAGCTCTTCGCGCGCCACGGCTACCACGGGGCGTCGATCGGCGACCTCGGCCGGGCCGTCGGGCTCACCGGCCCCGCCCTCTACCGCCACTTCAGCGGCAAGGAGGCCGTGCTCGCCGAGATGCTCCTCGACATCAGCGAGCGGCTGCTCGCCGAGGGCCGGCGCCGCGCCGCCGGCCCCGACCCCGGCCGGGCCCTGGACGCGCTGCTGAGCTGGCACATCGCCTTCGCCCTCGACAACCCCGCCCTGATCACCGTGCACGAGCGGGAACTGGACAACGTCCCCGAGCCGCAGCGCCACCGCGTCCGCCGGCTCCAGCGCGCCTACGTCGAGGAGTGGGTCGCCGTCCTGCGCCGCCTCGGCCCCCGGCGGCCGGACGAGCGCACCCGCGCCGCCGTCCACGCCTGTTTCGGCCTGCTCAACTCCACCCCGCGCAGCGCCGCGCAGGGCCTCGGCCGAGCCGCGATGGCCGACCTCCTGCACCGCATGGCCCGCGCGGCCCTCGAAGACGCCCGCTAGCAGGACGCCGTGCGCCCGTCGAGCGAGCGCTCCACGGCCCTGGCGAACGTCCTGGCGTCGGTTCCCGTCTGGTCGAAGAGCTTCTGCACGCACGCGCGGAACGTGCCGGTGAACGTGCTGTAGTGCGGAGTGACGGGACGGGGCCGCGCCCGGTCCAGGGCGTTCACCACGGCCGTCCCCAGCTCGGTCAGCTGCGCCTGGTCGAGTTCGACGTCGCCGGGATCGAGGCGCTCCCCGGTGAGGGCCGAGCAGTTCTGCGCCTGCACGTCGGCGGCGGCGTGCTGCCCGGAGGCCAGCCCGAGCGCGCTGTAGCGTCCCGGCGCGAAGCCGCCGCACGAGAACAGCTGCTTCTGGCTCTCCGTCCCGCTCAGTTCCTTCACCAGCCTGAGCGCGTCGTCCGGGTTGGGGGAGTACTTGGACACGGCGAGGTTCTGGCCCCCGAGGACGGTGCGTCCGGGCAGGGCGGTCACCCCGTACCGCAGGCGCGTCCCGTCCCGCATCCCCGGCTCCGTCGCGAGCGTGGAGAACGCGTACGGCCAGTTCCGCATCAGCGGCGTCCCGGACGTGAACGCCTCCATGCTCATCTGCTCGTCGTACGAGCGCGACGCCGTCAGCGGGCCGTGCGTCCGCGCCGCGGGCTGCGGGTCGGGGGCACGCGCCGCCAGTCGCTTCAACGCCGGGAACACTTTCGCCCGCAACGCCTTCTCGTCCGGGCGCCTCTCGCCGGTGAGCAGGCCGCCGCCGCCGTCGTTCCACACCGCTTCGAGCGCGTTGACCGTCAGCCCCTCGTAGTCGTCGAGCTGCATGGCGGTGCCGGAGCCGAGCAGATGCGGCCAGTCGCGCGGGGCCTGCGCGCCGTCGCGCCGGTAGAGCAGCCCCACGTCGACGTTGAACGGGACCGCGTACTGCTTCCCCTGCCATTTCCCGGTCTCCAGGGCGGCGGGGAAGAAGTCGCTCCGCTCTCCGATGTCGTCGAGCGGCCGAAGGTAGCCGCCCGCGGCGAACTCCGCCGTCCAGGTGTTGTCCATGACCAGTACGTCGTAGCCGCAGCCGCGGGACTCCTGCATCGCCTTGATCTGGCTGTGCTGGGAGTCGGTGGACTCGGAGATCTCCACGAGCGTGGCGTGCGGGTTGCGCCTGTCCTCGTTCCACTTCTGGATCAGCCGGCGGCGCTGGCTGTTCAGGCTGACGTCGGTGCCGCCCGCGACGACCAGCTCCGAGCGGTCGCAGTGCGGCGTCAGCGCCCGGTAGGACGAGCCCGGCCAGAAGGCCAGCACCTCGGCGCAGACCAGCGCCGCGGCGGCCCCTCCCGCGGCGCTCAGCCAGGCCGTCCGGCCGTGGGGCACGAACCGTCGCCGCCGTCGCGTCATGGCCTTCCGTTCATCGCAGGTCGGAGAGGAGCTGGGCTGCCTGCTGCGGTGCCGGCGCGCCGGTCAGCGGCACGCAGCCGCTGCCGCCGGAGGGGCCGAACGCGTCCACGATCTCCTTGACGGGGGAGGCGCCGCAGTCCGCCGGGCCCGTCAGCACCACGGTCACCCGAACGTCGCGGTGCCGGTCGCGGAACCTCGCGGCGGCCTCGCCGGGGGACGATCCGGGGCCGTTGGTCCCCGGCGTCTGCCCGTCGGTGACGACGATCAGGTCCGACCCCGGGTCCACGTCGGCTTTGCCGATCATGTCGGCGAGCGCGACGTCGCCCCCGGCGGTCGCGACCGCCTGGAGATGGCTCGTGATGCGGTTCTTCTGGGCGGGGCTCGTCCCGGCGAGGTCCACGTTCTCCAGGGTGCCCGGGTCGTCGGGCGGCTTCTTCCTGGACGCCACCTGCAGACCCGCGCTGTCCCGGCTCTGCAACTGGGCCACCAGGCTCTGCAGGAAGGAGACGCTCTGCGCCAGCCGGGTGTCGCGGCCCTGGGCCGGGTGCCCCATCGACCCCGACACGTCCAGCATGAGGGAGACCGAGGTCGGGGGACGGGCGGCGGCGACGCGCTGGAGTCCTTCGGCGACGTACTTCCCGCCGCGGTCCCCGCCCTGCGGCCCCAGCGGCTTCGGGGCCATCCGGTTCGGGATGACGTTCGGGCCGAGCAGCGTCCACAGGGCCGTCAGGTCCGGGCGGGCGGAGTCGCCCTCCTGCGCGGAGGGCATGGCGCCCCTGTCGTCCCGGAGGCCCTGCTCGGTGAGCGGATGCCGCGTCAGCCACCGCCGGAAGGCGGTGACCGCCGCGTCGCGCTCCCGCGTGTCCTGCCCGCGCCACGTCACCTGGACGAACGGGTAGTCGAGCGTCGGCAGGTCCTCGGCGTAGTAGGGGTAGAGCGTCCACTCGCCCCCGGCGCCCGGCGCGCCCGCGGCGCCGCACTGCTTCTTGAGCCGGCCCGCGTCGTAGTCGCTGACGACCTGCTCGGGGACGGCGAAGGCCACGCGGTCCGGCGGGTGGGCGCGCTGCCGTGCCTTGCACAGCAGGGTCACCGCGTCCGGCGCCACGAGGTCGGTGGGCTCGGCGAACTCCTCGTCCTGCTGGTCGTTCCCCGGAAGTGCCCCGTAGAGGACGGGCGTCACCGCCAGCGCGGCGGCCGACGTCTCCGGGACGGGACGGGCGATCTCGCGCAGTTCCACGCCCGCCCTGCCGAAGCGCCGCAGCAGGTCGGTGGTGAGCCGCTCCGGCGGCTTGATGGCCAGATCCTCCACCTGGGCGTGGTCGCCGCCGAACAGCGCGAGCACCAGAGGCGACGACCCCAGCGAGCCGCGCGTGGTGAACACCGGATCGGCCTTGGCGGGCGGGCCCTGGGCCGGGGAACCGGCGCCCCGCGCCTCGCGGACCTGGTCCGGGCTCTTCTCCACGTAGTCGAACTCGGCCGTCGACGACGGGATCCAGACGTCGGGCTGCGGGCCGTACAGCCGCTCGTCCTGCGGCGCCGCCTCGCCGCCGGCGGGCTCGCTGCGCCGCCACAGCCGCCCGAACGCCTCGGAGAGCTGCACGAACTCCGGCTCCGGCGCGACGCTGACGCTGTACTCGCGGCAGCCCCGCTCCTCGCTGTCGGCCTCGAACCCCCGCGCGGCGTCGCGCAGCGAGATGAGCGTCTCCGGCGCGGTGACGACGCGCAGCTCCAGCGGCTGCCCGCACGGCCGCGCGTGCGCCGCCAGCGAGGCGACGCTCGCCTGCGCCAGCAGGACCGCCGCCATGGCCGCGGCGCCGGCGCACGCCCACGCCACGGCCTCGGCGTTCCAGGGCAGGATCCGGGTGAGCCGTTTCAGCGCGGTGCCCGCCCGCTCGGACCGGAACAGCGCCACCGACACCGCCACGATCACCAGGGCGATGACGGCCAGCGGCAGGACCGTCTGCAGCCAGGCGACCGCGTCGACCAGCTTCAGCACCTGGTTGGCGATCAGCCCGGACGCCACACCGACGATCAGGCCGGGAACCGCCGCGCGCACGAGCCGGTCGAGCGGCGCGTCAGAGTTCCCGTTGCCCGACTCACTCATACCGGCTCCGTCGACGCGGAAAGCACGACGTATCGTCCTCGATCTGACGCCCAATGGTAATTGCCCGGACGAGCAAGGTCATGGAAAAGCCCTGTCCTGCATCGGACGATCTTCCCCGCGGCCGGCGGGCCGGCCATGGCCGGCCTTGACTCTCCCAGCACCTCCGGATCAGATGGTCGAACACGATTCGGTTGCATGCCCCGGACAGAGGAGGGCCGCATGGGCGTCGAGGGTGCCGGCTTCTACGAGATCGCGCGCAACGACCCGGACCGCCCCGCCGTGCTGGCCCCCGGCGTGCCGATGTCCTACGGCGAGCTGCACGCCGAGGTGAACCGGCTCTCCAACGCGCTGGCCGGGATCGGGCTGCGTCCCGGCGACACCCTCGCCACCGTCCTCGGCAACCGGCCCGAGTTCCTCACCGTCCTGCTCGCGGCGGTCCAGTCGGGCCTGTACCTGGTCCCGGTGAGCCGCCACCTGACCGCCTCCGAGATCGGCTACATCCTCGGCGACAGCGGCGCCAAGGCCGTCATCGCCGAGAGCGCCCTGGCCGGGGCGGTGTCCGGCGCGGCCGACGAGGCGGGCGTCCCGGCCGAGGGGCGGGTGAGCGTCGACGCCGGCACCGGGTACCGGTCGATGGCCGCGCTCTGCGCGACGGGTGACGCGGAACCGCCCGCCGAGCGGCGCATGGGCTCGGTGATGCTCTACACGTCCGGGACGACGGGACGGCCGAAGGGAGTCCGGCGGCCGCTGCTCGACATCGCGCCCGAGGTGCTGATGGACATCATGCGGCGGACGCTGGGGCGGCACCTCGGGCTGGAGCCCGGCGACGAGGTGCACCTGGCCGTCGGGCCGCTCTACCACTCCGCGCCCTGCGTCCACGCGATGATGGCGCTGAACCTCGGCCACGCCGTCGCCGTCGCCCCGCGGTTCCACCCCGAGCACACCCTGGAGCTGATCCAGCGGCACGGCGTCACCAACACGTTCATGGTGCCGACGATGTTCCACCGGATGCTGGCCCTGCCGGACGCCGTCCGCGCCCGTTACGACCTGTCGACGCTGCGCCAGGTCTACCACAGCGCCGCACCCGTCCCCGTGGAGACGAAGCAGAGGATGATGGAGTGGTGGGGGCCCGTGCTCTACGAGTACTACGGCTCCACCGAGAGCGGCCCGGTCGTCGTCGCGACCCCGCACGAGTGGCTCGCCCGCCCCGGGACGGTCGGGCGCGCGGTCGACGGCGTGCGGATCAAGATCCTCGACCCCGAGGGGGCCGAGCTGCCGCCGGGGGAGACCGGCCTCATCTACGCGACCGGGCAGCCCGGGTTCGAGTACCACGGCGACCCGGCCAAGACCGCCGCCGCCATGCGGGACGCCTACTACACTCCCGGCGACCTCGGCCACCTCGACGCGGACGGCTGGCTCTACATGAGCGACCGCCGCACCGACCTCATCATCTCCGGCGGCGTCAACGTCTATCCCGCCGAGATCGAGTCCGTGCTGCTCCAGCACCCGGCGGTCGGCGACGTCGCCGTCATCGGCGTCCCGGACGACGACTGGGGGCAGCGTGTCGTCGCGCTCGTCGAACCCGCCGAGGGCGCCGACCCGGGAGAGGGACTCGCCGCCGAACTGCTCGCGCACTGCGGCCCCCGGCTGGCGAAGCTGAAGCACCCCCGGCGCGTGGAGTTCCGCGAATCGCTGCCGCGCACACCGTCCGGCAAACTCAGCCGTCACCGCGTCCGAGAGGCCTACCTGCGCGAACACGCGGACTGACGCCGCCGCCACGGCCGGGCCCCAACTCGTCGCGGCGAACGTCGAACGCCTCCGGGCCACCGTGCGTACCACGGCACATGAAAGACCAGAAGGTCGCCCCGATCGCCAACGTCGCCCCGATCCCCGCCGCCCCGACGCAGACCGACCTTCCCGTCATCACCGATCCCGCCGCCTACGCCGAGGGCGACGACCCCGCGCCGCCGCGCGGGTCCGCCGGCGCGCTGCCGGACGTCCCGCCGGCCGGCGCGGGGGAGCCGCCGGTCCCCGAAGACGACCGCGCCGGGATCGCACGCCTCGGCGACCCGGTCGCGGTCTGGCCGTGCGCCGGCTGCGGACGGCCCGTGCCGCAGCCGGTGCGCGGCGCCCGCACCGTCCGCTACTGCCAGGACGGCGGCGGCGCGTGCGAGCGGGCCGCGCGCGAGAGCCGGGAGCGCGGGCTGGAGGCGCCGGGCCTCACCGGACAGGTCGCCTGGACGTGGGAGATGGTCGACCGGCTGGAGGGCCTCGCCGACCGGCTCGCCGGGTCGCTGATCTCCGAGCTGAGCGTCGCGGGCGTCGAGCGGCGGCTCGCCGAGACCCGCGCCGAGGCCGCCGGGCTCGTCGCGATCGCGCAGCGGGAGCGCGACGCGTCCCAGCGGCAGGCCGAGGCGGCGTGGCGCGAGACGGCCACCGCCCGCGCCCGCGCCGAGGCCGCCGAGCAGGAGGCGGCGTCCGCCCGCGCTGAGGCCGAGCGGCTGGCGGCCGAACGGGACGCCGCGCGGCGCGAGCGCCGGGAGGCCAGGGACGACGCCGACGGCGCGGGCGCCGCCCGCCTCGCCGCCGAGCGCGAGCGCGACCGCATGGCCTCCCGGGAGGGCGAGCTGCTGGCCTCCCTGGAGAGCGCCCGCGCCGAACTCGTCGCCCTGCACGGGCGGCTCTCCGAGGCCGACACCCTCGTCGAGGGCCGGCGCGTCGAGGCGGCCGCCGCCGACCGCGCCGCCGAGGACCTGCGCTCCGCCGTCCGCGACGCCGAGGCCAAGCGGGGGCAGGCCGTCGCCGACCGCGACCAGATCCAGGCGCGCGCCCGCGAGCTGGAGCGGCACAACTGGCAGATCGCCCGCACCGCCGAGGAGCTGCGCGCGGCGGTGCGGGCGCTGACCGCCGAGCGGGACGCCGCCCGCGCCGAGGCCGAGCGCGCGCGCCGCCGCGTCGACGCGATCACCGCGCTGTCGGAGGGGCGCGCGGACCCGGGTCAGGGCGGGCCGCGCCCGGACGTCGACCGGGAACCGCCGACCGGGCTGCACTCCCTGCCGCCGATGAGCGGCTCCCTGCTGGACGGCGGCGATCCGCTCGCCACCGGCCCCCTGCGCCGTAATGGTCACAACGGATACGGAGGACACAACGGGCATCGCCTTCCCCATGCCGGCTGACCGTCATGCCGGCCCCGAGACCCACAGGGAGGAGGTGAGGCCCAGCCCCCACACTGCACTGGCCCTGATACCGGCCGCCGCACCACACCGGGGTGGCGCGGCGGCCGGTCTAGGCTGTGTTTTTACAGTCCCGGCCCACTTTGCTCGCCTGGCGGCTCGCTACGTGACCGGGCCTGGGCGAACGCGGCATCGCTTCGCGATCTGCCCGGTTCCGCTCGCCTCCGGCTTCGCTCCACCGGGCAGCTCACGCGTTCGCGCGCATCGCCGAGGCCACTTCGAGACAGGCCTCAGCCGGGTGCCTTCAGGCGGGCGGCGTAGTCCAGAGCCCCGGCGTGGACGGCGGCGTGCACGGTCCTGGCGATCCGCGCGCCCCAGACGGACCGGGGCCCCGCGAACACCTCCGGCGCTCCGCCGGTCGCCGCCGCGACGCAGATCGCGTCGGACGCCGTGCCCGTGCACGGGAAGCCGGCCTCCAGCAGCGCCTGCGTCTTGGCCTCGGTCGCGGTGACGACCGCGTTCACCAGCGCCGCGTCGCTCATAGCGACGGGCACGGCGACCACGATGTTGATCGTCCCGGGCTTCCAGGCCGGGGTCCCGTCCCCCTCCAACGGGGCCAGTTCGGGATCGGGCGCCCCGGCGGGGGAGGCCGCCCAGGTCGGGACGCGCAGCCCGACCGTCGCCGACACGCTCACGCCCTCGCCGTCCCGGCGCACCGTGCGTGCCACCGAGGCCGCCGTGAGCATCCCGACGCCGGGGCCCTCCAGCCCGCTGCCCGCCGCGAGTTCGGCCAGGTGCGCGACCGGGTCGGTGCGCGCGTAGGCGCCGGGCACCTGGGCGTTCAGCACCCAGCGGGCCGGGCCGACGCCGCCGCCCAGCATCGCCGAGGAGATCATCCGCCGACCGGGTCCCGCCCGCCACACCGTCGAGGCGAGGCGCCTGCCGTCCTCCACCCGCCACACCGTCTCGAGGTTCACGGACGCTCCAGCGACAGGACCGGCCGTCCGCCCGGTCCCGGGGTGACGCTCACACGGGCGTCGAAGTGCTCCTCGACGGCGTCGCGGGTGAGGACCAGGCCGGGCGGGCCCGCCGCGGCCACCCGCCCGCCGGAGATGAGGACGAGCCCGTCGGCGTACTGCCCGGCGAGCGTCAGGTCGTGGATCGTGGTCACCACGGTCAGCCCGTCCGACAGCCGCAGCCGGTCGATCAGCTCCATCACCTGCTGCTGGTGGCCGATGTCGAGCGCGGTCGTCGGCTCGTCCAGCAGCAGTACCGAGGTCTGCTGCGCGAGGGCGCGGGCCAGCACCACGCGCTGCCGCTCGCCCCCGGACAGGTGGTCCAGGGGGCGGGCCGCCAGGGGAGTGAGGCCCAGCCGGTCGAGGACCTCCCCGGTGATGGCCCGGTCGCGGGAGCTCTCCCGGCCCAGATGCGGCACGTAGGGGGAGCGCCCCAGCAGCGTGTAGTCGTACACCGTCATGCCCACCGGGAGGTTCGGGCTCTGCGGGGCGTAGGCCACGAGCCGGGCGCGCTGCCTCGGCTTGAGCGACTGGAGGTCGGCGCCCGCGAGGGTGATCTCGCCGCGGGACGGCACCAGGCCGAGGACCGCGCGCAGCAGCGTCGACTTGCCCGCGCCGTTCGGCCCGATGACCGCCGTCCACGACCCGGCCGGGACCTCCAGCGACACGCCCTCCAGCACCGGCCGCCCGCCGAGCGCGACGTCCAGGCGCCGCACCGAGACGGTCACGTCTCCACCTGCCGGCGCGACGCGCGCAGCACCGCGACGAAGAACGGCCCGCCGACGAACGCCGTCACCACCCCGAGCGGGAGCTCCCCCGGCTTGATCACTGTCCTCGCCACGAGGTCGGCCACCTCCAGGAACGCCGCGCCGCCCAGCAGCGACAGCGGCAGCACGATCCGGTACGACCCGCCCGCCAGTTTCCGCACCACGTGCGGGACGACGATGCCGACGAACGCGATCAGCCCGCTCACCGCGACCGCCGACGCCGTCGCCAGCGACGCCGCCACCAGCACCGTCAGCCGGACCCGCGCCGCCGACAGGCCGAGCGAGGCCGCCTCCTCGTCGCCGACGCTCAGCACGTCCAGCAGCCGGCCGTGGACGAGCAGCACCACGGTGGAGACCAGCGCGTACGGGAAGACGAGCGCCAGCTGGTGCCAGTCGGCCGACCCGACCCCGCCGAGGATCCACGAGTAGATCCGCTGCAGCTCCTCCGCCTTCATCTGCTGGACCAGCGTCTGCACCGCGGCGAGGAACGACGACACCGCGACGCCGGCCAGCACCAGCGTCGCCGTCCCGTTCCCGCGGCCCGTCGCGAAGCTGCCCAGCAGGTAGGCCAGGGCCACCCCGCCGATCGCCCCGGCGAACGACGCGAGCGGCACCGCGTACCCGGGGTCGCCCGGCACCAGCGCGATGACCAGCGTCGCTCCGACGCCCGCCCCCGCCGCCGCGCCCAGCAGGTACGGGTCGGCGAGCGGGTTGCGGAACACCCCCTGGTACCCGGCGCCCGCGACGGCGAGCATCCCGCCGACCAGCGCCGCCATCAGCGCCCTCGGCACCCGCAGCTGGAACAGCACGTTCTCGTCGATGACGCCGAACCCGCTGTCGGCGTGCACGAACGGGATCTTGTCGGCCAGAGCTTTGAGAACCCCGCCGACGGGCAGCCCGGCCGATCCCACCAGCACCCCCGCCAGAAGCGTCGCGAGCAGCAGCCCGGCCGCCGCCGCGAACGGCAGCGGCCGCAGCCTGGCCCGGCTCAGGCCGCCGGGCGGTGCGGTGGCACGGTCCAGGTCGCCGGTGCCGCCGGTGCGGCCGCCCGTCTCGGCAGGCGGCCCGCCGCGGCCGCCGGAGATCCCGGTCCGTTGCTCCTGCCCGGGGACGTCCTCGGAATCCCCGCCTGCGGCCTGCGGGTCCGTGTCCTCGGCGGCGCGTGGATCGCGTCCGGAGACGTCCTCGGGCCGTGCGCGGACGTCCTGGGACGTCCCAGGCGCGTCCTCGGCGGCGGCCGGGACGTCCCCGGCGCGCGGTCGGCGCCGGCTCACGGGCGGGCGTCCTCGGCGGCAGCGGTCACTGAACCTTCTGCACCGCGTCGCCGATCGCCTTGACGAACGCCGCCAGGCGCGGCCCCCAGCGGGAGGCGATGTCGTCGTCGAGCTCCACCACGCCGCCGTGGCCGACCGCGTCCAGATCCGACCAGCCGGGGCGCTTGGTGAGGGCGGCGGTGTTCTGCCCGCAGCACTTGGTGTCGGCCAGGAAGATCAGGTCGGGGTCCTGCTTGAGCAGGTACTCGCGGGACAGCTGCGGGTAGCCGCCGGACGCCTTGTCCGCCTTGTCGGCGATGTTCTGCAGGCCGAAGAGCCCGTACACCTGACCCACGAAGGTCTTGGACGTCACCGAGTGAAGCTGGTTGTCCAGCTCGTGGTAGTACGTGAGGCCCTTGGCCTTGGATGACGCGGCGACCGTCTTCTGGATGTCCGCCCGCATGCCGTCGGTGATCTTCTTGGCCTCGGCCTCCCGTCCGGTGGCCCGCCCGAGGTCGCCGATCTCGTCGTAGGCCTCGTCGAGGCTCTTCGCCGCCGGCTCCAGCAGGACCGGGACCTTCACCTTCTCCAGCGCCTTGACGATGCCGTCCATGTCGTCGGACAGCACGACGAGGTCCGGCTTGTAGGCGATGATCGCCTCGGCGTTCGGCTTGAAGCCCGACAGCTTCGTCCGCGGCGTGCCGGCGGGGAAGTTGGAGTAGTCGTCCACCGCGACCACCCGCGGCCCGGCGCCGATGGCGAAGAGCGTCTCGGTGTGCGTGGGGGACAGGGAGACGATGCGCTTCGGGTCGGCCGGGACGGACACGGCCCCGTTGGCGGCCTGGACGGTGACGGTCTTCCCGTCCGCCGCGCCGCCGGTCTTGCCGTCGTCGCCGCCGCATGCGGCGGCGAACGTGACGACGCCGATCGCCATCACCGCGCCCAAGGTGCGTACGGGTCTCACAGGAGCCTCCTGGCTGCAGGGAAGCCGCGGCCCGTCATGACGGATCGCCCTTCCACGAGGTCGACAAGCGTCGGCGCGCGAGGAGGCGACCTGGCTCGGCCACTTCGAGAGGGGCACCACAGTTGCGGGACAGCGCCGGATTTTCCACCGGACTTCGCTCCTGGCGCGCAGCATCGCAACGGTATCAGCCACCGAATGCTGATCTGTCGGATTGAGCGGAGTGAGCACTCACTTCGCCCTTGACGGAGTGAGTGCTCACTCCGTACCGTGGCGGGCATGGAGGAGAAGACCCGCCGGCGCGCCCCGGGAATGAGCCCCGAGCAGCGCCGCGAGATGATCATTCGGACCGCGCTGCCGCTCGTCGCCGAGCACGGCACGGCCGTCACCACCGCGCAGATCGCCCGCGCCGCCGGCATCGGCGAGGCGACGATCTTCCGCGTGTTCGCCGACAAGGACGAGCTGCTGGACGCCTGCGTCGCCGAGGCGCTGCGGACCGACCACGTCCTCGCCGAGATCGGCGCGATCCCGCTCGACCAGCCGCTGCCCGCGCGGCTCGCCGAGGCCGCCGCCGCGATCGACGCCTACCTCGCCCGCATGGGCCTGGTGATCGGCGCCCTGCACGCCACGGGCCGGCGCGAGCGCCGCGAGCCCGGCGCCGGCGAGCCCGGCCCCGACCGCGGCGCCGCCATGACCCGCACCCGCGACGCGCTCGCCGAGCTGTTCGACCCCGAACGGGACCGGCTGCGCCTGCCCGTCGAGCAGATCGCGGGCCTGTTCATGGGCTTCGTGTTCAGCCGCGCCCGGCCCGCCGCCGGTCCCGACGCGCAGCTCCCCTCCGTCGAGGAGTACCTGGACGTCTTCCTGCACGGCGCGCTCAAGGAAGGAACCGCCTCATGACGATCACCCTGAACCACGCGATCGTGACCGCCGCCGACAACGACGAGGCCGCCCGCTTCTTCGCCGCCGTCATGGGCCTGGAGTACACCGGCCCGCACCCGCACGCTCGGCACTTCGTCCCGATCCGCGTGAACGAGGGCCTCACCCTCGACTTCATGACCGTCGCCTACCCGCAGGGCCACCACCTGGCCTTCGACGTGGACGCCGTCACCTTCGACACGGTCGTGGACCGCCTCGACGCCCGCGAGATCCCCTACGGGGACGACCCCGCCCACGCCGACAACGGCCGCGTCGACGACGACCACCCGCTCGGCGGCCGCGGCCTCTACTTCTCCGACGCCAGCGGCAACCTCTACGAGCTCATCTCGCCGTGACCGTCTTCAGGAACTCCCGGGTGCGCCGGTCGCCCGGCACGTACTCGGCCGCGACGAAATCGGTGACACCCGCCTTGGACAGCTCCTCCAGCTTCGCCGCGACCGCGTCCTCGTCCCCGACGAGAGCCAGGTCCTTCGGCCCCTCCACGCCCTCCCGGTCCATCATCGCCCGGTAGGACGGCAGCATCCCGTACACCTCGAACGTCTCCCCGGCCTGCTCCCGCGCGCGCTCCACGTCACCGGTGACGCACACGGGCAGGACGCACACGACGCGCGGCGCGTCCCGTCCGGCCGCCTCGGCCGCGGCCGCGATGGTCGGCACGATGTGCTCGCGGACGGTGACCGGACCGGTCATCCACAGCACCGTCCCGTCCGCGCGCTCCGCCGCCAGCTTCAGCATCTTCGGGCCGAGCGCCGCCAGCAGCAGCGGCACCCGCCCCTCGTTCGGCACGGTCAGCCCGATGGCGCCCCGCAACGTCTCTCCCGTGAACGAGGCGTTCTCCCCGGCGAGCAGCGGCGCCAGCACCGACAGGTACTCGTCCATGTGCCGCAGCGGCCTGCCGAAGTCGTACCCGTACATGTCCTCGATGACGATCTTGTGGGACAGCCCGACGCCGAGCGTGAACCGTCCCCCCAGCGCCAGTGAGGTCGTCCTCGCCTGCTGCGCCAGCACGGCCGGATGCCGCGGATAGGTCGGCACCACCGCCGTCCCGAGCTCGATCCCGGACACCCCGCCGCCCGCCACGGCCAGCGCGGTCAGCGCGTCCACCCCGAAGATCTGCGACATCCACGCGGAGGAGAACCCGTCGTCCGCCGCGCGCCGCACGTCGTCGGCCAGCTTCCCCAGCGCCTCGACCCCGCCGCGCTCGTTGAGCAGAACCCCGACCCGCACAAGGACCTCCCAGAGAGATAACCAGCTCCTTACATGACCATCCCTACCTAAGCGCCCCGCCCCGACCGCCACAAGGCGAACACCCGGCATGCCCGGCATCGCAGGTCTCGGTCTTCGTGGAGCTGCACAACAAGGACATCGTGCTCGGCGGGTGCGTCCTGCACGGCTGGGACCTCGCCGTCGCCACCGGACGCGAGCCCGGTGGCGACGGCGGGCCTGCCGCGGATCAGGACCGGGCGGGAAGGCGGTCGGCGACCTCGACCTGGAGGACGGTGGTCTTCACCTCTCCGGCGCCGCTCTCGGCCGTGCCGGTCCAGTCCCCGCCGCGGGGGCGGGGCGTCCGGTCGAGGCAGCGGCTGCCCAGGAAGCGGTAGGTGGAGCGGTCGAACATCAACTCCAGCCGGCCGCCGTCGGAGTCCTGAGACGGCGAGACGGCCGGCGGCGTCGGTGGCGTGCTCGTTCACCCGCCTGCAGAAACGTCTCGGCCATCAGATCGTCGGCCAGATCACCGCCGAGCGAGATACCGGTGGATCGTCGGAGCGTGCCGGTCGTACCCTGCCGCCTGCGTGGTCGCGTCCAGCGTGGATGGCGACTGTCGGCTTGGGCTTTTTTTTGAGGGTGGCGGGCGGTCGCCGAGAACGCCCCGGCCGGGGCGTTGCCGCCCGCCGCCTGCTTGGCGGCGGGCGGAGGCGACATTCACAACTAGCAGCGATACCCCTGAAGACCAGCGACGGCGGGACGATGCAGTTCATCGTCTTCGGGCGGCGGCACCTTTCATTCACGCGACCCACATCGTTCCCGGGGCGTGCTGCCGCTTCCTGGTGTTGTCCTCGATGTCGGGCCACCGATGGCATGGATGGGTTGCGTCCACGGAGGTGGTGTACGAGTTTCCGCAGGTGAAGAGCGTGGCGTCGTGACGTGAGACGGCCACCGCGTAGATCCTTCGAGATGGATGATCAAGAAGAAGGAGACAACGCGATGGCCGCGGACAACAGTGTGGACCCTGGCGAGTGGATTGCCGAGCAGATCGGGGCGTGTGAGCCGGATCTGCTGCGGTCGATGGTCAAGACGATGGCCGAGGCGCTCATGTCGGCGGAGGCCGACGTGGTCTGCGGGGCCGACTACGGGGCCCGTTCGGACGGGCGGGTCAACCGCCGCAACGGCTACCGGGTCCGGGAATGGGACACTCGCGCCGGCACCGTGGAGTTGGCGATCCCGAAGCTGCGCAGCGGGTCCTACTTCCCCGAGTGGCTGCTGGAGCGGCGTCGCCGCGCCGAGCAGGCCCTGGTCAGCGTGGTCGCCACCTCCTATCTGCTGGGCGTCAGCACGCGGCGCGTGGACAAGCTGGTCGAGCAGATGGGCATCAAGGGCATCTCCAAGAGCCAGGTGTCGCAGATGTCGAAGGTGCTGGACGCCCAGGTGGCCGCGTTCCGCAACCGGCCTTTGGAGGGCGGCCCGTATGCGTTCGTGTGGGTGGACGCCCTGACCCAGAAGGTGCGCGAGGGCGGCCGGATCGTGAACGTGCACGTGCTGGTGGCCACCGGTGTCAACGCCGACGGGCACCGCGAGATCCTCGGCGTCGAGGTCACCTCGGCAGAGGACGGCGCCGGGTGGCTGGCGTTCCTGCGCGGGCTGGTCGCCCGCGGCCTGACCGGCGTGCAGTTGGTGATCTCCGATGCCCACGCCGGCCTGGTCGAGGCGATCGGCTCCACCTTGCCCGGCGCGGGCTGGCAGCGGTGCCGGACGCATTACCTGCGCAATCTGCTGACCAGGGTCCCCAAGTCGGCGCAGCCGTGGGTGGCGACGCTGGTGCGGACCATCTTCGACCAGCCCGCCTCCGAAGAGGTCCACGCCCAGCACGCCCGCGTGGTCGCCTCGCTGGAGGCCAAGCACCCCGATGCCGCCGAGCACCTGGACCAGGCCGAACCCGATCTGCTGGCCTTCACCGCGTTCCCTCGGCAGATCTGGCGGCAGATCTGGTCGAACAATCCCCAGGAGCGGCTGAACAAGGAGATTCGTCGGCGCACCGACGTGGTCGGGATCTTCCCCGACCGGGCCGCGATCGTCCGCCTGGTCGGCGCGGTTCTGATGGAGCAGACCGACGAATGGACCGAGGCCCGCCGCTACATGGGCCTGGAGTTCCTGGCCAAAGCCCGCCTGCGCGTCATCGACGGAACCACACCCGACCCCAAGATCGACAACCAGGAACTCACCGCTTAACCTGTAGAAACAGGATCACGCGGAGGCCGACTCATACACCACTCCGCTGGACGTGACCCATGGATGTGCTGGCCGGCTGGGCGGGGGAGGCTGGGGTCAGGTGGTGTGGGGTTCGCTGTTTTGGGGTGCGTGTTGTTGAGCCAGTCGCCGGTCGTTGTCGGCCCATCGGCGGTGGCGCGCGGCTGACTGGAGATGGAGCTCGGCCTCTTCGGGATGGACGTTGGCCATCTCCTCCAGCAGCGACGCGGCTCGGTCGTGGGCTCGCGCCGATGAGACCATCGCTTGCCGCGCGTACTCCTCAGCCTCGCGCCTGCGCTCCGGAGCCGCCAGAGGCGCTTCGGAGCCGTCCGGCAGCCGCGTTGCCGCTCTGCGCTCCCCGGCCCGCCGCGTACGGCCGGCCTTCACCCGATGCGGGCGGTCTTCGCTGTCCATACCAGCCAATCCGACGCCGAAGCTCGTCGACCAACCAGCCCATCAGACACGTTCGACTTCTACCCGGCAGCGTGTCCTTTCAGCCCACTTCGGCGGACACATACCTAACCCGTCATTTCCCTATGGACGGCCATGGGGTCCCTGAGGCCCGGGACTCGCGCCGGGCGAGAGACGGATTGGGGGCGTCGGTAGTGAGGGTCTTGACGTTCGCGGCGTCCTCGTGAACGTGGTTGGAGAAGGAGCGGATCGGGTTTGGTAGGGAATGTCAGTGCTGGCCGAGGTAAAAGCGGCTCCCTTGGTCGTCGGTGCATTCGGCGGTGACGCCGTAGGGCTGTCGGGCCGGAGCCGTCGCGGTGCCGCCGGCCTCGCGGACGCGGGTGACGGCGGCACCGATGTCGTCGACGGTGTACATGGGGACGACCACGGGACGGTCGGCGCCACCGTACATACCGGTCATCGGGCGGACCTCCGTTCCGTGGAGGTGGACGCTCCAGCCGCCCGGCGTATGACCAGGTCTGAACTCCCAGTTCAGCACCTCGCCGTAGAAGGAGCGTGCGCGGGCGATGTCGGGGACGCCGATGGTGAGGTAGGAGATCTCGCCGTGACGAGCGGTGAGCCCGGCCGCTTCCGCGAGCCTGGCCTCGACCTGGCTGACCACTTCCGGAGGCTGGTAGACCGAGAAGCGCAGGCCCTGGTCGTCCGTGCACATGGCGCTGAGACCGTACGGCTCGTCGGTCGGGTCTTGGGCGTCGCCCCCGGCGTCACGGACCTGCCGGACGGCCTCGTGGACGTCCTCGACCGCGAAAGCCAGGTAGACGGTGCGCTGCTCCTGCCCGCCGGAGAGCCCGATGTGCTGTTCGGGCAGTCCCTCGATGTGGCGAACAGCCCCGGTGGCCCCCGAATCCGCGTGCCAGCCGAGGACGGCGCCATAGAAGGCGACGGCGCGCTCTACGTCGGGAACCCAGACCGAGGCGTACCCGATGTCGCCGTGCCGCTTGTCGTGGATGGTGTCCGTCGTCATGGTGTCTCCCGTCGGTTGCAGCAGCGCGCGCTGAAGGCGTTCACGCAGGCGCGCTGCGAAGTCGGGGTCGGGGTCGATGGGGACGACCGGTGCACGGAGAGCCTCCAGCGGATCAGTCATCGTGGCCCTCCTTTCCGTCGCGGTGTCCGGAGACCCGTTTCCCTGGTGGACAGTGATCGGTGTAGGCGTGCCGAAAGGCCTTGCGAGCCCGTGTCAGAAGCGCCTCGGTGGCGTGAAGGGTGCGGCCCAGATGCTCGGCGACCTGCGGGACCGGCAGCCCGTCGAGGTAGCGCAGCGTCAGAGCAGCCCTGTGGTGAGGCGCCAGCCTGCTGAGGACCTCTCGGGCGACGAGCGCATCCAGGCGTTCGTCCCACGGGTCCTCGGCGGCATCCAGGACGCCCCCGTTCAGGGCCTGGAGACCGCGTTGCTCCCGCTCCGCCCGCCGCCAGTGGTCGGCCAGTTTGTGGCGCGCCACGCCGACGAGCCACGCGACCGACAGCGCCGGGGGCGGCTCCTTGCGCAGTGCCTCCACGGCGGCCAGGAAGGTCTCGGCCGTGAGGTCCTCGGCCAGAGCTCGCCGCCCGCACCGGGGCAGCAGGTAGCCGTAGACCTCGGGCAAGGCCGTGTCGTAGAGATCGAGCAGGGCCGGCCCCGGGTCGGGCTCCAGCTTTCCCGGGTGGTTCATACCCCTCCATCGCTCGGCGGGCCGCTTCTCCGACGGGCGGGACGGAAATTTTTCGAGGCGTCGCTGCGGATGCGCGACCATTGAGGCGTGGTGATTCCCGAACCGCTCACCCTCTACACCGCCGACGGTGTCCGAATCGACGCAGGTCACGCGGCTTTCGACGGTGAGGTCTGCTTCATCCTGGCCCACGGCTTCACCTGCTCGTGGCGCCAGCCCGCGCTCCGCCGGATCGCCGAGGCCCTCGGCCGGCACGGCGGCGTGATCGGGCTCGACTTCCGTGGCCACGGCCGGTCCGGCGGACACTCCACGGTCGGCGACCGAGAGGTGCTCGACATCGAAGCGGCGGTCGCGGCGGCACGCCGTCGGGGATACGAACGGATCATCCTGACGGGCTTCTCCATGGGCGGCGCCATCGTCGTCAGGTACGCGGCGTTGCACGGCGGAGTGGACGCGGTGGTCTCGGTCAGCGCTCCCGCACGCTGGTACTACCGCGGAACGGTGCCGATGCGGCGTGTGCATTGGGTGATCGAACGACGCGCAGGGCGACTGGCGGCCCGCTTGGCGCGCGGCACACGAATCGCGCCCAAGGGCTGGGATCCGGTCCCGGAGGCACCACACGAGGTCGTCGGACGGATCGCGCCGGTGCCGCTGCTGGTCGTCCACGGAGCCGCGGATTCGTTCTTCCCCGTCGAACACGGCCACCAGCTGTACGAGGCGGCGTCCGATCCGAAAGAACTGTGGATAGAACCGGGCTTCGGGCACGCCGAGGTTGCGGCCACTCCTGATTTGATCAACCGCATTGCCGCCTGGGCGACGAAGGCGGTCTCCGCAACCCCGGCTCCATCGCTCCCAGATGAGGAACCGCCGGGCCGTGATCTTCGCGACCAAAGCTCTGACCTGGGATAACTCAAAGTTATCCACATTCTTGCGGTCGCCTTCACGGGCCCGCCCGGCCAGGCATCATCGATCCCATGGACGGATTCACCCTTACCTGGAAGCGAACGGCCGCCGACTCGATCATCCCTATCCGACCCGACTCCTACTTCGTCCCCGTCAACGGGACCGGCCTCTCCGCGCGCGCCGAGGCATTGAGCGGCATCCTTCCCCAGGAATGCGTCGTCGCACGGCGCACGGCCGCGTGGGTATGGGGCCTGGACGTATTACCTCCGGGAGTGAACGAACTCGACTGGGACGTCGAGCTCATCACTCCCGAACCCCCATCAAGCGCATTCCAAATCAGCGCCGACAATGTCGAACTGCCGTCCGAACATGTAGTGGAGGAATCCGATGTGCGCCTCACAAGCCTTGCCCGCACCGCGCTGGACTGCGCCCGCTGGCTCCCTCGCTACGAAGCGGTCGCGGCCCTGGACCAGTTCCTGCGGCGAGACGTGGACGTCGAGGATCTCACCGAGATGGCCCGGACGCTGCGGGGGTACCGCGGCAACAAACGGCTGCGCCAGATCCTCCGGCTCGGTGACCGTGGCGCGGCCTCCCACGGCGAAAGCTGGATTCGTGCCGCCGCCGTGCACGCAGGCTTCCCGCAACCCGAGACCCAGATCCCCGTGCGGGGCGCGCAAGGTCACTGGCTCTACATCGACCTCGGCTACCGCGAATTCCGCGTCGGCCTCGAATACGACGGCGAACGCCACCACACCGGCCGCGAGGCCAGGACCCACGACACACGCCGCCGAGACTGGCTCGCCAAGGAGATGGGCTGGGCCGTCATCCCCGTCACCAAGAGCTTCCTGACTCGCCCCGCTCCTTACCTGGGCGCTCTCCTTACGGCGCTACTCCAACGCGGCTGGCAACCCGACAACGCCACGATGGACCACATAGCCGCCCACCTCAAACACCTAGAACGCCGACCACACTGACCGGCAGGAGTCGCATGTCGACTGGAGGAGGAACTACTCGCTGTCGAGAAGCTTGGCCAGACGCTTGGGAGCTATGAGTCGGTAACTGTCCTCGACCAGTTCGGCCATCTCTTCCCAGTCATGGTCGACGTCGAGTCGCGCGCCGATCCAGCCCTTGGCGCCCACGTACTTCGGGACGAAGAAACGTTCGGGTGCCTCCGCAACGAGGGCTTCCTGCACGCCGGGCCCAGCCTTGAACGTCAGATACAGGCCGTCCTCGGAAGTCATGACGAAAAGTTTGTCGCGAACACGGAAGGAGGGGGCGGTGTGACCGCCGAAGGGCTTCTCCGTCACTTCTGGCAGCGACATGCAGATCTCTCGTATCCGAGCCAAGGGCTCAAAGTCGCTCATCACTTGTTCCTTTTCTGTAAGCGACATGGTCGCGGGACAGCTATTCGGTAGGGGGCTCAGAGGTCGCAGCACACAAGACCCGTTGCCGTCGGAGTTCACAAGCCCGCTCCACGGCACATGGCGGATGACCGAGGCCGGCGCGCCAGCACCCAACACCGAGCATCGAGGAGGAGGACCACCAGGAGCAAGCAGCAGGCGCCAAGAGGAAGCGCGAGGAGCGAGGATGCGACGGACGTCGGCCTCCCAAGCATCCGAGCAGGGCCTGGCTGCACACCGGTGGCATCGGCGTGATCGACACCGAGGCTCCCACCGGCGCACCGAACACCGGCACCAGCGGAACCGTCACCGTCACCACCAGCGCCGACGCCCAATCCGCCGCCACCAGCCCGCACCAGCACCGGCACCGCACACGCCGCCACCACCACCTGCGGCACACAAACCCGAAAAGAACGGATCGACCGTGTCCAACCCCCGCGTCAGCGGAAGCCCGGTAGGGGCTGGATCGGGTGGTCTGGTCAGATCGTTCAGCAGCCGGGGGCCCAGTTGCGACCGACTCTTCGCGGTCCTCCTGCCAGCGTCAGAGATGCAGTACCGCACGAGGAGGCACTGGGAACGCGTCAACAATGATGTCGCCGTCCGAGCGGTAGAGAACTGCTGAACGGGTCGGCCCTCCAGAACGCGGCCGTGGAGAACGCGGCCGTGGAGAACGCGGCCGTTCAGAACGCGGCCGTTCAGAACGCGGCCGTTCAGAACGCGGCCGTTCAGAACGCGGCCGTTCAGAACGCGGCCGTTCAGAACGCGGCCGTTCAGAACGCGGTGGGCGTAGTCGTTTCACAAGCGTTGATGACCAGGCAGTGGACCGGGGGGGGGAAGCGCGAAGCCATGCTCAGAAGTCAGTTGCACCGACACGACGCCACGGGAAGCAAGACGACCCCGCTCCTCCCTAGGGCGCGTGCTGAATCATGCCCCTCGGGGGCACCGCCGCCCTGGCTGGGCGGCCAGCAACAGTTGGTGTTGGCCGTGGGTTGTGCCAGGCGATGCTGTGCCCGCGGTGCCGAGGTATCGAAGACGTCCAGGAGGCCACCACTGTCTCGACGACCCCCGCAAAGGTCCTGGTGCCCACGGACGTCCGGATGTTCATGGAAGTTCGGGTGGCTTTGGGCGTTGAGGTGGCTTGGGACGTTGCTTGGGGACGTGCCTGTGGTGTGGGTTCGGTCCAGCGTGGTTTTGGCTCTGCCTGGGGCCTGGCTTTGTTGCGGCTGGGGTCGTGGACTGCGGTAGCGGCGTGGGTTGGTGGTGGCGTTGGCAGGCATCGGTCGGACCGGGGATGGGCGCGGCCCTAGGAAGCGGGGGCCGCGTCCACCCCGGGGCTCAATGGCGGAGCTGTGCCTATTGGCGGCAGTAAACGCTTCGTAGGGATGAAGGGGTGTTCAGGACGTTCGCGCTGCGTCGATCGACCTGGGGTGGCTGCCGCTGATTGTTTGATTCGGATCCTTGCGGGTTGGGAGTGGGGGAGAGGGAAGTTCTTCCGCTCTGCGGAAGGTCAGATGGCGGTGGTTGTGGGCGAGAGCGTTCTGCGGACGCCTATGTGGGGTGTGCCGGAGGGCGGCACCCGAGGCTGGAGGCGGCATCCCGAAGGGTGGGGGCGGCTTCCCGAAGGCTGGGGGAGGCATCCTGAAGGTGGGGCGGCGGAAGGGCATCAATGACGTCTGCATTGGTTGGCGATGGCTGATGTATTGGTGTGGAAGCGCCAGTGGTTCGTGGGGGCGTCTGTCGCGTGCTCGTGTTGGGTGGTTGTGCGGGGGTTGGTGGGTGGTCTAGGGGGTGGGGTGTAGGGCGTGGTGCAGGGCGGTTGTGCGGTTGGTGGTCATGCGTCTTGTTTATGGGGGCGTCTTTGATCATCGTGGAGCCGTGGAAGGTGCCGGGGTAGTGGTGCAGTTCGGTCGGGACGCCCGCCTGGATCAGGCGTTGCGCGTAGGTCAGGCCCTCGTCGCGGAGGGGGTCGAACTCGCAGGTCGTGATGTAGGCGGGCGGTAGCCCGGAGAGGTCCTCGGCGCGGGCGGGGGCCGCGTACGGGGAGACGCCGTCGGTGCCGCGGACGCCCTCGCCCAGGTAGTAGTCCCAGCTCAGTTCGGCGTTGGGACGATGCCAGATCGGTGTGTCGGTGAAGGCGCGCATGGACGGGGTGTCGAGCCGGTCGTCCAGCTCCGGGACGCCGAGGAGCTGGAAGCACAGCGGAGGGCCGCCCCGGTCGCGGGCCAGCAGGGCCACGGCCGCGGACAGTCCGCCGCCCGCGCTCTCTCCGCCCACCGCCAGCCGGCCCGGGTCGATGCCGAGGTCGGAGGCGTTCGCCGCCGTCCAGGTGAGGGCGGCGTAGCAGTCCTCCAGCCCGGCCGGGAAGGGGTGCTCGGGAGCGAGCCGGTACTCGACGGACACCACCACAGCGCCGACCTCAACAGCGATGGCGGTCGCGTCGTCAGAGGACAGGTCGATGCTGCCCAGGACGAATCCGCCCGCATGAATGTAGACGAGTCCAGGGAGGACGCCCATCCGGTTCGCCGGTGCATAGAGGCGGAGGGGGACGTCGGGTGCGTTCCGCGGGCCGGGGACGGTGAGGTCGCGGGTCTCGACCGGAGCGGGAGGGACGTATTTCGGCATGTCGGCGAACATGTCCTTCTCGCCCCGGCGGGTCTGCTCGATGTCGGCGATCGAGAGGCGCGGGACCCGCGCGATCCACGGGAGGAGGTCCGGATCGTAGGCGTAGGGCACCTCAAGGCTCCTTTCGGCCGTGCGTCATCAGTGTCGGACGGTTCGCGCCGCCTGCCCAGTCACGGATCGCCCGGAAGAGGTCTGCCGTCGGCTTCCTCACTGTCTGCCTCGGCGCCTACCTCCTCCACGACGACGGCATGCGCCGCTGGCCCGCCCCGGTGCGGGGTGTGCTGCGGCGTTAGGCGGTGCCTGCTTGCTTGCGGCCCGTGCGGTCGGGGGCGTTTCGGGGTCCTCCTGAGTGGGCGTCACCCGTGGGGGTTGCTGCGCGGGGTAGGGGCCGTTGATGGGTGGGTTCGGGAGTGGTGGGGCGTTCGGACTTACTGATTTGTTATTGCCAGACTGATCATCCGTAGGCAGCCTCTGAGGTATGGGAGACGCGAACGCCACCGTCCTTGCCCGGGCTCCCGCCGCCGCGTGCGGCGACGGGAGGCGGTGATGAGCTTCTCCGAGTACCTCTCCGAACGCTGGCCCACGATCGCCCGGATGATGGGCGAGCACGCCGAGGTCGTCCTGATCGCCGTCGGGATCGCGGCCGTGGTCGGGATCGGGCTCGGCGCCGCGGTCGAGGGGCGGCCGAGGGCGAGGGGGCTGGCCCTCGCCGTCACCGGCACCATGCTGACCGTCCCCTCGCTCGCCCTGTTCGGGCTGCTCATCCCGCTGTTCGGGCTGGGCCTGGCCCCGACCGTCACCGCGCTGGCGCTGTACGCGGTGTTCCCGATCCTGCGCAACACCATCACCGGTCTGGACGGCGTGCCGAGCGCGGTGGAGGAGGCGGCGCGGGGGATGGGGATGAGTCCGCTGAGCCGGATGCTGCGGGTCAGGCTGCCGCTGGCCTGGCCGGTCGTGCTCACCGGCGTCCGGGTCGCCACGATCATGACGGTGGCGATCGCGGCGATCGCCGCCGCCGTGGCCGGGCCGGGGCTCGGCGAGCTGATCTTCGGGGGGCTGTCGCGCATCGGCGGCGCCAACGCGCTGAACGACACCCTCGCCGGAACGCTCGGCGTCGCCGTCCTGGCGCTCGTCCTGGACGCGCTGTTCGCCCTGCTGTCCCGGCTCACCACCTCCAGGGGGCTGCGATGACCGAATCCGCCGCGACCGAGACCGCGCGGGACGCCCCGCCCGGACGGGAGATGATCCGGCTGGAGGGCGTCACGAAGCGGTATCCGGGGCAGGACGCGCCGGCCGTGGGCGACCTCACGCTCAGCGTCCGTGACGGGGAGATCGTCGTGCTGCTGGGCCCGTCCGGCTGCGGCAAGACGACCACGCTGCGCCTGGTCAACCGGCTGATCGAACCGACCTCGGGCCGCATCCTGCTCGACGGGGAGGACGTCACCCGGGTCGACCCCGACCGGCTGCGCCGCCGCATCGGCTACGTGATCCAGCAGGTCGGGCTGTTCCCGCACATGACGATCGCCGCGAACGTCGGGCTCATCCCGCGGACGCTCGGCTGGGACGGCGGGCGGGTCCGCGCCCGCGTCGACGAGCTGCTCGACATGGTCGGCCTCGACCCCGGCGCGTACCGGGGCCGGTACCCGAAGGAGCTGTCGGGAGGGCAGCAGCAGCGCGTCGGGGTCGCCCGCGCCCTCGCCGCCGACCCGCCCGCGATGCTGATGGACGAGCCGTTCGGCGCGCTCGACCCCATCACGCGGGAGCGGCTGCAGGACGCGTTCCTGGAACTCCAGGCCCGCATCCGCAAGACGATCGTGCTGGTCACCCACGACCTCACCGAGGCGCTCAAGCTCGGCGACCGGATCGCGATCCTCGGGGAGGGGGCGAGGCTCGTGCAGTACGACACGCCCGCGGCGATCCTCGCCGAGCCGGCCGACGCGTTCGTCGCGGAGTTCGTCGGGGCGGGCGCCGCGATGCGGCGGCTGCGGCTGGTCGAGGTCGGCTCGATCGCGCTGCTGCCCGCCGCGGAGGGCGCACCGGGCGCGACCGTCCGCGCGGACCAGTCCCTCTACGAGGCCCTCGACGCGATGCTCCGCGCGGGGACGGAGACCGCCACCGTCCTGGACGGGGACGGACGCCCGGCGGGCGCGGTCTCGTGGTCGGCGATCGTCCGGCGGACCCCGGAGCCGAGGCCGTGACCGTCACGGCGGTGCCGGAGCGGACGAGGCCCGGCGACGAGACCGCGGGGCGCTCCCTCACCGGGCTCCTCGCCACCCCCGTCTTCCTCGTCGCGGTGTCGGCGGCGCTCTACCTGTACGTGCGCGGCCTGGACCTCGACGCGATCGAGCGCCGCTCCCTCAACCGGTCCGAGATCACCCACCAGTTCCTCCAGCACGTCAGGCTTGTCGCGGTGTCCACGGCGCTGGTCCTCGCGGTCGCGATCCCGCTCGGCGTGCTGCTGACCCGGCCGCGGCTGAACCGGCTGGCGGCGCCGTTCCTCGCGCTCGCCAACGTGGGGCAGGCCGTCCCGTCGATCGGGGTGCTGGTCCTGCTCGCCGTCACGGTCGGCATCGGCTTCCAGAAGGCGGTGATAGCGCTCATCCTCGTGTCCGCGCTGCCGGTGCTGCGCAACACGATGGTCGGCCTCCAGGGCGTCGACCGGACGCTCATCGAGGCGGGGCGCGGCATCGGGCTGTCCAGGGCGGCGGTCCTGTTCCGCGTCGAGCTGCCCCTCGCCGTCCCGGTGATCCTCGCGAGCGTCCGGGTCGCGGTGATCCTCAACGTGGGCAGCGCGACGCTGGCCGCGTTCACCAACGCGGGCGGGCTCGGCGACCTCATCAACACCGGCATCTCCCTCAACCGGACCCCGATCCTGCTCACGGGGAGCGTCCTGACCGCCGTGCTCGCGATGGCCGCCGACTGGCTGATCGGCATCGTCGAGTCCGTCCTGCGCCCCCGAGGCCTCTGAACCCGAGGAGAGTCACCATGCGCAAGCTCCCCGTCGCCGCGTCCCTCGCCGCGGTGGCCCTGACCGCCGGATGCTTCAGTTCCACCGGCACCGACGCCAAGGCCGGGAGTCTGGCCGAGGGCAACTCGCTGAAGGGCGTCACCCTCACCGTCGGGTCCAAGGAGTTCACGGAGCAGCTCGTCCTCTGCCAGGTCACCGCGCTCGCGCTGCGGTCGGCGGGCGCGACCGTGAAGGAGAAGTGCGGGCTCCAGGGCAGCAACACCACGCGGGCCGCGCTGACGTCCGGCAGCATCGACATGTACTGGGAGTACACGGGCACCGCGTGGGTCAACTACCTCAAGCAGACGGAGCCGATCGGCGACCCGGCCCGGCAGTACGCGGCCGTCGCTGAGCAGGACCTCGCGAAGAACAAGGTGAAGTGGCTGGCCGCCGCGCCTGCCAACAACACCTATGCCCTCGCGGTGAAGACGACGACACTGCGGCAGCTGGGCATCGCGGACCTGTCGGGCTACGCGCGGCTGGCGAAGAGCGACCCGTCGAAGGCGTCCACGTGCGTGGCGAGCGAGTTCGCCGGACGCAGCGACGGGTGGCCCGGCCTGCAGAAGGCCTACGGGTTCAGCCTGCCGAAGTCGGACGTGGCGACGCTGGCGGAGGGCGCCATCTACGACGCCGTCGGTAAGGGGAAGCCGTGCGCCTTCGGCGAGGTCGCCACCACCGACGGGCGCATCAAGGCGCTCGGCCTGACGCCGGTCCCCGACGACAAGAGGTTCTTCCCCGTCTACAACCCGGCCCTCACCGTCCGGGAGTCCGTCTACCGGGACGATCCCGCGGTCGAGAAGATCGCGAACCCGATCGCCGCGGCGCTCACCGACGCGGTTCTGCAGGAGCTGAACGGCGAGGTCGACATCAAGGGCAAGCAGCCCGAGGAGGTCGCCGAGACGTGGCTGAAGTCCAAGGGCTTCATCGGCGGGTAGCCGCGCGGCGGGCGCGGCGTCCGGGCGGCCGGTCGCCGCCCGGACCGCGGGCCGTCACACCATGTACTGGTCGTGGCGCCGGTACAGCTCCGTCCATTCCTCGTCGCCGAGCCGCCGCCCCGTGGCGGCGATCTCGGCGAGCTCCTCGAAGTAGGCCTCGCGGGGAGCGCCCGGCGTGAAGAGCAAGAGCATCGCCGCCGGCTCGCCCGACTCGTTGCGGAACCCGTGCACGCCGCCTTCGGGGACGAAGAGGAAGTCGCCGGCCGAGGTGTCCTTCCAGTCCGTCCCGTCGTGCAGCCGGACCGTCCCGGACAGGATGTAGAACGACTCGGTGATCGTCCGGTGGAAGTGCGGCATCGGACCTGAGGGCTTCGGCCCCATCTCCCAGCGGTAGAGGCCGAACGCGCCGTTCGTCGAGCCGCCGGTGCCGAGGTAGTGCACGCGCGTCCCGCGGTGGACGCGGTCGCTGTCGGCCGCGCCGATGAGCAGGTCGGGCGCCTCCCCGGCGGGACGGAGCGCCGCGCTGCTCTCGCCGCCGTCCCCGAAGTAGCGGGCGTCGGGATAGGTCATGGCTACACCACCAGATTCAGCAGAAGGACGAACACGAGGCCGCACACCGAGATGGCGGTCTCCATCAAGGACCATGTTCTGATGTTCTGCCCGACGCTGAGGCCGAAGTACTCCTTGACCAGCCAGAATCCCGCGTCGTTGACGTGGGAGAAGAACAGCGAGCCGGCCCCGATCGCGAGGACGAGCAGCGAGGTCTCCCCGCTGTCGAGCGTCCCGGCGAGCGGCGGCGAGGATCCCGGCGGCGGTGACCGTGGCGGCGGTCGCCGATCCGGTGGCGAGCCGGATGAGGACGGCGACCAGCCACGCCAGGAACAGCACCGAAGGGTCGCTGTCCTTGACCCAGTCGGCGACCAGGTCGCCGATCCCGGTGTCGACGAGCGTCTGCTTGAAGCCGTCGCCGGCGGCCACGATCAGCAGCGGGCCGGCGATGGGCGGCAGCGACCCGGCCAGCGAGGAGGCGATCGCCTCCCGGTCCATGCCGGAGCCGCGGCCGAAGGCGAACATGGCGACGACGACCGCGATGATCAGCGCCACCAGCAGGGTGCCGAGGTTGTCCAGGGCGGTGCGGACCCGGCCGCCCTCGTCCAGGGCGATGTCGGCGACGGCCTTGCCCAGCATCAGCACGACCGGGAGGAGCACGGTGCACAGGGTGACGGGGAAGGAGGGGCGGCGCCGCGGCTCGGCGTCGTCGGCCGCGTGGTCCTCGGTGCCGCGTCGGTCCGCGCCGGTGACGTAGAGATCCGGCGCCGGGACGTCCACCCAGCGGGACGCGAACCGGGCGAACACCGGGCCGGACAGCGCGATGGTGGGGAGCGCGACGGCGATGCCGAGGGCGAGCGCGAGGCCGAGGTCGGCCTTGAGGTTGTCGATCGCGACGAGCGGCCCCGGGTGCGGGGGGACCAGGCCGTGCATGGCCGACAGGCGACATCGTCGAGGAGGCGACCCGGGCCATGCTGGAGCCCGGCTGACCCGTCAGAACAGCGTCGGCGGCTCCGCCGGGACGGGCTCGGGCAGCGGCTCCAGGCCGGGCACGCGGGCCCTCACCTCGTCGTGGAAGCGCCGGGCGAGCTCGGGCGCGTCGGCGTTGTCCGGCGTGTGGACGAACACGGTCGGCGAGCGCCCCTCGGCCAGCCATTCCGCGACGCGGCCGACCCAGAACCGCCAGCCCTCGACGGTGCGCTCGGTGTCGTCCCTGCCGAGGTAGCGGACGATCGGCCGGTCCGTGAGCGCCGCCGACCTGCGCGGCACCCGCGGCTTCTTCGTCCAGGCGTCCCGCTCGGCGTCGCTGGTCGGGCGGCTCTGGAAGAAGGCGGTCGTGTCGAACGGGACCCACTCGGCCCCCGCGCGGGACAGGAGCCGCTCAAGGTCGCGCACGGACCCCGCGTCCTCGAAGAACGCGCGGTGACGGACTTCGACGGCGTACCTGTACGCCGCGGGGAGCCCGCGCAGGAACGCCGCCAGCGTCCCGAGGTCGCCGGGGCCGAAGGATCCGGGGAGCTGCACCCACAGGGCGTGCGCCCGCGACTGGAGCGGCTCGATCGCGTGCAGGAACGCCCGCAGATCCTCCCCGCCCCCGGCGAGCCGCCGCTCGTGCGTGATCGTCTTCGGCAGCTTGAGCACGAAGCGGAAGCCGGGGCCGGTCTGCTCCGCCCACGACTCCACGGTGTCCCGCGCGGGCGTCGCGTAGAAGGTGGTGTTGCCCTCCACCGCGTCGCACCAGCTCGCGTAGGCCCGCAGGCGCTCGCCCGGAGGCAGCGACGGCGGGACGAACCGTCCCTGCCATCGCGCGTGAGTCCACATCGCGCACCCCACGTGAAGCCGCATGCCCCGACGCTACCGGTGATCCGGGGTCAGCGGCCCCCACGGTGACCGCGTCGGCTCCGGGGGTGTGGACGCCCATGGCGAGGAGGACTTCGTAGCGGTACTCCGGATTGCGCGCCAGCCTCAGCCGGACCGTCCAGTCCGTGCCCCACGAGCCGGGGCGTTCGGCCTGGAGCGCCGCGGTGAAGTCCCGCAGCACGCGCCCCCGGCCGGAACCGATCCCGCCGGGCCCGGTGCGCTGCCCGTCCTCTCGCGGGGGCGCACGCCGGGCCGCCGGGCCGGCGAACCGCACGGGAACGCCGGCGGACGGGGCGGCGCCGCCGCGGAACCGCGGGGGGCCGCGCTCGCTCCTCCCGTCCCCGAAGAGACCGGAGCCCCCGCGAGACGGCCCTCCCCGTCCGGCTGTGGATCATCCTGACGGCCCGCCGGGGAGCGCGCATCGGTAGACGGACCGATTCTTCAACCGATTCGCGTACCGCCCGGGCGTACCGACCGAGGGCGGCGGCCGCGCGACGGCCCGTGTCGCGAAGCCGGTCACCGGCGCGCACCGACTTTGGGAAAGCCGTAGCGGTGCGTATCGGTATGACTACAATCCAGGTACCTCCTGGGGCCGGGGACCCCGGCCGTAGCTGACTGGAGACGCCGTGCCGCTGACCGCGACGCTGGAACGACAGACGGGACGACTTCCCGCGGAGCTCACCAGCTTCATCGGCAGGAAGGCGGAGCTGGAGCAGGCGCGGCGGCTGATCGAGGGTCACCGGCTGGTCACCCTGACCGGGGCGGGCGGCGTGGGCAAGACCAGGCTCGCCGTCCGGGCGGCCGACCTCGCGCGGGACTCCTTCCGCGACGGCGTGTTCTTCGTCTGCCTCTCGGACCTGACCGAGCCGACCCTGCTCGCGCAGACGGTCTGCGAGGCGCTGGGCGTGGGGGAGCGCGACGACCGGCCGGCCCCCGCCCGGCTCGCCGACCACCTCGCCGACCTGCGGGTCCTGCTCGTGCTCGACACGTGCGAGCACATGGTCGACGACTGCGCGGTGCTGAGCGAGGCGCTGCTGCGGTCGGCCCCCGGGCTGCGCGTCCTGGCGACCAGCCGGCAGCCGCTGGACGTCGTGGGCGAGTACACCTTCACGGTTCCGCCGCTGGACGGGCCGCGAGCCGCCCGCGACGTCGGCCCGGACGAGCGGGAGTGCGACTCGGTCACGCTGTTCGCCGAGCGCGCCGCGGCGACCGTCCAGGGCTGGACGCTCACGCGCGCGAACCGCGACACGGTGGTGCGGCTGTGCGCCCGCCTCGACGGCATCCCGCTGGCGATCGAGCTGGCCGCCGTGCAGTTGCGGGCGTTCTCGCCGGACCAGGTCCTCGCCCGCCTCGGCACCCGCCTGTTCCAGGGGAGCGGCCGGCGGACGGGCCTGCAGCGCCACCAGACCCTGCGCGCCACGGTCGACTGGAGCCACGCTCTCTGCTCGCCGGAGGAGCGGCTCCTGTGGGCGCGGCTGTCGGTGTTCGCGGCCGACTTCGACCCCGCCGCCGCCGAGCACGTCTGCTCCGGGGACGGTCTGGACGCCGGGCACGTCGCCGAGGTGCTGGCGGGCCTCCTGGAGAAGTCCATCGTGCAGCGCGCCGACCGCCGCGGCCGGGTCCGCTACCGGATGCTCGACACGCTGCGGGAGTACGGCGCCGAACGCCTCGCCGCGTGGGGCTAGGGCGAGGAGGGCCGGCTGCGGTCCCGCTGCTTCGACTGGTACGCCGGACTGCTGGAACGCGCCCGCATGGAGCTCGCCGGCCCGGAGCAGGTCCGGTGGCTGGAATGGTTCGACTGCGAACGCGCCAACGTCCGCGACGTGCTGGGGAAGGTGCTTCCGACGGCCGACGAGGACACGGTCCGAGGCGCCATGGAGAGCCTCGGGCGGTTCTGGGTGCTGAAGGGCGTGCTCGGCGAGGGCCGCTACTGGATGGACCGGCTGCTCGAGACCCGCGACACGGCGGGCCCGGGCTGGTCGGGGCTGCTGACGATGGCCGCCCTGGCGAGCACGATGCAGAGCGACCTCGCCGGGGGCGGCGAGCTGCTGGAGCGGGCGCTGGCCCAGGCGGAGGCGGAGGGCGACCGGGCGGCGGTCGCGGGCGTCCGCTGCGGCCAGGGCGTCGCCGCGTTGTTCGCGGGCGACTTCGACGTGTCGCTGGAGCGGCTCGACAGGGCCGACGACCTGTACCGCGAGACCGGGTACGACGACGTGCTCAGCCTGCTCGTCGACGTCTTCCGCGGCGCGGTGCATCTTTTCGAGAACGACTTCGCCGCCGCCGTCGCGCACGCCGACCGGGCCGTCCGGACGGGTGAGGAACGCGGGGAGCTCTGGGTCCGCTCCTACGGGATGCTGGTGGGCGGGCTCAGCCTGTGGCTCGCCGGAGACCTTGACGGGGCGGCGCGGCGGCTCCGGCGGTCGCTGCTGACCAAGCGCGACCTCGGCGACCGGCTGGGAATCACGCTCGGCCTCGAAGCGATCGCCGGCTGCCTGTGCAGCGGCGGCGACCACGTCCGGGCCGCCCGGCTGCTCGGCGCCGCGGACCGGATGCGCGAGTCCACACGGACGTCCTGGTTCGGCCCCTACCACGCCGTCCTGCGGGACGTGCACATCGACAGGACCATGGAGGCCCTGGGCGAGGAGGGGTACCGCACGGCGTTCGAGGAGGGCGAGCGGCTGCCCCTGGCGCGCGCGATCGAGGAGGCGCTGGAGGAGTCCCCGGCCGCCGCGCCTCCCGCCGCCGTTCCCGCGCCCGTGGCGGTCGGCGGCGGTTCTCCGCTCACCGAGCGCGAACGCCAGGTCGCGGCGCTCGTGGCCGAGGGGCTGTCCAACCGCGCCATCGCCGAGCGCCTGACGATCGCGAAGCGCACCGCCGACTCGCACGTCGAGCACATCCTCGCCAAGCTCGGCTACTCGTCCCGCACCCGGGTAGCCGTGTGGATCAGCGAGCGCGGGCGGTGAGCTCGTAGGATCCGACAGGTGAGCGAGGAGGAGACCCGGGTGGCCCGCCCCCGGCCCGGGATCACGCCCGCCGAGTTCGAGGAGTTCGTCGCCGATCGGCTCTTCGGAGCGGCCGCCCCGCACGTCAGCGGGCTGAGTGTCACGCTGCACGAGAGAGTGGCCGGCTCCGACGGGACCTACGACCTCGACGCGACCGTCCGCTACCGGTTCGCGGGCATGGCGTTCCTGGTCGTGGTCGAGGCCAAGCACCACCGGAACCCCATCAAGCGCGAGCTGGTGCAGGTCCTCCACCAGAAGGTCCAGAGCGTCGGCGGGCACAAGGGCGTCATGGTGTCCACCGCCGCGTACCAGAGCGGTGCGGTGGCCTTCGCGCGGGCGCACGGCATCGCTCTCGTGACGGTCACGGACGGCCGGTTCCTCTTCGAGACGAGGGACGCAGGACCGGCCGATGCGAGCGCCGGGTCCGAACCGCCGCCCTTCGTCGTGCACTGCCACGGCCTTCCGGGAAGGAGACCGGGCACGTCACGGGTGCTGCTCATGGTGCCGGACGACGACGAGTACCCGCGGCAGGCGGCCGAGCTTCTGCTGGGCCGCCCCTTTCGAGCCCCTGGTGCGGACGGCTAGTACGGACGGCCCCGGTCAGGCCCCGGCGTGGACGTGCGACGCCCACACCGAAGGGTGGTCCGGCCAGCGGTCCCGCATCTGGCGGGTCGCGGAGTGGACCGCGCCCGCGACGTCGCCGCCGCCCGCGACGGCCGTGTAGACGAGATCGGCGATGTCGACGGCGTGCCGGTCCCCGATCGGCCAGAGGGTGCCGATCACATGCCGGTAGCCGGCGAGCTGGAACGCCGAGGCCAGGTGGATCGCCTCGTCGGCGAGGCGCGCACCCGGCCGGGCGGTCGAGCAGGCGGACAGGAAGGCGAGCTCGGCGCCGTCCATGCGGAGCCCGGCGAGGTCCGCCACCGTCAGCGGCCGGGTCCGGTGGTCGGCCAGCAGCAGGTGGCCGGCCGACGGGTCGGCCAGGTCGCTGTGCCCGTGGCAGGCGAAATGCGCCCACCGGGCCTCCGGCAGCGCCGCGAGCACCGCCTCGTGGGTGGCCGACGGGCCGGTGAGGACGTCGACCGCGCCCGGGAAGCGCCGGCCGACCAGTGCCGCCTCGGCCTCCGCCTCCGGCAGGTCGGGCGGGGTGCCGGGCGTGCGGGGCATCACCACGGCGACCGCCCGGTCCCCGCCGGGCCGCACCGCGTCCGCCGCGCCGCGGCGCGCGTGGGCCAGCGCCCGGACGGTCGGGGCCGTCGAGCTCACCACCCGGTCGATCACCGTGTCCGGGACGGCGTCGGCCATGGTGTCGTGGTACCCCGCCGCATGCACCGGCAGGAACGACATCAGCCCCGAGAGGCACCACCACAGCCTCGGCCAGGGTTCGCCGCCCTGAGGCGGCCCTCCGATGCCGGCGTGGTCGAGCACCGGGCCGGCCACCGCGTCCCACAGCCATTCGAGCGTCCGCGACATCCTGCGCTGCCCGGCCGCCCACGATCGGGGCTCCCTCGCCTCTTCGGCCGCCGTCAGGAACGCGCCGACCTCCGCCGTCACCGCGTCAGGGGTGAGCGCGGGCAGCGGCACGGCCGCGGCGCCGGCGTCGGCGTCCAGGACCAGCGCGTAGGACCCGAGGTCCGACACGGTGACGATCACGATGTGGCCGCGGGCGGGTGCGAGGTCGCGGACGGCGGGCGGACACAGGAAGCGGTCGAATCCGGAGATTCCCCGGATCTGCGCGACGAGCCGGTCAAAGGCCGCGGCCGTGGTGCGGCGCTCCACCGACGCCTGCGGCGGAGGGGCGGCGCCGCTGCCGGGGACCCCCGCCGCGGGCGCGGGACGGTCGAGCCTCGCGCACAGGTCGGTGAACCGTGCGGCGAGATCCGGATGCCGTTCGGAGAGCGCGGTGAGGTCGGTGCGGGCGTCGAGCGCCTGGCCGAGCAGCAGCCCGCGCCCCTGCTCGAACAGCTCGACTCCGTACTCGACCCGTCCGGCGCGCACGCAGCAGGCGGCGGCGTCCGACCCGATCCCGCCCATGTCGCCGAGAAGGATCTCCTGGTCGCGGCGGTCGAGGCCGCGGGGGACCGTGCGTCCCATCAGGTCCACGACCGCCGCGTAACCGGACACGGCCTCCTCCCACCGCTCGGCCCCGGCGGCGAGCCTCGCCCAGCGGGCGGCCGCGACCGCGCGGACGCGGGGCGGGGCGGTATCGGCCGCCGCCGCCTCCCGGCACGCATCGAGCGCCTCGTCCAGGTCCGGCCAGGCGCCCGCGCGGGCGAACCGGGCGCCGAGCGCCAGGCCCAGATTGGCCAGGCAGCCCGCGCGGTCGGGATGGTCGGGGGCGATGGCGGCGACCGCGGCGCGGGCGGCGCCGATCGCCGCGTCCACGTCCGCGGCCTCGCCGGTGTGCTCGAACCGCCGGTGCAGGACGATCGCGCGGTTCGACAGGACGGCGGCGCGGCGCGGGTGGCCCTCAGGGACGGCCGCGGCGGCGGCCCGCACGGTCTCGGCCGCCTCGTCGATGTCGGCCCGCTCCCCGCTGATCGAGAACCGCGCTCGCAGGGCCGCGCCGAGGTTGGACAGGCGCGCGCCCCGGGCGGAGTGCCCGGGCGGGGTGGCGAGGACCGCCTCCCGGCACGCGGCGATCGCCTCGTCCAGGTCCTCGGGGCGCCGCACGGAGTCGAACCGGAGTTGCAGCGCGCCGCCCAGGTTCGCCAGCATCGTCCCGCGGTCGGGGCTCACGTCCGGCGCGGCGGCCACCGCCGTCCTGAGGGCGTCGACCGCCTCGTCCATGTCCGCCTGGCCGGCGGTGGCGCGGAACCGGGACAGCGAGGCCGCCCCGAGGTTGCCGAGGAGGGCCGAGAGGCGGGGGTGACCGGGCGGCGCGGCCGCGACCGCGCCGCGACCGGCCTCGACCGCCTCGTCGATGTCGGCCTCGTCCCCGGCGCGTTCGAACCGCACGCGGAGGATGTCGCACAGGTCGGCCAGGCGTGAGGGGCGCTCGGGATCCTCGGCCGGAGCGCCGGCCGCGGCCCGCCGGGCGAGCGCGACCGCCTCGTCCAGCTCCTCGCGGGCCCCGGTGCGCCGATGCAGCGCGCACAGCGCATTGGCCAGGTCGGACAGCCGCCCGGGCAGATCGGGATCGTCGGCGCGGGTCGCCGCGACCCCGGCCCGGCCCGCCTCGACCGCGTAGGCCAGGTCCCGCTCGTCGCCGGTCTGCACGGACCGGATCCGGAGGACGTCGCTGAGCTCGGACAGGTAGGCCGGACGCTCAGGGTCCCCCGGCGCGGCGACGGCCACCGCCTCCCGGTGCGCCTCCGCCGCCTCGTCCAGATCCGCCGGGTCCCCCGCGCGGTCGAACCGGGCCAGCAGCGCGTGGCCGAGCTGCGCAAGCTGGCGGGCGTGCGCGGGGTGGTCGGGCGAGGTCGTGATGACCGCGTCCCGCGCCAGGCCGATCAGCTCGTCCACGCCGGTCACCCGGTCGTCCAGCGCCTGCCTGGTCCGTGGGGCGAGGTCGAGGTTGGAGACCATGGCGGCGTGGTCCGGGTGGTCGGGCCAGCCGGTGACCGCCTCCCGCCCGGCCTCGATGGCGGCGTCGAGGTCCGACTCGCCGCCGCGGTACTCGAACCGGGTCAGCAGGGCGTTGCCGAGGTTGGACAGGTGCGTGGCGCGGTCGGGCTCGCCCGGTCCGGCTCCGTCCACCGCCGCCCGGCCGAACGCGATCGACTCCTCCAGATCCGGTGGTGCTCCCGCCCGCTCGAACCGGGTCAGCAGCGCGCTGCTGAGGTTGGTCCGGCAGCGGCCGTACTCGGCGTGGCCGGGACCGGTCGCCCCGGCCGCCAGCCGGAACAGGCCGACGGCCCGGTCCAGAGCGTCGGCGTCCTGCGAGGCGAGCGTGCCCCGGTAGAGCATGCGGCCGAGGTGCGCCAGCAGCGTGCCGCCGTCCGGGGGCGCCGGGGGGCCGTCGGCGAACACCTCCCGGATCTGCGGGGGGACTCCGGCCGGGACCCGCAGGTACACCGGTTTGAGGAGCTCCAGGGCGGCGGTGAGGTCGGGCTCGCCCTCGGCCGGGAGGCGGGCGGCGAAGCGCAGCCAGAACAGCCATCCCGCCGCCTGCGCGACCTCGACGTCGTCCGTCGGGTCCGGGACCGAGCAGACCAGATCCACCGCGTCGCCGAGGGCTCCGGGCTCCAGGACCAGAGCCGCGTCACGCTCGGCGTTGAACCGGTCGACCCGGTCCCGCACCTGTGCGAGCAGACGCGTTCGCACCACCGACGCTCCAACCATCTCGACAGCCGGGGAGAGCAGCAGTGAGGAACCATATCCGTTCAAAGAGGGAAGGTCCGCGCGTTGCCGGTATTCCCGGTGATCGGTGGTCAGGGGAGCGCGGCGGCCAGGCGGGTGCGCAGGGCGGGCATCCGCTCGGGAGCGGCGGCGAGGGTCGTGGGCGCCTCGCGCAGGTTGAATCGGGCAGTGAATGGAGGAAAGCGGACGGAAAGCCGGTTCGGAGCCGCGGCGCGTCCGGGATCAGCGCAGCTCCTGGATGCGGATCAGGTTCCCCGCGGGATCGCGGAACGCGCAGTCGCGCACCCCGTACGGCTGCTCGATCGGCTCCTGGACGACCTCGGCCCCCGCGGCCTGCACCCTGTCGAAGGTGTCGTCGAGGTCGGGGGAGGCGAGCAGGATCCAGCCGTAGGTCCCCTTGGCCATCATCTCGGCGATGGTGCGGCGCTCGTCGTCGGTGATGCCGGGATCGGTGGCCGCGGGCGCCAGCAGGATGGAGGTGTCGGGCTGCTTGGCCGGACCGACCGTGATCCAGCGCATCCTGCCGCCGCCGACGTCGTTGCGGACCTCGAAGCCGAGCGCGTCCCGGTAGAAGGCCAGCGAGGCGTCAGGGTCGTCGTGCGGGAGGAAGCTCGTGTGGATGGTGATGTCCATGCCGATCACGCTAGCCGCGGCTCCTTCACCCGCGCTTCTCGATTCCTGACCGGTATCGCCCGCGGGCCGCAAGGGCATCGCAATGCGCTGGGACGGACCGCCTTCGCCCGGATTCCTCACGCGTCGGTCAGGAGGCCCTCGCGGTGGCGCTCCAGGGCCCGGGCCATCCGAGCACCGGTCCGCGAGGAGCGGCGCGACCCCGTGCCAGGCGGCATGCGTCCGGGGATGGCCGTGCAGCAGCAGCACGGGCGGCCCCGACCCGCCGCGCCGCACCCTCGGCACGGCCTCGCCGACGTCGGCCCGATCCGGCGTGAAGCCGTCGAAGAACACTCGGTCAGTGGCGGGTGGGCAGGCGGACGACGGTGACGAAGAAGTCGTCGATCTGGCGGATGGCCTTGATGAACTGGTCGAAGTCGACGGGCTTGGTGACGTAGGCGTTGGCGTGCAGCTTGTAGCTGCGCAGGATGTCCTCCTCCGCCGACGAGGTGGTCAGCACCACCACCGGGATGGAGGCCAGCTCCGGGTCGGACTTGATCTCTTCGAGGACCTCGCGGCCGTCGCGCTTGGGCAGGTTGAGGTCGAGGAGGACCAGGTCGGGGCGGGGCGCTCCCTCGTGCGCCCCTCGCTTGTACAGGAAGTCCAGGGCCTCCGCGCCGTCGCGGACGACCTGCAGGGTGTTGCCGACCTTGTTGTGCTCGAAGGCCTCGCGGGTCATCAGCTCGTCACCGGGGTCGTCCTCGACCAGCAGGACGGTGATGGGCTGGACGGCGGTGTCGGTCACGAAGTGGCTCCTTGGAGGTCGGTGGACGGGACGTCGCCGCCCGGAGCGGCGGCGCCCGGTGCGCCGTCGCCGTCCCTATTCTGGTCGGCCGGTGCGCCGTCGTCGTCCGCCGCGGCGGGCGGGTCGTCGGCCGGAAGGGTGAAGTGGAAGCGGGAGCCTTCCTCGCGCTCGGGGTCGAGCCAGATCCGGCCGCCGTGGTACTCGACGATCTTCTTGCACAGGGCCAGGCCGATGCCGGTGCCGGCGTAGGCGTCGCGGCTGTGCAGCCGCTGGAAGATGACGAAGATCTTGTCGGCGTACTCGGCGGCGATGCCGATCCCGTTGTCGGAGACGGTCAGGTGCCAGTGCTCGTCCTCCCGTTCGCAGGTGACGCGGACGACGGCGTCGCGGTCGGGGGAGCGGAACTTGACCGCGTTGCCGATCAGGTTCTGCCACAGCATCACCATGAGCGTGGGGTCCGCGGTGAGCTCCGGCAGCTCGTCCGGCCTCTCGACGCGGGCGCCGGCCTCGGTGACGGCGCCGTCGAGGTTGGCCAGCGCCTGGTCGAGCGGCTCGCTCAGCGAGAGCGTCCGCTGGTGCTGGTGCAGGCGGCCGACCCGGGAGAAGGTCAGCAGATCGTTGATCAGCACCTGCATGCGCTTGGCGCCGTCCACCGCGAAGGCGATGTACTGGCGGCCGCGGTCGTCGAGCTGGTCGGAGCAGCGGCGCTCCAGCATCTGGCAGAACGAGGCGACCTTGCGCAGCGGCTCCTGCAGGTCGTGGCTGGCGACGTAGGCGAACTGCTCCAGTTCGGCGTTGGAGCGGCGCAGCTCCACCGTCTGCGCGTCCAGCTCCGCGGTCTGGCTCTCGAGCAGGCGCTCGCGTTCGGTGGACTCCTCCAGCGCCATGGTGATCCGGCCGCGCATCGCCTCCACGGCGAAGGCCACGTCGCGCACGTCGGCGGGGCCGTGCGCGTCGATGACATGGGTGAAGTCCCCGTCGGCGACCCGGCGGGAGGCGGAGCGGAGCATGCGCAGCGGCCGGTCCACGGCGTGGTGCAGCAGGATCGCCAGCAGGGCCGCGGTCGCCAGCAGCGCGATGAACAGGGCGGTCAGCGTCCAGTCCCGCATCGTGCGGGCGTCGCGCAGATCGGCGCGGCTTTCGACGCGGACCTGGCTCAGGTGGCGGTTCTGGGCCGCCCACGTGGTGCGGACCTGGTCGAACGCGGGTTTGCCCCGGGCCGCCGTGGCGGCCGCCTCTCCGCCCGGACCCTGCTCGCCGACCTGGTCGATGACGACGCCGCCGTAGTCGCGGCGCCACACGCCGATCGCCTGCTGGATCGTGTCGAGGTCGGCGCGCAGTTCGGGCTCGTCGGCCAGCAGGCGCTGGAGCCGCGCGAACGACTCCTGCTCGGTGGCCAGCCCGTCGGTGTAGGGCTGCAGGAACTGCCGGTCGCCCGCCAGGGCGTAGCCCCGCACGCCGGTCTCCTGGTTGAGCATGGCCATCTGCATCCGGCTCGCCTCGACCTGCGCCGGCGCGATCCGGTCCACCAGCCGGTCCGAGGCCCGCGCCGTCTCCTCCAGCAGGCTGTGGACCGCCACGGCGCCGGTGACGGTGAGCACGACGATCAGCAGCGCGGCCAGCATGAACCAGGTCCGGACGGCCAGTCCTCGCCGGTCCGGGGGGCCGCTCGCCGGCGCCGGCGCGGCGAGATCGGCGGATCCGGCCGTCTCGGCGTCCCGCACCGTCTGGGGCGGTGTGCTCATGTGGGGGTCCATCCAAGGTGAATGACGGCGACGTCGTCGGCCAGGCCGCCGTGCCGGAGCGAGGCCGCCTCGACGTCGGTGATGAGTGTGTCGACGAAGGCGTCGGGCGGGAGCGCGCGGTGGCCCTGGGCCAGCCGGAGCAGGCCGGTGAGGTCCAGGCGCCGGCCGTCGGCGTCGATCTGGCCTTCGAACAGGCCGTCGGTGAACAGGACGAGCGAGGAACCCCGCGGCAGCGGGATCTCGTGCTCGCGCCAGCCGGCGAGCCCGGGCACCATGCCCACGCCGAGCCCGCCCGGCGGCTCGACGAGCCGCACCTCGCCGTCCCCGTGCAGCAGGAAACCGGGATGGCCGGCGCGGACCAGCCGCGCCACGGGACGGTCGGGGAACAGGGTCGCCGTGATGAGCGTGACGAACATCTCGGAGCCGCCGTCCTCCCCGGCCAGCAGCTCTTCCAGGAGTTCGACCACGCGGGCTCCGCGCGTCCCGGCCAGCACGAACGACCGCCACGCCACCCGCAGGCTGACGCCCAGGGCCGCGGAGGCGGGACCGTGCCCGGCCACGTCGCCGATCACCGCGTGGACCAGGCCGTCGGGGGTCTCCACCACGTCGTAGAAGTCCCCGCCCAGCAGGGAGTGGGCCCGTCCCGGCCGGTACCGCGAGACGACCCGCAGGCGGGGGTTGGACACCCTCGGGCGCGGCAGCAGCCCGCGTTCCAGTCGGGCGTTCTCCTGGGCCCGCATCCGCTGGACCTGCAGCGCCGCGACGGCATGCTGGACCTGGCGCCGCTGCACCGCGTACCGGATCGCCCGCCCGAGGCGGTCCGACTCCAGTTGGTCCTTGGACAGATAGTCCTGCGCGCCCGCGGCCACCGCCGCGGTGCCCGCCTGCGACTCCGCGAGCCCGGTCAGCACCACCACGGCGGCGCCCGGCGCCCACTCCAGCACCTGCCGGAGGACCGCCAGCCCCTGCGACTCGCCGAGGTGCAGGTCCAGCAGCACGCAGTCGGGCATGGGCTCCGCGGCGAGCGGGCCCCGCGCTTCGGGGAGCGAACGCACCCACTGCAGCGACGCCCGCAGCCCGGTGTCGGCGAGGGTGTCCTCGACCAGGAGCGCGTCGGCGGGGTCGTCCTCCACCAGCAGGACCCGCGGCGGGACCGGCTCCGGCCCCCCGTCGTCGGGGCCGATGGCCGGGTTCGGCGCGCGCGGGCCGGGCGGAGCGGGGGAGACCGCGTCGAGACCGGTCGCCTCAAGACCGTGCGGCATCAGTCCGTCCACCACCCTTCACCCTCCGCCCCGCCGGTGCCGCGCCGATAGTAGTTGCCTTATGGCAACTATGCATATCCCGGGGCTCGCCGCCGCGTGAGGCGGCCGAGTCCCGCGTGGCCCGCCAGACCGCGACGGTAACGCACCGGAGGCGGTGACCCGTCTGGGCGGGCCCCCTGGCGCCGCGCACTCCCTACCGGCTCTCTGCGGGAGCGTGTGCGGCCGGAGCCCGCGACTCGCCGCGCCCCGTGAACAGTCCGATGAGGGCCTGGACGTCGTGGTCGGCTTCGGTGGGATGCCGGAAGGGCCGGCCGGCGTTGACGGTGTAGCGGTTGCGGCGTCCGACCCGGGTGCGGGTGAGGTATCCCGCGGCCTCCAGATCCGTGATGATCAGCTGGGCCGCGCGCTCGGTGATGCCGATGTCCTGGGCGACGTCGCGGACCCGCACGTCCGGGTCGCGCGCGATGACGATCAGAACCCGCGCGTGGTTGGTCAGGAACGTCCACGGCTTGTCGTCGTGCCGCCTCGGTGTGCTCTCCATCCGCCCGCCTCGCCTTCCCGCGTCCGCCGCCGCCGCCGCGGGACGCGCGGTGGCCACCGGCAAGGGAGCCGCCGGCCGGCGGGGAGGGCGTGCTCGGGGCGACATCATACGAGCAGCCTTTACGGAAATCTATTTCCTGTAACAGGGTTGGCACATGTCGTTCCGCGCCTGGCCGGCCCGGCCCCCTCGCCGGCGCCTGATTCCGGGCTCAGCCGCCCCGCAGGTCGGCGCCCGGCGGCAGCGACTCGGCCAGCGCGGCGTCGAGCGTCGGATGGATGGTCAGGCGCTCGTCGACGTGCGTGATCTGCAGGACGCGCCGCACCGCGTCCTGCAGCGGGCCGGCCAGCACGGCGCCGCCGCCGCGGCCCTCGGCCGCCAGGTAGAACCGCATCAGCAGGCTGAGGCCCACCGAGTCCAGGTACCGCAGGCCGCTCAGGTCGAGCACCAGGTGCTCGCCGTGCTCGCTGCGCAGCCGGCGCATGCGCTGCTCGACCTGCTGCGCGGTGTCCAGTGCCAGATCGCCGGTCAACGTGATCACTGTCCAGCCGTCCCGCGCGCGGCCGGTCACCTCGGCCATGGCGTTGCCTCCACGTCGTTCGCTTTCTGTGGGTCGGGGCCCGGCGCCGCCGGTGCCTCGGGAACTGTCAGGTGTGGTCGTTCCCGGGCGGTGCGGCGTCGGGCGAGGCGAGGCGGACGGTGGCGAGCTCCGGAAGCCCGGAGAGGGTCAGCACCGGTTCCAGCAGCTGCGGAGCGATCAGTTCGAGGTGGTCGGCATGGGCGAACAGGACGCTCAGCCCCGCGCTGTCAAGGTACTCGACCGCGGTGAGGTCGAGGACGAGTTCGCCCGCGTCCGCGTGCGCGCTGTCGAGCACGTCGGCGAGGGCCCCGCTGTTGCTCATGTCGATCTCGCCGACGGCCGTCACGAGCGCCCTCCCGTCCGGGCGCCGGGCGGTCGTGAGGGTCAGGGGTGTGCTCATGAGCCAATCCTGGTGTGCATGTGGACGGTGGTGCCGTCCGGGCCGGGCGTGATCGTGAGCTTGCTCATCAGCGCGCGCATCAGGGCGGTGCCGCGTCCGCGGTTGAGGTCGGCGCCGCCGCCGGGAGGCTTCCAGCGGCCGGTGTCGGCGATCGTCAGGTGCACCCGGTCGACGAAGGCCTCGGCCCGCAGCCGGACGGTGTGCGCGCCGCCCGCCGGCCGGCCGTGCTCGACGGCGTTCGCGCAGGCCTCGCCGGCGGCCACCAGGACGCCCTGGGCGGTGCGGCGGGGGAGCTGGCACTGGGCGAGCCAGCCGCGCAGCGCCTCCCGGAGCGGGGCGAGCTGCGAGGACTCGGCGGGGAAGCTGACGTCCAGCGGCGCGGGATGCCGGTACAGCATCAGCGCGACGTCGTCGTCGTAGCCGTCCGGCGGCGCCAGGCTCGTCATGATGTGGGTGGCGAGCTCGTCCACGCCGCGCTCGCCGCCGTCCTGGACGGCGTGGCCGACCTGCTCGATGCCCTCGGTGAGGGAGCGCCGGCGGCGTTCGACGAGCCCGTCGGTGTACAGCAGCACGGTGGCCCGCGCGGGAATGGTGGTCGCGGCGTCCGGCCGGGGCCGCGGGGAGGCGACGGCGATCGGGACGGACCGGCCGTCTTCGAGCAGCCGGGTGGTGCCGTCGGACCGGGCGAGGATGGCGGGCGGATGCCCGGCGCTGGAGTAGGTGAGGTCGCCGGTGGCCGGGTCGAGGACGCCGCAGAAGACGGTGGAGCAGCGGGCTCCGGGGATGCCGGCGGCGAAGCGGTCGAGGGCCGTGAGGGTCCCCGCGGGTCCGGCGTCCTGGAGCAGGAGGGCCCGGCAGGCACTGCGCAGCTGGCCCATGACGGTGGCCGCCTCCAGCCCGCGGCCGACGCAGTCGCCCACGATGATGCCGATGCGGCCGTCGGGGAGGGCGAGGATGTCGTACCAGTCGCCTCCGACCTCCAGCGGCCGCGCCGCGGGCTCGTACCGGACGGCGAAGCCGGCGGGCAGCTCGGACGGGCCGAGGATGGCGCGCTGCAGGGCCAGTGCGGTCTCGCGCTGCTGGTCGATCAGGCTGGCGCGGGACAGCCCCTGGGAGAGGCGCCCGGCGAGCAGGGACAGCAGCAGCCGGTCCTGGTCGGTGAACGGCCGTCGCTCGGCGAGGTCGATCCAGAGGACCAGGACGCCCCGGGGGTGTTCGAGCGTGATCGCGGTGGCGTGCTCTACGGGGGTGAGGGCCGGGTGCTCGCGCAGTGCGGCCAGGGCGTCGCGGCGCTCCTCGGACACGCCCTGCCAGGTCAGCCCCGGCTCGGTCGAGGTCAGCTCGGGGGGCCCGCCGTCGAAGACGGCCGCCAGCACCCGCTCGGCGTGCCAGAGGTCCCGCAGCTCCTCCAGCGCGCCCGCCAGGGCATCGCGCAGGTTCACGGCCTCGGTGAGGCGCATGCCGAGGGACGCGAGGGCGCTCTCGCGCTGGATGGCGTGGTGGTCGGCGGTGACGTCCCGGAAGGTGCCGACGATGACCCGCCGCCCGGTCTCGGGGTCGTGGACGTGGTTGAAGGCGACGCTGATCCAGACGCGATGGCCGTCGCGGTGCCTGACGGGGACGTCGAAGGTGCCGCGCTCCCGCACGAGCATGCTCTCGAAGGCCTGGGCGACCTGCCGGTGCGCTCCGAGGTCGGTCCTCTCGTCCGGCCACCAGGGGGAGCGCGGGGGGTAGGGGAGCCCTGCGGCGGCGTAGCCGAGGATGTCGGTGAAGGCGGTGTTGAACTCGGTGACGCCGCCGTCCTCACCGCAGACGAAGAACGCCTCCTGCAGCGAGTCGACCAGCGCGGTGCGCCACCGGGTGTGGTGCCCGCGCAGCCGGGCCAGCTCCACGTTCGCCCGCACGCGGGCCAGGAGCTCGGCGGCCGCGAAGGGCTTGAGCAGGTAGTCGTCGGCGCCCGCCCGCAGGCCCTCGATCGAGGCCTCCTGGCCGGCGCGGGCCGACAGCAGCAGCACCGGCAGGGCGGCGGTGCGCGGGTCGCCGCGCAGCGCGGCCACCAGCTCCAGCCCGTCCACGTACGGCATCATCACGTCGCTGACCACCATGTCGACCGGGGTCTCGCGGACCGCCTCCAGCGCGGCGCGGCCGTCGGCGACGGTGTCGACCTCGTAGCCGGCGCCGCGCAGCAGCCGGGTGAGGTACTCGCGCATGTCGGCGTTGTCGTCGGCGACCAGCACCCGCGCGGACGCCTCGGGCGCGGGCGCCGCGACCGGCTCGGGCGGCGTCGGGTCCGTCGAGTTCGGGTCCCCGCCGGGATGCTCGGCGGGGAGCCAGCGCAGCGCCTCCTGGACGTAGGGGCCGGAGGTGACGGACGCCGCCGTGGACGAGCGCGGCGGGGCGACGGCGCCGGCGGGCAGGTGGCCGGTCCCGAACGGCAGGCGGACGGTGAAGCGCGTGCCCTCGCCCTCGCCGCTCTCGGCGGTGATGGTCCCGCCGTGCAGGCCGACGAGCTCCTTGACCAGGGCCAGGCCGATGCCGCTGCCCTCGTTGGACCGGGCGCGGGTGTTCTCGACGCGGTGGAACCGCTCGAACAGCCGCGGCACCTCGTCCGCGGCCACCCCGACGCCGGTGTCGGCCACCGTCACCTGCGCCTGGCCGTCCTCGACGCCCACGCGGACGTGGATCGCCCCGTCGAAGGTGAACTTCAGCGCGTTGCTGAGCAGGTTCAGGATCACCTTCTCCCACATGTCGCGGTCGACGTGCACCGGCCGGGGGAGCGGGTCGCACTCGACCACGAAGGCCAGGCCGGCCCTGTCCACGGCGGAGCGGAAGACGCTGGCCAGCTCGGCGGTGACCTCGGGCAGGTCGACCGGCTCGTAGCGCGCCCGCATCCGGCCGGCCTCGATCCGGGAGAAGTCCAGCAGGGAGTTGACGAGCCTGCCGAGGCGCAGCCCGTTGCGGTGGATGACGTCCAGTTCCCGGTGCACCTGCTCGCCGGCGCCCTCCAGCGTCGCGCGCAGCTCCTGCACCGGGCCCATGATCAGGGTCAGCGGGGTGCGGAACTCGTGGCTGATGTTGGAGAAGAACGTCGTCTTGGCGCGGTCGAGCTCGGCGAGCTCCTCGGCGCGCCGGCGCTGCGTCTGGTAGCCGCGGGCGCCGCCGATGCCCGCCGCGACGTGCCCGGCGGCCAGTTCCACGAAGCCCCGGTAGGCCTCGTCCAGCCGGCGGTACGGGTTCAGCGCGGCCACCAGGAACCCGTACGGCGCGCTACCGGGCCGCAGCAGCGGCACCACGAGCGCCTGGTCGGGAGGCTGGGGCCAGTCCCCGGAGGGCAGGACCCCGAATCGGGGATCGTCGAGCCGCGTCAGCACCGATTCTCCCCGCGCGAGGGCCGCCGCGGGCCAGATTCCGTCCGGTTCGTCCGTTGTCAGCACGGCGGGGGCGGCCGGATGGAGGCGGGAGGCGCCGGTCGTGCCGGCGAGCCGCGCCGTCCCGTCGTCCTCGAACAGGTACGTCAGCGTGAAGGGGAGGTCCTTGCGGTTGCCGCCGAGCTGCCGGTCGGCGAAGGCGAGCGTCTCCTCCTCGGTCCGGATCATGCTCGGGTCGGATCCGAGGTCCCGCAGCGTCGTCATGCGCCGCACGCCGATGACCCGCTCGGTGTCCTCGTTGACCACGCACAGCATGCCGACCACGTCGCCGGTGTCGTCGCGCAGCGGGCTGTAGGAGAAGGTGTGGTAGGTCTCCTCGGGGTACCCGGACCGTTCGAGGAACAGCAGCAGCCCCTCGTCCCAGGTCGCCTCCCCGGTGCTGAGCACGGTCTCGATCCTGTGCGAGACGTCGTTCCACGCCTCCGCCCACACCTCGCTCGCGGGCCGCCCGAGGGCCCACGGGTACTTGCGGCCGAGCGTGTCGCGGCGGTAGGAGGCGTTGCAGAAGAACGTCAGCTCCGGGCCCCAGGCCATCCACATCGAGAACCGGGACGACAGCAGGATGTCGACGGCCGTCCGCAGGTTCTGCGGCCAGGCGTCCGGGGGGCCGAGCGGCGTCGCCGCCCAGTCCACTGCGGCGAGATCGGGGCCGATCTCCTCGTCGGCGGAGAACACGCCCGCCCCCGCCCGGGGCTCGCGTCCGGCCTTCTCAGAACGCCCGGCGTCCTCCGAAAGCGCCACCGCACCCCTCTTCCACTCAGGCGATCACCCACCGCATCCGGCGGACGCCCGACGCGCCCGCACTCCGCATGGCCAAGCCTTTACCCCGGAAAACTCGGAGGCAACAACCGTTTCCGCGGCCTCCGGACGTCCGTCGCGCCGCGTGCCCGGTGGGCGGCGCCTCTCCGGTCCCCGCCGTCCATCCTGGTCAATGGCCGAAGTGATAAGTAGACCAAACAGGGTAAAGCCTTCCTTCTGGCGGGATTGCCGCCGCCGCGGCGGCCCTCATCACCACCGCGGACGGCCACCGTCGAGACGCTGGGAGGGCAGCTCGTCGGGATACAGCCCGACCGCATTTCGCGCAGGCGGACGTGCGCCTGGCCCCCGGCGACGCCCTCCTGCTGTACACCGACGGCCTCACCGAAGCGCGCACCCCGGACGGGCCATGCTCGGCGACGAGGGCCTCACCGCCCATCTGACCAGCACGCCCTTCGACGGAGCGGATAATCTGCTGGCGAACATCCATAAACTGCTGACGGAACTGGGCGCGGGAGTCAGCGACGACACTGCGCTGCTGGCCCTCTCCGTGCCCCGCCGTCCTCTGCCGTCCGGACAGGAGCCGCTTCGGTGACCGACCACACCTTCACCGTCAACCTCCCGTCCGAGGGGGCCGAGGTCCCCGTCCTGCGCGTCGGGGGAGACCTCGACTACCACACCGCTCCCCGCCTGCGGGAGGCGCTGGAGGCCCTGCCGCTGGCCCCGGGCGGCGGCGCCGTGCTCGACGTGACCGACCTGAACTACTGCGACTCCACCGGCATCACCGTGCTCATCGCCGGCTACCGCCGCGCCCAGGCGGCCCGGAGCAGGATCGTGCTCGCCGGGCTGAACCCCGACCTCACCCGGGTCTTCGAGATCACCGGGCTCGACCAGGTCTTCGCCTTCCACCCCACCGCCGACGAGGCGGTCACGTCCCTGCGCGGGCGCTGAGCCCGCCGGGCGCTCAGCCGCCGCGCCGCGGGGTGACCAGGCCCGATTCGTAGGCGAACACCACGAGCTGGGCGCGGTCCCTGACGTGCAGCTTGGCCAGCACCCGGCTGACGTGCGTCTTCGCGGTGGCCGGGCTGATCACCATGTGCGCGGCGATCTCGTCGTTGGACAGGCCGCGGGCCACCAGCACGGTGACCTCGCGCTCCCGCCGGGTGAGCGTGTCGAGCCCCTCGGCGGCGGGCTCGGGCCGGCGCGCGACGTACTCGCCGATCAGGCGGCGCGTGATGCCGGGGGACAGCAGGGCGTCGCCGCGGGCCGCGACCCTGACGCCCTGCACCAGGTCCTCGGGCTCGGTGTCCTTGACCATGAACCCGCAGGCTCCGGCGCGCAGCGCGTTGAAGACGTACTCGTCGAGGCCGTAGTTGGTGAGGATCACGACGTGGACGCCGCTCAGCCGGGGGTCGGCGGCGATCCGCCGGGTCGCCTCGATGCCGTCCATGACCGGCATCTGGACGTCGACGAGGGCGACGTCGGGCCGGTGCTCGGCGGCGAGCGCGACGCCCCGCTCGCCGTCGGCGGCCTCGGCCACCACCTCGATGTCGTCCTCGATCTCCAGCAGGGCCCGGAAGCCGCCGCGGATGAGCGCCTGGTCGTCCACGAGCAGCACGCGGATCACGAGGGGCCACCCAGGGGGAGCTCGGCGCGCACGGTGAAGCCGCCCTCGGGGCGGGGCCCGGCCCGCAGGCGGCCGCCGAGCGCCGCGACGCGCTCGCGCATGCCGAGCAGGCCCGTGCCGGGAACCGGGGGAGCGTCCGGGTCGGCCTCGCCGTCGTCGTCGACCTGCACGACCAGTTCCCCACCCGCGTAGTCGACGCGCACCGCCGCGGCCGCGCCGCCCGCGTGCCGTGAGACGTTCGTGAGCGCCTCCTGGACGATCCGGTACGCGGCCCGGTCCACCTCGGCGGGCAGGTCGCACCGCGTGCCGGAGACCGTCACCGTGGCGGGCAGCCCGATCGAGCGCGCCCGCTCCACCAGGACGTCGAGCCGGTCGAGGCCGCTGGCGAGCGACTCGCCGTCGGAGCCGTCGTCGTCGCGCAGCACCTCCAGCGTGGCGCGCAACTCGCGCATCGCGTCGCCGCCGGCCTCCTGGATGGCCAGCAGGGCGGGCGGCACGTCCTCGCCGCGCCTGCGCGCCAGGTGGACGGCCACCCCCGCCTGGACCTTGATGATGGAGATGCTGTGGGTGAGGGAGTCGTGCAGCTCCCTGGCGATGCGCAGGCGCTCCTCGCCGGCGCGGCGGAGGGCCGCCTCCTCGCGGGTGCGCTCGGCCTCGGCGGCCCGCCGCTCGACCTCCTCGAGGTAGGCCTGCCGGTGCCGGGTCACCGTCGCCGTCACGCCGGCCGCCACGAACCACCCCACCAGCAGCGAGACGCTCTGGAGGTCGCGCAGGGATCCCTCGGCGCTGGGCAGCCGCACCACCAGGCCGGCGCCGAGGAAGGCCGCGCCCACCAGCGCCGTGGCGAGCCGGTGGCCCGCCCTGAACGCGGCGAACACGGCCACGATGACGGGGAAGGCGGCCGCCGGGCCCGTCCGGACGTGCGCGGCGAGCGCGAGCATGCAGCCCGCGCTGACGACCAGGGCCGCCAGGGGAGCCCGGCGCCAGCCGACGAGCGCCAGCGAGCCGGCCAGGGCGGCGGCGAGGTCGAGCGCGCCGGCGTGCGGGGTGATGGCCACGACGACCGACAGGAAGAGGGCCATCGCCACGGCGAGCAGACCGTCCTGGGCGAGCGGCCGCCACCGGTTCATGGAGCTCATTGGTGCAGATTAGGGCCGTTTCCGCCGGGATTCCTCGGCGGAGCGGCGGAGAAGTCCCTACATCCTGCGGTGTAGTGGCCCCGATCGTACGCCCCGGGCGTCACGTGAAAAGGCCATCTCCCGCGCGATGTGCGCTGACCTGCTCTAACACCACGATGGCAGGCATGCACACGATCGAAGACAAGGGCGGCACTCGCCCCGGGCTCACCCTCGCGGCGGTGGCCGTCGTGCAGTTCATGGTGTCGCTGGACCTGTCGGTGGTGAACGTCGGGCTCCCGCGGATCGCCGCCGGCCTCGGGTTCGGCGCGGTCGGCCTGACCTGGGTGATCCACGCCTACGCGCTCTCCTTCGGCGGGCTGCTGCTGCTGGGCGGCAAGGCCGCGGACCGGTACGGCCGCAAACCCGTCCTCCTGTTCGGGCTCGGCCTGTTCGGACTGGCGTCCCTCGCCGGCGGCCTGGCGCAGGAGCCCGGCCACCTCGTCGCCGCCCGCGCCGTCCAGGGCGTCGGCGCGGCGGCGCTGGCGCCGGCCGCGCTGGCGCTGCTGGCCGCGACGTTCCCCGCGGGCCGGGAGCGGGTCCGGGCCTTCGGGATCTGGAGCGCGACGAACGCCGCCGGAGGCGCCCTCGGCGTCGTGATCGGGGGCGTGCTCACCGAGTACGCCGGCTGGCGCTGGGTGATGCTGGTGAACGTGCCGATGGCCGCCGGCGCGCTGGCGCTCGCCTGGCGCGGGGTCGCCGCCGGCCCGCCCCCCGACCGCAGCGGCCGCCCGGACGTCCTCGGCGGCGTCCTGGCCACCGCGGGCATGAGCCTGCTGGTGTTCGGGATCGTGCGCACGGACCGGCACGGGTGGGCCTCGCCCACCACCCTGACGACCCTGGCCGTCGCGGTCGCCCTGCTGGCCGCGTTCCTCCACCTGGAGCGGACCACCGCCCGCGACCCGCTGGTCAGGCTGGGCCTGTTCGCCAACCGCTCGGTGGCCGGCGCCAACGCCTTCAACCTCCTGGCGGGGGCGGCGATGGCCTCGTCCTTCTACTTCATGTCCCTCTACCTGCAACGGGTCCTCGGGCACGGAGCCGCGCTGACCGGGATCATGTTCCTGCCGTTCGCGCTGGGCGTGGTCGCCGGTTCGGTCCTGGCCGTCAGGCTCGGCTACCGGCTGGCCCCCCGGACCCTGCTGGTCGCCGGCGGGCTGCTGACGGCGACGGGGTTCGCCTGGTTCGGCATGATCAGCTCCGACGGCGCCTTCGCCACCGACGTGCTGGGGCCCTCGATCGTCGCGAGCCTGGGCTTCGGGCTCTGCCTGGCGCCGCTCGTCTCCATCGCCACCGCCGGGGTCGCGTCCCGGGAGACCGGCACCGCCTCGGCGCTGCTCAACAGTTCGCGCCAGATCGGCGCCTCGCTCGGCCTGGCCGCCCTCGGCACCGCGGCGCAGCACCGCACCGGCGGCGTCCCCACCCCCCAGGCCCTCAACGACGGTTACGCGCTCGCCCTCACGCTCGGCGCCGCGCTGCTCGCCGCCGCCGCGGTGGTCGCCTTCACCGTGCTGCCCCGGACCGCCCCGCCGGCGCGGGCCGAGCAGATCGACGACCGCGAACTGCTGACCGTTTCGGACTGACCGGCGATGCCTCGCCGCCGGGCTGCCCCTCCCAGAAAGGACGTCCCGCCATGACCGTCACCCCGATCGATCTCTTCTCCTCCTTCCTCCATCTCCACCGCGGCGGCGCGATCGAGGCCGCACCGCGCGGGTTCGACCACGGGCCGGACGGATGGCGGCTGACGGCCTTCCACGCGAAGACCGACGCCGACGTCCACGCCGACCACTGGGAGGTCCACCCCGAGGCGGAAGAGGTCGTTTCCTGCCTCATCGGGAAGATGCGCCTCTACCTCCGTCCGGAGGAGCCGGGGCGGCAGGAGGAGGAGATCAGGCTGACGGCCGGGACCGCCGCCATCGTCCCGCGCGGGCGCTGGCACCGCATGGAACTGGACACGCCCAGCAGCATCATGGCCATCACCCTGCCCCGCGGCAGCCGCCGGGAGAAGCGGACCGTCAACCGGCCCCGTGGCCCGGTTCCAGGTCGGGCAGCGCGCGGAAGCTGAGCGGGACGGCCTCGGCCCCGATCGTCACGTCGGTCGGGGCCAGGAGGAAACCGGTGTGGTCGCCGAGGCCGGCGCGCTCCACGATCCGCCCGACCGGCCGGCGGGGCCGCCGGGATCGACGGGTGGTCACCACGAACATCGGGTGGTCGAATCCGGCGACGAACCTGTCGCCGTCCACCGCGCCACCCTACGGTGATGAACCTCGTCCACGGCGGGAAGGAAGCATCGCGATGGGCACGTACGTCGTCGTCGGAGCCGGCCTCGCCGGCGCCGCGACCGCCTGGCAGCTGGCCCGGCGCGGGCACGAGGTGACGGTGCTGGAGCGCAGCACGCCGGCCAACGCCGAGGGCAGCTCCCACGGATCGGCGCGGATCCTCCGGTACGGCTACGCCGACCCGTTCTACGCCCGGATGGTCGTCGACGCGCACGGCGAATGGCGGGAACTGGAGCGCCTGTCCGGCGAGCGGCTCGTCACCCGCACGGGGTCCCTGGACGCCGGAGCGGCCCGGGACCCGGCGGAGCTCGCCGCGGTGCTCGCGAGGGTCGGCGTCGACCATGAGCTGCTCACCGGCGCCGAGGCGGCCGCGCGCTGGCCGCAGTTCCGCTTCGGCGACGGCGGAGGCGACGTGCTGTGGCACCCGGACGCCGGGGTGGTCGACGCGGAGGCCGCGGTGGCGGCCATGCTGCGGCTCGCGGAGGCCGACGGCGCCCGGGTCGAGACCGGCCGTCCGGTGGCGTCGGTCGAGCGGGCCGGCACCCGTCACCGGGTCGTCCGCCTTGACGGGCGGGCCGAGGAGGCCGAGAAGGTCGTCGTCGCCGCCGGCGGCTGGCTGCCCGACCTGCTCGGCGACCTCGCGCTGCCGGACTCGTTCCTCGCGGCGTTCCCGCCCCTCCAGGTGATGCAGGAGAACGCCTACCACTTCCCCTACCGCGACGCCCCGGGGGAACCGTGGCCGACGTTCATCCACAAGGAGGCGGACACGCTGGTCTACGGCCTGCCCGGCGGGCGCGACGCCGCCCTCCCGGACGGCCGGAGCGGCCAGAAGGTGGCCGAGTTCAACGGCGGGCGGCCGATCCGGAGCGCGGCCGCGCGGACCGGTGCGGTCGACCCGGCCAACCGCGAGCGGATCGTCGCCTACGTCCGGCGCGCCCTGCCCGGCGTGGTCCCCGAGCCGTACGCGGAGACGACCTGCCTCTTCACCAACACCCCCGCCGAGGACTTCGTGGTCGACGGCGTCGGCGGGATCACGGTCGCGTCGCCGTGCTCGGGGCACGGCGCCAAGTTCGCGCCGCTCCTCGGCCGGATCATCGCCGAAGCGGCGTCGGGCGAGCGCCCTGCCCCGGACCGGTTCCGGGTGCGGGGCGGCCGCGCGTCCCCGCCCGCCCGCTGATCCGCGCCTTCCGCCCCGGGCGCGGCGAAGATCGCTTAGCCTGCCGGGGTGACGGAGATGCCTGAGGACCTCGCGCTGCCCACCGCCCTCGCCGAGGTGGCCGCGATCGGCTTCGAATGGGAGTACGACGACGAGACCGACGAGGCGCGCGGCTGCGACTTCGAACCGTACGACCGCTTCGAGGAGCCCGCGAAGACCGCGTGGTGGTTCCGGCTGTGGACCGGCAACCCGGACGTGGACGGCGGCCGGTTCCGCTTCTTCGGCTCGACCGGGGCCGGCGACTACGCCGGTTTCTGGCTGGTGCGGCCCGGCGTGCCGGTCACCGGCCAGCCCGTCGTCCTGCTCGGCTCCGAGGGCGACCGCGGCGTGATCGCGCGCGATCTCGGCGACCTGCTCTGGCTGTTCGCCGCCGGCCTCGGGCCGCTGGAGGCGTTCGAGGACCCCGAGACCCCCGGGGAGCCGAACGACGCCTTCCGCGCGATCGCCGAGCGCCACGCCCCCGGCCGCCGTCCGCCCGCCGAGATCGTGGCCGCCGCGCGGGCGGAGTTCCCGGACTTCCCGGATCTCATCGCCGCGATGTGCCGCTGAACGAGCCGAACCCTGCCCGCGCCGCGAGGCCGGGCGGTTCGGGACCTTCGGCCCTGAGGCCGGGACCTCCCTCCCTACCCGTCCGCACTCGGCGAAGGGGATCGTCGATGTGCGCGACGGCCATGCCGCACGGCTGGGCACGACGGGCCGGCGTGCCGCCACGGAACGGGGAGGGAACATGAGCGGCACAGGGACGGGCCCGGCGGGGCCGGCGCTCCTGGAGGACCGGCTGCGCGACCATCACCGGCGCTGCCTGCCCGCGCTGAGCAGGCTCAGGCTGGTGGCGAGGAGCGGCCCCGGAACGGAGGTCGACGTGCGGGCCGCCACCGCCGAGGTCATGGCCGAGTTGCGCGCCGCCGAGGAGATCCTGCTCGACACCCTGTCCGGGAGCGTGCGCCGCGAGGCGCTCGCCCACTTCCTGGCGTGCCGCGTCGACCGGCTCACGATCGTCGCCGAGCACGCCGCCGCGACGGCGTCCGCCGGCGACCTCCCCGTCCTGCGGCGGCTGCTCTACCAGTTCCACGCGCTGGCCGAGGCCATGTGGAAGGTGCAGCTGGGGCTGCGGCCCCCCGGCCTCGCGCCGGGACGTTAGGCCCGCGCGCCGGGACGTTAGGCCCTGCAACCGCCGCCGCTCCCGGTCGGACGCTGGTAGCGGACCTGAGGAGCGACGAGGGAGGCTCGCGATGCGGGCTGTGATGACCCGGATCATCGTGGGCGTCGACGGTTCCGCGCACGCCTGGGGGGCCCTCGACTGGGCCGCCGACTACGGCGTCCGGCACCGCAGGCCCCTGGAACTGGTGCACGCCTCGCGTGCGCTGGTCGACGACGGGGTGATCCCGAAGGACGCGCTGCGCCGGCTCGTCGCCGAGCGTGAGGACCTGCTCGGCGAGGCCCGGCAGTACGCGCTGAAGGTGCACCCCGACCTCGACGTCGCGACGCGGCTCGTCCGGACGGATCCGGGAGGCGCGCTGGTGGAGGGCAGCGAGGACGCGGCGCTCGTGGCCGTCGGGTCGCGCGGCCTGGGCGGGTTCGAGGGGCTGCTGTTCGGGTCGGTCGGGCTCTACACCGCCGCGCACGCCCGGTGCCCGGTCCTGGTGGTGCCGCGCGAGGCGCCCTACCCGGCCGAGGCGCCGGCACGGATCGTGATCGGGATCGAGAACCGCCCCGGTGAGAGCGCCGTGGCCGCCTGGGCCTTCGAGGAGGCGGCCTCGCGCGGCGCCGGGATCCTGGCGCTGCACGCCGCGGGCGGCGAGTTCGGGTCTCCCCGCAGGCGGGTGGTAGAGGACCTGGAGCTGTCGGAGGCCCTCGCCGGCCGGCGCGAGCACCACCCCGACGTCCGGGTCGAGCAGCTCGTCTCGGACCGTTCGGCGGCCAAGGCCCTCGTCGAGGCGTCGCGGTCGGCCGCCCTGGTGGTGGTCGGGGCCGCCCGCCGGACCGGCCGGATCGGCATGGCGCTGGGCCGGGTCAACCACGCGGTCCTGCACCACGCGCACTGCCCCGTGGTGGTGGCGCCCATCGACCGGTGACCGGGCCGCCCCGGCGGGACCTCCGCCGGGGGGAGAAGCGAGAGGAGTCGACCATGTCCGATCCGATCATCGTCGGGGCCGACGGCTCCGACCCGTCCGACCGGGCCGTGGCCTGGTCCGCCGACGAGGCCGCCCGGTACGGGCGCCCCCTGAAGATCCTGCACGCGGTGGAGCGGTGGGGGTTCGACGTCCCGCTCAACACCGCTCCCGGCGAGGTGGTCTCCCTGTCGCGGGAGGGCGAGGAGGTGCTCGCCGCCGCCGAGCGCGTCGCGCACGCCCGCCGCCCGGAGGTGCCGGTGCGGGTGGAACTGGCGTCCGCGCGCACCGTCCGGGCGCTGGCCGAGCACTCCGAGGAGGCGTTCGAGCTGGTGGTGGGCTGCCGCGGGCTCGGCGGGTTCGCGGGTCTGGTCCTCGGGTCGGTCGGGCTGGGCGCCGTCCGCCACGCCGCCTGCCCGGTCGTGGTGGTGCGCGGGGAGGCGGCCGCCGAGCGCGGCGAGATCGCCGTGGGCGTCGGTCTCGGCGACGACTCCGGCGTCCTGGAGTACGCGTTCCGGGCCGCCGCGGCACGGGAGGCCCGGCTCCGCGTCGTGCACGCCTGGCCGTTCGGACCGGCCCGCGACGAGGCCGGAGAGGGCCGGGACGCGCACGGCGTCGAGGAGCGGGCCCGGTGGCGCGTCATCGAGGCGCACGCGCCGATGCGCAAGAGCTTCCCGGGGGTGGAGGTCGTGGACGACGTCGTGCGGGACAACCCCGCCGCCGCGCTCGTCGCCACGTCCCGCGACGTCGACCTGGTGGTCGCCGGCTCGCACCCGCGCGAGGGGCTGACCGTGCCGCGCAGGCGTGCGGTGACGCACGGGCTCCTCCACCACGCGGACTGCCCCGTCGCCGTCGTCCCCGCGGCAGGCGCCGACGCGCCCTGAGCCGGACGGCGGGACGTGGACCCGCGTCGGCCGAAGGGGCAGGTGCCAGGCGGCCTTCCCGGACGCCGGTCAGGCCGCGGTCTCGCGGTCGCCGGCCAGGACGCCCCCGACGCGTTGACCGCTGACCCGCTGGCAGGAGACGAGGATGAACTGCGCGCCCGTCACGGCCGTCCAGGGCCGGAGGGCCGCGCGGGCGCCGTCCCCGGGGTCGCGGACGACGCGGGCCCGTCCGACGACGGTGACCGTCCAGCCGGCGCGGCCGGCTGCGCCCAGGTCGTCGGTCTGGAAGGCCACGATCGCGTCGCGGGTCGCGGCGACCAGCCGGGAACCGCGCGGCACCGGGATGACCACGTCCTCGCCGTCGACGGTGAAACCGACCGGCGCCACGGCGGGCAGCGCCTGCTCGGTGAAGACGATCCGGCCCACGGCGGCGCTGCTCATGAGGCGCAGGCACTCCGCTCGGGTGAGGCCCGCCGCCCCGTCCGCGCTCATCATGACTTCCTCCCTCATGACTCCATGCTCCGCGCCGCCCGCCGCGGGCGGGAGAGGGCCAAGGTCACTGCGCGGGGCGCCGTCCGTCCCGACCCGGCCGGGCCCTTCGAACGGTCCGGCTCAGCCGCCGGTCGCCGGCCGCCTTCCGGCCAGCAGCGGGCTCTCCCAGGACGCGCCGGGCTGGATCTCGATGTCCTCGGCGCCGTAGGAGATCCGGATGGGGGAGGCGGCGCCGGGGCGCAGAGCGACGCGGACCAGGTCCTGGCGGCAGGTCAGGTCGATGCCCCAGTGGCCGCGGTAGCGCAGCCCGAGCCGCAGCTCGCCGATCGCCGAGGGCAGGCGCGGCTCCAGCCGCAGCGCGCCGCCCCGGGTGCGGACCCCGGCGTGGCACCGCTGGACGAGGTCGACGGTTCCGGCCATCGCGCCCAGGTGGACGCCCTCGGCGATGGTGCCGCGCTGGACGCCGGTGACGTCGGTGAACAGCGATTCGAGGAAGACGTCCCAGGCCTCGTCCCCGTCGGCGTACGCGAGGATCCAGGCGTGGACGAGCGAGCTCAGCGTCGACCCGTCGCACGTGCGCGGCAGGTAGTAGGCGATGGTCCTGGCGGCGAGCTCGGGCCCGTGGTCGTATCCGAGGTTCCGCAGGACGGCGTCCAGCTCGCCCGGCGAGAGCACGTAGAAGAGCATCAGCACGTCGGCCTGCTTCGAGGCCTTGTAGCGGTTCGGCGAGTCGCCCTCGGCCTCCAGGATCCGGTCCAGCCTGCGGATGTCGCCGTACCGCTCCCGGTAGCGGTCCCAGTCGAGCTCCTCCAGGGCGCCGTAGCCCTCGAACTGGCTGATCACGCCCTCGTGGAACGGGACGTGCATCTTGCGCGCCGCGTCCTCGAACCGGGTGATCTCCTCGCGGGTCAGCGCGAGCCGTTCGCGCAGCTCCCCGCGGCGGTCCTCGGGGAGGACGGCCAGCGCCTCCAGGGCCCGCTCCAGCAGCCAGGCGGCGAGGACGTTGGTGTAGGCGTTGTCGTCCAGGCCGGGCCGGTCCCGTCCCGGGTAGGCGTCGTGGTACTCGTCCGGGCCCATGACGCCGCGGATCCCGTACCGGTCGGTGGAGCGGTCGTAGAAGGTCAGGTCCGCGAAGAACCGGGCGACCTCCAGCATGATCTCGGCGCCGTACTCGGCGAGGAACTCGGCGTCGCCCGTCGCCTCGTAGAAGCGCCAGACGTTGAGCGCGATCGTCAGGCCGACGTGGCGCTGCAGGCGCGTGCGGTCGGGCAGCCACCGGCCCGACCGCGGGTTGAGGTGGACGAGCTGGGTCTCCTCGCGGCCGTCGGCGGCGCTCTGCCACGGGTACATCGCGCCGCGGCGCCCGGCGTCCGCCGCCGCCCGCCGGGCCGCGGGCAGCCGCCGCCACCGGTACAGCAGCAGCGCGCGGGCGATCTCGGGGAACCGCATGGTCAGGAACGGCAGGACGAACACCTCGTCCCAGAAGACGTGGCCGCGGTAGGCCTCCCCGTGCAGGCCGCGGGCGGGGACCCCGACGTCCAGGTCGACGATGTGCTCCGACACGGTCTGCAGCAGGTGGAAGATGTGCAGGTTGAGGACGCGCTGGACCTCGACGTGGTCGACGCTCAGCTGGCAGCGCCGCCACAGACGGCTCCACGCCAGCGTGTGCCGCTCCAGCAGGGCGTCGAAGCAGCCCGCCCCCGCCGCGGCGCCCAGTGCGGCCTCGCCGGCCTCCTCGACGGCGCGGTCGCGCGAGGTGAACACCGCCGCCACCTTCTCGACCGTGACGTGCGCGCCCTCCGCGGCGTCGACGGTCAGGTCCTCCGCGGCCCAGCCGGGCTCGGTGATCCTTGAGGTCGTGGCGGGGACGGACACCCGGGTGCGGGCCGCGACCCCGATGCCGATCTTCGAGGAGACGGTCGAGGCGCGCAGCAGGAGCGGCTCCGGGTCGTGCCGCCGCGGCGGCTCCTCGCGGGTGAGGTGGGTTCCGGGCAGGTCGCGGTACCGCTCGACGCCGGCGTTGGCGACCCGTCCGTCCAGCGCGGACCGGATGTGCAGCGTGCCGCTCCAGTCCTCGGCGACGATCGTGGTCTCCAGCGCCGCCAGGTGCGGGTCGTCCATGGAGACGATCCGGCGCTGGGCCAGGCGGAACGCGCGTCCTGCGCGGTCGCGCACGCGGACGAGCCGGGTCAGGACGCCGCGCCGCAGGTCGAGTTCCTGCCGGTAGGAAAGGAGCCGGTCCTCCTTGAGGGCGGCGTCCGGTTCGAACCACTCGCCGTCCTCGGCGCGGAAGGTCAGCGGCAGCCAGTTCGGCATGTTGACGAGGTCGGCGTTGTCGGCGCGCAGCCCGCCGATCTCGGCGCGGAGCCGGTCGTAGCAACCGGCCAGGTAGGTCCCGGGATAGTGGACGCCGTCGGCCGCCGACTCGGGGGCGGCGCCGCGGGTGGCGACGTAGCCGTTGCCGAGGGTGCACAGCGCCTCCCGCAGCCCCTCCGTCGCGGGATCGTAGCCGTCATAGGCCAGGATCCAGCGGCTCATGGCGTCTCCTCACACCGTCGTCGGGCCCGTCGGAGGCATTCCCGCCCCCACGCTGTCATCGGCCCCTCGCCGCCCGGCAGTACCGGAGGACCTCGCGCGGCGGGACCTTCGGCCCCTGCGCCCCGGGTTCCGACGGCCGAGACTGAAGGCGGCACCTCTGTTCGAGGAAGGGGGTCGGGCGGATGGCAGCGCTGACAAGGGCCCAGCGGTCGAACGTCTTGTTCGGCTACGACGGGACCGAGGAGAACGACCCTGCGCTGCGCTGGGCGGTGGAAGAGGCGCGGCTGCGCGGGCTCGACCTGATGCTGTGCTACTGCTGGCACTGGCCTTACCCGAGCGGTCACGTGGACGCCGCGGTGCAGTCGGTCTTGCAGCGGGCAGGGGAGAACCTCCTGCGCAAGGGTGCGCGCCGCGCACGCGACCTGGGCGCGCAGGGGAAGGTGCGCACGCTGCTGAGGCGGGAGCCCGCCTGCGACACGCTGGTGTACGAGTCCGACGACGCGGAGCTGATCGTGGTCGGGTCGCACGAGCGGCACTGGCTGCCCCCGGGCTCGACGGCGATGGAACTCCCGGCGCGGACCCACCGTCCCGTGGTGGCCGTCCGGGGCGCGGACGGGGACCGCGGCCTCGTCGTGGCGGGCGTCGACGCCTCGGAGGCCGCGGACGCGACCGTCGGTTTCGCCATCGAGGAGGCCGCGCTGCGCGAGTGCGACCTGCGCGTGGTGCACGGGGCGTGGGAGCCGGGCGCCGTGCCCGAGAGCGACCTGCCCCTGTTCGCCGACAAGGCCAGGCTGTACCAGGCGCGGGCCGCGATGCTGGAGCGGGTCGTGCACCCCTGGCGGCGGCGGTACCCGAAGGTCGAGGTGGACGTCTCGCTGCTGCTGGAGCGTCCTCGCGAGACGCTGCTGAGCGCGGCCGACGGCGCCGACCTGCTCGTGGTGGGCGACCGCGGCACCGGCGGGCTGGACCCGCTGCTGCTCGGAGCGACCAGCTCGGCGATGCTGCACCACGCCCCCTGCTCCGTCGCGATCGTCCCGGCGCCCCGGTACACCGACCAGGGCGCCGGCTGAGGGAGCCCCGCCGGATCAGTCGGGGCCGATGGTGCTCCGGCCCGGGTGCGGAGCCGGCGCCTCGCGGGGGAGGACGGGCTCGATCCGGTACAGGGACGGCATGCCCCCGGTCCGCGCGGGGATCTCGCGGTGCACCCCGGCGAGGGCGCAGACCAGGTCCCGCGCGGTGACGAGCCCGGCCAGGGCGCCGTGCTCGTCGGTCACGGCCACGTAGTCCCGGTCCGACTCCAGCATGGCCAGCGCCGCCTCGGCGACGGTGGCCGAGGGGCGCACCGTCGCGGGCGGACGGGACGGCAGGAGGGCCGTGACGGGGCGGCGGGCCTCGCGGGGAACGGCGGCGCTCCAGGTCGCGGTGAGGGTCTGGGCGTCCAGGACGCCGAGGAAGCCGCCCTCGACGTCGGTGACCGGCAGGTGGTGGATCTCGGCCCGGCACATCAGCTCCCAGGCCATGATCACGGACTCGTCCGCGGCGATGGTGAGCAGGTCGCGGCTCATCAGCTCGGCGACGGCGCGCTGCTCCAGCGGTGGGTTCGACGTCATGGCTCCTCCTCCGGGCCGGACGGCTTGCCTCCGGCTCCAGGCTCCTCCAGGGCGGGTGCGGCGGGCAGGGGCGAACGTCCCCGGCCATCCCGCCGGACGGCCGGATCGGCGCGCCGCTGGACGTACTTGAGGATCTCGATCACCACGTAGGAGACGGCGGCGACGGCGCCGATGCGCGCCCAGGCGCCGGCGCCGAGCGGGGCGGAGTGGAACACGCCGTTCATGAAAGGCGCGTAGGTGTAGAGCGCCTGGACGGCGACGAGGGCCAGGACGCTGGCGCCGACCCAGGGGTTGCGGCGGACGCCGTGCCACAGCAGCGGGCGGTCCAGGGACAGGCAGTTGAAGAGGTAGGTGAGCAGCGTCAGCGCGAAGACGTTGACGACGATCGTCTGCGCGGTCTGCGGGGTGGCGCCGTGGGCGCGTTCCCAGTGCTGGAGGCCGAACGCGCCGGCGAGCAGGATCGCCGAGACCACCAGGATGCGCAGCGTCATCGCGCGGGTGAGCAGCGGCAGGGACGGGTCGCGGGGCGGGCGCCGCATGATGTGCTCGTCCTTCGGCTCGACGGAGAACGGCAGGCCGAGCACGAGCACCGCGGTCATGTTCAGCCAGAGGACCTGGAGCGGCAGGACCGGCAGCGCCGTGCCCGCGACGATCGCGGCGACCAGCACGAGCCCGAGCCCGATGTTGGACGGCAGCGCCCAGACGACGAACTTCACGAGGTTGTCGAAGACGCCGCGCCCCTCTTCGACGGCCTTCTCGATCGAGGCGAAGTCGTCGCCGGTGAGGACCATGTCGGCCGCCTCCTTGGCGGCGTCGGTGCCGGTGACCCCCATGGCGACGCCGATGTCGGCCTGCTTGAGCGCGGGCGCGTCGTTGACCCCGTCCCCGGTCATCGCGATGACGTGCCCGCGGTCCTGGAGGATCTGGACGAGCCGGAGCTTCTGCTCGGGGGAGACGCGGGCGAACACCGTGGTGGCCTGGACGCGTTCGGCGGGGACGCCGGCGGTGAGCTCGGCGCCCGTCATCACCACGCCGTCCAGCCCGACGCGGGCGCCGACGGCGCGCGCGGTGGCGGCGTGGTCGCCGGTGATCATCTTGACCTGGACGCCGGCGTCGTGGCAGGTCCGGACGGCCCGGGCGGCGTCCTCGCGGGGCGGGTCGAGCATGGCCTGCAGGCCGAGGAAGGTCAGCGGAGGCGGCTCGTCCAGGGCGGAGCCGCCGGCGCGTCCCCGGGCGAAGGCGAGCACGCGCAGCGCCCGGCCGCCGTACTCCTCCGCACGCGCGGTGATCGCCGCGGGGTCGAGGGGGACGGGCGCGCCGTCCGGGCCGGCGGCGGCGCCGCACAGTTCGAGGATCCGCTCGACGGGGCCCTTGACGTAGACGGCGCCGTCCTCGTGCAGGGTGGCCATGTAGCGGCGCTCGGCGGTGAACGGGAGGGTGGCCACGCGGTCCGGCACCCCGTCGAGGCCGGCCTTGGCCGCGCTGGTCAGCAGGGCGCCCTCGGTCGGGTCCCCGGTGATCTGCCAGCCGTCCCGCCGGTGCAGTTGCGCGTCGTTGCAGCCGAGACCGGCGAGCAGCGTCTCCTTGAGCGCGGGATGGGCGGCGACGTCGACCTCCCGGCCGTCCCGGAGGATCGCCCCGGTGGGCGCGTAGCCGGTTCCGGTGAGGGTGTAGTCGCGCCCGCCGGCGGTGACGGCGGTGACGGTCATCTGGTTCTGGGTGAGGGTGCCGGTCTTGTCGGTGCAGATGACGGTGGTGCCGCCGAGCGTCTCGACGGCGGGCAGGTGCCGGACGACGGCGCCGCGGCGCACCATGCGCGAGACGCCGAGCGCCAGGGTGATCGTGACGACCGCGGGCAGGCCCTCGGGGATCGCGCCGACCGCGAGGGCGACCGCGGCGGTGAGCATCTCGGCCGCGCCGCGCCCGCGGAGCACGCCGATGAGGAAGGTCAGCGCGGCCAGCGCCAGGATCGCCGCCGTCACGACCTTGCTGAAGTGGGCGATCTTGCGGGTGAGGGGCGTCCGGACCGCGCCGGTGCCCTGCACCAGGCGGTTGATGCCGCCGAGCTCGGTGCCGGCGCCGGTCGCCACCACCAGGCCCGCGGCGCTCCCCGACGTGGCCAGCGTGCCGGAGAAGGCCATGCCGGTGCGGTCGGCGAGGGCGGCCTCGTCCTGCGCCGCGGTGCCCTTGGCGACGGGCGCCGACTCGCCGGTGAGCGCCGACTCGTCCACGGCGAACTCGTCGGCGCGCAGCAGCCGCAGGTCGGCCGGGACCTTGTCGCCGGCCTCCAGCCTGACCAGGTCGCCGCGCACCAGCTCGGCCGACGGCACGCGCCGCGCCGCGCCGTCGCGGACGACCAGTGCCGCCGTCCTGGCCATGGCGGCCAGGGCCCCCAGCGCCTTCTCCGCGCGCGACTCCTGGACGAAGCCGACGACCGCGTTGACGACCACCACACCGAGGATGACCAGCGCGTCCGCGTGCTCGCCGAGCAGCCCGGTCACCGCCGCCGACGCCAGCAGCACGTAGATGAGCGGGCTGTTGAACTGCAGGAGGAACCGCACGATCGGGCCGCGCCCGCGCGCCGCGGGCAGCGTGTTGGGCCCGTCCCGCTCCAGCCGTCTCGCCGCCTCGCCGGAGGCAAGCCCGTCGGAGGCGTCGCCGCCGAACGCGCGCACGACGTCCTCGGCCGTCCTGCGGTAGGGCGCCGGAGCCGTCGTCATCGCGGCCCGCGGCCCCGGCCGCCCGGGTCGGCGACCACCGGGTCGCGGTGAACGTCCATCGTCGCACCTCCTGCCGCCCTCAGCCTGGCGGCACGCGGAGTCCGGGGGCAGGGCCGAAGGTCCCGGCGTCGGCGGACCCATGCCTCTGACCGACCCGCCGCGCGGGTGGTGCGCCTGGGAGATCTCACGCCGACTGCCCGGCAGCCGTCGTCCGTGGACGCGGGTGACCTGTCCGTGGCGCGAGAAGCCTGGCCCGGCCGCCCCCCCAGGGACCCGGCCGGGCCAGGGCTCAGTCGCGCCCCTGCCTGGACTGGGCGCCGTCGGCCTTGAGCTGCGCGGCCAGAGCGGCGGCCTGGGTGCGGCGGCTCATGCCGAGCTTGGCGAAGATGTTCGAGATGTAGTTCTTGACCGTCTTCTCGGCCAGGAAGAGGCGCTCGCCGATCTGCCGGTTGGTCAGGCCCTCGCCGATGAGCTCCAGGATGTGGCGCTCCTGCTCGGTCAGGCCCTTGAGCGGGTCGCTCTTCTCCTGGCGGGTGCGGAGCCGTTCGAGCATGCGGGCCGTGCTGCGGGGGTCGAGCAGGGACTGCCCGGTGGCGACGGTGCGGACGGCGCCGACGAGGTCCGAGCCGTGGATCTGCTTGAGGACGTAGCCGGCCGCCCCCGCCATGACCGCCTCGAACAGGGCGTCGTCGTCGTCGAAGGAGGTCAGCATCAGGCAGGCCAGTTCCGGCAGCCGGGAGCGCAGCTCGCGGCAGACGCTCACGCCGTCCCCGTCGGGCAGGCGGACGTCCAGGACGGCCACGTCGGGCCGGACGGCCGGGATCCGCGCCAGCGCCTCGGCCGCGGTGCCGGCCTCGCCGATGACCTCGATGTCGTCCTCGGCGGACAGCAGCGCGGCCACCCCGCGGCGGACGACCTCGTGGTCGTCCATCAGAAAGACCCGGATCGTCCCCGGGTTCCCCGGCGTCTGGGAGGTCATGGCTCTCGTTTCGTCGCTCCGGTGGTGACGGAATGGACGCTACCCCGCCGCCGGGTCCTTTCCCCAGCCTGCGGAAGTCCCCCGTGCGCGGGACCTACGTCCCGCTCCGGCGCGCGTTCCCGCGCCCCACGGGACGGACCTTCGGCCCTGCCGCGAGACGTGTGCCGCTGGTGGGGTGAAGGGTGAGGGAAGGAGCCATTCATGCAAACCAGGTACAGGACTTCCGCGGACATCGCGGATGACGCGCTCCGTGCCGTCGAGGACGCCCTGTGGGCGCCGTCGGTGCACAACACCCAGCCGTGGCGGTTCGGCGTGCGCGGCTCGCGCGTCAGCCTGCGCGCCGACCCGGACCGCCGCCTGGGCATCGCGGACCCGAAGGGCCGGGAGATGCTGATCAGCTGCGGCGCCGCGCTCTACAACCTCCGGCTGTCCCTGCGGGCGCTGGGCTACGACCCCGCCGTGCGGCTGCTGCCCGATCCGGACCGCCCGCACCTGCTCGCCGACGTGGAACTGGAGCCCGACGAGCCGGCGGACCGGCAGACCCTGCGGGAGCACCAGCAGATCCGGCGCCGGCGCAGCCATCGGGGCGGGTTCCGTCCCGAGACCGTCCCCGCCGAGGTCCTCACGGCCATGCGGTACGACGTCGAGCGCGAGGGCGCCCGGCTGATCGAGGCGGTCGACTCGCACGTCAAGGGGGCCCTGGCCGCCCTGACCGACGCGGCCGAGCACCTCCAGCGCCGCACCCCCGCGTACTCCACGGAGATCGGCCGCTGGGCCCCCTCGCCGAGGACGGCCCGCAAGGACGGCGTCCAGGAAGGCGCCTACCCCCGGCGGACTCCCGAGACCAGCCCGCACTTCCCGGCCCGCGACTTCGCGCGCGGCCAGGGCTGGGGCGCCGAGCCCGCGCACCCGGAGGAGAAGGCCGTGGCGGGGGTGGCGCTGCTCCTGGTCTCCGACGGCGACGGGCCCGCCGACTGGCTGCGCACGGGCCAGGCGCTGCAGCGGGCGCTGCTGAGGGCGTCCGAGAGCGACCTGGCGGCGGCCTTCCACACCCAGGCGCTCGAAGTGCCGGAGCTGCGCGGCTTCATCCGCGCGCACTTCTGCCGGGACGCCTACCCGCAGATGCTGCTGCGCGTCGGGGCGCCGGAGGGGGAGGGGCTGGACACCGTCCGCCGCCCCGTCGCCGACGTCATGATCGTGGAGCCCTGAGCGGGACGCGGTCGGGGATGCGGCGCCCGGTGATGAGGTGGGGCCGCACGACGATGAACTGGTCGCGCTCGCCCGGCGCCCAGCTGCGCAGGGGGAGCGAGGAGAGCCGGGCGACCTCGCCCGGCTCGGTGGCGCGCCGGGCGGGGCCCACGGTGACCACCGACCAGCCCGTGCCGGCGTCCGCGTCGATGTCGTCGATCTCGAAGGCGACGATCGTGTCGGAGGCGGCGGTGGCCAGTCGCGAGTCCGACGACGTCTTCACCACGATGAGTTCGCCGTCGAAGACGAAGTTGACCGGTTGCACGGTGGGGAGCGCCTGGAGGGTGAACACGATCCGGCCGATCGTCGATCGGCGGAGCAGGGCCCGGCACTCCCCGTTGCCGAGGATCTCCATGCCGCTGTGGTCGAGGTCCATGCCCCCCAGCGTGCTGCCCCGGTGACCCGGGCATCAGGGTCTAAGGTCCCTGACCTGACTTCTCACTCACGGCGGGGTAATACTGGGTCTGTGGCTCATGATTCGGGCGCCGGGCATGACCGGGCACGGCTGATCCTGCCGCAGTTGCAGCTGGACGATCTCCTGTCGGAGCTGCAGTCGAGGCTGGAGGCGGCGCGGTCCACCCGCGACCGGGTCCACGCGCTGCTGGAGGCCGTGGTCTCGATCGGCAGCGAACTGGATCTGGAGTCGGTGCTGCGGCGCATCACCGAGGCGGCCACCACCCTCGTCGACGCCCGGTACGGCGCGCTCGGCGTCATCGGCGAGGAGGGCGAGCACCTGGTGCAGTTCGTCACCGTGGGCGTCGGCGACGAGGAGATCGAGGCGATCGGCCACTGGCCGCACGGGCACGGGATCCTCGGCCTGCTGATCCGGGATCCGCGCTCGCTGCGGCTTCCCGACCTCGGGCACCACCCGGCCTCCAGCGGCTTCCCCGCCAACCACCCGCCGATGCGGACGTTCCTGGGCGTCCCGATCCGCGTGCGGGACGAGGTGTTCGGCAACCTCTACCTGACCGAGAAGGCCGGCGGCGGCCAGTTCGAGGAGGAGGACGAGGTCGTGGTGATCGCGCTGGCCACGGCCGCCGGCGTCGCGATCGAGAACGCCCGGCTGTACCAGGAGACGCGCCGGCGCGAGCGGTGGCTGGAGGCGTCGGCCGAGGTCTCCACCGCGCTGCTGTCGGGCACGGACCCGCACGAGGTGACCACGCTGGTGGCGCAGCGGGCGCAGGAGATCGCCGAGGCCGACCTCGCGGCCGTGGCGCTGGTGGAGGAGGGCGGCCCGCATTTCGTGGTCGAGGCCGCGCGCGGGCACGGCGCCGAGCGGCTGGAGGGGCTGCGGGTGCCGCTGGAGCACTCGGTGGCCGGTCCGGTGTTCACCGACGGGAAGGCCCTGAGGCTCGCCGACGGCGGGAAGGCGGCGCGCGAGGCGGACGTGCCCGTGCGGCTGCCGGTCGGTCCGCTGCTGGTCGTCCCGCTGGGCCTCGGTTCGGCGGCGCGCGGTGTCATCGCGGTGGTCAACCCGCCCGGCGGGGCGCTGTTCTCGGAGGGGACGCAGCGGCTGCTGGAGGCGTTCGCGGGGCAGGCGGCGGTGGCCCTGGAGCTGGCCGAGCGCCGCCGGGACGCCGAGCGGCTGGCGCTGCTGGAGGACCGCGACCGGATCGCCAAGGACCTGCACGACACCGTCATCCAGCGGCTGTTCGCGACCGCGATGGGGCTGATGGCGGCGATCAAGATCACGCAGAAGCGGGAGGTCGCCGTCCGGGTGCAGCGGGCGGTGGACGACCTGGACGACACCATCCGGCAGATCCGCTCGTCCATCTTCGCGCTGCAGGGCCCCGAGGCCGACGAGACGTCGCTGCGCAGCCGGGTGCACGCCCTGGCCGACCGGGCGGCGGAGCACCTGGGGTTCGCGCCCTCGGTGCGGCTGGACGGGCTGCTCGACACCTCGGTCGACGAGGAGATCGGCGAGCAGCTCCTCGCGGTCGTGCGGGAGGCCCTGTCCAACGTCGCCCGGCACGCCCGCGCCACCGAGGCCGCACTGAACATCGACGTCGGGGACGACGTCACCGTTCGGGTGGAGGACAACGGGATCGGCATCGCCGAAGGCGGCCGCCGCAGCGGGCTCCGCAACATGGAGGCCCGCGCCGAGGGGCTGGGCGGCACGTGCACCGCCGGGCGGCGCCCGGAGGGCGGCACCGTGCTGGTCTGGTGCGTCCCGCTCAAGCCCGCCTGACCTTCCGCGGGACCGGCCCACCGTGGTCAGGGACCGGTGCGGTGGTGGTCGAGGCGCGCCCATTCGGCGTCCCACAGCCGGTAGCGGAGCCGGTCGCAGCGCGCCCGGACGAGCCAGTAGAGGCTCAGCGCGGGCAGTCCGGTGGCGAGGGCCATGCCGGTCCCGGCCACCGCGGTGTGGATGACCGTCTGCGCGTGCCGGCGGGGCGGTGTGATCGAGACGCCGTCGGGACCGGCCCACAGGACGAGGCGCTCCCCGACACCGGCTCCCCGCCAGGTCGTGTAGTCGGCGGTCCGCCGCGTCCCGTCGGGGTCGGTCCAGGCGACCGTGACGGTGCGGCGGCCCCCGGGGTCCCGCACCTTCACGATGGTGGCCTCGACGCGGTGCCGCGTCGCCGACTGCCGGCGCTCGGCCCGCACCCCCGAGTCGTAGGCGGACCGGACGGCATGGGTGAGCAGCGGCGGCGTCGCGACGAGGAAGACCAGGAGGAGCAGCAGCCCTAGCCTCCACTGGACCCGGTCCACGTCGCGCCGCAGGTCGTTGCGGTCGAATCCGCATCCGCGACGCCAGCGGTCCATCCGTGCTGTCCAGCGGCCGGTCCGTGCTCGCATGGTCGTCGCTCCCAATGACGCCGTCCCTTCACCTTCCCTCCACCACGACGCTACGCACCGGCCCCGGGAGGGTGCAGGGGCGGAAGCCCCGCGCGGGCGGGACCTCCCGGGTCCTCCTGCCCGCCGCACGCGGGACCTTGGTCCCGCCGAACGTGCGCCGAACGTACCTACAGGCCAAGGGCGGTTCGGGATTGGGTCAAGGGTGACGAGATCATCGATGCGATGGAAGGTGAGTGGCGATGGCACTCTCCGAGCACAAGACCCGCGTGGGACGGGACACTCTGATCCGGGTCGTGACCCCCAGGCCGCTGACCGAGTCGCACGCCGCCCGCTACGCCTGGGCCGCCGCGCGCTTCGCGCTCGGCTGGGTCTTCCTGTGGGCGTTCCTGGACAAGACCTTCGGGCTGGGCCACGAGACCCCCGCCGCCAAGGCGTGGATCGACGGCGGCAGCCCCACCGAGGGCTTCCTGGCGCACTCGCCCGCCGGGCCGTTCGCCGGCTTCTACCACGACATCGCGGGCGCGGGCTGGGCCGACTGGCTGTTCATGATCGGGCTGGGCGGCATCGGCGCCGCCCTGGTCCTCGGCGTGGGCATGCGGATCGCCGCCGCGGCGGGCGCCGCCCTGCTGGTGATGATGTGGTCGGCCGTCCTGCCTCCGGAGAACAACCCCTTCGTGGACGACCACCTCGTCTACGCCGTCCTGATCATCGGGCTGGCCCTGGTCAGCGCCGGTGACACCCTGGGCCTCGGCCGCTGGTGGGGCGGAACCCGCCTGGTCAGGCGACTCCCGATCCTCAAGTGACCTGATCCGCGGCAGGAGGGGCGCTCCCCGGAGCGCCCCTCCTACGCGTGTCGGACGGGCGGCCCTACGCGCGCCGGACGGCGGCGAGGGCCTGGCCGACGGCGCGGGGGAGGGGGCCGCCGGTGTCGACGGCGGCCGATCCGGGCCAGGGCGCGAAGTCCGCGCGCATGGCGGCGGCGATGCTCGCGTCGGCGTCGGAGGCGCCCCGGGGACGGGTCCGCATCCGCTCGGCGCAGACGGCCTCCGGCGCTTCGCAGCGCAGCGGCGTCAGGTGCGCGTGCTCCTGATCGGCGACGGCGGCGAGGAGGTCCCGGTCGGCCGCGCGGGCCCAGGAGGCGTCCAGGATGACCGTCTCTCCCATCCGGAGCAGCCGGGCGGCGCGCGCGGCCAGCTCGCGGTAGGTGCGCCGCCCCCATTCCGGCGTGTAGATGCCGGAGCCGTAGGGCGCGGCCGCCGGGTCGGCGGGCGCCAGCCCGGCCAGCTCCTTGCGGATCCTGTCGCTGCTGAGCACCGTGCAGCCGAGCCGGTCGGCCAGCGCGCCGGCCAAGGAGGTCTTCCCGGTGCCGGGCGGCCCGCCCGCCAGGACCAGGCCGACGCGGCCCGCGCGCAGATGGCGCAGTGCGACGTCGGCGTAGGCGCGGGCCTCGGCGGCCGCGTCCGGCGCGCCCTGGCCGTGGCGCAGGCACGCCACCTTGGCGCGGACGAAGGCGCGGTAGGCCACGTAGTGGTGGCGGAGCGACGACGGGGCCGGGTCGGCTGCGAACTCGGCGTACCAGCCGAGGAAGCGTTCGGCGTGCTCGGGTGCGCCCAGGCGTTCGAGGTCCATCGCCAGGAACGCGGCGTCGTCCAGGCCGTCGACGTAGCGGAGGCGTTCGTCGAACTCCAGGCAGTCGAGGATCCGCGGACCGTCGTCCAGGCAGAAGACGTCGCCCGCCAGCAGGTCGCCGTGCCCGTCGACCACGCGGCCTTGGGCGATGCGCGCGTCGAACAGGGGCCCGCGGCCGGCGAGGAACGCGTCCGCGAGGTCCTCGGTCTCGGCGGAGTCCGCGGCGTCCAGGACGGCGCCGTGGAAAGGCCCGACCTGCTCGAAGCTGTCGTGCCAGCGGCCCCGGACGGCGTCGCGGGTCTCCTCGGCCGCTATGCGGGGGCCGCGCGGCGCCCGGGCGTGCCAGGCGGCGAGGATCCGGGCCGTGTCGCGCAGCGCGTCCCGCACCGGCGCGCCCTCCCCGACCAGGGTGGACAGGCGCCGGTCGGCGGGCATCCGGCGCATCACGACCAGGTGGTCGCACACGTCGCCGCCGGGCCCGTGCACGTCGGCGACGCCGAGATAGACGTCGGGGGCGAACCGCCGGTTCAGCCGGACCTCCTCGTGGCACGCGCGCTCGCGCAGCTCACGGGTGCTGAAGTCCAGGAACCCCAGGTTCACCGGCTTCTTCAGCTTGTAGGCGCGGTCCCCGGCGAAGAAGACCACGCCGATGTGGGTCTCGACGACGTCGGCGCCCCCCACAGGCCTCACGCCCCCGGACAGGGGGCGGGGCTGGTGTGGGTGCTCATGGCCCTCCTCCCGGGGGCGCCGCGGGGTTCAGAGGTTCTCTCCGGCGGCGGCCCGCTGGTCCGCGCAGATCACGACCTCGCAGCGCGCCCGCTCCCGCACGACCGGGACGGTGTCGCCGCCGAGGGGGTTGCCGTGCTCGGAGTGCGCCCGCGCGCCGACCACCAGCAGTTCGGCGCGCCCGGCCGCGTCGGCCAGCACCACGCCCGGCTCCCCGTGCAGGACGCGCAGCCGGGTGGTCAGGTGCCGGGAGCGGGGGATCAGGCGGGCGACCAGGCCGCGCAGCCGCAGCCACTCCCTGACCGCGTGGAACGGGCGCCGCGCCGGGGCGTCGCCGGGTTCCATGACGCGGACCACGTCCAGGCGCGCGTGCCGTTCGGAGGCCTCGCGGGCGGCCCGGCGCAGTGCGGCCATGGAGTTGGGGGATCCGTCGACCCCGACGACGACGGACCGTTGTTCGGGCACGACCCACATCAGCGACCTCCCTCAGTCACCCCCACCCTCCCGTCCGGGACGTTCCGCGGGTCAGTGCCGAGCGTCCCTCCAAATCAGGACTTTCGACCTGATTCGGGCAGCGGTCGGGGTGGTGGAGCGGGATCAGCCGGTGGCCCCCGGGTGGAGGACGGCCTGTGCGGCGACGAAGGCCGCGACGGCGAAGACCAGGTAGGCGAACCAGCGCCGCAGCCGGTCGGCGTCCAGCCGCCGGGCGAGGCGGGCGGCGCCGAGCGACCCGGCGACGGCCGCCAGGGTGAACGCCGCGATGACGCCGTGGTCCAGCGTCGCGTCCCCGGCGTGCGCGGCGAAGCCGGCGACCGAGTTGACCACCACGATGACCAGGGAGGTCCCGACCGCGGCGGTCATCGGCAGGCCCAGCCCGACGACCAGGGCCGGGATGACGAGGAAGCCGCCGCCGACGCCGAACAGCCCGGTCAGCACGCCGACGGCCGCGCCCGCGCCGATCGACTTCGGCAGGCAGGAGTGCCAGTCGACGCCGCCGCCGGGAAGGGCGCACGCCCCGCCCAGCCGGTCGCCTCCGGCCAGCATCCGCCAGCCGGCCGCCACCATGAGCGCCGCGAAGCCGAGCAGGACGGCCTGGTCGGGCAGGAGGCGGTTCAGGGCGGCGCCGCCGAAGGCGGCCGCCGCTCCGGCGGCCCCGAAGACGCCGGCGATCCGCCAGCGCACCTGCCCGGCGCGGACGCGGGGCAGCGCGGCCGTGGCCGAGGAGAAGCCCACGACCAGCAGGGACGCCGGAACCGCGGAGGCCAGCGGCAGGCCCGCGCCGTAGACGAGGGCGGGGACGGCGAGGATGGAGCCGCCGCCGCCGAGCAGCCCGAGCAGGACGCCGATGAGGGCGCCGAGGACGAGCGTTGTCAGCATGCCGTCACCTCCCGGGCGGGCGCGGAGGGCGTGTCACGGGCGGTCCGGGGCCAGGGCGCCGAGGACGGCGGCCATGTCGCACTTCGGCCCGCGGTTGTAGGGGAGCTTGGACAGCGCCATCCCCATGGCGCAGGTGTCGGACAGGGCGGCGAAGGCCAGTCCGCCGCCGATGGCCGCGGCGAGCCACTTGGCGCGCGGGGCGGTCGTGCTGGCCAGGACCGAGCCGAGCACGATCGAGCCGGCGACCAGGCGGACCTGGCGCTCCAGGTTCCAGCGGGGGCGTCCCGCCGCGACCGGTGCGCCCGCGGCCTGCCAGGCGCCGATGCCGCCGTGCAGGACGCGCAGGTCGGGCAGGCCCGCGTCCGCCAGTGCCCGCGAAGCCTGGCCGGCCCGTTGCCCGGAGTGGCAGACGAGCACCACCCGCTCGTCGAGGCGGGCGCGCAGTTCGGAGCGGTGTTCGCGCAGGAGGTCGAGCGGCACGTTGTAGGAGCCGGGGATGTGAACGGTCTCGAACTCGCCCGTCGTCCGGACGTCGATGAGCCGGGGCGGGTCATCGGAGTCCAGGAGTTCGCGCAGGGCGGGGACGTCCACGGTGGACGCGGTGGGCGGGGTGGTCACGAAGTCTTCTCCCTTGTGTCGTCGGTGCGGAGGCGATCGAGGTTCATCGGTCGGTGATGGCGAGGCCCGCGGGGGCGGCCTCGGAGTAGGCGTCGTCGATGTGCACGGTCCGGAGCCCGGCCCGCTGGAGCAGGCTGGCGGCGGCGGCGGCCCGGTAGCCGGAGCCGCAGTGCACCCAGACGGTCCCGTCGGGCAGCTCGTCCAGCCGGCCGGTCAGCTCGGGCAGCGGGATGTGGACGGCGCCCTCGACGTGCCCGTCCCTCCACTCGTTGGTCATGCGCACGTCCAGCACGACGTCCGGCGCGGGCAGATGCCGGGGGACGCGGCCGGAGCGGGCGGCGGCGAGGTCGGTGAACGTCGCGACGGGCGTCTCCCGCAGCCGGGCGGTGTCGCCGCCGGCCCACCGCTCGGGCTCGCCGGAGGCGGCCGCGGCCGGGCGGTCGATGCCGATGCGCGCCAGCTCCCGCTGGGCGGCGGCGATCTGCTCGGGGCTGTCGCCGAGCAGGGTGAGGGGCGCGCCCCACGGCGCCAGCCAGCCGAGCCACGTCGACATCGCGCCGTCCAAGCCGAAGCTGAGGGTTCCGGCGAGGTGCCGCTCGGCGAAGGCCTTGCGGGAGCGCAGGTCGACGACCCACTCCCCGGCGGCGATGCGGTCGCGCAGCTCGGCCGGGTCGGCGGCCCGGGCGGGGGTGAGGTCGAGCAGGTCGGCGCCGGCGCTGTTGCGGACGCCCATGTGCGCGTAGTAGGCGGGGTAGGCGTCGAGTCCGTCCAGGGTCTGGGCGACGAAGTCGTCCGCCTCCAGCCGCAGCGCCGGGTTGGCCCGCCGCTCCCGGCCGATGGTCGAGGAGGCGGCGTCGGACTGGCTCGCCGAGCAGAAGCTTCCGAACCCGTGCGTGGGCCAGACGTGCGCGCCGTCGGGCAGCAGGTCGGCCAGTCTGCGCGCCGACGCGTGCTGACGGCGGGCCAGCGGCCGGGCGTGCTCGGAGCCGAGGAGGTCGGTGCGGCCGGTGGTGCCGAACAGCAGCGACCCGCCCGTGAAGACGCCTTCGGGCCCGGCGGGGCCGGACAGGACGTAGGAGACGTGGTGGAAGGTGTGCCCGGGGGTGCCCACGGCGCGGATGCTCAGGGCGTCGGAGACGGCGATCTCGTCGCCGTCGGAAACGCCGGTCCGGTCGAACGCGACGCTCTCGTCGGCCGAGAGCAGGTACACCGCCCCGGTCGCCCTGGCCAGCGCCGGCCCGCCGGAGACGTAGTCGTTGTGCAGGTGGGTCTCGGCCACGTGCGTGATGCGGACGTCCAGCCGTCCGGCCAGAGTCAGGAAGCGGTCGATGTCGCGCTGCGGATCGACCACCAGCGCCACCCGCCCGTCGTGGGCGAGGTAGCTGCGGTCGCCCAGGGACGAGGTCTCGACTACCTGGACATGTGCCATCTGCGTTCCCTCCTTATACCCCGGGGGGTATGCTGTGGTCAGATTTCGGCCATGGTCGTGTCCCCCGTCGGCCGATGGGGACGCCCTCCCGCCGTCCTCAGGAGAGGGCGAGGAAGAGCTTCTCCAGGCGCTCGGCGCTGATCGGCGGCATCTCGCCCCGGTCGGCGGCCGCCTGGCAGTGCCGCAGGCCGGTCGAAATGATCTTGAAGCCGGCCCGGTCGATCGCCTTGGACACCGCCGCGAGCTGGGTCAGCACCCGCTCGCAGTCGTCGGCGTTCTCGATCATCGAGATCACCCCGCCCAGCTGGCCGTGCGCCCGCCGGAGCCGGGTCAGCGCGTCCGCCAGGGCGGTCGCGTCCATCTCCAGATGCTCCACCTTCCACCTCCGGCGCCCACCATACCCCCTGGGGTATGTCATCGCGCGTGAGGTGCCTCACCCCACCGGGACCTCCGGCAGGACCTTCGGCTCTACCTGCGAAGACTCCTGATATCGAGACTGGGGCCCAAGCGAGGAACCGCCAGCAGAGGAGGTGGCACCGATGAGCGAGATGCTGGTCGTCCACCGTGAGGACGACGCCTTCGCGGTGATCGTCCGCGACCACGTGATCCACGTGGACCGGCCGTACATGGGGGGAGGCATGGACGCGGGACCGACGCCGGTCGAGCTGTTCGTGGCGTCCCTCGGCGCGTGCGCCGCGGACCACGCCCGGCGCTACCTGAAGGCGCGCTGCCTGCCCGCGAACGGGCTGGAGGTCGCCGTCGAGTACGCGATGAGCCCGGAGGGCCCCGCCCGGGTGTCGCGCGTGGACCTGCGCGTGCGCCCTCCCGTCCGGTTGCCCGACCGGGACGTGGGAGGCCTGATGGCCGCCGTCATGGCCTGCACGGTCAACAACTCGATCGTCGACACCCCGCGCATCGGCGTACGGCTCGAAAGCGCGCTCACGGCCGCCTGAGCGGACGCCGGAGGTCCCTCCGCCGAGGGCCGTTCGGCCCTGGGTGAGCGAGGCGGCGGGCGGTGGAATGAAGGCGGATCGAGGAGGGCGTCATGAGCCATGTGGTCGTCGGGTACGACGGGACGAGCGAGAGCGAGCGCGCTCTGCGCTGGGCGGTGGAGGAGGCCCGGCTCCGGCGGCTGCCGCTGACGGTGTGCCACGCCTGGCAGTGGCCGTATCCGATCGGGCACCTCGACCACGAGGGCGCGGCCATCGTCCGCCGGATGGGGGAGCACATGCTCGACCAGGGCGTGGCGCTGGCGCAGGAGCTGGCCCCCGGCACGAAGGTGCGCAGGCGGCTGGACACCGGCGGGCCCTACGAGGCGCTGCTGAACCAGGGGCCGGACGCGGAGCTCATCGTCATCGGCTCGCACCCGCCGGAGGAGACGCCCGTCGGCTCCACCGCGCTGCGGGTGCCGGCCCGGGCGGTCCGCCCCGTGGCGGTCGTGCGCTCGGCTTCCGCGCGCGACGGGCTGGTGGTCGTGGGCGTGGACGGTTCCCCGGGCGCCGACGCGGCGCTGGCGTTCGGGTTCGAGGAGGCGGCGCTGCGCGGCTGGCGGTTGCGCGCGGTGTACGGGTGCTGGGAGCCCGGCGCCGTCCCGGACGCCGATCTCGCGCTGTTCGGCGACGAGGACAAGCTCCGCCACGTGTGCGGGGCGGTGCTGGAACGGTCGGTCGCGCCCTGGCTGGTCAAGTACCCCTTCGTGCAGGCCGCGACGTCGCTGGTGCTCAGGTCGCCCCGCGAGGCCCTGCTGGAGGCGGCGGAGGGCGCGACGCTGACGGTGGTGGGCGCGCGCGGCGTCGGCGCCGTGAAGCCGCTGACGCTGGGCGCGACGAGCGACGCGCTGCTCAAGCACGCCCCCTGCACGGTCACGATCGTCCCGCGGCCGGCCGGATGAGCGCCGGGCACCGGAGAACACCGAAGGCAGGCGAGTGAAGTGAGCAGGGTGACCGCTGCCGACCTGGCACGCGAGCCGTTCTTCGACGGCATGCGGAGCCTGGACCTGACCAGGCTCGCGAAGGCGGCCCGGCGCACCGACCTGCCCGCGGGCCGGCGCATGTTCGCGGAGTCCGCGGCGGCGGAGCGGTTCTGGCTCCTCCTCGACGGGATCGTCGCCGTCGACATGCGCGTCCCCGACGGCGGGACGCTCGTCATCGACACCTTCGGGCCCGGATCGGTGGTGGGCTGGTCCTGGCTGTTCCGCCCGCACCGGTGGCGCTTCGGCGCGATCGCGAGCACGCCGGTCCGGGCGATCGAGTTCGACGGCCGGCTGGTCCGGACGCTGAGCGCGGTCGACCCGTCGCTCGGCTACGAGATGACGCGCCGCTTCGCCGAGCAGGTCGTGGGCCGCCTGGAGGCCACCCAGGCCCGGCTGGCCGAAGCCGCCCCCGAAACCCTGGACCGCGCAGTCTGACCGGGCGAGCCCAATGCGAGCTGGTGAAGCGACGTAGCCGCCCGCACCGAGACCAAGCAACAACCCGAAGGTCGCGATCGCGTCCGAAGGCAGGTTCGAGCTTGCGAGAACCTGATCGCGCAGCGAGCCGCCAGGCGAGGCGGAGCGATGCCGGCGATCGCCCGCGTTTCTCGACGATGGAGGGCCGCTAGGCCCGAGGGAGGAGAGAAACGCAGTCAGCAGAGCCGCTGGTCCACCACAGGCGGTGTTCGGTGGTCATGCCGAGCGCCTCGATCGCCGGGTGGGCCTCCGCCCAGGCGCGGGCCCCGTCGCCCATGGCGAAGGCCGCGGTGGCGAGCGCGTCGACATCCGTGAGGTGGCGCCCGACCAGCGTGACGGAGGCGAGGCCCGCGGCGGGCCGCCCGGTTCGGGGGTCGAGGATGTGCCGGCCGCGCTCGGCGGTGCCCGAGGTGGCGACGGCGAGGTCGTGCCCGGACACCACGGCGATGAGGGCGCCCCGGTCGCGGGGGTCGGCGACGCCGATCCGCCACGGGTCACCGGGCCCGGCCTCGCCGCGCGCCTGCACGTCGCCGCCGCCGTTCACGCAGTGGTCGCGCGCGCCGGCGTCGTGGAGGATCGTCGACGCCCGCTCGATCGCCCAGCCCTTGACCACGCCGCTGGGATCGAGCCGGCCCCCGGGCGCGCAGGTGAACGCGCCCCCGGTGGCCCGTTCGAACTCCGCGCCGAGGCGCAGGACCTCGGCGACCTCGGGGTCGCATTCGCGGAGCTCGGCGCGGCCGTCCGCCAGACGGGAGACCTGGCTGTCCGGCCGGTAGGGGGAGAAGACGCGGTCGACGCGGTGGAGCCAGGCGACGGCCTGCGCGAGCGCCACGGTGACGGACGGCGAGCGCGGGGTGCGGATGTCGAAGGAGAACACCGTCCCCATCGCGTGCTCGACATGGCGGATCCCCTCAGGCACGGGCACCGTCCAGGGCGCTCTGCAGGGACGTGATGTACCCCTCGCTGGTGTAGGTGGCGCCGGAGACGGCGTCGATCTTCGCGTTGCCCGCCGCCAGGGCCTTCTTGGTGAGCTTCGGGAGGGCGAAGGAGGCGATCTCGCGGTCGCGGCCGTTCTCCGACGGTGAGCGCAGGACGCGGACGCCGCTGAGGTGGCCGCCCGACATCGTGATCTCGACCTGGACCGGGCCGTAGCGGGTGTCGACGCTCTTTCCCCGGTAGGTCCCGCTCACCGGGTTCGCTCCGCCGCTCGCTCCGCCGCTCGCTCCGCCGCTCGTCCCGTTGCTCGTCCCGCCCGTGGCGGCCGGGGCCGGCGGCGCGGCGGTGTCGTGCTGGTGCGGCTTCAACGACAGGAGCAGCACGACTCCCGCGATCGTCGCGCTCGTGGTGAACACGGCTCGGCGCATGTGGCGCGGTCCCCCTCAGAACTCGAAGGATTCGGATCGGACATGGCGGCGCCGCACGCCGGCCTGCTTGAGCGCGCGCTGGGCGGCGCTCATCATGCCGGGCGGCCCGCACAGGTAGACGTCCCGGTGCCGGATGTCGGGGACGAGGCCCCGCAGGGCCGGGCCGTCCAGCGGCAGGGAGTGGTGGGACGGCTCGTCCACGAAGTAGTGGGCGCGGGCGCCGCGGAGGCGGGCGATGTCGTCCAGTTCGCCGCGCAGGGCCAGATCCTCGGGCCTGCGGGCGAGGTAGACGAGGGTCACGTCGCCGGGCAGGGTCTCGAACAGCGTCCGCAGCGGGGTGATGCCGACGCCGCCGGCGATCAGCAGCGCCCGGTCGTGGTGCGGCCGCGCCCCGGTGAACCCGCCGTAGGGCCCCTCGGCCCAGACCCGCGTGCCGGGGCGGAGCCGGGCCAGCGCCCGGCTGTGGTCCCCGGCGTCCTTGACGGTGATGCGCAGCCGGTGGCCGCGGGCCGGCTCGGACAGCGAGTAGGGCGTGGCCGTCCACCAGAAGCCGGGGGCGAGGAACCGCCAGCGGAAGAACTGGCCCGGTTCGGCGCGCAGCTCGTCCAGGTGGCGGCCGCTCATGTAGACCGAGACGACCCCGGGCGCCTCGGCGTGGACGGCGGTGACCCGCAGCCCGTGCCGGATCCCGCGCACGGCGGGCATCAGGAACCGGAACCAGGCGAGGGTGACGGCGACGCCGATGTACAGGGTGTACCAGGCCGCCTTCGCCCACGGCGATCCGGCGAACTGGGCGCCGTTGGCGAGCTGGTGCGAGAACGCCAGGAAGACGGCCAGGTAGGTCGCGAAGTGCAGGTAGTGCCACGTCTCGTAGCGCATCCGCCGCCGGGCCGCCCGCGCGGAGGTGATCCCGACGCCGACGAGGAGCAGGAACCCGGCCGTGCCCTTGAGCATCTCGGGATAGTCGACGACCACCGTGGCCGTCTCGTGGACGACGTCTGTCCGGGCCGTCACCGCGTAGCCCCAGATGATCAGGAGGGCGTGCGCCAGCACGAGGCAGACGGTGTACCGCCCGCCCATCGCGTGCCAGCGGGCGAGCCGGTCGGTGCCCACGCCCCGTTCGAGCGCCGGCACGCGGGCCATCAGGGCCAGCAGGACGGCGCACCCGTAGCCCGCCAGGAGCCCGGTGACGCGTCCCGCCTCCGTCAGCCAGCCGTCGAGGCCGGTGACCGAGCCGGTGCCGCGCCACCACAGCGCCAGCACCGCGACCGCCCCGGCGTAGATCAGCACCTGCGGCCACCAGCGTGGGACACGCCATGTCGGCGGCCGTCTGACCTGCGGGGACGACCGCATGAGGTCGTACCTGGTCGTCGTCATGGCGGCCACACTGCCAACGCAGTTTCTGAGTTCCCTATGACACCGTGGGGAAAGGCCCCTCTCAGAGGCTTTTCAGAGGAAAGGCAGAGGTTGGAGAGGGATGCTGGACGGACCATGACCAAGGACGAACCCGCGGCGGCGGGCCTGCGGCGGGCCGACGGCACGCCCGTGCGGGTCCTCGTCGTCGACGACGAACCGGATCTGGCGGAGGTGCTGTCGCGCGTGCTGGCCTCGGAGGGCTGGGCGGTGCGGACGGCCGGGGACGGCGCGGGCGCGCTCGCCGCCGCGCGCGACTTCCGCCCCGACGCCGTCGTGCTGGACGTGATGCTCCCCGACATCGACGGCCTCCGGGTGCTGCGGCGGCTGCGGGCAGACGCGCCCGACGTGTGCGTGCTGTTCCTGACCGCCAAGGACGCCGTCGAGGACCGTGTCGCCGGCATCACCGCGGGCGGCGACGACTACGTGACCAAGCCGTTCAGCCTGGAGGAGGTGCTGGCGCGGCTGCGCGGGCTGCTGCGCCGGGCGGGCATGGCGCGGCCGGCCGACGCCGGCCGGCTGCTCACCGTCGGCGCCCTGGCCATGGACGAGGACGCCCGCGAGGTGACCCGCGACGGCGAGGTCGTGGAGCTGACGCCCACCGAGTTCGAGCTGCTGCGGTTCCTCATGCGCAACCCCCGCCGGGTCCTCAGCAAGGCGCAGATCCTCGACCGCGTCTGGGACTACGACTTCGGCGGGCAGGCCCACGTCGTGGAGCTGTACATCAGCTACCTGCGCAAGAAGATCGACGCGGGCCGGACACCGATGATCCACACCGTGCGCGGCGTCGGGTACGTGCTGAAACCGGAGGCCTCGTGAGGGGCCCGCGCACGCTGCGGGCCCGGCTCACCGCCGGGCTGCTCGTCCTGCTGGCGCTGAGCTGCCTCGCCGTGGGCGTCGCCACCGCGAGCGCGCTCGACCGGTTCCTCATGGGGCGGCTGGACGAGCAGCTGACCGCGTCCGGCGGGCGGTTCCCGGCGAGCCTCGAACACGAGCGCCGGCGGGACGCCGACGACCGTCCGGACACCCGGGGGCAGGCGCCGGGGACGTTCGGCGCGCGGCTGTTCGGCCGGACGGTGACGGAGGCCGCGGTGGTGCGCGACAGCGCCGACGAGAACGTGCCGCTCGACGCCGGCGACCGGCGCGCCCTGGCCGCCCTCCCGCCCGACGGCCGGGCGCGCTCGCTCGGCCTGTCGGCGCTGGGGGAGTACCGGGTGACGGCGCTCCGCGGCGACGACGGGGACGTCCTGGTCACCGGGCTGCCGCTGCGGCCCGCCGAGGAGACGCTGCACAGCGTCATCCTGGTGGAGGCGATCGTCTTCGCGGCGGTGCTCGCCGCCGGCGGGACCGCGGCGGCGGTCTGGGTCGGGCTGGCCCTGCGCCCGCTGCGGCGGGTCGCCGCCACCGCGTCCCGGGTCACGGAGCTGCCGCTGGCCAGCGGGGAGGTGGCGATGCCCGAGCGCGTCCAGGGCACCGATCCCGGCACCGAGGTCGGGCAGGTCGGCGCCGCGCTGAACCGGATGCTCGGCCACGTCGAGAACGCCCTGGCCCGCCGGCACGCCAGTGAGGAGCGGCTCCGCCGCTTCGCCGCCGACGCGAGCCACGAGCTGCGCACCCCCGTCGCCGCGATCCGCGGCCACGCCGAACTCGCGCTGCGCACGACCGAGCCCGTCCCGGCCGGGGTGCGGCACGCGCTGGGGCGCATCGAGGCCGAGTCGGTCCGGATGTCCGAACTGGTCGACGACCTGCTGCTCCTCGCCCGCCTGGACGCCGGCCGCCCGCTGGAGACGGATCCGGTGGACCTGACCCGCATCGTCCTGGACGCCACCGCCGACGCGCGCGCCGCCGGCCCGCGACACCGCTGGGAACTGGTGCTCCCGGAGGAACCGGTGACGGTCACCGGTGACGCCCGGCGCCTGCACCAGATGGTCGCCAACCTGCTCGCCAACGCGCGCGTCCACACGCCCCCCGGTACCCGCGTCACCGTGCGGCTCGCGGTCCGGGAGGGCGCGGTGCTCCTCGACGTGGAGGACGACGGCCCCGGCATCCCGGCCGGTCTGCGCGAGGAGATCTTCCAGCGGTTCGTCCGCGCGGACCAGAGCCGGTCCCGCGGCGCGGGCGGCACGGGACTCGGACTGGCGATCGTCCAGGCGGTGGCCGCCGCCCACGGCGGCCGGGTCGAACTCGTCGCGGGGGAGCGCACGCTCTTCCGCGTGACCCTTCCGAACTGATCCGCCGCCGCGCCGCGCGGGTCAGCCGAGGGCCAGGATCCGCGCCGCGAGGCGAGCGGTCCGGCCGCCCTCCTGCTCCGCCACATCGAGCGCCGTCCGGACGTCGAGGTCGTCGAGGAGGGCGCGCACGACGGCGGCCTCCGCGGCGGGGGAGGAGCGGGCGCGGCCCGCCGCGGCGAGCAGGCGGTCCAGCCCGGCCGCGGCGAGGTCGAGGGAGTCGGGCGTGTACTCCCACTCCCGCGCCCAGGGCTCGGTGAGCAGCATGAACCGGACGGCCTGGGCCGGGTGGTCCTGCACCAGATCGGAGACCAGCACCAGGTTGCCGGTGGACTTGGCCATCTTGGCGCCGTCCCGGAAGACCATCCCGACGTGCAGCCAGGCCCGGGAGAACGGCCGTACGCCGGTCAGCGCCTCGGCCATGGCGGTCTCGTAGGCGTGGTGGGGGAACCGCAGGTCGACGCCGCCGGCGTGCAGGTCCAGCGCCGGGCCGAAGGTCGCCATGGCCATCGCGGAGCACTCGGCGTGCCAGCCGGGGCGTCCCGCGCTCCAGGGGCCGGGCCAGGCGGGCTCGCCCGGCCGCGAGGGCCGCCAGAGCGCGACGTCGAACGGGTCCTCCTTGGCGGGGTCGCCGGGCGCGTCGCCGTACTCGGCGAGCAGCCCGCGCGCCCGTTCGGCGTCGAGGCCGGCGCGCCGCGGGACCCCGCCGCCGCGGAAGTAGACGGCGCCGTCCCGGACGTAGGCGTGACCTGCGGCGAGGAGGCCCTGGGCGAGCGCGACGACCTCGCCGACGTGGTTGTGCGCGCGGGGCTGGTGATCGACCGCGTGGACGCCGAGGGCCTCCAGGTCGCGTTCGAAGTAGTACTGCTGGACGGCGGCGAAGCTGTCGTACGGGCTGCCCGCGCGGTGCGCGGCCTGGTCCAGCACGTCGTCGACGTCGGTGACGTTGCGGCACACGCGCACGTCGCCGCCCGCGTGCCGCAGGACCCGGGCGGCGACGTCGGCCCAGACGAACGTGCGGGCATGACCGAGGTGGGTCGCGTCGTACGGGGTGATCCCGCAGACGTACATGCGGGCGGGGCCGACGACCGGGAGCGGGCGGCCGCCGATCCGCAGTGTGCGGCCGGGCGAGTTGAGATCCACGAGAGCGCCGTTCCTCAGGGTGGCGGTTTCTTCAATTTCCTCCCATTCGTCCTACCCGGTCGGGCCCCTCCGCGCCGGGGACGAAGGTCCCGGCGACCGGTGACGTTGGGCGCTGCCCGTCCGGGCCGTCCCGTCCGACGCTGGGGGCATGACGCAGAGCCTTGACGGGGCGCGCGTGTTCGCGTTGCTGACCGACGGCGCGCAGGTCGAGATCCGGAGGCTGGGCGAGGCGGACCGGGAGGCGGTGCGCGACCTGTATCACGGTCTCAGCGACGAGAGCCTCTACCTCCGGTTCTTCGGCCTCCACCGGGCCGTGTCCGAACAGGTCGCGGAACGGGTCTGCCGGACGGACGGCGAAGGCCACGCGGCTCTCGGCGCGTGGCTGCGCGGCGGCCTGGTCGGCGTCGCGGAGTACGAGCCGACCGACGTGCCCGGAGAGGCCGAGTTCGCGATGGCGGTCGCCGACCGGTCGCACCACCGCGGGGTCGGGACGCTGCTGCTGGAGCACCTCGGATCGCTGGCCCGCGCCCGCGGGATCGTGGCCTTCCGCGCCGACGCCCTCGCCGAGAACACCGCGATGCTGCGCGTCTTCGCCGACGCCGGGATGGCGGCCCGGCGCCGGTTCTCCGGGGGCGTGGTCGAGCTGACCCTGCCGCTGGTCTCCGACGAGCGGTACCTGGACGCGGTGGCCGAGCGGGAGCGGCGCGCGGACGTCGCCAGCCTGGAACCGCTGATGCGGCCGCGGACGGTCGCGGTCGTCGGCGCGTCCCGGCGGCCGGGGACGGTCGGGGCCGAGATCCTGCGCAACATCGTCTCCGCCGGCTTCGGCGGCGCCGTGTACGCGGTGAACCCGCACGCCGCCGGCGGCGACCTGCACGGCGTGCCGTGCGTGGCCGCGCCCGCCGGCCTGCCGGAGCGGCCCGACCTGGCGGTCGTCGCCCTGCCCGCCGGCGCGGTGGTCCGCGCGGCGGCCGAGTGCGGGCGGCGCGGGGCCCGCGCGCTGGTGGTGGTCAGCTCGGGGCTGACCGCCGGCCAGGGGCGCGACCTGCTGGCGGCGTGCCGCGAGCACGGCATGCGGCTGGTCGGACCGAACTGCCTGGGGACGGCCAACCCCGCGATCTCCCTCGACGCGACGTTCGGCGCCCGGCACCCGGCCCCCGGGAGCGCGGGCGTGGTGGCGCAGTCGGGCGGCGTCGGGATCGCGCTGCTGGAGCGGCTGTCCCGGCTGGGGACCGGGATCTCCTCGTTCGCCTCCGTCGGCGACAAGTACGACGTCAGCGCGAACGACCTGCTCATGTGGTGGGAGTCGGACGAGGCGACCCGGCTCGGAATCCTGCACGTGGAGTCGTTCGGCAACCCGCGCAAGTTCGCCAGGACGGCGCGGCGGGTGGCCGCCGGGATGCCGCTGCTGACCGTCCTCGCCGGGCGGTCGGCGCCCGGCGCGCGGGCGGCCGCCTCCCACACCGCGGCCGCCGCGACCCCGGAGCTCACCCGCCGGGCCCTGTTCGAGCAGGCGGGGATCGTCGCCACCGGCGACCTCGGGGAACTGGTGGACGCCGCGGCGCTGCTGGCGAGCCAGCCGCTCCCGGACGGGCCGCGCGTCGCGGTGGTGTCCAACGCGGGCGGGGCGGGGGTCCTGGCGGCGGACGCCTGCGCCGACGCGGGACTCACCGTCCCGGTCCTCGCCCCGGCCACGCGGCGCCGCCTGTCCGGCCTCCTGCCCGCGTGCGCGGCGGTCGCCAACCCGGTCGACACCACGGCCGCGGTCTCCGCCGACCGGTTCCGGAGCGCCCTGGACGCCGTCGCCGCCGACCGGACCGTCGACATCGTCCTGGCGCTCGTCGCGCCGACGGCGCTCGCCGACCTGCGCGGAGCGCTCGGCGGCCACGCCAAACCGGTCGCCGCCGTCCTGCTCGGGCAGCCCGAGACCGTCCTGGTCAACGAGCGCGGCGTCCCCTGCTACGCCTATCCGGAGAACGCCGTCCGCGCGTTCGCCCGTGCGTTCTCCTATGCGCGGCGCAGAGGCGTCCCACCCGACGCGCCGCCCGAGCTGCCCGGCCTGATGCCGGTCGAGGCGGCGGGCATCGTCGGCGGGTTCCTGTCCACCAGCCCGGAGGGCGGCTGGCTGCCGCCCGTCAGCGCCTTCCGGCTGCTGGAGTCCTACGGGCTCCCTCTCGCCCCCTGGTGCTGGGCGCGGACCGAGGACGAGGCCGTCTCGGCGGCCCGCGAACTCGGCGTCCCGGCGGCGGTGAAGGCGCACGTGCCCGGAGTCGTGCACAAGACCGCAGCCGGTGCGCTGCGCCTGGGCCTGGAGGGCGAGCGCGAGGTCCGGGAGGCGTTCCGGAGCCTGGCCGGGCGGTTCGGCGGCGACCTGGAGGGCGTCGTCGTCCAGGCCATGGTGGACGAGGGCGTCGAGGTGCTGTGCGGCGCCGTCCAGGAGGAGGTGTTCGGAGCCGTCGTGATCTTCGGTGCGGGCGGCGTCGACGCCGACGCCCTGGCCGACCGCACCGCCCGCCTCGCCCCGCTGACCGCGCGGGAGGCCGACGACCTGATCCGCGAGCCGCGCCTGTCGGCCCTGCTGCTGGGCCACCCCGCCCGACCCGCGGGCGACCTCGCCGCGCTGCGCGACGCCCTGCTGCGGCTGTCCAGGCTGGTGGCCGAGCACCCCGAGATCGCCGAACTCGACCTCAACCCCACCGTCGTCCGGCCGGACGGCGCGGTGGCCGTCGACGCCCGCGTCCGGCTCCTGCCCCGGCGCGTCTGGGACCCCTACCTGCGCCGCCTCCGCTGACGGTCCGCTGCGTCGTGCAATTCGCGCCTCGGCGACAGGGCGTGGCGCGGCGGGTCTCCTAGGTCGAGCGGGAGCGGCGGTCGAAGTCGGCCCATTCCTCGTCCCACTGCCGGTAGCGGCGCCTGTCGCAGCTCCAGCGGAACACGAGGTAGACGGTGAGCAGGGGCAGGCCCGTCCCCGCCACGACCGCCGTGGCGGCGGACACGTCGTCACCGACGGTCCGCGCACGCGTGCGCGGGCCCATCTCTCCCAGGTTGTGGCGGGGGCCCGTCCAGAGCACGCGGTGCTGGCCGACGGCGGTCGCGCGCCAGCTGGTGTAACGACCGGTGTGCGTGGCGCCGTCCGTGCCGGTCCAGGCCACGCTGACCTCGCGCCCCGACTCCAGCGGCGTGACCCCGACCACCGTCGCGTCGACCCGGTGGCGGGTCGCGGCCTCGTACCGTTCGGCGCGGACCCCCGCGGCATGGACGGACGAGACCACGTGGGAGCAGGCGACGGGGGCGGCGACCAGGAAGAGCAGGAGCAGGAGGAGACCGACGCGCCACTGGATCCGATCCACCCTGCGGCGCAGGGCGTTGCCGTCGAACCCGCAGCGGCGCCGCAGGCGGCCCGCGCGTGTCCTGGCATCCGGCGGCTTCATGCCTGCTCCCCGGGTCGATGACCGAACGACCTCGGAAGTCGCCCGGAACGGCTTTACACCAGCCTTCTCCGGGGACGCGCCGAGCACCACGGACCGATGTCCCCGCGACCGCGACGAAGGTCCTCACTTCCGGCGTGTTCGACTGCGCGGCCGCGTCGGAGGGACCAACGTCCCCTGCCGACGTGGCGAAGGCCTCTGCGGAGCCGGGCCCCCGCTCGCCAGCGTGGAAACGAGCGGTCATCGACAGGGGAGGGCACGTGATGAGCATGAGCGTCCGCGGTGCCGCGCTCGCCTGCGGCGCGGTCGCCGCCTACGCGGCCGCGATCCGCCCGGCGCTGCTGCGCTGGGGGGTCACCGACAGGGAGGCGGACACCGCGTATCCGAGCGACGAGCTCATCGAGAACGCGACGAGCCAGTCCACCATGGCGGTCTCGCTGCCCGGCCCGCCGGAGGCGGTCTGGCCGTGGCTGGTGCAGATGGGGTGCGGGCGGGCAGGCTGGTACAGCTGGGACGTGATCGACAACGGCGGGCGGCTGAGCGCGGACCGCGTCGTCCCCGCGTGGCAGGAGCTGGCTGTGGGCGACCATGTGCCCGCGGTCCCGAGCGGGAGGACCTACTTCCGCGTCGAGGCCCTCGATCCGGGCAGGACCCTGGTGCTGCGGAGCGACCTGGAACTGCCGTCCGGCAGGTCGTTCGACCCGCGAGGGCCGATGCCGAGGGCGTACACCGACGGGATCTGGGCCTTCCACCTGCGCCGCCTGCCGGACGGGTGCACCCGGCTGATCGTCCGCACGCGCGGCCGCGGGGCGCCTTCGCTCGCGAACCGCGTGTTCGCCTGGGTCTTCGGTGAGCCGGCGCACTTCGCCATGCAGCACAGGCAGTTCCGAGGGCTTCGCCGGCGCGTCGCCCGCCGCGGCTTCGCCGGGATCGAGGACGTGGGGGCCGGCGAGGCCCGCCGAGCGGACCTCCGGCTCCTTCGGTGAAGGACCCGAGGCGAAACGAAGGACCTTCGTCCCTGGTCCGGACATCGGCGGCGAGGTGCAATGAAACCGGGCGAGAGAAGTCGAGCGGAAAGGGACGGAGAAGTGGGAGACCACGCACCGTCCATCTCGAAACGCTGCCTAAGCGGCGGAGGGCTTCTCCCGCCCCACTCTTGTTGCGCGGACGCATCGGGACGGGGACGGAGTTTCGCGATGCCTGACGGAAGCGGCGCACGCGACGTGGTCGTCGGATTCGACGGATCGGTCTACGCCATGCAGGCGTTGGACTGGGCGCTGGACGAGGCGGAGCTGCGCGGGTCGCCGCTGGTCCTGTGCCACGCGTGGCAGTGGCCGTACCAGGGAGTCTCCCCAGAGCTGGAGGAGGCGGGCCGGCGGTCGCTGTACGAGGCGGCGCAACACGTCCTGGCCCACGGCGTCGAGTGCGCTCGGCAGCGCACCGCGGGGGTCGCGGTCAGGCCGGTGTCGGAGGAGGGATCGGCGACGGAGCGGCTCACGGAGCTGTCGGCCGGCGCCGGGCTCCTGGTGCTCGGGTCCCGCGGGCTCGGGCGGCTCGCGCGGGTGCCGGTCGGCTCGGTCGCCGCGCACGTGGCCGTGCACGCGCGATGCCCGGTCGTCGTGGTCAGGGGCGTCGGCGCGCTGCCCCGTCCCGAGGATCCGCGACCGGTCGTGGCCGTGCTGGACGGCTCGCCCGCGGCGGAGGGCGCGCTCGCGTTCGCCGCGCGCGAGGCGGAGCTGCGGCAGCTGCCCCTGAAGATCGTCTACTCGGGCGCCGAGGTCGAGGCGCCGGCGGGCCCCGCGCTCCGGCACTCCTCGGCCCGGGACCCCGTGGAGCGGGCCGTGGCGGTGATCCAGGAGCGCCGCCCGGACGTCCGCACGCACCCGGAGAACCCCCTGGCGCCCCCGCCCGAAGCGCTGCGGGAGGCCGCGCAGGAGGCGCGCCTCCTGGTGGTCGGGGCCGCGCATCCCGCGTTCGGTTCGGTCGCGCAGTGGCTGCTGTACAACGCGGTCTGCCCGATCGCGGTGGTCCCGCCCGCCCGGACGTCCCGGTAGAACCCGACGAATGAGAGGGCCGAAGGTCCCGGTTTCCGCGGACCGTCGCCCCTCCTGCGCGGCGCCCCGGCGGACGAGGCTTGAGGCGACCAGGCAGGAACCCCCGAAGGAGAACTCTCGATGAACGACGAGCCGATCACCGGTGTGGTCGTGGGCTACGACGGCTCCACGGGCGGGGTGCGGGCCCTGGAGTGGGCCGCCGACGAGGCCCGGACCCGGGGGCTGCCCCTGACCGTGCTCCACGTGTGGGACGTCTACGTCGGGGGCCCGATCGCGATGCCGGTCGTCGACCTGCGGGCGGTGGCCGAGGAGAGCCTCGACAACGGGGTCGAGCATGTCCGGAAGGCGGCGCCGGGGCTCAGCGTGCGGGGGGTGCTGGCCCGGGGCCAGGCGGCCGCCCGGCTGATCGAGGCGGGGCGCGGCGCGGACATGATCGTGCTCGGCCCGCGCGGGCTCGGCGGGTTCGTCGGGCTGGTGCTCGGATCCGTCGGCGCGCAGGTGGCCGCGCACGCCCCGTGTCCGGTCGTGATCGTCCGGGGCGAGCAGGTCCCGCCGCCGGAGCAGGCGCACGGGCACGTCGTCGTGGGGGTGGACGGTTCGCCGGCGTCGCGCGAGGCGCTGGCGCTGGCCTTCGCCGAGGCCGGCGCGCACGGCTGGGACGTGCACGCGGTCGTCGCCTGGGAGGCGGTGCCCGAGAAGGACGTCCCCCCGCTGGTGGACGAGGCCGGGATGCGGGACGCCGCAGCGGCGAGGCTGGCCCGGCTGATGATCCCGGCGCGCGAGCTGCACCCCGACGTGAAGGTCGAGTTCGACGTCGTGACCGGGCCGCCGCGCGAAGTCCTGATGAGCGCCGCGCAGGAGGCGCGCCTGCTCGTGGTGGGCTCGCGGGGCCTCGGCGGCTTCCGGGGCCTGCTCCTCGGCTCGGTGAGCCACGCCCTGGTCCACCACGCGCCCTGCCCGGTCGCGGTCGTCCACGCGACCTGAGCGAGGGCGCGCCCGGTCCGTAAGGACGGGCTCCGCGGGGCCGCCGGCGGCGGCCCCGCGGATGTGCCGGTCAGCGCCCGGGGGCTTTCTCGTGCTCCGCCCCCGGCGCGGAGGCGGGCGCGGGCTCGGGACGCGGGGCGCGCAGGGTGACGGCGGCCAGCGCCGCGCCGGCGAGCGCGACCAGTGCCGCGCCGGCGAACGCCGCCGAGAAGCCGTCGGTGAGCGCGGGCAGGTCGCCGGGCCTGTCGGCGCCGAAGGAGGCGGCGATGGCGGTCATCGCCGCCAGGCCCAGGGCCGAACCGACCTGGTAGCTGGTGTTGACGATGCCGGACGCCAGGCCGCCCTCCTCCGGCCGGGCGGCCGACAGCGCGGTGCCCAGGGAGGGGATGAAGGCCAGCGACATGCCCAGCGCGGCCACCAGCGACGCGGGCAGGACGTCCACCCAGTAGTTCCCGTCCGGGCGGATCAGCGCCAGCCAGCCCATGCCGGCCGCCAGCACCAGCAGCCCGGCGACGACGGAGGCCTTGGGACCGATGCGCCCGAGGACCCGCGGCGCCAGGACGATCATCCCGAGCATGATCAGCGCGGTCATCGGGACCAGCGCGGCCCCGGAGGGGAAGGCGCTGTAGCCGAGGACCCGCTGCAGGTACAGGTTCAGGAAGAACCACATCGGGATCCACGCGCCGCCGAGCAGGAGCTGGGCGAGGTTCGCGGCGCCCAGGTTCGGCGCACGGAAGATCGACAGCGGCATCAGCGGGGTGCGGCGGGACGCCTGGACGGCCAGGAACGCGCCGAGCAGGACGATCCCGCCGGCCAGCACGGCCCAGGTCGCCGCGGCGCCCCAGCCGACCTCGGGAGCGCGGACGACGGCGAAGACGACGGCGCCGAGCCCGGCGGTCACGGTGAGGGCGCCGGCCGCGTCGACCGAGCCGCGGGCTCCGCCGCTGCCGCCGGGCATCAGCGCCGGCGCGGCGGCCAGCGCCAGCACGGCGATGGGGATGTTGACGTAGAAGACCCACGGCCAGGCCGCGTACTCGGTGATGACGCCGCCGAGGAACACTCCCGCGGTGCCCCCGGCGGGGGCCGCGGCGCCGTAGAGCGACAGCGCCTTGGTCAGCTCGCGGGGCTCGGAGCCGAACAGCATCATCAGCAGGGTGAGCGCGGCGGGCGCGATGAGCGCGGCGCCGGCGCCCTGCAGGGCGCGGCCGGTCAGCTCGACGGCGACGGTGCCGGCGGCCCCGGCCACCGCGGAGCCGGCGAGCAGGACCACCCAGCCGGCCGAGAACAGCCGGCGGGCGCCGAACAGGTCCGACAGCCGGCCGCCGAGCAGGAGCAGGCCGCCGAAGGCGACGACGTAGGCGTTGAACACCCAGGACAGGTCGCCCTGGGAGAAGCCCAGGTCGTCCTGGATGCGGGGCAGCGCCACCCCGATGATCGACGTGTCCATGATCACCATGAACTGGGCGGTCGCGATGAGTGCCAGGGCCCACCACCGGCGGGTGGCGGGCGGTACGGAACGAGCGGACATGTCCCCTCCTCTTGTACCCCTAGGGGGTATCTTTCGAGCTCGGCTTACCCTAGGGGGGTATATGCGAAACCGCAAGCCCTCAAGAGGTGTTCAGCAAGGTGACCTGCCACACGTCCCCGCGATCGACGCGCTCAACGAGTACGGGGTAGGGGTACCTCCGGCGGACACGCCGGAACGACCGGCCCGCTCGTCGGGGGCCCCGCGCGGGGCCGCCTCAACCGGTGCCGGCGCGGGCGGCCGCGAACCGGCGGTCGAGGCCGGTGAGCCGGAGGATCTTCGCCATCTGCGGGCGGGGCCGGGCCAGCGTCACGGCGCCGCCGCGGCGGCGCGCCAGCTCGTCGGCGGCGACGAGCGCCGCCAGCCCCCGCGCGTCGCAGAAGGTCAGGCCGGAGACGTCGACCACGACGTCCGGCCCCCGGTCGGCGATCAGCCCCGCCAGCTCGATGCCGAACGCGGCGGACGAGGCGATGTCCAGCTCACCGCGGGCCGTCACGCGCGCCGGGCCGGCGCCATCGCCGTCGACCGAAGTGACGAACTCCCCGAACGCCGCCGGCTGCATTTCCCTCGTGCCCATGCCTTCCCCCTAGGCCTTCCCTGGATGCCCCCAAGGCTCCTTGGCCGGGTGGCCCGCCACCAGGGACCTAGGTCCCCCCGTCGCCACGCCAAGGTCCGCCGGGCCGTGCGCACCCGCGTGTCCCACCAAGATGGTCATGCCTCACCTTCGGTGGCGTCCTGACTTCAGCCTCTGCCCGGGACGCGCCCGTTCCCAGAGTCGAACGTCCCGGGTGTCGCGGTCGTCCGGGCGGCGCCGGCCTTCCGGCGGTCAGGGGCCGGGCTCGTCGTGGACGTCGGCGAGGACGAAGTAGTTCTCCTCCTCCTGGGCGAAGTGCAGGCGGAGCACGGCGCAGAGCTCCTGCGCGGTCCGCCGCAGGTCGCCCGCGGGCTCCGGGGCGCCCGGCGCGGCGCGGAGCTCGGCCGCCAGCGCGCCGATCCGGCGCGCCAGCTCGGCGATCTCGGTGTGCCCGCGGCTCATCGCCCCCGTGGGGTCGGAACCGCCGAGGACGCGCGCGACCGCCGGGTAGAGCAGCCTCTCGTCCTTGCGCTCGTGGGCCTCCAGGTCCGCGAGGAACGCCGACATCGCGTCCATGGCGGCGTCCCGGTCCCGTCCGGCGGGCCCCGCCGCCGCGTCCGCCAGCGCCGGAAGCCGCTCGATCCGCGGCCACAGCGCCCGGTGCTCCTCGTCCAGGCGGCGGACGAGCTCGGCCTCGTCGCCGCGCAGGCGCGGCGACCGGTCGCGCCCCGGGCCGAGCACGCGCAGGGCGGACAGGATCGCCGCCACGTCGATGCCCTCCTGGAGCAGCGCCCCCGCCGCCGGGGTCAGGAACCCGAGCGCCGCGACGACCATCGCGGCCAGCGCCAGCCCCATCCCGGCGAGCACGCTCTGCCGCGCGACCGACCGGGTGCGCCGCGCGATCGCGAGGGTCTCGGCGAGCCGCTCCAGCCGGTCGACGGTGATCACCACGTCGGCCGCCTCGGACGAGGCCGTCGCGCCGCGGGCGCCGAGCGCGACGCCGACGCCCGCCGCCGCCAGCGCGGGCGCGTCGTTGACCCCGTCGCCGACCATCACGGTCGGCGCGCGGGCGCCTCGTCCCGGGCGACCTCGACCTTCCCGGCGGGCGACAGCCCGGCGAGCACGGCGTCGGCCCCCACGAGCCGGCCGATCGGCCCGGCGACCTCCGGGCGGTCGCCGGTCACCATCACCGCCCGGCCGATCCCCGCCCGGCGCAGCAGCCGGAACGTGCGCGCCGCGTCCGGCCGCACGCGGTCGCGCAGCAGCAGGACGGCCGCGAGCCGGCCGTCCACGCCGACGAACACGGTGATCGCGCCGCGGGCGGCGGCCCGGCCGCGGACCCGGTCCAGCCACGCCGGGTCGACCCGCCCCGCCCAGCTCGCCTTGCCGACGCTCACCCGGCGGCCGTCCACGGTGCCCCGCACCCCCCGTCCGGCGCGCTCGACGACGTCCGCCGGCGCGGCCAGGCGCATCCCGCGCTCGCGGGCGCCGCGGACGATCGCCGAGGCCAGCACGTGCGGGGACACCTGGTCGAGCGACGCCGCCAGGAGCAGCGGGTCCTCGCGGCGGTCCGGATCGGCGGCGATGATCTCGGTGAGCGCGGGCCGCCCCGAGGTGACGGTGCCGGTCTTGTCGAACAGCAGCACCCGCGCCCCCGCGAGCCGCTCCAGCGTGCCGCCGCCCTTCACGACCACGCCCCGCCGCGCGCACCGCGACAGGCCGGAGACGAAGGCGATGGGCGCGGCGAGGATCAGGGGGCAGGGGGTGGCGACGACCAGCACCGCCACCGCCCGCACGGGGTCGGCGGCGGCGATCCACGCCGCTCCGGCCAGCAGCAGGGTGGCGGGGATGAAGAGGGCCGAGTACCGGTCGGCCATCCGGACGAACGGCGCGTTCTCGGCCGCGGCCTCCTCGGCCAGCCGGACGATCCCGGCGTAGGTGCTGGACCGGGCGTCGTTGGTCGCGCGCAGCTCGAAGGGGTCTCCCGCGTTGACCGTCCCGCCGCGCACCGCGTCCCCGGCGGGACGCTCCACCGGCAGCGCCTCCCCGGTCAGCGTGGACTCGTCCAGGACCGCGGGCCCGCGCTCCACCAGCCCGTCCACCGGCACGGTCTCCCCGGCGCGGACCAGCAGCAGCTCGCCCGGCCGCACCTCGGAGACGTCGACGGTGTCCAGGCCGGCGGCGGTCCGGCGGTGCGCCGCCCGGGGCGCGAGCGACAGCAGCGCGCCGAGGTCGCGGCGGGCGCGCCGCCCGGCCCGCTCCTCCAGCAGCCGCCCCCCGGTGAGCATCACGGCGATCACGGCGCCCGCGAAGGGCTCGCCGACCGCGATCGTCCCGGCCAGCGCGAGGACGGCGATCACGTCGCTGCCGAACCTGCGGTGCAGGAGCCCGTCCACGACCCACCAGACGGCGGGGCACAGCGCGACCGCGGTCGTCAGCAGCCAGACCAGGTCTCCGGGGCCGGAGCCCGCCGACCAGCGGAGCGCGGCCCCAGCCGCCAGCCCGCCGCCGGTCAGCGCGAAGAGCAGCTCGTGAGCGTTCCGGGCGAACGCGGCCCTGACCGTCATCCCCACCTCGCCGCGTGTGCGGAGTTCCTGCCGCCCACGCTTCCAGGCGGTGACCGGGGATCTCAGGGCCGGTCGGCTCGCGGCCCGGGGGACGAGGGGGTGCCGGACCTGGGGACCTTCGTCCCTAGGGCCGCGCCCGGCCCGCAATGGAGCGTGGAAGGGAGCGGCCATGCCGCCGTGCGCGGGGTCGCGCCGAAGGAGGCGACATCCGCCGAGCCGGGAGGAGAACCGATGTCCGAGCCGATCGTCGTCGGGACCGACGGATCCGACGAGGCGGCGGGCGCCCTGGACTGGGCCGCCGCCGAAGCCGCCTCGCGCGAGCGCCCCCTGCACATCGTCCACGCCGTGGAGAGCTGGCCCTACAAGACGCCGCTGTTCGCGCCGCCCGACACCGCCGAGCGCGTGACCCGCGCCGGGCGCACGCTCCTGGCGGCCGCGCGCGAGCGCGTCCAGGAGCGGTGGCCGGACCTGGAGGTCACGACCGAGCTGGTGGCCGAGGAGGCGTGGCAGGCCCTGCGGGCGCAGTCCGAGAAGGCGTTCGAGCTGGTGGTGGCCGGCCGAGGCCGGGGCGGGTTCGCCAGCCTGCTGCTGGGGTCCACGAGCCTGCGCCTGGCCGGCCACTCCGCGGTGCCGGTCGTGATCGTGCGCGGCGCCGCCGCCGAGCGCGGCGACGTCGTCGTGGGCATCGACCTGGCCCGGCAGATGGACCCGGTCCTCGACTACGCCTTCGAGGCCGCCGCGCTTTACGGCGCCCGCCTGCGGGTCGTCCACGCGTGGCAGACGTTCGCGACGCTGATCGAGGCCGGCTACGCCGTCGACGCGGACCAGATCGAGGACGATCTGCGCACCGAGGTCGTCGCGGCCTACCGGCCCGTCCGGCGGACGCACCCGGGGGTCGAGGTCGCCGACGAGATCGTCTTGGAGCACCCCGTGACCGCGCTGGCCGACGCCTCGCGGAGCGCCCGCCTGCTGGTGGTCGGCGCCCACGACCGGCGCTGGAGCGCTCCGCAGCTCGGGTCGACCTGCCACGGGGCCATCCACCACGCGCAGTGTCCCGTCGCCGTCGTTCCCGCCCACTGACCCCGCCCCGATCCCATCGGCGGCCTGTGCCGGCGGTGGGATCGGCATGTCCGGGTCTCAGGCGGGGGCGGGGGTGCCGCGGCGGAGCCGGGTCTGGCGCATCATCCGCTGGAGGTCGTCGGTGGTGACCATCCCGAGGAGGCGGTGGTCGGCGGCGACGGCCGCGACGAGGCCGCCCGCGACGGGGGCCAGCTGGAGCAGGGGGTCCACGGGCTGCTCGGGGCCGACGATCCGGTCGGGCCCGAGCGGGACGCTCAGATCGCCGAGGGTGACGGCGGTTTCCTGCTCCGGGACGCGGGCCAGCCGGTCCACCGTGACCGCTCCGGTGGGATCGCCGGACACGCCCACGACCGGGAACACCGTCTGGTGGGACCGCACCGCCACCTCCTGGACGAAAGCGGACGCGGGCTGCCAGGTCCAGCCGTGGTCGGGGTCGCGCGTCATGACGTCGGCGACCCGCAGGTTCCGCGCGGCCTCGCGCAGATCCGTCCAGCGCGCCTCCGCCCGCGCCGAGCCGGCGATGAACCAGCCGACCACGGCCAGCCACAGCCCGTTGAACCAGCTCCACAGCAGGAGCGTCAGCAGCCCGGCGCCGATCATGGTCTGGCCGAGCACCAGCCCGGCGCGCTGGGCGCTGCGGGTCGCGCTCGCCTTGTCCCCGCTGCGGCCCCACAGCAGCGCGCGCAGGATGCGCCCGCCGTCCAGCGGAGCTCCCGGAAGCAGGTTGAACACGGCGATCAGGAGGTTGGTCGCCGCCAGCCAGCTCAGCGTGGCGGCGACGATGACGGGCGCGCCGAGCGCGTGCCCGGCCGCCCAGGCCGCGGCGAACACCGCCCCGGCCGCCGCGCTGGTCAGCGGGCCGACCGCGGCGATCTGGAGATCGGCGCGGGCGGTGCCGGGCTCGCCGCCCAGTTCCGCGAGGCCGCCGAGCGCCCACAGCGTGATCGAGCCGACCGGCACCCCGTGGCGGCGGGCGACCAGCGCGTGCGCGAACTCGTGCGCGGCCAGCGAGCCCATGAACAGCACGGCGGCCAGCGCGGCCGCCGTCCAGCGCACGCCGGGGGGCACGCCCGGGTCCGCGGCGGGCAGCACCGAGCGCCCGAGGATCTCGGCGATCACCAGCATGATCACCAGGACCGACCAGTGCATGCCGACCGGGATCCCCCGGAAGGTGCCGAGTCTGAACGTCTGCTTCATCGCGGGCCTCCTACCGACGCCACCAGGTTCGCGCGGCGATCCGCCCGGAGGTCAGGGGCGAAGTTCCCCATCCTGTGGGTCTTTGGACCCCCCGACCCGGCCGGGGCCCTCCCCGGCGGCCTCGGCGCGCAGGGCCGCGACCTCGACGGTCAGGTCGATGCCGACCGGGCACCAGACGACGCACCGGCCGCAGCCCACGCAGCCGGAGGAACCGAACTGGTCGTGCCAGGTGCCGAGCTTGTGGGTGAGCCACTGGCGGTAGCGGCTCCTGGCGGACACCCGGACGCCGCCCCCGTGCAGATGGGTGAAGTCCGGATCGAAGCAGGAGTCCCAGAGCTGCCAGCGTTCGGCGTGGTCGCCGGTCAGGTCGGTGGTGTCGGCGACCCGCGTGCAGAAGCAGGTCGGGCACACCATCGTGCAGTTGCCGCAGCTCAGGCAGCGTTCGGCCACCTCGTCCCAGCGGTCGGCCTCCAGGGTCCCGGCCATCAGCTCGCGCAGCCCCAAGGCGGGCATCTCCCGGCCCATCCGGCCGGCCGCCGCCGTCACCTCCGCGCGGGCGCGGTCGACGTCGGCGTGCTCGGCGGGGGCGCAGTCCAGGTCGCCGATCAGGGCGGCGCCCGCCTCGGTGGCGACGTCGACGACGTAGCGGGGGCCGCCGTCGCCGACCAGTTCGGTGAGCGCGAGGTCGTAGCCGGGGCCCGCCTCCGGGCCGGTGCCCATGGAGGCGCAGAAGCACGTCCCGCCGGGCTCGGTGCAGTTGACGGCGATGACGAAGTTGCCATGCCGCCGCGCCGCGTAGGAGGGGTCGGCGTGGCGGCCGCCCAGGAGGACGCGGTCCTGGATCGCCATCGCGCGCAGATCGCAGGGCCGGACGCCGAGCAGCGCGAGCCGGGCCGGTTCGGGCGCGGGGTCCCGGACCCGGAACCCGTCCTCCGTCCGGTCCGCCTCCCAGAGCCTGACCCTCGGCCGGTGCAGGAACGGCTTCCAGGACTGCGGCCCGGCCGCGTGCGCGAAGGCCGCGCCGTCCTCCCGCCGGCGGAGCCGGTAGGCGCCGGCGCCGAGCGTGACGCCCCAGCCGTACGGCAGGCGGTCGGCCGAGTCGAGTTCGGCGAGGACGATCGCGTCGTCGCGCACCGTCGGCCCGATGACGGTGTAGCCCGCCCGCCGCAGCGCCTCGCAGAGCGGGCGGAGGTTCGCCAGCTCCAGCGCCGGGCCCCTGGGCTCCGGGGCGTTCGTCGGAGCGGTCATCCGTTCTTCCCTCCTGCTCGGGACGCGAGCGCGCCGGCCAGGCGGTCGGCGACCGCGCCGACCGCTTCGGCGACGCTCGGGGTCAGCCCCTGGCCGAACCCGAAGTCGGCCCCCTCGATCGCGAGGACGCGGAGGCGGGCGGGCATCTGGCCCACGGCCCGCCCGAGCGCGACGGCGTCGCCGAGGCCGAGGGCGTGGTCGGTGACCGGGCGCGCGCAGAGCGACGCGGACTCCGCGTCCAGTTCGCGGACCCTGCCCGGTGCGGGCGGGTCGGCGCGCACGGCGTCCACGACGATCGCGAGGCCGGCGCCCGCCCACAGGGCGACCAGCCTCGCGGGCTCCCCGTCCGTGACCGCGAGCGCGGCCTCGACGCGGCCGCGGAGCGCCGCGACCACGGCGGGTCCGGCGCCGTCGTCGCGGCGCAGGTCGTTGCCGACGCCGATCACGATGGTCACGACCGCTCCACGGTCAGGTCGAGGAAGTGGGTGGAGCAGGAGATGCAGGGGTCGTAGTTGCGGATCGCCTGCTCGCAGCGTCGGGTCAGGGACTCGTCGTCGAGATGGAGGCGGGCCGCGACGAAGCGGCGCAGGTCGTCCTCGATGGCGGCCTGGTTCTGCGACGTCGGCGGGATGATCCGGGCGGCCCTGACGAGCCCGTCCGGACCCAGGTCGTAGCGGTGGTAGAGCAGGCCGCGCGGCGCCTCGGTGACGCCGTGGCCGGTCCCCTCCCGCGGCGGCACCGGCACGGCCGGGTGGGGCGGCGGCTCGTAGCCGGCGATGATCCGCAGCGCCTCGTCCGCGGCGTAGACGACCTCGACGGCGCGGACCAGGATGCTGCGGAACGGGTCGCGGCACTCGGCGCCGAGCCCGGCCCGGTCCGCGGCCTCCAGCGCGAGCGGGGACAGGCGGTCGCGGTTGAGGGAGTAGCGGGCCAGGGGGCCGGTCAGATAGCGGCCGCCGTCGGCGAGACGGGCGTGCAGCGCGGTCGAGTGCGGGACCTGCTCCTCGACGACGTTGCGCTCGAACTCGGCGGCGGGAAAGGCGCGCCCCGTGCCGCCCCGGACGGTGCCGCGCTCCAGAGGGTAGCGGTCCGCCGACAGCGCGAGGAACTCGTGGCCGAGGTCGAAGTCGGGGAACTCGAAGCCCGCCGCCCATTCGACGGTGGCGAGGGCGTCGTCGCGCGCCTGCCGCAGCGTTTCGGCGAGCGGGGCCAGCTCGGCGGGCGCCGGGGTCCGGTAGAACCCGCCGACCCTGACGTTCACCGGGTGGATCGCGCGGCCGCCGAGGAACTCCATGAGCGCGTTCCCGGCCTTCTTCAACCGCAGCCCCCGTTCCACGGCGGCGCGGTGGTCGCGGGCCAGCTCGACCACGCCGGGGTAGCCGAGAAAGTCGGGTGCGTGCAGCAGGTAGATGTGCAGGGCATGGCTTTCGATCCACTCGCCGCAGTAGAGCAGGCGGCGCAACTCGGCGAGGGCGCCGTCCACGGTCACCCCGCAGGCCTCCTCGACCGCCATGCAGGCGCTCATCTGGTAGGCCACCGGGCAGATCCCGCAGATCCGGGCGGTGATGTCGGGCGGCTCGGTGTGGGCGCGGCCGCGCAGGAAGGCCTCGAAGAACCGCGGCGGCTCGTAGATGTCGAGCCGCGCCTCCACGACGTCCGGGCCGCGCACGCGGACGTACAGCGCGCTCTCGCCCTCGACCCGCGCGAGGGCCCCGACGGTCAGGGTCCTGTCACCGCGGCGCGTCATCGCCGGGTCCCTCGGGCGGGCCCTCCTCGCGGAAGGCGGTGACGTTGAAGGTGGACAGCACGCGGTGCGCCTCGCCCTCGGTCATGTCGAGCCAGGGCAGCAGTCCGCGCGTGTTGGGCCGGCCCCCGCTCCACGCGGGGGCGGGGCCGAAGCAGCCGTAGCAGCCCCGCGCGTACGCCGGGCAGATCGCGCCGCAGCCCGCCTGGGTGATCGGGCCGAGGCACGGGGTGCCGCGGGCGACCATCACGCAGACGTTCCCACGGATCTTGCACTCGAAGCAGACGGCGTGGGACGGGACGTCGGGCCTGCGGCCGGCGAGGTGCGCCGCGAGCACCTCCAGGAGCTGGCGGCGGTCGATCGGGCATCCCCGCAGCTCGAAGTCCACGGGGACGTGCGCGGCGATGGGCGTGGACCGGGCGAGCGCGGCGACGTACTCGGGCCGCGCGTAGACGACCGAGGCGAACTCCTCCACGTCGGCGAAGTCGCGCAGCGCCTGGATCCCTCCGGCGGTCGCGCACGCGCCGATCGTGACCAGCTTCCGCGAGACCGCCCGCACGTGCCGGACGCGGTCCAGGTCGGCGGGCGTGGTGATCGACCCCTCGACCAGCGACACGTCGTAGGGCCCGTCCCCGGCGGCGCTCGACGCCTCCAGGAAGTGCGCGATCTCGATCTCGCCCGTGAGCGCGAGCAGCTCGTCCTCGCAGTCCAGGAGGGTGAGCTGGCAGCCGTCGCAGGAGGCGAACTTCCACACGGCCAGCGTCGGTCGGCTCACGGCTACAGCTCCCTGACGGTCATGAGCGCCGCGGCGCGCGCGTAGGGCACGACGGGCCCGTCCCGGCAGACCAGCAGCGGACCGAGCTGGCAGTGCCCGCACCAGCCGACCCCGCACCGCATGGTGCGCTCCAGGGAGAGCCGGATCTTCCCGGCGGGCACCCCGAGCCCGGTGAGCGCCCGCGCGGTGAGGCGCATCATGATCTCCGGCCCGCAGACGAACGCGGCGGTCCGGGCGGGGTCGACGTCCGCGCCGCCCGCCAGTGCCGTGATCAGGCCGACCCGGCCGTCCCAGCCGGGGGCCGGCCGGTCCACGGTGACCTCGACCTGGGCGCCGCGCGCCCGCCAGGCGTCCAGTTCCCCGGTGAACAGCAGGTCGCCGGGGGTACGGGCGCCGACCAGGATCGCGACGCGGCCGAAGGCGCCCCGGTCGGCCAGGGCGCGCAGCACCACCGGCCGCAGCGGGGCCAGCCCGATCCCGCCCGCCGCCACGACCAGGTCGTGCCCGCGCGCCTCGTCCAGGTCCCAGCCGGCGCCGAACGGGCCCCGGAGCCCGAGCAGCTGGCCGGGCCGGGCCGCGCACACCGCGCGGGTGACGGCCCCGACGGCCCGGACCGTCTGCTCCAGCACGTGCGGGGCGGCGCCCCCGGACGGCCCTGTGCGGCTGACGGAGATCGGCGCCTCGCCCACGCCGAACGCGTACATCATCGTGAACTGGCCCGGGGCCGGCTCGGCGATCGGAGCCCCGGCGGGCTCCAGCGCGAGCGTCACCGTGTCGGCGGTCTCCGCGCGCCGGGCCGTCACGCGGTAGGGGACCGGAATCATGGGGCCGTCCGCGGCGATGGAGCTCATGCCCGCTGCTCCGGGTGCGCGTACAGGTCCAGGACGCGGACCCGGGTGGCTTCGAGGCGGTCCAGCAGCACGGCGGCGAACCGCAGGGTCAGGTCGTAGCCGAGCCGGAGGTCCGCGGCGCACAGCTCCCGGACCTCGGCTCCGTCGAACCGCAGGGCCCGCACCGGCTGCCTGGAGACGGCGCCGAACCTCCAGACGTGCGGAGGGAACATCCACGACCAGCCCAGCACCGAGGAGGCCGGCAGCGTCTCCACCACCACCGCGCCCCGCCCGGGCACCTGGAGGTCGAGGTCGACCGCCCCGGAACGCAGCAGCCAGAAGTGCCCGGCGGCCCAGCCCTCCTCGAAGAAGCGATGCCCGGACGGGACGTCCACCGACCGGGCGGCGGCGGCCAGGGCGGCGTGGTGCCGCTCTGGCATGCCGGCGAAGAACCGCTCCCCGGCCAGCGTTCCGGGCATGACGCCTTCCCGTGCCTCCACCTGCCGTGACCTGCCCCTGCGTCGGGCGGCGCATGCTGCGGGAACGGTCAAGAACGTGCGTGGACCGGGCGCGCCGAAGGTCCCCGCCGCGGTGGACCTTGGTCCCTGGCCCGCGCCGGGCCCGTCCTCGAAGGCTGGAGGGAGGACGGGAGAGGACGCCTGATCGTCGGAGGAGCCATGTCCGCACCGATCGTCGTGGGGACGGACGGGTCCGTCGCCGCGAGCCGGGCCGTCGACTGGGCGGCGGGCGAGGCGGCGCTGCGGCACCGGCGGCTGCACATCGTCCACGCGGCGGAGATCTGGCCGTACCAGCTTCGCCGCTTCACTCCGCCCGACCCGGCCGAGCGCGCCTCGCCGGCCGGGCACGCCGTCCTGCTGGAGGCCGAGGGCCGCGCCCGGGAGCGCCGGCCGGAGCTGCGGGTGACGACCGCGCTGGTCGTCAACGCGACGCCGGACGCGCTGCGCGACGAGGCGGACAAGGCGTTCGAGCTGGTGGTCGGACACCGCGGGCACGGCGGGTTCGCCGGGCTCTCGCTCGGCTCGGTGGGCCTGCGCATGGCGGGGCGGACCGCCGTCCCGCTCGTGATCGTGCGCGACGGCGGCGCGGGCCGCGGCGAGGTCGTGGTGGGCTACGATGTCGCCGAGGAGCCGGGGGAGGCGCTCAGGTACGCCTTCGACGCGGCCGCCGTCCGCGGGGCGCGGCTCCGCGTCGTGCACGCCTGGCGGCTCTCCGTGGACATGGCCGAAGCCGCGTACGCCATCGACGAGGAGCGCCTGAACGACGAGCGGCGGGCGCGGGTCATCGAGGCCTACGCTCCGCTGTACGCCCGGTATCCGATGGTCGACGTGGTCAACGACGTCCTCGTCGGGCACCCGGTGTCCGAACTGGTCAGGGCGTCGCGGACGGCGGATCTTGTCGTGGTCGGCGCGCACCCCCACCGCTGGGGCCTGTTCCGGCTCGGCTCCATCGGCCACGGAGTGATCCACCACGCCGAGTGCCCGGTGGCGGTCGTCGGCGCCCCCCGGTAGGGCGCCGTCCCTACCGGACGGGACGGGATCCGGGAGGGATTGGGGACTTCCGCCCCTAGGTCCGCTCCGGCCGCCTTCCGACGATGGAGGGTGAAGGGGAGGGAAGGAGGCTCGTCATGAAGGCCAAGGAGTGGAGCGTCGAGCTCTACATCACCGAGGAAGGCGTGGACACCGTCGCGCACGCGGTCCTGTTCAGCGGCGGTGAGAAGAGGACCACCGGGCGCGGGCACGCGCGCCGCAACCCGGTGGACCGCGAGGTTCCGGAGATCGGCGACGAACTCGCCGTGAGCCGCGCGCTGGCCGATCTGGCCGACCGGCTCCACGGGGTCGCGAGCAGGGACATCGCCCAGTTCGCGGGACCTGGGTGAACGCCGGGGGACGCCACCGTCTCCGACGAGGTGAGCCGCGTGGGCCGGGACCAAGGTCGGTCGAGGGCGGGCCGACGCGCATTGGAACCGCGGACGCGGCCGTCGATAGCCGGTGAGAACGGCCGGCTATCGACGGCGGGGCGATGTACTCCGACCGGCAGGACGGCGGGACGTCAACTCGTCGCCAACTTGAGGCGGTACACGGGTGGGGACGCCCGGGTCCGGGGCCTTCACGGTAGCGGCGTCCCGGCGACGGCCGAGCACACCGTGTGAGGCCCGCGCGGAGCACCCGCGCGGACTCAGGCCGCCCAGGTCTCCAGCGCGAGCAGGTCGCGCATCGAGACCATCCCCACCAGCCGCCCGCGGTCGTCCACCGGCAGGTGGCGGATGCCCGCCTCCAGCATCCGGCGCGCGACGTCCCGCGCGTCCTCGTCCAGGGCGGCGGTCTCGACCCGCGTCGAGGCGAACCCCGCCGCCTCCTGCGAGGCCGGGTCGGCCGACGAGGCGAGGGCCCCGGCCAGGTCGCGCTCGGTGATGATCCCGGTGACCCGCTCGCCGTCGAGCACCGCCAGCGCCCCGACCCTCTTCTCGATCATCCGCCGCGCGACGTCGGCGAGCGGCTCGTCCGCCCGGCAGACGAAGACCGTCGGCCGGTACACGTTGCTGACCAGCATGTTCCCTCCCGTTGGATCGTCGCTCCCGGTCGCCGGGACCGGCGCCCGGACGTCCGCGCCCTTTCTCAGCCCGTCCCGCCGCGCGCCGAGGCGCCGGCGGTCTCGGCGGCCCTGCTCCGCCCGGCCCCCTGGGCGGGCACCACCGCCACCGGGCAGGGCGCCTCCTGCAGCGCGGCCTGGGTCACCGGGCCGAGGAGCGTCTGAGGCCCCGACCCGATCCCGCGGGCGCCCACCACCAGCAGCGCCGCGCCTCGGGCGGCGCCGGCCAGGGCCTGGCGCGGGGTGTCCACCATGAACTCCGTCTCGAGCGGCACCTGCGGGTACCGGCTCCGCCAGGGCGCGACGTCCTCCTCGAACCGCGCCATGGCCTCGCGCTGGATCATCTGGGGATCGCTGAAGGGGACGCGGTCCGACCCGCGGAACGCGGCCGGGTCCGACCAGCCGCACACGGCCGTCACCGACGCGCCGCGCAGCGCGGCCTCCTCGAAGGCGAAGCCGATGGCCGACTCGCCGCCCGTCGAGCCGTCCACGCCGACCACCAGCCGCTCGCGGCCCTTCGGGGCGGGCGGCGGGTCCGGCCGGACCACGACGACCGGCCGGTCGGCGTGGGACGCGACCTGCGCCGCGGTGGAGCCGACCGTCAGGCCCTCGAACCCGCCGTGCCCCCGCGAGCCGAGCACGACCAGGGCGGCCTGCCGCGAGGCCTCAAGCAGCACGGCGGTGGCCCACCCCCGCTCCAGGCGCCACCGGACGTCCAGGTCCTCGGCGAGGCCGTGCGCCTTGCGCACGCCCTCGTCCGCCACGATCGCGCCCGCGCCGCGCAGGACCTCCAGCGTGTCCCTGTCCGGCTGGCGCAGCGGGTAGGGCCAGTGCCAGGCGTGGCACACCGTGAGGGGCAGGCGGCGGAGCAGCGCCTCCCGCGCCCCCCAGCGGATCGCCTCGTCCGCGCCGGGCGACCCGTCGTAGCCGACCAGGACGGTGCCCGTCCTCTCATGATCGTTCATGGCCGATCCCTCCCCTGTCGGTGTGTCCAGCCTTTCCCGGGGCGAGGGGGCGCGGGCAGGGGCCGCTGTCCCCGGTTCGGGGGACCTTCGGCCTGACATCGGCTATGAATGCGGACAGAAACGACAAAATGCCTACAAACTGACCCTTTGTGGGCGTGGTTCGGGGCGCGGTCCGGGAATGCTTGCCCTTGTACCGATCGCTCCCTGTGCAGAGGGCAGAGGGATGACCTATCCGCCACCTGCGCCTGGGCGCGCGTGCGGATCGCGTGACGCGCAGCGCATCGCCCGCGACCTGGCCGACGAGATCACCCGACGGCTGTTCGGAATCGGCCTCGAACTCAACCGCGCCCTGGCCCGCATCAAGGACCCTCAAGCCGCCCAGTGCGTCCGCACGGCTCTGACCGGACTGGACGACACCATCGACGACCTGCGCCGAGTCGTCTTCGACCTCCACGCCGCCCCCCGGGAACGGGACGTCCCCGGCCGCCCGCCGAAGTGAGCCGCCGCGGCCTTCACCGCGGTTCGGCGGTGTTCACCGCAGGGTGAGCGGGGTCTCGGATTCGACGCGGGTCAGCTTCTCGGGATTGCGGACGTAGTAGAGCCCGGTGATGCGGCCGCCTTCGACGCGGAACGCCAGGACACCGTCGAGTTCGTCGTCCAGCCGCATGACGAGAGCCGGGTTCCCGTTGACCACGGTCTGGTCGACGGTGATCGTCCTCGTCACCCTCCCGGTGCCGCCGACGATGTAGCGGGCCACCTTCTCGGCGCCGGTGACCGGCCGCAGCGCCGCCTGCCTGAGGCCGCCGCCGTCCCCCACCATCACGACGTCGGGGGCGAGGACGTCGAGCAGCCCCTGGAGGTCCCCGGTGTCGAGCGCGCGCCGGAACGACTCCAGGACGGCGCGGGTCTCGCTCGGCGAGACCGCCTCACGGGGCCGGCGGGCGTCGACGTGCCGCCGGGCGCGGTGGGCGATCTGGCGGACGGCCGCGGGGCTCTTGCCGACCGCGGCCGCGATCTCCTCGTAGCCGACGTCGAAGACCTCGCGCAGCACGAAGACGGCGCGTTCGGTCGGCGCCAGCGTCTCCAGGACGAGCATCAGCGCCATCGACATGCTCTCGGCGAGTTCGACGTCCTCCGCCACGTCCGGCGAGGTGAGCAGCGGCTCGGGCAGCCAGGGGCCGACGTAGGCCTCCTTGCGGCGCGCCATCGTGCGCAACCGGTTGAGGGACTGCCGGGTCGTGATCCGGACCAGGTAGGCGCGCCGGTCGCGCACCCGCTCCAGGTCGACGTCGACCCACCGCAACCATGTCTCCTGAAGGACGTCCTCCGCGTCGGCCGCGGAGCCGAGCATCTCGTAGGCGACGGTGAAGAGCAGGTTGCGGTGGGCGACGAAGGCCTCGGTCGCCGGGCCGGGGGCGCGGTCGCTCATGGCCTCATCCTTTCCCGCGCGCCCGGCGGGCGGGCCGGCGGGCGGTCACTTCGCCTCGGGCAGGGCGCCGACGACGGCGGTGCGGGCGCTGAACCCGGCTCCCCGGACCACGCCCTCCTCGGTCAGGCGTGATCTCCACGTCCGGTACCTTCCTCGCCTGCCGGTTCGCGGCGAGGGTCTCGGCGTACCCCGCGTCTGCCACTACGACCTTCATGTCCGCCTCCATCAGGATGGGTCGTCCACAGGACACCGCGGGCGGCTCGTCCGTGACACCGGCGCGCGTGTGCCCCGTCACAGCCGCGCCGGGCGGCCGCTTCAGCGGACGGGCGTTCGGGACCCCGATGTCCGGCGCGCGGCGGGATGCGCGCGGCGCACGCCCCGCGAGCGGTACACGATGTAGGGCCTGACCAGGTATCCGACGGGCGCGGTGAGCGCCTGGACGAGGCGGCTGAAGGGGTTCGCCATGGTGGACGCGGTCGCGGCGAGGCCGACCAGCATGGCGGCGCCGAGCAGCGGGTCCATCACACGGTCGCCGCGGGAGGTCGCGCGCCGCACCGCCGGCACCCGCAGCCGCCGGTACGGCAGGACCGCCAGCCCGGCGACGCACAGGACCCCGGCGGCGCCGCCCATCAGCAGCGCGGCGGCGTGGCACTCCGGCTCGGTGACGTGCACGTCATCGGTGATCTTCTCCGGGACTGGCTGGAGCGGGTCGTGAAGCCGAACCGGTCGTACCGGTACCGCCATGCCGTCCCGGCGAACATGATCACCAGGGCGAGGTAGGGCAGGACGCCCCACAGGGCGACGTCCAGATGCTTCATCGGAGGTCTCCTCCGGCCGGGGTGAACGGCTCCAGCCCGACGGCCTCGACGGGCGGGCCGGTGCGGGCCAGGTCTCGGACGGCGGCCCGGTCCGCGCGCGTCGGGCCGCCCGGCAGCGCCTCGCGCACCGCCAGCAGGACGTCGGCGTAAGGGCTGCCGTGGTCGTCGAGGGCGTGCCACAGCAGGTCCAGTGCCGGCCGGTGCTCGCCGAGCAGCCGCTCCCCGGGCCCGGCGCAGCGTGCGGCGAACTCCAGCAGCGTGGGCAGGAAGTCGGGCAGGCCGCCGTCGGAGGGCTCCCAGCCGTGCTCGCGCAGGACGGCCTTGATGCGCGCGAGGGAAGGTGCGCACGTGCGCGGCCGTCAGTGGAGGCGGTGATGGAGGGGCGCGGCCAGATCGGCGGTGCTCAGCGTCAGCGCGACGGTGTAGTCGATCAGGTGGTCGCGATCGACGTCCAGGTCTCCCCGGAACCAGGTGGTGAACAGCTCCCAGAGCCCGGCCGTGAGGGTCAGGCCGGTCAGTTCCACGTCGGCGTCGGGGAGCGGGACCTGGTCGAGGGTCGCGTGGGTCTGGGCGGCGAAGATCACGGCCATGGTCCGGATGATCTCGATCCGCCGCCGCTGGAGCAGGGGGGAGGAGGGGAACGCGTGGGTGAGGATGTGGGCGCGGCGCGGGTCCGTGGTCAGGAAGTCGAAGACGGCGGTCACCACGGCGCGGGTGCGGGCCTGCGGGTGGCGGGGCGCCCCGCGGGCGGCGGACAGGATCACGTCCGTGCCCTGGGCGACCTGGTCGTCGACGATCGCCAGGAGGAGGGCGTCGCGGTCCGGGAAGCTCTCGTAGAAGTAGCGGTCGTTCAGCCCGGCCTCGGCGCACACCTTCCGGACGGTCGTGGCGGCCCACCCCTGGGTGCCCAGCAGTTCCAGCCCGGCCGCCAGCAGCGCGGCGCGGCGGCGGGCCCGGCGCTGGTCGGCGGGCACGCCCCCGTAAGGGCGCGCGCCGGGAGTCTGGGACGTCACAGCCCGATTGTGCCGCATCCCTTGACTTCCCCCGCAAATCTGGAGACGGTACACACCAGATATTTCTGGTGTGTTGGTTCACCAGAAATAGGGTCGCGACGAGACGGGAGCGTGAGGCCCGGTGTCCACGGAGATCCCCCCGCAGCCGGCGCTTGCGGACACCGACCTGAGCGATCTGCGGTTCTGGGCCCGGCCGCTGGAGGAGCGGGCGCGGGCGTTCGCGCTGCTGCGCGCCCAGCCGGGCCCGGTGTTCTTCACCCTGCCGAAGCTCCCCTTCCTCGCCCGGAGCCCCGGATCCTGGGCCCTGGTCCGCCACGCCGACGTGACGGAGGCCAGCCGCCACCCGGAGGTGTTCAGCAGCGAGCCCAGCGCCACCAGCCCGGCCGACATGCCGCGCTGGATGGACGGCTACTTCAACTCGATGATCGACATGGACGATCCGCGGCACGCGAAGATCCGCCGGATCGTCTCCCGGGCGTTCAGCCCCAAGATGCTCGCCAAGGCCGAGGACGACATCGCGCGGCGGGCCGCCCGGATCGTGGACGAGCTGGTCGAGGCCGGCGGCGGCGACTTCGTGGCCGGGGCGGCGGCGCGGCTGCCGGTCGAGGTCATCTGCGACATGCTGGGCATCCCCTCCCGGCACCACCGGCGGGTGGTGGAGCTGACCAACATCATCGTCGGCTACAGCGACCCCGAGTACGTGGGCGCCACCGTCGAGTACAGGGACGGCACGCCGAAGCTGGGGCGGCTCGGCACGCTGCGCATGCTGGGCACGGTGGCCTCGGCGGGGTGGCGGCTGCACCGGCTGGCGGCCCGGCTCGGACGGGAGCGCCGGACCGCCCCCACAGGCGATCTGACCTCGGCGCTGGTGAACGCCAACGTCGACGGCGAACGGCTGTCCCCGCGCGAGTTCGCCACGTTCTTCCTGCTGCTGGTGGTGGCCGGGAACGAGACCACCCGCAACGCGATCGCGCACGGCCTGAAGCTGTTCACCGAGAACCCTGACCAGCGCGAACTGCTGCTGGCCGACTTCGACGGACGCATCGCCGGCGCCGTCGAGGAGATCGTGCGCTTCAGCAGCCCGGTCATCTTCATGCGGCGCAACCTCACCCGCGACCACGAGATGAACGGCCACACCTTCCGCGAGGGCGACCGGGTGACGCTGTTCTACTGGTCCGCCAACCGCGACGAGGCCGTCTTCGCCGACCCCGACCGCTTCGACATCACGCGCTCGCCGAACCCGCACGTCGGGTTCGGTGGGCCCGGCCCGCACTTCTGCCTCGGCGCCAACCTGGCGCGGCGGGAGATCACCGTGATGTTCCGCGAGCTGTTCACCCGCCTGCCCGACATCGCCGCGGGGGAGCCCGACCGGCTCATGTCCGGCTTCATCAACGGCTACAAGCGCCTGCCCTGCACCTTCACCCCTCCGCGGGCGCGGGGCTGAGACGCCGGTTCGCGGGTCAGTGCTGGCCGGGCACCGGGGGCAGGTCCGCGGTCTCCACGTCCTCCCGCCCGCCGGCCCGGTCGTCGGCGGCGCCGTCGGCGGGCCGGGGGACGTCCTGCCTGCGGCGTCCCCCGCCCGGCCGGGCGCGGGACGGCCGGATGCCGCGCCAGCGGATGAAGGGCTCGACGCCGCGGGCGATCAGCGGTCCGGCGATGGCCAGCATCAGCACGTAGGCGGCGGCCAGCGGCCCGAGCCGGGGGTTGACGCCGTCGGACACGGCGAGCCCGGCGATGACGATGTTGAACTCCCCGCGCGGGACCAGCGCCGCCCCGGCGCGCAGCCGCCCGCGGGAGGCCACGCCCGCGCGGCGGGCGGCGACCCAGCCCGAGGTGAGCTTGGTGGCGACGCCCACCACGGCGAGAAGCGCGGCCACCCCCAGCACGGGAGGAAGCTGGCCGGGGTCGGTGTGCAGGCCGAAGAACACGAAGAACACCGCCGCGAACAGGTCCCGGAGCGGAGCCAGCAGCTCGCGGGCGGTGTGGGCCAGCGGCCCCGACAGGGCGATGCCGACCAGGAACGCCCCGACCGCCGCCGACACCTGAAGCTGCTGGGCCAGGCCGGCGACCAGCAGGGTCAGCCCCAGCACCTTCAGCAGCAGCACCTCGTCGGTGGGGCTGGTCACGAACCGCTCCACGAGCCGGCCGTGCCGCAGCGCGATGTACAGGATCGCGGTGATGGTGGCGGCGGCGATGCCGAGCGTGGTCGCCCCGGCGGCCAGCGAGGCCCCGGCCAGAAGCGCGGTCAGGATCGGCAGGTAGGCGGCCATCGCCAGGTCCTCGAACACCAGGATCGACAGCACCGCCGGGGTCTCCCGGTTGCCCAGCCAGCCGAGGTCGCCCATGACCTTGGCGGTGATCCCGGACGAGGTGACGTAGGTGATGCCGCCGAGCGCCACCGCGGCCACCGGCCCCCAGCCCAGGATCAGCGCCACCGCCACCCCGGGGGCGGCGTTGAGGACCAGGTCGGCCAGTCCCGCCGGCGCCGAGGTGCGCAGCGTGCCGACCAGTTCCCCCGCGGTGTACTCCAGCCCGAGGGTGAACAGGAGCAGGATCACGCCGACCTCGGCGCCGAGCGAGACGAACTCCTCGCTGGCGCCGAGGGGCAGGATGCCGCCCGAGCCGAAGGCCAGCCCGGCCACCAGGTACAGCGGGATCGGGGAGATGGAGAAGCGGACCGCCACCGCGCCCAGCAGGCCCAGCGCCAGGACGATCGCCCCTAGTTCGATCAGTTGTGTCGCAGCGTGCATCGGCCTCTCACCCGCCGTGCAGGATGGTCGCGACGGCGTCGGTGCCCTCGTCGGTGCCGACCACCACCACGACGTCCTCGGCGCGGAACTCGAAGTCCGGGCGCGGGCTGGCGATGACCTCGCCGTCGCGGACCACCGCCACGATCGAGGCGCCGGAGCGGGTGCGGGCCCGGGTGTCGCCCAGCGTGCGGCCCGCGTACGGCGAGGCGGCCGTCAGCAGGATCTGCTCGGTCACCAGCCCCTCGACCTGCCGGTTCAGCTCGGCCAGCCGCTCCACCACGCGGCCGGTGCCGAGCAGCTCCGCCAGGGCGTTGGCCTCCTCGCCCGCCAGGGCCACCGACACCACGCAGGTGTCGGGATCGTCCTTGTCGTAGATCACCAGATCCCGGCGCCCCGTCCGGTGCGACACCACGCCGATCTGGCGGCCCCGCCCGGTGGTGAAGACATGCCGCAACCCGATGCCCGGCAGCGATGTCCGCTCGACGTCCATGACCCTCTCCCGCTTTCTCCGTGATCTCCGTGGCCGCCCGAAGAACGGCCCGGCACCCGTGTCCCGACCCCGGCCGTCCTTGATCGCCGCCCATGGGGTTTTGGACGTGGTTTCAGAACCGACCGGAACATGACCCTAGGCGAAAACCGCCGATGGGAGCACAATCCGCACGGACGCCCGAGCCAGGTCGGGCTCATGCCGGGCACGGTTTTGCCGGGCACGGTTTTGCCGGGCACGGTTTTGCCGGGCACGGTTTTGTCGGGAACGGTGTCTCCCGGCCCGCTGTCGCCTGGCGCGTCCGGCGGTCGCGCGTCCCCGTCCCCGTCGTGGAACGGAGTCCGGTGGCGGCGCAGGGGACGGTTGGCGAGGCCGACCGAGACGACTCCGGCCGCCGCCGCCAGGCCGCCCGCCAGGAGGGCCAGCGGCGCGGAGGTGAGCGACGCGAGCAGCCCCCCGCGGAAGTTGCCGATCTCGGGGCCGGCGACGCCGATGACGTGCTCGACCGAGGAGACCCGCCCCCGGAAGTGGTCCGGCGTCTCGATCTGGATCAGGGCACCGCGGGTGATCACGGCCACGGTGTCGGCGGCGCCGGCCGCCGCCAGGCAGGACAGCGCGAGCCAGAGCGGCTCCGCCAGTCCGAAGCCGGCGAGGGCCAGGCCCCAGACCGTGGCCGCGACGAGCTGGGCCAGGGCGCCGCGGCGGAGGCGGGTGACGGTCCCCGAGAACAGGCCGGCGCCGAGCCCGCCGACCGCGATCGCGGACAGGAACAGCCCCAGCGTCCGGGGATCGCCGCCGAACCGGAGCTCGTTGACCATGGGGAAGAGCGCGATGGGCATGGCCAGGACGGTGGCGGCGAGGTCGATGCCGAAGGATCCCCACAGGACCGGGTGCCGGAGGATGATCCCCCAGCCGCCCGGGAGCGGCCCGCGCCGCCCCCGTCCGGCCGGCCGCCGGTCGCCCGGGTGCCGGGCGGGCATCGCGGGCAGCCGGATCACGGCGATCATCGACGCGGCGGTGGCCAGCGCCTGGATCGCGTACGCGGCGGGGTAGCGCCACTGCGCGAGCACGAGGCCGGCGACGGCGGGCCCGAGCAGCATGGACGCCTGGAACGCGACGTTCTGCAGGGCGAGCCCGGCGGCGACCTGGTCGGCGGGCAGCAGCCGGACGGGGAAGGTGCGCCGGGCCGGAGCCCCGAGCGCCGCGCAGCCGGCCTCGGCGGCGACCAGGGCCAGCAGCAGCGCCACCGACCGGTTCCCGGCGGCCGCCTGGGCCATGAGCCCGAGGGCCGCCAGGGCCTGGCCGGCGGTGGCGGCGCGGACGAGGCTCCTGCGGTCGACGGCGTCGGCCAGCGAACCGCCGACCAGGCCGAGGACGAGCAGCGGAACGCCCGTGGCCAGCCCGATCGCCCCCGTCCACAGCGGGCTGCGGGTCAGTTCCCAGACCTGCTGCAGGACGGCGACGACGGCGATCTGCTGTCCGATCGAGGCGAGTGCCGACCCGGCCCACAGGTCGCGGAACGCCCGGCTGCCGCGCAGCGGACGGACGTCGATGAGCCTTTCGCGCAGGGGCACGGCTAGGACTCGGCCGGGGCGGAGGACGCCGGGGGAGCGGCATCGGGAGGCGCCGCGTCGAAGTGGGAGAGGATCCGGTCCTTCATCGGCCGCCGGGCCAGCGCTCGCTCCAGTTCGGCGACGACCGCGCTGAGCGGATGGGGCACCTCGTCGTCGAGTTCGGCGACCGCGGCCTCGGTGGCGCGCCACTCGGCCTCGAGGAACGGGACGAGGGCGCGGCCGCGGTCGGTCAGGGTGACCCGCCGGGTCCGGGCGTCCGCGCCGGGCTCGGAGTCGACCAGCCCCTCACGGCGCATCGCCGCGACCGTCTGGCTCATCGCCGAGTGGGAGCGGTCCAGCGAGGCGGCCAGGTCCCGGATCGTCAGCGGGCCGGTGTGCGCGAGCCGGATCAGCGGATAGGCGAACCGGGGGCGGACTCCCCGGATGCCCCGGTCGGTGTACAGGGATTCGATCTGGGCGTCCAGGCCCGTCAGCAGGGTGTGCAGCGCATGCCAGCGCCCCGGCGACGCGGTCGGGTCGGAAGATGTCACAGCGCTAATATAACAGCGCTCATGTATACGGCGTCCCCGGACCGCGCTCATCGGCGCGGAGGCGGGTAGGGACATGCGATGAGCTCACAACCCGAGATCGACACCACCGTGCCGCACTCGGCCCGGATCTGGAACTTCCTGCTGGGCGGCGTCGACAACTACCCCGTCGACCGGCAGGCCGGAGAAGGGATCTTCACGGTCTTCCCCGGGATGGTCGCCATGGCCAGGCAGTCCCGGCGGATGCTGCGGCGCGTGGTGCGGCACCTGGCGGGCGAGGCGGGCGTCCGCCAGTTCCTGGACATCGGGACCGGGTTGCCGACCATGGACAACACCCACGAGATCGCCCAGCGGCTCGCGCCGGCCTCCCGCACCCTCGACCACGGCGAGCCCGTCGCGCTCATGCTCATGGGCATCCTGGGGCTGGTGGGCGACTACGACCAGGCCCGCTCGATCGTCGGCCGGCTCATGGCGGCGCTGCCGTCCGGCAGTCACCTCGCCGTCTGCGACGGCACCGACAGCGACCCCGCCTACACCGACGCCATCCGGACCTGCAACTCCGCCAGCGGCGCCGTCCCCTACATCCCCCGCACGCAGGAGCAGATCGCCGGATACTTCGACGGCCTGGAACTGCTGGAGCCCGGCGTCGTCCCGGTGACGCGATGGCGGCCCGACCCCGGCCAGGAGGACGTCCCCGAGGTGTCCTGCTCGGGAGGACTGGCCCGCAAGCCCTGAACCCCGCGTGATCCGCGGACGAGTCCCGCCTTCTGCTCCCGTGGCGGAATTGTGGGCGCCTCCTGGGATGCCATGCATTTCAGTAAAGAATGACCTCGCATATTGCCGTAGTACCGGCAATGCGGGGGTCTCGACGTGATCGTGTGTTCAGATGAACGCGGAAGAAAGATCGCTTCGAACCTCCGTGGGAGTAAACGGCATGAGGCATCGGGGAGCATTCATCACGGCGGCGGTCGGTGTCGTCGCGGCCGTCGCGTCGTTCGGCCACGCGTCGGCGGCGGACCGGGCTCCGGGATCGGTCCTGGTCAAGGAACCGTTCACCAGGGCGACCGCGGACTCGCGCTTCGTCGGATACGGGTCGGCCTGCCTGACAGGCGCGCCGCGAGGCGACGCCGCGGCTGAGGCGACGAACCATCCGCTCGGAGGCTGCCGCCGGGACCCGGTCGGTCCCGTGCCGCCGGGAGACGCCGCATCGCGCGGATACCTCCAGCTCACCGACGCCCATTTCGAGCAGACGGGCGCCGCGTTGTTCGACACGCCGGTTCCCATGCGCGGCGGCCTGGAGGTCACCTTCGAACAATGGCAGTACGGCAACACCACGCGATCCGCGGCTGACGGGATCTCCTTCTTCCTGACCGACGGCGCCCGGAGCCTCACCACGCCGGGCGCGTTCGGCGGAAGTCTCGGTTACGCCCAGAAACTGCCGGGCGGCAGAGCCGACGGGCAGTTCATCCCCGGAGTCGACGGCGGGTACCTCGGCATCGGACTCGATGTGCTCGGGGACTACTTCGGCGACGGAGAAGGGCGCGGGAACGGCTGCGCACGGCGATCGCCGGCGGGCACGGCGTTCCGGCCGCCCGCCCCCGGCCCCAACGTCGTGACCGCGCGCGGCCCAGGGGACGGTGTGACCGGTTACTGCCTGCTCGGCGCGACCACCGGGAGCCGGACGACCGGGGGCTCCTGGCGATCGTCGCTGCCCGGGCGGCTCCACGGCAACCTGAAGACGATGCCCGCCGACGCCACGGCGAGCCGCGCCGAAAGGCTGCTGGAGCCGGTGAAGCGAGTCGTCCGCGTGGCGGTGTCCCCGGGACCGAACCCGGTGGCGACGGTCGACATCGACTTCCGGGACGGCGAGGGCTTCAAGCGGGTGCTGAGATTCGCCGCCCCGACGCCCGTCCCGAGCACCGTCAAGTTCGGCTTCGCCGCGTCCACGGGCCCGCTCACCGACGTGCAGCTCATCCGCAGGGTCGCCGTCCGCTCCCAGAGCAGCTGACCGGAACGGCGGACCGCGGCTCGGCGGCCTTGCGTGAGGCCGGCCGAGCCGCTGTCCGCGGTTCTCCTTCGTGCTAGGCGAACGCCGCCGCGCCCTCGTACCGGGCCCGGGGTGCTCGGCCCGCCGTCTCGTATTCGAGGAGCAGGAGGCCCTTGGGGGTCGCCTCGTGGTGGACGAGGCGCAGCCCGGTCGGGTCGCCCTGGCCGTTCAGAAGGCGCCGGCCGCTTCGCAGCACGGCGGGCGCGACCACGAGGCGGAGCGTGTCGACCAGGCCCGCCGACAGCAGCGCGTCCCCCAGGCGGGAGCTGCCGTGGATCTGCAGTTCCCTTCCCGGGCGTTCCTTGAGCTCGGCGACCGCCCGGACCGGATCGCCCGCGAGCAGGGTGGCGGGGCGCCAGACCCCCTCGGTGAGGGTGGTGGAGACGACGTACTTCGGCAGCGCGTTCATCCTCCCGGCGAAGGGGTCGGCCGGGTCGGTGATCTTCGGCCGGTCGCGCGCGAACGCCTCGTAGGTGCGCCGGCCGAGGAGCAGCCCGTCGGCGAGGACGAGCCATGCTGAGGCGCGGCGGACGATCGTCGCGTCCATGTGGGGGACGAGCCAGCCGCCGCGGGTGAAGCCGCCCGTGGTGTCCTCGTCCGGCGAGCCGGGGCCCTGGCTGACCCCGTCGAGGGTGACGAACTCGGTGAGGGAGATCTTCATCGCGCGGCCGTCCTCTCGGTCAGCGCCGCCGGCTGGCCCGTGACCGCCGTCCAGCCGTCGGCGAAGCCGAGCCCGCGATGGCGGTCGCGCGACTCGGGGTCGCCGTGCCGGACGACCAGCCGGTAGTCCGTGCCGTCCGGATGGTCGTCCAGCGTGACCGTGGCGGTCATCGCGACCGGCGCCGGGCGGGCGGGACGCCACGTGCTGTCGATCGCGTTGGTGAACACCAGCCGGTGGGGTTCCTCGGCGGCGAGGAAGCACGCGTCCATGTGCGGGACGAAGCCGGCCCCGCCGTCGCTCAGGCGCGTGACGAACGCGCCGCCGGGCCGCGGGTCCAGCCGGTCCACCCGGCAGCGGGAGGGGGCCGGGACCCACCACCGCTCGAGCCGGGACGGATCGGTCCAGGCGCGCCGCACGGCCGCGCGCGGAGCGCGGATGATCCGCTGCAGGCCGAGGTCGAGCTCGGGGTTCACCGGTCTTCCTCCTTCGTGTCGGTGACGAACCGTTCGAGCCGGTCGGTGCGCCCCTCCCAGACGCGGCGCTGCTCCGCGAGCCAGCCCTCGACGAGGTCGAGCCGCTCGCGGTTGAGGGCGCAGGTGCGCACCCGGCCGGACTTGGCGGTGCGGATGAGCCCGTTCGCCTCCAGGGTCCGCACGTGCTTCATGAACGAGGGGAGCGTCATGGGGAACGCGCGGGCGAGGTCGCCGACGGCCAAGTATTGGGCGGCGTCCCGGCGCCGGACGCGGACCGGTCGGCGAGGAGGTGCCAGGCGTGCAGGGCCATGAGGTAGTCGAGGGCCCTGGCGGGGTCGTAGAGCTCGGGGCCGAAGAGGGGTTCGAGCAGGCGGAGGCGGTTGCGGACCGTCTGGGGGTGGGTGTGCAGGCGGGCGGCGGTGCTGCTGGCGTTGAGGCCGCATTCGAAATAGGCGAGAAGGGTCCTCGCCACCCGGTCCTGCTGGGGCGGGCGCAGCCGGCGCAGCGGTGCCAGCATGCGGTCGACGAGACGCTGGGCGAGGTCGTGGTTCTGGACGAGCAGGAGCGCGGGGATGTGCTCGCTCACATGCACGGGCGTGCCGCCGGCGAGCATGGCGGGCGGGAGCAGGTCGAGACCGCGCCGGGCAAGACGCAGGGACAGGGCGGCGCGGGTGACGGCGACCGTCGGGCCGACCACGGCCGGGTGGTCGCCGAGCACCGCCTCCAGGGAGGCGCGGCGACCGGGTCCTGCGGGATCGGGGAAGACCAGGCAGGGCGCCCCCAGGTGGAGCCCGTTCAGGACGTCCTCCGGCAGGAAGCGCGGCGGCACGGCGGCACGGCGGCGACCGTCGACGGCGATGACGGCGATGGTCCGCGGCAGCGGCCATGCCGCGCGGGCGGCGGCTTCGCGCAGCGGCCGGAGGTCGCAGTGCGGCCTCAGGATCAGGTCGATCAGGCGCCGCTGGTCGCGCCCGCACCGGGCCGCTCCGCGCGCCGTCGCCGAGAGGTGGCCCGCCGCCGCGGCCCGCCGGAGCCGGTCGGTGTAGGCCAGGCCGTTCTGGACGGCCGTCCCGCCGTGCCGCGGGGTGAGCGCCAGCCCGCGGTCGAGGGCCTGCCGGGTGAGGTGCTCGGCGGCGACGCCGGTCGCGACGGCCAGCGCCGCCTGCAGATCGTCGGGGGCGCGCCCCTCGGCGGCCTCGGCTTCGCCCAGTTTCCGGAACGCCTCCAGGACCGGCGGCGGGGGCTCGCCGGGCCGGCCGGCGGAGGGATCGAGGAATCCGTTGAGCGCGAGGGCGATCGCCTGGCGCAGGAGGTCGCGGTCGTCCGCGCGCCGCGCCCATCCGTAGCCCGGAACACGGGTGCGCGCGGTGTCCGCGGCGGTGGCGGCGATGCGCGGGACGCTCTCGCGCAGGCTCCTGACCGCGCGCTCGTCCAGGGGCCGTCCGCGCCGGGGGAACGGCGGCGACTCAGGTGCGGTCATCGGTCGCGCGACCTCCAGGGCCGCCCGCGGACCCGGCCGGTCGGCGCGCACGGCCGGGCCGCGGGCGGCGGCTCACTGCGGGACTTCCCGGATCACGGCTTGGCCGGGTCGTAGAGGTCGAAGAAGTTGGCCTCGCCGCGGTCGAAGCGGCGGTCGTCGTCGTCGAAGAAGCCCTGGAACTCGTTCGGCTGGTAGAGCTTGAACAGCTTGGCCGGAGTGCCTGCGGCGCCGGAGGCGTCCAGGATGGCGTTGGCGGCCTTTCGCCCGGCCTCGTTGGCGCCCTCCATCGTCGCCAGGTTGATGTCGGCGCGGACGTAGTCGGAGGCCAGGAACAGGTTGGGCAGGGCGGTGGCGGCCTCCGGCCGGTGGTTCCAGGAACTGGGCCTGTTGATGAGCAGGGGTTCGTCGTTGGCGGGCTGCGGGGTCCCGTTCCCGGTGATGGCCGGGTCGATGAAGTAGGAGTGGATGTTGGCGTCGTTGAGGATGATCCCGTTCCAGGGAAGAGCCTTGCGGATCTGCGCGACGACCTCCTTGAAGATCTGGTCGGAGGTGCAGTCCCTGGCCGCCTTGCCGTAGAGGACGCCGGGCTTGTCCCAGGCGGAGAGGTCGATCGACAGGCACTCGTTGACCTCGCCGTTGCCGTAGGTCGTGCCGAACCTCTTCTTCCAGAACTGCGCCTGGCTGATCGAGGTCAGCGCCCACGGCTGACCGGCGTAGGCGACATGCCCCTTGGCCAGGTCGATCGGCTGCCGCAGGTAGATCATGATCCCGTTCATCCAGTCGGTCGTCAGCTCGCGCAGCGACCTCAGGCCCGGGTCGACGGTCAGGATCTGGTCGTTGAGCAGCGGCACGGCGCGCTCGACCGGCACCGCCAGCACGTAGTAGTCGGCGTCGACCGTGCCGGTGCCGGAGGCGCCGGTGATCTGCGCGCCGCTGATCTTCTTGTCCTGGACGTCGAGCCGCGTGAGCGTGGCGTCGGACTGGAAGGTCACGCCGAGCGACTTGAGGTAGGCCACCCACGGGTCGATGAGCGCCTCGTTGGTCGGGGCGTTCAGCAGCCGGTCGGGAGCCTTGTAGCCGCCCAGGCCGAGGGTGCTGTAGACCCACGCCTCGGCCATCAGGCCCATGGTGTGGGCGTTGGCCTTGTCGGGCTTGGCCGCCACGAGGGTACCGGTGAACATCTCCACCAGCAGTTCGTTGTAGGGCTTGGACATCTTCTCGGCGTGCACGAACTGGGAGAAGCTCATGTTCTCCCATTGCCGGTAGCGGCGCTTGGGCCCGCTGGTGACGAACGCGATCATCTTCTGGAGGAAGTAGCCGACCTCCACCGCCGGGACGGCGCCGACCACGTTGAGCGCGGTCTGGAGGAAGGCCAGCAGCGAGTCCGGGCTGAGCGTGCCGATGATGCTGCCCCTCGCCGGAAGGGTGAACTTGGTGCCCTTGTAGAAGGCGGCGACCTGATCACCGCGACCAGGTTCTCGAAGGCTCTGCCGCCGCCGGGCAGCGGAATCCGGGACATGGTGTCGGGGAGGTTCTGGTAGAAGCCGGGGAAGAACCGGAACCCGTGCTCGGCGGGCAGGTCCTGGCGGCCGCCGCCCGCGGTGTTCGGGACGGGCATGCTGCGGCACTTGCCGCCCCAGGCCTTGCGCTCGTAGACGGTCACCTGGAAGCCGCGCTCGGCCAGCTCGTGGGCGGTCGACAGGCCGCCCATCCCGCCGCCGAAGATCGCTACCCGGCGGCCGGCGGCCGCGCGGCCGGTCCGCGGGGCGCGGCGGGCGGCGGGCGCGGCGGCCCGGGCGGTCCCGGAGCCGAGGGCTCCGGCGGCGGCGACGGCTCCGGCGGCCGTGATCGCTCCGGTGACGAACCGGCGGCGGTCCAGCCCGCCTCCGGCGGCCGGCTGCCCGCTCCGAGCCGGCTCGCTGTGAGACGACGAGGTCTGCGATGGAGTCCTGTCCTCCACGGCGCACTCCTTGGGGGTGGTTGCTAACCGACACTCATGTCGGTTGTGGATGGCCCCTCACTATGAGGACGCCGCTGTGCGGCGTCAAGCCCCTCGTGTGACGCCGGTCCGGGGGAGCGCCGCGAGGCCGCGCGGGGTCACCGCGGCCGGCCGAGACCGTTCCACAGCAGCCTCACGACGCCTTCGACCAGCAGGGATCTGGGCATGTCGGGGTTGCGCTCCCACCACTGCGCCACGCCGTCCAGGCCGGTGATGATCAGCTCGACCATCGCCTCGGCGATCGGCTCACGGGGGTCGACGCCCATCGCGCGCATGTCGTCGGCGAGCAGGGAGGTCACCGCCCGGGCCCGGGACTCCCGGATGCCGTGGAGGACGATCCGGATCTCCGGATCGTCCTCGTTCGCGTGGTCGAACAGGAGTTTGCGCCCGGCGGACCCTGTTTCGGTAAAACTGAAATAGGCGTCGATGGTCGACCGCATTCGATCCTCGGCCGGTCCCACCGCGGTGATGCGAGCGCCGACGTGGCTCATCAGCGCCGTGTTCTGCTCCTGCATGACGGTCAGCAGCAGCCCGCGTTTCGAGGGAAAGTGGTCGTACAGCACCGTCCGGGCCACTCCGGCGCGGGCGGCGATCTCGCTCAGCGACGTCCCGTGGTACCCCTTGCCGGCGAAGAGCTCCAGCGCCGCGGCGGTGATGACCGCCCGCCGCGCCGGCCCCCGCATCCGCGTCCTGGGCGGATCCTTGGCCATGGTCTTGACTCCCGTCCCTCGGTGCCGCCACCCTAACCGACATGAGTGTCGGAAAAGCGCGACCGCGGCGAGAGGCGGGCGGACCCGGCGGGGCGGGTCCCCGCGCGGGGCGCCGCGCGATCTCGATCGCCGTCGTGGGCAGCGGGTTCAGCGGGATCGGGCTGGCCATCGCACTGAAGAGGGCCGGCTTCGAGGACATCACCATCTTCGACAGGGCCGGCGGGCCGGGCGGCGTCTGGCGCGACAACACCTACCCCGGCGCCGCCTGCGACGCGCCCTCCCACCTGTACTCCTACTCCTTCGAACCCAAGCCCGACTGGTCGCGCCGGTTCGCCGAGCAGCACGAGATCCTGGCCTACCTGCGGCGCTGCGCCGGCAGGTACGGACTGACCCCGCACTTCCGGTTCCGCACGACGATCACCGAGGCGCACTTCGACGCCGCGGCGGGACGCTGGCGCCTGCACACCGGCGACGGCGGGGTCCACGAGTGCGACCTGTTCGTCGCCGCGTGCGGGCAGCTGTCCAACCCGGCCGTGCCCCGCCTGCCCGGTCAGGACCGGTTCGGCGGGACGGCCTTCCACTCCTCCCGCTGGAACCACGACCACGCCCTGGACGGCAGGCGCGTCGCCGTCGTCGGCAACGGGGCCAGCGCCATCCAGTTCGTCCCCCTCATCGCCCCCGCCGCCGAGCATCTGACGATCTTCCAGCGGGAGGTCCACTGGATCAGCAGGAAACCCGACCGCCCCTACCCGCGCCGGCGGCACGCCCTCAACCGCCGCCTGCCCGCGGTGCAGCGGCTGTCGCGGCTGGGGATCTTCCTGTGGTTCGAGCTCGTCCTCAACCCCGCGCTGGTCTCGCCGCGAGGCCGCCGCGTCCTGTCGGCCCCCGTCCGCCTGCTGTGCCGGTACGCGCTCCGGTCGGTCCGCGACCCGCGGCTGCGGCGGCGCCTGACGCCCCGCTACGAGCCCGGGTGCAAGCGCATCCTCACCTCCAGCGAGTACTACCCGACCCTCAACCGGCCCGACGTCGCCGTGGTGGACAGCCCCATCGCCGAGATCACCCCTCACGGCGCCCGGACCGCCGACGGCGACCACCACACCTTCGACACCCTCATCTGGGCCACCGGGTTCCGCTCCCAGGACTTCGTCGCGCCCATGCGCGTCTTCGGCGCGCACGGGCAGGAGCTCAACGCCGCCTGGAAGGACGGTGCCCGCGCCTACCTCGGCCTGGCCGTCACCGGCTTCCCCAACTTCTTCCTCATGTACGGGCCGAACACCAACGTCGGGTCCGGCTCCATCGTCCACATGCTCGAAAGCCAGGCCGCCTACATCGTCCAGGCGGCCGGCCTCCTCGCCGAGGGCGCGACCTCGATGGACGTCCGCGCCGACGTCCTCGACCGCTTCGACGCCGCCGCCCAGGGGCGCCTGTCCGCCTCCGTCTGGAACCAGGGCGGCTGCGACAGCTGGTACCTCGACGCCGACCGCCGCAACACCAACAACTGGCCCGGCTCCATGACCGGCTACCGCCGCCGCACCCGCCGCCTCGACCCCACCGACTACCACCTCGAACACTGACGGGAGTTCGATGCCGAACAGCGGAGCAGCGGGCCGGCGGAACGCCGGCCGGCACCCCAACGACTACTACTACCGGCCGGGCATGGCGCTGCGCCCGGCGCCCGAGACCGCCGTCGCCTCCCCGCTCTGGCTGACCGAGCCCCACATCGAGCAGTTCTCACCCTGGATCCCGGTGCGCGCCGAGCCCGTGCGGACGCCGCTGACCCGGTTGTTCGACGACCACCGCTGGCAGGGCGACGAACTGATGGACGCCCTCGTCCTCGCCTTCACGGAGATCGGGATGTCACGCGGCCGCCGCATGCTCGACCAGGCCCTCGACCACGGCATCGGCGCGGTCGCCGATCCGCCGCCGGCGCTCGTCGGACTCTTCGACCGACTGGACCACCCTCCGGAATGGTTCGACCCCGCCGCCTGGGAGCGGGGCCGCCGACTGTGGATCAACGCGTCCCTCGCCGGAAAGACGACCATGATGCTCAGCGACGCCATGGGGACGTTCGTCGGCGCCGAGGTGTCGTCGGCGACCGGTCAGACCCGCAGGTTCCTCGCGGACTTCCGCCGCCGCGAGCTGGAGACCGTCACCTGGTTCCACGACGTCACCCGCCCCGGGGGCGCCGATCGGCGCTCCGGGGTCTTCAAGAGCATCGTCCGGGTCAGGCTGATGCACGCCCAGGCCCGGCTCGCCCTGCGGGGGATGTGGGGGGACGAGCACTTCGCCCGGCACGGCAACCCCGTCTCCAACGCCATGACCATGGGCGCCGCCGTCACCTTCGGGCTGCTCCCGCCGCTGTTCGACCACGCCCACGGCCGGCGGATCACGTCGGCCGACCTGGACGACGTCATGCTGTACTGGGCTTACATCGCCCACCTGATGGGCGTCGCCGACGAGCTCGTCCCCCGCGACGCCGTCGAGGGCCTGCGGATGGCCCACCACATGATCCTCACGGCGGGCGGCCCGACGGAGTGGACCGACATCACGGTCAGGGCCGCCTGCGACCACCTGCTGAGCGGCAACCCGGTGCTGCGCCGCCTGCAGATCCGGGCCTCGGCCCCGCTGCTCGGCCTGGTCTCGGCCCTCACCGGCGAACCGCTCGTCCGGGCGCTGCTCCGCGCCTCGCCCCTCGCGACCCTGCGCCTCGAACCCTGGCAGTGGATCGCCGGGCGCCTCGTCCGCCTCAACGTGACGGCGCGCCGCGTCGGTGACCGCCTGCCCGGCGCCCGCCGCAGGATGGACGCCCGGACCCGCCACGGCGACGCGTGGCAGCGGCGGGGCGTCGCCCTGGCGTCCAGGCTCGCCGCCCGGTCGGGGGTCTCCGGCACCCCCTACGACCACCATGACACGAGCGTGGGCTGAGCGCTCACTCGCCGAGCCCGGTCCACAGCAGCCGCATCGCGCCCTCGACCAGCATGGACCTGGGCATGTCGGGGTTGCGCTCCCACCACTGCGCCACCCCGTCCAGCCCCGAGATGATCAGCTCGACCATGGCCTCGGCGATGGGTTCGCCGGGCTCGACCCCCACCGTGCGGACGTCGTCGGCGAGCAGCGCCGTCACCGCGCGGGTCCGCGACTCGCGGATGCCCTGCCGGACGATCTGTACCTCCGGATCGTCCTCGCCGGTGCGGTCGAACAGCAGGCGCCGGGCGTCGGGACGGCTCTGGGCGAAGCTGAAGTAGGCCTCGACCGTGGACCGCATCCGGTCCTCGGCGGTGCCGGAGGCCCTGATGCGGGCCCCCACGTACGCGATCAGCGACGCGTTCTCCTCCTGCATGACGGCCAGCAGCAGCACGCGCTTGGACGGGAAGTGGTCGTACAGGACCGTGCGCGCCACCCCGGCGGCCGCCGCGATCTCACCGAGGGACGCGCCGTGGTACCCCTTCCCGGCGAAGACCTTCACGGCCGCCGCCGTGATCAGGGCCCTGCGGGCCGGCGCCCGCAGCCGCGGCTTGGGACCGGCGTCGGCCATCGTTGCAGTTCCTCCGTCGGACGGTGGACGCCCATTATGGCCCCGCGGCGGAGAACGGCTACCGCTGACCCGCTTAGGAGGGCGAGCGGGCGGCCCGTCCGGCGTCGGGCGGCCCGCGTCGGGCGCCCCGGGCCGCCCGGCGCCGCGTGCCCCGGACGCCTCGGGCCGGCCGCGCGGGGTCCGCGGCGGCGAGCAGGACGCCGGCGCCGCCGAGCACCAGGCCGGCGATCACGAGCGGGTGCAGCGCCTGGCCGGTGACCAGCCAGGCCAGCAGCGCCGTCACCGACGGGGTCAGGAAGAACACCGTGCTCACCCGGGTCGCCGAGGAGCGCGACAGCATCCTGTTGAGCAGCAGGAACGCCGCGACGGAGTTGACGAGCACCATCCACGCGACCGACCCCCCGAACGCCGTCCAGTCCGACACGCGCGGGGTCTCCAGGGCCAGGCTGAGCGGGCCGACGGCCGCCGCGCCGACGAGGACCTGCGTCGCGGTCCCGGTCCGGACGTCCATGTCGGGGACGAAGCGCTTCTGGTAGAGGGTGCCGAGGCTGAGCCCGGCGAGGCCCGCCAGGCACAGCGGGACGCCCCAGGCCGACAGGCTCACCCGGTCGGCGACCGCGAGCACCACGCCCGCCGCGCCGAGGGCGAAGCCCAGGGCCTGCCGCCGGGTGACGGCCTCGCCCAGCAGCCGGGCCGCCAACGCGATCACCACCGGGTTGAGTCCCTGGACGAGCGAGATCACGGCCGCCGGGTAGTGCAGGGCGAGGGCGGTGTAGAAGCAGCCGAACTGCACCGCCTGGATGAGCAGGCCCGTGACGGCGACGTGCGCCAGCGCCCGCCCGCGCGGCCACCGGGCCCGCGTCACGAGTGAGTACGCGGACGACCGCCGAGCCCACCGACCACCGCCAGATGTCGGCCCCGACGTCGAGCTTGTAGAACAGCAGCGTGAGCGCGAGGTTGGTGGTCGTCGCCACGTACCAGACGCCCTGCCAGAAGTTGAGCCTGCCCTTGAGCGAGGACGGGGTGTACTCGGCGAGCAGCGCCATCGCGACGGCGAAGTCGATGCCGTAGGCGACGCCCACCAGGGCCCGCCCGGCGAAGACGGTCTGGAAGTCCGAGCCGACCGCCGTGAGGATCGCGCCGATCCCGAAGATGACCTTCGTCATCAGCAGGGGTCTGATCCGGCCGATCCGGGCGGCGAGCCAGCCGCCGAAGGGATTGGAGACGATCGCGATGGCCGGGGCCATCGCGGTGAGCACGCTGACCTGCGTGGGCGACAGGTCCAGCTGCTCGACCATGGGGGACAGCCCGGCGCCGAGCGCCGCGTTGGAGTAGGCGTCCAGGAACAGGCCCGACAGGGCCAGGAACCAGATCCAGTTCGCACGGCCGCGCAAGCTCGTGAGGGTGTCGATGAGTCCGGCCGCGTCCGCCGCGCTGCGGATGACCGCCGTTCTCGTGCTCGCAGGGCCGTCGTTCATGCCCGCCGCCTTTCGGGGGTTGAAACCCTTGCCAGCGGTCCGGGAATGACAAAAGGCACAGACGAAGACCACTGACAGGGGTGTCTTCGTCTGTGCCTGTCGGTTGACGGGAGGTTAGGCGGGGCCGCTCCGGTGTGTCAAGCGCCACAACCCCCGCTCGGCGGGCGCGGCCCGTCCGTGAACCCGCAGGCCAGGGGCCTCCGCTCGCCGAGCGATGAGTTTTCGCCGGGCCGCGGGTCCTCATTGCGGACCCGCCCGCGACCGAAGGGGAACCCGTGAAGAACGATGTGTGGCCGATGGTGCACGCCGAGCGTGCGGCCTTGATCGACGATCTCTCGCACCTCGACGCCGGGCAGTGGGAGGAACCCTCGCTCTGCGACGGTTGGACGGTGCACGACGTGGTGGCGCACCTGGTCGACACGGCCCGCACGACCCGTCTCGGCTTCGTCCGCCGCCTCGCCCAGGCGCGCTTCGACTTCGACCGGCAGAACACGCAGGGGGTGGAGCGCGAGCGCGGCGCCTCACCCCGGGAAACGCTGGACCGGTTCCGCCAGGTGGCCTCACGGACGTCCACCCCTCCGGCGGCGCTCGACAGCCGCCTGGTGGAGGAGGTCGTCCACGGCGAGGACATCCGCCGGCCTCTGGGCCTCGTCCACGCCTACCCGCAGGAGGCCGTCGTCAGGTCGCTCCGGTACCAGGCCCGCACGCCGGCGTCCTTCGGCGGGGCCAAGGAACTGACGGCCCGCCTCCGCCTGACCGCGACGGACGCCGACCTCGTGATCGGAGACGGCCCGGAAGTGACCGGACCGGCCCTCGCCCTGCTCCTGACGATCTCCGGCCGCCGCACGTCCCTGAACGAGCTCACCGGACCGGGCGTCCCCGCCCTGACGACGTCCGCCTGACGCACCGCGTCCCTTGTGATCACACGGCGACGACCGGGACGCGGCCTCGCGCGTGTCCGGTCAGCGGAGGGCTTCGACGAAGCGGAGCGCCAGCGGCTCGGCGGGTATCAATCCCGTTCTCACGGCGTCGACGTAGTCCTTCGCGGCTCTCAACCCCAGAGGGGTCTCCTGCCGGACGAACTTCGCCGCGTCCTTCCACCTGCCCACAGCGATCATCGTGCGCGCTTTGGCCTGGACGTCGGCCGGGACCGTCCGGGCGTACGCCTCCCCCTTGAGGCCGTCCACGTAGTCCTTGGCCTCTTTGAGTCCCAGGCCGGCGGCCTGCCGGATCAGCCTGACGGCGGGAATCACGTCGCCTTTCGCGACCAGGGCGACGGCCTGCGCCCTGGCCTCGGGCATGACATACGGGACGAACGGGTTCACTGAATCGCTCCTCCTCGCAGGGGGCCGGAGGCTCCGCCTAGCTCTTGCGGCCTATGCCGCCGTACATGTGGACGTGGGCGTCGGGGACTTCGGAGGCCGCGCGGTCGGGGTGCCAGTGGTGGACGGGCACGACGCCGGGGTCGAGGATCTTCAGACCGTCGAAGAAGCGCTCCACCTCGGGCTTCGTGCGCGCCACCAGGGGGATGCCGTTGGCGTTGTAGGCCGCCACGCCCGCGGCCACCTCGTCCGGGGCGCTGTCGGCGGTGCAGGTCGACACCGCCAGGATGCTGCCCGGGGCCAGCGGTTCCATGAGGCGGTCGATGATCCGCTGGACTTGCGCGTCGTCCGGGATGAAGTGCACGATCGCGATCAGGCTGAGCGCCACGGGCAGGCTCAGGTCGAGGGTGCCGCGCAGGTGGCCGGACCCCAGGATCGCGTCGGGGTCGAGGAAGTCGGCGTCCAGGTAGGTGGTCCTGCCCTCCGGCGTGCTCGTGAGCAGGGCGCGGGCGTGCACCAGGACGATCGGGTCGTTGTCGACGTAGATGATCCGCGATTCCGGCGCGACGGACTGGGCCACCTCGTGCAGGTTGGGCGAGGTGGGCAGCCCGGTGCCGATGTCGAGGAACTGCCGGACGCCGAACTCGGCGGTGAGGCGGCGGGCCATGCGCGCCATGAAATTCCGGTTGGCGCGCATGGACTTCGGCAGGTGGGGCCAGTCGGCGACGATGTTCGTCGCGGCCTCGCGGTCCGCCGGATAGTTGTCCTTGCCGCCGAGAATGTAGTCGTAGACCCGGGCGGAATGGGGGATCCCGGTATTCAGGTCCACCTGGTCCTCGGTCATCGCCGGCCCCTCGATCGTCACGCCTGCAGCCCAAGATCACTCTAGGGGCCCCGCCGGCGTTCGTGGCGCGGATCACCTGTAACGGTGAGCGACCGGGGCCGGACGGGCATCCCGGGGCGGGTCGGTCCGCGATCCGCGGCCGAGCCCTGGGCGTCGATCGGGAGGCGGTCCCGGCGGAGTCGATCCGCTCGTGGGGTGGAGCGGGCATGTGCTGCGGCACCGGTCGGCGCTGCCCGGCGGACGCCGCCTCCGGCGCGTGCAATTCGTGGGCAGGGCCCGGTGCGACGGCGGCCGCCCGGCCGAGGCGGGCGAGGCCCGGACGGCGGCGGGCGTGCCTATTCGGCCGCCTGATCGGCGCGGACTCGACCCTCCGTCATCGCCTGTGGAGCCGCTTCGAATAATGAAGCGGAAACCGGCTGCTCCCGCAGTTCCGCTCCCGTGTTGTTCGTGTCATCGAATGTTTCCGGAACAGGGAAATGTTTTCGGATCGGTTCCTGTTCCATTGGCGGCCGGTGTGCTGCGGCGAAGGCTTCTCGGCAGGTCAGGGGCGATGATCCTCTTTGTTGTGATCGGCGACGCCTTCGGCGGCACGGCCGGCGAAGTCTCGCTTACCTGGCGAGACGCCTAGGGAAGACATAGCGGGTGATCGGGTCAAATCGGTCCCTTTTCGATGGCGGGGCGCCGTGATGGTGCACTCGGTCCGGATTTCAGAAGAACTGCGTCCGAGGATCTCGCAAAAATCTACCTTTGCCTTGCCATTGATCGTTTTTCATTGGCTATAAAGAAGAGAGTCCGTGCGGTTCTCTGAAAGGAGCGAACCCGGATCGAGCGCGTGCTTCCCCCGCCCGGGAAGGCCCCGACACGACGCTCAGCACCGATCTCCCAAGGCGTACCGGTCGCTCTCGGCTGCCGAGCAGGACGAGCGCGGCCACCGCCGGCCAGGAAGGACGCAACCCCCAATGATCCGCACCCCCATGCTCCTCGAACCGCGCGCCGCCGAGCCGTGCGGCGCCCCCGGCCGCGACGGCCCGCGGGCCGGGTCGGCGGCGCCGCCCGTCCCGGGCGGCCCGGCACCGGCCGGAGAGCGGGGCGAGGGAACGTGACCGCTCTCGAAGCCGTCAAGGTCCGCGCCCGCGAGGTCGAACCGAACCACCGGCTCGGCGGCAGCATCCGGATGCTCCTGTCGCCGGGCACGGCCCGGACGACGGCGGGCCTCATGGCGCTCCTGGAACTCCAGCCGGGGGAGCGGGTCAGCGAGCACTACCATCCGTACACCGACGAGCACGTCTACGTCTCCGACGGGCGGCTCGTCCTGACCGTCAACGGCGCCGAGCAGGCCGTGGAGGCCGGGGAGTCGGTGCTGATCCGCCGCGGCGCCCGGCACCGCTACGAGAACCGCGGCGACCGGCCGGCGACGGCCGTGCTGTTCCTCGGGCCGCTGGCGCCGAGCCCCGACATGGGGCACGTGGAGACCGCGGAGCCGGCCGGCGACGGGCCGCCGCCGTCGGTGGACACGGCGCCGTCGGTGGACACGGCCGCGGGCGCGCGGGAGCCGGCGTGAGCGGGAGGCCGGCCCGCCCCGTGGCGATCACCGGGATCGGGGTCCTGACGCCGGGCGCTCCGGGCACGAGCGGGTTCTGGGAGACCGTCACCGGCGGCAAGCCCACCTTCCGCACGATCACCGCGTTCGATCCGGGGCCGTACCGGTCCCAGATGGCGGCGGAGATCGACTTCGACGCCGCGCGGCACGGGCTGACGCCCCGGGAGCGGCGCCGGATGGACCGCGCCGCCCAGTTCGCCCTCGTCACCGCGCGGGAGGCCCTGGCCTCCTGCGGCCTGCGGTCCGGCGACCTCGACCCGTCCCGCACCGGCGTGGTCGTCGGCAGCGCGGTCGGCTGCACCGTCTCGCTCGAACGCGAGTACAGCGTGGTCAGCGACAGCGGCCGGCTCGCCGTGGTCGACCCGTCCTACGGCTCGCCGCACCTGCCCGACTACCTCGTCCCGGCGTCCCTGGTCCGCGAGGTCGCCTGGGACGTGGGCGCGGAGGGGCCCGCCTGCATGGTGTCGACCGGATGCACCTCCGGGCTGGACGCCGTCGCGCACGGCGTGGAGATCATCCGTGACGGCGCCGCGGACGTGGTGCTGGCGGGGGCGTGCGAGGCCCCGATCTCCCCGATCACGGTGGCCTGCTTCGACGCCATCCGGGCGACGTCTCCGGACAACGACGAGCCCGAGCGCGCCTGCCGCCCCTTCGACGCCACCCGGGCGGGGTTCGTGCTCGGCGAGGGCGCGGCGATGCTGGTGCTGGAGGACGCCGCGGCGGCCCGTGCGCGCGGGGCGCGGGTGCACGCGGAGATCCGCGGCTTCGCGTCCCGCAGCAACGCCTACCACATGACCGGGCTGCGGCCCGACGGGGCCGAGATGGCCGCGGCGATCAGAACGGCGCTGGACGAGGCGGACGTGCCCGCGGAAGGCGTCGACTACATCAACGCGCACGGGTCGGGCACCAGGCAGAACGACCGCCACGAGACGGCCGCGTTCAAGGTCGCGCTCGGCCCGGAGCACGCCTACCGGCTTCCGGTCAGCTCCATCAAGTCGGTGGTGGGGCACTCGCTCGGCGCGATCGGCGCGATCGAGGTGGCGGCGAGCGCGCTGGCGATCGAGCACGACGTCGTCCCGCCCACCGCGAACCTCCGGTATCGCGATCCCGAATGCGACCTGGACTACGTCCCGGTGACGGCGCGCGAGCAGCGGGTCGACACCGTGCTCACGGTCGGCAGCGGGTTCGGCGGCTTCCAGAGCGCGATGGTGCTCAGCGCCCCGGGACGGTGGCCGGGATGACCGGCGCCGCCGAGGACGACCAGGCGGTCATCACCGGGATCGGCGTGGTCACGCCGAGCGGCCTGGGCGCCGACCGGCACTGGGAGGCGACGCTCACCGGCCGCGTCGCGATCGGGCCGATCACCCGGTTCGACCCGAGCGGCTACCCGGCGCGCCTCTCCGGCGAGGTCCCCGGGTTCGTCCCGCGCGACCACCTCCCGGGACGGCTGCTGCCGCAGACCGACCGCCTCACCCAGCTGGCGCTGACCGCCGCCGGGTGGGCGGTCGCCGACGCCGGGCTGGCGCCGTCCCCCGAGGAGTCGCTGCGGTACGGCGTCGTGCTGGCCAACTCGGCCGGAGGGTTCGAGTTCGGCGAGAACGAGCTGCGCAAGCTGTGGTCGATGGGGCCGAAGAAGGTCAGCGCGTACCAGTCGTACGCCTGGTTCTACGCGGTCAACACCGGCCAGATCTCCATCCGGCACGGGCTGCGCGGCCCCTGCGGCGTGCTGGTCAGCGGTCAGGCCGGCGGCCTGGACGCGATCGGGCAGGCGTGCCGCGTGCTGCGCAAGGGCGCCGACGGCGTGCTGACCGGGGGGTTCGAGGCCCCGGTCTGCTCGTGGGGGGTGACCGCGATGGCGGCCGGCCGGCACGCGCCGACCGCTCCGGAGCTGTCCGGGGGCGACGACCCCGCGACCGCCTACCGCCCCTTCGCCGCCGGCGCCTCCGGGCATGTGATCGCCGAGGGCGGCGCGATCCTCGTGCTGGAGCGCGAGCGCCACGCCCGCGCCCGCGGCGCCCGCCACCGGTACGGGCGGGTCGCCGGGTACGCCGCGACGATGGACCCGCCGCCCGGGTCGAGCCGCCCGGCGACGCTGCGCAACGCCGCCGCGCTCGCGCTCGCCGACGCGGGCCTCGCCCCGGAGCGGATCGACGTGGTGTTCGCGGACGCCGCGGGCAGCGCCCTGCGCGACCGTGCCGAGGCCGAGGCGCTCACCGGGCTGTTCGGCGCCGGCGGCGTGCCGGTGACCGCGCCCAAGGCGATGACCGGGCGGATGTCGGCGGGCGGCGCCGCCGTCGACGTCGCGACCTGCCTGCTGGCCATGCGCGACGGGATGATCCCGCCGACCGCCGACGTCCGGCCCGATCCGTCCTACGGACTCGACCTGGTCACCGGGCGTCCCCGCCCCGCCCGCATCGACCACGCGCTGATCCTGGCGCGCGGCGAGGGCGGGTTCAACAGCGCCCTCGTCCTGGCCGCCTGCCCGCGCGGCGCCGCGTCCGCGGCCGGTCCACGCGACGAGCGGGCTCCCCGTGCCCTTCCCGGAACCGAACCCAGGAGCTGACATGGCCGAAGAAGGCCCGATAACCCTGACCGACCTGGTGACCGTCCTGCGCGCCTGCGCCGGCGAGGACGACGGCGTCGACCTCGCCGGCGACATCGCCGACCGCGCGTTCACCGACCTCGGCTACGACTCCGTCGCGATGATGGAGGTCTCCGCGCGGATGGTCGAGCGCTTCGGCCTGCGGCTCGACGAGGACAGGCTGTTCGAGCTGGGGACCCCCGCCGAGATGCTCCGCTGCCTCAACCAGGCCGCGGCCGGGGACGGGGAGGTCCGGTCGTGACCGTGAGCACCGACAACCAGATCCTGGTCGACGCGCCCATCGAGCTGGTGTGGGAGCACACCAACGACGTGGCGGGCTGGCCGGGCCTGTTCACCGAGTACGCCGACGTGGAGATCATCGAACGGGACGGCCCCTCGGTGGTGTTCCGGCTCACCACCCACCCGGACGAGCAGGGCAACGTCTGGTCGTGGGTGTCGCGGCGCACCCCCGACCCCGAGACCCGCACCGTCCGCGCCCACCGGGTGGAGACCGGGCCCTTCGCGTTCATGAACATCCGCTGGGAGTACCGCCAGCAGGCGGCGGGCGTGCTCATGCGGTGGACGCAGGAGTTCGCGATGAAGCCCGACTCGCCGATCGGCGAGGACGCGATGCGCGACCGCATCAACCGCGGCACCGTCGAGCAGATGGCGCACATCAAGGCCGTCCTGGAGGAGCGTGCCCGCAAAGCCGCCGGCGACGGCGGGTCCGTCGACTACGGGCCCGGCGACATCCACGCGCAGCGTCTGCTGTATCTGACGTGCGGGATGCGGCTGGCCGCGGTGGTGAGCACGCTGGCGGAACTGGGCATCGCGGATCTGACCGCGTCCGGGCCGCGTACCGTCGCCGACCTGGCCGAGGCCACCGGCACCGTGCCGGACGCGCTCCACCGCCTGCTGCGCTGCGCCGCCTCCGTCGGGATCCTGGCGGAGCACCAGGACGGACGGTTCGCGAGCACACCCCTGGGCGGAGGCCTGCGCGCCGACGACCCCTACAGCCTGCTGCCCCTGGTCCTGCACAGTGCGAGGTCGTTCGTGACGAAGCCGTTCGGGGCGCTGGCGCACAGCGTCCGCACCGGCGAGCCCGCGACCGTCCCGACGCTCGGCACCGACATCTGGCGCTACTTCGAGGACAACCCCGACGACGGCGACCGCTTCGACCGCACCATGACCACGCTCGGCCGCTGGGAGACCGAACGGCACCTGGACGTCGTCGTGCCCGAGCGCTTCAACCGGATCGCCGACGTCGGAGGTGGCCAGGGCCACTTCCTCGCGGCCGCGCTGCGGCGCGCGCCGGACGCTTCGGGCGTGCTCTTCGAACGGCCGTGCGCCGTCAAGACCGCGGCGGACGTGCTCGACGCCCAAGGGGTCGCCGAGCGCGTCACCTGCGTCGCCGGCGACTTCTTCACCGACCCGCTGCCCGGCGACTGCGACGCGTACGTGCTCAAGGCCGTCCTGCACAACTGGCCGGACGAGCGGGCCGCGGATCTGCTGACCGCGGTGCGCGCGGCGATCGGGGACCGCCGCGAGGCGCGGCTGTTCATCGTCGAGCACGTGGTGGCGGAGGGGAACCGGTGGGACCACGCGAAGTTCCTCGACCTCGACATGCTCGTGCTGTTCGGCGGCCGGGAGCGGGGGGCGGGGGAGTGGCGCCGGCTGCTCGCCCGGTGCGGGTTCGCGCTGGTCGGCCGCCCCCGGGAGGGGCACTGGACCGTCCTGGAATGCCGCCCTGTGGAGACCGCGTGACCGGGCGCCGGTGACCCGGGCCCCCGATCCCGACGTCAAGGAGGACGAGCATGCTTTTTCAGGCCCCGCCCCCGACCCACCGGGCGGTCATGATCCGAAAGATCGAGCCCGGTGACCGGGACGCGGTGGCGGCGGTGTTCCGCGAGCACGACCGCACCGACCTGCCCCGCCGCATCGGCGTCACGCGCCGCACCCTGCTGACCTTCCACGACCTGTACATCCACCTGGTCGAAGGGGACGCGTCGTTCGAGAAGGCCCTGTACGCCGCGGGCGACGACCCGGGGTTCCGCGAGATCAACGCCAGGCTCGCCACGCTGCTCGTCCCGTACGACCGGGACCGCCCGGCCATGCGCCAGGCGCAGGCCGAGGAGTTCTACCACTGGTCGGACGGCGGGCCGCAGGCGACGTACCGGCTGCTGCTGGAGATCCGCGTGGACGCGGCGCGCGGCGCGGAGTTCGAGCGGACCTGGCGCCGGGTGGCCGCCGTCGCCGCCCGCCACCCCGGGCACGTCACCCAGTCGCTGTCGCGCGACGTCGCCGACCCCGGCACCTACCACCTGATCAGCGACTGGACCGACCAGGACTCCCATGAGCGCTTCCTCGCCTCACCGGGGCACCGGGAGCTCGCCGCCGCGCTCCGCGGCCTGGACGCCGAGGTCCGCGCGACCCGCTCGCGCGTCAGCGCCTGCCACACCGGCCCGGCCGCGGACGACCGGGCCGCCGAGGCGTCCACGACCGGGCGGGAGGAGCGGTGAACGAGCCGACGGACCTGGACCTGGGGGACGACCGGTCGCCGTCCCCGCCGCTGATCAACGACGTCCGCACCCCCGGCCCCGCCGCCCGCGTGCGGATGCTGTCGGGCGACGTCGGATACGTGGTGACCCGGGCGGCCGAGGCGCAGCACGTGCTGTGCGACCCGGCCTTCAGCAGCGCCGCGACGTTCCTGCCCCGCACGCCCGCGGAACCGCGGGAGCCGGTCGGCTCCAGCCGGGTCCTGTTCGAGATGGACCCGCCCGAGCACACCCGCCTGCGGCGGGCGGTCGCCCAGGCGTTCAACCGCCGCCGCGTCGAGGCCATGCGGGCGGGCATCGCGGAGGTCGTCGACGGGCTGCTGGACGAGATGGCCGCGGGCGGGCCGCCCGCCGACCTGGTCCACGCCCTGTGCGCGCCGCTGCCGCTCACCGACATCTGCGAGCTGCTCGGCGTCCGGCGCGAGGACCGCGACTCCTTCCGCGGCTGGGCCGAGACGATCATGGCGCTGCGCGGCCCCTCCGCGGAGGAGATCGACCGCGCCCGCGAGGCGATCCGGCGCTACTTCGTCGGCCTTGTCGCGGCCCGCCGCGCCGAACCGGCCGACGATCTGGTGGGCGAACTGCTGGCCGGGCGCGACGGCGAGGAGCGGATCACCGAGGCGGAGCTGGTCAGGCTCGCGATCACCCTGCTGATCGCGGGGCACGGGCCCACGATGAACCAGCTGGCCCGCTGCGTGTACGCCCTGCTGGCGCGCCCCGAGATGTACGCCGCGCTGCACCGCGACCCGGAGCTGGTGGCGACGGCGGTGGAGGAGCTGCTGCGGACGGTGCCGTCGGTGCCGGTCGGCACCCCGCGCCTGGCGCTCCGGGACGTGGAGGTCGGCGGCGTGCCCATCCCCGCCGGCAGCACGGTCGCGGTGTCGGCGCTCGCGGCCAACCACGACCCGGCCCTGTTCACCGATCCGGAGGTGACCGACCTCGGCCGCGTCGACAACAAGCACCTGACGTTCGGCTACGGCCCCCACTTCTGCGTCGGCGCCCAACTCGCCCGGACCGAGATGCGGACGGCCCTCGCCGCCCTGGTGCGGCGCTTCCCCGACCTGCGCCTGGCCGTCCCTCCCGAAGCGGTCCGATGGCGGACGGACTCCCTGTTCCACGGCCCCTTGGAGCTGCCCGTGACCTGGTGACCCGCTCGGCGGAGACGGCTCGGGCGCCAACGTCAGGAGGCGCGCCCGGTCAGCCTCGCGACCGTGTCGTCCAGTGCTTGGACCTGCAATGACTCCCCGGCGTAGGCGTGGACGAGCGCGAGGAACTCCTGGAGGCCGCCGGGGAACTCCGAGCACGTCCGGACGATCGAATGGACGTCCAGATGGGGCTGCGTGCGGCGCGGCACGCGGATCGCGATCTCTTTGCGCAGGGCGTCCACGATCTGCTGGCGGCCCTCGGCCGTCGTCAGCAGCGGGATGTCCATGAGCCGCTCGACGATCTCGAAGAGGGCGGGCAGAGCGGTGACGTCCGCCTGGTCCGGCGCTTGGCGCGCGTCCAGGCCGGGAGCGGGCGGCCCGCTGGCCGGAAGCGGTCCCACCCGGGCGGGCGTGTTGGCGCCGTCCCCCGTGGCCTCCGGCGGCCGCGCGGTGCGGACGCTGAGCCAGGCGGTGGTCTCGGTCTCCTTGAGACGTACCTCGATCGGCCGGAACTCCGTGGGGTCGATGGCGCCGCGGCCCTCCCGGATCACCTCGCGGTAGAACTCGTCGGACGCCAGCACCCCCAGGTCGGCCGGCACCGCGGCGAGCGCCTCCTTGAAGGACGGCGCGTCCAGGAGCCGGTTGACGTGGTTGACGGAGGTGCCGACGATCCCTTCGGAATCCGATTCGAGCGGCCCGCTGTGGAGCGCGATCCGCAGCCGCATCCGGGCGTGTTCGGCGGCCAGCCCGTTGTGCCTGCGGAGGGAGCCGCGCAGGTGGTCGGGCAGCGGGTGGGCGAGGCGCGCCGGGTCGTAGGACGGCGGCAGCACGACGATGACGCCGTCGCCGCGGTCCTCCTGGTAGCAGCCCTCGAGGGGCATGCCCGACGCCTCGAAACAGCTCCGGAGGGCCTCGTATAAGACGGCTCGCAGATGGCTTTGAACGTGGTCGGCGCGTTTGCCGAAACTGATGATGTCGCAGACGAAGAGCGTGCAATGACCGGTCGGGGTCCAGCCTGTCCCCGCTTCGCCGGAGCCGTTCCGCATGACCTCTGATGCCCCTTGAACGATTGGATTGCCCCCAAGGGTGCACGCATGACGCTCGCCCCGGCAAGTAGGGTGCCGGTCGGCGGCTCCCGCAAATGGGCGCTCCTTGTGGTGATGTGGTGAATCCCATTGTGTCCGGCGACGCAGAACGCCCCGGCGGCCGCGGCCTACATTGGCTGGCGGAACGGCCGGGGGCGGGGAGGCGGTGACGCGCATGGCGGACGAGGAGACGAGGTCGCCCGCCCTGGTGCCCCCGGCGCCGCTGTCGCTGGGGTACGCGCAGGAGCAGGTCCTCGCGGAGCAGACCACCGCCGACATCGTCGCGCTGCTCTTGGACATACCGGATATGCGGGAGGCGGCCGCCCGCTCCATCGTCCTCCATTACATCAGCGAGCACGTGCGGGCACCGGTGCTGCTGCCGGATCTGCCGCAGCCGAGGTACTACCTCTACCATCTCGTTCTCGCCTGCCGGGAGATACCCGACGGCCTGCAGTTGCTGGTCCGCGCGATCGAGTTCGTGGCCGGGCCGACCGCGGCCGTGGCCCACCTGAAGCGGATGCTGAGCCCGGTCCGCGCCCACCTGGAACCGGTCGTCGAGACCCAGATCGAGGACCTGCTCACCGGTCTGCAGATACCTTCCCTCACCCGCCTTTACGTGGCCGCCACCGGAAACGGCATCGCCACTGTGCCGTTCCGGCTCACCGACGCATGGGACGCGTTCTCGGCGCTTCTCGACCACAACACGGCGCCCGGGAAACCCTCGCCGCACCTGATATTCGTCGCGATGCTGCTGCAGACCATGCACACACGGCAGACCGCGGGAAGCGCGGGAAGCGAGGAGGCATGGCGTCTCAAGAGGCTGCGCGATTGGCTGGCGCTGCAGACGGAGCGGCTGCGCGGCGCGGGCGACGTCGCCCAGGCCGATTATCTCGACCGTATGCGCGACCGTTCCGGGGTGCTCGCGACGCGCGCCGACAAGCCCATCTACCTCATCATCCAGCTCGAACCGCTCCCGGAACTCGGCGAGGGCGAGCTCCAGTGCCGACTGTCGCACTGGCGGCAGATACACCCGCTCGAATGGCGCCCCGAGCCGGGGGAGGACAAGGTGGTCCCCCTGAGTGCGGTGCGCGAGCACGTCGGCGAGCTGATCCACGATGCCGAGCGCGGCTGGGCCTACGAGCTCGACGACTCCCTCGTGCTGGAGTTCGTGCTGCCGCTGGACATGATCAATCTCGATGTGGACCAGTGGACGCGCGACGCCTCGGAGACGCCGGACCCGCCGCAGCTCGGCGCTGAGTACGAGATCCTCGTCCGGAGCCAGGAGCGGCTGCGCGCGTTCGGCTTCCACCGCGCCTGGCGCCAGCGCTGGCAGGTGCTCGTCGACGCCGTCGACGGCCTCACCTACTGGGCCGCCGCGGAGGACCCCGGCCACCCCCGTCCGATGGGGGACCGGCTGCTGAGCAGCCGCGAGATCGTCGCGTGCGTGCTGAGCGGCCCGCCCGACCGCGAGCCCGGCCGCAGCGAACTCTGGAAGGCGCTGCGCGCGGGGGTGCCGGTGGTGCTCTGGCACCGGGAGGATCGGCTCGCTTCGGAAATGCGGGAGGCGGTGCGGCAGGTCGTCGATCGTCCCGACATCAGGGCCCTGCCGACCGACATCAGACGGCTCCGGGGAAGCGCGCCGTCCGATGACCAGAATGGTCGCTCTGCTCTGGAGGTAACCCTCCTATGGGACGACCCGAATCACTTTCTGGACGATGTTCGTGCACTTCGGGCTCCGGCTGCCCGAATGTGACGGTTGACGCGTTGTGACCCATGAACGGGACACAACGTCGTTTGTAGCCCGTCCAAGTCTTGCGAATCATCGACCCGAAGGGGATGCTCGACCTAAGGTGGCCCTCACCGGTTCTGCCCGAGTTCGACCCTCCATCGCAAGAACCCATAGCCACACCAGAAGGGGACATCGTCGATGGCCGCTGACGAGCCGCCCGAGGTCCCTTACCCTGGTGACGCGCCCATTCCCGCCGGCCCGGGGGACACCGCCCCGGACGCCCGCGCCGCATGGTGGATCTACCGCGGTACCGGGCGCCCACTGCCGGAAGGGCGGTTCGCCGCGGCGCTGCCCCCGCCGCCCCCGTGGCGCGCCTTCGACGGCGGTCCGCCGCTCCCGCCTCCGCCCGCCGACGAGCGCGACCTCGTCCGCCGGCTCGGACCCGTCAGCGCGCGGCCGCGACCGGCCGACCCCGCGGAGGTCGACGCCGTCAACGCGGCGCTGTTCCTGCGGAGGCCGCTTCTGGTCACCGGAGACCCGGGCGTCGGGAAGTCGACCCTCGCCTACCGGATCACCCGCGAGCTGGGACTCGGCCGGGTGCTGCGCTGGCCCATCGGCAGCCGGAGCACGCTGCGCGACGGACTCTACGAATACGACGCGATCGGCCGGGCGCAGGATGCCGCGACCGGCCGCGGAACGCTCGCGCGCCGGGCCGGGGAGTTATCCGGCGCACCCGTGGAGGGCGATCCGGATGCCGCCGCGCCGACCGACGCCGGGGTGGGGCACTACCTCAGGCTCGGCCCGCTGGGCACCGCGCTGCTGCCCCATGAGCTGCCCCGTGTGCTCCTCATCGACGAACTCGACAAGAGCGACATCGACCTACCGAACGACCTTCTCGACGTGTTGGAGGAGGGCGAGTACGGAATTACCGAGCTCTTCCGGGTGAGCGCACGCGAACCCGTGGTGAAGGTCCACACCGCCGATCTGGACGGCACGGCCGAGATCGTGCGGGGGAGAGTGCGCTGCCGGGCGTTCCCGATCGTGGTCATCACCAGCAACGGCGAGCGCGAGTTCCCGCCTGCCTTCCTGCGTCGGTGCCTGCAGTTCTCCATGAGAGAGCCCGACGAGACCCGGCTCGCCGACATCGTGGCGGCGCATTTCGCGGAGCGGTCCGACGAGCGCACCCGGCGCCTGGTCCGCAGTTTCCTGGAGCACCGCAGCAGCCACCGCGGGCTCGCCGCTGACCAGCTGCTCAACGCGGTCTATCTCGCGACCTCCGGCGCACGCGACCCCGACACCGACTGGGAGCGGCTCCTGGATCTCATCTGGCAGCGGTTGGAAGTGGCGCCTGAGTGAGTGAGCGGACCGGAGAGTCGACGGCGCGAGGCGCGGGACGTCCCGACGCCCCGGCCGGCCATCCCGTTTGGCGCGAGGTCTCCGACGCTGTCTGGCTGGCCGCGCAGATGAACGCGGCGGCCCTCGCGGCGGGCCGCGAGGGCGATCCCGCCGCGGCGCGCGCACCCCGGGCGGAGCGACCAGGGCCGGCGAGCGGTGAATCTTCTGGCGACGACCGCGCGGGGCCTCCGGACGGCGACGGGCTGGACGGCACGTCCCGCCCCGCCAGCGCGGGGCAGGCGACGCCGCCCGGCGCGGCCGGGACACCGCCGCCGGGTTTCGGTACGCTCCGAGGGGAGGACCCGCCGGATCCGCTGCGGCATCGTGCACCGGGCCTGAACGGACACGCCGCGTCCCCGCGCCTCCACCTCCCCGTGCGGAGCGACCCGTTCGCCGGGGTGCGGCCTCTGGCCGACCGTCGCCGCTTCGAACAGGCGCTCCGCCCCTTCAAAAGGGCGGTCGAGTCCCGCCGGGGCGAGGTGGAACTGGACGACGAGGCGACCGCGGTCCGCGCGGCTCAGGACGGACTCTGGCTGCCCCAGACGCGGCTCGTCCCCGAACGCTGGCTCGATCTCGACGTCGTCGTGGACGACGGCCGCCTGGCCGCGCTCAACCGGCCGACGACCGACCGGTTCATCGACTGCCTCGGGGCCGTCGGCGCCTTCGGGATGATCCGAACGCACCTGCTCGAAACCGACACCGGCGAGACCGGGCCCCTGGCGCTGCGCGGGCCGGGGCCGCTGGCCGCCGCGCGTGCGGCCGAGGGACTCACCGCCCGGGGAGCCCGCGACCGGCGGCTCGTCTTCGTGCTGACGGACGGGATCGGAGACGCCTGGCACTCGGGAGCCGCCCAGCGGCTGCTGGCCCGGTGGGGCCGGCAGGCCCCGATCGTGGTGATCAACCTGCTCGCCCGGCGCCAGTGGCGGCGCACGGGCCTCACCACCCGGCCCGCCAAGCTCTACGCGGCGCGTCCCGCGGTCGCTAACCGCCTCTACCGGGCGCGCTACCCCGCGCCGCCGCTCTTCGGCGGCCCCGACGTCGAGGCCCGGCACGCGGACCGCTCGCACGTCCATGTGCCCGTGATCGAACTGGACCCCGGGCAGCTCGCCGGCTGGGCGGGGTTCGCGGCGGCGCGCCGCGGCGACTGGTACGGTGCGGTCGCCGTCTGCGGAGCGCCCCCGGAACCCTTCCCAGCGCCGGACGCGGCGGACATCGAGGAGGCCCCGCCCGCGGAGGCGTCGGCGCCCGAGATCGTCCGGCGGTTCCGGGCGGCCGTGAGCCCGACCGTGTACGCGCTGGCGGTGCATCTGGCCGCGGCGCCCCTGAACGCTCCCGTCATGCGACTCGTCCAGCGCACCATGCTTCCGGAGTCGCGGCCCTCGGACCTGGTCGAACTGGTGGGCAGCGGGCTCCTGCACCGGGTCGGGCCGGCGGCGGACGCGCGGGACGAGGTCGCCTTCGACTTCGCACCCGGGGTCCGCGATGAACTCCTCGCCGGGGGGCGCCGTTCTGACACGACCCGGGTTCTGACGACGGTGGCCCGGCATCTGGGCGACCGCATCGACGGGCTCCGCGATCTGGCCGGATTGGTCACCGCTCCGGAGCGCGGTGAAATGCCGGAAATAAACGCTGAACTCGTGCCGTTCGCCGTCCCGGTCCTTCATGTTTTCAAGGCTCTCGCGGGTCCCTATCTCAGGCCGGCCAGAGCACTGGACGCCGAACTCCACGGCAAGGTTGGCCACTTCTATGGCAAAATGCAGAATAGAGCCGTGCGGGATGCGGGAAGGACTCGCTCCATGCAGTCGCTGGACATCGCCGCTCTCGACGCGCTCACCGGACCTGAGGACATTGTCAAGGCCCCCCACCTTGGAGTCGGTGTGACAGTTCGAGATATCCCGGAGAAAGTCGGGCGCAAGGCCGACGAGCCGCCGCCCGTCTGGGGAAATGTACCTCCCCAGAACATCAGTTTCACTGGACGGGAAGAGTTGCTGGAGCGACTCCATGAGCGTCTTTCACAGGGAACGACGGCGGTCCTGCCCCAGGCTCTGCACGGAATGGGCGGAGTCGGCAAGTCCCAGATAGCCATCGAGTATGTTTATCGCCATATGGCGGATTATGACGTTATCTGGTGGATCAGATCGGAACGGCCCGGCCAGATCCAGCAGGACCTCGCCGAACTGGCCGCCGAGCTCGACCTGCCGGTCAGCCAGGAGGTCAACGTCGCGGTGCCGGCCGTCCGCGAGGCGCTGCGCCTCGGCCGCCCCTACCGCAACTGGCTGCTGGTCTTCGACAACGCCGAGGAGTTGCAGGACGTCCGGGACTTCTTCCCGACCAACGGTCCGGGCAAGATCCTCGTCACCTCCCGCAACCAGGAGTGGACGAAGGTCGCCAACTCCCTGGAGGTCGACGTCTTCGCCCGGGAGGAGAGCAAGGCGTTGATCCGGCTCCGGGGGCCCGAGCTCGCCGACGCCGAGGCGGACGAGCTCGCCGAGGTACTCGGCGACCTTCCGCTGGCGATCGCCCAGGCCGGGGTCTGGCTCGCCGAGACGGGCATGCCGGTCGACGAGTATCTGCAGCTCTTCCGGGAGAAGCACGAGAAGGCGACCGAGCTGCTGTCGGACGCCGCGCTGGTGGCCAACGAGCTTCCGGTCGCCGCGGCGTGGAACGTCTCGCTGGACCGCCTGCGGACGAGCGACCCCGCGGCTCTCCGGTTGCTCCAGGTCTGCGCGTTCTTCGCGCCGGAGCCCATCTCGCTGCGGATGCTGTCCGGCGCGCGCAACGTCGACGGCCCTCCCGAACTGATCGAGGCCCTGGGCGACCCGGTCAGACGAGGGCGTGCGATCCGCGCCATCAACCGGTACGCGCTGGCCAGGATCAGCCACAAGCACAACACGATCATGCTGCACCGGCTGGTGCAGCGGGTCCTCGTCGGGCAGATTCCGCCCGAGGAAGCCGAGGAGCTGCGCCGGTGCGGCTACCAGCTGATGGCCAACTTCGACCCGCGCGACCCGGCGCTGCCGGCCAACTGGCGGCGCTACGCCGACCTGCTGCCCCACGTCCACTACTCGGGCGTCGTCGGCTTCGACGACCCCTGGACGCGCCGGCTCGTCCTCAACGAGATCGACTTCCTCTTCCAGTGGGGCGACCACCGGGGCTTCCTCGAACTGGCCGAAGCCGCGGTCAAGACCTGGACGGAGATGCTGGGCGAGGGCAACGAGCAGGTTCAGGAGGCCATGCTCCACCTCGGCCGCGCCCTTCGCCTCCAGGGGCGGTTCGAGGAGGCGTACGGCCATCACCTCCGGGTCCGCGACCTGCGCGCCGAAGAACACGGTGAGGACGACGAGCGCACGATCGAGGCGCAGCGCTTCGTGACGGTCGACCTGCGTTACCTGGGGCAATTCCAGCAGGCCCTCGAATACGACAAGCGCTCCTTCGAGGTCCTGCGCCGCATGTACGGCGACGACGACCCGACGACGCTGCAGCAGGCTCATCTCTACGCCATCAGCCTCCGGCTCAACGGCGATTTCCAGGCGGCGTGCGATCTCGATCGGCAGACCTACCGGCACCTGATCAACATCTTCGGCGAGAACCACAGCCGGACCCTGTCGTCCTTGGCGGCGATCGCCGTGGACGAGATGGAACTGGGCCACTTCGACGTGGCGAGGGATCTCACGCGGCAGCATGCGCAGCGTCTGGAGTCCGCGTTCGGCAGCAGCTTCGCCGGTCTCGCCGAGAGTCTGACGTCGTTCTCCGTCATGGAGCGCAAGGCGGGCGACCACGAACGCGCCCTCCACCTCTCCACCGAGGCGCTCGAACGCTACAACGAGCGGTACGGGGGCTACCACCCGGGCTCGATCTCCGCCGCGCTGAACCACGCGGTGAACCTGCGCCAGATCGGCAGGCTCGGCGACTCGATCCACCTCGCGCGCGTGACGGCGCAGAACTTCCTGCGCATGTTCGGCCCCGACCACCCCAACACGCCGAGTGCGAACATCAACCTCGCGGTCGCCCTCCGCCTGAACGGGCAGCTCGAAGAGGCCAAGAAGCTGGACGAGACGGCGCTGGAGATCCTGACCAGGGTTCTCGGCATCGACCATCCGCGCAGCATCGTCTGTGCGATCAACCTGGCCAGCGACCACTACGCCATCGGCAATTTCTCCGAGGCCGCGGAGAGGGACCGGGCGACGCTGGAGCGGGTGCGACGCGTCCTCGGAGAGGAGCATCCCACCTCGCTCGCCTGCATGCTCAACCTCGGGCTGGACCTGCGCGCGACGGGCGAGGAGCAGGAGGCCGACGCGTTGACGGCACGGGCCATCGACGGCATGCGCAGGGTGCACGGTCCTCAGCATCCCGCCACCACGGCCGCGCAAGAGGGAACCCGCGCGGACTGCGATATCTATCCGATTCCGGTCTGAGCCGAAACTGAACAAGGGACCGTAAGTGGCTCGCCCTCAGGTTCCGCGCTTCTGACCGGAGCCTGTTTCGATGCTGGTCAAGTTGGGTAGAAGTAAAGTTCGGCATCGCGCACCGATGGGCGTAAAAGTGTAATTCTCCGGATCTGGACATGACCATGCTCCCCGCGTATAGTAAGGGAGCAAATTTGTGTGCCCGCATGGATTGTTTATGTTCGGTAATTGTCGGCGATCACGTGAGCGTCGCGGAATCCAGCCGATCCGGCCGCCAAGGGATCGGGCTCGCGGACACCGCCGTCCTCTCCCACTGAGAACCACCGCGATGCTCCCGAGGACGGAAGAGGTAATGGGCGGTCAAGGAGACTGGGACCAGGCGTCCTGGCGCAAGAGCAGCAGGTCTGGCGCGGATCAGCAGGCGGGATGCGTCTCTATTGCCGTTTCCGCCTCGTGCGGAGCCATTCGGGACACCAAGAATCCTCGTGGGACGACCATCGTCCTTCCCAGGGCCGTCTTACGCACGATATTGGAGGAGATCAAGAACGGCGCCTTCGACCTTGGTTGACGTGCCGGCGTCATCGGCGGGAGGCGCGGCGGCCACCGATGCCGCTCGCGCGGCCCGCTGCGGGATCCGCGCCTCCGCCTGCGTTCACTCAGCCCCGGAAGCCGTCGGCCTTGACCGTGTTCATGAACGTGCGCCAGGAGTTCATGGACAGCGACAGTCGCGGGCCCTCGGGGTCCTTGGAGTCGCGGATGGCGCGGGTGCTGCCGATCGACGCCACTTCCACGCATACCGCGAGGTCGGGGTCACTACTCCGGCTGCTCTTTCTCCAGACTGGCGCGGACGCATCGGTATGAGTCATGAGTAAATGCTCCTTGTGAACTGATTCGACGCCGCCAGAAAGCACATGAGGCCGTGTCCGACGGCACTTGGCGGGAGATAATCTATCGTATGGACCAGATATTTCTCGCCAATCCGAGTCCAAGTCCGGGCTCGGATCGCATCGATATTGTCCGACAAAAAGCTTATGGCTGACATTTAACGTCAAAAAGCAAAATATCCTCGAAGTTCCCATTTCTCTGGTCGATGCGAGCGGTGCCCGGTGGGCGGCCGCCGTGCGATCAGGCGGGGTGGAGGTGGGCGGCCTGGGTTCGGAGTAGGTAGAGCATGTCGTGGACGTGGTGGGGGAGGTGGCGGGTGCGGGCGCGTTCGGCTGCGAGGAGGACGCCGAGGCCCTCGGCGACCATGGCCTTGCCCATCTCGGCACCGCGTCCAGCCGGGCGAGCGGGCTGTCGGTGCGGCAGCAGACGACGGCGCGCCCGCGCAGCAGTCCGACGGCCGCGAGGTCCGGGGGCGGGTCGTCGCCCTCGATGGCGTTGATGAGGCCGAGGTCGAGCCCGCCGCCGCGCAGCGCGTCGCGGATGTCGGACTGCTGGGCGGTGACCAGCTCCACCTGCGTCCCGGGGTGCGCGGCGCGGAACTCGCGCATCGCGGGCGTGACGAGCGGGACGGTCGCGGCGTTCACGGTGCCGACGCGGATCATCTGCCGCGATCCGGCCTGGTCGTCGGCGGCCGCGCGGAGCCGGTGCACCGCGTCCAGCACCTCGGCGATCCAGGGCGGCAGCTCGCGGCCGCCGGCGCTGACCCGGGCGCCGGCGCGGTGGCGGTCGAGCAGCGTGACGCCGAGCTCGCGTTCGAGGTTGCTGATCGTCTGGCTGAGCGCGGGCTGGGACAGGTGAAGCGCCTCGCTGGCCCGGCGCATGGAGCCGAGCCGGGTGACGGCCGCGACGCATTCCAGCTGTTCGATCCGCATCGGGCCTCCGCCGGTGACAGGTTTCCCTTATCGCCCCGTCGCGAACGCCGCATCGACCGGCGGCGGGACGGTGCGCACAATCCTAACTATGCCTGTAGGGAATATTGAGAATAAGGCGGAGCCGGTGGGGTTCGCCTACGGGGTTCCGAGCGCGTGCTGCCGCTGGTGCGCGAGCTGGAGGCCGCGGACGCCGGACGCGGCGAGCCGGCGCGGACCGGGGCCTGACGCGGCCATGCGCCTGGTCCGCCGCCGCCACATCGACCTGCTGAGGATCTGCAGCGCCCTGTGTCGCGAGACCCCGCGTCCACGACCGGTCAGCATCCCAGGAGGAGAGGCAGAGGCATGTCCGTCAACACCGAGCAGCAGACCTTCACCGGCCACCGGGGCCGCGGCGAGCGTTTCGCGGCGGCCCTACGGCGCGCCGACCTCGTCGCCGCCGAGCTGCGTCCGACCGGCGCCGAGCGCGACCGCGCCAACCGGACCCCGCGCAACGAGGTCGAGATCCTGCGCGCGCACGATCTCCTGCAGGTCCAGGAGCCCGTCGAGTACGGCGGCGACGGCCTGTCCTACGCGCAGGCGTCCCAGATCACCCGACCGGATCGCCCGCGGCGACACGTCCATCGCCCACCTCGTCGGCTACCACTACGCGCAGACCCGCGTCGCGCAGCTGTTCGGCACGCCGGAGCAGGCCGACGCGCTGTCGCGCCGCAACGGGCAGGAGAAGCTCTTCTGGGGCGGGGTGCAGAACCCGCGCGGCGGCTCGGACCTCGTCCTGACCCGCTCCGGGGACGGGTTCCGGCTCGACGGGCGCCGTTCGTTCGCGTCCGGCGCGAGCCTCGGCGACCACCTTTCGGTGACCGCCTCCTACGAGGGCGAACTGGTGTTCCTCTCGCTGCCGGCCGGGCGGCGGGGATTCCGCGCCCTCGGCGACTGGGACAACATCGGCCAGCGCCTCACCGACTCCGGCGGCGTCGAGTTCGACGGCGCCCGCGTCGAACGCGCGGAGATCCTCGGGCCCGACCCCCTCGCCGGGCGCGCCCCCACCGCCTACCAGACGCTCGTCACACCGCACTGGCAGCTCGCCTTCGCGAACTTCTACACGGGGACGGCCGAGGGCGCCCTCGACGAGGCGCTCGACTGGACGCGCCTGCGCGCGGCCGCGTGGGAGACCTCGGGCGTGGACAGCGCCACCGAGGACCCCTACGTCCTGCAGGCCGTGGGGGAGGTCCGCAGCGAGATCCGCGCCGCGGCGCTGCTCGCCGACCGCGCGGGGGAGGCCCTTCAGGCGGCGCTGGACATCGGCCCGCCGCTCACCGAGGAGCAGCGCGCCGAGGCCGCCGTCGCCGTCTACGAGGCGAAGTACCTGACGACGAAGGTCGCGCTGGCGGCCGCGTCGCGGCTGTTCGAGATCCAGGGGGCGCGGGCGACCACCAGCGCCTACGGCTTCGACCGGCACTGGCGCAACCTGCGCACCCACACGCTCCACGACCCCGTCGCCTGCAAGGCGCGCGAGGTCGGGGACTGGACGCTGAACCGGCGCGCCCCGCAGTTCTCGCTCTACCGCTGAATCGACTCCGGTCCCGTGGCGACCCGTCCATTTCCGCCACGGGACCGGACCCCCGAAGGGAGACCCATGACGACGGCACCCGCTTCCCCCCGGACCGGGCCGACGACGACCGCGCACGTGATCCGCTCCGGCGAGGAGGCCGTGGAGGCCGCCCGCGAGCTCGCCGGCTCGTTCGCCGAGCAGGCGGCGGAGCGCGACCGCGAGCGGCGCCCGCCGGTCGCCGAGGTCGCGGAGCTGTCGGCGTCGGGGCTGCTCGGCATCACCGTCCCGGCGCGGTTCGGCGGGGCGGAGGTGAGCGTGGCCGCGCTGACGGAGGTGTTCCGGACGCTCGCCGCGGCCGACGCCAGCATCGCCCAGATCCCGCACAGCCACTTCGTGTTCCTGGAGGCCCTGCGCCGCCAGGGCGCCGAGGAGCAGCGGGCGCGCTACTTCGCCGAGGCGCTGGCCGGCGTGCGCTTCGCCAACGCGCAGTCCGAACGGGGCGGGCGGACGGCGGCCGAGGACGCGACGACGCTGCGCCGCGAGGGCGGCGGGTACGTCCTCGACGGCGAGAAGTACTACAGCACCGGCGCCCTCTTCGCGGACCGGCTGGTGGTCCGGGCCGTCCTCGCCGGAGAGGCGCCTCTGCCGAACGGCGCCGCCCCCAGGGCGCTGGCCTACATCCGCCGCGACGCCGAGGGCGTCACGGTCGAGGACGACTGGGACGGCATGGGCCAGCGCACCACCGCGAGTGGAACGGTCCGGCTCGACGGCGTGCGCGTGCACGCCGGCGAGGTCGTCCCGTACAGCTCCCTCTTCGACGGGCCGACCACCTACGGCGCCCGCGCCCAGGTCCTGCACGCGGCGCTCGACGCCGGCATCGCCCGGGGCGCGCTCGGCGCCGCGGTCGCCGCCGTGGCGCGGGCGCGGCCGTGGTTCGAGAGCGGGGCCGAGGCCGCGGCCGGGGACCCGCTGGTCGCCCAGCAGGCAGGCGAGGTGGAGATCGCCGTCCGGGCCGCCGAGGCGCTGCTGCGCGAGGCCGCGGACGCGGTCGACGCCGCCGAGCGCGAGCCCACCGGCGACGCCACCGCGCGGGCGTCGGTGGCGACGGCCGTGGCGAAGGCCGCCGCGGCCCGCGCGTCGCTGGAGGCGTCGTCGGCGCTGTTCGAGCTGGGCGGGACGCGCTCCGCGGCCGACTCGCTGAACCTGTCGCGCTACTGGCGCGACGCGCGCACGCACACGCTTCACGATCCGGCTCGCTGGAAGGTGCAGCACGTGGGCCGCTGGCTGCTGTCGGGCACCCCGCCGCCGCGTCACGGCCAGCTCTGAGCCCGGTTCCCACCCCCGGCCGGCCGAGGCGGGCCGGGAGAAGGAAGGCACACTGTGACCCTCACGTTCCACTGGTTCCTGCCCACCTACGGCGACTCGCGCTCCGTCGTCGGCGGCGGGGGCGCCGGCACCGGGCTCAACGCGTTCCTGCCCAAGGAGACGCCGGCATGACGGCCGTGGAACCGGAGCTGCGCCGCGTCTACGGCGCCTACCCCACGGGCGTCGCGGTGGTGGCGGGACTCGTGGACGGCCGTCCGGCCGGCATCGCCGCCAGCTCGTTCGTCCCGGTGTCGCTGGAGCCGCCGCTGGTGTCGGTGTGCGTCGCGCACACCTCCACGACCTGGCCGCTGCTGGGCGGGCTGCCCCGCATCGGCATCAGCGTGCTCGGCGCCCACCAGGAGCACATCGGGCGGCGCCTCGGCGCCCGCACCGGCGACCGGTTCGCCGGCGTCGCCTGGCGCTCGACCGCCGGCGGCTGCGTGCTGGTCGAGGGCGCGCCCGCGTGGTTCGACTGCACCGTCGAGCAGCGGGTCCGGTCGGGCGACCACGACATCGTCGTCTTCCGCGTCCACGACCTGGACGCCGCCCACGACGTGCCCCCGCTGGTCTTCCACGCCGGCGCCTTCCGCAGACTGGGCTGACGAGCCGCCGCTCCGGCGGCCGTCCACGCGCCACGAGTCCGAGAGTGGGAGTCGCCGTGAGCCTCTCTGTCCTGGTGGGAAACCCGCGACCGCGATCCCGCACGCTGCGGGTCGCGCTCGACGCCGCCGCCGCTGTCGCCGAGCGGATCGGGCACGCGGATGCGGCGCAGGTCGTCGACCTGTCGGCGCAGCCGTCCGACCTGCTCGGCCCCGCCCCGTCGCCATGGCTGCGAGACGCCCTGGACCGCGTCGCGGGCGCCGACGTCCTGGTGGTCGCGAGCCCCACCTACAAGGCCACCTACACCGGCCTCCTCAAGCTGTTCCTCGACCGCCTCCCCGGCGGCGCCCTCGCCTCGACGGTGGCCCTGCCGCTGCTGGTGATGGGCGACCCCAAGCACTCCCTGGCGGTCGAGGTGCACCTGCGGCCGCTCCTGGTGGAGCTGGGCGCGACCGTCCCGACGCCGGGGCTGGCGTTCCTGGAGTCACAGGTCCCCGCCGCCGCCGACGTGCTCGGCGCGTGGGCGGACCTGGTCGCCCCGCAGGTGTCCGCCGCGCTCGCGAGCAGGTGAGGGGCGCCGGGCCGACCTTCCGTAGAGGGCGCGCCACGGTCCGTCCGCCTGGAGGTTTCCGGGCGGTGTGATCTGCGTAACCGTGGCGCCGGACGGCGGAGAGGGTCGCCAACGGGATATTCCCAGGTAAAACGGTAGGTTTTATGGGAAAAGGAGTCTCCGGAGGCTGTCTTCGCAGGTGAAGGCGACTTTTTGGGGGCTTCACAGGGACGGATGCCGAGTGCATGCTGAGGACATGAACGCAGCGAAGGTCCTGGTGGCGAGGCGCCACGTCGACCTCCTTCGCGTGTGCAGCGCGTCCTGTTGAGCCGCTCTTTCGTGCGCCGACGCCACTGACCGGCGAGCCCCCTCTTCCACCGGCCGCCCCCCTGCGCCGGGACCCTGCCGCCTTCCTTCCGTTCTCCTCTTCCGGAGGTGCCTCGTGTCCACCCACCTGCTCGATCCGCCCCGCTCGGCGATCCCCGAAGCGGCGCGCCCCGCGGCCGCCGCCCGGTCCGGCGCCGCGCTGCTGTCCCTGCTGCGCCGGGCCCGCAAGGTCAGCGGCATCGTCGCCGTCCTCGCCCTGTGGGAGGCCGGCGCCCGCGCGGGCTGGCTCGGCAGCACGACCCCGCCGCTCAGCGACGTCGCCGTCCGCGGCTGGGAGATGGCGGCGTCGGGCGCGCTGTTCCAGAACCTCGGAGTCTCCCTGGCGCGGGTGCTGAAGGGACTGGCGATCGGGCTGCCGGCGGGCCTCGTCCTCGGCCTGCTCTCCGGGCTGTTCAGGATCAGCGAGGACGTCATCGACGCACCGGTCCAGGCGGTCCGGATGCTTCCCCACCTCGCGCTGGTCCCGCTGTTCATCATCTGGTTCGGGATCGGCGAGACGTCCAAGGTCGGCCTGATCGCGGTCGGCGTCGTCTTCCCGCTCTACATCAACGTGTTCCACGGCATCCGGGGCGTGGACGAGCGGCTGGTGGAGTCGGCCCGCACCTGCGGGCTCGGCCGTCTCGGCCTCGTCCGGAAGGTCATCCTGCCGGGCGCGCTCCCGCAGATCCTCGTGGGCCTGCGCCTGTCGCTCGGCGTCGCCTGGCTGACGCTCGTCGTCGTGGAGCAGTCCGCGACGGCGAGCGGCATCGGCTTCGTCATCAACCAGGCCACCCAGTTCCTGCAGATGGACACGGTCTTCCTGGTGCTCGTGGTCTACGCGCTGCTCGGCGTGTCGACGGACCTGCTGGTGCGGCTCATCGAGCGGCGCGCCCTGGCGTGGCGGAGGGGGCTGGTGGCGCGATGACGGCGACCGCCCCGAGCGGCGTCCGCGTCCGCGGCCTCCGGCGGGTGTTCGGCGAGCGCGCCGTCCTGGACGGCGTGGACCTCGACATCGCGCCCGGCGAGTTCGTCGCGCTGCTCGGCGCGAGCGGCTCCGGGAAGAGCACGCTGCTGCGCGCGCTGGCCGGGCTGGACGGCGAGGGCAGCGGCGAGATCGACGTCCCCGGCAGGCGGGCCGTCGTCTACCAGGAGCACCGCCTGCTGCCCTGGAGCCGGGTGTGGGACAACGTCGTCCTCGGCCTGCGGGGACGCGACCTGCGTCGGCGGGCCGAGGCGGCCCTGGCCGAGGTCGGGCTGACGGCCCGCGCCGACGCGTGGCCGCTCACCCTGTCCGGCGGCGAGTCGCAGCGCGTCGCGCTGGCCCGGGCGCTGGTGCGGACGCCCGACCTGCTCCTGCTCGACGAGCCGTTCGGGGCCCTGGACGCGCTCACCAGGCTCAACGCCCAGGCGCTCGTCGCCGACCTGTGGGCCGAGCACCGGCCGGCGGTCCTGCTGGTCACCCACGACGTCGAGGAGGCGCTCCTGCTCGCCGACCGCGCGCTGCTGCTCGCGGACGGCCGGATCGAACGGGAGTACACCGTGGACCTCCCCCGGCCGCGGTCGCTGGACGATCCGCGGTTCATCGCGCTGCGGCGCGACCTGCTCGACGGGCTCGGAGTGCGAACCGTCCTCCAGCCCCCACCCACCGCCATTCAACCGACGAGCTCCGCTCGACGGACCGTCTGACTACCAAGGAGGCATCATGACCGACCTGACCGCCGATGTGCTCGTCGCGGGCGGCGGACCCGCCGGCGCGTGGGCCGCGATCAAGGCGGCGGAGGCCGGCGCGGACGTCGTCCTCGCCGACAAGGGCTACCTCGGGACGAGCGGCGCGACGGCGTCGGCGGGCACCGGGGTCTGGTATGTCGAGCCGGAGCCGGAGGCCCGGGAGGCGGCCATGGCCGGCCGCGAGGCGCTCGGCGGATACCTCGCCGACCGCGGGTGGATGGCCCGCGTCCTCGACCAGACGTACGCGAACATGAACGAGCTGGCCGAGATCTCCCGGTACCCGTTCCCGGTGGACGCGAACTGCCGCCAGATCAGGCGCGGCCTGCAAGGCCCCGAGTACATGCGGCGGATGCGCGTGCGGGTCCGCAGGGCGGGGGTGCGGGTCCTCGACCACAGCCCGGTCACCGAACTGCTCGCGGACGGCGCCGGGGCCGTCGCCGGCGCCGCCGGGTACCGCCTGCGCGGCGACCGGCCGTTCCGGGTCCGGGCGGGCGCGGTCGTGCTCGCCACCGGCGGATGCGCCTTCCTCAGCAGGGCTCTGGGCTGCGACGTCAACACCGGGGACGGCGCCCTGTTCGCGGCGGAGGCGGGCGCGGAGCTGTCCGGCATGGAGTTCTCCAACGCCTACGCTATCGCCCCGGCCTTCACGTCCGTGACCAAGACGGCGTTCTACACGTTCGCCACCTTCTACCACGCGGACGGGACCGTCCTGGAGGGGGCGGGCAGCCAGCGGGGCCGATCGGTGATCGCCCGGACGCTGCTCACCGAACCCGTCCTGTGCCGCATCGACCGGGCCACGCCCGAGGACCAGCGGGCGATGCGGCTCGCGCAGGCGAACTTCTTCCTCCCCTTCGACCGGCAGGGCATCGACCCGTTCACGGACCTGTTCCCCGTCACCCTGCTCGCCGAGGGGACCGTCCGCGGCACCGGCGGCATCCGGATCGCCGGCGCCGACTGCTCCACCACCGTGCCCGGCCTGTACGCGGCGGGCGACGCCGCCACCCGCGAGTTGATCTGCGGCGGCTTCACCGGCGGCGGGAGCCACAACGCCGCGTGGGCGATGTCGTCCGGCACCTGGGCCGGGCAGGGCGCCGCCCGGTACGCCGCCGGACTGGGAGGGCGGGCCGGAGCGCGGACCGTGCACGCCCTCGGCGAGGCGGGCGTCCGTCCTGAGGGCCCGGCGACCGGAGGCCACGCCGACTACGTCGCCGCCGTCCAGGCCGAGGTGCTGCCCTACGACAAGAACCTGCTGCGGCACGGCGGGCGCCTCGAACCGGCACTGGACGTCCTGGACCGGACGTGGCGGCACCTGCGCGGGACGCTCCGCGAGGAGGGCGCCGGGATCGTCCGGGCGCGGTCGGCCGCCGCGATGACCGCGCACGCCCGCTGGATGTACCGCGCCGCGCTCACCCGCACCGAGACGCGGGGCATGCACAAGCGCCAGGACCTGCCCGACCAGGACCCGGCCCAGCACCGCCGGCTCGTCACCGGCGGCCTCGACGAGATCTGGACGCGTCCGGAGGCCGTGGCGGTGGCCTCGTGATCGAGATCGTCTCGCGGGAGCGGTGCATCGCCTGCGACAAGTGCGTGGACGTGTGCCCGACGAACGTCTTCGACCGCGGCGCGGACGGCGTCCCGGTCGTCGCCCGGCAGAGCGACTGCCAGACCTGCTTCATGTGCGAGGCGTACTGCCCGGTCGACGCCCTGTTCGTCGACCCGCGCTCGCACGCGCTGCCAGAGCCCCCGGACGAGGCGGCGCTCGCCGCCGACGGGACGCTCGGCGCCTACCGCGCGCAGATCGGCTGGGGCCGCGGGCGCACCCCCGGCGCCAGGCTCGCGATCGGCCCGTCGCTCAACCGGTCGGGCACCCCCCTCACCTCCTGACACACGACTCGACAGACCCCCGCGAAAGGCAGCAACGTGAGATTTCCCCGAGTTCTGGCCGCCGGCCTCCTCGTCCTCGCCGCGACGGCGTGCGGCTCCTCCGAGGCCGACAGCGGCTCCGGGACGCTCCGCGTCGGAGTGATCGGGTCGGGGGTCGGCAACAAGCTGACCCGCGCCGTCGGGTTCCTCGACGAGCGCGGCGAGCTGCTGCCGGAGCTGAAGGCCGCCGGCATCACCAAGATCAAGGTCGCGACGTTCCCGAACGGCCCCGACCTGAACCAGGCCCTCGCCGGCGGCTCCCTCGACATCGGCCAGTACGGGGACACCCCCGCCCTGATCGGCCGGGGGCAGGGACTGCCGACCCGGCTGCTCTCGCTCAACTCGGTCCGGCTGGACGCCGCGATCGTCGCCAGGAAGGACGGCGGGCCCGCGTCCCTCAAGGACCTGGAGGGCAAGCGGATCGGCGTCCAGACCGGTTCCTACATCCACCGCTACCTGCTCGGCGCGCTGGAGCAGGCCGGGGTGAAGCCGAAAGAGATCATCCACATGTACACGCCGGCGATCATCGCGGCGCTGGAGAAGAACTCGATCGACGCGGGCGGCCTGGTCTCCGCCGACCAGGCCGCGCAGGAGCAGAAGGGCTACAGGTCGATCGACGTCGCGTCCCGGGACCATCCCGACCTGCTCGGCACGTCCGTCACGGTGGTGACGGAGAAGTACCTGGCAGGGCACAAGGACATCGTCCAGGCGTGGCAGAAGGCCGAGACCAGGGCGGTGCGGGTCGCCAAGGCCGACTGGCCCGGCTACACCGCGTACGTGGCCGAGACCGGCGGCTACGCCCCCGACATCTCGATCAAGACGACGCTGAAGGACCAGCTGCCCGACGAGCCCTTCCCCGCGGAGGGGCTGAAGCTGCTCGAAGGGACCAAGACCTTCCTCGTCCAGCAGGCGCTCATCAAGAAGGACTACACGCTCGGCTCCTGGCTGGCGCCCGGGGCCAGGCCGTGACCCGGCTGGACACCGACGTCCCCGTCCTCGGCGGCGGGCCCGCGGGGGTGTGGGCGGCGCTCGCCGCGGCGGGCGCCGGGGCCCGGGCCGTCCTCGCGGACAAGGGCTACTGCGGCACCAGCGGCCCGACCGCGTCGGGCGGAAACAACCTCTGGTACGTCCCGCCGGACGCGCGGGCCCGGGCCCGCGCGGTCGACGAGCGCTTCGAGCAGGGCGGCCGGCTCGCCGACCGCCGCGTCATGGCGCGGGTCCTGGACGAGACCTACCGCCGTGTCGACGACCTCGCCTCCTTCGGGTACCCGTTCCCCGTCGACGAGGACGGCGTCGAGCGGCGGGGCAGCCTCCAGGGGCCCGAGTACATGAAGCGGATGCGGCGCCGCGTGCACAGGTCGGGGGTGGTGATCCTCGACCACCATCCCGCGCTGCGGCTGCTCGTGGACGACTGGGGCGTCGCGGCCGGCGCCTCCGGCATCGCGCGCCAGAGAGGCGGGGAGACCTGGACCGTCCGCGCGGGCGCGGTCGTCCTCGCCACCGGCGGCTGCGCGTTCCTCTCCGGCGCGTTCGGCACCAACGTCGACACCGGTGACGGGCATCTGATGGCCGCCGAACTGGGCGCCGAGCTGTCGGGCATGGAGTTCTCCAGCGCCTACGCGTTCTCCCCGGCGCACGGTTCGCACACCAAGGGCCTGATGATGCAGTTCGCGACGTACTACGGCGAGGACGGCGCCCCGATCGACGTGCCGGACCCGCTCGGTGCCAGGATCCGCGTCGCGGAGCGGCTCGCGGCGGGGGAGAAGGTGTACGCGCGCCTGGACAAGGCGCCCCCGCAACTGCACGAGGCGATGCGGCACGCCCAGCCGAACTACTTCCTGCCGCTGGACAAGGCGGGGATCGACCCGTTCCGCGACCGCTACGAGCTGCGCATGGTGCTGGAGGGCACGGTCCGCGGGACGGGCGGCCTGCGGATCGTCGGCGACGACTGCGCGACGACCGTCCCCGGCCTCTACGCCGCCGGTGACGTCGCGACACGGGAACTGGTGTCCGGCGCCGTCAGCGGGGGCGGCGCCTACAACGGGGCGTGGGCGATCTCATCGGGCACCTGGGCCGGCCGCGGCGCCGCCGGGTTCGCGGCGGGACGGGCACGTCCGCACGCCGTCCCGGCCGGCCGCGCGGGCCTGCTCGCCGGACGGCTCGACGCGGCGGCGGTCATCCGCGCCGTGCAGGACGAGATGCTGCCGCTCGACCGCAACCTCTTCCGGACACGCGACCGGCTTCGCGACTCCCTCGGCTCCCTCGACGCGCTCTGGGAGCGGATCACGTCCCAGGGCATCGCGGGCACCGGTCGCGAACGACTCCGCGCGAGGTCGGCGGCGGCGATGGCGGCGCACGCCCGGTGGAGCTACCGCGCCGCTCTGGCCCGTCCCGAGTCCCGGGGGATGCACCGGCTGGAGCGTCTTCCGCAGCTGCCGCGCTACGAGCACCGGCGCCTCGTCGGAGGCCTCGACGAACCCTGGACCGCCGCCGAACCCGAGGAGGCGACGGCATGATCGAGGTGGTGAGCGCGGACCGCTGCGTGCGCTGCGACGTGTGCGTCAAGGTCTGCCCGACGGACGTGTTCGACCGCGGCCCGGACGGCGTCCCGGTCGTCGCCCGGCAGAGCGACTGCCAGACGTGCTTCCTGTGCGAGGCGCACTGCCCGACGGACGCCCTCTACGTCGCGCCGTTCGCCGGCCCGGCCCCGGCGGGCTCCCCCCACACCGACGAGGGCGCGCTGGCCGGCGCGTTCGGCGACTACCGCCGCATCGTCGGCTGGGGCCGCGGCCGGACCCCGGGCAGCCGCGCCGACCGCAACCACATCTTCACAGAACGCCTCCGTTCGTCCCCCTGACCTCCGGATGCGGTCACCGGCGAGAGACCGGCCGGTCCCTCCTATCGGGCGGCGACCGGCTGGTCGTCTTCGGCGAGCGTGAGGAAGAAGTCCCGGACGTCCTCGGCGAACAGGTCCGGCACCTCCATCGCGGCGAAGTGGCCGCCGCGCTCGAACTCCGACCAGTGCCGGATGTCGTACAGCCGCTCGGCCAGCGGCCGCACCGACTGCGTGATGTCGCACGGGAGGACCGCCACGCCGACGGGCACGGGGCAGGGAAGGGACTGCCGCGGAGCGTCGTGGTGCAGCCGCGCCGAGGAGGCCGCGGTGGCGGTCAGCCAGTACAGCGAGACGTCGGTGAGCATCCGGTCGTCGTCGACCTGCGTGCGGGGGTCGGTCCACTCCGCGAAGCGCTCGGCGATCCAGGCCAGCTGGCCGACCGGCGAGTCGGTCAGCGCGTAGCCGATGGTCTGCGGGGTGAGGGCCTGCAGAGCCTGGAAGGGCGGACGGTTCGCCATCAGCTTCCTGACCTTGTCCAGCCGGGCCTCGTCCGCCTCGGACAGTGCGACGCCGGCGTCCGGGTCCGGCCGGGTCGGCAGGTAGTTGACGTGCACCCCGACGACCCGCTCGGGCGCCACGGCGCCGAGCGCCAGCGAGACGCCCGACCCGAAGTCGCCGCCCTGCGCGCCGTAGCGCTCGTATCCGAGACGGCGCATCAGTTCGGCCCAGGCCCGCGCGATCCTGACGACGTCCCAGCCGCGTTCGTGGGTCGGGCCCGAGAAGCCGTAGCCCGGGATGGACGGGATCACCAGGTGGAAGTCGCGGGACAGCGGCTCGACGACGTCGAGGAACTCCAGGAACGAGCCGGGCCAGCCGTGGGTGAGGACCAGCGCGAGCGCGTCCGGCCTCGGCGACCTGACGTGGACGAAGTGGACGTTCTGCCCCTCGATCTCGGTGGTGAAGTGCGGAAGCCCGTTGAGCCGGGCCTCGTGCCCGCGCCAGTCGTAGCCGGTGCGCCAGTATTCGGCCAGTTCCTTGAGCCGCGCCAGCGGCAAGCCGTAGTCCCACCCGGCGCCGGCGACCTCGTTGGGCCAGCGGGTGCGGGAGAGCCGGTCGGTCAGGTCGTCGAGGTCGGACTGGGGGACGTCGACGCGAAACGGCTTGATCATGCTCTGCCTCCAGGATCACCACTTTGTTGGCAGTGCCAACATTGGTAGTGCCAACTATACAGAGATCCGTTGGTCACGCCAACAATGCGTGGCGGCGGCCGGGGGGCGGGCGGCGGTGGAGCCGGTCTCCTACGCTCGCCAGAACGAGGCGGGGAGTGCCTCGATCCCGGCCGCGGCCTGCTCCAACTGCTCGGCGAACGGCCGCAGCTCCGTCTGCCCGGCGTCGGCCAGCCGGTGGATGATGCCGGACTGGCGGCGGGCCCGGCCGACGACGATGCCGGGGAAGGCCCCGCGGTCGCCGTCGTAGCCGTAGCCGTCCAGCAGGACGTGCAGCCGGCGGGCCCTGTCCTCGAACGCCGTGAACCCCTGGAACTCGGCGACATGCCGGGCCTGGAGCGGAACCCAGGTCAGCGCCAGGTGGGCCAGGTCGAACTCGCGCGACGAGGGCCCGGCGGTGTCCCAGTCGACGAACCCGGCCAGACCGTCGGTCTCGGTCCACACCGCGTTGTAGGGCGAGGCGTCATGATGGCCGATGACCAGCCCGGGCCGCCAGCTCTGCCCCGCGAACCAGGCGGCGTCCTCCGAGGGGACGAAGGCCGCCGTCGCGTCGTGCAACCGCCGCATCCACGCGGCCGCCTGCCGCAGCGCCCCGTCCGAACGAGGCCACGCGGGCCAGGGGTGGCCTTCCCCGATGGTGTCGCCGTGCAGGAAGGTCAGGACCTCGCGCCCCTGCTCGTCGTATCCCAGCACCCGGGGCGCGCCTTCGAACCCGACCGCCTCCAGGTGCCGCAGCACCGCGTGCACGGCCGGCGTCCACGGATTCGCCGGACGGTGCACGGTGTCACCGATGCGGACCCCGCCCACGTGCCTGCCACCCGGCAGCGGCTGCTCTTCCATGCCGGCTTTGTAACCCGCGGGCGCGAACTCGCGCATCCGGTTTTCGAGGGAGCGGACTCCCGGTGCTCCGGCCGCGTCCCGCCGACCGCGTCCCGCCGACCGCGGGATCATGAGCCGAGGTCGGCGCGGGGGGAGCGAACGGTAGTACTCTCCGAATCTCGATAATGGTGCGAACCCTCCCCGCCGGGCGGCCGTCACACAGACGCGTGTTTCTTCAGTGTCCGTCCGTTATCCCCCGGAGCTCCCCGTGACCAAGACGATCGCGATCCGCCTGGCCGTCAGCGGCCTGCTCCTCGTCGGCGCCGCCGCGTGCGACGGCGACGGCCAGAAGGAGGGGGCCGTCGCGTCGTCCTCGCCGCCCGCCGCGGCCACGCCCTCCACGGGCGCCCCTGAGTCGACGCCGCCCGCCGCGGAGCCGACCACGAGCGCGCCGACCCCGCGGGCCACGCCCTCCGATCCCAAGGTGACCAACAGCAAGCAGATCGTGATGATCGATCCGAAGGGCAAGCGCTACACGTTCACGACGATGGCGCAGATGGCAGCGGGCATGCGCGTCACCATGGGGGAGAACGCTCCGTCGGGCTTCTGCGAGAAGTCCTACCAGGAGGGGGTGAAGGGAGGCGGGTCGTTCCCGGCGGGACGCGACGCCTTCCTCGCCGCCTGCCGCGAGGGATGGCGCAAGAGCGAACGCTGGATGCGGCAGCAGTAGCGAGCGTACGAGACGCAGCGGAATTGTTGACGGAGGAAACGTGCGTCACCAGGTGTATGAGCCCCTGGCCCAGGGCGACCCCGCCGAGATCGGCGGGTACCGGATCCTCGCCCGGCTGGGCGCCGGCGGGATGGGGCGGGTCTACCTCGCGGGCACGCAGAGCGGACGGAAGCTCGCGATCAAGGTCGTGCGCCCGGAGTTCGCGGACGACCAGGAGTTCCGCCGCCGGTTCGCCCAGGAGGTCACCGCCGCGCAGCGCGTGCAGAACCTCTACACGGCCGCGGTCATCGACGCCGACCTGAACGGCCCGATGCCCTGGCTGGCCACCGTGCACGTCCCCGGGCCGTCGCTCGCGGAGTCGGTCGCGGAGTCGGGGCCGCTGCCGCCGCCGGCGCTGCCCACGCTGGGGGCGGGGGTCGCCGAGGCGCTGCAGAGCATCCACCGGGCCGGGATCGTGCACCGCGACCTCAAGCCGTCCAACGTGCTGCTGGCCGACGACGGCCCGCGGGTCATCGACTTCGGGATCGCCCGCGCGGCCGACGCGACACCGCTCACCCGCACCGGCGGCCTCATCGGATCGCCCCAGTTCATGGCGCCCGAGCAGGTGCGCGGCGACGCGTCCACCACCGCGGTCGACATCTTCGCGTTCGGCACCCTGCTCCATTACGCGGCGACGGGGCTCAGTCCCTTCGGGGAGGGCGACCCGCAGGCGATCATGTTCCGCATCGTCCAGGAGGCGCCCCGGCTCGACCGGTGCCCCGACGCGCTGCGGCCGATCATCGAGCGGTGCCTGGACAAGGACCCCGCCAACCGCCCGTCCGACGCCGAGCTGCTGGACGAGCTCACCGCCATGCAGTCGGCGCAGTCCGCGGTCTGGCCGCCCGAACCGGTCACCGAGCAACTCCGGGCCTATACGCAGATGCCCGCCGCCACCCGGATCCTGTCCGAGCCGCGCACCAGCACGCTCCCGGCGGGCGCCCCCGAACAACCCCAGTACGGTGCTCCCGAACAGCCCCACTACGGGGCACCCGAGCAGTCTCGGTACGGTGCGCCCTCGCAGGTCTCGTACGGCGCGCCGACTCCGCCCCCGCACGGTGGGCCGACTCAGCCTCCGCACGGTGCGGCTGCACCCCCTTTCCAAGGCGCGCCCCCTCGGCCTCCGCACGGCATGGCCACTCCGCCGCCGCTGGTCGTGCACGCTCCGCCTCCGCGTTCCGGGGGCTCGGGCTGCGGCAAGACCCTGCTGCTGGTCTTCGGCGGCCTCGTCGCGCTGCTTCTCGTCCTCGGGCTCGTCGTCAAGCTCGGCCAGTCGGGCAGCGGCGGGAACGGCACGGGGGGCTCCGGGAAGAAGAGCGCGTCGCCGGGGTCCGGCGGCAAGGGCGGGAGCGGGAAGCGGCCCGGCACCCTGCTCGCCCACTACAGCAAGATCGACATCTCCAGCGGCTACACCATCAACTTCAACGAGAACCCGAAGCGCCCCCGGAAGGGCGAGGGCGGCGACATGGAGTTCCTCGTCGGGAACATCCGGGGCGACGGCAAGTTCGGCGCGATCGAGAGCGGTCGGCCCGCGACCTACGAGACCTGCCACAACAACACCAAGTACATCGAGGAGAGGATCTTCCAGCCCGACCGGGGGACCACCTGGTGCGTCTACACCAGGACCGGGCTCCTCGGCATCGTCTCCATCAAGGCCAAGAACTACGAGTTCATGACCTTCAGCCTGAAGGTCTGGCAGGGGCCCGCGGACTGACCACGCCTCGCCCGGTGCGGCCCGTCAGCGCGCCGCACCGGGCCCTCGGTCATCGCGGCCGTTCCTCGGATTCCAGGTCGGCGGTCGTCGCTGATGTGATCGTTTCGAGTACGGAGCCGTAGAGGCGCCGCCTGTCCGGGCGTGCCCTTCCGGCGGCGTGCCTGAGGGCGGGGATCGCCGGCGCGCCGATGAGGGCGAGCCCGTCGGAGGCGGCCCTCCGGACGGCGGGGTGGGAGTGCGCGAGCAGGTCGACCACCGCTGGAACGGCCGGCTTCCACGCCGCATGGCACAGGGTCTTGACGGCCGACCGCACGATGTCGGGTTGCCGGTCGTCGAGCAGCAGCAAGGTCTGCCCCAGGTAGTCCTCGCGGTTTATCACCCTGCGGGAGATCCGGTGGGCGTGCAGCCGGACTCTGGCCTCGGGGTGGCCGAGCGACTCGGTGAGCAGCTCTTCGAATTCGGGATCGCGGTCCGCCGGCCGGTCCGCGCCGTGCCTGCGCCCGCGGGCGTCGTCGTGGCGTTCGGCGAGCAGGGTCAGCGCCCGGCGGATCTGCTCGGGGCCGCCGGTGCGGGCCAGGTGGAACAGGTCCGCTCGGGCCGGACGCCGCTCCGACTCCGGGATCCGGGTCCGGGTGCGAAGAGCCGCGAGGGCCGCGGAGTCCTGCCGGGCGGCGCCCGGACGGCGCAGCGGCCCGTCCGCCAGAACGATCTTGTCCGCGAGGTCGTGGCGTTCCTCCTCGCGCAGCCGCCGCTGCGCCCGGACCAGCGCGGGGGCGGGCTGCAACGCGACACCGGAGATGAGATCGAGCAGCCCCCAGTCCCCGGTGTCGAGGCGGCCGGCCAGGGCCTCGGCCAAGGCGTCGGGGCTCGCCTTGCGCAGGGCCCGCCCGGCCGACGTGTGGAGGGAGGGATCGCCGTGCTCCCACCAGGCCAGCAGCAGCGGGATGAGCCGTTCCACGTCCGGCGGGTCCAGAAGGGCGGCGATGCCGGAGATCCGTTCGCGAGCCGCGTCGTCTCCGGAGCCGAGGTCCCCGGCGGCGCGCAGTTCGGTCTCGCTCATCAGGGTCAGGGCATGCGCGAGGTCTGCGGAGGCGGTGAGGTCGACCCGGCCCGCGAGGAAGGCGCGCAGCGCCGTGAGCCGGAACCGGGGTTCGGGCCAGCTCAGCAGGACGCGGGCCGCGGCTTCGCGCCGGTCCCGCGCGGGATCGTCCAGCAGCTCCAGCAGGCGCTCGCGCAGATCCGCCGACCGGGGCCGGGCCCCGCCAGGACGGGATTCGCGGTCGGTCGGCGCGGGGCGGCGGGCGTCCTCCGCGATGGTCCACGATGGCGCGCCGAGTGGCTGGAGCTCGATCATCCAGTCCAGCAGAACGTCGCGTACCCCGGCGTCGGACCTGGCGAAGCCGCCGATCAGCGCGGTGAGCCGGTCACGTGAACCCGGGGGGCGTCCGCCGGGACCGGGCCGGTCCGCGACGCGGAATCGCCGGAGGGCGTCGGGCGTGCGGGCCGCCGCGGCGAGGTCGTCCCGCCATCGGGCCACGGCGGGGTCCTCGGAAGCCTCGGCGCCGCCACTCGACGCGGACGCGGAGACCGGCCCCGCCTGCCCGAACGCCTCCCGCAGCGCCTCCTCCTCTGCCCGCCACGGGTTCGCGCCCGCGCGGGCGGCGGCGAGCGCCCGCACGAGGTCGGCGCGGGTCAGCACCGCGCCGCATCCGCGCAGCAGCACCAGCAAGGACCGGCCTCCCGCTGCCTCCGGCGGCAGCGCGCGGATCCGCGCGGCGATGTCGAGCCCGTCGCTGGAGGGCAGTCGCGCGACCGTGTCCTCAAGCAGCGCGACGAGGCGGTCGCGGTAGGTCTCGCCGACGTCGGCCAACCCTGCGACCAGCGTCCGCGCCGACCGGGTGAAGGCCTCTTCCTCGTCGGCCGTCCACGGCGGGGGGCAGAGCCGCAGCGTGAGCCGCAGGACCGGGCCGCGCTTCTCCGGTCCTGCGGCGGCCAGCTCCAGCCAGCGTTCCAGCATCGGCCGGAGCCGGCTCAGCCGTTCGGGGGCCGGCTCGCCGGGATCCCGATCGAGCCTCTCCGCGAGTCGCTCTGCGATCTCGGTGTTCCAGCCGCGACGGAGCAGCGCGTCGAGTTCGGCGTCCGGCCGCGTGCGAGGTTCGCGGCGGGCCGGCGGCGCGATGCCCCGGGCCGCCATTCGCTCCGCCAGTTCCGCGGCCGTCCCAGAACCGAGGGCGAGCCGGCCCGCGGCGACGAGGGAGAGCAGACGGGCGCCGGCCGGTGACCCCTGGTCGGCCAGAGCGCCGACCGCACGGGCGGACAGCGAGCGGTCGAGGCCGGTCAGCAGCAGGTCGCGGGTGCGGTCGTCGGCGGCGCGGTCGGCCATCGCGATGACGGTGGCCGCGTAGGCGCCGCCGAGGATCGCCCGCAGCGCGCCGCTGAGCGCGTCGCGCAGGCCGGGATTTTCGTGCCTGCCGAGCCAGAAAAGCAGCTTCGGCACGGCCGCGGGGGACCCGGCGTCGATCAGCGCGGTCGCGGCCGTCTTCTTGACGTTCATGTTGGGGTGGTCGAGGCAGGCGGCGATCGCCGAAGCGGCCCAGCGCGCGCGAGCGTGGCCGAGCGCGAGCAGCGCCTGGCGCGCGGTCTGCGCGTCGGGGGCCGCGGTGAGCGGGATCAGGCTCGCCGACAGCGCCTGCGCGTCCTCGCCGTCGGTGTCGCGGGCGAGGAGCGCGATCACGTGCTTGCGGACATGGCGGTCGCGGTGGCGCAGCAGCGGATGCACCCGTGGCCGGATCTCGCGATGGGACGTCCGCAGGAGCAGGCCGAGCAGGATCATCCGCTCGGCCGCCGTGAGCTCGGGGCGGTCCAGCAGATCGAGCGCGACGCCGGCGACGAGCGCGTCGCCGGCCTCCCGCGCGTCCGCGGCGTCGAGCAGGCAGCGGGGCCTGATCCTCCCTCTCTCGTGGAGGCGGGCGCCGAGGTCGCGAACGGCCGCGACGGCCTCCTGCGGCACCGCCGGTTCCGCGGCGCCTCCGGACGCCGCCGGCGCCCAGGACGCCGCGAGGTCGGACACGACCCGCAGCAGGAGATCGGCGATGATCGGCACGGTGCCCGAGCCGGCGGTCCGCGCCAGCCTGCTCAGGGCGGCCACGGGCTCGTCCGGATCCAGGCCGGCCTGGAGCAACGCCAGTTCCCGTTCGTCCGGGCCGCCGAGATCGGCGGCGATCCGGCCAGGCAGATCCCGCGGGTCGAGCCGGGCCAGGATCGTCCGTCGCCGGTCGGGGTCCTCGGTGAGATGCCACAGTACTTCCAGGGCCCGGTGGCGGACGGGCCGCAGGTAGGCGACCACGCCGCCGTCGTCGTCCGGTCCGTCCAGGCCAAGACCGTCGCGCAGCGCCGCGACCGTCCGGGCGCCGCCCACGGCTTCCAGCGCCTCGACCGCCGCCGACGGCGATCGCGGGAGCGCGGCGATGACGGCCTCCTCGGCGGCCGTGTGGCGCAACGCGCGGACCGCCCGCAGGAAGGGGCGCGGATCCGGCGCGGTGCGCAGCAGGTCGGTGACCTTCTCACCCACCGGCAGGTCCCCGGCGCCCTGGGCCGCCAGAGCGACCAGGAGCTCCAGCCGCCTCGGCCAGTGCGGATCGTCCTCGGCCGCCCGCGTGAGCTCCTGGAGCGCCGCGTGCCGGCACGTGAACAGGACGGTGGCGGCCTCGCCCGCGGGCACCGAGTGGTCGGCGACCGCCAAATCCACGAACGCCGGGACGGCGTCGCCCGCGGGGAAGTGCCCGCGCCGGTGCAGCCCGCGTAGGCACCGGGCAGCAGGCCCGGCCAGCAGCAGCGGGTCGGTGGCGGCGATGCCCAGCAGGTCGCCGATGTCGTCGCGGTCCGCGAGGTCTCCGAGCAGCTCCAGCGCACGTCGCCGCAGCTCCGGGGGCCGGGTCCGGTCGGCGACCACGTCACGGAGCACGTCCTGATGCCCGTGGCGGGCCGCGGCTTCGATCGCGGCGGCGGCCACAGCGGTTCCGCCGGGCCCGGCTCGGAGAAACCGGTACAGGTGCTCCTGCGGCAGCGGATCCAAGGCGGCCCAGGGCTCCGCCATCTCGCGCAGCGCCGCCACGGCGACGTCGACCGCGGCGGCGCTCGTGGCCGGTTCCCCGGCGATCGATCCGGCGAGCCCCACCACGACCCGCCGGGCTCGTTCCGGTGCCAGCAGGCCGGCGTGCACGGCCTCGCGAGCGACCCGCAGGGCCTCTGCCCGCAACACAGGATCGGGCCGGTTCGTCAACTCCCGGGCGAGGCTTTCGGGTTCGTCCACATCAACCACGCTGATCTCGCGGACGGCCTGGTAGAGCAGTTCGCTGCGGGGCTCGTCCCGCAGCGTCTCAGGGCGAGCGGCGATCTCGGCGCCCAGCCAGGCGATCTGGACCCGGGCCGGCAGATCCGCCTCGCGCCACCGCGGCCAGGGCCGGGTCCGGACGTGGGCGCGCAGACGGAGGTGCAGGTGCGCCAAGGCCAGCGCCGCCTCCGGCGAACCGTCGAGCGTGCCCGGCAATGACGCGGCGAACGCGGCCAGTTCGGCACCGTCCTCGACCCGCCCTGCGGCGAGTCGCTCGGCCAGGCATACCAGGCCGAATTCCCGCAGCCGCGGATCCTCGTGCCTGGCGAGAAGCTGCAGGACGCTCGGCGGGCACTCCAGCGGATCGAGACCGGCGGAAAGCTCGTCCGCGTCAGCGCGGCTCATGGCGGCGAGGACCGTACCGTCGACCGACGTCATGCGCTCTCACCTCCGGCTGGATCAGGGAGAGCAGCGTAGCGAGGTCGGTCGCCGAATCCAGGGCGCGGGCCGTTGCGGCGCCCTCCGCAATCCGGGCGAACCCGGCGACCTGCGAGCCGTCCGACGGAGACTTCCCGTAACGGAGTGTGATCATTGACCGCCGCCGCGCAGAATGGCCACAGCTCAGATGCGTCATCCGAGGATCGCGCGGCGTGCGCTCCGACCGGACGATCGGCCTCGCTGGGCTCGTCCTCAAAAAGACATTGGTGTTTGGCAAGCCTGGGGGGCAGGTGGGATGTCCGGCACGGGACTCAGGGAGCTCAAGGCCGCCGATCCGGAACGGGTCGGGCCCTACCGCCTGCTCGCACGGCTGGGAGCGGGCGGGATGGGACAGGTCTACCTGGGCCGGTCCCAGGGGCGGCGGCTGGTCGCGGTCAAGGTCGTCCACCCCCACTTCGCCGACGACGCGGTGTTCCGCCGCCGGTTCACGAAGGAGATCGCGGCGGCGCGCCGCATCCGGGGCTTCTACACGGCCCAGGTGATAGACGCCGACGCCGACGCCGACCCGCCGTGGCTGGTCACGGAGTACATAGCCGGGCCCTCGCTCCAGGACGCCGTCGAGGAGAACGGCGCGCTGCCCGAGATCTCGGTGGCGGCGCTCGGCGCGGGGCTCGCCGAAGGGCTGCGGGCGGTCCACGAGCGCAACGTGATCCACCGGGACCTCAAGCCGGGAAACGTGCTGCTGGCCCAGGACGGGCCGCGGATCATCGACTTCGGCATAGCGCGCGCGATGGACGCGCCCACCCAGAGCCTGACCCTGGTGGGCACGCCCGGGTACATGTCGCCCGAGCAGTTCCTGGGCGGCGACCTCGAACCGGCCAGCGACGTGTTCTGCCTGGCCGCCGTGCTGGCCTTCGCCGCGACCGGCCGCCACCCCTTCGGAGAGGGTCCGCCCGAGGCCCTCGGGTACCGGGTCCGCCATCTGGCCCCGGATCTGACGGGCGTCCCGGCCTCGTTGAGGTCCCTGGTCTCGGCGGGCCTGGAGAAGGACCCGGCGGGCCGCCCGGCGACCGGAGAGTTCCTGGACCGGTGCTCCGCGCTCGTCGCGGACGAGGGCATGCCCCTGCCGAAGCCGTTCACCACCATGATCGCCATGCGGATGGCCGAGACCGAGGTCTTCACGAAGGCCGGCACCGGCGAACTCGGCGCACGTCCTCCACGGGACGAGGGGAGTCAGCCGCCCGCGAGCCGGCCTCCGCCGCCCAGCCCGGCGCCGCGCCCCGGACCCGCGCCGGTGCAGGCTCAGCGTCCACCGGCCAAGGCCGCCGCTGCGGTCGCGATCGCGGCCGGAGTCGTGGGCGTCGTACTCGTGGCCCTGTTCATCGCCGTCGTCGGCGACAAGGGCACCAAGGGATCGGGCAACGACGCCGCCGCGTCGACCTCGGCGACGAGCCGCTCGACCGGCCTCACGGGCCCGGGAACCAGACCCCGGCCGACTCCGACCCCCGACAGCACCTGGAAGGCGTTCGACGACATCTCGATCAACGACTGCCTGGACGCGTCGGGGGACCCCTGGAACCCGGGTGAATGGCTTGAGGACGTGCCCCGAACGGTCTCCTGCGCGCAGAGCGACGCCTACCTGAAGGTCACCGGCGTGGAGAAGACGGGCAGTGCCTGCGAGTCCAAGACGCTCAACGGAGAGTCGTACTGGGAGTCCCCCACCCACGACGGGGGCAGGATCTACCTCTGCGTAGAACGGCAGTTCAGGGACGGCGATTGCTTCCTGGGCAAACAGGGCAGCAAGCCGGGCATGGCGGCCATCAGCGGGTACGGTCTGATGACCTCGTGGAGATGCGGCAAGGGCGACCTCCCGAAGGAATACGACTACGTCCTCCAGTACACCGGCTATTACAAGAGCAGGTGCCCCAAAGGCTCCCTGACATGGGACTTCCGCCGAGGCGTCCTCTGCGCCAAGGTCGTCTGAACGAAACGGGCCGGCGAGACGGTCGTGCGGGGGCCGGGCCGGTTCGGCGCCGGCATGGGGCGGGGTTTCGGGGCGGGTGGATGTCGGTGGCATCGCGTTTAATCGAGGGGTGGACGTTGGAGAGCGCATCGCCGAGCTGACCGCCGAGGTCAGGCGACTGAACGATCTGTACTACGGCGCCGGTGACAGCCCGCTGCCGGACGCCGACTACGACGCCCTGAAGGACGAGCTGGCGGCGCTGGTCGCCGAGCACCCGGACCTCGAACCGGCCGACAGCCCGCTCGGCAAGGTCAACGCGCCGGCGGAGCTGACCGGCCCGACCGTGCGCCACGCGCGGCCGATGCTCTCGCTGGCGAAGGCGACGAGCGAGGAGCAGATCCGCACGTTCTGCGAGCGGTTCGGCGGTCAGGTCTTCCGCGTGTCCGAGAAGCTCGACGGGCTCTCGCTCAGCGTCGTCTACACCGACGGGAGGCTCGACTACGTCGCCACGCGGGGCACCGGCGCGGTCGGCGAGCTGGTGACCGAGAAGGTCCGCCACGTGATCCCGGGGCTGCCGGCCGGGATCGAGGCGCCCGGGCGCGTCGAGGTCCGCGGCGAGGCGGTGATGCTGCGCTCGGTGTGGGCGGCCTACAACGAGGCGCACCCGGAGCGGATCCTGACCAACCCCCGTTCGGGAGCCGCCGGAACGCTGGTGCTGAAGGACCCCGAAGCGGCCGTCGAGGCCAGGCGGGTGCTGCGGTTCTTCGCGTTCGGCGCCGACCGCGCCGGCGACGCGATCGAGGTCCCGGCCGGTTTCGAGTCGGTCGCCCAGTACGTGGGCACCGGCGTCGAGGAGGTCATCGCCGCGATCGAGGAGATCGGCGGCCGCCGCGACGATCTGGACTACGACATCGACGGCGCGGTCGTGCGGCTGCACGAGCCGGCGGCGTTCGACGCGGCGGGCTTCAACAGCGCCGAGCCCCGCGGGGCGATCGCGTTCAAGTACCCGCCGGAGGAGAAGCTGACGACGCTGCTGGCCGTCCAGTGGCCGGTCGGCAAGATCGGCCGCGTTCCGCCGCGCGCGAAGGTCGCACCGGTGTTCGTCGGCGGCGTGACGGTGGAGAACATCACCCTGCACAACCCCCGGCTGATCCGCGAGCGCGATCTGCGGATCGGCGACACGGTGGCGGTCGTGCGGCGCGGCGACGTGATCCCGTTCGCGGGCCGCTCGCTGCCGGAGCGGCGCGACGGGAGCGAGGTCGAGATCGTCCCGCCGGAGCGGTGCCCGTCGTGCGACTCCGAACTGGAGGTCCGCGGCACGGGCGAGGAGCGCTGGTGCGTGAACCTGCAGTGCCCGGCGCAGGCCACGCGCCGGCTGATGCACTGGGCCTCGCGCCAGGCGGCCGACATGGAGGGCGTCGGCGACGTCTGGATCGAGAAGCTCGCCGAGGACGGCGTGCTCAGACGCCGCAGCGACTTCTACGACCTGACCACCGAGCAGCTCCTCGGCTACGAGCGGATGGGCGAGGTCAGCGCCCGGAACATGGTCGACTCGATCGCCTCCTCCAAGAACGTCGGGCTGCGGCGCGCGCTGATCGGGCTGGCGATCCCCATGGCCTCCGAGGGCACGGCCAAGCGGCTGTGCCTGGCCGGATACGAGCGCATCGAGGACGTCGCGGCGGCGACCGCCGATGACCTGGTGGCGATCCGCGACATCGGCCCGAAGGCCGCCGAGAGCATCGTCGCCTTCTTCGCCCGCGCGGAGGTCCGGGAGGAGATCGCCGCGCTCCGCGAGCGCGGCGTGGACCTCGACGTGCAGGCCGAGGACCGGCCGGTCGACACGGCGGTCGCGGGCGACTCGCCGCTCAAGGGCACGTCGGTCGTCATCACCGGCGCGTTCACCGACCCCCGCTCCGGCGCGAAGATCAGCCGACCGGACGTCACCCGCCTGGTCGAGCAGGCGGCGGCCACGACCGCCTCGTCCGTTTCGAGCAACACCGACTACCTGCTCACCGGAGACAACGTCGGCGCCGCCAAGACCGGCAAGGCCGAGAAGCTCGGAGTCACGGTCGTCCAGCAGGACGAACTGTGGCGCTGGCTGGCCGAAGCCGGCGTCGTCTGACCGCACCCGGCTCTCCGGGAGCACTCGGTCGGGCCGCGGGCGGCCACCCTCCGGTGGCCGCCCGCGGCTCCGCGGCGCCGTCGGTGCCGGCCTCCTGCGCCGGGGCGGCCCTTGACCGATCACCTTGCCCAGTTATCATTCCAACATGTCGATTGATTCCGAATGTGGAATGACTTCACTGGAAGGGTTGGCGCCCGCCGCCGCGCTGTTCCACTCGCTGGCCGATCCGGTGCGGCTGTCGATCGTGCAGCGGCTGGCCCTGGGCGAGGCCCGCGTGGTGGACCTGACGCGCGAACTGGGTCTGGCGCAGTCGACGGTGTCCAAGCATCTGGCCTGCCTGCGCGGCTGCAAACCGGTGGACTACCGCGCCGAGGGCCGCCAGTCCTTCTACTCCATCGCCGCGCCGGAGCTGCTGGACCTGCTGCGCTCGGCCGAGCATCTCCTCTCGGCCACAGACCGCGCCGTCGTGCTGTGCCCCACGTACGGCATCGCGGGCGATCAGGCGGTCGGTGCCTGTCCTCCCGACACCGGGCGACGGGCATGACCGCCGTGTCGCTGGGGCCGTCTCCGGCGCGGCGGTCGGTGCCGGCGCGGCGGGTGCGCCTGCTGGTGGCCACTTCTCCCGCTTCGCCGCATCGGAGATGGCGAGCATGCACGAGCGATGGAAAGCGCAGAGCCGGTAAGCGCCGCGAGGAGCGTTCCGGCGCGCACACTGCGCGATCGTCCCCCCGAACACCGCGCCTGACCGTGTGCTGAGGCCGAGCCGGACGTAAGAATGCTCGCCAGTTCCGGAGACGCCCGTGCAGTGCATTCCCGTGACCGGCTCTGAAACGTGGCCGGGTATGGGCTCCTGTTCGAACCTCGGCCGGTCCCACCGCGCCTGGAAATACCCGTGCCGGGTCAATACCCGGGACGGCGCGGATGTCCTCCTCGGAGGAACTGTCGTACCTGATCTGTACTGTCGGCGACGTCCGATCCAATGGGTTCGCAACATCAGGTGATCGAGAGGCTGGAATGGCGGAGCACCGCACGTACCTTGAGTTGTCCGAAGACAACGCGACCGCTCACAAGTTCTACGAGGTGGTCCGTTCCGGTACGCGAGTCACCATTACCTACGGAAGGATCGGCGCCTCCGGCCAGACGAAGGTGTCCGATTTCGCGACCGAGGACAAGGCGCGGACGGCGGCCGCCAAGAAGATCGCGGAGAAGACCAGGAAGGGCTACGCGCCGGCGGTGCGGGGCGTCCGGCAGGCCCGCCCGGTCAGCAGGCGCTCCATGGTCAGCAGCAGGTCGACCGCGCGCCAGGCGCCGGTGCTCTGGCGGCTGGCCACCGGCGCCGCCGCGTTCGGCATCTTCGTCGACGAGGACCGATGCTGGGTCGGCAACCAGAACGGCGACGTGTACACCGTCACCACCGACGGCACCGTGACCGGCCATTACCGGCTGCCGGACGGGGTGAAGTGCATCGTCGCCGACGACTTCTGGATCTACGCCGGCTGCGACGACGGCCGTGTCTACGACCTGAGCGGCAAGGTCCCGCACGTGGCCTACGAGATCTCCGCCGACGTCGACATCTACTGGCTGGACATCGACGACGCCATTCTCGGGGTCTCCGACCGCAACGGCCGCGTCACCACCGTCGACCACGAGGACGAGTACCAATGGTCGCGCGACGTCGACGGCGACTCCGCCTGGATGGTGCGATGCGACGCCGGAGGCAACACCGTCTTTCACGGCCATTCGCGCGGCGTGGCCTGCTACTCGGCCGCCGACGGCAGGCCGGTCTGGCAGACGCCGGTCGGCGGCGGCGTGCTGTTCGGCTGGCAGGAGAACCGATCGGTGTACGCCGCGACCAGCAACAACGACGTCTACCGGCTGGCCAAGGGCAACGGTGAGGTCGAAGCGATGTACCGCTGCGACGCCGCCGTGTTCTCCTGTGCGGCCTCGCCCGACGGACGCTACGTGTTCGCCGGCGACAACCATTCCTCCATCTACTGTTTCGGCGAGGACGGCACCCGTCTGTGGAAACTCGGCACGGGGCATGGCTCGGCCTACTCGATGCAGTTCTTGGACGAGCGGGTCTACATCGTCACCACCGACGGATCACTGGTCTGCATCGACGCCTCCGAGACGGCCATCCATGCGGCCCACCAGGGGTCGATCCCCAAGCCCGTCGATGTGAAGGTGGCCGCCTCGCTGCCGACCGCCGAGCCGGTGACGGTGCTCGAAACCACCTCCCATCCCGGTGACGCCGTCATCGTGGAGTGCTACCAGGACGGCTCCCGGCACCGCGTGCGCGTCATCAGCGAGGGCTACGAGCGAGGGTGGAACGTGCAGTTCCCCAAGGAGATCCGCCAACCCGGCGCCCGCTACGCGGTGGAAGGCGTCCGCACCTCCGGACGGGGCGGTTTCTACCGCGCCTACGGCGAGATCAGACGCCTCGTCTGACACCTCGATCCGCTGGAGGCCGCGCCGCCCGTCACCGGCGCGGCCTCCACAGCAGCCAGACGGCCACGAGGCCCGGAGCGCAGGGGAGGACCTGCGACCAGGCCAGCGGCGGGGCGAGGCCGACGTCGCCCGAGGTGTCCTTCACCGTCAGTGCGGCGAGCGCGAAGCAGGCGGCCGCCAGCCAGGCGCCGGCCGCGGCCCAGCGCACCCAGCTCCCGCGCCCCCGGAGCGCCCACATCGTGCCGAGCCAGCCGAGGACGCCCAGCACGCCGACCGTGGACAGGATCGCCAGGTAGGCGGTGACGGCGGCGTCGATCTCTCCGGCGTCGTAGGCGGGGTAGGACGCGCGGACGTGATCGGCCAGGACGTGGCTCGTGGCGCGGTCGCCCAGCGGGTAGGCGGTGGCGGCGATCGTCAGGGCGAGCCCGGCCCACAACGCCGGTAGCAGTGCTCGATGCCGCGGTCTCGTGTGCGCCGTGGTCGCGTGCGCCGTCATCTCAGGCCTCCCCGTCCTACCGAAGCCCCGCCTCGCGCGCGATCCGGCTCGGAGCGCGCCATAAGAGACAGTGACTTTCTGTTTGACGGTCACTCTAGCCACAGCCGGCTGATAGTCAAAGTCATTCAGACAGTCACTTGCTATGCTCGCCGCATGGGAGGGCTTCGCGAACAGTGGCGGCGCAGCGCCATGCACACCATCCAGGAACGGGCTCTCGACCTCTTCGACGAGCGGGGGTTCGACGCCGTCACCATCGAGGAGATCGCCGCGGCGGCCGAGGTGTCGCCGTCGTCGGTGTACCGCTATTTCGGCACCAAGGAGGGCCTGCTCGTCGCCGACGAGTTCGACGCCATGAGCGCGGAGGCGGTCGCGGGCATCCTGGACCCCGCCGACCCTGTCGGCAGCCTCCTCCAGGCGGTCCTGCGGTACGAGACGCCCGGATCCGACGGCCTTCGAGGAGGGGGTCCCTGGCGCAGGGTGCGTTACTTCTTCACCGAGCCGTCCGTCCGGATGGCCGCCTGCGCGGTACTGGACCGCGCGGCACAGCGGATCGCACCGCTGCTGGCCACCGGCCGCGACCTGAGCCCGGCCCAGGCGCGCGTCGCGGCGAACGCGCTGGCGTTCGGCTATTTCGCCGCGCTCGAATCCTGGTTCGACGACGGAGGCACCCGCCCGATCGCGGAGTTCGTCGAGGAAGGAATGCGGCCTCTGCGCAGAATCTGGTCGACCGACTCGCCGTCACCGTCCTGAGCGGGCCCTGGCCTTGCAGGCCGGATGCGCGGACGCGGCGCGGGCCCGGCCTCGGTCCTCGTCCTCCGACTGGGCCAGCCGGATGTCGCGGGCATCGCTGAAGTGCTGGGCGCAGAGGTCGCCCGCCTGATCCTGGTCTCGCGCCTCGATGGCGCGCACGATCGCGCGATGCTGCTCGACGGTCGCCTCCCGCCGGTTCGGATACGTCAGCGTCGTGTTGGGGAAGCGGCCAGACTCGCCTTGACTCTCGCCCCAGCCACCTGACGGGAGTTCGTGGCCGCCTGAGCGTCGCCGGCGCGCCAGGCGGCGCCGTCTCATAGACGGGCATGCGCCGCGCTGAGCCGTTCCTCGTCCGGGCGGCGCGATCGGTCTCCGGAGATCTCGTCGGCCCAGTCGAGCAGGCGATGCAGATGGTCGTCGGTGATCGCGGCGGCGACGCCCCGATCACCGATCACGATCTCCCCGCCCGTGCCGTCGATGGTGATGAGCGTCCCCTCGGGGATGACGCGTTCGCCGACCCGCACGCACTCCGCCGCGGCATCGACGGTGAGGCCGGCCGCGTCCACGACCGCGGCCTTGCCCATGGCCCGCGCGACGACGGCCGCGTGGCTCGCGGGCCCGCCGCGGCCGGTGACCACCCCGGCGGCGGCGGCCAGGCCGTGCATGTCGAGCGGTGAGGTGACGGGGCGTACGAGGATCACCGGCCCTTCGGCGGCCATGCGGGCCGCCCGGTCGGCGGTGACCGCGACGCGGCCGGCCGCGACGCCGGGACACGCGCCACGGCCGCGGGTGAGAAGGTCGAGCCCGTCCCCGGTACGCATCCGCGGTGTGCGGACGCTGCCCAGATGCCGCGGTGAGATCCGCCGCAGGGCCGTTCGCCGGTCGATGAGCCGTTCGTCGACGAGGTCGACCGCCGCGCGAACGGCCGCGCGGCCCGTGAGGCCGCCGGGCCTCACTTGCAGGCACCACAGATCACCGGACTCGAAGGTGAACTCGACGTGGCAGACGTCGCGGTACTGCTGTTCAACGCGGTGCAGGGCTGCCAGGAGTCGTTCCCACACCGCGGGCTCTCTGTCGGCGAGGTCGGACAACGGCCGGGGGCTGGAATGCCCGGAGACGACGTCTTCTCCCTGGCTGCCGAACAGGACGTCACCGAACGGGGCCTTGGCGCCGGTGTTCGGGTCGCGGCTGAAGGCGACACCCGAGCCGCTGCGCTCGTCGCGGTTGCCGAACACCATGGCTTGGACGATCACGGCCGTGCCGAGGTCGTGCGGAATGCCGTGCAGTTCGCGGTACGTGGTGGCGCGCGGACTGCCCCAGGACGAGAAGACGGACGCCACCGCCGCCCGCAACTGCCCCATCGCGTCGTCGGGGACGGTCGCGCCGCTGAACCGCGCTTCGTCCCGACCCGTCTCGTCCACGGCCGCGCCGGAGGCGGCGGCGAAGCTCCTGAGGAACCGTCGGCGCGTCTCCTGCGCGAAGGCAGGGGCCCCTGTCTCGGCGGCGAGCGCGGCGGTCGCAGCGCCGGTGAGACCGAGGTTGAGCACGGTGCTCATCATTCCGGGCATCGACACGGCGGCACCGGACCGGACCGAGACCGACAGGGGCCGTTCGCCCCCGCCGAAGCGCCTTCCGGTGACGGCCTCCAAGTCGTGGACAGCGGCGGCCAGTTCGGTGTCCAGGCCCTCCGGGAAACACCCGTCGCGGAGGAAGGCACGGGAGGCGCTGACGTCGATGACGAAACCCGCGGGCACGGGCAGGCCGAGACGCCGCAACACGACGAGACCGTGCCCCTTGCCACCGAGAACGTCCGCGGACTCTCCGATGTGGGCGGCGATGGGATGGATCCAGTTCATCGGAGCGTGATTCACCACCGCGGCCTGCCGAGTGTGGCGAGCAGGTCCTCGTGGAGCTGGAACCACACGGCGTGATACGAGGTGGTGCTGTCGGCCAGATGCTCCAGCTCGCCGGACCGGGCCCGGTCGAGCGCAGCGGTGAGCCGGACCCGGTAACGCCCGAACCGGGGGAGCAGCGCGGACAGGTCCGCGCCGACGACCTCGGCGCGCCTGTCCAGATCGGCGAACCGGTCCAGGACCCGGGCGTCATAAGCCGGGTCGGAGTGGTCGTTCGGTGCCGCCACGCCGTCCACGGCCCGCAGCTGCCATGCCGAGCAGAGTTCGAGCAACTCCGGATTCAGCACCATGAACCTCTCGTACACCGCGAGCAGCGCACCCCGGGCACCGGTGGAGTCGAGCTCGCGGGCGACCCCTCGGGCGTCCTCGGCACGGCCTGCCTCGGTGAGACACCATGCGCCCCACTCTCCAGGTGACCGCGTCACCCAGCCGGCCACGGCGAGGTCGATCAGGCACGACTCGACCTCCGCTTCGGTGAGGCCGGCCGCGTCGGCCACGCGGGGCAGTTCGGCATGTCCGATGCAGCGGAGCACGTGCAGCACCGAGTCGGGGGAGTCCGTCATCGTCCGTCCGTTTCGGCCGGCTCGGCCAGAGCAGGGGCGGTCGCCGCCGCGTGCCCGGCGCCCCGGCCCTGGGCCCGAGCGATGATCTTCCCGCCCCGGACGCGCACGCCGACCTCGGTGTTCTCGGCCGTACCGGCGCCGACGGCGGTCGCGAGCGCGGCCCGTTCGTCGAGAACGAGCCGCATGGGCAGACGGAGCGCCGACCCGAACGCCCGCCGCAGGCACACGGCGAGGCCGGTGATCCTCAGCCGGACGAGCGCGCCGATCTCGGCGGGGTCGTCCGTCACCAGCGCCACGGTGACGGGTTCTCCAGCCCTGACCGCGCGAACCGCCTCCTCGGCCGCGGAGAGGCGTCCCGTTCCGAGGACCACGATGACCCCGTCATCGTCGAAACCCACCGGACGGCCGGTGATCGCGTCCGTCGACTCCCCGGGCGGCGTCCAGGAGTCGAGGCACAGGCGCGGCGCGGCGATGTACGGCAGGTGGGGCGGGTTCCAGGCATCGTCCGCGTCGAGTTCGGCGAGATGCCGGCAGGCGCGGGCCACGTCGAACGGGTCGCTGAAGCCGGGCGCCGTCTCGGCGAGATGGCCCGCCCCGTGCAACAGGGTGAGTATCAGCTCGGCCAACCGCACCCGCCGGCCCGCGTTCGTCCGGCACGACTCCAGGGCGAGAGCCAGCAGCAGACCCTCCAACCTCGCGAGCTCGGCCATGGCGCTGCGGCCCGCTGCGTCATCGAACACCCCGGTCAGCGACCATGTCGCAGGCCTGCCGGAGCCGGTCGTTTCGCCTGCCAGCGGCAGCCGTTCGAGCCGGACACGGGCGAAGGCCTCTGCCGCGTCCGTCAGGTCGAGCTCCCCGACCGGGTCCTCCCCGTCCGCCGCCGAGCGCTGTACGCGGTCGAGCAGGACCGCCAGGTAGAGGGCCTGCTTGCTCGCGAAGTTCGAATACACGGCCCCGCGGGTCAGCTCGGCGCGGTCGGCGATGCGATCGACCTTGGCGCCGGCGAACCCGTGCTCGGCGAACTCCTCCACGGCCGCCGCGAGCACGGCGGCCCGCGTCCGAGCCTGCTGCTGCACCCGAGTCAACCGCACCATCGAACCTCCCCGGCACTCCCTGGAGCATCAGGATACTGTCAACATCCGGATGGCAGGAACATCTGAATGCTCGCCCGACTCCGGCCGGAGCCGGCGATCCCCCAGCCCGCCGGGGTGGCCGACACGGTCTTCGGCCCGGAGAGTCGGCACCGGCCGAATTGACGTACGGTGCTGCGTTCTTGTGCACGTCCGAAGACCGAGATTCTCGCCCCCGCCCTCGCCGTCGTCGCCGCGGCCGCCGCGGCGTGCAGCCTGCGGATCGGCGGCGGCCCGGTGGACCTCATGGCGGTCGTCGGAGCGCTCGCCTTCGCCGCCATCGCCTGCGTGGAGCTCTACCTGTTGTCCCGGCGTCCCGAAGCGCAGTGGTACGACGGACGTGCGGTCGCCGAGTCCGCGAAGACCTTGGCATGGCGCTACGCGGTCGGAGCCTCTCCCTTCGGAATCGGCACCGGCCGTGCCGAGCGGGAAGTGCACGAGTACTACCGCGACCAACTCGCCGAACTCCTCCAGGACGCGCCGAACACGAGCATAGAGGCCACTACCGACCCGGCCGTCAGCGAAGAACTCCAGGCCATGCGCACCCGGTCCTTGAAAGAACGCAGAAGGGCCTACCTCGCCGGTCGCATCAAAGACCAGCAGGAGTGGTACGCGAGCAAGTCGGAGTACAACAGACGCCGGGCCTTTCTCTGGCGTGTCGTTCTGATCGCCGCCGAGGCCCTGGGGATCCTCGCCGCCGTGCTGCGCGCGTTCGGCGTGTTCTCCCTGGACCTCGCCGGCGTTTTCGCCGCCGCCGTAGGCGCCGCCGCCTGGCTCGCGGTCAAGCAGCCCGGCTCTCTCGAACGCGCCTACGCCTTCGCGGCGAACGAACTGGCCATCGCCTACTCCCGGCTGAGCGATGTCCGGGACGAGGCGGCCTGGGCCGCCGAGGTGGCCGACGCCGAGGAGGCGATCAGCCGGGAGCACACCATGTGGCGTGCCAGCCGCTCCGCCGGTTTCGACTGAAGGGAACTGGTCGGAGGCGCCGACCGAGCCGAACCTAGGTCGACGGGCTGACACGGGCGACGCGGTGGCCCCGGCGGAAGGCGGCGTCGGCCATGTCCTCGCTGTGGTCGGTGCCGGGTCGGCGGCCGGCACTGACGATCACGACGGTGAGGCCCTCGCCGTCGTGGCGGGCTTCCTCCGCACGGGAGAGGATTCGATGCACCACCTCACTGAACCCCTCGTCGTCACTGGCGACGCCGGGGAGTTCGATCACTTCGGCGAGCGGCGCGGCGGCGAGGGCCCGGTAGCGGTTCGTCCACTCGGCCCCCTTGTCGGCGATCGACGCGGCGACGAACTCCTCCGCGTCCGAGGTCACGAGAAGCTCCACGGCGGCCCCGGCCTTCAGAGCCGCGGAGGCGGCGAGCAGATCGGTGCCGGCGGCGGCCGACCCGATGGCCAGACGGGGACGCAGCATGGTGAGCATGTCGTCGAGACGTCTCTCGATGACGGGCAGGGAGGCGGGGGGGAACTCGCCTTCGGCGTCCGACGGACGGCGTCCTCCGTACACGACGATCACGGCGCACCCTTCGGTCTGGCGGTTGAGGATCAGTTCTCCACGGAGAGGCCGGCGGTGGTCCGCATGGCCGAAGGCACCTGGACACGCCCGTGTCAGGAGCCGACCGCTGCGCGTTTGCGGGCGCCCCGGACGGCCGCGGTGAGGGTGGCGATGTCGTAGGCGCCGACGTGGCGCCGTCCGTTGACGAAGAAGGTCGGGGTCCCGGAGACGCCGCTCAGATCGGCCGAGTCGACGTCCTCGGCGATCCGCCCGGCACCGGTGTGCCGGCGGAGGTCGGCACGGAAACGGTCGACGTCGAGGCCGATGTCGCCGGCGTGGCGGAGCAGGTCCCGGGGTCTCAGCGCGTCCTGGCGTTCGAGCAGCAGGTCGTGCATCTCCCAGAACCGGCCCTGCGCGGCGGCCGCCTCGGCGGCCTCGGCGGCGAGCTGCGCCCGGGGGTGGATGTCGTTGAGCGGCAGGTGGCGCCACACGTACCGGACGTCCCCGTGGTCGGCGAGCAGCTCCCGGACGACCGGCTCCGCCCGCCCGCAGTACGGGCATTCGAAATCGCCGTACTCCACCACGGTGACCGGCGCGTTCGCGGGACCGCGGACATGGTCGCGGGCGGGCTCCACCGGTGCGGCCAGGTCGACGATGCTCTCCGCCGTCCCGAGCAGCGCGCGCAGCCGCCTGCGCGGCGGCAGCAGGGCGGTCGCGCGGACGACGACCCAGGTCACGACCGTGGCGCACAGTGCGGCGGACAGTACGCCGATCTTGGCCTCCTCCAGCCGCGCACCGGTGAAGGAGAGCGTCGCGATCAGCAGGGCCACGGTGAAGCCGATGCCGGCGATCGCGCCGCCGCCGCCGACCGCGGCCCAGCCGACCGGCGGACGCAGCCGGCCCCGGCTCACCCGGGTCACCAGCCATGAGGCCCCGAGGATCCCGGTCGGCTTCCCGGCCACGTAGCCGATCACGATGCCGAGCGTCACCGTCGAGGTGAAGGCGCGGCCGAGGAACCCGGCGGTGATCGTGACGCCCGCGTTGGCCAGCGCGAACAGCGGCACGACCGCGTAGCTCGTCCACGGGTGGATCAGCAGCTGGAGCCGCTCGTTCGGGGAGATCGCCGCCGCCACCCCGGTCCGCGCGGACCGGGCGAACTCCGGCGTGGGCTGCTCCCGGAACAACCTGAAGACCTCGGTGGCGCGTTCCAGGTCGTCGCGCGCCGCGGGGTGGGCGAACGTCAGCAGTCCCATGACCAGGCCGACGACCACCGGCTCCACCCCGGCGGCCTGGACCGCCGCCCACGCGGCGACGCCCAGCACGACGTACAACGGGATCTGCCGCACCCCGAGGGCGCGCACCAGCACGGTCACGGCGAGGATGCCGACCGCCAGCAGCAGGGGAGGAAGCGCGACGTCGCCGCTGTAGACGATCGCGATCACCGCGAGCGCGATGACGTCGTCCACGACGGTGGCCGTCAGCAGGTACGTGCGCAGCCGCGGGGGGAAGGACCGTCCGACCAGCGCGAGCACGCCCAGCGCGAACGCGGTGTCGGTCGACATCGCGATGCCCCAGCCGTGGGCGGTCGGACCGCCCGCGTTGAAGGCGAGGTAGACGGCCACCGGCACGGCCATCCCGCCGACCCCGGCGGCCAGCGGCAGCGCGAACCGCTGCCGGTCGCGGAGCTCTCCCATGTCGAACTCGCGGCGGGCTTCGAGACCGACGACGAAGAAGAACACCGTCATCAGGCCGTTGTTGACCCAGTCCCGCAGATCCTGCGAGAGGCCGGCGTCGCCGAACCGGACGGACACCTGCGTCTCCCACACCCGCTCGTAGGAGGACGCGTCCGCGTTCGCCCAGACCAGCGCGGCGAGCGTCGCGGCCAGAAGGACCACGGCGCCGCCCGTCTCGGTGCGCAGGAACGCCCGCAGCGGGGTCCGCAGGTTGCGCGCCCACGCGGTCCGGTCGGCGGACGATCCGGAGGGCGGCCCCCCTCGGCGTTCCGTCATCGCTGGAGGCTCACCCGCGCTCCTCCCCGTCCGGTAGCCGGACGCGCAGGGAGACCGTCCCGGTCAGGTCGATCCAGGCCGAGTCCGGCGTCCGGACATAGCGCAGGAGGACGTGGCCGCACCCGGGGCAGCGGGCGACCAGGCCGGGCGCCCGGTCGTACACCCGCAGCTCTGCGATCGGGCCGGTGAGCCCGCAGTTGACGCAGCGGCCGGTGGCGGCCGTGACGTCCACGGCGAACAGCTCGCTCAGCGGGCCGGCCAGGACGTTGCCGTCCACATGATCCATGGGACGCGGGCCCGGGGCGTCCTCCCGGCGGGGCACGTTCATCTCGCTCAGCCTCCGTTCAACCGAACCGTTCGGTCTTGATCCGCCGCGGGTCGTGACCGCGGGCGAGCAGCAGGTCGGCCGCCGACTCCACGAACCCCGTCGGCCCGCAGACGAAGCAGTCGCGGTCGGGCGGGCCGTCCCCGAGATCGGCCGCCAGCAGCCGGCCGGGCGGGCGGGGCCAGCCGTCGGGGGCCACCCGGGTGTAGACGTGCGTGACCTCCAGACCGGGCTCGGGACGCCGCAGCTCGCCGGCATAGAACACGTCCCCGGGCGTGCGCGTGGAGTACACCAGCCGGAACCGCGTTCCCCTCCCGGCCGGGCGGCGGGCACGGATCATGGCCATCAGCGGCGCGATGCCCGAACCGCCCGCGATCAGCAGGACGTCCCGTCCCGCACCGGGCCGCCACACGAACCAGCCGCCCACCGGGCCCCGGAGCTCGACCGGATCGCCGACGCCGAGCACGTCGGTGAGATACGGGGAGACCTCACCGTCCGGGATCCGCTGCACGGTGAGCTCGACCCGATCGGGCGCGGACAGCGAGTAGCTGCGCTGCGCGGTATAGCCGTCCGCCGCGGTCAGCCGCACGTCGACATGCTGGCCGGCCAGATGCCCCGGCCAGTCCGGCACATCGAACACGAGCGTGCGGGCGGTCCCCGTCTCCTGGCGCGTCTCGGCCAGCCGCGCCACTCGCCACGCTAGTCGCCCTGGTACCGCTGCTCGCGCCATGGGTCCCCGTAGTCGTGATAGCCGGCGGTCTCCCAGAAGCCCGGCTCGTTCTCGGGCAGCAGGTCGATGCCCCGCAACCATTTCGCCGACTTCCAGAAGTACAGGTGCGGTACCAGGAGCCGCACCGGGCCCCCGTGCTCCGGCTCCAGCTCCTCACCGCCGTAGCGGTAGGCGATCCACGCCTGGCCGTCGAGCAGATCCTCAAGCGGCAGGTTGGTGGTGTACCCGCCGTAGGAGGACACGAGCGCGAAATCGGCCGCGGTGTCCACGTCGGCCAGCAGGACGTCCAGCGAAACTCCCTGCCAGTCCGTGCCGAGCTTGGACCACTTGGTGACGCAGTGGATGTCCACCCTCGGCGTCTCGGACGGCATCTTCAGCAGCTCCCGCCACGTCCACCGGTGCTGCCGCCCGGTCTCCGTGGTCACGGTGAGCTCCCACTCCTCCATCGGGATCCGCTGGGTCGGACCGGCCGAGAGAACGGGAAAGTCCTCGGTCAGGTACTGCCCGGGCGGCAACTGAACCGCGGACTCGCGCCGCCGCCCATGGAACCCGGGCGAAACGACCCCCATCACAGCCTCCTCTCGTCACGCCGAACGGATCCCGTCCTCTGGGCCTACCCTCCCCAACACGACGAACCCGATGCGACCCCACCACGCGGCACTCCCGCCACCGCCGCCTCTGCTCGTTCCCGGCCCCCTCCACCCTCATGAACACGGCGAAGAGGCCGCAGTCAGCGCCGATGCTCCCGGAGCAGCACACCCCACGCAGACCCGCCGACCTGCAGCAGCGCGACAGCCGCCGCCAGGTCCGTGTCGGTCAGCAACCGCTTGTGAAGACCCGTTGACTGCGCCGGGCTGTGCCGACTCGCCCTGCGAGTCGCCCGCGCGTAGCGTGTGCGTTGTCGGTGATACCGATTTGCCCATGTGCTCTGGGAGGCTGCGCGTGTCCGACTCTCCTGCCGCCCTCATCACCGGAGGCGGAAGTGGTATCGGAGCGGCCACCGCTCGGCAGTTGCTGGGGAAGGGGTACCGGGTCGCCGTCACCGGGCGGGGCGAGGATCGTCTGCGCCGCTTCGCCAAGGAGATGGGCTCGCCGGCGGGCCTGCGCACTTTCACCGGCGATGCGAGCGACTACGAAGACGTCCGGACGGCCGTGGAGTCCACGGTCCGGGAGTTCGGACGGTTGAACGCTGTCGTGGCTGATGCGGGCTTCGCCTCCTTGGACGATGTCGCCGACGGGGACCCCGCTGTGTGGCGGGACATGGTGCTGACGAACGTGCTCGGCCCCGCCCTGCTGATCAGGGACGCCCTGCCCGCTCTGAAGGAGACGCGCGGGCGGATCGTCCAGCTCGCCGACGCCATCGTGTGGGCGATCAATCAGCCGACGGGTGTGGACGTCAACACTCTCACCATCCGCCCCGTCCCCTCCCCGCTGTGATGGGCCGGCCGGCCCATCACGAACGCTGAAGACGGCTCACTGCACGACCCCATGCGGGCACCCGAGGCACTGAGGTCAGCATCCGCCTCAGCTGCCACCGACCGTTCAGCCACGGCGACACCGCCGCATGCCGCAGGTCATACGGCCGAGCCGCCGACGGCGACTCGACCTGATCGGGAGCCGGCGCAATGGCCGACCTCACGTCTCGGCGCGCGCCTCGGGGCGGCCGAGTATGGCCAGGTATCCGCCGGTGACGATCGCGTCGGCGGACGCCGCGTATTCCGCGGGGTCGTCGGGCAGGGTCGTGCCGAGACCGTCCACGTACCGGTTGAACATGCAGAACGCGGCGGCGATCAGGACCGTGTCGTGCACCTCGACGTCGGTCGCGCCCTCGGCGCGGGCGGCGGCCACGTCCTCGGGCCGCACGTCGCGCCCACTCCGCTGGACCGCGCCGGCCACCCGCAGCAGGGCCTTCAGCTTCGCCGGGACCGGCGCGCTCTCGAGATCGGCCCGTACCTGGTCGACCAGCGCGATGCCCTCGGGGAGCTGGGCGGCGGCGAACGCCGCGTGCGAGGTGGTGCAGAACTCGCAGTCGTTGAGGGCGGAGACGTAGGAAGCGATCAGTTCCCGCTCGCCGCGGCTCAGCGAACTCGGACCGCGCAGCAGCACCTCGGCCAGCTCGCTCATCGGGCGGGCGGTCTCGGGCCGGTAGGCGAACAGCGAGATGATTCCGGACGCGTCGTTCCCCAGGGCGATATGCGGCATCGGTTCTCCAAACGTCGTCCCACGTCGGGGGATTCGCTTTCCGTGCACAAGGAAGTGTCTCGCATCGGGCGCGCTCAGGGCAGGGGCCAGAAGGTGTCAATTCCGGCCATGTCAACATTCGGCTTTCTTTCGCGGAGTCAATTAGACTGGCGACCCGTCCTCACCGCCATGCCGGGGCGGCCATGCGTCCCGTTCACCACCGCACCTCTGCACGGCCCTTATATCCGCTGGTGCCGTGGTGTGCACGACGTTCCGTTGGCGGCTGTGTCATCAAGTCAGCGACCAGCTGGTCGATCTGTTCCGGTGCGGCTCCAGCCCACCTCCATGGAAGCCTTTTCACCCTCGGTGGCGGGTGCCGAGGTCCTTGAACACGGCGAAGCCCCTGGCGGCGAAGCGATCGACCAAGATCCGCATCGCCTGCCAGTTCCACCGCATGCTCTTCTGCCGCGCCGCGCCGCCCTTGTGTCGCGTTCGACTCTGAACCACCTGGCCGGAGTGATCGGCTCGGTCCGGCGGCTGCTCGCCCCCGGCCGGCAAGCCCTGCTCGCGCTGGCCTACCTGCGCGAAGGCAACACCTACGCCGGCCTGGCCGCCGGGTTCGAGGTCTCCACGCGACCACCGCCTGGCGGTACGTGGAAGAAGCGGTGAAGCCACTGGTCGCACGCCACCCCGACAGGCGACACCGTGTGGGTGTGGGGAGCCTGCCCGGCGCGACCGGCGACCTGACGGCCGCACGGGTCCGGGGAATCCTGCGCGAGTCGGACAAGACGGGGTTGATCGTGCTGGCCGACAAGGGCCATCACGGCGCGGGCGAACCGTTGATCACTCCGTACAAGGGGAAGGGCAAGCCGGAACCGAGAAGGACGCCGACCGTGCTCCTGCCAAGCTGCGCGGCCCCGGCGAGCGGGCCAACACCCAGCTCAAGACCTGACGCGTCCTGCACTAGCTGCGCAGCTGCCCGCACAAGACCGGCCAGCTCGCCAAGGCCATCCACGTCCTACAAAACGGCGAACTCCAGGCCACCGACCGAGGATGAGAGCGTTCACCGGCTCGAAGTCGACCGTCTCCGGGTTTCTCCTTCAGGTCGCCTGGTCAGTTGGTCTTCTGCGGGATGAGCTGTAGGCGAATGTTGCCGTCATACGCGACAACGAATGTTGAGATCCGGGCTGTGCGAGCGTCGGGTTTCCAGGTCAACGGGACGAGGAAAAGGCGCCCGCCCGAGGCTGGAAGAAGTCGCAGGTTCTGGTAGCGGTGGCGGTAGGTGACCGATTTTCCGAAATCGGTGTGCAGCGTTTCGGTCGCGGTGGTCGCTCAGGCCCATCGCGACCACCGCGAACGCCACGTACCGTCCGCCGCGCTCCACGTAAGCAGAGCGGCGTCACGCCGGGTGTCTCGTCCGCGGCGACCTTCGTCGACAGGACTCCGACCAGCGCCCTGCCGGTCAGCGCGAGTCCGGCCAGCGCCATGGCCAGCGCGATCCGCCGGGCGGCGCGCACCCGGTCCGGGAGCACCATGCCGCGCGCGACCGCATGTCCGCCGAGAGCCGCGAGCACGATCAGGAGGAGCAGCACTGCCGCAGGGCACGCCACCTCCACGCCGTAGAGCAGGAGTGTCTGGTTCCCGATGTCGGTGAGTTGCAGATCAACAGAACGCTGCTGAACCAGGGTGTGGAGTCCGCTTTCCGACGAGAAAGGTAGGCCGGTCTCGGATAGGACTGGCTCCTCCGGGTTGCCGGATGCCGTCCCCTCTGCCAGGCCGACGCGCTGATGCGCGTTCGGCCGATGCCGCGCGACGTCGCACCCGGCCGGATGCCTCGGCGGTCAACCTGCGCCGCCACTTCCGGCCACACCTCGGCAGCACACCCGGCACCTACCGACGAACCTTCGGCGAAACTCGGCAGGCAAGAGCCGCGAACTAGAGAGCTTCAATAGTTAGGGTTACCGACTGTGTCTTGGTGGTGACTGGCCTGTCGGGTGTGGGCGGGTTTCCCTTGGTGGATGCGGTATGGCGAGGGCGGCGGGTTGACCGCTGTGGAGCGGGCGCGGCGGGAGGCGCTGCGGCTGGAGGCGGCCCGGCTGTTCGAGGTGGGGCTGTCAGATGCGCAGATCGGGCGGCGGTTCCGTGTGTCGCGGATGTCGGTGAACCGGTGGCGGCGGGCCTGGCAGAGCGGCGGTACGGCGGCGCTGGCGTCCAAGGGAGCCGGCGGCGCGAAATGCAAACTGACCGATGACCAGGTGAATCTCCTGGAGGAGGCGTTGGATCTCGGCCCGGCCGCGCACGGCTGGACCGAAGACCAGCGGTGGACACTCGCGCGGATCGCCGAGGTGATCTGGGATCTGTTCTCGGTCTCCTACACACCGGCCGGAGTGGACGTGCTGCTGCACCGGATCGGGTGGAGCGTGCAGACGCCGACCCGCCGTGCGGCCGAGCGCGACGAGCAGCGGGTTGACCGGTGGCGGGCGGAGGTGTGGCCGACGGTGGAAGCACCGCGGCGGACCTGGGCGCCTGGATCTGCTTCGAAGACGAAGCCGGCCAGGGGCTGAGGCCGCCCAAAGGCACCACCTGGGGACGACGCGGACGCACACCGGTGGTGCGCGTCACCGCCCGCGGCACCCACCGGATCTCGCTGGCCGCGCTCGTGGCGATCAAGCCCGGCGAGCATCCCCGGCTGATCTACCGCGCACACGCCTACCGCGGCCGAAAACACGAGAGGAAGGGATTCGACGAGGGCGACTACATCCGATTACTGGATGCCGCTCACCAGCAACTCGGCGGGCCGATCGTCGTCGTGTGGGACAACCTCAACACCCACCGCTCGGCCCGGATGCGCCGCTACCTGGCCGCCCGGGACTGGCTCACCGTCTTCCACCTGCCGCCCCATGCTCCTGAACTCAACCCCGTCGAGGGCGTGTGGTCACACCTGAAACGGTCCCTGGCCAACCTCACCAAGCACACCATCGACCAGCTCATGCAGCTGATCAAGACCCGCCTGAAACGCATCCAGCACCGGCCCGCACTGCTCAACAGCCTCCTCGCCCACACCCACCTGCAAATCAGTAACCCCAGCTATTGAAGCTCTCTAGCCAGGAACCCGATCGATCGCAGGAGCGCCGGCATCGCATTCGCGCCTGCCAAAACACCGCCCCACAAGGCTGGCCGGTCCGCCGCAGGGGCCAACGCCGACGCGGGTGCACTGCGGATCGCATCGCCCTGGCGAGCAGGCTCCGGACAGCCGGCCTTTGCGCGGCAACCGAGCAGCGCCGCCCCCCCCGTGAGATGAGCTCGTCGGTATTGAGGCCGCCCCGAGCGGGCCGAAAGTGCCCGGACCCGGTAATCGCCGGGCTGGTGTGGGGGATCTGACGTCTGGGGGTGTCGCGGCGGGGCCGGAGGAGTCCGACCACCACGGTGGCTCTCTGATCGGCTCCCCAGGGCTCCATCGGTCCAGATGTCTTCAATGAGAGCAAGATCAGGTGCGGGGTCTCCGACCCGAGGGAGCGAGTCCAGGTGCTCGTCAGCGCGCGTCGATGGAGTCTGCCGGCCCCCTCCGGCGGCGGCGTCACTCGTGGTCAAGCTCCGAGTGTCTTTTCAGGAGGTCGGCTGCGGGAGTCCGATAGGGGGCGAGGGTCTGCAGGACGTCCCGGGTGTTCTCGATCCTGTCCTCGTTGATGGTGAAATGGCCCGCGTCGACCACGGCGTCATCCGCGTCATTTCCCGGGATGACCACACCGACGATGCCGCCCTTGTCAGTGACCAGGGCCCGGTCACCGGTCAGGCATCTCTGGTCCAGCGGCGACACCTCCTCCCGGATGACCACGTCCAGCACGATTCCCGCGTCCAGTTGTTCCCGCAGGACCTCGAGCAAGGCGTCGTCGATCTCGGAATTCGACAGGACCAGGATACGGTGCAGCGTCAGGCCGCCATCCGTGACCGCGGACCGTTCTGCCGCGAGATAGGTGGTATCGCGGCCGGTCCACCAGTAATCGTTGCCGGTCGCGCTGAGGGCGGTCATCTTCGTCAGTTCGAGCAGGATTCCGGGACGGAACTCCTGGCGGCGCCCGAGCAACGACCCGCCGTTGGCGAGGTCGCGCATGTCCTCGGTGAACGCTCGCTGCCGTGCCTCGCGCAGTTTCAGCAGGATCGCGCTGTTGCGGTCGTCGATCTGGATCCACTGCTCCGCGATCTCGCGGACGAACGCCTGACACTCGGAGGGGGCGTCGGCCAGCGATTTGGTGATGGCCAGTGCGGCGGAGATCTCGGCGAGCTGGTTCTCGTCGTGGTGGATGCTCTCCTCGCGACGGAAGAACGCATCGATGACCAGGGTGAGGATGACGCCGGCGAGGGTGACGAGCAGAGCGAGCCGCCCGGTGATGCCCCCCAACCCGGCCACCACGGTCATGGTTCCAAGCGCGACCGAAAGCAGCCCGCCGAAGACGAGTCGCCCGCGCTGCCACGGAACCGCCGGCTTGCGTTCCGCCACGACAATGACTCCTCGCTGCTCAGGCGCTCATAGAAGGGCTCCGACTGATCATTTCGGGGGCGTCCATTGCCGAGCATGAACCGCGCCAACAGGTCGCATGGCAGCATTTCAGGAACTCTGCCCCTGAGTCTGTGTCGTTTGCCACACTGGCTGACCGTCACCGCGGCCGCGAACTGCCGCCGCACCAGTGGCCGCGGAGCGGCGCCCAGGATCGGGTGTTGATGGCTTCAATGTCCGAGTTCATGGCAGGTCGCCTGATTGCCGGGCAGGGGCACTGTCGTCGCCCGCGGGCCCGGTCGGGCGCGACCACGACACCCGAGGCACTTCGAACGATTCCCGTTCAATGGGAATCAGGACTCCTGTGCACGCGGTGGAAAGACGTTGCACGAGGTGACCGGGTAGAACGTCGGGTTGGCCTTGCCGAACGGATTCGACGTCCTGTACCTGGAGACGTTCCGCGGTGACGAGAGGCCGCGCTTGCCACAGCACTTGGAGGGACGGTAGCCGGCGCATGCCAGCGGCGTCCGACCGGTAGGAGGCGCTGAACGGCATCGTCGGGATCGCCGCACCGGTCATCGGCCCGGACCGGGATGTATCGGCGGCCGTGTCGATGTCCGGGGCGTCGGCCGGATCGACACCACGCGGATTGACGCCGCGGTGCTGACGACGGCTATGAAGCTGCTGAAGGGCATCGTGGCCGATGAGTTGCTCGTCCCTTACACCCACCGGACTGGCCTGAACCGACCCGGATCGACCTCTCGAACACGCGCTTAGCTTGTTCTTTAAGCTGCCTGGCCGAAGCGAGCGGTGAGGGTTGTCTCGCGTCTGATCGTTTTGCCGACGTCGTGGATGGTGGCGGGCTGGCGGTTGGTGGAGCCCGGCGGTCGTCCGGGGCCGGGTGTGGTGGGTTTCGGTGCGCTGGCCGGGCAGGCGAGGGTCGGGCGGATGTTCCGAAACCCGCGGCGGACACGGGCGGGGGTGAGCCGGCCGGGCTCGGCCGGTTTCTCCCAGGGTCGTCGTAGGTCGTCGGCGAGCCGTCGGGCGAGCCGGAGTCGGGTGTGGGCGGCGATGACGATCCAGGTCCAGCGGTCGGCGGCCTGGGGGGTGCGGAGCTTGGGACGGGTCCAGCCCAGCGTCTGTTCGAACAGCCGGAAGGTGTGTTCGAGGTCGAAGCGCCGCAGGAAGGCGTGCCAGAGCCGGTCGGCATGGTCGGCGGTCGCGCCGGTGGCCGAGGACCACAGCCAGACCGGTTTGGGGTCACCGGTGCCGGGGATGCGCTCGACCTCCAGCCGGATCAGGGTGCCCTCGATGATGGGCAGCCTGCCTTCGTGGTCGAGCCAGGCGGCGCGGTGGGTGAGGCGTGGACGCAGCCGGTCCCACGACATCGCCGTCGCGGTGCCGTACCGCGCCGTCCGGGTCGTGGTGGTGTGCTGCGGCTGCGGCCAGGTCGCCGGGTTGGCCAGGGCGAACTCGCCGCCGTGCCGTGGCGGCCGTCCGATGAAGTGCGGGTCGCGGGGCGGTGCGGGCAGCCGCAGCCCCCGGTCGCAACGGATCCTGCCGACCAGTTCGACGGGCAGATCACGCAGGGCGAACGCCGGCCGGGTGACGTCGTGGCCGGCGTCGCAGACGATCAGGATGTCAGGGTCGCCGTCACGCCACCGCCCGGCTGCGAGCAGGCGTTCCACCACCTGGCGCAGCTGGGCGGCGGTGACCGCGGTGGCGTCGTCGGCGGGGCCGAGCCGCACCGCGTCCAGCACCGCCGTCCACGAGGTGCGGCCCGTCTCCAGCGCCGCGACGAACGAGTACGGCCAGCCCGGGATGAACTGGGACTGGCTCTTGGCTCGCCCGTAGACGTGGCAGAACAGCCGGTCGGGCGAGGTCGCCGCGTCCGGCCGCAACCACGGGCTGACGTCGACGGCCAGCACGATCCGCCCGCCCGCCGCCCGAGGCGGCGGCAACGCCGCCAGCGCCCAACGCAGCCGCGCCACGTCGATCCGGCCAGAGTTGAGCCCGTCGTGCAGGGCACCGTGCCCGCGCCGGTGCTCGGGCACCAAGGTCAGATCCACCAGCGTCTTCACCGGCCCGTCCGCGCACAGCACCGCGTCCGTCAGCTCGAACAACACGTCCGCCCGCGCGGTCAAGCACCCGAAGAAACCCGCCCGGAACCGGGACAACACGCTGCGCTCATCGACACCAGCGCGCTCATCCAGCAGACTCAACCCACGGCCTCCACGGTCGATCACATGTCTTCTTGGTCGTTGACACATGATCACGTGGAGGCCGTCCCATGTCCGCCAAACACCGCAGATCGCCACCGGGCGGCCAGGCAGCTTAAAGAACAAGCTTAGGAGTGGCCCTGCTCCTTGGATGTGGCGGCGTCGGTCGCTGTTGACGGTACCCGTCCTCGCGGATCGAGCATGATCTCTTGGGTGTCGATCGCCGGCATGGCAGACGGGTCGGGTCCGGGGTCACCAAAGTCGTGAACGGCATCGGTATCGAGGAAGCTGTCCCGGGTCTGCATCCACTCAGGCATCTGGGCCATGGCGTCTTGGATGCGGTCACGTACTCGCCGTGTGGTGTCCGCGTTTTCGGTGTCTCCGACTTCTTCGGCGACCTGCGCCCAGCGATCGACGATCGCGTGGGCCAACGCCCACTGGGTGAGCGTCAACACAACGACGATCTCCTGGTCTTGCGGCGGCCAGTCCTGGCGGCCCTTGCTATGGAGTATCTGGTCCCAGGCGTCTTCGCGGATGCTGGTGGCCAGTGCCACGATGCCAGTGGGGTTCCCAGTCACGACCGCGCCGTCGATTTCATTGTCGGTCGAACCGTCCACGGCTCCCCACTGGGCGACGGTCATCGAAATCGGATGCCTGGAGCCGACGGCCATGACGCAGTCCCTTCTTCCGCGGGGTGGGCAGGGGTCCGTGCGTAACGCAGAAACCCCTGCCCGACTGATGCTCAGATTATGCGACGATGTCTACCCAGAAGGGGTCCGACTCAATGATCCGGAAGTTGTCGAACCATCATGAGCGGTATCCGCCTTCGGTGCTGTTGTCGGTGTCTTTGACCAGCTCCCAGTTGAAGTCTCCCTTGCCATGCAAAGCCGCACCCTGGTGGGTTGCAGCGAAGGGGTACTCGTCGCATTCCTCGCCGGTGGGACGAGGGCTCGGGCAGTCCTGCAAGCCTCGTAACGGTTCTTGTTGATCAGAGTGGTGTCCATCAGCCGTGTCAGGGGCACGTCGACGGCCGGGGTTCCGGTGTAGCCGTCTTCTGCCGCGCATCGGCGGCGAACACCTGCAACGGCGAAAAGATCTTCGTCGAGAGTCCAACCTGGATGCCACGAACTGTCAGTTGCGGTCATGGGGGCGGTCGTCTGCCCTTCCCGGCACGGAATGTGTTGGTGAGGTCACGTGGCGGGCCCGTGGAGGCCCGAGGTGATCGAGATGGCGAAGTGTGCGGTGGTAGCGGCAGACCACGTAAAAGGACCCGGTAACGGTAATCAGGTGAAGTCATCCTGCTCGCCGGCCACAACTCGGCCGCAGGAACCGACTCAGAACTGGCCGGCGCGCCCACCGCCGAAGCCGAACGCGCCATCCCACCGGCCATTTGGCAGTACAGTCACGCCGACTGGTACGTCCGTAAAGTCCTTGGCCGAGCCGCTCACTTCGCCGCCCCCACCGCCACCGGACGCGGCGCCACCGCCGTCCACGCAGCCCCTGCGCTGGCTCGGCACCCCCTACTCCTGGGGCGGCAGAGGCCCCTCCGGCCCCAGCTACGGCACCGCCCATGGAGCCGGCACCAAAGGCTTCGACCGCTCCGGCCTCACCCAATACGCCTTGGCCCAAGCCGGCATTCGTTTACCCCGGGTCGCCGCCGACCAGTACAACGCCGGAACCCACATCCGCCACCAACCTCCGCAACCCCGCCACGATCCACCACGTCGGCATCTACTGCGGCCGCGGCCGCATGATGCACGCCCCCCACACCGGCGACGTCGTCCGTATCTCCCGATTCATCGGCCGCCCCTATCGCGAACGCCAAAACAGTGGGCCTGCCATCGCGAGATCATGCACAACGGCCTGCCAGGCCATATGCATCGAAAACCAACGGCAATCGCCGAGCCGCCTTCCTGGTATGGACGCGAGGCCTCACGTACCGCCGGTACAGGAACGCGCTACTGGGCCGCGGGCCCACGTCACGATCCATAGGACGAGACGGGCAAGGCCGCTCGGAGTTGCTCACACAACGCTTCCACCTCGGTCTCGCCTGGCACTGCCCCTTCACGGAACATCGCCATCTGCAGTGCCGGGCCGAACGCGTCGAACCGGGCCATGTCAGCCTTCACTGCGGGCTGGACCACGAAATGCAGGTGACCAGGCACAGCATTCGCATGGGACCAGAGGCATACGTAGACCTGCTCAGGGCGGAGGACCTTCGTCACCGCTGCGGCCACCTGCTGTAGCAACGGGCCCAACGCCGCACTCTCGACCACGTTCAACTCGGCGACATGGACGACGTGCCGCACCGGCTTGACCACCAACGTCCCCAGGCCGAGCGGGCCCACCGAGTGCTCGACGACCCAACCCGACGACTCCGCCAGACGACCTCCGGGAAGAGGACGGACCCCGACAAGAAGATCGCACGCGAGACATCCAGCGACAGGTTCCATAGCAGCCATCCTCCAGGCATCAGAGCGCAATCGCCGCCAGAGATTCGCACCGGCCGGCAATTCCCCGAATCACTACGCCTACCGGCTCGCCAAACAGGACCAGTTCCCGTGCAAGATCGTCCGCATCGGCACCTGCTATCGCGGTGGCAGGCGAGCTGACCGGGGGTTCCGACCAGGGAGGATCGGCGTCGCACGCCCGGTACAGACCAGCGATCTCCTCCCCGGTTTCCCGGGCCGCCCGCCCGTCCAGGCGCGTCGCACTGTCCACTCGGTCCCCTTATTGCGAGCTACCAGCTATTGCGAAGCTTATGCAATAAGAAGCGGCCTAGTGAATCTACAGACTGGTCTAGTAGTTAGATAGACCGGTCAGTAGCCTCCAAGAATGCGCATCCACCATCTGAACTGCGGGACCACCCGGCCTCTGGGCGGGCGTCTGGTCAGCGGGGCCGCTCGTCCCCTGGTGTTCGCCCGGCAGGTGTGCCACTGTCTGCTGATCGAGACCGGCGACGGCCTCATCCTGGTCGACACGGGATTCGGGCTCGGCGACACCGCGCATCCTGAGAGGCTGGGCCGAAGGTTCCGTTTCTACGCCAGGCCGGTGCTGGACCCTGACGAAACCGCAGCCCGCCAGGTCGTACGGCTCGGCTACTCGGTCGACGACGTGCGCCACATCGTGCTCACCCACCTGGATGTCGACCACGCGGGAGGACTTGGGGATTTCCCGAACGCCAAGGTCCACCTGTCGGCCGCCGAACTCGACGCCGCACGCCGTCCGCTCACCGTGCAGGAACGTTTCCGCTACCGATCCGCGCAGTGGTCACACGGCCCGGACTGGGTGCCGCACTCCACGGTCGGAGACAACTGGCTCGGGTTCTCGGCCGTCCGGGACCTGCCCGGGATTCCGCCCTCGATCCTGCTCATCCCGCTGGCCGGACACACCCGCGGGCACCTCGGTGTCGTCATCGACACCGGCGGCGAGGGCAATGGCGGGTCGCGACGCTGGCTCGTGCACGCCGGCGACGCTTACTTCAACCACGGCCAGTTGGAGCGTGACCCCTCCTCCCCGCCGTTCCTCACGGTGTTCCAGTCGCTGCTGCAGGCAGATCGAACCACCCGCGTGCACAACCTGGACCGGCTCAACGAACTGGCGCTGACCGGCGAAGCGAACATCTTCTGCGCCCACGACAAGTTCGAACTCGACCGTGCCCGGGCCTCGGACGTGACCGGCGCCGAGACCGGCCCGCACGTCCAGCCGGTCGCCGAAGCGTGATGGCGGCCCGGGGAGAGACCAAGCAGCGGATCCTTGACGCGGCCAGGATCCTGTTCCACCGGCAGGGCTACCACGCCACCGGACTGAACCAGATCATCGCCGAAGCGGCCGCGCCCAAGGGGGTGCTGTACTTCCATTTCCCCGGCGGCAAGGAACAACTCGCCGCCGAGACCGTCGTGCAGGCCGGCCAGGAACTGGGACTGGCCCTCGACGCCATCCTGGCACGGTCCGACGACCTGGCCACGGCCGCGCACGGCATCGCCGAACTCCTGGGTGCCGCCCTGGAACAGACACAGTTCCGCGAGGGCTGCCCCATCGCCGACGTCGCCCTGGACGTGGCCGCGGACAGCGAGCAGGTACGGGCCGCCTGCGCCCAGGGCTACCAGCAGTGGATCGACCTGATCGCAACTCGCCTGCGGCAACGGGGAGTCCCCGACCACAGCACCCAAGATCTCGCGGTCTTCGTCCTCTCCTCAATAGAAGGAGCACTACTGCTGGCCCGGGTGCAGCACGACACCGCACCCCTGCGGAAAATCGCCACCCGCCTCACCAGCGTCATCGCCAACGAGATAAGAGACTGAACCGGTACTGGACGCACCCGGGGCTCACTGCCTCCATGCCGCGATATCGAGGTCGAGGCGGCAGCGTGGTACTCGCCCTGACCATGGGCGCACGCGTCGTCGTAGCCTGCCGTCACCCAGTCGAAACGGCTTCTGCAACGACGCCGTCGGTCGAGCCGGGCTCAGGCTGGACGCGGGGCCGCCGGTCGGCTTCCGCCGGGCGACGGTCACGAGGTAAAGGATCAGACCAGCCGTGGTGAGGGCGAAGCCGGCCCGGACGGTGGGCAGGGTTCCCCAGCCGGCCCCGATGGTGACCGCGCCACCGAGCGCGCCCAACGAGTTGGCCAGGTTGAGAGCCCCCATCAAGGCCGGGGCGTCCGGAGCGAAAGCGGCGAGCGCGATCGGGATGAGCGAGGCGTCCCGCAGTGCCGCGTCGGTGACGAACGGGCCGATGAACGTGTAGACGGCGAAGATGCTGGAGATGCCGAGCACCGCGACGGCGCTCATCGTCCAGACGTCCAGCCGACGCAGGGCGCCCAGTTCGTTCCTGATGGAGCCGCCGCGCAGGTCATCGGTGCGTGGCAGCCAGGTCAGCAGGGGTGGCCACGGTCAGGCCTCCCATCACGGTGGCGAACGCCTTGCCGCCCTTGCCCGGGCCGTACACGTACGCGGCGACGACGGCCCCGGCGCCGAAGAACGCGCCCTGCTCGCCGCCGGCGATGAACCGGAAGACGATGAGCAGCGCGATGTTCGGCGCCAGCGCGGAGCGTCAGGGATGAGCCGGGCGGCGACGCCGTTCCAGCCGGATGCGTCGGTGAACGCCCCGTGCACCAGCACCACGGTGGGCTTCTGCCGGCCCTTCGGTCAGGTCTGTGCCCGTGCGTGCGGTCCGGTCAGCACAGCGTCGGCGACTGCCGCGACGGTCAGCAGGGCTTGGCGGGATGTCGTCACACCGCCGCGGAGCGGGCGCGCAGCCGATCCGCGGCATGCGAGTCCCGTCCCGCGCCCGCGCCCGCGCCCTGAGCGCACTGGCCCGGGGGCTCACCGCGCCGATCCGTCCTGAAGCTACGGACCGTGGTCTCCCCGGCGTATGGGGCGCGGAACCTGCCGATAGTGGCGGCGGGAACCGGGGAGGCCCTCCACGGCCCAGTGACCTGCGGAGGTCGTTGCTGGAGCGTCGCCCCCTATAACCGAGGACCTCGGGAAATGGGCGGCGCGCAGGAAGGGCGTCGGGTCAAGGGGGCGGACGCCGAATCGCTGCCGCCTGGCCGCCGGTCGGATGGCGGGCCCGTAGGAGTTGGCGAGGCGTGGACGGAGGTCGCTTGGCCGCATCGAGCCGCTCACCGATGCGAGCGTCCGCTGCCGTGTGCGGTGGGCGATACTCGCGAAGTGGGGATGACGGGGCCTGGGGACGACCAGCGGCATCTGATGCGCCAGGGGGTACGGGCGCGGGTCGTCCAGCTGGCGCGGACGACGGGGGACAAGGGACGCCGCTTGTCCTCCCCGGTGCTGCTGGCGGTGTTGTCGGCAGGCGCGTTCGGGCCACTGCTGACCTCAGGGCTGGGGGCGGCGGCGCTGACGGTGGCAGGGGTGGGCGCAGTCACGGCGGTCGGCGGCAACGTGCTGTCCGATGTGGTGAAGGACGGGTTAGCGCGGCTCGCGGACGCAGAGGAGGAGCCGTCGCGTGAGGATCTGGAGACGGAACTGGAGCGCCGGATCCAGCAGGTCCTTGAGGACGGTGGAGAGAGGGCGGAGGAACTCCGGGGCGATCTCGCCCGGGTGCTGCGCGAGGTCGGCGTGGTCGGTGCCGCGATCGAAGCCGCGATCCGCACCGGAGACCACGATCTGCAGGCGCGGCTGGCCGCAGGGCTGGCCGCGCTGGGCGAGGAGTTCACCGAGTTCGCCTTCCTGCTGGGCGACCTGCGCGTCCAGTTGGGGACGATCCGTGAGGGCCTCGACCAGCAGAGCGTCGAGCTGCAGGCCGCGGTGGACCTCGGATACCGGCAGGCCGTCGACACCCGGAGGCTGATGGGGCTGGTCGAGGTGATCGAGCAGCGCACCCGAACGGGGGACGAGACCGCTCCCGCGCAGCCTGGGTGGAGCGGCGCCCCGTACCGGGGGCTGCTGCCCTTTCACCAGAGCGACGCCCCGATCTTCTACGGGCGGGAAACGCTCACAACCCGGCTCGTCAGCGCCCTGGCGCGGCGTCCTGTCGGCGCCGGGCCGCTGGTGGTGACCGGCGCGTCCGGCGCGGGCAAGTCGTCCCTGCTGCGCGCGGGACTGCTTCCGGCGATCAGCAAGGGTGAGCTGTCGGAAGCGGCCCGCGACTGGCCCCAGCGCGTCGTCGACGGGCTGGCCGGCGGCCCACTGGCGAGCCTGGCCACCCCCCTGGCCGGACTGGCAGGTCTCGGCGCTCCCGCGGTGCTGCGCACCCTCACCGACCACCCCGACAAGGCCCACCTGCTGATCGGCCAGGCCGTCGAGGCCGACGCGCTCCGCCGCGACCTGCCTGGTCCCGCGGCGGCCGGACGCAAGCTCATCCTGATCATCGACCAGTTCGAAGAACTCTTCCGCCTCGACGCCGGGGACGGCGGACGCGAGCAGGCCGAGGCGGATCGGGCGGCGTTCATCACGGCCCTGCACACGGCCGCGACCGCGCCGGCGGGCCCCGGCGGCGTCCCCGCCGCCGTGGTCGTGATCGCGGTACGAGGCGACTTCATCGATCGGTGCTCCGAGGACTTCCGGCTGGCCGCCGCGCTCCAGGCCGGTCCTTTCGTCGTCGGCCCGATGTCGGCCGCCGGGCTGCGGCACGCCATCAACGGCCCCGCCGACGCCGCCGGTCTGAGCATCGAGCCCGGACTGGTCGACACCATCCTCGGTGAACTGAGCACGCCTGCGGGGCGCCTGGACCCGGGCGACCTGCCGCTGCTCTCGCAGACCATGCTCACGATCTGGGAGAACCGCGAGGGCGATCGGCTCACCAGCCGCGGCCACGACCGCACGGGCGGCGTGTCCCAGGCCGTGGCCACCAGCGCAGAGACCGCCTTCGCCGAGCTCACCAGCGAACAGCGGACGCTCGCCCGCCACGTGTTCCAGGACCTGACCGCCGTCTCCTACGACGGCCGCCTGATCCGCCGCACCGTTGCGCGAACCGCCCTCCGCGGCGCGCACGACGGATCGGACAGCGCCGGCATCGACCGGATACTGGAGGTCTTCGCCCGCCGGCGGCTCATCGTCGTCGACAGCGAGAACGTCCAGATCTCCCATGAGGCCCTGCTCCGCGAGTGGCCGCAGCTGCGCCGTTGGCTGCACGCGGACATCACCGAGCACGCCCTGCGCAGCCAGCTCCTCGACGACGCCGGACTCTGGCGCGACCATGAGGACAACGGCTCGTACTTGTACCGCGGACTCCAGCTGGCGACGGCCCGGCAGGCGGCGTCCCGCTGGGCCGAGGACCAGGAGCGCTACCCGCCGCTGCCCGCCGTCGCCGCGGAGTTCCTCGCGAGCAGCGGCCGGGCAGCCCGGTGGGCGGCCCGGCTCCGCCGCGGCACCGCCGTCGGCCTCGTGCTCCTCGCCGCCGCGGCCATCGGGGGAGCCGGCGTGGCCGGCCGGAACGCCCGCGATGCCGAACGCCAGCACTCCATCGCCCTGTCCCGCCAGCTCGCCGCCCAGAGTCTCGCCGCCGAGCCCGTCGTGGCGCGGCAACTCGCGGCCGCCGCCTGGCGCGTGTCCCCCACGCCCGAGGCCGGCAGGGCCATCACGTCCCTCCTCGACCAGCAGCGCACGATCCTGGTCGGCCACACCGGACCGGTGCACGCGCTGGCGTTCAGCCCGGACGGCCGGCTGCTCGCCAGCGCGGGCACCGACACGACGCTGCGGCTGTGGGACCCGGTGACCGGCGGCCCCGCCGGCCGGCCGATGAGCGTCGGCGGCCAGATCTACGGGGTCGCGTTCAGCCCGGACGGCCGGACCGTCGCCACCGGGGGAGCGGGGAACGCGGTCCGGTTCTGGGATCCGGAGACCGGCCGCTCAACCGGCCGGTCGACGGCCAGGGCCGGCGCATGGGTCACCGGAGTGTCCTTCAGCCCCGACGGCCGACGCGTGGCCACCGCGAGCCAGGATGGCATGGTCGAGCTCTGGGATCCGAAGACCGGCCGTGTGGTCGGCGCACCGTTGCGAGATCCCGCCGTCCGCCCCCAGGGCCTCCTCGCCTACAGCTTCCCGGAGGGGCTGAGCTCGGTGGCCCTCAGCCAGGACGGCCGGATGGTCGCGGCAGGCGGGAACGACGGCACGGCACGGCTGTGGGATCCCGGCACCGGTCGCTTCCTTCGACGAGTCAAGCACGGTTCCGCGGTCACCGGGGTCGCGTTCAGCCCGGACGGCCGCCGGCTGGCCACCGCGGGCTATGACGGCGTCGTCCGGCTCTGGGACCCGGGGAAGGGCCGCGCGACCGGAAGCCCCCTCACAGGCCATATCGACGAGGTGACCGGGGTCGCGTTCAGCCCGGACGGCCGCCGCCTCGCCACCGCCGACGGCAACGGGACGGTGCGCCTGTGGGACCCGGACACCGGCCGCATGGCCGGAACTTCACAGACCGGGCACACCGGTGACCGGTACACCGAGTCCTACTATCCGGGTCTCGTCCAGACAGTGGCGTTCAGCCCGGACGGCAGGCGACTGGCGACCGGCGGCGTCGACGCGATGGTCCGGTTTCTGGACGCCCTTCCCCGGCGCTCGTCGGACACGACGCTCACCGGCTACCGCACCACCGTCGGAGGGCTGGCCTTCGCCCCGGACGGCAGGACCCTCGTCACCGGGGCCGGCGACGGCACCGTGAACCTGTGGGACAGCCTGACCGGCTACCGTGCCGGAAAACCGCTGAACGGCCACAAGGTCATGGTCACGGCGGTCGCCGTCAGCCCGGACGGCGCCAAGGTCGCCGGCGGCGACTACGACGGCAAGACGATCCTGTGGGACCGCAGGACCGGCCGCCGGATCCGTGCGTGGGGCGGCTGGGAGGACACGGTCACCCAGTTGACCTTCAGCCCCGACAGCCGGTCCCTGGGCATCGCGAACGGTTGGCAGACAAGGGTGTGGAGCCTAGACCCGCCGAAGTACGTGCTCGGGGTGCCTCCACGTGACCACAAGTACCCTCCGACATGGGGCGGTCTCAGCCCGGACGGGCGCCTGCTCGTCACCACTGAGGGCAACGGCACCGTTCGGCTCTGGGACCCGCGCACCGGTCGTCCCATCGCCACACTGACCGCCGGGACGCGCAGTAAGGCTCACACGGCTGTGTTCAGCCCGGACGGCAGGTCACTCGTCATCGGCGCAATCGACGGCACCCTGCAGTTCTGGGACCTGCGTACCCGCCGCCCCGTCGCCGCGCCGGTCCGCGCGTCCGATGGAAGCGTGCTAGCGCTGGCCTTCAGTCCGGACGGGCGGCTCCTGGCCAGCGCCGGGGCCGACCCCGACAACGCGATCCGGCTCTGGGACCCACGAACCATCCACCGGCTCGGTGCGCCGCTCACCGGCCACACTGGCCGGATCGACGCGCTGGCGTTCAGCCCGGACGCGAGGACGCTCGCCAGTTCCGGCGCTGACCACAGGGTGCGGTTTTGGGACCCCACACTGCACGTCGACCCGGTTCGCAGCATATGTACGAGATTCGGTCCGCTTCCTCCCAGGTCGTGGAAGAGATTCGTGCCCAACGAGCCCATGCCTGATGCCTGCCCGAAGTCCTCCCAGCCCTGACTCACGCCAATGGAAACGCGCAGAACGTCGGCTCGGTGTCGGGCCCGGCCACCGGGAGGAGCCCTCGCGGTGGAGCTCAGGGGTCCACGGATCTACCCGAGCCCGCGCAAGCGCCTGACCTGACGGTCAGATAGCGCGCAGTCGAGGGGCACAGGCTGCTGCGGCTCGACCTCCGCAACTACCGTGAGAGGAACGGAGGCCTCCGACCGGCGCGCCCAGGTATGGGACCTGACCGGTCGACGTCCCCTCGGTGCCGTCCTGGAGAGATATGCCTACAAATGGCACCTCCCGTGAACGATGAGCACGCCCGGTGCGGGGCCTCCGCACCGGGCGTACCGGGAGGTCGTCAGCGACGTCCCATGTGCTCTTTCGGACGGATCAGCAGGCCGGCTCGCCGCTCTGCGCGGGAACGTTGATGGCGCTCCACGCCGCCTTCACCGCGTTGCACTCGGTGGCCGAGCCGGGGAACAGCTGCAGGGCCGCGTTGACCGTCTCGACGCGGGCGCGGGCGTGGCTCCAGCTCGTCACCTTGCGGTTCAGGCCGCCCATGAAGATCTGGCCGGCCTTCTGGATGCCGATGCCGGTGACGGTGGAGCTGTTGCAGGTCGGGCTGGCCGGGTTGCCGTTGCTCGGGTTCGAGCCCTCGGCCAGCAGGTAGAACCAGTGGTTCTGCGGGCCGGCCGCCGCGTGCACCTCGGTGCTGGGGATCGAGGACGAGTAGCAGTTCGGGTCGCCCAGCGCGGACGGGTTGTACATGTTGCGGATCGGGCCCTGGCCGACCAGGTCGACCTCCTCGCCGACCAGGTAGTCGGGCGGGTCGTAGGTGGAGGGCTCGTTCATGTAGTGCTCGGTGAGCGTGCCGAAGATGTCGCCGGCCGACTCGTTCATGCCCCCCTTCTCGTTGCCGCTGCCGCCGCTGGAGCCGCCGGGCGTGGTCTGGAAGATCGCGTGGCCGTTCTCGTGGCCGACGACGTCGACGGACGTGGCCAGCTTGGTGTTCGACTGGTTGTGGCCGAAGTTGGTGTAGCTGCCGTTCCAGTAGGCGTTGACGTCGTTCAGACCCACGCGCGAGGGGAAGCCGCGGCCGCTGCCGTTCGTCCCGTTGCGGCCGAGCCATGCCTTGAGCATGTCCCATTCCTTCTGGACCGCATACAAAACGTCCACGCAGCCGGTCTCCAGGTTCGTCCCGCTGCCGTTGCCCCAGGCGCTGTCGGTGCCGGTGTAGGCCGAGCCGCCCTGGCCGCCGCACTGGTGGCCGGGACGCGAGGGGTCGGTCATTGACGTCGCCGCGGTGCTCAGGTCCACCGTGCCGTGGTAGAAGCTTCTGTCATCGGCGGCGTCGCGGACGTCATCGAACGTCCCGACGACCTTGCCGGTCTTGGCGTCGACGAACACGTGCAGTTTCGTCTCGCCCTTCTTCTGGTGACCGGTGACGACCGTTTCGTAGACCAGGCGTCCCCTGCCCTCCGCCAGCACGGTGAGGCGGGGGGCGGAGACCGTGTCGACCTTCGCGACCTTGGCGCGCGACACCGCGGCGGCCTGCGGCGCCTTGATCGTCGCCTTGACGCCGACGTCGAGCGTCGCGGCCTGGTTGACCGAGGTGCTCAGCACACCGCCGTCGGCGTTCGTCGTGACGACGATGTCGCCGCCGTAGACGGGCAGGCCGTCGTACGTGCGCTGGTACTCCACGTACTGGAGGCCGCGCAGGCCCGAGGTGACGTTCGTGCGGAAGATCTTGTCCTTCGGGGCCTTCATGAACTCCGCCGGCTTGGCGGCCACGAAGGTGTCGGCCGAGACCGCCGCGAGCGTGCGGGGGTTCGGCTTGGCCGGGGTGGTGCGGGCGGTCGCTCCTGTGGCGGGGACGGACATCGCCACGGCGAGGCCGGCCGCCAGCGCCGCCGCCCCGATCGCGGTCTGGTGTCTCACAGGGGTGCTCCTTCCACGGGCCCGACGGCACAGGGCGTTCGAAGCCTCACGTGGGAGCGGCCTGCGACGCCCTTGCCGCCGGGGGGATAGGGGACGTTTCGCTCATTCGGGATGAGCTGCCCGAAGTGCACCTTGTCGGACTTGAACGTGTCAATATATTCAAAGCAGTACGAATTTTCACAAACCAAGAACTGAGGCACTGTATGCGAGGCAAATTCCCTGGTGAACGGCATCCGGCCCGGCCCACCGGAGTTACGGGCGGCACCGGATCCCGGTGAACGGAGGTCGGCCCCGGGTATCCGCGCAGCGGCCTCGTCCATCACCCGACGCCGCGGGCACTCCGCGCCGAAACAAGATCATCGATCAGAACGCCCATGGGCCGCCGATCGACGGCGATCCAAAGGAACTGCACCCGGCCTCTGCCGGCCCTCGCACCCTTCGCCGAACGGAGAAGGACCGCGGTGGCGTCGGGCTGGCCGAACTTGCGCAGGCCGTGAAGCTCACCGCGGGGTGGCGGTCAGGTTGAGGGCGAGGTCTTCGGTGCGCAGGTAGCCCGGGTGGTCGGCCAGGACAGCCAGAATGTCGCGGTAGGCGGGCGGGAGCGGCGGCCCGACTGCGCAGGAGCTGGTCGGGGACCGGCGGGGTGGCCGGTCGATCACGCGGCCGCGGCGGACCTTGGCCCTTTGGTCCTACTCGCGCGTCTTGCCTCCGCCACCGGACGACTGCGGGGCCGGGAGGAAGGCCGAGGTAGTGGTCGATTGGTGGTGACCGCCGCGTCGGCCGACTGGTCGTGCGGGTAGTGCATAGAGCGGTGAGGCAGGCGACCACTGCGCGTTCCTACGGCTCGGCGGTGTCGCTCTGGCTGATGGTCTTCAACTCGATGAATGGGGTCGCCGGTGTGTGGTTGGGCGAGGACGGCGACCTGTCGTCTCGGCGGCCGATGCCATTGTTGGAGAGCATCACGTCCAGCGCCCGGTCCAGTCTTCGCAGGCCGTGGTCGGTGGTCGGGTGATGGCGTAGCCGCCAGGTCGGGTACGTGCGCACGAACGACCATTCGTGCGGCTCCGCGCTCTGCGAGGTGTCGAGCGCGGGCAGCAGATGCTCCAGCACGATGTGCTCGGCGCTGCACCAGTCGGCGAATGTGATGACGTGCTGCGGCCACTGCTGGGCTGTCATCCGGCCGGTCTCCCTTCAGGCGTACGAGGTCAGGTGATCAGGAAGCAGGAGCCCCAGCCGGAAAGGACGCAGCGTCGGTGCATCGTCATCGGCTCGGGGTCCGTCGCGGGTGATTCCGCGTGGGGCCTCACCGAGGAGGCCGGGTTTCGCCCTTCCTGCCACGGCCATGCTGATGCTGTTCGGGCGGGGGATCCGGGGCGAGATCGGGGGACCGGGTGAGCGAGGGGCGAACGGTTGCCGAGCCGGAGCCGGAGGAGCGGGCGGACTACGCCGGCGCGGTGTACGGATCCTTGCTGGCCGCTTCGGTCGTGGTGGGGGCGAGCCCGCGTGAGGAACCGGCGTCTCCCGCCACGCTCATCGTGTTGCTGCTCGCCACCGGGTTCGTGTTCTGGCTGGCGCACGTGTACGCCCGCCTGGTCGGAGACCGAAGGCACGCCGTCCGGCTGAGCCGGGCGGAGATCCGGTCGGTCGGACGGCGCGAGTGGCCCCTGGTTCAGGCGATGTTCCCGCCGGCGGTGGCGGTCGGGCTGTGCCGGCTGCTCGATCTCTCCGATTCGGCCGCCTCCTGGGCGGCATTGGTGGTGGCGCTGTGCGGTCAGGTGGGCTGGTCGGCCGTCGCGGGCGCCAGATCGAACACCCCGGTGTCCCTCACCTTGCTCACGGCCGCGGTCAATCTCCTCCTCGGCCTGATCATCGTCGCCCTCAAGGTGCTGCTGTCGCATTGACGGACCTTGCGCCGCTCTGCATGAGGCGCTCCGTGCCGAGGGCACAAGGCCACTTCATCCTTCTGGGGGGATGGTGTTCGTTCCCGGCCCCGGTTGGCTGAAGCCGTCAGACACCCGGTCGGAAGACGACCAGAGAGGCGGTACGGCGGTGGCCGAACTGATCGCAATCGGATACCCGGACGAGGCGACGGCCTACGAAGCCGAGCGCCAGGTCCGCAGGCTCGGCGACGAGTTCGTCATCCAGGCCGACGCGGTCGCGATGATCTCCCGTGACGGCGACGGCAAGTTCCACGTCAGCACCAACCACCACGCGGTCGCCGGCGGCGCGACCCGGGGCATGTTCTGGGGCCTGCTCTTCGGCCTGATCTTCTTCGTCCCGTTCCTCGGGATGGCGATCGGCGCCGGCATGGGGCCGCTCATGGGAAGGATCGAGGAGTCCGGCATCGACAAGCACTTTCAGAAACAGGTCCGCGACATGCTCCAGCCGCGCACGTCCGCGCTGTTCATGGTCGTCCAGAAGGTCACGCCGGACAAGGCGGTCACCGCCCTCGGCAGGTACGGCGGCACGGTGCTGCAGTCGCCGCTGTCCGAGGAGACCGAGCACGAACTCCAAGAGGCTCTGCACGGCGCGCATCAGAATTGAGGGCCGCGGGAACGGTACGGACCTGAACGCGCTCCGCCCGCGAGGAAGCGCCGGAACGCGTCCTCGCGGGCGGAGCGCGAGTCGGATGTGGGACGTCAGGTGACCGGCGCCTTCGTGACGGCGTGCCGGATCCAGAGCGCGACGAGCACCCCGCCAGCACCGAGACCACGAGCGTCGGGCGGCGTCCCGGACGGGCCTGGTCCGACAGCACGATGACGAACTCGATGACGCCGCCCGCCAGCCAGGCGATGCCGACGATGAGGGCCAGCACCGCGACGGTCCGATGCACGTCGCGCAGCGCGAGCAGCCCCACCACCAGCGACAGTGCCCCAAGGACGGCGAAGAGCACGTGTGAGCCTCCGTCCCCCTCGGCGAAGACCGCCTGCAGCAGGGCCCAGTGGCCGTCCGCCATGCGCAAGAGCGGATAACTGTCGCCTTCTTCGGGCGGGCGAGGAAGGTCGGCGGCGGGATTCGGCTGGTCACGGACATGGTGTCCCTCCGGTGCGGTGGTGCCGGTCATTGCCGCGTCGGCTGTGAATCGTCGCCTCGCCGCACCTGTACGGCATCACCCGCACCAGGTGGGCGCACGCGGCGGCCCGTCCCGTCGCGAGCCGGCCCGGATGAGTCACGGCGGCGCAGGTTCAACCTCCGGGAGTGACGCTCGGCCGGGAAGACCACCGGACCCTGGCACGGGCACGTTCCAGGAGAAGGGGACGCCGGTGACCGATACGAGGCTCCCTCCGCACTCGCGGGCGAGGTCGCGGAGGGTGCTGTTCCCGCTCGCCCTCGCGCAGTTCATCTGCGGCTTCGCCGGGTCGAACATGAACGTGATGATCAACGACATCAGCCGGGCCCTGGACACGACGGTCCAGGGCGTGCGGGTCGCCATCACGGTCTTCCTGCTGGTGGTGGCGGCGCTGATGATCCGGCGGCAATCTGACCGACCGATACGGACGCAAGCGGTCGTGACGACCGGTCTCGTCGTCTACGGCGCGGGCGCGCTGCTGTCGGCGGCGGCGCCGGACCTGGGTGTCCTCAGCCTCGGCAACTCCCTCGTGGAGGGCATCGGCACGTGCTGATCACCGGGCTGATCCGGGCGATCAACGATCCGCTGCCTCCCGATCCCGCCCGGCCCTTCGACCTCCGGGGCGCGGCCCCAGAACGTCCAATGGCTCATGCTCATGGGAACCTCGTTCACGGTGGCCGCATACTGCAGATCGTGCGCCACTACGACGCGGTCCGGACCGGCGTGATCTACACTGCGGCCACCGCGGGCCTCCTGGCGTCCTCGCTCGCGGCCGAACGCCTGGCCAGACGACGAGCGCAACGGACCCTCATCGTGGCGGGCTTCACCGTCACCATCCCCGGCATCGTCATCCTGATCGCCCTGGTGCACGCCTCCTCGAACCCGTGGGCCTGCACACCCGGGCTCGATTTGATCGGGTTGGGCCATCGGCCTGATGCTCACCCCTTCGGTCAACGTGGTGCGGTCGAGCTCCGGGCAGGACCAACAGGGTGAGATCTCGGGCCTGTCGCGCAGCGTCTCGAACCTGGGCTCGTCGCTGGGCACCGCGATCGCCGGCACCATCCTCGTCGCGGGCGCCCCGATCGGCACGCCTACGCGGCCGCGATGATCGTGCTCATCGCCATCGGCCTCATCGGCGCCCTGTTTCCGCCGCGCACCAGCACGGCCAATGCATCCTCTGAACCCGCACGAGCGCTCGAACCGGCCAGTGAGCACGGATGCGTTCTCAACGGTCTCGTTCGTTTAGCAGCGTTCGGAGTGGCATTGCTGGGACGACCGTGTCCCGGTCACCGCCATCGCGTTCGCCGACGCGATCGCTGGCGGGGGAGTCAAACGGCGGAACGGAGCCGAGCATTCATGGCGACCCCTCGAACGAGTCGCCTCGAAGGTTCCCTGGCCGTCCGGGCAACCCGGAGACGTCGCCGATGACTCACGCGCCACCGAACCTTCGAAGAAGGGCGCCGGTTATCGCACTCAGCGCCAGCGCCGGGTCGGCGCCTCAGACTCCAGCACGAATGCCGCGGCCCGACCTGCAGGGGTTGCTGTGGGTGGTGCGGGCGTGCTCGACGGTGCGTAGCCGGGTCCGGCCGGCTGTCTCGCACAGACTCCACGTCAGTCGCAGGGCTTCCGTCGCACCCCGTTCGGAAAGTCCACCGCCGCTCACGAAGGGTTGATCTCAGCTGATGTTCACTCTCACCTATTCGCCGCTGACTCCAAGGAGCGTCGGCAAATCCTCGGAGGTGCAGTCCTCCGACTGTCGAGGAGTCCTTGATGGATCTCCGGCGGCTCATCGGGCGCGGCAGGGATATTCATGCCCGTACGTTTGGGGTGTCGAGTGATACGCTCGTTGGTTCATTTGACTGGTGCGGGGTTACCTGCCCAAGGCACCGCACTCCTGAGCTGCCCATACCTTACGGCCCTTATATTTGAGGGGTACCCAGGTGTTCTCTTTCGCGGCACCGGCGTAGCAGCGGTACGTGCCCCCGCGCTTCGCTCCCCTGCAGTAATTGTACATGCATGGAAGACTTTTGCCTTTGCCGCGGACCGTGCCAACTTTCGCATATTTTGTACTAGGGTCCGTGCGAATATTGTATTGGTTCTTGAACTTGCCGCCCATCGTGTACAGGCGGCCGATCGCCTGGGTCGCAACGCTGCCCTCATCGGCAATTACGGGCGTCGCAAAAGCCGCAGTGACCAGAGTTGCGCCCGTCACGGCTATTGAAATTTGTTTGATCATGGATAAACTCTACAGAGCAATAAGCGAACTGTGCAAGTGCCCGTTCGGGCCTGTGTGTGGCCGCGAGGCGCAGCATGTCATAAAGGACCTGCATAATGGATAGAAAAGGAAGGACCGCTAATGGCTGCGCTGAACGCCGAAACGGCGTACTGTTGACCGTGGAGGAGGCGCGAACGTTCTTGCTGCTCGGGCGTACCGCGATGGACGGCCTGATCAGTTCCGGAGGCGTCGAGTCCGTGACCATCGACACCCTGCGCAAAAAGAGTACCGCCGAAACACGCCCGAAGTACTACGTCGCCAACCCTGCTGGGTGCAGTTCGGCCCGAGCCAGCCGCAGCCCTCGGGCAAGCTAACGCCGGGGCAGAAGACCAGGGAACCGAGCGGCACGTAGTGCCGAGGCCAAAGGCAGTTTTTGGCAAGTGTGTTTGAGAGTTCGAAAGCTTCGCGGAACATGGGATGGGGCGCTTCGCCGACCGCCGAGCCTCTGAGCCCACACCACACAGGGCTCGGTCCAGGACGCTTCTGCAGGTGGCGAGCATGTCGTGCAGCGCGGTCTTCTCAGCGGGTCGACACTGAGGTGAGGGCGGCGCCTTCAACCAACTCATGTCCATGCCGACGATCGCGCGGGCCTCCCGCCAGTAACCGTCGCTTGCCGTCGATCGAGCACGGCCTCGTTCTCATCCTCAGGATGGCTTCTCCGGCGCGCAGGTGCTGATTACCGTCTCTGGCGAACGTGAAAGACGGTACCGCCGAGAGTCGGCCACGTCGGGTCGGGGTGCTCAGCGCTCGGCTTGATACGGCTCAACGCTGACTGGCTGGAGGACATGACGGAAGCCTCGTCGCGGGCTCGTCGGTTGTTCCTGGGCGGGCAGTCGATGTCCTTGCTCGGTGACGGCTGCGCGGTGCTCGCTGTGCCGCTGTTGGTCCTGCAGTTGACCCGTGACCCGCTGGCGGCGGGTCTGGCGGCCGCACCGCGGGGGATCGGCTATCTGCTGGTCGGACTGCCCGCAGGGCCGATCGTGGACCGGCTCAATCCGTGGGCGGTGCTGGTCGCCACGGATGTGCTCCGCGCTGGGGTCTTCGTGATCCTTCCCGGGCTTGTGTGGCTGGGGGCCGCCCCGCTGGGGGTCGTGCTGGCCCTGGCGTTCGTGGGCGGGGCCGCCACGGTGTTCTTCGACGCCGCGCTGACCGTCGCCGTGAAGGACCTGTTCCCGGCCGAGGGGTTGCTGAAGGCCAACTCGGCGTTGGAGAGCGCCGACCGGACATCGCAGATGGTCGGCCCGGCCGTCGTTGCTCTGCTCGCCACCTGGATCGGTGTCGAAACCGCGTTACTGATCAACGCGGCGACTTTCGCGGTGTCGCTGGCCACCCTGGTGCCGCTGCTGATCGAGGTGAGGGCAAGACGGACGCGCGGCGGTGACACCCGGGATCCGCGGTCGGCCGGTCGTCCGGCGCCCGGCAGGGGTGGCCGGGCGCGGGTGGCGCCTAGGTCGGTTCGCCTGATGCTCCGCAGGCTCGGTGAGGATCTTTGGGAGGGCCTGCGGTTCATCGTCGGCTTTCGCCCGCTGCTGGCCCTCACCATCGTTCAGACCCTGGTCAACCTCTGCCTGGCGGTGGACACCCTGATCGTCTACTTCGCCCGCGTGCAGCTGAGCCTTCCGACGCCGCTGGTCGCCGCCGTGGTCACGGCGGGCGGGGCCGCCGGGATCGCCGGGGCGGTCACCGCTCCGTTCTTCGCGGCGCGGCTGGGTGCGCTGCCCTCGATCAGCCTGGGCATCCTGCTGGCGGCCGGCTCCCTGCTGGTCATGGGAGCCAGCACCGGATGGGTACCCTTGCTGGCCGCCAACGCTGTACAGGTGTGGGCGGTGTCGGTCGCCAGCGTGATCAACCGCAGCACCCGGCAGCGCTGGATTCCCCGCGAGCTTCTCGGGCGGGTCACGACGGCGGCACGAGCGCTGTTCGTCGCAGCGACCCCGGTCGGTGCCGCCGTCGCCGGCGCGGTGACCAAGGCGTCCGGCCACGACCCGCGCCCGGCCTTCCTGGGCGCCGGCCTGCTGATCGGCGTCATCATCGCCTGCGGCTGGTTCGGCGCGCTCCGGCGATACGACACCCCGGCTGCAGTACCCGACTCCTGAGGCACCGGTCCGCACCGCACAAAGGCCCGCGAGCATCCCAACACGCGGCGTGTGGCTCCTGAAGAGTCACCGCTCAATGCGGCTGGACCGCCGGAGACGGTCTTCAGCGAAGAGATGAGCCCATCGCTTTTCTGGAAGGCCCCGAGCCTCATGATGGCCGTCGTCGAGCTCACCCATACCTGGGATTCCTCGCTGAACTCCTACGGACCGAATGCGACGACCGCGCTCGCCGTCGCTCTGAACGCCGCATCAAGGCCGCCCAGTTTCCCCGCGACAAGTCCCTGCGCGCCTGCAACTTCGACGCCAACCCGGGCATCGACCCCGCCACCATCCACACGCTCGCGACTTGCGAATGGGTGAAAAATGGCCAGCCCCCTGCCTGGTCGGCGATACCGGCACCGGCAAGTCCCACCTGCTCATCGCCCCCGGGACCGAGGCCGCGATGAAGGCTACCGGGTCCGCTACACCCTCGCTACCAAGCTCGTGAACGAACTCGTCGAGGCCGCCGACGAGAAGGTCCTCGCCAAGACCGTCGCCCGCTACGGACGCCTCGACCTGCTCTGCATCGACGAACTGGCCACATGGAACTGGACCGGCACGGCGCCGAGATCCTCTCCCATGTCCTCACCGAACGCGAAGACCACACCTGTCGGCGTACACCTCCATGTGCAAAGGCGCGTACGGATAGACGCGCAGAGCATGATGGCGTTGTGGTGCATCCGCCAGGAACGGCGAGGCGAACTCGACGGTGAGGCTTTTGATCTGCGAGGGATTCAGCGGCGAGGGATGGCGCTGGGGCTGGGAGCCCTCGTGAAGCTCATGTCCATCCAGTGCCGCCAGTTCGAGCCGTCGTCAGTGCGCTCCCATTCGGCCGTCATGGAGTCGCCGTCTTCGGCGATCACCAGCGTCGCCCGCTCCGTCTCGCCGGCGAACGTCCAGACACCCTCGTCGTCGACGCTTGCCCGCATGGTGACGAAGTTGCCTTGGTTGTCGAAGGAGCGCATGGGATAGCTCCGGCTCGTTGGATCGTAGGGTCCGATCATCTCGATGACCCCGACGTGTTCCTCATTCATGCGCACGTCCACACGGTGGATGAGGAAGTGCTCGCCCGCCAGCCACTCGTAGGTGTCCGACCCGGCGATACGGATCGCCGGGTCGATCGCGGTGGCCGTTGTACGCCCCTGCGAACGCCAACGGCCGACCAGCACGTTCAGGCGCTGGTTCTCCGATCGCGGGGCACGGGTGTTGTCGTCGCCTGACATGGCGAATCCTCGTCATCGATCGAGTTTAAGATGTTGCTTAAACCCTTACATACTGTCCTGGCAGTGCGCAAACGAAGGCGGTGGCCCATGGACGACGCGCTTCGCGCTGTGGCGGACCCGACCCGTCGCGCCATCCTCGTCCTGGTGCGGGATCGCGAAGTATCGGCAGGCGAGATCGCCGAGCGCTTTCCCGAGATCAGTCGCCCTGCGGTATCCCAGCATCTGCGGACGCTGGCAGCAGCCCGCCTCGTCGACGTCCGCCGCGCGGGCAATCGCCGCTTCTATCGGCTGCGTCCGGAGGGGTTGGCCGAGGCTGTGACGTTCCTGGAGACCATGTGGTCCACCTCGCTCAGCCGCCTCCAGTACGAAGCCGAGGAGGAAGAACGCGCGCATCGGCGACCAGGACGTGAAGGGATCGTTGTGAGCAGGACGATTGAGCAGACGTTGCACATCCGTGCGCGTCCCGAGACGGTCTGGCGGTTCTTCACCGACCCGGCACGCCTGGCGCAATGGTGGGGAACGGCCGAACTGGACGCCCGCCCCGGCGGCACCTTGCAGGTTGCGATGCACGAGGGCCCACGCCCGGTGATGCGCGGACGGTTCGTGGAGTTCGTGCCGTACGAACGTCTCGTTTTCACCTTCGGCTGGGAGGCCACACCTGGAGCGCCCGCCATGGCACCAGAGGCATCCCGAGTCGAAGTCACTTTGACCCCGGACGGTGAAGGCACCGAGCTCACCCTGCGCCACAGCGGCCTGCCTGCCGTACTCGAAGAGGAGACCAGCGACGGCTGGGCGTACCTGCTCCACCGTCTGGGCGAAACCGCAGAACGCCAGGAACTCCGCTGAACCTGGTCGAACATGCGCGTACGTCGCACCCCTGGCGCCGCCTCACGACCCTGGCCGTCGTCAAAGCCACATCACCGCCACCGGCTAACCGCCATCGGACTGTGCACCTTTACGCGTACTCGCCTCCGCAGCGGGAGGTGTACGCCGACAACGCTCACACAGGGTCACGAGAGCCATGCCCCAGGCCCACGGGCATGGCTCTCTTTTTCAGTAACACTCCAAGGCAGTTGATCAGCAAGTGGCTCTCAAACCGACCGACACATGGCTCTCGGATCCACCTTCATAGCCACACGACCGACTTGTCGACGACACGTGAAAACTGACCCCCAGGCGGCGGCCGAAATCTGACCCCCTCCGCTGTCACTGTGGAGGGTGATCAAGGTGGAGGACTGGGCGGAGATCCGCCGGTTGCACCGGGCCGAGGGCGTGCCGATCAAGGCGATCGCTCGGCGGATGGGCATCTCGAAGAACACCGTCAAGCGGGCGCTGGCGGCCGATGAGCCGCCGAAGTACCGGCGGGCGGGCAGGGGGTCGATCGTGGATGCGGTGGAGCCGCAGATCCGGGCGTTGCTGGAGGGGTTCCCCGACATGCCGGCCACGGTTATCGCCGAGCGGATCGGCTGGACCCGTTCGTTGACGGTGCTCAAGGACCGGGTCCGGGTCCTGCGGCCGCACTACCAGCCGGTGGATCCGGCGTCGCGGACGACGTATCAGCCCGGCGAGCTGGCCCAGTGCGATCTGTGGTTCCCGCCGGCCAAGATCTGTCTGGGGGCCGGGCAGGTCGACAGCCCGCCGGTGCTGGTGATGGTCTCGGGGTATTCGCGGTGGCTGATGGCGCGGATGCTGCCATCGCGGGCGGCCGGGGACCTGTTCGCCGGGATGTGGACGCTGCTGAGCGTGCTGGGTGCGGTTCCCAAGACTCTGGTGTGGGACAACGAGGGCGCGATCGGGCAGTGGAGGGGCGGCCGTCCGCAGTTGACCGCCGAGGCCAACGCCTTCCGCGGGATGCTGGGGATCGCGATCCGTCAGTGCCGGCCCGCCGACCCCGAGGCCAAGGGGCTGGTGGAACGGGCGAACGGGTATCTGGAGACCTCCTTCATGCCCGGCCGTGCCTTCACCGGCCCCGGCGACTTCAACGCCCAGATCACCCAGTGGCTGGCGCGGGCCAACACCCGCCATCACCGGCGGATCGGATGCCGTCCCGCCGACCGGATCGAGACCGACCGGGCGGCGATGGTGGACCTGCCGCCGGTCGCCCCGGCGGTCGGCTGGCGGACCTCGACACGGCTGGCCCGCGACCACTACGTCCGGATCGCCTCCAACGACTACTCGGTGCACCCGTCGGTGATCGGGCGCCTGGTCGAGGTCGTCGCCGACCCCGAGCAGGTCACCGTGACCTGCGGCGGCCAACTCGTCGCCCGGCATGCCCGGTGCTGGGCCGCTCATCAGACCATCACCGACCCGGCCCACGCCCGGGCCGCAGCGGCGCTGCGCCGCTCCAAGATCCAGGCCGTGACCGCCCCGGCCGCCACCCAGGTCGAGCAACGCCCGCTCACCGACTATGACGCGCTGCTGGGCGTTGACGGGGTGGTGGCCTGATGGCTTCTGCGAAGACCGGCAGCGGCCGCAACCTCGCCGCGGAACTGGCCTACCTGACCCGGGTGCTCAAGGCCCCGTCCCTGGCCGCATCGGTCGAGCGGCTGGCCGAACGAGCCCGAGCCGAGTCCTGGAGCCATGAGGAATTCCTGGCCGCCTGCCTGCAACGCGAAGTCACCGCCCGCGAGTCCCACGGCGGTGAGGCCCGCATCCGCGCAGCGCGGTTCCCAGCCCGCAAGGGCCTGGAGGACTTCGACTACGACCATCAGCGGTCTCTCAAGCGCGAGGTCATCGCCCATCTGGGCACTCTGGACTTCGTCGCTGCTCGCGAGAACGTGGTGTTCCTGGGCCCGCCCGGCACCGGCAAGACCCACCTGTCGATCGGGCTGGGAATCCGCGCCTGCCAGGCCGGGCACCGCGTCGCGTTCGCCACCGCGGCCGAGTGGGTCGCCCGCCTGGCCGACGCCCACGCCGCCGGGAAACTGCAGGAGGAGCTGGTCAAACTCGCCCGCATCCCGGTGCTGGTGGTCGATGAGGTCGGCTACATCCCGTTCGAGCCCGAGGCAGCCAACCTGTTCTTCCAACTGGTCTCCAGCCGCTACGAACGCGCCTCGCTGATCGTGACCTCCAACAAGCCGTTCGGACGCTGGGGCGAGGTGTTCGGCGACGACGTCGTAGCCGCGGCCATGATCGACCGCCTCGTCCACCACGCCGAGGTCATCAGCCTGAAGGGAGACAGCTACCGCCTGAAAAACCGCGACCTGGGCCGCGTCCCCGCCGCCCAGACCAACAACGACCATCAGTAACAACCCGCAGCAAACAACACCACCAGGGGGTCAACTTTCAGACGTCGACAGGGGGTCAGAATTCGCGCGTCGTTGACACGACCAACGGCCCGCAGTACGTCGTGCAGGTCACCCGGCCCTGATCGCGACGCCAAGCTCGACCGGATCGAGCAGGTTCTGGAACGCTTCCCGGACCGGGGCTTCGCCCTCGACGAGTTCGTGCCGTTGGGGATCCGGCCCACCGTAGGCTCCTGCTGAGCGAAGCAGGGCAAGCCAAACCGGCTGCCGGCGACCTACCGCCGCACCCACGGCGTCACCTACTTCCACGGCTGCTACTCCGTGGGCGACGACCGCCTGTGGGGCGTCAACCGCCGCTGCAAGGGCACCGCCAACACCCTGGCCGCGCTGAAGTCGGTCCGCGCCGCCCGACCCGACGGCGCCCTGATCTGCATCATCCTGGCCAACCTCTCCGCCCACACCGGCGCGGGCACCCGCCGCTGGGCGAAGCCGAACAAGGTCGAGTTGTGCTTCACTCCGACCTACGCTTCCTGGGCCAACCCGATCGGGGCCCGCTTCCGCCCGCTGCGGCAGTTCACCCTGGCCAACTCCAACCACCACAGCCACCCTGCGCAAACCCAGGCACTGCACCGCTACCTGCGCTGGCGCAACGCCAACGCCCGCCACCCCGACGTACTTGCCGCCCAACGCAAGGAACGCGCCCGCATCCGCAGCGAGAAGGTCATCCGCTGGGGCGGACGCCCTCTCAACGCCGCGGCCTGACCGACCGCGAACCGCAGCCCCGGGGCGCCGAAAGGGACAAGTTCACGAGAAGGACAGCGACAGAAGGACGACTCAGGAGGCGGACGGCTCGATCTCCCCCGCAAAGACGATGACCTGGTCGATGAGGCTCCGCCGCAGATGGACGACATCCGTTCCCGCCAGGCGGGGGCCTCCATCCGGCGTGGTGAAGACCCACTGGTATCGGGCCCACTCGTCAGGCATGTCCACCGCTGAGCAGCGCGCCATCGTGCCGGTCCCTGCCGGGTGGCGCCGGATGTCCAGCACGAACCGCTCGACCGCCGCGATCCCTTCGCTGCGACCCAACGGCCCCCAGAAGACCACGTCTGAGGTCAGGGCCTGGGAGAGCAGGGCAGTCACATAGCTGTCGGCCGAGGCGTTAAACGCGGCGATGAACGTGTCGATCGCGGAGCGTGCCGTCTCTTCCTGCATGCCCCAGTAATACCAGCCGTTGCGCGTGCGCTCGTCCCGCGAGCCGCCTTCCGATCACGGTGGACCAACCCGGTCACAGCACTAGGTCCTGTGTCGAGCGGGCGATCAATCGCCTCAAGAACTTCCGGGCCGTGGCGACCCGCTACGACAAACGCGGCTACGTCTACCTCGGCACCGTCACCGTCGCCACCCTCGCGATCTGGCTTCGCACCTGATCCAAGAACACGGCGACTTCCCATGCGAGGTCATTCGCATCGGCACCTGCTACCGAGTTCCCACCGCAGCTCTTCGAGCCATGCTCGATGCTGAGGAAGACCGGTAGGAGCATTCGCTCCTTCTGATGGCCGCCGCCCCGGCTGCTTCCGGCCAGGACGGCTGCCTGCGAAGGGTTCTTGGAGGCAACGGGGGAGTCTCGGGAGGGATATCTCCGAAGCTCGCGGAGGGGCGGCTGTCGGCTGGCCTGGACGCGGCTGGATGCGCTGCTGAGGCTGATGGCGGACGAACCGACCATCGCGGCGGGGCGTTGGCTCGTCGGTCGTGGCTGACGGCGCTGCGGCCCGGGCTGGACCGTCCGGTCCCGGTCGTCGACGGCGCTCTGGATCTAAGGACGATCACGAGGGTGGGCGAGGCCGGGACGTGTGAACATTCGGTGGGCTGAATCGGGCTGGCGCCGGTCGTTCTGGTCCCGTGTGAACTGGGCGAGTGCCGTGTGGGGGCGGCTGGGTTCACTAACGAACGGCTAACAAACCCCGCTGCGCGAGGGAGAACCGGACCTTGGCCACAAGGCCGTGCTGTGTCAGTGAACCAAGGGCTGGCCCGTGTGAGGCGGATAACGGCCTACGCGGCGGGCGGGCTCGGCGAGAAGTACTCGATCGGCCCGCCGACCTGTGCGGAGCGCGGGCGGTGTGTTACGAGGGCGCGGCCGGGCCTCAGGGGGTTGCCGTGAAGGAAGCTGTCGACGGCTCGTGGTTTCGGGCGATGCCGCCGTAGGGCCTCGATACCCCCCGGCGAGGAGGCGTGGACTGACCGATGCCCCGATCGGGTTGTCCTGCGCATCATGGCCCTCAGCCAAGTCCGCCCGGATCATTGGTGGGGACATCCCCTTAATGAGGTCTGGTGCCCTTTGCGCTTTGACGTTTTCTTAACGGGTTCTCGATGGCTTTAACGGGTTGTTGACGTGCTGAACGCCCGTTTCTCGAACGATCAGTTATTGCCGGTTCACGGAGCCGGCACCGCAGTGCCCGTACGGGCCTGTGGAACGACAAACAAGACAGGAGTGGCAGTCATGTCACGACCAGAACTCCGTCGGCTCGGTGCCGCCGGATGCCTGCTGGCGGCGTTGTCCAGCCAGCAGATCGGTTACGCGGCGGGTGCCGTGGGCGACTCCCCGCTGGTGGCGGGGACCGTGATGGTGTCGGCCGGTGCCGGCGTCCTCGCGGTGTCGGTGCACCGGCGCGGCGGGGGACTCCGCCTGCGGCGGTTCGACGGTGCCACGTGGCGGCTGGTCGCCCGCGTGGCGATCAGCATCGGCGTGATCGGCACCATGTACCTTCTCGCGGTCCAGCGGTTGTCGCTGGGCACCGCGGCGGCGGTGATGGTGCTCGGTCCCCTCGCGATCGGGCTGCACGGCGTCTGGCGGGCCCGATCCACCGCCTGGGGCCGGTGGCACCTGGCCTGGCGCGGAGTCGCGCTGGCCGGTGTGGTGCTGCTGAACCGCCCGTGGCGCGGCGAGGCCGACCCGATCGGCCTCTGCGCGGCAACGGCCGTCGCCATCGCCTGCTGGAACTACGTGGTGGCGATCGGACGGCTGGAGGCACGCGGTCTCGCCCACCGGGGCACCGCAACCGCCGGCCTGCTGGCGGGGGCGGCGCTCGTCTGCGCGACCGGAGTCCTGGCCCTCGGTGGGACTCTCGACGGCCACCACGGGACGCTCGGGCGACTGGTCGTTCTGAGCTTGGCCGGAGTGCTGGCATGGACGGTTCCGACGGTGCTGCAGAACATCGCCGTCGGGCTGGCCTCCGCCCGGGACCTGGGGGTCCTGTACTCCCTCGAATCACCGGTCGCCGCACTGATCGCACAGATCGGCGTCTGCGCCGGACTGCTGAACGGCCACGAGCGACCCGGCCCTGCCGGGTGGGTCGCCATCACCATGATCGTCGCCGCCTCGGTCGCCGTCTCTCTCAGGACGACGCGGCCCCACAGCGGCGGGGATCCCGACCACCGCTGATCGGCAGCGCCTAAACGCATCGCCGGCGGCACCGGACGGCGGGGAGGCCACCTCCCCGCCGTTTCGTCAGCCGTCACGCCTTGCTGCCGACGCCCGGAATCTGGCCCCCGGAGGTCCGCCGACACCAGTTCACCGTCATCTGTCCCGCCATGCCGTCCCTGTCGCGACCCGCTGTGATCTCGACGGCGTCGGCTCACCTGATCACCGAGTCGCGGTGGACCGCCCCCGAGCCCTGACTCACGACGTCTGCGCTGGGTAGGAGCGCATTGTTGGCGTCGTCGGGGGAGCGCCAGGTACTCGGCAGGCTGGCCGACGAGGGGGTCCGGGTGCGCGACGCCGGGATGCGCCGGCCCACCCTCCACGACGTCTACCTCACCCTGACCGGGCGCCAGGCGTCCGGCAGCGACCCGCAGGCCCGGGAGGCCGCCCGATGAACGCCCTCACCATGCCCCTCGCCGACGGCTGGACGATCGCCCGACGCAACACCCTGAAGATCACGCGGTCGCCCGACCTGCTCGGCTTCGCGATCATGTTCGTGCTGATGTTCGCCTACGTCTTCGGCAGCGTCATCGACGTACCGGGGATGTCCTACAAGGAGTTCCTGCTCCCCGGCATCTTCGTCCAAGCCGTGATCATGGGGCGCAGATCACCGGTTACACGCTGACCCTGGACCTGCAGAAGGGGATCTTCGATCGGTTTCGCTCGCTGCCCATGGCCCCCTCGGGGGTACTGATCGGCCAGACCATCAGCGACCTGCTGATGAACCTCGCCAGCCTGGCCGTCATGGCGGTGATGGGGCTGATCGCCGGCTGGCGCGTGCACACCTCGCCCCACGAGGCCGTTCTCGGGTTCGGGCTGCTGCTGGCGTTCGTCTACGCGTTCTCCTGGTTCACCGCGACCGTCGCGTCGGCCCTGCGCACACCGGAGATCTTCAACAACATCGCGGCCATGGTCTCCCTTCCCGCTGATGTTCATCTCCAACGCCTTCCTCGACAGCTTCGAACTGCCCACCCACGTCGTCCCGGTCTCGCTTCTCTGGATCGCGGTCATGCTGATCGTGTTCGTCCCCTTGGCGACCCGCCTCTACAAAAAGGCGGTCAGCGCCTGACACGGGCCGCATCCACCCGAGCGGGGCCTGCCTCGATCATTGTGGCAGGCCCCGTCCGCCATTCATTGATTCCCTTCGGGAGATGCCTGAGGATTCGGCGTGATCGAGCCTACGTTAGAGAAGCGTTAAAACCTCCGCATGAGGTGCTAAGAGCCCGTTAAGTCCGGCCGGATTGATCTGATCGAGCGCTCTACTGCATGCAGGCCCCGGCGAACTCGGGGTGTGAGGTGCTCGGAGGCGGCGTTGGAGCGTCTGGAATCAGTGGCCTGGCCGCTGGCGGGCGGCGTGTTGTGCGCGTTCGTGGTCGCGGTCGTGCTCAGAGACGTGTCCTGGCCGGTGGGGTTCGTCGTCGCGGGAGTCTGCGTTGTGGGCTGGTCGCTGGCGGCCTCGCTCATCGCAGGGGCCTTGCTCGGGCTGGCGGCCTGGGCGTTCGTGACCGGTTTCGACGTTGTCGGCTCCGGCGACCTGGTGGTCTCCGGGCCGCCGGACGCCGCACGGGCCGCCGTCCTGGTCGGTGTGGGCGCGCTCGCGGGTGCTCTGGGCGTGGCGCTGCGCGCAGCCGCATCGTCGGAGACGGAGCCCGGGTGGCCCCCGCCGCCCGAGGAGTGCGCGGTGGGAGTTCCTGAGGCGGGCCCGGCCGTTGGGGCAGCCGATGCGGAGCCTCGCCCGGTGACCGTGCCGCCCTCGACTCCCTCCCCGTGACTGCCTGCATGCGGTCGGTCCGGTCCGTGTCCGAAGGCCAAAGCAGATCATCCGGATATCGCACCCGTCGGCTCCGTTCCATCCGCAGATGCTGAGAAAGAAGTGTCACTCTCGACGAGTACGACCCGTCAGGATGCCGTCGTGCAGGACCGTTCCCGCGCCGCGAAGGGGGAACTCCTCCTGGCGGTTCGTGGGGCGGTCGAAGGCGACGAATTCCCCCTCGCCGCCGGGCGGCGGTTCGCCGATCTGGCCGCCGAACTGGCGCTGGCGGACGCCGCGTGATCGGCCGGCTGGCGGCACGGGAGCCACTCGGGTCGGCGGCGATCGTCGCCGGCGTCGAGTGGGTTCGCGCAACTCCTGGCGGGCCTGGCCGCTTCGGGCGGCAACCGCAGGGTGATCAGCCGCGTCCTGCGCTGGCCGGAGCATCCCGGGGAGCTGCTCGGCTACTGGTTCCGCCGGTACGGTCCGCCGATCCCCAAGCCGATCAAGCGGGGTGTGGCCGACGCCGTCCGAGTGCTCTACGACGAGAGCGCGGTGGCCGCCCACGGCCGGCCGGACGCGCCGTTCGGCTTCGCCGACGTCATCAAGATCGCGCATCAATGGTCGGAGCCAGGGGATTCAGAGCGAACTCTTCCGCCACATCCTCGCGCCTCGCGGCGGGGAGCCCATGGCGCGTCGGCGTCGCTGCCCAGGCTGCACGCCCGCGCCATGTACCGGCAGTCGCGGGACGAGCGGCGCGACGTCATGCGGCGTGCCGACGCGGCCGACGTCCTCGCCCAGGCGACGATGACCGCGGACATGATCCCCGAATGGCTCGGCGAAACCCTCGATGCGCGCGCTTGGGCAGCCGTCCTGCCGCCCATGAGTTACGGGACCTCCTGCGCGCCCTTCCCGACTTCGGGGAGGCGGGAGTGGACGACCTTACCGCTGAAGAAATCGCCGCGACGCTGGCCGACGGAGAACGGGTGGCCCGCGCCGGTGTGCGCCCGCTGGAGATCCTCGCCGTGGATCGGGCCGTGCCCTCCCGCCGCCGGGGCCGGGCCCTGGAGAGCGCCATCGACGCCGCGGTCGAGGCCGTCCCTGGACCGCGGGGCCGCACGCTGGTCCTCGTCGACCGTTCCGCCGCGATGTTCGCCCGGGTGGACGGGAACGCCGCGATCAACGCCGCCGACCTGGCCGCCGTGTTCGGCGCCGTCTTCGCGCTCCGCGCCCGGCACGCGGACCTGGTGCAGTTCGGCGCCGCCCATGCCCGCGTGCCTTTCGGGCCCGGAGACGGCTTGACCGCCGTACGACGTCCACCGAAGTTCCGACGGTGGGCCGACCGGGCCGCGGATCCGCTTCCGCGTCCCTCCGAGACGTGCGGTTCCGGCAGGCGCGCGACTGCCGGAACCGCACACATCTCGCGTTGACCGCCCCGCGTGTGCGGTGCGGTCAGCCGAGTGCTGGTGGTGGACGACTCACCGCAGATAGGAACGACCTTGCGGCTCAACCTGCGCGCCCGCCACTACGAGATCCTGGTCGCCCCGGACGGGAGCGGTGCCCTCACCGGTGCCGCCGAACGGCACCCGGATCTGGTGATCCTCGACCTCGGGCTGCCCGACCTGGACGGCATCGACGTCATCCGCGGGCTGCGAGGCTGGTCCCGGGTGCCGATCATCGTCCTGTCCAGCCGAGCCGGCGGTGAGGACAAGGTCGAGGCCTTGGACGCCGGCGCCGACGACTACGTCACCAAGCCGTTCGGCGTCGACGAGTTGACCGCGCGGATCCGCGCGGTCACGCGTCGGACGCCGGTCGCCGAACCGCGGCCCCATGGTGGACGTCGGTCGCAACGCCGTCGACCTGACGGGGAAGATCGTCTACGGGCCGGGCGGCGGGCGCGTCCACCTCACTCCCACCGAATGGGGCCTGCTGGAGATCCTCGTCCGCCACCCCGGCACGCTGATCTCGCGGCAGCGCCTCCTCGCCGAGGTCTGGGGCCCGAATCACCTAGAGGCCCTGTTCCCTGGATCTCCTGAGGTGATCAGGGGTTTGGGTTCAGGCTGTTCGGCATGGGTGGCCGTGGGGATCTGACGAATGGTGAGTGGGAGCGGCTGGAGCCGCTTCTGCCTCGTGGTGGTGGGCGTGGCGGCCGGTGGAGTGATCACCGGGTGGTCATCAACGGTGTGCTGTTCCGGGTCCGGACGGGTGTGCCGTGGCGGGACCTGCCGGAGCGTTTTGGGCCGTGGGAGACGGTCTATAAGCGGCATCGTCGCTGGTCGGCCGATGGGACCTGGGAGTTGCTGCTGGCGCGGGTCCAGGCGGCCCGGGACGCCGAGGGCGCGATCGACTGGGAGGTGTCGGTGGACTCCACCACGGCGCGGGCCCACCAGCACGCCGCCGGCGCACCACGGGCGGCACCGCCGGTGGTTGCTGCTCAAAAGGGGTCCCAGGGCGGGACGAAGCGGGGCGATCCGGTGCTGCGGAGCCTGTGCGTCCGCCTGGCGGAGGTGGTCAGGCGGCCGAGTGCCTAGGCCGTTCACGTGGTGGCTTCACCACCAAGATCCACCTGTCGGCCGACGGCCGGTGCCGACCGCTCTCCTTGGTTCTGACGCCGGGGCAGCACGGGGGACAGCCCGCAGTTCGAGGCGGTGATGGAGAAGATCTCGGTGCCCCGTGTCGGGCCGGGCCGGCCCCGGACCCGGCCCGGCAGCGTCAGCGCCGACAAGGCCTACAGCTCTGGAAAGAACCGCCGCTACCTGCGGCGACGCAAGATCCGGCACACCATTCCCGAGCCGAGGGACCAGCGGGCCAATCGCCGCGGACGCGGTTCGGCCGGTGGCCGCCCGACCGGTTTCGACAAGCAGCGGTACAAGAAACGCAACGTTGTCGAGCGGGCGATCAATCGCCTCAAGAACTTCCGGGCCGTGGCGACCCGCTACGACAAACGCGGCTACGTCTACCTCGGCACCGTCACCGTCGCCACCCTCGCGATCTGGCTTCGCACCTGATCCAAGAAACAGGACCTAGATCGTTGATGGGGGTTTGCTGAACCGGCGGCGGACATGACGAAGGGCGCCCATGATCCGTGTGTGAAGACAAACCTGGACGCCCTTCTGACCGCACTCTATGTCCATCTGGACGACCATGTCCTGCCATCGGCGGAGCGGCCGCGGCGACGAGGGCCGCAGCGGGTGCTCAACGACGCCGAGCTGGTGTGCGTCGCCGTGGCCCAGGTGCTGCTCGGGTGCGATTCGGAGCGGCGGTGGCTGCGGACGGCGCCGGGCAGGGTCGGGCATCTGTTCCCGCGGTTGCCCGGCCAGTCGGAGTACAACCGGCACCTGCGCGATGCGGCGCCCGCTCTGTTCGCTGCCGCGATGTGGCTGGTGCGGCGGGTTCCGTCCTGGCAGGAGCGGCTGCGGGGTGATGGACGGCACCCCGGTGCGCTGCGGCGCCTCGCGCACCACCGTGCACCGCTCAAGCCTGGGCGAGATCGCCGGCTACGGCATGGACAAGTCCCACCACGCCTTCTACTGGGGCGCCAAACTGATGCTGATCACCACCGCAGAGGGCGCGGTGTGCTCCTTCAGCCTGGCCCACCCCAAGGAACTGGACGAACGGCTGCAGGCGATCCACCTGCTGCACGTCCAGCCACCCGCACCCGGCCCATGCCCGATCGTGTGCGACAAGGGATTCGCCGGGGCCGGGGTGGAGAAAGCGGCCGCCGACCTGGGCCATGTCCTGATCCGCCCGGTCCGCGACGACGAACCCGAACCCGCCGTGAAGGTGTTCCCGGGCTGGCTGCGCCAGCGCATCGAGGCCGTCATCTGGACACTGAAGAACCAACTCGGGCTGGAACGCCACGCCGCCCGCACCACCGAGGGCCTGTGGACACGCATCTGCCAGCGGATCTGCGCCCTCAACGCCGCCATCTGGCACAACTGGCTGACAGGCGCCCCGGTCAAGCGATCACTGATCGCCTACGACCACTGATCACAGGCTCCCCGAAACTCCCATCAACGATCTAGCACCCACGGGATGCCGGTCGCTCCGTCGGCCGCGAACGTGGACCGGTTCTTGCGGCCGATGGCCATCTGGCCCGCGCAGATGAACAAGCCGGCGACGCCGCAGATCAGCACGCCCCACTTGCCCCACGACAGCAGCGTGCTCATTTTGCTATCGAGCCCTGGCGGGGGAGCCGGGGGCGGATCGGGCACATTGACATCCACGCCTACGAGCGGGACCGCGGTGAGCGGGGAGGAGATCAGAATCATCGGTGCTCCTCGCCGACCGAGCGCCGGATCTCGGCGAGTGCCTGGTGCGCCTTGCCCGGCAGGGCGACCTTCGATGGGTCCTCGACGAGCCGCATAGTCCGCACATGCGGGACGCGCACCACGCCACCGACCCGCGCGGTCAGCAGCCCGTACCGGGCCGTTGCGTCCCGCGACTCCGGGCCGCCATCGCTGACGATCGCCAGCACGGCTACACGCTCGCCCCACTCGTGCAGCGCACCGATCGCGGCGGTGGCGTGCGTTGCCGCGACCGCGGTGTTGCGCGCGGCCAGCACAACCGGACGGCCCTTGGCCTGCAGTGGTGCCCGGTCGAGATCCAGCAGTTGACCGATCGAGCCCATGTCCCACGCCGCGGGCAGCAGCGCGGCCAGCGTGGAGGTCCCGGCGCCGCCGTGCGCCCCGGCCACAACCACGTCAAGGACCTCTCTCGCCTGCTCGGCCGAGCTCGGTCCGGTTTGTCGAAGACTCACCCGCGTACCCCCGAATCAATGCGCTGGGTTGTTGGTCGCTCACAGTACGTGTCAGGATTATGGAGCGCAAGCAACGCCAAACAGTTTCTTCGAGAACCATCCAAGCTCAAGAACGTGCTTCCGCAGCGCCCGTCCACCACACTGGATGCGACAACCGTGACCGCCGAACCAGGAGCCCCCGCGATGACCGAGACACCCGGCCGCGACCCCGACGTCCTCACCACAGCCGAACTCGCGACCAAACTCGGCCTCTCGCCCCAGACCGTCCGCCGGATGGCCAACGCAGGGCAGATCCCCGCCCTCAAGACCGGCAAGGACTTCCGCTACTCCTGGCAAGCGGTCCGCGAGGTGCTGCGGCAGCCCCACCACCCGGGGGAGACCGCACATGAGCCACCCGAACCCAAGAAGGGCGCCGGATACCGCGCCCAACGCCGCGCCCGCACCGGCGCCCACAACCAGACCACCCAAGAGCAAGCCAGCCAGGAGTAGCCCGCCCCGGCGACCGGCGCGGCGGCCGGCGCGGTGAGAGCCGCTGCCACCGCATGCGCCGCCGCCCTCGCCCTCCCGCTGGCTCTGGTCATCCTGCTCGCCGGTCACAACTCCGCCGCAGGAACCGGCTCAGAGTTGGCAGGCGCGCCCACCGCCGAAGCCCAACGCGACATACCGCCGGCCTACCTGCGCTGGTATCTCGACGCCGCCACCACCTGCCCCGGCCTGCCCTGGAACGTCCTGGCCGCCATCGGCAAAATCGAATCCGACCACGGCCGCTCCACCGCACCCGGCGTCCACTCCGGCCAGAACACCGCCGGAGCCGACGGCCCCATGCAGTTCCTCGCCGCCACCTGGGCCGCCTACGGCGTCGACGGTGACCACGACGGCCGCAAAGACCGCTACAAACCCGCCGACGCCATCCACGGCGCCGCCAACTACCTGTGCGCAGGCGGCGCCGGGAAAGGCGGCAAGCACCTCTACCAGGCCATCTGGCAGTACAACCACGCCGACTGGTACGTCCGCAAAGTCCTCGCCCAAGCCGCCCGCTACGCCGCACCTACCGCCACCGGACGCGGCGCCACCGCCGTCCGCGCGGTCCTGCGCTGGCTCGGCACCCCCTACTCCTGGGGCGGCGGCGGTCCCTCCGGCCCCACCTACGGCACCGCCCAAGGAGCCAGCACCAAAGGCTTCGACTGCTCCGGCCTCACCCAATACGCCTGGGCCCAAGCAGGCATCCGCCTACCCCGAGTCGCCGCCGACCAGTACAACGCCGGAATCCACATCCCCAGGTCTCAGCTCCAGCCCGGAGACCTGCTCTTCTTCGCGACCAACCCCCGCAATCCCGCCACCATCCACCACGTCGGGATCTATCACGGCCGCGGTCGCATGATCCACGCCCCCCACACCGGCGATGTCGTCCGCATCTCCCAATTCACCGGCAACCCCTACCGCGAACGCCAATACATCGGCGCCACCCGCCCCGCATCCCACACGACAGAAGCCTGACCGGAGGCCTGCGCATGCACCAGTCACGCCAGCTTGGTTGCCGTCCACACCCTCAGGACTGCCCTTGCGACAACACGCCTGCGGCTAACTCTGCGCGATGCTGCTGGACCCAGTGATGTGCGGCTTGCACAACGTCGATGGCGCCACCCTGGCGAAGACGGATCATCGTCAGGTCGCCGGCTTGAGCGGCGGCTGCGATGCCGCGCCAGCAGCGGTCCTGCCACCACAAGATCACATCGACCAGCTCGCTGCGATCGGCCAGTCCATAGGCATCGCAGATCAACCGCGCTCGCCGAGCCGCCGCTGCGACATCGGCGACGCCGGGACCAAGCCCCAGGTACTGCCAGCACACGTGCGCGACATCATGGACCCGCCGCCCAGGGGCGGCCAGGTCCCAATCGATGAAGGCCACCGGCCGCATCCCCGCACCCGAATTCCGGTACACCGTGTTCTTCGGCGACAGGTCGTTGTGGCACACCACCTCACCCTCACCGGCAAGCTCCGTCGCGGCCGTCAGGTCGTGAAACTCCCGGACCAGTTCGGCGACCCGTATCAAGCTCTGGTCGCTGTCGACTCGGGGTGACTGAATCGGCTCCCACGCCACATGGCCATGGAGGAAACTCAGCGCCTCTCGCCCTTGTGCATCGATCCCCAGAAACCGCGGGGCGCCTTCCCACCCGGCTCGCTCCAACAGACCCAGCAGCCGGTGCACAAACTCCGCACGAGCAGGAGGCCGTCGGCGCACCGTGTCACCCACACGAACGCTCCCACTCACGTACCCGCCCGGCAGCGAAACCTCAGACACCGCACCAGTCTCCGTTACTGCTTCCTCGCAACAGAACGTTCCTTATCGCTACGACGCTCCACTCGTTGGCGTCACGCACAGGGTGCGGCCTTCCCTGCGGCGACGGCGCATTTGACATCGGCTGAGGCTTCGCAAGACCAGTTCACTCACAAGGACCAAGAATTCCCGGACCTGGAGGTCGACGTATGCAACCGCTGATGAACGCCGAACTCGCCGAACTCCCCACCGTGGTCGACATCAAGACCGCCGCCCGAGCCCTCGGCCTCTCCCGCACCTATGCCTACCAACTCGCCAAACAGAACCAGTTCCCCTGCAAGATCATCCGCATCGGTACCTGCTACCGCGTCCCCACAGCAGCCCTACAAGCCCTGCTCAGCTCCGACTCATCGGAGCACTGCTCCTGCCAATCGCCTTGAGGAGGCAGCTAAGGCGGTCGAGCGCTGGGGGTGCAGAGCAGACCAGCTCTGAGGAAGACGGCCCGGCGATGAGAGTCCGGCCCGCTGGGAAGACGTGAGCACTGGCCGTCCGGGGCCGGGTCTGCGGATCCGGCCCCTCGGCCGAGCGGTCGCTGGAGTTGGGCGACGCGCCTGATACCGGCGCCTGCGGCGGACTGGAGCCCTCATAGCTCGGCGTGGCTCGGTTGAACACGGGGGAGAAGGCGCGCCGACGGTGCTCGGGTCTTCTGGTCCTGTGTGAACCGTCCGGGTGCCGGGGGAGACGGCCGAGTTCGCTAACGAACGGCTAACTAACGATCAAGAGGCCGGTTCTCCGTGGGGGAGAAACGGCCTCTGAGCTGGTACTTCTTGTCGGGACGGCGGGATTTGAACCCACGACCCCTTGACCCCCAGTCAAGTGCGCTGCCAAACTGCGCTACGTCCCGGTGCCCGTTTGAGCGGGCGTGATTACTGTAGCGCAGTCTGCGGGGTCGTGCGTACCGAGATACGGGGGCGCGGATCTCTGGTAGGCAGGCCTGATGGTGCGTTTGCGGGCGGTGCTGGCCGGGGTCGTGGGCCTGGGGCTGGTGTGCGGGTGCGGCGGCGGTGGAGGGGCTCGGTCGGTGAGCGGGAGTCCTGGGCCGGAGGAGTCCGCGCCGCGGGTTTCGGAGGCGCCGTCCAGGGCGCCGGTCGTGCGGGTGCCGGCGGGTGTGCGGGCCTCGTACGAGGTGTTCGACCGGGGCTCGGGGCGGGTGGTGGCCGCGCGGGCGACGCGGCGGACGTTCCGGTCGGCGTCGGTGGTGAAGATCCTCATCGCGCTGGACTACATGGATCGGCACGAGGTGTCGGCTGCGGACCGGCGGTTGCTGGTGCCGATGCTGCGGTCGAGCGACGACGGGGCGGCGACGGAGTTCTGGCGGCGGGGCGGGCGCAAGCAGATCATCGAGCGGATGGTGCGGAAGATCGGGTTGGAGGACACCGCGCCGCCGCCCGCGGAGAAGCCCGGGTTCTGGGGGTACACGGCGCTCAGTGCTCGGGACGTCGTGCGGATGTACCGGTATCTGCTGGAGAAGGCGCCGCGGGGGCAGCGGGAGTTCGTGCTGCGGCAGTTGCGCGCCTCGACGCCGTGCGGGACGGACGGGTTCGACCAGACGTTCGGGATTCCGCGGGCGTTGAAGCGGCCGTGGGCGGTCAAGCAGGGGTGGTCGGGGTTCGGGGAGACGCCCGCGGAGCCGTGCCATGTGCGGCCGGCGGCGTGGCGGCCCGACCTCGGGCTGGGGCGGCCGGTGCTGCACACGACGGGGGTCGTGGGGGACAGGGTCGTCGTGGTGCTGACGCTGCATCCGGCGGGGACGTCGTTCCGGACGGCGGCGGCGCGGATCACTTCGCTGACGCGGCAGGTGGCCCGGGTGTGACGTGGGCCACAGGCAGGGAAGGGGTCCGTTTTGAGACGGTCACCGGAAGCCTTCGAGTTCGGGCGTGAACGAAAAACCCGGGCAAAGATCTGGCCTCTTTACTCGGAGATGGGCGAATAGTCCCTCGCTGACGTATGTAGCTTTTTTCTCCCAGGGGCAGGTGACGCCGAACGGGGGACGGGGTTGGCGGAAGTGGAGGGCATCCAGCCCGGGGTGCACGGTGCGGACCTGGAGGACCTGCGGGGCGCGGCGCACGACCGTGCGGTGCTGGCGGAGGCGCGGGTCGTGCTGGCCCGGCGTCTCGGCGTCCCGCCGGGCGAGGCGCTGCAGCACCTGATCTGGCTCGCGCGCGACCTGGACATCGAGATGGCCGAGGCGGCGTCGCTGCTGGTCAAGGACGGGGGCGGCGGGCCGGTGGGGGCCGTGGTGGCGGGGCGCCGGGCGCCGCGCACCGAGGAGGTCCCCGCGGAGCGCCAGGCGGTCCTGTCGGACGCCGAGGACGTGCTGCGCCGGGTGACGGCCGAGGACACCGCGGGGGACGCGCAGGTCCTCGCGAGGGTGCCCGACGACCCCGCGGCGACGGCCGTGCTGGAGGGGGCGCTCGACTCGGCGGCGCATCTGGTCCCGGTGCGGGGGCCGGACGGCAACGTGGCCGACTTCCTCTTCGCGGAGCTCAACGGCGTCGCCAGGGACATGTTCGGGCGGGGCCGGGAGGAGCTGACCGGGCTGCGGCTGCTGCGGACGGATCCCGGGGCGGTGCTCAGCGGCCTGTTCGACGAGTATGTCGGGGTGCTGGAGTCCGGTGCACATTTGGAACGTTCCTCGATCCAGTACTCGACGGCCCAGCGCGGCCTGTCCCGGTCGTCGCGGATGAGCGTGCGGTGCGTCCGCGTGCCGACCGGCATCTGCGTGACCTGGCGGTACCACCTGGCCGAGGACCGCATCGCGCGGCGGCTTGAGCGGGTGGAGCGGCTCGCCCTGATCGGGTTCGGGGAGTGGGACCTCGCGACGGGCGAGGCGGACTGGACGCCGCAGATGCTGGCCAACTACGGCCTCTCTCCGGACGAGGTGCCGCCGATGCCGCACGACCTGCCGAAGGTCGTGGCCGACGACGACCTCCCGCTGGTGGAGGAGGCCGTCCAGACGATGTTCTCGCGCCGCGAACCGGTCGAGGCGGAGCACCGCGTGATCGGCCAGGACGGGACGCCGCGCCACCTGTGGGTGTTCGCCGAGCCGGTGCTCGGGGAGTCCGGACTGCCCGTCTCGATCAACATCGTCTCGCAGGACATCACCCGGCGGCGCGGGGTGGAGCGGGCGCTGGCCGAGACCCGGCGGCAGATGCTGCGCCAGCAGGCGAGGACGGCGCAGGAGCGCCGGGTGGCGGTGACGCTGCGGCGGGCCATCCTGCCGGACGAGGACGAGGTCGAGCAGCTGCCGGGCATGACCACCTCGATCCGCAGCATGGCGGCGGAGAGCACGGCCCGGATCGGCGGCGACTGGTTCGCGACCCGCGCCCTGCAGGACGGGCGGGCGATGTTCGCCATCGGGGACGCGGCCGGGCACGGGCTGCCGGCGGCGGCCGCGATGGCGCGGACCCGGAACGGCCTGCTGGGCCTCGCCTGCACGGGGGAGCGGGCGGGCCGGCTGGTCGGCTGGCTGAACGAGCTGATCGGCGCCATGGACCCGCCCGCGACGGGCACCGCCATCGTCGCCCACTACGACCCGTCCCGGCACGTCCTGGAGTGGACGTGCGCGGGCCATCCGCCGCCGATCCTGGTCCGGGACGGGCGGGCGACCCCGCTGGAAGTGGTCCGCGACCCGATGCTCGGCGCGATGCCCGGCTGGGAGTACACGACGATCACCACCGGGCTCGACTCGGGAGACATGCTCTTCCTCTACACCGACGGGCTGGTGGAGCGCAGGGACGCGGACCTGGACGAGCGGATCGTCCGCCTGACCCGCATCCTGCGGGACTCCTCCACGCGTCCCGAGCGGGTCCTGGACGAGGTGCTGGCGCGGATGGAGCACGACCGGGCGGCGGACGACACCACGCTCTTCGCCCTTTACGTGGAGTGACCGCCCAGGCCTCGCGGTGACGAACGGCACGCCTGACCAGCGAGGATCGCCGGGTGTGACCTGCGACTCACCCAGCGGCGCCAGGGGAGCGCCGGGCGCCCCGGCGAGAGGCGCCGGGCGCCACCTTTTCGATCTTCTTTACCTTTTCTCGAAGGGCCGGTAAGTACGGCGGGCAAGGGGCTGAGGGCCATCTCGGCAAAGATCGGGAAGACGCGGGGCGGCCTCGGTGTTGGGAGTCTCTTGGAAGGGCTTTGAGCAGGCAAGACTTTACTTTATGCCTGGTTTGCTTTTCTTGAGAAGGTTGGTACCTTCGATCCCGAATCACGCAACGCGTTCCATGCGTTGCCGCCGGCCGCACCATGCGCGGCCGAGGATCGCGGAGCGGAATCCGCACGCGATGCGCGCCAATCGACGCGCGCCCCCTCATCAAGATCTGTCAGTGAGAACATCCGCATACCTGCACCGCCGAGCGCGATGCGAGGCCGAGTCCGGCCGGTCGGGACGACCGGAACGGAGCCGGGGACCCACGTTTCTGGGGTGAATCGGCGCGCCCGAGAGTCGCGCCGTAGGGCTGCTTCCATGCCCGAATCCGTCAGCTAACCCGGTAGGCGCCATGGAAGACAAGGAGATTCCCTGCATGTCCGGTCTTTTCGATCGACTTTCGCTCAACCGCCTCACGCCCGAGGACAAGGCCGTCGGCGTCGCCGTAGGCGCGGTCCTGGCGGGCGCGGTCGGGCTCTCGGTGGTCAACCCCCTCGCCGGCGGCCGCGCGGTCGCCGAGACCTCCGCCCAGACGGCGGCGGTCGCCGAGCAGGGCACCGCCGCGCACCACTCCTCCCAGGCCAAGTCCTCCCAGGCCAAGTCCTCCCAGGTCAAGACCGTGAAGGCCGACAAGGTCGCGGCCGAGGCGCGGCGCGAGGGCTTCAAGGTCCCGCCGCACGCCGTCAAGCCCGCCGAAGTGATCAAGCTCGCGCAGAAGCAGGTCGGCATCCACGAGGGCAAGGGCGGCCAGACCAAGTACCACAAGTGGTACGTCTCGACTCCGCAGGCGAAGGCCACCGCCAAGCGTGACGGCGGCTTCTCGGTCAAGGAGTACAACGGCGCCCAGTGGTGCAACATGTTCGTCTCCTGGCTCGGCGCCCAGACCGGCGTCAAGAACATGGGCTGGGACGCCTACACCGTCCAGCACGCCAGCTGGTTCAAGCAGACCGGCCGCTGGGGCCACAAGGCCAAGCCGGGCGCGGTGGTGTTCTTCGACTGGCAGGACGGCTCGAAGGCCGGCATCGGCGACATCGACCACGTCGGCATCGTCGTCAAGGACAACGGCGACGGCAGCATCACCACCATCGAGGGCAACACCGACAACGCGGTGCAGAAGAAGGTCCGCGAGAAGTCGCAGGTCGTCGGCTACGGCTACCCCGAATACGCCAGCTGATCCGACACCGCCCGAGAAGGTGCGCGCTCAGCGAAGGCGCCCGGCCCCCGCCGGGCGCCTTCTGGCGTTCCGGGTGTTGTGCCCATTGCCTCCGCTGTCGGTGGGTAATGCTAAGCGTTGACAGCCTTTGATCCCTCTTGGACCTCAGTGCGGCGTTCCTGGAAAGGAAACCAGGACGTCCGGTCTGCGGAGGGGGATGCCGATGGCGGTGCGCCCGGATGTCAGCGTGGTGGTGATCGCCTACAACGACGCGCGGAGGCTTCCGCGGGCGGTGGCCTCGACGCTGGCGCAGTCGCTGGGCGGCGTCGAGACGCTGATCGTCGACGACGCGAGCACCGACGGCACCGGCGAGGCCGCCGACCGGCTCGCCGCGGCCCACCCGGGCCGGGTCCGGGCCGTCCACCTGCCGGCCAACTCCGGCGGCTGCGGCCGCCCCCGCAACATCGGGATCGAGGCGTCCACCGGCCGGTACGTGATGTTCCTCGACAGCGACGACCTGCTGGACCGGCACGCCTGCCTCAACCTGCTCGCCGCCGCCGAGGACACCGGCGCCGACCTGGTCTCGGGGCTCTGCGACCGGATCTTCCTCGACGTGCCCGAGGGCGCGAAGGGGCGGATCCGCCCCTGGTACCCCTGGCTCTACCGGAACAGCGTCGTCTACGACTCGCTGGGTGAGAACCCCGATCTCCTCTACGACACCCTCTCGACCAACAAGGCCTACCGGCGCGGCTTCCTGGAGGAGCACGGGCTGCGGTTCGTCGAGCGGCTGCACTACGAGGACCTGCTCTTCACCGCCGAGGCCTACCTGGAGGCGGGACGGACCGCGCTGATCCCGCACCGCGTGTACAACTGGCTGGTCAGGGAGCGGACGCGGGCGCCGTCGATCTCCAACCGGCGCGCGGAGCTGGCGAACTTCGCCGACCGGCTGGAGATCCACCGCCGCATCGACATGCTCTTCGCGCTGCGCGGCGCCTACGACCTGCGGCGGGCCAAGGACGTCAAGTTCGTCAACCACGACCTGGTGCTCTACCTGCGCGACCTGCGCGACCGCGAGCCCGCCCACCAGGCGCGCTTCCTCGACCTGGCCGCCGGTTACCTGGCCGAGCTGGACCCGAGGGTCTTCGAGGAGGCCAACCCGCTGCCCGCGATCGCCGCGCACCTGATCCGCGAGGGCGACCACGCGGGCGCGCTCGCCGCCGCCGAGTACGACCCGGTGAAGCGGCCCGAGCTGCGCGCCCGCCTGGTGGAGCGGGACGGGCGGGTGTACTGGGGCGCCGGGCGCCCGCGCGGCACGCTCGGCCGCCGCGTCCTGGACGTCACGGCCTTCGGGTTCCACGTGCGGCCCCTCCGGGAGCTGCGCCCGGCGAACACCGTCACGCGGCTGGAGGCGCGCGGCGGGCGCGTGCTCATGGCCGGGTACGTGCTGAACCCGCTGGAGCGGATCCCGCGGGCGGCCGAACTGACCGGGATCCTGGAGTTCCGCGACCGGCGCCGCCGCCGCTCCAGGAAGGGGCGGGTCCGCGCGTCCGTCCGGCACGAGGGCGACCGGCTCACCTGGCGGGCCGAGTTCGATCCGGCCCGGAGGATCCGCCCTTTCGGATTCGTCGACCCCCTCTGGGACGTCCGGCTGCGCATCCGGGTGGACGGCGAGGAGGTGGTCACCCGGCTCGGAGAGGGGCGCGGGTCGCCGTCGCTCGGCGGGGTCGCGCTGCCCGTCCGGCCGCGGCTGACGCGGTTCGCGGGGGACCGGCTCCGCTCGTACGTCACCGAGGGCGGGCACCTGGCGTTCGTCCTGGAGACGGGGAGCCCGTGGGCGCGGCTCGCCCGCGCCGTCGCGCGCCGCGCCGCCCGGTCCCGGCCGGCGCGGCTGGCCCGGCATCGGGCGCGGGGGCTGGACAGGGCGCTGCGCCGGACGCTGACCGGCCGGAACACCAAGATCTTCGTGTTCAACCGGGTGCTGAGCCGGCTGCCCGTCCGCACCGGCCTCGCGGTCTTCGAGAGCCAGCTCGGCCGCCACTTCTCCGACAACCCGAAGTACATCTACCGGGAGCTGCGCAGGTCCGGCCGTCCGGTGACGGCGGTGTGGTCGTACGCGTCGTCGCCCAAGGGGTTCCCGGACGACGCCCGGCTCGTCAAGCGCGGGTCGTGGGCGTACTACCTGGCGCTCGCGCGGGCCCAGTTCTGGATCGACAACCAGGGCTTCCCGGACCGGTTGCGCAAGCGCCCCGAGACGACCTACATCCAGACCTGGCACGGGTCGGCGTTCAAGCTGATGGGAATGGACCAGCCGAGGCTGAAGTCGGGGCCCGCCGCCCACCAGGCGCGGCTGCGGCGGATGGTGGAGCGCTTCGACTGCTTCCTGGTGCGCTCCGGGCACGACACCGAGACGCTCTGCAGCGGCCTCGGCGTCCGCTCCGAGCTGCTCCCGGCGGGCTACCCCCGCAACGACCCGCTGGTCAACGGGGTGGACGGCGATCCGGAGCTGGCCGCCGAGGTCGCGGCCCTGCGCGACTCGCTCGGTCTGGACGACGGGCGCCGCGCCGTCCTGTACGCGCCCACGTACGTCACCGGGCCGAGGGGGCGGCCCGTCCGGCTCCTGGACCCGCCCGTGGACCCGGCGGTCTTCGCGCAGGAACTGGGGGAGGAGTACGTCCTGCTCGTGCGCGCCCACTACCTGTGCCGGGCGAACGTGCCGCCGGGCGCCCGCGCGGTCATGCGGGACGTCGGCGCGGTGCCGGACGTGACGCCGCTCCTGCTGCTGGCGGACGCGCTCGTCACCGACCACTCCTCGATCATGTTCGACTTCGCCCTGCTCGACCGGCCGATCGTGCTGCACCTCCCGGACGGCCGGGACCTCCCGGCCGGCTACTTCGACCTGGAGCGGCACGCCCCCGGACCGATCACCCGCGGCGAGGACGAGCTCGTCGCCGCGCTCGCCGGCCTGGACGCGGCCGAAGCCGAGCACGCCGGGCGCCGCCGGGCGTTCGCCGCGCGTTTCGGCGAGCACGACCGGGGCGCCGCGGCGAGGACGGTGGCGGACCGCTACTTCCCGGCCGCGCCGAGCAGGAGGGGGAAGCGCCATGGCCGCGCCGCGTGACGTCTTCATCGTGTGCAACAACGCCGACGACATGGGCGGCCTCCAGAGATGGGCGCACCACATGGCGCGGCTGCTGGCCGGGCGCGGCGACCGCGTCACCCTCGTCGGCATCACGCGGGGGCTGGAGCCGTACCACCACGGCCGCGACGGCTCCTACGCCGTCGAGGTGCTGCACGGCGAGTGGCGGTCGCCCGTCCTCGCGTGGCGCCCGCGGAACGCGGTGCTGCGGCTCGACCCGGCGGCGCGGGCCCGCGACCTGCGGCGGACGGCCGCCCAGCGGCGCGGCGCGGCGCGCCTGTCGGAGCTGTTCGCCGCCGCGACGCCGGGGGCGGTCGTCATCGTGGCGCAGGTGTGGGCGATGGAGTGGGTGCGGCTCGCCGACACCTCCGGGCTCCGCGTCGTGGCCATGAGCCACGAGTCCCACCAGGCGACCCGCGGGTCGTCGCGGTACCGGCGGGTCAAGGAGCACTACGCCCGCGCCGACCGGATGCTGGTGCTCACCGCCGAGGACGCCGACGCCTGGGCCAGGGACGGCATGACCAACGTGGACCACATCCCGAACGCGCGGCACGTCACGCCCGGCGTGCGTCCCACGCTCGACCTGCCCGTCGTCGCCTGCGTCGGCCGCCTGGCCTACGAGAAGGGCGTGGACCTGCTGCTGGAGGCGTGGGAGCGCGTCGCCGGACGCCATCCGGGGTGGCGGCTGCACGTCTACGGCAGCGGCCCCGACGAGCCGGAGCTGCGGGAACGGGCGGCCGCCGCCGGGCTGTCCGCGTCGGTCGAGTTCCGGGGCGTGGTGTCCGACGTCGAGGAGGCGCTCGTCGAGGCGTCGGTGTTGGCGCTGCCCTCGCGGGCCGAGGGCTTCCCGATGTCGGTGCTGGAGGCCATGGCGTACGGGCTGCCCACGGTGGCGTTCGACTGCGCGCCGGGCGTCCGCGCCCTGATCGAGGACGGGCGGGACGGCCTGCTGGCCGCACCGGGCGACGTCACCGCGTTCGCCGCCGCGCTCGGCCGGCTCATCGAGGATCCGGAACTGCGCCGCGCACTCGGGACCGAGGCCCGCGCGTCGGTGGCGCGGTTCCGCCCGGACACCGTCCTCGCCCGCTGGGACCGGCTCTTCGACCTGCTCCACCGCGAGTTCGCGGCCGCCGCGCCGAGGCCCGCGCCGGCTCCCGCACCGGCCCGGGCCGCGCACCCCGTCCCGGGGCGGGGCGCGGCCCGGGAGGCCGAACCCGCCCTGGGGGGTGATTCTTTCTAACAACTGTTTGGTAGAGTTCGGTGCGTGAAGCAGAACGAGTCCCCCGCGGACCGGGCCTTCCGCGCCGAGGTCCGCGACTGGCTCCAGAGCAACCTGTCGGGCGAGTTCGCGCATGCCCGCGGGCTCGGCGGCCCCGGCCGCGAGCACGAGGCGTTCGAGGAGCGGCTGGCCTGGGAGCGGCACATGGCCGCCGCCGGCTGGACCTGCGTCGGCTGGCCCCGCGAGCACGGCGGCCGCGGCGCCACCGTCGAGCAGCAGGTGATCTTCCACGAGGAGTACGCGCTCGCCGACGGGCCGGCCCGGGTCAACCACATCGGCGAGAACCTGCTCGGACCCACGATCATCGCGTTCGGCACCGACGAGCAGCGCGCCCGCTTCCTGCCGCCGATCGTGGCGGCGCGGGAGCTGTGGTGCCAGGGGTACTCCGAGCCGAACGCGGGCTCCGACCTGGCCAACGTGCAGACCCGCGCCGAACTCGCCGGCGACCACTGGCGGATCGACGGGCAGAAGGTGTGGACGTCGCTGGCCCTCGAAGCCGACTGGTGCTTCGTCGTGTGCCGCACCGAGCCGGGTTCGTCCCGCCACAAGGGCCTGTCGTACCTGCTCGTCCCGATGCGGCAGGACGGCGTGGACATCCGGCCGATCGTCCAGCTCACCGGCACCTCCGAGTTCAACGAGGTGTTCTTCGACGGCGCCCGCGCGGGCGCGGGCGACATCGTCGGGGAGCCCGGCGAGGGCTGGAAGATCGCCATGGCGACGCTCGGGTTCGAGCGCGGCGTCGCGACGCTCGGCCAGCAGGTGGGGTTCCGGCGCGAGTTCGAGGGCGTCGCCGACCTCGCCCGGCGCACCGGCGCCATCGACGACCCCCTGCTGCGCGACCGGCTGACCCGGTCCTACATGGGCCTGGAGATCATGCGGCTGAACGCGGTGCGCACCATGGCGGGCGTCGCGGCGGGCGCGCCCGGCCCCGAGTCGTCGATCTCCAAGCTCGTCTGGGGCACCTGGCACCGCGAACTCGGCGAGCTGGCCATGGACGTCCTCGGCGCCGCCGGGCTCGTCGCCGACGGGGCGCCGGGAACGGGCCCGGACGGCGGGGACGGGCAGGACCGGCCCTACGACCTGAACGACTGGCAGCGGCTGTTCCTGTTCTCGCGCTCCGACACCATCTACGCCGGGTCGAACGAGATCCAGCGCAACATCATCGCCGAGCGCGTGCTCGGCCTGCCCCGTGAACCGGCCGCCGACAGGAAGGCACGCGGATGACCCCGCCCCCCTACGTCCCCGGGCACGGCCTGCTCGCCGGCCGCGCCGTCGTGATCACCGCGGCGGCCGGAGCCGGCATCGGCGGCGCCACCGCCCGCCGCTGCCTGGAGGAGGGCGCCCGCGTCCTGCTCTCCGACGCGCACGAGCGGCGGCTCGCCGCGACCGCGGCGGAGCTGGAGAAGGAGTTCGGCGCCGACCGCGTCGACGCGCTGCCCTGCGACGTCACCTCCGAGGAGCAGGTCCAGGCCCTCTACGCCCGCGCCGCGGAGCGGTTCGGGCGGATCGACGTCGCGGTCAACAACGCCGGGCTCGGCGGGACGGCCGACCTCGTCGACATGACCGACGAGCAGTGGGGGCGCGTCCTCGACATCACCCTCACCGGCACGATGCGCTGCACCCGCGCCGCCCTGCGCCTCATGCGGGAGCAGGGCTCCGGCGCCGTGGTCAACAACGCCTCGGTGATCGGCTGGCGGGCGCAGAAGGGCCAGGCGCACTACGCCGCGGCCAAGGCCGGGGTCATGGCCCTGACCCGCTGCTCCGCGCTGGAGGCCGCCGACTTCGGCGTCCGGGTCAACGCCGTCTCCCCGTCCCTGGCCATGCACCCGCACCTGGTCAAGGTGACGTCCGAGGAACTGCTGGAGGAGCTGACGCGCCGGGAGGCGTTCGGCCGCTACGCCGAGCCGTGGGAGGTGGCCAACGTTATCGTCTTCCTGGCCAGCGACTACTCGTCGTACATGACGGGCGAGGTCGTCTCCGTCTCCTCCCAGCACGCATAGGGACACCAGGTACATGAGGAACACCGGTACATGAGGAACTGCGCATGAGTCCACGACGGCGCGACGCCGAGGGCACCGCCGCCGCCCGCGCGGGACGGCGGGCCGAGCTGCTCGCCACGGCCGCCGAGGTGTTCGCCTCCCAGGGCTACTCCGCCACCACCGTCCGGAAGGTGGCCGACGCCGCCGGGATCCTCGGCGGCAGCCTCTACTACCACTTCGACTCCAAGGAGTCGATGGCCGACGAGATCCTGTCGACCTTCCTGGACGACATGTGGGCCGCCTACGACCGCGTCCTGGACGCCGGCCTCAGCGCGCGCGAAACCCTGGAGGCCGTCGTCGCCGAGTCGTTCCGCTCGATCGACAAGCACCGGCCCGCCGTCGTCCTCTACCAGAACGAGTCCAAGCACCTCGCGACCAGCGAGCGGTTCCACTACCTCCTGGACTCCCAGCGGCGGTTCGAGGAGATGTGGCTGTCGCTGCTGGACCGCGGCGTCAAGGAGGGCGCCTTCCGCGCCGACCTCGACCGCACCCTCATCTACCGCTTCATCCGCGACACCGTCTGGGTCGCGGCCAACTGGTACCAGCACGGCGGGCGACTGTCCGCCGACGACATCGCCAAGCAGTACCTCGCCATGTTCCTCGAAGGGATCAGGGCGAGCTAGGCCCCCGTACGAAGGAGACACCCCCATGGCCGAGGCCTACATCGTCGACGCGGTCCGCGCCCCGGTCGGGCGCCGGGGCGGCGGGCTCGCCGGAGTCCACCCCGCCGACCTCGGCGCGCACGTGCTGACCGCCCTCATGGACCGGACGGGGATCGACCCCGCCGCCGTCGAGGACGTCGTCTTCGGCTGCGTCGACACCCTCGGCCCGCAGGCCGGCGACATCGCCCGCACCTGCTGGCTCGCCGCCGGGCTCCCCGAGGAGGTCCCCGGCGTCACGGTGGACCGGCAGTGCGGCTCCTCCCAGCAGGCCGTGCACTTCGCGGCGCAGGCCGTCCTGTCCGGGACGTCGGACCTGGTCGTCGCGGGCGGCGTGCAGAACATGTCGCAGATCCCGATCGGCTCGGCGATGACCGCCGCGGCCCCGCTCGGCTTCACCGAGGGCCCCTTCGCGGGCTCGGCGGGCTGGAACCGCCGCTACGGCGGCGTCGAGGTGTCGCAGTTCAACGGCGCCGAGATGATCGCCCGCGACTGGGACATCTCCCGCGAGGAGATGGAGGCGTTCGCCTACGCGTCGCACCAGCGCGCCATCCGCGCCATCGACGAGGGGCGCTTCGAGCGCGAGACCGTCCCCTGCGAGGGCGTCGCCGCCGACGAGGGCCCGCGCCGCGACACCACCCTGGAGAAGATGGCGGGCCTGAAGACCCTCGTGGAGGGCGGCCGCCTCACCGCGGCCGTCTCGTCGCAGATCTCCGACGGCGCCGCCGCGCTGCTCATCGCCTCCGAGCAGGCCGTCAAGGACCACGGCCTCACCCCGCGCGCCCGCGTCCACCACCTCTCCGCGCGCGGAGAGGACCCGATCCGGATGCTGTCGGCACCCATCCCCGCCACCGCGCACGCGCTGAAGAAGACCGGGATGACGATCGGCGACATCGACGCCGTCGAGATCAACGAGGCGTTCGCCTCCGTCGTCCTCGCCTGGCTCAAGGAGACCGGCGCCGACCCGGCGACGACCAACCCCAACGGCGGCGCCATCGCCCTCGGCCACCCTCTCGGCGCCACCGGCGCCCGCCTGATGACCACCCTCCTGCACGAGCTCGACCGCACCGGCGGCCGCTACGGCCTCCAGACCATGTGCGAGGGCGGCGGCCAGGCCAATGTCACCATCATCGAGCGGCTGAGCTAGCCCAGGGCTGTCTGGAGGAGGACCGTGGAGGTCTTCGAAACGGCGCGGCTCGGGCCGCTGACGCTGCGGAACCGCGTGATCAAGGCGGCGACGTCCGAGGGGATGACGCCCGACGCGCTGGTGACCGACGACCTGATCGAGTACCACCGGCGTCCCGCCGCCGGGGGAGTGGGGATGACCACCGTCGCCTACTGCGCGGTCGCGCCCGAGGGGCGGACCGAGCGGCGGCAGATCTGGATGCGGCCGGAGGCCGTCCCCGGGCTGCGGCGCCTCACCGACGCCGTGCACGCGGAGGGCGCCGCGGCGTCCGCGCAGCTCGGGCACGCCGGCCCGGTCGCCGACGCCAGCTCCAACGGGGTCCCCGCCGTCTCGGCCGGGCGGTTCTTCAACCCGCTCGGCATGGCCTTCACCAAGGTCGCCAAGGCGGAGGACATCGAGCGCGTCGTCCGCGCCCACGCCGAGGCCGCGCGGCTGGCGGTCGAGTCCGGCTTCGACGCCGTCGAGATCCACCTCGGCCACAACTACCTGGCCAGCTCGTTCCTCAGTCCCCGCCTCAACCGCCGCGAGGACGGCTACGGCGGGCCGATCGAGAACCGGGCCAAGGTCGCGCTCGGCATCGCCCGCGCCGTCCGGGACGAGGTCGGCGACCGCATCGCGATCACCGCCAAGCTCAACATGCGCGACGGCGTGCGCGGCGGCCTGGAGATCGACGACAGCCTCCACGTCGCCCGCGGCCTCCAGGAGGAGGGCACCGTCGACGCGCTGGAGCTGACCGCCGGCAGCTCGCTGCTCAACCCGATGTACCTGTTCCGCGGTGAGATGCCCATCCCCGAGTTCGCGGCCAGCTACAAGCTGCCCATGCGGATCGGCCTGCGCATGTTCGGCAAGCGGTTCCTGCGCACCTACCCCTACCAGGACGCCTATCTGCTGGAGCACGCCCGCAGGTTCCGCGCCGAGCTCGACCTGCCCCTGATCCTGCTGGGCGGCATCACCGACCGCGCGAGCATGGACACCGCGATGGCGGAGGGCTTCGAGTTCGTCGCCATGGCCCGCGCCCTCCTCCGCGAACCCGACCTCGTGAACCGGATCGCCGCCGACCCGTCCACGCCGTCCCTGTGCGTGCACTGCAACCGCTGCGTCCCGACGGTCTACCGGGGCACCCACTGCCCGCTCATCCCGTAGCCGGATTGACCTGGAGCGCGCTCCAGCCCATAGCGTTCGGGGCATGACCACTCCACAGCACACGATCGGATCGGGATTCGGCTTCGAGAGCACGGCCGGGGACGTCCTCGCGGGCATCGACCTCTCGGGCAGGCTCGCCGTCGTCACCGGCGGCTACTCGGGGCTCGGTCTGGAGACGACGCGGGCGCTGGCGGGAGCGGGGGCGCGGGTGGTGGTGCCGGCGCGGCGGCCGGAGGCGGCGAAGGAGGCCGTCGGCGGCATCGACGGAGTCGAGGTCGACGAGCTGGACCTGGCCGACCTGGACAGCGTGCGCGGGTTCGCGGAGCGCTACCTCGCGTCCGGGCGCGGCATCGACTTCATGATCAACAACGCGGGGGTCATGGCCTGCCCGGAGACGCGGGTCGGGCCCGGCTGGGAGGCGCAGTTCGCCACCAACCACCTCGGCCACTTCGCGCTGGTGAACCGCCTGTGGCCGGCGATCAGGCCGGGGGCCCGGGTCGTCGCGGTCTCCTCGCGCGGGCACCACTTCTCCTCCATCCGATGGGACGACCCGCAGTTCGAGCGCGGCTACGACAAGTGGGAGGCGTACGGGCAGGCGAAGACGGCCAACGTGCTGTTCGCCGTCCACCTGGACGCGCTCGCCAAGGACGCGGTGCGGGCCTTCTCGCTCCATCCGGGAGCCATCCTGACGCCCCTCCAGCGCCACATCCCCCTGGAGGAGAAGGTGGCGAACGGCTGGATCGACGAGGACGGGAACGACGTCGCCCAGGGGTTCAAGACGCCGGAGCAGGGCGCGGCGACGGCCGTGTGGGCGGCCACGTCCCCGCGGCTGGCCGGCATGGGCGGCCTGTACTGCGAGGACTGCGACATCGCCGAGCAGGTCCCGGGCGGCGAGCCCGAGCGGCGCGGCCGTATCGACGCGCCCTCCAGCGGGGTGTGCTCCTACGCGACCGACCCGGGGCAGGCCGCGCGGCTGTGGGAGCTGTCGGCGGAGCTGACCGGGGTGAACGCGTTCGCGTAGCGCCTGCGACGATGGGGCCGTGATCGACATCGCGGGGTGGGCCCCGGAACCGCAGGAGACGACCGAGGCCGTCGGCGCCGGGCCGTCGGCGGCGCTGGCCGCGATGCTCGACGTCCAGCCGCCGGGGGAGGAGCTGCCGCCCCTCTGGCACTGGCTGCACTTCCTGGAACGGCCGGCGCGGCGCGAGCTGGGGCCGGACGGGCATCCGCGCGAGGGGCGCTTCCTCCCGCCGCTCCCCGAGCGGCGCCGGATGTTCGCCGGCGGCCGGTTCCGTATCCACGAGCCCCTGCGCGCCGGTGACGCCGTCACGCGCCGGACGGAGCTCGCCTCCACCACGGTGAAGCAGGGGCGCAGCGGGGAGATGCTGTTCGTGACCGTCCGGCACACCTTCGTGCGGGACGGCGCCGAGATCGCGGTCGAGGAGCAGGACCTCGTCTACCGCAGCGGCGGCACGGCGTCCCGTCCGGAGCGTGTGGCGTACGAGGCGCCGGACGTGAACGCGCCGTGGACGCTGAGGACCGTCGCCGATCCGGTCATGCTGTTCCGGTTCAGCGCTCTCACCTACAACGCCCATCGCATCCACTACGACGAGGCGTACGCGACCGAGGTGGAGGGGCACGCCGGGCTGGTCGTGCACGGCCCGCTGCTCGCGATCCTCCTCCTGGAGCTTCCGCGCCGGGCGGGCCTGAAGGTGCGCGAACTGTCGTTCCGCGCACGCAGGCCCGTGTACGCGCGGCAGCCGTTCGTGGCGGCCGGGTCCCCGGACGGCACCCTCTCGATCCACGTCCCGGGCGACGCCACGGCGATGACCGCCGCCTTCGCGTAGGCGCTGATCGCCTTCAGGCGGCGGTGACGGGCGCCTCCTCGACGGCCGGGCCGCCGCGGCGCTCGGCCGCGACCCGCAGCACGTAGCGCTTCACCTCGCCGCTGACCTGCTCGGCGTCCCAGCCCAGCCGGGGCGCGACGAGTTCGGCGACGCGGGACGCCGCGGCCACGCCGCCGTCCCACTCCTCGATCGAGACGCGCAGCCGCCGCGACAGGACGTCCTCCAGGTGCAGCGCGCCCTCGTGCGTCACCGCGTAGACGGCCTCGGCGCACAGGTAGTCCGCGGCCCCGGGGACGGGGGCGCCGAGCGCCGGGTCGTCCGCGACCATGGCCAGCACCTCCCGGGCGCACGACCCGTACCGGTGCAGGAGGTGCTCGATCCGCGCGACGTGCAGGCCGGACTCGGCGGCGAGCCGGCGGCGCTCGTTCCAGAGCACCTCGTACCCGGTGGCGCCGATGATCGGAAGACGGCCCGTGACCGACGCGGGGACGGAGTCGTCCAGGCCCTCGGCGGCCATGTCGACCGCGTCCCGCGCCATCACGCGGTAGGTGGTGAACTTCCCGCCGGTCACGACGACGAGGCCGGGCACCGGCTCGGCGACGGCGTGCTCGCGCGACAGCCGCGTCGTGTCGTCCACCTCGGCGGACAGCAGCGGCCGCAGCCCCGCGTAGACGCCCTCGATGTCGTCGTGGGTGAGCGGCGTGCGCAGGACGGCGTTCGCCTGGTCGAGGAGGTAGCCGATGTCGGTGTGGTCGGCGACCGGCTCGTCGGGGCCGTCGGCGTGCGGGGTGTCGGTGGTGCCGACGAGCCAGTGCCGGCCCCACGGGATGATGAACAGGACGCTCCTGGAGGTCCGGGTGATCAGACCGGTGCCCGCCATCGGGATCCGGTCGCGCGGCACGACCAGGTGGACCCCCTTGGACGCCCGGACGCCGAACGCGGCCCGGGACCCGGTCATCGCCTGCGCGCCGTCCGTCCACACGCCGGTCGCGCACACCACGCTCCGGGCCCGCACGGCGATCTCCCGGTCGCCCTCCAGGTCCAGGACGCGGACGCCGGTCACCCGCTCGCCCTCGCGCAGGAACCCCGTCACCTCGGCGCGGGTCGCCACCCTCGCTCCGTACTGCGCGGCGGTGCGGGCGACCATCATCGTGTAGCGGGCGTCGTCGACCTGCGCGTCGTAGTACTGGACGGCGCCGACCAGCGCGTCCGACCGCAGGGCGGGGGCCTCCCGCAGCGCGGCCCGCCGCGTGAGCTGGCGGTGCCGGGGCAGCGACCGCGCGCCGCCCATCGTGTCGTACAGGGTCACGCCGGCGCTGACGTACGCCCGCTCCCAGACCCGGCCGCGCAGCGGGTAGAGGAACCGGACGGGGCGCACCAGGTGCGGCGCGAGCCGCTCCAGGAGCAGCCCGCGCTCGCGCAGCGCCTCCCTGACCAGCCCGAAGTCGCGCTGTTCGAGGTAGCGCAGCCCGCCGTGGATCAGCTTGCTGGACCGGCTGGACGTGCCGGCCGCCCAGTCCCGCGCCTCCACGAGGGCGACCGACAGCCCCCGCGAGATCGCGTCGAGCGCCGCGCCGGCGCCGACGATGCCGCCGCCGACGACCACGACGTCGAACTCGGTCTCCGCCAGGTCGCGCAGGGTGTCCTCGCGGTAGCGCGGGCCGAGGGCTACAGATGTCACCGCATGCTCCCGAAGAGAGGTCAGAACCAGTGTCGTGCGGCCGGGTTGCGGCGACCCGTCGCCCGGAGGACCTCCGGGCGAACGGCCCGCCGCGACCCGGCGAAGGGAGGGCGCCGCTCAGTCCCCGAGATCGACCCAGTCGAGCGTCCGGTCGACGGCCTTCTTCCAGCCTGCGTAGCCGTGTTGGCGTTGGTCGTTGTTCCAGGTGGGCTGCCAGCGTTTGTCTTCGTTCCAGTTCTGGCGGAGTTCGTCGGTGGTGTTCCAGAATCCGACGGCGAGGCCGGCGGCGTAGGCGGCGCCCAGGGCGGTGGTCTCGGCGACGACGGGCCGGGAGACCGGGACGCCGAGGATGTCGGCCTGCAGTTGCATGCACAGTTCGTTGGCGGTGACGCCGCCGTCGACCTTGAGGACGTCCAGGGAGACGCCGGAGTCCTCGCGCATGGCTTCGACGACGTCGCGGGACTGGTAGCAGATGGATTCCAGGGTGGCGCGGGCCAGGTGGGCGTTGGTGTTGTAGCGGGACAGGCCGACGATGGCGCCGCGGGCGTCGGATCGCCAGTAGGGGGCGAACAGGCCGGAGAAGGCCGGGACGAAGTAGACGCCGCCGTTGTCGTCGACCTGGCGGGCCAGGGCCTCGCTCTGCGCCGCGCCGGAGATGACGCCGAGCTGGTCGCGCAGCCATTGCACCGCCGACCCCGTCACCGCGATCGAACCCTCCAGCGCGTACACCGGCTTCTCGGATCCGAACTGGTAGCAGACGGTCGTCAGCAGCCCGCTCTTCGAGCGGACGAGTTCCTCACCCGTGTTGAGCAGGAGGAAGTTGCCGGTGCCGTAGGTGTTCTTGGCCTCGCCGGGCGAGAAGCACACCTGGCCCACCGTCGCGGCCTGCTGGTCGCCGAGCGCGGCCGTCAGCGGAACCTCGCCGCCGAGGGGGCCGTCCGCGCGGGTGACCCCGTAGGCGTCGGGCGCGGAGGACGGTTTGATCTCCGGCAGCATGGAGCGCGGGATCCCGAACAGGGCGAGCAGTTCGTCGTCCCAGGCGAGGGTCTCCAGGTCCATGAGCATGGTGCGGCTGGCGTTGGTCGGGTCGGTGACGTGCACGCCGCCGTCCGTCCCGCCGGTGAGGTTCCACAGCACCCACGCGTCGGTCGTGCCGAAGATCGCCTCGCCGTTCTCGGCGGCCTCGCGGACGCCGTCGACGTTCTCCAGGATCCACTGGATCTTGCCGCCGGAGAAGTAGGTGGCCGGGGGGAGGCCGGCCTTGCGCCGGATGAGGTCGCCCTTTCCGTCCCGCTCCAGGGCCGCGGCGATGCGGTCGGTGCGGGTGTCCTGCCAGACGATCGCGTTGTAGTAGGGGCGCCCGGTGCGCCGGTTCCACACCACGGTCGTCTCGCGCTGGTTGGTGATCCCGAACGCGGCCAGGTCGCCGTGGGACAGGTTCGCCTTGTTCAGGGCGGACTGGATGACCGAGCGCGTCCGCTCCCAGATCTCGGTGGGATCGTGCTCGACCCAGCCGGCCCGGGGCAGGATCTGCTCGTGTTCGAGCTGGTGGCGGGCGATCTCGTTGCCGCCGTGGTCGAAGATCATGAATCGGGTGCTGGTCGTGCCCTGGTCGAGGGCCCCGACGAAGTCAGCCATGCGCGGGTTCTCCTGGGGTCGTGGCGGGCGGGACGGGGCGCTTCACGCCTTCTCGTACTCGGGCTCGGGCTCGGTGAGCGCCTGCGGGTCGTCCTCGGCGGGCGGCAGGAACCGTCCGATCAGCGCCTTGTAGAGACCGACGCCGAGCACGCCGCCGACGAGCGGGCCGATGATCGGCACCCAGAAGTAGAGATCGCCGTTCTGGTCGCGCCACGCGCTGCCGTATCCGGTCAGGAACGAGGCGAGCCGCGGCCCGAAGTCGCGGGCCGGGTTGATCGCGTAGCCGGCGTCGGTGCCCCATGCCATGCCGATCCCGACGACCAGCAGACCGATCATGAACGGGGCGAGGTTGGCGAGCGGCGGGGAGTTGCGCACGTCGGTGAGCGCTTTGATCACGAAGAGCAGGATGGCGGTGCCGATCACCTGGTCGCGGAACGCGCCCCAGGTGCCGACCGGGAGCGTGCCGTTGCCCGGCAGGGTGGAGAACACGCCCTGGGTCTTGATGGTGTGGCCGGGATCGACCTTGGCCAGCACCTCGCTGTAGTTCCAGCGGACGATCAGTGCGGCGACGAACGCCCCCGCGGTCTGCGCGGCGATGTAGGGCGCCGTCTTGCGCCAGGCGAACTCCCTGAACGCGGCCAGCGCGACGGTGACGGCGGGGTTGAGGTGGGCGCCGCTGATCCTGGCCGCGACGTACACGCCGAGCGTGACGCCGAGGCCCCAGGCCCAGGCGATGCTGTCGTGGTCGCCGATCTCGGCTCCGGCGACCTGCGCGACGACGCCGACGCCGAACAGGATGAGGATCAGTGTGCCGGCGAACTCGGCGGCGAGTTCACCGGCCAGCGCGGGGATTCGGGTGCGTTCCGCCATGGTCGCTCCTCGGCAGGTGGGGTGGACGCGAGCCCCGTGAGGCTGGCTGGAACGTAAGCCGGGACGAACGTTCTGACAACGGGAGCCTGCCGACAATGTCGAACACTTTCGTCGTAGCCCGGCGGCGGTTACCCTCCACCCTGTGCACCAGATCGCAGAATCCGGGCAGCTCGGGGCGCATCGGACGTCGATTACGGCGGCTGCCGACATTGTCGGCACCCTGCCGGGCGACCTACCATCGGCTCCATGCCCGGACCTGTGCAGTCGATCGAGCGGGCGGCCGCGATCCTGCGGCTACTGGCGGCCGGTTCCGGCCGCCTCGGGGTCGGCGAGGTCGCCAGTTCGCTGGGCCTCGCCCGGGGCACCGCGCACGGCATCCTGCGCACCCTGGAGCGCGTCGGCTTCGTCGAGCAGGACCGCGGCACCGGCAAGTACCAGCTCGGCGCCGCGCTGCTGCACCTCGGCACCAGCTACCTGGACGTCAACGAGCTGCGCTCCCGCGCCATCAACTGGGCCGACGCGCTCGCCTCGCGCAGCGGCGAGGCCGTCCGGATCGGGACGCTGCTGGACGGGAAGGTCCTGGTCGTCCACCACGTGTTCCGCCCGGACGACACGCTCCAGGCCATGGACGTCGGGTCGCTGCTGCCCCTGCACGCGACCGCGCTCGGCAAGGCGCTGCTCGCGCACGACGCCAACGCGGCCGCGTCCATCCGCGACACCGTCCTGGAGTCCTACTGCCGGCGCACCATCACCGACCCCAGGGAGCTCGCACGGGCCGCCACCCGCGTCCGGGAGAGCGGCTGGGCCGCCGAGACCGAGGAGCTGTCCATCGGCGAGGCCGGGATCGCCGCCCCGATCCGCGGGCACGGGGGGCTCGTGGTCGGGGCCATCGGCATCTCCGGCGCGGTCGAGCGGATCTGCGACTCGCGCCGCGTCCCCGACCCGAGGCTGGTGGCCTACGTGCGCGACGCCGCCCGCGCCGTCTCCCGGGACCTCGGCGGCTCGCGCTGGTGACGCCCCGCCGCCCGCGCCGGCGCCGGGGCGGTGCGGGCGGGCGCGTCCGGGGGGAGGAGTCCGGCCGTGACCGAACGGTACGTGATGTCGATCGACCAGGGCACCACGTCCACCCGGTGCATCCTGTTCGACCACGGCGGCCGGCTGGTGTCGGTGGCGCAGCGCGAGCACCGGCAGTACTTCCCGAGGCCCGGCTGGGTCGAGCACGACCCGATGGAGATCTGGCGCAACCTGGAGCGCATCGCCCCGGAGGCGCTCGCCCAGGCGGGCGCGACGCCCGGCCAGGTCGCGGCGGTCGGGATCGCGAACCAGCGGGAGACGACCGTCCTGTGGGACCGGCTGACCGGCGTCCCGATCGGCCGGGCCATCGTCTGGCAGGACATGCGGACCGGCCCGCTCGTGGACGAGCTGGCCCGCGCTCCCGGCGCCGCGGTGGTCACCGAGCGCAGCGGGCTGCCGCTGGCCACCTACTTCTCGGCCCCGCGCGTCCGCTGGATGCTGGACCACACGCCCGGCCTGCGGGAGCGCGCCGAGCGGGGCGAGGTCCTGTTCGGCACGATGGAGAGCTGGCTGATCTGGAACCTCAGCGGCGGCGTCGACGGCGGCGTGCACGTCACCGACGTGACCAACGCCAGCCGCACGCTGCTGATGGACCTGCGCACGCTCAGCTGGGACGACGGCCTGCTCGACTTCTTCGGGGTGCCGACGGCGATGCTGCCGGAGATCCGGTCGTCCACCGAGACCTACGGGACGGCCCGCCGCGTGTTCCCCGGCGTGCGCGTCGGCGCCGCCCTCGGCGACCAGCAGGCCGCGCTGTTCGGGCAGGCGTGCTTCTCCCCGGGCGAGACCAAGTGCACCTACGGGACGGGCGCGTTCCTGCTGATGAACACCGGCACCACGCCGGTGAGGTCGGACAACGGGCTGCTCACCACCGTCGGCTACAAGATCGGTGACGAGCCCGCCGTGTACGCGCTGGAGGGCTCCATAGCGATCACCGGGGCGCTGGTCCAGTGGCTCCGGGACGGCCTCGGGCTGATCACCACGGCGCCGGAGATCGAGACCGTGGCCCGGACCGTCGACGACAACGGCGGCTGCTACATCGTCCCGGCGTTCTCCGGGCTGTTCGCCCCGCACTGGCGCAGCGAGGCCCGGGGCATCATCGTCGGGCTGACCTCCTACATCACCAAGGGGCACCTGGCGCGGGCCGTGCTGGAGGCGACGGCCTGGCAGACCCGCGAGGTCGTGGACGCGATGAACGCCGACTCCGGCCTCTCGCTGAGGGAGCTGAAGGCCGACGGCGGCATGACGTCCGACAACCTGGTCATGCAGATGGTCGCCGACGTGCTGAACGTGCCGGTGGCCCGCCCGATGGTGGTGGAGACGGTGTCGCTCGGCGCCGCCTACGCCGCCGGCCTCGCGGTCGGCTACTGGACCGGGCTGGAGGGGCTGCGCCGCAACTGGCACCGCGCCGCCCGCTGGGTCCCGGCGATGGAGCCCGCGCGGAGGGCCGCCGAGTACGACAACTGGAAGCGCGCCGTGGAGCGCACGTTCGACTGGATCCGCGCGGGCGAGGACCCGGCGGCGGCGCCGTAGACCCGGTCCCGCTCTAGATCCGGCGCCGCCCTAGATCCGGTGCCGCTCGACGAGCTGCCGGACGATCACGTTGCGCTGGATCTCGTTGGTCCCCTCGCCGACGATCATCAGCGGGGCGTCCCGGAAGTAGCGCTCGACGTCGAACTCGGTGGAGTAGCCGGCCGCGCCGTGGATGCGGACCGCGTTGAGCGCGATCTGCATCGCCGCCTCGGAGGCGTACAGCTTGGCCATGCCGGCCTCCATGTCGCAGCGCTCTCCCGCGTCCAGGCGCTCGGCGGCGTCGAGGGTGAGCAGCCGCGCCGCGCGCAGCTGGGTGGCCATGTCGGCGAGGTAGTTGCCGATGGACTGGTGCCGCCAGATCGGCTTGCCGAAGGCCTCGCGCTGCTGGGCGTAGCGCAGGGAGTCCTCCAGGGCGGCGCGCCCGACGCCGAGGGCGCGCGCCGCGACCTGGATGCGGCCGACCTCGAGGCCGCGCATCATCTGGGCGAAGCCGCGCCCCTCCTCGCCGCCGAGCACGGAGTCGAGCGGCGCCTCGTAGCCCTCGAAGGACAGCTCGCAGCTCTCGACGCCCTTGTAGCCGAGCTTCGGCAGGTCGCCGGAGACGGTCAGGCCGGGGCCCTTCTCGGCCAGCAGGATGCTGATCCCCCGGTGCCGGGGCGACGCGGCGGGGTCGGTCTTGCACAGCAGCGCGATGAGCCCGGACGTGCGCGCGTTGGTGATCCACATCTTGGCGCCGTCGACGCGGTACCGGTCGCCGTCCCTGCGCGCGGTGGTGCCCATGGCCTGCAGGTCCGAGCCGCCGGACGGCTCGGTGAGCGCCATCGTGGCGCGCAGCTCGCCGGTCGCCATCCGGGGCAGGTACCGGGCCTTCTGCTCCTCGGTGCCGTAGACGGCGAGCAGGTGGGACACGACCGTGTGCCCGCCGAACGCGCCCGCGAGCGTCATCCAGCCGCGCGCCAGCTCCTCGGTGACGAGCGCGTAGCAGGCCTTGGAGACGCGGGCGTCGCCGTACGGTTCGGGCACGGCGAGCCCGAAGACGCCGAGTCGCTTCATCCGGTCGATGAGGTGGGCGGGATAGGTGCCCGCGTGCTCCAGGTCGCGGGCGACCGGGAGGACCTCCCTGTCGACGAAGTCCGCGACGACCTCGACGATGGCGCGCTCCTCGTCGCTGAGCGTGAACACGGCTCCGCTCTCCTCCCGCTTCGTGTTTCATATATTTGATAGGAAAATACCGGCTGTGAACCCCCACCAGGCGCACGGGAGACGATGAGAGTGGCACTTTCCGGTGACCGGGCCCTCGGCAGGCGCCGCCAGTTGAGCGACGAGGTGGCCGCCTACGTCCGCGAACTCATCATGTCGGGCCAGGTCAGGCATGGGGAGTTCCTCCGGCTGGAGCGCGTCGCCGAGGATCTCGGGATCAGCGTCACCCCCGTGCGGGAGGCCCTGCTGTCGCTGCGCGGCGAGGGCTTCGTCACGCTGGAGCCGCGGCGCGGGTTCATGCCGGCGCCGCTGACCCGGCAGGACGTCCAGGACCTGTTCGAGGCGCAGGCGTACTTCGCCGGCGAGCTGGCCTCCCGCGCCGCCGGGAGGATCACCGGGGCGGAGCTGGAGTCGCTCGACCAGACGCAGGCGCTCCTGGAGGAGGCGTCCAGGACACGCGACTCCGCCGCCATCGAGCGCGCCAACCACCAGTTCCACCGGATCATCAACCTGTGCGCGGGGTCGCCCAAGACGTCCTGGCTGCTGCAGCTCGTGGTGCGCTACGCTCCGCGCCGCTTCTACTCCAGCATCGACGGCTGGACGCAGGCGTCGGTCGACGACCACCATCTCGTCCTCGCCGCGCTGCGGGCCGGGGACGGCGACGCCGCGCGGCAGGCGATGCGCGCCCACATCCGGCACGCGGGGGCCCTGCTCGTGGTGCACCTGGAGGCGCAGGGCTTCTGGAACGAGCAACCCGGCTGACGGCCCCGGGCTCTCTTCCCCCTGCTTCAGGGCTCACCTATCGTATAAAAAATTTTCAGGAGGGTTGATGGACGACCGGGACTCCGCACCGGCGCGCGGCCCCGTGGTCACCGCCGCCGACCACGGCGCCACGCGGGTGCTGACGCTGAACCGGCCCGAGGCCCGCAACGCGATCGACATCCCGACGCGCGAGCGGCTCGCGGAGGAGGTGCGGCGCGCCGCGGACGACCCGGGCGTCCGGGCCGTCGTGCTGACCGGCGCGGCGGGGACGTTCTCGGCGGGCGGCGACGTCCGCTCGATGGAGGGCGCCGGCCCGGACGCCGTCCGGGCCCGGCTCGACCCCCTGCACGCGACCGTCAGGCTCATCGCGACCTGCGGGACGCCGTTCGTCGCGGCGGTCGAGGGCGCCGCCGCCGGGCTCGGCGTGTCCCTCGCCGCCGTGTGCGACCACGTGGTCGCCGCGGAGGACGCCCGTTTCGTCGCCGGGTTCGGCAAGGTCGGCCTCGTCGCCGACGGCGGGCTGCTCTGGACGCTCCCGCAGCGCGTCGGCGTGGGCCGCGCCAAGCAGATGCTGGTGTTCGGCCAGACCGTGCCCGCACCCCGCGCCTACGAGATCGGGCTCGCCGACTCCGTCGTCCCGTCCGGCACGGCCTTGGACGCCGCCCTGGAACGCGCCGAGGAGGCCGCCGCACTCGCCCCGCTGGCGGTCGCCGCCGCCAAGCGGCTCCTCGCCCGGACCGGCCAGAGTCTGGACCGCCTGCTGGAGGCCGAATTGGAGGAGCAGACCGCCCTGTTCGGCAGTGCCGACTTCGCCGAGGGCCGGGCCGCGTTCGCCGAGCGCCGGCCGCCGCGCTTCGAGGGCCGCTAGGGAGGACGACGTGAGCAGGCTGCAGCAGACCCACGGGCTGACGGACGAGCAACGAGAGATCATCGCTACCGTCCGGGCGTTCGTCGAGAGGGAGATCCTCCCGGTCGCGACCGAGCTGGAGCACGCCGACGCCTACCCGCAGGCGATCGTGGACGGGATGAGGGAGCTCGGGCTCTTCGGCCTCACGATCGCCGAGGAGCACGGCGGGCTGGGGGCGTCGCTGCTGACCTACGCGCTGGTGGTGGAGGAGCTGTCGCGCGGCTGGATGAGCGTGTCGGGGATCGTCAACACCCACTTCATCGTCGCCTGGATGATCGCCCAGCACGGCACCGCCGAGCAGAAGGCGCGCTACCTGCCGAGGATGGCGACCGGCGAGATCCGCGGCGCGTTCTCGATGTCGGAGCCGGGCTGCGGGTCGGACGTCTCGGCCATCACGACCCGGGCCGTCCCGGACGGGGACGACTACGTCGTCGACGGCCAGAAGATGTGGCTGACCAACGGCGGCTCGGCCAACCTGGTCGCGACGCTGGTCAGGACCGACCCCGCCGCGGGCCACCGCGGCATGACGACGCTCCTGGTCGGCAAGGACCCGGGGTTCGGCGAGGTCGCGCCCGGCCTCACCGTGCCCGGCAAGATCGACAAGATGGGGTACAAGGGCGTCGACACCACCGAGCTGCTCTTCGACTCCTACCGGATCCCGTCCGCGCAGGTCCTGGGCGGGGCGCCCGGACGCGGCTTCTACCAGATGATGGACGGGGTCGAGGTCGGCCGTGTGAACGTGGCGGCGCGCGGCTGCGGCGTGGCCCGCCGCGCCTACGAGCTGGCCCTGGCCTACGCGCGGCAGCGCGAGACGTTCGGAAAGCCGATCGCCGAGCACCAGGCCGTCCTGTTCCGCCTGGCCGAGATGGCGACCAAGGTCGAGGCGGCGCACCAGATGATGGTGATGGCGGCGCGCCGCAAGGACTCCGGCGAGCGCAACGACCTGGAGGCCGGGATGGCCAAGTACCTGGCCAGCGAGTACTGCAAGGAGGTCGTGGAGGACGCGTTCCGCATCCACGGCGGCTACGCCTACTCGCGGGAGTACGAGATCGAGCGCCTGTACCGGGAGGCCCCGATGCTCCTGATCGGCGAGGGCACCGCCGACATCCAGAAGATGATCATCGGTCGCCGGCTGCTGGAGGAGCGGTGAGCGCGGCGGGCGCCCGGCTGCCGCTGGAGGGGATCACCGTCGTCGCGCTGGAGCAGGCGGTCGCGGCGCCGTTCGCGACGCGCCAGCTGGCCGACCAGGGCGCCCGCGTGATCAAGGTGGAGCGCGTGGACGGCGGCGACTTCGCCCGCGCGTACGACACGGGCGTGCGCGGCGGCCTCGGCACGCACTTCGCGTGGCTCAACCGGTCGAAGGAGTCGGTCGCGCTCGACCTCAAGCGGGACGAGGGCCGGGCCGTCCTCGCCGACCTGGTCGCGCGCGCCGACGTCTTCCTGCAGAACCTGGCGCCCGGCGCGGCCGCCCGGCTCGGGTTCGGCGCCGACGGGCTGCGGGCCCGCGACCCCCGGCTGATCGTGGTCGAGATGTCGGGCTACGGGACGCGCGGGCCGTACCGGGACAAGCGCGCCTACGACATGCTCGTCCAGGCCGAGGCGGGACTGATCTCGGTCACCGGCACGCCCGAGACGCCCGTGAAGGCGGGCTCGCCGCTGGCCGACATCGCGGCCGGGATGTACGCCTTCTCCGGGACGCTCGCCGCGCTCGTGCGGCGCGGCGCCACCGGGGAGGGCGCCTCGCTGGAGATCACGATGTTCGACGCGGTCGCCGAGTGGATGGGGCAGGCGATGTACACGACGCTCTACACCGGGTCCCCGCCGCCGCGCACGCGGCTGAGCCATCCCGTGATCGCCCCCTACGACGCCTACCCGACGGCCGACGGCGCCGACGTGGTGATCGGCGTCCAGAACGACCGCGGCTGGGCGGCCCTGGCCGCCGGCGTCCTGGAGCGGCACGACCTCGTGGCCGACCCGGAGTACGCGACGAACGCCGCACGGGTGAGGAACCGGGAGAAGGTGGACGCGCTCGTCGCCGGCGTCACGTCCCGGATGGGACGGGAGGAACTGCTGCGGAGGCTCGACGAGGCGGGCGTGCCGAACGCGTCCCTGAACGACGGGCACGGCCTCGTCGCCCACCCGCAGCTCGCCGAGCGGGACCGGTGGCGGGAGGTGGGCTCCCCGGTCGGCGGCATCCGGGCGCTGCTCCCGCCGATCACGTTCGCCGGCGCCGAGCCGCGCATGGACCCCGTCCCGGCGCTCGGCGAGCACACCGACGCCGTGCTGCGCGAGCTGGGACGCGACGACGCCGCCATCGCGGCGCTGCGCTCGGCGGGCGCGGTCGCCTGACCGCCGCTCCAGGACCCGCGGGGCCCCTCCGCGGCCACGCGGGTCCTGGGGCGGGCGGATATCGTGGCCGCATGGCCAGCCAGACGCCCGCCGCAGCACCCGGCCGACGCAGGGAGGAACTGCGCGACTTCCTGCGCACCCGCCGCGCCCGCCTCGCCCCCGCCGACGTCGGCATGCCCGACGGGGGCCGGCGCCGGACGCCGGGCCTGCGCCGCGAGGAGGTCGCCGTCCTCGCGGGGGTCGGCGTGTCCTGGTACACGTGGCTGGAGCAGGGCCGCGACATCAAGGTGTCCGGGGACGTCCTCGACGCGATCGCCCGGGCGCTGCGGCTGGACCGCGCCGAGCGCGAGCACCTGTACCTGCTCGCCGGGCTGAACCCGCCGCGCGCGGAGGCGGGCCCCGCGGTGCCGATCACGCCCGAGCTGCGGCGGGTGCTGGACGCCTGGTCGCCGCGCCCCGCCTACGTCCGCGACCGGCACTGGAACTTCGTCGCGATCAACGACGCGGCCCGCGAGGTCTTCGGGTACGGCGACACCGACCACAACTGCCTGGTCACCTACTTCACGAACGTCCGGTACCGGTCGATGAACATCCACTGGGCCGCCGCGGCGCCCGATGTCGTGGCGCGGTTCCGCGCCGACGCCGCCCGCTACCCCGACGACCCCGGTTTCGACCGGATCATCGAGGACCTGCTGGCGGTCAGCCCGGAGTTCGCCGAGCTGTGGCCCCGCCACGAGGTGAGCGAAGCCGGCCAGGCGGTCAAGGGCATCAGGCACCCGGACGCGGGGGAGCTGGTCTTCGAGGGCACGCTGCTGCCGCTCGCCGACCGTCCGGGCCACCACCTGGTGCTGCACAACCCGCGCCCCGGCACCGGCACCCGGGAGCGCCTCGAACGGCTGATGGCGCGCCGGGGCCTGGCCGCCGCCGGCTGACCCGGCTCGCCGTCCAGGGTGGTGGTGCCACACCCGGGATGAGCCGAGTCTGTTTACCTTCCGGCCCGTCCAGCATGATCGTCCTCATGAGCGACGAAGGAGACATCATGAGGACGCGGGACTTCGCCGGGACGCGGGTGGGCGCCGTCGGGCTCGGTTGCATGGGCATGAGCTGGGCCTACACCGAGTCGGAACGCGACGACGATGCCTCGGTGGCGCTGATCAGGGAGGCGCTCGACCTCGGCGTGACGTTCCTGGACACCGCGCAGCCCTACGGCGACGGCCACAACGAGGCCCTCGTCGGGCGGGCGCTGGCGGGACGCCGGGACGAGGCGGTCGTCGCCACCAAGACGGGCCTGGTCGTGGAGTCGCCGGTCGCCCGCGACCTCGTCCGGAACGGGACGCCGGAGCACGTCAAGGCGTCCGCCGAGGACAGCCTGCGCCGCCTCGGCACCGACGCGATCGACCTGTACTACCTGCACCGGGTCGACCCGGAGGTGCCCTTCGCCGACACGTGGGGCGCGATGGCCGAGCTGGTCGCCGAGGGCAAGGTCCGCAGGCTGGGCCTCTCGGAGGTCAACGTCGCCCAGGCGGCCGAGGCGCACGCGATCCACCCGGTCGCCGCCGTCCAGTCGGAGCTGTCGCTGTGGACCCGCGACGCCCTCGGCGTGCCCGGGGGGATGTCCGGCACGATGCCGGGCGACACCGCCGGGACGGGGGAGGGGCCGGGCGACGTGGTCGGCTGGTGCGCCGCCAACGGCGCGGCGTTCGTGCCGTTCTCGCCGCTCGGCCGCGGCTTCCTCACCGGGACGGTCACCACGTCCGACTTCGAGGACACCGACTTCCGCGGCGGCAACCCGCGCTTCCAGGAGGACGCCCTGAAGGCCAATCAGCGCATCGTCGACGTGGTGAAGGCGGTCGCCGCGAGGCACGGCGCCACGCCGGCCCAGGTCGCCATCGCCTGGACGCTGGCGCAGGGCGAGCACGTCATCCCGATCCCCGGCACCAAGAAGCGCAAGTACCTGCGCGACAACGCAGGCGCCGCCGCCCTGGACCTCACCGCGGCCGACCTCGCCGAGCTGGACGGCGTCCCCGCGCCCGTCGGGGGGCGTTACTGATGCGGGCCGTCACGATCCCCGAGTTCGGCGGCGCGGACGTGCTGCGCCAGGCCGAGGTGGAGGTCCCCGAGCCCGGACCCGGGCAGGTCTCCATCGACGTCGCGTACGCGGGCGCGAACTTCGCCGAGGTGCTGTACCGGCGGGGCGTCGTGGACGTGCCGCTGCCGTTCGTCCCCGGCATCGAGGTGTCCGGGCGCGTCCGGGCGGTCGGGCCGGGCGTCGAGGGGCTGCGCCGGGGCCAGCCCGTCGCCGCGTTGACGATCGTGGACAGCGGCGGCTACGCCGAGGTCGCGGTCACCTCCGCCGACCTCGTCGCGCCGCTGGACGGCCTCGACCTCGGGCTGGACGTCGCGGCCGCCGTCCCGTCCAACGGCGCCACCACCTTCCTCGTCCTGGACCGGGTCGCGCGCATCGAGCCGGGCGAGACCGTGCTGGTGCACGCGGCCGCCGGCGGCGTCGGCAGCCAGCTCGGCCAGGCCGCCCGGCTGCTCGGCGCGGGCCGGGTGGCCGGCACGGTCGGCGGCCCCGCCAAGATCGAGACCGCGCGCGGGTTCGGCTACGACGACGTCGTCCTGCGCGACGCCCTGCCGGGCGAGGTCGCGGGCCTCACCGGCGGGCGCGGGTTCGACGTCGTCGTGGACATGGTGGGCGGACCCGCCCGCCGCGCGAGCCTGGACGCCCTCGCCCCGATGGGCCGGATGGTCGTGATGGGCAACGCGTCCGGAGCCGACGACGTGGGCGTGTCGGCGAACGAGTTGTGGTTCGCCAACAAGACGGTGTCCGGGTTCAACCTCGCGGCGTTCGCGAGCGTCGCGCCGGCCGAGGCCGGGCGCGCCCTGCGCCGCGCGGTCGCCGCCGCCGCGTCCGGCGATCTGCGGGTCCAGGTCGAGGAACTGCCCCTGGAGCGGGTCGTCGAGGCGCACGAGCGCATCGAGTCGGGCGCCACCACCGGCAAGCTCGTCCTGGCGGTCAGGGGCTGATCCTCACGAGGCGTTCCCGGCACGGACGGCGGTCACCTCGCCGCCCTCCGGCCGGGGGACGGGGCCTCGGCGGCCAGGGCCAGCAGCTCGTCGACGGTCCACTGGTCGTAGGCGTGCTCGCCGTACTTGGCCGCGACGATCCTGCCGTCGGAACCGATCAGGAAGTCGGCGGGCAGACCGAGGCGGCCGCCGCCGGGGAGGAGCCTGGGGGCCCGCTCGCGCCGCCGGAGGACGTCCCAGGCGCCGCCGGCGACGGCCCGGGCGACCGTCCGCCACGCACGAGGGTGGAGCAGCGCGCGGCGGGCCGCCTCGACGCCGAACTCGGCGTACAGCCGCTTCGCCGGATCGCCGACCACCGGGAACGGCAGGCCGTCGACGTGCTCGCGCAGTTCCTCCGCGGAGGAGTGGAAGACCACGACCTCCCCGATCCCGGTGGCCTCGATCTCCTCGTGCCGCCGCACGATCGAGCGCAGGTGCAGGTTGCAGATCGGGCAGCCGGCGAACCGGCGGAACTGGAGGTGGACGAGGCGGCCGGGGTCGGGGACGGGGACCGGCGGCCCGCTCACGGGGGTCAGCTCCCGCGCGGGGACGTCGGAGCCGGGTGCCAGGTGCATGGGCGCTCCTTGAGTGCATGTCGTACGCCTACGATCGTAAGCGTATGCCGTACGCTGTCAAGCGCCATGCCTCGACCACGCTCGCTCAGCACCGGGCGGCTCGCGGGAGCCGCGCTCGCCGTCATCGACCGCGACGGCCTCGCCGGCCTGTCCATGCGCGCCGTCGCCGCGGAGCTCGGGATGAGCACCATGGCGCTCTACCGGTACGTGCGCGACCGCGAGGAACTGGAAGGGCTGGTCGTCGACCGGGTGTACGCCGAGGTCGATCCCGCGCCGCCGCCCGCCGGGCCCTGGGAGGCGCGGATCGAGACCATGGCCCTGCGGCTGCGGGAGGCGCTCCGCGCGCACGCGGCGGTCATGCCGCTGACGCTCGCCCGCAGGCACGACTCGGCGGGATCGCTCCGCTGGGGCGAGACGGTCGCCGGCGTCCTCGCCGACGCGGGCTTCGCCGGCCCGCGCGCGGCGATCGCGCTCCGCGCGCTGATCGCCTACATCGTCGGCGCGATCCAGCTGGAGCACCTGGGCGGGCTGGAGGCGGAGGGGACCGCCGTGATCGCCGGGCTGCCCGCCGACTCGTTCCCCCATCTGACGCGGACCGCGCGGCACGGCCGCCGCATCGGCCCCGACGAGGAGTTCCGCGAGGGGCTGGCGGCCGTGCTGCGCGGCCTCGGCGAGGGCGGGTGACGGCGCCTCCCGGCCGTCGCGGCCCCTACCGGGCCGCCAGGTGCGACTGCTGCGCGGCGATGGCGTCGGCCGCCTGCCGCACGATCGCGCCGATCAGGTCGGCGCAGTTCGGCAGGTCGTCGATCACCCCGACGACCTGCCCGGACGCCATCACCCCGAGGTCGGGGCGGCCGTCCACCATGGCGGCCTTCAGCAGCATGGGCGTGTTGGCGGCCATCAGCACCTGCGACCACGACAGGTCCTTGCCGTGCTTCATCGCCTTCCCGTCGGCGAGCATCTCCCGCCACGACATGCCGGACAGCTTCTTGAACCGGGCGCCGTTGCGCAGCGCCCGGACCAGCCCGCCGACCCGGCCGGAGCCCTCCAGCGCGTCGACCAGCCCGCTGCGCAGCACGCGGTGGGGCATGCCGTCCACCTGCCGCGTCACCACGGTCTCGCCGGTCTGGAGGTAGACCTGCTTGACCGCGTCCGGCACCGAGCTGTCGGAGGTCAGCAGGAACCGGGTGCCCATCGCGACGCCCGCCGCGCCGTAGGCGAGCGCGGCGGCGAGGCCGCGCCCGTCGAAGAACCCGCCGGCCGCGATCACCGGGATGTCGACGGCGTCCACGACCTGGGGGAGCAGCAGCGTGGTGGCGACGGGGCCGGTGTGCCCGCCGCCCTCGCCGCCCTGCACCAGGACGGCGTCGGCCCCCCAGCCCGCGACCTTCTCCGCGTGCCGCCGCGCGCCGACCGAGGGGATCACCACGAGACCGGCGTCCTTCAGCTTGGCGATCAGCTCCCGTTTCGGCGCGAGCGCGAACGAGGCGACCTTCACGCCCTCCTTGATCAGCAGGTCGATGCGGTCGCCCGCGTCCCCGGCGTCGGCCCGCAGGTTGACGCCGAACGGGGCGTCCGTGCGGTCCTTGACCTCGTGGATCGCGTCCGCGAGCTGGTCGAGCGTCATCGTCGCCGACGCCAGGACGCCGAGCCCGCCCGCGTTCGCCACGGCCGTGACGAGCCGCGGCCCGGCCACCCACCCCATGCCCGTCTGGACGACCGGGTGCCGCACGCCCGCCAGCCGGGTCAGCGGCGTGTCGAGCACCTGCCCGGCGGCCGCCCCGCTCACGCCTGTCCCTTGCGGGGGGACGACCTCCCGCGCCCCCCGGTTCGCTTCGCTCATGCCGGGACCTCGCGCTCGCGCAGGCCCCTCGGGTCGAGGACCTCGCGCATGATCCGCAGCTCCTCGGCGTCCGGCCGCCGCGTCTCGGGCACCTCGTCCGGGACGGCGAGCTCGAAGCCGGTGGCCGAGAGCACGTCCGCGACGCGCACTCCGGGATGGACCGAGCGCAGCCGCATCCGCCTCTCGGGGGTGTCGAAGTCGAGCACGGCCAGGTTGGTCACCACGGCGCGGATCTCGTGCGCGCCCCGGTCCCAGCCGACGCCGCTCACCATGTCGACCTTCTCGGTGAACACGCGCGCCGAGTGCTTCGGCACCCAGTAGCTCGTCGTGTTCAGCAGCGTGTTGCCCGGCCCGCCGCGCACCCCGAGGAGCTGCCGCGAGGGCTGCTTCCAGTCGCCGATGCACGAGATGTTGGTGTTGCCGTGCGCGTCGATCTGGCTCGGCCCCATCACCACGTGCCGCCGCCCGTTCAGCACGAGCCACAGGTGGTCGCGGAAGGGCAGCCAGCCCTCGACCGTTCCGGCCTGCGCCCCGAGCGGGACGGGCTCGGCGCTCAGCGACGGCCCGCCGTCGGTGGTCAGCAGGTCGGGCGCGAACGTCGCGCGCGCCAGCCGGGATCCCAGCATCGGGACGAACCCGGCCACCGCCGCCGCGACGATCTCCCCGTCGCCCCGGAACAGGTCCGCGCACGCCGCCGCGCACACTTCCGCCCTGGTCGCCTCGCTCATCGCGCCCCCTCCCGCCAGACCCGGACCGCGTCCTGGTAGGCGGCCTCGTCGCCGGACAGGAACCGCTCGCAGAAGGCCGACCACCGGTCCGGATCGGCCGCCGACTGCGCGTACAGCTTCTGGAACGCCTCGTCCCGCCCGGAGTCGGGCAGGCAGTCGGTGAAGTGCGCGCCGTTCGGCGTCTCCACCACGCCCGCCACCTGCGACCGGCTGATCAGCAGCGACTGCACCGGCCCCTCCTCGGCGAACTCGGCGGTGTCGACGAGCCGCTCGCACGACACGTACGTCCGGTCGGCCGCCTTGGCGAACAGGTCGTCCATGTACGGGTCGGGGCCGAGGTACTGGGCGTTGCCGCGCGCGTCGGCGCGGTTCATGTGGACCAGCGCCGCGTCCATCCGCAGCGCGGGGACGGCGACGAGCTCACTCCCGTCCTCGTAGGGCGACCGGACCGTCCGCAGCTCCGGGTTGACCTTCATCACGTCGGAGCCGAGGCCGACCGGGGTGGGCAGGAACGGCAGCCGGTGCGCCGCCGCGTACAGCCCGAACATGAACATGCCCTCGTCGTACTCGGTCAGCTCGATGGCCCCGGACTGGCGCGCCTGCCGGAAGTGCGGCTCCAGCGGGATCGAGTCCATCGTCACGAACGCGGTGACGAGCCGGCGGACCTTGCCCGCCGCGCACAGCAGCCCCACGTCGGGTCCCCCGTAGGAGACGACGGTGAGGTCGGTCACGGGCGAGCGCAGGATCGCCCGCACCAGCGCCATCGGCTTGCGCCGCGAGCCCCAGCCGCCGACCCCGACCGTCATGCCGCTCTCCAGCGACCCCGCGATCTCCTCGACGGACATCACCTTGGAACTCATCGGCCCCCCTTGGCGACGAAGGCGTCGCGGTGCTCGTCGCCCGCGCCGACGAGGTTCAGCTCGAACGTGAACCCCTGCTCGTAGCGGTAGCTGCGCTTGACGTCGACCGGGTCGATGCCGTTGAGCGACTCCTTGGCGCGCCGGATCACGTACCGGTCCTTGGCGGCGATGCCCGCGGCGACCTCCATCGCCTTGGCGCGCAGTTCCCCGGCCGGGACGACCTCCAGCACCGACCCGTGGTGGTGCAGCTCCTCGGCCGTGACGTTGCGGCACGTGTAGACCATCGCGCGCATCAGGTGCTGCGGGACGAGCCGGGCCAGGTGCGTGGCGGCGCCGAGCGCGCCCCGGTCCACCTCGGGCAGCCCGAAGTAGGCGTCCCGCGAGGCGATCACGATGTCGGCGTTGCCGGCGAGGCCGACGCCGCCGCCGAGGCAGAAGCCGTGCACCGCGGCGACGACCGGGACCTCGCAGTCGTAGACGGCGCCGAACGCCGCGAAGCAGCCGCGGTTGGCGCCGACGAGGGCGGCGTGGCCCTCGGTGCTCTGCATCTCCTTGATGTCGACGCCCGCGTTGAAGCCCCGGCCCTCGGCGCGGAGCACGACGGCCCCGACGCCGGGGTCGCGGCCCGCCGCGAGCACCGCGTCGGCCAGCTCGTACCAGCCCGCGACGGTCAGGGCGTTGACCGGCGGCGCGTCCACGACGATCTCGGCGACCCCGTCCAGGGTCGTGGTGGAGACTCCCATGCGCTACCTTTCCACCAAACATTTGTTAGAACAGACGGTAGCAGAGCCGTTCGGAGGAGGCGGAATGTCATCGGAGCAGGAGGCGGCATGGCGCTGACGCTCGACCTCGGGGGCAGGACCGTCGTGGTGACGGGGGGCGTGCGCGGGGTGGGCGCCGGGATCAGCCGCGCCTTCCTGGAGGCGGGCGCCGACGTGGTCGCGGTCGCCCGCCGCGAGCCGGAGGCGGTGCCCGAGGCAGGCGGACGGACCGCGCGGTTCGTCTCGCTGGACGTGCGCGACCCCGACGCCGTGCAGGCGTTCGCGGACGGCCTCGACCGCGTGGACGTGCTCGTCAACAACGCCGGCGGCGCCCCGTACCTGCCGGTGGCCGACGGCGCCCTGCGCACCCACGTCAAGATCATGGAGCTGAACCTGACGGCGCCGCTGATCATGGCCCGCGCGCTGCGGCCCCGGATCATGGAGGCCGGGGGCGGCTCGGTCGTCAACATCGGCAGCGTGAGCGGGGTGCGCCCGTCCCCGGGCACCGCCGCCTACGGCGCCGCCAAGGCGGGCCTGCACAACCTCACCCAGTCGCTGGCGGTCGAGTGGGCGCCGCACATCCGGGTCAACACGCTGATCCTCGGCATGGTCCGCACCGAACTGGCGCACCTGCACTACGGGGACGAGGACGGCGTCGCCGCGGTGGCGAGGACCGTCCCTCTCGGCCGCCTCGCCGACCCCTACGACATCGGCGCCGCCTGCGTGTTCCTGGCGTCCGACCTGGCGTCCTACGTGACCGGCTCGTCGATGCAGGTGCACGGCGGGGGAGAGCGCCCCGCCTTCCTGGACGCCGCCACCGTCAACAAGGAGGAAACGCGATGATCTGCAAGGACCGGGTGGTCGCCGTCACCGGCGCCGGACGCGGCCTCGGGCGCGCGCACGCGCTGGAGTTCGCCCGGCAGGGCGCCCTCGTCGTCGTCAACGACCTCGGCGTCGCGCGCGACGGCACCGGCGACGCCTCCGGGGGCCCCGCCCACGACGTCGTGCGGGAGATCGAGGCGCTCGGCGGCCGGGCGGTCGCCAGCACCGACGACATCGCCACCGACGAGGGCGCCGCCGGGCTGGTCGCCGCGGCGACCGGCGCGTTCGGGCGGCTGGACACCCTGGTCAACAACGCCGGGTTCCTGCGCGACCGGATGCTGGTCAACCTCGGCGAGGACGAGTGGGACGCCGTCATGCGCGTGCACCTCAAGGGCCACTTCCTGCCGCTCAAGCACGCCGGGCGGTACTGGCGGGCCGAGAGCAAGGCCGGCCGCCCCGTGGACGCGCGCGTCGTCAACACCTCCTCCGGCGCCGGGCTGCTCGGCAGCGTGGGCCAGGGCAACTACTCCGCCGCGAAGGCGGGCATCGTCGGGCTGACCCTCGTGGCGGCCGCCGAACTCGGCCGGTACGGCGTCGCGGTCAACGCGATCGCGCCCGCCGCCCGCACCCGGATGACCGAGGAGGTCTTCGCGCAGACGATGGCCGCCCCCGCCGAGGGCGAGTTCGACGCCATGGCGCCCGAGAACGTCTCGCCGCTCGTCGTCTGGCTCGGCTCCGCGGGGTCGCGGGAGGTCACCGGGCGGGTCTTCGAGGCCGAGGGAGGCAGGATCTGCGTGATGGACGCCTTCCGCCACGGGCCCGCCGCGGACAAGGGCGCCAGGTGGGCCCCGGCCGAGGTCGGCGACGTCGTCATGGACCTCCTGGCGAAGGCCCCCGCCCCCGAACCGGTGTACGGGGCGGGCTGACCGGCGCCCGCGTCTCAGCGCGGCCGGTAGTCGTCCATGTACCGGCGCACCTTCTCGGTGTACGGCCGGTACCTGGCCGGGACGCCTCTCGTCTTCACGACGGTCGTGGCCGACGTGCGGTACGCGGCGGCGAGGATCAGCGCCGGGTCGCCTGGAACGTCCTTCAGGTCCTTCCCCCAGTAGCACAGGAACCGGCCGATCGCGGGAATCGACAGTTCCGGCGTGATCTGGGCGGGCCTCGGCTCGGGGTTGTCGAGCCCGCCGGGCTGCCAGAACACCAGCACGTGCGGGGTCCACCGGGCGATGCCGTACTCGTCGTGCGCCGGGTCGGACAGGTGCGGGTCGAAGCCGCTCTCCGCCTTCAGCATCGCCGCGACCAGCGCCGGGCTCAGCCCGCGCAGCTCGCACCACGTCCCGGCCTGGACGATCACGTCGCGGTAGCGGGCGGGGACGTCGGACCCCGCCCGCAGCCACTGCCGGTTCCGCTCCTCCGGCGCCGTGCCCGCGTCCCGGTGGGGGAGCCACGCGAACGCGACGGCGGCCACGGCCACCGCGGCGGCCGCGCCGGCCGCCGCCACCGCCCGCCGCCGGCCGCGCAGGCGCTCCGCGCGGGGCGCCTCCTCGGCGCGATCGCGCCGGTGCGCGTCTCCCGGACGCCCGCGCCAGCGCCTCCCCGAAGTCCGCCGCCGACGCCCAGCGCCTGTCCCGGTCGGGATGGAGCGCGCGCGTCACAGCCGCGCCGACCCCCGACGGGATCGCGGCCCGGGTCTGGCCGAGCGGGCGCGGCGGCACGGCCGGCGGCTCACCGGTCAGCAGGTGGTGGGTCAGCGCGCCCAGCCCGTAGACGTCCGCGCGGCTGTCCGGAGCGCCGTCCACCTGCGTCTGCTCGGGCGCCATGTAACCGGGCGAGCCGGCGGGGAGCGTCAGCCTCGACAGGTGCTCACCGGTGCGCGCGATGCCGAGATCGGCGATCATGACGCGCTCGCCGCCGCCGGGCGCCGACCGCAGCAGCACGTTGGAGGGCTTCAGGTCGCGGTGCACGATGCCGAGGTCGTGCAGGTCCTGCACGCCCCGGATGATCTCCTGCGCGGTGCGCAGCGCCTCGCCCGGCGGGAGCGGCCCGTCGGCGAGCCGCTCGGCCAGCGTGCCGCGGTCGGCGTAGGTCATCACGAAGTAGGGCCGGCCGTCCGGCAGCTCCCCGATGTCGAAGACCTGCACCAGCCGGTGCGAGTCGGCGCGGCGCAGCAGCCGCGCCTCCTGGACGAACCGGTCCCGCACGTCGGTGCGCAGCGTCCAGTGCCCGGCCAGGATCTTGATCGCGACGGGGGAGTCGAGGTCGGGGTCGTGCCCCCGCCAGACCGAGGCGAAGCCGCCAGATCCGAGGTGGCTGTCGATCCGGTAGCGCCCGGCGGCGATCGGGGTCTCCACGTCTCCCAATCATGAATGACGGACAAGGGCCGGTGCAGTGGCTTTCGGTGAAGGATCAGGTGCGAGACGTCGCCGCGGAGGGGGAATGCGCCTTCCGGACGCGGCGTTGGAAGGACGGGATAATAGATCGCCCCGTGCGGGGTGTTCCGGCTACGGTGCGAAGGTTGTGGGGTCAGCGGGGCCTGGGAGGCCTGGAACCCTATCCTTGTCGATGGTTATGGGGACGAGTGTGGAATCGCCGCTCGCCGGCCTGAGTGCGCGCCTGCCGCAGTTGATGCTGCGCGACCAGCACCGGCTGCGCCGCAGGATCGACGGCGTCCAGAAGATGCGGGACGCCGCCCGCCGGGCCGGGGTCGCGGAGCAGATCGCCGCCGACGTCGAGGCCGCCGAGCGGCGGGTCGAGCGGCGGCGGCTCGCCGTGCCCGCGGTCGGCTATCCGCCGCAGCTGCCCGTGTCGCAGAAGAAGGACGACATCCTCGCCGCGATCCGCGACCACCAGGTCGTGATCGTCGCGGGTGAGACCGGCTCCGGCAAGACCACCCAGATCCCCAAGATCTGCCTCGAACTGGGCCGGGGCGTGCTCGGCTCCATCGGCCACACCCAGCCGCGGCGGCTCGCCGCGCGGACGGTCGGCGACCGCATCGCCGAGGAGCTCGGCACCGAGCTCGGCGAGACCGTCGGCTACAAGGTGCGCTTCACCGACCGGTCGAGCGACGGCACGCTCGTGAAGCTGATGACCGACGGCATCCTGCTCGCCGAGATCCAGACCGACCGGCTGCTGCGCCAGTACGACACGCTCATCATCGACGAGGCGCACGAGCGCAGCCTGAACATCGACTTCCTCCTCGGCTACATCAGGGAGATCCTGCCCCGGCGCCCCGACCTCAAGGTGGTCATCACCTCCGCGACGATCGACCCCGAGCGGTTCTCCGCGCACTTCGGGGACGCGCCGATCGTGGAGGTGTCCGGGCGCACCTACCCCGTCGAGGTCAGGTACCGCCCCGTCGCCGACCCGGACGACCCGTCCGCCGACCCCGACCGCGACCAGGTCCAGGCGATCGTCGACGCGGTCGACGAGCTCGGCCGCGAGGAGCCCGGCGACGTCCTGGTCTTCCTCAGCGGCGAGCGGGAGATCCGCGACACCGCCGACGCGCTCACCAAGCACTTCACCCGGCAGAGGGGGACCACCGAGGTCCTGCCGCTGTACGCGCGGCTGTCGTCGGCCGAGCAGCACCGCGTCTTCCAGCCGCACCGCGGGCGGCGCGTCGTGCTCGCCACCAACGTCGCGGAGACGTCGCTGACGGTCCCCGGCATCAAGTACGTCGTCGACCCCGGCACCGCCCGCATCTCCCGCTACAGCCACCGCCTCAAGGTGCAGCGGCTGCCGATCGAGCCGGTGTCGCAGGCGTCGGCGAACCAGCGCAAGGGCCGCTGCGGCCGTGTCTCCGAGGGCGTGTGCATCCGGCTGTACTCCGAGGAGGACTTCGAGTCCCGCCCGGAGTTCACCGACCCGGAGATCCTGCGGACGAACCTCGCGTCGGTCATCCTGCAGATGACCGCGCTCGGCCTCGGCGACATCGCCGCGTTCCCGTTCGTGGAGCCGCCGGACCGCCGCAACGTCAAGGCGGGCGTGGACCTGCTGCACGAGCTCGGCGCGATCGACCCGGCCGAGAAGGACCCGCGCAGGCGCCTCACCGAGCTCGGCCGCCGGCTCGCCCAGCTGCCCGTCGACCCCCGGCTCGGGCGCATGATCCTGGAGGCCGACCGCAACGGCTGCGTCCGCGAGGTGCTGATCATCGCGGCGGCGCTGTCGATCCAGGACCCGCGCGAGCGGCCCGCCGAGAACCAGCAGGCCGCCGACGACAGGCACCGCCGGTTCGCCGACCCCGGCTCGGACTTCCTCGCCTACCTGAACCTGTGGAACTACCTGCGCGAGCAGCAGTCGGAGCTGTCGGGCAGCGCGTTCCGCCGCATGTGCAAGAACGAGTTCCTGCACTACCTGCGCATCCGCGAGTGGCAGGATCTCCACGGCCAGCTCAAGCAGGTCGCCAAGTCGCTCGGCGTCACGCTCAACACCGCCGACGCGCCGCCCGACCGCATCCACACCTCGCTGCTCGCCGGCCTGCTCTCCCACATCGGCCTGATGGACGTCGACAAGAAGGACAAGCAGCGGCGCGGGCAGGAGTACCTCGGCGCCCGGGGCGCGAAGTTCGCGGTGTTCCCGGGGTCGTCGTTGTTCAAGAAGCCGCCGCGCTGGGTGATGTCGGCGGAGCTGGTCGAGACGTCCCGGCTGTGGGGGCGGATCAACGCCAGGATCGAGCCCGAGTGGGTCGAGCCCCTCGCGCAGCACCTGGTGAAGCGCAACCACAGCGAGCCGCACTGGTCGAAGAAGCAGGCGGCCGTCATGGCGCGCGAGAAGGTCACCCTCTACGGGGTGCCGATCGTCGCCGACCGCCGCGTCAACTACGGCTCCATCGACCCGGCGCTGTCGCGCGAGCTGTTCATCCGGCACGCGCTCGTCGAGGGCGACTGGGAGACCCACCACCGGTTCTTCCACGACAACCGCGCCCTGCTCGACGAGGTGGAGGAGCTGGAGCACCGCGCCCGGCGCCGCGACATCCTCGTCGACGACGAGACCCTTTTCGACTTCTACGACGCGCGGATCCCCGAGGACGTCGTCTCCGGGCGGCACTTCGACGCCTGGTGGAAGAAGGCCCGGCGCGCCGACCCCGACCTGCTCGGCTTCGAGAAGTCGATGCTGATCAACGATTCCGCGGGCGGTGTCAGCGAGTCGGACTACCCGGACGTGTGGCAGCAGGGCGCGCTGCGGCTGCGCCTCACCTACCAGTTCGAGCCGGGCGCCGACGCCGACGGCGTCACCGTGCACATCCCCGTCCAGGTCCTCAACCAGGTGCGGCCCGCCGGCTTCGACTGGCAGGTGCCGGGCCTGCGCACCGAACTGGCCACCGAGCTGATCCGGTCGCTGCCGAAGCAGCTGCGCGTCAACTTCGTCCCGGCGCCCGACTACGCGCGCAAGATCCTCGACCGCGTCGCGCCGCGCACCGAGCCCCTGCTGGACGCCCTGGAGCGCGAGCTGACCGCGATGACGAGCGTGCCGGTCGCGCGCGAGGCGTGGGACCCGTCCCGGTTGCCCGCCCATCTGCGCATCACGTTCCGGGTCGTGGACGCGGCGGGCCGGACCCTGGGCGAGGGCACCGACCTGGACGAGCTGAAACGCCGCCTCGCCGGAAAGGTGCGGGGGACGCTGTCGAAGGCGGCGTCCACGATCGAGCGGTCCGGGCTCACCGCCTGGACGATCGGCGAGCTGCCGCGAACCTACGAGCGAAACCAGGCCGGCTACGACGTCAAGGCCTATCCGGCGCTCACCGACGAGGGCGACACGGTCGCCGTGCGCATGTACGAGACGCAGGCCGAGCAGCGCCGTGCGATGTGGCTGGGCACGCGGCGGCTGATCCTGTTGAACGCGCCGTCGCCGGTGAAGCTCATCCAGGGCCGGTTGACCAACAAGGGAAAGCTGGCGCTCAGCCACAACCCGCACGGGTCGGTCGCGGCCCTGTTCGAGGACTGCGTCACCGCCGCGGCCGACCGGCTCATCGCCGAGGCGGGCGGGCCCGCGTGGGACCAGGGCGGCTTCGGCGCCCTGCACGACCGGGTCCGCGCCGACCTGCACGACGCGACCGCCCAGATCGTCGGCCTGGTCGAGCGGATCCTCGCCGAGGCGCACGAGATCGACCGGAGGCTGCGCGGCACCGCGAGCCTCACCCTCGTCCCGGCGCTCACCGACGTCCGCGCCCATCTCGGCACGCTCGTCCACCCGGGATTCGTCACCGCGACCGGCTGGGCCCGGCTCCCCGATCTCCCGCGCTACCTGCGCGCCCTCCAGGTCAGGCTCGACAAGCTCCCTGAGAATCCGGGCCGCGACCGCATGCTCGCGCACCAGGTCGAAGTGCTGACGCAGGAGTACGACCAGACGCTGCGCCGGCTCCCCCCGGCCCGGCGCGGGGAGGAGCCGGTCCGGCAGGTCCGCTGGATGCTGGAGGAGCTGCGGGTCAGCCTCTTCGCCCAGCAGCTCGGCACCCGCTTCCCCGTCTCCGACAAGCGCATCCGCAAGGCGATGGCCCAGCTCTAGGCGGGAGTGCGCGCGAACAGCTCCAGGTGCCCGCAGCGGCGGCACCGCAGCGCGTCGATCTGCCAGCGGGGCCGGCCCATGCGCTTGGCCCCGCCGAAGATTCCACGCTCCAGCGGCCCGGGGATCCAGCGGGAGTAGCCGCGCGAGGCCTCGCCCGCGTCCTCGATGAAGCCCTGTTCGAGGTCCTCGCCCTCGCACTGCGTGCACGTCGGCTGCGTCATGCCGGGAGGGTAGCGGGTCGCGGCGCGCGGGAGCGGCGGCGGGACGACGCGTGATCACGTCGGGTGATACTGGGACATGGCCTTGCGGGAGTACTACCCATCGATCGAGCCGTACGACTCCGGGCTGCTGGACGTCGGCGACGGCGACCGCGTCTACTGGGAGACCTGCGGCAATCCGGACGGACTGCCCGCGGTGGTCCTGCACGGCGGGCCCGGAGGCGGGTCCCTGCCCGACCACCGGCGGTTCTTCGACCCGTCCCGGTACCGCGTCGTCCTGTTCGACCAGCGCAACTGCGGCCGGAGCCTGCCCGGAGCCGGTGACCCGGCGGTGCCGCTCGACCACAACACCACGCCGCACCTGGTGGCCGACATGGAGCGCCTGCGCGAGCACCTGTCGATCGAACGCTGGCTCGTGTTCGGCGGCAGTTGGGGGAGCACCCTCGCGCTCGCGTACGCGCAGGCGCACCCCGGCAGGGTCGGCGCGATGGTGCTGCGCGGCATCTACCTCGTCCGTCCGTGGGACGAGGCGTGGGCGCTGACCCCGACCGGCGCGGCGCGCCTGTTCCCGGCCGAGTGGGCGGCGTTCCGGGACGCGATCCCGCCCGCCGAGCAGGACGACCTGCTGGCCGCCTACGGCCGCCGCGTCGGCCACCCGGACCCGGCCGTCCGCCTCCCGGCCGCCCGCGCCTGGGCCGCGTGGGAACTGGCGGCCAACACGCTCCTGCCCGTCCCGCCGCCGGAACTGGACGACGCGGTGATGGTGGCGTTCGCCCGCATCATGCACCACTACATCGCGAACGGGGGCTTCCTCCCCGCCGGCGGCCTGCTCGCGGGCGTGGACCGCGTCCGGCACATCCCCGCCGTTATCGTGAACGGGCGCTACGACGTGAAGACGCCGCTGGAGCAGGCGTGGGACCTGCACCGCGCGTGGCCGGAGGCGCGGTTCCACGTCGTCGAGGACGCCGGGCACGGCGGAGGGGAGCCCGGGACGCGCGACCTCCTCGTCGAGGCCACCGACGCCTTCGCCGCTCACTTTTCCGCGAAGTGGGCGCCCCCACATGTACCACCCAAGTCACTGCAGTGACGCGTGGGGGTGCGTAAGGTTCATTGCATGCCTAATAGCGAAGAGCGCGACATTAGCGGCCCCTTGGGGGCGGCCGCGGCTCCCCAGGGCGCGGTCTCCGAGGGCTCGGCGGACGAGGGCACGGGGTCCGGGGCGCCCGTCGAGACCACGGTCGCGCGCATGGGCGAGCCGGTCACGGTGTGGCCGTGCGCCAACTGCGGGCGGCCCGTCCCGCAGCCGGTCGGCGCCACCCGCACCGTCCGCTACTGCCAGGACAACGACGGCGCCTGCGCCCGCGAGGCGCGCGAGCGCCGCGACCGCGGCCGGGACGCGCCGGGCCTCACCGGGCAGGTCGCGTCGGCATGGGAGATCGTCGAGCGGATGGAGCGGGCCGCCGACGCGCTCGCCGACTCGCTGACCTCCGAGCTGAGCGTCGCCGGCGTGGAGCGCCGCGTCGCGGAGGTGCGGGCCGAGGCGGCCCGCGAGCTCGCCATCGCGCAGAGCGAGCGCGACGCCTCCCAGCGCAAGGCCGAGGAGGCGTGGCACGAGGCCGTCTCGTCCCGCAAGCGCGCCGAGACGGCCGAGGGGGACGCCGGGCGCGCCCGCGAGGAGGCCAAGCTCGCCACCGCCAAGCGCGACGCCGCGCAGCAGGCGTGGGAGGAGGCCCACCAGATCGCGCAGCAGTCCATGACGGCCAAGCTCGCCGCCGAGAGCGAGCGCGACCGGGTCGCGGCCCGCGAGGCCGAGCTGCTCGCCGCGCTGGAGGCCGCGCGGGCCGAGCTCGTCGGCCTGCACGCCAAGCTCGCCGAGACGGAGGGCGCCGCCGAGGCGCAGCGCGTGGAGGCCGCGGTCGCCAAGCAGGGCGCCGAGGACCTGCGCAACGCCATGCGCGACACCGAGGCGCAGCGGCAGCGCGCCATGCAGGCCGCCAGCAAGGCCGAGGCCGAGCGCACCACCGCGCTGCGCGCCCAGTCGGAGGCCGAGGCGGAGGTCGTCCGCGCCGGCGCCCGCGCCGACGAGGCCGCCAAGGAGCGGGACGCCGCGCTGGCGCAGGCCACGGTCGCGACGGCCGAGCGGGACGAGCTGAACGCCAAGGTCAACGACCAGGCGGTGCAGCTGCGGCAGCTGTCGCAGTCGGTCGCCGAGCAGCAGGCCGCGCTCACCGCCCTCGCCGAGGAGCGCGACGCCGCCCGCGCCGAGGCCGACCGCGCCCGCCGCCAGATCGACCAGCTCACCCACAACACGCTGTCGTCGAACTTCCCGCCCGGTGGCCGGATGTCCGGCGGCGGCCACCCGGGGCCACCGCCCGGCGCGCCGCCCTCCGGAGCCCCCGGCCCCGCCCCGGCGGCGCCCGGCGTGCCGCCGGGCCCGCCCCCGATCGGCGGCCCCTTCCCGGGCGGCCCCCGCCCCACCCGGGCGCGCCGGTGCCCCTCGGGGCCCCCGCCCCGATCACGCCGCCGGCCCCGAACGGGACGCCGGGCTCGACCACGGGCGGCCAGCCCGCACCGGGCGGCCTCCCCCCGAACCACGGTCGCCTCCTCAACGGCGCGGACCGGGAGGACCCCCTGTTCACCGGTCACTGACCGCCCAGGCCCGGACGGCCGCGCCGTCCGGGCTCACTCAGCCGAGGCCGACCACCAGGACCAGGGCCAGCGCCGCCACGGCGGCGGACGCCAGGACCTGGTCGCGCTCCCTCACCGCGGTCCGCCGCGGTGCCGGGACCCTCCGATGGTCGCGCCCCAGGTCCATCGCGGCGCGGCGTGCGCGCTCCCAGTAAGCCCCCGTGTACACGGCCAGCGCCGCCAGCCCCAGAATGAGTAACCCGTCTCCGCGCATCGATCCGCCTCCCGTTCTCCGCGGAAGCTCAGATTGAACAGCGGATCCGGTGCGAGTGACAGTGTCGGACGACACAGACCGCCGGAATGGGCGGGCCCAGGCGGCCCCGCCCATCGGATCGTCGGCCGGACCGTCAGCGCCCGAACGTCTCGGGATCGACCTCGATCCAGATCTGCTCGGCGCGGCCCAGCAGCCGCCCGTCCGCCCCGTACAGGGCGGTCGCCGCGTGCATCTTGCGGCCCTCGCGGCTGCGCGCGAGCCCCATCACGACGCACCGCTCACCCGCGTCCGGCACGTCCATGACCTGCGCCGTCATCGTGCCGAGGACCGCCGGGCGGCCCGCCACGTCGAACGACCAGCCGCCGGGGCAGTCGAGGGCGGCCCACACCAGCTCGCGCTCGGGCATCCGGTCGGGCACCCACGGCGCCGCGACGGTGTCGTCGGCGACGGGCCCCGGTTCGAGCCGCAGCCCGTCGCCGGGCTCGCGCTCCGGCCCGCACACGAAGCACCCCGGGAACGGGTGGTTCTCCGCCGCCCGGTACTTCTCCGCCGCCCTCAGCGCCTCCTCGAACGGGACGGCCGCGATGGGCGGCACCACGATCGCCCCCGCGAGCGCCTCGGCGACGAGCCGGTCGCCGTCCCACAGCCGCGCGCTGTGCCCGCGCTCGTCCTCCACCGTGACGGCCAGCTCGGTGTCCAGCGGCGGGGGCCGCCGCAGCGTCACGGTCACCGTGTCGATCGGCACCCTCCCCGCCAGGCGCCCCGCCACGTATCCGCCGTTCCCGGACCCGTCCGGCCCGTGGAACCGCCTCTCGATGATCAATTGTCCATCCCCCGTGCTCACTACCGCCAAACCAAAACGGGACCGATCATATTGAGCCCCACCGACAACCCACCCCCCGGGGGTAGCCGGTACCCGCCGCGCTACACGGCCCGGGAAGGCTGCGGCCTGCCCGGACGGGTGGTGAAGAAGACCGAGAGGGAGCCGCGCAGGCGGGCGCGGACGGTGTCCTCGTCGACGGGGCCGTCCGCGGGGACGGGGGTGCGGTCGAGGGCCCGGGCGATGAGCAGGTCGACGTTGCGGTCGGCGACGAGGACGGAGCACGTGTCGCATCCGTACCAGGGGTAGAGCATGTTGAGGACGGCCACGGCGGTGTCGTCGTCCGACAGGTGCGTGGTGTCCAGTTCGACCTCGAACATGTCGGTGTCGTCGGGGTCGAGCGTGGGGTAGTAGAGCCAGCGCGGCGCGGCCACGCCGCAGAAGTCGCATGCCTGGTCGAGCGGGGCGGGCTCGCCGACCGCGAGTTCGAGTTCGTGGTCCCACGGCTCGACCCGCCGGTTGTGGCGGTAGCCGACGCCGTCGAGCGAGCCCTCGCGGTTGTGCGTCACGTCGTGCACCTCGCCGCCGCAGCGGGCGCACATGAAGCCGAGGTCCTCCATGTCCCTCCCCGATCGCTGAGGCACCGGCTCTCACAGTATCCGGCCGGACGCCTCGCTCGTACCAGGCCGCGGCGTTCGGGTACGTTGAGGACCCATCACCGACGCTCTCGCTCCGGCGACCCCGGTCTCCCGCGTCCGCACGCCGCACATCCACCCGCGTGCCCTCATTTCGCGCTCTCGAACGGAGTCCCCGTGCCCGACGTCGTGCTGAACGCCGACAAGATCGATCTGGTGCGCGAGCGGCGGACGCTGCTCGACCGCGTCACGCTGACGGTGCTGCGCGGCGAGCACTGGGCGCTGATCGGCCCGAACGGGGCCGGCAAGAGCACGCTGCTCGGCATCCTCGGCGCCTACACCCACCCGACGCGCGGCACGGCGGAGATCCTCGGGCGCCGGCTCGGCCGCGTGGACGTCGGGGAGCTGCGCAGGCTGATCGGGCAGGTCGACCCGCGGCACCCCCTGCAGTCGGCGCGGACGGTGCGCGAGGTCGTCCTGACCGGCGTGACGGGCACCATCGAGCTCGTCCCGCGCTGGACGCCGGCCGCCGAGGACCTGCGCCGTGCGGACGAGCTGATCGCGCTGATGGGCCTCACGCCCCGCGCGGGCGCCCGCTGGCCGAACCTGTCGCAGGGGGAGCGCGGGCGCACGCTGATCGCGCGGGCGCTGATGCCCGACCCGCCGCTGCTGCTGCTCGACGAGCCCGCCACCGGCCTGGACGTCGCCGCCCGGGAGCGGCTGCTCGCCGGCATCGACCAGCTGCGCGCCGAGCGTCCCGACCTGACCACCGTGCTCGTGACGCACCACCTGGAGGAGCTGCCCGTCAGCACCAGCCACGCCCTGCTGCTGCGCGAGGGGCAGGTGCTCGCCTCCGGGCCGGCCGGCGACGTCCTCACGACCGAGCTGGTCAGCGCGTGCTTCGACCACCCGATCACCATCAGCCGGCATCACGGCCGCTGGGCCGCGACCGCCGGCCGGGCCCGACCCGCCGCGGAGCGCTCCGACTAGGCTGTGTTTCAAAGCCCCGGCCCTCTTCGCTCGCCTTGCGGCTCGCTGCGTGACCGGGCCTGGGCGAACGCGGCATCGCTTCGCGATCTGCCCGGTTCCGCTCGCCTCCGGCTTCGCTCCACCGGCCAGGTCACGCGTTCGCGCGCGTGGCCGAGGCCGCTTCGAGACAGGCTGTGAGTCTTGTGCTGGCTGGTCTGGGATCGGCTGGCAAGGATGGTGTCGGCTGCTCCGACCTTGGACGTGACTCGAGACAGGCTCGGCCCCTTCCGGGGTGCTCTTCTAGAGATCTGTCCGTCCCGGGGCGGGGGCGGCCGACGCCGTCCTGGCCCACCTCGGTGACCTGATCAGAAGGCTGTCCGCCCGATGGGCGCGACTCATCACAGTGCTGCCCCGAAGTGACTCCTATCCAGACCGGCGCCGGCCGCCGGCGGCCGGACCGCTGTACCTGGGATAGGAAGGACCCGAGCCGCTGTGGCCATCGTCGCGCAAACTCACCCGTTCGTCATCGGCGTCGACACCCACGCCCGCAACCACGTCCTGGCGATCCTTGCCGCCACCGGTGAGGTCATCGACACCGGGCAGTTCCCGACCACGGCGGCGGGCATGGCCCGCGCCATCGCGTGGGCGGCCCGCCGCACCGGCGCGGACCTGGCCGCACTCTGGGTGATCGAGGGCGTGGCGTCCTACGGTGCCGGTCTGGCAGCCCTGGTCGAGCGGACCGGTTATCAGGTGGTCGAAGCGGCCCGGATGAACGCGCGCGCCAACCACGGGATCGGTAAGTCCGACCCGCTGGATGCTCAACGCATCGCCGCCGCCGTCCTCGCCCTGGACACCCGCGAGTTGCGCCGCCCGCGCCTGGCCGAGGGGGTGCGGGCCGCGCTGCGGGTCCTGGTCACCGCCCGCGACCACATGACGGCCGAACGCACCGCGACCCTCAACGCGCTGATCGCGCTCCTGCGCGTCGTCGACCTGGGTATCGATGCCCGCAAGCCAGTGACCGGCACACAGATCGCCACGGTGGCCCGCTGGCGTGCTCGGGATGAGGAACTGGGCGCTGCCACCGCCCGCACCGAGGCCATACGGCTGGCCAAACGCGTGCTCGAACTCGACGAACAGATCGCCGCCAACGGCGCCCGCATGACCCAGCTCGTCCAGGCCAGCCAGGCCGCACCATTGCTGAACAAGACCGGCATCGGGCCCGTGACCGCCGCCATCTGCCTGACCGCCTGGTCGCATCACGGCCGGGTGCGCTCCGAGGCCGCGTTCGCCGCCCTGGCCGGAGTGAACCCCATCCCCGCGTCCTGGGGAAACACCGTCCGCCACCGCCTCAACCGCGGCGGCGACAGGCGCCTGAACCGAGCCCTGCACATCGCCGTCCTCACCCGCATGACCCACGACCCGCAAACCCGCGCCTACGTCGAGCGACGCCGGGCCCAAGGCCGCACCACCAAAGAGATCCGCCGCTGCCTCAAACGCTACCTAGCCCGCCAGATCTACCGACTCCTCAACACCACCGACACGGCCATCAGCCGAGCTTGACGAACATAGAAGGATCTCTAGAAGACTGCTGAAGATCTTGCGCGAGGGGCTTGTCCGGCTGTGGGCCGGACAAGCCCCTCGTGGTTATGTGCCGGCTGGTGAGAGGTGCCAGGTGTCGTTGGTTCGGGTGAGTCCGAGGTTGATGAGTCGGCGGAGGTTGAGGGCGGCGGCTCGGGTGTGGAGCCAGGCGTCGGCTTTGATGGTGCCGCGGTGGCGGAGGCGGCGGTTTGCGTGGTGGACGAGCCAGGCGATGGCGCGTTCGACCGGTGGTCTCCAGCGGCGGTAGTCGGCTTGCCGGTCCGGATCGCCGGCCGCTTGGCGGCGGGCGGCGGCTTGGAGGTCGTGGTGGGGGCGGATGGTCAGGATCCGGCCGGTCTTGGCGTTGGTGCACCGCTCGCGCAGCCGGCACCCGGTGCACCGGTTCCCGAACACGGCTTTGCGCTGGTGGTGCCGCCCGCCCGGGGCCGATAAGGGGGCGGTGTGCCCGGCGGGGCAGGTCACGGTGCCGTTGGTGGTGTCGATGGCGAAGTCGTCCAGGGTGAAGCCGCCGGGGACGGCGGGCCGCAGCGGGGCGGGCTTGATGAACAGCCGGTGCCCGGCGGCGGTGAGGGCGTGGCGGACGTCGCCGGTGGAGTAGGCGGTGGAGTAGGCGGTGGAGTAGGCGGTGGAGTAGGCGGTGTCGCCGAACACCTCCACCGGGGTGTCCTCGACGGCGAGCAGGTCCAGGCCGACGACGGCTTCGTGGTGGGCGGCCCCGGCGCCGGGGCCGCAGGGCCACGGCGGTGAACAAGCCGGTCTCGGGCTCGACGGCCAGGTGGGCCTTGAAGCCGTCCTGGCGGTGGCTGCGGGTCTTGTGCACGTGCCGGGCCTGGGGGTCGACGGTCGAGATCATCCGGTCCGGGGCGGTGCCGTCGGTGATGCGCCAGCGTCCGTCGCGGCCGTCGGACCCCTGGGCCGGTTCGACGTCCTGCCCGGCGACCAGGGCCAGGATCCCGACCGCGTTCGCGGCCCGCTCGCCCAGTTCCTGCTCGGGCAGATGCCCCAGCAACCGCAGCGCGTCACCGACCAGAGCGTCCACCAGGCCGGCGCGGGCCTGCTCATCGTTCCAAGCGATGCGCGGCTTGCCCGGATCGGTGTAGTCGTGCGCGGTGCACGCCGCCGCGGCCACCCCGGCCGCTCCCGGCACTTCGCGGATCACCGCCCGGACCGCGGCGATCAACTGGGTGACGGTGTCCTGGGTCGCGACCGCATCGTCCAGCACGGTCGAGTCCAGCGCCCGCCGCTGCCGGCCCTTGAGCACCCCGGTCGCCTGGACGACCCGCCGGACCGCCTCGAACACCCGGTCCGGCCGCGCCGAACGCGCCAGCCGACGACGGAAGTAGGCCAGCAGCGACGCATCGAACGCGGTGTCGTGCAGACCCAACCCGCACGCGGCCTTCCACCGCAGGTCACACCGCAACTCCTGCACCGTCTCGAAATCAGACAACCCGTGCAGTGCCTGCAAGGTGATCGCCGCGGCCAGAATCTGCGGCGGCATCGACGGCCGCCCGTTGGCCGAGGGATACATGTCGGCGAACAACTCCACCGGGAACAACGCCTGCCGATGCTCGGCCAGGAACGCAAACACGCTCCTGGCCGGGATCAGCTCCCGGCACGTCTCCCACACATCCGGACCGACCGACTCCCCAGCCCACTCACCCATCACCACAACACACCACACTGACCCCACCGCATCCGCGACGGGACCAGAACCCCAAGATCTTCAACAGTCTTCTAGGCGCCGGCGACGCGGTGCCTGGCCAGGTGGGCCAGGACCGACTGGTTCGCCTCCCACCCGTCCGGGAACTTGACCGGCACGCCGAGGTGCACCGGCTCGGCGGACGGATGCGCGTCCAGCAGCTCGGGGATGCCTGCCCGCGCCACGACGACGCACGCGTGGCGGTGCCGCGACGCGAGCACGCACAGCCGCCCCGACTCCAGGTGGAACGCGGTCGCGTCGCGGCGGCCCGACAGCGGGTGCAGCACGACCGTCACGTCGTACTCGCGGCCCTGGAGCCGGTTGGCGGTGTCGACGGTGACGCCCTCGCCGTGCGGGCCGAGCGCGGCGCGGATCGCGGTGACCTGGTCGCGGTGGGCCGCGCCGATCGCGACGCGTGCGGCGTCCACCGGGTTCGACCCGAGCTCGGAGTGCGCGACGGGACCGCGCTGCAGCAGCCGGACGGCGAGCGCCGCCGTCGCGCGGACGGCCTCGGAGTCGGTGCGCAGCGTGTGCCGGGCGGGCAGCTCGTAGAGGGCCCAGCCGGTGGCCGCCGCCTCTTCGAGCGCGTGGTCGTAGGTGGTGCCCATGCCGCGCGCGGCGAACTCCAGCCTCCGGTCGCCCGGGCCCGTGCCGGCGCGGAAACCGGTGAACGGGTAGAACGCGTCCGAGACCACCGGCGCCGCCGACGCGGGCAGCCGCCAGGACACCGGCAGCCGGTGGACGGGAAGCTCCGGATTGTGCGCGAGCAGGACCGACACGGCGCTGCGCATCGGGTCCCAGCTCAGGCCCGCCCAGCGTTCGACCTCGACGGTGGAGAACGGGTCGAGCTGGCCGGGGTCGCCGACGAACAGCGCCCGCTCGAAACGCCCGGCGATGCGCAGCAGCAGGTCCGAGCGCATCTGGTACGCCTCGTCCACGATCGCCCACGGCCACGACCCGTCCGAGAGCGTGGCCCACTTCGCGCCCGTCGCGATGACGACGGTGCGCTCGGCGAGGTCGTCGGCCTTCTGCGCCACCCGGACCGACGGGTGCGCCATCACCCGTTCGGACGGCACGTAGCCCGACGCCGACAGCCGGCCGAGCGTGATTCCGGGATGCTTCGCGGCGATCCGGTCGATGAGGTCGTCGACCTGCTCGTTGGTCTGCGCCACGATCATCAGCCGCTCGCCGGCCTCGGCCAGGTGCGCGGCCGCGCGGACCACCAGGGTCGACTTGCCCGCGCCGGGCGGGGAGTCGACCACCACGCCGCGGTGCCCGCCGCCGAGGTCGGCCAGGACGCCGTCGACGACCCGCGCCGCGGCGTCGCCCGGAGCGAGGGAGGGCTCCGGGTCCCGCGCCGCCACCAGGTGACGGCCCGCCTGACCGGTCACGACCATTCCTCTTCGGCGTCCTCGTGGGTCGGCACGTACTCAGCGGGCGGCCCGCCGTGCGTCCAGGGGGTGTCCTCCCGGTCGGGGAACCTCGCCGCGCCGAACGAGCCCTCCGTCAACGAGGTGAAGCACACCCGGTCGCCGACCTCGGGGACGGCGCCCGCCTCCGGGGTGAGCTTGCGGCCCATCCCGCCGGTCAGCTCCAGCAGCACGCCGCCGTCGTCCAACTCCACGATCCTCCCCTTGAGCGCCGGTCTGGCGGCACTGCACACGGTCGTGCCGACGTCGAGCCGCACCGGGTCCCGCGTGCCGACCCGCAGCAGCGGGCGCAGCTTCGGCCGCTTGCCCGTCTCGTCCAGCCGTGCGGGGTCGCACTCGGTGACCGTCCCGCCGAACGCCTGGCCGGCCAGCCGGTGCTCGGCCATCACCAGGGGGTCGTCGAACGCCCGCTGCGCGTCGTAGGCGTCCTGCGCGCGTTCGAGGTCGTGCAGCCGCCGCGCCGCGCGGACGGGCGGATCGCGGCGCGCCTGAGGATACGCCTCGCCGAACGTCTGGTGGTAATAGGTGAAGGCGTCCCGGTCGCGCTCCCAGCGGCGGGGGACGCTCGCCCCCTCCGGCAGCGCGCGCAGCAGGTCGACCGCCCGCCACATCAGCTCCCAGGTCGGGGTGAGCTGGCTCGCGATCGCGGTCCGCAGCCGCTCCTCGGCGGCGGGAGCCCCGCCCGACCGGTCGTAGGCGGCGATGGCGGGGGCGAGGACCTCGTTGTCGAACGTCGGGTCGGTCGTCGGGCCCGCGGGCGGGCAGACGACCGGGTCCTCGGCGCGGGCCGCCGCGGCGGGGCCGTCGAGGCCGTCCGGCGGGTCGATCCAGCCCATCAGCGCGGCGAGGTTGCCGTCCTCCAGCGAGCTCTGCCCGGTCGCCCAGTGCAGCCGCAGCAGCTCCGTCACCGCCCCCAGCAGGGACGACCCCGGATGGTCGTGGCGGTCGGCGAACCACGTCAGCCACCGGCCGAGCACCGGGACCGCCGGGTCCACCGCGTACGGGCCCTCGGTGCTGCGGAACCGCGTCGACCGGCCCACCATGCGCAGGAACGCGACGCCGCCCCGGTTCGGCACGAGCAGCTGCGGCGCGTCCCCGTACCGGATCCGCTCGTCGCCGTCCTTGCCGGGCGGCAGCTCCTCCACCGGCCCGCGGCTCGTCTCGATGTGGTTCAGGACCAGTTTGGCGAACGTCGCCGCGAAGGCGAACCGCAGGTCGCGGTTGCGCGGCTGCGGGACGACGAGCACCGCCGCGTCGTCCGGCGCGCCGCCGAGCATCACGGCCAGCGGCGCCGCCGCCTCCCCGGCGAGCTTCAGCGGGACGAGCACGAGCGGGGCGCCGGAGACGTGGCAGTGCCGCACGGTCGCGAGCGGCTGCGCGATCCCGGCGTCCGCCGCCTGCAGCCGCGCGAGCGAGGACAGAGCGGTCATGGGCGGATCACGCGGCCCCGTGCAGCGCCTCGTCGCGCAGCCGGGCCGCCGCGCGCAGCTGCTCGGCCGTCTCCGCCAGGTCGTCGGAGGGGTGCAGCGACCCGTCCGCCAGCGCGAGCGCGGCGCCGATCGTGTCGAGGCCGCCGAGGTCGTCGCGGACGGACCGGCCGAGCGCGCCGGTGGCGCCGCACGCCCGCGCCTCGTCCCGGCAGAACAGCGCCATCTCGCAGCCCGCCATGCACTCGGGCGCGTACCGCGCCTCGACGGTCCGCACGGACTCCGCGAGCGCCTCCCCGGGCTCGAACGTCAGGTCGTCCGGCAGTTCGGCGAGGATGTCGTCGACGCGGGTGAGGCGCGCGAGCTGCCGTTCCAGGACGGCGAGCTGCGGCCGCACGTCCAGCGGCGTCGCGGTGGGGCGGTTGGAGAAGTTCTCCGGGCAGACGAGGAACACCTCGTGCGACACCCGCGCCGGGTCGTGCCCGAGCTCCACCGCCAGGCGCCGCAGCGCCAGCACGTACACCGCCGACTGGCGGGCCGCCGCCGCGACCTGCTCCGGCTCGGCCTGCCCGTCCACCACGGCGAACGACTTGATCTCGATGACGTGCATCCGGCCTTCGAGCTGGAACGCGATCACGTCCGGCTCCAGGTAGGCGGGCCGCCCGGCGATCTCCAGCCGCAGCAGCGGGTGGTCGAACAGCGTCCCCTCGCCGGTCTCCAGCGCGCGGGCGACCAGCCGCCGCGTGCGCGAGTGCCGCAACTCCCGGCCCTCGTTGCCCGCGACCACCTCCAGGTCGTCGTAGGCGACCTCGGGAACGGCCAGGCCGAGCCGCTCGCGCAGCAGCGTCAGCAGCTCCGCGCAGCCGTCGGCCTTCACCTGCGCCTCGAACGCGTTCCCGCGCGTGATCGCGAACTGGGACTGGCCGAACGGCGCGGGGAACCCCAGGGCCCGCGCCACCGCGTCCTTGTCGACGCCCGCCGCGTCCATCACCCCGCGGCGCGCGCAGCCCGGATTGGACGTGAGCGCGGCGATCGTGCGGGCGTCGTGGTTGCGCGGGCGCGCGTCGCCGCGCAGCCGGTCCAGGTCCGGCGCGGTGTCGGTCATCGGTCCGTCTCTCCGTTGATGGCGGGGCGCCGGCCGGGATCCCGCAGGGCCCGCAGCCGGGTGCCGAACAGACGTTCGGCGTCGTCGAGCCTCTCCCTGGCGCGTGCCGCGGCCGACTCGCGCCGCCGCTGGTCCGGGTCGCGGTGCACGTCCAGCTCGGCCCGGGCGGCCTCGGCGAGCACGGCCGGATCGACTGTACCGACCGTACCGGTGCCCGCACCGGGAATGTTGGACGCGAAACGCCACAGCAGCCGCTGCACGTCCGGCGACGGCGTCCCGCGCCCGGCGTGCTCGGCCAGGCGCAGCGCGCAGGTGAGGAAATCGGTGCGCGGGCTCAGCGGCCCGACGACGCGCTGCTCCAGCGGCCACGTGCTCACGGTGAGGAGTCCGCGCGCGGGCGCGAGCAGGTCGGCGGTCAGCGCGGCGCACAGGTAGTAGGGGCGCGCGTACGGCGCGGTGCGGAAGGAGCGCTCCTCGTCGCGGCGCAGGCTCGTCAGGCGGCTTCCCGGGATCTCGCCGGGGAAGAACGCCGCGTACACCGCCCCGATCAGCTTCGGCGCGGCGGGGGCCCCGAGGAGGGTGAGCGCCTGGTGGACCTGCTCCCGGACGGGCAGCAGGCCGCGCGGGCCGTCGTCCACGTCGCGGCGGGCGCCCGACACGGGGACGTCGCCGAGGACGGCGTCGTCCCACGCGGTCTCGGCCTCGCGCAGTTCGGCGCGCAGCTCGCGGGCCCGCGCCCGGTCGCCCCCGGCCATGGCCCGGCGCACGGCGGCGCGCAGGCGGGCGATGCGCGCCTCCAGCTCGTCGGGGGTGGAGGCGCCGGGGGGCCGGGACATGCGGCAGACAGTACAGGTACTTCCCGACACTTCCAGTGTTTTCCAGTTTTGTGGTTTCCGGGAGGGGTCAGCGCGGCTTGCGCCACACGAGGGAGTAGCGCCACAGGAGGTGCTTGCGGAACACGGCGCCGGGCAGCAGCCGCAGGGCCTCGTCCCGCACCTCGGCCCAGGTCATCTCGGGGTCCATGACCGGCGCGCGGGGGTCGCCCGCCCGCCGCCGGTTGCGGAGGCGGTGGAAGTAGTGCGCCGGGAGGCCCGCCGCCGCGTGCGCCCGGTCGCGGAGACCCTTGTTGTTCGCCAGCCCGACGACCACCAGGGTGCCGCCGGGCCTGACGGCGCCGCGCATCGCCGTCAGGCCCTTGACGAAGTCCATGTGGTGGATGGCCGCGACGCTGCAGACGAAGTCGTAGAAGTCCTCCGGCAGGTCGTATTCGAGCAGGCCCGCCTCGACGAAGTCGACGTTGCCGGCGCCCCGGCTCGACTCCGCCGCCTCGGCGACCATCTCCGGCGACCGGTCGAGCCCGGTGACATGCGCCGCGCGGGGCGCGAGGCGGCGCACCAGCAGGCCGTCCCCGCAGCCGACGTCCAGCGCCTCACCGCATCCGCGCGGCACGTTGCGCAGCACGACGCCGTGGTAGTGCGTGTTGTGGTTCCAGTAGTCGCCGGTCATCGTCACCGCCGGGTCAGGAGCGCGGGTCGCGCCGGAGGGGATGCCCCTCCGGCACCTCCACAATAACGATCTTGACGCCGTCGGGGTCCTCGATCCACATCTCGACCAGTCCCCACGGCTCCTCCCGCGGCTCCCGCACGACGCGGGCGCCGGCGGCCGCGAGCCGTTCGTGCTCGGCCCGGACGTCGCGGACCTGGAGCCAGAGCATCGGCGACGACCCGGTCTCGCCTGCGCCGTGCCCCGACACCTCCAGGAGGCCCGGCCCGAGGAAGAACACCACGCCGGGGGAGTCGGCCGGGCCGAACTCCCGGGAGACGGCGAGGCCCAGCACGTCGCGGTAGAAGCGCTGGGTGCGCGCCGGATCGGCGGGGCGAAGCAGGATGCGGCTGCTCAGTACGTCCATGCCACCATCCTGGCCCCGGCGCCGCCCGCCGGGCGCACTGCCGCGCCCGGCGGGTGGGCCCGGAGGAGTCCGACCCGGCCCGGGTCAGTCCGCGAAGCCGGCGCGGTAGGTGGCGGCCATGTCCTCGTCGCCGTGCCCCAGCTCGATGGCGCGCCGGAACCGCTCGCCGGCCGCGTCGTTCACGTCGACGCGGACGCCCGCGGCCTCGGCGGAGTCGTGGATGAGCCGGGTGTTCTTCTCCGCGTTGCGGACGGCGAAGCTCGGCTCGAAGTCGCCGTCGAGCATCGCCTTCATCTTGGCCCGCAGGTAGGGGCTGTCGAGGGGGCCGCCGGTGAGGACCTCGCCGAGCAGCGACGGGTCGAGCCCGAACCCCTTCACCAGCGCGACCGACTCGGCGACGACCGAGGTCAGCGAGATGGCGTAGCTCACGGCGGCCAGCTTCAGCCGGGTGCCCGCGCCGCTCGCGCCGTCCTCGTCCAGCCACACCGTCCTGCCGCCGATCGCTCCGAAGACCGGCTCCAGGGCCGTGCGCGCGTCCTGCGGCCCGGCGGCGAGGACGACGAGTTCGCCCTGCTCGGCCGGCTGCCTGGTGCCCTGGACGGGGGAGTCGACGAACGTCAGCCCGTGGTCGGCGGCGAACCGGGCCAGCGCGGGCACGTCCCCGACGCCGACCGTCCCCGTCTGCGCCCAGACCTGCCCTGCGCGCAGCGCGGGCGCGGCGTCCTTCATCACCGCCAGGGCCGTCTCGGCGTCGTTCAGCATGGTGATGACGACGCCGGCGTCCCGGACGGCCTCGGCGGGGGTGGCCGCGACGGCGGCGCCGTCGGCGGCGAGCGGCTCCGCGCGGGCGGCCGTGCGGTTCCAGACGGCGACTCCGTGGCCGCTCCCCAGCAGGTTGCGGGCCATCGCGGCACCCATGATCCCGGTGCCGAGCACTGCGACCTGAGTCATCCTGCCTCCTTTTGGACTGCTCGATACAAAACAGTTCGGGCACAACACTCGCACATCGCGGCCCGATGCGCATCCGGAGGGGTCCCTACCCGTACGGAGGCGGGAATGCGTCGCCGCGCCGCCGCATCGGCGGCGGGCCGGCTCGGTCAGCCGTAGGCGGGGCTGTCGCCGTGCGCGTCGGCGTACCCGGCGGTGTACGGCACGGCGAACGCGTCGAGCGTGCGGTCGAGCTGGGCCGACCACCAGCCGACGAGCGTGGCGGGGCCGCGCTCGCCCGCGCCGTCCTCGCCCAGGTAGCGGTGCCGCAGCGGCGCGACGTCGCAGAGCCGCTCCCACCATTCGCGGTGCACGGCCGCCTGGATCTGCCCGGCGTCCAGCGGGAAGGCGGAGCGGTGCCCGCGCACGAACGCCTGCACGCGGTCGAGGTCGAGGCCGCGCTCGTCCTCGCAGGCGAACAGCCGCGCCGCCGCGCGCACGACCTCCCCGGCGACCGGGCCCGTGGTGAGGCCGCCCCAGCCGAGTACGGCGGTGACGTTGCCCGACCCGCCGTAGCGCAGGTGCTCTGCGTGGAAGGAGCCGTGCAGGTGCCCGACCGTGCTCACCTCGATGTCGGGCGGCTGGTGCCCGGCGAACTCGGTCAGCAGGTCGCGGCGCTCCCGGAGGCGGCGCGCCGTCAGCGCGTCGAAGTCGGTGCCGTCCCCGCCGTCCGGGACGTCGCGCAGCATCGCCTCGACGGCGGCGGCCGCGCCGGCGGCGCGCGGCGCCGGCACGAGCAAGCTCTGCTGGACGGGCGGCGTGAGCTCGTCGAGCGCGGCGTGCAGCCGTCCGAGCAGCTCGCCGAGGGCCCCGCACTGGGCGAACGTCAGCTCCAGCCCGCCGCGGCCGCGGCCGCCGACCCACGGGTACAGGACGTATCCGCGGCCGGCGGCGGTGACCAGCGTGCGTCCGCCGCGCGCCGGCACGGGCGCGAGCACCGGGAGCCCCGCCGCGTCGAGCGCGGTCGTGACGCGGTGCTGGAACAGCAGGCGGCGCCGGTCGGCGGCGGCGTGCTCCCTGAGGAAGAACGCTCCGCCCGCCGCGTCGACGCGCCAGCTCCGGTGGCCCGGACCGGTGGCCGCGGCGGCCGCCGCGCCGATCTCCCAGCGCTTCAGCAGCCGCGGCGGAGGCTCGGCGCCGGGCCCGCCGTCGTCGGCCCGGTGTTCGGCGTCGGCCCGGTGTTCGGCGCCGCCCCTGTCTCTGGCGTCAGCACTCTCGGACGTCGGCACCTCGGCACCTCGGCTGCTTCGGACGGACGGCGGTCGAATGGGTGTTCTACGCCGACGCTACACGTCCGGGCCGCGGCGCGAAAGTGAACCGCGCGGTCCCGGGCCTCAGGCGCGTTCGAGGACGACGACGGGAATGTCGCGGTCCGTCTTCTCCTGGTACTCGTCGTAGGCCGGCCAGGTGGCGGCCATCTTCCGCCAGAGGCCGGGCTTCTCGTCGGGCCTCGCCGTGCGGGCCCGCGCGACGAACTTGTCGCCCTTCACCTGCACCTTCACCTCGGGGTTGTCCTGCAGGTTGAGGTACCAGAGCGGCGGGTCGTCCGCCCCGCCCTTGGACGCCACGACGAGGTAGGCGGCGCCCTCGGTCTGGTAGATGAGCGGGGTCGTGCGCTCCTTGCCGCTGCGCCGCCCCGTGGTGGTGAGCAGGAGGGTGACGGTGCCCTGCCAGTCGTGTCCCTCCGCGCCGTCGGTCTCCCGGTAGCGATCGACGTGTTCCTTGCCGTACAGCATGCTCTTCTCCTCTTGTCGCCATGGTCGTGAGGACGCCCTCCTGTGACCCGCGGGCCGGGGCCGTCCTTCCGGGGATCACTACCCTGGCGTGGTGGATGATGCGGCGGAGCTGGCACGGCGGTGCGCCGAGACGATGTACGCGCGCGACAGGGTGGCGCAGGACCTCGGCATGCGGATCACCGAGATCGCGCCGGGGCGGGCGCGGCTGCGGATGACGGTGGCCGACGCCATGGTGAACGGGCACGGGATCGCCCACGGCGGCTACCTGTTCCTGCTCGCCGACTCGGCGTTCGCCTACGCGTGCAACACCTACGACTCCGTGACGGTCGCGGCGTCGGCCGACGTGGTGTTCGTCGCGAGCGCGCGCGGCGGGGACGTCCTGGAGGCGACCGCGGTCGAACGCACCCGGTACGGGCGGAGCGGCGTCTACGACGTCACGGTGCGGCGCGTCCCCGGCGGCGAGGTCATCGCGGAGTTCCGCGGCGGAAGCCGCAGCAGGGACCAGCGCGTCCTGGACGGCGGCGCGCCCTGAGGCGCGCGGGTCACAGCTCGCTCAGGATCCGGGTGAGGTAGCGCGACGTCTCGTCGGGGCGCTCGGCGGTGATGCAGAGGTTGTTCATCGCCCGCATGTAGGTGTCGACGTCGGTCGGCTTGTCGAGGTAGAGCGCGCTGGTGAGCTGCTCCAGGTAGACGACGTCGGAGAGGCCGGGCTCGGCGAACCGCAGGATGGTGAACGGGCCTCCCGCGGCGGCGTGCCCTCCCGCGCCGAACGGCACGATCTGCAGCGTGACGTTGGGCAGCTCGGACACCTCGATCAGGTGCCGGATCTGCTCGCGCATCACCTCGCGGCCGCCGAGGGGGCGGCGCACGACCGCCTCGTCCAGCACGGCCCACAGGGTCGGCGCCTCGGGGGAGGTGAACCGCTCCTGCCGGGTGGTGCGGATCTGGACGCGGCGCTCGACCTCCTCGTCGCTGGCGTCGGAGTACCCGAGCCGGACGACGGCGCGCGCGTAGTCCTCGGTCTGCAGGAGCCCGGGCACGAACTGCAACTCGTAGGTGCGCAGCAGGGAGGCGGCCTCCTCCAGCCCCAGGTACACCTCGAACCAGCTCGGCAGGATGTCGCCGTACCGGTGCCACCAACCGGGAGTGTTGGCCTCTTTCGCGAGCGACAGCAGCGGGGCCCGTTCCGCGGGGTCGGAGACGCCGTACAGGGTGAGCAGATCGGCGACGTCGCGCTCCTTGAAGCCGACCCTGCCCAGCTCCATCCGGCTGATCTTGGAGTGCGAACCGCGGATCTCGTAGCCCGCCTGCTCGGTGGAGATGCCGCGCGACTCGCGCAGCCGCCGCAGTTGCGCGCCGAGGAGAATGCGCAGGACAGTGGGCCCGCCGCGGCGCGGATAATCGATCAGCCGTCCGGCCGGATCACCTTCGGACGGAGGTGTAGGGGCAGCTGAATCCTGGGGCAAGGGGTCACCAGCCAGTCGACGGGTCTGCTCGTGGGCGGAACGGCACCGCCCTATGTTAGAGGATGCGCGAGCGTTTTTGGGAAGTAGGAATACCGCCTTGCGGTCCGTGTGCGCCCGAACGGCGGTTGACGTGCGCGAAGCCGCTGCGGAGTCCCGTGACCAGTGCTGTCGGTGGCGGTGCGGCTGCGGAACGTTGCAGTGTCGTTGCATCGGAGTCGGCCTCGGTGGTCATTTTACCGGTACCTGTGCCGAGGGTGTTCGGACGCGAATTGCCGATGGCTCTCCCCGCAATGCGAGCGGCCAATCCTGACAGGCCATTTCGCGGCCCGTTGCGGACCTCGTGAATGTCCCTGACCACTTATTCGGCGAACATTCCCAGCGGTATGAACCGCGCGGTCGGTGCGGCCGGGTGACGAAGCTCTCGTCGCGCGCGGGCGCGATCCTGGGCGCCCGCGGCGTTGTCACTGGAGAGCGGCGGCCGCGGCCGCCGGCACGCACAGGCGACCACACCCGCGCATCTGGGGGAACACATGAACGCGACCCGTGAGCGACCGGAGATCCGATTCCTGACCTCGGGCGACGTCTCGGCGCACGAGCGCGCGGCGGCCGAGCGGGCCGTCCGCGGCGCGCTGGCCGGAGTCCGCGACGTCTCGTGCGTCCGAGTCACGCTGAGCGTGGTGGCGGACCGGTCACTGCCGCGCCCCGCCCTGGCCCAGGCCGTCGCCGAGATCGACGGCCGGCGCGTGCGCGCGCAGGCGGCCGCGCCCCGCATCGACGAGGCCGTCGACATGCTCCGTGAACGCCTGGCGATCAAGACGAGCTCCCTGCGGACCGGCTGAGCCCCACCGAGGACGAGCCCGCGAAACTGACGGCGGCGCCCCGCACGGGGACGCCGCCGTCGATGGTTCCGGGGCCTCAGGCGTCACGCCTGGCGAGAACGAGCGCGGCCGACCCGAGCGGCACGAGCGCGTACGCGAGCAGCAGGGCCGTCGCCGCGCCGGGTGACAGCAGATCGCCGTAGATGGAGTTGTCCGCGCCGAGCCCCGCAATCTGGGCGGGCAGTCCGCCGGGCATGACCGAGCCGACGCGCTCGCTCCACGGTCGCGGCAGGTGGAAGACGAGCAGCGGCAGGACGTGCCACAGGAACACCACCGACACGAGCGTCCCCGCCGTGGAACGCAGCAGCACCCCGAGCGACAGGCCGAGCAGCGCGAAGACCGGCACCGCCGTCCCCTCGACCAGGAAGCCGGGCAGGTCGTGGGCGATGGACGCGTGCTGGTCCGGGAACGGGCGGTCGCCGATGACGAGCCGGGTGCCGAGGAACGAGCCGACCGTGGCGGCCTCCCCGGCGACCAGGGCGGCCGTCCCGACCACCACCGCCTTGGCCGCCAGCAGCGCGCGGCGCCGCGGGAGCACGGTGAGGGTCGCGCGGATCATCCCCGAGCGGTACTCGGACGTGACGGACAGCGCGCCGAGCACCGCGAGGCACAGCGACGCCACCCACGTGCTGAGCTCCTGCAGCGGGCGCAGCAGGAACTCGTCACGGCGGTCGGTGGAAAGCCCGTCCCAGACATGCGCCATCTGGATCGCCAGAAGCAGGGTGAACCCGGTGAAGGCCGCCGTGACCGCCAGCACCCCGTACGTCGAGCGGACCGAGCGCAGCTTGCGCCACTCGGCGGCGACCGCGGGGCCGATCACGCGTCCCTCCGCGTGAACGCGAAGGCGCCGGCCCCGAGCACGACCGCCGTGTACGTCACCAGCAGTGCGATCGCGGCGGGCGCCGCCAGCACGCCGTGGTCGGTCGACGAGCCCGGCGGGCCCGCGATCTGGTTGGACAGGCTGCCGGGAAGCGCCGACGAGATCCGCTCGTCCCACGGCGACGGCAGCAGCTGCGCGAGGCCGGGCGCCACGAACAGCACGGCCATGCCCACCGTGATCGTCGCTGCCGTGGAGCGGAGGGCCGCGCCCAGCCCGAAGGCGATGAGCGTGATCGCCGCCGTCGTCAGGCCGAGCCACAGCAGGTGGACCGCGACGTCCGCCGCCGACCCCTGGAACGCGGCCACGGGACGGTCGCCCACGACCGCGTTCCCGGCGGCGGTTCCGGCGGCGAGCGCCGCCAAGGACGCGGCGAGCATCGTCGCGGCCGCGACGCTGCCCTTGGCCGCGTACAAGGCCGGGCGGACCGGCAGCACGGCCAGCGTCGTCCGGACCATGCCGTGCGCGTACTCCGAGGTGACCGTCAGCGCCCCCAGCACCACCGCGCACACCGGCAAGGCCACGGCCAGGGGCTGCTCCGCCGGGGCGGCCTGCGCCGTCGCCTTCTTCGCGGCCGGCAGACCGTCCCAGTAGCGGGTCACGTACCAGGACCACAGGACGCAGAGCAGCATGAACGCCGCGACCGTCCCGAGGACGGCGAAGGTCGAGCGGATGGTCCGGAGCTTGTACCACTCCGCGGCGAGCGCGTCGATCACGGCGCCACCGCCCCGAACTCGGTGCTCCCCGCGGTCAGCTCCATGTAGGCCTCCTCCAGGGAGGCGCTGTGCGGCGTCACCTCGTGCAGCGGGATCCCGTGCGCGGCGGCCGTGTCGCCGATGGCCGCCACGTCCAGCCCGGTGACCGTGAGGGCCCCCGCCGGGACGGCCTCGACGAGGCCCCCCGCCGCGGCGAGCACGGCGGTCAGCTCCGCCGGACGCGGCGAGCGGACCAGCACCCCGCGGCGGAACCGCTCCGCCAGCTCCCGCACCGACGTGTCCGCGATCAGCCGCCCGCGCCCGATGACGACCAGCCGGTCGGCGGTCAGCTCCATCTCGCTCATCAGATGGCTGGAGACCAGGACGGTCCGGCCCTCGGCGGCGAGCGCCCGCATCAGCTCGCGGATCCAGCGGACGCCGTCGGGGTCCAGGCCGTTCACCGGCTCGTCGAACATCAGCACCCCCGGATCGCCGAGGAGCGCCGCCGCGATCCCGAGCCGCTGCCGCATTCCGAGCGAGAACCCGGCGATCCGCTTGCGCGCGACCCCGGCGAGCCCCACCTGCTCCAGGACCTCCGTCACCCGCCGCGTCCCGATCCCGTTGCTGCGCGCAAGCCAGCCCAGATGGTCGAACGCCCGGCGCCCGCCCTGCACCGCCCCCGCGTCCAGCAGGGCCCCCACCTCGCGCATCGGCCGCTTCAGCGCCGTGTACCGCCCCCCGTTGACCAGCGCCTCACCGGACGCGGGGCGGTCCAGGCCCAGCACGATCCGCATCGTCGTCGACTTGCCGGCCCCGTTCGGGCCGAGGAACCCGGTCACCGCCCCCGGCCTCACCGTGAAGGACAGGCGGTCCACCGCGGTCGTCCCGCCGTAGCGCTTGGTCAGTTCGCGTACCTCGATCATGTCGTCGAGCGTCGTACGCGACCGCCCCCGGGCACATCGGATCGCGGGCGGGGACCGCGCGTGCGACCGTGCTCCGAGCCCGTCCCGCCGCCTCCACCCCCGGTATGACGGCCTCCGGCATGAGGCGCGGGCGCCGGCGGTGCCGCTACCGTTCGTGACGTGGACGAATCCGAGCTGCGCTCCCCGCTCCCGCGGCTCGGCCGGCGCGGCCTCATCGGCCTCGACGCCGGGGCCGCGCTCCTCTACGCCCTCGTGCTGCTGGTGCTGCCCGCGGGCACCGACGCCTCGCCGCTCCTCCTCGTCCCGCTCGTCGCCGCGGCGGCCCTGCCCCTCGCGGTGCGGCGCCTGTGGCCCGTCCCGGTCTTCGCCGCCGTCCTGTCCGCCTCGACCGCCACGCTGCTGCTCGGGCTGCCCTGGGACACCTACGCCGCCGCGGGGTTCGCCCTCTACCAGGTCGCGCTCACCCGGCGCCGCCGCCGCTGGGTCCCCACCCTGCTCATCGGCGTCGTCAGCGCCGTGTTCATCTTCGCCGGCGCCGTCGCCGGCCCCGTCGGCGCGCAGGCCGAGCTCCTCGGCAGGCTGCTGCTCGGCGCCTCCGTCCTCGGCGCGTCCTGGACGCTCGGCCGCGTCGTCCGCGAACGCCGCGCCCACGCCGCGCACGACGCCCGCCGCCTCGCCGACCAGGCCGTCTCCGGCGAGCGGCTCCGCATCGCCCGCGAGCTCCACGACGTCGTCGCGCACAGCATGAGCCTCATCGCCGTCAAGGCCGGCGTCGCCGTCCACGTCGCCGAGGCCCGGCCCGAGGAGGCCCTCGACGCCCTCCGCGTCATCGAGACCACCAGCCGCGGCACGCTCGCCGAGATGCGCCACCTCCTCGGCGTCCTGCGCACCGGCGCCGCCGACGCCGACCTCACCCCGTCCCCGGGCCTCGCCGACCTGGCCGGCCTCGCCGAACGCGCCGCCATGGCCGGCGTCCACGTCGACCTGGACGTCGAGAGCGGAGACCTCCCCGAGGGCGTCGCGCTCTCCGCCTACCGCATCGTCCAGGAGGCGGTCACCAACGTCGTCAAGCACGCGGCCCCCGCGCGCTGCCGCGTCCGCGTCCGCGCCGACGGGCTGCGGGTGCGCATCGACGTCACCGACGACGGGCCCGGAACGCGCGTCCTGCCGGGCGGCGACGGGCACGGTCTCATCGGCATGCGCGAACGCGTCATGATGTACGGCGGCGACTTCACCGCCGGCCCGCGCCCCGAAGGCGGCTTCGGCGTGTCCGCCGCCTTCCCGTACGACTCCTAGGAACCCCGTTGGATCTGAGCGTCCTCGTCGCCGACGACCAGGCCCTGCTGCGCGGCAGCTTCCGCGTCCTGATCGACACCGCGCCCGGCCTGCGCACCGTCGGCGAGGCCGGCACCGGGGCCGAGGCCGTCGAGCTGGCCGCCCGGGAACGCCCCGACGTCGTCCTCATGGACGTCCGCATGCCCGAGATGGACGGCATCGAGGCGACCCAGCGCATCTGCGCGGGCATCCCGGACGTCCGGGTCCTGATCCTCACGACCTTCGACCTGGACACCTACGTCTACTCGGCGCTGCGGGCCGGGGCGAGCGGCTTCCTGCTGAAGGACACCCCGCCCGCCGACCTGCTGTCGGCGATCCGCGTCGTCGCGTCCGGCGAGTCGCTGCTGGCCCCGTCGGTGACCCGGCGGCTGATCGCCGAGTTCGTCCGCCGCCCCGGCCCCGCGCAGCCCCCGCCGACCGGGCTGGACGCCCTCACCGACCGCGAGCGGGAGGTCCTGACCCTCATCGCCCGCGGCCTGTCCAACACCGAACTCGCCGAGCACCTCCACCTGAGCCCCGCCACCGTGAAGACCCACATCGGCCACCTGCTCGCCAAACTCCACGCCCGCGACCGCGCCCAACTGGTCATCGCCGCCTACGAGACCGGCCTCGTCCGACCCCGCTGACCGGGCGCGGGCCGGAGCGGCGGTCATCCACCTGAGGCACCCTGGAACGTCCGACCCCGCTTCGGGCCCTGCCGAGCCGCGGTCCACCGCCGGGCCTGCGGGGATGTCGATCCCGCGCCAGACGCCGCGGCCGGACGCATGGGAGTCGCCGGGGGCGCGTGGGTGTTCAGAGCAGGGCCGGGGCCAGGTGCTCGAACTGGTCGGCGGCCGAGGCCAGATCGGGGGTGAACACCGTGACGCAGACGTGGTCGGCTCCCGCGTCGAGGTGCTCCTGGATCCGTTTGGCGATGGCGTCCTCGTCGCCCCAGTTGAAGCAGGCGTCGATGACCTCGTCGGAGCCGCCGCCGGAGACCGCGTCGTCCTCGTAGCCGAGCGCCTTGAGCGAGCGGACGTAGGGGGAGCCCGGAAGCTCCAGCATCTGGGTGCCCCTCGCGAGTGCGCGCGCCTTCACCGGGTCCGTCTCGAGGATGGCGGTCTGCATGACGACGAGGAGCTTGTCGTCGCCGAGCCTCTCTCGGGCCTGCCTGGTGTGCTCGACGGGCATCGCTGCGGGGAGTGCTCCGTCCGCGCGGTCCCGGGCCAGCTCCTGCATCTTCGGTCCGAGGGCCGCCAGCAGCCGCGGGAAGGGCTTCTCGGGCGCCGGTGCCGCGCCGACGGCCGCGTCCATGCCGTCGAGGTACTCGCGCATCCGGTTCAGCGGGCTGGTCCACTCCTGCCCGCTCTGTTCCACGATCGCCCCCATGCTGACGCCCACGCCGAGCGCGAGCCTTCCGGGGTAGGCGTCGGCCAGGACCGACGCGGCGCCCTGCATGGCGGCCGGATGGCGCGCCCACAGGTTCGCGATCGCCGAGCCGAGGACGATCCGCTCCGTCGCGGCGAGCATCACGCTCAGCTGCGTGAACACCTCCCGGCCGCCGATGGCCTCGTTCACCCAGATCGCCCCGTAGCCCGCCCGCTCCACGCGCCGCGCCGCGCTCCGCCATTCGCCGGCCGGCGCGATGGGCGTCACGAGCCCGACGCCGATCCTGCCGAGCCCGGCACGCGCCTCGTTCACCGCCGTCATCGGTCCTCCTATAATCGGAACGAGCAACCCGCTTAGGACGTTACCGGAACGTCCGCCCCGCTTGTCAACCGAGGAAGGGGGCGCCGGGTGAGCGGACGACCCCAGCGCGCCGACGCGCGCCGGAACCACGAACGGGTCCTCGAGGCCGCGTTCGAGGCGTTCGCGGCGGACGGCCGCCTCGTCCCGCTCGACGACATCGCCCGCCGGGCGGGCGTCGGAGCCGGGACCGTGTACCGCCACTTCCCGACCAAGGAGGCCCTGTTCCGGGCGGTCGTCACGGACCGCATCGAGCGCATCGTGGACGAAGCGCAGGCCCTCGTCCACGCGGAGGAGCCGGGGGAGGCCTTCTACGGCTTCCTCATGTGGGTCGTGGAGCGCGCGATGTTCAACCACGCCCTGTGCGACGCGCTGGCCGCGGACCTGCGAACGCTCGACTCCTGCGGCATGGACGAGCAGTTCACGGCGGCTCTCGACGCGCTGCTGCGGCGCGCGCAGGCCGCCGGCGCGGTCCGCCCGGACGTGGACGTCCGCGACGTCCGCTCCCTGATGGTCGGGGCCATGATGATGGAACGCCGGCAGCGCCCCGAGGGCAGTCCCGGACGCATGACGGCCCTGGCGTGCGACGCGCTCCGTCTCGTAACGAAAGACGACGAAACAGTGTCCGGGGAGCGTAACGAAAGACGCTGCGCGGTGTGCGGGAAGCCGCTCGACGCGGCGCCGACGGGCCGCCCCGCCCGCTTCTGCGGGCCCGCCTGCCGCCAGAAGGCCCACCGCCGCCGGAAAACCCCTTGAGCCGCGGCGCGCCCCGCGCCACGCTGGCCAGATCATGCGCACCCGCGAGATCCGTGCCCGGTACGACCGCGACTCGATCACCGTCTACCAGGCGTACGCACCCGAGATCGGCGTCCCCGCCGCGAGCCGCGGCACGTTCGTCCCGCCGTTCTCCCGGAACCGCATGACCTGGATCAAACCGTCGTTCCTCTGGCTCATGGCCCGCAGCGACTGGGCGCGCAAACCCGGCCAGGAGACGATCCTCGCCGTCCGGATCAGCCGCGCGGGCTGGGAGGAGGCGCTCGGACTGGCCGTGCCGACCGATCCCGACCGCCGCGTCTTCCCGAGCTCCGAGGACTGGCGCCGCCGGTTCGCGGAGTCGGTCGTGCACGTCCAATGGGACCCCGAGCGCTCCCTCCGCGGCCGGAAACTCGAAGGGCGCAGCATCCAGATAGGCCTCAGCCGCCACATCGTGGACCGCTACGTCGATGACTGGATCCTCGGCATCGAGGACATCACCCCGCTGGTCCGCAAGATCCAGGGACTGCGCAAGGCCGGCCGGACACCCCAAGCCAGAGATCTGCTCCCCAGGGAACGCCCCTACCCCCTCATGCCTGCTCTGGTCGCCCGCCTCGGCGCGTCCCAGGAGCCGACGACCGCGGAGCAGAACCCATAACGGCCCGGGTCCACCACCCGCCACACCCGGGTCGGGGGCCACGGACCCCAGCCAGAGCACCCCCCCGGGCAAGCCCCGGAGACGCGTCCCGAATAAGGGCAGACCGCATCATCGCGCGCGATACGCCTCCAGGCGATCGGCGAGCTCCCGCGGCCGGCTCAGCGCGACGAGATGCCCGCCGGGCATCTCGTCCACGGCGATCCCCAGCCGCTCGCCCACCACCCGCCGCTGGAACTCCAGCGGAAAGAGGCGGTCGTCCCGCGCCTGCAGGAACACCGTCGGCGTGGTGGGCCACTCGTGGAGCGGCCACGGCTCCGCGAACGGGGTGGACGACTGCGCGGGCTCCTGCGACAGCGCCACGGCCGTCACATCGTCCGGCACGTCGTGGAAGAAGCACTCCTCGACATCGAACTCCGCCGACGGCGTCCGGCCCTCGCGGACCGCCTGGTCGGCCATCGCCTTCGCCTGCCCGGTGTTCGCCCACCAGTCACCGCCGGTCTCACCTGGCGACGGGACCATGGCATTGAGCAGCACCAGCAGGCCGACCGGCAGCCGCTCGCAGACGAGAGGCGCTGTGAAGCCGCCCATCGACTGCGCGACCAGGATGAGGTCCCGGCGGTCGCCGATCGCCCCGACGACCGTGTCGGCGTACTCCGACAGGCCCGCGGAGTCATCTCCGGCCGGAAGCTCGACGGCTACGACGTCGTGTCCTCGCGCTTGCAGCTCCGGCGCCAGCCGATGCCAGAACCAGGCCTGCCCGCCCGCGCCCGGGATGAGTGTGTAGGTCGCCATGTGTCGCCCTCCCTAGTGCGGCGCCAGCGACACTAGCCAGCCCCGCGGACAATTCCCTTCCCGCGAGACCCGAGCTCACAGCCCGGTGCGGCTGGAAGCCGGGACCGAGACGGCGTGTTCCGTTCGCTTCGAACGTGTGTTCGGTATAGCTTCTCGTTCCGTGCTGATCGATGAACCGGTCTCGGCGGAGACCACGCCCACGGGCCGCCCCTCCCAGATCACCGGCCCCCGCGGCCACTACCACGTGCGCCGAGTCCTGGAGGAATGGCAGGCCCCAGGCCAGGCCAGGTTCTACCGCCTCCAGGTGGCGACCCCCGACGGCCCAGCGATCGCCGAGGTCTTCGCCCCCCACACCCCTGGCCCCTGGACCCTCCACCAGGTCTGGCCCTGACCCGCCAAGCCCAACCCGCACCAACGGGGCCACGGCAACGCCCGATGGTGAGCCCTCGCCAGGCGTCAAAGACGCCCCGCGAGGCATCACCTCTGCTCTCTACGGGCGACGCGTAGCGGGCCGATGAAGAAGCTCCAAGGGCCATGATGAGCGACCCCACCACCCCGCTCTTTGCAAGCGCCCCGGCGCGGGGAAGGCGCCGCGCGATGGTGGTGCTCCATGAGGTGATGATGGCGCTCCACGAGACGTGGCGAGCGGGCTGACCACCTCTGCTCTGCGAACGACGCTCCACGGGTGGTGGCGCCGCGCGATAGTGAGGCTTCACCACGTGGTGGCGCTCGGCGAGACGTGGCGAGCGGGCTCACAAACCGCGCCGCGCTGATGGCACTCCACACGGGCGGGGTGGCCGGACCCGGCACTCCTGCTCTCAAAGCGGACCCTCCGCAGGGTGATGGCGCTGCGTGGTGGCGTGGTCCGTGGGGCGTTGGCGGTGCCCTACCGGGTGGGGTGATCGGGCTCGCCTCCGCCACCTCCCGTTAGCGACAGATCTTGATCGATCTTCTTGTGCGGTGCGCGCCTTGGCGGGGGGTTCGCAGGCGGCGAGGATCTGCGCCATGGAGCTGCTGGAGACTTTGGTCGGCAAGGGGATGCGCCGGGAGCCGCTGTCGCGGGACGAGGCGCTCGCGGTGCTGGAGACCTCCGATGACGCACTGCTCGACGTGGTGGCCGCCGCCGGCAAGGTGCGCCGGCACTGGTTCGGGCGCCGGGTCAAGCTGAACTACCTGGTCAACCTGAAGTCGGGACTCTGCCCTGAGGACTGCTCGTACTGCTCGCAGCGGCTGGGATCGAAGACGGGCGTCCTGACCTACACCTGGCTGAAGCCCGGCGAGGCGGCCGAGGCGGCCGGTGCCGGCGTGGCGGGCGGCGCCAAGCGCGTGTGCCTGGTGGCCAGCGGGCGCGGCCCGACCGACCGGGACGTGGAGCGGGTCGCCGGCGTCATCTCGGCGATCAGGGACCGCGACGAGGACGTGGAGATCTGCGCCTGCCTCGGGCTGCTGTCCGGCGCGCAGGCCGGACGGCTGAGAGAGGCCGGTGTCCACGCCTACAACCACAACCTGAACACCGCCGAAGCCTCGTATGCGGACATCTGCACCACGCACGAGTTCGGCGACCGGGTCGACACCGTTCGGCAGACCAAGGCGGCGGGCCTGTCGGCCTGCTCCGGGTTGATCGCGGGCATGGGGGAGAGCGACACGGACCTGGTGGACGTGGTCTTCGCGCTGCGCGACCTGGACGTGGACTCGGTCCCGGTGAACTTCCTGATCCCGTTCGAGGGGACGCCGATGGCCGGGAAGTGGGCCCTCACCCCGCAGCGCTGCCTGCGAATCCTGGCGATGGTGCGCTTCGTCTGCCCGGACGTGGAGGTGCGGCTCGCCGGGGGGCGGGAGATCCATCTGCGAACGTTGCAGCCGCTCGCGCTGCACGTGGTCAACTCGATCTTCCTGGGCGACTACCTGACCAGCGAGGGGCAGGCCGGCAAGGCCGACCTCGACATGATCACTGACGCGGGCTTCGAGGTCGAGGGCACTGCCACCACCACGCTGCCCGAACACCGGAGGCGGCCGAAGGCCCCCGTGCCCAATCACGCACCGGAGCCAGAACACGTCGGCGGCGAAGGCAACGCCCGTCCACCGGGGACGCCCGCACCCGCCCGAGCCGATCTGGTGACGGTCCGCCGTCGCGGCCCCGGCACCTCCCTTCCACCCAACGCCTGACCCAGGAGCGCCGGTCCGATCGGGGTCAGCCGTCCCGTCCTGGCGGATCTGCTGGTGTCTCCGGTGGGCTGGGCTTGAGGCGGTTGTGGTTCCTGCGGGTGCGGGCTGCGATGAAGTGCTTCTGAACCCGGTCGGCGGTGCCGTGGCCTACGACCGCTCGGGGCAGCGGGGTCAATGGGGGAGGCGGAGGACGAAGCGCTTGGAGAAGGCTCCGCGTTCTGCCGCCTTGGCAGCACGTTGCTCTTCCAGTTGTTCGGGTGTGAGGCCGTGCAGGGCGGCGAGGGCGTGGAGTACCTCCAGAAGGTCGGCGAGTTCCGCGGGATCGTTGGTGGCGACGTACTCGCCGGCCTCCTCGTAGAGCTTGTTGCGCAGCAGTGCCGGATGCTCCTCGCCAGTCGCGGTCCGGGTCTCCGGGGCCCGGCCCGCATCCCGGATGATCTCGGGTATCCGGTCGCGGACGAGCTTCTCCGATCGGCGTTCGTCCCCGGTCCGGTGCACGGTCCCGCCGTGACGCCGGTCCAGGGACTGGACCCACTTGAGGGCGACCGCCGCCGTCTGGACCAGCTCGTTACGGAGGTTTCGCGGGTCGGATTCGGCCAGAGCCTCATGGAACTCCTCGGTGAGGATGTGACGCCACGTCAGCTCGCCGCGCGACCATGCTGTGGCGCATGTCTGCTTCGCCTCCTCTGCGCGTGCGGTGAAACCTGGGCCGGTGCCGTCCGGGAACTCCTGGACGCCCCACCTGCGGTCTTGGGCTTCACGTTCTGCCGCCACATCCGCCAGCGCCCTCGCGAGCGATCCCGGCGCCTGCTCGTTCTCCATGCCCGACGACGTTAGCCACTCGGATGGCTCGCCACGGCGCGGTCCGGTTCGCAGCTGAGGAGTTCATGCATGATGGGCGGGAGCTCGTCCCACAGCCATTCGTTCGGTGCCCCTGGGAAGTCCGCGGGCGGGTGCACGGCCAGCCGGTGAGGCGTCACTTCGGTGAGGCGGACCGCGAGAGGGCCGTCGTCCCACATGGGGTCGCGATTGCCCCAGAAAGCGGAGAAGTCGGCGCTCGTCAGCAGCAACTCCGCAGGCAGGGTGTGCTCTCCGGGATGCCTGCCGAGCGGCAGCAGCCGCTGGGCCGTGGTGCGCAGGACGTTGAGCGCCGCCAGGTCGTGCGGGCAGGCGACGCCGGTGATCTGCAGTTCGGGCAGGCCGAACCGGCACAGCCCCCGGGTCGTGAGGTAGACGCAGGCGCAGCCGTCGATGTCGTCCTCGTCGGCGGTGCAGCGGCCGGAGTTCCTGTAGGGCGGCAGGGCGGCGCCGAGCCAGTCGTCGGCGAGGGCGAACTCGTCGAATCTTCCGAACGGCACGACGGGCAGGATCTGGCTCGATGCCGGGTCCACGAGCACGCCGCAGACCGATTCGGCGATCGCCTTCGCCGCGGCGCGGGCGAGATGCGGCCCTAACGGGAGATCACCGGCCGGCAGGATCGAGGTGATGCCGATGTGCTGCGTGGCCTGGCGAAGCCGGTCGGTGTCGTCGTCGTCAGGTGCGGCGACGCGGGAGAGGTCCCACGGCGAGTTCGCGGCGGAGTGGCAGGCGATCGAGAGGCGGGGGGAGCCGAGCCGTTCCGACACCGCCGCCGCGAAGGAGCCGGAGAACCTCCGGAGAATCGCCGGCGACAGATCGCCGGGGTTCCTGTCGGTCGCGACGACGAAATCGGCGGTCGTCTCTTCGGGGACCGTGATGGTGACGCGCATTGCAGCCTCCTCGTGGCCGTTGGACCGGCGTGTGAGGTCCAGCTTCGAGGAGGCCGGCGGGCGGGTCGGTGAGAACGAGCTTCTGTGGATAACGCCTGTCCGCGTCGCGGAGCGGCTGGTGGGGGCTTTCCCGGCGGGAGTCAGAACGCGCAGGTCACGGACTTGATCGCGTTGATGAAGCTCGTCCGCTGGCGGACGGGCGGCGCCGTGGCGTGGAGGGTGGGCAGCCGCGTGTAGAGCTCGCGGAGCAGCACCGTGATCTCGCGGCGGGCGAGGTGCGCGCCGAGGCAGAAGTGCGGTCCGGGGGCGCCGAAGCCGAAGTGCGGGTTGGGCGAGCGCATGACGTCGAACGCGTGCGGGTCCTTGAAGACGCTCTCGTCCCTGTTCGCCGAGTTGTAGTAGAGGATCATCCGGTCGCCGCCGCGGTAGACGTGTCCGCCCAGTTCGTGGTCGCGGGTCAGCGTGCGGCGCATCCAGGTCACCGGGGTCGCGTGGCGGACGATCTCCTCGACGGCGGCCGGAAGGCGGACGTCCAGGTCCGCCAGCAGGACGTCCCGCTGCCCGGGGTTGTCGGTGAGCAGGCACAGGGCGTGCGACAGCGCGTTGCGCGTCGTCTCGTTCCCCGCCACCACCAGCAGCGAGAAGAAGCGGCCCAGGTCGAGGTCGTCGAGGGCCTCCCCGTCGACGTTCGCATGCGTCAGCGCGCTGACGAGGTCGTCGGCGGGGTTCTCGCGGCGCAGCCGGCCGAGGTCGGTCATGAGCGCGTGCAGGAGGGAGAACTTCTCGGTGAGGACCGTCGTCCTGTCGGCTCCGTCCGGGCTGACGTAGTCGGGGTCGCCGATGGCGATGATGACGTTCGTGGCGTCGATGACGTCGTCGTACGCGGATTCGGGGATGCCCATCATCGAGCAGATGATCTGCAGGGGCATCGGCATGGCGACGTGCTCGACGAAGTCGCACGGGCCGCGCTCGGCCAAGTCGTCCACGATGCGGCGGGCCAGGACGGCGACGTCTCCCGTGACCCGCTGGACGAGGCGCGGCGTGAAAGATCGGGAGACGATCCGCCGGAGCCGGGCGTGCCGGGGATCGTCGATGCTGATCATGGAGCCGCTGTAGGGGGCGACCTGAGGGGGCGGATCGACCAGGCTGACCGCGGTGGGCTGCGAGCTGAACACCCCGGGGTTGCGGCTGGCCTCGGCGACCTCCTCGTAGCGGGTGATCGCGTAGAACCCCGGTTCGTCCGGCACGGGGCAGAAGACCGGCCCATCCGTCGCCCGGAGGGAGGCGAAGAGTTCGTCGCGTTCGCCCTGTGGCTTCGCCCAGAAGTCCAGGCTGACGAGGCTGCTCTCGGCAATGGAGGGCATGGGGGAGCGCCTTCCGGCTGGGGAGTCGTCGCCCACAGGCTAACCCGGCGGCGCCCCGAAAGATGATCATGCGGCGGGCCGGGATGGGTCCCGGCCCGCCGCACACGCGCGTCCGCCGTCCCGGGCCGCGCCCGGGAAACCGCCGTCAGCGGGCGGAAAGCTCCACGAAGTGACGCTCGCCCGGTCCCACGTAAACCTGGCGCGGGCGCCCGATCTTTGTGGACGGGTCGTTCATCATCTCGCGCCACTGCGCGATCCAGCCGGGGAGCCGGCCCAGCGCGAACAGGACGGTGAAGGCGTTCGTGGGGAACCCCATCGCCTTGTAGATGACGCCGGTGTAGAAGTCCACGTTCGGGTAGAGCTTGCGCTCGATGAAGTAGTCGTCGCTGAGGGCGACCTCTTCGAGGCGCATGGCCAGGTCCAGCAGCGGGTCGGACTTGCCGAGCGCGTCCAGGACCTTGCCCGTCGCCTTCTTCACGACGGCGGCGCGCGGGTCGTAGTTGCGGTAGACGCGGTGCCCGAAGCCCATGAGCTTGACGCCGGGCTCCTTCTTCTTGACGCGCTCGACGAACGAGTCGATGTCGTCGCCGTTCTCGTGGATGCGCTCCAGCATCTCCAGCACGGCCTGGTTGGCGCCGCCGTGCAGGGGGCCGAACAGAGCGTCGACGCCCGCGGACACCGAGGAGAACAGGTTCGCCTGGCTGGACCCCACCAGCCGCACGGTGGACGTGGAGCAGTTCTGCTCGTGGTCGGCGTGCAGGACGAACAGCATGTCCAGCACGCGCGCGATCTCCGGGTCGATCTCGTACGGCTGCGTGGGCAGCCCGAACATCATGCGCAGGAAGTTCTCCACGTACCCGAGGGAGTTGTCCGGGTAGAGGAGCGGCTGGCCGTTGGACGTCTTGTAGGCGTAGGCCGCGATGGTCGGGAGCTTCGCGATGAGCCGGATGCTCGACCGGTCGACCTGCTCGGGGTCGAACGGGTCGAGGCTGTCCTGGTAGAACGTCGACAGGGCGCTGACCGCGGACGACAGCACGGCCATCGGGTGGGCGCGGCGCGGGAAGGCGGAGAAGAAGGCGCGGAACTTCTCGTCCAGCAGCGTGTGGTGGCGCACGCTGTCGGTGAACGCGCTGAGCTTGTCGGCCGTCGGGAGCTCGCCGTAGATCAGCAGGTAGGCCACTTCGAGGAAGGACGATTTCTCCGCCAGTTCCTCGATGGGGTAACCCCGGTAGCGCAGAATGCCGGCCTCACCGTCGATGTAGGTGATGGCGGACGTGGTGGACGCCGTGTTGGTGAAACCCGGATCGAGCGTGACATGGCCCGTCTCCTTGAGGAGGCTGCCCACGACCAGCCCCGCGGGACCCTCGGTCGCCTCGCTGACCTCCAGAGGCATGCGGCCGCCCGCGTGGTCGAGCTCGAAATCCGACATACTCGCTCACTCCCAACTGCGTCCACACCTGCGTAGACGTTCCGGTTTCATCGTATCCACGTGATCACAGGGGCTGATCCGGGCCGTCCCCGTTGACGGTGGACCGTCCGGCGGCGCGGGCGTTCGAGCCGCTCACGTCTCGTCACGCCCGCTCCACCGGGACTCGCGGACGCGGCGGCCCCGGACCTTCCGCCCGCACAGTGGAACGGGACGAGTCGGTCCGGAACGCCTGGTCCGGCTGGCCTGGGCAGAAAGCTGGACGGTCGACAGCGATCGACCAGAATTCACCCTCCCCGCCGGTCGTGCACTGGCCGCTCGGCCGGCGAGGCGTCCTCATGATCTCGCGCGACGGGAGAGGATGCCACGGTGATCGTTCGGCGCCGTGCCGGTGAACGCGCGGAACGTGAGAAGAATCTCAGCTTCACCTCCCATGGCCGGCCGGTCATACGACCCCGTGGGCTCTACTGGTGCGGCTCATGCAAGGTCGGCTGCTCCGCCGTCAGTTCGACCAGCGTCTGCTCCTGGACGTCGATCAACTGCTCGACGTCCAGGGGCGGCCATTCCTCGCCGTAGTGCGCGTCCAGCAGCGTGCTCAGGGCGACGAGGATCTGCCCGGGTGTCGGGCGTTCCGCCGGATCCTTCGTCAGGCAGCGCGTGACGAGCCCCAACATGGGGGCGGGCAGGAGGGCGAGGTCGGGCTCGCCGTAGACGATCCGTCCGCGGACCTTGCGCCCGCCACCGAACGGCGCCGCACCGGTCGCCGCGAAGACGAGCGTCGAGCCCAGGGAGAACACGTCGCTCTCCATGTGGACGGGATCGCCGAGGGCCTGTTCCGGTGACATGTACGCAGGCGTTCCCAGAATCTCCGTACGCGAGAGTGGCAGCGCGTCAAGGGGCCGAGCGATGCCGAAGTCGATGACCCGCGGACCGTCCGAGGCGAGCAGGACGTTGGACGGCTTCAGGTCGCGGTGGACGATCCCCGCCCCGTGAATCGCGATCAGTGCCTCCGCCAGACCGGCTCCCAGCCGGCAGGCCGTCTGCTCCTGGAGCGGCCCCTTCTCCCGGACGACCTTGGAGAGACTCACCCCGCGGATGTACTGCGTCGCCAGCCACGGCTGCGCGGCGTCCGGGTCGGCGTCGACGACGGGCGCCGTGTAGAAGCCGCTCACCGAGCGGGCCGAGGTGACCTCACGTCGGAACCGTTCCCTCCACCTGAGATCGTCCAGCAGCTCCGGCCGGATGACCTTCACGGCGACCAGCCGCCTGCTGGGTGACGCCCCGAGGAACACCTCGCCCATGCCGCCGGAACCGAGCCGGGAGACCACGCGGTACGGGCCGATCATCTGGGGAGGGTCGGGCTGCAGGGACACGGCTTTCCGATCATGGTGGGGCGGGCTCAAATCGTGCCACGGCACGGGGATCCGTCCGACCGGTCACGTCCAGGAAAGCGCGCTCCGTTCGGCCCAGTAGCGTTCCGCCGGGATGTTCAGCCTCGCCAGCTCCTCCAGATCGCCCTCATCAAGGAGCACATCCGTCGCCGACAGGTTGGCTTGCAACTGGCCGGTGCTCACCGCGCCGATAAGGACGGTGTCGGCCCACGGGTTGCTGAGCGCCGCTGCCAATGCCACAGCGTCCGGCCCCGCATCATGCTTGGACGCGAGGTCTCGCACTTCCGAAGGTGGCTGCACGGCGAGCCTTCCATTGGCCAGTACTTCCTTGAGCAGCACATGCAGACCGGCGTCGTGGGCTTCGCCCAGCGCATCCCCGGCAGAGGTCTCCAAGATGTTCCACGTCGATTGGACTGTGCTGAACAGCCTCTGCCCGGTCACTTCCAACCCCATGGCGCGCCTGATCGTGTCCGCCTGCCGTGGCCCGGACGTCGAGAACCCAACGCGAACGCCCTGAGACGTGAGCCGGGCCAGAGCCTCCTGTAGAGCGGGGTCCTGGAACAGCGGGCTCTCTTCAGTGAGCGAATGCACCTGATAGACGGCCAGGTACCCGTCCAGCAGGCTTCGCGTCTCTTCGTACTGGGTCTGAAAACGGCCAAGGCTGTGCTCCTTGACCTCATGCACCTTCGCTTCGGTCTTCCACTCGCCCACGTAGGTGTAGCCCCACTTGCTCGACACGCGGACCCCTTCAGGGGCGCGTGACGCCAGCCAGCCGCCTAGGAACTCCTCTGCCCTGCCGTAGGAGCGTGCAGTGTCCACCCGCCGAACGCCTGCCGCGTAGGCGGCGTCGAGAACGCTCCAGGTCGCCTCGCGCATCGCTTCGACACTCCGCCCAGGCGGCAGTTCCCCGGCGCTTCCCACGTTGATGTAGGCCGGCCGTCCCAGCGCGGCGAGACCGACTCCGAGCCGACGTATCGCGTCCATGCCCCCAGCCTTCCATGAAGGCCTCCGGCTCCCGTTATCCACAGAATCTCGTTCTCACCATTGTGGCGGCGTCCGTTCGTGAGGCTGGGGCATGTCCACGTCAACGCGACAAGAAAGGCCCGGCAATGCCTGAGACGACCCGCGCCGATCACGGTGCCAACCAGCTCGCCGCCCTGCTCGGCCTCTCCCGATGGCAGCTGCGCCTCGGACTGGAACACGGGCTGCTCCCGAAACCCGACCTCGAGGGGGACCGGTGGTCCGCCGCCCTGGCCGAGGGCGCGCGTGGCCGCGGCGAGGAGATCGTCGCCCGGTTCGGCGCCGAGCCCCCGATCGGCTCGGCGAGAGCCGCCGCGCGGCTGGCGTCCCGTGTGGGCCTCGACGTCGAACGCGGTGACGTCGAGGTGCTGGTGGCCCAAGGCGACCTCGACGTCATCAGCACCTTCCGCGGCTACCCCGTCTACCTGCTTCGGGACCTGGACGGGCTCGCTCCCGACTCCGTGCGCCGCGTGGTCACCGCCAGGAAGGGCCCGCTGACCGACACCGTCGACTCCGGTGGAGCGGCGACCATCCTCGGCTGGCCTCGCAAGACCTTCGATCGGATCGCGAGCGAGCGCGGACTGGCGGCGGACAGGCTCGGCCGCCACGCGCTCTCCGACGTCCGGGCATTGGGCGCGGACGAGCGGCTGATCCGTCAGGTAGGGGAGGAGCAACGGAACCTTGCCCTCGCCCGAACGCGCCGGTCCGAGACGCGTGTCGAAGACGTGGTCCGCGCCTGGATGCTCCGCTGCTCGGCCTTTGTGGACCGCGACATCGACCAGCCCCCGGACACCGCGGCCCTGGGACGAGCCCTGAGAAGCCTCACCACGATCAGAGCCGGCATAGCGAGACAGGAGAGCCCCGCGCCTTAGGGTCCACTCCCGCAGCGAAGGTGCCAGGACGGGTTGGGCGCAGAGCAACGCCCTACCGGGACGACGGAACATGGCCGCCCGGTGGTGCTCGCCCGGCGAGGTCCCCGCATCTGGGCGTTCAAGCGCATCAGGTGCCCGTTAACTGCGCCGGGAAGTCGAGCGGCGTCGAGTCGGTGGCTTCTGGGTCTCCTTGTACTGGACCAGGACCTTCAGGAGACGGTCACGGGCTTCCGTGCGCGACATCGCCGGGAGGCGCGAAGGGAAGTTGGACGCCACGGCGGGCGGCGCCTCGACCAGGCCCTCGTCGTCGATCGTGGCCTGGTCTCCCGTCCAGTGCCCGAGGAGGACCGCGAACACGGCGTCCGGATGCCGGGTGAGGAGTGCCGTGATCCTCTCGGCCTCATGGGCGCAGTCGGCCACCAGGAGGAGGCGGCGCGCCTGCGTGACCCCGGTCTTCTCGCGGATGGCGAGTTCGGTCTCCAGGTAGGCGAGCGCCGCGTCGAGGTTCCCCGGGATGAAGAGTCCGGCCGTGTCGTCGTCGAGGAGTTCGTCCTCGGCCAGCCCGAAGAGGGTGATGGCGTCGGGCCGCGGGACGACGACCAGCGAGTCGTCTCCGTGCGCATCGAGCGCGGTCAGCGCCAGGACCCGCGCCGTGGAGGTGGCGCCCGGGCCCTTGAGGCCTGCGGCCGGTATGGCGAACGGGTTGAGCGCGGGGAGGTAGGAGAACTGCGCGGGCTGCGGGCCCTGGGCCGGGGGAGCGGGCACGGGGGACAGGCCGGCGGCGGCGGTGTAGATGCGATGCCGGAACGGGTAGCACATCGCCGCTGCGGCGGGAAGCAGCAGCCCGAGAAGCAGGACCGGCTGCAGCGCGGTCGGACGCGGTTCGACCTCGTCGGCCTGTTCGCGTGCTCGTACCGGGGCGGACGCCGTGGATGTGCCCGTGGGTGCCGTGGACGGGCTCCTGGAATTGCTCGGGGAGGGGTGGGGAGAGGGGGGCGCGATTCTCGGGCGACTCGGCACGGCTGGACGTGGTGCCGGGTTCTCCAGCGGGTGAGGCGATGGCGCCTTGGGTTCCTTCTTGGGTTTCCGGTCGAACCGGTCGCCCCAGCGAGGGAAATCTCGGCCGTGTCCCGAACGTCGCCGAGATCTCTCGTACATCGACACCCATCCTTCCTTGCATTTGTGCGGGTTGTACCGGTCGCCGATGCCTGCCGTGTGGCGGCAGGCGGGCGGGACGGGCCCGCGCGGTTCGGGCTCGATTCCGTCGGCCGCGTCGGAAGGAGCCGCCGCACCGATGGTGATGGCGCCGGCCATGGCGGTACACCCGAGGAACCCGCAGGTGCAGCGGAGCCATTCGCCGAAGGCGACGGCGAGCCTGGGATGTGCCAGAAAACGGTTCATCTTCGCCCCGGGGGATCGCGTCGGTCACCGTGTGAAGGCCGATCGTAGCCACTTTGGCTACGGAGCGTTGAACATTGCCCACAGTCCGCCCCGGCGATCCCGGGAAGTCGCGACCCCCGCGCTCGCGACTGATATGCATGACATGATCCAGATCATCCCGAAATGTCGGATCTTGTCCCGCCCGCCGTCGAGCGGGGGCGCCGAAGCGTTGAATTCCCGTGAATTCAAAGGGATGCGCGGCGAGGCGGGAACGGTGATGGGAATCCCAAGGCGACGACATCTGCATGATCAGCACATGATCGGGATTCTTGGGGAGTCTCTCGAAGTGGCATGGTCGGCTCACGTCGCGGTTCCAAAACTGTCACTCGCTGTCACCGCGACCGGCGCTCGAACTCCCCCGCGTGTTCAGCACTCTCCACCAGATCAAGAAGGGAAGCAACCGCCGCCTCCCAGATGAAGGTTCAGCCGCTGAAATCACGTCGCTCCGACTGAACCGACGGCAAAGTCAGTCTTGCCGGGATCGACTTGGCACCACACTTTGTTCGATGACCACTCACCAAGCGGCAAAGCCCACCCGATCCCCAACGAGCCCTCCGCGCTCCCGATCCAGCTGGGCTGCCGATGCGGCTGGGGAGGCGCGAGGTGTATCCGATGCTGCGGCCGGGCCCACATCGTCATGAGCATGTTTGGGTGCCGCCCCAGACTGCGACCTGACCTGCGCCACGACCGGCCACAGTGCCCGGAGTCCGATGCGGCGACCACAGCTTGGGAGGCCGCTCGCCGCCAGACCGCCCAGCAAGCCCTGATGGGAGCTTGCCTCCGACGAGGCACACCACAGTCCAAGCGCTGACCGGGCTTGCCCTAAGGCTGTGGTCCCACGCCGGCGGGAGGCGGGAGCCGCATGGGCCACCCCGTCGAGCGTGTCCCGGCGGGGCCTTGTCGTGAACGAGGCGGCACCACATCGCTTCTTTGGTCAACCAGTCTGACAAGGTTCGTTGGTGCCGGCGCGGCGAAGGTGACGCCAGTGATGCCGGAGCCGGTGTGTGAGTGCTTCTGACCTTGTTGAGGTCGGTGCCGGGCGGGCGGCTGCTCGGTGAGGGGCAGAGGTCAGACACCCCATGTCGTTTGATGTCAAGCGGCATGGAGGTGTGCGTGGTGCGACCAGGCGGTCGCTTCGTCGTAGAGGGTGCGGGTCTTGAGGCATCCGTGGAGGATGCCGACGAGGCGGTTGCCGAGCTGGCGCAGGGCGGGGTTGTAGCCGGTCTCGCGGGCGCGCTGTTTGTCGTAGTAGCGGCGGGCGCCGGGCGAGGCGCGCAGGGCTGAGAACGCCTGGGTCTGCAGCGCGTCGGCGAGGCGGTTGTTGCGGACGTAGCGGGCCTGGACGGTGTGGCTCTTGCCGGAGGCCCGGGTGATGGGGCTGGTGCCGGCGTAGTTCTTGCGGGCTTTGGCGGATGCGTAGCGGGTGGGGTCGTCTCCGAACTCGGCGAGCACCCGGGCGCCGGTGATCTCCGCGATGCCGGGCATCGAGAGGTAGATCTCAGCGTCCGGGTGCGTTCGAAAATGGGCCTTCACCTGCTCCTCCATTGCGGCTATCTGCTCGTTCAGCGCGATGATCAGATGGGCGTGGGCGGTGGCGGTGGCCGCGTAAGCGGCGGTGACCGGCTCGGGCAGGCCGAGCTGCCGTTGGCGCAGCGCGGTCTGGATCGTGGCCGCTTTGGCGTCCCGGTTGCGTCGGCGGGCGCGGGCCAGGACGGCCGTGATCTGGGTGCGGGTCAGCTTCGCCCCGGCTGCCGGGGCGGGCGCCTTGATCAGCAGTTCCAGTGCGTCCGTGCTGGTCAGGGCCAGGTCGGCGTAGGCGTTCAGGGCAGCGGGAAGTACTCCCGCAGCGTGCTGCGCAGCCGCTGGAAGGCGCGGGTGCGTTCCCAGATCAGGGTCTGGTGGGCGCGGGCGACGACCTTGACGGCCTGGGCCTGGGCGCTGTCCCCGGCCACCGGCCGCAGTTGGGCCCGGTCGATGCGGACCATGTCGGCCAGCGCGTGTGCGTCGCCCTTGTCGCTTTTGGCGCCGGAGGAGGCGTACCGCTCCTTGAACCGGGCCACCTGCCGGGGATTGATCGCATAGACCTGGTAACCGGAGGCGATCAGGGCCTGCACCCATGAGCCGCGGTCGGTCTCGATCCCGACCACGACCTCGGCGGCATCAAGGTCCCCACCGCCGTGCTCGGCGACGAGCTCGTGCAGCTTGGCGATCCCCTCCACGCCCTCGGACAACCTCGCGGCGGCCAGTTTCCGGCCGGTCTCGTCCTGGACCTCGACATCGTGGTGGTCTTCGGCCCAGTCATCGCCGATCAGCAGCACTCGTCCTCCTGGTCAGGTACTTCGCTCCTTGCAGCCTGCGGAAAGCGCGGCACGCGGCCTAATGGATCCAGTGCTCACACCCCACTGGGCGGGCACGCCACCCCATCAGCGGTCTGGCCTCCCGGCCGACCAGCAGGGGCACGGTCTGACCTCAGAAGTCGGACGGCTTCCGGCGGCGGGAGTGCTCACCTGCTGGCGGCTACGGCTACCGAGTCTCTACGACCCGGCAGCTCCCATTAGGCGGCGGTGGGGATGGGGGGTTGCTCGGGGGGCTCTTGGGTGTCGTGCATGCCCAGGGGGAGGGTGTCGCCCCAGAGCCAGTCGTTGACCGTGCCTTCGAAGTAGGCCGGCGGGCCCACGGCGATGAGGCGGGAGGTCAGGGGGGAGAGGCGGATCTGGAAGGGCGACGGCGGGGTCAGGGGGACGCGGCGGGTGGTGCCCCAGAAGTCGTTGAAGTCGCTCTGGGTCAGGTCGAGGTCGTCGGGGATCGTGCGGTCGCGGACGGCCGGGCCGGTGGCCAGCCAGGACCAGTGGTCGGTCAGGAGGCGGCGGGCGGTGGTGCGCAGGACGTTGAGGGCGGTGAGGTCGTGCGGGCAGGCGACGTCGGTGAGCTGGAGTTCGGGGAGGCCGAAGCGGCGCAGGCCGCGGGTGCGCAGCCGGACGCAGGCGCAGCCGTTGACGCCTTCCGGATCGGCGGCGGGGTCCGCGGCGGTGCAGCGGCCGTTGGCGCGGAACGGCGGCAGGACGTCGCCCAGCCATCGGTCGGCCAGGACGAAACGCGTCCTCTCCCGGGTGGACGGGGTCAGGACGTGGCCCGTGACAAGGTCGGCGGCGATCCCTCCGGTGGCCTCGGCGATGGCGTACGCGGCGGCGCGGGCCACCTGGGCCGATCGGGGCTGGTCGGTGACCGGCGCGAACGCGGTGACGACGGCGAACTGCTCGGCGTCGTTGAAGGCTCGCGCGAGCTGCCGGTGCTCCGGCCGGGCGGCCGTGATCTGGCCCGGGTCCCAGCGGAGGCAGGTGAGGGCTTCGCGGGCGACCTGGAGTTGGGGCGTGCCCAGGCGTCCGGCGATATGCGCGAGGTAGGGGCCCTCCACGGTTCTGAGAAGTGTGGAGGGGGCATCCGGGACGTTGGTGGCGGCGATGGCGAACCGTGAGGTGGTGGTGGACGGGACCGGGAACGTGATCGTGGCCATGGGACTCCTCCTCGTCTGCCGGGACGTGCCCAGCATGCGTGGCCGCTCGGACGCGGGGCAGTAGAACCACGTTCTGTGGATAACTCGGCGCTCTCTGAGGCGGTTGCGGGGTCGGTGGCCCGCTCGGGACGGGGTGTGCGTGGAACCGGTCGGGCCTGTGGGGAAGGCGAGGTTCCGGTCTTGGGGCTGCCGGAGCGGGTGGTCCGGCGGATCGGCCGAGAGGCGGCAGTGACAGACACGTCTGTCTAGTTCCGACACGCCGTTCGCCATGGAAAAGACCAGCTTCGGCCGAATTCGCGGTGATTCGCGCGGCATCGACGGCGCAATCGGGGGGAATGTGTACGTTGGGGAGATCAACACTGCTGTGAGCTGCGGGGACGGGCCCCGCCGCCCAGCCTTGGAAACAGGAGGTCCCCGTGGCTCGAACACTGTCGAGGGGCACCCGCGTCACCGGTGCCGAACGCACCAGGCTCGCCGCCGAACTCGCTCCGCGGTACGCCGCCGGCGAGAGCATCCGCGATCTGGCCGCCGAGACCGGCCGGTCGTACGGGTTCATCTACAACGTGCTGAAGGAGGCGGGAGTGCCGCTGCGCGGCCGGGGCGGCAATACCCGGCGCAAGAAGGACTGACCCGCTCCCGGACACAGCGAGACAAGGAAGAAGCGAGTACATGGCCGGACGTCCCCCTCGCCCCCCGGGGGGACCCCGTGCGCTACGGGCCGCGGAACGCCCCGGTGACCTCGGAGCGCCCGTTCAAGCTGGCGAGGTCGGCGGCCGCCCGCCCGGCGACCCAGCCCTCATAGTTGGAGACCGAACCCGCCCGCCCCTTGGCGAGGCTGGGGAACATCGTGTCGACGGCCTGGTCGACGGCCTGGTCGCGCGCCGCCAGCACGGGAAGCAGATCCTTCCCGCCGGCGCTCGCGGCAGCCCGGTCCGCCGCCCCCCGCAGCCGCTCCCCGATGCGGACGGCGTAGGCGTTGAGGAACGCGTGGCGGAACGAACGCGTCCGTGACCGCCCCCGCGCGTCGCGCCTGGGGCCCGCGTGCACCATGGCGGACGTCGCCTGCACCAGCAGGGACGTGAACAAGATCTCCACCGCGGCCAGATCGGCCGGGAACCCGAGGACGGTGGAGAACCCCAGCTCCCGGTGCCAGACCGCGCGGCAGTGGTTCGCCTCGGCCACCACCGTCAGCAAGACCGCCTTGGGTGCTTCGTAAGGGCTGTCCACCGCGATGCGGCGCCCGTCTGGGCCGCCCATGTCGCCCGTCTCCGCAGCGAGCAGCGCGTGGTCGATGCTGTGCCGCGCCATCAACTCCTGGGCGCGCGCGCTGAGCGCCTCTGCTTCCTCGGGGAACTCGGTCGACTCGGCCTTGGCCAGAAGTGCGCGGACCCGCCCCAGAATCCGCTGGTCGGCCTCTCCGCGCCTTCCACCGTCGGTCCTGGTCTCTCCTGGCGATCCCCCGTGAGCCTTCTTGGAACCCGACGTGTGCCGACCGGGGCGGGACGTTCCCGTGGAGTTCTCGTTGGCATGGCCCCCTGAGTTGAACGCGCCTGGACGAGCGGAGTGCCCGCCTGACTCTGATCCGCGTTCGCCGGGGGGCGGGGTGATGGGAGGGAGCTTCGGAAGGGTTTCCAGAAGGTGGATGAGTTCGATGGCGCAGGTGACGTAGGTCGCTCGTCCGACGCCTTCGCGACGGCACCAGTGGGACGGGTGGGAGCCGTCATACGGCCACCACACGTCGGCCCCTAGGGCGGTCAGCTGTTCCTGCCGGCGGTCGTCGACGGTGCCGGGGGAGGAGGTGCGCGCCTCGTCCGCGATCGCGTCGGTGGAGAGGCGCGCATGGCGGGTCGTGTACCGGCGGGTGGTGAAGCGCACCAGGTCGGCCGGCTGCCATCCGCGCTGCCAGGCGGAGGCGACCCCCTGCCGGAGCCGCTCGGCGAGGCGGCGGTCGGTGGCGACTGTCCAGTCGGGTGCGCCGGAAGGGTCGGCCAGCTCGCCCACGAGCCGCCGGAACGCGGTGCGGTCGCCGAGGGTGAGCGATCGCAACGCCTCGTCGGCGCTGAGGGCGGCCGAGGCTTCGGACGTCCGGCCGTTTCGCCAGGTCTTCCGCACCGCCACTCCTGCCGTCCGATGTCGTCCGGGGACGATCCTTCCATCCCGGAGTGACGAATCCCGCCGCCTGCTCGCTGGAAGAGCAAAGGCTACGGCGGGCCGCCCCGGTCGCGGGACGGGCCGAGCTCGTCCGAACCTTGTTCGGTCATGGGCGGGACGACCGCACCGTGCGCGGGCTTTGGACAACGGAAGGGGAGGGTTGCCAGCACATGCGGACATGACACTATGAGCGTGGACGGCTTCGAATAGTGATCAATCCGATATCTCGGTTGATTGAAAGATCCACCATATAGGCGCAAGCTGTCCCAGACGTCTGGAATGCCCCGCCCGTTCCTTCCGACCGACCGCCGACAGGACACGACTGATGTTCGAGATCTGGGAGACGAGTGAGCCCGCGCGGCTCATCAGCGACGCGGGGAGCCTGAAGGTCGCACTGGAGAAGGTCGACACCATGTGCCGGCTCAGGCACGACCAGGCCGCGGCGCACGTGGGCGAGGCGGGAGAGGGCTACCACTTCGAAATCAGGGACCACGACGGCAAGGCGCTGGCGCGGCTGAGCTACGTCCCGGACACCTCCCGCGATTACCAGAGCGTCGTGGTGGAGGAGATGCGTGGTGAGAACGGCGCCGGCTAGTACTACATGCCTAGATCTCGGTGGGCGATCGAACGATTCCTCTACGTGATCACACTGGGTGGTGTAACGGTGTCTGTATGTTTGACTCTCGTGAGTGCGCCGGTGCGGTGACGGCAGCGGTTCTGGACAGATGGAATTCGGATTTCGAGACGGTGTGCGTCCGGTTCGAGCGCCGATGGTACCGGACGGAGTCACGTGAGCATTTCCGGCAGTACCTGCGGGGATTGCTGGCGCCACTCGCGCGCAAGAATTCCTGGACGATCTCGGAGTTCACCGGGGAGCGCAGGCCGACAGCGGTCCAGCGGTTCATCAACCTGACGTCATGGGACGCCGATGGGCTGCGCGACGATGTGCGGTCCTATGCGATGGAGTATTTCGCCGATCCCCGGGCGGTGCTGATCGCCGACCCGACCGGGTTCGCTAAGAAGGGAAAGAAGTCGGCCGGGGTACAACGGCAGTACTCCGGGACGCTCGGCCGGGTCGACAACTGTCAGATCGGCACTTTCCTGGCCTACGCCAACACGGCCGGAGACCGGGTGCTCATCGACCGGGAACTCTATATGCCCGAACGCTCCTGGTGCGCCGACGCCGAGCGGCGGGCCGAGGCCGGCGTCCCCGAGGACCTGGCGTTCATGACCCGCCCGCAGCAGGTCCAGGCCATGATCGACCGGACGGTCGGGGCAGGGGTGCCGTTCGCGTGGTTCGCCGGGGACGAGGAGTTCGGCCAAAACCACAGACTGCGCCGTCATCTGGAGGAACAACAGATCGCCTACTGCATGGCCGTGCCCAAGAACACCACCGTCATCACCGGAAGCGTTTCCTCGGCGACAGGCGACCCCGCCATTGTCGAGACCGTCGCCGCACAACTGAAACCCCACGACTGGCAACGCCGAGCCTGCGGAATCGGATCGAAAGGCTTCCGGGTCTATGACTGGGCCGTGATCGAGGCACCGTTCCCGGGACACCAGTACGTGTTCCGGCGAAACATCACCGATGGCGAACTCGCGTACTTTCACTCCTACAACCCGCGCGGGGAAGGATTATGCGAGTTGGTCCGGGTCATCGGCTCCCGTTGGCCGATCGAGGAATGTTTCGAGGCCGCCAAACAGGAAGCGGGGCTGGCGCAATACCAGTTCCGGCTCTACCGCGCCTGGTACCGCCACATCACCCTGGCGATGCTCGCCATGGCCTTTCTCGCCGTGCTGCGCCATACCGCCAAAAAGGGGACCCGCCCCCTGTGGACAACCGGCGGCGACCGGCGGCGCACAACAGACGGACCGGCAGCAATCACCACCCGCCCCCCGGACGGTCACCTCAACGGCCTCTCCGGCGACTGATCGCCCTGTCGATCGCAGAGATCCGGCGTCTGTTCAACCTGATCGGTAAAGACGATCACGCTGTTGACCTGGGACTCTACTGGTCCGCCCTCCGCCGTGGCCATCAAGCTGAAGCGCGCAGGCACCACTTCAGGCGACACCTGCGCCTCCAGATCATCCAGATCTAGCTATGTAGTACTAGGGCCTGTTCGTAGTTCGGATCATGGGAGGGTTGGGAGGCTGCGCAGCCAGATGATGCATCCGCGCAGGTGGAGCCCGGCCTTGTAGCTATCGGGTGTCTTGTCGTAGCGGGTGGCAAGCCCTCGCCATTCCTTGAACTTGTTGATGCAGCGTTCGACGGTGTTGCGGTCTTTGCAGAGCTCGGCGTCGTGGCTGACCGGGCGGCCGCCGCGTCGTCCCTTCTTCTTGCGGTTGGCGGCCTGGTCGACCTTCTCCGGGATCACCGCCTTGATATGGCGTCTGCGCAGGTAGGCGCGGTTGGCCCGTGAGGAGTAGGCCTTGTCGCCGGCGGCCGCGGCCGGCCGGGTCCGGGGGCGGCCGACCGGGCCGCGCACCCGGATCCTGTCCAGGACGGGGATGAAACGGGGGCTGTCGGCGGCCTGCCCGGGGGTGAGCACGATCGACAGGGGGCGGCAGCGCCGGTCGGCCGACAGGTGGATCTTGCTGGTCAGCCCGCCTCGGGACCGGCCCAGATCAGCGGCCTTCAGCCGGGCCTTGCGGCGTCGGCGTACCCGGCGCCGGCGCTCCCGTGCGGGGTCGGGCTCGTCGCCGGAGTGCTGGTCCATGGGCCCGGTTTGCCCTTTTGGCGTAGCCCCTTTTCCTCGGCCGCGGCCCGCTCCAACTCCTCCAACCGCTCGGGCGCGACCACCATCCCGGCGGCGTGGTGATGTGCGCGGCAGACGCTGGAGTCCACGCTGACCAGGTCCAGGTCGACATCGCTCCGGGCCGCCGCCTCGTCGATCACCGCGTTCATCAGGTTCTCGAAGACCCCCTGGCACGCCCAGGCCCGGAATCGGTCATAGATCGTGGACCAGTTGCCGTAGGTGGCGGGCACGTCCCGCCACGGGCTGCCGGTCCGGAACCTCCACATCACCGCGTTGAACTGATTGCGCAGGTCACCGATCGGCCCAGACACCCCCAACGGCAGATGCGGCTCAATCAGCTCCCACTCGGTATCGGTCACATCACCGCGCGTCATGCACCGGTGATATCGCCCGCTCTCGCATCGGCGTGGGCGAGTTACTGGATTGTGACCGGCTGCAACTGATCCGAACTACGAACAGGCCCTAGTACTGCAACAACAGGTTGTGATCACGGCGCTGCGTACGGTAGGCAGTGGTGGTGGTCACGATCGATGTCGAAGCCTGGTCGCGGGAATTCTCTGACTTTCTGGCTATGTTCGCTCATCGTTTTCCCCGGGTGGAGTCACGCCGCCAGGCAGCCTCCTACCTGCGTGGACTCCTGAGCGAGTTGGAGCGGAAGAACGGATGGACTCTTGCTGAGATGTCGGGTGAGAATGGTCCTGAGCGTCTTCAGCGTCTACTGAACTTCTACGCCTGGGACACGGATGGTTTGCGGGACGACATTCGTACTATGGTCGCTAAATCCATCGGGGACCCTGAACAGGGTGTGCTGATTCTTGATGACACAGGGTTCCTAAAGAAGGGCATGCGGTCCGCTGGGGTGGCCCGCCAGTATTCAGGGACCGCCGGCAGGATCGAGAACTGTCAGATTGGCGTTTTCTGCGCCTATGCGAGTCCTGCGGGGCGGGCGCTAATCGATCGTGAGCTTTATCTGCCGAAGTCGTGGACTGAAGACCGTAAACGGTGCCGCCAGGCGGGTATCGGCGATGAAGTGGAGTTCGCCACCAAGCCCGATCTGGGCAAGGCCTTACTTGAACGGGTGGTCGCATCGGGGATCCCCTTCCGGTGGGTCACCGCGGACGCGGCCTACGGGCAGGTGTGGCGGCTGCGGTGGTGGATGGAAGAACGCGGCATCGCCCACGTGGTCGCCGTTCCCAAAACGCAGATGGTGATCTCGATGAAGCTGACCCAGGAGCGTGTCCACCACTTGATCGACGAACTGGAGGAGGACGCGTGGCAGCGGCTGAGCTGCGGAGACGGAGCTCATGGTCCACGGTTGTACGACTGGGCTGCTGTCGACATCAGACCATTTCGTGAACCCGGAGCAGGGCACTGGCTTCTTGCGCGCAGAAGCATCAGCGATCCGAATGAAATCGCCTACTACATCTGCTTCGCCCCAGAGCAGACTCTCCTCAAGGAATTGGTGCGTGTGGCGGGCAGTAGGTGGGCCATCGAGGAGTGCTTTCAAGCGGCCAAGAATGAGACAGGATTCGACCACTATCAGGTCCGCGGCTACCAGGCCTGGTATCGGCACATCACTTTGTCCATGGCTGCTTCCGCCTTCCTGCTCAGGCTCCAGCGGGCCTGCCAAAAAGGGGAGATCTCGAATACCTGCCGGTAGGTATTCGCCCGCTGAGCATCAACGAGATCCGTCGCCTGTGGAACCGCGTCGTAATGCGCACCACACACTTCATCGACCACGCTCTGAAATGGTCTGAATGGAGAAGACGCGCCCAGCAACGAGCCAGAGACAGCCACTATCGCAGACGCGAGAGACACAACCTGTCGTTGCAGTACTAGATCGTTGATGGAGGTTTGCTGAACCGCTGCGGGCATGACGAAGGGCGCCCATGATCAGTGTGTGAAGACAAACCTGGACGCCCTTCTGACCGCACTCTACGTCCATCTGGACGATCACGTCCTGCGGTCGGCCGACCGCACCCGCAGACGCGGCCCCGACCGCACCCTCAACGACGCTGAACTGGTGTGCGTCGCTGTGGCCCAGGTCCTGCTCGGCTGCGATTCCGAGCGGCGGTGGCTGCGGACCGCGCCCGGCAGGATCGGGCACCTGTTCCCGCGGCTGCCCGGTCAGTCCGAGTACAACCGGCACCTGCGCGATGCCGCGCCCGCTCTGTTCGCCGCTTCGATGTGGCTGGTCCGCCAGACGCCCTCCTGGCAGGAGCGGCTGCGGCTGATGGACGGCACTCCGCTGCGCTGCGGCGCCTCACGCACCACCGTGCACCGCTCGGCCCTGGGCGAGATCGCCGGCTACGGCATGGACAAGTCCCACCACGCCTTCTACTGGGGCGCCAAACTGATGCTGATCACCACCGCCGAAGGCGCGGTGTGCTCCTTCAGCCTGGCCCACCCCAAAGAGCTGGACGAACGCAAACAGGCCGTGCACCTGCTGCACGTCCAGCAGGCCGCGCCGGGACCGTGCCCGATCGTGTGCGACAAGGGATTCGCCGGAGCCGGGGTGGAAAAGGCCGCCGCCGACCTGGGCCATATCCTGATCCGCCCCGTCCGCGACGACGAGCCCGAACCCGCCGTGAAGGTGTTCCCCAGCTGGCTGCGCCAGCGTATCGAGGCGGTGATCTGGACACTGAAGAACCAACTCGGGCTGGAACGCCACGCCGCCCGCACCACCGAAGGCCTGTGGACGCGCCTGTGCCAGCGCATCTGCGCCCTCAACGCCGCGATCTGGCACAACTGGCTCATCGACGCCCCAACCAAGCGATCACTTACCGCCTACGACCACTAACCAGAGCACTCAACAACCCCCATCAACGATCTAGCAGCGGTCTCCCCGGCGGCCCCTGGCCATCGTCAGGGGGCCGCCGTATGCGGGGCGGAAGGCGGTCTCGTCATTCCTCGACGGTGACGACCGTGTCCCTGGCGTCCGGCTCAAGGAAGCGCAGCATCGCTTCGCCTTCGGCCCTCAGCCCGGCGACGGCAGCCCGTGGAAGCGCCTTGAACGGCCGCATCCGGAGTGTCGCCACCTTCCGCTTGTACTCCGTCTCCCAGATGCCGTGCGCGAACCCCTCCCATAGGAAGACGGCGCGGACGCGAAGGTTCTTGGTCGTGAGCATCGGGCGGTGGTCGTCGGCGATGATGCGCCTGCGGTCGGCGTGCGCGAGGACGAGGCTGTCGAACTCGGGAAGGAACCGTGCGGGCGCGGCGACGTCCTCGCCGGGGCGCGGCGCGTCCGGCAGGTCGAACAACTCCCGGCCCTTGTCGTCGTTGAAGGTGCGCAGGCCCGGGCGAAGGCGTTCCAGCGCCTCACCGGTCGAAGACAGTCCGGACCACGTCTGCGCGTCCGCGGCGGACGCCGGGCCGTAGGCGGCGAGGTAGCGGAGCACCAGTTCGTCGACGGCGTTCTCGGTGTTCGGCCGCGAACCCAGCCACGAGTCGGCCAGTGCGAAGCGCGACGTGCGGGGGAAGGCCCACCTGTCCTCGGTCGGCACCATGACCAGAGGTACGCACAGCCGGACGGCATACCCGAGGGCACGGTCGTTGACCTCCGGGAACCGTTGCTGGAGTAGCTCGCGTATTTCGTTGAACGTGAGCGGTCCCGCCTCCAGGAGGGAGCGTGCGGCGGGAACGACCTTCTCCAGATCCAGTCCCTTGGCGCGGTCGCCCAGTATCCGGAGGCCGTCGTTCAGCATCGGCTGCATCGCCGTACGGAACGCCGTGTAGTCCGTGCTCGCCATGAGGTGCAACGTGGCGCGCATCATCGTGGCGCGCACGAGCGACCGGTCGTGCAAGACGGAGTGCAGATCGGACGCCTGGAACCCTTCGACACGCGTCCACAACCCAAGGAACGGAGGCTTGGGCTCCTGAGCCTGCATCCCGCCCAGCCGCCCCACCGCCTCGGTGACGGGGATCGGTTCGCGTGCGAGCAGCAACTGCCGTGCCAGCGTGGCCCGGTTGAGGGCCCGAACGCTCAGGGTCTCTGTCATCCGTCCAGAATGCCGTGGACGATCTCCGTACGCAGCGCTGTAGCCAGGCGAGGCCCCCTCGGGGCGAACGCCCGGCGGCGGTTTGCGTAGCCGGGCAGGTACGTACCGTATGGACCGTTTGCGGGAGGGTGGCCTGCTGTTCGGGTTTGTGCTGGTCAAGGCGCTCTGGAGGCCCTCGGCTTGATCCGGAACGATCGACAGACCCGGGGGTTACGGAAGGATTTTTCTTGAAATGCACGTGCATCAGCCCTTGCACCTGCACGCCATCCCTAGCAGGATTGCCCCGGACCCCCGCACGTGAACTCCCCGGAGATCGCGATGACCGCACACTTGAACGACAGTGACCGACAGGCGCTGCGGCTGGCCCAGGATCTCCGCGAGGAGATGCGGGCGGCTCTCCCGCAGTTGCCGGCACCGCCCTCGGTGTCCCCGTTCGTCGATCAGTCAGGGATGCCGAGCGTCCTGCTGAAGATGGACGCCGAGACGGCCCGCGCTCTCATGGCCGTGCTGGCCGAGCGGCGCGGCGTGGCCGCGACGGAGCAGCGCAGGGCGGACGGCTCGCATGTGCCGCCTCCCCTCCCGCCGCCCGCGGCCCAGGCCGTCCCGGCGGCGCAGGGCCCCATCGTGGCGGCCCTGCCCTACGGGGAGCCCGTATACGGGCAGCCCGCGTACGTGGAGGCGCCCTATGGGGAGGCTCCATACGTGGAGGCCCCCTATGCAGAGTCGCCCTACACCGCTCCGCAGCCGGGCCCCGCCGTGTTCACCGGTGGAACCGGCCCGACGCCGCTCGTGCCCTCGGTCTACCCGACCCACTGACGACGTCCCCCGTACGGCTGACGGCCGTGCGGGAAGGCGGCCGCGCCTTTCCGGCGGCGGCCGCGCCGGGCGGCCCGATCATGCGGGCCGCCTTCTTTCATGCGGTCACGCGTGTGCCGTGATGCGGCCCGGGTGTGCGGTCACCCGTCTTCAGCGCCCGTGCGCCGCGGGCTGGTCCCGCGCCCGCGGTTGAGCGGTGCTTCCAGGCCGCGGCGGAGCCGGGGCCATCGGATTAAGATCTTTCTTGGGGTGCGTTCGGCGCCTTGTGACCGGCCCTCAGGCCTTACGGGAAAGGCGTTCCCGGCCAGTCCGGGAGAAAAAGATCTACCTTGTCAAAGGTAAAGAAATCCCCCGTTTGGCGATAGCACGGTAATGCCGTATATAGTCATGCCCAGGTCAGGGTCAAAGAACCGTTGACCCGGCCAATCGCATAACCGCCGCTTCCCGCCCGCCAGGCGGGATCTCCTTCGCCGAACGCAGCCGTACCATGCAGCGGCCGCGCACCGTGCTGGGCCCGTGAGCCCCCGGTCGGCACCCTTCCCGCTTCACCCGAGCCTGTTTCGCCGCGCACGCCCGAGACCGGTCGTGCCCGGATGAGCGCGGGCGCGGTCCACCATGCCCGTGGATCGTTCCAAAGCGGGTCTCCGCCGCGGCGGCATCTCCCGAGTCTCGAGTCTCGGAGCCGTTCACCCCTGCCTGGAACAGGCGTGCGACCTGCACGTCCGTCCCGTGCGGAACGGCAGCCCTGTACCCCGAACGAAGGATCTCCATGCAGCAGCGAGCGATCAACATCATCCTGACCGGCGTCACCGGCACCGCCCTCGCGGGCATGATGGTGGCCGGTGTCGCCGCCGCGAGCGATGACTCCGCTCCCAAGAAGCAGTTCCTGCCGCAGCAGGCCGTGGCCGCGCAGGAGCACAAGTCCCCCGAGCGGCCGGCCGACAAGGGAGCACTGGGCGGGTTCACCGCGCCGAAGGCCCCCGCGAAGGCCAAGGTCGAGGCCAAGGCCGACTCCAAGGCCCGGTCCAAGGCCGCCAAGCCCGCGAAGAAGGGCCCGAAGGCCCTGCTCAGCGGCAAGACGAAGGCGTCCTACTTCTGGGACGACGGGTCCGGAGTGAACGGCGACACCGGCGCCCCCGCCGGCGGCAAGCCGATGCAGAAGGGCCTGTTCGCCAGCCCCAGCTGGCCCATGCACACCAAGGTCAAGGTCACTTACAAGGGCCGCAGCGTCACCGGCTTCGTCGGCGACCGCGGGCCGGGCGAGCCGTCCCACCGGGGCGTCATGCTCGACCTCGACACCTACACCTTCCGGTACCTGCTGGACGGCAAGAAGCCGGCCAGCAAGTACAACGCCGGCACCGGCGAGGGTCACCTGAGCGGCGTCAAGTGGGAGGTCCTGTCCTGGGGCTCCGGCGCCGGCAAGAAGGGCGCCCCGAAGCCTTTCGGCTCATGACATGAGGCCGGCGGGCCATTCGTGAACGGCTCACAGTGCGAATGTGAACCCGCCCACGCCCGGTCCGCAAGGCCTCTCCCAGTCCCGGCACAGGGCTGCCGGTGCATGGAAAGCGGGGATTCCCCGGTATCGAAAGATCACCGGGGAATCCCCGCTTTCAGCGCGCCCGGGCGCGCGCCGTCGCGGACGAGCTCCCGCGACAACGCCCGCGCCGCGGTCCGCACCGCGGGGGCGAGCCGGTCAAGGTCCAGCCGGCACACGTTGCCGGTGATGGAGATCGCGGCGATCACCCGCCGCCGGTGGTCGAGGACGGGCGCCGCCACGGCGGAGACCCCGGCCTCCGACTCCTCCCGGTTGACGGCGTAGCCGCGGTCGGCGGTGCGGGCAAGCTCCCTCCGCAGGAGCCCCGGCATGACGATCGTGTGCGGGGTGTAGTGGACGAGCCCCGCCGAGAGCACCCGCTCCAGCCGCTCCGGCGGCCCGAGCGCGAGGAACAGCTTTCCCGTCGCGGTGCAGTACGCGGGCAGCCGTCCGCCCACCCGGGACACGATCGGCATCGACCGGCGCCCGGTCACCTTCTCCAGGAAGAGCGTGTCCGTCCCATCGAGGACGGCCAGGTGGATGTTCTCGTGGGTCGCCTCGTACAGGTCCTCCAGGTAGGGCAGCGCGGCCTCGCGGAGCCCGCGCGGGCGGGGCGCCCGCTGCCCGAGGACGAACAGCCGCATGCTGAGCCGGTAGCCGGACCCGGTGCGCTCGACCCCGCCCCACCGCACCAGCTCGCCCAGGAGCCGGTGCGCCGTCGGCTTCGGCAGCCCGGTGCGGGCCGCCAGCTCGGTCAGGTTCAGCTCGGTGTCGGCGGAGCCGAAGGCGTCCAGCAGGCTGAGCCCGCGCGCCAGCACCGATCGGGGCGGCTCCTCGCCCGTGGTCCGCACGTCCATGCCCCGATGGTGTCCGTGAACGGTCCCGCGGGCAAGGGCGCGCAAGCGCGCGGCCCCTCCGGTCACCGGTCCGCCCCGTGCCCCGCGACGGGCGCCTCGATCAGCAGCGGCGCGGCCAGGTCCTTGACGGAGGCGACCGCGTCGCGCAGCTCGTCCGCCGAGCCCGCTCGCACCGCGTCGACGCCGAACAGCCGCGCGGCGCTCTGCCAGTCGAGCGCGGGCGGGGCGAGGTCCATGCCGACGTACCGGCCGTGCTCGGCGGAGGCGCCGCCGGTCTGGTCGAGGGTGTCCTTGAGGGTGCGGTACTCGCCGTTGTTCATGATCACGAATGCCGCGGGCACCCCGTACCGCGCCGCGCTCCAGAGGCCCTGCAGGCCGAACATCGAGCATCCGTCGCCGAGCACCGCCACCACGGGGCGGTCCGGGTCCGCCATCCGGGTGCCGACCGCCGCGCCGATGCCCCAGCCGAGGCCGCCGCCGACCGTGTGCACGTAGGAGCCGGGCCTGTCCTGGCGGAGCACCGCGCGCAGCTTCAGCCCGACGGTGATGGCCTCCTCGACGACCACCGCCCCGCCGGGCAGCCCGGCCGCGACGGCGTGGGCGGCGGCACGCGGGTCCGTCGGGGACGCCTCGTACGCCGCGCGTGCGGCCTCCTCCACCTCCCACCTCGCCCGCGCGTGCTCGGCCCCCAGCCGTTCGGCGCGCTCCCGCGCTGCCGGGACGGCTCCGTCGAGGCCGCGGGCGAGCGCCCGGAGCGTCCCGGGCAGATCGCCCGTCAGGCCGTGCCGGACGGCGAAGTTGCGGCCGAGCTCCGCGGGGTCCTCGTCCACCTGCACGATGGCGAGCCCGTCGGGGACGGCAGGGCCGGGGGTGTAGTGGTGCGGCATGAACGCGTGGCAGCCGGCGATCAGAGCCGCGTCGTAGCCGGCGAGCGTCTCGCGGATGGCCGCGTTGCGCGGCGCCAGCATGCCGGCGTAGAGCGGATGCCCGGTGGGGAAGTCGATGCCGTCGTTCATCGGCTGGTGGTGGACGGCCGCGCCGAGCCGCTCCGCGACCGCGACCAGCTCGGCCACCGCGCCCGCCCGCCCCACCCCGTCGCCCGCGATGATCACCGGGCGCTCGGCGCGGGCGAGCAGCGCCGCCGCGTCGCCCGCCTCGGCCGCGCCCGGCCCGGACGCGGGGGAGCGGGCGGGCACCGCGACGTCGGCGTCCTCCTCCAGCAGGTCCATGGGGACCGACACGAGCACGGGCCCCGCCGGGGGCCGCGCCGCGAGGGCGAAGGCGCGCCGGAGCACGATCGGGAGGTCGCGGGCGTGGTGCACCTCCACCGCCTGCTTGGTCGCCGCGGACGCGAGGCCGACCAGGTCGCCCGACAGCATCGGGTCCTGGACGAGGTGGCGGCGGTCCTGCTGGCCCGCCACGAGCACCATCGGGGTCCGGGAGCGCAGCGCGTTCAGCATCCCGATCAGGCCGTTCGCGACGCCCGCGGCGACGTGCAGGCTGACCATGGACGTGCGGCGGGACGCCCGCGCGTGGCCGTCGGCCATCGCCACCACCGACCCCTCCTGCAGCCCCAGGACGTAGCGCAGGTCGGGGGCCTCCGCCAGCGCGTCCATCAGGGGGAGCTCGGTCGTGCCGGGGTTGCCGAAGATCCGCGTCACGCCCTCGTCGCGGGCGATCTCCAGCAGCGCCTCGATCGGCCTCATGCGGGTGCCTCTTTCGTTCCTCGGCGGTCAGTGCTTGGCGGAGCCGCCGTCGACGTTGATCGTCTGGCCGGTGAGGAACCCGCTGCCCTCGTCGCACACGTACAGCAGCGTGGACAGCAGATCGCCCGGCTCCTCGACGGCCCGCACGATCTGCAGGTCGCGGACGCGCTCGAACCCGCCGGCCGCGCCCGTCGTCCGCGCCGCCGTCGCCGTCCGGGTCAGGCCCGGAGCGATCGCGTTCACCGTGATCCCGTAGGGGCCGGCGACGCTCGCCAGAGCCCGGGTGAAGCCGACGAGCCCGGCCTTGGACGTGGTGTAGGCGACGAGGTCGGGCGGCCCGAGGAACACCACCGCGGAGGCGATGTTGACGATCCGCCCCCAGCCGGCCGCCTTCAGGTGGGGCAGAGCCGCCCGCGAGACCAGGAAGGGGCCGTCGAGGTTGACGCGCATGACCCGGCGCCAGTCCTCCAGCGTCGTCTTCTCGAACTCCAGCGGCGGGTAGATCCCGGCGTTGTTCACGACGATGTGCAGGCCGCCGAGGCGGGCGGCGGTCTCCTCCACGGCGGCCTCGACCTCGTCGGGGTCCGTCACGTCCGCCCGCACGGGGTGGAACCGGTCGCCGATCGCGTCCGCGGTGCCGAACAGGTCGGCGAGGTCGAGGCCCGCGACCCGGTGCCCGCGCGCGGCCAGGGCGATCGCGAACTCCCGCCCGAGCCCGCCCGCCGCGCCGGTCACGAGCGCGACCCGCTGTGGTCCGTCGCTCGACGGCGTCTCGCTCATGGACGGCAGCGTGCGCCACCCCCGGGCCGCCGGGCAAGGCGCGGTTTCCACTGGGTGAAACGGCTTCCTTGTGATGGCGTGGCGCGGGTCACATGCTCGCCGCATGTCCGTACGAAAGCCCGCGGCCGTGCCGGCCTCGGAGAACGACAAGGACGCCTTCCCGGCGCGGCGCCCCCGGGCCCGCCGGCCGATCCCCGACGAGGCCGGCGTCGTCGGCGTGCTGATCCTGCTGGTGCTCGGCGTCGGACTGCTCCAGCCGGACTTCCTGCGCGCCGGCAACCTGCTGACGACCGCGCACAACTCCGTCTACGTCGGCCTGATGGCCTGCGGGATGGTGTTCGCGCTGGCGATGCGGGAGGTCGACCTGTCGGTCGGCGGGATGTACGCGATGGGCGTCGTGGCCGGCGCCCTCCTCATCCGGGACGGCTGGAACCCGTGGGCGGCCGCTCTCGCGGTGCTCGCGCTGTCGGCGTTCGTCGGCGCCCTGAACGGCGCCGTCACCACGTATCTGCGGCTCCCCTCGTTCATCGTCACGCTCGCCACGTCGATGCTGCTGCGCGGTGTGGGGCTGGCGCTGGCCGAGGGCAAGCAGATCACCGACCTGCCGCAGGACCACGCGTTCTTCGCCGTGCTGGGCGGCGGCGAGTCGCTCGGCGTCCCGAACGCGGTGTGGGTGTTCGCGCTCGCCGTCGCGGTCCTGACGGTCGTGTTCACGCGGACGCGGTTCGGCGCGCGGGTGCGGGCCATCGGCTCCAACCCCGAGGCGGCCGAGTTCGGCGGGCTGCCCGTCACCCGGACCCGCGTCGCCGCGCTGGCCCTGTCCGGGCTCATGGCGGGCGTCGCGGCCGTCCTCGCCCTGGCGTTCTTCATCGCCGGGGACCCCACCATCGGCCAGGGCTACGAGCTCACGGCCATCGCCGCGGCCATCATCGGCGGCACCCCGCTGAAGGGCGGGACCGGCTCCGTCCTCGGCGCCGCGGCCGGCACCCTCATCCTCGGCGTCGTCACCGCGGCGCTGGTGTTCTTCGAGGTCCCCATCAACTGGACGACCTTCGCGACCGGCGGCGTGATCCTCGTCGCCGTCGGCGCCGCGCCACTGCTGCGCCGCGTCCGTGACCTGCGCTCACCAGGGAGGAACCCATGATCCCGCGTCCCCGCGGGCCCGTCGCGGCGGCCCTCGCCCTCGTGCTCGGCGCCGCCCTCACCGCGTCCTGCGGTGACGGAGGCGGCTCCGGCAAGGGCGAGCGGCTCAGGATGGGCATCGCCGTCGCGAACTACAGCCTGAACTTCGCCCGGGAGATGTACGAGGGCGCCACGGAGGCGTCCAGGCAGGCCGGGAACATCGACTTCAAGGTCGTCGGCCCGCCCAACACCGACGGGCCCGCCGAGCAGCAGCTGTTCCAGAACCTCACCGTCACCCATCCCGACGGGATCGTCCTGGAGAACCTCGACCCGCCCATCTTCACCAGGCCCGCCGCCCAGGCCGTCGACAAGGGCATCCCGATCGTGGCGCTCGACACCGCGCCGACCGACGGCAGCAAGGTCGGCTTCTACGTCGGCAACGACAACTACGAGCTCGGCGGGCTGCTCGCCGAGGCGACGGTGAAGAAGCTCGGCAGGGACGCCAAGGGCACCGTGGTCGTCGGGGTCCCGAACCCCGGGACGCCCGTCCTCGACAGCCGGGCCAGGGGGATCAAGGACACGCTCGCGAAGCTGGCGCCCGGCATCCGCGTCCTCGGCCCGTTCCAGACCTACAGCGACCCGGCGCAGAACTTCGGCGCCTGGCAGTCGCAGGTGAACGCGAACCCGGCCGCGCTGGCGTTCCTCGGCGTGGGCGACGCCGACAGCTACAACCTCGGCCGCCTCAAGGAGCAGCGCAAGGGCAAGTACCTCACCGCCGGCTTCGACGTCGACCCGAAGACCCTGGAGTACATCAGGAAGGGCACCAACTTCGCCGGGGTCGACCCCGAGCACTACCTCAAGGGCTACGTCGCGACCGCGATGCTCATCTCCTCGGTGCGGGAGAAGGACGGCGAACTGCCGGACGGCTGGTTCAAGACGCCGGGCCTCGTCATGGACTCCTCCGACATCGACGAGATCATCAAGCGGCAGCGGTCGGTGCGGGACGCCTACCAGTGGTACAAGCCGCAGCTGGACCGGCTGCTCGCGAGCCCCGGCGCGAGCATGCGCCCGCTCAAGGAGGCCCGCTGAGATGCTGGTCGCCTCCGGCCTGGTCAAGCACTACGGCGGGGTCACCGCCCTCGACGGCGTCGGCATCACCCTGGACGCGGGGGAGGTGCACGCGCTCGTCGGCGAGAACGGCGCCGGCAAGTCCACCCTCGTGAAGATCATCTCCGGGGTGGTGCGGCCCGAGGGCGGCGTCGTCGAGCTGGACGGCGCCCGCGTCCGGTTCGCCGACGCGCGGCAGGCCGCGGCGCAGGGCGTCGCGATCGTGTCGCAGGAGCTGATGACCTACGACGACCTGACCGTGCTGGAGAACCTCTTCCCCTACGGGGCGCCGCGGCGCGGGGGCCTGGTCAGCACGCGGGAGATGCGGCGCCTGGCCGGGCCCGTCCTGGCCGAGCTGGGCCTGGACGTCCCGCCGCACGCCAGGGTCGGCGAACTGCCCCTCGCCGACCGGCAGCTCCTGGAGATCTGCCGGGCGCTGCTGCAGGAACCGCGCGTGCTGATCCTGGACGAGCCCACCTCGGCGCTGCCCCGCGACGCCGCCGCGCGGCTCGCCGCCGTCACCCGGCGGCTGGCCGGGCGGGGCCTGGCCGTCCTGTACATCTCGCACTTCCTGGAGGAGGTGATGCGGGTGGCGACCCGGGTCACCGTCCTGCGGGACGGCCGGGTGGTGCTGCCGGGCGAGCCCGCGGCCGACGTCGGCCTGGACTCCCTGGTCACCGCGATGCTCGGGCAGCCCGCCCGGGACGCGGCAGCCGCGACCGCCGCCCCGCGCCGCCCCGGCGGGGCGGCGGTCGCCCTGACCGGCGTGACCGTGCCCGGCCGGCTGCGCGAGGTCTCCCTCACCGCCGAGGGCGGCGAGATCGTCGGGCTGGCGGGCCTGCAGGGCTCCGGCCACCTGGCCGTGCTGGACGCCGTGTGCGGCCGGGCCCGGCCGTCGTCCGGCACGGTCCGCCTGCCGGGCGGGCGGACGCCCCGGTCCGCCCGGCACGCCGTCACCGCGGGCGTCGCCTACATCTCCGGCGACCGCAAGGGCCGCGGGCTGATGCTCGACAAGCCCCTCTGGGAGAACATCACGTCCGTGAGCTGGCTCGGTCAGGGGCGGGGCGGGCCCATGCCGCGCCGGGCCCGCCTCGTCGAGCGGTCCCGCGGCCACATGGAGCGGCTGCGGGTGCGCGGCGACGTCCTCGACCGGGCGGGGAACCTGTCCGGCGGCAACCAGCAGAAGGCCGTCCTCGCCAAGTGGCTGGACGCCGACCCGGCCGTCCTCGCCCTGGACGACCCGACGCGCGGCGTGGACGTCGGCGCCCGCACCGAACTGCACGACATCGTCCGCGGCCTCGCCGCCGGCGGGAAGGTGGTCCTGATCGCCTCCAGCGACCTGGCCGAGCTGGTGGAGCTGTGCCACCGCGTCGTGGTCCTCCAGCGCGGCCGCATCGTCGACGCCCTGGCGGGCGAGCGGCTCACCGAGCCGGAACTGAGCCTCGCCATGAACGCCGGCTTCGCCGATCCCCTCTAGGCGGTCAGGAGGGGGATGACGGGGGCGAACGCCTCCATGGCCGCGTCCGGGACCTGGTAGTAGGTGAAGCCGAAGCGGTCGCGGCGGGCCAGCATCTGCTCTGCGATGTGCTCGGGCGGGCCCACGAACTGGGACGGCATGTCGAGGACCAGCCCGGCCGACGACGTGCCCCACCCGCGCGTCACCGCGACCTTGGCGGCGGCGCCGCGGGGGTCGGGGCCGAACACGGGCGTCACCATCATGCTCAGCTCGACGTCCCGCCCGTCGGCGGATTCGCGGACCCAGTCGACCTTGCGGGCGATGGTGTCCGGAAGGCGTTCGGAGAGCTCGTCCGAGATCTCCCCCTCGGGCAGGGCGCGGGGGAGGATCCCGACCGTGTCGGCGTGCCGGCCGGCGATGCCGAGCATGCGCCGGCTGCCCGCTCCCACGACGAGCGGCGGCCGCCGCTCCGGGCGCGGGAACACCGTCAGGCCGTCGACCGTGTAGTGCTCCCCGGCGAACGAGGTCTCCTCCCCGCCGAGCAGGCCGCGCAGGATCTGCAGCGACTCCTCCAGCCGCCCGACCCGCGCCCCGGGCCGGTCGAACGGCATCCCCGCGGCCTCGTACTCCTCGCGCAGCCAGCCGGCGCCGAGGCCGAGCTCGAACCGCCCGCCCGACAGGTGGTCGAGCGTCGCGGCCTCCTTGGCGAGCATCACCGGATGCCGGAAGTCGTTGGAGAGGACCATCGTGCCCAGCCGCAGGGCGGTCGTCGCGGACGCGGCGGACGCCAGCGCCACCATGGGTGCGAGCTGGTCGCCGAACGGCTCGGCGACGAAGTGGTCTCGCAAGGTCAGGACGTCGTATCCCAGCTCTTCGGCGCGGCGGGCCGTGGCGGTCAGTTCCGCGCCCGAGCGGATCGACTCGCCCACCACGCCGAAGCGGAAGTTCTTGTGCATGTCCCGAGCGTGCCCCGTGGCGGGGGCGCCTGGCTGGCAGGAATACGACATGAGGTTTCGACCGGCGGAACGGGGCGAGCGGCTCGGTCGCCGTCCGTGCGGCGTAAGGGCGTCACCGACTGCCCCGTTCACGCCGGTCACTTCCAGGCTGCGGCGCGCGGCGCTGTTTTGCAAGCGACAGGCCGTCTACCTGCGGATACGTTGGGAGAGCACTCGTCCCGGCCAGTCGCCGACGGTGAAGGCGGCGTCCGTCTCGAACCCGTTGCTCCGGTAGTACTCCACCAGCCGCCCGTCGTCGCCGCCGTAGCAGTCGACGCGCAGCAGACCGACGCCCATCGCCCCGGCCTCGTCCCTCGCCTTGGCGATCAGCGCGCCGCCGACCCCGCGCCCGGCGAACGCGCGGTCGGTGACCAGGAGGGTGATGTACAGCTCCGGCTCCTCGACCGGGTCCACGTAGTGCGGGGGGCCGGGCGCGACCGCCATGACGCCGGCGGGCCGCCCGCCGATCAGCGCCACCCAGATCTCGTCGTCGCGGGCGATGCCGGCGATCCGCTCGACGCGGCGCGGGTCCTGCGACCACGGCTCGCCGCCCCACTGCCCCGTGCGTCCGTTGGCGGCGAGCCACGCCACCGCGCCGTCCAGCATCGCCGTCATCACCGGCGCGTCGTCCGGCCCGCCCTTGCGGATCTCCATCGCACCTCCCCGTGCGAGGGAGATCCTGGCAGTTCCCGGCCGCCGGCGCGAGGTCCTCAGGAGCCGATGAAGTCTCGGGCGCGGGTGAAGAGACCGAGCGTGATCGAGTGGAGGAGGTCGCCGGTCTCCTTCGGGGCCTTGCCCGCGAAAGCGCGGGCGTGCGTCCCCTCCAGGACGATGCCGAGCTTGAAGCAGGCCAGCACCGCGTACCAGGTGATGGACGAAAGGTCGCGCCCGTCGACGGCGTCCGCGCGCTCCGCGTAGACCTCGACGAGCTCCTCGGCGGTGGGCAGCCCCCCGGCGGCGCCGAGCGGGCCGGCGAGGGCGGCGCTCTGGTCGGCGCGGTCGGGCCAGGTGGCCAGCAGCCAGCCGAGGTCGAGCAGCGGGTCGCCGATCGTGGACATCTCCCAGTCGACGATCGCCGCGACCTCCGGCCCGTCGTAGGAGTACATCAGGTTGGCCAGGTGGTAGTCGCCGTGCATGATCCCCGGGCGCCACGCTTTGGGACGGTGCTCCTCCAACCACCGCGCGACGTCGTCGAGGCCGGGGATGTCCGGCCCTGGGTAGCCGTCCAGCGCGCCGTAGGAGTCGAGTTCGGACAGCCAGCGGCCCACCTGCCGATCCAGGAAGCCCTCTGGCTTGCCGAAGTCGCCGAGCCCGACCGCCTCGTGGTCGACCGCGCCCAAGGCGGAAAGAGCACGCGCCGCGTTCAGCCCCATCTCGCGCCGGACGGACGCGTCCCGCGCGTGCGGTTCGGGCAGCGTGACCGACGCGTTGAAGCCGTCCACCGGGGTCATCAGGTAGAAGACCGCGCCGCCCATGACGGTCTCGTCCGGGCAGGCCGCTATCAGGCGCGGCGCGGGGACGTCGGTCCCGTCGAGCGCCCCCAGCACGCGGGCCTCGCGCCGCAGGACCTCGTTCGTCCTCGCGCGCAGGTGGCCCGGGCCGCGCCTGAGCACGTAGTCGCGGCCGCCCCGCCGGAACCGGACCAGCGTGTTCTGGGTGCCGCCCGCCAGCCGCTCGACGGCGTCGAACGGGCCGCCCGGCAGGCCCCGGCCTTCCATCCACCCGGCCAGGACGTCGAAGTCCACGAGGGCGCGGTCGATCTGCTCAGGCTGCACGGCGGTCCCTTTCCGACGCTCGATGGACCGGAGAGTAACAGTCATGCACTTGCATTACTTACTGAGGTAGATCGATTATCGGGGGACACGGCCGAGGAGGCTCGCCATGGCTTGGGATTTCGAGACCGACCCCGCCTACCAGGAACTTCTCGACTGGGCGGACGCCTTCGTCCGGGACGAGGTCGAACCGCTCGACCTGGTGCTCGGCGACCCCTACGACAAGGCCGACCCCCGCTGCAAGCGGCTCGTGCGCCCCCTCCAGGACCAGGTGCGCGAGAAGGGCCTGTGGGCGTGTCACCTGGGTCCCGAACTGGGCGGCCAGGGGTACGGGCAGGTGAGGCTCGCGCTGCTGAACGAGATCCTCGGCCGTTCCCGCTGGGCGCCGTCGGTGTTCGGATGCCAGGCGCCCGACTCCGGCAACGCCGAGATCATCGCCCATTTCGGCACGCCCGAGCAGAAGGAGCGCTACCTGCGCCCCCTCCTGGACGGCGAGATCTCCTCCTCGTACTCGATGACGGAGCCGCACGGGGGAGCCGACCCGACCCTGTTCACCACGCGCGCCGTCCGCGACGGGGACGGCTGGGTCATCACCGGTGAGAAGTGGTTCTCGTCCAACGCCCGGCACGCGACGTTCCTGATCGTGATGGCCGTGACGAACCCCGACGTCTCCGCCTACGAGGGCATGTCGATGTTCATCGTGCCGGCCGGCGCGCCGGGGCTGGTCACCGTCCGGAACGTGGGCGTCGGCGGCGAGCGCGAGGGCTCCCACGGGTACCTGCGCTACGAGGACGTCCGGGTGCCGGCCGGGAACCTCCTCGGCGAGGAGGGCGGCGCGTTCGCCATCGCCCAGACCCGCCTCGGCGGCGGCCGTGTCCACCACGCCATGCGGACGATCGCGCAGGTCCGCAAGGCGTTCGACATGATGTGCGAGCGCGCGGTCTCCCGCCGGACCCGCTACGGGCCGCTGGCGAAGATGCAGATGACGCAGGAGAAGATCGCCGACAGCTGGATCGAGATCGAGCAGTTCCGGCTGCTCGTGCTGCGCACCGCCTGGCTGATCGACAGGCACCGGGACTACAGGGCCGTCCGGAGGGACATCGCCGCGGTGAAGGCCGCGATGCCGAAGGTCTACCACGACGTCGTCCAGCGGGCGATGCACCTGCACGGCGCGCTCGGCGTGTCGAACGAGATGCCGTTCGCCGCCATGATGATGGGGGCCGAGGCGATGGGCATCGCCGACGGCCCCACCGAGGTCCACAAGATCACCCTGGCCCGGCAGCTGCTGCGCGACGTCGAGCCCGTCGAGGGCCTGTGGCCGTCCGGCCACCTGCCCACCCGCCGGGAGGCGGCCCGCGAGCGGTTCGCCGAGGCCCTGGAGCATGCGATCGGCAATGAGTGACACACGGGAACGACTGCTGGACGCCGCCGAGGCCCTCTACGCCGCTCGCGGCGTGGACGCCGTCAGCCTCCGGGAGATCCTCCAGGAGGCCGGCGCCCGCAACGCCACGGCCGTCCAGTACCACTTCGGGGACCGCGCCGGGATCCTGCGCGCGATCTTCGCCCGGCACGCCCCGGAGGTCGAGGCCCGCCGGCACGCCCTGCTCGACGCCTACGAGGACGGCGAGCGGGGCGTCCGCCCCCTGGCCGCGGCGCTCGTCCGGCCCCTGGCGGCCCGCCTGGCCGACGACTCGGGCCGCGCCTACCTGCAGATCTGGGCGGACGTGCTGAACCGCCCCGACCCCGTCGTGCCCGTGGCCGTCCTGGACGATCCCCGCGACAGCCTCTGCCGCTGGCGGACCCTCGTGGAGCCCCTTCTGGAGGAGGACGCGGCCCGGCTCCACCGCCGCTTCACCGCCATCCTCTGCGCCGCGATCGAACTGGCCCGCCGCGCCCGCTCCGGCCCCCGCACCGACGACCGCCTGTTCACCAGCTACCTGGTCGACGTCGTCGCGGCGATCCTCGGCGCCCCCGTCTCCGCGGAGACCCGGCGCCTCGCCGCCGAACGCGACGCCGCCCGCCGCTGACCGCCGGTGGTCGGGTCGCATTCGTCCAAGACGGGAGGATCGGCTCCCCGCAGACTGGGCATCCAGACCTCAGGGAGGACGAGATGACCAGCGAGATCCGCCGCACCTTCTACCCGTTGATCCGGGCCGCCGAGCCGGCCAGGACGCTCGAATGGCTGGAGAAGGCGTTCGGCTTCGAACCCGTGGAGGTCCACAAGGACGGCGAGGGCGCGATCGTCCACGCCGAGATGCGCTACGACACCGGCCTCATCATGTTCGGGGCCGCCGCCACCGCCAGGGCGGCCGTCTACGTCGCCGTCGACGACCCGGACGCCCACCACGACCGCGCGAAGGCCGCCGGCGCCGAGATCTTCCGCGAGTTGACCGACCAGGACTACGGCTCCCGCGACTACGCGGCCCGCGACCCCGACGGCAACGAGTGGTACTTCGGCACCTACCGCCCCTGACCTCGCCGCGCCCTCACCGGGCGGCCGCCCGCCGCCGGCCCCAGCATCGGCCCGTGGACCCTGTCGAACGCCGCCGGGCGAGGGCGTTGAGCAATTCCGTGTCGGACGGTATCGCTCAGCTCTCCGGCACTGACACCTCGTGTCGAGATCTGCCGAGATCCGTTGGACGGGGCAGTTCCTCCGCGCTCTGAACTGCGAGGATGCCCGGCCCCGCCTCGCCATTTTTCCGGCAATTTTCGGCAGCCCAGGAATGAAATCAGTCGCCGTCCTCGACGTCGCCTCGATGATGCTCAGCGCCCGCACGGCCGGCAGTCCTCCCGTCCGGAATAATGAACGGCCGCCGCGGCGGCCCGGTGCTACGGTGCGGGGGCCGGCCGCGGGACTTCGGTGCGACTTCCGGAACTTGCCTCTCAAGCGATGCTTCGCTGTTCGCGCCCCCATTCCCCGGCCGGCGCCTTCGACCGACCGGGGGAGTGATGAGCGAGACGTTCGCCGACCTCGTCGCGTGCGAGGACGTGCTGATGTTCGTCAACGCCGCGATCACGTCCACCGGGCAGCGGGAATTCCACCATGGCTCGGGGGAGCAGCGGCTCAGCCTGGAGTTCCTGCACGAGTACATGCTGGAGAACTACCGCGACATGTACGCGGCGGTGCTCGCGCTGGACGTCAACGACCACAATGCGGCGATCATCATCCGCAACCTGCTGGTGCGGGCGGGCGACGTGGGCGTGGAGCGGCGGCGCGGCGAGGGGCGCCTGATCGCGCGGCGGCTGGAGCGGCTGCCGCCGCAGCGGGTGTACCGGCTGTTCCGCGACCTGCGGCGGCTCGGCGTGAACAACCGGCGGACGCGCGCCGTCATCCGCGACTGGATAGCGGGCCGCCGCGACCCGGCGTTCGACTCCGTCAAGTACCGGACGGCGGTGAAGGACGCGGTGCGCCACGCGCACCTGCGGCTCGGCGGGGAGCAGCCCGCGTTCCTGTTCGCGCCGTCCGGCGTGAAGGCGTTCCGGACGCCCCTCTACGAGCAGTGGCGTCGGGCGCACTACGAGCAGGCCGCGATCTACGAGCTTCCGTACACGGTCGCGGAGGGGTTCGCCGCCAAGCACGGGATCCCGCGCGAGGTCTTCCTGGAGAAGATCCAGCACAGGATGACGCGGCTGGAGCGGCTGCGCCTGCAGGAGAGCGCGCGGGAGGCCGGGGTCGAGGCCGTGCGGGCCGACCTGGGCGAGATGCCGCTGACGAGGCTCGCGTCCTACGTGCTGGCGTTGCCGTTGGACGACCGGGCCCGGCGGCGGGCCGAACTGTCCGAGGCCCTGCGCACCGCCGCGCGGCGCGTGGCCGGGTCCGCGCGCGGCTCCTGGGGACGGGTCACGGCCGTGCTGGACGACAGCTACTCCTCGCTGGGCTCGGGAGAGAAGCGCAGGCGCCCGCTGGCGGTCGCGCTCGCCGCGCACCACCTGCTGGAGGCGCTCGCGAAGGAGTACACGCCGCTGTGGACGTCGGGACGCACCGACGAGCTGCTGGTGTACCCGTCCGGCCCGACGCCGCTCGGCCGTCGGATCATCGACGCGCTGGGGACCGGGCCCGAACGGCTCCTCATCGTCTCCGACGGCTGGGACAACGCGCCGCCCGGGCTCGCCGCGGACGTCCTGCGCGTCTGGCGTACGCGCCTTGACCCCGGGCACCGCCGCGCCCCGGGGCAGCGGGTCATGATCGTGCACCTGAACCCGGTCTACGACGCGGACGACTTCGACGTGCGGCGGCTGGCGCCGGGCGTGCCGACCGCGGGCGTACGCGACGCCGAGGACCTGCCGGCGCTGGTCGAGCTGGCCCGGTTCGCCGAGGGGCGCGTCGGCCTGCCGAAGCTGCGGGCGCACCTGGCCGACCGGTCCGCGCGCTTCCTCGGGGACCGCGCATGACGATCACGCTGGACGGGCTGGAGACCAGGCCCGCGCAGGTGTGGGGCTCGGTCAGGCTCGTCCCCCTCGTCCGGGACGAGCCCGTGCCCCATCTGCGGCTGCACCGGAAGGCGTTCGAGGAGCCGGTGACGGTCGTGGACGTGGGCGACGCCGCTTACGTCTCGTTCGTCCCCCACGCCTTCGTCGCGACGTGGAGCGACGGCGACCAGGCGCAGGCGGCCTCGTACGGGGCGCGCCTCCTGGAGCGCGACACCCGGGCCGCCCCGCCGCGCATGCCCGTGCGGTTCACGCGGCGGATGGCCAGGAAGGCGGGCAGGGACCGGCTCCGCTTCCTTCCCCTGCACCTGGCCGTGGAGGGCTATCTGGCGCTGCACTTCGGCGGCCCGGAGATCGCCTGGGAGGAGTGGTCGCGCAGGGCGGTCAGGCACGGGCTGTCGCCGCGCTGCGAGGAGTCCTACCTCGGCGGGCGGGTGCGCGGCCTGGAGGACGCGCTGCGGATCTTCGAGATCCATCCCGGGCAGTGCGGGGTGCTGGTGTACGTCGCCGACGCCCTGGCGAGCGCGTTCGCCGTGCCGCACCCCGACGACTACCGGGCGCTGCACCCGACCCTGGTCGAGGACCTCTTCGGCGAGCTGATCTACATGTACGGCCTGCTGGGCGCGCCGGCGGGCGACCTGTCCGCGCCGATCGACCCCGCCGGGATCAGGACGCTCGGCGACCTGCGCGCCGCGGCGGAGACGCGCGAGGCCGAGTGGGCGGCCTTCCACGACGAGGTCATGGCCGCGCGGCTCTTCGACGAGGACGGGACGCGCCGGGCGGTGCAGTCGCTGCGCGGGTTCGAACTGGCGCGGTTCCTGCCCTCGTTCACGCTGGGAAGGGAGAACCACATCGGCGAGGTCATCACCGGCGGGGACGGGGAGGTCGCCTACCTCAAGTCGTTCCGGCTCTCGGAGGCGCAGGTCAGGCGCGGGTACCTGCTCAGGCGGCTGGCCGAGCACGACTGGCGGCTGGGCGCCGCCGCCGCCGCTCTCGGCGCCGACAGGGCGGGCTTGGCGCTGCGCCTGGAACGGGCGGGGTTCGGCTACCTGCTGCGGCAGGACGTCCTCGACCACTTCCGGGCGCAGCGGCGCGCTACCTGAGGCCCGCGAACAGGTCGTCCTCCCGGTTCGGTGCCTCCACCCGGCTGAAGTGGCGGATGAACGCCTCCGACGAGAACGCCGCCTTCTGCATCTCCTCCGGCAGCTTCAGGAAGAAGATGTTCTCGCCCTGGCTGGCGTGCGCCAGCAGCGCGTCGCGCTTGGCCTCGAAGTGGGCGGAGACGTCCAGCGCGCTGGTGATCAGCTCGTCGGGGGTGCCGAAGTCGTCGGGCGGCTCGAAGCCGAGGTCCATGCCCGCGGCCCGGGCGGCCTCGAACATCTGCTTGACGCCCGACCGCGGGATGGCCGTGTAGTAGACCTTGTCGGGGATGCCGGTCCGCTCGGCGGCGGCGAGCGCGATCCGGTGGGCCTGGATGTGGTCGGGGTGCCCGTAGCCGCCGTTCTCGTCGTAGGTCACGACCACCTGCGGCCGGTAGCGCTCCATCAGCGCGGCGAGCCGCCCGGCGGACTTCTCCAGCGGCACGTTCGCGAACGCCGCCGGGTCGTCGTTGGTGGACCAGCCGTCCATGCCGGAGTCCTGGTAGCCGAGCAGTTCCAGATGGCCGATGTCGAGCAGGGCGGCCGACTCGCGGAGCTCGGCCAGCCGGCGCCGCGCCACCCCTTCGGCGTCGTGGCCGGGCTCGCCGGGTTTCACGCCGCCGTCGTCGTCGCCCTGCTCGCCGTTGGTGCAGGTGACCAGGACCGTGCGGACGCCCTCGGCCGCGCTGCGGGCGAGCAGCCCCCCGGTTCCCAGCACCTCGTCGTCGGGGTGGGCGTGGACGGCCATCAGCGTGAGTTCTTGCGTCATCTGGAGACTCCTCGGCAGGTTCGGCCGTCCACTCTATGTGCCGGGTGCGACAGTCGATCAGGTCTGCGAGGTGGACTCGGCCCCCGACAGGTCGGCGGCGGTCAGCGGGTGCGCTGGCGCGTCGAAGGGGAACTCCGAGGACGCCTCCGTGCCGTCCAGCATGAGCAGCTCGCCGGGGTCGAGGAGCCGCCAGCCGGGGTCGTCGTCCAGGCGCTCGCTGGCGAGGACGCAGGCGGGCGTCGGCTCCCGGTGGGCGGCCACCTTCACCCGGCCCTGTTCGCTGCCGGCGCCGAGATGGCGTTCCGTGCCCGGCTCGCTCAGGTCCGGCGTGGTGACCCACAGCTCGTGGGCGTCCGGGTAGCGCAGTGCCCACAGCCGCCCCGACTCCGCCATCAGGATGTTCAACGCGAAGATCGGCAACTCGGCGGCGATGCGCCGGACGGCCGCGATCAGCCCGGACGCGGTGTCGCCCTGCCGGCGGATCTCCGCGGTGATGTACGCGAACACGAACTCCGAGTCGGTCTGCCCCTGGATCAGCGCCCGGTCCACGTCCGTGAGCCACGAGTCGAGGACGTCGACCCCCCGCACCACCCCGTTGTGGGCGAACAGCCGGTCGTCCATGACGAAGGGGTGGGAGTTGTGGACGTCGGGGGCGCCGGTCGAGGCGTACCGGACATGGGAGATGAAGGTGTGCGACACCACGTGCCGCGCCTCGGAGTTGAAGTCGGCGTCCCGGAACGCGGCGACGGGGGCGCGGTCGCGGACGGGCTCCCCGCCGAGCGAGAACCAGCCGAGGCCCGTCCCGTCCGGCATGCGGCGGCTCTGGGAGCGCAGGCTGTCGGGAGCGTCCAGCAGCCAGAAGGTGGCGCGGACGCGCGGTCCTCCCGTGGTCATCCCGAACAAGCGGCACATACAGGGACGATGCCCGCATGGCGGCGGCCTAAGACCGCGCACGGTCATGCGCACGGCAAAGCGCCTTCGACTGGCGGTCCCGGATGCCGTACGGTCCGGGTATGGGGTCGCCGGTGGTTCTGCTGGACGTCGATGGCGTGCTCAACCCGTTCGAGCGGCCGCACAGCGGCTTCGAGCGGCACGAGTGCTCGCCGAATGGCGTGACGTACAAGTTGTGGCTCTATCCCGGGCACGGCGCGTCGCTGCTCGACCTGGCGGCGTCCACGGGCGCCGAGCTGGCCTGGGCGAGCTACTGGGGCCACAACGCCAACGTGTGGATCAGTCCCCGCATCGGGCTTCCGGAGCTGCCGTTCGTGCCGATCCCGCGGTTCCCCGGCATCACGGAGGGGCGCACGCTGGGCGCCTGGAAGGCCCGGCACGTGGCCGCGTGGGCGCAGGACCGGCCGTTCGTCTGGTTCGAGGACGAGCCGGACGCGACCGACTGCATCGCGGGGGAGCCGGACGTCGCCGACCACCTCCTCGTGGAGATCGACCCGCTGACCGGCCTGACCGACGACCACGTCGAGTCCGCCGCGGCCTGGCTGCGCGCCCGCTCCGGGTGAGAGCGGGCCCGGGCGGCCCGAGGTTCCATTCGTCCAAGACGCCCCTTCCGAGGGCCTCCTAGCGTTGGGGAGGGCAACGAAGGGAGCCGACTATGCCGAGATCACCGCTGATGGACCTGGCCTTCGGGTTCATGCCGGCGCAGATCATCCACGTGGCCACCGAGATCGGGGTGGCGGACGCCTTCGCCGAGGGCAGGCCGAGCACGAGCGCCGAGTTGGCGGAGGCGACCGGCGCCCACGCGCCGTCCCTGCACCGGCTGCTGCGCGGCCTCACCGGCCTCGGCGTCGTGGAGCAGAAGGAGCCGGACCTGTTCGCGCTGACGCAGGAGGGGCGGCGGCTGCGCGCGGACGCCCCCGACTCGGTCCGCTCGCTGATCAGGCTGTTCTGCGGCCCCCAGGTGTGGCGGACGTGGGGCGACATGGCCGAGACGGTGCGCACGGGCGAGTACGCGTGGGAACGGGTGACGGGCAGTACGCCGTTCGAGTACTTCGCGTCGGACGCCGAGCTGTCGGAGACGTTCAACCGGGCGATGGCCGAGCACACCCGCGACGTCGCCCCGGCGGTCGTCGAGGCCCACGACTTCGGCCGCTACGGGACGGTCGCCGACCTCGGCGGCGGGGACGGCACGCTGCTCGCCGCGATCCTGCGGGCCCACCCCGGCCTGCGCGGCGTCCTTTTCGACCTGCCGACGGGGCTGGCCGCCGCCGCCGGCCCGCTGGCCGACGTCGCCGACCGGGCCGAGATCGTGCCGGGCGACTTCTTCGAGGCCGTTCCGCCCGGTGCGGACGCCTACGTGCTCAAGAGCGTCATCCACGACTGGCACGACGCGAAGGCCACCGCCATCCTGCGCAACTGCCGGGCCGCGATGGGCCCGGACGCCCGCGTGCTCCTGCTGGAGCAGGTCATGCCGGAGACGGTCACGCCGGGCTCGGCGGGGATCGTGAACAACGACCTCAACATGCTCGTGGCGACGGGCGGCCGGGAACGCACCGAGGCCGAGTTCCGGGAGCTGCTGGCCGGCGCGGGGCTCGCGGTCGTCTCGCTGACCGGGCCGCTGGGAGAGTCCGCCTACCACGTCATCGAGGCGGAAATCGCGGACTAGCCCTGTGTCAGGGGCCGCTTACGGCGGGGGCGCGCGGCCGGGCAGGATGGGACCGCCCCAGGCAGCCCGACGAAGGAGGGTCGCGTGAGTTCTCTCGACGGCCGTACGGCCCTGGTCACCGGAGGAAGCCGGGGGATCGGCCGGGCCATCGCCCTGGCGCTGGCCGCGGACGGCGCCCGGGTCGCCGTCGCCTACCGGCGCGACGACGAGGCCGCGCGCAGGACAATCGCCGACATCGAGGCCGCCGGGGCGCGGGGCCTCGCGTTCCGCGCCTCGGTCGACGACCTCGACCAGTGCCGCTCCCTGGCCGCGCGGGTGGGGGCGGAGCTGGGCGGGCTGGACGTCCTCGTGCACAGCGCGGGGATCGCCAGCCGCGGCGACAGCGTGGCCGGCACCGACCCCGCCGAGCTGGAGCGGGTCATGCGCGTGCACGCGTTCGGCCCGCACCACCTCAGCCAGGCGCTGATCCCGCTGATGCGGCGCGCCGAGCGCAGCGACATGGTCTTCGTGTCGAGCGTCGCCACGGACCTGATGCCGCCGTTCGGCGGCCCCTACGCGATGGGCAAGGCGGCGATGGAGGCGCTCGCCCAGGTGATCGCCAAGGAGGAGCGCGGCAACGGCATGCACGTCAACGTCGTCGCCCCGGGCCTGGTGGACACCGAGATGGGGCGCCGGCTGGTCCGCGCCACGGCCGGCGTCGAGGACATCCGGCAGCAGGACGCCGTGTCCCCCTACGGGCACGTGTGCACGCCCGAGGAGGTCGCCGACGTGGTCCGGTTCCTCGTCTCGGACGCCGCGTCCTATGTGACCGGGCAGCGCGTCGTCGTGGACGGCGGGACGTTCTGACCCTCAGTGGCGCGTCCAGTCGGGCTGGGCGAAGTCGGCGACCCTGGCGGGCCGGCCCAGCAGCACCACCTCGCGGAACTGCCACAGCATCGCGCCGGTGGGGGCGTGGACGTGCCACTCGGGGCCCAGCCGCATCTGCAGCAGATGCCCGCCGCCCGGCCGCGGGACCCAGACGGGGGTGTCGTCGTCGGCGAGTCTGCGCAGGCTCGTGTGGTGAACGGAGTGGACCTCGTCCGGGCTCGGCGTGAGCGGCCCCGGGACGTCCAGTGCCACCACGACCGGTGTGATCGTGAAGCCGGAGGCGGCGGGGAAGTCGTCGAGCCTGCCGAGGACGTCGGCGGGACCCGCGGTCAGGCCGATCTCCTCGTGGAGCTCGCGCAGCGCCGCCCGCTCGGGGGTCTCGCCGTCCTCCAGGCCGCCGCCCGGCAGCCCCCACTGGCCCGGGTTCCGTCCCCGGTAGGCGCGCTTGATGAGGATCAGCGACGGGACGCCGTCGTGCTCGACCGCGCACAGCACGACCCCGGCGCGGCGCAGGCCGGGCGCGTCCGGGACGGTCGTGTGCTCGAACGAGCCGAGCCGTACGGCGGCGAGCGCCCGGAACGCGGCGAGGTCGTCGAGGGGGCCGGGGGAGGGGGCGCTCATGCGTCGATCCTGCCAGGCCCCGTCTCTTCGTCCCGTCCGGTCTCCTCGTCCGGCCCGGCCTCCCGCGCGTACCGCGCGGGCGAGGTCCCCACGGCGGCGGTGAAGTCGCGGGTGAAGTGAGCCTGGTCGGCGTAGCCCAGATCGGCCGCCAGATCGGCCCAGTCCACCCCGGTCCCGGACGCGGCCCGCTCGGCCGCCTCCTGCATCCGGAACCGCCGGATCACCCACTTCGGGCCGATGCCCACGTACTCGTGGAACAGGCGCTGGAGGCTGCGCGCGCTCAGGCCGACGTCCGCGGCCAGCGCGTCGACACGCACCAGGCCCGGCCACGACGCGATCCGCTCGACGATCGCGGCGGCCCTGCCCGCGGCGGGGTCGGGCTCGGGATCCCGGCCGGACAGGAACGCCGCGAGCCGCCCGATCGCCTCCCGTGCGTCGGCGGTCGCGAAGACCTCCTCGGCGAGCGCCGGGCCCTCCTCGCCGAAGACCTCGTCCACTCCGGGGAACCGGCCGGTCAGCGTGGACACCGGCGCGTCCATGAACGGCCTGAACCCGCCCGGCCGGAAGGCGGCCCCCACCACGCGCCCCTCGCCGTGGATCTCCTCGACGAAGTCGTCCCGCACGACTCCCGCGATCCGCGCCCGCGTCGTCCCGGCGGTCAGGTAACTGGTGAACGTCATGTGGACCGACGGGCGCGTGATGACCCGCTGGCGGTGCGGCGGCCGCCCGCGCAGGTCCCAGCGCAGCACCCAGAAGTTCGCGACGAACGCGGCGAGCGCGGCGGGCGGCTCGAACCGCTCGATCCGGAACCGCTCCAGCCCCGTTCGCGCGTGCAGGATGCCCCGCGTCCCGCCGGGCAGGGATCGTTCCACCGGCTCAGGCTAATCGGTGTCGCGTTTGTTCAAGACCGGCGCCGCGGGCCCGCCCTAGCGTGGGCGTGTGTTCGAACGGATGAGCGAGGAAGAGATCATGGATATCCGGAGCCGGCTGACGCCCGCCGCGGAGGCCGCGGCGCGGATCGTCCTGGAGGTTCCCGAAGAGAGGATGGGCGCGCCCACACCGTGCCCGGAGTGGGACGTGCGGGCCCTCGTCAACCATCTGGCCCTCTGGAGCGCTCGGGGCGAGACCGCCGCGCGCAAGGCGCCGCCCGCCGGGCCGGGGGAGGACCACGACCTCACCGCCGAGCCCGGCTGGGCCGAGCGCTTCGCGGAGCAGGCGCGGCGGACCGCCGAGGCATGGCAGGACCCGGCCGCCTGGGAGGGGAACACCAGCCTCACCGGCAACAAGGAGGGCATGCCCGCCGGCTTCATCGCCGGGATCGTGCTCGGCGAGTACGTCCTGCACGGCTGGGACCTCGCCGTCGCCACCGGCCGCGAGCCGACCTTCCCGGAGCCGGTGGTCCAGGCGGCGTGGGAGCAGATCGCCTCCACGGCCGAGATCAGCCGCCAGTACGGCGTGATCGGGCCCGAGGTCGCCGTGCCGGACGACGCGCCGATGCTCGACCGCGTCCTCGGGCTGTCCGGCCGCGATCCGCGCTGGAAGCCCTGAATAACCCGGCGCGAGCGGGTCCCCGATCGCTCTACGCTGGGAGGCATGTCTTCGACCTCTTCGATCCGCGTACGTTTCGCCCCGTCACCGACCGGCATGTTCCATGTCGGCGGCGCCCGCTCGGCGCTGTTCAACTGGGCGATGGCCGCGCAGTCGGGCGGCACGCTCGTGCTGCGGATCGAAGACACCGACGCCTCCCGCAACAGCCCCGAATGGACCGAGGGCATCATCCGCGCGCTGGCGTGGCTCGGGATGGACGGCGGGCAGTACGAGGGCCCCTACTTCCAGTCCGCCAACGCCGACAGGCACGCCGAGGCCGTCCACACGCTCAAGGACGCCGGCCGCGCCTACTACTGCGACTGCTCCCGCGAAGCGGTGGTGGCCCGGACCGGCGACCAGCACAAGGGCTACGACGGCTTCTGCCGCGACCGGGGCCTGGAGACGGGCCCCGGTCGCGCCCTCCGCTTCCGCACCCCGGACGAGGGGCAGACCACCGTCGTCGACCTGCTGCGCGGCAAGCCCGTCTTCGACAACGCCCTCCTCGAGGACTTCGTCATCGCCCGCGCCGACGGGTCCGTCATGTTCCTGCTGGCCAACGCGGTCGACGACATGAGCCAGGGCATCACCCACGTGGTGCGCGGCGAGGAGCACCTGTCCAACGCGCCCAAGCAGCAGCTGCTGTGGGAGGCGCTCGGCGCGGAGCCGCCGGTGTGGGCGCACGTGCCCGTCATCGTGAACGAGAAGCGGCAGAAGCTGTCCAAGCGCCGCGACAAGGTCGCCCTGGAGGACTACCGCGCCGAGGGCTACCTCGCCGACGCCATGCGCAACTACCTGATGCTGCTCGGCTGGGCCCCGTCCGACGACCGCGAGATCGTCCCGTGGGACGTGATGGTCGAGGAGTTCCGCATCGAGGACGTCAACACCTCGCCCGCGTTCTTCGACGTCAAGAAGCTCCGCGCGATCAACGGCGAGTACATCCGGGCGCTGCCCCCCGAGAAGTTCATCGCCGAGTGCCTGCCGTTCCTGCAGGAGGCGCCCTTCGACGTCGACGTCGCGGTGTTCGCCGAGCTGGCGCCGCTCGCGCAGACCCGCGTCGCGCTGCTGTCGGAGATCGTCCAGATGATCGACTTCGCGTTCCTGGACGAGCCGCCGTCCGACGAGCAGTCCTGGAACAAGGCCATGAAGGAGCCCGCCGCCGCGATCCTCGCCGCCGCCGAGGCCGCCTACCAGGACGCGCCGTGGAACGCCGGCGAGCTGAAGGACCGGCTGGAGCGGATCGGCGCCGAGCACGGGCTCAAGCTCGGCAAGACGCAGGCGCCCGTCCGCGTCGCCATCACCGGCCGCACGGTGGGGCTGCCGCTGTTCGAGTCCCTGGAGATCCTGGGCCGCGACCGCACGCTCGCCCGCATCGCCGCCGCCCGCGCCCGCCTGGAGGCCGCCGCCTAGCGGTGCCCCGCGGGCTCCGCAGGGGCGGTCAGTCCTGGACGGGCTCCTGCCCGTCCAGGGCCTCGCGGAGCAGCAGGAGCCTGCGGCTGAGCTCCTCGTACTCGTCGCGCAGCGTGGACGGGACGTGCTTGCCGAGCACCTCGGCCTGCTCCTCCACCGAGGCCAGGCGGTCGCCCGCGGCGTCGTCGGCGGGCTCCTCGGGCGGCGCCTCCGCGGGCCGCGCCTTCAGCAGCGCCGTCTGCTCCCTCAGCAGCGCCGCCTGCTCGCGCAGGAGCACCGTCTGGTCGCGGAGCTGCTTGTTCTTGTTGTGCAGCTCCACGAAGACCGAGACCTTGGCCCGCAGCACCCACGGGTCGAACGGCTTGGAGATGAAGTCGACCGCGCCCGCGGCGTAGCCGCGGAAGGCGTAGTCGGGGTCGCTGTTCACCGCCGTGAGGAAGATGATCGGCAGGTCGCGGGTCTTCTTGCGGCGCTTGATGTCGCGGGCCGTCTCGAACCCGTCCATGCCCGGCATGACGACGTCCAGCAGGATGACCGCGTACTCCTCGGTGAGCAGCGCCTTCAGCGCGTCCTCGCCGGACCGCGCCCGGACCAGATCCTGATCGAGCGAGCTGAGGATGGCCTCCAGCGCGATCAGGTTCTCCTCGCGGTCGTCCACGAGCAGGATCTTGGCCTTGTCGTCCACGCGCGTCTCTCCGATCCCGGTCCCTCCAGCGCCGCACACCCACGGCGACCCTACTGCCCGGCTCCTCTCCTCAGCGGACGATGGAGGGCTGCAGCCAGTTCCTCATGACATCGAGGAGATGGTCCACGTCCACGGGCTTCGGCACATAGTCCGACGCGCCGGAGGCGAGGCTCTTCTCCCGGTCCTCCTTCATCACCTTGGCCGTGATGACGATGATCGGCAACTCGGCGAACTGCGGCATCTCCCTGATCGCGGCGGTGGTGGCGTAGCCGTCGAGGCCGGGCATCATAATGTCCATCAGCACGACGGCCACGTCGGGGTTGCGGTGCAGGACGTCGATCCCGGCCTGCCCGTCCTCGGCGTAGAGGACCTCCATGCCGTAGCCCTCCAGGACGCTGGTGAGCGCGAACACGTTCCGCACGTCGTCGTCGACGATCAGGACCTTGCGGCCCGACAGGACCGTGTCGAGGAAGTCCGTGGGCGGCTCCTGCAGCATCCCGTTCAGCGCCTGCTCGGGCTTGCCGGTGCGCTCCCCGCCGGGTGGGCGCTGCTCGACCGGCAGCGCGCCCTCCCCGGCCGGGCCAAGGGCGCCGCCGTTCCCGTGCGGGCCCCCGGCGACCACCCCGGGCGGGGTCTCCGCGCCCGCGGCGACCGCCTCGTCCGGCAGCGCCGAGCGGCGCCGGTCGTCGCGGTCGCTGTACTGGGCGGGCAGGTAGAGCGTGAACACGCTGCCCCTGCCCGGCTGGCTCTCGGCGTGGATCTCCCCGCCCAGCAGCCGCGCGATGTTCCGGCTGATCGACAGGCCGAGCCCGGTGCCGCCGTACCGGCGGCTCGTGGTCCCGTCGGCCTGCTGGAACGGCTCGAAGATCTCCTGGAGCTTGTCGGCGCTCACCCCGATCCCGGTGTCGATCACCCGGAACGCGATCACGTCGGGGGTGTTCCACAGCGCGGGCAGCGTGAAGTCGATGTCGCCGGCCCGCTCGATCAGGAGCCGCACCTCGCCCTCGGCGGTGAACTTCACCGCGTTCGACAGCAGGTTCCGCAGTACCTGCTGCAGCCGCTGCTCGTCGGTGTTGAGGGCGGCCGGGACGTCCGGCGCGACCTCCACGCCGAACTGCAGGCCCTTGTCGACCGACAGCGGGCGGAACGTGGCGTCCACGTAGTCGACCAGCGCCGACACCGACAGGCGCTGCGGGTGCGCCTCCATCTTCCCGGCCTCGACCTTCGCCAGGTCCAGGATGTCGTTGATCAGCTCCAGCAGGTCGGTGCCGGACTCGTGGATCGTCCGGGCGAACTCCACCTGCTTGCCGGTGAGGTTGCCGTCCTGGTTCTCCGACAGCAGCTTGGCCAGCACGAGCAGGCTGTTCAGCGGCGTGCGCAGCTCGTGCGACATGTTCGCCAGGAACTCCGACTTGTACCGCGAGGAGATCGCCAGCTGCTCGGCGCGCTCCTCCAGCGTCCGCCTGGCCTGCTCGATCTGGAAGTTCTGGATCTCGATCGCGCGGTTCTGCTGGGCCAGCAGCGCCGCCTTCTCCTCCAGCTCGGTGTTGGAGTGCCGCAGCTCGCCCTGCTGGCGCTGCAGCTCGTCCGAGCGCTCCTGCAGCTCCTGCGCGAGCCGCTGGGACTCGCCGAGCAGCGCCTCGGTGCGGGTGTTGGCCCGGATCGCGTTGAGCGTGACCCCGATCGTCTCGATCAGCTGGCTGAAGAACGCCAGGTGGACGTCGGTGAACCGGCCGAACGAGGCCAGCTCGATGGCGCCGAGGACCTCGTCCTCGAACACGATCGGCAGCACGATGATGTTGACCGGGGACGCCTCCCCGAGACCCGACCCGATCTTGACGTAGTCGGCCGGGGCGTCGGCGATCAGCAGCGGCCGGCGCTCCTGCGCCGCCTGCCCGACCAGGCCCTCGCCCAGCCCGAACCGGACGGGCCCGCCGCGGTGCCGCCGCGTCCCGTACCCGGCCATGAGCGCGAGGTCGGGCTCCTCGCCCGCGCTCTCGGCCAGGTAGAACGCGCCGTACTGGGCGCTCGCGGTCGGCGTCAGCTCCCGCATGATCAGGTCGGCGACCTGCTGGAGGTCGCGGTGGCCCTGCATGAGCCCGCCGATCCGCGCCAGGTTGGTCTTGAGCCAGTCCTGCTCCTCGTTGGCGCGGGTCGTCTCGCGCAGCGTGGCGACCATCAGGTTGACGTTGTCGCTCAGCTCGGCGACCTCGCCGCGCGCCTCCACGGTGATCGTGCGGGTCAGGTCGCCGGTGGCGACCGCGCTCGCGACCTCCCCGATCGCGCGGACCTGGGTGGTCAGGTTGCCGGCCAGCTCGTTGACGCTCTCGGTGAGCCGCTTCCAGGTGCCCGAGACGCCCTCGACCTCGGCCTGGCCGCCGAGCCGCCCCTCGATGCCGACCTCCCGCGCCACGCGCGTGACCTCGGACGCGAAGGACGACAGCGTGTCCACCATCGTGTTCAGCGTGGTCTTCAGCTCCAGGATCTCGCCCTGGGCGTCCACGTCGATGCGCCGCGTCAGGTCGCCGTGCGCGACCGCGGTCGCGACCTGCGCGATGTTGCGGACCTGGTAGGTCAGGTTGGACGCCATGCCGTTGACGTTGTCGGTCAGGTCCTTCCACATGCCGCCGGCGCCGGGCACCCGGGCCTGGCCGCCGAGCCGCCCCTCGGTGCCGACCTCGCGGGCGACGCGGCTGACCTCGTCGGCGAACGCCGACAGCGTGTCCACCATCGTGTTGAGGGTCGTCTTCAGCTGCAGGATCTCGCCCTGCGCGTCGACCTCGATCTTGCGGGTCAGGTCGCCCTGCGCCACCGCCGTGGTGACCTGCGCGATCCCGCGCACCTGGTTGGTGAGGTTGTTCGCCATCGAGTTGACGTTGTCGGTCAGGTCGAGCCAGACCCCGCCCGCGCCGGGCACGATCGCCTGGCCGCCGAGCCGCCCCTCAGTGCCGACCTCCCGCGCCACGCGGGTCACCTCGGACGCGAACGCCGACAGCGTGTCGACCATCGCGTTCACGGTGTCCTTGAGCTCCAGGATCTCGCCCTGCGCGTCGACCGTGATCTTCTTGCCGAGGTCGCCCTCGGCGACGGCGGTGGTGACCTGGGCGATGTTGCGGACCTGGTAGGTCAGGTTGGACGCCATGCCGTTGACGTTGCTGGTCAGGTCCTTCCACACGCCGCTCACACCGGGCACCCGGGCCTGGCCGCCGAGCCGCCCCTCGGTGCCGACCTCGCGGGCCACGCGGGTGACCTCGTCGGCGAACGCCGACAGGGTGTCGACCATCGTGTTGACGGTGTTCTTGAGCTGCAGGATCTCGCCCTGCGCGTCGACCGTGATCTTCTTGCCGAGGTCGCCCTCGGCGACGGCGGTGGTGACCTGGGCGATGTTGCGGACCTGGTAGGTCAGGTTGTTCGCCATCGCGTTGACGTTGTCGGTCAGGTTCTTCCAGACGCCGCTGACGCCCGGCACGTTCGCCTGGCCGCCCAGCTGCCCCTCGGTGCCGACCTCCCGGGCCACGCGGGTGACCTCTCCGGCGAACGCCGACAGCTGGTCGACCATCGTGTTCACCGTGAGCTTCAGCTCCTGCAGCTCACCGGACGCCTCCACCGTGACCTTGCGGGTCAGGTCGCCGCGCGCCACCGCCGTGGTGACCTCCGCGATGTCGCGGACCTGCGAGGTCAGCCGCGACGCCATCACGTTCACCGACGCGGTCACGTCCCGCCAGCGGCCGGTCATGCCGCGCGCCGGCGCCTGGCCGCCGAGCCGCCCCTCGGTGCCGACCTCGCGGGCGAACTGGGTGACCTCCCACGTGAACTGGTCGAGCAGCTCGACCATGCCGTTGACCGACTTGGCCATGCGCAGCAGCTCCCCGCGCATCGGCCTGCCGCGCACCCGCAGCTCCACCCGCTGGCTCAGGTCGCCGGCGGCCACCGCCTCGACCACCTGGCTCATCCCGGTGGCGAGGTCGGTGAGCTTGTCGATGATCGCGTTGGAGTCCTCGACCGCGCCCGCCCAGGTCCCCCGCAGCGTCCCCGGCGTCAGGCGCCCCCGCAGCTGCCCGTCCCGGCCGATCTCCTTGCGGACGCGGCTCAGCCCCGAGGCCAGCTCCATGCCGTTCTCGCGGATCTCCTCCAGGACGGCCGCGGCCTCCGCCACGGCGCCCTCGCCCGGCACGTTCAGCTCCGACCTCGCCTTGCCGTCCCGCACGGCGACCAGCGCCTTCAACAGCGGTTCGAGGTCCGCGTCGCTGTAACGCGGGGTGGTGTCGCGGTACCCGCCGCTGGGGCGGGCACGTGACGCGGTACGCGGCATGCTCTTCATCCTCCTGGCCCGCGATTCATCGGTTATCCGGATACCACGGACTCCTGGCTGCTCTGGGGGCCTCATCGGCCGCACCTGTACTCTACGTCGCCGCGCCGCGGCGGACTTTCCTCCGTGTTCTTCCGCTGTCGGGGCGGGACCGGGCGCGCGTCCGCCCTCGTAGCCTTCGTGTTACGGTCTGTCGTGTTGTGGCGGGGATCGTGAAGGCCCAGGCCGGACGCATTCCCGGGCGGGTTCGCGGCTCTCGGCGCCAGGCGGCCGACCAGTCTGTCACGATAGCCAGGCCCGGGTTGGGAACGCTTCGAACGAGGGACGACAGTTGGATCGGCAGACGGCGACGGCCACCTTCCCGTCCGCCGCGGCGGCGGTGGCGGACGCGCGCCGGTTCGTCCGCAAGGTGCTGGCCGACTGGGGCATGGACGAGATGGCCGACGACGCCGTCCTCGCGACGAGCGAGCTCGCCACCAACGCGATCGCCTACGCGGGCACCTCGTTCGAGGTCTCCTGCCGCCTGGCGGGCCGGGACGTCGAGATCGAGGTCCGCGACCGCCACCCCACCCGGGGCATCGAGATGCCGGGCGTCACCGCCTCCAGCGGCCGCGGCCTCCCGTCGATCGCCCGCCTCGCGGACTCCTGGGGCGTCTCCTACGACCGCCGCACCAAGGGCGTCTGGTTCCGGCTGCCCAGGCCGGGCGCCACCGGCCCGGGGGCACCGGCCGCGGGCGCGGCCGCGGAGGGCGCGGAGGCCGCCTTCACCGCCGACGCCGGCGGCGGCGCCGTGCGGGACGAGCACGCCGTCCGCGCCCGTGAAGCGGCAGAGCCGGCGCGGGACGGCTCGGGCGCCGGCGGGCAGCCCCGGGAGGACCGGCTCGCGGGCGGCGCGAGCGAGATGCCCGTGGCCGGCGACCGGCTCCTGCGCTCCCCGGCGGCCGTCGAGGCGATGGAGGACGGCGCCGCCGCCGCCCGGGAGGTGCTCGGCGCCGAGGGCGCCGCCGTACTGCTGACCGAGCGCGACGGGCGACTGATCATGGGGTCGGCGGCCGGGACGGCCGCCGAGATGCCGCTCGGGGAGCTGTCGGTCGCCTCCCTCAGCCCCGCCGCCCGCGCCGGCGCCCCCTGGGTCGCCGCGGACGCCTCGGATCCGACCGCGGCGGCGCTGGGGGCCGCGTCCCTGGCCGCCGCGCCGCTGGAGTCCCAGGGGCGCCTGACGGGCCTCATCGTGGCGGTCTCGTCCCGGTCCGGCCGCTTCGAGGAGTCCGACGGCGCCCGGCTCGGCCGGCTCGCCGACGAGATGTCGCTCTCCCTGGAGAAGGCCAGGGTGGGCGAGTTGGAACGATCCTGGCGCGGTTGGCTCAGCTTCGTCGCCGAGGCCAGCGACCTGCTCGCCGGCACCCTCGACCAGGAGCGCACGATGGCGCTGGTCGCCCAGCTCGTCGTGCCGCGCCTGGCCACCTGGTGCGCCGTCTACACCGTCACCGAGGCCGAGCCCGACCGGCTCGCCTATGTGTGGCACGCCGACGAGGAGCGCTCCGACGGCCTGCGCGAGCTGCTCGAACACGCGGGCGCGGTCCCGCCCACCGACGCCGCCGGGCCCTGGAACGGGCTCGCCGCCGCGCCCGAGGAGGTCCGGGCCGCCGTCGGCGGCACCGCCACCGACCAGGTCTACGCGTTCCCCCTGATCGCCCGCGGCCGCCGCATCGGCACCATCGTGATCGGCCGCCCGGCCGGCGACCGCTTCCCGCGCAGCGCGATCGAGCTGGCCGAGGAGCTGAGCCGCCGCGCCGCCCTGGCCGTCGACAACGCGCGCCTGTTCTCCGCCCAGACCGCCATGAGCAGCGCCCTGCAGCGCAGCCTGCTGCCGCCCGGCATCCCCGAGATCCCCGGCCTTGAGGTGGCGGTGGTCTACGAGCCCGCAGGGGAGGGCAGCGAGGTCGGCGGCGACTTCTACGACGTCTTCGAGAGCGGCCGCCGGCCCGGCGGGCCCGCTCCCGCGTCCCGCTGGCGGTTCGCCATCGGCGACGTGTGCGGCACCGGCCCCGAGGCCGCCGCCGTCACCGGCCTGGCCCGGCACGCGCTGCGCATCCTCGCCGCCGAGGACCTGACCGTCCCGGCCGTCCTCACCCGCCTCAACCGGCTCATCCTCGGCGAGGGCGAGCGCGGGCGGCTGCTCACCCTGCTGCACGGCGAGATCGCGGCCCGCCGGCGCCGCGACGGAGTGACGATCGAACTGACGAGCGCGGGGCACCCGCCCCCGCTGGTGCTCGACCCGGAGGGCGGCGTCCGCGAGGCCGCCTCGCCCCAGCCGCTGCTGGGCGTCTTCGACGGCGTGGAGTTCCACACCGACACCGTCGACCTTCACCGCGGAGAGGTCCTGCTCTGCGTGACCGACGGCGTCACCGAGCGGCGCTCGGGCAACCGGCTTCTCGGCGACGGGCACGGCCTGGAGCGGCTTCTCGCCGGCTGCACCGGACTGAGCGCCGGCGCGGTGGCGGCACGCATCCAGCGCGCGGTGCGCGACTTCGGCCCGGAGCCCTCGAACGACGACGTTGCCCTCATCGTTCTGCGGGCGTCATGATGGAGACCAACAATCGGTAAGGTGGGGTGGCGTGGGGCTTGCCTTGCACACGACACGACAGGACGGCCGTGCGACGATCTCCGCGCGCGGCTCGATAGACCTGCACTCCTCCGACGAGCTGCGCGCTCGGCTGACCGAGCTCGTGGACGCGGGCGAGCGGTCGGTCGTCGTCGACCTCGCGGCGGTCGACTTCTGTGACTCCTCCGGCCTGAACGTCCTCGTCCGCGCGTACAAGCACGCGCGCGCGCAGAACGCCACGCTCACCGTCACCGGGGCCTACGGCCGGGTCGAGAACGTGCTGCGCACGACCGGGCTCGACCGCTTCCTCATCGAGGGCCCGGCGGAGGAGGCTTCGGCCGATGGGCGGTGAAGGGACACGATGAAGAACGGCGAGCGGGCGGAGTGACCGACCCGATGACCGAGACCACGCTGCGCGCGGCGCCCCAGACCGAGGCGGTCGAGTACGCCAGGCGACTCGCGGCCCGCACCATGCGCACCTGGGCCCTCATGGAACGTGAGGAGCTCGTCACCGCGATCGTGGCCGAGCTCGTGGCCAACGCCGTCCGGCACGCCGGGACGGCGCTGGAGCTGCGGCTGCTGCGCGGCAGCGGCCGGATCCGCGTCGAGGTCCGCGACCGCGCGGCGCAGCTGCCCCGGCTGACCGTCCCCGGCCCCCTGGACGAGTCGCACCGCGGCCTGTTCATCGTCGACCGCTTCGCCAACTCCTGGGGCGCCGACCCGGTGACCGGCGGAAAGGTCGTCTGGGCCGAGGTCGACATCTGACACGCGTCCCGTCTGGAACGCGCCTCGCGCACCGGCCCCGATCGGCGGCGCGCCCGCCGCACGGGGCGGGCGGGCGCGCACCGATCATGGCGGGCCGGGTGTGTCCCGCGCCGGTCAGACGGACTTGCGGTACAGCTCCGCGACCATGAAGGCCAGGTCCAGCGACTGGCCCCGGTTGAGCCGGGGGTCGCAGGCCGTCTCGTAGCGCTGGTGCAGGTCGGCCTCCGCGAGCCCCTGGCCGCCGCCGACGCACTCGGTCACGTCGTCGCCGGTGAACTCGATGTGGATGCCGCCCGGGTGCGTGCCGAGGGCCCGGTGGACCTCGAAGAACCCGGCCACCTCGTCGAGCACGTCGTCCAGCCGCCGGGTCTTGTGCCCGCTCGGCGCCTCGAACGTGTTGCCGTGCATGGGGTCGCAGATCCACGCGACCGGGGCCCCGCTCTGGTGCACCTTCTCGATCAGCGGCGGCAGCGCGTCGCGGATGCGGTCGGCGCCCATGCGGGTGATGAAGGTGAGCCGCCCGGGCTCGCGCTCGGGGTTCAGGCGCTCCATCAGGGCCAGCGCGTCGTCGGCCGAGGTCGTCGGGCCGAGCTTCACCCCGATCGGGTTGCGGATGTGGCGCAGGAACTCCACGTGCGCCCCGTCCAGCTGCCGGGTCCGCTCGCCGATCCACAGGAAGTGCGCGGACACGTCGTAGGGCAGGCCGCTCAGGTGGTCGATGCGCGTCAGCGCGCGCTCGTACTCCAGCAGCAGCGCCTCGTGGCTGGAGTAGAACTCCACCCCGTGGAACTCGTCCGGGTTGGCCCCGCACGCCTTCATGAACGTCAGCGCCCGGTCGATCTCGCCCGCCAGCTGCTCGTAGCGGCGGCCCGCGGGGCTCTGCGCGACGAAGTCCTGGTTCCAGGCGTGCACCTGGCGCAGGTCGGCGTAGCCGCCCTTGGTGAACGCCCGGCACAGGTTCAGCGTCACCGCGGAGCAGTGGTAGGCCTTGAGCAGGCGCTGCGGGTCGTTGCGCCGGGAGGCGCCGTCGAAGGCGAACCCGTTCACCGCGTCGCCCCTGTAGGCGGGCAGCTCGACGCCGCCGCGGGCCTCCACGGGCTTGGAGCGCGGCTTGGCGTACTGGCCCGCCATCCGGCCGATCTTCACGACGGGGACGCTGGCCGCGTAGGTGAGGACGACCGCCATCTGCAGCAGCGTCTTCAGCTTGTTCTTCACCGCGTCGGCGTTCGATCCCTCGAACGTCTCGGCGCAGTCGCCGCCCTGCAGGACGAACGCCTCACCCCGGGCGACGTCCGCGAGCTGGGCCTTCAGCTGGTCGCATTCGCCGGCGAAGACGAGTGGCGGCTGGGCCGCCAGCTCGGCGGCCACTTCGCCTACCTCGTCCGGATCGTCCCAATCGGGCTGCTGGAGGGCGGGGAGGGCGCGCCACGCGTCGAGGTCCCCGAAGACGGCGGAAGTACTCACCCTGAAAGGCTATGGCACGGTCCGCCCTGCGTGAACGCGAAGCCCCGCACGGCGGGGGCGCGGGCCCCGGACGGGTCAGGGCGGCCCCGTTTCCGGAGCCGCCCTGTCGCCGGTCATGCGGCGTGAACGCCGCTTCGGGCGCCCGCTCAGGCCGCCCGGGACCCGGCGGTGGCCGGTTCCGGCGCGGTGCCGTTGCCCGCGCCGCCGACCAGCGCCCGGCGGCCGCTCAGGTCCGTCTCGCCGGCCAGCTGCCGCAGCCGCCGCAGCGAACGGTCGGTGATCTGCCGGACGCGGTTGTGGCTCAGCCCGTACCGGGCGCCGATCTGCGCGTACGACAGCGGCTGCCCGCTGTCCATCCCGAACCGGGCCCGCAGGATCGCGGACTCGCGCTCGGGAAGCCGGTCCAGGAGCCGCCCGAGGCCCTCGATGTCGTCCAGCGCGAGGATCTCGGCCTCGGGCGTGACGGCGTCCGGATCCTCCAGCAGGTCGCCCATGGGCGTCTCGCCGGCGTCGTCGACGGTCGCGTCCAGGCTCGCCGGGTCGCGCCGCCAGCGCAGCAGCTCGTCGACGTGCTCGGCGTCGGCGCCGACGGCGCCCGCGAGCTCCTCGCGGCTCGGTTCCCTGCCGAGCTCACGGCTGAGCTGGCGCTCCGCGCGCCGCAGCCGGGACAGCTCCTCCTCGACGTGGACGGGCAGGCGGATCGTGCGGGCGGTGTGGCTCAGCCCGCGGCCGATCGCCTGCCGGATCCACCAGGTGGCGTAGGTGGAGAACTTGAAGCCGCGGCGGTAGTCGAATTTCTCCACCGCGCGCATCAGCCCCAGGTTCCCCTCCTGGATGAGGTCTATGAGGGGCAACGAGTCGGTCGGGTACTTCCGGGCGATCGAGACGACCAGCCGCAGGTTGGCCTCGACGAAGCGCTGCTTCGCGCGCAGCCCCGCCGCGGCCAGCTCCGCCAGCTCCTCGGGGGACGCCCCCTCGGGCACCTTCCCCTCGTCGAGCAGCTGTTCGGCGTACAGGCCCCCTTCGATCGCCTTGGCCAGATCGACCTCCTCCTGCGCGTCGAGCAGGGGAGTACGGCCGATCCGGTCGAGGTACGCCCCGACAAGATCCTTGTCGGGGACTTCGACCCTGTCGCCCTTGGTACGGGTTCCAGCCATCCTGACCCTTCTCCGGTGCGATCTCCCTAGGAGGACAACGTCAATTACCGCTCTGTGATTCCCACGTGAGGAATACTGCGGGGCTGTAAGCCGCTCTACGTCGTGATACCCCGACTGAGGAGAAACCGACATGGCGACGGTCACACTGACCGCTGAGAACTTCGATCAGGTGGCCCAGGGCGACGGCATCGTGCTGGTCGACTTCTGGGCCGAGTGGTGCGGGCCGTGCAAGAGGTTCGGACCCGTGTTCGAGAGGTCGGCGGGCAAGCACGAGGACATCGTCTTCGGCAAGGTGGACACCGACGCCGAGGCCGAGCTGTCGAAGCGGTTCGGCATCCGGTCCATCCCCACGCTGATGGCGATCCGCGACGGGATGATCGTGTTCGCCGAGCCGGGCGCGCTTGCCGAGTCGGTGCTGGAGAACGTGATCGAGCAGGTCCGCGGCCTGGACATGGAGGACGTCCGCCGGCGCGCGAAGGCCTGACCGCCGTCCGCCAGGTTGCGCGGACGCGACGCCCGGGGGGCGCCGGGGAGGCGCGACGGCAAAGAAGCGGACGCCGCCGCCCCCGCACCGGCCGGCATGGTCGATGATGGACGGATGCTCGCCGATGTCGTCCGATACCTGGTGTGCCCCGTGTGCGGAGCCGACCTCGAACTGGCCGACCGCAGCCTGGCCTGCCCGGGCGGGCACGCCTTCGACATCGCGCGGCAGGGGTACGCGAACCTTCTGCCGGGCAACGCCCGTCCGGGGACGGCGGACACACCGGAGATGGTCCGCGCGAGAGACGAGTTCCTGAGCGCGGGGCACTTCGCGGGTCTCGCGGACAGACTGGCGTGGAACGTTTCGCGCGCCGACCCCGCCTTCGTCCTTGACGCGGGCGCGGGAACCGGGCACTACCTCAGCCGCATCCTCGACCGCGCGCCGGACGCCGCCGGTCTCGCCCTGGACATCTCCAAGCACGCGGCCCGGCGGGCCGCCAAGGCGCATCCGCGCTGCGGCGCCGTCGTCGCGGACCTCTGGCGCCCGTTCCCGCTGCGCGACGGCGCGGCCGACACCGTCGTCAACGTGTTCGCTCCGCGCAACGCGACCGAGTTCCACCGCGTGCTCCGCGACGACGGGCTGCTGTTCACGGTGACTCCGTCGCCCCGGCACCTCGGCACGCTGGTGGAGCCACTGGGCCTGCTCTCGATCGACGAGAACAAGACCGAGCGCATGGACGCCGCGCTCTCCGGCTTCTTCAAGCTGGACGCACGTCAGGACCTCGAAACCGAGACCGTCCTGACGCACGGCGAGGTGGTCACGCTCGTCGGCATGGGGCCGAGCGCGCACCACGTCCCGCCCGAGCGGCTCAGGGAGAGGCTGGAACGGCTGCCCGAGCCGCTGCGCGCACCGCTGTCGTTCGTCCTGTCCACCTACCGGCGGCTGGAGTAGACGCGTCCCCGGCCTGTGTGATCTCCAGGAGGACCTGCGGGGTCTCGCCCGGCTCCGTCTCTCCTTCGACGCCCGGCACGTCGAGCGTCTCGTAGCGGAACGACGTGGCGAGCGAGCGGGCGGTCGCACTCAGCAGAAGGCGCTGGAGGGCCTGGCCCGCGCGGAGCCACTCGGCAGGGGAGTCCCCTCGCGTCGTCAGAATCGCCCGTTGCCCCGAGGAGTGAGTCGTCGGTGGAAGCCGGTGAAGCGTCGCTCCCTCCAGCCGCGCCTCCCCGGCCAGCTCGTCGACGACCCGTGAAGGGGGGCGAGCGCCCACGGCCGGAGTGCCGGCGCGGAACGGGCGGAGCGTGGCCGCGTAGAGAAGTCGCTCCTCGCGGGTGATGCGGTGCCGTCCGGCCAGGCGCACGGACGCGAGGACGGATGGACGTCCCGGGTCGGGGAGCAACCGCACGACGGCCTCGTGACCGAGCTGCGCGGCGGCCAGTCGCAGGTTCACCAGCGCGGCGCCGCTGCCGAGGTGGAGGCCGCGCCCCGCGGGATCGTGCCCGGGCCGGAACCTGGCCGGGTCCGCGTGCACCTCGATCAGGCCGGAAACGACCTTGAACCGCCAGGCGTGGACGTCATGGACCGTGGGCCCCATCGTCGCGGCGACCACGAGACGCTCCGCCGAAGCGCGAACGGCGACGGACACATTCACCGGGTTCCTCCTGACCTCGGGCGACAGCCGACCCGGGAGCCGCCGCCCGCCCCGCGAGCCAGTTCGCCGCGGGGAGAGCGGTCAGGGCACGCTACCCCACTGTGACCCGAAGCACGTAGTACGTGAAAAGCGAGGTCAGCGCCCCTGATGGTGTGCCCGGGTGACGAGCGGGACGGCCTCGCGGGCGCCGCGATTTGACGCTCCCGGCGAGGCGTCTTAATGTCTCTCTCGCCCCAAGGGGAAGCGGACGCCGAGAGGCGGCCGGCCCTGGGGACACCGAAAGAGGAAAACGGTTCGCAGGACTCTGCGGCCGGGGTACTCTTGAAGGGCAAGCCCAGGACGGGATGCAGGACGCCGCAAGGTGGCCGGCCCGCAGGGCGCCTCCCACAGAACGATCTCTCCGAGTCTTCGGCTTGGTGTTGTGTCGTCCGCGTGGGGGACCGGCCCACCTTCGTTCGTCGAAAAGATCTTCGCGGATCGGCTTGACAGCGAGGATGAGTCTGGTAATTTAGCAGGGTTGCCCCGGAGCCGGGGGCCGCGGAAGCGGGGTCCGGCGCGGTGGGTGTCCGTTTCTTGAGAACTCAACAGCGTGTTAAAAGCCAGTGCCTTTATCGGCTCGGTCATGTTTTGGCCGGGTCGCCCCGTGCCGCTCTCGTTTATTCGGGGGTGGTGGGGATTTCTTTGAGGCAATGTCACCTCGTTTGAGGTGGCGATGCTGGGATTGTTTCCTGAGGTTTGGCTGGTCGGGGTTCGCCCCCTGGCTGGTCGTGTGACCTTGATGGAGAGTTTGATCCTGGCTCAGGACGAACGCTGGCGGCGTGCTTAACACATGCAAGTCGAGCGGAAAGGCCCCTTCGGGGGTACTCGAGCGGCGAACGGGTGAGTAACACGTGAGCAACCTGCCCCTGACTCTGGGATAAGCCCGGGAAACTGGGTCTAATACCGGATGTGACCAGCCTCCGCATGGGGTGTTGGTGGAAAGTTTTTCGGTTGGGGATGGGCTCGCGGCCTATCAGCTTGTTGGTGGGGTGATGGCCTACCAAGGCGACGACGGGTAACCGGCCTGAGAGGGCGACCGGTCACACTGGGACTGAGACACGGCCCAGACTCCTACGGGAGGCAGCAGTGGGGAATATTGCGCAATGGGCGGAAGCCTGACGCAGCGACGCCGCGTGAGGGATGACGGCCTTCGGGTTGTAAACCTCTTTCAGCAGGGACGAAGCTAACGTGACGGTACCTGCAGAAGAAGCGCCGGCTAACTACGTGCCAGCAGCCGCGGTAATACGTAGGGCGCAAGCGTTGTCCGGAATTATTGGGCGTAAAGAGCTCGTAGGCGGTTTGTCGCGTCTGTCGTGAAAGCCCACGGCTTAACCGTGGGTCTGCGGTGGATACGGGCAGACTAGAGGCAGGTAGGGGAGAATGGAATTCCCGGTGTAGCGGTGAAATGCGCAGATATCGGGAGGAACACCGGTGGCGAAGGCGGTTCTCTGGGCCTGTACTGACGCTGAGGAGCGAAAGCGTGGGGAGCGAACAGGATTAGATACCCTGGTAGTCCACGCCGTAAACGTTGGGCGCTAGGTGTGGGGTCCTTCCACGGATTCCGCGCCGCAGCTAACGCATTAAGCGCCCCGCCTGGGGAGTACGGCCGCAAGGCTAAAACTCAAAGGAATTGACGGGGGCCCGCACAAGCGGCGGAGCATGTTGCTTAATTCGACGCAACGCGAAGAACCTTACCAAGGCTTGACATCGCCGGAAAACCATCAGAGATGGTGGGTCCTTTTGGGCCGGTGACAGGTGGTGCATGGCTGTCGTCAGCTCGTGTCGTGAGATGTTGGGTTAAGTCCCGCAACGAGCGCAACCCTCGTTCCATGTTGCCAGCACTTCGGGTGGGGACTCATGGGAGACCGCCGGGGTCAACTCGGAGGAAGGTGGGGATGACGTCAAGTCATCATGCCCCTTATGTCTTGGGCTGCAAACATGCTACAATGGCCGGTACAGAGGGCTGCGATACCGTGAGGTGGAGCGAATCCCTTAAAGCCGGTCTCAGTTCGGATCGAAGTCTGCAACTCGACTTCGTGAAGTCGGAGTCGCTAGTAATCGCAGATCAGCAACGCTGCGGTGAATACGTTCCCGGGCCTTGTACACACCGCCCGTCACGTCACGAAAGTCGGCAACACCCGAAGCCCGTGGCCCAACCCTTGTGGGGGGAGCGGTCGAAGGTGGGGCCGGCGATTGGGACGAAGTCGTAACAAGGTAGCCGTACCGGAAGGTGCGGCTGGATCACCTCCTTTCTAAGGAGCATCAACTGGCCGGGTCGCCTCGTGAGAGGGATTCCGGTCGGTGGCTGCTGTTGACAGCGAATGTCTGTCAGGTGGCTGCTCATAGATGTGGAGCACTGGCTACTCAGTCTGCTGGCCGTGCGGCTCAGCTAGTACCGCTTCGGGGGTGACCTCGGGGAGTGGGAAAGGTGAGCTCCGGGCGGCTGGGAGGCTGAACACGCTGTTGAGTCCTGAGGGAACGGGCGCAAGCCCGGGTGACCTCGGATTACGGGACCAGAACCGCACCTCTTGGTTGGGGTGTGGTTTTGGTGGGCCCGGTTGTTTTTTGAGAACTGCACAGTGGACGCGAGCATCTCTGGTGAACGATGAGAGCTCCTTGGAGTGATCCTCTCTTGTGAGGGGTTGTCTTCGGGTTGTTCTTGTTTGTTTATCTGCGATTTGTTCTGATCGTTTTGTGTGTTCAAGTTTTTAAGGGCATACGGTGGATGCCTTGGCATCAGGAGCCGATGAAGGACGTGGGAGCCTGCGATATGCCTCGGGGAGTCGGCAACCAGACTTTGATCCGGGGATTTCCGAATGGGGAAACCTGGCACTCGTCATGGGGTGTCGCCGCCTGCTGAATGTATAGGCAGGTTGGTGGGAACGCGGGGAAGTGAAACATCTCAGTACCCGCAGGAAGAGAAAACAATAGTGATTCCGTGAGTAGTGGTGAGCGAAAGCGGAGGAGCCTAAACCGTGCGCGTGTGATAGCCGGCAGGCGTTGCGTGTGCGGGGTTGTGGGACCACCCTGGTCCAGCTGCCGCTGGGCCGAGGAGTTATAAACTGCTCGGATAGTCGAATGGCTTGGGATGGCCGACCGTAGACGGTGAGAGTCCGGTAGACGAAATTTGAGTGGCTTCTGGGTGTGTTCCCGAGTAGCACGGGGCCCGTGAAATCCCGTGTGAATCTGCCACGACCACGTGGTAAGGCTGAATACTTCCTGATGACCGATAGCGGACCAGTACCGTGAGGGAAAGGTGAAAAGTGCCCCGGTGAGGGGTCGTGAAATAGTACCTGAAACCGTGTGCCTACAAGCCGTCAGAGCCTCCTCGGCGACTCTTCGGGGTTGTTGTTGGTGATGGCGTGCCTTTTGAAGAATGAGCCTGCGAGTTATGGTGTGTGGCGAGGTTAACCGGTGGCGGGTAGCCGTAGCGAAAGCGAGTCTGAATAGGGCGTTTTTAGTCGCATGCTGTAGACCCGAAGCGGAGTGATCTAGCCATGGGCAGGGTGAAGCGCCGGTAAGACGGTGTGGAGGCCCGAACCCACCAGGGTTGAAAACCTGGGGGATGACCTGTGGTTAGGGGTGAAAGGCCAATCAAACTCCGTGATAGCTGGTTCTCCCCGAAATGCATTTAGGTGCAGCGTCGCGTGTTTCTTGCCGGAGGTAGAGCTACTGGATGGCTGATGGGCCCTACCAGGTTACTGACGTCAGCCAAACTCCGAATGCCGGTAAGTGAGAGCGTGGCAGTGAGACTGCGGGGGATAAGCTTCGTAGTCGAGAGGGAAACAGCCCAGATCATCGGCTAAGGCCCCTAAGCGTGTGCTAAGTGGGAAAGGATGTGGAGTTGCTGTGACAACCAGGAGGTTGGCTTAGAAGCAGCCACCCTTGAAAGAGTGCGTAATAGCTCACTGGTCAAGTGATTCCGCGCCGACAATGTAGCGGGGCTCAAGCACACCGCCGAAGCCGTGGCATTGGCACCATGTGGTGTTGATGGGTAGGGGAGCGTCCTGTATCCGGTGAAGCCTCGGGGTGACCCAGGGGTGGAGGGTGCGGGAGTGAGAATGCAGGCATGAGTAGCGAATCACACGTGAGAAACGTGTGCGCCGGATGACCAAGGGTTCCTGGGGCAGGCTAATCCGCCCAGGGTAAGTCGGGACCTAAGGCGAGGCCGACAGGCGTAGTCGATGGACAACGGGTTGATATTCCCGTACCCGCTGGTATGCGCCAACGCTGAACCTTCTGATGCTAACCACCCGAACTGTTCTTTGGGCCTTCGGGCCTGGTGGATGGGGAGCGTGGGACCCGAGGGGGTAGTAGGTGAGTGATGGGGTGACGCAGGAGGGTAGCTCAGCCCGGGCGATGGTTGTCCCGGGGTAAGGCTGTAGGGAGAGAGACAGGTAAATCCGTCTCTCGCGTATCCTGAGAGCTGATGCCGAGCCGTTTTAGGTGAAGTGAGTGATCCCATGCTGCCGAGAAAAGCCTCTAGCGAGTGTACCGGCGGCCCGTACCCCAAACCGACTCAGGTGGTCAGGTAGAGAATACCAAGGCGATCGGGTGAACTGTGGTTAAGGAACTCGGCAAATTGCCCCCGTAACTTTGGGAGAAGGGGGACCTTGCCTGGTGATGGCATTTTCTGTCTGAGCTGGGTGGGGTCGCAGAGGCCAGGGGGAAGCGACTGTTTACTAAAAACACAGGTCCGTGCGAAGTCGTAAGACGCTGTATACGGACTGACGCCTGCCCGGTGCCGGAACGTTAAGAGGACCGGTTAGGGGGACTTGTTCCTTCGAAGCTGAGAATCTAAGCGCCGGTAAACGGCGGTGGTAACTATAACCATCCTAAGGTAGCGAAATTCCTTGTCGGGTAAGTTCCGACCTGCACGAATGGCGTAACGACTTCCCCGCTGTCTCAACCACAGGCCCGGCGAAATTGCAGTACGAGTAAAGATGCTCGTTTCGCGCAGCAGGACGGAAAGACCCCGGGACCTTCACTATAGCTTGGCATTGGCGCTTGGAGCGTCTTGTGTAGGATAGGTGGGAGACTCTGAAGCTCAGACGCCAGTTTGGGTGGAGTCATTGGTGAAATACCACTCTGGTCGTTTTGAGCGTCTAACCCGCACCCGTGTATCCGGGTGGGGGACAGTGCCTGGTGGGTAGTTTAACTGGGGCGGTTGCCTCCCAAAATGTAACGGAGGCGCCCAAAGGTTCCCTCAGCCTGGTTGGCAATCAGGTGGCGAGTGCAAGGGCACAAGGGAGCTTGACTGTGAGACGGACGTGTCGAGCAGGTGCGAAAGCAGGGCCTAGTGATCCGGCACCTACGTGTGGAAGTGGTGTCGCTCAACGGCTAAAAGGTACCCCGGGGATAACAGGCTGATCTTCCCCAAGAGTCCATATCGACGGGATGGTTTGGCACCTCGATGTCGGCTCGTCGCATCCTGGGGCTGGAGTAGGTCCCAAGGGTTGGGCTGTTCGCCCATTAAAGCGGCACGCGAGCTGGGTTTAGAACGTCGCGAGACAGTTCGGTCCCTATCCGCTGTGCGCGTAGGAGAATTGTGAGGGTCTGTCCCTAGTACGAGAGGACCGGGACGGACGAACCTCTGGTGTGCCAGTTGTCCCGCCAGGGGCACGGCTGGTTGGCTACGTTCGGTCGGGATAACCGCTGAAAGCATCTAAGCGGGAAGCCTTCCTCGAGATGAGTTCTCCCATCCCTTTGTGGGTGTAAGGCCCCCGGTAGACGACCGGGTTGATAGGCCGGAGATGGAAGCGCGGTAACGTGTGGAGTCGACCGGTACTAATAGGCCGAGTGGCTTGAACACACTGAACGTTCAGAGTGAGTCGCTGTGTGAGTTGTTCGCGTCCCTGTGTGGTTCCCAGGAAACAACCGGGAACCCGTGTTGATAAGTGAATGTCGAGCCGAATGGTTCGAACGTGGATTTGCCTGCCCCTTTGGGGTGGTGCGTTGAGACGTTCGGTGGTTTTGGCGAGGGGGAAACACCCGGTCCCATCCCGAACCCGGAAGTTAAGCCCTTCAGCGCCGATGGTACTGCATGGGGGACCGTGTGGGAGAGTAGGACGCCGCCGGACATATTTTGCAGAAAGGCCCCGCCGTTACCGGCGGGGCCTTTCTCATTTTCGCGGGAAATGAGTCGCGGGCTTTCGTGGATCATGTGATCGCCTCGCCGGCCCGGCGCTCATACGCCAGGGGCGGCCGGAACATTTCGGAAGGGATCGTTCTATCGGCTCCTTGCCGGTGAAGGCAGCCATGCGTGGAGCTGGGCCGCGTGAGACTGGCAGCCGTCGCCCCGGCCGGCGCGTCGGGTTGTTCATGGGACTGGCTTCAACCGCGTCGCAGACCCGGTGAGCGGGCGGGGCGGTCACGGCGTGCGGATGCCGATGCCGCGTGGAGGCGGGCGGCCAGTCGTCCTCCGTCGAACCAGCCTGGCGCAGAGCCGACGGCGCTTGCGGGAAGGCCGGATGTCCGCGCGGAGTGTGAGGACTGTCGCAGGGGGCGCTAGCTCGTGGGTCCGTCGTTCTGTGTCAGGGCTTTCGCGTAGTTGGAGAGCGAGCGGTTGTACCGGGGGAGATGACGGGACAGGGCGCCGAGGGCGAGGCTGGCCGCCTCGCGTTCGCGGCCGACGTCGGTGAGCGCGAGCGCGAGGAACGCGGTGACGGCGTCGTCGAGTTCGTCCGAACCGGCGACGCGCTCCGCCGCCAGGAGGGCGGCGCTCTCCTCGGCCCGGCCGAGATTGCGGAGCGTGCTGGCGTACTGGATCGTGGCCGGCCTGCGGCGCGCCTCGGGGAGCCCGGCGGCGAAGGCCCGCCGGTAGTGGTCGGCGGCCTTCGCCTCGTTGCCGATCGAGTCGTGTGCGGACGCCAGCTCGTACTCGCCGACGGCGTCGCCGGACGGGAGCTCGGCGGTCAGGGCCTCGACCTTCGCGAGGAAGTCCGCGGGCTCGTGGTCGTCGAAGGCGGCCCAGAGGCCGGCCATGCGCTGCTCCCAGTCGGGCGCGGGATCGATCATGTCCGCCAGAATACGGTCACCGGTTTCGTGCCGCGCAGGCAAGGCCGAGCCAGAGCGCGCCATGAGCGCCGGCTCCGCCAGGCACGGTCTGCCGGCGGGTGGCGTTTCCGGCGATCATGCAGAGGGGCCTCCCCTTCTCGAAGACGGGCTCCGCGTCCGTATGAGGCCGCCGGCGCGGTCGCCGCAACGCTGGTGCAACGTTGGTTACGGCAGGATTGGACCGTCCGGCCACGGTCGGAACTAGGGCCGCGCCGGTGCCAACCCACACACCTCGCACCGGCGCGGCCGCCGGTTCCCAGGTCACACGCTCGCACCGCGGTTCCCGGTGACGCCGGGCCCGTCCTCCGGGACGGAGTCCGACGCGTCGCGCCCGGCAAGTCTGAAAAGCCCCACTGCCCCGAGGGCGCAGGCCGCGGCGGCGAGCGGCAGCGAGCCCGCTCCCAGCGTGCCGAGCAGCCAGCCGCCGAGGCCCGCGCCCAGGGAGGCGCCGACGTAGACCGCGCTGCTGCTGAGCGCCAGCGCCTGCGGGCCGGTCTCCTCGGCGGCCAGCGCGAGAACGCGCGCCTGGACGGGGGGAGGGACGGCCCAGGCCGCCGCCGACCACACCAGCAGCAGCGGGACGACCAGCACCAGATGCGCCGGACGCATCGACCAGGCCAGCGCCAGCCCGCCCATCGCCGCGATGAAGGCGGCCGAGGCGGTCGCGAACGCTCTCAACGGGCTGAAGCGGTCGACCAGGGAGCCGCTGAGACGCCCGCCCACGATGCCCGCCACGCCGGTGAGGACGAGAAGGCCGCCGAGGCCGGACGGGGTGACGCGCGCGGCCCCGGCCAGGAAAGGCGCCAGATACGTCTGGATCATCAGGTTGCCGAGCACCGCGGCGACGGCGGCGAGCAGTGCGCACATGATGGCGGGGCGGGCCAGGGGGCGCAGGCGTTCGCCGAGACCCGTCGCGGGCGACGGCGGGGCGTCCGGCACGGCGACGCGCAGGAACGCCAGCGCGGCGAGGCCGAGGAGGCCGCCCGTCACGAAGGTGGCCTGCCAGCCGAGCACCGCACCGGTCCACGTCCCGAGCGGGACGCCGACCACGACGGCGCCCGTGAGCCCTGCCATCACGGTGGCGAGGTCGCGGCCCCGGCGTTCCGGGGGAGAGAGCGCGGCGGTGACCGCGAACACCGCGGGCAGGACGGCCGCGGCGGCGAGCGCGGCCAGGATCCGCAGCGCCATCAGCGCCGGATACGACGCGGCGAGCGGGACGGCGAGGTTGGCGGCGCTGAACACCAGCATGCCGCCGGTCAGCAGGCGGCGCCGCGGCCAGGACGCCGTGACCACGGCCGCCACGGGCGCGATCGCGGCGCAGATGACGGAGAAGACGGTCACGAGCTGCCCGGCCGCGGCCTCGCTGACCGAGAGTCCGCCGGCGATGGAGGGCAGCACGCCCACGATCACGAAGTCGTCGGTCTGGAGGGCGAACGCGGTCAGTGCGAGCGCGGCGAGCCGGAGGTCGCCGCGGGGGCGTCGGAAGAGGGGCACGCCATAAAGGTAACAGTCGTTGCCCTATAGGCTGGACGCCCCGGACCACGGAAGGAACCGCCAGTGCCGAGGCCGCGCGACCCCCGCCGCCGCACCGAGATACTCGACGCCGTGCTCGACCACCTCGCCGAGCACGGGATGTCCGGCCTGTCGATGCGTCCCATCGCCGAGGCGCTCGGCCAGAGCACGCGCGTCCTGACCCACCATTTCGCCGACAAGGACGCGCTCCTCGGCGCGCTGCTGAAGCGCCTGGACGAGGTCCAGCACGAGCAGCTTCACGCGACCGAGGGCTGGGACGACACGGCGCGCGGAATCGGCGCCGTCGTGCGCGACTCCTGGGACCGCCACCTCGCGCCTGAGAACATCGCGCGGACCCGGCTCGTCCTTGAGATCGAAGGGCTCGCGGCGGCGGGCCGTCTCGGCGACAAGGTGCCGGCGTTCCTCGCGGAACGGGCCGGGTTCGTCGCCGGAGCCCTGACCGCCCGCGGTCTCGCCGCGGGCCCGGCCCGCGTCAGGGCGACGTTCCTCAACGGCGCCTACTCGGGTCTGCTGACCGACTTCCTCACCACCGGCGACCGGGAACGCGTCGAGACCGCGCTCGGCGAGTTGTGCGCGCTCGCCGACTCCTGGACGGAGAACGGCGCCGCGGCGCCCTGACCCCGGCCTGTCGGCCGCAGGACGCCGAGTCCGACCCCCGCGATGGCGCTACTCCTGCGCGCGGCGCGGGCGCCAGCGCAAACCTCGCCAGTGTTCGGCGGCGCCGCCAGGCGATGCCCGACAGACTTGGGCCCGGTGCGGATTGGACCTGTCCTCGGGCGGGACCTGGTCATACCGTCCGCCCATGCGCAACACACGACGTTTCGCCCTGGCGGCCGTGGCCGCGTTTCCCCTGATGGCCGCAACGCCGGCGGCGTCCGCCGCGGACTTCGGCGCGACCGCCGCCGGGACGGTCTTCTCCCCCAACCCCGTCCAGCAGCTCGGCGACCAGTCCCTCACCGACGCCAAGGACGCCGACTACGCCGCGCTCGCGCCCGCCTACCGGCAGGTCACCCTCACCGACCTCGACGGGTCCGGTTCGCTCACGGGGCGGTACGTGCGGGTGAAGAGCGAGACCGGCAAGGCCGCCCGGATCGACGGCGGCGCGCTGCCGGCCTACCACCGCGACTCCGACCAGTTCGAGCAGGTGATGGGCTACCACTGGGTGACGACCGCGCAGCGGTACCTCCAGCACCTCGGGTTCGGGTCCGGTCTGCGCCCCGTGAACCAGCGGCAGATCGAGCTGCGGATCAACCAGTACGGAGGCGACAACTCCTTCTTCCGCGGCGACAAGGCGAACATCACGCTCGGCAAGGGCGGGGTGGACGACGCCGAGGACGCCGAGGTGATCATCCACGAGTACGGCCACTCCGTGCAGGACGGGCAGGTCACCGGGTTCGGCGCGAACCTGGAGTCGGGCGCGATCGGCGAGGCGTTCGGCGACTACCTGGCGGTGGCGGTCACCGGCTGGGCGGCCGGCACGCCCACCAGGACCCCGGAGCCGTGCGTCGCCGACTGGGACTCGGTGGCCTACACGTCCGGGCCGACGCACTGCCTGCGGAGGCTGGACGGGACCAAGCACTACCCCGAGGACGTGGTCGGCGAGGTCCACGCCGACGGCGAGATCTGGTCGCGGGCGCTGTGGGACGTCCGGCAGGCGCTGGGCGACGCCCGGGCGAGCACGCTGATCGTCGAGGCGCAGTTCGCGTTCGCTCCGGACACCTCCTTCGAGGCCGCGGCCGAGGCGACCGTCGCCGCGGCGCAGCGCCTCTACGGAGCGGCGGCCGCCCGCGCCGCACGGGACGCGTTCGCCGCGCGGGGCATCCTGTGACCGCGTGACCGCGTGACCGCGGGGGCGTGGTGCGGCCGTCAGGAGCGTCGTAGCATCTGCTCATGATCACGGCCGCGCTCGCCTTCGCCCTGGCAGCGATGATCGTCAACGTGGCGCCGGGGCTCGACACGTTCCTGGTGCTGCGGACCTCCGTCTCGGCGGGCCGCGGCTGCGGGCTGGCCGCGGCGCTCGGCGTCATGACCGGGTGCGCGGTGTGGGGGCTCGCCACGGCGGCCGGCCTGACCGCCCTGCTGACCGCCTCGCACGTCGCGTACACCGCCGTGAGCGTCTGCGGTGCCGCCTACCTGGCGTGGCTCGGGGCGACGGCGCTCCGGCACGCCAGGAGGAAGGCCGAGGCCGCATGCCCGGAGCCCGTCGCGGCCGCGGGCCGGCGCGCCGCCTTCCGCGCCGGGATCGGGACCAACCTGCTGAACCCCAAGGCGGGCGTCTTCTACATGAGCCTCGTCCCGCAGTTCATGCCGCACGGGGCGCCGGTGTTCGGCACGACGGTCCTGTTCACCGCGATCGACGTGGCCGAACTCGCGGTCTGGTTCTGGCTCGTGTCGGGCGCGGCGGCCGCCATGGGGGGGCGGCTGCGGCGCCCGTCCTTCCGGCGGCGGACGGAGCGGCTCAGCGGGGTGGCCTTCCTCGGCTTCGCCGCCGGCCTGCTGACCGGGCGCCCCTGACCGGGTGATCGTCGTCACCGCGAGCGCCGGGGTTGCGGCGAAAACGGCGGGCCCCGGCCGGGACGCCGTAGGCTGCTCGGGTGACTGAGAAGCTGTGGCACATCGAGCCGTCGGGCCCGCTTCGCGGGGACGTCACCGTGCGCGGGGCGAAGAACGCGGTCAGCAAGCACATGGTCGCGGCCATGCTCGGGGACGGGCCGAGCACGATCGGCAACGCGCCGGACGTCGGCGAGGTCGGCATCACCGCGGGGATGCTGGAGCACGTCGGGATGACCGTGGAGCGGTCCGGGGGCGACGTGACCGTCGTGCCGGGGCCGGTGTCGGACCCGAGCGTCGGCAAGGCGTTCACCGGGCTGAACCGCATCCCGATCCTGATGCTGGGCCCGCTGCTGCACCAGGCCGGCGAGGCGTTCGTGCCGCTGGTCGGGGGCGATCCGATCGGGCGGAGGCCGGTCGACTTCCACGTGGAGGCGCTGCGGGCGTTCGGGGCCGAGGTGTCGCTCGCGTCCGACGGGATCCACGCGCACGCCACGCGCCTGGTCGGGACGCGCATCGAGCTGCCGTACCCGAGCGTCGGCGCCACCGAGACGGTGCTGCTGGCGGCGGTGCGGGCCGAGGGCAAGACCGTCATCCGCAACGCGGCGACCGAGCCGGAGATCACCGAGCTGGCGCTGTTCCTGCAGCGGATGGGCGCGCGGATCTCCTTCGCCCCCGACCGGCGCATCGTCGTGGAGGGCGTCGAGCGGCTGAGCGGCGCGCAGACGCGGCTCGGCGGCGACCGGATCGAGGCGTTCTCCTACCTGGTCGCGGGCCTGGTGACGGGGGGCGAGGTGCGGGTGCACGGATGCCCGCAGGACCGGCTCGTCACCGCCATCACGACGCTGACCAGGATGGGCGCCGAGTTCGAGATCACCGATGAGTGGATCATGGCGTCCGCGCCCGGCGGGCTGCGCCCCGCGGCGGTGCAGACCGACACCCACCCCGGGTTCGCGACGGACTGGCAGACGCCCCTGATGGTGCTGTTCACCCAGGCGGACGGCATGTCGGTGCTGCACGAGACCGTGTACGAGAACCGGCTCGCCTACGTCCCGGCGCTGCAGAGCATGGGCGCTGAGATCGAGGTCTACGACACGTGCCTGGGCGGTCCCGCCTGCCGCTACCACGACACGGCGGCGCTGCACTCGGCGGTGGTGCGCGGGGTGTCCAAGCTCCGCGGCGGCGACGTGACCATGCCCGACATCCGGGCCGGGTTCTCGGCGGTCCTGGCGGCGGCGGTCGCGGAGGGGCCGTCCACGCTCCGGGGCGTGCACCACATCGAGCGCGGCTACCACCGTCCGGTCGAGCAGTTCCGGACGCTCGGCCTGTCGCTGCGGGCGGGCTAGGGCTTGTCTCGAAGTGGCCTCGGCCATGCGCGCGAAGCAGGCCGGGACTGTGAAACGCAGCCTGGGACGGACGGCCGGGGGCGGGGGTCGTCCGTGGCCAGGTGAAGGTGAGCGAGCCGCCGACGGGCAGGTCGTGCCAGAGCGGCGCCAGCTCGTCCAGCCGGGCCAGGACGCGGTCCACCGCGGGCCCGTCCTCGGGCGGGATCGGCCGGTGCTCGGCCCACGCGGGGGTGCGCGCGCCGGCGCGGCGGCGCCAGGCGAGGTCGCACAGGCCCGCCAGGTACTCCGACCTCTCCATGTCGCCGCGGTCGGACCGGTTGAGGAACGCCTCCCGCTTCTTCAGCCGGCGCTGCTCCCTGGCCCGCCGCCGCGAGTCGCCGGGCGTCTCGACGGTCTCGGTGAAGTCGCCGCCGCCCGCCGCGGCCCGCCCGAACACGCCCGACGTGAGGCCCGTCTCGGCCTCGGCCAGGTAGTGGACGAGGTCGTGGGGGATGTGGTCGTCGTAGCCGGGGGCCGGGTCCATCCGGCGCGGGCGCCGGCCCGGAAGCCTGACGACGGTCGCGTACCGGCGGTCACCCGTTCGTTCGAAACTGACGTCCATCCGGCCAGGCTAGGCCGGGGCCTTCCCGCGCCGCACTCCCATTTCCTACGGTGATGATCAGACCTCTGGAGGGGCGCCGTGGAGTTCGACCGGACCGACCCGTATCCGTTCTACGCCCGGGCGCGCGAGGCCGAGGGCCTGACCCTCGTCCCCGAGCTGGACGCCTGGCTCGTCGCCCGGCACGCCGACGCGCGGGCGGTGCTGCGCGATCCGGACACGTTCTCCTCGGCGAACGCGCTGCGGCCGGACGTGATCCCGGGGCCCGAGGCCGTCGAGGTGCTGCGGTCGCTGCCGCAGGGCCGCCCCGTCGTGCTCACGGCGGACGGCGACGACCACCGCCGGGTGCGCGAGCCGCTGACGCGGGGGCTGTCGCCGAAGCGGGTCGCCGCGGCCCTCCCGTTCGTCACCCGCCGGGCCCGGGAACTGGTCGCGTCCTTCGCCGGCGACCACCGCGTCGAGCTGATGGGACGGTACGCCCGCGTCCTGCCGGGCGAGGTGATCGGGCACATGCTCGGCATCGACCCGGACGAGGTGCCCGCCCTCATCGAGGGCGGCTACCGGGCGGAGGACCTGGTCTTCCGGCCGATGGGCGCGGACGAGCAGGTCGCCGCCGCCGAGCGGGTCGCGGGCATGAAGCGGGTGCTGGACGCGCACGTGCGGGGCCGGGAGCCGGGGGACGACCTGTGCGGTGAGATGGCGCGGGCGATCGAGCCGCACGGCACACTGATCTCCAACCTGCAGAACATCCTGCTGGCCGGGCACCTGACGACGACGGCGCTCATCGGGACGGCGGTGCTGCATCTGCTGCGCGACCGGGAGCAGTGGGAGCTGCTGTGCGCCCGGCCCGAGCTGATCCCGGCGGCCGTCGAGGAGGCCGCGCGCTACGACCCGGCGGTCCAGGGGTTCCGCCGGGTCACGACGCGGCCGGTGCGGGTGGCGGGCACCGAACTGCCCGCGGGCGCCGAGGTCTTCGTCGCCTACGCCGCCGCCGGACGCGATCCGCTGGCCCACGACCGGCCCGACGAGTTCGACATCACCCGCGAGCCGAAGCGGCACCTGGCGTTCGGGCACGGCGTGCACGCCTGCCCGGGTTCGCAGCTCGCCCGCGAACAGGTCCGCGTCACGCTGGAGGAGCTGACCGCGCGGCTCCCGGGCCTGCGCGTCGAGGAACCGGTGGAGATGCTGCCGAGCCTGATCCACCGCTCGCCCAAGGAGCTGTTCCTTACCTGGTGATGGCCGAAACCTACAAGACGGGGGCGCCCCCGGCGGCCACGCTGGAGGCATGGATCTGTCCAAGGCATCCGACTTCATGGCCACGCACGCGCGTCCTCTGGACCGCCGCCGCTTCGAACTGCTGACCGGGGAGGGCGACCGGGACGCCCTGCTCGCCGCGCTCAACGCCTACCGGAATCCCGACGGCGGGTACGGCCACGGCCTTGAGCCCGACCTCCGGTCGCGGACGAGCCAGCCGGGCCCCGCGCTGCACGCCTTCGAGGTCTTCGAGGAACTCGCCCCGGCGACCGCACCGGAGGCGGTGGCGCTCTGCGACTGGCTGGACTCGGTGACACTGCCCGACGGCGGGCTGCCGTTCGGCCTGGCCGTCCCCGACCCCGCGGGTTGCGCGCCGTTCTGGGCGGAGGCCGACCCCGGGTCGTCCTCGCTGCAGATCACCTCGGTGGTCGCCGCGACGGCGCGGCGCGTCGCCGCCCACGACCGCGCGGTCGCGCGGCACCCCTGGCTCGACCGCGCCACCCGCTACTGCCTCGACGCCCTCCGCGCCAAGGGCGCGTTCCACGCCCTGGAGGCGCAGTTCGCCATGTGGCTGGCCGACGCCGCCGGCGACACGGAGGCCCTCGCCCTGCTCGGCGGGCACGTCCCGGACGACGGCCTCCTCCACGTGGAGGGCGGCTTGGAGGACGAGACGCTGCGCCCGCTCGACTTCGCGCCCTACCCGGGCCGCCCCGCCCGGTCCCTCTTCGAGCCGGAGGTCGTGGCCGCCGAACTTCGACGGCTCGACGGCATGCAGGAGGACGACGGCGGATGGCGCGTCGACTTCGCCTCCTACTCGCCGGCCGCCGAACTGGAATGGCGCGGGTACGCCACCGTCAGGGCCGTCTCCATCCTGACCCGCAACGCCGGCCGCTAGCCGCCGTCCGGGTGCGGGACGGGCGCGCGTGGGATCCTGGAGACGCAGGCCACATCCGACGGCACCGGAGGCTCCCGATGGACAACGGCCCGGGTCACACGGCGCTCACCCCGCTCGCGTTCCTCGAACGGTCGGCCCGGGTGTTCCCCGGCAAGACCGCCTACGCCCACGGGGACCGGCGCGCCACCTACGCCGCGTTCGCCGCCGAGACGACCCGGCTGGCGAACGCGCTGCGCGCCTCGGGGATCGAGCCCGGGGACCGGGTCGCCTACCTGGCGCCCAACGTCCCCGAACTCCTCGTCGCGCATTTCGCGGTGCCGCTCGCCGGGGCCGTGCTCGTGGCGATCAACACGCGGCTGGCACCGGACGAGATCCGCTACATCCTCGGTCATTCGGGTGCGAAGGCACTGGTCGTGGACGCGGGGCTGCATCCGTCGGCGGCGCCGCTCGCGGGCGCCCTGCCCCTGACGGTCACCCTCCCCGCGGCCGGCGCCGACCCCGACCCGGCGGTCGGCGGCATCGGCTACGAGGAGCTGATGGAGCGCGGTTCCGACGACCCGCTGCCCTGGGCCGTCGCGGACGAGAACGCCGCCATCTCGATCAACTACACGTCCGGCACCACGGGCCGGCCGAAGGGCGTCGTCTACACGCACCGCGGCGCCTACCTCAACGCGCTCGGCGAGGTCGTGCACTCGCGGCACACCCCCGAGAGCGTCTACCTGTGGACGCTGCCGATGTTCCACTGCAACGGCTGGTGCACGCCGTGGGCGCTCGCCGCGACCGGCGGGACGCAGGTGTGCCTGCGCGCCGTCGCCGCCGCGGAGATCTGGCGGCTCATCGACGCCGAGGGCGTCACCCACCTCAACGGCGCCCCGACCGTCCTCGTGACGATCGCGAACGCGGCGGAGGCGCACCCGCTGGAGCGGCCGCTGACCGTCACGACGGCGGGCGCGCCGCCGAGCCCGACGATCATCAGGCAGATGGAGGGGCTCGGTGCGGACATCGTGCACGTGTACGGGCTGACGGAGACCTACGGACCGTACTCGGTGTGCGAGCCGCAGCCCGGCTGGGCGGGGCTGCCCGCCGGTGACCGGGCCCGCCTCCTGGCCAGGCAGGGCGTCGGCATGATCCAGACCGACGGGCTGCGGGTCGTCGACGGCGGCATGGACGACGTCCCGGCCGACGGGACGACGCTCGGCGAGATCGTCATGCGCGGGAACAACGTCATGAAGGGCTACCACCGGGACGAGGAGGCCACCGCGCACGCGTTCCGCGGCGGCTGGTTCCACTCCGGCGACCTCGGCGTCCGGCACCCCGACGGCTACGTCGAGCTGCGCGACCGGTCCAAGGACATCATCGTCTCCGGCGGGGAGAACATCTCCACGGTCGAGGTCGAACGGGCGATCGACTCGCACCCGGCCGTGCTGGAGGTCGCGGTCGTCGCGGTGCCGGACGACAGGTGGGGCGAACGCCCGAAGGCGTTCGTGGTCCTGCGCGAGGGGCGCACCGCCACCGAGGCCGAGCTGGTCGAGCACGTCCGGGCGGGCCTCGCCCGGTACAAGGCGCCCGACGCGGTGGAGTTCGTCGCCGAGCTGCCCAAGACGTCCACCGGGAAGATCCAGAAGTTCCAGCTCCGCGAGAAGGAGTGGGCGGGGCGCGAGCGCCGCGTCCAGGGCTGAGAACCCCGCCGTCGCGGGGCCTCCCGGCGTGTGAGGCGCGGCGGTTCGCGGGAAGTGTCCTCTGCGCCGGGCACCCGCGCCGCCGGGTGCGAGCGAGAGGAGCGCATGATGCCGCCCACCGACGGACCGACCGGGCGCGTGCTGATCGTGGGAGCGGGCCCTACGGGCCTTCTGCTGGCAGGGGACCTGGCCGCGGCCGGGATCGGCTGCACGGTGCTGGAACGCCGTGCCGAGGAGACGACCGACCTGACGCGGGCGTTCGCCGTGCACGCCCGCACCCTGGAGATCCTGGACGCGCGCGGCGTCGCCGACGAACTGGTCGCGACGGGGACGCGGACCGATCGGCTGCGGCTGCTCGGCTCCGCCGACCTCGACATGTCCCGGCTCCCGGGCCGCTTCCCGTACGTCCTCGTCACACCGCAGTACGAGACCGAACGCGTCCTGAGGGAGCGGGCCGCGGCCGCCGGGGCGAAGATCGTGTACGGCGCCGAGGCCGTCGGGCTCCGCCAGGACCCGGCGGGTGTGGAGATCGACGCGCGGACCGCCGGCGGGACGCGGACCTTCCGCGCGTCCTACGCGGTCGGCGCCGACGGCGTCCGCAGCGCCGTCCGGCGGGCGCTCGGAGTGCCGTTCCCCGGCCGCGCGGTGGTGCGGTCGGTGATGCTCGCCGACGTCCGGCTGGACGAGGCGCCCGAAGACGTGCTCACCGCCGGCGCCGTCGGCGACGCGTTCGCGTTCGTCGCCCCCTTCGGGGAGGGCTGGTACCGGGTGATCGCGTGGAACCGGCGCCACCAGGCGCCCGACTCCGAACCGGTCGACATGGACGAGTTGCGCGAGGTGACCCGCCGCGCCCTCGGCACCGACCACGGCATGCGAGACCCCCGATGGACGTCCCGGTTCCACAGCGACGAGCGGCAGGTACCGCGCTACCGGGTGGGACGGGTCTTCCTCGCCGGGGACGCCGCGCACGTCCACTCGCCCGCGGGCGGGCAGGGGATGAACACCGGGATGCAGGACGCGGCGAACCTCGGGTGGAAGCTGGCCGCCGAACTGCGCGGCTGGGCGCCGTCATGGCTGCTCGACAGCTACCACGAGGAGCGGCATCCTGTCGGGAGGACCGTCCTGCGCAGGAGCGGCGCGCTGCTGCGGTTCACTTTCGCCGAGCCCCGATGGCTGCGGACCGCCCGCGCCGCGACGGCGTTCGCGGCGACCCGCTTCCCGCCCGCCGCGCGGCGGGTCGCCGCCGCGGTCTCCGGCATCGACATCGCCTACCCGGCGCCGCGCGGTTCGCATCCCCTGACCGGGAGGCGGGCCCCGGACGTCCCGCTGCTGGGCGGGGCCGGCAGGCTCGGCCGGCTGCCGGCGGACGGCCGGTTCGTCCTGGTCGTCGCCGCGAACGACCCCGCGGTCACCTACCCGGCGGCCAAGCGGTGGGCCGGGCGCGTGCACTGCGCCGTCGCCGGTGGCGCGACGCGCACGACCGTGCTGGTGCGCCCGGACGGCTACATCGCCTGGGCGAGCGACGAGACGGCGCCGGACCGGCGCGCCGCGGCGATCCGGGACGCGCTGAGCCGGTGGTGCGGCCCCGGCGCCGATCAGTAGCGCTCGATCAGTAGAGCCGCTCCTCGCGGCCGTAGCCGAGCTGCTCGGCCACGTCGGCGACGTTCTCGTACTCGCGTTTCGGCAGCGTCCGCAGCTGGTCGAGCGCCTGGTCCGGGGCTCCGCCCTCGGCCGCGTGCCGGACCAGCTCGTTCGGGCGGGCCGGGTAGCGGGCGCCGCTGAGCATCCTGCCGAGGGCGCTGCGGCCCTCCACGTCCCGCGCGCTCATCCCGGGCGGGGAGCCCTCCCGGTCGCCGGCGGTGGCCGCCGCCGGGTCGGCGGGGTAGTCGTTGGAGAACGGCTCGGTCTCCTTGAACTCCTCGGCGTGGGTGGGATGGCCGCCGCGGACCATGCCCTGCGTCTCGCGGCCGATCTCCTCGTCCAGCTTCGCGCCGTGCTTGTCGCTCTTGTCCGGCATCTCAACCTCCCTGCGCCTATCGGACTGAACGTTCCCGGGCGCGCGTCCAAACATGCGGGGGATCCCGCGGACGGCGGCGCGGTACGGTGTGGCGCATGCTGCCGGAAGAGGGCGTGAACGCGGTGCGGGTCGTGGTCGGGCTGCTGGTCCGCGGCGACTACGAGGAGCTCGAGACCCTCACCGAGGGACGCAGGCTGAGCGCCTCGGAGATGGCCGACGCGGTGACCGCGTCCGGGCGCGACCTGATCAGCCCGCCCGACGGCGCCTTCGCCGACCTTGAGGTGACCGGGGGCGAGCCGGTCTCGGGCGGAGAGCGCGTCTTCGGGGTGGCCCTCCCGCTGTGGACGGCGCAGGAGGGGCGTTCCGCCCTGGTGCTGCGGCTCACCCTCACCGAGGCCATGGACGGCGTGTGGACCGTGGAGGTCGACGGCGTCGGAGAGCCCGCCGGCGGGTGAGCCGGCGGCGGTCAGGACTGCGACAGCCGCATCGTCCGCAGGACGCGCCGCACGAGCGAGTCCTGCCCTCCCTCGCCCGGGGCCTCCTGCTCGGCCGCCTCCTCGACGGCGGGGGAGGGCCCCGGCTCGGGTGGGGCCCCCGTCGGCTCGAAGGTGACCGGCAGCGACCGCAGGCCGCGTATCAGCGGCGACGAGCGCCACGCGAGCTCGTCGGCGGGCAGCGCGAGCCGCAGCCCGGAGAGGCGGTCGAACAGCCGCTCCACCGCGATCGTGGTGACGGTGGTGGCGAGGTCGCGGCCGAGGCAGGCGTGCGGCCCGGCGCTCCACGCCAGATGGGCGCGCGAGCTGTAGATCGAGTCGGGGCCGCCGCCCGCCGCGAACGCCGGGTCCCGGTGCGCGGCGGCGGGCGAGACCATGACCGGGTCGCCCGCCGCGATCCGGAAGCGGCCGAGGCGCACGTCGGACTTGGCCCAGCGGAACGCCAGGTTCGCCAACGGCGGGTTGGCGGCCGCCGCCCGGTTGACCGCCTCCTGGAGCATCCCGGCCGACAGGCTGTCGCCGGCGCCGGTCTCGCCGGCGAGGACCTCGGTGATGGTGTTGCTGATCAGCGTTCCCGTCACGTCGCCGACGAGGCCGGTCATCATCGCCATCTCGGCGGTCAGCTCCTCGGCGGTCAGGTCCGGCACGGCGGCGAGCATGAAGGACGGCAGGTCCTCGCCGGGGTCCGCGACCCGTGCCGCGCACAGGTCCGCGACCCGTGCGATCAGCCGGGCGGACGCCTCCTGGGCGTCCGGGCCCGCGTCCATCACTCGCCACAGGTCGGCGATCAGCTCGTCGCCGCTGTCGTCGTCGCCGTCGCCGTCGCCGTCGCCGGTCCCGGAGCCGAGCAGCCGCCCGATCACCATCAGCGGCAGCGGCCGCGCGTACTGCGCCGCCAGGTCCGCCTCCCCGGCCTGGCCGCCGCTCTCGGCGATCACCGTGAGCAGCTCGTCGGCGTACCGCCGGACGGCCTGCTCCAGCGCCTTCGCCTCCGGACGGCCCCGGTCCTGGAACGGCCGCAGCCCCTCACTCCAGGCGCCGCGCAGCCGGGTGGAGTCGGCGCCGTCGCGGAACCCGCAGTTGTCCGACTCGACCACCGGCAGCATCGGCCAGTCGGCCGGGACCGCGCCCTCCCGGTACGCGCGCCAGGTGCCGACCCGGCGGCTCCAGTTCCCGCGGGCGTCGCGCAGGATGTCGAGCGTCTGGGCGTAGCCGACGACGAGCCAGGCGGGCACCCCGAGGACGTCCACCGGCGCGACGGGGCCGTACTCCGCGCGCAGCTCCTCGTAGAACGCCGCGGGACGGGACCCGTGGTCGCGGTTCAGCAGCGGCTGGACGGCGAGCGCCTCCAGCGGCGGATGGGCGGGGGCGGACTCGGCCTGCGGCGTCTGGGGCTCCACGTGCACAAACCTAGGAGAGATCGTTCACCGGTGGCCGGTTTATGCTGGAATCTCCCACGGCGATCTTTCGGCGTGCACGAGCCCGCGGCTCTCGCGGGGTATGTGACGCTAGGGGTGCCCATACAAGAGCTGGAGGTCCGCATGGCCGACTCCGCAGGAGCGCCCGAAGACGGCGAGGACGAGGTGAAGCGCAGGTTCCGGGAGGCGCTGGAGCGCAAGCGCGGCGCGGAGAGCAAGAACGCCGGCGCCGGCGGCCGGAGCGGCTCGAAGGTGCGCGGCACCCACGAGCGCGCCGACCACCAGCGGCAGTTCCGCCGCAAGAGCGGCTGACCGCACGCTCGCAGACCCCCGCGCGGAAGGCGCGGGGGTCTTCGCGTTCTGCGGCGCCCCCGTCGCCCGCGAGCGGCGGCGCGGCCGGCGGCCGCCGTGTCAGCCCTGGTAGAGCTTCTTGCCGTAGTTCGCCTCGCTGTAGTACTCCCGGAGCTCCTCGACGCTCTCCTCGGTGTACTGGACGTCCTTGACGATCCGGGCGTGCGGCGGCAGGGCCTCGGGATTCCACGACTCCGGCTTCCACAGCTTCGAGCGCATGAGCGCCTTCGCGCAGTGGAAGAAGATCTGCTCGATGTCCACGACGAGCGCGAGGGCGGGCCGGTGCCCCTTGACGACCATCTCGTCGAAGAACGGCGCCTCCCGGACGAGCATGGCCCGGCCGTTGATCCGCAGGGTCTCGGTGCGTCCCGGCACGAAGAAGATCAAGCCGACGTGCGGGTTGCTCAGCAGGTTCATGAACCCGTCCGCGCGGCGGTTGCCGGGACGGTCCGGGACGGCGATCGTCGTGCCGTCGATGACGTGCGCGAACCCCGGAGGGTCGCCCTTGGGGGAGACGTCGCAGTTCCCGGCGGCGTCACTGGTGGCGATCAGGCAGAACGGGGACCGGGCGAGCCACGCGCGGTCCCATTCGTGCAGCGTGACCCGCTCCTTGTCGACGGCCCGCCGCATCGGCGCGCCGAGGAGCTCGCGCAGCTCCTGCGCGGAGGTGATCGCAGTGAACTCGGAGGCGACCGTCATCGCCGCTCCTTCCGCCGGGAGAATCCGGAGATCAGCGTAACCCGGGGGGTTGCGGGCACCGGGCCGCGCCCCTCGGGGGAAGCAGCCGGACCCCGTCGGCGCGCCGGATCCGAACGCCGGGAGCGTCAGCGCCGCGGGGCGTAGCGGCGGACGCCGCCCTCCTCATGGGCGTCCAGCGCGCCCCGGTCGGCGAGGACGTCCAGATGCGCCTCGATCTCCAGCACGGCCAGCATCCGGCTGAACGCGTCCAGGTCGTCGAGGCTGCGCCTGCGGCGCGTCCACGGCATCGCGGCCGCCACCTCGAAGGCCGTGGCGCGCCCGGCGCGGACCTGCGCGGCGGCGGCGTCCAGCCGTTCTGCGTGGTGCTCCAGCAGTTCGTCGATCCGGGTGTGGACGCTCGGCCGCACGGGACCGTGCGCGGGCAGCAGCACGGTGTCCGGCATGTCGCGGACCAGCCGCAGCGACTCCAGGTAGCTGCGCAGCGGCTTGGGCTCCGGCTCGGTCTCCAGTCCGATCGACGGCGTGATGTGCGGCAGGATGTGGTCGCCCGCGAACAGCAGCCCGGCCACCGCGTCGCGCAGGACGACGTGGCCGCGCGTGTGCCCCGGGGTGGCGAAGACGTCCAGTCCCCGGTCCGTCAGGGCGACGCGCTCCCCGTCGTCCAGCCACGCGTCCGGCATGGTGTGCGGGACGTCCCGCTCGGAACGCTCCACGGGCCGGCCCGCGATCTCGTCGGCCACCTCGTCCGCGCCGCACCGGCGCAGCAGTTCGACCTGGCGGGGGTGCAGCCCCCGGCGGGCGTCGAACGCCTCGATCGACGGCCGCTCGCCCCGCCCGATCCGCACCCGCGTCCCGAACGACTCGCGCAGCGCCAGGGCCTGCGAGTAGTGATCCCAGTGGGCGTGGGTGACCAGGAACTGCGCGACGTCGTCCAGCCGATGCCCGAGGACGGCGAGCGCGGCTTCGAGAGCGGCCTTCGTGTCGGGCATGGCCCAGCCGGAGTCCACGACCACGAGGCCCTCGGCGTCCTCGACGACGTACACGTTGACGGCGTGCAGCGACGGGATCGGCAGCGCCAGGGGGATCCGGTGCACCCCGGGCGCCACCGGATGAGCGCCCGGCTCGGTCCAGTCCGTCGGCTGCTCCACGACCGGTGCCGCCACCGCGCGCCCCCTCTGATTGCCGAACCATGTTCGGGAAGAACCTACTTCATCCCGGAGATCCCGTTTATCCCCGCCCCGCCCCGCCCCGGTCGCGGGCCCGTTGGGGGTGCGGGTCGCGGGCGGCGGCGCGGCGGGCCTCGGCGGCGGCCCCGCGGGCCTCCCGCACGGCCGCCTCCGCGCGGGCGCGGTTCTGCTCGGCGCGGTCGGCCCTTCTGGACGCGGCGTCCCGTTCGGCGATCGCCCGTTCCAGATCGTGCCGGATACGCCCCACCTCGGCGGACGCCTCCTCCATCTCGCGCCGGGCCGCGTCGGCCCGCTCCTCGCGTTCGGCCAGCTTGTCCTCGGCCTGCTCGGCGCGCTTGCGCAGCGTCTCCGCCCGCTTGGCGCGGGCGGCGCTCGTGCGCGTGACGTTCGACTTCGCCGGCTCCGCCTTCCTCCCAGGCGGTCGCTTCCGCTCGGCGCCCTCCTCCTCAGAGGGTTTCGGCGCGGCGCGCTTCTCCTCGGGCTCCGGTTCCGCGCGTTCTTCTCCATCCGGCGGCGCCATGGGGAACCCGGCGGGAACGAAGCCGGAATGGCTGCGGGGCTGCGACAGCCGTCCCTCGCGGACCTCCTCGGCGACGCCCGCGTCCACCGTGGCGGCCTGGAGGGTGTCCTCCACCTCGCGGGCGGCCTGCTCGCGCAGCGCGCCGCCCGCGTCCGCGGCGAGTTCGCCGGCGGTCCGCACGAGCAACCCGACCAGCCCGGCGCGGCGCTGCTCCAGGTCGCCGAGGCGGCGTCCCGAGCCCCAGGCCGCCCGCATCTCCTCGCCGACGTCCAGCAGGCCGGCGAGCTCGTCCGCGGCCGAACGCGCCAGGAGGTTCACCGCCCACGCCGAGAGCGCGGGGCGCCGCAGCGCCCCGATCCGCTTCGCGAGCGCGGCGTCGCCCGCCGCCTTCGCCTCCCGGGCCAGGCGGTTCCGGGTCTCCACGAAGTCGGCGGGCAGGACGCCGTACAGGTCGTCGGCCGCGCTGGAGAAGTCCACGTCCGATCTCTACCCGCGCCTGAGGCGCGGGCATCGGGGTGGACGAAGGCGGCCGCGGCTGTGATACTCGTCCACGAATACTCGTTCGCGAGGAGGCGGGGATGGCCAAGCGGCGCAAGGTGGGCAACCTGCTGGGGCTCGCCGTGCTGTCGACCGTCACCGCCAGGCCGATGCACCCGTACGAGATGGCGTCGCTGATCCGCGCCCGCGGCAAGGACCGCGACATGGACATCAAGTGGGGCTCGCTCTACACCGTGGTCCGCAACCTGGAGAAGCACGGGTTCCTGGCCGTCGAGGGGAGCGCCCGGGAAGGGGCGCGGCCCGAGCGCACCGTGTACGGCATCACCGACGCGGGGCGGGACGAGTTGGCCGACTGGGTCCGGGAGCTGATCGGGGTGCCCGAGCGCGAGCGGCCCCGGTTCGAGGCGGGGCTCTCGGTCCTCGGCGCGCTCGGCCCCGACGAGGCGGCGGCGCTGCTGCGCGGCCGCCTCGACGCGATGGAGCGGGAGATCGCCGCCGACCGGACCGCGCTGGAGGGCGAGCCGGAGGTGCCGCGCCTCTTCCTGCTGGAGGCCGAGTACGACCTCGCGATGCGGCGCGCCGAGGCCGCGTGGGTGCGCGGCCTCCTCGCCGAGATCGAGGACGGCACGCTGCCGCACCTCGACCTGTGGCGCTCCTTCCACGCGACCGGCGAGATGCCGCCCGAGATCGCCGAGCTGGCGGAGAGGGGAGCCCCGGAGGACTAGCGAGCGAAAGGCCCGGCGGCGGTGCTGCAACACCGCCGCCGGGCCGGACCCACCACCGAGAACCCGCGCGAGGCGGGCCCTGGCGGCGTGACGCGACACCAGCCTATCCGGGGCCCTTCGTGCGGCACGTTTCCTGGCACGGAGGAGAACATGGCGCATGCCGTCGAGGCCGAGGGCCTCGTGAAGAACTACCCCGGCGACGTCCGGGCGCTGGACGGCCTGTCGGTCACGGTCGGACAGGGCGAGATCCTCGGCCTGCTCGGCCCCAACGGGGCGGGCAAGTCCACCACCGTCAAGATCCTCACCACGCTGGTCCGGCCGGACGCGGGCGCCGCGGCCGTGGCCGGGCACGACGTGCTGCGCAGGCCCGACCGGGTCCGCCGCCTCATCGGCGTGGTGTCGCAGCGGTCCGGCGCCGACCCCGAGGCGAGCGGCCGCGACAACCTCGTCCTGCAGGGCCGCCTCCACGGGATGGGCGGGGCGCGGGTGCGGAGCCGCGCGGCCGAGCTGCTCGCCCGGTTCGGGCTGGAGGACGCGGCGGGCAGGCCGGTGAAGACCTACTCCGGCGGCATGCGGCGCCGGCTCGACGTCGCGCTCGGCCTCGTCCACCGGCCGCGGGTGCTGTTCCTGGACGAGCCCACCTCCGGTCTCGACCCGGAGGCCCGCGCGTCGATGTGGGCCGAGATCGCGCGACTGGCGGGCGACGACGAGCTCGCGATCCTGCTGACCACCCACTACCTGGAGGAGGCCGACCGGCTCGCGCGGCGGCTGGCGATCGTCGACCGGGGCCGCGTCGTGGTGGAGGGCACCCCCGACTCCCTCAAGGGCGAGCTGCGCGGCGACGCCGTCCACGTGGAATGGCGGGAGGCGCCGCCCGGGCCGCCGGTGCGGGAGGCGCTCGGCCGCCTTTCCGGCGTCCGCGACGTCGTCCTGGACGGGCCGCGCCTGAGCGCCCGCGCCGACGACGGCGCGTCGGCCGTGCCCGCCGTCCTCGCCGCCCTCGACCAGGCGGGCGTCCCCGCCGCGGCGGCGACCGTCGCGCGGCCGTCCCTGGACGACGTGTACCTGCGCTACGCCGGGCGCCGGTTCGCGCGCGCCGACGCCCCCGGCCACGCCGAGACCGCCGCCGCAGGAGGTGCCCGATGACCGCGCTCGCGACCGGGACCTGGTGGATGACGCACCGGCGGCTGTCAGCGCTGGCGCGCAACCCCGCCGTCGTCGTCATGACGCTGGCGCAGCCCATGATCTGGCTGTTCCTGTTCGGCGGGCTGTTCCGGAAGGTGGCCGAGCTGCCCGGGTTCGGCGCGCAGTCCTACCTGGACTACATCGTGCCCGGCGTGGTGGTCATGAACGCGGTGTCGCTGAACTCCTTCGCCGGGATGGCGACCATGGACGAGATCGAGCGCGGCACCCTGGACCGGTTCCTCGTCACGCCGGTGCGGCGCGGCGCGATCGCGAACGCCGGCGTCGTCGAGCAGGCCCTCAGCACGGCGTTCCAGTCGGTCGTGATCATCGCCCTGGGCCGGGCGGCGGGCGCGCGCTACCCGGGCGGCCCCGCCGGCCTGGCGGTGCTCGTCGCCGCGTCGGTGCTGATCGGCGTCGTCCTCGCGGCGCTGTCCAACACGCTCGCGCTGCTCGTGCGCGACCGCAACACGATCATCGGCCTGAACGTGATGCTGCTGCTGCCGCTGACGTTCCTGTCGTCGGCGTTCATGGCCAAGGGCCTGATGCCGCCGTGGATGCGGCACGTGGCGGAGGGCAACCCGGTGAGCTGGGCTCTGGACGCGTCGCGCGGGGCGCTCGCGGCCGAGCCCGACCGGGGGGCCGTCGTGACGCACGGCGGATGGCTGCTCGTGCTGACCGCCGCCGCCGTGGGGCTCGCGGTCCACTCGCTCCGGAGCTACCAGAAGTCGCAGTGACGGGGGAGAGGCCCGAGGGGGTTCCGGTGGCCGCCGGCACCGGAACCCCCTGCCGGGCTAACGGGTGCCGAGGAAGCGGTCCAGCACGCGCGTCCCGAAGGCGAGGCCGTCCAGCGGGACCCGCTCGTCCACGCCGTGGAACATCCCGAAGTAGTCGAGCTCGGGGCCGAGCAGCAGCGGCGCGAAACCGAAGCTCGTGATGCCGATGCGGTGGAACGACTTCGCGTCGGTCCCCCCCGCCATCACGTACGGGACGGGGCGCGCGAGCGGGTCCTCGGCGCGGAGCGCGCCGGCGAGCGCGGCGAACGTCGGGCCCGCGGGGTCGGCCGCGGGAGCCTCCTCGTAGTTGATGAACTCGCGGGTCACCTTCGGGCCGAGCAGCCGGTCGATCGTGGCGAGGAACTCCTCGCCCGTGCCGGGCAGGTAGCGGCCGTCGACCTGCGCGGACGCCGTGCCCGGCACGACGTTGACCTTGTAGCCGGCGTCGAGCCGGGTCGGGTTCGCCGAGTTGCGGATCGTCCCCGCGAACAGGTGCCCGGCGCGTCCCAGCCGGGCCGCCTCCGCGTCGAGGCGGTCGTGGTCGATGGACGTGCCGAGGGCGTCCGCGAGCCCGTCCAGCAGGGCCCGCACCCCCGGCGTCAGCCGGACCGGCCACTCATGGGAGGCGAGCCGGGAGACCGCGTGCGCGATCTCGGCGACCGCGTTGTCGGGCGCCGGCTTGGACCCGTGCCCGGCGGTCCCGCGCGCCGCCAGCCGCATCCAGGTCGTGCCGCGCTCGCCGGTCGCGATCGGGTAGATCCGCGTTCCGCCGGCGTCGACGCTGAACCCGCCGGACTCGCTGATCGCCTCCGTGCAGCCCTCGAAGAACGCGCGGTGCTCGCGCGCCACGTACCGGGAGCCGTAGTCGCCGGTGCACTCCTCGTCGGCCAGGAACGCCAGCACCAGGTCGCCGCGGGTGCGCCGCCCCTCGCGCAGCCGCGCCCGCACGGTCGCGAGCGTCATCGCGAGGCTGCCCTTCATGTCGACGGCGCCGCGTCCCCACACGCACCCGTCCCGCACCTCGCCGGCGAACGGCGGGACCGTCCAGTCCGCCGGGTCCGCGGGCACCACGTCCAGGTGCCCGTGGACCAGGAACGCCGGATGGGACGGGTCCGTGCCGGGGACGCGGGCGAGCACGCTCGCGCGGCCCGGCGCCGACTCCACGACCGTCGCCCGGACGCCGGCCTCGTCCAGCAGGCCGGCGACGTACTCGGCGGCCGGGCGCTCCGGCTCGGCCACCCCCTCGCCCCGGTTCACGGTGGCGAACCTGATCAGGTCGGCGCAGATCGCCGCCGCCTCGGCGCCGGCCCGGTCACCTCCGGTGCCGTCCGCCGCGCCACCCGCCCTGCCGTCCGCCTTGCCGTCCACCTTGTCTTCCACCGTGCCGCCGGCCGTCCCGCCCGCCTGATCGAACCGCACCACTGCCCCCTCGCTCCCCTTCCGCAACGAGGCTTCATTTTGCTCCCTCGCTGACCAGTGTCAACGAATGATCAAGTTCGTCTCGATCCGGTTGCGACTCCGTCAGCGCCGTACCCAAACTGCCACGCTGAGTACGACGCTGCGAGCGTTCCAGGGACGGCGGGCGGTCAAGAGCCCGTGCGCCGAACGACAGGCCGAGGAGGAGCATGACCAGCCTGAGGGGTGCCGGAAGGGGTCTCCGGTCGAACGTCGCGGGTCTCGCGGCGGTGGCGCTGGCCGCGTCGCTCGGCCTTTCGGCGTGCGGCGGGGACGACGCCAAGGCGAGCGACGGCACGTTCACCGTGGGCCACTCCGAGCCCGACCACCTGATGCCCGCCAACACGACCGGCAGCTACGCCTTCGACGTGATCACCGAGCTGTTCGACAACCTGATGGACCTGACCAAGGACGGCAAGGCCGTCCCGCTGGCGGCCGAGTCGGTCACCTCCGACGACCAGAAGGTCTGGACGATCAAGGTCAGGGCCGGCCAGAAGTTCCACAACGGGGAGCCGGTGACGGCGCAGAGCTTCGCCGACGCGTGGAACAACGCCGCCTACGGGCCGAACGCGATGGGCGCCAACGACTACTTCTCGTACATCAAGGGGTACGAGGACATGAACCCCGAGGACGAGAAGGCCGAGCCGAAGGCCGACAAGCTCTCCGGGATCGAGGTCGTCGACCAGAGCACGCTCAAGGTCACGCTCAACGACCCGTTCAGCCAGTTCCCGCTGCTGCTGACCTACCCGGCGTACGCGCCGATGCCGAAGGCCGGGCTCAAGGACCCCAAGGCGTTCGACGACCACCCGATCGGCAACGGCCCGTACAAGATGGACGGGAACTGGGAGCGCAACAAGCAGGTCAAGCTCGTCGCGTTCCCCGGCTACGCGGGGACGCGCAAGGCGAAGAACAAGGGCGTGACCTGGAAGAGCTACTCCAGCGCCGACACCGCCTACACCGACCTGCGGGCGGGCCGCATCGACGTGCTCCAGACCATCCCGTCCGCCAAGGTCCCCGAGGCCAAGCGGCTCCTCGGCGACCGGTTCCTCGCCCGCAAGATGAGCACGACCGACTACCTCGGCCTCCCGGTGTTCGACAAGCGGTTCGCCAACCCCGACCTCCGCAAGGCCATCTCGATGGCCATCGACCGCCAGGGCATCAACAAGGCGGTCTTCAACGGCTCCTACTTCCCCGCCGACTCGCTGATCCCGTCGATCATCCCGGGCCACCGCGCCAACGCCTGCGGCGAGCTGTGCACCTACGACCCCGCCAAGGCCAGGCAGCTGTTCGACAAGGCCGGCGGGTTCTCCGGGACGCTGGAGCTGTACTTCTCCAACGCGCAGCCGACCTACGCGCAGTGGATGCGGATCGTCGCCAACTCCCTGCGCGACAACCTCGGCATCAAGGACATCCAGTTCCGGCAGGTGCCCGCGTCCGACTACTTCTCCCTGCTGAGCGACCGCAAGGAGAAGGGCCCCTACCGGCAGAACTGGGAGGCCGACTACCCGAGCCCGCAGAACTACCTGGAGAACATGTGGGGCTCGGCGGGCAACCGCATGGGCTGGAAGAGCACGGAGTTCGACGACCTCATCGCCAAGGCGAACAAGGCGTCGGACCAGCAGCAGGCCAACGCGCTCTACAACCAGGCCGAGGACGTCGCCGTCCGCGAGATGCCGATGATCCCGCTGTGGACGTGGGCGGGCGAGGGCGGCCGCTCGAAGCGGGTGGACGACGTCACGATCACCCCGTTCTCGACGGGGCTGATCGCCACCGAAGTGACGGTGAAGTAGCCGGCGATGTGGCGCTACGTCCTCCGGCGGCTCCTGCAGGCGATCCCCGTCTTCATCGGCACCACGCTGCTCATCTACGCGATGGTGTTCGCGCTGCCGGGCGATCCGATCCAGGCGCTCGCCGGGGACAAGCCGGTCCCGGACAACGTCCTGGAGACGCTCCGGGACCGCTACAACCTGAACGACCCGCTGCTGGTGCAGTACGCGAAGTACATGTGGGGCCTCCTCCAGGGCGACCTCGGCGAGAACTACACCGGCCAGAGCGTGTCGGAGATGCTCAGCGGGCGCTGGGCGGTGACGGTGCAGCTCGCCGTCACCGCCTGGGTCTTCGAGCTGGTCGTCGGGATCCTGCTCGGCGTCTGGGCGGGGCTGCGCCGTGGGAAGTTCGCCGACAGCCTCGTCCTCAGCGGGACCACGCTGGTGATCGCGGTGCCGGTGTTCGTGCTCGGCTACACCGCGCAGCTCCTGTTCGGGCTGCACTGGCAGGTCTTCCCCACGGCCGGGACGGACGACGGCTGGCCGATGTCCTACCTGCTGCCCGGGATGGTGCTCGGCTCCCTCGGCCTGTCGTACGTGGCGCGGCTGACCCGGACGAGCCTGTCGGAGAACCTGCGGGCCGACTACGTGCGGACGGCGAACGCCAAGGGCCTGTCGCGGGCGCGGGTGGTCGGCCGGCACGCCCTGCGCAACTCGCTGATCCCGGTGGTGACCTACCTCGGCGTCGACTTCGGGAACATGATGGCCGGCGCGATCGTGACGGAGGGCATCTTCAACCTGCCGGGCATCGGGGAGCAGGTGTTCCAGTCGATCCAGCTGAAGGAGGGGCCGGTCGTGGTCGGCGCGGTCACCCTGCTGGTGCTGATCTTCCTGCTGGTCAACCTGGTCGTGGACCTGCTGTACGGGGTGCTCGACCCGCGGATCAGGTACGAGTGAGGAGCGCATGACCATCAAGCAGCCGGACGCGGGGCCGCCGGGCGCGGAGCCGGAGCCGGCGCCCGGCGGCGGGGCCCCGGGGACGAGCGCGGCCGCGGTCGCCGCCGCCGGCGGGGCGATCGGCCGGGCCTCGCTGTGGGACGACGCGTGGCACGAGCTGCGGCGCCGCTGGGTCTTCTGGGGCTCGGTGGCGGTCCTCGCGCTCGTGACGGTCATGGCCGTGGTCCCGCGGCTGTTCACCGCCACGGCCGTCAACGAGGGCTGCGACCCCAACGACGCCAAGCTCGGGCCGTCCGGCGACCACTGGTTCGGCACCGACCTCGCGGGCTGCGACTACTACGCGCACGTCGTGCACGGCGCCCGCCCGACCCTGCTGATCGGCGTCGCCGTCACCGTGTTCGCGCTGCTGATCGCGCTGCTGTTCGGGCTGCTCGCCGGATACTACGGCGGGCTCGTCGACGCGCTGATCGCCCGGTTGACCGACGTCTTCTTCGGGCTGCCGTTCGTGCTCGGCGCCACCGTGATCCTGGTCGCGTTCCCCTCGCACGGCGTGGGGGCGATGACGCTGGTGCTGGTCCTGCTCGGCTGGACGACGATGATCCGCATCATGCGGGGGCAGGTCATCTCCGTCCGGGACGCCGACTACGTGCAGGCGGCGCGGCTGCTCGGCGCGTCAGACCGGCGGATCATGCTCCGGCACATCCTGCCGAACGCGATCGCCCCGGTGATCGTGGTGGCCACCCTCAACGTGGGCCACGTGATCGTGGGCGAGGCGACGCTGGACTTCCTCGGCGTCGGCCTGCAGTACCCGGAGGTCTCCTGGGGGCTCCAGCTCAACCAGGCGAAGGACTCCTTCGTCGACCACCCGCACCTGCTGATCTTCCCCGCGCTGTTCCTGTCGGCGACGGTGCTGAGCTTCCTGATGCTCGGCGACGCCGTCCGCGACGCCCTCGACCCCAAACTGCGGTGAGCCGAGACATGACCACGGACCTGAAGGACGAACCGGTTCCGGCCCCGGAGCCGCCGGCGCCGCTCCTGAGCGTCGAGGACCTGCACGTCCGGTTCCGCGTACGGGACCAGGACGTGCACGCGGTGAACGGGCTGTCGTACACGCTCGGCGAGGGGGAGACGCTCGCGATCCTCGGCGAGTCGGGATCGGGCAAGAGCGTCGCGGCGCAGGCCGTCATGGGCATCCTGGACGTCCCGCCCGCCCGCGTCGAGCGCGGCTCGGTCAGGCTGCGCGGCGAGGAGCTGCTCGGCCTGCCGGAGCGGCGGCGCCGCGCCTACCGCGGCGACCGCATCTCGATGATCTTCCAGGATGCGCTGACCGCGCTCAACCCGGTCTTCACGGTCGGCGACCAGCTCCGCGAGATGTTCCGGGTGCACCGGGGGCTCGGCCGCCGCGACGCCACGGCGAAGGCCGTCGAGCTGATGGAGCGGGTGCGGATCCCGTCCGCCGCCAAGCGGCTCGGCGACTACCCGCACCAGTTCTCCGGCGGCATGCGGCAGCGCATCATGATCGCGATGGCGCTGGCGCTGGAGCCGGACGTGCTGATCGCCGACGAGCCGACCACCGCGCTCGACGTGACCGTGCAGGCGCAGATCATGCGGCTGCTGGCCGGGCTCCAGGACGAGCTGCGCATGGGCATGGTGCTGATCACCCACGACCTCGGCGTCGTCGCGGGCGTCGCCGACCGGATCGTCGTCATGTACGCGGGGTCGGTCGCCGAGCAGGCGCCCGCCCGGGAGCTGTACGCGCGGCCCGCCCATCCCTACACCAGGGGCCTGCTGGCCTCGGTGCCGCGCCTCGACCGGCGCGGCGGCCCGCTCGTCCCGATCAAGGGGGCGCCGCCGAACCCGGCCGCGCTCCCGCCGGGCTGCCCGTTCCAGCCGCGCTGCCCCCGCGCCGAGGCGCTCTGCGCGGCGGAGCGGCCGCCGCTCGTCACCGTCGCCCCCGGGCACGAGGCCGCCTGCCACTTCGCCGAGGAGGTGCACGGTGCCGGAGCCGAGTGAGGACCCGATCCTGCGGGTGGAGGGGCTCGTCAAGCACTACCCCGTGACCCGCGGCGTCGTCGTCAAGCGCGCGGTCGGCCAGATCAAGGCCGTGGACGGGGTGGACCTGGAGCTGCGGCGCGGAGAGACCCTCGGGATCGTCGGGGAGTCCGGGTGCGGGAAGTCGACCCTGGCCAAGCTGCTGCTCGCCGCCGAGCGCCCCACCGCGGGGACCGTCCGCTTCGACGGCCGCGACATCTTCGCGCTGCCGAAGCCGGAGCTGCGGGCGCTGCGCCGCCGCGTGCAGATGGTGATGCAGGACCCCTACTCCTCGCTCAACCCGCGGATGACGGTCGGCGACATCGTGGGGGAGCCGTTCGCCGTCCATCCCGAGGTCGCGCCGAAGGGCGAGCGGCGCGGGCGCGTGCGGGAACTGCTGGAGCTCGTCGGCCTCGACCCCGGGCACGTCAACCGCTACCCGCACCAGTTCTCCGGCGGGCAGCGCCAGCGCGTCGGCATCGCCCGCGCCCTGGCGCTGCGGCCCGACGTCATCGTGTGCGACGAGCCGGTGTCGGCGCTGGACGTCTCCGTCCAGGCGCAGGTGATGAACCTGCTCGCCGAGCTGCAGCGCGAACTCGGCCTGGCGTACGTGTTCATCGCACACGACCTGGCCGCCGTCCGCCACATCTCCGACCGGATCGCGGTGATGTACCTGGGCAAGGTCGTCGAGACCGGCGACGAGGCCCAGATCTACGAGCACCCCACGCACCCGTACACGCAGGCGCTGCTGTCGGCCGTCCCGGTGCCCGACCCGGACGCGCCGGGCTGGGCGGAGCAGATCCGGCTGGAGGGCGAGCCGCCGTCGCCGCTGGACCCGCCGTCCGGCTGCCGGTTCCGCACCCGCTGCTGGAAGGCGCGCGACGTCTGCGCGGAGCAGCCGCCCGCCCTGGAGGAGCGGGACGGCTCCGCCCACCCCAGCGCCTGCCATTTCGCGGCGGAGGCCGCCCTGACGGACGTGACGGAGCAGACCTGAGGTGTCGCGGGCTCCGGGGCCCGCTGTCCGTAGGGTGGGGGCCATGGCACGCAAGGGCAGGCACGCCCCCCGTCCGCGAACCTACGAGATCGCCGGCGGGGAGGCCGAGCTGCTGCGCGACGCCGACCGCGACGGCGGCTGGATGCTGCTGGTCGACGGCGTCCCCCAGTCGTACGTGGACCTGTCCGACCCCACCTACCTCGACTTCGAGTACATGCGGCTGATGGGCGACGTCGTCGACTCGCTCGGACTGGCAGGGGAGGCGTTCGACGCGGTCCACGTCGGCGGCGCCGGGTGCACCCTGCCCCGCTACATCGCCGCGACCCGGCCCGGCTCGCGGCAGGTGGTGCTGGAGCCGGACGCGGCGCTGGTGCAGGTCGTCCGGGAGCAGCTGCCGGTCAAGGGCGTCGCCGGCCTGCGGATCCGTGTCACCGACGGGCGCTCGGGGATCGCGGCGCTGGCGGACGAGGCCGACGACCTGGTCGTGATGGACGCCTTCGCCGGGGCGTCGATGCCGCCGGAGCTCGCGACCCGCGAGTTCGTCCTGGACGCCGCGCGGGTGCTGCGGCCCGGGGGCGTCTACCTGGCCAACGTCGCCGACGGCTTCCGGCTGCCGTTCGCCCGGCGGGTGACCTCGACGATCCGGTCGGTGTTCCGGCACGCGCTGCTGATGGGCGACCCGGGCGTGCTGCGGGGCCGCCGCTTCGGGAACCTGATCGTGGCCGCGTCCCGGGAGCCGCTCCCCGCGGCGGAGCTGACGCGCCGCGCCGCGGGCGGCGCCGCCCGCGCCCGCCTGCTGGAGGACGGCGACCTCGCGGCGTTCTGCGCCGGCGCCGCCCCGCTGCGCGACGGCGAGGAGATCGTCGCGCCCGTCCCGCCGCCGCAGGTCTTCGGCAGGTCCTGACCGATGGCGAGCGGCCTTCCCCGTCCGGCGACCGACCAGGAGACACCCATGATCCTCGTGACCGGGGCGAGCGGCACGCTCGGCCGGCCCGTCACCCGCCTGCTGGCCGAGGCCGGAGCGGACGTGCGCGCGCTCAGCCGCCGCGCCAGGGAACCGGAGGCCGGGGTGACCTGGTGCAGGGGCGACCTGGTGAGCGGCGAGGGCGTCGAGGACGCGCTCGCCGGCGTCGAGACGATCGTGCACTGCGCCAGCGACCCGCTCCACGCCAAGCGGGACCTGCCCGCCGCGCGGACCCTGGTCGAGGCCGCGCGCCGGCAGGGCGCGCCGCACCTGGTCTATATCTCGATCGTCGGCGTCGACACGATCCCTTACAGGTATTACAAGATCAAGTACGCGGTGGAGCGGGCGATCGAGGAATCGGGCCTGCCCTACACGATCTTGCGGGCCACCCAGTTCCACACGCTGCCGGACGCGGTCTTCAAGGCGCTCACCAAAGTCCCGGGCGTGGTGCTGCTGCCGAGAGGGCTGCGCGACCAGCCCGTCGACGTCGGCGAGGTGGCCGGGCGGCTGGCCGAGTTGGCCCTGGCCGCCGGGCCCGCGCGGCGGGTCGAGGACATGGGCGGCCCGGAGGTGCTCACGGTCGAGGAGATGATGCGGGACTACCTGGAGGCGCGGGGGCTGCGGCGCCCCGTCCGGGTGCCGGTGCCGCTTCCCGGACGCGCCGCGCGGGCTTTCCGGGAAGGGCGTCATCTCGCGCCGGACCGCGCCGTGGGGAAGCGGACCTGGGGTCAGTTCCTGGCCGAGACCCATACGCATCGGTAAGGGACGGATTCCCCGCGCGTATCGCTCTCATCGGGCTCCGCCATGTCCCATAATCGAGCGATGGAGTCGTCCACCCGAATTCTCATTCTCGGCATGGATTCGTCGGGGAGAATTCTCCAGTTCGACCGCAACGCCGCTGCGGTTCTGTGCCCGAATGGGGACGGCCTGTTGGGCGCCCGGCTGGACGAGGTGATCCCCGGCGCGCACCGGCCGCTGCTGGAGGCGCTGAGGGCCGGGCGGGAGCGCACCGCCATGCTCGCCGTGGAGACCCCGGTCGGCGGCATGCTCGACGCTGTCGTGACCGTCCACCCGATGAGCGGCGGCGCGCCCGAGGTCACGGCGCTGGCCGTGGTGAAGGTGCCGGTGCCGCTCGCGGACCGGTTCGTCGACCCGGCCGTCATCCGCCGCGCTCTGCTGGACGACGCCCTCCCGCGGATCGGCTCCACGCTCGACCTGGAATTGCTGGCGCGCGGACTGATGGACGTGCTCGTCCCGCACTTCTGCAATTCCGGCGCGCTGATGCTGCTGGAGAGCCACATCGACGCCGACGAGGGGCCGCAGGGCCCCGACGGCCCGCAGCTGCGCCGGATGGCGATCGGGTTCGACGACCAGGACCCGGCCTGGGACGCGACGTTCCCGACCGGGGAGTCCCTCGTCTACCCGGAGGAGACCCCGTACGCGCTGTGCCTGGAGTCCGGCGAGCCGGTGCTGCGCGCCCTCGGCGGGGAGGGCGCGTCGAGGCTCGCCTCGTCGTGGCGCCGCCCGCCGGTCGCCGAGCTGCTCAAGGGCGCCTCGATGCTGCTGCTGCCGATCACCTCGGCGGTGGGCGTCCTCGGCTTCTTCGTCTGCACCCGCAACGTCGCGCACCGCCCCTTCGACGCCTACGACGTCGAGATCGGGATGGAGTTCGCCAGCCGGGCGGCCATCTTCGTCGAGAGCGCCCGGCAGTACTCGCGGGAGCGGGCCACCGCGCTGACGCTCCAGCGCAGCCTCCTGCCGACCGGGCTGTCGGCGCCGTCGCCGGTGGAGGTGCACCACCGGTACCTGCCGGGCAGCCGGCTCATCGAGGTCGGCGGCGACTGGTACGAGTCGATCGCGCTGCCGGGCGCGCGGGTCGCGCTGGTGGTCGGGGACGTGGCCGGGCACGGCGTGAAGGCCGCCGTCACCATGGGACGGCTCCGCACCGCCATCCACACCCTCGCCGGGCTGGAGCTGCCGCCCGCCGAGGCGCTGGAGCGGCTGGACTCCCTGATGCGGACGCTCGGCGAGCGCGAACCCCACTTCGCCACCTGCGCGTACGTCGTCTACGACGCGGTCAGCGGCCGGTGCGAGGTGGCCAGCGCCGGGCACCTGCCGCCGCTGCTGGTCCCGCCCGGCGCGGCCTCGGAGTACCTGCCGGTGCCGCCCGCGCCGCCGCTCGGCGTCGGCGGCCAGGGCCCCATCGTCAGCCGCGAGTTCACCGTCGAGGACGGGACGCTGCTGTTCCTGTACACCGACGGCCTGGTGGAGAACCGGGCCCGCGACATCGACGACGGCCTGGCCCGGCTCCAGACCACCTTCGGGCCCGGCGCCGCCGCCCGCCCCCTGGAGGACCTGTGCCAGGCGGCGCTCGACGGCGTCTACGACGACCAGCACCGCGACGACATCGCCATGCTCGTGGCGCGGCTGGCGCGGATCCCGGCCGACCGGCACGCCTCCTGGGAGCTTCCCGCCGAGCCCGCCGCCGTGCGCCGGGCGCGCGGGCTCATCCGCGACCGGCTCGCCCGCTGGGGCCTGGAGGACATGGCCTACACCACCACCCTGCTGGCCTCCGAGCTCGTCACCAACGCCATCCGGCACGCGGGCGGCCGCATCGGGCTGAGGCTGGTGCGGGAGGGCGGGCTGGTGTGCGAGGTGTTCGACTCCTCCGACGGGCGCCCCCGCATCCGCCACCACGACGAGGACGACGAGGCGAGCGAGTCGGGCCGGGGCCTGCACGTGGTGGGGCGGCTGGCGCAGCGCTGGGGCGTGCGCCGCACCAAGGGCGGCAAGGTGGTGTGGTGCGAGCTGCCGCTCCCGTGAGGGGCGGCTAGCGCAGCACCGAGATGTGGACGTGGTCGTAGTGGTTCTGGGTGATGCTTCCCCGGTCCTCCATCGGCCGCCATCCGCCGCCGCGCACGTTCCAGATGTGCTGCCTCCAGATGACGTAGGAGATCCCGAGCCGCCGCGCGTTCGCGACGGCGTACGCGGCGACCTGGTCGCCGTGCCGCCGGGCGCCGGCGCTCGGCGCCCGGCCGCCGGTGCTCTCCATGAAGTCGCAGGCGCGGCCGTCGCCGTGGTCCTGCGGGTCGCCGGTGGAGCGGTGGCAGCCGATCACGGGGAAGGGGCCGAACATCCCGGCGACCTCCAGCAGGACGGTCCGCATCGTGGGCGTCATGGCGTTGCCGGTGATGGGCGTGCGGTCGCCGGAAGCCCCGTCCGGCCGCCCGGTCACCCGCGGGGGGCTCTTGCGCCGCGCACCGCCGCCGTTCTTCGCCGCCGCCAGCGTCGCCACCTTCGTGCCGCGCGGGAGGATCTTCTTCAGGCGTTTCACCAGCGTCGCGGTGTCGGCCTTCGGGGCGCTGATGACGAGGCCGTTCCCGTCGGGCAGGCCCATCGCGCGGGCCTGCCCGCGCGACACGACGGCGTCGACGTCGCCGATGCCCATCGAGGCGTAGGCCCCGACGCGGATCTGCGCCGGGTTCGCGGTGCGGCCCGCCGGGACCACGGATCCGAGCGGCAGCGCCCCGTCGCGGCCCCGCTCGAACGACACCGCCAGGCCGCCGGACGCCACGGTCTGCCACAGCTGGTCGGAACCGGCCGTGGGCTCGGGCGCGAACGCGCGGAACCCCGACGGGTCGACGCCGAGCAGCCCCATGCGGCGCCCGCCGACCCTGGCCCGCGCGGCGTCCACGACCGTGACCCCGGCGACGCCCTTGAGCCGCCTGGTCCGCTCGACGGCCCAGGGCGGCAGCGAGGACGTCCCGGCGACCAGCAGGTGCGGGGTGTAGCGGCGGGTCAGCGGCGCGACGGCCGGCGCCCGCGGCTCGTCCGCGACCGACACGAGGTCGTTCGTCGTCCCGCGCGAGGGCCCGCCGGGCCCGCCGGGCCCGCCGCCCGTCCGGGCGCGCGCGAGCACGGTGACGTCGGCCGCGAGGGTGAGGACGATCCCGGCCGCGATGACCGCGGAAAGCGCCCTGCCGCTGCGTCGCATCGGTGCCCGCCCCCGTCTCCGTCGCCGGTCAGTCCCACCAGAACGACCAGTTGGTCTTGCCGCGGATCTCCTCGGCGTACCCGGCGAGGGTGCCGGGCCCCTGGAACAGGATGTCGGGGCAGAACGCCCAGTGCTCGGCCGCGACGTGCACGGCGTGCCGGGTGGTCACGGGCGGCGCCGCGACGCTGAGTTCCAGGGTGTTGAAGCCGAGCGCGACGACGCGGGCGCCGAAGCGGTCCTCCCAGCTGCGCAGGACGGCCGCGAGCGGCGCCGTCCACTCGTTGTGGTTCAGCGCGCCCTGCCAGCCGACGGCGGCGACCGCGTCGGCGCCGCGGTCCACCGCGACCAGGCCGAGCGACAGGCCGCGGGAGGCCAGGGCGCGGGCGTGCCGGTCGGCCATGGCGCCGGGGTCGTCGACGGGGACGCCCGCGGGCGCGGGGCCGGGGCAGTGCCGCCCGTAGGGGGCGAGGTCGTCGTGGTCCTCGTCGGCCGCCTGCTCGGCCCAGTCCGCCCACACCTCGTACATGAACGCGTGGGGGTGGTAGTTGCCGACCTCGGCGACCGGCTCGGGCGCGATCTGGCCGGCGGCCCACGGCTGGTCGGACTCGTCCATGAGCAGCGGCCACAGGCCCGACCGGGCGTGCTCGGCGCGGAACCGGGCCCACAGCCCGCCGCCGGTGGGCTCGTCGCTCAGCCAGAACGCGGGCCGCAGGAGGGACTGCCGCTGCGGGTACCCGGGGTCGGGCCAGACCAGATCACCGTCGGGCAGCGGAACCGACAGCGTCCGTCCGGCCGCGCCGTCCCCGGCGCCGCCGTCGAACAGCTGCGGCAGGTCGCCCGGCAGGTGCCGGACCTCCACATCATCCATTTCACGCCGTTCCGGTACAGAGCATGCCAGTGGCGATCGTAACGGCGGTGGGGGCCGACCGGGAGACGAGCCGTGCGGTTCACTCGTCCGGGCGGTCGGCCCCGCCGGGATCAGGGCTCGCGGCGGCCGCGGAGCAGCAGGTCGATCAGTACGGCGGCCGCGGCGAGGCCGGTGACGGCGCTGACGGCGATCTGGACCCAGCCGTCGCCGAGGACCGCGTTCGACAGGACGTTCACGCCGATGAGGACGCAGATCAGCGTCCAGCGGGTGGAGTTGCTCATGGAAGCGCCTTTCAGGAGAGGGAGGGAGGGGTGCGCCGGCGCAGCACGGCGCGCGCCGGGAGGAGGATCGCGGCGGCGCCGGAACCGGCCACGCCGAGGAGGATCGCCGCGCAGGGCAGGGGCGGGACGGAGGGCAGGGGGAGGCCCGTCACGCGGGCCGCGAACGCCGTCAGGGTCACCGCCGCGATGAGGGCGCCGACCGCGATGCCGGTGCCGAGCACGATCGCGGCCTCGAGGCGCAGCATCCGCAGGACCTGGCGGCGGGTGGCGCCGACCAGCCGCAGCAGCGCGAACTCGCGGCGGCGCGCCGCCGTCGCCAGCGCCAGCGTCGTGACGAGGCCGATGAGGATGAACCCCGTGATCGCGGCGACCACCAGCCGGCTGACGAACCCCTGGAGCTCGATCTCCCGCGAGAGGCCCTCGTGGAACGCGTCCGGGGAGACGACCCGGGCCCCGGCGTAGGCGGCGGTGACCGCGCCCAGGTCGGCGCGTCCGCGGACGAGGACGCGGTCGTCGAGCGGCGAGGCGGAGTGCGCGGCCACGACGCCGTGGGGGAGCAGCACGTCGCCGAAGCCGAGGCCGCGGTCGTAGACGGCCACGACGCGCGCCCGGATCGGCGTCCCGTCGCCGAGCCACAGCGGAGCCGTCGAGCCGACGCGCAGGCCGCCGGCGACGTCCCGGCTGAGCGCGACGGCGTCGCCGCGCAGGTCGCCGAGCCGCCCGGACGACACCCCCGGATCCAGCGTCGCGGCGGCGTCCGCGCCCACGCCGCTGCCGTTCAGCGAGCGCAGGTTCTTCTCGCCCAGTTCTTTGACCGCCATGACGACGGTGGTGCGCCTGACCGGCGTCGCGGCCGTGACGCCGGGGACGTGTCGCACCGATTCGGCGACGCCCCGCGGAAGCCCGGGGCCGGCCGCCACGATGACCCGGTCGGCGCGGTTCCCGTCCTCGGCCTGCGTCCGCGCGGCGTGGGCGACGGTGGACTGCGCGAAGAGCTGGACGCCCGCGAACGCGACGGCCAGGGCGACCGGCGTGATCAGCGACCCGGCGCGCAGGGCGGCGGCGCCGGCGGCGTGCTGGGCCATCCGGCCGGCCACCGGGGCGGCGGTCCTGGCGGCGCGGCCCAGCACCCGGTTCCCGGCCCGCGCCACCAGCGGCCCGAGGAAGGCCGTGGCGACGATCAGCGAGATGACCAGGCCGCCGATCGAGGCGCTCGCGGCGGCGCCGGTGGCGCCCGCCGAGAATCCGAGGGCGTTCAGGCCGACGAGGAGGAAGGCGGCGCCGGTGACGGCGCGCCAGCGGGGCAGGCGCGGGTTCTCGGCGGCGGCCTCGCCGAGCGCCTCCACGGGCCGGATCCGCGACAGGCGCAGGGAGGCGAGGAACGCGGTCGCGGCCGCGGCGATCAGTGTGACCGCGACCGCCGCGAGGACGGGGAGCGGACCGAGCGCCAGCCCGAAGCCGTCCGGCAGGACGCCTTCGCGGACCATCGCGGCGTGCAGCGCGGCGCCCGCCCCGAGGGACAGCGCGCCCCCGGTCAGCGCGGCCGGCGCCCCGACCCGCAGCGTCTCGCGCAGGAGGCGGCCCCGCACCTGCCCCGGGGTCGCGCCGACCGCCCGCAGCAGCGCGAACTCGCGTGCCCGCTCCCGCACCGACAGCACGATCAGCCCGCCGACGACCACGAGCGCGGTCATCACGGCGACGCCGCCGAGCGAGGCGGACAGCTCCACGATGTCGGGACGCGCGGAGGCGACGGCCGGGTCCGCGGCGTCGCCGCGCGCCGCGCCGAAGGAGACGGCGAGGCCGGGAGCGGCCTTGCGGAGCGCGTCCTCGTCGGGGTCGCCGAGGACCGCGAGGGCGCCGGCGAAGCCCGGGTGCCCGCCGAGGGCGGCGGCGGTCGCCGCGGTGAAGAACGCCGCGGCGGGACCCTCGGCGACGACCCCGGACACCCGGTAGGGACGGGGCGGACCGTCGACCTGGATGCGGACCACCGCCCCGGGCGCCACGCCCGACGACCGGCTCAGCACGACCTCGTCCGGCGCCCGCGGCGCGCGGCCCGCGCCCAGCCGGTAGGGCCGGAGCGCCGCGGACTCCCAGCCGTGGCCCGTCACCGTCCGCCCGGAGGAGAGCAGGGCGGGGAAGGACACGTCCGCGACCACGTCCCGCACGCCCGGAACGGCCCGCAGCCCCGCCGCGGCGGCGACCGGGACGCGGGCGGGCTCGGCCAGCGGCCGACTCTGCTCCTCCGGCTCGTCCGCGAACCTCTTCATCCGGTCGGTGACCTCGCGCGGCCCGGTCACGACCGCGGCGGCGGCGCCGAACCGCCCGGCCGGCGCGTGCGCCCGCAGCGCCGACTCCAGCAGGACCCCGCAGGCGCCCACGAGCGTCGCCGCGAACGCCAGCGCGACGAAGATCCCGGCGAACGCCCCTCTGCCCTGCCCGGTCCCGCCCTTCACAGCGCCTCCCAGCGGGACGCGACGGCGGACGCGGTCGGGGCGGCCAGCTCGTCGACGATGCGGCCGCGGTTGAGGAACAGCACCGAGTCGGCCCACGCGGCGGCCGCCGGGTCGTGGGTGACCAGGACGACGGTCTGGCCGGTCCCGTCGACCGCCTCGCGCAGCATCCGCAGGACGTCGCGGGCCGTGCGCGGGTCGAGGGCGCCGGTCGGCTCGTCGGCGAAGACGACCTCGGGACGGGTGATCAGGGCGCGGGCGAGCGCGGCGCGCTGCTGCTGGCCGCCCGACAGCTCGGACGGGCGGTGCCGCAGCCGGTCCGCGAGGCCCACCCGCCGGACGATCTCCTCCAGCCGGGCCGGGTCGGGCTCGGCGCCGCCGAGGCGCAGCGGGAGCGTGATGTTCTGCTCGACGTCCATGGAGGGGACCAGGTTGAACGCCTGGAACACGAACCCGATCCGCTCGCGGCGCAGCCGGGTCCGCTTCGCCTCGCCGAGCCCGCCGATGTCCACGCCGCCGATCCGGACCGTGCCCCCGCTCGGGCGGTCGAGCCCGGACGCGCAGTGCAGGAACGTGCTCTTGCCCGACCCGGACGGCCCCATCACCGCGGTGAACCCGCCGCGGCGGAACGTCCAGGTGACGCCGTCCAGGGCCCGCACGGCCCCGTAGGTCTTGGTGACCGCGTCCAGGCCCACCGCCTCCGCGGTCGCCTCGGCCGTCATCGTGGTCATGGTCCCCCTCCGTCGGATGCCGCCTCTCACCTGGACGAACCTAGGTTCCGCGGGGGGTCGGGCACATGGGCGCGCGCTCCCGAAACGGTGGTGTAGCGGGCTACACCACCGGCCCGGGGGCACGCCCGGGTGCGCGTCGCGTCGACGTCGCTTACGGTGTGCTTCGAGGTGACATGAGCAGAGCCCTGAAACGCAGCGCGGACGCGACCCGCGGAGTGGTCGGCGCCTTGCGCACGGGCCTGCCCGCGATGGCCGGGCTCGTCCCGCTCACGGCGGCGCTGACCCTGTCGTTCCTGCTGCTGCCGTGGCTGCCGTCGGCCGTGAAGCCCCTGCGGGCGCTGGCGAACGCCGAACGGCGGCGGGCCGGGCGCGTTCTCGGCCGCGAGATCCCCGAGCCGTACCGGCCGTCCTCCGGCGAGGGGCTCGGCGAGGCGCGCCGCCTGCTGCGATCGCCCTCCACCTGGCGGGACGCGGCGTGGATGGCGGCGCACGGGCTCACCGCCCTGGCGGCGGCGGCCGTCGCGGTCGCGGTGTGGCCGGCCGTCCCGTTCACGCTGTCGCTGCCGCTGTGGTGGTGGGCGGCGCCCGAAGGCTCCCAGGCGGCGTTCATCACCCTGGACAGCTGGCCGAAGGCACTGACGATGCCGTTCCTGCAGGGGGCCTTCGACCTGGCGATCCTGCTGTGGCTGGTGCCGCGGATCCTGCGGTGGCAGGCCAGGCTCGCCGAGGTCCTGCTGTCGCCGACCCGGCGCACCAGCCTGGCCGAGCGGGTCGAGGAGCTGGCCGAGACCCGCGCCGAGGCCCTGGAGGCGCACGGCGCCGAACTGCGCCGCATCGAGCGCGACCTGCACGACGGGACGCAGGCCCAGCTCGTCGCCGCCGCCCTGCGGCTCGGCCTCGCCGACCGCCGCTTCGACGCCGACCCGGGCGCGGCCCGGACGTTGTTCCTGGAGGCCAGGGAGGGGGTCGAGGAGGCTCTCACGCAGCTGCGGACGGTGATCCGCGGCATCTACCCGCCGATCCTGTCCGACCGCGGCCTGGCCGGGGCGCTGCGGGCGCTCGCCGCCGGGCAGCCGATCCCCGTCGAGCTGGACGTCGAGGACGGCAGGGCGCCCGCCGCCGTCGAGGCCGCGGCCTACTTCGTCGTGGCCGAGGCCCTCACCAACATCGCCAGGCACAGCGGCGCCCGGCACGGGTGGGTCGCGCTCCGCCGCGAACCCGCCCGCCTCACGATCACCGTGCGGGATGATGGCAAGGGCGGGGCCGACCCGGACCGGGGCAGCGGCCTGGCGGGCATCCGCCGCCGGGTGGCGGCGCTCGACGGGACGACCCGCCTCGACAGCCCCGACGGGGAAGGGACGACGCTTCAGGTGGAACTGCCGTGCGGATCGTGATCGCGGAGGACAGCGTCCTGCTCCGCGAGGGCCTCGCCATGCTGCTGGACGCGGGCGGCCACGAGGTGGTCGCCGCCGCCGGCAGCGGCCCGGACGTGCTGCCCGCCCTGCTGACGCACCGTCCGGACGCCGCCGTCCTGGACGTGCGGCTGCCGCCGGGGTTCCGCGACGAGGGGCTGCGCGCGGCGATCGAGGCGCGCAGGCGGCTGCCGGGCCTGCCGGTGCTGGTGCTGTCGCAGTACGTCGAGCAGACCTACGCCGCCGAGCTGCTCGCCGGCGGCGCGGGCGGCGTCGGCTACCTGCTCAAGGACAGGGTCGGCCGCGTCGACGAGTTCCTCGACGCCCTCGACCGCGTCGCCGCCGGCGGCACCGCCCTGGACCCCGAGGTCGTGTCCCAGCTGATGACCTCCCGGCACGACCCGCTCCAGGAGCTCACGCCCCGCGAGCGCGAGGTCCTCGGGCTGATGGCGCAGGGCCTCGACAACGCCACGATCGCCGCGACCCTCGTCATCACCGAGCGGTCGGTGAGCAAGCACATCGGCGCGGTGTTCGCCAAGCTCGGCCTCCCGCCCACCGACAGCGGGCACCGCCGCGTGCTCGCCGTCCTGGCGTACCTGAACGCGTGAGGGTCCGCCGGGGCGCCCGCGCCCTCCTGCTGCACGGCGACGCACTCGTCCTGCTGCGCCGCACCGTGCCCGGCCGCCCCGTCTACTGGACGACCCCGGGCGGCAGGATCGAGCCCGCCGACGCGTCTGCCGAGGCGGCGCTGCGCCGGGAGCTGGACGAGGAGCTCGGCGCGACCGCCGGGCCCGTCCGGCAGGTCTTCGCGTGCGCCGAGCAGACCCCCGAGGTGCACCGCCTCAACACCTTCTACGTCTGCCGCCTGGTGACGATGGACCTCTCGCGCCGGCACGGCCCCGAGTTCGACGACCCCGCCAACGGCCGCTACGACGTGGACCTCGTCCCGTGCACGCCCGCCGGCGCGGGGCGCCTGAACCTCGTCCCCGAGGTGCTCACCGCCTACCTGCGCGACCACGCCGGCGACCTGCCGGGGCTCGTCCCCTAGCGGGGGCGGGCGGCCAGCGCGATGAGGTCCGCCAGCTCCGGGAGCGGGAACGGGGCGTCGTGCAGGCGGCTCGTCGCGATCCGCAGGTGCGGGCCGGACGGGACGATCTGGTAGCGGCTGCCGGGCACGGCGGCGACGCCGTGCGCGGCCAGCGTGACCAGCGCGCCGGACTCGTCCGCGACCGGGACCCACAGCATCAGCCCGTCGCGGTTGCCCGTCGGCACGCCCCGCTCGGCGAGCGCGGCGGCCAGCCCGTCGCGGCGCTCGGCGTAGGCCAGGCGCGCCCGCGCCACGATCTCGCCGGTCGCGGGGTCGGTCAGCAGGTGCGCCAGGGCGTCCTGCAGGACGCGGCTCGTCCACCCGGTGCCGAAACTGCGCAGGACCCGGACCCGCTCCACCGGCTCGGCCGCGCCGCCGATCACGGCGATGCGCAGGTCGGGGCCGTGCGACTTGGAGTAGGAGCGGACGAGGACGGTGCGGTCCGGCAGGTGGGTCCCGACGCTGACGGCCGGTGAGGCGGACGCCTCGCCGGTGCCGTCGTCCTCGATCACGAGCGTGCTGGCCGGGGCGAGGAGCGCGGCGAGCGCGGCGGCGCGCGCGGGGGTGAGCGCGTGCCCGCGGGGGGTGTGGGCGCGCGGCTGGTACACGAACGCGGCCGGCCCCGCCGCGAGAGCCTCGGCGAGCGAGTCCGGCTCGGGGCCCTCGGCGTCGCACGAGACCGGGACGATCTCGGCGCCCTGCGCCTCCAGGATGTCCAGCAGCCGGGCGCCGGTCGGGTCCTCCACGGCGATGCGGTCGCCGGGGACGGCGACGGTCTGGCAGACGAGCTGGACGCCCTCGTAGCCGCCGCCCGCGGTGAGCATGCCGGCGGTGGGGAAGGGCCAGCCCGGCTCGACGGCGGCGCGCAGCGCGGGCGTGATCGTCTCGCGGGTGTAGTCGTTCAGGTGCGGGGTCCGGGCGCCGGCCGCGAGCGCCGCGTCCAGCGGCGGCAGCAGCGCCGGGTCGGGCGCGGCGACGGCGAGGTCGATCGCGAGCCGGGTGCCGAACTCCCCGATCCGCTCGTACCGCGCCGGGTGCGGGACGTTCGGCGGGCCGATCACCACGGTGCCGCGCCGCCGCTGGGCGCTGACGACGCGGTGCCGGCGCAGCGTCGCCCAGGCGTCGGCGACGGTTCCGGGGCTCACGCCGAGCTCCGCCGCGAGGCCCCGGACGGTCGGCAGCCGGGTGCCCGCCGGGATCTCCCCGCCGCGGATCAGGCCCGTCATCGCGGCGGCGATGCCCCGGGCCGTGCGGTCGCCGATGCGCTCGGCCAGCCACGCCGCGTCGGTCACGGTACCTCCGGACAAGTTATGTGCAGTAACAAAAGGCCCATTGTACTGGCTACAAACAGACCCTAAAGTCGGGTCCCATCGCGCCCGATGGGCGGGCAAACCCCCTTCTACATGCGGAAATGGAGTGCTGTGCCGATTCCACGGATTCGTCTGGCGGTGCGGGACTGGGACCATGTCGTCCCGCTGCTGACCGGCCGGGCCCGCGCCCGCGGGGCGGCCCTGGAGGTCGAGACCCGGGACGCCACCCCCGACGTCCTCGCCGAACCGGACCTGGACGGCGGCGAGACGTCCTTCAGCCGCTACGCGCTCGGGCGCGCCGGCGGCGACGACCGGCTCGTGGGCCTGCCGGTCTTCCTGATGCGCGGCTTCCGGCACCGCTGCGTGCTCGTCCGCGGGAGCAGCGAGCTCTCCTCGGCCCGGGACCTGGCGGGCGCCACGATCGGGCTCACCGGCTGGCCCGACTCCGGCAACACCTGGACGCGGGCCCTGCTGCGGGCCGAGGGCGTCGACCTGTCCGGCGTCCAGTGGCGCGTCGGGTCCCTCGCGCCCGGCGAGACCGGCAAGGACCGGGTCGGCTCGCGCCCGCTGCCCGGCAACGTACGGGTCACCGGCACGCCCCTCGTCGAGGGTCTCGCCGACGGGAGCCTCGACGCGGTCCTCACGCCGTTCATGCCGGCGGAGATGTTCACCTCCCGCGGCCGGTTCCGCCACCTCTACGGCGACTACCGCGCCGCCGAGACCGCCTACTACGCCCGGACCGGGTTCGTCCCCGGCATCCACCTCCTCGCCCTCAAGCGGGAGGTCGTGGACGCCCACCCCTGGCTCCCCGAGGCCGTCCAGGACGCCTTCGAGGCGTCCAAGCGCCTCTGGCTGGAGCGCCGCCGGCTGCTCGCCGACACCACGCCCTGGCTGCTGGACGAGCTGGAGGCGCAGGCGCGGATCTTCGGACCCGACTGGATGCCCTACGGGGCCGAGGCCAACGCCGCAATGACCGCCGCGTTCTGCGCGGAACTGTACGAGCAGGGCATCGCGCCCCGCCCGATCAAGGCCGAGGAGCTCTTCGGATGAGGATCGCCGTGGGCCAGTTCGCCTCCACCGAGGACTGGCAGACCAACCTCAAGACCTGCGTGACGCTGATGGACGAGGCCGTCGAGGGCGGCGCCGGCCTGCTGGTGCTGCCCGAGGACTCCCTCGCCCTGTTCATCGACGAGCCCGACCGGATCGCCGGCGCGGCGCAGCCGCTGGACGGCCCCTTCGTCACCGCCCTGCGCGCCCACAGCGCGGGCTCGCGCACCACGGTCGTCGCTGGCGTGCACGAACCCGCCGGGGACGGCAAGGTCCACAACACCCTCGTCGCGGTCCGCGACGGCGAGCTCGTGGCCGCCTACCGCAAGGTCCACCTCTACGACGCGTTCGGCGCGCGGGAGTCCGACCGGGTGACGCCCGGCGACGGCGAGCCCGTGGTCCTCGACTGCGACGGCTGGCGGGTCGGCCTCATGACCTGCTACGACGTAAGATTCCCGGAAATGGCCAGGCTGCTGGTCGACGCGGGCGCCGACGTGCTCGCGGTGCCGGCCGCCTGGGTGCGCGGCCCCGCGAAGGAGCGGCACTGGGAGGTCATGGTGACCGCCCGCGCGCTGGAGAACACCTGCTACGTCGCCGCGTCGGGGGAGTGCGGCCGCCGCAACATCGGAGCGAGCATGGTCGTCGACCCGCTCGGCACCGTCCGCGACCGGCTGGGCGGCCGGCCCGGCCTCCTGTGGGCCATCGCCGACCGGGAGGAGCTGGCCGAGGCCCGCCGCGCGCTGCCCGTGCTCGCCAACCGCAGGTTCCGCGTCGACCCGTCCATCCGCCCGCTGAAGGAGACCGCATGAGGCGCGCCATCGCCGCCCTGTCGGCGGCGGCCCTGCTCGCGGGAACCGCCGCGTGCGGGGCGAACCCGCCCGAGGCGGAGGGGATCCTGAACGGCAAGTCCTCGCAGGGCGTCGGCGCCGCCGACCTCCGCCAGACCCTCGACCGCGCGCTGCACGACCGGCTGCCCGCCAAGAACAAGGCGTCCGGCAAGCTGATCTCGGTCAACAACGGCTCGTTCCCGCCCTACGAGATCGCGGGCTCGGACGGGCGGTCGCTGAGCGGCGCCTCCGCCGACCTGTCCACCGCCCTCAGCCAGCTGCTCGGCGTCAAGATCGAGCACGTCACCGTGGACGGGCTGCCCAGCCTGCTCACCGGCATCAAGGCCGACCGCTACGACTTCGCGATGGGCCCGGTCGGCGACTTCCCCGAGCGCGAGGCCGCCAACGACTTCGTCGACTGGGTGCGCGAGTTCGTCGTCTTCGCCGTCCCCAAGGGCAACCCCAAGCACATCGGCTCCATCGCCGACACGTGCGGGACGAAGATCTCGGTGATGGCGGGCGGCTCCGCCGAGGACGTCGTCAAGACCCAGTCGGCCGCGTGCGTCCAGCAGGGCGAGCCCGCCGTGCAGGTCCAGTCCTACAAGGACCAGCCGACCGCGATCCTCGCCGTCCGGTCCAACCGGGCCGACGGCTTCTTCTCCTCGCAGGCGCCGCTCAGCTACTTCGTGGAGCAGTCGGGCGACGACCTGGAGCTCGCCGGGACGGGCAGGCCCAACGGGTTCGACGACCTCTACCAGGGGTCGGTCGTCGCCAAGGACTCGCCGCTGCGGGGCGTCCTGCTCGAAGGGTTCCGGAAGCTGATCGAGAACGGCACGTACAAGAAGGTCATGACCAGGTGGGGCCTGACCGACAACATGCTCGACAAGCCGGGCGTGAACCTGGCGCCCAGGAAGGAGTGAGGCGGCGGTGACCATGACCAAGGAGCATCCCCGCGGCACCGTCGGCGACGTCGACGTCGACGTGGCGGGCGCGGCGCACGTGCGGCACCCGCTGCGGTGGGTCGCCACGCTCGTCGTGCTCGTGCTGGCCGCCCAGTTCGCCCACCTGCTGTGGACCAACGACAACTTCCAGTGGGACGTCGTCGGCCGCTACATGAACGCCTCCATCATCGGAGACGGGATCGCCATCACCCTCGAACTGACCGTCATCGCGATGGCGGTCGGCATCGCGGGCGGCATCATGCTCGCGGTGGGGCGGCTGTCGGACAACCCGCTGCTGCGCAGCGCCTGCGGCCTCTACGTGTGGTTCTTCCGCGGCGTGCCCGTCCTGGTGCAGCTCGTGCTCTGGTACAACCTGTCGGCGCTGCTGCCGCGGCTGTCGGTCGGCGTCCCCTTCGGGCCGGAGTTCCTGCACGGCGACACCAACCACCTCATCACCCCGCTGATCGCCGCCATCCTCGGCCTCGGCCTCAACGAGGCGGCCTACATGGCGGAGATCATCCGCGGCGGGCTGCTCGCCGTGGACCCGGGCCAGACCGAGGCCGCGCAGGCGCTCGGCATGGGCGGCGCCCGCACCTTCCGGCGGATCGTGCTGCCGCAGGCGATGCGGTTCATCGTGCCGCCGACCGGCAGCCAGGTGATCAACATGCTCAAGGCGACCTCGCTGGTCAGCGTGATCGCCCTCGCCGACCTGCTCTACACCGTCCAGTCCATCTACAACCGGACGTTCCAGACCATCCCGCTGCTGCTCGTCGCCTGCCTCTGGTACCTGGTGATCACCTCGATCCTGTACGTCGGGCAGTCGTTCATCGAGCACCACTACTCGCGCGGCGCCACCCGCGACGCCCGGCAGGGCTTCTGGGACTTCGTCCTGATGCGGCGCCGCCGTCCCGTCCCGGAGGTGTCGCCGTGACCACGCTGGAGAAGGGCGCGCCGGCGTCCGCGGTCCCGATGGTGCGGGCCCGAGGCGTCCGCAAGAAGTTCGGCCATCTGGAGGTGCTGAAGGGCGTCGACCTGGACGTGAGCCCCGGAGAGGTCGTCGTGGTGCTCGGGCCGTCCGGGTCGGGCAAGTCGACGTTCCTGCGGTGCGTGAACCACCTGGAGACCATCGACGGGGGCTCCGTCCGCGTGGACGGCGAGCTGATCGGCTTCAGCGCGTCCGGCGGGAAGGTGCGGCACCTGCGCAAGCGCGAGATCACGCGGCAGCGCCGCGAGATCGGCATGGTGTTCCAGCAGTTCAACCTGTTCCCGCACCTCACCGTCCTGCAGAACGTCATCGAGGCGCCGACCGGCGTGCGCGGCGAGTCCCGCGCCGAGGCCAGGGCGCGGGCCGCCGAGCTGCTGGCCAAGGTCGGCCTCGCCGACAAGGCGGGCGGCTACCCCCGCCACCTGTCCGGCGGGCAGCAGCAGCGCGTCGCGATCGCCCGCGCGCTGGCGATGCGGCCGAAGCTGATGCTGTTCGACGAGCCGACCTCCGCGCTGGACCCCGAGCTCGTCGGGGACGTGCTGGACACCATGAAGACCCTCGCCGAGGAGGGCCTCACCATGATCGTCGTCACGCACGAGATCGGCTTCGCGCGCGAGGTCGCCGACCGCGTCGTCTTCATGGACGGCGGTGTGATCGTGGAGTCCGGCAGCCCCTCCGAGGTCCTGGACCGTCCGAAGAACGAGCGCACGAAGGCCTTCCTCAGCAAGGTGCTCTGACGTCCCGCTTCCCGGCCGGCGCGGCGGGGCCGCCGGCCGGGGTATGGCGAGGGCGTGATACCGCGAGCCGGGAAGGGTATTTGATCGTGTCCCGGGCGGGCGCGAGGCTTGCCCCGGAAGAGGAGGTGCGTTCGTGGACGATCTGGACGACTGGCCGGGCGCCGGACTGAGCGACGAGGAACTGGACGTCGCCTACAACGTGCGCAGGAAGGCCGGGCCCGAGCTGTTCGACCGGCACATGGCCCGGTACCGGGCCATGTCGGAGGCGGCCGTCGAGGGGCTGCCGGGTCGTCCGGGGATCGTCTACGACGAGGCGAGCGGGGAGCGGCTCGACGTCTGGGGCACCGGCGAGGGCCTGCGGCCGGTGTTCGTCTTCCTGCACGGCGGCTACTGGATGGCGCTGTCGCGGGACGTGTCGTCGTTCATGGCGCGGATGCTGCACGGGCAGGGCGTCGCGACCGTGGTGCCCGACTACACGCTGGCGCCGGAGGCGACGCTGGAGGAGATCGTCCGGCAGGCGAGAGCGGCCGTGGCCTGGGTGTACCGGCACGGCCGCGAGCACGGCCTCGACCCCGAGCGGATCGTGGTGGGGGGCAGCTCGGCGGGCGGGCACCTGACCGGGATGACGATGGTCGGCGGCTGGCAGGAGCCGCTCGGGCTGCCGGCCGACGTCGTCAAGGCAGCGATGCCGTTCAGCGGGCTGTTCGACATCCGCCCGATCACCCGCGTCTACGTCAACGAGGCCGTGCGGCTGGACCTGGCGCGGGCCGCGGCGCTCAGCCCGGCGCTGCTGCCGGCGCCCTACCGCTGCCCGGCCGTCCTCGTGGTCGCGGAGGACGACGGGGACGGCTTCCTCGCGCAGTCCCGGACGTTCCATCCGCACTGGGACGCCGGGGACCTCATGATCGTGCCGGACCGCGACCACTTCGACGTGGTCCTCGACCTGGCGGATCCGGACTCCGCGACCGGCCGGGCGCTCGTCGACCTGGTCCGCGCGGTGTGATCAGCCGGCGGTGATCTCGGCCGCCGCGGCGCGCAGGTGGTCCAGCATCAGCCGGGCGGACGGGGTCGGGGCGCGGTGCGCGGGCAGCGTGACGCCCACCTGGCGGCGGACGGTCTCCAGCGGCACCGGAAGCGGCGCGATGTCGGCGTCGGTCCGCGCGACCAGCTCCGGAAGAGCGGCGATCATGTCGGTGTCGCGGACGAGGGTGCGGACGGTCAGCACCGACGTGCACTCGACGAGGTTGCCGGGCGGGTCCAGGCCGGCGGCGCGGAAGACCTGCTCCAGCTCCGACCGCAGCGCCGTCTGCTCCAGGGGCAGCACCCAGGGGTAGGCGAGCAGGTCGGCCAGGCCGAGGCCCGGCACGGAGCGCGCGGGATGGCCGCGGCGGGCGACGAGGCGGACGGGCTCGCCGTAGAGGGTGATCTGGCGCAGGCCGCGCAGGTCCCCGATCGGGTTGAGGCGGCCGAGGATCAGGTCGATCTCGCCGTCCAGCAGGCGGGGGACCTGCGCGTCGAAGGTGGCCTCCTGGACGATCACGGTGACGCCGGGCCGGTCCCGCTTCAGCGCCGCGATCGCGCGGGGGAGCAGGACGCTGGAGCCGGCGAGCAGGGTGCCGATCGTGACCGTGCCGACCTCGCCGTCGGCCAGGCCGCTGATGCGCTCGCCGGCGCGGCGGAGCTCGGCCAGGACGGCGCGGGCGTGCTCGACGAACGCGTCGCCGAACATCGTCGGGGTCATGCCGCGCGGGCCGCGGCTGAACAGCTCGACGCCGAGGAGGCCCTCCACCTCGCGCAGGCTTCGCGTCACCGCGGGCTGCGCGAGGCGCAGATGCTCGGCCGCCCGCAGGACGCTGCCCTGGTCGGCGACGGCGACGACGAGCACCAGGTGCCGCAGCTTCAGCCGTCCGTTGAGCAGGTCGATGGGGCGCATACCGACTTGGTATCACAGTTCAGTCATATCCGGCGGGGTTCGGGGTCACCGTTCGGGTATGGCCGCCGGGCCGAGACCGGGGCCGGGCCATAGCCGTTCCGTCATAGCCGCCGGGGGATTTGGTATTTGCCAGGCATAGCTTCGCGGGCGGAGTATCGGGATGTCGAGCCACGCGGGAGGGAAGCGCATGAAGGCTGAGCACTACGTCGGCGGGGTGTTCCGTTCGGACGGTCCGGCCTTCCCCCTCGTCTCGCCGGCGGACGGCGCCGAGCTCGGAGCCGTGCCCGAGGCCACGCGGGAGGTCGTCGACGACGCCGTGGCCGCGGCCCGGTCCGCGCTGAAAGGCCCCTGGGGCGCGATGGCCGCCGAGGAGCGCGCCGCGGCGCTGCGGCGCGTCGCCGACGGCGTCCAGGCCCGGTTCGGCGAGTTCGTGGACGCCGAGGTGGCCGACACCGGCCGGCCCCGCGCGTTCGCCGAGACCGTCGACGTGCCGCGCGCCGTCGGCAACTTCCGCGCCTACGCCGACCTGCTGTACGGGCGACCGGAGCGGGCGTACACCACGCGGGTCCCGGGGTGGAGCTCCGGGACGGGCGAGGCGCTCAACTACACGGTCCGCCGGCCGCTCGGGGTGGTGGCGGTCGTCTCGCCGTGGAACCTGCCGCTGCTGCTGTCGACCTGGAAGATCGCGCCCGCGCTCGCCTGCGGGAACGCCGTGGTGGCCAAGCCGTCGGAGGAGACGCCCTCCACCGCGACGCTGCTCGCCCGGGTGATCGACGACGCGGGCCTTCCCGACGGCGTGTTCAACCTGGTGCACGGGCACGGGCCCGGCGCTGCCGGGGAGTTCCTCACCGGGCACCCCGGGGTGGACGCGATCGCGTTCACCGGCGAGTCGGCCACCGGCGCCGCGATCATGCGCAACGCCGCCGACCACGTCACCCCCGTCTCGTTCGAGCTGGGCGGCAAGAACCCCGCGCTCGTCTTCGCCGACGCCGACCTGGACGCCGCCGTCGACGGGACGGTCCGCTCCTCCTTCACCCACTCCGGGCAGATCTGCCTGTGCACCGAGCGCGTCTACGTGGAGCGCCCCGTCTTCGAGGAGTTCGCGGCGAGGCTCGGCGCACGGGCCCGCGCGCTGGAGGGCTACGGGCCGATGATCTCGGCAGGGCACCGCGACAAGGTCCTGTCGTACCTCCGGCTCGCCCGCGAGGAGGGCGCCGCGGTCGTCGCCGGCGGCGGCGCCCCGCGGTTCGGGGACGCGCGCGACGGCGGCTTCCACGTCGAGCCGACCGTCCTCACCGGTCTCCCCGAGACCGCCCGGGCCGTGCGGGAGGAGATCTTCGGGCCGGTCTGCCACGTCGCGCCGTTCGACACCGAGGACGAGGCCCTCGCGCTCGCCAACGACAGCCCCTACGGGCTCGCCGCCACGGTGTGGACGCGGGACCTGTCGCGCGCGCACCGGGTCGCGCCGCGCGTCGAGACCGGGATCGTCTGGGTGAACTGCTGGAACCTGCGCGACCTGCGCACCCCGTTCGGCGGCGTGAAGGCGTCCGGGATCGGCAGGGAGGGGGGAGAGTACTCCCTGGACTTCTTCTCCGAACCCGTCAACGTCTGCGTCCAGATCTGAGAGCGAGCCCAGTGACCACGAACATCGAGGCCGCCGCCGAGCGGCTGCTCGGCGCCCACGCCGCCGGCGCGCCGTGCGCGCCCGTCCGCGACCTGATCAGCACGGCGGAGGACGCCTACGCCGTCCAGGACCGGCTGACCGACCGCTGGCTGGGGGAGGGGCGCCGCCTCGCCGGCCGCAAGATCGGCCTGACGTCGCGCGCCGTCCAGGCGCAGATCGGGGTGGACAGCCCCGACTTCGGGATGCTGTTCGCCGACATGGCCGTCCCGGACGGGGAGGAGATCCCCGCCGGCGCCGTGCTGCAGCCGCGCGCCGAGGCGGAGGTCGCCCTCGTGCTGGAGCGCGACCTGACCCACGAGCGGCACACCGCCGCCGACGTGATCCGCGCGACGGCGTTCGCGCTGCCCGCCATCGAGGTGGTCGGCAGTCGCGTCCGCGACTGGGACATCACGCTCGCCGACACCGTCGCCGACAACGCCTCCTCCGGCATGTACGCGCTGGGCAACCGCCCCGTCCCGCTCGCCGACGTCGACCTGCGCCTGTGCGGGATGGTCATGGAGCGGCGCGGCGAGCAGGTCTCGACCGGCAACGGCGCCGCCTGCCTCGGGCACCCCCTGAACGCCGCGCTCTGGCTCGCCGACACCCTCGTCCGCGTCGGCCGACCGCTGCGCGCCGGCGACACCGTCCTGACCGGCGCGCTCGGGCCGGTGGTCCCGGCCGGGCCGGGCGACGTGTTCGAGGCCCGCATCGACGGGCTCGGCGACGTCCGCGTCGCCTTCGGCAAGGAGGAGTCCTGATGGCGGACGTGCACGCGCTCGCGGCGGCGCTCGACGAGGCCGCCCGGGACGTCCGGGCGATCCCCAAGCTGACCGGCCGGGGGCCGCTGGACGTCGCGACGGCGTACGCGGTGCAGCGCGCCGGGATCGAGCGGCGGCGCCGCAGGGGCGAGCGGCTCGCCGGGGTGAAGATGGGGTTCACCAGCCGGGCGAAGATGGTCCAGATGGGCGTGGACGACGTCATCTGGGGCCTGCTGACCGACGGCATGGCGGCCGGGCCGTCGGTGGACGTGTCCCGGCTCGTCCACCCGCGGATCGAGCCCGAGATCGCCTACCTGATCGGGCGGGAGGTCCGCTCCGCGGCCGAGGTCGAGTCGGCCGTGGCCGGCGTCGCCGTCGGGTTCGAGGTGCTCGACTCCCGCTACGAGGACTTCGCGTTCACGCTCCCGGACGTCATCGCCGACAACGCCTCGGCGGCCCGGTTCGGCGTCGGCGCCTGGCACGCGCCCCGCGACCTGTCGAACGCCGGGCTGCTGCTGGAGATCGACGGGCGCCCGGTGCAGACGGGCTCGTCCGCCGCGATCCTCGGGGACCCGGCGCGGTCGCTGCGGGCGGCGGCCCGGCTCGCGCTCGGCGCGGGGATGACGCTGGAGCCGGGCTGGATCGTCCTCGCGGGCGCCGCGACGGCCGCGGTCCCGCTGCCGAAGGACGCCCACGTCCGCGTCGTCGGCGCGGGCCTCGGCGCGGTGGAGGTGACGACCTGATGGACGACGCGATCCTCGTCGAGGGCAAGGCCCGGCCGCGCGGCCGGTTCCCGCACCTGCGGCGGGCCGGCGACCTGGTGTTCGTGTCCGGGACGAGCTCGCGCCGCCCGGACGGGACGTTCGCCGGGGCGAGCGCCGACGCGATGGGCGTCACCGACCTCGACGTCCGGGAGCAGACCCGCGCCGTCATCGAGAACATCCGCGACCTGCTGGAGGCGGTCGGCGGCGGCCTGTCCGACCTCGTCAGCGTCACCGCCTACCTGGTGAGCATGAACGACTTCGGCGGCTACAACGAGGTCTACGGGGAGTACTTCGACGAGACCGGGCCCGCCCGCACGACCGTCGCCGTCCACCAGCTCCCGCACCCGCACCTGCTCGTCGAGATCTCGTGCGTCGCGCACCTACCGCAGGCGACGCTGACCGGAAAGGAGGGCGGAGCATGACCCTGCCCCAGCCGTCGTTCGGACGGCCGTTCAACTTCGACGCCTGGATCGAGGAGCACCGGGACCTGCTGAAGCCGCCCGTCGGCAACGTGCAGGTCTTCGACGACGCCGGGCTGATCATCATGGTGGTCGGCGGCCCCAACCAGCGCACCGACTTCCACGACGACCCGACCGAGGAGTTCTTCTACCAGCTCAAGGGCAACATGGTGCTGCGCGTCATGGAGGAGGAGGGCCGCCCGCCCACCGACCTGCAGATCAACGAGGGCGACGTCTTCCTGCTGCCGCCGCACGTCCGGCACTCCCCGCAGCGGCCCGAGCCCGGGTCGATCGGCCTCGTCGTGGAGATCCCCCGCCCCGAGGGCCTCACGGAGGCGTTCGAGTGGTACTGCACCGAGTGCCACCACCTCGTCCACCGCGCCGAGCTCCAGGTCCGCTCGATCGTGGACGACCTGCCGCCCGCGTTCGAGGGCTTCTACGGCGGCGACCGGAAGTGCCCGAACTGCGGCGCGGTGCACCCGGGCCGGCAGTGGCCGCGGTCCATGACCCCGACGACGGCTCCCCGTGCCTGACGGGGCCTCGGCGGCGGTCTTCGACGTCCACACGCACGTCTTCCCGGAGATCGGCCGCGACGAGGGGCGGATGCTCGCCGACGAGGGGCAGCCGTGGCTGCGCGTCGACGGGGGCGGCGCCGGCATGATGATGTGCGGCGACGCCGAGTACCGGCCCGTCGGGGAGGCGCTCTGGGACGCCGCGCGCCGCGTGGCCGACATGGACGCGGCCGGCGTCGGCCGGCAGGCCGTCTCGTCCACGCCGCTGATGTTCGGGTACGCGGCCGAGCCGTCCCGCGCCGCCGACTGGTGCGACCTCGTGAACGAACGCGTCCTGGCGTTCTGCTCGGACGCCCCCGACCGGCTCCTGCCGCTCTGCCAGGTGCCGCTCCAGGATCCGGACCTCGCCCGCGAGGTCGCCAAGCGGGCGGCCGCCGCGGGGCACCGCGGCGTCCACATCGGCAACCACGTCGGCGACCGCAACCTCGACGACGAGGGGATCACGGACTTCCTCGCCTACTGCGCGGAACTCGACCTGCCGGTCCTTGCGCACCCGTGGGACATGCTCGGCGCCGACCGGATGCGCGGCCACATGCTGCCGTGGCTGTCGGGCATGCCGGCCGAGACGCAGCTGAGCATCCTCGGGCTGATGCTGTCGGGCGCGTTCGAGCGGCTCCCGGAGTCCCTGCGCCTGTGCTTCTGCCACGGCGGCGGGAGCTTCGCGTTCCTGCTCGGGCGGGCCGACAACGCCTGGCACCGGCGCGACATCGTGCGCGCCGACTCGCCGCGCCCGCCGTCGGAGTACGTCGGCCGGTTCCACGTCGACTCGGCCGTGTTCGACCCCCGCGCGCTCCGGCTGCTCGTGGACGTGATGGGCCCCGAGCGCGTCATGCTCGGCACCGACTACCCGTTCCCGCTCGGCGAGAAGGACCCGGGCGCGACGATCAGGGCGTGCCCCGGCCTGGACGACGCCGAGCGCGCCCGGCTGCTCGGCGGCAACGCGGAGGCGTTCTTCGCGCCCGCCCACGACCTGGTGACCACCGAAGGAATGGCGCAGTGACCCTGGAGGACGAGGCGCGGCGCCTCGACGAGACCGATCCGCTGCCCGCGCTGCGCGGGGAGTTCCTCATCCCGCCCGCGCCCGGCGGGCCCCACCCGGAGGCCGCCTACTTCGCGGGCAACTCCCTCGGGCTCCAGCCGAGGAGCGCGGCGGGGCGGATCCGCGAGGAGCTGGACGACTGGGCGCGGCTCGCCGTCGAGGCCCACACGCAGGGGCGCCGCCCCTGGGTGGACTACCACGAGCTGCTCCGCGGGCCCGCGGCCCGCCTCGTGGGCGCGCTGCCGCACGAGGTGGTCGCGATGAACTCGCTGACGGTGAACCTGCACCTGATGATGGCGAGCTTCTACCGCCCCGCCGGGACGCGCACCCGCATCGTCATCGAGGACGCGGCGTTCCCGTCCGACTCCTACGCGGTGGCGAGCCAGGCCGAGCACCACGGGCTCGACCCCGCCGGGACGGTCGTGCGGCTCAGGCCCCGCGACGGCGAGGACGCCCTGCGCACCGAGGACGTCGTCGCGTTCCTCGACCGCGAGGGCGCGACGGTCGCGCTGGTCCTGCTGGGCGGGGTCAACTACCTGACCGGCCAGCTCATGGACATGGCGGCGATCACCAAGGCGGGCCGGGCCGCCGGCGCGGTCGTCGGCTGGGACCTCGCCCACGCCGCCGGGAACGTCCCTCTGCGGCTGCACGACTGGGACGTGGACTTCGCCGCCTGGTGCACCTACAAGTACCTCAACGGCGGTCCTGGCGCCGTCGCGGGGTGCTTCGTCCACGAGCGGCACGTCCGGGACGCCTCCGTGCCGAAGCTCGCGGGCTGGTGGGGCACCGACCCCGCCGTCCGGTTCCGGATGGACCCCGACATCGCGCCGCCCGCCTCCGCCGACGCCTGGCAGCTCTCCAACCCGCCGATCATGGCGCTCGCCCCGGTGCTGGCCTCCCTGGAGATCTTCGACCGGGTGGGGATGGAGGCGCTGCGCGGCAGGAGCGAGCGCCTCACCGGCTATCTGGCGGACCGGCTCGCGGGGATCGGCGCCGAGGTCGTCACGCCGTCCGACCCGGCGGCGCGCGGCGCGCAGCTGTCGGTGCGGGCGCCGGACGCCGGCGGGCTCGTCCGGCGGCTCGCCGGGGAGCACGGCGTCATCGCCGACGCACGGGATCCGGATGTCGTCCGGCTGGCGCCCGTCCCGCTGTACTGCACGTTCCACGACTGCCACCGGGCCGCCGCCGCCCTGGCAGATCTTCTTTAGGTGTGTCGGTGCATGGGCCCGCCCGGCATCGGGTAAGTTCGTCTGCGTTGCACGATGGCGTCGGCCCGGCCGGCCGGCGCCAAGCAGTCTCGAAGCGTTTTCTCCGGGTGACCGGCGGGCGTGAGTGAGTCCGCTTGCAGCCCGGCCCCGTCGACCGGCGGGCCGGAGACGTTTTACCCGGAAGGGAAAGACCATGGCCGAAGGCACCGTGAAGTGGTTCAACGCTGAGAAGGGCTTCGGGTTCATCGCGCCCGACGGCGGCGGCCCCGACGTGTTCGTCCACTACTCGGCGATCACCACCAACGGCTACCGCAGCCTCGACGAGAACCAGCGCGTCGGGTTCGAGATCACTCAGGGCCAGAAGGGCCCGCAGGCCGAGGGCGTCTACCCGCTCTAAGGTCCTGCCGGATCTCAGCTGAGGCCGGGGACGCTCGCGCGTTCCCGGCCTTTCGCATGCCCGCCGGACGCGTGCCCGCCGGGACGTCCCTAGGGCACGGCCTTCTCGGCCCGGCCGGCGGGCTCGGCCGCGGGCCGCCCGGCCGCGCCGCCGTCGCGCGGGTTCAGGGCCCCGGCCGTCACGGTCATCACCGCGACCACGCACGTGATGACCGCGAACGCCGCCGGGTAGGACAGCGCCCCGGCCGTCCAGCCGGTGATGGCGGGCGCGGTCAGCCCGGACAGGTAGGTGATCGTCGCGACGCCCGCCACGCCCTCGCCCGGGGTGGCGCCGGCGGCGCCCGCCGCCGCGAACACCAGCGGCACGACCGTCGCCACGCCGACGCCGAGCAGGGCGAACCCGGCGATGGCCGGCCAGGGCGCCCGTGACGCGACCACCAGCGCGCCGCCGAGGACCGCCACCACGCCGCCGCACCGGACCACCCGGGCCGGGCCGAGCCGCCGCACCAGCCGGTCGCCGAGAAGCCGGGTGCCCGCCATGCACGACATGAAGACCGTGTACGCGGCGGCGGCCAGTCCGGGGCCCGCGTCCGCCACCTCGGTCAGGTAGACGGCCGTCCAGTCGGCGCTGGCGCCCTCGGCGAACGTGGCGCAGAAGCCGACGACGCCGATGGCGAGGACGGCGCGGGTCGGCAGCGCGAAGCGGCGCGGCGCCGGGGTCCCGGGGGACGGCCGGGCGTGCAGCAGCCCGCGGCCCGCCGGCACGCCCACCGCCAGCAGCACGACCGCGACCAGACCGAGGTGCAGCCGGGCGTCGACGTCCGCGTGCGCGGCCAGGATCCCGGTGCCGCCCGCGACGAGGCTGCCGACGCACCACAGACCGTGCAGCCCCGACATGACCGGCCGCCCCAGGTGCCGCTCCACCGACACCGCGTGCGCGTTCATCACCACGTCGGACATGCCGGCGGTGGCCCCGAACAGCAGCATCGCCGCGAACAGGAAGGCGGGGGCGGGGGCGAGCGCGGGCAGCGCGCCCGCGGCGCACCAGGCCGCGATCAGCAGGCGGGTGGCCCGGCGCTCGCCGATCCGGTGCGCGATGCGGCTCGCGGTCGGCATGCCGGCGAACGCGCCGATGGACGGGCAGAGCAGCGCCGCGCCGAGCACGGTGGGGGACAGGTCGAGCCGGTCCTGGATCCAGGGGATGCGGGTGGCGAGGGTGCCGGCGACGGCGCCGTGCAAGGCGAACACGACCGCGATGGCGCGGTGGGGGGAGTTCATGATCCAAGAAACTAACAGGCAGCCTTCCTGATGAAAAGCGGATCACGCAGGTTCCCTGCCTACTACGATGGGGCCGTGAAGACCGCCGACCCGACGATGGCCCGCGCGATCAACGACCGGCTGGCCCTCGACCTGCTGCTGAGGCGGGGTCCGCTGACCGCGCCGCAGCTGCGGACGCTGACCGGGCTGTCGCGGCCGACGGTGTCCGACCTGATCGAGCGGCTGCGGGCCGGCGGGCTGATCGAGGTGGCGGGCGAGACCGGCGCCGACCGGCGGGGCCCGAACGCCCGCCTCTACGGGCTGGTCGCGGACCGCGCCCACGTCGCCGGGGTGGACCTGCGCCGCGACGCCGTGCACGTCAGCGTCGCCGACATCGCGGGGAGCCCGGCGGGATCGGCGTCGCGGCCGCTGCCCCCGTCCCCCGACCTGTGCGCCCTCGTCGCCGGCGCGGTGACCGAGGCGGCGGGCGGACGCGCCCTGCACACGGTGGTGCTCGGCACCCCCGGGCTGATCGACCCGCGCACCGGGCGCGCGACCGACAGCGGCGTCCCCGGCGGCCGGCCCGACCTCGGCGCGGCCCTGCGCGACCGGCTGGGCGTCCCGGTCCTGGTGGAGAACGAGGTCAACCTCGGCGCCGTCGCCGAGCACCGGGAGGGCGCGGCGGCGGGCCGCGACGACTTCGCGCTGCTCTGGCTGGACGACGGCGTCGGCGGGGCGCTCGTCCTGGACGGCCGGCTGCGGCGCGGCGCGTCCGGCGGCGCGGGCGAGGTGGGCCTGCTGAAGGTCGGCGGCACGGACTTCTGCGCCCTGCTCGACGGGCCGGCCGTCGCGGGCCTGCGCGACGAGACGATCGCCGGGCGCATCGCCGAGGCCGTGTTCGTGCTCGTCGCCGTGCTGGACCCCGGGCTCGTCGTGCTCGGCGGTGCGCTCGGCCGCGCGGGCGGCGACCGGCTCGCGGGCCTGGTCGCCGCGCACCTGGGCCTGCTCAGCCCGGCCGCCACCGAGGTGCGGCCGAGCCTCGTCGAGGGCGACGCCGTGCTGCGCGGCGCGGTGCTGACCGCCCTCGACCTGGTCCGCGACGACGTCTTCGGCTGAGCGGCCGGAGGCCGACCGGCCTCGGGCGGCTCACTCCTTCGGCAGGCGCTCGCCCGACCGGAGCCGGTCCAGACCGAGCCAGATGAACTCCACGGCCATCTGCTCGGCCCGCTCGCGCGGCGTGTCGGGATGCTCCAGCCACCACGACACCATCGACAGCATCGACCCGTACATCAGCGGCACGAGCAGCCGGGTCCGCCGCTCGTTCACCGCGAGCGCCGCCGGCGACAGCGCCGGGTCGGCGCGGCGGCGGCGCAGCAGCAGGTCGGCGAACGCGGTGCCGAGCCGGTCGCGCAGCTCCCGCAGCTCCAGGCCCACCTCGGGCTTGTCGAGATGCCGGACCACGAGGGCCCACGCGTCCGGCTCCTCGGTGGCGTAGTCGAACAGCACCCGGATCATGGCCCGGATGCCGTCCGCCGAGCCGTGCGCGGCGAGCACGGCGTGGTTCAGCCGCCCGGTGAGCTCGGCCACGATCGCCTCGGTGATCTCGGCGAACAGCTCCTCCTTGGAGGTGAAGTGCTGGTACAGCAGCGCCTTGGACACCTGTGCCCCCGCCGCCACGTGCTCCATCTGGGTCAGGTGGTACCCGCGCCGGCCGAACTCCGCGAGCGCCGCCCGGAGCAGCTGCTCGCGCCGCCGGGCGTGCGGCATGCGCCGCCGCGCGCCCGGCGCCGCCTCCCCCGTGCCGCCGGTCATGTGCCGAGGTACCTGCCGAGCTCGGCGCGGGCCACGCTCCGCACGTGGACCTCGTCCGGGCCGTCCGCGAGGCGCAGCGTGCGCAGCCCCGCCCACATCGCGGCGAGCGGGGTGTCGTCGCTGACGCCGGCGCCGCCGTGCACCTGGATCGCGCGGTCGACCACGTCCAGCGCCACGCGCGGGGCGATCACCTTGATCGCCGCCACCTCGGACCGGGCGGCCTGGACGCCCTGCCGGTCGATCAGCCAGGCGGTCTTGAGGGTGAGCAGCCGGGCCTGCTCGATCGCCATCCGCGACTCGGCGATCTGCTGGCGCACCACGCCCTGCTTGGCCAGCGGCCCGCCGAAGGCCACGCGCGACACCGCGCGCTCGCACATCAGCTCCAGCGCCCGCTCGGCCATCCCGATCGCGCGCATGCAGTGGTGGATGCGGCCGGGGCCGAGGCGGGCCTGCGCGATGGCGAAGCCGCCGCCCTCCTCGCCGACCAGGTTCTCCACCGGGACGCGGACGTCGGTGAAGGTGATCTCGCAGTGGCCGTGCTGGTCCTGGTAGCCGAACACGGGCAGCGGCCGGACGACCTCCACCCCGGGAGCGTCGAGCGGCACGAGCACCATCGACTGCTGCCGGTAGGGGTGCCCCTCCGGGTCCGTCTTGCCCATCACGATCATGATCTTGCAGCGCGGGTCGGCGGAGCCGCTGATCCACCACTTGCGGCCGTTGACGACGTAGTGGTCGCCGTCGCGCTCGATCCGGGTGGAGATGTTGGTGGCGTCCGAGCTCGCCACGTCCGGCTCCGTCATCGCGAACGCGCTGCGGATCTCGCCGTTCAGCAGCGGCGCGAGCCAGCGCTCCTTCTGCTCCGGCGTGCCGAACAGGTGCAGGACCTCCATGTTGCCCGTGTCCGGCGCCGCGCAGTTGGTGGCCTCGGGCGCCAGGGCGGGGGAGCGGCCCGTCACCTCGGCGAGGGAGGCGTAGTCGGTGACCGAGAGCCCGTGTGCGGGGTCCTCGCAGTCGGGAAGGAACAGGTTCCAGAGGCCGCGCTCGCGCGCCTCCGCCTTGAGGTCCTCGACGATCTGGGGGACGTGGTGCTCGCGGCCCGCCGCGCGCAGCTCGGCCCGCTGGGCCGCGTAGACCGGCTCGGCCGGGTAGACGTGGGAGTCCATGAAGTCCTGGAGGCGGCCGAGGTGCTCCCGGGCCCGCTCGCTCAAACCGAAGTCCATTCCGCTAGAGTAACTGACGAGTCAGTTACTTCGGGAGGAGTCCCCCATGGCACCCTTCGACGGCACCGGCAGGGTCGCGCTGATCACGGGCGGGTCCAACGGCATCGGGGCCGCGGTGGCGCGCCGCCTCGCCCGCGAGGGCGCGCGGGTCGTGCTCGCCGACGTCGACGCGGAGGCCGGGGACGCGCTCGCGAGGGAGCTGGGCGGCGCGTTCGTCCGCTGCGACGTTCGCGACCCCGCCGACAGCGAGGCCGCGGTCGCGGTCGCCGTCGACCGCTTCGGGGGCCTGGACGTGGCGTTCCTCAACGCCGGGGTCGCGGGCGGCGGGGGCGTCGGCGACGACTTCGACCTCGCCGCGTACCGGCGGGCCATGGAGATCAACCTCGACGGCGTCGTGTTCGGCGCGCACGCCGCGCTGCCCGCGCTGCGCGCCCGGGGCGGCGGCGACATCGTCGCCACCGCGAGCATGGCGGCGCTCACCGCGACGCCGTTCGACCCGGTCTACGGCGCCAACAAGGCGGCCGTGGTCGGCCTCGTCCGCGCCCTCGGCCCCGCGTTCGCCGGCGAGGGCGTCCGCGTGAACGCGCTGTGCCCGTCCTTCGCCGACACCGACATCCTGACCCCGCTGAAGGGGCATCTCCAGGAGACCGGCTTCCCCATCCTGGAGGTGGGGGACGTCGTCGAGGCGTTCATGCGGATCCTGGACGCCGACGGCGCGGGCGAGGCGTGGTACGTGGTGCCGGGCCGCCCGTCCGAGCCGTTCCGCTTCCGCGGCGTCCCCGGGCCCCGCTGAGCATCCGAGAGCTTCCGAGGAGAGTCATGCGCGCGATCCAGATCACCGAGTTCGGCGGGCCCGAGGTCCTGACCGCCACCGAGCTGCCCGAGCCGTCCGCCGGGCCGGGCCACCTGCTCATCGACGTCTCGCGGGCCGGCGTCAACTACGCCGACACCCACCAGGCCGAGAACAGCTACCTCTCGGAGTCCACGCTGCCGATGGTGCCGGGCGGCGAGGTCGTCGGGACGACGCCGGGCGGCCGCCGCGTCGTCGCGCTCGTCGGAACCGGCGGTTACGCGGAGAAGGCCGTCGCCCCCGAGGCGCTGGCCTGGGACGTCCCGGACGGAATCGACGACGTCACCGCCCTCGGCATGATCGTTCAGGGGGCGTCGGCGTGGGTGCTGCTGCGCCGCAGCGTCCACCTGGAGCCCGGCGAGTCCGTCGTCGTGCACGCCGCCGCGGGCGGGGTCGGGACGATCGCCGTGCAGCTCGCCAAGGCCTGGGGCGCCGGGCGGGTCATCGCCACCGCCTCCTCCGAGAGCAAGCGGCGCCTCGCCCTCGACCTCGGGGCCGACGTCGCGATCGACGCCGGCGTGCCCGACCTCACCCGGGCGCTGATCGACGCCAACGAGGGCAGGCGCGTCGACACCGTCCTGGAGATGACCGGCGGGACGGTGACCGACCAGAGCCTGCGCGCCCTGGCGCCGTTCGGACGCCTCGCCTTCTACGGGATGGCGTCGCGCACGGAGCCCTCGCCCGTCCGGCCCGCCACGCTCATGTCGCACTCCACGACGATCTCCGGCATGTGGCTGGCGCACGTCTTCCAGCTCCCCGGCAACGTGATGCGCCGGGCGCTGGACGAGCTGTTCACCCTCGCCGCGGACGGCGGGATCCGCGTCGTCGCGGGCGGCGAGTACGGGCTCACCGAGGTGCGGCGGGCCCATGAGGACCTGCGCGCCAGGCGCACCACCGGCAAGCTCGTCCTCGACCCGTCGCGCTGAGCCGCGGCGCGCCGCTAGCCGACGAGCCCGTTCTCGTAGGCGTAGACGACGGCCTGGGTGCGGTCGCGCAGCCCGAGCTTGGTCAGCACGTGCCCGACGTGCGTCTTGACCGTCTGCTCGGCCAGCACCAGTTCGGCGGCGATCTCGGCGTTGGACAGGCCGCGCGCCATGAGGCGCAGCACGTCCAGCTCGCGGGGCGTCAGGCCCGCGGTCGCCTTCGGGCTCGGCCGCTGGTGCCGGCGCCGGCGCGCGAAGTCCCCGATCAGCCGGCGGGTGATGGACGGGGCGAGTAGCGCGTCGCCCGCCGCCACGACCCGCACGCCGTTCACCAGGTCCGCGGCCGAGGCGTCCTTCAGCAGGAACCCGCTGGCCCCGGAGCCGAGGGCCTCGTAGACGTACTCGTCGAGGTCGAAGGTGGTCAGGATGAGCACCTTGGGCCGCGCTTCGGCGGGGTCCGCGTCCGGTTCGGGGGAGCCGGCCAGCTCCGCGGTGGCGGCCAGGCCGTCCATCTCCGGCATCCGGATGTCCATGACGACCACGTCCGGGTCGAGCCGGCGGGCCATCTCCACGGCCTCGCGGCCGTTGCCCGCCTGCCCGATCACCTCGATCCCCGGGTCGGAGGACAGCAGCGCCGCGAGCCCGTCGCGGATCATCACCTGGTCGTCGGCGATCAGCACCCGAATCGTCACGGAACAACCCTACGGGCCGGATGATCGGCTCGCCCCGGGTTAGGGCGTGTTTCGAAGTGGCCTCGGCCATGCTCGTGAACGCGTGAGCCGCCCGGTGGAGCGAAGCCGGAGGCGAGCGGAACCGGGCGGATCGCGAAGCGATGCCGCGTTCGCCCAGTTCCGGTCGCGTAGCGAGCCGCAAGGCGAGCGAAGCGGGCCGCAAGGCGAGCGAAGCGGGCCGCAAGGCGAGCGAAGCGGGCCGGGACTGTGAAACACAGACTAGTCCGGATCGCCGTAGGGGAGCTCGGCCACGACCGACCAGCCGGCGCCCTCCCGCGGGCCGGCGTCGAGCCTGCCGTCGAGCATCGTGACGCGTTCGCGCATGCCGACCAGGCCGTGGCCGCCGCCGTGCGACTCCTCCGGGGTGCTGCGGGCGCCGTCGTCGGTGACCGACACCGTCAGCGTGTCGGCGCCGTACCGCACCTCGACGTGCACCCGGGAGCCCGGCGCGTACCGGGCGGCGTTGCTCAGCGACTCCTGCACGATCCGGTACGCCGACAGGTCGACGCCGGCGTGCAGGGGGCGCGGCATCCCGACGACGGCGCTCGCGACCGACAGCCCGGAGCGGCGGGAAGCGGCGACCAGGTCGTCCAGCCGCTCCAGGCCGGGCTGCGGGGCGCGCTCGGCGCCCTCGTCGTCGGCACGCAGCAGCCCGACGACCCGGCGCGTCTCGGTGAGGGCCTCGCGGGCCGCGTCCCGGACGACCTCGAACGTCTGCCGCGCCGCGTCCGGCAGTTCGGGGATCTTGTAGGGGGCGGCCTCCGCCTGCATCGCGATCACCGACATGTGGTGGGCGACGACGTCGTGCAGCTCGCGGGCGATGCGGGCCCGCTCCTCCAGAACCGCCTGGCGGGCCAGGTCGCGCCGGTGCTGCTCCTCGCGCCACCGCAGCTCCTCCACCGCCGAGTGCCGCCCGCCGACCGCGTCGCCGAAGGTCAGCGCGACCGCCGCGATCCCGGCGAGGATCATGCCGAACCAGCCGGGCATCCCGAGCAGCACCGCGGGCACCAGTACTCCGGCGATGGTCACCGCGCCGACGCCGACGGTGGTCTGCCGGGCGGCGCCGACGCCGACGAAGAACAGGATGACGATCAGGGCGAGGATCGCCGTCACCGGCCACGGCATGAAGCCCTCGCCGTGCCGGACGAAGACCGTCAGGAGCAGGCCGGCCGCGGCGACCCGCCAGGCGGCCAGCGGCCAGCGGGCCGCGAACAGCAGGGGCATCGCCTGCAGCGCGCCGAGGGGCCAGGCCAGCTGCGCGTTGACCTTGTACTGCGTGACGGAGATGGCGATGGCCCCGGCGGTGAACCCGAGGGCCAGCAGCGTCAGGACGAGCAGGATCGGGATGCGCAGCGCGGGATGGGCGGGCAGCAGGGTGACGGCCGGCTCGTCGCGGCCGAGCACGAGGGCGGCGCGGACACCGGCGGCCAGCCGGGTGCGGCCCGAGGCCGCGGGGCGGTCTTCATCGTTCATTTGGCTGCGAGCCTAGGACTTCCGGCGCCCCGGCGGCCTGACCCCGGGGAGGGAGATCGGATGCAGCCCCTGGGTATCAGCCCTGAGCAGCGCTCCTCTCGCCGCGGAGGGGCGGTAAACGGCTATTTCCGATTGACTTTATAGGGAATCTGCGCCACGCTGGTGCCCGTGCCGATCTCCGGACTTCGCCATGAGCGCCTGCACGTCGACCTGCGCCGCCAGGCCAGCGCGCTGTGTCGCCGCCCGTCCCGCTGAGCGCGACGAGGAATGGCAGCACACCGCTAGGAGAGCGACCGCATGACCGTCACCACGACCGGACTCACCGTGCCCGCGCCCGAAGGCGCGCCCTTCACGCCCCGGCGCCTCGCCGAGCGGGCGCGCGGGCTCGCCACCGACCCGGGGGAGTGGCTGCTCCGGGTCCGGCTCGACCCGCGAGGACGCTGGTACGAGCGCGTCCACCAGGACGCCGACCACGAGATATGGCTGATCAGCTGGCTCCCCGGCCAGTCCACCGGCTTCCACGACCACGGCGACTCCGCGGGCGCGTTCGCGGTCGCCCTCGGCGCCCTGGAGGAGCAGCGCGTCAACGCCGCGCGCCGGATCGGGACCGCGCGCGGCGTCGGCGCCGGGCAGGCCCACTCCTTCGGGCCGGGCTACGTCCACGACGTCCGCAACACCTCGGACGCGCCCGCCGTGAGCGTCCATGTCTACTCGCCGCCGCTCAGCGCGATGCGGCGGTACGACGTGGACGCCGGCGGCGGCCTGATCCGGCTCGCCGACGAGTCCGCCGCCGACTGGTGAGGCCCGGCCGCCCGGGTGCGCACCCCGAGGCAGCGCCGATCTTGCGGTGATCGCCGGGGCGACGGAGACTGCGGGAATGACCGACCTGAGCCATCCGATCTTCGCCCGCCTCTATCCGCGGCTGGACGCCGGCTGCGCCAAGGCGGGCGGCGACGCGTGCCGCGCGGAGCTGCTGGCCGGTGCGTCCGGCCGCGTGGTGGAGGTGGGTGCCGGATACGGGGCCAACTTCCCGCACTACCCGCCCGAGGTCACCGGGGTCGTCGCCGTCGAACCCGAGCCGCGGCTGCGCGCGAAGGCCGCCCACGCCGCGGAGCGCGCGCCGGTGCCGATCACGGTGCGCCCCGGTCTCGCCGAGGACCTCGACCTCGACGACGCCTCGTTCGACGTGGCGGTCGCGTCGCTCGTGCTGTGCTCGGTCCGGGACCCCGTCCGGGCGCTGGCCGAGCTGCGGCGCGTCCTCAAGCCGGGCGGTGAGCTGCGCTACTACGAGCACGTGCGGGGCAGCACCCCCGGCAAGGTGCGCTTCCAGCGCTACGCGGACCTGCTGTGGCCGTTCTTCGCCGCCGGCTGCCACGTCACCCGCCCGACGAGCGAGTGGATCGCCGGCAGCGGCTTCACCGTGCGCGCCGAGCGGCGGTTCGAGTTCCCCGAGCCGAGCCGGGCCAACCCGGCGTCGCCGCACGTGCTCGGAATCGCCGTCCGCGACTGAGCCCGCGGCGCCCGCATAAGGTCCGGCTCCCGGGGAAGATCGGCCTCCATGACGACAGCGGGCAGCGGACCGAGGCAGGCGGACGAGCACCGCGAGGACGGGGGGTCGCACCCGGCGGCGGTGGCGGCGCTGCTGGCCGGGGCCGCCGCTCTCGGCGGCTTCCTGTTCGGCTACGACTCCTCGGTGATCAACGGAACGGTCGACGCGCTCAAGCAGGAGTTCGGCCTCGGCGGCTTCGCGGTCGGCTTCGTGGTCTCCGCCGCGCTGCTCGGCTGCGCCGCCGGCGCCTGGTTCGCGGGGCCGCTCGGCGACCGGATCGGCCGGGTGCGGGTGATGCTCATCGCCGCCGGGCTGTTCGTGGTCAGCTCGCTCGGCTCCGCGCTGGCCTTCAGCGCGGTCGACCTCACCGTCTGGCGGCTGGTCGGCGGCCTCGCCATCGGCGCCGCGTCGGTGATCGCGCCCGCCTACATCGCCGAGATCGCCCCGGCCGAGCTGCGCGGCCGGCTCGGCTCGCTGCAGCAGATGGCGATCGTGCTCGGCATCTTCGCGGCCCTCGTGGTCGACTACGTCATCGCGCGGGTGTCCGACGGCGGTGCGACTGGAACGTTCCCGTTGGGCGGCGGCGCGTGGCGGTGGATGTTCGTCAGCGCGGTCGTCCCGGCCGTCCTGTACGGCCTGATCGCCACCACGATCCCCGAGTCGCCCCGCTACCTGGTCAAGAAGCACGAGACGGCCCGCGCGCGGCAGGTGCTGCGGCGCGTGATGGGCCGGGGGGACGTGGACGTCAAGATCACCGAGATCGAGCGGTCCATCGCCGCGGACCGGCCCGTGCGGCTCGGCGACCTGCGCGGCGACCGGCTCGGCCTGATGCCGGTCGTGTGGGCCGGGATCCTGCTGTCGGTGTTCCAGCAGTTCGTCGGCATCAACGTGATCTTCTACTACTCCTCCTCGCTGTGGCAGGCCGTCGGGTTCTCCGAGAACGACGCGATGCTCACCTCGGTGATCAACTCGGTGGTCAACGTCGCGTTCACACTGGTCGCGATCGCGCTCGTCGACCGGATCGGGCGGCGCCCGCTGCTGCTGGCCGGAGCCGCCGGCATGGCGGCCTCCCTCGGCACCCTCACGGTCTGCTTCGCGACCGCCCCCGTGGTGGACGGCGCTCCCGGCCTCGGCGGCGTCGCCGGCCCCGTGGCGCTCGTCGCGGCGAACGTGTTCGTCGCCTCCTTCGCCGCGACGTGGGGGCCGGTCGTGTGGGTGATGCTCGGCGAGATGTTCAACAACTTCATCCGGGCGTCCGCCCTGGCCGTCGCCGCCGCCTCGCAGTGGCTCGCCAACTGGGTGATCACCACGACGTTCCCCGGCATCTCCGGTTTCTCCCTGGGCCTGGCGTACGGCATCTACACGCTCTTCTCGATCCTGGCGTTCCTGTTCGTGCTGCGCGCCGTCCCCGAGACCAAGGGCCGCGAGCTGGAGGACATGGACGACCTCGCCGCACCGCGGGCCCGCGCGTGAAAGGCCGGGCCGCGCGCCCGCCCATCGGTTACAGTGGATCCATGCCGCACGTGTTCGCAGAGACGACGACGCCGGGTCACTCCCGGCGCGACGGCGGCATGTTCTGACATTGCACGCGGAAGGGCCCCGGGAGCGATCCCCGGGGCCCTTCCGCCGTCCGGGGACGCCGCGGGCCCTCCGCCGACCGAGAGGAACGGCCGATGGAGCCGGACGCCGGGGGACACCCCGAGTCGATAGCATCGAACCCCGTTGACCCCGACCCATCATTCCGAGGAGTACCCGTGTCCACCGTGTCTGAGCTGCGCATCACCCTCGACGGGAGCGAGCGGGCGGTGCCGGCGGGCACCACCGCGGGCCAGGCGCTGGAGGCCGACGGCCGCACCGTGATCGCCGCCCGCGTCAACGGCGAGCTGCGCGACCTCGCCGGCGAGCTGGGCGACGGCGACGCCGTCGAGCCGGTCGAGATCGGCTCGGACGACGGCCGGGCGATCATGCGGCACTCCGCCGCGCACGTCATGGCGCAGGCCGTCCAGGAGCTGTTCCCCGAGGCGAGGCTGGGCATCGGCCCGCCCGTGGAGAACGGCTTCTACTACGACTTCGACGTCCCCGAGCCGTTCACCCCCGACGACCTCAAGCGCGTCGAGAAGCGGATGCGCGAGATCGTCAAGCAGGGGCAGCGGTTCTCCCGCCGCCCCGTCTCCGACGAGGACGCGCGCGCCGAGCTGGCCGCCGAGCCCTACAAGCTGGAGCTGATCGGCCTGAAGGGCTCCGGCCCGGACGCGGCCGACGGCGCCGAGGTCGAGGTGGGCGGCGGCGAGCTGACCATCTACGACAACCTCGACGCCAAGTCCGGCGAGCTCCGCTGGAAGGACCTGTGCCGCGGCCCGCACCTGCCGTCGACCCGGGTCATCCCCGCCTTCAAGCTGATGCGCTCGGGCGGCGCGTACTGGCGCGGCAGCGAGAAGAACCCGCAGCTCCAGCGGATCTACGGCACCGCCTGGGAGTCCCGCGACAAGCAGGACGAGTACCTGCGGTTCCTGGAGGAGGCCGAGAAGCGCGACCACCGCCGTCTCGGCGCCGAGCTCGACCTGTTCTCCTTCCCGAACGAGATCGGCAGCGGCCTCGCCGTCTTCCACCCGAAGGGCGGCGCCGTCCGCAAGGTGATGGAGGACTACTCGCGCCGCCGGCACGAGGAGGAGGGGTACGAGTTCGTCAACACCCCGCACATCACCAAGGGCCACCTGTTCGAGACCTCCGGGCACCTCGGCTGGTACAAGGACGACATGTTCCCCGCCATGGAGATCGACGGCGGCGACTACTACCTCAAGCCGATGAACTGCCCGATGCACAACCTGATCTACCGGGCGCGCGGTCGCTCCTACCGGGAGCTGCCGCTGCGGCTCTTCGAGTTCGGGTCGGTGTACCGGTACGAGAAGTCGGGCGTCGTGCACGGCCTCACCCGCGTCCGGGGCATGACCCAGGACGACGCGCACATCTACTGCACCGAGGACCAGATGGGCGAGGAGATCAAGCGCCTCCTCGACTTCGTCCTCGGCCTGCTGCGCGACTACGGCCTGAACGAGTTCTACCTGGAGCTGTCCACCCGCGACGAGTCCGACAAGTTCATCGGCTCCGACGAGATGTGGGAGAAGGCCACCGCCGCCCTCCGCGACGCCGCCGAGGCCACCGGGCTCGACCTCGTCCCCGACCCGGGCGGCGCGGCGTTCTACGGCCCCAAGATCTCGGTCCAGGCCAAGGACGCGATCGGGCGCACCTGGCAGCTGTCGACCATCCAGGTCGACCCCAACCAGCCCGAGCGGTTCGGCCTGGAGTACCAGGCGGCCGACGGCACCCGGCAGCGGCCCATGATGCTGCACCGGGCGCTGTTCGGCTCGATCGAGCGGTTCTTCGGCGTGCTGCTGGAGCACTACGCGGGCGCGATGCCGCCGTGGCTGGCGCCGGTGCAGGCGGTCGGCATCCCGATCGGCGACGGCCACGTCCCGCACCTGGAGAAGGTCGCCGCGCGGCTGCGCGAGCACGGCCTGCGCGTCGAGGTGGACGCCTCCTCCGACCGGATGCAGAAGAAGATCCGCAACGCGCAGAAGCAGAAGGTCCCGTACATGCTGCTCGCGGGCGACGACGACGTCGCCAAGGACGCGGTGTCGTTCCGGTATCGGGGCGGCGAGCAGAAGAACGGCGTCCCGATCGACGAGGCGGTCGAGGAGATCGTCGAGGCCGTGCGGGCCCGCGTGCAGATCTGAGCCCCGGACGGGTCGCGCCCGCTCCGCGCGAGCGCGACCCGGAAGTGGCGCGCCCGGAGTTGGTAGCCTCATCGACCACGTTCGAGGACCGGGGAGACAGCGGAGATGAAGTCCAGGAGGCCGGGCCGGCGGGGCCGGTCGCTCTGGCTCCGGATCGCCGGTTACACCGGCACCCTGGCGCTCGTCGCCGCCGCGGTCGTCGTCCTGCTCATGCCCCTGATGGACAAGGGCACGCAGGGCGCGGCCGGCGCCGGGGGGACGGCGAACCCGTCCGCGCCGGGCGGTCAGACGGGCCTTCCCGGAGGCGCCGGCCTCCCTGTGACCCCGACCAATCCCGCCCCGCAGCAGAACGGGAGCGGCCAGCCCTATCCAGGCGGCGGCGACGGTTCCGGCGGCCCGGGCGGCGGCCCGCAGATCCCCTCGCAGAACGGCTCGGGCGGCGTCGGCGCCTGCCCGAGGGGCACGGCGTACTACCGGGCCACACCCACCGGCGTGGACGTGGTCATCGCGGTCTCCGCCAGCGGCGCGATCCGGGCGGAACTCTCGCTGCGGGGGCAGGAGCCGAAGGCTCAGCAGACCACCGTGCGCGGGGGCGGGCCGCAGACGTTCCACTTCACGGGCGTCGCGCCGCAGCTGGTCGAGCGCGTCAAGGTCACCACGATCTCGGTGGGGGGCGGCATGCAGAACTGCTACGCCCGGCCCGCCTGACGGACGTCCTCGACGGACACGTTGACGGCGGCGACCCGCGTCCCCAGCATCATGCCCGCCACCCGCGCCACGTTCGCCTTCACCCTCGTGGCCACGTCCTTGATCACGAGGCCGTACTCGACGGCGATGGCGACGTCCAGCGTGACCTCGTCGTCGTTCTGGACCACGCGCACGCCCGTCGCGGCGGGCTCGTCCCGGACGGTGAGGCCGGCGACGCCCTCCACCTCCAGCGCCGCGAACGCGGCGATCTTCCCGATCACCGCGTTGCCGATCGTGATGCGGCCGTCCACCGGCGCGCTGAGGTCGCCGGACGAGCCGTGCATCGTCATCGGCACCGCGCTCGGGCCCGACGACAGCACGCCCCGCGGGGGAGGCACCGACTGCTGCGCCGCGGGCGGGGCCGCGGGCGGCGCCGACAGCGGCGTTCCGGGGAGCGGTGCGCCCAGGGACGGCTCCCTCTGGGACGGCGTGCTCTGGGAGGGAGTGCTCTGGGAGGGCGTGCCCGGGGGAACCGCGCCCGTGAGGGAGGGAGGCTCCGTCCCCGGGCGGCCGGCGGGCGCCCCGGGGAACAGCGGCCCGGGTCCGGCCCCCGGCGTCTGCTCGGCGTTCCCGGTCTGGCGCTTGTCGAGCCCGGTCATGATCGCTCCCTGCGGTTCGGTCGGGTGACCATGGTGTCGGAGCGACGCGCGGAACGTCACGCAGGCACCGGATCGCGGGCGCGTCCGAAGGCCCGCCGACGGGCCATGCTAGGGGATCCCGGCTACAGTCCCGGGGGCGTCTCTCTCTATGCTGCTGGTCAGGCCGTGAACAAAAGGAGACCGCCGCCTTGAGCGCAGAGCCGGAGGAGTACGTGGTGCAGCAGGGGCGCGAGGACGCGCCCGGGTCGGGCGCCGGGAACGAGCGCACGCCCCGCTTCGAGGAGGAGAAGGGCGGCGCGGGCACGCCCGACAACTTCCAGCGGCTCTGGACCCCGCACCGGATGGCCTACATCAAGGGCGAGAACAAGCCCACGGGCGCGGGATCGGGCGACGGCTGCCCGTTCTGCGAGATCCCGAAGATGACCGACGAGGAGGGCCTCATCGTGGCCCGGGGGGAGTCGGTGTTCACGGTGCTGAACCTCTACCCCTACAACTCCGGGCACCTGATGGTCGTCCCGTACCGGCACGTCGCCGACTACGCCGACCTGGAGGAGCCGGAGTACGTGGAGCTGGCGACGTTCACGCAGCGGTCCCTGACGGCGCTGCGCAAGGCGAGCGGCGCGCAGGGCTTCAACGTCGGCATGAACCTCGGCCTCGTCGCCGGCGCCGGCATCGCCGCTCACCTGCACCAGCACGTCGTCCCGCGCTGGGGCGGCGACACGAACTTCATGCCGGTCGTCGGGCACACCAAGGTCCTGCCGCAGCTGCTGCGCGACACCCGCCAGATGCTCGCCGACGCCTGGCCGCACGCCTGACCCTCGGCCCGCCGCGCCCCCGTCCTACGCAGGAGGCGCGGCGCGGCGCAGGCCCCCGTCGCCCGGCGGGCGGGGCGGGGCCTGCGAGACGCTCATCAGCTCCGAGACCGTGACGAACTCGTACCCCTTGGCGCGCAGGCCGCGGATCATCGGGACGAGGTTGCGCAGCGCGACCAGGCGGTCGTGGTGGCCGGTGTCATGGGCGAGCAGGATCGCCCCGGGCCCGGTGTTGCCGACGATGTAGTCCACCAGCGCGGGCGGGTCGTCCTCGTAGGTCTTCTCCAGCATCTTGATCGACCACAGCGCGATGTCGTACTCGAACCGGCACGCGGCGCTCAGCGTGGTCCCGCCGAGGCGGCCGAACGGGGGCCGCAGGAACCGGGGCTCCTTGCCGACGATCCGCCCGATGGCGTTGTGGGCGCGCCGCAACTGCTCCAGGGCCCGCGCGTCGGAGAGGCGCGACAGGTCCTGGTGCTGCCAGGTGTGGTTTCCGGCCTCGTGCCGGTCCATCCGCCCGTGCACGAGCCGGGCGTGCCGGACGAGCCGCTCCCCGACGAGGAAGAACGTGGCCTTGACCCGCTCGGCGTCCAGGATGTCGTGCACCATGGGCGTCCAGTTGGGCATCGGCCCGTCGTCGAAGGTGAGGGCGACGAGCTTCTGGGCGGTGTCGACGCCCCAGACCACGTCCACATGCGCGCTCCCCGGCCGCCACGGACCGGCGATGGGAACCGCCATCGCCGACGTCGGCGGGTTGCCGGAACCGACCACGGCGCCGACCGTTTCCGCCCCCGCGCCCAGCGTGACCGCTCCGGCGGCCGCCAGACCGAACCCCTTGATGAACGCCCGGCGTCCGGGGGCGGCCGGACGCCGGGGGTCGTCCACGTTTTCCATTGTGCGACCACGATGCCACCGCGGACCCGCCCTGATCATCGGCCGTGCGGCCGAATCGCGGGTCACCCTGCGGGATGAGCCCGGCTCCCCCCCGAGGTCGAGCCCGCGGGCGGCGGGCGTCACCGCGGCGGAGGGGGCGGGAACGGGGCGGGCCTGCTCACGGGGCGCCGGGGCCCGGCCCGCGCCGGGCCCCGTCCGCCGGCGTGCGCGGTCACCCGTCGGCGGCGACCTTGTCGGCGAGATGCGAGGGGAGCGGCTCGTAGCGCAGGAAGCCGCGGGTGAACGTGCCGGTGCCCTGCGACATCGACCGCAGGTCGATCGCGTACCGGACGATCTCCAGCTGCGGCACCTCGGCCTTGATCATCGTGCGTCCGCCGGGCACCGCCTGGGAGCCGAGCACCCGGCCGCGCCGCGAGGTGAGGTCGGACATGATCTGGCCCACGTACTCGTCGGCGATGAGCACCTCCACCTCGTCGACGGGCTCCAGCAGCAGGATCGGCACCTGGCCCGCCGCGTCCTTCAGCGCGAGCGCGCCGGCGGCCTGGAACGCCATGTCGGAGGAGTCGACCGAGTGCGCCTTGCCGTCGTGCAGCGTGACCTTGATGTCCACCATCGGGTACCCGGCGGAGACGCCGCGCTCCATCTGCTGCCGGACGCCCTTCTCGACCGACGGGATGAACTGGCGGGGGACGACCCCGCCGACGATCTTGTCGACGAACTCGAAGCCGTCGCCGGAGGGCAGCGGCTCGACGTCGATGTGGCAGATGCCGTACTGGCCGTGCCCGCCGCTCTGCTTGACGTGTCGGCCGAGGCCCTTCGCCGTCCCGCCGAACGTCTCCCGCAGCGGGACCCGCAGGTCCACCCGCTCGACCTCGACGCCGTACCGGGCGCGCAGCCGGTCGATCAGCACGTCGGCGTGGGCCTCGCCCATGCACCACAGGACCAGCTGCCGGGTCTCGGCGTTGTTCTCCAGCCGCAGCGTCGGGTCCTCGGCGACGAGCCGGCCGAGCGCCTGGCTCAGCTTGTCCTCGTCGGCCTTGGACTTCGCACGGATCGCGACCGGTAGCAGGGGGTCCGGCATGGACCAGGGGGCCATCACCAGGGCGGCGCCCGGATCCGACAGCGTGTCGCCGGTCTCCGCGCGGCCGAGCTTCGCCACCGCGCAGATGTCGCCCGCCCCGCAGGACGACACGGTGCGCTGCGTCTTGCCCAGCGGGGAGGTGAGCGCGCCGACGCGCTCGTCGACGTCGTGGTCCTCGTGGCCGCGGTCCTCCATCCCGTGCCCGGAGACGTGCACGGTCGTGTCGGGGCGCAGCGTCCCGGAGAAGACGCGGACCAGCGAGATCCGCCCGACGTAGGGGTCGGACGTGGTCTTGACGACCTCGGCGACCAGCGGCCCCTCCGGATCGCAGGCGATCTCCTTCGGGGGGCCGCCCGCCACCGGGGCCACCGGCGGGATGCCGTGTTCGAGGGGGGACGGGAACGCCTGGGTGATGACCTCCAGCAGCTCCAGCATGCCGACGACCGGGCCGGGGTGGTCGCCGTGCGGCACCGACGTCGCGAGGACGGGGTAGAAGCTGCCGCGCGCCACCGCGGTCTCCAGGTCCTCGATGAGCGCCTTGACGTCGATCTCCTCACCGGACAGGTAGCGGTCCATGAGGGTCTCGTCCTCGCTCTCCTGGATGATCCCCTCGATGAGCGAGGCGCGCTGCTCGGAGATCTGGTCCAGGTACCGGGGATCGGGGTCGCACTCGGTGCGCCGCCCGGTCGAGTAGTCGAGGCAGCGCTGCGACAGCAGCCCGACCAGGCCCTTCAGGCCGTCGTCGCCCTGGGCCGGGAAGTACAGCGGCGCGACGCCCTCACCGAAGACGTCCTGGCAGGTCAGGACCACGTCGTCGTAGTCGCCGCGCTGCTGGTCGACCTTGGTGATGACGACGGCGCGCGGCATGCGCACCGCCGCGCACTCCTCCCAGATCATCCGGGTGAGCCCGTCGATGCCGTCCACGGCCGAGATCACGAACAGCGCCGCGTCGGCGGCGCGCAGCCCGGCCCGCAGGTCGCCGACGAAGTCGGCGTAGCCGGGGGTGTCGATGAGATTGACCTTGATGTCGCCGTGCGTCAGCGGCGCGAGCGCGAGGTTGACCGAGCGCTGCTGGCGCACCTCCACCTCGTCGGAGTCGCTGACCGTGGTGCCGTCCTCGACCTTCCCCGCCCGCTGCAGCGCGCCCGTGGCGGCGAGCAGCGCCTCGACGAGCGTGGTCTTGCCGGCCCCAGAATGGCCGACCAGCGCGACGTTGCGCACCTTGTCGCACCCGCCGGCCTCCGGTGCCCTGCCGGGGGCTCCCGGGTGGCCTCCCTTGTCCGCCATGACTACCTCCTCGGACAGGCCTCTCGCGGAGGCCCGCGTGCGGCTGGGGCCCGGCCCGGCGGGCCCGGCCCTGACGTCCGAGTGCGGCGTCCGACCTCGTCCATCGCGCGTGACCGACGTCACACCCGTGTCAACAGCCTTTCCCGTGGCGGCCGGGATCACAAGGGGTGAACGGCAAACAACCGCGATCCGCCGGCCGTGCGGCCGGTCGGCGGCCGCGGACCCCTGACCGGCCGCGCGCCCGCGGCGTGCGCACTACGATGGGCCGCGCCGCGTGGGCGCCGGTCGCCCGCGGCGGGGCCGCCCCCGGTGAGCACGACTCCCGGCGGCCGCGACTCCCGATGATCACGAGAACGGACGTCGATGCTCAACAAGATCAGGCCCGCGCTGGGGCGAGTCCTCACCCCCGTCGGACAGGCGGTCGCGCGGACCGGGGTCTCGCCCAACGCCATCACCGTCATCGGGACGGTCGGCGTCGCCGCCGGCGCGCTCGTGCTGTTCCCCCGCGGCGAGTTCTTCTGGGGGACGATGGTCATCACCGCGTTCGTCCTGTTCGACATGCTCGACGGCGCGGTCGCCCGGGTCACCGGGAAGATCTCCGCGTTCGGCGCGTTCCTGGACTCCACCATGGACCGCGTCGCCGACGCCGCGATCTTCGCCGGGCTGATGATCGGGCTGTACCGGAGCGGCCAGGAGCCCCTCGCCGGGGTCGCCCTGTACTGCCTGGTCGCCGGGGTCGTGGTGTCCTACGCCAAGGCCCGCGCCGAGGGCCTCGGCTACACGTGCAACGTCGGCATCGCCGAGCGGGCCGAGCGCCTCATCGTCGCCCTGGTCGCCGCCGGGTTCGACGGGCTCGGGGTCCCCTACATCCTCGCCGTCGCCCTGTGGGGCCTCGCCGTGCTCAGCACCGTCACGGTCGGGCAGCGGTTCGCCGCGGTGTACGCCCAGGCGAGGCCCGGCGCGGCCGCGGGAGCGGGGGACGGCGAGCGGAACGGGGCCGAGAAGACGCCGGAGCCGCGCCCATGACCACGCCCCGCCGCGAAGAGGCGCCGCCGTCGCTTCGCGACGAGGTGACCGACGCCGTCTACGCCCTGGGCTGGACGGTCGTCCGCAAGATGCCGGAGAGCGCGGCGCGCCTGGCGTTCACGGCGCTCGCCGACCGCACCTGGCACCGCTACGGCGGAGGCGTGCGGCAGCTGGAGAAGAACCTGTGCCGCGTCCTCGGCAAGGACGCCGTCGACGACGAGGTCCGCGTCCTCAGCAAGAAGGTGCTCCGCTCCTACTTCCGCTACTGGCTGGAGGTCTTCCGGCTTCCCGAGTACGACCGGGCGCGGATCCTCGGCCGGATGCGGGTCACCGGCGAGAAGAAGATCTTCACCAACCTCGACGCCGGGCGCGGCGTGATCCTGGCGCTGCCCCACATGGGCAACTACGAGCACGCCGGCGCCTGGCTGGTGCACTGCGGCTACCCCTTCACGACCGTCGCCGAGCGGCTCGAACCCGCGTCGCTGTTCGACCGGTTCGTCGAGTTCCGCGAGGGCCTCGGGATGGAGGTCCTCGCCCACCGGGGAGCCTCCGCCTACGGGCGGATGGCGCAGCGGCTGCGCGCCGGGCGCCCGGTGTGCCTGGTCGTCGACCGCGACCTCACCGAGAGCGGCATCGACGTGCGGTTCTTCGGCGCCACCGCCCGGATGCCCGCCGTGTCGGCCGCGCTGGCCGTTCAGACGGGCGCCGCGCTCATCCCCGTGACACTCTGGTATGAGGGCGAGTACTGGGCGGCGCGAGTCCACGAGGAGATCCCCGTGCCGGACGAGGGCGGCAGACAGGAGAAGATCCAGGCCATGACCCAGGACCTCGCGTGCGCCTTCGAGGAGGGCATCGCCGCCCACCCCGAGGACTGGCACATGCTGCAGAAGGTCTGGGTGGACGACCTCGCGGACGGCCGAAGATGAGGGCCGGCCGATGAAGGTGGGAATCGTCTGCCCCTACACCTGGGACGTGCCCGGCGGCGTCCAGCAGCACATCGGCGACCTCGCCGAGGCGCTGGTCGCGCTCGGCCACGAGGTGTCGGTCATCACGCCCGCCGACGACGACGCCGACCTGCCGCCCTACGTCGCGCCGGCCGGGCGGGCCGTCCCCGTTCCCTACAACGGCTCGGTCGCGCGGCTGGCGTTCGGGTTCCTCTCGGCCGGCCGGGTCCGGCGCTGGATCCGCGAGGGCGGTTTCGACGTCCTGCACGTCCACGAGCCCGCCGCGCCCTCGCTCGGGCTGCTGGCCTGCTGGGCGGCCGACGGGCCGATCGTGGGCACGTTCCACGCGTCCTACGAGAGGTCCCGGGCGCTGTCGGTCACCGCGCCGATCCTGCAGAGCGCCCTGGAGAAGATCACCGGCCGGATCGCGGTGTCGGAGGCCGCCCGCACCACCCTCGTGGAGAACCTCGGCGGCGACGCCGTCCTGATCCCGAACGGCGTCGCGACCGAGCGCTACGCGATGGCGGAGCCGCTGCCGGGCTGGCGCGGCCGCACGGACGCGCCGCCCCGGGGCGGCGACGGGGGAGCCCTGGGGTTCCTCGGCCGGATGGACGAGCCGCGCAAGGGGCTGCCGGTGCTGCTGCGCGCCTTCGAGGTCCTCGGCCGCCTGCGCCCGGGGCTGCGGCTGCTGATCGCCGGCCCCGGCGACGCCGGCGACGTGCTGGCCCGGGTCCCGGCCGACCTGCGCGACCGCGTCGTCGTGCTCGGCATGGTGAGCGAGCGGGACAAGGTCCGCGCCTACCACTCGGTGGACGTGTTCGTGGCGCCCAACCTCGGCGGCGAGAGCTTCGGCATCGTCCTCGCCGAGGCCATGGCGGCGGGCGCGCCCATCCTCGCCAGCGACATCGAGGCGTTCGACCGCGTCCTGCGCGGCGGCCGGGCCGGGGTGCTGTTCCCGGCCGGCGACCACGAGGCGCTCGCCGCGGCGGCCGGGGAGCTGCTCGACGACCCGGCCCGCCGCAAGCACCTGTCCGCGGAGGCGCGCGCCGCCGTCCGGGTCTACGACTGGTCGTCGGTGGCCCGCGACGTGGTCCGGGTGTACGAGACCGTCACCGGCGGCCGCGCCGGCGTGGTCGAGTCCGGGCTCGGCGCGTAGGGGGCGGCGTGTCCTACGACTGGATCATCGACGTCCTGTTCTGGGTCGCCGTCGTCTTCCTCGTCGGGGTGTACGTCTCGTGGCGCGCCACGCGGCTCGACCGGCTGCACGTGCGGGTCGAGACGGCCCGCGCCGCGCTGGACGCCGCGCTCGTCAGGCGGGCCGCCGCCACGCTGGAGCTGGCCGCGTCCCGGCTCCTGGACCCCGCCACCAGTCTGGTGCTGGCCACCGCCGCACACGAGGCCCGCACCGCCGACGCCGACGGCCGCGAGTTCGCCGAGAGCGACCTGTCGCGCGCGCTGCGCGCCGCCGTCGACCAGCCCGGGTTCGTCGACACCCTCGCCGCCCGCGGCGGCGGCGACGGAGAGGTGGTCCTGGAGGAGCTGTCGTCCGCCGCCGCGAAGGTCGCCTACGCCCGCCGCTTCTACAACGACGCCGTCTCCCAGGCCCGGATCGCGCGCCGCAAGCTGCTCATCCGCGTCCTGCCGCTGGCCGGGAGGGCCCCGCTCCCGGACTTCTTCGAGATCGACGACGACCCGCCCGGGATCTGAGGTCCCGCGATCCGCCGGGGCGGCGTTGATCGGGCGAGGCCCCCGCCGCCGTACCACCGGGCGGGCGAGCGCACCGGACCGCGTTCGCTACCCTCTGGCAGATCGTCCAAAGGAGGGGTAGATCGTGCGATCTGTCTGGGACACCACCGTCCGGGGCCGCGCGGCCGCGGGGCTGGGCGTCCTCGTCCTCGGGGCCGCGCTGTCGGCCTGCTCGGGCTCGGACGGCGCGAAGTCGGCGCCGCCGCCGTCGCCGAGCGGCACGGGCGCGCCCCAGGACACCGCGACGCCGGCTCCGGCGACGCATCCGTTCACCGGCGGAGCCAGGGGCCTGGCCAACCCCGTCCTCGCGGTCAAGATCGAGAACACGCGGCCCGCGCTCCCGCAGAGCGGCGTGTCGGCCGCCGACATCGTCTACGTCGAGCAGGTCGAGGGCGGCGAGACCCGCCTGATGGCGGTCTACTCCTCCAAGCTGCCGAAGAAGGTCGGGCCCGTCCGCAGCGCCCGCATCTCCGACCTGCACATCCTGCCGCAGTTCGGCCGTCCCGCCTTCGCGTTCTCCGGCGTCCAGAGCAAGATGAAGAAGTACATCCGCAAGGCGCCGTTGTACGACATCTCACAGGAGAGCGCGGGCAGCGCGTACTTCCGCTCGGGCGACAGGCGCATCCCCTACAACCTCTACGCCGACCCCAGGAATCTGCTGAAGCAGGCGCCGAAGGCCGCGAAGCCGCGCGACATCGGCTTCCGCTTCGGCGACGCCCCCGACGGCGGCAAGCCCACCCGCTCGTTCACGGCCCGGTGGCCCGCCGCCACCATGGGGTTCACATGGTCGGCCAAGCAGAAGCGGTGGCTCGCCAGCTGGGGCGGCAGCCCCGACCGCGCCGCCGAGGGCGGGCTGCTGGGCGGCAGGACCGTCGTCGTCCAGTACGCCAAGACCACGCGCTCGAAGTTCCACGACTTCCTCGGCAGCTACACGCCGCTGATCCACACCACGGGCGGCGGGCGCGCGGTCGTCCTGCGGGACGGCAAGGCCTACAACGCCAAGTGGTCGCGCCCTTCCGAGGGCGCGGGCACCACCTACACCACCGCTGACGGCAAGCCCATGAACTTCGCCCGCGGCCAGGTCTGGGTCGTGCTCGTCAACGACGGCAAGCCCTACACGCCCTAGCGGCGCACGTCCGGCGGCCCGTCCCGTCACTCCGTAAGCGGCCGGTGCCCCCCCGCTGACACTCTGCCGGGTCGAGAGGCAGGACGAGCAGGCAATATCATGGGAAAAGACTTGTCGTCCGTCCACGTAAGGAATGCCCGTGTCCACTTCCACTCCCGCCCCCGACAACGCCGCACCCGAGACCGGGACCGCCCGCGTCAAGCGCGGCATGGCGGAGATGCTCAAGGGCGGCGTGATCATGGACGTCGTCACGCCCGAGCAGGCGAAGATCGCCGAAGACGCGGGCGCGGTCGCCGTCATGGCCCTGGAGCGGGTGCCCGCCGACATCCGCGCCGAGGGCGGCATCTCCCGGATGAGCGACCCCGACATGATCGACGGGATCATCGCCGCGGTCTCCATCCCCGTCATGGCCAAGGCCCGCATCGGCCACTTCGTCGAGGCCCGGGTGCTGCAGGCCCTCGGCGTCGACTACATCGACGAGTCCGAGGTGCTCACGCCCGCCGACTACGACAACCACATCGACAAGTGGGCGTTCACCGTCCCCTTCGTCTGCGGGGCCACCAGCCTCGGCGAGGCGCTGCGCCGCATCACCGAGGGCGCGGCGATGATCCGCTCCAAGGGCGAGGCCGGCACCGGCGACGTCTCCAACGCCACGACGCACATGCGCAGGATCCGGCAGGAGATCCGCCGTCTGCAGTCCCTGCCCGAGGACGAGCTGTTCGTCGCGGCCAAGGAGCTCCAGGCCCCCTACGAGCTGGTCAAGGAGGTCGCACGGGCGGGCAAGCTGCCCGTCGTGCTGTTCACCGCGGGTGGCATCGCGACCCCCGCCGACGCCGCGATGATGATGCAGCTCGGCGCCGAGGGCGTCTTCGTCGGATCCGGGATCTTCAAATCCGGCAACCCCGCCCAGCGCGCCGAGGCGATCGTGAAGGCCACCACCTTCCACGACGACCCCGACGTGATCGCCAAGGTGTCCCGCGGACTCGGCGAGGCCATGGTCGGCATCAACGCCGCGACCCTCGGCGAGGACCAGAAGTTCGCCGGCCGCGGCTGGTAGCGCAGGTGCGTCCGCCCGGCCCGGGTGGCCGGGCGGATCGGTGGGTATCCCCCTCCACACGGGCCGCCGCGAGGGTCTACGCTGACGGCGCGGTCGGAGGGGCGAGCCCTGGCCGGTGCCCGGCCGCGGGAGGGAAGAGCATGGCTTGGTCGGTCGCGCTGGCGTGCGCGAGCGCGGGTGAACCCGGCGAGGTGTTCCGGCCGGGCCTGGCGCCCGACCCCGACGCCGCCGCGAAGATCGCGCGACGCCTGTACCCGGCGGCCACCCTCACCGAGACCGGCGACACGGTCCTGGACTTCGCGCTCTGGCCGTACGAGGACGAGCTGTTCGTCGGCGCCTTCGACCGGGCGCTGCTGCTGTGCGACAGGCGGCTGTTCTGCCTCGACGACGACGCGCGCCGCATCGCCGACACCGCCGCCGCGGCGCTTCCCGGCTCCCGCTGCGGCGTCCTCGTACTGCACAACGTGGTCCGCAGCTGCTGGTTCCGCTGGTACGAGTCGGGCGTGCTGCTCCGCGACGTGTACGTCACCGCCGAGGACGGCGTGGTCGTCGACCAGGGCGAGCGGCTGCGCGCCGAGCGCCCGTTCTGGCGCGCCGTCGACGCGGGCGCCCCGGACGTGCCGCTCCCGTTCGACCCCGAGGAGTTCGGCCTCGCCCTCGCCGAGCAGTACATGTTCGGCCGCGGCATCGCCGACCGCGGCGAGGACGGCTTCCTGCCCCTGGAACTCCCGGTCCGCCGCTTCCGGCACGCCTGACCCCGCCCGGGCCGGAGCGGGCGCGGGGAAGATCAGCAAGGTCGTGGGGCGTTGTAAGGAGCGTCTAGGGTTGAGACGTCTCCTTGTGTCCCGGAAGGTTTCCACGTGACTGCTGTGCCCACGATCGGTGTCCTCGCCCTGCAGGGCGACGTGTGCGAGCATGCGCGCGCGTTGGAGGAGGCCGGGGCGCGCACCGTGAAGGTGCGCCGTCCCGACGAGCTGGAACAGGTCGACGGGCTGGTCCTGCCCGGCGGCGAGTCCACCACCATGTGGCGGCTGGCGCGCTCGTTCGAGCTCCTCGACCCGCTGCGCAAGCGGATCGAGGCGGGCATGCCCGCCTACGGCTCCTGCGCCGGCATGATCATGCTGGCGGACCGGATCCGGGGCGGCGTGGCGGGCCAGGAGACCGTCGGCGGGATCGACATGACCGTGCGGCGCAACGCGTTCGGCCGGCAGGTCGACTCGTTCGAGGCCGCAGTCCCGCTGACCGGTATGGGGGACACGCCGTACCACGCCGTTTTCATCCGCGCACCCTGGGTGGAGTCCGTCGGCGACGCCGTCGAGATCCTCGGACGCGCGGAGAGCGGCCCGAACGCCGGTAGGATCGTCGCCGTCCGCCAGGGCCGCCTGATGGCGACCGCGTTCCATCCGGAGTTGACGGGTGATTTCCGCGTGCACCACTACTTCGCCGATCTGGTGCGCCGGACGACAGAGGAGGATTGACAGATGTCCGGCCATTCCAAGTGGGCGACGACCAAGCACAAGAAGGCGGCCCTCGACGCCAAGCGGGGCAAGCTCTTCGCCAAGCTGATCAAGAACATCGAGGTGGCGGCCCGCACGGGCGGCGGCGACCCCGAGGCGAACCCCACCCTCTACGACGCCATCTACAAGGCGAAGAAGAACTCGGTCCCGAACGACAACATCGAGCGCGCCCGCAAGCGGGGCGCCGGTGAGGAGGCCGGGGGCGCCGACTGGCAGAACATCACCTACGAGGGCTACGCCCCGGGCGGTGTCGCCGTGCTCATCGAGTGCCTGACCGACAACCGCAACCGGGCCGCCTCGGAGGTCCGCGTCGCGCTCACCCGCAACGGCGGCTCCCTCGCCGACCCGGGCTCGGTCTCCTACATGTTCAACCGCAAGGGCGTCGTGATCGTCCCCAAGGCGGGCACCAGCGAGGACGACGTGATGATGGCCGTCCTGGACGCCGGGGCCGAGGAGGTCAACGACCTCGACGCGGAGAACTTCGAGGTCGTGAGCGAGGCCGGCGACCTGGTCGCGGTCCGCTCGGCGCTGGTGGAGGCCGGGATCGACTACGAGTCGGCGGAGAGCAAGTTCCTGCCGAGCGTCACCGTCCCGCTCGACGAGGACAACGCCAAGAAGGTGTTCCGGCTCCTGGACGCCCTGGAGGACTCCGACGACGTCCAGGAGGTCTACGCCAACTTCGACGTGAGCGACGAGGTCATGGCCTCCATCGACGCCTGACGCCCCGTCTGACGACAGCGCCGGCGACGCCGCCGCCGCCCGCCCGGGCGCGGCGGCGTTTCTCGTCGGCGCCGTCGCGTACGGTCTGGATCATGGAGATTCGCGCTCTCGCACCCGACGAGGTGGACGCCGTCCGCGACATCCGGGCCCGGGCCTTCGGGCCGGTGCCCGACGAGGTGTGGGCGCGGGGGGCCCGCCACGGCCGGCGGGCGGCGGAGGCCGGGCGCCAGTTCGCCGGGTTCGACGGCGGCGCGGTCGTCGCCGCGGGCGCCCTGCTCGACATCACGCAGTGGTGGCACGGGCGGGCGGTGTCCGCGGCGGGCGTCGGCGCGATCACGGTCGCCCCCGAGGAGCGCGGGCGGGGTCTCGGCCGCCGGCTGATGACCGACCTGCTGGAGCGGTGTGCCGGGTTCGGGCACCCGCTCGCCGTGCTCTATCCGGCCACGACGCGGCTCTACCGGTCGCTCGGCTGGGAGCACGCGGGGGGCTGGCACCACGTCGACCTGTCGACCGAGGCGCTGCGCACGATCGCGGCCGAGCGGGTCCCGGTCCGCAGGGCCGGGCCCGGCGACGCCGCCGAGGTGGCCGCCGTCCTCGGCCGCGCGCACCGGGCGGCGCGCGACTGCGGTCCGGTCGGCTGGCCGGAGGCGAGATGGCGCGAGCTCCTGGACGTCCCGGACACCTACCACTACCTGGCCGAGGACGGGTTCCTCTCCTACCGGTGGACGGAGGGCAACGCCGGCCTGGAGGTCCTCCGGCTCGTCGCCTCCTCCGAGAGGACGCTGAGGGCGCTGTGGGCCGTCGTCGGGTCGGGCTCGTCCACGGCCGAGTCGGTGCGGGCCTGCGTGTCGCCGATGGACCCGGTGCTGTGGCTGCCGCGCGAGCGCGAGCACGAGGCCGTCCACCGCTCCCAGTGGATGCTGCGGGTCGTCGACGCGCCCGCGGCGATCGCGGCGCGCGGCTATCCGGCCGGGGTCGCGGCCGGGGTCCCGCTGGAGATCGACGACCCGTGGCGCCCGGCGAACTCGGGCCACTGGCGCCTGGAGGTCAAGGACGGGGAGGGGCGGCTGGAACGCTCCGCCGCCGACGACGGAGCCGTGCGCCTCGGCCCGTGCGGCCTGGCGGCCCTCTACTCCGGGATCCCGGTGTCGACGCTGCGCCGCTCCGGCCTCCTCCAGGGCGGGGACGCGGAGGCGCTCACGGCCGTGTTCGCGGCCACGCCGTTCTCGCTCGATTACTTCTGACCGGCCACGCGGATTGGTAGCGTTGGCGGCCGAACAAGTGATCGAAGGAGCGGCCGTGCGGGTGATGGGGGTGGACCCCGGGCTCACCCGGTGCGGGGTCGGGGTCGTCGAGGGCGCTCCGGGGAAGCGGCTGCACCTGGTGCACGTGTCGGTCGTGCGGACCGCCCCCGACGAGGACCACGCCCTGCGGCTGCTGGGCGTCGAGACCGGCATCGCGGCCGTCATGGACGAGCTGCGCCCCGACGCCGTCGCCGTCGAGCGCGTGTTCTCCCAGCACAACGTCCGGACCGTGATGGGCACGGCCCAGGCCGCCGGGATCGCCATGCTGCTGGCCGCCCGGCGCGGCCTGCCCGTCGCGCTGCACACCCCCAGCGAGGCCAAGGCCGCCGTCACCGGGAACGGCCGCGCGGACAAGGCGCAGGTGACCAGGATGGTGACCCGGCTGCTGTCCCTGGAGACGGCGCCGAAGCCGGCCGACGCCGCCGACGCGCTCGCCCTGGCCATCTGCCACGTGTGGCGCGGGGGAGCGCAGCAGCGGCTCGCGCACGCGCGGCGGTCGCGGATCGAGGAGGCGGCCAGGGCCGAACGGGAGCGGCTCGCCGCCCGGAGCAGAGGAGGAAGCGTCCAGTGATCGCCTTCGTCAGCGGCCGGGTGGCCGCCGCGGGACCCGACGGGGCGGTGGTCGACGTGCACGGGGTCGGCCTCTCGGTGCAGTGCACCCCCGCCACGCTGGCCGGCCTGCGGGTCGGGGAGGAGGCGCGGGTGCCGACCTCCCTCGTCGTCCGCGAGGACTCCCTCACCCTGTTCGGGTTCGCCGACGACGACGAGCGCACCGTCTTCGAGCTGCTCCAGACCGCGAGCGGCGTCGGGCCCCGCCTCGCCCTCGCGATGCTGGCGGTCCACTCGCCGAACGCGCTGCGCCGCGCCGTGTCCACCGAGGACGTGACCGCGCTCACCAAGGTGCCCGGCATCGGAAAGAAGGGCGCGCAGCGCATCGTCCTGGAACTGCGGGACCGCCTCGGCGGCCCGGTCGGCGACGACGCCGGCGACCCGCGCGGCCCCGCCCGCGCCGAGCCCTGGCGCGGGCAGGTGCAGATGGGCCTGGTCAACCTCGGCTGGTCGGCCAAGGACGCCGACGCCGCCGTGGACGCCGTCGCCGCGGAGCTCGACGGCGGCGAGACGCCCCCGGTCGCGACGCTGCTGCGGTCGGCTCTGAAGAAGCTCAGCAAACAATGAGCGACAGCGAACCGGGGGGTGTGGGGGGTCGCCTCCCACGGGAGACACGCATGAGCGGCAGCGAACCGGGGGGTGTGGGGGGTCGCCCCCCACAGGAGACACGCATGAGCGGCAGCGAACCGAGGGAGGCGCGGGAAGCGCGGATGAGCGGGATCGACGAGACCGGGCGACTGGTGTCCGCGGACGTCGACGGGGTCGAGGAGCAGCAGATCGAGGCCGCGCTGCGGCCGAAGAAGCTGGACGACTTCGTCGGGCAGGAGCGGGTCCGCGAGCAGCTCTCGCTGGTGCTGCACGGCGCGCTGGGGCGCGGCCGGACCCCCGACCACGTCCTGCTGTCCGGCGGGCCCGGGCTCGGCAAGACCACCCTCGCCATGATCATCGCGGCGGAGCTCGGGCAGCCGCTGCGGATCTCCTCGGGGCCGGCGATCGAGCGGGCCGGCGACCTCGCGGCCGTGCTGTCGACGCTCGCCGAGGGCGAGGTGCTGTTCCTGGACGAGATCCACCGGCTGGCGCGGCCCGCCGAGGAGATGCTCTACATGGCGATGGAGGACTTCCGCGTCGACGTCGTCGTGGGCAAGGGCCCCGGGGCGACGGCGATCCCGCTGGACATCGCCCCGTTCACGCTGGTGGGGGCCACCACGCGGGCGGGCATGCTGCCCGGCCCCCTGCGCGACCGGTTCGGCTTCGTCGCGCACATGGACTTCTACGAGCCCGCCGAACTGGAGATCATCGTCCGCCGCTCCGCCCGGCTGCTGGACGTGGAGGTCTCCGACGACGCCGCCGCCGAGGTCGCCGGGCGCTCGCGCGGCACGCCCCGCATCGCCAACCGGCTGCTGCGCCGCGTCCGCGACTACGCCGAGGTGCGCGCGGACGGCGTGGTCACGCGGGAATCGGCCCGCGCCGCCCTGGCGTTGTACGAGGTGGACGAACGGGGCCTGGACCGGCTCGACCGTTCTGTCCTGGAGTCGCTGATGCGCAAGTTCGGCGGCGGGCCGGTGGGCCTGTCGACGCTGGCCGTGTCGGTGGGGGAGGAGCCGGAGACCGTGGAGGTCGTCGCGGAGCCGTTCCTCGTCCGGCAGGGCCTGCTCGCCAGGACGCCGCGCGGAAGGGTCGCCACGGCCGCCGCGTGGGCGCACCTGGGGCTCGCCCAGCCGCCGACGGCGCCGATGGCGGGCACCCTGTTCGACCTGGACAGGGACGTCGGCGGGGCGGAATAGTGATCATCCGATAACGGGTTGGGAACTTCCCGGCGTCGCCGATCGTCGCCTCGTTGCCGGGGTCTCGCGTACTCTCTAGACTCCGGGACTTGGTTCACCGTCTCCAGCCGGCGGTCCCGTTGCACGTGACCGGTCTGGTCACAGGCTGGGCAATCGACTTCGGAAGGATGCCCCAGTAATGGGCAGCGACATGATTCTCGCGGCGAGTTCCGGCGGTAGCGGGTCTTTCAACCTGCTCCTGCTCCTCGCCGTGCCACTGGTCTTCTACTTCCTGCTCATCCGGCCGCAGAGCAAGCGGCGCAAAGAGCAGATGCAGATGCAGAACGCCATGGAACCGGGCGCCCGCGTCCTGACGACCAGCGGTATGCGCGCGACCGTCGTGTCGGTCGACGACGACGGCATCGTGCTGGAGATCGCCGAAGGCGTCGAGGTCCGGTTCGTCAAGCAGGCCGTCATGCAGGTCCTGAAGGACGACGAGCCCGAGGAACTCGACGACGAGCACGTCGAGGACGTCGAGGACGAGGACGGCGACCGCGTCGACCTCTCCAAGGACGGCTCCGAGGTCGACCTGTCCAAGGACGGCGACGACGAGGCCGCGGAAGCCGCGGGCGAGGACGGCGAGCCCGAGTCCAAGCCGAAGGGGAAGGCGAAGGTCGAGGCGGGCGACAAGCCCGCCTGACCCCTCTCACGGCGACGATACGACGGGAAGTACGACGACAAGTGGCTCCGCCCAAGAATGCTCCCAAGCCCGGGCGCACGCTCCTCGCGCTCTTCGCGGTCATGGTGGTCATGGCCGGTCTGGCGGTCTGGCAGGGGCAGACGAAACCCAAGCTGGGCCTGGACCTGGCCGGCGGGACGACCGTGACGCTCACGGCCAAGACCGCGAACGGCAAGAACCCCCCGGCCGACCAGATGAACCAGGCCGTCAAGATCATGACGAAGCGCGTCAACGGTCTGGGGGTCTCCGACGCCGAGGTCGCCAAGCAGGGCAGCAACAACATCGTGGTGAACGTCCCCGGTGAGGGGCAGGGCCGCGTCGTCAACCTGATCGGGACGACGGCCAAGCTGCAGTTCCGCCAGGTGTTCGCGGTGGCCGACGGGAAGCCGTCGAACGGGGCGGCGCCCGCCCCGTCCCCCAGCCCGTCCAAGGGCACGGGGGAGAAGAAGGACGGGGGCAAGAAGAGCCCCTCGCCGTCCGCGTCGGCCTCCCCCTCGGGCGGAGCCTCGCCGTCGGCGTCGTCCACCCCGCGCGGCAGGGCCCTGTCGGGTGCGCTGACGGCCCCGACGCCGAAGCCGTCCGGGTCCCCGTCGGCCGCGCCCTCGGCGTCGTCGCCGCTGGGCCAGCCGTCCGGGCAGCCCACGGCGCCCACGCAGGACTACCCGGGCGTCACCGACAAGGCCGTGATCAGCCAGTTCGAGGCGCTGAACTGCTACGGCGGCGAGCGGCGGGCCCCGGGGTCCAACGACCCGAACCGCAAGTTCGTCGCCGCCTGCGACCAGGACGAGGAGAGCGGCCAGGCCGCCAAGTACATCCTCGGCCCGGTCCGGGTGCTGGGCGAGAACGTCTCCTCGGCGAGCGCGATGCCGCCGAACGCCCAGCAGGGCCAGGCGAGCTGGTCGGTGTCGCTGAAGTTCGACGGCACGGGGGCCCGCCAGTTCGGCGAGGTCACCACCGCCGCGTCCCAGGCCTACCAGCAGAACCCGTCCTCCCCGCAGGCGCAGGTCGCGATCGTCCTGGACGGACAGGTCGTCTCCGCGCCGAGCATCCGCGAGGGCGCCATCACCGGCGGCACCGCCAGCATCGACGGCCCGCCCGACAGCTTCAACCAGGGGTACGCCACCGACCTCGCCAACGTGCTCAAGTACGGTGCGCTGCCGCTGGAGTTCAAGCAGAGCTCCATCGACGAGGTGTCGTCCACGCTGGGCTCCGACCAGCTCACCGGCGGGTTGATCGCCGGCGCGATCGGGCTCGGCCTGGTGGTGCTCTACTGCCTGTTCTACTACCGGGGCCTCGGCCTGGTGGCGGTGTCCAGCCTGGTCGTGGCGTCGGCCATCACCTACGAGGCGGTCGTGATCCTCGGTGAGGGCATGGGCTTCCGGCTCTCCCTGCCGCACATCATCGGCCTCATCGTGTCCATCGGCATCACCGCCGACTCGTTCATCGTCTACTTCGAGCGGCTGAGGGACGAGCTGCGGGCCGGACGCAAGCTGCGCTCGTCGGTGGAGAACGCCTGGAAGCGGGCGCGGCGCACCATCCTCGTCGCCGACGCCGTCACCTTCCTCGCGGCGCTGGTGCTGTACTTCCTCGCGGTCGGCGGCGTGGCCGGGTTCGCCTTCGCGATGGGCCTCACGACGCTCATCGACGTCATCGTGGTGTTCTTCTTCACCAAGCCGCTGGTCGCGCTGCTGGCGCGCACGAACTTCTTCGGGCGCGGGCATCCGATGTCCGGCCTTGATCCAAGGCGCCTGCACAAGGCGCAGGACACCTCCGCCCCAGCCGCCCGCACGACGAGCCAGGAGGCCTGAGCATGGGAACGCGTGCGGCCATCTCCCGGATCTACCGGGGCGAGATCAGCGCGGACATCGTCGGCCGGCCGAAGATCTGGTACACGATCTCCGGGCTGCTGCTGGCACTGTCGATCGCGGGCCTGCTGGTGCAGGGCCTCAACTTCGGCGTGGAGTTCAAGGGCGGCTCCGTCTTCACCTTCAAGGCGCCGAGCGCGTCGATCGAGCAGGTGCGCAGCGCCGTCGGCGACGGCGGCGCCCACCAGGTGATCGTGCAGAAGGCGGGCGGCGACTGGCGGGTCACGACCGAGAGCCTGTCCTCCGACCGCGTCACCGAGGTCAAGACGAGCGTCGCCAAGGAGCTGACCGTCCCGGCCGACAAGGTCAGCACGCAGGTCGTCGGCGCCTCGTGGGGCGGTGAGATCCAGAAGAAGGCGTGGCAGGCGCTGCTCGTCTTCATGGTCCTGATCATCGCCTACCTGTCGGTGGCGTTCGAGTGGCGGATGGCCGTGGCCGCGGTGGTCGCGCTCGTCCACGACCTCGTGATCACGGCGGGCATCTACGCCTGGTCCGGCTTCGAGGTGACCCCGGCCACACTGCTCGGCTTCCTGACGATCCTCGGCTACTCGCTGTACGACGCGGTCGTCGTCTTCGACATGATCAAGGAGGTCACCAAGCCGCTCGGCCCGACCTCCAGGACGACCTACAGCGAGGCCGCCAACCAGGCGCTCAGCAGCACCCTGGTCCGCTCCCTGAACACCTCGCTGGTGGCGATCCTGCCGGTCGGGGCGATCCTGTTCATCGGGACGACGCTGTTCGGCGCCGGCACGCTGAAGGACCTGTCGCTCGCCCTGTTCGTCGGCATGATCGTCGGTACGTACTCCTCGATCTGCGTGGCGACGCCGCTGCTCGTCCAGTTCAAGGAGCGCGAGCCGAAGTTCAAGCAGATCCGGCAGAACATCGCCCGGCGCGAGCAGAGCCCCAAGCGGGCGTCGAAGACCAAGGTCAGGGCCGGGGCCGGCGCCTCCGCCGCCGGGGGGCAGGACGACGCCCCGTCCGACGACGACGCCGGTGACGACGCCGGCGACGGCACTCCCGACATCTCCAGCACGGTCACCGTGCGGAAGGTCGTGCAGAGCGGGTCGCGGCAGCAGCCGAAACGCGGGTCGCGGCAGCAGCGGCGCGGCAAGTAGGGCGGGGACGGAGTGGACCTCGGCAAGCTGATCCAGGAGCGGATCCGCGACATCCCCGACTACCCCAAGCAGGGGGTGATGTTCAAGGACATCACCCCGCTGCTGGCCGACCACGTGGCGTTCGCCGGGGTGGTCGACGCCGTGGTCAACCACCACGGCCGCGGCACCGTCGACAAGATCGTCGGTATCGAGGCACGCGGGTTCATCCTCGCCGCGCCCGTCGCCTACCACTTCGGGGCGGGCTTCGTCCCGGTGCGCAAGAAGGGGAAACTGCCCTCGGCGACGGACGCGGAGACCTATGATCTCGAGTACGGGAGCGAGACGATCGAGATCCACCTCGACGCCTTCGAACCCGGCGACCGGGTGCTGATCGTCGATGACGTCCTGGCCACCGGCGGAACGGCCAGGGCCGCCGCCGAACTCGTCCGGCGGGGCGGCGGAGAGGTCGTCGGACTGTCGGTCCTCCTTGAGCTGTCGTTCCTGCGCGGACGCGACAAGCTGGGGAATCTGGACGTTCATACCCTGGTTACGGTCTAGTACGAAATAGGGGCCGGATACACTGACGCCATCAGGGTCCGGAGGAAACGGGCGCGGCCCGCGCGACGGCGGGTGCGGCGCCCGGTGTGGACTAGGGAGGCTGGGTGCCAGGTGAGGTGGTATCGACCGACGCGGTGAACACCGCCGCCGAGGACCGGCGCGCGCCCCCACCGCCCGACGTCCGGCCGCCCGAGCCCGACGAGCCCGCAGCGCGGACGTCCCCGTCCGCCCCGCCCGCCCAGCCCTCGTCGAGATCTGATGTCACCCCTGCTCCAGGCCCTGGCACCGCCCCGGACGACGATGACGCGTCCGGGGCCGCCGTCCCGTCCAGGCCCACGCCGGCCACGATCCCGCCGTCCGCCGCCCGGGTGCGCCGTAGGCTCGCCAGGTTGGGCGCCCAGCGCGGCCCCGCTATGAACCCGGTACTCGAACCACTGATCAAGACGGTCCGCAACACGCACCCGAAGGCGGACCTCCGGCTCATCGAGCGCGCCTACGACGTGGCCGCGCACTACCACCGGCACCAGAAGCGCAAGAGCGGCGACCCGTACATCACCCATCCGCTCGCGGTCACCACCATCCTCGCCGAGCTCGGCATGAACACCGAGACGCTCTGCGCCGCGCTGCTGCACGACACCGTCGAGGACACCCCCTACACCCTCGACCAGTTGAGCGCCGAGTTCGGCGACGAGATCGCCGCCCTGGTCGACGGGGTCACCAAGCTCGACAAGGTCAAGTACGGGGAGGCCGCGGAGGCCGAGACCGTCCGCAAGATGGTCGTGGCGATGTCCCGCGACATCCGCGTCCTTGTGATCAAGCTAGGCGACCGGCTGCACAACATGCGCACCCTGCGCTACATGCCGCGGCACAAGCAGGAGAAGAAGGCCCGCGAGACCCTGGAGGTGTTCGCGCCGCTCGCGCACCGCCTCGGGATGAACACGCTGAAGTGGGAGCTGGAGGACCTCGCGTTCGCCACGCTGTACCCCAAGCGGTTCGACGAGATCGCCCGCCTGGTGTCCGAGCGCGCCCCGCGCCGCGACGTCTACCTGCAAGAAGTGATCGAGAACGTCTCCACCGACCTGCGCGAGGCCCGGATCAAGGCCACCGTGACGGGCCGGCCGAAGCACTACTACTCGATCTACCAGAAGATGATCGCGCGGGACGTCAGCTTCGACGACATCTACGACCTGGTCGGCATCCGGGTCCTCGTCGACAGCGTCCGCGACTGCTACGCCGCCCTCGGCTCGATCCACGCGCGATGGAACCCGGTCCCCGGCCGGTTCAAGGACTACATCGCGATGCCGAAGTTCAACATGTACCAGTCGCTGCACACGACGGTGATCGGCCCGGAGGGCAAGCCCGTCGAGCTGCAGATCCGCACGTGGGGCATGCACCGCCGCGCCGAGTACGGCGTCGCCGCGCACTGGAAGTACAAGGAGGAGACGGTCGGCGGCCGCAAGGCCGGCGACATGCAGTGGCTGCGCCAGCTCCTCGACTGGCAGAAGGAGACCGCCGACCCGGCCGAGTTCCTGGAGTCGCTGCGCTTCGACCTGTCGGTCTCCGAGGTGTTCGTGTTCACGCCGAAGGGCGACGTGATCGCGCTGCCGCAGGGCGCCACCCCCGTCGACTTCGCGTACGCGATCCACACCGAGGTCGGGCACCGATGTATCGGCGCCCGCGTCAACGGGCGCCTCGTCCCCCTCGAATCGACCCTCGACAACGGCGACACCGTCGAGGTGTTCACCTCCAAGTCGCAGGACGCGGGCCCGAGCCGCGACTGGCTCGGCTTCGTCAAGAGCGCCCGCGCCCGCAACAAGATCAAGCACTGGTTCTCCAAGGAGCGCCGCGACACCGCGATCGAGTCCGGCAAGGACGCCATCGCCCGCGCGATGCGCAAGCAGAACATGCCGCTGCAGCGGATGATGTCCGGCGAGGCCCTGCTCGCCCTCGCCCGCGACATGCGCTACCCGGACGTGTCGTCCCTGTACGCGGCCGTGGGGGAGAGCCAGGTCTCCGCGCAGCACGTCGTGCAGCGCCTCGTGGACGCCCTCGGCGGCGTGGAGAGCGCCGAGGAGGACCTCGCCGAGATCGCGCTGCCGACCCGCCGCAAGCGCACCCGCCCCGCCGGCGACCCGGGCGTCGTCGTGGCCGACGACCCGGACGTGTGGGTCCGGCTGTCGCGCTGCTGCACCCCGGTTCCCGGCGACGACATCGTCGGCTTCGTGACCCGCGGCCACGGCGTCTCCGTCCACCGCTCCGACTGCGCCAACGTCGAGAGCCTGAGGTCGCAGCCGGACCGCCTGATCGACGTCAAGTGGTCCCCGGGCGAGGACTCGGTGTTCCTCGTCGCGATCCAGGTGGAGGCGCTGGACCGCCCCCGCCTGCTGTCGGACGTGACCCGCGTCCTGTCCGACCAGCACGTCAACATCCTGTCGGCGTCGGTCACCACCACCCGCGACCGCGTGGCCGTCAGCCGCTTCACCTTCGAGATGGGCGACCCGAAGCATCTCGGCCACGTCCTGAAGGCCGTCCGCTCCATCGACGGCGTCTACGACGTCTACCGGGTGACCAGCGGCGCCGCCAAGTAGGACCCGCGTACGCGAAAGGGCGGCCGCACCCGCGGCCGCCCTTTCGCGTACGGGTCAGTTCTCGGCGTGCTCGTCCTCGGGGACGAAGTCGACGCCGGCCTCCGCGCGCTGCTCCGGGGTGATGGGGGTCGGCGCGGCGGTCAGGGGGTCGTGGCCGGACGCGGCCTTCGGGAAGGCGATCACATCGCGGATCGACTCCTGCCGGGCGAGGAGCATGACCACCCGGTCCCAGCCGAACGCGATGCCGCCGTGCGGGGGCGGGCCGAACTTGAACGCCTCCAGCAGGAAGCCGAACTTGGACTCGGCCTCCTGCTTGGACAGGCCCAGCACGTCGAAGACGCGCTGCTGCATCTCGGCGCGGTGGATGCGGACGGAGCCGCCGCCGATCTCGTTGCCGTTCAGGACGAGGTCGTAGGCGTCGGCGAGGGCCGTGCCCGGGTCGTCCTGGAAGGTGTCGGCGTACTCGGCCTTGGGCGCGGTGAACGGGTGGTGCACCGACGTCCAGCCGATCTGCTCGCCCTTGTCGTCCTCGACGGGCTCGAAGATCGGGGCGTCCACGACCCAGACGAACTTCCAGGCGGACTCGTCGATCAGGTCGCGGCGGCGGCCGATCTCCAGGCGCGCGGCGCCGAGGAGCTCCTGGGTGGCGTGCCGCTTGCCGGCGCCGAAGAAGACCGCGTCGCCGGGGGAGGCGCCGGTCCTGGCGGCGAGGCCCGCCTTCTCGGCGTCGGAGAGGTTCTTGGCGACCGGGCCGCCGAGCGTGCCGTCCTCCTGCACGAGCACGTAGGCGAGGCCGCGGGCGCCGCGGGCCTTCGCCCAGTCCTGCCAGCCGTCCAGTTCCTTGCGGGTCTGGGACGCGCCGCCGGGCATGACGACCGCACCGACGTACGGGGCCTGGAACACGCGGAACGAGGTGTCGGCGAAGTACTCGGTCATGTCGGTCAGCTCGTTGCCGAACCGCAGGTCGGGCTTGTCGGAGCCGTAGCGGGCCAGCGCGTCGGCGTAGGTGATGTGGGGGATCGGGCGGGGGACCTCGTACCCGGCGATCCCCTTCCACAGGCGCGCCACGAGGTCCTCGCCGACCGCCAGGACGTCGTCCTGGTCGACGAAGGACATCTCGATGTCGATCTGGGTGAACTCGGGCTGCCGGTCGGCGCGGAAGTCCTCGTCGCGGTAGCAGCGGGCGATCTGGTAGTAGCGTTCGAGGCCGCCGACCATGAGGAGCTGCTTGAACAGCTGCGGCGACTGCGGGAGCGCGTACCAGTGGCCCGGCTGGAGCCGGACGGGGACGAGGAAGTCGCGGGCGCCCTCGGGGGTGGACCGGGTGAGGGTGGGCGTCTCGACGTTCACGAAGCCGTGCTCGCGCATCACCTCGTGCGTCAGGAACGAGGCCTCCGAGCGGATCCTCATCGCCCGCGCGACGCTCTCGCGGCGCAGGTCGAGGTAGCGGTACTTGAGGCGGATCTCCTCGTTGACGTTGACGTCGCCCTCGATGGGGAACGGCAGCGGCGCCGCGTCGGAGAGCACCTCGATGCGGTCGGCGGCGACCTCGACATCGCCGGTGGGCAGCTCGGGGTTCTCGTTGCCCTCCGGCCGGACGCGGACCTCTCCGACGACCTTGACGCAGTACTCGGCGCGCAGGTCGTGCGCGGTGTCCTCCTCGCGGAAGACGACCTGCGCGGTTCCGGAGGCGTCGCGCAGGTCGATGAACGTGACGCCGCCGTGGTCGCGGCGGCGGCCGACCCAGCCGGCCAGCGTTACCTGCTGCCCGGCGTGCTCCTTGCGGAGCGTGCCCGCCTCGTGGGTGCGGATCATTTCGAGAGCCTTTCCTTCAACGTCGTGGTGAGGTCGGTGAGCGGGACGGCGGTCTGCTCGCCCTCGGCCAGGTCCTTGACCTGGGCGACGCCGTCCGCGATATCTCGCTCCCCGAGGATCACGGCGTACCGGGCGCCCGAGCGGTCCGCGTCCTTCATGGCACCCTTCAGCCTCTTGCCGCCGAACGCCATGTCGGCCGCGATCCCGGCGCGGCGCAGCTCGGCGACGAGCGCGAACATGCGCCGCTCGGCGGCGTCGCCGAGCGCCACGCCGAACGCCTCGCAGCGCGGCCGCGCGGCGAACGCGGGCCCCTCCCCGTCCGGCGACTCGGCCTCCAGGGCGAGGACCGTGCGGTCCAGGCCGAGCCCGAACCCGATGCCGGGCAGCGCGGGGCCGCCGATGTCCTCCGACAGCCCGTCGTAGCGGCCGCCGCCGCCGATGCCGGACTGGGCGCCGAGCAGCGGGTGGTCGAACTCGTAGGTGGTGCGGGTGTAGTAGTCCAGGCCGCGGACGAGGGTGGGGGTGTCCTCCCACGCGATGCCGAGGTCGGCCAGCAGCTCCCGGACCCGGTCGTGGTGCGCCTTGCAGGCCGGGCACAGGTGGTCGGCCATCAGCGGGGCGCCGGCGAGCTGCTCGCGGACCTTGGGGCGCTTGTCGTCCAGCACCCGCAGCGGGTTGATCTCGACGCGGGCGCGGGTGTCCTCGTCCAGGTCCAGGCCGCGCAGGAAGTCCTGCAGCAGGGCCCGGTAGGCGGGGCGGCACTCCTTGCAGCCGAGCGAGTTCAGCAGCAGCCGGACGCGGGTCAGGCCGAGGGAGCGGTACCAGTTCCACGCGATCGCGATCGTCTCGGCGTCGACCTGCGGGTCCTCGCTGCCGATCGCCTCCAGGTCGAGCTGGTAGAACTGCCGGTAGCGGCCCTGCTGCGGGCGTTCGGCCCGGAACGCGGCCCCGGTGGTCCACACCTTCACCGGCAGCGGGCCCTTGTGCAGGTTGTTCTCCAGGACGGAGCGCAGCACCGACGCGGTGAACTCGGGGCGCAGGGTCAGGGACCGGCCGCCCCTGTCCTCGAAGGTGTACATCTCCTTGGACACGACGTCGGTGGACTCGCCGACGCCGCGCCGGAACAGGTTGGTGTCCTCGAACACCGCCAGTTCCAGGTAGCCGTAACCGGCCAGCCTCGCCTGCTCGGCGAACGCCTCCCGGATGGCGTAGAAGAGGTCCGCGCGCGGCGGAACGTATTCGCTGACCCCCTTCGGGGCCCGGAAACTCGAACTCATGGTCTTTTAGATCAGAATCCCTTGTCAGGTCCGTCCGCGGGGACCAACTCCGAGAGGAACGGGTTGGTCGCACGCTCGCGGCCGATTGTGGTCTGCTCGCCGTGGCCGGGCAGGACGGCCGTCTCGTCGGGCATCGTGAGGCACACCCGGGACAGGCTGGCGAGGATCTGCTCGTACGATCCGCCCGGCAGGTCGGTGCGCCCGATGGAGCCGGCGAACAGCAGGTCGCCGGTGAACATCACGTCCGGGATCTGCTGGGCCTTCGGCGTCCGGAACGTCACCGACCCGGGCGTGTGGCCCGGCGCGTGGTCGACGGTGAAGCTCAGCCCGGCCAGCTCCAGCACCGCCCCGTCGGCCAGCTCGCGCACGTCGTCCGGCTCGGACAGCTCCAGGCCGCCGAACAGCTGCTGCCCGGCGCCGAGGGACAGGCCCCTGGCCGGATCGGTCAGCAGGTCGCGGTCGTCCGGATGGACGTAGGCGGGGACGTCCTTGGCGCCGCAGACGGGGGCCACCGACCAGACGTGATCGAGATGGCCGTGCGTCAGCAGCACCGCGACCGGCTTCAGCCGGTGCTCGCGCAGGATCTCCTCGATCCCGCCCTCGGCGTCCTGCCCGGGATCGACGATCACGCACTCCTCACCGGCGGCGGGCGCCACGACGTAGCAGTTCGCGGCGAATGATCCAGCGGGGAACCCGGCGACGAGCACGGTCGTCCTTCCTTAGAACCATCTCGGGTGGGCGTGTCCGAGGGTACCGGCGCGGCCACGGCCACCGCGAACGAGATGGCGCGGCCGACGTGTCGCGCGGCGCGGCCCGCCGGGCGCGGCCCGGCGGGAAGGCGCTCCCTGAACGCGGAGGCGCTTTTACTCCCGGGTACCGCTACTATGCGCTGCACGTTCACCTGATCACACCGGAGAGGCGAGGTACGTGGCGGCGAAAGACCGCAAGAAGCAGCTCGCGCGGCAGCGCTACGAGCGCCAGCAGCAGCGGCAGGCGCAGGAGGCGGCGCGGGCGCGCCGACTCAAGGTCATCACCGCCGCGGCGGTGGTGGCGGTCGTCGTCGTCGGCGGCGCCGCGTACATGGTTTTCACCAAGGACGACAAGTCCACCGCCGCGGGGCCCCAGTGCACTTACAAGGCGGCCCAGCAGGACGGTGCGCCCAAGGGCATCGGCACCCCTCCGGGAAAGCCCGCCCACACGGACGTGGTCCAGACGACGATGAAGACCAACCAGGGCGACGTGGAGGTGCAGCTGTACGGCAGCAAGGCGCCGTGCACGGTCAACTCGTTCACGTACCTGGCGCAGAAGAACTTCTTCGACAAGACCTCGTGCCACCGGCTGACGAGCGGCGGGCTGAACGTGCTGCAGTGCGGCGACCCGACCGCGAAGGGCACGGGCGGGCCGGGCTACGGGTTCGCCAACGAGAACACCAGCGGCGCCACGTACACCGAGGGCACGCTCGCCATGGCGCACAGCAGCCTGCCGGACTCCAACGGCAGCCAGTTCTTCATGGTCTACAAGGACTCGCAGCTCCCGCCGGACTACACGGTGTTCGGAAAGATCACCAAGGGGCTGGACGTGCTGAAGAAGATCGCCGGTGCGGGCTCGGACCCGAAGGGCGACGGCAAGCCCAAGAAGAAGGTAGAGATCCAGGACGTCACGATCGCCGGGAAATAGGCGAACGGGATACTAAGGTGTGGAGGGTCCGGCCGCCGTGAGCGCGTCCGGACCCGCGATTCAGGAGGCAAGGGTGTCCAGCGCGACCGATCCCTGGGGCCGGGTGGACGAGGACGGCGCCGTCTATGTCAGGACGGCCGACGGTGAGCGGGTCGTCGGATCCTGGCAGGCCGGCGCGCCCGAAGAGGCCCTGGCCTACTTCAAGCGCAAGTACGACGCGCTCGTCACCGAGATCGGCCTGCTCGAACAGCGGGTCCGCACCACCGACCTGCAGCCGGGCCAGGCCCAGCAGGGCATCGACCGGCTGCGCGAGGCCGTCGCCGGGGCGCACGCCGTCGGCGACCTCGACGCCCTCCTGCGCCGCCTCGACGGCCTGTCGGAGCAGGTCGGCCGGCGCCGCGAGGAGGTCAAGGCCCAGCGCGAGCAGCACCGGCACGAGGCCCGCGAGATCAAGGAGCGCATCGTCGCCGAGGCCGAGCGCATCGCCGTCGATGAGACGCACTGGAAGAACGGCGGCGAGCGCCTGCGCCAGCTGGTCGAGGAGTGGAAGGCCGCCGACCGCATCGACCGCCCCACCGAGACCGCCCTGTGGAAGCGGCTGTCCACCGCCCGCAACGCCTTCACCAAGCGCCGCAAGGCCTACTTCGCCACCCTCGACGACCAGCGCGAGGAGGCCCGCAGGGAGAAGGAGCGCCTCGTCGCCGAGGCCGAGGCGATGTCCGGCTCCACCGACTGGGGCGACACCGCCGCCGCCTACCGCGACCTGATGCGCCGCTGGAAGCTCGCCGGGCGCGCCTCCCGGGACGCAGAGGAGGACCTGTGGGCCCGCTTCAAGGGCGCCCAGGACACCTTCTTCCAGGCCCGCGGCGCGGCGTTCGCCGAGCGCGACGCCGAGTTCCGCGGGAACGCCGAGGAGAAGGAGAAGATCCTCGCCGACGCCGAGCGGCTGCTGCCGGTGCGGGACGTCCGGCAGGCCCGCCAGGCGCTGCGCACGGTCCAGGAGCGCTGGGAGGCCGCCGGGATGGTGCCGCGCGACCAGCGCGACCGGCTCGAAGGGCGGCTCCGCAAGATCGAGGACGCCGTCCGCTCCGCCGAGGAGAACGAGTGGCGCCGCACCAACCCCGAGGCCCGCGCCCGCGCCGAGGCCACGGTGGGCCAGCTGCGCAGCTCCATCGACCAGCTGGAGAAGCGGCTCGGCAAGGCCCGTGAGGCGGGCCGCCAGAAGGATGTCAAGGAGGCGGAGGAGGCTCTCAGCGCCCGCCGCGCCTGGCTCGAAGAGGCCGAGCGGACCCTCGCCGAGTTCTCCTGACCTTCGCCGCCGCCTTCAGGCCGTACGGCCGAGGAACGCGAGCATGCGCGTCTGCTCGTCCGCGCCGCGCGGGGCGGGCAGGGGCGGCGCCAGACGCCCCTCGGCCCGCAGCGAGGCGGCGACCACCTGGGCCGTGGCGAACGCGTGGTGGACGAGGTCCGGGTCGAGGCGGGACGGCTGGCCCGTCGCGCGGGCCAGGTCCCAGGCGTGGACCAGCGGTTCCAGGATGTAGCCCTCCAGGTAGTCGCCCAGCGGCAGCTCGCCCAGCCCGTCGAACGGGATGGGGCGGCCGAGCGCGTCGGGGGTGAGGGCGGCCGCGCACTCCTTGCGGGCCGTCCGCCAGCTCATCAGGACGTCGCCCGCGACGTACCGCGCGGGGTCGGCGCCGAGGTCCGGCTCGGGCTCTCCCGAGGCCAGCGCCCGGACCAGGAACTGGCCGCCGGTCACGTGTCCGGCGACGTCCCGGGCGGTCCAGCCCGCGCAGGGGGACGGAGCGTCCCACCCGTCGCGGGGGACGCCGGCCACCAGGCCCTCGAAGAGGTCGAGGGCCCGGTGGTAGCCGCTGAGGTTGTGAGCCATGGTGGTCAGTGACGCGCGATCCGGCGGCGCTGTCAAGCGCTATCGCGAAGCTCGCCGGGACCGGATCACACGGCGGGGGAGCCGCGCTGCCGGAGCATCGCGTTCATCTGCGTGATCTCCGCCTCCTGCCCCTCCACCATCGTGCGGGCCAGCCGCCGCACCCGGTCGTGCCCGGTGCGCTCCAGCGCGGCCCGCGCCATGTCCACGCCGCCGCGGTGGTGCGCGATCATCAGCTTGAGGAACAGCACCTCGGCGGCGCGGCCGGACGCCTTCTCCAGTTCGGCGAGCCGCTCGCGGGTCGCCATCCCCGGCATCGCGGCCCCGCCGGCGCGGTGGCCGCCGTGCCCGGACATCCAGCGCATGCGCCCGGCCGGATCGGTCTTCGGCACGCCCCACTCGTCCAGCCAGGCCGTCATCATGCCGATCTGGGCGGACTGGGTGTTGATGACGTCGTAGGCCAGCAGCCGGGTCTCGGGATCGTCCGTACGGTCCCTGACGATGAACGACATCTGCACAGCCTGGGCGTGGTGCGCGCTCATGTCGCGGGCGAACCCGGCCTCGGGACCGTCCGCGCCGGGCCTTCCCGAGCGGGAGACGGCGAACGCGACCAGCACGGCGCCGGCGAGCAGGACCAGGGCCGCGAGGACGACGGTGGCCCGCCGTCCCCGCGGCGCCGCGGGGGCGTCGCTCACGGGGCGTCCTTGCCGCCGGAGCAGGCCGCGCCCGGCTCGGGGGTCTGCGGGCCCTTCACGAAGTCCCGCAGGAACTGGTCCACCCGCGGATCGGCGGCCTCCTGGAGGCTCAGCTGCCGCCCCCATGCCGTGAGCGTGACCGGCGAGTCCTGGGCCGGGTAGGGGCTGAGCAGCGTGTAGTCGGTGCCGGTGACCTTGCCCTTGAGCGCGCCGAGCTGGTCGGCGGGGAGGTCGGGCCGGTAGGTGATCCAGACGGCGCCGTGCTCCAGCGAGTGGACGGCGTTCACGTTCTGCAGCGGCGCGTCGTAGACGCGGCCGTCGCAGTTCTGCCAGACGGTGTTGTGGTCCCCGCCCATCGGGGGGTCGCTCTCGTACTCGACGGCGCCGTCGACGTGGCCGCGGCCGAGGCCGTCCTTGGTCACCAGGCCGCGGATGGAGGAGGAGCCGTCGGCGGACGACGACCTGGTCTGCATGAACGTGAAGCCGATGGCGACGACCGCCACGAGGCCGATCACGGCGAAGAACGCGATGCCTCCCCACGGGACCTCGCGCTGCGTCAGTGCGTTCTTGGTGGTCCTGCCGCGCGCGTTCTGGTCGCGTGCGGCGCTGTTGCGGGCGTTCTTGTTGCGGGCGCTCTTGGACATGCGGCGTCCTCTCAGGGGTGCTGTAGGTCAGAACGGACTGGTCAGAACGGACAGTGCGGCGCCGCATCCGGCGAAGGCGTGATGCGGGCGGTGCGAACGGCCGGAAGGCCGGTCCGTCTACAGCCGGAGAACCTGGAGCGAGGGCGAGGACGCGGGGGCGAGCCGCGTGCAGGGCGGCGGGGCGAACGTCCAGCCGAGACGCGCGGGCAGGCGCGCGGCCGGCCGCCGCAGCCCCGCGGCCAGGCCCAGCAGGACCAGGGCGAACAGGACGGCCAGGCACAGGCACGCGTCAAGGGGGACGGGCGCGGGCACCTTCATCGGGGCCGCGGCCGGCGCGCCCTGTGCGAGGCCGTGAGAGGCGTGGAGCGGCACGGCCCCGTCGCCCGGCTGCTCGTGGCCCGCGGACCCCGAGACGGCGCCGAGGGGAACGCTCACGGCGTGCTGGGTGCACACGCGCGGCGGGGGAGCGTGGCCCAGCCCGTAGCTGAACACCAGCCCGCCCACGACGAAGAGCGCCACGAGCAGCCCTGCCAGCCCGTGGCGTCGACGGGGGGCCTCACCGGACACCGTCACGCTCCTGGTCGCGTCTTCCGGGCTGTTCCAACGCCGCAGCCGCCCTCCGGGTTCCCGCCCGCGCGGACCTGCGAGGGACCGTCCGGGACTGTCCGTGCCGAGAGATAGTGTCGGAGCGTGACCAGCAGGGCGGAATCGGGCGAGCCGGAGGGCCTTTTCGACGCGCCGGAGCGGAACGGGGCGGTCCCGGCGGACGTGCGGGCGGAGCCGCCGGCGGCGCCCGCACGGGGCGGCGCGGAGCAGCCCCTCGCGGTCCGCATGAGGCCCCGCGCCCTCGACGAGGTCGTCGGCCAGGGCCACCTGCTCGGCCCGGGCACCCCGATCCGGCAGCTCGTCGACCGGGACGTGCCGATGTCGCTCGTGCTGTGGGGCCCGCCGGGCACGGGCAAGACCACGCTCGCCACCGTCGTCAGCCATGTCACCTCCCGCCGATTCGTGGAGGTCTCCGCGGTCAGCGACGGCGTCAAGCGCGTCCGCGCCGAGATCGACCTCGCGCGCCGGGAGCTCGGCATGACGGGCCGGCAGACGGTCCTGTTCGTCGACGAGGTGCACCGCTTCAACAAGGCCCAGCAGGACGCGCTGCTCCCCGCCGTGGAGAACCGCTGGGTGTCCTTCATCGGCGCCACCACCGAGAACCCGTTCTTCTCCGTCATCAGCCCGCTGCTGTCCCGCTCGCTGCTGCTCACCCTGGAGCCCCTCGGCGAGGAGGACCTGCGCGAGGTGATCCGCCGCGCCCTCACCGAGGAGCGCGGGCTGGGCGGGGCGGTCACCCTCGACCCCGCCGCCGAGGACCACCTCGTCCGGCTCGCCGGCGGCGACGCCCGCCGCACCCTCACCTACCTGGAGGCCGCCGCGCTCGTGGTCGACGACGGCGGGGCGATCGACGCGGACGTGCTGGAGAAGGCCGTCGACCGGGCCGCCGTCCGCTACGACCGCGAGGGCGACCAGCACTACGACGTCATCAGCGCGTTCATCAAGAGCATCCGCGGCAGCGACGTCGACGCGGCGCTGCACTACCTCGCCCGCATGATCGAGGCCGGCGAGGACGCCCGGTTCATCGCCCGGCGGCTGATCGTGCACGCCAGCGAGGACGTCGGCATGGCCGACCCGACCGCCCTGCAGACCGCGGTCGCCGCCGCTCAGGCGGTCGAGTTCGTCGGCCTGCCCGAGGCCCGCATCAACCTGGCCCAGGCGGTGATCCATCTCTCCCTCGCGCCGAAGTCCAACGCGGTGATCACGGCGGTGGACGGCGCGCTCGGCGACGTCCGCAAGGGGCTCGCCGGGCCCGTCCCCGGGCATCTGCGCGACGCCCACTACAAGGGCGCCGCGAAGATCGGGCACGGGCAGGGCTACAGGTACGCCCACGACCACCCCGGCGGGGTGGTCCGGCAGCAGTACGCGCCTGACGCGGTCGACGGACGGGAGTACTATCGGCCGACCAGGCACGGCGCGGAAGCCCGGTTCACCGAGGTGCTCGCGCGGATCCGCTCCGTCCTGCGCGGCGCCGCCGACCGGCGATGATCGTTCCTGGTCGGCCGGTGCTCCCGCCATGCGGCCTGGTGGACCGGTAAGGTCTGTCAGGCCATGCCCGGCCCCGTGCCGACCTCACGTGAACGGAAAGCCCTGATGCTTACTGGTGGACAGCTAGCAGGCCTCATCGTGGCCGTGTTCTGGGCGGTGCTCGTCTCGTTCATCGCGCTCACCCTGCTGAAGCTCTCCAGGCTGCTCGGCGAGGCCAGCGAGCTCGTCCGCGAGATCGGCGACCAGGCCGGCCCGCTGATGGAGGACATGACCCGGACGGTGAAGCGGGCCAACGAGCAGCTCGGCCGCACCGACGTCATCACCAGGCAGGTCGCCGGCGTCACGCAGAACGTCTCGGCCGTCACCACCGTGATGACCTCGGTGGTCGGCGGGCCCCTGGTGAAGGCCGCCGCCTTCTCCTACGGCGTCCGCAAGGCCCTCGGCAACCGCGACGGGGAGGAGCGCGCCGCGTCCGGACGTCCGGAGCTTCCGGCCCGCTCCCCGGGCAGGGGACGCAGATGAGGCGGCTGTTCTGGATCTCGGTCGGCGCCGGCGCCGGCGTCTACGCCACGCACCGCGTCAAGAGGCGCGTGGAGCGCTTCGCGCGCGCCCTGTCGCCCGAGGGCGTCGCGGCGCGGGCGGTGTCGACCGGGCAGGGTGCCGGAGAGCGGCTGAGGCTTTTCGCCTCCGACGTCCGTACCGAGATGCAGGCCCGTGAGGACGAGCTGCGCGAGGCCGTCCGCATGGACCAGGCCCCGCCGGACGGCGGGGGGCCGGCGCACCGCCGCGTGCTCAAGGCGAGATACACGATCATCGAGAACGACAAGGATGGCCACTGATATGGAGTCGGCAGAGGTCGCACGCCGCTTCCTCGGATTCTTCGAGGAGCGCGGGCACACGGTGGTGCCCTCGGCCAGCCTGGTCGCCGAGGACCCGACCCTGCTTCTGGTCAACGCCGGCATGGTCCCCTTCAAGCCGTACTTCCTCGGCCAGCGCACCCCGCCGTCCCAGCGGATGACGAGCGCGCAGAAGTGCGTGCGCACGCCCGACATCGAAGAGGTCGGCAGGACCACCCGGCACGCCACCTTCTTCCAGATGCTGGGCAACTTCTCCATCGGCGACTACTTCAAGGAGCAGGCGATCCCGTTCGCCTGGGAGCTGCTGACCCGGTCGCGGGACGAAGGCGGCTTCGGGTTCCCCGAGGACAAGCTGTGGGTCACCGTCTTCAAGGACGACGACGAGGCCCAGAACATCTGGCACGACAAGGTCGGCGTCCCCCTCGACCGCATCCAGCGGCGCGGCATGGAGGACAACTTCTGGTCGATGGGCGTGCCCGGCCCGTGCGGCCCCTGCTCGGAGATCTACTACGACCGCGGCCCCGAGTACGGCCGCGAGGGCGGCCCGGTCGCCGACGAGGACCGCTACCTTGAGGTCTGGAACCTCGTCTTCATGCAGTTCGAGCGGGGTCCGGGGGAGAGCAAGACCGACTTCCCGATCCTCGGCGACCTGCCGGCCAAGAACATCGACACCGGCATGGGCCTGGAGCGCATGGCGGCGATCCTGCAGGGCGTCGACAACATCTACGAGACCGACACCCTGTGGCGGGTCCTCGACCGCGCCGCCGGGCTGACCGGCACCTCCTACGGCCGCGACCACCGCGCGGACGTGTCGCTGCGCGTCGTCGCCGACCACGTCCGCAGCGGCACGATGATGGTCGCCGACGGCATCCGCCCCGGCAACGAGGGCCGCGGCTACGTGCTGCGCCGCATCCTGCGCCGCTCCATCCGCAACCTGCGCCTGCTCGGCGGGCAGGACGCCGGGCTCATGCACGAGCTGACCGCCGTCGCGATCCGGGCGATGGGCCAGCAGTACCCCGAGCTCGTGCGCACCGCCGCGAACATCCACACCGTCATCGACGCCGAGGAGGACTCCTTCCTCCAGACGCTGCGCACCGGCACCACGATCTTCGACACGGCCGTCGCGGACACCAAGCGCTCCGGCGGCGCGACCCTGGCGGGCGACCAGGCGTTCAAGCTGCACGACACCTACGGCTTCCCGATCGACCTCACCCTGGAGATGGCGTCCGAGCAGGGCCTCCAGGTGGACGAGGAGGGCTTCCGCCGGCTCATGAAGGAGCAGCGGGACCGCGCGAAGAAGGACGCCCGCGACAAGAAGACCGGCAACCTCGACGTGTCCGTCCTGGACGAGCTGCTCACCGGCGCCGGCGGCAGGGTCGACTTCACCGGCTACGGCAGCCTGGCCGGCGACGCCCGTCTCGTGGGGCTGCTGGTGAACGGCGCCAACGCGCCCGCCGCCGGGGAGGGCGCCGAGGTCGAGGTCGTCCTCGACCGCACCCCGTTCTACGCCGAGGGCGGCGGCCAGCTCGCCGACCACGGCCTGATCAGGTTCGGCAACGGCGCCGTCGTCGAGGTGACCGACGTGCAGGCGCCCCTCGCCGGGCTCATCGTGCACCGCGGGCGGGTCCGCAGCGGCGAGGCGCAGGCCGGCGACACCGCCTACGCCGAGGTCGACGTGGAGCGGCGCCGGGCGATCTCCCGCTCGCACACCGCGACCCACATGGTGCACGCCGGGTTCCGCCGTGCGCTCGGCGAGTCCGCCGCGCAGGCCGGGTCGGAGAACTCGCCCGGCCGGTTCCGGTTCGACTTCACCGCGTCCGGCGCCGTCCCCGCGAGCGTGCTGCGCGACGTCGAGGACGAGGTCAACGAGGTCCTGGTCGGCGACCTGGACGTCCGCGCCTTCCACACCTCGATCGACGAGGCCCGCGCCATGGGCGCGCTCGCGCTGTTCGGCGAGAAGTACGGCGACGAGGTCCGGGTCGTCGAGGTCGGCGACTACTCCCGCGAGCTGTGCGGCGGTACCCACGTCGCCCGCAGCGGGCAGCTCGGCCTGGTCAAGGTGCTGGGCGAGGCGTCCATCGGCGCCGGCGTCCGGCGCGTCGAGGCGCTCGTCGGCATCGACGCCTTCCGCTTCCTGGCCCGCGAGAGCGTCCTCGTGGCGCAGCTCGCCGAGCAGATGAAGGCCCGCAAGGAGGAGCTGCCCGAGCGCGTCTCCGGTGTGGTCGCCCGGCTGCGGGACGCCGAGAAGGAGCTGGAGAAGCTGCGCTCCCAGCAGGTGCTGGCGATCGCCGGCTCTCTCGCCGAGGGCGCCGTGGACGTGGGCGGCACCGCGTTCGTGGGGCACCGCGCCCCCGACGGCACCGGCGCCGACGACCTGCGCAAGCTCGCCGTCGACGTCCGCGGGCGCCTCACCGCGCGCCCCGCGGTCGTGATGGTCGCCGGCGTGCCGAAGGACCGTCCCGTCGTGGTCATCGCCGTCACCCAGGGCGCGCGCGACCGCGGGCTCAGGGCGGGCGCGCTCGTCGGCCTGGCCGCCAAGGCGCTCGGCGGGGGCGGCGGCGGCAAGGACGACCTGGCCCAGGGGGGCGGCGCCAACCCCGCCGCGATCGGCGATGCCCTCGCCGCCGTCGAGCAGGCAGTAGGGGCCGCGTGAGCCCGGCACGACGGGGCGGGAGAAACGGGCCGCGCCACCGCCGGGCGGGGGCGAGGCCATGAGGACCGGCGTGCGGCTGGGGGTCGACGTCGGGAGCGTGCGGGTGGGGGTCGCCCGATGCGATCCCGGCGGGATCCTCGCTTCTCCGCTGGAGACGGTGAAGAGCGGCAAGGGCGACGTCGACCGCCTCGTCGGCCTGGTCGCCGAGCACGAGGCGATCGAGGTCGTCGTCGGGCTGCCCACCTCGCTGTCGGGCCGGGAGGGGCCGGCGGCGCAGTCGGCGCGCAGGTTCGCGGCCAGGCTCGCCGGGCGCCTCCCCGCGGGGACGGTGCGTCTTCACGACGAGCGGCTCACCACCGTCACCGCCGAGAGCGGCCTGCGGGCCGGCGGAGTGCACGGCCAGGCGCGGCGCAAGGTCGTCGACCAGGCCGCCGCGGCGGTCCTGCTCCAGGCGGCCCTCGACGCCGAACGGTTGACCGGACGCCCCCCGGGCGAGATCGTCCAGGGGAGCTCATGAACGACTTGGACCTCTTCTCCGACCCGTACGGCGACGGGCCCGCCTCCGAGGAGTCCCGCGGCAGGCGGGACCAGCGGCGCCGGCGCAAACGCCAGAAGCGGCGCAGGCGCAGCGGGCGCGCCGCCGCGCTGTTCGCGATGGCGTTCCTCGTGGCGGTGTTCGGCACCGGCGGCGTCCTCGGGTACGCGTGGCTCGACAACAAGTGGCACCCGCCGGACTTCGAGGGCGCGGGCTCCGGCAAGGTCACCGTCCAGATCAAGGACGGCGCGACCGGGTCGGTGATCGGGACGACGCTGAAGCAGCACAGGGTCGTCAAGAGCTCCGAGGCGTTCGTGAAGACCTACAACAAGGAGACGCGCGCCTCCAGCATCCAGCCGGGCTTCTACCAGATGCGGCTGCAGATGTCCTCGGCCGCGGCGGTGGCGCTGCTGCTGGACCCGAAGTCGCGGGCCGGCAACCAGGTCACGATCCCCGAGGGCCGGCGGGCCGTCGAGGTCTTCGAACTGCTGGCGAAGAAGACCGGCATCTCCGTCAAGGAGTTCCAGGCGGTGGCGAAGCGTCCGAAGAACCTCGGGCTGCCCTCCTACGCGCGGGGCAGGATCGAGGGGTACCTGTACCCGGGACGCTACGACCTGGACCCGAACGGCTCGGCGGAGCAGATCCTCAAGGAGATGGTGGGGCGGTTCACCAGGGAGGCCGACAGCGTCGACCTGGTCGCCGAGGCGCGCAAGGCCCACATGAACCCGGCGACGGTCATGACGCTCGCCAGCCTGGTCCAGGCCGAGGGCGGCAAGCCCAGCGACCTGCCGAGGATCTCCCGGGTCATCTACAACCGGGTGGACAAGGGCATGAAGCTGCAGTTCGACACCACGGTGCTGTACGCGCTGAACGAGCGGCGGCTCACCGTCACCGAGAAGGACCTGCTGACCGACTCGCCCTACAACACCTACCAGCACGCGGGCCTGCCGCCCGGCCCGATCTCCAATCCCGGGCCGGACGCGATCGAGGCGGCGCTGGCCCCGGAGGACGGGACCTGGCTGTACTTCATCGCGACCGACCCGACGAACAAGGTCACCAAGTTCGCCACGACGGAGAAGGAGCGGCAGGCGATCGAGAAGGAGTTCCGGACCTGGCAGAAGGCGCACCCGGGCCAATGACCGTCGGGACGGGCCGCCGCGCGGCGGTGCTGGGGTCGCCGGTCGCGCACTCCCTGTCGCCGGTCCTGCACCGGGCGGCGTACGCGGCGATGGGGCTGGACGACTGGTCCTACGAGGCGATCGAGTGCGGCGAGCACGGCCTCGCCGTGCTGCTGGACGGTCTCGGGCCCGAATGGGCGGGCCTGTCGCTGACCATGCCGCTCAAGCGCGTCGCGCTCGGCCTCGCCGACACGGTCTCCGACCTCGCGGCGAAGGTCGGCGGCGCGAACACGATCGTCCTGCGGGACGGGCGGCGGCACGCGGACAACACCGATGTGCACGGCATCGAGACGGCGCTCGCCGAGGCGGGGCTGAAGGCCCCGGCCGCGGCGCTGGTGCTGGGCGGCGGCGCGACCGCCGCGTCCGCACTGGCCGCTCTCGCCGGCCTCGGCACGCGCGAGGCGGTCCTCGCCGTGCGGACGCCGGAGCGCGCCGCCGGCGCGGCCCGGGTGGGGGAGCGGTTCGGCCTCGCCGTCCGGGTCGTGCCGCTCGACGAGGCGTCCGCGCATCTGCCCGCGGAACTCGTCGTGTCGACCCTCCCCGGAGGGTCCGCCGACGCGTTCGCCGCACCGGTCGCCGCGTCCGGCGCGGCCCTGTTCGACGTCGTGTACGCGCCGTGGCCCACGGCGCTCGCCGCGGCCGTCGAGCGCGCGGGCGGCACGGTCGTCGGCGGTTTCGCGATGCTCCTGCACCAGGCCGTCCGGCAGGTGGCCCTGATGACCGGCCGCGACGACGTGCCCGTGGAGGCGATGCGCGCCGCGGGCGAGGCGGAGATCGCCCGCCGCGGCTGACCCGGTCAGGGAGGGGCGCGCTGGGCGCGGCGCCGCTTCACCGACTCGTCGATGCTGGTGAGGACGATCGGCAGGATCACGCTGAGCCAGAAGTCCTTCCAGCCCCACAGGCCCGCGCCGACCCCGAGCGCGCTGCCGGCGCACACGAGGCTCAGCAGGAACGCCGCCCAGTGCCGCTGGACCAGCCCGACCGGGTCGACGAGGCGGCGGTGCGGGAGCAGGTCGGGCAGCCCGCGCTCCCGGGCGTGGGCGCGCTGCACGACCATCGCGTCCGGCAGCCAGTGCAGGATGTCGGCGTTCCCGGCGAGCGGGATCCGGGACAGCGCCACCAGCGTCTCCAGCCGCCACCACAGCGTCCACAGCGACGTGCGCCCGCTGCCGGGGGAGCCGTTCCAGCGCGGATCGGCGACCTCCCCGCGCACCAGGGTCCGGAACGCGCGGGCGACGGTCGGACCGTGCGGGCCGCGCGGGTCCCGCAGCAGCGCGGTGAGCGCGATCGGCAGCCCGTAGTGCCACAGGGCGAGCCGCCACACCGGCTCCTGCCCGGCGCGTTCCGGCACGGTGGGCGGCGAGACGCCGTAGGTCTCGATCCACGTGTGGTCGTCGTCGGGGTCGAGGTGCTCCAGCAGCCAGTCGTAGGCGTCCAGCAGCCGTTCGGTCTTCAGGCCGGGGCGGGCCTCGGCCAGCGTCACCAGCGCGAACGCGGTGTGCGTGACGGTGGGCCGGGCCGCCTGCGTCGGCCCCCAGGCGGGCCGGTTCGCGGTCCGGTCCGCCGTCAGCCACTCCACGCCGCGGTCGACGGCGGGGTCGTAGGGGTTGAGCTGGCTGAGCGCGCGGAGCGCCAGGCACGTCAGCCACACCCGGGACGGGCAGCCGTGCAGCGAGCCCCATCCGCCGTCGGAGTTCTGGTTGTACAGCAGCCACCGGTAGGCGCGCTCCAGGTCGGGGGCGTCGTCGCGCAGGTCGCAGCGGGCGCGGGCGAGGAACCGCGCGATCCAGCCGGTCGCCTCCACCACCGGCATGCCGAGGCTGGTCTTGGTGGCCCAGCCGCCGTCGCGCAGCGGGTCGTCGGACCGGGTCTGCCGGGCGGCGAGGAATTCCAGGCCGTCGTCGAAGTGCTCGAACGTCCGCCCCGCCTCCGCGAACGCCATCAGCCCGAGGGCGGTGGCGGTGGTGCCGGGTTCGGGCCGCGCGAGCTCGTGGTACCAGCCCCCGCCGGCGCCGAGTGCGGGGGCGTAGGTGTCGCGCAGGACGTCCAGCGACTCGTTCAGCCGGGCGTCGAGGACGGCCAGATCGATCAACGGGGCGTCCGCGCCGCGGCGCCAGGCGGCGGAGCGGGCGGCGCGGGGCGCACGGGGCGCACGGGAAGGGAGCGGGGGTGTCTGGTTCACGTTCTTGCCTTCTGCTCTTGTTATTCCCGGCGGGCCAGGCTTTGTACCTCGCGGGTTCCGCGTCTGTATCCGCCGCCGTAGCGAGCGTGGGCACGGGACACCGGGCACGCTGGAGGCAGACCGCTCCCACATGCCGCAAAGCTGGAGGTGGCTTGGCAGAGCCGACCGTCCGGGACGAGCCCGATCACGACTGCGTCCTGTGCCCCCCGCTGCGATTCCGCTTCAACGGCATGGCCGGACTGCCCGGCGAGTCGGGCGTCATCGCCGGCGACCGCGACTTCTTCCTGATCCCGGACGTCGCGCCGCTCGCCGAGGGGCACCTGCTGCTGGTGACGCGCGAGCACCACCAGTGCGCCGGAGACTTCTCCGGGCCGATGTGGGAGCGCGCGCTGCGGTGGCGCGACCGCGTGGCCCGCTTTTACCTGGAGGCGTACGGAGCCGGCGGACTGCTGATGTTCGAGCACGGCCCGGCGGGGCCCCAGGGCGGCGGCGCGTGCATCGACCACGCGCACTGGCACTTCCTCCCCGGCGTGACCGGGGTACGGGCGATCGTGGAGCGGGAGGGGCGCCCCGGCGTGCCGGCGGACCACGCGGCCCTCCGGACCCGCTTCCGCGCCGGCCGCTCCTACCTGCTGATCGAGGAGGGCGGCGCCGCGACCGTCCACCCCGGCGACGGCGTGCCGAGCCAGTTCCTGCGCTGGGCCGTGGCGGCCGCCGGCCCGAACCTGCCCTGGCGCTGGCAGGAGACCTTCGGGCTGCCCGCCAGCAGGCGGCGCTTCCTGCGCACGCTGCGGGTGATGCGGTCGGCGGCCGCCGCCCTGCCGGGCGCGGATCAGCCACCCGACAGCCACCAGTAGAGCTCGCAGGAGGCCAGCCGGTCCCCGTACCCCGCCCGCGGCATATCGGGGGTGTAGCCGGTGGAGTAGGTCACCGGCGACCTTCCCCGCTGGTGGGCGAGCACCCGTTCCAGGAACGTCGGGCCGAACCGCAGCAGCCACAGGGGACCGCCGGTGACGGCGCGGTCGAGGACCGGCAGCAGGTCCCGTGGTTCCCCGCCGCCCGGCGGCGGACGGCCGAGCAGGCGCGCGAGGGTGTGCGCCTCGGAGACGACCAGGTCCGCCCGTTCCAGGACCGGCAGCACGCAGGACGCCGGGAGCCGCGCGTCGATGTCGTGGGGGACGACGTCGAACGCCACCCGGGTTCCCGCCGCGCGCGCCGTGCGGACCGCCTCGTGGAGCGCCTCCCGGGAGTCCGGGGCCAGCAGCGAGTACCCGTCCACGGCCAGCACGTCGGCCTCCTCGATCCCGTCCGCCGCCGTGCGCACGTCCGCCGCGGTGAGCCGCCGGGCGGGCGGCTCGTCCTGGACGACCAGCAGCCGGACGCCGGGCCCGCTGCCGTCGGCCCCGCGGGCGCCGTCGCGCAGCATGACCGAGACGCCGTTCGGGACGCCGGGCTCGACGACCAGGCGGTGGGCCGCGCCGATCCGGCGCAGTTCGCGGCGGATCGCCTCGGTGTAGTCGTCGTCGCCGACCTTGGCCAGCACGCCGATCCGGCGGAAGTAGCCCGCCGCGCAGCGGGCGAGGTTCACCGCCGTCCCCGCGGTCATCACCTGTGCCGGCGCGTAGCAGAGCCGGTCTGCGCCGAGTTCGGCGAAGCGGACGTCCGGAAGGCTCGCGCGCACCTCGACTCCCGCGTCCCCGACGACGAAGAGCGTGAAGCGGCGCTCGGCGGCGCCGTGGAGGCCCGGCCATTCGAGGGGCGAACGGAACCGCGCCATGTGCCGGGCTCAGCCGACCGGAAGCAGGAACGCCCGCATCACCGGGCGCAGGCTCGGGATGAGGTCGTACCCGCCGGCCTCGTGCAGCGGCACCCAGGCGCAGCCGTCCAGGTGGTCGCCCGCCTCCTGGTTCTCCAGGGTGACGTCCAGGGTCACCGGCCGGCAGCGGCGCGCCGCCGCCACCACCCGGATCTGCCCGCCGGGACCGCCGCGGTCGGGCATGAACCACTGCCAGAGGTGGAACGGCGGCCCCGGATCGATCTTCAGGCCGACCTCCTCCCAGACCTCGCGGCGGATGTGGTCGTCGAGATCGAGGTCGGCGTCCTCCTCCAGCCGGCCGCCGGGCACCTCCCAGCGGCCGGGGTGGAACGGGTCGGTGGCGGCCTTGCGGACCAGGAGCAGCCGTCCGCGGGACACGATGAACGCCTTCTGCGCGAACTGGAGCCGGACCGGCGGCGCGGCGGTGAGGGGGCCGGGGGCGCCGGCGTCGACCGAGGGCATCGCGGGAGACCTCTCTGGTGCCGGCCCCACCGGGCCGTCTCGGCACCACCGTAACAATCCGCGGCCTCCGCGCCGAGAGGCCCGCCGGGCCAGAACCCTCTCACCTCGCGGTGGTGCTCGCAGGCACCGGGAATGCTGCCGATTCGCGGCCTGTTGCACTCATTGGCGTACCTCATCCGGGTGCTCGCGCGGCGAGAGGCCGCGGGAGCCGTCCGGCATGGCGCACCCGGTCCCGCCGGGTGGTATTCTTGGTGGTCGACCGGCCCTGTACGCGCGACCAGACGGTGGTGCGTGCCGGGCGCTCAAGCGGAGGCCACCTCCCACCTGACCGGCTGCAAGGCCGGTGGGTCTCGGTCCGGCGAACGGGCGTTGAGCCCGTCCCGTCGTCGTTCCCGGGCGGCATGACCGTTCCCGGGAGACCGAAGGTGGCCCCGTGCGTGAGTCGTGCGGGGCTTTTCTCGTGGAAGCCTCGGGGTACGACCGGTCCAACGAACCTGAGAACGGCCCCAAGGAGGTCCCATCAGCGCCGAACCGCGTATCAACGACCGCATTCGCGTGCCCGAGGTCCGGCTCGTCGGCCCGAACGGCGAACAGGTGGGCATCGTGCCCATCGCCAAGGCCCTTGAACTCGCGCGTGAGTCGGACCTCGACCTCGTCGAGGTGGCGCCCACCGCGCGTCCGCCCGTCGCGAAGCTCATGGACTACGGCAAGTTCAAGTACGAGTCCGCGATGAAGGCGCGTGAGGCGCGGAAGAACCAGGCGCACACGGTCATCAAGGAGATCAAGCTCCGCCCGAAGATCGACCCGCACGACTACGAGACCAAGAAGGGTCACGTGGTGCGGTTCCTGAAGGCCGGGGACAAGGTGAAGGTCACGATCATGTTCCGTGGTCGTGAGCAGTCCCGTCCCGAGCTCGGTTTCCGGCTGCTGCAGCGGCTCGCCGACGACGTCGAGGACCTCGGCTTCGTCGAGTCGCGGCCCAAGCAGGACGGCCGGAACATGATCATGGTGATCGGTCCGCACAAGAAGAAGACGGCCCGCGGGCAGGAGTCGGAGACGACCGCCTGACGGCCGTTCAGGGACCGGCCTCGCGGCGGCCCCCATCTCCGCGACCTCGCGGCTGAGCGGGGTCGCGGCGCACGTACATTGAGGCCTGACCTGGCGCGTCCACGGATCACCGTGCGGTGCGCCGATCAGGCGTGCCTCCGTGCCCGTCGGTGCGGAGACCGGGAAAGAGGGAGACGACGGCGACCATGCCGAAGACCAAGACCCACAGCGGTGCCAAGAAGCGCTTCAAGCTGACCGGCTCCGGCAAGGTGATGCGCCGCCGCGCCAACCGCAACCACCTGCTCGAGCACAAGCCGTCCAAGCGGACCCGGCGGCTCGACGGCCCCGCCGTGGTGGCCCCCGCCGACGCCAAGAACATCAAGAAGCTGCTGCGCAAGTAGCGCTCGACCGGGAACATCGCCGACCGGCCGAGGCCAGCACGGCCTCAGCCCCCACGAAGGAGTTCAGCACGTGGCACGCGTGAAGCGGGCGGTCAACGCCGCCAAGAAGCGTCGGGTCGTCCTGGAGCGGTCGAGTGGCTACCGCGGTCAGCGTTCGCGCCTGTACCGCAAGGCCAAGGAGCAGCAGCTCCACTCGATGACCTACGCCTTCCGGGACCGCAAGGACCGCAAGGGCCAGTTCCGCCGGCTGTGGATCCAGCGGATCAACGCCGCGGCCCGCGCCAACGGCATCACCTACAACCGGTTCATCCAGGGCCTGAAGGCCGCCGAGGTCGAGGTCGACCGGCGCATGCTCGCCGAACTCGCCGTCAACGACGCCCCGGCGTTCGCCGCCCTGGTCAAGGTCGCCAAGGACGCGCTCCCGGCCGAGGGTTCGGAGGCGGCCTGAGCCGGGTGACCGGCACACGGGCGATCACAGCGACATGGCGGGCCGCGAGCTGACCTCTCTCCGATCACCACGGGTGAAGGCCGCTCGGCGGCTCGCCAAACGCGCCTTCCGGCGCCGTGAGAACCGGTTCCTCGCCGAGGGGCCGCAGGCGGTGCGGGAGGCGCTGCGGATCCCCGGCGGGCTCGCCGAGCTGTTCACCACGGCCGAGGCCGAGGCCCGCCACCCCGAGCTGGTGCTCGCCGCCGAGCGCGCCGGCGCGCCGGTGCTGCGCGTCAGTGGCGAGATCATGGCGGAGCTGGCCCAGACCGTCACCCCGCAGGGGCTCCTGGCGGTCTGCGAGTTCGTCGACGTCCCGCTGGACAGGGCGCTGGAGACCGGTCCCCGGCTGGTGACCGTGCTCGCGCACGTCCGCGACCCCGGCAACGCGGGGACCGTCCTGCGCACCGCCGACGCCGCGGGCTCCGAGACGGTCGTGTTCACCGACGCGTCCGTCGACCCCTACAACGGCAAGTGCGTCCGCGCCTCCGCCGGCAGCCTGTTCCACCTGCCGGTCGTGGTCGGGCCCCGGTTCGACACGCTGATCCCGGAGCTGAAGGGCGCGGGCCTGACCGTCCTCGCCGCCGACGGCGCGGGCGACCGCACCCTCGACGAGGCGATCGACGAGGGGGTGCTCGCGCGCCCCACCGCCTGGGTGTTCGGGAACGAGGCATGGGGGCTGCCCGAAGAGATCCTGCGGCATGTGGACGAGGTCGTCCGCGTGCCCATCTACGGGCGCGCCGAGAGCCTGAACCTGGCGACGGCCGCCGCCGTATGCCTCTATGCGTCGGCCCGCGCGCAGCGCGGCTCCGGGGGAGAGCGCCCGAGCGGGACGTGAGACACGGCGCGGTCGCGGTGTTTCGATGCATTCCGTGATCGAATGGCCGCATGCGGTCGCCATTGGCACCGCCTCGTGACCGTTGAGCTGGGAAGATGGTCTTCGCGTGGACGCGGCGCAGGGGGGCCTGCCGCCGCGTGGGGCTCGTTCGCGGGTAGGAGCGAGAACCGCGACCGGCGGGGGATCACGCCGTCGCGATGCTGCGCCTAACGTGTTGATCAGTGGGTTGACCAGGGCGGCGACGACGCCGCACAGAGTGGGGGCGAGCGTGATGACCGAGGAGAGCAGGCGGACCGGAAGGCCGGGCCGGCGTCCCCCGGAGGTGCGGTGCCGGGCCGGCGCGGTCCAGGCGCCCGCCGTCCCCGACGCCGCCCCGGACGCTCCCGGCGCGCACGCCGCCGACGGGCTGCGCATCGAGACCGCCAGGATCGGGGCCGGCACGGCCGTCGTCGCGGTGGCCGGGGAGATCGACCTGCGCACCGCCGGGCCGCTGCGCGACCGGCTCGTGGAGATGCACGGGCGGCTGCCGGGGCCGGGGCCGCGCCGCCTGGTGGCCGACTTCGCCGCCGTCCCGTTCTGCGACGCGGCCGGGCTCGGCGCCCTGGTCGCCGCGCACAACCAGATCTCGGCGTCCGGCGGGGAGATCGCCCTCGCCGGGGTGCGGCCCGCCCAGCTGCGGCTTCTGAAGATCACCGGTCTGCACCGGCTGTTCGCCGTCCACCCCGACGTCGAGACCGCGCTGTCGGGTCAGGACTCGCCCACGAGGTCCGGATGAGGGCGCGAACCCCTGATGAGGGCCCCCGTGAGGGGTGGCGACACCCCGCACGGAGGCTACACATGCCTTGCCGCGAGGCGGTTTCCGGGTCCCGTTAGGGGCCCGACTCCGGCTAGAGTCTCTTTCCGACAGGCCGCGTTCCCATCGGTGTTCTGGAGGCCGCTGTGGGCGGAGAGGAACCCCCTCTCGTGGCCGCGCGCGGACCCGAGGCGGGGTCCGGGCCGGGCCCCGAGAGCGGTGGCCCGGACGACCTGCCCGACGGGCTGATGGTCGCCGGCCGGGACGCCCGCGTCGTCGTGTTCAACGCCGCCGCCGCGCGGATCACCGGGATCCCCGCCGGTTCGGCCGTGGGCCGCGACTTCCGCGACGTCCTGCCCCTGCACGACGCCGAGGGCCGCGACTGGTGGAAGTGCCTGGCCCCCTACGACGGCCTGTCCACCCGCACCCGCCATCCCGAGCGCGTGCTGTTCCTTCCGGGCGGCACCGAGGTGCTCGTGACCGCCGCCTACCGGCGCGACGCCGAGCGCCGCGTGGAACGGTTCACCGTGTGCCTGCGCGACGCCCTGCACCGCGCCCGGCAGGAGCGCGACCGCGCCGACCTCGTCTCCACCGTCGCCCACGAGCTGCGTTCCCCGCTCACCAGCGTCAAGGGGTTCACCGCGACGCTGCTGGCCAAGTGGCACCGCTTCAACGACGACCAGAAGCGGGTGATGCTGGAGACCGTCAACGCCGACGCCGACCGCGTCACCCGGCTGATCACCGAGCTGCTGGACGTGTCCCGCATCGAGTCGGGCCGGCTGGAGATGCGCCGCCAGGTCGTCGACATCCCCGAGGAGGTCCGCAAGGTCATCGCGGGCCGGGTGGCGGCGGGGGAGGCGGAGGGCCGGTTCCGCTTCGAGACGCGCGGCGAGCTGCCCGAGATGTGGCTTGATCCCGACAAGATGGATCAAATCCTCGGCAACCTGGTCGAAAACGCGGTGCGCCACGGGGCGGGCACTGTCACCATTGTGGTGGAGCCGGACGCGCATAAGGAGGGGGCGGCCGTGTCGGTGCGCGACGAGGGCGAGGGCATTCCGCCCGAGGCCGTCCAGCGCGTCTTCCGGCAGTTCTGGCGCGGCCCCGGCGGCAGCCGCCGCGGCGGTACCGGGCTCGGGCTCTACATCGTCAAGGGGCTGGTCGAGGCGCACGGCGGCGTGATCACCGTGCGGCGGGCGCCCGGCGGCGGCGCCGAGTTCCGATTTACCGTGCCCGCAGGGGCCCCCGACTACGCCGGCTGAGCCGCGGCCCACGCCGCGCGCCGCGGCACCGGGTCCCGGGCGGGCCAGCGCGTCACGCGCACGCTTTCCGGATGTTCTCCGCCCGCGCACTAGACTGCGGGCGTCCCACGCCGACCGGAGTCGATCACACCACCATGTCTGCACCCAACAAGTCCTATGACCCCGTCGAGGTTTCCGCGCTGCAGCCCGAAGAGCTGGAGCGGGCCCGCGCCGAGGCGCTCGCGGCGATCGCCGCGGCCGCCGACCTCGACGCCCTGAAGCAGGTCCGGCTGGCGCACGCCGGCGACCGTTCCCCGCTGGCCCTGGCCAACCGCGAGATCGGCGCGCTGCCGCCGGCGGCCCGCGCCGAGGCCGGCAAGCGCATCGGCGCCGCGCGGGGCGCGGTGGGGAAGGCGCTGAAGGAGCGCCAGGCCGAGCTGGAGGAGGAGCGCGACCGCCGCGTCCTCGTCGAGGAGACGGTCGACGTCACCCTGCCGTGGGACCGCGCGCCGCGCGGCGCCCGCCACCCGCTGACCACGATGCAGGAGCGGATGGCCGACGTCTTCGTCTCGATGGGCTTCGAGGTCTCCGAGGGCCCCGAGGTCGAGGCGGAGTGGTTCAACTTCGACGCCCTGAACTTCCTGCCCGACCACCCGGCCCGCACGATGCAGGACACCTTCTTCGTCGAGTCGGAGGAGTCCGGGCTGGTGATGCGCACCCACACCTCGCCGATGCAGATCAGGTCGCTGCTGTCGCGGCCGCTGCCGGTGTACGTGGTGGCGCCCGGCCGCACGTTCCGCACCGACGAACTGGACGCCACGCACAGCCCTGTGTTCCACCAGCTGGAGGGCCTCGCGGTCGACGAGGGCCTGACGATGGCCGACCTGCGCGGCGGCATCGACGCGTTCGTCACCGGCATGTTCGGCGAGGGGCTGAGGACGCGGTTCAGGCCGTCGTTCTTCCCGTTCACCGAGCCGTCCGCCGAGGTCGACATGCAGTGCTTCGTGTGCCGGGGCGCGTCCGCGGAGCCGGGCGGCGACCCGTGCCGCACCTGCAGCTCGGAGGGGTGGATCGAGCTCGGCGGCTGCGGCATGGTCAACCCGCGGGTCCTGGTGGCCTGCGGGGTCGACCCGGACCGCTACAGCGGCTGGGCGTTCGGGCTCGGTGTCGAGCGGACGCTGATGTTCCGGCACGGTGTGGAAGACATGTACGACATGGTGGAGGGCGACGTCCGGTTCACCCTCCCGTTCGGGATGGAGATCTGATGCGGGCCCCGCTTTCCTGGCTGCGCGAGTACGTCGAGCTCCCGGCCGGCGTCACGGGCCGCGCGCTGGCCGCCGAGCTGATCGCGGCGGGCCTGGAGGTCGAGACGGTCGAGCGGGCCGGCGCCGACATCGCCGGTCCGCTCGTGGTCGGCGAGGTCCTGGAGATCGAGGAGCTGACCGGCTTCAAGAAGCCGATCCGCCACTGCCAGGTGGACGTCGGCGACGCGAACGGCGCGGGGGAGCCGCAGAGCATCGTCTGCGGCGCCTCGAACTTCGCCGTCGGCGACCGCGTGGTGGTGATCCTGCCGGGCGGCGTGCTGCCCGGGGGGTTCGAGATCGGCGCCCGCAAGACCTACGGGCGCATGTCGGCGGGCATGATCTGCTCGGTCACCGAGCTCGGGATCGGGGACGACCACAGCGGCATCCTCGTCCTGCCGCCGGACGCCCCCGTCGGCGCCGACGCGATCGAGCTGCTCGGGCTGCGCGACGACGTCCTCGACATCGCCGTCACGCCCGACCGCGGCTACGCCCTGTCCATCCGCGGCATCGCCCGCGAGGCCGCCACGGCCTACGGGGTGCCGTTCAGGGACCCGGCGGACGTCGAGCTTCCCTCCGACGAGGGGGCGGGCCACCCGGCGAGCATCGGCGACCCGGCCGTGTGCGACCGGTTCGTCCTGCGCGAGGTGAGCGGCTTCGACCCGGACGCGCGGACCCCGCTGTGGATGCAGGTGCGCCTGCACCGCGCGGGGATGCGGCCGGTGTCGCTGGCGGTCGACATCACCAACTACCTGATGCTGGAGCTCGGGCAGCCGCTGCACGCGTTCGACCGGGGCAAGCTGACCGGCCCGATCGTCGTGCGGCGCGCCGAGCCCGGCGAGCGGCTGGAGACGCTCGACCACGTCAAGCGGGACCTCGACTCCGACGACGTCCTCATCACCGACGCGTCGGGCCCGATCTCGATGGCCGGCACGATGGGCGGCCTGGCCACCGAGATCGACGAGCGGTCGCGCGACATGGTCGTCGAGGCCGCGCACTTCGACGCCATGGGCGTCGCCCGGATGAGCCGCCGGCACCGCCTGCACAGCGAGGCGTCCCACCGGTTCGAGCGCGGCGTCGACCGCGAGCTGCCGCTGTACGCCTCCTACCGGGCGGTGCGGATGCTGGCCGAGCTGGGCGGCGCGAAGATCGAGGCCGGTGTCACGCACGCCGAGGCGCCGGTCGAGCGCGCCGTGGTGGAGATGCCCGCCGGGCATCCCGACCGGGTGGCGGGCGTGGCCTACGGCCGGGACGCGGTCGTCCGCCGCCTGGAGCAGGTCGGCTGCGCGGTGGCGGGCGACGACGTGCTGACGGTGACGCCGCCGTCCTGGCGTCCCGACCTCACCGCGCCCAACGACCTCGCCGAGGAGGTCATCCGCCTGGAGGGGTACGAGGACATCCCGGCCCGGGCGCCGCGCCCGGCGGCGGGCAAGGGCCTGACCGTCGAGCAGCGGTTGCGCCGCCGGGTGGGCCGCGCGCTCGCCGGCGCCGGGTACGTGGAGGCGCTCGCCTTCCCGTTCGTCGCCGAGAAGGACCTGGACGGCCTCCAGCTCCCGGCGGACGACGCGCGGCGGCGGACGCTGCGGCTCGCGAACCCGATGTCGGAGGAGGAGCCGCTGCTGCGCACCACGCTGCTGCCGGGCCTGCTCAAGGTGCTGGCGCTCAACGTGGGGCGCGGCTTCGGCGACGCCGCCCTGTTCGAGGTGGGCGTGGTGTTCCGGCCGCGCCCGGACGCCCCGGAGCGGGCGCCGCGGCTCGCCGTGGACCGCGGCCCGACGGCCGAGGAGGTCGCCGGGCTGGAGGCCGCGCTGCCGGACCAGCCGTACCGGGTCGCGGTGGTGCTGTCGGGCGACCGCGAGCCGTCGGGCTGGTGGGGCGAGGGCCGTCCCGCGCTGTGGGCGGACGCGGTCGAGGCGGCCCGCACGGTGGCCCGCGAGGTCGGGGTCGAACTGGCGGTGAAGGCCGACCAGCACGCGCCCTGGCATCCGGGCCGCTGCGCCGCGCTCTACGCGGGCGACACGCTCGTGGGGCACGCCGGCGAGCTGCACCCGCGCGTCACGAAGGCGTACGGGCTGCCGGCGCGGTCGTGCGCGATGGAGCTGGAGCTGCGCCGCCTCGGCGAGCCGGTGACCGTCTCCGCGGCGCATGTGTCGTCGTACCCGGTCGCCATGCAGGACGTCGCGCTGATCGTGGACTCCGCGGTGGCCGCCGCCGAGGTCGAGTCGGCCCTGCGCGACGGTGCGGGCGAGCTGCTGGAGGCGATCCGGCTGTTCGACGTCTACACGGGCGAGCAGGTCGGTGAGGGCCGCAAGTCGCTGGCGTACTCGCTGCGGTTCCGCGCCCCGGACCGGACGCTCACGGCCGAGGAGGCGTCGCAGGCCCGCGACTCCGCCGTGGCCGCCGCGTCCGAGCGGACCGGAGCCGTCCTGCGCGGCGCCTGACGGAACGCGCGTGTGCCCCGGACCCCGAGCAGGGGCCCGGGGCACACGCGTCCGGCCGTCGGCGAGCCCGGCCGGGGTCTTCTTAATGCTACTTGTGTTGCGATAAGTCGTCGGGTATCCTCGGCCGCGTCACATCGCCGCCCGGTTGGGGAGTCCATTGAGGATCTGAGGTCCGACACCGCGCAGTGGCCGTTCTCCGGCCCGCGCACGTGACCTCAGTGCGGACTCTTACCCGCCGGGCTTTTCCATGCCCGCCGGCGCGTCGCGCGATTCCGCGGTGTCTCCATGCGTTCCGCATCTTTCTCGTTCACCATGGAGGCCGCCCCTATGTCATTCGCCATCGTGTGCTCGGACCTGTCGTTCGTGTGGGAGGACGGCACCGTCGTGCTGGACGGGCTGGACGTCGCGTTCGGCGCCGGCCGGACGGGCCTGATCGGCGTCAACGGCTCCGGCAAGTCCACCCTTCTGAAGATCATCGCCGGTGAGCTGCGGCCGGGCTCGGGCACCGTCAGCGTCGACGGGGAGGTCGGCTACCTGCCGCAGAACCTCGTCCTCGACGACGCCGCGACGGTCTCGGACCTGCTCGGCATCACCGCGACCCGCGCGGCCCTGCACGCCATCGAGCGCGGCGAGGCCACCGAGGAGGACTTCGCCGCCGTCGGCGACGACTGGGACGTCGAGGAGCGCGCCCGCGCGGAGCTCGACCGGCTCGGCCTCGGCCACCTCGACCTGGACCGCACGGTCCCGACGCTGTCGGGCGGCGAGGCCGTGATGGTCGGTCTGGCGGCGCGGTTCCTGGCCCGCCCCGACGTGCTGCTGCTCGACGAGCCGACCAACAACCTGGACCTGGACGCGCGCCACCGCCTGTACGAGGCGGTCGCGTCCTGGACGGGCGTGCTCGTCGTCGTCAGCCATGACCGGGAGCTGCTCGACGGCGTCGACGAGATCGCCGACCTGCGCGAGGGCGGCGTCCGGTCCTTCGGCGGCAACCTGTCGGCCTACGAGGACCTGCTCGCCGTCGAGCGGGAGGCCGCGGAGCGGACGGTGCGGGCCGCCGAGACCGATCTGCGCCGCCAGAAGCGCGAACTGGAGGAGGCCCACGTCAAGCTGGCCCGGCGCAAGCGGTACGGCAACAAGATGCAGGAGAACAAGCGCGAACCGAAGATCGTGATGGGCGAGCGCAAGCGGCAGGCCCAGGTGTCGGCCGGCAAGCACCGCATCATGCACGAGGAGCGGCTCGCCGACGCCCGCACGCGGCTCACCGAGGCGGAGGGGGCCGTCCGCGAGGACGCCGAGATCCGCGTCGAGCTGCCCGCGACCCGCGTCCCGGCGGGGCGGACGGTGCTGACCGTCACGGGTCTCGCCGCCCCCGAGCCGGAGCCCGGCACGCTGGGCGAGCTGATCGTCCGGGGGCCGGAGCGGATCGCGCTCGTCGGGCCCAACGGCTCCGGCAAGACCACGTTCCTGCGGGCGGTCGTGGGCGACCGCGTCCCCGAGGGCACGGTCGTGAAGCTCGGGGTGGACGGCGTCCGGTACCTGCCGCAGCGGCTCGACGTCCTGGACGGGGAGCTCAGCGTCGCCGAGAACGTCCGCGTACAGGCGCCGTCGGCGCCGCCGGCGCGGGTCCGGGCGGGGCTGGCGCGGTTCTTGTTCCGCGGCGCGCGTGCCGACCAGCCGGCGGGGACCCTGTCGGGCGGCGAGCGGTTCCGCGCCGTGCTGGCGTCGCTGCTGCTCGCCGAGCCGGCTCCGCAGCTGCTCCTGCTGGACGAACCGACGAACAACCTCGACATGGCCAGTGCCGCGCAGCTCGGGCAGGCGCTCGCGGCCTACGAGGGCGCGCTGGTCGTGGTCAGCCACGACGTGCCGTTCCTGCGCACCCTCGGCATCACCCGCTGGCTGCGCATGGACCGGTCGTGCGGCCTCACCGAGGTCGAACCGATGTAGCGCGCGCCGGCCCCCGCGCGGACCGCTCCGCGCGGGGGCCGCCGCGGTCCGGTCAGGTCAGCACGCGCTTGGTGAAGGTGCGCGTCGCCGCCCACGTCAGCAGGACGGTCCCGCCGACGATGGCGAGCAGGAACGCCCACACCGGCATGTGCGGGATCTCCGGCGTGAGCGCGCTGCGCAGCCCCTCGCTGACGTAGACCAGCGGGTTGAACAGGCTGGCGATCTGCAGCCAGCGGATGTTGTCCAGCGCCGACCAGGGGTAGTAGACGCAGCCGAGCATGGTCATCGGCAGCAGCACCATCGCGAACAGGATCTGGACCTTCTGCGGGTTCATCAGCGTCCCGAGCAGCAGCCCGCCGGACGCCGACATCAGCGCCCCGACCACCATCACCACGATCAGCACCGGCCAGTCGTCCACGTGCACCTCGGGCGACTGGCCGTCGGCGTGGATGAACAGCACCGCGGGGAACACCAGCAGCCCGCCGATCATGCCCTGCGTCGCCGCCGCGATGATCTTCTGGACCGCCAGCAGCGGCACCGGGACCGGCGCCAGCGCCCGGTCGGTGATCGACTTCTGCCAGGTCAGCTCCATCATCAGCGGGAAGATCACTGCCATCATCGACTGCATGATGATCGACGACCCGACGAGCCCGGGGAGCAGGATGGTGGAGAACGTCGGCCCGCCCGGTCCGCCCGCCATGGCGCCGCCGCCGAGCTTCGGCAGCACGTAGGCGAACACGAACACGAACATGACCGGCTGCACCAGCACCCGGAGGAACGTCGACAGGAAGTTCTTGCGCATGACCCGCGCCTCGCGCGCCATCATCGCGGCGAACGTGCGGGGGACGGTGGCCCGCGCCGGGGGAGGCGGCGCCAGGACGGCGGGAGCGGTGGTCGCGCTCATTCGCGATAGTCCCTTCCGGTGAGGGTGAGGAAGACGGTCTCCAGGCTCGGGCGCAGCTGGGTGGCGTCGGTGACACCGATGCCGGCGGCCGAGCCGATCGTGACGAGCTCGCCGAGGATCCCCTCGGGCTCGGCGGCGAACACGCGCACCTGGCCGTCGTTCACCTCGACCTTGCTGATGCCCTCCCGGTCGGCGAGGGCCTTGATCCCGTCCGGGGCGGGGGAGTCGTAGGTCACGGTGATGACGGTGTCCGCGCCGGCGCTGGACTTCAGCTGGTCCACCGTGCCGCTGGCGAGGATCCTGCCGTGGTCGACGACCGCGACCCGGTCGCAGAGCGCCTCGGCCTCCTCCATGTAGTGGGTGGTGAGCAGGATCGTCTGGCCGGCCGCCTGGAGGCCCCGCAGCACCTCCCAGAGGTTGGTGCGGGTCTGCGGGTCGAGCCCGGCGGTCGGCTCGTCCAGGAACAGCACCTCGGGGCCGTGCATCAGGGCGCGGCAGATCATCACGCGCTTGGCCTGCCCGCCGGAGATCTCGAACGGGTTGCCGCCGCGCTGCTCGGTCAGCCCGAACAGCTCCAGCAGCTCGGCGGCGCGCTTGCGGGCGTCCCGCGCGCCGAGCCCGAAGTACCGGCCGCGGAACTCCAGGTTCTCGGCGACGGTCAGGTCGCTGTCGAGGGTGTTGTTCTGCGAGACGACGCCGATGCGGCGCTTGATCTCGACGGCGTCCCCGACCACGTCCAGGCCGGAGACGCTGGCGGTGCCGCCGGTCGGGACGACGAGCGTGGTGAGCATGCCGATGGTGGTCGACTTGCCCGCGCCGTTCGGGCCGAGCAGGCCGAAGAACTCGCCGCGCGGGACCTCGAGGTCGATGCCCTGGACGGCGGGCACCGCGGGACGCGGGCCGGACGCGGGGTAGGTCTTCTTCAGGTCGACCGTGCGAACGGCGGTCTCGGGGGGATGGGTCACGCGCCGTCTCCCTTCGCTTCCCCGTCGGGGGAGTAGTTCTCGAATTTGTGGATCAGCTTGAGCAGGAACCGGCGGACGGCCTCCTCGTCCTCCTCGCCGACGACGTCGTAGAGGCGGGCGAGGTCGCGGCCGATGGGGCCGGACTTCTCGGCCAGGAGCCGCCGCCCGGAGTCGGTGATGAGCAGCATCACGCCGCGCCGGTCCCGGTAGGAGCGCTCGCGCCGCACATGCCCGTTGCGTTCCAGCGTGTCGACGACCGAGGTGATCGTTGCGGGGGTGACCAGCAGGCGTTTGGCGACCTCGCCGGGTCGCAGCCCGTCCTCGGCGATCAGCAGGCGGAGCAGGAAGAAGCCCGCCGGGCTGATGCCGTGCCGCTCGATGATGCGCCACACGATCGGGCCCGACAGGCGTGACGCGGCCCCGAAGAGCCGGCCGATCGGCCACTCCTCCACGGGACCGAGCGACTTCAGGTCGCCGAGACCGAGGTTCTCCATGGGGGCGATGTTAGGGCACCGATGTTTAGTGAGCAAATCTTTAGCCATCTAAGCACTTCTGGCTGTGGCGCTTGTCTCAGCGGTGTGAAAGACGTAACCCGTCGTTGAATAGGAATCCAGCCTCATGCATACTCTTGCTTGACGTGAGGGAAGGGCAGAGTGGACATGGGAATCCGGACGGCGGTCGCCGGCGCCAGCGGTTACGCGGGCGGCGAGCTGCTGCGCATCCTGGCGGGACATCCAGAGTTCGAGATCGGCGCGCTGACGGCGGGCTCCAACGCGGGCACCGAGCTCGGCGCGCACCAGCCCCACCTGCGATCCCTGGCCGGACGCGTCCTGGAGGAGACGACCCCCGGCACGCTGTCCGGCCACGACGCGGTGTTCCTGGCGCTGCCGCACGGCCGGTCCGGGCCGCTCGCCGAGCAGCTGGGCGAGGACGTCCTGGTCATCGACTGCGGCGCCGACCACCGGCTCGCCGACCCGGGCGACTGGGAGCGGTTCTACGGCACCCCCCACGCGGGCACCTGGCCCTACGGGCTGCCCGAGCTGCCCGGCCGCCGCGACGCGCTGCGCTCCGCGAACCGCGTCGCCGTCCCCGGCTGCTACCCCACGGCCGTCTCGCTCGCGATGTTCCCCGCGCTCGCCGCGGGCCTCGCCGAACCCGACGTCGTCGTGGTCGCGGCGTCGGGGACCTCCGGCGCCGGGCGGGCCCTCAAGCCGCACCTGCTGGGCAGCGAGGTGATGGGCTCGGTGTCCGCGTACGCCGTCGGCGGCACGCATAGGCATACGCCCGAGATGATCCAGAACCTCGGTGCGGCGGCGGGGGAGCCGGTCACGGTCTCCTTCACCCCGACGCTCGCGCCGATGAGCCGCGGCATCCTCGCCACCTGCACGGCGAAGGCGCGTCCCGGCGTCACCGCCGCCTCGCTGCGCGCCGCCTACGAGGACGCGTACGCGGGCGAGCCGTTCCTCGGGCTCCTGCCGGAGGGGCAGTGGCCCGCCACGTCCATGACCCTCGGCGCGAACACCGTCCTCGTCCAGGTCGCGCTGGACGAGGCGGCCGGCCGCGTCGTCGTGGTCGCCGCCGTCGACAACCTCACCAAGGGCACCGCGGGCGGCGCGGTGCAGAGCGCCAACCTCGCCCTCGGCCTCCCGGAAGAACTCGGGCTGACCACGATCGGAGTGTCCCCTTGAGCGTCACCGCCCCCCGGGGTTTCCGCGCCGCCGGCGTCGTCGCCGGGCTGAAGGACAGCGGCAACCGCGACCTGGCCCTCGTCGTCAACGACGGGCCGTCCCGCGCGGCCGCCGGCGTCTTCACCCGCAACCGCGTGCGGGCCGCGCCCGTCCTGTGGTCCGAGCAGGTCCTCAGGGGCGCCCGCGTCCGCGCCGTCGTGCTGAACGCGGGCGGCGCCAACGCCTGCACCGGCGCCGCCGGCTTCCAGGACACCCACGCCACCGCGGAGAAGGCCGCCGAGGTGCTGGAGGACTCGGCGGGCGAGATCGCCGTCTGCTCCACCGGGCTGATCGGCGAGCGGCTGCCCATGGACCTGCTGCTGACCGGGGTCGACAGGGCCGCCGCGGAGCTGTCGCGCGGCGACGGCGGCCTCGCCGCCGCCGACGCGATCCGCACCACCGACACCGTCGCCAAGATCTCCTTCCGGCAGGGCGCCGGCGGGTACATGATCGGCGCGATGGCCAAGGGCGCGGGCATGCTCGCCCCGTCCCTGGCCACCATGCTGTGCGTCGTCACCACCGACGCCGATCTGCCCGCCGAGGCGCTCGACCGGGCGCTGCGCGCGGCCACCGGCGTCACCCTCGACCGGCTCGACGCCGACGGGTGCATGTCCACCAACGACACCGTGCTGCTGCTTGCCTCGGGCGCCGCCGGGATCGTCCCGGACGAGGAGGAGTTCACCGCGCTGCTCACCGAGGTCTGCGGCGACCTCACCCGGCAGCTGCTCGTGGACGCCGAGGGCGCCTCCAAGGCCATCGCGATCGAGGTCGTCGGCGCCGCGTCCGAGGACGACGCGGTCGCGGTCGGCCGCTCCGTCGCCCGCAACAACCTGCTCAAGTGCGCCATCCACGGCGAGGACCCCAACTGGGGCCGGGTGCTGTCGGCCGTCGGCACCACCGACGCGGTGTTCGAGCCCGACCACCTCAACGTCGCCATCAACGGCGTGTGGGTGTGCCGGAACGGCTCGTTCGGCGACGACCGCGACAAGGTCGACCTGCGCCCCCGCGACGTGACGATCACCGTGGACCTGTCCGCCGGCCCGCACAGCGCCACCGTCTGGACGACCGACCTCACGGCCGACTACGTCCACGAGAACTCGGCGTACTCCACATGAGCGCCGTCACCCCGGGCGCGCAGATGCGCAAGAACCGGCTGGGCGTCATGGACAAGGCCGAGACCCTGATCAAGGCGCTGCCGTGGCTGGAGCGCTTCCACGGCCGGACCGTCGTGATCAAGTACGGCGGGCACGCGATGACCGACGAGCGGCTGCGGCACTCCTTCGCCGAGGACGTGGTGTTCCTGCGCTACGCCGGGCTGAAGCCGGTGGTCGTGCACGGCGGCGGCCCGCAGATCAACGCGGCGCTGGCCCGCAACGGCATCGACTCGACGTTCACCGCCGGGCTGCGGGTCACCACGCCCGAGGCCATGGAGGTCGTCCGGATGGTGCTGACCGGGCAGGTCCAGCGCGACGTCGTCGGCCTGATCAACCGGCACGGCCCGTTCGCGCTCGGCATGTCCGGCGAGGACGCGAACCTGCTCACCGCCGAGCGCAAGCACGCGGTCGTGGACGGCGCGCCCGTGGACATCGGCCAGGTCGGCGAGATCGTCGAGGTGCAGGTCGGGGCGGTGCGGGCCCTGCTGGACGACGGCCGCATCCCGGTGATCTCCAGCGTCGCGCGCGGCGACGACGGCGAGGTCTACAACGTCAACGCCGACACCGCCGCCGCCGCGCTGGCCGTCGCGCTGGACGCGGAGAAGCTCGTCGTCCTCACCGACGTCGAGGGCCTGTACGCGGACTGGCCGGACAGCGACGACGTCATCGACCGGCTCACCGCCGACGAGCTGGCCGTCCTGCTGCCGGACCTGTCGGCGGGGATGGTTCCCAAGATGGAGGCCTGCCTGGCGGCCGTCCGCGGCGGCGTCCCGCAGGCCCACGTCCTGGACGGCCGGGTCCTGCACTCGCTGCTGCTGGAGATCTTCACCGACGAGGGGATCGGAACGATGGTGCTGCCCAGCCTTCCGGGCGCTTCCGGCCTGGAGGAGAAATGAGCGATCTGAGGGAGCGGTTCGAGGCGGCGTTCATGCCGAACTACGGCGTTCCGCCCGTGGCGCTCGCGCGCGGCGAGGGCTGCCGGGTGTGGGACACCGGCGGCCGCGAGTACCTCGACCTCATCGCCGGGATCGCGGTCAGCTCGCTCGGGCACGCCCACCCCGCGCTCGTCGAGGCGGTGTCGTCCCAGGCCGCGGCCATCGCGCACACGTCCAACCTGTTCCTGAACGAGCCGGAGGTGCTGCTCGCCGAGCGGCTGCGGGAACTGCTCGGCGGCGACGGGAGGGTGTTCCTCGCCAACAGCGGCGCCGAGGCGAACGAGTGCGCGCTCAAGCTCGCCCTCAAGTACGGGAAGGCGAACGGGCGCCCGTACTTCGTCGCGGCCGAGAACGGCTTCCACGGCCGGACGCTCGGCGCCCTGAGCCTGACCGGGAAGGCCGCGATCCGCGAGCCGTTCGGGCCGTTCGCGATCGACGTCCGGTTCGTCCCGTACGGGGACGCGGGCGCGCTCAGCGCCGCGGTGGACGAGGACTGCGCGGCGGTGTTCCTGGAGCCCACGCAGGGCGAGGCCGGGGTCGTCCCGCCGCCGGACGGGTACTTCGCCGCCGTCCGCCAGATCTGCGACGCGACGGGCGCGCTGTTCGTCGCCGACGAGATCCAGTCGGCGATCGGCCGCACCGGCGCCTGGTTCGCGTTCCAGCACGAGAACGCCAGGCCCGACGTCCTCACCCTCGCCAAGGGCCTCGGCGGCGGACTGCCGATCGGCGCGTGCGTCGCCTTCGGCCCGCACGGCGCTCTGTTCGCCAAGGGCGACCACGGCAGCACGTTCGGCGGGAACCCGGTCGCCGCGGCGGCCGCCCTCGCCGTCCTCACCACCATCGAGAAGGACGGCCTGCTCGCCAACGCCGCCTCCGTGGGCGAGGCCCTCGCCGCCGGGCTCGACGCCGTCGACCACCCGCTGTTCGCGGGCGTGCGGGGCCGCGGGCTGTGGCGGGCCGCGGTGCTGACCGGGCCGCACGCGGCCGCCGTGGAGGCCGCCGCACGCGACGCCGGCTTCCTCGTCAACGCGCTCCAGCCGGACGCGGTGCGCATCGCCCCGCCGCTGATCCTCACCGCTGAGCAGGCGGGCTCGTTCACCGAGGCGTTCCCCGGTATCCTCGACGCCGCCTCCCCCGAGCAGGAGAACTGACCGTGACCAGGCACTTTCTACGGGACGACGATCTCAGCCCCGGCGAGCAGGCCGAGATCCTCGACCTCGCCGCGCAGGTGAAGAAGGACCGTTTCGGCCACCGGCCCCTGGAGGGCCCCCGCTCGGTGGCCGTGCTGTTCGACAAGCCGTCCACCCGGACCCGGCTGTCGTTCGCCGTCGGCATCGCCGAGCTCGGCGGCGCTCCCCTGGTGATGGACGCGGGCACGAGCCAGCTCGGCCGCGGCGAGACCATCGCCGACACCGCCCGCGTCCTCGAACGCCAGGTCAGCGCCATCGTGTGGCGGACGAGCGGGCAGGAGCGCATCGAGGAGATGGCCGCCGGCACCACCGTCCCGGTCGTCAACGCGCTCACCGACGAGTTCCACCCCTGCCAGATCCTCGCCGACCTGCAGACCGTCCGGGAGGAGAAGGGCGACCTCGCCGGCGCCGCCCTCGCCTACCTCGGCGACGGCGCCAACAACATGGCGCACTCCTATCTGCTCGGGTGCGCGACGGCCGGGATGCACGTCCGGGTCGGCGCCCCCGCGTCCCAGCCGCCGGGCCCCGCGATCGTCGAGCGGGCCAAGAAGATCGCGGCCGCGACCGGCGGGTCCGTGACGGTCACCGCCGACGCCGCCGAGGCCGCCGCCGGGGCCGACGTCCTCGCCACCGACACGTGGGTGTCGATGGGCCAGGACGGCAAGCACACCGACCTGTACGAGCCGTACTCGGTGACCGAGGACCTGCTCGCCCTCGCCGACCCCGGCGCGATCGTCCTGCACTGCCTGCCCGCCTACCGCGGCAAGGAGATCGCCGCCTCCGTCCTCGACGGCCCGCGCAGCCGGGTGTGGAACGAGGCCGAGAACCGGCTGCACGCCCAGAAGGCGCTGCTCGTGTGGCTCCTGGAGCACGCCCGGTGACCACCCCCATGACCAAGGCCGCGCGGCACGCCCGGGTGATCGACCTGCTGACCCGGCACCCCGTCCACTCGCAGGGCGAGCTCGCCAAGCTCCTCGGCGACGAGGGCGTCGAGGTCACCCAGGCCACGCTCTCCCGCGACCTGGTCGAGATCGGCGCGGTGAAGCTGCGCGCCGACGACGGCAGCCTGATCTACGCCGTCCCCGGCGAGGGCGGCGAGCGGATCCGCCGCGCCCGCACCGGCGCCGCCGAGACCTTCACCGGGCGGCTCTCCCGGCTCGCCGCCGAGCTGCTCGTCTCGGCCGAGGCGTCGGCGAACCTGGTCATGGTGCGCACCCCGCCGGGCGCCGCCCAGTATCTGGCCTCGGCGATCGACCACGCCGAATGGCCGTCCATCCTCGGTACCGTCGCGGGCGACGACTCGATCCTCGTCATCGCCCGCGACCCGGACGGCGGAGAGGACGTCGCCCAGGCGCTGCTGCGGCTGACCGGCACGCGCGAGCGGCGAGGCCAGGGGCCGCCGGGCGGCCCAGAGCCCGGGCACGCCTGACCCGCGGGGCGCGGCGGATTCACCGTACGCTGTTGCGGACGCCGTCGCCGCGGCGTCCCGCGCGGGTGCGTCCGTGCCGCGTCCGGCGCGGGGCGGCGTGGTGAGATGGCAGTTGACCGAACGACCAGTGGTGGAAGAAGAGGATTCTCCGTGACCAAGGCACCGACGCGGCTGTGGGGCGGCCGGTTCGAAGGCGGCCCGTCGGACGCGCTCGCGAGGCTCTCGGTGAGCGTCCAGTTCGACTGGCGGCTCGCCCCCTACGACCTGATGGGGTCGCGCGCGCACGCCCGCGTCCTCAACCGGGCGGGCCTGCTCACAGACGACGAACTGGAGCGCATGACCGGTGCCCTGGACGATCTCGAGGAGGCGTGCCGGAGCGGCGAGTTCCGCCCCGCGGTCGCCGACGAGGACGTCCACACCGCCCTGGAGCGGGGCCTGCTGGAGCGCCTCGGCGCCCTCGGCGGCAAGCTGCGCGCCGGCCGCAGCCGCAACGACCAGGTCGCCACCGACCTGCGCCTGTACCTGCGCGACCACGTCCGCCAGATCGTGTCGCGGCTGGTCGAGCTGGAGACCGCGCTGATCGCGCAGGCCGAGCACAACCTCGGCGTCGCCGCGCCCGGCATGACGCACCTGCAGCACGCCCAGCCCGTGCTGTTCTCCCACCAGCTCCTCGCGCACGTCCAGCCGCTCACCCGCGACATCGACCGGCTCCGCGACTGGGACCGGCGCGCCGCCGTCTCCCCGCTCGGCTCCGGCGCCCTCGCGGGCTCCTCCCTGCCGCTGGACCCGCAGGCCACCGCCGCCGAGCTCGGCTTCGACGCCGCCGCGCCCAACTCCATGGACGCCGTCGCCGACCGCGACTTCGTCGCCGAGTTCCTCTTCGCCGCCGCGCTGATCGGCGTGCACCTGTCCCGGCTCGGCGAGGAGGTCTGCCTCTGGGCCTCCCAGGAGTTCCGCTGGATCGAGATGGACGACACCTACGCCACCGGGTCGTCGATCATGCCGCAGAAGAAGAACCCCGACGTCGCCGAGCTGGCGCGCGGCAAGGCCGGCCGCCTCATCGGGCACCTGGTCGGCCTGCTCACCACGCTCAAGGGCCTCCCGCTCACCTACAACCGCGACCTCCAGGAGGACAAGGAGGGCGCGTTCGACGCCGTCGAGACGCTGCTGCTCGTGCTGCCCGCCATGTCCGGGCTCATCGCGACCATGCGGGTCAACACCGAGCGGCTGGAGGCCCTCGCCCCGGACGGCTTCGCCCTCGCCACCGACCTCGCCGAGCTGCTCGTCCGCCGCGGCGTGGCGTTCCGCGACGCCCACGAGGTCGTCGGGCACCTCGTCGTCTGGTGCCAGGTCAACGACAAGGACTTCGACGACCTCACCGACGAGGAGCTCGGCAAGGTGTCGCCGCACCTGACGCCGGACGTCCGCGAGGTGCTGAACGTCCAGGGCGCCCTCGCGTCCCGCAAGGCCTACGGGGGGACGGCGCCCGACCGCGTCCGCGAGCAGATGGACGCGCTGCGCACGCTCGTCGACGGACACGCCGCCTGGGCCGCCGGCTCGGACTCCTGACCTGCGGAACGGGGGCGGCCGCCGCGGTGCGGACCGCCCCCTAGGCTGGTCGTCAGGCGAACCTGCCCTCTAGACCACGGTGAGGCGATGGACGGAGCGCTGCTGCCCCGGGAGTTCTTCGACGGCCCGGTGGAGGAGGTCGCGCCCGCGCTGCTCGGGCACGTGATCAGCCACCGCACCCCCGAAGGGGAGGTGGCGGCCCGGGTCACCGAGGTGGAGGCCTACGCGGGCCCGCTGGATCCGGCGTCGCACGCCTACCGGGGCCGGACCCGGCGCAACGAGGTCATGTTCGGGCCGCCCGGGCACGTCTACGTCTACTTCACCTACGGCATGCACTTCTGCATGAACCTGGTGTGCGGGCCGGCCGGGACGTCCATGGCGGTGCTGCTCCGCGCCGGCGAGATCATCGCGGGGGAGGACGCCGCCAGGGCGCGCCGTCCCCGTTCGACCGTCCGCGACCTGGCGCGCGGCCCGGCCCGGCTCTGCCAGGCCCTCGGCGTCGCTCGCGAGCAGAACGGGCTGGACGTGTGCGCGCCGGGCGGGGCCATGACGGTCCTCAGGGGCGACCCCGCGGACCCCGCGCTGATCCGCAACGGTCCCCGGACCGGTGTCAACGGCGCCAAGGAAGTCCCGTGGCGGTTCTGGATCGACGGCGAGCCGACCGTCTCCCCCTACCGCCCGCACGTCCCGAGGCAGCGCAGGAAGATCACTGCCGATGGCTGATCCGCCGCGGCCGCGAGGTCGGCCGGTGTCCGCCCCGCCGGGGCGGACGTTGAATATCGTTGGCGTGACACCCGCCCGCCGGTGCAGCCTGGTGGGTACACGGAAAGCAAGCCGGAGACGAGGGAGACCGTGACCGACATCCTTGACGATCTCGCGTGGCGCGGCCTGATCGCGCAGTCCACCGACCTGGACGAACTGCGGGCTTTGCTCGCCGCGGGACCGGTCACCCTCTATTGCGGTTTCGACCCGACGGCGCCTTCGCTGCATCTCGGCAACCTCATCCAGATCCTCACGCTGCGCCGCTTCCAGAAGGCCGGGCACCGGCCGATCGGCCTGGTCGGCGGCGCCACGGGGCTGATCGGCGACCCGAGCGGCAAGAGCGCCGAGCGCGTGCTGAACTCCGAGGAGACGGTCGCCGGCTGGGTCGAGCGGGTGCGCGGCCAGGTGTCGGCGTTCCTCGACTTCGGCGAGGGCCCGACCGCCGCGACGATGGTCAGCAACCTCGACTGGACCGGCCCGATGTCGGCCATCGAGTTCCTCCGCGACATCGGCAAGCACTTCCCGGTCAACCGGATGCTCGCCCGCGAGACCGTCAGGGCCCGGCTCGACTCGACCGGGATGAGCTACACCGAGTTCAGCTACGTCCTGCTCCAGTCCATGGACTTCCTCGAGCTGTACCGGCGCCACGGCTGCCTGCTCCAGACCGGCGGAAGCGACCAGTGGGGCAACCTCACCGCGGGCGTCGACCTGATCCGCCGGGTGGAGGGGGGAAGCGCGCACGCGCTGACCACGCCGCTGCTCACCAAGGCGGACGGATCCAAGTTCGGCAAGACCGCGGGCGGCGAGACCTACTGGCTCGACCCCGAGCTGACGTCGCCGTACGCGTTCTACCAGTTCTGGATCAATGCCGACGACCGGGACGTGGAGAAGTTCCTGAAGTTCTTCAGCTTCCGTCCCCGCGAGGAGATCGAGGACCTGGCCAAGCAGGGCGCCGACCGTCCGGCCGCGCGGGCCCCGCAGCGGGCGCTGGCCGAGGAGATGACCACGCTGGTGCACGGCGCTGACGAGACCGCCCGGGTCATCGCGGCCTCCCGCGCTCTGTTCGGACAGGGATCCTTGGAGGAACTGGACGAGAGGACGCTGCACGCCGCCCTCTCCGAGGTGCCCCGCGCGGAGGTGCCCGCGGGGGAGCTGCCGTCGGTGGTGGACCTTCTGACGGCGTCCGGCCTGTGCAAGAGCAAGTCGGAGGCTCGCCGCGCCATCGCCCAGGGCGGCGCCTACCTCAACAACGCCAAGGTCGAGTCGGAGGATGCCGTGCCGGCGGCCGCCGACCTGCTCCACGGCCGGTTCCTCGTCCTGCGGCGCGGCAAGCGCAACGTGGGCGGCGTCGAGGTGGCCACCTCCTGAAGCGCCTCCCGACCGCCCGCCCGGACCATCTCCGGGCGGGCGGTCGTCATGTGGAGGGCAAACTTCGGTAGATACACGTCACAGTGCGGTTACGACGGCTCCTGAACGGGCATGGTCTTAAGACTGAAAACAGTAGATGACCTGCGGATCCATGCCTCACCAGAGCCGATTTGACGGTCCTGGCGGCTGGACCTAATGTTCTACACGCCCCACAGGGGAGCGGGACGCCGACAGGCGGCCGGCCCCGAGGGGAAACCTCTGCAGACCCAGCTGGATGCTCTTTGTCGTGTCCAAAAGGGACTAACGAGGCCGAACCGCCCGAAGTTGAATAAACCAGGACGGATCGGGTAAGCTAGAGGGGTTGCCCCGGAGCCGGGGGCCGCGGAAGCGGGGTCCGGCGCGGTGGGTGTCCGTTTCTTGAGAACTCAACAGCGTGTTAAAAGCCAGTGCCTTTATCGGCTCGGTCAGTTTCATGGCCGGGTCGCCCCGTGCCGCTCTCGTTTATTCGGGGGTGGTGGGGATTTCTTTGAGGCAATGCTGTCCCTCGTTTGAGGGATGGTGATGCTGGGATTGTTTCCTGAGGTTTGGCTGGTCGGGGTTCGCCCCCTGGCTGGTCGTGTGACCTTGATGGAGAGTTTGATCCTGGCTCAGGACGAACGCTGGCGGCGTGCTTAACACATGCAAGTCGAGCGGAAAGGCCCCTTCGGGGGTACTCGAGCGGCGAACGGGTGAGTAACACGTGAGCAACCTGCCCCTGACTCTGGGATAAGCCCGGGAAACTGGGTCTAATACCGGATGTGACCAGCCTCCGCATGGGGTGTTGGTGGAAAGTTTTTCGGTTGGGGATGGGCTCGCGGCCTATCAGCTTGTTGGTGGGGTGATGGCCTACCAAGGCGACGACGGGTAACCGGCCTGAGAGGGCGACCGGTCACACTGGGACTGAGACACGGCCCAGACTCCTACGGGAGGCAGCAGTGGGGAATATTGCGCAATGGGCGGAAGCCTGACGCAGCGACGCCGCGTGAGGGATGACGGCCTTCGGGTTGTAAACCTCTTTCAGCAGGGACGAAGCTAACGTGACGGTACCTGCAGAAGAAGCGCCGGCTAACTACGTGCCAGCAGCCGCGGTAATACGTAGGGCGCAAGCGTTGTCCGGAATTATTGGGCGTAAAGAGCTCGTAGGCGGTTTGTCGCGTCTGTCGTGAAAGCCCACGGCTTAACCGTGGGTCTGCGGTGGATACGGGCAGACTAGAGGCAGGTAGGGGAGAATGGAATTCCCGGTGTAGCGGTGAAATGCGCAGATATCGGGAGGAACACCGGTGGCGAAGGCGGTTCTCTGGGCCTGTACTGACGCTGAGGAGCGAAAGCGTGGGGAGCGAACAGGATTAGATACCCTGGTAGTCCACGCCGTAAACGTTGGGCGCTAGGTGTGGGGTCCTTCCACGGATTCCGCGCCGCAGCTAACGCATTAAGCGCCCCGCCTGGGGAGTACGGCCGCAAGGCTAAAACTCAAAGGAATTGACGGGGGCCCGCACAAGCGGCGGAGCATGTTGCTTAATTCGACGCAACGCGAAGAACCTTACCAAGGCTTGACATCGCCGGAAAACCATCAGAGATGGTGGGTCCTTTTGGGCCGGTGACAGGTGGTGCATGGCTGTCGTCAGCTCGTGTCGTGAGATGTTGGGTTAAGTCCCGCAACGAGCGCAACCCTCGTTCCATGTTGCCAGCACTTCGGGTGGGGACTCATGGGAGACCGCCGGGGTCAACTCGGAGGAAGGTGGGGATGACGTCAAGTCATCATGCCCCTTATGTCTTGGGCTGCAAACATGCTACAATGGCCGGTACAGAGGGCTGCGATACCGTGAGGTGGAGCGAATCCCTTAAAGCCGGTCTCAGTTCGGATCGAAGTCTGCAACTCGACTTCGTGAAGTCGGAGTCGCTAGTAATCGCAGATCAGCAACGCTGCGGTGAATACGTTCCCGGGCCTTGTACACACCGCCCGTCACGTCACGAAAGTCGGCAACACCCGAAGCCCGTGGCCCAACCCTTGTGGGGGGAGCGGTCGAAGGTGGGGCCGGCGATTGGGACGAAGTCGTAACAAGGTAGCCGTACCGGAAGGTGCGGCTGGATCACCTCCTTTCTAAGGAGCATCAACTGGCCGGGTCGCCTCGTGAGAGGGATTCCGGTCGGTGGCTGCTGTTGACAGCGAATGTCTGTCAGGTGGCTGCTCATAGATGTGGAGCACTGGCTACTCAGCTCACTACGCGTGTGAGCCGGCAAGTACCGCCTCAGGGCCTTTCGGGGTTCCGGGGAGTGGGAACGGCGGTTTCGGGCGGGTGGTGGGTTGGACACGCTGTTGAGTCCTGAGGGAACGGGCGCGAGCCCGGGTGACCTCGGATTACGGGACCAGAACCGCACCTCTTGGTTGGGGTGTGGTTTTGGTGGGCCCGGTTGTTTTTTGAGAACTGCACAGTGGACGCGAGCATCTCTGGTAGATGACGGATTCGCGAGGGACTTTCGAGTCTTTTGTGGGTTTGTTGTTTATCTGCGATTTGTTCTGATCGTTTTGTGTGTTCAAGTTTTTAAGGGCATACGGTGGATGCCTTGGCATCAGGAGCCGATGAAGGACGTGGGAGCCTGCGATATGCCTCGGGGAGTCGGCAACCAGACTTTGATCCGGGGATTTCCGAATGGGGAAACCTGGCACTCGTCATGGGGTGTCGCCGCCTGCTGAATGTATAGGCAGGTTGGTGGGAACGCGGGGAAGTGAAACATCTCAGTACCCGCAGGAAGAGAAAACAATAGTGATTCCGTGAGTAGTGGTGAGCGAAAGCGGAGGAGCCTAAACCGTGCGCGTGTGATAGCCGGCAGGCGTTGCGTGTGCGGGGTTGTGGGACCACCCTGGTCCAGCTGCCGCTGGGCCGAGGAGTTATAAACTGCTCGGATAGTCGAATGGCTTGGGATGGCCGACCGTAGACGGTGAGAGTCCGGTAGACGAAATTTGAGTGGCTTCTGGGTGTGTTCCCGAGTAGCACGGGGCCCGTGAAATCCCGTGTGAATCTGCCACGACCACGTGGTAAGGCTGAATACTTCCTGATGACCGATAGCGGACCAGTACCGTGAGGGAAAGGTGAAAAGTGCCCCGGTGAGGGGTCGTGAAATAGTACCTGAAACCGTGTGCCTACAAGCCGTCAGAGCCTCCTCGGCGACTCTTCGGGGTTGTTGTTGGTGATGGCGTGCCTTTTGAAGAATGAGCCTGCGAGTTATGGTGTGTGGCGAGGTTAACCGGTGGCGGGTAGCCGTAGCGAAAGCGAGTCTGAATAGGGCGTTTTTAGTCGCATGCTGTAGACCCGAAGCGGAGTGATCTAGCCATGGGCAGGGTGAAGCGCCGGTAAGACGGTGTGGAGGCCCGAACCCACCAGGGTTGAAAACCTGGGGGATGACCTGTGGTTAGGGGTGAAAGGCCAATCAAACTCCGTGATAGCTGGTTCTCCCCGAAATGCATTTAGGTGCAGCGTCGCGTGTTTCTTGCCGGAGGTAGAGCTACTGGATGGCTGATGGGCCCTACCAGGTTACTGACGTCAGCCAAACTCCGAATGCCGGTAAGTGAGAGCGTGGCAGTGAGACTGCGGGGGATAAGCTTCGTAGTCGAGAGGGAAACAGCCCAGATCATCGGCTAAGGCCCCTAAGCGTGTGCTAAGTGGGAAAGGATGTGGAGTTGCTGTGACAACCAGGAGGTTGGCTTAGAAGCAGCCACCCTTGAAAGAGTGCGTAATAGCTCACTGGTCAAGTGATTCCGCGCCGACAATGTAGCGGGGCTCAAGCACACCGCCGAAGCCGTGGCATTGACACGTAAGTGTTGATGGGTAGGGGAGCGTCCTGTATCCGGTGAAGCCTCGGGGTGACCCAGGGGTGGAGGGTGCGGGAGTGAGAATGCAGGCATGAGTAGCGAATCACACGTGAGAAACGTGTGCGCCGGATGACCAAGGGTTCCTGGGGCAGGCTAATCCGCCCAGGGTAAGTCGGGACCTAAGGCGAGGCCGACAGGCGTAGTCGATGGACAACGGGTTGATATTCCCGTACCCGCTGGTATGCGCCAACGCTGAACCTTCTGATGCTAACCACCCGAACTGTTCTTTGGGCCTTCGGGCCTGGTGGATGGGGAGCGTGGGACCCGAGGGGGTAGTAGGTGAGTGATGGGGTGACGCAGGAGGGTAGCTCAGCCCGGGCGATGGTTGTCCCGGGGTAAGGCTGTAGGGAGAGAGACAGGTAAATCCGTCTCTCGCGTATCCTGAGAGCTGATGCCGAGCCGTTTTAGGTGAAGTGAGTGATCCCATGCTGCCGAGAAAAGCCTCTAGCGAGTGTACCGGCGGCCCGTACCCCAAACCGACTCAGGTGGTCAGGTAGAGAATACCAAGGCGATCGGGTGAACTGTGGTTAAGGAACTCGGCAAATTGCCCCCGTAACTTTGGGAGAAGGGGGACCTTGCCTGGTGATGGCATTTTCTGTCTGAGCTGGGTGGGGTCGCAGAGGCCAGGGGGAAGCGACTGTTTACTAAAAACACAGGTCCGTGCGAAGTCGTAAGACGCTGTATACGGACTGACGCCTGCCCGGTGCCGGAACGTTAAGAGGACCGGTTAGGGGGACTTGTTCCTTCGAAGCTGAGAATCTAAGCGCCGGTAAACGGCGGTGGTAACTATAACCATCCTAAGGTAGCGAAATTCCTTGTCGGGTAAGTTCCGACCTGCACGAATGGCGTAACGACTTCCCCGCTGTCTCAACCACAGGCCCGGCGAAATTGCAGTACGAGTAAAGATGCTCGTTTCGCGCAGCAGGACGGAAAGACCCCGGGACCTTCACTATAGCTTGGCATTGGCGCTTGGAGCGTCTTGTGTAGGATAGGTGGGAGACTCTGAAGCTCAGACGCCAGTTTGGGTGGAGTCATTGGTGAAATACCACTCTGGTCGTTTTGAGCGTCTAACCCGCACCCGTGTATCCGGGTGGGGGACAGTGCCTGGTGGGTAGTTTAACTGGGGCGGTTGCCTCCCAAAATGTAACGGAGGCGCCCAAAGGTTCCCTCAGCCTGGTTGGCAATCAGGTGGCGAGTGCAAGGGCACAAGGGAGCTTGACTGTGAGACGGACGTGTCGAGCAGGTGCGAAAGCAGGGCCTAGTGATCCGGCACCTACGTGTGGAAGTGGTGTCGCTCAACGGCTAAAAGGTACCCCGGGGATAACAGGCTGATCTTCCCCAAGAGTCCATATCGACGGGATGGTTTGGCACCTCGATGTCGGCTCGTCGCATCCTGGGGCTGGAGTAGGTCCCAAGGGTTGGGCTGTTCGCCCATTAAAGCGGCACGCGAGCTGGGTTTAGAACGTCGCGAGACAGTTCGGTCCCTATCCGCTGTGCGCGTAGGAGAATTGTGAGGGTCTGTCCCTAGTACGAGAGGACCGGGACGGACGAACCTCTGGTGTGCCAGTTGTCCCGCCAGGGGCACGGCTGGTTGGCTACGTTCGGTCGGGATAACCGCTGAAAGCATCTAAGCGGGAAGCCTTCCTCGAGATGAGTTCTCCCACCCCTTTGTGGGTGTAAGGCCCCCGGTAGACGACCGGGTTGATAGGCCGGAGATGGAAGCGCGGTAACGTGTGGAGTCGACCGGTACTAATAGGCCGAGTGGCTTGAACACACTGAACGTTCAGAGTGAGTCGCTGTGTGAGTTTGTTCGCGTCCCTGTGTGGTTCCCAGGAAACAACCGGGAACCCGTGTTGATAAGTGAATGTCGAGCCGAATGGTTCGAACGTGGATTTGCCCGCCCCTTTGGGGTGGTGCGTTGAGACGTTCGGTGGTTTTGGCGAGGGGGAAACACCCGGTCCCATCCCGAACCCGGAAGTTAAGCCCTTCAGCGCCGATGGTACTGCATGGGGGACCGTGTGGGAGAGTAGGACGCCGCCGGACATATTTTGCAGAAAGGCCCCGCCGTTACCGGCGGGGCCTTTCTCATTTCCGCGGCTTGTGGCGCCGGTGTCAGCGGCCGAGCGCACCGTCGAGCGTGGCGGCCCACTGGTGGAGCAGGCGGGTACGGCGGACCGAGTCGTCGGTGAGGAGGTCCGCCAGGCCGAGGCCGCGGACCAGGTCGAGGGTCGCCTGGACCGTTTCCCGGACGCCGGGGACCGACTCGTCCGCGCCCAGGGCCTCGACGGTGAGGCGGTGCGCCTCGCGGCCGACGCGCGCCTCGAGCGGAACGACCTGCGCGCGGAGCTGCTCGTCCGAACTGGCCGCGACCCAGAGCTGAAGCGCGGCCCGGAAGAGCGGAGTCGTGTACATCTCGCCGAGGAGCGCGACGACGTCCAGAGTGGAGGGGCGGCGGCCGGCGAGCGCGTCGAGACGCTCGCGCATCCGCGCCATCCGCACGTCCGAGCCGTACTCGACCGCCGCCGTCACCAGCTCCTCGCGCGTGCGGAAGTGGTGCTGGGCGGCGCCCCGCGAGACTCCCGCGCGCTCGGCGACCACCGCCACCGTCGTGCCCGCCCAGCCCACGGAGGCCAGGCAGTCGATGGCGGCCTCCAGGAGGCGCTGCCGCGTGGCGCGGCTGCGGTCCTGCTGCGGTTCGCGGGGGAGTGCCTGGGCGGTCATGAAGTCCTCGGGTCGGCGGTCACCCCCAGTCAACCAAACGATCAGGCCGAGAAACAATCATGCACGATTGATTTTTTATGGGCGGGCTGGCAGGGTTCAGGCCATGAGCCAACCGCTGCGGGTCGGTAACGCCTCGGGCTTCTACGGCGACCGCTTCTCCGCCGTGCGGGAGATGCTGGAGGGCGGGCCGCTGGACGTCCTCACGGGCGACTACCTGGCCGAGTTGACGATGCTGATCCTCGGGCGCGGGAAGATGAGGGACCCGGACGCCGGGTACGCCGCGACGTTCCTCCGGCAGATGGAGGAGTCCCTCGGGTCGGCGGCGGAGCACGGCACCGCGATCGTCGCGAATGCCGGCGGGCTCAACCCGCGGGGGCTGGCGGACCGGCTGCGCGAGCTGGCCGCCCGGCTCGGGATCGACGTGAGCATCGCCCACGTGGAGGGCGACGACCTGCTGCCCCGGGCTGAGGAACTCGGCCTGGCGGACGCCCGCCGCGGCCGGCCGCTCACCGCGAACGCCTACCTGGGCGCCTGGGGGATCGCCGAGTGCCTGCGGGCCGGCGCGGACGTGGTGGTGACGGGACGGGTCACCGACGCGTCCCTGGTCGTGGGCCCCGCCGCCGCGCACTTCGGCTGGGCGCGCGACGACTGGGACGCGCTCGCGGGCGCGACGGTCGCCGGGCACGTCCTGGAGTGCGGCGCGCAGGCGACCGGCGGCAACTACGCCTTCTTCCAAGAAATCTACAATGTAAAGGCACCGGGCTTTCCGATCGCCGAGATCCATCCGGACGGCTCCAGCGTGATCACCAAGCACGACGGGACGGGCGGCGCGGTGACGGTGGAGACCGTCACCGCCCAGCTCCTGTACGAGATCGGCGCGCCGTCCTACGCCGGTCCGGACGTGACGACGCGGTTCGACACGATCGAGGCGGCGCAGGACGGGCCCGACCGGGTGCGGATCAGCGGCGTCCGGGGCGGACCGCCACCGCCGTCCACCAAGGTCTGCCTGAACCACCTGGGCGGCCACCGCAACGAGATGACCTTCGTCCTCACCGGCCTGGACATCGAGGCCAAGGCCGAGCACGCGAAGGCGCAACTGGAGGCCGCCTTCGCGGAGGCCCGGCCGGCCCGCGTCGAATGGACGCTCATCGGCGCCTCCGCGCCGGACCCGGCCACGCAGGGACAGGCCACCGCCCTGCTCCGCTGCGCCGTCCTCGACCCGGACCCGGAGAAGGTCGGCCGCGCGTTCAGCGGCGCCGTCGTGGAACTCGCCCTCGCCGGCTATCCGGGCTTCACGATGACCTCCCCGCCCGGCAAGGGCGGCCCCTACGGCGTCTACACGCCCGCCTACGTCCCGAACGAGGCCGTTCGGCATGTCGCGGTGACCCACGAGGGCGAGCGCATCGCCATCCCAGCGGCCCCGCACGTGCGAGACCTCGAAGCCGCGACCGAGCGGCCGCGCGCTGCGGGCGTCCCACCCGGCACCACTGTTCGCGTGCCGCTGGGGCGTGTCGCCGGGGCGCGCAGCGGGGACAAGGGCGGGGACGCCAACATCGGCGTGTGGGCCCGGACCGACGCGCAGTGGCGCTGGCTGGAGCCGTTCCTGAGCACCGAACGACTCCGCGAGTTGCTGCCGGAGACCCGCGAGCACGCCGTGCACCGGCATGTGCTGCCCAACCTCCGTGCGGTGAACTTCGTCGTCGAAGGGCTGCTGCAGGAGGGTGTGTCCGCCTCGACCCGGTTCGACCCGCAGGGCAAGGCCCTGGGGGAGTGGCTGCGGTCCCGCCTCGTCGACATCCCGGAGGCAGTCCTGTGACCCTCAAGAGCACCCTGGACGCGCGGAGCCCGGAGTACCGGGAACGCCGCGCGGCCATGCTGGAGAAGCTGGCGGCTCTGGACGCCGAGCACGCCAAGGCCCTGGAGGGCGGAGGCGAGAAGTACGTCGAGCGGCACCGGAAACGCGGCAAGCTGCTCGCGCGCGAGCGGATCGAGCTGCTGCTCGACCCGGACTCGCCGTTCCTCGAACTGAGCCCCCTCGCCGCGTGGGGGAGCGACTTCCCGGTGGGCGCGAGCGTCGTCACCGGCATCGGCGTCGTCGAGGGCGTCGAGTGCGTGATCGTGGCGAACGACCCGACGGTGCGGGGCGGGTCCAGCAACCCGTGGACGGTGAAGAAGAGCCTCCGGGCGTCCGACATCGCGCTGGAGAACCGGCTCCCCGTCATCAACCTGGTCGAGTCGGGCGGCGCGGACCTGCCGACGCAGAAGGAGATCTTCATCCCGGGCGGCCGCATGTTCCGCGACCTGACCCGGCTGTCGGCCGCCGGAATCCCCACGATCGCGCTCGTGTTCGGCAACTCCACGGCGGGCGGCGCCTACATCCCGGGCATGTGCGACCACGTCGTCATGGTCAAGGAGCGCGCGAAGGTGTTCCTCGGCGGGCCTCCGCTGGTGAAGATGGCGACGGGGGAGGAGGCCGGCGACGAGGAGCTCGGCGGCGCCGAGATGCACGCCCGCACCTCCGGCCTCGCCGACTACATGGCGGCGGACGAGGCGGACGCGCTGCGCCTCGGACGCCAGATCGTCGCGAACCTCAACCACCGCAAGCCCGGGCCGGCGCCCGGCCCGGTCGAGGAACCGCTGTACGACGCCGAAGAGCTCGCCGGGATCGTCCCCGAGGACCTGAAGGTCCCCTTCGACCCTCGCGAGGTCATCGCGCGGATCGCCGACGGGTCGCGGTTCGACGAGTTCAAGCCGCTGTACGGGACGAGCCTGGTCACCGGGTGGACGCGCGTCCACGGCTATCCGATCGGGGTCCTCGCCAACGCGCAGGGCGTGCTGTTCGGGGACGAGGCGCAGAAGGCGGCGCAGTTCATCCAGCTCGCCAACCAGAGCGACACCCCGCTGCTGTTCCTGCACAACACGACCGGCTACATGGTCGGCAGGGAGTACGAGCAGGCCGGGATCATCAAGCACGGCGCCCTGATGATCAACGCGGTGGCCAACAGCAGGGTCCCGCACATCTCGATCGTCATGGGCGCCTCGTACGGGGCGGGCAACTACGGCATGTGCGGCCGCGCGTACGACCCGCGCTTCCTGTTCGCCTGGCCGAGCGCCAAGTCGGCGGTGATGGGGCCGCAGCAGCTCGCGGGCGTCCTGTCGATCGTGGCGCGGCAGGCGGCGCAGGCGCGCGGGCAGGCCTACGACGAGGACCAGGACCGCGCGATGCGGGAGATGGTCGAGGCGCAGATCGAGGCCGAGTCGCTGCCGTTCTTCCTGTCCGGGCGGCTCTACGACGACGGGGTGATCGACCCCCGCGACACCCGGACCGTCCTCGGCCTGTGCCTGTCCGCCGTCCACAACGCGCCCGTGCGCGGAGCCGAGGGCTTCGGCGTCTTCCGGATGTGAGTGTCGAACAATGATCAACAGAATGCTGGTCGCCAACCGCGGCGAGATCGCCCGCCGCGTCCTGCGGGCCTGCCGGGACCTCGGCATCGGGACGGTCGCCGTCCACTCCGACCCCGACGCCGCCGCGCCGCACGTCCGGGAGGCGGACGTGGCCGGGCGGCTGCCCGGGGCGTCCCCGGCGGAGACGTACCTGTCGGCGGAGCGGCTCCTCGCCGTGGCGAGGCGGGCCGGGGCCGACGCCGTCCACCCGGGCTACGGGTTCCTGTCGGAGAACGCGGGGTTCGCGCGCGCCGTCGTCGACGCCGGCCTGACCTGGATCGGCCCGCCGCCCGAGGCGATCGCCGCGATGGGTTCCAAGATCGAGGCCAAGAAGCTGATGGCCGCGGCGGACGTCCCGGTGCTGCCCGAGCTCGACCCCGCCCGGGTCGGCGGCGCGGACCTGCCGCTGCTGGTCAAGGCGTCCGCGGGCGGCGGCGGTCGGGGCATGCGCGTCGTCCGGACGCCCGGGGAGCTGGAGGACGCCGTCGCGGGGGCGCGCAGGGAGGCGGAGTCGGCGTTCGGCGACCCGACCGTGTTCTGCGAGCCGCTGCTGGAGGACGCCCGCCACATCGAGGTGCAGATCCTCGCCGACGCGCACGGGACGGTCTGGACGCTCGGCGAGCGGGAGTGCTCGATCCAGCGCCGCCACCAGAAGATCATCGAGGAGGCGCCGTCCCCGGCCGTCGGTCCCGAGCTGCGCGCGCGGCTGTGCGGGGCGGCGGCGAGCGCGGCCCGCGCCATCGGCTACACCGGCGCGGGCACGGTCGAGTTCATGCTGGCGCGCGACGGCCGCTTCTTCTTCCTGGAGGTCAACACCCGCCTCCAGGTCGAGCACCCGGTCACCGAGTGCGTGTACGGGGTGGACCTCGTCCGGCTGCAGATCGAGGTCGCCGAGGGCGCCCGCCTGCCGCAGGCGCCGCCGGAACCGCGCGGCCACGCCATCGAGGTCCGCCTCTACGCCGAGGACCCCGCGCGGGACTGGCGGCCCGCCGGCGGCACGCTGCACACCTTCGAGGTGCCGGGGGCGGACGCCGAGTTCGCCGTGCCGGCGGCGTACGGGCTGCGGCTCGACAGCGGCGTGGAGAGCGGCGCCGAGGTCGGCGTCCACTACGACCCGATGCTCGCCAAGGTGATCGCGTGGGCGCCGTCCCGGGCCGCCGCCGCGCGCCGGCTGGCGGCCGCGCTGCGCGGCGCCCGCGTCCACGGCCTCACCACCAACCGCGACCTGCTCGTCCGGATCCTGGAGGAGCCGGCGTTCCTGGCCGGCGACACCGACACCGGCTACCTCGACCGCGTCGGCCTCGACGCCCTGGCCGCGCCGCTGGCGGACGAGGCGGCGGTCCGGGTCTGCGCGCTGGCCGCCGCGCTCGCCCAGGCCGCCGCGGACCGGGCGGGCGCCGCGGTGCTCGGCGGTCTCCCGTCGGGCTGGCGCAACGTGCGGTCCCAGCCGCAGCGCAGGACGTTCGAGGGGCCCGGCGGCCCGGTCGACGTCGACTACCGGCTGGACAGGGACGGCCTGACCTCCGAGCTGTGCCCTGGCACGTCGCTGCTGTCCGCGGCGCCCGGGCGCGTCCTCCTCGACCACGACGGCCTCCGCGAGACCTTCACGGTGACCGCCGCCGGGGACGCGGTGCACGTCGACTCCCGCCTCGGCGCGGTCACGCTCGTCGCCGTCCCGCGGTTCGCCGACCCGAGCGGCCGGATCGCCCCGGGCTCCCTCCTGGCCCCCATGCCCGGCACCGTCGTCCGCGTGGAGACCGCGCCGGGCGCGGGCGTCGCCGAAGGGCAGACCCTCGTCGTCCTGGAGGCGATGAAGATGGAGCACCGCATCGCCGCGCCGGCCGCCGGGACGGTCGCCGAACTGAACGTCACCGCGGGGCAGCAGGTCGAGTCAGGCGCCGTCCTCGCCGTCATCGAAGGGACCCCCGAATGAGCTTCGTCGAGACCGAGGAGCGGCGGGCCCTGCGCGCCGCCGTGGCCGAACTGGGCGGCGCGTACGGCTCCTCCTACTACGTGGAGAAGGCCAGGTCCGGGCAGAAGACCGACGAGCTGTGGGCCGAGGCCGGGCGGCTCGGCTACCTCGGCGTCAACGTGCCGGAGGAGTACGGCGGCGGAGGCGGAGGCATCGGCGACCTCGCCGCGGTGTGCGAGGAACTGTCGGCCGCGGGCTGCCCGCTGCTGCTCATGGTCGTGTCCCCGGCGATCTGCGCGACGATCATCGCCCGGTCCGGCACCGAGGACCAGCGGAAGCAGTGGCTGCCGCGCTTCGCCGACGGCTCGGTGAAGATGGCCTTCGCGATCACCGAGCCCGACGCCGGCTCCAACGCGCACCGCATCACCACCACGGCGCGCCGCGACGGCGACGGCTGGGTGCTGAACGGGCAGAAGACGTTCATCTCCGGCGTGGACGAGTCGGACGCCGTGCTCTTCGTCTCCCGCACGCAGGACCAGAAGGGCAACCTGCGGCCGTCGCTGTTCATCGTCCCGACCGCCGCGCCCGGCTTCACCTTCACCCCCATCGACATGGAGATCGTGTCGCCGGAGAAGCAGTTCGTCTGCCATCTCGACGACGTCCGGCTGCCGTACGACGCCCTCGTCGGCGACGAGGACGGCGGCCTGCTCCAGCTGTTCGCCGGCCTCAATCCCGAGCGCATCATGGCCGCCGCGATGGGCGCCGGGATCGGCCGGCTCGCCCTCGGCAAGGCGATCGGTTACGCGGCGACCCGGCAGGTGTTCAAGACGCCGATCGGCGCGCACCAGGGCCTCGCGCACCCCCTCGCCGCCGCCAAGATCGAGCTGGAGCTGGCGCGGCTGATGGGGCAGAAGGCCGCCTGGCTCTACGACGAGGGCGACGACACCGGCGCCGGCGAGGCCGCGAACATGGCCAAGTACGCCACCGCCGAGGCCGCGATCCACTGCGTCGACCAGGCCATCCAGACCCACGGCGGCAACGGCCTCACCACCGAGTACGGCGTCGGGATGCTCGCGGGGGTCGTCCGGCTGATGCGGATCGCCCCCGTCAGCCGCGAGATGATCCTCAACTACGTCGCGCAGCACTCCCTGGGGCTGCCCAAGTCCTACTGACGATTGCGGTGGCGGCGCGGGACCGGGCGGCCTAGAATCCTGCCGTTCCGGCGCTTTGATCAGATGAAGATCGAGACCCGAGGGACTCACGTGTACGGTCCGCCATCAGTCCCGCTGCCCGCCGCCGTGCCCGTACCGCCCGTGCCGCCTCCCGCCGCGGCCCCGCGCGGCCGCCGGCTGGCGGCCTGGGGCATCGACACCGCCCTCCTCGTCGGCGCCGCGATCCTCCTCGGCATGATGACGTGGGGACGGCTGAACGGGCTCCTCGGGGACGGGCTCTGGGGCGACGCCCTGTCCGCGGCGGGCGGGCTCCTGGTGTCGGGAGGCGACGTCCAGCAGGCCGCCGAGAACTTCGGCACGGGCATCTGGAAGACGGTCGTCAGCGCCGTCGAGCAGGCGCTGCTCCTGCTCGTCCTGATCGAGTTCCTGCACCAGTTCGCGGGGCAGGCCTTCACCGGCCGCACCGTCGGCAAGGCCGTCCTCGACCTGCGCGTGGAGAACGCCAGGTCCGCCAAGTCCAGGGCGCTGCGCCGTTCGCTGGTGACCACGGCGGGCGGCACCGGCCTCTACTGCACCGCGTGGATCCTCCTCCTGCACGGCCTCTTCTTCCTCTCCCTCGTCACCTGGCTGGCGGCCGTCGCGGTGTTCCTGGCCAACAGCGCGCCGACCCTCGTCGGCGCCCGCCGCCGGGCCCTCGCCGACCTGGTGGCGGGGACGGCCCTCGTCCGCGCGGACGGCTACCGGCGCGCCGCCGAGGCCGCGCGGCAGGGCGCCGTCATCGCCTGGGACGGCACGCAGGCGGCGGGACAGATCGCGGGCCAGGCCGTCCGGGAGAACGCCGCCCGCGTCGCCCAGGCCGAATCGATGCGGCGCGCACTCCAGTCGGAGCGCGCTCGGCAGATGCAGGATCTGGGCCGGCGGTCCGCCGCCCGGATGCAGGGCGCGGTGCACGGCGAACGGGCGCAGCAGGTCGGCGACGCGGGCAAGCGCGTCGGCGGCCGGCTCAGGAACGCCTACCGGGAGCGCCGGGCCGCCCGCCGGCAGCCGCTGCCCCCGGGGCCGGAGCAGCCCGCCCTTCCGCCGCCCGCACCGCACTACGACCCCTACGGTCGGTTCGACCCCTACGCCCAGCCCGGCCAGTACTCACAGCCCGGCCAGTACGAACCGCCGCAGCAGTACATGCCGCCCCCGCAGCAGTAGCGGCACAGCACACCCCAGGACCGCAGAAGTCCCACCGAATCCCCGTCCTACCGGCAGGCGGCCATCTAGACCGAGACCGCATAGTCTCCGCCAGATCGTCACTCCGCCAGGGCGTCCACTTGCGCCTCCAGCGGCACGGGCGCGCCGAGGCGGTTGTCCACGACCGCATGGGGCACCGGAGGCGGGGTCTCCGGCAGCATCCGGGCGACGAACGCGTCGAACGCCGCCAGCTTGCTGGTGTCGCGGGGTGATGCCCGCGACTCCAGCCGGTGCCGGAGGGTCGCGGCGTCCGTCCGGATCCAGACGAGGCGCACCGGCGGCCCGCCCAGGGAGGCGACCCACGCCGTCCAGCGCGCCGCGTCCCGGATATGGCCGGTGAAGGGTCCGCTCAGCAGCACCGGGCAGCCGTGCGACCGGATCTCCCGGGCCGTGGCCGTCATCCCCGCGTACTCGTGCGGCTTGACGTGCTCGTCGTACCAGGGGCCCTCACGCTCGCCCGGATCGCGGGCGAACGCCGCGAGCGTCGCCTCCACGAACGGCCCGAACATCGTGTCCTTGTCCAGCAGCGCCGGAACGGGACGCAGCCGCCGCAGCAGCAGGTCCGCGACCGTGGACTTGCCGGAGCCGGGCGGCCCCGCCACCACCCGGACCGGGGCGGGGCTCACGTCGACAGGCGCAGGCGGCGGGTCGCCAGCCGCTCGATGCGCGCCTCGTCGATCTCGTGGCCGAGGCCCGGCTGCGTGAGCGGGACGCCGACGACGCCGCCGGACGAGCGCACCGGCGGCGTCACGAACACCGGACCGCCCGCCGGGTCGGACACGTCGCTCGGCAGCGTGCAGCCCGGCAGGGCCGCTAGCGCGACCGCGGCGGCCTGCCCGATGCCGAACGCGCCGCAGCCGCTGCACCACACGTCCCATCCCGCCGCGTAGGCGAGGTCGTGGGCGCTGCGGGCCGCGGTCAGCCCGCCGAGCCGGTCCAGGCGCAGGTGCAGCGCGCGGCCGGCCTGCAGTGACAGGGCCGCGTCCAGGGTCTCCAGGTCGCCCACGTCCGGGGCCACGGCGGTGCCCACCCGCGCCTGGAGCCGGGCGTGCGCGGCCAGGTCGCCGCCGGGGAACGGGCGTTCGATCGCCGCCAGGCCGTAGGCGTCCAGCGCCTCCAGCACCGCGAGGTGCTCGGGCGACTCGGTGTAGGCGTGGCCCGCGTCGGCGACGAGAGCCAGCGCCGGGTAGGCCTGCCGGATCGCGCGGACGGGCTCGACGTCCCATCCCGGCCGGACGTCCAGCGTGACGCGGGTGTGGCCCGCTCCAACGGCCTTGTTGACGCGGGCCGTGACGGTGTCGAGCGCCGGCTCGGGGGAGATGCGCGCACCGGTCACGATCGAGGTGCGGGTGCCGCCGAGCGCGTGCGCGAGCGGCAGCCCCCGGGTCCGGCACCACAGGTCCCAGCAGGCCGTGTCGACGGCCGCCGCGGCCTCGCGCGCGCCGAGGTCGGCAGCGGCGGACACGTCCTCGGGCCGGTCCCAGTCGAGTCCGATCAGGGCCGGCCCCATGCGCGTCTCGATGTCCGCCCACGCCGCGCCGGGATCCCCGGCCCCGTCCCGGACGGCCATCTCGCCCCAGCCGACCGCGCCGTCGCCGGCCAGGCGGACGAGGACGCTCTCCGGCCGCCGCCCGCGCGGCATCGCCACGCGGAAGGCGTCGCAGCCGTGGATCCGAGGCACCGCACCAGCCCTTCGAAGTAGGGGTCCTTCCTCAATGATCCCCCCTCCCCGGACCGGGAAGGACAATTCACGCGGGTCAGGACCGCCGCGGCGGGACGGGCGCCGGCCGCGGGCCGGGCCGGCCGGTCAGGGGCAGCTGCTCTCCAGCGACACCGGCTTGGAACTGGGCTTGGAGGGTTCGCCGCCGTCCTGCCCTTCGGGCGACGCGGTGGGAGAGGCGCTGGGGGAGCCGGTGGGAGACGCGCTGGGCGTGCCGCCGGGCTTGGCGCTGACCTGGCGCGGATCGCTGTTGACGGCGTCGGCCGCCAGGCTGCGGATCTTGCCGAAGTCCGGGTTCCCGGTGTAGATCAGCGGCGGGACGAACTGCAGGCTCCTGATCTGCGCGCCGTTCTTGACCCGGTTCGACAGCTTCATCAGCGCGGGCAGCAGTTCCTGCGGGATGTCGGTCGACAGCGTCCGCTTGGCCGCCGCGGCGAGCTTGTCGAAGCTGGTGAGCACGGTCTGCGGGTCGGCCTGCTCGGCGATCGCCCGCATGAGGCACTTCTGCCGGCTCATCCGCACGTAGTCGCTGCTGTTGGTGCGGGAGCGCCCGTACCAGAGGGCCTCCTTGCCCTTCAGCGTCCGGTACCCCGGCTGCAGGACGCCTCCCTGCAGCCCGTACGGGATCGGCTCGGTGATCTTGAGCTTGACGCCGCCCATGGCGTCGACGATGTCGGCGAAGCCGAACATGTCGACGAGGATGTAGTAGTCCACGTGCAGGCCGAGGACGCCGGCGACGGTGGCCTTCAGGAGCTCGGGGCCGCGGCGCTTCTTGGCGACGCCGGGCACCACGTCCGGGTGGTTCTCGGCGTACTCGTAGACCTCGTTGAGCAGGCCCGGGTTCTGCGGGCCGTCGCCGGTGAAGCCGTAGGGGAACCGGTCGCGGGCCGGGCCGGGCGGCATCGGGAACCGTTCGAGGTTCCGCGGCAGGCTCAGCAGCACCGTGTCGCCCGTCTTGGTGTCGACGCTGGCGAGCGTCACGCTGTCGGTGCGCACGCCGGTGCGGTCGGCGGCGGAGTCGCCGCCGAGCAGCAGGATGTTGACGCGCGGCTGGCCGTTGAACGGGTCCTTGGTGTCGACGGGCTTGCCGTTCTCGCTGCCCGTGCGGAAGATGCTGGTCAGCGCGTCGCGGTACACGTAGGTGCTGTGCGCCGACCACGCCACCGGCACCGCGACCGCGAAGCACATCACCGCGACCGCGGCCGCGCCGAGCGTCCGGGCGCCCGCGGCGAGGCGGACCGGGCGCAGCAGCAGGTAGGAGCGGACGACGACGAGGATCCACAGCACGCCGAGCGCGACGATCGCGGCGGAGGTCCGCTGCAGCACCGCGGGCTGGACGGCGTAGTGGACCAGGTCGGAGCGGTAGACCGTGGCGGCGGCCGCGAGAGCGGCGAGGATCGCCGCGTACAGCGCGAGCAGCAGCCCGCCGGCGATCCGGCGGCCCGTGACGAAATGCGCGACGCCCCAGACCAGGGCGGACGCGAGCGTCAGCGCCAGCGCGCGAGGGAGACCCCCGGCTCCGCCGGAGGCACCCTCATCGTCCCTGTTCCGGGCACGCCCTTTCGGCGACCGACCCATGTACGCTCCGATTCCCACCCACAGTGAATTAAGCCTCGGCTCACATTATGGACGCGTCGAACCGGGCAAAGGTTGCGTAAGAGTCGATCGCATGCGAGCGGGTGTGGCCTTTGGTGCAGATCGTCAGGATAGTGAATCCACCGCCCTCAGGGGACTCAGACTGATGATCACGTAGTGGGCAGGGCGCGAACGCGTGGGCGGCCGTCAGCGGTGGAACGATCACCAGCAGGCAGAAGACCGACACGGTGGTGCCGCCGGCGAGCCGCCAGAGCGGTGACAGCCCGTCCGGAAGCAGCACGGCGTAGGAGTGGACGATCAGCCCCGCCCACAGCGCGGCGACGACCACGCAGCCGGCCGTCAGCACCGCCGGCCACGCGGGCCGCGCCGCCGCGTGCAGGAGCAGCGGGCGGCCGTGCCCGGCGGCGAGGGCAGCCGCGGTCAGCGCCAGCGCCTGGACGGTCAGCAGCGCCGCGCCGAGCCGGACGCGACCGGCCCGCAGGTGCGCGATGCCCGGCAGTGCCGGGGACACCGCGGCGATCAGCAGCGCCTCGGCCAGCCCCCGCAGCGCCGCCTCCCGCGCCCGGCGCTCCCGCTCGCGGTCCCGGACCGCCGGACCCGGCGCGTGTCCCGGCAGCCTCCGCGTCCCGGCTCCGGCCGGCCCGCCGTCGACCATGCTGCGCCCCCTTCAGGGGACGGAGACCCCTCTCCGTTCCCGACGTAAGAGAGTGCAGGTCAGCCGGGGGATCGGGGGGCGAAGGCGGCGGCGTGTCGCGAAAAGCGGGGACGCCCGGCGATCCGGCGGGCGTCCCTTTACCAGCTGCTGGACAGCGGCTTGCCCTCGGCGTAGCCGGACGGGCTCTGGATCCCGAGCACGGCGCGCTCGTGGAACTCCTCCAGGGTCCGCGCGCCCGCGTAGGTGCAGGAGCTGCGCAGCCCCGCCACGATCGAGTCGATCAGGTCCTCCACGCCGGGACGCTGCGGGTCCAGGTACATCCGGGAGGTGGAGATGCCCTCCTCGAACAGGGCCTTGCGGGCCCGGTCGAAGGGGGAGTCCTCGGCGGTGCGCAGCCGCACGGCGCGCGCGGAGGCCATGCCGAAGCTCTCCTTGTAGAGCCGCCCGTCCGCGGCCCGCTGCAGATCGCCCGGCGACTCGTAGGTTCCGGCGAACCACGAGCCCACCATCACGTTCGCGGCGCCCGCCGCGAGCGCCAGCGCGACGTCGCGCGGGTGCCGGACGCCGCCGTCCGCCCACACGTGGCGGCCGAGCCGGCGCGCCTCGGCGGCGCACTCCAGCACCGCGGAGAACTGCGGGCGGCCGACGCCCGTCATCATCCGGGTGGTGCACATGGCGCCGGGGCCGACGCCGACCTTGACGATGTCGGCGCCCGCCTCAATCAGGTCCCGGGTGCCCTCGGCGGTCACCACGTTGCCGGCGACGACCGGGACGGCGGGGTCCAGCGACCGGACCGCGGCGAGCGCGCTGATCATCTTGTCCTGGTGGCCGTGCGCGGTGTCGACGACGAGCAGGTCGGCGCCCGCCTCCAGCAGCGCCCGGGCCTTGCCGGCGACGTCGCCGTTCACCCCGACCGCCGCGGCGACGCGCAGCCGGCCCCGGGCGTCCACGGCCGGCCGGTAGAGCGTGGCGCGCAGCGCGCCGGTGCGGGTGAGGACGCCGGCGAGGCGGCCCTCGGCGTCCACGACCGGGGCGAGCCGGTGGCCGCGCTCGTGCAGCCGGTTGAACGCCTCCCGCGGGTCGACGCCGGCGGGCAGCGTGACCAGGTCGCGGGACATGATGTCGCGGAGCTGGGCGAACCGGTCCACGCCCATGCAGTCGGCCTCGGTGACGACGCCCACCGGGCGGTCGTCCTCGACGACGATCACGGCGTTGTGGGCCCGCTTGGGCAGCAGGGCCAGCGCGTCCCCGGCCGTGCCGGCGGGGTCCAGCCGGATCGCGGTGTCCACGACCAGGTCGCGGCCCTTGACCCAGTCGATGACCTCGGCGACGACCTCGACCGGGATGTCCTGCGGAAGCACCGCGAGGCCGCCGCGCCGGGCGGCGGTCTCGGCCATCCGGCGGCCGGACACGGCCGTCATGTTGGCCACCACGAGCGGGACGGTCGTCCCGCTGCCGTCCGAGGTGGCCAGATCGACCTCGAGGCGCGAACCCACCGACGAGCGGCGGGGGACCATGAAGACGTCGTTGTAGGTGAGGTCGTGAGCGGAACGCTCACCGTTCAGCAGGTGCACGGCAGTACTACACACCAATCGCGTTCGCAGTGGCTGGGCCACCGTACATTGTCAGCCATACCCGGCCATGCTCCCGCCGGGGCCGCCGGCCGGACACCCCGGACCGGCCCCGCCGCCGCGGACAGCGCCCGTGACCAGGGGTGATGACACTGTGTCCCCGGAGGGCGTCGAGTGTCGTCTCCCACCGTCTTCCCGCCTCCTTGCAGGCATAACGAAAGTGGACTCGTGCACCTGGTGGAAAACGGTGCAACGTGAGGCTTGGCTCTCTGTAAAGTTACCTCTTGACGTAACTGCGCCCCCGATGCACTTTTCTTACATGTGCCTCGCGCGGACGGCGGATCCGCCGTAGGGGGTGGGTCAGAAGAAACCGGGAGAAGCGCATGCAGGTCACGCACGTGGACCCGGTCGGCCATGCCCGCCCGCGCCGCGGGCCGTCCGGGCCGGGCGGCGATCGCCGGAGCGGTCACGGCCGTCCGGCGCGTCCGCCGCCGGGCGCGCGCCGCGCCGTACGCGCGACGCGAACCCGGCAGCGTTGCGCTTTCGTACTGGTTTCTGTGGCATTTGAAACGTCGCCGCCCGGAACCGGTCACCGACGCATCGACGGCCGCCGGGCAGGGCGAACACGAGCAAGATCAATATTTGACGTCATACCGTCCTGAAATGGAATGATCTTGCAGTTGCTGGCAAAACGATTCATCACATGTCGAGGAGGAGAGCCGTGCTGGATGCGGTCGACGCCGTGCTCGTCCGCGAGCTCCAGCGGGATGGCAGGGCGACGTTCCAGGCGCTGGCCGATCGCGTCGGGCTTTCCCGCACGGCGGTGCGGGCACGGGTGCAGCACCTTCTCGAGACCCAGGTCGTCCGCGTCGTCGGCATCGTGCACGCCGCCGTCGTCGGCGCCGAGGCGATCGGGCACGTGTCGGTCACCGTGGCCGGGTCGGCGAGGGAGGTGGCCGAGGCCGTCGCCGAGCGCGCCGCCGTCAGCTTCGCCGCGCTGACCGCCGGGCCGTACGACCTGGTCGCCCAGGTGCGCACCCGCGACGACGCCGCGCTCGCCGCCGAGGTGGACCACATCAGGTCCGTCGTCGGCGTCCGCGCGGCCGAGGTGTTCCGGTCGGTGTCCACCGTGCGCGACACGCACGCGGTGGTGCGCGAGCTCGGCGAGGTCACCCTCGACGACATCGACTGGCGGCTGCTGCACGAGCTGCAGCGCGACGGCCGCGCCCCCTACACCCGGCTCGCGCACGTCATCGGCCTCTCGCAGGCCGCCACCCGGGCCCGGGTGGTCAGGCTCATGCGCACCGGGGTCATCCAGGTGACCGGCCTCGCCGACCCCCTGGCGCTCGGCGCCGCGGAGCTCGGCGGGTTCGGGCTGGTGGTGACGGGCGGGCTGCGCAAGGTCGCCGACGCGGTCGCCGCGCAGGACGGCGTGCGCTACCTGGCGACCGGCTTCGGCCGCTACGACATCGTCGGGCAGGTCGAGGCGGCCTCGCGCGCCGAGCTGGTGGCGGTGCTGGACGCCATCCGGTCGGTGACCGGGGTGACGGTACGGGAGTCCTGGCACCACCTCGACGTGGTGAAGGAGTCCTACGCCGTCCAGCTGCCCGAGCAGCCCCTCAACGGGGCGGTCTGAACGCGGCCCGCACTCCGGCCACGGCGCGACCGTGGCCGGGGCGCGGCCCCGCTAGTCGCGGCTGAGCGCGACCTCCTCCAGGTCCAGCTCGTGCATGACGCGGGAGAGGACCTCGTCGTCGATGCGGCGCTCGTCCCGCATCCGCACGAAGACCTGCCGCTCGGCCGTCAGCATCTCCCGCCGCAGGCGCCGGTACGTCGCCGTCGGCACCTCCTCGCCCTCGGGGCCCGTCCCGCCCCCGAGCCGCTCCCAGGCGCGCAGCTGCCGGTGCTCGGCGAGTTCGCGGAGCCGCTCCACCACCGACGCGTCGAGCCGCTCCTCGGAGTTCAGCTCCTCCAGGCGCTCCAGCGAGGCCTGCGCGGCGGCGTGCTGCGCGCCCGCCAGGGCGACGGTGTCGGCGTAGCGCTCCCCGTCCCCGCCGATGCCGAGCGCGCGGATCAGCAGAGGGAACGTCAGCCCCTGCACCAGCAGCGTCCCGAGGACGGTCGTGAAGGTCAGGAACAGGATCAGGTCGCGTCCCGGGAACGGCCGGTCGCCCGAGGCGAGGAACGGGACGGCGAACGCGGCGGCGAGGGAGACCACCCCGCGCATCCCCGCCCACGACACCACGACCAGGCCGCGCCAGCCCACGTTCGGCAGGGTCCGCTCCCGGCGCGACAGCAGGCGCGGGACCTGCGAGGCGGGGAACACCCACACGAACCGCGCCACGACCGTGACGGCGAACACCGCGGTCGCCCACCAGGCCAGCTCCTGCCAGCTCCGTCCCGACATCTCGTGGACGATCGGCGGCAGTTGCAGTCCGATCAGCAGGAAGACCACCGACTCCAGGAGGAAGACCATGACCTTCCAGAAGGAGTGCCCGATCAGCCGGGTCACCGCCGCGGACTGGGTCTCCCGGTTGCCCAGGTACAGCCCGCTGACCACCACGGCGATCACCCCGGAGGCGTGCACGCTCTCGGCGATGAGGTAGGCGGCGAACGGCGCCACCAGGGCGACGCCGTTCTCCACCAGCGGGTCGTTCAGCCGGGTCCGGAGCCAGTGCAGCGGCGGTCCGAGCAGCAGCCCGACCGCCGCGCCCACGACGGCGGCGAACAGGAAGCGGCCCACGCCGTCCAGGAGGGTGAAGCCGGCGCCCGTCGCCGCGATCAGCGCCACCCGGAACGCGGTCAGCGCCGTCGCGTCGTTGAACAGGCTCTCCCCGACCAGGACCGTCACCGTCCGGCGCGGCAGGCCGAGGCGCTGCGCGATGCTCACCGCCGCGACCGCGTCCGGCGGCGCCACGATCGCGCCGAGCACGAACGCCGCCGCCAGCGGCAGGCCGGGAACGATCAGGTGCGCGACGTAGCCCACGGCGAACGTCGTGAACAGCACCAGCCCGACCGACAGCAGCCCGATCGACCAGACGTTCTCGCGCAGGTTCGTGAACGAGCTGTTCCACGCCGCCGAGAACAGCAGCGGCGGCAGGAACACGAACAGCACGAACTCCGGTTCGAGTTCGAACTCCGGTACGCCCGGGACGAAGGAGAAGGCCAGCCCCGCGATCACCAGGACCAGCGGTGCGGACAGGCCGATGCGCCGCGCTCCCGCGGCCACCATCAGGGCGCCGACCGGTACGGCCAGCAGCCAGAGTGCGTGCGTCGTTCCCACCCGCCGAATCATGGCATGACCGGGCGGGACCGGTATCGCGCGGGCGGCCCGGCCGGCGAGGGGGCCGGACCGGGGGACTGGCCGGCGGGCGCGGTCAGCGGGGCGGGGCCTGCGTGGCGAACGTCAGGAAGTCGCGGGCGGCGGGCGGCAGCCGCCGGTGCGCGTGCACCAGGCCGATCATGCGGGTGAGCGGCGGCATGAACGAGCGGACCGTCACCCCGTCGGTGTCGTCGATCTGGTTGCGGTACCAGAGTAAGGAGCCACGCCCGGCGCGGACCCAGCCGAGCCAGGAGCCCCGCTCGTCTGACTCCACCGCGGCGACGGGCCGCGCGCCGATCCGCCGCAGCATCGTGTCGATCTCCGCGCGGCGGGCGCTGCCGCGGGCGGGCAGGACGAGCCGCATCCCGTCCAGCGCGGCCGGCGGCACCGGCTCGCGGACCTTCAGCGCCGGCGGGGAGATCAGCACCACCTCGCGCTGCTCGAACGGGTGCGCGGTCATGTCGCCGGGGACGGGCAGGTCGGTCAGCGCCAGATCGGCGCGGCCTCCGCGCAGCACCGCCGCGATCTGGTCGCGGTCCGCGCAGCGGACCACCCGGACCCGCACGGCCGGCTGGTCGCGCGCGAAGCGGGGGATGAGCCCGCCGGTCAGCTCCGGTTCCAGCGACGCGGTGACCGCGATGCGCAGCTCCGCGCCGCGCCCGTCGGCCCGCGTCACCGCCAGCCCCTCGATCGCGTCGACGGCGTCCAGCGCGACCCTGGCCTGCCGGACGACCTGCTCCCCGGCGGACGTGAGGACGACGCCGCGGCCGGACCGCGCGAACAGCTCCAGGCCGAGTTCGCGCTCCAGTTCGCGTACGGCCCGCGACAGCGCGGGCTGGGCCACGTAGAGGGCTTGGGCCGCCGACGTCATCGTGCCGTGGTCGGCGGTCGCCACGACATAGCGCAGCTGCCGCAGATTCATGCACTGACCGTATGACAACGAACCGCTCCGGTCCTGGACATAGCCGGATTCGGACCGGGAATCAGTGGACCGGTCCGGTGACCGGACTCCGGGCTAGGGCCTCGCCCCGCCGGGGTGTTCGGCCGGGACGGCCTCCGGTTCGGGCTGCAACTGCGGCGCGCCGACCCCGCACTGCCGCCGGCATTCCGGCTCGACCGGTGCCCCGGACGGCGTGCGCAGCGCGTCGTCGCCGACGGTGAGGAAGGACAGCACCGCCCCGAGCGCCAAGAGCGCGGCACACGCGACCATCGCCAGCCGGAACCCGTGCGAGAAGTCGGCGGGGTTGTCGAAGGCGTCGCCCGTCAGCCCCGCCAGCGGCGGGATCGCCGCCACCGCCAGCAGCCCGGCCGCCCGCGCCACGGCGTTGTTGACGCCGCTGGCCACGCCCGCGTGGCGGACGTCGGCGGTGGCGAGGACGGTGGCGGTGAGCGGCGCGACCACCGCCGCCAGCCCCAGCCCGAACACCACCACGGCGGGCAGGACGTCCCGGACGTAGGAGGTGTCAGCCCCGATCCGGCCCACCAGCAGCATGCCGAGGGCCGCCACCAGCAGCCCCACGGTCATCGGCAGCCGCGGGCCGATCTTCTGCGCGAGCGCGCCCGCGCGCGCCGACAGCAGCAGCATCAGCACGGTGACCGGCAGCAGCGCCGTCCCGGCCTGGATGGGCGAGAACCCGCTGACGACCTGGAGGTTCAGGACGAACAGGAAGAACAGCACGCCCATCGCGCCGTACATGATGAACGTGACGACGTTGACGGCCGAGAACTGCCGCGAGGCGAACACGTCCAGCGGCAGCATCGGCTGGGTCGCCTCCCGGGCCGCACGCGCCCGCCGCCCGCGCAGGCGTTCGACCAGGACGAACGTGACGGCCGCAGCCACACCCGCGATCGCCGCCGCGGCGATCACCGACGGGGCCGCGCCGCCGCCCGGCGCCTCGGTCAGCGCGTACGTCGTCCCCGCCAGGGCCAGTGCCGCCAGCGCCGCGCCGGACACGTCGAAGCGCCCGTGCGCCCGCGGGTCGAAGCTCTCCGGGACGTGCCGGACCGCGACCAGGACCACGACGGCGGCGAGCGGCACGTTCAGCAGGAACACCCACCGCCATCCGGCCGCCTCCACCAGCCAGCCGCCCACGAACGGGCCGATCGCGCCGGCGACGCCGCCGAGGCCCGACCAGGCGCCGACGGCGCGGGGGCGGTCGTCGGCCGCGAACGACGCCTGGATGATCGCCAGCGAGCCCGGGGTGAGCAGCGCCCCGCCCACGCCCTGCAGCGCCCGCGCGACGATCAGCGTTCCGGTGTTCGGCGCCGCGCCGCACATCACCGAGGCGACCGCGAACCACACCACGCCGACGAGGAAGATCCGGCGGCGCCCGAACCGGTCCCCGAGGGAGCCGCCCAGCAGGATGAACCCCGCGAGCGTGAGCGTGTAGGCGTTCACCGTCCACTGCAGGTCGGCCATGTCGGCGTTCAGGCTCCGCGCCAGCTTGGGCAGCGCCACGTTCACGACCGTGGAGTCGAGCAACGCCACGCTCGACCCGAGCACCGTCGCCAGCAGGATCCAGCGTCCGGGCCGGGTGCCCAGCCGCACATCCGGCATCAGACGATCAGTTCGTCGACGAAGCACCAGCGCCAGTCCTCGCCCGGCTCGAACGACCGGACGATCGGGTGCCCCTCCTTCTGGAAGTGCGCGCCGGCATGGCGCATGGGCGAGGAGTCGCAGCACCCGACGTGCCCGCAGCCCAGGCAGAGCCGCAGGTGGACCCAGCGTGTGCCCTCGCGGAGGCAGTCCTCGCACCCCTGCGGGGTGTTCGGTGCCGGATCCTCGACCGGAAGGGACTGCACGTGCTCACATGTGGCCATACCTGAATCGTGCCACGACCGTGGTAACCGGGTTACCAATGGTCGGGGCTGAACGGCTCGTCCTCGGGACGCGCCGACCGCGACAGCAGCCGCAGGTCCGACTCGACCATCATGGTCACCAGCCCCTCGAAGGTCACCTCGGGCTCCCAGCCGAGCTGCTCGCGGGCCTTCTTCGGGTCGGCGCACAGGAGGTCGACCTCGGCCGGACGCGTGTACTTGGCGTCCAGGACGACGTGGTCCTGCCAGTCCAGGCCCGCGGTGCGGAACGCGAACTCCACCAGCTCCCGCACCGACTGGGTCTGGCCCGTCCCGATGACGTAGTCCTCCGGGGAGTCCTGGGCCAGCATCATGCGCATCGCGCGGGCGTAGTCGCCCGCGTAGCCCCAGTCGCGCCGGGCGTCCAGGTTGCCGAGGCGCAGCTCGGTGGCGAGGCCCAGCTTGATGCGGGCGGCGCCCAGCGACACCTTCCGCGTCACGAACTCGGCGCCCCGGCGCGGCGACTCGTGGTTGAACAGGATCCCGCTCACCGCGAACATCCCGTAGGACTCGCGGTAGTTCTGCGTGATGTAGTGCCCGTAGCTCTTCGCCACCCCGTAGGGGCTCCGCGGGTGGAACGGCGTCTTCTCGTTCTGCGGCGTCTCGCGCACCATCCCGAACATCTCCGAGGACGACGCCTGGTAGAAGCGGATCTGCCCGTCGCCCGGCGTGCGGGACGGGCTGATCCCCGACACCACCCGGATCGCCTCCAGCATGCGCAGCACGCCCATCCCGGTGACCTCGGCGGTCAGCTCGGCCTGCTGCCACGACATCGGCACGTAGGAGATCGCGCCCAGGTTGTAGACCTCGTCGGGCCGCACCCGCTCCACCGCCGAGATCAGGCTGCCCTGATCCAGCAGGTCCCCGGTGGTGATCTGCACGTCGCCGATGTGCTTGCGCAGCCGCGACACATGGGGGTTCGCCTGCCCCCGCACCAGGCCCCAGACCTCGTAACCCAGCTCAAGCAGATGCTCGGCCAGATACGAGCCGTCCTGTCCGGTGATGCCGGTGATGAGTGCTCGCCTGGACAGCGGATCCTCCATGGCTGAAATAGGTCCGACGCGGGCCCGCCGCGGGCCGATATCCGCAGCGAGCGTGATTTATGAGGTTACCGACCAGGCCACGTCCATGACGAGGGAGGGCGCGGTTTGAACCGAATTCCCTTCTGGTTCGCCCACATGCCCACCACTCCGTGTCGGCCCTGAGCTGCCCGACCCGACTCCGCCCGCTCCACCGGAACCCTGCGATGACGGACCCTCGCGATCGCGTCCGAAGGCGGTTTCGAGCCTGCGAGAAACCGATCGCGCAGCGAGCCCCCTGGGCGAGCCGGAGCGATGCAGCGATCGCCCGCAGTGTTCTGGTGTCCGGTGCCCCCAAGGCGCCGGACACCAGAACACTGCAATCACGACACAGCTGATTCGCGTTGGCGGGCGCGGTAGGCGGCGACGTGCATGCGGTTGCCGCAGGTGCGGCTGTCGCAGTAGCGGCGGCAGCGGTTGCGGGACAGGTCCACCAGGACGCGTGAGCAGTCCGGCGCCTCGCAGGTGCGCAGCCGGTCGAGCTCGCCCGCCGCGACCACGTAGGCGAGCGCCATGCCGCAGTCGGCGGCCAGGTGCTCGCCGACGGGCGCGCCCGGGGCGAAGAAGTGCACGTGCCAGTGGTAGCCGTCGTGGTCCGTCAGGTGCGGCGTGGTGCGGACCTCGCCGACGATCTCGTTGATCCGCCGCACGGCGGAGGGGACGTCCCCGGAGCGGAACACCGCGTGGAATCGGCCGCGCAGCTCCAGGACGCGGGCCAGGTCGGCCTCGGTGAGGGCGCCCACGTCGCTGAACTCGTTGCGGTCCACGAACTCCCGCAGGCCGGGCAGCCCGCCGAGCTCCTCCGCGCCGGACGCCGCGGCGCTCGTGTTGATCAGGTCGACGACGACGGCGAGCGCGTGCTCGGTGTCATGAGTGAAGATCACGATGACTCCAGTCTCGGGGGACCCGGGCGGTCGGGTGCCCGGCGGCGTCGCCGGGGCCGGAACGCGGCCCGTGGCCCCCACCCTATGACGGGGACGGCGCACGTCGGCGCCCACCCCGCCAGGACGCGCTGGCGTCCACGGCGCCCCCTGGCGAACGGAACGTTCCATCTCGGTGGCCCCTCCCGCGACTACCGCGCCGCTTTCCGGCAAGGACCATCGCCGTGGAGGAGGACCGGCTGTTCATCGTCTTCCTGGCCGTCGCCGTCGTGGTCCTGCTGGCCCGCGGGCTGGCCGGGCGGCTGCGCGTGCCGGACGCCATCGTGCTCGTCCTGCTCGGCATGGCGGCCGGGTTCGTGCCCGCGCTGCCCGCGACCGTCGTTCCGCCCGAGGTGGTGCTGCTCGGCTTCCTCCCGCCGCTGCTCTACCACGCGGCGTTCTTCACCGCCCCGCGCGAGGCCCGTGCCGACGCCGTGCCCATCTTCACCCTGGCGTTCGGCCTGACCACCGTCACGACCGTCGCGGTGGCGGCGACGCTGCACGTCCTGGTGCCGGACGTCGGCTGGGCGGCCGCGCTGGCGTTCGGCGCGGCGGTGTCGCCCACCGATCCGGTGGCGGCGACGGCGGTGATGCAGCGGCTGGGCGCGCCGCCGCGGATGGTCACCATCCTGGAGGGCGAGAGCCTGATCAACGACGGCGCCGCGCTGACGGTCTTCGGGCTGGCGGTCGAGGCGCTCGGCACCGACTTCACCGTGGCGCACGGCGCGGCCCGGGTGGCCCAGATCGTGCTGGGCGGCGTGGCCTACGGGCTGGTCGTCGGCTTCGTCGTCCGCCGGATCCGGCGCTGGAACGACGACCCCGTCAGCCAGATCATCGTCTCTCTCATCACGCCCTACGTCGCCTTCGTCCCCGCGGACCGGCTCGGCGCGTCCGGGGTGCTCGCGACGGTCGTCGCGGGGTTCTCCATCGGCACGCACGGGGAGGGCTTCCTGCAGCCCGCCTCGCGCCTCGCCGGCACCACGTTCTGGCGGATCCTCACCTTCCTGCTGGAGTCGGCGCTGTTCGTCCTTCTCGGGCTGGAGATCCGGGAGATCGTGCGCGCGCCGGGCGGCCGGACCTGGGGGACGGTCGCGGCGGTCGCGCTCGCGGTGTCGGCCGTGGCGATCGCCGTCCGGCTGCTCTGGCAGCTCGTCATGGGATTCGCCGGCATGCGCGGGGCGATCTCGCTGGCCATCGCGCTGTCGCTGCCCATCGGCCTCGGGAGCGAGCGCGGGCTGCTCGCCGCGCTCGTCGTGCTGGTCACGCTGGTCGGGCAGGCGCCGCTCCTGCCGGTCCTGCTGCGCCGCCTCGGGCTGATCGAGCCGGAACGGCGGCGCGCCGAGGCGATGCTCGCCCGCAAGGCGGGGCTCCAGGCCGCCCTGGCCAGGCTGGACGAGCTCGCCGAGGAGGAGGACGTCGACGACCAGACGGCCGAGGCGTTCCGGCAGATGCTCGAACTGCGGCTCGAACGCGTCCGGTACTTCCTGGACCTGGACCGGGAGGGCGGGGAGAGGCCCCGCCCGCCGGACAGCCGGCGCGTCCGCACCGAGCTGGTCGGCGCGCAGCGCGCCCGGCTCCAGGTGCTCTACCGCAAGGGGAGGATCGGAGCGGAGACGCTCCGCGAGATCGGGCGGGAACTCGACTTCGAGGACCCCGTGGCGTTCAGGAAGCCGCCCTCCTGACGCCGGTACCGCCGTCCCGGCGGGGCGTCAGCGCTCGTAGTGGGGGTCGGCGACGACGGGGTAGTAGGCGTCGGTGTGCTGGATGCGCATCGTGACCACCGAGCCGTCCAGCGTGTAGTCCGCCTTCACCTGGCGGAACATCGAGTCGCTCGCCCACGGGTTGTACAGCCGCCCCACCGTGGCGCCGTACCGCAGGTGCACGACGTCGTAGCCGCCGGACGGCATCGACTCCAGCGCGAGCCCGTCGGCCAGGGAGACGGCGAACCGGAACTCCGTGGGCGCGTCGGGGCCGTGGATCACCGTGAGCAGGCGCACCCCGCCGGCCGTCGTCTGCGCGACGATGTCGGTGTCGACGTCCACGCCGACGAACACCCGCAGGCTCGGGCGCAGCACCTGGGCGACGGTGTCGGACGCCGCGACGTCGATGCCGAGATGGATCCGCTGCCCGTCCCTGGTCGGCACCCACACTCCCTCACGGGCGCGCTGCCCCCAGGCGACGTCGGGGTTCTCCATCTCCTGGGGCTCGTTCTTGCCCCGCGCGACCAGAATCCTGGAAGCGGCGCTCATCGCCGCGGCAGCCCCGTCCCGTGCATGCCTCATGGCGGGCCCCCTCGCCTTCTTCCATCATCGCGTGACTTCGCGCTCGTCCTGGGTTTACCACGGGCGGAGCGGACAGGACCCCCGATGGCCTGCCACTGGTCGATTCGCGACGTTCGCCCCGTGCGTCGTTGGACCTTACACCACGCTTATACGCGCCGGTCGGGCCGGGCGCAGATCCTTTTCCCGGCTGGTCGCGGCGCTGTGACGGTGCGCGCCCGGCGGTTCACGCAGCGGTCCGCGGACCGCCCGGCGACCGGGCGGCCCGCGGACCGCGTCCCCCCCTCAGACGAGCGCCGGCTCACCCACCGTGACGCTCGCCGACAGGTCGGCGAGGACCTCGCTCAGCCGGTCCAGGGCTCCCGCGATCCACGGCAGGGAGGCCGGGGCGGGGGAGGCCAGCGCCGCGAGGCGCTGCTCGTCGTCCTCTCCGTAGAGCAGGCTCGGCGCCACCCGCATGCGCAGCGCCGTGGCGGCGTCCCCGAAGGAGCTGCCGGGGAGGACGCCCACTCCGTAGCGCTCCAGGAGGAGGTGCGTGAGGTCGGCGCCCGTGCGGATGCCGTGTCCGGCCTCCAGTTCCTCCCGCAGCGGGTCGAAGTCGGGATAGAGGTAGAAGGCCGCTTCTGGACGCACGACCCGCGCGCCGGCCGCGGCGAACCGGTCGGCGACCGCGCCCGCGACGGCGGCGTGCAGGCGCCTGCTGCGGTCGACGTGCTCGACCAGCTCGGGGGGCTCGGCGAACGCGAACGCGGCGGCGTGCTGCATCGGGGCCGGGGCGCTGGTCCAGATCTCGCTGGCCACTCCGAGCAGGCTGTCGCGCAGCGCCCGGCCGAACGGCCCCTCCGGCAGCCGCGCCACCCCGATCCGCCAGCCGCCGGCCGCCAGGCTCTTGCTCAGCGCGGTCGTGACGACGGTCCGCTCGGGCGCGTACCGGGCCGGGCTGGGCACAGTCCCTCCCGGCGCGTGCACCAGGTCGCGGTAGATCTCGTCGGAGATGACGACCAGATCCTGCTCGCGCGCCACCGCGCACAGGCGCCGGACGGTGGCCTCCGAGGCGATGGTCCCCGTCGGGTTGTCGGGCAGCGTCACCACGACGGCCCGCACGTCGCGGCCCCGGGCACGGGCCCGGACCACCGCGTCCGCCAGCAGCGCCGGGCTCGGGACGCCGCCCTCGCCCGGAGGGGTCGCCACCCGGATCGGGTCCAGGCCCGCCAGCGAGGCCTGCGCCGCGTAGCTCACCCAGCTCGGCGCGGCCACGACGACGTCGCCGCCGAGCGCGGTCAGCAGGGCGAACAGCAGCGGTTTGCTGCCGGGGCCGGCGACGACCGTGGCCGGGTCGGTCGGCAGCCCGCGGCGGGCCCAGTAGCCGGCCGCGGCGGCGCGCAGCGCGGCGCTCCCGGCGACCGGGCCGTAGCCGCCCCGGCCCGCGGCCGCGCCGAGCTCGCGGGTCAGGGCGGGATGTATCGGTATCCCGGCCTCCCCGAAACCGAGGGGGAGCACGCGCTCGCCCCGCCTGCGTTTGCGCGCCAGGGCTTCGTTGACCGCGAGCGTGGCGGACAGGGGGACCGGGCGCGGCTCGAACGACAGCGGCCGGACGCCTGAGGGCTGGTTATGGGGCATGAGAACTCCAAAAGGGCATGACTGATTCACGGTGGGTAATCGTGGAATCCCCGTGTGTTGCGACCCGGCCGGGTTCGCCTAACTCTTGCCCGCATCTAGCATCATTACAAGCGAGTCTCACCGATGCTGACCGTAAGGTGGCCTTATGCTAGAGCTGCGCCGCCTGCGGCTGCTCGCCGAGTTCGCCCGCCGGGGAAGCATCGCCGCCACCGCCGCGGCCCTGGGCTACACGTCGTCGGCCGTCTCCCAGCAACTGGCCGCCCTCGAACGCGAGGCCCGCGTCCCGCTGCTGGACCGGACGGCCCGCAGCGCGGAGCTGACCGACGCCGGGCGCCGCCTCGCCGAGCGCGCCGAGGAGATCCTCGGCCTCGTGGAGACGGCCGAGGCGGAGCTGTCCGCCCAGGCCGACGCGCCCATGGGCCGGGTCGTGGTCACCGCGTTCCCGACCGCGGCCGTCGCGTTCGCCCCCGCGCTGGCGAACAGCCTCGGCGACCATCCCGGGCTCACCTTCGTGCTGCGGCAGACCGCGCCCGGCACCGGCATCCGCCAGGTGCAGAACGGCGAGGTCGACATCGCGCTGATCGACGACTGGACGGGCAAGGTCCCCGACCAGTCGCCCGCGGCGCTGGAGTTCTTCCATCTGCGCCGCGACCCCCTCGTCCTGGTCGTCCCGGAGACCCACGCCATGGCCCGGCCGGACCGGCCGGTCGACCTGCAGCAGCTGCGGGAGGAGCCGTGGATGGCGGCCCCGGCCGGCGAGCCGTCGCGGCAGGCGGTCGAGCGGCTTCTGGACACGGTCGGCGGCGCCCGGCCTGTACCCTGGGAGTTCGAAGGCCTCCACACGATCCTGAGCCTCGTGGCCCGCGGCATCGGAATCACCGCGGTGCCGGCGCTGGCGCTCGCCGCAGGCGACCAGGGCGTGGCGGTCCGGCGCATTCCCGAATGCACGCTGGCCCGGGAGGTCTATGCCGTGACTCGTACCGCCAGCGTGCGCAGGCCGTCCGTGGCGGTCACGCTCCGCGCGATCTACGCGGCCGCGAAAGAGGTCCAGCCCACGACGCCCGAGTCCTGAAAAGGCTTTGGGGATACCCGGAAGATGTCCGCGGTGACCTCTGCCCGAAACCCGGAAACAAATCGGGAAGACAGGGGCGAACCTGGCCGCATCCGGCCTTGATTCGCACTACATGGGTAACGGGGTCGAACTAACAGGTAAACGGCTGCGCGGGGACAGATCCGTCGAAACAGGACGGCCGCGCGCGGATCATCACGTACGGTGGGGCGAATCGTGAGCACATCCGAGACCATGCAGACCGATCGGGGAGCGCAGCGCTCGATGGAACGACCGGCGAACATGACCGCGGAAGAACCGCTGGGCCTGGTGCGGGCGCCGAAGCCGCAGGACGGCGAGGAGCACGCGGGCGGCCACCACGTCTTCGAACTGCCGCGGGTGACCGCGCTGCTGATGCACGCGCTCCCGCGCTTCGTCGAGGGCGTCATCGCGCCCGTCGCGGTCTTCTACGCCGCCCTCATGCTCCTCGGCCTGAACGGCGCGCTCGTCGCCGCCGTCGCCTGGGTGTACGGCGGGATCGTCTACCGGTACGTGCGGGGGCACCCGGTGTCGGGGATGCTGATGCTCGCCGCGGTCGGGGTCACCGTCCGCGCGGTCCTCGCCGCCGCCACGCACAGCGCGGTCGTCTACTTCCTCCAGCCCACCCTCGGCACGCTCGCCGTCAGCATGGCGTTCCTCGCCTCGGTGCCGCTCCGGCGCCCGCTCGCGATGAAACTCGCCAAGGACATGGCGCCCATCCCCGACGCGTTCTACAAGAACGCCCGGGTCCGGCAGTTCTTCCTGCGCATCTCCCTGCTGTGGTCGGCGGTGCTGCTCACGAACGTGGCCGTCAGCCTCTGGATGCTCTTCAACGAGTCGATCAGCATGTACCTGTGGATCCGCACCGGCATCGTCGCGGGGCTGGGCGCGATCGGCATCGCGGTCTCGGTCTGGGGCTTCAAGCGCGTGGTCGGCCACGTCAACCGCGAGCCCGCGCCGGCGGCCGCTCCCGCGGCCGTCTGATCCGGCACTTCGCCCCCTTTGTCCCTTGTGACCCCCATCTGGCCAGCGAATCTTCGCTCATGTCCGAACCTGGGCGTGATTCGAGACGTCTCCATCCTTAGATAGATTTCACCTACACGGGGTGAATGTTTGAGGTTGGGGGAGTCAGTGGTGACAAAGGGTCGGTTGGGACCTGTGGTGGCCGGCGGGACGGGAGCGCTGGCGCTGCTCGTGACCGGCTGCTCGATCGGGGGCGAGGGCAAGCTCGCCTCGGGCGGGTCGGACACGGCCGTGACCATCACGCCGGCGAACGGGACCGCCCAGGTCAAGCCGGACGGGACGATCGAGGTCAAGGCCTCCGGCGCGAAGCTGCGGAACGTCACCGTCCAGGGCGGCGGCGCCGCGATCTCCGGGGACTACGGGGACGGCCGCAAGACGTGGCGGTCCACCCGCACCCTGACCCCCGGGACGTCCTACACGGTCACGGCCCAGGCCGGCGACGGCGGCAAGGCCCGCACGGTCACCAGTTCGTTCACGACGCTGAAGCCCGCCGAGACGCTGTCGATCACGGACGTCACGCCGAACCTCACCGGGGAGAAGGTCGGCGTCGGCATGCCGATCTTCGTCCGGTTCAACCGGCCCGTCGCCGACAAGGCCGCCGTGGAGCGGACGCTGCGCGTCACCCCGGAGAAGCCCGTCGAGGGCGCGTGGCGCTGGGTCGGCTCCGACCAGGTGATCTACCGGACGAAGACGTACTGGCAGCCGCACCAGACGGTCCGCTTCCAGGCGAACCTCGCCGGGGTGAACGCGGGCGGCGGCGTCTACGGGGCCAAGGACGCGAAGGCGGCCATCAGCATCGGCGCGGCGCAGATCACCAAGGGCGACATCGGCGACCACCGCATGACGGTGACGCGGGACGGCGAGAAGCTGCGCACCGTCCCGTTCAGCGCCGGCAACGGCGAGACGCGGGAGTTCACCACCACCAGCGGCGTCCACCTGCTGATGGAGAAGGGCAACCCGGTCACGATGACGTCCCCCGGACGCAAGGAAGGGGACGCGGGCTACTACAAGACCGTCGTCAACTACGCGGTCCGCTTCTCCAACAGCGGCGAGTACGTGCACTCGGCGCCCTGGTCGGTCGGCTCGCAGGGCTCGGCGAACGTCAGCCACGGCTGCCTGAACGTCAGCCCGGCCAACGCCAAGTGGTTCTACGACACGATGCAGCGCGGTGACGTGATCGACCTGACCGGGACCGACCGGGAGGTCGAGTGGGACAACGGCTGGAGCGTCTGGCAGCTGTCCTTCGACAAGTGGCGGCAGGGCAGCGCGCTCCGCTGAGACGGCTGCCGGGGGCGGGGGGAGACCGACGAAACCTCCGTCTTACAACGCTTTGATCTCGGGCACCTGCAAAAACCCCGGGACATGGCATGATCGACGACTTTTGTCGCTAATGTCACTCAGGTAGACGGCGGGTTCTGGAGGTCAAGGGTGCAGCGGAGGATTTCCGCAGGGGTTCGGGCTGGCGCGGGAATGGCGGGGGTCGTCCTCCTCTTCACGACGGCCTGCAGCGGGGGAGAGAAGGACTCCGGCGTCACGGTCGGGGACAAGGGCGACGCGAGCGTCCCCCAGGTGACGATCAATCCGGGCAACGGCAACACCAAGGCCAAGCCCGAGGACGGCGTCGTCGTCACCGCCGCGGGAGGGACGCTCGAACAGGTCGCGGTCACGCTCAGGGGCAAGCCCGTGGACGGCACGATGGCCGCCGACAAGACCAGCTGGAAGTCGCGCACGCTGCGCCCCGGCGCCAAGTACCAGGTCACGGCGGTCGCGAAGAGCCCCAAGGGGAAGACGGCCACTGTCAACGCCGCGTTCGCCACGTTCAAGGCCGCGAGCGAGCTGAGCATCGTCGACATCACCCCGAACAAGAACGAGAAGGTCGGGGTCGGCATGCCGATCCAGGTGACCTTCAACCGCCCGGTGGCCGACAAGAAGGCCGTCGAGAGCGCCCTCGAGGTCAAGTCGACCACGCCCGCCACCGGCGCCTGGTTCTGGACGAACGACACCACGGTGATCTTCCGTACGAAGAACGGGACCTGGTGGGCGCCGAACCAGCAGGTGACGTTCACCGCCAAGCTGGCGGGGGTGAGGTCGGGCAAGCGGACCTACGGCGTGTCGGACGTCACCCGCGGTTTCCGCATCGGCGACGAGCACATGGTGAAGGTCAGCACCAAGACGCACAAGCTCGTGGCCACCAAGAACGGCAAGAAGATCCGCAGCTGGGGGATCAGCGCCGGCCGCGGCGGCCGCGTCGTCAACGGCGTCGACACCTACCTCACCACCAGCGGCATCCACCTGACCATGGGCAAGGAGAATCCGGCGATCATGACGTCGGAGTGGATGGGGGTCAAGCCCGACGACAAGGCGAACGGCGGCTACAAGGAGGTCATCCCGCACGCGGTGCGGATCTCCAACAGCGGCGAGTACATCCACTCGATGGCCGCCACCACCTGGGCGCAGGGCCGCCAGAACGTCAGCCACGGCTGCCTCAACTCCCCGCCCGCCGCAGCCCGCTGGTACTACCAGTGGTCCTACCGCGGCGACCCGGTGATCATCACCGGCAGCAAGCGGAAGCTGGACCCGCTCAACGGCTGGAGCTACTACCAGATGTCGTGGGACCGGTGGGTGAAGGGCAGCGCCCTCAACCGAACCGTGACCACCGGGTGACGATGACCGGGCCCCGCCCCGGGAACGGCCCGGACACGGCCGTCGGCGATCGGGGACCCGGTGAACGAGCCAGCGCACCCGCTGCGACTGCGGCGCCGCGTCCGGCGCAGGGCGCACCGCGTCCTGCGCCGGACGGCGCTCTGGGCGCTGCGCCCGCTGAGGCGAAGGCGCGTCCCGCCGCCCGGTGACCGGCTCCGCGTCCGCGTGCTGCTGCAGAACGCGCACGGGACCGGCGGGACGATCCGCACGGTGCTGAACCTGTGCGGCCACCTGGCCCGCGACCACGACGTCGAGATCGTCAGCGTGCTGAAGCGGAGCGGGAGGCCGTTCTTCGCCCTCCCCGCCGGGGCCGCGGTCACCTACGCCGACGACGGCCTGGCGCCCCGGGGGCACGCGGCGCGCGTCCTGGCCAGGCTGCCGAGCCTCCTGACACCGGCGGACGAGGCGTCGTTCCGCCACATGAGCCTCTGGACGGACGTGTGCCTGCTGCGGCGCGCGTTCTGGCGCGCGCCGCCCGACGTGCTCATCGGGACCAGGCCGTCCCTCAACCTGCTGGCGGCCGAGCTGGCGCCTGCCGGGGTCGCGACGATCGGGCAGGACCACATGCACCTCGGGGCCTACCGCCCCGCCCTCCGGGAGCAGATCGTCCGCGCCTACCGCCGGCTCGCCGCCGTCACCACGCTCACCGAGGCGGACCGCGCCGAGTACGCGACCGCGCTCGCGGGATCCGCCGCGCGCGTCGTCCGCATCCCGAACGCCGCGCCCGCGCTGCCGGACCGGCCGTCCCGGCGCGTGGACGAGGTCATCGTCGCCGCCGGGAGACTCGTCCACGCCAAGGGCTTCGACCTGCTCCTGCGCGCCTTCGCGCCGATCGCCGCCGAGCGGCCCGGCTGGACCCTGCGCGTCTTCGGCGGCGGGCCCCGGCGCGACCGGCTCCGCGCGCTGATCGACGACCTCGGCCTCGCCGGGCGGGCCGAGGTGCGCCCGCGCACCCGCGACCTGCACGCGGAGATGGAGCGGGCGTCGGTCTACGCGCTGTCGTCGCGCCGCGAGGGCATGCCCATGGTCGTGATCGAGGCGATGGGCATGGGGCTGGCGGTCGTGGCGTTCGACTGCCCCACCGGGCCGGCCGAGATGATCTCCCACGGCCGCGACGGGCTGCTCGTCCCCGCCGGGGACGTGGACGCCCTGACCGCGGCGCTCCGCGCGGTGATCGCGGACCCCGGCCTGCGGGACCGGCTGGGCGACACGGCCCTGCGGTCCGTGCGGGCCCATCACCTGGACCGCGTCGGCCCCCGGTGGTCCCGCCTGATCCGCGACCTCGTCCCCGCCGCCCCGCCGCAGGCGCCGTCCCGGCGGGCGGGGGTCAGCCCGTGACCAGTCCGCGCACGTAGGCGGCCTGGCCCGCGTGCTGGAGGTCGTCGGAGACCACGCTGATCAGCCGGACCGCCAGCGTGACCGGCGGATCCCACGCCCGGTCGACGATCCGGGGCAGGTCGGCGTCGGTGAGCCCGGAGAGGTACCGGACGGTCCCGGCGTGGACGGCGTCGTGGTAGCCCGTGAGCAGGTCCGCCGAGTCGACCTGGACGGCCGCGACGTCGTCCGGGGTGTGGCCGTACCCGGTGTCGGCCGGGTCGAACGGAAGGGCGAACCGGTCGGCCCAGCCGTCCCGCGTCCACACCTGGTCGGTCCCGGCGAGACCGGCGACGTGGTCGTCCTGGATCCGGGTGAGGTGCCAGACGAGCCACGCGATCGAGTTGGCTCCCTCGGCGGGCCGGCGGGCGAGCCGCGGCCCGTCGAGGCCCCCGACCGCCCCGTGGACGACCTGCCGGATCCGGTCGAACGCGTCGGTGAGCAGTTCAGCACTGGTCATTGCTCCGACGCTACCTTGCTCCGGTCGGGGTTCCAGGCCCGGGGGCTCCGGCATCCGGACACGACGTCGGGGGGATTCCGGCGTTCCGCTTGATACTCATTGTGATCGATACGATCCTTGCCGTAGTCGATCGGGGGTCATCCGCCGCGGCACGCCTTCGCCGGCCGGGGCGCCCGTCGGCCACGTCGTGGACGGCGCGCACCGGTGCCGTCGGAAGAGGGGGACCGGGGGTGAACGGCTCCATGTTCGTGCACCAAGGCTGCGTCTATTCCAGCGACGACGACTTCTTACGGATGGCGGTCCCGTTCATCGACGAGGGGCTCCGGCGGGAGGAGCCGGTGCTGGTGACCACCACGCCCGCCAACCTCGGCCTGGTGCAGACGGCCCTCGGGCGGCACGCCCGCAACGTCGACTACGCCGAGTCCGCGTTCTTCGGCCGCCGTCCGCCGCAGCGCGTCGCCGCCTTCACCGGCTACCGGCACCGGCATCCCGGCGCCGCGCGCGTCCGCATCCTCGCCGAGCCCGTGTGGGCGGGGCGGTCGGCCCGGCAGGTCGAGGCGTGGGAGTGCATGGACTCCGCTCTCAACGCGGTCCTGGCCGGCACCGGCATCCACATGGTCTGCCCCTACGACGCCCGCACGCTCGAAACGGAGATCGTCAGCAACGCGCTGCGCACCCACCCGCACATGGTGGACGGCACCGACGTCGCCGCGAGCCCCGGGTACACCGAGCCGGTCGCGTTCGTCCGCGGCCGGGCGGCGCCGCTGGCCGACCGCCCGGACGACGCCGTCACCGTGAGGTTCACCGGCGACCTCGGCCGGATGCGGCACACCGTCGTGCTGGAGACCGCGCTCCTCGGGCTGGCCGGCGAGCGCCTGATGATCTTCGCGGCGGCGGTGGGCGAGCTGCTCACCGTCGTGCCCGGCGCCGGGGGCCGCGGCCCGAGCGTCGCGCTGTGGGGCCGGCCCAGGGAGGTCGTCTGCGACGTCGACCTGCCGGCCACCGCGTGCCTCGATCCCTTCATCGGGCTGCATCCGCCGACGCTCGACCCGCGGCCGGGCGACGGCATCTGGCTCGCCCGGCAGATCTGCGACCACCTCGACGTGCGGTCGGGTCCGCGCGGCACCACGATCCGGCTGCACACCCCCACCCTGCGGGAGTCCGAAGGCGGCGCCGATGCCTGAAACGGCGTTCGCGCAGCTGGCGGGCCGCCGATTGGGTAGGCGACGGGGATGAGCACTCGCTCGCCCGACCGGGGGCCGCCCGACCGCGGGTTCGCGGCCGAACTCCGCGACGCGGTGACGCTGCGCGCGTTCGCCCTGATCGCCGGGGTCCTGCTGCTGCAGCTCGGGTTCATCCTGTCCTACATCGGCGCGTTCCACTCGCCGACCCCGCACCGCATCCCCGTCGCGGTGGTCGCGCCGCCCGCGGTGGCGGGACAGGTCGTCGCGCAGGTGAACGCGCTGGAGGGCGCGCCGCTGAAGGCCCGGGCCGCCCCCGGCGCGCAGCAGGCCCGCCGGGACATCCTGCACCGCGACGTCGACGCGGCGATCATCGTGGATCCGCGCGGCGGCGCCGACACGCTCCTGGTCGCCTCCGCCGCCGGGCCGGCGCTCGCCGGCACCGCCACCGACGTCGCGCACCGGCTGGAGACCGCCCAGGGCCGGCAGGTGCGGGTCGTCGACATCCGGCCGCCCGGCCCCAAGGACGGCCGGGGCCTGTCCTCCTTCTACCTCGTCATCGGCTGGGTCGTGGGGGGCTACCTGGCGGCCGCGATCCTCGCGGTCGCGGGCGGCGCCCGCCCGGCGAACGCGCGCCGCACGGTCATCCGGCTGGGCGCCCTCGCCCTGTACGCGGTCGTGTCGGGGCTGGGCGGCGCGCTCGTCGCCGGTCCCCTCCTCGGCGCGCTGCCGGGCCACTTCTTCCCGGTGTGGGGGATCGGGGCGCTCGTGGTCTTCGCCGCGGCGGCCGCCACCGCCGCGCTCCAGACGCTGTTCGGGCTCGTCGGGATCGGCCTGGCGATCCTGGTGTTCGTCGTGCTCGGGAACCCCAGCGCCGGCGGCGCCTACCCGCTCGCGCTGCTGCCGCCGTTCTGGCGCGCGATCGGCGGCTGGCTGCCGACGGGCGCGGCGACGACGGCCGTCCGCAACACCGTCTACTTCTCCGGCAACGCCACGGGCCACGCGCTGTGGGTGCTGGCCGGCTGGGCGCTCGCCGGGACGGCCGTCGCCCTCGCCGCGTCCGCGCTGCGCCCGCACACGACCGCTCCGGCCGAGGGGATCGCCTCAGCCGGGAGCGGTTGACGCCGTCCCTGCGGCGGTGGCGGCGCGCGGCGGGCCGCCGTCCCGGCCCGGCAGGCGGACGGTCACGAGGAGGCCGCCCTCCGGGCGCGGCACCGCGGTCACCGTGCCGTCGTGGGCCGTCGCGGTCGCCCGGACGATCGACAGCCCGAGGCCCGAGCCGCGGTCGGAGCGCACCCGGTCGTTGCCGAGCCGCCGGAACGGCTCGAAGATCGTCTCGACCTCGTAGGCGGGGACGACAGGCCCGGTGTTGGCGACGGTGAGCTCGGCCCAGCCGTCCCGGTCCCGGGTGGCGACGTGCACCTCGCCGCCGTCGCGGTTGTGCCGGATCGCGTTCTCCACCAGGTTCTGCACGAGCCGCTCCACCAGCACCGGATCGCCGGAGGTGGGGGCCGGGCCGAGCCGGCGGTCCGCGGTCAGGCCGCGGGTCCGCGCCTCGGGGGCGGCCTGCCGCAGGACGTGCCCCGCGACGTCCGCCAGGTCGAGCGGCCCGGCGTCCACCGCGACGTTCTCGGTTCCGGCGAGGGTGAGCAGCCCGTCGATGAGCCGCTCGTGCCTGCCGTTGACGACCAGCAGCGACTCGCCGAGCCGCTTGACGTCGTCGGTGGCGTCCGGGCGCCGCACCGCCACGTCGACCAGCGTCCGGTTGATGGCGAGCGGGGTGCGCAGCTCGTGCGAGGCGTTCGCGACGAACCGGCGCTGCCCGTCGAACGCCCGCGCCAGCCGGCCGAGCATGGTGTCGAAGGTGTCGGCCAGCTCCTTGACGTCGTCGCGCGGGCCCTCGTAGGCGATCCGCTCGGTGAGGTCGTGGCTGCGCGCGACGCGGCGCGCGGTCTCGGTGATGGCGTGCACGGGGCGCAGCGCCCGGTCGGCGAGCAGCCAGCCGAAGCCGAGCCCGGCCGCGCCGACCAGCCCGAGCGCGATCCCGCCCTGGGTGAGCAGCGCGTTGAGGGTCTCCCGCTGGTAGTCCTCGCGCCCCTTGATCAGCGCGCCCTGCACCCTCTGCACGGTGAGATCCGTCGCCCCCTCGGGCATCGGCGCCGCGCTCTTCACCGCGGGTCCCACGGCCGTGAAGGCGCGGTCCTCCGCGGGACCCCCCTGACGCTGCAGGTTGTTCTGCACGAGGAGGTAGGTCAGGCCGAGCAGCACGATGCCCGCGCCGAGGAACAGGCCCGTGTAGAGGATCGTCAGCCGGAGCCGGATCGTCGGCCGCAGCCGGTCGGCGAACCTCGCGGTCGTCGCGGCGCTCATGGAATCCGGTACCCCACTCCCGGGACGGTCTCGATGACCGGGGGATCGCCGAGCCTGCGGCGCAGCTTCATCAGCGTCACCCGGACGGTGTTGGTGAACGGGTCGGTGTGCTCGTCCCACACCTTCTCCAGCAGCCTCTCGGCGGACACGATCGTCCCGTCCGCGCGCAGCAGCTCGGCCAGCAGCCCGAACTCCTTGCGCGCCAGGCGCACGTACCGGCCGTCGCGGTACACCTCCTGGCGGGACGGGTCGAGCCGGATCCCGGCGCGCTCCAGCGCCGGCGGCGCCGCCGGGCGGGCCCGCCGGCCGAGCGCGAGGATCCGCGCCACCAGCTCCTCGAACGCGAACGGCTTGGTGAGGTAGTCGTCGGCGCCGATGCGCAATCCGTCGACCCGGGCCGGGACGGTGACGGCGGCGGTGAGCATCAGCACCCGCACGAGCGCGCCGGACTCCACCACCGCGCGGCACACGTCGTCGCCGTGCACGACCGGCAGGTCCCGGTCCAGGACGAGCACGTCGTAGTCGTGCACGCCGAGCCGCTCCAGCGCGGCGTCCCCGTCGTAGACCACGTCCACGGCGAGGGCCTCGGCCCGCAGCCCCTCGGCGATCGAGTCGGCGAGCATCCGCTCGTCCTCGGCGACCAGTACCCGCACGTCCGCAACTCCCGCCGTCCCTGGGGCGCGCCCCAGGCGCGCCTCGTCGGCCCCAGCTTGGGGGACGGGGCGTAACGCCGGCATAACGCGATCCGGTTACGCCGGGGTTACCGGTCGCGGGCTGGACTCGTCATCGCCGCCGGCGCACCGGCCGGCGGAGACGACGAGGAGACCGACCGATGCGACGACGCACGCTCGCCGTGCTGGCACTCGTCCCCGCCCTCGCCCTCGGGGCGCAGGGCTGCGGGGGCGGGGACGGCGGGGACAGCACCGCCAAGGCCGCGAGCGACGACCAGAAGATGCGCGACTTCGCCAAGTGCATGCGCGCCAACGGGGTGGACATGCCCGACCCGAAGAACGGCCGGATCGAGATCCGCGCGTCCGCCAAGCCGGGCGAAGCGGGCAAGGGAGGCCCGGGGGACGACGCCGGCGTCCAGGCGGCGCAGAAGAAGTGCGCCCACCTGATGCCGAACGGCGGGAAGCCGCCCAAGCCCAAGCCCGAGGAACTGGCGAAGATGCGCGCGTTCGCCAAGTGCATGCGCGACAAGGGCGTCAGCGCGTTCCCCGACCCCGAGCCGGACGGCGCCATGAAGATCAGGGCGGGGAAGGGAACGGGGCTGGACCCGGAGAGCCAGACGTTCAAGAGCGCCCAGAAGGCCTGTGCCAAGCTCTCGCCCGGCGGCGGGGGCTTCATGGGGACGACCCGGGGCGGCGACTAGTGGCCGGGAAGCGCACCGTCGTCCTCGGCGCGGCCGGGGCCGTCGTGGCCGGCGGCGCGGGGCTCGCGACGGTCGGGCTCGGCGGCGGCGGCGGTCCCGCCGCCGCGCGCAGCGCCCTGCCGCCCGCGACGGCGGCGGTCGAGCGCACCACGCTCACCGAGACGCAGGACGTGGACGGCACGCTCGGCTACGGCGGGACCCGCACCGTCGCCGGGGCCGGGCACGGCACCCTCACGTGGCTGGCGGGGCCCGGGGCGGTCGTCTCCCGGGGCAGGGCGGTGTACAGGGTCGACGACAGGCCGGTACCGCTGCTGTACGGCAGGCTGCCGCTGTACAGGACGCTCGCCCCGGGGACGAAGGGCTCGGACGTCCTGCAGTTCGAGCGGAACCTGCGGGCCCTCGGCTACACGGGGTTCACCGTCGACAGGACCTACGACGCCGCCACCGCCGCGGCCGTGCGGCGCTGGCAGGACGCACTCGGCGTCGACGAGACCGGCCGGGTCGCCCCCGGCGCGGCCGTCGTCGCGTCCGGGCGGATCCGGGTCGCCGAGCGCAAGGCGAACGTCGGGGACCGCGTCGGAGGGCCCGTCCTCACCTACACCGGCACGACCCGGGTCGTGTCCGTCGACCTGGACGTCGAGTACCAGCGGCTCGCGAGGAAGGGCGCGGAAGTGGAGATCGGGCTGCCGTCCGGCGACGCCGTCACCGGGCGGATCTCCGCGGTCGGGAAGGTCGCCAAGGAGGGTGCGCAGGACCAGCCGACCACCGTGGAGGTCGAGATCGCGGTCGCCGGCCGCGCGAAGCTCGGCTCCTACGACAAGGCGCCCGTCGAGGTGCACCTCACCGCGAACCGGCATCCCGACGTCCTCGCCGTGCCGATCGGCGCGCTGCTCGCCCAGGGGGACGGCGGCTACGCCGTCCAGGTGGTCCAGGACGGGCGGGTCCGCACGGTGCCGGTGGAGACGGGCGTGTTCACCGAAGGCCGCGTCGAGGTCTCGGGGGCGGGCCTCGCGGAGGGCATGAAGGTCGGGGTGCCGTCATGAGCCCGGTCGTGGAGCTCAGGGAGGTCACCAAGACCTACCCCGGCGGGGTCACCGCGCTGGACGGGGTGTCGCTGACCGTCGAGGAGCGCGAGCTCGTGGCGATCGTCGGGCCGTCCGGATCGGGGAAGTCGACGATGCTGCACCTGCTCGGCACCCTCGACCGGCCGAGCGCCGGCACCGTCCTCGTCGAGGGCGGGGACGTGTCGAGGCTCGCGGACCGGCGCCTGTCCGCGCTGCGCGCCCGGCGGATCGGCTTCGTGTTCCAGCAGTTCCACCTCGCCGCGGGCGTGAGCGCGCTCGACAACGTCGCCGACGGGCTCCTGTACGGGGGCGTGCCGCTGCCGCAGCGGCGCCGCAGGGCCCGCCGCGCGCTGGAGCGCGTCGGGCTCGGGCACCGCCTCGACCACCGGCCGCACCAGCTGTCGGGCGGCGAGCGGCAGCGGGTCGCGATCGCCCGCGCCGTGGTGGGGGAGCCGGCGCTGCTGCTGGCGGACGAGCCGACCGGCGCGCTGGACTCGGCGTCGGGCGCGGGCGTCCTGGACCTGCTGCGCGAGCTGGCCGGCGGCGGCACGACCGTCGTCCTGATCACGCACGACCGGGACATCGCCGCGCTGCTGCCCCGGCAGGTGCGGATGCGCGACGGGCGGATCGTGCACGACGACGCGCGGGTGGGGGCGCCGTGAACGGGAGCACCTCCGGGGACGCCCCGGCGAGGCTCGGCCCCGGCGACGTGCTGCGCGTCGGCGCCGCCGGACTGCGGTCCCGTCCGATGCGGGTCTTCCTGTCGGCCCTCGGCATCGCGATCGGCATCGCCGCGATGATCGGCGTGGTCGGCATCTCGACGTCCAGCCGCGCGCAGTTGCAGGCCACCCTCGACCGGCTCGGCACCAACCTGCTCACGGTCGGCCCCGGCCGGGACCTGTTCGGCGGGGACGCCGAGCTCCCGGAGGAGTCCGTCGGCATGGTGGCGCGGATGCCGGACGTGCGGTCGGCGTCGGCGACGGCGAAGCTGGAGGACACCGCCGTCTACCGCAACGACCACATCCCGGAGGGGGAGAGCGGCGGCATCAGCGTCCTGGCGGCGCGCCTCGACCTGCCGCGGACCGTCGGCCTCACCATGGCCGCCGGCACCTGGCTCAACGGGGGGACGGCGAAGTACCCGGCCGTCGTGCTCGGGTCGGCGGCCGCCGACCGGCTCGGCGTCGCGACGCCGAACGCGCAGGTGTGGCTCGGCTCGCAGTGGTTCACCGTCGTCGGCGTCCTGGAGCCGAACCAGCTGGCTCCGGAGCTGGACTCGGCGGCGCTCGTCGGCTGGGACGCCGCCGCGTCAAGCCTCGGTTTCGACGGCCATCCGACCACCGTCTACACCCGGGCCCGCAAGGACGCGGTGGCGAAGGTGCGGGACCTGCTCGCCGCGACCGCGAACCCGCAGGCGCCGAACGAGGTCGAGGTCAGCCGCCCCTCGGACGCGCTGGCCGCGCAGCAGGCGGGCGACCGGGCGTTCACCGGGCTGCTCCTCGGCCTCGGCGGCGTCGCGCTGCTGGTCGGCGGCGTCGGCGTCGCGAACACGATGGTGATCTCCGTGCTGGAGCGCCGCGCCGAGATCGGCCTGCGCCGCAGCCTCGGCGCGACGCGGGGCCAGATCCGGCTCCAGTTCCTCGCCGAGTCGCAACTGCTGGCCGTGCTGGGCGGCGTCGGCGGCGTCGCCGCGGGCATCGTGGTCACCGCCGTCTTCGCCATGACCCAGGGCTGGCCGACCGTCGTCCCGGTGTGGGCGATGGCCGGCGGCATCGTCGCCACCCTCCTCATCGGCGGCGTCGCGGGCCTGTACCCCGCCCTGCGAGCAGCCCGCCTGGCCCCCACCGAGGCCCTGGCGACCCCCTGAACCCAGGGGCGAGGCTCAGTGAGCAGACAGGAGCCCGCACCACGGCACGGGTCGGGCGGCTGGAAGGCGCTCTAGCGCCAGGAGGCCGCCCGACCCGCAACGGGGGTTCCAGGGGGTCGCCCCCTGAGAGGTACAGACACCTCTAGCTCCGCACGCCGTAGAGGTGTTCCAGGGCGAGCTGGTCGAGGTGTTCGAAGGCGGTACGGCGGGCGCCGAGGGCGTCGGCGTCGACCGTGGCGTCGCGGACGGAGCGCCAGTCCTCGCCGTCCGCCAGGGTGGGCTGCGCGAGCTCTTCCAGCTTGGCCTCGCGCAGAGCGGCCTGGACGTCGGGATCGGCGCGGAACGCGCGGACCTTCGCTCGCAGGATGAGCCAGTTGCGCATGCACGCGGCGGCCGACTCCCACACGCCCTGGTCGTCCTCGGTGCGCGGCGGCTTGAAGTCGAAGTGGACCGGGCCGTCGTAGTCGCTCTGGTCGATCAGGTCGACGACCCAGAACGCGCCGCGCGCGTTGCCGGCGCCGAAACGCAGGTCCTGGTCGTAGCGGGGGCCGTGCTGCCCGTTGAGGTCGATGTGGAACAGCTTGCCCTGCCACAGCGCCTGCGCAAGGCCGTGCGCGTAGTTCAGCCCGGCCATCTCCTCGTGCCCGACCTCGGGGTTCAGGCCGACGGTGTCGGGGCGCTCCAGGGTCTGGATGAACGCGAGGGCGTGGCCGATCGTGGGCAGCAGGATGTCGCCGCGCGGCTCGTTCGGCTTCGGCTCGATCGCGAAGCGCAGGTCGTAGCCCTGGTCGGCGACGTAGGCGCCGAGGACGTCGAACGCCTCCTTGTACCGGTCCAGCGCGGCTCGGACGTCCTTGGCGGCGCCCGACTCCGCGCCCTCCCGCCCGCCCCAGCACACGTAGGTGCGGGCGCCCAGTTCGGCGGCCAGGTCCAGGTTGTCCATGACCTTGCGCAGCGCGAACCGGCGGACGTCGCGGTCGTTGGCGGTGAAGGCGCCGTCCTTGAAGACCGGGTGCCCGAACAGGTTCGTGGTGGCGGTGGTGACGACGAGGCCCGTCTCGTCCAGGGCCTTGCGGAACGCGTCGATCGCGCCCTGCCGCTCGGCGGGCGCGGCGGCGAAGTCGAAGACGTCGTTGTCGTGGAAGTTCACGCCGTAGGCGCCGATCTCGGCCAGCTCGCGGACGGCGCGGTCGGCGGCCATCGGCGGGCGGGTGCCGGGGCCGAACACGTCGACGCCCTGCCAGCCGACCGTCCAGACGCCGAACGAGAAGCGGTCCTCGGGTGCGGGCGTGTAGTCGCTCATGGTTCCTCCTCAGATCTGCGGGGCGGCGTCGCGCAGCGCCGCGTAGCGCGCGCGGACCCCGGCGTCGGTGCGGCCGGCGGTGTGCTCGGTCGCGGGCGGCGCCGGCCAGGCGGGCGGTTCCGGCGTCCCGGCCAGGGCCCAGGCCGCCTGGCGGGCGGCGCCGAGCGCGACGTACTCGGCGGGCTCGGGGACGGTCACCGGCGTCCCGAAGATCGCGGGTGCGAGGGCGCGGACGGCTCCGGCGCGGGCGCCGCCCCCGATCAGCAGGACGCGGCGCGGCCGGACGCCCTGCGCGGCGAGATGGTCGACGGCGTCGGCGAGCGAGCACAGCAGCGCCTCCACGGCGGCCCGCGCGAGGTTCTCCCGCGTCGCGTTGGACGTGGTGAGCCCCGCGAGCACGCCGCTGGCGTCCGGCCGGTCGGGGGTGCGCTCGCCGTCGAGGTAGGGGAGCAGCGTCAGGCCGCCCGCGCCGGGCTCGGCGGCGAGGGCCAGCGCGGACAGCTCGTCCAGCGGGGCGCCGGTCATCGCGGCGGCGGCCGACAGGATCCGCGCGGCGTTCAGCGTGCAGACGAGGGGCAGGAACCGGCCGGTGGCGTCGGCGAACCCCGCGACCAGCCCGGAGGCGTCGGCCGCGGGCTCCCCGGCGACCGCGAACGCCGTGCCGGAGGTGCCGATCGACACGACGACGTCGCCGGGTTCCAGCCCGAGTCCGAGCGCGGCGCCCATGTTGTCGCCGGTGCCGGGACCGAGCGCCGCCCCCCAGGCCGTCTCGCCGACGCGCTCGCCGGGTGCCGCGACGCGGGGCGTCGCGGCGTCGTGGCCGAGAGCCGCGCGCAGCACCTCCGGCAGGTACGCGCCGGTCGCGGGGGACCAGTAGCCGGTGCCGGACGCGTCGCCCCGGTCGGTCACCGGCTCGGACGCGCCGAGCCGCAGCGTCAGCCAGTCGTGCGGGAGCATGACCTGCTCGGTGCGGCGCGCGCGGTCGGGCTCGTGCTCGGCCATCCAGCGCAGCTTGGTCACCGTGAACGACGCCAGCGGCACGCTGCCGGTCCGATCCGCCCAGGCCTTCGCGCCGCCGAGCTCCTCGACGAGGGCGCGCGCCTGCGGAGCCGAGCGCGTGTCGTTCCACAGCAGGGCGGGCCGGACGGGCACGCCCGCGCCGTCGAGCGCGACCATGCCGTGCTGCTGCGCGGCGACGGCCACCGCGTCGGCGCGTTCGAGGAGGCCCCGGACCTGGCTCAGCGTGTTCCACCAGTGGTCCGGGTGGCATTCGGCGCCGTCCGGATGCGGGGCGGAGGCCGCCGCGACCACGGCGCCGTCCGCGGCCCTGCACAGCACGGCCTTCGTCGACTGGGTCGAGGAGTCGACGCCCGCGACCAGGCGCTCGGGCATCCGGTCCCGCCTTTCGTAAAGAGCTTGGACTAATTAACCTAGCAGAGGGCCTCTGCCCTGCCTATCCACGTGATTCATTTAGGGTTCATCCATGACGAAGTCCGCGAACGCCCCCGTCCGGCACGCGACGATGCGCGAGCGGAACCTCGCCGTCGTCCTGGAGCACGTGGCCCGCCACCAGCCCGTGACCCGCGCGCGCCTGGCCGAGCTCACCGGCTTCACCAAGACGACGGTGTCCAATCTCGTCTCCCTGCTGGAGGGCGCGGGCCTGGTGCGGGACGGCGCGCCGGTGCACGAGGGGGAGCGCGGGCGGCCCGGGGTGGGCGTGTCGGTCCACGGAGACGGCGCCGCCGGGCTCGGCCTGGAGGTCAACGTCGACTACCTCGCCGCCTGCGTCCTCGACCTCGTCAAGCAGGTCCGCTACCGGCACGTCGTCAGCTCCGACAACCGCGGGCGCGAGCCCGGCGCCGTGCTCGCGGCGCTGTCCGCGCTCGCGGGCGAGGCGGTCGCCGCCGCCTCCGGGCAGGGCCTGACCGTCGCCGGCGCCGCGGTCGCCCTGCCCGGCCTGCTCGACCGCGAGAACGGGGTGGTGCGGCACGCCCCGAACCTCGGCTGGACGGACGTCCCCGTCACCGGGGCTCCGGGACTCGCGGCGGCGCTGCCCGCCGAGTACGACAACGAGGCCAACCTCGCGGCCCTCGGTGAGCTGTGGTTCGGCGACGGCGCCCGGTTCGGCGACTTCGTGCACGTCTCGGGGGAGGTCGGGATCGGCGCCGGGATCGTCGTGGACGGGCGGGTGTTCCGCGGCGCGCACGGCTTCGCGGGCGAACTCGGGCATCTGGTCGCCGACCCGTCCGGCCCCGCCTGCTCCTGCGGCGGGCGCGGCTGCCTGGAGCAGATCGCCGGCCAGGAGGCGATGCTGCGCGCGGCGGGCCTGCCGGTGACGCGGCCCGCCGCGGGGCCCGGGGGTCGGTCGGCAGGCTGGTCGACCGGCTGGGCGCCGGCGACGCGGCGGCGCTGGACGCGGTGGCCCGGGCGGGCCGGGCGCTCGGCGGCGCGCTGGCCTCGGCCGTCAACCTGATCGACCCGGACACCATCGTGCTCGGCGGGGTGTTCTCCCCGCTGGCCGCCTGGATCCGCCCCCCGCTGGAGGGCGTCCTCGCGGAGGGGCCGGGCTCGCTGCGGCGCGGCGTGCCGCCGGTCGAGATCTCCGGCCTGGCGGAGGGGGCCGCGGTCCTCGGCGCCGCGGGCCTCGTCGTGGAACGCGTGATCGCCGACCCCGCGCTGCTCCTCTAGAGCGGGCGGTCACAGCGGCGTGACCTCCACCGGGACGGTGAGGATCCGGTCCGGGCCGAGTTCGCGGACGGGGCCGTCGAGCGTGAACGAGCCGCGCAGCGGCAGATCGGCGCTCGACCGCCCCACGGAGACCTCGACGACTCCGGGTTCGACGATGCGCCGCAGGTCCGGGCCGGTGAACGAGGTCCGGTCGGCGTGCACCCGGAAACCGACCCGCGCCGCCTCGCCCGGCTCCAGCCGGACCCTGGCCCATCCGGCGAGCCAGCGCGCGGGGCGCACCACCGAGGCGACCGGGTCGGACAGGTACAGCTGCGCCACCTCGGTCCCGGCCCGCGCCCCGGTGTTGCGGACGACGGCGCTGACCGCCACGGTCCCGTCGGTCGCCGCCCGCTCGTCCAGGCGCAGGTCCGCGTACTCGAACGACGTCCAGGTCAGCCCGTGGCCGAACGGGTAGAGGGGGACGGGGTCGACCGCGCTCCAGTGGTGCCCGCCGTCCATCAGCGACCGCAGGTAGGTGACCGGCGGGCCGGACGCGCGGCGCGGCACGCTGATCGGCATCCGCCCGGACGGCTCGACCCGGCCCGACAGGACTCCCGCGACGGCCCCGCCGCCCTCCTCGCCGGGGAAGAACGCCTGCACGACGGCGGCGGCGCGGTCGGCGAGGGCCTCGATCGCGTACGGGCGCCCGGTCAGCATCACGACGACCGTGGGCGTCCCGGTGTCCAGGACGGCCGCGGCCAGCTCGGCCTGCCGGCCCGGCAGCGCGAGCGTCTCGGCGTCGCAGCCCTCGCCGGACGTGCCGCGGCCGAAGAGCCCGGCCCGGTCGCCGAGGGCGAGGACGCACACCTCGGCCCCGCGCGCCGCCGCGACGGCGGCCTCGATGTCGGAGTCCTCGGCGACGGACACGTCGTGCGATGCCGCGACCCGCACGCCGGGCAGCTCGGAGCGCAGCGCGTCCGCCAGCGTCCGGATCGGCACGCCGAGCGGCATCTCCGGATGCCGGCGGCCCACATGGCTCGGGAACGTGGAGCAGCCCAGCATCGCGAACGGGTCGTCCGCCAGAGGCCCCGCCAGCACCACGCCGTCGCCGGAGCGCAGCGGCAGCACGCCGCCGTTCGCCAGCAGGACGACCGACTCCTCGGCCAGCCGGCGCGCCAGCTCCCGGTGCTCCGGCGGATCGAACTCCAGCTCCGCACCCGTGCCCCCGGCCGGCGCGCCGTCCAGCAGGCCGAGCCGGGCCTTCAGCGCCAGCACGCGGCCGGCGGCGCGGTCGAGCAGCTCCTCGGGCACGGCGCCCCGCCGGACCATCTCGGTCAGCGGCTCGCCGTAGCAGCGGACGGTCGGCAGCTCCATGTCGATCCCGGCGCGCAGCGCCAGCGCGGCGGCCTCGCCGCGCGACCCGGCCACCCGGTGCCGGCTCTCCAGGAACGAGATGCCGAAGTAGTCGGCGACGACGACGCCCGCGAAGCCGAGCTCCTCGCGCAGCAGCCCGGTCAGCAGGCGCTCGTCGGCCGCGGCGGGCATCCCGTCCACGTCGGTGTAGGAGTGCATGACCGAGCGGGCGCCGCCGTCGCGCAGCGCCATCACGAACGGCTCCAGGACGACGTCGGCGAACTCGCGCGGGCCGATCGGCGCCGGCGCCATGTTCCGGCCGGCCCGGGAGGCGGAGTAGCCCGCGAAGTGCTTGAGCGTGGTGACGATGCCGGATCGTTCCAGGGCCCGCACGTAGGCCGTGCCGAGGACCCCGACGAGATAGGGGTCCTCCCCGACGCACTCCTCCGTGCGGCCCCAGCGGGCGTCGCGGACGACGTCCAGTACCGGCGCGAGGCCCTGGTGGACTCCCGCCGCCCGCATGCTCGCCCCGATCGCGGCGGCCATCTCGCCGACCAGTTCGGGGTCGAAGGCGGCGCCCCACGCGGGCGGGCTGGGGAACACGGTGGCGCCCCACGTCATGAAGCCGTTGAGGCACTCCTCGTGCGCGATCGCCGGGATGCCGAACCGGTTCCCCGCGGCGACGCGGCCCTGGAGCTCGCGGAGGCGGGCGGCGCCTTCGGCCGCCGCGACCGGCACGGTGCCGAACGCGCGGGTGAGCTGGCCGAGGCCGCGGTCGAGGATCTCCTCCAGGCGCGGAGCGGCCTCGCGTGAGTCGTCCTCCATCGGCGCCACGGGCTCGCCCGGCCCGGCCGGCACCGCCCAGAAGCCGGCGAGCTGCCCCGCCTTCTCCTCGGGCGTCATCCGGGCCAGCAGATCGGCGACCCGCTCGGCGACCGGCAGCCCGCGGTCCTGCCAGGGCCCGCGGGTCGCGCTCGGGGCCGGGACGGCTTCGGTCATCGCTCCTCCCCGGCGGGCGGTGGCGCGGTGGAGGCGCGCACGCGCAGGTCGGTGGCCAGCTCCACGCGCGGGGTGAGCGGCGGCCGGCCGTCCAGCAGCTGGAGCAGGGTGCGGGCCGCGACGCGGCCCATCTCCTCCAGCGGCTGCCGGACGGTCGTCAGCGGCGGCGACAGCCACTCGCAGGTGGGCAGGTCGTCGAAGCCGACGACGCTCAGGTCCTCGGGGATGCGCAGCCCGGCGAGCCGCGCCGCCTCGTAGGCGCCCATGGCCTGCTCGTCGCTGCCCGCGAAGATCGCGGTGGGCGGCTCGGGCAGCGCCAGCAGCTCGCGGGTGCGCGCGTACCCGCCCCGGTGGTGGAAGTCGCCGTACCGGACGAGCTCCCGGTCGACCTCGATCCCGGCGCGCTCCAGCGCGGTCCGGTAGCCGTCCACGCGGGCCTGCGTGCACAGCATGTCGGCGGGACCGCCGATCATCGCGACGCGGCGGTGGCCGAGCCCGATCAGGTGCTCGGTGGCGGCCAGCCCGCCCGCCCAGTTCGTGGCGCCGACGCTGGCGATCTCGGCGTCGGGCAGGTTGACCGGGTCGACCAGGACGAGCCCGACGCCGGCCCGCTCCAGCTGCTCGCGCTGGCGCCGCGTCATCCGGGACGTGACCAGGATGACCCCGTCGCTGTGGTGCAGCGCGGGCAGGTTCTGCCAGCTCGGCGGGCGGGCGTCGTCGTCGCGCACCAGCGAGACGACCACGCCGGTGCCGTGCTCGGCGCACTCGGCCTCGACCCCGCGCAGGATCTCCACCGCCCACGGGCTGTCCAGCCCGGCCAGGACCAGGTCGATCAGGCCGGACCTGCGGGCGCGCCGGGACCCGCCGGGGCCGGGGTAGTTGTGGGTGCGCAGCAGCGCCTCCACGCGCTCGCGGGTCGCGGCGGCCACGTCGGTGCGGCCGTTGAGGACCTTGGAGACCGTGGCGGGGGACACCCCGGCCTCGGACGCGATCAGTGCCAGGGTCGGCCGGGACGGCGGGTCCGGGATCTCGTCGGTGGTGCGCACGGGCACGCTTCTCTCCTCCCCGAGGAAACGATTGCGAACAGTATCGCAATGTTTCGCGGTCTCCTAGCCTGGCTTCGGACTTCTCCAGCGTTTCATTCAGGTCTCTCACGGCCGAAGCCTTGACCGTGCGGGGGCCCTTTCTTAGAGTTCCACGGCAACGGCAAGCCCGAAGAATTTCGAAAAGTTTCGAACGAGCGGTCTCGTCCCGCCGCTCCCGGCCGAGCGCACCCCCCGGATCCAGGAGGCCATCATGGGCACCCCACCGCTGTCGCGCCGCTCCCTCCTCACCGCAGTCTCCGCGGGCGCCGTGCTGGCCGCCGCCGCGCCCGTGCTCGCCGCCTGCGGCGACGGCGGCTCCGGATCGGGGGGCGGGGTGACCGTCGAGTGGATGGACATCGCGACCACCGAGCCGTCCAAGTCGCTCTCTCCGCAGATCGCCAAGGCCTACGAGGCCGCGCACCCGAACGTCAGGATCAAGCTCACCAACCTGGAGAACGAGGCCTACAAGTCGAAGATGACGGCGCTGGTCGCCTCCGGGAAGCTGCCGGACGTCTTCGTGACCTGGGGCGGCGGCGTGCTCAAGCAGCAGATCGACGCGGGGCTGGTGAAGGACCTCACCTCCGACGGGGCGAGCCTGCTCGGCACCATCACGCCGGTGTCGCAGAAGGCGTACCGGTTCGACGGCAAGACCTACGCCATCCCGTACGACATGAGCATGGTGGGCTTCTGGTACAACAAGCGGCACTTCGCCAAGGCCGGGATCAAGGACACCCCGAAGACCTGGGCGGAGTTCCTGGACGCCGTCCGCAAGCTCAAGGGCGCCGGCGTCACTCCCGTCGCGCTGGGCGGCAAGGACAAGTGGCCCGGCCACTACTACTGGGCCTACCTGGCGATGCGCGTCGGCGGCATGCCCGCCATGGAGCAGGCCGCCAAGTCCGACGACTTCACCGCCCCGGCGTTCGTCCAGGCCGGGCAGCACCTCAAGGAACTGGTCGACCTCCAGCCCTTCCAGAGCGGCTTCCAGAACGCCGGCTATGACGCGCCTGGAGGCCAGGCCGCCACCATGGGCGCGGGGATCCCGATCTTCGTCGCGTTCTACACGAGCTTGTTCACCTGGGGCGGCTTCGGCCGGCCCGAGGACTTCGCCGGCCTGGACGACTACCGGAAGCTGGCGGGCGACGCCGTCTTCCGCGGCGACCTCTGGCGCGGCCTGGTCCTGGTCGTGCTGTCGGTCGCCGTCCAGTTGCCGATCGCGCTCGGCACGGCCGTCCTGCTGAACCAGCGGATGCGCGGCCGCGCGGTCTACCGGGCGGTCTTCTTCGCGCCCTACATCCTGTCCGAGGTGATCGCCGGTGTCCTGTTCGGCATCATCTTCCTGCCGGGCACCGGGCTCGCCGACACGCTCGCCGGGGGCCTGCCGCTCGTCGGCGGACTCGCCGGGAAGTGGTTCTCCGACCCGGGTACCGCGCTGCCCACCCTGTTCGCCGTCATGACCTGGAAGTACTTCGGCTTCCACATGATGATCTACCTGGCCGGGCTGCAGGGCGTCCCCGCCGAGGCACGACCGGCGGGCCGACGCATTCCACGGAGACGATGGCCGTCACCATGTTCCAGTTCGGGTTCAAGCGGTACCAGATGGGCTACGCGAGCGCGATCAGCGTGGCCATGTTCCTCATCAGCATGGTCTTCTCCCTGCTCTACCAGCGCTACGCGCTGCGCCGCGACCTCCAGGGCGCCGTCACCTCCGCGGGAGGCCGCCGATGAGGGCGGGCCTCGCGCGGAGCGCGTCCCGGCACACGCTGGTCTGGGTGCTCGGTTCCTTCGTCGTCGTCGTCCCGCTGCTGTACGCCGCCGTCTCCGGCTTCAAGACCACGGGCGACCTCACCACCGACCCGGTCGGCCTGCCCTCGCCCTGGAAGGCGTCGAACTACACGGGCATCCTGTCGTCCGGCGACTTCTGGCGGCAGATCGGCAACAGCGTGATGATCGCGGTCGCCACCACGCTGCTCACCGTCGCGGCGTCGGCGCTCGCGGCGTTCGCGTTCGCCCGCTACGCCTTCCGGGGCCGGGAGTTCTTCTTCACGCTGTTCGCGGCCGGCCTGATTTTCCCCCCGGCCGTGGCGGTGCTGCCGCTGTTCGTCCTGCTGCGCTCGCTCGGCCTGCTGGACCATCCGCTCGGCGTGATCCTGCCGCAGGCCGCGTTCGCGCTGCCCATCACGATCATCATCCTGCGGTCGTTCTTCCGGACGATCCCGGCGGAGCTGGAGGAGGCCGCCATCATGGACGGCTGCAGCCGGTTCGGGTTCTTCTGGCGCATCCTGCTGCCTATGGCGAGGCCGGCCCTCGGCACCGTGTCGGTCCTGGCCATCGTGACGAGCTGGAACAACTTCTTCCTCCCGCTGCTGGTGCTGGCCGACCCGAAATGGCAGACGATCCCCGTCGGCATCCAGCAGTTCCAGGGGCAGTACTCGACGAACTACGCGCTCGTCATCGCCTACATCGTGCTGGCGATGGTCCCCGCCATCGCCTTCTACGCGGTGGCCGAGCGCCAGCTGATCGGAGGCCTCACCGCGGGCGCGACGAAGGGCTGAACCCGCGTGGCCGTGCCGCGTCCCGGCGGGGATGAAAGCCTGAAAGGCCCGTTCACCGGCCGCACGGGACGGAGTTAGCTTCCGCTGGACAGCACTCTCCTCGGCCCGGTGACGGGAGGAACATGGGCAAGCGAAGACGAAGGGCACTGGCCGCGGGGGCGGTGCTCGGCCCCGCGATGATCGCCGGCGCGCTGCTGACGGCCGCGCCGGCGTCCGCGCACGGCGCGATGATGACGCCCGGCAGCCGCACCTACCTGTGCTGGAAGGACGGCCTGAGCCCGACCGGGCAGATCGTCCCCCACAACCCGGCCTGCGCGGCGGCGGTCGCGCAGAGCGGCCCCAACTCGCTCTACAACTGGTTCGCCGTCCTGCGCTCGGACGGGGCCGGCCGCACCCGCGGGTTCATCCCCGACGGCAGGCTGTGCAGCGGAGGCGCGGTCGTCTACGACTTCGGCGGCTACGACCTCGCCCGCGGCGACTGGCCGGTCACGCACCTGACCTCCGGCGCCGACATCGAGTTCCGGTACAACAAGTGGGCGGCCCACCCCGGAACGTTCCGCACCTACATCACCAAGGACAGCTGGAGCCCGACCAGGCCCCTCGCCTGGGACGACCTGGAGGACCAGCCGTTCTCCAGCGTCACCGACCCGCCCAGCGTCGGCTCGCCCGGCAGCGAGGGCGCCTACTACCACTGGAACGCCAGGCTGCCGTCCGGAAAGAGCGGCCGCCACCTCCTCTACACCGTGTGGCAGCGCTCGGACAGCAACGAGACGTTCTACGGCTGCTCCGACGTGGTCTTCGACGGCGGCAGCGGCGAGGTGACCGGCGTCGGCGAGGACGGCGGCGGCCCGACCGACCCGCCGACCGACCCGCCCGGCGACCCGGGCAAGGTCTGCAAGGCCGGGTACCGCTCCGTCGGCGCCTGGAGCGGCGGCTACCAGGGCGAGGTGACCGTCACCAACACCGGCACGCTCCCCCTCAACGGCTGGATGGCCCACTTCACCTTCGCCAACGGGGAGGCGGTCGACAGCCTGTGGAACGGCGGCTTCACGCAGTCCGGACCGGACGTCACGGTCAGGAACGCGAACTACAACGGTGCTCTCGCCGTGGGCGCCTCGACCACGTTCGGGTTCACGGTGAAGGCGCCGGGCTCGCCGACCGCGATCGAGCCGCACTGCATGACCTCCTGAGGCCCGAGCAGCCCGCGGCCCGCGGCGTCCGACAGGGGACGCCGCGGGCCGCTCCCTTTCCCGGGCGCCGCCTCCAGGACGACGAGAGGCCCCGTGACCGGAGCGGGTCACGGGGCCGTTTCCGTGGTGGCCGGTTACTTGACGGGCGGGTTGGCGTTCTTGAGCAGCTCCTGGAACTGGGCCGAGAACCAGTGCCCGGACAGCGGGGCGTTCGCCAGCGCGCCGCTCATGTTGTTGTTGTTGCGCGGGTTGCCGGTGTACGTGGGGTCGCACATCCGGTCGAAGCCCTTGCCCTCGTCGTTCGGGATCTCCGTGCTGGCGCCGTCCGACTCGCCCGGGGGCTTCATCCACACGTAGGCGTCGACGCCGGCGGCCGGGGCCGCCTTGGGCCGCTCGCCGAGGCCCGCGCCGGCCTGGTTGCACCAGTTGCCGAGGTGGATGCGCCGGTCGGTGCGGCCGCCGTCCACGTAGGCGTCGACGCTCGTCTTCGGGCCGGGACCGGCCGGGCGGTTCGCGCCGCCCCAGCCGTTGCGGCTCGTGTCGACGAGCATGCCGATGCCCGAGTCGAACCCGTCCTTGATGAGCTCCTGGCGGAACGCCTGCGCGTAGGACAGCTCGTCGGTGTAGCGGTTCCAGTCGACCCACTTGGACTGCCGGACGGACGTGCCGTTCACGGAGTCGTTGATGGTGAAGTACGGCTCCTGCAAGGCGCCGTAGTTGGCCGTGTTGGTGATGAAGCCGGCGACGTTGCCCTTGGAGCCGGACGCCTGCGCGACGGTGGCGAGCAGCTGCGCGGACGGGCCGAAGTTGTCGTCCCAGCCGAGCCAGCCGTGGTGGCCGATGTCGAGGTAGTTGTAGACGTTGGAGATGGCGCCGAGCTTCTGCAGGGCGTAGGCGATGCCCTTCTCGTAGTTGCCGTTGGCCTTCATCGTGTCGCAGTTCGCGGTGGCGGTCGGCCGGCCCCCGGCGTTGGTGATGAGGTTCGGCAGCGAGTCGATCTCCACGACCGTGGCGATCCGCAGGCCCGCGTACTTGGCGTCGCCGAGGATCTGCGCGATCGGGTCGATGAACTGCGTCTTGTACTTGTCGAGGTCGTTCGGGCCGAGCTCGCCGTTGGACGCCAGCGCGGCGCAGTCGCGTCCGGGCAGGTCGTAGACGACGAGCTGGATCACGCCGGCGCCCTGGGCGAGGGCCTTGTCGAGGTGGGCGCGCAGGCCCATGGCGCCGCCCGCGCCCTGGATGGCGGCGATCCTGTCCAGCCACACGCCGGTCGGCTGGTTCGCGATCGCGCTGCCACCGGCCTCGGCCGCGGCCTTGGCCGACCACTCGGGGTTCACGTACGCCTTGACCCCGGCGTAGGGATTGTCGACGCGGTTGCCCGTCGGCGGGTCGGTGGGCGGGTCGGTGGGCGGGTCGGTCGGTCCCGCCGACCCGGTGCAGACGGTCCCGTTCAGCTTGAGCTGCGCCGGCGCCTGGTTGGCGCCGGAGTAGGTGCCCTGGAAGCCGGGGTTCGCCGTCGCGTTGGTCGCCAGCGTCTGCGCCCAGCTCGGGTTCTTCACGGTGACGTGCTTGCCGGACTGCGTGAACGTCCCGTTCCAGCCCGAGGTCACCTGCTGGTCGCCGGCGAAGTCCCACTCCAGCGTCCAGCCGCCGCTGATCGGGTCGCCGAGGTTGGTGACCGTCACGGAGGCGGTGAAGCCCGTGCCCCAGTCGTTGGTGGTGTAGTCGACCTTGCAGCCGGCGGCCGCGCTGGCCTGGGCCTGGGCCAGCGCGACCGTGCCTGAGGCGAGCAGCGCGGCCACCGAGGCGGCCGCCGCGCCGCGGCGCAGCGCGCCGCGGCCGCCGCGCGCGGAGGGGTGTTTCATCCGGATTCCTCCATCTGGTTGGGGTGGGCCTTCTTGCGGTGGGGTCAGGGGGCGGAGCGCAGGTGGGCGCGCAGCCCGGCGCCGTACGCCGTCGGGGTCCCGTCGTAGGAGCTGATCAGCGACGGGCCGGCGGAGCAGTCCCAGGTGTTCCACGTCCAGCCGAGGTAGGACGCCCCGCGCGCGTCCAGCCAGGCCATGAGCGAGTCGACGTAGGAGTGGCCGCAGGTGTTCTCGCCGATCTCTCCCGCGACGAGCGGGACCTGCGCGGCGACGGGCGCGATCTGCTGGTCCCAGCAGGACGCGTCCTTGCAGTAGTTGAAGTTGTAGGAGTGCCACGCGGCCGCCAGGTTCCCGGTGGGGTCGGACGGCTTCTGGGCGAGCCACTGGCCGAGGTCGTTGGAGTAGCTGCTGCCCGCGGCCATGACGACGTTCTGCGCGCCGGTCGAGCGGACGGCGTCGAGGAGGTCCTGCATGCCCGCCGCCTCGTAGGTCAGGCCGGTGCAGGCCGAGCCGCCGTCACGCCAGCACCTCCACGACTGGGCGTAGTCCATGACCTGGAGGTTGTTCGGGTACGGCTCGTTGAACAGGTCCAAGACGACCGCCGTGTCGCCCTTGTAGGCGGTGGCGAGCTGCTTCCAGAACTCCGGCGCGTACCGGGCGTCCGGCATCGGCTTCTGGCATTCCGCGGCGGCGGTCTGGCAATGGCTGTCGTAGCCGGTCCACAATCCGCGGCTCCAGTGCAGTTCGAGGATCGGCGTGATGCCGTTCTGTTCGAGCAGCCCCACGTAATTCTTGACGGCGTTCTGGTAGGCCGTTCCGCGATAGGCGGGAAGGACGTTGTCCAAGCCCAGCCAGCAGTCGGAGTTGAGCGGCACGCGGACGGCGTTGACATTCCAGTTCTTGATAGCGGCGACGGACGCCGCGTCCATCGGGCCGTCCCAGATGCCGTTTCCCTGGACGCAGGCGAACTCGCCGCCGGAGCGGTTCACCCCGCGCAGGCGCACCGCGGCGCCGGCGGCGTTCACGAACGTGTTGCCGGAGACCTTCAGCCTGGGGGCCGGGCCGCCGGGCGGGGGAGTGGTCGGCGGGTCCGTGGGCGGTTCTCCGCCGCCGTCGCAGGCCGTCCCGTTGAGTGCGAAGGCGGTCGGCGCGGCGTTGGCGCCGCTGTAGGCGAACTGGGCCCCGGCCTGCACGGACGCGCCCGTCGCGAGGGCCGCGTTCCAGCTCTCGCTGGCGACCGTGACGGTCGCGCCCGACTGCGTCCACCGGCCGTTCCATCCGCCCGTGAGGCGCTGGCTCCCCGCGTAGGAGTAGGTCAGCGTCCAGCCGTCCACCGCCGGGCCGCGGTTGGTGATCGTGACGGCGGCGGTGAAGCCGGTGCCCCAGTCGTTGACGGTGTAGCCGACCTCGCAGGCGACGGCGGCGCGGGCCGGCGCCGCGCCGAGCACGGTCCCGGCGCCCGCGGCGAGCGAGCCCGCCGCGCAGATCGCGCCGGTCAGCGCGGCCACCGCGGCGGTGCGCGGGGAAAGGGATCTCATGATCTCCGCCTTCACGTCGGATGATGCGGCTTGGGAGCGCTCCCACTCCTGGACTGCGGTGAACGTAGAACGGCTCGGACGCGGCGGGGAAGCCCTGTTCCATTCCTTTCATGAATTTTCAGGCGCCTTGTGCGCGCGGTGAGCGGCGGGTGCGGGCGGGCCCGAATTCGGTTTCGTCGCGACCCTTGACACGATGCGCGTCCGATCAGATTCTTGGGAGCGCTCCCACTACTCCCGACCCGGTCCACCCCCTCGAAAGGCCGGGAACCCCCGAAGGGAGTGCCGCAAGCGTGACCGTCACCCACCCCCCGCATGACCCCGCCCTCCCCGACCGACCGCCCACCCTCGCCCACGTCGCGCAGCTGGCTGGCGTGTCGCCGGCCACGGCGTCCCGCGTTCTGAACGGGTCGGCGCGCGTCAGCAGGGCGGCCCGCCTCCAGGTCGAGGCGGCGGTCGAGCGGCTCGGCTACGTCCGGCGCCGCAGCGGCCCTCCCGACCGGGAGTCGTCGGGCACCGTCGCCGCCGTCGTCTGCGAGGACGGATGCCGCGTCCTCGGCGACCCGTACTTCGCCCGCCTGCTGTGGGGCGTGCGCCGCGAGCTCGGCGGCCGCTCGCCGTTGGTCGTCCTCATGGCCGGCCGGGCGGACGAGTGGCGGGCGACCACCGGCTACCTGCGCGGCGGGCGGGCCGAGGGCGTGCTGCTCGTCGGCGCCCGCCGCGACCAGGTCGCACCGCTCGTGCAGGCCGCCGCCGGCGCCCCCGTGGTGCTCGCCGGACGCCCCCTCGACGAGGTGGCGCTGCCCTACGTCGACGTCGACAACGCGGGCGGCGCGCACGCCGCCGTCCGGCACCTGCTCGCCTCGGGCCGCCGCCGGATCGGCACCATCGCCGGACCCGCCGACATGGGCTCCGCCGTGGACCGGCTCGCCGGCTACCGGCTCGCGGCGCGCGAGGCCGGGATGGGCGTCAACGGGCTGGTCTGCCAGGGCGACTTCGGCCGGCTGTCCGGCGAGCGGGCGATGCGCCGCCTGCTGGAGCGCCGGCCGGACGTCGACGCCGTGCTCGCCGCGTCCGACCAGATGGCGGTCGGCGCGCTGAACGCGCTGCGCCGGGCGGGGCGCCGCGTCCCCGACGACGTCGCGGTCGTCGGGTTCGACGACGCCCCGGTGGCCCAGCAGGTCCGGCCCCGGCTGACGACCGTCCGGCAGCCGGCCGAGGACCTCGGCGCCCGCCTGGCGCGCGAGCTGCGCGCCTGCACCGGCGGCAGGCCGAACACCGAGCGCGGCGTCGTGCTGCGCACCAAGTTGATCATCCGGGAGTCGGGCTGACGGACCGGGGCCGATCCCCGCCCTCCGCGATCCCGCCCTCCGCGACCCCGCCGTCGCCGTGCTCCGCCGGCGGTGGAGACCGCCATGCCCGGACGCCGGGCGCGACAGGAAGGAACACCGGTGAGAAGACCGAGAAGACATCGACGATGGCGTGCGTTCACGGCCGTGGGCGCGACGCTGACCCTGCTCTGCGGTGGTCTGGGCGTGATCGCCCCGGCGCACGCCGCGGCGGCGGCGTGCAAGGTCGTCTACAGGAAGAACGACTGGGGCGGCGGCTTCACCGCGAGCATCGACATCACCAACCAGGGCGACGCGCTGGACGGCTGGAAGCTGACCTATTCCTACGCGGGCGACCAGAAGCTGGCGAGCGGCTGGTCGGCGAAGTGGTCGCAGTCGGGCCGGCAGGTCACCGTCGAGAACGAGACCTGGAACAGGACGCTCGCCTCCGGCGCCTCGGTGAACGTCGGCGCGCAGTTCACCTACAGCGGGACCAACACCGACCCCACCGCGTTCAGCCTCAACGGCACGCCGTGCAACCAGAGCTCGTCCGCCCCGACGGTGGCGCTGACGAGCCCGTCCGCCGGCGCGACGTACTCGGTGGGCGCCTCGGTGCCGATCGCCGCGACCGCCGCGGCCGGCTCGGGCGCGAGCGTGTCCAAGGTCGAGTTCTTCGACCAGAGCGGGTCGCTCGGCGCCGCCGACGCCACCGCCCCGTACGGGCTGAACTGGACGCCCGCCGCGGCGGGCTCCTACTCCCTCTACGCCAGGGTGACCGACAGCGCCGGTGCGACGGCCGAGTCCGCGCCGGTGGGCGTCACGGTGACGGCGGCGGCGAGCGTCGTGGCGAGCCCGGCCGCGCTGACCGTCGCGCAGGGCGCCAAGGCCGCGTACGCGGTGAAGCTGTCGCAGGCCCCGTCCGCGGCGGTGACCGTGACGACGACCCGGACCGCGGGCAACGCCGGCCTGTCGGTGACCGGCGGCGGGACGCTGACCTTCACGCCGCAGAACTGGTCCACCGCCCAGAACGTGACGATCACCGCGGACGCCTCCGGGACGGGGCAGGCGACCTTCACCTCCGCCGCGCCCGGCTTCGCGGCGGCCAAGGTCACCGCGACCGAGGTGGCCGGCTCCGGCGGCGCCTACACCCAGCGGTTCCTCGACCAGTACAACAAGATCAAGGACCCGGCGAACGGCTACTTCAGCCCCGAGGGCATCCCGTACCACTCGGTGGAGACGTTCATGGTCGAGGCCCCCGACCACGGGCACGAGACGACGTCGGAGGCCTACAGCTACCTCATCTGGCTGGAGTCCATGTACGGCAAGGTCACGCAGAACTGGGCCCCCTTCAACGCCTCCTGGGCGCTGATGGAGAAGTACATGATCCCGACGCACGCGGACCAGCCGACGAATTCCTTCTACAACGCCTCCAAGCCCGCCACCTACGCCGCCGAGCACCCCGCCGTGAGCGACTACCCCTCGCTGATCGACGGCAGCGTCCCGGTCGGCCAGGACCCGATCGCGAGCGAGCTGAAGTCCGCCTACGGCACCGACGACATCTACGGGATGCACTGGCTGCAGGACGTGGACAACGTCTACGGGTACGGCAACACGCCCGGCGGCGGCTGCGAGCAGGGTCCGGGCGCGGACGGCCCCTCCTACATCAACACCTACCAGCGCGGGTCGCAGGAGTCGGTGTTCGAGACCGTCCCGCAGCCGACGTGCGACAAGTTCGCGTTCGGCGGCACCAACGGCTACCTCGACCTGTTCATCAAGGACTCCTCCTACGCCAGGCAGTGGAAGTTCACCGACGCGCCGGACGCCGACGCGCGCGCCATCCAGGCCGCGTACTGGGCGAACGCCTGGGCCAAGGACCAGGGCAAGTCCGGTGACGTCTCGGCCACCGTGGCCAAGGCGGGCAAGATGGGCGACTACCTGCGCTACTCCTTCTTCGACAAGTACTTCAAGAAGATCGGCGACTGCGATTCGCCCTCGTCCTGCCCGGCCGGGTCGGGCAAGGACAGCGAGCACTACCTGCTGTCCTGGTACTACGCGTGGGGCGGCGCGACGGACACCAGCGCCGGCTGGGCGTGGCGCATCGGCGACGGCGCCTCGCACTTCGGCTACCAGAACCCCCTGGCGGCCTACGCCCTGGTGAACGACGCCGCGCTCGCGCCCAAGGGCGCGACGGCCAAGGCCGACTGGGGCAAGAGCCTCACCCGCCAGCTCCAGCTCTACAGGTGGCTGCAGTCCGCCGAGGGCGCCATCGCCGGAGGCGTCACCAACAGCTGGGAGGGCGGCTACAGCGCGCCCCCGGCCGGCCTGACCGAGTTCTTCGGCATGGCCTACGACTGGCAGCCCGTCTACCACGACCCGCCGAGCAACCAGTGGTTCGGCTTCCAGGCGTGGTCGATGGAGCGCGTGGCCGAGTACTACCAGGTCACCGGCGACGCGTCCGCCAAGGCGATCCTCGACAAGTGGGTCTCCTGGGCGCTGTCGCAGACGACGGTCGCCCCGTCCACGGGCGGGATCAAGATCCCCTCCACGCTCAAGTGGACGGGGCAGCCGGACGCGAACTGGGCGGCCGCCACCGGGATGCCGCCCGCCAACACCGGCCTGCACGTCTCGGTGCAGGACTACACCGACGACGTCGGCGTGGCCGCCGCGTACGCCAAGACCCTGACGTACTACGCGGCCAAGTCCGGTGACGCCGCCGCCGAGCAGGCCGCCAAGGACCTGCTCGACGCGATCTGGAAGCACACCGACGCCAAGGGCGTCTCGGTCCAGGAGACGAGGTCCGACTACAAGCGCCTCGCCGACCCCGTCTACGTCCCCGCCGGCTGGAGCGGCACGATGCCGAACGGCGACCCGATCAACTCCGGCTCGACCTTCATGTCCATCCGTTCCTTCTACAAGAGCGACCCCGACTACGCGCGTGTGTGGGCGTACGCCAGCGGCCAGAGTTCCACGGCCCCGGTGTTCACCTACCACCGCTTCTGGGCCCAGGCCGACATAGCCCTGGCCATGGCCGACTACGGCCGCCTCTTCAACGAGTGACCCGTCCGCACGAGTGACCCACCCGCACGAGGGGCCCGTCGCGACGCCTGCCGCGACGGGCCTCCGCTCGTCCCAGGGGGCCCGCCACCTGGAGCGACGGCCGTGTATGCGAACATATGTTCGTGTCCGGTGGTGCGACGATCCTGCATGCCGACCTGGACGCGTTCTACGCGTCGGTCGAGCAGCGGGACGACCCCGCCCTGCGCGGGCGGCCGGTGATCGTCGGGACGGGCGTGGTGCTGGCCGCGAGCTACGAGGCCAAGGCCTGCGGCGTGCGGACGGCGATGAGCGGCGGGCAGGCCCGCCGGCTGTGCCCGCGGGCGGTCGTCGTCCGGCCGCGCATGAGCGCCTACAGCGCGGCGAGCAAGGCGGTCTTCGCGGTGTTCCGCGCCACGACGCCGCTGGTGGAGGGCCTGTCGATCGACGAGGCGTTCCTCGACGCCGACGGGCTGCGCCGCGCGCCGGTGGACGTGGCGGTCCGGCTGCGGCGCGAGATCGCCGAGGAGGTCGGGCTGCCGATCACCGTCGGGGTCGCCCGCACCAAGTTCCTCGCCAAGGTCGCCAGCGGCGTCGCCAAGCCCGACGGGCTGCTGGTGGTGCCGCCGGACGGCGAGCTGGAGTTCCTGCGCCCGCTGCCGGTGCGGCGGCTGTGGGGCGTGGGGCCCGCGACCGCGGCCAAGCTCGCCGGGTTCGGCGCGGCGACGGTCGGCGACGTGGCCGGGATGCCGGAGTCCACCCTGGTGTCGATGCTCGGCCCGGGGGCGGGCCGCCACCTGTACGCGCTGGCGCACAACCGCGACCCGCGGCCCGTGCGCGCGGGCGTGCGGCGGCGGTCGATGGGGGCGCAGCGGGCGCTCGGCCGCCGCCCCCGTCCGGCGGCGGAGCTGGACGCGATGCTCGTCGGGCTGGTCGACCGGCTCGGCGGCCGGCTGCGCAAGTCCCGCCGCGTCTGCCGGACGGTCACCCTCCGGCTGCGGTTCGGCGACTACGCCCGGGCCACGCGCTCGCACACGCTGCCCCAGGCCACCGCCGAGACCCCCGTGGTCCTGGCCGCGGCGCGGAGCCTGCTCGCCGCCGCCATGCCCCTGGTCGACGAGCGCGGCCTGACGCTGATCGGCCTCTCGCTGGGCAACCTGCACGACGACCGCGCCGTCCAGCTCACCCTGCCGTTCGACCAGGCGATGGCGGTGGACGGCGCGGTGGACGGCGTCCGGGACCGGTTCGGCTCGTCCGCCATCACCCGCGCCGTCCTGCTCGGCCGCGACCAGGGCGACCCGGTGCCGCTTCTGCCCGACTGAACCGGCGCGGTCACCCGGTCAGGACGGCTCCACGATGCCGAGGCCGTCCGCCCCGACCCGGACGGCGGACTCGTCCGGCACCGACTCCGAGACCGGCTGGAGGCGTCCGTCCAGGTCGAGGACGGGGCTGGCCTCCTTGTACCATGCCGACGTGGTGCAGCCGGGGACCGGCGCCGCCGGTGAACGCCACGTCGTGGACGGTCTGCTTGCGGTACATCCACGCCGCGTACAGCTCGTGCTCGTCGCCCTCGATCGTCTCCGAGCAGCCGAAGCCGAGGGACGCGTAGTGCGCGTAGGCGGCCGGGATGCCGGGCGTGCAGATGTTGAAGTGGTCCAGGCGGGCGATCTGCGCGCCGCGGTGCAGGTCGTAGCGCTGGAGGAGGCGCTCCCCGCAGGCGATCACGTGGAAGAACTCCACGGTGAAGCCGAGCGCGTCGAGGACGCGGACGGCGTCGCCGACGCCGTGCGTCCCCGCCCCGGCGGGACGCGCCGGACCGGCCGGCCGAGGGCGGCGAAGAACCGCTCGGCCCGGTCGACGTCCTCGGGCGTCCGCACCCGGTAGGCGATGTGGTCGAGGGCGGCGACGGGCCCGGAGCGCAGGACGAGGGAGTGGTGGGTGAGCTCGTCGGTGCCGCGCAGGTACAGCGCGCCCGCGTCCTCGTGCTGCCGCGGCCCGCGACGCCGGCGCCGACGGCGCCCTGGTGATCACCCGTGCTACGCGCGGCCCACCCAGCGGGCCCTGTACGACTGGTACGCGACCGTCGCCCGCGAGTTCCCCGACCTCCCGCTGGTGATCTACAACGTCCCGTCCCGGACGGCCGTGGACATCGCGCCCGAGACCGTCCGGCGGCTGTTCGCCGACTTCGGCAACGTCGTCGGGCTCAAGGAGACGACCAGGGACTTCGAGCACTTCTCCCGCGTCCTGCACGCCTGCGGGCCCGAGCTGCTCGTCTGGTCCGGCATCGAGCTGCTGTGCCTGCCGCTTGCTCGCCCTCGGCGGCGCTGGGTTCGTGCCGTGCGTCGAGGGCCTGCGCGCGGTGCCGTTCGAGGGCGGCCCGTGGAACGCGAAGGTTCCTCCCGTCTTCGTCGTCGGAGGGAATGATGAGTTGACACGAGGAATCGGCCGGCTCGCCGAGGAGCTCGGCGAGGCGGAACCGGTCACGGTGCCCGGCGCCCACCACGAGGTGCTGGGCGGGCCGCACTGGCGTGTGGCCGTCCTGGACGCGCTGTCGCGGTGACCGGGCCGGCGAACACGTCCGGGGGGTGCGGGCCGAGGATGAGGAGAACCGGGTGAGTGCCGCGAAGAAGCAGGCCCAGACCAAGGAGAGCAAGGCCGAGTTCTGCTACGAGCTGCTGCGGTCGCGCATCCTCGAAGGCACCTACGTGCCCGGGTACCGGCTGGTCATCAACCAGCTCGCCCAGGAGACCGGGGTGAGCACGATCCCGTTGCGCGAGGCGCTGCGCCGGCTCCAGTCCGACGGGCTCGTCGAGGTGGTGCGCAACGTCGGCGCCCGGGTCGCGGTCTTCGACGCCGAGCAGGTCGAGCACACGCTGCAGATCCTCGCGCGGCTGGAGGGCTACGCCACCGCGATCTCGGCGCCGCCCATGACGGCCGCGCACATCGCCGCCTCCCGCAAGATCAACGACCGGATGGTGGAGGCGCTGGAGGAGTTCGACCCGACCGCGTTCACGGCGCTCAACCGCGAGTTCCACTTCTCGATCTACGAGCACTGCCCGGACGGGCACCTGCGCTCCCTGCTCGAAGCCGAGTGGGCGCGGCTCGACCACATGCGCCGCTCGACCTTCAGCTACGTCCCCGGCCGCGCCCGCCGCTCCGTGGTCGAGCACGGGCACATCCTCGACCTCATCGCCGAGGGCGGCGACCCGGCCGAGATCGAGCGCGTCGCCTGCGCCCACAAGAACGCCACCGCCGACGCGCTCCACGGCGCGCACCCCGTCCCGCACAAGTGACCGGAAAGCCGAACGCGCCGTTCCCACCGGACGAGGCATGAGGAACGGCGCGCCCGGCTCGTGACGGGGGTTCCAGGGGGTCGCCCCCTGGGTCAAACCAGCAGTTGGCCGCCGTCGACCTGGATCACGGTGCCGGTGATGTGGTCCGCCTGGTCGGAGGCGAGGAACAGCACCAGCGGGGCGATGTCGTCCGTCGTGGCGATCCTGTTGAGCGGGATGCGCGACTCCCGGGCGGCGCGGGCCCGCCATCGTCGGCAGCACCGGCCCGCGGCCCGAGCCGATCGCCCTCGGTGCGGTCATGGGCAAGGAGCTGGACGTGCTCGGCTCGCTGAACGGCGACGTCGGCGACCTGCACCGCTCCGTCGAGTTCCTGCGCGGGTTCCAGGACCGCTTCGCCTGGGACGACCTGTTCGGCGCCACCGGCGGCCTCGGCGACGCGTCCGGCGCGCTCGCCTCGATGGCGCGGCAGGAGCAGGTCAAGGCCGTCATCAACCCCAACCGATGGGAAACCCGTGCCCGCGCAGATTCCCCGCCGCAGGCTCGGCGCCGCCGGGCCCGAGGCTTCCGTGCTGTCCCTCGGCTCCTGGCACACCTACGACCGGATGGACTTCGCCGACTCCGTCGCCATGGTCCGGCACGCCGTCGACTCCGGCGTCGACCTCTTCGACGTCGCCGTCTACGGGATGCCCGGCCACCCGCCGGTGTCACCGACGTGCTGTTCTCGGCGATCGTCCGCGCCGCCGGCATCGCCCGGGACGACTACCTGCCGTCCACCAAGCTGCGGCTGGAGGGATATCCCGAGCAGTCGCTGCGCGACCAGCTCGCGGGCGCGCTGTTCCGCGTCGGCGCCGACCACGCGGACGTGGCCGTCCTCGGCGACGTCCGCCGCGACCACGTCGACCTGCGGCGTCGCGCCGAGGACCTCGCCGCGCGGGAGAAGGAGGGGCTGCTCGGCCGCTGGGGCGTCAACGGTCGGCCACGGCGATCCGGACGATCCGCGAGCACGCGCTCGCCGCCGGCTCCCCGGGCCCGCAGCTCGCCCAGCTGAAGTACAGCCCGTGCCGGCGCTCCATCCCCGACGGAGAGCCGTTCGCCGCCGTCTTCGCCGAGGGGGTGGCCCTGCAGGCGTCGGACGTCCTGGAGGGCGGCATGCTCGCCGGGAACGCCAGGCCGTCCCGGCGGATCGGGCGCGACCCGGGCGACATCCGCTCCCGCGTCCGGGAGGCCGCCGAGGGCATCGCCGAGCTCGGCGCCGGGCTGGACGCCACGCCGGCGCAGCTGTGCATCGCTTTCACCCTCACGCGTCCCTCGACCGCGACCGTCCTGTTCGGCGCGAGCGGCATGCGGCAGCTGACCGACGACATCGCCGCGCTGGACGTGCTGGAACGCGTCGGCGCGCAGCGGCCGCGCTCCCTCATGGAGCCGTTCTGGGCGGACCGCGGCGTCGTGGACCCCGAAGGTCCGTGAGCCGCGGACGGCGGCGCGCGCCCGGACCGGCGGGGGCGGTCCGGACGCGCTCATCGCGCGGCGGCGGCGTCGTGCACCCAGCCCTGGTGGCTGCGGCCGGTGACCTCCAGCCGGACCAGCGGCGCGTAGGCGTCGGCCCGGATCCCGTCGTAGCCGTGCCGGACGATGGAGTGGTAGATGTCCTCGGACACCACCAGGACCAGGGGCGCCGCCGTGCGGCGCAGGGCGTCCTTCGCCTCCGCCGAGTCCAGCAGGCGGAAGGCGACGTCGAGCGCCTCTCCAAAACTGCCGTGGCCGTCGTTGTTGACCTCTCCGGCGTGCACGACGACGCGCATGCGGATTCGCCGTTCGCGGTCCGGCGCGGCGGTCAGGCCCGAATTGTATTCGGCCAATAATGCCGACAGCAGGGGAACGGCCGAGTTCAGCAGGAGCGTTTTCGGCACTTCGTCGAGCGGGTGCACGAGAACGAGCGCGCCGTCGCCCCGGTCGACATAGGGCTCCCGGTGCCGGCACTCGATTCCCGCCCGTACCAGCGCCTCCTCCAGAAGCCGGTAGAGCGTCCCGCGCAACTCGGCCTTCACCGGGTCGGTGCGGGCCGTCGATCCCTCGATGTCCACCGCCATGATCGCCCGGTAGCGGGGACGGACCGAGGTCCGCTCCACCACCCGGAGCCGTGGGCGGGGCACGTCGACGAGCGCTGGACCCGGGGCCCCCGCCCGCGCGCCGCCCGCCGCCGCCTCCGCCGTCTCGTGGTCCATTTCCCCCGTGCCCCTTTCATCGCGGGTCCCCCGTCGGCGCGGCGGAAACGATCCTGACATTCGCATTCCACCCCCGCAACCCAGGCGACCCCGGCCGGACTGCCGGGTTTTCCCGGTTAGGGCAAGTTCCTTTGTCGGCGCGAAAAGTGCCGGAATCCGCCGGACATCGCGGCGGCGTCCCCGTCAAGGGAAAGGCGTCCCGCATGGTCCCGGCGCCCCGGGGGCCGGAGTCCCGCGAGATCGGGACGGAATCGGCCGGACGCGTCCCGCATCGATCGGATAACGCCCCTTCGACCACGCGCCCCGGGTCGGGGAAAATGCCCGTGCGCCCGCCGCCCGGGCGCACGGCCGGCGCGCGCCCCCGGGAAAGCACGGACCCGCGTCCCGTGGGTTCGCGGTGGCAGGACGCGGGCCGAGGTCCCAGCATGGAAAGGATGGTCGTGGTGATTTCCGCGCCACGCAGGCGCAGGTCGCCGCCGTGGTTCGGGACGGAGACGAGGCGCGCCCTCGTCGCCGGCGCGGCGGTCGCGGGGCTGGCGCTCCTCGCGGGCTGGCCGTACTGGCGGGATCATCCGGCCGCCGCGGCGACCACCCTGGTCAGCTGCGCCGCCATCGCCGTGGTGGGGGTGCTGCTGGCGACCGGGCCGCGCACCCGCCGCACCGGGCTGCTGTTCGCGGCCGCGTCGGTGTTCTGGGCGGTCAACTGGGCCGCGAGCTGGGACGCGACCGTCGGGCCCATCCTGTCCCCCTACGCCCAGGCCGACTTCTACCTCGCGCTCGCCGTCGGCGTCCTGCTCTACCCCGGCGGGCGGCTGGAGTACCTGGGCGACCGGATCTGGACGGCCGCGGCGTGCCTGGTCCTGTGGGGCTGCCCCACGGCGCTGTGGGTCACGTCCGAGCCGGAATGGGCCGCGTTCCGGGGCGACTCGGTGTGGTGGCCCGCCCTCTATCCCGACCTGGAGCTCTTCAAGGCCGTCCTCAAGGTGTCGGCCGCCCTGTACCTCCTCCTCGCCCTCTCGTTCGCCGTCGTCCTCCTGCTGCGGCTGCCGCGGATGGGCCGGCTGCGGCGCCTGCTCGCCCTGCCCGTGACGGTCGCGATCGGCTTCGTCGGCGTCTCGGCGGCGTTCACGCAGAAGCCGATCATGGAGGCGTCGATCCCGCTGGACGACCTGCTGCACGTCTACGTGATCCAGGGCGCGGTCGTCGTGCTCGTCCCGCTGACGCTGCTGGCGTCCGGGCTGCGGGTCCGCATCGCCGAGCTGACCGTCGCGGGGCGGATGCTCCGGCTGACCGCCCCGGTGTCGGTGGAGAGGATCCGCGACGCGCTCCGCGACGTCCTGCACGACCCGACCCTGGAGCTCTGGTTCTGGGCGCCGACGGAGGGGACCTACGTCGACACGGCCGGGCGGCCCGTCGACCTGGGCCCGGAGGCCGGCGACGCGGGCGACCCGGGGGGCGGCGCGGCGGAAGACGGCGGGCGCTGGCGGCACCGGGTGCGCGGCGCCTCCGGGGAGCCGCTCGCCGTCGTCGAGCTCGGCGGCGCGCTGCGCGACCACGGCTCCCTCGTGGAGGCCGCGCTCGTCGCGGGCGGCCGGGCGCTGGAGACCGCGCGGCTCCAGGCCGGCGTGCAGGCGGGCCTCGAACAGGTCAGGGCCGCCTACCGGCGCCTCGTGCGGGCCGAGGCCGCCGAGCGCGAGCGGCTCGCCCGCGACCTGCACGACGGCGCGCAGCAGCGGCTGCTCGCGCTCGGCGCGATGCTCGGCACGCTGGAGGCCGTCACGGGCGACCCGGCGGTGAAGGAGCACGCCCGCGCCTGCCGCGCCGAGCTGAAGGAGGCCCTCGCCCAGCTGCGGGCGCTGGCCCGGGAGATGCAGCCGGCGCTGCTCGTCCAGGACGGCCTCGGCCCGGCGCTGGAGGTCGTCGCCGAGCGGCTCGGCACCCGGGTCGCGCTCGACGTCACGCCGCGCCGGTTCTCCCGCGAGATCGAGTCCACGCTTTACTCCGCGTTGTGCGAGACGCTGTCGTACGCTGTCGAGCGCGCGCGTGCCACCCGGATCCTCGTGCGGGTAGGCGAGGACGGCGGACGGGTGGTCGCCGAGGTCGGGCTCGACGGCGCCTGTCCCGGTGACCCCGCCGCCGAACTGGCCGCTCCCTCCGGCCGGATCAGGGCGCTGCGCGGCGAGGTGGAAGTCGGCGGCGGCCCCCGCGCGGGCCTGACGGTAAGGATGGACCTGCCATGCGAGTAGCCGTGGCGGAGGACAGCGGGATCTTCCGGCAGGCTCTGACCACCCTCCTCACCACGGTCGGGATCGACGTGGTGGCGTCCGCCGCCTCCGGCGAGGAGCTGCTGGCCCACGTCGCCGACGACCCGCCCGACGTCGCCATCCTCGACCTGCACATGCCGCCCACGTTCACCAACGAGGGCGTCGTCGCGGCGCGCCGGCTCCTGGAGCGCCATCCCGGCCTCGGCGTCCTGGTCCTGTCGGCCTTCAACGAGACGCCGCAGGCGATGGAGCTGTTCCGCGGCAGGCCGCGCGGCGTCGGATACCTGCTGAAGGACCACGTCACGGACGTGGAGAACCTGCGCTCGGCGCTGGAGCGGGTCGGCCGCGGCGAGGTCGTCATCGACCCCGACGTGGTGACCAGGCTGGTCGAGGCGCGGCACCGCGAGCAGGAGCTGTCCCGGCTGTCGGGGCGCGAGCGGGAGGTCCTGGCGCTGATGGCGGAGGGGCACTCCAACGCCGGCATCGGCAGGCGGCTGCACCTGTCCGCCCGGACGGTCGAGGACCACGTGCGGGCCATCTTCGCCAAGCTCAAGATCACCACGCCCGGCGGGCCGCCCGGCCCCCAGGACAGCAACAAGCGCGTGCTCGCCGTCCTGACGTGGCTGCGCGCGGCCGAGCCCCGCTGACCGCGGCGGGAGGCCCGGCGCGCGCTCACCGGTGTCCCGCGCATCGATCGGATAACGGACCCTCGCGCCGCGGGGCGGCGGTGGGGAAAACTGCCTGTGCGAGTCCGGTCGCGTCAGGTGACCCCGGTGGTGGCCCCCGCACGCCACCGCGAGGCGCCGCGAACCCGTACGCGGGTTCGTGACGCGGCCGTTTCCCGCACGGTTCCATGCTCCCGTCGCCGCCCTGCGCGCGCATCCGGGAAAACCCTTGTCCCGGGCGGTGGTTTCCCGGGACGACACGGAAGGATCGCGGTGAGGCCCGTCCCCCGGTGGCCGCCGTGGCTCGGCGCGCGGGTCCGCCGCGCTCTGGCCACGGGCGCGGCGGTCGCGGCCCTGGCGCTGGTCTGCGGCTGGCCGCACTGGCGCGCCCAGCCCGCCGCCGCGGCGGTCACCCTGGTGTGCTGCGGCGGGTTCGCCGTCGCGGGCGGGCTGTTCGCGGCGGGCCGGACCGGCCGGCGCAGCGGCACGGCGTTCGTCGCCGCCGCCGCGGCGTGGGCGGTCACCTGGGCGGTGGCCTGGAACACCGGCGCGGCGCCGCTGGTGTCGGTGTTCGCGCAGTCGGTGTTCTTCGTCGCGATCGGCGTCGGCGTCCTGCTGTACCCGGGCGGGCGGCTGGAGGGCGCCGCCGCGAAGGCGTGGACCGCCGCCGCCGTGGTGATCATGGTCGGCGGGCAGGCGCTGCTGTGCGCCGTCTCCCGGCCGGAGTGGAACGGCTTCGCGGCGTCGGCTACCTGGCCGGCGCTGCGTCCCGAGCACGAGGTCTTCCACTGCGTCCAGCGGGGCCTGGCCGGTGCGATGACCGTGCTGGCGGGCGCGCTCGTGGTGATCCTGGTGGCCCGCCTGCCGCGCACGGGGCGGCTGGACCGCGCGCTCACCGTCCCCGTCGCGGTCGCCGTGACGTTCGGCGTCACCGGCGCCCTGGTGGTCCAGAGCACGCTCATCGGCAGTGACGCGGAGCTGGCGGACGTGCTGGACGTCTACCTCTTCCAGGGCGTCTTCGCCACCGTGCTGCCGCTGGCGTTCCTCGGCACCGCGCTGCGCGCCCGGCTGGCCGAGCTCACGGTGGCCGAGCGGATGCAGCGCCTGCTCGTCGCCCCGGTCTCGGTGGCGCGCGTCCGCGACGCGCTCCGCGCCGTCCTCGGCGACGGCGCCCTGGACCTGTGGATGTGGGCGGACGGCGGCTACGTCGACGTGGAGGGCCGCCGCGTGCGCGACGCGCCCGGAGGCGCGGCGGGACGCTGGCGGCACCAGGTCCGCACGTCCGGCGGCGAGCCCCTCGCCACCGTCGACCTCGCCGCCGCGCTCCGCGACCACGAGCCGCTCGTCGAGGCGGCGCTGGTCGCGGGCGGCCGCGCGCTGGAGACCGTCCGGCTCCAGGCCGCCGCGCAGGCCAACCTGGAGCGGGCGCGCGAGGCGCGCGAGCGGCTGGTGCGCATCCAGGCGGCCGAGCGCGAGCGGCTCGCCGCCGACCTGAAGCACAGCGCGCAGCGGCGGCTCCACGCGCTGGAGGAGATGCTCGCCCGGCTGGAGGCCGCGACGGCCGACCCGCGGGCCCGCGAGCAGGCCGGGACCTGCCGCCGCGAGCTGGCCGAGGCGGTCGCCGAGCTGGAGGCGCTGGCCCGCGGCATGCACCCGGCGATCCTCGCCGACGCGGGGCTCGGCCCGGCGATGGAACTGGTCGCCGCCCGCGCGGCCGTGCCCGTCCGTCTCGACATGCCCGCGGGCCGGTTCCCGCCCGAGATCGAGTCGACGCTCTACTTCGCGCTCTGCGAGGCCCTCACCAACGCCGTCAAGCACGCCCGGGCCGACGCGATCCGCCTTTCCGTCCGGCCGGGGCCGGACGGGATCGCCGCCGAGGTCCGCGACGACGGCGTCGGCGGCGCCTCCCCGGACCCGGGCGGCGGCCTGGCGGGCCTCACCGACCGCGTCCGCGCGCTGCGCGGCCGGGTCACCGTCGAGAGCCCGCCGGGTGAGGGCACCGCCGTCCGCATCGTCCTGCCGTCCGGAGAGGGCGCCTGACCCGCAGGCCGGGCCGCGCGGTCAGGAGGGGGCGTTGCGGACGATCGGCAGGAGGTAGCGGCGGGCGAAGTCGCGGGCGCCGGCGTCGTCGAGGGGGATGTGGCCGTCCGGGGTGAGGACGAGGGAGTGCGTGAGGCGGACCAGGATCTCCGCGACGACCTCGGGGTCGACGTCCGCGGGGGCGGCGCCGAGGCGCTGCGCGGTGCGCAGCCGGCCGGCGAGGTAGCCGCGGGCGGCGGCGAGGAGGGGCCCGGCCTTGACCGTGGCGTGCGGCAGGGCCAGTTCGGGTTCGACGACCATGAGGCGGGTCATGAGCCGCTGCTCGCGGCTGATGCGCAGGGTGACGGCGAAGCCCTCGACGAGGCGCTCCTCCAGGGTGGGCAGCGCCGCCACGGCCTCGTCCAGCTCGGCGAAGAAGCGCCGCGCCTCCCGCAGCAGGACGCCGGTGACGAGGTCGCCCTTGGTGGGGAAGCGGCGGTAGATGGTGGCGCGGCCGAGGCCGGACTCGCGCGCTACGTCGTCCATGGTGGTGCGGCGCGGCCCGTAGGTCTCGAAGGACCGCAGGGCGGCGTCCAGGATGCGGTCGGTCTGCGGCTCGCTCGCCGGGCCGCCGGTGAGCAGGCTCCGCAGGAGTTCGTCGTCGCTCGTCATCGTGGCGCCGACTCTAGCCGCCGCGCCCCCTCCGAGCCGAGCGGACGGCGCGTGCGGCGACGGGGGAGTGGCGCAGCGGGGCCCGGGTCGCGGCGTGGGCGAGCCGCACGCCGCGCGCGAAGACCTCGAAGCGGCGCCGGTCGGACGCCGTCCAGCGCAGGCCGAACCGTGCCCGCAGGACGGGCGGGAGCGCGGCGACGCCGGTGGCGCGCAGCAGCCGCGTCGGCGGGAGCGCGAGCCCCGTCCAGGCGGCCCTCGGCAGCGGCCAGGACGGGGGCGGCGGCAGCGGCTCGCGGTCGAGGCGCATGAGCAGGTCGACGGTCGCGTTGCGTTCGAGCCGGTCCTGGACCATGCCGTCGAAGTAGGCGCGGAAGGCGGCCGGGCCGTCCGGCAGGTGCCGCCCGGTGATGCCGAGGGCGAGCGCGAGGTCGCGCCATTCCCGGAACAGGGCCGCCTCCTCGACGGGGCCGAGGGGCCGGCCGAACAGCTCCTGCGTCCGCACCATGCCGTGGTAGAGCGTGGCGTGGACCCACAGGTACGCCTCGGGGTTCAGCGCGTGGTACCGGCGTCCGTCGGCATCGACTCCCTTGATGTCCCTGTGGACCTCCCGGAGCCGCGCCGCCTCCTTCCGGCCGCGCTCCTCGCCCCGGTAGCCGAGGAAGTCCAAGGTCGACTCCAGGGTGCGCGTCAGACGGCCCCAGCGGTCGCCGAGGAACGCGGAGTGGTCGGCGACGCCGGCGCCGACCACGGGGTGCGCGACCTGGAGGAGCAGGGTGGACCTGCTGATGAACACGCCGCGCCAGTCGCCCGCGTACCGCCGGGTGAGCGAGGACGAGCCGGGGATGGCGCCCGCCGGCGGCGGCTCCGCGGACACGGGAGCGGGGGGCGGGGAGTCGGGGCGTCGCATGGGCCCTCGCCGTCGGTGAGACGATAGTACGGATTTCGTATCACCGTATGGATGCGGAGGGCAAGGGCCCGGGGCGCGGACGGCGGGATCAGCGTGCGGAGAGCGCGTCGAGGGCCTGCTCGGTGGTGGGGTGGGCGATGAGGTGCCGGTCCAGGCCGCTGCGTTCGATGATCGTGCGGAACCGGCGTTCCGGGCGGGCGAGGACGAGTTCGCCCCCCGCCGCGTGGGCGGCCTTCCACAGTGTGATCATCGCGTTCAGCCCGGAGGAGTCGCAGAAGCTCACCTCGCCGACGTCCAGGACGATCAGCGGCGGCGCGCCCATGGCCCGCATGTCGGCCAGGACGTGCTCGCGCAGCGCGTCGGCCGTCAGGATCGTGAGCTCCCCCTCCGCCTCCACCAGCAGGCAGGGCCCGCGGACGTCGCTGCGGACCCGCAGCGGATCGATGGGGGTTCCCTCCGGCGTCTCGCCGGTTCCGATGGACATGACGATCACCTCCCGTGGTCACGAGATTGCGCGAGATTGCGAGGTACCCGTGAAAGGGGAGGTCATGCGGGTTCCCGGGCGGGCGCGCCGGAGCCCGCCCGGGAAACATCCGGCGAAGCGCCGCTCAGCTGACGTCGCGGCGCCGGAAGGCGGCCAGCCCGGCCGCCGCCAGGGCGGCCGCCACCGCGGTGAGTGCGAGGAGCGGGAGCGGGTCGGCGTCGCCTCCAGGCAGCTTCGGAGTGTGGGTGAAGGGGGACAGGTCCATGACCGCCTGCGGGAGGCGCAGGAGCGGTCCCACCTGGCCGAGGAGCAGGAAGACGGTGAGCACGCCCCATGCGGCGGACGTCGCGCGGGGGAGCGCGCCGAACAGCAGCATCGCGGCGGCGGCGACGACCCAGACCGACGGGAGCTGGGCCAGCGCCGCGCCGAGCTGGCGGGGGATCTGGCCCGCCAGGTCGTCCGACCGGGCGCCGTGGACCAGGCCGACGCCCAGGCCGGCGGCGGCGAGCATGACCACCGTCCCCGCGACGGTGTTCGCCAGGGCGGCGACGGCCCAGCGGGTGCGGCCGACGGCGGTCGCGAGGACCGGCTCCAGGCGCCCGCCGCTCTCCTCGGCGCGCAGCCGCAGCACGCTCTGCACCGCGTATGCGGCGGTGAACAGCGCCATGAGGCCCATGGCCGTGGCGAGGAACGCGTCCGCGATGTCCTGCTGGCCGCCCATCCTGCGGATGTCGTCCAGGACGGCGTCGCTGCCGTTCACCAGGTCGCCGACGCCGTCCGCGACGCCGCCGATCGCCAGCCCGTACACCAGGAACCCGGCGGCCCAGCCGAGCAGCGTCCCGCGCTGCAGCCGCCACCACAGGGCGAACGGGCCGCGCAGGGACGGCGCGGCCCGCGCCGGGCCGAGGGACGGAGCCAGGATCCCGGAGCCGAGGTCGCGCCGCTCGGTCAGCAGGTAGGCGGCGGCGACCAGCAGCACGAACGCGGCGAGGGGGAGCAGCAGGACGGCCCACTGCTCGCCCGTGAACGGGCGGACGCGCTGCGCCCAGCCGATCGGCGACAGCCACGACAGCCAGTGCGCCGAGCCCGCGTCGGCCACGCCGCGCACCAGGAAGGACGCGCCGAGGACGGCGAACGCCAGGCCGCCGGCCAGGCGCGAGGTCTCGGCGAGCTGGGCGGTGACCGCCGCGACCCCGGAGAACACCAGGCCGGCGCCGAACCAGGACAGCCCGAACGCGATCGAGCCGGCCGCCGGCAACCCGAAGAGGATCATCACGAGCGCGGCGACGGTCCCCAGGGTCCCGGCGGCGGTCACGGCGGTCATGAGCGCCGCGGTGAGCGGCGCGCGGCGTCCGACGGCGGCGGCGCCGACCAGCTCCAGCCGGCCGGTCTCCTCCTCGGCCCGCGTGTGCCGGACGACCAGCAGGACGCACATCACCGCGGTGAACGCGGCGCCGGTCGCACCGATCCGCCACGCGCAGAGCCCCGCGATGCCGCCGTCGTTCAGGAGGCGGCCGTAGAGCGCCCGCGTGGACGGGTTGTCGTTGACGCCGCGCGCGAAGCTCGCGAGCGCCGAGGGCGTGTCGTACTCGTGCTTGAGGCTGTAGACGGTGCCGGAGACGAGCGCGGTCAGCCCGTAGATCCAGGCCGGCATCATGACGCGGTCGCGGCGCAGCCAGATCTTCAGCAGCATGCCGGCGCCCGCGAGGCCGCCGCCGCGGCCGGAGGCCCGCGCCGGAGCGGGCAGGGTCGTGGCGGTCATGAGGCGGTCTCCCTGGCGAGGTCGTCCTCGTAGTGGCGCAGGAACAGCTCCTCCAGCGTGGGCGGCCGGCTCGTCAGGGTCCGCACGCCGATCCGGGTGAGCTCCCTGAGCGCGGCGTCCAGCTCGGGGGTCTCGACCTCGAACGTGATGGCGGTGCCGTCGATGCGGACGTCGTGCGCCCCCGGCAGCGGGATGCCGTCCGGGGCGCCGGCGAGCTCGGCCCGGATGGACGTGCGGGTCAGGTGCCGCAGCTCGTCGAGTGTGCCGGTCTCGACCGTCCGGCCCTTGCGGATGATGGTGACGCGGTCGCAGAGCGCCTCGACCTCGCTGAGGATGTGGCTGGACAGCAGGACGGTGCGCCCGCCGCGCTTCTCCTCCCGCACGCACTCCTGGAAGACCTCCTCCATGAGCGGGTCGAGGCCGGAGGTGGGCTCGTCCAGGATGAGCAGTTCCGCGTCGGACGCGAACGCCGCGACGAGGGCGACCTTCTGCCGGTTGCCCTTGGAGTAGGCGCGGCCCTTCTTCTTCGGGTCGAGCTCGAAGCGGCCGAGCAGCTCGTCCCGCCGCTTCCCGTCGAGCCCGCCGCGCAGCCGCCCGAGCAGGTCGATGACCTCGCCGCCGGACAGGTTCGGCCACAGCGTGACGTCGCCCGGGACGTAGGCGATGCGGCGGTGCAGGGCGGTGGCGTCGCGCCACGGGTCGCCGCCGAGCAGGCTCGCGGAGCCGGAGTCGGCGCGCATCAGCCCGAGCAGGACGCGGATGGTCGTGGACTTCCCGGCCCCGTTGGGGCCGAGGAACCCGTGCACCTCGCCGGGGGCCACGCGCAGGTCGAGGCCGTCGAGCGCGCGCGTCCGGCCGAACGTCTTGACCAGGCCCTCGGCCCGGACCACGTCATTCATCGTCGTCTCCCTTGAGACCCGCCTCGTACCGGTCCATCGCCGCGTGGGCGAGCGTGACGGTCTCCGGTTCGAGCAGCCGGTCGTCGAAAATCTCCAGGACCGCGCGGCGCAGCCGCAGCGAGCCCTCGGGGGTGAAGGTGTCGGCGCCGAGGACCCGGCTGAGGTGCCGGTGCAGCACCTCGATCCCGGTCGTCATCGCGACGGTCGCGGCCGCGTAGGCCTGCAGGTCGCGGGTGGTGGGCGGGACGGTTCCAGGCGGCGGATCCGCCAGGTACCCCTCGGTCACGGCGACCAGGTCGTCGAACAAGCGGTCCGCCGCGGCCGAGCCGTCGACGAGCGCGCGGGCCATGTAGCGCCGGACGGGCAGGTCCGCCTGGACGGCCGCGGCCAGGAGCCCCGGGTCGCCCATCGCCTCGCCGGCGGACGTCGAGCTGAGCCGGCGGATCGTGTCGAGCGCGTAGGCGTCGCACGCCTCGCGCAGTTCCTCCTTCGAGCCGAAATGGTGCTGGACGAGCCCCACCGAGACCCCGGCGGCCTCGGCGATCCCGCGGAACGTCGCACCCTTCGTGCCGTGCTCGGCGAACTGCAGCAGCGCGGCGTCCCGGATCTTGGCACGCGCCGTCAGGTCCTCGGGCGCCGGGCTCGCGGCCCGGCCGGTCCTCGCCATTCCCCACCTCCAATACAGACGTTCAGCTTCCAATATCTATGTATACCATACACATGTATTGCTGATGGGTGCGAGCGGATGCGGCGGGGCCGTTGAGGGGTGAGTTAGCTTAGGCTAGCCTTACCGCGTGCTTTCCCCCGCGCGAGAACACCCGTCGAAATCCCCGGAGGGGCAGGGGCTGTCGCGCGGCGCGCGGCCGTGGTGGCTCGCCCTGCTCGCGGCGGTGCTGCTGCTGACGATCGGGGCCAGCCTCGCGATCGGCGCCGGCGACGTCCCGGTCGCGGACGTGATCCCCGGCGTGTTCTCCCCGGACGACGGCTCCCGGGCGCAGCTGATCGTCCACGAGCTGCGGCTGCCCCGCACCCTCCTCGGCGTCGCCGTCGGCATGGCGCTCGGGCTGGCGGGCGCGGTGATGCAGGCGCTCACCCGCAACCCGCTCGCCGAACCGGGCCTGCTCGGCGTGAACGGCGGCGCGGCCCTCGCGGTCGTCCTGGTCATCGGCGCGTTCCGCGTGGACGACCTGCTCGTCTACGTGTGGGCGGCCTTCGCCGGAGCGGCGGGCGCGGCGGCCCTCGTCTACCTGATCGGCGCCCGGGGGCGCGGCGGCGCGTCCCCGGCGCGGCTGGTCCTGGCCGGGGCCGCCGTCAACGCGGTCTTCAGCGCGATGACGGCCGGCGTGATGCTGTTCACCCCCCGCACCTTCGGCGGCTTCCGGTTCTGGCAGGTCGGCACGCTCGGCGGCCGCGACGTTCCGGTCTTCCTGCGCGTCCTGCCGTTCATCATCGCCGGGACGCTGCTCGCGCTGGCGCTCGCCCGCCCGCTGAACGCCCTCGGCCTCGGCGACGACGCGGGCCGCGCCCTCGGCTCCCGCCCCGGCCGGACCAGGGCGCTCGGGTCGCTCGCGGTGGTGCTGCTGTGCGGGGCCGCGACGGCGGCGGCCGGGCCCATCACGTTCCTCGGGCTGGCCGTCCCCTTCATCGTGCGGACGGCGGTCGGCCCGGACCAGCGGCTCGTCCTGCCCTACGCGCTGCTCCTCGCGCCCGTCCTGCTGCTCGGCGCGGACATCCTCGGCCGCGTCGTCACGCCCGGAGAACTGGAGACCGGCATCGTCACCGCGTTCCTCGGTGCGCCGCTGTTCGCGGTGATGGTCCGGAGGGGAAGGACGCGCGACCTGTGAGAGTCATCCGTGCGGCCGGGGTGTCGCTGCGCTGGGAGCCGCGCACGGCGGCGGTGTGCGGGGTGCTGGCCGCGGTCGCGGTCGGCGCGGCCGTCCTCGTGGTCGGCTCGGGAGAGTTCCCCATCGCGCCGCCGGACGTGGTGCGCGTCCTGCTCGGCAAGGGCGACCAGGCCACCGAGTTCATCGTCACCACCCTGCGCCTGCCCCGCGCCGTCACCGGCCTGCTCGCCGGTCTGGCGCTCGGCATGTCCGGGGCGGTCTTCCAGAGCATCTCCCGCAATCCGCTCGGCAGTCCCGACCTCATCGGCTTCACCACCGGATCGGCGACCGGCGCGCTGCTGCAGATCCTGGTGTTCGGCGGCGGCGCGGTCGCGATCACCGTCAGCTCGGTCGCGGGCGCGGTGCTGACCGCTCTCGCGGTGTACCTGGTCGCCTACCGCCGGGGCGGCGGCGTGCACGGGGTCCGGCTGGTGCTGATCGGCGTCGCGGCGGCGGCGATGCTGGAGGCGCTCAACTCCTACCTCATCACCCGCGCCGAACTGCGCGAGGCGTACGAGGCCGCGTTCTGGCTGACCGGCAGCCTGAACGGGAGGGACTGGGACCAGGCCGTCCCGCTCGCGCTCGCGCTGGCCGTGCTCGTGCCCGCGGCGCTCCTGCTGGCCCGGCCGCTCGGCATGGGCGAGCTGGGCGACGACGCCGCGCGGGCGCTCGGCGTGCCCGTCCAGCGGACGCGGGCCCTGCTGACGATCGCCGGGGTGGGCCTGGTCGCGGCGGCGACCGCCGCGGCCGGCCCCGTCCCGTTCGTGGCGCTCGCCGCGCCGCAGCTCGCCCGGCGGCTGACCCGGCGGCCCGGCGCGCAGCTGCTGCCCGCCGCGCTGACCGGGGCCGCGCTGCTGGCGAGCGCGGACCTGGTCGCGCTGCACCTGCCGGTCGCCGTGCCGGTCGGCGTCGTCACCGGCGTCCTCGGCGGCGTGTACCTGGCATGGCTGCTGTCCTTCTCCGGCCGGCGTTGACGGAGCCGAACGTCGCAATTAGGTTAGCCTTACCTAAATTGAGAGGAGTTCCGTGCTGACCTGGGATGAGCTCCACGCCGCGCTGGCCGAGGTGCTGGGCGAGCGCGCGGAGGCGGACGACAACCTCATCGAGCTGGGCATGGACTCGATCCGGCTCATGCAGCTCACCGGCCGGCTCCGGCGCGGGGGGATCGAGATCCGCTTCGCCGAGCTGGCCGAACGTCCGACGCTCGCCGGGTGGTGGGACCTCCTCGCCGAGAAGGGCCAGGTCGAGGCGTCGGCCGGGCCCGCCCCGGAAACGGGCGCGGAAACGGGCGCGGCACCGGGCGCGGATCCCGGCGAGGCCGCCGTCGAACCGGACGACCCCTTCGCCCTGGCGCTGATGCAGCACGCGTACTGGATCGGCCGAGACTCCGGCCAGGAGCTCGGCTCCGTGGCCGCCCACCTGTACGTCGAGCTGGACGGGCGCGCGATCGACCCGTCCCGCTTCGAGACGGCCGTGGGCGCGCTGGTGCGGCGGCACCCGATGCTGCGCGCCGCCGTCCGCGACGACGGGACGCAGCGGATCCTGCCCGAACGCCCCGGGCCGCTCGTCACCGTCCACGACCTGCGCTCCTCGGACGACGCGGACTCCGAGCTGGAGCGCGTCCGGGACGAGATGTCGCGGCAGCGGCTCCCCATCGAGGACGGCCGCGTCTTCGACGCCCGGCTCAGCCTCCTCCCGGACGGCGCCGCGCGCCTCCACCTGGACGTCGACATGGTCGCCGCCGACGCGATGAGCTACCGCGTCATGCTGGCCGACCTCGCCGCGCTGTACGAGGGCGAGACCCTCGCGCCGATCCGCTACGGCTACGCCCGCTACCTCGCCGACGACCCCCGCGCGCAGGCCCGCGCCGCCGACCGCCGCTGGTGGGCCGACCGGCTCGCCGGCCTTCCCGGCCCGCCCGAGCTGCCGGTCGTCCCGGAGCCGGGGAACCGCGTCGAGCGCAGGCACCACTGGCTGCCGCCGGACGGCAAGGACCGCCTCATCGCCCGCGCCCACGCCGAGGGCGTCACCCCCGCGATGGCGCTCGCCGCCGTGTTCGCCGAGGTGGTCGGGACCTGGTCGGCGACGCCGCGGTTCCTGCTGAACCTGCCGCTGTTCCACCGCGAGCCCGTCCACCCCGACGTCGACAAGGTCGTCGGCGACTTCACCGGGTCCATCATGCTGGAGGCCGACCTCACCGAGGATCTCCCGTTCGTCGCCCGCGCCCGCGCCCTCCAGGCGAACCTGCACACCGCCGGAGCGCACAGCGACTACTCCGGTCTGGAGGTGCTGCGGGACCTGTCGCGGCTGCGCGGGGAGCAGGTGCTCGCCCCGATCGTCTACACCAGCGCCCTCAACCTGGGCGAGCTGTTCGGCGATCGCGTCCGCGAACTGTTCGGCGAACCCGGCTGGATCATCTCGCAGGGCCCGCAGGTGCTGCTGGACGCGCAGGTGACCGAGGTGTCCGGCGGCCTGCTGCTCAACTGGGACGTGCGCCTGCCCGCGTTCCCGGACGGCGTCGCGGAGGCGATGTTCGACGCCTACACCGCCGCGGTCACCCGTCTCGGCGCGCCCGGCGCCGACTGGGACGCGCCGCTCGCCATCGCCGCGACGCCCGCGCAGCTCCGCGTCCGGCACGGGCTGAACGCCACTCCCGCGCCCGCGCCGCGCACCCTGACCGAGGGCTTCTTCGAGCACGCCGCGCGCCGCCCGTACGCCCCGGCCCTGCACTGGGGCGACGGCGGGACGATGTCCTACGGCGAGCTCGCCGGCCGCGCCCTGCGGATCGCGGCGGCGCTGGCGGCGCAGGGCGTCCGCCCCGGCGACCGGGTCTCGATCGAACTTCCGAAGGGCCCCGGCCAGGCCGCCGCCGCGCTCGGGGCGCTGGCGGCCGGCGCCGCCTACGTCCCGATCGGCCCCGAGCAGCCGGAGGCGCGGCGCGCGAGGATCCGCGCGGGCGCCGGCGTCGCGGCCTCGCTCACCCCGAGCGGCCTCGCCGATGCCGACCCGCTGCCCGGACCGGTCGCCGTGCGGCCCGACCAGGTCGCCTACGTCCTGTTCACCTCCGGTTCGACGGGCGAGCCCAAGGGCGTGGAGGTGTCGCACGGCGCGGCGATGAACACCATCGGCGACCTGGTCGAGCGGTTCGCGATCGGGGAGGACGACGTCTCCTTCGCCGTGTCGGCGCTCGACTTCGACCTGTCGGTGTTCGACCTGTTCGCCGCCTGGCACGCGGGCGGCGCGGTCGTCGTCCCGGACGAGGACGAGCGGCGCGACGCCGCCCGGTGGAGCGAGCTGGTGCGGCGCTGGTCGGTGACCGTGCTGAACTGCGTCCCGTCCGTCCTGGAGATGCTGCTGCGCGCGGGCCCGGCGGAGAGCCTGCGGCTCGTCCTGCTCGGCGGCGACTGGGTGGGCACGCACCTGCCCGGCCTGGTGCGGGAGAGCGCGCCGGGCTGCCGCTTCGTGGGGCTCGGCGGCACGACCGAGACGGCGATCCACTCGACGGTGCAGGAGGTCGCGGGCGACGTCCCCGCCGACTGGCACGCCGTCCCGTACGGGGTGCCGCTGCGCGGCGTCGCGTGCCGGGTGGTGGACGAACTGGGCCGCGACCGCCCCGACTGGGTCACCGGCGAGCTGTGGATCGGCGGCGCCGGCGTCGCGGACGGCTACGTCGGCGACCCGGCCCGGACCGCCGACCGGTTCGTCCTCCGGGAGGGCACCCGCTGGTACCGGACCGGTGACCTGGCCCGCTACCGCCCGGGCGGCGCCATCGAGTTCCTCGGCCGCCGCGACCACCAGGTCAAGGTGCGCGGGTTCCGGATCGAGCTCGGCGAGGTCGAGGCCGCGCTGCGCGACCATCCCGCCGTCGGGCGGGCCGTCGCGCTCCTCGCCGGAGGCCGCCTCGCCGCCGCGGTGGCGGCGCCCGCCGGGACCGACCGCGACGCCGTGCTCGCCCGCGTCCGCGAGCTGCTGCCCCCGCACATGGTCCCGGAACTGCTCGTGCGCGTGGACGAATGGCCGCTCACCGCGAACGGCAAGGTCGACCGCAAGGCGCTCACGGTCCTGGCCGCCGCCGAGGCCGGTGAGGCGTCCGCGGCCTGTGCCGAGCCCGAAACGTCACTGGAGAAGGTCCTGGCCCGGATCGTCGCCGAGGTGCTGGGGAGGGAACGCGTCGGCGCGGACGCCGACTTCTTCGCCCTCGGCGGCGACTCCGTTCTCGCCACCACCGTGCTCGCGCGGCTGCGCGAGGCGCTCGACACGACGGCGCTGCCCGTCCGCGTCCTGTTCGCCGAGCGGACGGTCGCGCGCATCTGCCGCCGCTTCGCCGAGCTGGAGGAGACGCCGGGACGCCTGGAGTCCGTCGCCGCCATCTGGCTGGAGGTCGAGGCCATGACCGAGGAGGAGCTGACCGCGCGCCTCGGATGATCCGGGGATCAGCCCGGCTCGGGCTCCGGCCGCAGCGTCGCGGTCCGGAGCCCGGTGAGGGTCAGGGCGAGCGCCAGGGCGAGGACGGCGCTGACCGTCCCGTACAAGGCGATGGCGGCGCCCGGGGCGAGGTACCGGCCGAGCGCCCCGGCTCCGAGCGAGCCGATGGCGCCGCCGCCCGTCTCCTGCGCCGACCACAGCGCGTTCACCCGTCCGAGATGCGAGTCGGGCGTGTGGGACTGGATCAGCCCGTACCGCAGGATCTCCTCGATCGACTGGACGAACCCGTAGACGAACAGGATCGCGACGGCGAGCGCCGGGTGGCGGGCCAGGCCGAGGCACGCGAGCGCGGCGAACCCGGAGACGGACGCGACGAGCAGCGCCAGGCCCGGCGCCCGGGCCTGCCCGGTCCAGCCGCTCGTCAGGGAGGCCAGCACCGCGCCGCACGCCGGCGCGGCGAACAGCAGCCCGACCGTGGTGGCGCCGCCGTCCAGGCTCCGGCTCGCGAACGCGGGCATCAGGACGGGGATGCCGCCCGCGACCATGAACAGCAGGCCGAGGAGCATCAGCGACCCGACGACCCGATGCGAGGCGACGAAGCGGAACCCGTCCCACACCGACTTCAGCGGGTTGGCGTCCGCCTCCTCGGCGGCGGCGGGCTTGAGCGGCGGCAGCCCGGTCAGCAGCGCGAGGGTGCCGAGCGTCCCGGCCGCCGCGGCCGCGTAGTTCCAGCCCACGCCGAACGCCGACACCACGAGCCCGCCGAGCGCGGGGGAGGCCATCGACCCGAGCCGGACCGTGAGCGCGTTGAGCGCCCCCGCCGCGACGAGCTTGTCGGGTGCGACCAGCGCGGGCGTCGCGGCCAGCAGCGCGGTGATGCTGACGCCGGTCATCAGCCCGTCCCACGCCGCCAGCGCGTACAGGGCGGCCAGCGAGGGGGAGGGCAGGAACGCGTTGAGCGCCAGCAGCACGAACCCGATCCCGGCCGCGGCGCGCGCTCGCAGCATCAGGCGCCGCCGGTCGTGCCGGTCGGCCAGCACGCCGCCCCACAGGAATCCCGCGAGGAGCGCGAAGCCCTCGGCGGCGGAGACGCCGCCCACGTGCACGGTGGACCCGGTCAGGTCGTACACCTGCACCGGAAGGGCGACCGCCAGCATGCCGATCCCGAAGACCGAGACGGTGCGGGCGATGAACACGTTGCGGAACGGCCTGCTGGCGCGCAGCGGCCCGACGTCGATGACCAGTCGCCGGAGCATCCTCGGGGTTCTCCTCTGCCGATCGAGTAGCTAAGGTTAGCCTAGCCTTAGTTGATCGTGAGAAAGAGGAGACGTGCAGCGGACGCTGATGAACGGGAAGATCCACCGAGCGACCGTCACCCAGGCGGACCTGCACTACGTGGGCTCGCTGACGATCGACGCCGACCTGATGGCCGCGGCCGACATCGTGGAGGGCGAGCAGGTCCACCTCGTCGACATCGACAACGGCGCCCGGCTCGTCACCTACGCCATCGCCGGCGAGGCGGGCAGCGGCGTCATCGGGATCAACGGCGCGGCGGCCCGCCTCGTCCGGCCCGGCGACCTGGTGATCATCATCACCTACGCGGGCGTGGAGGAGCCGTCCCGGCACGAGCCCCGCGTCGTCCACGTCGACGCCGCGAACCGCGTCGTCGCCCTCGGGTCCGACCCGTCCGAGCCGGTCCCCGGCGCGCCCGCGCAGCTCGCGGGGCGGTGACCGTGGACGGCTTCACCCCCTGGCCCGCCGGCCTCGAAGCCCGCTACGAGGCGGAGGGCTACTGGACCGACCGCCTCCTCGGCGACGTGCTGCGCGGAGACCCCGCCGCGCTCGCCCTGGTCGCGGGCGACGACCGCCTCACCTACGCCGAACTCGACGCCCGCGCCGACCGCACCGCCGCCGGCCTCCTCGCCCTGGGCCTGCGCCGCGGCGACCGCGTGGTCGTGCAGCTCCCGAACACCGCGGGCTTCGTCGTCGCCTTCCTCGCCCTCGTCCGCATCGGCGCCGCGCCAGTGCTGGCGCTCCCCGCGCACCGCGAGAGCGAGATCCGCTACCTCTGCGAACTCTCCGAGGCCCGCGCCTACGTCTGCGCCGACCGCGACGGCGATTTCGACTACCGCGCCCTGGCCCGCACCCTCCCCGTGGAGCACGTGATCGTCGAGGGCGACGCCGCGGAGTTCGCCTCCCTGGCCTCCGTCGACGCCGAGCCGGTGGCGGCCCCCGCCCCCGACCCGTCGGACGTGGGGGTCTTCCTCCTGTCCGGCGGCACGACCGGCCTCCCGAAACTGATCCCCCGGACGCACCGCGACTACGTCTACAACCTGGAGGCCAGCGCCGAACTCTGCGGCTTCGACCGCGACACCGCCTACCTGGTCGTGCTCCCGGCCGCGCACAACTTCGCCCTGGCCTGCCCCGGAATCCTCGGCGTCTTCGCCGCGGGCGGCACGGTCGTCCTCTCGCCCTCCGGCTCTCCGGACGAGGCGTTCCCCCTCATCGAGCGCGAGCGCGCCACCGTCTGCGCGGTCGTCCCCCCGATCGCCCTTCTCTGGCTGGACGCGGTGACCTGGTCGGACGAGGACATCTCGTCCCTGCGGCTGCTCCAGGTGGGCGGCGCCAAGCTCGCCGCCGAACGCGCCGCCGAGATCCCGGACGCTCTGGGCTGCCAGGTCCAGCAGGTCTTCGGCATGGCCGAGGGCCTCCTCAACTACACCCGTCTGGACGACCCGCGCGACCTGATCGAACGCACCCAGGGCCGCCCCCTCTCCCCGGCCGACGAGATCCGCGTCGTCGACGAGGACGGCAAGCAGGTGGCCCCGGGCGACGTGGGCGAACTCCTCACCCGGGGCCCTTACACCCTCCGCGGCTACTACCGCGCACCCGAGCACAACGCCCGCTCCTTCACCCCCGACGGCTTCTACCGCACGGGCGACCTGGTCAGGGAGCTGCCGTCCGGCCACCTCATCGTCGAGGGCCGCGAGAAGGACCAGATCAACCGGGGCGGCGACAAGATCTCCGCCGAGGAGCTGGAGAACCACCTCCTGGCCCACCCGGCGGTCCACGACGCGGCCGTGGTCGGCGTCCCCGACCCGGTGATGGGTGAGCGCACCTGCGCCTTCCTGATCATCCGGGAGGGGGAGAAGGCCCCCGGCCTGCGCGAGATCAAGGATTTCCTCCGCGCCCGGGGCGTCGCCGCCTACAAGCACCCCGACCGCCTGGAGACCGCCGCCGCGTTCCCCCGGACGCCGGTCGGCAAGATCAGCAAGAAGGCGCTCGCCGCGCGCCTCCGATGAGTTCTCCGCCCGTTCGTCGACCGGTGTTCACTGGTTCGCGCGAAATGCCGCCGCCCGGATCGGCAGCCTAATAGACGATCATGTCTATTGGGCTGGGAGACGTCTGTGGCACCCGCTCCTACTCCGCCCTGCACCGCGACCTGTCCGTCCGCGAGGTCGAGGCGGTGCGGCGCGTCTCGCAGTTCTGCACGGCGCGCGTCCTCGCCGTCGACCTGGACGACCCTCTGCCGTACGTCGTCAGCGAGTACGTCGCGGGCCCGAACCTCCAGCAGGCCGTCGACGACGACGGCCCGTACAAGCCGGACGACCTGTACCGGCTGGCGGTCGGGAGCGCGACCGCGCTGACCGCCGTCCACCGGGCGGGCGTCGTCCACCGCGACCTGAAGCCCGCCAACGTGCTGCTCGGACCGGACGGCCCCCGCGTCATCGACTTCGGCATCGCCCGCACCGAGGACATGTCGCAGAGCGCGACCGGGATGAAGGGAACACCCCGGTACATGGCGCCCGAGGTGTTCCAGGGGAAGAGCCCCGGGCCCGCCGTGGACGTCTGGGCCTGGGGCGCCACGATCCTGTTCGCCGCGTCCGGCCGCACCCCTTCCACGGCGAGTCCCTGCCCAAGCTGATGCACTCCGTGCTGAACACCGAACCGGACACCTCGCCGGTGCCCGAGCGGCTCCGGCCCATGGTCGAGGCCGCGCTGGCCAAGGACCCCGGGCTGCGCCCCGACGCGCCGGACCTGCTGCTCGACTGCTCGGCGGGGGGCTCGACGCGGACCTCCTGGAGCAGGGGGAGCGGGAGGCCCGCGCCGTCCGCATGCCCAAGATCGTGTCCCCTCCGCTGGGCGAGCGCGCCGAAGCGGTGCTGTGGAGCCTCACCCCGGAGGCGCGGCAGGCCGTCCCGCAGATCCTGCTGCGGATGGTCTCGGCCGGAGAGGACCTCGCCCGCCCGGCGGCGCGCGCCGAGTTCGGCGACGGCCGCACGCCGGAACCCGTGATCGACGCCGTCCTGTCCGCGTTCACGGGAGCGGGCCTGGTCACCTGGGACGAGCAGCGCCTCGCCCTCGCCTCACCGGCGCTGCTGCGCGCCTGGCCGCGGCTGCGCGAACGGGCCGCCGCCGAAGGCCCCGGCCTGGACGTCCACCAGGAACTCGCGGAGGGGGCGCGCCTGTGGGACGCGCACGGCCGCAAGGCCGGCGACGTCCTCCAGGGGACCCGGCTCGAACGCGCGGTGACCTGGGCCGTCGGCGGCGGCCGCGCGCTGCGGCCGAACACGCTGGAGGAGGCGTTCCTGGACGCCGGGCGCGCGTCCGTCCGGCGCCGGTCCACCCTGCGGACCGCGGTCTCCGGCGTCCTCGCCGTCCTGCTGCTGGTGACGCTCGTCGCGGGCGTCCTCGTCTTCCAGCAGAGCCGCACCGTGGCGCGGCAGCACGACGACGCGGAGGCCCGGCGCCTGGCGGCGGTCGCGATGGCCACCCGCAAGAGCGACCCGAGGACCGCCCGCCGACTGGCCGTCGCCGCCGCCCTCTCGAACATCGTGGACGGCCAGAAGGCCGGTGTCTGGAACATCGACACCCACGCCGAGCTCCACGAGTTCGCCATCACCGGCCCCGGCACCCTCGACCTCGTCGTCACCGACGACGCCCGCACCGTCTGGGGCCTGCGGACCCTCCGGCAGGTCCCGCTGAGCTGGACGCGCCCGAAGGACGGCGTCGACATGCTCACGGCCGACGCGGGCGACCAGTTCATCGCGGGCGTCACGCCCCAGGGCGCGGTGCACGTCGACCAGTTGGCGGCCAGAACGACGATCGCGCTGCCCCGCCTCAACAAGGCGCTCAAGGGAAGGTACGTCAGCGCGGCGAAGGTGAGTCCGGACGGATCGCTGCTCGCCGTCGCGGCCACCCCGGCCGCGGGCAAGAAGACAGAGGTCCTGCTCTGGAAGCTTGGCGCGGACGAGCAGTTCCTCAGGCTCGCGCTCGCGAACTCGTACTCCGCCCTGGCCTTCAGCCAGGACGGCCGTTACCTGGCACAGGCCAGAACCATGTGGCGGCTCAAGGAAGGCGGCGCCGCCCAGTCCACCCCAGACGAACCCGTGATCCGCTATGCGCCGGACGCCGGCTGCGCCCTGGTCCGCTTCGTCGAGCAGCGTGCCCTGCGGTGCATCGAGCCGGCCACCGGCCAGGTCTCGTCCCTCGACATCAGCGTCTTCCTGAGCACCCAGGTCATCCAGGGAAGCGGCCTGTTCCAGAACACGGCCATCTCCGCGGACGCCTCGTCCATGGCGTACCGCAGCGGAGGCTCGGTGCACTTCTGGGACGTCCGGCGCAAGCGCGCCGTCGACCGGGGGTTCAGCCTGTCGTCCGACTACGAGTACTCCGGCAACGGCAACGATCTCGCCCTCAGCGCCGACGGCGGGCGGCTCGCCGTCTACAAGAACGCCCGCACGGTCACCGTCACCGACGCCGAGAAGTTCGCGAAGCTCGGCGACGTGACGCTGCCCCAGCCCACCGACAGGATCCAGGCGATGGCCCTGTCCCCGGACGGCCGCGGCCTCGCCCTCCTGGTGCGCCGTGGCACCGCGGGAGAACTCCAGTTCTGGGACACGAGGACGTTCCGGCGGATCCGCGCGGCGCCCTCGTCGGTCGGCACCTTCGTCAAGCGCATCGTCTTCCGTCCGGACGGCAAGGCCCTGATGACGGACGGCAAGTCAGGTCTGGTCGAGTACCCGTCCGGACGAATCCTCGCCAGAAGCGACGACACGTTCCTCATCACCCTTCTCGCCATGAGACGGGACGGACGCACGATCGTGAGCGCCGAGGGAACCGAGACGGACCAGAAGTCCTCCTCACCGACGGCAGGACCCTCCGCTCGCGCGGCCTGATCCTGCGCGGCCACCAGACCGAGATCGGCGCCCTGGCGTTCTCCGCGGACGGCAGGTCCCTCACCAGCGCCGCCGAAGCCGGGACCGTCCTCACCCACGACCTGGCCCCCGCGCTCACCAGAGCGGCCCTCTGCCAGAGCACCGCGGGCGGCCTGACAAGAAGGGAATGGAACCAGAACCTCCCCACCCTCGACTACCGCCCCACCTGCCCCCAATGAGGCCTGGTGCGCGAATCCCACCGACGAGTCCGGGGCCGCGAACGTAGACCGAGATCGTCGGGCCGCCCTCGTCCGAACCACGCGGACGAGGGCGCTGCGGCTAGGACGTCGGATCTACCTCAGTCGGACGGAGTCGAGAAAGGCGGCCCACTCCTGGCGAGTCAGTTCCAGGATCGGGCCCCGGCCTTGTGCCTTGGTGTCCCGGACGCCGACAGTCCCGTCCGCTGCCCGCCCGACCTCCACGCAGGTTCCGTTGGGTTCGCTGTGCCGAGACTTGCGCCAGTTGGTGAAACGGCTGCTCATGGGGGTCCCGTCTGGTCGTTCGGCTCTTTCGCCGCTTCGATCAGGAGCATTTTGCCGTCCTCCGGCGACAGCGCTGCCTGACGAAGGTATTCGTACCTTCGTGTATACCGCTCAACCTCGCGAGGCTCCAGATAGACGAGATCGGTTGTGATCGTGTCCACCACCGCCATCGGCGGGTCGTCCCCGTCGGGAAAGGTGTAGAGGGTGAACGTCGACCGCGGAAGGAGCGTGCCGACCAGCCGCGCGTTGACCGGCAGGACCCGAAAGGTCAACTGAGACTCCTGGTCCAGCGTCTGGATGATATGCCGGAGTTGCGCTCTCATGATCTCGTCGGGGACGGTGAGTCTCCGGATCAACACCTCGTCGACGACCACCTCATAGCTCGGGCCGTCCGCCCGTAAGATCGATTTCACACGTTGGAGACGAGCGTCCGTCATCTTCTTCGGATCGAAGTCGAGGGGCCCTTCGGGCTCCGTGAGGCTGATCAGAGCGGCGATGAAGTCCGGGGTCTGGAGGACGCCGGGCATGGCGCTCTGGTTGTACTCGCGGATGGTCGCGGCCCCGGACTCGATATCCGCGTACAGCCGCTGACGTGCCCCCATGGCCTGTCCCGCCAGCCCTTGATCGCCGCTTCGTGCGCGAGCCGGACGATCTCCTTCCACTGTGCGTCCGGAATGTTCAGCGCATCGAGAATGGTGATCACGTCGGCGACGTCCGGACGGCCGACGGTGTTCTCCAGGCGGCTGATCTTCGTGCGCGAGTAGTGGATGCGCTTGGCGAGTTCCTCCGCCATCATGCCGCGCTCCTCGCGGAGCCTGCGGAGCTCGGCCGCCAGACGCTGGCGTCGTACATACGGGCTGACCATGATGACCCCCGAAAGTAGAATCGTGACCGTGTCACCACCGTGTGTACATGAAGTGTTCGAAGGAGCCCCTGAAAATGAACGGCTGGTCAGCCCGAACGGAGTGACAATTTTGTGTCGAACAGGTCCACAAGCGCTAAAAAAGACGGAGGTCGAACGTGCATGCCCTGAACGTGCATTAGCGCGACTTCCAGTTCTCCTTGCGCAAGACCGTCCAACCGCACGTCCACCCATAGCGTCATGGGTTCGACATCCACTTTCCCTAGCGCGCCCCTACATTCCCCAACGCAACAGCCGCAGCCAGCACCCGACCGCCTGCGCTGCCGTACGTCCGGGTACAGAGAGCTGCGGTTCCGGACCGCTGTCAGACGGACCGGGCCGGACGGCGTGCGGCACCCGTCGTAGCTCAACCGACCGAGAAGGTGGTGCCAGGCGCGGCGAAGTCGATGGGGCCATCGAACCGGGTCGAGGCGCGGGCTACCGCCTCCCGCGGCATGAGAGAACGTCCGACATGCGTGACGACCAGCCGCCCCGCCCCGGCGCGGGCCGCGGTGTCGCCGGTGTCCTCCGGCGTGTGATGTACCCGTTCTTCGCCACTCGGTACCTGCGCGTTCTCTGCCTCGCAGAGCAGCACATCACACCCCTCCGCCAGCTGCGTCAGACTGGGACAGGGCGCGGTGTCTCCGGAGTAGACCAGCGAGCGTCCCGCGACCTCTACCCGCAGCGCGAAGGCCGGGATGCCATGTGCCACCGCCCGGCTGGTCAGCGTCAGGGGCCCGACACGCGCCCGGTGCCCGTCGTGCAGTTCGTCAATGGCGAAGGCGGATTCGACGGGGCTGCGTGTGGAGGTGTTCGTCAGAAAGTGCGCCAGCCGGTCAGCCGTGCCGGCCGGACCGTACAGCGGGATCGGGGCGGCGAGCTCGACGTCGGCGTACAAGGCGCCGTAGTAGGCGGTGAGCAGGTCCGCGCTGTGGTCGGCGTGCAGATGCGAGATCCAGATCGCGTCCAGCTCGTCCAGCCGGATGTGTCGTTGCAACTGAGCCAGCGTCCCGGTGCCCGCGTCCACCCACACCCGGGTGTCCCCACTGGACACCAGGTAGCCAGAACACGGGTTGTCCACACTCGGGTACGGCGTCGCAGAACCCAGAACGGTGAAACCCAGAAGATCGCTGGTCATCCGCGAAGTCTAGGACCGAGCCTCCTGGCCCCTGGATGTCGGGGCCGCCCAGCGTCGGACCTCGGCATGCGCTGTTCGAGGGATCGGCCGTGCGGGTAAAGAGGGGCTGGGGATGCCGTCGCGGCGATGAGTCTGCCGGCGCCCGCAGGTCTACCTCCCGACCCCCGCGACCAACCACCGATCATCGGGAGCAGGACATGGGCCTCATCCACATAGAGCTGTTCGCGACCCTCGACCTCGTCGGGCAGTCGCCCGGCGGCCCCGACGAGGACCCGGCCGGGTTCCCGTTCGGCGGCTGGCAGGCGCCCCTGCTGGACGAGGCCACCGGGGCGCAGGTCGGTGCCGCGTACGAGGGCACGGACGCCCTCCTCCTCGGCCGGCGGACGTACGACATCTTCGCCGCCTACTGGCCGCACCAGGAGGGCGGCGAGGACAACGACATCGCCGCGCTCTTCAACCGCGTTCCGAAGTACGTGGTCTCACGCGGCAGGCCCGACCTCTCCTGGTCCGGGTCCGAGCAACTCGGCCGGGACCTGGCCGGTGCGGTGCGCGAAATCCGTGATCGGCACGAGCACATCAAGGTGGTCGGAAGCCTGAACCTGGTGCAGACCCTCCTGCGCGAGAAGCTCTTCGACCGCCTCGACCTCTGGGTGCACCCGATCGTGCTCGGCGTCGGAAAGAAGGTCTTCGACGGTGGCGAGGTTCCCACGAACCTCACTCTCCTGGAACCACCGTCCGCCGCCCCGAACGGCACCGTGTACCTCCGCTACGGCCTGGGCGACGGCACACCCAAGACAGGCGACATGACCGCCCCCGACCGCGGCGTCACCCACGACGGCTGAGCGACCCGACCATCCGCGTCCGGTGGGCGGCCCGAACTCTCACTTTCATGTTTCTTGCGTGAGTGGTCCGAGCCAGGTCTCGAACCGCGCCCCGAAATCCTTCTGGGCTGCCTCGACCAGCTCATTGGGGTCGCTCGCCGGACCCAGGCCGAAATGCTGGTCCAGCCAGGCGACGTAAGCCTGGTGCGCCTCGGGGGCGCCGTCGCGTTCGCGGTGGTATCCCTCGTACTCTCCGAAGTAGGCATCGCTCCAGTCCACGTACAGTGGCCGGTCGCTCGCGAGCTGGCGGAACAGGTCCCGGAGGTTGCGCGAGGTGACATGGACGCCTCCCTCGTCACCGAACACCACGATCGGCAGGGTGGCGAGGTCCGCGCGGTCGTCGATGCGCCACATGGCATAGAACGAGCCCGAGCCGTTGGCCTGGGCGAAGGGGAGGACCGCCTCGACGAACTCCCGGGCGTCCGACCATCCGTCGTGCTTCGGCTCTCCGAATTCGAACAGCTCGAACCCGTCCGAGATGAACTCTCCTTCGAGCCGCCTCTCGAGTTCGGCGAGCAGGCTCAGTTCCGGCACGGGCGAGGAGACACTGACCATCGGTGGCGACGTCCGATCGGCTGAGGGGCGAGGCGAGATGTTCGCGAGAAGATACCGGCTCCAGCGGATGCACTCACGCTTGGTCGGAGCGGATGCCCTGCCAGCGGACCAGGTTCTGAAAGAGTTCCGCCTGCTCGATCGCGTCGTCCAGCGCGTTGTGCGTGTGCGGTCGATCGGACAGCAGCTCGGCAGGCATCTGGCGCTTGGTCGAGCTGACGACCGAAGTCCCGGCCTTGGTGGCGTACACGCTCTTGAGATCCAGGTGCCGGGAGTGCCCGAACGGAGACCCGGCCTCGGCGAACCGCGTCCAGTACCAGTACAGGAACATCCAGTCGAAGCCGAGCGGATAGGCCACCAGCACGGGTGAGGCACCCGCCGCGGCCGCCACGCCTTTCACCCAGTCAACGGCCGCGTCCATCGCCTCACCAGGTTCGCGCCCCTCGACGGCCAGCCGATCGCGGTCCAACCCACTGACCGCCAACGCCTCCGGAACGTAGTCCTCACTGATCGGCTTCAACTCCGCATAGAACGTCCTCGCAGCCGGATCAGCCGCCTCGAACTCGCCCCCGCCAAAGCTCCCGCACGCGCTCATACCAAAACTCAGCATGGAGTAAGGCCCCGGAATAGGCCCATCCGCCTCCACATCAACCGAGATGTACACCTCGCGCTTACTCATCGATGATCCCTTCGACCTTTTCAGGAAGAGGAGGGCCCGGCTGTGCCGGGCCCTCCGGGTGAGGGGTCCTGGTGGGTACCAGGGCCCTTGGTTGCGGCAGGTGACGACGTCACCTGCTGTAGAAAGCTTCCGGCGATGCAGATGGAGTCGGCCCCGAGAGGCCTTCTCCGTCTCCTACTTGACTTCGATCGCGTCGCCGATGTGAGGGGGCGTCTCCAGATCGCCTTCGGTGTAGACCCGGCGGGCGATGCGCACCTCGACCTTGGCGTCTCGCGGGACGCGGACGGTGATCGTCTTTCCCCAGGGGAGAAGGGCGTTCCACCAGCCGCAGGCCACGAGGACCATCTCGTCATAGCCGCGCATGCACCTGCGGGGCATTCCGAGCGCCCAGATGGGGCCGTCGAGAGTGACGGCCACGTCCTCGCGCTCCTCGCCGATGATGCGCACGTCGACGAGTCCACCGGAGATGATGACGGGGCGATCCCCCATTTTCACAGGCTCGTATTCCCTGGTAACTCGCATACCGAGCTCCTCAGTGTGTATGCCTCTGATTTGCGTGAAGCGCGCACCGGTACTCGCGCGCATTGGTAGTCACCGTCCGCACCGCGACTCCGGTGGCAAGCGGTAGGTGGGCGAGGATCGCGGCTTTCACCGATGCCGCGTCGCCATGCCCCGTCCGGTTGGCACGTCGGGGCACCAGACCGTTCTGCTGCCGGAGACGCGGCGACTTTCCAGAGGGGGGCCGCAGTGGGGGCAGACGGCGGCCGGGGTGTCTCGGGCTCCGGTCGGCCAGGTTCTGCGGGGCGGGACGCGTTCGGCCTCGACGGAGTCGCGGAGGACGCCGCGCGTCGCTGGTGAGGTCCAGGGCGACCGGGCCCTGCGCCGGGGCCGGCGGCCACTTCCCGTGGTGGTGCGGTTCCTCGAACGGCTCGCCGGTGTGCTCGGCGAGCACCCGGCGGAAGCCTTCGACGTCGGGAGGTTCCGGCATGGCGGGTTCCTGCCCGCAGCCGGCTCAGGTCTGCGGGACGACGTGCGGCGCGATGCTGGAGAGCTTCTCGCAGGTCTCCTCGTATTCGCGGTCCGGGGTCGAGGCGCTGACGATGCCCGCGCCGGCGCGCAGCCACGCCCGGCCGTCCTCGGCGTAGAGGGCGCGGAGGACGAGGGCGGAGTCCAGCGCGCCGTCATGGGAGGCGGCGACGACGGCTCCCGAGTACAGGCCGCGGTGGTCCTCCAGGCGGGTGATGGCCTCGATCGCCTCGGGCTTCGGGATGCCGGACGCGGTGACGCCGGGGAAGAGGGCGTCCAGGGCGTCCCACGCGGTGCGGCCGGGGGAGAGGGCGCCGCTGACGCTGGAGCCCAGGTGCTGGACGCTCCCGCGCTCCTTCACCGTCATGAAGCCGGTGACGCGGACGCTCTCCTGGTCGCAGACCCGGTAGAGCTCCTCCTGCGACGTGCGGACGGAGACGGCGTGCTCGTAGATCTCCTTGGGGTCCGTCTCCAGGTCGTGGCGGGTGCGGGCGTCGGTGTCGGCGCCGAGGCCGAAGGCGCGGGTGCCGGCGAGGGGCTGGGTCATGACGTGTCCCGCGGCGTCGACGCTCGCGAGCACCTCGGGGCTGAACCCGGTGGCCTGGAAGCCGCCCAGGTCGAGCAGGAACGAGCGGGCCGGGGTGTTGGCCTCGCGTCCCCGGACGTAGGTCGAGACGACGTCGACCGGATAGGGGACGTCCAGGCGGCGCGACACGATGACCTTCTGGTAGCGGTCCGCGTGGATCTCGGCCACGGCCTTGGCGACGCGCTCGCGGTAGGGGGCGCCGCCGACGTTGACGTCGACGGGCGAGGGCTCGCCGACGGGGTGGCCGTCCGGCTTGGCCAGGAGCTTGACGACCTGCTCGATGTCCGCTTCGTCCACACCGGTGACGGTGACCCCGCCGTTCTCGGCCCGTACCTCGGTGCGGGGCACGATCAGGTGCGCCAGCCGCCCCGAGGGACGAGCCGCGGCGAACTCGAACGCGATCCAGCCGTAGGCGTTCCAGGTGGGCAGGGGTGCGGCGGCGAACGTGTCGCGGAGGACGTCGGCGGGACGTCCGGTCCACGGACGGGTGACCGGGGCCTGGCCGGGCCAATGGGCGCGGACGGCGTCGGCGTCGAGGACGACCTCGGCGAGCATGCCTCCCGCGAACGTCCAGGAGCCGGGACGCTCGTAGACGACGTAGTCGCCGAACAGGCCCGATCCGGCCAGGCGGGCCATGAGGGCGAGGGGCGCCGAGGAATGCTCGACGACCAGCTCGACGGGGTGGGCATCGGTGCGCGGACCAGTGGACAAGGCAGCTCCCTTTCGCGGCCGGAAGGTCAAACTTAGGTAAGGCTAACCTTGCATGTTTTTTATAGGCAAGGCTAACCTAACCCGCGGTGGCGAAGCCGACGACGAAAGAGTTGAGCGTGGAGCAGACGACGACGGCGGCGCGGCGGCGCGAACTGACGCGGCGGATGATGGCCGAGGCCGGGCTGGGCGCCGACACCGCCCGGCTCGCCCCCCGGGGATCGGACGGACCGGCCCCCCTGTCCTACGCGCAGCAGAGCATGTGGCTGCACCACCGCGCCTTCCCGGAGAGCCCCGCCTACAACGTCTGCCTGCTCGTCCGCATGTCCGGCCCGCTCGACGCCGCGGCGCTCGGCGAGGCGCTGCGCGGGCTGATCCGGCGGCACGCCGTCCTCCGCACCGTCTACGCGGACGGCCCCGAGCAGCAGGCCCTGCAGATCGTCACCGACGACGACGACCTCGACCTGACCCCGGTCCGGTGCGCGGATGCCGACGCGCGCGCGGCGGAGCTGGCCGCGCTCCCGTTCGACCTTCGGGCGCAGCGGCCGATCCGGCTGGAACTGCTCCGGCTCGGTGAAGACGAGCACGCGCTGGTGCTCGTCGTGCATCACATCGCCTGGGACGGCATGACCTGGGGTTCGCTCTCACGCGACCTGTCCGCGCTCTACCGCGCGGCCGTCGCCGGCGCCCCCGACGGGCTGCCCTCGCTGGACGTCCAGTACGCCGACTACGCCGAGTGGGAGCAGCGGCGGCCCGTCTCCGAGGACGATCTCGCCTACTGGCGCCGGCGCCTCGATCCGCCTCCCGCCTCGCTCGACCTGCCCGCGGACCGTCCGCGCGGCGCGGTCGTGTCCGAGCGCGGGGGACGGCGGGCGCGCCGCTTCGACGACGCCGTCACCGAGGGGATGCGCAAGCTCGCCGCCGAGGAGAACCTCACCCCGTACACGGTGATGACGGCCGCGTACGCGGTCCTGCTGCACCGCTACACCGGCTCGGACGACGTGGCGATCGGGTCGTCGGTGATGAACCGCGAGCACGCCGAGGTGGAGCGGCTCGTCGGGAACTTCGGCAACACGCTCGTGCTGCGCACCGACCTGTCCGGGGCGCCGACGTTCCGGGAGGCGCTGCGCCGGGCCGGCCGCACGGTCACCGAGGCCTTCGCGCACCAGGCGCTCCCGTACGACCGGCTCGTCCAGGAACTGCGGCCCGCGCGCGGACGGGGGCGCTCGGCGTTCTTCGACACGATGCTGCTGTTCCTCGCCCAGGAGATCGGCGAGCTGGACCTGCCCGGCGTCGCGTCGAGCTGGACGCACGTCCACAACGGCACCACGCACTTCGACCTCTCGCTGGAGGCGTTCGTCCGGCCGCAGGGGATGACGGTCGAGGCGACGTTCCGGCGCGAGCTGTTCGACGACGAGCGCATCGACGCGCTGCTCGCCCATCTGGAGACGCTGCTGAGCGACGCGCTGGCCGACCCCGACCGGCCCGTCGGCGCGCTGGAGGTCATGAGCGCGGACGAGCGCGCCCTGATCGGCGAGGCGAACGCCACCGGCCGCGCCCTGCCGGCGACCGATGTCGTCGCGCTGTTCGAGGAGCAGGCGGCCCGGACCCCCGGCGCCACGGCGATCGAGGCCGGCGACTCCGCTCTCACCTATGCCGAGCTGGAGGAGCGGGCGTCCGCCCTCGCCGCCGAGTTGCGCGCCCGGGGCGCCGGGCCGGAGAGCGTCGTCGCGCTCGCGCTGCCGCGCACGCCCGACCTCGTCGCCGCCCTCCTCGGCGTCCTGAAGGCGGGCGCCGCCTACCTGCCGCTGGACCTCGACCACCCCGCCGACCGGCTCGCCTACATGCTCGACGACGCCGGGCCGCTCTGCGCGATCGTCACCCGCGACACCGCGCCGCTGCTCCCCGAGGGCACGGCCGTCCTCGTCGTCGACCACCCCCTCCGCGAGGCCGGGAGCACCCGCACCGCGCCCCCGCGCCAGGACGACCTCGCCTACGTCATCTACACCTCCGGCTCCACCGGCCGCCCCAAGGGCGTGGCGATCCCGCACGGCGCGCTCGCGAACTTCCTGCTCGGCACCCGTGCGCAGCTGGGCATCGGCGCCGGCGACCGGCTCGTCGCCGTCACGACCGTCGCGTTCGACATCGCCGCCCTGGAGCTGTTCGTCCCGCTGATCAGCGGCGCGACGGTCGTCCTCGCCGGCCGCGAGACCGTCCGCGACCCGGTGGCCCTCGCCAGGCTCCTGGCGGACGCGACGATCGTCCAGGGGACCCCGTCGCTGCTCGGCACGCTCGATCCGGAGGCGTTGACGGGCCTGCGCGTCCTGGTCGGCGGTGAGGCGCTCCCGGCGGCGCTCGCCGCGTCGCTCGCGGCGTCGGCGACGCTCGCCACCAACATGTACGGGCCGACCGAGGCGACGATCTGGGCGACGTCCGCGGACCTGCCCGCGGACGGCATCGGCGCCCCCTTCTGGAACACCCGCGCCCACATCCTGGACGCGGCCCTCCGCCCGGTCCCGCCCGGCGTCCCGGGCGAGCTGTACCTGGCGGGCGCGCAGCTCGCCCGCGGCTACGTCGGACGCCCCGACCTCACCGCGGAACGCTTCGTCGCCGACCCGTCCGGCCCGCCCGGATCCCGCATGTACCGGACGGGCGACCTCGCGCGGAGGGCCCGCGACGGGGCCCTGGAGTATCTCGGCCGCACCGACGACCAGGTCAAGATCCGCGGGTTCCGGATCGAGCCCGCCGAGGCGCAGGCCGTGCTCGCCGCGCAGCCCGGCGTCGCGCAGGCCGCGGTCGTCGTCCGTGAGGACCGTCCCGGCGATCCCCGTCTGGTCGGCTACTACGTCCCCGCCGCGGGCCTGGACGAGGCGGCCCTGCGCGACGCGCTCGCCGGCGCGCTGCCCGAGTACATGGTGCCGTCCGCCCTCGTCGCCCTTGACGGGTTGCCCCGGACGGTCAACGGCAAGCTCGACCGCGCCGCGCTGCCCGCGCCGGAGGCCGAGGTGTCGGGACGGGCGCCGCGCGACGCCCGCGAGGCCGCCCTCTGCGCGATCTTCGCCGAGCTGCTCGGCGTCGAGGGCGTCGGCGTCGACGACGACTTCTTCGCGCTCGGCGGGCACTCGCTGCTGGCGGCGCGCCTCGCGGCCCGGGCCCGCACCGTCCTCGGCGCGGAGCCGTCCATCGCGGACGTGTTCGAGGCGCCGACCGTCGCCGCGCTCGCGCCCCGCCTCGTCGCGACCGGCGCCGTCCGCGTCCGCGACGTCGCGCGGCCCGAGGTCGTGCCGGCGTCGGCCGCGCAGCGCGGCCTCTGGCTGGAGGAGCGGCTGCGCGGCCCGTCCGCCTCCTACTCGCTGCCGCTCGGGATCCGCCTGCGCGGCCCGGTCGACGAGGACGCGCTCGACCAGGCGTTCGCCGATGTCGTCGCCCGCCACGAGGCGCTGCGCACGCTGCTCGTCGAGGGACCGGACGGCCTGCCCGTCCAGCGCGTCCTCGACCCGGACGTCCCCGTGCGCCTCGCCGTCGTCGACGCGCGGGACGAGACGCCGGAGGGGCGCGCGGCGATCGAGACGGACGCCACCGCGCACGTCTTCGACATCGGGCGCGACCTCCCCGTCCGCGGCACCCTCGTCCGGACCGGCGACGCCGACCGGTCGCTGATCCTCCTCCTGCACCACGCCGCCGCCGACGAATGGTCGTTCACGCCGCTGCTGGCCGACCTCGCCCGCGCCTACGAGGCCCGGCAGGACGGACGGGCCCCCGGCTGGGACGCGCTGCCCGTCCAGTACTCCGACTACGCGGCCTGGCAGCGCGAAGCGGCCCCCGGCACGGCGCCCCAGCTCGACTTCTGGGAGGAGACGCTCGCCGGGCTGCCCGAGGAGACCGTGCTGCCCTTCGACCGGCCCCGCCCGGCCGAGGCGAGCCGCCGCGGCGGGCTGGTGCCGTTCCGGATTCCGGCGGAGGGGGCGCGGCGGCTGGCCCGCGACACCGGCGCCAGCGTGTTCATGGTGCTGCACGCCGCCGTCGCCGCGCTGCTCCAGCGGTCCGGCGCGGGCGACGACATCGCGCTCGGCTCCCCGATCGCGGGACGCGCCGACGAGGACCTCGCCGACCTCGTCGGCGTGTTCGTCAACCCGCTCGTGCTGCGCACCGACCTGTCCGGCGACCCGACGTTCGCCGAGCTGCTGCGGCGGGTCCGGGCCGCCGACCTCGTCGCGTTCTCCCGCGCCGACGTCCCGTTCGAGCGGGTCGTGGACCGTCTCGCCCCCGAACGCTCCCTCGCCCGCAGCCCGCTGTTCCAGGTGATGATCGTCCATCAGCGGCTGGACGACGTGCGTCTCGCGCTGCCCGGGGTGCGCGCGGAGCCGTTCCTGCCGGAGACCGGCGGCGTGAAGTTCGACCTCGACCTGTACTTCGCGGAAGGCGACGACGAGGTCGAGGGGTTCGCCGCGTTCGCCGCCGACCTGTTCGACGCCTCGACCGTCGAGCGGCTGATGGACGACCTGGGCGCGCTGCTCGACCAGGTCACCGCCGATCCCGGGCGGCGGCTGTCCTCGCTCGGCGCGCCCGTCGAGCATCCCGACACCGCGCAGGAGTTCCCCGCCCGGACGGTCGCCGGGCTCGTCGAGGCGCAGGTGGCGCGCACCCCGCACAGGACCGCCGTGGTGTTCGGCGACACCGCCCTCACCTATGCCGGCCTCGACCGCCGGGCCGAGGCCCTCGCCGACCGCCTCGCCGCCGCCGGGGCGGGCCCCGAGCAGGTCGTGGCGATCGCGCTGCCCCGCTCGGAGGAGTTCGCCGTCGCGCTGCTCGCGGTGCTCAAGACGGGCGCCGCCTACCTGCCGATCGACCTGGCGTATCCGCCCGCCCGCGTCGCCGCGATGCTCGACGCCGTCCGGCCGCTGCTGGTCCTCGGACGCGACGAGCCGCCGCCGGCCGCGCCCCGCCGCGAACGCCCGGACGTCCGCCCCGACCACACGTCCTACGTCGTGTTCACCTCCGGCTCGACCGGGACGCCCAAGGCCGTCGCCGGCACCCAGCGCGCCCTCGCCAACCGGCTCGCCTGGGGCGCCGGCCTCGCCGCGCCCGGGATCCGCGCCGCCAAGAGCTCGCCCGCGTTCATCGACGGCACGACAGAACTGCTCGGCGGCCTCGTCGCGGGCGACACGGTCGTCATCGCCGACGACGAGACGGCGGCCGACGCCGTCGCGCTCGCCGACTTCGTCGACCGCCACGGCATCGGGCTCGTCACGCTCGTCCCGAGCCTGCTGGCGGCGCTCGCGGACAACGGCCTGCCGTCCTCGGTGACCACGTGGATCAGCAGCGGGGAGGCGCTGCCCGGCGCGCTCGCCGACCAGGTGCCGGCGCGGCTGGTCGACCTGTACGGGTGCTCGGAGGCCGCCGGGGACAGCCTCGTCGCCGAGGCGGGCGGGCTGCGGCCCATCGCCAACACCCGCGCCCACGTCCTGGACGCCGCGCTCCGCGAGGTCCCCGTCGGCGAACTGTACCTCGCGGGCGACGGCCTGGCGCGCGGATACCTCGGCGAGCCCGCCCGCACCGCCGAGCGCTTCGTCGCGAACCCGTTCGGCCCGCCCGGCTCCCGCCTCTACCGCACCGGGGACCGCGTCCGGCGCCGCCCGGACGGCGGGCTGGACTTCCTCGGCCGCGCCGACGACCAGATCAAGATCCGCGGCTTCCGGATCGAGCCGGGGGAGGTCGAGTCCGCGCTCGCCGCCCAGCCCGGGGTGCGGCGCGCCGCCGTCGCCGCGCGCGGATCCCGCCTCGTCGGCTACGTCGCGGGCGGCGTCGAGCCGGAGGCGCTCGACGCCGCGCTGCGCGCCCTGCTGCCCGACTACCTCGTCCCCGCCGAGCTGGTCGTCCTGGACGAGCTCCCCCTCAACCCGAACGGGAAGGTCGACCGGCGCGCCCTCCCCGAGCCCGGACGCCCGTCCGGCGGGCGGGCCCCGTCGACCGAGCCCGAACGCGTCCTCGCCCGCCTCGCCGCGAGCGTCCTCGGCCGCGACCCCGTGGCGGCCGACGACGACTTCTTCCGCACTGGAGGCGACAGCATCAGCGCGGCGCTCCTCGTCGCCCGCGCCCGCCGCGCCGGCCTGTCGTTCACCGTCCGGGACGTCTTCCGGCTGCGGACCGTCGAGGCCCTCGCCAGGGCCGCGGCGCCCTCCGAAGAGACGGAGACCGCCCAGGCGGCGGACCCCGCCGGCGAGCTTCCGCTCTCGCCGCTCCAGGAAGGCCTGCTCTACCACCTGATGCTGGCCGGCGAGGACCGCGACATCTACGTGCAGCAGGCCGTGGTGACGCTGTCCGGCCCGGTCGACCCCGAGCGGATGGCGCGGGCGGTGCGCGCCACGCTGGAGAAGTTCCCCAACCTCCGCGCCGGGTTCCGGACCGACGGCGACCGCGCGGTCCAGTTCGTCCCGGACGACTTCGCGACGCCGTGGGCGCACGCCGACGTGGCCCCGCGGGACCTGGAGGCGTTCGTCGACGCCCAGCGCGCCGAGCCGTTCGACCCCGGCGCGCCGCCGCTGATCCGGTTCGCCCTCGCCCGCCTGGCCGAGGACGACCACCGGCTCGTCCTCACCTCCGAGCTGATCCTGCTGGACGGCTGGTCCGGCGGGCTGCTCGTCACCTCGCTGCTCGGCGCCTACACCGACGCCGGCGCCGAGGCCCGCCGCGCCGTCCCGCCCTTCCGCGCGTTCCTCGACTGGGTGAACGGCCGCGACAGGGCCGCCGCGTCGGACGCCTGGCGGCGCGCGCTCGACGGCTTCGACGAGCCCGCCCTCGTCAGGCCGGGCCTGGTCGACGCGCCCGCCGACCTCGCGGGCGCCGGCGAGGTGCACCGCGTGCTGCCCGGCGGGCTCGCCGAGCGCCTGGACGAGGTCGCGCGGTACCGGGGCGTCACGCCCGGGACCCTCTTCCAGACCGCGTGGGGCCTGGTCCTGATGGGTCTGACCGGGCGCGACGACGTCGTGTTCGGCGCCTCGGTCTCCGGACGCCACCCCGACGTCGACGGCGTCGAGGAGATGGTCGGCCTGCTGTTCAACACCGTCCCCGTCCGCGTGCAGGCGGGCCCGGCGGACGCCCTCGCCACGGTCCTCGACCGGGTCCAGGCCGCGCAGTCGGACCTGTTCGACCACTCCTTCGTCGCGCTCGCCGACGTCCAGCGCGCGACCGGGCTCGGCACCCTGTTCGACACGCTGTTCGTCTTCCAGAACTTCCCGGGCATGCCGACCGACCGCGCCTTCGGCCCGGACGGCGGCCTGCGGGTCCTCGGGCGCGGGGTCCGCGACGCCACGCACTACCCGATGACCATGGTCGTCGAGCCGGACGCCGGACTGCGCGTCATGTACCGGGGCGACGCGTTCACCGGGGCCGAGGCCGAGCGCGTCACCGACCGCTACGTCCAGGTCCTGCGGCGGCTCGCCGAGGCGCCCGGATCCCCGTGCCACGCCCTCGACCTGCTCGTCCCGCAGGAGCACGACCGGCTCCGGCGCGACTGGGACGAGGCGCGGCATCCCGTGCCCGAGCTGACGGTCGCGGAGCTGCTCGCCGAGCGCGCGGCCGAACGGCCCGGCGACCCCGCGCTCGTCTCGCTCCCGGACGTCCGCCTCACCTACGGCGAGCTGAACGCCGAGGTCAACCGGCTCGCGCGGCTCCTGCTCGCCCACGGGGCGGGCCCGGAGAAGGTCGTCGCGCTCGCCTTGCCGCGCTCGGCGCAGATGGTCGTCGCGCTGTTCGCCGTCCTGCGCACGGGCGCCGCCTACCTGCCGCTGGAGCTCGACTACCCGGCCGACCGGCTCGACTACATGCTCCAGGACGCGGCGCCGGTCTGCCTGGTGTCGCACGGCGACATCGCGGACGGCCTGACCCATGCCGGGGCCACTCTCGCGCTGGACGACCCGGCGACCGCGCAGGCCCTCGCCGCGCAGCCCGCCGACGACCTCGCGCCCGCCGAAGTCCCCGGGTTCGCGCCCGGCACGCCCGGCAGGCTCGACCACCCCGCCTACGTCATCTACACGTCGGGCTCCACCGGGCGGCCCAAGGGCGTGGTGACGCCCTACCGGGGCCTCACGAACATGCAGTTCAACCACCGCGCCAACATCTTCGACCCGGTGGTCGCCTCGGCGGGGCGCCGCCTCCGCATCGCCCACACCGTCTCCTTCTCCTTCGACATGTCGTGGGAGGAGCTGCTCTGGCTCATCGAGGGCCACGAGGTGCACGTCTGCGACGAGGACCTCCGCCGCGACGCCCAGGCCCTCACGGCCTACCTGCGGCGGCACGAGATCGACGTCATCAACGTGACGCCGACCTACGCCCAGCAGCTCCTCGAAGAGGGGCTCCTGGACGGCGGGCACCGGCCGCCCCTCGTCCTCCTCGGCGGGGAGGCCGTCCCGACGAACGTGTGGGAGCGGCTCGCGCGCGCCGGCGGCGTCCTCGGCTACAACCTCTACGGCCCGACCGAGTACACGATCAACACGCTCGGCGGCGGCACCGAGGACAGCGCCACCCCCACCGTCGGCAAGCCGATCTGGAACACCCGCGGATACGTTTTGGACGCCTGGCTGCGCCCCGTCCCGCCCGGCGCGCCCGGCGAGCTGTACATCGCGGGCGCCGGGCTGGCGCGCGGCTACCTCGGCCGCGCCGACCTGACCGCCGAGCGCTTCGTCGCCGACCCGTCGGGACCGCCCGGATCCCGCATGTACCGGACGGGCGACCTCGTGCGCGTCCGCGACGACGGCAACATCGACTTCCTCGGCCGCACCGACGACCAGGTGAAGATCCGCGGCTACCGGGTCGAGCTGGAGGAGATCGAGACGGCGCTCGCCGCCGAGCCCGGCGTCGGGCAGGCCGCCGTCGTCGCCGCCGAGACCGGCGTCCCCGGCGTGAGGCGCCTCGTCGGCTACGTCGTCCCGGACGGCTCCCGCGACGGCGCCGCCGAGGAGCGGCTCGCCGAGTGGCGGCAGATCTACGACACCGAGTACACCGAGGTCGGCACGGTCGTCCACGCCGAGGAGTTCGCGGGCTGGGACAGCAGCTACGACGGCGCCCCCATCCCGCTGGACGACATGCGCGAGTGGCGGGAGACCACCGTCGAGCGCATCCGCGCGCTCGGCCCCCGCCGCGTCCTGGAGATCGGCGTCGGCGCGGGCCTCCTCCTCACCCGCCTCGCGCCCGGCAGCGAGGAGTACTGGGGGAGCGACTTCTCCGAGCCGGTCATCGTCAAGCTCCGCGCGGACCTCGGCGGGGACCTCGGCGGGGACCTCGGCGGGAACGCGGTGGAGCCCGCGCCCCGGGACTGGCGGGCCGTGGGCCCCGGCTCGCCCGTCCGCCTCAGCTGCCGCCCCGCCCACGACACCGGCGGCCTGCCCGAGGGCCACTTCGACACCATCGTGATCAACTCGGTGGTGCAGTACTTCCCGGGCGCCGCCTACCTGGAGGACGTCATCGCCAAGGCGATGCGCCTGCTCGCCCCGGGCGGCGCGCTGTTCGTCGGGGACGTCCGCGACCTGCGCACGGTCCGCTGCCTGCACGCCGCGGTCCAGCTCGGACGCGGCGCGGGCGATCCGGAGCTGATCGAGCGCGCCGTCCGGCTGGAGAAGGAACTCCTCCTCGACCCGTCCTTCTTCGCCGCGCTGGACGTCCCCGCCCGCGTGGACGTCCTCGTCAAACGAGGCACCCGCCGCAACGAGCTGACCCGCCACCGGTACGACGTCGTCCTGCGCAAGGACGCCGCCCCGGCCCCGCCCACCCCGGCCGTCGACTGGACCGCACTCGACGACCTCGGGACCAGGCCCGCGGGACCGCTGCGGGTCCGGGGCATCCCGGACCCGAGGTCGTCCGGCGAGGTCGCGGCGCTGCGGGCGCTGCGCGAGGGGCGTTCGCCGGACGAGGCGAGGGCCGCGCTGGCCTCGCCCCCGGAGGGGATCGAGCCCGAGACCCTGCACGAGATGTTCCCGGATGTCGTGCTCACACCGTCCGACCGGCCCGGCCGCTACGACGCCGTGTTCGGCGGGGGAGCGGCCTGCCCGCCGGCCGGGCCCGGACGCGCGCCCGCCTCGTACGCGAACGATCCGGTCGCCGCGCGCGACCACGGCGTGCTGGCCGCGCGGGTCCGCGAGAGCCTCAAGGCGCGCCTGCCCGGCTACATGGTGCCGAGCGCGATCATGACGCTGGACGCGCTGCCGCTCACGGTGAACGGCAAGCTCGACCGGCGCGCCCTCCCCGATCCCGGGCAGGACGGCCCGCGCCGCTCGGGGCGGGCTCCGCGCACCCCCGTCGAGCGCCTGCTGTGCACGCTGTTCGCCGAGGTCCTGGACGCGCCCGGCGCCGGGATCGACGACGACTTCTTCGACCTCGGCGGCCACTCGCTGCTCGCCACGAGGCTCGTCGGCCGGGCGCGGGCGGTGCTCGGCGCCGAGCTGGCCATCCGCGACCTGTTCGAGGCGCCGACCGTCGCCGAACTGGCCGGGCGCCTGCACGGCGCCGCCGAGGCGCGGCCCCGGCCCGTCCTGGAACCGGCCGAACGGCCCGAGCGCGTGCCGCTGTCGTCCGCGCAGCGTCGGCTGTGGATGCTCGACCAGCTGCTCCGCGAGGACGACGGGCCGCGCGACGCCTACCACCTGCCGCTCGCGGTCCGCCTGCGGGGCGACCTCGACCTCGCGGCCCTGGAGGCGGCGATCGGCGACGTCACCGCCCGGCACGAGAGCCTCCGGACGGTCTTCACCGAGCACGAGGGCGTCCCCTACCAGCGGATCCTCGGCCCGGACGAGGCGCGGCCCGTCCTGGAGACGGCGACCTGCGCGCCCGAGGACGTCATCGCCAGGCCGTTCGACCTCGCCGAGCAGATCCCCCTGCGGGTCGCGGTCTTCCCGGAGGGCGAGCGCGAGCACCTGCTGCTCGCCGTCTTCCACCACATCGCGTTCGACGAGTGGTCGTTCGGGCCGTTCGCCCGCGACGTGGCGGAGGCGTACGCGGCGCGGCTGGACGGCAAGGAGCCCGCCTGGGAGCCGCCGCCCGTCCAGTACGCCGACCACGCCCTGTGGCAGCGGGAGCTGCTCGGCGATCCGGCCGACCCCGGCAGCGTCCACGCCCGGCAGCTCGACCACTGGGCGCGGGCGCTCGCGGACCTGCCCGAGGAGATCCCGCTGCCGGTGGACCGGCCGCGCCCCGGCACCGTCGGGCAGCGCGGCGGCACCCTCACCGCCGACCTGCCGCCCGGTCTCACCGGCCGGCTGGGACGCGTCGCGCGGGACGCGAACGCCAGCATGTTCATGGTCTGCCAGGCCGCCGTCGCCGCACTGCTGCACCGCACGGGCGCGGGCGACGACATCCCCCTCGGCAGCCCGGTCGCGGGACGCACCGAGGAGGCCGCGCGGGACCTCGTCGGGTTCTTCGTGAACACGCTCGTCCTGCGCGCCGACGTGTCCGGCGACCCGGCGTTCGCCGAGCTGCTCGCCCGCGTCCGGGAGGCCGACCTCGGCGGCCTCGCCCACCAGGACCTGCCGTTCGAGGCGGTCGTCGAGGCGCTGCGCCCGCGCCGCGTGCCGGGACGCAACCCGCTGTTCCAGGTGATGGTCGGCTACGAGAACCAGGGCACCGGCGACGTGCGGTTCCCCGGCCTGGAGCAGCGGGAGGCGCTGTTCGGGCCGGGCTCGGCGAAGTTCGACCTCGACTTCATCTTCCGGGAGGGCCCGGAGGGGCTCCGGCTCATCGTCGACTACTCCGCCGACCTGTTCGACCGCGCCACGGTCGCCGCCCTGGCCGACGGCCTGGTCGCGCTGCTCGCGGCCGTCGCCGACGACCCCGGCGTCAGGGTCGGCGCGCTGCCGTCCGTCCTGACCGCCCGCGCCGTGACCGCGGAGGCGGCGCCGCGGGCGGCGCGCCGGGACGACGAACGGGAGGCGGCCCTGTGCCGGATCTTCGCCGAGGAGCTCGGCGTCCCCGAGGTCGGCCCGGACGACGACTTCTTCGACCTCGGCGGGCACTCGCTGCTCGCGATGAAGCTGGTGCGGCGCGCCCGGCGGGAGCCCGGCTGCGCGGACCTGAAGATCGCGACGCTGATGGCGGCGCCCACCGTGGCGGGCCTGCTCGCCCGCCTCGTGCCCGCCCACCGGGAGTGAGGCGGCTCATACCCGCCCGGCCATTGCCTAGTTAGGCAAGCCTAACCTAATATCCCTGATCAACACTGCTCCGGCTTTTCCACCCCCAACCATGGAAGGTCCGCCAATGCGCACCACGATGCGGCGCCTGACGGTCGCCGCCGCGCTCGTCCTCGGACTCGGATCGGTCGCCGCCTGCGGCGACGACGAGCCCGCCGGCGGCTCCGGCGGCTCCGGCGGTCCGGCCGGGGCGTTCCCGGTCACCGTCGCCCACAAGCTCGGCTCCGCGGAGGTGAAGTCCGCGCCGAAGCGGATCGTCGCGCTCGGCGAGGTCGACCAGGACGCGCTGCTCGCCCTCGGCGTCACCCCGGTCGGCATGACCGAACTCACCGGCGTCCAGCCCGACGGCCTCGCCCCCTGGAGCGCGCCCGAGCTGACCGGCGGCAGGCCCAAGCTGCTCAAGGCGGGCGAGGCGGGCTTCGACCTGGAGGAGGTGGCCGCGCTGCGGCCCGACCTGATCCTCGCCGCCGGCGACTTCGCCATCGACAAGGAGTACGGCAAGCTCTCCAAGCTCGCGCCGACGCTCGCCTACCAGAACGGCCCCGCCGAGGACTCCTGGCAGCAGATCACCCAGCAGGTGGCCGCCGCGATCGGCCGTCCCGAGGACGGCGGGAAGCTCGTCGCCGACGTCGAGACGAAGATCGCCGGAGTGAAGGCGAAGCACCCCGAGCTGGGCGGCAAGGAGTTCGCGTTCACCAGCGTCTTCCCCAACGGCAACATCGGCGTGATGAAGTCCCCCGACGACACCAGCGTGAAGCTGCTCCAGCAGTTCGGCATGACGCTGCCGGAGTCGCTGAGCAAGCTGCCCGGCGACGGGTTCGCCGCCGAGCTGAGCATGGAGAAGGTCTCCGTCCTGGACGTGGACGTCCTGATCAGCCACTACAACGACGACCCCGCCACCCAGAAGAAGATCGAGGGCAACAAGCTGTTCGCCGGGCTCGGCGCCGTGAAGCGCGGCTCCTACGTGCCGCTGGACCTGAAGTCCTTCTGGCCGCTGCGCACCCCCACACCGCTCGCCGTCCCCTACGTGATCGACCAGGTCGTCCCGCAGATCGCCAAGGCCGCGAGCGCGGCCAAGCCCGCCTGATGCCGGAGGAGCGCATGCACACCCCCGTCCGCGATGTGGTCGGCATCGGGTTCGGCCCGTCCAACCTGGCGCTCGCCGTCGCCCTCGAGGAGGAGCACGGCGGCGCGGACGCGGTGTTCTTCGAGAAGCAGCCCGCGTTCGGCTGGCACCGCGGCATGCTGATCGACGGCGCCACCATGCAGGTCCACTTCCTCAAGGACCTGGCGTCGCTGCGGAACCCCGCCAGCCCGTACTCGTTCCTGGCCTACCTGCACGCCCGGGGCCGGCTCGTCGACTTCGTCAACCACAAGACGATGTTCCCGACGCGGCTGGAGTTCCACGACTACCTCGAATGGGCCGCCGCCGCGTTCGAGGGGCGCGTCCGCTACGGGACGGAGGTCGTCGCTCTCCGCCCGCACGACGACGAGACCCTGGAGGTCGTCGTGCGCCGCGGCGACGAGCTGGAGACGCACCTCGCCCGCAACGTCGTCATCGGCGCTGGGCTCGAACCCGTCCTGCCGGAGGGCGTCCAGGCGGGGGAGCGGATCTGGCACACCGAGGACCTGCTCACCCGGCTCGGCGGGCGCGGTGACTGGGACCCGCGCCGGATCGTCGTGGTCGGCGCCGGGCAGAGCGCGGCCGAGGCCGTCGAGTACCTGCACCGCACGTTCGCCGGCGCCGAGGTCTGCGCGGTCTTCGCGCGGTACGGGTACTCGCCCGCCGACGACAGCTCGTTCGCCAACCGCATCTTCGACCCCGCGGCCGTCGACCACTACTACGCCGCGCCGGGCGACGTGAAGCGCATGCTGTTCGAGTACTCGCGCAACACCAACTACTCCGTCGTCGACCTCGACCTCATCGACGAGCTGTACCGGCGCGCCTACGCGGAGAAGGTCGCGGGCGCCGAGCGGCTGCGCATCCTCAACGTCTCACGCGTCCTGGACGTCGCCGACCGCGGCGCCGCCGGGGCTCGCGTCCGGGTCGCGTTCCTGCCGACCGGCGAGTCCGCGGACCTGGACGCCGACGCCGTCGTCTACGCCACCGGCTACCGCGAGCGCGACCCGTTCGAACTGCTCGGCGAGGCGGGCGCGCACTGCCGCACCGGCCCGGACGGTCGCCCGGTCGTCGAGCGCGACTACCGCATCGCCACCGAGCCCGGCCCCGAGTGGGGCGTCTACCTCCAGGGGGCCACCGAGCACAGCCACGGGATCGCCTCCTCGCTGCTGTCCATGACCGCCGTGCGCACCGGGGAGATCGTCCGGTCCATGGCGCGGCGGTCCGCCCGCGTCACCCCCGGCGTCTAGAGGAAGGCAAGACCATGGCGACCAACCCGTTCGACGACCCCGAGGGCACGTTCCTCGTCCTCGCCAACGCCGAGGGCCAGCACTCCCTGTGGCCGGCGTTCGCCGACGTCCCCGACGGCTGGACGATCGTCCACGGCCCCGAGAGCCGGTCCGACTGCATCGGGTACGTCACCGACAACTGGAAGGACATCCGCCCCCGAAGCCTGGCGGCCGAGGCGCCCTGAGCCCTCCGCCGGTCACGACCGCTCGGCCCTGGCCGCCTCCTCGAACGCGGCCATGCGGGGCAGGACGTTGCCGAGCGGCGGGACCGCCTCCGGCAGGGCCGCCATCATGACGGCGGGGGGCGGCAGCCAGCCGTCCTCCCGGATGCCCTGGACGATGAGGCGCTCGGCCTCGGCGTGGTCGCCCTCCTCCACCAGGTGGGCGATGACGCCCTCGCAGGCCTCCCGGCGGCGCGCGGACGACCGGATCCGGGCGACCATCCGCTCGGCCTCCGGCAGCCGCCCCGCCGCGGCGGTGGCCAGCGCGATGTCCCGCAGGATCGGGCCCTGCCGGTGGTGGTGCTGCGGCTCCTCGCCGAGGATGCCCTGCGCCTGCTCGGGCAGCCCCGCCCGCAGCGCCGCGGCGGCGATGCCGGCGAACGTCGCGCCGCGCACCTTGGGGTCGCGCACGCTCCTGGCGATCCGCAGCGCCTCCTCGATGAGCCGGACGGCGCGGCCGGCGTCGCCCAGGGCCGCGGCCCGCTCCGCGACGGCCGTCAGGGTGTTCCACGCGGGGAACGGCAGCCGCGAGGCCCGCATGGTCTCCGTCACCCGCTCCGCCTCGTCCAGCAGACCGACCTGCGCGGCGGCGTGGGCGATGTGCGACAGGGCCCGCTGGTGGCGCTGCTCGTCCACGTAGGTCGCGGCGAGCTGCTCGGCCTCGCGCAGCAGCCGCCGCGCGCGGTCGGCGTCGCCGATCGCGTCGGCGAGCAGGGCCAGCTCCACGAGGCCGCGGCACCGCGGCTCGGGATTGGTGATCGCGATGGTGCGGACGGCCTTCTCGGCGTCGTCCATCGTCCTGCCCGCCAGGTTCGCGTTGCCCGTGGCCGCGATGGCGGCGGCCAGGGAACCGATCAGCTCGCCGCGGACCCGCATGTTGCGCACCCCGCCCGCCTCGCGCACGACCCGGCGGCGCAACGCCCGCAGCCGCTCGGAGCTCGCCCGGCAGACCGCCAGCAGGCCCTCCACGCGCAGCCGCGGATCGGCCAGCCCGGTCGCGAGCCGCTCCGCCAGGTCCAGGTCGCCGATCTCCACGGCCGCCGCCGCGAGCTCGGTCGCCACCCCCTCGCTGGAGTCGGCGTCGAACCCGGCCAGCCGCTTCTCCCCTTCGGCCAGCAGCCGCCCCGCCGCGGCGGCGTTCCCGAAGCCGTGGGCGGCGCGCGCGACCTCGGTCAGCGCGGACAGCCTCATGGCCGGATCCGAGACGAGCGAGACCAGCCGCCGCGCCGTGTCGAGGTCCGTGGCCCGGGCCGCCGCCGCCGCGAGCTCCGTCGCGACGGCGTCGCGGGAGTCGTCGTCCAGGTCGCCGAGCAGCCCTTCGGCGACGGTCAGGAACCGCGCCACGCGAGGGTAGGCCCCGGTGCCGTAGGCGGTCTCGGCGAGCTCGGCCAGGGCGGACGCGTGCCGCCGGGGACCGTCGAGGACCGCGGCGATCCGCTCCGCCTCCCCGTAGCGGCCCCGCCGGGCCGCGGCCGCGGCGGCGGCCGTGATCTCGAACTGGGTCAGGTGCCGCACCGAGCCCGCGGGAGCCAGCTGCTCGGCCGCGAGGAGGTAGGCGACCGCCTGGTCGCGCTCGCCCCGCCCCGCGACGATCCGGGCGAGCCGGGCCAGGCCCGTGGCCCTGCGGAAGCCGTTCTGGACCCGGTCGACCAGGTCCTCGGCCTCGGTGAGCCGGCCCGCCCTGGCCAGTTCCTCGGCGGCGTTGACGCTGGCGAACAGCTGCTTGCGGGTGCGGCTCATGCCGGCCAGGGCGCGGTGGACCATGTCCAGGCGGCCGTCCCGCGCGGCCCGCTCCGCGATCGTCCCGAGCAGGGTGTTGCGCTCGTGCACGTCGATGACGAAGAGCGCCGCCCGGACGGCCGGCCCGGTCAGGCCGAGCTCGGTGGCCGTCCTCGCCGTCTCCGCCGGCAGGTCCTGCTGGGACGGGAGGCGCAGCGCCGCGTCGATGCCCGCCTCCAGCACGCCGGAGTCGCCCCGGAGCTCGGCGACGTGGGACTTGATCAGCAGGTTGACCGCCCGCGCCGCCTTGGGGGACGTCCCCTCGGCCACGGTCAGCGCGAGGGTCAGCAGGCCGCGCGCCGTGTCCGGGTCGCCCCCCGCCGCGATCCCGGAGGCCGCCTCGACCAGCGGCGCCCACTGCCGCCTCGGCTGGCGCGTGACGAGGTCGGCGGCCGTCCTCATCAGCCGGACCGCAGTGTCCGGACGGCCGGCGTCGAGCGCGCCGACGGCGACGCGGGCCGCGGCGAGCGCCCGGCGGTGGCCTTCCAGCAGCGCCATGAGCCGCTCGGCCTCGTCGAGCAGCCCCGCCTCCGCGACGGAGGCGAGCAGCTCGCCGAGCGCCGCCTGGCGGGACGCGCCGCCCTTGGCCGTGACGGTCTCGATCGCGGTCGCGAGCACCGCCCGCGCGGCGTCGAGCTCGCCCCGCAGCGCCCGCGCCCGCAGGATGCCGCCGAGCGCCCGGGCGGACGCCCGGGCCCCGTTCACCGACGTCAGCGCCAGCTCCTGCGCCGCCGCGAACTCGCCCCGGTCGGCCAGCAGCCGCACGAGCTCGGCGAACGTCTCCCACCGCAGGTCGTCCGGGGCCAGCAGGCCCGCCAGGCGCTCGGCGTCCTCCTGCAGGCCCTGTCCGGCGGCCGCCTGGGCGGCCGCCACGATGATCGGCCACTGGTGCTTGCGGTCGGCGAACGACCGCGCGATGCGCTCCACCGAGTCGCACAGCCCGGCGCGGGCCGCGTCGCAGGCCATGCCCGTCATCAGCTCCCGGCGCCGGAGCCGGGACGGCACCACGGAGGTGAACAGCCGGGTGGCCTCGTCCAGGAGGGTCTCGGCGCGGGTGAAGCCGGGGCCGAGGGCCAGCGCGATCCGGGCCAGGGTCCGGGCCCTGCGCACCCCGCTCAGGATGCCCCCCGCCAGCAGCTCCGCCTCCTGGAGCCACAGCGCCGCCTCCGTCTCGGCGCCCGCCCGGCCCGCCGCCTCCGCCATGGAGATCAGGATGTTGGCCTTGATCGAGGCGACGGAGATGTCGCGGGCCATCCGCTCGGCGCGCTCCAGCTCGCCGAGCTCGGTCCAGACCACCGCGATGACCTCGGGATGGACCCGGACGGGCAGGCGGAGCTGGTCGCGCCACAGCGCCAGCACGTAGATCACGGCGAGGTCGGGGGAGTCCGCCGCCAGCAGCAGCCGGATCGAGTCGGTCAGCGTCAGTACCGCCGGCTCCACCGTGCCCGTCCGCTCCAGCAGGCGGCTCCAGCGGTCGGGCTCGTTGAGCCGCAGCAGCCGGTCCAGGTCCCCGTTGTCGGCCAGCACCTGCGGGAACCGGTCCAGGAGGTACAGGGGCGTGTCGGCGGGCCAGCCGCCGGCCCGGTAGGTCTCGGCCCATTCGAGCACCCGCGCCCAGAAGCCGTCCATCGCCTCGGCGCCGAGGCGCTCGGTGGTGGTCTCCCGGATCAGGTCGTGGGCGAAGGAGTAGCGGCCACGGCCGTCGTCCTCCCGCCGCTCGACCAGGCGGGCGACGGTCTGCTCGACCAGCTCCCGGACGTCGTAGAGGTCCAGGCCGGTGAGGCGGGCGACGTCCTCGTCGGCCAGCCCGCCCCCGGAGGCCGCCAGCAGCCCGAGCACCTCGCGGCTCGTCCGGTCGCTCAGGTGCTGCTGCAGGTCGCGCTCGGCGGCGTTGCGCGAGGCGCGGGAGGCCTCGTTGGCGGCGAGCGTGCGGCGCTCGCACCCGCGCAGCGGATGCCCGTCCGGGACGTCGGCGGGCACCTCGGGGAAGTGCCTGCTGGTCACCAGCACATGGCTGCCGGGCGGCACGTACTCGGGGAGCTGCGCCGCGATGCTGCTCTCGCGGTGCCGCAGGTGGTCGTCCTCGTCGAGCCCGTCCACGATGAGCATGAGATGGCGCCCGTCGGCGGTGACCCGCTCGGCCGCGCGCTGCCACAGGTCGTCCAGGTCGAACGCGGTGGGGACGACCCCGGGCGTCGGCGTCTCGCCGACCAGCGGGGCCAGCTGGTCGGCCAGCGCGGCCCGGTAGTCGGCCAGCCGCGACCCGGCCGACCGCGACACGAAGAACGCGACCGTGATGACGTCGGAGGCGGGGTCCCCGGCGAAGGCGGCGGCGAGCGTCGTCTTGCCGGCCCAGGGCTCGCCCACCAGCCACAGGTACGGCGTGCCGCTCGTGGCGAACTCCTGGAGCCGGCCGAGCTCGGCGTCCCGGTCGGCGGGGTCGGGGCAGCGGGCCCGCAGCTTGGTGATGGTCGACCAGTACCGGGACCGGCGCAGCGGCGCGGACGGGCCGGCGCTCCCCGGGTCCAGCCGCACGCCCGCGCCGTCGAGCAGCGCGTTCAGCCTCTCCCGGCTCGGGCGGGGCTCGACGAACTCGCCGGCGATCCGCGGCCGGTGCGGTCCGGCGGCGCTGAACACGCGGGAGGCGGTCAGCGGCCCGTCGGGCTCGGCCCAGCGCACGACGCCGACCAGCTTGCCGCCGACCAGGACGGGACCGCCGGACAGGCCCTTGTACCGGACGCCGGCGCGCTGCGGGGCGTCGTCGCGGTGGAGGTCGAGCAGGCCCGTCTTGACGTTGGCGCCGAGGAGGACCTCGCCGTCCACCTGGTCGACGTCGCGGACCCCGCCGAGCTCGCCCTCCCGGTCGTGGGACGCAGGGAAGCCCCACGAGACGAACCGGGCGCGCCCGGTGCTCCAGGGGTCGACGTCCGCCAGCGCCGCCGGGGCCACGGCGGGCAGTGCGCCGTCCGCCACCCGCAGCAGCGCCAGGTCGACCTCGGCGCCCTCGGCGGTCCAGACCCGCTCGGCGGGGACGGAGACCGACTCGTCCGGCGTGGTGAGCCGGACCGTCACCGCACCGGAGGCGGCCAGGACGTGCCGGCAGGTGAGCACCAGCCCGGCGGAGACCCGGTAGCCGGTGCCGTAGCCCTCCTCGCCCTCCCCGACGAGCACCTCGACGGTGCGCCAGCGTGGTTCGTCAGGGATCACCGGCCGGGCTTGCGGAGCCGGTCACCCACCTCGATCGGCTTGCCGTCGACCCGCGGGTCGAGCGTGACCGCCACCCGGTGCGTGGTGGTCCGCGCGAGCTTGCCCGAGGCGCCGACCTCGACCACCCAGACCTTCACCTTGCCGTTGGCGCCGCCCTCCCGGACCACGGCGACCTCGAACTCGACCTCGACCGGCCCCACGCTGAAGCGGATCTCCTCGTCGGCGCCCTCGAGTTGAGCCCGCGCCAGCTCGTCGCGGATCGCTTTGACTGCCTCTGCCAAGCCGATTTCCTGCATTGCTCCCCATTACTCGTCAGAGGGGAGAGTTTAGCGCTTTGTAGCGGGACGATCTGAATTCAACGGAGGTCATGTCTTCGGCAGGGACGGCCTGTCCGCGAAGAACCTGGCCATGAGCTCGCTGGCATAATCCGGCCATTCGTGGCCTCCGCGCTGCCGGGTGCACAGTGCGACGGCGACGGGGCCCGGGCCCGTGCCGACGCAGTCGTCCGGCCCGTCCGGCACCGGCCACGAGAGCGCGGGCAGCCTGTCCGTCCATCTCCAGAACTCCATGAGCACCTGGACGGGGATGAAGGGGAAATGGACGTCCGCGTCCATGTTCCCGCCGCCCGTATAGGGGACCGACGGGTCCCACGTCCCGTGGAAGGCCAGCACCGACACCGGTTTCCGGGGCGTGCAGCCGATCGCGAGCGCCCCCGAGACCACCGCGATCCCGGCGATCCGGTCCGACCGTTCGCACGCGTACCGGTACGCCATGCCGCCGCCGTTGGAGAAGCCGGTCACGAAGACGCGGCGGGGGTCGGCGACGCCCTGCCGCACCAGCGTGTCGATGAGCTTGTCGAGGAACGCGACGTCGTCGACGCCGCTCCAGCGGGCGAACCAGCAGCAGGCCCCGGCGTTCCAGGTGCCGAGGAGCCCGTCGGGGTAGGCGACCGCGTAGCCGTGGCGGTCGGCGGTCTCGTCGAGCCCGCTCTGCCTGCGGACGTACTCGGCGTCGTTCAGGCCGCCGTGCAGCGCGACGATGAGCGGCAGCGGCGCGCCCGCCTCACGCTGGGGAGGGACGTGGAGCAGGTAGGGGCGGTTCCAGCCGCCCATCGCAATGGTGTGCTTCGACGTTCCCGGGGCGCCCTCGGACGCTCCGGCGGGCAGGGGGTGGGCGATGAGCGTCGCGAGGAGCGCCACGATCATCGCCGCCCGCACGGCGATCTTCATAGCGCGATCTAACGCCCGCCGCGCCCCGCCGGGCTACGCACCGGCGCGCAGAAAAGCCCGGCCCTTTTTGGCACACGGGCGCGCAGGCGGCCCGCGGCGCGCGGCGGGGAGCGCCGCGGGGGCTACGAACCCGATCCCGAGCCGGCCTCCGCCGCCTCGGCGACCCCGGCGTCCGGCTCGCCCCGGGCGGCCCGCGCGTCCAGCTCGGCCTGCCGCCGCTCGGCGCCGGCGAGTTCGCCGCGGCCCGCCGTCAGGATCACGATGCCGAGGACGATCGCGCTCGCGCCGACGGCGAACGGGACGTGCAGGTTGGTGTGCTCGGCCAGCCGTCCCGCCGCGTAGGGGGCGAGCCCGCCGCCGATGAACCGGACGAACCCGTAGGCCGCCGACGCCACCGGGCGCTCCACCGGCGCGACCATCATGACCGCCTGTGTCGTCAGGGTGTTGTTCACCCCGATGAAGACCCCCGCGACGATCACGGCGACGATCAGCGTGGCCCGGGAGTCCACGAACAGCGCGATCACCAGCACGTCCACCGCGAACAGCGCCAGGTTGCCGTACAGGGTGCGCGCCAGCCCGAACCTGCGCTGCAGCCAGGGCGCGCCGAACACCGAGAACACGGCGACGAGCAGGCCCCATCCGGTGAACACCAGCCCGAGCTTCAGGGCGCTCAGGTGCATCGGGAACGGCGCGTACCCGAGCACTGTGAAAAAGCCCCAGTTGTAACAGAGTGCGGTCAGGCTCATGATCAGCAGGCCGCGGTGCCGGAGTGCCCTGATCGGGTCGGCGATCGAGGTGCGGCGCTCGGGCTTCGGCTGCGGCCGCACGAGCACGAGCGTGGCGACGAGCGCGATCGTCATCAGCACGGAGACGCCGTAGAAGGGCCCGCGCCAGCTGATGTCGCCGAGCACCCCGCCGAGCAGAGGCCCGACGGCGATGCCGAGGCCGAGCGCGGCCTCGTAGGCGATGATGGCGCCGCCGAACCCGCCGCTCGCCGAGGCCACGATGACGGCGAGCGAGGTGGCGACGAACAGCGCGTTGCCGAGGCCCCAGCCCGCGCGGAACCCGATGATCCCGGCGATGCTGTCGGACGTCCCGGCCAGGGCGCTGAACACCACGATCAGGACGAGCCCTGCGACCAGGGTGCGCTTGGCGCCGATGCGGCTGGAGACGAAGCCCGTGACCAGCATGGCCACCGCCATCACCACCAGGTAGCTGGTGAACAGCAGGGTGACCTGGCTGGGGGAGGCGTTCAGGTCCTCGGAGATCGCGGGCAGGATCGGGTCGACGAGCCCGATGCCCATGAAGGAGATGACGCAGGCGAAGGCGACGGCCCACACGGCCTTCGGCTGGCGGAAGGGGCTCTGCGCGGGCGCGCGCCCGTCGGCGACTGGTCTCATCCGTGCTCTCCGCCGGTCTCGGGGAAGGGGACGCCGAGGGCGGCTCCGGTCAGCCGGTCCAGCGCCGGCAGCGCCCCGGCGATCGCGGCGCGGTCGGCGGCGGGCAGCCCGGCGAGCAGTTCGGCGAGCCGCTTGGCCTGCGCCGCGCGCCGCCGTGCCAGCTCCGCGAGCCCCGCCTCGGTCAGGTGCACCGCGACCACCCGGCGGTCGCCGGGCAGCGTGCGGCGCTCCGCCATCCCCTCCCGTTCGAGCCGCGAGACCAGCTGCGTCATCGCGGGCTGCGTGACGCCCTCGAACGCGGCCAGCTCGGTCACCCGGCGGGGGCCGAAGCGCTCCAGCGTGGCCAGCGTCGAAACGGTCGTCATCGACAGGTCGCGGGGCAGGGACAGCGCCCGCATCAGCGAGTACACGCGCCCCAGCCCCGCGGCCAGCTCCAGCTCCTCGGCGGAGGACGGCGAATCCATAACCGACATGTATCACGTGCTTACATAAATCGTCTATATGTTCGCCCAGCTAAATATCTTCGGGACCGCGGTCAGTCCCGGGCGAGTGCGGCCAGTTCCTTGTCGATCGCGCGCTGGTGCGCCTCCGCGTCCTCCCGGGCGCGCCCGGGGCTCCAGCGGCGGTCATGACGAAGACGAACGGCAGGAACACGATCCGGCCGCCCAGGCAGACCTACCACCGGTTCCGCCACTGGCCGGGGCCCTGCTCCGAGGCCTTCTTCACCTCGGCGCCGTGCTCCTCCAGCACCTTCAGCTGCGGTTGCGCCTTCTGTACGGCCGCGAGGCCCGGCAGGCCCACCTCCTTGGCGGCGCGCGCCTGGAGCTCCGGCGGTACGGAGCCCTCCGGGTACCGGCCCAGCTCGGCGAACAGCTGCGGATGCGCGTTCACGACGGCGAGCGCGGGAGCCGCCTGCTCGGACGCCGCCCGCACCTCGTGGCCGTGTTCCACGAGCGGTGTCACCGAGGTCACCACCACCGGGACGAACGCCGCCGAGCACGCCACGACGATCCGCAGGATCCATCCCCACACCGCGAGGCCGGTGGCGGTGGCCGCCGGGTCGTGCCGTTCGGCGGTCTCGGTGAAGCTCGCCATCCACGGCGCGTAGGCCAGGCCGCCGAACACGCCGACCGCGACGTATGACGAAGTTGCCGACGGCCGCGTAGTAGAGCAGCAGGTGGACGCTGATCGCGAAGGCGGAGCCGACGACGTCCTGCCGCATCATCCGCCGCCAGTGGCCGGACGCCTGCCGGCCGGGGTCGATGCCCTTGGCGCGCCTCGACCAGCGCGCGGTCCCGCAGGCTGACCATGATCTGGTCGCGCAGCGCGGGGGACGGCTCCCGCCGGCCGAACAGGGCGACGACGAACACCGCCGGCGCGGCGAATCCCGCGTAGCGCAGCTCGTCCTGCCGGCCGGAGGTGTCGAGGGTCGCGCTGGTGACCGTGGTGACGACGAGGCTGCCGAGGACCGGGCCCATCGTCCAGATGCCCATCGCGGTGGCGCGGCCGAGCTGCGGCGAGAAGTCGCGGATCAGCGCCGGCGTGGCGACGAGCACGATGCCCTCGATGAAGCTGAGCAGGGCGAACAGCGCCAGGAAGGTGTTCTTGTCCGGCGCGTGCGGCAGCCCGAGGACCAGCAGGCCGGCGACGAGGAGGCCGTACACCACGAGGTTCGCGCGGCCCCACCGGTCGGCGAGCCCGGCGAGCAGTGACGCGAACGCGCCGATGGCGTTGCCGACGACCGACAGCAGGATGAAGAAGCCGAACGACATCCCGTAGTGGGACATGATCGACGTCGCGACGGCGTACTGGATGTAGAGCAGGTAGTACAGCACGACCGTGACGACGACGATGGCGAGACAGGCGTAGCGGCGTCCCGTCTCCGGGTAGTGCGGCAGGTCGCGGCGCCACAGCCGGGCGGCGGCACGCGGCGCCGCGCGCTCGCCGCCGTCCGGTCAACGTAAACCCGCGAAGTCGAAATGGCAATAACTTCGACTGGCAAAACCGACCAGTCGGTATGGCACTTCCTGCGTGCGGTGACCCGCACGGCGATGGCGTCCGCTGTGCCTCCGTGGTGTGCTCCAACCGCAGGCAAGAATCGACATCCCGCGCCCATGCCGACCGGACGGTACAAGGCAGAACGGGCACGCCTTCATGGGCATTCTCGCCGGGCTCTGGGCGCACCCGGCTTTCGCGGCTCCGAGCACCCGGGCCCGCCGGTCGCCGCGCACAGATGATCTGCGCGCCCGCCCGCTCCGGCGGCCGGCACGGAGCAGGACGCGAGGTCCTCTCACAACCTCACGGCGGGGGCTTCGGCCGTAGGCGTCGCGGGGCCGGTACCAGCCGCGTACCGGTGGCGACCTGGGCGGTCCCGCGCTGCCGGGGCGGAGGCCGCGGGCACGCCCCGCCCCTCGGCTCCTCCACCCCGGACTACGGATCATTGACGGCGGGGCGGTGTCGAAAATATGGTGAACCGACCGGTCGGTATGTGCGCATTCATGTGCGGCCGGCCCTTCCTGTTTCCGCCGCGGGCCTTCTCGGAGAAACGCCATGATCCTCAGCACGATGCAGGACTTTCCGCTGTCCGTCGCCGCGATCCTGCGGCACGGGGCGCGCGTCTACGGCCGCAGCGAGTGCGTGACGTGGACGGGCGGCGGCGAGCCCCGGCGGGCGACCTTCGCGCAGATCGCCGGCAACGCCGAGCGGCTCGCGTCCGCCCTGGCCGGGCTGGGCGTCCGGCCCGGCGACCGGGTGGCGACGTTCTGCTGGAACGACCAGGAGCATCTGGAGGCGTACTTCGCGGTGCCCGCCATGGGGGCCGTGCTGCACACGCTGAACATCCGGCTGTTCCCCGAGCAGCTCTCGCACATCATCAACCACGCCGGCGACCAGGTCGTCATCGTCGACGACAGCCTCGTCCCGCTGCTGGCGCGGGTCGTGCGCGAGCTCCCCGCCGTCGAGGCGTTCGTCGTCGTCGGGGACGGCGACGCCTCGGCCCTGGAGGCCAACGGCAACGGGGCGCCGGTCCTGCGCTACCGCGAGCTGCTCGCCGCGGAGGAGCCCGGCTACGCGTGGCCCGACGTGGACGAGCGCTCCGCCGCGTCCATGTGCTACACCAGCGGCACCACGGGCGACCCCAAAGGCGTGGTGTACTCGCACCGCTCCACGTTCCTGCACGCGATGGCCGTGCAGTCGGCGTCCCTGGTGGGCATCACCGAGGCCGACCGCGTCCTGACCATCGTGCCGATGTTCCACGTCAACGCGTGGGGGCTGCCGTACGGGGCGTTCCTGTCCGATGCGACGCTGCACATGCCGGGCCCGTTCATGTAACCGGAGCACCTCGCGAAGTTCATCGCCGCCGAGCGCAGCACGCTCGCCTCCGCCGTCCCGACGATCTGGAACGGCATCCTGGCCCTGGGGGAGCAGGAGGAGATCGACCTGTCGTCGCTGCGGGCGGGCACCTCCGGCGGCGCCGCCGCGCCGCGTGTGCTGCTGGAGCGCTTCGAGCGGCGGTACGGGCTGCGCATCATCCAGGGGTGGGGCATGACGGAGACGAGCCCGCTCGGCGGCATGGCGTTCCCGCCGCCCGGCGTCGAGCCCGGCACCGGCGAGGACATGTACTGGCGGCTGAAGTCCGGCCGCGTCGCCGCCGGCGTCGAGATGCGCATCGTGGACGACGCCGGCGCCGAGCTGCCGTGGGACGGCGAGTCCGTCGGCGAGATCGAGGTGCGCGGGCCGTGGATCACCGGCGCCTACCACCGCGACCCCGCACCCGGGAAGTTCGACGACGGCTGGCTGCGCACCGGCGACATCGGCACCGTCGACGACCGCGGCTTCTACCAGATCACCGACCGCGCCAAGGACGTCATCAAGTCGGGCGGCGAGTGGATCTCCTCGGTGGAGCTGGAGAACCACCTCATGGCCCACCCCGCCGTGGCGGAGGCCGCCGTCATCGGCATCCCCGACGCCCGCTGGGACGAGCGGCCCCTGGCCTGCGTCGTCCTGCGCCCGGAGGCGTCGGCCGCCCCGGCGGAGCTGGCGTCGTTCCTCGCGGACAAGGTCGCCCGCTGGCAGGTCCCCGAGTACTGGACGTTCCTGGAGGAGATCCCGAAGACCACGGTCGGCAAGTTCGACAAGAAGCCCCTGCGCGCCCGGCACAGGGAGGCGGCGCTCGAGATCGAGCACGTGGAGCGCTGACGCCGGGCGGGGCCCGCTACTTCTCCAGGCCGCGGAGGAACAGGTCCACGTAGTGCTCGCTGATGGCGGCCGTCTTGAGGCGGCCGCCCGGGCGGTACCAGGCGCCGATCTGGTGGACGGTGCCGAAGAAGAAGTGGACGGCGATGTCGGCGGGCGTCTCGGTGCGGAACGTGCCCTCGCGCTGGCCCTCCTCGACCAGGGCGCGGAAGCGCTCGTGGTAGCGGCGCCGTTCGGCGCGGACGGCCTCGCGGCGGTCGCGGGAGAGCAGGTGCGTCGAGCGGAAGAAGACGGTGAAGTCGTCCAGGTAGAGGAACGAGGTGTTGAGGACGTCGACGGCGGCGGCGCGGAGCCGTTCGGCGGCCGTGCCGGGGCCGCCCGCGATCTGCTCCAGCCGGGACGTCTGCAGGCCGAGGAGCCGGTGGTAGATCTCGTAGAGCAGGTCGTCCTTGGAGCCGAAGTAGTGGTACATGGCCCCCTTGGTCACCCCGGCGGCGTTCACGATCTCCTGCACCGAGGTGTTCTCGAAGCCCTTCTCGGCGAACATCCGCGTCGCCACGGCCAGCAGCCGGTCGGGCAGCGGAAGGGTGCGGATCCGGCCCGCGGGCGCCTGCGCCATCACTCCACCTCCGTCCGGGAAGGCCCTCCGGGGTCTCGTGCCGCCCCGGCGCGGCCGCCCGCAGATCGCCGATCAGCCTACCCCCGGCGGAGTTCCGCCGCGGCGGGCGCGAGGACGGGGCGGATCGGCTGTTGACCGGAGTGCCCGCTGATTCTATCTTCGGAAAATCCGACCAGTCGGTATGTGTTTTCGGGCCTCGGGGGATTCGCGCTGATTCATCGGCGAGGTGAGGCGACGTGTCCGGCTCCTCCGCGATCCTGGAACTACGAGAGGTGACCGTCCGCTTCGCCGGGCTGGTCGCACTGGACGGGGTGTCGCTCACGGCGCCCGAGGGCCGGGTCACCGGCGTGATCGGCCCGAACGGCGCCGGCAAGACGACGCTCTTCAACGCCGTGTGCGGGTTCGTCCGGCCGGAGTCGGGCGAGGTGCGCTGGCGGGGCCGGGTCCTCGGCCGCCACCGGCCGCACGACCTGACGCGGCTCGGCATCGCCCGCACGCTCCAGGGCCTCGGGCTGTTCCCCGGGCTGACCGTGCTGGAGAACGCGATGGTCGGCGCCGACCCGCACGCCAGGACCGGGTTCTGGTCCGGCCTTCTCGCGCTTCCGCGCGCCGACCGCGACGAGGCGGCCCTGCGCGAACGGGCCATGGCCCGGCTCGCGGAGTTGGGCGTCGCGGGCGAGGCGGCGCGGCTGCCCGGGCAGCTGCCCTACGGCGTGCAGAAGCGGGTCGCGCTGGCCCGCGCGCTCGTGGCCGAGCCCGACCTGCTGCTGCTGGACGAGCCAGCCGCGGGGCTGTCCGCGGCCGAGATGGACGAGTTGGCCGGGCTGATCCGCGGGCTGCGCGGCGGGCCCGCCGTCGTCCTCGTCGAGCACCACATGGACCTCGTCATGGGCGTCTGCGACCAGGTCGTCGTCCTGGACTTCGGGAGGGTCATCGCGAGCGGCCCGCCCGAGCGGGTGCGCGACGCCCCGGCCGTCCTCGACGCCTACCTCGGCGAGGAGGTCGCCGATGCTTGAGGTGAGGGACCTCACCGTCGCCTACGGGGCGGTCCGCGCGCTCGGCGGCGTGGACCTGTCGGTCGACGAGGGCTCGGTCACCGCCGTGCTCGGCGCGAACGGCGCGGGGAAGACCACGCTGCTGCGCGCCGTCTCCGGCCTCCTGCGGCCGCGCTCGGGACGCGTCGTGCTGGACGGCGCGGACATCACCGGGCGGGCGGTCGAGGAGATCGTCCGGCTCGGCGTCGCGCACGTCCCGCAGAACGGCGGCGTGATCACCGAGCTGACCGTGGAGGACAACCTGCGGCTCGGCGGGCTGTGGCGGCGGGACCGGGCGGCCCTCGCGCGCCGGGTCGCCGAGATGTACGCGCTGTTCCCGCCGCTCGCGCAGCGCCGGTCCCGCGCCGCCGCCACCCTGTCCGGAGGCGAGCGGCAGATGCTCGCGCTGGCCCGGGCGCTCACGGGCGGGCCGCGGCTGCTGCTGGTGGACGAGCCGTCCCTCGGCCTCGCGCCGCGGGTGGTCGCCCAGCTCATGGCCGTGCTGCGGCGGCTGTGCGACGAGGACGGCCGGACCGTGCTGCTCGTGGAGCAGAACGCGCGCAGCGCCCTGTCGGTCGCCGACCGCGCCGTCGTCCTGGACCTCGGCTCCGTCGTGGCGGACGAGCCCGCCGCCGCCGTCGCCGCCGACGACCGCCTCCGCCACGCCTACCTGGGGTTCTGATGGTGCGCTTCCTCAATCTCACGCTCGCCGGGATCACCTCCGGGGCGGTGTTCGCGGCGGTCGCGCTCGCCCTGGTGCTGATCTGGCGCTCCACCCGCGTCGTCAACTTCGCGCAGGGCGGCATGCTGATGTTCACGACGTTCCTCGCCTGGAGCGTCATCGACGCGGGCGGCTCCTACTGGCTCGCGCTCGGCGCCGCCCTGGCGTCCGGGCTGGTGCTGGGCGCCGTCGTCGAGCGCGTCGTGGTCCGCCCCGTCGAGGACAAGCCGCCGCTGAACGCGGTGATCGTCACCCTCGGCCTGCTCGTGCTGCTGCAGGCGGCCGCGGGCATGATCTGGGGCGACACGCCGCACTCCTACCCGCCCGCCTTCACCATCAAGGGCCTGTCCGCGGGCGGGACGCGGCTGCTGCTGTCGCCGTTCGACCTGTTCGTCATCGGCGCCGTCGCCGCGGTCATGGTGCTGCTGACACTGCTGTTCGTCCGCACCGACCTCGGGCTGCGGCTGCGGGCGTCGGCGTTCGCGCCCGAGATCGCCCGGCTGCAGGGCGTGCGCGTCGGCCGGATGCTGACCCTCGGCTGGGCGCTCGCCGCGCTCGTCGGCTCGCTCGCCGGGGTGCTGATCGCCCCGTCGGTGTTCGTCGGGCCCGCCCAGTTCGACGCGATGCTCGTCCTCGGGTTCACCGCGGCCGTGATCGGCGGGCTGGACAGCCCCGCGGGCGCCGTCACCGGCGGGCTGCTGCTCGGCTGCGCCCTCAGCTACGTGTCCGGCTACCTCGGCTCGGAGCTCGTCGCCCTCGGGGCCCTCGCCGCCCTCACCGCCGTCCTGATGGTCAGACCGAACGGCCTGTTCGCCGCGAGCACCGGACGGAGGGTGTGAGTCGTGACCGCGCCCGTGCGAAGCGTCCTGCGCCGCTCCACCCTGACCCGGCACGCGGCCGGAGCCGTCCTCGCGCTCGCCGCGCTGTACGTGCTGACCGCGGCCGCCTCCCCCTACCGGGACCTGCAGATCGCGCAGGCCGCCTACCTCACCTGCGCGGTCGCGGGCCTGACGGTGCTGACCGGGCTCGGCGGGCAGATCTCCCTCGGGCACGGCGCGTTCATGGCGGTCGGCGCCTACACCGCCGCGCTGGTCATCGGCCACTGGGGCTGGCCGCTCGCGGCCGTCCTGCCGGCGGCGGCCGGGGCCACCGCCGTCGCCGGCGCGGTGGTCGGCGCCGTCGCCGCCCGGCTGCACGGCCCCTACCTGGCCGGCGCCACCCTCGCCTTCGCCGTCGGGCTGCCCGGCCTCGCCAACTACGAGCCGCTCACCCGCGTGCTCGGCGGCCAGAACGGGCTGACGATCGTCCCGCCGGTCCCGCCCGCCGCGCTCGGCGAGACGTTCCCGCTGGAGCGCTGGCAGGCGTGGATCTGCTGCCTCGGCGCCGTCGTCACGCTGTTCCTTCTCGCGAACCTGACCCGCGGCCGGTTCGGGCGGACGCTGCGCGCCAGCCGCGACGACGAGATCGCCGCCGCGCTGAGCGGGGTCCGCGTCGCCCGGCTGCGGATCGCCGCGACCGTCGTCTCGGCGGCCTGCGCCGGGCTCGCCGGCGGGCTGCTCGCCGTGGTCGCCACGCTGGCGGCGCCGGGCGCGTTCCCGCTCACGCTGTCCCTCCAGCTCGTCGCCGCGATCGTCATCGGCGGGCTCGGCAGCCTGCCGGGCGCCGTGTGGGGCGCGCTGATCCTGGTCTACGTGCCGACCTGGGCGGCGGACCTGTCGTCCTCGTCCGGCCTCTCGCACGACATCGCGTCGAACCTGCCCCTCGCCCTCTACGGCCTCGTCCTCATCGTGGTGACGCTGGCCTTCCCGCGCGGTGTCCAGGGAGGGCTGCGCGACATCGGCGGCGCCGCCAAGCGCCGCGCACGCGGGAGGCGCGACCGGGCTCCCGGGGCGCGCGGTCCGGCGTCGAGCGACACATCGGGGCCCACCACAACGCACCCAGGAGGAGCAGATGAAGCGACCCCGGACGAGGCGGGCGCTCGCCCTGACGACCGCGGTGACGCTGGCGGCCGCGGCGAGCGGCTGCGGCGGTGACGCGGGGGGCGGCGGGTCGGCGGCGCCCGGCGTCACCGCCACCACCGTCACGATCGGCAGCCACCAGCCGCTGACCGGGCCGGCCGCGCCCGGATACAGCGCCAACTCCGCGGCGTCCAAGGCGTTCTTCGACCACGTGAACGCCTCCGGCGGCGTGCACGGACGCAAGATCGTCTACAAGTACGTCGACGACGCCTACAACCCGACGCAGACCGTGAGCGTGACGCAGAAGCTCGTCCTCCAGGACAGGGTCTTCGCGATCTTCAACGGGCTGGGCACGCCCACGCACTCCAAGGTGGTCGGCTACCTGAACGCCCAGCGCGTCCCCGACCTGTTCGTCGCGTCGGGCTGCGGCTGCTGGGACCGGCCGGACGAGCATCCGCAGACGTTCGGCTGGCAGGTCGACTACATCCGCGAGGGCAAGATCCTCGGTGACCACGTCAGGAAGGCCTACGCGGGGAAGAAGGTCGCCTACTTCTTCCAGAACGACGACTTCGGCCAGGACGGGGTGAAGGGCCTCGACAAGTACCTGCCGAAGGACCAGGTCGTGTCCCGGCAGTCCTACCAGCCGGGCAGCACCGACATCGGCGCGCAGGCGCAGGCGATCGCGCAGTCCAAGGCCGACGTCGTCGTGCTGTTCAGCATCCCCACCTACACGGCGCTGTTCCGGCTCGCCGCGCTGAAGCTGGGCTACAAGCCGACGTTCGTCGTCAGCAACGTCGGGTCCGATCCCATCACCCTCACGGGGCTGCTGGAGAGCTTCGCCAAGAAGGGAGGCAGCGAGGTCGAGGGCAGCCCTCTCATCCAGGGCATGGTGACCGACGGCTACCTCGCCGCGCCGGGCGACGCCTCCAGCAGCTGGACGGCGCTGTTCAAGAAGGTCCACGACCGGTACATCCCGAAGCTGCCGTTCAACGGCAACATCGTCTACGGGATGTCGGTCGCCTACACCTTCGTGCAGGCGCTCCAGGCGGCCGGGAAGAACCCGACCCGCAAGGGCGTCGTGGAGGCGCTGGAGAAGTCGCGCTTCACGGGGCCGGGCGTCGTCCCGTTCGCCTACGGCCCGGACTCGCACGCCGGGTACACCGGGGCCGTCATCGGCACGATCAAGGGGCAGAACGTCGTGCCCGAGGGGCGGCCGCTGACCACCGACGACGGTGACGGCCCGATCCGGCCCTACACGACCCCGCAGCCGCAGGCGCCCGCGAACGGCGTCCCCGCCGCGGGCTGACGGGTCCCGCCGCGGGCGGCGTTCAGGCGCGGACGACCTCCGGGCCCGTCGCGGCGATGTCGGCGGCGAGGTCGGTGTCCAGACCGGTGTCGGTGATCAGCACGTCGATGTCGGCGAGGTCGCCGAACCGCACGAGGTGGTCATGCCCGATCTTGGTGCGGTCGGCGAGCAGCACGCGCCGCCGCGACGAGGCGATCATCGCCCGTTTCACCGCGGCCTCGGCCTGGTCGGAGGTGGTCAGCCCGCGCTCGACCGAGCAGCCGTTGGTCGCCATGAACGCCACGTCCACCCACAGGTCGGCGAGCGGGCGCAGCACCCAGTCGTCCACCGTGGCGAGCGTGCGGCCGCGCACCCGCCCGCCGAGGATGATCACCGTGAGGTTGGGGCGGGTGGCCAGCACCGCGGCGTGCGGCGGCGAGTTCACGATGACCGTCAGCTCGCGGTCGGTGGGCAGCAGCTGGACGAACCGGGAGGTGGTGGTCCCGGCGTCCACGATGACCGACCCGTCGGCGGGCAGCTCCTCCAGCGCCGCCTTGGCGATGCGCTGCTTCTCCTCCGTCATCACCGCGTCCCGCGCCGCGAGCTCCGGCTCGAAGCCGAGCCGCTCGACGGGCATCGCGCCGCCGTGCACGCGCCGGACCGTCCCGGCCCGCTCCAGCACGGTCAGGTCCCGGCGGATCGTCTCGGTCGTGACCGAGAACTCCTCGGCGAGCGCGACCACGTCCACCCGGCCCTTCGAGCGCGCCAGCGCAAGGATCGCCTGCTGCCGTTCCTCGGCGTACATGACCGTCGTCCCCCGTTCCGTCCGCGTCGCGGTGCGTCCATTGTGCCGAGTCCGCGGCCGGGGCGGGGCCGCGATCAGGCGGGTGGTCCGGCGTCCAGGTCGCGGGCGAGCAGGTCGGCGAGCTCCTCCAGCGCGCCGCCGGCCTGCTCGCCCTCCGCCGACAGGGTCACCTGCGTGCCGTGCCGCGCGCCGAGCGACAGCACCCCGAGGATGCTGCTCGCGGGGACGGGCGCGCCGTCCCCGACCCGGATGGACACCGGCACCGGCTGCCGCGCGGCCGCCTGGACGAACAACTGCGCGGGGCGGGCGTGCAGCCCCTGCGCCGCGGCGACGACGACGTTCCGTTCGGGCATGGCGTCTCCTTCAGGGCTCGATCGTGACCTTGATGGCGGCGCCCCGGGTGACCAGGTCGAGGGCGTCGTGCAGGGCGTCCAGCGGGAGCCGGTGGGTGATGAGGTCCTCGACGGGGACCCGCCCGGAACCGATCAGCTCCAGCGCGCGGGCGTTGTGCGCGGGGCTCGACCCGTTCGCGCCGACCAGGGACAGCTCCCGGTAGTGGACGCGGTTGGCGTCGACGGGGACGACGGGGTCGTCCTTGGGCAGCCCTCCGAACAGGCTGACCCGGCCGCCCGGCGCGACGAGCCGCTGCGCCTGGCCCTGCGCGGCGGCCGACGCGGCGGCGGTGATCGCGACGTCGGCGCCGCGCCCGCCGGTGCGTTCGAGGATCTCCTCGACGACGTCGCCGGCCCCCGCGTCGAGGGCGGCGTCCGGCTTGACGAGCGCGGCGGCCCGGTGCAGCCGCTCGGCGTTGACCTCCACGAGGAACACGCGGGCGGCGCCGCGGGCCCGCGCGACCCGCACGTGCAGGCAGCCGACCGGGCCCGAGCCGAACACCACGACGTCGTCGCCCTCGCCGACCCGGGCCAGCTCCTGGCCGTTCAGCACGCAGGCGAGCGGCTCGGCGACCGACGCCTCGGCGAACGGGACGCCCTCGGGGATCCGGTTCACCCCGCCCACGGCGAGCACCTTCGCCGGGACGATCATGTACTCGGCGAACCCGCCGTCGTAGTGGTACCCCATCGACTCCTGCGCGGCGCAGACCGTCATCCGGCCGCGGCGGCATTCGGCGCACCGCCCGCACGGGATCGCCGCGATCACCTGGACGCGGTCGCCCGCGGCCCAGTCCCCGGCGCCCGCCCCGGCCTCGACGACCTCGCCGGCGATCTCGTGGCCCATCACCCGGGGCGGGACGATGTGGTGGTGCCCGAACCGGGAGATCTTGACGTCGGTGCCGCAGGTCGAGCAGTTGCGGACGCGGATCTTCAGCTCGCCGGGGCCGGGCTCGGGCTCGGGGGCGTCCTCCAGCCGGATGTCGGCGGGGGCGTAGAAGCGGGCGACCTTCATGCGGTGATTCCCTGTCCTGTCGGTTCCTCGTCCTCGGTCCGCGGGGCGAGCAGGGCGAGGACCTGCTCGGCGGCGGTGGCCTCGCGCAGCGCGCGGGCCCGGCCCGGGTCCATGAGGACCTGCGCCAGCTCGGCGAGGATCTCCATGTGGCCGTCGCCGCGCGTCGCGATCGCGATGCAGACGGTGACGGTCTCGCCGTTCCAGTCCGCCCCCTCCGGGAAGCGGACGACGGCGAGGGCGTCGCGGCGGATGAGGTCGCGGCCGCGGGACGTGCCGTGCGGTATCGCCACGCCCTCGCCGAGGTAGGTGGAGACGGAGCGCTCGCGCTCCAGCATCGCGTCGACGTAGCCGGGGTCGACGGCGCCCGCGTCCACGAGCACCTGCCCGCAGACGCGGACGGCGTGCTCGTGGTCGCGGGCCCGCGCGTCCAGCCGGATCGCCTCCGGTGCGAGCAGGCCGGCGGCGCCGTCAGGCACCGACCTCACCGCCGTCCTTGATCGCCTTGACCAGCCGGTCGACGGCGGGGTCGCCGAGGTAGACCTCGAACGGGATCACCGGTGCGTCTCCGGCGCCGCGCCGGGCGCGGGCCGCGAGCCCGGTGTGGCAGACGACCACGTCGGCGTCCCCGGGGATCGCGTCGACGGGCGTGTGCTCGACCGCGACGTCCTGCTTGCGCAGCGCCTTGCGGAGCTGCCCGGCGAGCATGACGCTGCTGCCCATGCCGGCGTCGCAGGCGATGACGAGTTTGCGGATGTCCTTGCCGTTCATCGTGGATGCGCCTTCCATCAGTGGGCGGTCGTTTCCCGTGCCGCGCCGCCGGCGGGCTCCGGCGGGGCGGTCTCCTCGGCGGCGCTCCGCGCCTCCGCGGCCGGCGCCTCCCCGTCCTGCGGGCCGGTCTCGCCGTCCTCGGGTTCGGTCTCGGCCAGCCTGCCGAAGCCGAGCAGGGCGGCGCCGACGCCGAAGGAGACGGCCGCGGAGGCGAGCAGGCCCGCGTAGACGCCGATCCAGTTGCCGGCGCCGCGGGGCGTCTGCGTGAGGTAGGCGAAGATGCTGCCCGGCGACGGGGTCGCCACGAGCCCGGCGCCGGTGGCCACGAAGATCGCCACGCCGGTCACGCCGCCCGCCATCGCGGCGAGGATCATCCGCGGCTTCATCAGGATGTAGGGGAAGTAGATCTCGTGGATGCCGCCGAAGAAGTGGATGACGGCGGCCGCCGGGACGCTCGGGCGCAGCCGCCGCGGCCCGAAGAACCAGTAGGCGAGCAGGACGCCGAGGCCCGGCCCCGGATTGGACTCCAGCATGAACAGCACGGACTTGCCGTGCTCGGCGGCCTGCTGGACGCCGAGCGGCCCGAGCACCCCGTGGTTGACGGCGTTGTTGAGGAACAGCACCTTCGCCGGCTCGATGAGCAGGGACGTGAGCGGCAGCAGGTCGTGGTCGATCAGCCACCCCACGCCGTCCCCGGCCCACTCGGTGAAGGTGTTCATGACCGGGCCGATGAGCCGGTTCCCCGCGACGGCCATCGCGGCGCCGACGATCCCGGCGGAGAAGTTGTCGACCAGCATCTCGAACCCGGTCCGGACGCGGTCCTGCACGAGGCCGTCGAACAGCCGCAGCAGGTACGCGGCGAGCGGCCCGACGATCATCGCGCCGAGGAACATCGGCACCTCGGCGCCGACGACGATGCCCACGGTGGCGACCGCGCCGACGACGGCGCCGCGCTGGCCGTGCACCATCCGGCCGCCGGTGTAGCCGATCAGCAGTGGCAGCAGGAACTTGATCATCGGGTCGACGAGCTCGCCGAGTTCCTTGTTCGGCAGCCAGCCGGTCGGGATGAACAGGGCGGTGATCAGGCCCCAGGCGATGAACGCGCCGATGTTCGGCATCACCATCCCGGCCATCCGGCCGCCGAGCCGCTGGACGTTCGCGCGGAAACCGCTCCCGGCGGGTTCCGGGGTGTAGGTGGTGGCCATCTCGGCCTCCTGTCGTTCGGGGGGTGGGGGGTCGTGCTCTGCGGGGTCAGGTCGGGAGGGGACGGGCGAGGTCGGGCCGCGGATGGATGCGGACGATGTCGCGCCGCACGTCGGCGGCGCCGGGCATTCGGCTGGCGGGCAGCCGCACGGCCGCCGCGCCCCAGGCGAGGCCCTCGGCGAGCGCGCGGGGCCCGCGGGCGCCCGCGGCGAGGAACCCCGCGAGCAGGGCGTCGCCGGCGCCGACGGTGCTGCGCGGGAGGGCGACCGGCGCCTCGCCGGTGAGGACGCCGTCGTCGTCGACGAGCACCGCGCCCTGCGCGCCGAGGCTGACCAGGACGGCGCGGGCTCCCCAGGCCCGCAGCTGCCCGGCGGCCTCGACCGCGTCGGCCACGGTGTCGACCGGGCCGCCCGCGGCCTCCGCGAGCTCCTCCCGGTTCGGTTTCACCAGGTCGGGCGAGGCGGCGAGGGCGGCGCGCAGCGCCGGGCCGCTGGTGTCGACCGCGACGCGGACGCCGCCGGCCGCGAACCGGCGGCACATCCGCGCGTAGGTGCCGTCCGGGACGCCGGGCGGCAGGCTCCCGCAGCCGACCACCCAGCGGGCGGAGCCGGCCGCGGCGGCCATCGCGGCGCCGACCTCGTCCAGCTCCGCGGGCGACAGCGGGCCGCCGGGCTCGTTCAGTTTGGTGACGACGCCGCCGGGCTCGACGATCGTGACGTTGGACCGGGTCCGCCCGCTGGCGCGGACCGCGTGCACGCGCATGCCCTCGGCCTCCAGCAGCCGGCGCAGCTGGTCGCCGTCCGCGCCGCCCACCGCGACCACGGCGGCGGACGCGACGTCGTTGGCCAGCAGCGCCCGGGACACGTTGACGCCCTTGCCGCCCGGGTCCAGCCGCGCGGACCGGGCCCGGATGACCGCGCCGCGGGTCAGCACGTCCACCTCGATCGTCCGGTCGAGGCTCGGATTGAGCGTCACCGTGACGATCATGCGCCGACCGCCTCCGGCTCCATGTGGCTTCCCTTCTGTTTGAGTTGGTTTCTCTTGTTTTAGATCCGTTTTGGGCTGAGGTCAAGAGCGGACGGGCCGCCCTGGTCGTTCTGTCCGGTGGCGGGAAGGATGATCTGTGGTGGCGGTGCGATGTGGTGCGGTGCGATGCGCGATGCGCGATGCGCGATGCGCGATGCGGGAGGGGCGGGACGGTCTGATGGCCTGGTCGGTCTGCTTCAGCCTGCTCGCGGCGTTCCTGTTCGCCGCCGCGGCGGCCCTGCAGTACCGGGCCGCGAGGCGGGCCGTGCGCGGCGTCTCGGACGCCTCGGCCGCCCACGGCCTGATCCGCCGGCTGGTCCGCGACCCGGTGTGGCTGACCGGGTGGGGCGTCAACCTCGGCGGGTTCTGCGCGCAGGCCGTCGCCCTGAACTTCGGCTCGACGGCCGTCGTGCAGCCGCTTCTGGTCACCCAGCTCGTCTTCACGATCGTGCTCGGGACGATCGGCACGGGACGCCGGCCCGCGCGGCTGGACCTGTTCGGCGGCATCGCGGTGTCCGCGGGCCTCGCCGTCCTGTTCACGGTTCCGGGCGCGATCCCGCCGCAGGGCGAGCCGTCCCGGCCGCGGATCCTGCTCGCCGGGCTCATCGCCGCGCCGGTCATCGTGGTGCTGTCCCGGGCGGCCTGGCTGCGCAGGGGCCCGGTGCGGGCCGCGCTCCTCGGCGTCTGCGCCGGCCTGTGCTTCGCGGCGACCGCCGTGCTGATCAAGCTCACCACCGCTGACCTGGTCGACCGCGGGGTCGCGGCCACCGCGGTGGACTGGCCCGGCTACGCGCTGGCGGGCAGCACCCTGCTCGGCCTGGTCATCGAGCAGCGGGCGTTCGCGGCCGGATCGCTGCCCGCCGCGATGACCGCGATGACGATGACGAACCCCATCGCGTCCTACCTCGTGGCCGCCTTCGCCTTCCAGACGCTGCCGCCCCGGACGGCCGCGGCGTTCACCGCCCTGTCGTTCAGCGTGCTCCTGCTCACAGGGGGCGTCGCGCTGCTGTCGCGGTCCGCGCACGCGACCCGCGAGGGCGATACGGTGCCCGGACCCTCCTGAAAGGATCCGCTTTGATCACCCGACGCGCCCTCGTCCTCGGCGGGCTCGGCGGCGTCGGCGCCGTCGCGGCCACGGGCGGCACCGGCTACGCGCTGGTCGAGAGCGAGGCCCTCCCCGGGAAGGTCCGGCTGGACCGCGCGCTCGGCAGGTGCGGGGACGTGCCCGCGCCGCCGCCCGCGTCGGTACGGCCCGAGACGCTGAGCTGGCGCTCCGCGCACCGCCGCACGATCGTCACCGCGACGATCGTCCCGCCCGCCGCGAACCGGTCGCCGCGCGGCCTGCCGGTGGTCGTCGCGCTGCACGGCACGGGTGACGACGGCGCCGCCCTCGTGCGGAAGCTGGCCCTGGACCACTACCTGCCCGACGCCGTCGCGAGCGGCGGCGTCCCCCCGTTCACCCTGGTGAGCGTGGACGGAGGGTCTTCCACCTACTGGCATCCCCGCGCCTCCGGCGACGACCCCGTCGGCATGATCGTGGAGGAGCTGCTGCCGCGGCTGCGGGAACGCGGCGCCCGCACCGGCCGCGTCGGCGCCATCGGCTGGTCGATGGGCGGCTTCGGCGCCCTCGTGCTCGCCCGCCGCCTCGGCCGTGCGCGCACGGCCGCCGTGGTCGCCTCGTCCCCGGCCCTGTTCGCCTCCTACGAGGACGCGATCGCCGCCAACCGGCGCTCGTTCGACGGCGCGGCGGACTACGACCGCAACGACGTCTTCGGCGCGCTGGGCGAGCTGAAGGGGATCCCGCTGCGCGTCGACTGCGGGACGAGCGACCCCTTCGCCGACCGGGTGCGCGAGTTCCGCGACCGGGTCCGCCCCGAGGGCGGGCTGGAGGACGGCTGCCACGACGCGGCCTTCTGGCGGCGGCGGCTCCACCGCCAGCTGGCGTTTCTCGGGCACCGCCTGGCCGCCCGCTGAGCACCGGGGGACGTCGGCGGCACCAGGCATGATGGCGTCATGAGCGCCACACCGGCCAGCACCGAGATCGGCGACCGGACGGCCTACGCCGCCGCCGTCCAGACCGCCGTCGCCGCCTCCGCCGCCTACTACGGCGAGGGCGACTCGCCGCTCGACGACGACGCCTTCGACCGGCTGGTGCGCGGCATCGCCGCCTACGAGGCCGAGCACCCGGACGAGGTGCTGCCCGAGTCCCCGACGGGCAAGGTCGCCGGGGGAGCGGTGGTCGGCGACGTCCCGCACACCGTCCCGATGCTGAGCCTCGACAACGTGTTCTCCGCCGAGGGCCTGGAGACGTGGGCGGCGCGCCTGGCCCGCAGGCTGGGCCGCGAGGTCGCGGAGTGGAGCGTGGAGCCGAAGCTGGACGGGATGGCCATCTCGGCCCGGTACCGCGGCGGGCGGCTCGTCCGGCTGGTGACGCGGGGCGACGGCGCCGTTGGGGACGACGTCTCGCACTGCACCAGCATGATCCGCGGCCTGCCGGGGCGCCTCGCCCGTCCGCTCACCGTCGAGCTGCGCGGCGAGGTGCTGATGACGCGGACCCAGTTCGAGGCCGCCAACGCCGCCCGCACCGCCGCGGTGGGAACGACGTTCGCCAACCCGCGCAGCGCCGCCGCCGGGTCCCTGCGCACCAAGGACCACCCCTACGAGGTGGAGATGACCTTCTTCGCCTACGGCGCGCTCCCGATGGACGGCACCGACGACGAGACGGCCGCGCGCCTGCGCGGCCTGCCGCACGGCCAGATCATGGAGCTGGTCGCCGGCCTCGGCGCCAACACCACCGCCGCGACGTCCGCCCCGGGGATCATCGCGACGACCGTCGCGCGGGTGCTGGAGCGGGTCGAGGAGATCGCCGCGCTGCGCGCGGAACTCGCCTTCGGCATCGACGGCATCGTGGTCAAGGCGGACGCGGCGGCCGACCAGGCCGACGCTGGCCTGTCCTCCCGCGCCCCGCGCTGGGCCGTCGCCTACAAGCTGTCCGCGGTCGAGAAGATCACCCGGCTGCTGGACGTGGAGTGGAACGTCGGCCGCACCGGGGTCATCGCGCCCCGCGCCGTCCTGGAGCCCGTCGAGGTCGACGGCTCCACCGTCACCTACGCGACCCTGCACAACGCCGCCGACATCGGGCGCCGAGGCCTGATGATCGGCGACCACGTCACCGTCTACAAGGCGGGCGACGTCATCCCGCGCGTGGAGGCGCCCGTCGTCCACCTGCGCACGGGCGAGGAGCGGCCGATCGAGATCCCGGCGGCCTGCCCGCGCTGCGGCGAGGGGATCGACGCCTCCCAGCAGCGCTGGCGGTGCGTGCGGGGGCGCGCCTGCCACGCCGTCGTCTCCCTGCGCTACGCGGTGGCCCGCGACCAGTTCGACATCGAGGGCCTCGGCGAGGGCCGCATCGACCAGCTCATCGCCACAGGGCTGATCACCGACTTCGCCGACCTGTTCACCCTCACCTACGACCAGGTCATCGCCCTGGAGCGGATGGGGGAGACCAGCACCACCGCCCTTCTCGCCGCGATCGAGGGCGCCAAGGCCAAGCCGCTGAGCAAGGTGTTCTGCGCGCTAGGCTTGCGCGGCACCGGCCGGTCGATGTCGCGCCGCATCGCCCGCCACTTCGGCGCGATGGACGCGATCCGCGCCGCGGACGCCGAGGCGTTCCAGGAGGTCGAGGGCGTCGGCCCGGAGCGCGCCGCGGTCCTGGTCGCCGAGATCGCCGAGCTGGCCCCGCTGATCGACAAGCTCGCCGCCGCCGGGGTCACCATGGCCGAGCCTGGTGCCGGGGGCCCCGCCGCGCGGGAGGCCGGGGACGGCGCCGCGGCCCTTCCCCTGGCCGGGATGTCCGTCGTCGCGACCGGAGCGATGTCCGGCCCGCTCGACGGCCTGTCCCGCACCCAGGTGAACGAGCTGATCGAACGCGCCGGCGGCAGGGCGTCCTCGTCGGTGTCGGCCCGCACGTCCCTGCTCGTCGCGGGGGAGAAGGCCGGATCGAAGAAGGCCAGGGCCGGGGAGCTCGGCGTCGAGATCGTCACGCCGGAGGAGTTCGCCGCCCGCGTCGCCGCGTTCCTGTGAGCCGCGGCTACGCGGTCCGTTCGGCGTGGTCGGCCCGTTCGGCGCGGCCCGTCCGCACCAGCCAGCTCAGCACCAGCATGAGGTCCAGCCGGCCGTCCGGCTCGGTGAACCGGCCGCCGGTCAGCTCGGTGATGCGGCGCAGCCGGTACCGGACGGTCTGCTCGTGGATGTGCAGCCGCTCCGCGGCGATCACCGCGTTGTCGCCGCACTGCAGGTAGGTCAGCAGCGTCTCGGCGAGCGGCTGCCGGCGCGCCGGAGGCAGCTCCAGCAGCGGCCCGAGGACGGCTTCGGCGGTCGCGCCGACCAGTTCGTCCGCCGCGAGCGTGGCCAGGGACGCGATGTGGTCCACGCACCGGACCGGGCCGTCGCCCGGCAGCAGCCCCCGCTCCGCCAGCGTCAGGGCGTGCCGGGCCCAGCGCAGCGACACCGCGCCCAGGCCGATCGGGACGGTCGGGCCGAGCGCCGATGTGCCGAGCCTGCGCAGCGCCGGCCACAGGCGGTCCTGCCCGGGGCCCTCCGGGTCGGGCACCACGAGGAAGGGGATCGGCGCCTCCCAGTCGGCCAGCACGGCGGGCGGCAGGATCCGGGCCCCGGAGGGCGCCCCCGCCGGCAGCGCCACCAGCGCGATGCTCTTCGGCAGCTCCCAGCGCGCCGCGACCGCCAGCTCGGCGACGGCGTCGTGCCCGGGCGGGGGCTCGGCGACCAGCAGGTCGCGGAGCCGGTCGCGGCGGCGCTCCCGCTCGGTCGCCAGCTGGCCCTGCTCGCGGGCGTAGCCCTGCGCGGCGGCGTCGGCGGCCCGCGCCAGCAGCATGAACAGCGAGTCGGTCAGCCGGCCCAGCGTCTCGCGCGACCAGCCGAGCCGGTAGGCGTCCTTGATGAACCGGCGGCAGGCGACCTGGCTGCTGACGCGCATGGCGTTCTGCAGCGCGGCAAGGCTCCGGCCGTGCCGCGCCTCCTCCTCGCCGAGCCGCAGGTACAGCTCGGTGATCCTGCGCGGGTCCGCGGTCGGATGGTCGACGGAGTCCACGAAGAACGCGACGGTGTCGCTGACCGTCCGCTCCACCTTCCGGGCGTACTCGCCCCCGTCGGCGCTCGCGTACTCGGGGACCTGGTCGCGGATCTCCCGCTCCATCTCGTCCACGGCGGCCTGGAGGTGCTGCCTCAGCACGTCGGGCAGCTCGGCGGGCATCGGCCCTTCGGTCATCCGTTGTCCGATCGGCGGGGTGGGCTCGGGCGAATCACCCTAGGCAAGAAAGCGAACGCTGTCATCACCCGACGGACGGGACGGTCAGGGATGGGCGGGCTGCGGCGCGGTGGCGGTGGTGGCGGGGGTCGCGGAGGAACGCCGCCGCGCGGTCAGGCGCCGGCCGAGGTTCTGCGCGGGCCGTTCGACGTAGCGGTGCGCCAGCGCCGCGAAGGTGAGGACGGTCGCCAGCAGCACCACGCCCCAGGCCGCCCGGACCGGCGCCGACAACCCCCAGGTGTCGCGTCCGGCGGCGTGCCAGATCGCCTGGATGACCAGCGGGTGCAGGAGGTAGACCGAGTAGCTGACCAGGCCCAGCCACACGAACACGCGCGGCATGGAGCGGTTCCGCAGGGCGAGCCCGGCCAGGAACGTCAGCCACGCGGCTCCCACGGCGATGGACCAGTCGAGCCCGAGGGGGTTCGGGTTGGCGTGCAGGGCCCAGCTGGTCGGGGTGCGCATGCCCGCCGCCAGCGTCAGGGCGGGGACGATCGCCACCATCGCCGCGGCGGGTCCGAGGCGGAGGCGTCCGTCCTGGATGCCGCGGATCGCGGTCCCGGCGAACATCGTGGCGATGATGCACAGGCTCTCGATGGCGCCGATACGGCTGTTCAGGACGAGCAGGATGAGGGCCAGCGCGGCCACCACCGCGACGCCCGCCCGCCGCAGCCCGCGGCGGCGGCTGACCATGGCGGCCAGCCCGCCGGCGAGCAGCAGCGCGGCGGCGAGGATCGTCCCGCCCGGCCAGCGGGAGGCGAGCAGCCCGGACGGCAGCGCGACCCCGAGGATGGCCGCGCCCACGCCGAAGCCGAGGGCGACCCGGGCGCTGGCGCGGTGCACGCCGGCGACGAACATCGCGGTCACGAGCAGGTAGAAGACCATCTCGTAGGACAGCGTCCAGAAGACGTTGACGACGTTCGGGACGCCCAGCAGGTCCTGCAGCATCGTCAGGTGCGCCAGCGCGGACGCCCAGGGCCGGTCGCCGATCGCCGCCGGCAGCCCGTAGGAGAGCCCGGCCGCGCCGAGCAGCAGCGCCAGCACCACCGCCACGCCCCACGCCGGGTACAGGCGGAAGAACCGCCCGGCCCAGAACTGCCGGACGCTGCCGCGCCGCTCCAGGGAGAACGGCACCACGTAACCGCTGACGAGGAAGAACACGAAGACCCCGTACCGGCCGAAGTCGAACCACGGGCCGGTCGCCCGGCGGACCTCGGGCAGCAGCACGTCGAGGGAGTGCTCGAACACCACCACCAGGGCGGCGAGCCCGCGCAGGGCGTCGAGCCAGCCCATGCGCGGCGCCTTCGCCGGGGGAGCGCCGATCGTCGCGTCAGGCGGAGTCAGGGTGTTCGTCGGCATCCGGGCCACCCTAGGGGCCGAACCGTTACCGTTTCTAACGAGCAAATGAGATTTCTCTTAATCGCGGCTCCGCCGTCTGACGCAGCGTCACCGGGCGCGGACGCCGGATGAGCGGCGAGAGCAGGGCGAGCGCGGCGAACCGGAGGTGGCCGCCGGGCCCGGCGTGCCGGATGAATGTGATCAACCCCACATCGACGTCAGCGGACGCCGACGACCCCGTACATGACCGGCTCCTCGCGGGGGCCGGCCGGCCCCTCGGCGGCGAGCGGCGTGATCCCGGGCGGCAGCGGGCGGAACGGCCCGAGGAGCCGCGCGATCTCGGCGCCGCCGCGCGGATGCACCGGGACCGAGGTCGCCTCGCCGTAGAGGCGCGCGGCCTCGGTGACGGCGCCGGGGGCGAAGTCCGCGGTGGCGTGCGAGACGACGAGGGCGCTGCCGGGCGCCGTGGCCGCCGCGAGGTCGGCGACCAGGTCCCCGGCGCCGGACACGAAGTGTAGGACGCTGGAGAACACCAGCGCGACCGGTTCGGCCGGGTCGATCAGCCGCCGCACCTCGGGGCTGCCCATGACCGCGGCCGGGTCGCGGATGTCGGCCCGCAGCGCCGCGACGTTGCCGCCGTCGATGAGCAGCGCGCGGGCGTGGGCGATGACGAGCGGGTCGTGGTCGACGTAGACGACGCGCGCGCCGCCGGAGCGCCCGGCGGCCATCTGGTGAAGGTTGTCGGACCTCGGCAGGCCGCAGCCGAGGTCGACGAACTGCCGCACGCCGCGTCCGGCGAGCAGCGCGACGGAGCGGGCGAGGAAGGCCCGGGCGCCCCGGGCGGCGCGGGCGGTCTGCGGCAGCACCCGCAGGATCCGCTGGGCGAGGTCGCGGTCGGACGCGAAGTTGTCCTTGCCGCCGAGGAGGTAGTCCTGGACGCGCGCCGGACCGGGCCTGTGCAGGGCGAGCGGGGTCTCCGGCGCCCTCGTGCCGGCCATGGGCATGGTGCTTCACCTGTCGCCTTCACCAGAGGGGATCGGTGCAATGGCTCGCTTACGACGGTAGGCGGCAGCGGCGGGCCCGGAAGCGGCCGCGCGCGGCGGACCGCCCGAAACCCGCCGGACACATGGCCGCATGGGGCCAGCCGGGTTTGGCGGATCCCGGCCCGGGTCTGCGGCGGACGGTCGCGGCCCGGACGGTTCCGCGCGCGGGCACCGGCGCGCGACTGGCCTTTTCCGGCCATGACAAGCACTTAACCGAAGATGCCGAATCGCGGTGGAGGATCCTCCGGGTCACCGTTCGGGGTCGCGCCACATGAGCCAGACCGGCGGGCACCCCTTGCCCGGCAGCGGAAGCTCACGCGTCACCCGGAAGCCGAATCGCTCGTAGTAGGGCACGTTCTGCGCTTTGGACGATTCCAGATAAGCGGGCAGACCTTCGGCGTCGCAGCGGTCGAGCCGTGACCGCAGGAGGGCGGCGCCCAGTCCGTTGCCCTGCGCGGGCGGATCCGTGCCGAGCACCGCCAGGTACCAGTGCGGCTCGCGCGGGTGGTGCTTCTCGATCGCGCCGAGCGCGCGCAGGGTGGCGGCCGTCCGGGCGCCGAGGATGCGCAGCAGCGGCATGGCGTGGGCCGCCTGCAACCGCAGGGGCACGCTCCACAGGCCGGGCGGGTCCCACAGCGCGGCGGCCTCCGGACCGTCCCCGCGCCCGGTGGTCTCGGTGGCCCCGTGGGGGAGGTGGACCCGCCGCAGCAGGATGCCGAACAGCGCGGTCATCCGCCGCACGCGGGAGGCGTCGTCCGGCAGGAGCCAGCGCCAGACCGGGTCGTCGTCGAAGGCGCGTCCGAGGACGGCCGCGATCGGTGCGGCGTCGGCGCCGTCCGCGACGCGGACGAGGGGGGACGGACGGGGCTCGGACGTCATGGCGCGGCCTCCTCGGGGACGCGCCGATCCTCACCGGGCCCGCGGCCCCGCGTCAAGGAGGGGTCACGCGCGGCCGCGGCGCTCGGCCCGCGCCTTCGCCAGCTCCTCCAGGACGAGCGAGGCGCCGATCCCGACCAGCCAGGTGTCCTTCGCGAGCGGGATGCCCTGCGGGGAGGGGCGCAGCCCGCCCTCCTGCCGCATTCCGGGCAGCCGCAGGTACAGGCCGGTCAGCCCGGCCGAGAACGCGGTGAGCGCCGCGCCCGCGACGAGGGAGGGGACCAGCGGCACCAGCAGCGCGGCGCCGAGGGCGATCTCCGCCCTGCCCAGCGTGCGGGTGAAGTCGCGAGGGTCCTGCGACTCCAGGAAGGGGTAGGCGGCCTTCGCCGTCCCGTGGGTCTGGTCGGCGGCCTCGTCCAGCCCCTGGAGCTTCGACAGGCCCGAGTTCAGGACGAACGCTCCGACGGCCAGCCGGACGGGCATCTGGTGAGCGCGGGCAAGAAGACGCATCGTGTCCCCATCAGCGATCGGAAGACCGGGCGAAGGGCATCATTCCCGCCGAATCGCCTCTACACCTGATCGCCGGGTCAAGTCTCGGCCTCCCGGGGCGCGGAGGTCCGGATACCACGCCGGGAGCAGGCGCCCGGCGGGCGCCTGCCCCGGGCGGGGCAGGCGGAAAGCCTCCGGGCGGCCGACGACGCCTCCGGCGCCGCCGTTGGACGATCGGGCCGTCGTCGAGAGAACCGGGAGCGCCGAGATGTCGAGCGTCCAGTCGCGGCCGGCGGCCGCCGGGCAGTGGTGGCGGCCGGGGCCGCCGGTCCGCAAGACCGTCACCGTCGTGCACGTCGTCGCCTCCGTCGCGCTTCTGGGGGAGGTGTGGGGCCTCGTGCTGCTCAACCTCACCGCCACCTTGACCGCGGACCGGGTGCTCGCCCACTCCGCCTACCGCCTGATGGGCGTGCTGGTGTTCGGGGAGGCATCCCGCTCAGCCTCACCGCCCTGGCCACCGGCGTCGCGCTCGCCACGGGCAGCGCGTGGGGCCTCGCGCGGCACTCCTGGGTGTTCGCCAAGCTGGTGCTGCTGATCCTGGTGATCCTCGCCGGGATGCTGCTGTTCACGCCCCAGGCGATGGCGGACGCGACCAAGGGCGGGGCGGCCGCGGCCGCCGGGCGGCAGTGGGAGCAGGTCGCGGTGGTCTCCTGCCAGCTCGCGATGCTGCTCGCCGCGACCGCCCTCTCGGTGTTCAAGCCCCGCGGCCGCCTCGGCCGGCGGCGCGCCCGCTCATGAGGCGGGCTGCGCGCCGGGCAGGCGCTCGGCGGCGGCCCGCAGCGCCTCCACGCACGCCCGGACCGCCGGCCGGTCCGACCCCGCCCGCCACACCGCGTAGATCTTGCGGCGGATGGCGGGCCGGGTCGCGACGATGCGGGCCCCGTGGGGGATCGGGTCGCGGCCGAGCCGGGGGATGAGCGCGGCGGCGAGGTCGGCCGCCACGAAGGCCAGCTGGGTCGGGTAGTCGGCGACGTTGCAGACGATGTCGGGCTCCACGTTGTGCTCGCGCAGCGTCTGCACGAGCTGCTGGTCGCAGGTGCCGCCCGCCGTCCACGAGGCCCAGCGCATCCCGCGCAGTTCGTCCAGGGCGACCGCCCGCCGCCGGGCCAGCGGGTGCCCGGCCGGCAGCGCCAGGTCGATGATGTCGGACGACAGCAGGACGTGGGCCACCGACGCGGGGAACGGCGTGACCAGCGTGTCCCAGCTCTCGACGACGGCGACGTCGATGTCGCCGCGCGTGAGCGCGGGCAGGATCTCGTCGGTGTTCGCCTCCTGCAGGGTCGGGGTGAGGCCGGGATGCCGTTCGCGCAGCGCGTTGAGCGCCGCGGGCAGCACCGAGCGCGCCGCCGTCACGAACGCCCCGAGCCGCAGCGGTCCGGCGGCGGCCTCGCTCAGCCCGTCGAGCTCGGCCGCGGCGGCGGCCAGCTGGGCCATCACCCGCTCGGCGTGCCCGGCCAGGACGTGTCCGGCCCGGGTGAGCCGGACGCCCCGGCCCTGCGGTTCGAGCAGGGAGTGGCCCGTCTCGCGTTCCAGCTTGGCGAGCTGCTGCGACACTCCCGAGGGCGTCACGTGCATGGCCTCGGCGGCGGCCGCGATCGAACCGTGCACGGCCACCGCGTGCAGGGCGCGCAGGCGCTCAACGTTAATCGTCACAGTAGTAATGCTACTGGTTTCCGCTTACTAGTATTCGCTTGTGCTAACTAGTCGCGGGACGGCAGCGTGGTGCGCATGCGACGGATCGATCCGCGGCTGCTCCTGATCGCCGGCGCCGCGTTCATCTCGGTGTCGGCGATCCTGTTCCGGCTGTCCGGCGTCTCGTCCGGGACGGCCGCGTTCTTCCGGTGCGCGCTCGCGCTGCCGGTGCTGGTGCCCCTGGCCCGCTGGGAGCGGCGCCGGGCGGGGCCGCGCCGCCGCGCCGGGACCGACGTCCTCGCGGGGCTGCTGCTCGGCGCCGACTTCGTGCTGTGGGGCGCGTCGATCGACTGCGTCGGGGCGGGAATCGCGACGGTGCTGGTGAACGTCCAGGTCGTCGTCGTCCCGCTGCTGGCGTTCGCGGTGTTCGGGGAACGGCCCTCACGGGCCTTCGCGCCGGCGGTGCCGGTGCTGCTGGCCGGGGTCGCGCTGGCCGGCGGCATCGCGGGGCACGGCACGTACGGGCCGGACCCGGTGCTCGGATCGCTGTTCGGCGCGGGCGCCGGGCTGGCCTACGGCGGTTACCTCTTCCTCACCCGCCTCGCCGGGCGCGGCCAGGAGCACCGGGCGCAGCCCGTCCTCCTGTCGACGCTGGGCGCGGGAGCGGCCTCCCTCGCGATCGGCGGCTCGTGGCAGGGCGTCGACCTCGCGCCGGGGTGGCCCGCCCTCGGCTGGCTCGCCGCGCTGGCCATGACGGGACAGGTGTGCGGCTGGGTGCTGATCGGCGCGGCGCTGCCCCGGCTGGGCGCCGACGTCGCCGGGACGCTCCTGCTGCTCCAGCCGGTGCTGGCGGTCGCCCTCGGCGCGGCGGTCCTCGGCGAGCGGCCCGGCCCGGCGCAGCTCGCCGGGTGCGGCCTCGTCGTCACCGCGATCTGGCTGGCCGGCATGGGTAGCGTTTCTCCGCGTGACGACTCCGGAATGGGCGCCCGAGCACGAGGTGACGCCCGAACTGGCGAGCACGCTGATCGGGCGGAGGTTCCCTGAGCTGCGCGGTGCGCCGGTGGAGCGCCTGGCCACCGGCTGGGACAACACCGTCCTGCTCGTCGGCGGGGAGTGGGTGTTCCGCTTCCCGCGCCGGCGGGTGGCGATCGCGGGGGTCGAGCGCGAGATCGCCGTGCTGCCCGTCCTCGCGCCCCGGCTGCCGCTGCCGGTGCCCGTGCCGCGTTTCGTCGGGGACCCGTCGGACGACTTCCCCTGGCCGTTCTGGGGCGCGCGGCGCATCCCGGGCCGCGAGCTCGCCGACGTGCGGCCGCCGGACGGGGACCGGATCGCCGCCGCCGCCGAGACCGGGGCCTTCCTGCGGGCCCTGCACGACCCCGCCCTGGCCCGGGACGCGGGGGAGGGCCTGCCGCTCGATCCGATGGGACGCGCCGACCCCGCCGGGCGGGCGGCGCGGACCCGCGGCCGCCTCGACGCGATCGCCGCCCGAGGGGTGTGGAGGCGGGACCCGGCCGTCGAGGAGTTCCTGGCCGCGGCCGAGGGCCGGGCCGCTCCGGGCGGAGAGCCGGTGCTCGTCCACGGGGACCTGCACGTCCGGCACCTGCTGCTCACCCCCGGCGGCCGTGCCGCGGGAGTGATCGACTGGGGGGACGTCTGCCGCGGCGCCCCGGCCCTGGACCTGTCGCTGGCCTACGCGGGGTTCGACGGCGCCGCGCGGGAGGCGCTCCTCGCGGAGTACGGGCCGGTGCCGCGGGAGCAGGAGGCCGCCGCGCGCGTCCTGGCGCTGAACCTCACGGCGACGCTGGCCGAGTACGCGGCCTCCACCGGTCGGGACGCGCTGCTCGCCGAGGCCCTCGCCGGGATCGGCCGGGCCCTCAGCTGAGGCCGGGGCTCCGGGTGCGCATGTAGACGCGGACCGCGGTGCCCCCCGGGCCGGTGTGGACGCGGACCAGGTCGGCGAGGTGGTTGACCATGAGGATGCCGCGGCCGCCGTTCGGGCTCATGTCCGCCGGGCGCCGGCCGGCGAGCGGGTCGCTGATCGTCCCGGCGTCGCTGACCTCGCAGACGACGTGGCCGTTCTCCGGCCAGAGCCGCGCGGTCCCCGTGCCGCCGCCGTGCAGGCACGAGTTGGCGGCCAGCTCGTTCACGGCGAGCTCCAGGTCGCCGACGGCCGCGGCGCCGAGGCCGAACCGCGCCCCCCAGCGGCAGGCGAACTCGCGGACGAGGGGGAGCGCGCCGATGTCGAAGCTCATCGCGACCGCCCCCGCGGCCGCGGCCGGCTCGGGCAGCGGCAGGTTGTAGTCGCCGATGACGCGGTGCGGGGCGTAGTCGCCGCTCGGGCGCGCGCCGCACCGGTCGATCACGACCGGATGGGTGGCGCGGGCGTCGGCGATCGCCGTCGGGTCCAGCCGGGCCGCGTCGTAGGGGCAGAGGATCGTCACGGCGCGCCCCGCGAAGGCCAGGTTGATCAGGGCCTCGTGCTGCGCGCAGGCCGGGTACTCGGTGTCGGAGCGGCCGGGCCAGACCGGCTCGCCGACGATCCGCACCCGGCCCGCGGCGTGCCGGTCGGCGAAGTGCCGCAGCACGCCGGGGATGATGCGCCCGGGGTTGCGGCCCGCCTTCGCCATGTCGATCCAGGTCACCCGGCTCCCCGCCGCGCCGAGCGCGCCGGTGAGCAGGGCCGCGCGGGCGCCGGGCACCGCGACGGCGACCGGGTCGCCCTCGTCGAGGCCGGCGCGGATGAACGGCACCGTGCCCGCGAGGTACTCCTCGTCGCCGCGGTAGAAGAGCGCCGGGTGCGTGAACGCGTCCTCTCGTGCCACGCCCGTTCCGCCGGGCCCGAGGCTCATCGTTCGATCGCTCCGTCCGGTGCCGCCGTCACCTGCATCCGACCGAGGGTACGCGCAGGAGGGCAGCCGTACGAGCAGGGCCATGCGGACATCCCCCGAGGTCAGCGGATCTGGAGTTCGCATCGGCGCTACCCGCGAGGCGGCTCCTGAAAACAGACAATATCCGGACCAATCGCGTCCGGGCCGCCACGCCGGCCGCCCGCCGCCACGTGACCGAGGGGTCATCAGCCGGGCAGGAGGACCGCGTCGACGACGTCGGTCAGCCTCCCGCGGCCGCGGTAGGCGGCGCGCTGCCGCTCCGCGCCCGTTCCTCCGGCGAGCAGGCGCCGGACGCCGCGGGCGACGGTGTCGAGGTCGCCGGCCCCGCGCAGCGCGGGCCGCACGTGCGCGAGCAGCTCCCCGGCCAGCGCGCCGAAGCTCGCGGGCCGCCCCGTGCGCACGTCCAGGCCGCGCCCGGCCAGACCGTGCCGCGCCGCCAGCCAGTAGGCGGCGCGCAGCGCCTCGGACGGCGGGTCGGGCGCCCGCTCGCCGGCGTCCACCGCCTCGGACGACACCTGCACCAGCGCCCGCACCAGCGCGGCGAACACCGCCGCCCCGGCGGACGTCGGGGCGACGTCTGCGAGCCGGACCTCGATCGTGGGCAGCCGCGCCGACGGCCGGACGTCCCAGAAGATCGTCCCGGTGTCCATCAGGGCGCCGCAGTCGAGCAGTGCCCCGACGAGGTCGTCGTAGTGGTCCGCCGACGCGAAGTAGGGCGGCGGCCCGGCCGCGGGCCACCGCGCCCAGGCCAGCGCCCGCCAGCAGGCGTGGCCGGTGTCGCGTCCCGCCCAGTACGGCGAGTTCGCCGCCAGGGCCAGCAGCGTCGGCAGCCAGGGGCGCAGGTGGTTGCTGACCTGGACGGCGCGCTCGCGGTCCGGCATCTCGACGTGGACGTGGCACGAGCAGATGCTCTGCTCGTCGTCCAGGCCGCGGTAGAAGGCGAGGCTCTCGGCGTACCGGGCGCCGCGGGTGATCGGGGCGGGCACGAGCTCCCCCAGCACCGGCGTCCCGGTGGCGGCGAGCCGGACGCCTTCGGCCGCGGCGGCGGCGGCCATCACCGCCCGCATCGAGCGGATCTGCTCGCCCAGCTTGTCCAGGTCGTCGCACGGCGAGGTCTTGGCCTCGGCGAGGTAGGCGACGAGTTCGGTGGAGGCTCGCTCGCCGAGTGAGGCGCCCGCCCGGCGCACCACGGCGCCGGCGTGGGGAGCGACCTCCCGGGAGACGGGATCGACGACGAAGTACTCTTCCTCGATTCCGAATCGCAGGGCCATCCCACCACCTCGGGCTCGGGACTTCGAAGCTACGTCGTCGCCGCGCCGCGCGCACCTGCCGGACGGCCCGAATGGGTGGTAAGGGATCTTCTTGACCCTCTTGTGACCCGGCGCTCGGCGGGCACCGTACGGGGAGACGCAACGCAGAGGGAGAGGTGAGATCCCGTGCCCGGTTCGACTCCGATCGGCGTGCTCGTCATCCTGCTCGCCGTCGCCGTGTTCGTCCTGGCGGGGCTGTTCTGTCTCGGCGACAAGCGGAACGGCCCGCCGAGCGGCTCGGATCGCGGCCCCTGAGACGGGCCGCCGGCGCGTGCCGCGCGCGGGCGCCCGGCAGCCCTCAGGGGCCGGGGTCCACGAAGTACATCGACAGCGCGATGAGGTGCGTGACGACGACCACGCCGATGCCGAAGAAGAACAGCATCTTGGCGGGACCGTGCGGGAAGACGGTCCCCGGCTTGAGCGGTCCGCGCTCGCGCTGCCGCGCGGCGATCCGCTCCTCGATCGGAGGCCGGCCGAACACCGCTACGCCCGGGGCTCGTCGACCACGACATCGGTCATGATGTCGACGGCCAGGGCGACGATGCCGCCGATCGCGACGAGGGCGGCGCCCACCCCGAACACGACCCAGTCGGGGCCGAGGGTGATGCCGACGCCGCCGATGGCGAAACCGATGAAGATGATGGCCACGGCGACCCAGGACTTGGGGCGCCCGGCGTGGCTGCCAGTCGACATGCGTTCGTCTTTCCTCTGCGGTGGTTCGGGGGTTGGGGTTACGTCGCCGAACTCTAGCAACGCCCCTAGCCACGGGGTCTCCGGGGGTACCCGAAAGATCGCCCCTCGCGGTCGGGAGAGCCGCCGCAGGGTGGGACGGGTCAGACGAACGCCCCCAGACCGGTCGCCGCGCGTCCGACGATCAGTGTGTTGATCTCCCGGGTGCCCTCGTAGGAGTACAGCGCCTCGGCGTCGGCGACGAACCGGCCGATGCCGTAGTCGAGGACGATCCCGTTGCCGGCCATCAGCTCGCGCGCCCAGCCGACCGCCTCGCGCATGCGGCTGGTGCAGTAGGCCTTGGCGAGCGCGGAGTGCTCGTCGCGGTAGAGGCCCTCGTCCTGGAGCTGGGCGAGCCGCACCACCATGCCGAGCGAGGCGGTGGCGTTGCCGAGCATCCTGACCAGGAGGTCCTGGACGAGCTGGAACTTGGCGATCGGCCGCCCGAACTGCTCGCGCTCCACCGCGTAGTCGCGGGCGATCTCGTAGGCGGCGAGCATCACCCCGACGGCCTGCCAGGCGACGCCGCTGCGGGTCTGGCGCAGGATCGCGGCGGTGTCCCGGAAGCCGTTCGCCCCCGCCAGCCGGTCGGACTCGGCGACGCGGCAGTCCTCCAGGAGGATGTCGGCGTTCTGCACCGTCCGGAGCGCGATCTTGTTCTCGATCCGGGTCGCCGTGAACCCGGGCGTGCCCTTCGCGACGACGAATCCCTTCACCTGGTCGTCGGCCTCGTCCCTGGCCCACACGACGGTGTGGTCGGCGAACGTGGCGTTGCCGATCCAGCGCTTGGCGCCGTTCAGCACCCAGTGGTCGCCGTCGCGCCGCGCGGTGGTGCGCAGGCCCAGCGCGACGTCCGAGCCGCCGTCCGGCTCGGTGAGCGCGAACGCGCCGATCCTCTCCATCCGCCCCATCGCGGGCAGCCACCGCTCGCGCTGCTCCGCCGAGCCGCACCGTCCGATGCTGCCCATCGCGAGCCCCGCGTGCACGCCGAAGAACGTCGCCATGGACGGGTCCACGCGGGCCATGTCCATCGCGAGGAACCCGGTGAGCAGGCTGCTCGGCCTGTCGCCCGGGCACTCGTCGTAGGCCAGGCCGGCGATGCCGAGCTCCCCGTACCGCGGGATCAGGTCGAACGGGAACTCCGCCCGCGCCCAGCAGCCGTCGGCGATCGGCGCGACCTTCGCCTCCAGGAAGCCGCGCACCCTCGCGAGGATCTCCTTCTCCCGCCCGTCGAGGAGTTCCTGCATGTGGTACAGGTCGCCGGGGAGTGTCTCCAGGGTCATGACCCACCCCTCTTCCCGGACGGCGCACCGCTAACCGACGGCCCGCGGCGCGCACCCCGTACTGGTCAGCGGGACCCGGTTTCGAGCCGGATTCGGCCGCTCACCTACGATCCAGGACATGACGGTGCCGCCTGAGGAACTCGAACTGGCCGCCGCCTTCCCCACGGCCGACCGCGACCGGTGGCGGGAGATGGTGAAGGGGGTGCTGCGCAGGTCCGGCGCGGCGAACGAGGACACCCCCCTCGACGAGATCGAGGATCTGCTGACCCGGGACTCCTACGACGGGGTGCCGATCGCCGCGCTCTACACGCGCGACGACGCGCCGCCGGGACGTCCCGGGCTGGCCCCCTACGTGCGCGAGGTGCGCCCCGACGGCGAGGGCATCGCCGGATGGGACGTCCGGCAGCGGCACGCCCACCCCGACCCGGCCGTGACCCGCGAGGCGGTCCTCGCCGACCTGGAGAACGGCGCCACCTCCGTCTGGCTGCGGCTCGGCGAGGGCGGTCTGCCCGTGGCCGCGCTCCCCGAGGCGCTGCGCGGCGTCCTGCTCGACCTGGCCCCGGTGGTGCTGGACGCGGGAGCGTCGGCGGACGAGGCGGCGCGGGCGTTCCTGGCCCTGGTCGCCGAGCGCGGGAACGCGGCCGAGGCGTCCGGCAACCTCGGCGCCGACCCGCTCGGCCTCGCGGCCCGCACCGGCACGCCGGGGTCGCTCGACGAGGCCGCCGCGCTCGCCGTCCGCTGCGTCCGCGAGTTCCCCCGCCTGCGCGCGGTCGTCGCCGACGGGACGCCGTACCACGACGCGGGCGGCGGCGACGCCGAGGAACTCGGCGCCGCCGTCGCCGCCGGCGTCGCGTACCTGCGCGCCCTGACCGGCGCCGGGCTGAGCGTGGACGAGGCGTTCGGGCAGATCGAGTTCCGCCTCGCCGTCAACGCCGACCAGTTCTCCTCGATCGCCAAGCTCCGCGCCGCGCGCCGCCTGTGGGCGCGGGTGGCGGAGGTCGGCGGCGCCGCCGAGGGCACCGCCGCGCGCGTCCACGCGGTCACCTCCTCGGCGATGATGACGCGGCGCGATCCGTGGGTGAACATGCTGCGCACCACCATCGCGACGTTCGCCGCCGGGGTCGGCGGCGCGGACGCCGTCACCGTCCAGCCGTTCGACGCCCGCCTCGGCCTGCCCGACGGCTTCGCCCGCCGCATCGCCCGCAACACCCAGACGCTGCTGCTGGAGGAGTCGAGCCTCGCCCGCGTCGTCGACCCCGCGGGCGGCTCCTGGTACGCCGAGAGCCTCACCGAGGGGCTCGCCCAGGCCGCCTGGGCCTGGTTCACCGAGATCGAGAAGGCCGGGGGCCTGGCCGCCGCCCTCGGCTCGGGCCTCGTGGCCCGCCGCCTGGCCGCCACCTGGGAGCGGCGGCGCGGGGACATCGCCCGCCGCAAGGCGCCCCTCACCGGCGTCAGCGAGTTCCCCGACCTCGCCGAGACGGCGCCGCGGCGCGACCCGGCGCCGCCCGCGCCCGGTGGCGGTCTCCCGGTCGTCGCCTACGCACAGGACTTCGAGGCCCTGCGCGACCGCTCCGACGCCCACGCCGAGGCCACCGGCGCCCGTCCGAAGATCTTCCTCGCGACGCTCGGGCCGATAGCCGTCCACACGGCGCGCGCGTCGTTCGCCGCCAACCTCTTCCAGGCGGGCGGGATCGAGACGGTCGCGGGCGCCCCCGAGGAGTTCGGGACGTCCGGCGCCGCCGTCGCCTGCCTCTGCTCCAGCGACGCCCTCTACGAGGAGCGGGCCGCGGACGCCGCGCGGGTCCTGCGCGACGCGGGCGCGATGAAGGTCTGGCTGGCGGGTAAGGGAACCTACGAGGGGGTCGACGGCCGCGTGCACGCGGGATGCGACGCGGTCGAGGCACTGGAGACCACCCTCCACGATCTGGGAGTGAACGAATGATCCCCGACTTCACCGAGGTCGAGCTGGGGACGGCGCCCCCCGCCGACGAGGCCGCCAAGCGGTGGCGCGCCGCGGTCGCCGACGCCACCGGCGCCGATCCGGAGGCCCAGACCTGGGACACCCCCGAGGGCATCGGCGTCAAGCCGCTCTACACCGGCGACGATCTGGCCGGGCTCGACTTCCTCGGCACCTATCCGGGCATCGCGCCGTTCCTGCGCGGCCCCTATCCGGCGATGTACGCGACCCAGCCGTGGACGATCCGGCAGTACGCCGGCTTCTCCACCGCAGAGGAGTCCAACGCCTTCTACCGCCGCAACCTCGCGGCGGGGCAGAAGGGCCTGTCGGTGGCGTTCGACCTGGCCACGCACCGCGGCTACGACTCCGACCACCCGCGCGTGGCCGGCGACGTCGGCATGGCCGGGGTCGCGATCGACTCCATCTACGACATGCGGCAGCTCTTCGACGGCATCCCGCTGGACCGGATGAGCGTGTCGATGACCATGAACGGCGCCGTCCTGCCCGTCCTCGCGCTCTACATCGCCGCCGCGCAGGAGCAGGGGGTGGAGCCGGAGGCACTCGCGGGGACCATCCAGAACGACATCCTCAAGGAGTTCATGGTCCGCAACACCTACATCTACCCGCCGCAGCCGTCCATGCGGATCATCTCCGACATCTTCGCGTTCACCTCGCAGCGGATGCCGAAGTACAACTCCATCTCGATCTCCGGCTACCACATCCAGGAGGCCGGGGCCACCGCCGACCTGGAGCTCGCCTACACGCTCGCCGACGGCGTCGAGTACATCCGCGCCGGGCGGGAGGCGGGCCTCGACATCGACGCGTTCGCACCGCGCCTGTCGTTCTTCTGGGCGATCGGGATGAACTTCTTCATGGAGGTCGCCAAGCTCCGCGCCGCCCGGCTGCTGTGGGCGCGGCTGGTGAAGACGTTCGAGCCGGGCAACCCCAAGTCGCTCTCGCTGCGGACGCACTCGCAGACGTCCGGCTGGTCGCTGACCGCGCAGGACGTGTTCAACAACGTCGCCCGCACCTGCGTCGAGGCCATGGCCGCCACGCAGGGCCACACCCAGTCCCTGCACACCAACGCGCTGGACGAGGCCCTCGCGCTGCCGACCGACTTCTCGGCCCGCATCGCCCGCAACACCCAGCTCCTGCTGCAGCAGGAGTCCGGGACGACCCGCACCATCGACCCCTGGGGCGGCAGCGCCTACGTCGAGCGGCTCACCTACGACCTCGCACGCCGCGCCTGGGGCCACATCACCGAGGTCGAGCGGGCCGGCGGCATGGCCAAGGCGATCGACGAGGGGCTGCCCAAGCTGCGCATCGAGGAGGCCGCCGCCCGCACCCAGGCCCGCATCGACTCCGGGCGGCAGCCCGTCATCGGCGTCAACAGGTACCGGCCCGACGTCGAGCAGGAGATCGAGGTCCTCAAGGTCGACAACGCCTCCGTGCGCGCGCAGCAGATCGACAAGCTGCGCCGGCTGCGCGAGGAGCGCGACGACACCGCGGCGCGGGCCGCGCTGGAGGCCCTCACCCGCGCCGCCGAGGCCGCCGAGGACGGCACCCGCCCGCGGGGCCTGGAGCACAACCTGCTCGCGCTCGCCATCGACGCCGCCCGGGCCAAGGCGACCGTCGGCGAGATCTCCGACGCCCTGGAGCGGGCCTACGGGCGGCACGCGGCGCAGATCCGTACGATCTCCGGCGTGTACCGGGAGGAGGCGGGGCGGGTGACGAGCATCGAGAAGGCGCGGGCCGCGACCGCCGCGTTCGAGGAGGCCGAGGGCCGCCGCCCCCGCATCCTCGTGGCGAAGATGGGGCAGGACGGCCACGACCGCGGCCAGAAGGTGATCGCGACCGGGTTCGCCGACCTCGGCTTCGACGTCGACGTGGGCCCGCTGTTCCAGACCCCCGGCGAGGTGGCCCTGCAGGCCGTCGAGGCCGACGTGCACATCGTCGGCGTGAACTCGCTCGCCGCCGGGCACCTGACGCTGGTCCCCGCGCTGCGCGAGGAGCTGGCCGCGCTGGGCCGGGACGACATCATGATCGTCGTCGGCGGGGTCATCCCGCCCGGGGACTTCGAGGAGCTGCGCGCGGCCGGCGCCTCGGCGATCTTCCCGCCCGGCACCGTCCTCGCGGACGCCGCGATCGGCCTGCTGGAGGAGCTCACCGCCGGGCTCGGGCACGGCGCGCCCGAGCGCGCCTGAGGAGCGAGGCGGGAGTGACGAGGGTGAACGGCGCCGCGAGGCGCCCGGCGGGCGTGCGGGGAGCGTCGTGAGCGCGCCGGGCCTCGACGACTACGCGGCCGGGGTGCGGGAGGGGTCGCGGGCGTGGATCGCGCGGGCGATCACGCTCGTGGAGTCGGCCCGCCCGGACCACCGGGAGCTGGCGCAGAAGCTGCTGGTCGAACTGACCCCGCACGCCGGGGACGCCCGCCGCGTCGGGATCACCGGCGTGCCCGGGGTCGGCAAGTCCACGTTCATCGACGCGCTCGGCACCCGGCTGACGGGGGAGGGGCACAGGGTCGCGGTCCTCGCCGTGGACCCGTCCAGCACCCGGACGGGCGGCAGCATCCTCGGCGACAAGACCCGCATGCAGCGCCTCGCCACCGATCCGGCCGCGTTCATCCGCCCCTCGCCCACCGCCGGGACGCTCGGCGGCGTCGCGAAGGCCACCCGCGAGGCGATGGTGGTCATGGAGGCCGCCGGGTACGACGTCGTCCTGGTCGAGACGGTCGGCGTCGGGCAGTCCGAGACGACCGTCGCCGAGATGGTGGACTCCTTCCTGTTCCTCACCCTCGCCCGCACCGGCGACCAGCTCCAGGGGATCAAGAAGGGCGTGCTGGAGCTGGCCGACGTCATCGCGGTGAACAAGGCCGACGGGGAGCACCGCGGAGAGGCCGAGCGCGCCGCCCGCGAGCTGGCGGGCGCGCTGCGGCTGCTGCGCAGCGACGAGCGCGTCCGCGGCACCCCGGTCCTGACGTGCAGCGCCAGGGAGGGCACCGGGCTGGCGGAGGTGTGGGGGGCGCTCGTCGAGCACCAGGACCGGCTCCGCGAGTCCGGCGAACTGGAGGCCCGGCGCCGCCGCCAGCAGGTCGCCTGGACGTGGGCGCTGGTCCGCGAGCGGCTGCTGTCCGACCTGCGGGGGCATCCGGGCGTCCGGGAGGCCGCGCCGGGTCTGGAACGGGAGGTCGCGGAGGGGACGGTGACCCCCGCGCTGGCCGCCGAGCGCATTTTGGAGGCGTTCTCGCGGGACCGCTGAACGGGGTTCCCGTATGTCCGAAACCTTGGGTTGTCCCAGGTCCCGGTCACGGCGCGCGGGGATCAGGTACAAAAGTCGGATGGACGTCATCGCACTCGCTGATCCGACGGACGCGCAGATCCGGGGGTGGCACTCGGTGCTCGCCTCCGTCCACGCGGCCGAGCCGGACGGCGAGCCCGCGCCCGACCCGGAGCGGACGGCGCGGTTACTGCTCGGCGCGGAGGCGGGCTCGCGGCAGCGGCTGTGGGCGGCCGCGCCCGGCGGACCGGGGGCGGGCGGCGCCCTGGCCGCGGTGGCGGCGCTGCGGCTGCCCGGCGAGCCGGGCGCGGACCGCCCCGGCGAGGTCGACATCCGGGTCCGCCCCGAGCACCGGCGGCGCGGACTCGGCGCCCGGCTCCTCGCCGCGGCCGCGCACGGCCTGCGCGCCGACGGCCGCTCCAGCGTGATCGCCCAGGTTCTCGCGGGCACCCCGGCCGTCCCGTTCCTGGAGTCGCACGGCTTCGAGTGCGTGCTGACCCTGCGCGGCATGCTGCTGCGGCTGGACGAGGTCCCCGCCGAGCGCGTGGCGCGGCTGCTGGCCGAGGCGCCCGCCGGGTACCGGCTCGTGCGCTGGCGGGGAGCGGTGCCGGACGAGCACGCCGACGCCCTCGCCCGCGCCAAGCACGCCATGGCCGACTTCGCCGAGTACGAGGGAACGCCCTGGGACGCGCACCGCGTCCGCGAGATGGCCGAGATCGTCGCCAAGCGCGGCGACGACCTCTACACGGTCGCGGCGCTGTCCGGAGACGTCATCGCCGGGTTCACCGAGGTCGTGGTGCCGGCCGGGTACGCCGGGCGCGCGGCGCAGTACGACACGGCGGTGGTGCCCGAGCACCGCGGCAGGCGGCTCGGCATCTGGGTGAAGGCGGCGATGCTGCGCTGGCTGGGGGAGGAGTGCCCCGGCGTGCGGGAAATCGAAACGGACAATTCCGGCGACAACGCCCACATGCTCGCCGTGAACGAGGAACTCGGCTTCCGGCTGGAGCGCGAGTCCCTGGAGTACCAGGCCGAGGTCTCCGCCCTCCCCGCCCCCGGTCGCTGACCCGAAAACACGTTGCCTCCGCGGCCCGCCGCTGGGCATTCTCATGGAGGTCTTCCGGGAAATGCCCGGAAGGCGGAGAATTGCCGAAGCATTTCCTCGTAGTTCAACGGCAGAACGCCGCACTGTTAATGCGGATATCCAGGTTCGAATCCTGGCGGGGGAGCGGCACGGGCTAGGGAGGTGACCCGGTGAACGTGCTCGTCCTGAACGCGTCGTACGAACCCATGCAGAGGGTCGATCTGCGGCACGCCATCCGCATGCTGGTGCGCGAGGTGGCGGTGGTCGAGGAGGCGGAGGAGGGCCGCACCTTCGGTCGCTTCCCGGTGCCGCGGGTCCTGCGCCTCGTCCGCTACGTCGCGATGCGGTGGAGGCACGGCAGGCGCCCGCCCTGGACCAAGCGCGGCGTGTACCTGCGCGACGGGGGCCGCTGCTGCTACTGCGGGAAGCACGGCAACACGATCGACCACGTCCACCCGCAGTCCCGCGGCGGCGCCGACACCTGGGAGAACACCGTCCTGGCGTGCGGCAGGTGCAACAACCGCAAGGGGGACCGGACGCTCGCCGAGGCCGGGCTGCGGCTGCCGTCGCGGCCGCGGGTGCCGCGCTGGGAGGAGCTCGTCGGGCCGTGACGGGGGCCGCCGGAACGGCCCGGCGCCGCCGGGGGAGGGGCCGGACCGCGTCGTGCGGTCCGGCCCCTGGGCCGTCGCGGCGGCGCCGTCCGGTAGTACGCGCGTGACTCTATGTGTTTTGTGGAGCTTGTGAGGCAAATAGGGCGATTGTGGTAATGTGCCGCCAATCTTGAGCTTTGTTATCTAGGAGAGATCTGTGGCGGCCCTCGATCCCCCCGGCAGAACGCCCCGTCCCCCGCGCGGGCGCGCAGCGGCGAAGCGCCTCGCGGCGCTGGCCATCGCGGCGGGCGTCTCGGCGGCCCTGCCGCCGGTGTCCGGGAGCGCGGCGGCCCTCCCGCAGGAGCCGAAGAACCTGAAGAAGGAGTACGCCAAGCTCAAGGCGCGCTCGGAGAAGCTCTCCAAGGAGTACCGCGGCGAGCTCGTCTCCCTCGATGAGGCGAAGAAGGCCGCCGAGCGCGCCGGCTCGGACGCGGCCAGGGCCGGCCGCGAGTACGACGCCGCCCGGATCGACGTGGCCCGCCTGGCGGCCGGCACCTACATGACCGGCCGCCTCGACGTGATCCCGATGATCTCCTCGGCCGAGCCGGGCGCCGCCGTCCGCGACGCCGCCGTGATCGAGCACATCAGCCGCAACAACGGCCGCCGCATCCAGAGCCTGGAGGCGCTGAACACCAGGGCGGTCCAGTCGCGGGCGACGGCCAGGAAGAAGCTGGACGCGGTCAAGAAGGAGATCGACGACCTGGAGGGCCAGCGCGCCCGCGTCAAGAAGCTCCTCGCCAAGTACAAGCCGGAGGCGACCCGCACCACCGTCCCGAGCGGCGGCGGCCGCCCGGACGGGGCGAGCGGCACCAAGTCCCCGATCGTCGGCAACTCGATGACCGCGCGGATGCGCACCGCGCTGCTGGAGATCGACGGCAAGTTCGGCGCCTTCCCCACCATCGGCTGCTCGCGGCCCGGCGACCCGCAGGACCACGGCTCGGGCCGGGCCTGCGACTTCATGGAGAGCACCGGCGGCAAGATGCCGAGCGCCTCCGCCCAGGCGCACGGCGACCGCGTCGCCCAGTACGTGATCGACAACGCGTCCCGCCTCGGCATCAAGTACGTCATCTGGAAGCAGCGCATCTACGACATGCGGGGCAGCGGCGGCTGGAGCCAGATGGAGGACCGCGGCAGCGTCACCCAGAACCACTTCGACCACGTGCACGTCTCCGTGCTCTGACCGGTCTCCGCCTCCCGGGGGTCCGCGCGGGCTCCGTCACCGGTCGCCGAGCTCGACGACGGCGGACTCGCGGGCGGAGCGGGCGGCGGCCTCGATGACCTCCAGCCCGGTGATCGCCTCGGTGAGGGCGACCGGGGGCGGCGCGCCGTCCCGCAGGGTGCGCAGGACGCTCGCGTAGAAGTCGGGGTAGGCCCCGGCGGCCGTGGGCTCCGGGGTCTCGTGTCCGGGGGTTCCGAGCAGGCCGCCGGACCCGGGCGGGGCGATGCCGTAGCCGGGGTCCTTGGGGGTGAGGCCGGCGCGGAGCTGCTCCTCCTGGACGTCCATGCCCGAGACCGTGTACGCGGCGCCGCTGCCGAGGACGCGGAAGCGCGGGCCCTGCTGGGGCGCGGTCGCGCTCATCCAGAGATGCGACCGGGCGCCGCCCGGGTGGGTGAGGGCCACGAACACGTCGTCGGGCGCCGTCGCTCCCGGGCGGCGGGTGTCGATCTCGGCGTAGACCCGGTCCGGCGGGCCGAGCAGCGCGATCGCCTGGTCGACGAGGTGGGACCCGAGGTCGAACAGGATGCCGCCCGCGTCGCGGGGGTCGGCGCTCTCCTTCCAGCTCTCCTTGACCTCCGGCCGCCAGCGCTCGAAGCGGGACTCCAGGCGCCGGACGTCGCCGAGGGCGCCCGAGGAGACCAGCCGCCGCGCCGTCTGGAAGTCGCCGTCCCAGCGGCGGTTGTGGAAGGGGAAGACCGGCAGCCCCCGGACGGCGCTCAGCGCGGCGAGGGAGCGGGCGTCGGCGGCCGTGGCCGCGACCGGCTTGTCCACGACGACGGGCAGGCCCGAGGTCAGCGCGGTCCGGGCCAGCGGCACGTGCTGCCGGTTGGGGGCGGTCACCACCACCAGGTCGCAGGCGCCCGACGCGCCCCACAGCCGGTCCACGCTGTCGAGGACCTCCGCCTCGGGGTACCGCTCGCGCACGGCCCGCTGCCGCTCCGGCGCGCCGGTGACGACCGCGGCCAGCCGCATCCCCGGCACCGACGAGATCAGCGGGGCGTGGAACACCGAGCCGCCGGTGCCGTATCCGATCAGGGCAACACGCAGGTCCATGACTCGATCATGGCCGATGGCGCGGCGGCGGCGGGGCGGCGGGGCCCCCGATCGGCCGATCCGGTGCCGCGGGACGGGTCCGGATCGACGTAGGCTTTCGTACGGGGTTGTGCCGGATGGAGGGGGACATGTTGTCCAAACCAGTGCTGCTGACGGTCGACGACGACCCGGGCGTGTCCCGGGCCGTGGCACGGGACCTGCGCCGCCGGTACGCCGAGGCGTACCGGATCGTGCGCGCCGAGTCGGGCGGGCAGGCCCTGGAGGCGCTGGGCGAACTGCGGCTGCGCGGCGACGACACGGCCGTGCTGCTCGCCGACTACCGGATGCCCGGGATGGACGGCGTGGAGTTCCTGGAACGCGCCATGGACCTGTTCCCGTTCGCGCGCCGGATCCTGCTCACCGCCTACGCCGACACCGACGCGGCCATCCGCGCGATCAACGACGTCGACCTCGACCACTACATGCTGAAGCCGTGGAACCCGCCGGAGGAGAAGTTCTACCCGGTGATCGACGAGCAGCTGGACGCCTGGGCGCGCGTCGACCGGCGCCCGCCGGGCGAGCTGCGGGTGGTGGGCCACCGGTGGTCGGCCCGCTGCTACGAGGTCCGCGACTTCCTGGCCCGCCACCAGGTGCCCTACACCTGGCTGATGGACGGCGACCCCGAGGGCGCGCAGCTGGTCGCGGCGGCCGCGTGCCCGGAGCTGCCGCTGATCGTGACCGCGGACGGGGGGACGCTGTCGGCTCCGTCCGACGCCGAGCTGGCTGCCGCGGTCGGGCTGCCGAGCACCCCGTCCACCGGCTTCTACGACCTGATCGTCGTCGGCGGAGGCCCGTCCGGGCTCGGCGCGGCCGTGTACGGCGCGTCCGAGGGCCTGAAGACGGTGGTCGTGGAGCGCCGCGCCCTCGGCGGCCAGGCCGGGCAGAGCTCCCGCATCGAGAACTACCTCGGGTTCCCCGACGGGGTGAGCGGCGCGCAGCTCGCCGACCGGGCCCGCCGCCAGGCCGACCGGTTCGGCGCCGAGCTGCTGCAGGCGGGCGAGGTCACCGCGCTGGAGTCGCGCGGCACGGCCCGGGTGGCGCGGCTGTCGGACGGCTCGGAGATCGCCGCGCACGCCGTCATCCTCGCCACCGGCGTCTCCTACCGGCGCCTCAACGCGCAGGGCGTGGACGACTTCGTCGGGCGCGGCGTGTACTACGGCGCCGCCCTCACCGAGGCTCCGTCGTGCGCGGACGAGGAGGTCGCCGTCGTCGGCGGCGCCAACTCCGCGGGCCAGGCGGCCGTCCACCTGGCCAAGTACGCGCGGAAGGTGCACATCATCGTCCGGGCCGGCAGCCTGGAGAAGTCGATGTCGCACTACCTGGTCGAGCAGATCGCGGCGACGCCCAACATCGAGGTGCACACCGGCAAGACGGTGTGCGCGGCGGAGGGCGCCGACCGGCTGGAGCGGCTCACGTTCGCGTGGCCGGGCGGGAAGAAGACCATCGACGCGCACTGGCTGTTCGTGTTCATCGGCGCGGAACCCGGCACGGGCTGGCTGGACGGCTTCGTCGAGCGCGACGCGCGCGGGTACGTCCTGACCGGGCCCGACCTCGTCGGCGGGGGCCGCCGCCCCGCGGGGTGGCAGCTCGGCCGCCAGCCCTACCACCTGGAGACCAGCGTCCCCGGGGTGTTCGCGGCGGGCGACGTCCGCTCGGAGTCGATGAAGCGGGTGGCGTCCGCGGTCGGCGACGGCGCGATGGCCGTCGCGTTGGTCCACCGTTACCTGGAGCAGGCATGAGCACCGCCACACCGGAGCAGCTGCGGGAGCTGTTCCTCTTCGAGAACCTGGACGACGAGAAGCTCGGCTGGCTGTCGGCCTGCGGGACGGTCGCGGCCTACCCCCAGGACGGGATCATCTGCGCCCAGGGCGACGCCGCCGAGTTCCTCTACGTGCTGCTCGACGGCGAGATGGTGATGACCCAGAACGTCCGGGGCCACGTGGCGCAGGTCAGCCGGACCGACAGGCCCGGCACCTACGGCGGGGCCGTGCAGGCGTACCTGGGCGACAAGATCGAGCAGAGGTACCAGCACTCGCTGCGCGCGACGCGCCCCTCGCGGGTCTTCGTGCTGCCGGCGTACAAGTTCGCGAAGATGGTCCGCAAGTGGTTCCCGATGGCCACGCACCTGCTGGAGGGCATCTTCTTCGGGATGACCAACGCGCGGCGGGTCGTCGACCAGCGCGAGCGCCTCACCGCGCTCGGCACGATCACCGCGGGCCTCACGCACGAGCTGAACAACCCGGCCGCCGCCGCGGCGCGGGCCAGCGCCGAGCTCGGCGACCGGCTGATCGGCGCGCAGAAGAGCCTCGCCGACCTCGCCGCGCAGGGCGTCGACTGCACCCATCTGAGCGCGCTCGTCTCGCTGCGCCCGGCGCTGCCCGCGGCGCCCGGCGGTCGCCGCAGCCCGCTGGAGGTCAGCGACGCCGAGGACGAGCTCGGCGACTGGCTGGAGGAGCACGGCGTCGGCGACGCGTGGGAACTCGCGCCGGGCCTGGTGGCCGCCGGGATCGGCGTCGAGCAGGCCGAGGAGGTCGAGCGGGCGGCGGGCGGCCACCTGCCCGCCGCGACGCGCTGGCTGGCCGAGGTGATGGAGGTGACCCAGCTCCAGGCGGAGATCTCCGAGGCGATGGGCCGCATCACCGCCCTGCTGGACTCGGCCCGCCAGTACTCCCAGCTCGACCGGGCGCCCTACCAGCTCACCGACCTGCGCGAGCTGCTGGACAGCACGCTCACCATGCTGAAGCGCAAGTTCGGGGACGGCGTGACGGTCAAGACCGTCTACGACGAGGCGCTGCCGCCCGTCCCGGTCTACGCGGCCGAGCTGAACCAGGTGTGGACGAACCTGATCGTCAACGCGCTGCAGGCGATGCAGGGCAGCGGCACGCTGACGATCCGCACCGCCCGCGAGGACGACTACGCGCTGGTGGAGATCGCCGACACCGGGACCGGCATCCCCGAGGAGGACCTCGACCGGATCTTCACGCCGTTCTTCACCACCAAGCCGGTCGGGCAGGGCACCGGGCTCGGCCTCGACATCTCCTGGCGCATCGTCGCGGGACGGCACGGCGGCGACATCCGGGTGGAGTCGCTGCCCGGCGACACCCGGTTCCAGGTGCTGCTCCCGCTCGCCGGGCCCGCCGAGGAGCCCGCGGGCGAGCCCGCTCGGTAGGACTCCCGCTCACGGGGACTCCCGCTCAGTAGGACTGGAGCTCCAGCAGGTTCCCGCCGGGGTCGCGCAGATGGGCGGTGCGCAGCCCGGGCCCCCACTCGGGGCGGTCCCGCGGCTCGGCGACCTGGACGGCGCCGAGCCCGCGGAGCGTCCCGGACGCCGCGTCCACGTCGTCCACGCGGAACACCAGCATCGAGCCGTCCTGCCCGGACGGGGCGGGCAGGCCGGCGGTTCCGGCGGCCTCCGCCATGCGCGAGCGCCCCATCACGACCAGCGCGGCCTCGCCCCGCAGGTCCCAGTTCGCGTACTCGGCCTCCGGGATCAGCTTGACCGGTTCGATCCCGAGCAGCGCGCGGAGCGCCGCCTCGTAGAAGCCCGCGCAGGCGCGGAAGTCGTCCACCAGAAGGCGCGGATACAGCCCGTCCATCGCCGTCCCCTGTTCATGGGTATTCACCAATGATTGGGGTAACCCTACAATAGGCGGATGGACGAGAACGCCGGGCCGCTGCCGCCCCGCCTGCTCGGGATCACCGCGTTCGTGCTCGCCCGGGTCGGGCGGGCCGGACGGGCCCGGATGGGCCGCATGATGGACGAGCACGGGCTCGGCCTCTGGCACTTCGCCGTCCTGTCCGCGCTGGACGACGCCGCACCCGCCTCGCAGCGCGACCTCGGCGTCCGGCTGCGCATCGACCCGAGCGACCTCGTCGAGGTCGTGGGCCGGCTGGAGGGGGCCGGGCTCGTCCGCCGCGAGCGCGACCCGGCCGACCGCCGCCGCTACGTGGTCGAGCTGACCTCCGAGGGGCGCGCGGAGCTGGACGAGGTCACCCGCCGCGCGGCCGAGCTGGACGCCGAGCTGCTGGCGCCGCTCACCCCGGACGACCGGGCCGCCTTCGAGCGCATCGCCCGCGTCCTGCTCGCCCACCACGACCCGCGGGCGCGGCCGGGGGACGCGAAGGCCCCGGCTCCGCCGGGCGCGCCGGGGCCGGGGGACGGGCGGCCTACTCGAACAGGTCGGGCTGCTCGCGGGTGATCTGGTCGTGGAGGGGCTGGTAGTTGATCCAGCCGACGAGGTCGTTGCCGATCTGCTCGTGGGTCAGGACGGCGTTGTCGTGCTCGATCGGGACGACCTGCCCGGCGGCCTTGGCCAGCAGCTGCACCTGGCACGAGCGCTCCATCGTGATGAACCACCAGGCGGCGGCGTCCACGGTGTCGCCGACGGTCAGCAGGCCGTGGTTGCGCAGGATGACGGCCTTGTGGCCGCCGAGGGCGGCGGCGATGCGCTTGCCCTCCTCCAGGTCGGTGACGACGCCGGTGTAGTCGTCGAACAGGCCGTGGTCCTGGTAGAACGCGCACACGTCCTGCGTGATCGGCTCCAGCCTCTGGCCGAGCGCCGAGATCGCCCGCCCGTGGGTGGAGTGGCTGTGCGCGGCCGCCACCACGTCCGGGCGCGCCTGGTGCACCTGCGAGTGGATCGCGAACGCCGCCTCGTTGACCGGGTAGCGGCCCTCGACGACCTTGCCCTCGTGGTTCACCAGGATCAGGTCGCTGACCCGGATGTGCTTGAACGACATGCCGAACGGGTTCACCCAGAAGTGGTCGGTGCGCTCGGGGTCGCGGGCGGTGATGTGCCCGGCCACGCCCTCCTCGAAGCCGAACTTGCCGAAGACGCGCAGCGCCGCGGCGAGCCGCTCCTTGCGGTGCCGGCGCTCGTCCGCGACGTCGTCGAACGTGGGCGGCAGCCGGAAGATCAGGTCGGTCGGCAGCTTCTCCAGGAACTCTTCCTCGTCGGACATCGCTCACTCCTCGGGCTCGTCTCACGACCACCGAACACCATGGCCCGGCCGGCCGGCTAGACCGGCGGCGCCCAATGCCGCGGTCCTGGTTGTCCGGAAGGGACAACCAGGACGCACAATGGGGGGATGAGGCCCAGTCCGGGCGATCGGTTCCTGCGGTTGCTGCTTGAGCACACCGACGATCCGGTGCTGCTGGAGGCGACGGTCCGCGCCGCCCGCGGCCGGTCGGAGCTGGTGGCCGCGCTGCCGGAGGAGGAGACCAGGCGCCACACCCGCGCCCTGGTCCGCGGGGTGCTCGCCGCGCTGGAGGACGGCGAGCCGAGCGAGGACGTCCTCGCGGCGGCGGAGCGGCTCGGCGCGGACCGGGCCCGGCAGGGGGTGCCCGTCGCGGCGTTCCTGGACGGCTTCCAGGCGGGCCGCGCCCACCTCGTCCGGGCGCTCGTCACCGACGGCCGCCGGATGGGGGTCCCGGACGCGGCGCTGCTGGACGGCGTGACCCGCATCGACGAGATCACCACCGCGCTCGTGCAGCGGATGGTGCACGCGCACCGGGTCGCCGAGCTGGAGATGGCGCGGACCGTGCGCGAGGGGCGCCTCCAGATGCTCCGGCAGCTGCTGCACGGGGAGGCCGTCCCCGTGCTCGCCCCGCTCGACGCCCGCGCCGCCTACCACTGCGTGGTCTCCGACGTCAGCGACCCGGCCGTGGCGGGGCGGCTGGAGGCGGCGCTCACCGCCGCCGGGCCGGGGCTGTGCGGTCTCGTCGACGGGCGGCTCGCGGCCCTCGCCGCCCGGCTCCCTCGCCCCGCGGGCGCGGGGCGCCGGCCCCCTGCTGGTGGCGGCGCCGCCCGTCCGCCCCGGCGAGGTCGCCCCGATGTACGCGCTCGGGCGGCGGGCGCTGCGCGCGGGCGCCGCCGCCGGGCTCACCGGGATGCGGGAGCTGGCCGACCTCGCGCTGCTCACCGCCACCGAGGCCGAGCCGGAGCTCGGCGGGCTGCTCGCCGCCGCGCTGCTGCCGGGCCTCGACCCCGGGGAGCCGTTCCACCGGGAGCTGGCCGAGACCGCGCTGGCCTACCTCGACCACGGCGGCCGGATCGAGCCCACGGCCGAGGCGCTGCACGTCCACGGCAACACCGTGAAGTACCGGATCCGCCGCTTCCAGGAGCTGGCCGGGCGGCCGCTGCTCGATCCCGCGGCGGGCGCGGCCGTGTCGCGCACCGCGAACTGGTGGTGGGCCCTGCACCGCTGGCTTGCGGGGTCCGGGGCGTGAGCGGCCGCGGCGGCATGTATCTATGGGTGGGGGCGTTCCGCGGGGGACGCCGGAGAGAACGGAGGAGCCGGTGACCGCACCGAGGATCGGCGCCGTGATGTGGCCCATGCAGTCCTGGCCTGAGGCCGGGGAGCTGTGGCGGCGTGCCGAGGACCTCGGGTTCCGGCACGCGTGGGTGTACGACCACATCGCCTGGCGCGGCACGACGCCCTGGTACGACGCGTACACCACGCTCGCCGCCGCCGCGGCGGTCACCTCCCGCGTCCGGATCGGCACGCTGGTGACCTCGCCGAACTTCCGGCATCCCGTGCCGACCGCGCACGCGATCAAGACGATCGACCACGTGAGCGGAGGGCGCCTGACCGTCGGCGTCGGGGCGGGCGGCACGCGCCGCGCGTCCGACGCCGGGATCGTCGGCGACGACTGGAGCCCGGACGAGCGCGCCTCCCGCTTCGCCGAGTGGGTGGACCTGCTCGACCGCCTGCTGACCGCCCCCGAGACCTCGTTCGAGGGGAAGTACTACACCGCGCGCGAGGTCGTGCAGGAACCCGGCTGCGTCCAGCGGCCCCGCGTGCCGCTCGTCATCGCGGGGAACGGGCCGCGCGGGATGCGGGTCGCCGCCCGGCACGGCACCGGTTGGGTGACCAGCGCCCACGGCGAGGGAGACGAGCCGTACGGCATCGTCCGCTCCCGGCTCGACGCCCTGCGCGCCGCGTGCGACGCCGAGGGCCGCCGCCTCGACGACCTCGTCCTGCTGACGGGCTTCAACGAGGAGCCCTGGCTGGAGTCGACCGGCGCGTTCGCCGACCTGGCCGGCCGCTACGCCGAACTCGGCATCACCGAGATCGCGCTGCACTGGCCCCGCCCCGGCTCGCCGTTCGCGGCGGACACGAAGGTCTTCGAGGCGATCGCCGCCGAGCACGGCGACGGAAGCTGATGCCGTTCGTCCTGCTCGGCCTCGCGATCGCCTTCGAGGTCACGGCGACGCTGGCGATGCGCGCCAGCGAGGGCTTCACCCGGCTCGGACCGTCGCTGATCGTGGTGGCCGGGTACCTGATCTCGTTCGTCTTCATGGCCAAGGCGCTGACGTCGCTGAACGTCGGGCCCGTCTACGCCATCTGGTCCGCGCTCGGCACGATCGGCGCGTTCGCGGGCGGCGTGCTGCTGTTCGACGAGCCCGTCAGACCCGCGACCATCGCCGGCGCCGTCATCATCGTGCTCGGCGTCGTCGTGATGAACCTGGGCGGCGGGGTGCACCAGGGCTGACCCGCCTGGCTCAGGCCTCGCCCAGCGTGGAGACGCGCTGCTGCTCCAGCTGGCCGCCGATCAGCTCGGTCGGCGTGCAGCCCGACAGGGCGCGGAAGTCACGGTTGAGGTGGGCCTGGTCGTAGTAGCCGCAGGTGAACGCGGCCTCGGCGAGCCCGGCGCCGTCCTGGAGCAGCCCGACGGCGCGCTGGAAACGCAGCACCCGCGCCATCACCTTGGGCGGCAGCCCGGCCTGCTCCCGGAACCGGTGGGTCAGGTGCTTGCGGCTCCAGCCGACGTCGGCGGCGATGTCGGCGACCGGTACCGCGGGGTCCCCGTCCAGCAGCCGCCACGCCCGGACCACCTCCCGGTCGGGGACCGGGCCGGAGTCGAGGCGGCGCAGGAGGAAGGCGTCCAGGAGGGCGAACCGCGCGGCCCAGCTTCGCGTGTCGCCGAGCCGCTCGACCAGTGTCCGCGCCTCCCGGCCGAGCAGGTCGGGCAGGTCGACGGCGGCGTTGGTGAGCCGCGCCATCGGGACGCCGAGCAGCGTGTAGGCGCCGAGCGGCGTCACGTCCAGCTGGATGCCGCGCTGCCCGCCGGGGCTGAGGTACATGCCGTGGCCGTCGTGCATTCCCGCGACGAACGACCCGTACGCGCGGTCGCGCACCCCCGGGTCGGGGACCTCCAGGTGGAGCGGCGGGCCCAGGTTGAGGATCATGACGGTGGTGCGGGTGGGCAGGGTCCGCATCCGGGACGGCACGGCCTCCGTCTCCCAGTAGCCGTCGTAGGCGCGCAGGAACGGGCGCAGCGCGGGATGCGGGCGGCCCCGCGCCCGGCACCAGCCGCCCAGGTCGCTGAACTCGACCGGCCTGTCGCCCATGGTGCCAGTCCTACCACCTGAGGAGGACAGGACGGGCTACTCGTACATCTGCCCGCACACGGCGATGCGGGCCAGATCGGTCCAGCTCATCGTGGTGACGGTGCGGACGTAGGAGCGGGCCGGCGGCTCGCCGGGGGCCGGGGGGAGCGGCACCCGGGCGCCGTCGGCCGCGTCCCAGCCGCCGAGGCTGCCCGCGACCGCGCACTCCAGGTACGTCGCCGGATCGAAGTTGTACCAGCGGGCCGGGGTGGCGCGGGCGCCCGAGCCGGGGGGCCGGGGCGCCTCCACGCCGAACCGGGCCTGCGGGCCCGGGGGAGCGGCGAGGAAGTCCTCCAGGTCGGCGATCTGGGAGAGCAGCACCCGCTCCCAGTCGGCGTACCCGTCCGGCTCGTCGCCGGGCAGCGACAGGTCCTTGCCGCTCCAGGCGGGGTCGAAGGCGGCGGGCGGCGTGGTGGCGGCCGCGGCGAACATCGCCGCCACGTCGTCGGGCTCCAGCCGCGGCCGGTCGGCGAGCGCGGCGCCGACCTTCCACAGCGAGCGCAGGAACGCCGACAGCGACCACGAGGCCGCCCTCGCCTCCTGGCCGAGTTGCAGGAACACCAGGTACAGATCGCGGTTGGTGCGCACGGCCGGGCCCGGCGGCCCGTCCACCCGGTACGTCGCCCGGTGCCGGACGTCGCTCTCCAGGACCATGACCTGCGCCAGCGCGGAGACCCGGGAGTCGTGCACCGCGACGCGGACGACGTCGCCGAGGTCGTCCCGCCGCATGACGTCCCAGGTGTCCATCCGGCTCCTCCACGGTCGGTGCGGTGATCCACGCCCCCGTCCAGAAAGTGTCCCATTCCGGGATCAGGCCGCCAGTAGCGGCGGCATTACTTTCTCACTTCGAAGTCGTGCCTTTCCGCTCATGTGGGACGCACCGAAAAGGGGTAGGGGCCCGGCGGCTCGCCCCGGGCCCCTACCGGACGTGCTCAGGCCTTCGAGCGGTGGATCACCTGGAGCTCGGTGAACCCGTACAGGCCCCACGGGCCGTTCTCCACGCCGACGCCGCTCCACTTGAACCCCCCGAACGGCTGGTTCGGGGCGAGGGCCAGGTGGGTGTTGACCCACGCGGTGCCGCACTCCAGCCGACCGGCGACCTCCGCGGCCCGGTCGGCGTCGGCGCCCCACACCGAGCCGGACAGCCCGAAGTGGGTGCCGTTCGCGCGCGCGACGGCGTCCTCCAGATCGGTGTACTCGACGATCGGCAGCGCGGGGCCGAACTGCTCCTCGTCCACGATCCGGGTTCCGTCGGAGACGTCGGCGAGGATGGTCGGCTCGAAGAAGTAGCCGGGCCCGTCGATCGGCCGGCCGCCCGCCGCCGCGCGGGCGCCGCCCGCGAGCGCGTCGGCGACCAGCTCGCCGACCCGCTCGTACTGCGGCCGGTTGTTGATCGGCCCGTACTGGACGCCCTCGTCCATCCCGTTGCCGACCCGCGCGGCCCTGGCCCGCTCGGCGAGCGCGTCCACCACGTCCCCGTAGAGCGACTCCGGGACGTACACCCGCTTGATCGCCGAGCAGACCTGCCCGTTGTTCTGGAACGCGGCGCCGAAGAGCCGGTCGGCGACGGCGGCCGGGTCGGCGTCGTCCAGCAGGATCGCCGGGTCGTTGCCGCCGAGCTCCAGCGTGACGCGCTTCAGGTCGGGCGCCGCGGCGGCCGCGACGCGCTTGCCGGTCGCGACGCTGCCGGTGAAGCTGATCTTGCGGGGCACGTCGTGCCCGGTCATCCAGGCGCCGAGCTCGTCGCCGCCGGTGACGACGTTCAGCACGCCCGGCGGCAGGACGTCGCGCAGCACCTCGCCGAGCTTCAGGCTGGACAGCGGGGTGAACGGGGACGGCTTGAGCACCATCGTGTTGCCCGCGAGCAGCGCCGGGGCCAGCTTCCAGATCGCCAGGAGCAGCGGGTAGTTCCACGGCGTGATCGCCGCGACCACCCCCATGGGGCGGCGCACGACCTCCACCCGCGCGCTCGCGTCGTCCTGGATGACCTCGCGGGGCAGTTCGAGGTCGGCGAAGTACTTCAGCCACACGCCCGCGCCGACGACCTCCATGGTCGCGTCGGCCAGGGGCTTGCCCTGCTCCAGCGTGAGGATCCGGCCGATCTCCTCGGACCTGGCGAACATGACCTCGGCCGCCGCGAGCAGCGCCTTGCGGCGCGCGGCCTCGTCGCGGCGCCACTCGGCGTAGGCGGCGTGCGCCGAGGCCATCGCCGCGTCGAGCTGTTCCCGGGACGCGTCGGGCGCCTGCTCGGCCACCTCACCGGTCGCCGGATCGATCACGCCGAAGGTGCCGGGCGCGGTCACGGCCCGGCCGTCGATGGTCATCGAGAAGTTCTCGGACACCTTGTCCTCCGCTCACGGGGATACCGAACGAGATTCAGTATTCACCTTCGCCGCCTCCCTGACGAGCGGCCGGGCCCTGACCCGGCCGTCCCGTGATCCCGGACGGCGACGGGCGCCCCGCGGGATCCGCGGGGGCGCCCGTTTCGAGAGGTCAGACATCCCATGTCGTTTGGATGTCAAGCTGCATGCGCTGGTCGACGTCCTGGAGGTGTCGGTGTCTCAAGGGCGGCCTGGTTGGACCAGGCGATTGCTTCGTCGTAGGGCGTAGCGTTCTTGAGGCATCCGTGCAGGATTCCGACGAGGCGGTTGGCGACCTGACGCAGGGCTGGGAAGTGGCTGAGGCCGCGTGCGCGCTGCTTGTCGTAGTAGGCGCGCGCTCCGGGTGAGGTGCGGATGGCGGTGAACGCTTGTCTCATGAGGGGGTCGGCGAGCCGGTCGTTGCGGATGTAGCGGGCTGAGACGACCTTCTTCTTGCCGGATTGGCGGGTGATGGGACTGGTGCCGGCGTAGTTGCGGCGCGCCTTGGCGGTGGCGTAGCGGTCGGGATCATCGCCGAATTCGCCGAGTGTCCGGGCGGCGAGCACGGTGGCCAGGCCGGGCTGGGACAGGTAGATCTCGGCGTCAGGGTGCTGCATGAACGAGGCTTCGACCTGCGTCGCCATGGCTGCGATCTGTTCATTCAACGTGAGCAACAGCGCCACGTGAGTTCGGACGGCAGCGGCGTAGGCCGCGACCACCGCCGGTGGCTGGGTCAGCTGCTCGGTCCTGAGCGCTTGTTTGATCGCCTGGGCCTTGGCGTCGATGCCGCGACGGCGTGCTCTTTTGAGCGCCGACTTGATCCGGGCCGCAGTCAAGGCGGCGGCGGTCTGAGGATCCGGAGCGGCCAGGAGAAGTTCGAGGACCTCGGGCTCGGCAAGCTGGGGAAAGGCGGCCAACGCGGCGGGGAAGTATTCGCGCAGCGCGTGCCGAAGTCGCAGGATGATCCGGGTGCGCTCCCAGATCAGGGTCTGGTGAGTGCGGGCGACGACCTTGATCGCGGCAGCTTGCGGGGTGTCTCCGGCGATCGGGCGCAGCTGGTGGGAGTCGGTGCGGACCATGTCCGCCAACGTGTGCGCGTCGGCGGTGTCGCTCTTTCCGCCCGAAACGCTGTGACGTTCCCGATAGCGGGCGACCTGCAACGGGTTGATCGCGAACACCTGGTAGCCAGTAGCCAGCAGCGCCTGCACCCACGGTCCGCGGTCGGTCTCGATTCCGATCTCCACCTGGGCCGCCTTCGCGTCCTCGGGCAGGTGCGCGGCGATCAGCTCGTGGAGTCGCGCGACACCGGCCACCCCTTCGTCCAGCCGGGCTTTGGCCAGACGGCGTCCAGCGGGGTCCTGGATCTCCACGTCATGGCGGTCTTCGGACCAGTCGTCGCCGACGAACAGCTTCACGGATCTCCCTATCAATGCGAGCCTGCGAAAGAACCCCAGCGACCTAATGATCAAGTGCTCACGGCGTATCGGCCGGGCGACGACATCCCATCGGCGGTCGGTTCTTCCGGCCACCGGCAAGGGCACGATCTGCTTCAAGGGCTCAACTGCTCCCTGGTGAAACGGGTGCTCACTCGACGGCGGCTACGGACCCGAGTCTCCTCCAGCGACTGGAGTGACCCGGTAGCTCTCATTAGGCGGCGAAGATGCGGTCCAGGAGGTCGCGGTAGCCGCGCAGCGCCAGCCGGAGGCGCTCGGTGTCGGCGGGCGCGCCGCCGTCCAGCGCCCCGGTGAGCGAGCGCCGGTGCGCGGCGAGCGCGCGCCCGAGGGCGTCGACCGCCTCGGAGGCGAGGCCGTCCGCCTGGCGCACCGACTCGCCGGGGTCGTCGACGAAGCCGGCCTGGACCGCGTGCCACCGCTCCCGGAACCGCTCGGCCTCGGTCGAGGCGATCAGCTTCTCCTGGACGCCGCCGGCCGCGGCGCCGGGAGCCGTGCCCGGCTTCCCGTGAGCGGCGTGCTTCGGCTCCGCGGCCCGGACGGGCGTCCCGACCGGGTCGGTGTCCCGGGCCGAGGCCCCCCGGCTCGGGGGCTTGGTCGCGCCCGCTTCCCTGACGGGGGTCTCGGGCCGGTCCGCGCCGCGGCCGGCCGGGATCGGGTCCGGGACCGTGTCGGGCACGGTCCCCGGCTCCGGCGCTCCGGGGGCGGCCGGGGCGGGCCCGGCGACGCGCCGGTCGTCGGTCGTCCCGGGTTCCGCCGTTCCCGCGGCGGGGGCGCGCCCGCCGGTGAGCGGCCCGGCGGCCGCGGGCGTTCCGGGCTCGGTTCGCCTGTGCTCCATCGGGTCAGCTCCTCGTGGTCGGGTCGTCGCCGCGGTGCCCGGCGGCCGGGCCGACGGGGGCGGCGGGCTCGTCGGCGCGCCGCTCCGCGGGGTTCTTCGTGCCGTGCTCCCCGCCGTGGTGCGCCTCGCCGTGCGGGGCGAGCAACTCCTCGAACAGGGCGCGGTGGTGCACCATGGCCTGGCGCAGGTCCTCGGTGGACGCCTCCTTGGTCGCGGCCCTCCCGCTGATGGTGTGGGCCCGCCGGTAGTGGTCCATTGTGCGGCCGTGCTCGACCGACAGGTGCGCGACCTTCTCCTCGAAGCCGTGCGTCGGGTAGCCGCGCTCGCCCATCACCACCGTGACGAGCTGGTCGGCCTGCTCGACCGCCGCCTCGGGGGCGTCGACGAAGCGCTCCTGGACGCGGACCCACTGCTCGCGGTACTCCTCGCGGCGCCGGGGGTCGAGGTCGCGCAGTTCCAGCTCCTCGTGGCGCTGCTCGCGGGAGCGCAGCTCCCGCTCGGCGGCCGCGCGGCCGCCCTGGCGCTCCAGGACCCGGTCGTACTCGGGGCCGAACCGCCGCCTGAGCCGCGCCGTGCGGGACCGGGCCATCACGAGGTACCCGGCCGCGGCGAGAACGGCCACGACCACCACGGCGACGACGACCCCTATCGCGGTCGACATTGTCTCCTCCAACGTGCTGCCGGATCGAATGAGACCGCGATGCCCAGCCAAAGGCGTTCAAAACGAACCGCCATAAAACGGTACGGATTTCCTGCGCCGTCACCGGCGCGCGTGTTCTGATTGGGGCGCTACCGGAATCCCGCGCCCCGCGGCGGGCGCGTTCGAATGGATGTGATGCGCGGTGCGCCACGCGTTCGGCCTCGTCCTCGGAGTCCTGCTGACCCCGGCGCTGGTGTACGGCGCGGCCTGGGGGTACGTCCAGGCGGGCCAGTCCTTCGACGGCACCGGACAGGAGATCACCGACCGCACGCGCATCTACGGCGCGTTCGCCCTGCTCGCCGCCGTGGGCCTGGTGATGGGCGTGATCATCGTCGCGCGGTGGGCGTCGCCGCTGGTCGCGCTGGTGCCGGCGCTGGCGCTGCTCGGCGCGTCCGCCTACTTCCTGGCCGACCCCGGCCGCGCCCTGGACCTGCCCGGCCGGGTGCCGCCGGCCGGCGACATGGACTTCGGCCTGCGCATGCTGCTCGGGTCCGGCGTGTACGGGATGATGGGGCTCGCGCTGCTGATGCCCGCCTGGGCGCCGCGGCGCTGGGGCTCGGGCCGCCGGGAGGATCCGGCCGACGCGGACTTCCACTCCGCCGTCGGACGCTGACGGGCCGGGCCTCCACGCGAGGCCCGGCCCGCCGCCGCGGCGTCCGGTCGGCTCCGGCGGGAGCGGGTCAGCCCTGCTTCGCCTTGGTGACGAACTGCGTGGTGTAGGTGTCGGCCAGGTTGATCTGGCCCTTCTTCTCCGCGACCTCGGGGGAGAACTGCGCCAGCACCTTCAGGACGTTCTCGGCGGCGTCCGGCTTCATCACGCCGTCCCCGTTGAACATGCTGATCGAGTCGCCGACCGCCTTCTCGTACAGCGCGGGGTCGCCGCCCGCGTAGTCCTTCGGCATCTTCGCCGCGATCTCCGCCGCCTTGTGCTGCCTGATCCAGCCGAGCGTCCTGACGAAGGCGTTGGCGAGCTTCTGCACGGTCTCGCCGTGCGACTTCACGTACGCGCAGTCCATGTAGAGCGAACTGGACGGGTAGAGCCCGCCGAGCGCCTTGCGGGTGCCGTCCTCGGTGCGCATCTCGACCATGACCTTGGCCTTGCCGGTGCTGACGAGCTTGGCGATGGTCGGGTCGGTCGTCATGCCGGCGTCGATCCCGCCGTTCTCGATGGTGGAGATGAAGGTCTGGCCCGCGCCCGCCTTCACCGTCGTGTAGTCGGAGGTCTTGACGCCGTTGCGCACGGCCAGCGCACGGGTGATGAAGTCGGTGGACGATCCCGGGCTGGTCACCCCGAGCTTCCTGCCCTTGAACGCGGCCGGGGACGTCAGGGAGCCCGCCTTGGACGTCGCGACCATCTCCGCCTCGCCGGGCACGTCCGCCATCTGCACGACGCTCTGCACGCACTTGCCCTTGGTCTGCAGGTGGATGGCGTGGTCGTAGAAGCCGACGACGCCCTGGACGTCCCCGGAGATCAGCACGTTCTCGGCCTGCGCGCCGGCGGGCTCGGTGAGCAGCTGGACGTCCAGGCCCTGCTCCTTGAAGTACCCGAGCTGCTCGGTGAGCTTGGCGGGCAGGTAGATGACCTTGTCGATCCCGCCCACCATGATCTTGACGGTGCCGCCGGAGCCGCCGTCCGCCCCGGACCCGGAACGGGAGTCGCGGCAGGCGGACAGGGACGACAGGGCGGTGAGGGCGGCGAGCGCGGCGGCGCCCGCCCGGACGGAGGTGCTGGGCATGACGGTTCTCCTGGTCGTGCGGGGTGACGGGGGTGGAAGGGCCCGGTGGCGGGGCCGGGCGGGGCGGGTCAGAGCTGGACGTCGTGCCCGGACGCGGTGGGGCGCCAGCGCAGCAGCCGACCCTCGATCAGCGTGAGCAGGTACTCGGCGAGCAGGGCCAGCACGGTGATGATGATCATCCCGGCGTAGATCCCGGCGGCGTCGAAGGTGCCCTGGGAGTGGTTGATGAGCAGGCCGAGGCCCCGGTCGGCGCCGGTGTACTCGCCGACGATCGCGCCGATGATGGCGAACCCGAACGCCGAGTGCAGCGAGGCGAGGATCCACGAGGTGGCGCTCGGGACCACGATCGTCCACAGCACCTGCATCCGTCCCGCGCCGAGGATCCGCGCGTTGTTGACGAGGTTCCGGTCGACCTCGCGGGCGCCCTGGAAGGCGTTGAAGAAGACCGCGAAGAACACCAGCACGAACGCTGTCGCGATCTTGGACTGCATGCCGAGCCCGAACCAGATGATGAACAGCGAGGCCAGGATGATGCGCGGGATCGCGTTGACGGCCTTGATGAACGGCGCGCACACGTCCGACAGGAACCGGCTGCGGCCGAGCACGATGCCGAGCACGACGCCGCCGGCCGCGCCGAGCGCGAAGCCCGCGACGGCCTCCTGCAGCGTGACCGAGATCTGCTCCCAGATCGATCCCTGCGAGGTGCCCTCGGTGAACCACTCGACGAGCCGCTCCCAGATCTTCGACGGCATCGAGTAGTAGAACGGGTCGATCCAGCTGCGCGCGGCCAGCTCCCACGAGCCGAGCCAGGCCGCCACGAGCGCGGCCCGGACGGCGGTGATCCCGAGGGTCCGGCGCAGCCCGGCGGTGCGCAGCCGCGCGATCGCGGCCCGGTCGCCGTGGTCGTCCGGCGCGGGGGCGCCCAGGGCGGGCCCGGTCCGGCCGGCGGCCCCGGCGGCCGGGGCCGCCCCCGCCCCGCGCGTCGTCGCCTCATGCCGCATGGCCGGCTCCTCTCTCACGGGTGATCTGGACCTCTTCGCGCAGCGAGTCCCACACCTCGCGGTAGATGTCGAGGAAGCCGCCGGTGAGCCGGACCTCCTCGGCGTCGCGCGGCCGCTCCAGCGGCACCTCGAACACGCCCTTGATGGTCGCCGGCCCCGCGGTCATGACCACGACCCGGTCGGACAGGACGAGCGCCTCCTCCAGGTCGTGCGTGACGAACACGACGGCGGCGCCGGACCCCGACCACAGGCGCAGCAGCTCGTCCTGCATGAGGCCGCGGGTCTGCACGTCCAGGGCGGAGAACGGCTCGTCCATGAGCAGCACGGACGGCTCGTTGACGAGGGTCTGCGCGAGCGCGACGCGCTTGCGCATCCCGCCCGACAGCTGGTGGGGGTAGTAGCCCTCGAATCCGGCGAGGCCGACCCGCGCGACCCAGTCCCGGGCGCGGTCGCGGGCCTCCCGCTTGGAGGCGCCCCGGTAGCGGGGGCCCGCCGCGACGTTGTCCAGGACGGACCGCCACGGCAGGACGGCGTCGTTCTGGAACATGTAGCCGACCCCGTCGGGGATCCCGTCCACGGGCCGTCCGTGGACCAGGACGCGGCCCGCGGACGCCGGCTCCAGTCCGGAGACCAGGGACAGGGTGGTCGACTTGCCGCAGCCGGTCGGGCCGACCACGGCGACGAACTCGCCGGGCCCCACGGCCATGTGCAGGTCCCGGACCGCCGTGTGGACGCCGCCCGCCGACCGGAAGCGCTTGGTGGCGCCGTCCAGTTCGATCACGGGCCCGGCGGGCCGCCCGGCGCCTTCTCGCTTGGGTGATGCTGATGTGGACACGGCGGCACCGTACGAATGTGGCGCGCGTCACCGGAACCCTTGCCCGCGATGTGCTCGCAAGCCGCGAATAGCCACGTTAAACGCGATACCCGGGGTTCTGCGCGTTCTGCTCACGCGGGGTCTGGGCGGCCGGGCCGGGATGGTCTACGGTGCGACTCATGCCCGTCCGGCCCCGCATCTCCTTCGCCCGCCAAGTGCTGATCTTGCAGGTGGGCGTGGTCGTCGTGGTGGCGGTGCTCGGGTACGGGCTGGTCGCCTGGATGCTCGACGGCCGGCTCCGCGACCAGTACGGCCAGCGGGCCCTCACGGTGGCGCGCAGCGTCGCCGCCGACCCCCGGATCGCGGCGGCGGTCGCCGCCGGCGACCCCGGCGGGCTCGTGCAGGACCGCGCCGAACGCGTCCGGGCGCGGACGGGGGCGCTGTTCGTCGTGGTGACCGACCACCGCGGCCTGCGGCTGTCCCACCCGAACCCGCTGGAGCTCGGCCGGCACGTGAGCACCGACCCCTCCGACGCCCTGGCCGGCCGGGAGGTCGTCCGCGTCGAGCGCGGCACGCTCGGGCTGTCCGCGCGCGGCAAGGTGCCGCTCTACGGTCCGGACGGGCGGATCCTCGGCGAGGTCAGCGTCGGTTTCGACGCCCGCGCCATCGACCGGGAGCTCGGCCACGCGCTGCGCGAGATGTCGCTGTTCGTCGCGGGGGCCGTGCTGCTCGGCGTCGTCGCGTCCGCCGCGATCGGCCGCAGGCTGAAGCGGCAGACGCTCGGCCTCGAACCGTACGAGCTGGTCGAACTGGTCCACGAGCGGGAGGCGGTGCTGCACGGCGTCGGCGAGGGCGTCGTGGCCGTCGACACCGCGGGCCGGATCGCGGTCTGCAACGACGAGGCGTCCCGGCTGCTCGGCGCCCGGCCGGAGCGCGGCGCCCCCGCCGGGCGCCTCGCCGCGGAGGGGACGCTGCGCGACGTCCTCACGGGACGGCGCGACGCCGCGAACCTGTTCGTCACGGCGGGGGAGCGCGTCCTGGTCGTCAACCGCCGGGAGGTCCGCCGGCGCCGCCGCGACCTCGGCGCCGTCATCACCCTGCGCGACCGCACCGACCTGGAGACCCTCGCCCGCGAGCTGGACTCGGTCAGCACCCTCTTCGACGCCCTCCGCGCGCAGCGCCACGAGTACGCCAACCGGCTGCACACGCTCTCGGGCCTGCTCCAGCTCGGCCACAGCGAGGAGGCGGCCGACTACGTCGGCACCCTGATGGAGGACGCGGCGCGCCGCGCCCCGGCGCCCGACAACCTGCCCGATCCCCTGTCGGACCCGTACCTGCGCGCGTTCCTGTCGGCCAAGTCCGCCGTCGCCGCCGAGAAGGGCGTCCGGCTCGACATCGGCGCCGGCAGCTACGTCCCGGGCCGGGTCGCCGACCCGCTGGACGTGACGACCGTCGTCGGCAACCTCGTCGACAACGCCGTCGAGGCCGCGCGGCTCGGGCGGCGGCGGCCCGCCCGCGTCGAGGTCGAGCTGCTCGGCGACGGCCGCGACCTGCACGCCACCGTCACCGACTCCGGCGACGGCCTGCCCGACGGCCTGCGCGACGCCGTGTTCGACGACGGCGTCTCCACCCGCGACGCCGCGGCGGGCCGCTCCCGCGGGCTCGGGCTCGGCCTGGCGCGCCGCACCGCCCGCGCCCGCGGCGGCGACGTGACGTTCGTGGAAGCGGGTACGGGCGGGGCGGACGGCTGCGGGGCCGTGGCGGTCGCCCGGCTCCCGGGGGTCCTGGGGGCGGAGGCGGTGCGATGATCGACGTGCTCGTGGTGGACGACGACTTCCGCGTGGCGCAGGTCCACGCCGGGTTCGTGGCGGCGCTGCGGGGGTTCTCGGTCGCCGGGCTCGCGCACACCGCCGCGCGGGCCAGGTCCATGGCCGCCGAGCTGCGGCCCGCCCTCGTCCTGCTGGACGTCTACCTGCCGGACGCCTCGGGCCTCACCCTGCTGCCCGACCTGGACGCCGACGTCATCATGGCGACGGCGGCCGCCGACCCCCGCGCCGTGCGCGAGGCGCTCCGGCGCGGCGCCCTGCACTACCTGATCAAGCCGTTCACGGCCGCCGCGCTGAACGAGCGCCTCACCGCCTACGCCCGGTACCGGGAGGCGCTGTCCGGCGGGAGCGAGCTGTCCCAGGCGGCCCTCGACGGCGCGGTCCGCGACCTGTACGCGCCGCTGCACGCCCGCACGCCCGCGCCCAAGGGCCAGTCGCCGGTGACGACGCGCCTGGTCACCGACGCGCTGCGGCGGGCGGACGCGCCGCGGTCCGCGGCCGAGGTCGCCGACCAGGTCGGCATCTCCCGCGCCACCGCCCAGCGCTACCTCGCGGCGCTCGCCGAGGCCGGGCGGGTCGTGGTGACGCTGCGCTACGGCGCCACGGGCCGGCCCGAGCACCAGTACGCGTGGTCGCCCCGGTAGAGGCCCGCGAGGACGTCCTCGATGCCCGCCTCCCGCAGTGAGATGTCGCGGATGTCGTGGTCGCGGGCCAGCGCGGCGACCACCGCCGCCGCGTTCGCCGCGTTCGGCAGCCGGAGCCACTGCCGCGGCCCCTCCACCCGCTCCGCCTCGATCCCGTCCAGCACGATCGGCGGCGCCGGCCGCGCGAGCTCCACGACCAGCAGCCGGTCGGCGTCCACGGTGCGGCGCAGCTCCTCCAGCCCGCCGTCGTAGGCGAGCCGGCCGTGGTCGATGATCAGGACGCGGCGGCACAGCCGCTCGATGTCGCCGAGGTCGTGGGTGGTCAGCAGGATCGTGGTGCCGCGCTCGGTGTTGACGCGTTCCAGGAAGTCGCGGACGGTCGCCTTGCTCACCACGTCCAGGCCGATCGTCGGCTCGTCCAGGACGAGCAGTTCCGGATCGTGCAGCAGCGCCGCCGCGAGGTCGCCCCGCATCCGCTGGCCGAGGCTGAGCTGCCGGACCGGGGTGTCCAGGAACGGCTCCAGCTCCAGCAGCGCGGTCAGCTCGGCGAGGCGGGCCCGGTGCGCGGCCGCCTCGACCCGGTAGAGCCGCCGCACGAGCGCCAGGCTGTCGCGCAGCGGCAGGTCCCACCACAGCGTCGTCCGCTGCCCGAACACCACCCCGATGCGGCGCGCGAGCGTCGTGCGGCGCCGCGACGGGTCCAGCCCGCACACCCGCAGGGCGCCGGACGACGCGGTGAGGATCCCGGTCAGCATCTTGATCGTCGTGGACTTCCCCGCCCCGTTCGGGCCGAGGTAGCCGACGAACTCGCCCCGCTCCACCGCGAACGACACCCCGTCCACCGCGCGCACCGGCCTGCGCGGCCGCCGCAGGACGCCCGAGCCCGCCCGGACGGTGAAGGTCTTGACCACGTCCTCGGCCTCGATCATCGGCACCGGCATCAGCTCCCTGTCGATCGGTAGTGCCGCAGGCCCGCCCGCCACGCGGCCGCCGCCGCCGCGCACAGCGCCGCGGCGACCGCCGGGGAGGCGAACCGCGCCGCCCCCGGCAGCCCGAGCGGGTCCGGACGGTCCAGGACGTACAGCGCGGGCTGCCAGTTGACGAACGCCAGCGGCACGACGAACGTCACCCCGCGGACCAGGTCGCGGCCGAAGACGGTCATCGGGTACTGGGTGAGGAACGCGCCGCCGTAGGTGAGCGACTTGCTCGCCCCGTGGCTGTCGACGAGCACGAACTGCACCGCGCCCGTCAGCACCCACAGCCCCCCGAAGATCGCCGCTCCGGACAGCACCATGACCGGGAGCATCGCCAGCCGGCCCGCCGTCCAGTGGACGTCCAGCCGGCCGAGCGCGAACCCGAGCACCAGCACGGCCGGGACGAGCTTGCCGAGCCGGCGCGGCGTGAAGCCCTCCGTCGCGATCTGGACCAGCGGGCTCACCGGGCGCACCAGCATCGCGTCCAGCGTCCCCTCCCGCACGTGCGCCCCGAGCCGCTCGGTCGACCCGAGCACGATGTCGGAGAGCGCGAAGGACAGCGCCGACGTGCCGTACAGGAACAGGACCTCGGAGACGCCGAACCCGGCGATGCGCGGCGCCCGCGAGAACAGCACCATGATCGCGACCGCGTCCAGGACGGAGACGACCGCCGTGGCCAGGCCGAGCAGCACCATCGACACCGGGTACTGCGCCGCCGCCCGGATCCACGTCCAGGCGAGCAGCCCGTACACGCGCAGGACCCCGGGCGCCGCGGGCTCAGCCACCGTGGACCACCAGCCTCCGCCGGGCAGCCCGCGTGACCAGCGCGCCCGCCCCGAGCAGGACGGCCGCCCATCCCGCCTGGAACGCCAGCGCTCCGGCCAGGCCGGCGCCGTCGTACCGGCCGAGGAACACGTCCGCGGGCACCTGGATCTGCGCCGCCCACGGCAGGACTTCGGCGGTCCGGCCGAGCCGCCCGGGGAACACGACGAGCGGCAGGATCATCCCGGAGAAGAACAGCGACATCACCAGCGTGACGGCGCTCAGGCCGCGGTCGTCGTGCAGCCAGAACATCCCCATCGCCACCAGGTAGCGCAGCCCGAAGCTCACCAGGGTCGCGAGGACCAGCGCCGCCGCGAACGCGGCCAGATGGCCCGGGGCCGGCCACCGGAAGGGGAACGCCAGGGCGCCGGCGACCAGCGGCGGGCCCGCGCGCAGCACCAGCGAACTCGCCGCGCGGCCGAGGTCGTGGGCCAGCCACCAGCCCATCAGCCCGGCGGGCCGGTGCAGGTCGATCGCGACGTCCCCGTTGCGGATGCGCTCGGTCAGCTCCATCCCGCCGAAGATCTGCACCGGCCCGATCAGCGCCTGGGTGACGAAGCAGAAGGTCACGGCGTCGGCGGCCGCGTACCCGCCGAGCGACGGCCGGACCTCCCACAGCGCCAGCAGAACGTAGGCGCGCAGGAAACCGAACATCGTGTTGGTGAGCGACTCGGTCAGGGATCCGAGCGGATAGGCGGTGTGCCGGCGGAACCCGTACCACCACACCCACGGAAGAACGCCCACTTGCCAGGAGCCTAGACCGGTGGCTCACCGCCCACCACGTACTTTCGCACACAGAACGGGCCCCCGGCGGGTCGCGCCGGGGCCCCGGTCGACGGGCGGGACGGGGTCAGTCCTGCGGGATGTCGGGCTTGACAGGGGAGTAGAGCCAGTCCTTGAAGAACCCGCTCAGGTCCTGCCCGGCGACCCGCTGGGCCAGCGTGGTGAACTGCCCGGTCTCGGCGTTGCCGTACTTGTGCTGCGCGTACCACGCCCGGAGCAGGGTGAAGAACCGGTCGTCACCGATCTTCTCCCTGAGGAACTGGAGCATCATGCCGCCGCCGCTGTAGACGCGGTCGTTGAACATGGTGTCGCGCTGCGGGTCGGCGGTGAGCACCGACCAGTACGGGCGGCCCTCACGGTCGGGGAACGGGCGGGCGGCGTAGGTGGCGCGGGCCGCGTCGTGCACGGTCTGGCGGCCGTGGACCTCGTTGTAGTACCAGGCGGCCCAGGTGGCGAAGCTCTCGTTCAGCCACACGTCCTTCCACCGCGCGGGCGAGACCGCGTCGCCGTACCACTGGTGCGCCAGCTCGTGCGCGATCGTGCCGGTGCTGCGCACGGCCGAGTACACGGGCTTGCTCTGGGTCTCCAGGGAGAACCCGAGCGGCTGGCCGTTGAAGCGGGCGTCGTCGGCGATCGCGCCGGTGCTGCCGAACGCGTACTCCCCGAACGTCTTCGACCAGAGGTCGGTGACCTCGCTGGTGGTGTCGTAGAAGAAGCTCACGGCGTCCGGCTGGGAGGCGAGCAGCTCGGGGTCGACGGCCGTGTAGTTGGGGACGCCGCGCGGCGTCCGGCCCCGCCTCACGTCCCACCGGCCGATGTCGATCGTGGTGAGGTAGCTCGCCATCGGGCTGTCCTCGCGCCACTTGAAGACCTCGGCGCGGGTCTTGGACCCGCGGCGGCTGAAGCCGGCGACGGCGGAGCGGTGCCCAGCCGGGCGGCCGTTGGCGACCGCCGTCAGGCCCTTCGGCACCGTGATCGTGTAGTCGTAGGTGGCCTTGTCGCTCGGGTGGTCGTTGACGGGGAACCAGGTGCTGGCGCCGTTCGGCTCGCCGCCGACGAACGCGCCGTCGGGGGTGTGCAGGAAGCCGTAGGGGGAGCCGAAGACGATCGGCGAGCCCACGATGGTCTGCGGCACGCCGCCGTACCTGATGACCGCGGTGAAGGTGCGCCCCTTGCGCAGCCCCTGCCGCGGCGTGATGACCAGTTCCTGGCCGCGCCGCTGGTAGTCGGCCTTGCGCCGGTCGACCCAGACCTTGTCGACGTCCATCCCGGAAAGGTCGAGATCGAACCGCGACAGGTCCTGGGTGGCGCGCGCGGTGACGGTCACGGTTCCGTCGAGCTGGTCGTAGTCGGGGTCGTAGGCCAGGTCCAGCGAGTAGTGCCGGACGTCGTAGCCGCCGTTGCCCTCCAACGGGAAGTAGGAGTCGCCGACTCCGGGGGCGCCGGGGGTGAAGCGCCCGTGTTGGCCCTGCCCGTCCGCGGAGGCGGCGGGCGCGAGCGCGACGACGCCCACCGCGGCGACGGCGAGCGGCAGCATCCGGCCGGGGGTCGCCCGGGGCCGGATGAACCGGGGGTGACGCGCCATCAGGGGTCCTCTCTCGGAGAGATCGCTGGCGCGGCTCACGATGCGCCCCGCGGCGGCGCTTGTCGAGATCCATTGCCGAATGTGGCCGGAACGTGAGGGACGGACGAGGGCGGCGGGAGGGGCCGCGCGGGTGTCCCGGGACGCCGTAAGGCCCCCGCGGGTGTAGGGACGCGGGGGCCTTAGGGTCCTTGGGGATCAGGCCGGAGAGCGGGGCCGGCGGCGCCGGCCGGCGCGGGTCAGTGGAACTGGCCCTCTTCCGTCGAGCCCTTCAGCGCGGTGGTGGAGGAGTCGGGGCTGATCGCGGTGCTGACCAGGTCGAAGTAGCCGGTGCCGGCCTCGCGCTGGTGCTTGACCGCGGTGAAGCCCTTCTCGGCCGCCGCGAACTCGCGCTCCTGCAGGTCGACGTAGGCCGTCATGCCCTCGCGGGCGTAGCCGTGCGCCAGGTCGAACATGCCGTAGTTGAGCGCGTGGAACCCGGCCAGGGTGATGAACTGGAACTTGAAGCCCATGTGGCCGAGCTCGCGCTGGAACTTGGCGATGGTCGCGTCGTCCAGGTGCGCCTTCCAGTTGAAGGAGGGCGAGCAGTTGTAGGCCAGCATCTGGTCCGGGTAGTCGGCCTTCACGGCCTCGGCGAACCTGCGCGCCTGCTCCAGGTCCGGGGTGCCGGTCTCCATCCAGATGAGGTCGGAGTACGGCGCGTAGGCCTTGGCGCGGGCGATGCAGGGCTCGATGCCGTTGCGGACGTGGTAGAAGCCCTCGGCGGTGCGCTCGCCCGTGATGAACTCGCGGTCGCGCTCGTCCACGTCCGTCGTGATCAAGGTCGCGGCCTCGGCGTCGGTCCGCGCGATGATGAGAGACGGAACGCCCGAGATGTCCGCGGCGAGCCGGGCGGTGTTGAGGGTCTTGACGTGCTGCGAGGTCGGGATGAGGACCTTGCCGCCGAGGTGGCCGCACTTCTTCTCGGAGGCCAGCTGGTCCTCCCAGTGCACGCCCGCCGCGCCGGCCGCGATCATGCCCTTCATCAGCTCGAAGGCGTTGAGCACGCCGCCGAAGCCGGCCTCGGCGTCGGCCACGATCGGGGCGAGGAAGTGGGTGTCGCCCTCGCCCTCGGCCCACTGCACCTGGTCGGCGCGCAGCAGCGCGTTGTTGATCCGGCGCACGACGGCCGGGACCGAGTTCGCCGGGTAGATGCTCTGGTCCGGGTAGGTCTGGCCCGCCAGGTTGGCGTCCGCCGCGACCTGCCAGCCGGACAGGTAGATGGCCTTCAGGCCCGCCTTGACCTGCTGGACGGCCTGCAGTCCGGTCAGCGCGCCGAGCGTGTGGACGTAGTCCTCCTCGTGCAGGAGGGTCCAGAGCCGCTCCGCGCCGAGACGCGCGAGCGTGTGCTCCTCCTGGACCGATCCGCGGATCCGGACGACGTCCTCGGCCGTGTAGGTCCGCTCGACGCCCTTCCAGCGCGGGTCGGACTCCCACTGCCGCTGCAGCTCCTCGGCTGCGCCCTTGAGGCGACTGTCGCTCATCAGCTTGCCCTTCCGTGTCGTCCCCTGGGTGCTTGTCCACGACTATGCCCCCGGCGCAAGCCCGTTATGAACTGGCGAGTAACAGAAGAAGTGCGAAATTTCCGCTATGATGAAGCGGTGACGACCTTGCGGGCAGAAGAACCTCTCAACTTGACGAGTGACGTTGATCTTGTCACGTTCGGGCAGCGGCTCCGCCATCTGCGGCGCGCCCGCGGCCTGACGCTGTCGGAGCTCGGCGAGCGCGTGGGCCGCGCCCCGTCCCAGCTCTCCCTGCTGGAGAACGGGCGGCGCGAGCCCAAGCTGTCGCTGCTGCAGGCCCTCGCCGCCGCGCTGGAATGCCCGGTGGAGGAGCTCCTGCGGCGCCAGCCCCCCAGCCGGCGCGCCCAGCTGGAGATCCAGCTGGAGGAGGCGCAGCGCGACCCGCTGTACCGGACGCTCGGCCTGTCGCACCTGAAGGTCGGCAAGCGGATGCCGAACGAGGTCATCGAGCACATCCTCGCGCTGTACGGAGAGCTCCGGCGCAGCCGCACCAAGCCCACGGCGAGCCCCGAGGAGGCGCGCAAGGCCAACGCGGAGCTGCGCCGCCAGATGCACGAGCGCGGCAACCACTTCGCCGAAATCGAGCGCGTCGCGTCCCAGACCCTCGACTCGGTCGGGTACCGGCGCGGCGCGGTCTCGCAGGGGCTGCTGATGACGCTGGTCGGGCACTTCGGCTTCAGCCTCCAGTACGTCCAGGACCTCCCGCGCTCGGTCCGGTCGATCACCGACCTGCGCAACCGGCGGATCTACCTGGAGCGCGAGCAGCTCGGCATGCACACGCCGCGGACGATCCTGCTCCAGACCCTCGGGCACATCGCCCTCGACCACGACCAGCCGCGCGACTTCGCCGACTTCCTGCGCCAGCGCGTCGAGGCCAACTACTTCGGCGCCGCGATCCTGATGCCCGAGCGCAGCGTCGTCCCGTTCCTCCAGGAGGCCAAGGCCGCGCGGGAGCTGTCGGTGGAGGACCTGGCGGACGTCTTCTCCGTCTCCTACGAGATGGCCGCGCACCGCTTCACCAACGTCGCGACCCACCATCTCGACCTTCAGCTGCACTTCACCAAGAACGACGAGAACGGCACGATCTACAAGGCGTACGCCAACGACGGCCTGGCCTTCCCGCAGGACGAGGACGGCGCGATCGAGGGCCAGCGGATGTGCCGGGAGTGGGCCGGCCGGCACGTGTTCGGCGCCGCGGACCGCTTCTCCGTCTACTACCAGTACACCGACACCCCGAACGGGACGTACTGGTGCCTGTCGCACATCGACCCCAGCCACGAGCGCGACTTCGCGATCACGCTGGGCGTCCGGTTCGAGGACTCCCGCTGGTTCCGCGGCCGGGAGACGACCCGGCGGGTCAGGTCGGCCTGCCCGGACGGCGACTGCTGCCAGCGTCCACCGAAGGCCCTGTCCGACCGGTGGGAGGGGATGGCGTGGCCGTCGGCGCGCGCCCACTCGCACGTCCTGTCGGTCCTGCCGCCGGGTGCGTTCCCCGGCGTCGACGAGGCCGACGTCTACGAGTTCCTGGACCGGCACGCCGCCGGATGACGGACGTGTTGTGGCCGCGTTAAACCTTCGGGTCGGTTCGCCGCGCGCGGCCGGAACCGTGCGTGAACTGGGTGGATCTCGCGTTTCCTGTGAGGTGAGGGGGACGTCGGCCGCCGGACGCCCGGTCCGGGCCGCCCCGCACGGGAGGGGGAGCGCGTGCTGCCCGAGGTCGCGTCGTGGTTGGCCCGCCGTACGAGCGCGGCGGAGGACTGGCCGCCGCGCCTCCTGCTCGCCGCCAAGGGCGCGACCAGGATCAGCGTCGTGCTGCCCGCGCGCGACGAGGAGGCGACGGTCGGCGCGATCGTCGCGGCCGTGCGCGCCGACCTGGTCGAGCGGGTCCCGCTGGTGGACGAGATCGTCGTGGTCGACTCCCGCTCCGCCGACCGGACCGCCGCGGCGGCCGCCGCCGCCGGCGCGCGGGTGGTGGCGCAGGACGCCGTCCTGCCGGAGCGGGGCCGCATGTCCGGCAAGGGCGAGGCCCTGTGGAAGTCCCTCGCCGCGACGTCCGGCGACCTGATCGTGTTCGTGGACGCCGACCTGCGCGAGTTCGCCTCCTCCTACGTGACCGGGCTGCTCGGGCCGCTGCTGACCGACCCCTCCGTCGGCTACGTCAAGGGCTGCTACGACCGGCCGCTGGTCGAGGGGGAGCGGCGCGTCGAGGGCGGCGGGGGCCGGGTGACCGAACTGGTCGCGCGCCCCCTGATCAACCTGCACTGGCCGCTGCTGGCCGGGGTCGTGCAGCCGCTCGGCGGCGAGTACGCGGGGCGCCGCGCGCTGCTGGAGCGGCTGCCGTTCGTGACGGGCTACGGGGTGGAGCTCGGCCTGCTGCTGGACGTCTACCAGGACTCCGGACTCGACGCGATCGCGCAGGTCGACCTCGGCCGCCGGATCCACGCGCACCAGTCCACCGAGGCGCTCGGGGCGATGTCGGGCCAGATCATGCTGACCGCCTGGTCGCGGCTGGAGCGGCACGGGCGAATGATCCCCCTCGCGGCCCCCTCCACCGCGCTGACCTCGTTCCGGCGCGGCGCGGACGGGCACGACTCGCGCACGGCCGACGTGGCCGTGGGGGAGCGCCCGCCGATGATCGAGGTCGCCGGGTACGCCGGCGCCCGGTCCTTCTCTCCGGGCCGCGGATAGCCGGCCCTCTCCCGCCGGTGTGTTACCCGTGGTAACTCGGGGAGGTGCTACCGTTGGTAACACGCCATATTGGAGAGAGGGTCTATTAATCATGACGAGCGCGGAGCAGACGCCGTTCTCGCTGGAGCCCAGCGAGGACGTGCGCGAGGTCAGGGACTGGGTGCACGAGTTCGCCAGGGACGTCATCCGCCCCGCCGCGGAGGAGTGGGACGAGCGCGAGGAGACCCCCTGGCCGCTGATCCAGGAGGCGTCCAAGATCGGCATCTACTCCCTCGACTTCTTCGCCACCCAGTGGCTGGAGCCGACCGGCCTCGGCATCCCGGTGGCGTTCGAGGAGCTGTTCTGGGGCGACGCGGGCATCGCCCTGTCGATCGTGGGCACCGGCCTCGCCGCCGCGTCCGTCGCCGCCGTCGGCACGCCGGACCAGGTCAGCGAGTGGGTGCCGCAGATGTTCGGCAGCGCCGACGACATCAAGCTCGGCGCGTTCTGCGCCTCCGAGCCCGACGCCGGCAGCGACGTCGGCTCCATCCGCACCCGCGCCGTGTTCGACGAGGCCAAGGACGAGTGGGTGCTGAACGGCACCAAGACCTGGGCGACCAACGGCGGCATCGCCGACGTCCACGTGATCGTCGCCTCGGTGCACCCCGACCTCGGCAGCCGCGGCCAGGCCAGCTTCATCGTGCCGCCGAACACCCCGGGCCTGAGGCAGGGCCAGAAGTTCAAGAAGCACGGCATCCGCGCCTCCCACACCGCCGAGGTGATCCTGGACGGCGTCCGGATCCCGTCCCACCTGATCGTCGGCGGCAAGGACCGGTTCGACGAGCGCATCGCGCGCAGCCGCGCGGGCAAGAGCTCCAAGGGCCAGGCCGCGATGAAGACGTTCGAGACGACCCGCCCGTCGGTCGGCGCGATGGCCCTCGGCGTCGGCCGCGCCGCCTACGACTACGCCCTCCAGTACGCGCGGGAGCGCGAGCAGTTCGGCAAGAAGATCGGCGACTTCCAGGCCATCGCCTTCAAGCTGGCCGACATGAAGTGCCGCCTGGACGCCGCCCGCCTCATGGTGTGGCGGGCCGCCTGGATGGCCCGCACCGGCAAGGACTTCCAGAGCGCCGAGGGCTCGATGGCCAAGCTGATGGCCAGCGAGATGTCGGTCCACGTCACCGAGGAGGCCATCCAGATCCTCGGCGGCAACGGCTACACCCGCGAGTACCCCGTCGAGCGCATGCACCGCGACTCCAAGATCTTCACCATCTTCGAGGGCACCTCGGAGATCCAGCGCCTGGTCATCGGCCGCACCCTCACCGGCCTCCCGGTGCGCTAGCGGCGGGCCCGCACGGACGGCCGGGCCACCTCGGCAGCAACCCCACCGGTGCCCCGGCCGTCTCCCCGCTTCGCGCACGCCGCGCGTCCTGCCGGCTCAGGCCGCGGCGCCCACCGTGCCGTGCGGGTCGAGGACGTACTTGCGCGCGGCGCCCCGGTCGAACTCGGCGTACCCCTGCGGCGCCTGCTCGAGCGGGATGATCGACGCGTTGACGTTCCGGGCGATCTGCGTCCGGTCGTGCAGGATCGCCATCATCAGCTGCCGGTTGTACTTCATCACCGGGCACTGGCCCGTGACGAGATACTGCGACTTGGCCCAGCCGAGGCCGATCCGCAGCCCGAGCTGCCCCTCCTTCGCGTTCTCGTCCGACGCGCCGGGGTCGCCGGTGACGTACAGGCCCGGGATGCCGAGCCCGGCGGCGGTGCGGGTGACGTCCATCAGGGTGTTGAGGACGGTCGCGGGCTGCTCCGTCTTCGCTCCCTCGTGCCCCTGGCCGCGCGCCTCGAACCCGACGCAGTCGACGGCGGCGTCCACCTCGGGAACGCCGAGGATCTGCTCGATCTGCGCGGCCACGTCGCCGTGCTTCGACAGGTCGATCGTCTCGCAGCCGAAGCCGCGGGCCTGTGCCAGCCGCTGCTCGTTCATGTCGCCGACGATCACGACGGCGGCGCCGAGCAGCAGGCAGGCGGTCGCGCACGCGAGGCCGACCGGTCCGGCGCCCGCCACGTACACGGTCGAACCGGTCGTGACGCCGGCGGTGTAGGCGCCGTGGTACCCGGTCGGGAAGATGTCCGACAGCATCGCCAGGTCGGGCAGCTTCTCCATCACGGTGTCGCGGTCGCCCGGGAACTTCAGCAGGTTGAAGTCCGCGTACGGCACGACCGCGTACTCGGCCTGGCCGCCGTGCCAGCCGCCCATGTCGACGTACCCGTAGGCGGCGCCCGGCCGCTCACGGTTGACGTTCTCGCACACGCCGGTATGGCGCTCCTTGCAGTTGCGGCAGCGGCCGCACGCGATGTTGAACGGGACGCTGACGAGGTCGCCCTTCTTGATGAACTCGACGTCCCCGCCCGTCTCGATCACCTCGCCGGTGATCTCGTGGCCGAGCGTGAGCCCGGCGGGCGCGGTCGTCCGGCCGCGCACCATGTGCTGGTCGGAACCGCAGATATTGGTGGCCAGTACCTTCAGGATGGCGCCGTGCTGCAGCTTGCGCCCGCCCTGTTCGGCCAGTTCGAGCTTGGGGAAGTCCAGGTTCTCGACCGTGACCTCGCCAGGCCCCTGGTACACGACGCCTCGGTTGGTGTCCGCCACGTCCTCTCCTTCCGTGTAGAGAGTCGGCTCGCAGGCGCCCGGAGCGGCGGCCCCGTGCTCGTCGCCCCCGTCCTCGGACGTCACAGGTGTCCACGATGCGTACGTCCGTGATGTACCCGGTTTCCATCTATTAGTCCGATTTTCTGGCACGGGCCGCAGAAGCCCGGGCGCCGCGAGACGGCGGGACTGCGAGGGGTGGCCGGCCGCCCCCCCCCCGGGCTGTCGTGGGCGGGGGGTTGACGGGTGAAATGTTCGCGCTCACAATCGGCCTACGCACCACCGGCGCGAGTGCGGAGGAGGAGGCGGTGGCGGACCACGGCTCGTCGAATCCCCCGATCATGGCCGACGTCGCCCAGCTGGCGGGGGTGTCGCACCAGACGGTGTCGCGGGTGGTCAACGACCATCCGAACGTCTCGGCGCGGACCCGCGCCCGCGTGCGGGCGGCGATCGCCGAACTCGGGTACCGGCCGAACCCGGCGGCCCGGACCCTGGTGACCCGGCGCTCCAGGACGCTCGGCGTGGTGAGCTTCGAGTCCACGCTCTACGGTCCGGCGTCGATGCTGCACGGCATCGAGCAGGCCGCCCGGAACGCCGACTTCTTCGTCAGCATCGTCAGCCTGCGAGCGATCACGCAGCGGGCCCTGCTGGACGCGGTCGGACGGCTGGCGGAACAGGCCGTCGAGGGCGTCGTGGTGATCGCCCCGCACATCTCGACGAACGACGCGCTGGCGCAGGCCGGCCGTCTCGTGCCGCTGGTGGGGGCGGGGTGCGGGCTGGCCGCTGGGGTTCCGGGCGCGGCGATCGACCAGCGGGCTGGGGCGGTGGCGGCCACCCGCCACCTGCTCGACCTCGGTCACCGCACGGTCCACCACGTCGCGGGGCCCGGGACCTGGCTCGACGCGGTCGGGCGGGCCGACGGCTGGCGCGCGACCCTGGCCGGCGCGGGAGCGGCTGTGCCGGAGATGCTGACCGGCGACTGGAGCGCCCGGTCGGGCTACGAGGCCGGTCGCCGGCTCGCGGAGGACCCCGAGGTCACGGCGGTGTTCTGCGCCAACGACCACATGGCCCTCGGCGTGCTCCGGGCCCTGCACGAGGCCGGCCGCCGGGTCCCCGAGGACGTCGGCCTGGTCGGCTTCGACGACATCCCGGAGGCCGCCTACTTCGTCCCGCCGCTGTCCACGGTGCGCCAGGACTTCGGCGAGCTCGGCCGCCGTTCGCTGGAGCTGCTGGTGCAGCGCCTGGGCGGACCCTCGGGGCCGCCGGGGAATGTGCTGATCCCGCCGGAGCTGGTGGTCAGGTCCAGCGCCCGGCCGGCCCGGCGCACCTGACCGACGACCGATGCCCGTACTCCGGCGATGGGGGAATTGTGAGCGCTAACATCGACCAGGCCGCCTGCGTCGTGGGCGTCGACTTCGGCACGCTGTCGGGCCGGGCGGTCGTCGTCCGGGTCGCCGACGGGGCCGAGCTCGGCGGCGCCGTCCACGACTACGCCGACGCGGTGATCGAGCGGGCGCTGCCCGCCACGGGGGAGCCGCTCCCGCCCGACTGGGCGCTGCAGAACCCCGCGGACTGGCGGGCCGTCCTGCGCACCGCCGTCCCCGTGGCCGTCGCCGAGGCCGGGGTGGATCCGGCCCGGATCGTCGGGATCGGCACCGACTTCACGTCCTGCACCGTGCTCCCCGTCCAGGCGGACGGCACCCCGCTGTGCGAGCTCCCTCAGCTGGCCCCCCGGCCGCACGCCTGGCCGAAGCTGTGGAAGCACCACGCGGCGCAGCCGCAGGCCGACCGCGTCACCGCGCTGGCGCACGAGCGGGCGGAGCAGTGGATCAAGCGGTACGGCGGCCGGGTCTCCTCGGAGTGGCAGTTCGCCAAGGCGCTGCAGGTACTGGAGGAGGATCCGGACACCTACCGGCGCACGGAGCGCTGGATCGAGGCGGCGGACTGGATCGTCTGGCAGCTGACCGGCCGCGAGACGCGCAACGCCTGCACGGCCGGCTACAAGGGCCTCTACCAGGACGGCGGCTACCCCTCCGCCGACTTTCTGGCCGCGCTGCACCCCGATTTCGCCGACTTCGCGGCGACGCGGCTCGCCCATCCGCTCTCCCCGCTGGGGGCGCGGGCGGGGACGCTGACGGCCGAGGCGGCCCGCCGGACCGGCCTGCCGGAGGGCGTCGCGGTGGCCGCGGGCAACGTCGACGCCCATGTCACCGCGCCGGCCGCCCGCGCGGTCGGGAACGGCAGGCTGCTGGCGATCATGGGGACGTCGACCTGCCACGTGGTCAACAGCGCGGTCCTCGCCGAGGTGCCGGGGATCTGCGGCGTCGTGGACGGCGGCGTCACCGCCGGGGCCTACGGCTACGAGGCCGGGCAGAGCGCGGTCGGCGACGTCTTCGCCTGGGCGACCCGCCTGACCGGACGGGACCACGACGAACTGGCCGCCGGTTCCGCGGACGCCCCCGTCGGCTCCCACGGCCTGGTGGCGCTGGACTGGATGGGCGGCAACCGCTCGGTCCTGGTCGACCACCACCTGTCCGGCGTGATCGTGGGAATGACCCTGGCGACCACGCCGGAGGAGGTCTACCGCGCGCTCATGGAGGCGACGGCCTACGGGACCCGCGTCATCGTCGAGGCGTTCGAGGCGGCCGGCGTCCCGGTCGAGGAGTTCGTCGTCGCCGGCGGGCTGAAACGCAACGCGGCGCTGATGCAGATCTACGCCGACGTCCTGCGCCGGCCGGTCTCCATCGCCGCCTCCGACCAGGCGCCGGCGCTCGGCGCCGCCATCCACGCCGCGGTCGCGGCGGGCGCCTACCGGGACGTCCCGGAGGCCGCGGAGGCGATGGGGCGGGTGGTCGCCGCGGCCTACGCGCCGGATCCCGCCCGGGCCCGGGTCCACGACCTCCTCTACGCGGAGTACCGCGAGTTGCACGACCACTTCGCGGCCCGGGGCGGCGCGAGCAGCGAGGTCCTGCACCGGCTGCGCCGCCTGCGCAACGACGCGCTCGGCCCGAAGGAGGACCTCTGATGCAGGGCACACACGCCGAGCGGGTCCGCGCGCTGCGGCGCACCGTCAGCGACCTGCACGCCGAGCTCGTCAGGTACGGGCTGGTCGTGTGGACGGCGGGCAACGTGTCCGCCCGGGTGCCCGGCCACGACCTGATGGTCATCAAACCCAGCGGCGTCTCCTACGACGACCTGTCCCCGGAGGCGATGGTGGTCTGCGACCTCGAAGGAGCGGTCGTCGAGGGCGACCTGCGCCCTTCGAGCGACACGGCCGCGCACGCCTACGTCTACCGGCACATGCCCGAGGTCGGCGGGGTGGCGCACACGCACTCCGCCTACGCCTGCGCCTGGGCCGCCCGCGGGGAGCCGGTGCCCTGCGTCCTGACGGCCATGGCCGACGAGTTCGGCGCGGAGATCCCCCTCGGCCCGTTCGCGCCCATCGGGGACGACTCGATCGGGCGCGGCGTCGTCGGCACGCTGCGCGGCCACCGCTCCCCAGCGGTGATCATGCGCAACCACGGCGTCTTCACCATCGGCGCGGACGCGCGGGCCGCGGTCAAGGCCGCGGTGATGTGCGAGGACGCGGCGCGGGCGGTGCACCTCGCCCGCCAGCTCGGCGACCCCGTCCCGCTGCGGCCCGAGGACGTCGACCGCCTGTACCAGCGCTACCAGAACGCCTACGGACAGCGTCCGTGACCCGCGAAGGGAGCAGGCCCGCGATGGCACCGACCATCTGGTTCCTCACCGGAAGCCAGTCGTTGTACGGCGAGGACACGCTCCACCAGGTCGCCGTCCAGTCGCGGCGGATCGCCCAGGCGCTGGACGAGGATCCGGACGTCCCCGCGGCGGTGCGGTGGCGCCCGGTGCTCACCGACGCGGAGGCCGTCCGGCGGACGATGCTCCAGGCGGGCGCGGACGACGACTGCATCGGGGTCATCACCTGGATGCACACGTTCTCCCCCGCCAAGATGTGGATCGCCGGGCTGAACGCGCTGCTGCGACCGCTGCTGCACCTGCACACCCAGGCGAACGTGGCGCTGCCGTGGTCGAGCATCGACATGGACTTCATGAACCTCAACCAGGCCGCGCACGGCGACCGGGAGCACGCCCACGTCCAGACCCGGCTCGGCACGGCGCGCACCACGGTGGCCGGGCACACCTCCGATCCCGCGGTGCGCGCGCGGATCGGCTCGTGGGTCAGGGCCGCCCGGGGATACGCCGACCTGCGGACGCTGCGGCTCGCCCGCTTCGGCGACAACATGCGGGACGTCGCGGTCACCGAGGGCGACAAGGTCGAGGCGCAGATCCGGTTCGGCGCCTCGGTCAACGCCTTCGGCGTGAACGACCTCGTCGCCGCCGTCGACGCGGTGCCGGACCACCGGGTCGCCGAGCTCGCCGGGGAGTACGAGCAGGAGTACGCCGTCGTCCCGGAACTGCGCTCCGGCGGCGAACGCCACCCGGCCCTGCGCGACGCCGCGCGCATCGAGCTCGGGCTGCGCGACTTCCTCGCCACCGGGTCCTACCAGGCGTTCACCACCAACTTCGAGGATCTCGGCGGGCTCACGCAGCTGCCGGGCATCGCCGTGCAGCGCCTGATGGCCGACGGTCTCGGCTTCGGCGCGGAGGGCGACTGGAAGACGGCCCTGCTGCTGCGGGCCCTCAAGAGCGCCGCCGCGGGACTGCCCGGCGGCACCTCCTTCATGGAGGACTACACCTACCACCTCGTCCCGGGCCGGGAGCTCATCCTGGGCGCCCACATGCTGGAGGTCTGCCCCTCCATCGCCGCCGGCGTGCCGAGCTGCGAGGTGCACCCGCTGTCCATCGGGGGACGGCGGGACCCGGTCCGGCTCGTGTTCGACGCGGCGCCGGGGCCGGGGATCGTCGTCGGGCTGGCCGATCTCGGCGACCGGTTCCGGCTGGTCGCCAACGAGATCGACGTGGTGGGGCCCCCGGAGCCGCTGCCCCGGCTGCCGGTGGCCAGGGCCGTGTGGGCGCCCCGCCCGGACTTCCGTACCTCCACCGAGGCCTGGCTGTCGGCCGGGGGGCCGCACCACACGGTGCTGTCCCAGGCGGTCACCACCGAGATCCTGGCCGACCTCGCCGAGATGACGGGTGTGGAACTGCTCGTCATCGACGGCGATACCGATGTCGCCAGGTTCCGCCGCGAGATGCGCTGGAACCAGGCGTACCACCGCCTGGCGCAGGGCTTCTAGCCGCCAGGACACCCCACCCCCGAGATCTGTGAGGAAACCCGTCCCATGACCAGATCACGCTTCGCCTTAAGGCTGGTCGCGCTGGCCGCGCTCTCCGGCGCCGCGATCGGCGGACTCGCCCCCTCCTCCACGGCGTCCGGCCGCCACCTGAAGCCCGGGATCGGCAAGGACCTGTTCGGCAAGACGCCGGACGGCGCCGAGGTCTGGCGCTACACCCTGACCAACGGCTCGATGCGCGTCCGGGTGATCACCTACGGCGGCATCATCCAGACCATCGAGACGCCCGACCGGCACGGCAGGCTCGCCAACGTCACGCTGGGCTTCCCGACCCTCTCCGACTACCTCACCAAGAACAGCCCGTACTTCGGGGCGCTCATCGGCCGGTACGGCAACCGCATCGCCAAGGGCCGGTTCACCCTCGACGGGCACCCCTACCAGCTGACCACCAACAACAACGGGAACACGCTGCACGGCGGCACGACCGGCTTCGACCAGCATGTCTGGTCCGCGACCCCGGTCACGGCCGGCGGCGACGTCGCGCTCCGCCTCTCCCACACCAGCCCGGACGGCGACCAGGGCTTCCCCGGCACCCTCAAGACCGACGTGACCATCTCCGTCACGCGGCACGACGCCATCCGGTTCGACTACCGCGCCACCACCGACAGGCCGACCGTCGTCAACCTCACCAACCACTCCTACTTCAACCTGTCGGGCGAGGGCGGCGGCACGGTCTACGACCACCGGCTCCAGGTCAACGGCTCCCGGTACACCCCCGTCGGCTCGTCGGAGCTGATCCCGACCGGCCGGATCGCCCCGGTGCACGGCACGCCACTGGACTTCACCAGGCCCACCGCGATCGGCGCCCGCATCCGCGACGGCTTCGACCAGCTGCTCTACGGCCAGGGCTACGACCACAACTTCGCCCTCGACGGATCCGGCTGGAAGGTCGCCGCGCGCGTCCAGGACCCGGCCAGCGGACGCACCCTGGCCATCTCCACCGACCAGCCCGGGCTCCAGTTCTACTCGGGCAACTTCCTCGACGGGACGCTGGTCGGCACCGGCGGCCGCGCCTACCGGCAGGGCGACGGGTTCGCGCTGGAGACCCAGCACTTCCCCGACTCGCCGAACAACGCGGGCTTCCCCTCGACGGAGCTGGACCCCGGCCAGACCTACCACTCCACGACCGTCTACCAGTTCGGAGCCTGACATGGAGCGCATCGATCCGGCGGTCGAAGAGGCCGTCGACACCCTCGGCCTGAGCGAGCCCACCCGGCGCCGGCTGCTCGGCGGCGCCGGCCTGGTCAGCGCGACGGCGGCCGCGTCGGCGCTGCTGGCCGCCTGCTCCTCGGACAACAAGAGCCCGTCCTCGGCCAAGGGCGGGCCCGGGCACTTCCCGAAGACGCCGAACTGGAAGTTCGTGTTCGTCAACCACGTCACCACGAACCCCTTCTTCACGCCGACGCAGTACGGCGCCCAGGACGCCTGCGCCCTGCTGGGCTGCTCATTCCAGTGGACGGGCTCGCAGACCTCGTCGGTGCCCGAGATGGTCAGCGCCGCCAACGCCGCCGTCTCCGGCAAGGCCGACGGACTCGCGGTCGCCGTGGTGGACAAGACCGCCTTCAAGCAGCCGGTGGACAAGGCGCTGGACGCCGGGATCCCGGTGGTCTCCTACAACGCCGACGGCGCCAAGGACGACCCCGGCACCAACCGGCTCGCCTACATCGGCCAGGACCTCTACACCTCCGGCTACCAGCTCGGCACCAAGATCGCGGCACTGATGACCGGCGGAGACGCGGTCGGCTTCATCGCCACGCCGGGCTCGCTGAACATCCAGCCGCGCATCGACGGCGCCCGGGACGCCATCAAGTCCTCCGGCAAGCCGATCAGGTTCACCTCGGTGGCCAGCGGCGCCGAGCTGCCCAAGGAGCTGTCGACCGTCGACGCCTACGCCCAGGGCCACCAGGGCGTCAAGGGCATGTTCGCGGTGGACGCCGGCTCGACCGAGAGCATCGGCAAGGTCATGCAGAAGTACCGCCTCAAGGGCAGGGGCGTCGCCGCGGGCGGCTTCGACCTCACCCCGGGCACGCTGAACGCCGTCAAGTCCGGCGACCTGGACTTCACCATCGACCAGCAGCCCTACCTGCAGGGGTTCCTGCCCGTGCTGGCCCTGTGGTTCTACAAGCTGTCGGGCGGCCTGGTCTTCCCGCCGGTGACCAACACCGGCCTGACCTTCGTCAGCAGGCAGACCGTCGGCCCGTACCTCACCACCAGGACCCGGTACGAGGGCTCCAGCCCGGCCCAGCAGCTGGTGCCCCGGTCCGGCGCCATCGCTCACGTCTGACGGGAGGACGCGCAGTGAGCGAAGGTACCCTGCGGGGCCAGGCGTCGACCCCGGGCACGCCGCCGCGGCGGCGTGCCCGGGGCCTGCCCGGCCTCGCCGCCGACGCGTTCCTGCGCCGCCGGGAGGCGACCATCCTCCTGGTGGCGCTCGGACTGCTGATCTACTTCCAGACCGCCAAGTCGGTCTTCCTGACCCACGACAACCTGGTCAACGTCTCCCAGGGCACCGCGCCGTACGCCATCATCGCCGTCGGCGAGGTGTTCCTGCTCGTCAGCGGCGAGATCGACCTGTCGGTCGGCATGGTCTTCGCCCTGGCGCCCTTCCTCATGCACTACATGGTCGACTTCTCCGGCGTCTACCCGGTCATCGCGATCGTGCTGGCGGTCCTGGCGGGCGCGCTCATCGGACTCGGCAACGGCCTGGTGACGGTCGTGCTGCGGGTGCCGTCGTTCGTCGCCACCCTGGGCTCGATGTTCCTGGTGCAGGGCATCATGCTCACCACCTCCCACGCCTACCCGGCGCAGATCCCCGAGGCGGCGGACGGCCTGGCGGGCTGGTTCGGGCGCGCCGCCTGGGCGGAGCTGACCTGGTGCCTGGCGATCGTGGTGTTCTTCCACCTGGTGCTCACCCGCACCCGGTGGGGGCTGCACACGGTCGCGACCGGCGGCAACCCGCTCGGCGCCGCCGAGGCAGGCATCCGCACCGGCCGGATCAAGATCGGCAACTTCATGCTCACCGGGGCGCTCGGCGCCCTCGCCGGCATCCTGGAGGCCTTCCGGGTCGGCTCCATCGACCCGAGCTCGGGCGGGTCGAACGCGATGTTCGTCGCGGTGTCGGCGGCGGTCATCGGCGGCACCGCCCTGGCCGGGGGCTCGGGGACCGTCGTCGGCGCGCTGCTCGGGGCGCTGGTGCTGGCGGAGATGCAGAACGGCTTCAACCTCATCGGGATCAGCGCGAACCCGTTCAACATCATCCTCGGGTCGGCGATCATCATCTCGATGGTGCTGAACGTCCATCTGGCCCGGCTGCGAAGGGCGGGGCGCTCATGAGCGAGGCGCTGCGGGTGGAGCGCATCAGCAAGCGCTTCGGCGGGGTGGAGGCCCTCTCCGGCGTCACGCTGCGCCTCGGCAAGGGCGAGGTGCTCGGCCTCATCGGCGACAACGGCGCGGGGAAGTCCACCCTCATCAAGATCATCAGCGGTTTCCAGCGGCCGGACTCCGGGCGCATCCTCATCGACGGCGCGGAGGTGAGCCCGCGCTCGGTGGACCACGCTCGCTCGCTCGGCGTCGACACCGTCTACCAGGACCTCGCGCTGGTCAACGAGCTCAGCGTCTACCACAACATGTTCCTGAACCGGGAGCTGGTGCGCTGGCCGCTGCTCAGCAACCGCGCGATGCGCCGGCGGGCCGCCCGGCAGCTCGCCGACATGGGGGTCCGGATCCCGTCGGTGGACGTCGAGGTCGCCAAGCTGTCCGGCGGTCAGCGGCAGGCCATCGCGGTCGCCCGCTCGGTCTACTCCGACGCCCGCATCCTGCTGCTCGACGAGCCGCTGGCCGCGATGGGCGCCAAGGAGGGCACGATGATCCTCGACCTCGTCCGCGACCTCAAGGCGCGCGGCGAAGTGTCGATCATCATCATCGCGCACAACTACGCCCAGGTCCTGGACGTCTGCGACCGGGTCAACCTGCTCCAGCACGGGCGGATCTCCTTCGACAAGCCGACGTCCGAGACCTCCCTGCGGGAGCTGACCGACCTGGTCGTCGCCGACTACCGGCGCGGCCGGGGGCTGTAGCGCCCTTCGGGCCGGGCACGCAGGCCCGGCCCGAAGGCGCGGCCCGGCTTCGTCGTGGGGCCGGTCAGGCGGGCGCCGCCTGGGCCTTGAGCCAGGCCCTCTGCTGCCCGACGAAGAAGAGCGCGGCCCACAGCGTCCAGACCAGGCCGTAGACGGGATGCTCGCTGAACAGCGCACCGACCGCGCCGATGACCGCGCCCGCCATCGCCGGCAGGCTCGCCGCGAAGGTCAGGCGGGGCATCGCGGAAGCCGCCAGCAGCAGGCTGATCAGCAGGCCCGGTGAGACGGCGGCCGCCCAGAGCGGAGGGAAGGCCTCGACCATGCCCTCGCGGTGGGGGACGAGGACGATGCAGATCGCGGCGGCGATGCCGCTGAGGGCGCCCAGAAGCATGAGTCCGCCTTCCGCCGGGTGACACCGACGGTATTCCCGTCCCGGGCGAAGGCCGCTCGATCTCCGGGCAGATGACCGGATGTGGGCACGGGCGCCGCCCGCCCGGGCCGCTACCGGGCGCCTCCGACGATCTCGCGCAGGGGGAAGCGCTGCAGCTTGCCGGTGTTGGTGCGGGGGAGCCGGTCGACGAACCGGACCGACCTCGGGTACTTGTACGGGGCGATCGTCTGCTTGGTGAAGGCCTGCAGCTCGGCGGCCTTGGCCGCGTCCCCCCGGACCCCCTCGCGCAGCACCACGAACGCCGTCACCACGGCGCCGCGATCGGGGTCGGGCGCGCCGACCACTCCGCATTCGAGCACGTCCGGGTGCTCGATCATCGCCTGCTCGACCTCGGGCCCGGCGATGTTGTAGCCGGACGAGATGATCATGTCGTCGCTGCGGGCCTGGTACCAGAAGTAGCCGTCGGCGTCGCGGACGTAGGTGTCGCCGGTGATGTTCCACCCGTCCTGGACGTAGGTCTTCTGGCGGGCGTCGGCGAGGTACCGGCAGCCGGTCGGGCCGCGGACCGCGAGCTGCCCGGGGGTCCCGTCCGGCACCGGCCGGCCGGCGGCGTCGACCACGGCCGCCCGGTAGCCGGGGACCGGGACGCCCGTCGCGCCCGGCCTGATGTCGTCGTCGGCGGCCGCGACGAAGATGTGCAGCATCTCCGTCGAGCCGATCCCGTCGATGATCCGCACGCCCGTCCGCTCGTGGAACGCCCTCCACACCGCGGCCGGAAGGTGCTCGCCCGCCGAGACGCAGCGCCGCACCCCGGCCAGCCGCCCGGCCAGCCCGGCGGCCAGGATCGCCCGGTAGGTCGTCGGCGCGGTGGACAGCACGGTCACGCCGTGGCGGGCCGCGATCTCGGCGAGCTCGGCCGGGGCCGCCTTCTCGATCAGCAGCGCGGAGGCGCCGGCCCGGAGCGGGAACACCAGCAGCCCGCCCAGCCCGTAGGTGAACCCGAGGGGCGGCGACGCGGCGAAGACGTCGTCCGGCACCGGCCTGAGGAGGTGCCGGGAGAAGGTGTCGGCGATCGCCAGCACGTCGCGGTGGAAGTGCATGGTGGCCTTGGGCCGTCCGGTGGTGCCCGAGGTGAACGCCAGCAGGGCGACGTCGTCGGCGGCGGTGTCGACGTCCGCGAAGGCGCCGTCCTTGCCCGCCGCACGGGACACCAGGTCGCCGGCGTCGTCCGAGCCGTACGGCACGGTGCGCATGCCCGGGGTCTCCGCCGCGGCCAGGTCGTCCAGGAAGCGGTGGTCGCACAGCGCCAGGGTCGGGCCCGCCGCTTCGGCGATGGCGGTCAGCTCCCGGGCGCGCAGCATCGGCATCGTCGCGATCACGACGCCGCCCGCCTTGAGCACGCCGAGCCAGGCCGCGGCCAGCCACGGGTTGTTCGGCCCGCGCAGCAGCACGCGGTTGCCCGGCACCAGCCCGAGGTCGTCGACCAGCACGCCGGCCACCTGGTTCGCGCGCCGCAGCACGTCGCCGTAGGTCCACAGGACGCCGCCGGGTGTGCGCAGGCAGGGCCGGTCGGCGCCCACCGCCCGCGCCGTCTCGTCCAGCAGGACGTGCGCGCAGTTGAGCCGCTCGGGGTAGGCGACCTCCGGGAGCGTGAAGTCGAATGCGGGCCATTCGTCGCGGGGAGGCAGGTTGTCGCGGCAGAACGTGTCGACGTGCGCGGAGGCGCTGGGCTCCATCGGGCCACCTCTCCATCCAGGGGGGCGGGCGCTCCGGCGGTGGGCCGGAGGCATCGCGCGGGGATGAACGCGGGGATGAACGCGGGGATGAACGCGGTCAGAGAGTACGCTGCAAAAAAATATAGCTGGGCTGGCCGTGCCGTGGTAGTGACCGGCGCCCCGGCCGAGGCGCCCCGGGCCGGCGCCGCTGGCCGCTACCGGCCCCGGCCCCGGCCGGGAGGCGCGGTCCGGCACCTTGTTTAGCCATTGACTTATATAAGTCGCGTCGAAATAATAGCGTGATGCACGTGTTCGATGTCCTGGGGGACCCGGTGAGGCGCCGGATCCTGGAGCTGCTCGCCGACGGCGAGCAGACCTCCGGCGCGATCGCCGCGGTCATCCAGGCGGAGTTCGGGATCTCGCAGCCGGGGGTGTCCCAGCACCTGCGCGTGCTGCGGGAGAGCGGGCTCGCGACGGTCCGGGCGAGGGGCGCGCACCGCCTCTACGCCGTGGACTCCGCGACCCTGCGGGAGATCGACACGTGGCTGGATCGCTTCCGCAGGTTCTGGACCCAGCACCTGGACGCGCTCGGCGCCGAGTTCGAGGAGAAGTAGCCCGCTACCGGAATGCGGGCCAGTGCTCCGGCCTTCAGGCCGGGGTGAAGGCCCGCGCTGGGAGGGCCGCCAAGGCCCGAGCAGTGCCTTAAGCCGGACGGTTCTGCTGCTCGATGTACTGCTTCACGACGCTCAGCGGTGCCCCGCCGGCGGAACCCGCGAAGTACGAACCCGACCACAGCTTGTTGGCCCGGTAGTAGTGCCGCACGAGGTCGGGGAACTCCTGCCGCAGCCGCCGTGAGGAGACGCCCTTGAGGCTGTTGACCAGGCGGGTCACGGCCATCTTGGGCGGGTAGTTGACGAGTAGGTGGACGTGGTCGTCCTCGCCGTTGAACTCGACCAGCTCGGCCTCGAAGTCACGGCACACGTCCCGCATGATCGCTTCCATGCGGGACAGGTGCCGGTCGGCGAACACATTATGGCGAAACTTCGTCACGAAAACCAAGTGGACGTGCATAGTGAAAACACAGTGTCTGCCAGTGCGAATGTCTTCACTCTCCGCCATAAACCAATACGGTACAGTGCTTCTTGTACAGCTCCGGTTCAACTTCCGCGTGTATCCGACGCCCGGCCAGCAGATCGAGCTGGCCAGAGCGTTCGGGTGCGCACGGGTGGTGTTCAACGACGGGCTGCGCCTGCGGCAGGAAGCCCGCGAGCAGGGCTTGCCGTACGTGTCGGACGCCGAGTTGTCGAAGCGGATCATCACCCTGGCCAAGGCGACCCCGGAACGGGCGTGGCTGGGCGAGGTGTCGTCGGTCGTGCTGCAACAGGCACTCGCCGACCTCAACAGCGCGTACCGGAACTTCTTTGCGTCGGTCTCCGGCAAGCGCAAGGGCCGCAAAGTGGCTCCGCCCCGGTACCGCTCGCGCAAGGACAACCGGCAGGCGATCAGGTTGACGAAGAACTCCCGCTTCAAGGTCCTCGACAACGGCCGCCTGCGGTTGCCGAAGATCGGGGATCCCGCTGTCCGCTGGTCGCGCACCCTGCCCTCGACCCCGTCGAGCGTGGCGATCATCAAGGATGCGGCCGGGCGGTATTTCGCCTCGTTCGTGGTGCAGGTGACCGACGAGCCGTTGCCGCCGGTGGCGTCCGAGGTGGGCATCGATCTGGGTCTGACGCACTTCGCGGTGCTGTCGGACGGCACGAAGGTGGCCGCGCCGAAGTTCCTGCGGCGCGCCGCCCGCAAGCTCAATCGGCTGCAACAAGCCCTCGCGCGCAAGCAGCGCGGGAGTCAGAACCGCAAGAAGGCCGTCGTCAGGGTCGCCCGCGCCCATGCGCGGGTGGCCGACACCCGGCGGGACTGGCAGCACAAGCTCTCGACGCAGATCATCCGCGAGAACCAAGCGGTGTACGTCGAGGACCTGTGCGTGAACGGTCTCGGCCGGACCCGGCTGGCGAAGTCCGTGCACGATGCGGGCTGGGCCGGCTTCACCGGCATGCTGGAGTACAAAGCCGCCCGGTACGGGCGCACCTTCGGCCGGGCGGACCGGTTCTTCCCGTCCACCCGCATGTGCTCCGACTGCGGCCGGATCAACGAGAAGATGGCGCTCAACGTCCGAACGTGGGACTGCCCGTGCGGCAGCCACCACGACCGGGACGTCAACGCCGCCAGGAATATCAGAGCCGCTGGACAGGCGGACCTCAACGCCCGTGGAGCGCACGTAAGACCGGGACTCGTCCCGGCAGCGCGCAACGAAGCGGGAACCCACCCGGACGCCGCGCGTTCCACGCGCAGCGTGGAGGGAATCTCCGTCCTTTAGGGCGGAGAGGATGTCAAGCACCGAGGAACTCGCCGCCGTTCAGATGCAGCGTCGCACCCGTCACGTGCGGGTGGGCGACGAGGAAGGCGACGGCTTCGGCGCACTCGTCCATCGAGAGGGTCCGCTCCAGAAGGGAGGCCTCCCGATGGCGGGCGCGGAAGTCGGGTGTCATGCGCCGGGCCACGGGCGAGTCCTCGACGATGCTGGGGGACAGGACGTTCACGCGCACGTCCGGTGCGAGCTCCTTCGCCAGCGTCCGGGCGAGAGCGATCGTGGCCCCCTTCGCCGCGGCGTAGCACGGGTCGTAGCTCCCGCGGTAGGCGGCCGGGGACGACAGGAAGACGATGCTCGACCCGTCCACCAGGAGGCGGCGCGCACTGCGGATGAACAGGAGCGGACCGGTCACGTGCGTGGCGAACATCGCCGTCGCGTGCCGGCCGGTCAGCTCGGAGAGCGAAGCGCTCGGCTCCAGGTTGGTGGCGATGACGAGCGCGTTCAGCGGCGGGCAGGCCGCGGCCGCCGCCTCGACCGAATCCTCGTCCTCGATGTCGAGGCCGATGTCGGCGCGCGGCGACCGGGACGCCGTCAGGCACTCCCAGCCGGCGTCCCTCAGCCGCCGGACCACGGCCCCGCCGATCGCGCCCAGCCCGCCGATCACGAGCGCCCGCCGCGTCCGCCCCTCCTGGTCCCGCACCGTGCGGGCTAACGCGCGACCGCGCCCTGGGACGGCGCGTCGGGCACCGACGTGGACTTGGGCACGCCCTTGAAGGTGAACTTGGCGTTCTCGGCGGTGTCGGTGTTGTCGGGGTCGAAGCCCTCGGTGCCGACGATGACGATCTGGCCGGGCTTGAGCTCGTTGTAAAGGATCTTCTCCGACAGGTTGTCCTCGATCTCGCGCTGGATGGTGCGGCGCAGCGGCCGCGCTCCCAGCACCGGGTCATACCCGCGGATGGCCAGCAGGTCCTTGGCCTCCTGACGCAGCTCGATGCCCATGTCGCGGTCATGGAGCCGCTGGTCGACCTTGGCGATCATCAGATCCACGATCTGGATGATCTCCTTGGGCGTGAGCTGGTGGAACACCACCGTGTCATCGACGCGGTTGAGGAACTCGGGCCGGAAGTGCTGCTTGAGCTCCTCGGACACCTTGGCCTTCATCCGCTCGTACGAGCCCTGCTCGTCGTTCTGCCGGGCGAAGCCCATCGACACGCCCTTGGAGATGTCCTTGGACCCAAGGTTGGTCGTCATGATGATCACGGTGTTCTTGAAGTCCACCACCCGCCCCTGGGCGTCGGTCAGCCGACCGTCCTCCAGGATCTGCAGCAGCGAGTTGAAGATGTCCTGGTGCGCCTTCTCGATCTCATCGAACAGCACCACCGAGAACGGCTTGCGCCGCACCTTCTCGGTCAGCTGACCGCCCTCCTCATACCCGACATAGCCGGGCGGGGAGCCGAACAGCCGCGACACCGTGTGCTTCTCCATGAACTCCGACATGTCCAGCTGGATCAGCGCGTCCTCGTCACCGAACAAGAACTCCGCCAGCGTCTTGGACAACTCGGTCTTGCCCACCCCCGAAGGCCCCGCGAAGATGAACGACCCGCCCGGACGCTTGGGATCCTTCAACCCCGCCCTGGTGCGGCGGATCGACTGCGACAGCGCCCTGATCGCGTCCTCCTGACCGATCACGCGCTTGTGCAGCTCGTCCTCCATCCGCAGCAGCCGCGTCGACTCCTCCTCGGTCAGCTTGAACACCGGGATCCCCGTCGCGGTCGCCAGCACCTCGGCGATCAACTCATCGGTGACCTCGGCGACCACGTCCATGTCGCCGGCCTTCCACTCCTTCTCCCGCTGCGCCTTCTGCCCCAGCAGCTGCTTCTCCGAATCACGCAGCGCCGCGGCCTTCTCGAAGTCCTGCGCATCGATCGCCGACTCCTTGTCACGCCGCACATCAGCGATCTTCTCGTCGTACTCGCGCAGGTCCGGCGGCGCGGTCATCCGACGGATCCGCATCCGCGACCCCGCCTCATCGATCAGATCGATCGCCTTGTCCGGCAAGAACCGATCCGAGATGTAACGATCGGCCAGCTGCGCCGCCGCCACCAGCGCACTGTCGGTGATCGACACCCGGTGATGCGCCTCGTACCGGTCCCGCAACCCCTTCAGGATCTCGATCGTGTGCGACAACGACGGCTCGGCCACCTGAATCGGCTGGAACCGCCGCTCCAACGCCGCGTCCTTCTCCAGATGCTTGCGGTACTCATCCAGCGTCGTCGCACCGATCGTCTGCAGCTCACCCCGCGCCAGCATCGGCTTCAGAATCGACGCCGCATCGATCGCGCCCTCCGCCGCGCCCGCACCCACCAGCGTGTGCAGCTCATCGATGAACAAAATGATGTCACCACGGGTCCGGATCTCCTTGAGCACCTTCTTCAGACGCTCCTCGAAATCACCCCGATACCGCGACCCCGCCACCAGCGCACCCAGATCCAGGGTGTACAGCTGCTTGTCCTTCAGCGTCTCGGGCACCTCACCCTTGACGATCTTCTGCGCCAGACCCTCCACCACCGCGGTCTTACCCACACCCGGCTCACCCACCAGCACCGGATTGTTCTTGGTACGCCGCGACAGCACCTGCATGACCCGCTCGATCTCCTTGTCCCGGCCGATCACCGGGTCGAGCTTGCCCTCACGGGCGGCCTGCGTGAGATTGCGACCGAACTGGTCCAGCACCAGCGACGTCGACGGCGCCGCCTCCGACGGACCACCCGAAGCCGCCGGCTCCTTGCCCTGATACCCGTGCAGCAACTGGATCACCTGCTGCCGCACCCGGTTCAGATCCGCACCGAGCTTCACCAGCACCTGCGCCGCGACACCCTCACCCTCACGGATCAACCCCAACAGGATGTGCTCGGTCCCGATGTAGTTGTGACCCAGCTGCAACGCCTCACGCAGCGACAACTCCAAGACCTTCTTGGCCCGAGGAGTGAACGGGATATGCCCCGACGGAGCCTGCTGCCCCTGACCGATGATCTCCTCGACCTGCTGACGCACAGCCTCAAGACTGATCCCCAGGCTCTCCAGAGCCTTCGCGGCAACCCCCTCACCCTCGTGGATCAGACCCAGGAGGATGTGCTCGGTGCCGATGTAGTTGTGGTTGAGCATCCTGGCCTCTTCCTGAGCCAGAACGACAACCCGCCGCGCGCGGTCGGTGAACCTCTCGAACATCTCCTCGCTCCTCCCCGGGCTCGCCGGTTACTATCAGATTCTAAAGTGATCTGGCGAGGATCGGCGGCTGTTCGCAATGGGCGTAAGAATCCGGAAGGGCCGCGCCGACGGCCGGTCGTCCGGATGACCGCCCCGACCTGGAGGGGACTCATGTCTCTCGAACGCCATCCCATGGTCGACGCGCTGGTCCCGGGCCGCGCCGATCGATCCGACGACCCGCACGGGCGCCCGCGCCGCCGGCCGGGGCCCCGCCCCGCGGCGCCGCGGTCGTCCCGCGAGCAGGACCGCCGCGCGGGGCCGTCCTCCCGGCGCGCCGGGTGGGCGTCGGGCATGAGCGTGCCGAGCGCGATCAGTCCCGTTTGCGGATCAGCGTGACGCCGTCCCCGATCGAGAGGATGACCGCCTCGACCCGGCCGTCCGCGGCGACGTGGTCGTTGAACGCGCGGATCGCCCGGGTGTCGGCGTCTCGCGCGCGCCTGGCCGCGGTGAGCTCCGCGGGCGGAGTGTCGGCGACGGGGTCGACGACGTGGCCGCGCCACAGGACGTTGTCGGCCAGAACGGCGCCGCCCGGCCGCATGCGCGGGAGCAGTTCCTCGTAGTAGGCGACGTAGTTCTCCTTGTCGGCGTCGATGAAGGCGAGATCGACGACCGGATCCGGGGCGAGCGCCCGCAGCGTCTCCAGCGCGGGCCCGAGGCGCAGCCGGATCCGGTCCGCCACGCCGGCCTGCTCCCACGCCTCGCGGGCGATCCGGCCCCATTCCTCGTCGACGTCGCAGCACAGCAGGCGGCCGTCGGGGGCGAGCCCCCGGGCGATGCACAGCGCCGAGTAGCCGGTGAACGTGCCGATCTCGATCGCCTGCCGGGCCCCCATGAGCCGGGCCAGCAGGGTCAGGAACGCCCCCTCGTCGGGGCCGATCTGCATCCGCGCCACCGGCCCGAGGCGGGCGGTCCGCTCCATGAGGAGTCGCTGCGCGTCGTCCACCGGGAGGCTGCGCGCGGTGAGGTAGTCGTACAGTTCCGCCGTCACCGGCGTGGTCTTCAGCGCGCACATGGCCCCGGCCCCTCCGCGGTTCTCCCAGAAACTTTAATAAATTGTAGCAACATCCTTCTCATTTCCAAGGCGCTCGCATCGTCTCCCTCGGCCCTTCATGTTCACTTTGAGCTGGTCAGTTAAGTGGCCACTGAAATCCTCGGCGGCGCGGGGCCCTGCGGGGACCGCTCGGAGGAGGGGTTGACGAGGGGGAAGCGCTATATAAAACTTCAGCAACAGGGCCCCGTCATCGATCCGCGGACCAGGCAGTGGCCCACCACCCGTTCTCGACAGACGCTGGAGGTGTCTGGTTTGAGCTCTCTCCGTGAGACGTACGAGTCCCTCAACCTCGAACCCAAGCCGATTCGTCCGCACATCCTCGCCGCGGCCACCGTCGTCTTCGGTGACGACTACTACGCCGGCCGGCGGGAGACCATCAACCTGTCCGGCTTCGTCCAGCTGAACAAGTGGCCGATGCCGGGCTTCGAGCACCGGGTGGACGAGAAGGGCCACGCCGAGCTGGAGACCGAACTGATCAGCGCGCCCGAGGTCGGCATCAAGGGGTACAGCTACGAGCTGGACGACCGCATCCAGGTCCTGTCCAACCCGTTCCTCCCCAACTCCGGCCACGTGCGCCAGATCGTCCCGGGCAAGAACTTCCCGGCCGAGTTCTACATCCGGCGCTTCGGCATCCTGGAGACCAGCACCCTGCGGCTGGCCCACCGCAACGTCATCGACATCTTCGGCGTGGTCGACAGCATCCCGCCGTACAAGAAGCCGCTGACCGGCCCGTACCTGGGCAGCCCGCGCGGCGACGGCCCGTTCGACGTCGTGCAGGCGCCCAACGTGGTGCGCGGCACCACCCTGCCCGAGGCCTGGTACCCGGCCAACGACCAGAACGAGCCGGTCGGCCTGACGCCCACGGTGTTCTTCGCCGCGAGCGCCGGCCCGTGCATGTCGATGCTGGTCGACCCCTCCATGATCATGCAGGTCTCCCTGGAGGGGCAGATCGAGGTCGAGGTCAACGGCAAGACCGAGGTCATCGAGCTGGAGGGTGACTACCGCAAGGCGGCCGGCACGGAGATCCTCCTGTTCGGCCCCGACAAGCACGACGAGGGTCAGGGCGTCCTCGCCCAGATGGCCCGGGTCGCCATGGTCGGCCACAACGAGGCCCTCGGTGGCCGCGTGATGCTGCGGGCGAGCTGGCCGCGGCCGTCGGGCGGCACGCTGGGCGACGGCACCGAGGACAGCCTCAGCCGGGTCAGGTTCCCGAGCGAGCTGCACATCGACGCCGAGCTCGAGCTCGTGACGCCGCACGGCAACCTGTACGCGGCCAGGCCCGCCCACGTGGCCGGCAAGCTCAGGGACCTCGAGGCCACCGGCAGCGAGCTGAGCATGGTCGGCGCGGACGCGCCGCTCGTCACCACCGACGGCACGGTCAAGGCACGGCTGACCGGCGTCCGGCTGGCGATGCGCGACGCCCACGTCGGCGAGACGGCGGCGGTCAACATCTGAGGTTTCCCGCGAGCCTCTTGACGTCTCCGGCGGGACTGGATCTGATGGAAATTCCAATAGTTCCAGTCTCGCCGGGACGTTTGTGCGGCCCGCCCCGCCGGCCGTTCCGGGTACCTGCGAAGGGGAGGCGTCGTGGACCAGCGACTGCTGCTGATGCACCAGGCGATGCTCGCCGACCGGCCCCGGCTGGAGGCCTACGAGCGGGCGCTCGAAGACGCGATACCGCCCGGCGGCGTCGTCGCCGACGTCGGGGCCGGCGCGCTGGCGCTGTCCATGCTCGCGCTGCGGTGCGGCGCCGAGCACGTCTACGCCGTCGAGGCCGACCCTGAGACGGCCCGGGTTGCGGCCATGATCGCCGAGCAGAACGACCTCAAGGGCCGGCTCACCCTCGTCCAGGGGGACGCGCGCCGCGTGCGGCTGCCGGTCAGGGCGGACGTCGTGGTCTCGGAGATGATGGGCAACCTCGGGCCGGAGGAGCAGATGATGGAGGTCCTCGGCTCCTTCGCGCGGCGCAACCTCGCCCCCGGCGGCCGGGTCGTGCCGGAGCGCCTGGTCACCCGGCTGGCGGCCATCGAGTTCGACGGCGAGGGCTGGGGCCTGTGGGACGAGGACTTCCTCGGCTACCGGCTGGACGCGGTTCAGGATTGTGTAGCACCGGCCGCCCAGCTGCACTTCTTCCAGCGCCCGCCGGCGATGCTCAGCGAACCGGCGGCCATCGCCGACCAGCACGGCGGCAAGGGGGGACGGCAGCGGCCGAGCCGGAAGCTGACCATCAACCGGGCCGGCCGGCTGCACGCCATCGCCGGATACTTCACCGCCACCCTCGCGCCGGGCGTGACGCTGTCCAACCTCCCCTCGTATCCCGGCTGCAACTGGGCGGTCTGGATCTGGCCGCTCCGGCACACCGCGGTGTCGGCCGGGGACGTCCTGCACGTCCGGATGCACCGGCCCGAAGACGTACGGGTGGCGACCGACTGGCGGCTTGAGTGCGGCCTCAGCAAGAAAGGAGGGGGCTGATGCCTTACGCGGCGGGTTCGGTGCGCGACATCCCGGTTCGCGGCGGCCTCAGACTGTGCGGGCTGACCTGGACCGGGCAGTACCTCTGGTACTCGGAAGCGGTGCAGAACCAGATCGCGGCGATGGACCCCCGGACCGGCGAGGTGGTGCGGAGGATCCCGTGCCCCGGCGTCCGCACGGACCTCACCACGCTCGGCGGCAGCCTCGTCCAGGTGGTGGGCGAGCAGCGGACCCTGCGCGTCATCGACCCCGAGTCGGGGGACGTCGTGGGCGAGCTGCCCAACCCGCGGCCGGGGCGGCTGCTGTGCGGCCTGGAGGCCACGAGCCAGGGCGTGTGGACGGGATACGAGGACCTCCAGGTCATCGACCTGCGCAGCGTCGAGGACCTGCGGCTGATCGCCAGCTACCCGGTGCGCCGCCCGGTCGCCGGGGTCACCGTCTCCGACGACTACCTGGCGTACGCCGACTACCGCGGATGCTCCATCAACCTGATCGACCTGAACCAGGGGCGCGAGGTGGCGTCGATCACGGTCAACGGCAGTCCCACCGGGATCGCGTGGGACGGCAGGCTGATCTGGTACTGCGACCACGCGACCCTCCAGCTGCGGGCGATCGAGGTGCCGGGAATCACCGGAGGCAGGCAGGCCCATGACGACGACCGGCGCTGAGCGGCGAGCGGCGGCGGTCCCCGCCGCACGAGAGGCCCCCGCACGGCTCGCGCTCGCCTGCCGCGGCGCGCGCGTGCTGGCGATCGTCGCCGTCACCCTGGTGCCGGCCGGGATCGCCGGACTCGTCCGGACGGCGCTGCGCGGCCGCGCGGCGGGCCGCCGGTACCTCTACCGGCGGACGGCCGTCCTGCTGATGAGGCTCGGGCCCACCTTCATCAAGGCCGGCCAGGTCCTCGGCACCCGGCGGGACGTGCTTCCCGCGGCGCTGTGCGACGAGCTGTCCGTCCTCCAGGACTCGGTGGCCCCGCTGAACCGCGCCGAGACCCGCCGCGCCTTCGCGGAGGCCTACGGGGCGCGGGCCCTCGACGAGCGCTTCGCGCAGGTCGAGCGGCGGCCGGTCGCCAGCGGGAGCGTCGCCTCCGTCTACCGGGGCACGCTCGCGTCCGGCGGCCAGGTCGCGATCAAGCTGCGCCGCCCCGGCATCGACCGGGTGATGAGGCAGGACCTCGCGCTGATGAGGGCGGGCTCCGGGCTGGCCGCCCGCCTGCCCGTGTTCCGCGGCGTTCCGGTCACCGACGTGGTGGACAACATGTGCGCCGCCGTCCTCGGGCAGCTCGACTTCGGCCGCGAGGCCGAGAGCCTGACGCGGCTGCGCGACAACCTCGCGCCCGTGCCCCGGGTGTGGGTCCCGCAGGTGCACCGGGCCGAGTCCCGGCCGCGCTGCATCGTCATGGAGTTCATACCGGACCTCGACGTGGGCGCGGCGGCGAAGTGCCCGCCGGCGATGCGCAAGCGGTTCGCGGTGTCGGCGCTCACCGCGATCTACCAGATGCTGTTCGTCGACGGCTTCGTGCACTGCGACATGCACCCCGGGAACCTCTACTTCACCCGCCAGGGGCAGGTCGTCGTGCTGGACGCCGGCTTCAGCGTCCAGCTGACCGAGCGCCTGCGCCGGCTGTTCGCCGAGTTCTTCATGAACATGTCCACCGGCCGGGGCCGCCGCTGCGCCGAGATCGTCATCGAGAGCTCGGCGGGCGTGCGCGACGGCGCCGACCTCGAGGGCTTCATCGTGCGGATGGCCGACCTGGTCGAGCGCAGCCACGGCCTGCCGGCCAAGGAGTTCAGCCTGATCGCCTTCGCGACGGAGATGTTCGACCTGCAGCGCCGGTTCGGCATCCACGCCGCGCCCGAGCTGATCTTCCCGCTGCTGTCCCTGCTCGTCATCGAGGGCACCATCCGCGAGCTCGACCCGGGGATCGACTTCCAGGAGACCGCGAAGCCCGTCCTGAACCGGGGGCTCTTCGGCGCCCGGTAGCGGGTCCCGGCGCCCGCCGGTCCCCGGGCCCGCGTTCGGGGCCGAGTTATATAAGTTTGCTATTATTATCCCGTGCACGCGTTCGATGTTCTCGGCGATCCGGTCCGCCGCCGCATCCTGGAGCTGCTGTCCGGAGGCGGCCACTCCTCCGGGGAGATCTGCGCCGTCATCCAGGAGGAGTTCGGCATCTCCCAGCCGGCGGTGTCGCAGCACCTGAAGGTGCTGCGCGACAACGGGTTCGCCTCCGTCCGGCCCGAGGGGACGCGGCGGCTGTACGCGATCGACCCCGCGCCCCTGCGCGAGGTCGACCTGTGGCTGGAGCAGTTCCGGCGGTTCTGGTCCCAGCCCCTCGACGCGCTCGCCACGGAGGTCGCCCGGGGCCGGCGCGAGAACCACGGACCGGGCGCGGACCGGGCGCCGCGAAAGAAGGCGTGACCCGCCCCCACCGCTCGCCCTGGGGCCGGCTCGCGGCGGAGGGCGGACGGGCTACAGGCGAGCGACGAGGTCGGCGAGCCCGGCGGCGACGGCCGTGGGGGACGGCAGGCCCGCGACCTCCGTGTGCACCTCGGCGGTCGCCGTCCGCAGCGTCTCGTCGCCGAGCAGGCGCTCCAGCATCGCCGCGGTGATCTCGTCGGCGGGCGCCGTCAGCCCGATCCCGCGGTCGCGCACGTCCTGGCCGATGGCCTCGGAGGCCACGTCCTGCGGGTCGAGGGCGACCATCTGCGGGATGCCGGCCTCGACCGCCGTCAGGACCGTGTTGGCGCCGCCGTGGTGCACGACCGCCGAGCACGTCCGGAACAGCTCGCCGAAGGGGACCCAGCCGTCGGCGGGCCGGACGTTCGCCGGCAGCGTGCCCAGGGCGGAGGTGTCGACGTTGCCGAGGGCGAGCACGAAGTCGGCGTCCACCTTCGCCGCGGCCTCGATGACCGGCGGCAGGGTGCCGAGGCCGAAGAACCTGGCCGAGAAGCCCCCACCGAGCGAGAGCACGACGCGCGGCCGCTCCGGCGGCGACGGCCACGGCCTTCCGAGGACGCCGCCGCCGTCGTAGGAGTGCCCGCCCATGAAGCCGCCCTCGGGCCTGGCGTGCAGCATGCTCGGCGGCAGCCGCTCCAAAATCATCGCGGGCCGGGGGATGGCCGGGACCCCGTACTCGCCGCACAGGTCCGACAGCAGGCCGGCCGTCAGCTGGTGGGTCCTCCCGGTGGTGAAGGGGCCCAGGTTCCGCTGGACGGCGGGGACGCCGAGCCTGGCCGCCGCCATCGCCCCGACGGTGGTCGTCTGCTCGTAGACGACGAGGTCCGGGCGCCACCGGTCGACCAGCTCCATCGTCCCGGGGACCAGCGGCCGGTTGAATCCGGCGAACATGGGCGCCCGGGGAGAGATGTCCCTGTCCGGGCCGACACTCTGGAACCACGTCTTCGCGAACTCGGGATCCTCCTCGAGGACCCGCTGCGCGATCGCCACCGCGTCGTAGCCGGGCGCGACGTCGACCACCGGGAGCCCGGCGCCGGCCGCCCACTCGGGGCGCTCCGCGAGCGCCACGAGCACCTCGTGGCCCGCGGAGCGGAACGCCCATGCCAGCGGCACGAGGGTGAAGACGTGGCCGGCCGCGGGGACGGAGATGAACAGCACGCGCATGGTGGGGTCCTCCCTGGGGCATGGAACGAGCGCCGACGAGCGAATCTCCGGGGCTACTCTTCCCGGAGATTACTATATATAGTTCAAGTGTCTAGCGAGCCGGAGGAGTCCGTGACGCTGCCGATCTGCCCGCCCGACCTGTCGGCCAGGCCGTACCGCGCGATCGTGACGCACCCCGCGGACGCGCCGGCCGGCGCGGTGTACCGCGCGTGGACGGAGCGGTTCGACCGGTGGTTCGCCCAGCCGGGTGAGATCGTGATGAAGGCCGAGGTCAACGCGCCCTACTTCTTCCAGACGTTCCACGAGGGGCGGCGGCATCCGCACTACGGCCGGTTCCTCCGGGTCGAGCCCGACCGGCTGGTCGAGTTCACATGGCTCAACGAGGCGGGGACCGGCGGGGTCGAGACGGTGCTGACCGCCGAGATGTCACCCCGTCCGGGCGGCTCCCTGCTGCGCCTGACCCACGCGGGCTTCCCGGACGACAAGGTGAGGGAAGAGCACGAGGCCGCGTGGAAGTCGATCCTCCTGAACCGCCTCGATCCCGTGCTGCGGGAGACGGAGGCCTGACCGCCGGCGCCGCGCGCGCCGCGCGTTCCCGATCCGAGGAGTGTTCCGCATGGCCACTGCCGAAGAGTACGAAGCGCTCTTCAAGGCTTTCGACCACGACGGCGACGGCGTCATCCAGCAGGCCGACGTCGACCTGCTCGTGCAGCGGTGGTGCCGCGCGCTGCACGTGGCGCCCGGCTCTCCGCAGTGGCTGGCGATAACGAGACCGTCCAACAGGCTGTGGCAGCGGTTGGAGGGGAGCCTCGACGAGGCCGGGGACAAGACGGTCAGCAGGCGGGAGTGGGTCGCCTCGCATGAGCAGCCCGGCTTCATCGAGGACGTCGCCATTCCCTGGGGCGTCGCCGTGTTCGACATGGGCGCGGACGCCGAGAGCCGAGTGTCCCTCCAGGTGTGGATGACGACGCATTCGGCGACGGGCTATCCGCAGCTGGAGAGTCTGGCCGGGTTCCAGAACCTCGACGAGGACGGGGACGGGTACCTCGACAGGGACCCCTTCGTGAAGTACATCGAAGCCTTCTACCACCGGTAGCGCCCCTGGCCGGTCCCCGGGGCGCGCGCCGACCTCCCGGTCCACGGGGCAGGGTCATTAGACTTGCCTTATATAAGCTCCAGATTTATTATTTGGGCCCTGGAAGGCTCGATCGCGGAGTGAGGGAGGCGGCGAGATGACGACGTCCCAGCCGGTGGTGGGCGAGAACGTGCGCGGACCACTGCTGACGCCCCGCGAGCGCCCGCCGAGGGCGGGCGCGCTCTCGGCGTCGGCGACCTTCGCGCTCCGCTCGCTCCTGAAGATCAGGCGGGCGCCGGAGGGACTGTTCGGGGCACTGCTGCAGGCGGTCATGTTCACCCTGCTCTTCACCTACCTCTTCGGCGGTGCGATCGCGGGGTCTCCCGGCAGGTACCTGGACTTCTTCCTCCCCGGCGTGTCGGTCATCGCGATCGTCCTCGCGAGCATGAACACCGGGTTCGTGCTGAACGTGGACATCGACCAGGGGGTGTTCGACCGGGTGCGGTCGTTGCCGGTGTGGCAGTCGTCGGTGCTGGTCGGGGCGATGCTGGGGGACGTGGTCCGGTACGCGGTGGCGTCGGTGGTGCCGTTGCTGCTGGGGCTGGCGCTGGGGTTCCGGCCGGGCGGCGGCGTGGCCGGCGTGGTGCTGGCGCTGCTGTTCCTCCAGGTGTTCGCCTTCAGCCTCGCCTGGGTCTGGGCCCTGGTCGGCGTCGCCGTGCGCACGGCGGCGTCGGCGCAGATGCTCATCATCACGCTGGACTCGGTCCTGCTGTTCGGCAGCAACATCATCGCGCCGCGCGAGACCATGCCGTCGTGGCTGCAGACCGTCATCGGGGTCAACCCGATCACGCACGCGGCGACGGCCGTCCGCGGGCTGATGCAGGGCACCGAGACCGCGGGGCAGATGGGCCGGGCGTTCCTGGCCTGCGCGGTCCTCGTCGCGGTCTTCGCGCCGCTCACGGCGTACGCGTACGCGCGGCGCGGGCGCGGCTAGCGGCCGGGGCGCCCTCCCGGGTGGCGGAGGCGGATCGTGCTACTTTAATTTAAAGTGAGCTCGGCGGAGCGGTGGCGCGACCGCATCCCGTCCCCCGAACGGAGGGTCATGCCTGGCCAGGACACATCGGGCCCCGCGCCCGCCCCCGGGGAGCCCGGCGGCCCCCGGTACGTCGCCCGTTATCTCGAGCGGCTCGGCGTCGGCCACCCGGGCGAGCCGTCCCTCTCCGGGCTCTTCGCGCTGCACCGGGCCCACGTGGAGCGGGTGCCGTACGAGGTGCTGGAGATCCAGCTGGGGCGGCCGACCACCGCGGACCCGGACGACGCGGCCGGTCGGGTGCTGAACGGGCGCGGCGGGTACTGCGTGCAGCTCAACGGCGCGTTCTCCACCCTGCTGGCGGCGCTCGGATACGACGTCACGTGGCATCGGGCCGGCGTTCACGCGAGCCGCAGGCTGCCGCCGGTCGGGCCGGCCGAACCGGCTCCGCACCTGGTGCTCACCGTGAACGTCGAGGGCGAGGCCTGGATGGTGGACGTCGGCCTCGGCGACGGGCTGCACGAGCCCCTGCCGCTGCGTTCCGGGACGTACCGGCAAGGACCCTTCACCTTCGTTCTCGGCCCCTCGCGGTTCGAGGCCGCCGGCTGGCGCTTCGATCACGACCGCGGCGGCGCGATCGCCGGGCTCGACTTCTCGATGGCGCCCGCCGGCCCGGCGGACTTCGCCGAATGGCACCCCTACCTGGCGACCGATCCCGAGTCGCGCCTGGTGCGGACGGTCGCGGTGATGCGGCGCGACGCGACGAGCGCCGACAGCCTGACGGGTTGCGTGCTGCGGCACACCGACGACTCGGGCAGGACGACCAGGGAGCTCGGCACCTCCGCGGAGTGGTACGGGGCGCTCGCCGAGGTCTTCGGCCTCCCGCTGGCGGACGTGGGCCCGCGGGAGCGGGACGGCCTGTGGACGAAGGTCCGCGGCGCCCACGAGGCCTGGCTCGACGCGAGGGCCCGGCGATCCGCGGCGCGGGCCTGAGAACCCCGGCCGGCTAGATCGTTGATGGGGGTTTGCTGAACCGCTGCGGGCATGACGAAGGGCGCCCATGATCAGTGTGTGAAGACAAACCTGGACGCCCTTCTGACCGCACTCTACGTCCATCTGGACGATCACGTCCTGCGGTCGGCCGACCGCACCCGCAGACGCGGCCCCGACCGCACCCTCAACGACGCTGAACTGGTGTGCGTCGCTGTGGCCCAGGTCCTGCTCGGCTGCGATTCCGAGCGGCGGTGGCTGCGGACCGCGCCCGGCAGGATCGGGCACCTGTTCCCGCGGCTGCCCGGTCAGTCCGAGTACAACCGGCACCTGCGCGATGCCGCGCCCGCTCTGTTCGCCGCTTCGATGTGGCTGGTCCGCCAGACGCCCTCCTGGCAGGAGCGGCTGCGGCTGATGGACGGCACTCCGCTGCGCTGCGGCGCCTCACGCACCACCGTGCACCGCTCGGCCCTGGGCGAGATCGCCGGCTACGGCATGGACAAGTCCCACCACGCCTTCTACTGGGGCGCCAAACTGATGCTGATCACCACCGCCGAAGGCGCGGTGTGCTCCTTCAGCCTGGCCCACCCCAAAGAGCTGGACGAACGCAAACAGGCCGTGCACCTGCTGCACGTCCAGCAGGCCGCGCCGGGACCGTGCCCGATCGTGTGCGACAAGGGATTCGCCGGAGCCGGGGTGGAAAAGGCCGCCGCCGACCTGGGCCATATCCTGATCCGCCCCGTCCGCGACGACGAGCCCGAACCCGCCGTGAAGGTGTTCCCCAGCTGGCTGCGCCAGCGTATCGAGGCGGTGATCTGGACACTGAAGAACCAACTCGGGCTGGAACGCCACGCCGCCCGCACCACCGAAGGCCTGTGGACGCGCCTGTGCCAGCGCATCTGCGCCCTCAACGCCGCGATCTGGCACAACTGGCTCATCGACGCCCCAACCAAGCGATCACTTACCGCCTACGACCACTAACCAGAGCACTCAACAACCCCCATCAACGATCTAGGCCGGCATCTCGACGCACGCGTCGTCGCCGACGACCAGCCGCGGCCGGGCCGCGGCGGTCACGCGGGCGTTGCGGCCGATGATCGAGTCGTGCAGCCCGGCGAGGCCGGAGACCGACGCGTTGTCGAGGACGATGGACCCGGCCAACCCGGCGCGCCGCAGGACGCAGCCCCGTCCGATCGACGTGCGGGGACCGATGCGGCTGTCCTCGACGACCGAGCCCGCCCCGACGATGACGGGTCCGTCGATGCGGGAGCGCACGACCCGCGCTCCGGCCTCGACGACGACCGCGCCGTCGAGCGAGGAGTGCGCGTCGACCTCGCCCGCGATGCCGGGCTGCAGCGACTCCAGGAGCCTGCGGTTGCACTCCAGGACGTCCTCCGCGCGGCCGGTGTCCTTCCAGTAGCCGCCGTACTCGCTGGCCCGCACGTCCGCGCCCCGGGCCACCAGCCACTGCACGGCGTCGGTGATCTCCAGTTCGCCGCGCGCGCTCGGTCCGATCGAGGCCACCGCCTCATGGATGGCCGGGGTGAAGAAGTACACCCCGATCAGCCCCAGGTCGCTCCGGGGCTCCTCCGGCTTCTCCACCAGCCGCTCGACCCGGCCCTCCACGTCCAGCTCGACCACCCCGAAGGCGCGGGGGTCCGCCACCTTGTGCACCAGCACCTGGGCGTCCGGCCGCCGCGCGGTGAAGTCCGCGGCGACGTCGGCGACTCCGTGGGGGAGCATGTTGTCGCCCAGGTACATCACGAAGTCGTCGTCGGCCAGGAAGGAGCGGGCCAGGATCACGCAGTGCGCGAGGCCGAGCGGCCTGTCCTGGTGGATGTAGGTCACCCGCGCGCCGAAACGGGAGCCGTCGCCCGCGAAGTCGACGATCTCCTCGGCCCGGTCGCCGACGACGACGCCGATCTCCGTGACGCCGAGGGCGCGGATGTTGAGAAGGACGTACTCCAGGACCGGCCGGTTCGCGATCGGCATCAGCTGCTTGGCCATGGAGTGGCTGAAAGGACGCAGCCGCATCCCCGACCCACCTGACAGCACCAGGGCTTTCATCGGTTGCTTCCTCGCAGGCGCGTAGAAGGAGCGTCGGTCTCCCGCCAGAGGGGCAGGAGGCCGGCGGAGAGGGCCTCGGCCATGCTGGGCGCCGCCGCGTCCTTGTCCGACAGCAGCGGCGGCTCCGTGACCCCCCAGGGAAGGGCGAGGTCGGGATCCAGCGGGTCGATCGAGATCTGGGCCCCGGGCGCGTAGGTGCCGGACAGCGCGTAGCAGACGCAGGCGTCGTCGGTGAGCGCCAGGAAGGCGTGGCCGGCGCCTTCCGGGATGTAGACGCTGCGGCCCGACCCGGCGTGCAGCTCGTTGACGGCGTGCCGCCCGAAGGCCGGGGATCCGACCCGCAGGTCGACGACGATGTCGCGCACCGCGCCCCTGACACAGGTCACGTACTTGACCTGCCCGGGCGGGACGGTCACGCCGCGGATGCCGCGGAGCGTGTTGCGCCGCGACGTCGAGCAGTTGATCTGACGCGGCACGAAGGGGCGCCCCAGCACGGCCTCGACCACGTCGGCGCGCATGACCTCGTAGAAGTCGCCCCGCCGGTCCGCGTTCCGGTCGGAGGTGAAGAGGTAGGCCCCGGGGACGGCCGTCTCACTGACGTGCATGGTGCGCCGATCGTGGCAGTCGCATCGCGGGCCGCCTCAGCTCCGCTCGGAGCGGTACGTCGCGCGCAGGGTCGTCGAGGGGGCGAGCCAGGCCATGTCGGCGACGTTGGCGCGCGCGTGGGTCCAGTTCGCCACGAGCCGCCAGCCGCGGGCCTGCATGTAGGCCGCGACGGCCTGCCGGGTCGCCCCGAAGTGGTAGCGGGCCTCCGCGCTGCCCTCGATCACCGCGAGGTCCAGCCGGTCCAGGTCGGCGCCCGCCAGCACGTCCAGCTCCGCGCCCTGGGCGTCCACCACGAGCACGTTGCAGCCGTGCTGGACCTCGCTCACCGGGACGACCTCGGTGGTGTCCAGCCGGGTCACGGTCATCGGCGGCAGCGGCGCGAGCAGGCTGGCCTGCTGGTCGTACTCCGTGACGTGCAGGGTGGCCGTTCCGCGCTCCCGCCCCGCCGCGGCCATGACGACCTCCTGGGCGGGCCGGCCCCCCTCCGGTTCCGGCCGGCCGGCCAGATGGCGCCCGAGTTCGCGGGCGAGCGCCGCCGAGTGGTCGCGGTTGGGCTCCACCATGACGAGCCGCCGGAAACCGCAGCGGACGAGCGCCGGCACCTCCTGTCCGACATGCGCGCCGACCTGCACCACCCCCACCGGCGCCACACCGAGCCGGTCCATCAGCCCCGGGAGTTGCCGCTCCCATCGGACGTACACCGGGGCGGCGGACCGGTCGACCTCGGTCAGGGCGCGGCCCTGCGAACCGGGGGAGGACCCGTGGGACATCGACGTACCTCCAGAGAAGACGGACACCACCCGCGGTGTTAACTTTAGAAGTATATAGTACAGTCAGTTGGCACGGCGGGCCCGGGCGGTCTCCCCAGGATCGCGTCCGCGGCGGGCGGCAGCGGTGAGCCCGCCGGCCGGCGGAACGCGGGACGGACCGGGACGCCGCCGGTGAGGAGTCCTACATGGCCTTGCGTGACGTACGTGTCCTGCTTCTGTACCCGCCGAACCAGACCGCCCCGGGGACGGTGTGCAAGCCGAACGGATCGCTCGCGTACCCCAACCTCGGCGGCGCCCTGCGCGACCACGGCGTCGACGTGCGCGTGTTCGACGCGTGCGTCGGCGGCGACTCCGACGACCTCCACGGCATCTTCGACAAGCCCGTCCAGCTGCCGAGCGGCCTTCTGCGGACGGGCGTCGGCGACGAGCGGATCCTGGAGGAGGCGGCGGCGTACGACATCGTGGGGATCACCTCGATCTTCACGGACCAGGAGACGATGGTCCTGCACTGCGCGCGGCTCATCCGGGCCGCGTTCCCGGAGAAGATCCTCGTCTCCGGCGGGGTCAACGCCCGGTCGCGGCTGCCGCAGTTCTTCCGGGCCGGCTTCGACGTCGTCTGCCTCTCCGAGGCCGAGGGCACGATCACGAAGATCGTCGACGAGGTGCGCGGGTCGGCCCGTCCGGACTTCGCGGGGATCAGCGGCATCGCCTTCCGGGACGCCGGCGGGATCCGCGTCAACCCCGCGCGTCCGGACGACGTGGTGTGGGATCTGGACACCCTCCCCGTGCCGGCCTGGGACCTGCTGCCGAACGACCGGTACTGGACCATCGCGCGGCCGCACTCGGGGGTGTGGGAGTCCGGCACGGAGCTGCGCTACGCGGACATGATGACCTCTCTCGGCTGCCCCTTCCACTGCGCGTACTGCCACATCGCGGGGGAGCAGGAGGGGAGCATGAGCGGCCCCATCGGGCGGTACCGCGCCAAGTCGGACGATCGCGTGCTGCGCGAGCTGGACGTCCTGAAAGGCCTGGGCGTGGAGCACGTGATGATCGAGGACGACTCGCTCCTCGGGAACAAGAAGCGCGCCCTGCGGCTGCTGAGGAAGATCCGGGGCGCCGGGGTCGACATCTGCGATCTGAACGGCATCAACATCATCCACCTCCTCAAGCGGTGGAAACCCGATCACGAGGTGCTGGAGGCCCTGGCCGAGGCCGGGTTCACCCAGCTCAACCTTCCGTTCGAGTCGGGCAACCTCCGGATCCTGCGCAAGTACGCGAGCAACAAGCTGAACATCGAGATGGCCGACATCGAATCGCTGATCGTGGCGTTGAAGGACTACGGCTTCAAGATCTTCGGCAACTACATGATGGGGTACCCGGACGAGACCCTGGAGGAGATCCAGACCACGATAGACATGGCCCGCGACCACGTGTCGTTCGGTCTCGACGCGGCGAACTTCTTCATCGTGGTCCCGCTTCCGGGATCGCCCCTGTTCGACACGGCGATCGCGGAGGGGCACCTCCGGAGCGACTTCGATCCGGACACGATGAACATCTACCGGGCGAACATGTCGGGAACGGTCGTCCCGTCGCATGTCCTCGAGGAGCTGCGCAGCCGCGCGTGGGAGGAGGTCAACTCCCCGACGTGGAAGAACGCGAAGAAGGCCTGGGCCGCGACGGAGAGCTGACGGCCCCCGCGCGGCGCCCGGCCGGCGGCGGTCCCGCGACGGCCGGCGCCGCGGCGGACAGGGCGCCGGCCCGCATCGCCGAGGTTCCGCGATGCGCGGCCAACCGGGTATACACTTCTAAAGTGAACCTGGGAGGCGGTACGGGCACGTGAATCAGCGTCGGAACTACGGACAGTACTGCGGCCTCGCCGGCGCGCTGGACATCGTCGGCGAGCGCTGGACGCTGCTGATCATCCGGGAACTGCTCACCGGACCCTGCCGCTACAACGAGCTGCTGGCCAACCTGCCCGGTCTCGGGACCAACCTGCTGGCCGACCGGTTGAAGTTCCTCACCGAGGTCGGGATCATCCGGCAGCGGCCCCGCGAAGGCTCGAAGGTCCGGGTGTACGAGCTCACGGAGCAGGGCGAGGGCCTGCGCGAGGCGGTGCTCGTGCTCGCGCGCTGGGGGCTCGGCGTGCTCACGGAGCCGAAGGCCGAGTACATCGTGCGTCCCCGGTGGGCGGTCCTCGCGGTGGAGGCGATGGCGGCTCCGACCGTCGACGGCCCCGACGAGCAGTACGAGTTCCGCATCGACGACGACGTGTTCCACATCACCGTGTTCGAGGGCAAGGTGGCGGTCGCCCATGGGAAGGCCACCACCGAACCGGCGCTCGTCGTCCACACGGACGCGGTGACCTTCGTCGACATCGGCGCCGGGCGGCTGGACCCGCTGGAGGCGACGCTCACCAAGCGCATCGTCATGGAGGGCGAGGAGGACGCGATCATCCGCTGCTCGCGCCTGCTCGGCCTGGTGGCCTGAAGGCCCCCGCCCCCGGGCGCCGGCGGCCGGCTCCCGGCCTTCTAAGGCAGATCTCGATAGCCGCGCACGCATGCCGGTAAAACCGCGTACGCCCCTGGCGTGGTCATCGGAGTGGCCTTCTACGGCGGATCTCCCGTCGCCTCCCTCCGGCGCGCTCACCGGACTTGGTCATCCTATCTTGACGCCGTCGCGGCGATAGCTTTTACTGGCGGCGAGCGCCTCTATTTCCGTGACGACATGACGAAGACGTTGCACTCGGCGCAGAGTAATGAGCCCACTACGTGATCGCCATCGACATGAGACCGTAAGCCGATTCTGATCGCCGATAGGACGAAATGCGAAGAGCTCTTCGCGGTCGTCATCGGGAAGGTGCCGTCAGTGGAGTATGCGCGCATGGCCAGGCCGGCCCGTCCGAACCTCAGCGCCGGTGGCCTGACATCCTACGGCTTCGCCATCGAGGCGGCGATCGGTCGAAGGCCCATGCGCTATCTGATCGGCCGCCGTTTCGCCGACCAGTCGGCGGTGACCGCTCTTTTCGTTCTTCTCCCGCAGATCCTCGCCGGAAGCCATGTGTGGATAACCGAGAATTCCGCTCACGGTGAATGCGAAGTGGAAACGCATATACCGACGATGAAGAATTCGGTGCGACTGGTCGAACGTTACCTGTTCGACTGCCTTCCCCTGACCGACATCGGATATCTGGATCTCATGGCCTGGCGTTATCCCCGATTGGGCTCCACCCCCGAGAACGTCGAAGTCGACATGTCCTGGAGCCGGTGGCCGGGGGCCGAGCCCCGCTGCTATCTGGGGCCGGTCACCACGCCGGGCCTCACCGTCACGGAGGCGATCGACCAGGAGACCGGCATGGTCGTCGCGCGCGCCGTCGAGCGCCTCCGGGAACCGTTCCGCCGCTGGGAGGTCGTGGAGATGGGCGGACCGGAGGTGGGCGGGCTGCCCCGGCGGGTCAGGGCCTCGCGCACGCGGACCGGCGGCTGGACGGACTTCCGCCGCGTCGGGGAGCCGGTCCCCGTCCCCCAGGAGGCCTTCGACGCCGGACCCGCACGACTCCGGGAGGCACTGGAGCACGGCCTTTCCGGAAAGGCGGCCTGAAATGGTGGATCGTGCCAGTGCCCGCGCCCTGGCGACGCGAACGCTCCGGATAGGCGCGTTGGGCGGAGCGGCCGCGGTCCGCATGGCGGCCATCGCCGCGACCTCGCCCGGGAGCACGCGCGGAACGCGGCTGGCCGCCGAGCTCGCGCGTCTGATGGAACGGCTCGGCGGGGCCTTCGTGAAAGCGGGGCAGATTCTCGGAACCCGGGTGGACCTCGTGGGGGAGACGGTCGCGGCCGCGCTCGGCAGGCTGCACGACAGCGTGGAGCCGATGGCCCCCGCGGAGGCGCTGCGGACGATCCGCGCCGGGCTCGGTCCGATACCGCCCGAGTTCGTGCGGGCGGTCGGCGGGCCGTCGGTGGCCGGCGGCTCGATCGCCTGCGTGTACCGCGCGGAGCGCGGGGACGGGGTGGTCGCGGTGAAGGTGCGCCGCCCCGGCGCGGGCGCCGCGATCGCGGCGGACATGGCCGTGCTGCGGGCCGTCGCCGGTGTCGCCGCACGGCTTCCGGCGTTCCGGCGGGTGCCGTTCATGGAGATCGTCGAGCAGGTCGGCGACTGCGTCATGGCCCAGCTCGACTTCGGCGCGGAGGCGGCGAACCTGCGGCGGCTGCGCGAGGACCTCGCCGAGGTGCCGGGCGTCGTCGTCCCGAGGACCGTCCCCGAGCTGAGCGGGGACGGGGTCATTACGATGGAGTTCATCGAGGGCCTCGACCGCGGCTCGATCGAGGACGTCCCGGCGCGGGTCCGCGAGGCGCAGATCACCTCGCTGGTGCACGCCGTCTACCGGATGCTGTTCGTCGAGGGCTTCATCCACATCGATCTGCACCAGGGCAACACCTATTTCAAGCCCGACGGCACCGTCGTGCTCCTGGACGCCGGTCTGGTCTTCCGTATGAGCGCCGGGGCCAGGGAGAGGTTCACCGGGTTCTTCGCCGGCATGATCCGGGGAGACGGAGAGGTGTGCGCCGACATCCTGCTGACCACGGTGCGGCGCACGGAACCGGGGACGGACATCGCGGCATTTCGTGCCGATATAGCAGACCTTGTAGAGCGAAATGTCGGTATGGTCGCGCGAGACTTCGATCTTCCCGCGTTCTGCCTGGATCTGTTCGATCTGCAGCGGAGACACCGCCTCTACGCCGAGCCGGAATTCGTCTTCCCCATGCTCTGCCTGCTCACATTGCAGGGTGTGGTCAAGCGCTACCATCCGATGATGGACTTCCAATTGGAGGCCGCGCCTTTCGTGATGCACGGTCTCCTCGCGGCGAGCGGCACGCCCGGCTGAGTCTTTCGCCTCGGCGGGGACGCGAGGCGAACACCCGCGACGGCGCGCGGCAGGGCTCCCGGCGCCCGCCGTGCGGGACCGTGCCCGGCCGTGCAGAGAAGCCTCGCGACGTGATCTCGGCGAGTTTATGCGCGGCGGTTATGCGGGTCACAGGATAACCGGTGAGGCACGCTTCTGGTGATGCGGTGGGATATCTGCCGGTATGAGGCTCGCCGGCGGGCCTCACCACCGGTCGAGGAAGAATTCGAGGGGCGCCCCGCGGGCCGGCGGCCCACCGCCGTCCCGGTCCCGCCCGACGCCGGCGCCGCGTGCCGGGGCAGGTCCGCGCCCCGTTCGACGCCGCGCGGGCCGCGTCGCCGACGCCGGCCGCGCGGGATCCGGGCCCCGAACCGCAGGTCCTCCCCGAAAAGTTCGCGCATGGGCGCGACGGGCGAGATCACGCAGCGCCCAACGCCATTGAGCTGATCTTTTGTGGTGGGACAACTTCATAGCGTGGCTTCGCGCAGTTCGGGCCGACGCGAAGCGTCAGCGGGGCTTCCCGGGCGTGCCTGTCGGAGATTACTAAGAGCATGTCTCATGTGGATCGTCTCGACGGATAGGGCATGATCGGTTCCGTGATGTCGGACCTTGCGACCCGGCTGGTGCCGGACGAGCTGTGGGAGACCGTCGGCCCGCTGATCCCGGAGTTCGCGCCGAGGCGGCAGGGCGGTGGGACGGCGCCGGTGGACGACCGGATGGTCTTCACCGCGATCGTCTACGTGCTGACCAGCGGGTGCGCCTGGCGGCACCTGCCGGCAGAGTTCGGGGTGAGCGTGCCGACCGCCCACCGGCGCTTCACCGCGTGGACCAGGGCGGGGCTGTGGGCGCGCCTGCACCGCGCCGTGCCGGCCGAGCCCGGGACGCGCGGGCAGCTCGACTGGGCGTCGGCGATCGTGGAGGCCGCCGCCGTCCGCGCGGAGCGGACGGCCGTCTGAGCGGCGGCCGCACCGGCCGTGCGGGCGGGGCGAACCTCCCGAGCCGAGACCTCCGATTCTTCTGCGAACCGACCTGCCCGCGTGGCCGGGCGGTGGTGCCGCCATCTGCCGCCACAGGAAATTCACCTCTTCCACGTGAGACACGCTTGAAAGGTCAATGTCCCAGATGCATCTCGATGAGATCACCTCGGCAACGCGTTAATAACCGATTCGCCCTATTGACAACGTGCTGAAATAGCTTGACGATGACCATCATTGCTGCTCACGCCGACGGCTGGAGACGATCGGAGGTGGGCGGCCGACGGGCGTTAGGCGCGATCGAAGGGGGCGACCGACGGTGGTGGGCGACCGGAGGGGGCCGAAATCAAGTCTGCCGGGGAATTCAAATGCGTCGCGGCCGAGGGGATCTGCAGAAGCCGCGTTCGGCAGATTATTCTCCAGCCTTTGACTTGATTCGGCAGAACGCAGCGTCTCGCGACTGTTCGGGAGGATATTCGTGTCCGGCTCCGAGAATGGGCATCAATTTACATCGCCTCATCGATCCCCCCTTGAGGAGGCAAACCGTGTCTCTGCGGCCAGAATGGTGCTCGACCAGTCGGCGAGGCCGAGGCGAAGCGGTTTGGAGTTGCCCCCTCGGCTTCCCTTCGAGACATGGCAGCGCATCGGACGCCAGATATCCCTTATTTCGGACTGCTCGCGCTGGTGGCTCGGCGACTGGCTCATCTACGGGGAGCGGCATTACCCGAACCGGTACCGGATGGCCATCGAGGCCACGTCCCTCGACTACCAGACCCTCAAGAACTACGCTTGGATCGCGCGCCGCATTCCGAGGTCCCGCCGGCGGGACCAACTCAGCCTCCAGCACCACGCCGAGGTGGCCGCGCTTCCGCCGTCCGATCAGGAGCACTGGCTGCAGCAGGCGGCAGAGCTCGGATGGACGAGAAGAGAACTCAGAAAGCGCCTGCGGGCAATCCGCAACGGCGGTGCGGACAAGAAGCCCGATGAGGCTACCGTCCGCATCGATGTGCTCGCTGAGCGGCAACATCGCTGGCAGGAGGCCGCCGAAGCGATGGAGCTCAGCCTGGCGGAATGGATCGTGGTCATTCTCGACCAGGCCGCGGGCCAGGCCGGCGGGGCGGTTGCGGGGAACGAAGAAGAGGCGTGACTTTTCGCCGGGGCGCGTGTATGAGTAGAAGGGCGTAAGGCCACTCATGCGCACTGCGCAGTAGGCGATGGGGCGCCAGTCGGCCATCTTTCGGCCGCGCGGCGCCGTGGACCGCATCGGCCCGAGGGCATGGCGGTCCTCGCCAGAACGGCAAGAAACTCATTGGCTGAACGCCACCGGTCGGTAATGCCTCTGTGGGGTTGGAATGGCCGCTGTAGGGAATCTGCTGACGCCGCCGTTGCGCGGCTTTCTGGAAATCGATCCCAAGACCCTCGACGTCGAGCGCCTGGGCTTTCCGCCGGGTGATCCGCTGGCTCGCGCCCGGCTGGCGGACGTGGTGCAGAGCTTCGCTACTGGTTTCAATACCGCTCTCGGCGCGGATCCGGCGAGCCTGGACTTCGGGGCGCTGCCGCACGACCTGCGCGGGTTCGCCTTCGAGGGCGCGGCCATGGGCGTCGCCCTGGTCGACCTGGGCACGCTCTCGGGAGGCCGCAGGGTGCGCGCGCTGGCCGAAGGGCCGGGCGCGCGGTACATCCACCTGATCCATGTCGGAGTCGGGTGGGCGTACGCGCGCACGCATCTGCACCCGTGGACGGGCATTCGCTTCGGACGGCCGCTGCTGCGCTGGCTGGTGTGGGACGGCTGGGGGTTCCACCAGGCCTTCTTCAAGTCCCAGCGGGTGCTGGTCCGGCACTGGGTCGAGAGACCGGCACGCGGAAATATGCGGACAATTCGTGACCAGGGCGTCGGCCGGGCGCTGTGGTTCTACGCCGGCGGCGATCCGGTCGGGGTGGCCGAGACGATCGGCGCCTTCCCGGCCGCACGCCGGTCGGACGTGTGGGCGGGCATCGGGCTGGCCGCCGCGTACACCGGCGCGCTGCCCCCGGACCGGCTGGGCGAGCTGCTGGACCGGGCCGCGGGTTTCGAGGAGCACATCGCCCAGGGCGCCGCGTTCGCCGCGAAGGCGCACGTGGTGTCGCAGGAGGTGCCGGAGCGGTCGGCGGCCGCGATCGAGACGCTGACCGGAGCCGCTCCCGCGGTCGCCGCGGCGTGGACGGACGAGGCGGCGGTGACCGCCGAGCGCTGCGGCAGCGGCCCGGAGGGCTACGAGGTGTGGCGCGCCAGGGTGCGCCAGGCGTGGCGGAAGCACAATGAAGGGTGAGGGCATGACCAGAAGGATTCGGGTGTGGCTGGCCCCGATCTGCGCGGCGCTGCTCATCGTGGCGGGCTGGTACAACGCCCGGCTCCCGTCGGTCGCGCAGGCGGAGAACGACCGCCTGGCGAGCCGGTTCGCCTTCCAGAACCAGCCGCTGAACGGCACGGCCTCGCCGCGCGACATACGCGTGGTCGCCCCTGCCTACAAGGGGATCGACCACTGGATCTCGTCGGTCGGCGCCGCGGTGGCCCTCGCCGACATCGACGGCGGCGGCCGCGCCGACGACGTCTGCCTGGTCGACCCGCGCGACGACAGCGTCACGCTGAGCCCCGTGCCGGGCACCGGGGCGCGCTTCCCGGCGACGCGGCTGCTCCCGAACGGCCTGCCCTACGACAGGACGATGGCGCCGATGGGCTGCGTGCCGGGCGACTTCAACGAGGACGGCCGCATGGACGTCCTCGTCTACTACTGGGGCCGTTCGCCGGTGATCTTCCTGCGCACTCCGGCGGCGCTCGGCAGGAGCGACGCGTTCGCCCCGCAGGAGCTGCTGCGCCCGTACAAGGTGTGGAACACCAACGCCGTGTCGCTCGCCGACCTGGACGGTGACGGCCACACCGACATCGTGGTCGGGAACTACTTCCCGGACCGGGCGCGGGTCCTCGACCCGACGGCGAGCCAGAGCGAGCTGCAGATGCAGAGCTCGATGTCGGCGGGCTACAACGGCGGCGTCAACCGGGTCCTGCGCTTCCGGTCCGCGGTGGGCGGCGCCCGTCCCTCGGCGGTCTACGACGAGGAGCGCCGGCCGTTCTCCGACCAGGTCGCCAAGGGCTGGACGCTGGCGACCGGCGCCCAGGACCTCGACGGCGACGGCCTGCCGGAGCTGTACTTCGCCAACGACTTCGGCCCCGACCGCCTGCTGCGCAACGAGTCGCGCCCGGGGAAGATCGAGTTCCGCCTCCTCAAGGGCGTGCGCCACCTCACCACGCCCAAGTCGATGCAGCTCGGCAGGGACTCCTTCAAGGGCATGGGCGTCGGGTTCACCGACATCAACGCCGACGGCGTGCCCGACATCGTGGTCAGCAACATCACCCAGGAGTACGGGCTGCTGGAGAGCAACTTCGCCTGGGTGAGCACCCGCAAGAAGGTCGTGGGGTCCGACGGGCGCGCGTACTACGACGATCACAGCGAGCGGCTGGGGCTGTCCCGCTCGGGCTGGGGCTGGGACATCAAGGCCGGCGACTTCGCGGGCGAAGGGCGCGACCAGATCATCCAGGCCACCGGATTCGTCGAGGGGAAGGACAACCGCTGGGCCCAGCTGCAGGAGCTGGCGATGTCCAACGACGAGGTCCTGGCGCACCCGCGCCTGTGGCCCAACGTGCAGAAGAACGATGACATCTCCGGCAACAACCCCAACCGGTTCTTCGTGCGCGGCTCGGACGGCCGGTACCACGACGTCGCCGGCCGGCTCGGCGTCGGGGACCGCGGAGTCTCGCGGGGCATCGCGCTCTCCGACGTCGACCACGACGGGCGGCTCGACTTCGCCGTGGCGAACCAGTGGGGTCAGTCGCACTTCTATCGCAACGTCCGCAATGCGCAGCGGCCCTATCTCGGGCTGAGGCTCCTCCGCCCGCCCGGGGCATGCGGGGCGCGGCCGGGCGGTTCCACCGCGGCCGGGCCGGCCCCCGGCGGAGTGCCGGCGATCGGCGCGAAGGTCGTCCTGGACTCCGGAGCCAGGGGCCAGCGGACGGGCCAGGTCTATCCGGCCAACGGCCATGCCGGCGTCTCCTCGCCGGAACTGCTGTTCGCGCTGGAGGGGGCCGCGGCGCCCGTCCCCGTCACGATCACCTGGCGCGACTCCTGCGGCACCCGGCACACCGGCAAGGTCCAGGCGACTCCGGGCTGGCACGGCATGCTGCTCGGCCCCGACGGCTCGATCAGGGAGATGGCCTCGTGAACTCGGCGAACACGGAATCCATGAGCAGCCCGGCGCCCGCCGCCCCGGAGCGGCCCGCCAAGGATCCGCGGATCATCGCGCTGCGCCGGTTCGCGATCTCGATCACGGTCTTCAACATCCTCGGGCACACGGTCCTCGGGTTCGAGCCGTCCTGGGCGACCCCGCTCGCCGCGATGGCCGTCGCGTACGTGCTGGAGCTGGGGCTGGAGACGCTGGACGCCTGGGCGACGCGGCGGCCGGTCAAGTACGCGGGCGGGCCCGTCGCCTTCATGAACTTCCTGATGCCCGCCCACATCACCGCGCTGGCCTGCGCGATGCTCCTCTACGCCAACGCGCGGCTGGGCCCGGTCGTCTTCGCGGTCATCGTGGGCGTCGCCTCGAAGTACCTGATCAGGGTCCGGATCAACGGACGGCCGCGGCACGTGCTGAACCCCTCCAACCTCGGCATCGCGGTCGTCCTCGTCCTGTTCCCGTGGGTCGGGATCGCGCCTCCGTACCAGTTCACCGAGTGGGTCGGCACACCGCTCGACCTGGCGATCCCGGCGCTCATCCTCGCCGCGGGGACGATGCTGAACGCGATGCTCACCAAGAAGATGCCCCTGATCCTCGGCTGGGTCGGCGTCTTCGCGCTCCAGGCGCTGATCCGGACCCCCATCGAGGGCACGGCGACGCTCAGCGCGCTGCTGGCGATGAGCGGCGTGGCGTTCGTCCTGTTCACCAACTACATGATCACTGACCCGGGGACCACGCCGGTGCGGCCGCGCAACCAGTTCCTCTTCGGCGCGTCGACCGCCGTCGTGTACGCGCTCCTGGTGCACATCCACGTGGTGTACGGCCTGTTCTTCGCGCTCGTCATCGTGTGCGTGCTGCGCGGCGCGGCTCTCGCGGTCATGGACGTGCGGCAGCGCTCCACCGCGCCGCCGGCGCCCGTGGCGGAGCCCAAGACCGAGCCCAGGTCGGAGCGCAAGACCGCACCGCGGCCGGCCCCCGCCCGCGGGGGAATGCTGGCGACCGGTGAGGAGGCGAAGTGACCGTCCCGAACGACGCGATCGCCGTCGTCGGCCTCGGATGCCGCCACCCCGACGCCTCCACCCCGGACCAGTTGTGGGAGACGGTGCTGGCGCGGCGGCGCGCCTTCCGGCCGCTCCCGCGCGAGCGCCTCGACCTCGACGACTACGGCGACCCGGCAGGGGGGCCCGACACGACCGACCTGCGGTACGCGGCGGTGCTCGACGGCTGGTCGTTCGACCGCTCGCGCTACCGGGTGCCCGGACCGGCGTACCGGGTGACCGACCTCGCGCACTGGCTCGCCCTGGACGTCGCCGGCGACACGCTGGCCGCCGCCGGCTTCCCCGAGGGACGCGGGCTGGACCGGCGGCGCGCCGGGGTGATCCTCGGGAACACCCTGACGGGCGAGTTCAGCCGCGCCGCGCTCATGCGGCTGCGCTGGCCCTACGTCCGCAGGAACCTGGTGTCCGCCCTCGCCGCGCGCGGCTGGCAGGGCGAGGAGCTGGGCGACCTCCTGCGGGAGGTCGAGGAGACCTACAAGGAGCCGTTCGCCGAACCCAACGACGAGAGCCTCGTCGGCGGACTGGCCAACGCCATCGCGGGCCGGGTGTGCAACCACCTCGACTTCCGCGGCGCGGGCTACACGGTCGACGGCGCCTGCTCGTCGTCCCTGCTCGCCGTCATCACGGCCTGCACCTACCTGCGCGACGGCGATCTCGACTTCGCGCTCGCGGGCGGCGTCGACCTCAGCCTCGACCCGTTCGAGCTGGTCGGGTTCTCCCGGCTCGGCGCGCTGGCCGGCTCGGCGATGCGGGTGTACGACGCCCGGCCCACCGGCTTCCTGCCCGGCGAGGGCTGCTCGATGGTCGCCCTCATGCGCGCCGGGGACGCGGTCGCCGCGGGGCAGCGGCCGATCGCTCTGATCAGGGGCTGGGGGATGTCCTCGGATGGGAACGGCGGGCTGACCCGGCCGGACGTCTCCGGCCAGCGGCTCGCCCTGGAGCGCGCCTACGCGCGCGCGGGCTTCGGGCCGGAGACCGTGGCGCTGTTCGAGGGCCACGGCACCGGGACCGAGGTCGGCGACCGCACCGAACTGCACGCCCTCACCGAGATCCACGACGGGCTGCGGAGGCCGCGGCCGGCGGCGCTCGGATCCGTCAAGGCCAACATCGGGCACACGAAGGCCGCCGCCGGCGCCGCCGGGCTGATCAAGGCGGTGCTGGCGCTGCGGCGCCAGGTCATCCCGCCGACCACCGGCTGCGACGAGCCGCACCCGCTGCTGCGCGAGCCCGGCGCGCCGCTGCGGGTCGTCAGGGAGGCCGAGCCCTGGCCGGACGCCCCGCTCCGGGCCGGCGTCAGCGCGATGGGATTCGGCGGCATCAACACCCACGTCGTCCTGGAGGCCGCCGGCGTCCGCCGCGCCGCGCCGCGGCTGGCGGCCCGGGACCGCCGGGCGGGGCGGGAGCCGCTCGACTGCGAGGTCTTCGCCCTCTCCGCCGACACGGTCTCCGGTCTCTCCGCCGTCCTGGACCGCGTGGCGGTGCGGGCGGGGACGATGTCGCTCGCCGAGCACACCGATCTGGCCGCCGCCCTCGCGGAACGCGCGCACGGTGACGCGCCGGTGCGGGCGGCCATCGTCGCGCGCGATCCCGCCGAGTTCTCCGCGCGGGCGGGACGGGCCGGCGAGCTGCTCGCCGGGCTCGGCGCCCAGGGGTTCGCCGCCCGGCCCGGCGTGTACGTCGGCCGCGGCGCTCCGGGCCGCGTCGGGCTGCTGTTCCCGGGGCAGGGCGCGCCCGTGCGGAACCGCGCCGGAGCCCTCGGCGCGGTCCTCCCCGAGGCGGGGGAGTGCTTCGAGGAAGGGCTCGCCGACGACACGATCGACACGATCGACACCGCCGTGGCCCAGCCCGCCGTCTTCCGCGCCTCCACCGCGGCGCTGCGCTGGCTCGACCGGCTCGGGGTCGCGGCGGCCGCGGCGGTCGGGCACAGCCTCGGCGAGATCACCGCGCTGCACTGGGCCGGCGCGCTGGGCGGCCCGGACGCCCTGCGCCTGGTGACCCGGCGGGGCCGCATCATGGCCGACACCTCCCAGGCGGGAACCGGGATGGCCTCCCTCGCCGCGCCTGCCGGCACGGTCACCGGGCTCATCGACGACGCCGACCTGGTGATCGCCGCCGACAACGGCGCGGTCCAGGTCGTCGCCGGCCCCCTCACCGAGGTCGACCGCGTCGTCAAGCGGGCCCGGGCGAAGGGGATCACCGCCGGCCGGCTGCGGGTCAGCCACGCCTTCCACTCCCCGGCGGTCGCCGCCGCCGAGCCGGTGCTCGCGCGCCACCTCGCCGGCCTGGCGGTGGCCGGCCTCTCCGACCGCGTGTACTCCACGGTCACCGGCCGGGAGCTGACCTCCGCCGACGACATCCGCGCGCTGCTCACCCGGCAGCTCACCGCGCCCGTGCGGTTCCGCCAGGCGCTGGAGCTCCTCGCCGCCGGCTGCGACCTGCTCGTCGAGGCCGGGCCCGGCCACACCCTCACGGCGATGGCCCAGTCGATCACGGACGTTCCGGTCCGCACCCTCGACGCGGGCGCCGGGTCGGCCGCCGCCCTCGGGGACGCCACCGCCGCGCTGTTCGCCGTCGGCGCCGTCCGCGACCTCACGGTGCTCTTCGCGGAGCGCTTCCACCGCCCCTTCGACCTCTGGCGGGAGCCGGAGTTCCTCGCCAACCCCTGCGAGAGCGCCCCGGCCGAGGACCGCGGCCGGCGGGCCGGCCGCGCCGCGCCGCCCGTCGCGACCCCGTCGCGACCCCCGTCGCGACGGGCGGCGCCGCGGCGCCCGCGGCGGAGTCGCCGCCCGGAGCGGACGTCGACGTGCCCTCCGTGGTGCGCGGGCTCATCGCCGACGCGCTGGAGCTGCCGCCCGATGTGATCGGCGACGGGGACCGGCTCCTCGGCGACCTCCACCTCAACTCCCTCCGCGTCGTCCAGCTCGCCGCCGAGGCCGCCGAGCGGACCCGGCGGGCGGTGCCGGCCGCCCCGCCGCTGTTCGCCGAGGCCACGGTCGGCGCGTTCGTCCAGGCGATCGAGGAGCTGCCCGCGGCCGAGGGCGGGGCCGGTTCGCAGGGACCGCCGGAGGGCGTCCGCGAATGGCATCGCGTCCTGGTCGAGTTCACCCGCCCGGTCGAGCCGGACGCCGGACACGCGTCCCACACCTGGCAGGTCTTCGGCGGCGGACGGCTCCGCGCGCTCGTCGAGCCCCGGCTGGCCGGTTCCTCCGCGGACGCGGGCCCCGCGGTCGTCGCGTTCCTTCCCGAGAACCCGGACGACCGCGCGGTCGACGCGATGATCGAAGCCGCGCGTCTCGCGGTGGACGCCGAGGCGCCCTTCACCGTCGTGGACTCGGGGGACACGGCGTCGGGCTTCGTGGGCACGATCGCCGCCGAGTACCCCTCCCTGCCGGTCCGCTGGGTCCGCGCCGCGGCCGGCGCTCCCGCGGACGCGGTCGGCGCCCTGCTCACCGCGTCGTGGCGGGGCCACGCCGAGATCGTCGTGGACGAGGAGGGCCGCACCGGCGTCCCTGCGTACCGGGCCGCCGGCGCGCCCGCCGGACGGAGGGCGGACGCCGCCGCGCCCCCGCTGTCCGCGGGAGAGGTGCTCCTGGTGACCGGAGGCGGGAAGGGCATCGGCTTCGCGAGCGCGCACTTCCTGGCGCGGCGCTGGGGGGTGCGGCTGGGACTGGTCGGGCGCAGCGGGCCGGACGCCGACGCCGAGCTGCGCGCCAACCTGTCCCGGCTCCGGGAGGACGGCGTCGACTTCTGCTACCAGGCCGCGGACGTCACCGACGCGGAGTCGCTCCGCCGCGGCGTCGCCGCGATCGCCGACCGGTTCGGGCCGGTCAGGGGAGTGGTCCACGCCAGCGGCCTGAACCGCCCGGCGCGCTTCGCCGACATCGGCGCCGGCTACGCCGAGCACGCCGCGCCCAAGCACCACGGGCTCCGCGCGCTTCTGGACGCCGTCGACGCGGAGGGCCTGCGGCTGCTCCTCACCTTCGGCTCCGTGATCGGCCGCTTCGGCCTTGCCGGGGAGGCGCACTACGCCCTGGCCAACGGCCGCATGCGGGAGCTGGCCCGGACCCTCGCCCGGGACCTGCCGGACTGCCGGGTCGCCAACCTCGACTGGACGGTCTGGTCGGGCGTCGGCATGGGCGAGCGCCTCAAGGTGCTGGACGACCTGGCCCGCGCCGGAGTGGCGCCCGTGCCCCCGGGCCGCGGGACCGGGCTCCTCGCCCAGGCGGCCGAGTCGTCGCCGCCGTCGCACTCCCTGGTGGTCAGCGGGCGGCTGCCGCAGCTCGGCCGCGAGGGGGAGGCGGCCCCGGACGGGCACCGCTTCCTGCGGCGGGTGCGCGCGTGGACCCCCGGCGTCGAGCTGGTGGCCGAGGCCGAGCTGAGCCTGGCGGACGACCCGTACCTCGACGACCACCGCATCGACGGCGTGGCCGTGCTGCCCGCGGTGTGCGTGCTGGAGGCGATGGCCCAGGCGGCGGCCGCGCTGACCGGCCGGCCCGCGGCGGGGGTGGTGGACTCCCGCTTCGACCGCCCCGTGGTCGTCCCCGAGCACGGGACCCGCACCGTCCGGGTCTGCGCGCTCGTCCGCGAGGACGGGGACGTGGACATCGCGGTGCGCAGCGACGAGACGGGCTTCGCCGTCGATCACTTCACCGGGACGGTCACCTCGGCGGAGGCGGAGCCTCCGGACCACCCGGCCGGGACGGCGCGGATACCGGCGCACACCGGTGGCGACATGTACGGGCCGCTGTTCTTCCACGGCGGGCGCTTCCGCAGGCTCCGCCGCTACGCGCACCTGGAGGCCACCGCGTGCACGGCGGTGCTGGACGGCGACAGGCCCTGGCGGTTCGGGGAGGGCCTCCCGGCCGCGCTCCGGTTCGGTGACCCCGCCCGCAACGACGCCTCGATCCACGTCCTCCAGGCGTGCGTCCCCCACCGGCGGCTGCTGCCGGTCGGGTGCGCGCGGTTCGCCGTCCACCGCGGCGGCGAGGTGGAGGGCGAGCTGACGCTCGCCGCCGTCGAGCGGGAGCACTCCGGCGCCGACTACACCTACGACGTCGTCGTGCGCGACGACTCCGGCCGGCCGGTCGTGAGCTGGAGCGGGCTCCGTCTCCGCGACGTCGGCCCGCTGCCGGTGACGACCCTGCACCCGGTGCTCGTCGGGCCCTACCTCCAGCGCACCCTCACCGCCCTGCTCCCGGACCGCGACATCCGGTTGGCCGTCGAGGCCGGCGGGCCGGACCGCGACCTCACCTCCGGCCGCCGAGAGAACGGGGGGCCCTGGGCCGTCCTGGTGGAGGGGGAGCCCGTCGCCTGCGCGCGGACCTCCGACCCCGCGCCGGAACCTCCCACCCACTGGACCGGTCTCGCCGACCGGCTCGGCCGCCTCGTCGGTGAGCCGGAACGGCACGTCCGGACCCGCCTGCAGACGGTCGGCGCATGCCTGTCCGGCCCGCCTGGCCCGCCGGGACTCGCCGTCCAGGGCGTTTACGAGAACGGATGGGTGGTCCTCCACGCCGGGGGAGCGGACATCGTCTCCGTGGTCCTTTCCGTCGAGGGCGAAGCCGGGCCCGTGGCGCTGGCGATCCCCGTCAAGGGGGCGTCGTGAGGGCGTACTTCGAGTACCGGCACCTCGTCACGTTCGCCGACACCAATCTCGTGGGGAACGTCTACTTCACGAACTACCTGTCCTGGCAGGGGGCGTGCCGGGAGCGGTTCCTCGCGGAGAAGGCGCCGAAGACCGTGGCCCGCATGAACGGCGACCTCGCGCTCGTCACCTCGTCGTGCTCGTGCGAGTTCTTCTCCGAGCTCTTCGCGCTCGACACCGTCTCCGTGCGGATGTCCCTCGTCGGGATCGACTTCCACCAGATCACCATGGGCTTCGAGTACTACCGGGTCACCGACGGGCCGGCGCGGCTGGTGGCGCGCGGCGAGCAGACCGTCTCCTGCACGCTGCGGGCGGACGACGGCCTGACCCCCGTCGAGGTCCCGGACGAGCTCCGGACGGCGCTGGACGCCTACGCGCCGGACCCGCACGGGGCCCTCCGGCCGCGAGCGGAGACGCCGCCGCGATGAGGTTCTCCGAACCCGCCGCCGGCGCACGGGTCCGCGCGCCGGTCATCGGCATCGTCGGCTGCGGACGGATGGGCACGGCGCTCGCGGAGACGTTCGCGGCGCAGCGGCGGACGGTGCTGCTGGCCAGCCGCGGCGGCCGCTCCGCCGCCGGCCTCGCCCAGCGGCTGCCGGGCGCCCGCGCCGGCAGCCTGGAGCGGGTGGCCCGCGAGGCCGACATCGTGGCCCTGGCCAGCCCCCTGGACGCCATCCACGCCGAGATAGCCCCGCGCATCCGCGCCCACGTGACCGGCAAGCCGATCATCGACATGTCCAACCCGTGCGGGCACGACCTCCGCGGCCACGGCTCCGCCGCCGAGCTGATCGCCTGCCTGCTTCCCGGCGGCGCCGTCGTCAAGGCGTTCAACTGCCTCTCCGCGCGGCAGCTCGCCGGTGTCGCGACCGGCGGCGTCACGCTGACGGTGCCGATCGCCGGGAACAGCCCCCGCGCCAAACAGGCGGTCCGGTCGATCATCGAGCCCGCCGGGCTCGACGTCGCCGACGCGGGCGACCTGCCCGGCAGCCGCTGGATCGAAGCCCTGGCGCAGCTGCTCATGCGCCTGGAGAAGCAGCCCGGGCTCGGCGACGCCGTAGGCTTCCGATTGCTTCGACTCTCCGCATGCGAGGCCACCTGGACGAGGTCCTAGCCTCGGAAAGGCGAACGGAAGCCTTCTTAAGAGCGTCTAGTCGAGCGCGATCGGGAAGTGGTCGATGCCGCGGCCCACCCACGAGTCGCGGCGGACGGGCTCTCCGGCGGGCCGGATGCGGGGGAAGCGGCGCAGCAGGCGGGGAAGCGCGATCCGCGCCTCCAGCCGCGACAGCGGCGCCCCGAGGCAGAAGTGGCCTCCGGCGCCGAAGGTGAGCGGCGCGGTGTAGGGGCGGTCCGGGTCGAAGCGGTCGGGCCGGCGGTAGCGGCGGGGGTCCCGGTTGCCGGCGGCCAGGATGGCCACCACCTTCGTGCCCGCGGGGATCGTCGTCCCCAGCGTCTCCACGTCGGTCCCGGCCCAGCGGCTGGTCGCCTGCACCGGCGGCTCGAACCGCAGCACCTCCTCGGCGTAGGCGGGGGCGAAGCCGGGGTCGGCGCGGAGGCGGTCGGCGAGGCCGGGGTGCTCGAACGACAGGAGCAGCGCGTGCGCCATGAAGAAGTTCGTCGTCTCGAACCCGGCCGTCAGGAGCAGCATCATGTTGCCGACCAGCTCGTCGCGGCCGAGCCCGCCGCCGTCGTCGTGCTCCCGCACCAGGGAGGTGACGAGGTCCGCCTCGGGGCAGCGGCGGCGCCGCCCGATCAGCTCGTCGAAGTACACGGCCAGGTCGTCCATGGCCGCGTCCGCCGGGGCGAGCCGGGAGGCGTTCGTGATCCCCTCCAGGGCGGTCGTGACGTCGGCCGCGATGGCGCGGAACCACGCCTGGTCGCGCTCGGGCACCCCGAGCAGCCCGCTGATCACCGCGATCGGGAGCCGTGAGGCGAACTCGGCGATGAAGTCGACCGCCGTTCCGCCCGCGCCCGCCTCCGCCAGCGAGTCCAGGAGCCGGTCGGTGATCTGCTCGATCGCCGTCTCGTAGCCCGCCACCCGCCGGGGCGTGAACTCCCCCCGCAGCAGCCGCCGCAGGCGGGTGTGCGCCGGCGGATTGCTGTAGAGCGCGGAGTCGGTGTAGGCGCGCAGCGAGGAGTGCGCCCGCCATTCCGGGTAGAACAGGTCGAAGCTCTCCGCGTCCTGGACGCGCAGCCGCGGATCCCGGAGCACCCGGTCGCACTCGTCGTACCCGACGGCGGCCATCACCCCCGGTTTGACGTCCACCAGGTCGCCGTGCGCCCGTATCTCCTCGTACAGGGGGTACGGGTCCCGGAGGCCCTCGCCCACCAGTGCCGCGAGCGCCTCGCGCGGCTGCATCGTCCCCGTGGCCATCGCCTCGTCCCTTCCGCGAGATTCCTCGTGCCGCCGCTGCGCGGGGTTCCTCGGCCCGCCGCGGCCCGCCGCGTTCCGGCGGCGGTCATCCGCCGGGGCGGAGCTCGACGATCGAGACCGCTCCGGCGGGATGGACGGAGGCGACGCCGAGCCCGGCCTCCCCGGCGAGCGCGGACAGCTCCGGCAGCGACCGCACCTTCCCTCCGCAGTAGGCGAGCATCCGCAGGTCCAACCCGGTGGGCCCGGTGCCGTCCGCGCCGACGTTCTCCACGACGAACACCGAGCCGTCCCTGCCCGCGGCCTCCGCGCAGCGGGCCAGGACGGCGCGCGCCGGGTCGTCGGGCCAGTTGTGGAGGATCAGGGAGAGCACGTAGCCCCCCGCCCCGGCCGGGAGCGGGCCGAACATGTCGCCCGTCTCGACGTCGGCGCGGTCGGCGACGCCCGCCGCGGCCAGCGCCTTGCGCGCCGCGTCGGTGGCGGGGGGCCGTTCGACGAGCACGGCCCGGAGCCCCGGGTGCGCCGTGAGCAGCGCGGCCAGGAGCGTGCCGTCCCCGCCGCCGACGTCCACCACGCGGCCGAGGGACGCCCAGTCGTACGCCGACACGATCCGGCGGGCCCGCTCGACGCCGCCCGGACGCAGCATGGCGCGGAAGGCGGCCTCGTGACGGGGCTCGGCGGCCAGGTCGTCCCAGAAGGAGCGGCCGAAGCGGCGCGGGTAGGCGGGCTCGCCCGTGCGCACGCTGTGCAGCAGCTCGACGTAGCACAGCTCGGCCCGGCCGCCCTCCTCGACGTCGAGGGTGGCGCGCAGGCCGCCGGGGTGGTCGTCGCGCAGCGCCTCGCCCAGCGCGGTCAGGCCGTACCGGCCGGAGCCGTCGCGGCTCAGCACCCCGCGCACCGCGAGGTAGCGCATCAGGCGGGCGAGCCCGCCGGCGTCGGTCCCGGTGGCCTCCGCGAGTTCGGGCACGGTCCGCATCCCGGACGCGATGTGGTCGGCGATGCGCAGCGTCGCCGCCGCCCGCACCGCCATCGGCGTCGCGAGCTGGGCCATCGCCCACAGGGCGGGGACGGCCTCGTCCGCCGCCGCCGACACGAGCCCCCCGTCGTGGCGCGGTCGCGAGGGGCCCCCGGGCCGGCGGCCGTGCGGCTCGTCAGGACTGGCCATGCGGTTCATCGATCTCCCCGGTGCGCGGCTACGGACGGAACAGGTCGGCGGGCATGGTGGTCATGCCGGCGGCGGGACGGACGGGGAAGCCGATCCGCCCGAGGACGTCCCGGCGGACGTCGACGCCGGGCGCCACCTCCGTCAGCACGAGCCCTTCGGCGGTCACCTCGAACACGGCGCGCTCGGTGACGACGAGGGCCCGCTGGCCGCGCTCCAGGCCGGCGCGGACCCCGTAGGTGATGTGGTCGACCTCGGGCACGAGCTTCTGGATCTCGCCCTCCCGCAGGATGGTGAGCCTTCCGCCGTCGCAGGAGACGTCGAGGCCCTTGGTGGTGAGGGTGCCGCCGAGGACGATCCGCCGCGCGTTGTGCGCGATGTCGACGAATCCGCCGCCGCCCGGGCTCGTGCCCGCGAAGCGGCTGACGTTGACGTTGCCGGCGGCGTCGAGCTGGGCGAAGGAGAGCGCGGCGAGCGCGCAGCCGCCGCCGTCGATGAAGTCGAACTGGTAGGCGCCGTCGACCAGCGCCTCGGGGGAGTAGTTGGCCGAGAACTGCCAGCCGCCCATGACGACGCCGCCGAAGGAGCCGTGCTCGGTGGTGAAGGTGTAGTCGCCCAGCCGGTCGTCCTGGAACGCGCCGTCCTCCGCCATGGCGAGGATCGCGCTCGACGCCGCGCCGAACCCGAGGATCGTGGTCTCACCCGGGCGGATCTCCCGCGCGACGCGGCGCGCGATGACCTTCCCCGGACCGGGCCGCAGGCGCGGCAGGCGCCCGACCGGGTGCGGCACCGGCCGCAGGTAGCCGGGATCGTTGCGGACCTCGGTCCCGATCAGCTCGCCCGCCGCGACGACGACGCGGTCGACGAGCACGCCGGGGACCTGCACCTCGCGCGCGGGCCGGGACCCGCGCGGCACGATCCGCGACACCTGCGCGATCACGGTGCCGCCGCCGGCCTTGACGGCGAGCGCGAGGGCGAGGGCGGCGGAGGTGAGGGGCAGGTCCTCGAAGGACAGGTTGCCCTCGGAGTCGGAGCTGCTGGCCCGGATGATCCCCACGTCCAGCGGCCAGGTGGGGTAGAGCAGCAGCTCCTCGCCGCGGAGCTCGACCACCTCCACCAGGTCGTCCTTGGCCCGCCCGGTGAGGCGGCCGCCGCCGTGCCGCGGGTCGGCGAAGGTGCCGAGGCCGACGCGGGTGAGGTACCCCGGGCTCCGCCGCGCGACCTCCCGCAGCCAGTGCATGGCGGCGCCGATCGGCCAGCTGTAGGCCTCGACGAGATCGTTCTGGATCAGCCCGGTGAGCGCCGGGCGGGTGCCGGTGCGCGGATGCCGCGGATTGATGTAGGAACCGGCGACGATCCGGCGCATCAGGCCCTCGCGGGCCACGCCGTCCATGCCGGCGATGTCCATGGCGTCGCCGGTGGCGCAGGGGAAGAAGAAGGTCAGGTCCCGGGGGGCGCCGCACCGCGCGAAGCGCTCGCCGATGGCGCGCAGCACGGCGTCGGGCGTGATCCAGCCGATGACGCCGGTGCTCGCGACGGCCTGCCCGTCCCCGACGAGGGCCGCCGCGGTCGCCGCGTCGCAGACCTTGCCCCCCGCGGCCGCAGCCGCGACATCGTCCATCGCGCCCCCTCGGCGTCGCACCGGTCCCGGTCGTCCCGGCGCGGACCTGACTCCCTCGCCCGGACGGTGTCAAATGTTGATGCTATCAAAAAGTATAGTTATCACCCAGATCAACGGATCGGGTTCCCTGTCCGTTCCAGCTTCCAGCGTTCACCGGCGGCCCTTTTCCAGTGCGAGGCAATATGTTTTTCTAGTAGGACGTGTTCGAGGCGTGGAAAGCGAGGCAGCGTGCGACGTGGTCTGGACGCCTCGTTCTCCGCCCTCCCGCTGGACTCCCTGGCCGGCGCGGCGCTCGGCCGCGCGGCCGAGCTCGGGGCCGAGCACGCGTCCTTCCGCCTCGACCGCGTCCGCACGGCGCGGCTGCTGCTGCGCGACGGCGTCCTCGGCGGCGGGCAGGACACCACGGACACCGGGCTGGCCGTGCGCCTGTGGCATCGGGGCGTCCCCGGCTTCTCCGCCGCGCCCGAGCTGACGCCGCGCGCCGCCGCCGGCGCCGCCGAGCAGGCGGTCGCCGTCGCCCGCGCGTGCTCGGCCCTCGGCGGCGGCTCCGGTGAGCCGGTCGGCGAGCCGGTCCACCGCGACGCGACGTGGATCTCGTCGTACCGGGTCGATCCGTTCGCGGTGCCCGAGGAGCAGCGCATCGCGCTCCTGGCCGGCTGGAGCCGGCGGCTGCTCGCCGCGCCGGAGGTCGAGCACGTGCTGGCCTTCCTCACCCTCGTGCAGGAGAACAAGTACTACGCCGATCTCGCGGGCACGGTGACCGCCCAGCAGCGGGTTCGGGTCCACCCGCTGCTCTTCGTCCAGGGAGCGGACCCGCGCGGCGGCGCGACGGCGACGCTGCGCACCCTCGGGCCCCCGGCCGCCCGGGGCTGGGAGTACCTCTCCGGCGACGGCTGGGACTGGGAGCGCGAGCTGGCCGAGCTGCCCGGGCACCTCGCCGCCAAGCTCCGCGCCCGCCCGGTGCGGCCGGGCCGCTACGACCTGGTCGTCGATCCGTCGAACCTCTGGCTGACCGTCCACGAGTCGGTCGGGCACACCACGGAGATGGACCGGGCGCTGGGCCACGAGGCGTCCTCGACCGGCACGACGTTCCTCACCCCGGGCGGGCTCGGCTCGCACCGGTACGGCTCGCCCCTGATGAACGTCACCGCGGACCGCACCGCCGAGCACGGCCTCGCGACGGTCGGCTTCGACGACGAGGGCGTGGCGGCGCAGTCCTGGAGCCTGGTGCGGGACGGGGTGCTGACCGGCTTCCAGCACGACCGTCGCACGGCGGGCCTGGCGGGCCTCGGCCGCTCCAACGGCTGCTCGTTCGCCGAGTCCGCGACGCACGTGCCGCTGCCGCGGATGCCCAACGTCGGGCTGCGGCCCGCGCCCGGCGGCCCGTCCACCGGCGACCTCATCGCGGGGGTCGAGGATGGGATCTACCTCGTCGGCTCCGACAGCTGGTCCATCGACATGCGGCGCCAGAACTTCCAGATGACCGCCCAGCGGTGCCATCGGATCCGCAACGGCAGGCTGGACGGCCAGCTGAGCGGGGTCGCCTACCAGGCGTCCACGACGGAGTTCTGGTCCGCGCTGACCGCCCTCGGCGGCGAGGACACCTACCGGCTCTTCGGCGCCGACCTGTGCGGCAAGGGCCAGCCGATGCAGGTGGCCGCGGCCAGCCACGGCTGCCCCGCGGCCGTGTTCAGGGGGATCCAGGTCATCGACACCGGTTCGGAGGGGCTGTCGTGACCTCCCGGACGGCGTCCCGCCGGCGGACGGCTCGCGGTCCGCGGGACACGGTCGAGGAGGGCAGCGGAGATCGGTAGCGCACCACGGCTCGCGGAGCTGGCCGCCCGGGCGGGCAAGGACGCCGACGCCTACGTGGCGATCGTCGACGAGGCCGCCACGGCGCACGCGCGGTGGGCGGGCAACGCTCTGACGTCGAGCGGGCTCACCGCCGACACGAGGCTGACGGTGGTCGCCGTGACCACGGACGCGCACGGCACCGCGGCCGGCGTCGTCTCGCACCGCGGCGCGGTCAACGAGGACGCGGTGCGCACCGTCGTGGCGGCGGCCGAACGCGCGGCGCGCACGGCGACGCCCGCCGCCGACGCCCGTCCCCTGCTAGCGGGCGGCGCCGCGCCCGCCTCGCCGGACTGGGCCGAGTCGGCGCCCGCGGTGTCGGGCGGCGTCCTCGCCGGGTTCGCCGCCGGCCTCGCCGCGACGTTCGAGCGGGCCCGCGCGGAGCGCCGCCTGCTGTACGGCTACGCGGAGCAGCGGCAGCACACGGTCTGGCTGGCCTCCTCCACCGGCCTGCGGCTGCGCCACGTCCAGGCCGCGGGCGTCCTGGACCTGACCGCCAGGTCCGAGGACGGCGCCGCCTCGACCTGGAGCGGCACCGGGGCGGCCGACCTCGGCGATGCCGATCCGCTCGCCGTGTACGCGGGGCTGAGCGAGCGCCTCGACTGGGCGCGCAGGCGTGTCGAGCTCCCCGCCGGGCGGTACGAGGTGCTGCTGTCCCCGTCGTGCGTCGCCGACCTCATGCTGCGGCTGTACCGCGCGGCGGGCGCGAAGGACGCCGCGGGCGGGCGCACCCCGTTCCGCGGCCCGGACGGCGGGACCCGGCTCGGCGAGCGCCTGACCGGCGCACCGCTCACGCTGCGGAGCGATCCGCACGAGCCGGGCCTGCGGTGCGCGCCGTTCGTCGCCGCCCGGGGCTCCGCGGACGTCGCGCAGGTGTTCGCGGACACCGTTTCGGTGTTCGACAACGGGTTGCCGCTCTCGCCGACGGACTGGATACGCGACGGCGTCCTCACCGGCCTGGTCCAGACCCGCCACTCCGCCGAGCTCACCGGGCGGCCGGTCACGCCGCAGGTCGGCAACCTGGTTCTGGAGGGCCGGGGCGAGGGCCGGTCGCTGGCCGAGATGGTCGCGGCCACGAGGCGCGGGCTCCTGGTCACCTCGCTGTGGTACGTCCGCGACGTCGACCCCCGCGCGCTGCTGCTCACCGGGCTCACCCGCGACGGCGTCTACCTGGTGGAGGACGGCGAGGTGGTGGGGGAGGCGAACAACTTCCGCTTCAACGAGAGCCCGGTGGACCTGCTGGGCCGGGTGACGGAGATCGGCCGCACCGAACCGGCCCTGCCCAGGGAGCGGGACGACTCCACGCCCAGGACGGCCATGCCCGCGCTCCGGGTGGACGGCTACACGATGTCGGCGGTCAGCGAGGCGATCTGAGCATCGGCCCCGGCCCCGCCCGGAGGCCGGCCTTCAGCGGCTCCCACCAGGCGCGGTTCGCGCGGTACCACTCGACGGTCGCCTCCAGCCCGTCCTCGAAGCGCACGCGCGGGACGAAGCCGAGCCGTTCCTCGATCTTGGTGGTGTCGAGGGCGTACCGGCGGTCGTGCCCCTGGCGGTCGGGGACGTGGTCGACCATCTCCCAGCCGGCGCCGCACGCCTCCAGCAGCAGGGACGTCAGGTCCTCGTTGGACAGCTCCGTCCCGCCGCCGACGTGGTACACCTCGCCCGGACGGCCGGACCGCAGCACGAGGTCGAGCGCGCGGCAGTGGTCCGACACGTGCAGCCAGCCCCGCCGGTGGCGGCCGTCGCCGTAGAGCGGCACCCGCCGGCCGTCGAGCAGGTTGGTCACGAACAGCGGGATCACCTTCTCCGGGAACTGGTAGTGGCCGTAGTTGTTGGTGCACCGCGTGACCATGACCTCCAGGCCGCGGGTCCGGTGCCAGGCGAGCGCCAGCAGGTCCGATCCGGCCTTCGCCGACGCGTAGGGCCCGTTGGGCAGCAGCGGAGCGTCCTCCGCCCACGACCCGTGCGCGATCGACCCGTAGACCTCGTCGGTCGACACGTGCACGAACCTGCCGACGCCGTGCCGCTGGGCCGCCTCCAGCATGTTCTGCGTGCCCAGCACGTTGGTCCGCACGAAGGGCGTGGCGGTGTCGATCGAGCGGTCCACGTGCGACTCGGCGGCGAGGTGGACGATCGCGTCCTGCCCGGCCACGGCCGCGTCGACCGCGTCCGGATCGCAGGTGTCGCCGTGCACGAACCGGTAGCGGGGATGCCCGGAGACCGCGGCGAGGTTGCGCAGGTTCCCCGAGTAGGTGAGCGCGTCCAGCACGGTGACGTGCGCCCCCGCCGTGCCCGGCAGCTCGCCGCGCAGCGTCGCCCGGACGAACTCCGAGCCGATGAAACCGGCGCCCCCGGTGACCAGGAGTCTCATCGCCCCGCCTCCTCGGCGTTCCCTGGTGGTCTCCACGCCCGCGGCGGGCGAGACGTGCCGGGGCATCGTCTCGCCCGCCGCGGGCGTTGGTCAGGCCTGCGCGTCCCGGGGGGCGCCCACCGCGTCCGCCCTGGCGGGCGCCTCGGCGGGCGTGCTGACGGCGACGCTCAACTCGACCGGCGCCTTGCCCAGGCGCGGCCGGAGCATGTGGAACGGCTTCTCCACGACGATGTAGCTCGCGTAGCCGACCATCACGCACAGCGCCAGTTCGACGCCCAGGACTTCCCAGTAGCCGCCGATCTCGGGTGCGAAGAGCGGACCGACGAACTTGGCGTACACGAAGATGTGCCAGAGGTAGACGCTGTAGGAGATGCGGCCGAAGAACCGCAGCAGCGAGTTGTCCAGCATCGCGCCCGCCACCTTGAAGCGGACGCCCGGCACGGTCAGCGGCGCGAAGACCGCCACGGAGAACGCGAGGAAGAGCCAGTAGTCGGCCGCCGCCGCCGGCGCCGGGACGTAGTCCACCAGGCGGTAGTCGGCGAGCGGGGAGAGGCAGGCCAGGACGAAGATCAGGAGTGCCCCGAGCCAGAGCTTGCCCGGATGCCGGCCGATCAGGCGGTACAGCCGCGGCACCGCGTCGGGGCGCGTCTCCGCGGCGGCGGAGAGCACGGCCAGCATCATGCCGACGGAGAGCCAGCCCATGTAGCTCATCGGCCAGAAGTACTGCGTCGGCCACAGCTTCATCGGGTCGTCCCTGAACTGCGGGAAGTGGAGCCAGGTGAAGAAGCCGAAGCCGACGAACACCGGGACGGCCAGCGGCACGAGCAGTCGCCGTATCCGGGCCTCGTGGGTCTCGGCGCGCCGCGCGTAGCGGTGCAGGAGCCATGCGAACACCGGCATGGCCAGGTAGAACAGGAAGTCGTTGGCGTTGCTCCAGGTGTGCATCATCCCCATGGGGATGGCGCCGTGCTCCCAGATCTGCAGGAGGAGCAGCGGGCGGATGACTTCCCAGGCCCCGTGGATGCTGTCCCGGTTGAGCACCAGGAGAGCGGTGATCGTCAGTACCCAGTAGGCGGGCAGGATCCTCAGCGCCCGGCGCCAGAAGTAGCGCCTGACGTTCGGCTTCCGCTCGCCGGTGAGCGTGTACAGCGCGAACGCGCGGTACAGCAGGTAGCCGGTCATCACGAACCAGATCGGGAAGGCGACCGCCACCCGGTTCAGCATGATGGCCCAGATGCCGTTGCCCGTCGAGTGCATGTAGCTCCAGCCCTGCACGCTGGTCGCCACTCCGGTGTGGCCGAGGACGACGAGCAGCACGACGGCGCCGCGCAGTCCCTCGAGTTCCGGGATGAACTTCCGAGGCCGGTCCGATGCTGGATCGGGGGCGGCGGCGGCTCCCACAGCATCCCCGCCGGATGCCTTCGTTACCATGGGCGTTTCTCCCATCTCGCGCGACCCTGGATCGAGGGGTCGAGGCGAAGAGCGGATCGGTTCAGACGGTCCGTCGAGGTCGGCCGCGGCCTCACCCCGGCAGATGCCGGCCGCGTGCCGACGACGGCGGGCGGGGACGGCCGGCAGGCCGGCGCCGCCGGAGAGGCCGCGCGCTCCCCGTCACCGTGCTGTGTTCACGCGTGGGATGCCGTCGGAGTCATTGACGATCCCCACCCCCCGATGTCCTCGGCGGGGTCGCCGAGGATCTGTCGCCGGACACGGTCGGCGGGCCGTCCGCCGTGGACCGGATCGCCGTCCCGCACCGATGCGGCACCGCCCTCGGGGCCATGTGGACCACCTTTACCCGCCAAAGGTCCTACACTTGATAAAACGATAGCATCGGCGTCGCAGGACGCGATAGTAGGGGACATAGGGGAATCTGACTTGAATAACTAGTATCGTGAAAGTCGATCGAGAAGCTGAGGAGGCGGTCGATGCCCGATCCCGGAGAGTGCCGCGCGTCGCTGGGTTCCACCGATCTGGAGATCGGCCGCCTCGGCCTCGGCACCGTGAACTTCGGCGGCCGCGTCGACGGGGCGGACGCGCACCGCCTCCTGGACCACGCGCTGGCGAACGGCGTCGATCTCGTGGACACCGCGGACATCTACGGCTGGCGCGTCTACAAGGGCCACACCGAAGAGGTGATCGGGAGCTGGCTCGCGGCCCGTCCCGGCCGCCGGGACGAGGTCGTCCTGGCCACCAAGGTCGGGAGCCCGACGAGCGACGACCCGGGCGACCGCGGCCTGTCGGCGCGGCGCATCGTCGCGGCGTGCGAGGCCTCGCTGCGCCGGCTGGGCACCGACCGGATCGACCTGTACCAGATGCACCAGGTGGACCGGTCGGTCTCCTGGGACGAGATCTGGCTGGCCATGGAGCTGCTGGTCCGCCAGGGCAAGGTCCGCCATGTCGGCTCGTCCAACTTCGCCGGCTGGGACATCGCCCTGGCCCAGGAGACCGCCGCCCGCCGCCGCGTCCCCGGGCTCGCCTCGGAGCAGTGCGTCTACAACCTCGTCACCCGGCACGCGGAGCTGGAGGTGATTCCCGCGGCGACGGCCCTCGGGGTCGGGGTGCTGGTCTGGTCGCCCCTGCACGGCGGCCTGCTCGGCGGCGTGCTGCGCAAGAAGGCGGAGGGAACCGCGGTCAAGTCCGCGCAGGGGCGCGCGGTCGACGCGCTGAGAGAGCACGAGGCGGCCATCGCCGAATACGAGCGGTTCTGCGCGGACATCGGGCGGGACCCCGCGGAGGTCGGCCTCGCCTGGACGCTGTCCAGGCCGGGAGTGACCGGAGTGCTCATCGGCCCGCGCACCCCCGGGCACGTCGACGGCGCGGTCAGGGCGCTGGACAAGCCTCTGACCGAGGAGGAGCTCGTCAGGCTGGACGCCCTCTTCCCGCCCGTCGGCCGGGGCGGACCGGCCCCCGCCGCATGGATGAGCTGACCCCGTCTTACGCGATCTCCGCCGCAGGGAGGACGAGACAGGTGACCTCGACGAACCACCGGGACCCGCGCTCGCTGGCGCGCGAGTCGGACCAGGAGCGCGACGTGCGCGAGCGGCTCGCCCGGCTGCTGCGCGACACCCCGATCCCGCCCGAGTACCTGATCGACAACCTGGCCCTCTACCTGCGGCGCCACCAGCTGACCGACCTGCTGTGCATGGACGCCCTGTACCGGATGATCCTCGACGTCCCCGGCGTGATCATGGAGTTCGGGGTGCTCCACGGGCGGCACCTGGCCACGCTGACCGCGCTCCGCGGGTGCTACGAGCCCTACACCTCGGTGCGGCGGGTCATCGGCTTCGACACCTTCACCGGCTTCCCCGACGTCGCCGACGTCGACCGGGCCGGGCCGAACGCGGTGGCCGGCCGGTTCGCCGTGAGCGAGGGGTACCCCGACCACCTGCGCGAGGTGCTCGACGCGCACGAGTCCGGGGAGCCCTTCGCGCACGTCCGGCGGACCGCGGTGGTGCAGGGCGACGTCCGCGAGACCCTGCCGCGCTATCTCGCCGACAACCCGGAGACCGTCATCGCGCTGGCCTACTTCGACCTCGACCTCCACGCGCCGACGCGCGCCGCGCTGGAAGCGATCCGGCCCTATCTGACCAAGGGCAGCGTGCTCGCCTTCGACGAGATCGCCTACTCCAAGTGGCCCGGGGAGACGGCCGCGCTGCGCGAGGCCGTCGGCCTCGACGGGGTGAGGCTGCGCACCCTCCCCGGGCGGGAGCCCCCGGTCACGTACCTGCGCTGGGGCGAGTAGTGCCCCGGCGGCCGCTCCGGCTCACCCGCGGCGGACCCCGACGAACAGGCCGTAGCCGTTCAGACCCGGCTCCTCGTGCTCGACGTCGCATCCGGAGTCCTCGAACGCCGCCAGGAACTCCTCCGCGGTGAACATGGTGAAGGCCTCCAGGGTGCGGAACTCGCGGATGCCCGTCGGACGGCCCACCGTCCAGCGCACGTCCATGTGCGCGGCCCGGTCCCGCCGGGTCGAGTGGGAGACCCGCGCGACGACCGTGTCGCCCTCCCGCGCCAGGTCGGCTCCGACGAAACCCTCGATGAACCTCTCCGGCGGCCACCAGGGCTCGATGACGAGCACCCCTCCGGGGACGAGGTGGCCGGCCATCGCTCCGACCGCCGCGCGCATGGCGGCGACGGTCGGCAGATAGGCGATCGCGGTGTAGAGGCACGTCACCGCGTCGAAGGCGCGGCCGAGGTCGAAGTCCCGCATGTCGCCGTCGTGGACGGCCACCCCCGGCAGCCGCCGCACGGCCCGCTCCCGCATCGCGCCCGAGATCTCCAGCCCCTCGACATGGTCGAAGCCCGACCGGAACGCCTCCAGGTGGGCCCCCGTGCCGCAGGCGACGTCCAGGAGGGACCGCGCGCGGGGACGGTGCGCCCGGATGCGCCGCGTGACCTCCGCCGCCTCCTCGCCCCAGTCCTTGCCGCGGTGGCGGTACGTCAGCTCGTACACCTCGGCGTGCTCCGGGCCGAAGGCGGCGTCGCGCTCCGAGGTGGACACGGGGTCTCCCTTCTCACCGCAAGATGCTATATGTAACTTAAGTAAATGGTACAGCCGAGCGCGGACGGCGGCCAGCTTCGGCGGCCGTGGACGGAGGCGGGCATGGCGGGTGCGAACGCGGGCTCTCGGGTGAGGGCGCCGGGCGGGGAGTCCGAGCTGGACCGGCGGCTCGCCGCGTCGGCCGAGCACCGGCCCCGCCCGGCCGCGGACATCGTCGAATGGCTGGCCGAACGCCGCCGCCGCGTCCCGGTCCAGGTGACGCGCATCCCGTTCGAGCGCATGGCCGGATGGTCGTTCGCCCCGGAGTCGGGCGACCTCGTCCACGAGAGCGGCCGCTACTTCACCGTGGGCGGCGTCCACGCCCGCACCGACTACGGCGCCGTCCCCGAATGGCGCCAGCCGATCATCTACCAGCAGGACGTCGCGATCGTGGGCATCCTCGCCAAGGAGATCGACGGCGTCCTGCACTTCCTGATGCAGGCCAAGATCGAGCCCGGCAACGTGAACACGGTCCAGCTGTCGCCGACCGTCCAGTCCACGTCGAGCAACTACCTGCGGACGCACCGCGGCGCCCGGTCCCGGTTCGTCGAGTACTTCACCGAACCCGGGCGGGCCCGGGTGCTGGTCGACGTCCTGCAGTCCGAGCAGGGGGCGTGGTTCAGCGCCAAGCGCAACCGGAACGTGGTCATGGAGGTCACCGGCGAGGTGGAGCCGCACGACGACTTCGCCTGGCTGACGCTCGGCCAGATCCTCGACCTCCTGCACCACCCCAACGTCGTGAACATGGACTCCAGGACCGTCCTGGCCTGCCTGCTGTCCTCGGCCCCGGCCATGGGCGCGCGGCCGGGCCATGGGCTGGCCGCCTCCGGAGAGACGCCGAACGCCTCCAGCGACAACGCGTTCCTGTCCCAGGTGCAGGTGAGGAGCTGGCTCACCGAGCGCAAGTCCGCGTACACGCTCGCGACGCGCGCCGTCCCCCTCGACTCCGTGGACGGATGGGAGCGGGGCGCCGAGGCGATCAGCCGTCCCGACGGCAGGTACTTCAGCGTGGTCGGGGTGGAGGTCCACGCCGGCAACCGGGAGGTGTCCGACTGGTGCCAGCCGCTGCTCGCGCCCAGCGGCGTCGGGCTGGCCGCCCTCGTCGTCCGCCGCATCAACGGGATCCGGCACATCCTGGCCCGCGCCGACCTGCGTCCGGGATGCCGCGACACCGTGGAGCTCGGCCCCACCGTGCAGTGCACTCCCGAGAACTACGAGGGGGCGGCGGGCGACCTGCGCCCCCGGTACCTCGACCTCGTCCTCTCCCGGGCGGTCCAGGTGCGGTACGACGTGGTGCAGTCGGAGGAGGGCGGCCGGTTCCAGCAGGCCCTGACCCGCCACCTCGTGGTCGAGGTCGGCGGCGGCTTCCCCATGCGGACGCCGCCGGACTTCTGCTGGCTCACCGTGCCCCAGGCGATGGCGCTGACCCGCCAGAGCTACCAGGTCAACATCGAGGCCCGGAGCCTCCTGCTCTGCCTGCACGCACTGTGAGCGAGCTCAGTGACGGGTGCGGCCGTACCGGTGGACGGTCAGCGGAGCGAAGACCACGACGAGGACCGCGCAGGCCAGGAAGGCCCAGCCCATCTGGCCCGCGGTCGCGGTGCCGGCCATCAGCCCGCGCATGGCGGTCGTCACGACGCTGATCGGATTGACCTTGATCATCGCCTCCAGCCAGCCCGGCATCGTCTGCTGCGGCACCATGACGTTGCTGGCGACGACGAGCACGAACAGGAGCGTCCAGCTCAGCGTCTGCGCCGCGGTCGGCGTCCGGACGCTGACCCCGACGAAGGTCCCGAGCCAGGCGAGGCTGAAGGCGAACACCTGGAGGAACAGCAGCGCCAGCACCACGCCGGCCACGCCGCCGCCCGGCCGGAACCCCAGCGCCAGCCCCAGCAGCAACGGCACCACCGACGCCACCGCGTACCGGACCACGTCCCCCAGCATCGCCCCGACCAGCACCGACGACTGCCACACCGGCAACGACCGCACCCGGTCGAACACCCCCTGGTCGACGTCCTGGTTCAGCACGATGCCGGTGTAGGCCGTCGTCAGGGCCACCGCCATGACCATGACACCGGGCAGGAAGAACTGCAGGTAGCGGCCGGGCGTCCCGGAGATCGCGCCGCCCACCAGGTAGGTGAACGAGAGCGTGAAGATGACCGGGAGCATGAGGGCGTCCACCAGCTGGTTCGGCGAGTGCTTGATCTTCAGCAGCGCGCGCCACCCGAACGTCATCGACGCCGACAGGGCGCCCGCCCTCGGCGGGCGCTCCCCGGGCTGCGCCAGCGGCCCCCGGGGACGCGTCACGGGCTGGGACGTCGTCATCTCGTCCGCCTCCTCACTGCGCCGTCTGCGTGTCGACGGCCTCGACCTCGACCTCGGTCTCGGCCTCGGCCTTGGTCTCGCTCTTGGTCCCGGCCTCGGTCCCGGCCGTCTCCGCCTCCGCGTCGTCCGCGACCGGACGGCCGGTCAGGGCGAGGAAGACGTCGTCCAGGCTCGACTGGGCCATCGAGAAGTCGTCGAGGGCGATCCCGGCGTCGGCCAGCGCGGTGACCGCCCGCGCCGCCTGCTGGGTGTCGGAGACCCGCACCGACAGCCGGTGGGGATCGGAGTCCGCGCCGGGCTCCACGGTCAGATCGCGGGAGAGCATCTCCTCCGCCTGGGCGCGCTGCCCGGGATCCTGGAGGCGCAGCTTCAGCGCGCCGGTGCCGATCTGGGACTTCAGCCTCCCGGGCGAGTCCTCCGCTATGACCTTGCCGCGGTCCAGGACCGCGACCCGGTCGGAGAGCCGGTCGGCCTCGTCGAGGTACTGCGTCGTGAGCAGCACGGTCGTGCCCCCGGCGACCAGGGCGCGGATGATGTCCCACACCTGGTTGCGGGCCCGCGGGTCGAGGCCGGTGGTCGGCTCGTCCAGGAAGAGCAGGTCCGGGGTGACGATGATGCTGGCGGCGATGTCGATCCGGCGCCGCTCGCCGCCGGAGCACGTCTTCACCGGCCGGTCCGCCACCTCACTCAGGTCGAAGGCGTCCACCAGTTCGTCGGCCCGCCCCTTCGCGGCCGCCCCCCGGTGACCGAGCAGCCGCCCCACCATCGCGAGGTTCTCCCTGCCGGTGAGGTCCTCGTCGATCGAGGTGGACTGCCCCGTGACGCTCACGCGGGAGCGCACCGCGTCGGCCTCCCGCACCACGTCGTGACCGAGGACCCTGGCCGTGCCCTCGGTCGGGCGCAGCAGTGTCGTCAGGATCCGGAGGAACGTGGTCTTGCCGGCGCCGTTCGGCCCGAGCAGGCTGTGGACGATTCCGGCGGGGACGGCCAGGTCGACGCCGTCCACCGCCCGGGTCTCGCCGAAGGTCCTCACCAGCCCGGACGTCTCGACAGCGAGGGTCGAATTCGATCCCACGGTTGTGCCTCCCGTCGCCATCAGAAGATCAAGCTCATCCTAAAGTAGCAGCTTATATAAGTCAACGTCTAAGAAGGCGTGTCGGCGGGCGTCCCCGCCGGGTCGTCGAGGCCGCGGGGTTCTCCGGATCGAGGCGGTTCCGGCACATGCCGGAGGCGGCGGGTGTGGACGGTGATCACTCTTGCTAACTTGAAAAAACCATAGTAGTGTCCGTTTTCATGGCTCATCTCGCTCGATTCGGGGAATCGTGATGCGACCACGCCACATTCTTTTCGCCGTCACCGGCGGGACGGGTCACATCCGCCCGACGTTCGGCGTCCTCGACGAACTGTCCGCCCGGGGATACGAGATCAGCTTCGTGACTTCCGGCGACTACGTCGACGACCTCGCGGAGGTCGGGGCCCGGCAGATCCGCCACCGCTCGATCTTCGAGGACGGCGTCGACCTGCCGGAGATCGTCGAGCAGGAGGACGCCGAGGCGCTGACGGTGAGCGCGTTCGTCAACGAGAACCTCGCGATGCTCAGGGCGGCGGAGAGCGCTCTGGACGAGAACCCGCCGGACCTGGTCGTCTACGACATCTTCCCCATGATCGCCGGGCGGCTGCTGGCCGCGAGGTGGGGGCGGCCGGCCGTGTGCATCAACGGAGGCTTCGCCTCGAACGAGCACTACTCGGTGTGGGAGGCGCTCAGCGCGGTGCACGGGCACCGGCCGATAGTCGAGACCGAGACGTTCCAGCGGATGATGTCCGAGCTTCTCCCCGCGTACCGCGTCGACCGTTCCCCGACGGAGTTCTGGAACGCGATCGAGGATCTGAACGTCATCTTCCTGCCGCGGTCATTCCAGGTGAAGAACGACACCTTCGACGACCGTTTCGTCTTCGTCGGGCCGAGCTTCTCGCAAGGGCGGCTCCAGCCGGGATGGCGCCCGCCCAGCGAGGACGGCAATGTGCTCCTCATTTCCCTGGGCTCGACCTTCAACGGGCATCCCGAATTCTTCCGCAGCTGCGCGCAGGCATTCGCGGGCACGCCGTGGCATGTCGTCATAGCGACCGGGAACGGCACCGACCCGAAAGCGCTGGAGCCGCTGCCGCCCAACGTCGAGGCCCACCAGTACATCTCGTTCATGGAGGTCCTGCGCCACGCGAAGGCCTTCATCCTGCAGGGCACGCTCGGCGCCACCATGGAGGCCGTCCACTGGGGCTGCCCGATGCTCTTCTTCACCGAGTACGCGGTCGAGGCCAGGCCGTTCGCCGAGCGGTCGGCCGAACTCGGCCTGGGCCATGTGCTGCGGCCCGAGCAGGTCGACGGCGCGAGCCTCGTCTCGGCGGTGGATGCGCTGGTCGCCGACGGCGCCGTCCGCGACCGGATCGCGCGGATGCGGGCGGAGGCCCGCGAGGCCGGCGGCGCCGTCCGGGCCGCGGACGCGATCGACTCGTACGCGCGGCGTGCCGGGACCCGGTCGGAGGGCGGCGCGTTCGGCGCCGTCCGCTGACCGGGCGATGGTCGCCTCGTTCATGGCAACCGTAGCGGGGAAGGGCGGATGATCGATGGCGGTCGTGGTCACCGGCGGCTGTGGCTTCATCGGCAGTCACCTCGTCGAGCGCCTCGCGCGCCAGGGTGAGGACGTCATCGTCTACGACCCCGCCGCGATGCCGCCCGACCTGGACGCCGGCGGGGCCGCCGTCCGCCACGTCAGGGCCGACATCCGCGACGAGCGGGCGCTCGCCGGCGCCCTAGGCCCGGACGTGCACACCGTCTACCACCTCAGCGCGCTGGTCGGGGTCGACCAGTACCTCGACGACCCGCTCGAAGTGATCGACGTCGCGGTCTCCGGCACCCGCAACGTGCTGCGCGCGGCGTCCGCGGCCGGGGTGAAGGTCGTGGTCTCCAGCACCAGCGAGATCTACGGCAAGAACCCCGACGTCCCCTGGTCGGAGGACGCGGACCGGGTGCTGGGCAGCGTCGCCGCCGACCGGTGGTCCTACTCCGCGAGCAAGGCCGTCGCCGAGCACATGGTCGTCGCCTACGCCCGCCACCGGGGCCTGCGCGCCTCGGTCGTGCGGTACTTCAACGTCTACGGGCCGCGGCAGCGCCCCGCGTACGTGATCAGCAAGACCGTGCACCGGGTGCTGCGCGGGCTGCCCCCGCTGCTGTACGACGACGGCGCCCAGACGCGCTGCTTCACCTTCGTCGGTGACGCGGTGGACGCCACGCTGCGCGTCGGCGCCAGCGAGATCGCCGACGGCCGGTGCTTCAACGTCGGCAGCGACCGGGAGACCTCCGTGGCCGACGCGGTCCGGCTGGCGGTCCGGCTGGCCGGAGCGGAGTTCGCCCCGATCCGCGTGAGCACGGACTCGGCGCTGGGCAGCGCCTACGAGGACATCCCCCGGCGCGTCCCGGATGTCAGGAGGATCAGGGAACTGCTCGGCTGGCGCAGCCGCACCCCGCTGCGAGCCGGCCTCGTCAGGACGATCGCGTGGGCCAGGGAGAGCCCGTGGTGGCTGGACGCCGTCGCGGACGCGGCCCAGCGGTCGCTGGTGCCCACAGGCGTCACGACGGCCGCGGACGGCCGGAAAGCGAGGGGACATGACATCGGGTGAGACGGCGGCCGCGGCCGCGGGGACCGGCGCGCTGCCCGCCCCCGCCGCCTACATGTGCGGGCTGACCTGGGACGGGACCAGCCTCTGGCATTCGGACCAGGACGCGGAGAAGATCTTCGCGATCGATCCGGCGACCGGCGGGGTGACCAGGGCGTTCGCCTGCGACAGGGTGCGGGCGGACCTGGCCTGGGACGGCGCCCGGCTGTGCCAGGTCGGCGGCCGCCCGAAGCGGATCGTCCTGATCGACCCCGCCGACGGCCGGATCACCGGGGAGAAGGAGGTGCTCCCCGCGAGCGGCAGGCTGACCGGCGTCGAGCTCGGGGCGGAGGGCCTCTACATGTGCCTGCGCGGTCCGACCGTGGTGCAGGTCAGGGACTACGACACCATGACCGTTCTGCGGGAGTTCCCGGTGGCGGGGGAGTCGCCCTCCGGGCTCACCTACGCCGACGGCGTCGTCGTCTACGGCGACTTCGACGACGCCGTGCTGCGCGCCATGGATCCGAAGACCGGGGAGCATCTGGGGGCCCTGCCCGTTCCGGGCCGCCCGACCGGGCTGACATGGGACGGCCGCCGCCTCTGGTACTGCGACTTCCCCGCGCGGGCCATCCGCCCGCTGGAGCTGTCGGCGGTCCTCTCCGCCTGAGCGGGCGTCCGGTGCGCGCGGGCTCCCTACTTCGCCTTCTTCCTGCCCACCACCTCGTTGATCCAGATGGGCACGAACGGAGACGTGCAGTTCGGGGGAGTGGGGTAGTCCTTGAGGACCTCCAGGCGCTCGCCGATCCCGAGGGCGCGGGCGCGGTACCTCTCGTGCTTGATCCCGATGTTGCCCAGGCAGTCGTTCATCGCCCACTGCAGGCGGTCGGGGGCGCCCTTCATCTCCGCCTCGATGACGTCGAGCAGCTTGTCGAGGTCGAGGCCGTCGGGCTTGCGCATCACGCGCTCCGTGGTCAGCGCCCAGCCGGCGCTCGCGATCACCGGGTCCGCGTCGTCGAGCCACGCCAGCCGCAGTTCCTCGGAGTGCGGGCTCTTCTTCACCACGTAGTTCACGAGCCAGTCGTGCACCTTGGGGGTGCGCGCCCCGCGCAGCATGGAGTCCAGCTCGTCGCGTTCGAACTCCTTCGGGCGGCAGACCAGGGTCGCCAGCAGCCTCGCCGAGCTGTCGCCGGTCTTCCAGAGTTCTCGGGCGAGGTCCTGCTGCGTCTTCAGCCGCTTCGCGAGCGCGCGCAGCTTGCCGAGGTTCACGGCGTGGTCGTCGCCGCGCTTCTCGTTCACCTCGCGCGCCTTGGGATCCTCCAGGTCGGCCAGTTCGGCCATCACCTCGGCCACCGCGGTCCCGGTCATCTCAGCCTCCTGTCTTCCCGGTCACAAGCGTCTGAGAATATCGGCTTAGTTGACAATTATCGCAATAACGAGCTTAACATGCACGGCGTTTCCATTCAACTCTCCCGGTCTCCGTCGAGAGGGCTTTCGCCTTGAATAGGTGAACGAGTTGCTATGCGGCGGATAGTGGCCTATCGGCTGATCTCTTCCCGCATTCGGGGACGCCGGGGTAACCGAGGCCGGCCTTCTTCTCCGGCCGCCGCGCCGCCGGACGGGGGCGAACGCCGCACGTCGGCGCCTTCATTATCGTAGAGTCCGTTGTCGAATCGACCCGTGCCGCAGACGGACTCGAAGGGGCCAGTGATGAGCGACGACGAGCCGGAGATCCCGCCGATGTGGCCGGTGGGGACGAGCCAGGAGTACATCGACGCGCGGATCGAACTGGCGAAGGCCGAAAGGCTGCTGCGCGACCGGGTCGAGGAGGTCGCCGCCGCGCGGCGCCGGATGCCCCGGGGCCCCGTTCTCGGCGACTACTCCTTCACCGAGGGGCCGGCGGACCTCGAGAAGGACGAGCCGACCGCCGCGGTGTCTCTTCGCGACCTTTTCGGCGACCACGAGACCCTGGTCGTCTACCACCTCATGTTCCACCCCGACGACGAGGCGGCCTGCCCGATGTGCTCGATGTGGGTGGACGGCTTCAACGGGGTCGCCGCGCACCTGGCGCAGCACACCGCCTTCGCCGTCATCGGCAAGGCGCCGCTGCCGAAGCTGCGCGCCTGGTCGCGGCGGAGGGGGTGGGGCGACGTGCGCGTGCTGTCCAGTCACGGCACGGAGTTCAACGCCGACATGAACGCCGAGCGCCCGGACGGGGCGCAGCGGCCCATGATCAGCGTTCTGGTCCGGGAGGACGGGCGGGTCCGCCACTCCTACACGCTGCCGGCCGACTTCCTCGACGGCGCCCAGCGCGGCATCGACCTGCTCTCCCCGGTCTGGAACGTCCTCGACCTCCTGCCCGGCGGCCGCGGCGACTGGTACGCCGGCAACGCCTACGCCGGGCGCGGCTGAACCCCGCCGGCCGCCGGGCGCATCGAGCGCGCACTCCCGACCTCGGGCAGATTCGGTATATATTTTCTTAGTATCGAGCTGACCGGGGGTCACCGATGACGACTCAACCCGCGGCCGACGCCGGCGTCTTCCCCTTCCCGCGCGCGTGCCCGTTCAGCCTGCCGCCGGAGTACGAGCGGCTGCGGTCGGAGGGGCGCGCGGTCCGCGCTCGCATGGCCGGGGGGAACCGGGCGTGGCTGGTCGCGCGGCACGAGGACGCGCGGAAGGTCCTCAGCGATCCGCGGATGAGCGTCGACCGGCGCCGCGAGGGGTTCCCCCGGTTCGCGCCCGTCACCGAGGAGGAGCGGCAGGCGTCCTTCCGCGGCTTCCGGCCGCCGATGAACTGGATGGACCCGCCGGAGCACACGGCCGCCCGGCGGTCCGTCCGCGCCGAGTTCTCGCCGGGGCGGACGGAGGCGCTGCGCCCGCGCGTCCAGGAGATCGTCGACCGGCGGCTGGACCTGATGGCGGCCGCCCCGCGCCCGGTCGACCTGGTGCGCGAACTCGCCGCTCCGGTGCCGTCGCTGGTGATCTGCGAGCTCCTCGGCGTGCCCTACCGCGCGCACGGCCACTTCGAGGAGCGCACCGCGCGGATGTTCAGCCACGCCACCCCGGCCGCGGAACGCACCCGGGCCGCGCACGAGATCCGGTCCCTGCTGGCCGGGCTGGTGGCCGACAAGGAGCGCGACCCGCCCGACGACCTCCTCGGCCGGCTCATCGCCGCGGGGCGGCGGGAGGGCGCGGCCGACCGCGAGGCGGTCGTGAGCATGGCGTTCGTCCTGCTCGTCGCCGGGCACTCCACCACCGCCGACATGATCGCGCTCGGCGTCCTGACCCTGCTCGAACACCCCGGCCAGCTCGCGGCGATGGTCGCCGACCCGGCCGGGACGCCGCGCGCCGTCGACGAGCTGCTGCGGTACCTGGCGGTCGTCAACGCCTCGACCGCGCGCACGGCGCTGGCGGACGTCGAGGTGGGCGGCGTCACGGTGCGCGCGGGGGAGGGCGTGGTCGTGCTGGGCCCGGCGGCCAACCGCGACCCGGAGGTCTTCGAGCGCCCGGACGAGTTCGACGTCGGCCGGGGCGGCGGGCGGCACCTGGCGTTCGGCGTCGGCCGGCACCGGTGCCTCGGGCACCGCCTCGCGAGGATGGAACTGCAGATCGTGTTCGATGCCCTCTTCCGGAGACTCCCGGGCCTGCGGCTGGCGGTTCCCTTCGGCGCGCTGTCGTTCAAGGAGAAGGCGAACATCTACGGGGTGCGCGAGCTCCCGGTCACCTGGTGAGCCGCCCGCGCCTCCGCACCGCCGCGGGCATTGAACGAGGGAAGATCATAGTTTAAGTTCATATAGTGTCGCCCGTTGTGCCGCGGCGTCCGAGCCGGGCGCCGTCCGGTCCCGTCGCGGGCGGGGGTACGGGGAAGAAGGGATCTTCCGGATATGCGCGTGATGTTCTGTTCTCACCCAGGTCTTGGTCACTTCTTCCCGCTCGTTCACCTCGCCTGGGCGTTCCGCACGGCCGGCCACGAGGTGATCGCCACGATCGCGGGGCCCACCGAGGGCGCGGCCGGCTCCGGCGTGGAGATCGTCGACGCCGCGCCCGGCTTCAGCATGGAGGCCGTCAACGAGCGGCTGGCGCGAGAGCACCCGGAGTTCGTCCGGACGGTAGCGACCCAGCCGGCGATCAATCTCGACGAGTGGGGGCCCGGGTTCGCCGCGATCAACCGGCCCCTGATCGACGGGAACATCGCGTTGGCCGACGACTGGGGCCCGGACCTGGTCGTCTACGACCAGGGCACCACCGCGGGCCTGTTCGCGGCGGCGCGCGCAGGAGCGCCCGCCGTGCAGCGGAACGTGAGCGCCTGGCGTACCCGCGGCATGCACGAGGCCGCCGCGGCCCACCTGCCCGACGTCTGCGAGCGGTACGGCGTGTCCATCTCCAAGCCGGCCGTCACCATCGAGGAGTTCCCGCCCAGCATGCTCGCCGGCGAGCAGCCGGAGGGCTGGTTCATGCGCTGGCTGCCGCACAGCGGGGGAGCGGTCGTCGGGGACCGGCTGCCCCAGCCCTCCGGGCGGCCGCGCATCGCCGTGAGCATGGGCACGGTCGAGTTGCAGATGCTGGGGACGGGGACCATGCGCACGATCATCGACGCGGCCGCCGACGTGGACGCGGAGTTCGTGCTGGCGCTCGGCGGGGTCGACATCGACTCGCTCGGTCCGCTGCCGGGCAACGTCAGCTCCGTCGGCTGGATCCCCCTGCACCTCCTGCTGGGCACGTGCACCGCCATCGTCCATCACGGCGGCGGGGGAACCGCCCTGGCCGCGATCGACGCCGGCATCCCTCAGCTGATCACACCCGACCCGAGGGACCTGTTCCAGCACACGACCCTGGACGCGGTGCGCAAGCGGGGCATCGGGTTCGTGAGCGAACGCGAGGACGTCGACGCCGGCCTGCTCACCCGGCTGATGACCGACGAGGGCGTCCGCGCCGCCACGGCGGAGGTGCAGCGGGAGATGGCGACGCTGCCCACCCCCGCCGCCACCGCTCAGCGCATCATCGAGCACCTGTTCTGAGGTCCGCGCGGTCCGCGGCTTCCAGATCCGCGCGCAGATCGGACGGCAGCAGCGGCTCGTCGAGAAGCCTCCGGTAGCGCTCGACGAGGGACGTCCGGCCCGTGCCCGCGTTCAGCCACGCGCCCACCAGCCGCGGGCCCTCGATGTACGTCACCGAGTAGGCGCGCCAGAGCGGGTCGGTGAGGAACCGCGTCATCCGCCGGGCGTGGTCGGGAGGCACCAGGAGCCACCGCTCCAGATAGTCGGTGACCTGGTCGGGGTCTGCTCCGCGGTCGTGGAGCATGACGGCGGCGTCCTGGCGCGCGGGCATCAGCAGCCGGATCAGCCGCAGGACCTCCTCCACCAGCTCGCCCTCGACCCGCACGCCGGCGCCGGCGAGGACGTCGGCGGTCCACCGGCCCCATCCCGGCCCCGGGACCGCCGCGTCGGCCATCTCGGCGGTTCCCTCGGCCATGAGGCACTGCGGGGTGTTGACCAGCGAGATCAGGTGCTCGTCGTGGCCGGCGCCGTCGACGAGGCCGGCCTCCTTGCGGCAGTGCTCGGTGTGGTGCCCGGGGTAGGACTCGTGGATCGCCAGCAGCGGCAGGGCGGCGATCGTGCGGCCCGCCTCCGCGTTGAGCTCCACCCTGGAGCGGAAATCGCCGAGGTAGCGGTTGTAGGCGTTCCAGGGCTTGTCGTGCACCACCACGTACTCGACGCTCTCCCGCTCCGGCAGGCCGAACACCGTGCGGGTCATGGCGCGCAGCTCGCCGGACACGGCCTGGACGGCGCGCGCCAGCCGGTCCGGGGGGACGGCGTTGCGCTCGTAGAACGCCGCGGTACGGGCGCGCAGGTCCCCGGCGCCCGGCAGCAGCGCGCCGATCGCGTCGTGGATCTCCGCGTAGCGGTCGGGCTCGCCGAGCTCGATGTCGACCCCGAAGTACGTCCGGACCTCGTCCCCGAACGCGATCTCCTCCCCGGCCATCCGGCGTGCGGCGCAGTTCAGCGCCGCGAGCTGCGCGGACAGGAACCGGCGCCGCGGCTCGGCCAGGCCGCTGTCCGGGAGCGCGGCCCGCAGCCGGGCGGCCTCGGAGGCCAGCCCGGCCGCGCCCGGCCGCGGTTCGGCGTCCACCCGGCGGGCCAGCTCCGGGTCGCCGTACCAGGAGTCGACGAACCCGTCGGCGAGCCGGCCGAACCGCAGCCCGAGGCTCAGGTACTCGGTCACCACCTCTTCACGCATGCGCGCTCCCTGGTTCGCCGCCGTGTCGTTCGCCGCCGTGTCGTTCGTCGCAGGGCCGTCCGCCGCAGCGCCGTCCGCCGCCGTCACCGCGCGGGGTCGTCCGGCGGGTCGAGCCAGACGCCGGCGAGGTCGTACGCGTGACCGAGCGCGGGCATCGGGATCGCGCCCCGCACCCGCGCGCCGCACAGGCAGGGGGCGGCGGGCCGCTGGAACAGGATCGGCACGACCGCGGCGTCCTCCAGCACCGCCCGTTCGGCCAGGTTCCAGGCCGCGGTGGACCGCGCGGGCTCCTCGATCGTGGCGAGCGCCCGCTCGATCAGCCGGTCGACCTCCGGACGGCGGTAGCGGCCCCGGTTCGCGGAGTTGCGGGAGTCGCCCGACTGGAACATCGGCTGGAGGAAGACCCGGCCGTTGGCGGGGTACCAGTCGGGCGACCATGACGCGGCCGCGACGTCCCACTCTCCCGCCGCCGCGCGCCGCGGATCCCCGAGCAGGGCGTCCCGGGCGTCGTGGTCGAGCGCCACCAGCCGGACGGTGACGCCCGCCTTCTCCAGGTCGGCCGCGTACGACCGCGCGACCGCGGCGTCCAGATCGGTGTCGAGATGGACCGCGGTGAGCGCCAGGCCGTCCTCGTGGCCCGCCTCGGTGAGCAGTGCCCGGCACTTGCGCGCGTCTCCCCGGCTACCCGGCGTCGCGTAGAGGTCGAGCTCCTGGTGCGCGTCGTTGCCGGGCGGCACGACGGAGCCGGCGGTCCGCACGCGCGCGCCGCCGCCGGACCGCCGGTACAGGCCGGCGATCGCCGCCTTGTCGACCGCGTACGAGAGCGCCCGGCGCACCCTGGCGTCGGCGAGCGCGCCGCCCGCGGCGGGGCTCCGGACGTTGAAGACGAGGTAGGGGTCGAGGGAGAGGCCGAGGCCGTCGCCCGGATCGGCCGGCTCGGCGGCGTGCGGCCCGGCGACCCGCACGCCCCATGGCAGGTCGGCGGCGCCCGACGCGATCCGCGCGGCGACGCGCTCCGGCGCCGCGTCCCCGACCGTGACCTCGACGCCGTCCAGGTACCGGTTCCGGAGCGGGTCGGACTCCTGCCGCCACACGGGGTTGGGTTCGAGTCGCAGCTCGCGGCCCGGCACGAGGCGGACCGGGCGGTACGGCCCGTTGCTCCGCAGGTTGCGGTGCAGCTCCGGGCTGCCCGGCACGAACGCGTCGTACTCGACCGGGGCGGGCGAGGCGCAGGGCAGGGCCATGATGGCGGCGAAGTCGATGGCCGGCCGCATGAGCTCGATGACCAGCGACTCCTCGTCCAGGACGAGGACGCCGGGGATGTCATGGGAGTTCTGGAAGGCCGCCAGTTCCTCGGCACTCGGGTCGTCGCGGCGGATCGCCGCGGCGTAGTCCTCGCAGTACTGCGCCATGCCTCTGATCGTGCTGGTGAAGTAGGGCAGGGCGGCGGGCCTCGTGAGCGGGTTGGCCAGACGCTTCAGCCCGCGCACGACGTCGTGCGCGGTGACCTCCCGCGCGGGCGCGCTGTCCCAGTACACGCCGCGGCGAAGGTGCACCACGTAGTTCGTGTGGCGCGCCCCCATCCCGGTGTTGTAGGTGGACGGGACGTCGGTCGCCAGGTCGGGCGCCGGGGCGATGGCCCGCCAGTCGCGCAGGTCCGGTGCGGGGGCGTAGCCGAACAGCTGCCGGGCGAACAGCCGGATGATCTGGCCGGCGGGCTCCTGGTGGGAGGCCGACGGGTCGAGGCGGTGGACGGGGGCGGGGCCGTGGAGGCGGAGCGTCCCGCCGGCCCGCGCCGGGTCCTCGCTCCACCGGGCGGCCTGGGGCCGCTCGGACACGGTCATGACATCTCCTCGCCGAGGCGGGCCATGATGCCGATCGCCCGGTCGATCTCCTCGCGGGTGTTGAACAGGTGGGTGCAGACCCGCGCCGCGTAGTGCTGGTGCGGCGAGCCCGGGACGTCGAACTCGGTCCACCGGATCCAGATGCGGTGCTCCCGCTCCAGCCGGTCGGTGAACGCGGTGAACTTCTTGATGTTCCAGGCGGCCTCGGGGTCGCGGAACGGGTTGAAGGCGATGAGGGGGGACTTCAGCAGCGGGTCCTCGCCCGGCGAGAAGATCGCCTCCTTGCCGAAGGCCTCCACGAGGCGCCGCCGGGCGTGGTCGCCGAGTTCCATCGCGCGCCGCTCGATGCGGTCCCGGCCGATCTCGTCCCAGATCTCGCAGGCCCGCGCCAGCGCGGCGCCCCGGGCGATGCTCGCGCTGCCAGCGCTCTGCACGTACAGGGCGGTGTCGTCGCTCTCGACCGAGGTCCTCGTCCGCGGCGGAGGACTGCCGATCATCGGGTACCAGGTGGAGATCACCGGCCAGAACGTCGGCAGCGGCAGCGGGTTGTACTCCGGGAAGACCTTGTTGCGCAGGTAGAGGATGCCGGTCCCCAGCGGGCCGCACTGGAACTTCGACCCCGAGCACGCGATGAAGTCGGCGCCGAGCGCCCGCATGTCCAGGTTCACGAGGCCCGGCAGCAGCGCGCCGTCGATCACCGTGGTCAGGCCGTGCCGCTGCGCCAGCTCGCACAGCCGGCGCATCGGCATCATCGTGCCGGTGAACAGGGTGATCCCGGCGAAGGCGAGCACCTTCGTGCGGGGGGTGATGGCCGCCTCGAACAGGTCGACGATCTCGTCGGCCGTGACGTCGTAGCCCGTCGGCATCGTCAGCGTCTTGATGGTCAGGCCGTACCGGTTCCGGACGAGGTTGAAGTTCGACAGCACCGAGTAGCACTCGTGGCTCGTGGTGACCACCTCGTCGCCCTCGTGGAGGTCGAGCCCCTGGATGATGCGGGCGACGCCCTCGGTGGCGTTGTGGCAGATCACGATCTCGTCCTGGTCGACGCCGAACGCCCGGCCGATGGCGGCGCGGTGCTCGTAGTAGCCGGAGGGCTTGTAGACGTCGGCCAGCCCGCCGGTCCACTCGCGGGTCACCCGGTCGATCGTGTCGAGCACCTCGTAGGGCATCGCCCCGACGGTGCCGGTGTTGAGATGGATCGTGGTCGGATCCAGGGCGAACAGTTCGCGGATGCTCTCCCAGGGCGCGTCGCGGAGCCGCCGCGGCGATCCGCCGTTCGCCGCCGCGCCCGGGTCCGGGACGCTGCGCTCGTCGGGCTTCACGGACTGTGTCACGAGTGACCCCCTCCACGTGCGGATGACCAGTCTCCCTCACAATACAATATGTTTTTGAAGTTACTTGGCCAATGGACCCCGGATGAGGGCATTGCGCGCGCCGGCGGCGGGATCGCGCACCGTGTCCCGGCGTCCTGGCGATGACCATCGCGGATGTCGGGACGCGTGCCCGATCCGGGGGTGCCGCGGAGAGCGGCGGACGGGCGGCGGACGGGCGGCGCGCAGGCCGCGGGCCGGTCTCGCGTTCCTATCTGACTTTAAGAAACGATGGTAATCTCCGGCAGGGGACAGGCGGGTCGCCGGCGGTGTCCGCGGGCCCGGTGGCGTGCACGGAAGGTGATCGGTGTGGAGCCTCGTTACGGCGGCACTCTCCGCTACTTCGGACCGGGTGGAATGGACCATGTCGATCCTGCGTGCGCCTATTACGCCTTTTCGCACCAGATCATCAGGCTGTTCGCGCGGCAGCTGTTCGGCTACCCGACGGCCGTGGACGAGACCGCGCTGACCCCGGTCCCCGACGTCGCCGCGGAGTCGCCGACGGTCGCCAACGGCGGGATGAGCCCGGACGGGCTCGTGTACCGGATCCGCCTGCGCCCGGGCGTCATGTGGGACACCGACCCGCCGCGCGAGGTGACGGCCGGGGACTTCGTGCGCGGCTTCAAGCGGATGTGCAACCCGGTGGCCGGCGCCGGGGCGATCGCCTACTACACGAGCACGATCAGGGGGATGGCGGAGTTCGCCGAGGGATACCGGCGCGCGTTCGCCGGCCGGACCCCGTCGGCCGCCGACCTGGCCGGCTACCAGAACGCGCACGAGATCCCCGGCCTGCGGGCCGACGGCGACCGCACCCTGGTCGTCGAGCTGGTGCGGCCCGCCAACGACCTGCTGAACCTGCTGTCGATGATGTTCGCGTCGGCGGCGCCGCGCGAGTACGACCGGTTCGTCCCGGACAGTGATGAGTTCATAGCGAACATCCGCTCCAACGGCCCGTACCGCCTCACCGGCTACGAGAACGGCCGTTTCCTGACCATGGAGCGGAACCCGGTGTGGCGGCAGGACACCGATCCGCTGCGGCACCAGTACGTCGACGGCCTGGACGTGCGGATGGCGCGCGTCGGCGACGACCGGGTGCGGGAGGCGATCCGCAGCGGAGAGGCCGACCTCTCGTGGGGCGCGCCGGTCATCAGCGAGGACCGCCGCCCCCCGGACGCGGACCGGCATCTCGGGTACGCGATGAACCCCTACCTGGTGTTCAACCTGAAGAGCCCGAACGAGGGCGGGGCGCTGCGCGACGTCAGGGTGCGCAGAGCCGTCGCGTACGCCGTCGACAAGGCCTCCATGGTCCGGCTGCTCGACGACATGGACCTGGGGACGGTGACGCAGACGGCGCACACGGCGATCCCTCCGGGCAACTTCGGGCACCGCGAGTACGACCGCTATCCGACGCCGGGGGACCACGGCGATCCGGCGCGGGCGCGGGCGCTGCTCGCCGAGGCGGGGTATCCCGACGGCCTCGCCGTGAAGGTCCTGTACCGCGCCGACGCCCCCCACGCCGACATCGCGCGGTACTACGCCGCCGACCTGGAGAAGGCGGGGTTCGCGGTCGAACTGCGGCTGATCAGCCAGCCCGACGAGTACTACCGGTTCCTGCAGAACCCGGCCATGGCCGAGGCCGGCGAGTGGGACATCACGGCGGCGGCGTGGACGCCCGACTGGTTCGGCAACAACGGCCGCGCCTACGTCCAGCCGATGTTCCAGTCCAACTTCGCCGCCGGCACCAGCAACTACGGCGGGTACCGCAACCCCGAGGTCGACCGCCTCATCGAGGAGGCCCTGTCCGAAGGGGATCCGGCGCGGGCGGAGGAGCTGTGGCACCGGATCGACCGGCAGGTCATCGAGGACGTCGCGATCGTGCCCGTGCTGGCCTGCGAGCCGACCATCCCCCACATGACCAGCGCGCGCGTGCGCAACGGCCTGCCGCTGCCGCAGGTGGACCGCTGGCTCGACGCGGCGTGCATCTGGCTCGACCCGCCCGGCTGAGCCGCGGGTCGGCGGTCAGAGGGGCACGCCCTCGGCGATCGACATGACCGAGGCGGTGGGCAGGACGCGGGCGAGCCGCAGGCCGGCGGCCTCGAACAGCGGGTGCAGTTCCGCCTCGGTGCGCTCCTGCCCGGTTCGCGCCGCGAGCATCATGAAGTCCATCGGCTTGCTCTGGTGGGCCTCGTTCCCGGCCGGGACGATCGCGTCGACGGCGATGACCCGCCCGTCCGGCTTCATCGCCCGGCGGCAGTTGCGCAGGATCGCCACGCACTTCTCGTCGTCCCAGTTGTGCAGGATGCGCTTGATCAGGTACACGTCCGCGGTGGGGACGGAGGCGAAGAAGTCTCCGCCGGCGATCTGCCAGCGGCCGGCGATGTCGTCCCCGCCGAGCAGGTGGTGGCCGAGCACGTGCTCCTCCTCGTCGAGGAGGACGCCGTGCAGCCCCGGGTTCTCGCGCAGCACGGCGCGCAGGAACCCTCCCTTGCCGCCGCCGACGTCGACGACCGTGCCGGTCGGCGGGAACGCGCAACTTCCGGCGACGAGGGCGTTCTCGGCCTCGGAGACCGTCGCCATGCCGTCGTAGAAGAGCGCCTCGGTGTCGGCGTTCTCCGCGAAGTAGCCGCCGATCGTCGTGCCGAAGAGCCGCTCGAACGTCGTCGTCTCGTCCCGCGCGACGGTCGCGGCCGCGTGGGCGGTGTCCCAGAACATCCGGTCGGTGAACATCAGGATCCCCGCGCGGGCGGACATCGGGGCGTCGGCGCGCAGCGCGTCGCCCCTGGCGGTCAGCCGGAACCGCCCCGGCCCGTCCTCGTGCACCACGTCCCGTGCCGCGAGCAGGCGCAGGATCCGGTAGAGCGCCCCCGGTCCCGTTCCGGTGGCGGCGGCGAGCTCGGCCGTCGTGCGCGGCCCCTCGGCCAGGTGGTCGGCCACCCCGAGTTCCGCCGCGGCGCGCAGCGCGGCCGCGTAGGTGAACCCCATCGCCTCCTCGAAGAGGAAGAGCGCGGACTGCTGCGCGTCCATCGGCCCCTGCTCCCTCCCGGCGGCGGCCCGCCGTGGCTCGACCCGACCGACTACTTACTCTATGAATATAAAGTAACTTGGGTCGCAAGCAACGGTGAGCGGCCTCGCCCCGATCCCCCGCGGAGGACGCCCGATGAGCTACGGGTCGGCGCACGCCGAACTCTACGATCCGGTGTTCCGCGACCGCGGGAAGGACTTCGAGGGGGAGGCCGAGGGGCTGAACCGGCTGGTCCGGTCCCGGTTCCCGGGAGCGCGCTCCCTGCTCGACGTCGCGTGCGGCACCGGCGCCCATCTGGAGACCCTCGCCGGGCACTTCGACCGCGTCGAAGGACTCGACCGCTCGCCCGCCATGCGGGACGTCGCGCGGGGGCGGCTGCCCGGCGTCGCGGTGCACGCCGGCGACATGCGGGACTTCGAACTCCACCGGACCTTCGACGCGGTCATCTGCATGGGCAGCGCGCTCGCCGAAGCGGAGTCGCCCGAGCAGATGGCCGGTTCGGTCGCCAGGATGTCGGCGCACCTGGCCCCGGGCGGGGTCCTGATCGTCGAACCGTGGTACTTCCCCGAGGACTTCCTCGACGGGCATGCCGCCGGGCACCTGTTCCAGGAGGACGGCCGGGTGGTCTCGCGGATGACGCACTCGGCGAGGCACGGGGACAGGAGCCGGGTGGAGATCAGGTTCACGGTCGTGGACTCGTCCGGATTCCGGGAGTTCGCCGACGTGATCGTCAAGTACCTGCTTCCCCGGGAGCGGTACGAGGCCGCCTTCGCGGGGGCGGGCTGCACCGTCGAGTTCGTGCCCGGCTTCTCGCTGGCCGGCGGCCGCCCGAACGGGCCCGGGCTCTTCGTCGGCGTCCGCGCCGAGGGCGCCTGAGCCGGCATCATCACTTGACTTTAATATAGTTATGGCTCGATGCTACCGCCATGCGGAGCGCAGCGGCCCACCGAATCGCCCTTGTCAACGTCGCCAACCACGGCAGCGTGCTCCCCACCCTTCCGGTGGTGTCGGAGCTGGTCCGGCGCGGGCACGACGTCGGCTACGTGACGTCGCCGGAGTACGCCGGGCTGGTCGAGCGGGCCGGCGCGACGGCGATCCCCTACGAGTCGGGGGCCTCCGGCGCGGCCGAGGCCTTCGCGGACGACGACCCCGCCCGGCCCCACCTGCTGTACCTCGCGGAGAACGAGGCCGTCCTGCGGGCCGCGCACGCGCACTACGCCGAGGACGCGCCGGACCTGGTGCTGTACGGGGAGGTGCCGATCATCGCGGGCCAGGCGCTGGCGGCCGTCTGGAAGCGCCCCGCGTGCCGGATGAACCCGGGCTTCGCCTCCAACCACGCCTACTCCTACTCGCGGGAGATGATCGAGGAGACCGGCGGCGTCGACGAGCGCACCCAGGCCGTCGTCGGCGAGAGGCTGGCCGGCCTGCTCGCCGGGTACGGCCTCCGGGACCGGGCCGGGGAGTTCGCGGACCGGGTCGAGAACCTCAACCTGGTGTTCATCCCCCGCAAGTTCCAGATCGCGGAGGACACCTTCGACGAGAGGTTCGCGTTCGTCGGGCGCTCGGCCGCGCCCGAGGACCGGCCCGGCGCGTGGCGGCCCCCGGAGGACGGCGCGCCGGTGGTGCTGATCTCGCTGGGGACGACGTTCAACGACCATCCCGACTTCTACCGGCAGTGCGCGGAGGCGTTCGAGGGCGCGCCCTGGCACGTGGTGATGGCCCTGGGGGACCGGGTCGGAACGGGCGATCTCGGTTCCCTGCCCGCGAACGTCGAGGCGCACCGGTGGGTCTCCCTCCCCGCCGTGCTCGAACACGCGCGGCTGCTCGTCACCCACGGCGGCATCGGCGCCGTGATGGACGCGCTGATCGTGGGCCGGCCCATGGTCGTCGTGCCGTTCACGTTCGACGTCAAGCCGATGGCCCGGCGGGTGGGCGAGCTGGGGCTGGGGACCGTGGTCCCCGCGGCGGAGTTCACCGGCGCGCGGCTGCGCGAGGCGGTGGAGGAGGTGGCGGGCGACCGGGCCACGCTGGACCGGGTGCGCCGCATGCGGGAGCACACGGCGCGGGCCGGCGGCGCCGCCCGGGCCGCCGAGGTGATCGAAGCCTATCTCGCGCGGGGACGTTGACCGGGGCGAAGGCCGCGCCGTAACTTTAAAAACAAGTACTAAAAAGGGTCGGGTGTCGTCCTGACGAGAGGGAGTCCGCGATGATTCCGCTGTTCAAGGTCGCGATGGCGCCGGACGCGCTCGGCCGGATCTCCGAGGTGCTCGACAGCGGCCGCCTGGAGCACGGACCGAAGGTGGCCGAGTTCGAGAAGGCCGTGGCGCTGCGCCTCGGCAACCCGCGCGTCCTCGCGGTCAACTGCGGAACCTCCGGCCTCCACCTCGCGCTCAGCATGGTGGCCGACCCCGACCGGTTCCCCGCGACGGCCCAGCCCTCCGCCGCCGGTCCGGGCGAGGTGCTGAGCACGCCGCTGACCTTCGAGGCCACGAACTGGCCGATCCTCGCCCACGGGCTGCGCGTGCGCTGGGTCGACGTCGATCCCGCCACGCTGACGATCGACCTCGACGACCTCGCCGCGAAGATCTCGCCGGCCACCCGCGCGATCGTCGTCGTCCACTGGCTGGGATATCCGGTGGACCTGAACCGGCTGCGCGAGATCGTCGACCGGGCCGAGGAGGCCCACGGGTTCCGCCCCGTGGTGATCGAGGACTGCGCGCAGGCGTGGGGCGCGACCTACCGGGGGGCGCCGCTCGGCAGCCACGGGAACGTCTGCGTGTACAGCTTCGGCGCCATCAAGATCCTCTCCTGCGGCAGCGGCGGCCTGATCGTGCTCCCCGACGAGGACCTGCACCGGCGGGCCCGGCTGCGCCGCTGGCTCGGCATCGAGCGGCAGGCCGACCGGGTGCACGGCGACTACGACGTCGCCGAATGGGGCTACCGCTTCCCGATGAACGACATCTCCGCCGCGATCGGACTGTCCAACCTGGAGATCGTCGACGGCCTGCTCGCCAGGACGCGCAGGAACGCCGCCTTCTACGACAAGGAGCTGTCGGGGATCGCGGGCGTCGAGCACACCGAGCGGGCGGACGACCGGGAGCCCTCGTTCTGGGCCTATCCGCTGAAGGTGTCGGACCGCACGTCCTTCATGCGGAAGATGGCCGACGCCGGCATCATGACGAGCGTGATCTCCCGGCGCAACGACGCCCACAGCTGCGTGGCCGCGGCGCGGGCCGGGCTCCCGGGCCTGGACGGCGTGCACGACCGCGTGGTGTACGTGCCCGTCGGCTGGTGGCTGTCGGAGGAGGAGCGCGGCCGCATCGCGGACACGATCAGGTCGGGCTGGTGACGGGCGCGGCGCGCCCGCCGCGCCCGCCGGGCGGGACGCCTAGCCTCCCGCCAGCGGCGGGATGATCTCGACGCGGCTGCCGGGCGCGAGCGCGACGTCGTCCGGCGGCGTCGCGCGGGGCACCTGCTCGCCGTCGACGAGGAACAGGTGGTAGGGCAGCAGGTCGCCGGCCGGGGAGTACAGCCGGTAGCCAGCCTCCGGGTGCGAGCGCACGAACGTCTCCAGGAGCTCGCGCAGGGTGGCCGCGGGCATCTCCGAGCGCACCTTGCCGGAGGTCACGTTGTGCCAGCTGCCGGGGACGATGAGATGGGGCATGGGGCATCCTCACGGGTCGCGGACGCATCGGAAACCACTGGCGAAGCAGGCCCATCCGGTCGGGTCGCCGTGCAGGCGCTCGCTGGTCCGGGCCTGGTAGCGCAGGTTCATCCAGGAGCCGCCGCGGATGACGCGGAAGCGGTCCATCACGCTCAGGAGCGACGCGTCGCAGTCGGGCGAGGGGCCGTAGAGCCGGCTCGGCGAGGCCGTCCACTCGTAGACGTTGCCCGCCATGTCCGACACCCCGTAGGGGCTGTCGCCGTGCGGCCCGAAACTGCCGACCGGGGTGGTCAACGGGATCGGGCCCCGGTCGCCGTGGAGCGACCTCCACCACGCGCGCCATTCGGCGGCGCTCCGGGCGGCGTCGCCCAGGCGCAGCTCGGTGGTGTTGGTCCGCTCGCGCGACCACTCGTCGCCCCACGGCCACAGCCGGTACTCGGGGCCGCGCGCGGCCAGCTCCCACTCCGCCTCCGTCGGCAGCCGCCCGCCCGCCCACGCGGCGAAGGCCTCGGCGTCCTCGACCGCGATGTGGACGGCGGGATGGTCGTCCGGCGGGGTGTAGCCGGTGTCCCGCCCGGCCGGACTGCGCCAGCACGCGCCGGGGGTCCCCTCCCAGTAGTCCGCCCCGTAGACCAGGCTCCAGCCGCGGCGCTCGGCGACCGTCCGGTAGCCGGTGCCCTCCACGAAGGCCGCGTACCGGCCGACGGTGACCGGGTGGCGGTCGATCACGAACGGCGCGACCTCCACGAGGGTCTGCGGGGTCTCGTCGCGGAACCAGGGCGTGGGGAAGGGCTGGTCCTGCTCCGCCAGCCAGTCCAGCACCCACTCCGGCGATCCGAGCCGGAAGGCCGCCCCCTCGACGAGGACCGGCTCCCCGGCCTGCACGCCGCCGCGCGTCGCCGTCTCGTGGTCTGCCACAGCGCCATCCCGTAGACGATGGTTCTCATCGAGCAGAAACTATATAAACATATAGCACTGTAGGGCCGTCCGTGCCACGGTTCACCGCCCGATCCCGCGGTAGCCGAACCCGAGTCCGCGCAGCCGCCGGACGGTCTCCGCCGGGTAGTGCATGCGCCCGTCGAAGACCAGGCACGGCATCGCGACCAGCCCCCGCAGCCGTTCCAGGTCGATGCGGCGGAACTGCCGGTGGCCGGCGAGGAAGGCGACGGAGTCGGCGCCCTCCACCGCCTGTTCGAGGTCGTCGGCGGGGGAGCCGCCCACCTCCGACCGGATCCGCTCCTTCGCCGCGAGGGGGTCGAAGACCCGCACCTCCGCGCCGGCGGCCTGGAGGGCCCGGACCACCCCCCGGGCGGGGGTGTTGCGCAGGTCGCCGGTGTCGTTCTTGAACGCGGCGCCGAGGACGGCGATCCTCGCCGTAGCCAGGTCCTTGCCCATCTTGGCGAGGCCGTCCCTGATGACCTCGTAGGCGTACTCGGGCATGGCGTCGTTGACGTGCCGCGCCGTCTCGACCGTCCGCAGCCGGACGCCGCGGTCGCGCGCCGTGCGCCAGGTCATCCACGGGTCCTTGGTCAGGCACGGCCCGCCGACGCCCGCGCCGGGCCGCAGGATGTTGACCCGCCCGTCCCCCTTGGGCAGCGAGTTCGCCGCGGCGATGACCTCCATGACGTCGACCTCGAACAGCGCGCAGAACCGGGCCAGCTCGTTGGCCATCGCGACGTTCGCGTCGATCCACCAGTTGTTGGCCAGCTTGACGATCTCGGCGATGTCGGCCGTGGGCACGATCCGGACGGGCACGCCCAGCGCCGCCCTCCAGAACCGGGCCGCGGCCGCCGTGCTGCCGGGGCCGCAGCCGCCGACGACGACCGCCAGCTCGCGCAGCTGGGCCAGCGCGTCCCCCTCCGCCAGCCGTTCCGGGCAGTAGGCGAGGCCGAAGTCCCGGCCCTCCACCAGACCGCCGCTCTCCAGCAGCGGGACGACCAGGGTGCGGGTGGTCCCGGGGGCGACGGTGCTCTTCAGGATGACCAGCTGGCCGGCCCGGAGCCGGAGCGCGAGCTGCCGGCACACCTCCTCCAGCTGCGCGGTCAGCAGGGCGCCGTTCCCGTCGACGGGCGTGCCCACCGTGATGAGCACGACGTCGGCGTCCCCGAGGGCGCCGTAGTCGGTGGTGCACTCCAGGCGCGCGTGCGCCATCAGCGGCGCCAGCGCCTCGGCCAGCCCGGGCTCGGGGATCGGGCAGCGTCCGGCGCGCAGCTCGGCGATCAGCGACGCGTCGCTGTCGATGCCGACGACGCGCATACCGCGCTCGGCCAGGGCCACTCCGAGGCACGAGCCGATGTAGCCGAACCCCAGGATCGCGATCCGCGGGCTGGGAGAATCTGACAAGAATTCCATGATCGCCTTCCTCGTCGTTCTCCGCGCCGTCGACGGTGGCCCGGGCGGGCGTGCGCGCGGCCGCTGGACGGCGCCGGTCGGCTCCGGCATCGCGGACCTAGTTGCAATATATTACTGAAGTGATGATGCCCCCGGCTGGCCTGCGAGGCCACCGGTTCCTCTGGCTTCGCCGCCCGTCTTCAGGGATCTCCTGGACATGGTCATTGGAGTCGTCCGATCACTTGCTATATGATAGTTAAGTGAGTGACCTCGCGCTCGTGACCTCCGGAACGGGAGATGGTGACCGAGGAACGCCCTGCCGGCGTCGACCTGTCCTCGCTGGCGCAGCGCCATGTCGACCAGTGGGCCCCCGCGGGCGGACGCGGCCCCTCGATCGGCCGGCTGGCCCGTACCGCCGTCCGGCTGGACGAGGACTACTGCCGGGCCGTGGCGGCGTACTACGACCGCGCGCCCCTGCGCGGCGGCGACGCGGGGCTGCACCGGCGCTACGACCGGTTGAAGCGGCAGAACCTCCGCCAGTTCCGGTCGATCGTCGAGGCCGGCATCGAGATCGTCCCGTGGCTCGGAGAGGGGCAGCCCTACGGCGGATCGCGGGACCTTCGCGAGAGCGTGCTGCGGACCGGGCGGCTCCACGTCTACCTGACCAGCTCAGGCCACGGGCCGTCGCCGGCGTCCGGCGACCACCCGCTGGCCGGGCCGTCGGGCGTCGTGGTCGACGGCGTGGAGTTCTGCCACAACGACCTGTTCCGGGCCGTGCACGACATCTTCGGGCACGTGATGCTCGGCAACGGATTCGGCCCCATGGGGGAGTTCCTCGCGGCCTTCTGCCACATGCACACGTACTCGCGGGACGTGCATCCGATCCTGTTCACCGAGCAGATCGGTCAGATCTGCTGGTTCTTCTACGGCCCGCACCTGCTGGACGGCGCGGGCGGCCTGCCGACCGCCGGCGAACCCGGCCACCTGCCGCCGGCCCGCCGCCCGTACCCGGAGCAGAAGGTCTTCGCGTTCCCGGTGCGATTCCTCGACGCGTTCACGAGCCTGTTCCAGTCTGAGAGGAGTCCGGATGACTGACGTGATGCCGCAAGGAGGGGGATCTCCGGCACGGCTCGCGGACCAGGCGTTCCTTCCCCGATCCATCAGGGACGACTTCCCGATCCTGGCGACCGGGCGGGGCGGCGAGCCGCTCGTCTACCTCGACAACGCCGCGACGGCGCAGAAGCCGCAGGCGGTCCTCGACGCGCTCGTCGACTACTACTCGACGGCCAACAGCAACGTGGGCCGCGGGTACTACCGGCTGAGCATGGCCTCCACCGACCGCTACGAGGAGGCGCGCGAGACGGTGCGGCAGGCGCTCGGCGCCGAGCACGCCGACGAGATCGTGTTCACCCGGGGCACCACGGACGCGGTGAACCTGATCGCGGACGGCTTCGGCGCCCGGACGGTCGGCCGGGGGGACCAGGTCGTCGTCACCGGCATGGAGCACAACTCCAACCTGCTGCCGTGGCGGCGGCTCTGCGAACGGGCGGGAGCGGAGCTGGTGGTCGCCCCCGTCGACGAGCGGGGCGCCGTCGACGCCGCGGCCTTCGCCGCCGTGCTCGGCCCCCGCGTCCGGCTCGCCGCCGTCGCCCACGTGTCCAACGTGCTCGGCACCGTCAACCCGGTGCGCGCGATGATCGCCGAGGCGCACCGGCGCGGTGTCCCGGTCGTCGTGGACGGCGCCCAGGCGGTGCCGCACGCGCCGGTGGACGTGCGCGGGCTCGGCGCCGACTTCTACTGCTTCTCGGGGCACAAGGCCTACGGCCCCATGGGCATCGGGGCGCTGTACGGCAGGCGGGAGCTGCTCGCGGAGCTGCCGCCCTACCAGGTCGGCGGGGGGACGGTGAAGGGCGTGAGCCACACCGAGCCCGTCCGCTACGTCCCCGGGCCCGCCCGGTTCGAGGCGGGCACCCCGAACGTCGCGGGGGCCGTCGGCCTGGCCGCCGCGCTGCGGTACGTCCGCGACCTCGGCTGGGACGCCGTGCGGCGGCATGACGAGGCGCTGGTGCGGCACGCGGTCGAGGCGCTGCGGCGGATCGACGGCGTCCGGGTGGTCGGCGACCCCGCCGCCGCGCCCAGCGGGATCGTGTCCTTCGTCGTCGACGGCGTCCACCCCTACGACGTCGGCGGCCATCTGGACGGCCACGGCGTGGCCGTGCGCAGCGGCGTGCACTGCGCGAGCACCTTCCTGGACGAGCTGGGCCTGCTCGGGACCGTGCGGATGTCGTTCGCCGTGTACAACACCGCCGAGGAGATCGACGTCGTGGCCGGCGCCCTGCGCTCGGTGCGGCCCGGCACGTGGACCGCCGACCACCCGACGACGCGGTTCCTGTGACATGCGCTTCGACACCAGGCTGGTCCACCTCGGCCAGGAACCCGACGGCGTCACCGGGGACGTGGTGCCGCCCGTCCACGTCGCCGCGACCTTCGAGCGGCGGGTCCAGGACCCGTTGCGCTACTTCTACTCGCGCGGCGAGAACCCGACGCGCGAGGCCCTCGAACGCTGCCTGGCCGGGCTGGAGGACGCCCGCTTCGCCCTCGCCTTCGGGTCCGGGCAGGCGGCGGGGACGACCGCGCTCTCCCTGCTGCGCACCGGACGCAGGCTGATCGCCTCCGACGACGTGTACGGCGGCACCCGGTCGCTGTTCGCGCTGCTCGGGCGGTACGGCGTCACCGTGGACCACGTCGACCTCACCGACACGGGCGCGCTCGACGCGGCGCTCGGCGACGACGTGGACATGATCTGGGTGGAGGCGCCGACCAACCCGCTGCTGAAGGTCGCCGACCTCTCGGCGGTGTGCGAGCGCGCCCGGCGGGCCGGCGCCCGCGTCGTGGTCGACAACACCCTCGCCGGGCCGGCGCTCCAGCGGCCGCTGCGGTTCGGCGCCGACATCACCCTGTACAGCACCACCAAGTCGATCGCCGGCCACTCCGACGTCATCGGCGGCGCCCTCGTCTACGACGACGAGGACCTGCACCGCGAGCTGTCGTCCCACCGCACCACCACGGGGAGCGTGCCCGGCGGCTTCGACTGCTTCCTGGTGCATCGCGGGCTCAAGACGCTCTCGCTGCGCACGGCCCGGCAGGTCGGCAACGCGGAGGCGATCGCGGCCGCGCTGCGCGGGTGCGGGCGGGTCGGCGCCGTCCGCTATCCGGGGCTGCCCGACCACCCGCAGCACGAGGTGGCGGCCCGGCAGATGTCGGCGCCCGGGTCGATCCTGAGCTTCGAGTACCTCGGCGATCCGGAGAAGCTCCTGGACCGGGTGCGGCTGTACGCGTGCGCGGTCAGCCTCGGCGGCGTGCGCTCGCTCATCGAGTGCCCCGCCATGATGACCCACGCCTCCGTCCCCCGCGAGGTCCGGAGGCGGCTGGGCATCTCGGACAACCTCATTCGGGTGTCGGCGGGCATCGAGGACCCGGCCGATCTGGTGCGGGATCTGATGGACGCGCTCTGAACTGCGGAGGGATGGACAGATGAACGACCTGGCCGAAGGACGCCGGTCCGGTGGCGGCGGACCGCTGTGGCTGGACGGCGGGACCGCGACCGAACTGCAGCGCGCCGGCATGAGCGTCGACGGGCCGTGGTGGACCAACCGGGCCATGAACACCGAGGCCGACCGGACGCGCCTGCGCGACGTCCACCGGGGCTACCTGGGCGCCGGAGCACAGGTGATCACCGCCAACACCTTCCGGTGCAACCTGCGGGCGCTGAGCCGCCTCGGCCTGTTCGACGCCGGGCTGGCGTGGATGGTGCACGCCGCCGTCGGCGTGGCCGAGTCGGCGGTGCGCGCCTGCCAGGAGGAGCGGGCGCAGGACGCGGACCCTCCGCGGATCGCGGGCTCGGTGGGGCCCGTCGAGGACTGCTACCGGCCCGACCTGGTCCCCCCGGACGACGAGCTGCGGGCCGAGCACCGGTGGCTGGCGACGGAGCTGATGCGGGTGGGCGTGGACCTCGTCCTGATCGAGACGATGAACTCCGAGCGCGAGGCGCGCATCGCGCTGGAGGAGGTGCGGCGGGCGGGCGCCCGCGCCTGGGTCGGCTTCGTGTGCGACGCCGACGCCCGGCTGCTGTCCGGGGAGAAGCTGGCCGAGGCGGCCGCCGCCGTCGAACGGGACGGCGCCGGCGCCGTCCTCGTCAACTGCACCGGCCCCGCCGGCACCGAGGCGGCGCTGCGGGCGCTGCGGGACGCCTGCTCGGGCCCGATCGGCGCCTACCCCAACATCGAGGACCGCGACGGCATCCCCCGTTCGGCGCACGTCGACCGGCACGTGCCCGCCGCGCTGGGGCCGGACGAGTTCGCCGACCTGATCGCCCGCTGGGACGCGGAGTTCTCCCTCGACGTGGTCGGCGGCTGCTGCGGAACGACGCCGGACCACCTGGCCGCGGCCCGCGACCGGCTGCTCCGGAGCGGGCGATGAGGGTCCGCGGCGGCCCGCGCCGGGCGCGGACCGGCTCATGAGGATCCTCGTGACCGGCGGGGCCGGATTCGTCGGGTCCCACTACGTGCGCCGCCTCCTCGACCCGGAGCGGGCCGGAGGCGGCGCGCACCAGGTCACCGTGCTGGACAAGCTCACCTACGCCGGCAACCTGGCCAACCTCGACCCGGTGCGCCGGGCGCCGGGCTTCGCCTTCGTCCACGGGGACGTCGCGGACGCCGCGGTGGTCGACGAGCTCGTCGCCGGCCACGACGCGATCGTCCACTTCGCCGCGGAGTCCCATGTCGACCGGTCGATCCGGTGCGCGCAGGACTTCGTCGTCACCAACGTCCTCGGCACGCAGACGCTGCTGGAGGCGGCGCGGCGCCACGGCGCCGCCCCGTTCGTGCACGTCTCGACCGACGAGGTGTACGGGCCGATCGGGAGGGGGCGGTGGAGCGAGCGGGACCCGCTGGCGCCGAGCAACCCCTACGCGGCGTCCAAGGCCGCGGCCGACCTCATCGTGCTCGCCTGCCACCGGACGTTCGGGATGGACGTCCGGATCACCCGGGGCTCCAACACCTACGGCCCGTACCAGTTCCCCGAGAAGATCGTTCCGCTGTTCGTCACCGAGCTGCTCGACGGCGGGAAGGTGCCGCTGTACGGCGACGGCCTGCACGTCCGCGAGTGGCTCCACGTCGACGACCACTGCCGCGCGGTGCACCTGGCGCTGACCAGGGGGAGGGCGGGCGAGGTCTACAACGTCGGCGGCGTGCCGCTGGCCAACCGCGAGCTGACCGGCCGGCTGCTCGCCCAGTGCGGCGCGGGCTGGAACACGGTGTCGTACGTGGAGGACCGCAAGGGGCACGACCGGCGGTACGCGATGGACTGCGCGAAGGCCGCCGCCGAGCTCGGGTGGCGGCCGCGCCGGGACCTGATGGCCGGTCTCGCGGAGACCGTCGCCTGGTACCGCGACAACCGCGACTGGTGGGAGCCGCTCAGGATGCACGTGTCACGGGACGTGGAGGTGAACCGGTGACGGCCGCGGACATCGACCCGGCCGCCGTCAAGCAGGGGCAGCGGGCCTCCTGGGACGCCCTCAGCTCGAACTGGGAGGCGGTGCGGGAGAGGTTCGAGCTGGGCGCGGCCGCGGTGACGGAGCGGCTGCTCGACCTCGGCGGCGTGCGGGAGGGCCACGCGGTCCTCGACGTGGGGACCGGCCACGGGGAGCCCGCCCTGACGGCGGCCCGGCGGGTGGGGCCCGCCGGGCGGGTGACCGGCGTGGACATCTCCCCGTCGATGCTCGACCTGGCCCGGCGCCGGGCCGGGGGCATGCCCAACGTCGGGTTCGCCGAGGCGGACGTGGAGTCCATCGACCTGCCGGCGGCCTCGTTCGACGTCGTGCTCAGCCGCTGGGGGCTGATGTTCGCGGTGGACCGGGTCGCCGCGTTCCGCGGCCTCGCCCGGCTCCTGGTCCCGGGGGGCGTGCTCGCCGCGGCGGTCTGGGGCGAGGCGCCCAGCGCGCCGACGATCTCGCTGGGCTTCCGGGTGCTGAGCGAGCGGCTCGAACTGCCGCCCCCGCCGCCGGGCATGCCGGGCCCGTTCAGCATGGCCGACCCGGAGCGGCTCGCGGCCGAGGTCGCCGCGGCGGGGTTCGCCGACGTGTCGGTGACCGAGTTCGTCGTGCGGTTCCCGTTCGACTCCGTCGAGCAGTGCGTCGCCTTCACCAGGGCCGTGACGCCGCCGATGCTGCTGCGGAAGGTCGCGGAGCGCTTCGGGTCCGAGGACGACCCCGGCACGTGGCAGGCCTTCGCGGACGCCACCGAGCCCTACCGTTCCGGCGGCGGGCCGTTCACCCTGCCGTCGACGGCGCTGATCGTCCGGGCCGTCGTCCCCGCCCGGCCCTAGGCCGCCGGTCCTCGCGCCGGGGGCGGCGCCGTCAGGGTGCGGGCGGCGGGCAGCGGCGGGGGAGCACGACCCTGCCCGGAGCGTGCTCGAACGTCGACATCACCAGCCACTCGTCCAGCTCGGGGTCGTAGAGGTTCTGGAGGCCGAACTGCAGGACCTGCCAGAAGGTCGTCGGATCGCGCTGGTCGACGTAGACGTCGCCGAGCGCGATCGGGAACCTGAGGTACTTCCCCGGTGGAAGCTGCGGAAGGACGACGCCGACTCGCCAGTGGTTCACGTACCGCTGCGGTTCGCGCTGCAGGACCTCCCGCCCGACGAACCGCGCCGTCCTCAGCTTCCGGTTGAGGGCGCCGAGGTCGAACCCCGGGATCCGCGAGCACCGGTGGTCGCTGAGACCGGGCCATTTGTAGGTCAGGGTGTAGAGGGAGTTCTTGTAGATGAGGTTCGTGAACCAGATCGGGTACTGCGGGCCGCCCGCGACCATCTGGCTGTCCCCGTCTCTCCCCGTCCAGGTGAAGGGGACGGTGATGCCGAGATCCCGGACGATCCATTTCCCGGTCCCGTGGAAGTTCCGCGGGAGCTGGGGTGGGCGGGGACCGGCCGGAGAGGCGGCGTGAGCAGGCTCAAGAGCCGCCGGGACCACGACGATCGATCCGGCGAGCGCCCCCAGCGCGGCCGTCCGGCGCGCACGTGTCCAGTTCATGACTCTCCCGGGCGCCGCGTCGCGCGCGGGTTCCGGCGCGGCGTCTCGAACGCGGCGATCATCTTGCTCCTCCCCGGCGCCGGAAGGGCGAAGACCACAGGCAGGTCAGGGTCTGTTCTCGTCCCGGTGAGGCCGCGGCCGGCGCCGGGCCCTCACCGGTGGCCGGGCCCGGTCAGCCGGGCGGAACCCGGAGGGGCCGCCGGGGGAGCGGCCGCCGAGGGGCGGCCGGGTTCCTGACGTGGGGCCCGAGAGGAAAAGGCCGTGTCAAGGGCGAAGACCGCCGCTCGGCGGTACTTCGTAAATGTAGTTATTCGCCATAGTTGAGTGGTGTAAGCACTGCTTGTCTCTAGATCGGCCGGGCGTCCCCTCCGGCCGATCCCCCCGAGACCGGGCCCTCCGGCCCGCCTCCAGGAGGCAATGGTGCCCAGGAAACGCTGGACCACCGTGACCGCTGCGGCGGCCACCGGAACTCTCCTCGCCGCCGGCCTCGCGGTTCCCGGACGGGCCGAGCCGCCCCCTCCCCGCCCGCGGCCGCCGGGGGAGCGGACCGAACCGGCCGACAAGGACGCGCGACCGGGGCGGCTGGCCCCGACGAGCAGGCAGGTGGGCGCCGCCCGCGGCGTGACCGTGCGGTGGAACAAGCTCGGCACCCCCGCCACGGTGACCGATGCCGGGCCTCTGGCCGGCGGGCTGCCCGGGGATCCGGAGAAGGCCGCCCGCGCTTACCTGGCCGGGCACCGGGACCTGTTCGGACTCGACGCCGCCGCGGTCGGCGCCCTGGAGAAGGTGGCCGTCAACCCGGTCGGCGACGGCGCGGCCGTGCTGCTGCGCCAGCGGTTCGGCGCCCTGCCAGCCGGCTACGACGGGCTGGTGGCGGTCGGCGTTGCGGACGGCAAGGTCGTCTCGGTCACCTCCACCCTCTCCCGGGACGGCGCCGCCCCGGCGCCCGCCACGCTCTCCCGCGGGGACGCGGTCGCCGCGGCCGGGCGGGACGCGGGCATCTCCGCGTCGGCCGGCGAACCCGGCAAGGCGCGGCTCGTCGCGGTGCCCACGGCCGAGGGCGTCCGCAGCGCGTACCAGGTCACGCTCATGGACGCCTCCGGGGCGGAGCCGAAGGCCGTCACGTCCTACGTCGACGCCCGGACCGGCTCGGTGCTCGTGCGGGAGAACCTCGTCGACCACGACAGCGACGACCCGCGCTGGGCGGTGTTCCCGGCGACCCCGTCCGGCGACTACTCCTCCCGCGACACCCGGGAGACCTGGTGCTTCGCGCCCGCGGCGGGGTGCCGCCCCGTCGGCGGCGACCCCTCCAGCGGGCGGCCCTGGGACCTCGACCCGGCGACCGGCGCGCCGAGCACGACGACCGTGGGCAACGCGGCGAGGGCGCACGAGAACCGCGCGAGCAGCGACCCCTTCACGGTCGGGACCCGCACCGGCGCGCCGAAGCCCGACCGGAACTACACCTATCCGTGGACCAACCAGTGGTACACGGGCAAGTGCGACCCCGCGACGCTGGACAGCCCGCAGGAAGCGGACCTGGAAGCGGCCATGTCCAACCTGTTCGTCCAGCACAACCGGATGCACGACTGGTCCTACCGGCTCGGCTTCACCGAGTCGGCCTGGAACATGCAGGCCGACAACGGTGAGCGCGGCGGCCTCGGCGGCGACCCCGAGCAGGGCAACGCGCAGGCCGGGGCGCGGTTCCCGACCGTCCGCGACAACGCCAACCAGATCACCCCGCCCGACGGGACGCCCGCCATCACCAACATGTACCTGTGGCAGCCGATCGCGGGCTCGTTCTACCCGCCGTGCGTCGACGGCGACTTCGACATGAGCGTCATCGGGCACGAGTACACCCACGCCATCTCCGGCCGCATGATCGCCGGTCCGGACGCCGGGTGGAGCGGGCCGCAGGCGGGCGCCATGAACGAGAGCACCTCCGACCTGCTCGCCATGGAGTACCTCAACGAGTACGGGCTGCGCCAGCCCGGCCGCACGCCGTACGTCATCGGCGGGTACGTGACCGGCGACCGGCGCGCCGGGATCCGCAACTACGACATGAGCCGGAGCCCCCTGAACTACGCCGACCTCGGGTACGACCTCGTCGGCACGCAGGTCCACGCCGACGGCGAGATCTGGACCGCCACCCAGTTCGACCTCCGGGAGGCGTTCGTCCGGCGGTACGGCGACGGCAGTGCGGCGTCGCAGCGCACGTGCGCCGACGGGGCGGTGCCGGTGGCGAAGTGCCCGGGCAACCGGCGGTGGGCGCAGGTGTCGTTCGACGCGCTGCTGCTCATGGCCAGCGGCGCGGTGAGCTACGTCGACCACCGCGACGCCCTGCTGGCGGCCGACACCCTCCGCTTCGGCGGCAGGGACCACGAGATGATGTGGAAGGTCTTCGCCGAGCACGGCCTCGGAGAGGACGCGGCGAGCAACGGCCCCGCCGACGCCGACCCGGCGCCGAGCTTCGCCTCGCCCCTGTCGCGCAACGCCCGCGTCCGGCTGACGCCCCTCGGGGACGCCAGGGGCGGCAAGGTGCGCCTGTACGTGGGCGACTACGAGGCCCGCGCGGTCCCCGTCGCCGACACCGACCCGGCGACCCCGCTCGGCGACACCGTCGCGCTCACCCCCGGCCGGTACTCCTTCGTCGCGGTGGGCGCGGGCTTCGGGCACCGGAGGTTCACCGCCGCGATCGGCGCGTCGCAGCGGACCCTGCCGGTCGCCATGTCCCGCAACCAGGCCGCGGGCGCCAACGGCGCGACGGCGACCGGTGACGGCGTCTCCCAGGCCGCGCTTCTGGACGAGACGGAGACGACCGACTGGCAGTCGGTGACGGCGCCGGTCGCCGGGCGCCAGGTGACCGTCGACCTGGCCGGGGACCGCCCGGTCAGGGTCGGCCGGGTGCAGGTCAGCGCGATGCTGCGGCCGTCGGCGGCGGGCGACCCGGAAGGCCCGGGCGGCACCCAGAACCGGTTCACGGCGCTGCGCGCCTTCCGGCTGCTGGCCTGCGACGCGTCCAAGGCCGACTGCGGCCAGGCGGCCTCGTACCGCACCGTCTACACCAGCCCGTCCGACGCCTTCCCGGCGGACCGGCCGCGGCCCACGGCGCCCGACCTGATCCTGCGCTCGTTCGACGTGCGGGACGTCGCCGCGACGCACCTGCGGCTCGAAGTGGTCTCCAGCCAGTGCACCGGAGCCCCGGCCTACGCGGGCGAGCAGGACGCCGATCCGCGGTCGGCCACCGACTGCGGCACCGCGAGCCCGAGCGCCGGCATCGTCCGGACCGCCGAGCTCCAGGCGTTCGCCCGGTAGGCGGCACGGCCGGGCGGGGGCGGAGAGCATCCGCCCCCGCTTCGCCATGCGCGGGGGCCGGGGGTTGGCAATGCCTGCCAGGGGCTTGTCTCCGCGTGCCGGGCCCCGGGTGGTCCGGTTGACGGCGCGGGACGGCGGCGCGACCTTAAAAAGAAAAGTTTCCTTATAGTTGGCCTCCGGGCCCGCCCCCTCCAGGTACGCCGTACCTCCCCCGCCAAGGAGAAGCAGGATGCCGAGGAAGACCAGCCTCGCCGTGGCCGCCGCCGTGACCGCCGGGCTGCCGCTGGCGCTCGCCGTGCCGGCGTGGTCCCACGGGTACACCACCTCGCCCCCGAGCCGCAGCTACCTGTGCGGGACGCACCAGGTCCGCAACTGCGGCCAGATCCAGTGGGACCCGGACGGCGTCGAGGGGCCGAAGGGGTTCCCGCAGCGCGGCCCGGGCGACGGGAAGATCTGCGCGGGCGCCGACGGGCGCTGGGCGCCGCTCGACGACCAGCGCGGCGGGACCGGGTGGTCCGCGACCGGGGTGACGGCCGGCCAGTCGTTCAGCATCAGCTGGCAGTTCACCGCCGCGCACGCCACCACGTCCTTCCGCTACTTCCTCACCAAGGACGGCTGGGACGCCACCAGGCCGCTGACCCGCGACGCCCTCGACCTCACCCCGTTCCTCCAGCAGAACTACAACGGGCGGCCGCCGTCCGGCCAGACCGTCCACACCGGGACGCTCCCGCAGCGGCACGGCCGGCACCTGCTGCTCGCCGTGTGGGACATCGCCGACACCGGCAACGCCTTCTACCAGTGCTCTGACCTCGACTTCGGCTGATCCGCGCGAAGCCGGCAGGCCCGCGGCGGGCGCGCCTCCCCGCCGCGGGCCCGCCGGTGTTGTCACCGGGTAACACCCCCGGATACCGTGCTGCCATGACGAGTGCGGCGGGCCGGCCGGGGCCCGGACCACGGCGCGACCCCGGCCGCCGCCGCGCCCTGCTGGAGGCGGCCGACCGGGTCATCCAGCGCGAGGGCCCCGAGGCGTCCATGGCCGCGATCGCCGCCGAGGCGGGGATCAGCAAGCCGATCCTGTACCGCCACTTCGGCGACAAGAGCGGCCTCTACCAGGCGCTCGCCGAGCGGCACACGCGCAAGCTGATCGAGGGGATCCGGGACGAGTTCTCCCGCGGCGACCCGATCCGCGACCGCACCCGCTCCACCATCGACACCTACCTGGCGACGATCTCCAAGAACCTCAACCTCTACCGGTTCCTCATGCACCGGGCGAGCGCCGAGGACACGGCCACGCACAGCGCCATGAGCACCATGATCCGGGACGTGAGCCGGGAGCTGGCCGAGGTGATGATCGCCGAGGGGGAGATGGCGGACCGGACCCGCGCCTACGTGTGGGGGCACGCGATCGTCGGCATGGTGCAGACGGCCGGCGACTGGTGGCTCGACCACGCCGGCGACGTGCCGCGCGAGGCCGTCGTGGACGGCCTCGTCGACCTCGTCCTCGGCGGGCTGCCCGCCGCCGCCTCCGAAGCCCGCGCCCCCCGGCCGCCCGGCGATCCGCGCCCCCCGAGGTGACCGTGCCCGCCCGGGCGCGGTGTCCGGGGCGGCCGGGCGCCGCATCCCCACGGACGCGGGGAGGGGACGCGCCTACGGCCGTGCCCGCCCCCGTCCTCCGGCGCCCGGCCCCCGCGGGCGGGGCCGTCGCGCCGGCGCCGTCGGCGAAGTGGCAGGCCACCGCCTGGGGCAGCCCGCCCCGCGGGACGAGCGCGGGCGCCTCCCGCTCGCAGACGTCCGCGGCCATGTAGCAGCGGGTCCGGAACCGGCACCCGCTGGGCGGCTCGGCCGCCGACGGCACCTCCCCGCGCAGCACGATCTCACTCGCCTCGTCGTCCGGCCGGTCGCGGACGGACGGCGCCGCCGACAGCAGCGCCCGCGTGTAGGGGTGCTGGGGGTCGCCGAACACCTCGTCGGCCGGACCCTGCTCCACGATCGTCCCGAGGTACATCACGGCGACGTCGTGGGCGATGTGTCGGACGACGTCGAGGTCGTGGGAGATGAACAGGTACGCCACGCCCAGCTCGGACTGCAGGTCGGCCAGCAGGTTGAGGATCTGCGCGCGGACCGACACGTCCAGCGCGGACACCGCCTCGTCGCACACCAGGAGCTTCGGCCGCAGCGCCAGGGCGCGGGCGATGGCGACGCGCTGGCACTGGCCGCCCGACAGCTGGTGCAGGTGCCGGGGGCCGTGCTCGGGGCTCAGGCCCACGAGATCGAGGAGCCGGGCGACCTCGGCGTCCTCCCGGTCGCGCGGCACGATCCCCGAGTGGACCCGCCAGCCCTCGGCGACGACCTCGGCGACGGTCATCCTCGGGTTCAGCGACGTGTAGGGGTCCTGGAAGACCATCTGCAGGTCGCGGCTCATCCGGCGCCGCCGCCGCGGCGGGACGGACGCCAGGTCCGCGCCCGCGAACTCGATCGACCCGGCGAACGCGGGGCGCAGCCCCACCACGGCCCGCGCCAGCGTCGACTTGCCGCAGCCCGACTCGCCGACGACGCCGAGCGTCCGCCCGGCCCGCACGGTCAGGTCGAGCCCGGCGACGACGGGCACCCGCCGCCGCCCGAAGCCGTGGCGGCCGGGACGCTCGTACCCCGCCTCCAGGCCGCTGACCTTGAGCACGACCTCGGTGTCCTGCGCGGTGGCCGTCATCGGGGCTCCTCGCTGTGCTGGGAGGCGACGACCTCCGCGGAGTGATGGCAGGCGACGGCGCGGTCGCCGTCCCCGGTGAGCGGCGGGTCCTCGGTGCGGCACCGGTCGGTCGCGAAGGGGCAGCGCGGGTGGAACGCGCAGCCGCCGGGGCGGTCGCGCGGGTCCGGCGGGACGCCGTCGATCGGCTTGAGGCGCCCGCCGGACCCGGCGTCCGGCATGGCCTCCAGCAGGCCGAGCGTGTAGGGGTGGGCGGGACGCGTGTAGACGGCGTCCAGCGGGCCCCGCTCCACGATCCGCCCGGCGTACATGACCGCGACGTCCTGCGCGACCCGCGCCACCACGCCGAGGTCGTGCGAGACCAGCAGCGTCGCGAGGTCCGCCTCGCGCTGCCGCCGCGCGAGCAGCCGCAGGATCTGCGCCTGCACGGTGACGTCGAGCGCGGTGGTGGGCTCGTCGGCGAGCAGCACCGACGGCCCGAGCGCCAGCGCCATCGCGATCACCGCGCGCTGCCGCATGCCGCCGGAGAACTCGTGCGGATGGTCGCCGTAGCGGGACTCGGCGGCGGCGATGCCGACCTCGCGCATCAGCGCGACCGCCCGCTCCCGCGCCTCCCGCCGGCCGAGGCCGAGGCGCCGCCGGAAGGGCTCGGCGATCTGGGGCCCGACGGCGAAGCCGGGGTTCAGCGCCGCCATCGGATCCTGGAAGATCATCGCGACGCGGCTGCCGCGGGTCTCGCGCCAGCGGCGGGCGGAGAACCCGCCCGTGTCCTCGCCGTCCAGGACGACGGAGCCCGAGGTGACCTGGGCGCCGGGCGGCAGCAGCCCGATGAGCGCGAGCGAGGTCAGGCTCTTGCCGCTGCCCGACTCGCCCACCAGGGCGAGGACGCGGCCGCGCCGCAGCCGCAGGTCGACCCCCCGCACGACCGGCGTGACCCGCCGGCCGGAGCGGAACCCGATGTGCACGTCGCGCAGCTCCGCGGCGACGTCCCCGGAGGCCGGGGCGTGCGCGTGATCGACGGCTGGAACGGTCATGTGCGCCTCCATGGGATGTGCGCCATCAGATCTGCGAGCGCGGGTCGGTCAGGTCGCGGAACGCGTCGCCCACGAGGCCGACGCCGGTGACGACGGCGGCCAGGGCGATCGCCGGCATCGTGGAGATCCACCAGGCCGAGCCGAGGTAGTCGCGGCCCGCCGAGACGGTCGCGCCCCACGAGGCCTGGTCCGGCGGGATGCCGAGGCCGAGGAAGCTCAGCGACGCCTCCGCCACCATCACCAGGCCGATCTGCACGGTCGCGGCGACCAGCAGCGGCTGCCAGCAGGACGGCAGCACGTGCCGGAACAGGATCCGCGCGTGCCCCGCGCCGAGCACCCGCGCCGAGTCGACGAACTCCAGGTCCCGGGTCGCGAGCGCGGACGCCCGCACCACCCGGGCGAAGATCACCCAGCGGGTCACCGCCAGCGTGATGACGATGTTGGTGACGCTCGGGCCGAGCACGCCCGCGATGAGGATGGCGAGGAGGATCGACGGGAACGCCAGCTGCACGTCCCCGAACCGGGACAGGACGCTGTCGGTCCAGCCGCCGAAGTAGCCGGACACGAGCCCCGCCACCAGGCCCACGGCGCCGCCGACGAGCACGGTGGCGGCGCCGACCAGCAGCGACACGCGGCTTCCGGCGAGCAGCGCGGTCAGCATGTCGCGCCCGACCTGGTCGGTGCCGAGCCACGCGATCGATCCGTCCCCGAGCCGGGACCCGGGGGACAGCAGCCGGTGCGGCAGGTCGGTCGCGGCCGGGTCGTAGGGCATCAGCATCGGCCCGAACACGGCCGCCAGGACGAACAGCCCGACGATTCCGAGGCCCGCCCACGCCCGGGCGGGCAGCCTCCTGCGCCGCCGGGCCGCGGGGACCGGGATCGCGGCGGGAGCGATGGCACTCATGCGTTCTCCGGGGTGAGTCGTGGATCAAGAGCGACGCACAGGACGTCCACGAGGAGGTTCAGCGCGATGTAGGAGACCGTGATCGTGACGATCGCGGCCTCGACGACGGCGTAGTCGCGGTTGGTGATCGCGTCCACCATCAGCGAGCCGATGCCCGGCCAGGAGAACACGACCTCGATGATCACCGCGTTGGCGATGAAGTTGCCCATCAGCAGCCCGAGGACGGTGACGACGGGCAGCGCGATGTTGCGCGCCACGTGCACGTACATCACGGCGCCCTCGCCGGTCCCCTTCGCGCGGGCGGTGCGGACGTAGTCCTTGCCGCTCTCCTCCAGGGCGCCGTTGCGGACGAGCCGGGCCAGCCATCCGACGAACGGCAGCGCCAGCGTCACCGAGGGCAGGATCACCGCCTCCGGGCCGCCGCCCGCCGTGCTCGGCAGCCAGTTCAGCTGCCGGGCGAACAGCAGGATCAGCACGATGCCGAGCCAGAACGACGGCACCGCCTGCCCGACCAGCGAGCCCGTGGAGACCAGCAGGTCGAGGATCTTGCCGGGCCGCCGCGCGCAGAGCATGCCGAGCGGGTAGCCGGCGGCGAGGGTGATGACCAGCGCGAGCACGGCGAGCGTCAGGGTGGCCGGGAACCGGTCCAGGACGGCGCCCATCGCGCCGCCGCCGAGCCGCCACGAGTCGCCGAAGTCGCCGCGCAGCACCTCGCCCATGTGCGCGAGGTACTGCCGCCACAGCGGCGCGTCCAGCCCGAAGTCGGCGCGGACGGAGGCGAGCTGCGCGGGGCTGGCGTCCGGCCCGAGGATCAGCGTCGCGGGGTCGCCGGGGACGACGCGCACGACGAGGAACACGACCGTGATGGCGCCCCACGCCACGATGAGCGCCTGACCGGCGCGCCTCAGCAGGAACCGTCCCATCAGCCGTCTCCGTTCGCGGTCCGCGACGAGTCGCGGACGACCAGTTCCGCGGGCAGCAGGGTCTGCCGCGGGGAGCCCGCGCCGGACTCGCCCGACATCCGTTCGAGGAGCCGGTCCACCGCGGCGGCGCCGACGCCCGCGGCCGGCAGCCGCACCGTGGTGAGCGGCGGCGCGAGGTAGGCGGCGAAGGGGTGGTCGCCGTGCCCGGCGACGCGGACGTCGCCGGGGACGCTCAGCCCGTGCTCGGTGAGCGCCCGGTACACGCCGAGCGCGAAGTAGTCGTTGCCGGCCAGGACGGCGGCCCCCGGCCCGACGCGGGCGGCGAGGTCGCGCCCTATCTCGTAGGAGTCCACCGGGTCCCACGGCTGCGAGCTGGCCTCGCGGCGCCGGGTCGGCACCTTCACCATGTGGTCGTCGCGGACCGCGATGCCGTGCTCGTCGAGCACCGACCGGAACCCCCGGACGCGTTCCGCCACGGGCGAGATGTCCAGGTCCTCCTCGACCAGGTACAGGTCGCGGGCGCCCCCGGCGACGAGGTGCTCGGTGGCGCGCCGCGCGCTGTCGTAGTAGTCGACGCCGACGAGGTCGGTGTCGAGCCCCGGCAGGTCGCGGTTGACCAGGACGACGGGCGTCCCGGACTTGCGGAGCCGGTCCCAGTGGTCGATCCCGTGCTGGACGGGCACCGCGAGGACGCCGTCCACGCCCCAGCGCATCAGCTCGTCCACGACGCGCCGCTCGTTGTCCACGCTGTCCTCGGTGACCATCAGCATCAGCGAGTAGCCGTGGACCCGGCCGCGCTCCTCGATCGCGCTGATCAGACGCGTGTAGAAGGGGTTGGACGGGTTGGTGATGACCAGCCCGAGGGTCATCGCGTTGCCCTGCACGAGGGACCGCGCCATGGTGTTCGGCACGTACCCGAGGCGTTCGGCCTCGGCACGCACCCGCTCGCGGGTCTCGGGGCTGACCGCGTCCTTGCCGGCCAGGGCGCGGGACACCGTGTTCACCGACAGGTCGAGGGCGGCGGCGATGTCCCGCAGGGTGGCCCTGCGGCGGGGTGTCATGGGGTCCTCCTGACCGTGGACAGGTCCGGCTGGTTGTTCGCGGCCGGGGTGAATCCGGTGAGCCCGGTCCGCAGCCCGTAGGCGGTGGTGAGCGCGGCGGGGAAGATCCCGACCGCGTCGTCCCAGATCGTCTTGCAGGCACGCGCGTACAGCTCCTCGCGCCGCCCGGAGTCGGCGGCCGCGCCGGCCTCGGCGAGCACCGCGTCGAGCCCGGGGTTGCGGTAGCCCATCCGGTCGGCCTTGGAGGTGTAGAGCCGCCCGAGGGTGAACGCGGCGTCGCCGGTCGTCACGGTGTTGGTCTGCAGCTCCATGTCCCAGTCGAGGGAGTTGAGGCGCTGCAGCCACTGCGCCTTCTCGATGCTCTGCGGTTTGACCTCGACCCCGATCCGCGCCCACGCCGAGATCATCGACTGCGCCAGTTCCCGGGCGAGGGGACCGGTGGCGTCGAACCACATCATCGTGGTCTCGAAGCCGTCCCCGTGGCCGGCGGCGCGCAGCGCCGCGCGGGCCGCGCCGGGGTCGTACCGGTACGGCGCCTGCTCGGCGTAGCCGAAGACGGTCGAGGGGATCGGCGCGCGCATCCGCTCGGCGCCCGCGCCGAACAGCTTCCCGACGATCTCCTCCATGTCGAGCGCCTGCCACATCGCCCGCCGGACCCGCGGGTCGGTGAACGGCTTGCGGCCGCAGTTGAACCACGTGAGGTAGTAGGTCCAGCTCGGCACGGTCTCGACCCTGACCCCGCGCCGCCCCCGCACCTCGCCGAGCTGGTCGGAGGGGACGGGCCACAGCAGGTCCAGGTCCCCGTTGCGCAGCGCCGTGATCGCGCTGGAGGTCTCGGCGATGAACGGCATCGAGATGCCGGGCAGCCCGGCGCGGCCTCCCCAGTACCCGTCGAACCGGGCCAGCTCCACGTTGGTCGACGGGGTGAACCCCGTGACGCGGAACGGGCCCGAGCCCACCGGGCGGCGCTTCTGCGCCGGGTCGGCCACGCGCCGGGCCGGCACGATGAACAGCAGTGTCAGGTTCACCGGCAGCGTGCCCATCGGGCCGTCCGTCACGAACGTGACCCGGTGGTCGCCGTCCGCCCGCGCGGACTTCACCGTGGCCCACAGCGCGGACTGCGCCGACTTCACGGCCTTGGTGCGCTCCACGCAGGCGACGACGTCCCGCGCGGTGAGCGGGCTCCCGTCGTGGAAGCGGACGCCGGGACGCAGGTCGAAGACCCACGTCGTGTCGTCCGTCCGCCGCCACGACGTCGCCAGGCCGGGCGCGAGGCGCCCGCCCTCGTAGCGGACGAGCGTGTCGAACACCAGCCGCTTGACGATCAGCGACGCCTCGTCGACCGCCGTCCCCGCGTTGTAGGGGTCGAGGTCGGTGACCGGCTGCCCGAACGCGGCGCGCAGCGACCCGTCCGGCGCGGCCGCCGCCCCCGGCACCGCGCAGCCGCCGAGGGCCACGGCGGAGGCGGCCAGGCCGGTCAGGGCGAGGAACTCGCGCCTGCGCACGTCCATGACGGCTCCTCTCAGCTCTTCAGCGCGAGGTAGATCATGACCTTCGCCGACGCCTCGCCGCCGGCCTCGCCCTCGACGGCGCCCTTCAGCCGCAGCCAGCCGCCGAAGCCGGACGACTCCCAGGTGACGAGGTCGCCGGTCACCTCCCGCTCGGGGTCGAGGTCGCACCAGTGCAGGCCGTCGGGGGAGACCTGCGTGGTGACCCGCATCAGGGTGCCGGTCCCGGTGCGCTCCAGCGTCCGGACGAACCAGCGGGCCTCCGCGGCCCACGCCACCTCGTACGGTTCCGTCGCGAAACCGCCCGCGAGGGTGCGGTTGCGCTCCAGTACCGCCGTGAACGACTCGCGCATGCTCTGGGGGCTCCTCACCAGTCGACCGAGATCAGGACGGAGTCCAGGTACAGGAAGTTGCGCACGTCGGTGTGCGTCCTGACCGAGACGTAGAAGTTCAGCAGGTTCCCGAGGGAGCCGTACTCCTCCTCGTACGGCGGCACCGGAACGTCGCGCATGTCGTAGACGGTGTCGTTGACCTGCAGTTCGATGTTCGAGCGCGTGCTGGTGTCGATCACCCAGCGCACGTAGTGCCAGTTCACCTTGGTGGGCACTTCGTTGTAGCAGAGTTCCTGCGGGCCGCCGAACGGCTTCCAGTCGTCCGGCTCCGGGGCGGTGAAGTCGGCGGTCGGCGGCAGCTTGATCTTGCCTTCGAAGTGCTCGCGCGGGGTCGGCTCGGGCACCGTCGGGTACACCCACTCGCGCCGCAGCCGGTTCTCCAGGTCGGTGTTGAGGTAGCGGGCGACGCAGTGGTAGCGGACGCCGTCGCAGATGTCGGTGGCGATGGTGAACGCGCCGAACTGCTGCTCGGACGGGTGCAGGTTCGCGTCCCACTCGCCGGCGCCCGCCTTGTGCGCCGCCTGGTTCTCCTGCGAGGCCGCCTCGGTCTTGAAGGTCAGGTACGCCTCGAACTGCACCCGCCCGCGTCCGGCCATCGTGAGCCGCCGGATCGCGACGCCGGTGTGCCCGGCGACGGGGCGCGTCGCGACCTTCAGCGCGTACGTCCCGGACATCGCGCCGTGCGTCCCGACGTCGAAGAAGTTGCAGGAGCTGAGCTGCGGCGGCCGGAAGTCGCGCATGTGGTCGTCGACGGTGTCGAGGTTCCCGTGCCCGTCGTAGTTGCCGAGCAGTTCGATCCAGCCGTGGGTGCCGGTGTTGAACTCGTCGTGGACGAGGATCCGGTCCAGCGGGTTGAAGCGGGACAGCGCGGGGTCGGCCCGGCGCAGTTGCGCGACCAGCGACGGGTCGCTCGCGGGGTCGGTCATCGGGTGGGCTCCTGAATCCTGACGGTGGCGTGCACCATGTTGTGGTCGGACCGCAGCAGGTCGCGGGGCTCGCCGGCCTGCGCGGCGGTCTGCGGGACGAGCGTCCACTGCAGGACGCGCGTGCCGTTGCGGACGAAGATGTGGTCGATCTTGTCCTCGGACCGCGGCAGCGGGATCTTGCCGCCGTTGAACGAGGCGTACTCGGCGCCGGTGCGGCGGTTCGCGGGCGCGGCCTCGAACGAGTCGGCGTAGCCGACGTCGGAGAAAGCGTCGTAGGCGCTGTGGCCGTCCACCTCCGACGCCGAGTTCATGTCCCCGGCGAACACGATCGGCAGCCGCCGGGTGTAGGCGTTGTCCCGGGTGAGGTACTCGGCCGTCCGGCGCGCGTCGAGGTAGCGGACCTCGTCCCAGTTCTTGGTCCAGCCGTTGGGGTCGGTGGCGCCGTTCTTGCGGTACTCCAGGTGCATGTCGACGACCACGAACCGCAGCCCGGAGCGCAGGTCGCGCAGGGTGTTCCAGGTCATCGTCTTGCCGTAGATCTCGGTGGAGTCCGGCAGCCACAGCAGGTCGTGGGGGAGCGCGCGGCCGCGCTCGTCGAGGTGGGAGAACCTGCGGGCGTCGTAGTAGGTGAACCGCCCGGCGCCGGACTGCAGCGGGTAGCCCTCCTGCGGGTGCCTGGTCCCGGCGTAGTCGGCGGGAGCCTCGGCGTAGCCGCGGGCGCTCATCGCCTTGGTCAGCGGGGCGCGGAACGACTCCACGTCCACGCCCGGCTGCGTCGGCGTGGCGTTGTTGCCGATCTCCTGGGTGACGACGACTCCGGCCCGGGCGCGGACGATGTCGTCGGCGACGCGCGCGGCGCGCCCGTCGGCCCAGGGTTCGAGCTTGGTGGCGCAGTCGCGCCCGATCGTGTCGACGCAGTCCTTCTCGGTCGGCAGGCATCCGTGCCCGCAGGTGTTGTAGGTCGCGATCCGCAGGTCGATCTTGCGGCTCGGGCCCTGCGCGGCCTGGGCGCCCGCGGCGGGGACGAGCAGCGCCGCGGCGGCGAGGGCTGCGGTCAGGACCGCGAAGGGGCGGGCTGGGGGACGGGCGGGGGGACGCGTGGTCCTCATCCGAGGGGGCCTTCCTGTTTCCGGGATGTCACATTAACGTTAACGTGATCGTTCACACACCTTGGATGTTCACCCATCCGCCTGTCAAGAGCCGAAAAGAAAACGACCCGGCCGTCCGCGTGAGCGGACGACCGGGCCGTCGGCGTGCCGGTCGGGGGGTGGCCGGGTTACTGGAGAGGGGCCCAGCGGCGGGGATCGCGGCCGGGTTCCCCGCCGGAGCCGTCGCGGATCGCCCGGAAGAGTTCGCCCTGGTGGAGGACCAGCGCGCCCGTCCTGTAGTCCGCGCCGCCCTGCCACGCGGGGACGCCGACCGGCGAGACGCGGCTGGTGCGGCCGTCCGCGCCGCGGGTCCGGGTGAGCGCGTACGCGCCGGCCCGCACCGGCGCCGTGTACGGCCGCCAGTTCGCACCGTCGGTCGAGTACTCGATCGCCAGGCCCGGGTCACGGACGTTCGCCGACAGCGTCCCGTCGGAGATCTTCGCGCCGGGCAGCGGGATGCGGTAGTTCACCCCGGTTCCGCGCAGGCCGACCGGCTTGTAGAACGACAGCAGCGGGAACGTCTTCTGGCCGAGCGTGTTGCTGAAGACGTTCCAGGCCGCCTCCATCTCGTCCGGTGCGGGGGTGTCGCGGTTCCAGGCCCGCTCGGCGGCGCCGAGCAGCTTCGGGAACGCCTGGTACTCGCGGATCCCCGGCGCCTTGCCGTTCTCGGCCCACAGCTGCGCCTCCAGGCCGAGGATGTTCTCGCGGCCCTCGGGGGTCAGCTTCGTCCAGGCCGGGTTCGGCGTCACCGGGTTGCCCCAGCGGTCCTCGGTGGCGTTGGCGTACACGTCGAACGGCTGGTAGGTGAAGGTGCTCTTCTCGTCCACGTAGGCGGCCCAGTAGTAGCCGGGCTCGTCCGGGTCCTTGTTGTAGGCGAGGTCCATGTACAGGTTCGCGGCGTGCGCGAGGATCACCGGCGTGCCCTCGTTGGCGAACCGGTAGGCCCAGTCCTCGCGCCCCCAGCCCCAGACGTTCTGCCAGGGCAGCGGGGTGAACCCCTTGAGGCGGAACGAGCGCGTCGGGTCGGTGATGTCCTCCCAGCCGGAGGTCGCGGGGGCGTACTTGTGCGCGATGCCGTTCCAGCGGGTGAAGAACAGCTCCTTCAGCTCCTCGCCGGACTTTCCGGCGGCGTCGGGCGCCTTCCGGCACGCCGGGGACCCGGACCACCAGCCTTCGGGCGGGCCCGGCGGCTCGTCGCCGCCGAGGTTGAGCCGGTTGAGCGGCGCGCCCGCGCGCTCGTACATCTTCGCCACCTCGGACGCGACCTTGTCGAGGAAGGCGTAGGTGCTGGGCAGGCACGGGTTCGCGAGGTTGTCGGTGTAGTTCTGGACGCTGGTGTGCCGGCTCGTGTCGGCCGGGTCCAGCAGCCGGTACGCGGAGTCGTGCGTCCGCTGGTGGCGGCGCTCCATCGACTGGACCGCGGCCCTCGCGTGCGCCGGGAAGTTCAGCTCGGGGACGACCTCGATGTGCCGCTCCGCCGCGTACCTGAGGATCTCCTCGAAGTCCCGGACGGAGTAGAGGCCGCTCCCCTTGCCGACGAAGTTGAGCGTGCCCTGCTCGAAGCCCTGGTAGGCGGGCTCGCGGCCGAGGTTGGCCTCGGTCTCGCCCGCCGCCTTGCCGGAGACGCCGTCGCCGGCGCCGAGGTCGTTCACCGACCCCATGCCCTGGTGCAGCGCTCCCGCCTCCCCGAGGTCGAACGCGCGTTCCGCGCCGAACCCGGTCAGCTCGGGCAGCCCCGGGATCTGCAGTCGCCAGCCCTCGTCGTTGGTCAGGCCGAGGTGCAGCCGGTTGAGCTTGGTGAAGCTCATCAGGTCGAGGAACTTCTCGATGGTCTGCTCGGTCTCGAAGTGGCGGCCCACGTCGATCTGCAGGCCCCGGTAGCCGAACAGCGGCGCGTCGGAGATCCGCGCGCGCGGCACGTCGACCGCGGACGCGCGGCGTCCCCGCGCCGCCGCCGCGTACGCGCCGGCGGGAACGAGCTGCCGCAGCGTCTGGACGCCGTAGAGGACCCCGGCCCGGCCGGCGCCGACGATCCGGACGCCGGCGCCGTCGGCGGTCAGCGTGTAGCCCTCGGCGTCGGCCTTGCCGTCGCGGTCGACGTCCAGCTTCGGGTCGACGCTCAGCGACACGGGCGCGCCCCGCCCGCCGGCCACGTCGTCCAGCGCGGAGCGCAGGTAGCCCGCCTCGCCGCGCAGCGAGTCCGGCGCCGAGACGCGCGACCCGCCGCCGATCGCCACCGTTCCGCCGGACGCGGCGGCCGAGAGCGGCTGCGGGACGACGCTCTGCCGCAGCGTGAGGTCGAGCTTGCGCGCCGCGTTCCCGGCGTACCGCGACGCGGCCGTCTGCACCGGCCGGTGGTCGCCGGAGAAGGCGGTGGTCTGCTTCGGGTCCGCCGGGTCCAGCAGCGCCTTGGCCGGGACCCACGAGGGCCGCCCGCCGCCGAAGGAGATCGTCCATCCGGCGGGGGCGTCGGACTTGTGGACGGCCAGAGCTCGAAGTTCACGTCGATCGCGCGCCGCTCGCCGGGCCCGACGGGCGTGAAGCCGTCCGCCGGCCTGAGCGTGTAGAAGTCGCCGCTCCGCGCGGCGTCCGCATACGTGATCGCGAGGCCCTGGCCCGCGAGCTGCGCGCGGGCGGCGTCGCCCGCCGCCCCCTCCAGGACGGCGGCGGGCCGGCGGACGGCGTTGAAGTACATCGCCCATCCGCCGGAGCCCAGCGCGCAGCGGTCGTCGTCGTTGTCGATGGTCAGCCGCGCGCGGTGGTACTGCGCGTCGGCGACGGTATGGTCCACCGGCTGGTAGGAGACCATGAGGTCGCGCGCGTCCGGGCGGCAGGCCGCCGCCGCGGCTCCCGGTGTGACGATCGCCGCGAGGCTCGCGGCGAGCGCGGCGGCCGACAGCACGGCCGCGCGTCGGTTCGGCATGAATAGGAAAGTAACCTAATAGTTTGCCGCGGGGCCGCGCCTGATCCGGCCACCGCGGAAGGCGCAGGCGGCGCCGCCCGTCCGCTCCCGGTCAGCCCGGGGATCTTGACGCGGCGGCGCCGCCGTTCTCCGGCGGGCCGGATCAGGTGCTCGCGCTCGGCTCCAGGTCCTTGATCTTCGGGTCGCCCGCGTCGGCGACGTAGTCCGCCGCGCGCGTCACGTCCTTGCCGTCCGCCAGCTTGGCGGCCCTGCAGACCAGGGTTCCGATGACCGCGACGACCACGTTGACGGCGAGCGCCAGCATGCCGACGTACACCGTCGTCTTGGTGTCCAGGCCGAGGTCGCTCAGCGGGTAGGCCGAGCCGCCGAAGTGCTCCTTGGCCTTCGCCGGGTTCGGGATCCGGTACAGCATCCACAGCCCGGCGGCCATGCCGGCGGCCCAGCCGGCGATGAGGGCGCCGCGGTGGAACCAGCGGGTGACCAGGCCGAGGCCCACCGCCGGCAGCGTCTGCAGGATGATGACGCCGCCGATGAGCTGCAGGTCGATGGAGAACTCGGGGTCGAGCGCGAGGATGCACACCACCGCGCCGGCCTTGACGATCAGCGAGACCAGCTTGCTGACGGTCGCCTCCTCCTTGGCGTCGGCGTCGCGGCGGATGTACTCCTTGTAGATGTTGCGGGTGAACAGGTTCGCCGCCGCGATCGACATGATCGCCGCCGGGACCAGTGCGCCGATGCCGACGGCGGCGAACGCCACGCCGGCGAACCAGTCCGGGAACATGTGGTCGAACAGCAGCGGGACCACGGTGTTGGTGTCGGGCTTGCCGCCGGTGCTGACCGGCTTCACGCCCGCCGCGATCGCCATGTAGCCGAGCAGCGCGATCAGGCCGAGCACGAAGCTGTAGGCGGGCAGCGCCGCCATGTTGCGTTTGATCACGTTGCGGTTCTTGCTGGCCAGCACGCCGGTGATGCTGTGCGGGTAGAGGAACAGCGCCATCGCCGAGCCGAGCGCCAGCATCGCGTAGTTCAGCTGGCCGCTGCCCGCGATCGTGACGCCGTCGCCGGGGGCGGGCGTCTTGTCGAACTTGGCCTTGGCCGCGTCGAAGATGTCGCCCCAGCCGCCGAGCTTCGCCGGGATGTACAGCACCGCGACGATGATGACCAGGTAGATCAGCACGTCCTTGACGAAGGCGATCAGCGCGGGCGCGCGCAGCCCCGACTGGTAGGTGTAGGCGGCGAGGATCACGAACGCGATGACGATCGGCCAGTGCCCGTTCACGCCCATCGCCTTCAGCACCGCCTCGATGCCGACCAGCTGCAGCGCGATGTAGGGCATCGTGGCGACGATGCCGGTGATCGCGATGACGAGCGCGAGCGTCGGGGAGCCGAACCGCGCGCGGACGAAGTCGGCCGGCGTCACGAAGCCGTGCACGTGCGACACCGACCAGAGCTTGATCAGTACCAGGAACACCAGCGGGTACACGACGATCGTGTACGGGACGGCGAAGAAGCCCGCGGCGCCCGCGCCGAACACCAGGGCGGGGACGGCGACGAAGGTGTAGGCGGTGTAGAGGTCGCCGCCGATCAGGAACCAGGTGACCCAGCTGCCGAAGCTGCGGCCGCCGAGGCCCCACTCGTCCAGGCTGTGCATGGAGTCGGGCCGCCGCCACCGGGCGGCGACGAAGCCCATCCCGCTGACCAGCAGGAACAGGACCGCGAAGATGATGATCTCGGTGAGGTGGTCGCGTGCCATCGGGTCAGCCCCGCTTCTTGGTCATCTGGTACACGAGGACCGTGCAGGCGACGCCCAGCGGGATGAAGGCCAGCTGGATCCAGTAGAAGGCGGGAAAACCCGCGAGGCGGGGCTCGTCGCGGTTGTAGAGGAACGTGAGCAGCGGGAGCGCGACCGGGACGATCAGCAGCCAGTTCCAGGGGCTCCGGTCGGTGCGCTCGGCGTCCGGTGGCGGGGGCTGGGTCGGAGTCGGTTCCCGGGAGTCGTCGGGAGTCATGGGGTCCTCCTCGTCTCGCCCGCGCACGGTCCGCCCGGGTCGCTCGACGGGACCGTGCCGGGGGTGCGGCCGGGCGAGCCTACACACCCCCTGGTCACAGCCTGATATCGGCCGCGGCACGACTTCGGTGGATCGCTCTGCCCTGGGAACGGCCAGGTGGGGAACCGGTCTCCGTGGTAACCTCGCCGCATGCGAACCGCAGCCTCCCGGTGGTGGTGGCGCCGCTGAGGCGGTGCCGGTTCGCGCGTGTTCCAGACCAGGCGACCGCCCTCACCCGGCGGTCGTTTTTTGTGTATCGCGACGCCCGGTGGGGGCCCGACATGAGGGGCCACCGCGGTGGAGACCGTCTCACGACAGCTGCTGACCAGCGAGTTCGTCACGGCTGGGGGCGTACGGGTGACCCGTACCGCCGTCCCGGTCGACTCCGAGCGCAAGTCCGACGCGCTGAACGTCCTCGTCGCCGCCGTGGGGGAGCGGCGCGGCGGCGTGCTCAGCTCCGGCATGGAGTACCCGGGCCGCTACAGCCGCTGGCACATGGCCTACGTCGATCCCTGCCTGGAGATCGTCGCGCGCGGCCGGACGGTCGCCGTCCGCCCGCTGAACGGGCGCGGCCGGGTCGTCCTGCCCGCGCTGGCGGGTGCGCTGCGCGCCGTCGGCGAGGTGCGGACCGACGAGCCCGGCCTGTTCGAGCTCTTCGTCCCGGCGGCCGAGGGCTTCTTCACCGAGGAGGAGCGCAGCCGCCAGCCGACCGTCTTCACCGCGCTGCGCGCGGTCGTCGACCTGTTCCGCTGCGACGACCCGCACCTCGGCCTGTACGGGGCGTTCGGGTACGACCTGTCGCTGCAGTTCGAGCCGCTGCGGACCCGGCTGGAGCGGCCGGACGACCAGCGCGACCTCGTCCTGCACCTGGCCGACGAGATGGTCGTCGTCGACCGCAAGCGCGAGACCTCGCACCGGATCTCCTACGAGTTCGAGGTGGACGGGGCGGGCACCGCCGGACTGCCGCGCGGCACCGGGACGACGCCGGTCCGGCGGCGGGCCGGCATCCCGGCGCAGCCCGTCCCCGGCGTGTACGCGCAGATGGTGCGGGACGCCAAGGAGAAGTTCGTCAGGGGCGACCTGTTCGAGGTCACGCCGGGGCACGCGATGCACGGCCGCTGCGACGCGCCCGCCGCGTTCTTCGAGCGGCTGCGGGAGTCCAATCCGGCCCCGTACGAGTTCCTGTTCAACCTCGGCGAGGGCGAGTTCCTGGTCGGCGCGTCGCCCGAGATGTTCGTGCGGGTCAGCGGCGACCGCGTCGAGACCTGCCCGATCGCGGGGACGATCAGGCGCGGCGCCGACCCGCTGGAGGACGCCGAGCAGATCCGCACGATCCTGTCCTCGACGAAGGACGAGTCCGAGCTGACCATGTGCACCGACGTGGACCGCAACGACAAGTCCCGGATCTGCGTGCCCGGCAGCGTGCGCGTCCTCGGCCGCCGGCAGATCGAGATCTACTCCCGGCTCATCCACACGGTCGACCACATCGAGGGGCGGCTGCGCCCGGGCTTCGACGCGCTCGACGCGTTCCTCACCCACATGTGGGCGGTGACCGTCACGGGCGCCCCCAAGGCGTGGGCGATGCAGTTCATCGAGGACCACGAGGACTCGCCCCGCCGCTGGTACGGCGGCGCGGTCGGCTGCGTGGGCTTCGACGGCTCGATGAACACCGGCCTGACGCTGCGGACCGCGCAGATCCGCGACGGCGTGGCGACCGTCCGGGCCGGGGCGACGCTGCTCTACGACTCCGACCCCGACGAGGAGGAGCGCGAGACGCACCTCAAGGCCAGCGCCCTGCTGAGCGCGCTCGCCGCCGCGCGCAAGGGCACCGGGGCGGTCCCGCAGGAGGCGCCGCTGCCCGCGCAGCCGGGCGAGGGCGTCAGGGTGCTGCTCGTCGACCACGAGGACTCGTTCGTCAACACCCTCTCCGACTACTTCCGGCAGCACGGCGCCTCCGTGGTGACGCTGCGGCACGGGTTCCCGGTGCGGATGCTGGACGAGCACGCGCCCGACCTGGTGGTGCTGTCGCCCGGCCCCGGGCGTCCGGAGGACTTCGGCACCCGCGCGCTCCTGGACGAACTGGACGCCCGCGGGCTGCCGGTCTTCGGCGTCTGCCTCGGGCTGCAGGCGATGGTCGAGCACGCCGGCGGCGAGCTGTCGCTGCTGCCCGAGCCGTCCCACGGCAAGCCCGGCCGGGTGAAGGTCAGGGGGGGCGAGCTGTTCGAGGGCCTGCCGGAGGAGTTCACCGCCGCCCGCTACCACTCGCTGCACTCCACCCCCGACCGGGTGAAGGGGTTCCAGGTCACGGCGCTGACCGGGGACGTCGTCATGGCGATCGAGGACCCGGTGCGGCGGCGCTGGGCCGTGCAGTTCCACCCGGAGTCGATCCTCACCGCGGCGGGCGGCGCCGGGCACCGCATCGTCGCCAACGTCCTGCGGCTGTGCCGCGCCCGGGGCTGACCGTCCCCCGGGCGGAGGCGTCCGTAGTTCCGAAGCAGGAGGAGCCGGGGCGCCGGTGACCGCCGTCGTCCCGCGGAGGGGGGAGGTCCGTCCTCCCCCCTCCGCAACAAAACGGGTAATTCGGTCATCCGCAACGAGATTGTGGTTTCTTGGGCATCCCTGGGGGGACGTCGGGGGCCATGATGACAATCCTGTGGCTCATCGCGGTCATCCTGGTGATCGCCGGCATCTACGTGATCCTCGCGCGGCGCGACCTCCTCTGGGGCATCGTCCTCATCGTCGTCGGGCTTCTCGTCGGCCCGGGCGGGGTGAGCATCTTCACCTGACCGAAAACTCGGCCGGCCGGGGCGGAACACTGACGGAACCTGTCAGGTTTCGGTGCCAGCATCGTCCCCATGAGCCGTGCACTGACAGGTAAGACCGCACTGGTCGCGGGCGCCACGCGCGGAGCGGGACGGGGAATCGCCGTCCAGCTCGGCGCCGCGGGCGCGACCGTCTACGTGACGGGACGGTCCACCCGGACCCGCCGGTCGGAAATGGACCGTCCCGAGACCATCGAGGAGACCGCCGAGCTGGTCACGGCCGCGGGCGGCGAGGGCATCGCCGTCCAGGTCGACCACCTCGATCCGGCGCGGGTCGCCGCCCTCGTGCGCCGCGTCGACGAGGAGCGCGGCCGGCTGGACGTCCTCGTCAACGACGTCTGGGGCGCCGACCGCCTCTTCGAGTTCGGCAGGCCGCTCTGGGAGCAGTCCCTGGACGACGGGCTGCGCATGCTCAGGCTGGCCGTCGACACCCACGCCATCACCAGCCACTGCGCCCTTCCGCTGCTGATCCGCGAGCCCGGCGGCCTGGTCGTGGAGGTCACCGACGGGACCGCCGAGTACAACGCGGCCTACCGCCGGGAATGCGGCTACTTCTACGACCTCGCCAAGAGCGCGGTCATCCGGATGGCCCTCGCCCAGTCCGAGGAGATCGCGCCCTACGGCGCGACGGCCCTCTCGCTGACGCCGGGATGGCTGCGCTCGGAGGCGATGCTCGACAACTACGGCGTCACCGAGGACACCTGGCGCGACGCCACGAAGGCGGCCCCCCACTTCGCGATCTCCGAGTCGCCCGCGTTCGTGGGACGCGCCGTCGCGGCCCTCGCCGCCGACCCGGACCGCGCGCGCTGGAACGGGGCGTCGCTGTCCAGCGGCGGCCTCGCCCAGGTCTACGGGTTCACCGACGCGGACGGCAGCCGCCCCGACGCCTGGCGGTACATCGTCGAGGTGGATCAGGCGGGTCCCGCCGACGTCACCGGCTACCGGTAGCCGGAGGCCCCGAGGGCCGGTCCGCCGTCCGGTACAGCTCCGCGAGCCGGGCGGCGGCGCCCGCCATCCGCGCCCGCAGCTCCGGCGGGGCGAGGACCTCCACCTCGGGGCCGAGCCGCATCAGCTCGGCCGCCGCGACGGCCGTCGACTCCACGGGCAGCGTGGTCGCCACCCACCCGCGCTCGTCGGGCTCGCCGGCGGCGGCGGCCGCCTGCCGGGCCGCGTACGGCTCGACGGCGTGCCGCAGGATCCGCATGCCGAGGGGGGACAGGCGCACCGTCGCCTCGTCGCGCAGCACCGACCGCACGAAGGAGGCGGCCTGCCCGCGCCAGTGCGCGGCGAGGTCGAAGTGCTCGTCGCGCTCGAAGAAGACGCCGGTGGGGCGGACGGCGGCGACGCGGTCCACCCGGTAGGTGCGGTGCCCGCCGCCGGCCCGCGCGACCAGGTACCAGGTGCCGTTCTTCAGGACGAGCCCGTACGGCTCGGCCGTCCGGGTGACCTCGGAGTCCTTGCGGCGGTAGCGCAGCTCCACGGTCTCGTCGTCCCACACCGCGCGGGCGAGGTCGCGCAGCAGCGGCGGCGGCCCGCTCTGGCCGAACCAGCCGGGCGCGTCGAGGTGGAAGCGCTGGTTCGCGCGGGCGGGCGCGTCGCGCAGCGTCCGCGGCAGCGCGGCGAGGACCTTCAGCTCGGCGGCCGCCAGCACGTCGGCGCGCCCCATGTCCCCGGCGGGGCCGGGCAGCCCGGACAGGAACAGCGCCTCGGCCTCCTCGCGGGTGAGGCCCGTGAGCCGCGTCCGGTAGCCGCCGACGAGCCGGTATCCGCCGCCCCGCCCCTGGTCGGCGTACACCGGCACCCCGGCCGCCGAGAGCGCCTCCATGTCCCGGTACACGGTGCGCTCGGACACCTCCAGCTCGCGCGCCAGCTCGGCGGCGGTCATCGCCTCCCGCGACTGCAGCAGGAGCACGGCGGAGATCAGTCGGGCGGCGCGCACGGCGACCATCCTGCCGAACGGGAGGGTTCCTGACAATTTCGTGGGAGGTTCGCCGCGTTCACCTGTCCCGGCAGGTCGGGTGGCTGTTAATTTCGCGGCGTGCCTACCGACGACACCAGCATCGCGGCGTTCATCGACGCCCTCCCGAAGGTCGAGCTCCACGTCCACCTCGTGGGCTCCGCCTCCGTCCCGACCGTCCTCGAACTCGCCCGCCGCCACCCGGACGGGCCCGTCCCCGTCGACGAGCGCGAACTGCGCGCCTTCTACGAGTTCCGCGACTTCCCGCACTTCGCCGACGTGTACGAGTCGGTGTCCAGCCTCGTCCGGACCCCGGAGGACGTCGGCACCCTCGTCTCCGGCATCGCCCGCGACCTCGCCGCGCAGAACGTCCGGTACGTCGAGCTGACCGTCACGCCCTACACCCACCAGCGGGCCGGGATGCCGATGCCCGCGGTCACCGAGGCGCTCGACATCGCCGCCCGCGAGGCCCGCGACCGGCTCGGCATCCGCATGTCCTACATCTTCGACATCCCCGGCGAGTTCGGCGCCGAGGGCGCCCGCGGCACCCTCGACCACGCGCTGCGGCACCCGCCGGAGACGCTCGTCGGGTTCGGGATCGGCGGCATCGAGCAGAGCCGCGCGCCGTTCCGGGACGCGTTCCGCGACGCGTTCGCCGCCGCCCGCGCCGCCGGCCTGCGCAGCGTCCCGCACGCGGGGGAGATGACCGGCCCGGAGACGATCTGGGAGGCCGTCGAGGGGCTCGGCGCCGAGCGCATCGGCCACGGAACCAACTGCCTGGCCGACCCGCGCCTCGTCGCCCACCTGCGCGAGACGCAGCTGCCGCTGGAGGTGTGCCCGACCTCCAACGTCTGCACCGGGCAGGTCGCGGACCTCGCCTCCCACCCCCTGCCGCGGATGCTGGAGGAGGGGCTGTTCGTCACCCTGAACAGCGACGACCCGCCGATGTTCAACACGACCCTCACCGGCGAGTACCGCGTCGCCGCCGAGGCATTCGGTCTCGGCCGCGCCGAGCTGGCCTCCCTGGCCCGCAACGCCGTGACGGCCTCGTCGCTGGACGAGGAGGGACGCAAGGCGATCATCGCCGACATCGACGCGCTGGGCTGAGCCGGGCCTCAGCCCCAGGCCATGCGCCGCCACGGGCTGCCCGGGTCCTCGGCCAGGACGCGGTGGCCGGTGAGGGAGCGCTCGTACCACTCGCCGAACTCCCCCTCGTCGAACCGCAGCATCCGGCCGAGGACGTACCCGGCCGAGAACTCCTGCCACGACGCGTACACCTGGTGGGCGCGGTGCCCCGCGGTCAGGACGCACTCCTCGGCCTCATCGGCGTCGCAGTACCCGGCGTTCAGGCCCCAGCGGGCCATGTTCACCGCCCGCCCGAAGTCGTAGCCGTAGACGCTCTCGACACGGCCGTCGGGCGGGAGCAGGCCGTCCGCCCGGAACCGCGCCTCGTAGCGCAGGACCGCCTCCGACAGCTCCACGACCTCCCTGACGGTCTGCTCGGAGATGTCGCGCTCGCCGCACCAGGCGACGATCGCCTCCTGCCAGGCCGGCTTGCCGGTGCCCCTGCCGCGCCGGTCGAGCACCATCTGGACCGCCGGGTCGCTGTTGCGCGCGTCGAGCAGCGCGTCCATCTGCCCGCGCCAGCTCTCGGAGTCGGTGACGCCCCAGTCGCGCTCCAGCAGCACCCGGTCGTCGCGGGCGCTCTCGTGGTCGGTGAGCGCGTTCCAGGCGACGCCGTTCCCGACGGCCAGGTGCGCGCCCACGGCGAGCGCCGCGGCGAGCCGTCCCCACGCGGCGCTGTCGGGGTCGGTGACGAGGACGTCGTGGTCGCGGTCAGGGCGCCGCTCGGCGTCCGCGAGCAGCCCCGCGACCTGCCGGTGCGCCTCGCCGCCGGGCGGCATCTGCGCCAGCAGCTCGCGCAGCGGCCGCAGCGCGCCGCGCGGGCCCGCGTCCTTCAGGATCAGCCGCGCGGCGTGCACGCCCGCGGCGCCGGCGCGCCCGGCATCCTGCAGCGACCCGAACCCCGACATCGCGGCCCACGCGCGCCGCGCCGCCTCGCCCGTCCGGCCCGCGGCGGCCAGCACGTGCGCCGCCTGCGCGTCCAGCCCCGCCCGGACCGCGGCCGGCATCGCCGCCGCCTCCCGGTCGAGGACGTCGAGGACGCGCTGGGCCTCGCCGGTCCTCCCCGCGGCGGCGAGCGCCCGCGCGTACCGCGCCCGCGCCGCCGCGGCGGACGCTCGGTCGCCGCGCGCCGCCATGGCCTCGGCGGCGTCGGCGTAGGCGGCCGCGGCCTCCGCGTTCCGGCCCTGCCGCTCGTACCTCCTGGCGCGGTCGAGCACGGCGCCGGTATCGGCCTGAAACGTCATCGATTCCTCCAGGCCACACCGTACCGCCCGCAAAGATCTTGACGCCCGCCCGCACCGAAAGCCGACAGGATGGAGCGGTGAGCACCTTCATCGACAAGATCGCCTGGATCCACCTGAAGGACGGCAGGATCCTCAGCACCCGGTCGCGGGGCAAGGACGCCTACTACCTTCCCGGCGGCAAGCGCGAACCCGGCGAGACCGACATCGACACCCTGGTCAGGGAGATCGGCGAGGAACTCGCCGTCGCGATCGACCCCGCCACCGCCGCGCACCTGGGCACCTTCCAGGCGCAGGCGCACGGCCACACCGAGGGCGTCACCGTGCGGATGACCCGCTACACCGCCGGCCACCAGGGAGAGCCGGCCCCGAGCGGCGAGATCGAGGAGGTCGCCTGGCCGGCCTACGGCGACCGCGCCCGCGTCTCACCCGTCGACCAGATCATCTTCGACCACCTGCATGCCGCCGGCCTTCTCCTCTGAGGCTCCGCGAGAGCGGGCGCCCGGCCCGTCCTCACATCACCCGCCCGCCCCAGGGCGTCTGGCCGCGTTCCGGGTGCCTTGGCCTCATTCTCCGGTCCGGCCGTCGACGGCCTCACGCAGGAGGTCGGCGTGGCCGTTGTGGCGTGCGTATTCTTCGAGCATGTGGAGGTAGACCCAGCGCAGGGTCAGCTTGCGGGTTCTGCCTGGGAACTCCTCGTCCAGTGACCGGCCCTGCGCGGTCCGCCGTGCCAGCTCGACCTCTCTCGTGTAGACGGTGAAGTCCTCTCGGGCGCCGTCCGCGTCGCCGAGGTCGAAGTCCCCGTCGGGATGCTCCTGCGAGCAGTACAGGTCACCGAGGGCGTCCTGCCTGTCGAAACGGCGGCGGAACCACCATCGCTCGTTCTCCGCAAGATGGCGCACAAGGCCGAGCAGCGACAGGCCCGTGCTCGGCAGCGGTCGTGACGCGAGCTGCTCCCCGGTCAACCCGCTGCACTTGAGCAGCAACGTAGCGCGGTGGAAGTCCAGATACGCCTCCAGGGAGGCGCGCTCGTCGTCTCCGAAAGGGAAGTCGCCGCGATCCACGGCGGGCGCAGTCCATGTCATGGAGCGAATCCTCGCCGACGGGCATCCGGGGATCCACGGGATATCGCCTCCGGCGGTCAACTCCCACGGAGGGGGACACGTCCCATCGGTACATGCTTGACCAGGAGCCGCCGATGTACTCGCAGCCAGTCCCGCCTCGATCTCCCCGCCCGCCCGCACCGCGCGGTGGTTTACCAGGCGCCGTCGTGGCGGTCATCGCCGGAGCGTGCCTGCTCTTCGGCGGGCTCGGCGGCTGCGCGGTCGGCATGGGGATCGGCAGCGCCGCGGGGCCGACCGCTCCGCCCACTCCCGTGGCCTCCACGGGGAAGCCGGCGTCCGGTCGCGCGACGCCTTCCTCGCCGGCGTCGTCCGCTCCGCCGCCTTCCGCTCCGGCGCCGTCCCCGTCCACCGTCGCCCCGAAGCGCGGGAACGGTCCGACCGGCAGGCCCACCGTTCGCAAGGTCAAGCCGAGGCCGTCGCGGCCCAGGACGCCCCGGCCGACGCGGACCGGCGCGCGCCCGCCGGCGCGCACCGTGCACCCGGGCGCGTTCTGCTCACCCGCCGGGGCGGTCGGCACCGCCAACGGCCGGGTCTACACCTGCAAGGGGCCCGGCCAGGCGCGGTGGCGCCGGTAGGGCGGTGACCTCCACGCGGGTGTCGTGGAAGACGGGGCCGCCGCCGAGGTCGGTGTCGCGCTCGTCGACCACGGCGTTGGCGTTGGAGCCGCCGGAGAGCTTGGCCCAGTGGCCCTTGGTGGTCGCCGCGACGCCGGGGCGCACCTCGTCGGTGATCCTCAGGACGGCCTCGAAGGAGCCCCGGTCGTTGCCGACCGCGACCCGCTGCCCGTCGCTCAGGCCCCGCGCGGTCGCGTCGTCCTCGTGGAGGCGGACGGTGAGTCCGCCGGAGCGGCGCCGCAGCTCGGGGTTGTTGGCGAACTGGGTGTTGAGGAACTCGTGCGACGCCGCCGATACCAGGGCGAGCGGGTACCTCACGGCCCGCTCCCCGTCGGCGACCTCCGCGGGCGGGACGTACCCGGCGAGACCGGCGCCGGGGGAGCGGAACTCGAACCGTCCCGACGGGGTGGGGAAGCCGTCGGCGTACGGCAGGAACGGGTCCGGGACCGACATGCGCACGAACCCCTCCTTGCGGAGCCGGTCCAGGGTGACCCCGGCCATCCACGGGTGGTCCGACGCCAGCAGCTGTTCGGCGAGGCGCTCGTCGGAGTCGTAGAGCGCCGGCTCCCGCAGGCCCATCCGGCTCGCCAGGCGGCGGAAGGTCTCCGTCGTCGGCAGGCACTCGCCGGGCGGCGCCACGGCGGGCTCGTTCCACGTGAGGTACAGGTGGCCGTAGCCCTCGTGGAGATCGGCGTGCTCGTGCTGCGCCGTCGCGGGCAGCACGATGTCGGCGTAGTCCACGGTGTCGGTCGGGAACTGCTCCAGGACGACGGTGAACAGGTCGTCGCGGGCCAGCCCCCGGCGCACCTTGTTCTGGTGGGGCGTGCTGCCCGCGGGGTTCGCCGCGATGACGAAGAGGGCCTTGACGGGCGGATCCCGGACGTCCAGCAGGCCCTCGCCGAGGCGGCTCATCGACAGTGTCCGCACCGGGCGGGGGCGCAGGTCGTCCCGCCAGAGCGCGGCCTTGTCGAGCTTCACGTGGCCGGACGTGGAGAACGCGAGCCCGCCGCCGCGCCGCCCCCAGTCGCCGGTCACGGCGGGGATGGCGGAGATCAACCGGAGGGCGGCCCCGCCGCCGGAGTGCCGCTGGAGCCCCTGCGTCGCGCGGATCGCGGTGGGGCGGGTGCGGGCGATCCGCTCGCCGAGCGCGACGATGCGGTCCGCCGGGACGCCGGTGATCCGCGCGGCCCGTTCCGGTGGATACTCGGCGATCCGGTGCCGGAACTCCTCCCACCCGAGCGTGGCGCGGGCCAGGAAGCCCGCGTCCTGCGCACCGAGGCCCGCGATGACGTGGAGCAGCCCGAGCGCGAGCGCCCCGTCCGTCCCGGGCAGGGGCGCCAGGTGCTCGTCGGCCTGCCGCGCCGTCCGCGTCCGCACCGGGTCGATCGCGACCAGGTGCGCGCCCGCCTTCCGCGCGTCCTGGACGAACTTCCACACGTGGTGGCCGCTGGTCAGGGGGTTCGTGCCCCACAGCAGGACGAGCCGGGCGTGCGCGAGGTCCTCGGGGTCCATGCCGCCCGGCGAGCCGACCGCCTCGGCCATCCCGGCGCTGCCCGCCGCCGAGCAGATGTTCGCGTCGTGGGCCGAGGCTCCGAGCGCGTTGAAGAACCGCCGGCCGGAATACCCTTCGAGGCCCTGCAGGTAACCGAGCGTGCCCGTCCCCCAGTAGGGCCAGACGGCCTCGCCGCCGTGCTCCCCGACGACGTCCTCCAGCCGCGCGGCGATCTCGCCGAGCGCCTCGTCCCACCCGATCCGCTCGAACCGCCCCTCGCCCTTGGCCCCCACCCGGCGCAGCGGGTACAGGATCCGGTCCGGCTGGGCGGCGCGCTCCAGCCACCGGTTCACCTTCGCGCACAGCGCCCCGCGCGTGTAGGGGTGGTCGGGGTTGCCCCGCAGCCGGACCGCGGCCCCGTCCCGCACGGTGACGACCCAGGAGCAGCCGTCGGGGCAGTCCAGCGGACAGGCCCCCAGCACCGTCAGTTCCGATGGCATGGACCCCCCTAGCTGGACGAACCCCTCTAGTCTGCGTCATGACACCACGAGCGTCGTCCAGGACGTTCATTACCTCCGAAACCCGTGCCCTGGCTCGCGGCCGGGATTGCGGGGTGGTTTCCTAAGGGGCGACGGAAACGAGCTGTAGGGGGAACGAGAGTGAAGAGCGTCGAGCCCGAGGTGTTCCTCGTTGCGCGGCCCGAACTGGACTACGACGAGGTCGCCCGGTACCTGCGGGACGTGGGCGGGGAGAGCTGGCTGGAGCGGCTCGACCGCGGCCAGCTCGACGACGAGCTGAACGACCCGCAGAACCTCGCCGAGTTCGCGGGCCGGCTCTGCTACCGGTCCTGGGAGCCGGGCCTCAACCCCAACGTCACCAAGATCCGCACCGACTCCGGCCAGTACCTGGAGAACATCCTGCGCAGCCTGCACGGCTCGGTGCTGGAGCACGTCAGCTTCAGCTTCGTCCTGCACAACGTGAGCCGGGTGCTGACCCACGAGCTCGTCCGGCACCGCCCGGGCGTGGCCATCTCGCAGGAGTCGCTGCGGTTCGTCCGGCTCCAGGACATCCCGTTCTGGTTCCCGGAGTGGGCCCGCGAGGACGCCGAGCTGATGAAGCGCGCCGCCGCCATGCTGGAGCAGATGGAGGAGTTCCAGGGGTGGATGGCCGCCCACTTCGGCCTGGACGACGAGGGCGTGCCGTTCAAGGAGAAGAAGCACAAGACCTCGTTCATGCGCCGCTTCGCTCCCGAGGGCGTCGGCACGGGCCTGGTGTGGACGGCCAACGTGCGCACCCTGCGCCACACCCTGGAGAACCGCACCGCGCCCGGCGCCGAGGAGGAGATCCGGCTGCTGTTCGGAAAGATCGGCGAGGTGATGCGCACGGAGGCCCCGGACCTGTTCGGCGACTACGTCGTCGAGGACGGCTCGTGGGTGCCGCGGTGGCGCAAGGTCTGAACCCGCGCGACCCGTATTGGGCCCAGGCGCGCCCGGCCTCCCTGGGGAATTATTGGACGGTATGTCTGACATCACCATTCCGGTGGGGTCCCGCGCGCTGCCGGGCTACCTCGCCGTCCCCGAGGGGGAGGGGCCCTGGCCGGGCGTCGTGATCGTGTTCGAGGCGATGGGCGCGAACGACGACATGCGCGCCCAGGCCGACCGGTTCGCCGCCCACGGGTACCTCGCCGTGCTGCCCGACCTCTACGGCGGGGCGCCCTGGCTGCGCTGCGTCGCCAAGGCGATGCGCGACATGCGCGCCCAGCGCGGGCCGACCTACGACCACATCGAGGCGGCCCGCGCCTGGCTCGCCGGCCGGGACGACTGCACCGGCGGCGTCGGGGTGTGCGGATTCTGCATGGGCGGCGGGTTCGCGCTGGTCGCGGCGGCGAAGTACGACTTCCAGGCCGCCGCGGCCAACTACGGGATCCTGCCGCGCCGGCCGGAGGAGTCCCTGCGGGGCGCGTGCCCGGTCGTCGGGAGCTACGGCGCCGCCGACCCGTCGCTGCGGGGAGCCGCCGGCAGGCTGGAGCGCGCCCTCACGGCCGCCGGCGTGACGCATGACGTGAAGGAGTACCCGGGCACCGGGCACGGGTTCCTCACCGACCTCACGCCGCCGCCCCCGTTCGGCCCCGTCGCGAAGATCGTCATGGGCTTCGGGAAGGGCCGCGAGAACGCCCCGGACGGCTGGGAGCGCATCCTCGCCTTCTTCTCCGAGCACGTCGCCAAAAAATCTACAACGTAAAGGCGTTCGGCGGTTCAGCCGGACCGGGGCCGGAGCACGGCCTGGGTCTGGGTCACCTGGGCGACACGGCGCCCGTCCGCGTCGAACAGGTCGGTCTGGACGACGATGGAGGTCCGGCCGGTGTGCAGCGGGCGGGAGACGCCCCGGACGCGCCCCTCCCCGACCCCGCGGAAGAAGTTGGTCTTGGACTCCAGCGTCGAGGTGGAGGTGTCCGGCGGGAGGTTGAGGAACGCGCACGCCGCGCCGAGCGTGTCGGCCAGGGCCATGAGGGCGCCGCCGTGCATGAGGCCGCCGGCGGTGCAGCGGTCGGGGGCCCAGTCCAAATGGCCGGCGACCTCTCCGGGCCCCGCGGTGTCGATCTCCATGCCGAGCGCGCGGGCGAACGGCATGGCGTCGGTCAGCTGGTCGGGGGTGGGCCCGGTCGTCATGGAGCCTCCTGCGGCGAGGGCGTGTCGGGACCACACCCTCGCCGCCCGGCCTCACCGCGTCCATTACCCCGCACGTAATCGTGGCCCTGACCCGCCTGCCGCTACCGTCATGGCGTGACGACGATGACGATGGCGATGACGACGGGGTTGAGCGACGTGCGGCCGATCGGAGAGCAGCTCCGGGCGTGGCGGCAGCGGCGCAGGCTGAGCCAGCTGGAGCTGGCGTCGGAGGCGGACGTGTCGACGCGGCACCTCAGTTTCGTGGAGACGGGCCGCTCGGCGCCGAGCCGGGAGATGGTGCTGCGGCTGGCCGAGCACCTGGACGTGCCGCTGCGCGACCGCAACCTGCTGCTGGTGGCGGCGGGATACGCGCCGGTGTTCGACGAGACGCCGATCGAGGAACCGAAGATGGACACGGTCCGCGCGGCGCTCCGGCAGGTGCTGGGGGGCCACGAGCCCTATCCGGCCGTGGTCGTGGACCGGTTCTGGAACCTGATCGACGCCAACCGGGCGGCGGCGTTCTTCATGGAGGGCGCGCCGCCGGAGCTGCTGGAACCGCCGCTGAACGTGCTGCGGCTCAGCATGCACCCGGACGGGATGGCCAAGAACATCCTGAACCTGGCGGAGTGGCGCGCCCACATGATCGACCGCGTCCGGCGGCACGTGGCCCTGACCGCGGACGCGGCGCTCGCCCAGCTGTACCGGGAGCTGCGGAGCTTCCCCGGCGACGTGGGGGAGGCGATGGCCCCGCCCGCGAGCCACGAGGTGTTCGTCCCGCTGCGGATGCGGGTGGACGGCCGGGAACTGTCGTTCTTCAGCACGATCGCGACCTTCGGGACGCCGGTCGACATCACGGTGGCGGAACTGGCGATCGAGTCGTTCTACCCGGCGGACGCCGGGACGACCGAGTTCCTGCGGGAGCGCGCCGGCTGGTGAGGGGCGTCAGTCCCCGGCGGCGAGCAGGTCGTGATGGACGCGCGTCAGCGGCACGCCGATCCGCTGCAGGGCGGTGACCGTCGCGCGGACGAGCGGGGCGGGCCCGGCCGCGTAGGCGTCGTGGCCGGCCGCCCCGTCCAGGAGTTGCGGCAGGACGTCCGGCACACGCCCGTTGAGGGCGCCGGCGGCGGGTTCGCGGGACACCACGGGGACGATCCGGAGCCGGGGGTGCGCGGCCTCCAGCCGCCGCAGGGCGGGAAGGTCGTAGAGGTCGTTCTCGGAGCGGGCCGCGGCGACGAGCAGGACGTCGCGGTCCGCGCCGGCGGCGAGGGCCTGCTCGGCCAGCGCCTTCACCGGGGCCAGGCCGGTGCCGCCGCCGATCAGCAGGAGCGGGCGGCCCGAGTCCGGGTCGAGGGTCATCGCGCCGTCCGGCGGGCCCAGCAGGACGCTGTCGCCCGGACCGGTGTGCCGGACCAGCGCGCCGCTCACCCACCCGGCGGGACGGGCCCGGACGTGCAGGCAGATCGTCCCGTCCCGGCGGGGCGCGTTCGCGATGGAGTACGGCCGCCAGACCCGGGGCCAGCGGGCCGCCTGCACGCTCACGTGCTGCCCGGGCGCGAACGGCAGGGGACGCTCGGGACGCAGCGTGAGGACGGCGACGTCCAAGGCGCGGCGCTCGTGCCGCACGACCTCGGCGACCCACCACGGCGGCGCGTCCGCGGCGTCCCGCTCCGCCGCGTCCGCCATGGCGTCGGCCGCGGAGCGGTAGGCGGCGCGCCAGGCGGCCTCGGCCTCGGCCGTCCAGACGTCGGCGGCGAAGGCGCGCAGCGTCGCGGTCAGGGCCTCCTCGACGGCCGGATAGTGCTCGCGCAGCACCCCGTACTTGCGGTGGCCGCGGCCGAGGCCCTTCAGGTGGCGGGCGAGCTCCTCGGGGTTGTCCTGGCTCCAGACGATCCGGCCGAGCGCGTGGAAGAACCTGTCCTGCTGGCCGCCCATCGCGGGCGGGAACAGGGTGCGCAGCCGCGGATGCGCCGCGAAAAGGCGGCCGTAGAAATAGCGCATGGCGCCGGAGGGATCGGCTTCAAGGCGTGCGAAGCATTCTTTGACAACGCGAGTTTCCGGCGACATTGGTCGGCTCGCCTCCCCCATCGGGCTGTTTCGGCGGTCGGACGGCAGGGCTGACGGATGATCCGGGCATGCGTGCTGCCCGAGTTGGTGAGATTCTCTCACCCATCTCCGCAGGTACTCAAGCCTCCGCCTCCGCGGGGACGTGTGATCGCTACGCATGGTGATGGGCGGTCAATTTCGTGTGACTGTCGGTAAGTGACACGGCCGACGCATACTGATCGGTATCCGATCAGGGAGGGAACGTTAGGGAAGAACCATCCGGAAGGGGAGGAAGAACCTGCATCAGGGAAGAAGATTTCAGAATTCTTCGGTGTTTCCCGCTCCGCGCCGCCGCGGGGGCGGAGCTCTGCCCCCGGCACCGCCGTGCGCCGATCTCGCCGCTTCCAGCGGCGGGGATCCGCGCCGTGCGGCAAGCTGGCCGGGAGGAGGGCCGGGGGCGGACGGCGCGAGGGACCGGGTGACGCACGGTGACGTGCGGCCGGCAGGCGGATCACCCGTACCGGCGGCCGCCCCGGGCCGGGGTCCAGCACAGGGGGGAGACACGCATGTCAGGAGCCGGGCTGGGAGCGCCGCATCCGGCGGCCGGTGAGGGCGGGCCGCCGCTCATCGGGATCACCACCTACCAGGAGCCGGCGCGCTGGGGGGTCTGGGTGCGCGAGGCCGCGCTGCTGCCCGTGCCGTACGCGCGCTCGGTCGAGCGGGCCGGCGGCGTCCCGGTCCTGCTGCCCCCGGCCGCGACCCTGCGCGGGCTGGACACCCTGGTCGCCCGGCTGGACGGCCTCGTCCTGGCGGGCGGCGGCGATCTCGACCCGGAACTGTACGGCGCCGTCCGGCACCACGAGACCGGGCCGCCGCAGCCGCAGCGCGACCGGTTCGAGCTGGCGCTCGTCCGCGCCGCCGTCGACGCCGACCTGCCGTTCCTGGGGATCTGCCGGGGCATGCAGGTGCTGAACGTCGCGCGCGGCGGCGCCCTCGTCCAGCACCTGCCGGAAGCGGTGGGCCACCGGGGGCACGCCCCGCAGGCCGGGCTCGTCGGCTCGCACCGGGTGCGGATCAGCGAGGGGAGCCTGATCGGCGGGATCCTCGGCGCCTCGTCCGACGTTCCCACCTACCACCATCAGGCGGTGAGCCGGCTCGGCAAGGGCCTGACCGCCGTCGCGTGGGCCGAGGACCAGGTGGTGGAGGCGCTGGAGTTGCAGGGGCACCGTTTCGGGGTCGCCGTCCAGTGGCACCCGGAGGAGGGCGACGACCGGCGGCTCTTCCAGGCGCTCGTCGCCGAGGCGGCCGGACGCTGACGCAGGGGGATTGGAGGTCCGGGCACCGGGCAGGCCGACGGGTGGATCTCGCCGACGCCCCCACCGGAGGCCGCCGCATGCCCCTGCACCCGCAGACCGTGAGCTTTCTGGAGCAGCTCGCCTCGTGGACCGCCGCCCCGCCGGGACGGGACGGGCCCGCCGAGCCCACGATCGCGGAGATGCGGGAGCGGATCGGGGCGGCCTTCCCGGTGGTGCGGCGCGAGCTCCCGCGGGTCCGCGACATCGAGGTGCCCGGACCGGACGGGGCCGTGCCGGTGCGCCTGTACCGCCCGGCGCCGCCCGAGCGGGGGCCGCTGCCGGCCGTCGTGTACCTGCACGGCGGGGGATGGGTACTCGGCGGCGTCGACAACGTGGACGCCTTCTGCCGCGACCTGGCGGCCGCGGCGGAGTGCGTCGTGCTGAACGTCGGCTACCGGCTGGCCCCCGAGCACCCGTTCCCCGCCGCGGTGGACGACGCCTGGGCCGTGGTGTCCTCGGTGGCGCGCGAGCCCGGCCGGTACGGCGCGCTGCGCGGGGCCGCGGCGGTCGCCGGCGACAGCGCCGGAGGGAACCTCGCCGCGGTCGCCGCTCTGCTGGCCAGGGACGCCGGACTGCCCCTCGTCCACCAGCTGCTCGTCTACCCGGTGACCGACACGGCGACGGACACCCCGAGCTGGCGGGAGTACGGGACGGGCTACGGGCTGGACGCCGGGTCGCTCCGCCGGTTCATGGGCCTCTACCGGGACGGCGCCGATCCGTCCGACGCGCGGCTCGCCCCGCTGCGCGCCCCGGACCTCGCCGGAGCCGCGCCCGCCACCGTGATCACCGCCGAGTGCGACATCCTGCGCGACGAGGCCGAGCACTACGCGCGCCGCCTCGCCGCGGCCGGCGTGCCGGTGGAGCTGCGCCGCTACGACGGCGTCGTGCACTCCTTCTTCCTGCTGCCCGAGGTCTTCGACGCCGGCGCCGAGGCGGTGGAGTTCGCTGTGCGACGATTGCGCGCGGCATTCGACGACCACGCGCGGCAGGGGAGTGCGGCATGACGCGGTACGACGCGTACGAGCGGCTGAAGATCGACTGGGCGGCGGACGGGGTCCTGCGGGTCACGATCAGCACGCCGGGCAGGCTGAACGCGGTCGACGCCACCGGGCACCGCGAGCTGGTGGAGATCTGGCGGGACGCCGACGCCGACGACGCGGCGCGCGTGGTGCTCGTGCGGGGGGAGGGGACGGCGTTCTCGGCCGGCGGGGACCTCGCCATGATCGAGGAGATGATGACCGACCACGCCGCCCGCCGCCGGATCATGCGCGAGGCCCGCGACATCGTGATGAACGTGGTGAACTGCTCCAAGCCGGTGGTCAGCGCCGTCCAGGGCCCGGCGGTGGGGGCGGGGCTCGCGGTCGCGCTGCTGGCCGACATCTCCGTCGCGGGCCGCACCGCGAAGATCATCGATGGGCACACGCGGCTGGGCGTGGCCGCCGGCGACCACGCGGCGATCGTGTGGCCGCTGCTGTGCGGGCTCGCGAAGGCCAAGTACTACCTGCTGCTCAACGACGTCCTCACCGGCGAGGAGGCCGAGCGGATCGGGCTGGTCTCGGTGTGCGTGGACGACGCGCTGGTGCACGAGCGCGCGCTGGAGATCGCCGGGCGGCTCGCCGCCGGCCCCGCCGAGGCGCTGTCGTTCACCAAGCACGCGCTGAACAACTGGCTGCGCCTCGCCGGGCCGACGTTCGACGCCTCCCTGGCGATGGAGTTCTTCGGGTTCACCGGCCCGGACGTGCGCGAGGGCGTCGCGGCGCTCCGGGAGAAGCGCCCGCCCCGGTTCGGCTGAGGCGCGGCCCGCGCTGACCCGGGCCGCGCGCCGCGCGGCCCGGGTCAGTACGACTTGGGGAGCCCCAGTTCGTGCTGGGCGATGTGGGCGAGGACGAGCTCCTCGGCGACCGGGATGTTCTTGGCGATGCGGGCGTCCCGGAACATCCGGGCGACCGGGTACTCCAGGGAGTACGCCATGCCGCCGTAGGTCTGGAACGCCCGGTCGGCCGCCTGCCAGGCCGCGTCCGCCGCGGTGAGCTTGGCGATGTTGGCCTCCGAGCCGCAGGGCCGTCCGCGGTCCCACAGCCAGGCGGCCTTGTAGGTCATGAGCCGGGCCAGCTCCAGCTGCGCCCTGATCCGCGCGAGCGGGAACGCGACGGCCTGGTTCGCCCCGATCGGCGTGCCGAACGGGGCGCGCTCGCCGGCGTACTCGCAGGCGATCCTCAGCACCAGGCCGCCGGACCCGACGCCGCCCGCGGCGGCCAGGATCCGCTCGGGGTTGAGGATGTCCCACAGGACGGCGAAGCCCTGGTCGGGCTCGCCGAGGACCCGGTCGGCGGGCACGCGCACGCCGTCCAGGAAGACCATGCTGGAGGCGACGGTGTTGGTGCCGAGCTTCGGGATCGGCCGGTAGGTCAGCGTGCCCTCGGCCACGGCCTCCTTGACGTCCACCAGCAGGACGGTGAAGCCCGCGGTGCGGGGGCGGGCCTGCGCGGCCGGGATCGTCCGGGCGACCAGGACGAGGAACTCGGCGCGCTCGACGCCGGAGATCCAGATCTTCTGGCCGCTGACGACGAAGGAGTCGCCGTCGCGGTGCGCCTGGGTGGAGATGTTGAGGGCGTTGCTGCCCGCGTCCGGCTCGGTGATCGCGAAGCACGTCTCGATCTCGCCGGAGGCGATCTTCGGCAGGAGCTCGCGCTTCTGCCCGGCGGTGCCGTGCCGGGCGATGGTGAGGCCGCCGAACGCGGGCGTCAGCAGGTACAGGAAGGACGCGGCGCCGCCGGCGCCTCCCTCGGCGAGGGACTCCAGGGCCACCGCCAGCTCCAGCAGCCCCTGGCCCCCGCCGCCGTACTCCTCGGGGATCGCCAGGCTGTGCCAGCCGCCGTCGACGAGCTCCCGCCAGACCTCCTCGGGCCAGCGCTTGTCCGCGTCGCACCGCCCCCAGTAGTCCTGGTCGTACTTCCCGGCGACCGCCAGCACGCCCTCGCGCACCGCGGCCGCGCCCTCCGGCAGGTCGAAGTCCATCGCGCCTCCCTCGAACGTTCTCCCGTGGGTTCACGGTAGCCGACGGAAGTAAGTACTCACTGACGCGGGGTGGGCCGTTGAAGCGGGCCTCCCCGGGTAGGCGACAGGGGGACTTCGGCTCGGAGACCTCGGCACGGGGGCCGGACGGGCAGGGCCGACGCGGAAGGGGAGGCCATGCGGCCGCGCGACAGGCCGAACGGGGCGCGGCCCTGCGCGCCGCAGCGCGCGCGGCCGAGGAGCGCATCGACGAGCTCGCCGCCCTGATTACTGCGGAGATGGGCAGGCCGACCGGTGACGCGCTCGGCGGCGTGGAGGCCGGGATCGGCGCCCTGCGCCAGTACGCCGAGCTGGGGCCGCTTCGCGGCGGGCGCGGCCTCCAGGGCGGGCGGGCCGCGGCCGACTTCACGGTCCGCGAGCCGTGGGGGGCGTCGCCGCCCTCACGCCGTGGAACGATCCGGTCGCGATCGCCTGCGGTCTGGTCGGCGCGGCCGTGGCGACGGGCAACGCCGTCGTCCTCAAGCCGTCCGAGCGGACGCCCCACACCGGCGCGATGCTCGCCGAGCTGGTCGCCGGGTGCCTGCCGGACGGGGTCCTGAACATGGTCACCGGCGGCGGCGCGGCCGGCGAGGCCCTCGCCGGACACCCGGGCGCGGACGTCGTCGCGCACGTCGGCTCCGCCCGCGCCGGCCGCCGTGTCGCCGAGCTGGCCGCGCGGACCGGGGCGAGGACCGTGCTGGGGAACGGCGGCGCCGACCCGATGATCGTGGACGCGGGGGTCGACCCGTCCTGGGCCGCCGGGCAGGCCGCACTCGGGTGCTTCGCGAACGCCGGGCAGACCTGCGCCTCGGTCGAGCGCGTCTACGTGCACGAGGCCGTCGCCGAGCCGTTCCTGGACGCGCTCGCCGCCCAGGCCCGGGACCTGCGCGCGGGGCCGGGCGCCGATCCGTCCACCGAGCTCGGGCCCCTCGTCGACGAGCGCCACCGGTCCAGGGTCCACCGGCAGGTGGAGAAGGCCCTCGCGGACGGGGCGCGGGCGCTGACCGGCGCGCGCCTGCCGGAGGGCCCCGGCTGCTTCTACCCGGCCACCGTCCTGGCCGGCTGCGCCGACCACATGGCGATCATGGCGGAGGAGACCTTCGGCCCCGTCGCGCCCGTCCGCACCGTGGCCGGGTTCGAGCAGGCGCTGGAGGCCGCGAACCGCTCCCGCCGCGGCCTCGCCGCGACCGTCCTGACCCGCGACATGGCGCACGCCCAGGCCGCCTGGCGCACGCTGGAGGCCGGCGCCGTGAAGATCAACGCGGTGTTCGGCGGCGCCCCGGGAGGGGCCGCGGTTCCGTGCCGCGCGGGCGGCCGCGACTCCGGCCACGGGCCCGAGTTCCTGGACGAGATGACGGCCGTCAAGGCCGTCCACATCCAGAGCGCCGTCGCCTGAACCTCACCCGGCGCCGGGTCCGCGGGCTCCCGCGGCGGCGGCCATGTAGCGGGTCACCATGCGGGCGACGAAGTGGGCGAAGACCTCCGGGGGCCCGGACGGGAGCATGATGTGGCTCATCGTCAGGCGCACCGCAGCGTCGGCGATCTCGGTGAGCGCGTCGCGGTCCAGATCCGGCCACTGGCGCAGGGCGTGCTCGGCGATGCGGGCGCTGGCGGAGAACAGCACCGGCTCGGCCCGCGTGGTGAGCAGGGGCAGCATCTCGTCGCCGCCCGCGCCCGTCAGCACCGCCTTCTTCAGCTGGTCGTCGGCGGAGGTCTCCAGGGTGAACGTCACCGCGGCGACCACCGCCGAGTACAGGTCGGCGTGCTCGGACAGCACCGCGTCGATGCCGTCGAGGTAGCGCTCGTTGTCGCGGATCACGACCGCCTGCGCCAGGCCCCACTTGTCGCCGAACTCGTTGTAGACGGTCTGCCGGCTCACCCCGGCGGCGGCCGCGACGTCCCGCATCCGGACGGCCCGGTAGCCGCGCTCCACCAGGAGGTCGGCCGCGGCGTCCAGCAGGGATTCGCGCACGGAACGGCCGGCGGTGCCCATGTGTCGTCGCCCTCCAGGATGCGGGTCAGTACCCCATTATCCCCCGGGGGCCTCCGCCGGGCCATCGCGCGCCCGCCGGGTCGCCGCCGCTGTCGAGCAGGTGCGCGAGCGGCAGGGTGGCCGCGCCCACGGCGACCGCCTCCGGCCCGAGGTGGCACAGCTCGATCGAGGTCTGGGCGAACGGCTGCCGCAGCGCGTAGGCGGCGGTGGCCGCGACGATCCGGTCCAGCATCCGGCCGCCGATCAGCAGCCCCGCCCAGCCCCCGATGATGATCTTCTCGGGGCTGAACAGGTTGACCAGGTCGGCGATGCCCGCGCCGAGGTGCTCGGCGATGTCGTCGCGCAGGGCGGCCGCCGCCTCGGACGGGTCGGCCAGCAGCCCGGCGAGGGCCGCCTCCTCGTCCGTCCCGGCCGGGGCGCCCGCGGCCCTGTAGCGTTCCAGCAGGGCGGTCGCGCCGACGTAGGACTCCAGGCAGCCGCGGGACCCGCACCGGCACGGCGCGCCGCCGACCCGGGACGTGGTGTGCCCCCACTCGCCCGCGCTGCCGGCCGCGCCCCGGTACGGCGAGCCGTCGATCATCACGGCGGCGCCGACGCCGGATCCGATGAGCGCGACGACGGCGCCCCGGTGCCCGCGCCCGGCGCCGAACCACATCTCGGCCTGGCCGAGCGCCGTCGCGCCGTTGTCGACGAACAGCGGCAGGCGGGTGCCCTCGCGCAGCATCCGCTCCAGCGGCACGCCGTCCCAGCCGATGGTCTGGCAGTGCACGACCGCCTCCGGGCCGTGCTCGATCACGCCGGGGACGCCGACGCCGACGCCGACGATGGACGCCGGGTCGACCGACGCGCCCTCGATGACCGCCGGCAGGCCGTCCAGGATGTGCCGGACGACGGCGCGCTCGTCGTGGCCGCCGTCGCCGAGGGGCAGGTCGGCCTTGGCGAGCTGGGTCAGCTCCAGGTCGAACAGCTCGACCATCACCCGCGTCTCGCCGACGTCCACGCCGACGAGGTGGCCGTAACCGGCCGCGGTCTTCAGCAGCACGCGCGGCCGACCGCCGTCGGACTCGACGCTGCCCGCCTCCACGACGAGCCCGGCCTCGATCAGCTCGCTCACCACGTTGCTCACCGACGCGGGGCTGAGGCCGGTCTCGCGGGCCAGGTCCTGGCGGCTGAGCGGCCCGTCGAAGTGCAGCCGCCTCAGCAGCACCGACCGGTTGGTGCGGCGCAGGTCGCGCACGGTCCTCCGGCGCCGTTCCGGCATCGGCCCCCCTCCTCCCGCGGCCCGGGCCGGGCCGCGTCCCCCGCAGGTTCTCAGGTCTTGACCCCGCCATTATGTCACTGCTTAGATCACGACGTGAAATAAGGTGTGATCTAACTCTCCGAGTGACCCCCGTCACATGATCGGAAGGCCGAGCCGATGCGTCCTACCCCCTCGCGGACCCTCGCCGTCCTCGCGGCCGGGCTCCTGGCCACCGCCGCGGCGGCCTGCGGCGGCGGCACCACGTCCGGCGGCGGGAGCGGCGACCCGAAGACGCTGACCTACTGGGCCAGCAACCAGGGCACCGACCTCGCGGCCGACCGGAAGGTGCTGGCCCCCGAGCTGGCCAAGTTCGAGAAGCAGACCGGCATCAAGGTGAAGCTGGAGGTCGTCCCCTGGACCGACCTGCTCAACCGCATCCTCGCCGCCACCACCTCCGGCCAGGGGCCGGACGTGCTCAACATCGGCAACACCTGGTCGGCGTCGCTCCAGGCGACCGGCGGGCTGCTGCCGTTCGACTCCGCCGCGATGGCCGAGGTCGGCGGCGCGCGGCGGTTCGTGCCCGCCGCGCTCGCCGCCGCGGGCGCCAAGGGCAGGGCCCCGGCCGCCGTCCCGCTCTACTCCCTCGCCTACGGGCTCTACTACAACAAGAAGACGTTCGCGGACGCGAACCTGGAACCGCCCGGGACGTGGCGGGAACTGATCGACGCCGGCCGCCGGCTCACCCGGGACGGCAGGTAGGGCATCGCGATCGAGGGCGCCAGCATCCCCGAGAACGTCCACCAGGCGTTCACCCTCGGCCAGATGCACGGCGCCGACTTCTTCACACCGGACGGAAAGCCGCAGTTCGCCACCCCGCAGGCCGTCGCGGCGGTCAAGTCCTACGTCGACCTGCTCGGCGAGGAGAAGATCGCCGCGCCGGGCAACGCCGAGTACTCGGCCAACCAGTCGCTGAACGACTTCGCCACCGGCAAGGCCGCGATGCTGCTGTGGCAGGCCACCACCAGCGGGCTCACCAACCTCGGCATGAAGCCCGGCGCCTGGGGCGTCGTGCCGGTCCCCCAACCGTCTCCGGCGCCGCCGGGCGGCCGGAACGTCACCTCCATGGTCGCCGGCATCAACATCGCGGTCTTCAGGAACACCGGCAACCGCGGCGGGGCGCTGAAGTTCGTGAAGTTCATGACCGGCGACGAGGAGCAGAAGATCCTCAACAGGGCGTACGGATCCCTGCCCTCGGTCGTCTCCGCGCAGGACGACCCGGCCTTCGACACCGCCGACCTCAAGGTCTTCAAGAGCGTCCTCGCCACGAGCGCGGCGCCGCTGCCGCAGGTCCCGCAGGAGAGCCGGTTCGAGACGGCCGTCGGGACCGCGATGAAGGAGCTGTTCGCCGACGCCGCCGCCGGACGCCCGGTCACCGAGGCCAGGGTGCGGGAGCGGCTCGCCGCCGCCCAGCAGCAGATGGGCGGGTAGGCGCATGGCCTCCGCCGACGTCTCGGCCGCCGCCGTCCCCGCCGGGGAGGGGACGGCGCGGACGCAGGAGACCGGAACCGGCGGGCGGGGGCGGGGGAGGCGGCCGCGGCTGCCTCCGGGCGCGCTCCCGTACCTGCTGCTCGCGCCCGCGGTCGTCGCCGAGCTGGTCGTCCACGTGGTCCCGATCGCCGTCGGGATCTGGATGAGCTTCAGGGAGCTCACGCTCTTCTACATCCGCGACTGGTCGAAGGCGCCCGGCAGGGGACTCGGCAACTACCGCGTGGCGGTGGACGTCGACGGCGCGATCGGCGCGGACCTGCTCCGCTCGTTCCTGGTCACGCTCGCCGTCACGCTCCTGGCGGTCGCCCTGTCGTGGCTGTTCGGCGCCGCAGCGGCGATCCTCATGCAGGGCCGCTTCGCGGGGCGCGGGCCGCTGCGCGCGCTCTTCCTCGTCCCGTACGCGCTGCCGGTCTACGCCGCCGTGATGACCTGGGCTTTCATGTTCCAGCGCGACAACGGCCTGGTGAACCACGTGCTGGCCGACCAGCTGCACCTGACCGGCGGCGGCCGGCCGTTCTGGCTGATCGGCGGCAACAGCTTCTGGGCGCTGGTCACCGTCGTCGTGTGGCGGTCGTGGCCGTTCGCCTTCCTGGTGCTGACCGCCGGGATGCAGAGCATCTCCCGCGACCTGTACGAGGCCTCGGCGCTGGACGGCGCGGGCGTGTGGCGGCAGATCCGGCACATCACGCTTCCGGCGCTCCGGCCCGTCAACCAGGTGCTCGTCCTGGTGTTGTTCCTGTGGACGTTCAACGACTTCAACACGCCGTTCGTCCTGTTCGGCAAGGCCGCCCCGGACGGCGGCGACCTGGTGTCGGCGCACATCTACCACGCCTCGTTCGTCACCTGGAACTTCGGGACGGGCTCGGCGATGTCGGTGCTGCTCCTGCTGTTCCTGCTGCTGGCCACGGCGGCGTACCTGCTCGCCACGTCCAGGAGGAGGCCCGCGCATGGCTGACACGCGTCCCGCCCGCAGGCGCCGCGCGCCGACCGACCCGCCCGCCTCCTTCGCCTGGACGCGGCGGATCGTGCTGGCCCTGCTGGCCGCGTTCACCCTCCTGCCGGTCTACGCGATGGCGAGCTCGTCGCTGAAGCCGCTGGAGGACGTGCAGCGCGGGTTCCGGTGGATCCCGTCGCGGCCGACGGTCCGCCCCTAAGTCGACATGTGGTCGACCGTCCCGCTGGCCCGCTACTTCGCCAACAGCGTGATCGTCGCGGGCGGCGCGACGCTGGCGTCCGTGGCGATCGCGATCGGCGCGGCGTACGCCGTCGGCCGGTACCGGTTCGCCGGCCGCCGGGCGTTCACGGTGACGGTGCTGTCCACGCAGATGTTCCCGGGGATCCTGTTCCTGCTCCCGCTGTTCCTGATCTTCGTGAACGCGGGGAACGCGACCGGCGTGGCCCTCTACGGCAGCCGCGGGGCGCTCATCCTGACCTACCTGACGTTCTCGCTGCCGTTCTCGATCTGGATGCTCGCCGGCTACTTCGAGTCGATCCCGCGGGAGCTGGACGAGGCGGCCCGGGTGGACGGCTGCGGGCCGGTCGGCGCGCTGCTGCGGGTGATCGTCCCGGCGTCGCTGCCCGGCATCGTCGCGGTCACCGTCTACGCGTTCATGACGGCCTGGGGCGAGGTCCTGTTCGCCTCGGTCATGACCAGCGACCAGACCCGCACGCTCGCGATCGGCCTGCAGGGCTACTCCACGCAGCACGAGGTCTACTGGAACCAGGTGATGGCCGCCTCCCTCGTGGTGAGCGTCCCCGTCGTCGCCGGGTTCCTGCTGCTCCAGCGCTTCCTGGTGGCGGGGCTGACCGCCGGCTCCGTCAAGTGACCCGTCTCGACGACCCCGAGGGAGACCCGTGCCCATCGACGACCTGACCGCGTTCGGCCCCGACTTCGCCTGGGGGGCGGCCACCTCCGCCTACCAGGTCGAGGGGGCCGTCGCGGAGGACGGCCGCGCCCCCTCCATCTGGGACGCGTTCTGCCGCGTCCCGGGCGCGATCGCCGGGGGCGACACCGGCGACGTCGCCTGCGACCACTACCACCGCTGGCCCGCGGACCTCGCGCTGATGGCGGAGCTCGGGCTGCGCGCCTACCGGTTCTCGATCGCCTGGCCGCGGGTGCTGCCCGCCGGCGGCGGCCCGGTCAACGCGGCGGGGCTCGCCTTCTACGACCGGCTCGTGGACGCCCTGCTCGCGGCCGGGATCGAGCCGCACCCGACCCTCTACCACTGGGACCTGCCGCAGGCGCTGCAGGACCGCGGCGGCTGGCCGGCCCGCGACACCGCCGAGCGGTTCGCCGAGTACGCCTCCGTCGTCGCCGCCGCGCTGGGGGACCGGGTCACCTCGTGGGCGACGCTGAACGAGCCGGTGTGCGCGGCCTGGATCGGGCATCTGCAGGGGGCGATGGCGCCCGGCGTCGCCGACGTCCGCGCGGCCGTGCCCGCCGCGTACCACCTGCTGCTGGCGCACGGCCTCGGCGCGCAGGCGGTGCGCGCCGCCGCCCCCGGAGCCCGGGTCGGCATCGTCAACCTGCTCACCGACTGCGAGCCGGGCGGCGACGGCGAGGAGGACGCGGCGGCGGCGCGGCGCGAGGACGGCCACCACAACCGCTGGTGGCTCGACCCCCTCCACGGCCGCGGGCTGCCCGCCGACATGATCGAGGTGTACGGGGTGGAGCCGCCGGTGCGGCCCGGCGACCTGGAGGCGATCGCCGCGCCGCTGGACTGGCTCGGCGTCAACTACTACCGCCGGTCCGTCACCGTCGCCGACCCGGGCGGCCCGCCGCCGCGCACCCGGCAGATCACCCCGGCCGGGACGCCGCGCACCGGCATGGACTGGGAGATCCACCCGGACCGGCTGGCGAAGATCCTCGTCCGCGTCACCGAGGAGTACGCGCCGCGCAGCGTCATGGTCACCGAGAACGGCGCCGCCTACGCCGACACCGTGGCGCCCGGCGGGGCCGTCCACGACGCCGAGCGCACCGCCTACCTGGAGGCGCACCTGTCGGCGTGCGCGTCCGCGATCCGCGCGGGCGTCCCCCTGGACGGCTACTTCGCCTGGTCGCTGCTGGACAACTTCGAGTGGGCCTACGGGTACGCGCAGCGGTTCGGGCTCGTCCACGTCGACTTCGCCACCCAGGAGCGCCGCGTCAAGGACAGCGGCCGCCGGTACGCGGAGATCATCCGCGCGCACCGGGACCTCCGGGCGCGGCCCCTGGCGTCCCGCTCTCTAGAGTGAGGGCCGACCGGCGCGGGCGAGGTGAGGAGGCCGGGTGGGCGGGATCCTTGTGGCCAACCGGGGAGAGATCGCGCTGCGGGTCGTCCGGGCCGCGTCCGAGCTGGGCCTGCGGACGGTCGCCGTGCGCACCCGCGACGACGCCGCCTCGGCGCACACCCGGCGCGCCGACGAGACGCGCGTCCTGCCCGGCGAGGGCGCCGCCGGCTACCTCGACGCGGACGCGCTCGTCGCCGCCGCGAAGGACGCCGGCGCGGATGCCGTCCACCCCGGGTACGGCTTCCTGAGCGAGAACGCGGGCTTCGCCGCCGCCTGCGCCGCGGCCGGGCTGGCCTTCGTCGGCCCGCGCCCGGAGCTGCTGGAGCTGTTCGGCGACAAGACCAGGGCGCGCGGCCTGGCCCGGGATGCGGGCGTGCCCGTGACGCCCGGCACGCCCGGCGCGGCGAGCCTCGCCGAGGCCGAGGCGTTCGCCCGCGAGCACGGCACCGTCGTGATCAAGGCGCTGGCGGGCGGCGGCGGCCGCGGCATGCGCGTCGTCTCCGGGCCCGCCGCCGTGCCGGACGCCTACGAGCGGTGCCGGTCGGAGGCGCTCGCCTCCTTCGGCGGCGGCGAGCTGTACGCCGAGAAGCACGTCCCCGGGGCCCGCCACATCGAGGTCCAGGTCGCGGGCGACGGCTCCGGCGCCGTCACCCACCTGTGGGAGCGCGACTGCAGTGTCCAGCGCCGCCACCAGAAGCTGATCGAGATCGCCCCCGCGCCCGCGCTGCCCGGAGCCGTCAGGGACGCGCTGCTGGACGCCGCCCTGCGCATGGCGGCCCGGGTCCGCTACGAGGGCCTCGGCACCTTCGAGTTCCTCGTCGGCGGCGAGGGGTTCTGGTTCCTGGAGGCCAACCCCCGGCTCCAGGTCGAGCACACCGTGACCGAGGAGATCACCGGCGTCGACCTGGTGAGGGCGCAGCTCGGGCTGGCCATGGGGGAGGACCTCGCCGGGGTGGGCCTGGCCGAGCCTCCGCGGGCGTCCGGCTGCGCCGTCCAGGTGCGGGTCAACGCAGAGACGATCGGCGCGGACGGCGCGCCGCGCCCGAGCGCCGGGACGCTCACCGCGTTCGCGCCGCCGTCCGGGCCCGGCGTCCGCGTCGACACCCACGGGTACGCGGGCCTCCACGTGAGCCCGCGCTACGACCCGCTGCTCGCCAAGGTCGTCGCCCGCGCGCAGGACCTGCCGTCCGCCGCCGCCCGCGCGCACGGCGCCCTCGGCGAGTTCGCGATCGCGGGCGTCGCCACGAGCATCCCGCTGCTGCAGGGCGTGCTGCGCCATCCCGGCTTCGTCTCCGGCGGCGCCGGCACGTCCTTCGTCGACGACCACCTGCCCGAGCTGCTGGCGAGCGAGCACCGCCGGTACTACGCCGAGTCGACGCCGGGCGCCGCCGAGCCCGGGCCCGCACCCGCCCCGGACGCGCCGCCCGGCACGGTCGCGATCCCCGCGCCGACGCAGGGGACGGTCGTGAGCGTCGAGGTGGCCGAGGGCGACCTCGTCCGGGCGGGGGCGCCGGTGCTGATCCTCGAAGCGATGAAGATGGAGCACGTCGTCCGCGCGGACGGGGCGGGCATCGTCCGGGCCCTGGCCGCCTCGCCCGGCGACACCGTCGCCGAGGGTGCGCCGCTGCTGTTCGCCGAGCCCGCCGAGGGTGGCGGCGACCACGCCGCCGAGGACGAGGCGGCCGACCTCGACCTGATCCGCGCCGACCTCGCCGAGACGCTGCGCCGGCACGAGATCGGACTCGACGCGGCCCGCCCCGAGGCGGTGGCCGGGCGGCACGCGCGCGGCCGCCGCACGGCGCGGGAGAACATCGGCGACCTGTGCGACGCCGGCACCTTCGTCGAGTACGGCGCGCTCGCCGTCGCCGCGCAGCGGCGGCGCCGCTCCCTCGACGACCTCATCGAGCGCACTCCCGGCGACGGCATGGTCTGCGGCATCGGGGACGTCGACGGCGCGCAGGCCGTCGTCCTGTCCTACGACTACACGGTCCTCGCCGGGACGCAGGGCCACCTGAACCACCGCAAGACCGACCGCACGCTCGACATCGCGCAGCGCCGCCGCCTGCCGGTGGTGCTGTTCGCCGAGGGCGGCGGGGGCCGTCCCGGCGACACCGACTCCACCGCCGTCTCCGGCCTGGACGTGACGACGTTCCACGCCATGGGGCGGCTCAGCGGCGCCGTCCCGTCCGCCGGCATCGCGAGCGGGCGCTGCTTCGCCGGGAACGCCGCCCTGCTCGGCTGCTGCGACGTCATCATCGCCACCCGGGACGCCAACATCGGCATGGGCGGCCCCGCCATGATCGAGGGCGGCGGCCTCGGCGCCTTCACGCCCGAGGAGATCGGCCCGGTCGCCGACCAGGAGCCGAACGGCGTCATCGACGTGGTGGTGGACGACGAGGCCGAGGCGGTCCGGGCGGCCCGCCGCTACCTGTCCTACTTCCGGGGCCCGTCGGACGGCTGGACCTGCGACGACCAGCGGATCCTGCGCCACCTCGTCCCGGAGAACCGGCTGCGCGCCTACGACGTCCGGCGCGCCGTCGCCCACCTCGCCGACACCGGGTCGGTGCTGGAGCTGCGCCGCGCGTTCGGGGTCGGGATCATCACGGCGCTGGTCCGGGTCGAGGGCCGCCCGATGGGCCTGATCGCCAGCAACCCGGCGCACCTCGGCGGCGCCATCGACCGCGACGCCGCCGACAAGGCCGCCCGCTTCCTGCAGCTGTGCGACGCGCACGGCCTGCCCGTGGTGTCCCTGTGCGACACCCCCGGCTTCATGGTCGGCCCGGACGCCGAGCGGACCGGCACCGTCCGGCACTTCAGCCGCCTGTTCGTCATCGGCGCCAACCTGCGCGTCCCGATCGTCACGATCGTGCTGCGCAAGGGCTACGGGCTCGGCGCGCAGGCCATGGCGGGCGGGGGGTTCACGGCGCCGCTCGCGACCCTCGCCTGGCCCACCGGCGAGATCGGCGGCATGGGGCTGGAGGGCGCCGTCCGGCTCGGGTTCCGCAAGGAGCTGGAGGCCGCCGAGGACCCGCGCGCGATGTTCGACCAGATGGTCGCCGCCGCCTACGAGCACGGCAAGGCGCTCCACGCGGCCACCGTGTTCGAGCTGGACGACGTCATCGACCCCGCCGACACGCGGCGCTGGATCACCGCCGTGCTGGCCGCCGCCCCGCCGGCCGGCGACCGGCCCCGGCCGTGGATCGACACAGGGTGACGGGCGGGCCCGCGCGGTAGGCGTCGCGCACCCGGGGATCGGCCCGCACCTCCGCCGGGGGCCCGGCGGCGATCACCTTGCCGTCGTCCAGGACGTGCAGGACGTCGCAGACGCCGAGCACGGGCTCGATCTCGTCCTCGACGACGAGCACCGCCAGCCCCTCCGCGGCCAGGTCCCGCAGCAGGACCTCCAGCGCCCGCGCGCGCCGCACGGGAAGGCCCGCCCGCGGCTCGTCCAGGACGAGCACGGCCGGTTCGGTGGCCAGGGCCCGCGCCAGGTCCATCAGCCCGGCGACGCCGGGCGGCGCGTCCCGCAGGGGCCGCTCGGCGTGTTCCTGGATTCCGACCCGGGCGAGGAGCGCGTCGGCGGCGGCGCCCGCGTCGCGGCGCGCCTCGAAGCGCCGCCGCCACCGGTCCCGCGCCGTGCGGCCCGGCTGCTCGCGCGTCATCGCGTGCCTGGCCGCGGCGGCCTGGACGGCCTCCCGGACGGTCGTCGAACCGCCCGCGCCCGCCCGCTGGAACGTGCGGGCGATGCCCCGCCGGGCCCGTTCCCGCGCCGCGCTGCGCGTCAGGTCGGCGTCGTCCAGCAGGACGGCGCCCGCCGCCGGCCGCCGCAGCCCCGTGATCACGTCGCACAGCGTCGTCTTGCCCGCGCCGCTCGGGCCGACCAGCCCGGTGACCGCGCCGGGCGGAGCGGTCAGCCCGGCCCCGTCGACCGCCGTCAGCGGGCCGAAACGGACCGTCACGTCCCGTACCCGCAGGCCCTCCGCAGCGGCCATGGCACCGCCCCTCCGCGCCTCGTGTGATGTGGGTCACCGGCGGGTCCACACCCTACTGAGGCGCGTGGGCGGCGGCAACGGACCGGCGGGAGGCCGGGGGACGGTCAGGGCGCCGCCGGCGGCGCGAGCCGGTCGCGGGTCCACTCCTTGACCCCGGCGACGAACGCCTCGACGTCGGCGGCCTTGCCGGAGGCCATCTCGCCGAACCAGCCCGGCACGTACTGCTCGAACCGCCCGCTCTCCAGGACCTCCAGCACGGCCGCGGCCACCTCCTGCGGCGGCAGGGCTTCCGACACGTCGCTGAGAGGCGGCTCGTTGCCGGGCAGGGTGAACAGCTCCGTCCCGGCGATGAGGGCGGGCTGGACCACGTGGGCCTGCACGCCCGTGCCGTCCAGGTCGACCGCCATGCTCTCCCAGAACGCCGTGAGAGCGGCCTTGGACGCGGAGTAGGCGGCCTCGTGCGGCGGACCGAGCCGCGCCGCGACCGAGCCCACCGCGACCAGGTGCCCGCGCCCGCGCGCGACCATGCCGGGCAGCAGCGCCAACGTGAGCCGCACCGGGGACAGGTAGTTGAGCCGCATCACCTCGTCGGCCTCGGCGGGGGCCAGGTCCTGGACGCGGCGGCGCTTCGGCATCCCCGCGTTGTTGACCAGCACGTCGACGCCGCCGAGCTCGCGCTCCGCCTCGGCGGCGAGGTCGGCCACCGCGTCGAGGTCGGCGAGGTCGGCCGCCCACATCGCCGAGTCCGGGGAGTGCGCCCGGCACCGGGAGAGCACCTCCGCGAGCCTGTCCTTGCGCCGCGCCACCAGGCCGACCCGCGCCCCGGCGGCGGCGAGCGCCTCCGCCACCACGGCGCCGATGCCCGACGAGGCCCCCGTGACCAGAGCGGACCGTCCGGTGAGAGTCGCCATGCGGACCAACGTCACACACCCCGGCCCCACCGGCAAGGCGCACCGCCGCCGCCTCCGGAAAGGCGGGGCCGCGAAATGTCCGGCGCCGCCCGCGCCGTGTCGGTAAGGTCGTGGGTTTCGCCCCCACCACCCTCGCAGCCGGAGGTCTGTCCGCATGCCCGCCGAGTCCGCCGCCCCTTCCGAACCCGCGGTCCTCGCAGCCGAACGCGCCCACCTCGCCGAGTCCCGCGCCGCCCTGCGCCGGATGCGCGAGCACGCCGCCGGCCTGTCCGCCGACGTCGCCGCCGACTGGGTCTCCAAGCAGTTCCTGGAGTCGCTGCTCGACCAGCGGATCGAGGCGCTCGCCGACCACCCCGACACCCCGCTGTTCTTCGGCCGCATGGACCGCGACGGCGCGGCCGGCCCCGACCTGCCCGCCGTCATGTACGTCGGGCGGCGGCACGTCCACGACGGCGACGAGGGCCGCCCGCTCGTGCTGGACTGGCGCGCCCCCGTCTCGCGGGCGTTCTACCAGGCCGGGCCCGCGGACCCGATGGGCTGGCGGCTGCGGCGGCGCTTCGGGTTCCGGGCCGGGGAGCTGACCGCGTTCGAGGACGAGCCCCTCGACGGCGGCGACGCGCGGCCGGGGGCGGCCGCGTCCCGGATCCTGACCGAGGAGATCGAGCGCCCCCGGACGGGGCCGATGCGCGACATCGTCGCCACCATCCAGCCCGAGCAGGACGTGATCGTCCGCGCCGACCTGCCCCGCAGCGTCTGCGTCCAGGGCGCGCCCGGCACCGGCAAGACGGCCGTCGGCCTGCACCGCGCCGCCTACCTGCTGTTCACGCACCGGGAGCGGCTGTCGCGGTCCGGCGTGCTCATCGTCGGGCCGAACCGCGCGTTCCTCGCCTACATCTCGGCGGTGCTGCCCGCGCTCGGCGAGGTCCGGGTCGAGCAGGCCACCATCGACGACCTGCTCGGCCCGCCGCTGGCCGACGAGCCCGCGGACGCGGCCGCCCTCAAGGGCGACCCCCGGATGGCGGACGTGCTGCGCAGGGCGCTGTGGCTGCACGTCCGCAAACCGGAGGAGGGCCTCGTCGTCACGCGGGGCGCGGCGCGCTACCGGCTCGCCGACCACGAGATCCGCGAGATCGCCGCCGCGCTGCGCGGCGCCACCCGGTACGGCAGCGGACGCGCCGCGTTCGCGCAGCGGCTCGCGCACCAGATCCTCGTCCGGATGGAACGGCGCGGCGAGGCCCCCGACGACCGCGTCCAGGACCAGGTCGCGCGGAGCAGGCCGGTCAGGCAGGTCCTCGACGCGGTCTGGCCGAAGGTGAGCGCCGAGCAGGTCCTGCACCGGCTGCTGTCGGACGCCGATCTCCTGCGCGCGGCGTCGAAGGGCGTGCTCGACGAGGACGAGCGGGCCGCCCTGCTGCCGGTGAGGCCCGCCCGCTCGCACCGCTCCGCCAAGTGGACCGCCGCCGACCGGGCCCTCCTGGACGAGCTGAACGACCTCATCGAGCGCACCGCATCGCTGGGCCACCTGGTGGTGGACGAGGCGCAGGACCTTTCCGCCATGCAGCTGCGGGCGCTGGGACGCCGCTGCGCGACGGGCTCGGCGACCGTCCTCGGCGACCTCGCGCAGGGCACGACCGCGTGGTCGGCCCGCACGTGGAAGGAGGTCCTCGCCCATCTCGGGCAGGACGGGGAGGTCACCGAGCTGACCCTCGGGTTCCGCGTTCCGGGCACCGTGCTCGACTTCGCCGCCCGCCTGCTCCCGCACGTCGCGCCCGGCCTGGAGCGGCCGCGCTCGCTGCGCCCCGGCGCCGGGGCGCTCGCCGTGCGGCGCGTCCCCGACCTGGCCGCCGCGACGGTCGAGGCCGCCCGCGCCGCCCTCGCCCGCCCCGGTTCGGTCGGCCTGATCGTCCCGGACGCGCGGGCGGGCGCGCACGCGTCCGCCCTGGAGGCCGCCGGGCTGGAGCACGAGGTCCTCGGGCCGGAGTCGGCCGGCGCCGGGCGGCTCCTCGTCATCCCCGCGACCCTCGCCAAGGGCCTGGAGTACGACCACGTGATCGTCGCCGAGCCCGCCGCCATCGCCGCCGCCGAGGCGCGCGGCCTCGCCCGCCTGTACGTCGTGCTGACCCGCGCCGTCACCACGCTCACCGTGCTCCACGAGGACGACCTGCCCGCCGAGCTGGCGGCGCCGTAGCCGGGGCCCTACCCGGGCGCGCCCGCCCGGGCCGGGCGCAGCCCGTCGAAGGCGATCCGCAGGACGTCCTCGCGGGCCCCGGCGCGCCCGGCGGCGTAGGACATGCCGGCCAGCAGCGCCATGACCTCGCCCGGCCCGACGTCGGCGCGGACGGCGCCGGCCTCCTGCGCCCGCCCGAGCAGCACCCCGATGGCGGCCCTCAGGTCCGGGCCGGCGCGCCCGGTGGCCTCCCGGGCGTCGACCCCGGCCTCGGCCAGTGCCTCGGTCACGGCCTGCTTGGTCGTTGCCTGCGAGACCACCCGGCCGAAGAAGCCGAAGAACGCCGCGCCCGGGTCGTCCGCGGACCGCAGGTCCCGCGCCTCGGCCGCCAGCCGTTCGAGCAGCGCGACGAGCACGGCCTCCAGCAGCGACTCCTTGGTGGGGAAGTGCCGGAACACCGTGCCGATGCCGACTCCCGCCTTGCGCGCGACCTCCTCGGTGGAGGCGGAGGTTCCCTGGACGGCGAAGACCTCCTCGGCCGAGGCGAGCACCTTGGCGCGGTTGCGGAGGGCGTCGGCGCGCAGCGGCCTGCCGGAGGCGGGTGATGTCATCGCGGCCTTCCGTTGACAATCGGAGTCTTGACTCCGTATTTTCTCATGCGGAGCACGTACTCCGACTCTAGGGGAGATCGCATGTCAGAGTTCGCCAGCCCCCGGGCCGTCTTCCAGCGGCTGATCGACGGGATCACCGCGCTGCGGCCGGAGGGCCTGCCGCAGCTCTACGCGGAGGACGCGGTGGTCGTGCACCCGTTCGCCCACCCGGCCTCGCGCCTGGAGGGCCGCGAGGCGCTGCGCCGGCACTTCGCCCTGCTGGAGACGCTGCCGGTGGAGATGAAGGCGCGCAACGTCGTCGTGCACGAGACCGCCGACCCCGAGCTGATCGTCACCGAGTTCGAGTACGCGGGGCGCAACACCGAGAACGGGCGGGAGTTCGTCGTGCCCAACATCTTCGTCCTGCGGGTGCGCGACGGGCACATCGTGGAGTCCCGCGACTACGCCCACCACCGCGCGTTCGACGAGGCGATGGCGTGACGCCTCCGCCCGCCCGGTCGCCCCGCGAGGTGTTCGCGCTGCTCAGCGAGGGCATCTCGGCCGGCCGCTGGCACGAGCTCGCCGCCCTCTACGCCGAGGACGCGGTCGTCGAGCAGCCCTTCGCCCTCCCGCCCGCGCCGCCGCGGGTGGAGGGCCGCGCGGAGATCGACCGGCACTTCCGCGCCGCCGCGCGCGGGCCCCTGCGGCTGCGCGCCCGCGACGTGGTGGTGCACGAGACCGGCGACCCGGAGGTGATCGTCGCGGAGTTCGGCTACGACGGGCGGGCGGCGCCCTCGGGCCGCGCGTTCCGCGTCGCCAACATCCAGGTGCTGCGGGTGCGCGACGGGCTGATCGCCGAGACCCGCGACTACCACGACCATCCGGGCTTCGCGCGGGCGATGCGGGACGGCTGATCGCGGACGGTCCGGGGCGCCGGGCGCGGGCGGTTGACTGGCCGTCCCGGCCGTTCCTAGGGTGGACGTCGGCATACCGACCGGTTGGTATGCCCCGTTCCGGGTGGCCGCCGCCACCCACGCCCCGCGCGGAGGCCCCGTGAGCACAGCACCGCCCGACGCCGACGAGCTGAGCAGGCGGGTCGGCGAGTTCCTCGCCGGCCACGACCCCGCGGCGACCGCGCCCCGGGAGTTCCTGCGGGCCCGGTTCGACGCCGGGCTCGCCTGGGTGCACTACCCCGAGGGCCTCGGCGGGCTCGGCGCCCCGCGGCACCTGCAGTCCGCCGTCGACCGCCGGTTCGCCGAGGCGGGCGCCCCGGCCAACCACCCCGAGCGCAACGGCATCGGGCTCGGCATGGCGGCCCCGACGATCCTCGCCTTCGGCACCGAGGAGCAGAAGCGCCGCTTCCTGCGCCCGCTGTGGACCGGCGAGGAGCTGTGGTGCCAGCTGTTCAGCGAGCCCGGCGCCGGCTCCGACCTCGCGGCGCTCGCCACCCGCGCCGTCCGCGACGGCGACGCCTGGACGGTCAACGGCCAGAAGGTGTGGACGTCCATGGCGCACGAGGCGCGGTGGGCGATCCTCGTCACCCGCACCGACCCGGACGTCCCCAAGCACCGCGGCATGACCTACTTCGTCTGCGACATGACCGCGCCGGGCGTCGAGGTGCGCCCGCTGCGCCAGATCACCGGCGAGGCCGAGTTCAACGAGGTGTTCCTCACCGACGTGCGGATCCCCGACGAGCACCGTCTCGGCGAGGTCGGGGAGGGCTGGCGGGTCTCCACCACGACGCTGATGAACGAGCGGGTCGCGATCGGCGGCGGCGCCGCGCCGCGCGAGAGCGGCATGATCGGCGTTGTCGCCGCGCTCTGGCGGGACCGCCCCGAGCTGCGCACCCCCGCCCTGCACGACGCCCTGCTGCGCGCGTGGGTGGAGACCGAGGCGGCCCGGCTCACCGGGGCGCGGCTGCGCCAGCAGCTCACCGCGGGGCAGCCCGGCCCCGAGGGCTCCGGCGCCAAGCTCGCGTTCGCCAGGCTCAACCAGGAGGTGTCCGGCCTGGAGCTGGAGCTGCTCGGCGAGGAGGGCCTGCGCTACGACGACTGGACGATGCGGCGCCCCACCGAGGTCGACTTCACCCGCCGCTCGCCCGGCTACCGCTACCTGCGCGCCAAGGGCAACTCCATCGAGGGCGGCACCTCGGAGATCCTGCGCAACATCATCGCCGAGCGCGTCCTCGGCCTGCCCGGCGAGATCCGCGTCGACAAGGACGTGGCGTGGAAGGACCTGCCCCGATGAGCGACCTGCTGTACGGCGAGATCGAGAACGACCTGCGGGCGAGCGTCCGCGAGGTGCTGGGCGACAAGGCGCCCTGGCCCGCCGTCCTCGCCGGCACCGAGAGGGACGAGCCCTACGACGCGTCCCTGTGGCGGGCGGTCGCCGGCGGGCTCGGCTGCGCGGGCCTGCCGGTCCCCGAGGAGCTCGGCGGCGCCGGGGCCACCTGGCGCGAGACCGCCGTCGTGATGGAGGAGCTGGGCCGGTTCACCGCGCCCGTGCCCTTCCTGACCAGCGCCGTGATCGCGACGGCGGCGCTGCTGGCCGCCGGGGAGCGCGAGCTCCTCCCGCGGCTGGCCGCCGGGGAGCGGATCGCGGTCCTGGCGGTGCCGTTCAGCGCCGGACCGGGCGACGTCCCCGCGACGGTCCGCGTCGCGGGCGGCGCGCTGACCGGCGAGGTCACCAGCGTCGCCGACGGCATGGCCGCCGACGTGCTCCTCGTCCCGGCCGCGGACGGGCTGTACGCGGTGGACGCCGCCGACGCCCGCCGCACCGCCGCGACCTCGCTCGACATGACCCGCAGGCTCGCCGACCTCGTCTTCTCCGCCGCCCCGGCCCGGCGCGTCGCCGAGGGGCCCCGCGCGGTGCGGGACGCGCTGCGGACCGGCGCCGCGATGCTGGCGTCCGAGCAGCTCGGGCTCGCCGAGCGCTGCCTCGACGACACCGTCGCCCATGTGAAGACGCGCTACCAGTTCGGCCGTCCGGTCGGCTCCTACCAGGGCCTCAAGCACCGGCTCGCCGACCTGTGGACCTCGATCACCCAGGCCCGCGCCGTCGCCCGCCACGCCGCGTCCTGCGCGGCCGCCGGCGACGAGGACACGGCGATCGCCGTCGCCGTGGCGCAGGCGCACTGCTCGGCGGTCGCGCTGAAGGCCGCGGAGGAGTGCGTGCAGATGCACGGCGGCACCGGCTTCACCTGGGAGCACCCGGCGCACCTCTACCTGAAGCGCGCCAAGGCCGACTCCATCGCCCTCGGCACCCCCGACCGGCACCGGACGGCCCTCGCCTCGCTGGTGGACCTGCCTCCGGCCTGACGGCCCGGCCCGGGGGAGGGCAGTCGTCACCGGCTATCCGGTGATGACCGCCAGGACCCGGGCGCCCTCGGGGAACGCGCCGCGCTCGGCCAGGGCGAGGACGCCGAACATCATCTTCGCCGTGTAGATCCGGTCGAGGACGATCCCGTGCCGGCCGGCGAAGTCGTCGGCGAACGCGTCCAGTTCGGGGGTGGTCTTCGCGTAGCCCCCGAAGTGGAAGCCGTCCTCGACGCTCCAGTCGCCGCGCCGCTCGCCGTAGGTCTCGCGCTGGAGGCGCGCCACCTCACCGGTCAGGAAGCCGCCCTTCAGCACGGAGAACCCGACAGCGCGCTGCCGCGGGGCCAGGCCGGCGGCGAGGCCGGCCAGCGTCCCGCCCGTCCCGCAGGGGCAGCAGACCACGTCGAAGCCCGCGAGCTCCGCGCCCAGCTCGGCGCAGCCCCGGACGGCCGCCGCGTTGCTGCCGCCCTCCGGCAGGAGGTAGAAGCCGCCCCACTGCTCCCGCAACGCCTCGACCACGTCCGGCTCGTGCTTGCGGCGGTAGGTCGCCCGGTCCATGTAGGCGAGCCGCATGCCCATGCGCTCGGCGTGCGCGAGGGCGCCGTTCAGCGGCAGGTGCTCCTCGCCGCGGATCACGCCGATGGTCGCGAACCCGTGGATCCTGCCCGCCGCCGCCACGGCACGGATGTGGTTGGAGTAGGCGCCGCCGAACGTCAGGAGCGTCCCGTGCTCGCGCGCGGGCCCGATGTTGTGCCGGAGCTTGCGCCACTTGTTGCCCGGCAGCTCCGGGTGGATCAGGTCGTCCCGCTTCAGGAACAGCCGGAGCCCCCGGCGCGCCGCCCGCTCGTCCGCCAGCTCCACCACGGGCGAGGCCGCCTCGGGAGAGGGCCTCTCGGGAGAGGGCGTCATGCGGGCGGCAGCCCGAGCCTTCCGCGCAGCGTCCGCTGCACCTCGTCGATTCCCGGCCGCGCGTCGACGGTGACGACGTACTCCTTGCGGCCGAACAGCTCCAGGATCGGGTCGGTCCGCTCGTGGTAGTCGCGCAGCCGCCCCGCGAGCGCCTCCTCCGTGTCGTCCTCGCGGGACATCAGCTCGCCCCCGCACACGTCGCAGCGGCCCTCCTGCGTCGGGCGGTCCGCGATCAGGTTGTAGTCCATCCCGCACCCGTCGCACAGCCGGCGGGCCAGCACCCGCCGGCGGACCTCCTCGTCCGGCAGGTCCAGATGGATCACGCCGTCGATGTCGTAGCTCTCCAGGAAGAACTCCGTCTGCCGCCGGCTGCGCGGGAACCCGTCGATGACGAACCCGTAGTTCCAGTCGTGCTGGGCGAGCCGGTCCCGCACGACGTTCTCCGCGAGATCGTCCCCGACCAGCTCGCCGGACGCCATGATGCGCCGCACCTGCGCCCCGAGCTTGGTGTGGTTCTTGACGTGCCAGCGGAAGATGTCGCCGACGCTGATGTGGACGATGTCCAGATCGCGCGCGAGCAGCCCGGCCTGCGTGCCCTTGCCGCTGCCGACAGCGCCGATGATGACGTACTTGCGCATGGGGAGAGCCTATGCGCGCCGTCCCGGTCAGAGGGGGAGGCGCAGGCGGCGGCCCAGCCTCCGGAAGCGGGAGTCGGGGGCGGTCTCGGGCGACTCGCCCCGCACCGTCAGGTTCTCCAGCAGCGTGTCGAACGCGGGCGGCCGGACGCACACCAGCGTCGCGCGGGCCCTGCGGGCGCAGTGCAGCCGCACCGAGGGCCGCAGCAGCCGCGAGAACGGGCCCCGCTCGCCGCGCCCGACAACCAGGATGTCGTCGTCGCCCGCCAGCCGTACGAGCGTCGCGCCCGGTTCCCCGACGAGCGCCAGCGCCGTCATCTCCACGCCCTCGGGCGGGCCGCCGGACACCTCCGCCAGCAGCCGGGCGATGAGCTCGGCCCCGGAGCCGCGCAGCGCCTCGGTGATGCCGCAGCCGAGCTGGCCCGCCGCCGACACGTGCGGGGGCAGCGGCGCGGCGTGGGCGACCAGCAGCGGCAGCCGGCGCAGCCGGGCCTCGCCGATCGCCCAGGAGAGCGCGCAGCGCGCACCCGCGGAGTCGTCCACCCCCACCACCACGCGGGGCCCGCCGTCCGGTCTCGCGATCACGGTCCCTCCTGTGGCCGCCGGGTGACAGCAGTCTAGACAGAAGGCATACCCGTTCCTACGCGAGAGTTCCAGGTTCCGGGGGCAGAGGTTCGCGGCGAACCCGCGGCGCGGGCGTGGCCGCTGGACCGCCCGGCGCCGCGTTGGGCAGACTTCCGGTATGGCCGCACCGCACGAGCACGACTCCTCCTGCGCCGTCGCGCACGGCGACGTCCAGCCCGAGACGGGGGAGCGGACGCTGGTCGCGGTGTTCGCCGGCCCCGTCGCCGACCACCTGCTGCGCTACGCCGCCGACCTCGGCTACCGCACGTTCCTCGTCGACCCCGACAAGGAACGCGACGGCACGGCCGAGCTGCCGCCCCTGGACGCCGGCGCCGACGTGGTCGTCACCGACCACCACCGGCCCGAGCTCGGGCCGGTCCTGCGCGACGTGCTGACGCAGCCCGTCCGGTGGGTCGGCGTCATGGGCAACCCGCGGCACCCCGCCCCGCACATCCCGGCCCTCACCGAACTCGGCGTCCCCGCGGCCGACATCGCCCGCGTGCACCGCCCGATCGGGCTCAACATCGGCTCCCGGACCCCCGCCGAGATCGCCGTGGCGACCCTGGCCGGCCTGATCGCCGACCGCAACGGCCGCCCCGGCGGCTTCGAGTTCTAGTGCTGGCGGTCGCCTACGACGCCTTCGCCGGACCGCTGGAGATCCGGGAGCTGCCCGACCCGCGGGTGCCGCCCGGCGGCGCGGTGATCCGGGTCGAGGCGACGGGCGTGTGCCGCAGCGACTGGCACGGCTGGCAGGGCCACGACCCCGACATCCGCGCCTTCCCGCACGTCCCCGGCCACGAGCTGGCGGGCACGGTCGAGGAGGTCGGCGCCGGCGTCGCCGGCGTCGCCGGCGTGCGGCCCGGAGACCGCGTGACCGTCCCGTTCGTGTGCGCCTGCGGCCGCTGCCCGTCCTGCCAGGCGGGCGACCAGCAGGTCTGCGAGGCCCAGACCCAGCCCGGTTTCACGCACTGGGGCTCCTTCGCCCACCTCGTGGCGATCGAGGCCGCCGAGGTGAACCTGGTGCGCCTGCCCGACGAGATGGCCTTCACGACCGCGGCCGCGCTCGGCTGCCGGTTCGCCACCGCGTTCCGCGCCGTCCTCGCGCAGGGCCGGGTCCGCGCGGGCGAGTGGGCGGCGGTGCACGGCTGCGGCGGCGTCGGGCTTTCCGCCGTCATGGTCGCCGCGGCGGCCGGCGCGCGGGTCGTGGCGGTCGACGTGTCGCCGCAGGCGCTGGAGCTGGCGCGCCGCTGCGGCGCGTCCGCCGTCGTCGACGCCGCGGCCCACGACGACGTGGCCGGGGCCGTGCGCGAGGCGGCCCGCGGCGGCGCCCACGTCTCGCTGGACGCGCTCGGCAGCCCGGCCACCGCCCGCGCCTCGGTCGAGTCCCTGCGCCGCCGCGGCCGGCACGTCCAGGTCGGGCTGCTGCCGCCCGGCGCGGGCCGCGCCGACCTGCCGATGGACCGGGTGATCGGCTGGGAGCTGGAGATCGTCGGCAGCCACGGGATGGCCGCCCACGCCTACGGCCCGATGATGGAGCTGGTCCGCGCCGGGACGCTGCGTCCCGACCTGCTGGTCGGGCGGGTCCTGGCCCTGGACGACGCGCCGGCCGCCCTCGCCGCGATGTCCGGCGCCGGGATCACGGTGATCGAACCTCAGCGCCGGCGGCCCCCCGGCGACGGCTCCGGTCGCGTCCAGGGGGCGCGGGCGTAGGATCTGAAGTGCCGCCCGTGTTCTGTCGGTGGGCTCGTCTACGGTCGGAGGCGACGGCGCCCGCCGCCCTCGCCGCACCGGCGAGGCCGCCCAGCAGAGGTGACGACCACCATGCCCGACACCATGCCGAACACCATCGAGACAGACCGTGACTTCCAGGCGCTGGCCGACCCGTACCGGCGGGAGCTGCTGGCGCACTGCTACCGGATGCTCGGCTCCATCCACGACGCCGAGGACCTGGTGCAGGAGACCTACCTGCGGGCATGGCGCTCCTACGGCAACTTCGAGGGCCGCTCCTCGCTGCGCACCTGGCTGTACCGCATCGCCACGAACGTGTGCCTGACCGCGATCGACCAGCGCGGCAACCGGCCCATGCCGTCCGGGCTCGGGGCGCCGAGCGAGGAGCCGGAGCGGCCCGTCGTCGCCTCCGACGAGGTGCCGTGGCTGGAGCCCGCCCCCGACGTCGTGCTCGGCGCCGACGCCGCCGACCCGGCGACCATCGTCACCGCGCGCGAGAGCACCCGGCTGGCGTTCGTCGCGGCCCTGCAGCACCTGCCCGCCAAGCAGCGGGTCGTGCTGATCCTGCGGGACGTGCTGAAGTGGCGGGCCGCCGAGGTCGCCGAGCTGCTCGACACCTCCACCGCCGCCGTCAACAGCGCCCTGCAGCGGGCGCGCGCGCAGCTGGAGGAGAACGCCCCCCTGCGCGACGAGCTGGTCGAGCCGACCGACCCCGGCCAGCGCGACCTCCTGGAGCGCTACGCGAAGGCGTTCGAGACCGCTGACATCGCGAGCCTGATCGAGCTGTTCAAGCAGGACGTCGTCTGGGAGATGCCGCCGTTCCCGCAGTGGTTCGTCGGCGCCGACCACGTCGTCCGGCTCATCCTGGCCCAGTGCGGCCCCACTCCCGGCGACATCCGGATGGTCCCGGCCGCCGCGAACGGGCAGCCGGCGTTCGGGCTCTACATGCGCGGCGACGACGGCGTGCACCGCCCCTACCAGATCCAGGTGCTGAGCATCACCGGCGACGGCGTCGCGCACGTCTCGGTGTTCTTCGACACGACCCTCTTCCCGGTGTTCGGGCTGGCCGAAAGCCTCTGATCGGGCTCCCGTTCTTCCGCTGGGCGGAAACAGGCGCGGGGCGCGCGCCGCGCCGGCTGCGAGGGTGGTGGCCGGGCGGGAGCGCCGCGACGGCCTCCCGCCGAGCGGGAATGGGAGGCATATGGACAAGGTCGCGGCCTCGGCGGCGGACGCCGTCGCCGACATCGGCGACGGATCGTCCCTGGCCGTCGGCGGATTCGGGCTCTGCGGGGTGCCGGCCGTCCTCATCGCCGCCCTCCACGGGCGGGGCGCGGGCGGCCTCACGGTCGTGTCGAACAACTGCGGGCTGGACGGCCGGGGCCTCGGGCAGCTGCTCGCGGCGGGCCGCATCGCCCGCGCCATGGGCTCCTACGTCGGCGCGAACAAGGAGTTCGCGCGGCAGTACCTCGCGGGCGAGATCGAGGTCGAGCTGATGCCGCAGGGCACCCTCGCCGAGCGGCTGCGCGCGGGCGGCGCCGGGATCGCGGCGTTCTTCACCCCGGCCGGGGTCGGCACGATGGTCGCCGACGGCGGGCTGCCGTGGCGGTACGCGCCCGACGGCACGGTCGCCGTCGCCTCGCCCGCCAAGGAGGTCCGCGAGTTCGCCGGGCGGGAGTACGTGCTGGAGGAGGGCATCACCACCGACTTCGCGCTCGTCCGCGCGGCGGTCGGCGACCGGCACGGCAACCTGGTCTTCGACAAGGCCGCCCGCAACTTCAACCCGCTCGCGGCGATGGCCGGGCGGGTGACGCTGGCCGAGGTCGAGCGGCTCGTGGAGCCCGGCGAGATCGATCCCGACGCCGTGCACCTGCCGGGCGTGTTCGTCCAGCGCGTGGTGGAGCTGACCCCCGAGCAGGCCGCCGACAAGCCGATCGAGACGCGCACGCTGCGCGGGGGAGGCGGCGCCTGATGCCCTGGTCCCGCGACGAGATCGCCGCCCGCGCCGCCGCCGAGCTGCCCGACGGCGCCTACGTCAACCTCGGCATCGGGCTGCCCACGCTGATCCCCGGGTTCGTCCCGGAGGGCCGCCAGGTGACCCTGCACGCCGAGAACGGCGTCCTCGGCGTCGGCCCGTATCCCGCCGAGGACGAGGTCGACCCGGACCTGATCAACGCGGGCAAGGAGACGGTGACCGTCCTGCCAGGCGCGTCCTGCTTCGACTCCGCCCTCTCGTTCGGCATGATCCGCGGCGGCCACATCGACATCGCCGTGCTCGGCGCGATGCAGGTCTCGGCCCGCGGCGACCTCGCCAACTGGTCGGTGCCCGGCAAGATGATCAAGGGCATGGGCGGGGCGATGGACCTCGTGCACGGCGCCCGCCGGCTGATCGTCGTGATGAGCCACACCACCCGCGACGGCGAACCCAAGATCGTCGAGGAGTGTGCGCTGCCGCTCACCGGCCGGCGCTGCGTCGACCGGATCATCAGCGACCTCGGCGTCGTGGACGTCACCGGCGACGGCCTCGTGCTGGCCGAGACGGCTCCCGGCGTCACCGCCGGCCAGGTCCGGGCGGCGACCGGGGCGCGGCTGGCCCTGCGCGCCCCGGTGGAAGGCGACCAGGAAGGGACGAGGCCATGACCCACCCGCCGTACCTGTACCCGGGCTACCGGAGCACCGTGCTCCGCGCCCCGTCGCAGGACCTGGTCATGCCGAAGCTGGGCCCGGACAGCGTCGAGCTGACCTCCCCGGTCTTCGGGCACCGGGAACTGGGGCGGAGGGACCACGACCTCACCGTCCAGCACGCCGGCGAGCCGCTCGGCGAGCGGATCGTCGTGACCGGCCGCGTGCTCGACGGCGCGGGCCGCCCGGTGCGCGGCGCGCTCGTGGAGGTCTGGCAGGCCAACGCGGCGGGCCGGTACCGCCACCTGGGCGACCTCCACCCGGCGCCGCTCGACCCCAACTTCACCGGCGCGGGGCGCTGCCTGACCGACGGCGACGGCCGCTACCGGTTCGTCACGATCAAGCCGGGCGCCTACCCGTGGGGCAACCACCACAACGCGTGGCGGCCCGCCCACATCCACTTCTCCGTGTTCGGCGCGGCGTTCACCCAGCGGCTCGTCACCCAGATGTACTTCCCGGGCGACCCGCTGTTCGCCCACGACCCGATCTTCCAGTCGATCCCCGACGAGCGGGACCGCGAGAAGCTGGTCTCCCGGTTCGACATGGAGACCACCACGCCGGAGTGGGCGCTCGGCTACCGGTGGGACATCGTCCTCGGCGACACCCCGGCGGAGGCCTGATGAGCACGCCCTCCCCGGCGCGCCCGGGCATGACGCCGTCGCAGACGGTCGGCCCCTTCTTCGGCTACGCGCTGCCGTACGAGGCGGGCCCGGAGGTGGTCCCGCCGTGGCGGCCCGACGCGATCCGGGTGCGCGGGCGCGTTCTGGACGGCGCGGGGCAGCCGGTGCCGGACGCGCTGCTGGAGATCTGGCAGGCCGACGGGAACGGCGAGGTCCCGCGGCGCCCCGGCGGCATCGTGCGCGCCGGGCACGGCTTCTCCGGCTTCGGCCGGTGCGGCACCGACGCCGACGGCGGCTACTGGTTCAGCACCGTCAAGCCCGGCGAGGCCGGCGGGAGCGCGCCCTACATCGCCGTGCTGGTGTTCGCCCGCGGCCTGCTCAAGCCGGTCTTCACGCGGCTCTACTTCCCCGAGGACGCGGCGGCCCACGCGGGCGACCCGCTCCTCGGCGCCGTCCCGCGGGAGCGGCGCGCGACGCTGATCGCCGAACGCGAGGGCGAGCGGGAGTACCGGTTCGACGTCCGCCTGCAGGGAGAAGGGGAGACGGTGTTCCTTGCCTTCTGACGAGCACGGTCCGCCGCCCGGCGGGCGCGGGTCCGCACGGGAGCGCGGCCCGGCGCCGGACGCGGGGCTGCTGTCGCCCGTCCGGGCGGGGACGGAGGCCGAGGCCGCCACCAGCGACCTCGCCTACCTGACCGCCATGCTCGACGCGGAGGCGGCGCTCGCCCGGGCGCAGGCCCGGCTCGGCCTCGTCCCGGCCTCCGCGGCGGAGGCGATCACCGCCGCCGCGGACGCCGGCCGGTTCGACCTGCCCGGCATCGCCCGCCGCGCCCGCGGCTCCGGCAATCCCGTCGTGCCGCTGGTCGCCGATCTGCGCGTGCTCGCGGGCGCCGCGGGCGAGCACGTCCACCGGGGCGCCACGAGCCAGGACATCGCCGACACCGGCGCCATGCTCGTCGCGGCCCGCGCCAGGCGCGTCGTCCTCGCCCACCTCGACCGGGCACTGGACGCGCTGGCCGGGCTCGCGGCGCGGTACCGCGACACCCCGATGCCGGCCCGGACGCTCGGCCGGCAGGCCCTGCCGACGACGTTCGGCGCCAAGGCCGCGGGCTGGCTCATGGGCTGCCTGGAGGCGCGGGAGGGCCTCGCCGCCGTGCCGCTGCCCGCCCAGCTCGGCGGCCCCGCCGGGACCCTGGACGCCTTCGGCGACCGGGCCTTCGACCTCGTCGCGGCCTACGCGGAGGAGACCGGGCTGGCGCGCCCCGTCCTGCCCTGGCACACCCGCCGCGCGCCGGTCGCCGGCCTCGCGGCGGCGCTGGCGGTCGCCGCGGGCGCCCTCGGCAAGGTCGCCACCGATGTGTGGCTGCTGGCGCAGAGCGAGGTCGGCGAGGTCGCGGAGGCCGGGGGCGCGGGCCGGGGCGGCTCGTCGTCGATGCCGCACAAGCGCAACCCGGCGCTGTCCGCGCTGGTCCGCTCCGCCGCCCTCCAGGTCCCGGCGCAGGTCCAGGTGATCCTCGCCGCGCAGGCCGCGCCGCACGAGCGGCCGGCGGGGGAGTGGCACGCCGAGTGGCAGCCGCTGCGCGAGTGCCTGCGGCTGACCGGCGGCGCCGCCGAGACGGCCGCCGAGCTGCTGGACGGCCTGGAGGTGTCCCCCGAGCTGATGCGCGCCGACCTCGACGACCTCCTGGACGTCCTCGGCGACGACCCGGGCACCGGCGCCGCCGCCGCCCTCGTCGGCCGGGCCCTCGACGCCTACCGCAGGAGCCGGACGTGACCGCCGCGCCGCGGCACCGCCTGGACGGGCCGGACGGCGCGCCCGTCGTCGTGCTCGGACCGTCCCTCGGCACCTCCATGGACCTGTGGCTTCCGCAGCTGCCCGCGCTGACGCGCGCCTGGCGCGTGCTGCGCTACGACCTGCCCGGCCACGGCGGCGCGCCCTCGCCGGACGGCCCGTTCACCGTCGACGACCTCGCCGACGGGATCGCCGCCCTGCTGGACGTCCTCGGCGTCGACCGGGCCGCCTACGCAGGGGTGTCGCTCGGAGGCGCGGTCGGGACGGCCCTCGCCCTGCGCGCACCGGAGCGCGTCGCCAGCTTGATCTTGTGCTGCACGTCCCCGCGCTTCGGCGACCCGGGGCCCTGGCGCGAACGCGCCGAGCTCGTCCGCCGCGAGGGGGTCGGCCCGGTCGCGGACGGCGCGGCGGCACGCTGGTTCACGCCGTCCTTCACCGGCGCGGACCCCTACGTGGAGATGCTCCGGTCGACCGACCCCGAGGGCTACGCGGGCTGCTGCGACGCGCTGGCCTCGTTCGACGCGACGGCGCGCCTGGCCGGGATCCGCGCGCCGGCCCTGGTGGTCGCCGGGGCGCGGGACGTCCCGACCCCGCCGCGCGGCCACGCCGACCGGCTCGCCGCCGGGATCCCGGACGCCCGCCTGGCGGTGGTCGAGGGCGCCGGGCACCTGGCGAACGCCGAACGCCCGGCCGAGGTCACCGGGGCGATCACCGCGCACCTGGACCGCACATGGAAGGGACGCCGCCGATGAGCGAGCGCATGTCCGACGGGGAACGGCGCGCGCGGGGCATGGCGACGCGGCGCGAGGTGCTCGGCGACGCGCACGTCGACCGCGCCGAGGCCCGCAAGGACGGCTTCACCGCCGACTTCCAGGACCTGATCACCCGCTACGCGTGGGGCGAGGTCTGGAGCCGGCCGGGCCTGGACCGCAGGACCCGCAGCTGCATCACGCTGGCCGCCATGGTCGCGGGCGGCCATCTGGACGAGCTCGCCATGCACGTGCGCGCGGCGCTCCGCAACGGGCTGACCCCCGACGAGATCGGGGAGGTGCTCCTGCAGACGGCGATCTATTGTGGGGTGCCCGCCGCGAACTCGGCGTTCGCCGTCGCCCAGCGGGTACTCACCGAACAGGAGTGACGGGCGCGGGCCCGGGCGGAGGAGCCACGTGGGAGGGCACACCGGGAGAGGGGACCCCGCGGAAGGGGGCGGGGCGGAGCGCGCCCGGCCGGTCAGCGTGACGGGCAAGGTCATGGCCATCCTGAACGCCTTCGCGCAGGGCGGCGTCCGCCTCAACCTGAGCGAGATCTGCCGCCGCGCCGGGCTGCCGCTGGCGACCGGCCACCGGCTCGTCGGGGAGCTCGTCGGCGGCGGGTTCCTGGAGCGGGTGCCGGACGGCACGTACCGCATCGGCACCCGGCTGTGGCGCATCGGGAGCCAGGCCCCGGCGGTCACCGGGCTGCGGGAGCTCGCCCTCCCGCACATGGAGGACCTCTACGAGGCCACCCACGACAACGTCCAGCTCGGCGTGCTCCGCGACGACCGGGTGCTGATCGTGGAGCGGCTGCGCGGGACGCGGTCGGTGCCGGTCGTGACCCAGGTCGGCGCGACGCTGCCGCTGCACACCACCGGCGTCGGGAAGGTGCTGCTGGCCTTCGCGCCGCCGCGGGTGCGGGAGGCGGTCCTGGCCGGCGAGCTGCCCCGGCACGCGGCGCGCACCATCACCGACCCCGGCGAGCTGCGGCGCTGCGTCGAGCAGGTCCGCCGCTCCGGCTACGCGGTGACCCGCGACGAGATGACGCTCGGCGCGGCGTCCGTCGGCGCCCCCGTGCGCGACGGTGCGGGCGACGTGGTCGCGGCGCTGTCGCTGGTGTCGGGCACCCGCGCCGCCGACCTGCGGCGGCTGCTCCCGCCGCTGACGACGGCGGTGCGCGCCCTGTCCCGGGACGTGGCGGCGCACTGGCGCGGCGGTCCCGGCCTGTTTTCCGCTGAGCGGAACACCGGGGCCTGAACCTGCGGGGACGCGCGCGACCATCGGCGGGCGGACACGGCACGAGGAGGATCGATGCGGACCCAGGTCGCGATCATCGGCGGCGGGCCGGCGGGCCTGCTGCTGTCGCATCTGCTCCATCTCCAGGGGATCGACTCGGTGGTCCTGGAGAGCCGCGACCGCGCCTACGTGGAGCACCGGCAGCGGGCGGGGATGCTGGAGCAGGGCACCACCGACGTCCTGCGCGAGAGCGGCGCGGGCGAGCGGCTGGACCGGGAGGGCCTGGTCCACCACGGGCTGGAGCTGCGGTTCGGCGGCGCCGGGCACCGGGTCCCGCTGACCGGCCTCACCGGGCGGACGGTGACCGTCTACGCCCAGACCGAGATCGTCAAGGACCTCGTCGCCCGGCGGCTGGCCGACGGCGGCGACGTGCGGTTCGAGGCGGAGGCCGTCGCCCTGGACGCCTCCGCGCCGAGCGTGACCTTCCGCGAGGGCGGCCGGACCCGCACCCTGGACTGCGACTACGTCGCCGGCTGCGATGGGTTCCACGGCGTCGCCCGCGCGGCGGTGCCGGGTCTGCGGACGTTCGAGCGCGAGTACCCGTTCGCGTGGCTCGGGATCCTCGCCGACGTCCCGCCCTCCACCGACGAGCTGATCTACGCCCACCACGAGCGCGGGTTCGCGCTGCACAGCCTGCGGTCCCCGCGGGTCAGCCGCCTCTACCTCCAGGTGCGGCCGGACGAGGACATCGCCGCGTGGCCCGACGCCCGGATCTGGGACGAGCTGGCGGCGCGGTTCGCGACCGACGACGGCTGGGAGCTGCGCGAGGGCCCGGTCACGGACAGGTCGATCACGCCGATGCGCAGCTTCGTGGCCGAGCCGCTGCGGCACGACCGGCTCTTCCTCGCCGGGGACGCGGGGCACATCGTCCCCCCGACCGGGGCGAAGGGGCTCAACCTCGCGGTGTCCGACGTGACCGTCCTGGCGCGGGCGTTCGCCGAGCGTTACGCCTCGGGATCGCGCACGCTGCTGGACGGCTACTCCGACGCGTCCCTGCGGCGGGTGTGGCGGGCGGAGCACTTCTCGTACTGGATGACCGCGCTGCTGCACACCGATCCGGCCGCGACCGGCTTCGAGCGCCGGCTCCAGCGCTCCCATCTGGACTACGTGGCCTCTTCGGAGGCGGCCCAGACCTCCCTGGCCGAGAACTACACCGGCCTCCCCCTCGCCTAGCCGCGGCTGGCTCGCGGCGGTGAGACGCACGTCACCGAATCTGGCAGCCCCTGAAATTTTGCCACATAGGCAAGTTCGGTCTACGGTGAGTCCTGTGGCGGCGCCGCGCCCCCGGCCCGGCGGCCGCCGGCGCGTGCCGTGCCCCACGCGGACGCAGAAGGTGAAAGGCTTCGGCATCTGCTCGACGTCGCCGCCCGGCCCGGTCCGGCGGCGGCCGCGAGCCCGCCCCCGCCCGGCCCTGACCGGAGCAGAACACGATGCGAAGGACAGCGCAGTGAGCCTCCTCGACCAGCCGCCCCGCCAGGCCGGCGCGTTATCACGACTGCGCAGGCCGGGACGGGCCGGCGCGGCCGCGGGACGCCCCGGCGGCCGGCCGCGGCCCGTCCGCGAGCTCCTGCTGATCATCGTGCTGTTCGCCGCCTACAAGCTCGGGCGGCTGCTGGCGGACGGGCGGGTGAGCGAGGCGTTCGACAACGCCCACCGCGTCCTGCGCCTGGAGGGCGTCCTCGGCCTGCCGGACGAGGCGGGCGTCCAGCACGGCCTGCTGCACAGCCAGTTCCTCGTGCACGCGGCCAACTCCTACTACGCCTACGTGCACTTCCCTGCGGCCGTGCTGTTCCTGCTCTGGATCTACCTGCGGCGGCCCGTCCACTACCGGTGGGTGCGCCGGGTGCTCGTGGCGCTCACCGCGGCGGCGCTCGTCCTGCACCTGCTCGTGCCGCTGGCGCCCCCGCGCATGCTGCCCGCGACGGGGCTCGTCGACACCGCCGCCCGGTACGGGCCCTCGGTGTACGGGGCGCCGCAGACCGACACGATCGCCAACCAGTACGCGGCCATGCCCTCCCTGCACATCGGGTGGGCGGCCGTCATCGCGCTCGGGCTCGTCGTCACGTCCCGGACGCGGTGGCGGTGGATGTGGCTCCTGCACCCGATCGCGACGGTCGCGGTCGTGGTCGGCACCGCCAACCACTACTGGCTGGACGGGATCGTCGTGCTGGCGCTGCTGACGGTCACCGTCCTGCTGCTGCGCCCGCCGCCCGCGGACGAGCCCGCCGGCTAGCTGTACTGCCCACGGAGGTTGTGAACGCGGGGACACAGCCGGATGATCTTGGAATGAGGGAGGGCCTCCGGGTTCGGTGTGGATTGCGACATCTGCACCGGCACCGCAGGAGGCCCTCATGCCCCACCGTAACGCCCCGCTGACCGAGACCGGACGCCTGCGCCTGGCCCGCTGCGTTGTCGATGACGGGTGGCCGCTGCGGCGGGCGGCCGAACGGTTCCAGGCCTCGCCCACCACCGCCGGCCGGTGGGCGGCCCGGTACCGGCAGTTGGGCGAGGCCGGGATGGCCGACCGCTCCAGCCGTCCGCATCACAGTCCGCGCCGCACCCCCACCCGCCTTGAGCGACGCATCATCAAGGTGCGGGTGCTGCGCCGGTGGGGACCGGCCCGCATCGGCTACCTGCTGGGCGTCCATCCCTCCACGGTGCACCGCGTGCTGACCCGCTACCGCCTGGCCCGCCTGCGGGACCTGGACCGAGCGACCGGCCGCGCCGTCCGCCGCACCGTCCGCCGCTACGAGCACGCCGCGCCCGGCGACCTGGTCCACGTCGACATCAAGAAACTCGGCAACATCCCCGACGGCGGCGGCCACCGCATCCACGGCCGCGCCACCGGCACCCGCAACAGCTCCGCGCACCGCGACCCGGCCCGCCCCCACACCACCAGCAGGCACCCCAACCTGGGCTACGGCTACCTGCACAACGCCGTCGACGACCACTCCCGCCTGGCCTACACCGAAATCCTCCCCGACGAGACCAAGCACTCAGCGGCGGCGTTCTGGCAGCGGGCGCAGGCGTTCTTCAGCACCGCCGGGATCACCGTGGCCCGCGTGCTGACCGACATCGGCGCCTGCTACCGCTCACACCTGTGGCGCGACACCTTCACCGGAGCCGGCATCACCCACAAGCGCACCCGCCCCTACCGGCCCCAGACCAATGGCAAGGTCGAACGCTACAAGTGCGCCACGAGGCGCATGGTCGTATCCCTGGATCATCCGGGAGGAACTCGAAGGGAGGTTCCTGGGTCTGATGGCTTACCCAGCGCCGAAAGGCTTATGGGGACAAGAGCATGCCAGGAAACCAGAGACCGGGCTCAGCGTCAGGGACGGTGCTCTGGGGGACCCGTGTGACATGGCGAAAGCTGGATTGCCTGAATCCCAGTATCCAGAAGATGGAAGTTCACATCCACCGGAAAGGCGACTGAAACCGGTGCCGGCCCTGCGACGTGGGTTGAAGAACGAATTCGCAACCTTCGGGGCCAGGAGCGACGCCCAGTGAGGGTGTTGAAGGAGACGAACGGGACGCCTAAATCACGCTGATACGTACGACCGTGACGAACGTGGGATCGCCTACCGGGCGCGAGCCCCAGGGCGACGGAGGCCTCGTAGTAGTCGCCGGAGTCACGACCGGCCAAGGAGGACGGGAAAGCCGTCCGCAGGGCGAAGGGGGCCAGGTGATCGGGACACCGAGAGTCGGGAGGTATGCGTAATGCAGAGCGCCGAAACGGTGCTGGGTGTCCTGCGTGAGCGCGGCAGGCGCGGCCTGCCGCTGGAAGAGCTGTATCGGCAGATGTTCAACCCGCAGTTGTATCTGTTGGCCTACGGCCGCATCTACGCCAACAAGGGCGCGATGACGCCGGGGGTCACGCGGGAGACCGCGGACGGCATGTCGACGAAGAGGATCGACCGGATCGTCACCGCGATGCGCCACGAGCGCTACCGGTTCCGGCCGGTCCGGCGGACGCACATCCCGAAGAGGAACGGAAAGACGCGCCCGTTGGGCATGCCGACCTGGTCGGACAAGCTCGTCGGCGAGGTGGTCCGCCTCCTGCTGGAGGCCTACTACGAGCCGACGTTCTCCGACCGGTCCCACGGGTTCCGGCCCGGCCGAGGCTGCCACACCGCACTGCGCGAGGTGGCCAACACCTGGACCGGAACCACATGGTTCGTCGAGGGGGACATCTCCGACTGCTTCGGATCGCTCGATCATCAGGTGATGGTCGGGATCCTGGCCGAGAAGATCCACGACAACCGGTTCCTGCGGCTGCTGCGCAACATGCTGACAGCCGGGTATCTGGAGGACTGGACCTGGAACGCAACGCTCAGCGGAGTCCCGCAGGGCGGCATCGCGTCCCCGATCCTGTCGAACATCTACCTGCACAAGTTGGACGTCTTCATCGAGAAGACTCTGATCCCCGAGTTCACTCTGGGAAAGCTCCGGGCACGCAACCCGGAGTACCGGGCAGTGGAGGGAGCGATCGTCAGAGCCCGCCGCAAAGGCGACCGCACACAAGTGCGGGACCTCTATCGGCGGCTCCACAGCCTCCCCAGCCAGGACTCCCGTGATCCCGGCTACCGGAGACTGAGGTACTGCCGATACGCCGACGACACCCTGCTCGGGTTCGCCGGGCCCAAGGCCGAAGCCGAACAGATCAAGCAGCGTCTGACGGAGTTCCTGCGTGACGACCTCAAGCTGGAGCTCTCGCCAGACAAGACACTGATCACCCATGCCCGCACCCAGCGGGCCAGGTTCCTCGGCTATGAGATCGCCGTCGCGAGCAGCGCGACCAGGACACGAAGACCGTCCAAGAGCGACGGGCGCAACCGCCGGTCGCTCAACGGGACGGTCGTCCTGCACGTTCCCGCTTCGGTGGTCAAGGCCAAGTCCGCCCCGTACTTGTCACGCGGAAAACCCGCGTGCCGGAATCCGATGGTCAACGAGAGCGACTACAACATCGTCGCCAGATTCGGGGCCGAGTACCGGGGCATCGTCCAGTACTACCTGCTCGCCAGTGACGTCTTCCGACTGCACCGGCTGCGTTGGGTCATGGAGACCTCCATGCTCCACACCCTGGCCAGGAAGCACCGCTCGACGGTGACGAAGACCGCTGCCCGTCACAAGGCGAAGGTCGAGACACCGCACGGGCTGCGCACGCGGTTCGAGGCCAAGGTCGAGCGCGAGGGCAGGAAACCGCTGGTCGCCTGGTTCGGCGGCATCCCCCTGAAGCGGCAGAAGAACGCGGTCCTCACCGACCGCCAGCACACCGGCCCCGTCTATCCCAACCGGCAGCTGGTCACCCGGCTGCTGAAAGGGCGATGCGAGCTCTGCGAGCGAACGGACGATATCCAAGTGCACCACGTCCGCCAACTCGCCGACCTCGGAAGGGCCGGACAGCCGCAGCCCGCCTGGGCCACGGCCATGGCCAAGATCCGCAGGAAGGCCCTCGTGGTCTGCGGGAACTGCCACGACCTTATCCACGGGCACTCTGCAACACCGCTCACGCAGTAGATCGCTGGAGAGCCGGGTACTCGGAAACGGGTCCGCCCGGTTCGGAGGGAGGCCGAACGGAAAAGGACCAGCCCTACGGGCTGGCACCTCGCCGTTCGGCCGACCCTACCCGCACCCTGACCGACGAATGGGCCTACAACCAGCCCTACACCAGCGAAGCCGAACGCCGCCGAGCACTCCCGCAATGGCTCCACACCTACAATCACCACCGCGGCCACACCGCACTCGACGGCCACCCACCCGCCAGCCGCGTCCCCAACCTCACGGGACAGAACAGCTAGCCGGCGGGCTCCGCCCCCAGCGTCTCCAGCAGCTCGGTGACCGGCTGCAGCTTCTCGTACAGCAGCAGGACGGGCTCGCCCGGCTCCGCCATGTCCAGCGCCGAGGCCAGCGCGCCCTTCAGGTCGCCGGCCGGGTGGTGGCGCACGTCCGGGCGGACCTCCCGCAGCCCCTGGACGATCAGCCGGGTCATCTCGCCCGAGCGGCGCCCGCGCAGGTCCTCGTCCTCGTAGACGACGACGCGGCCGAACGAGCCCGCCAGCGCCCGGGCGGTCTCGCCCACCAGCTCGTCGGAGCGGTCGCCCGGCAGCGTCACCGCCGCGACCCCGGCGCCGCCCCAGCGCCCCTCGACGAACGCCCCCATCGCCCCGACCGCCGCCGGGTTGTGCGCGTAGTCGACCAGCACGGGGTTGGCGCCCACCTGGTAGACGCAGCCGCGGCCGGGGTTGCGCGTGTGCGGGTCGAACGAGCGCAGCGCCCGCGCCACCACCTCCACCGGCACGCCGAGGGCGCGGGCGGCGGCCGCCGCGGCGAGCGCGTTGGCGAGCACGTGGCGGGCGTGCCCGCCGAACGAGCCCGCCACCTGCGCGGCGGGAAGGATCGGGGTCCGGCGGTCGCCGCGCGCCTCGGTCAGCCACCCTTCCCTGACGCTGTAGGCGACGCCGCCGCGGCGCAGGTGGCCGGCGAGGACGGGGGCGGCGGGGGTCAGGGCGAAGTAGCGGACCACCGGGTCGCGCTCGCGGACCCCCGGCCGCCCGGCCAGGCCCGCCGACGCCTCGTCCTCGGCGTTGAGGACCACGTGGCCGCCGTGCCGGATCTCCTCGGCGACCAGCGACTTGATGTCGACCAGGTCGTCCACGGACTCGGTGTCGTCGACGCCGAGATGGTCGCGGGTGATGTTGGTGACGACCGCGACGTCGGCGCGGTCGTAGCCGAGGCCGCGCCGCACGATCCCGCCCCGCGCGGTCTCCAGCACGGCCGCCTCCACCGACCGGTCGCCGAGCACCATCTCCGCCGAGCGCGGCCCGGACGCGTCGGACCGGTGCACCAGGCGCCCGCCGACGTACACGCCCTCGGTGCTGGTCATGCCGGTCAGGCGGCCGTCCAGCTCCAGCATGTGCGCGATCATCCGGACGGTCGTGGTCTTGCCGTTGGTGCCGGTGACCGACACGACCGGCACCCGCGACGGCGTCCCCTCCGGGTACATCAGGCCGATGATGTCGCCGGCGACGTCGCGCCCCGCCCCCTGGTGCGGCGCCAGGTGCATCCGCAGGCCCGGCGCGGCGTTGACCTCCAGGATCCCGGCGGCGCCGCGCTCGGCGGGCGGCGGGGCGGCGGCGTCGGGCAGCCGCAGGTCGATGCCGCACACGTCCATGCCGACGGCCGCGGCGGCCCGCACGCACATCGCGGCGACCTCCGGGTGGACGTCGGCGGTCACGTCCCGGCTGGTGCCGCCGGTGGACAGGTTGGCGTTGCGGCGCAGCCACACCCGCTCCCCGTCGGCGGGCACCGACCGCGGGCCGTGCCCCTGCCGCTCCAGCAGCGCCATCTCGGTGGGACCGAGGACGAGCCTGGTCAGCGGCCGGTCGTGGCCCTCGCCGCGGGCCGGGTCGGCGTTGACCCGGTCCACCAGCGCCGCGACCTGGGCCGTCCCGTCGCCGGTCACGCACGCGGCGGTCAGCTCGGCCGCCGCCGCGACCCGGCCGCCGACCACCAGCACCCGGTAGTCCCTGCCCGGGATGTAGCTCTCGACGAGGGCCTCGCCGCCGTCCCCGGCGGCCGACGCGAACGCGGCCACCACCTCCGGCGGCGTGGTCAGCTCGATGTGCACGCCCTCGCCCTGGTGCCCCGACAGCGGCTTGACGACCACCGGGCCGCCGACGGCGCGCAGCGCCTCCAGCGCCTCGCCCGGGGACGCCGCGACCCGGCCCTCCGGCACGGGCAGGCCGGCGTCGGCGAGCAGGCGGTGCGCGAGCCGCTTGTCGCCCGCGACCTCCATCCCGATCGCCGAGGTGGCGTCGGTCATCGCCGCCCAGACCGTCCGGCGGTACCGCCCTGACCCCAGGCGCAGCAGGTTGAGGCCGCCGACCCGGCGCACCGGCACGCCCCGTTCGCGCGCCGCCCGCGCCAGTGCCGCCGTGCTCACCCCGAGCCGCTCCTCCTCGTGGACGGCCGCGACGCGGGCCAGGTCGGCGGAGGTGTCCGGGACGAGCCCGGCGAGCGCCCCGTTCACGATCCGCACCGCCAGGGTGATCAGCCGCTCCACCACCGGGCTCGCGGACGGCTCGTCGGGCGGGCACTCCAGGATCACGTCGTACTCGGAGGGCCCGCCCGCGCGCACGGTGCGGCCGAAGAACACCTCGCGGCCGATCAGTCCGGACAGCTCCAGCGTGACGTGCTCGGTGACGTGGCCGAAGTAGGTGCCGCGCGCCATCGCCTCCAGCAGCCCGCCCGGACGGCCCGCCGAGCAGTGGTGGTCGGCCAGTCCGGGCAGGGCGTCGACGAGCCGCTCGGCGAAGCCGGGGTGGTCGGTGGTCTCGTGGCCGGTCAGGCCCTGCAGGTCCAGCCGCGCGATCGCGACCGGCCGGGGCAGGTAGACGTTCGGGCCGCCGAGGCGGCGCACATGATCGAGTCGCACCGCTATCCCTCCTCCGGGCCGCGCATGTTGCCGATCGCCGGGAGCCGGTCGTTCATCTGGAACGCGCAGCCGGCCGGCAGCAGGTGCAGCGACACGTCGAGCATCGCCATCGGCTCGTGGTCGGAGGCGGCGTAGGCGACCGTGGCCTGCCCGGCGTCCACGACCGTGACCACGCCCGTCCCGACCACCTCGAACCGCCCGTCGCCGACCACGATCGCCGTGTCCTCGTCGATCCCGACGCCGAGCAGCCGGGTGTCCAGCGCGATCCCGCTCATCAGCCGCGGCAGCCGCCCCCGCTCGTTGAAGTGCATGTCGATCAGCACGTTGTCGAGCAGGCCGAGCCCCGGGCCGACCTTCACGGTGGAGGCGGCGACGTCGTGGCCGCGGCCGCCGAGGATCATCCAGTGGCCCATGGCGGTGGCGCCCGCGCTCGTCCCGGCGATCACCAGGCCCTCCTGGTCGAGCCGGCGCTTGAGCAGCTCGTTGGTCCTCGAACCGACCAGGGTGCGGATCCGGGACTGGTCGCCGCCGCTGAACAGCACCCCCGTCGCGGTCTCCAGGGCCCGCAGCGTCGCCGCGTCGTCGGCCGCCGCCCGGCCGAGCAGCCGCAGCTCGCGCACCGAGGACACGCCGAGCCGCCCGAACACGGCGGTGTACTCGTCGGCGACCTCCTCGGGCACCTCCGTCGCCGTGGTGATGACGACGATCCGCGCGTCCTCGTCGCCCGCCAGCTCGACGAACGTCTCCAGCGGGCCGGAGCCGCAGGTCCGGTTCTCCGCGCCACCGATGATCAGCAGCCGGCCCTTGCGTCCGGCGCCCCCGTGTTTGTGGTTCACCTCTGCTTGCTACCCCCGATAACCGCCTGTAGTCGCGCGAACGCGACAAGTCATGGGATGGCGTGCGCGGCGCTGTGCCATGCTGTGCTGATGAGCGGCCCCGTTCCCGCGGACGACGCCGTCCGGCCGCCGTCCGGCGCGGGCCGCACCTCCCCGCGGCGGAGCGGCCGCTCCGCCGCGCTGGCCGCCGCCTCCGCCCACTACCTGCGGGGCGACCCGATCGACATGTCGGCGCTCGCCGCCGAGCTCGGGGTCGGGCGCGCCACCCTCTACCGGTGGGTCGGCAGCCGCGAGCAGCTCCTGGCCGCCCTGCTCGGGGAGATGACCGAGCGCACCTACCGCGTCGCGGCGCGGGGCGTCGGCGGCGCCGGCGCCGAGCGGATCCTCGCCCTGCTGGAGCGGTTCATGCGCGCGGTGGTGGACGCCGGGCCGCTGAAGGCGTTCACCGAGCGCGAGCCCCGGCTGTTCATCAGGCTGGCCACCATGCCCGGCACCATCGAGGACCGCGCCACCGAGCTGCTCACCGCCGAGCTCCAGGCGGAGATCGACCGCGGCGCGCTCCGCACCCCGCTGCCGACCCGGACGCTCGCGCAGGCGATCGTCCGGGTCGCCGACTCCTTCATGTACGCCCACTACCTGGGCGGGAACCGGCCGGAGATCGACCAGGCGCTGGAGGTCGTCGAGCTGCTGCTGCGGCCCTGCCCGGGCGGCGGGGAATCCCCGGGCGCGACCGGACGCTGAATATGTCGGGACGTGACCGTTTCGTGGCATTGCTCCCCGTGAGAGGCTGAAAGTCATTGGACGCATCGTCGAAAGAGGGGCCGTGAGCGACATCCCCCGCCGTGCGGTGACGCGAACCGCCAAGCTGGCGACCCTTCCGCTGGGCTTCGCCGGGCGCACCGCCCTCGGTCTCGGCAAGCGGACCATCGGCCGTCCCGCCGAGGCCGTGGCGCTGGAGGTCCAGCGCCGCACCGCCGAGCAGCTGTTCGCCGTGCTCGGCGAGCTGAAGGGCGGCGCCATGAAGGTCGGCCAGCTCCTCTCGATCTTCGAGGCCGGGCTGCCCGAGGAGGTCGCCGGCCCGTTCCGCGCCAGCCTGACCCGCCTGCAGGAGGCGGCGCCGCCCATGCCCGCCGCGACGACGCACCGCGTCCTGGCCGAAGGGCTCGGCGAGGACTGGCGCGCGATGTTCGCCGAGTTCGACGACCGCCCCGCCGCCGCCGCGTCCATCGGCCAGGTCCACAAGGCCGTCTGGCGCGACGGCCGGACGGTCGCGGTCAAGGTCCAGTACCCCGGCGCCGCCCAGGCCCTCATGAGCGACTTCAACCAGATCTCCCGCCTGAGCCGCCTCGTCACGCCCCTGTTCCCCGGCGTGGAGGTCAAGCCGGTCGTCGCCGACCTCAAGCGCCGCCTGGAGAAGGAGCTCGACTACGTCGACGAGGCCCGCGCCCAGACCGCCTTCCACGACGCCTACGACGGCGACCCGGACTTCGCCGTCCCCGCCGTCGTCGCCCAGTCGGGCAACGTGCTGGTCACCGAGTGGCTGGAGGGCACCCCGCTCGCGCGGGTCATCGCCGAGGGCGACCAGGAGGCCCGGAACCGCGCCGGGCTGATGCTGTTCCGCTTCCTGCTGTCCGGCCCCGCCCGCTGCGAGATGATCCACATCGATCCGCACCCGGGCAACTTCCGGCTGCTGGACGACGGCCGCCTCGGCGTCATGGACTTCGGCGGGGCCGCCCGCGTCCCCGCCGAGCTCCAGTGGTCGATCGGGCGGCTGCTGCGCATCGGCACCCTCGGCGACCCCGACGACATCGTGGACGCGCTGTTCGAGGAGGGCTTCCTGCTCGGGGACGCCGAGGTGGACCCCGAGGAGGTCGCCGCGCTCGTCGCCCCGCACGCCGCCCCGTTCGCCGTGGAGCGCTTCCGCTACTCCCGCGAGTGGCTGCGCGAGCAGACGGCCCGCGGCCTCGGACTGGCCTCCGACCTGCGTCCCGGCGCGCTCGCCCGCGCGTTCCGCCTGCCGCCGCAATACCTCGCCGTCAGCCGCGCCCTGTCCGGGTGCGGCGGCGTCCTGTGCCAGCTGGAGGCCGAGGGCGAGTACCGCGCCGAAGCCGTGCGCTGGCTCCCCGGCTTCTCCACCGACACCGATCCCGACCTCGACGACCAGACGCAGGTCACCGCCTGAACACGCGGGGGGTCAGGCGAGGGCCTGCGCCTCCTCCTGCTCCACCTGCCGGTTCCATTCGCGCTTGCCGGACTGCCACCCGTCCTCGTCGCGGCCGCGCCGCCAGTAACCGGAGATCGACAGCCGGTCCAGGGGAAGGCCCCGCTCGACGCGCAGGTGGCGGCGGAGGGCCTTGACGAAGGTGGCCTCGCCGTGCACGAAGGCGTGCACCTCCCCGTCCGGGAAGTCGAGCTTCTGGACGGCCTCGACCAGCAGGTCGCCGACCTCGCCGCCGCCCCGGTGCAGCCAGACGATCTCCGCGTCGCCGGGCGTGCGCAGGTCCTGCTCCTCCTCGGGCCCCGCGACCTCGACGAGCACGCGGGCGGGGGCGCCGTCCGGGAGGCGCTCCAGGGAGGCCGCGATCGCGGGCAGGGCGCTCTCGTCGCCGGCGAGCAGGTGCCAGCCGGCGCCGGCGCGGGGCGCGTAGCCGCCGCCCGGGCCGTTGAAGAGGATCTCCTCGCCCGGCCGGACGCCCGCCGCCCACGGCCCGGCGAGCCCCTTGTCGCCGTGGTGGACGAAGTCGATCGTCAGCTCGCCCGCGCCGGGGTCCCACGCGCGCACGGTGTAGGTGCGGGTGCTCGGCCACTGCTCGCGCGGCAGCTCGGCGCGCACCCGCTCCATGTCGAACGGCTCGGGGTAGGCGACGCCCGGCCGGGGGAACAGCAGCTTCACGTAGTGGTCGGTGAACTCTCCCGCGCCGAAGTCCGAGAGCCCGTCGCCGCCGAGGACCACGCGGATCATGTGCGGTGTGAGGCGCTCGGTGCGCAGCACCGTCCCCCGGTGGAGCCTGCGTCCCTTGCGTGCCGGTTCCGTCGCCATACGGTCCCCTCCGATGATCCGGATCACAGTACTTAGGGAACCCTAACCTCTACTGGATCCGGAATGTTCCCCGGCGGGCCCGGCGGTCAGCGCGGCGCGGCCGGACGGGCCGCGCGGGTCCGCGCGACCTCGGCGGCGATCGCCTCGAACGCGGCGTCGGTCTCCTCCGCGGCCAGGACGGTCGCCAGCGTCGACTTCACGATGACGACGCCGTACCGGGGCGAGACCCAGATGAGCTGGCCGGCGAGGCCGTTGGCCGAGAAGTCGCCGTTCTCGCCGAGCCACCACTGAAGGCCGTACCCGCCGTTGAACGCGGCGGACGGCCGCGTCGACTCCGCCACCCAGGAGGCGGGAACGACCTGGCGCCCGTTCGCCCTGCCGCCGTTCAGGTAGAGAAGGCCGAACCGCGCGAAGTCGCGGTCGGTCGCGTAGTAGCAGCAGTACCCCATGCTGTTGCCGTTGGAGTCGTTGCCGAGGTACGCCTTGGACGCCATACCCGCCGGTTCCCAGATCTTCTTCTGGACGTAGGCGTGGTACGGGACCCCGGTCGCCTTGGCCACGACCCACGAGAGGACGAACGAGTTCATGCTCGTGTACTCGAACCTCGTCCCCGGCTCCCATCCCCGCTTGCGCTGCTTGGCCATTTCGGTCAGCGGATACCCGAGGCTCGCGGCGACGTGCACGAACGGCACGTCGTAGGTCTCCGTCCACTGGACGCCCGACGACATCCGCAGCAGGTCGCGCAGCGAGACGCCGTCGAACCCCGACCCCTTCAGCTCAGGGACGTACCGGGTGACCGGGTCGTCGATCGAGTCGATGAAGCCCTCGCCGAGCGCGACGCCGATCGCGGCCGAGGTGAACGACTTCGCCATCGACCACGACTGGAACAGGGTGTCGCGGCCGGCGGCGGCGTAGCGCTCGAAGACGACGTCGCTGCGGTCCAGCACGACGAACCCCTGGGTCCCGGTCCGGGCGAGGTAGTCGTCGAGGGTGTGCTTCCGGCCTTCGTAGGTGTAGGTCACCGCGAGCGGCCGGTGCGCGTCGCGCAGGGCGACGGGGTCGGACGAGGGGATCAGGGGGTCGAAGCCGCGCGCGGCCTCGGTGACGCCGGCGGACGGCGGAGACGGCGCCGGCGGGGCGGCGTGCGCCGGGGGAGCGGCGAGGGCGACGGTGACGGCGGCTGCGGCGAGTGCGAGCGTCCAGGGCCTGCGGCGCATCGGACCTCCGTGGGGGCGGGATCGGCCGGGTTCCTCACCGATGGTGATCGTGCGGCGGCGCCGCGTCCATGGTGCGGGGCGACGAAATCCGGCGGCGGACATGTCGTCGTGGCACAAAAGGGCTCCGGGGCCGCGTCCGGCGGCGCTCCGGGCGGGCCCGCCTGCGGTACGTTCGTCGGATCCGCGTCCCGCTCAGCCGCCCGTGCCGCCGGAGGAACGATGTCCGTGCTCGCCCAGCTGCTCGCCGCCGTCGCCGACGGCTCCGTGGAGATCGTCGACCTGACGGCGCCGCTGTCGGAGCGGACCCCGATCCTCCACCTGCCGGAGCCGTTCGCCAACACCGTCCCGTTCCGGCTGAGGGAGATCAGCCGCTACGACGACCGCGGACCCGCCTGGTACTGGAACGACATCGAGACGGGCGAGCACGTCGGCACCCACTTCGACGCCCCCGTGCACTGGGCCACCGGCCGCGACGGCGAGGACGTCTCGCAGGTCCCGCCCGCCCGGCTCGTCGCGCCCGCCGCGGTGCTGGACGCCTCCGGGCGCGCCGCCGCCGATCCCGACTTCCTGCTGGAGATCGACCACGTCCGCGACTGGGAGCGGGCGCACGGCCCGCTCCCGGACGGCGGCTGGCTCCTCTACCGGACGGGCTGGGACGCCCGCGCCGGCGACCAGGAGGCCTTCCTCAACGCCGACGAGAACGGCCCGCACACCCCCGGGATCTCGGCCGAGTGCGCCCGGTGGCTGGCCGAGGAGACGCCGCTGCTCGGTCTCGGCGTGGAGACCGTCGGCACCGACGCGGGCGCCGCGCACGGCTTCGACCCGCCGTTCCCGTGCCACTCCTACTTCCTCGGCGCCGGCAAGTACGGCCTCACCCAGCTGCGCGGCCTCGACCGGCTCCCGGCCCGCGGCGCCGTGCTGCTCGCCTCGCCGCTGCCGATCGTCGGCGGCTCGGGCAGCCCCGCCCGCGTGCTCGCGCTGACCGAGCGGTGAACGTCGCCGAGGCGGTCGGGCACACCCTCGCGCGGTTCGGGGCCGGAACCGTCTTCGGCGTCGTCGGCAGCGGCAACTTCCACGTCACCAACGCCCTCGCGGCGGCCGGCGCCCGGTTCGTCGCCGCCCGCCACGAGGGCGGCGCGGTGACGATGGCCGACGCGTACGCGCGGGTGAGCCGCGGCCTCGGCGTTGTGACCGTCCACCAGGGGCCCGGCCTCACCAACGCGGTCACGGGCATGGCGGAGGCCGCCAAGAGCCGGACTCCGCTGCTGGTGGTCGCGGGAGAGGTGGCCGCCGCCGCGGTCCGCTCCAACTTCCGCGTCGACCAGGCGGCGATCGCGGCGGCGGTGGGCGCCGTCCCCGAGCGGGTCCACTCCCCGGAGACCGCCCTGGCCGACGTGGCGCGCGCGTGCCGGACCGCGGTCGCCGAGCGCCGCACGGTGCTGCTCGGGTTGCCGCTGGACGTCCAGGCCGCCGAGCTGCCGGACGCGCCGGCGCGGACGCCCGCGCGCGCCCGGCCCGGGCGGGTGCCGGCGCTGCCGGTGCCGCCGCCCGCCGCGGTCGCCGGCCTCGCCGACACGCTCCAGGCGGCGCGGCGGCCGGTGTTCGTCGCGGGGCGCGGCGCGCGCCTGTCGGGCGCCCGCGACGCCCTCGCCGAGCTCGCCGGACGCTGCGGGGCGCTGCCCGCGACGTCGGCGGTGGCGCGCGGCCTGTTCGCCGGCGACCCGTTCGCCCTGGACGTCAGCGGAGGCTTCGCCACCCCCGCCGCGGCGGAGCTGATCCGCGGCGCCGACCTGGTCGTCGCCTGGGGCTGCTCGCTGAACATGTGGACGACGCGGCACGGCGCCCTCATCGGCCGGAACGCCGCGGTCGTGCAGGTCGACGTTGAGGCGCACGCGCTCGGCGCGCACCGCCCCGTCGACCTCGGCCTGATCGGCGACGCCGCCGAGACCGCGCGGGCGGTCACGGCCGAGCTCCGCGCGCGCGGCCACCGGGCCACGGGGTACCGCACGCCCGAGGTGGCGGAGCGGCTCGCCCGCGAAGGGCGCTGGCAGGACGTCCCCTACGACGAGCACCCCGGCGAGGACGGCGGCGACGGCCCCCGCATCGACCCGCGGACGCTGACGATCGCCCTGGACGGCATGCTGCCCCGCGAGCGCACGGTCGCGGTCGACTCCGGCAACTTCATGGGCTATCCGGCGATGTTCCTGGACGTCCCCGACGACGACGGCCTGGTGTTCACGCAGGCGTTCCAGTCGGTGGGGCTCGGCCTCGCGACCGCCATCGGCGCGGCCGTGGCCCGCCCGGACCGGCTCACCGTCGCCGCGCTCGGCGACGGCGGCGCGCTGATGTCGGTCGCGGAACTGGAGACGGCCGTGCGGCTCGGGCTCGGCCTCCTCGTGCTCGTCTACGACGACGAGGCGTACGGGGCGGAGGTGCACCACTTCGGCCCGGACGGGCATCCCCTGGACGCCGTCACGTTCCCGCCCGCGGACCTGGCCGCGATCGGGCGCGGGTTCGGCTGCGCGGCGGCGACCGTCCGGACGCCGGACGACCTCGCGGCCGTGGCCGGCTGGCTGGCGGGGCCGCGCGACCGGCCGATGGTCGTGGACGCCAAGGTCACGCGGGGCCGGCCCTCGTGGTGGCTGGAAGAAGCATTTCGTGGTCATTAGCTGACTCTGTGTAGCCGAATCCTCTTTGGGAACGATCACGATCACGGCCGTCGTGGCCCGGTTCACACGCCCGAGGAGGAGACATGTCGCGAGGGCCGAGGCTGCCCGAACTCGCCAGGCAGATGGCGGCGGAGTTCGCCGGCACGCTGATCCTGATCCTGTTCGGCGTCGGCGTGGTCGCCCAGGCCGTGGCGGCGAGCGGGCTCGGCGCGCCGCAGAGCCTCGGCGGCCACGACAGCATCGCCTGGGCCTGGGGGATCGGCGTCACGCTCGGCGTGTACGTCGCGGCCCGGACCAGCGGCGGGCACCTCAACCCCGCCGTGACGCTCGCACTCGCGGTGTACAAGGGGTTTCCCTGGCGCAAGGTCCTGCCGTTCTGGTTCGCGCAGGTGTTCGGCGCCTTCGTGGCCGCGCTGATCGTCCGGTGGGACTACAGCGAGATCCTCGCGAAGTTCGACCCCGGCCACACCCTCAAGTCGCAGTTCGTGTTCTCCACCCTGCCGGGCAACGGCTCGCTCCCGGTCGGCACCTGGGGCGCGTTCCGCGACCAGGTGATCGGCACCGCCATCCTGCTGTTCCTCATCCTGGCCCTCACCGACGTGCGCAACGCGCCGCCGCTGGCCAACCTGGCGCCGTTCATCATCGGCCTGGTGGTGGTGGCGATCGGGATGTCGTTCGGCTCCGACGCCGGCTACGCGATCAACCCGGCCCGCGACTTCGGGCCGCGGCTCGCCCAGTACATCACCGGATACGACACCGCCTGGCGGGACCAGTACGGCGACCTGTACTTCTGGGTGCCGATCGGCGGTCCGCTGATCGGCGGCGTGCTCGGCGCCGGCCTGTACCTGGTGTTCGTCGGGCGCCATCTCCCGGACGAGGAGGGCGGGCTGCCCGCGGGGCCGGAGCCGGAGTACGACGTCCGCTGACGGGCCCGCTCCCGCGGGCGGAAAGGAAGAGTCCATGGCCGACTTCGTCGGGGCCCTCGACCAGGGCACGACCAGCACCCGATTCATGATCTTCGACCACGGCGGCAACGAGATCGCCCGCCACCAGCTCGAACACGAGCAGATCCTGCCCCGGGCCGGCTGGGTCGAGCACGATCCCACCGAGATCTGGGAGCGGACGCGCTCGGTCATCCAGTCCGCCCTGAACAAGGCGAACCTGTCCCACGGCGACCTGGCCGCGTTCGGGATCACCAACCAGCGCGAGACGACCGTGGTGTGGAACCGGCGCACCGGGCGCCCCTACTACAACGCGATCGTCTGGCAGGACACCCGCACCGACCGCATCGCGTCCGCGCTCGAGCGCGACGGCCGGGGCGAGACGATCCGGCACCGCGCCGGGCTGCCGCCCGCGACGTACTTCTCCGGCGGCAAGATCCAGTGGATCCTGGAGAACGTCGACGGCGTCCGCGAGGCCGCCGAGAACGGCGAGGCGATCTTCGGCAACATCGACACGTGGGTGCTGTGGAACCTCACCGGCGGGACGGACGGCGGCGTGCACGTCACCGACCCGACCAACGCCAGCCGCACCATGCTCATGGACCTGGAGACCCTCGCCTGGGACGACCAGCTGCTGTCGTTCTTCGGGATCCCGCGCTCCATGCTGCCGGAGATCGAACCGTCCTCCGCGCCCGACGCCTACGGCACGACCCGCCCGGGCGGCCCGCTCGGCGGCGAGGTGCCGCTCACCGGGATCCTCGGGGACCAGCAGGCCGCCACGGTCGGGCAGGTGTGCTTCTCGCCCGGCGAGGCCAAGAACACCTACGGCACCGGCAACTTCCTCCTGCTCAACACGGGTGAGGAACTCGTCCGGTCCAAGGCCGGGATGCTCACCACCGTCTGCTACCAGTTCGGCGACGCGGCGCCCGTCTACGCGCTGGAGGGTTCGATCGCGGTGACGGGGTCGGCGGTGCAATGGCTGCGCGACCAGCTCGGCATCATCTCCGGCGCGGCGCAGAGCGAGGCCCTGGCCCGCCAGGTCGACGACAACGGCGGCGTCTACTTCGTCCCGGCCTTCTCCGGCCTGTTCGCCCCCTACTGGCGATCCGACGCCCGCGGCGCCATCGTCGGCCTGTCCCGCTACAACACCAACGCCCACCTGGCCCGCGCCACCCTGGAATCCATCTGCTACCAGTCCCGCGACGTCGTCGAAGCCATGCGCGAGGACTCCGGCGTCTCCCTGGACGTCCTCAAGGTCGACGGCGGCGTCACCGCCAACGAACTGTGCATGCAACTGCAGGCCGACATCCTCGGCGTCCCGGTCTCCCGGCCCGTCGTCGCCGAGACCACCGCCCTGGGCGCCGCCTACGCCGCCGGCCTCGCCGTCGGATTCTGGAACACCACCGACGAACTCCGCCAGAACTGGAACGAAGACAAACGCTGGCAGCCCACCTGGAACAACGACCAACGCCAACACGGCTACGCAGGCTGGAAGAAGGCCGTCGAGCGCACCTACGGGTGGGTGGAGGTCGACTGAGAAAGGTGCCCCGCGGGGAAGGGCGGCGGTGCTTCTCCGCGGGAATCAAATGATCTAGCATCCGCCGAGACAGCGCCGTCCCGGCCGGGGCGGTCTTCCGCCGCCGGCCCGCCCGAGAGGATCCGCATGCCCAGCCGCATCGCCGCAGCCGCCCTCACCGCCGCCGGGACGCTCGCCCTCGCGGGCGCCGCGGCGCTCGCCGCCGGTCCCGCGCAGGCCGCACCCGCCCTGCCGCAGGCGCCGCGGGCCCAGCGGGCGGCGGTCGACTTCACCGGGATCGTCGCGCTGAGCAACTGCTCGGGCTCCCTGGTGCGGGGGCCGCGGTCGCGGGACGCCGACGCCGCGCTGGTGCTGACCAACGGCCACTGCCTGGAGTCGGGCATGCCGGACGCCGGCGAGGTGATCGTGAATCAGGGGTCGTCCCGGACCTTCACGCTTCTCGACCGGAGCGGCGGCCGGAACCTCGGCACCCTCCAGGCCACACGGGTCGAGTACGCCACGATGACCGACACCGACGTGACGGTGTACCGGCTCGACACGACCTACGCGGCGATCCAGAAGCGCTACGGGATCCCCGCGCTGCGCCTTTCGACGGCGAAGCCGCATGACGGGACGCCGATCCGGGTCGTGTCCGGGTACTGGCGGAAGATCTACGGCTGCAACACGGACGCGACCGTCTACCGGCTGCGCGAGGCCGACTGGACGTGGAAGGACTCCATCCGCTACAAGCCGGAGTGCCAGACCATCCACGGGACGTCCGGGTCACCGGTCATCGACGTCCGGACGCACCAGGTCGTCGGCATCAACAACACCGGCAACGACGACGGCGAGCGCTGCACGCTCAACAACCCGTGCGAGATCGACCGCGCCGGCGACGTCACCGTCCGGCAGGGCACCCACTACGGGCAGCAGACGTACCTGCTCGCCCGATGCCTGGGCAAGGGCAACGACGTCGTGCTGGGCAAGGCGTGCGCGCTGCCCAGGCCCTGACGGGCCGGCGGCGGGAGGTCACCGCTCCGCCATCAGCCCGGAGCGGAGCCGGTCGAGGGTCACGCGGATCAGCCGGGAGACGTGCATCTGGGACAGGCCGATCTGCTCGGCGATCTGCGTCTGCGTCTTGTTGCCGAAGAACCGCAGCAGCAGGATGGTGCGCTCGCGTTCGGGCAGGCCGTCGATGAGGGGCCTCAGGGCGTGGCCGTCGATGAAGGCCTCCAGCGCCGGGTCGTCGGCGCCGAGGTGCTCGCCGACGGTGCCGGCGTCGCCGTCCGGCGACCCGTCGGCCGGAGCCTCCAGCGACAGCGGGCGGTAGGCGTCGCAGGCGATGATGACCTCGACCGTCTCGTCCTCGGTGATGCCCATGAGCGCCGCGGTCTCCGCGGTGGTGGGGGAGCGGCCGTGCTCGCGGGTGAACTCCTGGACGGTGCGGTGCAGGATCGGCCGCAGCTCCTGGATGCGGCGCGACACGCGGACGCCCCACGTCTTGTCGCGGAAGTGCCGCTTCACCTCGCCGGTGACCACCGGGTAGGCATAGGTGACGAACCGGTCCCCGACCGCGGGGTCGAACCGGTTGATGGCCTTGACCAGGCCCAGGTAGGCGACCTGCTGCAGATCGTCCTGCGATTCCCCCCGGTTGGCGTAGCGGCGCGCCACGCCGCGGACCAGGGGCTCGTGGATGTCGACGATGCGCTCGCGCAGCCGCTCCCGCCGCGGGTCGGTCACCTGGAGCCGGTTCATCTCCTTGAGAAGCCTCTCGGTCTGTCCGTCGCCGAACCGGCCGGTGGACTCCGCCCACGGCATACGCGCTCCCTTCCAGCGGGGCCGGTGAGGGTAGGTTCGCTTGGTCCCGTCCCACTACCCGGGGAAGTTCCGATCACACGGCGGCGGTAGGCTCGGAACGACCCGGAGACGGGAAACGGCGGTGGGGCCCGCCGTGCCAGGACGGCGAACCGCGGAACGTTCCGCCAACGGTCCCTACCGGTGAGTGCGTCGTGGCTACTGGTAGGAGTGTGCGCCCGTGACCGGCCGTCCTGTCGACTCCGATGTCGATCTGCATGTTCCGAGGCAGCGTTCCGAGCTGCGCGAAGGCCCGTGGGGCGTCCTGGCGGCGATCGCGGCCGGCGGGGCCGTCGGAGCCCTGGCGCGGCACGGGCTCGGCAACGCGTTCCCCCACCGGGCGGGGGAGTTCCCGTGGGCCGTCTTCTGGGTGAACGTCTCGGGGTGCCTCCTGATCGGGGTGCTGATGGTCCTCATCACCGAGACGTGGCGGGCGCACCGGCTCGTGCGCCCGTTCCTCGGGGTGGGGGTGCTCGGCGGCTACACCACGTTCTCGACGTACGTCGTCGACATCCAGGAGCTGGTGAACCACGGCGCGCCGCTCGTCGGGCTGGCCTACCTCGCCGGAACGCTCGCGGCCGCGCTCGCGGCCGTCTACACGGGTGTCCGCGTGACCAGGCTGCTGGCCCGGCCGCGCGAGCGGGAGGCGGCCGCGCGGATCCGGTGCACCGAGCAGGGCGAGGCGGGCGGCGAGTGACCATCGTGCTGATCGTGCTGGGCGCCGCTCTCGGCGCTCCGCTGCGCTACCTCACCGACCGCGCCGTCCAGTCCCGGCACGACTCGGTGTTCCCGTGGGGGACGTTCACCGTCAACGTCGCGGGGTCGTTCGTTCTGGGCCTGCTGGCGGCGATGCCCGCGCACGAGGGCGTGATGGCGTTCGCCGGGACGGGCTTCTGCGGCGCCCTGAGCACGTACTCCACCTTCGGCTACGAGACCCTGCGCCTCGCCGAGGACGGGACGCGCTTCTACGCCGTGGCCAACGCGGGGGCCAGCATCGCCGCGGGTCTCGGCGCTGCCTACTGCGGGATGGCGATCGCCCAGGCCGTCACCGGGTGAGGAACCTGGCGCGGCCCATGCTCGCAGCTCGGGGCACTTGGCTCCGAGCTCGCGAGTGGGCCGCGAGAGGACTCTGCCCCAGGGGGCATCTCGGTAAACCGGAGGGTGTCTGGACTGTCACCGTCTGGAAACCGCCTCCTTCCGCGACGGGTACACCCCGCGCTCCGGTGTTCGCCTGGGGACCGCTCCACGGCGGGCGGCCGTCACGGCCACGACGGCTCCTCGGAGGCGCACACGACCAGCTCGCGCACCTCGCAGCCGGGCGGCTGGGCGAGCGCGAACGCGATGGTCGCCGCCACGTTCTCGGGCCGGTTCAGCTTGGCGTCGGCGCCGGGCTTGTACCGGTCCGGGCGGTCGTCGAAGAACGCGGTGTCCATCCCGCCGGGCACGACCATGGTGACGGCGACCTTCCCTGCCGTCTCGGCGGCGAGCGCCCGGGTGAACCCGACGAGGCCGAACTCGGACGCGCAGTACGCGGTCGCGTCGCTCTGCGCGTGGAACCCCAGGGTGGAGGCGACGGTGACGATCCGCCCGTGGGGCTCGTTCTCCAGGTACGGGAGCGCGGCGCGCGCGACGGCGGCGGTGCCGATCAGGTTCACCTGGACGACCCGCTCCCAGTCCTCGGCGGGGACCTCGCACAGGGGGCCGCAGGCGTCGATGCCGGCGGCGGCGACGACGGCGTCGAGCCCGCCCGCGGCGCGCGCCAGGCAGTGCACGGCGCGCTCGGCGCAGCGGCGGTCGGCGAGGTCGGCCTGCATGTGCTCGAAGTCCTCCTTCGGGGGATGCCGGTCGAGGATCAGGGGCCGCCCGCCGTCGTCGGCGACCCTCCGCGCGACGGCGGCGCCGAGTCCGGAGGCGCCGCCGGTGATGAGGACGTTCATGACGCGTTTCCCTTCGTCGGCAGCGGGCGCGTGGTGGAGCGCCCTTCCAGAAGAGGCGGCGGTCCCCCCGCCGCCGCGGTCGCCGTCTCCGGTCATCAGGCCGCCACCTCGCTCAGCGCGGCGGCGCGCCGGTAGACCTCGGCGGTGTCGGCGGTGACCCGGGCCCACGAGTAGCGTCCGCGCGCCCGCCCCCCGCCCGCGCGTCCCATCGCGGCTCGCCTGGCCGGGTCGTCCAGCATCCGCCGGATCGCCTGTGCGGCCGTGTCCGGGTCGCGCGGCGGGACGACCACGCCGGTCACGCCGTGCACGACGGTGTCGAGGTGCCCTCCGACGGCGGTCGCCACCACCGGGACACCGCAGGCCATGGCTTCGAGCGGCACCATGCCGAACGGCTCGTACCAGGGCAGGGTGACGGCGAGGCTCGCCGAGCGCAGCAGCGGCGGGACCTCGTCGCGGCGGAGCCGGCCGAGGAACTCCACCCGCCCGGCCACGCCCGCGTCCGCCGCCGCCCGCCGCAGCCTGCGCACCTCGCGGTCGCCGTCGAGGCCGCCGCGGGGCGGCCCGCCCGCGACCAGGAGCTCGGCGTCGGGCAGGTACGCCAGCGCGCCGATGGCGGTGTCGACGCCCTTGCGCTCGACGAGCCGCGACAGCACCACGAGCCGGTGCCGCCCGCGCCCGCCGTGGACGGGGCCCTCGGGCGAGAAGAGGTCCAGGTCCACGCCGCCCGGCACCACCCGGACGCGGTCGCGGGGGACGCCCATCGCGATCAGCTCGGCGGCCTCGTCCGAGCAGGTGGCGACGACGGCGTCGGCGGCCCGCCCGAGCGCCCGCTCCAGCCGGACGCGGGAGGCGGGGCTGGTGTCGCCGTCGCCCTGGTGGCGCCGCTTCACGGCGCCGAGCGAGTGGTAGGTCTGCACGACAGGGATGCGCCGGGCCGCGCCCGCCGCCTGCGCGGCCTGGACGGCCGCGAGGCCGCTCATCCAGAAGTGGGCGTGCGCGACGTCGGGAGGGTCCGCGGCCCAGCGCCGCTCCAGATATCTCCCGAAGTCGTGCATCCACGGCAGCAGGTCGTCCTTGGCGATGGGCTCGGCCGGGCCCGCCGGCACGTGCTCCACGGTCACGCCGGGCGCGAACCGCACCCGCTCGGGCAGAGTCGCGGCGTCCCGCCGCGTGTAGACGGTGACGCGGTGCCCCTGCCCGCCGAGTCCGGCGGCCAGTTCCGCGACGAACACGTTCTGCCCGCCCCCGTCCGCTCCGCCCGGCCCTTTTCCGGCGGGGCCGCGTCCGGCGGCGAGAGGACTGGCGTGCTCGGAGACCATGGCTATCTTCATCGCGTTACCTCCTGGAGAGTCGCACGTGCCGCATGAGCACTCTCATCGGGCGGGCACCTCCTCGTCCGGCGCCGCGAACTCGTCCGACGCCACGATCTCCACGGCGGCGGCGACCTCGTCGGGGCCGACCGACGACAGGCAGGGGTGGCCGTCCACGGGGCAGTCGCGGGCGCGGCTGTCCCTGCACGGCGCCCCCTGGTCGCCGAGCAGCGCCAGCGGCACCCCGAAGGGCGCCCACCGGGCGGCCGGGACCGTCGGCGCGAACAGCGACACGACCGGCGTCCCGACGGCCGCCGCCAGGTGCGCGGGGCCGGTGTTGCCGGCGACGACGGCGCAGGCGCCGCGCAGCACCGACGCCAGCTCGGGCAGGCCGGTGCGCCCGCCGAGGTCGAGGCCGTCCTCCCCGGCGACCAGCGCCGTCAGCTCCTTCTCGTCCGGGTGGCCGGTCACGACCACCCGGCGGCCCGCCGCGACGAGGAGCCGCACCGCCCGGGCGCAGTGCCCGGGCGGCCAGGCGCGCGCGGGGACGGACGTCCCCGGGTGCACCACCACGTAGCCGGGCCCGCCGGTGAGGTGGTCGACGTCCGGCAGCGGGCCGCGGACCCGCAGCCGGGTGTCGGCGGGGGAGGGGAATCCGGCGTCCTCCACCAGGGCGAGCATCCGCAGCGGCTCGGGGACGTCGATGCCGGGGCGGTGCCACAGGTCCAGCAGCGACCCCGGGTCGTCCTCGCTGATGCCGCCGATCCAGGGCGTCCCGGCGAGCCGCAGGAGCAGCGCGAGCGGCAGCGGCGACTGGTGGGACGAGGTCAGGATCAGCGCCCGGTCGAACCCCTCCAGCTCGCGGACGAGGCGGTCGACCTCGGCCCGCTCGACGGGCACGCGGTCCGGGTCGATCCAGGGGGCGCGCCACTCGATGACGCCGTCGACGCCGGGCAGCAAGTCGGCCGCGGCGCGCCCGCGCGGCCCGCAGAGCAGCACGACCTCGCCGGCGTGTTCGGCGACCGCCCGCACGGCGGGGCCGGCGAGCAGGACGTCGCCGATGTCGTCCTGCCGCGCGACCAGCACTCTCATCGGCGCCGCCTTCCGCCGGAGGCCGGGCCGGCGGCGGCCGGCGGATCGCCGCGCGACCGCGCGCTGTGCAGGGCCGCGCGCGCGGCGGTCGGGTCATGGAGGATCGCGTTGGTTCCGAGCACGCGCATGGGCACCCCGTTTCGGCGCGGCGTCCGGTAAGGGAGAAGAAGAGTGCCTGCGTTCCAGGCACCGGGCCCCGGGACCGACCGGGAGCGGAATCCCCTGTACGTAATTCCGGACATTGCCCAGAACGGTGCTGCTAAACGCTGATGCCAGGAGAGTCGCAGGTAATAAAAGGGGCAGGTGGTGCGACATTTGCGAGCAAAGAGGAGAAAACGCGGGGCGCTCGTCGGTCCCCGCGCCCGTCCCTCCCGACCGTCAGGGGCGATCGGTGGTCCGGTCGCGGGCCAGGGACAGCGCGCACAGGGCGCCGAGGAGCACCGTCCCGGCGAGCGCCCAGCCGGTTCCGTACTCGGCGTGCCGGGTCGAACCGCCGGACTCGGTCAGCGCGAGGAACAGCGTCCCCACGGTGGCGATCCCGATCACCTGCGCGAGCTGCATCAGCGTGAGCAGCAGCCCGCTGGCGTCGGCCGCGTCGCCGGGCGGGACGTGCCGCAGCGCGGTCGTCATGACGATCGGCATCACCCCGAGGCCGAACCCGATGACCACGGTGAGCGCCTCGTAGGCGAGGCCGCCGTCGGCGAGGGGCCCGACGAACAGGTAGCCCGCCCCGGCCACGGCGAACCCGGCCGGGACGGCGCGCCCGTGCCAGCGGGCCGGCAGCCGCTGCCAGTTCAGCCCGACCAGCCCGAACGCGGTGACGCACGGCACGAACGCCAGCCCCGACTCCAGCGGGGACATCCGCAGGTCGCCCTGCAGGTGCAGGGTGGTGGTGAACAGGAACGTCCCCCAGCTCGCCGGCGCGATCATGATCGCCGCGCAGGCCGGGAGCAGCAGCGGGGCGCGCAGCACCCGCGGCGAGATCAGCGGCCGTCCGCCGGCGGACGCCGCGCGCCGCTCGACGACGGCGAACGCGGCCGCGAACGCCGCACCGGCGGCCAGCGCCGCCCATCCCCACCGCGGCCATCCGAGCTCGTGCCCCATGATCAGCGGGACGACGAGCAGCAGCACCGCGGGGGCCAGCGTGAGCAGCCCCGGAAGGTCCAGCTCGGCCTGCAGCGGCCGCGTCCGGCGCGCGGTCCGGTCGCGGGGCAGCGCGCGCGGCCCGGCGAGCAGCAGCGCGGCGCCGATCGGCACGTTGACGAGGAAGACCGTCCGCCAGCCGGCGCCGAACAGGTCCGCGCCGACGAGCAGGCCCCCGGCCGCCTGCCCGACGACGACGCCGCCCGCGATGACGGCCGAGTAGAAGCCGAGCGCCCGCGCCCGGGCCGCGCCGGCGAAGTCCCGCTGGATCATCGACATCACCTGCGGGGTCAGCAGCGCCGCGCCCGCCCCCTGGAGGAAGCGGAACAGCACCAGCGTGCCAGTGGAGGGCGCCAGCCCGCACGCCAGCGACGCCGCGGTGAACGACGCGAGGCCGAGGTGGTACAGGCGGCGGTGGCCCGCGACGCCGCCGAGGCGCGCGCCCGTGATCAGCAGCACCGCGTAGGAGACGACGTAGCCCGCCGCGACGAGCTGGAGCCCCGCGCCCGAGGCGCGCAGGTCGGCGCGCATCGTCGGCAGGGCCACGTTGACGATGTTCACGTCGAGGACGGCCATGAACTGGCCGAGCAGGATGACGGCGAGCGCGAGCCCGCCGGTCCCGTTCCGCGACCCCCGTTCGGGCACGGTCCCGCGCAGATCGGTTGTCTGTGTCATGGGGACGAGCGTGCGGGCGGAACGGTACCGGTAACGAGAGCCTGCGGATACTGGTACCGACGGCACCTGGAAGAAGGCGCCGGGCAGGGGCAGGCTGGGGGAGTGACGATGACGAGTGCGCCCGGGGCATCCGCGGAGCGCCGCGACCGGAGCGGGACGGGGCCGCGCCGCCGCACGGAACTGGCGGCGTTCCTGCGCAGCCGCCGCGCCCGGATCACCCCCGAGGACGTGGGGATGCCGCCGGGCCTGCGGCGCCGCACCCCCGGCCTGCGCCGCGAGGAGGTCGCCCAGCTCGCCGGGGTCGGCGTCACCTGGTACACGTGGCTGGAGCAGGGCCGCCCGATCAACGCCAGCACGCAGGTGCTCGACGCGGTGGCGCGCACCCTGCGGCTGGACGGCGCCGAGCGCGAGCACCTGTACCGGCTGGCCGACGTCCCGGACGCGGCGGTCGAGGCGGAGGCCCAGAGCCTGCCCGAGGACGTCCAGGGCATCCTGGACGCCCTGGTGCCGATGCCGGCGGCGGTGGTCAACGCCCGCTCGGACCTCGTGGCCTGGAACGCCGCCTTCTCGGCGGTCTTCCCGCAGTTCCTGACGGCCCGGCCCTGCGAGCGCAACACGCTGTGGATGCTGTTCACGCTGCCGCCCTGCTGCAACCCTTTCGTGAACGCGGAGGAGGCGGCGCCGGGCCACGTCGCCGTCTTCCGGCACCGCTACAGCCGGCACCTGGACGAGCCGGGCTGGAAGGAACTGGTCCGGCGGCTGCAGGCGGCCAGCCCCCTGTTCGCCCGCCTGTGGGCGTCGCACGACGTGGCGCTGCCCGGGCCCAGCCTGAAGGTGTTCCGGCACCACGCCGCCGGGGAGATCCGCACCCGCAGCACGAGCATGGACATCACCGCGTCCCCGAACGCGCGCCTCGTCGTCTACACGCCGACCGACGAGGAGAGCCGGGAGCGGATCGGCCGGCTGCTCGCCGACCCCGCCGCCGCGGCCCGCGACCACCGGCACTGAGCACCGGCGCCGAGCGCCGGGCTCAGTGGCGGGCCCGCCGGGCGATCACCACCAGGTCGACGGCGGCGATGACGGCGACGGCGGCGCAGATGCCCGCCGCGGTCAGGGAACCGCCGCCCGAGGCGCTCACCGTGAAGGCGATCGCGGCGGCCACCGCGCCGACCAGCGCGACCGCGGACAGGACCGCCCGCAGCAGCAGCGGGCTGCGGGCGGTCAGCGGCTCGTCCCCGCGCGGCTGCTCGTGCGGGTACGGCCCGTGCGACCCGGGGCCGTGCCAGCCGGGATCGTCCCGGCCGATGCCGGGCCGCTCGGGCTCGTTCCGGTCGGGCTCGTTCCGGTCGGGCCGCTCGGGCTCGTTCCGGTCAGGCTCGTGGCCGCCCACGACTCACCTGGCGTAGGTGCCGACGAGCGTCCCCGACGCGACCGTCCTGTCCTCGACGGCGGTCCGCAGGTCCTCGGCGGTGAAGCCGTCGCGCAGCCCGGACGGCTCCTCCAGCCCGTACAGCCGGAAGAAGTACCGGTGCGGGTCGTCGCCCGCCGGGGGCTTCGGCCCGCCGTAGCCCCCGGAGCCGTAGTCGTTGCGCCCGAGGACGGCGCCGGTCGGCAGCTCCCCGGCGTCCAGGCCGGTCGTCGACGGGTCGATGCCGGCGAGCAGCCAGTGCGCGAACGTGCCGGACGGGGCGTCGGGGTCCTCGCACGCCAGCACCAGCTCCACCACCTCCTCGGGGACGGGCGACCACTCCAGCGGCGGCGAGAGGTCCCCGCTGTCGTGGGAGTAGTCCGACGGCATGAGCGTGTGGTCGCCGAACGCGGCGCTCCTCAGCGTCATCTCTTCCATAGCCCGCTCGTGCCCCGTCACGCCCGGTCGATGCACGCGCCGTCCCGGTCGGCGGCCTGGTCAGCCCGCGCTGGAGGCCGCCCAGATGTTGATCCCCGCCTCGACGGCGTCCCGGTCGATCGCGGCGAGCTCGTCCGGGGCGAAGTCGAGCCGGTCGAGGGCGGCGAGGTTCTCCTCCAGCTGCGCGACGCTGCTCGCGCCGATCAGCGCCGAGGTGACCCGGCCGTCCCGCAGCGACCAGGCCAGCGCCATCTGGGCGAGCGACTGCCCGCGCCGCTCGGCGATCTCGTGCAGCGTCCGGACGTGCCGCAGGTTGTCCTCGGTGAGCAGGCTCGTGGACAGCGACGTGCCCTTGCTCGCCCGGGACCCCTCCGGCACGCCGCCGAGGTACTTGCCGGTCAGCATCCCCTGCGCCAGCGGCGAGAACGCGATGCAGCCCGCGCCCTCCCGTTCGAGCGTGTCGAGCAGCCCGCCCTCGATCCAGCGGTTGAGCATCGAGTAGGAGGGCTGGTGGATCAGGAGCGGGGTCCCCATCTCCCGCAGGATCGCCGCCGCCTCGGCGGTGCGCTCGGGAGAGTAGGACGAGATCCCCGCGTACAGGGCCCTGCCCGACCGGACGGCCCGGTCCAGCGCCCCCATCGTCTCCTCCAGCGGCGTCTCCGGATCGAAGCGGTGGCTGTAGAAGACGTCGACGTAGTCGACGCCCATCCGGCGCAGCGACTGGTCGAGGCTCGCGAGCAGGTACTTGCGCGACCCCCACTCGCCGTACGGGCCCGGCCACATGTCGTAGCCCGCCTTGGTCGAGATGATGATCTCGTCGCGGTACGGGGCGAGGTCCTCGCGCAGGATCCGGCCGAAGTTGGTCTCCGCGGACCCGTACGGCGGGCCGTAGTTGTTGGCGAGGTCGAAGTGGGTGACACCGAGGTCGAACGCGCGCCGCAGGATGGCCCGCTGGACGTCCAGCGGCCGGTCGTCGCCGAAGTTGTGCCACAGCCCCAGCGAGATCGCCGGGAGCCGCAGGCCGCTCCGCCCGCACCGCCGGTAGGGGAGGCGCTCGTATCGCTCACTGTCTGCCACAAAGGTCATGGTCAGCAGTATTTCAGGGCAGGCGGCTCGCCGGACGCGCCGCCGCTCCGCCATGATCGGCACCATGATCTTCAGGAAGGGCGTCCGCCGCCCGGGCCGCTGAGCCCCGCCGAGCCCGTCTGGGAACCGGCTCTCGACACCCTGCCGTACCCGGACCGCATGCGGGAGCTCGCCCTGCGGGCCCGCCGCGCCTCCAGGACCCCCGAACTCCGCGAGACCCTCGGCGTCCTGTCGGCGCGCGGGCCGTGCGAACGCCCTGCCTGCCGTGCGCGCCTTCCCGCAAGCAGGCGGCCCGGCTGCTCGAACGGATGCGGGCTCGCGGCGCGGCGGAGGCCCTGCTGCGCGCGTGGGACGGCCCCGGCCTGTTGCGGGCGGGCTCGGTGGCGGAGGCGGCCTGGCCGCCGGATGGACCGGCGAATGGCAGGACCTCCTGGAAGGGCTGCGCCGCTCCCCCCACGTGGGGGTCTGCCAGGACGCGTGGAAGTTCTTCGTTCTCTAGGTGACCTGCGTCACACGCGGCGCCGGTGTGCGGCGGCGGCGCGGGAGTACACAAAGGAACGGGGCCCCGGCTGTCATGTCTGCGAGGGTGAAGGGAGCTGCGAAGTGGCAAGAATGGTCTGAGGTCTGGACAAGGAGGTCCCAGTGGTCGTGCTGCGCAGTTATGTGTCGGGTTCCTGGCGTGCCCCGGATGACGAGGGGGCGCCGTTGCACGACGCCGTCACCGGGGAGGAGATCGCCCGGATCTCCTCGGCGGGGGTCGACATGGGCGCCGCCCTGGAGTACGGGCGGTCGGTCGGCGGCCCGGTACTGAGGGAGCTGACGTTCCACCAGCGCGCGGCCCTGCTGAAGGCGCTCGCGTCCCATCTGCGGGAGCACCGCGAGGAGTTGTACGCCCTGTCGGCCAGGACGGGCGCGACGCTGAACGATTCGAAGTTCGACGTGGACGGCGGCATCGGCGTCCTCTTCGCCTACGCGAGCAAGGGCAAGCGGGAGCTGCCGAACGACACGGTGCTGGTCGAGGGCGACGTGGAGCCGCTCGGCCGGGGCGGGACGTTCGTCGGGCAGCACCTGTGCACGCCGTCGCACGGCGTCGCGGTGCAGATCAACGCGTTCAACTTCCCGGTCTGGGGTCCGCTGGAGAAGCTGGCGCCCGCGTTCATCGCCGGGGTGCCGAGCCTGATCAAGCCGGCGAGCCAGACCGCCTACCTGACCGCCCGGCTGGTCGAGCTGATCGTCGAGGCGGGGATCCTGCCCGAGGGGTCGGTGCAGATGGTCTGCGGCGAGCCGCGCGACCTCCTCGACCACCTCACCGAGCAGGACATCGTCGGGTTCACCGGGTCGGCGTCCACGGCCCGGCTGCTGCGCACCCACCCCGTCGTCGTGGGGAACGCGGTGCGGTTCAACGCCGAGGCCGACTCGCTGAACTGCTCCGTCCTCGGGCCGGACGCGGCGCCCGGCACGCAGGAGTTCGACCTGTACGTCCGGCAGCTCGTCACGGAGATGACCGTGAAGGCGGGCCAGAAGTGCACGGCGATCCGCCGGGCGCTCGTCCCCGCCGGGCTCATGGACGACGTCGCCGAGGCCGTCCGGGAGCGGCTCGCGAAGGTCGCGGTCGGGAACCCGTCCGACCCGTCCGTGCGGATGGGCGCCCTCGCCACGCTCGACCAGCGCGAGGAGGTGCGGCGCTCCCTGAAGGCGCTCATGGACGCCGGCCGCGCCGTGTTCGGAGACCCCGAGCGGGTGGAGGTCGTGGGCGCGGACGCCGAGCGCGGCGCGTTCATCTCCCCGGTGCTGCTGCGCGCCGACGACGCCGGCCGCGCGGAGCCGCACGAGGTCGAGGCGTTCGGCCCGGTCAGCACCCTGATCCCCTACGAGGGCGCCGAACAGGCGGTCGAGCTGGCCGCGCGCGGGCGCGGCAGCCTCGCCGGATCGATCGTGACCGGCGACGCGGAGTTCGCCCGCGCGGTGGTGCTCGGCGCCGCGCCGTGGCACGGCCGGCTGCTCGTGCTGAACGCCGAGGACGCCAAGGAGTCGACCGGGCACGGCTCGCCGCTGCCCGCGCTCGTCCACGGCGGCCCCGGCCGCGCCGGCGGCGGCGAGGAGATGGGCGGGATCCGCGGCGTCGTGCACCACATGCGGCGCACCGCCGTCCAGGCCGGGCCGGCGATGCTCACCTCCATCACCGGTCGCTGGGTCCCCGGCACCGACCGGACGGTCACCGACGTGCACCCGTTCCGCAAGCACCTGGAGGACCTGCGCGTCGGCGACACCGCCGCCGGCGGCCCGCGCGTCGTCGCCCTCGACGACGTGGAGCACTTCGCCGAGTTCACCGGCGACACCTTCTACGCCCACACCGACGAGGAGGCCGCGAGGGCGAACCCGTTCTTCGGCGGGCGCGTCGCGCACGGCTACCTGGTCGTGTCGTTCGCGGCCGGGCTGTTCGTCGAGCCGTCCCCGGGGCCCGTCCTGGCGAACTACGGCCTGGAGAACCTCCGGTTCCTCACGCCCGTCAAGCCGGGCGACGAGCTGACCGTCACCCTGACGGCCAAGCAGATCACGCCGCGCGAGGGCGCCGAGTACGGCGAGGTCCGCTGGGACACCGACGTCACGAACCAGGAGGGAGCCTCGGTCGCCAGGTACGACGTCCTGACGCTGGTGGCCAAGCGCCCGCGGGACGACTGATCTTCGGGCCTGGGGGGCCGGGCCACGGGATGATACGCATGAGGGGAGGCGTCTGCGGGGAGACGGTGGCGTTCAGCGCTGAACGGGGTGCGCCCATGATCAGTCCCCTGCACATCCAGACCGTGCGCGAGGTCGTCCGCACCGGCTCGTTCGCGGACGCGGCCCGCAACCTCGGCTACACAGCGTCCGCCGTCTCCCAGCAGATCGCCGCGCTGGAGCGCGCCTGCGGCCTGGTGCTGTTCGAGCGCCGGGCGCGCAGCGTGCGCCCGACGAGCGCCGCGTTCCTGATGGTCAGCAAGGGCAACGACGTGCTGTCGGCCCTCGACACCCTGGAGCGGGAGCTGCGCACGGTCGCCAGCGGCGAGCGCGGCGCCCTGCAGCTCGGCAGCTTCCCGACCGCCAGCGCCCGCATCCTGCCGCGGGTGCTGGCGGAGCTGTCGCGGGTCCGGCCCGGCATCGACATCACGCTCGCGGAGGGCGAACCGGACGAGCTGCTCCCCGAACTGCTCGACGGCGACCTCGACCTCCAGCTCGCCTACCGGTACGACCTGTTCCCGCGCACCTGGCCCGACCAGATCGTGGAGACGCCGGTGATGGACGAGAACCTGGTGCTGTGCGTCCCGCGGGACCACCCGCTCGCCGGCGGGCGCACCGTCCGGCTGCGGGACCTGCGGTCGGAGACGTGGATCGCGAGCCGCCCCGACAGCTCGGGCGCGCAGGCGCTGCTGCGGCTGTGCGGGACCGCCGGGTTCGTCCCCGACATCGCGTTCCGCAGCAACGACTACGCCGTGGTCTGCGGGCTGGTCGGGTGCGGCCTCGGCATCGCGCTCGTCCCCGCGCTCGGCTGCGTCCCGGCGCCGGGACTGAGGACCCTGCGGCTCAGCCGCCGCAGCCCGCGGCGGCACGTGACCGTGCTGCGCCGCGCCACCAACACCAACCCGCTCGTCAAGGACGCCATGCGCGGCCTCATCGAGGTCGCCCGGGGCGTCCAGAGCGAGGTCAGCGGCGCCACCGGCCCTTGAGCTCCATCGCGGCGCGGACGCGCTGCTGCGCCAGCGCGACGGCCGCCTCGTGCGTCGTGGCGCCCCCCGCGCGGGCGGCGTCCAGGACCCGGCCGGTGTTGTCGCGCATCTTCGCCGAGACCGCCGCGAACACCGCGTCCGGGTCGGGGCGGAACGCCGAGTAGCGGGCGTCCATCGCGAACCCCGCCGCGACCACGCCGCCCGCGTTCGCGACGAAGTCCGGAACGACGGTCACGCCGCGTGCGGCGAGGACGCGCTGCGCCGCCGGCCCGGTGGGAAGGTTCGCGCCCTCCACCACGATCGCCGCCCGGACGTTCGCCGCCGCCTCCTCGTCGATGACGTCCTGCGTCGCGGCTGGGACGAGGACGTCGGCCGGGAGCGACAGCTCGGCGCCGGGCGCCAGGAGCCGCCCGCCGTACTCCTCCACCGCCGCGTCGCCCGCCTCCGCGCGCAGGGCGAGGAGCCGCGCGACGTCCAGGCCGTCCGGGTCGTGCAGCGCGCCGCGCACGGTCGAGACCGCCACGACGGCCGCGCCCAGTTCGTGCAGGCGCCGCGCCGCCGCATGGCCGACCGCCCCGAACCCCTGCACCGCGACCCGCGCGCCCCGCAGGGACGTCCCGGCGTGCTGGGCCGCGGCGTCGGCGGCCTCCGCGACGCCGAAGCCGGTCACGCCCAGCTCGTCGTAGGGCATGCCGCCGAGGACGTGCGGGGTGCCGACGGCCGCGCCCCGGTCGTCCAGCTCGTCCTGGACGATCGCCGCGTCCCGCTCCGACAGCCCCATGTCCAGGCCCGCCACGTAGCGGCGGGGGATCTCCTGCGACAGCGCCCGGACGAACGCGCGCAGGACCGCCTCCCGGTCCGGCGCCCCGGGGTCCGCCGCGATCCCGGCCTTGGCGCCGCCGAAGAACAGGTCGACGCCCGCCCACTTGTAGGTCATGACCCGGGCGAGCCGCGCCACCTCCGCGACCGTCACCGACGGGCTCATCCGCATGCCGCCCTTGCCCATGCCGCGGGCGGTGTTGTCGATGACGAGCACGCCCCGCATCCCGGTCCGGGCGTCGGACACGCACACGACCCGCTCGGGGCCCCACTCGTCCATCAGCGCGAGCACGTCAGACACGGTTGGTCTCCGGGCGGAGGGCGTCACCGGCGAACCGGGCGGCGCTGAGGGGGGCGACGTCGGCGAAGGGCGCGCGGCGAAGGTACAGGTCGCGGACGACCTCGCCGACGGCGGGGCCCTGGAGGAAGCCGTGACCGGAGAAGCCGGTCGCGTAGAGGAACCGCGACACCGAGGCGTCCTCCCCGATGAGCGCGTTGTGGTCGGGCGTCACCTCGTAGAGGCCGGCCCAGCCGCCGGCCAGGCCCGCGTCGAGCAGGCCCGGCGCGCGGGCGCCGATCGCCTCGGTGAGCCGGGGGAGCCACGCGTCGGACCGGTCGAGCAGGAAGCCGGGGCGCTCGTCGGGGTCGGACATGCCGAGCATCAGGCCCTCGCCCTCGGCGTGGAAGTAGAAGGACGTCGCGAAGTCGATCGTCATCGGGACGGGGCGCGGCAGGTCCGGAAGCGGCCCGGTGAAGACGATCTGGCGGCGCAGCGGCTCGACCGGGAGGTCGACGCCCGCCATCCGCCCCACCGCCGCCGACCAGGCCCCGGCCGCGCAGACCACGGCGGGCGTGCGGATGCGCCCCCGCGAGGTCAGCACGGCCCTGATCTCGCCGCCTCCGGTCTCCAGGCCGACGACCTCGCAGCCGGTGCGGATCCGCGCGCCGTGCCGCCGCGCGCCCGTCGCGTACCCGAGGACGACCGACTCGGGCGTGCAGTGCCCGTCGTCGGGGGAGAACGCGGCGGCCAGCAGCCCGTCGGCGACGATCAGCGGCGACAGGCGGCGGGCCTCCTCGACCGAGACCATCCGGCTCGGGACGCCCAGCTCGTTCTGCAGGGCGACGCCCGCCTCGAACGCCGCGACGTCCTCGGGCCGCGACAGCAGGAACAGGTACCCCACCCGGTGCAGGTCGATCTCCTGGCCGGGACGGCGGGAGAACCGGGTGAACGCCTTCAGGCTGCGGGCGCCGAGCCGGATGTTGACCTCGTCGGAGAACTGGGCGCGCACGCCGCCCGCAGCCTTGCTCGTCGAGCCCGACCCGAGCGCGTCGCGCTCGGCGAGGACCACGCGCCGCACGCCCGCCTCGGCGAGGTGGAACGCGATGCTCGTCCCCATCACGCCGCCGCCGATGACGACGACGTCGGCCTCGGTGTCCGGCCCGGTCGACGCCCCGGTCCCCACGCCCGCCCCTACAGCCGGAAGCCGAGGTCGGGGGCGATCTCCAGGACGTCCATCTGCGCCTTCTGCAGCCGTCCCGAGGTGTCCCAGTTCAGCGACTGCCAGCGGGTGAACTGGTCCAGCACCCACATGCCCGACTGCCGGCTGCCGTTGCCCGAGCGCCCGTTCCCGCCGAACGGCAGATGCGCCTCCGCCCCGGAGGTGGAGTTGTTGACGCTCACCATCCCGGCGGAGATCCGCCGCCGGAACGCGAAGACCTTCGCCGGGTCGGCGGTGTAGATCGACGCGGACAGGCCGTAGCCGGGGGCGTTGGCGAGGGCGATCGCCTCGTCCGGGGTCCGGTAGGAGGCGACGCCGATGATCGGGCCGAACGCCTCGTTCATGAACAGCTCGTCGCCGGGCCCCACCCCGTCGACGATCACCGGGTGGTAGAACAGCCCCGCCTCGGGGTCCCCGGCGAAGCCCTCCCGCGGCGCGGCCGCCGTGATCCGCCCGGTGGCGGACGACCCGTGCACGGTGTGGCCGGGCCCGATCCAGCCGAGGACCTTCTCGAAGCCGTCCGCGAACCGCTCGCTGATCAGCGGCCCGAACAGCACGTCGCCCGCCGGGTCGCCGACGGGCGCGGCCCGCGTCGCCGCGTCCAGCAGCCGCACGAACTCGCCGTGCACCGACTCGTGGACGATCGCGGTCCCGAGGGAGGTGCAGCGCTGCCCGGCCGTCCCGAACCCCGAGAACAGGGCGCCCTCGACGGCGAGCGGCAGGTCGGCGTCCTCGGCGACGACCATCGGGTTCTTGCCGCCGAGCTCCAGGCACGGCGTCTGGAGGTGGCGGCCGCACAGCTCCCCGATCCGCGACCCGGCCTCCGTGGAGCCGGTGAAGCCGACCTTGTCGACCAGCCCCTCGTCCAGGGCCCGCTCAAGGCCGCGGAACGTCTCGGCGCCGTCGGCGTGGACGACGTTGAGGACGCCGTCCGGCAGCCCCGCGTGCGCGAACAGCTCGTAGAACGCCTCGGCGCAGGCCGCCGCGTACTCGGCGGGCTTCCACACCACCGCGTTCCCGCACAGCAGCGCGGGGACGATGTACCAGGACGGCACCGCGACCGGGAAGTTCCCCGCCGTGATGACCGTGACGACGCCGACCGGGTCCCGGAAGGTGAACAGCTGCTTGTCGGGCATCTCGGACGGGACGGTCTGCCCGTACAGCCGCCGCCCCTCCCCGAGGAAGAACGCGCAGGTGTCGGCGATCTCCTGGACCTCGCCGAGGGCCTCGGCGCGGGGCTTGCCGACCTCCCGGGTGACGACCGCCGCGAGGGCCGCCTTGTTGGCCTCGACGAGCCGGCCGATCGCGGCGACGACCTGCCCGCGGACGGGCGCCGGCACGTCCCGCCACGCGTCCTGCGCCTCGCGGGCGGCCCGGCAGGCGCGCACGAGGTCGCCGGCCTCCGCGAGGGCCACCTCGGCGACCGTCTCGGACGTGCGGGAGGGGTCGGTGGACCGGTACGAGCGGGGCCCCGCCGGGATCCGGGAGCCGCCGATGACGGAGGTGAGCACGATCCCAGCCTGAACGGGCCGCCCGCCCGCGCCAAGGTCGGGCAGAGCGCGGCTTCCTTACCGCGAGGCCAAGCCGGGCTGAGGCTCTTCCCAGGGCGTCGTTAAGCGATCCTTGGCCAACTCCCAACCGGTTCGCGGCCTTGCCCGGCTTGGCCGGGGCCGGGGCGGCGTCCGATGCTCGACACGCGTTCCGATCCGCACGCAGGAGCCCGCATGCCCGAGCCCGTCGACGCCCACTTCCTCGAGACGGCCGCGACGCTGGTGCCGTCCGGCGCGCCCGCCCCGCCGGGCGCGCTCACCGGCGAACGCTGCCTGGAGCTGTTCGACGCGCAGCTCGGCAGCCGGCACCTGGACCTCGCCGCCCGCCGCCTCCAGGCGATGGGCCACGGCTTCTACACCATCGGCTCGTCCGGCCACGAGGGGAACGCGGCCGTCGCCGGCGTCCTGCGCCCGGACGACCCGGCGCTCCCGCACTACCGGTCGGGCGCGTTCTTCCTGGAGCGGGCCCGCCAGGTCCCCGGCCGGAACCCGCTCCGCGACGTCCTCCTCGGGCTGGTCGCCGCAGCCGAGGAGCCGATCGCGGGCGGACGGCACAAGGTGTTCGGCAGCCGGGAGCTCAACGTCATCCCGCAGACCTCCACCATCGCCTCGCACCTGCCGCGCGCGCTTGGCGTGGCCTTCGCGATCGAACGCGCCGCCCGGCTCGGCCTGGACTCGCCGTGGCCGCGCGACGCCGTCACCGTGTGCAGCTTCGGGGACGCCTCCGCCAACCACTCCACCGCCGCGGGCGCCGTCAACGCGGCCGTCAACTGCGGGTACCAGGGCCTGCCCCTGCCGCTCCTGCTCGTCTGCGAGGACAACGGGATCGGCATCAGCGTCCGCACGGCGCCCGGCTGGATCCACGCCGCCTACGGCTCGCGGCCCGGCCTCGCCTACTTCCACGCGGACGGCTGCGATCTCGCCGACGCCTGCGCCGCGGCGGCGCGGGCGGCCGGGTGGGTCCGCGAACGCCGCCGTCCCGCGTTCCTGCACCTGCGGACCGTCCGGCTGATGGGCCACGCCGGCTCCGACGTCGAGTCGGCGTACCGGACCGCCGCCGAGATGGCGTCCGACCTGGAGCGCGATCCGCTCCTGCGGACCGCGCGCCTCCTCGTCGACCTCGGCGCCGCGACCGCCGAGGACGTCGTCGGCCTCTACGAGGCCAAGCGCGCGGAGGTCATGGCGCTGGCCGGGAAGGCCGCGGGGGCCCCGCGCCTGGCGTCTGCCGCGGAGGTCATGGCGCCGCTCCGGTACCCCCGTCCCGACGGGAGGGCGGACCCCGCGGAGGGGGAGCCGGTCACGGTGGCGCAGGCGATCAACCGGACGCTCGGCGACCTGCTGGACGAGCGGCCCGGCATGCTCGTCTTCGGGGAGGACGTGGCGCGCAAGGGCGGCGTCTACGGCGTCACGCGCGGGCTGGTGAGGCGGGCCGGGCCGGCGCGGGTGTTCGACACGATCCTGGACGAGCAGTCGGTCCTCGGCCTCGCGCTCGGCCTCGGGACGGCCGGGATGCTGCCGGTCCCGGAGATCCAGTACCTCGCCTACCTGCACAACGCCGCCGACCAGATCCGGGGGGAGGCGGCGACGCTGCCGTTCTTCTCCTCCGGGCGGTACCGCAACCCGATGGTCGTGCGGATCGCGGGCTACGCCTATCAGAAGGGGTTCGGCGGCCACTTCCACAACGACAACGCCGTCGCCGCCCTCCGCGACGTCCCGGGCCTCGTCATCGCGTCGCCGTCCCGCCCCGACGACGCCGCGGGGATGCTGCGGGCGTGCCTGGACGCCGCCGAGCGCGACGGGCGCGTGTGCGCGATGCTGGAGCCGATCGCGCTCTACCACGCCCGCGACCTGCACGAGGAGGGCGACGGCGGGTGGCTGGCCCCGGCCGGCGGGACGGTCCCGATCGGCCGCGCCCGCACCTACGGGGACGGCGGCGACCTCACGGTCGTCTCCTTCGCCAACGGCCTGCGGATGAGCCTGCGGGCGGCCCGCCGGCTGGAGGCCGCGGGCGTCCGGTGCCGGGTGCTCGACCTGCGATGGCTGGCGCCGCTCCCCGCCGAGGACCTGCTGCGCGAGGCCCGCGCCACCGGCGCCGTCCTGGTCGCGGACGAGACGCGCCGCACCGGGGGAGTCTCCGAGGGCGTCCTGACCGCGCTCGCCGACGCCGGCTTCCGGGGGCGGGCGGCCAGGGTCGCCAGCGAGGACAGCTTCATCCCGCTGGGAGACGCCGCCCACCACGTCCTGCTGTCGGAGGCCGCGATCGAGGAGGCGGCGCTCAGGCTCCTCACCTCCCCTCGATGACCGGGTCGCCGCCCAGGTAGGCGGCCTTCACCCGGACGTCGCGGGCGAGCGCGGACGCCGGGCCGTCCAGCACGATCCGTCCGGTCTCCAGGACGTAGGCGCGGTCGGCGAGGCGGAGCGTCTGGTGGGCGTTCTGCTCGACGATCAGGACGGTGGCGCCCTGGTCGCGGATCTCCCGCACGACCCTCAGCACCTGCTGCGCCGTCCGCGGCGCCAGCCCCATCGTGGGCTCGTCCAGGGCGAGCAGGCGCGGCCGCAGCATCAGCGCCCGGCCGATCGCGAGCATCTGCTGCTCGCCGCCCGACAGCAGCCCCGCGGGCTGCCCGCGCCGCTCGCCGAGGCGCGGGAACATGCCGTAGACCTCGTCCTGGCGGGACGCGACGAGGGCCCGGTCGCGGCGCCGCAGGTACCCGCCGAGCAGCAGGTTCTCGGCGACGGTCAGCGCGGGGAACACGCGCCGCCCCTCCGGGACGTGCCCGAGCCCGGCCGCGACGACCTTGTGCGCGGTGAGCCGGGTGATGTCGCGGCCGTCGAACTCGACCCGCCCGGACCGGGCGCGGTGCAGGCCCGTGACGGTCCGCAGCGCGGTGGTCTTGCCCGCGCCGTTGCTGCCGAGCAGCGCGACGATCTCGCCCTCGCCGACCTCGAAGGAGATCCCGGACAGCGCCTCGACCTGGCCGTACCGGCTGCGCAGGTCGCTCACCCGCAGGAGCGTCACCCCAGCACCTCCGTGACGAGGTCGGTCTCCGGGTCGTCCGGCACGCCGAGGTAGGCGGCGATGACCCGCGGGTCCTGCTGGATCTCGGCCGGCGGCCCCTCGGCGATCGTCCGCCCGTGCTCCAGCACCGTCACCCGGTCGGAGATCGACATGACCAGCGCGACGTCGTGCTCGATCAGCACCACGGCGGCGCCGAGCGCGCCGATGCCGGAGATCAGTTCCATCAGCGCCCGCTTCTCGGTCGGGTTCGCGCCCGCCGCGGGCTCGTCCAGCAGCAGGACGCGCGGGTCGCCCGCGAGCGCCCGCGCGATCTCCAGCCGGCGCCGGTCGCCGTAGGCGAGCCCGCCGGCCGGGCGGTCGGCCGCCTCCAGCAGCCCGACGAAGTCCAGGCAGCGGCGCACCGCGTCGAGGTCGGCGCGCGACGGCGGCCGCAGCAGGGCCCGGTCGCGGGCGAACCGGCCGATCAGCACGTTCTCGGCGACGGTCATCTCCTCGAACAGCCGGATGCTCTGGAACGTGCGGGCGAGCCCGGCGGACGCCACCCGGTGCGGGGCGAGGCCGCGCACGTTCCGCCCGGCGAGCACGACCGTCCCGGCCGACGGGACGATCATGCCGGTGACGCAGTTGAACGCCGTGGTCTTCCCCGCGCCGTTCGGGCCGATCACGCTGACGACCTGGCCCGCGTCCGCGCGCAGGCCGAGCCCCTCCACGGCCGTGACGCCGCCGAAGCGCCGGGTCAGGCCGTCCACCTCCAGGACCGTGCCCCGGGCGGCCGGGGGCTCGGGCGCGGGCCCCGCCCGCACCGGGAGCCGCAGGCGGCGCGGCCGGTGGGGCCACACGCCCTGCGGCCGCAGGAGCACGATCGCGATGAGCAGGAGGGCGAAGAACAGTCCCCGGTACTCCTGGACGGTCCGCAGCACCTCCGGCAGCGCGACGATGACCACGGCGCCGACCATGACGCCGGGCCGGCTGCCCATCCCGCCGATGATCACCACGAGGAGGATCATCAGCGAGGTGAGGAAGGTGAAGCTGGAGGGGTCCACCGTGCCGAGCTGCGCGGCGTTGAGCGGGCCCGCGACGGCCCCGGTCATCGCGCCGAGCACGTACGCCAGCAGCTTCACCCGCCGCGCCGGGACGCCGACCGCCTCGGCGGCGGTGTCGTCGGCCCGGACGGCGCGCCAGGCGTAGGCGAGCCGCGTCCTCGCCAGCAGCGCCGTCGCGGCCAGCGCGACGGCGAAGAACGCGAGCGCGAGGTGGAAGAAGTCCCCCGGCGTGACGATCTCCCGTCCGCCGACCGTCACCGGGGGGATCCCGGTCAGCCCGTTCGGGCCCCCGGTGACCTCCAGGTTGATCACCGTGATGCGGATGATCTCCCCGAAGCCGAGCGTGACGATCGCGAGGTAGTCGCTGCGCAGCCGCAGCGTCGGGTACCCGATGACCACCCCGGCGACCGCGGCGGCGGCGACCGCGACCGGAAGCGTCGCCCAGAAGCCCCAGTGGAGCTTCAGCGTCAGCAGCCCGGAGGTGTAGGCGCCGATCGCGAAGAACGCGGCGAACCCGAGGTCGAGCAGGCCCGCGTACCCGACGACGATGTTGATCCCGAGCCCGAGGATCGCGTAGACCAGGATCGTCCCGGCGACGGTCAGCGCGTAGTCGTCGAGGGTCTGCCCGGCGACCAGCGCCAGCGCGACGAGCAGCGGCCAGCCGCCGTACCGCAGGACCGCCTCCCCGCCCGCGGGCAGCGGCGCCCGCGCCCTCACGCGCGCTCCACGACGCGCTCGCCGAACAGGCCGGTGGGTCTGAGCGCGAGCACCGCGATCAGCAGTCCGAAGATGATGACGTCCGTCCAGCGGGACGAGACGTACCCGGCGGAGAACGACTGGACGAGGCCGATGCACACGCCCGCGACCATCGTCCCCGGCAGGTTGCCGATGCCGCCGAGCACCGCGGCGGTGAACGCGCGCAGGCCGATGAGGAAGCCCATGCCGAAGCTGATCTGCACGTAGTACAGCCCGTACATGACACCGGCCGCGCCCGCGAGCAGCGACCCGATGAAGAACGTCGTCAGGATCAGCCGCTCCACGTTGATCCCCTGGAGCCGGGCCGCGTCGCGGTCCATCGCCAGCGCGCGCATCGCGGTCCCCGCCACGGTGCGGGTGACGAACAGCCACAGCGCCGCCATCAGCGCGACCGACAGCACGACCAGGACGAGCTGCCCCCAGGTGACGTGGACCGCGCCGCTGAGGATCCGGCCGCCGTCCAGCGCGTGCGGGTAGGACTTGAACCGGGCGTCGGTGAGGACCTTGACCCCCTCCTCCAGCGCCAGCGACACCCCGATCGCGGCGATCAGCAGCGCCAGGCGCGGCGACGACAGCAGCGGCACGTAGGCGGCCCTGGCGATGCCGGTGCCGACGACGCCGGTGGTCAGCGCGCCGACCGCGACGGCGGCGAGGATGGCGGGCAGCGCCATCCCGCCGCTGGCGCCGAGCGCGGTCAGCGTCCCGAACCCGGCGAACGCGCCGATCATGAACACGTCCCCGTGCGCGAAGTTGATCAGCCGGACCACCCCGTAGATCATCGAGTAGCCCAGGGCGATCAGCGCGAGGAACGCCCCGATCGTCAGGCCGTTCACGAGGTACTGGACGAATGCGCTCATCGGGCCCCTGATCAGGAGGTCTTGGCGTCCACCCAGGTGGCGCCGCTCTCGTCGAGCTTCTTGTAGGCGGTGAACGCGCCGTTCCGGACCTGGACGGTGATGTAGAGCGGGTCGGTCCGGTCGCCCTTGGCGTCGAAGGTGATGGGCCCGGTGATGCCCGGGAAGTCCTTGATCTTGTGGAGGGCCTCGGTGATCGCGGCGCCCCGGGTGGACCCGGCGTCGTCGACGGCCTTGGCGACGACCTTCACCGCGTCGTACTCGTACACCGAGAACGGCCCCGGGTCGGCGTTGTTCGCGGCCTTGTACGCCGAGACGAACGCCGCGGCGGCGGGCAGGTCCTTGGCCAGCGGCGCGGTCGTGGCGATGTAGCCGCCGGCAGCCGAGCCCGCGGTCCTGAGCACGGTGGAGTCGGTCGTGGCGTCCCCGCCCATCAGCGTGAACTTCAGCCCGAGCCGCTGGCGCTGCTTCATCAGCAGGCCCGCCTCGGCGAAGTAGCCGGTGAAGTACAGCACGTCCGGCCGGGTCGAGGCGATCTTGGTGAGGACGGGGCCGTAGTCGGACTGGCCGGGCTGCAGCGCGTTCTCGTAGACGACCTGGCCGCCCGCCTGCCGCGCCGAGTTCGCCGCCGCGTCCGCGAGCCCCTTGGCGTAGGTGGTGTTGTCGTGCAGCAGCGCGATCCGCCTGGCGCCGAGCGGCCCCGTCATGAACTCGGCCGCGACGAGCCCCTGGTTGTCGTCGCGCCCGCAGGTGCGGAACACCTTGCCCTTGCCGGTGTCGGTGAGCGACGGGTTGGTGGAGGCGTCCATCACGAACGGGACGCCGCGCCTTCCGTAGATCGGGATCGCGGGCACCGCCGCGCCCGAGCAGTATCCGCCGGCGACCGCCACGACCCCGCTGTTGAGCAGCTTCTGCGCGGCCTGCGCGCCCTGCTGGGCGCTGCACTGGTCGTCGGCCTCCACGATCTGGATCTTGCGGCCGTCCACCCCGCCGGCCTTGTTGATCTCGTCGGCGGCGACCTTGGCCGCGGCGAGGATGTCCTGCCCCGCCGAGGCCGAGTCGCCGCTCAGCGGCGCCGGGACGCCGATCTTGATGGCGCCCGAGCCGCCGGAGCCGCCCGACCCGCAGGCCGCGGCGAGCGGGACGAGCAGCAGGCCGGCGCCCGCCGCGGTGAGCGTCCGGAACCGGCGTCCGCGGTCCCGCGGGGTCAGTGGAGTCATCGGGGCTCTCCGTCGCTCGTGGCCGGCAGGTCCTCGTGGGTCCGGGGTGGTCGGGGTGGTCGGGGTGGTCGGGGTGGTCGGGGTGGTCGGGGTGGTCGGGGTGGCGAGGTGGTCGGGGATGGTGAAAGCGTGGAACGTCGGGGCACGGCCGTCGAGACGGGCAAGCATGCGATCTCATGCACTGATCGGTAAGCACCGCTTGCCCTTTCGCCACTCGACAGCGCGGCGGCGGCCTGGAAAGGATCTCCCCATGGCCGGTGTCCTGCTGCTCTCCGCGGCCGACGTGCGCGCGGTGTTCGACCTGCCCGCCGCGATCGCCTCGCAGCGGGAGGCGTTCGCCGCGCTCGGCCGCGGGCGGGCGCGGCTCGCGCCGCGGGTGCTGCTGGACGGGCCGGACGGCGACGTCGCCTTCGGCTACGTGTCCCGCCTGCCCGGCGCCGGCGCCGTCGCCAAGTTCGGGAGCGTCGTCCCGGGCAACGCGGCGCGCGGCCTGCCGACCGTGGCGGCCCTCGTGACCGTCCAGGACCCGGTGGACGGGCGGCCCGTCGCGATCATCGAGGGCGAGGCCGTGACGACGCTGCGGACGTCGGCGGCGAGCGCGGTGGCGGCCGACCATCTCGCGGTGCCGGGGGCCTCCCGCCTCGCGGTCGTCGGCTGCGGCGTCCAGGGCCGCGCGCACGTACGGGCGATGTCCCTGGTGCGGCCCCTCGCCGGGGTGACGATGACCTGCCGCCATCCGGACACCTGCACGGCCGCCTCCGAACTCGCGCGGGACCTGGGGCTGCCGGTCGGGGCGGCGGCGTCCGCCCGCGAGGCGGTCCGGGGCGCGCAGATCGTCGTCACCGCCACCACCAGCGCCGAGCCGGTCGTCCTCGGCGCCTGGCTCGACCCCGGGTGCCTGGTCGTGAGCGTCGGGTCGTTCGCCCCGGACCGGGCGGAGGTCGACGGGGAGGTCCTCGCCCGCGCGGCCTCGGTCGTGGTGGACGACGTGGCGACCGCCCTCGCGCACGCCGGCCCCGTCGTGGCCGCCGTGCGCGCGGGGGAGCTGGACCCCGGCCGGGTGCGCCCGCTGGGCCCGGTCGTCGCCGGCCTCGCCGCCGGGCGCCGCTCCGGCGCCGAGATCGTCTTCTACAACAGCGTCGGCCTCGGCGCGCAGGACGCGGCGGCGGCGTCCGTCATCGTCGACCGCGCCCGCGAGGCCGGCGCCGGGACGCTGGTCGAGCTCTGACCCTCCGGCCCGCCGAGTACACTGGCCGTTCGATAGAGCGAACGTGGGCGTAGTGAGCGGACGAGGGGCGGGAGCGTGGGCGCGTCAGGGGAATCGGTGCGGGACGTGCTGGCCGGCAACCTGCGCCGCGCGCGGCTGGAGCTCGGCCTGTCGCTGTCGGAGCTGTCCCGCCGATCCAAGATCGGCAAGGCGACGCTGTCCCAGCTGGAGGCGGGCGCCGGGAACCCCACGATCGAGACCGTGTTCAGCCTGTCGCGCGCGCTGGAGGTCCCCATCTCCGACCTGCTCGACCACCAGGAGCCCTCCGGGCTCACGGTGGTGCGGGCGGCGGAGGTGGAGGTGCTGAGCGGGGAGGGCGTGGACCTGCGGCCGCTGCGCGGCATCGAGTCCGGCGGCGCCATGTTCGAGGTGTACGACCAGCAGGTCAGGGCCGGGCGCAGGCAGGACTCGCTCGGCCACGTGGGGATGGAGCACACGATCGTCCAGTCCGGGCGGCTCGCCGTTCGGGTGGACGACCGGGACGTCGAGCTCGGGCCGGGCGACTACGTCGGCTTCGACGCGCGCCTGCCGCACAGCTACGCCGCCGTCGAGGGGCCCGTCCGGTCCGTCCTGCTGCTGCAGTACAGCGCTGACCAGCGGCTTCACGCATCGCCCGGGACCCCGGCCCATCTGGTCGAAACCCCCTGAATCCGGTTCCGTCCGCGCGTTGACATCGCGCGCGGGACGCGCCTACTCTCGGAATCGTTCGGTTTAACGAACGGCAAACGGGAGGGTCGATGACGCGGGTCGTGGTGCTGGGCGCCGGGATCATCGGCGCGGCCTGCGCCCGCGAGCTGGCCCTGGCGGGCTGCGCGGTCACCGTCGCCGACCGGGGCGGCCCCGCCGCCGGCACCACCTCCCACGGCGAGGGCAACGTCCTGGTCTCCGACAAGGGGCCGGGCCCGGAGCTCGAACTGGCGCGGCTGTCGCGCGAGCTGTGGCCCTCGATCCTGGACGGCGACCCGAACGCCGGCGGCGTCGAATGGGACGCCAAGGGCGGCATCGTCGTCGCCACCACTCCGGCGGGCGCCGAGGCGCTGGCGGAGTTCGCCGGCGCCCAGCGCGGGGCCGGGGTCGCCGTCGAGGACCTGGACGCCGCCGCCCTCGCCGCCGCGGAACCCCACCTGACGCGCGACTTCGCCAAGGCCGTCCACTACCCCGAGGACGCGCAGGTCCAGCCCGCCGGGGCCGCCGTCGCCCTGCTGGCCGCCGCCGTGCGCGCCGGCGCCGTCCTGCGCACCGGGTGCGAGGTCCTCGGCGCGGTCCGCAGCGGCGGCCGCATCACCGGCGTCCGCACCTCCGGCGGGACGATCGGGGCCGACGCGGTCGTGAACGCGGCCGGGCCCTGGTCGGGGGAGGTCGCCGCGCGGCTCGGCGTCCGGCTCGGCGTCCGGCCCCGCCGCGGAGAGGTCCTGGTGACCGCGCCGATGCCGCCGACCGTCTTCCACAAGGTCTACGACGCCGACTACGTGGGCGCGGTCGGCAGCGGCGCCGGGGATCTGCAGGCGTCCGCCGTCGTCGAGTCCACCCGGGCCGGGACGATCCTGGTCGGTTCCTCGCGGCGCCGGGTCGGGTTCGACGACCGCGTCCGCCCCGAGGTGCTGTCGGTCATCGCGGCCAAGGCGCTGCGGCTTTTCCCGTCCCTGGCCGGAGTGCCGGTGATGCGCGCCTACGGCGGGTTCCGCCCGTACGTCGACGACCACCTGCCCGTCATCGGCGCCGACCCGCGCCTGGAGGGCCTCTGGCACGCCACCGGTCACGAGGGCGCCGGGATCGGCCTGTCCACCGGGACCGCCGCGCTCCTGCGCGACCTCATGCTCGGCCGCGCCCCCGCGATCGACGCGGCGCCGTTCCGCGCGGACCGTCCCGCCGCCCAGTGCGAAGGAGAGACCCGATGAGCGCGCGACTCGTCCCCGCCGCCGGCGACCGCACCGGGCGCCGCCCCGACGTCCCCCTGCGGATCACCGTGGACGGCGAACCCGTGGACGGCGTCGCCGGCCAGACCCTCGCCGGAGTGCTGCTGGCGGCGGGCCGCCGCACCTGGCGGCGGGGCCCCTCCGGCGCCCCGCGCGGCGTGTTCTGCGGGATCGGCGCCTGCTTCGACTGCCTCGTCACCGTCAACGGCGTCCGCGACGTGCGGGCCTGCCGCCGCCGCGCCCGCGACGGCGACGCCGTCGCGACCCAGTCCCGGGACGACCGGTGAGCCGGCACGTCGTGGTCGTCGGCGCCGGGCCCGCGGGGCTCGGCGCGGCGGCGGGCGCGCTGCGCGCCGGGGCGCGGGTCACGCTGCTCGACGCGGCCGAGGACCCCGGCGGCCAGTACCACCGGATGCCCCCCGCCGCGTTCGGCGCCGCCCGCCCCGGCCGCCTGCACCACGGGTGGCGCGGCTTCGAGCGGCTGCGCGACCGCGTGCTCGGGCATCCGCGCTGCGACTGGTGGCCCGAGAGCGCCGTCTGGTCCGTCGAGCGCACCGGGCAGGGGCCGCCGCACGTCCACGTGCTGCGAGGTGAGGCCGACGGCGCCGGGCGGGAGCGGCGCGTGCTGCGCCCGGACGCGCTGGTGCTCGCGCCGGGCGCCCTCGACCGCGTCCTGCCGTTCCCGGGCTGGGAGCTGCCCGGCGTCTACACCGCCGGGGCGGCGCAGGCGCTGGCGAAGGGGGAGCGCCTGGTCATCGGCGACCCCGTGCTGATCGCCGGCTCTGGACCGTTCCTGCTCCCGGTCGCCGCGTCGCTGATCGAGGCCGGCGCCACCGTCCTGGAGGTGCTGGAGGCCAACGCCGCCGCCACCGTGGCGCGCGGCTGGGCCGCCCGCCCGTGGGAGCTGGCGCCGCAGGCGGGCAAGGCGGGGGAGCTGGCCGGGTACGCGGGGCTGCTGGCCCGGCGCCGCGTCCCGTACCGGACGGGCCGCGCCGTGATCGAGGCCCGGGGCGACGGGCGCGTCGAAGAGGCGGTCACGGCGCGGCTCCACCGCGACTGGTCGGTCGTGCCCGGCACCGAGCGCACCGTCGCGGTCGACGCGCTGTGCGTCGCCCACGGGTTCGTCCCGCAGCTCGAACTCCCCGTCGCGGCGGGCTGCCGGCTGCGCGGCGGCGCCTTCACCGAGGTCGGCGACGACCAGGGCACCAGCGTCCCCGGCGTCTACGCGGCCGGGGAGATCACCGGCATCGCCGGGGCGCCCGCCGCCCGCACCGAGGGGCTGCTCGCCGGCTGGGCCGCCGGGGAGGGGATCCCGGCGACCGCGCGGCCGCCGCCCTGCGCCGGCGCCGCGACCGGGGCGCGCGTTCGCCGGCCGCCTCGCCGCCGCGCACCCCGTCGGCGCGGCGTGGCCCGGCTGGCTGCGCCCCGACACGATCGTCTGCCGCTGCGAGGAGACCGACTACGGGACCCTCCTGCGCGCCGCGGAAGGCGCGGCCGCCGGCTCCGCCCCCGCGGTCAGGCTCGGCACCCGCGCGGGCCTCGGCCCCTGCCAGGCCCGCGTCTGCGGCCCCACGGTCGCCGAACTGCTCGGCGACCGGGCGGGCGGGGGCGATCCCCACCGCAGGCCCGTCGCCCAGCCCATCCGGCTCGGCGAGCTCGCGAACCCTCCGGTTGACACACCCGACAAGAAAGAGAGCGCCCGATGAGCGACAGCAAGCCCCTGAGCCTCGGCGGCGTCATCGTGGCGACGGCCCTGCCCTACCGCGAGGACGCCGCCGCCCCCGCCGGGCTCGCCGTCGACCACGACCGGTACGCCGAGCACTGCCGCTGGCTCGTCGACAACGGCTGCCGCGGCGTCGGCCCGAACGGGTCCCTCGGCGAGTACTCCTCGCTGACCGACGACGAGCGCCGCCGCGTCGCCCGCACCGCCGTCGAGGCGGTCGGCCGGGACGGCGTCGTCGTGGTCGGCGTGCACGGCCCCGGCTCCCACCAGGCCCGGCACTGGGCGCAGATCGCGGCCGAGGACGGCGCCGACGGCGTGCTGTGCTTGCCGCCGACCATGTACCGGGCCAACCGCGGCGAGATCATCTCCCACTTCGAGGCCGTCGCGTCCGCCGGCCTGCCGGTCATGGTCTACAACAACCCGATCGACACCAAGGTCGACCTCACCCCGGACCTGCTCGCCGAGATCGCCCAGATCGACGGCGTCGTCGCCGTCAAGGAGTTCTCCGGCGACGTCCGCCGCGTCCTGGAGATCCGGGAGAGGGCCCCGGGCCTGGAGGTCGTCGCCGGCGCCGACGACGTCACCCTCGAAGCGCTGCTGATGGGCGCGACCGGCTGGTTCGCCGGCTTCCCCAACGTCTTCCCCGCCGAGTCGGCGCTGCTGTACGAGCTGGCCACCGCCGGGAAGCTGGAGGAGGCCCGCGCCCTGTACGAGCCGCTCGTCGCCGCCTTCCGCTGGGACTCGCGCACCGAGTTCGTCCAGGCGATCAAGCTCGGCATGGAGCAGGTCGGCCGGTACGGCGGCCCCTGCCGTCCGCCGCGCGGCCCGCTCGTGCCCGAGCACCGCGCCGCCGTCACCGCCGACATGGACCGCGCGATCGCGGCGCTCGCGCGGCGGCGGGCCGCCTGATGCGCTCGGCCCGGTCGATCACCGCGGTCGACTCCCACACCGAGGGGATGCCGACCCGCGTCGTCACCGGCGGCCTCGCGCCCATCCCGGGCGCCACGATGGCCGAGCGGCGCCGCCACGCCGTGCGGCACCTGGACGGGCTGCGCCGCTTCCTGGTGGACGAGCCGCGCGGCCACCCCGCGATGAGCGGCGCCCTGCTCCAGCCGCCCACCCGGCCGGACGCCGACTGGGGCGTCGTCTACGTCGAGGTCAGCGGGTTCCTGCCGATGTGCGGGCACGGCACGATCGGCGTCGCGACCGTCCTGGTCGAGACCGGGATGGTGGAGGTGACCGAGCCGGAGACGATCGTGCGGCTGGACACCCCGGCCGGCCTCGTCGAGGCCCGCGTCGCGGTCCGCGACGGCGCCGCCGAGCACGTCACGCTCCGCAACGTCGCCTCGTTCGCGCTCCGGCGGGACGCGGTGGTGACGGTGCCCGGGCTCGGGGACGTCCGCTACGACATGGCCTACGGCGGCAACTTCTACGCCATCACCGACCTCGAACCGCTCGGGCTGCCGTTCGACCGGGCCCGCAAGGAGGACATCCTCCGGGCCGGGCTGGCGATCATGGAGGCGATCGACGCGACCGACCGCCCCGTCCACCCGGCCGACCCGCTGATCGGAGGCTGCAAGCACGTCCAGTTCCTCGCGCCCGGGTCGGACGCCAAGCGCTCCCGGAACGCCATGGCCATCCATCCGGGCTGGTTCGACCGGTCGCCGTGCGGCACCGGAACGTCGGCCCGGATGGCGCAGCTGCACGCCCGGGGCGAGCTGCCGCTGGACACCGAGTTCGTCAACGAGTCGTTCATCGGCACCCGCTTCACCGGGCGCCTGGTCGGCACCGCCGAGGCCGGCGGCCTGCCCGCGGTGATCCCCGAGTTCACCGGGCGGGCCTGGATCACCGGGACCGCCACCTACCTGCTCGACCCCGCCGACCCCTTCCCCGAGGGCTTCGTCCTCTAGGAGGGCCGGCCGGCTCTTCCCGAGCCCTTCACAGCGGCCCTGACCGCCGCACCACGCCCACATTGGTATTCCCCTGCACCAGTCGGGAGGGACCTCCATGTCCCAAGCCATGCCGAAAACACGGCCACCGCGCCCGTCCGGGTCCGCGCTGTTCACCCGCGCCGGCGTCTTCCGCCTGAAACCCGTCGACTCCTCGGAGGAGGAGGCCCCGGGCGGTCTCCGCCGCACCATGGGGCTGTGGCAGCTCGTCGCGCTCAGCCTCGGCGGGCTCGTCGGCGCGGGCGTGTTCTCGCTCGCCGGCGTCGTCGCCCACGACGACGCCGGGCCCGGCGTGATGATCTCCTTCCTGATCGCGATCATCGCCAGCGCCGCCGCCGCGCTCTGCTACGCCGAGTTCGCCGGCACCATCCCGAAGGCCGGCTCCGCCTACACCTACTCCTACGCCGCGCTCGGCGAGGCGATCGGGTGGGCGATCGGATGGGACCTGCTGCTGGAGTACACCGCGATCGTCGCCGTCGTCGCGATCGCCATCTCCGGCTACCTGTCCTACATCCTGGAGCAGATCGGCCTGGACGTCCCGGACTGGGCCCTCGGCGCGCCCGGCACCGGGGCCGGCCACAAGGTCGACCTCTTCGCGGCGCTGCTGTGCCTGCTGCTGGCGTTCGTGCTGTCGCGCGGGACGAAGGAGTCCGCGCGGTTCGAGACGATCCTCGTCGTGGTCAAGCTCGCCATCGTCGCGCTGGTCATCGTCGCGGGAGCGTTCCACATCTCGGCCGGCAACTTCAGCCCCTTCCTGCCGTTCGGCATCGGCGGGGCCGTCGCCGGGGCCGCCACCACCTTCTTCGCCGTGTACGGCTACGACGCCATGAGCGCGGCGGCGGAGGAGAGCGCCGAGGCCAAGAAGGTGCTCCCCAAGGCGATCGTCATCTCGCTGGCCATCGCCGCGGTCATCTACCTGCTGGTCTGCGTCGTGCTGCTCGGCATGCAGGACTACCGGCAGATCGACGTCAAGAGCCCGTTCTCCAGCGCGCTCGCCGCGGTCGGCCTGACCGGCCTCGGCACCGTCGTCGCGGTCGGCGCCGTCATCGGCATCACGACCTCCGCGCTCGCGAACATGCTGGCGGTCACCCGCGTCTGGTTCTCGATGAGCCGGGACGGCCTGCTGCCCGCCTACTTCGCCCGCAACCACCCGCGGCGGCAGGTGCCGACCCGCGTCATCTGGCTCGTCGGGATCGGCTCGGCGGTCATCGCGGGCCTGCTGCCCATCAAGGAGGCGGCCGACCTCACCAACATCGGCATCCTGATGGCCTTCATCGTCGTCGCGGTCGCGGTCATGGTGATGCGCCGCACCCGCCCCGACCTGCCACGCTCGTTCCGCACCCCCTGGGTGCCGGTGGTGCCGCTCGTCGGCATCGCCTTCTCGATCTGGCTGATCGCCAACCTCGACTGGATCACCTGGGTCCGCTTCGCGGTGTGGATGGTGATCGGCCTGGTCGTCTACGCGCTGTACGGGTACCGCAACTCGGTGGAGAACCGGACGACGCGGACCGCCCGCACCGACCCGAACACCGAGGACGAAGGGAGCACCCCATGACACCGGACCAGGCCGTGTCCGCGGCGGCCGCCGCCGCGCCAGGCTGGGCCGCGTCGCCGCCGGCCGAACGCGCCGCCCGCCTCACCGCCGTCGCGGACGCGCTGGAGGCCGCCCGCGGCGAACTCGTCGCCCTCGCCGACGAGGAGAGCCGCCTCGGCGAGGCGCGCCTGAACGGCGAGCTGACCCGGACCGCCTTCCAGCTGAAGCTGTTCGCCGAGGAGGTCCTGGAGGGCGCCTTCCACGACGCCCGCATCGACCGGCCCGACCCGGACTGGCCCACCGGTCCGCGCCCGGACCTGCGCCGCTGCCGGACGGCCGCCGGTCCGGTGCTGGTGTTCGCGGCGAGCAACTTCCCGTTCGCCTTCAGCGTCGCCGGCGGCGACACCGCGTCGGCGTGGGCGGCCGGCTGCCCCGTCGTGGTGAAGGCGCACCCCGGCCACCCCCGGCTGTCGCGCCGGACGGCCGAGGTCGTCGGCGGCGCGGGGCTCCCGGACGGCGTGTTCGCCCTGATCGAGGGCGAGGACGCCGGAGTCGAGGCGCTGCGGCATCCCGGCGTCGCCGCCGCCGCGTTCACCGGCTCCCAGCGGGGCGGGCTCGCCCTGGCGAGGATCGCGGGGGAGCGGCCGGAGCCGATCCCGTTCTACGCCGAGATGGGCAGCGTGAACCCGGCCGTGGTGACGCCCCGCGCGGCGGGGAACCGCGCCGAGGAGATCGCCGAGGGGTACGCGGCGTCCCTCACGCAGGGGGCCGGCCAGTTCTGCACGAACCCGGGCCTGCTGTTCGCGCCCGCCGGGCTGGCGGACGCCATCGCGGGGCGCCTCCGCGAGATCGCCGGCGCGCCGATGCTCAACGAGCGGATCAGCTCCGGGTACCTGGCCGCCGCGGGCGCGCTGGGCGCCCGGCCCGGCGTGCGGCGCCTCGTCTGGCCGGCCGCGGCGGACGCGCTGACCCCGCGCCTGCTCACCATGGACCTGGCGGCGTTCCAGGCCGACCTCGGCGCCGCGTCGGAGGAGTGCTTCGGACCCCTCGGCCTCGTCGTCACCTACGAGCGGGTCGCCGACCTCGCCGGCGTCCTGGCGGCCCTCCCCGGCCAGCTCACCGCGTCGCTGCACGCCGAGCCGGAGGAGACCGGCGACCTCGCGGCGCTCGCCGCGGTGCTCGCCGGCCGCAGCGGCCGCGTCCTGTGGAACCAGTGGCCCACCGGCGTGTCCGTGACGCACGCGATGCAGCACGGCGGGCCGTACCCGGCCACGACGGCGCCGTCCACCACCTCGGTCGGCACGGCCGCGATGGAGAGGTTCCTGCGGCCCGTCGCCTACCAGGGCTGGCCGCAGGCCCTGCTCCCGCCGCCGCTCCGCGACGACAACCCGTGGAAGGTCCCGCAGGCCGTCCGCTGAGACCGTCCTCGGTCCGCCGCGCGCGGCGGACCGAGGACCCGCGGCGGGCTCAGCCCACCCACACGGTCTTGGCGTTGCAGAACGCGCGCATGCCGTCCGCCGACAGCTCCCGCCCGTACCCGGAGCGCTTCACCCCGCCGAACGGCAGCTCGGGGAACGACGTCGTCATCCCGTTGACGAAGACCTGCCCGGCGTCGAGCTCCCGCACGAACCGCTCCCGCTCGCCGTCGTCGCGCGTCCAGGCGTTCGAGCCGAGCCCGAAGCCCGTCGCGTTCGCGACCTCGACGGCCTCCGACGCCCCGCGCACGCGCAGCAGCGTCGCGACCGGCGCGAAGACCTCCTCGTGGTACATCCGCATCTCGGGCGTCACCCCGGAGACCACCGTCGGCGGGTAGTACCAGCCGGGGCCGTCCGGGCGCTCGCCGCCGCACAGCACGCTCGCGCCCTTGCCGACCGCGTCGGCCACGAGCTCCTCGGCCTCGGCGCGGCCCTGCTCGTTGACGAGGGGGCCGACGTCGGTCGCCTCGTCCATCGGGTCCCCGACCCTCTTCGCGCGCATCCGCTCGACGAACAGCCGCTCGAACTCCTCGGCGCAGCCGGTGTCGACGATGAACCGCTTCGCCGAGATGCAGCTCTGCCCGTTGTTGAGGCACCGGGACTCCGCGGCCGTGCGGGCCGCGGCCTCGAGGTCGGCGGACGGCATCACCACGAACGGGTCGCTGCCGCCGAGCTCCAGCACGGCCGGCTTGACCTCGTCCCCGGCGATGGCGGCGACGGACCGGCCCGCGGGCTCGCTGCCGGTGAGGGTCGCGGCCATCACCCGCGGGTCGCGCAGCACCCGCTCGACCTTCGCCGAGCCGATCAGCAGGGTCTGGAACGCGCCCTCGGGGAACCCGGCGCGGCGGAACAGGTCCTCCAGGAACAGCGCCGTCTGCGGGACGTTCGAGGAGTGCTTCAGCAGCCCCACGTTCCCCGCCATCAGGCCGGGCGCCGCGAAGCGGATCACCTGCCAGAGCGGGAAGTTCCACGGCATGACCGCCAGCACGGGGCCGAGCGGCTGGTAGCGGACGTAGGCGTCCCGCGCGTTCACGGCCGCCGGGTCGGCGGGGCGCCGGTCGGCGAGGAACTCCGCCGCGTGCTCGGCGTAGTACCGGCACGCCTTCGCGCACTTGCCCGCCTCGGCCACGGCCGCCTTGAGCGTCTTGCCCATCTCGGTGGTGAGCACGGCGCCGATCTGGTCGGCCTCCCGGTCGAGGACGTCCGCCGCGGCGTTCATCCACTCCGCCCGCCGCTCCAGGGGGACCGTGCGGTAGGAGGCGAACGCGTCCGCCGCCCGCGCGACGCGCCGGTCGACCTCCTCGTCGGTCAGCGCGTCGAAGGTCTTCTCGACCTCGCCCGTCGCGGGGTTGGTCGTGGCGATCGTCGTCATGTCGGGATGCTCCCTGGGTGTCGGGCTCGTCCACCCGGGACGTGCCCGAGGCGGTCCGCAGGAAACGCCCGCCCGGACCGGCGGTCAGCCGGGGATCACGCACACCGGCGAAGGGATGTCCAGGGGCGGGCCCGAAGGCGCCGGTACGCCGTCCGGCCCGATCCGGAAGGTCGCGACCGCGCCGGCGCGCTCGTTCGCCACGTGCATCCACTCGCCGTCCACGTGCAGGTCGCGCGGCCAGTGCCCGCCGGAGGGGACGTCCGCCACCGGCGCCAGCGCCGCCCCGCCGTCCAGCACCCGGTGCGCCGTCACCACGTCCGTGCCGCGCATGGAGGTGTAGACGAACCGGCCGCCGTCGCCGAGCTTGATCGCCGCGCCCTGGGCCTCGCCGCCCGCCGCCCCGGCGGTCGCGGGGGAGTCCGCCACGACCTCCAGGCCGGCGTACCCGCCGGACGGCCTCAGGACGAGGACGGACGCGGCCAGTTCCGCCAGCACGTGCACGTGCCCGCTCGGATGGACGACCAGGTGCCGCGGCCCGCACCCGGCCGGGAGGGCCGTCTCCCCGGCGAGCCGCAGGGCGCCGCCCTCGATCCGGAAGGACCGCACGAGGTCCGCCCCGAGGTCGGTCGTCAGGACCGTCCCGTCGGGGGCGTGGACGGCCATGTGGGCGTGCGGGCCCTCCTGGCGGTCGGCCCTCGGCCCTTCGCCGTGGCCCTCCGCCACGTCCGGATCCCCGGCGAGGGCGCCGTCCGGGCCCAGCGGGTAGGCCCGCACCGTCCCGGACCCGTAGTCGGCGACGAGGAGGCGCCCGCCGTCCGGCGAGACGGACAGGTGGCAGGGCAGCGCGCCGGCCTCCCGCGCCCCGATCTCCTCCAGCCGCGCTCCGTCCACCGCGTAGGCCGCGACCGCGCCGCGGTCCTCCTCCCGGACCGCGTACAGGACGTCCTTCGAGGGGTGGACGGCCAGGTACGACGGGCAGACCGCCTCCGCCGCGAGCCCGCCGGCCCGCAGCGTCCCGTCGGCCCCGCGCACGACCCGGTAGATCCCGGCGCCGCCGCCGGCCGCGCCGGTGTACGTGCCCACCCAGAACGCCCGCTCGCCCACCCGGCACTCCCCTCCAGTCGCGGCCCGCCCGCCCTCGGCGGCCGGGGCGAGCCTAGTCCCGATCATGCTCGGGGGCGGCGGGCGGGGCGGATCGCTGCGCGTGCGGGGGCGACCCTGATACGGTCACGCGCGGTCGAACCTATGATCACCGGTGGGGAGCGGCGCGGCGCCCGGGGGACGTTCGGCGCCCGCCCGCGGGGGTACGCCCCCGCCCCCACGAGGAGATGAGAGAGGCAATGGCTGATATCACCGAGTCGCCCGAATGGACCGCGCTCGCTGAGCACCACGCGGCGATCGCCGGGCGGCACCTGCGCGAGCTCTTCGCGCAGGACCCGGGCCGCGCCGACCGGATGACCGTGACCGCGGGGGACCTGTACCTGGACTACTCCAAGCACCGCGTCACCGGCGAGACCCTGACGCTGCTCGCGGCGCTCGCCGAGCGGGCCGGGCTGCGCGCCAGGATCGAGGCGATGTTCGGCGGGGAGCACATCAACGTCAGCGAGGACCGCGCCGTCCTCCACACCGCGCTGCGACTGCCTCCCGGCGAGGCCCTGACCGTGGACGGGCAGGACGTCGCGGCCGACGTGCACGCCGTGCTGGACCGGATGGCCGACTTCGCCGGCCGCGTCCGGTCGGGGGAGTGGACGGGCTCCACCGGCAAGCGCATCACGACCGTGGTCAACATCGGCATCGGCGGCTCCGACCTCGGCCCCGCCATGGCCTACGAGGCGCTGCACGACTTCGCCGACGCTGGCGTCTCCTGCCGGTTCGTCTCCAACATCGATCCGGCCGACATCCTCGGCAGGCTCGCCGGCCTCGACCCGGAGCAGACGCTGTTCGTCATCAGCTCCAAGACGTTCGGGACGCTGGAGACCCTCACCAACGCCAAGGTCGCGCGGCGGTGGCTGACCGAGCGGCTCGGCGACGACGCCGTCTCCCGCCACTTCGTCGCCGTGTCGACCAACGCCGAGCGCGTCGCCGAGTTCGGCATCGACACCGCCAACATGTTCGGCTTCTGGGACTGGGTGGGCGGGCGCTACTCCTTCGACGGCGCCATCGGCCTGTCACTGATGATCGCGATCGGCGGCGAGGCGTTCCGCGAGATGCTCGCCGGGTTCCGGGAGGTCGACGAGCACTTCCGGACCGCGCCGTTCGAGGCGAACATGCCGGTGCTGATGGGGCTGCTCGGCGTCTGGTACACCGACTTCTTCGGCGCGCAGACCCGGGCGGTCCTGCCCTACAGCCAGCGGCTGTCGCGGTTCCCCGCCTACCTCCAGCAGCTGACGATGGAGTCCAACGGCAAGTCGGTGCGGGCCGACGGCGCGCCCGTCATCGCGCAGACCGGCGCGATCTTCTGGGGCGAGCCGGGCACCAACGGCCAGCACGCCTTCTACCAGCTGCTGCACCAGGGCACCCGGCTCGTGCCCGCGGACTTCATCGGCTTCGCCGAGCCGTTCGAGGACCGCGAGGGGATGCACGACCTGCTCACCGCGAACATGCTCGCGCAGACCTCGGCGCTGGCGTTCGGCAAGACCGCCGAGGAGATCGCCGCCGAGGGCGCGCCCGCGGCGGTCGTCCCGCACAAGGTCATGCCGGGCAACCGGCCGACCAGCACGCTCCTCGCGCCGAAGCTCACCCCGAAGACCCTCGGCTCGCTCGTCGCGCTCTACGAGCACATCGTGTTCGTCGAGGGGACGATCTGGGGCATCGACTCCTTCGACCAGTGGGGCGTCGAGCTCGGCAAGGTCATGGCGATGGACCTCGCCCCCGCCCTCACCTCGCAGGAGCCGCCGTCCGAGGTGCCCGACCCGTCCACCGGCGCGCTCGTGCGCAGGTACCGCGGGCTGCGCGGACGCAGCGTCTGACGTCGTCGCGGCCCCAGAGGCGCGCAAGGGCCCGCCGGTCGTCCGGCGGGCCCTTTCCTGTTCCTGCTCGCTCCGCCGTCAGGCGCGCGCGCCGGGCAGGGGCCCCTCGACCCAGCCCTGGGTCTCCAGGACGGCGCGGAACTCTCCATAGGAGATGAACCCGTCGAGGTTGCTGTCCGCCCTCTCGAACCTGTCCTGCGTCTCGGCCCTCGTCCAGGACAGTCCGAGCTCCTCCAGCGCGAGCGTGAACTCCATCAGGTCGAGCTTCTCGTCGCCGCCGAGGTCCGCGCGTGTGAACACGGCAGGAAGGTCGTCCCCGGTCGGTCTCGTCGTCATCTCGCTCCTCGTTCCGGTCCGAATTTAGCCCCGCATCCTGTCACAGGGGCCGGTTCGGCCATATGAGAAACGCCGGGGGACGACGCCGGGTTCCCCTTCAGCCCCCGCCCGTCAGCTCGGGGACGCGGTGGCGGTAGCGCTCCAGCAGCGCGGCGTTCACCTCGTCGCCGCCGGCGACGTTCGCGCTCGTCCAGCGCGGCGGCTCCACCCCGCGCGCCGCCGCGAGGTCGTCGAGGTCGGCGAGCACCCGCGCCCACGCGTAGGCGGCGAGGACGGTGGAGACCGCCGCGGTGCGCGGCGCGCCCGCCGGATGCAGCACGTCCCCGGGTGGGACGCACGTGTCGAGCACGATGGCCGCGTGGTCGGCGAGGGTCGTGTCGGCCCGCGCCGCCGCGCCCGCGCCGCCCGCGCCGACGTCACCGCGACGACCGGCACGCCCCGCGCCGCGCACTCCCGCGCGACCTCCACCGGATAGGGGTTGCGGCCGCTGGTGGAGAACACGACCGCGACGTCGGGCGGCGCGGGCGCGGCCCTCTCGACCACCGCGCGCCCCACCCCGTCCCGCCGCTCGGCGCGGGTGCTGCGCAGCGCGTGGTCGAGGGGGAACACGGCGGGGTCCCAGATCGGGCGGACGGCGGCGAGGCCGCCGGCCCGGTAGAACGTCTCGCAGACCATCGCCAGGGAATGCCCGGCGCCGGCGACGTGCACGATCCCGCCGGCCTCGATCGCGTCGAGGAGCAGGGCGGCCGCGTCGCCGGCCGCCCCGCCCGAGGCCGCGTCGAGGTCGTCGAGCAGGGTCCGCACTCTGGCGGGGAACCCGGAGGACGCCGCGTCAGGCATTCGGCAGAGCCTCCTTCAGGATGCGGGCCAGGTCGTCCTCGCCGGACGCGGCGCGCAGCCGGTCGGCGAGGCCGCCCGACAACGCGCGCGCCAGCCCGGACAGGGTGCCGACGTGCGCGTCGGGGTCGGGCGTGCAGAACGCCAGCAGCAGGTCGACCGGGTCGTTGTCGGGATGGCCGAACCCGACCGGCGCGGCCAGCCGGGTCACGCCGACGCCGACGGCCAGGCCGCCCTCCTCGGGGCGGGCGTGGACGAGGGCGAGGCCCTTGGTCAGCACGATGTACGGGCCGTTCTCCTCCACGACCCGGACGCACGCCTCCGGGTAGCCCTCGCCCGCCGCGCCCGCGGCGACCAGCGCGCCGGCCGCCGCGCGGACGGCCTCCCGCCAGTCGCCCGCGGTCGCCTCGTCGTCCGCGGCGACGACCGGGCCCGGTGCGGCGGGCCCGCCGGCCGCGCCCTCGGCACGGGCCGTCACGAGAGCCAGCCCTGCTCGGTGAAGCGCTCCCTGAGCTGGGCCTCCAGGCCCTCCTTGTCCAGGAAGTCGCTGATGGTGATCACCACGGGCGCCAGGTCGGCGATCTCGCCGGTGTGCATGCCCTGGCCGATCACCACGTCGGGCGACATCCCGCGCGCCGTGGACACGTCGGTGTTCTCCACCCGGGCCTCCACGCCGAGCGAGCGCAGCGCGTCCTCGGCGGTCATCTTGAGCATCAGGCTGGAGCCCATGCCGACGCCGCAGACCGCGAGGATCTCCAGTTGCCGGTCCAGTGCCATGTCGTCCTTCTCTCCTCGTAGGGTCGGTCGGCCCGGCGGGTGCCCGCCGGGCCTCCGACGTCCGTCGGGCCTCCGCGGTCCGTCAGGCCTCCGCGGGGGCCGGGGTCTCGGGCGCCGCCTCCTCGTCCCGCACCGCCCGGTGCTTCTCGGCGCGGCCGAGGAGCACCAGGGTGATGATCATCGCGCCGACCGCGACCGCGGGGACGAGCCAGATCGACCCGCCGCCGACGACCGGGTCCGCCGCCTTCAGCAACCAGCCGATCGCGTACCAGTCGGGGTCGGCGAGCGTCGCCAGCTCGGGCGCGGTCCGCTCGTACAGGCCCCAGGTGACGGCCTGCCCGACGGCCAGGATCAGCCCGGTGATGACGCCGCCGAGGACCGCGCCGCGCCAGCCCGCCACCACGTTGCCGAACAGCGCCGCCGCGCCGCCCACGAAGAACAGCATGATCATGGGCGGGGCGAGGGTGAACCAGCCGGCGGCGGCGAACACCGCGAGGCAGACCAGGAACACCGCCGTGGAGGCGACGAACCCGACCATGACGGCGGTCGGGGCGACCGGGAACACGGTGGGCGCGTCCAGCGCGGGGCGGGTGCCCGGGATGACGCGGTCGCTGAACCCCTTGAACGCCGGGACGATCTCGCCGAGGAACATCCGCACGCCGAACAGCAGGATCGCGATCCCGCCCGCGAAGCGCAGGCCCACCAGGACCGCCCACACCCACGGCGACAGCTTGTCGTCCATCTCGGCCGCGGCCTTGGTCACCACGCCGTGGTCGGCGAACGCGACCCCGGCCAGCATGATCACGGTGACGATCAGCGCGGTGCTGACGTTGACGTCCTTGAAGAACGACAGCTGGCGCGGGAGCTTCAGCTTCTCGGTGTCGTGCTTCTCGCGGCTGCCGAGCGGGCGGGCCGCGTATCCGGTGATCAGGCAGGCGAGCGAGCTGGTGTGCGCGAACCCGAACCGGTCGTCCGGCATGACGCGGCGCATCAGCGGCCGCATCCACAGCGGCTGGAGCGTCCAGTACGCGGCGACGAACCCGGCCCCGCAGAGCACGAGCGTGAGCTGGTCGGCGCCGGGCGCGATCGTCACCAGGGACGCGACGGTGACCGTGCTGACCCAGAACATCAGGTGCCCGGTCAGGTACAGGTACCGGGCCGCGGGGAAGAGCCGCACGATCAGCACGTGCGCGAGGAACGCGACCGTGATCACCAGCGCGATCGTCCCGCCCTGGTCACCGAGGAAGTCGGCGAGGGTGTTGTCGGCCTTCGGCGGCGTGGTCCCCATCGCGCTGGCGAGCACCGTCTGGAAGCTCGTCAGCCCGCCGGTGAAGACCTCCACGCCGATGAACAGGATGACCACGCCGATCGTGGCGCGCAGCGCCCCGGCGAAGACGTCCTCGAACCGCTTGCGCTGCAGCAGCAGGCCCGCCAGCGTGATGAGCCCGATGAGGATGGGCACCTGGCCGAACACGTTGTCGGCCAGGAAGGTGAGGATGTCCTTGATGACGTCCATGGTGAACTCGCCTCACATCTCGGGGGATGGGTGGTGCGCTGTCGCCCCCGTCAGCGCGGACGGACGATCATGCGCCCGGGACTCGGCGCCCGGGCGGGCGGTCAGTGGTTCGGTGGTCGCAGGTCCAGTTCCAGCCGGTACCGGTCGCCGCGGTAGAGGGACCGGACGTACTCCAGCGGCCGGCCGCCCGCGTCCCTGGTGATCCGCTCGAACAGGAACGCCGGCATGTGCACCGGGACGCCGAGTTCTGCGGCCTCCTCGGCGGTGGTGACGGTCGGCTCGATGGTCTCGGTGCCCGAGGCGATCTCGACGCCGTTGCCCCGGAGCAGGTCGTAGAACGACCGCCCTTCCAGGTCGCCGCGCCGCAGGTCCGGAAGCAGCGCCCGCGGAAGGTAGAGGGTCTCGATGGCCATGGGCGCCTCGTCGGCCATCCGGAGCCGACGAATGGTAAATACCTCTTCGACGGGCGACAGGGCCAGCCGGCGGCCGATCCGCGCCCCCGCGGTCTCGGTGCGGAACGACAGGACCCTGCCGCCCGGCTTCATCCCGCGCCTGATCATGTCCTCGGTGAACGAGGTCATGGTCAGCGACACGGCGATCCGGGGTTCCGCCACGTAGGTCCCGCTGCCGTGCCGCCGGTCGAGCAGGCCCTCGGCCACGAGCCCGTCGATCGCCTGGCGCAGCGTCGGCCGCGAGACGCCGAGATCCTCGGCCAGCCGGCGCTCGGAGGGCAGGGCGTCGCCGACGTCCAGGCCGTCCAGCATGGCGAGCAGTTCGCGGCGCACCGCCTGCCGTTTCGTGCTCGCGGATCGGGGCTCACCGGCGGATGGCACGCCTGTCACCTCCTTTGCGACGGTTCCTGTCGTCGCACACGGTATGTCCCATTATGGTGACTGGTCAATACCACTTTGTCGATGTTTGCCGTGGTCATGACCGGAAGGCCGGAACTACCGTCGCGGAAGATCGGCCGGACGACGCCGATCCGACCGTGTCGACGCCGCGTCCACCGCGGCCAGGAAGGCGGCCAGATGAGGAAGCTCGTGCGCGGCGCCGTGGCGCTCGCCCTCCCGATGCTCATGCCGGCGGCGCTCGCCGCGCCGGCCCAGGCGGACACCGGCCGGCCCGGAGCCCGGGACGGCTGGAGGCTGGTCGCCGCCGAACCCTTCGACCGGCGCATCGACGACGCGAAGGCACCCTGGAAGCCCGACGGCGACGGTCCGTCCAGTCCGTACAACGTCGACGTCTACGACAACGACGGCGCCTACTTCGACACCATGGGCGGCCCGGCGTTCCGGCAGCAGCTCGCGAAGATGAAGACCTACCGCAAGTCGTTCGCGTTCGGGAAGCGCGGCTGGCTCACCGCCGAACTGGCCTCCCGCGACGCCGACGGGGACGGCCGGCCGGACGCGCCGCCCACGCTCACCTCCCGCGGCGGCGTGGCCCGGCTGGACGAGCCGGGCCACCAGGCGGGCGTCGTCATCCGCTCGACCCGCGACCTGCCCGCCGAGTACCGGGTGGAGATGACCCTGCGGGGCCTGGACTTCGGCGGCCGGCGGGACGGGTCCTGGGACTATCCGGACGGCCGGGTCAACGGCTACTCGCCGGAGGGCTGCAAGACCAACTTCCCCTGGGCGTCGGGCGGCGACTACGCGCGGCCCGAGTGCGCGTGGGCCGACGTCCGGACCGACTCCAACGGCTTCTACTACATGTCGATCCTGGACTACCGGCAGGTGGCGCCGCACAACAACGTGTTCGTGCACGGCCACCGCAAGGTCGCGATGGACGGGTAGAACCTCGTCTGTCAATAATTATGCCGGTACGGTTCGTTCATGCCCCCCAGACCTCCGCGCGAGTTGCCTGCGTCATCGAGCAGCAGCGCAGGCGCTATCGCAGCTGCCCCTGCTGGAGTCCGGCCACTGCGTGCGGCGATCTATGCGCGTGTCTCCCATGACCTGAAGGACACGGGGCGCTCGGTAGCGCAGCAGGAGACCGAGGGCCGGGCCCACGTCGCCAAGGAGCAGTGGGACCTGGTCGGCGTGTGGGTGGATAACTCCAAGGGGGCCTCGAAGTACTCGCGTGGCGTGCGAGAGGAGTGGCAGGCGCTCCTGGAGTTGATCGCCGCCGGCAAGATCGATGTCCTCGTGGTGTGGGAACCCTCGCGGCTGACCCGGGACCGGCTGGTGTGGGCCAGCTTGGCGCACCACTGCGAAGAACGTGACGTCAAGATCGCTGCGAGCGGCCGTGTCTACGACCTGGCCGACCCGGAAGACGCTTTCCAGCTCGACCTGTACTTCGCGCTCGGCATCCGCGAGGTCGGCGTCACGCGGAAGCGGGTGATGCGCGACAAGTCCCACGAGGCCAGGGCGGGCAAGCCGCACGGCCGCCTGCTGTTCGGCTACTACCGCCTGCATAGCTCGACGAACGGCGCCCTCCTGCGACAGGTGAAGGACGAACGGCGGCGGATCAATCTCTGGGCCGTCAACGCGGCCTTGTTCATCGCGGTCGCCGCGCTGCCGGAGCTGTGGCCGACTCCGCTGGGGCGCTTCGCCATGGGATGGCGTCCCCTGGACCCGCGCCTTCAGGATCTGCTGGACGAGGATTCGCGCAGGCAGCCGCCGTGGTGGGCGCTCGATCCAGCGATCCGGACCGACAAGGGCCTGCTGTGGTTCACCCGCGAACGTGTGGTCCACATGTTGTTGCAACGCAGCATTGAAGGCGACAAGGAGTTCGTCATGGCCCGCGAACTCGGGGTCGCGGGAATCCTGACGGGCACCAATAGCCAGTTCACGACATCTTCGATCAGGACCATAGTCACCAACCCCTCCTACGCCGGACTGCGCAGGCACCATGAGAGTCTGCACGTGGCCGTATGGCCCGCGTACATAAGCGTTGAGGACCACCTGGCCCTCGTAGCGAAGTTCGCGCGGCGTTCACAGGGGCGACCCAACCGCGACCACTCGCTGAAGTACCTGCTCAGCGGGCTCTTGTCCTGCGCGATATGCGGAGGGACCACGAGCGTGCAGGGTGAGGACGGCGACGACGGCGACGGAGCTGAGGGAGCGAAGACGACCCGCCCTCATCAGCACTACATATGCGTGGGGCGGGGGCGGCTCCCCGGCCGCCGAGCCTGCACGGCACGCCCGCGGCGGCCGACCGAGCTGTACATCGTCGAGCTCGTCCTCGAATGGTTGAGCTCGCCGGAGGCTGCTGAGGCGCTCCTCGCGGACGAGCGATCAGCGTCGAATCTGCGTGCCTTGATGGACCAGCGCGGCGAGCTACAGCAGAGACTGGATGGCCTGTACGAAACCGCCGGCCGGAACGGCATGTCCGACCGGTTGGCTGCCGCGACCGAGAAGAACCTGGTGGAGCTGATCGCTGAGGTGGACGCTGACATCGACGCCACCCAGCGGTACCCCGTGTTGCGTGGACTGGTAAAGCCCGACCGCACTGACGTGGAGGCGGCGTGGGACCGCCTCACTCTCTTCAGGCAACGCGAGGTCATCAAGACGCTGTTCGTTCGGTTGGAGATGAAGAAGGTCGGCCGTGGCCGCAAGGGCGTGCCGATCGACGAGACGATCGATGTGACGTGGCGAGAGTTCGCGCTGGCCAGCTGACCGAATGCTGAAGGCCCCGGCTCGCTCGTGGCTGCCGGGGCCTTGCTGCTCTTGCCGACGCTAGGTCTTGCGCCCCTGCTGTCCTGCGTGAGCCCGGACGGGCTCCCTGTTCGCGTTCGCCGCGTCGAACCCGGCGATGAAGCCGGCCTGGTAGGCGGGCTCTGCGCCCTGGTAGGCCGCTTCTGCATAAGTGCGGGTGGGACGGCGCTCGTCGAGCAGCGCCACCGTGACGGTAATCGCTGACCACAAGAGCAGTGGGACCCGCACCCGCTCACTCAGCTCTGGTAGAGCGATCCAAAGGATCGCTGTGGCAGTCCCAGTGCTGAGGAGGATCAGTTTTCGCAACCCCGACTCCCTGCAATAACGCCTCCGACAATCGCCATACCCCCGGCCGTTCACCCATTAGACGTTTAGGTGTGTTCGCTTGGCTACCTGTGGACGTGCCGTAATTTGATCGTGACGTTACGGGAGCGTAAGTGAGAAGTTCGGTCGCTCTGCGTTAAGACGGGCTGTCGGGGATGCCAAGCTTCCGTCGAGCCGCATCGGACGCGGCGATCGGAGCCATCACCGCCGCCATGGCCTTCTGGGGCTCGCGCTGAATCCAGTCGTACAGCTCCTCCAGGGCCCGCTCGGGATGGCTGCGGACCCAGGCGCGCGCAATCTCCTCGGTGCGGACAGGAGCCTCCACGCCGTCCAGCTCTTCGGAGCGGAACAGGCCAATGAGGACAGCGAGCCTGGGGGCCGGTGTTTCCATGACGTCGGCGATCATCCGCAGCGTGGCCCAGTCGTCGGGCATCCGCACCCCTCGGCGCCAGAACCCGATCGTGCTGTTGTTGATGCCGATGCGGTCCTGGAGCTCGACGTTGGACATGCCCCGCTCGGTCATCTCGGCTTCGAGCCACTGGCCGAACTGCCGGGCGGCCTCGGACTTCGCGTCCTCCCGGCGTCTTCGGGCCTCGTGCATGCGCTCTTGATCGGACATCGCTCCACCTCTGAGGTCTGAGTCCGCGCCGATGCAGACGGTATCGCTTAGTACAGCGTTGCGATGCCGCAGGACGCTAGCACGACGCCCCTTCGCGACACCTTTCGGCAGGTCGATACGGCACGTGTTGCCTACCTGCCACACCTTCGTTCCGCTTCGGCGCAGAGAAAGGACCGCTCCATATCTCGGTGCTTGCGCAGAAGCGGAGCGCTGTTCTAGCCTCTGGGCACACGCAGAGAGATGGGGGCTGGTGGCGATGACGCCCGAGCAGAGGCAGGAGCGCGCGAAACGGGCCGTGCGGGTCTCGTGGGAGAAGACCGAAGACCCGGCTGCCCGCACCCGGCCCGCCCGCATGGCGGCGCTCCGGCGCTTCGAGACCGAGGTCGACCCCGACGGGACCCTTCCGGCCAGCGAGCGCATGCAGCGGGCTGAGGAAGCCAAGAGCGAGTACTACGCGGAGCTCGGCCGGCAGTCCGCCAAGGCTCGCCGCGCCCGCCGCCAGGCCGCGCAGGCGGCCGGGTGAACACCCTCGCCGAGCTGCGTGCGTCGGTCCCCGCCGTAACCCGCGCCGCGATCCAGCAGGCCGCCCGACGCGAAGTCGCCGACCGTGCGCCCGCGCCGACCCCGCAGCACATCGCTCGGCTCGCACCGCTGTTCGCGGGCGAAGTCGACCACATCCTTGCCCGGCATGTAGCCGGGCGGCAGCACACCACCGCGGCGTAACGGCGAACGGCCCCCGGACCGTGAATCCGAGGGCCGTGCTCAAGCCGTGACCCGCAGACAGGAGATACGGGTCGTGAAGAAAAGTATGCAGCAGTCAGCCGCCACCCCGAAGGGGGCCCGCGCGGCCGTGAATGACCCCGCCTACAAGCGCCTGGCCGACCATCGCCTGCCGCTGCCCGAGGACGTCGTCGCACGATGCGCCGACACCGACTCCTCGCACGGCTTCCGGACGCAGTGATGCCGCGCATCGAGTACGTGCCTCGCCAATTCTCTGCGGAGCGGATGGCGATCATCCGTCGAGCGAACGAGATCTGCGCGGACTACGCCGCCCAGGGCTACGACTTGACCCTGCGGCAGCTCTACTACCAATTCGTCTCCCGCGACTGGATCCCCAACCAGCAGTCCGAGTACAAGAGGCTCGGGCAGATCGTCTCCGACGCGCGGTTGGCCGGGTTGATCGACTGGCGCTACATCGTCGACCGCACCCGCAACCTGCGTGGCCTGTCCCACTGGGACAACCCCCGCCAGATCATCGACGCAGTCGCCGCGCAGTACCTCACAGACCGATGGGCCGACCAGCCCTTCAGGGTCGAGGTCTGGATCGAGAAAGACGCCCTTGTCGGTGTGATCCAACGAGTCTGCAACCGCAACGACGTCCCGTACTTCTCCTGCCGCGGCTACACCAGCCAATCGGAACTGTGGGCCGCGGCTCAACGGCTGGCCCGTTATGCCGAGGTCGGACAGGGAACCGCGGTGATCCACCTCGGCGACCACGACCCGAGCGGGATCGACATGTCACGCGACATCGGTGACCGCCTGGCACTCTTCGGCGCCCACGCATCCCGGGTCCGCCGGATCGCGCTGAACCGCGACCAGGTCGACCAGTACCGGCCGCCGCCGAATCCAGCGAAGTTGACCGACTCGCGAGCCCGCGGCTACATCCGCAAGCACGGCTCGTCGAGTTGGGAGCTGGACGCGCTCGACCCGGCGACGCTCTCGGCGCTGATCGAGGACGAGATCAGCGCGTGGCGCGACGACCTGCTGTGGGACGCGGCTACCAGCCGTATGGAGCAGGAGAAGGCCATCCTCGACGCTGTGTCGCGGCGTTGGGTCGATGTTCAGGCGCTGGTCGGTGGCGAGTGAACGCGCGGCGGGGCTCACAGACCCCGTCGCGCCTCCGCTTCGCTGAGCAGGCCGGCCGCGACGAATGCCTCCAGGACAGGGCGGTCATATGCCTCGGCGAAGGCGCGGACCGATTCGACGCGGGGTGTTGCGCCCTGGGGCCACTTGTTGAGGGACGAGGGGTGGCGGCCGATCCGGGCGGCGATCTCCGATTGGTTCTCGGTGCCGGCGTGTTCGACCACGTATTTCCACCACGTCCTGTCGTCCATGGCGCTCAGTGTATGGCCACACCCACAGGCAGGTCGGCGGGCTCCTCGGGCCCGATTGTGGGCGTAGCCACAATTTCCTCTTGTGGTCTGTGGGTGCTCCCACTATGGTTGTGGCCACACCCACAGATATGCATTTCAAGGCATGTCTCCGCCCTTTGGAACTGAGGTAGCAACCTTGTCCCACCCGCCCGTGCTGAACTCCAGCAACCGGGGGACCGCCGTCCAGGAACTGGCCCGCCGCCACCTGGCCGGCCGCGCCCACCGGCCCCGGCAGACGGTGATGGCCACTCCGACCGGGATGCTGCTTCTGCCGCCCCGAGCCAGGAAAGCCGACTGGGACGCCGCCCGCGCACAGCGCATGACCGCCTCCCGGCTCGCCGCGTGCATGGGTCTGGAGAAAGGGGAGTACTCCTCCCCCCTGGCCGTCTGGCACGAGATGCGCGGCACCAGGCCCAACACCAAGGCGGCCCGAGTCCGTGAAGCCGCCCGCTGGGGGCTGCGGATGGAACCGGTGATCGCCGAGGCGTTCGCCGAGGAGTCCCCGCACGGCATCCGTCCCAATCCCGGGATGCTCGTGCACGCTCAAGCGGACTGGATGGGCGCGAACCTGGACTTCTTGGTGGTGGAGAGCTGCGAATGCGGCACCCACCAGCCGGGGATGCCCGCCGGGCCCGGCGACACCGCACCGTGCTGCGACCCCGAGACCTGCGAGGCGTGCTGCGAGCACTGCCCAACCTGCCCCAGCCTGGCCCGCGGCCGCCGCCGACGCTCTAAGCTCCGCCGCCATCAGGCCACCCCGCCGCAGGCCACCGCGTTCTTGGAATGCAAACAGAGGTCCGCCTACCAGGACCACGAATGGGGTGACGACGAGGACGACATCCCGGACTCGGTCGCGATCCAGGTCCACTGGGGCCTGGCCGTGTCCGGATTCGACGCCGGGTACGTCGCCGTCCTGCTCGGCGGCAACCAGATGCGCTGGTACCGGATCGAGCGGGACGAGGAGTTCCTCGCCCAGCTCGTGGAGTGGGCCAAGGGCTGGTACGCCACCCACATCGTGGGTGGCGTCGAGCCCAACGTGGACGGCTCCGCCGCGACCACCGAGCTCCTCAATCACCTGTGGCGGGTCAAGCCCGGCACGGTGACGATCCTCGACCCGGAGGAGACCAAGCGGCTCAAGGGTGACCGGGAGGCGATCAAGGCCCGGATCAAGGCCGAGGAGGAGAACCTCCGCGAGGTCGAGAACCGCCTGCGGCGCGCCCTGGGGGACGCCGAGTTCGGGATGGTCGACGGGCACAAGGCCGTGTCCTGGTGCGCCAACGGAACCTTCAGCAGGTCGAAGTTCGCCGAGGACCACCCCGAGTTGGTCGCCGAGTACGTCACCCTCGCCGAGGTGTTCGACCTTGACCGGTTCAAGGCCGAGCAGCCCGACCTGTACGGCCAGTACCGCGCCCGGGTGCTCCGCACCCACAAGCCGCCCAAGACGAAGGCCGCCAAGACCGCGAAGGCGAAGGCCAGGACTTCGGCGAAGGCCTCTGCTGGTGCGGGGGAGGCGCAGTGAGCGCGCTCAAGGACAGGGTCCGCCGCCTGGTCATCCCCGGCCAGGGCCACGACGCGCACGGCGACCGCCCCCGCGAGGGGGCGGGCCCCGCCCCGACCGTGAACCCGTTCAACCCCACCGGACCCTCCGGCCGGGGGAGCGGGCGGCCGGAAGGGCTGCTCGGGCACTCCGACCAGCACGCCGGCGGTGGCCTGGTCAACCTGGCCACCCGTGACGTTCTCCGGAGTTGGCTCGACGCGCACGCCCCGTTCTGGGCCGAGGCCCTCCCGGACTGCGTGCGGCCCGGCGCGTTCGCCGCCGCCGCCCTCACCGCTCTCTACAACGACACCCGGCTCCAGCGCTGCGACCCCCAGTCCGTGCTGATGGCGCTCGTCCAGAGCGCGTACTTCGGGCTCCTCCCGGACGGCAAGCACGCGGTGATCATCGCGGACGGCCGCCACGCCGACTTCGTTCCGATGTACCAGGGCTATCTGGAGTTGATGTACCGCTCTGGCCTGGTCAAGTCCGTCACGTTCGACCACATCCGGCACGGCGACACCTGGCGGATCGACCAGGGCAAGCCCGCGCCTGACGACTTCACCCACGTGAAGAACGTCGTGAACCCTGGCCCGCCGCTGGTCGCGTACTGCTTCGCCTGGCTGGGCAACGGGGCCCGCTCACAGATCCACTTCTGCACGCGGGAGCGCGCGGAGGCGATCCGGGATGACTGGTCCCGGCACTACCGGCGCGCAGAGGAGGCCGGGACCTTCGACTCGCTGTGGCACACCCGGTTCGCGGACATGTGGCTGAAGACGGCAGTTCGCCAGGCCGCCAGGGGCCTGCCCACCTCGCCGGAGATGCGGCAGCTCATGGACCACGAAGACCAAGCCGAGCACGGCAACCGTGTGCCGTCCAGCGTCGTGAACCTCCCCCGGGAGGCATGGGCCGCCACCACCGCCGACGACCTGGCCGCCGATGCCCACCACGCCGCCTTCCGGGCCGCCAAGAAGGCCCAGACCTCGCCGCGTGACGAGCCCAGGGAAGCGCCGTGAAGCGCCCCCCGATGCCCGGCACCACCCGCCCCAGCGCCTTCCGGCGCAGGGGCGGGACCCCGGCCGGGCGCACCCCTGACCCGCGACAAGACAGGACTGGTATGCCCCTCTACGCGCTGATCGACAACGAGCAGCAGCTGCACATCCGCGACGGCGACTACATGCCCGCCCTCGGCCCCGAGGGCGCCGACCTGGTGAGGCTCCATCCAGGGGTCCGCATGGCCGCGTTCGTCAACGACTGCGGGTTCTCGCTGCCGGACCGGTGCCCCCGCAACACCCTCGGCGCGCTCGTTGCGATCCGGCTCGGAGGGGTGTTCCGGCCGCTGGCCGGGCCGGTGGTGTTCACCGGCTGGAACTCCGCCGGCTGCGGCTCGGAGGTCCGCGACCTCACTCCCGAGAACATCCAGACCCTCACCGGCCTGCACCGCGACTTCACCGCCGCGCTCGCCGGTACCTACACCGGCGCCGCGTGGTGGGCCGACACCGTCCGCCGCGACGCCGACTCGCTGCGGGCCGCCTCCACCCCGACCCTCACCATCCTGGAAGGCATCTGATGGAGCCCACGCCTCGCACCCAGCAGATCCGCGACGCCCGCCTCCTCCTGGACTGGCTGGAGGCCAACCCGACGGTGCCGCTGCCGGACCTGAACCTGGCCGCGATCCTGCACATGTCCCCGAAGGCGGCGGCCGCCGTCCTGGACCGGGCCTCGTCGACCTCCCGCACCTCGTTCGAGGTGACCCCGGCCGGAGGCAAGGTCCTGCGCCGCGAGTTCGGGTGCGCCTCCTACCGGCTGGTCGCCCTGCCCCCGCCCCCCACCCCCAAGCCCGTCCGGCCCGTGACCCCCCGCGAGCGCCGGACCGCCCGCATCCGCAAGGCCAAGCAGCAGCCTGCCCGCAGCCGCGCCCTTACCGAAAGGCCAACCGCATGACGATCAGCAGCAGCCAGAACGACCAGAGCGGCCAGGACGATCAGGCCGACCAGGTCACCGACGACGTCCTCGACGAGTACTGGGCGATGCACCTGCGCTCCAAGGAGGAGCAGGACAAGCTCCACGGGGAGGCGGTGCCGCTGCAACAGGACCACCAGCATCGCACCGCCAGCCTGGCGGAGTTGCACCGCAGGAAGGAGGCGATCGAGCGGGACATCTCCGCGCAGGAGGCCATGCTCCGCACGGTCGCGGCGAGCATCGGCACCCTGAGCTCCCGGGCCGAGCAGGCCCGCCGCAAGGCCGAGCTGCACGCCATGAACGTCGCGCGGCTGGTCGAGGACGCGGGCCGCCCGCACCCCAAGACCCGGTGGGAGGAGGCGGCCCGGCGCGAAGCGGCGCGGCGGGAGGAGGAGAACAGGCGGACCATCGCCCAGCAGCTCCAGCCGCCCTACCCGGCTGAGGGGCAGGTGCCGACCGGCCCCATGGGCACCGCGCCGCCGCCCTACGAGGAGCAGCCGGCGGCCGATTCCACTCCGTCCCGCGGCCTCGCCCGCCTGCGCAACGGGCGGCACAACTCCAACGGGGCCGGGCAGTGACGACCGCCGCGGGGCACCCCCGGCACAAGCGGCCCGGACCGATCCAGGCCCGGTGCCTGCACCGCGCCGCGCTCGCCGCCGTCACCGCCGCCGTCACCGCGGTGGTGGCCACGCTCGTGGTCGTCGCCAGCCAGGCCCTGAACCCGCTCAGCGTGGGGCTCCTCGCGGCGCTGTCGTCCCTGGCCGGAGCGTGCCTGATCGTCTCGGCCTCCGAGTCCGCCACTCGGATGCATGACCGGCGGGCTGGAGCGGGCCGCCGCTGCCGCGCGCACCTCCACCACCCGCACCCCTGACCGTCTGGCCCGCCCCGCTCTCCCTGCTCCGGGGCGGGCCGGACACCCCACGACTACGAGGACCCGACGTGCCGACCGTGTATCTGACCACTCACATGGACGAGTGGCTCCACCTGGACCACCCGGGCATGCCGCCGCTTTTCGTGAGCCACCGCAGGCTCGCGCGGCGGCTCACCTCCGGGCGTCGCCTGCGGCCGGCGCTGCACTGGTGGGGCCTCGACTCGGGAGGGTTCTCCGAGCTCGACCTGTACGGGACGTGGCGGACGACCCCGGCCGAGTACGTCGCCGCCACCCTGCGCTACGACACCGAGATCGGGAAGCTCGGCTGGGCTGCGCCGCAGGATTGGATGTGCGAGGCGGAGCAGCTCGCCAAGACCGGCCTGACCGTCCGGGAACACCAGGCCCGCACAGTCGCGAACTTCGTGGAGCTGAAGCGCCTCTGGGCGGACGTCTCCGACGAGGACTGCCCGTTCATGCCGACGCTCCAGGGCTGGACACAAGCCGACTACCTGAATTGCTGGGACATGTACGGCGACGCTGGCGTGGACCTGACCTGGCAAGCCGTCGTCGGCCTTGGGTCGGTGTGCAAGCGGGAGCGCACCGAAGAGGTCGGAGAGATCCTCCTCGCGCTCCACGACCTGGACCCCGAGTTGCCCATCCACGCGTTCGGGTTCAAGACCGTCGGCGTCCGCAAGTACGCCGACCTGATCGAGACCAGCGACTCGGGCGCTTGGTCCAAGGGCGGCTACCACCGGCCAGACCCCGACTGCGACAAGGCCAGTTGCTCCAACTGCCTCCACTACGCCCTCGCCTGGCACGCGAGGGTCGCCGAGTCCCTCGCCTACGTGCCCGCCCCGATCCAGCGATCCATCTTCCCCGCCAGCGCCTTCGACCTGGCGGTCTGAGCTACGCCGTGACGAACACACAGGAGACCACGTTGAACGCACCCGCAGCCCTCGCGGCTTCCGCGCATTGGGAGGTCACCGGTGCCTGAGCCAGACGAGCAGTACGACCCGGACGAAATGATCGAGGTCACCCTCAAGCCGGTCCGCGTCCACCGGCAGGGCCCCGACGGCACCGTCACCATCAAGGTGCCCACCCCCGACGGCGGCACCGCGCACTGGCCGCTGCCGCCCCAGGCCGAAATCAAGCGCGTCGCGCCCGCCGACTGGCCGCCCCAGGACGGCGACGTGTGGGGCGACCGGCACGACCGAGACTGGTTCGCGGTCACCCCGGCCCGGCTCCTGCCGGCCAGCGGCGGGCGAGAGGAACACGTCAGCGACTTCTTGCGCAAGTACGGGCCGCCGGAGCTGCGGTACCGCAAGAGCACGGACGCGGACGAGCCCGACTGCGAAGACTGCAACACCGGCGCCGGCCAGCTCGGTGAGGCCAACCTGGGGTGCGTGGACCGGCCCGGCTGCGGACTGCCTCCTCTGGAGGATCTCCGTGACTAAGTCGGACCTCATCGACGCCACCGCTCTGCGCCAGATGTATGCCGTTGTCGACGACCTCATCCACAGGGCGGTCCAGACTGCCCGCGCCGAATGGGAGACCACCCCCGGGGCCCGAGCGCACAGGCGGCTCGCCGATAAGTACTCGGTGGCGGCCAAGGTGCTGTGTGAAGAGGAAGAGGCCAAGGACGCCGAAAGCGTCAACGGCGCGCCTCTCTCCGACGCCGAGCGCATCGAGCAGATCATGACGATGCACTCGGCGCTGCTCCAACCCGAGGCGATAGAGCTGCGCGGTGAGGTGAAGCGACTCTGCTACGAGCGGCGTCTGCTCGGCGCTGCGCGAGCGGTCCTGGACCAGGTGGCCACCGGCGGCCTGCGCGGCTGGGTCCAAGCCCAACCGCAGGCAGCCCGGCTTGCGCAGCGCATCGTCGACGAGATCGGCCACCCGGCGACCGACGAGCAGGCGCTCGGGTCCGAGTACCGCGATGCGATCAGACAGCTCCGTGCTGACCTCGCCAGAGCGCGGTCCGATCTGGCAGGGCGGGGTGCTGCCTACGAAGTGCTGGCCGCCAAGGCCCAGAGGCTCTGGAGTGCGTACATGTCCGCGCGGCGCGGACGCGCCCGCGAACGGGAGCGCCACAGGGCGATCGCCCTGGCGGTGCAGGTGCTCGTGGACGAATGGGAAGAGACCATCGCCTCGGGGCTGATGCACGGCCAGGAATGGGAGCAGTGCCTGCGGTCCAACCTTCCCAGGCTGCGCGCCGCGGCCGCTGGCGAAACGACCGCGGGATGAACCGCCACTCGCTCATGACCCGGATCATCCGGCGACTGCTCGGCGCGAACGGCGCCTTGGTCTGGGAGGCGCTCAAGCAGCGCGTCCGCCAGGGCCGACAGGGCGATGACCGGTGAACGAGCTCCTCGTGATCACCACGGCCGAGCTTCTCGCGTGGAGCGCCCTTGTCGCCATCATGACCGTGACTCTGATCGCCATCATCTGGCTCGCGGTCCGACTCCGCCGCGGCGGCTGCTCGGACTGCGTCGCGCACCAGGGCGTGGAGATCGAGGCGATGCCCGGCCACCCCGAGCGCGTCGACGTGCTGCCCGACCCGGTGCAAGAACGCACCTTCGGCGCGATCGGCGACCGGCTCCGCGCGGACCGGCAGATCGCCAGAGCCCTCCACCAGTGCGGATGGGACGAATGACCGCACAGACCATCCCGACCCTCGACAAGATGCATTACCGGTCAGCCCACCGGCAGCCGCGGCCCGGCCGCGACGACCCGCCCACCCCGTGCAGCCTGAACCCCAAGGTCTGGGCCGACCGCGACCGGGAACGCATAGCGATGGCCGGCTGCCGCCCCTGCCCGATCCTGCGGGACTGCCACACCTGGGTCCTCCAACTCCCCGCGGCACAGGACGTGGGCGGTGTCGTCGCCGCGATGACCGCCAGCACCCGCCGCTCGATCCGCAACAGCGAACGGGCGGTCGCCATGCACGAGCGGCGTCGCCGCCGCGAGGAGGGCGGCGCCGGTGAGTGATCCCGTCGACGAGCGCGACGTCCGCCTGGCGGCGCGGCTGCCTGCCGCCACCGACATCATCTGCAACGTCCGGGACCTCGACCCGGAAGGCGTCAAGGACTGGTTCGCCCGCCACGGCATCACCGAACAGGCGGCGCAGGAACTGATTGTGCTGCTGGCCGCGATGGTGCCGGACAGCCGGCCGATCGAAGACCTGCTCGCCTGGACATCGACCGCGCCCACCCCCCGCGGGGCGTGCGTAGTGCCGATGCGGCGCCGCTGCTCGTGCTGCGGCCAGGAACTTTCCCTCGCCCGCTTCTACCGGGACCGCAGCAAACCGTTGGAGCGGTCCTACAGCTGCATCGACTGCATGCGCGCACGGCGCGAACACGGCGCCTGCGAGCACGAGGCCGCCCGGAGGGACATCGGGTGACGACTACCAGCGCGCCCTAGCGCGTCCCGGGCGGGGAGTCGCCGCCTCGCTCGACCTCATCCATCCACGTAGGGGCTCAGCCCGAAAGAAGGGACCTCCGAGTGACATCGCGTATGAACGCGGCGGGAGCGTGACGTGGCCTGGCTGCGTGACTCTGACGACTACACCCAGCGGGTGGAATGGGACGGCGTCTCCTATGAGGCGCGGTGGCACTACAAGGCGATGATCGAGCACTGCTCGCGGTCGCGCCGGTGGGACGGGCGGTTGCCGCTGGAACAGGCCCTCCGAGCGTCGGACGTCCCGGATCCGGACCGGTGCATCGCCGAGCTGGAGGCGATCGGCTACGCCATCGTTACGCGTAACGTGACGTCACATGTGACGTCACAAAGTCCGTCACGTGTGACGCTCGGGACCGTCACACTGCCCCGGATCGACGAGCACATCCCGCCGCGGGGGATGCGCGACAACGCCCCGAACTCCAAACTGCGGATGCAGCGGAAAAGGGCGCATGACCGGGGCGAACACCACCTGTGCCTCCCCAAGAACTGCCCCCACGCCAGACCTGCGGACGATCCAGCCGGCGAAACCCGCGACACCGGCTCTGTTACGCGTAACCCCGGGACGGGACGGGATAGATCTTCCAGGTCCCGCGTCGAGAGCAACGAAGACACCAGCAGCGGCGACGAGATCGGTCAGTCCGGTCTGGTGGGGGGTGCGGGGGGAGGGGCCCGTGACGTTACGCGTAACACCGATCCTCGGCCCGAGCCCGGCGGGGAGTTCGGTGACGAGGTCCAGGACCGCAGAGGCATCCGCTGGCTGACCGAGAACCTGAACGCCGGCGCGCTGACCGCCGCGCTCGTCGTCCAGCAGGTCCGCGCCGACGCCCGCGCGCGCGGCATCCCGATCAACTCGATGCCGGGCTACCTCGCCTCCATGCACGAGCACGGCGACCTGACCGACGTCCTCATGACCGCCGAGGACCGCATCGAGGGCCGCGCACGCCCCTGGGGCAGCGCCGAACCGGAACCCGCCGCACACGACGAGCACCCCGACTTCCGCCTCATCGACGGCCGACCGGTCAGCCCCCAGGCGCGCCGCGCCGCGATCGACGCCTGCCCCCGCTGCGACCACAACGGCCTGACGCGCGAAGACAACCCCCGCCGCTGTGACCACCGGCCGCCCGGGCACGCCTCCCAGCCGCCCCTCATGAAGTCCATCACCGACCAGGACGCCGACGAGAACGACGCCGAAACCCCGCTGCCCGCAGACGAAGCCCGCCGCACGGCCCGCGACGCCATGGACCGCGCGAACCGGGCCCGAAGGAACCACGGATGACCGCCCTCCGCACCAAGATCGCCGCCATGGCCGCCACCATCACCGCCCGGCTCCTGGACCGCCACGCGCACCGATCGGGCGTCAACGGCGACCAGGACCCCGCGCAGGCCTGGCCCTTGGTCGAGGTCGAGTCCGAGGAGCTGACGTCGACGGACTGCCGCGAACTCGCCGCCCACCTCGCCCACCTCGCCGACCTCACCCGCCAGCTCGGCGACCCCTCGGCCGCCGCCCGCCGCCTGTGGAGTGACCAGTGACCCGCCGCCGCCCGACCCTGGCCGCGACCGACACCCACGTGTGCCTGAAGTGCGGGCGGGCCCTGCACGCCAGCAAAGAATGGTTCGTCGGCGACCACTGCGCACAGGTCCTCGGCCCGGCCCGCGTCGAGGCCCTCCGGATCTACGCCGTACAGCAGGTCGACCCCTTCACGCTCCCCGCCGGACAGAAACCGCTGTCGCCGACCGGCCGCCTCAACAACCGCAACGCCCGCGCCGCAGCCTCCGGCCAGATGCAGCTGTGCCGCCACCACAACCCGGTCGGCGCGTGCGGTACCTGCCGATGGGAGTCCAAGGACGAGAACGCCTCCAAGCGGATCCTCCGCCAGATCTGCGCCCAGCCCCTCGACCAGCGCCGCACCGAACGCGCCGCCGTCCAGGCCGCCCGCGCCGTCACCCGCACGCTGCCCCGGGCGCCGTCCCGCCCCGCGCTCGCCACCCCGCCGCCACCAGCAGAATCCGCGCCCGCCCCGCCGAGCCCTGTCCAGGCATCCCTGCTGTGACCACGGAAGGAACATCATGAACCCCCTGGCCAGCCTCACCCACGCCGAGCAACCGGTGAGGCGACTCGCCGAGACGGGCGCCACTCGCACCGCAGGGCCGCGCATCGCCCATTGCGCCCGCCCCTGCCCCACCTGCCCGTGGCGGGTCGACACCGCCCACCGCATCGCCTACCCGAACGTCGCCGAGTACGCGGCCGACACCATCGGCGAACCCGGCAGGGAAGCACCGATCGGCGCACCCATGTTCGCCTGCCACGCCATCGACCTGGTGCCGGGCTGGCTGTGCTCCGGCTGGCTCGCCATCGTCGGCCAGCACCACCTCACCGTCCGGTACGCCGTCGCGATCGGCGCGCTTCCCGCCGCCGCCCTGGCACCCCGCCGCGGCTGGCCCGAGCTGTTCCCCACCTACCAGGCGATGGAAACCGCCCACCGCCACGCCCTCACGGAGACCCTCTGATGCCCGAGCACAACCACGACTTTGTGCGGCGGATCAAGCTCGCCCTGCTGACCCGCGCCGACAACCTCGACGCCGGGCGCCTGGCCAACGTCACCGGCATCTCGCCGGGGATCGCCGCCGACACCCTGGAGCAGCTGGAGATCGAAGATCTCGCAGAAGGCAGGTGGCGCGGAGACGTCCGCTACTACCACCTCACGCCCGCAGGGCTGCGTCAGGCGCACGAAGACCTCGGCCTGCAACCCGCCGCGGCTGGCCGCACGCCGCTGACCAAGTTCCCCACCGGCACGCGAATCACCCTGAACGAGCTCATGGCCGATGCCCTCGGCATCCAGCTCGCCGAGCCCGTCGACCCCGACCAGCTGTACCTGGTCGACATCGACGGGACCGTCGCCCACCGCGACGAGACCCGCCCGGACGTCCGCCGCCCCTTCGACTGGACCCGCGTGGGGGAGGACCTGCCGAACCGGCCGGTCATCTCCATCGTGCAGGCCCTCGACGCCGCAGGGCACCGCATCATCTACGTGACCGGCCGCTCCGGCGAATGCCGCGCCGCCACCGGCACGTGGCTGGCCGCCCACGTCGGAGTGCCCGGTGAGGCACTGCTGATGCGCACCCCCGGCGACTACCGGCCGGCCACGGTCGTCAAGCGGGAGCTGTACGAGAGGTACGTCGCCCCGCAGCACGTCACTGCCGTCCTGGACGACCAAGCGAGCGTCGTGGCGATGTGGCGCGAGCTGGGCCTGATCGTCCTTCAGTGCGCGGAAGGCGCCTTCTGATGACCACCCCTGATCTGGCCAACGGCGCGCCCCTGCCCGACCCCGCACTCGAGAACGAGCTCACCACCCTGGAGGTGGACGTGCTCACCACAAGCGCGATCGGGCTCAGCCAGGACCAGGCAGCGCACCACCTGGGCATGTCTGCCCGGACCTTCCGGCGCGTCCTGGCCACCGCCGCGGACAAGCTCGGCGCGACCGGCCCAGTCCACGCCGTCGCCCTCGCCGCGCTCGGCGGGCACCTGGACCCCGACAGGGTGCGAACCCAGACCGCCCCACCCCGAACCACCCCCACCCCGACCCAGGTCCGCGCTTGGGCCGCGGCCGCCGGCATCCCGTGCCCGCCCCGCAGGATCCCGGCCCGCGTCTACGCCGAGTACGAGGCCGCCGCCCTCAAGGCCCACCGGAACGGATTACGGCTCTAAGCCCCGCAGCTCCCGGCACGGCCCGACGGCCTCGACGTCCGCCAATATCGGCCGCTGATCTGCAACGACACCACCGAACGAGGAGGGAGAGCCATGAGCCATGGCAACCACACGGACGACGATCGCCGCCCCTGCGTACGCGGAACCCGCTGCGACTCGGCGATGATCGTCTGGGAGAACGGCCACACCCTCCGCCTGCCCGCACTCGGCTACCGCACACTCTGCGACGCCGACCGCGCCGGACTCAAGCGGACGATCATCGCCCTCCCCGGCCTCTACGACGTCGCAAACTCCATGCTCGGTGACCACCCCGCGCCGCAGCACGGCGCCGACGCCCGCCCCACCGGACGCCCCACGCCACCGACCCTGGTCAACACCGGCATGGACGAACTGATGCGCACTGCCTACCACCTGGTGGCGTCCTGGTACGAGCGCGTCGACACCGTCGCCGGAGGCCGCGGCTACACCACCGCGCAGACCGGTCGGCTCAACCACCAAGCCGCAATCCGCGAGATGGCCTGGTGCCTCGCGAAGAACATCGATGCACTCCTAGCCCTGCGCCCGGCCGAAATGGTCCGCTACATCAGCCTCCAGGCCGCCGACGAACTCCCCGACGGGGAGATGGTCCGCCGCCACTACGCCGCCGGCTACGCCACCTGGTTCCCGGCCATGGACGGCGGCGACGCCTGCAACGAGCTCATGGACCTCGCCGCCCGCGCTCGCCGCCGCCTCGGCCTGACCGGCTCGGACGTCGACCTTCCGGTCCCGTGTACGCAACCCGACTGCGGGGAGCGCGGCCACATGGTCCGCCCAGACGGCGCCGTCGGCCTGGAGGACTACGCCGTGTGCCGCTCCTGCGGCCACCGCTACGAAGACACCCCCGACGACCCGGCGTTCAGCGACCTCATGAAGGACGTCGCCGCGTGGAACATCGCCCGCGCGAAGAAGAACAGGACCAAGGAAACCACCAGCCCATGAAGCGCCACACCCCACGGCCCGCCGCGCTGCGCCTCCTGGCCGCGCTCTACCTCGTCATCCTGATCGGCTGGGCGCTCGCCGCCGCCTACATCGAGGCGACACGATGACAGCCGCGACCGCGATGACCTTGCTCGCCTTCGCCATCTACGTGGCCATGTCCCTCGCCCTCGCCAACGAGTTCAGGAGGCCACGATGACGCTGCGCGTCATCCCGGTCCGATTCGAGGACGCCTGCGGATTCGTCGAGATGTGGCATCGCCACCACCTCCCACCGAAGGGCCACAAGTTCAGCCTCGGCGTCGCCGACGAAGCCAACGTCCTGCGCGGCGTCGCGATCGTCGGCCGGCCCGTCGCGCGCTTCCTCCAGGACGGGATGACCCTGGAGGCCACCCGCACCGCGACGGACGGCACCCGCAACGCCAACAGCGCCCTGTACGGGGCGGCCTGGCGCGCGACGAGAGCGCTCGGCTTCGGGCGTCTCATCACCTACATCCACACCAGGCATCTCGGGCCCACTTGCGCTGACGCCAGATGCCTCCACAGCTCGTGCTTGAGCGTGCGCCGCAGCGAAAGCGGCGCCAGCCTCCGCGCGGCGGGATGGCACGTCATCGCCGAGCGCCCCGCCCGGCGGGGATGGGACTGCCCTTCAAGACCGCGCAGACCGAACGGCGCCGAGGGCATTCCCCGCACGCTGCTGGAGGCGAGAGCACCCGCGTGGACGGCATGACGCGCCGGGCCCGACCCCACGCGCTGCCGGATCCTCGCGAGCCGTCGTCGCGGATGACGTCGAAGACCGCCAGACCTACACGGACCCTCGCAGCGCCGAAGGTGCAGCAGCGAAACGAAAGGAACCTCATGGAGATACCTCCGAGCGGCCTTCATGCGCTCAACACGATCGCCGCGGCTACCCCGCCCGACGCCGCCGCCGGCATCCAGCAGCTCGCCGAAGCAATCCAGGCGCACCTGCCCGACCTTGACCCGGAACTCATCGGCTACGTCATGCTCACCGCCTTCGGTGCCATCGCTGCTGTCGCGCAGGAAGCGGGAGAGTTTCCCGGGCCCTGCGGCAAGTACCTCCACATCGGCGGGGCAGTCGCCGCCGCCCTCGCAGCACCGGAGCGTGCCGTATGAACCCGACCGTCTCCCGCGAGGAACTGGCCGAGTTGCGGGCCGCTCTCGCACGCCGTACTACCGAATGGCAGGACGAGCAACAGGCCCGCTTGGTAGCCGAGCACGCCCGCTTCGCAGCCGACCAGAGCGCCGCGATCCTCCGCCGTGCGTTGGCCGAATACGCCGACCGGCTGGAGAACATCGCCACCGGCCGGGCGGTGTTCGTCGAGCTGGCCCATGAGATGCGGACCGTCGCGGCCCTCCCCGCGGTCGCTGCCGGCGGCGACGTTCCCGGCGCGATCGTGTGCGGCCGCGGCGAACCCGCGCCCACGTCCCGCCCAGACCAGGCACAGCCCGGCCGGGTCGAGGTCGGGCAGGTCTACGAGTCCTGCGACCCGCGCGGCGGGCCCGCCATCCGGGTGGTCGAGTACACGCCGGGCTCGAACCGCGCCGAGGTCGTCGATGCCGTTACCGGCAACCTGCCTCGTTCGATCCTCGTCACCGCTCTACACGCCACCAGAAATACTCAGGCCGGCCGAGCTCGTAGGACCGGCTACCGGCTCGTCCGTGACGGTTCGAACGGAACCGCCCGGTGAACGCTGGCGACCTTACGCTCATTCGGGATGCTGCCAGGGCGCTTGAAGATCTCGGGGCTTGCGAGGACCCGGCGTGCTCCGAAGAGGCGTGCTTGCGGATCTTGCCCCGGCTCCGCGCCCGCCTTGCCCAGACTGCGGTCAGCCCCGTGAGGATCGGTCAGGTCTGGGCTGACAACGACCGTCGAAGCCGCGGCCGTCAGGTGAAGATCATCGGCCTTGAGGACGTTCACGCGATCGTCGAGCTGCATCTCCCGCGCGGCGCTGGCCACTTGCACTCCAGACCCGGTCGGCGGACTCGTATTCGTCTCGACCGGTTCCGGCCCGTGTCGACCGGCTACCGGCTGGTGTCCGAATCTGCTGAGGGTCTGCCCTAAACGAGTGCCCTTGTTCTCCCGGGGCCCTACGAGACGGGTGGCCATGGGGGACTGGGTGGTGATGGCACAGCACCCTATGTAGAGTACGAGTCATGGGCTATGTAGAGTTCGAGCGACGCGGAAGCGGTACGGGACGATCCGGTCTGTTCGTCGCGTGGGAGCTGCTGGCGTGGACAGGGATCGTGCTGACGGCGGTCTTGGCAGCTGTGCTGGCGGTCTTGATACCGGTGGTGGCTGGGCCGGTCGGCGTGGGAGCCGCGGTGGCCGGAGTACTGCTGGCGATACGCGGGGGGACGCGGGGGAGTGGGGCATCATGAGCCGGGGCCCGCGCATGACGATGCAAACCCAGATGGTGCTGCGCCAGGCGCTGCTGGAACCGAGCCGGGAGTGGTACGGGCTGGAGATGGTGCAGACCACCGAGTTGCCCACCGGAACGGTCTATCCGATCATCACTCGGCTGGAACAAGCCGGATGGATCACCTCCCGATGGGAGGAGCCGGACGAGCAGCGCGACGCCGATGCTCTCGGTCGTCCGCGCCGCCGCTACTACAAGCTCACTCAGGAGGGTGCCGAGAACGCCCGCCTCGCCCTGGCTAAGGCCCACGCCAACCGCGCCACCGCGCCCAAGCCCTGGGGCACTCTGCGTCCGCACGTACCCGGAGCCACTCCATGAGGTCTTCCCCGGCCGAAACGGGCCAAGAGGTCGATGCAGAGCCGCTTGAGACGGCGTACGCCTATCTCGCCGTCCATATTGATACCGCCGCCCAAGCGGCTGCGGCCTCGCTGACCAAAGCAACTACATCGGCGGACACGTCGCTTGCGGTAGAGCGTTTCCTGCCCGCGAAGGTGAACGCGGCGAGAGCGATGATCGCGTTGAACGCGGCGAGAGCGGAGATAGCGGTAAACCTGGCACACGCGGCTGCTCTCGTAGCGCTTAGATCGACGGCAGTGGCACGGGACGAGCGCAACCTCGTGATGTTGGTGACGGAGGTGGCACGCGAGGCGGCGAATGCAGCGCGTGCCGCGTCGATTGCAGCGCATGCGGCAAATTCACCATGGCAACGGCGCGGGGCGCGCGAGGCGGAGGTGTCGGCGCTCAGGGCGTCTAGGGCGGCGGACATGGTGGTCATGCGCGGAGCGGGTCCTTCTGCGCGGCGGGCCGTGGATGCAGCAGTGCTGGCCCTGCGGGAGGTCGAAAGGCAATTCTCTGTGTTGAATAGGCGCCAACTCCAGTCTCGTGAACAGGGCGCTGTGGTTCGCCCGCCAGGAGCGGTGACGCGGCGGTTGGTGGTGGTGACGTGTGCGTTGTTGCCGGCCGGGGAGCGAGGGCGCTACTGCGAGGAGTGGTTGAACCTGCTCACTGAGCTGCCCACCCGCCGGGGACGGGCTGCTCACGTGCTTTCCATCCTGTGCGGCACGCCCCGTCAGTCATGGACACTTCGCCGCCCCCTCAAACACGTCCCGCCCGCCTGATCGGCCGTGGCGCGCCAGTCCTCCGGGGGCAAACGAGACATCCCTAGTTAGCAACGTTGCCAGAGCCCCGCAGCCCTGGTTGGACCTGCCTACCAGGCGGGCACGGCCCTGCCGACGTGCGGCTACTCTGGCGGTGTCGCCGCGCCTCCGGCAGATGGTTCAGGCGCGACGGAGCCGCCGTAGACGATCATGCGGCGCTCGCCTGTCCCGAGGGATCGGAGCTCTTCAACGCGGTATCCGGCGCGGAGCCAGGCGGCAATGACTACCTGTCCGGGCCCCCACTCAGGCGGCAGCTCTACGTAGACGCGCAACAGCCCTCCTCCCGTGACGCTGCGGCGATGGGGAAGGGCCGCCCTACTAATCGCGGAGTCTACCGGCACGCCCATCAGCATCCAGCGACGCCTAGGACGAGGTCGGGCTTCGACGCACTTCGAGGTCGCGTTCCGTCGGACTGAGCAACGACAATGGAGGGCATCCCCCCGGATTCCTTCGCCGTTGAGGAGACACGCTGTCGACCGCTGCACGCGAGTACACCCGGCCCGACCCCGAGGACGGATTGTTCGTCGACGGGCCGTCGATCTTGCCGCTGCTTCCTGCGATGCACATCGTCGCGGCCAGCGCCGACGGCTGGGCGTGTGTCCGCCCCGCCCACGCTGGACACCCCTGCACCATCCAGCTACCCCAGATGACGTCGGATCGCGACTGACCGAAACAGGCGCGGTGCCCTCGTTGACAACGCTCTGACCTGCGGTCCAAACTAAAGATCACCTGCAACACCCATGCCCTCAGCCGGTACGCCGGCCTGGGGGCATTCGTGCGCCTAGGGGGTGATCGCGTGATCGGCCCCGATGGCGAGGAGTACTGGACGACCAAGCAGGCCGCCGCAGCGATGGAAGTCTCGCCGTCCACGATCAGCACCTGGCGGACGAACGGCTACCTGACACCTGCGGACGGCTCGCCTCCCCGCCGCCCCATCTACCGCCGCAGCGACGTCGTCAGAGCTGAGCGGCTCGCCTACGAGGCGGCACTCCGCACCAGCGGCAGTCTGAAGCGCACCTCGCGCGCCGCGCTGGCCGGCTGACACCCGCCCCCCTCCAGACTGCGCACCGCCAGAGCTTCAAGATCTGGGCTGAGTGCGCCTCCGGGCCTGTCCTTCGCGCGAGGCAGGACACCCCGGAGATTGAGCGGCCCTTCGCCCCTGCGACCCAGCGGGGGGTCACGGGGCGAGGGGCCGCACCCTTACTCGGCGGCGGCCGCCGGCACGTTCGCCCGCCGCCATGCCAGACCGCCGGCCACCGCGGCGCCGATCCCCGTGACGATGACCGCGGCCATCGGCAACGCCACCAGCTGGGTCCGCTGCCGCGCGCACGCCTGGTTCGTCGACCCGAACGCGTCCTGTGCCGGGCCCTGTAACTCGCTGGGGAAGTTCGGCCCGAAGTCCGTGCTGAGGGACTTCGGTCGGTACACCGACCCGCACTCGAACTGTCCGGCCGACACCGGTACGAACCCGAGCCACACGCCCACGAATGCCAGGGCAAGGCCCAACGGCAGCAAACGATGCATGATCGCATCCCACCTCAGCGCGCGCCCGCACTTGCGCAGATACACCCCGCCCGGCCTCATCCGGCCATTCCCGCCGAGCACGACCGGAGACCCGCGATGCCCGACAAACCCGCGCCACAGAACCTGAGCAAGAACGCCCCGAGGCGGTGGCCCGAGGCGCTCGCCCGGCCCATCGAATTCACGTACATGACCTGGACCGGCGAGAACACCACGGAGGTAGCAGCGTTCCTCGGCCGCCGGTACGACGGCGTCGCGGAAGTCGGAACCCAGAAGTTCCTGTCCTTCGCAGTACAGAAGGGACCCGGCTACGCGACGGCCCGAGTGGGGACCACATTCGTCCGCGCCAGCGACGGCCGCCTGGAGGTCTTCGAGGACCGCGGAGACTTCGAGCGGCTCTACGACACCGACACGGCGGCCAAGGGCGCGGACATCGCGATCTTCGAGCGCCTCGACGATCGGACGGACCCGCGCGTCATCGTCCCGCACGACATCCGCATCAACGGCCGTTCCGTCCTGGCCCCTGAAGACGCGCCGGTCCGCGTCCACGGGATCACCATCGACGGCAGCGAACTGGTGCAGGTCACCCTCACCTTGTTCGCCCGCCTCCTCAGAATCAGCCACGAGAAGCCGGCATGAGCGAAGTCTCCCTGCCGCTGAAGGTCGTCCTGGACGGCCTGACCATCGCCGAAGTGCCTGTCCACTGCGAGCTCAGCACCATCTGGGAAACCGCCGACGACGCCGCTACGACGCCGATCCGGCGCGTGCAGGCCATCGTCCACGCCTCGACGCTCGGCGACAGCATCGCCGGTGAACTCCGCAAGCTCGCCAACGCCCTCGAAACCCGCCCCCAGGGAGCGTGATGGCCCCCGCTGAGATCATCGCCCGCGCCTTCCACGCGGCCTACGAGCGGCTGGCGCCCGCGCACGGCTACCAGACCCGGCAGGCATCCGCCGTCCCGTGGGAGGACGTTCCGGTTGGCAACAAGAGCCTCATGATCGCGACGGTCGCTGACCTGCTCGGCCGGCGCATCATCGCTCCTGGCGAGCAAGTGCCCGCCCCCGCCCGCGAGCCGCTGCTCGGCGACATCGTCTGGTACCGAGGCAGGCAGGGCGTCCACGCGGTGCGCGCCGCAGTCGTCACCGCGACCGTGAGCAGCCTCGACCCGCTCGGCGTGGCCGCCGGGACGGTCACGGCACTGACCGACGGGACCCGCGTCCACCTGTGGGTCTTCACCCCGTCCGACGCCGGCGGATTCGCCGAGTACGACGTCCCCGCAGCACCCGAAGGCACGGAGCTGTCGCCCGGCGAGTGGCGCCGACGGCCCGCTCCCTGATCCCGCCCTTCAACCCGCCGCCCCCGGCGCCGCGCGCAGCTCCGAAGGCCGGGCCGCCTCGACCTCACCTCCGCCCGGTCCCCTCCCGCGAAAGAACCCCGCACCTGTGAAGAACGACGACGCCACCCGCGAGCTCGCCAAGATCACGCAGGCGTTGCAGTGGGCCAGCGACCACCTCACCCGCCTCGACGAGTCGAACGCCGCCCGGCACCTGAATCCCACGGTCCTGTACACGCCGCTCACCGCAGCCGTGCAGCGCGCCGCCCAGGCCGCCGCCAAGCTCCGCGAATACCTCACCGAGCAGCCCGTCGACGAGTCCGCGCAACGAGCGCTGGCCCAGATCGTCACAGACCTGGACCGCTGCCCTCACGGCCGCCACGAGGGCGACACCTGCGTCGGCTGGACCGGCCCCGGCCTCTACACCGGCGGCTGCGAGGGCGGCGTCTCGCTCGGCAACCCGCACCTGAAGACGGGCGACCACCTCGGCTACACCTACGCCTCCAGCCCGTACGCGATGCCCGAGCGGGGCCGCCGCACCGACCCCGAAGCCTGGAAGGCCTGACCCGCGATGAGGATCTTCTACGACTGCGAGTTCATCGAGGACGGCACGACGATCGACCTCGTGAGCATCGGCCTGGTCGCCGACGACGGCCGCGAGTTCTACGCCGTCAGCAGCGACTTCGACCGCCGCAAGTTCTTCGCCAACGACTGGCTGGTCGACAACGTGTGGCCGACGCTGCCGCAGCGGCCCCACCCGCCCGGCATCCGCTGCCGCTGCCTGCACGAGCACCTCGACCTCGACCACCCCGATGTCCGGCCCCGCACGCAGATCGCCCGCGCTGTCCACACCTTCATCGCCGCCACGCCCGACCCGCAGCTGTGGGCCTGGTACGGCGCCTACGACCACGTCGCGCTGGCCCAGCTGTGGGGCCCGATGATCTCGCTGCCGCCCGGCGTCCCGATGTGGACCAACGACCTCAGGCAGGAAGCCGAACGGCTCGGCAACCCGCCCCTGCCCGACCAGCCGGCAGGCGTCCACAACGCCCTCGCTGACGCCCGCCACAACAAGGTCCGCGCCGAGGCCCTCGACCAGCTCAACGCAGAACGGAACCCCGCGAAATGAAGACGATCATCTGCGCGCTCAACGGCGCCGACGCCGACAAGGCCACCGACGCCCTCGGCATCGAGCTCAGCGACCGACTCCACACCCACCAGCTCGACCGCCTCGACGTCGAAGCCACGGTCGACGTGACGGTGACGGGCCAATTCGCGCGTCGCCCGGACGCGCTCCAGGTGTGGCAGCAGGTCCGCGACGCGGTTCAGCAGGTCGACGACCCGCCGATCCTGCCGATCTACCCGCCCCTGGTCAACGCCGTCTACACCACGGCGGTCGACCCCCTCACCGTCGACACCCTCACCGCCCTGATCGAGCCCTTCGCGAACCGCCACGGCCGCCAGGTGGCGGTGGCGGACGCCGCCCGCACGTTCGCGGTCGTCCTGGAACGCCAGCAGGCCGCCTACGAGAGCGCGCTCGCCCGCGCGCACGCCGAATGATCCCGACGGTGGTGTGCGCGCCCGGCCACAGCGAGGGGATCAGGGAGGCGCGCACCCACGGCATCCCCAACGACGCCCTGATCATGGCGGACGGCGTGCACCGGCTGCGTGGCCTGCTCGGCTTCAACGTCCTGGTGGTCGAGGGATTCAGCCAGCGCCACGACGCGATCGAGACCTGGGAACTCCTCCTGCAGCGCGCCGAGCGGAGCCGCGCCAGCTCGGCGGGAAACCTCGTCCTGCCGTTCTGGCCGCCACCCCACACCCACCTGTACCGCGCGGACGTCGACGAAGGCGCGGTGTACGCCCTGACCTGCCTGCTGGAGCCGTTCGCGACCGGGGGCCCGCCCATGGTGCCGCTGAACGTGGCGGCCACCACCGCCGCCGACCTCCTCGAACGGCACACGATCCGCACCGCCCAGTCCGGGGGCGGTGATGGCACGCCACGAACAGGACCGGCAGCCCGACCGGCGTGACCGGCGAGTCGCGGAGGCCGCGGCGGCAGTGCTGGCCGCGGGCCTGACCGCCGCCGCGGCGGCGGCCGCGCTGCGCCGGGTGCTCAAGCCGCTCCGCCTCGCCGCGGCCGCGATCCGCGCCGCCGTCGACCTGGCCGCACGCATCCCACCCGACCGTGCGCCCCGCGCCGCCGGCCGCGCCCAGCAACAGGACCGGCGCAACGCCCACAAGTTCCGGGCGTGGTACCTGGTCAACGCGGCCCGGCGGATCCACACCGCGATCAAGACCCGCAGCAAGAGCGAGACCGTCGCCGACGCCGTCCGCGAGGTGCTGCGCCCCGAGTCGCGATACCTGCGGCAGCACCTGGCCGCCCAGCAGAACCGGCGCCGCACCGCGCGCGAAGTGGACCGTCTCGCCGCCATCTACGGTGACCGCCTCGGCTGGTACGCCGTCCGCGACACCTCCACCACCGCCGACTGCCGCCACGCCCACGGCCGCGACTTCCTGCTGTCCAAGCCACCACGCATCGGGCTGCCCGGCTCGGTCCACTCCCGTTGCCGGTGCCGCCCCGGACGCCCCTGGGGCACCCAGCTCCTCACCTAGAAAGGCCACGCATGGACTTCGGTCAGGCCCTCGAACGGCTCCGCGCCGGCGGGCGGCTCACCCGCGCGGGATGGAACGGCAAGGGAATGTACATCGTGCTCCAGGCCGGCTACCCGAACGGCATCCCAATCAACGCCAACACCGCGCAGGCGACCGGCATCAAGCAGGGCACGGTCTGCCGGTTCCGTCCCTACCTACTGATGCGGACCGTCGACGCCGAGTTCGTGCCGTGGGTCGCATCCCAGACCGACATCCTCGCCACCGACTGGGCCACCGCCTGACGGCGCCCGCGAGCTACCCGCACGGCTGGCCCCGCTCGCCGGGCGGGGACACCGGGAACCGGCGGGGCTCGCCGGTCTCCTTGTCAATGGCCCAGACTTCGTCGACCTCCCCGGCGAGGATGCTGTCGAGCAGCCGATCGGTGGGCGACACTTCCGGCTCCGGCACCGGCCCCGTCTGAGGGGCCAGGTGCCGCCGCCGGTAGTACACCGCCCGCCGCTCGCCGCCCCGGCCGCTGTCGTCGCCGGTCACGTCGCGTTGGCCATGAGGTCCTCACCGCGGATCTCCCGGCGGCAGTGCGGGCACAGCGCAGGCAGTTCCAGGCTGCGGCGGCTGAGGGTTTTGGCGTCTTCGGGAAGGTCCTTCCGCCGGATCGTCACCTCGCAGTGCGGGCAGGTCCCCGGCAGTTGCAGGGTGCGCGGAGCCCTGGGGGAGTAGGTTCCACCGGTTCCCTTCGGGCGGCCCGCACCAGCACCCTTGCCGGGCTTGCTGGCCTCCCACTTGCGGTACGTCGACATCCGCCAGAACGGGACCCGTCCGAGGACGGTGTCCTGCTCGGGCATGTCGCCGGCCCTGGCCTCCGGGGTGCCGCGCCGGGCGTTGTGCCGGGACCGGTTCGCCTCGACGGTCGTCTTCTTCACGCCCTGGAGGGCGGCCCACACATCGATGTTGATGAGGGCCTCCGGGGCGATGTCCGCCGGGTCCGCGGGGAGCTCCGCCGGGTCCTGCAAGACAATAATCCCGTCAAGGTTCATGTAGTCAGAATAACTCGCCGCAACACGGGTGCAGCCCCTGCGGGCCGGAACCGGCCGCGGCCCCACCGCGCCCTGCCTACCGGCCGCCAGCCGGACCCGTGTTCTCATGCCTGTCACCTCTCCCGTCCATTCCGGTAGGCGGTTACCCGCAGCAAGTGAGCCCCGCCCCCGCAGGGGCAGGGCCCGACCAGCTGGCAGGGTCACCCGTCCTGGGCCTCCGCCGGCTGCGCCAGCTTGGCGGCCATCTCCTCGGCCGACATCCGGCCCTGGACGTCGTCGTAGGGGAACCGGTCGGTGTGCAACCGGCCCCCCGTCTTCTGGGACTTGGTCGCGGCCTCCACGGTGAGGACCGCCATGTGCACCCCGAGGTGCTGCCACGGCACCGTGAGCGTCTTGGGGTTGACGCGGATCACCTCGAACCACCGGCCCCGGTGCAGCGCGAAGTCGCCCGCGGTGAAGTCGCCCGGCCCCCACACCTTTGCGCCCTGCTCCTCCAGGCGCTCGACGTGCTCCCGCCAATAGGCAAGTTGCCCGTCCGTCTGCTCCCGCATGGTCCGCAGCCGCACCACCGCCGGGCTGTCGGGCACCGGCTCGTCCGTACGGCGCAGCACCCGCCGCATCCAGCCCCGCATCCGCTCCGCCCGCCCGCCCGGCTCAGCCTCAACGGCAGCGCGCTCCTGCACCTCGGCGAGCCGCCGGTCCAGGCCCCGCAACTGGGCCTCCAGTTTCGCGATCCGCCGCAGCGTGGTCGGCAGCGACTCCCGCTGGTCCCGGTACTTGGCCGCCGCTGCGGACCGCGCCGCCCAGTACTCGCCCCGCTGCATGTCCTTGACCGCGATGCCGTCGCTGCGCCACATCTTGGCGAGGAAGCGGCGGTGCCTCCCCTCGGAGTGGTGACCGACCAGGATCGGCTGCCCCATCGGGATGTGGGACATTCGCTCCCGGTTGTGGGCCCACCGGGCCGCACCGGCCCGAGCAGCGCGCGCGCCCCGCGTCCCGTACCGTTCAGCCCTATCCTCCGCCCGCTCGTTCCGCTCAGCCTCAGCCTCAGCGAAGTCCCGGCCTGGAGAGGCGTCGTCGACCTCCACCGTGACGGTGTAGCCGGCCTCGCGGAGTCGCCGCTCTGCCTCACGGATCAGCGCGGTGTTGGACACCCAGTCTCGCGAGTGCGGGAGGTACCAGGCATCCAGGTTCCGGCTGAAGCGGAACCCGCAGCCTCCCTTGCCACCGAGGATCTTCCCGGTCCCGTCATTCCGAGCCGTACCTTGCACGAGGGTCCCCTCGGTGAGGGTGTGCGTGATCTTGAGGGTCATGTCAGATCTCTCCTATCTTCAAAAAGGTGGGGTCCCATCCGGGCGGGCGGACGGGACCCCGGCTCTACGGGGAGGGTCAGGCGGCGGCCCGCTCAGGTGTCCGCTCGCGGGCCTGCCGTTTGAACTCGGCGAACGTGATCCGGCCGTGCGCGTTCCAGAAGGCCACCAGCTCCTCGCTCGCGTACTTGCGGGCCCGCGCCCACTGCCCGGAGAACAGGCTGTAGGGGTCCACCCCGGCCGCCTTCCCGACCGAGTTGAGCAGGCTCCCGCGGGTGACCTCTTCGGCCAGGAGGTACTGGGCATGCACCCAGTCCTGGTACGCGTCGCGCAGGTCGGCCTCCCTGGCGCGCCGCCGCGCCTGCCGCGCAGCCTTCCGCCGCGCCTTCTCATCGACCCGGTCCCGCCGGTCGGCCTCGCGCATCACCGCGTCGGCCACGAACGGACGCCGGTTCCACCGCTGGTACAGCTCGGCGAGCTCCTCATCGGTGTAGGCGCGGAGCCGCTCGGAGCGGACGGCGCGGCGAGCGGGGCTGAGCGTGTGCGCCAGCGCGGTCAGGGTGGCCTTGAGCATGATCAACCTTCCAGGGGGAGGGGGTCAGGAGAGCAGGTCGGCGGTGCCGCAGGGGTCGGGCTCCGGGAAGAGCGCGTCCTGCTGGTAGTCCGCTTCCGGGCCGGCCTCGGTGTCGAAGTCACGCGCCCTCATGCCACGCCAGGCCCGGCTCCCGCCGCTCTGGCCGTCCTGGGCCTTGACGCTGGTCTCACCCATGTAGTCCCTCCCGGTGCTGCCTTACTGTCAACACCAAGGTATGGCAATCTAATAATCAAGTCAAGTCATATCATGGAGAATATTAGACCGTCTGGCAGGCCGTCTGGCAGGCCGTCCGGCAGGCCGTCCGGCAGGCCGTCCGGCAGGCCGTCCGGCAGGCCGTCTGGCAGGCCGTCCGGCAGGCCGTCTGGCAGAGCTCCGGCAGGGCTCCGGCAGGCCGTCCGCACCAGCTCTGACCGCTGGCCGGCACGGTGGCCGTCGCTAGGCACGCGAAACCCCCGGCAGGGTGACCCTGCCGGGGGTTGGTGCCGGTGGCTCAGCCGATGGCCCGGCGGACGCCGCTGGCGCTGTCGACCCGGGTGTCCCCGATGTCGGTGTTGCGCCCGTCCTGCCTGCCCTGCGCGATCGCGTCGGTGTTCTTGACGCGCTGCCCCTTCAGCTTGCTGGTGTGCGGGAAAGCCTGCTTGTACCAGTCGCGGATCCGGTCCGCCTCGGTTCGCAGCACCAGGGCGTTGCCGGGGGCCTCGTCGGCCAGGTCCCCGACCCGCGCACGGATCTTGTCACCGAGCCCGAGCCCGTAGCCGCGGATGTAGTCCCAGACCCACTGGTCGGTCATGTCCGCGATCCGGTCCTCGGACCAGTCGCGGTGCTGGCGGCGAAGCTTGGCCTCGTGCTCGTCACCCGCCTTGTTGGCGGCCCCGACCAGCTGAAGCTGCACGCTGGCGATCAAGATCTCGATGCTGGCCAGCAGGGAGCGGGTCCCCACAACGGTCATCTCACCGCTGTAGGAGTCGCAGATCGCCTCGGCACCCATCGCCTTGAGCATCGGGTACACGGTCTCGAAGAACACCGTCTCGTGGTCGGTGGGGAGTTCGAGGATGAGGATGGTGATCTCCTCGGGGGCGTCGCCGCGCGCCTCCCGGATCTGGGCCTCCTCGATGCCCTTGGCCTTCATCAGCTTGGCTGCCATGGCGGCCGCCGCCTCCGCCTCCTCGCGGGGGGTGTTGGGGTGCTCCGCCTTGGCGAGCAGCGACTGGATCTTGCCGACGTAGTCCATGGCCATGTTGGGCCCTCCGGGTAGTGGTGGCCGGGACTCTGTGTCCCTGCCGATGCCCAAACACTATGGCAATCAAATAATCATGTCAAGTTGAATGTGCAAAGTTGGCTCTGACCAGTGCAGACACCCGTCATGCCGCCCCGCCCCGCCCTGTCGGACCGCACCCGCCGCCAGGCCCGCCCGTGCCGTTAGGCAAGGACACACAGGAGTAATGCCGACATGACCGCCCCGCCGCCGCCCCGTGCCGCCCCGAAGCCCTACAGGGCCGAGCCTTGGCAGGCTCCGGCAAACCCTCCACAAACCCAACCAGACATGATAAGAATATTGACATGCCAGTGATTGAGATTGAGGGAGTCACTCCCTCCGCCACCCTCCGCCAGGAGCTGGCCCAGGCCGGCCGCACGGTCCTGCTCAGCTTCAGCCGCGGCAAGGACTCTCTCGCGGCATGGCTCGCCCTCCGCGACGCCGGCGTCCAGGTGATCCCGTACCACCTGTACCTGATCCCCGGCCTGCGGTTCGTGGAGGAGAGTCTCGACTACTTCGCCGGCTGGTTCGGCTGCGACGAGCCGATCCTGAACCTCCCGCATCCCTCGCTGTATCGGTGGCTGAACGCGCTGACCTTCCAGCCGCCCGAACGCTGCCAGGTCCTCGAAGCGGCCAAGCTCCCCGAGTTCACCTACCGCGAGCTCAACGACCTCGTCCGACAGCACTACGGCATGGGCGAGGACGCATGGGTGTGCGACGGGGTCCGCGCCGCGGACTCCCCGAACCGGCGCATGGCCCTGAAGTCCCACGGGCCCATCAACACCACCGCGCACACCCAGAAGGTCGTCTGGGACTGGCGCAAGGCCGACGTCATGGGCGCCATCGAAACCGCCGGGGTGCGGCTCCCGCCCGACTACCTGTGGTTCGGCCGTAGCTTCGACGGCCTCGACCGCAGGTTCCTCGCCCAGCTGCGAACCTACGCGCCCGACGACTACCAGCGAGTGCTGGACTGGTTCCCGCTCGCGGATACGGATACCTACCGTGCCGATCTCTGACGAGGTGCGCCGCCGCCTGGAGATGTTGTCGGGCCGCGGCGCCACCGCGGCGGCGCCCGCCGACCGCACCGACCAGGCCGAGCCCGACGAACCACAGATGCGGCCCGGCGACGAGGACGCCACCCCCGAGGAACTGGAGAAGCGCCGGGGCTTCCGCGACCGCGCCCGCCGCGAGGACGAGCGGTTCCGGCTGGCCACCGACAGCGAGTTCTGGCTCGCCCTGTGCTTCCGCGACCCGCAGGACCCGGCCCGCTTCTGCCGAGCCGCCGGGATCACTCCAGACGGCCGCTACATCTCCGGCCCGCGCCTGGCCGAAGTAGCCGGCAAGACGACCTTCCAGAGCGCCCGCGACCGCGCCAAAGCCCTCCTGGCCGCCCGCGCCCTTCCCGCCACCGGCGAATCGGTCACCGACCGCCTCACCTCCAGCCCACACCCCGACCCCCTCGCCGGGCTGACCGGCCAGGGCGGTTTCCAGCAGGAATGCCTTGAAGAGCTCGCCGCCCTCCGCGCCGCCTTCACCAACACCGACCCCGCTCCCACCAGCGTCCTGGACTCCCCGCACTGGATCGCCGTGGTGTTCCCCTCCCGCGAAGCCAAGGAACAGTTCCTCGCCGACACGGGCCTGGACATCCTCGGCGACAAGTACCTCGACGGCCACCAGGCCGCGAGCACCCTGAAGATCCGCCTAGGGAAGTGAGGTCCCTGATGCGTAACCGCATCCGAAACGCCTTCGCCGGCCTGCGTCGGCGAGGCAGCGGCGACAGCACGCCGCCGCCGTCCCGCCGCGCCGCATCGCCCGGCCGAGGCAGGGCGTCGGGCACCTAGCCAGTGCCCAAGCGCGGCACCAGACCGCCAACTGCCGCCCAGGCAGAGGCAGCCGCGCTGGAGCTAGTCGACGGGGACACCCCATCCCAACCGGGGCCCGTCCCCGTCGACCCGCCCGAGTGGCTGTCCGAAGACGCCACGACCCTGTGGCACACCTTCGCACCGCACACAGCCCCCGGAACCCTCACCCCAGGCACGAGCCCCGCGTTCGCGCTCTACTGCAACGCGCTCGCCGCCTACATCGAGGCCGACCAGATGGTCCAAACCGCCGGTGTACTCATCGCCGAGGGCCAAGGACTGGCACCCAACCCAGCTCTAGCCATCCGCGACCGCGCCGACACCACCATCAACCGATGGGCCAACCTGTTCGGTCTCCTCCCAGACCCCCGCAACGCAGCACCATCCGGCACCGACCGGCCACGGACGCTGCCCCACCTGGTAGAGGGGTGAGACCGTGTGCCTCCACGCATCGACGACGACACCCGAGCCAAGATCCTCAAGGACATCAAGGCCGGGAAGCTCGCACGCAACGCCATAGCGCGCAAGCACCACGTCAGCGTCGGCACCGTCACCAACATCGCCAAGGCCTCTGGACTCACGCACGCGTTTGACCGGTCAAATCACAAAACCGCGCGTGCGCGCGAGGCCAAGAAGTTCGACGCAGAGGCGGCCCGCGCCCAGCTCCTCATCGACCTGTACGCCGACGCCCAACGGTTTCGGCGGCGGGCGTGGGAGCCCTACACCCAGATCGTGTCGGGGCCAGCCGGCACGGAACTGGTTACCACGAAGCTTCCACCGCTTCGTGATCAGCAGGCCGCCTACACCGCCTTGGCGATCGCGGTCGACAAGGCGATGAAGCTTGAGTCGGCGAACACCGGCGACGGCGCCCAGCAGGGCAAGACGATGATCGGAGACCTCCGGGCAGCGCTCGGTTTGGCCTACGACGCGATCGAAACCCAAGAGGCACAGGAAGCACACGGCGACCGGGGCACGCCGGCGGAACCCTAGCGGGGGAGCCCCCGGCAACAGTCCCCATTCCCCACCGCGAGAGTGCCGCGTTTCCGCAGGTCGCATCCAAGCCGCCTGCGGAAACGTGACACTCCGCGCCCTCATGGAGACCAGTTCGGCGTCGCGTTCGGCCAGGAGCACCGCTCACCGTCTGACCGCTGCGCCAGGACGGGGGTGCCAGTGCCGGCCGCTGTCGACCTGGAGCGCGTCACGGGGGTGATGTCCCGCAAGCAGATCCGCTCGATCATCGAGTCCGAGCGGGTGAAGATCTCGCTGTGGGAAGGCGCCGTCTCCTCCGGGAAGACCATCGCCTCTCTGGTCGCGTTCCTGATCGCGGTCGCGCAGGCCCCCGAGAACGGGCTGATCTTCTGTGTGGGCCGCACCCTGCAGACGGTCGAGCGGAACATCATCGAGGTGCTGATGCAGCCGGCCGGACCGTTCGGGCCGCTCGCCAAGTACGTCGAGCACACCCGCGGCTCGACCGTCGCGCACATCTTCGGCCGCACCATCCACCTCGTCGGCGCATCCGACGTCCGCGCGGAGGGCCGCATCCGAGGCGCGACCGCCGCGCTGATCTACATCGACGAGGCGACCCTCATCCCGGAGAGTTTCTGGACGATGTGCCTGTCTCGTATCCGCGTGCCGGGCGCTCGCCTCTTGGCGACCACGAACCCCGACGGGCCGTCGCACTGGCTGCGGAAGCGGTTCATGCTCCGCGAGAATCTGTTGAACATGCGGTCCTGGCACTTCGTGCTGGACGACAACCCGTTCCTCGCACAGTCGTTCAAAGACGACCTGCGCCGCGAGCACGTCGGCCTGTGGTTCCGACGCTTCATCCTCGGCGAGTGGTGCATCGCGGAGGGCAGCGTCTACGACATGTGGTCCGAGGACCGCCACGTCGTGTCCACGCTGCCCGAAATCGTGATGTGGCCCGCCTGCGGCATCGACTACGGCACGAGCAACCCGTTCGCGGCCGAGATGGTCGGGCTCGGCGCCGACGGCCGCCTCTACCTGACCAACGAGTGGCGGTACGAGGCGAAGGTCACCCGCCGACAGCTCACCGACCCCGAGTACTCCGCGCGGCTGCGCGACTGGGCGGCGAACATCTCCATCCCCGGCCTGGCGGCCCGCGGGGTCCAGCCGCGCTACTGGGTGGTCGACCCGTCCGCCGCGTCGTTCATCACGCAGCTGTACCGCGACAAGGTCCGCCCCACCTTGGCCGACAACGCGGTCTTGGACGGGATCCGGCTCGTGTCGTCCCTGCTCGCCGCGGACCTGCTCCGCGTGCATGAGTCCTGCAAGGGCTGGATCGACGAGGCCCCTGCCTACTCCTGGGACCCAGACCAGGCCGAGAAAGGCATCGACGCCCCGATCAAGGCTGAGGACCACTCGCTGGACGCCGGCCGCTACGGCCTGAAGACCAGCGAGTTCCTGTGGCGCCCCCACCTCGCGCTGGCTGCTTAAAGAACGTGGGGGAGGAGCCTGTCGAAGGGCCCAGCCGGAGTGACTGAAGTCCCAGCTTGCGGGACGGTAGACCCAGGCAGGTCAAAAGACGTAGTCATTTCTGGCTAGTGAAACGCCTCGCGAGCGTTGACTGTCGGTCTCATTTGATACAACCTAGATATGCACGGGCGGTCGTCTGCCACTGGAAACACTGGCACCCGCGAGAGCGGCTTAAGCCGGCCGACGTGCTCAGAGGGCCGCCACCCACGGGTAGGCGGCCTTCGTGCTCGGACACCACGGATGCATCTTGAGCCCGTACGACGTCAACTTCTCGTTTCGCCGGTAGAGGCGCCCCGCGAAGTTCTCCAGATAGCGACGCTCCGTGTTGCCGTACCGGTCGGGCTCGAAGGCGGCGAAGGTTGCAGACGCCGCGAGATCCGCGAGCTGGAGGAGTTCCAAGCGCTGCGGCTGGTCGATCTGCCCGCCGCGAGGATCGAGCGCGGACCATGCGATCTTGCAGGCTGCGTCCCCTCGTAGCAGCCGCTCGTACTCACGCAGCTTCTCCTTCTTGAAGCGGATCACGTGGGCGAGGGTGTAGGACGACTGCCGACTCCGGTCCCGTGCATGCCAGGAAAGACGCTCCAGCAGGTAGCGCACGGTGTACAGGTAGGCGAGGTCGTCGTCGATCTCTTCGATCCCGTGCGTGATGTGCCGCTTACACACGACCACGCTGGAGACGGTGAGCCACGGCTGCTGGCCGAGGACCTTCGAGGCGTGCAGGCGTAGCGAGTGACCGTGGAGGTTTTTCCAGGTGAGGTGATCGCCGGGACGTCGGCCCAGGTCTACGCGGAGCTTGGCGAGGCAGTCGGCGGCATCGTCCAGGTGCTCGTCATCGATGATGGCAGCGGACATGACGAAGTGGTCGCTGGACTTCGGTGTCCGGGATCGCTGGCCGGCCTCGTCGATGAACGCGAGCGTCCGCCCGGAGGGCGCGACGGGATCGTGTGCCGTCGTGTTCATAGGATGCTCACCTGCTTGATCGTGCTCCTGCTGTTAAGCGCCCCGATCATCCCACGCCCCGAGCGACGCCCCCTACTTACTTAGCACGCAGCGTTACCGGAAGTAACATGCGACTCAAAGGTAATAAACCGGACTTTCGACTCCGAGTCATGGCCGCAAGCAACCCAGTTCACCTGCGCGAAGCAGCTGTCCATTACGCAGCGTCCGCAATCGAATACAGTGCAGAGTGCAAAATTCCTGGTCCCGTCGGCGTGTCGCGATCTTGTGAACCACAGGTACATGAATCGGATGTCCTGAAATCGAGCGATCAGGCAGACCTCCCGCTCCGCAGGAGAACGCGACCGAGGCCTGCGGGTCTGGTCGAGGCGACTTCCGGTGCCTGCATCAGTCGACATGCTCGGCGGTCGCGGTTCGGGAACGCGGGTGGCTGGAAGGGGAGGCGTGGCCAGTCGGCCCTATCGCTACGCCGCCCGGCCCGACCCGGGGTTGGGGACCTCGCGCCGCGCTCCTCGAACACTCCGCGCCGGAGGAGAGGGCGGTGGGACGATGACGGGCATGACGACGCAAGTATGGGCAGGCACGGACAGACCGGAGATCCGGTTCTTCGCGAGCGAGGACGCTGCCGCCCCGATGGCCTGTAGCCGCTGCGGCAACGTTCTTGGCGCGGACCCGTTCAGCGCCGGCCCGGACGGCGCCGCGTGCGGCCGCTGCCATCCCATCGTCCTGCCCACCCGAGCACGGCCCGGCCGCGCCAGCTCGCTGACGGCCGCGAACCGGCTCCTGGCCCGGGCGGGCGTGATGCTGGTCCCGCGCCCGCCTTTCACCGGGAAGGCGCTGCACGAGGTCGCGAACGTGACCGAGAACCATCACCCAGCCCGCGGCGGGAACGCCACCCGCTGGCTCCGCCACGTCGCCGCCATCACCAACCAGTCCCGCCCCCGGGGCGAGCGGTGAGCGCAAAGGCTGAGGACATCTGGAGCCAGCTTCGAGCGACGCGAGCCAACCCGCCCGGTCCCGCGACGAGCACACCGGAACGGCGCCGCACCTACGGCACCGCGCTCGAACAAGCCCAGCAGATGTTCCGCGCCGCTGAGGCAGTTGGACCGGAGACGCAGCCCCTGCTGGTCTTCTACGGGCTTAGCCAGGCGGGCCGCGCAATCGCCGCCGCCTCGGCATCGCCTCTCGCTTCCGGGGACGGGTGGCGACTTCACGGCCACGGCATCTACGCCCGAGAAATGGACGGCCCCCTCTCCGAGGTTCTTGTACGAAGCGACCCCGCAGGCGACCGGGGCAGCTTCACGCGGCTCTCGGAAATCCTCGATTCGCCGCTACTGCCTAAGAGCGCCCGAGTGCGCCTGGAACAGCTGTGGGACTGCATCCCGGAGAATCAGGAGGAGCCGCTCAGCGACGCCCTGACGCGTCGGCGAACACCTCTGAGCGTGGCTGCCCGACACCTCACCGACATGATCAAACTGGGGCGAGAATTGGATCCCCACCCACTCGTCACGGTAGGTGTCTGGGACTTCCCGCCATGGGTTCTGAATGCCAACGACCCGCGCAAGACCCTGGACGAGTACCTCGGCGCGTTCCCCGAAGCGCTGCCCTACCACAGTTACGTCAGAACTCACGGGGGCCCCGACGCTCCTCCCGACTTCACCCGAGACGTCGCCGGCTGGGGTGGGCTAGACATGCACTGGGAAGTCCCCGAGGGCACCGTCGGCACCGTCGCCGAACGAGTGGCCGTCCTGTACCGCATCACGCGCCCCTACCTAGGAGCCCCGCACTTCTTCCCTGCTGTCGGGGGAGCAACGCGCAGCATCCATCCACTCATGGCCTGGTGGGCTGTCCTGCACGCGCTGTCGATGCTGGCCCGGTACGAGCCGGACCAGTGGGCGCGGCACATCGGCGTCGACGAGCCAGGGTCTCGCGCCGTCGCGATCGAACACCTTCTCCGGGAAGCGCTCACGGCCGTGCCGCAGCTCGTCGCCGAGACCATCGAGCAGGTCGCGGAACCGGGCACATGACCGCCGACCTGAGCGCCGTCCTGGCCGCAGGCTGCCGGCTCCACGGGCCCGGCTGCTCGATCCCGTGGGGCTACGACCCGGACCACACCGACCAGCGGCACCCCTACACGGCCGAGCAACTCGCCGAGCGCGAGGCGTGCCCGCACCGGTACGCCTACCCGACACCCGAGGCGTACATCGACGGCTGGCGGCTCTGGCGCGCGTTCCGCCGTGACAAGGACCTGAACCCCGCCGAGGCCAACGTCCGGTGGACTGTGACCGTGGAGCACATCCTCGGCGCGTTGCCGCCGGACGTCGCCGCGGCGGTGAAGGAGGACCTGTCAGCGTGATCAACCCGGTGATCGAGTATCCGTACCCGCCCAGCCACCCGTTCGCTGGCACAGCCCGATACCGCTGCCCGGCTGGCTGCGCCTGGCAACACGACCAGCGCCCCAGCAACGAAAGCCCCGCCGGGGTCCGGCGCCCGCCGGGACCGCCGTCCGGCGACCGCGCCCAGACGCTCGCGCTCCAACGCGTCGACGATCCACCCCACCGCGTCACGGCCGCGTTCTGGGACCACTGCGGCCAGGCCCACCCCGCGATCGTCCGGGCCCGAATAGATGACGAGGGCGTGGTCGAGCTGGCGGGCGTCGTGGACGACGCGATCAGCAAGATCGGCAGTGTGGTCCACGTGCTGACGGTGGGGATGCGCCCCTGCTTCCGTATGCAGGCCGGGCCGACAGTCCAGCTCACCCAGGTGGTCGCGCATCCCGACGGCAGGGTGACGCTCGCAGCGGCGCACAGGCAACGGGTGGAACTGGACGGTATCCGCTTCCCCCTCCAGTTGCCCTGACCTGCTCCAATACGACCAGACGTCGCCGAGCATCACACCGGGGACGACGTTCGTGCCCGCGCGTGCCCCCCTTCGATGTACCGAGGGATGTGGAGTGCCGGCCGCGAATCGACAGCGGGGGGATAACGCAGCGGCTCGCGGCCGGCACGAATGGACGGGGCGACGCGGCCAGTCCGCGCGCTGACCGCGCCGCCCCACCGCAGTCCCGGGCACCTCCGCAGGCTTCCCGGGACCGCGGGGCTCAGAAGATCGAGACGCTCAATGCCCACGCCACCGACTCGGCTGCGCGGGCGACGTCGGCGCCGAGCTGTCCGCCGGCGTCCGGCCCGGTGTGCCAGCGGTAGACGCCGGAGCTCTCATCCCAGACGATCTCCCGGGCCTCGCCCCGGGCAGTCACGGTCAGGCGGTCGGGGGGCGTCTGCGCTGGCCTGTGCGTGAGGTCCGTCCGAGCTCCGGGGATCCGCATCCGTAGTTCCTCGCCTAGGACCCTCACCGGGCCAAAGAGGGTCACGATGCCCCCAGAGGTCTGCCAGTGGCCTCCGCCCGATCGCGCTGCCGCGCGAGGTCGAGCGCCATCCGAGCCCCCGACGCCGGCGCGGGCAGCCTGATGGCGCCGTTCCGGCCTGGGGTCGGCCGCAGGAGTTCCACGGCCACGTCGAGAGGCTCAGCATCGGGCAAATGCAGGGTCTGCACCCTGGCGAACGCGTGGCCCCACCACCATCCAGGCTGTCCTGCGAGCATGTAGAACGAGCCGACGACGAGGTCGGCAGGCTCTTCGACGATGAGGTGGATCCCTCGCTTCGCGAACAGCAGGAACTCAGCCACCACGCCCCCTTGCCGCCGCGATGGCCTCACCGAGCCGATCCGGGGTCGACCCCTCGACCAGTTGGACGCGATCGACCAGCGCCCACCACTCGCGCGTGAAGCGACCAAACCACACGCTGGTGACGCCGTAGATCGCCTTGATGCGGCGTGCCTCGGCAGCACGGATGAGGTCGATCACGGCCGCGTCTTCCGGCCGCTCAGTCCTCACGAACCACTGCCCGGATCTTCTCGGCGAGCCCCTCGGGGGTGTCGGCCGAGACATCAGCGGGCCGGTTCAGGAGCGCCCTGGTCAGAGGACCCCGGGTGGCCCACCAGCGCCCGCGGTTGGTGTAGATGATGTTCCACCCCGGGTACTCGGCCTGAAGCTTCGCCTTGGCCTCTTCGGGAGTTACGGTCTCTTCGGCAGTTACGTCAGGGGCGTGCACCATGCGCTCCCTAGTCGTAGTGGCGGTTTGGTTACGGCTAGTGAAAGCTCTGCGTCTGTGACGCGGGAGGCGGATACTGGCGGGCACAGGGCGGATTGTTGATAGTCCGCCCGTCCGATCCGGCGAATGGTGCACGCGGGATGAGTGACGACGAACGCCCCGAATGGGCAGCGCGATTGCAGACCGAGCGTGAGATGCGCGGTTGGTCAAAACCGCAGATGGCGCGCGCCCTGTTCGCAGCGGCCGGGGTAACCCCCACCCGTCTGCAGGTCGATTCCCTGGCCCGGCAGATCCGCGGGTACGAGCGCGGCGAACACCTGCCCCGCGACTGGACCGGCCCCTACGCCACCGCGTTCGGCCTCGACGAGACCGACATCTTCGGCGCCATGCCCGACCACGATGAGGAGCGACGGCGCTTGCTGGCCTGCCTCGGCCTCCTCGGCGTCGACACCGCATCCCGGACCGAGCCACTCGAACCGATCCGGCAGGCCCTCACCCGGGCGCTCCCCGGCGGAATGCGCGGACGCCTCGTCCAGGACTGGGAAGAGATCGCCTTCGAGTACGCCCACGCGTTCCTCACCACACCACCGAACGCGCTCGTCTCCGACCTGGCTGCCGATCTCGTCGCGCTTCTGAACTCGGTCCAGTCCACCCCAGGCGGCGCCGTCCGAGAGGACCTGTGCGGTCCGGCAGGCAAGCTCGCCGCGCTCATGGCCATGACCGTGTCCAACCTTGGGCATCGCCGACACGCCCGCGACTGGTGGAAGACCGCACGGCACACAGCCGACGCATCCCGGGACCTCGACCTAAGGGTGTGGGTCCGCGGCTACGAAGCCATGAATGCCCTCTACTCGGCGCGGCCACTGTCGATGGTGCTGCGCCTCTCCCAGGACGCCGTCCGGATCGCGGGACCCCGCACAGGCGCCGCCGTGTTGGAAGCCATGGCGGCCCGTGCACAGGCCCTGTCGATGATGGACGGCCGCGCCGAAGATGCCGCCGCGGCGATGGGAGAGCTCGCCGACCGGTGGGAACGGCTACCGTCGACGACCCCCGATGACCGGCTGGCCACCGGCGCCTGGCCGGAGACGGCGCTCCACCACACCGCCGCCTACACCTACACCCACACCGGAGACACCGCACTCGCCGAGCGCGCCCGAACAGCAGCCCTCGCCCGCTACCCGGCGCCGATGCGGCGGCAGCGCGCACAGATCGAGCTGCTACGCGCAACAGGCATGGTCCGGGCCGGTGACATCGCCGCCGGAATCGAGCACGCCGGCCGGACCGTGGATGGCCTCGCCGCCGCACATCGAACCACCACAATCCGGCGGGGCGCCCGCATGGTCCTGGACGCGGTGCCTGACGCCGACCTGACCCGCCCGGCGGTGCGGGACTACCGGGACGCGTTCGCGCTCCCCGCCGGAGGGGAGGACTGACCCGTGCCGGACGAGATCATCGTGAGCGCCCACGATCGCAGCGACACCTTCGACGTCCTGGACGAGCTCGCGGACTTGTACGAGCAGGCGTACGCCGAACCTCCCTTCAACTCCGGACCGAAGTTCTCCCGTGCCCGATTCCAAGACCGCACGCGGGATCAGGTGCTCGCGTCTGGGTTCCGGCTGCTGACCGCGCGGCGCGGCGAAATACTGGTGGGGTTCGCATTCGGGTTCTCGATGATGCCCGGGGCGTGGTGGGCGAATGCTTCCCCACCTCCTCGCGAGGTCCTCGACGCGGACAAGTTCGTGGTGGTCGAGCTGGTGGTGAGCCAGCCGGAACGCGGTCGGGGGCTCGGCCGGCGGCTGCTGGATGGGTTGCTCGCCGGGCGGCCGGAGCGGTTCGCGACGCTCGCCGCGGTAATGGAGGCGGACTCGTATGGAATGTACCGGCGGTGGGGGTGGGAGAAGACTGGAGAGTTCCGGGCTGAGCCGCCGTTCTCTGACGCACTGTTGCTGCCGCTTCGGAGGATCAACGGATCCAACCGGGCCCAGACCTGACGCACGCATGCGCCGCCCCCCTCAGCGGACCATCTACCTCCCCTCAAAGGCGGGACGTCCTGAGCTCCTCAGACGCACTCAAGCTTGATCTATGGTCTCTACTCGCCCGTAGGTGGGGGCGCTCGCTCTATGTTGGCGATCATGCCTGAGAACCGTCCGCACATACCGGCGGAACTAGAGCGCGCACTGTTCCATGAAGCCGGGCACCGATGCGCGATCCCAACATGTCGACAATACGAGCCGCTTACGGTTGAACACATTGAGGACTGGGCGAAGGTCGAAGAGCACAAGTTCGAGAACCTGATCGTGCTTTGCTACAACTGCCACATGCGTAAGAAGAGCAAGCCGAGCCCGCGCCACCTCGATCGCAAGGCGCTACGTCAATACAAGGCGAATCTCGGCTTGCTGAACTCCCGCTATGGCGACTTCGAACGCCGGGTTATCGAGGTCTTCTCGATGAACCCTGGGAGCCGGGTCATTACGCTGACCGGCGGCAGCGATACCAACGCGATCCATCTCATGCGCCTGCTGCAGGATGAGATGCTCGCTGTGGTCCAGGCACAGCCAGGCGACGTGCGGTTCGTCAACGGTGGCGTCCCGACGGTGGAGAAGTATTACCTGACCGACAGCGGCTTGGAACTGGTCGAGCAGTGGAAGACCGCGCAGCCGATCAAGAGCACCTAAACAGCTCGCATACCCGTAGGTCGAGTCGACGGGACCTGCGGCACCGCTGAGCTATTTTTGGCCTGGACAGGCCCCCGAGTTACGAAAGGGGGCCTGGTTCCGCATGACCGATGTGTGGCCGCCTCCCGAGCTTTCGCCCATCCACGAACGCATGGCCGTCTGGTCGGCGTGGTGGACCGGGGAGCCGGACGACCTGGAATACGTGTACGGCGGGAACGGCGCGGCCGCGGTCCGGCCGCCGAACTGGCCGCGCCGCCGCCCCCTCAACCGGCCGTCCCAGTACCGGGGCGGCATCGTCGGGACACTCGCCCGAATGTTCTGGGGACGGCCCACCCCCGAGGGGGAGACGCGGTCGAAGCTGCACATGCCGATCGCCTCCGACATCGCCGTCGTCTCCGCGAACCTGCTGTTCGCCGACCCCCTCACGCTCAAGACCGAGCACGAGGCGACCACCAAGCGGCTCCAGGAGTTCCAGGACGACGGGATGCAGGCCACCCTGCGGGAAGCGGCCGAGACCGCGTCCGCGCTCGGCGGCGTCTACCTGCGGGCATCCTGGGACCGAGACATCGCCGACCAGCCCTGGCTCAGCGTCGTGCAACCCGACTGCGCCGTCCCGACCTTCCGGTACGGGCGGCTGCGGAAGGTCCAGTTCTGGACGGTGATCGAGGACGACGGACAGCAGAAGATCGTCCGGCACCTGGAGACCCACCAACCCGGCGTGATTCGCCACCAGGTGTACGAGGGCACCCCCACCAGCCTCGGCCGGCTCGCGTCGCTCGGCGACTACGAGGACACCGCACCCCTCGCCCGCCTCGTCGAGAAGGGCGACGAGCTCCCCACCGGCATCGACCTGCTGACCGTCGGCTACATCCCGAACATCCGGCCGAACCGGATCTGGCGGAACCTCCCCGAGGGCGTGAGCCTGGGCCGGTCGGACTACCAGGGCGTCGAGCAGTTCATGGACGCCCTGGACGAGGCGTGGACGAGCTGGATGAGAGACCTCCGGCTCGGCAAGGCCCGCATCATGGCAGACCGGGCGATGCTCGAATCGGAGGGCCGCGGGCAGGGCGCCTACCTCGACCTGGACCGCGAAGTTTTCACGCCGGTCGATATCCCGCCGATGGCCGGCCAGCAACTGATCAACGAGATCCAGTTCCAGATTCGGGTGCAAGAGCACCAGGACACCACGCAGGCGCTGCTGGAGACGATCGTCCGGTCCGCCGGCTACAGCGCCCAGTCGTTCGGGCTCGTGGCCGACACAGCCCTGACCGCGACCGAGGTCCAGGCCCGCAAGGAACAGTCGTTCCAGACGAAGGCCCACAAGATCAACTATGTGCGGCCGGTCCTCGCGCACATGAACCACGCGCTGCTCGCCATCGAGGAGAGCGTCTTCGAGCGGCGCGGGCTGCGGCCCCAGCCCCCGAGCATCGAGTGGGCGCCCGGCATCACCCCCGACCCCGCCGACACCGCGCAGACCGTGTCGCTGCTGGTGTCCGCCCGCGCCGTGTCGCTGCGGACCCGGGTGGAGATGGTCCATCCCGACTGGGACGAGCCCCGCGTTTTGCAGGAGGTCGAGCGGATCCGCGCCGAGGAGCCCTCGCCGCTCGACCAGATCCCCGCCGGACGCGACGACGCCGGCGGCACGCCCCGCCCCGCGCCCGCCCGGCCGCCCGGCCGCGGCCGCGAGGACGCCCCCGAACCCGCAGGCCCCCGAGCCTGACCCCGTAGTGCGGGACCGCCTGGCGCGGCCCCGCACCCCACCCAGAGACCGGCCCGACTGGTGCGGGCCAGGGTCTCGCGTGCCCTGGAGGCATCCCTGCATGAACAGCACCACCACGGCGGTCACCCTGCCGGACGTGACGTCCCTGCCCATCCACGACCGCACCGGGCTCCGCGCGGTCGGCGTGTTGCCCTCCGGCCGGATCGTGTGGCCGGTCCTGGGCGGAGCGCCCGACGACGGCGGCCAGGACGACAACAGCGGCCAGGACGACCGGGACGTCGACGGCAGCCGCCAGGACGGCGGCCAGGACGGCGGCCAGGACGGCGGCAATGGCGACGGCCAGGACGACGACGATGACGGCGACGACCGGGACGACCCGACCGACGACGGCAACGACGACGACCGCGACGCCAAGGACAAGCCCCGACGCCGCAGCCGCAGCAGCGGCCCGGACAAGACCGCCCGCACCATCGCCGCGATCCGCGACGATTACAAGGACGAGCGGGCCAAGCGGCAACAGGCAGAGAAGGCCCAGACCGCGCTGCAGAAACAGCTCGACGACATCCAGGCCGCGCAGTCCAAGCAGATGGACGCCCTCGCCAAAGCCCTCGGCCTGAAGAAGGACGACACGCCGCCCTCCCCAGAACAGGTCGCCAAGGACCTCACCACCCGGCTGGAGGCGGCCAACACCGAGACCGAGACCGAACGCAAGCGCGCCGACACCTACATGGATAAGCACCGCGACGCGGCGACGCAGCTGGCGGTGTACCTCGCGGCCGACGACAACGACGGCAACCCGCGCGCGCTGCTGGACAGCGCCCGCTTCCTGAAGAGCGTCGCCGGGCTGGACCCGGATGCCGACGACTTCAGCGACAAGATCGCCGAAGCGATCAAGGCCGCCGTCGAGAAGAACGACCGGCTCCGCAAGGCCAAGCCGCGCGGCGCGGACCGCTCCGGCGGCGAGATGAACACCGGCGCCAAGCCGGCCCGCCGGCGGCCCGCCTCCATGAGCGAGGCCCTCAACAAGCACTACAGCCAGGGCAAGTAGCCCCCCGCCCCCGGGGGCGTGTCTGCGCCTGGCCCTGTGAACCGAAGGAGAACAGCATGCCCGTAACCCTCGCCCAGGCGCAGGTGAACGCGGACGCCGACGTCAACTACATGGTCATCGACAACTTCCGGCGCTACTCGTGGCTGCTGGACCAGATGGTCTGGGACGACACGGTCACGCCCGGCACCGGCGGCGGCTCATCTCTCACCTACGCCTACACGCGGCTGATCGAGGCCGCCCCGGCGAACTTCCGCCGGCTGAACACCGAGTACACGCCCGGCCAGGCCAAGCGCCAGCGCTACAGCGTGGACCTCGTGCCGCTCGGCGGCGCGGTCACCATCGACCGGGTCATCGCCCGGCTCGGTAACCCCGCCACGACCGAGGTGAACTTCCAGATGCAGCAGCTGCTCGCGAGCACCCGCGGGCGGTTCCAGCAGGCACTCATCCTCGGCGACCCGGCCACTGAGGAAGACGTCGACGGCTTCGACGGCCTCGACCGCGCCCTCACCGGCACCGCCACCGAGTACTTCCCGGGCGGCGCCGCGATGTACACCGACTGGACGTCCGCGTCGGTGGACACCGCCGACAAGGCCTTGTCGAAGCTCGACGAGTTCGACGACTTCCTCAGCAGGCTCGTCCCCTCCACGGTCGGATCGATCGACCTCGGAGCGCCCGGCGCGCTCCCGCCCGGCGTCCGCGCGATCCTCGGCAACACCCGCTCCATCACGCGCATCAAGTCCATGGCGCGCAGGGCCGGGCAGTTCACCGAGTCCAAGGACGACCTCGGCCGCCAGATCCAGACCTACGGGCCGTGGGTCCTGGTCGACATCGGCGACCGCCTCGACGGCGCCGCGCCGATCATCCCGATCGAGGCCCGCGACCCCGACGGCGCCGGCGGCGGCTCGGTCGTGTCGGGGCTGACCGACATCTACGCCGTGTGCTTTGGCATGGACTCCTTCCACGGCGCGTCCATGGCCGGCGTGCCGCTGGTCGAGACGTGGCTGCCCGACTACACCACCAGCGGAGCCGTCAAGTCCGGCGAGATCGAGTTCGGCCCCGTCGCGCCGGTGCTCAAGAACACCAAGGCCTGCGGCGTGTTCCGGAACGTGAAGGTCTGACCCGTGCACTTCGATGTCGAGACCCCGCTGAGGGGGTACAAGGGCACGGTCGGAGCCGTCACGTTCGTCGACGGCCGCGCCCGGGTCACCAGCGACCAGCGCGCGGAACTGGCCTACTTCCGCCGCCACGGCTACAAGATCACGCCCGTGAAGGAGTCGACGGGGGAGCCGGCCGACGCCGGCGACCCGGGCGGCAACAGCGGCAACCCGGCCGCGGCCGGACCGGGCGGGACGTCCGAGGACCAGGCAGAGCAGCCCAGCCCCGACGGGGGCACCGGGCAGACGGCGGCCGAGGCCGCCGCCGAGCGGCAGGGCGAGCCGTACAAGCCCGCGGACAGCGGCACGGGCGACGGCTTCGACTCCTCCGCCCTCACCGACACCGCGGCGACGAAAGCCGCCGAGACGGCCAACCCCAGCGGCACCGACGAGGACGAGCCGGGCGAGCTGCGCAAGCCGGCCAAAAACGCGCCGGTCGCCGTCTGGACCGCCTACGCCAAGCAGCTCGGCGCCACCGACGACGAGCTGGGCGGCAAGACCAAGAACGAGCTCGTCGAGCTCGTCGACCAGTACGAGAACAGGGAGGTAGGCCGGTGACGGTCCACGGCCGCTACACCGGAGTCCTCGCCGACTCCCCGGTCTTCGACGACCCGTACAACGCGCTGCCCGGCGTCGACCGCGACACCACGTTCGCGCGCACCAACATCCCCGTCTGGGCGGCCTCGGCCGACCTGACCGCGACCGGCACCGGCGTCGCGATCGGCGCCCGGATCTGGCTTGCGCGCGGCGACATTGTCACCAACTTGGCGTTCACCTCCGGCGGCACCGCCGGCGCGACGTACACGCACTGGTGGCACGCCCTCTACTCGCCGGATGGGGAACTCCTCGCGCAAACCGCCGACCAGGTCGACGCGGCGTGGGGCGCCGACACCACCAAGCGCCTCGCCCTGGCCGGCGGGCTGGTGAAGATCCGGTCGGCGGGCTGGTACATCGCCGCGACCGCGGCCGCCGCCGCGACCGTCCAGACCCTGGCCGGTGCGGCGGCGCGTGCCTCGACCGCCACCGTACACACCGGGTCGAAGGCGGCCGGGTTCACGTTCGGGTCCGGGCTGGGCGCCACCGCCCCCGCCACGACCGGCGCGCAGACCGCGGCCGCGAAGATCCCGCTCGTCGTCGTCTCCTGACGCCGAGCCCCCTGAACGTGCCGGGCCCGGCCTGACCGGGCCGCGCCTCCACGGAACCCCCGAGCCGTCCGGCCTCGCGCCCGGCGGGCCGGGCCCGGCACCCCTACACCCCCTTGTTCGGCCACGACCGCCCAGGAGGCACCACCGATGGCCCGTACCGTCCTCACCGCCACAGCGCTCACCGCGACCGGCGTCGTCCCGGCCCCGGTCACCCCGTCCGCCGACGGTGTCTCGTTCCGGAACACCGGCCGCTGCGCCCTGATGGTCACCAACGGCTCCGCGTCCTCGATCAACGTCACCCCCGTGATCGGCCGCCAGGTCAAGGGCCTGTCGGTGACGTCGCCGCCCACCGCGGTCGCCGCCGGCGCGACGGCGTTCTTCGGCCCGTGGGACGACGACTACGAGCAGCCCGGCGGCAAGGACACCATGTTCGTGAACTTCTCCGCCGTCACCGACGTCGACGTGGTGCTGCTGGAGATGCCGCGATGAGGCTCACCGACCGCGTCGAGCAGGTCGTCATCGCCGCGATCGAGGGGCACGCGGCGCTGGCCGGCTGCGACGTCGACCACCAGGTCCAGATCATCCACCAGCAGACGCCCGGCGCTCCGCCGACGCCGATGCTGTGGATCTCCCTGTCGGTGCGGGCCCTCGCGCTGGGGGAGTGGCTGTTCCACGACCCGATCATCTCGGCCGACCTGCACCCCGAGCCCGCGCAGCTCACCCAGCTCGTCCGGCGGGCGCTGGCGGCCCTCGCCGCCGCCCGCATCGAGCAGGCCCAGGACCACGTGCCGTCGTTCCCGGACGCGAGCCGGATGGCCAGGCTGCCCGCGGCGAGGCCAGCGCGGCTGCCCGCCCCAGCGAGCCCCCTCGCGACGGGCCCCTGATGGTTGCGTACGCAACAACCGGCGATCTTGCGGAGTTTCTCAAGACCATCCCCGTCTGGCCCGGCGCCGAACGCCACCTGGAACAGGCGTCCGAGGACATCGACGAACTCCTCATCGGCGCCGTCTACGACGTCGACACCAACGAACTGCCCAGCGACCCGAGAGTCAAGGCCGCGATCATGCGCGCCACCTGCGCGCAGGCCCACTTCATCCGGGAGGGCGGAGACGAGACCGGCGGAAAGGGACAGTTCACCAGCGTTCACGTCGGGGGGATGGGCTATTCCCGCAACCGCCTCATCTCCGACGCCAAGGCGCGGACGCCCTCGAAGTACTCAGCCAGGGCCGTCACGATCCTGAAGACCGAGCGGCTCCTGCCCATCAACGCACGGACCTACTGAGGTTCCTCCCTCGGCGGCTCTTGCAGGTGGCCGTCATCTTCCTCCGCAGGATCCTGGCGCGCTGCGGGGCGGCCGAAAGAAGGGCCCTGAAGGTTACGCATGGCCTGCTCGATGGCGCTGGTGTGGGTGAAGTTGCGCATGGCCTGCTGGAGGGCGCTGTTGTGGGTGAAGTTGCGCATGGCCCGCTGCATTGGGCTGTCGAGGGCCATGTTGCGCATGGCCTGCTCGATGGCGTTGGTGTGGGTGAGGTTGCGCATGGCCTGCTCGATGGCGCTGGTGTGCATAGGGCTGTTGCCGAAGAGATTCCTCATGGCTGCGCTATCGCTGGCGATGTTGCGCACGGCACTTTGGAACGAGTTGCTACCTGGCGGGTAGTCCATTCCGTGCAGCACATGGGCGAGACTGTCCTCAACTGAGTCGGAAGCCGCGTCTTCTTCGTCAGCTTCGCTGCGGATCTCCTCAGCCTGTGTGATCGTTTCCTCGCTGACCTGCGCGTCCACGTATTCATTCGCGAGCTCCAAGAACGAGCGAACGTCGACGATATGGAACGGCTGGCCGGCTCGATGCCACACCTCTGCTGAAAGCTCCGGGCGCGGAAGAGGCGATCGACCGCCTGGCTGCTTGACCGTCCAGTCCTCAGCTTTCTTCTTCTCGTTGGTAACGAACAGGACAGGGCGCGGGAGACGCTCGACCTCTTGCAGCAGCTCGGCCCACAGCACGTAGTCGCCTATGGCCTGCTCGGGAGGTTTCCGTGCGTCGGCAAAGCCAGGAGGAATGCGCCGTTCGAACCTGTACGCGGCGTCCTCCCTCACTTGCCGCATGTTCTCAAGCACTGGCCCGATACGCCCCTCCAGCAGCTTCTCGATCTCCGAGAGGATCGGGTCGCCGGTCAGGCAGTCGGATGCCTTGAGATCGAAGCGGTACGCCTCACCGAGCTCTTGGATGATCTGCTGCTCGGTCTCTTTGAGGCGCTTCACCAACTCGTCGACAAGGGGTTTATCTAGACCGCGCCGACCGCGGAAGGTCTCCAGGTCGGTCCTGATCTTGTTGAACGAGCCCTTGACGTCACTGGTTAGGTTGGCGACGGCGCGGGCGCACTCGTCGATAACGGTGAGGCGGCGGAGCAAGAACTCCTCCGCGACACGGTGCGGCACCCAGAGCTTGTCACCGAGCAAGTTGAGAGTGTGGAGGAAATCCCCGCGCCCCTGCGGGTTCAGGCGGTAGACGTCGAACAGGGCGTTTGTATCGAACACCACCAGGCCCTCGGTCAGAAAGCGTTCGAGCTGGTCACCAGTGGGCGGACCGAAGTGCCAGGGGAACATGCTGCGAAGAGAGGACGCCTTGGTTTCGGAGGCCTCGTCGCGGATAGCTTCGTCACTCACATGCCGAGCGTAGAGCGCTGTACTAGGCCCGCGCGTCTGGTTTCCAGATCCCTTACGGCAGGCGTAGGCAGCGTGACTCCCCTTGGCACGCTCCCGCTGTGAGTAGCTGGTGCGCACCCCCTAGCGAATCCGCAACGTAGTACAGCGCTTACCCGGAACGGGCGATACGGCGCCTGATCGGCCGTTCGGCCTGAGAGTGGGGAACCGGTTGCTGCCCATCGTCACCGACCTGGTCACCATCGTCCGTGCCGTCAAGGCTGTTGGGTACGGCAACGCGATCACCCTCGACTGGGGACCCGGCGCTGCCCGGGCGACGGTCGAGGCGAACGTCCAACCCGCCGGCACCAGCGAGGCGACCGACAGCGGCCGCGACCGGATCACCACGCGGATCAGAGTGTTGCTGCACCCCGGCACCGACGTGGCCGCGACCGACCGGATCGAGTGGAAAGACCACGCTTACGAAATCGACGGGGAACCCGACCGGTGGCCCGACCCGACCGGCGGCGGCGAACACCACGTCGAGCTGACCGCGACCCGCGTCACCGGAGGCTAACGGTGGCGGACTGGGACTTCGACTACGCGGCGCTCGCCAATCTCGTACACGCCGAGGGCGTCCAGGACGCCGTCGACACCGCGGCGGCGGCCGCGGAGGCCGCCGCGGTGAGAGCGTGCCCGGTGAACTGGGCGCGGCTCGTGGCCACCGTGACGATCGTGCGCGACGGCGTGGGCCGGTGGGTCCAGTACGGGAACGACACCGACGCCGCGTACGCCCCTTTCATCGAGTGGGGCACACGCCCCCACGTCATCACCCCGCGCACGGCCAAGGCGCTGTTCTGGCTCGGCGCCGAGCATCCGGTCGCGCGGGTCAACCATCCCGGCACGCCCGCGGTTCGTGTGATCACGGGCGCTGCCACCCGAGCAGCAATAGGAGCGTGATCGTGGCCACCGACCTTCATGTGGCGTTCTGGTGCACCATCAACGGCCGCCGGCACGTGCCCGGTGACGAGGTGACCGTCGAGGACGACGATCAGGCAGCGATGCTGATCCAGGACGGCCTGTGCCGCCGCGCCGACACACCCGAAGAGGAGAGGGCGGGCGGCGCGGGCGAGCCGGGCGACCCAGCGGACCCCGCGGGGGACGGCGGCGTCGTGGTGAAGCCGGACCGGACCGCGCCCAAGGGCGCGTGGGTCGACTACGCGATCAGGCAGGGCATGGCCGAGGCCGAGGCCCGCGCCGCGTCCAAGCAGGCCCTGATCGCCCGCTACGACCCCGACCCCGACCCGAGTTCGGCCATCGCGCTCGGCGGCCCGCAGTAGCCCGGCATCGGACAAGGGGGTGACGGCGTGGACCTGGTCGAGTGGCCCGACGCCGAGATCTTCGCCGTCGACTACCTCACCGAGCTCCTCGACGGCGTCTGGACGTGCACCCGGCTCCCGCCCGCCGAGGAGTTCGACGCGCGGCTCCCGATCGTCGACGTGACCCGCGGCCCCGGCACCCGAACCGGGTGGACATGGTCGGACGGCTACCTCGTCGACGAGCCCTCGCTCGACTTCGACGTCTGGGCCGCCGACCCGGAGCAGGGCGCGCGGACCGCGGCCAGGCTGATCGCCGCGCTCACCGCCATCGAGGGCTACCGGACCCGCGGCGCTGTCGCAGGCCGCGTCAAGAACCTCACCGGGCCGTCCCCGCGCCCGGACGTGTCCCAGAACATCACCCGGCTCGGTGTCGCCGCCACGGTGCCGCTGCGCCTCACCTGAACGCATGGCCTAACCCGCGACCCCTGGCCAACCCGCGAGCAACCACCGACCCCGCCACCCGTGGCGGGTTTTTTCATGCCCGCACACCTGGAGGAGCGGATGGGCAACACCAACAACGTCAGCGCAGGCTCGAAGGGATACGCCTACTTCGCCGCGATCGGCACCACGGCCCCCACCGACCTGACCTCGAACTGGCCGGCCGGATGGGGCGAAGCCGGCATCATCACCGACGAGGGGCTCACCGAAGCGCTCGCGCAGGAGATGGTCACCCACATGGGGTGGGGCATCTCCGGCCCGATCCGCCGCGAGCCCAAGGACCGGACGGTCACCTTCAAACTCACCCTCACCGAGACCACGGCGATGTCGCTCCAGCTGTACTACAGCGTGCCGATCGCCGACATGGAGGTCGTCGGGTCCGGCGCCGACGCCGGAGTGGCGTTCGACGACCCCGAGACCGCGAGCATCATCTCGATCGCGCTGGGCCTGGACGTGATCGACTCCGCGACCGGTCGCCACTTCCGCTACATCGTGTCGCGCGCCGAGGTGTCCGACCGGGACAACATCACCGACAACGCCGACAACCTCCACGCCTACGGCCTGACCTTCACCGCGATGGTGCCGGTCTCGGGAGGCACGCCGGTGCGCCGCATGATCTCCAAGGTCCCCATCCCGGCCTGACGCCCGGCCACACCGACCAGTGGCCGGGGGCGTCCTTTCGCGGGTGGCGCCCCCGGCCACTGCACCACCCACGCAGTGACCCGCGAACCCTGTCCACCCCACGCCGGGGCCCTGCGCGCCGGCCCGCAACCCGCGAGGAGCATTCCCATGACCAAACCCCGCAAGGTCTACAAGCTCGCCGAGCGCCGCCGCGAGCGCGCCGAAGCGCTCGGCGGCAACAGTTACCCCATCGAGGGCCTCGACGGCGAGATCGTCGAGATCCCCTTCATGTCCTTCTGGTCCGAGGAGCTGACCCAGAAGGTGTACGGCGACGACTACCCCGGCGACAGGGAAGTCCTGCGCCTGGCGATCAGCGAGACGTGGCCGAAGGAGCCCGAGCGCCTGGAGGCCTTCGAGCGCCTCGGCCTTCAGATGGGCGACGTCGTGGAGATCATCAGCGAGATCCTGAAGGTGGCGCCCGGCGACGAAAACGCCACCGACGAGGACGACGACGCGGACGAGGGCAGCGGAGGCGGCGCGGACGCCCCGGCGAAGGCCAAGAGCGGGAAGAAGCCGAGCGGGGCGGGAAAGTCGCGCAGCTCCTCCGCACGGTAGAGGAGCACGGGCCGCTGCTGCACGCCGACCTCGCCCACTTCTTCCCCGGCCGAGGCGGCCAAATGCTGGTGGACTGGCGGCGACAGAAGATCCCCCTGATCGAGCTGTACGGCATGTGGGAGTGGCTCCCGGCCACCTCCGCCGTCAAGACCCGGCTCGCCGGGATCGTCGACGACCGCCGCTGGAGCGACGGCGAGTGGATGCAGGCGGCGCAGACCACCTACCTCCAGACGCTCCTTCAGGTCGCGTGGGTCGGGTTCCGGCTCACCGGTGACGTCCCGACGTTCTCGCCCGTGCGGACGCCCCGCACCCGCGAGGACGTCGCCGCCGAACGGCTGGCGGCCGCCGCGGCGGCCGAGGCCGAACGCGTCCAGGCGGCCCGCATGGACTACCTGCGCACGCTCCGGCCCCCGCCCGGCACCCACAACCTCCGCCCCACGCTCGGCCGCTGACCGGCCCCGCGCCACCCACCAGCACACGGAAGGGGGTGCGCGCGATGGCCGATCACGACGGCGGCAGGGTTCGGATGCGGATCGAACCCAGCATCAACCCGCCCCGGTTCGGGCGGGAGATCCACGACCGGCTCGACGGCACGGTCACCGAGGTCGGCGCGAAGCTCGGACGCAGGCTCGGCAAGGCCATGTCCAAGGGCGCTGGGAAGGGCTTCGTCGTCGGCGACGTCGTCGAGGCGGTCCGCAAGTCCGGCGCCCGAGTATCGGAGCAGGCGGGGAAGGTCGGCCGCCGCGCCGGCCGGGAACTCGCCCGCGAGCTGAAGACCGAGCTTCAGGAGCGTCTGCGCACCCTCAAGATCCCGCCCGTCACCGTCAAGGCGAAGGTCCAGGTCGACAGCGAGAGCCTGAACCGCGCACGGCGCCGCATCGCCGACATCGGCCCCGTCGACGTCCGGGTCGAGCCGCAGCTCGACCCCTACCATCTGGACCGGATCCGCGGCCGGCTCGCAGGCCTCGGGCCTGTCCAGGTCGGGGTGAGCGTCAAGCTCGATGAGTGGAGTGAGGCCCTCGTCCGCCGCCGCATCGCCGACATCGGCCCGGTCGGTGTCCGGGTCGAGCCGCAGCTCGACCGCTACCACCTGGACCGGATCCGTGAACGGCTCGCAGCGCTCGGGCCTGTCCAGGTCGGGGTGAGCGTCAAGCTCGATGAGTGGAGCGAGGCCCTCGTCCGCCGCCGCCTCGCGACGATCGGCAAGGCCCGCGCGATCGTCGAGGTCAAGCTCGACGAATGGAGCCTGGAACGGGTCCGGCAGCGAATCGCCGGGCTCGGCCCCTTCCAGGTCACCATCAACGCCGACCTCGACACCGCCGCGGCGATGGCGCGGCTGCTCCTGCTGCGGCAGGAGGCCGACCGCCTCTTCTCCCGCGGTATCAACCTCAACGCCGGCGTCAACACCGGCGCGGCGTCCGGGCAACTGCGGAGCCTGGCCCTGCAACTCGCCGCGATCACCGCGATCCCGCTCGGCACCAGCCTCGCCGCCGGAATCGGCGCGCTCGCGGCAGGGTTCACCGCGGCGACCGCCGGCGCGGTGGGGTTCGCCGCCGTCGCGGTCCCTGGCGTGCGAAAGGTCGCCGAGGCGCTTCAGGCGCAGAAGGCCGTCCAGGACGCCGTCAACACCGCCACCTCGACGGGCATCAACACCGCCGACCAGGCGCGGCTGCGCGCCCTTCAGATGGTCGGCGCGGAACGGCAGGTCGCCAACGCCAAAGCAGCGGCCCGCACCGCCGAAGAGGCGCTGACCATGGCGCGGCGCGACGCGCGCCGCGCCATGGAAGACCTCACCAACCAGGTGCGGTCCGGGGCGCTCGCCGAACGCCGCGCAACGCTCCAGCTCAAGGAGGCGCGCGAGAACCTCGACAAGACCCTCGCCGACCCCAAGGCGACCGAGCTGGCCCGCCAGCAGGCGCAGCTCGCGGTCGACGAGGCTCTCCAGCAGCTCGACGAGCAGCGCCTGGCCACCAAGCGGCTCCGCCAGGACAAGGCCGCCGCCGACCGCGCCGGCATCAACGGCTCCCAGCAGGTCAAGTCGGCTCAGCAGCAGCTCACCCAGGCGCTTCAGCAGGTCGGGGACGCGCAGCGGCAGATCACCGCGCTGCAAATCCAGGACCGGATGGCGCAGCGCCAGGCCGCCGCAGCCGCGAACACCAACACCGCGGCGCAGCAGAAGCTCGCCAAGGTCATGGGGGAGCTGTCCCCTGCCGAGCGTGGGCTCCTGGACGACTGGGAGAAGTTCCGCGGCGTCTACAAGGCGTGGGTGCGGGACCTCGAACCCGACGTTCTGCCCGTCCTGGGCCGCGGCCTCGACATCGTCGGCCGCGGCCTCAACCGGGCAACCCCCTTGGTGAAGGGCACCTCGCAGGCGTTCGGGGTGCTGCTCGACCGCGCCGAGGCCGGCCTGAAGAACGAGTTCTGGACCGAGTTCATCGAGGGCGTCGGCATCGAGGCGCCGGTCGCGATCGTCCAGCTCGGCAGCATCTTCGGGCACACCGTCACCGGCATGGCCGGCGTGCTCAACGCGTTCATGCCCGAGGTCGAGGAGGTCTTCGACTTTCTGGACTCCGGGGCGGCCCGGTTCGAGGACTGGGGCAAGAACCTCGCCGGCTCCAACGGCTTCAACGAGTTCATGGACTACGCCAGGGCCAACGGCCGCATCGTCGCCGAAGACATCGGCGCGATCAGCCATGCGCTGCTGGAGGTCGGCAAGGCCGTCGCGCCTGTCACGATGGTGTACACGGCCGGGATCAAGCCTCTCGCCGAGGGTACCGCCGCGCTCGCCGAGCACACACCGATCCTGTTCCAGTACGGGGCCGCGATCCTCATCGCGGCGAAGGCCGCCAGGATGCTCGGCCTCACCGCCTTGGTCGCCGGGTTCCGGGGCACGGCGACCGCCGCAGGCGCAGCAGGCGCCGGGATGCTGCGGCTCGGGACGATCCTGCGGAGCGTCGGCGCCTGGATGATGGGGGTGTCGGCACAGGCCGCGACCACCCGCACCGCTCTCCTCGGGCTCGGCAGAGCTGCCGGGCTCCTGCTGGGGTTCTATGCCGCGAGCCAGGCGATCAACCATTTCGTCGGGTCGACTATCGACGCCAAGCCGCGCGCCGACGAGCTCGCCGACTCGCTGGTGAAGCTCGGCCGCACCGGGGAGATGACCGGGCCGCTGCTCCGCCAGTTCGGCGACGGTCTCGGCGACCTGGGCGAGCAGGCCCGCAAGGCGACCGACCCGACGACCAGCGAGCAGATCGCGAACTGGGGATCCACGATCGTCAACACCCTGTACGGGCAGGCAGGCATCACCGAGCAGATCAAGAACAACTACCGCGGCCTCGACCAGGCGCTGAAGGGCCTGGCCGAGAACGGCAGAGCAGCCGAGGCCAAGGCCGCGTTCGATCAGCTCTCAGCCGCGCTGAAGCGCAACGGCGTGGACGCCAACAAGATCAACGAGCTGCTCCCGGAGTACACGCGGCTGCTCTACTACGGCGGCGGCGCGACCGCAGCGCTCAACTCCCGGTTGCAGGAGCAGAACCGGGAGCTGGCGATCAACGCCAACCGGTTCATGAACTCCCAACAGGAGCTCATCGACTTCAACAACGCGTTGAGCTCGGGCCGCGAGGCGCTGAACCGGAACGGCCGCGCCTTCGCTGGCAACTCGCGGGCGGCCAGCGACAACCGCCAGCAGATCATCAACGGCGCGCGGGTGCTGAACCAGTACAGCGACCAGCTGGTGAACAACAACGAGGTCACCGACAAGAACCTCGCGCGGCTGAGGAAGCAGCGCGAGCAGCTCATCGACATGGCCGAGAAGTTCACCGGCTCCCGGAAGGAGGCCAAGAAGTACGTCGACCAGCTCCTGCACATCCCCCCGAAGGCCAGCACCGACGTGACGGTCAACGCCAAGGGGAAGCTGTCGATGAAGGGTCTCGGCAATCTCGTCAACGACCCGGTCCTCGGCGGCATCCTCAAGGGCGTCATGGGGAACGCAGGCGGCGGCTACATCGCCGGGCCCGGCGACCCGCGCGGCGACGGGCTCCTGACCCGCATCTCGCCCGGCGAGATGGTCATCAACGCCACGGCGACCGCCCGGCACCTCCCGACCCTCGCCGCGTGGAACGACGCGGGCAACAAGGGCACCATCTACAAGGGAAAGGGGTACGCGGGCGGCGGCATCCCCCAGCCGACCGCATGGACGCTTCCGGCCGGGCCCGAGTCCTGGACCCCGCCGGGCTACGCGGGCGGCGGCATCCCCAAGTCCCTGGGTGCGGCCTCGTACAAGCGCGGCTACCACTACGACGACGACGCCGCGGCGGCGCTCGCCAAGGCCACCCGGGCGAACGCGGCGATGCTCGCCGGCGCGATCACCTACGCCGGCGGGCAGACCGCGATCGCAGCCGGGCTCATCCAGCAGGCCCTCGCCGGCGGGTCCGGGAGCAAGGCCGTCCAGTTCGCGGTGCAGCAGCTCGGCGAGCCGTACCGGTGGGGCGCGACCGGCCCCGACCAATGGGACTGCTCGGGCCTGACCCAGGCCGCATGGCGCGCCGCCGGCGTGAGCATCCCTCGCGTCACCTACGACCAGATCGCGTCCGGGACGCCGACCAGCCGCGCCCAGGCCGTCCCCGGCGACCTGTTCTTCCCCCACACCGGCCACGTCATGATGGTCACGGGGATGGGCGGGTCGAAGGCGCTGATCCACGCCCCCCGCACCGGGGACGTGGTGCGGTACGCGCCGTGGCGGTCCGGCGGCACCTACCGGCACATCGGGTCCAGCGCGGCGGTCGGGTGGGGTGGAGGCACCCCGAAGGCGTACGCGCGGGCGCAGTTCGGCGAGTTCGGGTGGGGCGGCAACCAGTGGGCTCCGCTGGACTCGCTGTGGGAGCGGGAGTCCGGCTGGCGCTGGAACGCCCGTAATGCCAGTAGCGGCGCGTACGGGATCCCGCAGGCGCTCCCGCCGCAGAAGATGGCGGCCGCGGGCAGCGACTGGCTCACGAACTGGGCGACGCAGATCAACTGGGGGCTCGGCTACATCCAAGGCCGGTACGGGTCCCCGGCCGGGGCGTGGCGGCACTCCCAGAACACCGGCTGGTACGCGCGCGGCACCAACGGCGCCGCCCCGGGCCTGGCGTGGGTCGGCGAGGAAGGCCCGGAGCTGGTCCGGTTCAAGGGCGGCGAGACGGTCTATCCGCACGAGGAGTCGATGCGGATCGGCCGTCAGATCGCCCAGGGGTATGCGTCCGGGACGCCGTCGCGGGCGCGGCTCAAGCCCGTCCAGGCGGACCTGAAGGGTCTCACCAAGGACCTCACCAGCTCCGTCGGGAAGATCCGGGCCGCGCTGAAGGACCTGACGTCCGACATCACCAAGGCCTACAAGGGCATCCGGTCCACCACCGACAACCGGCTCAACACCTACGTCACCCGCCAGGGCAAGCAGCTGCAGAACCTCGCCGCCCGGCGGGACAAGCTCGCGTCCTCGATCAACGCGGGCAAGGCCCTGGCGAAGGAATCGACCGAGTCGGCTCGGGAGTTCGCGAGCCTCACCGGCCTGCCAACCGGCCTACAGGCCGACGCGAGCGGCCTGTACGCCGAAGGGGAGGTGTTCAACGCCAAGGGAATCATCGGCGGTCTCCAGACCCGCGTGAAGCAACTCAACGCCTTCAAGGCGAACCTGGGCAAGCTCGCCAAGCTCGGGGTGTCCAAGGAGCTGATCTCCCAGATCATCGCCGCCGGTCCCGACCGGGGAGCCTCCTACGCCCAGGCCCTCGCCGACGCCACCCCCAAGCAGGTCAAGGAGCTGAACGCGGCTCAGAAGGCGATCGGGACCGCCGCGACCAACGTCGGTAAGCAGGCCGGCGACGCCATGTACGACGCCGGCTCGCAGGCCGGGAAAGGGTTCCTGGCCGGGCTGGAGGCGGAGAAGAAGGCCATCGAGCGGGCCATGGGCCGGATCGCCAAGGCCATCCGCGACCAGATCCGCAAGGCGCTAAAGATCCGATCACCCTCCCGGGTGATGGCCGAACTCGGCGAGCAGGTCGGCGCCGGGCTCGCGCTCGGCATCGACACCAGCCTGGTCGAGGTGCAGACGTCCGTCGACCGGATGGCCGGCCTCATCGTACCGACCCCGGTCCCGGCCGCCGCGGCCCCGGCACCGGTCCCGGCGGGGCGAGGCGGCCTCACGATCGAGGAACTCCACATCCACGAGGTCACCGACAAGGCCACCCGGCAGGCCGTCAACGACGCGCTCCACGACGTGTACGTCCTGCACAGGCCGCTGCTGTGACACCAGCGCACGAGCGCGCGGAAAGGAGGGCAGGGCCGCATGCCGATCATGGCGCAGCGGATCAGCGACATCGGACGGGGCGGCCCTGCCCAGCCCTTCACGACAGTGAAATGGTCCAGCCCCCTCGGCCGGGTCACGCACCTATCGGACTGGCCCACCGGCTACCTGGTGCAGCCCGGCGCCCGGGGCTTGGACATGCCCACCTTCAAGGCGTACGAGAGCGAGTCCCCGCAGATCCACGGGAACCGCCGCACCGGCACCAAGGCCAACCCACGCGAGATCATGATCCCGGTCGTCATCTACTCCCATGACGGCCGGGCCGCGTTCCTGGAGCGCAAACGGCAACTGCTCAAGGATCTGTCACCGCTGGACGGCGACCTCGGCCGCGGCACCCTGACCCTGACCGAGCCGGACGGGTCCGCCCGCTCGATCACCGCGATCTACGCCTCCGGCGCGGAAGGGTCGGAAGACCTCGACGCGGCAGGGCGCCGCTGGACCGCCTACGGGCTGACCTGGACATGCGAGTCCCCGTTCTGGGAAGGCGACCCATTCGGGCGGCCTTTCCGCGCCGGCGTCGTCCAGGACTTCTACCCCTCGGGTGTGCCGTGGGAGGTGTCGGACTCCCAGGTCCTCGGAGCCGACGTGCGGATCTTCAACCCCGGTGACGTGCAGGCGTTCCCGGTGTGGACCATCCACGGGCCGATGGAGTCGGCGGTCTTCACCCACCCCGCCGCGGGGACCTGGACGCTCACCCGGACGCTCGCCCTGGGCGACGTCGCGGTGATCGACACCCGGGAGCGGATCAAGAGCGCGCTCCTGAACGACGCGGTGGATCTGTGGCCGAACATCGACGAGGCCGCCGTGTTGTGGCCGCTGCTATCCGGCGAGAACCGGGTGGACCTGATCGTCACAGGCTCCACCCCGGACACCGTCGTCGAGTTCACCGCCACGCCCCGCTACCTGTCCGCCTGACCCGCGCCGGGGCGCGGACGGGCCCGCGCCATGGAGGGGAGGGTGCGGATGTTCGCGCTGAAGATGCGCCGAGGCACGGATCTGAAACCGATCGGCGAGCTCGACGACTACGCCAGCATGCAGGCCATACCCAGGCACAACGCGGTCGGGGCGTGGAAACTCACGATCGGCGCCGAATCCGCCAAGGCCGCCCTTCTGGTCGAAGGCAACGGCCTCATCATCCGCTACAACGCGGCGCGGGTCATGTCCGGCGACATCACCTCCGTCGACTCGGCGCAGACCCGCGATGACGGCGACGCCGGCACTCTCACCGTGTCCGGGGTCGACGACAACAACCTGCTGAAGCAGGCCACGGTATGGCCGAACCCGAGCGCAGACGACGCCCATCAGACCGACGGGACCTACAAGGTCAGCGGGAAGGCAGAGACCGTCCTGCGGACCCTCGTCGACGTCAACATCGGCCCGTCCGCCCGCTCCGGCCGCCGCGTCCCGGACCTGACCCTGGCCCCCGACCTGGCGCGCGGCCCCACGGTCACCAAGCAGATCCGACAGTTCGCCAACCTCCTGGACGTCCTGGCCGACATCGCCAACACCGCAGGCCTCGGCTTCCGGATCGTGCAGGTCGGCACCGGCCGCCGCTTCGAGGTGTACGAGCCCCACGACTCTGGCGTCGTGTTCTCGTTCGGGCGCGGGAACTTGGAGGACGTCTCCTACTCCAAGCAGCCCCCGACGTGCACGTGCGCGATCGTCGTCGCTGGCGGCAACAGCTCACCGCGCGTGGTGAGGGAGTACACCCGCGCGGACCTCCTCGTCCCAGGGCTGCGGATCGAGCAGTTCGTCGACCGCACCGACGTCGATACCGGCTCGGTCGACCTGGCAGCCCAGATGGACCAGGCCGCGGACGAGGCCCTCACCGCCGGTGCACGCCAGGCGTCGCTGTCGCTCACCCCGATCGACACCGACCAGTGCCAGTACGGCGTCCACTACAACGTCGGCGATCGAGGCGCGGCCATGGTCCGCGGAGAGAAGGTCACCGACACCATCCGCGAGGTCGTCCTGAACTCCGACAGCGCCAGCGGCGCGACGGTCAAGCCGGTCATCGCCACCCCGGACGCCACCGATCCCAAGAACCCCCTGAGCTCCCTGATGCAGGTCATGGCCGGCATCAACCGGCGGCTCCGCAGCGTCGAAACGAGGGTGCCCCAATGACCGAACGCTCCTACCCGTTCGGATCCTCCAAGATCAACACCGAGGACGAATTCTCTCGGATGATGATGTGGGCCGCGCCGGACGGGGTCTGCGGCACACCCGCCGACACCGCGCTCCGCCCCGTCGCCAACGGATCAGGCGTGATCATCGTCCCGGCCGGTGAGGCGTTCGTACGAGGCCAGAAGTACTGGCTGGACGAGGCCAAGCAGATCCCCATCCCCAACAACACCACCGGCGCGCTCCGCCGCGACACGATCGTGCTGCGCAACGACCCCAGCAACGACCGCATCACCGCCGAGTACAAGATCGGCGGAGCGGCGCTCCCGGGCCTCACACGCGCCTGGAGCGGCGTGTGGGAGGTGCCGCTCGGGCACGGTGCGGTCGAGGCCGGCACCAGCGTGATGCAGCCCGCGGCGATGGCCGACGCCCGCTGGTTCACCGGATGGACCCTCGCACCGTCGGTGCCGGCGTCTCGGCCCGACCCCAGCAAGGGCCGCGCCCTGATCGAAGAGGGCGTGCTGCTGCTGGGGGACGGCACGGGCTGGAAACCGCTCACGATCGAGGCCGAGGCACCGGTCGCGCTCGCGACGAAATGGCCCCAGGTGGAGTCGACGGCGGTCAACACCGTGACGCGGTCCGGGCGCCACGTAGAGATCACGCTGAACGTGAAGCGGGCCGGTGACCCGTTCTACGGCACCGACCCTCTCGGCTCCCCGCTCGGCACGATCCCGGGCCTGTACCGGCCCGGGGCCACCCGCTGGTTCGCGGTGCACATCACCCCCAACAACTACGCGCGGGTCCAGGTCCGCGGCGACGGCGGCATCTGGGTCGACAACCCCACCAGCAGGGTCGATGTCGACCGGGTCCTGCGCTGCACCCTCACCTATCTGCTGGAGGTCGGGCGTTGAGCGAGGCGATCCCCGAAGAGCGGCACTGGTTCGGGGGGACACCCGCGGACTGGACCTTCGACGCCGGGCAGGGCAACATCCCGGTCCTGGTCGGCGGCGCAGAGCTGACCACCTGGTCAGAGTTCACGGCCGGAACCCGGTACGAGGACTTGCTCGACGACAGCGGCAACGCGATCACCAAGGTGACGTCGGGGCAAGGAGGCGGCACCGGGATCCCCGTCGGGGTCGTCCCGCGCTTCCAGGGCCCGCCCGGGGTCACCGCGCTGTGGGTGGACGGCGGTAAGGGCTACCGGTACCTGCTGGTCGCGACCGACCTGGGCGGACTGGCCCGCCGCGTCACCATCCTGGAGCAGACCGTCGCAGCGCAGCAGACGCTGCTGTCGTACACCGCGTACGCCCTCAAGTACGACCCGGCCTCCGGCGCATACCCGGACATCCCCGAGCAGCTGGCCGGCCAGAAGTACCTGCTGTGGATCGGGCCGCCCACGCCGCAGACCGCGCGGGTCAAGGACCTGCACATTCCCACGAAGGAGTAGCCGGGTGCCGATCGCCGTGTCGCAGCTGACATCGCAGGGCTGGCAACCCCTGACCGGCGCAGGGTCGACGGACCCAGCCAGCACACTGCTGGTGGGCGCCGCGTCCTACCACGCGCCACTTCCGTCCAAGCGGTCGTGGACGGAGGTGCTGGAACCGCAGGTCAGCCCCATGACGGTCCGCCGCTCCTACGAGTCGGAGGCCACCGGCATCCCCACGTCCTGGGCGGTGAGCGAGGCCTCGATCGACGTCGGGAAGCACGCGTCGGTGCACTCGGTGCGGCCGCCGATCGACCAGTTCCTCACCGGCGCCCACGACGCGCGGTTGCGGACGTTCCTCCGCTCGATCCCCGACGACGGCATGCCCAAATTCCTCACCAGCTGGCACGAGGCCGATTCCAAGGTGCGCCGGGGCAACTACAGCCGCACCCAATACATGACCGCGATCCGCCGGTTCGCCGACATCGTCCATGGCGAGCAGCTCCCCAACACGTATGTGACGCCGTGCTGGACGGCATGGCTGTGGCACGACCCCGCCAAGGGCGCGGGGCAGCCCGAGCAGTGGTGGCAGGACGCCGTGTACGACGTGCTGAGCGTGGACTACTACGACGACACCCCCTCGGCGATGTTCGACCCGGTCGTGGTCTACGCGGCCACGCACGGAGTGCCGTGGGCGGTCGCCGAAACCGGATGGACCAGCCAGGCGGTCAAGGCCCAACGGATCACCGACACCGCCGCCTACTGCGCCTCCCACGCCGCCGGAGGCTGGCCGTCCGCGGTGTTCATGTGCTGGTTCGACTCCGACGTCGGATTCGACGAGGCGGTGGCGTCGCAAGCGTTCACCCCCACCAGCTCCCCAGCCGCGATCACGGCGGCGAACGCAGCCTGCCAGAAGTACTACCGCGACCCCTCCACGCTGACCCTGCGGAGATGACATGCCCGAGCCCACCTTCCGAGTTGTGGCGTCCGGGACCGGCGCCAACAGCGTGAACGTCACGATCCCCTCGGACACGCGGACCGGCGACGGGATGCTCCTGGTGACGTACGCGAACGTCGATTGCACCATCTCCCCGCCAGCCGGATGGCTGCCCGCCAAGGCGCAGCAGAGCCCCGAAGCTGACGGGATCACCGCGGCCATGTGGAAGCGGGTCGCCGGTGTAAGCGACCCCGGCGCGACCCTCACGATCACCAACGACGGCATCAGCCCGAAGGCCGGCGCGGTCCTGCTCGACTACTCCGGCGTCGACCTCACCGACATCATCCACAAGATCAACTCCAGGTTGGACACCGGCGGCACCGCAAGCGTCCCCACCCCGCAGGTCACCACGACCATCAACGACTGCCGGGTGGTCGAGGTGTGCGTGTCCAAGTCGTCCACGACCACCCAGTTCACCGCCCGCCCAGCGGGCGGCACGCCCCGGGCGACGGTAATCGGGACGGGCGGCGGCCACCCCGACATCTCGGTCGTGGACCGCGCCGCGGCCGCGCCCGGCCCGTACGGCGGCGGCACCTTCACACTCGACGCCAACCAGTCGTCGGCAATCACCTACACCATCGCGCTGGCACCCAAGGTGAACGTGCAGACGGCCCGCCCCCAGTCGGACGTCACGATCGGGGGATACACCGCCGAGCCCGCGGTCGGGACGGGTGTGCCGCTCGCCGCGCGGATCGGCGAGACCGTCCGCGACGACGCCACCTACCTGCGGTCCCCAGCAGGCCCGACCGGCGCGGTCTATGAGGCGCGGCTCACCGGCGTGGAGGACCCCGGCGTCGACACCGGGTTCTCATTCCTGGTGGTGCTGTCGTCGGCCGGTGGCGCAACCAGCGCGCAGTGCGAAGTGGCGCTGGTGCAGGGCACGACGGTCATCTCCTCCACGACCTACACCGACCTGCCTGCGACGGCGACCGTGTACACCTTCAACGTTCCGGCCCTGGACGTCGCGAACATCACCGATTTCGGTGACCTGCGGTTCCGCTTCACCTCGACGGCGTCCTGATGGCCGAGACCCGAATTCACCACGCTGAGCTCCGCGTCCCGACCCGCCCCACCGTGCGGATCCATCACGCCGAGCTCCGCGTACCGCCGGCCGTCGAAGTCCGCATCCACCACGCCGAGATGATCCTTCCCGCGCCGTCCACGGCTGCTGTCCGGATCCACTTCGCCGCGCTGACCATGCCGGGCGGTGACCAGGAGGTCGTCCCGTCGGGCATCCGGCAACTCGGCGGAAATGACGCGTGGTGGGACGTGGAGCTGCGCCAACGCACCAGTACGAACGAGTGGACGTGACCGCAACTTCCATCAGGAGGGGGCCGCACATGCCTGACGAACCAGGCTCGGCAGGTCGAGGCCGCCCAGCGCGGCGTCGCCGCAACCGCGACTCCGGCTCGGCACACGGCGACGAAGGCGGCGGCCACGTGCCGCTGCGCCTCATGCGATCGTTCGCCCACCGACTCGGCCGACGCGGCGCATTCCTTGGCCTCCACGGCGTGGCCTGGATCTTTTATGGCGTCGGGATCCTCGTGGATCCTGCCTTCGGGGTGAAGCGCGGCCTGGGCTGGACCGAAGAGGTCGTGCCGTTCACCTGGCTGGCGGGACTGTGGATCGGGTGCGGCCTCGCCGCGCTGATCTACGCGCCGCTGCGCCGTCCTGGCCGAGATGGGCAAGGGTTTGCGCTCGTGATGATCCCGCCAGCGCTCTGGGCGGTGGCCTACCTGCTGGGAATCGGGACGTACACGCGCGGCGGGTTCAACGCCGTCGTGTGGATCGCGGTAGCCGGCACGGTGGTCATCGTGGCAGGGCTGCCCGAGCCGCCTTCGGCGAGGCGGGGGCGCGATTGATGAGCCCTGCGGTCTGGTCGGCGCTCGGCGTCATCGGAGCTGCCCTCGTCGCCGGCCTCTTCGGATGGGTGACACAACGGCAGGTCAAGGGGGTGGCTTCGCGGGCGGAGGACCGCAACGACTTCAGCGAGCTTCGCGAGGCGTGGCGCGAGGAGAACAAGGGGCTCCGTGAGCGCCTCCGCAGCCTGGAGCAGGCCCAGGAGGACGACCGGCGCGCCCAGGCCGACGACCGGCAGATCATCGCGACCGCGCTCCGGTACATCGCCCAGATCACACACCAGATGCGCCAAGGCGGGCTGGAGCCCCCACCGCTGCCGGCCGAACTCGCCGACCGCATGCGGGAGTACTGATGCCACTCGTCGCCAAAGGAGGAGCAGTGCCCATCTACGGTGTGGACGTCGCGTCCTACCAGGGGAAACCGTCCTGGCCATCGGTGTACGCCGCTGGGATCCGGTTCGGGTTCTCCAAGGTCACCGAGTCCACGAACTACACCAACCCCACCTGGACCCACAACCGGGCCGGGATGCGCGCGCTCGGCGACGGGTTCCTCCCGGGCGGATACCACTTCCTGCACGGCGGAAACGGAGCCGCGCAGGCCCGCTACTTCCTCGCCAAGGCCGGGAGCGTGTCCGACCTCGCCGTCGCCCTGGACGTCGAGGCGTCCGGCGCCGACGGGGCCACGGCCAGGGAATGGGTCGCCGAGTTCAAGCGCCTGACCGGCGGCCACCCGGTGATCGGCTACTTCCCGCGGTGGTACTGGGAAGCCCACGGCAGGCCCGATCTCAGCTTCTTCGACACGATCTGGCAGTCCCACTACGTCACCGGCACCGGCTCCCCGGCGGCCCTGCACAGCAAGGTCCCCGCGGCCTGGTGGACGTCGTTCGGCGGCGAGCCCATCTCGATCTTGCAGTACTCGTCCAGCGGCACCGTGCCAGGGATCCCGGGCCGCTGCGACGTCAACACCTTCCGCGGGTCGCTCGCGGAGCTGAGGGCGCTGGCCCTCGGGACTCACCAGGAGGACGACGACGTGCCCATCCGCAGCAGCTACGGCAAGACCAAGCCCCAGCACTTGAAGTGGGGCGACTTCACCCGCCTCAACTGGGACACCACCTACGCCGACCCCGCCAACGCCCACTCCAAGCCGGACAAGGACCGCCCCGACGGCTATCCCGGCTACGTGTCCCCGGCGTCGACCTGGGCGGACGTCGACGCGGTCGTCCGCATCGAGGGCCTCGGCGCGGGCGACGAGTACCAGCTGCGGTTCGAGGTCCACGACTGGAAGGACGGCAAGTCCACCAAGGCCTGGCACGAGGTCCGCGCCGACGGCAACGCCACGGGCGGCGCCCAGATCGCCACCGCGTCCATGCCGAAGGGGCTCAGCAAAGGCCAGCACCTCTACGTCGCGGTCGCGGTGTTCCCCGCCGGGGGCAGTGCCGGCACCCGCCGCGCGCCGCGCGCGGCGTCGGGACGGTGGACGATCCGCCAGGACCAGGGCTGACACCCGCTGCCGTCTGCTGGCGGACGCAGACGGCTCCACCGCACAGCAACCTGTGCGGGCCACAGACACGGGCGGCACCGGCCCGCCCCTTCGCCCCCTCGGAGGCCTCCGTGAAACCCCCCATGAAGATCCTCGGCCGTGACCCCGCCACCATCCTCGCGTTCCTGTCCGCGGGGGTGCAGATGGCCGTCGCGTTCGGCCTCGACTGGTCCGACACCCAGACCGCCGCGGTGAACGCTGGCGCCGCCGCCGTTCTCGGCCTGGTCACCGCCTGTCTTGTGGCGCGCGACCAGGTCCTCCCGGCCGTCCTCGGGCTCACCCAGGCGGCCCTGACGCTCGGGCTGGCGTTCGGTCTCGACTGGTCCGCTGATCAGTGCGCCATGCTGATGGCTTTCGTTGCAGCCGGCGTCGGCCTGTTCGGTGTCCGACCGAACGTGCAAGCGATCGTGTCCGACACCGGGGACCGTGTCCCGCGCGAGCTGCCGTACCGGCGCGCGACCTGACCCTGCCAGCTCCCGAAAAGCAGACTGCCCCCGTCCCTTCACCGGGTTTCCCGGTGAAGGGACGGGGGCCTTCTGTCGTTTCAGGGACCGGCCGCAGCCTGTCCGGGCTGCTCCCTACCGGCCGGGATCGTCTCCGTGGGCAGGCTGATGGTCGCGTGCAGGCCTTGCTCCTCCTTATGGAGGGTGAGGACCAGGGTGACCTCGTCCGGCTCGATGTCACCGTCCTGGCCGGGGCGGGCGTCGGTGGCCACCCGGCAGACCCGGAAGGGCAACCGGGCCGGGCCGCTGCGGCGAGCGCGGCGGACGGCGAGGGCTGCCATGTGCAGCACGTCGGTGAGGCGCCCCTCGGGCTCCTGGACCGCGCCGGTGCGGGCCGCGTCAGCGTCGGTCCAGGCAACGCAGTCGGCATGTGCCGCCGGGGTGAGGGCCACCGGGATGAGGAAGCCGGCCTCGTAGGCGGCGCTCTCCGGCACCTGGATCAGGTCTGTCGTCGTACTCATGAGGCTCCTGTCGGCTGGGCATCCCTCACAGCTCGCCGACACGAGCGGTCGCCGAGCTGCGAAGGAACGTGGTCATCCGGTTGGGGCCGCCGCCTGCAGGGCGCGGGGCGGCGGCTCCCGGGTCAGCGGCGGGGGATGGTGGCCTTGGCCTGCTCGATGCTGAGCACCCGCGCCTTGACCGCGTCAGCGAGGTCCTCAGCGCCGACCTGGAGGACGAACGCGGCGACCAGGTCGGCCTCCAGCCGGGACCAGCCCCGCTCAAGCGCGGCGAGCCGAACCTCCTCGGCGGCGTGGAACGCGGCGGCCACGAAGGTGAGCCGCTGCCACGTCACGCCGAGATCGGTGGCCTGTGAGATGACGGTCTGGGCCATCTCCACCGCGTGGGGGTACTGGGCAAGGTCAAACGTGATCATGGGTAGTTCCAGGGTGAGGGAGGACCAGGGGCCGAGGCTGGGGGCCGCTATGCGGCCCCCAGCCGGTCATACGTCGGTCGCCAGGGTGATTGGGCCGTTCCTGACGGCGAACTTCATTACGGCGCAGGAGGCTTCGGGCTCGAAGCCCCGATCAAAGAGGGTGGAGATCACCTTGAGGGGCGCCGCGCCGACCGCGAGCATCTCGCCTTCCTCCATAGCCGGGCCGTTCTTGATGTCGAACCGCGGGCCGTTGCGGAAGAAAAGGGCTTGGAGGCGGGGGTGACTGAAAGGTGGGGGAGTGAGGCCGATAGTGATCAGTTCCAATATCTGATCTTCCTGTTGAGCTGTGGGTGGTGCATCCGCAAACCACAGTATGGCAATCGAATAATCATGTCAAGTTAAACTTGTTTTGAAGGTTGGGGAGGCTGGCAGTCGCCACCTGTGCCTGGGCGTGCGAACGCCAGCTCGCGTCCGGGTGGACGCGGCCGCCAAGGCGAGGAACCAAAGCCCGGGGAGGGGCGGCTTCCAGATGAGAGCCCTGGCGGCCTCGGGGCTGGCCTGGCGCTGCCGACCATCTGGGCCACCTCTATCGCCCTCTGCGTCATCGCCACCCGCAGACAAATCCGCCTGACATGCGAACGGCCCCGCTCACCTTCTTCGGGTGAGCGGGGCCCTTTCGCCGTGTCCAGGGTCAGGGCTCGGTGTGCAACCCGGGCCGCTGGTAGCAATCGGTTCGCGTGCCGGTGGTGGTCGGGACCTCCCGCGTCACAACGGTTATCCCGCCGTTCTGCGGGTGCCGGTCCCGGAGCGCGCGGGCTCGGGAGGGCTTGAGGGTGAAGCGGGAACTGGAATCGTTGCGCGGGTTCGTGCTGCTTCGAGGACCGCTTGTGCGACCACGACGGCGTTGATGCCATCGTGGAGAGGAGTGACGGTGGAAGGCTGGCCGAGGATGGCATCGCGGAAGGCTTCGTGCTCGCCGAGTAGTGGTTCTTTCTTGCGGAGGGCGTAGCGGATCATGTCGCCTTCGGTGACGCCGCGGAAGGCGGTGAGGGCGTCCCAGTGGTTGGGGGCACAGCCGTTGGCGAAGTAGGTGAGATCGCCGGTGAGGGTGTCGGCGACGAGGCAGCCGCGGTCGCCGGTCACGACGGTGGTGCGTTCTTTCAGGGGGGAGAGCCAGTTGACCAGGTGGTGGGCGATGGTGCCGTCGGTGAGCTGTCCGACCGCGGCAAGAAGGTCTTCGTGCCGGCGGCCGCTGCGATGCGTGGTGTGGGCGGCGACTGAGGCGTAGCGCTGGCCGGTCACCCAGGTTGTCAGGTCCAGGTCGTGGGTGGCCAGGTCCTGGACGACGCCGACGTCGGTGATGCGGGAGGGGAAGGGGCCGGTGCGGCGGGTGCCGATCTGGAAGACGTCGCCGAGGGCTCCGTTCTCAAGTCGGGTGCGTAGCGCGAGCAGGGCGGGGTTGAAGCGTTCGACGTAGCCGACTGCGCTGACGACCCTAGCGTGATCGAAGGCTTCGGCGAGGCGGCGTGCGGCGTCGGCGTCGGGCGCCAGGGGTTTTTCGATCAGGGTCGGGATGCCGGCGGCGGCGAGCCTGGTCCCGAGCTGCTCGTGCAGGCCGGTGGGGCAGGCGAGTACGACGTAGTCGACGCCGAGGCCGATCAGTTCGTCCAGGTCATCCAGTACCGGGATGCCGATGGCGGCACGGTGCGGGTCGCCGGCGGGGTCGACGGCGGCGATGAAGTCCACGCCGTCGAGCTGGCGCAGGATGCGGGCGTGGTGACGGCCCATCCGGCCCAGGCCGACCAGGCCCGCTCGTAGCCGATCGGGGGTCATGGCCGGGCCTGGCTTTGGATGGCCTCGGTGACCGCTGCGGCGATCCGGTCAAGGTCGGTGTGGGTGATGTCGGGGTGGACCGGCAGCGACAGGACCTGTTGCGCTGCGGTGTCGGTGTGCGGCAGGTCCGCTGCACACCGGTACGCCGGCAGGCGGTGCAGCGGCGTCGGGTAGTAGACCTCAGTCCCGACGCCCCCGTTGTCGAGGTCCTGGACGACGGCGTTGCGAGCCGGGCTGTCTACAGGGACGCGGATCGTGTACTGGTGGTAGACGTGCTGGGCTTCGGCGGCCACGTGGGGTGTGATCACCACGTCGCGCAGGGCGGCGTCCAGATGGGCGGCGTTACGGCGGCGGCTCGCAGTGAACGCGGGGAGTTTGCGGAGTTGTTCGCGGCCGATGGCGGCGGCGACGTCGGTCATCCGGGCGTTGGTGCCGACGATCTCGTGGACGTACCGGGTCCGGGCGCCCTGGTTGCGCAGCATCCGCAGGGTCTGGGCGAGGCTCGCGTCGGCGGTGGTGATCATGCCGCCCTCGATGGTGTGCATGTTCTTGGTCGGGTAGAAGGAGAAACCGGCCGCGGTGCCGAAGGTCCCGACCGGACGCCCGGCCCAGGCCGCGCCGTGGGCTTGGGCGGCGTCTTCGATCAGGGCGAGGCCGTGGCGTTGGGTGAGTGCCGTCAGACGGCCCATGTCCGCAGGGTGCCCGTACAGGTGGACCGCGATCACCGCGGCGGTTCGGGGGCTGATGGCGGCCGCGACGGCGTCGGGGTCCAGGCAGAAGGTGCCGGGGTCGATGTCGGCGAACACGGGGTTCGCGCCGGTGAGGCGGACGGCGGCGGCGGCCGCGGCGAACGCGAACGAGGGCAGGATCACCTCCCATCCGGTGGTGACGCCCAGGGCCAGCAGGATCAGCCACAGCGCGGAGGTGCCGGAGTTGACGGCCACGCAATGGCGGTGGTCGACCAGGGCGGCGAACTCCTCCTCGAACGCGGCGACCTCGGGGCCCTGCACGAGGTGGCCCGAACGCATCACCCGTACGGCTGCGGCGATCTCTTCCTCGCCGAGCTGCGGACGCGCGATGGGAATGAAGTCAGGCATGGCCGCCGCCCCCACCTGGTCTCGGCGGCTGGCGGACGCCGAGGCGGCTGAAAGGCGCGAGCGTCAGCCGCCGGGGGTGAGAGGCCAGCCGTGCTGCAGATAGACGGTTCGGCCGGTGGCCAGCGCTGACGCGCAGGCACGGACCCGCCGGGCCATGTGCTCGGCCAGCAGGTCGTCCCACTCGGCGGGGGCGGCCAGGCGCCAGGCGGTCAGTTCCCCGCTCGCCAGGTGCAGCGACTGGTCGGCCTGGGCGGCGGTCAGCGTCCCGCCGTCGAACAGGAAGTTCGCCAGCGCCGGGCGCCCGTCCGGTTGCGGCGGCACCCAGTCGACCACGAGCAGGCCACCGGGCCGCAGCTCGATGCCGAGTTCCTCCTTTACCTCGCGGTGCGCGGTCTCCCAGGGGAATTCCCCGTCTTCCATCGCCCCGCCGGGGATCTCCCAGGTGTCGTCCCGGTAGGCGGGCTTGACCAGCAGGATCCGCCCCTGCGGATCGTGCAGGATCGCTCCCGCCCCGGCGATGTGCTTGGGCAGGCTGGCGTAGTACTGCTCTGGAGGCAGGTGCATGCGCTGTGACGCTAGCGCGATGACGTGATCTGGGCGGGAAACCGGCGAGGTTCGGTGTGGCGATCATGCCGTCGACTCCTCCCCTGTCGGCGTTAAGGCGGACCCGTTCAGGGCGTAGCCGCGGCCACAGCCGCTGCAGCGGTGCTCGGCGTCCAGGGTGTGGCCGCAGACGCAGACCCATCCACATTGGCGTGCCGGGTTGCCGGCGACCAGCGCGTGCGCGGGAACGTCACGGACCACCACCGCGCCGATGGCGACCAGCGCGTAGGTTCCGATGGTGACGCCGGGAGCGATCACTGCGGCGGCGCCGATGGTGGCGCCGCGTGCGACGGTGACCGGACGGCGGGTGAAGTCGGCGGGGCCCTTGCGGTGTCCGCCTGGAGTCGTGGCGCGGGGGGCGGCGTCTTCGAGCAGCAGCACGCCGGGGCACAGCATCGCCTCATCGGCGACGTGCGCACCGAACACGCACGCGTAGTTCCCGACCTTGACGCGGTCCCCCAGGATCGAGCCGGTTCCGATGTAGGCGCCCTTGCCGAGCGTGCAGTCCGCGCCGACCTGGGCGCCGGCGGCGATCTGGGCCTGGTGCCAGAGCCGGGTCGCCTCGCCGGCCGTGCCGCCCTCATCGACCCAGCCGCTTGCGGGTGTGTTCATGCGGAGGCTCCTTGCAGGTGGTGGAGCAGGTCGGCGACCGTGCGCAGGCCGGGCAGCACGGGGTCCGGGATCTGTTTGCCGGTGGCGTTCTCCACCTGGACGGCCAGCGTGATGCGGTCGAGTGAGTCGAATCCCAGGTCGGTGAAGGTGGTGCGCTCGCTCACCTGGCCGGCGCTCGGGTGGATGGCGGTGATGACGTCGAGCACGACGCGCCGCAGGTCCTGGCGGCCGGTCATCGGACTGCCTGCGATCGCCGGGCCATCGCCAGCAGTGAGGGGATGACTTCGGGGACGGATGCGGCCTGCCACAGCCGCCGCATCGCCGCATCGCCGCCGGGGCCCTCGGTGAGCAGGGCGCGCAGGGCGAGGGCGGTGAAGGCGCCGAGCTGGGCCTCGGCGGACGGCGGAAGGTGCCCGCCGCCCTGCAGCAGGTGCTCGACCAGGCCGTGGGCGGCTCCCCCGGCGATGACGGCGTCCACGTCGGGCACCGGCATGGGTCGCAGCACCCGGTACGGGTGATCCTCCAGCGTGCCCGGGGCGGTGACCTCGTCGGCGATGAGCGAGGCGAGGCGAGGCGCCAGCAGCACACCGCACCGGTACGTCGCGGTGGCCAGCAGCAGCGACCGGTCGCGCGTGCGGCCGATGAGCGGCAGGTGATCCAAGGTGTAGGGGCGCAGGCCGACGCGTGGGGACACCAGCTCGGCGCCGCCCAGCCGGTAGTCCAACAGCCCGGTGGCATCCCCGATCAGCACGCCGAGCTCGTCCAGACTCGCGCGCCGGTCCGACTGCGGGTGCATCGTCAACCGGTTGGTGCCGCCCAGGTACAACGTGCCATCGACGCGTGGGACCAGGTGGACGCCGCAGGCGAACGCTGCGTTCGGGGTCCGGACCACGTGCGGCGACGCGATGGCCGGGGCGTGCAGCAGCGCGCTGACACCACGCCCGGCCAGGATCGGCGGTACCCCGATCGGCCGTCCGGCCTCGGGCAGCAGGGCCGGGATCGCCGCGCCGGCGGCCAGGATCGTCTCGCCCGTCCTCACTTGGGTCCCGTTGCTGCAGCTGATCCGCCCCGGGGCGATCGCAGCGGCCTGGGTGTCGAGCCATTCGGAGCGGGGATGGGCGGCGATCGCGGACGCCAGCGCCTCCATCAGGGCGGCGCTGTCGATCCGGGCCTCGGTGGGCAGCCACAGCGCTCCCGCCGACGTTTGTGGGACGACCAGGCCCGGAATGTCGGCGGCGTCGTGTGCTTCCGCCGGGTGCTCGGCCGCGCGGGCGGCTGCGGCGATCGGGTCCAGCCAGGCACGTCGCCCGGCAGGAGCCAGCACCCACGTGCCGGGTTCTGGGACCAGCCGCCGGCTCGCGTGCCCGCCGATCGTCTCCAGCCACGCGGGATACATCTCGTGCGCGGCCAGCCGCTCGGTGGTCTCCACGGTGACGCGCTGCTCGTCGTGGTGCGGTTCGATCTCGGAGAAGGTTGACAGCATCGCCCCGGCCGCCCGGGTGGCCTGCCCGTCGTGGTCTCCGCCGCGCGGGCCGATCAGCGTGACCGTCATCCCCCGCGACAGGAGTTCGAACGCGGTGGCCAGGCCGAGCACGCCGACGCCGACCACGGCCACGTCCCGGTGGTCACGCATGACGGCCACCTGCCGACGAGGCCGTCGGGGCGGGACGCTGGGCGGGGGCCTGGGCGTCGTAGGCGACCTTGGCTTGCGCCAGCCAGCGCCGGGTCCCGTCCGCCAGGCCGGACTGGTCCCCGAGCGTGGCCCGGCCGTGGGCGATCCGCTGCTGATCGGCGATCAGCAGCTGGCCGCGGCCCAGCATCACCGTCGTCGTGTGCCGGTCCAGCGCCGCGGCGAAGCGCTCCAGCGCTGCGGTGTGCCCGGCGTTCCGGTCATCGTCGAGCATTTTGGCCGCCCAGCGGATCCATCGCTGCCCGCCGGCCTCCTCCAGCACCGGGAAAGGCAGCCGCGTCTCCCCCACGCCGTGCAGGCCATCGGCGCGGCCCTCGAAGTAGATCGGCTCAGCGAGCGCGGCCCGATCGCTTGCGCCGAGCTCGGCGAGCGCAGCGTCCAGGTCACCGAGCAGGGAGGCGCCGCCGCCCGCCGGGTCCGCGCGCAGCACCAGCAGGCTGGTGTAGTCGGGGATGTGCTCGACGTTCGGCGCGTCGATGTGCAGCCGCTGCGGGCCGAGCCCGCCGAACGATGCGGCGTCGCTGGCCGGCGAGGACTCGCGTCCGATCCACAGCCGCCCGTCGGCGTCGATGGAGAAGAACGGCCGGCCCAGGGCGGCCAGCACACCGGCGGCGGCCCGTTGCAGGTCCTCATCGCCGAGGGTGTCCGGCAGCGCCAGCACCGCCCAGCCGGGAGTGGAACCGGCGCGCCGGGATACGCGTGCGGTCAGCGTGGTGATCAGCACGTGGCTCTGCTCGCCCGCCAGCACGCCGCGTGCGGCGGCCACGTTCTCGGCGCTCCACTGGTGGCCTTCGGTGGCCAGTGAACAGACGCTGGCGAGCTGCGCTGAAAGCGCGCCCGGCACGGGGACCAGATGATCTGTCATCGGCATGATGCCGCCCCTTCCCATCGGGATCTGCATGCCTCCATGAACGCCCGCACACACCGAAGACCCAAGAGGGCGTTGCATGAGGCGGCAGCGCCTTGCGCGTCATGCAAACGCCCTGGCCCCACCCGGCAACCCGCGGTTACGGTGAGGCAGGCATCCTTGCGCGCGGGGAGCATCCGATGAACCCACCTGGCCGCCGCGACGCCGGCGCGATCGTACGATCCGCCCGCCAGGCCGAGGGCCTGACGCTCGCCGACCTCGGCCGGCGGACCGGATACTCGCCATCCCAGGTATCCCGGTACGAACGCGGGATCGCACGTTTGACCGACACCGCGGTGCTGCGCCGCTTCGCCGACGCACTCGCCTTACCTCCACAGACCTTCGGCCTGCTCCCCACCGAACGCACCGGCCACGCCGAACCGATCGGCGCTGGCAGCGTGACCGGCAATGCCAGTGCGCCTAGGGTGGGCCAAAAGCCCCAGTGGGAGAAGGGTGACGACCCAGTGCGACGCCGCGAACTCCTCACCAGCGCCGCCGGGCTGGCCGCAGCCAGCGCGCTCGGCCTACCGCCCGCCGCCCGAGCGGCTCGCAAGACCGACCCGACGACCAAGCTGGAGGCACTGCTGTACCGGCACGTCGGCGACGCCGAACCGGTCCCGCTCGCGGCACTGCGCACCGGGACCAACCGGGCGCGCGGACTGTTCCAGGCCGCACGCTACGACCAGCTGTCCGCCGAACTCCCGCGCCTGATCGCCGCCGCGACCGCCACCTGCGATCACAGCGACGGCCAGGAGCGCCTCGCCGCGGACGCGCTGCTCGCCGACGCCTACATCCTCGCGTCCGGCTTCATGGTGAAGCTGAACGACGACCAACTCGCCTGGGCGACGGCCGACCGAGCGACCCAGGCCGCCAAGGCCTCCGGCGATCAGCTGATCCTGGCCGACGCCCGGCGCAGCGTCGCCACGGCGATGCGCCGCACCGGCCGGCCCGACCGGGCCCGTGCCCTGCTCATCACCGCCGCCGACGACATCACCCCCGGCCACGGCGCCGCGCCCGAGCAGCTGTCGATGTACGGGACGCTGTTGCAGGTCGCCGCCTACACCGCCGCCGTCGACGGCGACCGGGCCGAAGCCGGCGAGCTCATCACCGCCGCCCACGCTGCCGCGGCCCGGCTCGGCTACGACGCCAACCACCGGCATACCGCCTTCGGCCCCACCAACGTCGCCTTGCATCAGGTCAGCATCGCCCAGGTCCTCGGTGACAACGGCGCTGCCATCGCCCACGCCAAGGCCCTCAACCCCGCCGCGATCCCCACCGCCGAACGCCGGGGACGGTATTGGATCGATGTGGCCCGGGCCTGGCATCAGTGGGGCAAGCCCGAAGCCTGCTATCGGTCGCTGCTGGCCGCCGAACGTGCAGCCCCCGCCGAGGTCCGCTACCGGCCCCCGGTCCGGCGCATGACCGCCGAACTGCTCCGCGCCGACCGGCGCGGCGCCCTGCCCGGGTTGCGCGCGTTCGCGGCCCGGGTCGGCGTCCCGGCGTAACCGGCTTCGGCGAACTTCCGAGAATGACGCATCCTCAGAACTACACGCCCGGTCCCGTACCGCCCGCATCCAGTTCCCCGAGGCGAACGACAGATCCAACGACACGCCGTCGCGGTGGTCGGGGATGATGTCGCGGGTCTTGGCCCAGTACGTCACCGCGTGCAACAAAGCATCGACCACGCTGTGGTCTCGCTCTGAATGCGAATCGCCCCCGCCTGGAAACCTTGCAGGCTTCTTGGTGGGGGCGATCGCGGCGCTGGTGCATGCGCCTGGTTCCATAGCGTACGGGCTCAGCCTCGGTAGGGTGCGCCGCATGACGCAACCGCTGTTGGTTCTCACCGCCGTTCCAGATCGCGACGCCGGGATGGCGCTCCTGAAGTCGGCCGTCGCGAATCGTCTGGCCGCGGGTGGCCAAGTCGTCCACGCCTCGAATGTCTTCTGGCATCTGGGCGAGCTCGGAGCGGGGGAGGAGTGGCAGGTATCGCTGCGGTCCACGAGCGCCCGGTATCCCGAGCTGGAGGCGCACCTGCTGGAGCATCATCCCTGGACCAACCCGGAGGTCATGTACTTGGCGATCGGCGGCGGCTCGTCGGGGTTCCTGGACTGGCTTACGCGGGAGACGCAGCCGGAGCCGGGCACATCCTCTTAACCTGCGTCAGCACGTCGGCGACGGCGGCTGTGGCCGCGTGGGGGTGCAGCCGCGCCGCTACCGCTCGAATCCGTCGGCTTGGCCGGGCGGAGGCGACGTCGGCGCCGAGCGTTGTCGCGGTGGACAGCGTCTGCGCGGCGCGGTCGATCTGCCGCGCTTCGAGGTGCGCCTCGGCCAGCCAGGTCATGTAGAGGGCCTTGTCGCGGGCGTGCGCGTCGTCGTACCGCGCGAGCGCCCACTCCAGTGCGGGGATGGCGCGGTCGGGCCGCCGCAAGATCGTCCAGCATCGCCCGGTCATGATCTGTAGTTCGACGTCGTCGACCCACCGCGCCCAGTCCGGGTCGGGCGCGGGCCGCGCGGCGTTCAGCGCTTGGGTGGCGGCGTCCAGCGCTTCCTGGACGTTCCTGGTATGCGAGGGCCCGGCCATCGCATGCGCCCAAGCGGCGCGCTCGTAGAGCAGCGCCCGAACGGCGGAGGGTGTGCCTGGGTCCACGACCCGGCAGGCCGCGTCTGCCTCTTCGGTGCCGCGCTGGCCGGCCGTGACGCGGTGGTAGGACATCAGCGCCAGGGCGTTGCCCATCAGCGCCGTGTGCCCGGCCTCGGAAGCTGACGTCATGCTGTCGCGATAGTGGGCCCGCGCTGCCGCCATCTGCCCGGCGTCCAGCGCCGCCCATCCCGCTTGCTGCGCTTGCTCGGCCAGGACACCGAGCAGCCCACGCTCGGTCGTCTCGTTGAAGGTGGCACTCCGGAGGAGGTCTTGCGTGGACACGACCTCGGCGGCGTAAACGCGGTAGGTGTCGCTCCCGCCCAGCACGTCGTCCAGACGCCGCAGCCGCGCGGTCCGTCGACGCAGCTGTGCGACGTCGTCCGCGCCGATGACGCGGGGCTTGCTGGGCAGGTCGCCTGGATTCCATGGAGTGACGGCCAAGCCGACGGTAGCGGCGGCCCCTAGGAAGGTTCTGCGTTGCACCGGGTCATCCTCCAAACTCGCCGGGTCGAAGAGAGCGCGCTGGGAGATGCCGAGCGCGTCGGCGACCGCCCCCTGATATCTGGGGCCGATGCCGGCGCGGCCGCGTTCCCAGCGCTTCACATAGTCGACGAGAGTGGCGAGATCAGTGGTGAACTGCTCGCCCAAGGCTTCAGCGATCAGCCGGGCTAGCTCGCGTTGGGAGAGCCCACGCGCTTCCCGCTCGCTTCTCAGCCGCGCGCCGATGCGCGTTCGTTCTGCTGGCGTCATGTGTGCACCTCACGTGTCGCCGTGCCCCCTGGGGGGCACGCAGATGCCCCCCATTGTGCCCCTGCCGCCCTCACAACGCTTGCGGTTCGCTTGCAGTGACCGAACTGCTACCGACCAGGCGAGTGCATATGTACCCGAATCCCCACGCTCGCGGCTGGCGGCCGGACGCGATACCGCCGCAGCGTCTGGCGCCCCTCGATGAGACGGCTGCCGAGATCACCGCCGTGGACCTCCCGCGAACCCCTAGCCGGTCGGCACCGAACCCGCTTCAGGCCGCCACGGGAGGCGCCATCCGCAATGAGGTGAAGCCGCCGCTTCCCCACGAGCAGGTCGACTCGCGGGACGAGGGCCGGCCGTCTGGCTTGCGTGGTGACCCCTATCCCGGCGGAAGAGGCAGCGGCTATTTCGGCCGCGCCATCTATGTGGAGGGCGAACGGATCTGGCCGTGGTTCGGCGAGCTGACCGGAAGCTGGTGGGCCCTTGTCCCGCGGGAGGCGCGGCTGCGGGAGCACGGCGACCGTCTCGTGGAAGCGAGCACGGAGGAAGCACTGCACGCCAGGGTTTCAGCGGTCCTACATGAGACCGGAGCCTCACATGAATCATGGTGAGCCGGTGTCTCACCCGGCATCTGCGCGGATCCATAACCGACTGCTGGGCGGGAAAGATCACTACCTTCCCGATCGTCAGGTCGTGGAAGAACTGCTTAAGGTCATGCCCGCGGCTGAGGCCATCGCTGTCGCGTCGCGGAACTTCCAGTTGAGGGCGGTTGACTACTTGGCCCAGGGCGGGCTCCGGCAGTTCTTGGATGTCGGATGCGGGCTGCCGACCGGTGAGCCCATCCACAAGGTCGTCCGTGGAGTCGCGCCGAGAGCGCGCGTGGTGTACGTGGACAGCGATCCGATGGTGGCAGCCAGCACCCGGGCACTGCCTGCCTGCCGCGGCGGGCTGGGCGTCGTCGAGGGAGACATGCACGACCTCGACATCGTCCTGGCCGCGGCTTCCGACACTCTGGATCTGCAACGCCCGGTCGCGGTGCTGCTCGGGGAGGTGCTGAGTTCCACGGAGGCCGCCAGCGACATCATCGGCGGGCTGGTGGAGCGGCTATCCGCTGGAAGCCGCCTGGTCATCAGCCATCCCGAGGCTGGGCATCGGGAGATGGAAGCCGCCGCGCAGGTGTACCGGCGGATGGCAGGCCCGGTCTTCCTACGAACCGCCGAGGACTTGGCCGTGATGCTCAAGGGGCTGGACATCGTCGACCCCGGAATCGTGTCGGCCGCGAACTGGGAGCCGACGAGCTCCCTGCCGCGGTACCGATCGCCACTGCCCGTGCTGGGCGCCGTCGCGGCGGTGCCGGCATGACCGCCTGGACCCGGGGACGGCGCAAGCGGCCGCCTCGATGCGCGCTGCGCCGTCCCCGCCTAAACGTCGTTCGGCCGCCGGTCTATCGCCCCAAGTGTCCGGGTGGCCGCACGACGGGCGAAGCCCTGGCCGCGCACTACCTCCGCGCCTTGGCCGGGTGCTTCGCCGCATCGGGGAAGGTCGCGCGGCCACGGCCGCTACCTCGTAGCTGTGGCCGCGCGACATCCCAGATGGCCGCGTTGGAAGGCCGGTGGATCGCATGACGAGCGTCGATGTCGTCACGGTGCTACTTCGCTCCGGTCTGGCCGGGGCTGGCTGGAATCTGGTCGAGCACGACACGGGACACATGCTGGTGCGGGTCGATCGCAAGTGGCGTGGGCCGTCACCGCGGATCGTGGCGCGGCCGGTCGAGGGCGGCTGCGGTCGCCTGTGGTGGCACTGGACTGCGCCCCCTCCGATCGCTGGGGTCGCGATTGCGCCGGTGAACCACGCTGACCGCGCTCATCGGCTCGTCCTCAGCACGCTCGAAAAGTTGGGTCGGGCCGCAGACGCGGGCGGCCCATAGACCGCCGTGGCCTGGTCGGCTCGGTCGGTGTCTGCCAGGCCACGATCCACAGGGGCGTGCGTAGTCACACGTGCAGAAAGGGCCGTTCATCGGTCCGGTCTTGCCGATGGCCGTCGAGCCGTCGCACGGGGCCACTGAAGCCGGCGCTGGCGCCGATCCTCACTCGGTGTCCGGCGCTGGGTGCGAACTTCCCTGGCCGTTGGTTCGCACTCGCGGATGTGTGCGCAGGGCGGTACGCCTGGTCCTGCGCACACATCCGTCCCGGGACCTGTACGCGTCTTCGACTGGGTGAGTCGACTGGCTCCGTCTGCTGGAGGCGATGGGTCAGCTGATGGGGACGCGGCGCGGCCTAACCGCGCGGGGACGCGAGGAAATGAGTCCAGCGCCGTAAAGAGCCTCTGCGACTGCTCGGGCTCGGTCCTCGTTGTCCAGGGCCGGTGCCCAGGTCAGTGCATCGAGCGCCTGGGCGGCCACCAGGATCGCGCGGTTGAACGCTGCCGCGTCCGTCCGCGACGGGGAGATCGCAGGGCGGCGTGCTTCGCCGACATGCCGAAGGTGTTCGCCTTGCCCTTCGATGGGGTGATGGCATTTCGAGCATTCGTCGAACGGGGCGGCCAGGCGGCGAGCGGGATGGTCGAACATGCTGCGCTCCGTAGTTGTGCAGGCAACTACAGAGTACTCGGGCGAGATTGTGTCTCGCTATGGTTATTGGGCGCTGGGCTGCGGCGGTCAAGGCCGTCTAGCTCCGGGGGTACGGCACTGGCCCGGCCAGGGACCGTGACACAGCCCAGCGATTCCCCCTTTCGTGCAATGCGCCTAATAGCCGCAATAACCTATCTGGGTCCCAGTTGAGGGGCCCCTGAACCTACACTTCAGGGTGCGCACTCAGCTCGCAGACCGCCGTTTGTGTGCTGTGCATGGAACGTAACAGGTTCCGGTCCCTGCTTGCCTCCAGCGCGATCTCTTATCGATCTTTTTTCGATCTCCTCGTCAACATATTGAGAGGCTGCTCTCAGATCACCGCAGTTCAGAGTGGATCACTTGCGTTCTTTGGGTGGCCGGATCCGGCCATGCGACCCACATGTGCACTCTTCTGAGTCGCACGGCAGGTCGTCAGCGAGGGACTCGGTGCGCTTTCGTGCCACGGTGCAGACCCTCCGATTGTGCTGCCGATAGGTGTGGTCGACGGAGCCCTGGGGAATACCCCCTCCGCGTCTGCTTCGAGTGGCACTCGGCGGAGAGTCGCTCAACGTCTCCCCGGCTACGGTGCTCGCCTTCGCGCTCCTGGTTCGCGGATGGCCTAGGTCTCGACCGGCGACTCCTAGAGTTAGTCGTGAGCGCCGAGAGTGAGAGGAACACGCTGCACGCCGCGATCTCGAAGGACACGATCGCTCGTAGCGAATACCCCGCTGCTATCGCCTTTCGCGTTGGATCTGGTGCCACTTCTACTCGGCGCAGCTGATAGCCGCCCCAGTGCTGGTACGGCGTGCCCTTGCACTCTGGATCTCCGCCGGCCTGATTCGCTCCCGGTCGCCTGGTCCTGGAGGTCGGTGTGGGCGGGACCGTGCGCTGTACTATGAGGGCACTCTTCGGAGTTGTCAGGGCCGGTGAGGACTGTCACCCCGCCACGGTTGTGGTGGGACCCCCTCACCGGCTCCTTCATGTCTACGGGCCGGCGCTGGAAGCGAAGGTACCCCCGGCTGTCGCCGGGGGCACCTGATCATCAATCCTCGCCGAGACCGAGCGCGACCTCCGCAGCGGCCTGCTTCGCGCGGTGAATCAGATGCTCAAGGACATCCAGCTGCCACCCCAAGGGGTCGCCCGTCTGCTGAATGATCGCCGACATGTCCCATGCCGCGAGCCAGTCGAGGACTGCCATCTGGAGCAGTTCTTGGTGCCGCTCTTCGAGCGGCTGGCCCTCGATCAGCTCCAGCCGCACCCGGTTGAACGCCTTGAGGGCGTGGATCAACGCCTCGGGCCTCCACCTGTGGTCCCAGGCGGCCAGGCCGACGGGAACCGGTAGGCGGGCTAGAACTGCCCGGATGACGCCGTAGCTGGCGAGCATCTCCTCGAACAGGTCAAGCCACCGCTTGGCCTTGGCCTTTGCGCTGTCGTCTGCCCCGTTGCCCATAGGTTGGGCTCCCTTCTGATGGGCCAGAGATGGTGACGTGGGAGACGGGCGAGGTGCCCCCGGCTGGCTGCCGGGGGCACCGGACCGTTAGTCCTCGCCGAGGTCGAGGTCGAGGGCTACCTGTCCGGCGGCGTACTCCGATTGCCGGATCAGACGCTCCAGCCCGTCCAGCCGCCACCCCACGGGGTCCTTCGCGATCCCGGTTAGCGATCCCATGTCCCAGCCCAGAAGCCAGTCGAGGATCGCCTGCTGAAGCAGGTCCTTGTGCCGCTCTTCGAGCGGCTGGTCACTGATCAGCGCCAGGCGCGCGCGGTTGAGAGCTTGGAGCGCGCGGAACACTGCCTCAGGCCCCCCGCCCAGGTCCAAGTGGACGAGGCCGATGGGGAGTGGCAGGCGGACCAGGACTGCCCGGATGACGCCGTAGATGGCGATCAACTCGTCGGTCAGCTCGTCCCACCGCTTGTGCTCGGCATGGTTGTCTTCCACGTCTTGCCTTCTCTCTGGAGTTGTCAAGGATCACCGGCAGATTCCGGGACCCGCCGGGCCGGAGGGGCTGTCACCCCCGCTCCGTTCCGACATCACGAACACTACCGAAAATCCATACGTAACGCAAGGCTTTCCGTGTTATGGTGGCAACACCAGCAAAGACACGGACAGGAGTGACCGATGGACGCTTGGGCCGCAACCGTGAGCCTCAGAACCACCGGGCCGGCCGCGCAGGCCGCCACCGCGCCGTCGCTACCCGAGGGCCTGACCCTGGCCCGCCACGAACCCGAGCACGGCCGCGCCGCTGTGCAGCTCACCGTCCACGCGAACGACCTGCCCGCCGCCACCGCGGCCGCGACCAAAGCGGTCACCGCGGCGGTCTCCGACTGGCCGGGCGCGAGCACCATCGTGGGAGCCGAAGTCCTCCTCGCAGACGAGGCGGCGCACCTGGCCGCACACCCCGTTCCGCTCGACCTGGTCGACGACACCGGCGCGGCGGAGCTGCTGAGCGTCCGGCGTCCTCGAATCGCCGAACTCGCTGCCACGGCGCGCCTCGACTTCCCCCGCCCGGTCGCGGAGCTGACCCGGGGCCGCGTCTACACCACGGCGTCCATCCAGGCGTTCAACCGCCGGTGGGAACGCCGGACCGGACGGCCGCCCAAGAATGCGTGACCGGCGGCAGGGAAGCGCAACGACCCGCCTCCGCAGCATGGGGGGTCCAATGCGGAGGCGGGCCGTTGCTTTCCGGGCGCCGGAGGGGTCGCCCGGAGGCCTGGAGGGTTAGGGCCGGATGAACTCGGTGACGAGCGCCGGAAGGTTCGCGTCGAGGCCGGCGACGTTCAGGACGCCGGCGTCGCGGGGGTCGCCGATCGACTGGCCGGTCGGGGACATGCCCGCCACGATCAGCCGCGCGGCGGGGGAGACCCGGCGCCGGTACTCCGCGAGGGCCTGCGACGGGTGTTGGTCGCCCGCCCACGTGACGTTGTCGGTGAGCACCAGGACGCCGTCCGCCTTCACGTGCTCGGCCAGCGCCCAGGTGAAGGGGATGGACAGGTCGGTGCCGCCGCCGTACGGCCGCCGCCCTTGGATTTCGGTGATGCTGGTGCGGGCCGTGATCGGCGAGGGCTGCATCTGGGTGGACACCTCGATGCAGTGGGCGTTGCCGCGCTCGATCCGCATCATGATCGCCGCCAGCGTGTTCGCCACCTCGTAAGTGGCCCCGACCGGCGTGCCGTTCGCGAGGACCTGCGCCCAGTTCATCGAGCTGCTGGCGTCGACGGCGATGAGCAGCCGCGCGCCGGACGGCTCGGTGTGGCCGTAGGACAGCTCCCACGCCTCTTCCAGGGCGTCGCAGACCGCCGCCACAGGCGACCAGGACTGCGGCTCTTTGCCGGGCCGGGCGGGCGTGAAGCCAGCCCTGTAGGCGGCGAGCGCGAGGTACACGCTCATGGGATGAATGCGGGCGGCGGCGAGCGCCTCAGCATCGGTGAGCCGCGCGTGAACGCGGCGGACGGCATCGCCGAGGGGCGTGAGTGTGCCGAGCCGGGTCATCCGGCCGAGGTTGCGCAGCAGGGCGGTGACACCGATCGTGTCGATCAGTGCGTCCCACACCTCCGGCTCGGTCAGCCACCGGTCGGGCAAGAACTCCCACGGCACACCGCGCGTGGCGATGATCTGGCGGGCCTCCCGCACAGAACCGGCCGCCTGCGCGGTGAGGAAGTCGTCGACCCTGGCGATCTGCTCGCGTGCCTCCTTGTCGGGGACGGCCCCGGTGATCCAGCCGAACAGAGCGCGCCGCTGCGGCGTCACCGGGTGCGGCCGGGCGAGACGCAGGACGTCCCGCAGATGGAACAGCTCGGCCTGCGGGGTGCGGCGCTGCCTCGCCTTGCACGCCCGGTACGCCACCGCCTCCACATCGTCGCTCATGAGGGTGTCGGCCATGGCGCGGCGCAGGGACCGCCGCGACCGGATCTTCGTGGAGGAGCCGGTGGCCTTGCCGCCGAGCTGCTTGTAGTACCCGAACCACGTCGCCAGGTGCTCGGTCGTCCGCGCGACGTTGGGGAGCGCGCGGGCGGCGGCCTGCCGGGTTGGGGTGTCGCCGCTGGCGTGCGCGGCGGCCAGGACGAACAGGGCACCGCGGTTGGACGGTGCGCGTGGCGGCCGCGCGGTGGAGACCTGCTCGGCGAGAGCGACAGTGCGGGGGCCGTCGGCGCGGATCGCCCCGTCGACGACGGCCACGTTGTCGGCCGTGAGTTCGCCGGCGTCCACGTAGTAGGTGCCGCCGGCGGTGCCGAGGACGATGAAGTCCTCCAGGCGCCGCCACAGGTCGAGCGCGAAGGCGTAGCCGCCTGCGGCGTTGCGGACCTGGTCGGCCTCGCGGCCGGGCAGGGGCCGGGTCTGCGGGGTGCGGTAGGCGGTCGAGGTGGCGAGCGGGTCACGCATGAGGGCTCCAGGCCAGCCGGGAAGCGGGGGAGGGGAGCGGGAGCGGATGAGGTGGTGCCCACCGGGGTTCATGGGATCGATAACCGACGGACGTCAACCCGCCCCCGCTTCCCCCTGCGCGTCAGACCTGGTGCCCGCACGGATGAGGGAACGCCCACCGGGATGTCCTTTTGTCGAGGTAACCGACGGGCTTCAACCCGTGCGGACACCGGGCCTGACGCGCGTGATCGACCGTAGGCCGACGCGGGCGGCTTGCGCACCTTCTTATCGGCAGGTGTGGGCGGCGTGACCCTAGATGCCCCTATAGAGCGCTAGACGGGGACGATGGGCGCATGAGAACGGCCCCCGGCTGGATGCCGGGGGCCGTCTTGATCACTCCTGCTTGGGCGGCTCCTGCTGGGTGTGCCGCTTGACCTGCGTGGTGGCCTGGCGGCACATGAACTGGGCACGCTCCAGGGAGCGGTACCACAGTTCCGCGTGCCAGTCGGTGAACCCGAACACGTCGGTGTGCCGGACCATCATGAGGGCTTGGATCATTTCCAGTGCGCCCTCGGCGATCAGCGCCTCCAGCGTGGCTGGTAGAAACTGCGGTTCGAGCAGTTCGTCCCGCGCCCGCTGGACCGCGTTGCACGCGTCCTCGATGGAGGCGGGGTCGTCGACCTGTAGTTCCGGGAGCCCGACGATGATCGGGAGCCGGGAGAACAGCTCGCGCAGCATCTCCCACATCACCACGACCGTGGTCAGGTAGTCCTCGCGCGACTTGCCCGCGAATTCGTCTTCCACCTGGAAAGGCCTCTCTGGAGTTGTCAAGGGTCACCGGCAGATTCCGGGACCCGCCGGTCCGGAAGGGGCTGTCACCCCCCGCTCCGTTCCGACATCACAAACACTACCGAAAAGCCATACGTAACGCAAGGCTTTTCCGGGAGTGTGGCCAGGTTAGGGAGGCCGGCACGGGAAACGGCCCGCCACCCGCGACAACGGGCGGCGGGCCGCGAGCAGGCCCTGCCGGGGGAGCGGTCAGGCGCGCCGGTAGGCGGTGACGCGCTGCCCGTGCTCGGGGTCCTCGGTCACCACCGCGGTGAACCGCTGGCCCGGCAGCTTGGCGAGAGGGATGCCGGTGTCGCGGACGATGTCGACGGCCGGGACCCGCAGCGGGTTCTCCGTCGTGCGGTTGCCGAACACCAGCTCGGCGGCCTCGCCGAACGTCACCATGACGAAGACCTCGACGCGTTCGTCGCTTGGCTCGTCCACGCGCTCGACCGCGACGCGGGAGGGCATGGCCGCTTCGACCTTGGCCCGGGGCGCACCCATCAGCGATACATCGCTCCACACGCCGTGCAGCTGGACGCCGTGTTTGTCGGCGAGCTGCACCAGGCGCTCGGCTTCAGCGTGGTCGCGGGTCAGCATCTCCGGCGATGTGCTGATCACGCGGGTGACCTGGCCGGCCGCGATCGTCTCCTTCAGCCGTACGTAGCCTGGCCGGTCGTTGTCCATACCGCTGGCGACGTCCCGGTAGACCTCGGTGACCTCCCAGCCTCGGCGGGCCGCGAGCGCGCGGCACGCGTCCTCAGCGCGGCTCAGGTCGCTGCTCTTGCCCTCCGCGATGCGGAGGTAGATGACGGTGTTCATGATCGTCCTTCGTGTGTTTCGGGGCGCCGTAGCGCCATTGTCGGGGAACGGCCTCATGGGGGAGGGCCTGGTCTGGGTTAGGCGGCGAGCGCGAGGTCCGCCGGGGTTGGGAGGTACAGCAGCTCCACGGTCTCCTGCAGAACGACGTCGTCGCGGCGGTCGTATCCGGCGGTGGTAGCGACGCTCGCGTGCCCGGCCTGCCGCTGGGCGAGTACGACATCGCCGCCGACGGCGAGGTAGTTGGAGATGAAGGTGTGGCGCAGGTCGTGCGGGGTGAACAGCGCGACGTGCGCCTGCGTGCATCGGGCGGTGACGATGTAGTTCACCGAGCTGGGCTTCAGCGCGCGGGCCTGGACGGTGCCGGACCAGTGCACGGGCCGGAACAGGGGCCCCGGCCCGGCTGGCAGCAGCGCGAGCCAGGCGTTGAGCCACTCGGCGGCGCGCTTGTGCACGTAGACGGTGCGCTGCTTGTTGCCCTTCCCGACGATCCGCAGTGTGCGCCGAGCGGCGTCGTAGTCGGCGCGGCGGGCCTGGACGGCTTCCTCGCGGCGGATGCCGGCCGCGTGCATGAGCGCGATGAGGGCAGCGTCCCGGACCCCGCGCACCGGGTTGTCGTCGTCGGCGAGGCACCCGCGCAGGATCCTCTCGATCTCGTCCTCGCCGACAGCGCGGCCAGCCGGTTCGCGGTGCCCGCGCACGGGCGCGACGTCGGCGGCGGCCTCGAAGTCGTCGGCGGTCATGAGCTGGTGGCGGCGGGCGAACCGCAGCACGCACCGCAGCGCCACCAGGTGCTGGTTGACGTACGCCGGGGACCACTTCTCGTCCTTCGAGGTGGTCTGCTCGCGGAGCGCGGCGCGGATCGCCTGGGTGTGCTCGAACCGCAGCAGCCACCATGCGAGCCGTTCGGGAGGGGGAGTGGCTTCGCCGTCCGGGACGGTGATCATCAGCGCGCCGACCTTGGTGAGGCGCTGGCGCATCGTGAGGCGGGAGGCGGCCGAGTCGAGCGAGTCGAGGTAGGTCGCCGCAGGGCACGGATCCGGGCGCTCGTCCAGGACGAACCCGGCGGGCCCGCGCACGACCGCCGCTAGCGGCGCCTGGGCGTCCTGGGGGAGCGTTCCGGTCATCACCGACATACCGAAACGATCATGTGACTGATGGGAATTGGCATTCTGTCGAGTCACCTCGATCCGCTGGTCAGGGCAGCGAGCCGGTTCCGGCCCGCCGACGTGAGCTCGTACCGTCCGGTCTGTCCGTCCTTGACCACCAGGCGGCGCGCGGCGTAGGCGATCAGCTGGTCCTTCACCAGGCTCGGCGACCATCCGGCGGCGGCTGCGAGACGCTCCATCGTCAGCGTCCCGCTGGCCAGCTGCGACAGCAGGGTCCGGTCGACGTCGTCCCACGTCCCGGCGGGCTGCACAGCGCGGCGCGAGGGCGGGCGCGGGCGGGGCGCCGGACGGCGGCCGGACACGTGAACCGAATCGGTGATCATCTTCGTGCTCCTCTGTTCGGTGGTGTTCAAACTGCGGCCAGCCGCGGCGCGAGAGCTTCGCGGCCGGCGTCGCTGATCTGGTAGGGGCCGCGCTCCTGGTGGTTCAGGAGCCCGGCCTCGGTGAGCTGCTGAAGGGCGAGCACGACCGTGCGGCCGGCGATCTGCTCTGCTTCGGGCAGCGAGTAGAAGTGCTGCTTGACCTCGATCGCTGTGCGGCTGCGGCCGTCGGCGAACAGCGCCAGGACCCGGTCCCGGGCCCGCGGCTTGGCGCTGGCGTGCGCTTCCCCCACGGTCGCGGGGGCCGGGGAGGTCTCCTCGATCGGGGGCGGGACTGGTCGGCCGTCCTCGTCGAGCTCGGGGACCTCCCCTACCACGTCGTCGGCGACGGCAGGCTGTCCGGACTGCGACCAGCCGTAGGCGTCGACGGGCAGAAGCGTCCGCATCGTCGTCGGCCGGTCCGAGCCCGGCGCGAAAACGAACCCCAGCCCGCTCGTGGTGGTGCCGTCCGGCCACTCCTTCGGGAGCAGCACGGGGTCGACGGGCATCGCGCCGTTGAACGCCGCCCCACCGCTCAGTGAGTTGGCCGTTCGGAGCACGATCACGTTGCCGGACGCGACGGCGTCCTTGATCTGCTGCGAGTCGCCCAGCGACCCCTGGAGCGGGACCTGGGTGATGAGCCTGATCTTGAGCCCGCACTTGCGGGACATCGCGATGATCTCCTCGACCAGCGCGCAGCAGATGTCGTCGGAGAGGATGACCTGCGCCTCGTCGATCGTGATCGCGAGCAGCGGCAGGCCGTGGCGGCGGTCGCCCGGCGTGAAGTCCTCCACGCCCTCTACGAGGCGGCCCCGCTCGTCCGTCCACTCCAAGTTGGAGAGCAGCTCGTTGCGGGCGTACATGCGGGCCCGCGCCTGGAACAGCAGCTTGCGCGCTTCGGGGAGGTTGCCAGCGAAGCGGTGCACGGCCTTCTTCCACCCGGAGTAGGACTGGCCGCGCTGCGGGTCGATCAGCCACGACACGACCAGCCCCGAGTGGCGCTCCTCGGCGAGGAGCATCTTCACCAGGGCGGACTTGCCCGCGTCGGTGGTCCCGGCGATGAGGGTGTGGACGGGGCCGTGTCCGCGCCGCCAGTGCCGGTACCGGACCGGCTCCAGGTCGGCGTAGATGCCGATCTGGGAGACCCCAGTGCGGACGTCCAGGGTGGGGCCTTCCCAGTGCCGCACCGTGGCTAGCGGGTTGTCGGGCTGGACGAGGATCACCGCCAGGTGCAGGCCGTGGGGGTGCGGTTCGATCGAGAGCTGGTCGGCGCGCAGCTTCAGCCGCGCCCCGATGTCCTTCACGCGGGCCTGGGCGGTGTCGGAGGTGCCGTCGTCGAGTTCGATCGTCGCGCGCCACCCGCCGGGGCTCTCGTGTACGTCCAGCAGTCGCGAGCCGGGCAGGGGGCCCTGCGGGCATGCGACTCGCGTCGCCCAGACCTGCCGGATCTCCTCGGCCCAGCCCAGCGCGGGCGCGTCGGGCTCCGGCTGGCGGGGACGGACCCGATGGTGCACCCACCACGGCACGGCCAGCGCCGCGCCCGCGGTCCACAGGGCGCTGTCGACGTCGGTAACCCCGATCCCGGTCGCGGCTGTCGCCCAAGCGGTCCCGGCCGCCCACACGGTCGCGCCGTACCAGCGCTCCGGCGCCCGGTCCAGGCGGCGCCGGCCACGCAGCCCCCACCACGCCAGGCCGGCGCTGACCGCGACGCCGGCGACGACCGGCGGCGCGGCCGCTGTGGCGTGCGCGGCCGCCGCAGCACCGTGCAGACCGCCCATCAGCGCCAGCGGCGCGAGGTGCTTGCGGTGCCGGAACGTGCGGCGCGTGAACTGGTCGGTGCGCTGCTGCCCGCTGAGACCGCGGGCGTCGAGGTCGTCCGGGTGTGCGGGCACGGGCGGTGCCGCCTCGGCCTGGGCGGCGAGCTGCGCGCGCATCTGCTCCATCTGCTGCCGCATCTCCGCGAGCTGCCTGCTCCGCTTGCCCATGAACGCCGTCCCTCCTTCTGGTCGTGGTAAGTCAGGTGGTGCCGAAGTCGCGGTCGGAGCGCGCGCCAGTGCCCGCCTCGACCTCGGCCTTGATCCGGTGGCCGCGGTTGAGGTGGTCCAGTGCCGACCGGCACGCCTGAACCGCCGTCCCCTGCGCGGTGGCGGCGCCGCGCAGGCTGGCGGCGGCGGCGCCCAGCTCGTTGTGGGCGCGGCGCTGCGCGTTGAGGGCGGCTCCGGCTGCCTCCATAGCCTCGTGCACGAGCGTCAGCGCTCGGGGCTCCAGTTTGTGGCGATAGCACGCCTGCTCCAGCTGCGACAGCACCGTCAGCGTCTCGTTCAGCTCCGTGCAGAGCTCCTCGGAGGCGGCGGCGAGAACGCTCGCCGACCGGGTGACCTTGCCGGCCTGCGCGTGGTGGGTGGTGCCTGTGGTGATCAGGCGGGTCCAGCTCGCCAGGACGGCCTGCAGGCCGACGATCTCGCCGTTGGCCGGTCGGTTCGTGAGTGGCATGGGGTCTCCAAGCGGTGCGGGGTGAGGCGCGGTGGCGGGGCCCGGTGCGGGGGCAGCGTCGTGGGTGGGTCGGGTCGGGACGTCAGGGTCCGGCCGAGTGGTGGGCCGCTCCGTGGCGGTCGCCGGTTCGGGGGCGTCGCTGGGGCGGGGAGCCGGGTCCTGCCCGGCGCGGTCGGGCGGTATGTCCGGCTGGGCGTCGCTGGTCGAGTCGGTGCCCCCGTCAGGCGAGGGCGAGGCGGGAGCGGGGCGCGCAGCCCGGCGGCCGCCGAACGACCGCGCTGCGCGAGCGGCGCGGGTCGCCTGCCCTGCCACGGTTGCCACAGCCGACAGGAGCACTTCGGCGGACTCACCGTCGTGCTTGGCAGCCCAGCGGGCGTAGCCGTCGCCGGTCATCCCCGTGCGCCACCCCTTGACGGTCCTGACCCACTTCTCCGAGCGGACGTAGCCGACCCATCCCATCCAGGCGGTGAACGCGACCGCGAGCGCGGCGGCGGCTGCCCGGTCCATCAGCGGCCCGTCCGGCCGACCAGGGACGCGGCCATGTTCACGGCCATGTCACTGGCACCGTGCGTCAAGCTGTCGCCCACCGCGCCGAGCGCGCCGCCGAACCCGACGACGAAAGCGAGCGGCAAAACGAACGCCGCCCACTCGTCCCGGGGAGCCGGCTTGTTCTTCGGGTGGAGGCTGTGCAATACGAAGATCCCGCTGATCAGCACGGCCACGGCGGGGAGCGCAACGATGATGGCGGCTGTGCCGAGGGAAAGGTTGTCCGAGCCGAACCGGCGAAGCAGCCCGAACGCCATCACGACCCAGGTGCCGAAGGCCACCGCGGTGCACGACCCGGTCATCAGCATCATCAGCATCCGCACGGTCGGCAGGATCCGCTTCTCCGCCAGCGCCCAGCGGATCGCGTACGCCATCACAGCGGTGGTCGCAGCGCCCGCGGTCGTCCCGACGGCGATGAGTCCGTTCATGATCGGTCCTTCTGAGGTCAGAGGGTGGTGAGCCAGGCGACGCCGCTGCAGAACGTCAGCAGCACCAGCAGGGCGGGGTACTGGATCGCGTACACCACGGCGTAGGCGACGACGCAGACCGCGATGCAGCAGGTGCCGGCCGCGTAGTGCGCGGCGGCCGCGGCTCCGGTTGGCTGCCGCCGCGCGGTCTCCTGGACGCGGCCAGCGAGATCGGCGAGGGAAACCAGCGGCCTCCCCCCGTAGGGCAGGTGCGCCAGGTAGGCGGGGGCGAGCACGACGCAGCACAACGCGCACGCCAGGTACCAGCCGAGCCAGGCCGCGAGCCGCGGCACCGGCGCGTCGTGCGCGGAGGCGTGCTCCTCGACCTGGTCGCTCAAGGCCCGGACGGTGGGCGGTGGGGTCGCCAGCGGCGGCTGCCCGGCCAGCGCCCGGACGGCGCGGGAGGCCCTTCGGGACGTGCCCACGCTGGGCTGCTCGTCACGCTCAGTTGTGTCGAGCGTGGTAGCGTCCTCTCGCGCGCGCACGCACGCACGACGCGCCTGCGCGCTGGATCCCCGCTCGACGGGGACGAAGGGCATTGCGCCTTGCTCTTGCTCATCGCTGGTGTGACTCCGCGTGGTCATTTGCGGTCTCCGAAGCTGACGGTTCGTGCAAGGTCGGCGATGGCGGCAGCGGCCTCCTCGGCGACCTGGTCGGCCTGGTCGGGGTGGGCATTGAGCGCGGCCCTGAGGTAGTCCACGGCGTGGCCGAGACGGCTGCGCCATGTGGAGGCCTCGCGGATCCGGGTCATGTACAGGTCGTCGCGGCGGTAGGCGACCATGTCCCGCCGGCGGAGGCGTGCCATCACCGGGTCCTTTCGGTCGCGGCGACGACGATTGGTAGGCCGCGGGGGGCGTCCTCGATCGTCAGGGTGAACTCGGCGACTCGGGCAGCGGGGAACCCTTCACGCTCCACAAAAGCGACCAGGTGGTCACGCATCCAGTCGGGGGCGTCCGGGTCGGCCTCGACCGTCACCGGGTCCCCGACTCGCTCCCCGCGCCGCTTGAGCGTCAGCAGCAACCGCCGAGCGCTCATGAGGCACTCCCGGACTTGCCCTTGGACTCGGCCTCGCGGATGGCGTGCACCGCATCGCGCAGCAGTCGCGATCGTGTGGTCCCGATCGCGAAGTGAGTTGCAAGCGGCTCTGCCCCGATCCGGCGCCTCGTCCGCTCGAAGTGCTCGGCGGCATAGGTCAAGGCCTCGGGCAGAAGCGGGTCGTTCTCGCCCATCCAGGTCGGGGCGGGGGCGGGCCGCATCCGCTCGGTCGGGTTGAGGTCAGGCGCTCCGGAAGCGGGTCGGGCGGTCGGGTCGGAGCCAGGCGGAGTCGACTCGGTCGGGTCGGGGAGAGGCGCGGTCTCGCCGGTCGGGTCGGGTTCGGTCGGAGTCGGGTCGACTACGGCTGGCCGGTCGGGGGCGGGTTGGATCGGCGTCGCCACGGGCGGGGCCAGGCCGGGCGGGGCGGCCCGGGGCGGGGTGGTCAGGTTGGGGTGGGGCTGCTCGGTCGGGCCGGTCGGGTCGAGGGCGAGGCCAGCGGCTTCCCTCGCCTCCTCGGCGGCGAACTCCCGGTCCCGTCCGCGCAGCACCGCCAGGTGCGAGATCAGCGCTATCGATACGGGCGGGATGCTGCTGACGAACACCACGAGCAGCCACATGTTCTCGCCCGGCTCCCAAGCACCGGCGTGGATCGCGTGGTAGCACGCGTTGCCTGCGAGGCTGAGCACGATCGCGCCGACGGCGATCCAGGCAGCGAAGTGCCGGACCTTGCGCGAGCGGGTGTGCTTCGACTGCCAGACGCGCGTTGCGGTGATGACCACCGTGTCGAGGTCGACCGGCAGGAGCCAGTCCAGCCGGCCCCAACCGGTGTCGTACGCCAGCCCCCGCAGGAAGGTGAAGCTCGCGACGATCGCAGCGACGCCCCCGACCGTCATCCCGAGGTCGACGACCCAGTCCCGCTGGTCGTCCGGGTCGGACCGGGACCGACGGAAGCGTCCTCGCTGCGGCTCGCCCCGGTCGGGGACAGTTCTGCGCGAGTCGGGGTCGGGTCGGGTTGGGGCGGCCGCCGCGGGGTCGAGTTGGACGGTCGGGGCCGCCTCGACTCGCGGCCGGGTCGAGGTGGGAAGCGGCGGCGCGGAGTCGGGGCGAGTCGCTCCGACGTCCCCGACTGAGCCGGGGCGGGTCGGGGTGGACCAAGTCGGGTCGAGGTCGGCAGCTGCCGAGGTCGTCATGAGGAATCCCTAGTCGGGTCGTAGCCGAGTGGGGGGCGACCGCGACGGGGCGACCCCTGGCCCCATAGGAAGGGCGGGGGGCGCCTCGCGGTCGAGAAAAGGGGAGGCGGGGCGTCAGAGGGCCGGGTCGGGCTCGCGGATCATCGACCACGTCTCCAAACAGGAGACGGAGGCGGCCAACGCCGCGGCGACCACGTACGGGGTGCCGAAGGTGTGGATGCCGGCGACCGCGATCGTGGCCAGCGCGCCGAACACCAGAACCAGGAACCCGGACTCCCTCGGAGTCCGGGGCGGGGTCGGGGCGTATCGGATCGGGGGCACGCCGGCCCCGCCTCGGCGGGTACTCTCGCCCATGGGTCACGCCTTTCGTCGGAAGGCTTGGCCTGGCCGACGCCGTAACGGCGCCGGTCGAGGCCCTCACCGCAGGTTTCCAGGCCTGATGCGGTGAGGGCCTCGTCGTTTCCGGGGCTCTGGTCCCCGGCTGCCAGAGTGGTGGACAGTCCACCACTACATGCAGACTACGCCGGTCGTTTACGGCCCGCAATCGGCGTGAGACGATCCCCGGTGACATGGCAGAAAAGCACCGGCGGAGCAAGGCTGACCGCCACCTGAAGCAGTGGCGGCCGACGCTGCGGCCCGACCGGGAGCTGTACGAACGCGTCGCGGAAGGCGTCACCCAGATGGGCGACGACTGGAACATGAACAGCCATTACGTGGCATGGCTGCGGTACTGCGCACACGAGACCGATGAGCCGCCGCCCCGCCCCCCGCGTGTAGACCCCCGCGAGTCCTAACCGCCAAAGCGCCTCTGCCCGTCCGACGACGCCGGTCCCGATCACCTGCGAGAAGGGCGGCAGCCCGTACGTGGACGTGGTCGGCTCCGGGTGATTTGGGGATCACGCCACATGAGCTGCACTGGCGGGCATGAGAACGCCGCAAACCAGTTAGCTGGGGGTGGCTGTGATCCCCGTGTCCAGCTGAAGGACATGGGCGGCGCGCCACTCTGTTCGCCCGTACTGGGTCCGCTGCTCCAGCTCCACCGCGACGACGCCGCCTGACGCGAGCAGCCGAACCGCCTCTTCCCATACGGGGCGGTCGTCGCGGTGCCGGCCGTTGCGCACCGCGGCGAGCCGGGCGTACCGCTGGCACCGGGCACCCCAGCCAACCGCTGCGGGGTCGGCTGGGATGACGGCGATGAGCTGGTCTGTGGGGTCGGCCGCCTGGTAGTCCCGTGTACCGGCAGGGTGGTGGACTCGAAGGAGACTGCCGGGTGGCAGGTTGCACACCACGACTTGGTGTCGGCTGAGCCGGACCTCGTAGGTGGGGGCGGGCTCCGCTGGAGTAGAAGCCTGGAGGGGGTTCACCGGGTCAGGCCGGGTGGTGAGAGCGCGGGTTCTCGCGATGCCATTTCGCCGTGGCCCTGGCTGCTGCCCGGTTGTCTTCCGGGGAGAACCAGCCGCACGAGCAGCGCACCATGGACGCGAAGACGAGGGCGCCTTCCTCGCGGTTGCGTGCTGCGTTTCCGGTCAGGTGCCAGCCCTGCGGGTCGGTGGTGTAGGTCAGGTGCCGCGCTTCGGGCGCGAGGTCGCGCAGCATCGCGTCGACGACCCGGGCCGCTGCCTCGGTGGTCCAGGCGCCGCCCCCGAAGTTGAGCAGCATCCACGATCCGGCGTGGCTGTAGGCCTGGATCCCGTTGGGGTGTACGTACGCGCACGCGCCAGGCACGTTCATCTTGATCCAATTTCCCTGCCGCGACACGGGAGTGCGCCTGTTGCGGCGCATCAGCATCGCCGCACCGACCGATTCGGGCTTCAGCCAGGTGCCGAGCCCTTCCTCTGGGGCCCGGTGCAGGGCCTCGGCGATGGTCCGCTCGATGCGCAGAGCGGCGGGGCCGTAGCTGCACCCGCGGGCCACCGTCTTACCGGCCCGGTTGAGCAGGGCGAAGATGAACCGGCCGGAGTCCGGTAGGACGTGAATTGTGCCTCGCCCTACCTCGACCTGGTGAGAGGTGGCGCCGGCCGCGATCGCCTGCTCGACGTTGTGCAGCGCGAGGGCTTCCTCGCCACGGCTGGTGGGTTGCGGGCGATACCCGCGAAGGGTGCTCATGTGATGCTCCACAGATGGTGCCTGGGATCGGACGGGCGGGCTAGGGAACAGAGCCGCCCCCGAGAAAGGGAGGGGAGAGGGGTGTGCGCCCCACTCACAACCATCACATTAGTGCAATCAAATAATTAAAGCAAGTTAGCCTTGAGTTGAATTTGAGAAGATGGGGGTTTGTCAGACCACCAGCTCCAACGGTCCTCGGGCGGCCGCTGAAGTCGAAGTGGCCAGCGCCTTTTCCCACGCCTTCGGGAACTGGGGGCCGACCTTGTCCTGGACCGTCGCCGGCGCGACCACCACCAGATGCTCGGCAGTGGGGAATACCCCATCGGCGCGGCGTCGCAGCCACAGCCGCGGATGCCGCCCCTTCACTTCGACTTCCTGCCCGGCCCGGCAGGCGGCAGCCTCCAGCGCCAGGAGGCAATCGGCACGTGTGCCTTCACCCAGCACAGTGATCGCGCGTGCTCCCCGGCCTGGCCCGCTGATCGCGCGCCGGACGTCCACCACCGCCCACGGCTCCGCCTGGGCCCGCTCCTCGAACAGCCGAAGCGCCGTCTCCTGCCCCGGCGTCGCGGCCATCAGGTCGTACAGGGACCGGTCGGCCATCAGCGTCTGCGACGGGTTCAGCGCCTCGGCGACCGTCTCCATCAGAAGCGGCTCCCACGCCAGCGCCGGATCTGCGGCGAACCCGCCCAGGACCCGTGCGCGTCCCTCCCTGTTCGCCAAGGCATAGACACAGAAGGTGCAAGCCGATTTCGGCCACCATTCGCCGGTCCGCTCGTGGATGTACAGCTCGCACATCTCCCGCGTCCACCCCCAGGTGACCAGGGGGTAGACCCCGGTCCGCAGAGGGCTGTTCGCCGCGGTGTCCTTGGCGCACCTGGTGGACTCGCTGACCTCGTACCCCATGATCTGCCGGTACGGCTTCCCGCCGGTGACAAGGGCGATCGCCTCATCAGCGGGGACCCCCTTCGCTTTCTGGGAGCATTTACGAGCACCGCCGAGCTGAGGGATCGTGCCGGCCGTGACCATCTCTTCGTATAGCCGGTACGTCCCATCCATGTGCAGGCGTGACGGCGTCCGCGAGTCGTCTAGGACCGTGATCCCGTGGCCCTTCCGGGGCCCGGTCCGGGCGACCTGGACATAGCGGATGCCGTGCTGGGCCAGCCGCGGCAGCACGTGCTGTTCCACGAGCCTCCGGTGGATCGGCCACTCCGACCCGGTCATGGCAGTGACGATCACGAGCCGCTCAACGGCCAGGCCCTCGGGCAGCACGGGCGAGGCCTCGCCGTCGCAGGCGGGACCCGTGAGGGACTGCCGGGTGCCGGCCGCGAGCTCGTCGAGCACCTCGCACAGCCGCAGCAAGATCGCGGTGCTGTCGACACCGAGCCCGTAGTTGATGACCCACCAGCCGTCCCAGCTGCCGGTCGCGTACCTGACCGACGCCGCCGGTATGAAGAGGCCCGGGATCTCCAGCGCCGTGGTCACCTCGGGACTCCCGCCGCCGCTTGCATGATCTCCAGCTCTGCGAGTGCCGCTGGAGTCAGGCGGCTCGTGTCGACCGGGCCAAGCGCTTCGGCCTCAGCGATCACGTCCCAGAGATTCAGCTCGTGCTTGAAGTCGTGCCCCATGCGCTCGGCCAAGCGGGCGCGCTGCCGAGCACCCTGCGGGTCGAGGCGCGCTGCCTGGATGAGCTGCTCTCGCGGCGCGACGATGCAGAACCGGCACGAAAGGCGAGAGAGGAACAGGTAGATCCAGTGCCACCGGGTGCCGGCCTCGTCGACCACCGCCCACGTCTGTTCCTCGGTGAGATGGTGAATCGGCAGCCACACGTCGACGTGGCGTCTGCTGTTGCTGTCGGCGCCGCGGGTCGAGAAGGGTTTCTGTTTGCTGCGAGGGGCGGACTCCTGCGCCCGGATGCCCATGACCTCGAGAATTCTGGCGGGGCGGTCGGTGATCCCGGCGGCGCGGTGATCGGCGGCGATCTGGGTCTTGAGCTTGGCGATCGGGTCGCGTTTCATCTCCGATCGGCAATAGGGCTGGTTGGGGAGTGGCCACTTCTGCTGCCAGCGGGAGCCGATGTACTCCAGGAGCCCCTGCTGCCATGGGTTCCCGTCGGCGTCGGTGACCTCGCGGTGGACCACGTGGTGGGGCAGCCCGTATGCGGCGGCATGGTCCGTGGCCAGCTCGCGGGTGCCGGGCCACTCGTCGGCCTTGCCGAGGTCGGCGAACACCGTCTCCACCCGGTCCAGGACGCCGGCTTTCTCGGCGGCCTTGACGGTGGTGTGGAGGGCTGCCTGGCTGTCCTTGCCGCCGGAGATGCTGACGAGGATCGTGTCGTAGCTGGTGAGCTTCAGTCCGGGGCAGGCGGGCGCTTTCGGGGGGAGGGTGAAGATCGTGTTGCCGCTGGGGCGCGCGATGACCCGCCCGAGATGGTCGCGGTGGACCATGGACTCTCCTTAGAGCCCTGACGGGTGGTGCCTGTCGTCGGCAGGCACCACCCGTCAGGGGGCTTGAGGGGGGCTTGAGAGGGTCAGGCGCGGGCCATCAGGTCCAGGAGGAGGGCCACCTGTTCCTTGCTCAGGTCGGCGAGGCCGGTCGGTAGTTCCGGGCCGGTGATGATCGCCGTGCCGTGGTAGGTCTGCGAGACCCATCCGAAACGCTGGGCGAGCATGGTGGCCGGGCTGTTGGGCTGCGGGCGGTGGAGCCCTTCCTCGTCGAGCCACATGAGGAACTGGTCGGACAGTGGCAGCAGCTCCACCAGGTGGCAGTCCCTGCCGATCACCTCGTACATGGCCTCGAATCGGTCGTGGAGGTCATTCGGAAGGGTTTCTGTGTAGGTGTGGCCGTCCGCCGGAATGACCAGGCAGAAAGACATAGGGACTCCTTGGAGAGGGGGTGTGGGGGGTGACTGCAATCCACCATAGCCAATCCAATAATCATGTCAAGGCAGACTTGTAAGCAAATTGGATTGGATTCTGTCCGGGGTTAGCCGGCACGCCCTCCTGCTCAGAAAAGGGGCTCTGTCTGCGCCCCCACCCCCACCTCTACCTGGTCAAACTCCAGCCCGTCCTGACGCGACCGCGCCACCCAGTCCTCAGAGCTGGCCCGCGTGTTCGCCTCCGCACGGGCCAGCCCGACGCCGTGGTTCATGCCGTAGCAAATGCACTCGCATTGCTCCCGCGCCGTGGTTGCCCCGTAGCACTTCAAGTCGCATCGGTTCACGGTCACCCGGCCGAGATACACCGCGATCAGAGTTGCCACAGAGCCGCATTCCTCTCTACTTGGACGATCAGGCGTCGCCGGTCGGCGGCCCCGCTGCCGGCCTCGCCGCGCGATTCACCAGGACCTTTTCGAGCCGCTGGATAAACCGGCGCATCATCACAAGGGCGGTGCGGTCGGAGGTGTCGCGGAGCGACAGGAGGTTCCGCTCCCTGTTCAGGTCGCCGATCAGCGACTCCACTCGACTCGCGAGACGGCCAAGATCGTCGGCGTCAGCGTCGAGCAACCCCGCGCCGACGGCGGCCTGAAGGTAGTTGCGGGCCTCCAACAGCGAGAGGACGCGCTCCTCCTTCGTCAGCTCCTCCCAGGCGGGGCGGGGAACGTGCGCGGAGCTGTGCGCGAGCTGCTGGCGGCCGCGCGCGAGCAGTTCCACGCGCGGATCCGAATCAAGGATGCGGTCAGCCACGCCCGGTCTCCGGCTCGCCGGTGAACAGGGGCGGTGCTTCACTCGCCGCCATGGTCTGCACCGCGGCGCGGATGCCGGCGACATGGTTCTCCCACCCGCCGGGCGGCGCCTGAAGGGCAAGGCGATGCGCGTACCGGTAGCCGTGGGTCCGGGTGATTGGCTCCCCGATCCACTCGTCGTAGTGCGGAGCGGCCTGGTCGTCCTCCACAGCCAGCGGCAGGTCGACGTCGGCGTATTGCCGCATGCACTGCTGGAGGCGTTCCACGCCGCCGCGCCAGGTCACCAGGCGGCAGCCTTCCAGGGCCCGCAGCGGCTCCAGAACCTCCGCGATGGGGGTGTAGCGCCCCGCGATGCGCTGGCGCATCTCGTCGGTCCACCACTCGGGGATCGTGCACCGCGGATCACGCAGCTTCGCAGCGACCAGCACCGTCCCGTCGAGGGTCTCGGCCTGGACCTCGAACGAGCCTGTGAAGCTGGTTGCCTTGAGCAGGACCACGTTCGGGAGGCCGTCCAGAACACCGCGCGACCACGCCCTCGCAGCGCGGCGGCCCTCGGTCCGCTGGACGGCCCACCAGTCGCGGGCCGCAGGCTCGTGGCAGCGCTCGCAGTAGCGGCGCGCGTCGGGACCCTTGGCGAACGGCGTCGCCTGGGTCGTGCGGCATCGAGCGCAGGTGCGGGCCTGGTCCCACGCGGCCTGCCTCGCTGGCGACAGCGGCGGCATCCGCTCGGTGTCGGCCACCGCGTACAGCGGCGCGTAATTCTTCCCGCCGTAGACCTTGTACGACGCGATCGGCTGTTGCCCCTCAGCGGCGCGGCGGCGGAGCCTGGTCCTCAGCATGGTCTTGGTCGCGAGTTGGAGCGAAAACAGATCATCGGGCCGGTAGACGGGCCTGCCCTGGGCGCAGTACTGGACGCGGCGGTCTTTGCGCCGCTCAGCGGTCGACCGCTCGGGGGCGGCGAGCCACCGTCCGTCCAGGCGCAGGACCTTGCCTGTGTCGGTGTGGACTCGGTGGGGCTCTCCGGCTTTCACGGGCGGGAGCAGCACGCCGGCGTGCCGGGCGCGGCCTGAAGCGGTTGTGAGGACGACGCGTTCTCCTACCTCGGCGCCGGGGACGGCAGGGGCGTCGGTTTCGTGAGTCATGTCCGGTCCTTGTAGGGCGGGTGCACGCCCCCCTCGATGAGTACGTCGGAGTTCAGGTCGACGTGGCCGCACGGGTTGGCCCACACGTCGATCTCATGGGTTCGCCCGTATGCGCCACGAAGCACCGGGGCGGGCTTCCCGCGCGGGCCGCCGCAGACGGGACAGCGGGTCTTGACTGTGACCGTGGTGACCGCGAGCGGGCGAGCGCGCAGGCCCGGCCCGTAGTCGGGGATCCGGACGGTCATCTCCTCGACCCGGCCCTCCTGCTTCTGGCGGGTGGTCACGCCTTCACCGGCTGGAGGAGATGCACCCCGGCCTCGACCAGGACCTGGCTGTACCGGTCGAGGTGCGCGCACGGGTTGCTCCACGCGTCCGCGTAGTAGAACTCGCCGTCCTCGGGGATGCGGCTGCTGCGGGGCTCACCGCGCGGCCGGTCGCAGTACGGGCACGTCCACACGAGGGTGACCGGCCGGATGGTGACGCCCTCGTAGGAGCGGGAGGTCCCGCGGTCAGCGACGCGAACGGTGCGCGTGGCAGCGGCGGGGATGTCATCGTGGGTGGTGGCCGCCGTGATGTCGTCGGCGTCGATCTGGACCCAGGTGTCGGCGTGCCGCAGCACCAGGCGTCCGGCGCTGCAGCCGCGGATCCGCTCGGCGGTGTAGGTGGCGCCCTGGCGGTTGGTGATGTCGGCGGTCACGCCGACGAACTGCTCGGCGGTCGTGGTCTCGTCCTCCAGGAGGAGCTGACTGCGCCTCATCGGTCGAGGCCGTTGACGCTGGTCGGCGCGGCATCGAGCCGACGGCGTGGGCGGTGCCCGGCACCGCATCGGAAGCAGAGTCGCATCGAGGAACTCCCTGACTCGTGATGTTGGTCAGGCAAGGTTCCTCGGCTACAACCGGTACAAGTACACCGGCACGGGCCTGCTGTACTGCAACCCGGCGACCGGGCAGTACGAGCCGTACTCCGCCGGTACGGGCAACGGCGTCAACGCGATCTTCATGACCGACGACCGCCGCTACCCGACGATGCCGGGCACCGAGTACCTGATGGAGAGCGAGTGCGGGCTGCGCAAGGGCGGCGCCATCGTCTCGACCGTCGACCTGAAGCCCGAGCTGCTGCCGGCCGAGCCGTACACGTTCGCGGTGGAGCGGCGCGGCGGCGCCTACACGATGGAGATGTCCGGGGTCTTCGCGCACGTGGGCAGGGCGACCCTGCGCTACACGCGCGCGTTCGTCCAGGACGGCGAGCCGATCTGGCACTACAACCAGAAGCCCGGCGAGTACGACGGCCGGTTCAACGCCGACTGGACCTGGACGGGCCCGGGCGGCACCCTCGTCGACCGCGACACCTGGCCGGCCGGGTCCGCCTACCCGGACAGGTTCATGATCGGTGACCCGCACATGAACTTCTACGAGGGATCGGCCCAGGTGGACGACATCCGCCTCTACGTTCCGCGATAGCGGACCGCGCCCGGCCGGTCAGGCGGTCGCTTCCCCGGCGCGGTACTCCTGCGGGCTGAGGCCGCGCTCGCGCTTGAAGGCCGTGCTCAGCGCGAAGGCGTTGCCGTAGCCGACCCTGCGGGCCACGGCCTCCAGCGTCGCGTCCGTCTCGCGCAGCAGGTCTGCGGCCTGCGCGAGGCGGACGCCGGTGAGGTAGGCCATGGGCGGCTCGCCGACCAGCTTGGCGAACCGCTGCGCGAGCGCCGCGCGCGACGCCCCGACCTCGGCGGCCAGGTCCGCGACCGTCCAGGGATGCGCCAGGTCGTCGTGCAGGAGCCGCAGCGCGGGGCCGACGACCGGGTCGCCGTGGGCGCGGTACCAGCCGGGCGCGGCGGCGTCCGGGCGGGAGAACCAGGCGCGCAGCGTCGCGATGAGCAGCAGGTCGAGGAGCCGGTCCAGGACGACGTCCTGGCCGGGCTCGTCCTTGCCGATCTCCTCCTGGAGCACGGCGACGAGCGGCGACCTCCAGGTGTCGCCGCGGACGACCGCCATCGGGGGCAGCGCGGCCAGCAGCCGCTGCGTGACCGCGCCGCGCAACTGGTAGGTGCCGATCAGCATGACCGCCGGCCCGTCCGGGTCGTTGCCCCAGGCGCGGACGCCGAGGTCCATGGCCTCGGTCAGGCTCGTGCCGTCCGGGGTGGTGCACCGCTGCCCCGGATGGATGACGATCTGCGGCGCGGTCGCCGGGTCGTCGCTGACGGTGTAGGGGTCCGGTCCCCGGAAGATGACCATGTCGCCGGGGCCGACGCGCCGCGGATCGCCCTCGTCGGGGACCAGCCACGCCTCGTCCCTGACCATGGAGAGCAGGGTCAGCGGCGCCTCGTCCTGGATCCGGATCGACCAGGGCGGCGCGAGGGTCGAGCGCAGCATGAACGCTCCCCGTGCGCGCGGACCGTCGAGGAGTTCGGCCAGGGCGTCCATGGAGGCCAGCGTAGACGCTCGCGTATGCGGGCGAGCTTCTCAACGATGGTGGCCGGAACCGCCCGGCTGTTGACTCAAGGGCATGACGAACACCACGACCGACATCATCGAGAGCGGCCTCACCCTCGTCCTCGGCGGCACCGGCAAGACCGGCCGCCGCGTCGTCGAGCGGCTGGAGGCCCGGGACGTCCCGGTGCGGATGGGCTCGCGGTCGGCCTCGCCGCCCTTCGACTGGGAGAACGAGTCGACCTGGGCGCCCGTCCTGCGGAACGTCGAGAGCGTCTACCTCTCCTACTACCCGGACCTGGCCGTTCCCGGCGCCCCCGAAGCCATCCGCGCGTTCACAGGCGCGGCGGCGGACGCGGGCGTGCGGCGCGTGGTGCTGCTGTCGGGGCGGGGCGAGCCCGAGGCGCGGGACTGCGAGGGCGTAGTCCAGGCGTCGGGCCTGGCGTGGACGGTCGTGCGGTCGAGCTGGTTCGCGCAGAACTTCAGCGAGGACTACCTGCTCGACCCCGTGCGCGCCGGTGAGGTCGCCCTGCCCGCGGGCGACGTGCCGGAGCCGTTCGTGGACGCCGACGACATCGCCGACGTGGCGGTCGAGGCGCTCACCCGGGACGGGCACGCCGGCGAGGTGTACGAGGTGACGGGCCCCCGGGCGCTGACGTTCGCCGAGGCGGTCGCCGAGATCGGCCGCGCCGCCGGGCGCGAGATCGCCTTCGTTCCCGTCGGCGCGGAGGAGAACGCGGCGGCCCTGCGGGAGCACGGCGTGCCGGAGGAGGCCGTCAGCCTGCTGACCTACCTGTTCACGACGGTGCTGGACGGCCGCAACGCCCGGCCCGCCGACGGCGTCGAGCGTGCCCTCGGCCGGCCGCCGCGCGACTTCTCCGCGTACGCGCGCGAGGCCGCCGCCAGCGGCATCTGGAACCACTGACCCGAGGAACGGACATCATGAAATTCTCTCTAGCGGGCGTCTCGGCGACCCTTTCCATCATCATGGCGGCCGGGATGGCCGGAACGTTCTTCGGCTTCTCCACCGGCGTGATGCCCGGTCTGAACGCGGCACGGCCCGCGTCGGCGATCGACGCCATGCAGGGCATCAACCAGAGGATCCAGAACCCGGTCTTCGTGGCGATGTTCCTTCTGGTCCCCGTGCTGGCCGCGGGAGCGGGGGTGCTCCTGCTCACCCTCGACCAGAAGTCGGCCGCCCTGCTCTTCTTCGCCGCGGCCGGCCTGTACTTCGCGGGCGCGCTCCTTCCGAGCTTCGCGGTGAACATCCCGATGAACAACGACCTGGACGGCGTCACGATCCCGAAGGACGTGACCGAGGCGGCGAAGATCTGGGCGGACTACTCCGGCCGCTGGACGGCGTGGAACACCGTCCGCGCCGTGTTCAGCTGGGCGAGCCTCCTCGCCATGAGCCTGGGCGTCTACGTCTGGGGCAGGAACGGCTGATCCGGCGGACCTGCGAGAGGCCCGTGCTCAGGAAGGGAGCACGGGCCTCTCCGTGTCACTGCCCGCCGTTCTTCGCGCACCATTCAGCCCATGTCAGGGCGCCGTTCTGGAGCTGCTTGCGGTAGAAGGACGTCCAGGAGGTCTCCGACCGCGCCGGGGCGTCGGGGGCCCTCCGGTAGAGCGGATGGTCCCGCCGGACCTCCGCCTTCAGCCACGGCTCCAGCTCGTCCCAGGAACCGAGGGTCCAACTCCGGGCGTGGAACGTCAGCCGGGCCCGCACGTCCTTGTCCGCGACGCACATCGACGGGATGAACGGGCTGGTCCGCGTCCAGCTGGCGGCCACCTCCATCGCGCCCTTCGGGACACCGTGCGCCCGGCGCGCGGCCTCCCGCTTCCCGATGTAGAAGTCGAACATCTCCCAGGCGGTGTAGATCCCGCCGGGCAGGCCGAAGCCGTCGCCCGTCAGCGCCTTCACATCGGTGCGCGGCGGGATGTCCGACACCTGGGCGAGATTGCGCTGGACCTCCGTCAGCGGTCCGAGCCTGAAGTCCGGCGTGATCGGGAACGGCCCGAGATCGACGTCGTCGTTGTTCACCGGGACCAGCGGATAGGTCCTGCCGTCCAGCGGGTTGCGCCATTCCCTCAGCACTCTCGCCGGGTCCTGCGGGTCGGTGTAGAAAACAATCTCGCGGCTGAGCTGGTACAGCCGGTCGGTGCCCGGCTCCCGGTAGAGGCGGCGGATGTTGTAGCCCTCGAAGCCGAACAGCCTCGTCCCGTGCCGCAGCGCCGGCGCCAGGGTGTCGCCCGGCGCGTCCACGTACACGAAGCCCGAGATCCGGTACAGCATGTCCCGGCCGTCCGGGCGCCCGAGCACCTGCAGTTGCAACCGGGTGTCGCGGTCCTTGACCTGCGCGTACAGCGGACCGGGGTCGGACGGGCCGTAGGCCGGGCGGGCGGCGGCCGCGCCCGGCACCGACCACAGCAGGCACGCGGCGGCCGCGCCGGCGAGCGCGGCCGTCATTCGGCGTCGCATCGGGGCTCCCTGGGGGATGGCTGGGGATGGCGGGGAGATGGCGGGGGACTGTCGCCGTCATGCAAGCAGCCCCGGCCCGCCGAGTCACGCTCCGGGAAGCGGCGCGCCCCGGGCGGAGCTCCGCGGGACGAGGACCGCACCGGCGGGCGGGCCGCGGCGGGGCTTACGATCGCTGGATGGGCGGCGTCTACGCGATCAGCGACCTGCACGTGGGGTTCCCGGAGAACCGCGCGTTCGTCGAGGGCCTGCGGCCCGCGTCCGAGGACGACTGGCTGATCGTGGCGGGCGACGTCGGCGAGCGCTTCGACGACGTCGAGTGGACCCTGCGCACCCTCGGCGAGCGCTATGCGACCGTGCTGTGGGTGCCCGGCAACCACGAGCTGTGGACCGTCAAGGGCGACCCCGTGCAGCTGCGCGGCGAGGCCCGCTACCGCCGGCTCGTCGAGATGTGCCGCGCCCTGGGCGTGCTGACCCCCGAGGACCCGTATCCCGTCTGGACCGGCCCGGACGGCGCCGTCACAGTGGCGCCGCTGTTCATCCTGTACGACTACACGTTCCGGCCCGACGGGACGTCCAGCAAGGAAGAGGCCCTTGAGGCCGCGCACGAGGCCGGCGTCGTGTGCACCGACGAGGTCTACCTGCACCCCGACCCCTATCCCGGCCGCGACGCCTGGTGCGACGCCAGGATCGCCTACACCGAGCGACGCCTGTCCGACCTGGCACCCGGGACGCGGACCGTGCTCGTCAACCACTGGCCGCTCGTCCGCGAACCCACCCGCGTCCTCTGGTACCCGGAGTTCGCCCAGTGGTGCGGCACCGAGCGCACCGCCGACTGGCACGGCCGGTTCGGGGCGGTGTCCGTCGTGTACGGGCACCTGCACATCCCCAGGACGATCTGGACCGGCGGCGTGCCGCACATCGAGGTGTCGGTCGGCTACCCGCGCGAGTGGCGCCGGCGCGGCGACGCGCCGCCCGGCCCCCGCCGGATCCTGCCCGTCCCCGAGACGAGCTGACCGGGCCCTAGCTGACCGGCCCCTGGCGGACCCCGCCCGGCGCCACGCCGGCGGCGCTGAGCGACAGCAGCCGGGCGGCGGCGTCCGGGTCGCGCTCGGCGACCGTCGCGATCGCGCCCGCGAGCCGCAGCACGTCGCCGAACGCCGCGCCGGCGGGCGCGTCCCCGGCGCGCTGCGCGCGGACGAGCAGCGCTTCGCCCGCCTCGGACATGGCCGCCCGGGAGCCGAAGGGGTCCAGCCGGGGGTCGCGCAGCGACACCATCGCCGAGGCCGCCATGCCCGGGAAGGCGGTGATCTCCGAGACGAACGTCCGGAGCCAGGTCAGCAGGGCCTCGCCGGGGAAGGGGGAGTCCAGCAGGTCGCGGGCGGCCGAGGCCAGTCCGGTGTAGACGTCGGCGAGCACCGCCTCCAGGAGGTCCTGGCGGGTGGGGAAGTGGCGGTAGAGCGTGCCGATGCCGACGCCCGCGAGCCGCGCGACGCCCTCGAGGGAGGCGCCCGCGCCCTGGGCCTGGAAGGTCTCGCGCGCCGCGGCGAGCAGCCGCGCGCGATTGCGGCGCACGTCGGCCCGCACCGGGCGCGCCCTCGGCGTGTCGTCGCTGGTCACCTGCGTCTTCGATCCTTCCCGGGGGTGGAACGGGCCTGCGGCGATCGGGAGGATCCGCGGCTTTGGAACGGTCCTTAGATTCTATCCGCGTCGCCGCCGCGACCCGCGCCCGGATGCGCCCGGACCCGCCGCGCGCCCTGCGCGGCGGGTCCGGCCGCGGCCCCCCGGGGGCGGTCAGGCGTCGGCGCGCGTGACCGGGAGGTTCAGCCGGCCGCCGGCGGCCCTGAACTCCTCGGCCTTCTCCCGCATCCCGGCGGCGAGGGCCTCCCCGTCGGCGAGGCCGCGCTCGGCCGCGAACCGCCGCACGTCCCGCGTGATCTTCATGGAGCAGAAGTGCGGGCCGCACATCGAGCAGAAGTGCGCGGTCTTCGCCGGCGCCGCCGGGAGCGTCGCGTCATGGAAGGCGCGGGCGGTGCCCGGGTCCAGGGACAGGTTGAACTGGTCCTCCCAGCGGAAGTCGAACCGCGCCTCCGACAGCGCGTCGTCCCACGCCTGCGCGCCGGGATGGCCCTTGGCGAGGTCGGCGGCGTGCGCCGCGATCTTGTAGGCGATCACGCCGGCCTTGACGTCCTCGCGGTCCGGCAGCCCGAGATGCTCCTTCGGGGTGACATAGCAGAGCATCGCGGTGCCGTGCCAGCCGATCATCGCCGCGCCGATGGCCGAGGTGATGTGGTCGTAGCCGGGCGCGATGTCGGTGGTCAGCGGTCCGAGCGTGTAGAAGGGCGCCCCGTCGCACCACTCCTGCTGCAGGTCCACGTTCTCCTTGATCTTGTGCATCGGGACGTGCCCGGGGCCCTCGTTCATCACCTGGTTGCCGAACCGCGCCGCGATCCGCGTCAGCTCGCCCTGGGTGCGCAGCTCGGCGAACTGGGCCTCGTCGTTGGCGTCCGCAATGGAGCCGGGCCGCAGCCCGTCCCCGAGCGACCAGGTCACGTCGTAGGCGGCGAAGATCTCGCACAGCTCCTCGAAGCGGGTGTAGAGGAAGTTCTCCTCGTGGTGCGCCAGGCACCACGCCGCCATGATCGATCCGCCCCGCGACACGATCCCCGTCCTGCGCCGCGCCGTCAGCGGCACGTAGGACAGCAGCACCCCGGCGTGGACGGTCATGTAGTCCACCCCCTGCTCCGCCTGCTCGATCACGGTGTCGCGGAAGACCTCGTAGGTGAGCTCCGCGGGGTCGCCGCCGACCTTCTCCACCGCCTGGTACAGCGGGACGGTCCCGACCGGCACGGGCGAGTTGCGCAGGATCCACTCGCGCGTGGTGTGGATGTCGCGGCCCGTCGACAGATCCATGATCGTGTCGGCGCCCCAGCGGGTCGCCCAGGTCATCTTCTCGACCTCGTCCTCGATCGAGGAGGCGACCGCCGAGTTGCCGATGTTGGCGTTGACCTTGACGAGGAAGTTGCGCCCGATGACCATCGGCTCGATCTCGGGATGGTTGACGTTGGCGGGCAGCACCGCGCGCCCGGCGGCGAGCTCGTCGCGGACGAACTCGGGGGCCACGCCCTCGCGCAGCGCGGCGAACTCCATCTCCGGCGTGATCTCCCCGCGCCGCGCGTAGGCGCGCTGGGTCACCGCGCCGCCGGTGGCGCGCCGCGGGCGCCGCGGCAGGGCGCCCTCGCCGTCGGCCAGGGGGAGGCGTCCTCCCGCGCCCCCGGGCGGCGCGGGGGACGACGGCCGGCGCCCGTCGTCCTCGGGGCGCGCCGCCCGCCCCTCGTAGGGGGCGGTGTCGCCGCGCTCGGCGATCCAGGCCTCCCGCAGCGGCGGCAGCCCCCCGCGTACGTCGGTCTGCTGCTCGGGGTCGGTGTACGGCCCTGACGTGTCGTACAGGACGACGGCGTCGCCGTTGGTCAGCGGCACCTCCCGCATCGGGACCCGGATCTCCGGGCGGGAGCCCTGGAGGTAGGTCTTGCGGGCAGCTGGAACCACAGGTTCGGTCATGACGACTCGATCTCTCCCTACGCCGGCATTACCCGGTCAGGTTCATGCGGTCAGCGGCCGTCCCAGCCGCTATCTCAGCCCGGTTCGCCGGGCCCCCGCGATCTGTCGCCACGACGTTAACCCGGGCCGCCCCGGTTGCCGCAACCGCCGCCCATGGGCTAGAACGCGCCCGCGCGGAGCGCGACGGGCAGGGCGAGGACCAGGGTGCGGAGCGGCTCCGGGGCGGACGGCGACCGCTCCAGCTCCACGGGGGCCCCGCCGTCGCCGCCGCCGTTCCGCAGCGTGGCGGAGCGGCGGCCGTCGATGCCGGTGACGACGTGGCCGTCGGCCGTCGCGCGGGTGCTGCCGAGAAGCGTCCCGCCGGTGGTGTGGAAGGACGGCTCGCGGCTGCCGCGCACGTATCCGAGGGGGCGGCCGTCCGCGTCGAGGACGCGCACGCGGTCGCGGCCCGGCAGCCGGGACGGGCCCCGGACCACCAGCAGCACCGAGGCATGGGGGTCGCGCAGCACGATGGTCCGGCCGCCGCTCCGTCCGCAGGGCACGGCGAGGACCGCGCCGGCGCCCGGTTCGCGGTACCGGCCCGCGCCGTCCACGACGACGTGGCGGGCTCGGACCAGGGCGCCGTCCTGAGGCGGCGGCACCTCCCCGCCCTCGTCGTCGACGACGCACCAGCGGGCGCCGAGGACGTCCGCGGTCGCGGTCCGGACGGCCGGGAGCCAGCCGGACGGAAGCGACCCGCCCCTGAGCAGGGTCGCCGACCTCCCGTCGACCTCGGCGACGGCCTCGACGCCCGGCGCCCGCTCCGGGTCGAACCAGAGCGTCCACACCGGGTCGCCGACGGGCCACCTGATCCCCACCGCGTCCACGGCCTCGGCCGGGACGGCGGCCTCACGCCCGCCGCGGCGCAGGCCCACGCCCTTCTCGCCGATGGTCACGATCAGGCGGGTCCGGTGCAGGCGGGCGGCCCAGAGGGCGGCGAGGAGGCAGCCGACGCCGCAGAGCGCCAGGGCCTGGCGGGCCCGGTCGGGCTCGAAGATCACGAGGGCGGCGCCGGCCGCCGCCGCGGCGAGCAGGACGCGCAGCGGCCGCCGGTAGGCGCGCGCGCCCAGCGTCATCCGGAGTTCGGGCGGGGGGACGGCGGGCGGGGGGACAGAAGGCGGGGGGACGGACAACTGTCGGCCCTTCGTGACGGGGTCTGCAGAACTATAGGACGGGCCTCCGGCCCCGCCGAGGGCTGCCCGAGAAGATCATCCGGCCGGGGCGCCGGCCGCTGCGCGGAGATCGCGCCGGTGGGGGACAATGGGCGCGTGCTGACGGTGCCCCGGGTCGACGTGACGGTGAAGGACGCCCTCGCGGCGTCGGCGCTGGCGGGGGCCGCGGCCGCGGCCGCCCTGCTGTGGCCGGGCGTCCGGGACCTGGACGCGGCGGGCGCGCTGCTGCTGGTCGCGGCGCATGTCCCGCTCGCGGTGATCCGGCGGTGGCCGACCCCGGCCCTGCTCGCGCTGGTGGTCCTGGTGCTGCCCTACCACCTGGCGCAGTACCAGCACCACGCGCTGGTGCCCGCCGAGGTGGTCGCGCTGTTCGCCTACGCGGTGCTCGGGCGCCGGGTGCGCCTCGTCCTCGGCGTCGTCGCGTTCCTGCTCACCGTCTGCGTGGTCGGCATGGCGATGCGGGCGGGCGGCGGCTCCCTGCGCGAGCAGATCGCGGTGATCGAGGCCGTGGTGTCGGTCGTCATCGCCGTCCAGGTGTGGCGGGTGCACCGGGCGCGGCTCGCGACGATCACCGAGCGGGCCGAGCGCGCCGAGCGCACGCGGGAGGAGGAGGCGCGGCGGCGGGTCGCCGAGGAGCGCCTGCGGATCGCCCGCGACCTGCACGACCTCCTCGCGCACAGCATCACCCTGATCGGCGTCCAGGCCGGCGCCGCGGCCCACCTCGTGCGCGGGGACCGGCCGCTGGACCGCGAGGAGCTGGCCGGCGCGCTCGCCTCCATCGCCGCGACGTGCCGGGACGCCCGGACCGAGCTGCGCGGCACGCTCCAGGTCCTGCGCGGCACGGACGTCGGCGCCCCCGGGACGCTGCCCGGCCTCCACGCGGTCGCCGGCCTCGTGGACGCGGCGCGCGGCAGCGGCGTCGACGTCGACCTGCGGGACGGGGACGTCGGGACGCTGCCCCCGGAGACGGGCGTCGCGGCGTACCGGATCGTCCAGGAGGCCCTGACCAACATTGTCAAGCACGCCGCCGCGCGGCGCGCGACGGTGAGCCTGGCGCGCGACGGCGGGGGGCTCGTCGTCCGGGTCGCCGACGACGGCAGGGGGCCGTCCGGCGGCCCGCCCGAGGGGTTCGGGATCCTCGGGATGATCGAGCGGGCGCGCAGTGTGGGCGGGACGCTGGACGCGGGCCCGGGCGCGTCCGGCGGGTTCGTCGTCACCGCCGTCCTCCCGCTGGTGGACGCCGCCGTCCCGCGCCGGGCGTGACCCGCGGCCCCGCCGCGAACGGGTGCCGCCCGTCCGCCGGGACCCTCCCGACTCCGGCGCCGACTCCGGCCGGGGGGCTTTCCACCCCTTACGGATAGGGTCAGGATCAAGGGGACCCAGGGGAGGCGACGCGTCGGTGAGCACTTTGCAGGAGGCCCCGCAGGACCGGATCTTCACGGTGCCCAACATCCTGAGCTTCGCCCGGCTCCTGGGCGTGCCGCTGTTCCTGTGGCTCGTCCTGGCCGAGGCGGACTGGTGGGCGCTCGGACTGCTGGTGTTCGCGGGCCTGTCGGACTGGCTGGACGGGAAGCTGGCGCGGGCGTTCAACCAGACGAGCAAGCTCGGCATGGTCCTGGACCCGGCCGCCGACCGCCTCTACATCCTGGCGACGCTCGTCGGGCTCACCATCCGCGACATCATCCCGCTGTGGCTGGTGCTCGCGCTGGTCGCCCGGGAGGTGTCGATCCTGCCGATCGCGCCGATCGTGCGGCGGCTCGGCTACGGCGGCACGCTGCCGGTGCACTTCATCGGCAAGGCGGCGACGATGTGCCTGCTGTACTCCTTCCCGCTGCTGCTCCTCGGCGACCACGACGGCGGCGCGGGCACCGCGGCGCGGGTCGTCGGATGGGCCTTCGCGGGCTGGGGGACGGCCCTGTACTGGTGGGCGGCCGTCCTCTACTGGGTGCAGACGCGGCAGCTGGTGCTGGCCGGCCGCGGCTCGCCGTCCCCGGCCTCGGGGCCGGGCGATCCGGGGGGCGCCGGCGATCCGGGCGCGGAACCGCCGGCCGGCGGCCAGAAGGGAGCTGAGACCCCCCGATGAAGGCCGTCGTGATGGCGGGAGGCGAGGGGACGCGGCTGCGTCCGATGACCGCCAACCAGCCGAAGCCCCTGCTCCCGCTCGTCAACCGGCCGATCATGGAGCACGTACTGCGGCTGCTGAAGAAGCACGGGTTCGGCGAGACCGTCGTCACGGTCCAGTTCCTGGCCGCGCTGATCCGCAACTACTTCGGCGACGGCGAGGAGCTCGGCATGTCGCTGAGCTACGCGACCGAGGAGGTCCCGCTCGGGACCGCCGGCAGCGTCAAGAACGCCGAGGAGGCGCTGCGCGACGACCGCTTCCTGGTGATCTCGGGGGACGCGCTCACCGACATCGACCTGACCGACATGGTGCGGTTCCACGAGGAGAACGACGCCCTCGTCACCATCGGCCTGAAGCGCGTCCCGAACCCCCTGGAGTTCGGGATCATCATCGTGGACGACGAGGGCCGCGTGCAGCGGTTCCTGGAGAAGCCCACCTGGGGCCAGGTTTTCTCCGACACCGTCAACACCGGCATCTACGTGATGGAGCCGGAAGTGCTGGAGCACGTCGCGGAGGGGGAGCCGGTCGACTGGTCCGGCGACGTGTTCCCGGAGCTGCTCGCCGCGGGCGCCCGCCTGTTCGGGTACGTGGCCGACTGCTACTGGGAGGACGTCGGCACCCACGAGAGCTACCTCAAGGCCCAGGCGGACATGCTGTCCGGGCAGGTCGGCATCGACCTGGACGGCTTCGAGATGTCGCCGGGCGTGTGGGTCGCCGAAGGCGCGGAGGTGGACGCCGAGGCCGTCCTCAAGGGCCCGCTCTACATCGGCGACTACGCGAAGGTCGAGGCGGGCGTCGAGCTGCGCGAGTTCACCGTGCTCGGCAGCAACGTCGTCGTCAAGGAGGGCGCCTTCCTGCACCGCGCGGTCGTCCACGACAACGTGTTCGTCGCGCCGTCCACGAACCTGCGGGGCTGCGTCGTCGGCAAGAACACCGACATCATGGCCGGCGCCCGCGTGGAGGAGGGCGCCGTCATCGGGGACGAGTGCGTCATCGAGGCCGAGGCGTACGTGTCGAGCGGCGTGAAGGTGTACCCGTTCAAGACCATCGAGGCGGGCGCCGTCGTCAACACCAGCGTGATCTGGGAGTCGCGGGGGCAGCGCAACCTGTTCGGGCCGCGGGGGGTGTCCGGCCTCGTCAACGTGGAGATCACCCCCGAGCTGGCGGTGCGGCTCGCCTCCGCGTACGCGACGACGCTGAAGAAGGGCACGACCGTCGTCACCGGTCGGGACGTCTCCCGCGCGGCCCGCACCCTGAAACGCGCCGTGAACAGCGCTCTCACCGCCAGCGCCGTCAACGTCCAGGACCTGGAGGCGACGCCGCTGACCGTCGCCCGGTTCGAGACCGGCCGCGAGGACAGCGTCGGCGGCATCTACATCCGCACCACGCTCGGCGACCCGCAGGGCGTCGACATCCTGTTCCTGGACGCGGACGGCGCCGACCTGTCCCAGGGGGCGCAGCGCAAGCTGGAGCGCGTCTTCGGCCGGCAGGAGTACCGCCGCGCGTTCCCCGGCGAGATCGCCGAGCTGACCTACCCGCCGCGCGTCGTGGAGACCTACACCCGCGACCTGCTGCGGCGCGTCGACATCCGCGGCGTCCGCGAGGCGGGGCTGAAGATCGTCCTGGACTGCGCGGGCGGGGTGGCCTCGCTCGTGCTGCCGAACCTGCTCGGCAAGGTCGGCGTGGAGGTCCTCACCCGCAACGCCGGGCTGGACGAGGCCAATCCGACCGAGACGCTCGCCGAGCGGATGCGCGACCTGGAGCGGCTCGGCGAGCTGGTGTCCTCGTCGCGGGCCGCTTTCGGCGTCCGGTTCGACCCGGTGGGGGAGCGGATCTCCCTGGTGGACGAGAACGGCGAGCTGGTCGGCGACGACCGGGCCCTGCTGGTGATGCTGGACCTCGTCGCCGCCGAGCGGCGCGGCGGCAAGGTGGCGCTTCCCGTGACGACGACGCGGGTCGCCGAGCAGGTGTGCCGGTTCCACGGCGTGCAGGTCGAGTGGACCTCCACGTCCCAGGACGTGCTGACCAAGGCGGCCGCCCAGCCGAGCGTGGTCTTCGCGGGGGACGGGCGCGGCGGGTTCCTGATGCCCGAGTTCAGCGGCACCGTGGACGGGATCGCGGCGTTCGTCCGGCTGGTGGGCCTGGTCGCGCGGACGCGGCTGACGCTGTCGCAGATCGACCGCCGCATCCCCGACGCGCACCTGCTGCGCCGCTCCGTCCCGACGCCGTGGGCGGCCAAGGGGAGCGTCATGCGCCGCGTCGTGGAGGCGGCCGGGGGCCGGACGATCGACACCACCGACGGCGTGCGCGTGGTCGAGGGCGACGGCCGCTGGGTCCTCGTGCTGCCCGACCCCGCGGAGGCGGTGACGCACCTGTGGGCCGAGGGGCCGGACGCCGACACCGCGCAGGCCCTCCTGGCGGAGTGGGCCGCCGTCGTCGAGCGCGCGGGCTCCTGAACGGCCCTCAGCAGCGTTCGCGGGGCCTGAGGCCGGCCCGGTCGGGCTCCCGGTCGGCGTACCGGGCGCCGAGGAACGCGACGAGGTGCTCCACGTCGGCGGTGTTCGACACGAGGCCGAGGGACGCCCTGACCGCGCCGCCGCTCGGCAGCCCGAGCACGCCCAGGTAGTCGTCGAGCGTCCGCATCCGCCGGGCCGCGGTCCGGCGCAGGGCCTGCTCGGGGATCTCGAACGCGCCCTCCCCGGCGCCGGGGTTGCAGAAGCAGCCGGTCCGGACCGAGATGCCGGCGGCGGCGGTGTCGCGGGCGACGATCCGCTCGTCCACGACGGCGCCGCGGCGGTCGAGCACGTTGAACGCGACGGTGCCGCCGCGCCGGTCGGCGTCCTCTGGCCCGTACACCCGGACCAGGGGGGAGCCGTCGGCGTGGCGCAGGCCCGCGAGGCGGTGCAGGAGCAGCGACGTCAGGCACCCGACGCGGCGCTGGACGAGGTCCATGCCGATGCCCTCGATCCAGTGGACGCCGAACTCCACGTCGGGGATGGACAGGAAGTTCAGGGTGCCGTCCTCGAACGCGGTCTCGTCGGGCGCGAGCACGTGCCAGCCGCCGAGCGCGCTGACCGCCTGGATCGTTCCGCCGGCGAACCAGGGGCGGCGCAGCCGGGCCAGCGCCTCCCGGCGGGCGAGGAGGCTGCCCACGCCGGTCGGGTAGCCGAACACCTTGTACCAGCTCACGGGGACGAAGTCGGGCCGGACCCGGCTCAGGTCGAGGCCCCCGGCGGGCGCGAAGGCGGCCGCGTCCAGCAGCACGTCGAAGCCGTGCGCGTGGGCGAGGTCGACCCAGCTCAGCGGGTGCTGGACGCCGCTGAAGTTGCTCTGCGCGGGGAACGCCAGCAGGCCGCCGCCGTCGCCCAGCGCCGCGGCGAGCTCGGTCTCGCGGACCCGCAGGCCGGGCCCGCGGACGGGCACGTGGACGACCTCGGCGCCGCGCGCCCGCGCGAACTCCCTGATCCCGTTCACCGAGTTGTGGTTGTCGCCGGTGAGGACGAGCCCGCCGCCGGGCCCGAACGGGTAGCCCTCCCCGACGAGGCGGCACGCGCCGGTGGCGTTCTGCGTGAACACGACCGCGTACTCCTCGGGGGAGGCGTTGAAGAAGGCGAGGACCGCCCGCCGGGCCCGCTCGACCAGCGCCGTGGAGGCGCTGGAGGTCGGGTTCTCCGAGTGCGGGTTGCCGTAGCAGTGCCCGGTGAGGCGCTCGGCGTGCGCGCGGATCTGCGCCGCGGCGGCGACGCCCGAGCCGGTGTAGTCCAGGTACGTCTGCGCGTCCAGGTAGGCGTACTCGGCGGCCCGCAGCTCGTCCAGCCGCCGGGTCTCGGCGTAGCCGGGCATGAGGTCGACATCAAAACCGGGCGAAACGCCCACCATGCACCCCCGTGAGCAAAAGCCACATCCTTCGCTTAACGGTCCAGAATTGGCAGGGGTGACGCAAGAGCGCCGCGGTGGCCTTCAATGGCCCAGGGGGAAGGGGTTTTATGTCCTTCGAGTGAGGACCAGACAGGCTCCCACGAGGAACAGCGCCGTGAACCCGCCCAGCACTGCCCAGTCCACGGCCGGAGCCCGGGAGAACGTGTCTCCGTAGGAGTCGAGCAGGGGCGGGCCCAGCGGCGAGCGCCCGGTGGCCCAGAGCCGCTCCACTCCGAGGCTGTGCCCGAGCCCCTCGAAAGCCCACCGGTTGGACATGGCGCAGCTGAGCCATCGTCCTGGTGCCGCCATCACCGGGACGGGGAGGATGGCGCCCACGAACAGCACCTGCGGGAAGCAGAGCATCGGCAGCGCCATCGTGGCCTGGGCCGGGTCGGTGACCGCCGCCGACACCAGAAGGCCCAGAGCCAGCGCCGCCAGCGAGCACAGCAGCAGCGTGACGAACAGCTCCCCGTACGTGCCCCACCCCATCGCGGGCAGCCGGTCCAGGGCCCGCAGGACGCCGAGCATCAGCGCGTCCACCGCGGCCAGCAGCGGCAGCAGCACGGTCGCCTTCGCCAGCACGTACGGTGCGATCCGCAGCCCGGTGAGCCGCTCACGGCGCAGCACGGGCAGCTCGGTGCAGATCTGCAGCAGCCCGTAGGTCAGGCCGAAGAAGAACCCGCCGAACGCGATCCAGAACAGGATCATCACGGTCGCCGCGGGGCTGGGTGACTCCGGTGAGAACGCCCCCGGGCGGAACAGGACCGCGAACATCGCCAGCACCATGAGCGGCGACCCGAGCAGCACGGCCAGGGTGAGCCGGTTGCGGGTGAGCAGGTCCAGGCTGCGCCGGGTGAGCAGGGCCCACTGCCGGAACGCGCCGATCGCCGGGCCGGGCGCCGGCGCCGAGGCCGCGCCGAACCGCCCCTCCCACTCGTGCGCCTCCGCCTCGGCCAGCCGCAGGTAGATGTCCTCGATCCCGTCGGCCCCGAACCGCTCGCGCGCCTCGTCCGGCTCGCCGTAGAAGGCCAGCCGCCCCTCCGGGGCGAGGACCGCGACCCTGTCGCAGACCAGGACGTCCGGTGCGTGGTGCGTGGTGAGCACCACGGTCGTCCCCGAGTCCGCGAGTCCGCGCAGCAGCCGCATCAGGTCGGCCGCGGTCGCCGGGTCGAGTCCGGACGTGGGCTCGTCCAGGAAGAACACGCGCGGCCGCGTCAGCAGTTCGACCGCGATGCTGGCCCGCTTGCGCTCGCCGCCGCTCAGCGACCCGACGCGCTGCTCCGCCCGGGCGGTCAGCGCGAGCGCCTCCAGCACGCCGTCCACGGCGCGCTCGGCGCGCTCCGGAGGCGTTCCCGCGGGCAGTCTCAGCCCGGCCGCGTACCGCAGCGTGCGCCGCAGCGGCATCTCCCGGTGCACGATGTCGTCCTGCGGCACGTAGCCGAGCGCGTCCGCGGCCGGGCCGCCCGCGCCGCCGTCGTACCTGACCTCGCCCTCGGCGGGCGGCCGGACGCCCGCGATCGCGTCCAGGAGGGTGGTCTTGCCGGCCCCGCTGCCGCCGATGATCGCCACCAGCTCCCCGGCGCCGATCGACAGCGACACCTCCCGCAGCGTCTGCCGTCCCCCGGCCGCGCGCTGCCCCACCTCGCGGACCTCGATCATCTGTCCTCCCGCCGGGCGACCCCACCCCGACGATGGACGATCTTCGGGTGCGCGTCCACCCCTCCGGAACCGGTCAGTCGAGGGCGTCGTCGTCGGGATCCCCGGCGGCGATCCCGGCGAGGGTCTCCAGGGCTCGCGCGAGGACGTCCGGCGGAGGCGAGGCCAGGCCGAAGCGGACGGCGCGCGGGGCGGCGGCGCCGCCCACGACGAAGGCGGCGGCCGGGGTGACCGCGATGCCGCGCCGGGCGGCCGCCGCCACGAACGTCTCCGCCCGCCACCGCTGGGGCAGCTCCCACCAGCAGAAGTACGAGCAGGGATCGGACCGGACCGCCGCGCCCCGCAGGCACCGGGCCGCGATCCGCTGGCGGGCCGCGGCGTCGGCGCGCTTGGCGCGCACGATCCTCTCGACCGTCCCGTCGGCGATCCAGCCCGCCGCCGCCTCCAGGGCGAACCCCTGCGGGCCCCAGGCGCCGGAGCGCAGCGCGGCGGCGACGCGCCCCGCGAGCGGCGCGGGCGGGACGGCGAAACCGAGGCTCAGGCCGGGCGCGAGGCGCTTGGAGAGGCTGTCGACCAGCACGGTGCGGTGCGGGGCGTGCGCCGCCAGCGGCTCCGGCCCGCTCTCCGGCAGGAACGCCCAGACGCGGTCCTCGACGGCGTGGAGGCCGAGCCGCTCCAGCGCGCCGGCCAGCTCGGCGCGGCGCTCCCGCGGCATCGTGGTCCCGCAGGGGTTGTGCAGCGTCGGCTGGACGTAGACGCCGCCGAGCGGGGCGGCGCGATGGGCCTCGGCGAGCGCGTCCGGACGCAGCCCGTGCCCGTCCGTCGCGATCGGGACCGGCGTCACGCCGAGCCGGGCCGCGATCCCCTTGATCACCGGATAGGTGAGCGCCTCGACGCCGAGCCGGCCGCCCGCGGGCACGAGCGCCGCCACCGCGCCCGCGATGGCCTGCCGGCCGTTCCCCGCGAACAGCACCTCGGAGGCGGCGGGCCGCAGGCCGGGCGAGGCGAGCAGCGCCGCCGCGGCCTCGCGGGCGGCGGCGGTCCCCGCGACCCCGGCGGGCCCGAGCGCGGCGTCCAGGACGTCGGAACGGCGCAGGCGCTCCAGCCCCTCCGCGAGCAGGGCGCTCTGCCCGGGCGCCACCGGATGGTTCAGCTCCAGGTCGACGCGCGCGGCGGCGGGCTCGGCGAGCGCGGGCCCCGGCGGCCGCTCGGACGCGCGGACGAAGGTCCCGCGCCCGACCTCGCCCACCACCAGGCCGCGCCTGGCCAGCTCCCGGTACACGCGGTTCGCCGTCGAGCCCGCGATGCCGCGGCGCCGGGCGAAGGCGCGCTGCGGCGGCAGCCGCTCGCCCGGCCGCAGCCGTCCCGCCGCGATGTCGGCGGCCAGCTCGTCCGCGACCCGCCGGAAGTCGTCCATGCGATCCCCATATTGCACCGAGAACAATGTTTTTATTGCACCGAGAATAGCTCGACTTCTAGGCTTGGGGCACTTCGAGTCGACTGGAGCGAAATGATCTCGTACGGGGCCGTCGCGGCCATCGCCCTCTTCGCGCTCGGGCTCGTCCTCACGCCCGGGCCCAACATGGTCTACCTGGTGTCGCGGTCGGTGACGCAGGGCCGCCGCGCCGGGCTGATCTCGCTCTGCGGCGTGGCCGCGGGATTCCTTGTGTACGTCGCGGCCGCCACCGCGGGCCTCACCACCGTCTTCACGCTCGTCCCGCCCCTCTACACGGCGATCAAGCTGGCCGGCGCCTGCTACCTGCTGTGGCTGGCCTGGCAGACCCTGCGGCCGGGCGGCACGAGCGCCTTCGCGCCCGCGGACCTGCCCGCCGACCCGCCGCGCCGGCTGTTCGCGATGGGGCTGGTCACCAACCTGCTCAACCCCAAGATCGCCGTCCTGTACGTGTCGCTGCTGCCGCAGTTCGCCGACCCCGGGCGCGGCCACGTCGCCGTCCAGATCCTGCTGCTCGGCGCCGTCCAGGTCGTGATCGCCGTCACCGTCAACGCCCTCATCGTGCTCGGCGCCGGATCCATCGCCGCGTTCCTCGCGCGCCGGCCCGGCTGGCGGCGCGCCCAGCGCTACCTGATGGGCTCGGTGCTGGCCGCCCTCGCCGTCCACATCGGCCTGCGCCCCGCGACCGCCTGACCGGGCGGCCCCGGGCCGCCTCCGGGGGGCGCGGCCCGCGCCGGCCCGCCGGTCCTTGCCATGATGGGCCGGTGATCGAACGCCAGGACGAGCCCGGCGCCCGGGCGGGCCGCCCGGGCGCCGCCTCGACGCCTCCATGTCGCTGCTCGCCGACCTGTTCGCCGGCAGGCGCCTCGACCCCGGCTACGCCGAGGCCGCGGCGCGCCGGGCCGCGGCCGGCGAGCCCGCGCCGCGCAGGGGACGGCTCCGCGGGACGGGCGTCCTGCTCGTCCTCGTCCTCACCGGGGCGCTGGCCGCCGTCGCCGGGGTCGAGGCGCACCGCGGCGAACCGGTGGCCGCCGAGCGGCGCTCCGAGCTCGTCGGCCAGATCCGCGCCCGCACCGCCGAGACCGATGCCCTCCAGCGCCGGCTCGTCCGGCTGCGGGCCGACACCGAGCGCCGCCGGGCCGCCGCGCTGGCCCGCAGCGCCGAGGGCCGCCGCGTCCGGCGGGACGTGGCCGCGGCGGGCGCCGCGGCCGCCGCGGCGCCCGCCGCCGGCGAGGGCCTCGTGATCACCGTGGACGACGCCCCGCGCGGCGGCCCGGCCGCGCCGGGCCGCGCCGACGACGGCGGCCAGGTCTATGATCAGGACCTCCAGGTCCTGGTGAACGGGCTGTGGGCGGCGGGCGCGCGGGCCATCGGCGTCAACGGCCAGCGGCTCACCCCGACCACCGCGATCCGCGCCGCCGGCGAGGCGATCATGGTCGACTACCGGCCGATCGGCGGACCCTACGAGGTCACGGCGCTCGGCGACCCCCGGCGGTTGCGGGACGCCTTCGCGGGCTCGCCCGCCGACCGGCGGTTCGCGGCGCTGCGCGACCGGTTCGGGATCAGGTACGGCACGCGCCGCTCGGACGAGGTGCGGCTGCCCGCCGCGGGCGCGTTCCGGCTGCGGTACGCCGCGCCCCGCGACGGGGGCGGCCGGTGAGCGGAGGAGGGGTGGCCCGGGAATGATCGCGCTGATCGGGCTCGTGGTCGGCGTCACGCTGGGCTTCCTGATCCAGCCGGACGTCCCGCTCTGGCTCCAGCCCTACCTGCCGATCGCGATCGTGGCGGCGCTCGACGCCATGTTCGGCGGCGTCCGGGCCCGGCTGGAGGGGATCTTCGACGAGAAGGTCTTCACGGTGTCCTTCGTGAGCAACACCGTCATCGCCGCGCTGATCGTCTTCCTGGGGGACAAGCTCGGCGTCGGCTCGCAGCTGTCCACCGGCGTCGTGGTCGTCCTCGGCATCCGGATCTTCTCCAACGCCGCGGCCATCCGGCGGAAGCTGTTCGGCGCGTGACCGGCGGCGAGGCCACCCGGCACGGCGGGACCGCGCCGGAGGACGAGCGGGTCCTTGAGGACGAGCAGGTCCCTGAGGACGAGCAGGCGCGCGAGGAGGGACCGGTGCCGGCGGAGCCCGGGGGCCTGCACGCCCTCGCCGACCTGCTGCGCCCGCGCTTCAGCGGGGGGCAGCTCGTCGGCGGGCTCCTGTGCCTCGTCCTCGGATTCGCGGTCGCCGCCCAGGTGCGCTCGACCGAGCACGACACCACGTTCGCCACCGCGCGGCAGGACGAGCTCGTCGGCATCCTGGCGGATCTGGGCCAGCGCTCCGAGCGGCTGAGAGGCGACCTGCGCGACCTGGAGGAGACCAGGGCCCGGCTGGAGCGGGACGCGGAGGGCGGGACGGCCCTGGAGGAGGCGCGCGAGCGGGCCACCACCTACGGCCTGCTCGCGGGCACGCTCCCGGCCGAGGGCCCCGGGATCGAACTGCGCATCGACGACCCCGGCGGCGGTGTGAGGGCCCTGAACCTGCTGGACGCCCTGGAGGAGCTCCGCGACGCCGGCGCCGAGGTCATCCAGGTCGGCGACGTGCGCGTCGGTGTTGACACCTACTTCCTGGACGGCCGCGACGGCATCCGCGCGGACGGCGCGCTCCTCACCGCCCCGTACCGGTTCCTGGCGATCGGCGACCCGCACACGATGACGACGGCGCTGGGCATCCCGGGCGGCCTCGTCCGCACCCTGGAGGGCGCGGGGGCCCACGTCCTGATCACCCGGCGCGCGAAGGTGTCCGTCGGCGCGGTACGGTCTCCCTAGAGGGAACGGGGGGGACGGTGGACGGACGCCGGGCCGGCACGTCGCGATCGCGGAGGTCCGCGCGGCGGCATGGACCTGCGATCATCGGCGAATGTAGTTTGGTGCAGCCGGTTCACCGTTCCAGTTGACCCCTCGGGTAATACCCGCGTAAGTTGCGGCGACCGTCGTGTGAGCGGGCGGTGAGTTGGACCGTGGCCGGGGGCGGTTCCCCGGCGTGGGTTGGGTGAAGGATGCGCGTGGCGCAGGCGGTCCCCGCTACGGCGGGCGGTCCGCGGGCGGCACGCCGATGGTAGGAGGCCGAGCCGATCGATGCCGAGCGTCTACTGCACGCAGTGCGGTCACGCCAACCCGGATGATGCCCGCTTCTGCTCGAACTGCGGCACTCCGCTGAGGGGTTCGGCGCCGCCGCCTCCCCGGGAGTCGCCGGGCGAGTCCACGTCCACGATCTCCATCGGGGGATTCGAGGCGCTGGACACCGACGCCGGCGCCGAGGAGCCGGTCGGGCCCGACCAGATGGCGATGGAGGCGCTCCCCCCGGGCACCGCGCTGCTCGTCGTGAAGCGCGGGCCCAACGCCGGCAGCCGCTTCCTGCTCGACAAGGACCGCACGTCCGCCGGCCGGCACCCCGAGAGCGACATCTTCCTGGACGACGTCACCGTCTCCCGTCGGCACGCCGAGTTCGCCCGGCAGGGCGGCGTGTTCTCCGTCCGCGACACCGGCAGCCTCAACGGCACCTACGTCAACCGGCAGCGGATCGACCAGGCCGGGCTGTCGGGCGGCGACGAGGTCCAGATCGGCAAGTTCCGGCTGGTCTTCCTGACCAACCCGGCCCACGGCTGACGGAACGCGGCGAGGACGCGGCGAACGATGGGAGGGCCCTTGAGCGCGGAGCCGGCCCGGTCCCCGATGACGATCGGGGACGTCCTCGGGCTGCTCAGGCCCGAGTTCCCCGACATCACCATCTCCAAGATCCGCTTCCTGGAGTCCGAGGGACTCGTCGAACCGGAGCGCAGCCCCTCCGGTTACCGCAAGTTCGGCGAGGCCGACGTCGAGCGGCTGCGGTACGTCCTCACCGCGCAGCGCGACCACTACATGCCGCTTCGCGTCATCAGGCAGCACCTGGAGGCGCGCGACCGGGGTGAGAGCGCCCCGCCGCTCGGCGCGCGCCGGACCGGCCCGCCCGAGCCCGACCGCCGGCGCCCGCGCACGCTCGTGGCCGCCGACACGACCGCTCCGGACCCCGCCGTGCGGCTCACGCGCCGCCAGCTCCTGGACGGCGCCGGGATCGACGAGGCCCTTCTCGCCCGCCTGGAGGAGTACGGCCTCGTCCGCCGGACCGGCGCCCACTACGAGGGCGAGGCGCTGAACATCGCGCGCGTGGCCGCCGCGCTCGGCGAGTTCGGCTTCGAGGTCCGGCACCTGCGCGCCGTCAAGGCCGCCGCCGACCGGCAGGTCGGCCTGATCGAGCAGATGGTCGCGCCGCAGCTGCGCCGCCGCAGCAGCGGCGCGCACGAGCAGGCGGCCGAGACCGCGCGGGAGATCGCCGCGCTGTCGGTGCGGCTGCACGCCGCGCTGGTCGCCGCGGGTCTGCGCGAGAGCCTCGACCACTGATCACGCGGCCGGTGGAGGATTTTGCCGCCCCCCGTGCGCCGCGAGCTGTCCGAGCCTGGGTGTACGTTGGCTACATGGTTCGGTCAGGAATCGATCCGCTGCACGTGGTGATCGAGACAGCGAGAACCAGCAGGGAGCCGCAGTGAAGCAGATGGAGGTCGTCGGCGTCCGGGTCGAGATGCCCTCCAATCAGCCGATCGTCCTGTTGAAGGAGACAGAGGGCGATCGCTACCTGCCCATCTGGATCGGGGCGGTCGAAGCGACCGCGATCGCCTTCGCCCAGCAGGGGGTGCTGCCCGCCCGGCCCCTCACCCACGACCTGTTCCGCGACGTGCTGGACGCGCTGAGCGTCCAGCTCCGCACCGTCAACATCACCGCGCTGCGCGAAGGGATCTTCTTCGCCGACCTCGTCTTCTCCAACGGCGTCGAGGTGAGCGCGCGCCCGTCCGACTCCATCGCCCTCGCGCTGCGCACCGGCGCCACGATCTTCGCCAGCGAGGACGTCCTGGAGGAGGCCGGCGTCGCCATCCCCGACGAGCAGGAGGACGAGGTCGAGAAGTTCCGCGAGTTCCTCGACACGATCTCCCCGGAGGACTTCGGCCGCGCCGGCTAGCTGTTCTGCCCTCCTGCCCGCGCGCCCGCCTGCGGATGGGTGGGTGGTGCCGTGGTGTATGTCACTCTGGAGTGCGAGTTCATGCCATGGGGCGAATGGTCGCCCATTGCGCCGGACCTGGCGGTTTTTGCGGGGGAACCATCGGGGTATGGACTGCGTGGGTGGCGAAGGTGCGCAGTTTGCCCACGTGAAGCCGGTTCATCCGGGCATGCGACGCGCCGACGATGAACGTTGACCACACCCTGACCGGCACCTACCGTGCTGGTGGAACACCCGTGGTGTAATTCGTCAAACCCCCTTGACGAGCCGCCGCGGGATGATAGAAGCCGGAGGTCCGCGTGGCGGTGAGCAGCGGCGAGGGCAAGGCGACCCCCGACAGGCGCGTGGCGTCCCGCCGTGCCGGAGAGCAGGGCCTGCTCTTCGACACCCAGGTGTCGGCGCCGCCGGAGGACGTCGGCTACCGCGGCCCGACGGCGTGCGCCGCGGCGGGGATCACCTATCGGCAACTCGACTACTGGGCCCGCACCAAGCTGGTGGAGCCCAGCGTGCGGTCGGCGCAGGGATCGGGCAGCCAGCGGCTGTACAGCTTCCGCGACGTCCTGGTCCTGAAGGTCGTCAAGCGGCTCCTGGACACCGGCGTCTCGCTGCAGCAGATACGCACGGCCGTCTCCCACCTGCGCGACCGCGGCGTCCAGGACCTCGCCCAGATCACCCTCATGAGCGACGGCGTCAGCGTCTACGAGTGCACCTCTCCCGACGAGGTCGTCGACCTCCTCCAGGGCGGGCAGGGCGTGTTCGGCATCGCGCTCGGGCGGGTGTGGCAGGAGGTGGAGGGCAGTCTGGCGGAACTGCCCGCTGAACGCGCCTCCACCGGCGACGACGACCCCTCCGGACACCACCACGACGAACTGGCCGACCGGCGGCGCGCCCGCCGCACCGGCTGAGGCCGACGCCTCAGAGCGCTTCTTTGCGCTGCAGGAAGGCGAACGCCCCCCATCCCGGCAGGACCGGCAGCCACAGCGTCAGGAGCCGGTAGAGCAGCACCGCCGACGTGGCCGTCTCCGCCGTCAGCCCCGAGATCGTCAACGCCAGCGTGAGGGCGCCCTCCACGGCCCCGAGCCCGCCCGGCGTCGGCGCCGCCGACCCGACCGCGTTCGCGGTCAGGAACACCAGCACCACCGTCGTCCACGGCAGCGAACCGCCGAACGCCCGGATCGACGCGTCGAGGCACAGCGTGAACGCCAGCGTCAGCAGCAGGGTGCCGCCCATGCCGGTGGACAGCTTCCGCGGCGACTGCAGGACGTCCACCAGGCGCGGAACCACGCCCGAGAACATGGCCCGCAGCCGCGAGGCGACCACCCGCCGCACCCGCGGCACCGTCAGCGCGAGCCCCGCCAGCAGCCCCAGCCCGAGCACCGCGAGCACGATCGTCCGGGACGGGGCGAGGTCGTGCGTCGCCTTCGCCGTCGAACCGGTCAGGAACCCGAACAGCACCAGCAGCAGGATGTGGGTGACCAGCCCCACGAGCTGGGACGCGCCCACGCTCGCGACGGCGAGGGCGGGCCGGACGCCCGAGCGCTGCAGGTAGCGCGTGTTGACGGCGACGCCGCCGACGGCCGCCGGCGCGACCAGCTTCACGAACGACGCGGCCAGCTGCGCCAGGACCGTCCGCCCCAGCGGCAGCCGTTCGGGGACGAACCCCATCAGCATGAACGCGGCGGCCACGTAGGTGAGCGCCGCGGCCCCCAGCGCCGCCGCCACCCAGTGCCAGCTCGCCGTGGCCGCCAGGTGGCCGATGTCCAGGCTCGTCACCTGCGGGATGACGATGTACGCCGCGACCGACAGCGCCACGATGCTGACGATGGTCCGCGGCTGGAACCGCTCCAGCCTGGCCGGCGGCGCCTCCGTCTCCGGCTTCAGCCGGACGATCTGCTCCCGGATGCGGGTGAGCAGGTCCTTGTTGTGCCGCAGCGCGGTGCGGGTCGCCCGCGACAGCGCCACCCGCTGGAGCAGCGGCACCGCCCCGCCGAGGGCCTCCTCGCCCAGCACCGGCGCCGCCGTCCGCACCGCCCGTTCCGGCCCCGTGCGCAGTGCCAGCGTCGTGAGCAGCTGCGCGAGGTCCAGGCGCAGCGCCAGGTCGCCGGCCGCCGTCTCCCCGGACCGCAGGTCGGTGAGGTAGGCGAGGCCGTCGTCGCCGACGAGGACCGCCTCGCCCTCCAGTCTCCGGTGCGCGAGCCGACCCGCCTGCAGCGACCGGAACTGCCGCCACACGTCCGTCAGCAGCTCGTCGGTGATCTCCTCGCCGGGGACGTCCCCGAGCCGCCGCCCCGGGACGTGCTCGTAGGCCAGCAGCGCCGCCTCGGTGCCGGCCTCGCAGGTGCCGACGAGCCGCGGCGTCCGGGCGCCCGCGGCGTCCACCGCGTACGCCATCAGCGACTCCAGCTCCAGGGACCGGCGCAGCGACCGCAGCGTCCGCCCCGTCGTCGCCCCGCGCAGCCGCAGCAGCCGCCAGACGCGGTAGAGCAGGCCGGCGGACTGCTGGTCGCGGTCCAGGACGCGGACCTCCACGTCCCAGTCGCCGTGCGGCTCCCGTCCCGCCGGGAGCCGGGCGCCGTACGCGCCGCGCGGGGAGGGGGCGAGGGCGACGCCGTAGCGGCGGGTCTCGTCGGCGTCGTGCGTGCCGTCCAGGCGCGCCCCCGCAGCGGGCGCAGCCCGAGCCGTTCGAGCGCGGCCACCACGGCCGCGCCCGGCGGGCGCGGGTTCGGCGTCCCGACCGCGTAGAGGGCGCCGTGGCCGATGGCGCGGCCGAGCAGGTAGGTGGCCGCCAGCGCGGCGACGGAGGCGTAGGACGCGGTCAGCCCCGTCAGCGCAGCCAGCCCGATCATGGTCCAGGTCGCGGCCTGCCAGCGGGCGCGGCCCGCCATCCCGACCGCGCTGACGAACGCGATCACCGGGGCGATGTCGGTGTGCACCGGCGCGGTCTCGGTGCCGCCCCAGATCAGCGAGTCGAGCACGCCGCCCGGCGCGGCCCGCACCACCAGGTCGTCCAGGCCCACCGTGATCCCGAAGGCGATCATCGCCGCCAGCAGCGCGACGGCCACGCGCATGCCGTCCTTGTGGAACAGCCGCTCGATCGCGAACGCGACCGGCACGGCCAGCACCCCGAAGCTGGACACCAGCGTCGCCAGCGTCAGCAGCAGCCGCGGCGCGTGCGCGGTGCCCTGCGCGATGTCGGTCTGCAGGCCGTGGGTCGTCTGCTGCGCGATCGACACCAGCAGCATCACCGCCGCCAGCCCCACCACGGACGCCGCGAACCGGATGGCGTCGGAGGACCGGCGGATCCGGTACGGCTGCGCGGGCTCGTCGACCGTCGCGCCCGCGGCCGCACCCTGCACCGGGCGCACCGCGTCGTCGTGGGTCTGTGTCACGCCGTACCGCCGCCCTGACCATCCGCCATCGTGATCAGCGTCCCAGACCCGGCGGCGCGCCGTCGAGTCGCGGGGCCGCCCCCGGGACGCGCGTCCATCCCGCAGCCTCATCCGCCCGCCCCCCGTGCGGTCCGGGACCGTCGCGGCCCAGGTGAGTCAGCACATGGTACTCGCCGGTACAGCGCCGGCGACGGAGGGCGGGGCCTCTTGCGGCGGGCCGGAACGACGTCGCGGACGCACCTTTGGGTAGGGTTCGACCTAGGACATGCCGTCGACCCTGTGCGGGAGAGACCCCACGCCGCCAGCGTGGGGCGCCGAAGGAGCAACCTCCCCGGAACCTCTCAGGCAAAAGGACCGTGCGGGCGAGGCACCTCTGGAAAGCAGGCGTCGGTCCCCGCGCGCGGGGAGGGGCGGCTCACCGAAGGGGAAACCCCGCCGCGCGGGTGAAGCTCTCAGGTGCCGATGACAGAGGGGGAGACCGGCCGCCGGCCGCGCCGGCGGCGCACCTGAGCGACCGCAGCAGCCAGGAGGCCCTCCATGACCGCCCAGTTCTTCGCCCCTGTGGCCGCGCCGCAGCACCCCCGGACGGCGTTCGCCGACCGGCACATCGGCCCTTCGCCGGACGACCAGGCGAGGATGCTGGCCGCCATCGGCTACTCCGGCGCCGAGGCTCTGATCGACAGGGCGGTCCCCGCCGCGATCCGCACGTCCCGGCCCCTGGACCTGCCGCCCGCGCTGAGCGAGACCGCCGCGCTGGACCGGCTCCGCGAGCTGGCGTCCCGCAGCACCGTCCTCACGTCCATGATCGGGCTCGGCTACCACGGGACGACCACGCCCGGGGTGATCATGAGGAACGTGCTGGAGAACCCGGGCTGGTACACCGCCTACACGCCCTACCAGCCCGAGATCTCCCAGGGGCGCCTCGAAGCCCTGCTGAACTTCCAGACGGTCGTGGGCGACCTGACCGGACTGCCCGTCGCCAACGCCTCCATGCTGGACGAGGGCACCGCCGCCGCCGAGGCCATGGCCCTCGCCCACCGCGTCTCCAGGCGCAGGGAGCCCGGGACGTTCCTCGTCGACATCGACACCCTCCCGCAGACGATCGAGGTCGTCCGGACCCGCGCGATCCCGCTCGGCATCGAGGTCGTCATCGCCGACCTGTCCGGCGGCCTCCCCGCCGGCGACTTCTTCGGCGTGCTGCTGCAGTACCCCGGCGCGTCCGGCGCCGTCCGCGACCTGGAGCCGGTCATCGCGCAGGCCCACGAGCGCGGTGCCAAGGCCGTCGTCGCCGCCGACCTGCTCGCGCTGACGCTGCTGCGCCCCCCGGGCGAGTGCGGCGCCGACATCGCGGTGGGCTCCGCGCAGCGGTTCGGCGTCCCCTACGGGTTCGGCGGCCCGCACGCCGGCTACATGGCGGTCGGTGAGGGCATCCAGCGCCAGCTCCCCGGACGGCTCGTCGGCGTGTCCGTCGACGCCGACGGCGCCACCGCCTACCGGCTGGCGCTGCAGACCCGCGAGCAGCACATCCGCCGCGAGAAGGCCACCAGCAACATCTGCACCGCCCAGGTCCTGCTCGCCGTGATGGCGAGCATGTACGCCGTCTACCACGGCCCCGAGGGGCTGGCGGCGATCGCGCAGCGGACGCACCGCCGCGCCGCCGAGATCGCCGCGGGGCTGCGCGCCGCCGGCGTCGAGGTCGTGCACGACTCGTTCTTCGACACCGTCCTGGCCCGCGTGCCCGGCCGCGCCGCCGCGGTCGTCGAGGCCGCCCGCGAGCGCGGGATCAACCTGCGCCCGGACGGGCCCGACCACGTCGCGGCCGCCTGCGACGAGACGACGCGGCCCGAGCACGTCGCGGCCGTGCTGGAGGCGTTCGGCGCCGCCGTGCCCGGCGAGGTCCCCGAGGCGTTCCCGGACGCCCTGCGCCGCGAGAGCCCCTACCTGACCCACCCCGTCTTCCACGCGCACCGCTCCGAGACCGCGATGCTGCGCTACCTGCGCAGGCTCCAGGACAAGGACATCGCGCTCGACCGCTCCATGATCCCGCTCGGCTCCTGCACGATGAAGCTGAACGCGACCGCCGAGATGGAGCCGATCACCTGGCCGCAGTTCGCGGACCTCCACCCGTTCGCGCCGCTCGACCAGGCCGCCGGCTACGTCGAGCTGATCGGCGAGCTGGAGGGCTTCCTCGCCGAGATCACCGGGTACGCGAAGGTCTCCGTCCAGCCGAACGCCGGCTCCCAGGGCGAACTGGCCGGGCTGCTCGCCATCCGCGGCTACCACGCCTCCCGCGGCGAGGAGCACCGCGACGTCTGCCTGATCCCGTCCTCGGCGCACGGCACCAACGCCGCCAGCGCCGTCATGGCCGGGATGCGGGTCGTCGTCGTGAAGTGCGACGAGGGCGGCAACGTCGACCTCGGCGACCTGCGCGCCAAGCTCGGCGAGCACGGCGACCGGCTCGCGGCGATCATGGTGACCTACCCGTCCACGCACGGCGTCTTCGAGGAGACGATCACCGAGGTCTGCGCGGCCGTGCACGACGCCGGCGGCCAGGTCTACGTCGACGGCGCCAACCTCAACGCGCTCGTCGGCCTGGCCCGCCCCGGCGAGTTCGGGTCGGACGTCTCCCACCTCAACCTGCACAAGACGTTCTGCATCCCGCACGGCGGCGGCGGCCCCGGCGTCGGCCCGATCGGCGTCCGCGAGCACCTGGCCCCGTTCCTGCCCAACCACCCGCTCCGCGAGGAGGCCGGCCCCGGCACCGGCGTCGGCCCGATCTCCGCCGCCCCGTGGGGATCGGCGGGCATTCTGCCGATCTCCTGGGCCTACATCGCGATGATGGGCCCGGACGGCCTGCGCGCCGCCACCGAGGGCGCCATCATCGGCGCCAACTACCTCGCCGCCCGCCTCGCCCCGCACTACCCGATCCTCTACACCGGCCGCGACGGCCTCGTTGCGCACGAGTGCATCGCCGACCTCCGCAAGATCACCAAGGAGACGGGGATCACCGCCGAGGACGTCGCCAAGCGCCTCATCGACTACGGCTTCCACGCCCCGACCCTGTCGTTCCCCGTCGCCGGCACCCTGATGATCGAGCCCACCGAGTCCGAGGACCTCGCCGAGCTCGACCGGTTCTGCGAAGCCATGATCGAGATCCGCCGGGAGATCCAGCGCGTCGCCGACGGAGGCTACGACGCCGAGGACAACCCCCTCAAGAACGCCCCCCACACCGCCGCCTGCCTCGTCTCCGACGACTGGAAGCACGCCTACACCCGCGAGGAGGCCGCCTACCCCCTCCCGTCCCTCCGGGAGAACAAGTACTGGCCGCCCGTCCGTCGCATCGACCAGGCCTACGGCGACCGCAACCTCGTCTGCTCCTGCCCGCCCCCCGAAGCGTACGAGTAGATTCTTTTATCTCCTCCTGCTGTGCCTATGGCAGTGCCCTCCTTCTTCGGGCCTGGGGGCCCTCCATCGTCGAGAACTGCGGGCGATCGCTGGCATCGCTCCGGCTCGCCCAGGGGCTCGCTGCGCGATCAGGTTCTCGCAAGCTCGAACCTGCCTTCGGACGCGATCGCGGGCCTCGGGTTGTCGCGGGGTTGCCCAGCGGGCTGAGGTCGTTGCAGTAGTGGGTGCTGCCGGGCGTGCCTGCGGACGCGGGTGATCGCGAGGGCTTGTGGCGCTTGCGGTTGGGGGCGTCGCCTTTGGTGCGAGGGTGTCGCCCGCGCTGAGGGCGCGGGTTGGCGGGCGCTCGCATTGGTTCGGGTTGGCGGATCGGGCGTTCGGCGATGCCGCGGGTGGCTCCGGCGATGGATTTGTGATCATGGTTCGGTTTTCGGGGTGTCGGGGCGGGACGGGGCGGGGGGTGGATCGCTACGCTCTTTGCGGACCCCGACCCCCAGAGGGCAGAAGAGCGATGATCGAGTCTCCGGACGCGGTATCCGACGACGCGGCGCGACTGTGCGACGAGGCCCGCGGCCTCGCCGAGAGCGGTGAGGCGGAGCGGGCCGCGCTGCTGTTCGAGAGGGTGCTCGCGCTGGGCGACACCCCTTTCCGGGCGCGGGCGGCGCTCGGGCTGGCGGTCGTCCTGGACGACGCCGGGCACGTGGAGCGCGCCAGGGAGGCCGACCGGGCCGCGATCGCCACCGCCGACCCCGAGTACGGGCCGCGCGCCGCCTACCACCTGGCGCTCACCCACGAGCGGGCCGGCGAGCACGAGCGGGCGGCGCCCGCCTGGCGGGTCGTGGTCGACTTCGGCAACCCCGCCTACCTGCCGCCCGCCCACCTGGCCCTCGCCCGGATCGCCGACGACGCCGGCGACTTCGACGCCGCCCGCGACCACTGGGAGGCGGTGATCGCGACCGGGGACGCCGAGTACGGGCCGCCCGCCGCGCACGACCTGGCCCAGCGGCTGCTGGAGCGCGACGAGCCCGCCCGGGCCCAGCGGGTCCTGACCGCCGGGCTCAAGCTGATCGACCGGGGCGCCGACCCGTACGCGCACGGGCGGCTCGCCGTCGCGCTGGGCATCTCCTACCTCGACCAGGCGATCGGCGCGTTCGGCGCGGCGCTGGAGGAGGAGCCGTCCGACCCGGAGGTCGGGCCGCTCGCCACCGAACTGCTGGCGCGGACGCTGCCGCTGCGCGGCCGGGGCGCCGAGGCGAGCGAGGTGTGGCGGCGCGGGCTCGCCGAGCCCGGCACCGCGGGGCAGGTGCGGGCGCGGCTGCGCCGCGAGTTCGGCGACGCCGACGACGAGGGCGACGGCGACCTGTGGTGGGAGCCCGTCGTGGAGCACGCCGTGTCGGACGGCACCCTCCCCGCGCTCGCCGGCGAGGCGTTCGGCGCCCTCGACCACATGTACGCGCTGCTCGGCGTCCGGTACGCCGAGCGCCGGACGGACGACGCCCGCGAAACCCTCGGCCGGGCGGTGCGGGTGCCGGCCGGCTACGCGTGGGGCCCCCTGCTGCACGAGAGCTTCGCCGAGCGGTTCCGCCTGGCGACGGGCACGGCCGTCCCGGACTGGACCGAAGGCTAGCCGGCCGTGTTTCACAGTCCCGGCCCACCTCGCTCGCCTGGCGGCTCGCCACGTGACCGGGCCGGGGCGAACGCGGCGTCGCGTTTGCGCGCGTGGCCTGGGCCACTTCGAGACGGGCCCTACTAGCCGGCGATGGCGCGCTCGGCGATCACCTTGGTGATGCGGGCGCGGACGAGGTACTCGGTGGGGACGGCGTTGCGCCGCCCGAACTCCTCGGCCCGGTCCGCGCCCATGTAGCGGCCGCCGATGACGGTCGCCCAGCGGAGCACCTCGTCCAGGTCCTCGACGAGGGACGCCTCGGCCTGGATCAGCACGTACGAGTACGGCGGCGTCTGGTCGTCGACGCAGACGGACAGGCGCGGGTCGCGGGCGAGGACGCGGCCCTTGACGCTGCGGTGCCCCGTGTTGAACAGCAGGTCGTCGCCGTCGAGGACGAACCAGATCGGCGTCACGTGCGGCGAGCCGTCCTTGCGGGTGACGGCGGCCTTGCCGGTGCGGGTGCCCTCCATGGCGAACGCGCGCCACTCGCTGTCGCTCATCGTCTCCATGGACCCAGTCTGCCGCACGACCCGTCCGCGCCTGCCGCTACCGTGAGTCACATGAAGGTCGCGACGGCGCACGGGCCCGCAGAGGTGGTGCTGGACGAGGTGGACGACCCGGCGCTCCTGCTGGTGCTGACGCACGGGTCGAACGGGGGAGTGGAGGCCGCCGACCTGCTGGCGGTGCGGGCGGAGGCGCTGCGGCTCGGCGGCGCCGTCGCGCGGGTGACGCAGCCGTTCCGGCTCGCCGGGCGGCGGGCGCCCGGCCCGGCGGCCAAGCAGGACGAGGCGTGGCTGGAGATCGTCGCGGTGCTGCGCGAGAGGTTCGGGGACGTCCCGCTGGTGCAGGGCGGCCGGAGCAACGGGGCGCGGGTGGCGTGCCGGACGGCGGCCGCCGCGGGGGCGGCGGGCGTGGTGGCGCTGGCGTTCCCGCTGCACCCGCCGGGCAGGCCGGAGAAGACCCGGGTGGAGGAACTGCGGTCGGCGGGGGTCGAGGTCCTCGTCGTCAACGGCGACCGGGACCCGTTCGGCGTGCCCGACCCGGCGGACGCGGCGCGGGTCGCGGTCCTGCCGGGGGAGCGGCACGCCCTCGACAAGGACCCCGCGGCGGTCGGCCGGGAGGTGGAGCCGTGGCTGAGACGATGGACGGCCCGTCCGGTGCGGACGGGCCGTGAGTAGGAAGGCTCCGGGCCCGGTGCGGGCCCAGGGGCCGATGGTCGGTGGGCGTGCCCCCGAGGATGATCACCCGTTTGAACTAGTCCCCCGTGGAGACCCGCTCAAGCGGCGGACGTCGCCTGCGCGTCCGTCGGCCGGTGCGGCGCGATGACTCCCCCGTCGGGCAGCAGCTCACCGGTGTCCTCGAACAGCACGACCCCGTTGCACAGCAGGCTCCACCCCTGCTCGGGGTGTGAGGCGAGCGTGCGGGCGGCGTCGCGGTCGGGTGCGTCGTGGGAGGGACAAGGCGGCTGGTGCGGGCACATGGCGTGCCTCCGGTCTCAACTACTGGTCGGTCGTGGTGCTTTCCTGTTCTGACGCACCCCAGTGTGGTGTGGTTCGCCCCCACCGGCCATAGCCCGTTGGGACGGTTGTCCATTGGTACCGGAGTACCGGTCGGGTGTGATCCCTCCCACTCCGGGGTGCCATGCAGTAGCGTCCCTCCCGCGCGATAACGGACGAAGAACGACACGCCGCCGGAGCCTGAAACCCCTACGATGTTCGGCGGGGGAACGGGCTTTGCAGGGGTTGGGGGAGTGAGGCCGGTGCGGGTCGCGCTGTCCGTGGCGTGCTTCGACGACGTGCTGTTCCCCGGCACCGCGAAGGCCGTGACCGTGCTGCTGGAGCGGCTCGGGCACGAGGTGGCGTTCCCGCCGGGGCAGACCTGCTGCGGCCAGTTCCACTGGACGGCCGGCTACCACCGCGAGGCCGCCGGGCTCGCCCGCTCCCACGCCGCCGCGTTCGAGGGCTGCGAGGTCGTGGTGGCGCCGTCGGCGTCGTGCGCCGCGACCGTCCGCGACGACTACCCGAAGATCGCCCGGACGGCCCGCGACCCCGGCCTGGCGCGCGCGGCCGAGAGCCTCGCCGTCTACGAGCTGACGGAGTTCCTCGTCGACGTCCTCGGGGTCACCGACGTCGGCGCCTACTTCCCGCACCGGGTGACCTACCACCCGTCCTGCCGGTCCCTGCGGGCCCTCGGCGTCGGCGACCGGCCGGCGCGGCTGCTGCGAGCGGTGCGCGGCCTGGACCTGGTGGGGCTGCCGTCCGCCGAGGAGTGCTGCGGGTTCGGCGGCGCGTTCGCGATGAAGAACTCCGACGTGTCCGTCGCGATGGTGGCCGACAAGGTCAGGCACGTCCGCGACACCGGCGCCGACGTGGTCTGCGCGGTCGACGACTCGTGCCTGGCCCACATCGGCGGCGCGCTGTCGCGGCTGCGCGGCGGCGTCCGGACGATGCACCTGGCCGAGATCCTCGCGGCGACGGGGCCCGCGTGACGGGCTCCTCCCCGGGGACGACGCCCTCCTCCCCGGGAGGGAGCGGGCCCGTCCCGGCGCCGCGGCCGAAGTTCGCCGCCGCCGCGCGGCCGGAACTGGCCGACACCCGGCTGCGGCGCAACCTGCGCGGCGCGACGGCCGCGCTGCGGGGGCGGGAGGCCGCCGCGGCGGCCGAGACCGCCGACTGGGAGGACCTGCGCGAGGCCGGGCGCGCCATCGGGGACGGCGCGCTGCTCGACCTCGACGTCCACCTGGAGGAGCTGGAGCGGGCCGTCACCGAGGCCGGCGGCACCGTGCACTGGGCGGCGGACGCGGCGGAGGCGCGCCGCGTCGTCACCGGGCTGGTCCGCGCGACGGGCGCCGGGGAGGTCGTCAAGGCCGCGTCCGCGACGACGCGGGAGATCGGCCTGAACGACGCGCTGGCCCGCGCGGGGGTGACCGTCCGCGAGACCGGCGTCGCCGAGATGGCCGTGCAGCTCGGCGAGGACGCGCCGTCGCACCTGCTGTCCCCGGCCGCGCACCGCGACCGCGCGGAGATCGCCGAGCTGTTCCGGCGCGCGGTCCCGGCCGCCGGGCCCGGCCTGGCCGACGATCCCGAGGCGCTGGCCGGCGCCGCCCGCGCCCATCTGCGCGACCGTTTCCTGCGCGCCCGCGTCGCGGTCACCGGCGCGAACTTCCTGGTGGCCGAGACCGGCACCCTGGTCCTGCTGGAGTCCGAGGGCAACGCGCGGATGTGCCTGACGCTCCCCGAGACGCTGATCAGCGTCGCCGGCATCGACAAGGTCGTCCCGACATGGGATGACATGGAGGTGTTCCTTCAGCTCCTTCCGCGCTCGTCGACCGGTGACCGGATGACCCCGTACGTCTCGTCCTGGACGGGCGTGACGCCGGGCGACGGGCCGCGCGACTTCCACCTCGTCCTGCTCGACAACGGCCGCACCCGCGCCCTCGCCGACGAGGTCGGCCGCGCCGCGCTGCGCTGCATCCGCTGCTCCGCGTGCCTCAACGTCTGCCCCGTCTACGAGCGGACGGGCGGGCGCCCCTACGGGCCCGTCCACCCCGGCCCGATCGGCGCGGTGCTCACCCCGCTGACGCGCGGGGTGGAGAGCGCCGCCGACGCCTCGCTGCCCTACGCGTCCACGCTCTGCGGCGCCTGCGCCGACGTCTGCCCCGTGAAGATCGACATCCCGGACGTGCTGGTGCACCTGCGGGGGAAGGTGGTCGAGTCGCGCCGGCGGCGTCCCGTCCCGTCGCCCGAGATGGCGCTGATGCGCGGCCTCGCCTGGACGATGGGCGATCCGCGCCGCCACGAGGCGGCGGTGCGGCGGGGGGCCCGGTGGGCGCGGCTGCTGTCGCGCGGCGGGCGGATCCGCCGCCTGCCCGGCCTGCTCGGCAAGTGGACCGAGGCGCGCGACCTTCCCGCGCCGCCGGACGAGAGCTTCCGCGGCTGGTGGGACAGGACGCGGGCATGAGCTCGCGCGATGAGGTGCTGCGCCGGGTCCGCGAGGCGGTCGGCGGGGCGCGCGGCGCCCGCCCGCCGGTGCCGCGCGGCTACGCCCGGCGGCTCGCCGCGGCCGACGCCGAGACCAGGGCCGACGTCCTCGCGCTGTTCACCGAGCGGGTCGCCGACAACCGCGCGGCGGTCCGGCACGTCGGCGCGGACGAGGCGGGCACGGCCGTGGCGGCCGCGCTGTGGGGGCGGGAGGCCAAGCAGATCGTCGTGCCGGCCGACCTGCCCTTCGGGTGGCTCGCCGAGCTGGACGGCGTGCGGGCGCTGGCCGACGCGCCGGCGGTCGACCTCGACACCCTCGCCGCCTCGGACGGCGTCGTCACCGGCTGCGCGGTCGCCGTCGCGCAGACGGGCACGGTGGTCCTGGACGGGGGCCGGGCGCAGGGGAGGCGGGCGCTCACCCTCGTCCCCGGCTACCACCTGTGCGTGGTGCACGCCGACCAGATCGTCGGAACGGTCCCGGAGGCGGTCGGACGGCTCGACCCGGCGCGGCCGCTGACGTGGATCAGCGGGCCGTCCGCCACCCACGGCATCGAGGCGGCGCGGGTCGAGGGCGCCCACGGCCCCCGCCACCTGGAGATCATCCTCATCGAGGACTGACCGGGTCCTGGCGCACGCCGCCGAGGACGACGCCGAGGCCCGCCCGGAAGCGGGCGTCCCAGTCGACCGCGCCCTCGCCGGCGGCGGTCCGGGCGGCGGCGCCCTCCTGCGCGGTGCCGCGCACCTCCAGGGCCGCGTGACCGATCACGTAGCCGAGGAGGGTGTGCGCGGCGACGGCCGCGGCGTCCTCGGCGACGCCGCCGCGGCGCAGCACCTCCCGCAGCGACGCGAGGGTGTCGGTGAGCGCGGCGGGGTTGCGGCGCGTGACGACGAGGGGGAGGACGCCCGCGTGGGCCAGCAGGCGCTCGCGGTAGCCCCCCGCCCACGCCCCCAGGACGTCCTGCCAGCGGCCGGAGGCCGAGGTGTCGGCCGGCGCCGCGGCGACGTGCGCGACCAGGCCGTCCAGGAGTTGCTCCTTGCCGCGGGGGAGGTGGTGGTAGATCGCCATCGCCTCGACCTCCAGCGCGTCGCCGAGCCGGCGCATCGTGAGGCGGCCGAGCCCCTGGCCGTCCACGATGTGCAGGGCTGCCTCGGTGATCCGTTCGATGGACAGCGGGGCGCGGTTCTGGGCGTTGATGCTGGGTTGCCTGACCATGAGTGCACACCTTACTACGTAAAGGGCCGGAGCCGGGTGTCCGCCGTCACAACACGCCGGGACGCCGCGTACGCTTACCTCGATCGAACACTGCACGACCGTCGAGGGAGTACCGCCATGCCGCTGGGTCGCCGGGTGAGCAAGGACGTCGCGGAGCCGTACGAGGCCGACCAGCGGCTGGCCGCCGAGTACGACGACCGGCTCGCGGCGGCCGGCGACGCGGAGCGGGCGCTGCGGGACGCGGAGGCCTCCGGCGACGCCGAGCCTCGGCTGCGGGAGCTGACGGCCGCGTTCGACCAGGCGATGACGGCCGTGCTCGCCGCCGCCGAGGCGGCCGAGCGGGTCGCGATGGGCCCGAAGGTGTACTCGACGGAGGCGCAGGACGCCAAGGCCCGCCGCGCCGCCGAGATCGCCTACCGCAAGGCCAAGGCGCGCCCGGCGGTGCGCCCGTGGACCGACGAGGTCGACCGGCTGCGCACGGCGCGCGAGGCGCACCGCCTGAGCTTCAGGACGCGCCCCGCCGCGCGCGTGTGAGCCGCCGCGGACGCGTGCCGACACAGCTTCACCGGGTGGCACGGGCCGCCGAACTTTGAGAGTCTGCCCTCTCCGGGGAACGCCGGGGGCACTCGCGCCGCACGTCGCGCCAGCGTGACGGGGGCAGGCGCGTCCCGGCGGGGAGGGCACACGGTGCTCTGGACGTTGGGGGATGTCACGTGGAGCGCACGCCGCCGGACCGGTGCCGCGTACTGGAGTCCTACCAGGACGGGGTGAAGGCGATCCTGGCCCTGGCGGAGACCGTCGCGGACTGGGACGTGCCGACGCCCTGCGCCGACTGGCAGCTGATCGACCTGGCGGGGCACCTGCGGTGCGTCGCGGAGAACTTCCTGGAGTACCTCCAGGACGCGCCCGACAGCCGGCTGGCGAAGCTGTTCGCGCAGGAGGCGGCCACGGCGGTGCTGATCAGGCAGCAGGCGCGGCAGAACGCGGCGGAGCTGGCGGTGCTGCCGCCCGAGCCCGGCCCGGAGCGGATCCTGGCGTTCGGGGTGTCGGCGGGGGCGTACGCCGACCTGATGCCCGACATGTGGGACCGGACGCATCTGATCTACCGGGGCACCAAGTACACGGTCGGCGACCACGCGGGCGCGGCGTGCGTGGAGTGGCACCTGCACGCCTGGGACATGGCCCGCGCGATCGGGGCCGACTACCGGCCGCGCGACCCCGACCTTCTGGTCCCGGCCTGGCACTGGGGCGTCCCGCACCTGCCGCTGGGCCCGGGGGACGCGTGGGAGGCGGTGCTGTGCTCCTCGGGCCGCTCGCCGCGGTGGCCGGACCCCGGGGAGGGGCCCGGCCGGACGCGGCGGCGGCGTTCGGGCCGGCAGTCCGCCGTCAGACGCCCGCCGGCCTCCCCGGGCGGGACCGGAGGTAGACCAGCCAGGTGAGCGCGCAGCACACGGCGTAGAGGGCGATGAACGCGATGTAGGCGCCGTCGCCCGTCCCGGAGGTCAGGAACGACTGCCGGAACGCGATGTTGACCAGCACGCCGCCGAACGCTCCGACCGCGCCCGCGATGCCGATCAGCGCCCCGGCGAGGCGGCGGGCCTCGTGCTCGGCGGCGCCCGGGTCCCCGCCGGCCGCGACGCCGGCCTGCGCCTTCGCCCTGAAGATCGCCGGGATCATCTTGTACGTGGACCCGTTGCCGAGGCCGCTGAAGGCGAACAGCAGCACGAATCCGGTGAGGAAAAGGGCGAGGGACCCGCGCTGCGAGGCGGTGAGCACGAGGAGCGCGGCGGCGGCCATCGCCACGAAGGTCCAGAAGGTGACCTTCGCGCCGCCGAGCCGGTCGGCGAGCCATCCGCCGGCGGGGCGGATCAGGGACCCGAGCGCGGGGCCGAGGAACGTGAGGTAGGCGGCCTTGATCGGGGTGTCGAACTCGGCCTTGAACTGCACCTGCAGGACCTGGCCGAACGCGAAGCCGAACCCGATGAACGACCCGAAGGTGCCGATGTAGAGCACCGACATGATCCAGGTGTGGCCGTCCCGGCAGACGTCCCGCATGGCCCGCCTGTCGTTGCGGGCGTGCGCCAGGTTGTCCATGGCGAGCGCGGCGCCGAGGGCGGCGAGGACGATGAACGGGATGTAGACGCCCGCGACGAGGCCGGGGTGGTCCTTGCCCGCGGTCGCGAGGACGGCCAGCCCGACGAGCTGGACGACGGCGACGCCGAGGTTGCCGCCGCCCGCGTTGATCCCGAGCGCCCAGCCCTTGAGCCGCTGCGGGTAGAACGCGTTGATGTTGGCCATCGAGGACGCGAAGTTGCCGCCGCCGACGCCCGCGACGGCCGCGAGGACCAGCAGCGTGGTGAACGACACGCCGGGCTGGATGAGGACCGCGGCGAGCACCGCCGGGACGAGCAGCATCACGGCGCTGAAGACCGTCCAGTTGCGGCCGCCGAACCGGGCGACGGCGAGGGTGTAGGGGACGCGCAGCGCCGACCCGACGAGGGCGGGGACGGCGGTGAGGGTGAACTTCCCGGCGGGGTCGACGCCGTAGGCGGGGCCGAGGAAGAGCACCAGCACCGACCACAGCGTCCACACCGAGAACCCGATGTGCTCGGAGAAGATCGAGAACACGAGGTTGCGGCGGGCCGTCCGGGCGCCGCCGGCGGCCCAGAAGGCGGGGTCCTCGGGGCGCCAGTCGTCGATCCAGCGGCCCTTCGGCCGATGGGTGCGCTCGGCGCGCGCGACGTCGGTGGTGGCGGTCATCAGGCGGTCTCCTTGGGTCGCTCGGACGGCCCGACCGTAGGAATCTGTGGTTTCGCGCGTGTGTGACCGGTCATACGACGGTGATAACTCCGCTGCACAGCGTGTCCCGCCCGCTGTGAGGAGCGGGTAGATCCGGTGCGCCCGGGTAGGCACGGATGGAGGCGGCGGGGGAACGGAGACGCGACGATGGGAACCTGCGAAGTCTGCGGGAACGACTACGCGATGGCGTTCGAGGTGCACGCGCAGGGCCAGGTGCACACGTTCGACTCGTTCGAGTGCGCGGTCACCAAGATGGCGCCGATCTGCGAGCACTGCGAGTGCCGCATCATGGGGCACGGCGTGGACGTGGGCGGGCATTTCTACTGCGGCGCCCACTGCGCCCGCGCCGCCGAGCCCGAACGCGCCCGCACGATCCAGGACGCGGTGCCGGTGTAGGCGCGGGGTCAGGCGCGGCTGAAGCCCCGGAACGGGTGCGGGTGTGACCAACCGCCCGGAGTTCAGGCGCGGGCGGTGCCGAAGGCCTGCTCGCGGCCGTCCTCGAGGTAGACGGCGCTGCCCGCGGCCATGGCCCGCAGGCTGGGCTCCATCCGGCGCGAGACGTGCGGCGGCGCGAGCTCGGGGACCTTCTCCGGCGCCACGAGGATGTGGTCGGAGAGCTCCTCGGGCGGAAGCCGGATCGCCGCGATCTCCGCGCCGGTGATGGCGCCGCCGAACACGAAGACGTTGACCGCGTCGACGCCGTCGTCGCGCGGGGAGCCCCAGTCGACGCAGGCCAGGCCGTGCAGGCGGGGGACGAGGCCGAGCTCCTCCTCGCATTCGCGCACGCACGCCGACAGCGGGGACTCGTCGGCCTCGATCACCCCGCCGGGCAGCAGCCAGCCCTCGCTGTAGGTGGGCTTGACCAGCAGCACCCGCCCCAGGTCGTCCTGCAGCAGGGCCGCCGCGGCGCCGCGGGCGCGCGGCAGGGAGGCGTAGTAGGCAAGGTCGGGCATGCTCCGAGGTTAATTGTGATCAACCCGGGCCGGTTCCGGCCGTCGCGGGTCCGGGGCCGCATCCGTCCGCGGGATCGCCGGGCCACCGCGAATCCGTTCGGCAACCGGGCAAAAGGCAACGATTAGGCCATGACAGGGATCGACAACGCTTGACACGCGTTCGTCAAGGCGGTGTCGCGATCCCGCGCCCCGGATCCCTTGACATCGAGGAGCGCGCGGCGTGAACGCCATTTAACGCCGGGGTCACGCCCGGGACTCGGCGGCGAAACCGGGCGCGCCGAGTCTCGGCGGATGGCCGGGACCGACACGCACTGCCCGTACTGCGCTCTGCAATGCGGCATGACCCTGCACGACGACGGCGCGGAACCCCTGCGGGTGGTGCCGCGCGACGATGTGCCGGCCAACGGCGGCGGGCTCTGCCAGAAGGGGTGGACGGCGCCGGAGCTGCTCACCGTGCCGGACCGGCTGACCGCGCCGATGATGCGCCGGAGCCGGGACGCGCCGCTGGAGCCGTGCGGCTGGGACGAGGCCCTCGACCGGATCACCGGCGAGATCGGGCGGCTGCGCGGGCTCCACGGGCCGGACGCCGTCGCGGTGTTCGGCGGCGGCGGCCTGACCAACGAGAAGGCGTACCAGCTCGGCAAGTTCGCGCGGATCGCGCTCGGCACCTCCCAGATCGACTACAACGGGCGGTTCTGCATGTCGTCGGCCGCCGCGGCGTCCGTGCGGGCGTTCGGCATGGACCGCGGCCTGCCCGGCCGGTCACCGACCTGGCGGGGTCGGGCGCGGTCCTGCTCGCGGGCGGCAACGTCGCCGAGACGATGCCGCCGTTCATGCGGCACCTGGCGCGGATGCGCGAGGGCGGCGGCGCCCTCGTCGTCGTGGACCCGCGCCGCACCGCGACCGCCCGGCAGGCCGACCTGCACCTGCAGCCGACGCCCGGGACCGACATCGCGCTCGCCAACGGGCTGCTGCACCTGGCGCTCGCCGAGGGACTGGCCGACGAGGAGTACATCGCGGCCCGCACCACCGGGTTCGACGCCGTCCGGACGGTCGCCAACGCCTACTGGCCCGACCGCGTCGAGCGCGTCACCGGCGTGCCCGTGCCGCTGATGCGCGAGGCCGTCCGGCTGCTGGCCCGCGCCTCCCGCGCCCACGTCCTCACGGCGCGGGGATCGGAGCAGCACGCGCGGGGCACCGACACCGTCAGCTCCTTCATCAACCTGGCCCTCGCGCTCGGGCTGCCGGGCCGCGCGGGCTCCGGCTACGGGTGCCTGACCGGGCAGGGCAACGGGCAGGGCGGGCGCGAGCACGGCCAGAAGGCCGACCAGCTTCCCGGCTACCGCCGGATCGACGACCCGGAGGCCCGCGCGCACGTCGCCGGGGTCTGGGGCGTCGACCCCGGCGACCTGCCGGGGCCGGGCCGGTCGGCCTACGAGCTGCTGTCGGCGCTCGGCACGGCGGGCGGGCCGAAGGCGCTGCTGCTGTTCGGCTCCAACCCCGTCGTGTCCGCGCCCCGCGCCGCGGCCGTGCAGGAGCGGCTCGGCGCCCTCGACCTGCTGGTGGTGGCCGACTTCGTGCCGTCGGAGACCGCGCGGCGCGCCGACGTCGTCCTGCCGACCGCGCAGTGGGCCGAGGAGTCGGGGACGATGACGAACCTGGAGGGACGGGTGCTGCGGCGGCGCCGCGCCGTCCGCCCGCCGGACGGCGTGCGCACCGACCTGGAGATCCTCGCCGCGCTCGCCGGGCGGCTCGAGGCGCCGGGCGAGTGGAGCACCGATCCGCGGGCGGTGTTCGGGGAGCTGCGCCGCGCCAGCGCCGGCGGCGCGGCCGACTACTCCGGCATCACCTACGAGCGGATCGAGGCCGAGGGCGGGGTGTTCTGGCCCTGCCCGTCGCCGGACCACCCCGGCACGCCGAGGCCCTACCTGGACCGCTTCCCCACGCCCGACGGACGGGCCCGGTTCGTCCCCGTCGAGCACGGCGGCGCCGCCGAGGACGTCGACGCCGACTACCCGGTGTACCTCACCACCGGCCGCGTCCTCGCGCAGTACCAGTCGGGCGCGCAGACCCGGCGCGTCCGGCCGCTGGCCGAGGCGGCGCCCGGACCGTTCGTCGAGCTGCACCCCGATCTGGCCGGGCGTCTCGGGATCGAGGACGGCGCCGGCGTCCGGGTGGAGAGCCGCCGGGGCGCGGCCACCGTGACCGCGCGGCTGACCGGCGCCATCCGCTCCGACACGGTCTTCATCCCGTTCCACTGGGCGGGGGAGGGCCGGGCGAACCTGCTCACGAACCCGGCGCTGGACCCGGTCTCGCGGATGCCGGAGTTCAAGGTGTGCGCCGTCCGCCTGCGGCCCCTGCCCGCCGAGGGGGACGGCGCCCCCGCCGCGAGGTGAGCCGCTTTTAACACGGCGGTGACAAAGGAGACCCAACCGCGAAACCGCCCCTTCCGAGTATCGGACCATCGGACAGTTCCCCGCCAGGAGGTTGCCGCGCGATGACCACGACACCCGAAGCGACGATCGTCAGGGAGCGGGCGGGCCGCCCCGCGGCCCGCTGGTTCGACATCTGCTCCTACGCAGGCCTGACCCCCGAGCGGGGGGCCTGCGCGATGGTCGACGAAACGCAGGTGGCGATCTTCCGGACCTTCGACGGGGGGCTGTACGCGCTGTCGAACCTCGACCCGTTCAGCGGCGCCTACGTGCTGTCGCGGGGGATCCTCGGCACCAGGGACGAGGCGCCGACCGTCGCGTCCCCCATGTACAAGCAGGTGTTCGACCTGCGGACCGGGGCATGCCTGGACGACCCCCGGGTGGCGCTGCCGACCTTCCCGGTCCGCCGCTCCGGGGACCGGGTGGAGGTGGCGCTCACCGATGAGCACCGGCAGTGAGCCGCTGGCCGGGTTCGCCGTCGGCGTGACCGCGGCCCGGCGCCACGAGGAGCTCGCGACGCTGCTGGAGCGGCGCGGGGCGAGGGTCGTGCTGGCGCCCGCCATCCGCCTGGTCCCGCTCGCCGACGACGCCGAGCTGCTGGAGGCCACCCGGGCGTGCCTGGCCGGGCCGCTCGACCACGTCGTGGTCACGACCGGGATCGGGTTCCGGGCCTGGCTGGAGGCGGCCGACGGGCACGGCATGCGCGACGCCCTCATCGCCCGCCTGGCCGAGACCGACATCCTGGCGCGGGGCCCGAAGGCGCGCGGCGCGATCCGGTCGGCGGGCCTGCAGGAGCGCTGGTCGCCGGACTCGGAGGAGTGCGCCGAGGTGATCCGGCACCTGCTGGACCGGGACCCGGCCGGGGCGCGCGTGGCCGTGCAGCTGTACGGGGAGCGCCAGCCGGAGCTGATCGCGGCGCTGCGCGCGGCGGGGGCCGAGGTGATCGAGATCCCGGTGTACCGGTGGTCGCGGTCCGAGGACTCCACGCAGCTGCGCCGCCTCGTCGGCCAGGCGGTCGCGGGCACGATCGACGCGATCACCTTCACCAGCGCCCCGGCGGTCGCCGCGACGCTCGCCGTCGCGGCCGAGGACGACCTGGAGGAGGCCCTGCTGGAGGCCCTGCGCACCCATGTCGTGGCGGCGTGCGTCGGCCCGGTCACCGCGCAGGCGCTCACCGACCGCGGCGTCCCGACCGTCCAGCCCGAACGCGCCCGGCTCGGCGCGCTCGTGCGGGCCCTGGTCGCCGACCTGCCGCGGCGCCGGTCGCGGCGGCTGTCGGTGCGGGGGTTCTCGCTGGAGCTGCGCGGGCACGCCGTCGTTCTGGACGGTCAGCTGCGGCCCATCGCGCCCGCGCCGATGGCGATCCTGCGGGCCCTCGCGCGGCGCCCCGGTCACGTGGTGTCGCGGGCGGAGCTGTGCGGGGTGCTGCCGGGCCGGCTGGCCGTCGCGCCCGGGATCAGGGACGCCTGGACGCGGGACGCGCGTCTGCGCGACGCCCGCCCGCAGGCCGACGAGCACGCGGTGGAGATGGCGGTGGCGCGGCTGCGGCGCGGCCTCGGCCGGCCCGGCATCGTCGAGACCGTCGTCAAGCGCGGCTACCGGCTGGCGTGCGACCCGCGGATCGTCGACCGGCTCCCGGCGGGCGCCGGTGGCTGAGGCCGGAGCGGCGGCGCCCGCGCTGCTTGCGGTGGCGCACGGCACCCGGGACCCGGCGGGGGCCGCGGTGGTGCGGGCGCTGCTGGACCGGGTGCGGGCGATGCGGCCGGGCCTGCGGGTCGCCGAGGCGCACGGCGAGCTGTGCGGGCCGTCGCTGGAGGAGGCGGCGGAGGGGCTGCGCGGCGGCCCGGTGGTCGTGGTCCCGCTGCTGCTGGCGCGGGGGCGGCGCCCGCCGGGTCGCCGTGGCGTCCTACCTGCTGGCGCCCGGCCGCTTCCACGACCGGATGCGGGACTGCGGCGCCGACGCGGTCGCCGAGCCGATCGGCGCGCACGGCGCGGCGGCCCGGCTGGTCCTGCGCCGCTACGACGAGGCCGTGCTGCCGCTCGCGACCGCGCTGCCGGTCCGCTGAGCCGCGCCGTCCTCCCGGAGCGGCTCCTCGTGCGGCCCCGGCGCCTCCCGCGGGCCCCGCGCGTCCGGGGGGCGGGCGAACCGCTCGTCGTGGTGGACGAGTATCCGCAGCAGCAGGTCCTTGAGCAGGCGCGTCTCGTCGGGTGACAGCGCCTCGAACAGCGCGTCGTCGAGGCGTGCGCGGTCGTCCAGGCAGGCGCCGAGGAAGAGCCGCCCGTCCTCGGTGGCGTCGAGCGCGTACCGGCGCCGGTCCTCGGGGTCGCGGCGCCGCCGGACGTGGCCGGCCTCCTCCAGCGCGTCGACGATGCCGACGAGGTCGCCGGCGTCCATGCGCAGCCGTTCGGCGACCTGGCGCTGCGACAGCGGCCCGTGCCGCGCCACGCACGACAGCACGAGCAGGGCGGGCAGCCTCGGCCGGTCGGGGAACCGCCGGGCGGAGGTGCGCCGCACGAGCCGCCCGGTCTCGAACAGCAGGTAGGTGGGCGACGCGCACAGGGGATCGGGCCGGTCCTCCACGACTGCTCCCTCAGGTTCTTGGCCGGTCCTATTTCTCTTGACCTGAGAAATAGGTTACTCCTACCGTTGGATGGCCCAAAATATGGGTGTTTGGTCCATCGTGGAGGGAGGCCCCATGCCGGACGGGGAACCGGCCGTCGAGGTCGACGGCCTGACCAAGAGGTTCGGCGACGTGGAGGCCGTGCGGGGCATCGACTTCGCCGTGCGGCCAGGGGAGATCTTCGGGTTCCTCGGCCCGAACGGCGCGGGCAAGTCCACGACGATCAACATGCTGTGCACCCTGCTGCGGCCGAGCGGCGGCAGCGCGCGGGTGGCCGGGTACGACGTGGTGCGTCAGCGCGACGACGTCCGCCGCAACATCGGGCTGGTGTTCCAGGACCCGACGCTCGACGGCTACCTGTCGGGCGAGCAGAACCTGCGCTTCCACGCCGAGCTGTACGGGGTGCCGCGCTCCCTGACGGCCGACCGGATCCGGCAGGTGCTGGAGATGGTCAACCTGTGGGACCGGCGCGGCGACCTGGTGCAGACCTACTCCGGCGGGATGAAGCGCCGCCTGGAGATCGCGCGGGGCCTGCTGCACTCCCCGCGGGTGCTGTTCCTGGACGAGCCGACCGTCGGCCTGGACCCGCAGACCCGGGCCTCGATCTGGGAGTACATCCGGCACCTGCAGGACGCCGAGGAGATCACGATCTTCATGACGACGCACTACATGGACGAGGCCGAGTTCTGCGAGCGCATCGCGATCATGGACTCGGGGCGGATCGTGGCGCTGGACACCCCCGAGGCGCTCAAGGCCGGCGTCGGCGAGGACCGGATCCGCATCCAGACCGCCGACGACGAGGCCGCGATCGCCGCGCTGAAGGACCGGTTCGGGCTGGAGGCGGTCGTGTCGGAGGGCGCGGTCGCGTTCTCGGTGGCCTCCGGCGAGGCGTTCGTCCCGCGGCTGTTCGCCGAGCTGGGCGTGCCGATCAGGTCGGTGAACGTGGCGCGGCCGTCCCTGGACGACGTGTTCATGTCCTTCACCGGCACCACGATCCGCGACGCCGAGGCCTCGGCGAGCGACGGGATGCGCGTCGCGATGCGCGCGATGAGGAGGTGACGATGGCGAGCACGGCCGAGAAGGCGGCGGGCGCCGGGGTCGTCCGGGTCAGGGTGCCCGAGCGCGGCCTGCGGCAGGACCTGCGCGCCGTGAAGATCGTCCTGCACCGGGAGCTGATCCGGTTCTGGCGCGACAAGCTGCGGATGGTGTCCGGGCTCGTCCAGCCGGTGCTGTGGCTGCTGGTCATGGGCACCGGGCTGTCCAACCTGATGGCCAGCGGCGGCGGCCCCGCCGGGAACGTCGACCTGAAGACCTTCATCTTCCCCGGCGTGTGCGCGATGTCGGTGATGTTCACCGCGATGTTCTCCGCCGGGTCGATCGTGTGGGACCGCGAGTTCGGGTTCCTGCGCGAGATGCTCGTCGCCCCGGTCAGCCGCGCCGCGATCGTCGTCGGCAAGTGCATCGGGGGCGCCCTGGTGGCCACCCTCCAGGGCGCGGTGATCGTGCTGCTGGCGGGCCTCGCCGGCGTCCCCTACGACCCGGGGCTGCTGCTGGAGCTGCTCGGCCTGATGTTCGTCGGGGCGTTCGCGCTCACCGGGTTCGGCGTCATGATGGCCGCGCGGATCACCAGCATGCAGTCGTTCTTCGGCCTCATGCAGATGGCGATGATGCCGATGATGTTCCTGTCCGGCGCCCTGTACCCGCTGAGCGGGCTCCCCGCGTGGCTGACCGTGCTGACCCGGTTCAACCCTCTCACCTACGCCGTCGACCCGCTGCGGCACGCGGTGTTCTCCCGCCTGGACGTCTCGCCGCAGCTGATGCGGACGTTCGACCCGGGCGTCACCTGGGGCGGCTGGGTGGTCCCCATCTGGCTGGAGATCCTGCTCGTCCTCGGCATGGGCGTCGGGCTGATGGGCGTGGCCATCCTGGAGTTCCGCCGCGTCGACTGAGAAAAGGCCGCCGTCACCCACCGTGTTGAAGGATACTGACCGCGTGCGCGACACAGCGCACTCGGTCGGATGCGAAGGGTGACGGCGAGCGACGTGAACGGGCACAGGGCGATATGGCGCGGGGCGGCGGCGACGGCCGCCGTCCTGGCGGCGGTGACGGGTGCCGCGGCCGCGGACGGACGGTTCCGCGCGGAGGCCGCGGACGGGTCCCGGACGGCCGCCGCGGCGGAGGGGCTGCGCATCACGCGGTTCCTGGGGGAGCGGCGCCTGCCGCACATGGCGAAGTTCGGGGGCACCACGGTCGGCGGGCTGTCGGGCATCGACCGCGACCCCCGGACGGGGACCTGGTACCTGGTCTCCGACGACCGGTGGCGCTACGACCCGGCCCGGTTCTACACCGGCAGCCTGGACATCGACCCCGCCACCGGCGCGTTCACCGGCGTCCGGATCACCGGGGTGTCGACGCTGCGGGGCCCGGACGGGCGGCCCTACCCCGGGTTCGGCAAGCCCGGGTCGGTCGACCCGGAGACGATCCGCTTCGACCCGCGTTCCCGGCGCGTCCTGTGGGGCAGCGAGGGCGACCGCCCGGACGAGACGCACAAGGACGTCCCCCTGGCGCCGATGTCGCTGCGGTGGGCGGGACGGGACGGCCGGTACGCCGGGGAGTTGCGCCTCCCGCCGTCGATGCGGCTGACCGAGGAGCACCGCGGTCCGCGCCGCAACGCGGGCTTCGAGGCGCTCACGTTCACCCCGGACGGCGTCGCCGCGATGGCCGAAGGCCCCCGGTACGAGGACGGGGAGCCGCCGACCGTCCGGCACGGCGCCATGACCCGCCTCACCCTGTGGGACCGAGCCGGGCACGCGGCCGCCCAGTACGCCTATCCCGTCGACCGGCTCCCGGCGGCGCCGAAGCCGGCCGCAGGCGCCGCCGACAGCGGCGTCTCGGAGATCCTCGCCGCCGGCGGCCACCGGTTCCTGGCGCTGGAGCGGTCATGGCTGGAGGGCGTCGGATACAAGGTCCGGCTGTACGAGTTCGACCTGAGGGGCGCCACGGACGTGCGGCGCCGCGACCGGCTCGTCGAGGGCGGGCGGTTCCGCCCGGCGCGCAAGCGCCTCGTCGCCGACCTCGGCCGCTACGCCGACCCCACGCAGAACCTGGAGGCGCTGGCGTGGGGGCCGCGCCTGAGGTCGGGGGAGTGCACCCTGGTCGTCGGCTCCGACGACAACTTCGACGAGCGCGAGGCCACCCAGTTCCTGGCGTTCGCCGTCCGGGGCTGCTGACCGCCGCCGCGCGACGCGAAAGGGGCCCGCGAGACCGTCACGGTCTCGCGGGCCCCTTTCGCGTGCCGGGCCGGGGGCGGTTCAGACGGCGAAGTCCAGCAGCGGGCGGGCGTTGCTGGGGTGCCGCAGCTTGGACAGCGACTCCTTCTCCAGCTGCCGGATCCGCTCGCGGGTCAGGCCGAGGGCCTTGCCGATCTCGTCCAGCGTGCGCGGCGTCCCGTCGTACAGGCCGAAACGCATCGCCATGATCTTGGCTTCGCGGGGGGACAGGATGTCGAGGGTGCGGCGCAGCTGGTCGGCCATGAGCTGGCGGTCCACCAGCTCCGACGCCTCGGGGCTGTCGGTGTCCTCGATGAGGTCGCCGATGCGGGTCTCGCCGTCCTCGCCGATGGTGGAGTCCAGGCTGATCGGCTGGCGGCTGGTGCGCAGCAGCTCGCGGACCTGCTCGGGGCTCTTGTCCAGTTCGGCGGCCAGCTCCTCGGGGGTGGGCTCGCGGCCGAGGCGCTGGTGCATGTCGCGCTCGACGCGGCTCAGCTTGCTGAGCATCTCCAGGACGTGGACGGGCAGCCGGATCGTGCGGGCCGAGTCGGCGAAGCCGCGCTGGATCGCCTGCCGGATCCACCACATCGCGTAGGTGGAGAACTTGTAGCCCTTGGAGTAGTCGAACTTCTCGACGGCGCGGATCAGGCCGAGGTTGCCCTCCTGGACGACGTCCAGCAGCGACAGGCCGCGGTCGGAGTACTTCTTGGCGACCGACACCACGAGCCGGAGGTTGGCCTCCAGCATGTGGGCCTTGGCGCGGCGGCCGTCGGCGGCGACCCATTCCAGGTCGGCGCGCACGGCGGGGGACAGGTCCTCGCTCTCCAGCTTGTGCTCGGCGTACAGGCCGGCCTCGATGCGCTTGGCGAGGTCGACCTCCTGTTCGGCGGTGAGGAGCTGCCGGCGTCCGATGGCCTTGAGGTAGGTGTGGACGGAGTCGCCCATCGTGGTCGACTGGTCGTCCAGGTCGGCGGAGTTCTCCTCGACCTCGACCTCGGTGACCTCGAACCCCTCGTCGGCGGGGGCGTCGTCCTGCCCGCCCGGCCGCGCCGGGGTGCCGGCGGCCTTGGCGGTCTTCCTGACGGCGCCCTTGCGGGCGGCGCGCTTCCGGGGGGCGCCGGAGGCGTCCTGGGCGGTCTCCCCGCCGGCGTGGTCGGCGGCCGCGGCCATGGTGCGGACGGCGTCGGGCTCGCCCGCCAGGCTGATGCCGGCCTCGGACAGCTCGCGCAGGATGGAGCGGCCCTGGGCCGGGCTGATCCCGGCGGTCTCGAAGGCCCCCCTCACCTCGTCGAGCGAGAGGCGCCCGTGGGCGCGGCCACGCTTCAGGAGGTCGTCGAGCGCGGGGCTCGGCGACTCCGTGAGCGGGGTCTCGACGGCGCTTCGCGGCATGAGGACACCCCCCTCCCTTCGGTGTGTGAGTGCGGCGCGGATTGTGTTCGCTCGTGGCGCACGCACTTAACGGAACGTCGCAGGACGGGCCTGTTGTTCCCGGCTCCGTCACCGGGCGGCGTTCCGCCGGGGGATCGTGAAGGAGCGATCCAGACGGTCGTGGTGCCCACGGCCAGCGGTTTCACACCGCCCGAACCGGTCCGTTTCAACCTTACTTCGTAAAGGCCCCTGGTCGTGGCGGCGGTCGCCATGACGTGAGATAGACCACTACGCCTCCGAATCCCTGGGCCGCAATGTCCGACCATAACGCGCGATGACCCGTTCGCGCAGTTCAGGGTCGTCGCGGGGGACGGGTTCGAGGAACACCTCGTCGACCTCCTCGTGCGCGCCGCGCAGCTCGGCGGCCATCCGGACGCAGGCGCGCTCGACCTCGGCGGCGGAGAGGGTGTCGCGGAAGTCGAGCCGGGCGCAGACCAGGACGCGGTCGGCGCCGAAGGTGACGGTGACGATGTCCACGACCCACTCCACCTCGTCCGCGCGGCCGAGGCGGGCGCGGACGTCGGCGACGAGCCGGGGGTCGGCCTGCGAACCGATCAGCAGGTTGAGGTTGATCCGGCCGAGGACGAGCGCGACGGCGGACAGCAGCACGCCGATGAGCAGGGAGCCCACCGCGTCCCAGGTCGCCGAGCCGGTCAGCTGGTGCAGGCCCAGCCCGCCGAACGCGATGACCAGGCCGACGAGGGCCGCCGAGTCCTCCAGCAGGACGCTGACCGAGGTGGGCTCGTCGGTGCGGCGGATGTAGGCGCGCAGCGGCAGGTCCTCCTCCCGCGCGGCGGCCCTCACCTGCCGCACGGCCTGCCGCCACGAGACCGCCTCCAGCACGAACGCGACCGCGAGCACCGCGTACCCGACGACCGTGCCGGTCTCGGCGGCCCCCCGGTGCCCGGTGAGCGTCTGGACGCCCTGGTAGAAGGAGAACAGCGCGCCCATCCCGAAGATCGCGACGGCGACGAGCAGGGTCCAGATGTAGCGCTCCTTGCCGTAGCCGAGCGGGTGGCGGCGGTCGGCAGGGCGCCCGCTGCGGTGCAGCCCCACCATCAGCAGCACCTCGTTGAAGGTGTCGGCGATCGAGTGCGCGGCCTCCGCCGCCATCGACGCCGAACCGGTGATCAGCGCGGCGACGATCTTGGCGATGGCGATGCCGAGGTTGGCGGCGAAGGCGAGGGCGACGGTCAGGCGGCTCTCGTCCTTCGCCCCGCCGTCCCGCCGCCCGTCCTCATGCTGATCATCGCTCTGTGCCGCCATGGTCCGTCCTCTGCCCAGGTGGTCAGCCCGCCATGCGCGGTGCTGGCGGAGACGCGCCCGCGCGGCGTCGTCAGGGCGCGGCGCCGTCAGCGCGCGGGGGCGCGGAGCCGGGCCCGGTCGGGCTTCCCGGACGCCAGCAGCGGGATCGCCTCCACCAGCTCCAGCTCGCGCGGCGCCGCGTACGGGGGCATCGTCTCGCGCACGAACGCGCGCAGCTCGGTCAGGTCCGGCAGGCCGGACGCGGCGGGGACGACGACCGCGGTGACCCGCTCGCCCCACTCGGGGTCGGGCCGGCCGACCACGACGACGTCGCGGACCTTCGGGTGCCGCGACAGCGCGGTGGCGATCTCGCCCGCGACGACCTTCTCCCCGCCGGTGTTGATCACGTCGTCGAGCCGGCCGCGGACGCGGAGCCGGCCGTCCTCGATCGCGCCGAGGTCCTGGGTGACGAACCAGTCGCCGTCCCGGACCCCGGCGGTCAGCTCGGGCCGCAGCCGGTAGCCGGTGAACAAAGAGGGGCCCGCGAGGCGGATCCGGCCGCCGTCGCCGAGCGCGACGCGCACGCCGTCCAGCGGCGCGCCGTCGTAGACGCACCCGCCGCAGGTCTCGCTCATCCCGTAGGTGGTGAACACGCGGGCCCCCCGCCCGCGCGCCTCGGCCAGGAGGCCGGGCGAGGCGGCGGCGCCGCCGAGGACGATCGCGCCGAGCCGGGACAGGTCGGCGCCGGCGTCCAGCAGCCGGCGCAGTTGCGTGGGGACGAGCGAGACGTGGAACCCGTCGGCGGCCGCGACGGCGGCGGCGTCGAAGCGGGGCGCGATGGCGGGGTCGGTGCCGGCGACGAGGGAGCGGACGAGGACCTGGACACCGGAGATGTGGCTGGTGGGCAGGCAGCACAGCCACCGGTCGCCGGGCCCGGCCCCGATGCGGGCGAGGGTGCCGGCGGCGGAGTGGCGCAGCGCGCCGGCCGACAGCTCGACGAACTTGGGGGCGCCGGTGGACCCGGACGTGGGGATGAGCACGGCGGTGTCGGCGTCGACGGGTGCGTTCCCCCCGCCGGGGGAGTGCGGGACGAGGCCGCCGGCGGTCTCGATCGCGTCCGGTGCCAGGGCGTCCAGGAGGGCGCGCAGCGCGGGCTCGGGCAGGTCCGGCGGCAGGGGGCAGATCGCGGGACCGTCGTCGAGGGCGCCGGCCAGGGCGTCCAGCAGCCGGGGGCCGGGCGGCAGGACGACGGCGTGCAGCGGGCGATCCATGATCTCGTCAGCGTAGACGACCCCGCTGAACGCGTTCAAACGTGGGGCCGGTTGAATGGTGCCCGAGCGCCGCGCCCCGGCCGCGGCGCGGTCGCCCACGGAGAGGAAGACATGGTCTCGGAGCTGTTCGACGCGGACGCCTGGAAAGAGGTCGAGGGGTTCGGCTTCACCGACATCACCTACCACCGGGCCGTCGACCACGGGACGGTGCGGGTGGCGTTCAACCGCCCGGAGGTGCGCAACGCGTTCCGGCCCCACACGGTGGACGAGCTGTACCGCGCGCTGGACCACGCGCGGATGTCCAGCGACATCGGCTGCGTGCTGCTGACGGGCAACGGGCCGTCGCCGAAGGACGGCGGCTGGGCGTTCTGCTCGGGCGGGGACCAGCGGATCCGCGGCAGGGACGGATACAGGTACGCCGAGGGCGAGACGTCCGACACGATCGACCCGGCGCGGGCGGGGCGGCTGCACATCCTGGAGGTGCAGCGGCTGATCCGCTTCATGGGCAAGGTCGTCATCTGCGTGGTGCCGGGCTGGGCGGCGGGGGGCGGGCACAGCCTGCACGTGGTGTGCGACCTCACGCTCGCCAGTCGGGAGCACGCGCGGTTCAAGCAGACGGACGCGGACGTGGCGAGCTTCGACGGCGGCTTCGGGTCGGCGTACCTGGCGCGGCAGGTGGGGCAGAAGTTCGCCCGGGAGATCTTCTTCCTGGGCGACGAGTACGACGCCGAGGCCGCCCACCGGATGGGCATGGTGAACGCCGTCGTCCCGCACGCCGAGCTGGAGGCGACGGCGCTGGAGTGGGCGCGCAAGGTCAACGGCAAGAGCCCGACGGCGCAGCGGATGCTGAAGTACGCCTTCAACCTCGTGGACGACGGTCTCGTGGGGCAGCAGGTGTTCGCCGGGGAGGCGACGCGCCTTGCCTACGGCACCGACGAGGCCGCCGAGGGGCGGGACTCCTTCCTGGAGAAGCGCGATCCCGATTGGTCGCGTTTCCCGTGGTACTACTAAGGGTCCGAGTGCACGGTGTGATCCGAAATGCCGTGATCAAACGGTCAGGTCAGGGGGTCGGCGGGTGCGGGTGTACTCCATCCCGATGCGGACGCGGTTCCGCGGCGTCACGCGGCGGGAGGGCGCCCTGCTGCGGGGCCCCGCCGGCTGGGGGGAGTTCTCGCCGTTCGCCGAGTACGGGCCGGCCGAGTGCGCGCGCTGGCTGGCCGCGGCCCGGGAGGCCGCGCGGGAGGGATGGCCGGCGCCCGTCCGCGACCGGATCCCGGTGAACGCGACGATCCCGGCGGTAGGCCCGGAGCGGGCCTTCGAGATGACGCGCGAGTCCGGCTGCCGGACCGCGAAGGTCAAGGTCGCCGAGCGCGGCCAGACCGACGCCGACGACCTGGCCCGGGTGGAGGCGGTCCGCGCGGCGATCGGCCCGCAGGGCCGGGTCCGGATCGACGCGAACGGCGCCTGGGACGTCGACCGCGCCGCCCGGATGATCCGGTCGCTGGACCGGTGGGAGCTGGAGTACGCCGAGCAGCCCTGCGCGACGCTGGAGGAGCTGGCGGCGGTGCGGCTCCGCGTGGACGTGCCGATCGCGGCCGACGAGTCGATCCGCCGCGCCGAGGACCCGTTGAAGGTGCGCGCGGCGGGCGCCGCCGACGTGGCCGTGCTGAAGGTGCAGCCGCTCGGCGGGGTCGCGGCGTCGCTGCGGGTCGCGGAGGCGTGCGGGCTGCCGGTGGTGGTGTCGAGCGCGGTGGAGACGTCGGTGGGGCTGGCGGCGGGGGTGGCGCTGGCCGCCGCGCTGCCGGAGCTGCGGTACGCCTGCGGCCTGGGGACGCTGTCGCTGCTGGAGGGCGACGTCGTGCGCGATCCGCTGCGTCCGGTCGCGGGGGAGATCGAGGTGCGCCGGCCGGCGGTGGACGAGGAGGCGCTGGGCCGCTGGGAGGCGCCCGCCGCGCCCTGGCGGAGCCGGGCGCTGGCCGCGCAGGCCCATCTGGACGGCCCTGTGGTGGTGGGGGTGGCGCCGTGAACCCGGCGACCGCGCTGGCGACCGTCCTGGTCGACGAGCTCCAGCGCTGCGGGATGACCGACGTGGTGCTGGCGCCGGGGTCCCGGTCGGCGCCGCTGGCGCTGGCGCTGCACGCCGCCGAGGAGGCGGGCCGCCTGCGGCTGCACGTGCGGATCGACGAGCGGTCGGCGTCGTTCCTCGGGTTGGGCCTGGCGAAGCGGTCGGGGCGCCCGGTCGCGCTGGTGTGCACGTCGGGGACGGCGGCGGCGAACTTCCATCCGGCGGTGGTGGAGGCGCACGAGTCCGGCGTCCCGCTCATCGTGATCACGGCGGACCGGCCGCCGGAGCTGCGCGACACGGGCGCGAACCAGACGATCGACCAGGTGAAGCTGTACGGGACGGCGGTGCGGTGGAGCGCCGAGATCGGCGTCCCGGAGAACCGTCCGGGCATGGTGGCGTACTGGCGGTCGCTGGTGAGCCGCGCGTGGGGGCTGGCGCAGGCGCCCGTGCCCGGGCCGGTGCACATGAACGCCGCGTTCCGCGAGCCGCTGATCCCCGACGGCGACGAGACGTGGTGCGAGCCCCTCGACGGCGACGCGACCGGCGCGTGGACCAAGGTGCGCCCGGCGACGCCCGGGTCGGTGCTGCACGTGCCGCCGACGCGGCGCGGCGTCCTGGTGGTCGGGGACGGCGCGGTGAACGTCAAGCGGTACGTGGCGGCGGCGTCGATGGCGGGGTGGCCCGTGCTGGCCGAGCCGAACGGCAACGCCCGGTACGGCGATCACGCGCTGTCGTCGCACCACTTCCTGCTGGGCGTCCAGGAGTTCGTGGAGCGGCACCGTCCCGAGGTGGTGGTGACGCTGGGCAAGCCGGGCCTGTCACGTCCGCTGCTGTCGCTGCTGCGCCGCGCGGAGGAGCACATCGTCCTGGCGCCCGACCTGGCGCACTGGCCGGACCCGGTCCGGTCGGCGACGCAGGTGGCGCCGGAGGTCGAGATCCCGGTGGTGTCGGGCGACGACACGTGGCTGAAGTCGTGGCGGGCGGCCGACCGGGCGGCGGCCGCGGCGGTGGACGCCGTCCTGGACGCGGTCCCCGAGGTGAGCGAGCCGCGGCTGGCCCGCGACATGGCCGCGGCGCTGCCGGGCGGGTCGCTGCTGTTCACGGCGGCGAGCATGCCGATCCGCGACCTGGACCAGGTGATGCGTCCGCGCCGCGGCATCCGGATCATGGCGAACCGGGGCGCCAGCGGCATCGACGGGCTGGTGTCGACCGCGATGGGCGCGGCGCTGGCGCACAGCGGCCGCTCCTTCGCCCTGCTGGGCGACCTGGCGTTCCTGCACGACCAGAACGGCCTGATCCTGGGGCCGCGCGAGCGGCGCCCGGACCTGGCGATCGTCGTGGTGAACAACCAGGGCGGCGGGATCTTCTCGCTGCTGCCGCAGGCGGCGCTGCGGGGCCCGTTCGAGCGGGTCTTCGGCACCCCGCACCAGGTGGACCTGGAGGCGGTCGCCGCCGCGCACGGCGTCCCGTACCGGCGGCTCGCCGCGGCGGCGGACCTGCCGAAGGCGCTCGCGGGGGAGGGGCTGCGCATCATCGAGGCGCGCACCGACAGGGAAGCGAACGCGGCCCTGCACGCGGAGATCCGCAAGGCCGCCCAGGCGGCCGTCCGCGACGTCCTCGCCTGACCGAGAGATCACCCGCACGAAGGGCCGACGCCTCCTCGCAATACTTCAACCCTCAAATTACAATGTAAAGGCGTCGGGCTGGAGCGTGATCATGGCGGTCGACAAAACCTCCAAAAGACCAACGACGAGGAGACCCCTCAGTACGCACATGAGTCGTTGAGATCTCCTGGACGAGACCGACTCGCCGACCTGTGGCTCTCGTGGGCCACGTCGGGGGAGGGGCGGCGCGGACCGTAGGGGCCCTGCCCGGCGCCTTCTAAGCCGGCCGAGTGCGGTCGGCGCCGATGGCGACGCCGACGACCGTGCAGGTCCGGTGCCGCGGTTGTGCCAGGCGTGCCGGGTGCCGCTCTGGACGAGCACGTCGCCGGACCGGGCGGCGTCGCGGGCGCGGGTCGCCTACGGGGCCATCCTCGGGCCGCAGCGTCTGGCGCAGACCGATCCGGACGCTCCGCGTTCCGCCGTGCTCGCCGACAAGCCGTCGCCGTGCTCCTTCCCTGACGGCGATGCCCGCCGGGGTTCTCCGGGTCAGCCGAGGAGGCGCTCGCGGAGGGTGTCGGTGTCTTCGGCGGTCCAGCCGTGTCCGGCGAGCCAGCCGATGGTTCCGCCGTGCTCCTCGTCGATGCGGGCGAGGAACTTGTCCATGATGGCGGCGTGGGGCTGGTGGGTGTCGGCCGGGCGGGAGTCGAGGTCGGCGGCGTAGGTGTCGCTGGCGCGGAGCCGGCCCAGGACGGCTTCGAGGCGTTCGCCGGTCTGGGCGTAGTCGGCGACGATCGCCTCGCGGGTGACGCCGGCGACGTCGAGGGCGAGGGCGCAGACGACTCCGGTGCGGTCCTTGCCGGCGGCGCAGTGGACCAGCGCGGCTCCGTCGGTGCGGGTCATGACGCGCAGGGCGGCGACGATGGAGTCGCCGCGGTCGGCGAGGTAGCCGAGGTAGTGGCCGGTGGAGCGGTCCTGTTCGGGGCCGTCGGACGGGTCTTCCTGCCAGGGCAGGGCCTTGGCGACGTCGGCGGCGACGTCGGTGTGGCGCCCGCCCTCGGCGAACAGCGAGAGGTGGTGGATCGTCACCGACGGCACGCGGGCGAGGGGGCCGGGGCCTTCGAGGCGCACCTCGGCGTCGCTGCGCAGGTCGATGACGTTCTTGAGGGCGTAGTCGTCGAGGAGGATCCGGACGTCGGCGACGGAGAGGTCCTGGAGGTTGTCGGAGCGCAGGACGCGTCCGAGCCGTGTGGTGCGGCCGTCGGCCGTGGGGAGGCCGCCGAGGTCGCGGGTGTTGACGGCACCGTCCAGTTCGATCCATCGAGAGTCGTCGTCCATGACTTGTGACCCTATATGGCCGACGTGTCCGGACTTTTGGGCAGGGGCCGGTGTGCCGCGGGTGATCGACTTGGCGGGTGACGGGGCGGGCCGGTACCGGGACCTGGGAGCCAGACGGTGAATGGCTCCGTAGCGGGGTGACCCGGGGGTGCCGCGCTCCGTAGTTTTCGAGGCGTCTTTCTCCGTGCCTATCGCGCGATGTTCCGCCCCCTGGTGAATGGAGTCTCCATGCTCGCGACCGTGTCCGCTCCGTCCCGGCCGTCCGAGCGGTCGGCCGGCAGTGATTTCGCGCCGCTGGCGCGGCGCGTCCGCGGCAGCGGGCTGCTGGATCGGCGGCGCGGCTACTACGCGCGGGTGATCGGGTTGAACCTGGCGGCGACCGCGGCGCTGTGGGGGGCGGTCGCGTGGGCGGGGGACGGCTGGTGGACGGTGCTGCTGGGGATTCCGCTGGCGGTGGTGTCGGCGCGGACGGCGTTCCTCGGGCATGACGCGGGGCATCGGCAGATCGCGCGGAGCGCGCGGGCGAACCGGTGGCTCGGGCTGCTGCTGGGGAATCTGCTGCTGGGGATGGGGCACGGGTGGTGGAACGACAAGCACAACCGGCATCACGCGAATCCGAACCATGTCGGCAAGGACCCCGATGTGGGGGAGGGCGTGCTGGCGTGGACGAGTGAGCAGGCGGAGGGGAAGCGGGGTGTGCTGCGGTGGGTGGCGCGGCACCAGGCCGCGTTGTTCTTTCCGCTGCTGACGCTGGAGGGTGTGAACCTGAAGGTGGGGAGCCTGCTGTTCCTGCGCGGGCGTTCGCGGCGGGATCAGGTTCTGGAGGGCGGGCTGCTGCTCGTCCACGCGGTGGGGTATCTGGGGCTGGCGTTCGCGTTGCTTCCGGTGGGGCAGGCGCTGGCGCTGGTCGCGCTGCAGCATGCGGTGTTCGGGGTGCACCTGGGTGCGGTGTTCGCGCCGAATCACAAGGGGATGGCGATGCCGGAGCCGGGGGAGCGGTGGGGGCATCTGCGGCGGCAGGTGCTGACGTCGCGGAACGTGCGGGGCGGTGTGGTGACGGACTGGCTGATGGGGGGCCTGAACTACCAGATCGAGCACCACCTGTTCCCAGGGGTTCCGCGGTGCAGTCTGCGGCGGCTGCAGCCGCTGGTGCGCGAGCACTGCGCGCAGGTGGAGCTGCCGTACGCGGAGACGGGTCTGGTGGAGTCGTACCGGTTGGCGCTGGGGCACATGCGGGAGGTCGGGGAGCCTCTGCGCTAGGGCGGGGCTATGCTCCGGGCCATGCCCGAGGGACACACCATTCACCGTCTGGCCGCCGAGCATCAGAGGATGTTCGGCGGCCTCGCCGTTGCCGCGACGAGTCCGCAGGGGCGGTTCGCCGAGGGGGCGCGGTGGCTGGACGGGCGGGTGCTGTCGGAGGCGGACGCGCATGGCAAGCATCTGCTGCTGGGGTTCGACGACGACCGGACGCTGCATGTGCATCTGGGCATCTACGGCAAGTACGCGCTGGGGGAGGGGCCGGCGCCGGCTCCGGTGGGGATGGTGCGGCTGCGGCTGGAGGGCGGCGGGCGGTACGCGGATCTGCGGGGGCCTAATACCTGCGAGCTACTGCAGCCGGGTGAGGTGAAGCTGCTGCGTGACCGGTTGGGGCCTGATCCGTTGCGGGGGGACGGGGATCCGGGGGCGGCGTGGCGGCGGGTCGGCCGGTCGCGGACGGCGGTCGCGGTGCTGTTGATGGATCAGTCGGTGGTGGCGGGGCCGGGGAACATCTACCGGGCGGAGGTGCTGTTCCGGCAGGGGATCGATCCGCGTTTGCCGGGGCGGCGGTTGGACGCGCGGCGGTGGGCGGCGTTGTGGGACGACCTGGTGGTGTTGATGGCGGCGGGGGTGCGTGCGGGGCGGATCGACACGGTGCGGCCGGAGCACATGCCGGAGGCGATGGGCCGGGAGCCGCGGGTGGACGGTCATGGCGGTGAGGTGTACGTGTACCGGCGTGCGGGGCTGCCGTGTCTGGTGTGCGGGACGGCGGTGGCGACGGTGGAGCTGGCGGGGCGGAATCTGTTCTGGTGTCCGGGGTGCCAGCCGCCTGCGGTGTGAGTCGTGTTCTCGGGGGCGCGGGGTGTCTTCTGCGTGTGCCGTGCGGTCGGTTGCTCGTCAGTTCTGGTCGGGGGTGTAGCGGGCGGCGAGGGCGCGGGCGGTGGCGGCGATCATGTCGCGGAGGTGCGGGGGGTCGATGACCTCGACGTCGGCGCCGAGTTTGAGGAATTCGACGTGGGCGTGGCGGACGGATTCGATGGGGAGGGTGGCCTGGACCCAGCCGTCGGGGCCGGGTGGGGTGGCGGTGGCGAGGGCGGCGCGGGCCATGGTGGGCGGGAGCAGGATCTGGGTGCGGGTGAGGCCGTCGGGGGAGAGCTTGACGGTGGCGTGCTCGCGGTAGGCGTCGGCTTCGAAGCGTTCGGCGTAGGCGGCCCAGAAGGCGGCGAGGTCGAATCCGCTGGGGCGGTCGAAGCGGTCGGTGTGGGTGCGCAGGTTCAGGACGCGTGAGACGCGGTAGGTGCGGGGGTCCTGTGGGGCGGTGCCGGTGTCGGCGGGCGTGTCGGTGTCGTGGTCGGTTGGGGTGCCGGGGGCGGGGCGGGCGATGAGGTACCAGGAGCCGGCCTTGAGGACGACGCCGAGGGGTTCCAGGAGGCGGGTGACCTGCTGGGGGCGGCGCCAGCGGCGGTAGAGCACCTCGATGGGGTGCTGGTTCCAGACGGCGTCGGCGATGGCGTGCAGGTGGGGGACGTCGTCGGGGGTGCGGAACCAGCCGGGGGCGTCGAGGTGGAAGCGTTCGCGGATGCGGGAGGCGCGGGTGCGCAGGTCGGGTGGGAGGGCGGCCATGAGTTTGAGTTCGGCGGCGAGGACGTCGCCGAGGCCGAGTTGGGAGGCGGGGCCGGGGAGGGCGGACAGGGTGAGGGATTCGGCTTCGGTGGCGGTGAGGCCGGTGAGGCGGGTGCGGTAGCCGTCGAGGAGGCGGTAGCCGCCGTCGGGTCCGCGGTCGGCGTAGACGGGGACGCCGGCGGCGCTGAGGGATTCGACGTCGCGGTAGACGGTGCGGACGGACACGTCGAGTTCGGCGGCGAGTTCCCGGGCGGTCATGCGTTGCCGGGTCTGCAGGAGCAGGAGGAGGGACAGCAGCCGGCTCGCGCGCATGGGTCAAGTGTGCCGGTCGGGGCGCGGTGGTGGGTGCGGGGGGTCAGCCGTGCAGGGCGTACTGCATGGGGCGGAACTTGGTGCGGGCTTCGGCGAGTTCGGCTTCGGGGTCGGAGTCGGCGACGATGCCGCAGCCGGCGAAGAGGCGGGCGCGGGTGCCGTCGATCTCGGCGCAGCGCAGGGCGATGCCCCATTCGCCGTCGCCGCGGGCGTCGACCCAGCCGACGGGGCCGGCGTAGCGGCCGCGGTCCATGCCTTCGAGTTCGCGGATGAGGTCCATGGCGGTGTCGGTGGGGGTGCCGCAGACGGCGGGGGTGGGGTGCAGGGCGGCGACGACGTCGAGGACGGAGCGGTCGGCGGCCAGGCGTCCGCGCAGGGGGGAGGCGAGGTGCAGGAGGTTGGGGAGGGTGAGCAGTTCGGGTTCGTCGGGGATGGTGAGGTGCGCGCACAGGGGGGTGAGGGCGTCGCGGACCATCTCGGCGGCGTAGCGGTGTTCTTCGCGGTCCTTGGCGGAGGTGAAGAGGCGGGCGGCGCGGGCCTGGTCGTCGGCGGGGGTGGCGCCGCGGGCGGTGGTGCCGGCGAGGACGAGGGATTCGATGTCGCCGCCGGTGCGGCGGATGAGGAGTTCGGGGGTGGCGCCGACCATGCCGGCGCAGGAGAAGGTGTAGCAGCCGGGGAAGCGGGCGGCGAGGCGCTGGAGGAGGACGCGGGCGTCGATGGGGGTGTCGGCGCGGACGGTGAGGTCGCGGGCGAGGACGACTTTGCCGAGGTGGCCGTTGTCGGCGGCGGTGGGGCCGCCGGGGAGGAGGTGGCCGCTGCGGATGCGGTCGACGGCGGTGGCGACGGCGTCCTTCCAGGCGTTCTCGGGGAGGGCGCCGTCGTTCCAGGCCAGCCCGGTGGGGGGCTGCGGCGGGTTGGCGAGGGTGAGGGGGTCGGTGTCGTCGCCGATGGTGGTGAGCCAGGCGCGGCCGTCGCGGCGGCCGAGGATGCGGCAGGGGACGATGAGGGTGGAGTCGGGGGATTTGGGGTCGAAGCCGAAGGTGCCGAAGGCGACGGGTCCGGAGCCGGGGACGTTGACGGCGTCGTCGACGGCGGCGGCTCCGAACAGGTCGTGGAGCATGCGGGCGGCGGCGTCGAAGCGGTCGTGGCCGCCGGGGAGGGTGAGGCGGGCGGCTTCGCCCCAGCCGACGATTCCCTCGCCGTGGCGGATCCAGGCCAGCGCGGAGGGGTGGGGAAGCCGCGCGATGAGGTCGCCCGGGTCGGGGATCGGGACGGTGCGGACGGTGAGTCGGTCCGGTGCTGTCACGGCGAGCTTCACGTGAGCCACTGTACGCCAGATTTGAACCTGTTCAAACGGGCGGGGTGGCGGTGGGGTGTGAGGTGTGCGCCACACTGGTCCGCCCGGGCGGCGGGGCCGTCCGGGCGGTGGGCGCGGTGGCCGGGCTTGGTTGCGCGTATGCCCCGTTCGTCCCGTCCCCATGCGCGGGGACGGGACGCGGCGGCGCGGCGCGCGCGGCCCGGGGTCAGCGGCGGGCGGCGCCGGTGAGCTTCCAGGCGGCGGGCAGCAGCCCGGCGGCCAGCAGGACCTTCAGCGCGTCGCCGGCCAGGAACGGCGTGACGCCCAGGTCGAGCGCCTTGGCGAGGTCGACGTGCAGGGAGGCCATCAGGTAGGGGACGCCGGCGGCGTACATGATGGCGGTTCCGGCGAGCATGGTGCCGACGGTGCGCAGCGGGGTGCGGTCGCCGCCGAGCTGGGCGAGGCGTCCGACGGCGGCGGCCGCGGCGACGAACCCGATGACGTAGCCGAGCGTGGGGAATCCGGCGCCGGAGGTGCCGTCGGTGAACCAGGGGACGCCGGCCATTCCGGCCAGCAGGTAGACCAGCATGCCCAGGCCGGCGCGGCCGAAGCCGAGGGCGGCGCCGGCGAGCAGCACGGCGAAGGTCTGCCCGGTCACCGGCACGGGGGTGCCGGGCAGCGGGACCGCGATCTGCGCGGCGAGGCCGACGAAGGCGGCGGCGCCGATGACGAGCGCGGCGTCGCGGGCCAGCGAGCCGGGCAGCAGGTCGCCCAGGACGGCGGGACGCCGCCGGGCTGCGTGGGCAGTAGCCACAGATCCTCCCAAAACGGTTGTGTCAGGCCGAAACCTAGCGAACTGCCTTTCCGGAGTGGACGGCGCGGCCTACAGAAACGAGCACCCCGCTTTGTCGCCGCCCTCGACCGCGCTCTTCGACGGCGCCCCCGGTCGCGCCCCGGTCTCGCCCCTCGGTCGGTGCGGCCCTCAGCCGGCGGCGGCGCGCGGGTCGGAGGCGAGGTAGACCACGTCGGGCTCGCCGCGCGGCACCGGGACGGGCCTGGCCTCCACGGAGCCGAACCGGTCCCGCAGCAGCGCCTCGAACGCCGGCGCGGCGTTGGCGCTCCACACCGCGAGCACGCCGCGCGGCGTCAGCAGCGCCGCCAGGGCGTCCACGCCGGTGGCCGCGTACAGGCGGGTGTTGCCGGGGGTGACGGTCCAGTCGGGGCCGTTGTCGATGTCCAGGCACACCGCGTCGAAGCGGCCCGCGTGCGGGGCGGTGACGTAGTCGAGGAGGTCGGCGCGCTCGACGGTGACGCGGGGGTCCTCCAGGGCGCCCCGCGACCAGGGCCGCAGCGCGGTGGCGTGCCAGGCGACGACGGCGGGCTCGCGCTCGACGACGGTGACGTGCGCCGCGCCGTCGCCGGCGAGGGCCTCGGCGAGGGAGAACCCGACGCCCAGGCCGCCGATGAGGACCCGGGCGGGCCCGCCGGGCGCCGCGCGGCCGCGTCGAGGGCGGCGCGGACCAGCAGCCGCTCGGACTCGCCGTTGCGGGTGTCCATCAGGAACACGCCGTTGCTGATGATCTCGTAGTCGGCGCCCGCCCGGCGCAGCACCAGCTCGCCGCCGAGCCCCTCGGCGCGCTCGACCACCACCGCCGGCGCCGTCACCACCGCCGGCGCCGTCACCACCGCCGGCGCCGTCACCACCGCCGGCGCCGTCTCCGGCGGCGCGGCCGGCTCCCCGTGTACGTCCGCAGCCGATCCCATGACCGCACCCTAGCCGCCGCCGGGACCGGTCCGGGTGATCTTCGCGGCCGGTGGGGGTGGGCGGGGGCGGCGGAGTCGGCTACGGTGCCGGGCATGCCCGAGATCGCACCGTCCGGCGGGCTGCTGCCGGGCCGCCGGATCCTGGTCGTCGGCGCGGGGACGCGCCCCAGCGACGATCCCGCCGCGCCGGTCGGCAACGGCCGCGCGATCGCGGTCGCCGCGGCACGGGAGGGCGCGGCGGTCGCGTGCGCCGACGTCGACGAGCACGCCGCCGGGCAGACCGCCGCGCTGATCGAGGCGGAGGGCGGCCGGGCCTGCGTGGTGGCGGCGGACGTGACCGACCCGGTGGCCTGCGACCGGGTCGTGGTCCAGGCGGCCGAGGGCCTCGGCGGCCTGGACGGGGTGGTGTTCAACGCCGGGATCGGCATCGGGTACGGGCTGGCGGGCACGGCGCTGGCCGACTGGGACCGGGTCCTGCACGTCAACCTGCGGGCGCCGTTCCTGGTCGGCAAGGCCGCGATGCCCGCGCTGGAGGCCGGCGGGGCGATGGTGTTCATCGGGTCGCTGGCCGGGACCAAGCCGGGTTCGCGGTCGCCGTCCTACGACGCCTCCAAGGCCGGCCTGACCGGGCTGGTGCGCCACATCGCCGCCGAGGGCGCGCCGCGCGGCGTGCGCGCCAACGTGGTGGCGCCCGGCCTGATCGACACCGTGATGGGGCGTGACGCCTCCGCGGGGAACACCGGCCGCGACCGGGTCGCCGGACTGATCCCCATGCGGCGGCAGGGCACCGCGTGGGAGGTCGCCGACGTCGCGGTGTTCCTGCTGTCGGACCGCGCGTCCTACGTCACCGGGCAGGTCCTGCACGTCGACGGCGGCCTGTCCACCCTGCGCTGACCCCCGGGGCGGCCCGATGCGCGGCCGCCGGGAACACGCCCTCCCCTCACACCGTTACCGTGTAACGATGTAATCATCGGGAGGTGTGATGATCCCCCACGACAGCGACCCCCGCGCGGCCCGGCCCGGCGGGGATGAGCCGCCGCTGGACGCCTACTCGCGCGTCGTGACCGCCGTCGCCCGCGAGCTGACCCCGCGCGTGGCGGCCCTGCGCGTGCGGCACCGCCGCGGCGAGGGCGCCGGCTCGGCCGTGGCGTTCACCCCCGACGGGTTCCTGCTCACCAACGCCCACGTCGTCGGCGCCGCGTCCGGCGGGCACGCCGCGTTCGCCGACGGCACCGAAGGCGCGTTCGCCGTCGTCGGCACCGACCCCCTGTCGGACCTGGCCGTGGTGCGCGCCGAGGGGCCCGTCCCCGACCCGGTCACCCTCGGCGACGCCGACGCCCTGGCCGTCGGGCAGCTCGTCGTCGCCGTCGGCAACCCCCTCGGCCTGGCCGGATCCGTCACCGCCGGCGTCGTGTCCGCCCTCGGCAGGTCCCTGCCGACCTCCCAGCCCACCCGCACCGGCACCGCCGTCCGCGTCATCGAGGACGTCATCCAGACCGACGCGGCCCTCAACCCCGGCAACTCCGGCGGCGCCCTCGCCGACGCCCGCGGCCGCGTCGTCGGCGTCAACACCGCCGTCGCCGGCATCGGCCTCGGCCTGGCCGTCCCCGTCAACGCCACCACCCGCCGCATCATCGGCGCCCTCATCCGCGACGGCCGCGTGCGCCGCGCGTTCCTCGGCCTGGCCGCGGCCCCCGTCCCCGTGCCCGCCGACCTGCGCGAGCGCACCGGCCGCGACCGGCGCTGCGCGTCGCCGAGGTCGTGCCCGCCGGCCCCGCCGACCGGGCCGGGCTGCGCCGCGGCGACCTGGTCCTGACCGCCGGCGGCGCGCCGGTCACCGACGCCCAGTCGCTGCAGCGGCTCATGTTCGCCGAGGCGATCGGGCGCCCCCTGCCGGTCACCGTCCTGCGCAACGGCGCCATGGTCGACGTCATCGCCGAACCCGTCGAACTCGACGCCGAGCGCGCCTGACCCCCGCTCCCGGGGGGCCGCCGCCCGCTACGCGCCGCCGGGGCCGCGGAACGTCGCGCGGTAGGCCGACGGCGACACCCCGATCGCCGCGTGCAGGTGCTGGCGCAGCGACGCCGCCGTCCCGAACCCCGCCCGCTCGGCGACCCGCTCCACCGGCAGGTCGCTCTCCTCCAGCAGCCGCCGCGCCGCCTGGACCCGCTGCGCCGCCAGCCACACCTGCGGCGACACGCCCGTCTCCTGCCGGAACCGGCGCGTGAACGTCCGCACGCTCATCGACGCCCGCGCGGCCAGCTGCGCCAGCGTCACCGGCCGGTCCAGCCGCTCCAGCGCCCACGCCCGCGCCGCGCCCGTCGAGGACTCCCGCGCCGGCGGCACCGGCAGCGCCACGAACTGCGCCTGCCCGCCCTCCCGGTGCGGCGGCACCACCGTGCGGCGCGCCACGTCCCCCGCCACCGCCGCGCCGTGATCACGGCGGATCATGTGCAGGCACAGGTCGATGCCCGCAGCCTCGCCCGCCGAGGTCAGCACCGCGCCCTCGTCGACGAACAGCACCGCCGCGTCCACCCTCACCCCCGGGAACATCTCCGCGAGCCGCCCGCACGACAGCCAGTGCGTCGTGGCCCGCCGCCCCTCCAGCAGCCCCGCCGCCGCCAGCACGAACGCGCCCGTGCACACCGACGCCACCCGCGCGCCCCGCCCCGCGGCCGCCGCCAGCGCCCCCGGCACCGGCCCCTCCCCGGGACGGCCCTCGTCCAGCAGATGCGACGCCGGCACGACCACCGTGTCCGCCGACTCCAGCGCCTCCAGGCCGTGCCGCACCGCCACCGCGAAATCCGCGTCCGCCCGCACCTGCCCGGGCTCCACCCCGCACGACACCACCTCGTACAGCGGCGCGCCCCCCGCCGACCGCGCCTGCCCGAACAACTGGTGGACGATCCCCAGCTCCATCGGCAGCACACCCTCGCGCACCAGCACCGCCACCCGGTGGACCCCGCCCGCCATGGCCCGATCCTTGCACACCATGGCCCACCGGCCACTCACCACCGCCGCCGCCCGCCCGGCAGCATCGACACCAGACCGACCCGCACCACGACAACCGGCACCACGACAACCCGCATACCGGGAAAGGGAGACAGCGCCGTGAACGTCCTATGGATCTTCGCCCACCCCGAGGGCCGCTCCCTCAACGGCGCCCTGCGCGACCGCGGCGCCGCCACCCTGCGCCGCGACGGCCACCGCGTCCGCCACTCCGACCTGTACGCGATGGGCTGGAACCCCCTGGTCGGCCCGGCCGACTTCGGCCACGACCCCGCCGACCGCCTCGTCGTCGGCGCCGCGTCCGAACGCGCCCACGCCGCCGGCGCCCTGGCCCCCGACATCCGCGCCGAACACGACAAGATCGCCTGGGCGGACGCGCTGGTCGTGCAGTTCCCCCTGTGGTGGTACGGGATGCCCGCCATCCTGAAGGGCTGGTTCGACCGCGTGTTCGTCCAGGGGTTCGCGTTCGGCGTCACCGACGGCACCGGGGGCACCCTGCGCTACGGCGACGGGGGCCTGGCCGGGCGCCGCGCCCTGGTCGTCACCACCGCCGGCGCCCGCTCCACCGGCCTGGGCCCCCGCGGCGTGCACGGCGCCGCCGAGGACCTCCTTTTCCCCCTCCTGCACGGCACGCTGTTCTACACCGGCATGGACGTCCTGCCGCCCCTGGTCATCACCGGCGCGGACCGCGCCACCGAGGCCGACCGCGCCGCGGCCGCCGACGCCCTGGCCGCCCGCCTGCGCGCCCTGCCCACCGCCGACCCCATCCCGTACCGGGCCGAGCACGGCGGCGACTACACCGCCGACCTCACCCTGCGCCCCCACCTGGCCCCCGGCCGCACCGGCCCCGCCATCCACCGCGGCACCGCGCCCGGGCAGGCGGCCACGACGTGCCGGAATCCGGTACAGCCCGACCGCCCCCTCCCGGCCAGGCACCCGACATGACCCCGTCGGCCACCACATGTCCCCGTCGGCGACCGCGGACAAGCGGTCACATCAGGGCGAGCTGCTGCGGGCCGGGCGGCGGCGCGGGAGGGGCGGGCGCGGGGCGGTGCGTCGCGCGGCCGCCCACCCCGTACTCGGCCGCCAGGTCGCGGACCCGCCCCGCGATCCGCTCCTGGTACTCGCGGGGCGCGTAGGCGCCGCCGCGGTACAGGCGCGCGTACGGCACGACGAGCTCGGGGTGGTGCTCGCGCAGCCAGGACAGGAACCACTCGCGCGCCCCGGGCCGCAGGTGCAGCGTGATCGCCGACACCGACGTCGCGCCCGCCTCGGCGATCTGCCGGACCGCCGCCTCCAGCTGGGCGGGGGAGTCCGACAGGTAGGGCAGGACCGGGCCCATCAGCACCCCGCAGCCCACGCCCGCCTCGTTCAGCGCCGCGCACACCTCCAGCCGCCGCCGCGGCGGCGGCGCGCCCGGCTCCACCGCCCGCCCGAGGTCGCGGTCGAGCGACCCCACCGACACCGCCGTGCTCACCCGCGCGCGGGACGCCGCCTCCCGCAGCAGCGGCAGGTCGCGCAGGATCAGCGAGCCCTTGGTCAGGATCGAGAACGGGTTGGCCGCCTCCGCCAGCGCCGTGATGATCCCCGGCATCAGCCGGTAGCGGCCCTCGGCCCGCTGGTAGCAGTCGACGTTGGTGCCCATCGCGATGTGCTCGCCCCGCCACCGCGGCGCCGCCAGCTCCGCCCGGACCCGCTCGGCGGCGTTCACCTTCACCACGATCCGCGAGTCGAAGTCCGCCCCCGCATCCAAATCCAGATACTCGTGACTTTTCCGGGCGAAACAGTAATTGCAGGCATGGGTGCAGCCCCGATAGGGGTTGACCGTCCAGCGGAACGGGACGCTGGAGGACTCGGGGACCTTGTTGACGACCGTCCGGGCGCGCACCTCGTAGAAGGTCATGCCGCGGAACTCCGGAGTGTCGAACGTGCGCGCCACCGCGCCGCGCTCGACCAGCGGCTGCGCGGGGCCCTCGCCCCCGTCCAGCCGGAGATGATCCCAGCGCACCCCCACCTCCTCGAACATGTGAGCGACGATTCGTCCGGCCAGTATGGAACGCGTGTTCGAAGATCGCAACGCCTGGATCAGGCGAAACAGGACAGTGAGGGATCACACGGGCGTCGGCGTTTCGTGCGTGGCACCCCGGCGCGTGCGTAACAATGGGCCGCTATGGCATGGCGATCCAGGACCCGGCAAGTGGCGGCGGCGTTGGCGGCGGGAGCGTCGACGGGCGCGCTCGCCGCCTGCGGCATCACCGCCTTCGGCGGCACGACCGGGCGCGAGGACCCGCCGGGCGCCAAGGCCGAGTGCCCCGGCGTCCCCGCCCCCGACGGCGCCAAGGGGCGCCAGCTGCGCGGCATGTGGATCACCAGCGTCGGCAACACCGACTGGCCCCGGGACCCCCGCGCCTCCGCCGGCGACCAGCGCAGGCAGTTCACCCGCCTGCTCGACACCGCCGCCGCGATGAACATGAACGCGGTGTTCGTCCAGATCCGCCCCAACTCCGACGCGTTCTACGACTCCCCGTACGAGCCGTGGTCGCAGTGGCTCACCGGCACCCAGGGCAAGGACCCCGGATACGACGTCCTGGCGTTCATGCTCAAGGAGGCCCACGCCCGCAACCTGGAGTTCCACGCCTGGTTCAACCCCTACCGCGTGTCCCGCCAGGACGACCTGAAGAAGCTGTCGCCCAAGAGCCCCGCCCGGCAGCACCCCGACTGGGTCCGCAAGTACGGCAAGGGCCTGTGGTACGACCCGGGCCTGCCGCAGGTCCGCGACCTGGCCACCAAGGCCGTCATGGACGTCGTCACCAAGTACGACATCGACGCCGTCCACTTCGACGACTACTTCTACCCCTACCCCGAGGACGGCGAATTCCCCGACGGCGCCGCCTTCAAGACCTACGGCAAGGGAATGAAACGCGCCGACTGGCGCCGCCGCAACGTCGACACCCTCGTGGAGTCGCTGTCGGGCCGCATCCACGCCGCCAAACCCTGGGTCCGGTTCGGCATCAGCCCCTTCGGCGTGTGGCGCAACAAGAGCAGCGACCCCGACGGGTCGGCCACCGCCGCCCTGCAGAGCTACGACGACATCTACGCCGACACCCGCAAATGGATCCGGCAGGGATGGCTCGACTACGTCACCCCCCAGCTGTACTGGCCCATCGGCGACGCCCGCGCCGACTACGCCGAACTCGCCCCCTGGTGGGCCCGGCAGGTCAAGGGCACCGGCGTCCAGCTGACCATCGGGCAGGCCGCCTACCGCGTCGGCGAGGACGCCGCCTGGCGCAAACCCGCCGAACTGTCGCGCCACCTCACCCTGAACGCCAAGTACCCGCAGATCGCCGGCGACGTGTTCTTCAGCGCCTCCGACATCGCCGCCAACCGGCGCGGCTTCGCCGCCCGCCTCCGCGACGACCACTACCAGCGCCCCGCCGTCCCGCCCGTCCCCGCCCGGCGCGGCGGGCAGGCGCCACCGCCCGTCCAGGGCACCGCCGCCGCCCCCGCCCCCGCCACCGGCAAGGGCGCCAAGGGCGTGAAGGTCACCTGGCGCGCCTCGCAGGGCGCCGCCTCCTACGCCGTCTACCGCGTCGAGGGCGCCAAGCCCGGCTGCGCGCCCGTCGACCCCCGCCGCCTCATCGCCGACGTCCGCGGCGGCGGCATCATCGACCCCACGGCCAAGCCCGGCCGCTCCTACACCTACACCGTCACCGCCCTGGACCGCCTCCACCACGAGAGCCGTCCCGGCCGCGGCGCAACGGCCACCGCCCCCGAGGGATAATGATCATGCTCCGTGGGGAGGAATCTCACACCTGACCACCCCCCGGAGGTATGAAGCATGGCGCTGTCGATGGAGGAGCAGCGGATCCTCGGCCAGATCGAGATCCGCCTGAGAGAGGACGACCCGCGGCTGGCCCAGCGCCTCGCCCGCCTCGGCACCCCCCGCCGCCGCCGCGCCCGCACGATCATCCTCGCCGCGGTCGCGGTCGTCATCGTCCTGGCCGCGGTCGGCGCCGGAATCGCCGCCGCGATCCTCTGACAGCAGCCCGCCCGCACCCCGCCGGCCGGGCACGGAGGCCTCTCACGCAGCGGGGTGACCGGGGAGCGCGCTCGAGCCGCCCCCCGGTCACCCCGGTCACCCGCGCCCGGCCGGGTCAGCGGACGCGGTCGTAGACCAGCGCCAGCTCGCCCAGCTCCCCGGTCTCCTGGCGGGCGAGCGCCCACCCGGTGGCCGGCAGGCCGTCGTCGAACAGCCGCCCCCCGCCCCCGGCGATCTGCGGAATGACCAGCAGGTACAGCCGGTCGACGAGGTCGGCGGCCAGCAGCGGCCTGATGACGCTGGGGCTGCTGTTGACCAGGATGTCGCCGCCGCCCTCGGACCGCAGCCCCGCGACGACGTCGGCGGCGGGCGCGTTCACCACGCGGGTGCGTTCCCACGGCGCCTCGGCCAAGGTGGTGGACAGCACCACCTTCTCGGTGTCGACCAGCCACTTGGCGTATCCGCGGTCGCGCGGATCAGCGTCGGCGTTGCCGGCGACCGTCGGCCAGAACCCCATGAACCCCTCGGCGTTGACCCTCCCGAGCAGCGCCGTCGTGGCGCCCTGGTGGATGCGGGTCAGGTGGTCCCGGGCGGCCTCGCTGGTCACATACGGAACGAACATGCCGAAATCGCTGGGGCCGCCGGGGCCGCGGTAGCGGCCGTCGAGGGTGAGGGCCAGGTTCGCGGTCACCTTGCGGTCGGTGGTGGCGTTCACGTCGTGCTCCTTATGTCATCGGCGTCATCGTCGCGTTCGGTGTCGTGGTCTTCGGTGTCGTGGTCTTCGGTGTCGTTCGAGGGCGCCGCGGCGAGGACCGCGGCGAGCTTGTCCAGGCTCTGCCCGAAGCCGATCTCGATGCCCGCGACGAAGTCCGCGGACTCGACCGTGCTGCCGGTGATCCGGATCCGGGCGTCCAGGCCGGTGCCGCCGCCGTCGGAGCGCAGAGCAAGGTCGACGTGGGCGGTGAAGGCCGGCTCCCCGCCCGGAAGCACCGGGGAGGACCGGTAGCGCAGGCGCTCGCCCGGGAGCGCCTCGTCGACGACGCCCTCGGCGCGCCCGGCGACCGCGTCCGCCCCGCCGGCGTCCTCGGCGTCCTCGGCGTCCCGGTACTCCAGGACGACCCTGCCGCCCGGCCGCGCCTCGAAGACGAGCGCGGACACCCGCAGGTCGTCCGGCGCCCACCAGTCCGCCAGCAGCGACGGCTCGGTGAGGTGGCGCCAGACCAGCTCGGGGCCGCGCGGCAGCGACCGGGCGAAGGCGAACGTGCGGCCGTCGGCCCACCCCGCCTCCCGTGCGGCGAGCCGCTCGGCGCCCAGGCTCTCCCCGTAGCGCTCGAAGGACTCGCGCGCGCCGCCGGGCCGCTCGGCGTCGTCGGCGAGGCGGCCGAGCACCGCCGCCAGGTCCCGCAGGGGACCGGGCCGCAGCGCGTAGACGCGGCGCTGGCCGGCGCGCTGGGAGGTGACGACGCCGGCGCGCTCCAGCGTCTGCAGGTGCTTGGTCGTCTGCGGCTGGCGCGCGCGGGCCAGCCGCGCCAGGACGCCGACCGGGCGGGGCCGCTCGGCCAGCAGGGCCACGAGCCGCCACCGGGCCGGATCGGCCAGTGCGCTGAGGAGTTCCTCCATGCCAAGAAGTATTCTGCAGAACGAATATTCGTGTCAAGGAATACTTTGGACGGTACGGCGCCCGGCGCCGCACGCGGCAGGAGATCAGGGGAGGGGGCAGGCCGGACGCGCCGGGACGACGACCCCCAGGACGCGCGAACGCCAAGACCCCGGCGAGATGAACCCGCCGGGGCCTTGGCGTTCAAGCCGGTGTGGTGGTCGCCTCACGGCGAAAGGCACAACGAAGCTCCAGCCCGGACCGCATGGGACCGGCGGTATTCCCCGAAGGCATCAATTAGAGCCCGGGGGACACATGCCACACCGACGCCCCCCACTCTAGCGGCTCCGCGCCGATGCCTCCTCCACCGCCACCCCGCACGTGAAGTTCACCTCACCCCGCGGTGAGGGTTGCCTGCGGCCGTGCACCACCCCGCCGGGAGAAGCGTCCACGAATATGAGTCGATGCGGGGGAATGCGAGGAGACCCGGACGGTCACCGCGCGGGGGCCCCGCACCCGACCCACACGAACCGGCGGCCAGACCCGCACAGATGAGGAGACGCGGCAGTGCGCACCACGGGGACGGGGACCACCAGGCCAGCGGGCGGCGGATCCACCGGCAGCGACGACGGCGGCGCGCAGGCCGCGGCCTGGGCCGCGGCCTGGGACCTGGCCGCCGACACCCGCGCCGCGGCACAGGCCCGCGCGCTCACCCGCCGGTCGCTGCGCCGATGGCGCGTCACCGGCCCCGACGACGTCCACGACGTCGTCCTCATCGTGGACGAACTGGTCACCAACGCCGTCGTGCACGGCGCCGGGCCCGTCCACCTGGCCCTGCGCCTGGAGGCCGCCCGGGCCGGGGTCCGCCTCGTCGGCGAGGTCGGCGACGCCGACCCCCGCGCGCCCGGAGCGCCCGCCGGGCCGCCCCCCGTCCTGGACTGGTCCGAGGCCGGACGCGGCCTCCTCCTGGTCGCCTCCCTGGCCACCGAGTTCGGCGCCCGGCCCGCGCCGCCCGGCAAGACCATCTGGTTCACCCGCGACCTCGACCCCCTGGACACCCCCGCCCTCGCCCCCGGCGCACCTGCCCGCTGACCTTGGGCCCGCTGACCCCCGGCCCGGCGCGCCGGGCAGAGGTCAGGCCTGCAGGGGGCAGCGGTCCACCACCCACACGTCCTCCTCGCCGCCGCCCCCCGGCGGCAGCGGCGGCTCGTCGGTGAGCCGGTCCAGATGCCACTCGACGTGGGCGAGCGGGCCGCGCCACCCCGCCAGCAGGTCCGCCAGCGGGCGCGGCGGCCCCGGCGGCCCGTAGGGGCGCGGGTCGGGCGACTCGGCCTCCCACAGCGCGTCGTCGCAGTCGGCGGCCCAGTGCGCCACCGCCTCCAGCACCTGCTGCAGGTCCCGCGCCAGATCGCCCAGCGACCGCAGCGCCATCGCGTCCTGGATCATCCGCTCCCGCGCGTCGTAGGGCAGGTCCCGCCCGAACGCCGGCGGGAACGCCGGAGGGCGGCCCTCCAGCACCGGCTCCTCGCCCGTCGCCGCCGACCGGATCGCGGCCGCCTGCCACCGCGTCCACTCCGCCAGATGCCCCAGCACCCCCCGCAGCGCCGCCGCGCCGTCGCCGCCGCTCCGGACCTCCGCGGCCGCATCCCGCAGCCGCGCCCGCACGGACCCCAGCCGGTCCAGCGTCCACGCCCGCGCCCGCGCGGCGCCCGCCGGGCCCCGCCGGCCCGCCCCGTACTCCGGGCGCGGCAGCGGCACCCGCAGCGCCGCCAGCAGGTCGTCCAGCTCCCGCACCTGCGCGCCCCGCCCCGACAGCACCGCCGCGCCGATCCGGTCGAGGCGGAACATCCGCGGTCCGTCGCGCATGCGGCACCACCCCACCAGGTACTCCCCGTAGGGGGCCACGACCAGGCCGTGCGCCTCCACGTCGCGGAAGCTGCGCGCCCCCGCCTGATCGGTGTAGGCCAGCCGCACCACCCGGCGGCCGCGGACGGCCTCGGCGAGCGCGTCGTGCACCGGCCCCATCAGCGACCCCACCTCGCTCAGCGGCTCGCGCGCGGCGGGGGCGGGCAGCGCGTACCCGCGGCCCTTGCGCGCCTCCACCGGCAGCCCGCCGTGCGTCAGCAGCTCCAGGTCGCGGCGGACGGTCCGCTCGCTGACCCCCAGCCGCGCCGACAGCACCGCCGGGTCCAGCGGCTCGGGCGAGGCCGCCCGCAGCTCCGCGACGAGCACCAGCAGCCGATCCACGCGGTCCACGCACCCATCGTGACCCCGCCCGCCCGCGAATCACCCTCCCGCAGGGGCTTAAAACCCTTACCGGCGCGGGGTTTCGGGCCCTGCGGCGGCCCGCGCGACAGGCCCGCGGCCGCCGGGCCGCCCCCCGAGCGGCGGCCCGGCGCGGGGTCAGCGGCCCGACAGCTCCACCGCCAGGCCCTGGAAGTCGGCCGCCGTCAGCGACAGCGCGCTGCCGATCGCCTGCGTGGCCTCCGCGCTGCCCAGATGCCGCGTCGCGGCGCGGTCCAGGTAGGCCTCCACGAGCCGCGCCCCGGTCAGCCGGCCCCGCGGGCGCAGCGAACCCACCTCGCGGTTCACCACCGCCCACGCGTCCGACCCGAGCCGCAGGCTGCGCTCCTCGGCCAGCAGCCGCACCAGCTCCGCGCGCGCCGGCGTCCCCGACAGGTCCGGCAGCCGCACCGCCCGCAGGTCGGTCACCAGCTCCGGCGACGCCGCCGACAGCTCCCCGACCCGGTCCGGCTCGCACGTGCCGAGCAGCGCCGTGTCGTTCACGCCCTCCAGCCGCGCCCGGTACAGCATCGAGGCGTAGGCCGGGCCCTGCGACTCGTCCAGGATCAGCCCGTCCAGGCCGTCCAGCAGCAGGACGTGGCCCGCGTGCTCCTCCAGCATCGCGCGCAGCCCGTCGGGGCCGTGCTCGCGCAGGTCCTCGGCGTGGACGGCGTGGACCTCGCCGCTGGAGGCCTCCACCTCCGCCAGCGCCCGGGCCACCATCCGCGCCAGCCGCCGCTGCCCGCTGGAGGGCGCGCCGATCAGCAGCAGCGCCGGCGACGACGCGCTCGACACCTCCTGCCCGCGCAGCCGGCGCGCCCACTTGCCGCGCCGCCGCACCTCGGTGACGACCCGCTCGATGTCGTCGGCGCCGCACAGGAACCGGATCCCGTAGGCCTCGGCGACCTGCGGGGCCTGCTCGCCCACGGGCGCGGGCCGCAGCGGGGGCGGCGGCTCGGGCACCGGCGCCGGGGCGGCGGCAGATCCGCGTGCGGCGCGGGCGGCGGGACGGGGGACGGCCGCGCGGGGGCCTGCGTCGCGTCCGCGCCGGGCCACGCCGGGCCCGGATCCAGCTGGGTGCGGAACGCGTCGGTGTCCAGCTGCGTCTCGTGCGGCTCCGACGGCCACACCGGCTCCGGCGACGGCTCGCCCGCCTGCGCCTGGGACGGGGCGGGGGGCTCGGGCGCGGGGACCGGCAGGGGAGGCGGGGGAGGCGGGGGAGGCGCGATCCGCGGCGGCGGCATGTCCGAGCCGAACGGGTCCGGCGAGGGCGCCGGCGGCGGCGCGGCGGGCTCGGGGCGGCTCTGCTCGCCGTAGGGCGGCCCGCCGTGGGGCTGATCGGGCGCCTGCTCGTGGTGGGCGTTCGGCTCCGGCGGCGACGCCGGCGAGGGCGAGGGCGGCGTCCCGGGCGGGGGAGGGGGCGCGTACTGGAAGGGCGGTTCCAGCGGCGATCGGGCGGGCGGCTCGGGCGCGGGGACCGGCGCGGGGACCGGCGGGGCGGCCGGCGGAGGGGCGGGCGCCACCGCGGGCGGCGGGCCCGGCGCCTCCTGCGCCGGCTCGGGAACCGGCGCGACCGGCAGGTCGGCGCCGGATGAGGCGCGCTCGGCGGCCATGTGGGCGCGGGCGGCCTTGATGATGTCCCACGCCGACAGCTCGTCGGTGGAGGGCGGGGTGTGCATCGCCGGGGACGTCAGCTCCGCCGCGACCGCCTGCGGCACCGCGAAGCCCGTCGCCGGCGGCGGCACCTGCGCCAGCCGGCACCACGTCAGCCCGAGGGTGTAGCTGGTGGCCAGCAGCGCGGCCAGGGCGTCGGAGTCGTCGGTGCGCAGCGCGTCGGGGAGCCGCCCGTCGCGCGGCCACAGCGCCCGCAGCGGGTTGGCCGGGTCGCTCAGCACCGCCTGCAGCGTGCGGGCGTTGTCGGCGTCCAGCCACTGCCGCAGCGCCGGCAGCGCGCCCGGCGCGGCCTGCAGGTCGGCGGCCAGCACCGCGATCCCGGCGCGGCGGACCTCGTCGTGGCTGCGTCCCGCCGCCGCCGGGCGCGGCCCGGTCAGCCCCGCCACGATCTCCTGCAGGTCGTACAGGGCCAGGCGCAGGTACTCCCCGGGCGCGGTGTCGCGGACCATCGGGGTGGCGAACTCGGCGGGGCAGCGGCGCCGCCACTCCTGCAGGATCGCCTCGGGCCCGTACCGGACGGTGGCCATGTCCTGGTTGACCATCCGCAGCGACGCCGCCGTCACCGCGGCCAGCGCGTCGGCGCCGGGACGGAACCGCGGGTCGGCCTGGAGCCCGGCCGCGACCTCGTACATGACGCGGGCGATGTGCGCGGCGCCGCCGCCGTCGCCGGCGCCGAGCCGGTGGACGTAGTAGCCGGCCAGGGTGGCGAAGTCCGGCGGCATCATCCAGTGCAGGTGCTCGGCCGAGGTGGTCAGGAACGGGATGAACGACTCGATCAGCGGGTGCTCGGTCAGCACCACCGGCGATCCCGCGCACCACAGCAGCGCGCCCCAGGCGGCGGCGACGGTGCTGGGCGTGCCCGGCTGGAACATCGGGTCGCGCTGGGCGAACTGCTGCGGGTTGACCGCCAGCGCGGTGGTCAGGGCCTGGGAGATGCGGGCGACGACGGCGGTGTCGGGGACGGGCCCGAGGAACCCCAGCGGCGCCACGCGCCCGGCCGACAGGTCCGGGCCGGTGGGGAACAGCTGCGGCGGGACGGGAGGCGTCCCGGCGCCCTGGGGCGCGGGGACCGCGACGCGGCGGTCCTCGAACTGCGCGGGGGGCGGGCAGGGGTGCCAGGTGCCGTCCAGCCCGCACCGGTACCAGCGCCCCCACGCGCCGTACAGCCACCACTCGCCGGCGCCCCACAGCATCCGCGCGGCGATCTGCGCCGCCCGGTCGGCCGGTTGGGCGCCCTGCCACCACGGTGAGGCCACCAGTTCGCGCACGTTGCCCTCGACCGAGGCGAACAGGTCGCCGCTCGGGCCCCCTCCGGTTCCGCCGGGCCCCGCCCCGGCCGCCTGCCAGCTCATCCGGCGAATAGTAGTAGCAGCAGGCGTCACGTCCGGCATCGCCTGGATTACGGGCTGGTATCCCGCCATCGACGTGTAAGGAGTGTTATAGGAGGATGCTCATTAGCCCGCCGGGAGCGGGCACGGCGGCACACCACGCGAACCCGGGGGGTGAGGATGGACGGCGCCGCACGGACCCGCGCCTGGGGCCTGACCCTGGCCGTGCTGTCCTCGGTGTGCTTCGGCGCGTCCGGGCCGTTCGGCAAGGCCCTCATCGAGGCCGGGCTCAGCCCCCTCCAGGCGGTGTGGCTGCGCATCACCGTCGCCGCGCTGGTCCTGGCGCCGCTGCCGTTCCTGCTGCGCGGCCGGGCCGCCGTCCGGGGCCTGCGCCCCCACCTGCCCGCCCTGGCCCTGTACGGCCTGACCGGCGTCGCCGGCTGCCAGGCCTTCTACTTCGTCGCCGCCTCCCGCCTGCCCGTCGGCGTGGCGATCCTGCTGGAGTTCAGCGGCCCGGTCATCGTGCTGGCGTGGCTGCGGCTGGTGCGCCGCGTCCCCGTGCACCGCACCGCCGCCGTCGGCGTCGCGACCGCCATGGCCGGCCTCGCCCTGGTCGTCCAGGTGTGGACGGGCCTGTCGCTCGACCCGGTCGGCCTGGCCGCCGGGCTCGGCGCCGCCGCCTGCCAGGCCAGCTACTTCCTCATCGTCGACCGCCTGACCGGGAAGGTCGACCCCGTCGTCATCACCTCCGCCGGCAGCGTCGTCGCCGCCCTCGCCCTCACCGCGCTGGCCGCGCCGTGGGCGCTGCCCTGGCAGGTGCTGCCCGACCCGGTGCCCGTCGCCGGGCACGCCGCGCCCGGCTGGGCGCTGGTCGCCTGGATCGGGCTGGTCAGCACCGTCCTGGCCTACCTGGCCGGAGTCGCCGGGCTGCAGCGGCTGTCGGCGCAGGTCGGCGGCGCCATCTGTTACACCGAGGCGGTCGCCGCCGCCCTCATCGCCTGGGCCGCCCTCGGGGAGCGCCTCACCGCCGCGCAGATGATCGGCGGCGCGATCGTGCTGGCGGGCGCCTACATCGCCCAGCGCGCCACCGCCGCCCACCCCGAGATCCTGAACCACGCCGCTCCCGCGGACCTCCCGGCGCCCGCCGGCGGGCAGGACGGCGGGACGGGCCCGCCGCCCCGCACCGCCGCCGTGCGCCGGTGACCCGGCCGGGTCAGGCGTTCTCGCGCTGGAACCGGCGCGCGCCCAGCGCCACCGACGCCGCCAGCAGCGCGACCGCCACCAGCGTCCCCTCCGCGACCGTCGCCGTCGCGTACTCGCCCAGGAACGCCGCCCGCGCGGCGTCCACCAGGTACCGGAACGGCGTGAACCGCGACACCGCGTCCAGCCACCCCGGCGCCAGGCTCATCGGCAGCAGGATCCCCGACAGCAGCATCAGCGGCAGCGTCACCGACGTCAGGACCGGCGCGAACGCGTCCTCGCTGCGCGCGCGCAGCGCCACCACGTAGGACAGCGACGCCACGCTCACCGCCAGCGCCACCGCCAGCGCCAGCCCGACGGCGATCCCGGCCACCGGGGCCCGCAGCCCCAGCGCCAGCCCGGCCGCCACCACCACCGCGCCCTGGAACGCGACCACGACCGTGTCGCGCAGGACCCGCCCGAGCAGCAGCGCGGTCCGGCTGGCCGGAGTGACCCGCAGCCGGTCCACCACCCCCGACCGCAGGTCCGCGATCAGCCCGAACCCCGCGAACCCGGCGCCGAACAGCGCCAGCTGGACCAGCACCCCGGGCACGAACACCTGCCAGGCGCTGCCCGCGCCGAACCCGCGCACGTCGACCAGGTCCGACAGCAGCGGCCCGAACAGCACCAGGTACAGCAGCGGCTGTACCGCGCCGAACACCACCGCGACCTTGCTGCGCAGCGTCTGCCGCATGTACCGCAGGAAGACCAGGCGGGTGTCGGACGCGACCCGCCCGAGCGCGGCGACCCGCCCGGACCCCGGGGCGTTCGCGGCGCTCCCCGCGGCGGTCTGCACGGCGGTCTGTTCAAGAGACATGGGGGAGACTCCTCGAATTCTCTAGGCCGCGTCGCGCAGCGAGCGGCCGGTGACGGTGAAGAACACGTCGTCCAGCGTGGGACGGGCCAGGTTCAGCGACGCCAGTTCCACCCCCGCGACGTCCAGCGCGCGGATCAGGGACATCAGCGCGGTCTCGCCGTCCTCGACGGTCAGCCGCATCGTCCCGCCGGACACGGCCGCCTCCCGGACGGCCGGGTGCGCCGCCAGCGCCGCGCGGGCGCCCTCGACGCCCTCGACGCCCGCGGCCTCCGCCAGCTCCACCGTGACGACGTCCCCGGCGACGCGGCGCTTGAGCTCGGCCGGCGTGCCCTCGGCCACGATGCGGCCCCGGTCGATGATCAGCAGCCGGTCGCACAGCGCGTCGGCCTCGTCCAGGTAGTGCGTGGTCAGGAACACCGTCGCGCCGTCCCGGTCGCGCATGGCGCGGATGTGGTCCCACAGGTTGCCGCGGCTCTGCGGGTCCAGGCCCGCGGTCGGCTCGTCCAGGAACAGCAGCGCCGGCCGGTGCACCAGCCCGAGCGCGACGTCCAGGCGGCGGCGCTGCCCGCCCGACAGCGCCCCGGCCGGCCGCCGCCCCAGGCCCTCCAGGTCCAGCTGCGCGCACAGCTCCGCGATCCGCGCGGACCGGTCGCGCACCCCGTAGAGGCGGGCCTGCAGGTCCAGCTCCTCGGCGACCGGGACGCCCGGATCGGTGCCGCCGCCCTGCGCGACGTAGCCGATGCGGCGCCGCACGCCCGCCGGGTCGGCGCGCAGGTCGCGGCCCGCGACGGTCGCGGTCCCCGCGGTCGGCGCCAGCAGCGTCGTCAGCATCCGCAGCGTCGTGGTCTTGCCGGCCCCGTTGGGGCCGAGGAACCCGACCACCTCGCCGGGCGCGACCGACAGGTCCACGCCTCGGACGGCCTCGACCGCCCCGTGCCCGCCGGTGAAGGTGCGGGCGAGCCCGCGAGCCTCGATCACGTTCAACCTCCTTGAGAGCGACGGCCGCTAGCGTAACCCCAAAATTGCAGTCACCCCAACTTTTCAGTGACACCAGGGAAGGTATATTTCCGTGCATGGGTGAGGAGCACGTCCCCGACGTCGAACCGGAACTGGGACTGCGGGAACGCAAGAAGCGCGAGACGCGGCGCCGCCTCGCCGACATCGCCACCGGCCTGTTCATGACCCGCGGGTTCGACGAGGTCACCATCGCCGACGTCGCCCGCACCGCCGACGTGTCGGTCAACACCGTCTTCAACTACTTCAGGACCAAGGAAGACCTGTTCTTCGACCGGCAGGACGAGATCATCGAGGCCGCCGGGCGCGACTTCCGCGACCGCCGCCCCGGCGAGGGCGCCGTGGCGCTGTTCCGCCGCCGCTTCTTCGAGGGCCTGGACGCCCGCTCCTACCAGACCGCCTTCCACGAGGGGTCGGAGGTGTGGACCCGCACCGTCCGCGCCAGCCCCGCCCTCATGGCCCGCCAGCGCGAGATCGGCCGCCAGGCCCAGGACCGCCTCGCCGACCTGCTCGCCGAGGCCACCGGCGCCGGCCCCGACGACATCGCCCCCCGCGCCGCCGCCGCCATGATCTTCGCCGTGCAGAACACGCTCGTCGAGCAGATCGCCGACCGCAAGGCCGCGGGGGAGACCCTGCAGGAGATGGCCGAAGACGTCTACGCCACCGCCGCCCGCGCCTTCGACCTGCTCGAACACGGCCTCGGCGGCTACGCCGCCGCACCCGCCGCCGGCGCGGCCGGCACCGCGGCCGACCCCGCCGCCGGAGGCACGGCCACCGAAAATTGAGTGTCGGCCCACCGCAGATCATTCCTAGACTCCATGGTTGCGGAGGCCAACAACCATGGACACCCCCACGCTTTTCGCCCACCTGCACCACCACGACACCGCCCTGAGCCTGCCCCGGGGCGCCTGCCTGCGCTGGGACGACGCGGACCTGCACCGCGCCGCCCACGCCGGCGACCCCGAGGGCTACGCCCTGCTCGGCCTGACCCCCGGCGCGCGGCCCTGGCAGCGCGCCCGCGTGCTCCTGCAGATCCTCGCCGCGTCCCAGGCCGGCCTGGACGACCGCGCCCGCACCGTGCAGGCCCGCGTCGCCCGCGTCCTGACCCTGGGCCTGCCGCCCGCCCACGTCATCACCGTCCTGCTCGCGCTGCGGCGGCTGCGCGCCAACCACAAGCACACCACCCGCACCGCGCTGCGGTTCGTCCTGGAGCACCCCGACGCCGACGCGCTCATCGCCGCGCGCCGCCCCGCCCTGCGCGACTGCTTCGAGCACGCCCTCGGCACCGCCACCGCCCGCGGCTGCGCCGCGCGCATCGCCGGCGGCGACACCGCCTCGGACTACCTCCAGCGGCGCCTGCTGCGCTTCCTCACCGACCCCGCCGCCGCGCCCGCCCGCGTCCGGGCCCTCTACGGCGCGGGCGACGCCGCCACCGCGAACACCGCACGCGGCCCCGCCGCCGCGGGGGAGCCGCCGCTGCCCGTCGACACCGTCCGCGAACGGCCCGCCACCGTCACCGCCACCAACCGCGGCGACATCGCCGCCACCCTCGTCCACCTGTACCGGGGCGGGCCCGCCGAAGACCTCTACGCCGCCCTCGGCCGCTACGTCGGCGCCGCCGCCGCGGCGTTCCCCCGCTTCACCGGAACCCTCGCCCTGGTCCTGGACGCCTCGGCGTCCATGCGCGGCTACGGCGACCGCGAATGGGCCGCGCTGTCCCAGACCGCCGCGCTGCGCATGGTGCTGTCACAGGTGTGCGACCGGCTGGAGGTCATCGAGACCGGCGGCGACGAGCGCGCCCCCCGCGGCGCCACCGACCTGGCCACCGGCGTCCTGGACGCCCTGGGCGCCGACCCCGACCTGGTCGCCGTCGTCTCCGACGGCTACGAGAACGTCTTCCCCGGCGACCTGGCCCGGGTCGTGGCGAGCCTGCCGGACGCCGGCGTCACCACCCCCGTGGTCTTCTGCCACGCCCTGTTCACCGGCGGCGACGACCTGACGCTCCGCCGCCCCGCCCCGTCCCTGCCGCAGCGCGGCTTCTGGCACCAGGACGACTTCGCCGAACTGCTGCCCTGGATGTTCGGGCACTGCGACGCCGGCAAGCCCTGGCTGCGCGCCGCCCTGCACGACCGCCTCGACGCCCTCGACCGGCAGGCCGACGCCCTCACCGCCCGCGTCGCCGCCTGAACCGGCCCCCGCACCCCGAACGGCCCACACCACCCGACGCACGCCCACCCGACGCACGCCCCCACCACCCGAAGGGAGCACCGCATGACCCGGATGACGGCGCTCGACACCCTCGTCCCCGGACCCCTCAGCCTCGCCGGGCACCGCCTGGGCACCCCCCAGCAGGCCGGCGCGCTCACCATGGTCCCGATCTCCGGGCCCGCCCTCCCCGGCTTCGCGCCGCCCCGCACCGGACTCAAACTGAGCCGCGTCGTCGGCTACGGGCAGGTCGAACTCGCCAACAGCGCCGACTCCGGCGTCGCCATCGTCCCCCTGCACATCGGCTACATCCAGGACCGCGCCCAGAACCACGCCCTGTGCCGCTCGGCGTTCCTGGCCGCCGGGCAGACCCTGCGCTTCGACGACGCCTGCTGCGTCCAGGAGAGCCAGGGCGGCTACCTCAGCGAACGCGACCAGTGGTTCTTCGTCCTGCCGCTGGAACTGCGCGCCCGCGCCCTGGACCTGCGCGGCGTCACCGGCTACAGCAAGCTGTGGGACGACATCACCGCCCTCAACGCCCGCCACGGCCTGCCCCGCCGCGGCCACCTGGAGCAGATCCTGTCCCGCAAACGGGCCGTCCTGACCCAGTTCCAGTCCCGCCTGGAACCGCAGCCCGGCCAGCTCGGCGCCCTGTTCTTCGTCTCCGGCCGCTTCGCCGGCCTGGAGATCGCACCCGACCCCCGCTACTTCGCCGAGATGTGGACCGCGCTGGTCTGCTTCGCCTACGGCGTCGCCGCCTGGCACGCCGAACCCGCACCGCCCGGCCCGGACGCCGCCCCCTACGACGGGACACGGCACGAGCGGCACGAGGGGGCCCCGGACGAGGGGACGCCGTTTCCCGCGGCCGGGCTCGCCGGGCTGCGCGCCGCCCTGGACCGCGACCGCTCCGCCCGCCTCACCGAGATCGGCGGCTGGCTCGCCGACGCCCCCACCGGCCCCGTCGAACTCCACGAGGAGGAGCGCTACCTGGACCTGCGGCTGTCCACCGTCACCGCCCCCCACCTGGCCGGGCAGATCGTCACCGACGGCGACCGCACCGTCTACGCGTCCCTGTTCGCCCGCTGACACCCCGCCCCCGGGCGGCATCCCCGAGAAATAAGGGGTTGCCCCCGGGGCGCGGCGCCCGGTTGAATCAGAACCGCGGGAACTGTGCCGGGCACGTCAGGCCGAAACCCTGATTCCACATCTGGGAAAACGCGCGATGCTCGAGACATCGTCAAAGCGATTGTGAACCTGACGGCGCGCCGGCCGCCTGTCCCGCCACTCCGTCCAGGTAGGGCTCCAGAACCGACCTCACCTGCGGCGGCATCTCCTTCTTGGACTTGGCCGCCGGGTCGATGAACACGTGCCGCACCTCCCCGTCGGCGATGAGGCGCCCTCCCACCCGGAACACCGGCCGCACGATCACGCTGGTCGTCCCCAGATGCGCCACCGGCATCGACACCTCCAGCATCTCGTCGAACCGCGCGCCCTCCCGGAAACGGATCCGCGCCTCGGCCACCACCAGGTCGTAGCCCTGCTCCACCATCTGCGCGTAGTCGCCGAACAGCGCCCGCCACATCTCCGTCAACGCCACGTCGTAGAAGAACAGGTAGTGGCCGTTGAACACCACGCCCTGCTGATCGCACTCGCTGTACCTGACCCGCAACCGATGCGTGAAGACCTCACTCATACCCGGCATTGTGCACGCTGCCGTGTGGGCCCCGCCGCCGCAGCACCAGCCACCGGCCGCCCAGCCCCACGGCGAACATCACCGACCCCGCCAGCACCGACGTCCACGGCAACGCCGCCACCAGCACCACGCACCCCGCGGCGCCGAGCACGTTCAGCGCCCGCGGCCAGCGGCGATCGGCCGCCGGCTGGGTGAACGCGCACACGTTGGCGACCGCGTAGTACACCAGCACGCCGAACGAGGAGAACCCGATCACCCCGCGCAGGTCCGCCGCCAACACCAGGGCGCACACCACGACCGCCACGGCGACCTCGGCGTGGTGCGGAACCCGGTGCCGCGGATGCACGGCCGCCAGCCACCCCGGCAGGTCGCGGTGCCGCGCCATCGCCAGCGCCGTGCGGCCGATCCCCGCGATCAGAGCCAGCAGCGCGCCCAGCGACGCCAGCGCCGCGCCCGCCCGCACCACCGGCGCCAGCGCCCCGGCCCCCGCCGCCTCCACCGCGGCCGCCAGCGGCGCGGCCGCCTCCGCCAGCACCCGCGGACCCGCCGCCAGCAGCGCCGCCGCCCCCACCACCAGGTACACCGCCACCGCGATGAACAGCGCCGCCTGGATCGCCCGGGGGATCGTGCGCGCCGGGTCCCGCACCTCCTCGCCCATCGTCGCGACGCGGGCATAGCCGGCGAACGCGAAGAACAGCAGTCCCGCGGCCTGCAGGACGCCGTAGGCGCCGCCCTCGCCCACCGCCTCCCACCCGCCCAGACGCTCCGCGCCCGCCTGCCCGCCCGCCGCGATCCCCGCCACCACCACGGCCAGCGACGCCAGGGCGGCGACCACCAGCACCCGCGTGAGCAGCGCCGTCCTGGTCACGCCCCGGTAGTTCAACGACGCCAGCGCCACCACGGCCGCCGCCGCGACCACACGGCGGACCCACCCCGGCCCCGGCACCGCGTAGGAGGCGAACGTGAGCGCCATCGCGGCGCACGAGGCCGTCTTGCCCACCACGAAACCCCACCCCGCCGCGAACCCCCACCACCGGCCCAGCCGCTCGCGGCCGTACACGTAGGTGCCGCCGGACGACGGATACACCGCCGCCAACTGCGCCGAGGCGACCGCGTTGCAGTACGCGACCGCCGCCGCGACCACCAGCCCCACCAGAAGGCCCGTGCCCGCCGCCCGCGCCGCGGGCCCGAACACGGCGAACACCCCCGCCCCGACCATCGACCCGAGCCCGATCAGCACCGCGTCCCCGGTGCCCAGCCGACGCGCCAGCCGGTCACCCCCCGCGGGCGGCCCGCCCGCACCGGGCCCGCTCCGGTTCCAGCGCCGCGACACCATCGCCCACCCCCGCCCGGCCATTCCATCAAACCCGGGTGGGGCGCGGCCGCGGCGCGACGGCCCCGGGTCGGGGCCCGGGGGCCAGAGCGGCGAACGCGCGGTCGATCAGTTCGCTCCGGTCGATCGCGCCGTCGGTGCGGAGCCATTCGCGCGCCGCGGCGTCCAGGGCCGCCGCGGCGCAGGCCGTGAGGAGGTCGGCCGTGAACGCGTCGAGCTCGGCGCCGGGGCGTTCCCGCAGCGCGGCCGTGACCAGCTGCCGCATCCCGTCGCGCTTCTGGTGGAGCCGTGCGCGCAGCGCCGGAGTCGACTCGATCAGCCGCAGCACCGCCGGATCCGGCTGCGCGGAGTGGATCCGCTCCTCCCACTCGCCGAGGACGGCGTGCAGCACCGCCCACGGCGCCTCGCCCTCCGGCCGGGCCCCGACGGCGTCGGCGACCTGCCCGGCCAGGTCCTCGACGTCGCCGAACACCACGTCCTCCTTGGACGGGAAGTAGCGGAAGAAGCTGCGCTTGGACAGCCCCGCCGCCGCCGCGATGTCGTCGACCGTCGTCTCCTCGTAACCGCGCTCGATGAACAACCCCAGCGCCAGCCCGGCCAACTCGGCCCGCACCGCCCGCCTGGTCCGCGCCCGCAGTCCCGACCGATCTCCATTTTCCACGCATCGAGAATACTTTGTGGCATCGGATAGCGTAGATGACACTCGGTGTCATAACGTGGCGGGCGAGGGAGCCGACGCAGGGAGGCGGACGATGACGATGAGCGGCAAGACCGTCCTGGTGACGGGCGGCACCGGCGGCATCGGCAAGGAGACCGCGCGGGCACTCGCGGCGATGGGCGCGCACGTCCTGCTGGTGGGACGCGACGGCGCCCGCGCCGAAGCCGCCGCCCGCGAACTCGGCGGCGGACCCGGCGGCGCCGCGGTGAGCGCGTTCACCGCGGACCTGTCCCGGCAGGCGGGCCTGCGCGCCCTCGCCGACGAGGTGGGCGCCCGGCACGGCCGCCTCGACGTGCTGATCAACAACTTCGGCGGCATGACCGCGTCGCGGACCCTGACCGGCGACGGCGTCGAGACCACGTTCGCCGCCAACGTCCTGGCGCCCTACACCCTGACCTGCCTGCTGCTGCCCCTGCTGCGCGCCGCCCCGGCCGCGCGCGTCGTCAACCTCACCGGCGGCATCCCCGGCGGCCCGATCGACCCCGCCAACCTGGAAGCCGAAAAGCGCCACCTCGGCTGGACGTTCTCCCAGTACAACCACGCCAAGACCGCGCTGATGGCGATGAGCCGCCGCTTCGCCGCCCACCTCGCGGACGAAGCGGTCACCGTCAACGTCGCCTACCCCGGCCACGCCTCCACCCCCGGCAACCAGGCCCTGACCGCCGCCGCGTTCCCCTACGCCTACCGGCCCCTGGCGCCGCTCCTGCGCCTGCTGGGCCCCCGGCTGCTGAACGATCTGACCAGGCCCACCCGATCCAGCCTCTACCTGGCTTCCAGCGCCGAAATGCAAGGCGTCACCGGCGTCTACGTCAACGCCAAGGTCGAACGCACCCCCTGGCCCGCCGGCGTCCTGGACGAAGCCGCCTGCGACGCCGTCTGGGAACGGTGCCGACAGCGCAGCGGCCTCACACCCCGCCCGCCGTCCCGCGGGCGGGCCACCGGATGAGGGCGTCTCATCCGGTGGCCCGCCCCGATCCTTTCCGGCAGATCAGACACGCTGTCACGCCGGTGGCGGGGGGCGGTGCTCAGTGCCGGGTCTCCTCCGGGGCCGCCGGGGCCCTGCGGGGCATCAGGACGACGAGCGGGACGCTGAGGGCGACCAGGCCCATGACGACGATCAGGCTGATCCTCACGGCGTGGTCGAAGCCCGAGCCCGCGGTCTCGAAGAAGACCGAGGTGACCGCCGCCGAACCCAACCCGGAGGCGAGCTGCTGGATCGAGCTCAGCGAGCCGCTGGCGCTGCCGGCCTCGTCGGGGTCGATGCCGCCCAGCGCGATGTCGAAGATCGGGCTGTAGGAGCAGCCCAGCCCGAGACCGATCACGAAGAACGCCGGCGTGAGCGCCTACGGGCCGAGGCCGGCGCCCGAGGCGACGACCAGGGCGAGCACCCAGCCGCAGCCGGCCAGGACCAGCGCCAGCCCGATGAACACCAGGGTGCGGCCGAGCTTGGCGACAAGGCCGCCCATGGCGGCGAACGCGGACCCGATGGTGCCCAGGGTCAGCGGCAGCAAGGCCAGCGCCGCGCCGCGCGGTGAGGCGTGCAGGCCCTCTTGCAGGAACAGCGACAGCACGTACACCAGGCCGATCGTGGAGGCGAAGACGGCGAGCCCGGCGAGCAGGCCGGAGGTGAAGCCCCGGTTCCGCAGCAGGGACGGCTTGAGCAGCGGGTCGGCGGCGGTCGACTGGCGGTGCGCGAACGCGGCGAAGAAGACCAGGCCCGCGGCGACCGAGGCGATCGGGATCGCGGTCCAGCCGCTGACCGAGCCCTCGATCAGGCCGTACAGCAGGCCGGACATCGCGGCGGCGAGCAGGCCCGAGCCCCGCCCGTCGACGACCGTGGAACGGTCGCCGCCGTCGCGGGGCAGGATCCTGACGGCCACCGCCAGGCCCACCACGCCCAGGACCACGTTGATCAAGAAGATCGGGCGCCAGGACAGGCCGAACAGGTCGGCGCTGATGATGAGGCCGGCCAGCATCGGGCCGCCGACGGTGGCCGCCCCCAGCAGCGGGCCGAACAGGCCGAACGCCCTGGTGAGCATCTCGCGCGAGAACGTCCTCGTCATGATCCCCATGCCCTGCGGGATCAGCAGGGCGCCGAACGCCCCCTGCGCCGCCCGCGCCGCGATCAGCAGCGCCGGGTCGGGGGACAGGCCCGCCGATGCCGAGGCGACCGTGAAGCCGGCCATCCCGACCAGGAACAGCCTGCGCTGCCCGTACCTGTCGCCCAGCCGGCCGCCGACCATGAGCAGCACGCCCATGGCGAGCATGTACGCCGTGCCCAGCCACGTGATCAGCCCCTGGCCGCCGTGCAGATCCCCGGCGATGGCGGGAGCGGCGATGCTGGTCACCGTCGCGTCGATCACGTCCAGGGCGTCGGCGAGCAGCACCAGCGCCAGGATCGCCCACATCGACCGGGAGGACGCCGGACGGGTCGCCGTCATGGTCGTCGTCATGGTGGTCATCGCGGCACCTGCGTCACGGTCGCCATTTTCATGATCACGATTCCCTGCTCTTCGGGGCCGGCCCCCTCGTGGGCGGCCTCACGCCCCTGCTACGAACGCCCCCGCCCCGCCCCGACACGGCCCCGCGAACTTTCTCTCCGAACTTGACGGAGCGGCGGGGCCGCCGGGTGCCGCTTGATCGGCAGGAGCCGCCCGGCGGGCAGGTGCGCGCCGGACGGCATCCGAAGCCCGGGCGGAGCGGGACCCGTGAGCGCTACCCCAGCTGGTCGCGGCGGCGGGTGAGGTAGGCGGTCTCGGCGGTGTTGCCGGCCAGCTCGATGGCCCTGTCGTAGGCCGCGCGCGCCTCGCCGCCGCGGTGCAGCCGGCGCAGCAGGTCGGCGCGGGTGGCGTGGTAGGCGTGATAGCCGGCCAGCGCGCCCGCGAGGCGGTCGACGTCCGCCAGCGCCACCTCCGGGCCGTCGAGCTCGGCGACCGCGACGGCCCGGTTGAGGACGATGACCGGGGAGGCGTCGAGGCGGACGAGCTGGTCGTAGAGGGCGACGATCTGCGACCAGTCGGTGTCGCGGATGTCGCGGGCGGAGGTGTGCACGGCGTTGATCGCCGCGAGGATCTGGTAGCGCCCCGGGGCCGTCCCGGCGGCCGCCGCGGCGAGGCGCTCGCGCACCAGCCGGTGCCCCTCGGCGATCAGCGCCGCGTCCCACGCCCCGCGGTCCTGCTCGGCCAGCGGGACCAGTTCACCGCCGTCCGACACCCGGGCGGCGCGGCGGGCCTCGATGAGCAGCATCAGCGCCAGCAGCCCGGCCGCCTCGCCGTCGCCGGGCAGCAGGCCGCGGATCAGGCGGGTGAGCCGGATCGCCTCGGCGGTCAGGTCGTGGCGCAGGGGATCGGTGCCGGGGCCGGTCGCCAGGTAGCCCTCGTTGAACACCAGGAACAGGACGGCGAGAACGCCGGTGACGCGTGCCGGGAGATCCTCGGCGGACGGCACCCGGTAGGGGATGCGGGCCGCCTTGATCTTGGCCTTCGCGCGGGTGATCCGCCGCTCCATGGCGGTCTCGGCCACCAGGAAGGCGCGGGCGATCTCGGGCACGGTCAGACCGCCGACCATGCGCAGCGTCAGCGCCACGCGGGTCTGCGCCGCCAGCGCCGGGTGGCAGCAGGTGAAGATCAGCCGGAGCCGGTCGTCGTCGATGGCGCCGACCGGCTCGGGCGGGCCGGCGTCGTGCACCATCTGAGCCTCCTTGTGCTTGTCGTCGCGCTTGTTCTCGCGCCGGATCCGGTCGATGGCCTTGCGGTTGGCGGTGGTGGTCAGCCAGGCGCCCGGGTTGGGCGGCACGCCGTCGGCCGGCCACCGCTGCACGGCGGTCGCGAACGCCTCCGCGGCCGCCTCCTCGGCGATGTCGAGATCACCGAACCGCCTGGTCAGGGAGGCGACCACCCGGGCCCACTCCTCGCGGTGGACCCGGGTGACCGCCTCCTGCGCGTCGCTCACCGGAACGGCCGCACCTCGATCTTGCGATCGCAGACCCTCGACGCCTCGGCGGCGAGCCTCAGCGCCACGTCCAGATCGGGGGCCTCCCACACCCAGACCCCGGCCAGGTACTCCTTCGACTCCACGAAGGGCCCGTCGCTGAACACCGCCTGCTCGCCCCGGTTGTCGACGACCGTGGCCGCGCCGGTGTCCGCGAGCCCGCCCGCGAAGACCCAGTGGCCCTCGGCCATCAGCCGTTCGTTGAACGCGCTGATGGCGGGCTGCCGGTCCGTGCTGCCGGGATCGTCCTTGTCGTCGATCACCGAGACCAGGTACCGCATCTGAAGATCATCTCCTCTGTCGTCTCGTCGACCGGCCCGTTCTCCGGCAGCCACCGGGTCAGGATGCCACCGCCGCGCACCTGCGGCTTCACGATCGCGGTTCCCCGCCCCGGCGCCGCCCCCCCCGGGGGCGGCCTCACCCCTGCCACGAACGCCACCGCCCCGACCCGACACCGCCCACCCGGATTTCTTCGAGAACTTTTCCGGGACGCAGGTCGGCGGCGACCGCGCTCCAACACGCCCTCAGGCGCGCCCGCGTGCTCCATAAGCATTGCTTCTACTAGGTAGAAGAAGCATCTCTTGGACTTCTCGCTCCTCGGCGACCACGATGGGAGGTGACAGCACGGACAACCTGGGGGAAGCCATGACGCAATACGAGAAGGCCATGCGGCCCGAGGACATCACCCGCCTGTTCGTCGAGCGCTCCAACGCGGGCGACGCCGCGGGAGTCGCCGCCCTCTACGAGGAGAACGCGGTGCTCGCCTACCCGCCCGGCTCCCAGACCGTGGGACGCCAGGCCATCCGCGAACTGTGGGAGAAGGTCCTGGCCGCGGGCCCCCGCTTCACGCCCGAAGAGCCCCTGCCCACCCTGATCAGCGGCGACCTCGCCCTCACCTCCACCCCGCCCAGGGACGGCGCGGGCGCCCGCGCGCAGGTCGTCCGCCGCCAGCCCGACGGCAGCTGGCTGCGCGTCCTGGACCAGCCCGAGTTCGTGACGCCCCCCGCGACCGGCGCCTAGGACCCCGACCAGATCGGATAGTCGACGTAGCCGCGCGCGCCGCCGCCGTAGTGGGTGCTCGCGTCGCCGCGCGCCACGGCATGGCCCAGCGCGAACCGGGCGACCAGATCGGGGTTGGCGATGAACGGCCGCCCGAACGACACCGCGTCGGCGATCCCCGCCTCGACCACCGCGTTCCCCGACTCCCGCCCGAACCCGTGATTGGCGACCAGGGCGCCGTCGAACAGCTTGCGGTAGCGGGCGAACTCGTCGGAGTCCGGCACCGCGGCCGGTCCCTCCAACGCTCGTCCGCGCAGGTGGAGGTAGGCCAGGGGACGGGTGCCCAGCTCCGCGACCAGGGCGTCGTAGGCGGCGAGCGCCGCCTCGTCGGCGGTGTAGGGGTAGCCGGCGCGGCGCGCCTCGGGCGAGGTGTCGCGCACCGTCCAGTACGGCGACAGCCGGACCCCGGCGCGGCGCCCGTCCCACGCCGCCGCCACCGCGTCCACGACCTCCAGCAGCAGGCGGCCCCGGTCGGCGCCGTAGGCGTCGGCGCGGCGGTTCAGGCGCGGGTTGAGGAACTGCGCGATCAGGAACGTGCCGTTCGCGGCGACCTCCACACCGTCGAACCCCGCCCGCCGCGCCCGCGCGGACGCCGCGCCGTACTCGGCGACGGTCTCCTCGATCTGCGCCCGCGTCATCTCCACGGGCGTGACCGTCGCCTTGGGGCCCGACGCCGTCCAGCACACCTCGCCCGGGTCGACCGCCGACGGCCCCGCCGGCCGCGCCCCGCCCCGGTGATCGGGATGGGAGTGGGCGCCCGCGTGCCACAACTGGAGCACGATGCGCCCGCCCAGCGCGTGGACGACGTCGGTGACGCGGCGCCAGCCCTCCACCTGCCGCTCGCCGTACACGCCGGGGACGCCCGGGAACCCGGCCGCCCCCTCGCCGACCCACGCCCCCTCGGCGACGATCAACCCGGCCGTGGCGCGCTGCCCGTAGTAGGCGGCGTGCAGGTCCGTCGGCGCCAGACCGGGACCGGACGCGCGCGACCGCGTCAACGGGGCCATCACCACCCGGTTGGGCAGCTCCAGGTCCCCGAGCGCCACCGGCCGCAGCAGCGCCTGCCCGCCCGGCTCGCTACCCTCGTCATGTCGGTTCATCCGTCCTCCCGCCGTCGCCGTCTCTCGGATGCCACGAAGCAGACGGAACGCGGCACGGAAAGGTGACCGATGCACGACCAGCTCGCCGAAAGATTCGAGGCGCACCGCCCCAACCTGCGCGCGGTGGCCTACCGGATGCTCGGCAACCCCGCCGAGACCGACGACGCCGTCCAGGAGGCGTGGCTGCGGCTCACCCGCCACGGCCCCGCCGGAATCGACGACCTGGAGGCGTGGCTGCGCACCGTCGTGGCCCGCGTCTGCCTCGACATGCTCCGCGCCCGCACCTCCCGGCGCGAGGAACCCTACGGATGGCGCTCACCCGTCCAGACCGACGACGGCGACCCCGAGACCGAGGCCGTCCTCATCGAATCGGTCGGCCGCGCCATGCTCGTCGTCCTGGACGCCCTCGGACCCGCCGAACGCGTCGCGTTCGTCCTGCACGACGTGTTCGCCGTCCCCTTCGACCAGATCGCCCCCATCGTCGAACGCACCCCCGCCACCGCCAAGAAACTCGCCAGCCGCGCCCGCCGCCGCGTCCGCGGCGCCGCCGCCCCTCCCGCCCCCGAAAGAGCCGAACAGCGCCGCGTCGTCGAGGCTTTCCTCGCCGCCGCCCGCAGCGGCGACCTCGACGACCTCCTCGGCGTGCTGGCCCCCGACGTCGTCCGCCGCGCCGACCGCGCCGTCCTCGCCCCCGGCCGCCCCGCCGTCCTGCGCGGCGCCGGCCCCGTCGCCCGCGAGATGCAGCTGTTCGGCCGCCGCGCCCGCTACGCAGCACCCGCCCTCATCGACGGGACGGTCGGCGCCGTCGTCGCCCCGCACGGCCGCCTCCTGCTCGCCATCGCCGTCACCGTCCACGACGGCCGCGTCACCGGCTACGAGATGATCGCCGACCCCGCCCGCCTCGCCGCCCTCGACCTCGCCGTCCCCTGACCGATTCCTACAAGACCGCGCCGCGCCGCCCGTCCTACGTTGGCCCTATGAACAGCGAACTCTCCGAGCTGGCCAACGTGGGACCGGCCGTCGCCGCCTACTTCGACCGCATCGGCGTCACCACCATCGCCCAGCTCCAGGGCCAGGACCCCGTCGAACTGTACGAGCGCATGTCGGCCGCCCACGGACGCCGCCTCGACCCCTGCCTGCTCGACACCGTCATGTCCGCCGTCGACCAGGCCGAGGGAAAACCCGCCCGCCCCTGGTGGCACTACACCCCCGAGCGCAGACGCCTCCTCGCCGGCACCCGTGGCTGAATCCCCGCCGCACGTCCGCGCCGCGCCGTAGCCTGGAGGCGGGAGCCTCACGAGGAGGTGCGGCGATGCACCAGGAGACCACCATCGGCGCCCGACTGCGCGCCCTGCGCCGCTGGCGCGGCATGACCCTCGACCAACTCGCCGGGCTGGCGGGCTTATCCAAATCCTTCCTGTCCATGGCCGAACGCGGGCAGCGCAGCCTCGACCGCCGCTCCCACATCGCCGCCCTCGCCGACGCCCTCCGCGTCTCCGAAACCGACCTCGTCGGCGGCCCCCACCTCGGCCCCGACCACGGGCAGTCCGACCCGCACGCCGTCATCCCCCCGATCAGGCTCGCCCTCCAGACCAACGACCTGAGCGACCCCGCCGTCGAGCGCGCCCGCCCACTGCCCGAACTGGTCGCCGAGATGGCCCGCGTCGAGCCCCACCACCAGGCCTGCGACTACGTGCGCGTCGGCCGCACACTGCCCGGCCTGCTGGACGAGCTGCACCTGCACGCCGCCGACCCCGCTGACGAAGCGGCCCACCGCACCGCGCTGGAGACCCTTGTCGACGCCTGCGCCGCGGCCACCTTCACCGCCAAGGACCTCGGCTACCCCGACCTGGCCCACCTGGCGGCCGTCCGCGCCGAGCAGGCGGCGACCGTCCTGGACGACCCCGTCCGACGCGGCCAGGCCGACTTCCTACGCATTCACACCATGCCCCGCGCGGGCTCATGGGACCGGACCCTGCGCGCCACAGAACGCTCGGCAGACCGCCTGGAACCGCACGCCGGCAGCGAACTCGGCGCCCAGGTACTCGGCATGCTCACACTGTCCGCCGCCCTCGCGGCGGCCGTCACTCACAACGCCGCACGCGCCAACGACTGGACGGCCGAAGCCGCCCGCCTCGCCCGGACGATGCCCGACGCCCCCGACCAGAACTGGATGAGCTTCTCGGCCAGCAACGTCGGCGTGTGGAACGTCGCCGTCAACGTCGAATGCGGCGAGCGAGGAGGGGCCGTCCTCGACCTCGCCCGCGACGTCGACGAGTCCAAGCTCAGCGGAAGGAAGGGCAGGCACGCCGCCTTCCTCGCCGACGTCGGACGCGGCCTGGCCCGCGACCGCAAAACCAAGGACCAGGCGATCCGCTGGCTCCGCCGAGCCGAGCACACCGCCCCCCAGTGGATCCGCAACAACACGCCGGTACGGGAATCGGTCGCCGTCCTGCTCAGCCAGGCCCGCACCGGTGCCGGCGGCCGCGAACTGCGCGGCATGGCCGCCCGCATGGGCCTGCCCCACTGACTCGCCGCAGGTGGGAGACCGCAACCGCATGTGCGGTCTCACCCAAGCGAGACGTGTTCACATCGGTGAACGCAGAGAGTTCTACTCTCCTTACATTCCGTGGTCATGGAGACGACGAACGCACTGCGGCTGCTGGCCGCCGAGCTCGACGCGCGCGGATGGCGGACGGTCCTGCGCGCCGGAACCCTGACGATCGCCAACCCCGACGCACCCCGCCTCGCCGACGCCGTCACCTGCGACGGGCGCGCCTTCCGGTGGACGTGGGGTCAGGAAGCCGGACCGGCCGACGACATCGCCGGCGTCGCCGACCGCATCGTGCACGTCCTGCGAACGGTCGCGCCATGAACACGGCGGCCCGGTCACGCGGGCGGACGGACATGACCTACGACCGCCGGGAGGTCGCCGCCTCGCGCCGTCCCCGCGTCATCACCTGGTACGGCAGGGCGACCGGCCGCTGGTGGGCACTGGTGCCCTGGCCCTCCGCGCCCCACGGCGCCTTACTCGTCGAGGCGGCCGACCAGGCCACCCTCAACGAGCACGTCGCCCACCTCCTCGCGGCCTTCGCTTCCGAACGCGTCCCCACCCGCCTGGCACCCGGTGACCGCGCGGGCTCACCGTGTTCTGGCCGACTTGCCCCGCGGGGCGCTGAGGAAGGCGTCGAGCGGGGAGCTCATGACGCTCCGGGGCAGCGGCAGCAGGGCCGGGGGCGCCCTGCCGCGCGGTGAGGCGTCCAGGCTTCACCGCCGCCCCTCAGCGATGTGCGGGATCAGCGCCCGGCCCGGCTCCCGTCCTCGCTCATCGAGGTGTCAGCAAGGTGGCCGGTGCGCCGGTCACTGTTGTGCGCGTCGGATGATCAGCAGTTGACCGATCTCGGAGACGTTCTTCATGAGCTCGATGTTCACCCACGCGCACATGTCGGCGACGGTGTGGCCCGCCTCCTCGGGCCAGGGGAACGCCGATCGGTCGTCGAGGCGGTCGGTGGCCGACAGCGCCGTCCGCCACGCCTCATGGACGCCACCCAGCCATTCGGTGATCGACGTGCAGGTGTCCGGCCATACGACGTCTTCGCGTGCCGGGATGTCGGTCTGCTTCAGATGAGCGAGCGCTGTGCTCCACCACCAGCCGATGTGCCAGATCAGCCAGGCGATCGTGGGGGCCGGGACAGGAGTGGGCTCGACGTCGGCGAAGTCGGGGGCCCAGCCGTCCTCGACCCGGCGCATGGTCCAGTGCGACGGTGCCGGCTCCCAGAACAGGTCGTCGTCGCTCCACTGCTGCATGTGGTAGTCGAGCAGCGCCCAAGCGGTGGACAGCTGCTGCTGGAGCACCTGCTTGACCTCGGTCATTCATCCTCCTTCGTTTCGATCGGGTTCACCCTGACCAGCTGCTTGCCGAGGTTGGCGCCGTCGAAGAGGCGCTGCAACGCGGCGGGGGCGTTGGGGAGGCCGTCGACGACGTCCTCGGCCCAGCGCAGGTCGCCTGCCGACACCCAGTCGGCGAGACGAGAGAGCGCCTGGGGAAAGAGGGACTGATGGTCGAAGAATATGAACCCCTCCATGCGCGCCCGCCGGAACGCGAGCTGCATGTAGTTGGCGGGGCCCGCGCCGAATCCCGCGGCCGTGTAGCCGGACGAGATCGACCCGCACAGCGCGATGCGCGCGTGGACGGCGAGCCGGTCGAGCGCGTTCTCCAGCAGCACCCCGCCCACATTGTCGAAGACGGCGGTGAGCCCGTCGGGCGCGAACTCGCGCAACGCGTCCGGAACGCTGTCGGCGCGGTAGTCGGCGCAGGCGTCGAACTTCGCGACGTCCTTCACCCAGGCGACCTTCTCGGCCGAGCCGGCGGTGCCGATCACCCGGGCGCCCAGAAGCCGCGCGATCTGCCCGGCCAGGGAGCCGACGCTTCCCGCCGCGCCGGTGACCAGCACCGTGTCCGCCTCGGTGACGCCGAGCACGGCGGACATCCCGATGAACGCCGTCAGCCCGCTCACGCCGAAGACGGTGAGCATGTGACGCGGGTCGATTCCCTCCGGCACCGGGTTGACCCCGAACAGGCCGCCCTCGCGCGCCACGACGTACTCCCGCCAACCGAGGTCGCCGTAGACCCACCGCCCCTCCGGCAGCGCCGGGTTCCGGGAGGCCACCACACGCCCGACGCCGCTGCCGCGCATCACCTCGCCCACCCCGACCGGTGCCGTGTAGGTGGCGCCGGGGTTGAGCCACGTGCGCTGGGTGGCGTCGATGCCGAGCCAGACGACCTCGACCAGAGCCTCGCCGTCGTCGAGGTCCGGCATGGGGCTGCGCCGCTCGGCGAACGTGCCAGGGGCGATGCCGCCGGCGGGACGTTCGCGAAGCACCAACTGGCGGAAGGTCCGCACGGGCATGACTCCGGCCTCTCGATCAGGGGGCCGAGCGTGTGGCTCGGTCGAAAGTGGCGACCAGTTCGTCGCTGACGGCGTCCACGGGAGCGCCGCGGGCGACGCGCAGTCCTTCGGCGTCGAGGGTGCGGCGGAGCATCGAGGCCATCATGACGACGTCGAAGGCGCGCAGCTCGCCGCCGCGCTGCCCCTCCTCCAGCAGCGCGACGACGTCGGTGAGCGACGCCGCCACGAGCTCGTCATAGGCGTCGGCCGCCGCCGCGGTGCGGTGCGCGACGACCGCGACCAGGGCGCGCGTCTCCACCGGCTGCCGCGCGCAGTACAGAAGGAAGCCGCGGACATAGGCCGCGAGCCGGTCCAGGACACCGCCCTCACCGCGCAGCACGGCGACCAGCTCCGGCCCCAGATCCCCGACCACCCGGGCGACGACCGCGTCGAGGATCTCCTCCCTGGTCTCGAAGTTGCCGTGGTAGGCGCCGCGGCTGTACCCGGCGGTCTCCGCGATCGCCTCGACCGAGGTCGCGGCGACCCCGCGCTCGGCGAACAGCCGCATCGCCGACGCCACCAGCTCCTCCCGCGTGCGCTGCCGCCGTTCGGCGCGCGTCTCCCGTGCCATGCCTTCAACATACATCACCGTATCCGCATACATAGCCGTATGCGAAAGCGCCGCCGCTGGACGATCGGCGACGATCCGCACGACGCATGCCGAGATCGAGACCGCTGCGAGCTCGTGCCCGAGTTGCTGCGCGACCATCTCCATTTGGCCGATCACCCGGCGAGCCTCGCCGCGCGCGGCGAGGACTGGCTGCTCGGCGACACCTGGCCCTCCGAGGCCGGTCCCCGTTCCGCGACGTCTCGGCGAACCGTCCGCCGGTTTGCGTTATGGACTCCCGTGAGCGCCCGTGTGGCTGGCTGGAGTGGGGACGCAAGGACGCCCGAGTGTTCGGCTCGGGTGTCGGGGGGCGGTCGGGCGTTCACCACCGCTCCCAGTGCAGGACCTGGTCGCGTGGGATGCGGGGCGCGGGCTTGAAGTCGGTGCCGATCGTGTAGGCGAGCGGGATGAACGCGGCGAGCATGACCTCGTTGTAGGGGACGCCCAGTGTGGCGGCGAGTTCGCGTTCGAGGGGTCCTTGGGCGGTGGTCCACGTGGTGCCGAGGCCGCGGGCACGGGCGGCCAGCATGAAGCTCCAGGTCGCGGGCAGGATCGATCCCCAAGTGCCGGATTGGACGGCGGCCGAGGCGCGGTCGGTGCGCCCTTCGATGGCGGGGATGACGAACGCCGGGACGCGGTGGATGTTGTCGGTCAGGTGCCGTAGCCCGTCGAACACGCCCTGGGTGGAGCGCGGAGCATGGTTCATGCGGCGGATGTCGTGTTCGTTCAGTGGTTGACCCTCCGCGGCGGCCAGCGCGCGGCGGAAGAGGTCGCCCACCTTGCGGCGCAGGCGCGGCTCGGTGACCACGATGAAGTGCCAGCGTTGCCGGTTGCGTCCGGTGGGCGCCTGGGTGGCCAGGTCGACGCATTCTTCGATGAGCCGGCGCGGGACGGGCCGGTCGAGGTCGAGCCGCTTACGGACGGCGCGGGTCGTGGACAGAAGTTCGTCGGGGGTCAGGTCGAGGGTCATCGCGGCAACACTCCGTCTTTGAGCAGACTATCTGTGAACAGACGATCGAGACCGTATGGGCTTCAATGATCTGTAGTCAAACAATCGTCCGAAAGATGGTTCTGGTAGCCTCCGAGCTCTCGACAGAGCAGGAGACCCATGCCGCCCAAGACCGCCCGCCCGGCGTACTTTCCGGCACTCGCGGCCGAACGCCTGGACGTCGCGATGTGCCGCGCCTCGGCGTACCTGGCCCGCGCCGCCGACGCCCACGCCGCCCGGCACGGCCTCGGCGTCGGCCAGCACCTGGTGCTGAAGATGCTCGACACCGTCGGTCCCTGCTCCCAGCAGGTGCTCAGCGAGGAACTGCGCATCGACCGCAGCGTCATGGTGAACGTGTGCGACGACCTGGAGCAGTCCGGATTCGTCCGCCGCGAACGCAACCCCCGCGACCGCCGCTCTTACGCCGTCACCATCACCGACGAGGGCCGCGAACGCCTCGCCGCGGCCGAGAGCACCGTCCCCTCATACCTGGAGGAGACATTCGCCCCTCTCTCCACCGGTGAACGCGCCCAGCTCACCGCTCTGGTCAGCAAGCTCATGCGGCTCTGATCCCAGGGGAGGCGCGGACCACGCGCTGGTCAGCTCTGATCGTCCCCCGGACCGTGAACGATGCGGTGGACGGTGGAGCGTCCGACGCCGTACGGACCTGTGCCGCCACCGGCGGGACGTCAGCGCCCGGTCGCGCCGTCGATCTGCTCGCGGAGGATGTCGGCGTGGCCCGCGTGGCGGCCGGTCTCCTCGATCATGTGGGTCAGTGCCCAGCGGACGCTGGGGGCGGGGCGGCCCGGCCGGGGGAGGGGCGCGCCGAGGTCGGCGCAGCCGTCGAGCACCTCGTTCGCGCGCTCGACCGCCTCCCGGTAGCGGGCCACGACCTCCTCGACGCCGTCCCCGGGCGCGGCGTGGAACGTCGCCTGCCAGTCGGTGACCTCGTCCCCGAGGAACATCGAGCGTTCGACGAAGGTCAGGTGGTGGAGCAGGCCGAGCAGGTTCGTGCCCGACGGCACCCCGGCCGCCCGGACGTGCGGTTCGGGCGCGCCCTCGACCTTCGCGGCGACGGAGGTCCGCAGGTAGTCGAGGAACCCGCGCAGGGTCTCGGCCTCGCCGCCTCCGGTGCGGGGCGGCGGGGTGTCGCGGCGGCGGGCGCGGCGCGTGGTGCTGGGCACGGTGATCTCCTTCTTCGCCGGACGGCGGGCGCGGTCGTCTGCGAACAGTCTTCGCAGGCGCACCGCGACCCGGCACGAAACCTTGCGGTTCCGGCAAAAGTCCGAACCTCACCGGACACTCCCGGCGGCCGCTCGGATTGGGCGTCAGGAGGGACGGGCGTCGTAGTCCTCGCGGTTTGCGAGGACCTGGGTCATGTGCGCCTGCGCCCAGCCCCTGAGCCCGCGCGTCATGTGGTGGAGCGACAGGCCGAGGTCGGTCAGCCCGTAGGAGACGGTGACAGGGACGGTCGGCGTAACGGTACGGGTGACCAGGCCGTCGCGCTCCAGCGACCGCAGCGTCTGGGTCAGCATCTTCTGGCTGACCCCGGCCACCAGACGAGAGATCTCGGAGTAGCGCATCGCTTTCGGAGCGTCTGCGTGTGCGTCATCGGACTGGCCGGGGCCGCTGTCGCCGCCCAGCCCACAGAGAATCAGGACGACCCACTTGTCCGAGATCCGGTCGAGGAGCTGCCGGCTGGGGCATCCCGCCAGGAACGCGTTGAACTCCACCTTGGCCTGAGCCCGCTTCTGGGCCGCCTTCATCGTCGTCACTGCGCGACCTTCCAATGAGGGGGTTACGCACTTCAAGGTACCTACTTCCCATCGGAGTGCTTCTCTCCAATGCTGATGCCAGGGGCGGCAGTCGCCCCCTGTGCACGACGAAAGGCACGAAGATGAGCACACCTTCCCTCGCCCTTCCCGGTGGCGACTGGACTCTTGGAGACCTGACCGTCACCCGATTCGGTTACGGGTCCATGCAACTTGCCGGGCCCGGGGTCATGGGACCGCCCGCCGATCGCGAGGGCGCCCTGGCCGTTCTCCGCGAAGCGGTCGACCTCGGTATCACCCACATCGACACCAGCGACGCCTACGGGCCGCGGGCCACCAACGCGCTGATCCGCGAGGCGCTGCACCCCTATCCCGGGTCGCTTCACATCGTGACCAAGGTCGGCGCGACCCGGGACGAACAGGGCGGCTGGCCCCCGGCCCGGCGACCCGATGATCTGCGCCGTCAGGTCCACGACAACCTCACCTCCCTCCGGCTCGACGTCCTCGACCTGGTCAACCTCCGGCTCGGCGACGCCGAAGGCCCCCGGCCCGGCTCGCTCGCCGAGGCGTTCGGGACGCTCGTCGAACTCCAGCGGGAGGGCCTGATCCGCCATCTCGGGGTCAGCAACGCCACCGAGGAGCAGGTTTCCGAGGCACGGGGCATCGCCCCGATCGCGTGCGTGCAGAACATGTACAACCTCGCCCACCGCCGCGACGACGAGCTCGTCGACCGGCTCGCCGCCGACGGTGTCGCGTACGTGCCCTTCTTCCCCCTCGGGGGCTTCACCCCGCTCCAGTCCTCGGCGCTCTCGGCGGTCGCCGCCCGGCGCGAGACGACCCCGATGTCCGTCGCGCTGGCCTGGCTGCTGCGGCGATCACCGAACATCCTGCTCATCCCCGGCACGTCATCGACGGCGCACCTGCGCGAGAACATCGCCGGCGCGGGACTCTCGCTCTCCCGTGAGGACCTGGCCGAGCTGGACGACATCGGGGCCGGGCCGGCCCACACGGACTGAACCGGACCGCGCCCACGGTGGACCTGCTGCGCCACCGCCTCACGTCTCGCGACCTCCCGATGGATCGCCTCTACCTCTGGGCGCGCCGGCGGGTCACAGGCGTCCGCCCAGGGGAGTGCGGTGCGCGCGGATCGTCCGGTGGCTGATGCGCCAGCCGCGCGGGGTGCGGACGACGGTGTCCTCGTAGGTCGCGCTGCCGACGGTGCCGTCGGCGTTGACGCCGAGCCCCTTGGAGCGCGCGTGCACCCGGCCGCCGGCGGCCTCGGCGAGGACGACGTTGGTGACGTGATGCCCGACGGGGTTGAGTTCGCCCAGCGCACGCGCGGCCTCGGCGCAGGCCGCCACGCCGATCAGGGGCTCCTGCCCGAGGTCGGAGACGTCGTAGACGACGTCGGGCGTGAACAGCTCCTCCAGCCGGTCCAGGTCCCCGCTGTCGCACAGGTGGCCGTGCATGGAGATCAGGTCGGTGATCTCGGTGCGGTCGTCGGCGGTGAACGCCATCGCTCCTCCTCGGGGCGGCCGGAGCCAGTAAGTGGGGAAGTCCCCGTTTAGTCTCTCGCTAGGCTAACCGGGGACGTCCCCGTTCGACAACCAGGGAGCCGCCATGACCGCCCCCGGCCGGGCGCGCCGCGCCGACGCCGAACGCAACGCGCGGCTGCTCGTCGCGGCAGCCAGGGAGCTGTTCGACGAGCGGGGCCCCGGCGCGCCCCTGGACGAGATCGCCAAGCGCGCGGGCGTCGGCAACGCGACCCTCTACCGGCACTTCCCGGCGCGCGACGACCTGCTCGCCGCCGTCTACGCCGACGAGGTCGCCGCCCTCTGCGACCGCGGCGCCGGCCTGCTGGCCGAGGCCGACGCCGGCGGGGCGCTCCACACCTGGCTGGAGGCCTTCGCCGTCCAGGTCGCGACCGGGCGGGCCCCCGCCTTCGCCGGCGCGGACGGCGACGACGCGCGGCGCACCGAGCTGTTCGCGCGCTGGCACTCCGCCCTGACCGGCACGGCGGAGCGGCTCCTCGCGCGGGCGCAGCAGGCGGGCGCCGTCCGAGACGACCTCACCGTGACCGAGGTCCTGACGCTGGCCCATGCCATCGGCGCCTCCCGCACCGACCCCGGCCAGGTCCGCCGCCTGCTCACGATCGTCCGGGACGGCCTGACCTGACCGGCGAGGCCGCGCGTCCCCCGGCCAGTTCGAGGTGGGCGCCGGTGACCGCGGCGCGCAGGCGGCGGTCGTGCGTGACCACCACCAGCGCGCCCTGGTAGGACGCCAGCGCCTCCTCCAACTGCTCCGTGAACACGGGCGACAGGTGGTTGGTCGGCTCGTCGAGCAGCAGCAGGTCGCGGGGCTCGCTCACCAGCCGCGCCAGCTCGCCCCGGCCCCGCTGCCCGTGGGACAGCTCCCCGAGGCGCAGCCCCAGGTCCGACGGGCGGAACAGGCCCAGGGCGAGCAGGGCCTCCGCGTGCTCGCCGGCGCTGCCCCGGCGTCCGTGCGCATAGGCGAACTGCGCACCAGCTACACCCCCGGCGTCACCGAGCACAGCCCCCTCACCGGGCCCGACCCGCTACCCGGCACCTGGCTGGACAACCCCACCGCCCACACCCGCAGCCAGCCAGCCACCGCAACCGTCCGCATCAACGCCCGGCCCGCGACCCCCCACGACGCCGCCCTGCAACTCCCGCCCGGCACCTGCGTCCTCACCCGCGCCACCACCACCGCCGCCGACACCACCGGCGCACCCATCGACCACACCGTGTCGGTCTGGCCCGAAGCCACCACCATCGCAGGCGAAGTCCCCCTCACCTGACCGACCGGACCCGACCCGCACCACCACCCGCACCGGGCAGGGCACGGGCCAGGGCCCCGCGCCGCTACTTCCAGCCCATCCCGCCCTTACGCCGCCGCCGCAGCCTCCCCGCCGGAGCAGGCTTGGCAGACGCCCCCGTGATGTGGAACGCCCCGCACTGCGCGCACTCCTGAACCCGCGACGGCAACCGCGCGAACCCCTCCGCGTTGTCCTTGCGCTCCAACTTCCGCCGCATCTCCGCCTCGGCCTCCTCCCGCGTCGCGAACGGCTTCTTACGGCACGCCGCAGACCGGTCCACCCGCCGCCCACTGGCACTCCGGCCATCCCAATTCTGCGCACGCCTACGCCGACCCATGACCCACTCGCCTTCTCCTCGATGAACCCGCTTGCCCCGCCGCAGGGGGCCGACCCTCCGGGTTTGCTCAGATGTCGACCGTGAGCGATATGCGCTTGTGGTCGGAGTCGGGGCGGTCGGGGTCGCGGAAGCCGTGGACGCGGTAGGAGCCCGCCACATAAGCGGCGGCCAGAGGCTCGTTCAGCAGGATCGCGTCGATCGGCAAGCACTGGCGTCCGTTGGGCCGCTCGACCTGCGTCGGGGTGTAGTCCCCCGCCAACTCCGCCGAATGGCTGAACCCCAGGCCGCCCTCCCGCTTGTGCGTCGAGGGGTTCCACCAGCCGCACAGCGCGTCCAGCGCCCGCGTGTCGTACAGGTGCGGCCCCGCCAGCGACGGCCCGCCCTTCCACTGGACGCGGTAGTTGATCTGGCGCGGGTTGTGCACACCCGGCGTGTTCATGTCGGCCGGTTCGAACAGCGGGCCGCTGGGGACGGTGTTCCAATCGCCCAGCAGCGCGCACGGAATGCCCGGAGCCGAGAACCGGTCGAACCGGCGCGCGTCGGCCAGCCGCTCATCCCCGCTGTAGATGTCGCCGTGCCAGGCCACCAGCCGCACCGGGTCGCTACGGCCGGGCAGGGTGAACACCATCAGGTTGCGGTTGCGGGAGGCGAAGTCCGGCAGCCGATGACCGTAGAAACGGCGCACCACCACCTTGCCCGGATCGATGTAGATCACCGGCGCGAACAACCCGCCCTCACGCGGAAGCGAACACGGATACGGCACGTAGGCCGGGCCGCCCGCCTCACGCAGCGCCGCAGCCGCCTCGTGCGCGCCCTCCAACCCGTTCAGCTCGTACCGGTCACCCTCACCCACCACGGCTATGTCGGGCCAGTCGGCATCGTGGAACATCCCGGTGACCTTGCGGTAGTCGTGCAGGCCGCCGTCGCCGGAGTAGCCCGAATACCCCGCCTCGGCCCTGCCGCCGTGCTCGACATTCACATAGCTCATCCGCAGCCGCGTCATCGTGCTGTCCGTTCCTTCCCGGCCACCGCCCAGGGCGACCCGTCACCATCACCGAAACTCAACAAGCCCCCGCACAACCACACGCCCGAGCCGGGCAGCGGCCCCCACACCGACACCAACTCAGACGGAAGGTGCCCAGGGACGGGCCTGCGCCGGCCGAACTCCCTCACGGTCGCCCCTACGGGGTGGCCTGGCGGCCATATCCGCCGGCCCAGCCCCTCACGTCACACGAAAAGGGGGCCGCGGCCCTACACCCACATGGCCCCCGCAACGCGACGCGCCTACACCTCGCCGCGCGTCACCCGCAGCACCTCACCCCACCCCATGCCCAGCAGGTGACGGCCACCCTCAACGACCTCCCGGCCGTAACCCAGGTGCAGCCGGGCCTGATCCAGCACATCAAACGCCGACGAGCCCCGCCGCTCCATCAACTCCCGCTCATGGATCACGGAGGTCCGCTCCTCCACCGTCTTGACGATGGCCAGCAGCGCATCCAGCACGACCACGGCCGCCTCCATCACATCGGCCGTCTCCTCCAGCGACAGCCAATCCCCCCTGCGCTCCACCACCACACGCGCCGCCTCCACCTGCCGGTGAAGCCCCTCCAGACCCTCATCCAGCGCCACCGGTCCACTCGCCTCCGCCCCCGTCACCGCCCGCCCCCGAACCGCAGCGGCACCGCAGGCCCCTCCTGCGCGGAGACCTGCGCCATCAACCGCACGTCCACCGCCGCGACCGCCCCCGGCCGGTCCCAGCACCACCCCACCCACCGCGCCTCCCGGTCACTGGCATCCACATACGACCAGCCCGCACACGTGGCCAGCACCGTCACCGGCAGACCCGCATCACCCGCATCACCCGCCCGGCTGTGCACCCACAGCACCGGACACCGCACCGGCAGCGGACGCACCGGCAACCGGTACAGCGGCACACACCCCCACCCCAACCGGCCCAGCGACACCGCCAAAAGGTCCAGATACCGCACCCGCGCCCGCACCCCCGCCAGATCACGCCCCCGCAGCACACCCCGCTCCACCTGATCCACCGCACCCGACAGCACCCCGCCGACCCCGCCGACCCCGCCGAACACCTCACGCACGCCCCGCACCGCAATCCCCTTCCGCACCCTGACCCGTCCCACCACCGGCCACCGCATCACTTCAACTTGGCGATCAAGCTCCTCAGGCCCCCCGGGCCCAGACGCAGCACGGCTCCCTGCGGGTCCGTGGAGTCGCGGATCGCATGTCCGGCGTCACCGACCGGGGCGACCTCGACACAGACATGCTTGTCACTGGCGTCCGATCCGGACGAGTGACTGCTCTTCCGCCATCTCGCACCAGGGAAGTCCGGGTGCGCAGCCTGCTCGATGCTCAATGCTTCCTGCCCTCTCTGCTCTCTCGACTGTCAGAAGCGGTCTTGCCGCCGCCGGTCACCGGCCACCCGCCACCGGGGCAGCCACCGGGCCCGCCAGCGGATCGGGCACCACCCCGGCACCGCCCAGGATCGGAACCGGCGTCACCTCACCGCACACACCCGGCCAGTGCTGCACCGGAACCACCCCCGGCGCGGCCACCTCCAGCCGCCGACCGAACAGCGCCGCGATCTGTTCACCAGTGCGGAACACCCCCGGCTCGGTAGCGCCCCGGTAGACCTCCTCCACCTGCGCCACCGCCACCGGGTCCGCACCGTCGGAGCACACGTGCGACACCGCCACCACCGACCCCGGCACCATCCGACCCGTGAACGCCCGCACGATCCCGGCCGGGTCATGGTCATCGGTCACGAAGTGCAGGACCGCGATCAGCAGCACCGCCACCGGCCGGTCCCAGTCCACCCACGCGTCCAGATCACCGATCAGCGCGTCCACCTCACGCGCGTCCCCCCGCACGATCGGCATCCCCTCCAGCAACGCCCGGTCATGCGCCAAAACCAGCGGATCGTTGTCGACCCCCACCACCAGCGCATCCGGCTGGAACCTCCGCGCGACCTCATGAGCGTTCGGCTCGGTCGGGATACCGGTCCCCACATCCACGAACTGATCGATCCCGCGCCGCGCCGCCCACTCCACCACCCGATGCATGAACGCCCGGTTGTCCCGCGCGGCCTGCGGAATCGACGGCGCAGCCGCCGCCACCCGCTCAGCAGCCCGCCGGTCAACCTCCACGTTGTCCTTGCCGCCCAGGAACACGTCGTACATCCGCGCCGGAGACGGCACCCCCGGATCCCACACCCCGTCCGCACCGTAGACAGGCTCGTCCAGCCCCTCACCCGCCAGAATCCGCGCCAACGCCGAATCCACCGGACCACCACCCCAGCCGTCAGGCCCACCACCCGACGCCTCAGGCCGCCGCGCCGTCACCGACCCACCCCCGACCCGCCAGCGCCACCCGCATGACGCTTGACCACACGCACCAGCACCGCAGGAGCGTCCGCCACCTCGGCCACCGGCACGATGCCCTCACCGCAGCCCGCCCGCAGGAACCACCACACCCCGCCGACCGGCTCGCAGTCGACATCCATCCACCGCGACTCATCCACCGTGCTCACCACACGCAGCATCGGCACGCCGTCCCGGCTCACCAGACCGCACCGCAGCGGCCCGCCCCACTCCGACACCACCGCGTCCAACGCAGCCAGATGCAGGCGACGCTCACCCATCGCGCCGTTCAGGCGTGGGTCGACTTCTCGCAACACGTTCTGCTCCTTTCCTCCGTTGGCGTGACCGCCTAGACTCGGTACTAGGTTGTCGCCAAGCGACAATCAATCCAATGGACCTTCTCGGCAATTGGATTGCCGCTGAACGGCAATGGTGAGGTGAGCATGGCTGCGAGCAGGGCAAACGCACAGCGCCGTCGCAAGCTCGAACGCGAAGCGAACGACATCCGATTGGATGGCTTCCGTCGCGGGTTGACGACCGAGGCCATAGCGGAGCGGATCATTCGGAAGATTCAGGAGGTAACCCCGCTAGAGGCGTGGCGGCTCGCCAACGGCTACGACCGCTCAGAGGTCTCCGCGCGCCTCGACGCTCTGTACGTCGCGGATGGGCTCCAACCGCCCCACATAGACGCGGCCGTACTGTGCCGCTGGGAGTTGGGAGACCGCCGCCCAAGCGACGAACGGATCGACTACTTCTGCCGCCTCTACAGGACCAGGCCCGATCGGCTCGGCTTCGGAAACGACCACAGCCCCGGAGACGTGAGCCATCTTCAGCGCGCAGGCATAATCGACGCGTTCCCATTCACGAGCGACGAATCCGAACAGGACTTGGTCGACCGGCTGTCACAAGCTCGCGAACGGATCAATCTCTTCGGTCTCACGCGTTCCTACTACGCAAGCGACACCGTCCTAGGGCTCCTCCAGGAGAAGGCCCGGACGATGGACGTCAACGTGTACGTCATGGACCCCTACTGCGAGTCCCGCAAGGACAGGTACAGGATCGAACCGGCGGATGCTGCGATGGAGGACCCGGAACGCTACGTGCGGGAGATCCTTCGCCCACTCCGCGCGGCATCCGATTCGGCACCACGGCTCAGGCTCTACCTCTTCAACTTCCCGTGCTCCTTTGCGATGGAGGAAGTTGACCAAGTCGTGCGGGTGATGATGTACGGCCACGGCCGGAGAGGGACCCACGGCCCCGTGATCGTTTTCAACGAGGGCACGTCGTCGCATGCCTACTTCGTCGAGCAACTCCGATGGCTCGACCGTCTCTCGTCTGGCACCTCTCCAGAACCGTGGGAAACCAAGGGAGTGCGAGTCCGCCCCTTCGATCTCTGGTAGAGGTTCTGTTACTCGTAGCGCTGGGGCGGGATTCCTCGTGTGTGAGGATTTTCCCTACGTAGGTCCCTACGTAGGTCAAGGCGCGCGGCCCGTCGCCGCGCGCCTTCGCGCATGGTGAGCCGACGCACGCCGGTTCGGAATCGCCTCGGGTCTCGTTGACGGGACAGAACAGGTTCCGGCGGGGTCGGGACCATTACCGGACGTGCGGGCGGGCACGAGACCAAGACGGCCTTCGGCCGCTTGGCTCGGCCCGCCGACGCCGTGACGGCCCTTCCGCCGACCTGTCCGCCGCCACGCGCCACCCAGCGCGCCCCGGCCCGCTCCCATCGGCGAACCCCGCGAAGTTCCGCGACCGGCAGCCGTGCTTTCACCCCGATCAGCCTCAGCCCCGGCACGCGAGCACGGCCGCCGGCTGCTCAGCAGCCCCGGCCGCCCTACCGCAGGTCAGCCCTGACGCGGCACCGAGGCCCGTTCCGCCAAGCCCAGCCGGTGCAATGCCGACCGCACCGCCCCACGACTACGCCCGAAATGCTCACTCAGATCCGCCGCGCCCGCAACTGCGCCAGCCGTCCACCGTTGACGCCCTCCGCCGACCGGACCACATCGGCCGCCACGTTCAGCACCGCAGTACCGCCCTTGAGTAACACCAGCTGATCAGCTTCCACCGTCATGTCCGTCACCGTGATCGCACCGAAGGTCTGCGGACCCTCGAAAGTCACCCGGACCTGAGCCATGAACACCCCGTTCCCCGTGGACCAGCCCCCGACCACACCCGGTGGCACCCACCCGAACCGGTCGGCAAGCCGCAGCCGACACTTGCTGCCCGCGACTTGCAGACAGGCGAGCCGCCGGGACGGTCTCCCATGTGTCGCACGTCGGCATGAACAGACGCGAAAACTAGATCCCTAAGGAGCGCGCCATGGAACGCCGCCTCACCGCAGAACTCGACGGCATCGACCTGCTGATGGTGCTTGGCCAGGCCATCGACGTCGTCGTCCACGCCGAAGAGGGCCGCGATGGCCTCGAAGCTCGCATCGAGGCCATCGGCAGCGAGTTCGAGACCGAGGCCAACCGCGCCGAGCTGATCCCGTGCGCGAACGAACTCGAACTGGGGCTCTTCCCGATGGTGACCCGCTCCGGCGGGCTCCCGGCGGGCCTGAACGTGCACGGCAACTTCACTATCTCAGCCGACCAGAGCAGCATCGCCGCCGCCGTCATCAACGGCCCGGTGACGCTCGATGGCGGCCGAGTCAACATCGGAGACGCTACCCCGGCTCCGGCCAAGGTCGAAGGCCACCTGACGGTCACCCTCAGGATCCCCCTCGACCTCAAGATCAACGTCCGCCTCAAAGGCGGCGACATCACCACGCACGGCGTGCCGGAGAGCAACGCTCGACTGCGCACCGACGCCGGAACCGTGACCCGCCACCAGGCGTAGGCCACCGGAACGGCACACTGAGGGGCCCGGCCATGTCGGGCCCCTCCGTCGTTCGGCCGACGCCGTCCCAAGCACGGATGGCCGTGGATCTTGCTCGTCTGGCTCGTAGGGAACCGTTTCCGGTGACGCCGGTAGGGCGAGGGCTACCGGCGGCTAACCGGTCGGCAGACCGCACATACCCGGGCATCCGCTCAGCGCCCCAGCAGGAGCGCAAGGTTCAGGTTCTTCGGTTCCCAACCAACCCCGACCCCCACCCCTTGCAACGACCCGCCTCCGGCGTAGGGCTCTACCCATAAGAGCGCGTGCGCCCCGGTCAGCGCGCTAAGCCGCCGTCGCGCCAATTGGACAACGTGGGCACCCGTGCAGACCCATGGAACCGGGGGCAGGTGACGGGACGCCGGGTGCGGGCTTGGGCGGGGACCCCTCCGGCGGGCCGCCCCCGGCCTGACGTGGGCAGCCGTGCGGCAGCCCGGAGCCGCGCGAGGCTAGCAGCCCGCCGCCCCACCCAAGCCCGCACCCGGCTCCCCACAACAGCGCAGGTCAGCCCAACGGGGAAGAAGTGTCACAATCCGGTCTTGCCGGACCCGTTGTCGCCGATCACACCGAGCCGCTCGCCGGGCCTGACGGTGAGCGAGACCCGGTCCAGGACGACGCGGGCGCCGTGACGCTTGGTGATCTGGTCGAGTGCCAGTTGGGCAGGGGCGCGCAGAACGCCACCTCCTTCTCGTCGATACGGACGGGGACCCGGGTCAGCCCGGGGCCTTGCGGCTGAGGTGCTCCCAGGCCCGGTACTCCTCGGCGCGGGCCCGGTCCATCTGCTGGACCATGTCGTAGGAGGCGGAGCCGACGACCAGCCGCAGCGGCGGATCGTCCAGACCGGCGAGCTCCATGACCACCGGAGCGGCGGTGCGCGGATCGGGGCCGGCGTCCTCGCCCCACATCTCGGCCAGCCGGACGCGCAGCGGCCCGTACTCCGGGAGCGGCCTGGTCGCGGTGGTGCCGCGCGTGAACAGGTCCGTTCCGTACCCGCCGGGCTGCACGATCGTCACTTTGATCCCGAAAGGCGCCACCTCCATCGCCAGCGCCTGGCTCAACGAGTCCAGCGCGCTCTTGCTCGCCGCGTAGAACCCGGCCGACGCGACACCGCCGCCGGTCCCCATCGTGGTGACCTGCAGGATGTGGCCGGAGCCCTGCCTGCGCAGGTGCGGCACCGCCGCCTGGGCCACCCAGACCGCGCCGAAGAAGTTGACGTCGAACTGGGCGCGGACCTGGTCCTCGGTCGCCTCCTCCACCATGCCGAGCAGCATGGCGCCGGCGTTGTTGACCACGACGTCCAGCCGCCCGAACTCCGCCGCGGCCCGGTCGACCACCGTCCGCACCGCGGCGCGGTCGCGGACGTCCAGCGTGAGGCGCGCGAGGCGGTCCGGGTGGCCGGCGGCCAGGCCGTCGAGCGGGGCGAGATCGCGCGCGGCGGCCACGACGCGGTCCCCGGCGGCGAGCGCCGCCTCGGCGAACGCCCTGCCCAGGCCCCTGGACGCGCCGGTGATGAACCATACGCGTGCGGTCGTCATACACACCCCCAAATATGAGACGAGACGGTTCGTCTCGTTGAGAAGGAGTATGCGGGTGCGCCGACGTTGAGTCAAGACGAACCGTCTCGTCTCGTTAGGGGTATACTCCGTGCCGTGTCCAGCACCGGAACTCCGAACCCCGCGCGGCGCAGCGAGCGATCCCGGCAGGCCGTCCTCGCGGCCGCGCGCGAACTGGTCTCCGAACTCGGGTACGCCAAGGTCACGATCGAGGCCGTCGCCGCGCGGGCGGGCGTCGGCAAGCAGACGATCTACCGCTGGTGGCCGTCCAAGGGGGCGGTGATCTTCGATGCGTTCCTGGCGCTCAGCGAGGGGGAGGAGGGCGTCCGCCTGCCCGACACCGGCGACGTCGAGGCCGACCTCAGGACCGTCATGCGGGCGACGGTCGCCGAGTTCGCCGACCCGGCGTTCGAGGCGCCCCTCCGGGCGCTCAACACGCAGATCATCGACGACCCCGACCTGGCCGCCCTGTACCGCGAGAAGCTGGCCGACCCCCTCGACCAGGCCAAGAAGGAACGGCTGCGCACCGCCCAGCAGGCGGGCCAGCTGCGCGAGGACGCCGACCTCGACCTGGTGCTGGAGGTGCTGTACGCCCCGCTCTACCAGCGCTGGCTGCACCGCTCAGGGCCGCTCACCCCCGAGTACGCCGACGCGCTCGTCGACGTCGCACTCCGCGCCTTCGCCCCCTGAGAGCGAACACTTAGGGGGCCGGGCATCCCCCGATCGAGCGGAGAAGAGTTCGGCGGCGCGGGAGATCCCGCGCCGCCGACAGGTCGGAGCCCCGCTCGGGGGCAGGTGAGTGGTGGCGGCCTCCCGGCTACGTCATGATGGCGACGTGGCGGAGGGGGCGGCCGTCACGCAGGATCAGCAGCGAGCTGTTTCGCCCCAGATCCCTCGCGACCTCCCGCCACTTGTCCACGAAGCGGCGCGCGATGCTGTAGGGGACGGCGGTGCCGATGATGAGCGTGCACGGCATCTTGTGGCCCCTGCCGCCGTGCGGGAACAGGGACGGCACGTCGTAGCCGTCTTCGGTCACCACCAGGTCGTGCTCGCGGGCCAGCTCGGCCAGTTGGTGCGGTGCCCAGCTGCCGGTCGCGGTCAGGACGACGTCCACAGGAGTCGTCGGGTCAATTTCTTTGGATTGTGCGTTCATGGTGTCTACCGTCGGCGTTTCCCCCTGACCGGCAACCGACCCGACCGCCAAAGCCCGGCGGCGCCACCGGACCGTACGCGGCGGGGGCTGAAATCCCGGCAAAGCTTGGCCCTGGGCGGTGCGGGACGCCCGGAATGCCCACCGGGACGCCGTTAACGTGCTGGAATGCCGCAGACGCCCGGCGAGCCGCCCGGCGACGCGCCCGCCGATGAACCGGACGGCGTCCCGCCGGGCGCCCCCGGGCAGGACGCCGGACGGTCGCGGCAGATGCCGCCGTGGCTGCCCAAGGCGTTCGCGCTCGCCGGGGGGAGCGTGCTGGCGTTCCTGGCGGGCCTGTGGCTGCTGGAGCGGCTGCGGGAACTGCTGCTGCTCCTGCTGATCTCGCTGTTCCTGGCCTTCGCGATCGAACCGGCCGTGAACTGGCTCGCCGCGCGCGGATGGCGCCGCGGCCTGGCGACCGCGGCGATGTTCGTGGTCGTGGCGCTGCTGCTGGCCGGGTTCCTCGGCGGCATCGGGTCGCTGCTCGCCGCCCAGGCCACCAACCTGGTCAGCGGATTCCCCGGCTACGTCCGCCGGTTCGTCGAATGGGTGAACTCCACGTTCGGGACGCACCTGTCGGAGCGGACCGTCTTCCAGCGGCTCCCCACCATCACCGGCGCGCTGTCACGGCACGTGTCGGACCTCGCCGCGAACGTGTGGGGGTTCGGCACCACCGCCTTGGGCGTCGTCTTCAACACTCTCGGCGTCCTGCTGTTCACCTTCTACCTGTCCGCCGAGGGCCCCCGGTTCCGCCGGACGGTGTGCTCCCTCCTCCCGCCGCACCGCCAGCGCGAGGTCCTGCGCGCCTGGGAGATCGCCGTCGACAAGACCGGCGGCTACATCTACTCCCGGGGACTGCTCGCCCTCATCTCCGGCATCGCCCACTACGCCGCCATGGCCGGGCTCGGCGTCCCGTACGCGGCGGCCCTGGCGCTGTGGGTCGGAGTGGTCTCGCAGTTCATCCCCGCCGTCGGCACCTACCTGGCCGGCGCCGTGCCGGTGGTCATCGCGCTCACCAAGTCGCCGAGCACGGCCCTGTGGATCCTGCTGTTCATCATCGCCTACCAGCAACTGGAGAACTATCTGCTGCAGCCGCGCATCACCGCCCGGACCCTGGACATGCACCCCGCGGTCGCGTTCGGGCTCGTCCTGGCCGGCGCCGCCGTCGCCGGGCCCGTCGGGATCCTGCTGGCGATCCCGCTCGGCGCCAGCCTCCAGGCGTTCGTCTCCGCCTACGTGCGCCGCTACGAGGTGGAGGAGCACCCTTTGACCGAGCAGGACACGCCCCCGAGCCGCTGGTGGCGGTGGCTGCACCGCGGGTGACGCTTTACCGGAACGGGGACGGTTCGAGGACGGATCGTCGAGCATTGCCGTGGACGGGGGCCGCGCCCCGCGGCTACCGTGCCGGGAGGAACTTTGATCATCAACCAGCTCGGGGGCGGGAGGGAGCCGTCATGTACCGTCCCCGCACGCGCCGCCGCAGGTGGCTCGCCGGCCTCGCGGCCGGAGCGCTCGCGGTGACCGGCCTCGGCGCCGTGGACGCGTCCACCGCGCAGGCCGCGCCGCACGCCGGCAAGGACCCGCGGCTGACGCGGATCCTGCGGTCGATGTCGCTGCAGGACAAGGCCGCGCAGCTGTTCGTCCTGCAGGTCTACGGCAAGAGCGCCACCACCGCGGAACCGGCCGACGTCGCCGCCAACCGCAGGCTGTACGGGGTCGACAACGCCGCGCAGGTCGTCGCCCGCTACCACCCCGGCGGCTTCATCTACTACGGCGACAACGTCACCGACCCGCGGCAGCTCGCCGCGTTCTCCAACGGCATCCAGCGCGCCGCCGCCGCGCAGCCGCTGCGCGTCCCCGCCACGATCGCCATCGACCAGGAGGGCGGCATCGTCGCCCGCGTCCAGCCGCCCGCCACGCAGTCGCCCGGCAGCATGGCCCTGGCCGCCGGGCGCCGCCCCGCCGACGCCCGCGAGCTCGCCCGCATCACGGGGAGCGAGCTGCGCGCCGTCGGCGTCAACCAGGACTACGCGCCCGACGCCGACGTCAACGTCAACCCGGCCAACCCCGTCATCGGCGTCCGGTCCTTCGGCTCCGACCCCGCCCTGGTGTCGGACATGGTGACCGCGCAGATCGGCGGCTACCGGGCCGGGGGAGTGACCCCGACCGTCAAGCACTTCCCCGGGCACGGCGACACCACCACCGACAGCCACACCGGCGTCCCGCGGATCGGCCACACCCGCGCCGAGTGGGAGCGGCTCGACCTGCCCCCGTTCCGCGCCGCGATCAAGCAGCGCGTCGACTCCATCATGACCGCGCACATCGTCGTGCCGTCGCTGGACCCCTCCGGCGACCCCGCCACCCTGTCGCGGCCCATCCTCACCGGCATCCTGCGCGACCGCCTCCACTACCGCGGCGTCGTCGTCACCGACGCCCTGGACATGCAGGGCGTCCGCGACAAGTACGGCGACGAGAACATCCCCGTCCTGGCCCTCAAGGCCGGCGTGGACGTCCTGCTGAAGCCGCCCGCCGACGCCCAGGGCGACGGCGTGTTCCCCCGCCAGCTCGCCGCCGTCGTCAACGCCGTCAAGTCCGGCGAGCTGACCGAGCAGCGCATCGACGAGTCGGTCTACCGGATCCTGGAGCTGAAGCAGCGCCGCGGCCTGTTCCGCGACCCCTACGCCGACGAGTCGAGGATCGGCCGGGTCGTCGGGACCCCCGGCCACCTGGCCGCCGCGCAGCGCGCCGCCGACCGCACCACCACCCTGGTCAGGAACGGCGCCGGCGTCCTGCCGCTGCGCCCGGGCGCCCGCAGGGTCCTGGTCACCGGGTGGGGCGTGTCCACCACCGCGTCCCTCGGCACGGAGATCGCCCGCCGCGGCGCCACCGCCACCATCCGGCAGACCGGCATCAGCCCCGCCCAGGCCCAGATCGACGAGGCCGTGGCCGCCGCCCGGGAGCAGGACCTGGTCGTCGCCGTCACCAACCGCGCCTGGGACGTCAAGCAGGAACCCGGCCACAACGGGCCCGGGCAGATGAACCTCGTGAAGGCGCTGGTCGCCACCGGCAGGCCGGTCGTCGTCGTCGCCGTCCGGGACCCCTACGACATCGCCTGGTTCCCCGAGACGACCACCTACCTGGCGACCTACTCCTACACGAGCGAGGCGCTGCGGTCGGCCGCCAAGGTCCTGTTCGGCGAGCTGGACCCGCGCGGGCGGCTGCCCGTCGCCATCCCCGCCCGCGACGAGCCGGGCACCGTCCTCTACCCGTTCGGGCACGGCCTGGGGTACTGACCCGCCGGGCCGCACGCGCGGCGGCCCGGTTCCGGGACGGCAGCCGCAGCCGCACCGGAACCGGGCCGGATCCGTGCCGAGGGACGCGGGGGCGCGCGTCAGACCCTGCGGGCGCCGACCGACTTCATCAGCGTCGGCCACACCGCGCCCGCCTCACGCACCCACGCCGGCCAGTTGTGCCGGCCGTCGCCGTAGATGTGGGCGGTGTAGGGGATGTTCAGCTGGTCGAGACGCTTCTGGAAGTCCTTGTTGTTCGCGCCGACCGCGATCTCGCTGAGCAGGCCGATGTCCCACGGCGCCACGTCCGGGTCGCCGGGGCCGGGCCGCCCGGACGTGCCGGCGGAGAAGAACAGGCCGGTGCCGCGCAGCTTGGGCGCCAGCGAGTACGGGTCGTGCGCCGCCCAGTTGGCGTCGTCGGACCACGGGACGCCCCAGATCGCGAACGGGTCCTGCCCGTTGCCCGCGTTGGTGAACATCAGCAGCGCCGGCATCCCGATCGAGCGCATCGACACGATCCCGCTCAGCGACGCCGCGTACTTGAACATCCCCGGGTGACGCGCCGCGTACGACATCGCGCCGGCGCCGCCGGAGGAGTTGCCGATCACCGCGCGCAGCGCGCCCGCGTGGTAGTTGCGCTCCATCAGCTGGCGCACCTCGGCGGTGTGGAAGGTCTCCCACTTGGGGGTCCCGCCCTTGCCGTAGTTGTACCAGTCGGTGTAGGAGCCGTCCGCGCCCTCCGGCATGACGACGATGACGTTGTACTTGGCCGCCCACGCCTCGATGTCGGTGTTGCGCGTCCAGGACGTGTAGTTGTCCTGGCCGCCGTGGAAAGCGTACAGCACCGGCCACGTCGCCGTCGCGTTCCGCGTCCAGTTCTTCGGCAGCAGGATGCGGGTCTTGACCGCCTTGCCCAGGGCGGGCGAGTCGATCGCGATGTCGACCTCGTTGGAGGCGATCTTCTTCTCCGCGGTGATGCGCGCCCCGTCGTCCGCCCTGACCGGCCCGGCGAGCGCCTGCGCGGGCCCGGTGCCGACCGCGCCGAGGCCGGCCGCCAGGACGGCGGTGATCGCCCCGGAGGCCAGCGAGCGCCGCCAGGTCACCCGGTGCGGCCGGCGGCGGACGGTCGGTGTCGTGTGCAAGGCTCACCTCGCGGCTCAGGCCCGACCCCCGCGGCCGTGCGACTTCCGCAGAGTGTCCTCGTCCCCACTGAAATGATCTACGTGGGCCGGTGACAAGATTTCACCGCGCGGCTGTGGGGAAGTGAGTGATTCACGCCCCGCCGGCGGCGGTTCCGGCCAGCAGCGCGGCCAGATCGCGGGGGCGGGAGAGCATCGGCCAGTGCCCGGTGGGCAGTTCGTGGTAGGTCCAGCCGGGCCCGGTCATCATCGAGAACACCGGGTGCCCGCCTTCGCCCATCCGCCTGACCGCGGCCAGCGGGATCGTGGAGGCGATGAGCGTCCGGGGCGTGGCGGGCACCGGGTCGGGGCGGGTGAGCGCCTGCGTCACGGTGCCGAACGGCTGGGGCGTCCCGCGCTCGCGCATCGCGGCCAGGTGCTCTTCGTTCAGGCCGGCGAGGTTGGCCGGGTCCTGATCCGGGTCGAACGCCGGCACCGGGATCGTCCAGCCGTCGCCGTGCTCGGCGACGGCATTCTCCAGTTCCTCGCGCGAGGCGGGGTCGTGGAAGTCGATGCCGGCCAGGCCGGACGGCATCGGGCCGGTGTCGACATAGACGATCCGGGCGACGCGCTCGGGGATCCGGTCGGCGGCGCCGGTGACCGCCATGTTCGCGCCGCTGTGCGCGACGAGCACGACTCCGGTCAGGTCGTCGTCCTCGATGAGCCGCACCAGGTCGTCGACCTGCGCGCCGACGTCGGTCCCGGGCGCGGCTTCGACGGCCCGCTCGGCCTGCCCGGCCGGCGTCACCGCGCGCACCTCGTGGCCCGCGGCCCGAAGGTCGGCCGCCACCTCGTCCCACGCCCAGGCGCCGAGCCAGTGCCCCGGGACCAGTACGAACGTCGCCTTGCCAGCTGCCATGTTCAGCCGTCCTCTCGGTGGATGTGATCCCACGCTAGGGTCGATACCGGACAGGAACCGCCCGGATTAAGCGAGTGACCCGTGCCACACCCCGCGCCGTCCCATCCGACGACCCGCGTCCTGGCCATGCTGGAGCTGCTGCAGGCCAACCCCCGCATGGGCGGGGCGGAGCTGGCGCGGCGTCTCGGCGTGGACGAGCGGACCGTCCGCCGCTACGCCGCCCGCCTGGACGATCTCGGCGTCCCCGTCGTCGCCGAACGCGGCCGCTACGGCGGCTACCGGCTCATGCCCGGCTACAAGCTGCCGCCGCTCATGCTCACCGACGACGAGGCCACCGCCGTGGTGCTGGGGCTGCTGGCCGGACGGCGGCTGGGGCTGCCCGGGCAGGCCACCGAGAGCGCGCTGGCCAAGGTGCAGCGCGTCCTGCCCGCGGCCCTGCGCGAACGCGTCCAGGCGCTGCGGGACACGCTCGGGTTCACTCTCGCCGCCCGGGACTCCGCCGCGCCCGACACCGGCGCCGTCCTGACTCTCGCGGCGGCGGCCAGGGAGAAACGCCGCGTCCGGATGCGCTACCGGTCCTGGCAGGGCGCCGAGACCGAGCGGGACCTGGACCCCTACGGCCTGGTCTTCCACTCCGGACGCTGGTACGTCACGGGCCACGACCACCGCAGCGGGGAGATCCGCACGTTCCGCGTCGACCGCGTCGCCGCCGCCGAGCCCGGCACCGCCCGCTTCGAGATCCCCGACGACGTCGACCCCGTCCAGCACGTCACCCGGTCGCTGGCGCGCGTGCCCTACGCCCACGAGGTCGAGGTGCTGCTGGAGACGGATCTCGCCGAGGCGCGGCGCCGGATCCCCGCCACGACGGCGACGCTGGCCGAGGCCGCCGGGGGAGTGGTGATGACCACGCGCGCGGAACGCCTGGACGGCATGGCGCGGATGCTGGCCGGCCTGGGCTTCCGGTTCGTCATCCGGCGGCCCGACGAGCTGCGCGGCCACGTCCGCGACCTGGCGCGGGCCCTGCGCGAGCAGGCGGAACGGTGACCGCGCCCCGTGCGAGGCCGGTCAGGGCTGGGCGCGGGCGTCCCACTCGCGGCGGAGCATCGCGTAGACGACCTCGTCGCTCCACTCGCCCTTGACGATCTCGTTCTGCACCAGGTGCGCCTCGCGGCGCATCCCGAGGCGCTCCAGGACGCGGGCGGACGCGGCGTTGCGGCCGTCCAGCCGCCCGCAGACGCGGTGCAGGTCGAGCCCCTCGAAGCCCAGCCGCAGCACCACCTCGGCGGCCTCGGTGGCGAACCCCTTGCCGTGGTAGGCGGGGTTGAAGATGTAGCCGATCTCGCCCTGGCGGTGCTCCCGGCTGCGCCACTGCAGGTTGACCTCGCCGATCAGCTCGCCGGTCTCGCGCCACTCCACCGCCAGGACCAGCCAGTCGCCCTCCTTCTCCACGCTGGAGGCGATCATCTTCTGCTTCAGGAACGACCGCGACTCCTCCATGGAGCGGGGCTCCCAGTACAGGAAGCGCGCCACCTCGGGCAGGGACTGGTAGGAGTACAGGCCCTCCAGGTCGGTTTCGCGGAACGGCCGCAGGATCAGCCGCTCGGTCTCGATCGGATAGGCGGGACGGAGCATGCGATGATCCTATTCAGGGGATTCGGTCTTGTGCGACCCGTAATTCCCCGGTAACAAACGCCGCCCCGCCGAACCGGGCTAGATCCGGTGCGCCCCGTGCTCGTCGTCGGCTCCGTTGCCGGCTCCGTCCTCGACGTCCTCGACGCCGGTCTCGCGCCGCTCCTCGTCGTCGAAGGCGCGGGTGTCGCGGAACTCCACGTACGGCTCCTCCTTGGCGGGCTGCCCGGCGGCGATCGCGCGGCCGCGTTCGAGTTCGGCGTCCAGTTCGGCGCCCAGCAGGATCGCCAGGTTCGTGATCCACAGCCAGACCAGGAAGATGATGATCCCCGCGAGGCTGCCGTAGGTCTTGTTGTAGGAGGCGAAGTTCGCCACGTACAGTGCGAACACCCCGGACGCCGCCAGCCACAGCAGGATCGCGAGCCCGCTCCCCGGCGTGACCCAGCGGAATCCGCGCTTGGCGTTCGGGGAGGCCCAGTACAGCAGCGAGAACAGGAAGCCGACGACCACCACGAGGATCGGCCACTTGGCGATGCCCCAGAGGGTGACGGCCTCGGAGCCGAACCCGAGCGTGTCGCCGACCTTGCGCGCCAGCGGCCCGGACACCACCACGGCGATCACCGACGCCGACAGCAGCACCAGCGTCAGCAGCGTGACCCCGATGCGCAGCGGCACCTTCTTCCAGAACGGGCGGCCCTCGGGGACGTCGTAGACGGCGTTGGAGGCGCGCATGAACGCCCCGACGTAGCCCGACGCCGACCAGACGGCGGCCGCCAGGCTCAGCACGGCGACGACGCCCGCGCCCCCGGCGCCGCCTTCGAGCTGCCTGATGGAACTGACGAGCAGGTCCCGGACCGCGCCCGGGGCCAGGCTCCCGACGTTCTTGACCAGGTTGTCGGTCGCCGACTGGCCGGCCAGGCCCACCAGCGAGACCACCACCAGGATCGCCGGGAAGATCGACAGAATGGAGTAGTAGGTGAGGGCGGCCGCCCAGTCCGAGAGGTTGTCCTTCTGGAACTCGCCGAAGGTGCGTTTGAGCGTCCGCCACCACGACCGCACGGGCAGGGCGGTGGGGGGTCCGGGCTTGCGCATGCTCGTCCTCTTCCGGGCCGCTCAGCGCCGCCCGGTGCGGCGTACCGTGACGGCGCGCCTCTGCCCGACGCGCATCCGCACCTGCACCGGCGGCCTGCCGCCGCGTCCCAGCCGCATCCGCGACGTGGGCGGCGACGTGCGGCGGCGGCGCAGCCACACCGCGCCCAGCGCGATCGCCCCGGCCGACGCGATGACGGCGCCGCCCCGGAACGCCTTCGCCTTGCCCTCCCGCGAACTCGCGGCCCCCCACGCGGACGTCGCGGTGTCGCGGGCCCTGCCGCGCGCCTGCTCGACCTTCTCCCGCGCCATGGCCTTCACGTCGGCCTTGGCCGCGAGCTGCTCCACCGTCTCCCCGAGCTCGTGCCGGGCCCGGTCGACCTCCTGACGCAGCTCCTCGGTGCCCGCCTCGGCGCCGTGCCTGCCCTGCATCGTCATCGGTGCGTCGCCCTCTCCTTCAGTTCGGCCACGGCCAGCTTGGCCTCGTCCATGGCCCGCTCGGGCTTGGGCGGTGTGGCCCGCCTGGTCTGCGCCCGGCCCATCAGCGCCAGCACGCCCGCCACCACCAGCAGGAACACGCCGATGATCAGCGCTGCCGCCCACACCGGCAGGGCCAGCGCGATCGCGGCCACCGCGGCCGCCAGCAGCACCGCCACCCCGTAGAGCGCGACCAGACCGGCCCCGCCGAACAGGCCGGCGCCGGTGCCGGCGTGGCGGCCCTTGTCCTTCAGCTCGGCGACGGCCAGGCGCATCTCGGCGCGCATCAGGTCCGACACCTGCTGCGTGGCCTGCCTGACCAGTTCGCCCGTTCCCGCCTCGTGGCGTTCGGCGCGGAACTCCGGCGCGCTCCCGAAATCCCCCCGGTGCGCGCCCGTCGTCCCGGCCTGGCCGTCGCCGTCATGCCGCTGCCGCACGATGCTCATGCCTCCAGGCCCCCTCCATGTCTCGAAACCTGGAAAAGGGCGTTCCCCGTGCGCATGGGCTAAACGTGGCGGCGCCCCGACACGCGGTGACCAGGCGGGGTCCGGCCGCGCCGGGCGTGCCCGCCGACGGGCTCAGGCCGTGCTGAGCCAGTCGACCCTGTGCGCCTCGGTCGGGTCCGGGGTCTCCCACCGCTGCACGAGCCGGTCGATCACCGCGTCCGGGACGGGCGAGCGGCGCGCCCGGTTGCGGTCCCGCAGCACCCGCGGCGGCGCCTCCAGCGCGACGACCTCGACCCGCCCCCGGTAACCGGCGACGAGACCGGTGCACAGCTCCCGCTGCTGCCGGGACACGTTGGTGGCGTTCCACACGAACGACCGTCCGCTGCGCAGGTGCTCGCGGGCCAGCTCGTAGGCGGCGGCCGCCACGGCGCGCTGGTCGCCGGCCGGGTCGACGCCCATCTCGGCGCGGAGCCGGTCGAGGCTGACGACGGGAACGTCCGGGCGGTGCGCGGCGATCCAGTGGTCCTTGCCGACGCCCGGCAGCCCCGACAGGACCGTCACGGTGCAGCGCGTGTCGTCGTAGGCGGCGTAGCCGGGGTCGCGGTCGGGCTTGCGGAAGTACCAGAACCGCGCGTGGTCGGAGGGGAAGGCGCGCGGCCCGTCCAGGCAGTCCTGCTCGGCGCAGTACTCCCCGTACAGGGCGACGTTCTCCAGCAGCTCCTCGGTGTCGGGGCAGATCCGGCCGAGGATGTCGGCGGACGCCAGCAGCACCAGGTCGTCGTTGCGGGCCAGCAGGCTGACGCGGAACGCGATCTGCCGCAGGTCGGGCCGCTCCAGGGCCCAGAACGGCACCTGGTGGTGGCGGATCAGCGCCGCCACGTGCTCGCGCCAGGCGACCGGCGCGCCGAGTTCCCACAGGATGCGCCGCGCCATCAGGTCGCCGCGGCGGGAGTGCCCCCGCGCGGTGATGCGGCCGTCGTCGTCCAGGGCGGTGCAGTGCGGCTTGGCGATGTCGTGCATCAGCACGGCGGTGAACAGGCGGACCCGCTCGCTCTGCGGGCGGGCGCGCCACCGCGGCAGCGCCGCCAGCGCTTCGCACGCCATCCGGGTGTGGGTCTCCACGTCGCCTTCGCCGTGGTAGACGGCGTCCTGCGGGACGTCCGCCATGTCGCGCACCCAGGTGAAGGCGTTCCGGATCCGCTCCCACGGGACGGTCCAGTGCGGCGGCGCCGGGCACAGCTCCTCAAACACCCGCATACAGCACCTCCGGGTCGGCCAGGCCGTTGGCGACGATGGGCCGCTCCTGCCAGTGGGTGCCCGAGTCGAGGATCGCGGTCAGGAAGCTCGGCCGGACCCACTTGTAGCGGTCCACCGTCTTCCCGTCCTCCTCCACCTTGATGTAGAGGCCCTCCATCTCCTCGGAGGCGTCGGTCTCCTCGACGACGCGGCCGGGGTCGGCGCCGCCCGCCTCGGCCGCCGCGCGCAGCGCGTCCCGCCACCGCGGCGTCCGGCAGGTGGAGGGGCCGGCCAGTTTCGTCAGCGCGGCCACGTCCGGCAGCGGGCCCTCGTGCAGGACGGGCACCGACACCACCGGCGTCCCGGCGAGCAACTCGCGGCGCCGCTCGGTCGACAGGAACGTCCCGTCGGTCTGGTCGAGGACGTCGAACTCGCAGAAGTAGTGGGGGAGCGCGTCGTAGAAGACCGTGTGCTTGGCGTACAGCCATTCCCCGTACAGGACGTACCGGTCCCGCAGGCGCTCGCGCAGGACGTGCTGGACCGACGCCGCCCACGCCTTCAGCGGCCCGAACTGGCGCTCGCGCGGCCCGCCGGTCAGGTAGTGGCCGCGGCTCTGCAACCGCAGCTCGCCGTCGGCCGAGAAGCTGATGCCGGAGTTGGCGCCGTCGAGCTTCTCCTCCACCACCAGGTACCGCCCGGCGATCGCCTCGAACGGCACCGCGGCCAGATCGTGGTCGCCCGGTTGGAGCCGGGAGCCCGCGATGTGCCGGGTCCGGGGGTACTTGTGCAGCATGCGACCGTTCTAGGGCCCGGCCGCCGGTCCTGCCAACCGGTTTTCGGCGCGTCAGCGGGCCGGGACGACGCGGGTGAGGGCCAGCGCCACCAGCCACAGCGCCACGCTCGCCCAGGCCAGGACGTGCAGGCCGGAGGCGAACCCCGGGCGGAGCGCCGGACCGGCGACCGCCCCGTAGACGGCGACGCCGAGCGCCGTCCCGACCTGCCGGGCGGTGTTGTTGAACCCGCCGGCCAGCCCGGCGTGCGCCGGGGGGACGGCGCGCATCGCGGCGGCGACCACCGCCGTGACGATCAGGCCGTCCCCGGTTCCGATGGCCAGCAGCGCCGGGAGGAGCGGGACGTAGCCGCCGCCGGGACCGGCGCCGAGCAGCGACAGGGAACCGGCCGCGGCGACGGCGGCGCCCGCGGCGAGCGGCACCCGCGTCCCGAACCGGGCGGTGAGGCGCCCGCTCACCGGGGCCAGCGCCGCCAGCGGCACGGCCATCGGCAGCAGCATCGCCCCGGCGGCCAGCGCGGAGCGGTGCCCGGCCTGCTGCAGCCGCAGCGTCGCCACGAACAGCACCCCGTTGGTGACCAGATTCATGATCAACGCGATGGCGCCGGCGCCGAGGAACGCCGGGGCCCGCAGCAGCCCGCCCGGGACCATCGGCGCGGCCGCGCGCCGCTCGGCCAGGACGAACGCCGTCCCGGCGCCCAAGGTGACGACGGCGGTGGCGGCGGCGACGTCCCGGTGGCCGTGGCCCGCGGCGATGACCGTCCAGACCAGGCCGCCGAGGGTGAGCGGCGCGAGCACCATCCCCGCCCGGTCCGGCGCGGCGCCCCGCCCGGCTCGGCGGGGCTCGCGGACCAGCGCGCGGACGCCGCCGATCGCCGCCGCGGCGATCGGCGCGTTCAGCAGGAAGATCCACCGCCAGCCGGCCGTGTCGACCAGGAGCCCGCCGAGCAGCGGTCCGGCCGGCAGCGCCGTGGAGGAGATCCCGGCCCACACCCCGAGGGCCCGCGCCTGCTCGGCGCGGCCGGGGTAGACCGCGGTGATCAGGGCGAGGCTGCCGGGCAGCAGCAGCGCGGCCCCCGCCCCTGCGCGACGCGGGCCGCGATGAGCGGGCCGGCGCCGGACGCGGCCCCGCAGGCCAGCGACGCCAGCCCGAACAGCGCGAACCCGGCCAGCGTCGCCCGGCGGTGCCCGATCCGGTCGCCGAGGGCGCCGCCGCCCAGCAGCAGTCCCGCGATCGCGACCGCGTAGCCGTCCACGACGCCCTGCAGGCCGGGCAGGCCGGTGCCGAGCGCCCGGCCGATACCGGGGAGTGCGACGTTGACGATCGTCACGTCCAGCAGCACCAGGAACATGCCGGCGCACAGGATCGCGAGCGTCGCCCCGCGCCGGGGCGCGGGGCCGGTCGGGCGTGCGGCGGGAATCTCGGTGGCGTTCGTCGGGGAACCCATGCCGCCCACGGTGGCCCGCGGACGTTTCGGCGCGGCTCGAACCGTCCGGCCCGCGAGGCGGGCGGCGGGTCAGGCGACGGCGACGCGGGCGAGCGCGCCGATCTCCAGCGCCACCCACAGGGCGCCGTCCGGTCCCACCGCGATGCCGTGCGGCTCGCTCCCGGGAGTCGGCAGCGGGTGCTCGTCGATGCGGCCGTCGGTGCTGATGCGGCCGACGTGGGCGGTGGCCCACTCGGTGAACCACAGGTCCCCGCCGGGGCCGGCGACGATGGCGTGCGGACGGGCGCCCCGGTCCGGCAGCGGGAACTCGGTCACCTTCCCGTCGGTGGCGATCCGCCCGATGTGCCCGGCGCCGATGCCGGTGAACCACAGCGCGCCGTCCGGACCGGCGGCGATGCCGACCGGCGCGGAGCCCTCGGTGGGCAGCGGGTGGACGGCGACCTCCCCGTCCGGCGCGATCCGCCCGATCGCGTTGCCCTGGTTGAGGGTGAACCACAGGGCCTCGTCCGGACCCGCCGCGATCATCGAGGGCATCGCGCCCTCTCCCGGCACCGGGAAGGCGCTGACCTGGCCGTCCACGGTGATCCGTCCGACGCCGCCGGCGTGCATGCGGGTGAACCACAGCGCGCCGTCCGGACCGGCCGCGATCCCGCACGGACCCCACCCGCCGGGCAGGGGGAACCGCGTGACCTCACCCGCGGGGGTGATCCGGCCGATCGCGTCGCCGTGGAACGCGGTGAACCACAGCGCGCCGTCCGGGCCCGCCGTGATGATCATCGGTCCGGCGGGGACGGGTCCGTGCACGGTGAGGCCTCCGTCCGGTTCCAGGCGCGCGATCTGGCCCTCGTGGACGAGCGTGCACCACAGCGCCCCGTCCGGCCCTGCGGCGACGCTGTACGGTCCCGCGTCCGGGCCGGACACCCGGAACTCCTTGATGCTGGCGTGCGAACCCTCTGGCATGGATGTCGTCCCCCCTCGTCCCTCCACTGCTGTTTCCGTCCGAGGACGAAGTTAACGCAACCGGAGTTGCGTTACGATCCGGGACGGAACCTCACGAGGCGTTGAGGGTGGCGCGCAGCGCGGCGGCATAGGCGCGCGGGTGGGTGGTGTTGCCGTTGTGCCCGCCGGGGAACTCGTGCAGCTCGGCGCCGAGCAGGCCGGCCAGCGCGAAGGCGCACTTGTTGTCGAAGACCGTGCGCGGTGTGGTGCGCCCGATGGCCGGGACGATCCGGGTCGCGGTGCCGGTGAGCGCGGCGACGTCGAGGGTGTCGTCGATGACGGCGGTGAAGTCGTGCTCGACGAAGAAGTCGAAGTTGCGCGTCCGCTGGGGTGTCATGGGGTGGCGGGTGAGGCCCGGCTCGGCGTCGGGGGCGGCGGGATCGATGCCCAGCACGCCGGCGATCGTCGTGAACGTGGCGGCCAGCCCGTCGCGCCGGTGGACGTGCTGGATGTGCGCCAGTTCCCGCTCGTGGTGCGCGCGCTGGTCGGCGGGCAGCAGCCGCGGGGTGACCGGCTCATGGGCCACGAGCGCGCTGATCTGGCCGGGGTGGTCGACGGCCAGGTGGAGCCCGATCGAGGCGCCCATGCTGCACCCCAGCATGAGCACCGGCTCGTCCGACAGTTCGGCCAGCAGACGGTGGACGTCGTCGGCGTGCGCGGCCAGGCTCACTCCCCGGGCGGGGTCGTCCAGCACGCTGCGGGACAGGCCGCGGCGGTCGTAGGTCACCACGGTGTAGTCGGCGACGAGCCGGTCGACCAGGTCCGCGCTGCGCCCGGCGTCCCCCTCGCCGCTCTGCGAGATCAGCAGCATCGGGCCGGTTCCGCGCACCTCGTAGTAGAGCGTCGCGCCGTCGGTCCAGAGCATGCCCGTGGCCGGGGTCGTGGCGGTGTCCATCGCGGGTCCTCTCGGTCGGGGGCCGTTCTGCCCCTGCGAGACCGACCGTAAAGCATCAAATTTGATACATCAAGACTGATGCATCAAAAATGATGTAACTTGGCCGGCATGGACGGAGTCGAGCTTTTCCTGCTGGGACGGACCCTGATGAAGATCGGCGAGGAGGCGCTGCCCACCGAGGGCATCGGCCGGCACTCCACCAGCGTCCGGACCGTCCTGATCGTCGCCAGCGACGTGCGCGCCCATCCCGGCGGCGCCGTCGGAGAGATCGCCACCCGGACCGGTCTTCCGCAGAGCGCCGTGTCGGCGGCCGTCGCCCGGCTCCGCGACACCGGCGCCGTCGTCGCCGAGCCCGACCCCGGCGACCGCAGGCGGGTCCGCATCCGCCCCGCGCCCCGGCCCTCCGCCCGGGTGGAGGAGGTCAGGTCGAGCACCGTCGACGCCGCCCTCGCGGCGGCCCTGGACACCGACGACCCGCGGCGGGTCGCCGAGATCGTCGGCCTCCTGGAGGAGCTCGCGCGGCACCTGACCCCGCAGGCGATCACCCGCCTGCGCGGCTAGGCCCGACCCCCGACCGCCGCCCGGCCCGGCGCGGCGCGGCGGATCGGCGCGCGTCGGTGAGCAGCATGAGCCCGAGCGGCCCGGCCACCTCGGCTTCGACCAGTGGGCGCAGCAGGTCCCGAGTCCTCTCCGTCCGCGCGGTCACGGCTCCAGGTCGGAGCGCCCTTCGACGATCGGCCGCAGGTCCGTGTACGCCCGCTCCCGCGCCGCCGCCGGGCCGGGGCACCGCGTGAGCCGCGCGGCGATCTCCGAGGCGCGCTCGAAGCCGTCGCACTCGATGACGGTGTACCCGGCGAGCACCTCGGCGGTCTCGGGGTAGGGGCCGTCGGTCACGACCGGCACCCCGTCCTCCGTGTGGAACCGGCGGGTGTGGACGGGCGCGGCCAGGCCCTGGGCGTCCACGAACTCCCCGGACTCCACCAGGTCCTGGTTGAACCTCTCCATGAACGCGTGCATCTCGGCCAGCTCCTCGGCGGACCAGACGGCCTCGTCCTCGGGCACGTTCCCCGCCATCTCGTCATAGGCCCGCTGCGACGCGTACAGCATGAGCATGTACTTCACGGTGGTCTCCCCTCCGGCCTGACGCCTTCGGCGCCTCGCACGGGAGGCGTCGGAGCGGCTCGGCCGCCTTCGACACACCTTCCCCGTTTTTCTCTCAGATCGATGTCGAGAACCGCGCGACCGCTCCGACCACCCCGTGACACGTGACTCGACCCGAAGGGGAGTGCGGATATGGGGAGTGCGGACAGGGAGCACGAGGGGCCGGAGGCCTCGGCGGCCCGTGCCGGGACGCGGGGATGGCTCGCGCTGGCCGTCCTGGCGCTGCCGTCGCTGCTGATGGCCATGGACATGACGGCGCTGCTGCTGGCGCTGCCGCAGCTGAGCGCCGACCTGGGGGCGAGCGGCACCGAGCAGTTGTGGATCAGCGACGCCTACGGGTTCATGGTCGCCGGGTTCGTGATCACCATGGGGACGCTGGGCGACCGCGTCGGCCGCCGGCGCCTGCTGTTCACCGGCGCCGCCGCGTTCGCCGTCCTGTCGGCCGTCGCCGCCTACGCCCCCGGCCCGGGGACCCTGATCGCCGCCCGGGCGCTGCTGGGCGTGGCGGGAGCGACGCTGATGCCCTCGACGCTGGCGCTGATCATCAACATCTTCCGGGACGAGCGCGAGCGCGGGAGGGCCATCGCGATCTGGGCCACCTGCCAGTTCGCGGGCGGGGCGCTCGGCCCGGTGCTGGCCGGGCTCCTGCTCCAGCGCTTCTGGTGGGGATCGGTGTTCCTGGTCGCCGTCCCGGTGATGGCGCTGCTGCTGGCGGCCGGCCCGTTCCTGCTGCCGGAGTTCCGGGACCGGTCGGCCGGACGGCGGATCGACCCGCTCAGCGTCGGGCTCTCCCTGGCCGCCGTGCTGCCGATGGTGTACGGGATGAAGCAGCTGGCGCTCGCCGACGGCCGCGGCTGGGCCGTCCCGGCCGCGGCGCTCGCCGGCGGGGCGGTGGTCGGCGCACTGTTCGTCCGGCGCCAGCTCAAGCTCGACCACCCCCTGCTGGACCTGCGGCTGCTGCGCAGCCGGCCGCTCAGCGCCGTCCTGGTCTCGCTGGTGCTCGCGGGCGTCGCCATGGCGGGGACGGGCCTGATGGTGACCCAGTATCTGCAGGACGTGCTGGGGCACTCGCCGCTGGCCTCGGCCGTGCTGTTCGCCCCGATGGGGCTGGGCGTCGCGGCCGGGACGATGGCGGCGCCCACGCTGGCAAAGCGGGTCCGCCCCGCCACCGCGATCGCCTCCGGGCTGGCGGTGTCGGCGGCGGGCTGCCTCCCGCTGACGGTGTCGGACGGCATCGTGCCCGTCATCTCCGGCATCACCGTCCTGGCCCTCGGCACCGGCCCGCTGTTCGCGCTGGGGACCGGCCTGGTGGTCGGGTCCGTCCCGCCCGAGCGCGCGGGGTCGGCGGCGTCGATGTCGGAGACCAGCAACTACCTGGGCGGGTCGCTGGGCCTGGCGGTCATCGGGGTGATCGGCGCCTCGGTCTACCAGGCCCGGATGGACCACGCCGCCGGGGCCGCGGCCCGCACCCTGGCCGGCGCCGTCGCCGACAGCGGCCACCTTCCGCCCGCGAAGGCCGCGGAACTGCTGGACGGCGCCCGCGCCGCCTTCACCGCGGGCCTGCACGTCACCGGCGCCATCGCTGCCGCGATCTTCGTCGTGCTCGCCCTCCTGGTCGCGGCGTCGGCCCGCCGGGGCGCGGCCTCGGAGCCCGCGCCGTCCGCGGCCGCGGACACGGAGGCCGAGAACGCCGTGGCCGGGCCCGCCGCGGTGTGAGGGGCGGCGTCAGGAGGGGGCCGTCCACTCCTGCTCCTTCCACGCCGGGTCGATCGGCGTGTGGGCGAGGTGGTTGGTGTAGTTGGACAGCGTCTTCATGCCGACGCCGAGGACGACGTCCAGGACGTGGCGGCGGGTGTGGCCGGCGGCCAGGAACGACTCGACCTCCGCGTCGGCCACCCAGCCGCGCTGCGTGACCATGGCGCCGGTGAGGCGGCGGACGGCCTCCAGCGCGGGGTCGTCCAGGGCCCGTCCCGCGCGCAGCGCCTCCACGACCTCGGCGGGGACGCGGGCCCGCAGCGCCACCGTGGAGTGGGCGGCCACGCAGTACTCGCAGCCGTTCAGCACGCTGGCGGTGATCAGCACGACGTGCCTGGCGGGCCCCGGCAGCGACGACTTGGTGAACTGCTCCGACAGGGCGTTGTAGCCGGCGAGCAGTTCCGGCGACTCGGCCATCACGCCGTTGAGCGTGGTGACGAACCCCATCCGCTTCTTGGCGGCCTCCAGTTGCGGGCGGGCGTCGGCGGGGGCATCGGTCTCGTCGTAGACGGTGAACTCGGCCATCGTCGTCTCCTAACGGGGCGGCAGGGGAGTGGGAGAGAGGGAGCGCAGGGCGGCGTCCACCGTGTCCGCCAGTTCGCCGGGGTCGGCGCCGACGCGGGAACGCAGGTTCACGCCGTAGGCCAGCAGCGCCAGCATCCGCGCCGCGGAGCGAACGTCCACGTCGTCGCGCAGCTGCCCGTGGTCGCGGGCGGCGGCAAGGGCGGCGCGCATGGCGGCGCACAGCGCCTCGTGGTGGGCGTCGAGCACCTCCCGCTCACCGGCGTCGCTCCCGTCCTGGGCGGCGTGGGCGTTGGACACCATGCAGCCCCAGCGGGCGTACTCGCCGGAGCACCGTGCGGCGACCAGCCCGTCGAAGAACGCGGCGATGCCCGGCAGGCCCCGCCCGTCGGCGGCGAGCCGGTCGAACACCGGGCGCGACCGCCGGTCGGCGTAGCGGCGCAGCGCCGCCACGTACAGGTCCCGCTTGCCGCCGAACGTCGCGTACAGGCTGGACCGGTTGATCCCGGTCTCGGCGACCACCTCGGCGATCCCCGTCGCGGCGGCGCCGCGCCGCCAGAACAGCCGCACAGCCCGGTCCAGGACGGCGTCGGGATCGAAGTGCTTGACGTCCGGCATCGTCCCGCTCCTCCCAACTTGGAATGATCGTTCCAAGATTGGCACGCGGGCCCGACGGCGCGCAAGAGGGGAGGGGTCAGGCGAGGCCCGCGTCGTGGGCCAGCAGCGCGATCTGGGTGCGGTTGTCCAGGTCGAGCTTGGTCAGGACGCTGGAGACGTGCGCCTTGACCGTGGCCACGCTCATGAATAGCTCGGCGGCGATGTCGGCGTTGGAACGCCCGTGGGCGATCGCCAGGACCACCTCGTTCTCGCGGGGGCTGAGCCGGGCGAGCGCAGCGCGGGCGCGCTGGTAGGCGCCGGCCTCCACCGCCGCGCGGTCCATGAGGCGGCGGGTGACGCGCGGCGACAGGATCGGGTCGCCTCCCGCGACCTGCCGGACGGCGTGGACGATCTGGTCCGGCGGGGTGTCCTTCAGCAGGAACCCGCTGGCGCCCGCGCGCAGGGCGTGCAGGATGTTCTCGTCGGAGTCGAAGGTCGTCAGCACGATGACCTCCGGCGGGCTCGGCCGGGCCCGCAGCCGGCGGGTCGCGGTGATGCCGTCCACGCGCGGCATGCGCAGGTCCATCAGCACGACGTCGGGGGCGTGCGCGTCGGCGGCCGCGGGCACCTCGTCGCCGTCGGCGGCCTCGCCCGCCACGGTGATGCCGCCCGTCCCGTCCAGCATCATCGACAGGCCGGCGCGGACGAGGGCGTCGTCGTCCACGATCAGGACGCGCAGGGGGCGGTTCACGCGGGCCATGGTAGCCAGGCCCGCAGCCGGAACTCGCCCTCCGCGGCCTGGTGGTCGAGCCGCCCGCCCGCCAGCCGCACCCGCTCGGTCAGCCCCACCAGCCCCGTTCCGCTGCCGGGCGCGAGCGGCCCCGCGCCGTCGTCGGGCAGCGGGTTGCGGATGTCGACCACGAGCCTGGCCCCCGGCCGCCCCTCCAGCACCACCCGGACGGGACGCCCCACGGCGTGCTTGCGGGCGTTGGTCAGCCCCTCCTGCACGATCCGGTACGCGGTGCGCCCGGCCGCCGCCGGAAGCGCGGACGCGCCGACCGTCTCGTCGCGCAGCTCCACCTGCCCGCCCGCGTCGCGGGACTCCTCGACCAGGCGGGGCACGTCCTCCAGGACCGGCTGGGGCCGGTCCTCCTCGCCGGCGTCCTCGGCGCGCAGCAGCAGGATCACCTCGCGCAGCTCGTCGAGCGCCTGGTGCACCCCGGCGCGGATCACCCCGGCGGCGTGCGACAGCTTCTCCGGCGGGGCGTCGGGCCGGTACTCCAGCGCGCCCGCGTAGGTCGCCAGCAGCGACAGCCGGTGGGCGAGCACGTCGTGCATCTCCCGCGCGATCCGGGTCCGCTCGGCCATCCGGGCCTCGGCGACCCGGCGCCCCTGCTCGGCCTCGGCGCGGCGGGCCCGCTCGCGCAGTGACCACAGCAGCTCACGGCGCGCCCGCGCCAGCGCGCCCCAGCCGACCATCGCGCCGTAGCCGAGGGCGATGAGCAGCAGCCACCAGCCGAAGGAGATTCCCCGGTTCGGCTGCCACAGCCCCTGCACGACATGGGACGCGACCCCCACCGCGCCGACCAGCGCCGCCACCCGGAAAGGGCGCCGCTGCGCGACCTGCAACACGCCCGTGCTGGCCGCCGGGGTGGCGGTGGGGGACAGCGCGGCCAGCACGGTCAGCGCCAGAGTGACGCCCACCGGGCGCCAGAGCAGCAGCGGTGACAGCAGCCAGCTCACCAGGGCGACCGCGATGTCCAGGGCCAGAACGGCGCCGGTCACGTCCGCGCTGAAGCGGCCCCACAACGTCAGCCCGCCCAGCGCGCCCGCCGCCGCGGCGACGCCGGCCGCGCACCACAGCATGCGCTGGTGGGCGCGCCCCGCGCGCTGGGGATCGGTCTTCACCTGGTCGAACGTCTCACTCACGGGCCGAGGCTAGCCGCACGGGCCGCGGAGCCGACACCGACCAAAGTCGGTGGCCGTCCGTACCGCGGGCGGACCGGCCCTCGCCCCGCGCCCGATGCGCCGGGCACGCCAGGGCGGGGATCGGAGAAATCCGATCCGCGTAACAGCTGTACTTCTGAAGGCGAACATAAGTATGCGTCCTTTCCGGGGGCTTCTTCCGGGTGCGCGGCTTGACGGGGACGAGGCGAGCGTGTCATCCTGGTCCCGGGATCGAGGTTGACAATTTATGTAGGTGTGGACATCTGTCTGCATTCTGCTCTATGCTGCCCTTCCGCGCTCGCCTCGACGTCCCCTTCTTCCGTATGGCCGTGATGACGTCCGGCGTGCGCGCCGTCAGTCCGCCGCGAGCCCTCGGAAGGACACCTGTTGGCAGCCTCGCGCACCGATTCCGCCGTACCCGCCGGTCCCCGCCGCGTCTCTTTCTCACGCATCCACGAACCCCTCGAGGTTCCCGATCTGCTCGCCCTGCAGACCAACTCGTTCGACTGGCTGGTCGGCAACGAGAGGTGGAAGGCCCGGGTCGAGGCGGCCCGCGAGGCCGGGCGCAGGGACGTTCCGACGCAGTCGGGGCTGGAGGAGATCTTCGAGGAGATCAGTCCGATCGAGGACTTCTCCGGGACCATGTCCCTGTCGTTCCGGGATCACCGGTTCGAGCCGCCCAAGTACTCCGTGGAGGAGTGCAAGGACAAGGACATGACCTACTCCGCCCCGATGTTCGTCACGGCGGAGTTCATCAACAACACCACCGGTGAGATCAAGAGCCAGACGGTGTTCATGGGCGACTTCCCGCTCATGTCGCCGAAAGGGACGTTCATCGCCAACGGCACCGAGCGGGTGGTCACCTCCCAGTTGACGCGTTCGCCGGGGGTGTACTTCGACCGGGCGCTGGACAAGGCGTCGGACAAGGACATCTACGGGTGCCGGGTGATCCCGAGTCGGGGTGCCTGGCTCGAGTTCGAGATCGACAAGCGTGACAACGTGGGTGTGCGCATCGACCGCAAGCGCAAGCAGCCGGTGACGGTTCTGCTGAAGGCGCTGGGGTGGGACGAGGCGCGGATCCGGGAGCGGTTCGGCTCGTATGAGTCGATCAATGTGACGCTGGAGAAGGATCACACCTCCGGGCAGGATGACGCGCTGCTGGACATCTACCGCAAGCTGCGGCCGGGTGAGCCGCCGACGCGGGAGTCGGCGCAGACGCTGCTGGAGAATCTGTACTTCAATCCCAAGCGGTACGACGTGGCGAAGGTCGGCCGTTACAAGATCAACAAGAAGCTCGGTCTGGACCTGGACATGAACCAGGGGACGTTGACCGAGGACGACGTCGTGGCCACGATCGAGTATCTGGTGCGGCTGCACGCGGGTGAGGAGGAGGCGACCCTGGGCAGTGTGGCGGTGCCGATCGAGGTCGATGACATCGACCACTTCGGCAACCGGCGGCTGCGTACGGTGGGGGAGCTGATCCAGAACCAGGTGCGTCTGGGTCTGGCCCGCATGGAGCGGGTGGTGCGTGAGCGGATGACCACGCAGGACGTGGAGGCGATCACGCCGCAGACGTTGATCAACATTCGGCCGGTGGTGGCCTCCATCAAGGAGTTCTTCGGCACCAGCCAGTTGTCGCAGTTCATGGACCAGACCAACCCCCTGGCCGGCCTCACCCACAAGCGCCGCCTGAACGCGCTCGGCCCCGGCGGCCTGTCCCGCGAGCGGGCGAGCATGGAGGTCCGTGACGTCCACCCGTCGCACTACGGGCGGATGTGTCCGATCGAGACGCCCGAAGGCCCCAACATCGGCCTCATGGGGTCCCTGTCGTCCTTCGCCCGCGTCAATCCCTTCGGCTTCATCGAGACGCCCTACCGCAGGGTCGTCGGGGGCCGCGTGACCGAGGAGATCGACTACCTCACGGCCGACGTCGAGGACCGCTACGTCATCGCGCAGGCCAACACGCCGATCGGCCCCGACGGCGCCTTCGCCGAGCAGCGCGTGCTCGTCCGCCGCAAGGGCGGCGAGATCGAGGCGATCCGGCCCGACGAGGTCGACTACATGGACGTCTCGCCGCGCCAGATGGTGTCCGTCGCGACGGCGATGATCCCGTTCCTTGAGCACGACGACGCCAACCGTGCGCTGATGGGGTCGAACATGCAGCGGCAGTCGGTGCCGCTGCTGCGCAGTGAGGCGCCGCTGGTGGGGACGGGCATGGAGTACCGTGCCGCGACCGACGCCGGTGATGTGATCACGGCGGAGAAGGCGGGTGTGGTCGAGGAGGTCTCGGCCGACTACGTCACGGTGATGAACGACGACGGGACCCGGACGACCTACCGGGTGTCGAAGTTCAAGCGGTCCAACCAGGGCACGTGCTTCAACCAGAAGCCGATCGTGGACGAGGGCCGGCGGGTCGAGGTCGGTCAGGTGATCGCCGACGGTCCGTGCACCGACGACGGTGAGATGGCGCTGGGCAAGAACCTTCTGGTGGCGTTCATGCCGTGGGAGGGCCACAACTACGAAGACGCGATCATCCTGTCGCAGCGGCTGGTGCAGGACGACGTGCTGTCCTCGATCCACATCGAGGAGCACGAGGTCGACGCGCGTGACACCAAGCTGGGTCCCGAGGAGATCACCCGCGACATCCCGAACGTGTCCGAGGAGGTCCTGGCCGACCTGGACGAGCGGGGGATCATCCGGATCGGCGCCGACGTGGTGCCCGGGGACATCCTGGTCGGGAAGGTCACCCCGAAGGGGGAGACCGAGCTGACGCCCGAGGAGCGGCTGCTGCGGGCGATCTTCGGTGAGAAGGCGCGCGAGGTGCGCGACACCTCGCTGAAGGTGCCGCACGGTGAGCAGGGCAAGGTCATCGGGGTGCGGGTGTTCTCCCGCGACGACGGTGACGAGCTGCCGCCGGGGGTCAACGAGCTGGTCCGGGTGTACGTGGCGCAGAAGCGCAAGATCACCGATGGGGACAAGCTCGCGGGCCGGCACGGCAACAAGGGCGTGATCTCCAAGGTGCTGCCGGTGGAGGACATGCCGTTCCTGGAGGACGGCACCCCCGTCGACATCGTCCTGAACCCCCTGGGCGTGCCCGGCCGCATGAACGTCGGACAGGTCCTGGAGACCCACCTCGGCTGGATCGCCTCCCGGGGATGGGACATCGGCGAGGTGCAGGAGGAGTGGGCCGAGCGGCTGAGGGACAAGGGCCTCGACCGCGTCGGGCCGCGCACCAACGTCGCCACCCCCGTCTTCGACGGCGCCGGCGAGCAGGAGATCATCGGCCTGCTGGGCACCACGCTGGTCAACCGCGACGGCGACCGCATGGTGATGCCGACCGGCAAGGCACGGATGTTCGACGGGCGTACCGGCGAGCCCTACCGGGAACCCATCTCGGTCGGCTACATCTACATCCTCAAGCTCCACCACCTGGTCGACGACAAGATCCACGCTCGCTCGACCGGCCCGTACTCCATGATCACCCAGCAGCCGCTCGGCGGTAAGGCCCAGTTCGGCGGCCAGCGCTTCGGTGAGATGGAGGTCTGGGCACTGGAGGCCTACGGCGCCGCCTACGCCCTCCAGGAGCTGCTGACCATCAAGTCCGACGACGTCCTCGGCCGCGTGAAGGTCTACGAGGCCATCGTCAAGGGCGAGAACATCCCCGAGCCCGGCATTCCCGAGTCCTTCAAGGTGCTCATCAAGGAGATGCAGTCGCTGTGCCTCAACGTCGAGGTGCTCTCCAGCGACGGCATGTCCATCGAGATGCGCGACACCGACGAGGACGTCTTCCGCGCCGCGGAGGAGCTCGGCATCGACCTCTCCCGCCGCCCGAACGAGGGCGCCATGAACGTCGACGAGATCTGAGGGGCCCCGGCCCGGGCGCTCGCGTCCCGTCGCGGGACGCGAGCGGCCGGGCCGGCGGTCGCCCGGCGCCCGAGGGCGGTCATCGGTACAGGTCGAACGACAGGTGCGCGGACAGGGCGCGCAGGAAGTCGGCGGCGTCGAAGATCTCCCCGGCGGAGGCGCCGCCGGTCGTCCTGGTGCGGCCGGTGAGGATGCGGCCGACCGCCTCCACCGCCAGCGGAGCGCTGACGGCGTAGATGTCCCGGCCGCTCGCCGTGGCGCGCCGTTCCTCGCCGCCGGAGCGCACGACGACGTCGACCAGGAACGTCTGGTCGGACCGTCCGCGCCCGTCGGCCGCCACCGGCGCCGGCGTGTCCGGGGCCGACAGGTCCTCGACCGCCTCGACGGTCATGTACGAGCGCACCTCGGAGACCGCCAGGTGGCTGGGGATCGTGACGACGTCGGCCATGCTGAACTCCCCGATGACGGGCCGGACGCCCATCGGCTCGGGGAACGTCCACTTCAACGAGGGGAGCGCGTCCTGGTGGTACTCCAGCTTTCCGCCGGTGTACCGGACCTTCTGGCCGTCGCGGCGCTCGTGGGAGACCGCGCCCGCGGCGCGCGTACCCGTGGTGGGGCGCCAGCTGCTCAGTCCGTAGGCGATGTGCACCTCGTCGGCGGCGGCCCAGTCGTCCATCGCGGCGGTGGCCAGCAGGTCGCCGAGTCCGCCGAAGAAGGCCATCGCGGGGACGACGGCGACTCCCGCGTCGCGGGCGCGCCCGGCGAAGTGCGCGAGCGTGTCGGCGTTGGCCTCGATCTCGGCCGCCACGTCCACGTAGGGGACGCCGGCGCGCAGCGCCGCCTCGATCACCGGGGCGGCCGTCGCGGCGAAGGGCCCCGCGCAGTTGACCACCGCGGCGACCCCGGCCAGCGCGCGGTCCAGCGACGCCGGATCGTCGGCCGACGCGGGCCGGACGTCCAGCCCCGGGAAGGACTCCGCCAGTGCTCGCAGCTTCCCGGTGTCGCGGCCGGACAGCACCGGGACGAACCCGCGTTCCCGCAGCTCCGCCACCACGAACCGCCCGGTGTGCCCGTACGCGCCGAACACCGCGACCGCCTGTCCCGTTTCCATCGTCTCTCCCATTGCCCTCGTCCGAACCACTGGAGGGATTCTCACAGCCGGGGTCGTCCCGCACGAGCGTCTGGAACGCCATGCCTCGTACAATTCCGGACATGAGGACTGTCGCGGTCGCCGTCACCGACGGGATGCTGCACTTCGAGCTCTCGGTGGCCTACGAGGTGTTCGGCAGCGCACCGGCAGGGGTGACCGGGCCCTGGTACCGGCTTCTCGGCTGCGGCCCGGGCACCGTGCGGGCCGGTGGCTTCCGTCTGGAGCCCGACCATGGGCTCGACCGGCTGAGCAGCGCCGACACTGTGATCGTCCCGGGGTGGGCCGACGTCGACGTGGAACCGCCCGGCGACCTCGTCGACGCGGTGCGCGCGGCCCACGAGGCGGGCGTGCGCGTGGCCTCGCTCTGCACGGGCGCGTTCGTCCTGGCGGCCGCCGGCCTGCTGGACGGACGTCGCGCGACCACGCACTGGGCGCACACCGAGGTACTCGCCGCGCGCTATCCCCGGGTGGAGGTCGATCCCGACGTCCTGTACGTGGACAACGGCAGCGTGCTCACCTCCGCCGGCAAGGCCGCCGCGATGGACCTGTGCCTGCACCTGGTCCGTCTCGACCGCGGCTCGGCGGTCGCGAACGCCGTCGCGCGCCGCCTGGTCGTGCCGCCGCACCGGGCCGGCGGCCAGGCCCAGTTCGTCACCGCCCCGATGCCCGCGCGGGAGAGCCACCCGCTCGCCGAGCTGTTCCCGTGGGCGATCGAACGGCTGGACCAGCCGCTGACCGTGGAGGATCTGGCCCGCCGTGCCGCCATGAGCTCGCGCAACCTCGGCCGCCGGTTCAGGTCGGTGACCGGCACCACCCCGCTGCAGTGGCTGCTGACCCAGCGGATCCGCCGCGCCCAGGAGCTGCTGGAGACCACCGACGACAGCGTCGAGGCGATCGCGGCGGCCACCGGCATGGGCACCGGCACGACGCTGCGCCGCCACTTCAACCGCACGGTCGGCGTCCCGCCCGACGCCTACCGCCGCACCTTCCGCCGCTCGCGCGCCGAAGGCGCCACGGACGGGACCGCGATCAGCGAAAGGGGGGCCGCGACATCTCAGTCATAGCGATTCCCCTCTCCGGCCGCCACCCGGCGAACCCGCCCCGGAGGACCGTCGTGCTGCTCACGTAGCCGATCCGCCTGCCCGGTCACCACGCGGTCCGCGCCATGGCCGCGATTTCAATTTGCCCCGGCACGTGCCGTTGGCGCGGCACGTGCCGTTCAATCGAGGGAGAGTGCATGGACGCCGATGTGATCATTGTGGGTGCCGGTCCGGCCGGCTTGATGCTGGCCTGCGAGCTGCGGTTGGCCGGTGCGCGGCCGCTGGTCCTGGAACGCCGGCCGCAACGCCGCGACACCCCGAAGGCCGGGGGCCTGGGCGGGCAGATCCTGGAGCTGCTGCGTTACCGGGGACTGCTGGAACGCTTCGAAGCGGCCTGCACCGCCCCTGTTCCGGCTCCCCGGTTCCCGTTCGGCGGGGTGCACCTGGACTTCACCCGCCTGCAGGATCCCCCGATGCACGCCCTGCCGATGCCGCAGCAGCTGCTGGAGCGGCTGCTCGACGCACGCGCCGGCGAACTCGACACCGAGGTCCGGCGGGGGCACCAGGTGGTCGGGGTGAGCCAGGACGATGCCGCGGTGACCGCGGAGGTGCACGGCCCGGACGGGTCCTACCAGGTGAGCGCCCACTACCTGGTGGGGTGCGACGGTGCGGGCAGCCGCGTCCGCGACCTGGCCGGGATCGCCTTCCCCGGCACGACCTATCCGGAGGTCAACCGGCTGGCCCAGGTCACCCTGCCCGACACGGTGACCGTGCTGGACGGCGGCGACCTCGACGTCCCCGGCTTCGGCACGATCCGTGCGGGGTTCACCCGGACCGACCGCGGTCTGTTCGCGCTCGGCTCGTCCCCCGACTCCAGGGTCGTGTCCCTCCACACCATCGAGGACGAGGCCACCGAATACGATGATGACGCGCCGATGACCGTTGCCGAGCTCCAGGGCAGCATCCGCCGCGTGCTCGGCGCGGACGTGCCCGTGGGAGAGACGCATCGGCTGTCGCGGTTCACCTTCAAGGCCCGGCAGGCCGAGCACTACCGCCGCGGGCGGGTCCTGCTGGCCGGGGACGCGGCGCACCTGTTCCCCGCCACCGGCGTGGCGATCAGCGCCGGCATGCTGGACTCGGTCAACCTGGCCTGGAAGCTCGCCGGCGCCGTCCACGGCTGGGCGCCGTCCAGCCTGCTCGACACCTACCACGGCGAACGCCACCTCGCCGGCGCCCGCACCATGCTGCACACCCGCGCCCAGGTGGCGCTGCGGCGCGGGCACGATCCCGCCGCCGAAGCGCTCCGCGAACTCTTCCAGGAACTGCTCGCCGACGAGCAGCCGCTGCGGCGCATGGGAGCCCTTCTCTCCGGAGCCGACATCCGCTACCCGATGCCCGGCGACGTCCACCACCCGCTGGCCGGCGCCTTCGCCCCCGACCTCACCCTGCACACCGACCAGGGCATCACCGGCGTCGCCGGCCTCATGCACTCCGCACGGCCCGTCCTGCTCGACCTCGCCGACCGGCCGGACCTGCGTGAAGCGGCCCGGGACTGGCAGGGCCGCGTCGACGTCCGCACGGCCAAGACCGATGAGCGTCCGGCCGACGTCCTACTGATCCGTCCGGACGCCCACGTCGCGTGGGCCGCGACCGTCGACGAGTCCGCCGGCACCGCCGTGCCCGCGCTGCGCCGAGCGCTCGGAGACTGGTTCGGCGCCCCCGACGCCGGCGGCGCCTGAGGACGAGTGCCAGCCGGCGGTCACGTCGTGCGAGTACAGCCAGGAGGTGCCGCGCTCGTAGAACAGCTTCATCGCCGCGGGCATGAGGAGGTTGCGGGCCCGGCGGGCGATGGGGCCCGCGGTCTTGGCGTCGCGGTTGGCGCCGGCTGACTTCACCATCCTGGCGATGCGTGCCCGCCGTTTCTGCTCGTAGAGGGCCAGGGCGGCGGGCACGTCGGTCTCCTGGAGCGCCCGGGCCAGGACGATGGCGTCCTCGATCGCCATGGACGCGCCCTGCCCGGCGCCGACCGGGTGGCCGGAGTCGCCGACGAGGACGGCCCGGCCGGCGCTCCAGACCGGGACCTCGGGCAACGCGTGCATCAGGGTGGGCCGGTGCCATTCCGCGGCCCCCGCGAGCACGGCGGCGGGCATCCGCTCGCGCCGGTAGAGCCGTCTGATCAGGTCCAGGTCGACCCCGGCCAGGTCGGGCCGCCGGGGAGAGGCGACCTGCGCCGCCCACCAGACCGCGCCGTCCGGCGCGGCCAGGTAGATGAACCCGCCGTCGCGACCGAAGACCATGTTGAACACGCCGGGCTCCACGTCGACGCCGTAGGAGACCCCCGCCGCCGAGTAGAGCCCCGCGTACCGGGGCTCCGGGGCCTCGGGGTCGAGGATCCGCCGGGTCGCCGACCAGATCCCGTCCGCCCCCACCAGCAGGTCCGCCTCGGCGGTGAGGCCGCTGTCGAACTCGGCCCGGACGGTCGAGCCGTCGGTGACCGCGCCGACGAGGCGCTGCCCGGTCACGAGCCGGGCCCCGGCCCGGACGGCCTCCGCGCGCAGTGCCTCCACGAGCCGGCCGCGCATCAGCGTGACGCTCATGAGGGTGCCGCCGGCCGGCCGTCCGCGCGGCGTGTCGCCCAGCAGCTTGCCCGTTTCGGCCCACAGCCGCTGGCGGGGCACGGCGAAACCCGCTCGCCGGACGGTCTCCAGGCAGCCGAGCGCCTCCAGGCCCCGCAGTCCGTTGGCCGCCAGGCTCAGAAACGAACCGACCTCACCCGCCGGGTCGGCGTACGCCTCGTACACCGTCACCTCGGCTCCGATGCGCCGCAGCGCGAGGGCGCCGACCGCTCCGGCGACCCCGCCGCCGACCACGATGACTCGCACAGGTCCTCCTGAATCCAGGTTCACCGAATCTTTATTCGGCGAATCGCGGCTCAGTATTCTGGGATACTGCGTCTGCTGTCAACGGCAAGGCCGGGAGGAGCCCTGTGAGCGGCGTGCGCAAGGCGAAGGCAGCCGAGACCCGGGCCGCCCTCAAGGACGCCGCGCGGCAGGTGTTCATGGAGCGCGGCTACCTGAACACCAAGATCACCGACATCACGGCGGCGGCCGGCCGCGCCACCGGCTCGTTCTACGACCACTTCACCGGCAAGGAGGAGCTGCTCCAGGCCCTCATGGCCGACCTCGATGAGCAGGCGGACGCGGAGGTCGCGGCTTCGGAGCACCCGCGCGACCACGACCTGTCCGACCGGGACCAGTTGCGGTGGCACCTGGCGATCGCTTGGCACGCCTACCGGGAGCATCTCCCGGTGATCGCCGCCCGACTGCAGTCGATCATGGCCGACGGCCCCGCGTCGGGACGCGCGTGGACGACCCTGGCCGCCGAGACCGGCGTCTTCCGCGACCACCTCGAATGGCTCCGCGAGCAGGGCCGCCCGCTCCCCGGCGACCCCGCGCTGGTGGCCCCCGCCATCGGCGCGATGCTCTCGATGTTCGGCTACTCCGTCCTCACCGCCGGCGACGACGCCCCCGGCGCGACCGACGACGAGATCGTCGACACCCTGACCGACCTGCTCCTCCACGGCCTCGCGGGCCCGACGGCCCCCGCCACCTGAAGCACCGGCGCCACCCGTCCGACGAGGTCTCCACCGATCCGGGCGACGTGGCCGCCGCCGTGCGTTCACCGGGGAACCCGGGGTGGACGACGTCCCGTCGGGTACACGACCGGTGGGGGCGCGGGTCTCCTCGGCCGCCGTTTCGGGTTCGCCGCCGATCATGTGCGGCGGTTGCGTGTGGTCACCGCCGACGGCCGCCTCCGCGAGGTCGGCCCCGGCAGCGACCCCGATCTGTTCTGGGCGGTGCGCGGGGGCAAGGACAACTTCGGCGTCGTCGTCGGCATGGAGATCGACCTGTTCCCGGTCTCGCGGCTGTACGGCGGCGGCCTCTACTTCGCCGCGGACGTCACCGGCGACGTCTTGCACGCCTACGCCGATTGGAGCCGCTCGCTGCCGGAGCACATGGCCTCTTCAGTGCTGCTGGCCCAGAACCCGGACCTGCCCGCGGTGCCGGCGCCGCTGCGGGGCAGGTTCGTCGCGCATGTACGGGTCGCCTTCAGCGGCGCCGAGGGCGGTGAGGACCTCGTGCGGCCGCTGCGCGAGGTCGGCCCTGCCTTGTTGGACACGCTGCGGGACATGCCCTGCGCCGAGGTCGGCACCATCCACCACGAGCCCACCGATGCCCCCTACGTGGCCTATGACCGCAACGTGCTCCTGGGTGAGATCGGCAAGGACGCGGTCGACACGCTCCTCGCCCACGCCGGACCGGGCGCGCAGCCGCCGTTCATCACCGAGTTGCGTCACTTCGGCGGCGCCTATGCCCGTCCGCCTGAGATCCCCAACTGCGTCGGCGGCAGGGACGCGTTGTTCTCCCTGTTCACCGGCGCGACGCCCGACCCCGGGAGCCGGGAGTCGCGCGATCGGTTGCTGGCGGACATGCGTCCCTGGAGCACCGGGGGCACGAACATCAACTTCGCCGGTGTGGAGGACACCGCCCCGGCCGTCGTCCGCACCGCCTACCGGCCCGACGACTACACCCGCCTGACCGAGCTCAAAGCCGTCTATGACCCCGGCAACGTGTTCCGGATCAACTTCAACATTCCTCCGAGGGGAGCGCCCGCCTGACAGGCGCGCGCCGGGCGGCCCCGTCCCGCGCCTCGTCTGGACGTTCTCATTATCGATAATGATAATGTACTGATGTGGGAGATTCCAAAGAGGGGTGGGCGGAGCTGGCCCTGCATCCGGTACGGATACGGGTCCTGCGAGCGGTCGGCGGGGGACGGTGCAGCACGCGCGAGATCGCTCGTCTGCTGCCGGACGTGCCGCAGGCGACGCTCTACCGGCACCTGGCCGCGCTCGCCAAGGGCCACCTGCTTGAGGTGGTGGAGGAACGCAGGGTCGGAGGGACGAGCGAGCGTGTCTACGCGCTCCCATCCGGCGGGGCGGTGCTCAGCGGTGAGGCGCTGGCCACGGCGACGTCCGAGGACCACGGACGCTACTTCACCGCGTTCGTCTCCAGCCTGCTCGCCGAGTTCTCCCGCTACCTGGCGCGCGAGCGGATCGATCTGATGGCCGACGGCGTCGGCTACCAGCAGTCGGTACTGCACCTCGACGACGAGGAGTTCGCCGACTTCGCCCGGCGCTTCACCGAACTCGTGCAACCACTGCTCGGCAACGAACCGGGGGAGGGGCGGACCCCCCGGCTGCTGGCGACCGTGCTCATGCCCGTGGACGCCCCCGCCGCGGAGAAGGGCGACACGACGGCCCCCGACGAGAGGACATGACAATGGCGGAAGTGACGATGGGCGGAGACCAGGTCGCGATCGCGTTCAGCGCCTGGGAGCGGATCTGGACCAGGCGGGCGGAGGTGAGCGTCCCGCTCGCCGCGATCGACCGGGTCGCCCGCGTCGACGCGCCCCTGCGGGTGGCGCGCGGAGGGCACCGCGGTCTCGTCGTCTCGGGCCATACCAAGATCGGGGTCTGGGGGGTGCTGCGCGGCCCGCGCCGGCTGGTGTCGGTGCGCCGTCGGCCCGCCCTGCGCCTGACGCTGAACCGCGGGATCACCGGGGACGGCTTCGACGAGATCGTGGTCTCGCACCCCGACGCCGCACGGCTCACCGAGCGGATCCGGCAGGCCACCCGGGGACGGACGTGATTCCTGTTCGCGCCGCGACGCCGCCGTCGCACCCAACCTCCTGCGCCGCGCAGTTTCGCCTGACTACGGAGATTCAGGGCCTGCGGCGAGGTTGAAGCGCTGGGCGAAGGCGGACATCTGCTCGCGCTGCTGCTCCAGATCGGGCGCGGTGGCGTTGACGACGATGCGGGTCACGCCTTGCCGGGCGAACTCCTCGACCCGTCCCTCGGACATGTCCATCGAGCCCCAGCGGGTGTACTCCAGGGCGGCCGGATCGCGGCCCGCCTCGCTCGCGGCCGACCGTGCGATCTCCAGTTGGACGGCTCGCTGGTCCGGGGTGAGCGAGCCGCCGGGGAAGAAGCCGTCCCCGTGGCGTCCGGCACGGCGGGCGGCCGCGTCGCTGGATCCGCCGACATGGATCGGGAGGCCGGTGTCGCCGAACGGTTTGGGGAAGCTGCACAGGTTCTCGAAGGAGAAGAACTCCCCGTCGAAGCCGACACCGGTGTCGTCACCGGCCCACAGCAGCCGCAGCACCTGGATGGCCTCGTCCGCGCGGCGGCCCCGGGTGCGGAAGTCGACCCCGACCGCCTGGGCCTCGCCGGGCAGCGTGCCGAGCCCCACGGTCAGCAGCCGCATCCGTCCCTTGGACAGCCGATCGATGGTCGCCAGCCGCTTGGCGAGCGTCACCGGATGGTGGTACGGCAGCAGCAGGACGCCCGTGCCGAGGAGGATTCGCTCGGTGGCGGCGGCGACGAAGTTCAGGCAGTCCAGCGGGTCGCCGAAGGGCAGCGACGGGGGCAGCGCCATCGCGCCGACCTGCGCGCCGGGGTAGAGAGCGATGTGCTCGGGCACGTAGAGCGCCTCGAAGCCGCACTTTTCGGCGTGCCTGGCGTAGGCGGTGATCCGGTCGGGATCCACGCCGAAGAAGGGTGTGCTGTAGCTGATCGCGAATTTCACGTCGTCCCCCGTGTTCCACTGTGACCAGGGCGGGCTCCCTGATCCCGGTCTGGGACGGTATCCGTTGACGCCGGTGTCAAGGTCAACCCCGACGACGGCGGCGCTACTGCGCGAGCAGAGGGAGCGCCGGGAACGCGTGGCCCTGCCACAGCCGTCGCGAGGTCTCCTCGGGGTAGGCCGCGATGGTCGAAGGCGTGTCGTAGAGCAGTGCGAGTCGCTGGTCGGCGTCGTACGCGGGCCAGCCCGGGTCGCCGTGGGCGGCGAACGCCGTCCACGCTCCGCGGATCTGCGCGGGCAACGCCTCCGCCGCCGGAGAGGGCGGGTCGCCGATCAGCATGGAGGGCTGTCCGCTGGTCAGGTTGCCGAAGACGAGCGGCACGTCCAGACCGTGGCAGGCCCCGAGACCGCCGCCGGCCCCCGGCGCGGGCCAGGTCGGTTCGTACCCGTGAGCCCGGCCGCCACCGGCGATCTGCGCGTCGGCGAGATGAAGGCTCGGCATGCGGAACAGCCAGTCCGCGTTGACCAGTTCGTACAGCTCCTCGTCGGTCGCGGCCGGGAACGCCTCCCGGTAGCGGCGTGCGCCGTCAGGGCCGGGGCCACCGCCGACAGGCCGGCCACCGTGGGCCGTACCCCCAGCTGGGCGGCGCAGGCGGCGGCGATGTCGGCGGCGAGTCCGGGCGAGAAGAACGTGCCCGGCACGCTCTGCGCGACCGCGCGGTGGAAGAGCCCGGCGGCGCGCGGCATGGCGAGCAGCGCGGCGACCGATCCGCCGCCCGCCGACTGCCCGAAGACCGTGACCCGGTCCGGGTCGCCGCCGAACACGCCGATGTTGTCCCGCACCCATTGCAGGGCCGCGACCTGGTCGAGCAGCCCCCGGTTGGCCGGGCTCCGTCGATCTGGCCGAAACCCTCGAAACCGAGCCGGTAGTTGAGGGTCACGATCACTGTTCCGCTGCCGGCGAGACGCCCGGCGTCGTACTCCGGGAGGCTGGAGTCGCCCATGACGTAACCGCCGCCGGGGATCCAGACCATCACCGGGAGCCCTGCCGCCGGACCGGGCTCCGGTGTCCAGACGTTGACCGTCAACCAGTCGTCGCGGTCCGCGTCCCTGGGAAGTCCCGAGCAGGCCGGACTGCGGGGGCGGCGGACCGAACGCCGGCGCCGCGCGCACACCGCGTCCCAGCCGCGCGCCGGCCGTGGAGCGGCGAACCGGAGGTCGCCGACCGGCGGCTCCGCGAACGGTATGCCGCGGAAGACCGCCAGGCCGGCCTCCCGCCTGCCCCGCAGGACGCCGGCCGCCGTGCGGACTTCCGGCTCGAACTCCGAGACCTCGCTGGACGCGGTGACCACCACTTCGCGGTTCCTTCCGTCCGGCAGAGCATCCCCATGGACGGCCTCCCCGGGCAAACCTTTTTAGGGGCCGGGGCGCGACGGTCCGCCCGAAGCCCCGCAAGGCCGCCAAGTGATCACGTCGCGAAGCCGGCGCAAAGAGGCTCGGCTGAGCCGACCGCACAGTGTGGGTGCCGGTAAATACGTTGCAGCTTCTGAGACGGGCGGGCAAGCTGGGGCGAACGAGCGGCGACGAACGCTGCCTGGACTAAGGAGGGCTGACGAATGGCCATCACTGCGCTGCGGCATGTCCGCATCAGTCCCACCTTCTTGTTCAGGAGCACATCCGTTGTCTTCCGAGTACGAACACTCTGATTCCTCCTCCGGCATCGACTCCCGTCGGTCCGATCTCACTGGTGACGTGTCCCAAGCGGATCCGGCCGACGCGTTCGCCTTCGAGTTCCATTCGGTCGACGAGAAGCTGAGCCCGGATCAACGATGGTCCACCTGGCTGGACGTCGAGCGCAGCTCACGTGGCCCCGAGCCGCGCCCCTCGTGGGTCGTCACGGAGCAAGCCGCGATCGACACGGAACTCGGCATTCTCAAAACCGGCAAGGAAGCTGACGTCTTCCTGCTCGAACGGTCCGTCGAGGCCATTGGCGACAACCCGGCGAAGTCCTCGCTGCTGGCGGCGAAACGGTACCGCACTGAGGAGCACCGGTCCTTTCACCGCAGTACGACGTACGTGGAGGGCCGCCGCACCCGCAACAGCCGCGACAGCCGGGCGATGGCGAAGAAGACCTCGCATGGTCGCAGTGTCGCGGCCGGTCAGTGGGCGTACGCCGAATGGGACGCCCTCAACCGGTTGTGGAAGGCCGGCGTCCCAGTGCCGTACCCGGTGCAGGTGGACGGGACCGAACTGCTGATGGAGTTCATCGACGACGGCGAGGGCGGTGCCGCGCCCAGGCTCGCTCAGGTCAGGCCCTCGAAAGCGCTGCTCGGTGTGTACTTCGAGCAGCTCCGCGACGGCATGCGCGAACTGGCCCGCTCAGGGCACGCGCATGGCGATCTCTCGCCGTACAACGTCCTCGCGCAGGCCGAGCGGATCGTGATGATCGACCTGCCCCAGGTCGTCGACATCGTCGGCAACCCCAAGGGCATGGACTTTCTGATGCGCGACTGCCACAACATGGCCACATGGTTCACGAATCGCGGGCTCGAAATCGACGAACAGGAACTGTTCGCCGATCTGCTCACCATGGTGTTCTGATCAACCTCTGCAGTACGCGGCCCCGCAGCCGACTGCGGGGCCGCGAGGCCCCCCCATGGGCCGGAACGGTGCGCCTGCCCTGACACCCGCTCGGGAACGGAGGTCTGTGCCGAACTCCGGACGGCACCGGGGACAGGGCAGCAGGGCCTTACCTGTCGGCTGGCGTACACCAGTTCCAGGATGCCGGACGGGAAGGCCGTGCTTTGACCAAGCGCAGCTTTGCGGCCTGATCCATCTCGGGGAACAGCGGGGCGCCCTTGCCGGTGACGGCGGGCAGCACCCACAGCCAAGACAACACGCTCCGGAGTCGCATCCTCCGCAATGCCTGTCACGCTGACCCGCGTCGGCTCGCGACCAGCCCGGCTCGCCGCGCGCCGCGGCGACTCGGCACCGCTATGTGTTACATCGGTCTGCGGAGACTCCGTCCGGCGCCTGCACGGTCGCGGCCGCCGTCCCCAGCCCCAGGAATGTGATGTCCCGGTCCTGCCGCCATGGCAGGACGGGTGCATCCGACGGCCTGGCGGGTCAGCGCCAGCGGTACGTCCGGTCGGTGATCGGCGGTGGGAGCACCGGATGGGCCGGGGCGGTCACGGCGCTGAGCGCTTCTCCGATGGCGGGGTAGAGATGCAGCCGGGCGGCCTGGTCGAGGTCCGTCCAAACCACGCGGGCGTCGTCCTCGGAGTCCCGCTCGGTGGCCGCCATGGTGTCCCGGATGTGGGGCGGCACGGAGAGCAGGTGGATCAGGTGGAGCCGGCGGAACACGGCGCGGCTGCCTGGGCGGGTGCTGACCTGGTCCTGGACCCAGCGCAGCTCCGGTCGTCCGGGCAGATCAGACAGGTCGAGGTCGAGTTCTTCGGCGAGTTCGCGGGCCAGGGCGGCGGGTACGTGTTCGTCTGGATCAACGAGGCCGCCGGGCAGGGAGTACTGGTCGCCGTCAGGTCGCCGGCGGTGGATCAGGCAGAGATGCCGGCCTTCGAGGATCACGGCGCGACGCGGACCGCGATGGCGGGCGCCGGCGCGGCCGCGGCGGGTTGCGCGGCGTTCACTGGTCGGGGTTCTGCGGTGTCGTGCCTCGGTCGGTGGCGCCGTCGTCGAGGATGGCGACGCCGCTGTAGTGGGGGACCTCGGGGACGGGCCAGGGGGAGGGGTCGGGCCGCCATCGGGAGCAGGACACCACTCCGGGTTCCAGCAGGTCGGCTCCGCTGAACAGCTCCTGGATCTGCTCGGGCGAGCGGGCACGGATGGGCGTGCCTCCGCGGTCCATGACCTCCTGGACGGCGCGGCGCATCGCCTCGCCGTCGAGTTCGTCGGTGGTGGCGTCGCAGGTGTGGGAGATGACCAGGTAGCTGCCCGGCGCCAGGCCGAGCAGCAGGTCGGCGACCAGGCGGCGGGCCTGGTCGTCGTCGACGATGTGGTTGAGGACTCCCAGCAGCATCAGCGCGACCGGCCGGTCGAAGTCCAGGGTGGCGGCGGCGCCGGCCAGGACGGCGTGGGTGTCGCGGATGTCGGCCTGGATGTAGTCGCAGACCCCCTGCGGGGTGCTGGTCAGCAGGGCGCGGGCGTGGGTGAGGACCAGCGGGTCGTTGTCGACGTAGACGATCCGGGACTCGGGCGCGGCGCGCTGGGCGACTTCGTGTGTGTTGTCGACGGTCGGCAGCCCGGTTCCGAGGTCCAGGTATTGCCGGATGCCCTGGGAGGCCAGAAAACGCACCGCCCGGCCCAGGAACGCGCGGTCCTGTCGGGCCGAGGTCGCGATCACCGGAAGGATCCGCAGGACGGCCTCGCCGGCTTCGCGGTCCACCGGATAGTTGTCCTTGCCGCCCAGCCAGAAATCCCAGATGCGCGCCGAGTGCGGCACGCTGGTGTCGATCTTCGGGTTCCGTCCCGGCTCCTGGGCCATGGTCTCCACCTCCGTGAACCGATCATCGCAGACCGCGTCGGCCGGCTACAGGATGGTGCCGCCCGAAAGCCACCTGCCAACAATTCTGGCAAATAGGGTCGAATTGGTCCTCGGCGTCGGCCCATCCTCCATCGAAGGCTGTTTGCCCTGATCGGCAGCGGACCAGACATCCGCGGTCAGAAGACATCGTGCGGCGCGGCAGAAGCGTGCGTGGCTTCGCCCGTGCAGGACACCAGATGCGCAGGGTCGCAACTGACAAGCCCGGTCGGGAGAGTGAGAGTACCCGGCGGTGCACCGGGCCCACCCGGAGTAGACGGGGTTTCCCGCAGAACACCGATCTTCGTCTTGCCGCTCGGTCGCCGGCCACACGTCGCGTCCAAGATGATCTCAAGCATCGCGTCGACGCGGCCCACGAGGACGGCGGTCGCGGCGGTCAGTGCACCTGCGGCGGTTCCTCGGGGACCACGATCATGACCGGCACCTCCCAGACCGGCAACTCCGCCTTGCGGCAGTCCAGAACCAACCTGATGGATGACGTGGGGTGCCGGGGTTCCAGAAGCCTCCGATCATGTCCCCGCTCACTGGCGTCAAGGTGACCCGCCGCGGGCCGGCGGCCACCCCGACGCTGCCGCTCGAACGTCGCGGACGATCGGGCCGCGGGAGCAGGTGGGCGTACTGGCGACCCAAGGCCCCGCCGCTCACGCTGTCCTGAAGAATCCGATCGCCGTCACAACCGGGTGGTGCGGTCGGTCAGGGCGCTTTGACGAATCTGGCTGGGTGTCACTCCCAGCACGTGGGTCAGGTCCGCGCCGCGCAGGTCGGCACCCTTCAGTTGAGCACCGTGCAGGTCAGCACCGTGCAGGCGGGCGCCGTGGAGGCCGGCGTTGCGTAGGTCTGCGTGGCGCAGGTCGCTGCTGCCCAAGTCGGCAGCTGCCAGTGTCGCGTGGCGCAGGTCCGCGCCCTTGAGGTTCGCGCCGCGTAGGTCCGCGACATACCAGCCCGCGCGCCGCAGGTCCGAGACGGTGAGGTAGGGCCCCTGGAAGTGGGTGTCTCTTCTGGCGCTGTTCGATGCGGCGCTGGCCAGGTTCACCCCTGGTATCCGAACCCCGTGCAGATCGAGTTCGTAGGGCTGGCGAGTCCGGTCGTTGCCCACCAGGGTGGTCAGGGCGGCTTGGACGTCGGCCGCCGGCTCGCGGGGCGTCTTGGCATCGGGGGCGGGCGCGTGGACGCGGACGTAGGCGGCTAAGACGTCCATGATCGTGTTGTGGTCGCGGGCGGAGTCCCCGGCGAGCCGTTCCAGCGCGTAGACGGCGCCCAGGCGGACCTCTGGGCTGGGAGAGCCGAGCTGCTCGACGGCCTTGGTGTACCGGTCGGTGACCTGGCCTTCCTGAGTGCCGCGCAAGGTGAGAGCCGTGGTGATCAGGCCGGCGGCGGTGAACAGCACGCCGAACATGATGCCGATGCTGCCGATGCTCTGCTGCCGGTGCTGGCGCTGCTGCAGCGCCAGCACCATGCGGTCCTTCGTCGAGAGCGCGGCGATCTCCTCTGTGGTCGGCAGCTCAAGTCCCCGACGACGCCCGAATCCCATCCAGCTGAATCGGCGCGCAGGCCATCGTGGCCCTGCGCGCCGGGCACGCCGGGCGTGTGGGCCGGCGGGCTCATCTGGCGTCTGATCTGGCTCTGTCATGCTTGCTCCTTACCGAGGGAGATCACCCGCATGGAAACGGCGCGGCGTTGACTGAGACGACCGGACGGGCCGACCTGTTCTTCCCACGCCAGACAGGCGTTTGACTTCGCTCTGGCCAATCTCTTCTCCGGATCCAATAATCGAAGATGAGGGGAGGACGCGGTGTCCGAAGGCGAGCCCGGGGGGCTGCGGTTGCTTGATCTTGTCCTGTGTCGCAGTGGCGGGGATCGGCTTCAGCGTTCTTGGGATCTACTTCAGTCATCGGGGCGCCGCCGCCGATGACCGCTTCTTCCACCAGTCTTCCTGCAGGCTCCCCGTCGGTTCCAAGGCGCCGCAACCGGTCGATATCACCAGCGCGGGTGTCTCCCGCCAGTGCGTCCGCACCTACGGATTGCCCGTCAGGTTCACCAACCGGTACATCGACCGGCCGGTGACCCTGTGCCTGGGGCGGAACGGTGTCTGCGACGCCGACCATCGCCGAGACCGCGACTCGCCGTTTCCCGGCGGAGGAGTCGTTCTGCGACCGGGCGAGCACAAGGACATTTTCTTCCCGAAAGGATCATTGCACGGGTTCGGGTTCGATCGGAGGTATCCGGTCACCGTGACCGTCTCGCCGAGCGCCCTTTCTTCGACGGCGTTCGACGTGATAGTCGATCGCAAAGGCCACCAGCCGGCGACCCAACCGTGACCGTTCAGATAATCGCAGCACCCGCCCGCGCCCGTCCCGGCGGGGTTAGGTCCGATCGATATTCGGCTTTTAATCCGGTGCCGAGCCGTGGCGGCGGTCGGGCTGCTAGTACTGCAACGACAGGTTGTGTCTCTCGCGTCTGCGATAGTGGCTGTCTCTGGCTCGTTGCTGGGCGCGTCTTCTCCATTCAGACCATTTCAGAGCGTGGTCGATGAAGTGTGTGGTGCGCATTACGACGCGGTTCCACAGGCGACGGATCTCGTTGATGCTCAGCGGGCGAATACCTACCGGCAGGTATTCGAGATCTCCCTTTTTGGCAGGCCCGCTGGAGCCTGAGCAGGAAGGCGGAAGCAGCCATGGACAAAGTGATGTGCCGATACCAGGCCTGGTAGCCGCGGACCTGATAGTGGTCGAATCCTGTCTCATTCTTGGCCGCTTGAAAGCACTCCTCGATGGCCCACCTACTGCCCGCCACACGCACCAATTCCTTGAGGAGAGTCTGCTCTGGGGCGAAGCAGATGTAGTAGGCGATTTCATTCGGATCGCTGATGCTTCTGCGCGCAAGAAGCCAGTGCCCTGCTCCGGGTTCACGAAATGGTCTGATGTCGACAGCAGCCCAGTCGTACAACCGTGGACCATGAGCTCCGTCTCCGCAGCTCAGCCGCTGCCACGCGTCCTCCTCCAGTTCGTCGATCAAGTGGTGGACACGCTCCTGGGTCAGCTTCATCGAGATCACCATCTGCGTTTTGGGAACGGCGACCACGTGGGCGATGCCGCGTTCTTCCATCCACCACCGCAGCCGCCACACCTGCCCGTAGGCCGCGTCCGCGGTGACCCACCGGAAGGGGATCCCCGATGCGACCACCCGTTCAAGTAAGGCCTTGCCCAGATCGGGCTTGGTGGCGAACTCCACTTCATCGCCGATACCCGCCTGGCGGCACCGTTTACGGTCTTCAGTCCACGACTTCGGCAGATAAAGCTCACGATCGATTAGCGCCCGCCCCGCAGGACTCGCATAGGCGCAGAAAACGCCAATCTGACAGTTCTCGATCCTGCCGGCGGTCCCTGAATACTGGCGGGCCACCCCAGCGGACCGCATGCCCTTCTTTAGGAACCCTGTGTCATCAAGAATCAGCACACCCTGTTCAGGGTCCCCGATGGATTTAGCGACCATAGTACGAATGTCGTCCCGCAAACCATCCGTGTCCCAGGCGTAGAAGTTCAGTAGACGCTGAAGACGCTCAGGACCATTCTCACCCGACATCTCAGCAAGAGTCCATCCGTTCTTCCGCTCCAACTCGCTCAGGAGTCCACGCAGGTAGGAGGCTGCCTGGCGGCGTGACTCCACCCGGGGAAAACGATGAGCGAACATAGCCAGAAAGTCAGAGAATTCCCGCGACCAGGCTTCGACATCGATCGTGACCACCACCACTGCCTACCGTACGCAGCGCCGTGATCACAACCTGTTGTTGCAGTACTAGGACCGGGTCGGCCGGCAGCTGTTCCGGCTGCGCGACCGGCCCGACGCCGAGCACGCCCTCGGCCTGACGCATGAGGGTGCCGAGCAGGGAGGAGAAGAATGCTGGGCGCGTGCGGGTGGGTAGCCGACGGGGATCGCGGCCTTGGCCTGCGGGCTCAGGTTGGTGGACTCGTCGTAGCGAGGCGGCTTGCCGTACCCAGCAGATCCCGGACGGGGCGCCCCGGCGGTGAGGCACGTGATTCACGGAGACGGTGCCAGGCTCTCGAAACCCTTGCGGCGGCGACCGGCCCAGCCTTGAATGTCCGTCGGCCACCTACGCTTCGGGGCAAAGAGCCGCGGGCTCCCGCGGTCGGGGGAGGGCAGGTCGGCGGCGTCTGGGCGGAGTCGCTGGTCCACCCAACCAGGTAACGGCAGCCGGTCGGCGTCGACAATGCGTTGATGGAGTCGACGATCGGGGTGTACAAGACCGAGCTGATCAAACCGTGCGGGCCGTGGAAGAACCCGACGGCGTCAAGCTGGCCACCGCCGAGTACGTGGACTGGTACAACACCACGCGGCTCCACGGTGAGACCGGCCACGTACCACCCGACGAATACGAGGCCCTCCACTACCGTCAGAACACCACAGAACCGCAGGCCACAGTCACAGAGCCTCTATCGAAACCGGGGCGCTTCAGCCGACCTTGGAGCTGGTCAGGACGACACGACCTCTCTGGCCAGACGTACCGCCGCCGTCGCGGCTCTGCCCTCCTCGGCAATGACGCAATCTGGGGAGTAGAGGCCGTTGATGATCAGCAGGATCCGGTCGACGAGTTGGTCCGGGTCGGCCGTGGAGGTACGCGCGGCCAGGTCGCGGAGCTGGTTGCGGACCATCTCGAAGTGCTCTACGACGAACCGATGTGCGGGATGGTCGCGGTCGGGGTACTCGGCGAGGGTGTTGCGCAGGCCACAGCCCCGAGTGCCCGGCACGTCCTCTCCCACGATACGTACCAGCTCGACGAGTTGCTCTTCCGGCGTCGCAGCGGCGGCGAGCGCGCGGGCGAGCGTGGCGTCCCAGCGGGTGCTGCCTCGCCGCAGGTAGGCCACCACCAGCTCGTCCTTGCTGCTGAACTCGCGGTAGAGCAGATTCTTTCCGCAGGCGGCCTCGTCGACGACCCGTTGCATGCCCACGGCGTGCACGCCGTACCGATCGAACAGGTCGGTCGCAGCGTCCAGGATACGTTCGCGCGCTTGAGGTGAGGGCCTTCGGGCCATGCTGTCACGATATCAGACCGATCGGTCCGTTTGGATTGTCGGAGTTGACAGGGCGGCGCTCAAGCAAGAACGATGCCCCCAGAGCGCGGACCGATCGGTCCGCCAATACGGGACCGATCGGTCCGTCATCAATGGTCCGGGAGGGCCTCGCTGAATGAACACCGAGACCGCGCTATCGGACGGGCCAGGCACCAACGCACCGTACTCACGCCGGTGGGCGGCGTTGGTCGTACTGATCATCGCCTTCATGCTGGACCTGCTGAACGTCACGATCGTGAACGTCGCGCTGCCCGCCATCCAGCAAGATCTGCGAGCCGATCCCACCGACCTGGAATGGATCTCGGCCGCCTACCTGCTCGCGTTCGCCGCAGCGCTGATCACATTCGCCCGGGTCGGCGATCTCCTGGGCCGCAAGCGGGTCTTCCTGTGCGCAGTGGCCGCCTTCGCCGTGACCGGCCTGTGGTCCGGCCTCGCGAACAACGTGGAGATGCTGATCACCTCGCGTGCGGCTCAGGGGCTGGCCGCCGCCGCGATCGCCCCACAGGTGATGAGCATCCTCTACAGCATGTTCAGCGGACGCGAGCGGGGCACGGTATTCGGCATGTTCGGCCTGGTCTCCGGGGTCGCCCAGGCGGGTGGGCTGGTGCTCGGCGGCGTGCTGGTCACCGCGGATCTCGGCGGGCTGGGTTGGCACATGATCTTCATAGTCACCGTGCCGGTCGCCGTCGCGCTGGTCGCCCTGGGGGCATGGCTGGTGCCCGAGAGCCGGGTCGCCGGCGGCGTACGCCCCCGGTGGCTCGCCGCCGGAGTGCTCGCCGCCGGGCTGGTCGCCATCGTGTTCCCGCTCCTGGAAGGCCGCACTTTCGGCTGGCCTGCCTGGATCTGGATCTGCCTGATCACAGGCATCGTGGCCGTGGGGGGACTTGCCATCGTCGAGAATCGTCGACCGGAGCGCAGGGCGGGCGCACTTCTGCCCATGGAGCTGTTCCGCAAGCGGGTCGTCACCGCAGCGCTGGTCGTCGAACTGGTCGCCTTCGCGGCTTTCAGCGGCTTCAATCTGATGATCCTGGTGTGGATGCAGAGCAGCCTGGGTTATTCGGCCCTCGACGCGGGGCTGGTCACCATCTCACTCATCGCCGGAGCGCTGGTCCTGACCTCATTCGTCGGCCGTCTCACCCACCGCTTCGGCTACCGCGTGATCCTGGTCGGCTCCCTCACGGGCGCGGCGGGCAGCGCCGCCGTACTGGTCGCCGCCGAGTCAGGTACGGCGGACACGACCGGTTGGGCCCTGGTGCCCGGCCTGTTCCTGCTCGGCGTCGGAACGGTCCTGATCATGCCACCGCTCACCACGCTCTTCCTCGCAGCCATCCCCGTCGAGCACGCCGGTTCCGCCTCGGGCATCTGGAGCACCGGCCAGCAGTTCGGCGCCACGCTGGGCGTCGCCGGCATGGGCGGCGTCTTCTTCGCGGCCGTGGACGACGGCGGCTACGGCTCCGCGATCTCGGTCGGCATGTACGTCATCACCGCGGCCCTGGTCCTCGCTGCCGCGCTCACCTTCACCCTCAAGTCACGGTCACAGGGAGAGCGAGCATGAAGAACATCGTCATCCCGGGCGGCACCGCCGGTCTGGGGAAAGCCGTCGCCCGGACCTACATCGAGCGCGGCGACAACGTCCTGGCCATCGGCCACGACCCTGCCAACGGGGAGAGGTTCGTCAAGGACGGCGGAGAGTTTCTTCTGGCCGACCTCAGCCTGATCCGCGAGAACGAGCGGGTCATCAAGGAGATTGCGACCCGGTTCTCCTCCATCGACGCGCTCGTCCTGTGTACCCGTTTCTTCCGTTCGTACCGCCGCGAGACCTCAGACGGCGTCGAGCATCAGTTCGCCCTGTACTACCTCAGCCGCTATCTGCTCGGGCACGGCCTCGCCGGCCTCCTGGACAAGGCCCCAGAGCCGGTCATCGTGAACGTCGCGGGGCCGGGGGTGCCCGTCGGGCGGATCCACTGGGACGACCTCGAACTCAAACACGGTTACGACGGTTTCGAGGCCCTGTTCCAGGGCGGCAAGCTCAACGACCTGCTCGGCGTCTCCTACGCCGACGCTCACCCCGGCAGCCGGATCCGCTATGCGCTCGCGTTCCCCGGCAACGTGGCGGGCAACCTCGCGGGAGAGTTCGACCCGCAGACGGCGGCCCAGGTCGAGCGAATGAAGGCCGGTGGGCTACCGGTCGCGGTGGGCATCGCCCCGATCATCGACATCATCGACGGCCCGCCAGACGAACCACTGAGCGCATTCTCCGAAGGCCGGCGGCTCAGCCTGACAGGCCCGTCCTTCGACCGGGCCGACGCGGCACGATTGGAGTCCATCACCAAAAGACTCCTGGGCGAAGGAGACCAGGCCTCGATCTGATCACTGAGAAGGGCCTCGCCGTCTCGCGACGGGCACTTCCCCCGTCCGCCAGACCGCACCCGGCTGTCCGCCCACCAGCACCACCCGCGTCCGTCAGCCAACACTCACCGGTCCGCCTTTTCTGGGTGTCCCGCCCGGTTCTCCTTCCATATCGCCGCCAACAAGATCAGTACGCACGCCCGGGAGTTGCGCACGCCCATCCAGGTGCGCCGGCACAACCGAGGTTGCACCGATGCTCGTCGACGCGCATCGGCAGCGCTGAACTGGGCGTCAGTTAGAGGGCGCGGCGTAGCGCGGTGTACTGAAGCGCTGCGAAGCCGGCGACCACGATGGCCTGGAGCACCGCCCACACGGCCCCGACGGTGCTCAGCGAGAACCAGCCCACGACCACCGTGACGACACTCAGCACCGTCCACAGCGAGTTCGCCTCGACCACGGTCGTCACGGCGACCCGCCTGGGCCGGGCGGGCATCGAGATGGCCCACACGGCGGCGGCGTACACCAGGAGAAACGCCCCCAGTGCCCGTCCGGTGGTGGCGTCGAGTCCGAGCAGGTCTTGAAGCGGAGCGGCAACAGCGAGGTAGAGCAGACCGTTGGCACCAGTCACGATCGCGTCCGCACGCAGCGCCAGACGCAGCAGCCGGCGGGCATCGGCGAACAGGCCGGCGGAGTTGTGTCTCGTGGCCGTGTTGGTCATCGGAGTCCTCTTTCCGGGGTTACTTGCCTTGACGACCTCGACGCTATGGGCGTCCGGTCGTCAGAGCGATTACCTGGGAGGTAGCCGTGGCCACAACGTCGTCGTGGTGGCCGGCCACCCTCGCCGAACGGGCCCGAGCCGCCGAACAGCACGCCGCAGAGACCGTCCAGCATGATTTACGGGCGGCCCCATCGATCAGGGTGCGTGATGCGCAAGCGCCTCGTTTCCCATTCCCGGAAGATGAAGAGGCGGCCCCCGGTGAAGGGGGCCGCCTCGATAACCTACGGGCGCGTCATAGGCCAGCAGGTTTCGCGGTCACTGCCCGAAGGGGTTGTCGGGGTCGAGGTTGACCTCGCCCGGCTTGACCTCCAGCGGATCCCTCAGCGGCTCCTCGGGCTGGGGCGCCTGCGGCTCCCCTCCCTGAGGGGGCGCCTGCGGCTCCCCTTCCTGCGGGGTGCTCGATGTGTTCTGCATGGTGAACCATCCTGCGGTTTGGGTTTTCATCCCCTACGCAAAGCGCGGTTGGACGGCTCCGTTACGTCATCCGGAGCTGTGAAGGACCGTCCCAGGTGGTTCCGTCAGGGCAACCGCCGCTCGGACGCGGGCCGCCTCGAACTCTCAACGGCGACCTCCCGCCCTCGGCGTACGCGCCGGCCGCAGGTGTGCGGGCTGGACGCGGACGACCTGGACCGGCCGCCTTCGGGCCAACCTCTACTCCGTCCTCGCGAACGAAGTGTTCCGCCGTCGGTTGGTCGAGGTGTGGGCATCGGTGGATCGGTCGGCCTGCACGTCACCGTTCTCGACGATGGCGGGACAAACTGCTGGCTGGTGCGTTCGTGGGCGTGTGGGCGAAGCTGTGCGTTGGAGGGCGGGTGCTCGCGGCGCTTGTGCGTTGTGGTGAGACCGGCCGTGACCAGGACGGGCTGCTAGGGCCTGTCCCGCGGATCAGGTGACGGGGTCATGGCAGCCAGATCCGGATCGACGCGACGTCGATGGCGCACTGGTCGATGCCAGTGGCGCGGCCTAGGCAAGGTCAGACTCGTCCCAGATTCGCAGTACGCCGTCGCTCCCAGAGGTAACAAGAACCCGTCGACCATCGACGATCGTCGACTCCATGGTCGTGATGCCGTGCCCGTGCGCGTTGACTTGGCCGACCTTGGTCCCGTCGGTTGCGTCCCATAGGTGCAGCGAGTTCTGGGCCGGGGTCAACACCAGCGGCCGCTCGTCAACCGTCATCACCGCCACCGTCTCCAGAGACCCGCCCGAGGCGGCGACCGGTCCGTACAACAACTCGTCTGGTTCGGCACCAAGAGCCCAGGCGTACAACTCGCCCAACTCGGTCACAGCGACGATCACCGTACGCTCTGCGGCAGCGCAGGCCGTCACCGCCCATACCCGTCCCTCGTACGGATAGAAGGAGCCGATCTTGGCAGGTGTCGCGGCGTCCCACACTTCGACTCCGGACCCGCCCGCCAAGATCAGGCGGCGGCCACCGACCCGCGCCGCCCCAAGGCAGGAAAGCCGGCTCACTTCGCCAAGTAGTGTGTCCGCGCCGGTCGGCGACCAGAGCCGCACCTCCTCGGAATACTGCTGTGCGGTGACGACCGCTCCGTCGAGCGCGATGACATCGGCGAGGTAGGCGCCGTTGAGTGGTGCCCGCCACCGGAGGGAACAGCTGCCGAGATCCCACAGAGCTGGTTCCTGTTCGTCTCCACCGGCCGCCAAGAGCAGCGCACCGTCAACGGAAAGTGCGGCAACCGTGTCGATGACGTTCTCAGCATCGGGGAACTCTGCGACGGCCGGATCCCCCGCGTGCGCGTACGGGAGAGAGCGCGCCACCCATGCCCCGGTCGACGGAGACCATGTCCACACCCCGCCCCACGCTTCCGCGCAGACGATCAGGGAACTCCCCGCATGGTGCACAACGGAAAAGTCACAGATCGAGGAATCACTGGGAATCGTTGCGCTCATGATCATTCAAGGATCGTAGCGACCAATGCACAGCTAAGTCACGACTTCCACAACGAATGAAGCAAGACCAGACAATTCACGGGACAGGTCCTAGGTGTTACTGCCCAGGGACGTTGGTCAGGCTCCTGATCTCGGGGTGGCCTGATAGTTACGTGTCGTGAACGAGGAGTTGCTCAAGCGACACGTTCTGACCGATGCGGAGTGGGCGCAGTTGGAACCTCTGTTGCCCTCGACCACGCGCGTCGGGGGTGTGGGGTGCGGTGCGGCCGCACGCGGTGCGGCTGGTGGCGGCGGGTGCGGCTGGTGCGGCGGCCACGGCAGGGCGGCCGGTGGGCTGACCACCGGATGGTGATCGACGGGAGTCCGGACCCGGACCGGCCCGCCCTGGCGGGACCTGCCGGGGTGCTACGGGAACTGGAAGACGGTCTACAACCGGCATCGGCGCTGGTCACTGGACGGAACGCGGACCACGATCCTGGGACGGGCTGCGCGCCGGATGCGACGCGGGTGAGGGCGAGGACCGGACGGTGTCGGCGGACTCGACCATCAACCGCGCTCACCAGCACGCGGCCGGTGCACGCAAGGCCCCGGCCGCTGATGACCCCACAGGGGGACAAAACGAATGGCAAGAGACCGGGCGGGAGACGCTGGGCAAGTCCCGGGGCGGCTGGACCACCAAGATTCATCTGATCGCCGACCGGCGGTGCCGCCCGATCGCCCGGCTCACCTCGCCCGGGCAGCATGCCGACTGCCCACGGCTCACCTCGCTCAGGGAACAGATCCGCATCGTCGGGCCGTCCGCGGCGCACCCCGGGCGCCCTGCTGGCCGACAAGGCCTACTCCTCCCGCGCCAACCGTAGCTACCTGCGCGGACGTCGCATCCGTACGGCATCCCGGCCAAAGAAGACCAGAAACAGCATCGCCGCAACGGCGGTCGCGCCGGAGGCCGGCCACCCGGCTTCGATCCCGAGCGCTGCGGCGGCGGGCAAGGCAGAGGACCAGATATGCGACAGGCGTTCGACGCGACACCCCTTATTAGATGAGGGCGGCGTTGGGCTTTTTGCCCTCGGCCCTCGTCCTGTCGTAGTAAGCCCTGCTCAGCGAGTCGGAGGGAAGCGAACGCGGCCAGGAACATGGCGCGTTTGAGAGCCTTGTTTCCGCCCTGGGGTGGGTGTTCGCCCTTGCTGGACGATCCGGACCGGCGGGTGACGGGCGCGCGGTCGGCATAGGCGGCCAGGTGCCCGGGGTGGCGAAGGCGGAGATGTCACCGATCTCCAGCAGGATCCGTGCGCTGGTCCTGATCCCGAGGCCGGACATCGAGATCAGGACCCTGGCAAGAGGGTGTGCATCAAGGATCTCCTCCACCTGGATCGCGGCCGCGGTGGTGCCGGGGACACTCTGCTCCGCACCTTTCCTGCGCCGAGCGGGAAGAGATCTCACGCGGGCTGGCGGTAGGGGAGCCCGGCCGCTCCGCGGTCTGCGGTGACGACGGGCAGGTGCTCGGCGAGAGCGGAGAAGCAGGCGCGCCGGGGGCCGTGGCTCTTATGGGTCGATGACGGGTACACAGGTCTTCACGTAGATCAGGCGGCTGACGCCGGCCGTCCCCGCCATCGCCGCTACGAGGCCCGCCCAGTTCAGCCCGGGTGCGGTCAGCTTCTCGAACGTGATGGAGAAGGGGACCGTCGCGATGGCGAGGGCGACGGTGACGCCGAGCCACTGGACGCCGTGGCCGCCATAGCTGTGCTCCCTCGTCCACATCCGCCCCTCGGGCGTCCACGAGCTGTTCTTGCGGAAGCCGACGCGGAACACCACCACCGCGGCGGCGACCTCGCCGGCCAGGACGCCCATGGCGGGCGGCCCGAAGACGTCCTCGACCTCCAGTCAGCCGCCGGCCGCGATACCGAGCGAACCTCCGAGGACCAAGGCGAGAAGGGGCAGCACCGAACCGACCCATCCGTAGCCGGTGGTCTTCGCGCGTCCCAAGGCTTCCTCCCGCTCCCGATTCCGCAGATCGTCCGATCATGCTGGACGTCCGATCATGCCTACGGTCCGTCACGTTCGGGTCACGGTGGCATGAGGGCGCGCCGTCACATCGTCGCCGGGATCGCCGCGGTGTTGCGGGCCGGGGCGCCCACCGCCGACGCGGTCGCGCTGGAAGCACGCAAAGCCGCCGAGGCCGACGACTCCGCCGACGTCCCCGCCCCCGAAGCGGCGGCGCCGGCCAAGGCCGCGACGGTGACCTCGCTCACCGAGCGGCGGCTGGCGCAACTGCCGCCCGAGCGGCGGCCGTTGCCGTCGGTGGCCCACTACGACCAGCTCCTGCGCCGCCGCCCGCCCGGGAGGCAGGGACCGACCAGCCAGGAAGAGGCCCGATGACCGCCATCAACCGTCACCGCGGACTGACCGAACAGGCCGCCGAAACAGCCGTGGACAGCGCTTGCCGGATGCTGAGGCTGCCCACCGTCCGCGCCAAGTTCCCCGAACTTGCCGAGGCCGCCGTCCGCGACCAGATGACCCACTGCGGGTTTCTGGCCGAGCTGCTCATGGCCGAGTGCGACGACCGCAACCGCCGCCGCTCCGAACGCCGTATCCCTCTGTGTCAGGCTCAGGTGGGACACAAGGGGACAAACATCCCTAACTGACATGAGCAGGGCGAGAACGGGTACCGAGCCGAGTGACGATGACCAGCCACGACCTCCCTCCCGACGACGGCCCCCGAGCCGGCCGACCCAAGCGGCGGACCTTCTCGGCCGCCTACAAGCTGCGGATGGTGGAGGAGTACGACAATGCCCCGACCGGCGAAAAGGGTGCGCTGCTGCGCCGTGAGGGCCTGTACGAATCCAGCATCTCCTCGTGGCGCCGGCAGCGCGACGCCGGGCAGTTGACTTCGTCGGGATCGGCCCGTCCGACGCCCAAGAAGGAGAAGTCGCCGGAGCAGGTAGAACTGGATCAGCTGCGCAAGGAAAAAGCGCGGCTGGAACGGCAAAACTCCGCCATGGCCAAGAAACTCAAGCAGACCGAGGCCGCCCTGGACATCATGGGAAAAGGTATCGCGCTCTTGGAAACGATGTCCGAGAGCGCGGACACCGAGAACTCGTGAACACCTGCCGGGCCGACACCTTCGCCCTGCTGGCCGAGCATCTGACGATCACCGTCTCGTGTGCATTGACGGGCCTATCGCGTTCGGGCTTCTACCGGCGGCGGAAGCCGTCCCCCGAAAGCGGTGAAGCGGCGGTGCGGCCGTCCCCGCCGAATGCACTGACCGCCGGTGAGCGCGCCGAACTTGTGGCCGCTCTCAACAGTGACCGGTTCGCCGACAAGGCGCCCCGCCAGGTGTGGGCGGCGCTGTTGGACGAGGGCGTCTACCTGGCGTCGGTGTCGACGATGTACCGGGAGTTGCGGCTGCGTGACCAGGTCCGCGAGCGGCGCGCCCAGGCCCGCCACGAGGCCGGGAAGAAGCCCTACCTGGTCGCCCGTGCACCTAATGAAATATGGACCTGGGACATCACGAAGCTGCGAGGCCCCGGTCCCCGCAGGTTCTACGACCTGTACGTGATGCTCGACATCTTTTCGCGCTGCGTCGTGCACTGGGAAGTGCACCCGCGCGAGTCCGGAGAACTGGCCGAGCAGTTCATGCAGAACTCGTTTGCCGCCAACGGCGGGATCGTGCCGGGAACGATCCATTCCGACAACGGCACCTCGATGACGTCCAAGGCGGTGACCGACCTGCTGGCGGACCTGGACATCATCAAGTCCCACTCCCGCCCGAAGGTCAGCAACGACAACCCCTACAGCGAGGCGCAGTTCCGGACCCTGAAGTACTGTCCCGTCTTCCCGGAGAACTTCGGGTCGATCGACGAGGCCGAAACGTTCTGCCACCACTTCTTCAACTACTACAACCACGAGCATTACCATTCCGGGATCGGACTGCACGTCCCCTTCTCGGTCCATGTCGGCACCGCGCCCGCAATCCAGGACAGGCGCGGCCAGACCATCGAGGCGTTCCGTGCGGCGAACCCACGGCGGTTCACCCGGGCTCCCGCGCTGCCCAAACTCCCCGCGGTCGCGTGGATCAACCGGCCCGGCCAGGACACCGCCGCCCAGACCAGCGTTGACCAGGGAGAAGACGCCGCTTAACGATCACTGACCCCTGTCTCATTTGACTTGACACCTACCGTGGTGTCGAAGATCAACACACGGGCGGAACGGAAGGTCGAGAAGGCGGTCGAGGCCGAGGCCAAGAAAGTGCATCGCAAGACCGAGAAGTTGTTCTCGATCGCAGAGGCGTCGCTGGCTGCGCCGGAGGGCACGGTCCGCCACGTAGTGTTCCCGGCGGTGCCGGGCGGGGAGACGACGTTGCGGGCGCTGGTCACCGAGGCCAAGGCGGATGCCGGGCACACAAGGCTCGGGTCCGCACGGGTCGTGGAGAACTCGAACTCCGCCAACACCGACCTGTTCTACGGCAGCGCCGGCATCCCCGGCAGCGACAAGGAGCATCAGGAGGTGTCCATGCTCTGCCTGCATCTGCTCCAGTCCGCGCCGGTGTTCATCAACACCTTGCTCGTCCAGTCCGTCCTGAAGGATCCCGCCTGGCAGCAGACGATGACCGACGCCGACAAACGCGGCCTGTCCCCGCTGTTCTGGTCCAACGCCAACCTCTACGGCACCATCGACATGGGACGCCGCCTCGACCTGGACCTCTCCGCCTGACAGAGATCAGGGCCACCTCATTCGGCCAGGTCACCGTCGTCCTGTCTGCTCAATCGTCCCGACTGAGCGGGCGGGGGCGCTCTGGTCGGGAAGCAGGTCGTGCAGCGCGGTCCGTACGGCCACCCCGCTCACCCTGTGCCTGCGGGTGAGGGCGGCGATCGAGGAAGAAATCCATGGCCCATCCACCACCCCGAAGCCACATTTGGATAGCGCAATCGACTGCCGCGGCCACGACCTCGGCGATCAACTGCAATGCCCGGCGTTTCTGGCCGCGATGGCGTCGGTGCGGAGCCGGTCGCCGCCGTAAGCGACCTCGTTTGGCACGAGGAGGACTAATAGGGCAGCCGCAGTTAGTGATCTCGGGTTCGTTGTCGCCGGTAATGGCATCGGCGGGCGCGGAGTTGGTGGCGGCGTCGCCAGTGTGACCAGCGCAGATGGTGATTCCAGGAGTGCTGGGGTTGGTGGGCCAGAGCGTGCAGGCGGCGGATCTCGTTGACGGTGAGCGGGATCAGCTCGTCGTCTCCGAGGTGATCGACGGTGAGCGATTCGTCACGCGGATTCGGAGGGGCGTTTCGTTGTCCACAGGCTGCCGGCCCCCTGTGTGGCGAGCTCGTGCTCGCCCTGGTCAGTGCCCGTTTCGGTGCCGAGACCAGGATCAGGGCCGGGCGGCGGCTCGGTTTCCTGCGCCGCCGCCGCGGTGAGGGCCAGATGAGCATGTGCGACCATGGCCAGCGTGATGTGCCGATACCAGGCCAGGCGCTTGCGGACCTGGTAGTGATCGAGGCCGACCTCGTTCTTGGTCGCCTGAAAACATTCCTCGATGCTCCACCTGGATCCGGCCACCCGCACCAGCTCGCCCAATGTCACCGGCCCGGTGCTGTAGCAGCGGTAGAAGGCCAGCTCGGAGGGGTCGGACACGCTGCGGCGCACCAGCAGTTGATGGTGCTCGTCCAGGTGGATCCAGGCCCAGTCGTACCACCTTTCGCCCTTGGAACCTGGTCCGCACGAGTACCGCTGCCACGCGTCGGCGGCCAGGTCCGCGGCCAGATGATCGGCCCGCATCTTGCCGGTGGCCAGGGTGAGGTGGTGATCGCACGACACCGCCATGACGTAGTTCAGCCCGCGGCGCTCCAGCTTGGTGCGCAGCGGCCCGTTGTCACCGTAGGCCTCGTCCCCTGTCACCCAGCCGAACAGGAAGAGCGGGTCGTCGGCGGCACGTTCGATCATCACCCACGCCAGCTCCGGCTTGGTCGAAAACCGCAGGTCATCGTCCACTCCGGCATCGGCCAGCCGATCCGGGGCGGCATACCAGGACTTGGGCACATACAACTCCCGGTCGATCAGCACCCGATGCCGGCCCGGATCGACATAGGAGCAGAACACCCCGATCTGACAGTTGGTGATCTTCCCCGCGGTGCCGGTGTACTGCCGCTGCACCCCCGCCGACCGGCGGCCGGTCTTCTCAAACCCGGTGTCATCGACCGCCAGCACCCCATCGGCCGAGCCGATCCGCCGGGCCACCACGCGACGCAGCGCGTCCCGCACCCGATCGGCATCCCACACCGCAGCGTTCAACAACCGCTGCATCCCATCCGGCGTGGAGTCCCCGGCGAACTCCGCCAGCGACCACCCGTTCTTATGCTCCAGCCCGCTCAGCAATCCCAGCACATACGCCCGGGCCCGCAACCTGGGCTCCCGCCGGAACACCGCCGGGGCCACCACCTCGCCGAACAGCTCATCCAGCCGCCGTACCCACCCGGCCGGGTCGATCTCCATTACGGTCACGGCCTCCGCCGGTCATGTCGTCCATGCACATCTTCATGATCACAGCGGTGGCCGTCTCACGTCCGGCTCCGTCACCGAACCGAGATCGCCAAGTGCGGCTGCCCGACTATTCGGTGTGGAAGCCCGCGAGGTACTCGCGCACGATGTCGGCGTAACCGCCCGTGGTGGACGGCCAGGACGCCACGAGACGCTCCACCCGCTCCCGGTGGACCTGGATCCGGCTCGGCAGAACGAGGTGAAGCGCGGCCCCGATCTGAAGTTCCAACTCGTCCGACTCGGTCGCGCGGACAAGCAGGTCGTCGACCTCCGGTGCCTCGACCCCGTTCAGAGCCGAAAGCGCGTCACACCGCTCTGCGATGTCGAGCGTCTCATCGAAAACCATGCCGCCGACCACCGCCAGCAGCCGCGGATTCGGTACGGGCCCGTCCTGCAACGCGGCGGAGGCCGCGAAGATACCCGCTTCCCGCACGTTCACGTCAGTGGCGCCTTCGAGAGCGTCAGCGATCAGGTCCGCGTCCTCGGCCCCGGCCAGGTTCATCATCGCACGCAGGGCATGCACGTGGTCGACACCCTCCTCGCTGGATGCCGGAAGGCGGCGGAGCATACCCCGCGCGGCGACAAGCACCTCGTCGGCGAACGGCTCAAGCGGATTCCCCCCGGCAAACCGACTGCGCGTCACCGCGTCCTGGTATTCGTCCAGGGCTTCGCTCACGTACTCACTGTGCAGCAGGATGCCGAACGCGCGCAGATAAGAGTCCTTGCTGGTCGGGGCCCTCAACTCGGCGAGCGCCCAGTCGAGGTTCACGTTCTCCAGGGGCATATGTCTCAGGATCTCAGGGTCCGGTCCGCGATGGATCAGGCTAGCGGGCACACCGTCTTGATCACAGAGGTGGCCGCCTCACATCCGGCTCCGTCACCGAACCGAGATCACCAAGTGCGGCTGCCCTATTAGCGGCCGTCGCAGAGCAACATGCGCCCCGCCCGGGTCGCGGACTGGGCCCGCCACACCTCGACGGCGTCCGAATCCAGCGGCGGCGCGAGTTCTGTGATCGCGGTGATCGCGGCCGTCAGCTCTCGACGGGGAACGACGACCTCGATCCGAGCCCACATCGCCTCGACCGTCTCGGCCGCCAGCGATCGTGAATGTCGTCGCCATCGTGGGCCGTGCGAAGGTGCACTGCCGGGACCTCAACCGATCGGTGTCGGCCCGGCGGTGGCGATCCAGAGCTGTCGAGCAGCGGCTGAGCATCACTCGCCGACGCTTCCTCCCGGAGGAAACCTCAGCGGTACCGTCTCGAACCTGATCTCAGTGGCAGGCCACAGCACGCGTAGCTCCACTCCTTCTTCTTGGCTGTACTCGGGAATACGGCGGTGGAACTCCTCCAATGCCGTGCACGGTTCCAGACGTGCCAGTTCATCACCCAGGCAATAGTGGGCGCCTAGCCCGAAGGCCATATGGCGGCCAGTGCGCTGAATCTTCAAAGTGTCGGGATCATCGATTTCGACTGGATCCCGGTTAGCGGCTCCCAGGGCAACCATGACGACACTTCCCGTGGCGCGATGGTCTCCCCTTCGACCACGACTTTCTGTGTCGTGATACGAGGGACGAAGGGGGTGGGCGACTCGAAACGCAGGAACTCCTCAACAGCGCCAGGAATGAGGGAAGGGTCGGCAACGAGCTCCCGACGCAACCCGGCGTTCTATGCCAGGTGGCCGAACATCGTTGTCAGCGCGGATGCGACCGTGCCGAGGCCTGCCAGGACGAACAGGAATGCCAAGCCCAGCAGCTCGCGGTCGGTGAGTCGCTCACCATCGCCAGCCTCGGCCAGAATTCTGCGGAACAGGCCGTCCGGGGCCTTGCGACCGTGCTTGAACTCCTCGAGACGGTCTTCGAAGTAGGTCTCCAACTCCTCTGTCGCGGCTCGCACTTCCGCCCTCGGAATATCCGATCCCGGGTCGGCGCCGCCGGCGATTACCCGCTGCCAGCGGATGAATGAATCCAAATCGTCCATCGGCAGCCCAGAGAACGCAAGAAAAACCCGGGCAGGAAAGAATAGCGCGATGTCGGCGATATCACAGTCGCCGGAATCGATGAAGCCATCGATAAGCCCATTGATCTCAGCCTGCACCGTCGGCTTCATAGCACCAACGGCACGCTTACTGAAAACGGATTCAAAAACCGGCGGATCTCGGTGTGCCGTGGAGGGTCCACGGCGACTGGAACCAACGGATAGGTGCAACCCAACGTCGCCGACGCGATAGTGGACGAAAGCGCCTAAAAATGTTTAAGTACATACCTGGCCGCTTTGGCGGTCACGATGTAGTGGCCCGCAGGTCCCGCGTTGACCAGTGGTCCGTGGGCCAGCAGCAAACGGTAGGCCTTCGTGCGGCTGGTGGAGATGGGAAGGTCCGCACGATCGAAGCTTACGTTGGTCTTGGGCATTTCGGGCATTCGGTCGCTCCGGTGGTGTTTGGGCTGTCTGCTCTGTGCAGGCTCGACAGATGAACGTCGGGCGATAGCCGCGATGCCGGGCCTGTGGCCCCGGCATCGGGGGGGCGAAAGGCTCTAAATGCGGCGCGTGGCTCTTCCTCCAGGCTTGCGCGCCACCACACAAAGAACCCGCATGTCCAGCGGGGGCTCATATGCCTTCTCTGGCCGCCACCGCTGCACCATCTCGACGCCGGGCGCGACGACCTTAAGGCCAGCGCACCACGCGCTGAGCTCCTCCCTTGAACGGGGCTCGAAGGAAGGGAACAGCTTGGTACACACCTCTATCATTTCCGGTGACACCCCCTCGGCGACACACGCGGACACAATGAGGTAGCTGCCCGGCGGCGCCATCACGTCGACATATGCCGACACCGTCTCCGAGATATCCCCGGGGATGAGGTGAAATACGGCGGTCGAGATGACGCCGATCGGCTTGGACAGATCAATCAAACGAGCCGTCTCGGCGGCCCCCAACACCGCGGAAGTGTCCCCCAGGTCAGCCAGAACGATCCCGGTATTCTCCGAGTCGCCGGGAAGGAAAGCTCGCCTGTGCGATTCGACCATGGGGTCGATGTCATTGTAGACCACCCGCGCATGCGGAGCCACTTCATGGGAAAACGGCTGCACACTGCCACCATCTGGCAAACCCGATCCCAGAACAAGGTACTGCTCGACTCCTGCCTTGGTGACTTCCCGGACGGCCCTGCGCGTGAAGTCACGATTGAGCGTCGCGCTGCATGACCCGCTCAAGTGCCGGGCCCGGCTTCGTCGGGCGATTGGCCTCCTCTGACAGCAGCTCCTGCATGCGCCCCGAAGACCTTCATGCCCCGACCAGGGCGAGGCGCCAGCCCACCGTGCATGGGACGCACGCCGGGCCGCTGCTCGCCGACCGGTGGAACCAGGACCTGGTCGCCGGCCGCTGGGCCGACCTGCTGCGCATGGGCGGGTCGCTGAAGTTCGGGGAGGCGACCGCATCGCTGATCGTCGGGAAGTGGTCGGCGGCGTCCCGGCTGAACACCCTCGCCGCGGCGCTCAAGGAGTGGGGTCGGATCCGCCGCACCGTCCACGCCGCCCGCTACCTGTCCGACCCGGTCTACCGACGGACGATCTCCCGGCAGCTCAACAAGGGCGAGTCCCTGCACGCGCTGCGCCATGACCTGCACTACGCCCAGCAGGGCACCATCGTCCGCCCCCACCTTCATGACCAGACCGAACAGGGCTGGTGCCTGCCCCTGCTCACCAACGCCGTCATCACCTGGACCACCGAGTACTACGGCATCGCCATCGGCCGGCTACGCGACCAGGGCCGCGACATCGGCGACGAGCTGCTGTCGTTCATCGCCCCCGGCCACCGCGAGAACATCAACTTCTTCGGCTTCATCAACGTCGACATCGAAGCCGAACTTGCCGAACTCATCGAAGAGTGGCGGCCCTTGCGCCCCACCACCGTCAACGAGTCCGGAACCACCTACATGCTCAGCCCCTGAGGCGTCGAAAGAGAGGACCGTGATCATGGACATTGACGAGGCGAACCGCCTGTGGCGGAAGGCGCTGGCCGACGGCGACCCAGGCGGCATCGAACGGTTGCTGCGGCGCGACACTCGACTGAAGCTGTTGGGGCATGAATGGTCGGGAACCCTCGAGGCAGCGGAGACGGCCGAACTGCGGGGGCTTCTGCTGCTTGGCGGCGGCGACGTTCCGTTCGCTGCGGACTCTCCGTGGTGCATACCGGTCGGCGCGGGCCTCGCCGACACGCTGGAACACGTGTGGGCACCAGTCGCCGGACGCTGCCCAGGCTTCCTCGCGGCGCTGGGCTCGGAGGTGCTCGGGCTGGCGTTGGTCGCGATGGAGGGCAGGTACCTGCTCGGGTATCTGTACCTCGCCGATCGTGGAGGGGAGTTGCCGCGCGATCTGAAGGACTTGCCGCCGTACACGGGGTCGAACTCCCTGGACGTACTGTGGGGGACGGCCCCGACCCGTCTCGGCGCGGCCGACGTCGTCCCCCTGCTGGATCAGCCGCTCCCCGCGGGAGTTCGTGACCTCGCTGCGGTCCACGCCTCCCTCACCTCGTTCGACTTCGATCTGCGCCTGGACCGCTTCACCACGACGCTCGGCGCCTCGACCCTCGAGGACTACGAGGGGGAAGACCCCGGCGACTACGGCCAGGACGAAGACTTCGTCCGCGCGGTGAACGGCGAGTTCGACCACTGGATACGGTTCTGCACGTGCGACTCCGCCGCTGAGGCCTACTTCCTGGACATGGCAGACCGCGATCCCCACGGCATCCCCCGAGTCGCGTTGTCGAGCATCAACGGCACCTCCCAGCGGCCCGGCGACCCCTTCTGGGACTGGCTCGATAAGGCAGTGCCATCCCTGCTCTTCTGCGTATGAGCATGGTTGAAACACGCCGCTCATATCTCAGTGAGCCCATTCCATCTTCAGTTGGCCTGGTGGTGGAGGGTGAGGATGGCCTGGATGATGGCGGTCAGTCTGCTGGGTGAACAGCGGGCCTTGCGCAGGATGTGCCAGTTCTTGAGCGTGGCAGCGCCCCGCTCGCCCTGGGCACGGACTTGGGCGTGATGCCGGTTGAACAGCTTCTTGGGTTTGCCCAGTGTGCGGCGCTTGCGCCGTTTGTACGGCGTGCCGATCGCGCCGCCGGCGCCGACGTATCCCTTGTCGGCGTAGCAGGCGATCGCTCGCGCGGTCAGGCCGGCGACGATGCCGTGGTGACGGGCGGCGGTCAGATCATGGGTCGATCCCGGCAGCGCCGGGGACGCCCAGATCAGTTCGCCGTGCGGATCGGTGAGGAACTGGACGTTCACTCCGTGCCGCCGGTGCTTGCCCGAGTAGAACAGCCGATCGTTCTCGCCCGACAGGCGGTCGGTGGCGATGAGGGTGCCGTCCAGGATGACGTAGGCCTTGCGCTGTGCGATCCGGAGGGCTTCGCGCAGGTCGGGTGCCTGTTCGGCGAGCAGTTCCACGACCTCGGTCACATACCGGTGTGCGGTGGCGGCCCCGACGCCGAACGCGGCGGCCAGGCGGGCGAAGGGTTCGTTGCGGCGTAGATGCACCAGCACCAGCAGCGCTTGGCGGTCCGGGCCCAGCACTCGCCACCGCGTTCCGATCTGGCGGCGGCGCTCGCGCACCAGCCGGGCCACGAACGTAAGGGTCTGGCGCGACAGATCGAGCGCGGCACGGTAGAAAAGCACATGAAGCTCCTGCGCGGACAAGGTTGATCTTGGTCGACAACCTCATCTAGCAGGAGCTTCACTCTTTGCGGGCGCCTATCTGCCGTCCGCAACCAGCCCGTGACCTGCAGGCTCGGGTTGGAATTGCCTCAGTGGACAACCGCGGCGGCAGGGGCGTAGCCGACCAAACACGTACGGATCGGCTACGCCCGCGCCTCGACCGTCCGCCAGTCCTGGACACCTAGCTCGACTCCCTCAAGGAATCCGGCGTCACCCGGGTCTTCTCCGAAAAGGTCTCTACCCGCGCGACCAGCCGTCCCGCACTCGACAAGGCGGTGGGCCTGGCCCAGGAACTGCGGGCCACCGGCGTCGCGGTCACCCTTGCCGTGCACGAGCACAAGCGGCTCGGCCGCGCTGTCGAACTGGCTGCGCCGGCCGAACACTCAAAGCCGCTGGCATCCGGCCTAGAGTTCCTGAGCGGCGAGCTTCAGGGCTCTCACGACACGTCCGGGATCGTGTTCACCGTGCTCGCGGCGCTGTCCGGGATGGAAGGCGAGTACATCCGCGACCACACCCTACAAGGCCACGAATCGGCCTGCACCCGCGGCAAAGCCATCGGCGGCGCCACCGCAACCGACGACGCCATGCTCAGCATGGCCCTCCACCTGCGCGAGCGAAACCACAGCCTCCGCGACATCGCCGTCCGGTTGTCATCAGCAAGGGCAAGAAGAAAGGCCAGCACCCCTCACCAGCGACTGGCAGGCGCAGGAGACCTTCGAGGTCTACGTGCGGCAGAACTCGGTGCTGCTGCCGCCCGGCGAGGCCGGCCGGTTCGGCGTCGGGGACGTGGGGTGCTGGTACGGGCCGTGGCGGCCGCCAGGTCCACGCCGGCGTCTGGTTTCGCCTGCTGCGCTCGATGCTGGACGAGGTCAGCATCGCCCTCACCACCCGCCGCGCTGCCGCCCGCTCCACCCTGGAGCGCACCTGGCAGGTGACCGGCCACCCGCCGCGCCGCGGCCAAAGCACGCGGCGCCTACAAGGGCCGCCGCCGCTCCCTCAACCCGGACTAGATAGGTGACCTAGCCAACCGGGCCGCCGCGGGGGTGGCCAAGACCACGCTGGCCAAACAGTTCGGCATCAGTCGCGAGACGGTCTACCAGTACCTGCGCACCAAACCCGCAACACCCCGCTGACCAGCATCAACGCGATCGCGTGTACTTCCTGGCAGCTTCGTTTACGACAGGCCGACTCCGAAGGGTCGTCGAGCGTGGTCAGGCGACGGCGTCGATCTGCAGGAACATCGCCTCATTGGGGCCGACGACGACGAACCTGGAGGGCCGCTCGATGCTGAGCCAGTCGCCGTCTTCGCAGGAGCCGGTGATGTGGAGGGCGCGTTGGGGCGTAGGGCCGGAGATTCGGCGCAGTGGGACATCGAGGAGTTCCCCAAGCATCTCGCCGCTGAGGACGCCGGCGTAGACGAGTGAGTAGTCGTCGATGTCCTCGGTGTTGTCGACGTAGCAGTTGACGCATTCGGTGTAGAGCCCGTCCAGGGCGCTATACCATTCGGCGACGTCGAACGGCTTTTCGTCGCCGTTGAGTTCGCTCGTCCATGGGCAGTCCGACAGCCAGGCGTCCACGGTCTCCGGGTCCACGACTGCTAGTACTGCAACAACAGGTTGTGATCACGGCGCTGCGTACGGTAGGCAGTGGTGGTGGTCACGATCGATGTCGAAGCCTGGTCGCGGGAATTCTCTGACTTTCTGGCTATGTTCGCTCATCGTTTTCCCCGGGTGGAGTCACGCCGCCAGGCAGCCTCCTACCTGCGTGGACTCCTGAGCGAGTTGGAGCGGAAGAACGGATGGACTCTTGCTGAGATGTCGGGTGAGAATGGTCCTGAGCGTCTTCAGCGTCTACTGAACTTCTACGCCTGGGACACGGATGGTTTGCGGGACGACATTCGTACTATGGTCGCTAAATCCATCGGGGACCCTGAACAGGGTGTGCTGATTCTTGATGACACAGGGTTCCTAAAGAAGGGCATGCGGTCCGCTGGGGTGGCCCGCCAGTATTCAGGGACCGCCGGCAGGATCGAGAACTGTCAGATTGGCGTTTTCTGCGCCTATGCGAGTCCTGCGGGGCGGGCGCTAATCGATCGTGAGCTTTATCTGCCGAAGTCGTGGACTGAAGACCGTAAACGGTGCCGCCAGGCGGGTATCGGCGATGAAGTGGAGTTCGCCACCAAGCCCGATCTGGGCAAGGCCTTACTTGAACGGGTGGTCGCATCGGGGATCCCCTTCCGGTGGGTCACCGCGGACGCGGCCTACGGGCAGGTGTGGCGGCTGCGGTGGTGGATGGAAGAACGCGGCATCGCCCACGTGGTCGCCGTTCCCAAAACGCAGATGGTGATCTCGATGAAGCTGACCCAGGAGCGTGTCCACCACTTGATCGACGAACTGGAGGAGGACGCGTGGCAGCGGCTGAGCTGCGGAGACGGAGCTCATGGTCCACGGTTGTACGACTGGGCTGCTGTCGACATCAGACCATTTCGTGAACCCGGAGCAGGGCACTGGCTTCTTGCGCGCAGAAGCATCAGCGATCCGAATGAAATCGCCTACTACATCTGCTTCGCCCCAGAGCAGACTCTCCTCAAGGAATTGGTGCGTGTGGCGGGCAGTAGGTGGGCCATCGAGGAGTGCTTTCAAGCGGCCAAGAATGAGACAGGATTCGACCACTATCAGGTCCGCGGCTACCAGGCCTGGTATCGGCACATCACTTTGTCCATGGCTGCTTCCGCCTTCCTGCTCAGGCTCCAGCGGGCCTGCCAAAAAGGGGAGATCTCGAATACCTGCCGGTAGGTATTCGCCCGCTGAGCATCAACGAGATCCGTCGCCTGTGGAACCGCGTCGTAATGCGCACCACACACTTCATCGACCACGCTCTGAAATGGTCTGAATGGAGAAGACGCGCCCAGCAACGAGCCAGAGACAGCCACTATCGCAGACGCGAGAGACACAACCTGTCGTTGCAGTACTAGGCCGTGCGGGGCAAGCTTCACGTCGAACGAGATGTGGCGGTCGTTGTTGACCGGCAGCCTCAGGCTCAGCGTCACGCCCGCACTGACCGCACGCAGCGCTACGTGCGCGCGATCCGCGGCGTCATTGTCGAGCCCATGCCCGTCGGGGCACGCATGGCCGCCGAAGGAGCAGGCCGGATCGGGGATCGAGCCGCCGCGCCGCACCGGCGCGGGCGCGGACCGCAGCACACTCAGCCGTGTCAGCTCGTCACCGGAGGTCGCCACCACGAGATGCAACTCCCCCGGGACGGGCCTGTCGTCGGTGAATTTCACCGTCTCGGCGACAAAGGCATCCCGAAAGTAATGCGTCAGCTCCTCCAGGAGCTCACGGCCCAATGCCATGACCCGTTCGCTAGCGCCAGTCTCGCCTGTGGGCCAGGGGCTCAGCACTTCCTCCCAGATGAGCCGCTGCAACTCCTCCTCGTTGATGGCATGCAGCCCCAGCGCCTGCCTGGCGGTGTTCGACGCCGGATCGATGTGTGGGAACAGCCCGCACTCGTACGCCGTCGCCAAGTTCGGCGCCCCGCTGTCGGCTGGCGCGTCGTACTCACCGGCCGCGAGCAGGAGCGCCGGGACGGCCGTACCTTCCGGCGCGTCCTCGGCGATCCAGCACGACAGCAAGTGCGCTTGGGAAGCCAGCACCAGCGCCCGTCGTTCCCAGGCCTGCACCCCCAACCAGTCCTCTGTGGCACAGTCGTGCCCGAGAAACGTGCAGAACTGGGTCTGATGCATGCGGAACCCCTCGGTAGCCAGCGTCGAACGTGCACACGCCAGTCTCCCGAGGGGCACCGACAACTCTCCCATCCGGCACCACGCCGGCAATCGGGACCTTGTCGGCAGCGTCGTAGTGGCGGACCTTGTTCGGCACTTCGGCGTACCGGGCCAGCAGATCCAGGGCGTCCATCACCGGCCGGTAGTCGGCGTTGTTGTTGCACTTGAACTCGATCGCGGCCAGCAGCTTGGGCGGCATCCGCCGGTAGTAGGAGGAATACGAGGAGGTCAGCACCGTACGCACCCACGCCTTGTAGGCCTTCTCATCAGCCTTGGCCTCGGCCACCGCGCCCGCAACGTGCCCTCCCCGACCGCCGGGTCACCGTGGCCGGCGACAGCCCGGCCGCTGAGCCAAGGAACTTCCCTAGCGCGGGCACGAAGTCACCGGACGATAGGCCGTGCAGGTGAGGCAACGGCAGCACCTTGGAGACCTTCGGCGACTTGCGGCACCACGGCCGCAGGATCTTCGACGAGAACCGCCTGCGCTCGCCGGTGGCCTCGTCGGCACGGCGGTCGTTCGCCCGCGGGGCCTTCACCTCGATCGGACCGGCGGTGGTGATGGTACGGGCCCGGTGGTACCCGTTGCGGACCACCATGCCGCGCACGGCCTCATCGGTCTCGGCATCCAGTTCGGCTATGCACTGGTTTGACCTCTGCCTCCAAAGCAGCGGCCAGCATTCGCCGGGCGCCCTCGCGGACGATCTCGTCGATCAGGGCGCCGGACTGGGGCGAGCCGTCCGTGATTACGCTGAGCACGGGCGTACCTTCCCGACCCGCGCTGCTAACGCGGGCCTACTCGGTGACCATCAAGGATCCTTCGGGAAGGTCCGCCCTCCGCGTGCCCGCCCAGAACCTATCCACAAGTCCTGAGCATTCCTCTCCCCCTCAGTCCTGATCGACAGATGGGCCACCCGCATCCGAACGGTGGACGCAGGTAACTCCGCCCAAAACGGCCCGCTATCGCCGTTAGCCGTTCGGTCGTGTTGGTCAAGGACCGTATCCAGTACAGTGCCGTGGGTGTCTCAGAATGTCGCCAAGGCCTGGGATCGGATCACCAGGTGGTTGGAGTCGAATTTTCCCGAGGAAGCGGCCCAGATCGCGCCGCCCGCCTCCCACGACGCCGTCGCCGCCGCGTGGTCCGCCATGGGTGGGAACCTGCCGACCGACCTCGTCGCCTGGTGGGGGCTGCAGAACGGCTTCACCGACACCGTGGGCGCGATCGTGATTCCGCCCTGTTTCAGCCCCACCTCCGCCGAAGATGAGCTTCCCCCGGTTTCACGGACACCTCATCTGAGTTGACCTTGATCAACTTGGGAAGGAAGTGTCTCGTGCCACCACCTCACCCGCCCGAGTTCCGGCGTCGCGCCGTCGAGCTGGCCCGGACCGGCGACAAGTCGGTGACCGCGCTGGCCAAGAGTCTGGGCATCAGCCAGTCGTGCCTGCGCAACTGGATCCGCCGGGACGACATCGAAGAGGGTCACCTCGACGGTCTGAGCGCCGGCGAGCACAAAGAGCTGGTCGAGCTGCGCCGAAAGGCCCGGCAGCTTGAGTTGGAGAACGAAATCCTCAAACGGGCTGCGGCCTACTTCGCTCGCGAGAACGTTCTCCCAAAATAAGGTACTCGCTGGTCCGTGAACTTGCCGAGAACGACATCCCCGTCGCGGTGGCCTGCCGAGTGTCAGGCGTCTCCCGGTCCGGTTACAGCGACTGGCTCGGCAGACCCGCCTCGATTCGGGAGCAACGCAACACCGAGCTGGTGAAAATGATCAGAGAAATCCATGAGGCGTCACGCCAGAGCTACGGTTCGCCGCGGGTGCACGCCGAGCTGACGCTGGGACAGGGCGAGCGGGTGAGCCGCAAACGGGTCGAGCGGCTGATGCGGGAAGCCGGGATCCAGGGGATCTAGCGGCGCAGGGGACGCCGGAACCCGGTCAACGAGCCGACCGAGGAGGACCTGGTGAAGCGGGCCTTTGACGTCCAGGCGCCCGACGTGCTGTGGGTCACCGACATCACCGAGCACCCGACCGGCGAGGGGAAGCTGTACTGCGCGGCCGTGCTGGACTGCTTCTCCCGCCGCATCATCGGCCATTCCATCGACATCAGCCAGACCACCAAACTCGTGGTCGATGCGATGGCCGCCGCAGTCGCCCGCAGAAAGCCTGCCAAGGACGCAACGATTCTGCACTCAGACCATGGGACGCAGGGCGGACTCAACCGGTGGACGCAACACCGGCCTGTTGGAGCGATAGTAGGTGATCATTGAGGGCCTCGGCAGGCGTCTTCCAGCCGAGGGTCTTACGAGGTCGGGCGTTGAGAGCCGCTGCGACTGCCGCGATGTCGTCGGCGCTCCAGCGAGACAAGTCTGTGCCCTTCGGGAAGTACTGGCGGAGTAGGCCGTTGGTGTTTTCGTTCGTGCCGCGCTGCCACGGGCTGTGCGGGTCGGCGAAGAAGACCGGGACGCCCGTCTCGATCGTGAACTGGGCATGTGCTGACAGCTCCTTGCCTCGGTCCCAGGTCAGTGACCGGCGCAGCTGCTCAGGTAGGGCACTGACGGTGGCGGCGAGGGCGTTCTTCATCGTCTCGGCGCCGTAGCCGGCCAGCGGTGGCCCGTTCTTGGTCCGCGGGATGACGCCGAATCCCTTCTGGCGAGGCAGGTGGACCAGCATCGTGAAGCGGGTCGTGCGCTCAACCAACGTGCCGATCGCCGACCGCTCCAACCCGATCACCAGGTCGCCCTCCCAGTGCCCGGGGACGGCGCGGTCATCGGCCTCGGCAGGGCGCTCGCTGATCAACACCTCGGGTGTGCCGTGAGCCCACGCCTTGCGCTTGGAGCGGGCTCGGGGAGCCCGCAGCGCACGACCAGTGCGCAGGCAGGCGACAAGTTCGCGCTTGAGCGCCCCACGGGCCTCGACGTATAGGGCCTGGTAGATCGCCTCGTGGCTGATCCTCATGGACTCATCTTCGGGGAAGTCGGCCTTCAGCCGGTTGGCTATCTGCTCCGGGCTCCAGGCGGTCGCCCACCGGCGGTCTCCCCGGTGCGGCTTGTTTCGCCCTTTCCACGGCCCGGCCTCTGGTCCGAGTACCGCCCCGTCCGGACCGTGGATCTGACCGGACAGCCGTTCCTGGACGTACTGGCGCAGTCGATCGTTGGTGGCCAGCTTGGCCGCCTTCGGGCGCTGGGCCACCAGATCGGCCTTCCACTGCGCGACCGATGCGCGGTAGTCCAGCCGGCCGCCGCGGGTCGCGGCGTTGCGCCGAAGCTCGCGGGAGATCGTCGACGGGTGGCGGCCGAGTCGCCGTGCGATCTCCCGAACCCCAACGTCCTGCGCTTTCCAGATCGCGATCTCCTCCCGCTCGTGGAAGGACAGGTACCGGCCGCAGAGCGGGGCAAGATCCATCGGTGGCATGCCGCCACCATGCCGGAACCACCTGCCACCCACCGCCTGCGACACCCCGACCGCAGCCGCTGCCTCCTCGGCGAGAAGCCCTTTCGCGATCTCCCGCCAGAACGCCCGCTCGATCTCCCGACGATGCGCCGGCGCACCCGGCGACTTCATCGGTGACCGCCCCGTCAGCGCCTGCATCCACCCAGCTGGCCGACCCATCCAACACCTCCGAGATCGAGGTGTTGCGACGACCGGTTGAGTCCGCCCAGTTCACGTCCTTGACGTTCGGGAAGCGCCTTCGGGCCGCAGGACTCCTCGGCTCGATGGGCACCGTCGGCGACTGCTACGACAACGCCATGATGGAGTCGTTCTGGGGCTCGATGCAGCTCGAACTCCTCGACACCAGAAAATGGCAAACAAGAGCCGAACTCGCAGCCGCGGCGTTTGAATGGATCGAGTGCTGGTACAACCCGTTCAGAAGGCATTCCAGCCTCGGAATGCTCAGTCCGGTGAACTACGAGGAACGACACCGCGCCTCGACCAGGACCACCTGACCCATCTCACCCCAACTGTCCGTGCTACGGGGGGAACCTCAAAGACGCGCTGCGTAACCGGGACTCGTGGGTCGAACACTGGAACGGCGCTGTGCTCGACGGCTTCTCAGACTACGACGCCGACGACTTCGCCGCAGAGGGCGAAGACCCGATCGAGCCCTGCGACGGCCGAAGCGATGCCGAAGCACACACCGACTACGTCAAGGAGCATCTGCGCCGGCCCGCCGGGTCGGCGTGCACGCTCGCGTTTCTGCCCGTCTGGCTGCCAATCGCCGACGGGTCGTCGTCCGGAGACCTGTTCGTCGACCTGCGGGAGGGGCCGGAGTACGGCTGCGTGCGGTGGTTCGAGCGCACCGGCGGCGCCGAGAACGGCACCTGGTGGCCCAGTGTCTCGGCGATGCTCGCGGAAACCGCCGATGCCCTATGCAACGGCACTCCGATACGTGGCCACGTCCAGACCGTCGACGACGAGGGCTACCTGTGGTGGGAGAAGGCTTAGTAGGGCAGCCGCACTTGGTGATCTCGGTTCGGTGACGGAGCCGGATGTGAGGCGGCCACCTCTGTGATCAAGACGGTGTGCCCGCTAGCCTGATCCATCGCGGACCGGACCCTGAGATCCTGAGACATATGCCCCTGGAGAACGTGAACCTCGACTGGGCGCTCGCCGAGTTGAGGGCCCCGACCAGCAAGGACTCTTATCTGCGCGCGTTCGGCATCCTGCTGCACAGTGAGTACGTGAGCGAAGCCCTGGACGAATACCAGGACGCGGTGACGCGCAGTCGGTTTGCCGGGGGGAATCCGCTTGAGCCGTTCGCCGACGAGGTGCTTGTCGCCGCGCGGGGTATGCTCCGCCGCCTTCCGGCATCCAGCGAGGAGGGTGTCGACCACGTGCATGCCCTGCGTGCGATGATGAACCTGGCCGGGGCCGAGGACGCGGACCTGATCGCTGACGCTCTCGAAGGCGCCACTGACGTGAACGTGCGGGAAGCGGGTATCTTCGCGGCCTCCGCCGCGTTGCAGGACGGGCCCGTACCGAATCCGCGGCTGCTGGCGGTGGTCGGCGGCATGGTTTTCGATGAGACGCTCGACATCGCAGAGCGGTGTGACGCGCTTTCGGCTCTGAACGGGGTCGAGGCACCGGAGGTCGACGACCTGCTTGTCCGCGCGACCGAGTCGGACGAGTTGGAACTTCAGATCGGGGCCGCGCTTCACCTCGTTCTGCCGAGCCGGATCCAGGTCCACCGGGAGCGGGTGGAGCGTCTCGTGGCGTCCTGGCCGTCCACCACGGGCGGTTACGCCGACATCGTGCGCGAGTACCTCGCGGGCTTCCACACCGAATAGTCGGGCAGCCGCACTTGGCGATCTCGGTTCGGTGACGGAGCCGGACGTGAGACGGCCACCGCTGTGATCATGAAGATGTGCATGGACGACATGACCGGCGGAGGCCGTGACCGTAATGGAGATCGACCCGGCCGGGTGGGTACGGCGGCTGGATGAGCTGTTCGGCGAGGTGGTGGCCCCGGCGGTGTTCCGGCGGGAGCCCAGGTTGCGGGCCCGGGCGTATGTGCTGGGATTGCTGAGCGGGCTGGAGCATAAGAACGGGTGGTCGCTGGCGGAGTTCGCCGGGGACTCCACGCCGGATGGGATGCAGCGGTTGTTGAACGCTGCGGTGTGGGATGCCGATCGGGTGCGGGACGCGCTGCGTCGCGTGGTGGCCCGGCGGATCGGCTCGGCCGATGGGGTGCTGGCGGTCGATGACACCGGGTTTGAGAAGACCGGCCGCCGGTCGGCGGGGGTGCAGCGGCAGTACACCGGCACCGCGGGGAAGATCACCAACTGTCAGATCGGGGTGTTCTGCTCCTATGTCGATCCGGGCCGGCATCGGGTGCTGATCGACCGGGAGTTGTATGTGCCCAAGTCCTGGTATGCCGCCCCGGATCGGCTGGCCGATGCCGGAGTGGACGATGACCTGCGGTTTTCGACCAAGCCGGAGCTGGCGTGGGTGATGATCGAACGTGCCGCCGACGACCCGCTCTTCCTGTTCGGCTGGGTGACAGGGGACGAGGCCTACGGTGACAACGGGCCGCTGCGCACCAAGCTGGAGCGCCGCGGGCTGAACTACGTCATGGCGGTGTCGTGCGATCACCACCTCACCCTGGCCACCGGCAAGATGCGGGCCGATCATCTGGCCGCGGACCTGGCCGCCGACGCGTGGCAGCGGTACTCGTGCGGACCAGGTTCCAAGGGCGAAAGGTGGTACGACTGGGCCTGGATCCACCTGGACGAGCACCATCAACTGCTGGTGCGCCGCAGCGTGTCCGACCCCTCCGAGCTGGCCTTCTACCGCTGCTACAGCACCGGGCCGGTGACATTGGGCGAGCTGGTGCGGGTGGCCGGATCCAGGTGGAGCATCGAGGAATGTTTTCAGGCGACCAAGAACGAGGTCGGCCTCGATCACTACCAGGTCCGCAAGCGCCTGGCCTGGTATCGGCACATCACGCTGGCCATGGTCGCACATGCTCATCTGGCCCTCACCGCGGCGGCGGCGCAGGAAACCGAGCCGCCGCCCGGCCCTGATCCTGGTCTCGGCACCGAAACGGGCACTGACCAGGGCGAGCACGAGCTCGCCACACAGGGGGCCGGCAGCCTGTGGACAACGAAACGCCCCTCCGAATCCGCGTGACGAATCGCTCACCGTCGATCACCTCGGAGACGACGAGCTGATCCCGCTCACCGTCAACGAGATCCGCCGCCTGCACGCTCTGGCCCACCAACCCCAGCACTCCTGGAATCACCATCTGCGCTGGTCACACTGGCGACGCCGCCACCAACTCCGCGCCCGCCGATGCCATTACCGGCGACAACGAACCCGAGATCACTAACTGCGGCTGCCCTACTAACCAGAGTTATTAGGTGATGGCGGTTTGGTGAGTGGACGGGCAGGTGGTGTGGGCGTATGCCGGTGGCATGGCCAGACACCCCCAGGGTGGTGGGATGACCGCTGCCGGCTGTGACAGGCGAGAACGGGTGCGGATGCAGGCCGCGCAGTGGTTCGGCGAAGGGCGCCCCAACGCGTAGATCGCCGCCGATCTGCGGGTCAGGTTACGGCAGGTGGAGAAGTGGCGGCAGGCCTGGCGCCGGGGCGGGGCCGAGGCGCTGCGGTCCAAGGGGCCGCACGGACGGCCGCGGTTGGACCAGGCGCAGTTCGCGCGGTTGGAGGCCGAGTTGAACCGCGGTCCCGCCGCGCACGGCTGGGTCGAGGACCAGCGGTGGACGCTGGAGCGGGTCGCCGAGGTGATCCGCCGCCTGTTCGGGATCGGCTACACCCGGCCGGGGGTGTCGCTGCTGCTGCGCCTGGGCAGCTGGTCGGTGCAGGTCCCCGGGCGCCGCGCGATCGAGCGCGACGAGCAGGCGGTCGAGGTGTGGAAGACGCGGGTGTGGCCGCAGGTGGAACCACCGCGGGCGACCTGGGGGCCTGGATCTGCTTCGAAGACGAGGCCGGTCAGGGGCTCAGGCCGCCCAAAGGTCGCTCCTGGAGCCGCCGGGGACACCGCCCGCAGGTGAGGGTGCACGGCGGCGAGCACGGCTCGCGGGTGTCGGTCAGTCTGCTATCGGCCCGGCATGCGTTCCCGGCTGATCTACCGGCTGTGCCACTACCGGCGCCGCAAGGGCGAACGCGCCGGTTTCACCGTCCCGGAGTACAGACGCCTGCTGCAGGCGGCCCACCAGCAGTTACCTGGCGGGAAGATCGTGCTGGTCTGGGACAACCTCGGCGTCCACCACTCGGCGGCGATGCGCGCGTTCATCGACGCCCACACCGACTGGCTCACGGTGTTCTACCTGCCGGCCTACGCCCCCGAGCTGAACCCGGCCGAGGCAGTCTGGTCGCTCCTGAAACGCTCCATGGCCAACTTCCTGGCCACCGATCTGGACCACCTCGCCGACATGATCAAGCACCGACTCAAAGTGATCCAGCACCACCCCGACGTGATCAACGGCCGCCTCGCCCCCACAGGCCTCACCCTCAACACCACACCCGCCAACACCAATTAACCCTGGTTAGAGACTTTGAAGTCCGGAGATCACCGTGCGGTAGAGCCGACGATCATAGAGGTCTCGCTCGTCCGCATCGGTCATGGAGGTTATGTAACCCTCGTCTGAGAGTTGCGAAAGAAGACGGCAGACGCGTTTGAGGGTGTGAGCGAATTGCGCTTGAGGCGTGGCGGGGGAGGCTGGGCGGTCCTCGTGTGCGGCAAGCTGCAGCGCGAGCTCCAATACAGCTCGCGGTTCCCGGCACCATGACCAAAGGAGCTGCTTGTCCGGTGTGAGGTCCAGTGCGGCAGGGTCATGTGGTCGTTCTCGTTCGAGGTGTTGGAACGGAAGGTCTGAGGCGACCACCAGGGTGGTGATCCCCAGAGGAAGGCGATCGGGATCAGTGAGGTCGGGACCGCCGGCGGTTGTTGTGAGAAGGCCTTTGCTGCTGAAAAGCTCCAGAGTGTCGAGCGCGTCCGAAATGGGAGGCATCTCGACGCCGGACGCTGCGGCGTCATCACCTATGCAGGGTTGCTCGAAGGCGAGGTAGGCGACGATGTCAGCCACCAATCGGGGCTTCGCGCACCAGCGCAGCAGCTTGAGCTCGTCAGGTTTCAGTCCGAACGCTGTCGCGCGCGAGACCGTTTCGCCGTCCTCGACGGTTTTGTAGACCCTGATTTCGGCGAGGATCAGTTCTGGCGGCAGGGCCGACACCACCACGTCTGTCAATCCGAAGGTGCGCTCAAGCGCCGACCCGTCAGAACGGCAAGAGGGCCGGTTCTTCCGAGCACCACGATTGGGCTTCGGGTCCGGATCGCGTGACACAGTTTCCTCGATATCGCCATAGGCATTGCGTACGGCGGTCTCCGGCACCCGAGGGCTGGAGACCGCCGCCCGAGGTCATTCGCCGGTTTCGTCTCTCGACGAATCCTCACCGGTACCGCCTGCAGGTTCATCATCCCCACTGGCGTTGGCGCGCCCCTTTTCCGTTCCCCGCTGGTAGTTCCTGTAGCGGTCCAGGGTCTGTTCGGGCGACGAGGCCGGCAGCTCGGCCTCGTCGTCGAGTGGCGGGGCTTCGGTGCGCAGCTCCGGCGCCAGATTCGCCTGGGGCCGTCTTACCGGCAGCCCCCCCGGAGTGGTTCCGTCGGGATCGGAGCCTTCCGAAGGTTCAGGGCCGTCGCCTGCGGGGCTAGGGGCGTCCGCCTGGGTGTGGCTCGGCAGGGATACCTGCTGGTGCTCGGGTTCAGATGCCCTGGCAGCGGTGGGGGCGGATGAGGTGCGCTCGCCGTGGAGGGCTACCAGAGTGGGGGCGCTCGGCCGTTCGGACGCGGTCGGAGTCGGGAGTGCCGCCGCCTGCGGGCTGGTGATCTGGGCGGCGCCAGCGCGGGCGAGTTGCGGGGCCGGCTCGTTGAGGATGTCGTGCGGCAGCACGACGACGGCGCTGAGACCACCGTAGGGGCTGGTCTTCAGAGTGACCCGGATCCCATGGCTGCCGGCCCGCTTCGCAACCACGAAGAAACCGATCTGCCCTTCGTTGCTCCGCTCGGAAAGGAAGTCCGGATCCTTGGTGAGGAAAGCATTGATGCGGTTGAGTTCCTCCTCGGCGATGCCTCGTCCGCGGTCGTGGATGATGACCGCGATGCCCGTGGAGTTGATGTCCGTTTCCACGTCCACCGGAAGCTTCGAGGGCGAGTAGGAGAGGGCGTTGTCGAGCAATTCCGCGAGAATACTCGCCACGTTTTCAGTGGCGAAACCGCGCACCATTTCCTCGTTCATGCGGCCGTATTGGACGCGTTCGTAGCCCTCAACCTGGCTTGCAGCCGCGCGGATGACGTCGTGCAGCGACATGTCGATGCGGGATATGGTGGTGGTGTTTCCTCCCGCCAGGAAGATCATGTTTTGGACGAAACGTCGTCCCTGGACGGTCCGGTGGTCCAGTCTGAAGAGCTTCGTGATGGCCTCCTGGTCGAGGTCCTGCCGGCGCTCCATGTCGGTGATCAATGCGATCTGCTGGAGGATCATGCTTCCCGTGCGGCGCCCCAGGTGGAGAAGGATACGGCGGTTCTGCTCGCGCATCATGGCTTGGTCTACGGCGGCCTTGATAGAAACTTGCCGCATGCCATTGAACCTGTCTGCGATCTGTCCGATCACATCGGTACCGAGTCGCAGGGGAGGCAGTAGGGCATCGACGTCCAGGTTCTCTCCACGCGACAGACGGGCGATGATGTCCGGTGTTTTCTCTCCGGTGTCACGGACCTCCGACAGGAGCCGGCCTAGATGCCGATTCAACAGCCGCAGCGTCCTCACCGAGACCACGATTGCGGCACCGATAGCGAATGCGCCCAGGACCCCGACCACGGCCAGCCGGAAAAAGAACATCATTGCCTTCGGCTTGGACCGTTCGACAACCGCGTCGCCGCCGAGGTCGATTGCCTCATCCATTTTGGTGAGCAGCTTCTCGTTGGTTCTTCCCCAGTCCGCGGCACTCACCTGGAGACGGGGGCTTGGTGGCTGTCCGGGACGGCGCTGCGGCTGGGGCTGGAGGACTTGGGCCTCGATCTGGCCCAGGGCCGTGTAGTCGGCGCCGCGGCGAATGCCCTCGACGCGGGTGCGGTCGGGCTGAGGGAGTTCGGCCAGCGCCTGGGTCTCCGCGTTTTGGCGCAGGGAGATCGCCTGCCCGAACTCCAGGTTCTCGCCGCTTTCAAAGCGTCCTTCGGCCAGCACGCCGGCGAGTAGCGCGTCCTCGCGGGAGAGTTGCTCGCGGGCGCGGGTCAATGCGATGAGGGCGCGGCCGTCAGCAGAGATCTCCACGTCATCGAGCTCGGCGTTGGCGGCCGTGATGAGCAGGCCCTCGTCGATGATCGACGCGAAGGTCTGTGCCGCCTCGCTCCGTGTGATGGAGCCTCGGTCAATGGCGGCGCGTGTCGGCCGCAGGGCTTCGAGTTGCTTGCTGGTGGCTCGGACGAAGCGTTGGACCTTGTCGCCTGGGGCTGAGTACGCCGACTTGCGCCACTGGCTGATCGTCTGGTCGGTTCGCGCCCTCTGCCGCTGCAGCCCGGGCGTGCTTCCCCGGCGCTTTCGATTCCCGAGATCCACCAGAGACGCACGCCGCTCTTCCTGCAGGGCGTTGATCAGGCTCTTGGTGGGGCGTCCTGCCGTGGTGTCGCGCTCGTTCGCCTGGTACAGGTCGAAGCCCTCTCGGCCCATTCCCCAGGCCGCGAATAGCCAAAGTGCGATCAGGCAGATGAGCGTGCCCGCCATCAGGGGTGCGAGCCGCAGGTTGCGGGGTCGGTCTCCACGGTCAGGTACGGCGGCCGTGCGCAAACGCATCAACAAGTCCTCATCATCGCCAAGGGGAGGGGCGGCGAGCCGTCGCCCGGTATCGGGCGATCGCTACCTATGCCGCGAAAACCTTAGCAATGCGGCGTTACGGGCATTCACCGATCCGGCCATCTGCCGCCGCGTGCGGGGAGGCATGCGGGCGAGGGGAAGGGCTACCTACTCCGCTGGCGCTCCTGGGCTGCCCCGCCCGGCTCGGCTGACTGCCCGCGAACACGTAAGGCTCGTCAACAGAGTCTTTCGTTTCGCAGCTGGTCAAACACGGCTATGAGGGCTCATTCGGGGGGGCCTTGTAGTCGAGGCCGGCGCCGTAGAAAGCCTGGCTGTACTGCAGCTGCTCGGCGAGATAGTGCGCGCCTTGGGGGCATTCGCCGCGTAGCCGGCGCAGCAGGTGATTGGCCTCGTCGGCCAGTTCCCCCGCCCGGGTCCGGACGGCCTCTTCGGAGAATCCGAGTGCGAGGGCGTTGATGTCTCCCCGTACTTTCTCCTGGTCCGCGGTCGCCAGGTCGTTGAGGAGGCGCAAGGCAGCCTGAACGGTCTTGCTGGCCTCGCGGAGGGGGAGGAGGTGGTCCAGGACGACGGGGTCGGCCAGATAGATCCAGTGCGCCACGTTGACCCAGGCCGAGCCGATGTTGTCCGCGATGCTCAAGTACCCATCCAAGTCCCTGGGGATGGGAGGCTGCACGCCGAGCTCTGGCGCTTGAGCGGTCGACTGGGGGCGAAGCTGTTGCTTCCAGCTCCACTCGACGATCATCGCCCGTAGCATCGCGAGGAGCTCTTCGCGCCACACGCCCTCGTGCTGGGCGAAGGCGGGGGACGTGGCCACCTGGGCGCGGACGTCGGCCAGGAAGGTGGACAGGTCATCGCCGTCGATGGGCGAGCCGGTGTCGGCGACCACGACACAGCGGTTGCGGATGTCGATGATGTCCTCTGCGCGCTGCGCCTGGTGGTCGATGAGCCAGTCGACGCCGAAGACCCATAGCGACGTGCGGGCTGCCGGGCGGAGCTCGACGGCGGTGTGGCCTGGTGCGCCGAAGGCGACGGCCTGGCTCAGGCGTTCGGGTACGGGGCCCATCGGCTCGGCGGGGAACAGGGTGGGGTAGCGCGCCGTGTAGGCGTGCAGATCGTCTTCGATCGCATGGGCTTGGGCGACGGTCATCCCGGCGACGCGGGCGTCGACGCTGTCGAGGCCGTGGTTCATAGAGGCAGATCTCCGCAAGATGGTATGAATCGGGTCGACTAGCGCGGGGTCACCAAGATCCGTACCGGGTCTCGGGGCTGCAGCGTGAGGCTGAGCTTCGGGGTTGCGGTCTCGGCGACTCGCACCTGGTACCGGCGCAGGAGGGTGGCCAAGATCAATACCGCCTCCTGGCGAAAGAAGGCCTGCCCGAGGCACTGGTGGGCGCCGTCCCCGAAGGGGAGATAGGCCAAGGGGTGGCGGCCGCGGACCCGCTCCAGGGCGAAGCGGCCGGGTTCGAAGGCCAGCGGGCGCTCCCAGAATTCCTCAAGCCGGTGCGTCAGGTACGGGCTGACCGCCAAGGTCGCCCCTGCGGGGATCGGGACACCGCCGATGACGTCATCGCGCAGTGCCATGCGGGGGAAGACCCATCCGACCGAACGGACGCGGAGCACCTCGTCGAGCACGCTCTGGGTGTAGGTGAGCTGCCGGAAGTGATCACGCCGCAGTTCCCCGGCCCCCACGACCCGGTCGATCTCGCCGGTGACCTTCTCGGCCACCTGCGGGTGCCGAGCCAGCTCATGCCACACCCAGGTCAGCGCTATCGCCGAGGACTCCGAGCCCGCCACGAAGAGCGCGATGATGTCGTGGGCGACCTGCTCGTCGGTCAGTGGCCGCCCGTCGGCGCCGGTGCCGTTCAGCAGAAGGGTGACCACGTCGCCGCCATCGCGGCCGCTGTGGCGGGCCGCCTGAACGACGGGGCGCAGAATCTCGTTGACCGTCCGAGTCGCCCGCCGGAAGGCCCGGTCACCTGGGACCGGGACCGCGTGCGGCACGAACGGGAACGCCATCCGCCACAGCAGGCTGCTCATCGCGGTCGCGATCGCCTCACCCAGCCGATCACTCTGGTGATCGGGCACCAGCGACCCGAAGAAGATTGGATTGATCACCCGCTGCACGACGCGGGTCATCTCCACGCCGGCATCCAGCGGCGCGCCGGAAGCGCCGCGGTGCCCCAGGTCATCGGCGGCGTGCGCGATCGAGGAGATCATCTGCTCGCTCATCGCAGCCAGATAGCGGCCCTTGAACGCCTGCTGCAGGATGGTCCGGGAAGCCTGCCACTGCGGGCCCTCGCCGCCGATACCGTCGCCGGTCAGGCGTCCCAGAGCGTGCCACATCGCCGCCCCCCGGGGGTAGTTCTCAGCCCGGGTGCGCAAGATGTGCTCAAGATGGTCGGGATGGCTGACCAGGTAGGGGCGGAACGGTCCCAATTGGAGCCGGACGATCGCCCCGGGCGCCTCCTCGGCGATCGTATCGAGCAGACGCAGCGGCCTGCCGCGCCCGACCGTCGCGACGATCCGGCGCAGGGGCAGACAGACTGGCCGGCGAGGTGGTGAGGGCGATCCGGGCGCGAGCGGCGACTGGGCTACGGTCGACACGGGTAGTCCCTCCCAAGGCCCCCTGGTCTATGACCGGCGGACGATCGGTACAGAGGGGTGCAGTGCTCCGCACTGTCCCACGGTCGGCGAAACAAACGTCACATTGAGTCCGAACGGCGACTTAGGGCACGTACACCTCAGACATCCGCATCGTTAACGATCTTGACATGGAGTATCACATACGCCACAACGACCGACAAGGCGACTAAGGTCACTCTTACCCGCTCTTGAGGTAAGGCCGCGGGGAGCCCCCTTCAATCAGGGCGGCTCTCCAGAACCCCTCAGGGGCGGGAGCGGCCATTGCCGGGGCACCTGAACAGCTCCCATGACCGTCCAGTTCGGCGACCGGCGACATGAAGGCGTTCACATTCGTCAGGCTCGGTAGAACAGTGGGAATCCTGCCGATCCGTCCTCCGAGACCAGCCACCCGGCCCGATCCGTGACGCCACCGGAGGTCTGCGCTCGGAGCATGTCCGTGATCCAGGATCAAAACAGGAGGCGAGCGGGGGCTCGCGTTGAGCAAGAGCGCAGGCCGCGGGGGAGCCATCTGCTGCGGTGAACCCCAGACGCTGGATGAGCTTAAAGCGCAGAACGCCACGTAGATAGGGCGGACCAGCCAAGCCGTGGAACAGCAAGCCGTCCTCGTCGTGCCCCACCAGTATTCCGAGCGCCCTCATCTCCGGTAGCCGGGCCCGCACGGACGGGTGCCGCACCACGCACGCAGGCAACTGGTCGTAACACCCGGCGGGTACGGGCCGCCGGTGCGGGCATGGTGCCGCGCGGCCGATGCGGACGCCAACGCGCTGCTGGTGACCGAGCCGGCGCTGGAGGACTTCATCGCCTGCTTCGACGAGCCCGACGGCGAGGGCGAAGAGGTGGTCGACGCCCGCCCGCAGTGACCGCCGGGCCTCACCGTCAGGGGAGGCGATCGGCGTCAGCGCGGGAGAACACCAGGTCGCTGGGGTCGCGCAGGCTGGTGAAGGGCGCATCCAAGCGGACCGGCGCCGCAGGGTGGCGCGGCGCGCCGGGGTAGGAGCGGGCCCGGTAGTCGTTGGTCAGCAGGTAGGGGTTGAAGCCGGCGGCCAGCAGCGGGCCGGTGACCTCTTCGACGCTGCGGCCCTGGCGGCGCAGCAGCCGCCAGCTGACCTCGATGGCCAGTGGGACCGGCACGGCGCACACGGTGCTCGCCGAGCTCTACACCCTGGTCACCCGGATGCTGATCAAGCTGGACGACCAGCAACTGGGATGGCTGGCCGCCGACCGGGCACGCACCCGCGCAGACACCGCCGCCGCTCCGTTCGTCGCCGCCGAGGCGGCCCGGAACCTGGCAGTGCTGGCACGCAGGACCGGATGGCACTCCCAGGCGATGGCGATCGCGCTCACCGCGGCCGACCGCAGCGAACTACGCTCTGGCACACCCGAGCACGCCGCCCAACGCGGCCTTCTCATCCAGCCGGCGGCCTACTCCGCCGCCAAGGCCGGCGATCCGCGCCACCATGCGCGAACTGGCTGACGAGGCCGCCTCCATCGCCGCCCGTTTCGGGGACGTCCCACTACTTCGCGACCACGGCGGAGGGTTCTCACCCGTCACGGTGGAACTGCATCGCATCTCCGCCGAGTGCTCGGTGGGCGAACCAGGCGCTGCGCTCACCGCCGCCCGCCGGATCGTCCCGGCATCCCTGCCCACCGTGGAACGAGGCGCCCGCTACTTCACCGACATCGCCCAAGCCCAAGGACAGAATGGACACCGCGCTCAGGCACTGAACGCCTTGCTGGCCGCAGAACATCAGGCGCCCGAAGAAGTCCACTCCCGCCCGGCCGTGCACATCCTGATCTCCCACCTGGCCGCATCCGGCCCCACCACCCCGGACCTGCGCAGACTAGCCGCACGCTGCGGACTCACCTAACCAGCCGGCCGCCCGACAAGTCGCAAGCGGGAAAACTCGGCCAGCCCACAGCCCGGCCTCGGTCGCTTCTGACCTTGGCATACGTCAAGCCGCGGTGTCTTTCTGCCATACTCCGGCCGTCCCCCAAGGGGGACTGTCTGATCTGCGGCAAGACTAGCGAGCCGCTCGTCCATGACCACTGCCACCGGGCATGGGTGGCTGCGAGGCACGATCGGCGTCGGCATCTGCACCCCTTGCAACCGGGTGATGCAGGCCCGTCGGATGGGGCGCAGGCGTAGGCGCCGAACCACAGGCTCTTCCAAAGTCGACCGTGATCGACTGGCCAGTGGATCGCCCTATCTGTCGGTGCTGTATGCGAATCTGGGCAGATGGGCGATGAGCCTGAGGTTCGCATCGTCAATGGCCAGATCGTCGAAGCACCTGGAGTCGGGCCGATCGCGCGGGTATGGCTTCCCCAGTACGGCGAGGTCGTCGCGAAGTTCCCGCCGAGCCGAACGAACAGATGGTGGCTGCGCGGGCCAGTGGGTATCCGGTCGCCCCGGCTCGACGGCGAGTGGTGGTACTTGCCGCGCAGCTGTCTCACCCGGCTGGTCAACGCGGCGATCGACCGGTACGGCTACGTCGCTCTCTGGCGGGACATGTCGAAGCTCTCGCATTGCAACAAGGCGTGCCTTGAAGCGACCGGGTTGGACTGCGACTGCTCCTGCATGGGCGTCTTCCACGGCGAAGGCGCCCACAACTGGTACGAACGCATCGACGACGCCATGGTCGCCGACCGCGGCGAGGCCAAACGCACGGTCGTCCTCTTCGGCGGCAAGACCGCCGACGGTGCCCCGACCCTCTACAACGGAGAACTCACCGGCCAGCAGTACCACGTGGATCGCGCCGACCGGGTACGCCTGGGCTGGCCGCTGGCGTCGAAGTTCATGTGCGCTGCCTGCCTCACCGCCCGAGCTCGAGTCTGGGATCACTGCCACACCCACGGATACGTCAGAGCGCCCCTGTGCAACCGCTGCAACACCCGCAACTGGAGAGGATGGCAGCCCGCATACGGTCGAGCCCTCCCCACCCGCAACCTCGACACCACCTACTACCAGCGGTGCCCCGAACACGGCATCGACCCTGATCGGCACTGCAGCGCATAAACCCGCTCCACAGTTCCCCGTGGATAAGTTTCCCGGAGTGCGGGCATGCACAACATCCGCACGCCCCGGCCAGGCTCGGCGGACACTTCCGGCGAAGCCGGGAAGAAAGCACTGTAAACCGGTCACAATTCCTGCCGTGAACACACTGCAGTTCATCGATTCCATGACCGGTCGCCTCGCCTGGCCGATCACCGCATTGATTCTCGGAATGATCTTTCGGCGGCCGCTGGGTCGAATGCTGTCCCGGGTGCAGCGCCTGTCCTGGGGAGAAGCCGAAGCCGAGCTCGCCGAGGCCGAGCAGGACGTCCAGGAAGCCCTGCACGAAGCCGCCCGTCCGTTGCCAGCGGGTGATGCGGCTCAGCCGGCTCACCGCGCCCGCATCGAGCGGGTCGTGCAGGACGCGGCAATGTGGGGGTTTCGCCTCCGAGAGTCGGGGGTCGAGCACTTCCCCGAAACGCGGATCCTGTGGGCAGGCGAGGACCGTCCGCGGCTTCTGGTCATCGGCACACCAGGGGCCGGAAAGTACACGGTGGGCGTTCTGGGGGAGCCCTCCGACCACGATCCCAGCAACATGAAGCTGCGTGAGCTGGTGAACCAGCTTGTCGATGACGGCCAGCGCAACGCCGACCAGGGCAGCGACACCGAAGCCGACGATGCGGGCGCCCCTCGGCCCGATGCGGACGCTTCATCGCCTCGATCATCTTGGTCGATTTAAGCGGCCTATACCGCCCCCAGCCACTGTCAGTCGTCTTCGTCGCCGGCGTCGGGATCGCGGAGTTGACGAACCCAGGTCGTGCCCAGGTCGGGGACGGTGAAGGTGTAGGTGCCGATCCCGCGATGTCAGCGCAGGAAGCCGACACGCCGTTCGGACCTGGCGACGCCAACTACCTGTGGGACGGCGGCCGTTGTACAAGGGGTGCCGGTAAGAACCGTGTCATGAGCCCAAACGAGCTGGCGGTAGCGGATCAGGCCAGGGGGCCGGTGAGCCCGGCGGGGCGGCGTGGTTAGTTGCCGGGCGTCCTCGGCTGTTGAGCAGCTGTGATGCGGGTGGCGTACACCCGGTAGGCCTTGCGTTCGGCCGGCCCGGCGTCCTCGGCGGCGAGGGCTGCGCTCTGTTGCAGCGCGGCGTGGTGGAGTTCGAGCGGCATGGTGAGGCGGATGGAGTAGCCCTTGCCGCGGCGGATGATCCGCCCCCAGATGAGCGCCTGGCGGATGGTGTCGTCGCCGCCGGCCCGTAGGTGGTCGGCGAGCAGGCCGGGCAGGTCGAGCGTCACGGGCGTGTCCGCGGCAGGGCCGGACGGCTCCTCGGGGACGGGGGCGCGTCGAGCTGGTCGGGGAGTTGGCGGGCGTGGGCGGCGTCCAGGACGCGGCGGATGGTCTTGGGCGCGACGTGGTGCTCGCGGGCCAGGGCCTTGACGGCGGTGCCTTTGGAATAGGCGGTGACGACCTCGGCGGCCTTGTCGGGGGCGAGCGCGGTTGGGCGGCCGAGGGTCTTGCCGGAGGCCTCGGCGGCGGCGACGCCCTGGCGGGTGTTCTCACTGATCATGTCGCGTTGGAACTCCAGCACCGAGGCCAGCACGTTGACCATCATCTTGGTGCCGGGATCGTCGGCGGCCAGGTCGATCCCCGACAGCAGTCCCGACTCCACCCGCAGGTGCAGGCCGCGGCGGATCAGCACGGGGCGCAGGGCGAGGATGTCGGCGACGGAGCGGAACAGGCGGGCGGCGTCGGCGATGCGGATGGTGTCGCCGACGGCGGCCTCGTGCAGCAGCTTGGTGAACCCCATCCGGTCCAGGGAGAGCCGGCGGCTGGAGGTGGCGGGGTCGTCGTAGACGGGGGAGCCGGAGGCGATCAGCGTGGCCAGGGCGTGGCGCTGGCGGGCGTCGGTCTGTTTGTCGGTGGAGTGTCGCAGGTAGACGCGGTCGGCCATGCCCGATCAGGTTCCTTCCCCGCAGGTGGCCCGGGAGGTGTCCGGCGGGCTCTGACGGCCACCTTGGGGGGCGAAAAGGAGGGGCGGAAGTGGGGATCGGATCTGATTGGATCGGCGTCCGGTTTCGGCAGGTCGGGCGCTGGGGTCTGATTGGATCGAGCGTGGGGGCGTAGTCGGTCGATTCCGCCCCCACGCTTGATTGGCCGTCGACCTGCACAGACGACTGGCTCAGACCTTGCGTAGCCGCCCGTGATAGCGGCGGCTGTGGAGTGCGGCGGCGAGCGCCCGCCCTTCCGCGACGTCGTGGGCGTGGCCGGTGGTGGGTTCATCGACGGGAAGGTCGTGTTGCCGTGCCTCGACCTGGGCGTTCTTCCCGCGGTCGTGACCGTCCCGTATTCGAGTGTTTCCGGGGCACCGTCCTGCGAGGGGATGGCGGGCCCTCGTGTGTGCAATCACACACGGCTCAACTAATTTATGAATTATGCAATTGATTAGGCTTGCGACTCGTCTGGTGGTTGGTGTTGCTGGGAGCGAGGAGGCCGGTCATGGGGCGTGGTCGGGCGAAGGCCAAGCAGGCGAAGGTCGCACGCAGGTTGAAGTACGGCGGTGGAGGCGGCGATCTTGAGCGACTGCGGCGGGAGCTGGGAGCAACCGCCGGCGGTGACGACGCGTCGGCTGGCCGAGGGGACGAAGAAGACCGTCACCAGGTCGAGGACCGATCCGGGGAGACCGCGGGTGAGTGAGTTCGGCATCCAGGTGCGGGAGCGGTTGGCGCGGGCGCGGCTGCTGCTGGCCTCCGCCCGCCAGGACGGCGATGAGTACGGCGTGTTGACCTACACCGGTGAGGTGGCGGAGCTGGAGCGCCTGGCTGCCGCGCATGGTGTCGCGGTCGCTGCCGGGGAGCCGGCACCCGGTGGTGGCCCGGACGAAGGTTCGGACGATGACATGGCGGAGGGATGAGCATGCCGGTTCCGCTGCATCAGGCCAAGGCCGAGCTGTTCAAGACGCTGGGGCATCCGGTGCGGGTCCGGGTGCTGGAGTTGCTGTGCGAGGGGCCGCGGCCCGTCCGCGACCTGTTGACCGCGACCGGCGTGGAGGCGTCCAGCCTGTCGCAGCAGCTGGCGGTGCTCCGCCGGGCCCAGATCGTCACCGCCCGCCGCGAAGGCTCGACGGTGATGTATGAGCTGGCGGGCGCCGACGTGTCGGAGCTGATGCGCGCGGCGAGGCGGATCCTGACCGACCTGCTGACCGGCCAGGGGGAACTGCTGGCCGAGCTGAAGGCCGACGAACTGGCCGAGCCGACCGGCCCGGTGGGTGGGAAGCGCGCATGAGCGACCAGGCGCAACTGCGTGATCTGCCCGGGCGGCTGGTGCGCTTGTTGCCGGGACGTGCCGATTGGGGGATGGCCCGGCGGTCGTGGGGCCGGGACCTGGTGGCCGGGTTGGTCGTGGCGGTGGTGGCGCTGCCGCTGGCGCTGGCGTTCGGGGTCAGCTCCGGGCTGGGCGCCCAGGCCGGGCTGGTCACCGCGGTGGTCGCCGGGGCGCTCGCCGCGGTGTTCGGGGGCAGCAACCTCCAGGTGTCCGGGCCGACCGGCGCGATGACGGTGGTGCTGGTGCCGATCGTCGCACGGCACGGGGCCGAGGGCGTGCTGCTCGTCGGGCTCCTCGCCGGACTGGTCCTGATCGCAGCGGCCGCGTTGCGGGTGGGGCGGTTCGCGGCCTTCCTGCCCGCCCCGGTGATCGAGGGATTCACCGCGGGGATCGCCGTGGTCATCGCGTTGCAGCAGGTGCCCGCCGCGCTCGGCGTGGCCGGCGGGCACGCCGAGAAGGTGTGGCGGGCCGCTGCCGAAGCCGCGGCCCAGTTCGTTGCCCACCCCACCGCCGCCGCCCCCGTCATGACGGTGGCCGTCGCGGCGCTGATGCTGATCGGCGGCCGATGGCGGCCCGGCGTCCCGTTCTCGCTGGCCGGCGTCGCGATCGCCACCCTGGTCGCCGAGGCCGCCGGGCTGCAGGTCGCGCGGATCGGCGCCCTTCCCGCCGGACTGCCCGCCCCGTCACTGGACTTCGTCCGCCTCGACATGGTCACCGCGCTGCTGCCGTCGGCGCTGGCCGTGGCGGCGCTGGCCGGGCTGGAGAGCCTGCTGTGTGCCACGGTCGCCGACGCGATGAGCGTAGGGGAGAAACACGACCCGGACCGGGAGCTGTTCGGCCAGGGCATCGCCAACCTCGCCGCGCCCGTCCTCGGCGGCGTGCCCGCCACGGCCGCGATCGCGCGCACCGCGGTCAACGTCCGGGCCGGAGCCCGCTCCCGGCTTGCCGCGCTCACCCACGCGGGCGTGCTGGCCGTCATCGTGCTGGCCACCAGCGGTCTGGTCGGCCGCATCCCGCTGGCCGCGCTCGCCGGGGTGCTGCTGGCCACCACCGTCCGGATGGTCGAGGTCGCCTCGCTGACCGCCCTCGCCCGCGCGACCCGCCGCGACGGCGCGGTCCTGGTGCTGACCTTCCTCGTCACAGTGGCGTTCGACCTGATCACCGCCGTGGCCGTCGGGGTCGCGGTGGCCATCGTGCTGGCGCTGCGCACCCTGGCCGGCACCGCGCGGATCCGTCCTGTCCCCCTCGAAGCGGGCGACCACACCGCCGAAGAGCGGCGCCTGCTGGAGGAGCACATCGTGGCCTACCGGCTGGACGGCCCGCTGTTCTTCGCCGCCGCACACCGCTTCCTGCTGGAGCTGTCGCAGATCGCCGACGTCCACGTGGTCATCCTGCGGATGTCGCGGATCACCACCCTGGACGCCACCGGCGCCGGCGTCCTCGGCGACGCCATCACCCGCCTGGAACACCGCGGCATCCTCGTCCTGCTGTCCGGCATCGATCCCGCCCACGACCAGGTGCTGACCACTCTCCGGATCGCAGAACACCTGCGCCGCGACGGCCTGGTCTTTCCCGACACCCCCGCCGCCATCGCGCACGCCCGCGCCCACCTCCACGCCTCCGACGCGGCACCGACCAACGGCCAACCAGGCGGCCACAGCCCCTCGACCGGCGCCCAGGAGGCGATGGCGTAGTCACCCATGGACCTTCGACCGGCGTTTCCCTTTGTCGGCGGCTCGCCACCACCAGGGCAACGTGCAGAGTCGAACAGCAAGCCCAAGCCGATCATCAGGACCACGCCCACGCCCCGGATCCACAAACGCCACGTCCGCCGACGTCGCAGAGCCGTCGTTTCAGGCTGCGCAAGGCTTCTTTGTGACTCTTGCCCTCGGCACATTTGCGCTGGTAGAAGTCCCAGCCAGCGGTCTGGCGCCGGATCTGGCTGATGGCCCTGATGTGCGCAGGGCGGAGTTGAACTGCCAGTCGCCGGCCCTCGTAGCCGATGCCGTTCGACGTCTCCGGACGCGGCGTCCAGCGGCGCCACGCCGCAACAGGAGGGGAACGCGGCCGATCGGAACCGGTCGACGCCCGCTGTGCGTGCAAGGATCTTGGCCGCCAGCAAGTCACCGATGCCGTGCAACTCGGTCAGGCTGGTGCCGGCCGCGCGCTCGGGGCCGCCAGCGGCCCGGCCCTTCGTCATGCTCGCGGCCGTCATGCGCCAGGCTCTTTGCTGACCGCCATGATCGCGGACGGAGTGGCAGCCCCGGACGTCAGGAAGCCCCTGGTAGGACGGTTGGTCTCTCACAACGTCCCGTCCCCACCAGAGGCATCTCAATGCTTTGTCAAGCGGCCGCTGCTGGCGGCATTGCTGTGTAGCGGCGGCGATCTCTCGGCGTCGCGGCGCGTTCTATGCCGTGGTTGCCGAGGGGAGGGACCCGTTGCTGGGGTGTTTCGTGGATCTGATCGCCGACACAGCGGATGACCGCGCCCCTTACCGGCAAGGTCGAGCCTCGCTGGAAAGGCGCCGCCCGGCCGGCTGCGGTTAGGCCGGGCGGACGAGGCGGTGGTCGTAGGCCCAGATGACGGCCTGGACGCGATCGCGGACCCCGAGTTTGGCCAAGATGCGACCCACATGGGTCTTGACGGTCCCTTCGGCCATGAACAGCCGGGCGGCGATCTCGGCGTTGGACAGGCCGAGGCTGAGGTGGAGGAGGACCTCGCGCTCACGGTCGGTGAGCGGGTCGGGACCGGCGGGCGCCGGCAGACCAGGCGCGACGTGGTCGAGGAGGCGGCGGGTGGTGGACGGGGCGATGACCGCGTCGCCGCGGTACACAGTTCGGATCGCGGCGAGCATCTCCTCGGCAGGGGCGTCCTTGAGCAGGAACCCAGAGGCGCCCACCCGCAGCGCGGCGAACGCGTACTCGTCGAGGTCGAACGTCGTCAGTACGAGCACCCGCGCCGAGCCCTCCCCGCAGATCTCCCGGGTCGCCTCGACGCCATCCATGACGGGCATGCGGACGTCCATCAGGACGACGTCGGCACCGGCCGCGAGGCGCACCGCCGCTGCTCCGTCGGAGGCCTGGCCGACCACCCGCGTGTCCGGCTGGGAGTCGACCACCAGGGCGGTCCCGGTGCGCACGAGGTCCTGGTCGTCGGCGACCAGCACGCTGATGGTCATGACGCCGCCGGGCAGGGCAAGCGGCCCTGGACCACGTACCCGCCCGTCTCGTCGGCGCCGCTGGTGACCGCGCCGCCGAGCGCGCCGAGCCGTTCGTGCATCCCGGCCGGCCCGAGGCCGGGCGTACCGCCCGCCCCGCCTTGCGCCGGGCCCGGGCCGTTGTCGCGGATGGTGATGGTCAGCGCGTCGGCGCCCCAGACGAGCGCGATGCCCGCTTTCGCGCGGACGCCCGCATGCTTCACGGTGTTGGTCAGTCCCTCCTGGACGAGCCGGTACGCGGCCAGTTCCGCGGCCGGGCTGAGTGGGCGCGGCGCGCCCCGGTCGGTGCGGTGGACGTCCAGCCCGGCCGACCGGACCCGGTCCAGCAGGGCGGGCAGATCCCGCAGCGCGGGCTGCGGGCCGTCACCGGCTTGCGTGCCATCACCGATCTGCGGGCCGCCGGGCCGCAGGACGCCGAGCAGCCCGCGCACGTCGGTCAGTGCCGCGCGGCCGGCGTCCTCGATGACCGCGAGCGCGCCGGCCGCGTGGCCTGGGGCGTACCGGCCAGCCTTGGCCTGGGAGACGATCACCGCGAGGGAGTGCGCGATCACGTCGTGCATCTCCCGCGCGATCCGGGTCCGCTCCTCGTGGCGGGCGCGCTCGGCGGCGAGGGCGGCGGCCTGCGCCGCGGCTGCCCGCGCGGACGCCAGCTGGGTCCGGCGCACCATGCCCACGCTCCAGGTGGCGGCGGCGATGGCCAGCAGCAGTGCCAGGACTGTCCACGGGTCCGGGCCCAGGTGTGCGGCGTGCACGCTCGCGTCCGCGGCGAACCGGCGGCGACCAGGCAGGATCCGAGCACGCCCGTCACCGCCCCGGTGACCGGCCCGGCCGTCCGCCGCCCGTACGCGGTGACCGCGTATAGCGACAGTGGAAAGACCAGCACCGACGGCAGCACCAGGAAGAGCCCGGTGACCGCGACCTGGACGGCGAACATCGCGCAGACGGCGGCGTGTGAGCCGATCGGGTGGGCGCGGCGGCCAGCCAGCGCGACGTGCGAGGCCACCGCCGCGGCAAGTAGCGTCGCTGCGCGCGCCCCCGGCACCGACAGCACCGCGACCACTGCCGACAGGCCCGCCAGCGGGACGCCCGCCACGAACGCCAGTGTCACGTCCGCGCGGTCGACGCCGTGTTTCATCCGGCCCGTGCGCATATCGTGGGGGTAGATCAGCGGGTGAGCCGCTGGTAAGTCAGGGTGGCGCCCCCCAGCGCCAGCCCGAACAGTAGCCACGATCCGTACACCGTCCCGACCATTGCGACGGACGCCACGTCGCCGAAGTCGACCGGACCGTCCGTCAGTCCGAGCGCCTGGGACAGGGAGCCGAACCCCGCGAGCGCCCCCATGCTGACCAGCGCGCCGGTCGCTGTCCACGCGGGGACCAGCACCGTCGGCCGCGGCAGGCGCCGCCCCCACCCCTGGACGAGGGCCAGCGACAGCACCGCCCCGCCGCCCGCCTACAGCAGCAGTACTATCGCGATCCGGCCCGCCCACTTGCGTCCGCGCACTGCGAACGCCACCGCCAGCACCGCTCCGGCCACTGTCGCCCACGGCGGCGCGAAGCCCTTGTCGTAGGTGACCCGATGCGGCACGAGCGCCGCCACTCCCGCTGCGGTGGCGGCCACGACCAAAGCCCTGGAAACAGTGAGTTCTCTCACGCGCCCAAGGCTGCCCCCGTGCCCGCGCCCGCACGTCTCCTGCAGGTCCCCCGAACCGATGACCTACGGCGTATTGACAACGGGCCGAGGGACGCGGCCCGTCGGTAAGGGAGCCCACCAGCCGCCATCTGAGGCATTTTTCGAGGCAGGTCAGGCTGTCGGCTTGCCTGTGGAGGTCACCTTCGCCGGCCACGTCGGGCTGTGCGCCGAGCCCCCGAACGCCACCGGCGGGTTTGTGGTCGCCGCACTGAAGGACCACCCGTAGTTCCCGTCTCCGCAAGGGGCATGGGGCGCGGTCCCTGCGAAAGGAACCCCGCCGTGAGTTCGGGAGCCGTCGCTTATGTTCAGAGCCTGAATCTCACTCGAGTCGGTGTGCTCGTCCGTCCAGTGCACGAGGTCCGGTGCGCTTCGCGCCACGGCTCGCCGGGATGTTTGCTTGACGCAGGTCCTGGAAGACCTACCGGCCGAGCAGCGCAGCGACGGACTCTTGCAGGGAAGCGCGCTCACCTCTCTGCGGCTCGCCGACCCCGCTCAGTCCGGGCGTGCCTCAATCCGGCAGGCACGCGAGCTCCTCGCCGCGGCAGGATACTGATGACCACGGCCCCCACTTTCACCCGCCACGGCCCCAGCGAGGTAGCCGAGATCCTCGAAACCGTGATCGTGCCGGTCTACGCCGCATCCCACCCGGACCTGATCAGCCAGCCGTTCTACTCCGCAGAGCGCTTCGCCGAACGGGTCCGCAGCTACAGCGGAGTCTCAGGCTTCCAAACCGTCGTCGCCCACATCGCAGGCGAGGCGGTCGGGCAGGCGATCGGATGCACCCTGCCGGAGAAGACACGGTGGTGGAAAGGGCTCACCACCCCGGTCCCCGATGGGTTCACCACCGAGACCGGAGCCAGGACGTTCGCCCTCAACGAGCTCGTGGTCATCCTCCAGTGGCAGGGCCAGGGCGTAGCGCACGCCCTACACGACGCGCTGCTGGACGGCCGGGCCGAGGAGCGGGCAACGCTGCTCGTGCGCGACGACAACGACTCCGCGCAACGCGGCTACGCCCGGTGGGGCTGGCGCAAAGCGGGCAAGGCGCAGCCCTTCCCCGACTCGCCGCACTCAGGACGGCGCCGTCCTGCTGCGTCAGCCTCAGCGGGTCCGCGCCGAGCGCGGCATGCCACCCGGCGGCCGTGGCCCAGCTCGGGAAGCCGGGCCAGGTCGGCGACTAGATGATTGATTCCAAGGGCTGTTGTTGCGGTCAGTGATCGTAGGCGGTCAGGGAGCGGGCGACCGGCTGGCCGGTTTTGTCGTTGTGCCAGATCGCAGTGGTGAGGGCCAGGACCCGGGCGGCCACCCGGACGATGGCGCCGGTGTCGGTCCGGCCACCGTGTCGTTCCAGGTCCAACTGCCCTCTGAGGGTCTGGTTGATCGACTCGATGGTCTGCCGCAGCGGCTTGAACAGCGGGGTCGCCGCCCGTGGTGGTTCGCCTTTGCGGGCCGGGCGCAGCAGTCGCAGGTCACTCTCGGTGAGAGCGTCCTGGAATGCGCGGCCGTAGTAGTGGCGGTCGCCGATGATGGTCTGCCCGGGGTGGCGGGCGGCCAGGTCGGTATCGGCGTCCAGCATGTCCAGCAGGGTGGTGCGCTCGTCGGCCTTGGCGCCGGTCAGCGCGAACGCGACCGGCAAGCCGCCCAGCGTGCACAGCAGATGCGGCCGCAGCCCCCAGAAGAACCCGGGAGTGCGAGGCGCAGTAGCCGTACTCGGCCCAGCCGGCCAGCTGCGAACGCCGCGCGGTCTCCCGGGAGCGGCCGCACTCCACCGGGGTCGAGTCGGCGATCCACACGTTGTCCAGCCAGAAGTCGGTGTCGGCCGCCAGCATCCGGATGGCCCGTTTGAGCAGCGGCAACGCCGCTCGCAGCTGCTTGTTGTAGCCGGGACGTTGCGGTAGATACGGAAACATCCCCGCCAGACGGGAAGCGACGAACCGCAGCCATCGGGTCTACGACCTGCAGCCCAGCAGCGCCTGAGCAACCGCCGGGCACAGCAGTTCGGAATCGGTCAGCTTGGGCGGGCGGCCCAGACACCGGCTTCCTCCCAACTCGTCATCGATCTTCACGTACAGTGCGGTCACGAGGATGTTCAGGTCCTAGTGGCCGGAGCGCTGTTCCGCCTGGTCATTCCAAAGCGGCGGTCCGCCACCGCACCCGAAGCCTGTTGAACTGAGGCCCATGCCGGTGACCGGCGTGGGTTTCCCGGCGACGGTCCTATACCCGGCTGCCCGCTCTGGCGACCTCGTAGGGGTGCAGGGGGATCTCGTAGTGGACGGTCTGGAAGTGGCCGGGGGCGCCGTCCCGGTCGTCGCGGACGACCCGGGCGACGGACTTCCAGAACGGTTCGGCGCCGTCGCTCCTGGTGTCGCTGTGCAGGTAGAGGTGTTCGTATCCGGGTGTCGCGGCGACGAAGTCGCGGGCCTGGCCGACCAGGTCGCGGGCCAGGCCGTTCCTGCGGTGCTCGCGCCGTACGTACACGCGGAAGAGTTGGCCGGTGCTGCGGTCGGGGTAGCGCTCGACGAGCCAGGCGGGGTGAGGCGGATTGCGAGGTCCCTGGGCGCGTACGGCGGTCGTGCCCACGACCTGCCCGTCATGGACGGCGACGAAGAGCGCGTGGCGCGGTGTCCGCAGGTACGTCTCCTCCAACTCGATGACGTCTCGGTGCCATTCGGGCCGGTAGCCGTAGCCGAGGTCGTGGTAGAAGGTGTCGAGCATGAGGCTGCGCGCGCCGTCGAGATTCTCGAGGCGTGCGGGGCGGATCTCGTAGGTCACGTGGTGACTCCTGTTCCGTTCGGGTCGCCCAGCAGGGCCTTGGTCAGGTGATGGTCGGGAGCCCGCAGGACCCGTTCGGCCGGTCCGTGCTCGACGACGCGTCCTTCGTGGACGACGGCGATGCGGTCGGCGATCCGGGCGACCACGCCTAGGTCGTGGTTGATGAAGACAAGGGTGAGGTCGAGTCCGGCGAGCAGGTCGAGAATGGTGGCCTGAGTGAGCGTGTCCAGCCCGGACGTGATCTCGTCGCAGATGAGGATGTGGGGCCGGGCGAGCAGGGCGCGGGCGAGGGCGGCGCGCTGGAGTTCGCCGCCGGACAGGCGGCGCGGTCGGTGCCGTGCCACTGAGGCTTCCAGCCCCATGCGTTCCAGGCTTTCCCGTGCCTCCGTGAGGGCCTGGTCGGACGGTATGTTCCGCAGGCGGACGGCGGTGCGCGCCACCTGCTCGTCCACCAGTCGCCATGGGTCGAACGAGGCGTGCGCGTCCTGGAAGACGTACTGCACCAGCGTGCGGTGGGCCCGGGTACGCCGCCGGGCCTGTGCGGGAAGCGGTACGCCGTCGGCGGTGACGCTGCCACCGGTCCAGGGATGTAGCCCTGCCACGCAACGGGCCAGCGTCGTCTTGCCGCTGCCGGACCTGCCGACGACGCCGAGCCGTTCGCCTTCGGCCACATCGATGCTGACCTGGCGGACGACGAGGCGGCCCCGGTACTCGGCGGTCAGTTCGTGGATCCGCAGCCGGGGGGCTTCCGGCAGTGAACGGGCGGCCGCGGGCGCCGTGGGGTCGGGTTGGGCGGCGACCAGGGCCTTGGCGTAGTCGCCGCGCGGCGCGTCCAGGACGTCGGGTCCTGATTCGACGACCCTGCCGTCGCGCAGGACGATGATGTCGTCGGCCAGCGCGCGGACGACGTCCAGGTCGTGACTGAGCAGGACGAGCGTCACGCCGAGCTGGCGCAGCGTCGTCGCCAGTTCGCCGCGGGTGATGGCGTCCTGGCCTGTGGTGGGTTCATCGGCCACGATCGCCTTGGGCGCGGTGAGCAGGGCCTGAGCCAGGACGAGCCGTTGCTGCTGTCCGCCGGACAGTTGGTGCGGGAAGCGGCGCAGGAACGACCGGTCGGCGGGCAGCCGAGCGGCCTCCAGCGCGTCGTGCACGTGCGTGCCGTGCAGTCGCGCCACGGCCTTGAGTATCGGCCCGATCCGGCGGGCGGGGTTGAGCACGGACGAGGGATGTTGCGGGATGTAGCCGATGGTGCCGGGCTGCGCGGGCCATGTCCCGGCGACGCGGATCGTTCCGGTGACCTCGGTGCCCGGCGGGTGCTCGCCGAGCAGCACCAGCCCGGTGGTGCTCTTGCCGCTGCCGGAGGCCCCCACCAGGGCCAGGACCCGCCCCTCGGGAACGGTGAAGCTGATCCCGTCCACGAGCGTCCTGGCCGCAGAACGGACCCGCAGGTTCGACACTTCGATCATCACGTCACCTTCTCCGGAACGGGGTGCGCCGTGCGTCGCGACCGCCAGCCGTACCGCGGCGGGCCCAGGACGCGGTCGAATGCCAGGTTCAGCCCGACGGTGAGCATGACGATCAGCAGCGCGGGGGCGAGCACGGACCAGGGGTTGAGGAACAGCCCGCTGCGGTTGCGGTCGATCATCACGGCCCAGTCGGCGGTGTCGGGCGACACCCCGATGCCCAGGAACGCGGCGGCCGCCACCAGGTAGAGGCTGCCGGTCAGGCGGGTGCCGACATCGGTGACCAGGGTCCGCAGCGCCGCCCGGCCGACGAACATCACGCCGGTGCGCCAGCGGGTCTCGCCCTGCAGCCGCATCGCCTCGATCGCCGTGCCGTTCGCGGCCTCCAGCGCGGCGGCCCGGGTGACGCGGGCGATGTCGGGCAGGTGGACGAGGATGAGCGCCCACACCAGCACGGTGCCGGAGCCGATGGTGGCCAGCAGGAGGAGCAGGAGCAGTGACGGTACGGCCAGGAGCACATCCAGCGGGCGCATCAGCAGCTCGTCCACGGCGCGCCGCCGGGCGGTCGCGGCGGCCAGTCCCCAAGGGACACCGAGCAGGTACGCGCCGGCGGTGGCGATCAGGGCCACCAGGATCAGGTTCCGGCCGCCGAGCAGCACCTGCCGCCAGACGTCCCGTCCGGCGAAGTCGGTGCCCAGCAGGCCGTCGGCGGCGAAGGCGGGCCCGCGGCCGGACGCCTCGGGCGCCAGCCATGGCCCGGCGACGGCGAGCAGGATCGGAACCGCCACCAGCAGCAGCGGAAGGATCGGCGGCCGCCTCATGCGCGAGGCACCAGCCGGAACGCCGCTGTGTCGGCGGCCAGGTTGACCAGGACGGTCGTGGTGGCGAACAGCACCACCAGCCCTTGGATCACCGGCAGGTCGCGGTCGGCGACCGCGTCCACCAGCACGGTGCCCAGGCCCGGGATCACGAACACCGCCTCCACGACGATGACCCCGCCCAGCAGCCAGTCCACCGTGCGGGCGAGCTGCTGCACCGCGGGTGCCAGCGCGTTCGGCAGAGCGTGCGCGTACCGGGCGCGCCGGGTCGAGAAGCCCAGCCGCATGGCATGCCGGGTGTACCCGGACCGCAGCGCGTCGATCATCCCGGCGCGGACCAGCCGGCCGGTGGACGACAGCGGCCGGGCCAGCAGCACCACCAGCGGCAGCACCAGCACGGCCGCGCCGAGCCCGCCGATCGCCGTGGCGGGCAGCCAGCCCAGGTACGCGCTGAACAGCGCGATGAGCACCATGGCCAGGGCGAACTCGGGAACCGAATAAAGCGCGACGCCGACGGAGGTCAGCGCGCGGTCCAGCAGGCCGCCCTCCCGTACGGCCGCGCTCACCCCCGCCACGACCGCCAGCGGTACCAGCAAGGCCAGCGTGAGCACGGCAAGCAGCGCGGTGGGCGCCAGCGCGCCGAGCACGATCTCTGACACCGGGCGTCCTGACACGATCGAACTGCCCAGGTCCAGGTGCGCCAGCCCTGTCGCCCATTCGGTGAACCGCTCGCGCAAGGGACGGTCCAGGCCGAGTTGTGCGCGGATCTGCGCGACCCGCGCGGGATCGGGGGAGTCGCCCGCCAGCACGACCGCGGCGTCCCCGGGGAGCAACTCCACCAGCAGGAAGATCAACGTCGCGACGGCCGCCACCTGGGCCAGGGCCAGGGGCAGCCGCCGTACGGTGTACCGGGTCAGTGTCATCCCAGGCGGACCTTGTCGAAGCGCGCCCAGTCGAGGGTGTTGAACGGGGCGCCGCGCACGCCGGTCAGTTTCTTGGAGGTGGCGACGATCCCGTCGGCGAACCCCCAGATCAGCAGCCCGCCCTCGGCGTGCAGCATGCGCTGCATGCGGTCGAAGGCGTCCTTGCGGTCCTGCTCGCGCTGGGAGGAGACGGCTTGTTCGTACAGGTCGTCGAACTCGGGCCGGGTCCACTTTGTGGCGTTGGTGGTCGAGTCCGACAGCAGGCGCTGGGCGATGTGCGTCTCGATCGGCATCGTCCCGGACCGGAAGCTGACCAGCGTGCCCTTGGTGAGGATGTCCGACCAGTAGGTGTCCTTGTTCCCGGTCACGATTCTCGCGTTCAGTCCGGCTGCGCGGATCTGGTCGGCGAACACGGTCGCGGCCTCCACGAAGCCGGCCGACGCCTGGGATGTGGTCACCTCGATGGTCGCCCCTTGGGCGCCCGCTTTCCTGATCAGCGCCTTGGCGCGGTCCAGGTCCGGCTCGCGCTGCGGTATGTCGGCCGCGTAGTGCGGGTAGCCCTTGCCGAAAAGGTCGTTGCCGATCTGCCCTGCCCCCGGCATCGTGGCGTCGACCAGTTGCCGGCGGTCGGTGAGCAGGAACATCGCTTCGCGCATGTCGCGGTCGTCGAACGGCGGCCGGTCCACTTTCATCGCGAACGCCTGCGTGTTGCTGTTGGGCGAGTGCACGAACCGGGCGCGGGAGCGGTGCTGGCGCACCGTGGCGGGGGAGATGTCATGGGCGTACTCCACCTGCCCGCCCAACAGCGCGTTGATCCGCGCCGACTCCTCATTGGCGATCAGGAACTCCAGTTCCCCGATCTGCGGCGCGCCCTCCCAGTAGTCGGCATAGCGGGTGAGTACGACCGACCGCCCGGGTGTCCAGGAGTTGAACCGGAACGGCCCCGACCCGACCGGTTTGGAGAAGTCGCGCAGGCCCTCGGGCACGATGTAAGCGCCGAACGCCGCCAGCACGTTGGGGAACTCGGCGAACGGCCGCTTCAGCCTGAACTCCACGGTGCGGTCGTCCACCGCCCTGCTGTTGGGCAGCTCGATCAGTGTGAGGCTGGACCTGGCGCGGAAGCCGCCTTTCGGATCCAGGATGCGCGCGTAGCTGGCCAGCACGTCCTGTGCCCGTACCGGCTTGCCGTCATGGAAGGTCGCCCGGCGCAGCGGCACGCGCCAGGTCCGCAGGTCCTCGCTCGGCTCCCAGCGTTCGGCCAGCCGCGGCCGTGGGGCGACATCGTCCCCCAGGTCGGCGAGCTTGTCGAACATGGCCTTCGACCGCGCGGCCTCCACGAACAGGTTGGCCTTGTGCGGGTCGAGTACCTCGGTGGCACCGCCGCCCGAGAAGGCCGCCCGCAGTCTCCCGCCGCCCGGGCCGGACCCGGTGCCCGTGCCGCATCCGGCGAGCAGGACCGCGCCGGCGGTGGCGCCGAGGAATCCGCGTCGGCTGAGTTGGTTTCGCATGGTGACGATCTCCTTCGAGGAAACGATGGCGTGACGGCAGCGCGCTGGCGGCACACCGGTCGCTGGGGGCGGGGAGAAGCAGGTTCACGGTGGATCCGGTGAGCGCCGGGCGTGCGCGGCGGCTCCGGCCGCACAAGCCAGTCCGATGGCCGCGCACACCAGCGGCCCGTGCGGCCCGGCCCGGCCGATGACGACGGTGCTCACGGCGGCGGCGACGCCGGAGACCAGGTAGAACATCCCGAAGTACGTCCCCGGCCGGTCCGGGCCGCCGTACGAGCCGACCAGGTCGTACACGAACGGCTGCGCCATCATCACGCCCACCGCCAGTCCGAGCACGGCCACCAGCACCGGAACGGGGCCGGGCAGGAACGCGGGCGCCAGGAAGCCGAGGCCCATCACCGCCAGCCCGCCCGCGATGGCGGCCGTCCGCCGCGCCGGATGGCCGAGGAACCGGGTAAGAGGCACCTGCAGCACCAGCGTGGCCACGGTGGCGATCACGAATACCGCCGCGACCGCCTCCGGCCTGCCGGTCGTACGCTCGGCCGCCAGCGGGAGCACCAGGTAGAGCTGGTTCTGCAGCGCGTACATCCCGCTCAGCGCGAACGCGAACGCCATGAAACGCCGGTCGCCCAGGCATGCCCGCCAGTCGCCCAGAACCGAGCCGCCGCCGCTCGGCGGAACGTCCCGCACGGGCAGCACCGCCGCCTGCCCGACCGTGAGCACAAGGAAGATCAGCGCGGCGGTCACCGCGACGACGCGGAAGTCGGCGAGCAGCAGCACCGCGCCCAGGACCGGCCCGCAAAGCGCGCCCGCTTGCGCGAACACGTTGAACAACGCGAACGCCCCAGCCCGGTCCGGAGCCTCTACCGCGACGTAAGCCCGTACGGCGGGATTGAACAGCGCTCCTGCCAATCCGCTGAGCACCGCCGCGCCCACCAGGACGACCAGCCCGTCGCCGAACGCGAACATCCCGAATCCGACCGCGCGCAGGCCGCAACCCGCGATGATCACGCGGCGTGCTCCCAGCCGGTCCGCCGCCGCGCCGCCGACGGGGAACAGCCCCTGCTGGGCCAGGTTGCGGGCACCCAGAACCAGCGCCGTCGCGGCTGCCGACATGCCCAGGTCCCCGGTCAGGTGGGTGGCCAGATAGGGCACCAGCAGGTAGAAGCCCACGTTGACACCGAACTGATTGACCAGCAGCAGCCGCACCGCCACGGGCAGAGCCACCGCCTCGCCGCGCCCGCGTCCGACCTCCATGCGGCTCCGTCCATGTGGGCGGCGAGGCACCGTCCATGGATTCCGCATACGGCCCCTCTCCGGACGCGCGCCCCCTTGTCCGGCACTCCAGGCCGAAGCGGTGACATGCTAACGATAATGGAAACGGTTATCAATTCAGGTGGGGGACCTGCCGGGCAACCTGCCGAGGGTGCTTGCCTCCACGGGCATCGCCGTGCCCAGTTGAAGGTGGATGCAGTGGTTGATCGGCCGTTCACGGTCGTCGTCTGCCGAGCGGGTCCCTGCTGCCCGCAAGAGACCGGCAGCGACCTGCTCCGCCACGGCTCGGCGTCGTCGTCCGGCAGAGCCGGCTCGATGCTCGATCTCCATCGTGATGTCCGACCGGACCGGCTCAGCGACAGGGCCTTGCGGAGCAGCGCCGCCATGCGCACGGTCGGCCCTGATCATCGCCAGGGCGCAGGAAAGCTTCACTCGCCGTCGTTTTGGTTGGGGTCGGCTCTCCTCGCGAAGTCCGCAGAGTGGCAAGAAGACTGCTGAAGATCTTGTGAGAGGCTGTCCGGTCGTGGGCCGGAGAAGCCCCTCATGGTTATGTGCCGGCTGGTGAGAGGTGCCAGGTGTCGTTGTCTCGGGTGAGTCCGAGGTTGATGAGTCGGCGGAGGTTGAGGGCGGCGGCTCGGGTCTGGAGCCAGGCGTCGCCTTTGATGGTGCCGCGGTGGCGGAGGCGGCGGTTTGCGTGGTGGACGAGCCAGGCGATGGCGCGTTCGACCGGTGGTCTCCAGCGGCGGTAGTCGGTTCTCGCCGGGCAGATCGACTCGCTGCCCGCCGACCAGCGCAAGCTGGTCACCAACCACGACGCGTTCGGGTACTACATCGACCGGTACCACCTGACGGTCGTCGGCTCGATCATCCCGAGCTTCGAGACCTCGGCCGAGCTGTCGGGCAAGCAGCTCAACTCGCTGGTCGCCAAGATCAAGTCGACCGGGGTCAAGGCGGTCTTCTCCGAGTCCTCGCTTCCGTCCAAGACCGCCGAGGCCATCGGCCGCGAGGCCGGGGTGAAGGTCGAGGGGGGAGGACTCCCTGTACGGGGACACGCTCGGCCCGGCGGGCTCGGCGGGCGCCACGTACCTGGAGATGGAGCGGCACAACACCACCGCCATCGTCACGGCGCTCAAGGGCTGACGATGGCCCCCATGAGGAAGCGGAGGTCCGGTGCGGGGAGACGGTCGGTCGTCCTGCGCCGTCGATCAGTCCGGTGGCCGTGCAGGCGAGCTCCAGCGGCTCGTCGAACAGGTATTTCTTGCTCATCGGCTGGCCGCGGTGCATGAACACCCACCGGACCGGCTGCTGGGCCCAGGTGTCGAAGCGAGCGGCCGCCGCGGCGGCCTTGGCCGACTCGATCAGCTCGCGGAGCGCGTCGGCCGCCTGCGGGTGCAGCGGGATCATGCGTTCGGTGTAGGTCTTGCCGACCGGGATCCGCAGCCTCGGGTAGCCGTCAGGGTAAGCGTCCAGGCAGTCGATGGTGAGCCGGAGGATCTCGTTCTTGCGGGCGCCGCCCCAGCGCAGAAGCAGCAGCGCGGCCCGCTGGTAGGGGTTGTCGAGTCCCTCGACGGCTTTCATCAGCCGGTCCAGTTCTTCGCGGGGGATGAATCGCGGCAGCCGGGACGGCAGTTTGGGCAGGTCAGTGCGGCCCAGCACCGGCCGGGTGGGCACGTCGTCCCATCCCCACTCGCCGGCCTCCCGGAAGAAGTTGAGGAGGGGGCTGATGTAGGTGTAGCGGGTGCGTGCCGCGAGCGGCCTGCCGTTGCGCGGGTTGATCCGGGCGTGCAGGTAGGCGAGGTATGCCTCCATGTGATCGCGGGTCAGCTCGGCCAGGCTGGTGATCTCCGGGTGTTCTTCGGCGAGCCAGCGCAGCAGGTAGCGGAAGGCGTCGCGGGCGCCGCGGACCGACTCGTGCCGATCGGTGCTCTGCAGCCGGCCGATCAGCCACCGGTCGATCGGCGCGGCGATCGCGGGCGAGGTGCCGGGCGGCACCGGCTGTTCCTTCCAGATGACGTCGTTGCGCAGGCTATGCAGTGGTTCCCGGGTGATCTGCCCGTTGTTGAACAGCAGCACGTGCAGGCTGTGCAGCCGTCCCATGCACTGCTTCTGGAACAAGGGCGCCAGGACGGCGGGGTCGTGGATCCGGCGGGTGCTGTGCACGTGGCAGGCGCGGATCAGCGGTGCCTCTGGCAGGGCGCACCAGCGGCGGATCTCCTCGGCGAACGCCACCAGGTCCCCGTAGCCGATCGCGGTGATGTCCGGGTCGCCTCGCCAGAGGACCAGCCGGGTGAGGGCCCAGGTCAGCGACGTGCGGCCGTGCCGGTAGCCGAGCTGGCGTTGCCGCTGGTCCAGCCACTCCAGCAGGTCGAGGTCGACGCCCAGTGCTCTGCCGGTCTGAGGTTTGATCAGACTGTCGAAGTCGCGGCTCAGCAGGTAGTCGGCGTCCAACGGCATGCGGTGGATCATCGCCAGGTAGACCAGGTAGGAGCCCGCGTCGTAGGCGGGACCGGTCCGCTTGCCCGCGGCCGAGAGGATAGGAACGCCCTCGGCGCTCAGGTCGAGGCGCGTCAACAGCGGTGCGGCGAACCATTCCTCCAGGTCGGGCCAGTGCCGGACGAACTTGTCGTAGAAGTAGCGGCGAGCCTTGATCGTCGGGAGGCGAGCCTGCCCCCGCGACCAGTTGTCGCCTGTTCGCAGGCGCGGCCGTGCCCCTGTGCTGCCCGGGAGGCGGGCGACCGGCACCGCCCCGCGGCTTGAAAGCAACCCGAACGACATGAACGACATGAACGACACCGATAAGCCGCAAATAGTGCCAACGCAGCGGGCCCCAGAGACAACTCTCCGGCGGCCTGCGCTGTCCCTGCCTGCTTGGGCTACGCGGCGCCGATCCGCTCCCTCGCGGCGTCGGCCGAACGACTCCTGCCAGTCTCACGGGCCAGTCAGCGACTCGACGCGGGCGGCGTTGTGCAGCAGGCTCACTAGCCTCTTGCCATGAACGGGGACGAAGGACGCCTGCTGGCCCTGGAGATCGACGTGAACTACGGCCTCGCGCCGGATCCGGACACTCCTCAAGCAACCCTGAGAGATCCTTCCCTGCTCGCGGTGTGGGCATGGTCTCCCCGCGCACGTCTCCTGGCGCTCGCGCCCGGCCTCGCGTTGCCCAGCTCCATCGACGGCATGGAGCAGAAGTACAGCCCCGGCCGTCTACCCGACGCACTTCACTGTCTGGTCGCATCCCTCGACCACCGGACGGTGTCTGTCGAGGGCGGCCCGTGCTTCGTCTTCCCAGACCGTCTCAACATCCCTGATCCGGCTCCGCTACCCATCATTGCCTCCACCACCGACGGCCAGCGCACCGCCCAACACCTGATCCGGCCGGACAACTGGCAGCCCGACGAGTGGAACGAGCTGATCAACGGGCGCATGGGTGAGTGGGCCATGGCCATCCGCGACCGGGAGCCGGTGTCGATCTGCTTCACACCCGCGTCGAACGCCACCGCCGGGGAGGCAGGCATTTGGACCCGCCCCGACTTCCGCGGCAAGCGCCTCGCACCGACCGTCGTAGCCGCCTGGTCGCAGCGTGAGCACCGCACCAAGACCGTGCTCTTCTACAGCACCACCGCAGACAACCACGCATCCCAATCCGTCGCCCGCACTCTCGGCCTCACCCAACTGGGCTGGATCTGGACCGCACGTTGAAAGACAAGTACCTGTTTCTGATCCTCCGGTGGCCGGGTGAGAGAGCGCAGCCCTTGATGTTTCGCGCGGTTTCGACCGGCGGAGACGTACGACCGTCGTACCTCCAGCGGCCAGGCCGGGCCGGGCGGTTGAGCGAACCGCGTCGTTAGACTCGCCGGAGTCCCGTAGGGACTCCCGCGTATCCGGCGCGAGTCGACTCCCCGCGGGCTCGACGGCAACGAGCACAGACCACGGGCCGACGAGGGCCAGGCGGACGAGCCCGTTCACGAACACCCAGTTCAGCGGTGCCGAATTGGGCTGTTGGGGGTCAAGGGCGGCGGCCTGGCGGCCGCCGCGGCGCGCGGCCCGGACGGGCCGGGCGTGCGGCCTGGGGGCCGGTCCCGGCCCGGCCGTCCGCGCGCCGCTAGACGCTAGGACGCCGATCAGGAGCCCGTGAGCCGCTAGCGGGACCGCTAGGTCTAGCAGAAGCGTCCGCTAGACGTCTGCGCCCCGCTAGAGGACGTCTCAGCGTGTCCCCGGGGACGCCTGCAGGACGTCCGGGCCGGCGTTGCCGAAAGAAATGAGCACGAGCGCCAGGAGGGCGGCGGGGCCGCCCCCGGGAAGGTCATCTGGCCGCACGTCAGGTCAGCCCGGTGCCGGGTGCTGACGGCCACCCGGGAGTGGTGATCAGCGGGGTGGTGCGGTGGTGGCTGTACAGCATGAGAGGCCCCGACGGGTCGGGGCCTCTCGGGCGTACGCGCCGCTAACGCGGCGGCGGGGCGGACGACTCGAACCAGATGTGTTCGCTGTAGTCCGCCTCGGGTGGCGGTGGCTGGAACCTGGTCCACTGGTTGTCGAATTGGACCCAGTCACCGGCGTTGATCGTGGCGTAACCCTGCAGCACATTGAGGGTCCGGCATTCAGTACTCCCGGCGGCGCAGATCATGATCCTCGCGTTGGGGCGGCTCTTCATCACGAACCGGCGTTCGCCATCGAAGCGGCCCAAGATGTAGTCGGCGAAGACGCGCTCGGTCTCCCCGTTGATGACGGTCACGGTCCCCACCGTGTGCCCCTTTGAGCCCTCGGCAAGCACTCGAATGGTGGTCATGTGTTGTCTCCTTTGGGTATCCAGCGCTCCTGAAAACGCGCTGATCAACCAAGACCGTCACCACAACGACCCCAACCGCAAGAATCTCCCCAGATCCCCTCGGCCCGGATAACCACGCGGAGGACGTCTCAGCGCGTCCCCAGGGACGTCTGCAGGACGTCCGACCGGCGTTGCCGAAAGAGCGGACGGCGGACGAGGACGAGCACCAGGAGGACGGCGGCCGCGCGCGGGACCGCAGGTCAGCGGTTGCCGAAAGAACCGGCGGAGCAAGACCTCCGATAGTGCTAAGCCGTCAAGCGGCTGCCACGAGGACGGGTGGGAAGGCCTTGTCGACGTCGTAGATCTGGCCGGTCTGGAGGCAGTGAAAGAGCTGGCCGAGCATCCGGTTGAACAGGTGCCGGAGGGCGGAAGGGTGTCGATCGCCTCGATCGCGGCGCCGCTGATAGTGAGCTCGGGCTGGTTCGTGATTGGTCGAGGCCGCGAACGCCCAGACGAATCCGACCCCAGCAAGGCGATCGTTCTTGATCGTTCGGTGCGTGATGGAGATGCTCCGGCCTGAGGCCCGGGTGACCGGCGCAGACCCGGCATAGACCCGGCATAGGCTTTGAGGCCGCGGGCATCGGCGAACCGGGCCCGGTCGGACGCCGGTCTCGGCCAACACCCGGGCGCCGAGCTGGTCACTGAGACCGGGGAAGCTGACGATGATCGCGGCGTCGGGGTGTTGGCTGAATGCCTCGGCGACGGATTCGCCCAGGCGGTCGGCGTTGGCGCATTCGGTGTCCAGGGCGGCCAGGAGCGCGCGGGCCTGCTCGCCCATCGCCTGTTCGACCATCAGCGGGTGATGCAGCTGCGGCTGCCGCAGGGCCTGGTGGAGCTGCCCGGCCAGGCCGTCGATGCCGCGTTGCCGACCAGCCCGGCGCAGCGCCGCTGCGATGCGGGCGCGCGTCAGCTTGGCGGCGGCTGCCGGAGTGAGGGCGATGGCCAGGACGGCGCGGGCCTCTCGGCTGGCTAGGTTGGTGGTGCGTCCGGCGAAGGCGGCCAGGAAGGTGGGGAAGTACTCGTGCAGCAGCGAGCGCAGCTCGTTGGAGGCTTTGGTGCGCCGCCAGGTGGCGTCTTGGTGGGCGCGGGCCGGCACCGCGATGGCGCGGGCGAGTTCGGTGTCGTCGGGCAGGGGCCGGCGCGCGTGGGCGTCGGTGCGCAGGATGTTCGCCAGCGTCATGGCGTCGACGTGGTCGGACTTCTTGCGTGCCACGGTGTGGCGTTCGCGGTAGCGGGCGACGGCCATCGGGTTGATGGAGTAGACCTTGCGGCCGGTGCCGCGAAGCGCGGAGACCAGCAGGCCGCGCGGGGTCTCGATGGCGACCGGGATAGGATCGGCCGGATCGTCGCCGGCGTCGGTGAGCATCTGCAACAGCTCACCGAACCCTTCGGCGGTGTCCTTGATCCGGCGCTTGGCCACCAGATCACCGGACTGGTTGACCAGCGCAATGTCGTGGTGGGACTCGGCCCGGTCGATCCCGCAGAACACTTTCACGTGGGGCTCTCTCCTCTGGTCGCCCTCGGTATGCCCGACTGTGGGTCTCACCTGGCAGGGAACGCGCAGCGCTCTAATAACAAGGCTCGTGGCCTGGCCTCCGATGGAGCCGTTCGCGATCCCAGCGACCCGCACGGGCTCCCGGTCTGCCTAGAGAACTCCGAGGCTCTGATGAGGGCGAGGGATGCACCGCGCGGGCGGCTCGAACCACGATCGACAACCTGCCGTAAGCCGCCGCGGTGGAGGGCCCGATCCGTCCAACCCGTCCACCACGACGGAGCCGCGTCAGCACGGTCTTGCTCTAGGCCTCAGAGGACCAGATATGCGACAGGCGTTCGACGCGACACCCCTTATTGGATATGGGCTCAGGTGACCTGATCCTGTCCGCGCGGGTCGCGCGGTCGCTCCGCTGAGGGTGGTGGAGGGGGCCGGTTGGGCGTCGTGGACTCGGGGGCTGCGCCGCCCCCGAACCCCCGCGGGCCGGAACACCCGGACGCCACGCGGTCACGGATGCGGACCGTCCGAGGCGTCCGGGCGCTCCGGACGGTCCGTGATTCGGCTCACCCTGTTTTGGCTCACTTGGATCACCGGTCCCTACCTTTCAGCTCATGGGTGGTCCGGACCGTCGTAGGGTTCTGGCGCCCCGGGGTGCCGGGTGTGGCTTTCACCGGTCTGCCGTTGGTGTGGCTCGGGAGGACTGGCCGCCCGGCGCCCCCTGACGGCACGGCTGCTGATTGGGAGCTGCGAACTGATCGCTGAGTAGGGACATGCCAGCGTGGCCGTCTGCGGGACATGTGACGTCGGCGAGTGGGAGCGTGATGGGCCAGATCCGGGCTGGTGTCGATGCTGGGAAGACCCACCACCACTGCGTGGTCATCGACGGGGAAGGCAAGCGGATGCTGTCGCGGCGTGTCGCCAATGACGAACCCGAGCTGCTTGAGCTGATGAGCGACGTCCTGGACCTGGGCGAGGCGACTTGGGCGGTGGACCTGGCCGACGGCGGAGCGGCCCTGCTGATCGGGATCCTGACCGCCCATGACCAACCGCTGCTCTACATCTCCGGCCGCAAGGTCAACCGAGCCGCTGAGGGTTACCGGGGCGAGGGCAAGACCGACGCGCGAGACGCTGCCGTCATCGCCGACCAGGCCCGCATCCGCCGGGACCTGCTCCCGCTGCGCCCCAGCGATGAGATCAGCGCGGAGCTGAAAACGCTCACCACCCGCCGCACCGACCTGGTCCACGACCGCACACGCGCCATCAACAGGCTGCGTGCAGCCCTGACCAGCATCTTCCCGGCTCTGGAGCAGGCATTGGACGTCAACAACGCGGGGCCGCTGATCCTGCTGACCGGTTACCAGACCCCGGCCGGGCTGCGCCGCCTCGGCCGCACCCGACTGGAGGCATGGCTGAGGGCCCGCAAGGTCCGAGGCGCGGCCCAGCTCGCCCAGGCCGCCGCCGACGCTGCCGGCCGCCGGCACACCACACTGCCCGGCGAAGTCCTGACCGCCCAGCTCATCCAAACACTGGCCGGGGAGGTGATAGCCCTCAACGAGCGCATCAAGGACGTCGAGCAGCTCATCGAGGGCCGGTTTCGCCAGCATGAGAAAGCCGAGGTGATCGCCAGCCTGCCCGGCATCGGTGTCATCCTCGGCGCCGAGTTCCTGGCCGCCACCGGCGGCGACATGGACGCCTTCGGCAGCCCCGACCGCCTGGCCGGCTACGCCGGCCTGGCCCCCGCCGCCCGCGACTCCGGACGCATCCACGGCAACCTGCACCGGCCGCAGCGCTACCACCGCGGACTCCAGCGGGTCTTCTACACCTCCGCACTGATCAGCATCCAGAACCACCCCGAATCGCGAGCCTTCTACGACCGGAAGAGGCGCGAGGGCAAACGACACATCCAAGCCGTCCCACCCGCACTCAAGGCGGCCTGACCCCACTCGCTCAGTTGACAACGTCATTGGGAGTCCTCCCTGCGGGGGCGGCGAGCCAAGTCGTGGAGCCAAGACGAGGTCCAAGTGCGGACGGTCCCGGCCGGTCCGGAGCGGCCGGATTTCTGGAAGCAAGATGTAGAAGTGGGAACCACTTGCGGGGCGCGGAGAGCGGGGACGCAAGGACCGGTCTTGCCGGTCCGGTCGTCCCGCCCGGGGCCGGAGAGTGCGCGGAGACCCGGGGCGGAGAGGGCAACGGGTGGACTGGCTACGGTCGCCGACGGCCCCGCTCACCAGGGGTGCCGGACTGTAAGTCCGACATAACGCATAACTTGCTCTGCCCTAACGCCACTGCAAGTCGGACCTGTACGTCACGTCATCGCCGTACGTGAACTCCCAGACGTACGCCCCCCTCGGCGACTCGCCGACGTCCACCAGGACCACGCCCCCCGCGCCTGGCCCTCACACCGAGGCATTACCGAAATGATCACGGGTGAGCCGACTTGTTGATCATGCGTGACGGCGGGGCGGTGTCACGGGCGGGGGCTGGGGGAGGGTTACAGGTCGGCGCTCTGTGACGGCCGTGACGGGCCTGTCATGACGCCGTGTGACACGGGCGCGCGTCCCACGCGCAGCCGCACGCGCACGGGCCGGGCGGGGCCTGTAATGACGGCGGGGCGGCCCCGCGGATCGCGGGACCGCCCCGGTGCCGGGCGAGCGAAGAAGGGTCAGGCGGGCACGAGCTCGCGGTCCTCGTCGAGGGGCGACAGGTCCACGACCGTCCAGGTCTTGTTGCCGCCGGACCGCGAGTCCTTCAGCACGCCGATCGCGATCAGCTCGCGGAGCACGTTGTAGGTCCAGGTGCGGCCGTTGCCGGTCTTCTTGCGCACGATCGTCAGCTCGTCGTCGGAGGCGGTGAAGGGCTTGTTGCCGGTGGCGTGGCGGTGCCGGAGCCAGTCGGCCACCAGGTGGCGCGCGGCGGCCGGGTCCATCGGCGCGGCGGTGTCCTGGTCGGTCTCCAGGCCCTCGGCCTCCTCCTGCGTCGGCTCCTGGACGACGTCGCCGGCGCTCGCGGTGACGGTCGGGTCGGGGTCGTCGGTGCGCAGCGCTGCCGTGACCGGGTCGCCGGTCCGGCGGAGCTGGTCGAGCACGGCTGCGGCCCGGCCCTTGACCAACAACCGAACGGCCAACGGCGATAGCGAGCCGGGCCGGGCCGAGTTACCGCCGTCCACCGGTCCGATGCGGGTGGGGCCGGACAGGCGAAGACCCTCGGCCCCGAGTCGGGGCGGCCGAGGGTCTTCCGCGAGGTGGGGACGGTGTCAGGCGGTGGGCTGGGCGGTGGGGGGCGCGGCCCAGTGGGTGACGGTGATGTCGTCGAGCGGGATGCCGAGGTCGGCGTAGATGCGGGTGTGCATGCGGCCGAACCAGGCGTCGCGGCGTTCGTTGAAGAACTCGGGGTCGAACCAGGCGACGCCGAGGATCACGGTGCCGCCGCCGGCGGGGTTGCCGGGCTCGGGCTCGAACCAGGTGCATTCCCAGTCCCAGAGCATCTGCTCCTCAGGGGATCACCGCCCAGGTCAGAGAGGCCGAGCGGGAACCGTGATGTCGGTTGTGGACAGCCGGTGCCGAGCGTGGGCCGGAACGTGGCGGCCGCGCATTCCAAGCTGATGACCTGCGTAAACGCCTCCGGGGAGACCGGACAGACCTGGGCTTCTGTTCGGTCAGGGCCGGGGCGCGGTGCGTTTCCGGCGTACTCCGGCCGCCCCCTACCTGGCTTCCACCCCGTGCAGAGGACGTCGCGGAAATCGCATCAGGTCAATCCCATCGAAGGGTCGCGCGGCCAGCAACAGGAATTGGCCGGGGGGACAGCCCGGACTCACCGCACGGGGATTTGTCGGCCGATGGCGTTAGCGTTCCCGAACATGTCCGAGAACGCGCTCGTGATTCCCGAGCATCAGCGAAGCCGCCTCCACCCCCGGCGTGGCGGCGGGACGCCTGCCGCGCCCGCCGCCATCGACGCCGGGGCCGCCGAACGGCTGCGCGACGCCCTGACGGATTCGCAGGAGAGGGCCGAACGGCTGCTCAGGCACGGGGAGAGCGTTCGCGAGCTGGTCGAACCCGCCCGCGCCCACCTGGACGGCTCCGCGAACCCCACCGGCGCGGCCGTCCTCGCGGCCGCCGCCGCGAAAGAGTTCGGAAAGACCGCGGATCTTGCGGATGCGTGGGCCGCTGAGCACGGTCTGGCGTTCGCGGCCGGGGCGACGGCCGCGCTCGCCCGCATCCGAGTCGAGCCCGACGGAGGTGGCAGGGGTCGGCGCCTTCAGCTGGTGCGCCACGACGACCACGCGCTCATGTGGCGTCACGCCGACGCGGCCTTCGACGACGTCGCTCCCCGCGTGCGCGCGCTCATCGCGGCGGCCGGTGACGAACAGTACCGGGAGGTGGTCACGGTGCTGGCGCAATGCCGCCAGGACCTGATCGCGCGGATCGCCACGGCGTTCCTGGTGCCATCGAAGACCGGCTGGGTGGACGACCTGTGCGCCGAGCTGCCCGACGATCCGGCGCCCTGCCTTTCGCAGCGGGTCATGTGCTCGCTCGGCACGGCGGACCAGGTCGCGAAGTTCCGCACGAGGGCGCAGCCGTGGGAAAGGCTGGTCACGGACGAGGTCCTGTACACCGCCGCGGACGGGCTCGGTCCCGCGCTGGTCCCTCTCCTGACCGAACTCATCGACTGCACGGCCGATCCTCTGGCGTTGGAGGTCATGGGCATCCTGCCGTCCGACGAGGCGCTGAAGGCCCTGGTGGAACGCCTCGACCGGCCGGGCGTGCACGCGGCCGCCGTCGAGGCCGCGGAGCGCTTCCCCGAACGCGCACGCCGGGCTTTCCAGGACGCCGTGGACTCCAGTCCCGGGGAGATCGCCCGGTTCGCGGCGCGCCTGCTGGGCGGCACCGCCGAGCGGGAGGCGGGGTGGGCCGCCGACGCCGCGTTGGAGGACCTGCCGTCCGTGCTGGCCGACCCGCCCTGGGCCCGGGGCCTGCCGGACCGGAAGCCCGCCGTTGTCAAGGGCCTCGAACCCCCGGCCGAGCGAACGGTCATATGGGAGCCCGGTGAACGCGAGCGGTGGGCCGCTCTCTCGGACGTCGAAGAGGTCGGCTGGGAGAAGGTGATCGACCTCGTCCGCGATATGGCGGCGGTTCCTCCGGCGGCCACCGCGGAGCTGCTGTTCCCGTTCTGCGACGCCGGGATCGCCGCGCGGATGGCGGAGTGGCGGCTGCGGCGCCCGGCATTGAGCCCCGTCGCGGAACGCTGGTTCGCGCGGCACGCGGCAGCCGCGGCTCGCATGCTGGTCCCTGCCGCGCTCTCCGTCGGCAAGAAGGCCGCCGACCGCCGGGCGCGACGCGACGCGGAGACGGCGCTGGTCCACCTCGCCTCGCATGGGCATGCCGACGATGCCCTGGCCGCCGGCCGAGAGCACGGTGCCGAGGCCGCCGCCGGGATCGAGGCGCTGGTCGCGCTCGACCCGATGGTGGCCGCCCTCCCCGCAGAGATCCCCAAGGCCCCCTACTGGCTGGACCCGCACCTGATCCCCCAGGTGCTGCTGCGGGACGGGAGGGCGCTGCCCGCCGCTTCGGTCGGCCACCTGGTCACGCTCCTCACCGTGTGCGAGCCCGACGACGTCCACCCGGGCGTGAAGGCGGTGCGGGAGGCGTGCGCCCCCGCCTCCCTCGACGCGTTCGCCTGGAAGGTCTTCGAGCTGTCCGGCCTGCGCGAGCGCGGCGGCGGCGCCGGCCTCGGGGACGAGGCCTGGGTCATGGCCGCGCTGGGCCTGCTCGGGCAGGACGCCACGGCCCGCGACCTGACGCCGGTGATCCGCAAGTGGCCTGGCATGAACGGGAACCGCATGGCCGTCGCGGGCCTCGACGTGCTCGCCGCGATCGGCACCGACACCGCGCTCGGCGAGCTCAACGCCATCGCCGAACAGATCAGGTACAAGGGCCTGCGGGGCCAGGCACGGGACCGGATCGCCACGCTCGCCGCCCACCGCGGGCTGACCACCGAGCAGCTCGCCGACCGGCTCGTCCCCGACCTGGGCCTGGACGCAGCGGGCACGCTCGTCCTCGACTACGGCCCGCGCCGGTTCACGGTCGGGTTCGACGAGCGGCTCAAGCCGTTCGTGCTCGGTGAGGACGGCGAGCGGCGGGCGAGCCTCCCCAAGCCCGGCGCGCGCGACGAGGCCGAGCTGGCCCTGGCGGCGTACAAGCGGTTCACCGAACTGAAGAAGGCGGCGCGTGCCACCGCGGCCCCGCAGCTGGAGCGGCTGGAGCGGGCGATGGTCGCCGGGCGGTGCTGGAGCGCAGGGGATTTCCGCGCGCTCATCCTCGGACATCCCCTGCTCCAGCACGTCGCCCGTCGGCTGCTGTGGACCACCGGGGGCCCCACGTTCCGGATCACCGAGGACCGCTCGCTCGCCGACGTCGACGGAGCCGAGCCCGTCCTGTCCGGCACCGGCGAGGTCGGGATCGTCCACCCCCTTCACATGTCCGCGGACGAACTGGCGGCGTGGTCCGACGTCTTCGGCCGCTACGAGATCGTCCAGCCGTTCCCCCAGATCGCCCGCCCGGTCCACACGCTGACCGAGGACGAGCGTGCCGGGCACACGCTCGACCGGTTCCATGGCCTCACCGTTACGACCGGCGCGGCGCAGGGCATGGATCGGCGCGGCTGGACCCGTGGCGTCCCGCAGGACAACGGCATCATCTTCTGGATTTCGCGAAGCCTCCCCGGCGACCGGACGGTCGTGCTGGACCTCGACCCCGGCATCTCCGTCGTCACTCCGGGAATGTGGCCGGAGCAGCGGATCAAGACGGTCGGCATCATCTCCGGCGACAACCCGTTCTCGCGGCCCGGCAGCGGTTCCGCGACCTTCGCCGACCTCGACGAGGTGAACGCCTCGGAGCTCCTGACCGACCTCCTCCACCTCACCGAGAGCGGCACGGCCACGTAGAGACCGTTGCCCCGATCGGGAAGCGACGCATGGCCGCATGTCAGACCGAACCGCGTGAACCGCCTGAGTCCCGGGGTGTCCTGTGACATCAGTCGGATATGCCCGGTGCGGTTTTCTCCCGTCTCCAACATGCGGCACGAGGTCACCCCCGAGACTGTCCGATGGGGGATCTCCCTACCCGAACACCCGCCATCCAGTGCGGACGCCCAGGTCAGGGTGGGGTGTACCGTCGCAGTGCGGCGGGGCAGCGCCTTGGCCGGGTCGTACACGTAGGCGACGCCGATCCGGCGACGGCGCCCTGACCGGATCGGGACACCGCCACCCGCATCCGGACGGTGCCCGGGAGCGCCCTCCACCGGACCAGGAACAGCGGGAGCGTCGCGCGGCCGCAGCCACCGGGAGCAGCGGAGCGAGAGGCGGGGGAGGGTAACGAACAACCCCCCGATCTGGCATGGTTCCGGAAGCGGCTGGTCGAGGAGTGAGTTCGGCGAGGAGAGCGCCGACGCAGCCGGCTCTCGGCGGCGGGCACGCCGACGACTCGCAGGCAGACGTGGGAGCCGCTTTCGTTCCACGAGGCTCTGCAGCAGATCGAAGCCATTCTCTCCGAGGGGCCTCGGGGCGATCCGAGCGCGCTGGAAGTCCAGCCTGAGGGCAGCCGGCGGGTGGTCTACCTGGCTCAGGAACAGACCACGGCGGCCCGAAAGGGCGCAGACGCCGCCGAGAATCCTCGCGTGGCGCATCGGCGTCGTCATATCGTCGTCCCATGCGCGAGCCGCATCACCCCGAGGTTGCCCAGGATCCCGACTTCGGAGGGATCGCCCGCTGTGCCGACTGTGGCTGGCGGCAGATGTTCAACGAGGACCTGCACGAGTTCGCTCACGATGTTTTGCTCGACTGGCACGCCGCCAACCCCGGCTACACCGTCGACCACCTGTCCGCCGATGGGCTGGCCTCGGGCATGACCGTTCCCGACTACGTCCGGTGGGCGTCGACCGAGTTCGGCCTCTTGGCCCTGGCCGACACCCGGACCGGGCGCTTTTATTTCGGCTACAACCACGAATCGCTGGCGATTTACGAGTCCGTCGCCGACACCGGCGGCTTGGACCAGGCCGTGCGGGCCAACGCCCGCAGGCTCGGCATCACGCCGAAGCAGGCTCTTGGCGACGTCGTCCTCATCGCCGCCGGCTTCTACCGGTGCGGCCTTCTTGCCCCCGCACCCAGTGCCGGGGAACCGCCGGCGGCCACGCCGCAGTAGCGGCTGGACACAGAATCCAAATTATCTGTCAGATAGGCTCGGTTCTGGCCGACGCAACATGCCAGTTCACGCGGTTTAGCAGGAGTCATAAGTCCGCAACTATGATGTACCAGGGCAGCAGGTGAATAGCTTCGAGGGTCGTGCATTGGATGCAATTCCCGTGAGAACGGCGACGGTGTGGTTGCTGGTCGGGTTGACCGGGTCGGGTAAGACCACCTTCGCCAGGCACTTGGAGGAGCGGGGCGTGGTGCGGTTGTCGGTGGACGAGGAGGTCTTCCGGCGGCACGGCCGCTACGGCGTGGACTTCCACGAATCGCGGTGGTTCGAACTGGCCGACCCGGTCGCCGAGGAAGTCTACCGGCGGCTGGGCGAGCTGGTGAAGGCCGGCCGGGGCGTGGTGCTGGACCACGGGTTGTGGAGGCGGGGGGACCGGGACGCGGCCAAGAAGCTGGTGGAGGCCGCCGGGGGCCGGTGGCGGCTGATCTACCTCAAGGTGGGACGGGACGAGCTGATGCGCCGTCTTCAGCTGCGCAACCAGCGGGCGGACGCCAACGCGCTGCTGGTGACCGAGCCGGCGCTGGAGGACTTCATCGCCCGCTTCGACGAGCCCGACGGCGAGGGCGAAGAGGTGGTCGACGCCCGCCCGCAGTGACCGCCGGGCCTCACCGTCAGGGGAGGCGATCGGCGTCAGCGCGGGAGAACACCAGGTCGCTGGGGTCGCGCATGCTGGTGAAGGGCGCATCCAAGCGGACCGGCGCCGCAGGGTGGCGCGGCGCGCCAGGGTAGGAGCGGGCCCGGTAGTCGTTGGTCAGCAGGTAGGGGTGGAAGCCGGCGGCCAGCAGCGGGCCGGTGACCTCTTCGACGCTGCGGCCCTGGCGGCGCAGCAGCCGCCAGCTGACCTCGATGGCCAGTTCGGCGTCGGGGCGCAGCCGGTCCAGGTGGCCGGCCAGCCCGGCGACGGCGGCGGCTTCGGTGAGCCTGTCCGGCAGGCCGACCATCTTTCGTGAAGTGATTTTGTGGCGATCCTGACCGCCCAGGACGGTGTCGGGGTGGGCCATGGGACCAAGTTACTTCACGGAAGAGCCATTTCCTGAAATGATCTGAGCTCGTCGTAGGTACAGGATTGTTCTTCTGAAAGGTGGCGTATGGAGCCGCTGCGGGCGAATGATCCGCGCCAGGTCGGGCCATACCGGCTGCAGGGGCGGCTGGGCGGCGGCGGCATGGGACAGGTGTTCTTGGGCCGCTCCCGGGGCGGCCGGACGGTCGCGGTCAAGGTCGTGCGGCCAGAGCTGGCCGACGATACGGAGTTCCGGCGCCGATTCGCCACCGAGGTGGAGGCGGCGCAGCGAGTCGGCAGGTTCTACACCGCGCAGGTGGTGGACGCCGACACCGACGCCGATCCGCCGTGGATGGCCACCGCCTACATTCCCGGCCCGTCTTTGCATGATGCCGTCACCACGCACGGGCCGCTACCGCCCGCGGCGATCGGTGTGCTGGGGGCGGGCCTGGCCGAGGGCCTGGCCGCGATCCACGACCGCAAACTCGTGCACCGTGACCTGAAACCCGGCAACGTGATCCTGGCCGCCGACGGCCCCCAGGTCATCGACTTCGGCATCGCCCGCGCGCTGGACTCCACCTCCCGCACCGCCAAGGGCGTTCTGATCGGCACGCCGGCGTTCATGTCCCCCGAACAGGCCTGCGGCGACGAGGTCGGCCCCGCCAGCGATGTGTTCGCCTTGGGCGCGGTGCTGGTGTTCGCCGCCACCGGCCGCGGCCCGTTCGGCGACGGCCACCACCACGCGATCATGAATCGCATCCTCCAAGACGACCCGGATCTGACCGGCCTGAAGCCGGACTTGGCCGACCTGGTGGGCGCCTGCCTGAGCAGGACTCCCGAGAACCGGCCCGGTCTCAACGATCTGCTCGATCGGCTGGCCGTGTCGGCCCGCGACGCCACGCGATGGCTTCCGCCACAGGTCACCGAGATGGTCACCCAGCTCGAAACGACGGCCCTCAAACAGCGGCCGGAAACCAACGGCGCCTTCGAGATGTCCTGGACCGGCAAGGAACCCTTGTCCACCTACGCCGACAGGGCGGCCAGGCGAGGCTGGAAGGCGATGGCGATCCTGGCATCAGTCTCGGCGCTGGTGGCGCTCGTGTGCCTCCCCCTGGCATCGGGGCGCCAGCTTCAGGCGCAGGAAATGACTCCAGGGCTCGCTCTTCTCCTGGTAGGGGTGCTGGCCGCCATTATGGCCGTCTGCTGGGCGGTTCCGGCAGCCGGCCGAGCGTGGGGTGAGCGCCTGCGCGAGAACAGAACGGGTTGGGCGCTGCATGTGGGACCGGACTACCTACAGACCGTCAGTGCCACGGGGCGGCGCGAATTCACCTGGGATCGGCTCCAGCACGTCACTATCGAGGAGATCCATCCCGCGCACGGCAACGTCGAGGAGTTCATGGGGTCGGCCGCGTATCTGTACGTCGGGGTCCACATCCGGCCCCGGAACGAAGACGAACTGATCGTTTCGCTCCCGGCGGGATGGCCCTACCCCTGGCTCGGCACAGTCGCGAATCGTGAGGACGGGCTGTTCCCCATCTGCGTTCTCGGACCGATGTCGGAGGAACAGCGAGCCAGGCTGATCCAGGCCCTCGCCAGATACGGCGGTCAGAAATGGCAACCGGCCGCGACGTGAGGCCGACTACTGGCGGATTGATGCTTGAGGAGACGGCAGTTTGTCTCATCGCCGCGGGCGGCCCGGCTCTTGAACTCAAGGCGACTCGCTCGGCGTGATCGCCACCAAGACCGGCATTCCCAAGATGGTGTCGTCTTCACAGTCGCATCGTGATCCCCATCGCGCCGGTTCGCCGGCAGGAGGGACAGCAATGTTCGAAACGGGAGAGGCGTAACAGTGCGAGACCAGCTCCTGGGGGGCCGTTACCGGTTGGTGCGACAGCTCGGCGAGGGCGGAATGGGGCAAGTATGGGAGGCGCAGGACGAGACGCTGGGCCGGCCCGTCGCAGTGAAGGTGATCTCGCTGCTCGCCGGTGGCGGAAGCCGCGGCGACGAGGCACGCGCCAGGTTCCTGCGCGAGGCGCGGATCACCGCCCGGCTGCAGCACCCCAACATCGTGACCGTCCACGACCTCGGCGAGACCGGCACCGATGGCAACAGGGTCCCGTTCCTGGTGATGGAGCTGGTCCGAGGCGAGGGCCTGGACGCGATGCGACGCCGAGGCGCCATCACCTTGCCGGACGCGGCCCGATGGGGCGCGCAGATAGGTGACGCACTTGCCGACGCGCACAACGCCGGAATCATGCACCGGGACATCAAGCCGTCCAACATCCTCATCACGCCTTCCGGCACCGTGAAGGTCCTCGATTTCGGCGTCGCGCGGGCGGCCGACCCCAACGCGACCGCGGACCGGCTCACCCAGACTGGCTTCATCGTGGGCACACCCCCGTACATGGCCCCTGAACAGGCACGTGGTTTTCCGGAACCGCGCAGCGACCTGTACGCGCTCGGCTGCCTCCTCTTCGAACTGATCACAGGCCGACTGCCGTTCCAGGCCCCCGACATCGTGGGCTACCTCTCGGCGCACCTCACCCAGGAACCACCCGCCCCCAGCTCGATATCCACGCACATCCCAGCCACCTGGGACAACCTCGTACTGACCCTGCTGCACAAAGACCCCGACCAGCGGTACCCGAACGCCGCCGACCTCTCCCAGGCACTGCGACAACTCGACCGCGCACCCGAACCCGCATCCCCAGCAGGCGACCGAACCCGGCCACTTACAACGCCAGGCACGACTCCGCTCCCGCCCGCGGTCTCCAACACCGTGGCCGGTGAACTGTTCGCCACCATCAAGACCAACCACGGGGACATCCTGATCAAGTTGTTCCCGAACCACGCACCCAAGACGGTTCAGAATTTCGCCGGCCTCGCCGACGGCACGCGCGAGTGGACCGACCCCCGGACCGGTCAGCCCGGCCAGGGCCCGCTGTACAACGGCGTGATCTTCCACCGGGTCATCAGCGGCTTCATGATCCAGAGCGGCGACCCAACCGGCACCGGCACCGGCGGCCCGGGGTACCAGTTCGACGACGAGATCCACCCCGACCTGCAGTTCACCAAGCCCTACCTGCTGGCCATGGCCAACGCCGACAAGCGGAAGCGCCGGGGCACCAGGGGCACCAATGGGTCGCAGTTCTTCATCACCGCCGGCCCGACCCCTCACCTGAACGGCAGGCACACCATCTTCGGCGAGGTCGCCGACGCCGCGAGTCAGAAGGTCGTCGACGCGATCGCCGCGACCCCGACCGGAATGATGGACCGCCCGCAGCAGGACGTCGTGATCTCCCAGATCGTCATCGAGAAGCGCTGACCCCCACGTTGAACCCATCGACGGCAGCTCAGCAAGCCGTCGTAGTCGTATCGCAGGCGCCAGACCAGCAATCTCCCCACAGAACCGCTCCACGTCGGACCGCGGAAACCCCACACCCTCAGAATCCACCACGCGGCGAGACTCACCCGGTCACAGCCACAGTGTCAACAGATGTGACACCAACTCCGGTTCCCCGGTCCGCTCCTACTGGAGGGCCAAGACCAGCTCGCCGCCCTCGGCCTGGTCGTCAACGCCGTGGTGCTGTGGAACTCGACATACCTGTCGGCGGTCATCGACGACCTGCGAACCCAGGCCCGGACCTCCACCGAAGGCCTCGGCGTGACCGACGCCGACGTGGCCCGCCTGTCCCACCTCGGGCACGCCCGCCTCAGCTGCCTGGGCCGCTACGCCATCACCTCCTCCAGCCCCAGCCAGGGACTCCGGCCGCCGCGCTCCTCAACCGACAACGGGGGCGACGAGGAAGAAGACTAAACCGCTCAGATTCGGAGGTCGTCGATCAAGAGCTCGGGGGACGCGACCAGCCTCGTCCGCCGTTGTGCGGAAGCGCTGGGCCTGCGCGCCCTGGGGGCTTACCAGCCTGCCGTGGCCAGCGGCCGACAACAGTGGGGCGACCACGTGTGCCTCGGTCAGGCCGGTGATGTGGTCCAGCCCGTCGAACTCGATGATCTCGAACCCGACCTCGCGCAGTTCTGCAGAGCGGTCGCGAACGCGGCGTGCGATGGCACTTCCTCCCACATAGTCTTACATCCGGCATCCGGGTTCACCATCCACGGAGCCGTACCAGACGACCTTCGGACCCTTGAGCGCCGTCAGGACCTCGGTATCGTCACGGGCGGCCCACTCCCGGTACAGCAAGATGCCCAGGTGGTTCTCGTCCGCCTTGTCCTGCAGCCCGGCCTGCAGCAGGGCCGTGCGGGCGCCCTCGACATAGCCGAGCCAGTAGTCCGTGCCGGACAGCAGGGGAAACCCGCCGGTCATGAGGCCGACCACCCGATCAGTGGCGCCCACCAGGAAACCCGCCAGCGCGGCCATACCCGAGTATCCGGCCAGCACGAAGTCACCCAGGCCCGCTGCGTCCGCGACTGCGTGCAAGTCCGCGATCTCGACTTCCGTGGGGAAGCGGTTCCAGCTCATCGGCTTCCACGGGCCACCCGCCTCACCGTCGGGTTCCATCACGCCGACGACCTGCCGGGGCTTGTAGGGGTGCCGGTAAGAAACGCGTCATGAGCCCCAAACGAGCGGATGCGGGGGTCTCGGCTGCTGTGCGGTGGCGTGCGCGTGCCGCAGCTGGTGGATGCCGATGTCGACTCCGGCGGCGGCGCAGTGGCCCCTCTCAGCGGTGGTCGACACCGGCTGCCGATCGGCGGCTAGCCTATTGCCACAGACAGCCGTGCACGGACGGTCTCCCTTGCCCACGATCAAGACCATTGGGCCAAGAAACAAATGAGATGGAGGGCGAGATGAATCCTTGTGACCAGAAGATTGTGGCGGAAAGCCGTGACTTCCTGGGTGTGATGTTCTCCCATCTGGATGTCTCGGATGGGCAGATCCTGGAATTTCACGCCGAAAGCACCCGCCGCGGGGACTGGGGGGTCTACTGCTTCCTGCGCGAGGAGATCATGGACGCCCTTGTCAAGGGCATCAGCCTGATCGAATACGGTGTCGCGCGTGAGACGCTGAACCACCAGCAGACGCTGGAGGCCCACGCCGAGGACTCCGGCATGGAGGCATTCCAGCGCTGCCGTTGTCCGAACACGAACTGCCCCCACTTGTGAGAGTAGCTCGCCAGAGGGCATCGATCCGCTCGCTTCTATGCCGAGGCTGAGCTAAACGTTCGGTGACCCCACGAGGGCACCGAGACAGCGGATAATTACAGTCCGGCCTACCGCCCTAGGGGGCGGGCCGGACTCTTTTCTTCCTCGGTGCCGACCAGAGGTGGACTTGACCATCGACACGGCCCTTTCGGGGGATCGAGGGGTCTTCGAGCAGGTCCAGGTAGGAGTTCCACAGGTGTGCCAGGGAGGCTCCGATTCCGCCTTGGCGTTGGTGCTGGCGGAGGCGCTGGTCTCCCAGATCGCCCTCATGCTCGAACAGGCGGTTCAGGTGCCGGGTGGCCTCGGCGACCGCCGCGGCTGAGCCGGGGAGCACGGTGAAGATGACCAGCGCCTTCATCGCGCTCAGGACCACCTCGGCCTTGGCCATCATGGGGTCGTCTTTCCTGAACAGGAGGGTGTCCCACAGCTCGGTGATCTCGTCGTATCGCTGGGCGGGGGACCCGATGAGCGCGTCCAGTTCATCGGGATGCGGGTGGCGTACACCCGGTGGGCCTTGCGTTCAGCCGGTCCGGCGTCTCGGGCGGCGAGGGCGGCGCTCTGGTGCAGCGCGGCGCGGTGGAGGGTCAGCGGGGCGGTGAGGCGGACCGAGCGGCCTTGGCCGCGGCGGATGGTCCGCCCGGCGGCGAGTGCCTGGCGGACGGCGTCGTCGCCGGCGGCGTTCAGGTGGTCGGCGAGCAGGCCGGGCAGATCGAGTGTCACCTGCGGATCCGGGGGCGTTGGGGCGCGGGCCGGTTCGCCCGTGGGCGGGGGCGTGTCGAGTTGTTCGGGCAGTTCGCGGGTGCGGGCGCTGTCCAGGATCCGGCGGATGGTCTTGGGGGCGACGTGGTGCTGTCGGGCGAGGGCCTTGACGGCGGCGCCTTGCCGGTAGGCGGTGACGACCTCGGCGGCCTTTGCGGAGTCGAGGGCGGTGGGGCGGCCGAGGGTCTTGCCGGAGGCCTCGGCGGCGGCGACGCCTTCGCGGGTGTTCTCGCTGATCATGTCGCGCTGGAACTCCAGCACGGCCGCCAGGACGGAGACCATCATCTTGGTGCCGGGGTCGTCTGAGGCCAGGTCGATCCCCGACAGCAGCCCGGACTCCACCCGCAGGTGCAGGCCCCTTCGGGCCAGGACCGGGCGCAGGGCGAGGATGTCGGTGACCGATCGGAACAGGCGGGCGGCGTCGGCGACCCTGAACAGGATGTTCTCCTTCCCGGTCACCCGCTTGAACGCGTTGATCAGCTCCTTGGTCACCTTGCTGTCGGCCCGCGCCTTGATCCGATGCACGGTCGCGATCAGCAACTCCACCAGCGTGTCGGTGATCTCCCGCTCCCGCTCGCAGACCAGCGCCGCCAACAGCAGCACCGTCAGCTCACGCGGATGCGAGCGCATGTGCGACGGAGCCTCCACCGCCGCCCGAGCCCGCCAGGCCGCCAGCACCTTGGGCGCCACATCGGCGAACAACCCCGGCGGCAACCCGATCGAACGCACCGCCTCCAACTTGCGGATCTCGGTCATCATCGACTCCAGACTCACATTCCCCGGAGCCGACTTGATCAGCGCCAGCAGTCCCGAAGAACCGCCGCCATCGTCCTCCGCCGCCGTCTCGGCCGCCTCATCCTGCGCCGCATCGTCCGCGTCGTCGGTCCCGGTCTCGGCGCCATCGTCGATGCCGACCAAGGCGTAGATGCGCCTGGTGGTATCCGCACTCAACCGAGAAGCGATCCGCACCGACCAGGCGACCTCCGCGCTATGCAGGGCCGAGGCCACGATCCGAGTGATCCGCCCCGAGGTCGGCGGCTCAATCCGCTCCTGGCGCAGATGCTTGAGCAGTTCCTCCCGAACCCGCTCGGGCCGACGCTCGGCGTGGGCGCCGTTCTCGGCCAGCCACACCGTGACTTTGTCCGCGTCCGCGGTCGTACAGACCCAAAAGCCCAGGTGCGTCCGGATCTGCCCCCGGTGGTACTCGATCGTGGAACCAGACCACTCGTAGAAGCCGAACTCCGAGACGGGCACCCGGACCTGCTTGGCCACATGCCCCACGACCTCGTCGGCCAGCTCCGAACGCCCTCGCGGGCACCGCCCGTGCCGCGTATAGAACTTCAGCAAGATCGCAAAGCCGAGCCGGGTGGCGCCTCGCTTCCCGGCGATCAACTCACGCTCCTCGTCCAGGACCGTCCAGTGCTCGACCAACTCGTCGATATGCATCGGGGAGTGCGTCATAGCCGCCCAGCATCGACCAGCAAATCACGGCAAGATCAACGCCGTTTGGGGCTCATGACGCGTTTCTTACCGGCACCCCAACCAGGAGGACCGGCCCTCCAGGGCTCCCAGCCCCGGTCCGGGAGCGGCCCCGGGCGAGTCGTCGCGGGCGATGACGCCCTGCACGGTGACCGAAGCACCCTCGATGTCGACGTCCGCCTCGACGGTGACGATCTCCGGCCGGGATGCCGCCGTTCAGAGCCGGCCGGCGGTCAAAGCCGGGCCTCGAGGCGAGAGATCAGAGGCGCGTAGTCGTAGTCCGGGAAGAGGCCTGGAAAGATCCGCAGCATCGTCGCGACGTCCTCCAGGACGTGGATGTACTCCCTGTCGACGTCGGCAAACAGGTACTGCCAGCCCAGCGTGCCCTTGGTGAGGATCAGGTTGTCCAGATACGCGCGATAGTCCAGATCGAGGCGGACGGCGGGGTGAGACTTGTCCAGGAACCAGATCTCCGGGTTCGTGACGCCTGGGTACAGCCTCAGAGTGGCCAGTCGCCCATGACCGGTACGGGATAGGTCATCGAAGATGCGTAGTTGTGACAGCAGCTCCTTGCCGCGGTGATCCCGTGAAAAGTCCTCCAGTGGCCGAAGGCACTCCTCGGTGCCGGCGTCAATATTGTAGATCTGGAACTCTCCGACCAGTGCCGTCCCGGGATTTGCGGTGCGCCACTCCAACGCCATGTAGCGGTACGGGAAGTAGCTCTCCTTGAGCCTCGGAGCGAGCGGGAAGCCGTCCTCGGCCATGAGCTCGAAGATCCCAGTCGGATCTTTCCCGGGCCCTCCCGGACCGAGTTGCTCATACACGACATCGAAGTGCCGTGAATCGCGCACCTCTCCCATCGCCCGTTGCAGGCTCTGCTCGTACGGGACCATCTCGATGCACTCCTCCCCAGCCCTGTTCCGCCGTATCTCGACGTGAGTGCGACCGGTGAGCCTAACGCGAGCAAGGACAGAGCCGCCACCAGCCTGATCTAGCTAGGGGTCTTCCCCCGAACGTGCGCCATGTGGCTGTTTGTAAGCGGCGTGGGTGCTGAGCGGGTGTTTCGTTGGGGGATCGTCTACCGGAACAGCGACCGGTCGAGATGACGCCCCAGGTCGAGGTGTTCCGTAAGAGTGTTCCGCGAACTGTCCCGGTGGCGAGGTCCTATCCGGAACACTGGACGGCGTGAACGCCGCGAACGCCCCCGCTTCTGGCACGGCCCCCGGCGCCGTCCGGGTCGGCTACGCCCGCTGCTCCACCGACGAGCAGGACGTCGTCGTCCAGACCGAGCAGCTGCTCGCGCTCAGTGTCCCGGCCGATCGGATCTACATCGAACGGGGCTTCTCCCGCACCACCCGCCGCAACCGCAGCGGCCTGGACCAGGCCCTGGCCGCGGTATGAGCCGGCCGAACGGGTCGTTCCAGTCGTAGACCGACCCACCCAGCCCGAACAGCACGCCGGCCGGAGTACGCCCAGGAAGGGATCACGGACCAGCGTCGTAGCTGGTTGATCGTCAGCGTGGCTCGGTCGGCGGGCCGTGAATGATGCGATGGATGGTGGAGCGGCCGACGCTGTACTCGGTGGCCAGGTCGGCGAGGGATACCTCGCCGGCGGCATAGCGGCGGCGGATGGAACGCCGCGCCGGCTCGGGCAGTTTGGGCTGCTTGCCCTTGAGCTTGCCGTTCTTCTTGGCCAGCGCCATGCCTTCGCGGGTGCGCAGGTGGCCCAGGTTGGCCTCGAACTCGGCGACCATCGCCAGGGTCTGCAGGAACGGTCGCGTCGCTGTCCTGGACGGCAGCCGGGTCACCATCGGCCAGGTTCTCGATCCGGGCGACGTCACCGTGTTCAGCGGCGGCCGGGCCACCATCGACGAGGTCTGCAACTGGGCCATCGTCGACTCCGCGGCGGCCGGGCCACCATCACCAAGACCTCCGGCCAGGGCCGCGCCGCGGTCAACGACGACGGCCTGCTCAACATCGGCGAGGTCTGCGACTGCAGCAACATCCAGGTCGACGGCGGGCAGGCCACCATCGACCAGGTCAGTAGCCACAGCGATCGCCCCCACCCAGAGGGCCCGGCACCGCCGGGCCCTCACCTCTTCGCGCCCTGGCTCGGACGGTTCGCGGCAGAGCCGTCGCTGAGTGAGCTGGAGATGTTATTCCGGTTCGATGAGCGCGCGCTGACGTTTCCTCGCGAGTGAGTCGCTACTGGCCTGGCCCAGGCCGCCGAAGCCGCGGACCAGGACTGACGACCGTCCGCCGCCTGGGCGACCCGTCCGCCATTGAGCTGCAGCGCGCCGTGGTCGAGCGGGCCGGATCATGGCGCACCTGCGGTCATGGGCGGCGTACTGGCCGACGTACCGGCCCGTCGACGTCCACCCCGCCCGAGCTGCTCGGCGAGGGCCTGGCCCTCGCGAGCGTCCGCGAGGGGTGGGCCGAGCTGTTCACCGACCCGGCCACGCGACCGTTGAACCCGACCGGCCGCGACCTCGGACGGTGGGGCGGTCTCAACTCATCAACAGGTGTCGCTGTCGGGGGCGTCGTGTTCGTTTGAAGGCACATGCCCGCTGGGGCCAGCGTGATCGCTCTTCGGGTGGTCGCGGTGACGTCGATAGGTCTCCATGACCGACAACGCAGCGCTTACCGCCTCCAAGACGGCGACCAGGATCTGTGCCGATGTTCCAAGGTCCATCGCCCGCTATTCCTCCTGCCAGGCGGCCGGCTGAGTCGGCCGCCCGTGAATGGTCTTGTCGTGAGGCCTCACCGTCCTTGTCGCTCAACTTGTCCACTAGCGATCGAATGCGGCGGCGCAGGTCGGCCCTGGACAAATAAGGTGCTGAGGGCCCAAGCAATCAAGATGAGCTGGCGAAGGGGGCCGGAGTGAGCGAGTGGCACGACGGTGGCGGTCGCCGGCGGGGCCGTCCGGTCAAGGACCGTGCTCAGACTCCACAAGCCCGGGCGTTGGCCACATGGTTGCGGGAGCGGGTCACGTCCGGGCTGACAAACCGTCAGCTGGCCGACCGCGTGCCTGTCTACGGCCACGCCAAGTGGGCTGAGTTCCGCAACGGCGCCGACGTGATACCCCGGCATGTGCTCGAACTCCTCCTGCGCACGGTCGTGCCTGAGCCGCGGTTGCGGGAGCAGTTACTCGCCGAAGGCGACGAGCTGATGGAACGAGCCGAGCAGGCCGCCGCCGGGAAGCTGGCGGTCAGCGCTCAGGGGCTGCCGGAACAGGAACTGTTGCACCGCCTCAACCAGGCGCAGCAAGCACAGAGCCAGGCGCGGAACCAGATGCTGCTCACGCACACGCTGGTGTCAATGCTGCTGAGCGTGTTGCACAACGCTCAGCAGCAGAACCGGGCTCTACGGGCCGAAGTAGACCATCAGCAGCGGCGGGCGGCCCGAATGCGGGTGGAATCGGCGCAAAAGTGCCTGCGCGCAGCACGAGAGGCCCGCGACGAAGCCGAGGACCTGCACCTGGACGGCTACGCCCAGGCCGAGCAGTACCGGCGGCTACTCGGAGAAGATCGCGGTTGGCTCGAGTTGCCGGCCGCGCTGACCACCCCAGGAGTGCAGCGGCTCTCCGAACGGGAGTGCGATCGGCTGCTGGACGAGACCGCAGGAGTGCTGCTGCAGGTTCGTCAGACCCTCCATGACATCCGCGAGCTTCTCGGCCTCCCCGATCGGGGGCCCTCAATTGTCCATGGACAAGTCGTGGACAATTCCGAGTCGCCTGCCCTGTCCGGGAGACCCCCACCCGGCTGGTCACCCCCAGCTGCGGTCATCCGGTCCGGCCCGGCCTTGCCGGAGCCGAACCAAGGACGGTCCTCCCTGCCGCGACGCCGGTTCCTGCTCGGCCTGTCCACGGCCGTGGGCGCTGCCCTCCTCGGCGCCGGCGACAGCCAGGCCCACCCCAACCTGGCGTCATCGAGCGTTCGACGCCGAGCCGCCCCCTCTGCCACAAGCACCGCCATCGGTGACTGGCCGGACTGGAAACTGGTGCCGTCCTCCACCCGTGACAGCGCCCCTCTATCGCTGGCGATCGGAACCGTGGACGGGACGACCTTCGCGATCTCCGGCCACAGCGACGGCGCGCGGCTGTGGGACGTGGCCACGAGGAAGCTCATCGGTGAAGCCCCCGGGGTGATAGACAAATTCGATGGGACGGCCGACATCGGCTGGATCGAGGACGTGACGGTCGCCACCGTCAACGGCAGAACCATCGCCGTCACCGACACCGTCGTGTGGGACATGAGCACGGGAAAACGGCTCAGCAAGTATGAGACCGGAACCACGATCCAAACGGCCGCGGCAGCGGAACGGAACGGCAAGATCGTCATCGTCTTCGGAAGCGATGAAGATGGCATACGCGTGTGGGACCCGATGACCTGGGAGTTGGTCTTCAAGGCCAACATCGACGGAGGCACCGACGCACTGGCCTGTGGATCCCTGGACGGTAGGCCCATTGCCGTCGTCGCCTCCACCGCATGGAAAAGCAGGTTGCACGTATGGGACCTGATCAGAGGGAAACCCGTCGGCAAGCCCATCGAGACCAATGAGAAGGTCAGGGCGGTAGCGGTCGGGACCCTGGCCGGCAGGGCCATCGCGGTCACCGGCGGGGATAAGTCAGTACAGGTCTGGGACTTGGCCGACAGGAAATCACTCGGCAAGGTTCAGAAAATGAACTCTTCTGCTTCCCTGCCAGTCGAGGACGTGGCGATCGCAACCATGAACGGCAGGCCCATCGCTGTCACCAGCGATGACGACGTGCTCCGAGCGTGGGACCTGACCACACGGAAACTAGTCGGCGACTTCCACCTGGAAACCGGCGGCGGGTCGATGGCGGTCGGAACCATGAACGGCAAGACGATCGCCGTCAGCGTCCACCAATTCGAGAACCGGCTACTGGTGTGGACGCTAGGACCGTCATAGCAGCGCGTTGGCGGGAGCGGAAGCAAGATGATGAACAGGCGCCTGATCGGCGCCGCGGGCTTCCGCCCGAGTGGATCGCCCTCGTGAGAAATAACCCGTGGGTTCCCTGAGCGAGCTTGTACGCGCGTAGCCGCTGGACCAGGGGTCTGTGGCTGGATCTATGCCGGTTCTGCCATCTGAAGAGACTTCAGAGTCCTCGAAGTTCCATCGTGGCCCGTGTTCGTCTCCCGGCTTGGGTGAAGGCGAGGGGGCCGGAGTTGGCGCTGGCGGTCGTGAAGGATCTGCGGGTCGCGCGTGCACCGGCGCGGGTTGCAAGTCCCGATTGTTCTGCGCGGGATCTGCCCGCTGATGGCGGAAGTGGCGGTGGGTGGTTCAGGGCCCATCGGGGCCCTCCCGAAGTCCGGAGTCGGGGGGCGTGCGCGGCGAGAGTCAGCATGGCGCGGGCGCTTCTCTATGAATGGTGGTGCGGGAGTAAGCAGCCATCATCGCTCCTCGGGCGCCGCGCGCGCGGCCCGTTCGGCAGCGTGTTCGGCGGTCTGGGCGCGCTGTTCGGCGGCGGCGGCGCGTTCGCGCTGCTGGTGGGCCTCGGTGCGCGCCTCCTCCAGTTGGCGCCGCAACTCCGCCATCGCCGCGTCGGCGGCCGCGCGGACGGCCTGCAGGGCGGCGCGCGACTGCGCGGCGTCCCCGCGCGCGGCCTCGGCCGCGGCCGCGTGCTCCTTGGCCGCTCGGTCGTTGTGCGCGGCGCTGTCCTGCGCGGTCTTCTCCCGCTGTTGGGCGTCGGCGAGCTGGTCGCGGGTCTCGGCGAGGGCCGTATCGGCGGCATCGGCGCGGCCGGTGGCCGCGGCGTGCCGCGCCTGCTCTTCGGCGAGCTGCGCGCGTGTGGCGTGCCGCTCTTCCAGGAGGCTGGCGGTCTCCTGGTGCGCCGCGTCCAGCTGCGCGGCGGTCTCGGCGCGCTGCCGCTCGGCGTCGGCGGCCTGCTGCTGCGCGACCTCGCGCAGGTGCCGTTCCGCGGCGGCCTCCTCCTCGGCGGCCTGCTGGGCGCGCTGGGCCTGCCCCGCCTGCCGCCACGCCCGCTCGGCGTCGGCGCGCGCGTCGGCGACCTGCTCGCGCGCGTCGCGGCGCGCGTCGGCGACCTTGTCGTCCCGGTCGGTGCGCGCGGCCTTCGCCGCGGCGTCGGCAGCGTCGGCGCGGTCCTCGGCGAGCTTGGCGCGGCTCTCGGCCTCGTCGGTAGCGCGGCGCGCGGCCTGCGCCTCGCGGCGCGCCTGCTCGGCCTGGCTGGTCGCGTCGGCGACCGCGCCGTTCAGCAGTTCGGTGAGCGCGCCGGTGCGCTCCTCGAACGCGGCGAGCAGCCGGCCGAGTTGCGCCGTCTCGCCGCGCAGTGTCCGGGTGGGCGCGAGCTCGGCGGTCTCGGCCTTGCGTCCGGCCTTGTGGTGCGCGGTGCGGTGCGCGGGGCTGCAGTACTCGGCGTCGCGGCGCACGCCGCGGGGGATCGGCCGGCCGCAGTGCTTGCAGGGGCGGCGCCCGGCGCCCCGAGTGGTTTCGGCGCGCTCGGCGACCGCGTCGGCGGACAGGTCGTCCTCGGCCACCGGGCCGTCCAGTAGCGCTGCGGCGTCGAATGCTTCCGCCGGGGGCGGCTCCGCCTGCTCGGCGGCGGGGTCATCGCGGTCCTCTGTCACAGATCCAGGCTAGCAGTCGTTCCGTTGCGTTCCAGAACGGTTCTCAAAACGGAACGGAACGAATCTCATGGACCATTGAAGGCATCGCACAATGCTGATTGTGCAGAACGGTGCGCAGCGAGACCCTGCTGTGACTGCGACGGCTGTCCTGGCTCAGTCGACCTGATGCGGACGGAGTTCAACGTGATGCCTGGCCTCGTGGATCTGATGCCGTCCGGCCCGCGAGGAGGGATTGGTATAGGAACTAGCGGTAGCTGGCCGGTTTCGGTGTCGGTCTGGTGACGGCCGTTCGGGCCGGCTGGTCGGTGGGCACGGCGGCTCGGCTCGGCTCCCCCCGTGGGTGCGGGCGAGGGCGGCGATGGAGGTGCCCTCGTCACGGAACGCCGCCCGCGCTTCGTCGTGGCGGGCGCCGTCGAGCGCGTGCGGCCGTCCTCGGTGGCGGCTTTCGGCCTCGGCCGCGGCGATTGCCCTCGTCGGCGGGTTAGTTCTGCAGGTCGCGCTGGAACTGCCGGACCGAGGTGATGACGTTGATGATCAGCGCGGTAGCGGGGTCGTTCGCGGCGAGGTCCTGGAAGGTGCTGAGCGGTCCGGACAGGACGCTCAGGGCGATGCCGCAGGCCTGGCACCAGTCGCGGACGCGGTCGATGTCGATGAGGTCGCGGCAGAGCCGGAACAACTCCGAGACCGTCTGTACGTCGCCCGGGTGCGCGGCCGCGGCGATCCGTGTGAACGCGGGCCGCTCCAGCGCGGGCGTCTTGGAGGTGGTCGCCGGGTCCTCGAACAGCAGGACACCCTCGGCGGGCCGGAATCCTTCGGAGACGCCCTCGGTCCGCACGAGGAGGCCGGCCTCGGTGAGGATGTGGCGCTGGTGCAGCAGGGACTGGGCCGCGGTGGGCACGCGCGAGTGGACGATCCGCACCGACGGTTCTCCGGGGAAGGGCTGGGGGAGCCCTTCCACCTGTCGGGAAATCCTGGCGTCAATCCGGGCCCGGAATCGCTCTTCTGGAGGGGCGTTTCTCTCCCCAGTATCCGGTTTTCCGTGTGACGCGGGGGCGGCGGGGTGTCGGGAAACCTTCTAAAAGAAGATTCCCACTCACCGACGATCGGAGTCCCGGGACCGGACTGCGAAGATCAGCCGAGCGTGAACGTCCTGGCGCGGATATGGCGCCGGTTGGGAGTGTGGGCCTCATGGAGGACTTGAGGGACGCCGAGCGCCGACTCCAGGCCGCGCAGCTCGCTGGAGATGTCGAGGCGCTGGATCGGCTGCTGGATGATCGGCTGATCTTCACCTTCGGTGCGAACGTTCAGACCAAGGCGGACGACCTGGAGGTGCACCGCACTCGGGCGCAGGTGCTGACGAGGGTGGCTGAGGAGGAGTTGACCGTGCTCGCCGATGGGCGCACCGGGGTGACGTGGTTTCTCGGCACCGTCGAAGGGACCGTCTCCGGGGCGCCGTTCGCGGCCAGGATGCGCTACACCCGTACTTGGCTACACGACGAGACGCTCGGCTGGCGAATCATCGCCGTGCACGCCAGCATGACCGATTGACATAGCCGACACGTTGCAGGGCGAACCACCACACGGCGGTAGACGGCGGTAAGAAGCTGTTTTCGAACCCCCTGCGAGACTGATCATCCTCGCAGGGGTGAACATGACTGCTCCTGATGCGTGAGGCGCCGGACGCCCTCCCGGATGGCTTACGTCAATCACAGTCACTATCGATAACTGATCCAACGGCAACACCCAGCGGCCCTCCTCGCCTGCGGCGTGGGAGAACACCGGTGGCAGCCGTCTGAAGGGGGAATCGAGCAGCAACCCGGTACAGGACGCCAACCTGTCCGCTGGTCTGCTGGTCGGCTCGGCGAACGACCATGCCTCAGGTCTCGCGGCGGTGCTGCGCATGCCTGCGAGCGGAATCTTCTCGACATACACCGTCGCGCGTGGCCTGCTGGAGACTCCGGCCCGGGCCTGGTACCTGCTGGAACCGGATATCGACATGCTGGAGCGCGTCCGGCGGCACATGAACGAACGGCTCCACAGCCTCGACGAATCCCGGCTCCCGATCCACGGACAAGGTCTGGCCGCGACGCAGCAGGACGACCTGGAGAAGAAGATCCTCGGCACGGGCAAGGAGCACTCCACGGTTGCGTCCACGGAGGTGGTGTACGAGTTTCCGCAGGTGAAGAGCGTGGCGTCGTGACGTGAGACGGCCACCGCGTAGATCCTTCGAGATGGATGATCAAGAAGAAGGAGACAACGCGATGGCCGCGGACAACAGTGTGGACCCTGGCGAGTGGATTGCCGAGCAGATCGGGGCGTGTGAGCCGGATCTGCTGCGGTCGATGGTCAAGACGATGGCCGAGGCGCTCATGTCGGCGGAGGCCGACGTGGTCTGCGGGGCCGACTACGGGGCCCGTTCGGACGGGCGGGTCAACCGCCGCAACGGCTACCGGGTCCGGGAATGGGACACTCGCGCCGGCACCGTGGAGTTGGCGATCCCGAAGCTGCGCAGCGGGTCCTACTTCCCCGAGTGGCTGCTGGAGCGGCGTCGCCGCGCCGAGCAGGCCCTGGTCAGCGTGGTCGCCACCTCCTATCTGCTGGGCGTCAGCACGCGGCGCGTGGACAAGCTGGTCGAGCAGATGGGCATCAAGGGCATCTCCAAGAGCCAGGTGGTCGAAGGTGCTGGACGCCCAGGTGGCCGCGTTCCGCAACCGGCCTTTGGAGGGCGGCCCGTATGCGTTCGTGTGGGTGGACGCCCTGACCCAGAAGGTGCGCGAGGGCGGCCGGATCGTGAACGTGCACGTGCTGGTGGCCACCGGTGTCAACGCCGACGGGCACCGCGAGATCCTCGGCGTCGAGGTCACCTCGGCAGAGGACGGCGCCGGGTGGCTGGCGTTCCTGCGCGGGCTGGTCGCCCGCGGCCTGACCGGCGTGCAGTTGGTGATCTCCGATGCCCACGCCGGCCTGGTCGAGGCGATCGGCTCCACCTTGCCCGGCGCGGGCTGGCAGCGGTGCCGGACGCATTACCTGCGCAATCTGCTGACCAGGGTCCCCAAGTCGGCGCAGCCGTGGGTGGCGACGCTGGTGCGGACCATCTTCGACCAGCCCGCCTCCGAAGAGGTCCACGCCCAGCACGCCCGCGTGGTCGCCTCGCTGGAGGCCAAGCACCCCGATGCCGCCGAGCACCTGGACCAGGCCGAACCCGATCTGCTGGCCTTCACCGCGTTCCCTCGGCAGATCTGGCGGCAGATCTGGTCGAACAATCCCCAGGAGCGGCTGAACAAGGAGATTCGTCGGCGCACCGACGTGGTCGGGATCTTCCCCGACCGGGCCGCGATCGTCCGCCTGGTCGGCGCGGTTCTGATGGAGCAGACCGACGAATGGACCGAGGCCCGCCGCTACATGGGCCTGGAGTTCCTGGCCAAAGCCCGCCTGCGCGTCATCGACGGAACCACACCCGACCCCAAGATCGACAACCAGGAACTCACCGCTTAACCTGTAGAAACAGGATCACGCGGAGGCCGACTCATACACCACTCCGCTGGACGTGACCCACTCCACCTACCGGGGGTGCCACCGGAATACGGCGGAAACGGGCCGTGGCTGAAGTATGTGCTGGTCAGCGCGCTGAGAGTGCGGTGTATGCAGTGGATCTGCCGATCTTGAGGGTGCGGGCTGCTTCGGTGACGGAGACGCCCTCGTCGAGCAGGCGGCGCAGGGCGGCGAGTTCAGTGCGGCCGATGACTCGGGGTCGGCCGATGCGCTGCTTGCCGGGCAGCATCTTCCCTTCGGTCTCGCGCCGTTTGGCGGCGGCGATCCCCTCGGCCTGACGTTCGGCGCGCAGTTCCAGTTCGTACTCGGCGGCCGCGGCGAGGGAATATGAAGCGGCCCTCTTTGGTCTCCAGGTCGAAGTTCTCGGTCAGGCTGACCACGCGGACGCCGCGCTCGCGTAACTCGGTCACCGTGGTGAGTACGTGTCCCGCGCTGCGGCCCCATCGGTCGGACTTCCAGAACTTCAGCGTGTCGTCGGCGACCGGCTTGGTGAGCAACTCCTCCCACCCTGGCCGTGCGGTGCCGCGCTTGCCGGACTCCTTCTCCATCACCAGCTCGTCGTAGCCGTCGGCCTCCAGGGCGTCGAGCTGGAGCTGCGGGTTCTGGTCGCGCGTCGACACACGGGCGTACGCCCACACCTTCCCGGTCATCCAACCTCCAGTCGTCCGAAAATGTCTACTTTTCCGGACACTCTCTAACGACCAGGCGCGATGCCGTCCAGAAACCTCCGTCCATAAAGCCGATGCGGCGAAGCCCGTCGATCATGGGGAACAGCCAAGATAAAGCCCGACAGAATGCCACTGTGGACGACGAGATCTGGTTCATCGGCCTGCCCTACGACGACGACCGTGACGAGGCCACCCCGGCCGACCAGCGGCGCCTCGCCGAGGTCCTGGAAGGGCAGGGCTTCGGGACGGCGCCCTACGACTTCAATCCGTCGCTGGAGGTGTGGCTGCCGGACCTGTCGACGTTTCTGGCCTCAGTCCACCTCAGTGACAGCTGGATGCTGCAGATCGCCGTCGAAGAGGGTCGGCTCGCCGAGAACTACGACGAGAACCGGGGCAACACCGACGCCCTGGCGAAGCTGATCGGCATCGTCACCGAGTTCGCGAGCGCCTACCTCGGGTTTGTCACCGCCAACGCCGATGACGATCTGTCCTTCATGGTGGAAGACCCGCCGGTCCAGCTGGAACAGCCGCTGGCGGTGGTCTATCTCGGACGGCGCTACCTGAGCGACTGGCCGGACGAGGCGGCGTGGGCCGTGGACCCGAAGGCACGCTGGGAGCTGCCGGCCGGAGTCCTGCTGGTTCCGGCGCCCTCCCCGCTCGAGATCACCCGGGCCTAGTGTCCGCCCGATCATGGGGCGAACAGGACACGGGAGTCGAGATCAAGGTGCGTGGTCGGGGCAGCGGCTGGCGGGGTGAGGTTGAGGATCCAGTTGCCGAACCGGCGGATGACGTGGGTGATGTATGGGAGATGGTGGCCAGGTTGTCGGGGTCGACGGGGCGGCCTTCGGCGGCGATGGCGTTGGAGGTGTCGGTGATGTCGCAGGCGGTGGAGTGGATCACGCAGTTGGCGGGTAGTTCGTTGAACTTGATGATCTTTTCTTGGTAGTCGGGGTCGTTGTGGCCGATGAGTTTGCCGCCGAACATGAGCCAGTCGGCGAAGCCGTGGAAGGCTTCGTTGCGGTTGGTGACCTGGGTGATCTGTTCGCGCAGGTCCGGGTCGGACAGATAGCGCAGCGCCGTCCGGTCGATCGACGCCACCGAACCACCGGAAACCGTCACCAACCAGCGCGAACCCCAGAAGTTCACGACCGACGATCAAGAGCGCGGCCCGTTTCCGCCGTATTCCGGTGGCACCCGTACATGCCTGGTTTCGTCCGCGTGTAGCGGCCACGTTCGTCGATTCTCAATGACCGTTGTCAAGCGTGACGCCTCTATGCGGCTTGGGCTTGAGGAGGCGTCAGCCGGTAGCAGCGCCTGTCGCGGATGAGTGCCCATAGAACATTGAGGCGTCGTCTGGCGAGAGCAAGCACGGCCTGGTTGTGGCGCTTACCTTCGCCGCGTTTGCGCTCGTAGAAGCGTTGGGACCCGGGATGGTGGCGGATGCTGGAGAGGGCGGACAGGTAGAAGACCCTGTTCAGTGCTCGGTTGTAGCGACGTGGTCGATGCAGGTTGCCGCTGATGCGACCGGAGTCGCGGGGAACGGGCGCCAGCCCGGCGTAGCCTGCCAGGTGGTCGGCGGAGTCGAATGCATGCAGGTCGTCCCCGGTGGCGGCGAGGAACTCCGCGCCCAGCATGGGACCGGTGCCGGGCATGCTGGCGATGACTTCGCCAAGGTCGTGGCGCTGGAAGCGGTCCTCGATGAGTCGCTCGACCTGGGTGATCCGCTCGTTGAGAGTCAGCACTTCTGCCGCGAGCTGGGCCACGAGGACAGCGGCCACGTGTTCGCCCGGCAATGTGATGATCTGCGCCTTGGCCGACTGCACAGCTTTGTCGGCCAAGGCGGCCGCGCGCCGCACGTTGCGGGCCTGGAGCCAGGTGGTGAGTCGAGCAGCGCCCAGGCGGCGAATCTCGGCGGGACGCTGATAGCCGGTGAGCAGGACGAGGGGGCCCTTGTTGGTCAGCTCCAGCACGCGCTCCATGCCTGGGCACAGGGCCAGCAGTTGGTCTCTCAGTCGGTTGATCGTGCGGGCCCGGTCAGTGACCAGATCCTGGCGACGGGCCACCAGCATCCGCAGTTCGACGATCAGTTCGTCGTCGATACGCAACGGGTTCGGGCCACGGCGCATGCGCGCCTGGTCTGCGATGACCGCGGCATCCCGGGCATCGGTCTTCCCCGCCCCCCGGTAGGCATCGGTGGCCCGGTAACCATGGTGCTGGAGATGTAGAGGACCTGCTGACCATGCGCCACCAGCAGGGCCAGCAACAAGGCGGCACCGCCGGCTGGGATGTCCACCGCCCAGATCACCTCTTCGGCCAAGCTCAGGACCTGGGTGATCAGTTCCTGCAGGTCGGTCTCGTCGTTGGCGACCCGCCGTGAAAGCAGCCGGGTCCCCTCTGCGTCGATCACGACTGCGTGGTGGTGTCCTTTGCCGATGTCGATCCCGGCCCATGCCTGCTGCAGCATCGCCTCCCGGCGTCATGGTAGGTGTGCTCCCGCAGACGACCTCGCCGGCTCATCCCTACGCAGCGATGCATTCGCAATTCTCAATCAGCGGCCGAGTCGCCTTGGGGCGCCGGGTGGCCAATCGACGAGAGCCACAGATGGCAGATGAGTTTCAGCCACACCCGGCGCCCCTGGGTGCCAGAACCCTACGACCGGTCCGAGCGACCCGTGGTGAAGACGGTAGGGATGAGTTTCAGCAACACCCAGGGGCTTGCAGTGGGAATCTGCTTTTCACCCACCGTGAGGGGGCCTGGATGGCGCGTCCCCTCCAGGGAACCGGGTGAACACCGCGACGTCGCCGCCGAAGCATACGACCATGCGCCCCTGAGGGCTGAGGGCGAGCGCCGTCACCGGGTGTGGGAAGACGAGCTCGTCACCGGCCGGGCGTCCACCGGTGAGGTCCCACACCCGGACGGTACGGTCGTCACCGCCCGAAATCGCGGTCGGCCTGCCGTTGACTATGGCCGCCGCCACCGCGTTGACGATGCCGGTGTGGCCGCTCAGCGGTGGCAGGACGGCATTGCCGTCGTCGACGCCCCACACGCGAACCGCCTTGTCGCGGCCCGCCGTGACCGCCACCTTCCGGCCGTTCAGGAGCAGCGTGGCGACGGCTTTCACGTCGTCGGTGTGGCCCGCGTCCGCCCAGCACACCTGGCGGCCGTTGCGCGCCTGCCACACGTTGGCCTCGGCCGACGCCGAACCGCCCACGGTGACCGCGAGCGGGCGGCCTTGGTCGTCCTCAGCGACGGCGACGGCGCGAACGGGGTCCCCGTGCAGGGTCGTCCTGCGCCCGCCGGCCCGTGCCCCGGTGCCCAGGACGTGGACGGAGACCGCGTTGTCGTAGGTCCCGGTGATGACCAGCTGACGGTCGCGGTCGTGCGCTACGGCGATCGCGAGTACCTCGGCGACGTGGTCGGTCGGGTAGCGCAGCAGCTCCTCGCCGGTGGCGAGGTCCCAGGCGCCGAAGTCGTTGTCCGGGCTGATGACGACAGCGGGGCGGCCGTCGACCTCGGTGACCGCCATGTCGCTGAGATAGCCCACGTCGATCGGGGCGCCGACGCGTTCGCCCTTGTCGAGGTCCCAGGTCCGCACGGTGCCCGAGCGATAGGCGCCGGTGACCGCGACGGGGCGTCCACCGATCTCGGTCAGCCCGGCGGCGACCAGTCCGCCGGGGTGGCCGGGGCGTGGGCGGGCCGGGATCGGCGGGTCCGGGGACAGGTCCCACACGCGCACGGAGCCGGCTCCCCCGGTGACCGCGAGCGGTCGGTCGCCGATCTCGGTGACGGCCACAGCCCTCGTGGAGTCGGTGGCCAGAGGGTCGCCGATCGGCTTGCCGGTGGCGAGGTCCCACACGCGCACGGTGCCGCCCAGGACCCCGCCTGTGCCGTCGCCGATGACGGCCACGGCGCGCCCGTCCACCTGGGCGACGGCGACGGCCTGCGGGCGGTGGCGCGCGGTCGGCAGGCGGCGGAGTTCGGTGCGCGTGGCCAGGTCCCACACGACGGTGTCATCGTCCTGGGCCATGACGACGGCGACGGGGTGGCCATCGAGCATCGTTGTGGCGATCGCCGACACTTCGCGCGTGCCGGCGTCGAGGGGCGCGCCCAGCGGCTCGCGGTTGGCCAGGTCCCAGATCCGCACGCCGGTGTCCTTGCGGGGGAAGTCTCCGCCTGCGGTGAGGGCGACCGGGCGGCCGTCCAGTTCGGTGACGGCGATGGCGTTGACCGGGGTCGTGTGGCCGGTCATCGGCTCGCCGATCTGGGCGCGCTCGACGAGGTCCCACATCCGCACCGTCGTGTCGCGTCCGCCGGTGACGGCGATGGCACGCCCGTCGACCTCGACGACGGCCACCGTCTCCACGGTGCGGGTGTGCCCCTTCATCGGCTCACCGATAAGGGCGCCTTTGGCGAGATCCCACAGCCGCACCGTGTTGTCGGCGGAGGCGCTGACCGCGACGGCCCGCCCGTCCAGCTCGGTGGCCGCCACTGCGGTCACCCGCTCGCCATGGCCGGTCATGGGCTTGCCGAGCAGTTCCCCCGTGGCGGGGTCGAGCACCCGCAGTTCGCGATCGCCGGCGGACACCACGATGGGATCGCCGTGGAGGGAACCGGCCGCCAGCGCGTGAGTCTCGCCGGGGATCGACATGAGCGCGCGCTCGCTGAGGCCGGAGCCCGTGGCCCAATCCAGGCGCCAGGCCGGGCGGTCCTCTCGCGCTTCCGGTCGCGGCCCTGCGGGGCCCCGCAGGGAGACGTCCCACAGCAGCATGGTGTCGTCGTGGCTCGCGGTGACGGCGACGGGGCGCCCGTCCAGGTTCGTGACAGCAACGCAGGTCACTGCGTCGGTGTGGTCGGTGAGGGCGTCCCCGAGCTGGACGCCCTCGGCGAGGTCCCACAGCCGCACGGTGCGGTCGTAACCGGCACTGACGGCGACCGGTCGGCCGTCAGCCTCCGTGATGGCGATGTCGGCGGGGCGCAGTTGATGGCCGTGCAGGGGCGCGCCGATGGGAATGCGGTCGGCGAGGTCCCAGATGAGCAGTCCCTGGTCGGGCCCGCCGCCGGTGACCGCCACCGCGCGGCCGTTCAGGACGGTCGTCGCCACGGCACTGCCGAAGCAGTCGAGAGACTCGCCGATCTGCGTGCCGCGGGCGAGGTCCCACAGCCGCACCGTGCGATCGATGCTGGAGGTGACCAGCACCGTGCGTCCGTCGACCTCGGCCAGGTCCGCACCCTCGATCAGCCCGGTGTGGCCGTCGAGCGGCTCGCCAATGCGCGTTCCCCGGGCGAGGTCCCACACCTGCACGGCGTCGGGCGCGTAGGCGCAGCTCACCGCTACGGGGCGCCCGCCGAGCCGCGTGATGACGATCGCGTGGGCGCAGTTGTGCGCGGGCATGGCGGTGCCGATCTCGGCACCGGTGGCCAGGTCGAATCTGCGGATGCCGCCCCGCAGCTCGCCGGTGACGACGACGGGACGACCGTCCAGCACGGTGGTGGCGAGGGCGGTGGGATCGGCGGCCATGGGCTCGCTCGATTCGGTGCCGGTGGCGAGGTCCCACACGCGCACGTTGTCGTTGATGAAGCTGCCGGTGACGACGACGGGGCGGCCGTCGAGGACCGCGGTCGCCACCGCGGACACGCGGTCGGTGCGGCCGGAGAACCGCCGGATCAGGCGGTCGTTGGGCGGCACCCCGGTGTTCCAGTCGACGGTGGCACCTCCGTGCCCGGAGGCCACCGGCACTGCGGCCAGGGCACGCGCGAGGTCGTCGGAGCCCCAGCGCGCAGCGTCGAGCGAGAGCGCCTGGGCGCGCCGCGCGGGGTCGACCCGGCGGTGGCGTTGCAGGGAAGTGCGGTAAACCGCCGCAGCCAAGCGGGCGGGGCCGCTGCGTGCATGGGGGAGCAGCGGGAGGATCTCATCAGGGTCGTCGTGCACCAGCCGGGCGGGGTCGGTGAGGATGCGATCGGCCGGGTGTTCGGCCTCCGAGAAGATCATCCGGGGATGGTAGCGGAGGGTGCCGACGAGGGCCGCGAGCTTGGCCGAGGCTCGTTCCACCGGTGTCAAACCCGCGGCGGCCACGGCCTCTCTCCATGTTCTTGGCGGGACGTGTCCGGGCCGCCGGGACCGGCCCGAAGAGGCCGCCGCCAGGTATGAGATCGGCGGTGCCGTGCGGACGGCGACGCGGCTGACATCGTGCTCGGGTTACTAGGGCGGCGAAATAACCCGTCGGCATCCGGCAAGATGCTGCCCGTGGGTCCGGACCGGATTGGCCTCGACACGCCGCCGCTTGCAGCTTTCAACCAAGGGGGACACCGATGACTTGGCCCCGCTGGACCACGGCCCGCGACCAGGCCGCCGGCTACGCCGCTGCCGTGGTCGCGGCGTTGACCCCCGAGTTCCCCGACCTCACCGATGAACACCTGGCCGGCGTCGTGCGCGAGGCCGTGACGGCGCACGCCACCCACCCTGATCCGGCCTTCGAGGTCATCCTGGACTCGGCCGCTGTGGCGAACTGGCGGCCGCGTGCCCACTCCACCAGGCGGCGCCGCGTCCGGGGGGCGTGCTACCGCCCCGCGTCGACGACGGCCGATGACGCCCGCGAGACCCGGCTCAACCAGCTCCTCGGCGCCGTCACGGTCACCCGATGACCCCGTCCAGCGAGTTCGACGGCGGACGGACGCTGGAGCCCACCGCGATCCACCCGCCCGGTTTCACACCACCTGGCACGCCCGAACCGGGCGCTGGATCGGGCTCCGGTCCGAGCTCAGCGCCGCCATCCACGCCGGATCGGCTGCACCACGCGGGTGCACCGCCGGCGCCGGGGGCCGGACCCCGGCAGGCGCCCGCACCGGCGCCGAGACTGATCACGGTGGGGGACATCCCCGGGCTCTCGCCTCGGCGTCGCCGCGGTGAGGGGGAGGTCCCGGCGGCGAACGTCGACCTGGTCGACCGGCTGCCGCGGCCGCCTGCCGGGCAGGAGTGGCCGACCGTCGCGGCGTGGCTGCAGTCCCGCAACACCGTCGCCACCCGCCGCGGCTACCTGCACTGCCTGGCGGCGTTCCTGCGGTGGCTGGAGATCGCGGTGCCCGGCGCCGGGCTGTGGGAGGTCACCGAGGATGTCCTGGTCGCTTACAAGGACCAGATCCTCTCCGGCACTGGTCACGCCGCGCAGTTGCTGAAGGGCGGGCGCCCGCTCGGCGCGGCCACCGCCGCGCAGCGCATCTCGGCGCTGCGGTCGCTGTACGCCTACGCGTTGCGCCGGCACGTCATCGACTACGACCCGGCCGTGTTCGTCGACCCGCCGGAGACTCCCAGGATCGGGATGACGCCCGCGTTGGCCGAGCACGAGGCCGCCGACCTGATGGACGGCGCTGAGAAGATCGCCGGCGACCGCCCCCTGGACGCCGCCGCGGTCGCGCTGCTGTTGAACGTCGGGCTGCGTACCGGGGAACTCGAGGCCATGCCGGTGTCGGCGTTCACCTGGGACGGGGGGCATTTCGTCGCCCGGTTCCGTGTCAAAGGCGGAAAGGTCCTGCCGGTGCCGGTCGTGCCTCGGGTGCGGCTGCTGGTCGAGCCGCTCCTGCAGGGCCGCGCCGACCACGAGTTCCTGTTGCAGCATCCCGACGGGCGGCCGTGGAACCGGGGCCGGGTCACCACTGCGCTGCGCCGCGCCGCCCGCGCCGTCGATCTGCGCCCCGGGCAGTTGACCCCGCACGTACTCCGCGCGACCGTCGTCACGCTGCTCAGCGCCGCCGGTGTCCCCCCGAACAAGATCCAGGAGTTGACCGGGCACGCGTCCCTGGCCACCCTTCAGCGCTACGACCACGCCGGGGCCCGAATGGACGGGCACGCCGCCTACCTGGCCAGCGGCCTGCTGTCCCGCCGCCGATGACAAAGCCGCCTGCCCTTACAGGATTCAGCGCATCGTCGCCAAGATGCCGCCATTGTCCCGCCTCCAGCAGAGGGGATCGCCCCGGTTGATCCTGTTCGGACTTACTTTGCCCTGTCACCATCCGACGGCTCTCTCCCGTGAAGTGGGACAAAGTCCGTTCTGATTGGCCGGGCGACGTCAAAGTGGGGGCCGGGGCCGCGCCGGCCCACCCGTCGGCACACGGTGAAACCGGCCAGTGCGAGCAGCAGGAACGCGGGAACGAGCAGGGAGGCGCTCGGCGTCGCGTCCACCGGCCAGCCGGTGTCGCGTCGGTCGCCCTCCAGCAGGATCCGGCTGGCGGTCAGGAACGTGACGTGCGTGCCGATGGAGGTCCACAAAGAGGCCTGGCGCAGCGCTGTCCGGGCCGCGACCAAGGTCAGCCCGAACACCACCAGCAAGATCACGTAGTCTGCGGGGTTCTGCCCGTTCGGCGCGATGCCGATCGGATCGGCCTTGACGCCGATCAGATGCGCAGTCGCCGATCCGGCCACGGTCGAGGCGCCCGGGACCAGTAGGAACACCACTGTGGTGCCGAACGCCGCGCCCGCGCCTCCCAGCCGTCCGCGCAAGGACGCCCAGGTGTAGCCGCGCAGCGTCGTCTCTTCCGGCCACGCTTCGAGCAGGAACGCCACCACCGCGTTGGAGACGAGGAACCAGCCGAGAGTGACGATGTCGGGCGACGACCAGCGCATCATCCCCGCCGCCGTCCCCGCACTCAGGACGAGGGCCGCCGCCGTCGCGGTCACGGCGACACCGGTCAGCAGCGCCCGCGCGCTCGCTCTCGCGCCGCCGTACCCCAGCCACTCCACGTGACGACGATCGCGGCGAGCAGCGAAGACGACGAGCGGTACGGCGATGGCGCTGACGAGCGCGGCCGGAACGAGCCGCCCCGGGAAACCGTCGAGCCCGGCGCTGTCGGTGAGCGCCGACCCGACGGTGGTACCGACGCCGAGCGCCGTCGCCATGACGAGCCCGCCGAACAGGGCCCGCCCAAGGACACGCGCGAAAGAAAAAGGAGCATCGGCCAATTGGGTATCCTCGAATAATCATCCAACTGCACGCTTGGAAAGGCGAGACGACCGGAACACCGGCACCTCGACCATCTCCATCCTCATGCCGCAGGTCCGCCGCCGGCATCGTCGCGGCTGATGAATCTCTGGTACATCCTTCGATGTACCACTCGGCCCGGCCGAGAACATTGGATGTCGTCGCGGATCTCCCAGTGGATGCGCAGGCCGCGGAACCAGGGAATGTCCAATGAACGGGGGATCCGGTGATCAAGGAGACGCCTGGTGACTCAGGCGTCGACACCCACCGGGACGTCAACGTTGCGGTCGCCCTGGACGAGCGGGGCCGCAGGCTCGGCGACGTCACAGTGCCGACGACCGGCGAGGGCCACGCCACTTTGCTGGAGTGGGCGCACTCGCTCGGCGACGAGCTGCGAGCCTTCGCGGTCGAGAGCACCGGCAGCTACGGCGCCGGCCTGACCTGCCACCTCCAAGGGCACGGGCAGTTCGCCATCGAAGCCACCCGGCCCCGCCGCGACCGCATGGCCCAGCGCAACGACGGCAAGAGCGACGCCATCGACGCCCTACGCGCAGCCAAGGCGCTCCCGGCCGACGAGCTCGACATCGCGCCCAAGCAGCGCGACGGCGACGTCGAAGCTCTGCGGACCCTCCAGGTCGTCAAACGCAGCGCAATCAAGGACAGCACCTCGGCGATCAACGGGATGCGTTTTATCCTGATCTCCGCACCTGACGAGTTGCGTGACCGGTTCCGCCACGTCAGAAGAGCGACCTCATCGAGCGCTGCTCGCGGCTGCGCCCCGGCACCGACGGCCCGGACGCCAGCGTGAAGACGGCGCTGCGCCGCCTGGCGCGCCGCTTCAAGAACCTCAACGAGGAGCTGGCCGACGTCGACGCCGAGATAGACGCGCTGGTCCGCCGCTGCGCGCCCGCACTGCTGGAGCTGGACGGCGTCGGGCCTGGCGTCGCGGCCACGCTGCTGGTTGCTGCGGGCGACAACTCGCACCGGCTGCGCAGCGAAGCCAGCTTCGCCCATATGGCTGGAGCCGCGCCGCTGCCCACCGGCAGCGGCCTGACCAGTGGCCGGCACCGCCTCAACCGCGGTGCCGTTCCGCGTGATCGGCAGCCGCCGAGAACTGGTCGAACCAGCCCCGAGCCGGGAGCCGGTCGACAAGCGCTGCCGCTTGATCATCCGCTCCGCTCTCTCGCAGTGCCTCCAGCAGATCACGGAAGAACAGAGAGTCGATGTCGGCGTTCCCGGCGAGATCGCGGTCCAGCAGCGCGGCCACCTGCTCGGCCGCTCCCACCTTCCCCAACTCCTCCAAGAGATCGACGACAGCGAACGGGTCGTCGAGCCCGGCGTGCGGCGGCGGCATGGGCGGCGGGCCGGTGGTCGCCCGGCTCTCAGCCCATGCCATGAAGTGGGATGTAGGTACTGGGAGCCGGACTCTCTTCGTGGCAGCACCGGAACGGGAGTGCTCCAGCAACCGGTCGGGAGGTTGTCGTTCTCCCCGTCCCGTAACCGCCACACAAGCAGACCGCATGCCCGCAGCGAGGCGCTCCTTCGAAGGGGCAACCGTGTGACACCGAGGGCGATCGGCTCTCCGGAGGCGCGCGATGGCCTGGATCAGCCGGGCACGCCGGGCGGAACTGCAGGCCACCACACCGGCCGCGCTCAGCCCGTGGATCCCCGGATGCGAGCCGGGCCAGTGCGGGGAGCCTGGTGGACGAACCTGCAGCACCCAGGTTCGCCGACGCGCGCGCATCGAAACCGTGAACGCGCATTTCCGGAGCTTGTGGTCGGTGAGAGTGAGCAAACGACAGAAGGCGCTGGTCGCGGCAACCCGTGGGAGCTTACGTTCGCGCTCGAGAGATACGTCAAACTTCGGGAACCCGATCTCCTCGCGCTGGAACATGGGACCAGACCCTGCGATGCCGCCGCGATCTTGAGGGGGCACGGGGACCTTCCCGCCGGACCGGTCAAGCACCTTGTCGCCACGGCGGAGTCTCGCGGCATCGTGGTCGCGGTGCGCCCGCTCGGCGAGATCGACGCACTCGACGCCTTGTCGGTCGTGACCGTGGACCGTCCCATCATCGTCACGACGCGGCGTCGCAGCGAGAACGTGTTCGGCCACCGGCTCTCGATCGCGGACGAGATCGGGCACCTGCCCCCTGCACACCGACTCTGGCGAGCACGGCACGGCCATCGAGAAAGAGGCTGACGAGTTCGTCGCCGCGTTCCTGACACCTGCACGTCCTCGGATCACTTGATTCCGAAGACGTGGGTGATGTGCGGGGTGTCGACGAGGGTGTGCGGCACCAGTGCGTGGTAGGCCCAGACATGGACCCAGGCATTTCCGGTGCGGAGGGTCAGGGTCGTCTTCACCATTCCCGGTGGAACGTACAGCAGAAGCAGGAAGATGAGGGAGAGAAACGCGTCGCGGGGTGAGGAGAAGACCATCCAGGCGTCCCAGAAATGCATTGCCGCGTAGGTGAGCCCGCCCAGGACGGTGGTCGTCGCGACCGAGCCGGTCAGGCGCATGAAACGCGGCACCAAGACGCAGTAGATGAAGACCATCGCCGGCAACACCGCTCCCGCGAAGAAGAGCACGAATGCGAGTGGCACGCCGAACAGCAACTGCGAGCCGGTCATATCGACGATTGCCGGTCGCAGGGCGGCGAACTGCACCGCCGACTCAACCAGGAGCACAATGCCGATCAGTTTTGCGTCCGCGCGCCGGTCGGTGGAGGTCAGGTTCAGGGCCGTGGCGGAGTAGCGGCGGCGGAAGTACACAAGGGGCACGGTCGCGTAGATCAACAGGTTGTAGCAGGCCCAGGTGACGGCCTCGGCCGGTGTCACGTGCTCGTGCGTTCCGACGACCGATCCGGCGAGGTGGAACCCGAAGGGGTGCCAGCCGAACGCGCGGGCCAGGAAGTAGCCGCCGAGGAGTCCGGCCGCGCCGTAGGCCAGCAGGAGGAGCGTCTCGCGCATCGCTCGCGCGCGCTCGGCCGGGGCGCGCTCGGCGACGTCGGGGACGACGCGGCGACGGGTCAGCGCGTACGCCAGCGCGATGATCAGCAGAGCCTCCAACGCCCGCGCGGCGAACTCGACGAGTTGTCCGGCGACGGCCGTGCCCGGCCAGTCGAACGGGAGGGTGCGGCCGCCTATCGCGAGGACGACGGCGTTGGCGAGCAGCCAGCCGAGGAGGGTGAGCTGGACGGCGCGTTCGCGCATGGGCCGCGCGACGGGGCGGCGGGCGTTCCGGGGCGATGGGCGCCGTGTCACCGGCATGGCTTCCTCCACCGAGTGGTAATAGTACGACTGTGCTAGTAAGAGTCAGATAGTAACACGGCTGTGCTATAAAAGGTGCATGCCGAGAGTCGTAGACCCTGTGGAGCGGCGGCGCGAGCTGGCCGAGGCCGTCTGGCGGGTGATATTGCGGGACGGGCTGGAGCGGGCGTCGGTGCGGAACGTGGCGCGCGAGGCCGGCCTGTCGATGGGGTCGTTGCGGCACTACTTCGGCACCCAGGACGAGCTGCTCGCCTTCGCGCTCGGCATGGTGGTCGAGCGGATCGAGAGCCGCATCGCCGCGCTCGACCCGCAGGCCGACCCCCGCCGGCGCGCCGAGCTGGTGCTGGCCGAACTGCTGCCGATGGACGCCGAACGCCGGGCGGAGAACGAGGTCTGGCTCGCCTTCACCTCCCGCGCACTGGTGGACCCGGATCTGCGCGCTCTGCGCGAACGGGGTCGCACCCGGCTCCGGGCGGGCTGTCTGCGGCTAGTCGAAGACCTTCTCGGCCCGGGGGCCGCCCGCGAGGATGTCGATCTGGAGACCGAGAGGCTGCACGCATTGCTCGACGGGCTCGCCGTCCACGCCTCCACCCGCCCCGATCTGTACGGCCCTGAGCTCATGACCGCCGTGATGTCACGCCACCTCGATCGCCTTACCTGATCGACGACTCGGCGGCGGCCGACGAGGTCCTTCCCGGCTACACGGGGTAAGCAACACACTGGTCGCCATCTCGTCCTGACCACCTTGCCGACGAGCGGGACGCATGCCGAACGGCAGGCGCCCCCGGCGCCTCCGTCCGGGGCGCCGCTCGTCACGAAGGTCGGAGCCGATCTCGGTCCTATCCTCAAGGAGCGCATCGCGCGCGTTGCCGGTCGGCTCGGGCGGCGTCAGCCCCCGGTGGCCGGCGGGCTTGAGTATTTTGGACCATTCGGGGTCGGCGAGGACGTCCGACGCTGTTGGCGCCGTTGGAGGGCTCCACCACGTTGGGCCCTTCCTGGATCTCCCGCTGGAGTTCGCGTAGGCGCAGATAGCGGGCGACGAAGATGGTCTTCTGCGCGCGGCCGCCCTCCAGCATGGCCTGGTAGACCGGGTGCGAGGCGGACTCGGTGAACCGGCGCAGGATCGCCTCGGTGGAGGCGGTGCCCTGTTCTGCTCGATCCCGTCACGCGAGGGTGGCCTTGAGGTGGCGGCCTTGGGGAGTCGGATCGGTGAGGGTGCCGTTGTCGATGACGATCCGGCCTCTGACCATGACCGTCGTCGGGCGGCCTGTGAGGTGCATGCCCTCGTAGGGGGTGTAGTCGGTGGCCATGTGGAGCGCGGTGGCGGTGACCTGCCAGTGGGCGGACGGGTCCCAGATGGTGATGTCCGCGTCCGCGCCGGGCAGCAGGGTGCCCTTGCGGGGGTAGAGGCCGTTGGTGCGGGCCGGGTTCGCGGCGGTCAGTTCGACGAAACGCGTCGCGGGGAGTCCTCGGCGGACCACGTACTCGGAGAAGATGACCGGTAGGCGGGTCTCGACGCCGGGGAGGCCATTGGGCATGGCGCGGACGTCGGTGCGGCGCGACTCCTTCTGTGCGGTGTCGTAGCAGCAGTGGTCGCTGCCGATGGTGGTGACCTCGCCGGTGAACAGGTGCCGTCCGAGGGCCCTCACCTGGTCGGCGGAGCGCAGGGGCGGACAGCACACGAAGCGTTCGGGGGCGTCGCCGCGGTAGGCGGAGTCGTCCAGGACGAGGTGGTGCGCGACCGTCTCGCTGTAGGCGCGGACGCCGCGGCGGCGGGCTGCGGCGACGAGTTCGACGGCCTCGGCGGTGGACTGGTGGACGAAGTACACGGGCGCGTCGACCGACTCGGCGATGGCGAGGATCTCGGCGACGGAGGCGGTCTCGGCGAGGCCGGGTCGGGTGGCGGCCATGTGGGGGGCGCCGATCCGGCCGGTGTCGGCGCCGCGCCGCTGGGCGTCGCTGATGATGTGGTCGGCCTCGCAGTGGACGACGACCATGCCGCCGAGCGCGGCGAGCGTCTTCATGGTGCGCAGGACGGTGTCCTCGTCGGCCATGGTCTCGCCGCGGTAGGTGGTGAACATCTTGACGGTGGGCATGCCGTCCGCGACGAGCGAGGCGAGCTGGTCGGGGACGGTGTCGTCCCACTGGACGACGCAGGCGTGCAGGGCGCTGTCGCACAGGCCCTCGGCGGCCTTCGCGCGCTGGGCGTAGGCGACGTCGGCGGGGTTCTCGCCGGGGCGCGGGATCGCGAAGTCGACGATGGTGGTGGTGCCGCCGTGCACGGCGGCGGTGGTGCAGGCGCGGTAGTCGTCCAGCGAGGTGAAGTCGCCGGAGGTGAAGCCGACGTGGCAGTGCGGGTCGACGCCGCCGGCCATGACGAGGCGCCCGGTCGCGTCGACCACGGTCGCGGCGGGGGGCGCCGTGCCGGGGGCGGCGAGCGCGGCGACGCGGCCGCCGGCGATGACCACGTCGGCCGGGCCCGACCAGCCCGCCTCGACGACGGTGCCGCCGCGGACCACCGCGTCGGGCCTCACCGGGCGGCCAGGTGGGCGCGCCAGCCGCCGGCGTCGCTGATGTCCACGACGCCGGGCAGGGTCAGGGACTCGGCGCGCATCCGCATGCACAGGGAGCCGGAGCCGTCGGCGAGCTCGATCGCTCCGAGTTCCAGTTCGGGCGGCTCGCCGGGGAGCAGATGGTCGCGCAGGATCTCGTAGGTGACGGCGTACAGCTCGCCGGGCACCGCGCGGCCGCCGGACGGGACGGGGTGCAGGCCCGGGAACTCGTCGCGCACGGAGTAGAACCGGTAGCGGGGCGCGGTCTCGGCGGGGCCGAGGAAGCGGGCGCCCTCCAGCGCCGCGTTCAGCGAGCCGCCGGACATGGCCTGTCCGTTGACGAACATCCGCAGGGTTTCCATGGGGGCCTTCCTCAGGTGGTCTGGCGGGCTCGTTCGGCGGCGGGGTCCGGGACGGGCACGGCGTCCAGCAGCGAACGGGTGTAGGGGTGCCGGGGGCTGCGGTAGATCTCCTCGCGGGTGCCGGTCTCCACCAGGACGCCCTGGTCGAGCACGGCGACGCGGTCGCACAGGTAGTGCACGACGGCGAGGTCGTGGGCGATGAAGAGGATCGCCAGGTCGAGCCGCTCCCTCAGGTCCCGGAAGAGGTTGAGCACCTGCGCCTGGACGGACACGTCGAGGGAGGAGACGACCTCGTCGCAGATCAGCACCTTCGGCTCGACGGCGAGGGCGCGGGCGATCGCGATGCGCTGCCGCTGGCCGCCGGAGAAGGAGCGCGGATGGCGGCCCGCGTCGGCCGCGGAGAGCCCGACGGTCTCCAGCAGTTCGGCGGCCTTCGCGGTGCGCCTGCGGGAGTCCGGTTCCAGGCCGTGGACGAGCAGCCCCTCGCCGACCAGCGCGCCGGCGGTCATCCGCGGGTTGAGGGACGAGTAGGGGTCCTGGAAGACCATCTGGACGTCCCGGCGGAGCGCGCGCAGCTCCCGGTGGGACGCGCCGAGCACGTCGCGGCCGCCGAGCAGGACCTGCCCGGAGTCCGGCCTGGTCAGCCGGGCGACACAGCGGGCCACCGTCGACTTGCCGGAGCCCGACTCCCCGACGAGGCCGAGCACCTCGCCGGGCGCGAGGTCGAACGAGACGTCCTTCACCACCCGGCGTCCGCCGTAGCTCTTCACCAGGTTCCGTACGCTGAGGGCGGTCATCGGGCACCTCCTTCCAGGGCCGCCGGGACGTCGTCGACGGTGCTGAGCCGGCGGGACGGGTCGTCGTCGATGCGCGGCACCGAGGCCAGCAGCCCCCGCGTGTAGGGGTTCTCGGGGTCGGCGTAGATCTTCTCGACCGGGCCCTCCTCGACGGGCGCGCCGTGCCGCATGACCACGACGCGGTCGGCGAACCCGGCGACGATCCCGAGATCGTGGGTGATGAGCAGCACGGCCATGGAGCGTTCGTCGGCCAGTTCCCGCAGCAGGGTCAGGACCTGCGCCTGCACCCGGACGTCGAGCGCGGTCGTGGGCTCGTCGGCGATGAGCAGCGCCGGTTCGGCGATCATCGCGATGGCGATGACGACGCGCTGGCGCATGCCGCCGGAGAACTGGTGCGGGTAGTCGTCGAAGCGGCGGTCGGCGTCGCGGACGCCGAGCCGGCCGAGCAGGTCGACGCCGCGCCGCCGGGCCTCCTTCCTGCGCACGCCGCGGATGAGGAGCGGCTGCATGATCTGCCAGCCGATCGTCATCACCGGGTTGAGGGAGGCGAGCGGGTCCTGGAAGACCAGCCCGATCCGGGCGCCGCGGACGGCGCGCATCTCGCGTTCGGACAGCGCGAGCAGGTCGGCGCCGTCCAGGGTGGCGCGGCCGGTGAGGTCGGCGTCGCGGTCCAGCCGCAGGACGGCCCGCGCCGTGACCGACTTGCCGGAGCCGGACTCGCCGACCAGCGCGACCTTCTCGCCGGCCGCGATGTCCAGGTCCACTCCGCGCAGGACCTCGACGGGCCCGTCCGGCCCGGGGAAGGCGGCGCGCAGGTCCCGCAGTGCCAGCAGTGGCTTCATGGCCGCCTCCCGCGGAGCGTCGGGTCGTTGCGGACGCGGAGCCAGTCGCCCACGAGGTTGAAGGAGATCGCCGTCAGCATGATCGCCAGGCCGGGAAGGGCGACGGCCCACCAGCCGTTGGTGAGGTTCCCGGCGGCTCCGGCGATCATCGCGCCCCACTCGGCCGAGGGGACCTGCGCGCCGACCCCGACGAACGACAGGCCGGAGATGACGAGCATGACCGCCGACACGTCCAGCGTCGTCTGCACGTAGAGGGTGTCGAGGGAGTTCGGCAGGACGTGCCGGAACACCAGGCGCGGCGTGGAGACGCCGAGCGTGCGGGCCGCCTCGACGTATTCGGCGTCCCGGACGTCGCGGACCAGGGTGCGAACGAGCCGGGCGTACCCGGGCCACCAGGTGAGGCAGAGGGCGATCACGGCGGAGCGCAGGCCGGGGCCGAGCGCGGCGGCCAGCCCGAGCGCCAGGATGATCGCCGGGAGGGACAGGCCGATGTCGCAGATCCGCATCAGGATCTCGTCGACGACCCGCCCGCCGAGCGCGGCGAGCGTGCCGATCAGGGTGCCGATCAGCGTGGCGACGGCGATCACGGTGACGGTGGCGAGCAGCGACACACGCGCGCCGTACAGGACGCGGCTGAAGACGTCGCGGCCGTTGGCGTCGGTGCCGAACCAGTGCGCGCCCGAGGGGGCGTGCAGCGCCTGCCCGAGGTCCACCGCGTAGGGGTCGTGGGGCGCCAGGAAGGGGCCGACGACCGCGACCAGGACCATCAGCCCCGCGACCGCGAGCGCGGCCCGGTCCACGATGGACACGCGTCCCGACCGTCCGCGCCGGCGCCGCAGCACGGGCCTGCCGCGTCCTGCCGCGGGGTCCCGCTTCGTCACGGGGGCGACGGCCGCCTTCACGATGCCGCCCCTTCCATGACGCCCTTGTCCAGGGGCTCCCCGCCGGGGGCGGCCGCCGGGCGTGCGCGCGGGGGTTGGCGCAGGCGGGGATTGAGCCACAGCTGGACGAGGTCGACGACGATGTTGGCCAGCACGAACACCACTCCGATCACGAGCACGCTGCCGATCACCGCGTACAGGTCGTTCTGCAGGACGGCGTTGACCGCGTAGGCGCCGATCCCCTTGCGCCCGAACACCGACTCGACCAGCACCGTGGAGCCGAGCATCCAGCCGAGCTGCATGCCGAGGATGGTGCTGACCGGGACGAGCGCGTTGCGCAGGCCGTGCCGCACCACCACCCGGCGTTCCGACGCCCCCGTCGCGCGGGCCAGCGTGATGTAGTCCGAGTCCAGCACGCTGATCATGGAGGAGCGGACGGTGCGGGCGACCACCGCGACGAACGCGGCCGCGAGGGTGACGGCGGGCAGCAGCAGGTGGGACGCGGCGTCGCCGAACGCGGCCGGGTCCCCGGCGAGGAGCGCGTCCAGCGAGGTCATGCCGGTGAGCTCGGGCACCTCGCGGCCGAAGCCGAGCTGCCCGGTCAGCGGCAGCACGCCGAGCCGGTCGGCGAACACGAGCTGGAGCATCAGCCCCAGCCAGAACACCGGGACGCCCGCGCCGAACAGCACGATCAGGCGGGCCGCGATGTCGGCGGCGCGCCCCCGGCGGTGGGCGGCGTAGACGCCGAGCGGGACCGCGACCGCCACGTTGATCAGCATCGCGGCGAGGACGAGCTCGATCGACGACGGCAGGGCGCCGGCGATGTCGTCCAGGACGGGGCGCTGGGTGAACACCGACGTGCCGAGGTCGCCGCGCAGGAGGTTCCCGAGGTAGCGCGGGAACTGCTCCCAGATCGGCCGGTCGAGCCCGAGCCGCGCGGACACCGCGGCGACCTGCTCGGCGGTGGCGTTGCGGCCGGCCGCGGCGCGCGCGGGGTCGCCGGGCAGCACCTGGGTCATCAGGAACGTGACGACGCCCAGGCCGAACAGCACGACGACGCTGGTGACGAGCCGTCTCAGCAGGAAACGCGCCATGCCGTGCCTCCCCTCGCTGGAGATCTCATGGATGGGTGCGCCGGGCCCGCGGCGTCCCTGTCGGGGCCGGGGCCGGGGCCCGGCACGGGCCGGTCAGCCGACCTTGACGCCGTAGACGTCGACGGTCTGGTGGTGCGACGCCTGGTAGGCGTAGCCCTCGACGCCCTTGCGCAGGACGGTCACGGTCTGCGGGTTGGACATGTTGACCGACGGGACGTCGGCCGCGATGAGCTGCTGCGCCTGCTTGTAGAGGCCGCAGCGCTCGTTCTCGTCGGTGAGGGCCTGGGCCTTCTCGACCAGCGAGTCGACCTTCGGGTTGGCGAAGCCGCCGGTGTTCTGCCCGTTGTTGATGAACTTGGAGTCGAAGAGCTGGTACAGCACCGAGTCGGGGTCGGGGTTGGGCGGGAAGGCGTAGATCATCGCGAGGTCGGGCGTGGTCTTGTTGCTCTTCAGCCGTTCCACGTGCTCGGGGTAGGTGATCGCCTCCAGCTTCAGCTTGATCCCGACCTTGGCCAGGTCGGACTGGAGCAGCGTGGCGGCCTGTTCCATCTCGGCGGTCGCCTTGAGGTAGGTCATCGTCAGGGAGGCGCCCGAGGACCCGGCGGACTTCAGCGCCGCCTGCGCCTTGGCGACGTCGTGCACCGGCTGGGGGGCGGACGAGTCGAAGCAGGCCATCGTGGGCGGCAGCACGCCCACCGCCTTCTTGCCGGCTCCCTTGAGGATCGAGGTGATGTGCTGGTCGTACTGGTAGGAGGAGGCGATCGCCTCGCGCAGCGCCTTGTTCGACAGCGGCGAGTCCTTCATCTTGAAGAACACGTAGAGCTGGACGTTGGTGTCGGCCTTGTCGACCTTGTAGCCGCCGTTGCCCTCGAAGGACTTCCAGTCGTTGGGGTCGATGTCCATCGCGATGTCGATGTCGCCGGAAAGCAGCGAACTCTTCTGCGTCGCGGCCTGCGGCAGGTAGCGGAACACCACGTTCTTGGCCTGCCCCGAGAAGCCGCCCCAGTACTTGGCGTACTGGGTGTACTTCGCCTCCTGGTTGGCGGTGTAGCCGGTCAGCTTGTAGGGGCCCGAGCCCGCGTCGGCGGTGGCGAGCCACTTCTGCCCCTGGTCGGCGCCCTCGTGCGCGCCGACCAGCTTGGAGTTGAGCAGGTACACGCGGGTCAGCGCCGGGATCATCGGGGCGTAGGGGCGGGCCATCTTGATCGTCAGATGGGTGTCGTCGACGACCTCGGTGGACTCGTAGGGGGTGACCAGCGACGCGACGCCCACCTTCAGCTTCTTGATCCGGTCCAGGCTGTACCTCACGTCCGCCGCGGTGAGCTGCGCGCCGTCGTGGAAGGTGACGTCCCCGCGCAGGGTCACGTCGATGGAGCGGCCGTCCCCGGAGACCTTCCACCCGGTCGCGACGCTCGGCACGATCTTGTTGTTCGCGTCATACCTGACGAGGGTGTCGTAGGCGGGCCGGGCCACCTCGTCGACCGTGGAGTTGTCGGCCTGGACGGGGTCGAACGTCGCGGGCGGCTCGTTCTCGGCGATGATCAGCGTCTGGGTGCGGGCGGAGGTCCCGCCGCCGGACCCGCCGCACGCGGCGGCGGCGAGGGCCCCCGCCGCGAGGACGGCCGTCAGCCGCAGCCCGGCGCGCCCGCGGGTGCGGAGCGGACCGGGGAACCACCTGGTCCTCGACGGCTCACCGGCCGTGACAGTTGTGTGGAGCACTGGTGTCTCCCCTTCGTGGACGTGTCCGGGCGGACGGTGTCAGGTGTCATGCCGGTCGGCGGGGGGCTGCGTTCCGCGCCGTTCGGCGCGGGCCGCGGTCTCGGTGTGGGAGCCGTCGGGGGCGACGACCAGGCCGTAGTCGCGCTCGGCGGCCTCGGCGGTGACGTAGCCGTCCAGGACGTCCGCGACGACCGCGGCGGGGTCGCGGTCCAGGGGGTTCCCGTGGCCGCCGCCGCCGGCGGTGCGGTTGACGAACCGGTCGCCGGCCCGCATCGCGGCGCGGTACATGCCGACCCGCCGCTCGCGGTCGGTCCCGGGCCACAGCGTCATCCCGCTGGGCTCGGGCTCCAGCCCGCCGTGCAGGGCCCACGGCCGCGTCTTGCTCTTCTTCTTCATCGACAGCACCTCGCCGTCGGCGAGGTAGCCGACCTCGCGCAGGACGCCGACACCGCCGCGGTAGCGGCCCGCGCCGCCGGAGTCGGGGATCAGCTCCAGCCGCTCGTGGAAGATCGTCGACTTGTGCTCCAGCACCTCGATCGGGGTGTTGCGGACCACGCTCTGCGAGGGGTGCTGCTGCGCGTTGGCCCCGTCGCGGTCCCGCCGGGCGCCCCAGCCGATGCCCTCGTTGTTGCTGATGACGAAGTCGTCGCCGGTGCGCGGGTCGTGGCCGAGGGCCATGAATCCGGGTTCGTCGCCGCCGGAGGAGGCGGGGATGGTGTCGAGGACGCCCGCGAGCGCCTTGTGGATCAGCTCGAAGGCGACGATGCCGCTCCACTGGGTGAACGTCGCGGACGGGTAGACGGCGTGGAAGAAGTTCCCCGGGTCCGCCTTGACGGTCAGGGCCCGGTAGTGGCCGGCGTTGGACGGCTCTTCCGGTGTGGTCAGCTCCTTGAAGGTGGACTTGGCGAGGCTCTCGGTGGCGCCGATCGGAAGGTTGACCGGGCCGAGCACGGCGCCGTCGGAGCCGTTGAAGTCGACCTCCATCCGGTCGCCGTCGATGGTGACCCTGACCTCCATGCGGATCAGGTCGTCGGTGATGCCGTCGTCGTCGCAGTAGTCGGCGGCGGTCCAGGTGCCGTCCGGCAGGGCCGCGACCGCCGAGCGGGCGACGCGCTCGCCGTGCTCGATGATCTGCTTGACGGCCCGGTCCACGACCTCGCCGCCGAACTTGTCCCACACCTGCGCGAGCCGGTTCTCCCCGGTGCGCAGGGCGGCGAGTTGGGCGTGGAAGTCGCCGACGGTGAGGTCGGGCAGCCGCGAGTTGAAGCGGATGAGCTCGACGATGTCGCGGACGACCTCGCCCCGGTGCACGATCTTCGTGCCGGGGAAGATCAGCCCTTCCTGGTGCATGTCGGTGGAGTCGAGGACGTAGCCCGGGGCCTTCGCGCCGAGGTCCATCCAGTGGGCGCGGACGGCGAGGTAGGCGGACGGCTCGCCGCGACCCTCCCGGAACACCGGCGCGAACAGCATCGCGTCGTAGGAGTGCGCGCCGCTCCAGTACGGGTAGTTGAGCAGGTAGACGTCGCCGGGGGCGAGGTTCTCCCGGCCGACGTACTCGACGCCCTTGACGATCGCGTGGTCGTTGGCGCCGAGGAACGAGGTGATCCCGGCGGCCTCGGCCATCAGCTCCAGGTCCCCGTCATAGATCGAGATGCCGAAGTCGAGGACCTCGTAGATCACGGGGTTGAACGCGGCGCGCACCAGCGTGCGGCGCATCTGCTCGCCGACGGAGACCAGGTAGTTGCGGATCACCTCGACGGTCGCGCCGTCCAGCGGGGCCGCCCCTTCCCCGCCGGGCTGGGTCGTGCTCATCGGACCATCTCCTGTCTGGCTCACTGGGCCGTCTCCGGGCTGCTCACCAGCAGGTGGCCGTGGACGTCCACGGTGAGCCGCTGGTCACTGAAGATCACCGTTGTGGAGGTGCCCTCCTCGACGATCGCGGGGCCCGGCACCGCGTGCCCGGGCGCGAGGGCCTGCCGCTCGTAGACGGGGAACGGCACGGTGTCGCCGGTGGCGACATCGAAGGCGGGGCGGCTCCCGGCGGGTTCGGGGGTGCCGGTGCCGGTGCCGGAGAGCCTGCGCAGGCCGGGCTTCGGCAGGACGCCTACCGCCCGGACCCGCAGCGTGAGGATCTGCCCGCTGTCCGGCATGGCGTGCCCGTAGCGGGCGCGGTGCAGCTCGTGGAACCGGTCGAGGATCGCGGCGGCGTCGTCCCCGGGCCGCAGGTCGATGGCCAGCGTGTGCTCCTGGCCGTGGTAGCGGACGTCCAGGCGGCGGACGAGGGTGCGGTCCTCCGGCTTGACGCCCTGGAGCGACAGGACCTCCTCACCCTGGTTCTCCAGGTCGGCGAAGGCCGGTTCCAGCTCGGCGAGGGTGGCGTCGCCGAGCGGCTTGAGCACGGTGGTGGCGAACTCGTACTCCAGGTCCGACATGAGCATCCCGAACGCCGAGAAGGCCGCCGGGACCTGCGGGACGACGGTCTCGGTGATGCCCATCTCACGGGCCAGCATCGGGCCGAGCAGCGGGCCCGCACCGCCGAACGCAAGGAGCGCGAACTCGCGGGGGTCGAGGGCCCGCTCGACCGTGATCTCGCGGAGCGCGCCGACCGTCCGGGCGAGCAGGACCCGCAGGACGCTCGCGGCGGCCTCGGTCACCCCGACGCCGAGCGGGCCGGCGAGCTTGCCGGCCACGGCGGCGCGGGCGGCGTCCGCGTCGATGCTCATGTCGCCGCCGAGGAACGCGGCCGGGTCGAGGTAGCCGAGCACCAGCGCGACGTCGGTCACGGTCGGCTCGGTGCCGCCGGCCCCGTAGGCGACGGGGCCGGGCACGGCGCCGGCGCTCTGCGGCCCGACCTTGAGCAGCCCGTGGTCCATCCAGGCGATGGAGCCGCCGCCCGCGCCGACCGTGCGGATGTCGAAGATCGGGATGAGCAGCGGGAAGCCGTCGATCGCGGCCTCGTGCACCTCGCCGGGGGAGCCGTCCTCGATCACGCAGCAGTCCACGCTGGTGCCGCCGACGTCGAAGGAGATCAGCTTGTCCCGGCCCAGCTCGCGGGCCAGGAACGAGGCGCCGACCACGCCGCCCGCCGGGCCCGACAGGACCGTCATCAGCGGCGCGCGGCGGGCCAGCTCGGCGGTCATCGCGCCGCCGCCCGACCGCATGATGTGCAGCGGGCGGGTGAGCCCGGCGTCACCGAGCCGGGTCTCCAGCGCCCCGATGTAGTCGCTGAGGACGGGGCGGATGTAGGCGTCCAGCGTCGCGGTGCTGGTCCGCTCGTACTCCCGGTACTCCCGGCTGATGTCGGTGGACACCGAGATCGACACGTCCGGGTACGCGTCGCGCAGGATCTGCGCGGCGCGCCGCTCGTGCGCGGGCTCGGCGTAGGAGTGCAGGAAGCAGACGGCGAGGGAGCGCAGCCCGTGCTCCTCGACCAGGATCCGGCCCGCCTCGCGGACGGCGTCCTCGTCGAGCGGCTCCACCTCGGCGCCCTGGGCGTCGATCCTGCCGGGCACGCCCGTGCGGTGCCGGCGCGGGACGAGCGGCGGCGGCGGGGCGTAGGCGAAGTCGTACATGTGCTGGCCCGGCACGTTGGCGCGGGCGATCTCCAGCAGGTCCCGGAACCCGGCGTTGGTGATGATCCCGACGTCGGCGCCGCGGCGCTGCAGGATGGCGTTGAGCCCGAGCGTGGTGCCGTGCACGAACGCCTCGACGTCGTCCAGCCGCCCGGCGAGCCCGCCGACGGCGTCCAGCACGCCCCGCGCGGGGGCGTCCGGGGTGGTCGGGGCCTTGTGCAGCCGCAGCTCGCCGGTCGCCTCGTCGTAGGCGATGGCGTCGACGAACGTGCCGCCGATGTCGACCGCGAGCCGGGTGCGGGGCGAGGACGTCACAGGGTGCCTCCGGGGGCGTCGGCGGCGGCCCGTCCGGCCGGCGCGGCGGGCAGGTCGTCGCGGACGACGCGTCCGCCCTGCATGACGAAGGGGATGCGGCGCAGCGCGGACAGGTCCGACAGCGGGTCCCGGTCGGTGACGATCAGGTCGGCGAGCAGGCCCTCCTCGACGGCCCCGGCCTTCCCGTGCAGGCCGACGAGCCGGGCGGCGTCGCTGGTGCCGGCGCGCAGCGCCTGCTCGGGGCTGAGCCCGGCCTCGGTGAGGAACTCCATCTCCCGGACGGCGACGACGGTGCCCTCGATGGGCTCGCCCGGCGGGTAGTCGGTGCCGGCGAGCATGGTGATCCCGGGCGCGCTCGGGTCACGCGGGTCGGCGATGCCGGCCGCGATCGCCCGGCGGATGCTGGCGAGGTGGCCGGGGCCGACCTCCAGGGCCCGCTGGATCTGCCACTCGCTGAAGGAGTGCTCGGCCATCCAGTCGGGGCAGCGGGTGACGCACAGGGTGGGGGTGAGGAAGACGCGCCGCTCGGCCATCTCCTTCGCGGTCGCGTCGTCGAGTTCGTAGGCGTGCTCGTAGCCGCGGACCCCGGCGGCGAGCGCCTCCCGGATCGCCGACCCCGATCCCGCGTGCGCGGTGACGTAGGTGCCGTGCTCCTCGGCGGCCCGCACGACCCCGCGCATCTCCTCCAGCGTCATCTGGGCGCCGGTGAACGACTCGCCCTCGTGCGCGATCCCGCCGGTGATGAACACCTTGATCAGGTCCGCGCCCGCGGCCAGTTCGGTGCGCGCCGCGCGCAGGAAGCCGTCGTGGCCGTCGGCGTAGGAGCAGGCGGAGCCGTGACCGTGGCCGCCGGTGGTGGAGACGGCGCGGCCGGCGCCGATGATGCGGGGCGCGTCCACCCAGCCCTGCTCGACGCCGGTGCGGACGAGCAGGTCGGCGCGGTTCTGCTCGTGGACGCAGCGGATCGACGTGACGCCCGCGTGGAGCGCGTCCTGCGCCCGCGACAGGGCGCGCATCGCGGTGAGGCCGGGGTTCTCCGCCTCGTCGGTGGCGGAGAACGGGTACACGACCGACAGGTGCGTGTGCACCGAGATCAGTCCGGGCAGCAGGTACCGGCCGCCGAGATCGACGCGCTGCGCGCCCGGTTCCGGCTCCTCGGTGGTGATCTTCTCGATCCGGCCCGCCGCGACCGCGACGTTGGCGCCCCGGCGGATCGTCCCGCCGAGCACGTCGACGACGTGCCCGCCGGTCAGCCAGAGGGTCCCCTCCCGCGGCGCGGGCCGCCGCGCGGTGGTCGTTGTCGGCACCGCTGTCTCCTCTCTCATCGGGCCTGCTCGTCTCATCGCGCCTGCTCATAGGGCGCGGCCGGCTCCAGGAGCCGGTCCGGCCCGAGGTCGCGGACGTCGACCGGGGTCGGCTTCCCCTCGACCAGGCAGCGCAGGGTCTCGCCCCACAGCGGGGCGAAGGTGAAGGCGTAGGTTCCGCCGGCGACCAGGAAGCCGGGCGCGCCCGGCACCTCCCCGATCACCGGCATCTCGTCGGGGGTGGCTGCCAGGGGGCCGGCCCATGTCCGCAGCAGCCGCAGGTCGCGCACGAACGGCAGGACGCGGGCGGCCTGGGCGACGTTGCCGAGGACGCTGGACACGCTGACCGGGCTCCGGCCGTCCGGGTCCAGCCGCAGGGCGGGCCAGCCGCCTCCGATCAGCAGGTTCCCCGCGGCGACCTGCTTGACCGACAGGCCCTCGCCGATGTGCTGGACGAGGTGCCGCAGCGTCTCGGGGAGCCGGACGGTCACGTGCATCTGGATGGCGACGGGCGTCATCCGCAGGCCGATCCCCGCCAGCGCGGCGATCTCCCCGAGCCAGGGCCCGGCCACGTCGACCACGTGCGGGGCCTCGACGGTGAGGTCCCCGGCGGTGACCCGCCAGCCCGATCCGGAACGTTCCACGGCGCGGACCGGGCAGAACGGGTGCAGCCGGGCTCCGTGCCGCACCGCCGCCGCCAGGTAGGCGGGGGTGGTCAGCAGCGGGTTGGCGTACCCGTCCAGCGGGCACCAGGTGGCCGCGGTGACGGTGGGGCCGAGCAGCGGCAGCGCGGCGCGGGCCCCGCCGCCGTCCAGGACCTCGGTGCGGATCCCGGCCCGTTCCTCCCACGCGTGCTTGGCGATCAGCTCGGCACGCTGCGCGGGCGTCTCGGCGATGGTGAAACCGCCGCTGCGGCGCAGTTCCACCGAGGTCTCCAGCTCCGCCTCGACCGAGTTCCACCGGTCGCTCGCGGCGCGTTGGAGGGGCAGGAACCGGGCGCTGTCGAGCGGGACCTCCTGCCCGGGCCGCCGGGTGTGGACGGCCTGGACGTGCAGGTTACCCGCTGTCGTGCCCGATCCCTCCCGGCCCGGAGCGCCGCGGTCCAGGACGATCACCCGGTGCCCGCCGCGGGCGAGGTGGAAGGCGGCCGCGCCGCCCAGCACCCCGGCGCCGATCACGACCACGTCGGCGGTCAGCGCGCTCATCCGTCGCCCCCGTCCTGCTCGCCGAGCGCGAGCAGCGTCTCGACGGGCACGGGGCGGACGGGCTGGCGTGCCGGGAAGACCGGGACACCGCACCGTCCCGCGGCGCCGGCGGCGTCGCGGACGAGGCCGGCGACGGCGAACCCGCAGAAGCGGCCCTGGCAGGGGCCCATCCCGGCGCGCGACCAGGACTTGGCGGCGTTCAGGTCGCCGCCCGCCCGCTCGGCGGCGGCGGAGCGCACGGCGGCGGCGGTGACCGCTTCGCAGCGGCACACGATCGTGTCGTCGTCCAGGGTGGCCGCCAGCGCCCTCCGCAGCTCGGCCGGGCTCGGGTACAGGGCGTCGCTGAGCGCGGTGAACAGGGTGAGGGCGCGGCCCCGCGCGGCGAGCCGGGCGATCTCCCGGCGGCCGGGGGCGGCGGGGCTCCCTTCCCGGAGGAGGATGTGCGCGGCGACCGTCGCGCCGCGGACCAGGGCACGGTGGACGCCGCCGACGCCGGCCGCCTCACCGGCCACGTACACGCCGGGCCGGCTCGTGCGGCCGAAGGCGTCGGTGACGGGTTCGGCGTCGCCGGTCACCGCGTCGGCGCGGATCTCGCAGCCGAGCAGGCGGGCAAGGTCGGTCTGCGGCCGGAACCCGTACCCGACGCAGAGGGCGTCGACGTCCACGGTCCGCAGCGGCCGTTCCGGATCAGCGGTGGCGGCGAGCGTGGCCGACGAGACGCGGTCGGCCCCGGACGCCCTGCTCACGACGCGCCCCTGCCAGAGCGGAACGCGCGCGCGAGCCAGCCGCGCCGCGTATCCCGCCAGTTCGCGGAGCCGGGCGGGATGCCGCAGCGCCGTGGCCGCCCGCAGCGACGGCCGGTAGGGGTGCCCGGCCTCCGCGACGCCGACCACGTCGGCGCCGGCGGCGAGCAGGGAGCACGCGACGGGCAGCAGGAAGGGGCCCGACCCGGCGACCAGCACCCGCCGGCCCGGCGGGATGCCATCGGCGGCGGCCAGGTGCTGGGCGAAGCCGGGCGTCGTGACGCCGGGGAGCTGCCAGCCGGGGAACGGGTGGGTCCGCTCGTAGGCGCCGGTGGCCACGATCACGTGGCGTCCGCGCAGCCGGACCGCGGTCCCGTCCGGGCCGGTGCCGAGGAGGGTCCGCCTGTCGTCGTCGACGCCCCAGACCAGGTGGCCCGTCCGGCAGTCGACGCCGAGGTCGCGGACGCGGGCGATGAGCCGGGCGCCCTCCGGGCGGTGGTCGCCGTGCTCGCGCAGCACGGTGGGCGACGGGCGGCGGTAGTACTGGCCGCCGAGCTCGGGCTGCTCGTCGACGAGGGTCACGGCGAGCCCGGCGGCGGCCAGCCTCGCCGCGGCCGACAGCCCGGCCGGGCCACCGCCCACGATCAGCACGTCGCACGCGGCGGCCGTCACGGCGCCCCCGTCTCGACGGCCATGCCGGGCAGGACCCTGGTCAGGCACGCCCGCACGCCGGGCCGCCCGTCGACGGTGACCTCGCACTCGAAGCACACGCCCATCCCGCAGAACGGCCCGCGCGGCTCCCCGCTGACGGGGTTGTCGCGCAGCCGCCAGCGCCCGTCGGCCACGAACACGGCGGTCAGGGAGGTGCCCGCGGCGGCGTCCACGGGTTCCCCGTCGATGGTGATCCGGGTGCCGGTGCTCATGGCCGCGCCCCGGCCGCGTCCCGCTCCGGCGCGAGGGCGTCCGCCAGGCCGGACTCCTCCAGGACCGCGCCGATCGCCTCCAGCGCGGCGCCGGTGACCGGCCGCAGCGGGGGGCGGACGTGCCCGCCCGGCTGCCCGAGCAGGGACATGGCCCCCTTGAGCTGGGCGATCGGCGAGCCGAACACGCCGCTGTAGTCGGGGCGGATGAGCCTTCCCGACAGGCCGGTGTAGCGGTCGGCCCAGGTGCGGGCGGCGGCGCCGTCGCGGCGGGCGACGGCCTCGTAGTAGGGGACGGCGAACGGGGCGCCGAGCCCGCCGCCGTCGATGTTGCCGTCGCCGCCGAGTTCCAGCAGGACGGCCAGGCCGCGGCGGTGCAGGAAGCTGCCGAAGACGCGGACGCGGTCGGCGACCGCCTCGACCGTCGCGAGCATCCGGAGCCAGTCCCCGGTGCTGTCCTTGATCGCGGCGACCCGGGGCAGGTCGGCCAGCCGCCGGACCAGGTCCGGGTGGTCGCCCATGTCGACGGCGACGCCGCGCGGCCAGTTGTAGACCATGAACGGCAGGTCCGTGGCCGCGCTGACCTCGGCGAAGAACGCGAGGAGCTCCTCCGGGCCGGGGTGGACGTAGGGCGGCGGGGTGGCGAGCACGCCGTCGGCCCCCGCGTCGGCGGCGTGCCTGGCCAGCCCGATCGCCTCGGCCGGGGTGTACGCGGTGACGCCGACGACCACGGGAACCCGGCCGGCGATCTCGGCGACGGCGATCTCGGCGACCCGCCGGCGCTCGGCGGGGCTCTGGCTGAACCACTCGCCGGTGCTGCCGTTGACCAGCACGCCGTGCACGCCCTGCCGCACGTACAGCCGCAGCAGCGCGCGCCAGGCGTCCTCGTCCAGCGCGCCATCCGCGGTGAACGGCGTGGGCGCCGCCGGCCAGTAGCCGTGCCATGAGACGTCGTCGCGATCCAAGATCTTTCCCCGAGTCTGTAGAGCTCATCCCGCTGGGATCGGTTGCATAAGGTTGCGGCAGAGGTAACTCGGGTGTCAAGAGTCGTCTTCAAGCTTTTTGTTGCCCCACCCTCGCCCACACTCCTGTGGCATGATGAGCACGCCAGTGGGATCGATTGCAGAGACGGAGCACGATGAGCGTCACCCTGAAGGACGTGGCCGCCGCCGCGGGCGTCTCGCGCAGCACCGCCTCCCGGGCGCTGAGCGGCTCGTCCCTGATCGCCGCCGAGACGCGCGCCCTCGTCGAGGACGCCGCCCGGCGCCTCGGCTACCGGCCGAACCGCGCGGCCAGCTCGCTGCGGTCCCGGCAGTCGCACCTGATCGGGCTCGTCGTCGGCAACCTGGTGAACGCCTCGTTCCACACCGTCGCCGAGGTCGTCCAGCGCCGCGCCGCGGCCGAGGACTACCAGATGATGCTCTACATCACCGACGCCGACCCGCGCCGCGAGGAGACCATCCTCAGGACGCTAGGCGAGCACGGCGTGGACGGCCTGATCCTGATCGGCACCGGTTCCAACGCCGCCGCCTCCAACGCCCTGCTGGCGGGCGGCACCGCCGTGGTCAACCTCATCCGCGGCGCGGCCGAGAGCGCCTCCCCGACCGTCCTCGCGGCCGACCGCGACGGCGCCCACGAGGCGACCCGGCACCTGCTGGACCTCGGCCACCGCCACATCGCCTACATCGGCGGACCGCCCGACACGAACTCCGGCCAGGAGCGGTTCGCGGGATACGAGCAGGCCCTGCGCGAGCGCGGCCTCCAGGTGGACGAGCGGCTGGTCGAGCGCGGCCCGTTCGAACCGGCCTTCGGCTCCGACGCGACCGACCGGCTGCTGCGCCGCGCCCCGGAGATGACCGCCCTCCTCGCGGCCAACCACGAGGCCGTCTTCGGCGTCCTGCCCGCCCTCGTGGCCGCAGGCGTCCGCGTCCCCGACGACCTCTCCCTGGTCTGCTACGAGGACATCAGCTGGCTCCGCTGGTGGCACCCGCCCGTCACGGTCGTCGACAACGGCGCCCGGGAACTGGGCGAACTCGCCATGGACCTGCTCCTCCAGCAACTGGAACGCGGCCGCGGCAAAGTCCCCCCCGCCCGGAACGGCCGCACCTACCGCGTCGGCGCCCAACTCGTCCAGCGCGGTTCCTGCGCCCCGCCACCAGACCGCTAATACTCCGAGGATCCGCCCCCCGCCTAACAACCGGCTCGGCGACGATCAAAACCCCGGCGTTGCTTCGGGCGGCGGGCGAACGGGACGACGCGCGCCGCCCCGCGGCCGACCGCTCCCGCCGACCAGGGCGAGCAGAGGTTCGGTTGGTGGGCGGGCGTCCGGTCCTCTTCATCGCGGACCGCTTCCTCCGCAGAAGCCTGGCGCGCTTCCCCAGGGCGTCGGTCTGGCGCGGGTTGTCCAGGGCGCCAGTACAACCACGCATCGGCGCGTCGGCGACGTCCATCTGGGGCAGCAACGTGGGTTGCTGCCGCGACGGTGCAGCGGTTCGGTCCCGGCGCCGTCCTTCTCGCTGAGAATCGGCCCTCGCCGTCAGCCGCCGTCCGAACTCTTGCCGCGCTCGCCCAGGACGACCACTCCGATCCCGAGGAGGCCGGTCGCGATGCCGATGAACGGCTGATAGTCGTGCGCCCACTTCAGCAGGAACCCGAACTTCGCGTCGTCACTGAACACCGTGGCGATGGCCGAGCCAAAGCCCTGGATTATTATGATTACCCCAAGAATTCCCCACATGGGATGAGTGTGTCGGCCTCGGACGCCGGGCGATACGAGCCAAGGTCTACAGCGATCACGACTTTGGTCGTCGCGGATGCGGCGACCAAAGTCGTCGCAACCTCCGCGAGCCGCGGACGTCTGGGGCGCCTCGTGGGAATTAGCGGCCCCGCTAGCGACTCATAGGATCCTGACTGGCGTCCTGGTCCAGGTCTCAAAAAGCGTCGGCCCGCAGGTTGAGGGGCCTCAATCCTGCGGACCGGTCAATCATGGGTTCAAGCTCTAGGCCCTCACGGACCTGGAGTTGCCATTCCCCGGGGTCCAGGACCTCGGTCCCGCCGGTCCCGCCGGTCCCGTCGGGCCGGCGGGTGATGGCCGAGACGCGGCCGGAGTCCGTCGTGACGATCCGCACCGCGGGCTCTCCGGTCACCTGGGCCTCCGCAGGCAAGGGCGACCGTAGGCAAGGGCGCCCGTAGCTCCTCCGGAGTCGGAAGCGACCCGTTCTCAGCAAGGCGACGGCCAGCCGTGATCGGCATCACATGCGCTTCGCGCTCCGGCGGGATTCATTCCCCGAGCGTGAAGGCGGTGAGCCCCCGCCGCGGAGCGGCCACGCAAAGGCATGTCGCGTGATTTTCGGCGCTTCGGGGGCCTGTTCTCATGTCGCGGTGACCCGCGCGGCCGCTCGCATTGCTGATCCGCGCACGTCACCACTGAGACCTCGTATTGGTCAGAGAGTTGCATCCCTAGGGCGAACGGAACGGCCGTCGGCGCCGACGACGCTGTGACCAGCCTGAGGGGGAGTTTCATGTCCTCCAAAGTGCCCGCGCCGGGCGTTCTGGCGTAGCCGGCAGCCGAAATTTTTGGCTTGATGGCCATCAAGCGCCCCCACAAGGTGGGGCACGCCCCTCGCCTCGCGCGAAAAGGCAAAACCAGAACGAAGGTGTGATCTAGATGCCTGAGCCCGCTAAGAACGACTCACCGAACGATTCCGACGATGCCCTGATCGATGCCATCCTCGGCATCTGGATCGGTGGGATCGTCCTCGGCGTCCTCGGCGTCGTGGTCGGCATCGTTGGTGTCGTCGGCGGCTTCATCGAGCACCCCGACGGCTCCGCGACCGCGATCGTCGCCTCAGGGATGACGGGCACCTTGATCGGCTTCTTTGTCGGTCTGATCGTCGGCAGCCTGAGCGGTTCGAGAGACCGCCCGCGCCGACGCTGAACAAACAGGGTTTTCGCCGAACCGGCGAAGACCTCCGACATGAAGCGGCCTCTTTGGGAGGCCGCTTCATTCTGCCCTGTTCCCGCATCCCCGCGGGCGTCCCGCGAAGCCGGCGTTCGGCCGTATCGGATGAGAGAACCTGCCAACGGCATCAGGTACCGGTGGACGGTGCCGCGGATATCGTCGGATCATGCCCGAGAGACTTCACGGCCAGTGGGTGACCCTGCGGCCCGCGACGGTGGACGACGTGCCGGTGCTGGCAGCGATCCGTGCAAGACCGGAGATCCGCCGGTGGTGGCGAGGCGGCCCGGACCCGGCCGCCGAAGTGGCCCGCGAGCTCGCCGAATCCGACACCGGGAAACTGGCCGTCGAGCACGAGGGCCAGACCATCGGCCTGATTCAGTGGCATGCCGAACTGGACCCCGATTACCGACACGCCGGTATCGACATCTACCTCGACCCGTCCGTGCGCGGGCGCGGCCTGGGGCCCGACGCGATCCGCACTCTCGCCAGGCACCTGTTCGAGGGCCACGGGCACCACCGGATCACCATCGACCCTGCGGTCTCCAACGTTGCCGCCATCCGCTGTTACGAAAAGGTCGGCTTCCGTCCGGTCGGCGTCATGCGCCGGTACGAACGCGGCGCCGACGGCACGTGGCACGACGGTCTCCTCATGGATCTCCTGGCCGAAGAGCTGACCGGGCCCGCCCTCACCACGGGAGTAGCCGGATCGCTGCCGGCGGGGCAGCGATCGGCTCATGATCAGCCGTCGGATCGAGCAGGCTGACACGCTCTCGTCGCCCGGTCCGGGGCCGTCCAGGCGGGGGACCGCCGCGATGCCCCCAGGTGTCCCTGCCGATGCGTTCTCGCACATGCAATCTGGCGCCGCAGTCGAAGGGGCGGCCCCACTTTGCCGCGGTGCCCTCCTCCGTGCACGCTCACCGCTGGCGTACGTGGGCCAACCCCTGACATCGACTTGGCGTCCACCATGCGGCGACTGTCCTGCCCGCGCGGCGAGCATCTGTTCAAGACCGCCGCTCGCGACATGGACCCCCACGCCCGCGGCTGATCGCCCCAGCGACTCCGCCACTCCGCCACTCCGCCCTCACCGCCTGCCAGATCCTTCGGGTCGTGGTCGGTCAGGTCAGTGCCTCCCACTGGCGCTCTGGTTGACGTTCCGTCCGAGGCGCAGTGCTGAGACGAGGAAGAAGACGCCGCCGAGCAGGGCGTAGCCGGCCACGTTGGACAGAGAAGCGTCTTCGCGGGACGCCATGAGGAAGAACGACGTGCCGGCCAGCACGGAGATCGCCCCGCTGGCGATCATCGCCCACTGGCCGCCCAATCGGCGCCGCCGGACGGCCACGACGAGCTGCACGATGCCGGCCACGACGGCCCAGGCCCCCCAGACGCGCAGGGCGGCCGGGATTCCGGAGGCGAGGGCGACGGCGAGTCCGACGGTGGCGAGGGTGCTGATCGCGATGTTGACGTAGAGGCCTTGGGCCGACCCGCCACTCACGTCTACCCGGGCGGAGCGGGCATCGACTATGGCGGCGGCCACGTCGAACGCCGGGTACAGCACGATCAGCACCGCGGTCAGCGGGTTGATGCTGGACGCGGTCGGGAACAGCAGGGCCGCCCAGACGAGGGCGAACCCGAAGCGCACGAAGTAGAGCCGCCGAAGCGTCGGTGCGACGCCGGTCGCAGCCGGGGCGGTGATGGTCATGACAGACGGCCAGAGCGGCAGCGCGGGGAGGCAGGGGCGGTCCGAGGCTCGAGAACGACTGTTGTCCACGGCCAGCGCCCTGTTCTACCGGGAGGGCATCCGCGCGGTCGGGGTCGAGCGGATCCTCGCCGAGGCGCCGGCCACCCGCGCGACGTTCTACCGGCACTTCCCCTCGAAGGAAGACCTCGTACTCGCCTACCTGCGCGGTGTTGACGCCCACATCCGCTCCGACACGCAGGCCGCCATCGAAGCCGCGCCCTCGCCGGCCGACGCGCTGCGCACGATCGGCGCCTCCGTCGCCGACGACCTGGCCAGACCAGAGTTCCGCGGATGTGCTTTCCTCAATGCCGCAAACGAGTACCCCGACCCCAACGACCCGGTGCGGCAGGTCGTCCTCGATCACCGGGCCTGGTACATGGCCACACTCACGGAGCTGTTCGCGCGGGTCTTCGGGGATTCACCGCGACGCGGCAAACCCGAGCACGCCGCCCGGCACTTCGTCATGATGCGCGACGGCGCCATGACCGGCGCCCACCTCGACGGCGTCGAGAGCGTCGGCGGCGCTTTCCAACGCGGCGTCGAGGGCCTGCTCACCGTCCTCCACTGAGCACTCGCACCCTGCGGTGGCCGAAATCGGAGTGGGGCCGCTTGGATCAGGCGGGGGCGGTTCGGAGGGCGCTTCAGGTTCTGTGCGGTGAGTTCGATGAGCCCTGCTCTTGCAGGGGAGCCTCCCAGGTGGCGGTGATGTCGCGGGCGACATCACGTAGGAGGTCGATGAGCATGTCTGCGAGTGGTGTGAGGCCGGCGTCGGTTCTGGTCACGGCGTAGAGCTGGCGGTAGGGCCTGGGGTGGGCCAGTTCGCGATGAGTGGTGCCAGGCGCATGCGTCAGGGCCAGGCGCGAGACCAGGGCCACTGCGATGCCCGTGCCGACGAGGGCCTGGGCGACGTCGTAGGACTCGGTCTCGAACCGGACGGTGGGAGTGAAGCCGGCCTCGCGGGCAGCATCGTGGAACTGTTCGCGGGCGGCATGGCCGGCCAGGATGGAAACCCACGAATCGTCGCGCAGTCGTTCCAGGTGAAACTCGGTGCCCGCGGGCCGCTCGACGGCCAGTGGATGGTCGTCGGGGAGAACCACGACCATCGGGTCCAGCAGAAGCGGGTGGGCCCGTAGGTGTGGGGGCGGCGCGAATGGGGTGCTCCAGGACGCGACGATGGCCACGTCCAGGCGCCCCGCGCTGATTTCGTCCGCTCCGCGTCCGGACACCACGTCGATGACGGAGACGTCGGCCTCCGGATGCCGGTGTCGCAGAGCCGTCAGGGCCGGTGGCAGCAGGTGCAGGGCAGCCGCCTGGAAGGTCCCGATCCGCAGACGGAGCGAGAGGTGGCCGAGCAGTGCGGCCAGTTCCGCCTCGGCTCTGTCCGATGCCTCCTCGACGGTTCGACCGTGGGAGGCGAGCAGCGCACCGGCCGCGGTGAGCGTCGCTCCCCGAGGACCGCGGATGACCAGGGGCACCTGCCAGTCGCGCTCGGCCTTGGCCACCTGCTGGGTGACCGCCGCGGGCGTGAGCTGGAGTGCGTTGGCCGCCGCCGTCAGGGAGCCGTGCCGCTCGATCAACGCGAGAAGCCGTAGCTGTCCCGGATCCACCAGCATTCACTAATCCTAACGCTGAAGCTCGCTCTTTTAACTTCTCTTAGGGGCGCGAGACAGGAAGCCTGGTGGTGCACCCATCGGCCGCACTCCCCGGAAGGGGTTCTTTCCCATGCCCACGCATCTGCCCGTTTTCATCGCCACCACCTTGCTGCTGGCGATGCTGCCAGGCGCGAGTCAGGCCCTGATGATCCGGCAGGTTCTGGAAGGGGGTCAACGTGCGCTCCGAGGCACGCTCGCGGGCAATGCCAGCGGCTTCGTGCTGTGGTCCACGGCCGCCGCGGCCGGGCTGTCCGCCGTCCTGCTGGCCAGCCCCGCCGCGTACGCGGCCCTCCGAATCGCAGGCGGCGTCGTGCTGATGATCCTCGGAGTGAAGACGCTGCGGACCGCGCTCACCACCGTGTCCACCCGCACGCCCTGCGACGGCGAGCGCGGCACTGGCTTCGCGGGCGGGTACCTCACCGGTCTGGTCACCAATCTCGGCAACCCCAAGGCGGGCGTGTTCGCCATCTCGGTGCTGCCCCAGTTCGTGACCGCGGAGGGCCCGGTGTTCCTGTCGACCGTCGGCCTGGGAGCCGTGTGGGCACTCGTCAGCGCCTCTTGGTACATGCTGCTCACCTGGGCCGTCAGCCGAGGGCGCGCCCTGGTGTCGCGGCCGAGCGTCCTGCGGGGACTCAGCGTGACCACCGGCGTCGTCCTGCTGGGGCTGGGCACCGCGGTGGCAGCAGGTGTCTGAGGGCGGAGCGAGGGAGCCGACGACGTACGCCATGACACCGGACGGAACCCGCATCGCCCGCCAACTCCAGGGCCAGGGGCGGCCGGATGTCAGGACGCAGGCTGACCGGTCAACCGCTATCTCATAGTTCGACGCGCGGACGAGCGGCCGCACCGGCTGCTGGCGGATCGGATGGGTCGCCGTCGAGGAGTGCGGCGATGGCTTCGGTGCCGCCTTGGTCCAGCCAGCTTGGGAAGTCCAGCAGGTCCGGGTGGTGGTGGCGCAGGGCGGGGATGTCGGCGCGCCACAGCCCGCGTTGGGCGGTGAAGGCCCGAGTGGCGTCCTCGCTCAGGTTCAGCTCCTCGCCGGCGACCTGCTGGTAAGTGATCTGGCGCCCGAGCCGCCGGCTGATCAGGCGCACGGTGGCCTCGGGGGTCAGTTCGTCGCCTGCCAGCTCCAGGGCCTGGCCGAGATAGGCGGCGGGGTCGGCGAAGGCGAGGGCGGCGAAGGCGCCGATGTCGCTCACGGCGACGAGTTGCACGGGCACATCGGGGGCGAACAGGTGGCGCAGGACTCCGTCGGTGGAGATGCCGCCCAGCCCAAGGCCGGGGATGGCGTGGTTCTCCATGAAGCGCACCGGTCGCAGGACGGTGGCCGGCAGTCCGAGGGCGGCGATGTGCTGCTCGATGGCCCACTTGCTCTCCCAGTAGGAGATGCCGGTGCCTCGCTCGGCACCGCCGACGGAGGCGAAGACCAGGTGGGACACGCCGGCCGCGTCCGCGGCCTCCGACAGGTGACGGCCGCGCCGGATCTCGCGTTCGCTGTCCGGGTCGTCGGGGGTGACGGCGAAGACGCCGTGGGCGCCGGCCATGGCTGCTTTGAGACTGCCGGGATCGTCCAGGTCACCCAGCCGCAACTCGGCGCCCGTTGCGGCCAGTACGCGGGCGGCCGTGGCGGCGGGATCCCGGACCAGAACGCGGACCGGCCAGCCGTCGGCCAGCAGGCGTGCGGCGGTGGCTCCGCCCTGTCGGCCTGTGGCGCCGGTGACCAGGACAGGCTTGCCGGCCCTGCTCGCGGCGGTGGTGGAGAGCGAATGCTCCACGGGCGTGGTCATGTGAGGGACCTCCGGAAACGGTAAAGTCGAGACTGTCCCGAGAAAATATCGAGACAGTCTCAACTTTGCAAGCGAGGGTTTGCTCATGAACACCGGCACACCGCCATCTCGTCGTCGCATGCGCGCGGACGCACGTCGCAACTACGAACGGCTGCTGACGGAAGCGGCGGCCGCGTTCGCCGAGCACGGCGCGGACTTCTCCCTGGAGGCGATCGCGCGCCGGGCCGGGGTGGCCAACGGCACGCTCTACGGCCATTTCCCCACCCGCCGGGCCCTACTGGAGGCCCTGATGGGTGATCGGATGCAGGCCCTGGCCGCGACCGGCGCTGAGCTGCTCACCGCGTGCTCACCCTTCGATGGTCTGGCCACCTGGGCGCGGGCGGCGATGGTGCACACGACGATCTACCGGGGGCTCGGCGCCGCGCTTATGCAGGCCATCGAGGATGAAACCTCCGAACTGCACGCGGCGTGCAAAGCGGTGCTCGCCGCGGGAGAGGAGTTGCTGGCCCGGGCGCGAACGGCCGGTGAAGTACGGCCGGATGTCACCGCCCCGGACCTGTACGCGCTGGTCAACGCGGCGGCATGGGCGGGCGAGCAGAGCTCCCCACCTCAGGGCGAGCGGCTACTGACCTTCGGACTGGATGGATTCCGGACCTCGGCCACCGACCGCGACTGATCGCGCGCCTGGCCTCGGCGATACGACCACTGGTGATCGCCTACATGCGCCCTGATCACGGGACGTGGTCCACTCTCGCTCGTCCACCGCGACCCAGTCCTGCTCCGGCAGCGGCACATCCTCACCGAGGCGGCGCGGGCAAGTCCACGATCACCGTCACCCGGCCGCACCGGTTCCGCACCGCCCCGACCGGCGGGATGAGCGTCGAGACCGTCCTGAACAAGCTCGCCGAGACCGCCGAACACCTCGGTGAGTTCGGCCACCAGCACCGGGTCGACACGGACCAGCACGAAACCGCCGACTGGCGCAAGACTCTCGCCGACCTGGAAGCCGCCGCTGCGACCTTCCGGCGGACTGTGAACCTCATCGCATGATCGGGGCTCCATGGAGGGGCTTGTCGCTCCCGTTCCGCCGCCTACTGGTTGTTGCGGACCCAGATGTACCCCGAGCAGCCTTCCTTGGTGCACGCGTACAAGCGGATCCCGCTTCCCCTGCCCCCGTAGGCGTTCACAGACCGGTCTTCGTAGAAGTTGTAATTCCAGGTCGTCCAGCTAAGAGGCCGGAAGCTGGCGTGAGAGCCTTTTCGGTAGTACTTCCACGCTCCGGAGCGGGTTCGCAGGTAGTTTCTCCACTTCATCGACGTCGGGTTGTCGGTCGTGTAGCCCCCGTCGTACAGCGAGATCTTGTCTCCGTGCTTCACGAAGCACGCTGTCGCGTAGCTGTGCTTCACGCACTCCGTGCCGGCAGCGGCCGTCGCGTTGTGCGCCTGACTGTTGACCGCCGCCTGCGAAGGCGCTAGCGGGATCATCAGCGTCGCTCCTGCGACCACCGTGCTTGCCGCAGCTAAAGCGATCCGAGTACCTGCGCGCATGATCTGCCCAACTTTCCGTGGCGACTGGCGCCCTCATGGGGGCGCATCTCGGGGGTCAGCATGGACAGCCGCCAGCACGAGCAGAAGGCCTTTCCATCACGGCGAAAACCCTTGCCACTGACTCGCGGGTAGGCGTACCTCACACGGCCCCGCACGACCAGCGCAGACAAGGGGTACGGATGATGCACATCCGGTGCCCCATCGCGCCCATGGCGGTGGCGAGCATCGAGGCCATGACCGGCTCGGCGAAGCCGACACCCTGAACGACCTGCGCCGCATCCGCAGCCAGCCCGGGGAGTACCCCCAGGCGACCGGCTGGGGGAGACGGAGACGCTGTGCAGCGTGGGAGAGCTGCTGGTGTAGACGTCTGCATCTGATCGAGCACGCGCGGTAGATGAGCAGGCGTTGGAGCTGGCTCGGCAGATCGGGAGCCTATTGGAAAAGGCGCACGCCTTGGAGGGCATCGCTTGCGCCCTCGCCAATGGGCGGCGGGCACCTCGGCCACGCCAACGCCGAGACCGCCCAGCTCTACACCCTCTTGGACAACGCGGTCGCCGACGGCGAGAACCCGGGCGGCACGACGCCGCCGCGACCGGCGGCGCTGACTTCGACCAGAACCGCTACGCCCCCGGCGACCACACCCGGTGACCGAGAAGTCCAAGCCACAGACGAAGACGCGCCGAACGATTACGCGAGCTCACCAGCATCAAGACGCCTGGCCCGGTAGTGGCTGCCGCAGTTCTGGACCCGTCTTACTGCGGAACCGCTGTCAGTCCGCTCGGCTCGTCGGTCTGGTGTTCGTCAGGACGTTGCGGGCCGCCGGCGCGTGACGGCAGCAGCGCGGCGATGAGCACGGCGCCGAACGCCATGCAGACCGCGCCGGCCGTGAGTCCCCCCGCGTATCCCATGATGGCCAGAGCGGCGACCCCGATCGCGCCGCCGAGTTGCTGGACGCAGGTGAACACGGCCGAGCCGAGACCGGCGTCCTTCTCGGTGGTGCCCTCGACCGCGGCGGCGGCCATGACCGGCAGGCTCAGCCCGTTGCCCACGCTCAGCAGGAGCATGCCGGGCAGGACGTGGGCGGCGTAGGAGTCGCCCGCCGCTACGCCGGACAGCAGCAGCAGACCGGCGATGTTGACCGCGAACGCCGGCAGGAGCGTCCGCCGCGTCCCGAGCCTGAGCGAGATGCGGGAGGACAGCCACATGCCCGCAAGAATGCCGCCGCCGTAGGGGAGGTAGGCGATGCCGGCCTGGAGCGGGCTGTACCCCAGGACGGTCTGCACCTGGATCATCAACAGGAACGACATCGCGTACATCGCCATCGAGAACAGCAGGGTCGCGCCATTGGCGGCCGCCCGCGTCCGCGAAGCCAGGAACGATCTGGGCACCAGTGGCGACGCCGCTCGCGACTCGGCCCTCAGGAACATCGCCCCCGAGGCGGCCGACAGCACAAGGGCGCCGATGACCGTTGGATCGCTCCAGCCTGTCTCGCCGGAGTGCAGCAGCCCATACACCAGCGACACCGCGGCACCGGTGACCAGGGCCGCGCCGGGAACGCCGAGGTGGCGCCGGCCGGGGGCGCGGGACTCCGGGACCAGGCGGGGGAGCAGCGCCAGGGCGATGACGACGACGGGCAGGTTGATCAGGAAGATCCCGCGCCAGGACACCAGGTCGGTCAGGACGCCGGAGATCACCAGGCCGGAGGTCGCGCCCAGGGCCGCGACGCCGCCCCAGATGCCCAGGGCCCTGCTCCGCTCCTTCCGTCCCGGATACAGCAAAGTGATCATCGACATCGCCGCCGGGCCGGCCATCGCCGCACCCGCGCCCTGCGCGAACCGCCCGGTCACGAGCTGCCACGGCTGCTGCGCGAGCCCGCACGCCAGGCTGGCCACTCCGAACATCGCCACGCCGATGAGGAAGACGCGGCGGCGGCCCAGCAGGTCCGCCATCCGGCCGCACAGGAGCAGCAACCCGCCGAAGGCCAGGAAGTAGGCGTTGACGGTCCAGGGCAGTCCGGAGTCGCTGAAGCCCAGGTCGTCGCGGATGCTCGGCAGAGCGACGTTCACGACGGTGTCGTCGAGCACGAGCATGAACTGGACGAGGCACAACACGATCATCGGCATCTGACGACGCTACGATCCGCCGCATTTGACCACAATCCGCGACGAGGCCAGCCTGTGTCGCATGGAGGACAGCCGGATGGAGGACATCGGCGCGATCATCGTCGGCCGGTTCCCGCTGGCCTCGGGGGAGTGGTTCGCGCCGCACAGCCACACCCACCACCAGCTCGCCTGGACCCGGCGAGGCGTCCTGAGCGTCGGCGTGGACGAGGTGTACTGGATCCTGCCGCCCACCAGGGCGCTGTGGCTGCCCGCGGGCGTCGTCCACACGACCGGCGCGACCCGTGAAGCGGTGCTGTGCAGCCTGTACCTGGCACCGGAGCACTGCCCGGTGGACTGGTCCGAGCCCACGGCGGTCGGCGTCGACGGCCTGCTGGCCGAACTGATCGGGTACCTGGCCCGCACCGACCTCGCCGACGACGCGCGGGCGCGCGCCGAGGCGGTGGTGCCCGACCTGCTGCGCCCGCTGCCCACCCGGCCCATCAACGTCCCGCAGGCCACCGACGAGCGGGTCCGGGTGGTGGCGGACGCCCTGCTCGCGGATCCGGCGGACTCGCGCGGCCTGGAGGAACACGCCCGGGCGGCGGGCGTGAGCAGGCGAACGATGACACGGCTGTTCGTCCGCGACACCGGCATGAGCTTCGACCAATGGCGCACCCAGGTACGGCTGCGCGCCGCTCTGCCGCTGCTGGCCGAGGGGCAGCCGGTATCGCGGGTGGCGCACGACGTGGGGTACGCCACGGCGAGCGCGTTCCTGGCGGCCTTCCGCCGCACGGTCGGCACCACGCCCCGCCGCTACCTGCTCAATCGCTGACGCTGTCCCTTCACGGCGACCGCTGGCGACACCGTCACGGTCGAGGGCGGGAGGACGTCCGGCGAGTCTGGTGTCGATCTCGGTTTCGGTCATCTTCTCGTGGACGACGAGACCAAGGCCGGTGAGGGTGTCCAGGGCCTTGCGGCGGTGAAGGGACGCCTCGTCGGGGAGGTGTGCAGTGCCCGGGCGGCTTGCGCGAGCCCGTGGTGGGCGCGCGCTTTGGGTGAGACCGACCTCCGTCAAAGGCTGGTCGCCCTACCTACGCGCGCGCCAATACTGCTCCTCCCTGTACTGGCGCGGAGACAAGCCGTACGCATTGCGGAACGCCTGGGTGAAATGCTGCGGCCTGGAGAACCCCCACCGGGCCGCGATCTCGCTGATCCGACGCGTGGCGAGCAGCGGTTCGGCCAGGTCGCGGCGGCAGTGTTCCAGACGGCGTTCGCGGATCCAACCGGCGACCGTGCGGCCCTGCTCGTTGAACAGTTTGTGGAGGAGGCGCAGGGAGATGTGATGGGCGGCGGCGATCGAGGCCGGCGACAGGTCCGGATCACCGAGGTTCTGCTGGATGAAGGCGTGGATCTGCACCAGGAGCACCCGCCGGCGGGTGTGCAGCGGCACCGCGTCGCCGGCCTCCAACTCGTGGGCGAGGGCGGTGGTCAGCGCCTCCAGCGAGAGGGTGGACACCCTGGCCAGGTCAGTGGGGCTGTACTCGTCGATGTGCCGGGCGAGTTGAAGGAGGAAGGTCGAGGCGAGGGCCCCGACCCCCTGGGCACCTGGAATCCGCACGGCGGTCAGGCGGTCGAGGTCTCGGGCCGGCAGCGGCAGCAGGGCACGCGAGAACCGCAGCACCAGCAGACGAGCGACGGGGGAGTCGGCCGAGAGTGTCGCCGAGTACGGCCGCGAGGTGTCGTAGAGAACCAGGTCGCCGACGCCGAAGGCCGTGTCCCGGCCGTTCTGCGCGGCGTTCCCCGCACCGTCCACGGCGATCCCGAGTTTGCACAACCCGGGGTCGTCCTGGCGGATGAGCTTCGCCGTCCGGTGGATCACATAGGGCGTGGTCGTCATCAGCGCGACCTGAAGTGAACCCAGGTCCCAGATGTCCATACGGGCTTGGAAGCTCATCTCCAGGTCCGGTTCGCAGCTGAGCTCGTAGGGGACCCAGGTTCGGGAACTGACCTCATGCCAGAAGGCGAACCGGTCGCCGGCGGCCAACCCGTTCGTGCTCACGGTGTGCATTTCCGCTTTCAATCTTGGGCGGTTCACGTCCAGGCGAGGAGCGGTCCCTTGCGTACGGACTCGCGTCCTGCCTCCGGGGGAGTTCTTCGTCGCGAAGAGGGGTGCCGGCGCGCGTGCGGCGACAGTTCGCCGGCAGAGCCGCACGCCAAGAAATGAGCCCCGACGCTCGTTGCAAGGCAACGAACGCCGGAGCCGACTATTATCGGTAAAGGTAAAAGTAAATCGGGTTGCCCCGGTGTGCCGCTACCTCAGCCGATTCGAGTGCCGCAGCCCTGGCAGACCTTGGCGTTCTCGCTGTTGTAAGTGCCGCAGGAGGGGCACGGGTACTGGTCGGCGCTCATCGCCCGGCGGACGATCATCGCGATCTTGCGCATCGCTTCTCTCCTTTGATGATTCACGGACGGCCTTTGCCGTCAGCAATCCGAACTGTACGCATCTGTGACCGCCCCAGTGGCGAGAAAGCGTTTCCATTGGGTATTTCAGTGCAGAATGTGCACTCAACTGCAAGAGTCGTGCACGCATTCATAAGAGTGGCGATGGAGTCGCGCTGCGGCGGGGGAGCGAGCCCGGCTCGTCGATGGCCCGAGAGGGCGATGAGCGGGGCGAGGGCTGGATCCGGTTCACCGCCGGGCCCGGTGTGCCAGGGCGGCGCGGCGCGCCTCGATGCGCAGCGATCAGAGCTTCCGGTGTGTGACGTGGAGGAGGCGGTCCCGGACGTGTCAGGGGACCTCGCCCCGGCCCACGGCGGTGATCGTCCGGCAGGGCGCAGGGGCAGGGGGTGTTCGGTGTGCTCGCCTGTCGCGGCGTTCTTGCGCAAAGCGACGGCGAGGGCATCCGGTGGAACCGGATGCCCTCGCCGTCGGTCTCTGGGGGGCCGAAGCCGCCGCTACGAGGACGGGCAGAAGATGGTCCCCATGGCCTTGCCCATGCCTTGGCCCGCTCCGGAGTTGTCCTTGCTGCTCAGGGTGGCCGAAATCGAGAGCTGGCGGCGGCCGTCCTCTGAGTAGAAGGTCATGGCGATGAGGCCGGGGGCGGTCCCGCCCATGATGTAGAGATCGTCGCCGCAGAGGTTCCGGGTTCTGCCCAGGGGCTGCGGGCCACCGGGCAGCCGGTCGGTCAGGACGCGTTGAAGTTCCGGCGGCAGCGGTCTGCCCTGGGTGAACGCCCGCTGGAAGGCGCTGACGTCGTGGGCGGTGGAGACGACTCCTCCAGCCGCCCCGGCGATGCTCGCGTTGAACCGGTCCATGTCGCGCAGCCTGCCGGTGGCGTCGGGGTAGTAGCCGTGGCCGTGCGGGCCCTTGATGCCCTCCGGCGGCTTGACGGGAAGGTACGTCTTGGTCATACCGAGCGGGCCGAACAGGCGCCCGTGCAGCTCGGCGGCCAGGTCGCGGCCGGTCGATCTCTCGATGATCATGCCGAGGAGGGTGTAGTTGGTGTTGGAGTAGGACCACCTCTCGCCCGGTTCCCCGGTCCGGGGCCGGTCGCGGCTCCACTTCACCAGATCCAGCGGCTGGTAGTGGGTCGTGAAGTCGAACACGTCGAACGCGGGGTCTTCGCCCTCGCTCCCGTCCGGATTCGGCTTGGAGTACCAGTCGGGAATGCCGGATGTGTGCCGGAGCATCTGCCGTACCGTGACCTCGTCGGCCCGCTCCACCAGGTCCTTCTCCACCACCACCGGCAGCAGCTCGCCGAGCTTGTCGTCCAGGCCGAACCTGCCCTCCTCGACCAGTTGGAGCACGACGGTGGCCACCATCTGCTTGGTCTGGGACGCGATCCGGAAACGGGCGTTCGCGGGTATCCTCCCGCCCTTGCCCCCCAGCAGCCGGGAGCCCCCGCTGCCCACTCCAATGGATTTCCCGTCGACGTAGGCCCCGCCGACGGCCCCCACGACCCCGGGAGCCTTGGCCAACTCCTCCATCGCCTTCTGCACGTTCCCGACGGGTTCCGGGGCGGCGGTGGCGGGCCCGGCCTGGGCCATCACCAGCATGGCGACACCGGCGGCCAGACCGGCCTTCCTCAACGACGGACGAACGTTCTCGTACGGCACGACGCGCTCCTCTTCACGGTCACCTTCCGAAGCCGCGGCGGCATTTGCTCGGGGCGGACCGCCGCGGTCCACGCGCCCACCGAAGACGGGAGCCTGTTGCGGTGGCGTATGCGATTTCTGATACGCCCGCGATAACACGCGACCTCCGGCTTCGGGAGACCGCCCGCAGTTTGTGATCGCGATGGCCCGACCACTCCGGCCGCCCGAGCGACTCGCCGGTGGCCGCGGCGACGCCTGTGGCTGTACGCGGGCGCGGCCGTCATCGTGGTGTGGTGGCGCTCGACACGAGCGGCGGTGACCGTTTCGGCCCGATGTTCCAGCTGTTCACCGAGATCCCTTGGCTGGGGACCTTCCCCGCGCTGATCCTTCCCGACCTGTCCTTCGCCCTGCCGCTGACGATCTGGATCCTCACCGGCTTCTTCGCCGCGATGCCCTGGGATCTGGAGAAGGCGGCGGTGCCGTTCAGGGTCTCGGCCGAGACCCTTCGGGCACCGCCGCACCGCGCCTCCGCGTGGTGGGCCGCCGGTTACCGGTGGACGACTCCAGGTTCGGGTTCGATGGTGATCGAGTCCAGGTTGACGTTGCCGTCGTCGTTCGCCCCGTAGACGAAGGTCAGCGGCGTGGCCGGGCCGAGGTGGACGCCGGCCCGCACCTCCGACCACGTGTCCCAGGACCCGAGGTCGGGGAGGTGGACCTGGACGGGCTGCGGGCCGCCGGCGAGGGTCATGGTCCGCGTCGAGCCCATGCCGTTGGCGTAGCGGAGGCGGACCGTGTAGAGGCCCTCGGTGGTGACCGGGGCGTCGACCCGCACGCCGCTGTCCTTGGTCTTCAGGCAGGCCACGAATCCGGTGCCGGTGTAGCCGGTGTGGTCGGTGCGCCGGCACGCGCCGCTGACGAGCTGCGCGGACTCCGCCTCGGCCGTGCGCGGTTCGGCGGCGAGCGCCCGGCTCGCGGCCAGCAGGCCGTCCGCGACGTCCGGGGCGATCTGCGCGGCCTCGACCAGGGCGTCGAACCGGCCGAGCGCCTTCCTCATCTCCGTGGCGTCGCCCGCGGACGCGGCGTGGACCGCGGCCTTGACCTCGGCGGCGAGCCTGCCGGACAGGGCCGGGTCGACGGCCCGGTCATCGGCCGCCCCCCGCACCTTGAGCGCGAGGGAGAGGAGCCCCTCCGGTGCGCCGAGCCGGGTGGCGAGCCGGTCGTCGATCGCGGTGCGGGCCTGTGCGCTCACCTCGTCGAGCGGCAGGCCGTAGAGGGCGAGCCGCAGGTCCTGCAGGGCCAGGAGGCGGCCGGTGACGTCGCCCCGGCGGAGCGCGGCCTCGCTCTTGGCGATCGCGGGCTGGAGGCCGGCCGCCGCCGACGGCGTGATCTTGCCGGAACGCCGCAGGTCCTGGACGAGTTCGAGCAGCGAACGCGCCTGCTCCACCCGGACCGGCTTGCCGGAGCCGGCGCCGGACGCGCCCACCGCGACCCGGAAGTCGCCGTCGGGCACTTCGGAGGCGGGCAGCGTCCACTCGACGGTCCGGGTTCCGCCGCCCGCCACGCGGACGGTCCGCGCCTCGCCGGCGGCGCGGCCGTCGAGGAACACCCGGGCCTGGAACCCGCCCACGGTGCTGCCCTCGTTGGTGAGCGGGGCCTTCACGGTGAGGCGCTGGGTGGCCTGGTCCAGGACGGCCTCGGCGGCGCCGAATTCCGCGCGGGGCGCGGAGTAGCCGGAGAGGGCGCGCAGGTCGTCGGCGGTCGCGGGCCTGAGCTTGACCGCCTGACCGCCTCCGCCGACGAGCGACATGGACAGCCGGGTGGAGGACCTGACCAGCGTCCTGCGGATCTCGACGGGCAGCGGGTCGCCCTTCCAGGTGGTCTCCTGGGCGTCGGCGTAGGCCTCCGCCACGAACGTGCCGGGCGGCAGGAACGACAGCGGCACCTGGAGGGTCCGGTCGTTCTCGTCGGTGATCGCTCCGAGGTACCAGTTCTCGCCGCTGCGGCGCGCCGTGGTGGTGTAGTCCCCGATGGCGCTGTCCAGGACGCGGGTCTCGTCCCACGTGGCGGGCATGTCCTTGAGGAACGCGAACCCGGGGTGGGCGGCGTAGTTCTCGGGGGTGTCCGCGAGCATCTGCATTGGGCTGAAGAACGTCGGATACAGGGCCAGCTGCGCGGCCGAGGTCGTCTGGACGCGGGTCCCGAGGCGGGCCGGGTCCCAGGTGACGTTGAGGACGCCGGGCGTGTAGTCGGCGGGCCCTCCCATGAACCGGGTGAACGGGAGGATCGTGGCCTGCGCGGGCGGGTTGCCGCCCGCGCCCATGTAGTTGTGCTGCTCCATGCCCGCGACGCCCTCGCCGGTCATCATGTTCGGGTAGGTGCGCGCGAGGCCGGTGGGCTTGATCGCCTCGTGGGCGTCGACCGTGATGCGGTGCCGGGCCGCCGCGTCGACCACCCGCTGGTAGTGCCGGACGGCCTCCTGGTCGTAGTGGCTGCGGTTGACGCCGCCGAGCAGGTACTTCGTGGCGTAGCCGGTCTTGATCGAGTGGATGCCGAGGGCCTCGTACCTGGAGAAGATCTTCTCCAGGTTCTGGTCGTAGTAGTCGACGTCGCCCCGGGTCTCGTTGTGCGCGATGAACCCGACGCCGTTGGCCTTGGCGTACCGCAGCACCTCAGGGAGGTCGAGGTCGGCCTGCGGGGTGAGGAAGTCCTGGCCGCTCCACGAGCCGCCGGAGTCGGTGTTCCAGCCCTCGGCCAGCACGAACTTGGCGCCCGCCTTCTTGGCCAGGTCGACGTACTGCTTGACCCGCGCGGTGGTCGCGCCGTGGTTCGGTCCGGCGTTCCAGGTGGTGGCGCGCCGCTGCAGCTCCCACCAGACGCCGACGTAGGTCGCGGGCTCGATCCAGGACGTGTCGCCGCAGATCGCGCACGGGTCGTTGAGGTTCTCGGTCAGGTGGGACTCGCCGAGGTCGCCGGGCCGCTCACCCGTGGTCAGGGTGCGCCAGGGCGTGGAGAACTCGCCGTTCAGCTTGGCCTTCGTGCCGTCGGGGAGGCTGATCAGGTCGCTGGAGAACGCGCCGGGCCGTCCCGGCACCGCCTTCAGGGTCATGCTGGGGTAGTCGGTCAGGTCGGCCTCGTGCACCACCACGTAGGAGCCGGCGGCGGGGGAGGCGGTGATCGGGGTCTGCGCGGTGGGGACGCTGGACAGGGGCAGGTCGCGGTAGTGCTTCTCGTCGGCGGTCCAGTTGGTGCCCGCGGCGATGGACCAGCTCCTGGCGGCGGGTTCGAAGGCGAACTCGGTCTGCTCGGCGGTGACGGTGTAGGCGTCGAGGCCGGGCTGTCCGGGGAAGTGGTAGCGGAACCCGACGCCGTCGTCGAAGACCCGGAACACCAGGTCGAGCTTGAACCCGGTCCCGGCCTGGACGGCGTGGACGGTGAGCTCGTTCGCGTGGTTCCTGACCTTGCTGGACGTGCCCCAGACGGGCTTCCACGTCTCGTCGATCGTGCGCCGTTCGACGGACCGGATGGACATGTCCCGCGTGAGGCTGGACCGTCCGGCGAGATCCATGCCGAGTCCGGACGCGCCGACGAGGACCCTGCCGCGCTCCTTCACGCTGTAGGTCAGGCGGCCGTTCTCGGTGGCGATGGCCACGCGCAGATCGCCGTCGGGTGACCTGACGGTCCGGGCGTCCTTCCCGGCGGCCTCGGCGAGTCCGCCCGAGGGGGCGGGCTCGGCGGCTCGGGCCGGAGCGGCCGCGAGCGCTCCCGGGACCATGAGGGCCGCCGCCGCGACGAGCGATGCCGCCCGTCTTCTTCGCCACTTGGTGCCTGCACGGCCCATATGCGTCTCCCTGGGGGTGGGGGTGGAACGCTCCACAAACGGTCCGGTGATCGTAGATTGGACAAATCTCTATGGTCAACACTCTAAAAAAGTATTATTTTGTGTGTTCAACGCTCTAATTGGATATCGTGGTCCGGTGCCCACCCCACCGAACCCGCGGATCGAGCGCAGCAGGCGCGCGATCCTCGACGCGCTGAACCAGTCCTTTCCCGCGACCCGGCAGGAGCTGAGCCGCCGCACCGGGCTCGCACCGAGCACGGTGGCGGGGATCGTCCGGGGACTGCTGGCCGAAGGACTGGTGCACGAGCACCCGGCCGCCGAGCGCGCGGGCCGCGGCAGGCCGTCCTCCCCGCTGTCGCCGCACCGCCCCCCGGGGTATCTCGTCGGCATCGACTTCGGGCACACGCACGTCTCCGCGGCCCTCGCCTCGACCGCGCAGGACGTCGTCGCCGAGGAACGGGCGCCCGTCGACGTGGACGGCTCGGCGGGCAACGCGCTCGACCGGGCGGGGGACCTGGTCGCCGGCCTGCTCGACCGGGCGGGGGTCCCGGCCGGCCAGGTGCTGCGGACGGTGGCGGGGATCCCGGGGCCGATCAACCAGGCGACCGGCCGGATCCAGTCGGCCACGATCCTCGCGGGCTGGGCCGGCGTCCGGCCGCGGGAGGAGCTCACCGCCCGGCTCGGCGGCGAGGTGGTGATCGCGAACGACGCGGAGCTCGCCGCGCTGGCCGAGCACACGCACGGGGCCGCCCGGGGCGTGTCCGACCTGATCTACGTGAAGGCGTCCCACGGCATCGGGGCCGGGCTGATCCTCGCGGGCCGCCGGTACACCGGGGCGTACGGCGCGTCGGGGGAGATCGGGCACACGCTGATCCAGGAGGGCGGGGCGCAGTGCCGGTGCGGGCAGCGCGGCTGCCTGGAGTCGGTGGTGTCGATCGGCGAGGTGTGGCGGCAGCTCATCGCGGCGGGCCTCCCGCTTCCCGAACGGCCCGACGACCTGTCCCTGGGCTCCCTGGTCGGCAACCCGGTGGTGGCCCGGATCGTCGCCGACGCGGGACGCCGCCTCGGACGCGTCCTGTCCGACCTGTGCAACGCCCTGGACCCGGCGATGCTCGTCATCGGCGGCGAGCTCGCGACGGGAGGCGACCCCCTCCTGGAGGGGATCCGCGAGTCCCTGCGGCGCTTCGCCCAGCCCGCGATCAGCGACCGGGTCCAGGTGCGGTCCTCCTCTCTGGGCGCCCGCGCCGCCCTGGCGGGCGCTCTGACCCTCGCCGCCGCGGAGTCCGTCCCCTGACGGAGCGACCCCGTCGACCTGGGCTTAGGGTGGGGCGCCATGACGCTGCGACTCGTTCAGGTGAACTTCAAAGCCGGGGATGACTCGGCGCTCGGCCGGTTCTGGGCGGAGGCGCTCGGGTGGGGCACGTCCAGCGAGGGACCCGGCGTGACCAACCTCGAACCCGAGGGCTTCGACTGGCCGGACCCCACCGCCGTGTGCGTCGACCTCGTCACCGTCCCGGACCCCGAGACGGTGGAGGACCGCGTGCACCTGGATCTGGCCACCTCCTCCGCGGCCCATCAGGCGGAGTGGGTCGCGCGCCTGAGGGATCTCGGTGCGACGCCCGTGGACGTGGGCCAGGGCGACGTCCCGTGGACGGTGCTGGCCGATCCGGAGGGCAACGTGTTCTGCGTGCTGGAGCCCCGGGAGATCTACAAGGACACCGGGCCGATCGCCGCGGTGGTGGTCGACTGCGCGGATCCGCGGGCGATGGTCCGGTTCTGGGGCGAGGTGATGGACTGGACCCTGCACGAGGTCACCGATGACCACGCGATGCTGCGCTCCGCGCAGGGAGTCGGGCCGTATCTGGAGTTCCGCCGCGCATCCGGCGCGAGGACATGGTGGAACCGCGTGCATCTCGACCTGCTGCCCCACCCCGTCGACGGCAAGGAGGCGGAGGTGGCCCGGCTGCGGACCCTTGGCGCCACCGACCTCGACCTCGGCCAGGGCGACGTCCCGTGGACGGTGCTGGCCGATCCGGAGGGCAACGAGTTCTGCGTCCTCGGCCGGGCCTGACGACACCAGCGCCTCTGGGGGGCTTGCAGCGCCGGCGAGGTCTCGGCCGGAAAACCGATTGAGCCTTCCTTGCGCGTTCTCATAGGGTGCCTGCGGCCCACATCGCAGTGAAGACAATCGCAGTGAAGACGAAGGGACAAAACTCGCGTGACCCCGCCTGCTCTGTAGACCTGACACCTTCTTCCGCTCACCTGTAGCCGACGCTCTCGTCGGTCCTGCCGGGCTGCCCTCGCGCACCCGGTCATACAGCGTTTGAGGCCGCGCGCAATCGGCCTCGTGTCAGGTCTAGAGAGCTCATGTCCTCACAACCTCATACCGTGCTGCCCTGGGTTGTTCGCCGGACCAGGCTGCCCCTGCTGTCGCTGCGGTGCGTGGACTGCCCGTCGGGGTCGGCCTCCGCCGGCGAGGGCAGGTTCCGCGTCAACGCCAACGGGAAGCTGCTGGACGTGTGGCTGCTGGTCCGCTGCACGCACTGCGATCGCACGAGCAAGCTCGCCGTCCACGAGCGGGCGCCGGTCCGCTCCCTCGATCCGGCGGAACTCCACGGCTACCGCGTCAACGACCCGGAACTGGTGGCGTCCCGGCTGCTGGATCCGCTGCTGGCCCGGCGCAACCGCTTCACCCTGGACTGGACGGGGGCCTGGCGGCTCGACGTCCCGTCGCCATGGCTCGACGAGGCGTGGCCGGTCCAGGTGGAGGTCGTCTTCGACGATCCGGGCCCGGTCCGCCCCGACCGGCTCATCGCGCACGGGCTCGGCCTCAGCAGGAACGAGGTGCTGCGGCGGGTCAGGTGCGACGTTCCGCTGCGCCGTCAGGCGAGCGCCGGGTTCACCTTCACGGTGATGCCCGGGGACTAGTACTACATAGCTAGATCTGGATGATCTGGAGGCGCAGGTGTCGCCTGAAGTGGTGCCTGCGCGCTTCAGCTTGATGGCCACGGCGGAGGGCGGACCAGTAGAGTCCCAGGTCAACAGCGTGATCGTCTTTACCGATCAGGTTGAACAGACGCCGGATCTCTGCGATCGACAGGGCGATCAGTCGCCGGAGAGGCCGTTGAGGTGACCGTCCGGGGGGCGGGTGGTGATTGCTGCCGGTCCGTCTGTTGTGCGCCGCCGGTCGCCGCCGGTTGTCCACAGGGGGCGGGTCCCCTTTTTGGCGGTATGGCGCAGCACGGCGAGAAAGGCCATGGCGAGCATCGCCAGGGTGATGTGGCGGTACCAGGCGCGGTAGAGCCGGAACTGGTATTGCGCCAGCCCCGCTTCCTGTTTGGCGGCCTCGAAACATTCCTCGATCGGCCAACGGGAGCCGATGACCCGGACCAACTCGCATAATCCTTCCCCGCGCGGGTTGTAGGAGTGAAAGTACGCGAGTTCGCCATCGGTGATGTTTCGCCGGAACACGTACTGGTGTCCCGGGAACGGTGCCTCGATCACGGCCCAGTCATAGACCCGGAAGCCTTTCGATCCGATTCCGCAGGCTCGGCGTTGCCAGTCGTGGGGTTTCAGTTGTGCGGCGACGGTCTCGACAATGGCGGGGTCGCCTGTCGCCGAGGAAACGCTTCCGGTGATGACGGTGGTGTTCTTGGGCACGGCCATGCAGTAGGCGATCTGTTGTTCCTCCAGATGACGGCGCAGTCTGTGGTTTTGGCCGAACTCCTCGTCCCCGGCGAACCACGCGAACGGCACCCCTGCCCCGACCGTCCGGTCGATCATGGCCTGGACCTGCTGCGGGCGGGTCATGAACGCCAGGTCCTCGGGGACGCCGGCCTCGGCCCGCCGCTCGGCGTCGGCGCACCAGGAGCGTTCGGGCATATAGAGTTCCCGGTCGATGAGCACCCGGTCTCCGGCCGTGTTGGCGTAGGCCAGGAAAGTGCCGATCTGACAGTTGTCGACCCGGCCGAGCGTCCCGGAGTACTGCCGTTGTACCCCGGCCGACTTCTTTCCCTTCTTAGCGAACCCGGTCGGGTCGGCGATCAGCACCGCCCGGGGATCGGCGAAATACTCCATCGCATAGGACCGCACATCGTCGCGCAGCCCATCGGCGTCCCATGACGTCAGGTTGATGAACCGCTGGACCGCTGTCGGCCTGCGCTCCCCGGTGAACTCCGAGATCGTCCAGGAATTCTTGCGCGCGAGTGGCGCCAGCAATCCCCGCAGGTACTGCCGGAAATGCTCACGTGACTCCGTCCGGTACCATCGGCGCTCGAACCGGACGCACACCGTCTCGAAATCCGAATTCCATCTGTCCAGAACCGCTGCCGTCACCGCACCGGCGCACTCACGAGAGTCAAACATACAGACACCGTTACACCACCCAGTGTGATCACGTAGAGGAATCGTTCGATCGCCCACCGAGATCTAGGCATGTAGTACTAGGCCGTGTTTCCCTGGACCTGCATGATCGCCTGATCATGCAGGTCCAGGCCGTTCCGGCGCTCAGGCGGTCGTCAACTCGACGAGATCGGCGAGGATTTCCGAGGCGGTGATCGCGTCCAGTTCGGAGAACGGCAGCGGCCGGGTCTCGGCGCGCCAACCGAGGTCGGTGCCCTGATTGAGCCAGACGCGGTCGATCCGCTGCTCGGGCCAGTGACCGATGTCACCGACGACGATGCCCGGATCAACGCCGATGACAAGGGCTCGGCCACCGGGCAGTTCGCGGTGAACACCGGTTTGGATGCCGTTGTCCTCGGCGCTGCCCCGCTGCCATCCGCGCCGCTCCATGCCGACCAGCCTGCCGACCGGCACCGTGACGTCGTGGAAGCGTCCCAGCTCGGTGCCCGCGCGCTCGTCCTCGGTCAGCGCGTACGTGGGGCGGCTCAGCTGCGGGAAGGGTTGGTTGATCTCGTAGGCGTCGAACACCTCGGCCCACGCCTCCAGGTCGCCGGACAGGTGGAGCGGATGGGCCACCCTCACTCGGGCCGTCTCGGTCAGGGTCAGCTCGTCGTCCTGGAGGTCGGCGAACGACCGGTCCTCGGCGACGCGGAACGCGCGGCCCCCCTCAGTGATCCACACCAGCCGCCGGGCGACGTGCCGCACGAGGGGATGCTCGACGATGAAGGTCCGGAACTCCCGGACGCTCCACCGCTGCTGCGCGACCATGGCTCGTTCGAAGCGCCGGAGCCGTTCGTCGGCCAGGGTCCGGACGTCCTTCTTCAAGGCGGCGAACCGCTGGTGGGCGGCCGGGGCCAGTTCCTGGTCGTCGCGGACGCCCGGCTTGGGAAGGCCGGCGCGCCGCTGACCGGTGTCGTCGACGATGTACGGCCTGAGCCGCTCGTCGAAGCCGGCGGTGAAGCCGCGCGGGCCGTAATCGAGGAACAACTCGCCCTTCTCGTCCAGCCCGAAGTCGGGAATGAGCCGGTCGGCCAGCTGTTCGGGGCTCAGCCCGAGATCTTTGGCCAGGACGTCGATCCGCTCCTGCGCCTTCCTCCGGAGGCCCTTGTACTTGACCTTGGTCGCCGTGTCGTGGAGGTGCATCAGTGCCACATCGCTGGCGATCGCGAGCAGGACGTCCAAACCCTTGACCGCCTTGGCGTGGCCGCCGTCGCCCGGCCAGGCATGGATCACCGGCGCGAATCTGCGCACCGTTTCGTCGTCGCCGAACAGCCCCAGGGCCGTCAGCACCCAGCCGGCGTCGTCCGTGGCATAGCTCTGCTCGCGCAGGCCCGACGCCTCGAACAACCGCCAGACGAGGGAGGCGAGGGAGGCGGGAGCGCAGATCTCCCTGACGACGTCGATGCCCGCGTACGGCTTGTCCGGCTTGGAGATGGAGAGCATGGTGACGATGTGGTCGACCGCGTCGGCGGGAAGTGCGAGGCCGTTCTCCCGAAGGAGCACTTGGGGGAGGATGTACGGATCCTGCCAGGCCGGCCGCCGCGGAATCTCGGCCGGAAGGTCGTCCAGGGGGTCGGCGGCGAGCAGCGCCTTGGCGGCGTTCGCGGCCTTGGCGCCGTACTCACCGGCCACTTCAAGGACTACCTCGTCGCCTTCGGCCTCGGCGACGCGCCGAAGGGCGGCCTCCGCCTTGAAACGCTGCGGGCCGGTCTTGCCCAGCGCGTCGGGAATGACGGCACGGATCTCCGCCCTTCCCTCCGGCTCTCCCGGCACCCTGGCGGTCAGCGGTTCGAGCCCCTTGACGGTCACCCGCTTGAACGTGGGGCGCTCGCGCGTCCACGGCGGCTCGACCAGCAGCCGCGGCAGGGACTCCGCCGCGGCCTCCGGCGCCCAGCCGGCGGCCGACTCGCCGATCGACTCGACGACTTCGCGCGCCGCCGCGGACAGCCGCGGCAGAACGGCGGTGGTGATGTCGGGACGGGCCGTCACGTGGTCGCGTAGCAGCCGGACGGCGTAGGAGGAGATCGGCGCGGGGCCCGACGCGGCCGCCTCGCTGAGCAGCCGCAGCGCCCGCTGCGGGTGGTGGCGGGCCGTCTCGATCACGGCCTTGTGCACCTGCGGCCGGTCGAGGCGGTCCACCAGGAGCTGGAACGCCTCGTCCGTCGCCAGCACGCCGAGTGCCCGCAGCAACGCGTACGGGTCGCGTCCGATCTCGGTCTCCTCCTCGGCGACGGTGGCCAGCGTCGAGGCCAGCGCCGGACCGACGCCCTCGACGGCCGTGGAGAGCACGCCCGGCCTGCCGTCGAGCCAGGACCACCCGCTCTGGCCGGCGAGCAGCGTGGCGAGCTGGTCGGCCGACCCCATCGTGCACAGGACCATCATCCAGGTGTGGGGCTCCAGTTCAGGCAGGGTGGCGCAGAGTTCGTCGACCCACGCGGTCTGCGTCGGCACCAGGTACGCGGCGGCCAGGCGTCGCATGCCGTCAAGGCGGCGCTCGCCCAGCTCGTCGACGGCCCGCTCGTACTCCGGCTCGTCGGCGGCCGCGAGAAGGCCGCGCACGCGGGTCGCGACCAATCCGAGGCAATCCAGACCCCTGTTGTAACCGGGGTCCTCCTCGTCGAGCTGGCGGAGCCGGAGATGGCGCCGGTCCTCCCGCTTCTGCCAGCCGTAGCCGTCGACGAAGACGCCGCTGAGTTCGACCGTGGCCGCGGCGGCGAACACCAGGCCGTGCTCGGCGATCCACGCGTCCGCGATGGTGGCGAACGGTTCCTCGCCGTACTCGTAGTCGTCCCGTAGCGGCCACTCCGCGGCGAGGACGGCCGCGATCACGGCGGCGCCCTGGGGGTTCGCCTCGCCCTGCAAATATGCGCGGGCGGACCCGACCAGGTCTCTCCGGCTCTGCGGCGTGTCGAGCAGATGGTCTATCTCGTCGCGCGTCTCCTTCACCCACTGCTGGACGACGGAGACGGCGTCGGCGTCGAGTTCGATCGAAGGTCCGGGCGTCCCACCGCGACGTGGATGGAGTGCGACGCGCCAATCGTCAGGGATGACGAGGAGATTCTCGTTCGGGGGCATGTGGAGCAAAGGTAGTGCCGTCGCCCGACAGAATCAGCGAGGCACCGAACGGATGATCCGCAAGCCGTCCCTGCAGGCCGATCTCCTCAACGCCCGGCCAAGCGCCGCCTCATTCGCCTGCATGCCTCCGGTCCCGCGCGGCCGGTGGCGGGAGCTTGCGCTGGTAGCGTCTGCATTCGTGCGGGACCGGTTCGAGGCGTCGTTGCCGGCGCGGTGGAAGGCGCCGCTGGTGGCGGGCGCGCTGGCGGCGCTGTCGCCGGTGCTGCTGCTTGCGCCCCGCGGCGTGCCGGCCGAGGCCGGGCGTCCGCTGGTGACGGTGCTCGTCGTCGTCCAGGCCACGGCGCTGTGGTGGCTGAACTCGCGGCCGGCCGTGGTCACCGCCGTCGCGGTGGTCTCCGGCGCGGCCCTGCAGTTCCTGGTCCCGGAGGCCGGGACGGGGATCGCGCTGGTCGTGCTGAGCACGTTCGCCTGGCTGAGGCCCGCGAGGACGTCGCTGTGGGGAGCGGCGGGGGCCGCGGTCGTCCTGGGCGTGGCCGCCGGTGCCGGCGGCCACGGCGTCGGGGCGGTCCTGTGGCCGGTCGCGGCGGTCCTGGCCTGGAGCTGGGGCGCGCTCGGACGGGCCTGGGCGGCGCGGCGGCAGGCCGAGTCGCGCCGGGCCGTGCTGGAGGAGCGGGCCCGCATCGCCCGTGAACTGCACGACGTCCTGGCGCACACGGTGTCGGTGATGGTGGTGCAGGCAGCCGCCGCGGACGACGTGTTCGACGCCAGCCCCGAGAAGGCGCGGCAGGCGGTGCGGAGTCTGGAGGCGTCGGGGCGGGAGGCGCTGGTCGAGCTGCGCCGCTTCGTGCGCACCGTGCGCCTGCTGGACGGGGAGGCCCCGGCGCTCTCCGACGGCGACGCCCTGGTGCCGCAGCCGACCCTGGAGGACCTGGACCGGCTCGCCGGGACGGTGGAGGCCGCCGGGCTGCCCGTCCGCGTGGTGCGCGACGGTTTGGAGGGCGCCGACGTCCCGCCGGGCGTGTCCCTGTCGGCGTACCGGATCGTGCAGGAGTCGCTCACCAACGCCCTGCGGCACGCGCGCGGCGCGTCCACCGCGTTCGTGACGGTCTGCGCGCGGGACGGTGGGCTGACGGTGGAGGTCCGCGACGACGGGACGGGCGGCGGCCGGTCGGCCTGGGCGGGCTCCGGGCAGGGCGTCACCGGGATGCGCGAGCGCGCGGCGCTGCTCGGCGGGACGCTGGAGGCCGCACCGGATCCGTCGGGCGGGTTCCGGGTCCGCGCCCACCTGCCGTTGAAGGAGACCGCGTGACGATCCCGCTCGACGCGGCGCGGGCGCCGGTGATCCTCAGCGGGCTCGGGGTGCAGGGCGTGGTGTTCGCCTACGACCTCGGGGTGGTCGGGCCCGGTCTCTCCGTCTGACGACGGAGGGCGCAGACCGGTCCGTCGCCGGAGGTGCGGGGGAGGGCTCCGTCCCTACCGTCGGGGGCATGGTCCTTTCCCGAAACCGGCCGTCCCGTGCGGACCGCGCGCTCCGGCGGCGGCAGCGCAGGCGGCAGCGGCGCGCCGCCTTGGCCCTGGTGCGGCGCCGCGGGCTGGGGGCCGAGGCCGTGGGGGATCAACGCGCCCTACGCCGAGCTGAACCTGCTTTACCACGCGGTGTTCAGCGTCCTGCTGCCGGTGACGCTCGTCGAGTTGATGTTCCGCGACCTCGGCCGGACGCCCTACCTGCGGCGCGCGGGGCTCGCCGGCACGGGCGTCGCGGCGCTGCTGGGGGTCGGGCTGCTGCGGGTGTCGGTGCCCCCGGCGGAGGACCCCGGCTACCTGCTGTCGGGGCGGGCGGCCCTGGTGATCCTGGGGCCGGCGGCCGCGGCGGTGGCGGCGGCACTCGCCCGGCTCCCGCGCGTCGCGGGCCGCCGTCCGGTCGGGGGCGCCGGGCCCGTTCCCGGTCTGTTCCGGCTCGGGGGCGTGTGCGCCGTCGCTGCCTTCGCCTTCCTGGCGCTGCTGTTCCCCTTCGCCGGCGCGCACCATCCGGCGTTCCTTCCCCGCGCGTGGGTGCCGCTGCCGATGGCCGCCGCGGCGGCGGTCGCCGGTGCCGCCGCCTGGGCTCTGCGCCGGTGGGGCGCGGCGGACGGCTGGACGGCCCGTCACCGGCTGGCCGCGGCGGCCGGGGCTCTGGTCGCCCACACCGCCTTCGGGCTGGTCTCCCACACCCGCCACCCTCTCGACACCGCCGGCCTGGCCGTCATCGGGGCGGTGATGGTCCTGCTCCTGCACCGCCCCGACCATCGCCTCGACACCGCCACCGCTGCGCCGCAGAACTCGTGAAGGCGAAGGTGCGGGCGCGGTCCAGGCCGACCGCGCGGCCGGCGCGCAGGCTCTCCAGCATCGAGGGGGCGCCTTCGGCGTTGACCCCCACGATCCGGGTTCCGGGCGCGTGCTCCTTCATCCAGCGCGCCACGCCGTTGATCAGCGCGCCGTCGCCGACCGGGAGCACGACGGCGTCGAAGCCGGAGGCCGGTGCGCGGCGGGTCAGCTCGACGCCGATCGTCCCGGCGCCCTCGGCGATCGCCGCCTGCACGCCGTCCTGCAGGTGGACGCGGCCGGGATGGCGCTCGGCGTGGGCGGCCGCGGCCTCGCGCGCCGACGAGCCGTCCGGCCCCGCCGCGACGACGCGCGCGCCGAAGGTCTCCATCCGCTCCCGCTCGGCGGGATTGATCGTCTCGGGCACGAACACCTCGACCGGCATCCGGCGGGCCCGTCCCGCGTAGGCGACGGCCTGCCCGAAGTTGCCCGAGCTGGCGCACTCCACCGGAGTGCCGGGGGCGAGGGTGCTCATCATGAGGTCGGCGCCCCTGCCCTTGAAGCTGCGCACCGGGTTGGCCGTCTCCAGCTTCACCGTCACCGCGCGGCCGCCCAGCGCCCGGCTCAGCTGCTCGTCGAGGTACTGCGGGGTGTTGAGGAACACCGGATCGATCACTTGTACGGCCTCCTCGATCCGCGTCACGTCCAGGTCCATGCGCCGCCCTTCACCGGGGCTTCTTCCGACCCGGCCGACGCTATTCGAGCTCCCGATCGAAGCGATTGAGAATTCTTGTGCCAGGACGCAATAATCTTGCGCGCCCGAAGCGCCGTCCAGCGACGGATCGCCCGCTACCCCAAGGACGGCCTCATCACCCGGCAGCTCGGCGTCCTGGCCCCGCACCGCTTCGGCTGAGCGCCCGAGCCGTTCGACCGACTCTGCCTCTGCTGTTACCTTGACCCGATGCGAAGCGGGGCCCTGCACACCGACGTGCTGCGTCAGATCGAGCGGTTGGGCGGGACCGTGCCCGGGACGGTGGAGACGGGCGTGCACTGGACCGACGCGCCCAGGCCGCTGCCACTGGAGATCGAGACGCTGATGGCGGTCGCATGGCCGCCGCGCACCCTGCTGGTCACCGCCGAGGACGGCGACCGGGTGAGCTTCCCGCAGGGGAGCGGCGGGGGCGATCCGTTCGGGGTGGACCGGCCGTGCTTCGTGATCGGGTTCAACGAGTCGACGCAGTACTACTGGGTCGTCGACCTCGACGACCCGCGGCCGGGCGATCCCGGCGTCTACCGGATCGACCACGACGGTTCCGACGCGGCGGACGCCTTCGGTCGTCCGCGGCGGTTGTCGCGGATGCTGGCCGAGCTGACCGTCTATGCGCCGCCGGATTCCGCCCGGCTGGCCAACGCCTGCGCCCACGGCGACCTGGAGACCGTGGCCGCCGCGATCGCCGCGGGTGCCCCGTTGGGGCCGGCCGAGGACGACCGCTCGGCGATGACCCCGTTGCACTTCGCGGCGATGTCGGGCTCGGCCGAGACGGTGCGGGCGCTGCTGGCCGCGGGCGCCGACGCCGGCGCGCGGACCGGCCACGACAGCCTCCTGTCGGAGCTCGGCCTGCATCCCGACGACTTCGGGATGGACCGGATCGAGTATGACGTGGCGCCGCTCTGGATGGCCGTCAGAGGACCGTTCCGCACCGACCGGCCCGGGCCCTCGGTGGAGGTGGTGCGGGCGCTGCTCGATGTCGGCGCCGACCCACGGGCGAGCGACCGTATCGGCACGACTGCGCTGCACGTCGTGGCCGAGAGCCGGTTCAGCCGGGAGCGCAAGCGGGCGGTCGCCGAGCGGCTGGAGATCCTGCGCCGCCTCGTCGACGCCGGCGCGGACGTCGAGGCCGAGGACAGGATCGGCACGACCCCGCTGCTGGTCGCGGTCAAGGCGCCGGAATTCGTCGCGGCGCTGCTCGACGCGGGGGCGGACCCGGCGCGGCGCACCGCACACGCGGACCTGTTCGGGATCGAAGGCATGTCCGCCCTGCACGCCGCCGCGGGCGGCAGGTGTCAGGAGGCGCTCCGGCTGATGCTCGATCGCTCCGACGATCCCGACCCGCGCACGACGGCGGGCGCGACGCCCCTGCACTACGCGGCGTGGTGGGGAGCCGCGCCCGATGTCATCGAGATGCTCATCGCCGCCGGGGCCGACGTCGACGCCCGGATCGCCGACCCGTCCGGGCTCAAGGTCGGCAGTGACACACCGCTCGGCATCGCCAGGGAGCGGGGCCACGACGAGATCGCCGAGGTGCTCGCGCGGGCCGGGGCGGCCTGACCGGCCACGGGGCTGCACCTCGAGCACTGGACGATCCTGGACGAAGAGCGCGACCTCATCGCCGGCAAGCGCGGCGCCGCGCGACCGACGGGCGGGTGTGGGTCGTGTGGGCAGCGCGCCTGAGGGCGGGCGACGGACGGGTTGCAGGGTGACGGCCCCACGGATGCAGACGGTGGCGGTGAGCCACTGCCCGACGGCGGCGTTCTGGCTGCCGCACACGGGGTCCTCGGCGACGCCGCGCCAAGAGGCGAAGGTGCACATCTCGAAATGGTGCTCGGATCCGTCCGGGTGGGCTCCGATCGCGCCGACCATCGCACCCGGGACGATGACGGTGTCGGATGCTTCCCAGCGCAGCGTGGCGGAGACGAGGACCCCGAAGGTGAGGCCCTTACCGCTCGGTGCGGGTGCGGAGCGGGGCTGGTCCCGCCGTTACGCGCGGGAGCGGCGGCCAGGATCCTGTTCCTCGGCCGCCGCTGCACACGTCTATCCAAGGAACTCCCGCAGCGAACGCGGTTCGCGGCCCAGGATGTCGGCCACGGTCGTGGTCGTGCTCGCCCAGCGCCCGTCCCCGATCTGCGACATGAGTTCGGCCAGGTCACGCGCCGCTCGGGCGGGCATGCCGCGTTTCTCCAGGTGAACGGCGGCTTCCTCCACCGTTAGGTCCACGTAACGCACGGTACGGCCGAGTGATCGGGTGAGCTCGGCGGCGACCTCATCGTGCGTAGGCGCCACAGGCCCGGTGAGCTCGTACGTGGCGTCGGCCCCGACGGGACGCGTGAGCAGCGCGGCTGCGACCGCCGCGATGTCACGCGCGTCGATGTAGCCGACGCTGCCCCTGCCGTACGAGCCGAAGATCCGCCCCTCCTCGTCGACGTCGCCCGCGAGGTTCTGCATGAAGCCGACGGGCGCCAGGATCGACCACGGCACTCCCGAGGCCTTGAGATGCTCGTCGACCTGCCCGTGCATGCCGAACCCGAGCAGGCTGCTCGACGTGACGCCGCGCACGGAGACGGTCACCACCTGCGCCGCACCCGCGGCCGTCGCGTGATCGATGACCGCCTTGTGCGCTCGCACGAAACCCGGCCACAGCCCGCTGTTGAGAAAGAGCCTGTCACCCGGCTCGAGTGGGATGCTCTCCGGCCGCTCCAGGTCGCCGACCACGTAGTCGCATCCCAGCTCCTCGCCCTGTTCCGCGCGCCGCACCACGGCACGCGCGACACCGCCGAGTTCCTCGACCAGCGCACGCCCGATCGTGCCGGTCGCACCCGTCACCACGATCATCACAACCCCCTTAAACGGAATGTCGGCTTCCGGTTATATACTAACCGGAAGGCTGTCGTCCAATTCGAGGAGAGTTCAATGCGCGCCGATGCCCGCCGCAATCGGGACAGGATCCTGGAGGCGGCACGCGACGCGGTGGCCGAGCGCGGCGCGGACGTGCCGATGGAACTGATCGCCCGCCGGGCCGGCGTCGGTGTCGGCACGCTCTACCGCCGCTTTTCCGACCGCGGCGTGCTGCTCGCCGCCTTGGCGGAGCAGTACGTCCACGAGCTCATGGACGGCCTCGACCGCGCTGTGGCGGCCGAGGCCGACGCGTGGGCGGCCGTTCGCGCCTTCGTCGTCTACAGCGTGGAAAAGGGCCGTGGCGCCATCGCGGCCTCGCTGGCCGGGACCACCGCGCCGCAGGCAAGGCAGGCGCTGGTGCGGCGACTCGACGAGCTGGTACGGCAGGCGCAGGCGGAGGGTGCAATGCGTTCAGACGTCGGCACCGGCGACATCTTGGAACTGCTCAACGTGTTCGCCTGCCACCCGGGCGTCATCCCAGAGCGCTTCCTCCCCATCATGCTCGACGGCCTCGACCGCCGTTAGCCTTGCCGCCTCAGCAGGTCATCGCAGGTAGGGCGTCCGGCCGAGGTCCCGGAACCGGGCGTTGGGCGACGGCACCGGGCCGCGGCCGTCCGGGCCGGGGCGCCGCCGTGTCGTGGATCATCTGCTTGAGCACCTTCAGTCAGTCGTCCTCCGGCCTGGGTGGCGATGATCGCGCCGTAGAGGATGTGGTCGATCTGCGGGCGCAACTCCTGCACGGTGACGTGTTCGGGTGCGGCTTGGACGAGGCCGTCGAGGTTGCCCTGGCTGTGGGAGATGAGCGCGACGTCGAAGCCGTTCAGCCGTGTGGTGACCGTGACGACCGGGCATCGGGGGTCGAGCAGCAACCGAACGGCCAGCTGCGTTAGCGGGCCGTCCGGGCCGGGGTTGTCGCAACCGGCCGTTCCGATGCGGGTGGAGGTCAGGCGGTCGGTCCGGGCCGGTTGGGGAGGAGATCGGCGAGGGCGGTCCGTACGGCGACTCGGTTCACCCCGTGCCGGCGGGCGAGCGATGCGATCGAGGCGCCCGCCTCCTCCAGGTAGGCGGTGCGGACTTCCTCGCGCTGTTCACCGGTCAGGGCCGGGGGCCGGCCACGGTGGCGCCCCTCCGCGGCCGCCGCGGCGATGCCTTCCTGGGTGAGGTCGTTCTGCAGGTCCCGTTGGAACTGGCCGACGCTGGTGATGACGCTGATGACGAGTTCGGTCGTCGGGTCTTTGGCGGCGAGGTCGGCGAAGTTGCTCAGCGGCCCGGACAGGACGTGCAGGGACACGCCCCGGGCCAGGCACCAGCCGCGTATGCGGTGGGTGTCGATCAGGTCCCGGCACAGGCGGAACAGCTCGGAGACGGCCAGGGAGTCGCCGGGGTCGGCGGCCGCGGCGACTTCGGCGAACGCGGGCCGCTCCAGCGCGGGGATCTTCGAGGTGGTCGCAGCGTCCTCGAACAGCCGGACGCCGTCGTACATCGCGGCTTCGACGGCGGGTGTGAGTGGTTGTGGTGCAGGAAATCCCGGTGAGAACGATCAAGGTCCGGTTGGCGGCCGGAATGCGGATTCGCGTCGCTCGGCCCAAGGACGTCGCCGCCGTGGTGATCGACGGCACGCTTCCCGGCCTTGCGGGCCGCTGCCGGGGAGGAACCCGGTAACTTCGGGTGTCCTGCCGGACCTGTACGTGTGTCCGCCTCCTCCGGCAGGGAGCCTTGCCCTTGAGACCCGATGAAGAACGGTTCACCGCGCTCTTCCGGCAGCACCACGCGCGCGTCCTGGCGTACGCGCTGCGCCGCACCGACGCGGCCCGAGCCGATGACGTGGTCGCCGAGACGTTCACCGCCGCTTGGCGGCACGCGTCCGCGCTGCCCGACGATCCGCTGCCCTGGCTGTACCGCACCGCCGCCAACTGCCTGGCCAACCAGCACCGCTCGCGCGTACGGCAGGAGCGCCTCGCCGGGCGCCTCGCGGGCGAGCCCGCCCGCACCGGCCCCGACCCCGCGCACGGCGTCGTCGAGCAGGACCGGCTGACCGACGCGCTCGCCCGCCTCGGCGCCGCCGACCGCGAGGCCCTGCTGCTGGTGAGCTGGGAGGGCTTGGACAACCACGCCGCCGCCTACGCCGCCGGGTGCTCGGCCACCGCGTTCAAGGTGCGGCTGCACCGCGCCCGCAAGCGCCTGGCCGCGCTGCTGGCCGAACCCGAACCCGATTCCGCGCCCGTCCGCCCGGAGGTGGCCCGATGACCGATCTCCACGCTCGCCTCGCCGCGGCCAACCCCGTGGACGTCGCCGCCCTGGGCGCGACCGCGGGCACCCCGGACGCCCAAGCCCTGCTCGAACGCATCCTGGACGAGCCCGCGCCGCGCCGCGCCGCCCGTCGCCCGCTGCGTCCTCTGCGGCGCCGCTGGAAGCTCGTCCTGCCCGCCGCAGCGGCCCTCACCGCCGGGGCGACCGCGTTCGGCGTGCTCTACGAGCCGCCGATCCCGCACCAGACGATCGTCACCGCCGGCGCCGCCCACGACGTGCTGCTCGCCGCCGCCGCCCGCACCGCCGCGCCCGAGACCAAGGGGCGGTTCTGGCATGCGGTGGGGGAGAAGTCCGTCGCGATCCGGCGCACGCACCGCGGCAACGACTACATGCTGCTCGGGGTCTGGTCGACCGAGCTGTGGGAGCCGACCGACCGGCGCGACGGCGACGGCGTCTTCGCCAGCACGCAGGAAGGGGTGCGGCCGATCACCGCCTCCGACGCCGCCGCCTACCGCCGAGACGGATCCCCCAAGGCGAACGAGAACCCCGACCCGGACGCGGGCGTCGTCGTCCCCGACGTGCCCGACACGCCGCGCGGCCACGACGACGGCACCTTCTACGAGGGCGACCTCGCGAGCCTTCCGACCGATCCGCTGCGCATGCGCACCGCGATCCTGGGCTGGATGCGCGATCACCGCGCGACGCCGTCGCGCCCCGACCTGCTCCTCTACCAGGTCGGCATCGACGGCCTGATGGCCGACCGCTCGGCCCCGCTGCCCGCCCAGACCCGGGCGGCGCTGTTCCAGATGCTGGCGAGCCTGCCAGGGGTGCGCAGCCTCGGCACCGTGAAGGACCCGCTCGGCCGCAGCGTCACCGCGCTCACCATGTCCGACACCACCGGGGCGCTCGGCACCCTCGACTGGCGGCTCTACCTGGACGCGCGCGCGGCCACGGTCGTCGGCACCGAGGCCGTGGTCGTCAAACCCGGCCGCAAGAACCGGCTCCTGCGACCGGGTGTGCCTCAGTACCGGCACCTCGTCCGGACGGCGGGCTGGACCAACACCCCACCCGCGCACCCGCTACCCGGTGCGACGCCACACTGACCCGGCGTCCCAACGGAGGCGGCCGCCTCGGCACACCGCCGGGGCGACCGCCGCGAGGTCACCGTCGCGCCTGCCGGACGGCGATCACCGGCAGCGCCGCCCAGTGCCCGGCCCCGGCCCCGGCCATGGCGGCGTCCACAATCAGATCCAGCGGCGCTCGCCGAGCACGCCAAGCGCGAGGCATACCCCGAAGCCGTCGAGCAGGCCCACGCCGACTTCGCCGACCCCCGTAACGCAGACGTCCCCCGGCCCCGACCGGACGCCGCGGCGTGCTCAGCTCATGACCATGATCGTTCTCACCGGGATTTCCTGTACCGCAGCTACTCACACCCGGACGGTCTTCCACTTCTCTTGGAGCCGCCGCCGGGTGATGCCGTCGTACCGCTCCAGTTCCCGGTAGATCCGGCGGGTCTGGCGCAGCAGGTCCTCGTAGGTCGCCGGCGCTGGGTCCGGGGTCTCCTTCATGGCTCCCACGGTGCCACCCTCTGGTCCGCCGCGCTGGTCAGATCTCGTCGGGTCATGGCTGTGCCATGGTGCCAGTGGCGAGAGTGCCGGCGGCCGCCGCCGATCCTGGCCGCAAGGGGCAACGGATTCTGCTCGGCGGCGGGCCGGGCCGCCCATCGGCGGTTCTGGCGCATCCGCCGGCCCCTGCCGGGTGCTCGTGTTCGCCGGTTCGCCCGTGGTCGGTTCGCCTTCCTCAGGCGCCTACCGGTACCGCACGCGCTCGCTTCTGGCTAGGAGAAGTACTGGCGCTTGCACAGGCCCGGCTGCAGGCAGATGAACCCGTGGTTCTTCGCCCTGAACAGGAATTTGGGCTTCGTGTCGTTGTGGTCGATGAACATCTCGTGGTGCGGCGCCTTCTGCCGCCAACCGACCAGGATGTACTTGCCGTCCTTGAAGACCGACATGCCGAGCTTGTAGCGGATCGAGCCGCCGGTCTTCTTGCAGAACGGGTTGGTAGCCGAGTGGTCGAGCTGAAAGCCGGCCGATTTGCCGTTCTTGTTCACCTTTGCGTTGATGACCTTCATCTTCTTCATGGAGGCGCGTTTGCGAGCGACGACCTTGCCCTTGCGGTTGATCACCTTGGAGGTGCCCACATCCTTGGTGACCGTGATCTTCTTTTTCTTCCAGTTGATGCTGACCCGCATCATCGTCCGGTAGGACCGCTTCGCGGTGGAGTAGGAGCGTCCGTCGCCCGTGAACCAGTACCTGGTCCCTCCGGTGGGGTCGCTGTAGTAGCAGCCGAGCGCGCTCACCTTGCTGTTCTTGATGAACGTTCGGTAGGTGACAGTGGTGGTCTTGCGCTTGGCGGCCACCTTCGCCGGGTCGCCCACGGTGTTCTCCGCGTAGATGACCGGGGCCGTGGGACCCGTGGGCGCTCGGAGGGCCGATGCCGTGGCGGGCGCGGCGGCGGCCTGCTGCGCGGCGCCCACGTCCGCGCCGAGCGCGAGCACGCCGGTGGCGGCGACACCGACGGAGAAGGTCTTGAAGGTGATTGCACTCAAGGGAAAGCACTCCTTGATCGCGTTTACGGTGCGAGGGGATGGATGGGACCGGGAACGTATCTAGTGATCTCTCCGGCCCGATTCTCATCGGTCGTCCGCTCCTGGACGAGCCCGAACCCGGCCAACGAACAACGGTTTCAGGACAACCTCGGGCCCGGCCCTGTGGCAGACCTGCGGCCTACAAGTGTCCGCGGCCAAAGGGGGGGAGGTCAGAAGAAGAATGACACCACGGTGCCGGGCATGGGCTCGGCCATTGTTCGAGCGGCACCGGCCGTCGCCGAACCGGTGCGCTCGGATGCTCAGGCGGTGGGAGCGCCGAACCATCGGGTCATGGGGCCGAGCAGGTCCGTCTGGTCGTCGCCGACCCATGCCACGTGGCCGTCCGGCCGGAGCAGGGCCGCGGGCACCTGGAGTTCCTCGCCGGCGCCGGTGACGTGGTCGACGCGGTCCGTCCAGCCCGCGACCGAGAGGCGGCCGGTCCGGTCGAGCAGCAGCCCGCGGCCGTCGTGCATCAGCTCGTAGAGGCGGCCTTGCTTCAGTGCGACGTCCCGGAGCCTGCGGCCGACGAGCGGGTGGTCGCCGCCGAGGTCGTAGCGGACCCCGGTCGCGATGATCTTCTCGGTCAGGTGGCGGTTGACCTCGTCGAAGTCCATCAGTTCCGACAGCAGCTTGCGCACGGCCAGGGGGCCGGGTTCGGTGGACAGCAGTTCCATCTGGGCGCGGGTGTTGTCCAGCACGTCGGCGGCGACGGGGTGGCGTTCGGTGTGGTAGGTGTCCAGCAGTGCCGGCGGAGCCCAGCCGCGGATCTGCGCGGCGAGTTTCCAGCCGAGGTTGAACGCGTCCTGGATGCCGAGGTTGAGGCCCTGCCCGCCGGTGGGCGGGTGGATGTGCGCCGCGTCGCCGGCCAGCAGCACCCGTCCGATCCGGTAGCGCTCGGCGAGCCGGGTGGCGTCGCCGAAGCGCGACAGCCAGCGCGGAGAGTGCGCGCCGAAGTCGGTGCCGGCGACGGCGCGCAGCCGCTGCTTGAACTCCTCCAGGGTGGTCGGGGCCGAGCGGTCCCGCGCCACGCCCTCGGCGGGCACGCCGACGCGGTGGACGCCGTCCGCGAGGGGCATGATCCCGAACCGCTTCTGGGTCTTGCGGACCTCCTCCATCACGGCGGTCAGCGTCTCCTGCGGCGCGGTGAGCTCCACCTCGCCGAGCAGTGTCTCGACCCGGGACGGTTCGCCGGGGAACCCGACGCCGAGCAGCGTGCGGACGGTGCTGCGGCCGCCGTCGCAGCCGACGAGGTAGCGCGAGCGCAGCCGGGTCCCGTCGGCCAGCTCGGCGGTCACCCCGTCGCCGTCCTGGCTGAGTCCGACGACCGCGCGGCCGCGCCGGATCTCGGCGCCGAGCTCGGCGGCGCGTTCTTCCAGCAGCCGGTCGGTGACGGGCTGCAGGATGCCGAGGACGTAGGGGTGGGCGGTGTCGAGCCCGTCGGGTGCGGGTTTCCTGATGGCGCCGAAGAAGCCGCCGAGCGGGTGCTTCTTGCCGTGCGCGAGGAACCGCTCCAGGAGGCCGCGCTGGTCCAGCAGCTCGATACTGCGCACGTGCAGGCCGAGGGCGCGGACGTAGGGGACCGGCTCCGCCTCCTTCTCCAGCACCCGGACGCGCACGCCGTGCAGCCGCAGCTCGCCGGCCAGCATCAGGCCGGTCGGCCCGCCGCCGACCACGATGACGTCGATCATGAATCCCCCTTGAGCGGTGCGGTTCCCGGCCGGCACGCTCCGGCGGCCCGCCGGAGCGTGCCGCGTCCCCGTTCACGCGGGTACCGGCTTCGGTCGACGATTGTGCGGCACGACCGGGGTCTTGCCGCAAGCCCCCCGGCCCGCTATAAGTTGAAAATGGAGGGGGTGGAGTCGTCCTCCCTCCGGCGCGGCGCGGAGCGCCGCGCCTTCCCGGGGCGTCCGGAATCCGGCACAGGTCCTGCCCGATTGATATTCTCAACGTTGAGATTGTCGCGGGAGGGTGGGAATGGCGGACGCGGTGGACGCGATCCTGGCGCAGTGGGGCCGCGAGCGTCCCGACCTGGACGTGTCGGCGATGGGCGTCGTCGGGCGGATCTCGCGGGCGCAGGCGCTGCTCGGCCGGGAGTTGAAGGAGTTCTTCGCCGCGCGTGGGCTGGAGAGCTGGGAGTTCGACGTCCTGGCGACGCTGCGCCGGCATGGCGCCCCCTACGAGCTGACGGCGGGCGCGCTGCTGCGGGCGGCGATGGTCACCTCCGGGGCGATCACCAACCGGATCGACCGGATGGAGGCCAAGGGCCTGGTGGAGCGGGTGCGCGACACCGGTGACCGGCGGTCGGTGCGGATCGGGCTGACGCCGCGCGGCCTGGAGATCGTGGACGAGCTGGTCGGCCTGCACGTCGCCAACGAGGAGCGGCTGCTGGCGGCGCTGGCGCCGGCCGAGCGCGGGCGCCTCGCCGCCGCGCTGCGCACGCTGCTGGAGTCCCTCGGCGACACCTCCCTCCGCTCCCCGTCCGGCGACGGTTGACGGCCCCGCCGCACGCGCCGGCCCGGGGCCTCGCGCGGTCAGGTGGCGGCGGGTGCGGTGAAGGGGCGGATGGCGCGGGCGGCGCGGTCGGCGATGGCGGCCAGGTGGCCGGCGAGCTCGGGCGGGTCCAGGAGCGTGTAGTCGACGGGCAGCAGGGTGACGCGGTAGGCCAGGAAGCGCATCGAGTCCGACCGGGTGTGCAGCAGGCAGGTGCGGCCGCCGGCGGGTTCCAGGACGCCCTGCCAGGCGGTGACGTGCTCGGCCGCCTCCTCGATGGGGGCGTGCAGCAGCAGCCGCGCCCGGATCGTGCCCGATCCGCCGGCCAGGGTGTCCATGGCCCAGGAGGCGGGGTCGGCGCCGCCGGGCAGGCGGAGTTCGGGGCCGCGCATGCCGGTGCGGTGCGGGTCGGTGACGCGGTCGGCGCGGAAGGTGCGCCAGGCGGCGCGGTCCTCGTCGTGGGCGACCAGGTACCAGCGGCGGCCGGCGGTGACGAGGCGGTGGGGCTGGGCGAGCCGGCGGGTGCGGCGGCCGTCGGCGGCGGTGTAGGTGAAGCGGACCTTCTCGCGGGTGAGGCAGGCGGCGGCGAGCAGGGCCAGGACGGCGGGGTCGGCGGCGGGCGGGGCGCCGTCCTGCGGCGGCAGGGGCACGGCGGCCTCGGTGAGGGCGGCGACGCGGTGCCGCAGCCGGTGGGGCAGGACCTGTTCGAGCTTGGCCAGGGCGCGCAGCGAGGTGTCCTCGATGCCGGTGACGGCGCCGGAGGCGGCGGTGCGCAGGCCGATCGCGATGGCGGTGGCCTCGTCGTCGTCCAGCAGCAGCGGCGGCATCGCGGCGCCGGCGGTGAGCCGGTAGCCGCCGGTGCTGCCGTGGGTGGCGTGGACGGGGTAGCCGAGCTCGCGCAGGCGGTCGACGTCGCGGCGGATGGTGCGGGCGGTGACGCCGAGCCGCGCGGCCAGTTCGGTGCCCGACCACTCGCGGGGGGTCTGCAGGAGGGACAGCAGCTGGAGCAGCCGTCCGGACGGATCGCGCATGTTCGCCATCCTGCCGCGCCTCTAGGACGTTGGGTGACCTATTGGCCGTCTAGCGTCGTGGGTGTCGGGGCCGGACCGTCCGGTTCCGGGTGATCGGGAGGTCGGACATGCTACGGGGATTCGCCACCATCAGCTTCTGGGCGGACGACGTGGAGGCGGCCAAGGACTGGTACGCCGACCTGCTGGGGATCCGGCCGTACTACCGGGTCGCGGGCCCGGACGGCCGCGCCGCCTACTACGAGTTCCGAGTGGGCGACTACGAGCACGAGCTGGGGCTGGTCGACGCCCGGTTCCGTCCGGGGGCGCCGCCGGCGGGCCCGGGCGGGGCGGTCGTGTTCTGGCACGTGGACGATCTGGAGGCGGCGGTGGAGCGGCTGCTGGCGATGGGCGCGCGGACGCACGAGAAGATCACCGAGCGGGGCGAGGGGACGGGGTTCGCGACCGCGTCGGTGGTCGACCCGTTCGGCAACGTGCTGGGCGTGATGTCCAACCCGCACTACCTGGAGGTGCTGGCCGGGAAGCCGGCGTGAACATCGGGCACCGCGCCCGGTGGCGCGCGGGCGGGCCGTCACGAGGCAGGCGGGCAAGGCGAGCCTCCCGGCGGAAGGCGGGGCCCCGGCAGCGGGAGCAGGCTGCCGGGGGCGGGCCTTCGGAGGGGGCGCCGGGTGCTCGGCCTTTCGGTCGAGCGGCTCCGGGACGCGGGGTCATGCGGCCGGGGCGGGCTCGTGGCCGCCGCCGCGCTGCCGGTTGATGACGGCGAAGCGGTTGGTGGCGTTGATGAGGGCGACGAACGCCACCAGGGCGGCGAGCTGGTCGTGGTCGTAGTGCCGGGCGGCGTCGGCCCACGCCTCGTCGGTGACGCCGCCGGCGCCGTCGGCGATGCGGGTGCCCTGCTCGGCCAGTTCCAGCGCGGCGCGCTCGGCGTCGGTGAACACCGTCGACTCGCGCCAGGCCGCGACCAGGTTGAGGCGGGTGGCGGTCTCTCCCGCGGCCGCGGCGTTCTTGCCGTGGACGTCGGTGGCGTAGCCGTCGCCGTTGATCTGGCTCGCGCGCAGCATCACCAGGTTCTGGGTCGCGGCCGGCAGCGTCGACTCGTTGATCAGCACCGGGGCCGTCGCGCCGTAGTGCCCCAGGGCCGCGGCGATGACCGGGCTGCCGAACAGGTTCAGACGGGATTCCATGGCTGCTTCCTCACTGGTGGGGGTGCGTGCCGCGCGACCGTCGGCGCGGCATCGGACGACCATGGAGATGCCGGTGGCCCGATGCCTGTGACGGCCGGGTGATGTGGCGCATGCCACACGCCGGGGCTGTCACAGGCGGGCGGCGACCGGCACCTTCGTGCGTGGGACACGATCAACCGCGAAGGGCGGAGCGACGACGATGAGCGAGTACGGCGAACCGGCCGCGGACGCGGCCACCGAGGCGTTCGCGGCGCACCGCAACCTGCTGTTCACCGTCGCCTACGAGATGCTCGGTTCGGCCGCCGACGCCGAGGACGTCCTGCAGGAGACGTGGCTGCGGTGGGCGGGCGTCGATCTGGAGCAGGTGCGCGATCGGCGCGCCTACCTGGTCCGGATGACCACGCGTCAGGCGCTCGGCCGGATGCGCACGGTGCGCCGCCGCAGGGAGTCGTATGTCGGGCCCTGGCTGCCCGAGCCGCTGCTGACCGCGCCGGACGTGGCCGAGGACGTCGAGCTGGCCGACAGCGTCTCGATGGCGATGCTGCTGGTGCTGGAGACCCTCGCGCCGACCGAGCGGGCGGTGTTCGTGCTGCGCGAGGTGTTCGACCTCGGCTACGAGGAGATCGCCGAGGCGGTCGGCAAGACGCAGCCCGCGGTCCGCCAGATCGCCCACCGGGCCCGTGCGCACGTCGCCGCCCGCCGCCCGCGCGGGGCCGTCTCGCCGGCCGAGACCCACGACGCGCTCAAGGCGTTCCAGCGGGCTGTCGAGAGCGGCGACCTGCAAGGCCTGCTCGACAAGCTCGCTCCCGACGTCGTCCTGCTGGGCGACGGCGGCGGAGTCGTCCAGGCGGCGCTGGAGCCGATCGTGGGCGCCGACGCGGTGGCCCGCGTGCTGGCCACCGGACGGCTCAGCACGATCGCCGCGGCGGTGGAGCCGGTGCAGGTCAACGGCTATCCGGCGCTGGTCCTGCGCCTCGACGGCGAGATCGACGCCGTCATCGCGGTGCGCCTCGACGACGGCCTCATCACCGGCCTGTACGCCGTGCGCAACCCTGAGAAGCTGTCCAGGGTCGAGCGGGAGACCGCGCTGCGCCGCTGAGCCCGGCCCCGGCCGCGCGTCCCCGGCTCCGGCGCCGGTGCGGGCCTGGGCCCGCCGGGGGCGCCGGCGGGCCGGGCCGGGTCAGGTGTTGTGGACGTAGTCGCGCAGGTGGCGGGCGGTGAGGGTGTCGGCGCCGGCGACCAGGTCGGCGGGCGTGCCGGTGAACACGACGCGGCCGCCGTCGCTGCCGGCGCCGGGGCCGAGGTCGATGATCCAGTCGGCGTGGGCCATGACGGCCTGGTGGTGCTCGATGACGATGACGGTGTTGCCGCCGTCGACGAGCCGGTCCAGCAGGGCCAGGAGCTGGTCGACGTCGGCCAGGTGCAGGCCGGTGGTGGGCTCGTCCAGGACGTAGGTGCCGGCCTTCTCGGCCATGTGGATGGCGAGCTTGAGGCGCTGGCGCTCCCCGCCGGACAGGGTGGTGAGGGGCTGGCCCAGTCCGAGGTAGCCCAGGCCGACGTCGGCGAGGCGGTCCAGGACGGCGCGGGCCTGCCCGGCGGTGAAGAACTCGCGGGCCTCGGCGACGCGCATGGCCAGGACCTGGCTGATGTCCTTGCCGCGCAGGGTGTAGGTGAGGACCTCGTCGGTGTAGCGGCGGCCCTGGCACCGCTCGCACACCGAGGCGACGCCTGCCATCATCGCCAGGTCGGTGTAGACCAGCCCGATGCCCTTGCAGGCCGGGCAGGCGCCTTCGGAGTTGGCGCTGAACAGGGCGGCCTTGACGCCGTTGGCCTTGGCGAAGGCGGTGCGGACGTGGTCCAGCAGCCCGGTGTAGGTGGCGGGGTTGCTGCGGCGGGATCCGCGGATGGGGGACTGGTCGACCACGACGACGCCGTCGCGGCCGGGCAGCGCCCCGTGGATCAGGGAGCTCTTGCCCGATCCGGCGACGCCGGTGACGACGGTGAGGACGCCGAGGGGGATCTCGGCGTCGACGTCCTTGAGGTTGTGCAGGTTCGCGCCCTTGATGGCCAGGTGCCCCGACGGCTCGCGGACCTTCTCGCGCAGCCGGGCGCGGTGGTCCAGGTGGCGTCCGGTGAGGGTGCCGGACGCGCGGAGCCCGGCGAGGTCGCCGGTGTAGCAGATCCGGCCGCCCTCGGCGCCGGCGCCGGGGCCGAGGTCGACGACGTGGTCGGCGATCGCGATGGTCTCGGGCTTGTGCTCGACGACCAGGACGGTGTTGCCCTTGTCGCGCAGGCGCAGCAGCAGGTCGTTCATGCGGGCGATGTCGTGGGGGTGCAGCCCGGCGGTGGGCTCGTCGAAGACGTAGGTGATGTCGCTGAGGCTGGAGCCGAGGTGGCGGACCATCTTGACGCGCTGGGCCTCGCCTCCCGACAGGGTGGGGGACTCGCGGTCCAGGCTGAGGTAGCCCAGGCCGATCTCGACGAGGGAGTCCAGGGTGTCCTGCAGGGCGGCCAGGACCGGCGCGACGGACGGCTCGGTGATCTCGCGGACGACGGCGGCCAGGTCGCTGATCTGCATGGCGGCGCAGTCGGCGATGTTGAGCCCGGCGATGCGGCTGGCGAGCGCGGCGGGGTTGAGGCGGGCGCCGCCGCAGGCCCCGCACGCGCTGAAGGCGACGGCGCGCTCGACGAAGGCGCGGATGTGGGGTTGCAGCGACTCGGTGTCCTTGTCCAGGTAGAGCCGCTTGACCTTGACCAGCAGGCCCTCGTAGGTGGTGTTGATGCCGCTGCTCTTGATCTTGGTGGCGGGCTTGTGGAGCAGGTCGTCCCACTGGGCGGGGGTGTAGTCGCGCAGTTTGGCGTCGGCGTCGAACAGCCCCGAGTCGGCGATGACCTTCCAGTACCAGGATCCGACGCCGAAGTTGGGGACGGTCACGGCGCCCTCGTTGAGGGAGAGGTCGCGGTCGACCAGTTCGTCCAGGTCGACGCGGGAGGCGCGGCCGAGCCCCTCGCAGTCGGGGCACATGCCCTCGGCGTTGTTGAAACTGAACGCCGAGGAGGTGCCGGCGTGCGGCTCGCCGATCCGGCTGAAGACGATGCGCAGCATGGTGTGGGCGTCGGTGGCGGTCCCGACGGTGGAGCGGGAGTTGGCGCCCATCCGCTCCTGGTCGACCACGATCGCGGCGCTGAGGTTGCGCAGCGCGTCGACGTCGGGGCGGCCGACGCTCGGCATGAAGCCCTGCACGAACGCGGTGTAGGTCTCGTTGATGAGCCGCCGCGACTCGGCGGCGACGGTGCCGAACACCAGGGACGACTTGCCCGACCCCGACACTCCGGTGAACACGGTCAGGCGGCGCTTGGGGACGTCCAGGCTGACGTCGGCGAGGTTGTTCTCCCGCGCGCCGCGGACCTCGATGACGTCGTGGGCGTCGGCGGCCCGGAGCGCGCCGGCGGGCGGCTCGGGCTGCGCGGTCGTCGGCTGGAGGGACATGGGCTTCCTCACTCGCTTGGTATCTTAGGGCGTAAAGAGTTACTCGAACTCGACAGTTTATGGCATAAGGAGATGCACGTTGGTCGTCTTCGCCGGGCAGGGCGACCCGCGCCGCTCGATGGACCTGCTGTGGCGCGGCGCGCAGGCGCCCCGCACGGGGCCGGGACCGCGGCCGGGGCTGAGCGTGGAGGTGATCGTGGACACCGCGATCGCCGTCGCGGACGCCGAGGGGATGGCGGCGCTGTCGATGCGCGCGGTCGGGGAGCGGCTCGGCCGCACGGCGATGGCGCTGTACACCTACGTGCCGGGCAAGGCCGAGCTGGTCGACCTGATGTACGACCGCGCGCTGGCCGAGCTGCCCGGCGGCTACGGCGACGCCGACGGCTGGCGGGCGGCGCTGACCCGGTGGGCGCAGGACTCCTGGGAGTTCTACCTGCGGCACCCGTGGATGCTGCAGGTGTCGCAGGCGCGCCCGGTGCTCGGCCCGAACGAGTACCGGGCGCTGGAGGCGCTGCTGGGCGTGCTGGCCCGCACCGGGCTGCCGGCGCGGCGGGTGCGGCGGGCGGTGTCGGCGCTGTCGAGCGTGGTGCGCGGCGCGGCGCAGACCCTCGCCGAGTCGCGGCAGGCGGTGCGGGCGACGGGCCTGCCGGAGGAGGCGTGGTGGTACGGCCGGGCCGGGGCCCTGGGGGAGCTGGCGCCCGGGTTCGCCGCGCGGTTCCCGCTGGTGGCCTGGCTGGACGCCGAGGACGAGATCGGCGCCGCCGAGGACGTCCCGTACCTGGAGCAGGCGGCGCGGGAGGCGTTCGAGGGCGGCCTGGCCCTGGTCCTGGACGGCATCGCCGCCGCCCTCGACGCCGACGATCCCCCCGGGGCCTGAGCGGCGGCGGCCGGGTCCTTCCGTTACCTTCTCCCGCCGGCGCCCGTCATGGGTGTGACGACGCGATCCGAACGGTCGTCGCATCGACGAGTGAAGCGAGGACAGGGTGCTGACCACCATCATGTACGTGACGGTCTACGTCACCGACCAGGACCGCGCGCTGCGCTTCTACACCGAGGGGCTCGGCCTGGAGAAGGGGGCCGACTTCCCGGGGCCCGACGGGCGTTTCCTCACCGCCGGCGTTCCCGGCGGCCCGGTGCAGATCATCCTGTGGTCGCATGCGGCCGCCGCGGGACGGCCGGGCGGGGCGGGGGAGCCCGCCGCGCCCGGCCCGCTGATCCTCGAGTCCGACGATCTGCGGAGGGACTTCGAGATCATGCGCGGGCGCGGTGTGGTCTTCGAGGAGGCCGAGCCCGTGGACTATCCGTTCGGGGTCCGCGTCGAGGCGGTGGACCCGGACGGCAACCGGGTCTCGCTGCGTCAGCGGCGGGAGCCGTGACCGCCGGCCCGTCCGGCCTCGCGGCCGAGGTGTTCGAGGCCCAGCGCGACCGGCTGCGCGCCGTCGCCTACCGGGTGCTGGGATCGCACGCCGACGCCGAGGACGTGGTCCAGGAGGCCTGGATGCGCCTGGTCCGCCAGGACGAGGCGGCCATCGCCAACCTGGCGGGCTGGCTGACCACCGTGGTCGGCCGGATCAGCCTGGACGTGCTGCGATCGCGCCAGGCACGCCCCGAGGCCGACCGCGGTCAGCGGTTCGCGGACCTCGTGGCGACGCCCGCCGACGACCCGGCGCCGGACGAGCAGGCCGCGCTGGCCGATGCGGTCGGCCTGGCGCTGCTGGTCGTGCTCGACTCGCTCACTCCGAGCGAGCGGCTGGCGTTCGTCCTGCACGACATGTTCGCGGTCCCGTTCCACGAGATCGGCCAGATCCTGGGCAGGTCCGCCGACGCCGCGAAGATGGCCGCCAGCCGCGCCCGCCGCAAGGTCCGGGCCGCGGACCGGCCGGCGGGTCCCGGCCGCCAGCACCGCGCGGCGGTCCGGGCGTTCCGCGCCGCCGCCCTCGGCGGAGATTTCGCGGCGCTCCTGCGGGTCCTGGACCCGGACGTGAGGCTGACCGTCGACACCCCCGGCGGCGTGGTCGTCACGCTCGGCGCCACCGAGGTCGCCGCCGGCGCCCGCATGTTCTCCGGCGCGGCCGCCCGCCACAGGCCCGTGCTGGTCAACGGCGTGCCGGGCCACATGTCCTGGCGCTCGGACGGGACGCCCCTCTCCGTGATCGCCTTCACCGTGGCCGACGGCCGGATCACCGGCATCCACATCGTCGTCGATCCGGCCAGGCTCGCCTCGATCCGGCTGTCCGCCCCGGCCTGAGCCGGTGTCGTCAGGCCCGGCCCAGGACGGGCGGGCCGGGCCCGGGCCGACGCGGATGCGCGAGGGGGTGCCGCTGGACGGCGCGCTGCCGCTGGAGTGGGGCCTGGCGTGGCGGGCGGGGGCCGAGACGGCCCGGGTCCGGGCGTTCACCCGCGCGGCGGTGGACCTGCTCGCCGCCGGCTGACCGGGCGGCGCGCCCGCGTGTGAGGTGCGTCTCTCCGCCGCGCGGGACGTCACATCGGCGGCCGCCGGAGGCCTCTTACAGGTATGGAGACCTTCGCGGTCCAGCCGCGCGACACGACCTGCCGCACCCTCCTGCACGCCGCCCACCACGCGTTCCGCCGGGATCTGGACCGGCTCGCGGCGGCAGCGGCGGCGGGCAAGGGCGGGGCGTCGCACGTGCGCGCGGGCTGGGAGAACCTCAAGGAGCAGATCCGGCTGCATTCGGAGCTGGGGGACGGGTGGCTGTGGCCGCGGGTGGAGCGCGCGGTGGCGGGGCGCCGGGCCGAGCGGGCGGTGCTGGAGGAGATGCGCGCCGACCACGCCCGCCTGGACCCGCTGATCGCCCGCGTCGACGCGGCGATGGCGGCCGCGTCGGGGCGGGGCGGTGACCTGCCGGCCGCGGTGGGGGAGCTGCGCGAGGCGCTGGAGCGGCATCTGCGGCACGAGGAGGCGAGCGCGCTGCCGCTGGCGGAGTCGGTGCTGGCCGGCGCGGAGTTGCGGGCGCTGGCCGCCGAGGCGGGCACGCCGCTGTTCGTCCCGTGGGTGGTGGACGGGATCGGGCCGGTGGAGCGCAGCCGGTTCCTGGCGGCGTTGCCCAAGCCGCTGCGCGAGCTGAACCGGGTGATGTGGGAGCCCAGCTACCGCAAGCGCCGCCTCTGGAGCATCTGACCCGCTGGTCCTGGGCGGGCCGGGGTGTCAGAAGCCTGCGGTGAGCCAGGCGGCGCGGGGCGTCGCGGCCCGGTGTCCCGCGGCCCTGCCGCGGCGGTGAACCGTCTGGACATCGCTCACGACGGCACCTCGCAGGGCCTGCCGGAGTTCGTCGGCGGAATGCAGGAGGTCGGGCGCCAAGAAGAAGACGCGCGGCGCTTTGGAGGGGGCGCAGGAGCGGCTGAAGGAGACCTTCGGCGGCGACTCCGACGACGAGGACGACGAGCCGCCCGCGCGGCGCCGTTCGTCGCGCAAGAAGGAGGACGGGGAAGAATGAGCACGCCCGCGAACCCCGGCGGCTCTGAGGCCGGGGCCCCGATCCCGCAGTACGTGTACGGGGTGACCCGGTCGGGCGCGGCGCTGCCCGCGGACCTGGCCGGGCTGGACGACGGGCCGGTGTCGCTGATCGAGGACGGCGGCACGGCCGCCGCGGTCGTCAGCGACCTGCCGGCCGACCGGGCTCTCGGCGAGCGCGCCGACCTGGTGGCCCACCAGCGGGTCCTGAACGCGCTGGTCGACGCCGGGACCGTGGTCCTGCCGTTCCGGTTCGGCGCTGCCCTGGCCGACCGCGGCGCGGTGGAGAAGGAACTGCTGGCCGGCAACTCCGAGCGCTTCGGGCAGGTCCTGGACCAGCTGGAGGGCCGCATCGAGCTGCGCGTCAAGGGCACCTACGTCGAGGACGCGGTGCTGCGCGAGATCATGCAGAACGACCCGGAGGTCGCCGAGCTGTCGCAGCGGCTGCGGGAGGTCCCGGCCGACGCCGCCGACGCGGTCTACTACGACCGGGTCCGGCTCGGCGAGCTGATCGCGCAGTCGATGCAGCGGCTCCGCGAGAGCGACGAGCAGGTCCTGCTGGACGGGGCCGCCTCGGCGGCCGAGGCGTTCACGCGCAAGACCCCGGCCCGGGAGGAGGACGTCCTGGACGCCTCGTTCCTGGTCCGCTCCGACCGCCGCGCCGCGTTCGAGGAGGCCGTGGAGAAGCTCGGCCGGGAGCACGGCGACCGGATCCGCATCCGGCTGATCGGGCCGCTGCCGCCCTACGACTTCGTTCCGGAGGCGTGAAAAGGCGATGGGATTCTTCTCCGGGCTCGTCACCGCGCCCCTGGCGCCCGTCAAGGGCGTGATGTGGCTGGCCGAGACCCTGACCGAGCAGGCCGAGGCGCAGCTGTACGACCCGGGGCGGATCGCCGCGGAGATGCAGCAGGTGGCCGACGAGGCCGCCGCCGGCGAGATCACCGAGGAGGAGGCCGCCGAGCGCGAGGAGGAGCTGATCCGCCGGTTGAACGAGGGCCGCGCCCGCGGCTACCAGCCGGGCGGCTAGGAGGCCGGTGATGTCGTCCGCGTCCAAGGCCGCCGAACGGGCGGTGGAGCACGTCACGGCGATGACCGGCCGCCGGGCCGAGAGCGTCGTGGGAATGGAGCGCACGGAGGAGGGCTGGCGCGTCACGGTGGAGGTCGTGGAGACCCACCGCATCCCCGACTCCGCGGACATCCTCGCGGTCTACGACACCGAGGTGGACGGCCAGGGCGACCGCGAGCTGCTGGAGGAGAACCGGCGGCTGCGCGAACGCCTGGCCGCCCTGGAGGCGGGCGCCGACGGCGCCGCCGAACGCACCGGAGACGGGAAGGAGACCCCATCATGACCGCCCCCGGGATCACCGGACGGACCGCCGGCGACCACGGCGACACCGAACCGGCCGACGCAGGCGTCTACCTGTACGGGGTGGCGCGGGACCTCGACCCGGCCGTGCTGGGCGACGCCGCCGGGGTGGCCGGCGCGCCGGTGCGCGGCGTGGTCGCGGCCGGTCTGACCGCTCTGGTCAGCACCGTCCGCCTCGCCGAGTACGGGGAGGCGGCGCTGCGCGCCAACCTGGAGGACCTGGAGTGGCTGGAGGCCACCGCCCGCGCCCACCACGCCGTGGTCGACCGGGCCGCGCACGCCGCCCCGACCGCCCCGGTGCGGATCGCGACCATCTACCGCGACGACGCGCGCGTCGCCGAGGTGCTCGTCGACGAGGGCGGCCGGTTCACCGAGGTCCTCGACCTGATCACCGGCCGCTCGGAGTGGGGCGTGAAGGCCTACGCCGATCCCGGGCTGCTGCGCGGCGACCCCGCCGAGGACGGCCCCGACTCCGGTGGGGGGCCCGCGCCGGGCGCCGAGCCCCCCACCGGGCCCGCCCCCGCGCAGGGCGCCGCGCACGCCCCCGGGGCCGGCGCGTCCGGCGGGGCCGGCACCGCCTACCTGCGGCGCCGGCAGCAGGAGCGCCGCCGCCGCGCCGCCGCCGGACGCCGGGTGGGCGAGCAGGCCGACGCGGTGCACGCCGAGCTCGCCGACCACGCCGTGGCGGCCCGGCACCACCCGCCCCAGGACCCGCGCCTGTCGGGCAGGGACGGCACGCAGATCCTCAACGTCGCCTACCTGCTGGACGAGCAGCAGGTGGAGGGGTTCCTGGCGGTGACGCGGGCGGCCGCCGAGAGGCCGGCGGGCATCGAGGTGGAGGTCACCGGTCCCTGGCCGCCCTACTCCTTCATCGAGCCGGGGGCGGTGTGACGGCCGTCCTGGACCAGGGCCGCGACGCCCCGATGGAGCGGATCGCGCTGGTCGACCTGCTGGACCGGCTCCTGGCGGGCGGCGTCGTCATCACCGGCGACCTGGTCATCTCGATCGCGGGCGTGGACCTGGTGGAGGTGTCCCTGCGGGCGCTGATCACCTCCGTCCGCGACGAGCTGCTCCCCGAGGAGGAACGGCCATGAGCCGCCCGGACCGCCGCGAGCCCCCGCACGACCCCCCGCATGACGAGGCCCCTCCCGGGACCGGCCGCGCCCCCTCGGCGCGCGGCGGGCGGGGGAGCGGCGAACCGGTCAGCGGGGAGGCGTCGGTGCACGACCCCGCCGTCGGGGACCCCTTCACCGACGACATCCTGGCGGGACGCACCGAATCCTCCGACGACTCCCCGGTGCGCGCCGCGCCGGTCCGCGAGGCGGACCTGCGCGAGCGGTCCTCCCGCACGATGCAGCGGCTGCGCTCCGACCCCGAGACGGTCGAACGGGATCTGGTGAAACTGGTCCTGACCCTGGTCGAGCTGATCCGCCAGCTGATGGAGCGGCAGGCGCTGCGCCGCGCCGAGGGCGGCGACCTCACCGACCAGCAGGTCGAGGACCTGGGGCTGGCGCTGATGCGCCTGGACGAGGCGATGACCCGGCTCAAGGACCACTTCGACCTCGACGACCACGACCTCAACCTCGACCTCGGCCCCCTCGGCCCGCTCCTGCCCGACCACTGACCCCCGTCCCGGGCCAGACCCGGGACGGGGGAGGCGGTCACCGGGGGTTCACGGCCGTCGCCTTGAAGAACGTGTAGTGGAACGTGCCCTCCGGGCCCGCGGCACGACGCAGGTCCGCGACCCCGCGGTCGAAGTCGGCCGCGGTCGCCAGCCCCGCCGCGACCGCCTCGTCCCGGACCGACTCGATCATCGCGGTGAAGGTGCCGCGGGTGAAGGCCCGCCCCAGATCGGGCCGCGACCCGTCGGCGTAGACGGTGAGCGGGACGACACCGACCCGCCCATACCCGGCCCCCGCCAGCAGCGGGCCCAGCCTGCGCCCCAGATGGGCGTCGCCGCCCGCCGCCGCCTGCAACGCGACCTGGTGGGCGATCACCGCGCGCGCGTGGGCGCTGTCGGGGTGCAGGAACGCCGACCCGTGGTCGCCCTCGACGGCGGTCAGCGTCCCCCCGGGCCGCAGCACCCGCCGCAGCCCCGCCAGCGCGGCCCCCGGATCGGGCAGGTGCTCCAACACGAAGCACACGAACACGTGGTCGAACGCCGCATCGGGAAACGGCAGGTCCCGCAGGTCGGCGCGCATCCACCGCACCAGAGCCTCCGGAAAGGACGCCTCGACACGCGCACGGGCCCGGTCCAAAGACGCCTGCGACAGATCCACCGCGGTCAACCGCACACCGGGGGAGCGCGCCACCAGACGCACCGTCTGCGACCCGACACCGCACCCCGCCTCCAGCACCCGGGAACCCGCCGGATAGGCGGTCCCGTCGTGCAGCAGCGCCGCCAGCACATCGGCCTGATCACCCAGCCGCCGCGCCTCCCGCCCCGAGTACCCGTGCACATAGCCGCCGTGCCCGCCCGCCATCGTGGTCTCCATGCGTCCACCGTGGCCCCACAACGGCCTGATGGACAGGTCCAAAACCACCGAGAACGACCGGGCCACAACGCGAGGGTCGGACTTCCTGCAACTCGACCCCGCCGACGCCCCCCACGGCGGACTGACCGACTGGCTCGCCGGACGGCTCCGCGCCGCCATCGCCGACGGCCGCCTGCCCGTCGGAACCCGCCTGCCCGCCACCCGCCTCCTGGCCGCCGAACTGCGCGTCTCCCGCGGCGCCGTCACCGACGCCTACCAGCGCCTGGCCGACGAAGGCCACCTCGCCGGACGCGGACGCGCCGGCACCGTCGTCGTCGCCGCACCCCTCACCCCGGCCCCGCGCAGCACCACCGGCCAGACCCGCACCCCCACCGCCCCACCACCGCCCCCCGCACCCATCCCGCCGCAACCGGGCCCGGACGTCTTCGACACCCTGCGCGACCTGCCCGCCCGCATCGACCTGTCACCCGGCCTGCCCGACCTCGCCGCCTTCCCCCGCGCGGCCTGGCAGCGCGCCGAACGCACCGTCCTACGCGACCTGCCCGCCACCGGCCTCGGCTACGGCGACCCGCGCGGCACCCCCGCCCTGCGCACCGCCGTCGCCGCCTGGCTCGCCCGCTACCGCGGCATCAACGCCGACCCCGCCGCCCTCATCATCACCGCCGGCACCGCCCAGGCCCTCGCCCTCACCACCCGCGTCCTCGCACACAGCGGCATCGACCGGATCGCCGTGGAAGACCCCGGCTCCCTCGGCGTCCGCCAGCACCTGGCGCACTGGGGGATGGCCACCCCGCCCGTCCCCGTCGACACCGCCGGGATCCGCGTCGACCGCCTGCGCGCCACCGGCGCCCCCGCCGTCCTGCTCACCCCCGCCCACCAGTTCCCCACCGGCGCCGTACTCGGCGGCGACCGCCGCCGCGACCTCACCCGCTGGGCCGCCGCCGGCGGCCTGATCATCGAAGACGACTACGACGCCGAGCACCGCTACGACCGCCCCCCGGTCCCCGCACTGCGCTCCCTGCTCACCGACCACACCTTCTACCTCGGCAGCGTCTCCAAACTCCTGGCCCCCGCCCTGCGGATCGGCTGGATCCTCCCGCCGCCCCCGCACCTGGACGCCGTCATCGCCGAGAAACGCTTCGCCGACCTCGGCAACGCCGCCCTCCCGCAACTCGTCCTCGCCGAACTCATGAACTCCGGCGAGATGGAACGCACCCTGCGGCTACTGCGCCGCCGCCACCGACACCGCCGCGACACGATGATCAAAGCCATCACCGCGCACCTGCCCACCGCCGCAGTCCACGGCGCCGCCGCCGGACTGCACCTCACCATCACCTTCCCCGACCCACCGGCCGGCCTCCGCGACACCGACCTCGCCGCGGCCGCACTCGAACACGGCGTCAAGACCCACCCGCTGTCATGGCACGCACAACGCCCCCACCCGCCCGGACTGGTCCTCGGCTACGCGGCCGTCCCCACCTCGGCCATCCCCGACGCCATCACCGCACTCGCCCACGCACTCCACAACCACCACCAGGGTCAGCACGCCACCGCCCGAGACGCCAGAAGCTCCGCCTCCCACAGATCCCGGTAAGCGCCCGCCACCGCCAGCAACTCCCCATGCCGGCCCCGCTGCACCACCCGCCCCCGATCCAGCACCACCACCTCGTCAGCCGCCCCCAACGCCGCCAGCCGATGCGTGACCAGCAGCAGCGTCCCGCCACCCGGCGCCTCCAGCAGATCCCGCGTCACCACGTCCGCCGCCTCGGGATCCAGCCCCTCCGCCGGCTCGTCCAGCACCAGCACCGGCGGATCGGCCAGCAACGCCCGCGCCAGCAGCAACCGCTGCCGCTGCCCGCCCGACAGCCCGCGCCCACCCGCCCCCACCACGGTGTCCCACCCCTCCGGCAACACCCGCACCACCTCGCCGAACCGCGCCCGCTCCGCAGCCGCCCACAACTCCGCCTCACCCGCGCCCGGACGCGCCAGCAGCACGTTCGCCCGCACCGACGCGGCGAACACATGCGCGTCCTGCGCCAACCCCCGCACCGCCGCCCGCACATCCCCAGGCGCATACCCGCCGACGTCCCGCCCACCGACCAGCACCACACCCGACACCACCGGCACATCCCCCGACACCGCCGCCAGCAACGTGCTCTTGCCCGCGCCGCTCGCCCCCACCACCGCGACCCGCCGGCCCCGCTCCACCCGCAGATCCACCCCGTCCAGCACCGCCCCCCGCCCGTAGTCGACCCGCACCCCCAGCAACTCCACCGCAAGCGGCCCCCGCGCCACCGCCGCCGGACGCCCCGGGCACGACTCCGGGGGAGCGGCCAGCACCGCCCCGACCCGCCGCACCGCCGGCGCCACCTCCCGCAACCGCTGCGCCGCACCCGCCAGCGGCAGCACCGACTCCACCGCCACCAGCGCCGTCAACGCCAGCACCGCCGCACCCACCTCGTCCACACCCGCACGCAACCCCACCCACACCACCGCCGCGACCACCACGCCCTGCACCACGAAACCGGCCGCCGCCACCACCGCCGCCGCCCGCGCCGCCGACCGCTCCGCCCGCTCCAGCCGCCGCACCGCCACCCGCGCCCGCTCCGCATACCGCCCCGACGCACCGAACATCGCCAGATCCCGCGCCCCCTCCAGCACGTCCAGCGACCGCACCGCCAACAGCTCACGCCCCCGCGCCATCCGCGCCGCCGCCCGCCCACCGGCCACCACCGCCACCGACGGCAGCACCACCCCCGCCACCAGCAGACCCACCGCCAGCACCAGCCCCGCCCGCGGCTCCACCAGCCCGCACACCACCACCCCCGCGACCCCGCACACCACCGACGCCGCCACCGGCAGCACGCACCGCAACAACAGATCCTGGACCGCGTCCACATCCGACACCATCCGCGTCAGCGCGTCACCGTCCCGCACCCGCCGCGCCCCCGGACCCGCCGCCGCCAACGCGTCGAACACCCGCCCCCGCAACTCCGCCAGCGCCCGCAACGCCGCGTCATGCCCCGCCAGCCGCTCCACATACCGCAGCGACCCCTTCGCCAGCGCGAACCCCCGCACCGCCACGATCGCCAACGACAGCGCCGCCAACTCCGGACGCTGCGACGCCCGCGCGACCAGCCACGCCGCCGCCGCGATCAACCCCAGCCCGCACAGCTCCGCCGCCGCACCAGCCGCACCCGCCGCCACCAGCCGCACCGCGTGCGGCCGCACCGCACCCCACACCCCCGACGCGCCCCTCACGCCGCCACCTCCCCGGCCCGCCCACCGGCCTCCGCGCACACCCGGCCGCCCTCCAACCGCACCACCCGGTCCGCCGCCCCCACCAACGCCGGACGATGCGCCACCAGCACCGCCGTCCGCCCCGCCAGCAACCGCACCGCCGCCTCCACCAGCACCCGCTCACTGTGCAGATCCAGCCGCGCCGTCGGCTCGTCCAGCAACATCACCGGCCCCCCCGACAAGAACGCCCGCGCGATCGCCAACCGCTGCCGCTGCCCCGCCGACAACCCCGCACCGCCCTCACCCAGCACCGTCCCCAACCCCTCCGGCAGACCCCCGACGAAATCCGCCGCGGCCGCCCGCGCCGCCTCCTCCACCCGCTCCATCCCGGCCCCCGGATCACCCAGCCGGATGTTGTCGGCCACCGACGCCGCGAACAGATGCGGACGCTGCGGCACCCACCCCACACGCGCCCGCCACGCCTCCACCTCCAGCCGCGCCAGATCCACCCCGTCCACCAGCACCCGCCCCGAATCGGGGGACACCAGCCCCGCCAGCACCAGCAGCAGCGTCGACTTGCCCGCCCCCGACGGCCCCGTCACCGCCACCCGCTCACCCGGCCCCACCCGCAGCGACACCCGATCCAACGCCGCCTCCGCCGCCCCCGGATACCGGACCGTCACCTCCTCCAGCACGATCTCCGGCGCCCCCGCACCCGCCACCACCCGGCCCCCGGACCCGGCGACCCCCGGCGCGTCCAGCACCGCGAACACCTCCCGCGCCGCCGCCACCCCCTCCGCACTCGCATGGAAACGCTGCCCCAACGCCCGCAACGGCAGATACACCTCCGGCGTCAGCACCAGCACCAGCAGACCCGTCGCCAGCGCCATCTCCCCGCCCAGCAGCCGCAACCCCACCGGCACCGCCACCAGCGCCACCGACAACGCGCACACCAGCTCCAGCACCAGCGACGACAGGAACGCCACCCGCAACGCCCGCACGCTCGCCCGCCGATGCTCACCCGCCAACTCCCGCACCACCACCGACTGATGACCGGTCCGACCGAACGCCCGCAACGTCCCCAGCCCCGCCACCACGTCCCGGAAATGCCCGCCCAACCGGTGCAGCAGCCCCCACTGCCGGCCCGTCAACTCCGCCGTCCGCATCCCCACCAGCGCACCGAACACCGGCACCAGCGGAACCGTCACCGCCACCACCAGCGCCGACGCCCAATCCGCCGCCACCAGCCGCACCAGCACCACCACCGGCACCGCACACGCCGCCACCACCTGCGGCACATAACCCGAAAAGAACGGATCGACCGCGTCCAACCCCCGCGTCAGCAACGTCACCCGCGCCCCGGCATCACCCGCCGCCCGCTCCAGCAGCGCCCCCCGCAACCCCCGCTTCACCCCCGCCGCGGCCCGGCCCGCCACCAGCGCCACCGCCCACGCCAGCACCGCCCGCCCGGCCACCACCACCGCCACCCACGGCAACGGCCCCGCATCCAGCCCCGCCACCGCCCGCACCAGCAACTCCGCCTGCACCACCAGCAGCACGCCCTGACCCGCCGCCAGCACCCCCAGCAGCACCATCACCCGGCCAGGAACCAACCGCAGCAGACGCCGCTCGACCGCTTTCACCCCGACCCGCCTAAAGGTACGAGGGCGACTCCACACGCCCCCGGAACGTCCACCACACCAGCGCCTGCGACGCCAACAGCAACGGCAGCACCACCACCGTCACCACCGCCGTCATCGCCAACCCCGCACCCTCCGCCACGACCTCCGACCACTCCACCTGCACCCCGGCCACCACCGGCGCACCCGCCATCACCAGCGCCGACAACCCGTACCGGGCCGGAACCCGCCCCGCACGCTCCGCCAGCCCCACCGGCAACCGCCACCGAGCGAACCCCACCCCATGCCAGGCGAACAGCAACGCCAACGGCAACCCCGCAACACTCCCCACACCCAGCCCGCCACCGGCCAGCACCGACCCCAGCACCGCCCCCCACGCCAGCGCCAACGCCCAACTCCCCGCCACGACCGCCGCGTCACACCCGCCACGCCACACCGCCGCGTCCACCCGCCCCCGCAGCCACAACCCCATGTCCCGCACGACCCACCCGAACAGCAGCACCGCGAACAGCGGATACAACTCCGCCACCAACCCGTGCTCCAACCCCGGGAACGCACCCGCCACCAGACCCGCCGCCGCCACCAGCCACACCTCGTTGCCCAGGAAGAACGGCGCGAACGACGCGATCACCAACCGCCGCTCCCGCTGATCCCGCCCCAGCCACGGCAGCACCATCCCCACCCCGACATCCGCGCCCGCCAGCACCAGATACCCGGCCGAGAACACCGCCAGCAAAACCACCGCGAGAGAATCCATCACCAGGCTCCTGTCAGAACGTCGGGCTCATCACCGGCGCGACCGGCTCCACCGGGGGAGAGGCGCCCAGCCCCGCCCCCTCCGGCCCCCGCCGCGCGAACCGCGCCAGCAGCCACGCGTTCACCCCGAACAGCACCGCGAACAGCGCCGAGAACGCCACGAACGACACCGTGATCGCCCCCGCCCCCACACCCGGCGACAACGCGTCCCGCGTCTTCAGCACCCCGTACACCATCCACGGCTGCCGCCCCACCTCACGGAACACCCACCCCGACACCATCGCCACATACGGCAGCGGCACCGCCACGATCATCAACACGTGGAACACCCGCCCCCGCACCAGCCACCGCCCGAACGGGAACTTCACCAGCGCCACCGCCGCCACCAGCAGCATCAGCAACCACATCGTCACCATCAGCCCCTCACCGACCCCCGCCAGCACCGGCGCCCGATAGTCGTCCGGCCCGAACCGCGCCGTGAAATCCGCCACCGCGGCCGCCGCCCTGTGCCCGCCCGTCTTCGTCGGCTGCGCGTACTGGAACTGCATCCCGCCGAACACCACCACCGGCATCACCGACACCATCACCGCCAGCAACCCGATCCGCATCGACCGCCGGAAGAACTCCACCTCCGCCGTCCGCCGCAGCAGGTGAAACCCACTCACCCCCGCCATGAAGAACCCCGCCGTCAGCAGCCCCCCGAACAGCACGTGGAAGAACGCCAGCAACGCCGTCGGATTCGCCAGCAGCGCCCCCACGTCGTCCAGCCGCGCCACACCGTCCACCATCGAGAACCCCACCGGACGCTGCAGCCACCCGTTCGCCACCAGCACGAAGTACGCCGACAGATACGCCGTCAACGTCACCACCCAGATCAGCGCCAGATGCACCCACCGGTTCAACCGGCCCCACCCGAAGATCCACAACCCCAGAAACGTCGACTCCACGAAGAACGCCACGATCGTCTCCAGCGCCAGCGGCACACCGAACACGTTCCCCGTCACCTGCGACAGCCCCGACCAGTTCAACCCGAACTGGAACTCCATCACCAACCCGGTGACGATCCCCACCGCATAGTTGATGACATACAACTGCCCCCAGAACCGCACCATCCGCGCATGCACCGCACTGCCCGACACCGTCGCACGCGTCTGCGTCAACGCCACCAGCGTCGCCAACCCCAGCGTCAGCGCCACGAACAGGAAATGCGTGCCGGCCGTCAACGCGAACTGCACCCGCGCCAGAACCAGCGGGTCCCCACCCATGAGCACACACTCCAAGAATCGATCCGCAACGACCTCACGATCCTCGGCCCGCACCCGCCGCCCGCGAATCCGGCGAGAGCGTTGAACCGCCATGCGCCTTTCGCGTACCGACCACCCGCCGCCTACACCTCCGGATGTACACGCCCACGCCGGGCCCTCAACCCCAGCACGACCGCAACCCCGACATACGGCACCGCCGCCACCCCCATCAACACCCCCGCCCCCGCCCACCGCGACCCCAGCGCATACCCCGCGTACACCAGCACCGCCACCACCTCCGCCCCGAACCCCGCCACCGACGTCACCGTCGCCCGCGCCCCGTCACCCACCCGCTCCTGCAACCGCGCGTCCGCCGACGCCATCGCCCACCGGAACACCCCGAACGCCACCGCCACCAGCACCAGCCCACCCGGCCGACCACCCAGCGAACCCACCGCCAGACACACCGCACCCACGCCCAGCACAGGCGCCAGCCACCGCGCACCCCGGCCCGCCGACCAACCACCCACCGCATCACCCACCGTCACCACCAGCACCAGCAACGGCACCGCCGACGCCGCCACCCCCGTCGACCGCACCAGCAGCGGCACAAACTCGTCCAGCGCGGTCACCCCCTCCAGCACCGTCACCAGGACCAGCGCCCGCCGCACCGCCGGCTCACCCCGCACCTGCGCCCACCCCTGACGCACCACCCGCCCGAACGACGGCTCCTCCGCGCCCTCACCGCCACCCCGCGACTCCGGCAGGAACCACCCCGCGACAGCACACCCCGCACACGCCGCCACGCTCGCCGCACCCAGCCCCCGGTATCCCCACACCGCCAGCACCGGCGACGCCACCGCCGACGCCGCCACCACCGCCAGCAGCGACACCGCCTCAGAACGCCCGACCAGCCGCGCGTAGGCGCCCGGCGCCCCCACCCGCTCCAGCTCCTCGTACACCAGCGCCTGCATCGTCCCCGACCGCAGCGCCGACCCCGCACCCCACAGCACGAAACCTGCCGCGAACGCCGGATACGAAGGAAAGAAGGCCCACAGCCCGAAACCCGCGCCCGCCAGCAGGGGAGCGGCCACCAGCAGCAACCGCCGCGAGAACACATCCGCCCACAAACCGGACGGCAGTTCCAGCGCGAACGCCGTGACCGACCAGATCACGAACAGGGACGAGACGGCCGCGGGGGAGAGCCCGGTCTCGGCGAACAGCACCGCGTACACCGGGTACAGAAGGACGAAATCCTCAAGGAACGCGTAGCCGTACAGCCTCCGCGCGAGCCCTGCCTCAGGTGAAGATCAATGTCGTCGGCGCATGCCCGCACCCTAACCGCCGCGAAGCCACCCGCGCACCAGGAAATCGACGGGGGAGAGGCCCGACGGAATCGTCACTTTCTGTAACGACCTGGGGTCATCTCACGCGCCCACGGGGGAGCGGCCGAAGAGCGCCAGCAAGCGCGCCTGGTCGCCGGCATCGCCGGGGACGGCGACCTCGGGACCCAGCATGCCCGCCTCCCGACCGCCAGGCGCCATCTCCCGCGCGGTCGCCAGCGCGGGACCTACCAGATCGGCGTCGAAGACGACCGACTGCCCGGTGGCCTGGGCCAGATCCCACGCGTGGACGAGCAACTCCAGCGGATCCGCGCCGGCCACCTCGTGCCAGTCCGGATCGTCCTCGGGCAGCGGACGCCCGGCGGCCCGCAGCTCGACCACCAGCAGGCCCGCCGTCACATGCCCGGCCACGTCGACCGCCGCCCAGCCCTCACACGGCGAGGGGGAGAGCCACCGGTCAGCGGGCGTCCCGGCGAGTACCGCCTCGAAGACGTCCAACGCCCGAACAAACCTCTCGGGCACCACCCGAATCACCTCTACTTAACATAATGCTCATTATCGACCAACTAACGACACGGCCGGAGCAGGACTCCAAACCACCAATGTCGCTCGCCAGCGCTCATGGCCATTGTCACGGTACTTGGCCGACCAGTTGGCCATTGATCACGGTCGGTGTCGCTCCCAGCGAGCCTGCTGCTGGACCAAGGTCTTCGGCGGTCTGGGCGGACCTGGGCTGTTTTCATGCATGGGACTTCACATTTGCTCGTGTGGGCTCATAAATGGTCGTGCCGGCAGCCGATTTCGGCTCCATCCTGTTTGGCCTTGAGGGTGCAGAACCGCTTGCGACGATGGAGGTATTCATCGTCTCGTGCTGCTGAGCGATTCGGGGTGAGGGGAGGTGGATCGTCGTTGGCTCTGCTTGAGATTGTGCGTCGTCAGGTGTGGTGCGAGGTGGACGCGCGGTGATTTTTCCAGGATAATATGAATTATCCTGGAAAAGAGTGTATTTGGAGGGTTGTGGACGTGTTCAACGGCGAGACCGCAAGAACCGATGAGACGCCGGAGAACCTTTCGTTCCTGCAGGACCGGTGGCTCGACACCAAGCGTGCCGGCCGTGGAATCGCTGACAACACCGAGAAGACCTACCGCGAGGCACTGGCCGGCTGGGCCCGCGAACTCGCCGACATCCATGAGATCACCGTGCCCGACGGCACCGACCCGCGCGATCTCCTGCAGCCCGCACATCTCACCGAAGAATCGCTACTGATGTGCGCAGCGGCCTTCCACCGCCTCGGCCTCAGCGCACGCACCCGCGCCGTGCGGATCTCCGCCATGCGCGGCCTGTGCCGCTGGCTGGTGAAGACCAAACGCCTGTCTGTCGACCCCACCAACGACTTGGAGGTCCCGAAGATCCCGGAGCGGCTGCCGGTCGCGTTGACCGACGAGCAGCTCGGCGAGGTCGTCCGCGCCGCTTCCACGCCGCGGCCCGGGGCGTGGAGCCAGTGGGTGCTGCTGGATCGCGCACTGCTGGCGGTCTTCGCGGGGGCCGGGCCGCGCACGGCCGAGGTGTGCGGCCTCACGGTCGCCGACCTGGTCCGGGATCTCAATGGCTGTCTGCTTCGGCTACACGGCAAGGGGGCCGCAGACCGCAACGTCCCCATCGACGACATCGCGGTCGACGGCGTCGACGACTACCTCGCCGATCGTGAGCAACGTTTCGGGACCGTGGACCCCGGCGACCCGCTGTTCATCGCACTGAACGGCTCCCCCATCACCTCAGGCATGATCGAGTACCGCGTCGACCTGTGGTTCCGCTGGGCGGGTGTCCCCCGCCCCCCAGGCGAACTCGCCCACGTCTTCCGGCACACCTTCGCCGTCGGGGTGCTGCGCAACGGCGGCGGCCTGAACGAGCTACAGGCGGTCCTCGGTCACAAGAACCTGGCCACGACCAGCCTCTACACCAAGGTGGCCGCTCAAGCAGCGCGTGATCTGGCCAGGATCTCGCCGGTCCTGGCGCACTTGCGGGCCACTCGGTTCAAGCTCCCCGATGACGCTTCGGCGCAGCTCCACTAAGCCTCTCCCCCGCGCTTTTCCTGGCCGACAGTTTCTGTACAAGTGCTCGATCGTCGGGTCCGTACGCCGCAGGAGCCATTCACTGGTACATCTCTCTTGCGGCATTCGTGGCCTTGGGAGCCCGTAGATCAGGGACTTCTGGAGGGCGGCGGTGTTCTGCGCTCTGATGAGAGGGCGCCGGGTCCGAGCAGTATCAGCGCGCGAAGCGAACTGATGCTGCGGGAGCCCTCCCATGTGCCATGGGCGCGAAGGGGGTGACCGTGGTGCCGCGGGTGGTGAACGGTTCCGTTTTCCTTGCCGGAATCGTGTGCGGCATCTTCGCAATGCTCGTCATCGGTGTCCACGCCGAAGAGCGCCGCGTCCGTCGCGCCGGTCTCGCCCACTCCCCCGCAGGTGGCGCCTCGCGCCGTCTGCTGAGCACGCAGATGGGCGATGACCTCCCCGGCCGCGTCACGGCTCGGGGTGGGGTCGCCCCGCTATGGTGCTGGTCCGATCAGAAGTTCTCCGGACGGTACTGAGTGGCATGCGGTTCGTCTCGCCCGGAATGGAACTCAGAATGTATGTGCGCGAAGTGTACCTCAGCTTGCCGTTGTGGCGGTTGTCGTACAATAGAAAGCTGGAATCGTTTTGACTGTCGAGCAGGACCGGATCTCGCCGAGCCGGAGGGACGAGCTGCTCGACCGGCTCGGCAGGCCGAGCCGGATATTCGTCCGCGGACGCGGATTTGAGCGGCCCTATATTTCGCCGCCCACCGTCCAGATCATCCGGCGAGGAGCGCCGCTGGAGGTGAGCATGCTCGACCCGTCGCTGACCTTCCTTTGGCTTATCGATGCTCAGGGCGACATCCGTATCGCGCCCGAGCAAGACCCTTCGTATGCAAGTCTCTACCCAAGGCGGGTCTACCTTGAGAGCAGAGGGCTCCCCGACCACGGGCTCAAGCACGCCGATCTCGCGGCGGGGGCATCGTATGACCGGGTGACCAGACTGCTCCGGCTCCGGCCGCCGGCCCGAATCGGCGGGGAACTCAGACCGGAGATCGACTCTGACGGACTGCTCACCGGCCGGTGGAGTTTGAACAACAACTCCGCCTACAACGCCCGCAAGACCCGGCTGGACTGTAAAAGCATGGGGCAGAAGGAACTGCGCATCGCATTCGAACTACTGCGGGCGACTGGCACCGTCACCTCCGACATCACCGTCCATACGTTCAGGCCCGACTGATCGGTCACCGAGCAATCAAGGGCAAGGACATGACTGTCCACCATCGACGACGAGTCGCGCACTCGTCGTCGATGGTGGGATCGGGGAGCTGCTGGAGTGACACCACCGTGCGGCGGTGGATCGGTCGTCTTGACTGCCGCGCCGGCACCGCTCTCCCGGCCGCGTCCCCAAGCCACGGGGCGAGTTCGTCGGTGTTGAGCTGCGAAGCCCCCTTGTTCGAGCTCACTCGACCAACAACGCCCCATGCTCACCGCAATGAGCTGTGACAACGCTCAACCACAGTCACGGCCTGGCGCTTGTTGACGAACGGGCAACCGCGATACTACGGGCCGGGCGGCGACGCGACCTTGAGCGGACAGAGCGGCCAGCGGCTGGGCTGGGATACCGGTTCGGCTGGCCAACACCCCTCCTCGACGTCGCCCCGGCCCTGGTGCCGCTGGCGACCTGGGCGGCCGCCGACCGGCCGTCCTCCGCGCGGCATGTGACCCGCCCGGCTACGGGCCGGATCAGGCGCCGCCGACGGAGGGGTGGTGCGGCGGGCCGAGACCTCACCGCACCACCCCGCCTCGTGCCGTCGGCCGTCAGTGTGCCGGGGCCAGTTCGGCGGCGTGGTCGGCCGCCCACTGCGCGAGCGTGCGGCCCTTCCGCCCGGTCACTTGCTCGAACGTGGGCGAGACCGACGGCGGCTCTTCGGCGTACTCGGCCTGGTAGCCCAGGATGAACTCGGCGATCTCCATCGGGAGCCCGGCCTCGATGTAGGCGCGGCGGGCCTGCCCGTACGTCAGCCCCTCGAACGTGAGGGTACGGCCGAGCCCGGTGCCGATCGCCTCCGCCTGCTGCCGGTGGGTGAGCGCCTCCGGGCCGGTCACCGAGTACGCCTGGCCTGCGTGACCCTCTTCCAGCAGGGCGATCGTTGCGACCTCGGCGATGTCGGCCTCGTGGATCGGGACGCCGACGCCGTCGGGGTAGGCGTTGCGGACCACGTTCTCCCTGCGGATTGACTCGCCCCAGAAGTCGAGCTTGTTGACGGCGAACTCGCCGGGCCGCACGTGGGTCCAGGCCGCCCCGGACTTCTCGACGACCTGTTCCACCGCGTGCAGCGTCTCGTAGAAGCCGGCCCGCCGGGTCGTGACGCCAGAGCTGGTCAGGGACACGATCCGGGCGGCCCCGGCCGCGGCGGCGCGGCTGACGAAGGCTTCCGCGAGGTCGGGCGCGTGCTCTGGATCGAAGACGCCGGGGATGAGGAACACGCCCTCGACCCCGTCGAAGGACAGGTCGCCCGGACGGTTCAGGTCGCCCTGCACGACATCGACGCCGTCGGGCAGCCCGGCGGTCTTCGGGTTGCGGGTGAGCGCCCGGGCGGGCCGTCCGGCGGCGAGGAGCCGATCGACCACGTGCCTGCCCACGGTGCCGGTCGCTCCGGTCACGAGGATGGTCATGGAGAACCTCTTTGTCTGGAAACGAACGAGGGGTGCGGGCCCGCTGCCGAAGACGGTAGGACAGGTCCGGCAGACCTCGCACATGGAACGTTCCCACCTGGGCTTTTGTGGACGTTTGGATCGGAGGCTCAGCGATGACGGAGGCGACCTCCTGATGGGGTCGAGCGACAGCGTCGCGGCGTCCGGAAGCCATCGGCCGAGAATGCGCGCCAAGCGCCGACTGGTCTGCGGCGCTGGCTGCGCAGGCGTGGCATCACGCCACGCATTGCCCGCCGCGGCCGGATGACACGGTCGCCGGGCGGCCTTCAGATCGGCGTTGGCGGGAGGCATCAGGTCGGGCTACGGAGGTGGGGTTTTCTCTACCTGGTTGGGGGTGGAAGCTCCCTTGTCCGGGTGATCTCGGCTTCATAGTGTCCCGTGCATGGGCGGCCAACATGGGGAGGCCACGTGGTCGAGCACACCCGAAGGACTGTCTTGCGCAGCGGCGGCATCGCCGTGGCGTCCGTGCCGCTGGCCGGGCAGATCAGCCCGGCGGCGGCCGGTACCGATCCGGTCATGGTCGGCCCCGGCGATCCGCGCTACCGCTCGCTGGTGCTCCGGGGCTACAACCGGCGCTTCGAGGGCAGACCCGAGGAGATCCGGGTCGCGACGTCCACCGAGGACGTCGTCCGGGCCGTCGAGAGGGCGGTGCGCACGGGCCGGCGGGTGGCCGTGCGCGGCGGCGGTCACTGCTTCGAGAACTTCGTCGACGATCCGTCGGTGCGGGTGCTCATCGACCTGTCCGGGATGACGGCGGTCGACTACGACCGCCGGCGCAAGGCGTTCATGGTCGAGGCGGGCGCCACGCTGGGCGAGGTCTACCGCCGGTTGTACGTGGGGTGGGGCGTGGCCCTTCCTGGCGGGACCCATCCGGATGTCGGAGTGGGCGGGCACATCGCGGGCGGCGGCTACGGGGTGCTCTGCCGAAGGGACGGTCTCTCCGTGGACCACCTGTATGCCGTGGAGGTGGTCGTCCTGGACCGCGCGGGGAAGGTGAGGAGCGTCGTGGCCACACGTGAGGCCTCGGATCCCAACCGTGACCTGTGGTGGGCCCACACGGGAGGGGGCGGCGGCAACTTCGGTGTTGTCACGCGCTACTGGTTCCGGTCTCCGGGAGAGCAGGCGGCGCTGCCGAAGCCGCCCGGCACTGTCCTCACGTTCACCGTGGACTGGCCGTGGGAGAAGCTCGACCGGGAGGCCTTCGTACGGCTCCTGCGCAACTACGGCGAGTGGGGTGAGCGCAACTCGGCGCCTGGCTCGCCCATGGCGCCCCTGTACGGCGAGTTCATCTTTTCCAAACCCGCCGAGAACGCCACTTTGACGGGACAAGTGGTCAGTGACAGCGGCGCCGAACGAATACTGGCCGATCTGATGGGCGCCCTCCACCGCGGGCTCGACCTTCGTCCCCAACCAAGGACGTCCGCCATGGCGTGGCTCCACGCGACACGGTACGGCTTCGACGGGGGTCCCGCGCCGTTCTACCGGATCAAGATCAAGTCGGGTTACCGGCGGCGGCGCTTCACCGACGCGCAGGCCGCCGTCGCGTACGAGCAGCTCGCCAGGACCGACTTCGACAACGGGCACTTCTTCGTCAACACCTACGGCGGCCAGGTCAACGCGGTGGCGCCGGGGGCGACCGCCGTGGCGCACCGCGACTCGATCTTCAAGATCGGCTATCTGGCAGGTTGGGAGGACGCGAAGGGCGACGACCGGAACCTCACGTGGATCCGCGAGTTCTACCGGAAGATCTACGCAGCGAGCGGCGGGGTCCCGGCCGAGGACGGCGGCTTCGGCACGTTCATCAACTATCCGGACGCCGACCTGGCCGACCCGCGGTGGAACCAGTCGGACGTTCCGTGGCACGCGCTCTATTACGGCGACGGCTACGCGCGCCTTCAGCGTGTCAAGGCCCGCTGGGACCCGCGCAACGTTTTTCACCACGCGCTGTCGGTCCGTGGCTGAGCCCAGATCAGGCTGCGCACAATCAGTCCGCCGGGGTCGTGCCGCTAACGGACGTCTCACTGTCGCAAAGGCCCCTGGCCGGTTTCTCGGGTCTCACGTCGGTTTGTGAGACCCGGCCGGGGCGATCCCTGCGCGGGAGCCGGTCAGCCGTCGTAGTCGAACTGCCGGAACACGTACGCCACGTCCCGCTCGTCGAGCCACCGGACCAGTCGGCCCGCGATGGTCGACGCGTCGTTCCTCTCCTGCCCCTCCCCCACCACGGCCGCGCGCACGGCCTCCAGCGGATCGGCGGCGTCCTCCCCGACCAGGCGGGGGACGTCCGCGGCGGCAATCGTCGTCCACCGCCGCCACTCCAGCACCGATTCCCCGATCTGCATCATGACGCCATAGCCGCTGTCCACGAGGTAGAGCGTCAGATCTCCGTTCGGCAGCAGGTAAAGGCGCGCGCTCGAACGGCCGTCCTTGTCGCTGTGCCCACCCAGTTCCAGGAGTGCACCGAGGCACCCGGCCCCTCCAGTTCGAAATCATGACCGAAAACCATTGTGCGATCTTGTCAAGCGGGCCGCAAGCAGATCAATCGGGGCCACGGCCTCTCGCTCACCTGAACTTGGAGCCGAGGCTGCCCAGGTGGGCGTGGCGGGACTTGGCCTGTAGTTCGACGGCTGACGTCCGGCGGCCGCTAGTGCGTCAGGGCCGAGTGCCGCAGTTGGTGCAGCGTCCATCCGGACCCGTGCGGGTCGAGTTCGGCCGAGGCGGTCTTGAACAGGTGCTCCGCGCGCGGGTAGGGCAGGCGGCCCCGGCGGGTGACGGGGCAGATGTCGGCGACGGCGGGCGCCTCAGTCGCCTCTGAGGGTGCCGGCAATGCGTTCGGCGATGGCTTGCCGGGAGACGTTCGGCCGTGAGGGATTCGTACGGCCACAGTCCGCCGGCGGCCAGGCCGGCGAGTCCCGGCCAACGCGGCGACCTGAGTGGGACCAAAGCCCAGCTATTCACCCTCCTGAACGCCCTACTCCGCGGATGACAACCGCGCGGGGCTCCGTCGGACCTGCCTGGCCTTCACGGACACCAACCCATTCATGATCCCGCCTGTGTCCCGCCTCACCGGACCTGATGCGGGGCCGGTGCTCGGACCTGCGCGGCGTCAGATGCGCCGGGTCGGCCGGGCCTGTCCGTTCCAGATGAACCTGTCGGGGCGTGTTGCGTCGGCTTCTAGTTCAACTCGACTTGCGGATTATGTGGCGCGAGGCTTCGCGCCTCTTCCAGATCCTTCAAGGACGCGTCGACCGTGCGCTGAAGCTTGACTTGGCGTTCGGTGTCGGTGAATCCGAGTGATCGGTAAATCCCGATCGCCTCGGCATCCGGATCTGCGACGATCACGAGTGTTCGGACTCCCTTGGCCAGGGCCTCCACTCCGGCGAAGTGGACGAGTGAGGAGGCCAGGCCGCGTCGGCGGAAGGCGGGATGGGTCTCGACGCGCTGGTAGCGAGCGAGTCCTTGGCCGTCGAGGACGACACCCAGGCCCGCGCGCATCTCACCATCCACGAACGCGCCGAACCAGGTGATGTCGCCCGCCTCACACAGCCGTCGTTCCTCAGCGAGTTTCGCCGTCCGGAACGCGGTGTTCTCCTCCGACGGTTCCGACTCATCGCACGCGTACCGCAGGCGTGCCGCCTGTTCCCAGTCGCCTTCGGTCAGCGTGCGCAGGTCGGCTTGTGCTGGCCGTGCGGGGACTTTGAGAGAGGAGGCCGTGAGGACTGTGTCGGTCTCGACGCTGATTCCGAAGCGTTCCCATTCTGCGTGCCGGCCCGCCTCGCCCTCGGTCCCGTCCACCCCGATTGCTAGGTGAGACGCCTCCGGGAATTCCGCCGCGAACAGGGCAGGAGCCTCCGGAAGCGCATTGGGCGCGACGAGCACGAAGTTGCCCCACCAGAAGAACGGGTTAGCGGGCGTCCTGACCACCTGGTGAGACGGGCGGTCCAGGATGACCGAGCCGGCCAGACGGCGAAGCAACAGATCAGTGCGAAAAGCGAGAGATCGGACCTTCACCCGGCGATCCTAGGACCGGTTGTGGCCGAGCACCAACCACGCCGTTTCGGGCGCGGGTGTCCAGAGTGGCCGGGAGCCGCTCGGCGAAGTACTGAAGAGGTGTCGGGGGTCGAACGCCTTGGTCAGGGCGGTAGTTGCCAGGTCGGCGGTAGCGGGGTGGCTGCGTGCCGCTTGCAGGACTCCGGCGGTGCCATGGCAATGAAGCGGTCCTTGGGTGTCCCACTGGTCGGCGATGCGATCGGCCTGGGCGGTGGTGGCGGTCTGGGCCGGTCGGGGGTCGTCGAGTGCTTGGCCGGCGGCGGTGAGGGCGCGGCTGATGCCGGGGGTGCCGTAGCGCCGGGCGTCGCGACGCCCGAGGGTCGGGGCGGGTGTGTGTGCCCGCGGAGCGTTCCGCGCTTGCACGGTTGGCATATGGTCGTCGATGCCTTGCGGCGCTGTTACGGCGCACGGCGACCACATGAGGTGATTGTCTCCGGCCTGCACTGAGCCGAGCAGCGGGGCGCAATGGGCTATCGACTCCCTTCGACTCGATGATCGCCTGCTACGCGGGCCTTGGCCGAGGGGAGGCGACCCTGTCGTGACGCTGGCTGCCGCAGGAATGCCCTACGATCCTTGATCGTGACTGGGCATGTGATGGCGGGTCGCCAAGCATCGATGTCGTCCGGGCGGAGTACGAGCAGCTAATAGGGGCGAGCAGCCATAGTGCCGCCGCCATGGCAGCCCTGGAGATCGCGCTTCTGTTGCACCGCGACGGACTCCTTGATGAGGTGAGTGCCTGGTCGGATCCGACGACGGCCTCGCCCGCGTGGGACGTGACCCAGCGCAGTTCGAGAAGTTCTACCGGCGGCACGTCGAGGCGGTGGACCGGTTCGTGGCCCGCAGGGTCGACGACCCGCACACCGGCGCCGACCTGACCGCCGAGGTGTTGCCGGCGGTCATCGAGTCGGCGCACACCTACCGGCCTGCGGCGGGGTCGGAGGTCGGCTGGCTGGACGGCGTGGCCCGCAACGTGGTCGCGGCCGAACGGCGCCGCGTGCCTGAGAGCGCCGCGCGACGGGCCAGACGCGGTACCAGAGGGCGGGCCGCGAGGAGTCCGCTACCCGCACGATGTCGCCCTCGTCGATGTGCCGTAGTAACCAGGCCGTGGCCGTCTGCTCCGGAGGGATGTCGCCGCTGTCGAGCAGGGTGCGGAACGTCGCGAGGTCGCGGTTCGCGCCGCTGGGTAGTTCTCCCAGCGCCATCGAGAACCTGGGCTCCCGGGCCGCGCCGAGCTGTGCATCGGCGACGCGCAGCAGTGCGCGGCGTTGCCGCGAGTCCAGGCCGCGGAGGATCTGGCTGGTGAGGCCCGCGTGGACCGGCACGGCTGGCGTCCGGCGGTGCCTGCCGCCCGCGCCGACCGCCTGACCCTCTACCGGCGGTTCGGGATGCACGTGCTCTACAGCGGCGACGAGGCGATCATCGACGTCGCCGCGTTCTCGCTGACGAGCCGGCGGATGCGCAACGTCCGCCAGGCGGTCGACCGTTCCCGAAACAGTTCCAGGAACGCCCGCCACGCCCGGCAGGGACGCCGCGGGGGCGCCCACCGGATCGCCGGACGCCAGCCCGACGCCGCCGACGTGGCGGAATCCGAGAGCGTCCCGGCGGTCGGCGAGAAGAGCAGGCGCTTGTGGCAGCGCAGGATGAAAGGGGCCAGGTGTCGCCGTGAGGACGGTCCAGCGGTGCGCCCCGCGCCGCGAGCGCCCCGCAGCGCCAGCGCGATCGCCAGTACAGCCGTGAGCGAGGAAGACCAGCGTCAGGCCGAGCGGCGCCGTCGCCCGAGGGCGAACCATTCCGCGCCTCCCTTTCTGTCACTGTATGTGCGCGAAAGTTCCGTCGATCACCATTCCCGCAGAATCGCTGGTTGACCACCGTGACCGTAAGGAAAAGAGCAGGTAACGGCCGGGAATTGACAGTTCGCGGGCTGGCCAGGGGGGTATGTGGCGGCAGGAGCCAGAGATATCGGCCCACCGGGTCGCGTTTCGGGAAAGGTTTGCGAATGGCCAAGGCGCTGCTGGCCGACCCGGTCGGCGCGACTGTTCCGGTCGCGCGGACACGGCGGTGCCCACCGCGAATGATCACAGGAGGGCCGGCCGTCATCGCGGCGGCGGTACCGGCGGTCGCCGCCGGATGCGGCGGCGGTCAAGGCCGGACGGGTCTACCTGTTCGAAGAGACAAGGGCGGCACGTCGTCCTGTGCTGGGGCGTGCGCGGCAGTGTGGCCTCCGGTGAACGCACCCGACGGCAGCACCCCCGGCAGCGCGAAGGGGCAGGCTCTCAACCAGTTCGGCGCCGGGTGGTACGTGCTGTCGGCGTCCGGCAACAAGGTCGAGTCGACGGGCGGCCACTGACATGGGCCGTCGGTCCACGGCCCGGCTCCGGAGTGCACCTGTGGCCATCGCGGTGTTGGTGGCCGCCGGCTGCGCGATGGCGACGAACCCGCTGCACCCCGGCCGGGCGGAGATCCGCACGGAGCGGGTGCCGTCGCTCGGGCAGATCCTGGTGGACGGGAGGGGCCGCACCCCATTGCCTCATCTGCTGCGCTACCTGGGCGTCCTGCCGCTGTTCGGCATCGGCTCCGTCCATCTGCACGAGTACCCGGCCAACCGTTACCGGGGCATCCCCACCATCGGCGCGCGCTTCGCACTCGACTTCGCCGGGGCGGTGGTGCTGGGACTCGTCCTGGCGAGCCCGCTGCGGTCGCTGCCCGGCGTCCGGTCGGTGCCCGTGTCCGGCCGCGCGCCGCACACGCTCGTGGCGCTCGGCGCGGCGTTGTTCGCGCTGGGCACGGTCACCGGTCTGCTGACCAGCGAGCAGGCCAGTCTGTTCGGGTTCCACGAGTACGGCTACCGGTCCGGCATCGGGCTCGCCCTGGAAGGCGCCGCCGTCGCGGTGCTGCTCGGCTTCGCGGCCCTCGACCTGCGCCGAGCGCAGACGCGTCCGTCCGCTGACGCGGGATGAGCCTTCCGAAACGGTTCCTGCTCGGCCGGCCACTGCGCAGCGGGCAACTCGGCCGGACGCTGTTGCCCAAGAAGCTCGCGCTGCCGGTGTTCTGCAGCGACCCTCTGTCGTCCAACGCCTACGCCACCGAGGAGATCCTGCTGGCGCTCAGCGCGGGCGGGCTGGCGCTGATCCATCTCACGCCGTGGATCGCCGCCGCGGTCATCATCCTGCTGACCGTGGTCGTGCTGTCCTACCGGCAGACCTGCTACGGCTACCCCAACGGCGGCGGCGCCTACGTCGTCAGCCGGGAGAACCTCGGCGTCAACGCCTCGCTGGTCGCCGCCAGCGCCCTGCTGGTCGACTACGTGCTGACCGTGGCGGTGTCGGTGGCCGCCGGAGTCGCCAACCTCGCGTCGGCAATGCCCGCGCTGGCGCCCCACTCGGTGCAGATCTGCGTCGGCCTGATCGCGCTGCTGGCGATCATCAACCTTCGCGGGATCAGAGAATCCGGGACGATCTTCGCGATCCCGACCTACGGGTTCGTCGCCGCAGCAGGCATCATGATCCTTTTGGGCGTCGGGCGGTTGGTGGCCGGTCACACACCGGAGGCCGAGTCCGCGCACTTCGGCATCCAGCCCTCACACGGCACGACCGGGCTGCTGGCCGTCGCGCTGCTCCTGCGCGCGTTCTCCCAGGGCTGCACGGCGCTCACCGGGGTCGAGGCCGTCAGCAACGGCGTCCCCAACTTCAAGCCCCCCAAGAGCGCGAACGCCGCCGCCACCCTGACGATCATGGGTGCGCTGACCATCACGATCTTCGCCGGAATCACGGGGCTCGCCCTGGCCTCGCACGTACGGATCGCGGACAACCCCCGGCTACTGACCGGCGCGCCCGCCGGCTACGAACAGAAGACCGTGATCACCCAGATCGCCGCCGCGGTCTCCGGTTCCGGGTCTTTGCTGTTCTACCTCGTCGCCGGGTTCACAGCCGCCATCCTGGTGCTGGCGGCCAACACCGCTTACAACGGTTTCCCGATCCTCGCCAGCATCCTCGGCGAGGACGGCTTCCTGCCCAGGCAGTTCTCCCGGCGCGGCGACCGGCTGGTGTTCAGCAACGGGATCGTGATCCTCGCCGTGCTCGCCAGCGCGCTGATCTGGGCGTTCAACGCCAGCACGACCCGCCTGATCCAGCTCTACATCATCGGCGTCTTCGTCTCCTTCACACTCAGCCAGACCGGCATGGTCCGGCACTGGACGGCGCTCCTGAGGCAAGGGCCCGCGCCGGGCGGCGAAACCGGGCCGCGGACCGTCCGCCGGCACCGCGCCCGGCTGCATCGCGCCCGCCTGATCAACGCAGTCGGCGCGGTCCTCACCACGGCGGTGCTGATCGTCGTCCTGGTCACCAAGTTCACCCACGGCGCGTGGATCGTCGTCATCGCGATGCCCCTGGTCTTCATGACGATGAAGGGCATCCACGGCCACTACGAGCAGATCGCCGCTGAGCTGGCGCCGTCCGAGGATGCCGTCTCGCTGCCGAGCCGCGTGCACGGCGTCGTGCTGGTCTCCAAGCTGCACACCCCCACCCTGCGCGCCATCGCCTTCGCCCGTGCGACCCACCCGTCCACCCTCACCGCAGTGACAGTCCGCACGTCCGCCGGGGAGACCGAGGAACTCCAAGAGCAGTGGGACCGCTACGGCGTTCCCGTGCCGCTGACCGTCCTGGACTCCCCATACCGGGACATCACCGGGCCCGTCCTGGACTACGTTGGCCGGATCCGCCGGAGAAGCCCCCGCGACGTGGTCTGCGTGTTCGTCCCCGAATACGTCGTCGGCCACTGGTGGGAGCAACTCCTGCACAACCAGAGCGCGCTGCGGCTCACGGCACGGCTGCTCTTCCGGCCGGGCGTCATGGTCACCAGCGTCCCCTGGCAGCTCGGCTCCGCCGAAGCGCTCACCCGGCGTCCCGAGCACACCGAAATCACCAGCCGCCGCAACCACAGGTCCTGATCCGCGGTTGATGACCACCGGTTTGGGGTCCGTTGCTCGGCGCTGCAGCTTCCAGCCCGTCAGGACGGGGAGGACTCCCCCAGCATGGGATCCGCGCACGAGATCGAGGGCTACGCCGGTCACGTCAGCATGCGCCCCGGCGAGCGTTTCCACCACGACCTCCGGGTTCACTGCCCAGGCCTTCAGGATGGGCTGGTACGGCGGCGCCCAGGCCGCGCCGGGTGTGACGGTCCGGGCTCCCCCGGGGTCCGGCAGGCGGGCACCTCTGTCGACGAGGCGACCCGGACGGTGTCGGCTCCGTGGCGGCGGTCGCCGTCGCTGATCGTGCCCACCTCCGGGTGGCCCGGGGGAAGCTACTTGATCATGCTGAAAGCCGCCTCGGGAGCGCGGCGGTATATGCCGGTGACCGTCCGTTCGCCCAGCGCCGCGGGACGCCTCGTCGCGCTGAACGCGACGACCATGTGGCATGGCCTACAACATGTGGGGCGGTTACGGCCTGTACAGGGGCCCGGCGGGAGTGGGAGGACGATCGGGCGAGCGCGGTCAGCTTCGACCGGCCCTGCGACGGTTACGGCGCGGGCAAGTTCCTGGGTACCTGTGACGTGTCCGCCTTCACCCACCCCCGACACCATGCTGAGCGGCACGGCCCAGTCTGATAGATCCATCCCATGGGCGAGGAACGGTTGAGGCGTCACGGCAGCCTGTTGCCGGCTGGCGGTGGGCTGGGGTGTGCGTCGAGGACGATCGGGCTTGCCGGAGTCCTGTATGAATGAGGCGGAGCTTCCGCAGGGAACCACTGATCCTCAGCTGGCGCAGGTGGAGACGGTGGTACGTGTTTGGGCGAGGCCCTTCGGATATCGGGTGCGATGGTCCCATGGAGCGATTCCGCTCTGGGGCGTCGACGATGTCCGGCCCTACCTGCGTGTCGACCTTGTCGATGGCCGCAACGACGTTGTCGACGTGATTCCGCTGGACGGCGGCGGTCTGGTGGTCGGCATGGTCAACGGGTCGAGCGGGATCTGCAGAGGTTGGGACTGCAGCCCCGGCCAGCTCCTTGATGTGCTGAAGGAGGCGGATGAGCATTCCCGCTCCTGTGAGAGCTTCGCCGATGGTGGCCTGGTCTGATCGCGGCGCGTTCGGCGAGGTGCCCGCGTTCCCGGGGCCGCATGCGGGCGTAGGCAGCCCGAGCGGATCGTCGGGCGCTGTGGTGCCGCGCTGCCGTGGGGCAGGTCAGGTGGCTTGCGGTGGTTGCTCGGCGGCCAGGTCGATCCAGAAGCGGTCCTCGCCGCGGGCGCGGCCGTCGTGGACGCCGCCATTGGCGAGGATGACCCGCCGCGACGGCTCGTTGCCGGCGGCGCACGTCAGCAGCACGCGCGCAAGCCCGAGCCGGCGGCATTCGGCCAGTCCAGCCGTGAGCATCCGCGTGGCGTGCCCTCGCCGCCGCCACGGGAAGACGACGTGGTACCCGATGTGCCCTCCGACCTCGGCGAGCTCCGGCGTCAGGCGGTGCCGCACGATGAGCGTCCCGATGTAGTGCTCGCCCGAGACGTACCAGAACGTCGTGGACGGGACGCCCCACCGCTCCTGGACGCCGCGCCGGCGCGCCACGAAGGCCTCGAAGTCCTGGTGGGCCTCGTCGAGCCAGTCCGTCGGGTCGCCGGTCGCCAGATGGTCGGCCCGCTCCCCGGCCAGGAACGACTCGCGCACCGCTGTCGTGGGCGGTATCAGACGCGGCGGCCGGGCGAGATCATTCACCGGACCAGTCTGGCCGACCGGCGGCGTCGACGGAACCGGCCCGGGGGTGGTCAGGGTGCGAAGGCTTGGGCGACGGCGAGGCTGTCCTCGTAGACGTGGTGCCGGACGACCAGGCCGTTCTCGACCGTGAGGTGCAGGGCGAACCGGGCGCGGTAGTCGCGCCCGGTGGACCGGGCGGTCTGCCGGATCTCGCCCAGGACCACCGCGTCGTCGCCGTCAACGAGGATGCGCTCGACCTGGGTGTCGACCTTGTCGGGAAGGTGGTGCTCGGCGATCTGCCGGTAGTGCGCGGCGGCGTCGGCGCGGCTGTACCGGTGGCGGATCCAGGGCGTGGCGGCGCGGCCGTGCTCGGTCTCGGGCCAGTCGAGCTTCCAGTCGCTGTGCTCGGCGTACATGGCGGCGATCCGGTCGGGGTCGCCTTCGCCGATGCGGCGCAGCAGTTCCTCCACCGCGGCGCGCGTGCTCGTCGGCGTGGCAGGTCGGGACATGGTCGGCCTCCGTGGATGTGCGGTGGGATCGGCGAGCAACCCTGCCAGCTCGAACCGGGCCGCGGCGATGACCTCCGACGTAATGGATCGAGGGCCGGGTGGACTCGTCAGCGGTTGCGGTGTCGGCCCGGGTCCTGCTCGGCGAGGGCGGCGCCGACGGCTTCGGTGCTGATGTTGGTGTAGATGGCCAGGCTGCGGATGTTCTCGTGTCCGGACAGCGCCATCAGCATGGGGGCTGACCAACCGTCTTCGGCCAGGTGGGTGAGCCGGGAGTGCCGTAGCTGGTGGAGGGTGAATCCGCGTCGGCGGGGGTCGTGCTGTCGGGTGTCCTGTTTGAACAGATATTCGGCACGCTCGTACGACAGCCGGCCCCGGCCGGTGTGCGGGCACAGGTCAGCGGCCGCGGGCGTACGGGCCGGGGCAGGCCGCCGGTCGGCCAGGAACAGCGGACCGCTGGTGCGGCCGTCGATGAGGCGCGGCAGCAGGCGGGCGGTGCCGGACTGCCAGTGGATCCACCGGACGGTGCCGCCCTTGCCGGTGATTCGGCCGCGTTTGCCGCCCAGGTCCAGCTCATCGATGTTGAAGGCCAGGACCTCGTCGGCGCGGGCCGCCGACTCGTAGAGCAGCCGCCGCAGCGTCTTGTCTCGCAGTGCGACGTCGCGGCGGTCCAGGATCGCGGTAACGATGTGGCGGTCGATGGCGCGGGTACGGTCGCGGGTTTCGGGGCGCCGTTCGATGAAGGCGGCCGGGTCAGTGGTGATCCAGCCGCGGCCGGCGGCCCAGGTGGTGAAGGAGCGCAGCGCCGAGCGGTGCCGGTTCCAGGTCCGTGCCGCCGCGCCGTCCCAGGCGGCGGTGAACACCGCGGCGGCCTGCTCGGCGGACACCTGGCCGAGCGGGACGGTGTCGCCGAGTTCGCGGCGCAGCCGCCGCAGGGCCTGTCCGTAGGAGCGCAGAGTGTCGGCGTCCAGGTCGCGGCGGGCAAGGAACGCTTCGGCCGCCTCGGCCAAGGTCACGCCGACTCCCGAAACCTTGTGAGTGGACACTGTTCAGCCTCCCGCTGTCTGAACGGCAGGAACTTCACCCAGCGCGTGCGCCCTTCCCCCTCGGGATCGCCTGACTGCCATTCCAAGGCCACGGCCACCGGCCCTGAGCACGGCCCCGACGGTCGGTGTCACCACCGGGTCTTCTCATCGGTCACCGCGATCCGGCGGAGTTCGGGGGGGCCCGGCACACCATATGCACTGGACAGGTCCGCGCCGCGCAGGTCCGCGCCGCGCAGGTCCGTGAGGGTCAGGTTCGCGCCGCGCAGGTCCGCGCCGTACAGATTCGCGCCGCGCAGGTCCGCCTCGATCAGCTCCGCATCCATCAGTCGCGCGCCGCCCAGGTACGCACCGCGCAGGTTCGCGCTGCGCAGCCTCCCGCCGGACAGGTTCGCGCCGTTCAGATACGCGCGGGTCAGATCCGCGCCGCGCAGGTTCGCGCCGCGCAGGTTCGCGAGGTTCAGATACGCGTCGGTCAAGTCCGCGCCCGACAGGCCCGCGCCGGACAGGTCCGCGCCGGTGAAGTCCACTTTGGAAAAGTGGGCATTGTGCACTTGGGCGTTGGGGGTGCGGACGCCGTGGAGGTCGAGGCGTGGTGTGGGGTAGGGGTTGTCGGCCAGGGCGGTGAGGGCGGCGGCGATGTCGACGGCAGGCTCGGCGGGCAGGTCTTTGACCTTGTCGGTGGGGTCGTGGTCGCGGATGAAGCCGGCCAGCAGGGCGGTGATGGCGGCGCGGTCGCGGGGGGAGTCCTCCAGTAGCCGGGTGAACGCGTGGATGGCGCCCAGGCGGATGGTGGTGTCGTCGCTGGCGAGGGCTTCGAGGGTTTTGGCGTACCGGTCGGTGAGTTGGCTTTCCTGGGCGACGCGCAGGTTGTCCTGGGAGGTGCGCAGGTCCTCGCGGGCGGTGCGCAGCGCCAGCCCGGTGGCCAGCAGGCTGCCCGCGGTGAACAGCACACCGAACAGGATGCCCAGCGAGTTGAGCCACTGGTGCCGTTCGGCCCGTTGCCGGCTCCTCAGCTCCATCCGCACCTCGGCGGGAAGCCGGTCCACCTCGGCCTGGGACGGCGGTGTGATCATCGGGCCCGAACGCCGGGGCACGAATCGGCGGTGTAGCGGGGCGGTGTGAGGCGGGTCGGTCTGCGGCTCCGGCCGCGAGGGCTCCTCGGGCGCCGACTCCTGTGGCCTGGGCTGGGGCGGGGTGCGGTCCCGCTCGGCGTTGTGGCTGTCGGATCCGCTCATGTCCTGGTCACCGGTTCGCGTTGGGGAAAGAGGACGGTCGGGGGCGGGCGGTCACTGCGAGACGCGGAGAAGGGTACGTCCCGGTTCCCGGCCGGGCCGTCGGATGTGACAGGAAATGTGTCGCTTCCGACCCTACGGGCCATTGTCAGCAGCGCAGGTGAACGTGCTCGTCCGGATGCGGTCGTGACAGGGAATGGGCCATTCCCTGTCACATCATGCTCGCGGCGCGGTCAGGTCCAGAGCAGGCCGGGGTCCTGCGGGCGCAGCGGGCGCAAGCCGCCAGCCGCCAGCCGCGTCGAGTTTGGCGAGTTCCTCTTCGACGTCGACGGTGATGACGCCGAAGGGAGATGTGGGCCAGCAGTTCGCCGGGGACGCCGCGGGCCTGGGGCGGACCAGGTCCTCGTTCCACCCGGGCGGTCAGCAGCGGGCACGCGTGCCGGTACCGCTGGTCGCGGTGGGGGTGTCGTCGCGGACCAAGGTGATCTTTCCCAGGTCCGCGCCCCGCGGGCCTCGGCCATCCGTGTCAGCCCCAGGTTGGTGGCATTGGCGATCGGCGCGAGCGGCAGCATCGCCGCCAGCTCCTCCCGCAGCGCCCTGGCCTCGGCCGGGACGTCCTCGGCGCTCAGCGGCGGGATCACCAGGCGGCCGTCGTCGAGCCGGACCGCGCCGGTGTCGCCCGGCTGCGCCTCGGCCAGCACCGTCTCCAGTTCCGCCAGCGCCGCGTGCAGCTCCTGCTTGCCCTGGGCGATCGCGTCCTCGGCCCCGGCGGGCTTGCCGACCAGGGCGCAGAACTCACGCCGCCGCGGCAGCCACTGTTCGCGGGTGAACAGGATCGGAGAACAGCCGTGTCGCCACCCGTCCACCCCACGATCCCTACCGTCGCGCAAACGGTACGAACCGTAGCGGCCTGGACCGTCAGCCGCCCTCAAAACGCATATCAGTGCAGGTCAGGGAAATCCGTTGAATCTTCGGCGCGTACTATCAGCACCCCTCGCCGGGCGCGGACCGATGAGTTTCTCGGCGAGTTCGGGTCATCACCAGGACGGCGCGCGACACCTGACCGGAGGATGTGCCGGGCCGGCCGCTTCACGTCGGCCAGGGGCGCCTCATGATCAAAGGATGTGACATGGCCTACCGTGAACCGGATGCCGAGCTCGGGCCGTTCTCGTCTCCGGGCGCGCAGGCGACGCCGTGGGCGTCGGCTCTGGCCTTGATCGGCGAGGCGGAGGTGTTCTGGCTTTCCACCGTGCGGCCGGGCGGGCGACCGCACGTGACGCCGTTGCTGGCGGTGTGGAGCCTGGGCGGCATGTGCTTCACCACGGGCGGCCAGGAGCGCAAGGCGCGCAATCTCGAGCACAACTCCCAGTGCGTGCTGACGACTGGCACCCATGCTTTGACCGGTGTGGACGTCGTCATCGAGGGCCGCGCGTCCGTGGTGGACGAGCGCTCGGACCGTGAACAGGCCGTCGCGGACCTCGAGCGCAAGTACGGCGCGCATCTGACCAGCCCTGAGGGCACCTGGTATCGGCTGGGCGAGGCCGTCATCGCCGGCGAGGTGAGGCTCTACCGGGTCGCGCCGAGCGCCGGTTTCGCTTTCGGCAAGCTGCCGGTGTCGAGCCAGACCCGCTACATGTGGCCGAGCCGGTGACGATGACGCCCTCGTTGCAGCAGCAGGTCCAGGGCGTCCTCGACGAACTGGTGGGCACCGGGGCCGAAACCGGGTTGCAGGTGGCCGTCTACGATCGCGGCACCCTTGCCGTCGATGCCGTCGCCGGGGTGGCGGACCGCCGGTCAGGGCGCAGAGTGACCCCGCAGACGCCGTTCTTCAGCTTCTCCACCGGCAAGGTCATGGCTTCGCTGATCGCGCACCTGCTCGTCGGGTCCGGCGCCGTCGGGTACGACACGCCGGTGGTCGAGGTGTGGCCGGAGTTCGGTGCCCACGGCAAGGCGGACGTGACGTTCCGCCACGTGCTCACACACTCGACCGGTGTGCCGGCGATGCCTCGGGGCATCGGGCCCGGCGACCTGACCGACTGGTCGCGGGTCTGCGCGGCGATCGCCGACGCCGAACCGCGGTGGCGGCCCGGGACTGAGACGGGGTACCACTCGTTCACCTATGGCTTCCTCGTCGGCGAGGTCGCTCGTCGGGCCACGGGCAAGACGATGCGGGAGCTCCTGCGTGAATGGGTCATCGTGCCCCTGGGCGTCGAGGGCGACCTGTATTTCGGTGTCCCCCGAACCGACTTGGCCCGGCTGGCGCGGCTGGAGGATGCCGCGCCTCCCCCGGTCGCTGCGCCTGACGGCGATGCCGTTCTTGCGCCCTGGGAGATGCGGCCGACTGCGGCCATGGGGAACAGCGACGAGATCCTCCAGGCGGACGTCCCGTCGGTCGGCACCTTCACCGCGCGGGGAATCGCCGCCGTGAACGCCGCGGTCCTGGACGGCCGGCTCGTCGATTCGCGCCAGTTGGAGGAGTTGACGGCGGTGGCCTTCGAGGGCACCGACCAGGTCTTCGGTAATCGTGTGCGGCTGGGGTTGGGCTATCCGCTCGGCCGCCTCGGTACTCGGCCGGAGGAGACGCCTACCGCGTTCGGCTGGGTCGGTGGGGGCGGCAGCTACGTTTACGCCGAGGCCGCCACCGGTACTTCCTTCGCGTTGACCAAGACGCGTCTCACTCCCCATTTCGACACAGCGCAGCGGCTCGCGGACCTGGTCGCGGCGGCGATCACCCGATGAGGTCGGTGAAGCGCAGGGCGTTGCGGACGGCGGCGCCGCCGGGGTCGTTGTTGAAGTAGACGTAGGCGTCGTCCTCTCCCCCGCCGAGTTCGGCGGCCCAGCGTTGGAGGGTGTCGTCGTCGTATTCGGGCCAGGGTTCGGCGGGGCCTTCGTGGAAGCGGAGGTAGAGCCAGTCGGTCGTGCGCCACAGGGGTGTCTGCGCCTCGCCGAGGCGGTCGGCCCAGCAGAGGGCCGCGCGGTGGTGTTCCAGGGCGCGGCGGGTTTCGTGCGTCCACCAGGACGGGTGGCGGGGTTCGACGGCGATGCGGGTGCCGTCTGGGAAGCGGCGCAGGCAGGCGGCGAGGCGGTCGGTGTCGGCGCGCAGGGTGGGTGGGAGTTGGAGCAGGACGGGGCCGAGGCGCTCCCCCAGGCCGGCGGCGGCGTCCATGAGGCGCGCGACCGGTTCTGCCGGGTCTTTCAGGCGTTTCATGTGGGTGAGGTAGCGGCTGGCTTTGACGGCCATGACGAATCCGGGCGGGGTGTCGGCGCGCCATCGCTCGAATGTTTCGCGGGAGGGCAGGCGGTAGAAGGCGTTGTTGTTCTCGACGGTGGCGAAGGTGTCGGCGTAGTGGCGTAGCCAGCGTGGCTGGGCGAGGCCGGGCGGGTAGAGGACGTCGCGCCAGTCGGAGTACTGCCATCCTGATGTGCCGATGAGCACGGGCCCCTCCCCCGGTCCGGTGGACGCGTGCGGGTGGTCATACCCGTTGGCGGTGGGGTTCCAGGGCGCGGATGTAGTCGACGAGGCGGACGCCGATGTCGAAGGGGATGTCGGGGCTGGTGAGGTCGGTGTCGGGCCAGGTCTCGGAGATGCGGCGCCAGGTGGCGCGGCCGAGGAAGGCGCCGGTGCGGGGTTCGTCGCCGAGGTCGGCGCGCCATGCGGGTTCGGTGGCGAGCAGGCGGGCGAGGGCGGCGTCGTTGTCGGGTTCGGCGGGGTGTTCGGCGTGGAAGCCGATCTCGATGGCGTGGTGGCGGGCGCCGGGGGCGAGTGCGGCGGGGATGATCTGGGCTTCGTAGTGCTCGCGTTGGGGTGCGGGGTCGCCGAACCAGGCTTTGACGCCGTTGTGGCGGACGAGCAGGCGGGGGTGGCCGAGGCGGGGCGGTGTGGATCCGCGGACGATCTCGCTGATCTGGTCGAACAGTGCCCTCTCCCCCATGTTGTCGATCTTACGGGGTTCTGTCGGTGGCGGAGGGTGGCGTCCGGCGGGTACGTCCTGCCGATGTTCAGCTTCCGGCATGCGGTGGTGGCGGGGTGGGTGCAGTTGAATCCGATGCAGGCGGTGACGGTGCGGTCGAAGCAGCGGGGCGGGTTGCGGACGGAGCGGCGTGCGGATCAGCGGACGGAGTTGCGGGATGTGCCGCTTCCTCGTCCGGTGGCGGAGGTGCTGGACGCGTATCTGGCGGAGGGCCGGCGCGGCGGGTGAGGCGGGTCGGCGGGGTGGGTGTGTGAAGCGGCCGCGCAGGGAGGTGTTCCTGTGCGGCCGCTGTGTGTGCGGGTGTGTGCGGGTCAGGTCTGGATGTAGGCGGCGAGGTGTTCGCCGGTGAGGGTGGAGCGGGCGGCGGCGAGGTCCGCGGGGGTGCCTTCGAAGACGATGCGTCCGCCGTCGTGGCCGGCGCCGGGGCCGAGGTCGATGATCCAGTCGGCGTGGGCCATGACGGCCTGGTGGTGCTCGATGACGATGACGGACTTGCCGGAGTCGACGAGGCGGTCGAGGAGGCCGAGGAGGTGTTCGACGTCGGCGAGGTGGAGGCCGGCGGTGGGTTCGTCGAGGACGTAGACGCCGCCGTCCTCGGCCATGTGGGTGGCGAGTTTGAGGCGCTGGCGCTCGCCGCCGGACAGGGTGGTGAGGGGTTGGCCGAGGGTGAGGTAGCCGAGGCCGACGTCGGCGAGGCGGCGCAGGACGCGGTGGGCGGCGGGGGTGCGGGCGTCGCCGGCGGCGAAGAACTGTTCGGCCTGCTCGACGGGCATGGCGAGGACGTCGCTGATGTTCTTGCCGCCGAGGGTGTAGTGCAGGACGTCGGCCTGGAAGCGTTTGCCTTCGCATTCCTCGCAGGTGGTGGCGACGCCGGCCATCATGGCGAGGTCGGTGTAGATGACGCCGGCGCCGTTGCAGTTGGGGCAGGCGCCTTCGGAGTTGGCGCTGAAAAGTGCGGGTTTGACGCCGTTGGCCTTGGCGAAGGCCTTGCGGATGGGGTCGAGGAGTCCGGTGTAGGTGGCGGGGTTGCTGCGGCGTGAGCCGCGGATGGGGCTCTGGTCGATGGAGACGACGCCGGCGGTTTTGGGGATGGAGCTGTGGATGAGGGAGCTCTTGCCCGAGCCGGCGACGCCGGTGACGGTGACGAGGACTCCGAGGGGGATGTCGACGTCGACGTCGTGGAGGTTGTGGGCGTTGGCGCCGCGGATCTGGAGGGTGCCGGTGGAGGTGCGCGGGTCGGTCTTGAGGGGGGTGCGGTCGTCGTAGTGGCGGCCGGTGATCGTGCCGCTGGTGCGCAGGTCGTCGACGGTGCCCTGGAAGCAGATGGTGCCGCCCGCGGTGCCGGCGGCGGGGCCGATGTCGACGATGTGGTCGGCGATGGCGATGGTCTCGGGTTCGTGTTCGACGACCAGGACGGTGTTGCCCTTGTCGCGCAGGCGCAGGAGGAGGTCGTTCATGCGCTGGACGTCGTGGGGGTGCAGGCCCATGGTGGGTTCGTCGAAGACGTAGGTGACGTCGGTGAGGGAGGAGCCGAGGTGGCGGATCATCTTGGTGCGCTGCGCCTCGCCGCCGGACAGGGTGCCGGAGGGGCGGTCGAGGGAGAGGTAGCCGAGGCCGATCTCGACGAAGGAGTCGAGGGTGGCGCCGAGGGCTTTGAGGAGGGGGGCGACGGAGGGTTCGTCGAGGGCGCGGACCCAGGTGGCGAGGTCGCTGATCTGCATGGCGCAGGCGTCGGCGATGCTGATGCCGTTGATCTTGGATGAGCGGGCGGTGTCGCTGAGGCGGGTGCCGTCGCAGTCGGGGCAGGGGGTGGAGGTGACGGCGCGGTCGACGAAGGCGCGGATGTGGGGCTGCATCGAGGCGCGGTCTTTGGTGAGGACGGATTTCTGGATTTTGGGGATGAGGCCCTCGTAGGTGACGTTGACGCCTTCGACCTTGACCTTGGTGGGTTCCTTGTGGAGGAGGTCGTGGAGTTCGGTGGGGGTGTAGTCGCGGATGGGCTTGTCGGGGTCGAAGTAGCCGCAGCCGCGGAAGATGCGTCCGTACCAGCCGTCCATGCTGTGGCCGGGGACGGTGAGGGCGCCTTCGTTGAGGGAGAGGGTGTCGTCGTAGAGGGCGGTCAGGTCGAAGTCGTTGGTGGAGCCGGTGCCTTCGCAGTGGGGGCACATGCCGCCGGTGACGCTGAAGCTGCGGCGTTCTTTGACGGTCTTGCCGGCGCGTTCGAAGTTGACGGCGCCGGATCCGCTGATGGAGGCGACGTTGAAGGAGAAGGCCTGGGGTGAGCCGATGTGGGGGTCGCCGAGGCGGCTGAACAGGATGCGGAGCATGGCGTTGGCGTCGGTGGCGGTGCCGACGGTGGAGCGGGTGTCGCCGCCCATGCGCTGCTGGTCGACGATGATGGCGGTGGTGAGGCCATCGAGGACGTCGACGTCGGGGCGGGCGAGGGTGGGCATGAAGCCCTGGATGAAGGCGCTGTAGGTCTCGTTGATCATGCGTTGGGACTCGGCGGCGATGGTGCCGAAGACCAGGCTGCTCTTGCCGGAGCCGGAGACGCCGGTGAACACGGTGAGGCGGCGCTTGGGGAGCGTGACGTCGACGTCCTTGAGGTTGTTCACGCGTGCGCCGTGCACGCGGATCAGGTCGTGGCTGTCGGCGGCGTGGGGCGCGGGCGGGTTCGCGTCCGTGCTCGTGGCCTTGCTCATCGTGTCGTGTCTCCCTGTGTGGGGCGTGGCGGTGGCACCTGTCTACCCGATCGGTGGTGTGGGCGTGGTGCTGATGGGGTGTCAGGTTAGGGGCGGGGGCGGGGTGGGGGCTTCTCGATTCCTGATCGGTCGGGTGACCTGTTTTTCCAGGCAGGACGGTACGCCGGCGGCGGTTCCGGAGGAGGTGGGTCCGGGTGCGGTGTCGGCCGCCTGGCGGCGGTAGGCGCCGGGGGGCATGCCGACGAGTTCGGTGAAGCGGGTGGTGAAGGTGCCCAGGGAGGAGCAGCCGACGGCGAAGCAGGCGTCGGTGACGCTGAGGTCGCCGCGGCGCAGGAGGGCCATCGCGCGTTCGATGCGGCGGGTCATCAGGTAGGAGTAGGGCGATTCTCCGTAGGCCTGGCGGAACCGGCGGCTGAGGTGGCCGGCGGAGATGTTCACGCCGCGTGCGAGGGCTTCGACGTCGAGGGGTTGGGCGTATTCGCGGTCGATGCGGTCGCGGACGCGGCGCAGCAGGGCGAGGTCGCGCAGGTGGTGCGGGTCGGCGGCGGGTCTGCAGGTCACCTGCGTGATGGTGCCATGGGGGCGGGGTGCGGGGTGTGCCGGGGCGGGTCTTGTCGTCGCGCTCCCCCAGGTCAGCGGCCGTGCGCGCGGGGCTGCGCCGGGGCGGGTGGTCAGGCGGGGTGGAGGGTGCGGGCGAGGGTGTAGGCGGCCTGGAGGTCGGTGCCGCGGTAGTCGAGGGAGGCGATGCCGGCGAGGTGGTGGTCGGCGTTGACGGCGACGGTGCGGGTGAGGTGGCGGAACAGGGGCGCGTCGGACATGGAGTCGCCGTAGGCGGTGCACTGGTCGGTGGTGAGGCGGTGGCGGGCGAGGAGGTCGTCGGTGATGCGGACCTTGTCGGCGGGGGTGAGGATTCCGGCGGGGTCGAGGGTGCCGGTGAAGGGCATCGGGGGGAAGCGGGAGGCGACGACGTCGTCGAAGCCGTGGTCGAGGAGGCGGCGGGCGAAGAAGTCGGGCGACATGGTGATGACGGCGGAGTGCTCGCCGCGGGCGCGGATGTCGGCGCAGACGTCGGTGATGCCGGTGAGCCAGGTGGCGGCGCGGTAGGCGGTGGCGACGAGGTCGGGGGTGAGGTGGCGCCAGAGGCGGTGGATCTCGGTGGAGAAGCCGCGGGTGTCGAGGGTGCCGGCGGCGAAGCGGGCTTCGAGATCGTGGAGTTCGGGGAGGGTGCCGAGGTGGCGGGCGATCTCGAGGTTGGCGGTGGTGCCGGTGAGCAGGGTGCCGTCCATGTCGAAGATGTGCAGGTGGGTCACAAGAGGTGAAGTGTGGTGGAGGCGGGGCCGGGGACGCGAATCGTTTCCGGGACCGCGCCGGGGGCCGCGGGGCGAGGCGGGAGGCCGCGTGGTGCGGGTGTCGTCCTCGGGGGTGAGGGCGGGGTGGTGTCCGGCTCTTGAGGGGCGGGCTCCTCCCCCTACCGAAAGTCGGGGGTGAACGGGGTCTTTCGCGGGATCCGCTGGGTGGTGGCGCTTCCTTAGCGTCGTGCTCATGGACGGACTCATGGGTGTGCTGGACACGGCGGTGACGTCGCCGTGGTTCTATCTGGTGCTGTTCGCGGTGGCGGTGCTCGACGGGTTCTTCCCGGTGGTGCCGAGCGAGAGCATGGTGATCACGGCGGGGGTGTACGCGGCGTCGGGGCGGCCGGAGCTGGCGCCGGTGGTGGCGCTGGCGGCGGCGGGCGCGTTCGTGGGCGATCATGTGTCGTACCTGGTGGGTCGCCGGGCGGGCGGGCGGCTGGTGCGGGGGGCGCGGCCGGGGACGCGGCGGCACGCGGCGTTCGGGTGGGCGCGGCGGACGATGGCCGAGCGGGGCGGGCTGATCCTGGTGGTGGCGCGGTACGTGCCGGGCGGGCGGACGGCGGTGACGTTGACGATGGGGGCGGTCGGGTACCGGTTGCGGTCGTTCTCGCTGTTCGCGGCGGTGGCGGCGGTGTCGTGGGCCCTGTACGGGGCATTGCTGGGGTATGTGGGCGGGGTGGCGTTCGAGGACGAGCCGCTGAAGGGCGTGGCGGTCGGGCTCGGGTTGGCTCTGGGGGTGACGGGAGCGGTGGAGGCGGCGCGGTTCGTGCGGCGGCGCCGGCGCGGGGTCGTGGACGCCGGCGGGGAGCGGCCGGGGCGGGAAGGGGGCCGGGTGGCGGTGCCGATGCCGGAGCCGGGGCGAGGTGAGCGGAGGCCGGCCGCACGAGTGGGGCCAATGCCCGGCGAGTGATCCCCCTAAGGTGAAAGAGTTGTCCTCCTATGGCCGGAAGGTGAACATCAGCGGGCCTTTCGCTGTCTGACAGATGACGGGCACGGGGCCGCTGCGAGCGTGAGGGAGAGCATGGGAGCGCCGGATTTCAGCGCCGATCTGTACCGGGAGATCACCGAGTTCGCGCAGGGCACGCCCTCGTGGGTGCACGAGGCCGCGGACGTGGGCACCGACGCGGGGCTGCTGCTGTTCGCGCTGCTGTTCGCGGTCGGCTGGTGGCGGGCCCGGGGCCTGGACGCGCGGGCGATGGGGCTGGCGCTGGCTGCGCCGTTCGCGGTGGTGTCGGCGTATCTGGTGAGCGAGGTGTCCAAGAGCTTCATCCAGGAGGAGCGTCCGTGCCGCGCGGTGGCGGGTGCGGTGCACATCGCGGCGTGCCCGGCGCAGGGCGACTGGTCGTTCCCGAGCAACCACGCGACGATCGCGGCGGCGTCGGCGGCGGCGATCGTGGTGGCGTGGCGGGCGATGGCGCCGCTGGTGCTTCCGCTGGCGGCGCTGATGGCGTTCTCGCGGGTGTTCGTGGGCGTGCACTACCCGCACGACGTGGCGGCGGGGTTCCTGGTCGGCGTGCTGGTGGCGCCGGCGGCGGCGCTGGTGCTGGTGCTGGCGGCGCGGCCGCTGGTGGAGGCGCTGCGGGGCGTGGCGGCGGGCGCCGTGCTGCTGGGCGCGGGCCCGGTGGCGGCGCGGGGCCCGGGCCTGGAGGTGCCGCTGGGGACGCCGCCGCCCGCGGCCGCGGTGGCGCCGATGGCGGGCGCGGTCGGCCCGGTGGACGACGCGTCGGTGACGATGCCGGACGTGATGGGCGGCGTACCGCCGCGCCGGGGCCCCCGGTAGCGGGCCGCCGGGACGCGGCAGGGTTTCACGGGCCGTCTCGGGTGGTGCTTCGGCGCCGCCCGGGGCGGCCCGTTCGCATGCGCCGCCCGCACCCGCCGGTTCGGCCGGGCACGGGCGGGGTCAGGCGGGGTCCTCGATGCCGTCGACGAGGCCGGCCTGGTAGGCCAGCACGGCGGCCTGGACGCGGTTGCGGACGTCCAGGCGGGTCAGGATCGCGCTGACATAGGCCTTCACGGTGCCCTCGACGACGTGCAGGCGCCCGGCGATCTCGGCGTTGGACAGGCCGGCGCCGACCAGCGCCAGCACCTCGCTCTCGCGGGGGGTGAGCGCGGTGACGCGGCGGCGGGCGCGGGCGCGGCCGTCCAGGCGCCCGCCGCCGATCTGGGTGATGACGCGGTGGGCGACCTTCGGGGACAGGTACGCGGCGCCGCCGGCGACGGCGCGGACCCCGGCGATCAGCTCGCGGGGGTCGCCGGACTTGAGCAGGAAGCCGCTGGCGCCGCCGGCCAGGGCGCGGGCGATGTACTCGTCCTCGCCGAACGTGGTGAGCATGACGACGCCGGTGGCGGGGGCGAGGCGGCGCAGTTCGGCGGCGGCGGCGAGGCCGTCCAGGCGCGGCATGCGGATGTCCAGGAGCGCGACGGCGGGGCGGTGCCGCAGGGTCAGGTCGACGGCCTCGCGCCCGTCGCCGGCCTCGGCGACGACCTCGATGCCGGGGTCGGCGGTGAGGATGGCGCGCACGCCCGCGCGGATCATCGCCTCGTCGTCGGCGAGCAGTGCCCGGATCACTGGTCCTCCTGGTCGCGGGCGCGCTGGGCGCTCAACTGGTGGGTGTCGTAGGCGTTCTTGGCGATGAGGCGGCCGCCGGCGAAGCACAGCCGGTAGATGCGGCCCGTGCCGAGCACGTTGGCGTCGGGCCGGTAGTAGCGGCAGTCGGCGCCGGCGGGTTCGGGGACGGCGGTGCGGACGGTGCCGGTGTCGAGGGTCTGCATCGGCGGCAGGGCCTGCTCGACACGGTGCTGCGGGTCGCCGGTGGTCATCGCGCCATAGTCGGCGGGCAGCAGGACGGAGTTGAAGGTGACGAAGACGTAGTAGCCCGCCATGATCGCGCCGAGGACCGCCATCAGGGCGGTGGGGGCGGCGATCGCGATGATCAGTCCGCGGCGGACCTGGCGGCGCTCGCGGGCCAGGTGCCGGGCCGATTCGGAGGGCCACTCCCCCGCGGCGGGCGCGGCGGGGGTGAGGCCGAGGGCGGCGCGCAGCGCGTCCCGCGCGGTCGGCCTGCCCCCGGCCCGGGCGGCGGACGGTTCCGGGGCCGCGGGGATGCCGGCGGTGACGCGGAAGCCGCCGTCCGGGGTGGGCGCGGCGTCCAGGGTGCCGCCCAGCAGGCGGACGCGGTCGGTGAGGCCGGTCAGGCCTCGGCCGCCGGAGCGGCCGCCGGACGGGCCGCCGGAGGGCAGCAGCGGCGGCCCCTCCGGCGGCGGGTCGTTGGCGACGGTGACGGTGACCCCGCCGGCGCCGGCCGGGGTGAGGGTGACGGTGACGGCGGCGCCCGGGGCGTGCTTGGCGGCGTTGGTGATGGCCTCCTGCACGACGCGGTGCGCGGTGAGCGCGGCCATCGGCCCGAGTCCGGGGGCCCCGCTGTCCGCGGTGAGGTGGACCGGAACGCCGGAGGCGCGGGCGCGGTCGACCAGGTCGGGGATGCTCTCGCGCGCCGGCCGCACCGGCGGCGCCGGGGACGGGGCCGGCTCTGCGGGCGCCGCGCCGGGGGCCTCGGCCTCGTCGTCGCGGAGCAGGCCGATGATCTCGCGGAGGTGGTCGGTGGCGTCGGCGGCTCCGGCGCGCAGCTCGGCGGCCGCGGCGCGGTGCCGGTCCTGAAGGCCCGCCGCGACCTCCAGCGCGCCGGCGCGCACGGCGATCAGCGCCAGCTCGTGGCCGAGGGAGTCGTGCATGTCCTGGGCGATGCGGGCGCGTTCGCGGAGCCGTTCGCGTTCGGCGACGATGCGCTGCTGGTGCTCCAGGCGCTCGGCGCGCTCCCAGCCCGCGCTCAGCAGCTCCTGGTACTGGCGCCAGTAGCGGCCGACCAGCCAGGGCAGGACGCCGAGCAGGACCAGCCAGACGGTGGAGGGGAACCAGGCGGTGACCGCCGTCCCGCGGACCGCCGACAGCAGCGCCCCGCCGACGAACACCCCGGTGAAGCCCCACAGCAGCGGCTGCGCGCGGGTGCTGCGCAGGCCCGCCAGGTAGGACAGGACGGGCATGGCGAACACGAAGTTGCCGTGGACGAGGGTCAGCGTGATCACGGTGAGCAGCGCCGGGGCGGGCCAGGCGCGTCCCAGCGCGATCGCGGCGGCCAGCACGCAGAGCCCGGCCGCCTGCAGCCACCACGAGGCCCGCGCGGGCTGCGGCGGGGAGGCCGCGCCGACCATGACGGGGAACGCCAGGACCCCGTACAGCAGGACGTCCTTGACCAGTGCCGCGCGGGACGGCCGGCGCACCGGCGCCCACGGCCGGGAGAGCGGGGGCGGCGCGGGCGCCGGGGAGCCGGGGGCCGCGGAGTCGTTCACGGACCCCACGCTACTGGCCGGTGAACTGGGCCGTTACTGACGAAAGTCAGGGGCGCGTGCGGCGACCCGCACCGGGATGATCTTCGGTGGGGCGCGGACGCGCGCGGGGCTGAACTACGGTTGGCGCGTGACAGCGCCCCCGCCCCGCCCGCCGCGCCGGCCCGGCGCCCCCGGGCCGGACGAGCCCGGCGCGGGCGCCGCCGGGGCCCCCGGGCGGCTCGCGCCTTGGCCCGCGCGCCGGGCCGCCGCGGCCGGCGCGTTCGCCAGAGAGATCACGGGCAGGATCACGGGCCGGGAGTGGTGGCCGCGCGGGCAGGCGGCCGACGTGCTGCTGGCGGCGGCGGTCCTGGTGGCGTCCGTCGCGATGAGCGTGGCGGCGGTCAAGCCCGGGGACCGGCCCCTGTGGCCGGGCGGGCTCGCGTTGATCGTCGCGGCGTCGGCGGCGTTGGCGTGGCGGCGCCGCCACCCCGTGGCGGCCCTGGTGGTCGCCGTGCTGGTGCCGCCGCTGTACTACCCGCTGGGCTACCCCGACGGGCCCATCGCGGTCGTGCTGTGGCTGGCGCTGTTCAACGCGGCCGTGGAGTGCCGGCTGGCGGTGTCGCTCGGCGCGGTCATCGTCGTCAACGCCGGGTTCCTGGCGTCGGCGTCGGCGCGCGGCTCGGGCGACGACCCCGATGCGATCACCGACGCCCGCGGCGTGGCGTCGCTGTCGATGGGGCTGCTGATCACGGTGGCGGTCGGGCAGTACGTGCGCGGGCGCCGCGCCCTCGCCGAGGCGGCCGAGCGGCGCGCCGCCGCCGCCGAGCGCGACCGTGAGGCCGAGGCGCGGCGCCGCGCGGTCGCCGAGCGGCTGCGCATCGCCCGCGAGCTGCACGACGTGCTCGCCCACCAGATCTCGCTGATCAACGTGCAGGCGGGCGCGGCGCTGCACCGCCGCGACGACCCGGCCCGCGCCTACACGGCGCTGGAGGCGATCAAGGCGGCGAGCAGGGAGACCCTGCGGGAGCTGCGCGGGATCCTGGGCGTCCTGCGCCAGGTCGACGCCGTGGGGCAGGACGGGCCCGGCGAGGCCGGGCCGGTGGCGCCGCCGCCGTCGCTGGCGCGCGTCGGTGAGCTGCTGGACCAGACCGCCGCGGCCGGGCTGGCGGTCCGCCGCGCCGGGGACCTGCCCGAGCCCGGCTCGGCGGGGACGGCGGCGCTGGAGGACCTGCCGGCCCCGGTCGGGCTGGCCGGGTACCGGATCGTGCAGGAGGCGCTGACCAACGCCGTCCGGCACTCGGGGGCCGCCGCGGTCACGGTCGAAGTGCGGCTGTTCCCCGGCGAGGTGACCGTGCGGGTGGACGACGACGGCGCCGGCCCCGCCGCGCGCACCGGGCACCCCGCGCCCGGCGCGGCGGGCGGCAGCGGCGTGCGGGGCATGCGCGAGCGGGCGGCGTCGGTCGGCGGGGAGCTGACCGCCGGGCCGGGCCCGGCGGGCGGGTTCCGGGTGTGGGCGCGGCTGCCGCTGGACGAGGCCGGTGCCGCCGGACCCCGCACCGGGCGCGAAAGGATGAGCGGAATGGGCGAGACGGAGGAGAAAGCGTGATCCGGGTGATGCTGGCCGACGACCAGACGCTGGTCCGGGCGGGGTTCCGGTCGATCCTGGAGGGCGAGGACGACATCGAGATCGCCGGCGAGGCCGGGAACGGGGAGCAGGCCGTCGCGCGGGCCCGCGAACTGCGGCCCGACGTGGTGCTGATGGACATCCGCATGCCCGTCCTGGACGGGCTGGAGGCCACCCGGCGGATCATCGCCGACCCCCGGCTCGCCGACGTCCGCGTGGTGATCCTGACGACGTTCGACCTGGACGACTACGTCTACGGCGCGATCAAGGCCGGGGCCAGCGGGTTCCTGGTCAAGGACACCGAGCCGACCGAGCTGATCCACGGGGTGCGGGTGGTGGCGCGCGGCGACGCGCTGCTGGCGCCCACCGTGACGCGGCGGCTCATCGCCGAGTTCGCCTCCCGGATCACCGCGCCGCCGCCCGCCGCCGAGCTCGACGCGCTGACCGACCGGGAACGCGAGGTGCTGCACCTGGTGGCGGCGGGCCTGTCCAACGAGGAGATCGCAGGGCGCCTGGTCCTGTCGCCCGCCACCGCCAAGACCCACGTCAGCCGTATCCTGTCCAAACTCGGCGCCCGCGACCGGGCGCAGCTGGTGGTGCTGGCCTACGAGACGGGAATGATCCGCCCCGGCTGGCTCGGCTGACCGGCCACCCGGCCGCCCGGCTGCAACCGGGCCGGGCACGGCGGTGTTGAACGGATGTGACGGTTACGGACGAAGCTCTCAGCCGCGCCCCCGGCGCCGCGGGCGGCGGCCCGGGGGACGACACCGGGGGCGACGCCGCCGGGGCGCGGGTCGTCGCCGCCCTCGCCCGCGACCTCGACGAGGGCTTCGCCGCCCTGTACGAGGCGTACCGGGGCGCGGTGTTCTCCACCGCGCTGCGGCTGTGCGGGCGCTGGGCCGAGGCCGAGGACCTGTCCGCCGAGGCGTTCCTGCGCGCCTACCGCGCGCTGACCGGCTACGACGCGTCCCGCGTCGCCGAGTTGCGGCCGCGGGCCTGGCTCCTGACGATCCTGACCAACGTGTGGCGCAACAGCCTGCGCACGGCCGCGCGGCGGCCGTCGCCGGGCCCCATCGAGGACGCCCCCGACCCGCCCGACCCGGGCGAGGGCGTCGAGGACGCCGCCGCCCGCCACGAGACCGGCCGCGAACTGGCAGGCCTGCTGGCCCGGCTCCCCCACCGGCAGCGCGCCGCGGTCGTGCTCCGCCACGTCACCGACCTGCCCGTCGCCGAGATCGCCGCCGTCCTGGACCTGCCCGAGGGCACCGTGAAGTCCCACATCTCCCGCGGCCTGGCCCGCCTGCGCGCCCTGCGCGCCGCACCCGGCCCCGCCGTCTCCGACCCCGAGCAGAAAGGGGGCGACCGATGAACCGCACCGACCCCGACGGAGGCACGCCCGACCCGCTGGCCGGCGAACTGGCGGAACTGGCCGCCGACGCGCCCCCGGCCCTGCTGGACCGCATCGCCGCCCGCCGCCTCCACGTCCCCGGCCCCCTGGAGGGCCTGCAGGTCGCCTTCACCGACCACGGCGTCGCCTACCTGCGCGCCGGCATGGACGAGCGGGAGTTCGCTGCCGCGTTCCGCGCCCGGTTCGCGCGGCCCCTGCTGCCCGCCGACCGCGCCCCGGCCGGGCTGCTGCCCGCGCTGCGCACCGGCCGGCTCGGCCCGCTGCGCCTGGACCTGCGCGGCCTCAGCGACTTCGAGGCCGCCGTGCTGCGCGCCGCCGCGCGGATCCCGCGCGGGCAGACCCGCCCCTACGCGTGGGTGGCCCGGCACGCCGGGCGGCCCAAGGCCGTCCGCGCCGTCGGGTCGGCGCTGGGCCGCAACCCCGTCCCGCTGCTGATCCCCTGCCACCGCGTGACCCGCTCGGACGGCTCCCTCGGCGACTACGTCTTCGGCGCCGACGCCAAGGAGCGGCTGCTGCGCGCCGAGGACGTCGACGTCGAGGAGGTCACCGAACTCGCCCGGCGCGGAGTGCGGCTGGTCGGCTCCGACACCACCGGGATCGTGTGCTACCCGACCTGCGCGGACGCGCGCCGGATCACCCCCGGGCACCGGCACGGGTTCCGCGACCTGGCCGCCGCGCGCGCCGCCGGATACCGGCCGTGCCTGCACTGCCGCCCCGGCGACGCCGTCCCCGCCTGACCCCCGCCCCCGGCGGCGCGGGCCCGCCCGTCGCCGCCCCGGCGGCGGGCGCCGCGGCCGGGGCGCGCCCGCCGGGCATACATCGGCGCGGGACGGGAATGGGGCCGTCCACCTGCGGGGACGAGCCCGCGGGCGAACCGCCGAGGAGGGGGATCGCCATGCGCGTCGTCGTCACCGGCGCCACGGGCAACATCGGGATCAGCACCGTCCGCGCGCTCGCCGAGGACCCGGCCGTCACCGAGATCACCGGGCTGGCCCGCCGCGAACCCGGCCCCGGAGCCGCCCGCGAGGCCGACCCCGGCGGGACCGGCAAGCCGCGCTGGGCCGAGGCGGACGTCACCGACACCGACCTGGTCCCGCTGATGCGCGGCGCCGACGTCGTCGTCCATCTGGCATGGCTGTTCCAGCCCACCCACCGGCCCGCGGTGACCTGGGACTCCAACGCCGTCGGCAGCGCCCGGGTGTTCGACGCCGCCGCCCGCGCCGGCGTGCCCGCCCTGGTGTACTCCTCCTCCGTCGGGGCCTACTCCCCCGGCCCCAAGGACCGCGCGGTCGACGAGTCCTGGCCCACCCACGGGTGGCCCGAGGCCGCCTACAGCCGCGAGAAGGCCTACGTCGAACGGCTCCTGGACGTCTTCGAGGCCGCCGACCCCGACCGCCGCGTCGTGCGGCTGCGGCCCGGGTTCATCTTCGAACGGCAGAGCGCCGGCGAGCAGCGCCGCCTGTTCGCCGGACCGCTGCTGCCCGGACGCCTCGCCCGCCCCGGCCTCATCCCCGTCGTCCCGGACCTGCCCGGCCTGCGGCTGCAGGTCCTGCACTCCGCCGACGCCGGGCAGGCGTTCCGGCTCGCCGCCACCGGCCGGGCCCGCGGCGCCTTCAACCTCGCCGCCGACCCCGCCCTGGACGCCGCCGAGCTCGCCGACCTGCTCGGCGCCCGGACCGTGCGGCTGCCCGCGCGGGGCGTGCGGGCCGCGCTCGCCGCCGCCTGGAACCTGCACCTGGTGCCCGCCTCCCCCGCCCTGCTCGACCTGGCCCTGCGGGTCCCGCTCATGGACACCGCCCGCGCCCGCGCCGAACTCGGCTGGACGCCCCGGCACACCGCCCGCGAAACGATCACCGAGTTCCTCGAAGGGCTGCGCACCGGCGCCGGCCGCGACACCCCGCCGCTGTCCCCGGACACCGGCGGGCGGCTGCGCGGCCGCGAGTTCGCCACCGGCGTCGGCCGCAGAGCCTGACCGGACCACCACGCCACGACTTCACCGGAGGTCACCCGATGCCGACCATCACACCCGAGCACCTGCACACCCTGCTGGCCTCCACCGAGCGCGGCGCCGCGCTCGTCGTCGTCGAGGGCCGCGCCGCCGTCGTCCCGGCCGACCCGAGCCGCGGCGACGGCCCCGAGGACGCCATGGTGATCACCACGCGGGACGCCGTCATCGCCGAACTCGACACCGGCGCCAACGAGGAGCAGATCCAGGCCCTCGCCCAGCGGCTGGACACCGCCCTGGACAGCCTCGGCGGCTGACCCGACCGGCCCCGAACGGCGACCGGCCCCGAACGGCCGCGCCCGGAGCCGGGCCGCGGACCCGCCGGGTCAGCCGCGGCGGCGCCGGCGGTGGCTGGTGTCGCAGAACGGGTACGCGCGGCTGCGGCGGCACGCGCACAGCGCGACCAGCCACCGGTCCGACACCGCCGTCGACCCGTCCTCCATCACGACCTCCACCGGGCCCTCCACCAGCACCGGCCCGCCCGGCACCATCCGCACCCGCCGCCGCTCCCGGCCGCCCAGCCTGCCCCCGGCCGGGCCCGCCGGGGGGTCCACGGCCGCGGACGGGGGCTCATGCGGCCCACCGGTCGCGCTCATCGCACGCCCCCTCCCCGATCCGGTCGGCGCGCACCACCACCAGATCCTCGTGCCGCTGTCCGGCCACCAGCAGGCCCCGTGCCCGCAGCCCGTCCGCGCGGCGCCGCATCACCGGCCCGAACGGCTCGCGGTGAAGCGCCACCACCGACGCCCGCATCCCCGCGCGGCGCAGCCCCACCAGCGTGGCCGCCACCCCGTTCAGCGCCGAATGCACCACCAGCAGCGTCCCCGACGGCGCCAGGTGCCCGGGCGCCTGCGCGCAGATCCGGTCCAGCAGCACCCTGCCGCCCGGGCCCGCCTCCCACGCCCGCGCCCGCCCCCGCACCGACACCGGGTCGACCTCCCCCGCCACGTACGGGGGGTTGGCGACGATCACGTCGAACCGCTGCCCGGCGACCGGCGCGAACATGTCCCCGCGCAGCACCCGCACCGCCAGCCCCCGCATCCGCGCGTTCACCCGCGCCGCCAGCACCGCCTGCGCCGAGGCGTCCACCGCCACGACCTCGCAGCCCGCCCGCGCCGCGGCCAGCGCCACCGCGCCCGTCCCCGTGCCGAGTTCCAGGACCCGCGCCCCCGGCGGCGCTCCCGGCGGCGCCAGCGACCTCAGCATCGCCCTCAACAGCAGCGAGGTGTCGGCCTGCGGCCGGTACACCCCCGGCGGCCTGAAAAGCAGCATCGCCCCGCCCTCTCTCTTCACCCCGCCGACGGTGCGGCCGGCGGCGGGTCGCTCATCGCCCCGGCCGCCGCGCCGCCCGTCTCCTCCGGGAGCGGACGCCGCAGCGCCGACCGCCCCGCCCGCCAGCACCCCAGCAGGTGGCCGCCCAGCCGGTCCTCCAGCAGGCCCGTCGCGCGCACGCCCAGCACCACGTCCCCCGCCAGGCCCGGCTCGGCCTCCAGCAGCCCCCCGATCACCTCGTGGCGCAGCACCTGCTCATGGACGGCGTCGGCCTCGATGTGCTCGGTGTGGAACAGCCGGGCCCGCGGCCCGGCGCCCAGCCGCTCCAGCGCCCGCGCCATCCGCCGCGCCGACGGCGCCGTGGTGATCTCCGCCGCCGCGAAATGCCCCACCAGCGCGGCCCGCAGCGCCCGGTGCAGCCCGAACAGCGACATCATGTTCACCGTCGCCAGCATCACCGCGGGCGCCGCGTCCGCGTAGGCCCCGTAGGACGGGTCCAGCCCCAGGTCGTCCAGCAGATCGGCGTACAGGCCCTGGTGCGTCGTCTCCGGACGGCCGCCGCCGAACTCGTCGTTCTCCACCGCCACCAGCGCCGCCTTGGCCCGCCCCCGCAGCCGCGGGATCACCCACGCGTGCGGGTCGGCCTCCTTCAGGTGGTACACCGACCGCAGCGCCGCGTACTCGCGCATCTGCTCCCACGTGCCCTCGTCGCGCAGATGGTGGGAGACGCCGCGCGCGCCCGCCGGCTCGACCAGCAACTCCTCAAGCGCCCCGTCCACGTCCCAGGCCGCGCCGCGCACGTGATCCGGAGCGCCCGCATCCCGCACGTCGCGGCGCAGCGCCCCCAGGAACACCGCCTCCATCGCCCCGCGCAGCCGCAGGAGCCCCGGATCCCACTCCCAGTCCGGGTCCACGCCCGCGAACCCCTGGTAGTGCAGCTCGTAGCAGGTGTGCAGCGCCAGATGCACATCCTCGCCATAGGGGGCGCAGGACCGCGCCTCGGCGACCAGACCGGCCATCTCGGACGCCTTCGGCGGGTCGTCGCGAAGAGGGCTCGGAGGCGGGCCCGAGACCAGGACGGCCGCCACCGCCCGCGACAGCGGGCCCCGCGGCTGCGGCAGCACCGGGGCCCGGTCCGCGCGCGCCCGCACGGAACCCGGCCCCGACCCGAGCGAAGGGGCGTGCGCGAGGCTCGACGCCGGGCCCGTGCCGGCGCCCGGCGTCGGACCGCGGGAGGGCGGTCGGTCCTGGTGAACGGCCATGTCTCCTCCGTCGTCAGGGGGCGTCCGGCTCCGGTACCCGCTCACCCGCGTCCCATACGCCCGGTTTCTCCCCTGGGGTCCCGTCCGACGGCTCACCCGGCCCCGCAGCCGCCCCGGCGTCCGCCCCGGCGTCCGGCCACGCGCCCGCGGCCAGGCCGCCGGACTCGGTCTGCCGGACCAGCATGTCCACCACCGCGCGCGGGCCGCCCTCCCGCGCCGCCCGGCGCTGCCGGTCCGCGCCCGTCCCCGTCCGGCGCACGCCCTCCACCAGCCTGAACACGGCGTCCAGGTCGCCGGCGTCCTCCAGGGCCGGGGCCGCGCGGGCGACCAGGTCCTCCACCAGCCGCCACGCCGGGACCGCCCGCCGCGACACCGGGTCGACCACGGAGCCGTCCAGGCCGTGCCGGGCCGCGTTCCACAGCGCCGCCGCGCACACCTGCCCGTCCGCACGCGGCGCCTCCCGGCCCGCCGCCAGCTCCGCCAGCGCGGCGCCCACCAGGCCCCGCACCAGCGCGGCCTGCAGCACCGCCTCGTCCGCGGTCGCCGCGGCGTCCCCGGCCCGCACCTCCACCGTCGGCCACCGCGGCGACGGCCGCGCCAGCCAGAACGTCATCGCCCCGTCCACCAGCGCGCCCGACTCCACCAGCGCCGCGACCCGCGCGTCGTAGTCGGCCGCCGACGCCGACCACGGCGGCACGCCCGCCCCCGGGAACCGCGCCATCTCCATCAGCCGGCGCGCCGCGTAACCGGTCGCGCGCCCGCGGTCGAAGGGCGAGTTGGCCGCCAGCGCCACCAGGACCGGCAGCCACGGCCGCAGATGGTTCACCACCGCCACCGCCGACTCCCGGTCCGGGACGCCGACGTGCACATGGCAGCCGCACGCCTGGTAGTCCTCGACCAGGTCGCCGTAGGCGGACACGATCGCGGCGAACCGCTCGCCCCGCGCGGCCGGCGGCGGGCTGCCGCCCAGCACCGGGGTCCCCGACGCCACCACCAGCGCGCCAGCCTCCCGCGCCGCCTCCGCCAGCCGCGCCCGCCCGTACCGCAGCTGCGCGCGCAGGCCCGCCAGGTCGTGGCACACCCCGGTCACCGCCTCCACCTGGGACCCCAGCAACTCGGTGTGGAACGATCCGCCGGAGGCCCGCCACCGGTGCGGCCCGGCCCGTTCCAGGACGTCCTCGGCGCGTGCGACGCACTCCCCCGACACCGCGTCCACCAGCAGGAACTCCTCCTCCACCCCGATGCTGACGCCCGGCGCGTGCCCCTCGACGCCTCCGCCCATACCGAGTCCCCCTCACTCGTACAGACCCCCTCACCTCGGGGGATTCCCGCCCAGACCGCCCCCTCCCTCCCCCACCCGAGATCCTTTACCCCGGCCCGCCCGAAACGGTGACCGGATCGTTCCGCTTCCCGCCGCGATGATGCCTGGCCGGCGCTCCCGCGCCCGGCCAGGATCGACACCATGAACCGAGCACTCCTCGTCATCGACGTCCAAGAGTCCTTCCGCCGCCGGCCCGTCTGGGAGGCCGTCTCGGCGCCCGACATCGCCGCGCGCGCCGCGCGCCTGACCGACGCCGCCCGCGCCGCCGGCGACCTGGTCGTGTGGATCCTGCACGCCGAACCGGGCAGCGGGGGCCCCTTCGACCCCGCGCTCGGCCACGTGCGCCTCATGGACGGCCTGGCCCCCGCGCCCGGCGAGCCCGTCCTGACCAAGACCTCCCGCAACGCCTTCACCACCACCGGCCTGCAGCGGCTGCTCACCGAGCGCGGCGTGACCGAGGTCGCCGTCTGCGGCATCCAGACCGAGCAGTGCTGCGAGACCACCGCCCGCCTGGCCGCCGACCTCGGCTACCGCGTCACCTTCGTCACCGACGCCACCGCCACCTTCCCCATCGAGCACCGCGACGCCCCGCCCGGCCGCGCCCTGGCCGAGATCCTCGCCGACCCCGCCACCCTGCCCACCGACCAGATCATCGCCCGCACCGAGTACGCCCTGGCCGGACGGTTCGCCGCCATCGCCTCGCTCGACGACCTCGCGCCCGCCCCGGTAGGCTGACCGGATCGTGACCCGCGTCGTCTTCCTGCTCGTCCCCGGCCTGCACCTGCTCGACCTGGCCGGGCCCGCCCAGGTGTTCGGGATGGCCGCCGACGCCGGCCTGCCCTACCGGCTCGCCTACGTCGCCGACCAGCCCGCGCCCCCGGACCCGCAGGAGACCCCGCCCCCGTCCCCCGGCGCGCCCGCGACAGTGCCCACCGCGCAGGGCGTCCCCCTCCAGGCGCCCACCGCCTGGCCGGGCCTCACCGCGGGCGACATCGTCCTGGTCCCCGGATGGCGGTGGGGCGCGGACGAACCCCACGCCCCGCCCGTCTCCGACGGCGCCGCCCGCCGCCTGGCCGCCCACCACGCCGCGGGCGGCGCCGTCGCCAGCGTCTGCGCAGGAGCGTTCGCCCTCGCCCACGCCGGGCTCCTGGACGGGCGGCGCTGCACCACCCACCACGAACTCCAGGACGCCCTCGCCCGCCGCCACCCCCGCGCCGCCGTCGTACGCGACGTGCTGTACGTCACCGACGGCCGCGTCATCACCTCCGCCGGCATCGCCTCGGGCATCGACCTCGCCCTGCACCTGGTCGCCTCCCGGCACGGGCCCGGCGCCGCCGCCCGCACGGCCCGCGCCATGGTCGTGTACGCGCGCCGCAACGGCGACGAGCCCCAGGCCAGCGCCCTCCTGCGGCACCGCGCCCACGTCAGCGACGCCGTCCACCGCGCCCAGGACCTCATCGACGCCCGCTACACCCTCCCCCTGCCCCTGCACGCCCTGGCCGCCGAGGCCGGCGTCAGCGAACGCACCCTCACCCGCCGCTTCACCGCCGCCACCGGCCTGACCCCGCTGCGCTACCAGCAGGAACTGCGGGTGGAGCGCGCCGAGCACCTCATCGGGCAGGGCGCCACCGCCGACGCCGCCGCCCGCGCCGTCGGATTCACCGACGCCCGCATGCTGCGCCGCCTGCGCGCCCGCACCTGAGCGGCGCCTCCGGCCGCCCCCCACGCGGGTCAGCCGCGCAGCACCACGTACGGGGCCAGCGCCAGCAGGCTCACCACCAGCGCCCCCTTCAGCGCCCCCGCCGGCACCGCCCGGGCGATCACCCACCCCGCCAGCACCCCCGCCAGCTCCGGGACGCCCACCAGCGCCGCCAGCGGCCAGTCCACCGCGCCCGCCGCGACGTACCCGGCCGTCCCGGCGCCGGCGATCACCACCGACTGGGCCTGCGCCGCCGCCAGCGCCGACAGCACCGGCACTCCCAGCGCCACCAGCAGCGGCACGCACAGCATCGGCCCCCCGACCCCGAACATCGCGCCCGCCGCCGCGACACCCGCGCCCGCCGCCACCGCCAGCAGCACCAGCCCCGCCACCACGCCCGGCTCCAGGCCCGTCACCGGCCCGGCCGCCCGGTGCGAAGTGCCTCGTCCCGACGCCGCGTCCGGCGCCATGCCCTGAACCGGCATGGAGTACCCATTCCCGACAGTGTGCGCGCTTCCGCGCCCGGGTCAACGGCCCCCGGGGCGAGCCGTGGATCACGCGGCCCGCGCGCCGGCGCGATTCTGGGATGCCGCTGTGCGGACGGGCCCCCGTCCGCGAGGACACCCGGTCAGCGGAGGAACCGTGCGCTACGTGCTGATGATCTGCAGCGACGAGACCGCCGGCACCGATCCCGAGCAGGCCGCCGCCACCGGCTGCGGCGGCTGGTCGCAGGAGATGGCGCGGCGCGGCGTCGTCCGCGGCGGCGCCGGGCTCGCGCCCAGCGACCAGGCCACCACCGTCAAGGTCCGCGGCGGCGAGGTGCTGCTGACCGACGGGCCGTTCGCCGAGACCAAGGACCAGATCGGCGGGTTCTCCCTCATCGAGTGCGACGGGCTGCGGGAGGCCGTCGAGATCGCCGCCCGCCACCCGTGGGCCGCTCTCGGACAGATCGAGATCCGCCCGGTCGAGGAACCGGGCCCCGCGACGGCGTGACCGGCGCCGCCGCCTCCCCCGGGCCGGCCCGGGCGGGCGCCCCCGACGCCGTCGCGCGGGCCTTCCGCTCCGAATGGGGCCAGGTCGTGGCCACCCTGATCCGGATGACCGGCGACTGGGACCTGGCCGAGGAGTGCGCCCAGGACGCCTTCGCCGCGGCGCTGGAACGCTGGCCGCGCGACGGCGTCCCCGCCCGTCCCGGCGCCTGGCTCACCACCGCCGCCCGCAACCGCGCCGTGGACCGGCTGCGACGCGACGCCGCCGGCGCCCGCAAGCTCGCCGAGGCCGCCCGCGCCGCCGGCCCCTCCCCGAAGCCCGGACCCGGCGCCTTCGGCGACGACCGGCTCCGGCTGATGTTCACCTGCTGCCACCCCGCGCTCCGCCTCGACGCCCGCGTGGCGCTCACCCTGCGCACCCTCGCCGGCCTCACCACCGGCGAGATCGCCCGCGCGTTCCTGGTCGAGGAGGCGGCGATGTCCAAACGGATCACCCGCGCCAAACGCAGGATCCGCGACGCGGGCATCCCCTACCGGGTCCCGCCGCCCGAGGCGCTGCCCGAACGCACCGCCGCCGTCCTCGGCGTGCTGTACCTGCTGTTCAACCAGGGCTACGGCGCCGCCGGCGACGGCGACCCGCGGCGCCGCGCGCTGTGCGGGGAGGCGATCGCCCTCGCCCGGCTGCTGGCCTCGCTGCTGCCCGGCGAGCCCGAGGCGCGCGGCCTGCTGGCCCTGATGCTGCTGCACCACGCCCGCGCCGCCACCCGCACCGACGCCGCCGGCGCGCTGGTCACCCTGGAGCACCAGGACCGCTCCCGCTGGGACGCCGACGCGATCGCCGAGGGCGTCGCCCTGCTGGAGGACGCCCTGCACCCTGCCCCCGGCAGGCCCCCGCCCGGCCCCTACCTGGTGCAGGCCGCCATCGCCGCCTGCCACGCCACCGCGCCCGACGCCGCCGCCACCGACTGGCCCCAGATCGCCGAGCTGTACCGGCTGCTCGCGGAACTGGTCCCCTCGCCGGTCGTGCGGCTGAACCGGGCGGTCGCCGTCGGCATGGCCGACGGCCCCGCCGCCGGACTGGAACTGGTCGAGGGCCTGGAGCGCTCCGGCGCCCTGGACGGCTACCACCTGCTGCCCGCCACCCGCGCCGACCTGCTGCGCCGCATGGGCCGGGGCGCCGAGGCCGCCGCCGCCTACCGCGCCGCGCTGGCCCTGGCCGACGACGACGCCGAGCGCCGCTACCTCGCCCGCCGCCTCGCCGAGACCGCCCCGCCCGGACGCGCCTGAGAAGAACGTCCCGCGAGGTGTCCGTCGCGGCGCGGCGCGTTCGTCGGTGGGGTGAACGGCCGCGCAAAGCCGGCCACCTGGGAAGGAACCCCTCATGGACACCACGCACTCCAAGGACGGCACCCGCATCGCGATCGACCGGACCGGCGCGGGCCCCGCCCTGATCCATGTCGGCGGCGCCCTCAACGACCGCGGCTCCGGCGCCGCGCTCGCCGGGCTGCTCGCCCCGCACCACACCGTCCTCACCTACGACCGCCGGGGGCGCGGCGACAGCGGCGACACCCCGCCCTACGCCGTCGAGCGCGAGATCGAGGACCTGGCCGCCGTGATCGAGACCGCCGGCGGATCCGCCGCGGTGTACGGGATGTCGTCCGGCGCCGTCCTGGCGCTGCGCGCCGCCGCGCAGGGGCTGCCGATCACCCGGATCGCGCTGTTCGAGCCGCCCTTCAAACCCGCCCACGACGACCGCCTCACCCGCGCCCGCGCCTACGGCACCGAGCTGACCGGCATGCTCGCCGACGGGCGCCGCGGCGACGCCCTCGCCCTGTTCATGACCGCCGTCGGCATGCCCCCGGAGATGGTCGGCCGGATGCGGGGCGCACCGATGTGGCCCGCTCTGGAGGCGCTCGCGCCCACCCTCGCCTACGACTCGGCCGTCATGGACGACGCCGCCACGGGCGCCGAACTGCCGGAGGACCTGGTCGCCGCCGTCACCGTCCCGGCCCTGGTGCTGGACGGTGGCGCCAGCCCCGCCTGGATGCGCGACATCGCGCGCCGCACCGCCGGGCTCCTGCCCGCCGGGACGCACCGCACCCTGGACGGCCAGACCCACGACGTCGACCCCGCCGTGCTCGCGCCCGCCCTGGCCGAGTTCCTCAGCGGCTGAGCCGCCCCGGGCGCAGGCCCGGTCGAGGCCCTGCTGAGCGCGGTCAGGGGACGGGCACCTCGATGTGGCCGGGCGCGCCGCGCCGCGTTCGGGCGCGCCCGGCGGTGACCTGCGCGGCCCACGCCTCGAACGCCTCCAGCTCCGGGACGGGCACCGCCACGTCGGCCTCCACGCCCGCCCCGTAGCGGACGTCGCCGGGCTGGTGCCCGCGGGCGTGCAGGTCGCCCAGGAACCGCCCCGCCAGCGCGTGGTCCACGCCGACGGTGACCGTCACCACCGGGCGCAGCTCCACCACCCCGACTGCGTCGACGGCGTCGGCGACCGCCTGCCCGTAGGCGCGCACCAGCCCGCCCGCGCCGAGCTTCACGCCGCCGAAGTAGCGGGTGACGACCGCGGCGGTGCCGGTCAGCCCGCGACGCAGCAGCACCTCCAGCATCGGGATCCCCGCCGTCCCGGCCGGCTCGCCGTCGTCGCCGCTCTTGGTGATCTCGCCGTGCCCGCCGACGACGTAGGCGGTGCAGTTGTGGGTGGCGTCGCGGTGCGCCCGCCGGTGACCGGCGATGAACGCCGTCGCCTCGGCCTCGTCGGCGGCGCGGGCGAGCGTGCAGACGAACCGGGACCTGCGGACCTCCAGCTCGACCGAGCCGCCCTGTCTGATCGTGCGCATGGCGCCTGCGAGTCTACGGCCGCCCCGGCCGGGCGGGGCCGGGGCGGGGCGGGGTCAGACCAGGTCGATGAGGTCGGCGATGGACGCCACGACCCGGTGCGGGCGGAACGGGAACCGGGCGATCTCGTCCTTGCGGGTGACGCCGGTCAGCACCAGGATCGTCTCCAGCCCCGCCTCGACGCCGGCGACGATGTCGGTGTCCATGCGGTCGCCGATCATCGCGGTGCTCTCGCTGTGCCCGCCGACCACGTTCAGCGCCGTGCGCATCATCAGCGGGTTGGGCTTGCCGACGAAGTAGGGCTCCACGCCCGTCGCCCGGGTGATCATCGCGGCGACGGCGCCGCACGCCGGCAGCGAGCCCTCCGGGGACGGCCCGATCGGGTCGGGGTTGGTCGCCACGAAGCGGGCGCCGCCCTCGATCAGCCGGATCGCGCGGGTGATCTGCGAGAAGCTGTAGGTGCGGGTCTCGCCGAGCACCACGTAGTCGGGGTCGATGTCGGTGAGGACGAAGTCCGCCTCGTGCAGCGCCGTGGTCAGGCCCGCCTCCCCGATCACGTAGGCGGACCCCTCGGGCCGCTGGTCGGCCAGGAAACGGGCGGTGGCCAGCGCCGAGGTCCAGATCGACTCGGCCGGGACGGCCAGCCCGGCCGCCGCCAGGCGGGCCGACAGGTCCCGCCGGGTGTAGATCGAGTTGTTGGTCAGGATGAGGAACGGTTTTCCGGACGCCGCCAGGCGGCGGACGAACTCCTCGGCGCCGGGGACGGGACGGCCCTCGTGGACGAGGACGCCGTCCATGTCCGACAGCCAGTACTCGATCGGCTTGCGCTCGGTCATGCCCCCATTGTCGCAGGCAGGGATCTTCCTCGGGACCGTCCGCCCGGACCGTTCTCCCCGGGGGCCCGCGGCGCCGGGGCGTTGACCCGGGTGTGACGCGGACCATACATTTTCCGGCACGGCGCACCGAATCGTGTTCGACGGACGGGCCGGCCGGCGGTGCGCCACCACCCCGCGGGAGGCGCGACGTGCAGGACCGGGATGTGCAGGACCGCGACGTGCAGGACCGCGACGTGCAGGGCGCCGGGCGGCCGCTGGCGAGCATCGCCGAGGTCAGGGCGGCGATGACGGCGCCGGGCCGGCCGTTCGAGATGGCCGAGGCGCTGATCCGCGGCGTGCCGACCCGCGTGTGGAAGAACGCCCCGCCCACCCTGCGCGACGTCCTGGAGCTCTCCCGCCTCCACGGCGACAAGGACTTCCTGGTCTACGGCGACGACCGGCTCACCTTCGCCGAGCACCGCGCGCGGGCGGCCGCGTTCGCGCGGGCGCTCGTCGAGCGGTACGGGATCGCCAAGGGCGACCGGGTCGCGATCGCCATGCGCAACTACCCCGAATGGTCGGTGGCGTTCTTCGGCGCCGCCGTCGCCGGCGCCGTCGTGGTCCCCCTGAACGCCTGGTGGAGCGCCGCGGAGCTGGAGTACGGGCTGGCCGACAGCGGCGCCCGGGTCCTGGTCGCCGACGCCGAGCGCGCCGCCCGGCTCGCCGGCGTGCTGCCGGGCCTGGGCGTGGCGTGCCTGGTCGCGCGCGCGGGCGGCGCCGCGCCCGCCGGCACGGAGGCGTTCGAGGACGTCGCCGGCGGCCCGGCCGCCGCGTCCCCGCCCGGGACGCCGCCGGCGGACGTGCCGCTCCCCGACGTGCCGCTCCCCGACGTGCCGCTCGGCCCCGAGGACGAGGCCACGATCTTCTACACCTCCGGCACCACCGGACGGCCCAAGGGCGCCCTCGGCACGCACCGCAACATCGCCGGCAACCCCGTCGGCCTCGCCTACGGGATCATGTCGGCGGGCGTGCGCGCCGGCCGCACGGTCGAGGAGCTCGCGGCGCCCCAGCCGCGCGTGACGCTGCTGAGCGTCCCGTTCTTCCACGCCACCGGCTGCCACTCGGTCCTGGTGTCCAGCGCCCTGCAGGGCGGCACCGTGGTGCTGATGTACAAGTGGGACGTCCGCAGGGCGCTGGAGCTGATCGAGCGGGAGAGGGTCACCGGGTTCGGCGGCGTGCCGACGATGGCCTGGCAGGTCCTGACCTCGCCCGACTTCGGCGAGTTCGACACCTCCAGCCTCACCGGCGTCAGCTACGGCGGCGCGCCGGCCGCGCCCGCCCTCGTCGACAAGATCAAGGAGCGGCTGCCCGAGCGGATGCCCGGCAACGGCTACGGCCTCACCGAGACCTCCTCGGTCACCACCTACAACGGCGGCGTGAACTACCTGGAGCGGCCCGAGAGCGTCGGCCCGCCCGTCGCGGTCTGCGACGTCAAGGTCGTCGGGCCGGCCGGGGAGGAGCTGCCGGCCGGCGAGGTCGGCGAGCTCCTCATCAAGGGGCCCAACGTGATCAAGGGCTACTGGAACAAGCCGGAGGCGACCGCCGCGGCCTTCGTCGACGGCTGGTTCCACAGCGGCGACCTGGCCCGCCTGGACGCCGACGGGTTCGTCTACATCGTCGACCGCGCCAAGGACATGCTGATCCGCGGCGGCGAGAACATCTACTGCGCCGAGGTCGAGGCCGCCCTCTACGAGCATCCCGCCGTCGCCGACTGCGCCGTGATCGGCGTCCCCCACCCGGTGCTCGGCGAGGAGGTCGGCGCGGTCATCGTGCCGCGCCCCGGCGCCGCGGTGTCCGAGCGCGAGCTCCGGGAGTTCCTCGGCGGAAGGATCGCCGCGTTCAAGGCGCCCGCGCACGTCTGGTTCCGCGAGCGGGGCCTGCCCCGCAACCCCGGCGGCAAGATCCTCAAGACCCGGCTGCGCGAGGAGCTGCTCGGCGCCCCGCCGGTATCGTGATCTGGTGACGAGCGACGAACCGCGCCCCGCCCACCGCCAGATCGACGTGCCGGGCCTGCCGCCCGGCCCCGGGTACAGCCACGCCGTCTCGGTCGACGTGCCCGGCCGGCTGGTGGTGATCAGCGGCCAGATCGCGCTCGACTCGGCCGGGAACCTGGTCGGCCCCGGCGACCTGGAGGCCCAGACCCGGCAGGTGTTCGCCAACCTGGAGACCGCGCTCGCCGCCGCCGGCGCCCGCTGGGAGCACGTCGTGCGGCTCGGCTACTTCCTGCGCGACGCCGGCGGCGCCCCGGTCGTGCGCTCCGTGCGCGCCGAGTTCGTCCCCGAAGGAATCGCGCCCGCCGCGTCGCTGGTCGAGGTGTCGCGCCTGGTCCGCGACGACCTGCTCGTGGAGATCGAGGCCCTCGCCGTCGTCCCCGCAGGCTGACGACCGCCCGGGCCCCAGGCCCGGACGCGCGACGGGGCGCCCCCGAGCGGGGGCGCCCCGTCCACGTACGGAGAGGGTCAGACGTTCACCCCGAAGTCGGAGGCGATGCCCGACAGGCCCGAGGCGTAGCCCTGGCCCACGGCGCGGAACTTCCACTCGGCGCCGTTGCGGTACAGCTCGCCGAACACCATCGCGGTCTCGGTGGAGGCGTCCTCCGACAGGTCGTAGCGCGCGATCTCGCTGTTGTCGGCCTGGTTCACCACGCGGATGAAGGCGTTGCGGACCTGCCCGAAGCTCTGCTGCCGGTTGTCGGCGTCGTAGATCGACACCGGGAACACGATCTTGGCGATCTCGGCGGGGACGCCGCCCAGGTTCACCTTGATCGCCTCGTCGTCGCCCTCGCCCTCACCGGTGAGGTTGTCGCCGGTGTGCTCGACCGAACCGTCGGGGCTCTTGAGGTTGTTGAAGAACACGAAGTGCTGGTCCGACAGGACCTTGTTCTCCGCCGAGCACAGCAGGGCGCTGGCGTCCAGGTCGAAGTCGGTGCCGGTCGTGGTCCGCACGTCCCACCCCAGACCAACCACGACGGCGGTCAGTCCGGGCGCCTCCTTGGTCAGCGAGACGTTGCCGCCCTTGCTCAGACTGACTCCCACTGTGTCTACCTCCGTATCGGCTGCGGGCGCCATCACCCGCGTGCGGTCTGTCTAACGAGAACGGTAGTCACCTTCCGCGGGTTCCCCCGCCTCCTTGGCGAATTCGCGGCGTGGCGTGCCGGTTCTTCCCGGCGCGCGGGGCCCTCAGGCCAGGAACGCGGTGGGCGCGGTGACGGGGGCGGGCAGGTCGAACGCGGCGGCCAGCTCCGCCGCGCGGGGGGCCAGCTCGTCGCACGTGCGGCGCCGCGCGGCCCACAGCTCGTCCAGGATCCCCGGCGGGACGACCCCCTCGTTGAGCAGGACGGCGGCGCGGCGCTCCAGCCGGTCCAGCGCGTGCAGGCGCAGCACCGGCCCGAGCGCGCGCGGCCCCTCGGCGGCGGCCGCGGCGAGGATCTCCAGGATGATCCGGTCGGCGCAGGCGGTGGCGGTCCGCTCGGCCAGCGCCAGGTTCCCGTTCCAGGCGGTGAAGGCGTCCTGCCCGTCGCGCAGGGCGGCCTCGACCCGCCCGGCGAGCCGGTCGCGCGTCCGCCGCTCGGCGTCGCGCGCCAGGAACAGCCACACGCGCGGGGAGTCCAGGTCGCCGTCGTCGGGCGGACCGAGCTCCGGCTCGGGCGGGACGTAGCGGTCGCGGTCGGCCATCGCGCGGGCGGTGTCGTAGAGGATGAGCGCGTTGTCGCCGCCGGCGTTCTGGTAGGCGTGCGTCAGGCCGCGGTAGGCGTTGAGGCGCTCGACGGCGGCGAACCCGGGGGCGCCGCTGTGCACCCGGCACGCCGACACGGTCTCCTGCGCCTGGACGGTCGCGGCGGCCTTCAGCAGCGCCAGGTCCCGGTCGACCGCCGACCACGGCGCCCACGCGGTCTCCGGCCCGCCCGCCGCGTCCCCGGCCGCGTCCGCCGCCCGGTCCGGGCCCGGCGTGGTGACGTGCGCGGCTACGGCGGTGAGGGCGTAGGCGGACGCCAGCGCGCCCAGCACCGCCTCCTGCTGGTTGCGGTAGTCGGTCAGCGGGCGGCGCGGCGCGAGCCGGCCGAGGGTGGAGCGGCCCGCCGAGTGGGCCAGCAGCATCCCGGCGGACGCCCGGGTGATCGCGGCGGAGGCCGACACGACGGCGCGCCACACCGACGGGGCGATGCCCATCGAGCGGGTCAGCCGCGCCGCCGCGGGCCCGTGCGGGTCGTGGAAGGCCCCGTCGGCGCCGATGCCCGCGCCGTCGCGCAGCCACGCCCCGTAGGGGACGCGGACGTCCTCCAGCAGGACGGCGGCGTAGTCGATCTGCAGTCCGGTCGTCTCGGGGGCCGGGACGATCCGCACGCCGGGCGGGACGGCGCCGCCGGGCCCGCGCAGCGGCACCGCGAACACGAACACGCCGCGCTCCTGGCCGCCGTGGACCAGGGTGGCGTAGACGGCGGCCGTCTTGGGCAGGTCAGGGTGGGCGGTGTTGGTGGGGAACTTGGCGGCCTGGGCGTCGGGGGTGCTGAGCACGAACCCGCCCGTGGCGGGGTCGTGGCGGGCGACGGTGCGGGGCGACAGGTGGCTGTTGCTGCGTCCCACCTCGGTCATCAGCAGCGTGCCGAACGCGTCCATCGACTCCAGGGACTCGCGCAGCGGCCGCGTCTCCTCCTGCCCGGCGCCGAACCGCAGGATCGGGCCGAGCGCGAGCGTGTAGTGCAGCAGCATCATGTGGAACAGCGGCGGGTCGGCGATGGCGGCGCGCTCCAGCAGCGCGCACAGCGCCGGCGGGTCGGCCAGCAGTTCACCGGCGGGCGGCGCGGCCCGCCCGGCGCGGCGCAGCCGCTCGTAGGTGAGCGCGTGCCGGCCGGGCGCGGTGAGCCCGCCGGGGACGGTGAAGAACTCCTCGGGGACGGCCTCCTCCAGCCGCGCCCGCGCCTTGGCGTCGAGGGAGGAGCCGAGCACGAACTGCCGCAGGTCGTCGGCGTCGCTGGTCACGACGGGTCCTTTCGCTCGCCGGAGGGGGTGACGCCGGGGGCGGCCTTGCCGGTCAGCCCGTGGCGGGGACGGTCGCGCAGCGGCGCCGTCGTCCGCGCGTCCGGCAGCGTCAGCCGCGCGCACTGGCACAGCGCGTCGCCCGCGCCGGCCTCGGCGAACACCGTCGCGCCCGCCGCTCGCACGGCGCGCAGCGCCTCCGGCAGCCGGACGGGCCTGACGATGCAGTCGGCCATGGCGCGGTGCAGGTCGTCGTCGTCGCGGTAGGCGCGGCCGCGGACCGGCGAGTGGACCGTCAGCTCCAGGGGCCGCTGCGGGAAGCCGCGGATCATGGCGTACCACTCCTCGTCGGCGCCGGCCATCGAGGGATGGTGGGACAGGTAGGGCACCGCGAGCCGCACGGCGTTCACGCCCCGTCCGCGCGCGGCGGCGAGGACGGCGTCCAGGGGCCCGTCGGGTCCCGACACGACCGTGACCTGCGGGGCGTTCAGGCACGCGACGACCACCTCCGGGGCGCCGGCGGCGTCGATGCAGTCGCGGGTGCGGTCCTCCCCGGCCTCCAGCAGCCCCATGCCGCCGCCCCCGCCGTGCCGGGCCAGGACGCCGACGGCGGCCACGCCCATGCGGGCTCCGTCGGCGATGGAGAACGCGCCCGCGCACACCAGCGCGGCGATCTCCCCGAAGCTCTGACCGACCGCGAAGCGGGGATGGACGCCGTGCGCACGCAGGGCGCGGTCGGCGGCGACGGACGCGGCGTAGCCGGCGAGCTGGGCGACGCCGGGGGTGCGGGAGGCCTCCCGGTAGCCGCTCGGATCGTCCATGAGGATCGAGCGCAGGCGCGGCCATCCCTTGGGGGGCAGGCCCTCCTGGACGGCGTCCAGGACGTCGGCGACGGCGCGGGCGGCGCCGGGCCCGGTGCGGGCGAGGGCGGGCAGGTCGGGGACCCCGGCGGAGCCGGTGCCGGGGAACAGGAAGGCGTAGATGTCGTCGGGTCGGAGCTCTTCGGCCGGGCGGAATCGGGGGTCGGGCACGCGGGGTCTCCTTACCTGGAAGGAAGGCTGCCTTTTCCTAGAAGACAACGGCCGCTTAGCTCTCAGTTATGGACCAAAACCCTGAAATGGGATTATTCACTTATGGGATGGGACTGACAACCGCCAGTCCGGTGATGGGGAGAGGACCCGCATGACCGTGCCCGACACGCACCGGCCGGCCCGGGCGGACGACAGCGGAGCGGCGCCGGACGGCGGGCGGGGGTGGGCCGTCCGCGGGACCGGCGCCCACCTGCCCCGCGACGTCGCGCACAGCGCCGACCTGTCCCGCTCGCTCGGCCTGGAACCCGACTGGATCGAGCGCCGCACCGGGATCAGGCGGCGGCACGTCGCCGCGCCCGGCGAGGCCGCGTCCGACCTGGCCGCGGCCGCCGCGGGCCGGGCCCTGGACGCCGCCGGGCTGGACGCCGCCGACCTCGGCCTGATCGTGCTCGGCACCTCCACGCCCGACGTCATCGCGCCCTCCACCGCCTGCCGCGTGCAGACCATGCTGGGCGCGCGGTCGGCCGCCGCGTTCGACATCTCCGCCGCCTGCTCCGGGTTCGTGTTCGGGCTGCAGACCGCGATCGGCTGGCTGGCCACCCAGCGCGGCGCGCCCCCCTACGCGCTGGTCATCGGCGTCGAGGTGTACTCGCGGTTCCTCAACCCCGCCGACCGGGCCACCGCCGCCCTGTTCGGCGACGGCGCCGCCGCCGCGGTCGTCGGGCCCGCCCCGCCCGGGTACGGCTTCGGCCCCATCACCCTCGGATCGGACGGCTCGGGCGCGGACGACGTGCTGATCCCCGCGGGCGGCAGCCGGCTGCCCGCCAGCGCCGAGACCCTCGCCGGGCTCGGCCACACCATCCACATGGACGGCCGCGCCGTCCGCGACTTCATCACCGAGATCTTCCCGCGGCTGGTGGCGGAGGGCACCGAGGCCGCCGGGGTCAAGCCCGCCGACCTGGCCCTCGTCATCCCGCACCAGCCCAACCCCCGGCTGGTCGCCGCGCTGGCCGGGCAGGCCGGGCTGGAACCGGGGCAGCTGGCGATCGTCGGGGACGAGGTCGGCAACATCGGCGCCGCCAGCATCCCCTACGCGCTCGACCGCGCCGCGCGGACGCACCGGATCGGACCCGGCGACCTGGTGCTGCTCGCCGGTTTCGGCGCGGGCCTGACCTGGGGCCGCACCCTCCTCACCTGGGCTCCTCCGCCCTGACCTCGCCCGCCCCCGTCCGCCGGTCGGGACGCCGTTCAGCGCTTCAGCAGGCGCAGCTTCAGCAGGCGCAGCACCCGGCGGGACTCGGCGCGGCGGTCCCAGGCGACGGCGGCGAGCACGACCGCGAACCCGACGGGCAGCAGCGCCCACGCCGGCTCCAGCACCAGCAGCTGGGTGAGGGCGGCGCCGGCCATCAGGCCGATCAGCCCGGCCGCCGCGAGGCCCGCCAGCCGCGGGACGACCAGCCCGATCGCGCCGGCGGCCTCGACGGTCCCGGTCAGGTACCGCAGCCACTGGCCCCAGCCGATCTCCTCGAACGTCCTGACGGCGTCGGCCTGCCCGGCGAACTTCGGCAGCGCCGAGGCGATGAGCAGGAACGCGGCGAGCAGGATCTGCGCGCCCCACAGCACCCTGCGCAGCGTGCGGCGGCCCCCGGCGGAGTCGCGGGCGGTGGTCGTGCCGGGGGCGGTGACGCGGGCGGCGGTGCGGGTCTGGGCGCTCATGGCGGCGGTCCTTCCGTGGGCTGTCTCATCGGCTTTCACTGACGCGTCGCTCGGCCGGCCGCCGGATCGACATCCCGCCCCGGATTTCTCCAAGATTTTTTCAGCGGCGATGTCAGCGCAGGTGGGAGGCGGTGCGGGTCGCGGCGCTCGCGGCGACGGCGGTCGTGGAGCGCACGAACGCCGCCAAGGCCCGGGACCGGAACGCCTCGGGCTCGCGCTCGTAGGCGGCCAGGATCTCCGGCAGCAGGCCGCCGCCGTCCCCGCCGGGCTTCATCGCCAGGACCAGCCGGGACCCGGCGGCGCCGGCGCGCCGCGTCCGGCGGACCGCCGCGGCGACGGCCTCCAGCGCGGCACCGCCCTCGGCCGGCAGCGTCTCCCCACGGGGGTGAGCGTCACCCGGCGGCTCGTGCGCTCCAGCAGCAGCACGCCCAAGCGCCGCTGACGACGACGGCCCTGTCCCCTGGTGACGAGGCGGCACGGGAGGCAGGCGGCACGGGGTCAGGCGCCGCGGGGGTGGCGGGCGCGCACGGCGTCGATGCACCGGTCCCGCGACACCGGGCCCCCGAACCGCAGCCGGTCGTAGGCGGTGAACGGCGGCTCCAGCGCGTCGAGCTCGTCGACCAGGGCGTGCAGCCTGCGCGTCCACGCCGCCGTCCCGGCGTCCGGCTCGGACGGCGCCGCCTCGATCGCGGTGACCAGGGCGTCCTTGTACCGGATGTTCCGGGGCGTGACCGAGCGCAGGCACACGTACTGCCCGTCCAGGTAGGCGGCCCACTCCCCCTCGGCGGCGGCGCGGTCGTCCCAGTGCGCGACGAACCAGCTCTCCAGCGCGTCGAGGCCCCCCGCCTGCTCGGCGAGGACGAACAGGTCCGCCGGCACCATCTGCGCGCCGTCGGAGCGCAGGTAGCCGGGCAGGGGCAGCCGCCGCGCCAGCATCAGCCGCCGCACCTGGTCGGCGGCGCGGCCGGCGGCGCGGCACAGGTCCTCCAGATCGGTGAACCAGGCGGTGACATAGGCGTCGTCGGCGGCGGTCATCGGGTGGTCGCCGTTGACCTCCCGGAACCGCGCCGCCAGCCGCGCCTTCAATTCGGGGTCGCTCATGCGCGGACGCTAGCCCGGGATCGTTTCGGCATCCGCCGAAACATGCCCGCCCGCGCTCACCAGGGGGACAGCACGAGCGCCTGGACGGCCAGCGCGGTCACCGCCTGCGCCGCCAGCCACGCCCGCACCCGGGAGCGGCCGAGGGCGGCGGCGACCGTCAGCCAGGCGGCGAACGGCACCCAGATCCGCTCGACCTCGCCGCGCGTGACGCCGGAGGCGTCCAGGACCAGCACGCCGAGCAGCGCCGCGCCCGCCAGCGCCGCAACCGCCGCGGGCGCGGCCACCGGGGACCGCGGCCCCCGTCCCAGCACGCCCCGCCACAGCGCGCCCCGGCACAGTTCGGCCACCGCGCGCGGCAGCGCGCGCGCCACCGCCGGACCGGTCAGCAGGCCCAGCACCGCCAGGTTCGCGAACACGAAGTAGGCGTAGGAGCGCCGCGCCGACCCGCGGCTGGCCAGGTAGGTGTCCAAGGTGGCGCGGACGCCGTCGGGCCACCAGAACCCCAGCAGCGTGAACGCGGCCGGGACCACCGCCAGCCCGGCGCCCGCCGCGGCGAGCACTCGCGCCCGGGGAGGGCTCAGCACCACCACCGCGAACGGCACCGCGAACAGGGGCAGCAGCCCGTAGCTCAGATACGGCAGGCACCCCAGCAGCAGCCCGCCCGCCGCGGCCGGGACGAGCGCCCGGTTCCGCGCGCCGCGCGCGGCGAGCGCGAGCAGGGCCGTGCCCCAGGCCGCGACGGCCAGGAAGAACGCGTCCATCGCCGTCGCGGTCCACACCGCCAGCGGCGCCAGCGCCAGGAACGGCACCGCGGCCCGCGCCGCCCGCTCCCCCGCCAGGCAGCGCACCGTCACCGCGATCGCCGCCGCCGCCGACGTCCCGGCCGCGATGACGAGCGCCGCCGCCCACCCGGTGCCGCCGAGACCGGCCTTCTCCAGCGCCCACAGCACCAGCATCGGCAGCGGCGGATGCCCCCGCACGTGCGTGGTGTAGCCGCCGAGCCGCTCGGTGAAGGTCCGCAGCCACTCCAGGGGGTCGGGACGCAGCTGCGCCAGGCCCGCCGGGTACTCGGTCGGGGCGTTCAGCGGCCGCGCGAGCGCGTCCCACCCGTCGGAGGCGGCCAGCGCCACCGCCCACACGGCGGCGGCCGCCCACGCGACCGGCGGCAGCGCCCGCCACGGCAGCCGGGCGGCGAGCGCGGGCAGCGCCGCCACGGCCAGGGCCGCGGCGGCGGCCGCGGGCAGGAGCCGCCAGGTCGGCGGCCACCCCCGCGCCCGCGCGTGCAGCGGGGGCAACGGGTCCTCGGTGGCCAGGCCCGCGCGCCGCAGGTGCCAGCCCACGGCGAACGCCGCCGCGATCCCCACTGCCCACACCGCGACGGCGACCCACCCCGGCCATCCGCGGCCCGCCGGCTTCTCGGCGGCCTCCGCCCGGCCGGGCGCCTCGGTGATGGTCATCGCCGTGTCTCCTTCCGGGAGGGGCGCGGGGCGCGCGTCGCTCCGCCGCGCCCGGACGTGCGCCCGGCCCCGCGGCGCGCGGCGACCGCGCGGGCCGCGAGGGCGCAGGCCGCCACCGCGGCGACGGCGCCCAGCACGATCGCCAGGTTGCGGCCGTAGGGCAGCGGAAGGCGCGACGGCTCGTCGTCGCGGCGCCCGTAGGCCAGCACGACGGGAATCGCGACCACGGTGACGCAGGCGCCGATGACCAGCGCGGCGCGCACGATCCGCCGCCGGCCGGCGGGCACGAGGACGGTGAGCGCCCCCGCGGCGAGCACCGCCGGCGCCACGACGGCGTCGTGCAGCACGGCCGCCCCGGCGAACCACTTCGCCCACTCGGCGAGGGGGACCTGGTCCACGATCCCGCGCAGCCCGAGGCCGATGAGCGCCAGGCCCGCCGCGTACGCCGCCGCCTTCGCGGCGGTCCCCGCGTTCACGACACCACCAGCCGGTGGACCCATTTGGTCTGCATCACCCCGGGCCGGTTCGGGGCGATGAGGCGGCAGGGGTAGCCGTGGTCCAGGGCCAGGGGCGCGCCGTTCAAGCCGAGGGCCAGCAGCGTCAGCGGGTCCCGCCAGTGCGGCGGGGCGACCGTGGACGTGCGGTAGAGGCCCTGGCGTTGCAGCGACTCGACCAGCACCTGCGCGCCGTCGGCGACGCCTGCCAGGCGCAGGACGTCCCGCAGCCGCACGCCCCGCCAGGCCGCCTCCACGCTCCAGCCCTCCACGCAGGAGATGGGCAGCCGCGCGGTGTACTGCGGCAGCGCGCGCAGGTCGGCCAGGGAAAGGGTGACCTCCCGCGAGACCCGGCCGGTGACGGTGAGGCGCCACTGGGGGTCTCGAGCCTGCGCGGTGACGCCGGTCGCGGCGGCCGACTTGTTGACCGGGACGTCCTGCGGGCCGGTGCCGGGCCGGCGCGGCGCCAGCACCGCCAGCGGCGCGAGCGGCGTGGCCGCCTCCCCCACCGTGGTCAGCGCGACGACGCCGCTCGCGCCCGCGACGGTGAGCAGGAAGCCGCGGCGCCCGACGCCGTCCTCGGGGCGGGTCATCACGGTGCGGCGCGCCTTGGCCCACTGGTCGGCGACGTGGATGACCAGCGCGCCGACCAGGATGTAGGCCGTCCAGTAGTGCGCGGTGGTGAAGTAGAACCGGAACGCGTACCAGTAGGCGATGTTCATGACGCCGGTGACGAACTGGAACAGCGCCGCGGCGACCAGGACGAACACCAGCAGCCGCTGCACCGCGTGGACGAGCGAGCGGACCGGCGGCCACTGCCACAGCCGCGGGTAGACCGTCCACAGCTTGGCCAGCAGCAGCGGGACGGTCGCCAGCCCTCCGATGACGTGCACGCCCTGGGTGACCCGGTACAGGTTCACCGGCCGCGACGGCCACTGCATCCACCCGGCGGGCTGCTGCATGAAGTGGCTGACCAGCCCCGTCCCGAAGGAGACCAGGACGCTCGCTCCGAGGGCGATGCCGAGCCAGGAGGCGACCCGCTCGTCGTGCAGGCGGCTGGTGAACCGTCCCGGGATCCCGCGCAGCACGGCGGCGGGCGCGGGCGGCCTGTACCGGTCGGGTGCGGGTCTCATGGGCGCGCCTCCGCGGAGCGCAGGGCGACGAACCACCGGTCCGCGTCCTCCCAGGACTCGGTCACGGTCGCGGCGCAGGCGGCGGCCAGCGCGGCGACGGCGTCGGCGGACACGTGCGCCCAGGTGAACCATTCGCCGACTGACCGGTTCGTGCGCAGCCGCAGCGGCTCGACCCGGGAGGCCGAGCCGGGCCGCCCGACCTCCGCGAGCACCTGCCCGCCGGGCGCCAGCAGCGCCACGACGCGGCGCAGCAGGACGGCGGGGTCGCCGCCGATGCCGATGTTGCCGTCGGCGAGCAGCACGGTGCGCCACCGCCCGGCGCCGGGGACGCGGCCGAACACGTCGCGGCACAGGGCCGGGCCGCCCGCGGCGACGGTCAGCGCGACCGCGGAGGGGGCCACGTCGATGCCCAGCACCGGCAGGCTGCGGCGGGCCAGCGCCACCGTCAGCCGGCCCGGTCCCGAGCCGACGTCCAGGGTGGCGCCCTCGCAGCGGCCCAGCAGCCCGCCGTCGCCGGGCCGCACGGCCAGCCAGTCGTGCAGCGGCAGCGGCCTGCGGCGCCCGTCGGCGTGCTCGATCTCCACCGGGGCGCGGCTCCGCAGCGCCTCCTCGTACAGTTCACCGATCATGCCGGGACGGTCCGGCGGCCGAGGGCCCGCACGGCGGCGGCGAACCGTCCGTCCGGCGCGGCCGCGGCGACCGCGGCGGCGTCGGCGGCGGTGTCGACGTCGGTGAGCTCGGGCAGCGTCGCGGTCCGCAGGCCGGCGGCGCGCAGCCGCGCGAGCTGGACGGCGCCGGTGTCGGGGCGCGACATCGGGACGCCGCGCAGCAGCGCCGCGTCGGGGCGGCGCAGCCCGAGCAGCCAGAACCCGCCGTCGCGGGCGGGCCCGAACACCGCGTCGGCGCGGCCGAGCGCGCGCCGGGCGCGGTCGAGCAGCGCTGAGGTCACCTGCGGGGTGTCCATGCCGATCAGCACCAGCGGGCGGCCGTCGTAGGCGTCGGCGAAGGCGTGGGCGAGGCGTTCGTCCAGGCCGCCGCCGCGCTGGGCGATGACGGTGAAGCCGCCCGGAAGCCAGGGCCCCGGGTCGCCGGCCAGCGCGAGGATCCTGCGGCCCGCCGGCGCGGCGGCGACGGCGGCGAGGGTGTCGCGCAGGGACGCCTCGGCGAGCGCGGCCGCCTCGGCGGGGGTGTAGGCGGGCGTCAGGCGGGTCTTGACCCGGCCGGGGACGGGCCGCTTGGCGATGACGACGAGGTCGGCGCCGGGCCCGGGTGCGGTGGACCCGGATGTGCCGGTCACCGGGCCACCTCCGCCAGGACGCGGCGCATGTCGCGGACGGCGCGGACCGTCCCGCCGAGCGTCCCGGTGACCTTCGAGGTGCCGGTGCGGGGCCGGTAGGGCACGTCGATCTCCGCGATCCGCCACCCGGCGCGGGCGGCGTGCAGCACCATCTCCAGCGGGTAGCCGAACCGGCGGTCCCGCAGGCCGAGGCCGAGCAGGGCGTCGCGGCGGGCGGCGCGCATCGGCCCGAGGTCGCGCAGCCGGGTCCCGGCGCGCCGGTTCAGCGACCGGGCCAGCACCGCGTTGCCCAGGCGGGCGTGCGGCGGCCACGCGCCCGGCCCGGTCGGGCGCCGCCGCCCGAGCACCAGGCCCGGCGCCGGCTGCGCCCCGTCGCCGCCGGATTCCAGGTCGCCGAGCGCGGCGACCAGGCGGGGCAGGTCGGCGGGGTCCAGCGAGGCGTCGGCGTCCATCACGCACACGATCTCGGTCCGGGCGGCCCGCAGCCCGGTGTGGCAGGCGGCGCCGAAGCCGCGCTGCGGCGCGGCGACGACGCGGGCGCCGCGGTCCGCGGCGACGCGCGCGGAGTCGTCGGTGGAGGCGTTGTCGACCACCAGGGCCCGGAACCCCTCGGGCATCCGGTCCAGCACCCAGGGCAACGCCTCGGCCTCGTCGAGGCACGGGAGAACCACATCGATCACGGGTCGGACGCTACTTTCGGTCACGGCGCGGCGACCCTTACGAACTGGTGACGTGCGGCCGGGCGAACTCGGCCATGCCCTCGGCGAACGGCACCGCCGGGCGGAAGCCGAGCTCGCGGCGGGCGCGGTCGGGCCGGGCGACGATGTGGCGGACGTCCCCGAGCCGGTAGTCCCCGGTGACGCTGGGCCGGGGGCCGCCGAACGCGTCGGCGAGCGCGCCGGCCATCTCGCCGATGGTGCGGGGGTCGCCGCTGGCGATGTTGTAGGCGCGCAGGCCGCCGGGTTCGGGCGGCGCGGACGCGGCCCGCTCCAGCGCCAGCACGTCGGCGCGGGCGACGTCGCGGACGTGGACGAAGTCGCGGCGCTGCGCGCCGTCCTCGAACACCAGCGGCGCCCGCCCGTCCATCAGCCGCGACCGGAACAGCGCCGCGACGCCCGCGTAGGGGGTGTCGCGCGGCATCCGCGGGCCGTAGACGTTGTGGTAGCGCAGCGCGGCGACGGACCCGCCGGTCGCGCGCGCCCAGGACGCGGACAGGTGCTCCTGGGCGAGCTTGGTGTCGGCGTAGACGTTGCGGGGCCCGGGCGGGGTCTCCTCGCCGACGGCGCCGGGGGTGAGCGGCTCCCCGCACGCCGGGCACGGCGGCTCGTACCGCCCGGCGCGCAGCGCGGCCTCGGGGCGGGGCCCGGGGCGGACGAGGCCGTGGACGGCGCAGGTGTAGGCGCCCTCCCCGTAGACCACCATCGAGGAGGCCAGCACCAGCGCGCCGACGCCGGCGCGCGCCATCTCGGCCAGCAGCACGGCGGTGCCCTGCACGTTGACGGAGGTGTAGTCGGGCAGGTCGGACACGTCCACGCCGAGGCCGACCTTGGCGGCCTGGTGGCAGACGGCGTCGACGCCCTCCAGCCGCCGCGCGACCTCGGCGGCGTCGCGGACGTCGGCGGGCGGGTCGCCGAGCCCGTCGGGGCGCGCGTCGAGCCCGCGGACGCGGTGGCCGGCGGCGGTCAGGGCCTCGGCGATGTGCGAGCCGACGAAGCCGGCCGACCCGGTGAGCAGTACGTTCATGCGCACGAACGTAGGGCGCGCGGCGCGGCCGGGGCCGCCGTGCAGGGCCGGTCAAGGCACCTTGTTCGAACCTTGTAAGAACTTCACCCGGCGGCGGGGACGAGCGGGGCGAGCAGCCCGACGGCCTTGTCGACGTCGGCCTCGGTGGTGCTGATGTGGAACGCGCAGCGCAGCCGCCCGGCGCGCACGGAGGCGATGACGCCGCCCCGGCGCAGCAGGTCGGCGGCGCCGTCCGGGACGGGCACCGACACGATCGCCGAGTCGCCCGGCGGGAGCCCGAGCCCGGCGGCGAAGCGGCGCGCCAGCGCGACGTCGTGGGCGTGGATCGCGGGGACCCCGACCTGTTCCAGCAGTTCCAGCGCGGGGGCGTGCCCGGCCCAGCACTGCCACGCCGGGGACAGGTCCAGGCGGCGGGCGCCGTCGGCCAGGCGCAGCGGCAGCCCGTAGATGGAGTCCCAGACGTCGGCGCCGGCGTACCAGCCGGCGCCGACGGCGGGCAGGGCGTCCAGGGCCTCGCGGGTGCCGGTCAGGAAGCAGGTGCCGCGCGGGCCGAGCAGCCACTTGTAGCCGCCGGCGACGAGCCAGTCGACGCGGTCGGCGGGCAGCGGCAGCCATCCGGCGGCCTGGGTGGCGTCCAGCAGTACGCGGGCGCCGTGCGCGCGGGCGGCCTCGACGATCTCGTCCATGGGGGCGATGCGGCCGTCGGCGGACTGGACCGCCGACACCGCGACCAGGCCGGTGCCCGCGCCGACGTGCTCGGCGATCCGCTCCAGCGGCGCCGACCGGACGCTCAGGTCCGGGCGGGCGGCGAACGGGAACAGCAGCGAGGTGAAGTCGCCGTCGGCGACGAGGACCTCGGCGCCGGCGGGCAGTGACGCGGCGACCAGCCCGGTGAAGTAGGACACCTGCGGGCCGCACGCGACCCGGTCCGCCGGGACGCCGAGCAGCCGCGCGAACGCCTCCCGGGAGCGGGTGACCGCCGCGTCCAGCGCGCCGGGCTCCAGCACCCCGGCGGCCCGGTCGCGCTCGGCGGCGAGCATCGCCTGGTGCGCCGCGCGCGGCGGCAGCCCGTAGGTGGCGGTGTTGAGGAAGGTGACGCCGGCGCCGAACTCGCGCTGCGCCTCCGGCAGGGAAAGGGCCATGTCCCGATCGTGGGGCACCGGCGCGCCATAGCGCAAAGTACGGTTTTCTTGGCGTCCCATCAGCGGTGTTGATACCTTGCGGCGATGCTGGACCTGCACCGGGGCCGGATCCTGCGCGAGGTGGCGCGGCTCGGGTCCATGACCGCCGCCGCCCGGTCCCTGGCCTACACCCAGCCCGCGGTGTCGCACCACATCGCCCGCCTGGAGGCCGAGGTCGGCACGCCGCTGGTCGTCCGGCACGGCCGGGGCGTGCGGCTGACCGAGGCGGGCCGGGTCCTGGTCGAGCACGTCGAGGACGTGCTGGCCCGGATGGGCGACGCCGAGGAGCGGATCGCCGCGATCGCCGGGCTGCGCGCCGGGCGGGTGCGGACGGCGGTGTTCCCCACGGCGGCGGGCGGGCTGATGCCGGGCGCCCTGGCCCGGCTGCGGACCCGCGCGCCGGGGGTGTCGGTCACACTGGTGGACGCCGAGCCGCCCGAGGCGCTGGCGCTGCTGCGCGCCGGGGAGGCCGACGTCGCGGTGGTGTTCCGGCACGCGTCGATGCCGCCCGAGACCGACGCGCGTTTCCGGGAGGTCGTGCTGTGCGACGACCCCCTGCGGCTGCTGGTCCCGGCCGCGCATCCGCTGGCGTCGGCGGAGCGGCCGCGGCTGGAGGACCTGGCCGGGGAGACGTGGGCGTCGGGCTGCGCGCGGTGCCGCGACCATCTGCGGTGGGCGTGCGCGAGAGCCGGGTTCACCCCCGACATCGCGTTCGCGACCGAGGACCATGTCGCGATCCAGCGGCTGGTCGCGCGGGGCCTGGCCGTGACGACGCTGCCGGGGCTGGCGCTCGGCCTGCACACCGAGCCGGGCGTGGCGCTCCCCGACGTGCGCGACGTCGGCAGCCGCCTCATCAGCGCGGTCGTCGCGGCGGGTCCGCGGCCGCCCGCGGTGGCGGCGCTGCTGGACGAGCTGGCCGCCGCCTCCGGCGCGCCGGGCTGACATGAGCGGCGGCGCGGGCGAGCGTCAGGACAGGAGACGGTGCAGGTCGGTGAGGCGGCCCGCCGCGGCGAGCACGGCCGCGGCCAGGGCGGGCATGCGGTCGTCGCCGAACCGCACCGAGGGGCCCTGCAGCGCGACGGCCGCGAACACGCGCCCGCCGCCGTCGCGGACCGGCGCGGCCACGGCGCGGACGCCGTCCAGCCGCTCCTCGTCGTTGAGGGAGTAGCCGCGCTCGCGGACGCCCCGCAGGTCGGCCTCCAGCTCGGCGCGCGTGGTGAGGGTCGCGGCGGTGTGGCGGGCGTACGGCTCGTCCATCGCGACGGGGTCGTCGTCGAAGGCCAGCAGGGCCTTGCCCATCGCGCACGTGTGGATCGGGTTGCGGTCGCCGGGCGGCTGGTCGTAGCGCAGCGGGTGGACCGACGGCAGGTGCAGCAGCACCGCGACCTCGTCGCCGGCGCGCACGCCGAGGCTGACCGACTCGCCGGTCCCGTCGCGCAGCGCGGTCAGTTCGGGCTGGAGCAGGGTCGCGCCCATCCGCTCCAGCGCCAGGCGGCCGAGGATGGCGGTGGTGGGGCCGAGGAAGTACCGCTCGGTCGCGGGGTCCTGGGCGAGCATCCCGGTGGTGTGCAGGGCGCGCACGATGCGGTGCGCGGTGCTGACCGACAGGCCGAGACGGTGCGCGATCTCGGTGGGGGTCTGCCGGACCGCGGCCTCGAAGGAGCGGAGCACCGCCACGGAGCGGTCCACCGTCTGCGTGCCGGGCTTGGGCTGGTGCGTCCCTTCCGCGTGGTCGTCCGTCACGGGTCCCATCCTCCCACCGCGTCCGACGGCGGGGCGGCGGGGGCGTGCGATAGTGGGGCGCGTGGCACCCGACACTCCGGTACGCGCGCCCCGTCCCCGCAAGGCCCGCACGGCGGGCGGGAAGGAGCGGGGCCCCTCGCCCTCGCTGACGGTCCGGCACGGGATCGGGTTCACGCGCAACCCGTGCGCGAGCCTGCTGCGCCTGCACGCCGAGGCGGGCCCGGTCGCGGTCGTCGGGACGCGCCGGATGCCGTTCGTGCACCTGTTCGGCCCCGACGCCAACGCGTTCGTGTTCGCCAACTCGGGCCTGTTCCGCTGGCGGGAGGCGTTCGACCTGCTGGTGCCGGTGAACGGGGAGACCGCGCTGATCGTCAGCGACGGCGCCGACCACCGGCGGCGGCGGCGCCTCGTCCAGCCGGCCTTCCACCACCGGCGCGTCGCCGGGTACGTGGCGCGGATGGCGGCCAACACCGACGCGGCGCTGGAGTCCTGGCGCCCCGGCCGGACGCTGGACGCCTACGCCGAGCTGCGCGCGGTGATCCGCCGCAGCACGGTGGAGGTGCTGTTCGGCGACCGGCTCGCCGCCGACAGCGAGGTGATCGGGCGGCGCCTGCAGGTCGCGCTCGCGGCCGTCGACCGCAACTTCGTGCTGCAGATGGTGCTGCGGTCGGTGCCCAACCCCTACATGCGGCGCGTCGCGGCGTCGCGCGCGCTGGTCGCGCGGCGGGTGGACGAGGAGATCGAGCGGCGGCTGCGCGAGGGCGGCGAGCACGACGACGTGCTGGGCATGCTGCTGGCCTCGCGCGACGAGGACGGCGCGGCCCTGACCCGCCAGGAGCTCCAGGACCAGGTCATCAGCCTCATCTCGGCCGGCTACGACACCACCAGCGCCGCGACGGCGTGGGCGGTGCACGCGCTGCTGGCCCATCCGGAGGCCGAGGAGCGGGCGCGGCGGGAGGTGGCCGAGGTGGTCGGCGACCGGCCCGTCGAGGCCGCCGACCTGCCCGCGCTGGAGTACCTGGACGGGGTGGTGAACGAGACGCTGCGGCTGTTCCCGCCCGCCGTGCTCAGCGCCCGCGTCCCGGTCGAGGACTTCTCCTACGGCGGGCACCGGGTCCCGGCGGGGGCGATGGTGTTCTACTCCCCGTTCGTCACCCACCGGATGCCGGAGGTGTGGCCGCAGGCGGGGCGGTTCCGGCCCGAGCGGTGGGACCGGTCCTCGGCGCTGTACCGTCCAACCACGCCCGCGACGTACCTGCCGTTCGGCGGCGGGCCGCACCGCTGCATCGGATCGACGCTGGCGACGGTGGAGATCAAGACGATGCTGGCGTGCCTGCTGCGCCGCACGCGGCTGTCGCTGGTCTCCCCCGCCGCCACGCCGACGAGCGTGACCGCGATGCGCCCCCGCGGCGGCGTTCCCGTGCGGGTGCTCGGCTAGGTCCGGGCGCCGCGGCTACTGCTGGCGGAGGCAGACGCAGAAGGGGTGCCCGGCCGGGTCGGTCAGGACGCGCCAGCGGTCGCCGCCCGGCTGGAAGTCGGGCTTGGCGCCGCCGAGGCCGGTGACGGTCTCCTCGGCCTTGTCCAGGTCGTCCACATAGAAGTCGAGGTGGAACTGCTGGGGCCGCTCCCCCTCGGGCCACGTGGGCGGCTGGTGGCCGGGGACGCCCTGGAAGTAGACGTCCACACCGCCCGGCAGCTTGACTGCGGAGGCCTCGGGTGTGTCGTAGGTGACCTCGCCTCCGGTCACCGCCGCGTAGAAAGCGGCGAGCACGGGCGGCTCCGGGCAGTCGAGGTTGACGGCGATGAACTCCGCGATACCGGGCATCTATGGGCTCCTTCGTGGTCGGTGTGCCTCCAGGCTTCCAGAGGAAGCTGACATCTCCTGTCAGGTACGGCGGAACTCGCGGGCGGTGCGTCAGCGGGCGGCGCGGGCCAGGCGCTCGGCCATGGCCGCCACGCGCTCGCGCAGTTCGGCCGGCTCGCGGATCTCGAAGTCGATGTCGAGGTAGGCGATGCGCAGCGCCGTCCACTCCAGGGAGTCGGGGGAGGTGCGCAGCACGCAGGTGCGGTCGTCGACCGGCTCGACCTCGCCCTCGGTGACGCGGAACCGGTCGGCGAGTTCCCGCGCGGACGCGTGCACGAGCAGCTCCGCCCGCGTCGCCGGCTGCGACCCCGCCATGGAGCGGGTGACGAACTCGGCCGTGCCGGGGGCGGGCAGTTCGCGCGGTGCGACGCGCACGCCGGTCGGCAGCGGGGCGGACACGCGGTCGACGCGGAAGATCCGCCAGTCGTCGCGGTCGGCGTCGAACGCGACCAGGTACCAGCGCCGCCCCGCCGACACCAGGCCGTGCGGCTCGACCAGGCGCCGGGTCTCCCGGTCGCCGGCGCCTGGCCGAACCGCGCGGTAGGCGAAGCGGACGCGCTCGTGGTCGCGGCACGCCGCGGCCAGCACCGTCAGGGTCTCGGGCGCGGCGACCGGCCCGGCGGGCGGGGAGCCCAGGGTGGTGGTGGCGGCGTGCAGGGCGGTGACGCGGCGCCGCAGCCGCGCGGGCAGGACCTGTTCGAGCTTGGCCAGGGCGCGCACGGACGCCTCGCCGATGCCCTCGACCGCTCCCCCGGTGGCGGCGCGCAGCCCGACGGCGATCGCGACGGCCTCCTCGTCGTCCAGCAGCAGCGGCGGCATCGCGGCGCCGGCCTCCAGGACGTAGCCGCCGGCCGCGCCGAGCGTGGCGTGCACCGGGTAGCCGAGGCCGCGCAGCCGCTCGATGTCGCGGCGGACGGTCCGGGGGCTGACCGACAGGCGCTCGCACAGTTCCGGCCCGCTCCACTCCCGGCGGGTCTGCAGCAGCGACAGCAGGCGCAGCAGGCGTTCGGACGACATGTCCCCAGTATGCGGCGAATGCGGCCAGGTTCTGGCCTCTTTGCCGCCTAGCGTGCGGGGCATGAACGGGGACCACATCGTCATCACCGGCGCCAGGAACAACAATCTCAAGGACGTCTCGCTGCGCATCCCCAAGGACCGGCTCGTGGTGTTCACCGGGGTGTCGGGGTCGGGCAAGTCGTCGATCGTGTTCGGGACGGTCGCGGCGGAGTCGCAGCGGCAGCTGAACGAGACGCTCAGCTGGTTCGCCCGCGACCGGATGCCGCGCCGCGAGCGGCCCGACGCCGACGTCATCGACCGCCTCGCGCCCGCGGTCGTGGTCGACCAGCGGCCGATCGGCGGCAACGCCCGCTCCACGGTCGGCACCATCACCGACATCTCCCCCGTCCTGCGGGTCCTGTTCTCCCGGCACGGCACGCCCAGCGCCGGGGAGGCCGCCGCCTACTCCTTCAACGACCCGCGCGGCATGTGCCCCGAGTGCGACGGCCTCGGGCACGTCGCGCGGGTGGACCTGGACCGGTTCCTGGACACCGGGCGTTCGCTGAACGAGGGCGCGGTCGACTTCCCGCCGTTCGGCGTGGGGACGTTCGTGTGGCAGCTTTACGCCGAGTCGGGCCTGTTCGACCCCGACAAGCCGCTGCGGGACTTCACCTCCGAGGAGTGGGACCTGCTCCTGCACGGCAAGGGGTTCCGGGTGCCGCGCCGCAACCGGACCGGGTCGATGGGCCACAACGCCTACGAGGGCGTGATCGAGCGGTTCGAGCGCCTTTACCTTCGGCGGGACCTGGCGTCCCTGCCGCCCAAGGTGCGCGACGCGGCCCGCCGCGTGGTGCGCGAGCGGACCTGCCCGGCGTGCGGCGGGGCGCGGCTCAACGCGGCGGCGCTGGCCTCGCGCATCGGCGGCAGGTCCATCGCCGAGCTGTCCCGGATGGAGGTCGGCGACCTGGTCGCCGCGCTCGGCGAGATCACCGACCCGGTCGCCGCGCGGGTCGCCGGGGAGGCCGCCGCGCGGCTGCGGCGACTCCAGGACATCGGCCTGTCCTACCTGTCGCTGGACCGGCCGACCCTGACGCTGTCGGGCGGGGAGGCGCAGCGGCTCAAGGTCGTCCGGCACCTGGGGTCCAGCCTGACCGGGATGACCTACATCTTCGACGAGCCCAGCGCGGGCCTGCACCCCCGCGACGTCGACCGGCTGAACGCGCTGCTGCTGCGGCTGCGCGACAAGGGCAACACCGTGCTGGTGGTCGAGCACGACCCGGCCGTGATCGCCATCGCCGACCACGTCGTCGACATGGGGCCCGGCGCGGGCGCGCGCGGCGGCGAGGTCGTGTTCGCCGGCACGGTCGCGGGGCTGCGCGGCGCCGCGACGCCGACCGGGCGGGCGCTGGACCGCGCGGCGCCGGTCAAGGCCGCGTTCCGGGAGCCGGGCGGATGGCTGGCGGTGACCGGCGCCCGCGCCCGCAATCTCAAGGACGTGACGGTGCGGTTCCCCACGGGCGTGCTCACGGCGGTCACCGGCGTGGCCGGGTCGGGCAAGAGCACCCTGGTCATGGACGAGTTCGCCGCACGGCACCCCGGCGCGGTCGTGGTGGACCAGTCGGCGATCGCGGCGTCGCGCCGCTCCAGTCCCGCCACCTTCGTCGGCGCGATGGACCCGCTGCGCCGGCTGTTCGCGCGGGTGAGCGGCGCGCCCGCGGCGCTGTTCAGCCACAACTCCAAGGGCGCGTGCCCCGGATGCGACGGCAACGGCGTCATCGTCACCGACCTGGCGTTCATGGACCCGGTCACCACCACGTGCGAGGCGTGCCGGGGCGGCCGGTACCGCCGCGAGGTCCTCGCGCACACGCTGCGCGGCCGCACGATCGTCGACGTCCTGGCGATGACCGCCGAGGAGGCTCTGGCCTTCTTCTCCGAGCCCGCCGGGGACGCCGACCCGGCCGAACGCGCGATCGCCGCGCGGCTGCGCGGCCTCACCGGCGTGGGGCTCGGCTACATGACGCTGGGGCGGCCGCTGGGCTCGCTGTCGGGCGGCGAGCGCCAGCGCATCAAGCTGGCGACCCGGCTGCACCGCGGGGGCGCCGTCTACGTGCTGGACGAGCCCACGACGGGCCTGCACATGTCCGACGTCGGTGCGCTGCTGGCGCTGCTGGACCGGATGGTGGACGAGGGCGGGACCGTCATCGTCGTGGAGCACGACCCGCAGGTGGTCAAGCACGCCGACTGGGTGGTCGACCTCGGGCCCGGCGGAGGCCGGCACGGCGGCGAGGTCGTGTTCGCCGGCACCCCCGCCGCGCTGCTGGAGGCGCCGTCGTCGGTCACGGCCGAGTTCCTGCGCCGCGGCCTGCCCGGGCGGGCCGCGGCGCGCCGCTAGTTGCCGGGCGCGCCGCTAGTTGCCGGGCGCGCCGCTAGTTGCCGGGCGCGCCGCTAGTTGCCGGGGGCGAGGCGGGCGGGGAACCCGCCGGTCGCGATCGGCCCCCACCGCTCGACGGTGACGCGGATCAGCGACTTGTCCTGGCGGCGCATCGCCTCGCGGTACTCGTCCCAGTCGGGGTGCTCCCCGGCGATGCAGCGGTAGTAGTCGACGAGCGCGTCGGCGGCCTCGGGCATGTCGATGACCTCGGCGGTGCCGTCGACCTGCACGTAGGGGCCGTTGAAGTCGTCGGACAGGACGCACACCGACACGCGCGGGTCGCGGCGGGCGTTGCGGGCCTTGGCCCGCTCGGGGTAGGTGGAGACGACGATGCGGCCCTGGTCGTCGAGGCCGCACGTCACCGGCGACATCTGGGGCCGCCCGTCGGAGCGGGCGGTGGACAGCAGCGCGTGGTGGCGGGGACGCAGGAACTCCAGCAGTTCGGAGCGGTCGACGCGGTTCGCGGTGGCGATCGAAGGAGCCATGGACGCAACTCTAGGAAGCGGGCGCCGATGAGTTCGCGGCCGCCCCGCCGTCTACCTCTCAAAGAGCGGTTCACCAAGGAGGCGACGATGAGCGACCGCGATCCCGTCGAGGCGCGCGACCTCGACATCTACGGCGCCGGCGCGCTGGCGTGGGACGGTGTGCGCGACGCGCTGGAGGCGGCGCTGCCCAAGGCCGAGACGCCGGTGTTCCTCGGCACGGTCCGCCCGGACGGGCGCCCGCACTCGGCGGGCGTCGGCGCGCTGTGGCACGACGGGGACCTGTACGTGGTCAGCGGGCCGGGCACGCGCAAGTCCCGGAACCTGGCGGCGAACCCGGCGTGCACGGTCTCGGTGCGCACCCCGGTCGGGGACGTGGTGCTGGAGGGCGAGGCGGAGCGCGTGAGCGACCCGGCGGTCCTGGAGGCGGTCGCGGCCGGGTACCGGGACGGCGGGTGGCCGGCGCGGGTGGCCGGCGAGGCGTTCACCGCCCCCTACAGCGCCCAGAGCGCGGGGCCGCCGCCGTGGCACCTCTACCGGATCGTGTTCCACACGGTGTTCACGGTGGGCACGGTCGAGCCGTACGGCGCGATGCGGTGGAGTTTCGCGCGCTGACCACCGCGCTGACCCGGTGGCGTGCGGGCTGCCGGGGCGTGTCGACTTTGGTCTACGGCCGGTGGCCGTTCGGGCGTCGAGGCCCGGCGCGGGGGCCGGGGAGACTGGCGGCATGGCAGGGGGCATCTCGCTGAGCGCGCGTCCGCGGGCCGCTGGAGGCTCGTCCACGGCGGCCGCAGGCTGGAGGTCGAGACCGAGCGCGCCGGCTGGGACCACGCGGCGCGCCTGTACGCCGACGGTGAGAGGCTGGCGGAGGCGACGGGGTTCCCGAAGGTCACGCTGCGCTGCGGGGAGCTGGAGGTCGTGGCCGCGTTCGACGTCATGGGCCTGGTGAGCGGGCAGGCCGCGCGCTGCGCGCTGCGCGTGCCCGGGCAGGGCGAAGACGGCGGGTCGGCCGAGGACGCGGAGGCGGCCCGGGAGCCGGTGGCGTTCGAGCCTCCGGCGGGGTCGCGGGCGGCGCGGCGGGAGGCGTTCGCGCGGGCGCATCCGGAGCTGTACGCCTCCCGCCATGTCGCGGCGGCGAAGGTCGCGGTGCCGGTCCTGATCGCGGTGGGGGTGGCGGTCGGGGAGGTCCGGCGGCGCAGGCGGTCAGCCGCTCAGCAGGGCGAACAGGCCGGCGCAGGTGAGCGCGACCATGACGGCCGCGATGGGCGCCTGCCGCCGCGCGGCCGGGCCGGGGCCGCGCAGGGCGAGGTCGTGCGCGGCGATGGTGCCGGCGATGTGGCCGAGGACGATGGCGTTGACCTGGACCTGCGCGATGAGGGTGGGGCCGGCGAGGTCGTAGTCGACGCGGTTGCCGGTGGAGCCGAGCAGGTTCAGGCCCGTCCCGAAGGGGTCGCTGGCGAGGATGACCGTGGTCTGGCCTTCCAGGACGAAGAACGAGAAGTAGTGGGCGAGGGTGTAGCCGAGGGCGATCGGCAGGAGGGTCGCGGCGAACCGGGCGGGCGCGGACCGGGAGTGCGGGAGGGCGGCCGGGTTCTGGCGGGTCGGCCGCGCGCTGAGCCGCAGCGCCGCGACGTAGAGCAGCGCGACGGCGCCGACGGCGGCTGCGAGGCCTAGGGTTCCGGCGGTGACGCTGGAGGGGTCGACGTTGTCGCGCCAGTAGGTGGTGCGGGTGATGCCGTCGAACCCGGTCGAGCCGATCAGCACGCAGGCGGTCGCGGTGAGGCCCGGTTCGGGGTCGTCCTTCATCAGGCCGGTGAGGGGGGTGCGCAGGACGAGGGCGCCGTCGCCGCGCCGCCCGATCGGGCACAGGCGGGCCAGCAGGCTGGAGTAGGCCTCGCACCCGTCGCCGCGCGTGAACCAGTCGCGGCCGTACCACCAGGCGGGGGCCAGGTTGGCGGCGGCGTAGGCGAGGATGAGGGCGCCGACCAGGCGCGGGTCGGAGCGGTGCGGGGCGACCAGTTCCAGCCAGACGAATCCGGTGAGCCAGGCGGCGGCAGGCCAGAGGCCGAGCCGGGCGGGCAGGGCGCGGCGTCCCGTCGGCGGGGTGCGGGTGGCGCGGTAGAGCGCGGCGTGCAGGGTTCTCAGCGGGTTGACGCGCCGCCACACGGGTCCGAGCAGGACGCTGGCGGGGACCAGGCCCACCCAGAACGTCACGAACAGCGCCCACGGCGCGAGGTTGCGGGCGTCGGAGGCGGGTCCGGCGAACGCGACGGCGACGACCAGGGCGGCCGCGGCCAGCGCGAGGGCGCGTCCGGCCGCGGTGAGGGCGGGGGCGTCGAGCGCGCGGGCGAGGGCGGGTGGCAGCGGGCGCCCGGCGTCCGGGTGGAGCCGGGGCCGTTTCCATGCGGCGGTGAGGGCGAGGAAGGAGGCGGCGACGGCCAGGCCGCCGCCGGCGATGGCGGCGACGGCGTCCAGCGGCAGGTCGGTGCGGCCGCCGAGGCCGTGGGCGAGGACGTGCACGGGTCACCCGACCTGGAGTTCGAGGACGCGGGCGCCGGAGTGGTGCAGTTCGGCCTCGAACACGCCCGGGGTGCCGGCGGTGAACCGCAGGGTGGCCGCCTGCCCGGGGCGGAGCTCCAGTTCGCGGTCGTAGCCGTGCAGGTGGAACTCGTCCGCGGTGTCGCCGGTGACGGTGATCTCGACGGCGACGCCGCGCGGGACCTTCACGCGGCGCTGCGCGGTGCGCGGCTTCCCGCCGGTCACGGTCACGGCGATCCGGACGGCGGCGGGCGGGGCGCTGGACCGCGCGTCCGGCGGGCGGCGTGCTGCTGGCCGGCGCCGGGTTCTACGCGCTGCTGGGGTTCCCCCTCGACGACGTGTGGCACCGCATCTTCGGGCAGGACGTGACGCTGTGGGGTCCGACGCACCTGATGCTGATCGGCGGGGCGGGCCTGTCGCTGGTGGCGATGATGGTGCTGGAGCGGGAGGGCCGCCGCGCCGCCGGGGACGCGGAGCAGCCGCCGGGGTGGCTGCGGTACGTGCGGCGCTGCATGCACGCGGGCGGGCTTCTGATCGGGTTGTCGGTGTTCCAGGCCGAGTACGACTTCGGGGTGCCGCAGTTCCGGCTCGTCCACCAGCCGCTGCTGATCGCGCTGGCGGCGGGCTGCGCGCTCGTCGCGGCGCGGTTGTGGGCGGGGCGCGGCGGCGCGGTGTTCGCCGTGGTGTTCTACATGCTGGTGCGCGGCGGGGTGTCGGTCCTGGTCGGCGGGGTGATCGGGGAGCTGTGGGCGGCGGTGCCGCTGTACTTCGCCGAGGCGGTGTGCGTCGAGGCGGCGGCGCTGGTGCTGGCGCGGCGGCCGCTGGCGCTGGGCGCGGTGTCGGGCGTGCTGATCGGCACGGCGGGGTTCCGCGCCGAGTACGCCTACGGGCAGGTGGCGTTCCGGCTGCCGTGGACGCCGGACATCGCGGTCGAGGGCATGGCGATGGCCGTGGCGGGCGGTGTCGCGGGCGGCGTGTGCGGAGCGCTGCTGGCCGAGGGGCTGCACGGGCGGGCGCCGCGGCCGGCGGCGGCGCGCGGGCTGTTCGCGGCGGCGATCCTGGCGGTGGCGGCGGCGGTCGCCAACGGGCTGGTCTTCTCGGTCCCGCAGGGCCGCACCGCCACGGTCACCCTCACCGGCGTCCGCGGCGACGCCTCGCACCGCACCGCCGAGGCCCGCGTCGAGTTCTCCCCTGCCGGCGCCATCGACGGCCCGGCCTGGGTGACGGTGACGGGCTGGCAGGGGCAGGGCCTGCACGTCGACCGGCTGGTGAGGGTGCGCGAGGGCGTCTACCGGACGACCGAGCCGATGCCGCTGCACGGCGAGTGGAAGACGCTGGTGCGCGTCCACGACGGGCGGACGCTGGCGGGCGTCCCGGTGTACCTGCCCGACGACCCGGCGATCGGCGCGAAGGAGCTGCCCGCTCCGCCGCGCTTCACCCGGGACCTGCGGGGCGAGCGGACGATCCTGCAGCGGGAGCTGAAGACGGACGTGCCGGGCTGGCTGTGGGCGGCGTGCTCGGCGGTGGTGCTCCTGTGCACGCTGGTGCTGTCGCTGGGCTGGGGCGTGGCGCGGATCGCGCGGCGGCTCCCGGACCGCCCCGGGCCCGCCGGGGCGGCCCGGGGCGGTCCGCGCGCGAGGGCGGGCGCGTGACGGCCGCCGAGGGGGTGCTGGCGTCCCATCCGATCATCACGGCGGTGCCGTTCTTCGTGCCGACGTTCGTGGTGGTCGCGGTGATCGTCTTCGTGGTGTGGCGGGACCGCCGCCGCGGCGAGGACCCGCCGGACGAGCCGCCGGACGCCCCGTAGACTCTGTGATCATGAGCGACCGTCCGTCTCCCGTCCCGTATCTGTCCGAACTGTTCTCGCTGGAGGGCAGGGTCGCGGTGGTGACGGGCGGCAGCTCGGGGATCGGCCGGGCGATCGCGGGGGCGCTCGCGCGGGCCGGGGCGTCGGTGGTGGTCGTGGCGCGGCGGGAGGCGGAGCTGGCGGCGACCGTCCGCGAGCTGGAGGGGCACGGCTGCCGGGCCGCGCCGGTGAGCGCCGACCTGGGGTCGCGGGACGCGGTCGCCGCGGCCGCCGACGCCGCGGCGTCGGCGTTCGGCGAGCCCGACATCCTGGTCAACGCGGCGGGGGTGAACCTGCGGCCGCCGATGGACGAGCTCGGCGCCGACGTGTGGGACACCACGATGGCGGTGAACCTGGACGCGCCGTTCCTGCTCGGGCAGCGGTTCGGGCCGGGGATGGCCGAGCGCGGCTTCGGGCGGCTGATCCACGTCGCCTCGCAGCAGGCGTTCCGCGCCTCGGTGACCAGCGGCGCCTACGGGGTGTCCAAGGCGGGACTGGTGGCGCTGGCCCGGTCGCAGGCCGAGGCGTGGTCGAGCCGCGGCGTGACCGCCAACGCCCTGGTCCCGGGCTTCGTGATGACGCCGCTGAACGCGCGCCTGTCGTCGGACCCGGTGAAGGTGCGGGCGCTCGCCGAGCGGACGATGGTCGGCCGCAACGGCCTGGCGGAGGACTTCGCGGGCGCGGCGGTGTTCCTGGCCTCGCCGTCGGCGGCCTACGTCACCGGCCAGTCGATCTTCGTCGACGGCGGCTTCTCCGCCCACTAGAGCGCCCCGCCTGCGGGAGACGCGGGAGACGCGGCCCTCGCACGGGGTCGTTTCGGCGCTCCCGCGGCCTGGTCGTCGGTGCGGAAGGGCTCCGGCAGCGGGATCGAGGTGTGGCCGCGGGCCTTCGGCCGTGCACGGCCTAGTCCAGCCCTGGTCATCAAGGGCTGCTCCGGAGGCATCCGGAGCTCGGAACCAACGACCGAAAGGTCGTGATCATATGTGCAAGTCCAAGCACGCCGTGGACCACCCGGCGGGGTTAGGGGGCTTCCTCTCGTGCCTTATCGCGGCTCTTGCCGCGGGAGGCGCCTGGGGCGCTCTGATCGACAGCCTGAACGGCGGCATCGACGATCCCATCGGAGACGGTGCGCTGAACGGCGTCATCGTCGGCGCCGTCTTCTTCCTTCTCCTCACCTGCGTCGTGGCCGCCTGGCAAGTCTTAGGCGACGTGAAGACCAGCAGGTGGAACAAGCGCCGCGTGGGCGCGCGGCACCGCAAGGCCGCGTCCAAGCGCCGGAAACAGGAACGGCGGGACCGCCAGAACTGGAAGCGTGAGCTCCAGAAGCGGGCCACTGAGCCTCCAGTGTGACCGGGGCGTAGCCCAACAGTAAGGAGCGGCCCCCCGGGGCCGCTCCTTCATGTGAGGCGCGCCGGCGGCCCGGCCGTGTTCCTCGGCCTTTGCCGATGGCCCCCTGGGCGGCATCGCCGCCCGGCCGCCCGTCTCGCGCCCGGATCCGTGAAGCGCTCTCTGGGCTGATGGCCGGGGGTTCAACGGCGGGTTGAGGGTTGCCGGCGCTCAGCCCTGACGAACGGGCCGCGAGCGGCGGGAAGTCTCCGGGACGACTTCAACGGAACGCTGGAAGTCATGGATGTCGGAGACAACACGACGCAAGTGACGGCGAGCGCCGGCGACGCGCCCGGTGACAGGCGAGGAGGCGCGCCGAGGCGGCGGTGGCGGACGCTGGCGGTGGTGAGTGCCGCGCAGCTGCTGGTGGTCCTGGACGGGACGATCGTGAACATCGCGCTGCCGTCGGCGCAGCACGCGCTCGGGATGTCGGACGGGGACCGGCACTGGGCGGTCACCGCCTACGCGCTGGCCTTCGGGGGGCTGCTGCTCATCGGCGGCAGGGTCAGCGGCGTGCTCGGCCATCGCCGCGCCTTCCTCATCGGGGTGGCCGGTTTCGCCGCGTCGTCCGCACTGGGCGGCGCGGCGGTGGACCCCCTGATGCTGTTCGGGGCGCGGGCACTGCAGGGCGGCTTCGCCGCCGTGCTCGCGCCCGCCGGGCTGTCGCTGCTGGCGACCACCTTCACCGAGGCCCGCGAACGCGGCCGGGCGTTCGGGGTCTTCGCCGCGGTCGGCGCGGGGGGCTCGGCGATCGGCCTGATCGCCGGAGGTCTGCTGACCGAGTACGCCGGCTGGCGCTGGTGCCTGTACATCAACGTGCCGATCGCGCTGCTCGCCGCGCTCGGCATCACGCTGGTACCCGCGGACCGGCCGATCGCCGGCCGGGGGCGGCTGGACGTCGCCGGTGCGCTGCTGAGCCTCGCCGGATTCGCCGCGGTCGTGTACGGGTTCACCCGGGCAGAACCGCTGGGGTGGGGCTCGGCCGAGGTGCGGGTGCTCCTGGCCGGCGGGACGGCGCTGCTGGCCGCGTTCGCCGCGGTCGAGATCCGCGCGGCCGAGCCGCTGCTGCCGATGCGGGTCCTGCTGCACCGCGGCCGCGCCGCCGCGTTCTGCGCCATCGTCCTGATGTTCGTGGCGATGTTCGGCTTCTACCTGTTCATGAGCTACTACACCCAGACGGTGCTGGGCTACTCGCCGGTCCGGGCCGGCCTGACCTTGATCATCAACGCGCTGGCCACGCTCGTGGGGTCCATGCTCATCGCCGGGAGGCTCCACGGCCGCGTCCGGCCCGCGGCGGTGATCGTGCCGGGCCTGCTCACCGCGGCCGCCGGGATGCTGGTCCTGACCCGCCTGTCCGCGGCGGGCACGGACGTGTTCGCCCTCGCCCTGCTTCCCGCGATGGTGCTCACCGGGCTCGGCCTGGGCTGCGTGATGCCCCCGACCGCCGGCCTGGCCACCGAGGGCATGCGCGGGCACGACATCGGGGCCGCGTCGGCCGCCTACAACGCCGCACAGCAGCTCGGAGCGGCTCTGGGCACCGCGCTGCTGAACACCGTGGCCGCCAGCGCGACCGCGGCCTACCTGGCCTCCCGCCCGCACCCGCGCCCGGCCGCGGCCGCGGTGCACGGCTACACCACCGCGTCGACGGTCGGGTGCGTCATCCTGCTGGCCGCCGCGTGCCTCACCCTCGCACTGTTCACGACACGGCGGGCACGACCGCGTGCGCCGCGCACCGAGGCGCGGGGCTAGGGCCACAGGCCGGTGGCGCGGACGGCGGCCGCGGGGTCGGCGGCGTGCACGATGCCGCCGACGGGCCGCCCGTCCTCGTCGTGGACGCGCCAGCCGCCGAGCTGGACGACGGGGAGGCGCCCGGCGCGCATGGCCAGGGCGACCTCCGACAGCGTCCCCCAGGAGCCGCCGACGGCGATGACGGCGTCGGCCGAGTTGACGATGACGTTGTTGCGGGCCTGGCCGAGGCCGGTGGGGACGGCGATGGTGAGGTCGGGTCCGGCGGCGGCGCGGTCGGCGGCGGGCAGGATTCCGACCACGACGCCGCCGCCGGCGCGGGCGCCGGCGGCCGCGGCGGCCATCACCCCGCCGTGCCCGCCGCACACGACCACGGCACCGCGCCCGGCGAGGATCCGTCCGGTCTCGTAGGCGTCGTCCCACTGGCGCTCGGTGCACTCGCCCGGCCCGCACACCGCCACCTGCACGGCCATCGCGGCGCTACCCGGCGCCGTGCCGGGCGGCGATCCGGTCGATCGTCGCGGCGAGGTCGAAGTCCTTGCCGGTGAGGCCGCCGGCGCTGTGGGTGGACAGGGCGAAGGTCAGGGTCCGCCAGCGGATGTCGATGTCGGGGTGGTGGTCGGCGTCCTCGGCGGCGCGGGCGACGTCGGCGACCACCTCGATCCCGGCCGGGAAGGAGGGCGCGGTGACCTGCCTGCGGATACGGTCGCCGTCCCGGCTCCAGGCGGGCAGGCCGCGCAGGCGGTCGGCGACGTCGGCGGCGTCGAGCGTGTCGGCCATTGGGGTCACTCCCTGGTCGCTGATGCCGTTCTCCTCTGTCCCTTCCCGCTGCGGCGCCCGGGTCACCCCGCGCCGGGGGTCAGGTCGTACAGGACGGTGCCGCCGACGGTGGCGGGGGTGTAGTTCGCGGCGACCCACGCGCTGATCTGCTGGGCGGCGTCGCTGCCGGTCGCGGCGCGCGTCCCCGGGCCGGCGCCGCGCGCCCGGCCGCCTCCCTGGCCGCGGTCTCCGCCGACGAAGTAGTGGATTCTTCCTTGGCGGGCGAGGCGCTGGAACTCGGCGAGGGTGGGGGCCGGGTCGGTGCCGTTGAACCCGCCGACGGCCATCACGGGCCTGCCGGCGGCGAGCTGGTATCCGGCGGCGGTGTTGGATCCGACCGCGGCCGCGGCCCAGGTGAAGGAGTCGGCGCCGGTCTTGAGGGCGGCGGTGACGGCGGCGTCGGGGGTCCCGGCGTTCAGCAGTCCGCCCGGGCCCCCGCCCGGTCCCGCTCCTGGCCCTGCTCCTGGTCCTGCCGAGCCGGGGCCGCCGCCGGGCCGGGGGCCCGCGGGCATGCGCCCGGCGGTTCCGGGGCCCTGGGGCGGCGCCGCGGCGGGGCCGCGCGCCCAGCCGCCGGGTCCGGCGCCTCCGGGACGCCGGCCCGGGCCGCCGCGTCCGGGGCCGGGGCCGGTGGAGGTGGCGGGGCCGGCGGTGACGATGGCGCCGGTGTGGGGGGTGCGGACGGTTTCGGCGGCGTAGGCGGCGGGCCCGGCGAGGCAGGCCAGGACGGCCAGGGCGGCGGCCGCGGCGAGGACGGGTCCGCGCAGCAGCCGCACGGCCGCCAGGGCCGCCGCGGCCAGGAGCCCGGTGGCCGCGACAGCGGGCGCGAGCCAGGGGTGCCAATCCGGGGACCGGCCGAGCAGCACGTAGGCCCACAGGGCGGTGATGGCGACGGTCGCCGACAGGACCGCGGCGGCCTCGGGGGCGCGGCGGCGTTCCCACAGCAGCGCGGCGCCCATGCCGGTGAGCGCGGCGATCGCAGGGGCGAGCGCGACGGTGTAGTACTCGTGGAAGATGCCCTGCATCCAGCTGAAGACCGCGGCGGTGAGCAGGAGCCACCCGCCCCACAGCGCCAGGGCGGCGCGGGCGGGGTCGGTGCGGGGCGCGCGGCGCGTCGCCCACAGCCCGGCGGCGAGCAGGACGAGCGCGGCGGGCAGCAGCCAGGAGACCTGGCCGCCGATGACGGACCCGAACATGCGGCCCCATCCGGCGTCCTGGTCGAGGTTGCCGAGGCCGCCGGTCTCCTCGCCGTTGAGGCGTCCGAGGCCGTTGTAGCCGAGGGCCAGTTCCAGGACGGAGTCGTGCTGGGACCCGCCGATGTAGGGGCGGGCGGAGGCGGGCACCAGCCCGACGGCCGCGACCCACCATCCGGCCGAGGCCAGCAGCACTCCCCCGGCGGCGGCCAGCTGCCACAGCCGCCGCCGCCAGGGCGCGGGCGCGGCGAGCAGGTAGACCAGTGCGAACACCGGCACGACCAGGAACGCCTGGAGCATCTTGGCCAGGAACCCGGTGCCGACGCAGGCGGCGGCGAGCAGCAGCCAGCGGGTGCTCGCGGTCTCCTGGGCGCGCAGCGCCGCGTAGGCGCCGAGGGTCAGCAGCAGCACCAGCAGGGCGTCGGGGTTGTTGAACCGGAACATCAGCGCCGCCACCGGCGTCAGGGCGAGCGCGGCGCCGGCGAGCAGGGCCGCCCAGGCGGGGAAGCGGCGCCGGACGGCCGCGTGCAGGGCGGCGACGGTGCCCACGCCCATCAGCGCCTGCGGGACGAGGATGCTCCAGGCGTTGACGCCGAACACGCGGGCGGCCAGGGCCATGGGCCACAGCGCGGCGGGCGGCTTGTCGACGGTGATGGCGCTGGCGGCGTCGGAGGAGCCGAAGAAGAACGCCTTCCAGCTGGTGGCGCCGGCCTGGACGGCGGCGGAGTAGAAAGCGTTGGCCCATCCGGACGCGCCGAGCCCCCACACGTACAGGACGCCGGTCGCGGTGAGCAGGGCCAGCAGCGCGGGCCGGGCCCAGGCGGGGTCGGCGGCGGGGCCGCGCAGCAGCCTCTTGGGGAGGCCGCCCCACCCGCGCGGGGTGCGGGGCGCGGGCGGGGCGGCCGGGATCGTGGTGGTCATCGTGGTTTCCCTGTTCAGCCGAGCTTGTACAGCTGGGCGCCGGTGGAGCCGGTGGCGGAGCCGGTGGCGCTGCCTCCGTAGTCGCCGGCGTCGACGGGCGTCGCGTTCTTCTGGACCCAGGCGGTGACGGCGGTGTCGCCGCCGCCGGGGCCCATGCGGCCGCCGAGCAGGATGTAGCGGAGCTTGCCGTCCTTGACGTACTGCTGAAGCTTGGCGACGGTCATGGCGGGGTCGCTGCCGGTGAAGCCGCCCATGGCGATGACGGGGCGCCCGGTCCGCAGGATGATCGAGGAGGCCTCCTGGGCGCTGGAGACGGCGACGAGCCAGGTGGCGCCGCCCTGGTTCTTCTCCAGGTAGGAGATCATCTGGGTGTCGACTCCGCTCCCGGGGCCACCGCCGGGGCCGCCGCGGGCGCCGCCCCCGCCGGGTCGCTGGCCGCGTCCGTCCGCGGCGCGTCCGTCCGGTGCCTGCCCGTTCTGGCCGCCGGCCTGCCCCGGGGGCGCCTGCCCGCCGGGGAACTGCCCGCCGGGTGGCCGTCCGCCGTTCATGGCGGGGGGCGCGCCGCCGCCGGGGAAGCCTCCGGGCCGGCCGCCCGCTCCGCCGAAACCGCCGCCGGAGGCGGGTCCCGCCAGGGGGTTGGTGCCGTTGGAGGTGGTGGAGGCGGCCGAGACGGCGTAGGCGCCCGGGCCCGCCAGGCCCGCGGTCACGGCGAGGGCGAGGCCGGCGACGGTGGCGCGCGTCCCGGCGCGGGGGACGGCCCGTCCGGCGATCAGGGCGGCGACGGCCAGGGCGGTGGCGGCGGCGACGGCCCACCGCAGCCACGGGTTCCAGGACGGTGTGCGGTCCAGCAGGACGAACGCCCACGCTCCGGTGGCGGCGACGCCCGCGGGCAGCGCCCATGCCCAGGCCCGCGACTCGCGGTGGGCGCGGGTCAGCAGGACGGCGCCGGCGCCGGTGAGCGCGGCGATCGCGGGGGCCATGGCGGTGGAGTAGTAGGGGTGGAAGGTGCCCTGGGCGAAGCTGAACACCACGTAGTGGACAGCGAGCCATCCGCCCCACAGCAGCAGCGCGGCGCGGGCGGTGTCGGTGCGGGGGCGGCGGCGCAGCAGGACCAGGCCGGCGGCCAGGGCGAGGACGGCGAAGGGGATGAGCCAGGAGATCTGGCCGCCGAGGATGTCGTTGAACAGGCGCCCGGCGCCGGACTGGCCGCCGAATCCGCCGCCGCCTCCGGGGCCGCCGCGGCCGCCCGGGCCGTTGCCCTGGCCGAGGATGCGGCCGAGGCCGTTGTAGCCGATGACCAGGTCCCAGGCGGTGCCGTCGGTGCTGCCGCCGATGTAGGGGCGGGACCGGGCGGGGACGGCGTCGACCAGCAGCGTCCACCAGAGGGAGGACGCGGCCAGGACGGCTCCGGCGGCGAGCAGGTGCCCGACGCGGCGGACCGGGCGGGGCCGCGCGGCGACCAGGTAGGCCAGGGCCAGCGTGGGGACGACCAGGAACGCCTGGAGCATCTTGGTGTTGAAGCCGCATCCGACGAGGAACGCCGCGAGCAGCAGGGGCCGCAGCCGGCCGGTGTCGACGGCGCGCTGGCAGGCCCAGGCGGCGGCGACCAGGAACAGCACCAGGAGGGTGTCGGGGTTGTTGTCGCGGTTGATCGCGACGGTGATCGGGGTGAGGGCCAGGACGGCGGCGGCGGTGAGCGCGGCGGCGTGCCCGAACGCGCGGCGGACCGTGGCGTACAGGACGGCGACGGCGGCGACGCCCGCGGCGACCTGCGGGAGCAGCAGGCTCCAGGTCCCGAATCCGAGGACGCGGGCGGTCAGTCCCATGGCCCACAGCGCCATGGGGGGTTTGTCGACGGTGATGTAGGAGCCGGCGTCCAGGGCGCCGAAGAAGAACGCCTTCCAGCTCTGGGTGCCGCTCTTGACGGCGGCGGAGTAGTAGGAGTTGGCGTCGCCTGCGGCCGACAGCCCCCACGCGTACAGGGCGGTGGCGGCGATCAGGACCGCCCACAGGGCGGGCCGCGCCCAGCGCGGGTCGCCGCTCGGGCCGAGGAGCAGGCGGCGGGCGCGGCCGCGGGGCGCGGCGTGCCCGGCGGCGGGCGGCGGTGTGAGGGTGGAGGTCATGCCGTGGTCCCTCCGGTGTTCTCGTGGGCGGGCGCGGTCCCCGGGGCGGGCTGGTGGCCGAGGCGGCGGGGGTGGAAGATCCAGGCGCGCATGAGCAGGAACCGCACGAGGGTGGCCAGGGCGTTGGCGGTGACCAGGGCGGCGACCTCGACGGCGCGTCCGGCGCCGGGCGCGGCGGCGTGCAGCAGGGCCAGGCCGCCGGTGCTGAGGGCCAGGCCGAGCAGGAACGCGGCGCCGCCTTCGAGCTGCTGGCGCAGTGCGCGGCGGTTGCCGGTGACGCCGAAGGTGAAGCGGCGGTTGGCGGCGGTGTTGCCGACGGTGGTGACCACCAGGGACAGGGCGTTGGCCCACAGCGGCCCGAGGAAGAGGCGCAGCACGACGAACAGGATGAGCTGGGCGAGGGTGCTGAGGACGCCGATGACGGCGAAGGCGGGCAGCTGGCGGGCCATGCCGGCGGGGAGCGCGTCGGCGGCCCGGTCGGCGGCGGCGGGGCCGGGGCGGCCGCCGACGGGGGCGCGGAACGCGCCGGTGAGCATGCGGCGGGCGACGCGGGCCATGCCGCGCAGGTCGTCGCGGGCGGTGCGCAGGACGTCGACGCGGCTGTCGGGGTCGTCGACCCAGTCGACGGGGACCTCGTGGATGCGCAGCCCGTTGCGTTCGGCGAGCAGCAGCAGTTCGGTGTCGAAGAACCACTCCTCGTCCTCGACGGAGGGCAGCAGCGCCTGGACGATCTCGGTGCGGGCGGCCTTGAAGCCGCACTGGGCGTCGGTGAAGCGGGCGGCCAGCGCGGTGCGCAGCAGCAGGTTGTAGCAGCGGGAGATGATCTCGCGGCGGGGGCCGCGGACGACGGCGGAGCCGCGGGTCAGGCGGGAGCCGATGGCCAGGTCGCTGTGGCCGGAGATGAGGGGCGCGACCAGCGGCAGGAACGCGTCCAGGTCGGTGGACAGGTCGACGTCCATGTAGGCGACGACGTCGGCGTCGCTGGTCCCCCACACGTGGCGCAGCGCCCGGCCGCGGCCCTTGTCGCGCAGGTGGACGGCGCGGACGCGGGGGTGGCGGGCGGCCAGGTCGCGGGCGATGGGCCAGGTGGCGTCGGTGCTGGCGTTGTCGGCGACGGTGATGCGGAACGGGTAGGGGAGGTTGTCGGCGAGGTAGGCGTGCAGGCGCTGGACGCTGGCGGCCAGGACGCGTTCCTCGTTGTGGACGGGGACGACCACCTCGACGAGCCGGCCCCGGCCGCCGTGGTCGTGCGGCGGCGGGGGCGGCGCGGCGGGCGTGCCCGGTTCGGTGATGAGGTGACTCATGGGACCGAGGTTCGGGGGCCGGTGTGGGAGGGCGGTGAGCCGTGTCTTAACGCCGCATGAGAAACGCGCCGGGCCGCGCCGGGCGGGGCGGTCAGTCGCCGGGGGCGGTGGTTCCGGGCAGGTGGACGCGGGCGAGGGTGCCGCCGCCGGGTGCGGGTTCCAGGGCGACGGTTCCGCCGCATTCGGCGACGACGCGCGCGACGATGGACAGTCCGAGCCCGGAGCCGGGCAGGCTGCGGGCCGACGGGGAGCGCCAGAACCGCTCGAACACGTGCGGCAGGTCGGCGGCGGGGATGCCGGGCCCGTCGTCGCGGACGGTCAGTTCGCCGGCGTCCAGGTCGACGGCGACGGTGCCGCCGGGCGGGCTGAACTTCACGGCGTTGTCCAGGAGGTTGACGATGGCGCGTTCCAGGGAGGCGGGGTCGCCGTGGACGTGCCAGGGCCGGGTGTCGCAGGTGATGGTGAGGCCGGGGCCGCGCAGCCGGGCGCGTTCGACGGCGCGGTCGAGGACCTCGTGCAGGGCGACGGTCTCGCGGACGGGCGCGGTGTCGGCGGGGCGGGCGAGTTCCAGCAGGTCGCCGACGAGGCTGGACAGTTCCCGCATCTGCGCGCGGACGCTGGCCAGCAGGTTGCGGCGGGTGTCCTCGGGCAGGTCGCGTCCGGCGGCCTCGGCGCGCAGCAGCAGGTCGATGTTGGTGCGCAGGCTGGTGAGGGGGGTGCGCAGCTCGTGGCCGGCGTCGGCGATGAGCTGCTGCTGGCGTTCGCGGGAGGCGGCCAGGGCGGCGGTCATGGTGTTGAAGGAGCGGCTGAGCCGGGCGATCTCGTCGGTGCCCTCCTCGGGGATGCGGGTGGCGAGGTCCTCGGTGCGGGCGATGTGCTCGACGGCGCCGGTGAGCTCGTCCACGGGCCGCAGCGACGCGCGGGCGATCATGAGGCCGGCGGCGGCGGACACCAGGACGCCGAGGGCGGTGACGGCGGTGAGCAGCAGCGCGAGGTTGTCCAGGGGTCCCTGCACCTCGTCGAGGGAGATGGCGTAGGAGACGGCGGCGGGGGTGCCGTCGGGCAGCCGGAACGAGCGGGTGAGGACGCGGACGCCGTCCTCGGTTCCGGAGGCGGTGACGCCGGTTCCGTCGTGGTAGGCGTGGTCGCGTTCGCCGCGGGCGACCTGCGCGTCCTGCGCGGTGACCTCCAGCGCGCCGGCGCCGGGGACGGTGCAGCGCCGCCCGTCGGCGCGGACCAGCTGCATGATCTCGTAGGGGCCGGGCGGCGGGTTCTGGGCGCCGGTGCCGGTGGGCTCGGACCGGCAGGCGGCCAGGATCGCCTCGGGCCGGCGGGGCAGGCGGGGGTCGTGGAAGAGGGGCTGCCCGTCGCGAGGGCCGCCGTCGCGGGCGCCGGGCGGGCCGCCCGACACCGCGCCGAGGCGGCGGTCCAGTTCGCGGTACAGCTGGTTGCGGGTGAGCAGCCAGCCGGCGCTGGCGCAGGCGGCGACGGCGAGCGCGACGGCCGCGGCGGTGAGCAGCGCCATCCGGGCGCGCAGCGTGAGCCGGCGGGTGATCCGCCGGGTGACGGGGGCGCGGGTGCTCACGGGGACGCCGCCGGGCGCAGCACGTAACCGACGCCGCGGACGGTGTGGACCAGGCGCGGCAGCCCGCCCGCCTCGGTCTTGCGGCGCAGGTACATCACGTACACGTCCAGGGAGTTGGAGGCGGGTTCGAAGTCGAATCCCCAGACGGTCTCCAGGATCTGCTCGCGGGTGAGGACCTGGCGGGGGTGGGTGAGGAACATCTCCAGCAGCATGTACTCGGTGCGGGTCAGTTCCAGGGTGCGGCCGGAGCGGGTGACCTCGCGGGTGAGGGTGTTCATGCGCAGGTCGTCGAAGGCCAGGTCGTCGCCGGGGGCGGCGCCGGCGGGGGCCGCGGGGGCGGCCATGGCGGCGCGGCGCAGCAGGGCGCGGACGCGGGCGAGGAGTTCGTCGAGGTCGAAGGGTTTGGCGAGGTAGTCGTCGGCGCCGGCGTCCAGTCCGGTGACGCGGTCGCCGACCATGTCGCGGGCGGTGAGCATGAGCACCGGCATGGTGGCGCCGAGGGCGCGCAGCCGCCGGCAGGCGGTGAGGCCGTCCATACGGGGCATGAGCACGTCGAGCACGACCAGGTCGGGGGTCTCGCGCTCGACCTGGTCCAGGGCGGCGACGCCGTCGGCGGCGCCGGTGACCCGGTAGCCCTCGAACTCCAGGCTGCTGGTCAGCGACTCGCGGACGGCGGGTTCGTCGTCGACCACGAGGATCCGCGGGGGCGGTGTGTCCTGCGCGCCGGGTTCCATGTACTCACGGTAGACAGCGCCGGTGGGCGGCCCGGCCACCGGCGGCCGTTTCTCATGGTTCTTTCAGAATCTTCTGAGGGGCGGTTCAGCGTCCGGGGCCGGTGTCGGCGCCCGTTTCGGAGGTGGGGTCGGCGGTGGCGTCGGCCCACGCGTCGCCGCCGCCCGCGGCGGTGCCGGTGGTTTCGGCGGTGGTTTCGGCGGTGGCCTTGATGACGACGGCGGTCGCCGCGGCGGGTCCGGCCGGGGCGGGGCGGGTGGCGGTGGTCCAGGTGGTCTTGGCGACGTCGACGACGACGTCGCGGGACACCTCGACGATGATGCCGCGCAGGGTGTCGCGCAGGGCGAGCTTGAGGGCGTCGCGGAGCAGTTCGCGCAGGACGGCCTCGACGGCGGCGGTGGCGGCGCGGGCGGCCAGGTCGCGGGCGGTGCGGGCCAGGGCGCTGCCGGCGGCGGCGGTGAGAAGCCCGGCGGCGGTGCGGGCGGCGCCGCGCACGGCGGGGTCGCGGCCGGCGCGGGAGGCCAGGTCGGCCAGCGGCGCCAGGTCGGCGGCGGCGCCGGTGCTCTCGGCGGCGGACTGGGCGGTGTCGCGCACGGCGGCGGCCAGGTCGCGGGCGGCCTGCTCGGCGGTCTGGCGGACGACGCGGGCGACGACCTCGCGGCCGGCGGCCATGAGGGCGTCCACGGCGGCGTCGGCGACGGTGTCGACGGCGGCGTCCACGACCGTCCGGGTGGCGGCCTGCACGACGGGGGCGGCGGCGGTGCGGCCGGCGACGTCCAGGGCGGTGGCGGTGGCGGCGCGGGCGAGGGGGCTCTGGGCGGCCAGGCGGCGCGCGGCGGCGGCCATGGGGTGGCGGGCGGCCTGTTCGGCGAGGGTCATCGCGGCGGTGGCGGCCTCGAACGCGCCGGCGGTGGCGGGGTTGGCCGCGGCGGCGGCGCGGGCCTCGGTGACGGCGCGTTCGGCGGCGGCGCGGGCGGCCTTGACGGCGGCGTCGCGCGCGGCCTGCTCGGCGGCCCTCATCACCGGGGTGCCCGACACCTGCGCCAGGATGCGGTCGGCGGCGAGCGCCGCCGCGCCGCGGGCGGCGTCGCGGACCGGTTCGCTCGCGGTGGCGATCCGCGCGGCGGCCGGTGCCAGGCCGTCCCAGATCTCCTGCACCCGCCGGGCGGCGGCCCGGTCGGCGCGGTCGAGCCCGGTCGGCCGGTCGTCGTTGTCGTCCACGTCGTCGGTCACGCCCCCTCCTCGCGATCCCGCCCCCAAATCACCATAACTGCCGAACAGTGTCGTCAGTTCCGGTCGCCGTGGCGCGGTCGGCCGTCGGCGCGCCGACGCCGCGTTCCGGCGGGGCGGTCAGCGGCCGCAGGACGGGCAGGGGGTGCGGGTGCGGCGGGCGTAGGCGCGGGCGGCGGCGGCCATGCCGGCGCCCCAGACGAAGTAGGCGGGGACGGCGACCCAGAAGAACGCCTCGGGCAGGTCGAGGCCGCCTTCGGGCGGGAACGGGGCGCGGCCGTTCAGCCGCTCCCAGGCCATCTGCAGCAGCATCAGCCCGAAGTAGACGACCAGACCGGCGGAGATCGCGGCGCCGGGCCACAGCACCAGCCGGCGCGGGACGCCGCGCCCGGCCAGGCCGGGCGCCCAGCGCGGCCAGGTCCGCCCGAAGGGGTGGACCAGGGCCAGGGGCAGCAGGCAGCCGCCGAGCACGAACCCGGCCTCGAACAGCGTCGCCGAGGCGCCGCCCGCCAGCGGCGACTCGGCGAACCCGACGACGGCCTGGGCGGCGATGCGGGTGAGGCATCCGGCGACGGCGAGGTAGGCGGCCCCGTACGCCCACGCGGGGGTGCGGGTCAGGGCGCCGGCGGCGGACGCGGGGCGCGCGCAGGCGGCGCAGGCCGGTCCGGTGCGGGTGCGGGCGGGGTAGGCGCGGGCGGACAGCGCCGTCATGGCCCCGGCGGCGACGGCCGCGGCCCGCGACAGCGCGCCGAGGGGTGGAACCCCAGGCCGAGGCCGGGCAGGATCGCGCCGACCACGTCCAGCAGGAGCATCGCGCCGGAGGCGATCAGGCACGCCGCGGCGGTCCAGGCGGCGCCCGCCAGCGCCAGGCGCGGCACGCGGGCGAGGCGGTCGGCGCGCGGGAGGGCGAGCGCGGCCAGGGCGAGCGCGGCGGCCCCGCACAGCGCGACGCTCCCCCATCCGGTGAAGACGACGAGGTCGGTGCCGATGGGCGACATGTCGTGCGGCTGGTGGCCCGCCGCCCAGTACGCGCGCAGGGCGCCGTAGGCGGTGGCCCAGGCGAGCGCGGCCGCGGGCAGGCGGCGCCCCAGGGCGCTCGGTGAGAGGCGTGCGGAGAGCGTGGTGGCCATGGCCACGATCGTGGCCGCGGCGGGGCGGGCGGGGCCTCCCCACCGCGGCCGAGGATCCTCCCCCGCGCGGGGGAGGGAAATGCGCTTGGCCGGGCGGGGGCGGGCCGGTAGAGTCCGGGGCGGAACCGGAAAGGGGGATGAGGACGTATGGCCGTCGCCGTGGTCGCTGCTGTCCGCAGCAGCACTCAGCCCGTCCTCTTCTCCCGGGCCACCGGCTGATCGTCCTCTTTCGCGCCGCCTGCGGCGCCGTCACGCCGGGGCCCCTTCACGCAAGGGTTCCGATCCGTTGTCTTCCTCTTTCACGGGGTCGTCTCCTCTGGCCGCCTACGGCTGGGACGACGCCCTGGAGCACGAGTTCACCTCTCACCGCGCGGCGGGGCTGATCCCCGCGCGGGTGGCCGCGGTCGACCGCGGCCTGTGCGACGTGGTCACCGAGCACGGCCCGTCGCGGGCCTCCGCCGGGGCCGCCCTGTCCTTCCTGCCGGCGTCGTCTCCGCCCGCCGGGCCGGGCGGTGATCCGGTGGCGGCGCCGTGCACGGGCGACTGGGCGGCCCTGCGCGCCGGCGGCCCGGACGGGCGGCCCGCGGTGGCGGCGCTGCTGCCGCGCCGGACCGCGATCGTGCGGGCGTCGGCGGCGCGGGATTCGCGCGGCCAGGTGCTGGCCGCCAACGTCGACGCCGTCGCGGTCGCGGTGTCGCTGGCCGCCCCGCTGGATCTGGGGCGGGTCGAGCGGCTGCTGGCGCTGGCCTGGGAGAGCGGGGCGCGGCCGGTGGTCGTGCTCACCAAGGCCGACCGGGTCGCGGACGCGGCCGGGCGGTGCGCGGAGGTCGCCGCGGCCGCGCCGGGCGTGGACGTGGTGGCGTGCAGCGCCGCGACCGGTGAGGGCGTGGACGCCGTCCGCGCGGTCCTGCCGGGGACGGTGGTGCTGGTCGGTCCGTCGGGCGCGGGCAAGTCCACGCTGGGCAACGCGCTGCTGGGCGCCGAGGAGCTGGCCACGGGCGCGGTCCGGGAGGCCGACGGCAAGGGCCGGCACACCACGGTGCGGCGCGAGCTGCTGCCGCTGCCGGGCGGCGGCGTCCTGATCGACACGCCGGGGTTGCGCGGCGTGGGCCTGTTCGAGGCGTCGCGGGGGCTGGAGCGCGCCTTCGCCGACGTCGAGGAGCTGGCCGCGCGGTGCCGGTTCGGGGACTGCGCGCACCGGTCCGAGCCGGGCTGCGCGGTCCTGGCCGCGGTCGAGGACGGGGAGCTGCCGCGCCGCCGCCTGGACAGCTACCGCAAGCTGCTGCGCGAGAACGCGTGGGCGGCCTCGCGCACCGACCGGCGGCTGCGCGCCGAGCGGGAGGACCGCACCAAGGCGATCAGCAGGTGGCAGCGGCAGATGTACCGGGAGCGGGGGCGGGACCGTTGAGCTGGACGACCAGGCCGGAGGCGGCGGGCGAGCGGGGCGCGGTCCGCGCGGTGGTGCGGGCGGCGTTCCCGACCGGCGCCGAGGCGGATCTGGTGGACGCGCTGCGCCGGGACGCGGCGTGGGTGCCGGGGCTGTCGGTGGTGGCCGTGGACGGGGGCGGCCGGGTGGCCGGGTACGCGCTGGCGACGCGGTGCGCGGTCGGCGGTGCGGGCGCGCTGGCGCTGGCTCCGGTGGCGGTCCTGCCGGACGCGCAGGGGCGCGGCGGCGGCGGCGCGGCCGTCCGGGCGGTGCTGGAGGCGGCGGCGGTCCGCGCGGCGGCCGGCGGCGAGCGGCTGGTGGTGGTGCTCGGGCATCCGGGGTACTACCCGCGGTTCGGGTTCGCGCGGGCGTCGCTGCTGGGCGTCGGCGTGGCGTTCGAGGTGCCCGACGAGGCGCTGATGGCGCTGGTGCTGGACGGGCCGGGCCCGGTGCCGTCGGGGACGGTGCGGTACCCGGCGCCGTTCGGCGTGTGACCTGCTGAGCCCCTGGCCGGCCGGGCCCCGTGCGGGGCGCGGCCGGCCAGGGTCGTGGTGCGGCTTTCCGCCCGCGGCGCGGGCTTCCGGGCCGCGGGGTCGGCGGGGTGGGGTCAGCGGCCGCGGGTGCGGTAGGTCCGCACCGACAGGGGCGCGAACACCGCGAGCAGGAGAAGCGCCCAGCCGATCGTGGCGGGGACGGGGTGGGCGAGGGGCCAGGCGAGGTCGCCGGCGGGGGCGCCGGGGTTGCCGAACAGTTCGCGGCAGGCGGCGGTGAGGGCGCTGACGGGGTTCCATTCGGCGATGACCTGGAGGACCTTGGGCATGCCGCCGGTGGGGACGAAGGAGTTGGACAGCATGGTGACCGGGAAGACCAGGGGGATGAGCTGGTCGGCGGTCTGCTCGTTCTTGACGACCAGGCCGAGGTAGCAGCCGGCCCAGCTGAGCGCGTACCGCATCAGCGCCAGGAGCAGGAACGCCTCGGCGGTCTGCCAGGCGCCGTTGTGGGCGCGCCAGCCGACGACCAGGCCGGCGACGGCCATGATGAGCATGCCGAGGACGCCGTTGAGGATCTCGGCGCCGGTCTGGCCGAACGGGACGGCGGCGCGGGCCATGGGCATGGAGCGGAACCGGTCCATGACGCCGCGGGAGGCGTCGGTGGCGACGCGCATGGTGACGGCCATGGTGGAGGTGAAGGTGACCATGGCGAACAGGCCGGGCATCAGGTACTCGCGGTAGTTGCCGCCGCCGGGGACGGAGATGGCGCTGCCGAACACGTAGCCGAACAGCACGACCATGACCGCGGGGAAGATCAGGGCGGCGATGAGCTCGCCGGGTTCCTGGCGGATGCGGCCGAGTTCGCGGCCGATGAGGGTGAGGCCGTCGGCGAGGGCCCAGCGCAGGCGTCCGGCGCGGGCGCCGGGGTCCGCGGGGGCGGTGAGGGCGGTCATCGGACGGTCTCCTTGCTGCGCTCGGCGGGGTCGGCGGGCTCGGTTCCGGGCGCCCGTCCGGCGGGGTCGTCTCCGGTGAGGCGCAGGAACACCTCGTCGAGGGTGGGGCGGCGCAGGGCGACGTCGCCGACGGCGACGCCGGCGCGGTCGAGTTCGCGGACGACGTCGGCCAGGCGCGGGGATCCGGCGGTGAGCGGCACGGTGAGGCGCCCGTCCTCCAGGGCGGGGTGGCTGCCGGTGAGGGTGTGCAGGAGCGCGGCGGCGCGGCCGGCCATGGCGGGGTCGTCCAGGGCGACGTCGAGGCGGTCGCCGACGGAGGCCTTGAGCCGGTCGGGGGTGCCGGTGGCGATGACGCGGCCGTGGTCGATGACGGCGATGTCGTCGGCGAGCCGGTCGGCCTCTTCCAGGTACTGGGTGGTGAGCAGGACGGTGGTGCCGCCCTCGACCAGGCCGCGGACGGCGTCCCAGATCTCGCCGCGGCTGCGGGGGTCCAGGCCGGTGGTGGGCTCGTCCAGGAACAGCACCTGGGGGCGCAGGATGAGGCTGGTGATCAGGTCGAGGCGGCGGCGCATACCGCCGGAGTACCCGGCGACCTGCCGGTCGGCGGCCTCGGCGAGCCCGAACCGCTCCAGCAGCTCGTCGGCGCGGCGGTGGGCCTCGCGGCGGGGCAGGTGGTAGAGGCGGCCGAACATGCGCAGGTTGCCGCGTCCGGTGAGCTTCTCGTCGACGGCGGCGTACTGGCCGGCCAGGCCGATGCGGGCGCGGACCCGGTCGGGCTCGCGGGCGACGTCGTGGCCGGCGATGCGGGCGTGCCCGGCGTCGGCGTCGGCGAGCGTGGCCAGGATCCGCACGGCGGTGGTCTTGCCCGCGCCGTTGGGGCCGAGGACCCCGCAGACCGTGCCGGCGGGGACGGCCAGGTCGAGGCCGTCCAGGGCCTGGGTGTCCCCGAAGCGCTTGCGCAGCCCCTCGGCCACCACGATCGGTTCGTCGGTCACGACCCCTCCTCTGGGTACGATGTACGCAACTACGGTAGACAACTGGGTACGTCGTACGCAACTAGGATGCTCGGGAGCGTCACGAGGAGGTCCGTTGACAGACGGCGAGCGGCACGTCAGCATCTGGTCGGTTCCCGAGCGGCAGGGCCGGGGGCCGCGCCCCGCCTACAGCCGCGCCCAGATCACCGAGGCGGCGATCCGCATCGCCGACGCCGAGGGCCTGGAGGCGGCCTCGATGCGCCGCATCGCCGCCGAGCTCGGCACCGGCGCGATGTCGCTGTACCGCTACGTGCCCTCCCGCGACGACCTGATCGAGCTGATGGTCGACCACGTCCTGCTGGAGACCGACATCCCCGAGCGGCCGAGCGGCGACTGGCGCGCCGACCTGACGCTGATCGCCGAGAACACCCGCGCGGTGTGGCGCGGGCACACCTGGCTGGTGGGCCTGCACCGGCCGCGCGCCGCGTTCGGCCCCAACCGGCTGCGGCTGACGGAGTTCGCCTTCGGCGCGCTGGACGTCGGCATCCCGATCGACGACATGGTCGCCCTGCTGGAGATGCTGAACGGCTACGTCGAGCGCACGGTCCGCAGCGAGATCGAGTGGATGCGCGAGCTGCGCCAGAGCGGGATGACGCCCGAGCGCTGGATGCTGCACAGCGCCCCCTACGTCCGCGAGCTCCTCGACAGCGGCAGGTACCCGATGTTCGAGCGGATCGTGAAGGACGCGCGCCTGCCCCACATGTCCGGGGAGGAGCAGTTCCGGTACGGGCTGGAGCGCGTCCTGGACTGCATCGCCGGCGCGCTGCCCGGCCCGCCGTGACCGGCTCGGCCGCCGCCGCGCCTCTCCCCGACGGCCCGTGGGGGACCTGACGGTGCGGTCAGCGGGTCAAGTACCAGGCGTTGCCGCCGGCCGGCCGACTCCGAAGCACGTCGTTCTCCCGCCGCGGATGATGCTCTGCGTCGCCACCAGCCACCGCCCGTCGGGAGACCAGTGGGCGAACGTGCCGGGCAGCGGTATCTCCACGAGGACGTCGCCGTCCGCGAGCCGGATCACGGTCAGCGCCGTCTCGCCGCCGACGGCGAGGTAGCGTCCGGTCCGATCCACGGCGAGGGAGCGCACCGGTTCGGGGCCGCAGGACGCGTCCGACCGGTACCCGTTCTTGATCGTCTCGGTGATGGCGGCCGTCTTCGGATCCACGGCCAGGATGTCACCGGCGGCCGCGATGTAGAGCTGGGATCCGTCCCAGTTGAACGCGGCGGCAGTGGGAACCGCGGGGATCGCCGGCGATCGGCGTGCCGCGTCGTCGTCGATGACGATCATGTCGTCCGCCGATCGGCTCAACCGGCGGCGCCCGTCGGCGGAGCGGGCCATCCACCGGTGCGGCGGCGGCGCCACCACCGCGCCCCTGTCCATGTCGTACGCCCAGGACGGGGAATCCGGAGCCTGCGGCTGCAGCACGAGCACCGGCCGCCCGGGCGACCAGTGCACCGACGGGGCGGACACCCCGGAGGGGACGCGCAGCCGTTCGGCCCACCCGGGGACGTCGTAGACGACCAGCTCACCTGCGCCGCTGGTGACGGCGAGCCATCGACCGTCGGGTGAGAGAGCCGATCCGCCGGCGGTCTGCGCCCCGGCCTCGTCATCGTCGTCGTGGTCCACCGTGAACACCTCGAAGGTGGCGGCGGGTGGGCGAGGGTCCGGCACGTGTGGTGCGTCCTCCGGGCGCAGCCGGTCGGCCTGGGTCGGATACGAGGTGGTGGTCCACTTCTGGCCCGGGCTCAGGTGCGCCAGCCAGCGGGGATCGGTCACCCGCACGTCGTAGTCGGTTTGGACCAGCAGGTCTTCGTCGCTGAACCAGTCCAGATCGTAGAACCTGGTCGGCAGGTCGGCGATGTCGGTCTTGGTGAACGGCACGTTCCTCGACCCCACCGCTTCGAACCCCTCGATGAACCGCCAGGTGTTGCCGTCGACCCAGTCCTCGTCGAGGATCTCCTCCAAGCCGACGTGCTCACCCAGCGGTCCGCCTTCCCCGAACCGGGTGTCGGCCTCGTCCCACAGCACGCGCAGGAAGAAGCTCGCATCGCCGTCCAGCAGGGCCTGGTCGTACTCATCGGCGTCGTAGTACGTCACGAAGACGCGCAACCGGACCAGGCGCTTTTCCGGTTCCAGCTCCATGACGCGGATCCCGTACAGGTCTGTACTGATCACGACCCCCGTCACGATCGAATTGTCCGACACGAACACCGATGATCATATGACGGGCTCCCGGCCCGCGCCGGTCTTCCCGGTGGCCTCCCCGGCAGGGATCGAACCTGCGGCTTCCGGCTTCGGAGGCCGGCGCTCTGTCCGCTGAGCTACGGGGAGTGGGGTCCCGTCCCCAGGGTGACAGCGGGGACGGGACGGGAGACGCCGGTGGGATTCGAACCCACGTGTGACGGTTCTGCGGACCGCCGCCTGAACCGCTCGGCCACGGCGTCGCGGGACCGGCCCTGCCCGGGCCGGTGAGGTCATGAGGGGCGCCCCTCGGACGCGGGGGCGCAGGGGTCAGCGGTTCGTCCGGCCGCCGGTTCGGGGCCGGGCCGCGGGTCGCGCGCCGCGACAGCGGGTCATCTGCGGTCCCTCCCCTCCCGTGCCGTGGGCCCGCCTCCGCGTGGCCCGTTGCGAGTGCCGTGCGATCAGAGTGCCCCGGCCGGGCCGGGTGCCGCAACGGGTTTTCCGCTTCTCCGCGCCGGAGGGTTTTCACTGAGCGGAACGATGATGTTCCGGCGCATGGCTCCCGTGGTGAGGGTGGGGGTTCCGGCGCGGCACCCCTTTTCGCGAGGAGGAACGATGACGTTGCTCGACCCGAGCGCGTGGACCGGGAAGATCTTCGACGGCGGCTGGGCGGCGGCCGGGGACGGCGGCGTGTTCGAGGTGACCGAGCCCGCGACCGGCGCGACGCTCGGCACGCTGGGCGAGGCGGGCGCCGCGGACGCGGCGCGCGCGGCGCGGGCCGCGGCGGCGGCGCAGCGCGACTGGGCGGCCCGCACCTACGAGGAGCGCGCCGCGGTGCTGCGCGCGGCGGGCCGGCTGCTGGAGGAGCACGCCGCCGAGATCGGCGACTGGCTCGTGCGGGAGGCCGGGTCGATCCCGCCCAAGGCGGAGCTGGAGACGCGTTTCGCGGCGAGCCTGTGCCACGAGTCCGCGGCGCTGGCCTCGCACCCGCAGGGGCTGGTGCTGCCGTCGGCGCAGCCGCGGTGGAGCCTGGCGCGGCGCCGCCCCGCCGGGGTGGTGAGCGTGATCTCGCCGTTCAACTTCCCGCTGATCCTGGCGATGCGGTCGGTGGCGCCGGCGCTGGCGCTCGGCAACGCCGTGCTGCTCAAGCCGGACCCGCGCACGGCGGTGTGCGGCGGGGTGGCCGTCGCGCGGATCTTCCAGGAGGCGGGGCTGCCGGAGGGGGTGCTGCACCTGCTGCCGGGCGGCCGCGAGGCCGGGCGGGCGGTCGTGGAGGCGCCGGAGGTGCGGGTGGTGTCGTTCACCGGCTCCACCGCCGCCGGGCGCCGGATCGGCGAGGTGTGCGGGCGGCTCCTCAAGCGCGCCCACCTGGAGCTCGGCGGCAACAACGCGCTGATCGTGCTGCCGGGCGCGCGGATCGCCGACGCGGTGTCGGCGGGCGCGTGGGGCGCGTTCCTGCACCAGGGGCAGATCTGCATGACCTCCGGGCGGCACCTGGTGCACGAGAGCCTGCACGCCGAGTACGTGGCGGCGCTGGCCGACAAGGCCGACCGGCTCCCGGTCGGCGACCCGGCGGCCGGCCCCGTCGCGCTCGGACCGATCATCGACGCCGGGCAGCTCGCGCACGTCGACGAGCTGGTCCGGGCGACCGTCGCGGCCGGGGCGCGGCTGGCGGCGGGCGGCACCCACGAGGGCCTGTTCTACCGCCCGACCGTGCTGGACGAGGTGACGCCCGACATGCCCGCCTACGCGCAGGAGGTGTTCGGGCCGGTCGCGCCGGTGGTGCCGTTCTCCACGCCGCAGGAGGCGGTGGAGCTGGCGTCGGCGACCGAGTACGGGCTGTCGCTGGGCATCCTCGGCGACGTGGGGCAGGCGATGAGGATCGCCGACGCGGTCCCGGCGGGCCTGGTCCACATCAACGACCAGACGGTCAACGACGAGCCGGTGGCGCCGTTCGGCGGGGTCGCGGCGTCGGGCAACGGGTCGCGGTTCGGCGGCCCGGACGCCAACATCGAGGCGTTCACCGAGACGCAGTGGGTCACGGTCCGCGGCGAGATCGCCACCTACCCCTTCTGATCCCTCTGCCCCTCTGAACTCCCGCACCCGCCCGCGTAGGGTCGGCGCCGAGGGAGGAGTGATGGGCCGCGACCCGGAGTACCTGGCGTTCCTGCGGGCCCGCCTCGCCGCGCCCGGCGGGACGGGACGCACGGTCGCCGACGCCCGCCGCGAGCACGCCGCCGACCTCGCCCGCTCCCCGCGCCCGCCCGTCGACACCGTGGCCGACCTGACGGTGCGGGGGCCCGCTCCCCGCCCGGCTGTACCGGCCCGCGCGCCCGCCGAGGGCGTCGCGCGGATCGGCGCCGCCGTGCGCCGCGCCCTCACCTGACCCGCCACCGACCCGGATTACGGACGTACCGAGCACCTCGAATCATCGGCCCTGAATACGCCTATCGCGCCGTTTAGCCTGCGGGGCGCGGGAAATCACTAACGCACGAACCTTTGCCGGAACTCAGCCGACGCTCGAGGAGAGGCAAGTTGTACCAGACCCACGAGCTGCGCCGCGTCCGGACCGGCGAGACCGGGATGGAAGAATGGGCCTGTCCCACGTGCGGCCGCCGCCTGCTGCTGCGCTGGCCGCCCCGCTACCACAAGACCATCGTCGAACCGGGCGACGAGCGCGCCTGCCACATCGGCAGCTCCGACGACATCACCGAATCCGTGGCCGACGACGCCCGCGACCTCGCGGGCGCCACCGCCCCCGGCGCCGCCGACACACCCCTGACCGGCTGGCGGCCCAACCCCCGGCGATGGCTCCGCGAAACCGCCGTCGAATCCCTGGAGAGCCGCGGCCGCACCCGCCTCAACCCGCCCGAACCCGTCTGACCCCAGCGCCCCGACCCTGACCCGCCCCGCCCGGCCGTCAGGCCAGGTCCGCCGTCAGGCCCCGCCGCGCACCCCGGGAACCGGCGGTCACGACCGGGCCAGCTCCGCACGCAGCAGGTCCAGACCCATCGGCCCCAGATCCAGCGCCCGCCGGTGGAACTCCTTCAGGTCGAAACCCGCGCCCTCCCGGCGCCGCGCCGCCTCACGCGCCTCCAGCCAGACCCTCTCCCCCAGCTTGTAGGCGATCGCCTGCCCCGGACGCCCCAGATACCGGTCGACCTCGAACGCCACCACCGAATCGGGATCAGGCCCCTTACGGGCCCGCAAGAACTCGAACCCCAGCTCCGGCGTCCACCGCTCCCCCTCGTGGAAACCCGTCCCCGCCGGGATCGGCAACTCCAGATGCAACCCGATGTCCAGCACCACCCGCGCCGCCCGGAACCGCTGACCTCCCGCCAGCATCCCCAGCCGATGCGCCGGATCACGGTAGTGGCCCAACTCGTCCATCAGCCGCTCCGCGTACAGCCCCCACCCCTCGCAGTGCCCCGGATGCAGCTCGCTCGACACCCGCTGGAACCGGTTCAGGCCCCGGTTCAGCGTCGTCACCCCCAACTGCAGGTGATGACCCGGCACCCCCTCATGGAACATCGTCGTCGGCACCGTCCACGTCACGATCTCGGCGGACGGATCCTCCACCGTCCACCACACCGTCCCCGGACGCGACAGGTCCTCCGCCGGCGCCAGGTAGTACACCCCCGTCTCCACCGGCGGGATCCGGCACTCGATCCTCCGCAGCGGCCCCGGAATGTCGAAGTGCACCCCGTCCAGATCGGCGATCGCCCGGTCCGCCAGCTCCTGGATCCACCCCCGGAACGCCTCCGCGCCCCCCACCCGGTGCGCCGGATCGGCGTCCAGCGCCGCCATCACCGCCGGCAGCGGCTCCCCCGGCAGGATCTCCCCCGCCGCGCCCGCCATCTCCGACTCGATCCGCGCCAGCTCCTCCCAGCCCCACGCGTACGTCTCCGCCAGATCCAGATCCGTCCCGAGAAAGTCCCGAACCCCCAGCCGGTACCGGTCGGCGCCCAGCGCGTCCCGCTCCGGCGCCCGCCCCGCCAGCTCCCCCGACAGGAACGACGCGAACTCCTCCAGCGCCGCCGACGCCGACGACGCCGCCTCCCGCAGCGCGCCCTCCAGCGGCCCGTCCCCGTACCGCCCCGCAAGGCCCGCCAGATACGCCGGAGTCTCCGCGCACTCACGGGCACTGCGCAGCACCTGCCGCCGCGCCGCCACCCGGCCCCGTCCGCACGCCCGCCGGAGCGACGCCCGCAACCCCGCCAACGCCCCCGGCAGCGCCCCCATCCGCGCGCGGACGGCCTCCCAGTCGGTGTCCGGCCCCTGGTCCAGCAGCTCCACGGCCATCCGCAGCCGCTGGACCGGCCCGTCGGTGGTGTCCAGGAACTCCTCCCGCACCCCCGCCTCGTCCAGCGCCGCCTCGACCTCCAGACGCTCCCGCAGCACCGCCGCCGCGACCCGCCCCGCCTCACCCCGCACCGGAACGCGGCCCAGCTCCGCCAGCGTCCGCCGCGTCAGCTCCGCGCGCGCCTCCAGCCCGTCCGGGCCGTAGTCGGTCAGCCGCGCGTCCTGCCCGGCGATCCCCATCAGCGCCGCCCGGCACGGATCCAGCGCGGCGAACTCGTCCACGTACCGGTCGGCAAGGTCATCCAGAGCGGTCACCGCCCCAGGCTACGACCCCCGCCCCCCAAAAAGCGATCATGAAAATGTGCCAAACCGGCGGGCCTCAGCGGGTCTTACCGCGCCTTACCGGGCCTCGGCCGCCAACCGCACGCCCAACCCCACCAGCACCACACCCGACACCTGGTCCAGCCGCCGCCGCACCCCCGGACGCCCCAGCACCCGCTGCGCCGCCCCCACCAGCCACACCACCGCCGTGTACCAGACCAGGTCGATCAACGCCCACAGCACCGAGAACCACCGCACCGGCCGGCCCCGCACCCAGATCCTCGCCCGCACCGGCCCCGGCAGGGCCGCCGCGGCGCGCACCCCACAGCGCCCGCACCCCGAACCACACCAGCACCACCGCACCGGCGACCCGCAAACCCTCGAACGCCAACCGCGACGCCGCCAGCAGCGCCGACAACCCCACCGCAGCCGCCACACCCCACAGCAGCACACCCGTCTCGTTGCCCAGCACCGTGACCAGCCCCGCGCGCCGACCCGACCGCATCGACTCCCGCATGATCACCACCGTGCTCGGACCCGGCACCATCGCGATCAGCACCGCCGCGCCCGCGAACGCGAGCAGACTCTCCAGCATCCGCCCATGCTGGACGCCCGACATACCACCCCGCAACGCCCATTTCCCCTACACAGGCGACTTCCCGCAGCCAGCCCAACACACCACGGCAAACCCCTACAAAGGCGCGCCGTCGCCCCCACCCGAACCCGACGACGGCGAAGGCGCAGGCGACGACGGCCCCGGCGACCGCGGCGTCACCGAAGGCGACGGCGACGTCGGAACCGGAGACCGCTCCGGCACCTGGAACGACGGCGTCGGCTCCGGCGGCGCAGGCGCCGGCTCCTTCGCCACCGGCTGACACGCGAACAACACACCCATCAACAACGCCAACACCAGCAACACCGCCGCCAACCCCACCACGACGGCCACCAGATTCCGCTCCGGCACACGCTCCCCCACCGGAACCGGCCCCCCACCCGGCACCGGCCGCGGCCCCTCCAACGCCGGCTCACCCGACCCCAGCCAATACGGCTGGAACTGCGGACCGCGCCGACCCCACCACCCGCGTTCCGCACCCTGGAACGCCACCGGCTCCAAGAACCGCTCCGCCCCCGCACGATCCGCCTCGTACAACGTCGCCACCCACGGCGCCGGCCCGTCCGGCTGCGCCGCCACCACCGGCGCCCCACCACCCGAACCCGCGCCCCCCGCCGCACGCCCCGGCCCCGGCACCGCCGCATTGATCGCCGCACGGAACCGGTCCCGCGCCGCCGCATCACCCGCCGCACCCCGGTTCAGCACCGCCACACTCGCGCGCCGCCCCTCACCGTCCACCCCCAGGAAAACGATCCCGGCAGCGGACTCCGACAAACGCGCCGACAGACGAAACGGCCCCAACTGAGCGGGATCACCTGGCGGCAACGGCCTCGACATGGCCGCAACACTAACAACCACGCCCTACGATCGGCCCCGAGAACACCCCCCGAACCGATCACCCCCCGCACGCACGTATCCCCGGCGAACGGGTACAAGTGATCGCGTAGGGTCAGAAGGCACCCCATCCGACGCACGAGGACAGGGCACACGACGGACAAGTGAGGGACACCCACATGACCATCGCCGCCACCGACGTCGACGAGGCCGCAGTCCTCCTGCAGTACACCCTCGCCGAGGTCAAGAAGGTCATCGTCGGCCAGGAGCACATGGTCGAACGCATGATCGTCGCGCTCCTCGCCCGCGGCCACTGCCTCCTCGAAGGCGTCCCCGGCGTCGCCAAGACCCTCGCCGTCGGCACCCTCGCCCGCGTCGTCGGCGGCACCTTCGCCCGCCTCCAGTTCACCCCCGACCTCGTCCCCTCCGACATCGTCGGCACCCGCATCTACCACCCCTCCACCGAGCAGTTCGACGTCGAACTCGGCCCCGTCTTCGTCAACTTCGTCCTCGCCGACGAGATCAACCGCGCCCCCGCCAAGGTCCAGTCCGCCCTCCTGGAGGTCATGGCCGAACGCCAGGTCTCCCTCGGCGGCAACACCTACCCCCTCCCCCGCCCCTTCCTCGTCCTGGCCACCCAGAACCCCATCGAGTCCGAAGGCGTCTACCCCCTCCCCGAAGCCCAGCGCGACCGCTTCCTCATGAAGGTCGACGTCCACCACCCCGCCGCCCACGAGGAACTCCAGATCCTCCAGCGCATGAGCGTCGACCCGCCCGAGGCCACCCGGATCCTCGACACCGACCGCCTCGCCGGCCTCCAGCGCGCCGCCGAAGAGGTCTCCGTCCACGAACTCATCGCCGACTACATCGTCCGGCTCGTCATGGCCACCCGCGAACCCGACCAGTACCGCCTCCCCGACCTGCGCGGCGTCATCGACATCGGCGCCAGCCCCCGCGCCACCCTCGGCCTCGCCGCCGCCGCCCGCGCCCTCGCCCTCCTCGCCGGACGCGACTACGTCCTGCCCGACGACGTCCGCGCCGTCGCCCGCGACGTCATGGCCCACCGCATCGTCCTCACCTTCGACGCCCTCGCCGACGGCATCGACACCGGCGACGTCGTCGACCAGATCCTCGCCGCCGTCCCCCCACCCCGCGTCGTCTGGAACCACGGCGCGGCGGCGGTGACCACCGCATGACCCCCCGGCGCCGGCGCAGCGGCAAACTCGCCCACCTCGCCCCCGAACGCACCCTGCGCCGCCTCGAACTCCAGGTCACCCGCCGCCTCGACGGCCTCCTCAACGGCGAACACCTCGGCCTGCTCCCCGGCCCCGGCACCGAACTCGCCGAAGCCCGCCTCTACCAGCCCGGCGAGGACGACGTCCGCCACATGGACTGGGCCGTCACCGCCCGCACCACCACCCCCCACGTCCGCGACCTCATCGCCGACCACGAACTCGAAGCCTGGGCCCTGGTCGACCTCACCCCCAGCATGGACTTCGGCACCGGCACCATGATCAAACGCGACCTCGCCGTCGCCGCCCTCGCCGCCGTCGGCTTCCTCACCGTCCGCCTCGGCGACCGCGTCGGCGCCTACCTCCTCCACGACGACGGCATGCGCCGCTGGCCCGCCCGCACCGGCAAGGCCGCCCTGTACGCCCTCCTCCAAGCCGTCCTCGACGCCCAGTCCGTCGACGACCGCACCGGACCCCGCGCCGGCACCACCGCCCCGCCCCGCGACCTCGCCGCCGCCGTCGCCTCGCTCGACCGCGGCCAGACCCGCCGCGGCCTGCGCGTCGTCATCTCCGACTTCCTCGCCCCCGACGGCGCCGACACCACCCCCGACGGCCCCCACGGCCAGCCCGCCTGGGAACGCCCCCTGCGCCGCCTCACCGCCCGCCACCAGGTCCTCGCCATCGAGATCATCGACCCCCGCGAACTCGACCTGCCCGACGTCGGCCTCGTCGAGATGACCGACCCCGAGACCGGCACCGTCCACGAGATCGTCCTCAGCCGCCGCGTCCGCGAACGCTACGCCGCCGCGGCGGCCGAACAGCGCGACCGCACCCGCGCCGCACTGCGCCGCTGCGGCGCCCACCACCTCGTCCTGCGCACCGACCGCGACTGGATCGCCGACGTCGCCCGCTTCGCCCTCCGCCAGCGCCGCGCCGCAGGCCGGCCCGTCACCAACGCGGGAGTGCGCCCATGACCTTCCTGTCACCCGAACGCCTCTGGCTCCTCGGCCTCCTGCCGCTCCTGGCCGCCGCCTACCTGCTCCTGCAACTGCGCCGCCGCCAGTACGCCGTCCGCTTCACCAACCTCGCGCTGCTGTCCCAGGTCGCCCCCCGCCGCCCCGGCTGGCGCCGGCACGTCGCGGCCGTCCTGTTCCTCATCATGATCGCCTTCATGATGTTCGGGTTCGCGCGGCCCGCCTCCGCCGTCAAGGTCCCCCGCGACCGCGCCACCATCGTCGTCGCCGTCGACGTGTCGCTGTCCATGATGGCCAGGGACGTCTCCCCCAGCCGCCTCGACGCCGCCAAGGCCGCCGCCAAGCAGTTCATCGGCGACCTGCCCCGCCGCTTCAACGTCGGCGTCGTCGCCTTCGCCGGCAACGCCAACCTCATCGCCGCCCCGACCGCCGACCGCGACGCCGCCATCGCCTCCCTCGACCAACTCGTCCTGGCCAAGCGCACCGCCATCGGTGAAGCCGTGTTCACCTCCCTGCAGGCCGTCCGGTCCTTCGACGCGCAGGCCCGCCAGGACCCGCCCCCGGCCCACGTCGTCCTGCTGTCCGACGGAGACAACACCACCGGACGCTCGGTGCAGGAGGCCGTCGACGCCAGCCGCCTCGCCCATGTCCCGGTCTCCACCATCGCCTTCGGCACCCCTTACGGCACCGTCGACATCGAAGGCGAGACCACCAGCGTCTCGGTCAACAAGGAGACCCTGAAGACCCTCGCGGAGAGCACCGAGGGCAAGGCCTACGAGGCCGCCGACGCCGGTCAGCTCCGCGACGTCTACGCCAACATCGGCAGCTCCCTCGGCTTCAGGACCGAGCACCGCGACGTCGCCGCCCGCTACGTCGGCATCGCGCTGCTGTTCGCCTTCGCCGCCGGCGGCGTGTCGCTCGCCTGGTTCTCCCGCCTCCCCTGAGCGCGCGGACGGCACGGGCGGGCCCCGAACGCTGATACGGTCGGCGGACGTGGGGGAACACTACTTCGCGGAGCGGCCGGGCGCCGCCAGCCGCCGCCGCACCGTCGACCTCGTCCTGCCGGACCTGCACCTGCGGCTCGACACCGACAGCGGCATGTTCTCCCCCGACCGCGTCGACCCCGGCACCCGCGTGCTGCTGGAGACCGTCCCGGCGCCTCCGCCGACCGGCGACCTGCTCGACCTCGGCTGCGGATACGGCCCCATCGCCATCACCATGGCCAAACGCTCGCCCCAGGCGAGGGTTTGGGGAGTTGACGTGAACCAGCGGGCAATAACCTTTGCCGAGGGGAATGCCAAAGCCGCCGGCCTTGACAATGTAAGGTTCAGTCTGGTGGACGACGCCGACCCCGAGCTGCGGTTCGCCGCGATCTGGTCCAACCCCCCGATCCGCATCGGCAAGGCCGCCCTGCACGACCTCCTGCTCACCTGGCTCCCCCGCCTGGCCCCCGGCGGCCTCGCCCACCTCGTCGTCCAGAAGCACCTCGGCTCCGACTCCCTCCAGAGGTGGCTCGCCGCCCAGGGCTTCCCCACCGAGCGGATCGCCTCCCGGTCCGCCTACCGCGTCCTGCGCGTCGCGCCCCGCACGGAAGGCCACACCCGATGAGCACCCCCGACCCCGCGCAGGGACGCCGCCAGCTGCGCCCCACCGACGTCAAGCGGCTCAACCGCGACTGGCGCCGCCGCACCGGCGCCCGCCTCGACCTGCTCGTCGAATCGGTCACCCAGCCGTTCAACATGGGCTCGATCATCCGCAGCGCCGCCGTGTTCGGCGTCGAGCACCTCTGGCTCGCCGGCAACGCCACGCCCCCCACCCACCGCAACGTCGCCAAGACCGCCCTCGGCACCGACCGCCTCGTCTCCTGGGAGCACGCCGGCACCGCGGCCGAGGCCGCGGCCGCCGTCCGCAAGGAGGGCCTGCGACTCGTCGCGGTGGAACTGACCGCCGACGCCGTGCCCCTGCACGAGGCGCCCCTCGACGGCGACGTCTGCCTCGCGATCGGCAGCGAGGACCACGGCTGCTCCCCCGCCCTCCTCACCGCCGCGGACGCCGTCACCTACATCCCCCAGATCGGCCGCGTCGGCTCCCTCAACGTCGCCGTCGCCACCGCCATCGCCCTCGCCGAGGCCCGCCGACGCGAATGGAGCGCATGACCCGGGCGCGCTCGGACGCGGCGCACCGCACGACGCATCGCTGAATCGTCTCTTCATCTCAAAATCACGATGATTTCGCGCCCGCCGGCGGCGGACGGGGATTTCGCCTCGGCCGAGTGCGCGTTACGATCAGGCCATGCAGTTCCTCATATACGGGTAGACGCCCCCGCCGCCGCTGACGCGGTGGCGGCCTTCGGCGTCCCCGTAACCCCCTTTTCCTGAGGAACCACTCCCGTGACGACGTCCTACGCGGCCGTGCTGCGCGCTCCCCACGCCTCCCGTACCTTCGCCTTCGCGTTCCTGGGACGTCTGTCCTACGGAACCGTCTTCCTGTCCCTCACGCTGGCGCTCACGGCGTCCACGGGCTCCTACGCCCGGGCCGGCGGGCTGCTGGCCCTGCTCGGCCTCACCATCTCCGTCGCCTCACCGGTCCGCGCCGCCCTCATCGACCGGCACGGGCCGCGCCGCACCCTGGTCCCCATGGCCGCCGCCTACGCCCTGGTCCTCGCCGCCCTCGCCGTGCTGACCTCGCGGCCCGGCGCACCCGTCCCGCTGCTCACCGCCCTGGCCGTCGCCGCCGGCGTCACCGCGCCCCCCGTCGGCGTGGTCATGCGGACGCTGTGGAGCGCCCTCCTGCCGGACGGCCCCCTCCTGCGGCGCGCCTACAGCCTGGACACCGTGTCGGAGGAACTGGTCTTCGTCACCGGCCCACTGCTCGCGGGCCTGCTCGCCGCGGTCGCCGCACCGTCCCTCGGCGTCGCCCTCGGGGCCGTGCTCATCGCCGCCGGAACCGTCGGGATGGTCGCCTCCCCGGCGGTTCCCCGGCCGCGCGAGCACGCCCGCACGGCCCGCGTGCAATCGTTCCCCCTCGCCCCGGCCGCCGCGGCCGCGGCCACCGGCGTCGTCCTCGGATCGACCGGCCTGCTGGCCGTCGCGTTCACCCAGCGGCACCACCAGCCCGCCGCGGTCGCCTGGGTGGAGGCCGCGCTCGCCGTCGGCAGCACCCTCGGCGGCCTCGCCTACGGCGCGCTGAGCCGCTCGGCGCCCGGCCGGGCCCGGCTCGCCGTGCTCACCTGCCCCCTCGGGCTCGGCCTCGCCGCCGCGGGACTCGCCCCGTCCGTCGCCGTCCTGGCCGCGGCGGCGTGCGCCGCCGGGCTGTTCGTCGGCCCCACCCTGACCACCGCCTACCTCCTCGCCGACGCCGACGCGCCGCCCGGCGCCCGGACCCGCGCGGTCGCCTGGGTCAACACCGCGCTCAACCTCGGCGCGTCCGGCGGGACCGCCGCCACCGGCGCCGCCCTGGACGCGCTGCCGCTCCCGGCCTGCTACGCCGTCGCCGCGGCCCCGGCCGTCCTGGTCCCGCTCGTCCTGCTCGCCTTGCGGAAACGGCAACGCGGTTACCCGCCGGACGGGATCACCGCGCACGATCGAGGCATGGACGACACCACCACCCACCAGGAGTACTGGGACTCCCGCTACTCCGAGCACCACCACATGTGGAGCGGCGAACCCAACGCCGTCCTCGTGCAGGAGGTCTCCGACCTGGAGCCCGGCACCGCCCTGGACCTCGGATGCGGCGAGGGCGCCGACGCCGTCTGGCTCGCGCGCCGCGGCTGGCGCGTCACCGCCGTCGACATCTCCGGCGTGGCGCTCCGGCGCGCCGCCGGCCACGCCGAGCAGGCCGGCGTCGCCGACCGCGTCGACTGGCAGCGCCGCGACCTGGCCGCCTCGTTCCCCGAGGGGTCCTACGACCTGGTCTCGGCGCAGTTCCTGCACTCCCCCGCCGACATGCCGCGCGAGGAGGTCCTGCGGGCCGCCGCCGACGCCGTCGCGCCCGGCGGGATCCTGCTCGTCGTCGGGCACGCCGGGCCCCCGCCGTGGGACCCCGGCGCCCACCCGGGCGTGCACCTGCCCACGCCCGAGGAGGTCTTCGCGTCCCTCGACCTGCCGGACGGCGCATGGGAGGTCCAGCGCAGCGACGAGCACGAGCGCGTCCAGACCGCGCCCGACGGGCGCACCATGACCCGCACCGACAACGCCCTCAGGCTGCGGCGCCGGGCGCTGTGACCCGCGCGGCCGCCGCCGTCACCGGGAGGTGCGCTCCATGAGCGCGGTGAACTCCTCCAGGGAGATCTTGCCGTCCCCGTTGGCGTCGGCGGCCACGACCACCTCCACGGCGCGGGTCTCGGTGATGTCCTGCCCGAGCCGGGTCATCAGGTTCTTCAACTCGGCCGTCGAGATGTAGCCGTCGCCGTCCACGTCCACCAGTTCGAAGGTCGCCCTGTAGTCGTTCACGTCCGCCATGCTCGTGCTCCCTCGCTGATCGATTGAGGCGTCGACGTTAGCAGCGCCGTCCCCGCACCCGCCCTTTACGCAGTAAGGTAAAATCGGGCGACGGGGTCGGCCATAATCGGACGGTGCGGCACGCGTACGAATTCCTCGACCATCCCGGCCCGATCCCCTTCGCCCACCGCGGCGGCGCGGCCGGACGCCCGGAGAACTCGATGGCCGCGTTCCAGCGCGCCACCGACCTCGGCTACCGGTACCTGGAGACCGACGCCCACGCCACCGCCGACGGCGTCGTCGTCGCCTTCCACGACCGCACCCTCGACCGGGTCACCGACCGCGCCGGCGCGATCGCCCGGCTTCCCTACGCCGAGGTGGCCCGGGCCCGCATCGGCGGCACCGAGCCCATCCCCCGGCTGGAGGACGTCCTCGGCTCCTTCCCCGAGGCGCGCGTCAACATCGACCTGAAGGACGCCCCCGTCATCGGCCCGCTGGCCGAGGCGCTGCGCCGCACCGGCGCCTGGAACCGCGTGTGCATCACGTCGTTCTCCACCCGCCGGCTGGCGCAGATGCGCTCCCGGCTCCCCGCGTTCACCGACCGCGAGGTGTGCATGGCGCTCGGCCCGCGCGGCCTGATGGCGCTGCGCGCCAAGTCCATCGGGGGCCCCACCGCCAAGCTCGTCCGCCTCGCCGCCACCGGAGTCGCCTGCGCCCAGGTGCCCTACGGCCTCGGCCCCGTCCCCTTCGTCACCGAGGCGTTCATCGACCACGCCCACCGGCTCGGGCTGCAGGTCCACGCCTGGACGGTCAACGACGCCGCCGTCATGAAGCGCCTCCTGGACCTCGGCATCGACGGCATCATGACCGACGAACTGGTGACCCTCCGCGACGTGATGGCCTCGCGCGGCCTGTGGCCGCAGGAGAACCCGCCACCCGCGGCGTCCTGACCCGCGCTCACCCGGCGACACGGCCAGGTCGGCGCGCGCTCGACAGGAGGGCGAGCGGCGTGCCGCGCCCGGCCGGCTCCCTCAGCAGGGCGACGGTGTTCTCGTTGACGCGTGCCCGCGTGCGGGGACGCGCTGAGCACACCGGTGTAGTCGAAGACCATCCATGGCATGGCGGCTCCTCAGGTCTCGATTGACTAACTAACACCAGAACTGTTTGATTGAACATGTGGAAAGTTCAAAAAGGGTGGACATGCTCATCGAGCGGTTGCGGACCACCGAGCGCGTGAGCGTGACGGACCTGGCCGACGAGACCGGCGCGTCGGAGATGACCATCCGCCGCGACCTCGACGCGCTCGCCGAGCGGGGCGTGCTGCGCCGGGTGCGGGGCGGCGCGGTGAGCCTGCTGCTGCGCGGCGAGGCGATGCCCTTCGCCGTGCGCGAGCACGAGGCGGCCGAGACCAAGCGGCGGATCGCCGCCGAGGTCGACGCGCTGCTCGCCGACGGCGAGGCCGTCGTCCTGGACGCCGGGACCACCGCGCTGACCGTCGCCCGCACGCTCGCCGTCCGGCGGCTGACCGTCGTCCCCCTGGACCTGCACGCCGCCAACGCCCTCAGCGGGGCCGCGCAGATCCGGCTGCTGGTCCCGGGCGGGCGGACCACGCCCGGGGCGCTGGCCTTCACCGGGCCGCTCGCCGAGGCGTCCCTCGCCGCGCTGCGCGTCGACACCGCCGTCCTCGGCGTGTGCGGGCTGTCGGCCGAGCACGGGCTGACGGCGCACGACCTGGACGAGGTCCCGGTCAAGCGCGCGGCGATCGCGGCGGCCCGCCGCACGGTCGCGGTGTGCGACGGCGCCAAGTTCGGCCGCAGCGGCCTCGGCCTCGTCTGCCCGGCCACCGCCCTCGACATGGTGATCACCGACCGGTCCGCCCCCGGCCCCGCCGTCGCACGGCTGCGGGACGCCGGCGTGGACGTGCGCCTCGTATGACCGCCGCCCCTCCCGGAACGGGCGCGGCGCCGCGGGCGGCCCGGCTGGCCACCTTCGCCTACTTCACCCTGGCCGGTTTCCTGCTGGGCATGTGGATCGTGCACATCCCGCCGGTCGAGCACCGGACGGGGATCGACCACGCGGTGCTCGGACGGCTCCTGCTGCTGCTCGGCGCGGGCGCGGTCGTCGGGATGCGGGTCGCGGGCCCCCTCACCGACCGCGCCGGCGCGCGCAGGGTGGTGCCGCTCAGCGCCGCGGCGACCGGCGCCGCGGTGGTCCTGCCGGGCCTGGCGGACGGCGCCTGGACCCTCGGCGCGGCGCTGCTGGTCCTCGGCGCCGCCCACGGAACGCTGGACGTCTCCATGAACGCCCACGCCGTCCAGGTCGAGCGCGGCTACGGACGGCCCGTCATGGCCGCCTTCCACGCCGCCTTCTCCTTGGGCGGCCTCCTGGCCGCTCTGGCCGGCGCCCGGACGCTCACCTGGGGCTGGAGCCCGGCGGCGACCCTCGGCGCGGTGGCGGTCCTCAGCACGGCCGCGGGCGCGGCGGCCGCTCCGGCGCTGCTGCGGTCCGGCGGAACGCCGGGCAGCGCCGGGCCGCCGGTGCGGCGCCGGACGCCGCGGCGCATCCGGGGGCTGGCCGCGCTCGCCTTCATGATCATGCTGTGCGAGGGGGTGGCCAACGACTGGAGCGTGCTCCACCTGCGCGATCTGGGCGCGTCCCCCGGCACCGCTGCGCTCGCCTTCGGGGCCTTCTCCGCCGCCATGACCGGCGGGCGGCTGCTGGCCGACCGGCTCACCGCCCGCTACGGCCCGGTGGCCGTCCTCCGCAACGGCACCGCTCTGGCCGCGGCCGGCCTGGCGGTGGCGGCGCTGTCGCCCTGGGCCGCGCCGGCGCTGGCCGGCTGGGCCGTGCTCGGAGCGGGCCTGTCGGGTGCCGTCCCCCAGTTGTTCAGCGCCGCGGGCCACCACGACCGGGAGTCCTCGGGCGCCAACGTCTCCCGCGTGGCCGGGCTCGGCTACCTCGGGATGCTCGCGGGCCCCGCCGTCATCGGCCCGCTCACCCTCGTCATGCCGCTCGGCCTCACGCTGCTCCTGCCGGTGGCGCTGTGCGGCGTCGCGGCCGCGGCGGCGGGCCTCGTGCGCCCCCGGCCCGGCGCCCGGACGCGGCCCGGACGCGAGAGCGAGATCAGGGTCTGAAGCCCGGTGGGCGGTACTCGGCCGCGATGCGCATCGGCGGCTGCTGCTGGGGCCGTTCGGCGGGACGCGACGGCTGCCCCGGCGGGAGGGTGCCGCCGACCTGGAGGTCGGCGCGCTGGGAGCGGACCGCCTCCAGGAGCTCCAGATCCTCCGGAGAGACCAGGGCGGCCATCACCCTGCCCCGCCGCGTGAGCTTGACGGGCTCGCCGGTGTAGGCGACCCGGTTCACCAGATCCGCGAACTGGGCGCGTGCTTCGGTCACCGGAACATCCACGTGATTCATCGTATAGCGAAACACTCCGCCCCCCTCTGGCCCTCCCCCGTGCACTGGAATAGTGTCCGTACGTAGTGTACGAACTGTACAGATGATCAAGGAGGCCATGTGAACGGCGAACCGTGGCGAGAGGACCGCCGGCGGGCGGAGACGTTCATCGGCAGATCGCGGGCCCGCGCGGCCGAGATGCCGCGACCTGCGGACGCGCACCTGTTCGAGCGGCTGCTGGCGCAGCGGATCGTGTTCCTCGGCAGCGAGATCGACGACGGGGTCGCCAACCGGATCGGCGCGCAGCTGCTGCTGCTCGCGGCGCAGGACACCCGGCGCGACATCACGATCTACATCAACTCCCCCGGCGGCGTCGTGGACGCCGGGATGGCGATCTACGACATGATGCAGTTCGTCCCCAACGACATATCCACGGTCGCGATGGGCATGGCCGCCTCCATGGGACAGACGCTGCTGTGCGCGGGCACCCGGGGCAAGCGGTACGCCCTGCGGCACTCGCGCGTCATGATGCACCAGCCGCACGGCGGCATCGGCGGCACCGCGTCCGACATCAGGATCCAGGCGGAGCAGTCGCTGTACCTCAAGCGGACGCTGGCGGAGCGGACGGCGTTCCACACCGGGCAGCCGCTGGAGCGGATCGAGGCCGACGGCGACCGCGACGCGTGGTTCACCGCGGACGAGGCCCGCGACTACGGTTTCGTCGACCACGTCATCGACAGCACCGAGCGGGTGGGCACATGACACACGCGGAACGGCGCTCCCTCGTCCCCCAGTTCGAGGAGCGCACCGGACAGGGCCGCAAGGAGACCGACCCCTACAGCAAGCTGTTCGAGGAGCGCATCGTGTTCCTCGGCGCGCCGGTGGACGACACCAGCGCGAGCGACGTCACGGCGCAGATACTGGCGCTGGAGGACATGGACGCCGACCGGCCCATCGCCCTCTACATCAACTCCCCGGGCGGCTCGATCACCGCGATGCTGGCGATCTGCGACACCATGCGCTACGTGCGGCCCGAGATCGAGACCACCTGCGTCGGGCAGGCCGGGTCGGCCGCGGCGATCCTGCTGGCGGCGGGCTCGCCCGGGCGCAGGCAGGCGCTTCCGAGCGCCCGGATCCTGCTGCACGAGCCGGCGATCGAGGGCGCCGGCGGCGCCGCCACCGACCTGCAGATCCAGGCGCAGGAGCTGCTGCGGCTGCGCGAGCAGACCGAGGCGATCCTGGCCGAGGCCACCGGGCACGACCCCGCGACCGTCCGCCGCGACCTGGACCGCGAGCGCTACTTCACCGCCGCCGAGGCCAAGGAGTACGGGCTGATCGACGAGGTGCTCGCGTCCCGTCACTAGCGCGCAAGCCGCGTGTTCCCCGCCGGCGGCTGGGGACGACCGCAAACAGCAGGGTTGGATCACCCCGGGTGGGGGAATCTTGTCACGGTGTTCAGCGTTGGTCAGGGCAAGACCGCAAGCCGTCTGGGAGGCACGTGACGATGGCCGAGCGCGCACTTCGCGGCACCCGACTCGGAGCGACGAGCTACGAGAACGATCGCAACACCGATCTGGCCCCTCGCCAAGAGGTGGACTACACCTGCACCAAGGGCCACCGGTTCACCGTGACGCTCGCAGCCGAGGCCGAGGTGCCGATCACCTGGGAATGCCGCAACTGCGGCGCCATGGCGCTGCGGGTCGACGGCGAGCTGCCCCAAGCCAAGAAGGGGAAGCCGCCGCGTACCCACTGGGACATGCTGATGGAGCGCCGAACCCTGGAGGACCTGGAGGAGGTCCTGGCCGAGCGCCTGGAGATCCTGCGCGCGGGGCGCAGGAAGTCCGCGTGAGCGGCTGACAGTTCTCGACGCGAGGGCCCGTACCGGCGGGGGTGCGGGCCCTCGCCATGCCCGCGCCCCCGCCTTGGCCCCTTTCCCGCGCCCGGTGTCACCGGCCCGAGCGGGGCAGCACCAGGCCGCTCTCGTAGGCGGCGACGACCGCCTGGACGCGGTCGCGCAGCCCGAGCTTGCGCAGGACCCGGCTGACGTGGGTCTTGACCGTCTCCTCCCCGACGACCAGCCGGCCGGCGATCTCGGCGTTGGACAGGCCCGCGGCGACCAGGCGCAGCACGTCGGTCTCCCGCGGGGTCAGCGCGTCCAGGGCCGGATCCGACGCCGGCGGGCGCGGCCGCAGCCGCGCGAACTCCCCGATGAGGCGGCGGGTGACGGCCGGGGCCAGCAGCGCCTCCCCGGCGGCGACGACCCGGACGGCGTCGAACAGCCGCTCGGCCGTGACGTCCTTGAGCAGGAACCCGCTGGCGCCCGCGACCAGGGCGTCGTAGACGTGCTCGTCCAGGTCGAACGTGGTCAGCATCAGCACCCGCGGCGGCTGGGCCCCTGCGGCGACGCGGCGCGTGGCCTCGATGCCGTCCATGACCGGCATCCGCACGTCCATCAGCACGACGTCGGGGCGGTGGTCGCGGCACACCCGGACCGCGGCGGCGCCGTCGGCCGCCGTCGCCACGACCTCCAGATCCGGCTGGGTGCCCAGCAGGGCCCCGAACCCCGCCCGGACGACCTCCTGGTCGTCGGCCACCACCACGCGGACGCTCACGGCTCCTCCCCCACCGGCAGGGTCGCCTCCACCAGGAACCCGCCGGCGGGCCCCGGGCCGGCGCGCAGGTCGCCGCCGGCGGCCGCGGCGCGCTCGCGCATGCCGAGCAGCCCGTGCCCCGCCGGGCCGCCGCCGGGGCCGGGGCCGTTGTCGCGGACACTGACGCGCAGCGCGTCCAGGGCGTAGTCGAGCTCCACGTCGACGGCGGCGCCGGGCGCGTGCCTGCGGGCGTTGGTCAGGGCCTCCTGGACGATCCGGTAGGCGGCGAGCTCCAGCCCGGGGTCCAGGGCCGCGACGTGCCCGCCGACGATCAGCCGGACGCCCGCGGCGCCCGACTCGCGGGTCTCGTCCACCAGGTCCAGGAGCTGCTGGAGGCCCGGCTGGGGGCGGCGGGTCGGCTCGGCGCCGGCGTCCTCGCGCAGCACCCCGAGCAGCCGCCGCATCTCGGTGAGCGCGGTGCGGGCGGTGTCGCCGATGGCCAGCAGCCGCCGGGCGCCCTCCTCCGGCATGCCGGGGACCGCCAGCCGGGCCGTCTCGGCCTGCACGGAGATCATCGAGATGTGGTGGGCGACGACGTCGTGCAGCTCGCGGGCGATGCGGGCCCGCTCCCCGCGCGCGTTGTGCTCCAGCAGCGTGGACGCGAACGCAAGCCGGGAGGCGGCGCGCGCGGCGGCCTCGGCGCGGCGCCGCAGGACCCGGCGGCGCGCCAGGACCGTCCAGACGGCGGCGAGCGCGACGAGGGCCGCGACGGCGGGTCCGCGGTGCAGGACGCACGCCGCGGCGGCCGCGGCGGTGATCATGGCGGCGGCCGCCGCGCCCCGATCGCGCAGGGCCGCCAGCGGGAGCGTCGCGCACACGTCCACCACCAGCGCCAGGGCCAGGACCACCCCCGAGCCGTGGGTGCGGTAGACGGCCTCGGCGGCGGCGGCCGCGGCGAGGCAGCCGCCGGCCACCGGCCACCGCGCCCGCCCGGCGGTTCCGTCGTTGTCGCCCACGGACGCCATTGTGGCGCGGACGGCACCGCGGCGGCGTCCCTCCCCCGGGGGACGCCCGGTCCCCCGGCACGCGCCCGCCAAGACTCCTCCCCGGCGTGACGACCCCGGGCCTCGGCGCTCCGTAGCCTCCTGGTCCATGGAGGCAACCATCGAAGTACGGGGCCTGCGCAAGCGCTACGGGCCCACTCTCGCCGTGGACGACCTGTCGTTCACCGTCGGACCGGGGCAGGTCACCGGGTTCGTCGGCCCGAACGGCGCCGGCAAGTCCACCACCATGCGGATGATCATGGGGTTGGACCGGCCGGACGGCGGGACGGCGCTGGTCGGCGGCCGGCCCTACCGGTCGCTGCGGGCCCCGCTGTGCCGGCTCGGGGCGATGCTGGACGCGTCCGCGCTCCACCCGGCCCGCCGCGCCCGCGACCATCTGCTGTGGCTCGCGCACGCCAACGGGCTGCCCGCCCGGCGGGTCGACGAGGTGATCGGGCTGACCGGGCTGCAGAGCGCGTCCCGCCGCCGGGCGGGCGGGTTCTCCCTCGGCATGCGGCAGCGGCTCGGGATCGCCGCGGCCCTGCTCGGGGACCCGCCGGTGCTGATGTTCGACGAGCCGGTCAACGGCCTGGACCCCGAGGGCGTCGCCTGGATCCGCGGGCTGCTGCGGTCGCTGGCCGCCGAGGGGCGGGCGGTGCTGGTCTCCAGCCACCTGATGGGCGAACTGGAGGGCGGCGCCGACCACCTGGTGGTGATCGGTCGGGGCCGGCTGATCGCCGACACCCGGGTCGCGGACCTGCTGGAGGCCGCGTCGGGCGGCCGGGTCGAGGTGCGCACCGCCGAGCGCCGGGAGGCGATGACCGCCCTGGCCCGCGCGGGCGCCACGGTGACGGCGTCCGGCCCGGACGCCGTCACCGTCACGGGGCTGCCGGCCGAGCGGGTGGTCGCGGTGCTCACCGAGGCCGGCGCGGCGTTCACGGGCATCGGCGAGCACCGCGCGTCGCTGGAGGAGGCCTACATGGAGCTGACCCGGGACGCGGTGGAGTTCCAGGCCACGCCCGGTCAGGGGCCCCGGTGAGCGCCCCCGAGACCGCTGTGGCGGCCTACCGCAGCACGGTGCAGGACCAGGCCCGCGACGGGTTCGGCCGGCTCCTGGTCGCCGAATGGACCAAGCTGCGCACCGTCCGCCGCTGGATGCTGGCCCTGCCGGCGTCGGTGCTGCTGACCGTGCTCGTCGCGCTGCTGGCGGCGGCCGGCAGCCAGTCCACCGGGTCGGGCGGACGGCCGCCCGACCCGGCGCGGCTGCGGATCGTCGACTTGGGCCACTACACCTACCGGCCGCTGGCGGGGGACGGCTCGGTCGTCGCGCGCGTCACCTCCCAGGAAGGCGGCGGCGCGTGGGCCAAGGCAGGCCTCATGGTCAGGGGAAGCACGCGGGAAGGCGCCCCGTACGCGGCGCTGGCGGTGACGCCGGGCCACGGCGTCCGCCTCCAGAGCGGCTACGAGAACGGCGGCGCCGGCGGGGGAACGGGCGCCGTGCCGCGCTGGCTCAAGCTGACCCGCGCCGGGACGGCCGTCACGGGCTACGCCTCGGCCGACGGCCGCGACTGGCGCCGCGTCGGATCCGTCCGGCTGGCGGGACTGCCGCGGACGGCCCTGGCGGGCGTGTTCGTGGCCGCGCCCGACGAGATCGAGGTGCGCAGGATGTTCGGCGGGGAGAGCGTCTCAGGGCAGCCCTCCGCCACGCGGGCGACCTTCGACCAGGTGGCGGTGGCCCCGGCGCAGCCGGGCGCCGCGTGGCGGGACCGCGGCGCCCCCGGCGGGCCGGCGGCCGACCCGTCCCTGGACGGCCGCACCGGGTCCGGAGGGACGATCGCGCTGAAGGGCGTGGGCGACATCGGGCCCAACGCGTTCGCCGACGACGTCACCAGGACCACCCTCTCCGGCGCCCTGATCGGACAGGTGGCGATCGTGACCCTGGCGGTGCTGTTCGTGACGGCCGAGTACCGGCGCGGGATGCTGCGCACGACGTTCGCCGCCGCCCCCCGCCGCGGCCGGGTGCTGGCGGCCAAGGCGGTCGTGGCGGGCCTGGCGTCGCTGGCGGCGGGGCTGGCCGCGGCGTTCGGCTCGGTGCTGCTCGCCGGGCCGGTGGAGCGCGCGCACGGCCTGGCGGCGCCGTCCCTGGCCGACGGCGCGGTACTGCGCGCGGTCGCCGGCACGGGCGCGCTGTTCGCCGTGATCGCCGTGTTCTCGCTGGCGGTCGCGGTGATCATGCGGCGCGGGGCGCCCGCGATCACGGTCGTGCTGCTGCTCCTGCTCGTCCCGCAGATCGTGGCGACCGGGCTGCCGCTGTCGGCGGCGCGGTGGCTGGAGCGCCTCACCCCGGCGGCCGGGTTCGCGATCCAGCGGACCGTCGACCGCTTCGACCAGTCGATCGCCCCGTGGGCGGGCCTCGGGGTGCTGTGCGCGTACGCGGCGGCCGCGCTGGCCGCCGCCGCGTGGCTGGTGCGGAGGCGCGACGCATGACCGGACGGACATGGACGGGCCTGCACGCGCTGCGCGCCGAGTGGACGAAGCTGCGCACGGTGCCGAGCACGGCGCTGCTCGCGCCGGCGCTGGCGGTGCTGGTCGCCGCGGTCGGCGCGGCGGTGACCGGGACGGTCGACACCTCGCACTGCACGGCGCCCGCCGGGTGCCTGGAGGACACGCCGAAGCTCGCGCTGTCGGGCGTGCAGGTGGGGCAGGTCGCCGCGGTGGTCCTCGGCGTGCTGGCGGTCGGGGGCGAGTACGCGGCGGGGACGATCGCCGCGACCTTCGCGGCGGTGCCGGGGCGGACCACCGTGCTGGCCGCCAAGGCCGCCGTGGTGGCGGGGATCGTCGCCGCGGGCGGGACGGCGGGGGTGCTGGCCTCGCTCGCGGCGGGGCGGGCCGTCCTGCCCGGCAACGGCTTCACGGCCGCGAACGGCTACCCGCCGCTGTCGCCCGCCGACGGCCCCACCGCCCGCGCGGCCGCCGGGACCGTCCTCTACCTGGTGCTGGTGGCGCTGCTGGCGCTGGGCGCGGGGACGGTCCTGCGCGAGCCCGCGGCGGCGATCGGCGCGGTGCTGGCGCTGCTGTGGATCGTGCCGGTCGCCGTCCGCCTCGTCGGGGACGAGGCCTGGCGGGAGCGGCTGGAGAGGGCCGCGCCGATGACGGCGGGGCTGGCGGTCCAGGCGACGCGGGACGTGGACCGGCTGCCGATCGGGCCGTGGGCGGGCCTCGGCGTGCTGGCCGCCTACGCGGCCGCGGCGCTGCTGGCGGGCGGCGCCGTGCTCGTGGCCCGCGACGCCTGACGGTCAGGCGCGCGAGGTCCGGTCGCCGTCGTCGCGGCGGGCCGTGTCCGCGGCGTCGTCGTCGTGGACGACCTCGCCGCGGACCACCGGTCCCGGCGGGGTCCCGACCCGTTCGGGGCCGGACCCGCGCCCGAACGGGTCGAACCCGGCGGCGCCGGGCGGGAACATGGTCGCGGCGCGCTCCTCCGCGGCCCGCATCCGCCGCGCCGCGAACGCCGACAGAACGCGGCGGACGAGGGGGCGGGTGAACGGCAGCACGAACACGAGCCCGACCACGTCGGTGACGAAGCCGGGCACCAGCAGCAGCACGCCGCCGGCCATGACCAGCGCCGCGTCCGCGACCTCCCGGTCGGGCAGGACCCCGCGCCGCGCCGTCTCCTGCAGGGCCCGCCACGCGCGGCGGCCCTCCCGGCGGACGATCCACGCGCCGAGGGCGGTCTCGGCGATCAGCAGGCCGATCGTGGGCCAGGCGCCGATCACCTCGCCGACCTGGATCAGCACGAAGATCTCCAGGACCGGCACCAGCAGGAACGCCAGGACGATCAGCAGCGGCAGCATGGCTCCATCTTCGGGTCGTCGAAAGCCTCTCCCTGCGTAACGCCGGGCCGGCCCCGTTCGTTTCCCCCGCGCGCGCCCCGGACGCGTCTCAGTTCGGATCGCGGAGCTTGCCGATGCGGTCGTTCATCCCCCACTGGGTGATGCGCAGCGCCGCCTCGGCCATCACGTCCCGGCTCATCTTGCTGGTGCCGTGGACGCGCTCGACGAACGTGATCGGCACCTCGACCACGCGCAGCCCCTGCCGCACGGCCCGCAGCGCCAGGTCGATCTGGAAGCAGTAGCCGCGCGAGTCGACCCCCTCCAGCCCGATCTTCTCCAGGGTCGCCGCGCGGAAGGCGCGGTAGCCGCCGGTGGAGTCGTGCAGCGGGATGCCGAGCATCACGCGGGCGTAGGTGTTGGCGCCGCGCGACAGCGCCTCGCGCCGCTTGGGCCAGTTGCGGACCCGGCCGCCGGGCACCCAGCGGGCGCCGATGACCAGGTCGGCGTCCTCCAGCGCCGACAGCAGCCGCGGCAGCTCCTCGGGCTGGTGGGAGCCGTCGGCGTCCATCTCGACCATGACGTCGTACCCGTGCTCGGCGGCCCACCGGAAACCGGCGATGTAGGCGGGGCCGAGGCCCTCCTTGCCCTGCCGGTGCAGCACCTTGATCTGCTCGTCCTCGGCCGCCATCGCGTCGGCGGCCTCACCGGTGCCGTCAGGGCTGGCGTCGTCGACGACCAGCACGTCCACCGACGGGACGGCTTCGCGCACCCGCCCGGCGATGCGCTCGATGTTGTCCCGCTCGTTGTACGTCGGGATGATCACGAGCACCCGGCCGAGCCCGGCTGGGATCTCCATCGGCGTCAATTCCCCTCGTTCTTCCTGGCTGTCCATGCCGCCGCGCAGACCGCGCCGAGCCCGAGCAGCGCCAGCGCCCACTCCGGCGCCTCCCCCAGCCGGTCCGACGCCGTCCGGGCCGTCCGCGCCGGGACGGCCGCGACCTGGACGGCGGGGACGAACTCCCGGGACCGGTCGACCATACGGCCGTCGGGAGCGACGATGGCGCTGATCCCGCTCGTCGCGGCTACCAAGATCGTACGACCATGTTCGACCGCGCGCAGCCGCGACATGGCGATCTGCTGAGGCGGCAGGCTGGTCTTGCCGTAGGTGGCGTTGTTGGTCTGCACGACCAGCAGATTCCCGCGCGCGACGTCGCGAACCTCCTTGTCGTAGGCGACCTCGAAGCAGATCACGTCGCCGATGTCCACCGGGCCGAGCCGCATCACGCCGGAGCGGTCGCCCTTGGCGAAGTCGCGGGGGATCCGCTCGAACCGGGTGATCAGCTTGGTCAGGACGTCGCGGAAGGGCAGGTACTCCCCGAAGGGGACGGGGTGCCGCTTGACGTAGTAGTCGCCGGGGCCGGTCCGGGGGTCCCAGACGATGCCGCGATTTTCGACCTTCTCCCCGTCGGGCGTGTCGGTCAGGGCGCCGACGAGGACCGGGACGCCGATGTCCTTCACCGCGCCGTCGATGGCGTTGTAGGCGTCGGGCTCGGCGTAGGGGTCCAGGTCGCTGGCGTTCTCGGGCCACACCACCAGCTGGGGCCTGGCCAGACGCCCCGCGCGGACCCGCTCGGCCAGCTCGTGGGTGGCCTTGACATGGTTGTCCAGCACGGCCTTGCGCTGGCCCTGGAAGTCCAGTCCGAGGCGCGGCACGTTGCCCTGGACGACCGCGACGGTGACCGGGCGGCCGCTCGCGGGGGTGGGGATCAGCAGCCCGCCGCCGACGACGGCGCCGACCGCGGCCAGGCTGACCGCGGCGGGGACCAGGGCCCGGCGCGTCCCGGGCCGCGCCTCGGCGTCCTCGGCCGGAGGACGGGCGCGGTGGGACCGGGCGCGGTGGACGGCCACGGCGGCGCAGGCGAGGAGCCCGCCGACCAGGGCGGTCAGGAACGTGACCAGGGGCGCGCCGCCGAAGGAGGCGTACGGGGTGAGGGGGGTGGCGGTCTGGCTGAACGCCAGCCGCGCCCAGGGGAACCCCCCGAAGGGGACGCGGCCGCGGATCAGCTCCTCCGCGACCCACAGCGCGGCCGTCCAGACCGGCCAGCCGGGAAGCCGGGTGACCACCGCGATCCCGGCGCCGAGCGGCAGGAAGTAGGCGGCCTCGACGAGGCTGAGGATGATCCAGCCGTCCGGGCCGATCCGGGAGATGCCCTCCAGCGCGGGGACGAAGAACGCGGCGCCGGCGACGAAGGCGAGCCAGGCGCCGGTGCGGGCGGCCCGGCCGCGCAGCACGAGGGTGAGCAGCGCGACGCCGACGGGCGCGAGGGGCGTGAGGTCGAACGGCGGGAAGGCCTGCCACATCAGCAGCCCGGACGCCGCGGCCAGCAGCGTGCGGGGCCAGCCCGCGCGGCCGCCCGAGCGCAGCCCGCGGCGCAGGCGGCCGAACCGCCCGCGCGGCGCTCCGGCGTCGGGCTCGCCGCCCGGCCCCGCCGCCGGCGACCGGTCCGGGAGGGTCTCCTGGGCCACGTCCCACCTCGTTCACTAGGGTCCCTAGCCGGAACGCTACCGGCACCGGGCGCCCGCGGCGACCATGGGCCGGGCCGCGGCGGAGGCGGGCGGTTCACCAGGTGCGGGGCACGCCGGTCCGGGCCCGGGGTCCGGGCACGGAAGAGGGCCCGCGACATCCGTCGGGCCGGAGTCGTCCCACAGGCGGTGAGAACGAGGCTCCGTTTTCTACTGGATGTCCGGGCCCTTCCCGGGTCCAACCCCCCGCGCGATCGGACGGCTCCGCCCGGACACGGCCCCGGATCACCGCGCTGGCTCGGGCGGGCACGATGGCGACCACTCGCGTGATCCCCGTCCCCGTCGCGGCGCGGCGCCCGGCGGCCCCTCGGGCGGCCGATCGGTGAGTCCCGTGCTGGACTGCAGCAAAACTACCGGCTTCCGCCACCTTGTCAACCGCCGCATGTTCTGCGGCTACTCCACGTTATCCCAGCTCAGCACCATGATCAGAGCGTTCGGCGATTTCGCCGGACGCCCTGTGCCGCCACCGCTCGGCCGCGGACCTCGATCGCGGGCGCCGCTCAGCCTCCCGGAGGCGAGACCACGACGGTCCCGGTCGCGGTGACCGCCACGATCGGCTCGGGCAGCGCCTCGGCGGCCGACTCGCCCTTGTCGGGGCGGCCCCGGCACACCACGCGGGCCTCGAAGTCCATCACGCGGCTGCGGGTGCCGGCGCGGGCCAGCACGGCGGTGGTCTCCAGGACGTCCCCGGCCCGGACCGGCGCGCGGAACTGCACGTCGGAGTAGGAGGCGAACAGGCCCTCGTCGCCGTCGGTGCGGATGCACAGCTCCGTGGCCACGTCCCCGAACAGGCCCAGCACGTAGGCGCCGTCGACCAGGTCGCCGGCGTAGTGGGCGTGCGAGTAGGGGATGTAGCGGCGGTGGGTGACGGCCAGTCCCTCGCGGGGGTCGCTCACTCTTCCTCCATCGTCGTGGGCCGGTGCTCGCCCGGCAGCAGGGCGTGCACGAGGTAGCTGGCGACCTCGGCGGGCGTGGTGCCCTTGCCGAAGATGCGGTCGACGCCGAGGTCGGCCTCGGTGACGGTGTCGAAGCGGGGGCCGCCGACGACCAGCAGGGGCCGCCCCATGCCCCCGGCGACCGCGGTCGGGTACTCGGCGTGGAACGCCCCCGCCATCTGCTTGGTGTTGTGCAGGTGGGCGTTGCGCTGGGTGACGACCTGGGACACCAGGACCGCGTCGGCGTTCTCGGCCTTGGCGCGCTCGACCAGCTCCTCGACCGTGACCTGGGCGCCCATGTTGACGACCTGGATCTCCCGGTAGTACTCCAGGCCCTTCTCCCCCGCGTACCCCTTGACGTTGAGGATCGCGTCGATCCCGACGGTGTGCGCGTCGGTGCCGATGCAGGCCCCGACGACCACCAGCCGCCGGTTCAGCGCCTCGCGGATCGCCAGGTTCACCTCCTGGGAGGACAGCAGCGGGTACGCGCGCTCCTCCGGGACCGGGATGGAGGCGTAGTCGATGAGGTGCCGGACCTTGCCGTACACGATGAAGAAGGTGAAGTCGGGCCCCATCGGCTTGGCGTGGACGACGCTGGCCGGGTCCAGGCCCATCTTCCCGGCGAGCTGCAGCGCGGCGGCCTCGGCGCGCTTGCCGGCGGGGATGGGCAGGGTGAACGACATCTGCACCATGCCGTCGCCGGTGGTGTCGCCGTAGGGGCGGATCACCTGCCGGGTGTCGGCGGGCTCGGCGGGGGCCTGGGTCCCGGTACCGGTTCCGGGGCTCTCGACCGTCATGCGGACACCTCCTGGTCGGCGGCGGTGGAGCGGGCGGCGTGCGGGTCCTCGGTGTCGAGGATCTCGATGGCGGGGTTGAAGTAGCCGTCGGCGCGCTCGACGACGCCGTCCAGGCCCTTGCCCCCGTCGGGCGGGCGGCGGGTGATGCCGAACGTGCCCTCGGCGATGGCGTCGAGCAGCCCCTCGTCGGCGATGCGCTCCAGCAGCTCCACCGACTCCGACAGCACCTGCTTGGCGCGCTGGACGAGCATCCCGTCCGGACGGGGCATGAAGTCCTCGGCGAGGTTCCCGCAGGCGTCGCGGACGTAGCGGACGTTCTCCAGCGCCAGGTCGCGGTCCGACAGCCAGGGGGTGTGGATGCCCTCGGTCATCATCCCGATCAGGATGATCGACTGCCCGGTCATCACGCCGGCGAGGTTGAAGAACGCGTCCAGCAGGTAGCCGGCGAAGATGTTGCCGGTCATGTGCTTGGTCGGCGGCATGTACTTCAGCGGCGCGCCGGGGAACAGCTCCCGGACGAGCTGGGCGTGCGCCAGCTCCATCCGGAACGACTCGGGGATCGCCGGGTTGATCTCGAAGGCGTGGCCGAGGCCGAGCTGGTCGTCGGCGAGGCCGGCCTCGTGCCCGAACCGCTCGTTCAGCAGCTGGCTGACGATCACGGTGTGCGCGGCGTCGACGGCGTCGGCGGTGGTGAGGTAGTTGTCCTCGCCGGTGTTGATGACGATGCCGGCGCGCGCGTGGATCTGCCGGGAGAACCGCTGGTCGATGAACGTGCGGCGCGGGTTGATGTCGCGGAAGATGATGCCGTACATGCAGTCGTTCAGCATCATGTCCAGGCGCTCCAGCCCGGCGAGCGTCGCGATCTCCGGCATGCACAGCCCGGAGGCGTAGTTGGTCAGCCGCACGTACCGGCCGAGCTCGCGGGAGACGTCGTCCAGCGCCGAGCGCATCAGCCGGAAGTTCTCCCGGGTGGCGTAGGTGCCGGCGTAGCCCTCCCGGGTGGCGCCCTCGGGCACGAAGTCCAGCAGCGACTGCCCGGTGGAGCGGATCACCGCGACGACGTCGGCGCCCTCGCGGGCGGCGGCCTGCGCCTGCGGGATGTCCTCGTAGATGTCGCCGGTCGCCACGATCAGGTAGACCAGCGGCCGGGCCGGTTCGGCCCGGTCGGGGGTGGGCAGTTCGGCCAGCAGCCGGTCGCGCTCGGCGCGGCGCCGGTCGATGCGCGCCATGCCGCCGCGGGCCGCCTCGCCGGCCGACTTGCGCGCGTGCCCGGCGTCGGCGCCGCGCGGCAGCCGGAACGACACCCGCCCGCAGGCGGCGGCCCGGGCCAGGTCGTCGAGGGAGCCGTGCGGGCCGGTCAGCAGCGCGTCCCAGACCGGCAGGGCGAGGCCGTGCTCCAGGCCGACCTGGTCGCGGACGGCGTCGGCGAGATGGTTGGCCCAGGGGCGGCCCTCATCGTCGGCGCCGGTGAGGCCCGCCAGCCGCAGCAGCGCCCGCTCGACCGAGACGGTGGTGTGGGAGCGGGCCATCTCGATGATGGGTTCGGCGGCCCGGGCGGCCAGGCGCCGGGCGGTGCGCACCGCCTCCGGATCGAGGTCCAGCTTTCCCTGCGGCGCCATTGCCGTCTCCCCTCACGCAGCCGCCCCTCTCAGGCCGGTACCGACAATCATCCTTCATACCGAGTTCTCTACGGGAGATCTTCCGGCACGAACACCGCATTCCACAAGAACTACCACCACATCTCCGCCACCTTCCGTCGGCGGCCAGCCCCATCTTCCCCCTCCGAGCGGTCATCTCACCCCCAGGTGACGGTCCACGACAACACATCCCCTGACGACTCAGGGTAAAGCTATGCTCACCCCTGGTTATTGACGGACCGATTCCGGGAGGGGCATGATCGTTTATTTCGCCGCCGCGGCCTGCGCCGTCGGCGTGGTCATCGTGGCGAGCCGGCTGGTACGACGAACGCAGGGGACCGTGGACGACGCCGCCCCCGACGGTCCCACCTCCTCCCACACCGGCGCCATGCTCTCCGCCCTGTTCCTGCTGGCGTTCGCCATCGCCATCATCGTGCCGTGGACGACGGCGGACTCCGCGCGCTCCAACACCTACACCGAGAGCCAGGCGGTCGCCGAGGCGTACTGGGCCGCCCAGCGCCTCCCCTCCGCCGACGCCCGGCGCGTCCAGGACGGGCTCATCGCCTACGTCGAACTCGTCCGCGGACCCGAGTGGCGGCTGATGAAGAACGGCCGGCTCAGCTCCCGCGGCTGGACCGACCTCGACCGGCTGCGCCGCGAGGTCATCGCCGTCCAGGCCGGCACCGACGAGGCCAAGGACGCCCGCAGCGCCGTCCTGGACCACCTCGGCGAGATCTCCGCGGCGCGGCGCCAGCGCGCCATGGACGCCCGGACGACGCCGCCCGCCGGCCTGCTCGCCGTCACCCTCGTCACCGGCGTCGTGGTCCTGCTGCTGCCGTTCCTCGCGGGCGCCCGCCCCCGCGGCATGACGCTGGTGCCGCTGTCGCTGATGGCGGCCCTGCTCGCCGCCGGGGCCTACCTCACCGTCGACATCTCCCACGTGTTCAGCGGCGCCCTCGCCGTCGGGCCCGAGGCGTTCACCGGCCTGCACGCCGACCTGCAGCGCATCGCGGGGGGCGGCTGATGCGCCCGCGCCCCGCCGCCCCGCCCACCGCCGTCCCGGCCGAGGCGCGGCCGGCCCGCCCCCTACCCGCCCGCGCTCCGCGGGTGCGCGCCCTGCCGGTGCGTGCTCTGCCGGCGCTGACGCTGCCCGCTCTGACGCTGCCCGCCGTCATGTTCGGGCTGCCCGCCGCGGCGCACGCCGACCCGGTGCCGACGCCCGAGATCAGCGTGTGCATCGACATCGAGATCGGCGGCGGCCCCGCCGACGGCTGCGACCCGCCGGACACCTCCCCCCCCCCGCCGCCGCCGGAGCCGCCGCCCGAGACCCCCGAACCCCCGCCGCCTCCGGAGACCCCGCCGGAGCCGCCGCCCGAGCCGCCGCCTCCCCCTCCCCCGGCGCCCGAGCCGCCCCCGCCGGCGGCCGCGCCGAAGCCGCGGCCGGCGGCCCTCGCGCCGGCACCGCCCCCGCGGTCCCGGCCCGAACCGGCGCCGCCCGCGCGGCCCGAGAAGGCCGAGAAGCCCGTGAAGCCCGCACCGGTCCGGGCGCACACGGCGCCCCGCCCGAAGAAGGCGCTGCCGCCACGCCGCGACCCGCTGCGCTCCTCGCTCGTGCTGGTCGTCATCGCCGTCGTCATCAGCGCCGGCACCGCCATCGCCTTCGCGCACTGAGCCCGGCGCCCACCGCGGCGACCGCGCCCGCCCCCCGGCAGGCGCGGTCGCCGCGGTCAGGCGCCGGCCCGGCCCGACGCCATCGCCCGGAGGTCGGACGCCGCGCGGTTCGCCACGTGCCCGTGCCTGGTCTGCGACCGGCGACGCCGCGGCGTGAGACGGCGAGTGCCGGGCCACTCCCCGCCGCGGCCCGCCCTACCGGAAGGCGCCGCGCGGCATTTCGCCGACCCCCGCGGGCCTCCGCTCGGGACGTCCGACCACGAGCACCCGGCCGGGTACCCCCAGGCGTCGGCGATGCTCCCGCCGGGCGCCGCCCCTGCGTTCTCCGCCCACGGCCTGGCGGAGAGCCCGTCGCGCACCCTCGACGACGGCGTCGTGGCCCCGCCGGCCGACCAGCGGCGCCACGACGGCATCGTGCTGCTCCCGACCCGCCCGGCGGGCCCAGACCGACCTACAGGCCGGGGATCTCGTGGTTGCGGAACGCGTCGACGAAGTAGGTGTGGTCCTCCCGGACGATCTCGGCGTACTCGGTGCCGAACGCCACCATGGCCTCCACGAACGCCGACTCGTCCGGGCCGATCACCGCGTCGATGGCGTCCTCGACCTGGAACCCGACCAGGGTGTGGTCGGAGTCGGTGTCGGACACGCAGTGCACCTTGGCGGTGGCGCGGCCCAGGTCGTCCAGGACCGACAGCATGTCCTCGGGCTCGGTGAGGCCGCTCCAGTCCAGGTCCTCCTCGTAGGGCGACAGCTCCTGCACGACGTAGCCGACGCCGTCGATGCGGGTGTGGCCGAGCCACGGGTCGCTGTTGGCCTGCAGCGCGCGCCGCGACACGGCGGTGCGGTGCCCGTGGTGCTGGAAGTACTCGCGGATGCGGGGGTCGTCGACGACCCGGCTGGCCGCGGCGACGTTGCCCTGCTTCATCGACAGGATGACGTCGTTCTCCAGCGCCTGGGTGTTGCCCTCGACGAGGATGTTGTAGGCCGACAGCCCGGCCGACCCGATGCCGAACCCGGACGCGCCGACGATGTCCTTGATCTCGTAGGTGAGGCTGCCGAACCGCTTCTCGGTCGGGATGGTCTTCAGGTACTCCTCGTAGGCGGCCTCGACCTCGGCGCGCTCGGCGTCGTCGAGGCGGCGGACGCCGGGGCGGTCGCGGAACCGGCGCTCGGGCCCGGACACGTCGGTCATGCCCTTCAGCAGCCCGGTCCGGGTGCCGCCCATCGCGGCGACCAGCACGTCGCGGACGTAGCCGTCGGTGGTGTCGAGCGTCAGCGCGAACTTCTCGTCGCCCTCGTGCGCGGCGAACTTGCGGACCTGGTCGACGTAGGCGCGCACGTAGGCCTCGATGAGCCGGCGGATGTCGGCGTCGGAGATCGCCTTCTGCCACGCCAGCAGCGCCAGGCTGGCCACCAGCCGCTTGACGTCCCAGGTGAAGTGGCCGACGTAGGCCTCGTCGTAGTCGTTGACGTCGAAGACGAAGACGCCGTCGTCGTTCATGTAGGTGCCGAAGTTCTGCGCGTGCAGGTCGCCCTGGATCCACACGCGGGACGTGCGCTCGTCGGCCCACGGGTCGTCGTCGTGCGCGATGTCGGCGTAGAACAGGCAGGCGCTCCCCCGGTAGAACGCGAACGGGTCGGAGGCCATCTTGCGGAAGCGGCGGCGGAACTCGGCGGGGCTGCGCTCCATCAGGTCCGAGAACGCGTCGACCAGGACGTCGACGATCTGCGCCTGGCGCTCTTTCGAGTCCCGTCCGCGCAGTTCCTCGGTGATGCTCGCCATGCTCTCTCCCTCGATGATCGGACGGTCCCCGCCACGGCCGGGATCTTTCCGCTCATTCTGCCGAATCCGCGCCGGTCCGGGAGGTGAACAGCGCACGCACGGCGGGTTCCGACCGCACCAGTTCCAGCGCGGTCTCGGCGTGGCCGGGGACGTAGCCGTTCCCGATGAGCATCGTGACGTCGGCGGCCAGCCCCTCGGCCCCGAGGGCGGCGGCCGGGAACGAGGTCGCCATCGAGAAGAACACGACGGTGCCGCCGGGCGCGGTCGCGAGGATCGCGCCGTGCTCGCAGCCCGGAACGTCCACGCACACCACGGTGACGTCGGCCGGCTCGCCGACGGCCGCCGCGACCGCCACCGGGTCGCGGGCGTCGGCGCGCACGACGGCGTCGGCCAGGCCCGAGGCCGCCAGCCGCTCCTCCTCCTCGGCGGTGGGGACGAGCCCGATCACCCGGGAGGCGCCGGCGCGGCGGGCCGCGGCCAGCGACAGGCACCCGCTCTTGCCCGCGGCGCCCAGCACCGCCACCACGGGGCCGTTCCCGCGCGCCGACACGACGCGGTGGGTGAGGGCGGGCGCGCCGCACACGTCCATGACGGCGAGGGCCAGGGGCACCGGCAGGTCGCCGGGCAGGACGGCGGCGATGGAGCGCGCGAACAGGATCGCGTGGCCCCGCGCCGGCACCTGCTCGGACCGCCCGTCCCACTCGGCCAGCCCGTCGGTCACCGCCAGCGGGGTGAGGGTGAGGGACACCAGGGTCGCGACGCGGTCGCCGGGCTTCAGGCCGAGCGGCGAGTCGGGCCCGGCCTCCTCGACCACGCCGACGAGCATGCCGCCCGACCCGGTCACCGGGTTGTGCATCTTGCCGCGCTCCCCGATGATCCGCAGCACCTCGGCGCGGATCGCGTGCGGGTCGCCGCCGTGCGCGGTGTGCAGCTGGCGGTAGGAGGCGGCGTCCAGGTTGAGGCGCTCGACGCCGATCCGCACCTCGTCCGGCCGGATCCGCGGGTCCGGGTCCAGCCGGAGCGCGGCCTGCGGCAGGACACCCGCGGGCTCCAGCACCCGGTGCAGCCCGACCGCCGTCCCCGTCCCGCCTCCGGTCATCGCCATGCCGCCTTTCTCCTAACATCGCGTGGTGTTACGCAAGATATCCAGGGCACCCCTGGTTTCATCGAAAGTCTTCCCGTAACGTCGGCGGTACACAAGACTTTTATGCGATCAATGTGAGGCTAGGAGGCGGTCGACGATGACCACTGCCCTGCACCCGGACTCCCTCCGGTCCGAGGAGGCCGCGCGCCAGCCGTACGCCTACCGGCGCCGGCCCCTGGTGGAGCCCGACTGGCGGCGCCTGCCGGGGTGGCGGGACGTCACCGAGGCCGAGTGGGAGTCGGCGCAGTGGCAGCGCGCCCACTGCGTGAAGAACGTGCGCCAGCTGCGCCGGCTCATGGGCGACCTGCTCGACGAGCGCTTCTACGCCGACCTGGAACGCGACCAGGCCGAGCGCGCCACCATGTCGATGCTGCTGCCGCCGCAGATGCTGAACACGATGGACTCCTCCTCCACCGAGGCCTTCTACGCCGATCCCGTGCGCCGCTACATGCTCCCGGTGTTCAGCGACCGGCGCACCGACTGGCCGTCCCACCCGCACGCCTCCCGCGACTCGCTGCACGAGGCCGAGATGTGGGCCGTCGAGGGCCTCACCCACCGCTACCCCACCAAGGTCCTGGCCGAGCTCCTGCCGACCTGCCCGCAGTACTGCGGGCACTGCACCCGCATGGACCTGGTCGGCAACTCCACGCCGAACGTCGACAAGCACAAGTTCACGATCAAGCCGCCGGACCGTCTCGGCGCCATGCTGGACTACCTGCGCCGCTCCCCCGGCGTCCGCGACGTGGTCGTCTCCGGCGGCGACGTCGCCAACATGCCGTGGGCGCGGCTGGAGTCGTTCGTCGACTCGCTGCTGGACATCGACAACATCCGCGACATCCGGCTGGCCAGCAAGGCGCTCATGGGGCTGCCGCAGCACTGGCTGCAGGACGACGTCCGCGCCGGGATGGAGCGCCTGGCCGCCAAGGCGAACGCGCGCGGCGTGCAGATCGCGATCCACACCCACGTCAACGCCGCCCAGTCGGTGACGCCGCTGGTCGCCAAGGCGGCCCGCGCGATGCTCGACACCGGCATCCGCGACGTCCGCAACCAGGGCGTGCTGCTGCGCGGCGTCAACGACACGCCCGAGGCGCTGCTGGACCTGTCGTTCGCGCTGCTCGACGAGGCCGGGATCCTGCCGTACTACCTGTACATGTGCGACATGATCCCGAGCAGCGAGCACTGGCGGCTCGCGGTCTGGGAGGCGCAGGAGCTCCAGCACGCGATCATGGGCTACCTGCCCGGCTTCGCCACCCCGCGGATCGTCTGCGACGTCCCCTACGTCGGCAAGCGGTGGGTGCACCAGCTCGCCGACTACGACCGCGAGCGCGGCATCTCCTACTGGACGAAGAACTACCGCACCGGCCTGGAGCTGTCCGACCCGGACGCGCTGACCCGGCGCTACGAGTACCACGACCCGATCTACACGCTGCCGGAGCGGGGCCGGGAGTGGTGGCGGCAGCGGTCCGAGACGGCCTGAGCCGCCGCGGCCGACGCCTTTACGTTGTAGATCCGAAACATGACGGAATAGGCTGGGACGGGTGACCCTCGACCTGACCTCCCGTTTCCCGCTCGGCGCCTCGGTGACGGCCGCCGCCCTGGAGGACGACCCGCACCCGCACCTGGCCCGGCTCCACGAGCGCGAGCCCGTCTCCTGGCTGCCCGCGCTGGGCGGCTGGCTGGTGACCGCCCGCGCCCCGGCGCTGGAGGTCATGCGCGACGCCGCCGCCTACACCGTGGACGACCCGCGCTTCTCCACCGCGCAGGTCGTCGGGCCGAGCATGCTGTCGCTGGACGGCCCCGTCCACACGCGGCACCGCGACGCGTTCGCCCGGCCGTTCCGGCCGGCGCGGACCCGGGAGCGGTTCACCGCGTTCGTCGGGGCCGAGACCGACCGGCTCGTCGGCGCCCTGGCGCCGGCGGGCCGCGCCGAGCTGCGCGGGGAGCTGGCCGGGCCGCTCGCCGTCGCGGTCGTCACCGAGGCCCTCGGGCTGCACGGGGTGGACGCCGCGACGGTCCGCTCCTGGTACGGCGCCTTCGTGGAGGCCGTGTCCGCGATCACCGCGGGCGGCGCGGCGCCCGCGCGCTCGGACGAGGCGTACCGGCTGCTGCGCGCGGCGGTCGAGGAGGCGATCTCCGCGGCCCGCGCCGGCTCGCTGCTGGCCGAGGCCGCCCGCGCCGACCTGCGCACCGGCGAGGTCGTCGCGGGCGCCGCGATCCTGATGTTCGGCGGCATCGACACCACCGAGGGGATGATCGCCAACGCCGCGCTGCACCTGCTCGGGCACCCGGACCAGCTCCGGCTCGTCCTGGACGACCCGGAGCTGCTGCCCGCCGCGATCGAGGAGTCGCTGCGCCTGGAGCCCGCGGCCTCGGTCGTGGACCGGTACGCGGCCCGCGACGCCGCGCTCGGCGGGGCGGACGTGCGGGCGGGCGACCTCGTGCGGGTCTCGATCGCCGGCGCCAACCGCGACCCCTCGGTGTTCCCCGATCCCGACCGCTTCGACGTGCGGCGCCGCAACGCCGCCGAGCACCTGGCGTTCGCGCACGGGCCCCACTTCTGCTTCGGCGCGCACCTGGCCCGGCTGGAGACCCGCACCGCGCTCACCGCGCTCCTGGACCGCCTGCCCGGGCTACGGCTCGATCCCGCCCGGCCCGCCCGGCCGCACGGGCTGGTGTTCCGCAAGCCCGAGCGGCTCGACGTCGTCTGGGACGTCTGAGGGCCCGTCGCGCGCCGGTCCGCGCGTCACCCGGGTCGCGCGGCTGTGGGAGCATTCCCCAATGATCGTGGAACGCCGGGTGGAGCTGCGCTTCCACCAGGAGAGCCGTGAGGCCGAGACGCACGTCAACCTGTCCGCCGTGCGGCAGGACGGCCGCTGCCTGTGGGTGGCGGGCGACGAGACCGCCACCGTCGAGCGGCTCACCGCCGTCACCGGCGCGGACGGGCGCGTCACCGGCTACGGCGGGCAGGTCACGGTCGCCCTCGCCGACCTCGTCCCGCTGCCGGCCGGGGCGGAGGAGGAGGCCGACATCGAGGGCCTCGCCCGCGCCGACGGGTGGCTGTGGGCGATCGGCTCGCACAGCCTCAAGCGCAAGAAGATCAAGCCGGGGAACGGCGAGGCCAAGGCGCGCAAGCGCCTCGCCACCGTCCTGCGCGAGGACAACCGCTACGTCCTCGCCCGCATCCCCCTGGTCACCGGCGACGACGGGCTGCCCGCCGCGGTCGCCGAGGACGGCGACCGCACCGCGGCCGTCCTCGGCCTGGACAAGGACTCCGTCGCCGACCTGCTGGCCGACGACCCGCACCTCGCGCCCTTCCTGTCCATCCCGAGCAAGGACAACGGCCTGGACATCGAGGGCGTCGCGGTGCACGGCGACCGCCTCTACATCGGGCTGCGCGGGCCGGTGCTGCGCGGCTGGGCGGTGCTGGTGGAGATCCGCCCCGGCCCGCACCCGAGGGACCCGCGGCGCCTGCGGGCGCTGCCCGTCGGCGACGACGGCGAGCCCTACCGCACCCACTTCCTGGACCTCGGCGGCCTCGGCGTCCGCGACCTGTGCCCGCACGGCGACGACCTGCTCGTCCTCACCGGGCCGAGCATGGACCTGGACGGCCCGGTGCGGCTCGTGCGGTGGCCGGGCGCGGCCCTCGCCGACGCCGGCGGGATCGTCACCGCCGACGAGCTGGAGGTGCTGGGCGAGCTGCCCCACGGCGACGGCGACGACCACGCCGAGGGCGTCGCCGTGCTGGACGGGCCGGGCACCCGCCTCCTGGTCGTCTACGACAGCCCCTCCCCCGACCGGATCACGGCGGACGGCGGCGTCCTCGCCGACGTCGTCCGTCTCGGCTAGCGGCCCCGAATAAGCGCTCGCTTTCAGACTCTGCTTGGATGGGCCCCGGTACCCGGCGGGAGTCGAGAGGGCGGGAACAGAGCATGATCGAGTGGTCCGAGGAAGACCTGATGATCCGGGACGCGGTGCGCGGCTGGATCGACGCGGAGGTCCGCCCGAACCTGGACGCGCTGGAGTCGGGCGAACTGCCGCCCTACGACCTGCTCCGCAACCTCTACAAGACGTTCGGGATGGACGAGATGGCCCGCTCGTCCTTCCAGGCCCGGCTGGCCCGGGAACGCGAGGGGGGCGGGGACGCCCCGGACCGGGACTCCGGCGACGACCGGCCGGGCGGCGGCAACGCGGCGATGTCGATGCTGCCGGTCATCGAGCTGTGCAAGGTCGCGCCCGGCCTGGTCTCGGCGATGGGCGTCGGGCTCGGCCTCGCCGCTGGAACGATCATGAAGCGCGGCACGCCCGAGCAGAAGGAGCGCTGGGCGCTCCCGCTGCTCACCATGGAGAAGGTCGGCGCCTGGGCCATCACCGAGCCGAACTCCGGGTCGGACGCGTTCGGCGGGATGCAGGCCACCGCCCGCAGGGACGGCGACGAGTACGTCATCAACGGCGCCAAGACCTTCATCACCAACGGCCCCTTCGCCGACACCATCGTCTTCTACTGCAAACTCGACGACGGGCGCGCCCCGCGAGACCGGGACATCCTCACCCTCGTCCTCGACCGGGGCATGCCGGGCCTGGAGCAGAGCAAGCCGCTGCGCAAGATGGGGCTGCACTCCTCCCCCACCGGCGAGTTGTTCCTCGACGATGTGCGCGCGGGCGCCGACCGGCTCCTGGCCTCCGGCTCGCAGGGCGGCAAGGAGTCGGCCCGCCAGAACTTCGTCACCGAGCGCGCCGGCGTCGCCGCGATGGCCCTCGGCGTCATCGAGGAGTGCCTGAAGCTGTCGGTCGAGTACGCCAAGACCCGCGAGCTGTGGGGGCAGCGCATCGGCGACTTCCAGCTCATCCAGCTCAAGCTGGCCAAGATGGAGGTCGCGCGCCTCAACGTGCAGAACCTGGTGTTCCGGCACATCGAGATGCAGCGCGCCGGGCGCACCCCCACCCTGGCGGAGGCGTCGGCGATGAAGCTGTACGCCGCGCAGGCGGCCAGCGAGGTCGCGCAGGAGGCGGTGCAGCTGTTCGGCGGCAACGGCTACATGAGCGAGTACCGCGTGGAGCAGCTCGCCCGCGACGCCAAGTCCTTCCAGATCTACGCCGGGACCGACGAGATCCAGATCACCCACATCGCCCGCGACCTGCTGTCGGGCTGAGCGCCCCGGCGTCCGGCTCCCGCACCCGCGAGGCCGCCGCCCCGTCCGCGAACTTCCGGGGACGGGGCGGCGTCGAAAAGGTGGAGGGCGGGTGAGGGCGATCGCCCGCCCTCGGCCCCTGGGGCCTTTCTGGACAGCCGACGACGGGGACTGGATACTCACGGATATGGACGGTCAGCCCTCATTCCCGGTGAGAGCGTCCGACACGGAACGGGACCGGGTGCTGCGCGTCCTGAGCGACCGCGTGGCCGAGGGCCGGATGTCGAACGAGACGTTCGAGCGCCGTGTCGACCAGGTGCTGCAGGCGCGCAGCAAGGCCGAGCTGGCCGACATCGTGCACGACCTGCCGGCCTCCAACCGCGTCGTGAACCGGCTGACCGGAATCATCTCCTCGGTCTCGCAGGCGACCGCGCGGATCGAGGCGGCGTGGCGGGCGCCGCGGCTGCCCCGGTTCGTGCTCCCGCCGCCCGAGCTCGGCCGCATCGTCGTCGGCCGCGCACCCGCCTGCCAGTTCATCCTCACCGACCTCACCGTCTCCCGGTTCCACGCCGAGCTGCTCCGCGCGGACGAGGGTTGGATGATCTCCGATCTCGGCTCGATGAACGGCACCCGCGTCAACGGGTACCGGCTGACCGGCCCGGCCCGCGTCCGGCCCGGCGACGAGGTCGGCTTCGGCAACTCCGCCTTCATCGCCACCGCGCCCTGACCCTCCCCGGGTCTTGACGGAACGGCGGCGAGTCCTTACGTTCCCTCTCAGTTAGGAAACTTTCTTAACTGAGGGAGCCGCCGTGTCCGTGCCCGTCCCCGGAACGCCCAGCCTGCTGCGGGCGATCAACGACCGCGCCGCGCTGGAGGCGCTGCTGGCCCGGGGGCCGCTGACCCGGCCGCAGATCTCCGACCTCACCGGCCTGTCCAAGCCGACCGCCTCCCAGCTGCTCGCGCGGCTGGAGCAGGCCGGGCTCGTCGTCCGCCACGGCGTCCGCGAGGGCCTGCCCGGCCGCACCGCCGGGCTGTACCGCATCAACGGCGCCGCCGCCCACGTCGCGGGCGCCGACGTCACCCCGGCACGGATCCGCGTCAGCGTCGCCGACCTCGCCGGAACGGTCGTCGGCGAGCACACGCTGCCGACCCCCGGCCGCACCGGCGTGGACGTCGTGGCCCGGATGGCGGCCGCGCTCGACGGGGCCGCCGCCGCGGCCGGCCTCACCCGGGACCGCCTCGACCGGGCCGTCGTCGGCATCCAGGGCGCCGTCGACCCCGCCACCGGCCGCCTCGGCTACGCCTCGCACATCCCCGGCTGGCACATCCCCCACCTGGTGGACACCCTGGCCGGCGGGCTCGGCGTGCGCGTCGCGATCGAGAACGACGTCAACCTCGCCGCGCTGGCCGAGCGGGCCGGGGTGCGCGCCGAGGGCGCGTCGGACTTCGTCCTGCTGTGGGTCGCCGACGGCGTCGGCATGGCCGTCGTGCTGAACGGGACCCTGCACCGGGGCGCGACCGGCGGCGCCGGCGAGATCGGCTACATGCCCGCCGTGGGGGCCCCGCTCATGCGGGACGTGCGCCGCACCCACACCGGCGGCGTGCACAGCCTCACCGGCGGCGCGGCCGTGCTGAAGCTGATGCGCGAGCACGGCTTCCGCGGGCGGGACGCCGCCACCGCGCTCAGCCGCGCCGCCGCCGACGTGGAGACCGCGGGCAGGCGCACGGCCACGGACGCGGGCGCCCGCGCGGAGCGCGCCCTCACCGAGCTCGCCACCAGGCTCGGCGCCACGCTCGCCACCGTCGTGGCCGTCCTCGACCCCGGGCTCGTCGTCCTCACCGGCGAGGTCCTGCGCGCCGGCGGCGAACCGCTCCGCGCACGCGTCGAACAGCACCTGCACAGCCTGACGATCCCGCGCCCCGGGGTGCGGCTCAGCACCGTTCAGGGCAACCCCGTCCTGGCCGGGGCCCTCCAGCAGGCGCTCCGGGAGACCCGCGACGAGGTCTTCACCACGACCGCCCCCTGATCCCGCCGCCCCCTGACCCCGCCGCCCCTTCACCACGCCGTTCCCCACCCCCCGAAGGAGAACCGGAGTGTCCACCACCACAACGCGCCAGCTCGCGGCCGCCACGGCCGCCGCCGGGCTCGCACTCGCGGCCGGGTGCACGGCCGGCGGCGACCAGTCCGGCGAGGGCCCCGCGTCCGGCGACAAGCAGACCATCGAGGTCTGGCACGGCTGGAGCGCCCCGCACGAGGTGAAGGCCTTCCAGGACGCCGTCGCCGGCTTCAACAAGGCCCACCCCAACATCACCGTCAAGCTCGTCAACGGCCAGACCGACGACCGCATCACCAACGCCATCCGCGGCGGGAACCCGCCGGACGTGGTGTCGTCCTTCACCACCGACAGCGTCGGGCAGTGGTGCCAGAGCGGCGCCTGGCAGAACCTCTCGCCCTACATCGCCGAGTCCGGGCTGGACCTGAACCAGTTCCCGCGGGCGGTGCGGAGCTACACCGAGTACAGGGGCACCCGCTGCGCGATGCCGCTGCTGGCCGACGCCTACGGCCTCTACTACAACAAGAAGCTGATGAAGGGCGAGCAGCCGCCGAAGACCATGGGCGAGCTGACCGCGCTGGCCAAGAAGCTGACCGTCCGCGCCCCCGGCGGGACCATCGAGGTCGCCGGGTTCATGCCGTCCGTCCAGTACTACGAGCACCAGGTCCAGCACCTGGCCCCGCAGTTCGGCGTCACATGGCTGACCGCCGGCGGCAAGGCCAACTTCTCCGGCGACCCCGCCTTCCATGCCTACCTGAAGTGGAACAAGAGCCTCATCGACTGGTATGGCTACGACAACGTCAAGAAGTTCCTGCGCTCGATCGGCCAGGAGTTCGAGTCGTCCAACCCCTTCGAGAAGGGCAGGACGGCGATGGCCGTGGACGGCGAGTGGCGCACCAAGTTCATCCAGAAGGAGGCGCCCGGCCTCGACTACGGCACCGCGCCGATCCCCGTCTCCGACGACCGGGCCGGCGCCTACGGCGGCGGCTTCGTCACCGGCACGGTCATCGGGATCCCGCGCGGCGCCAGGCACGCCCCCGCGGCCTGGGAGTTCGTCCGGTACCTCACCACCGACACCGGCGCGCTGGTCACCTTCGCCAACGCGCTCGGAAACGTGCCCTCCACGATCCCGGCCCTGGCCTCGCCGAAGCTGACGCTCCCGCCGCAGTTCCGGACGTTCCTCGACGTCTTCCGGAACCCCAACAGCTCCACCACGCCGCCGACGCCGAACGGCAACGACTACGTCGTCCGGTTCGAGAAGTTCACCCAGGATGAGTGGGAGCCCGGCAAGGTGAGCGACCTCGGCCGGGCGCTGGAGAAGCTGGACGGCGAGGTCGACGACTCCCTCAAGCTCGCCGGAGGCTGACCGTGGCATCCGGCTCACCGCGCCTCCCGCTCCCCTGGACGCGGGGCGTGACGGCGGCCGCGCGGGCGCGACGCCGCCGCCGGCTCCGGGTCCTGGCGTTCCTGTCCCCCTGGCTCGCCGGGTTCGGCCTGTTCTTCGCCTACCCCCTCGCCGCCACCGTCTACTTCTCCTTCACCCGCTACAACCTGTTCACGCTGGAGTACGTCGGCCTCGACAACTACACCTACCTGCTGCGCGACCGCGACGCCTGGACGGCGATGCGCAACACCCTGTGGCTGGTGGCCGTCCTCGTCCCGCTGCGGGTGCTGTTCGGCCTCGGCGCCGCCCAGCTCCTCACCCGGATCAGGCGGGGCGCGGGCGTGCTGCGCTCGATCCTCTACCTGCCGTACCTGGTCCCGCCCGTCTCGGCCACGGTCGCGTTCGTGTTCCTGCTGAACCCCGGCACCGGCCCCTTCCCCGCGCTCGCCGCGCGGCTCGGGATCACCCTGCCCGACTTCTTCAACGACGCCGCCTGGGCCAAGCCCGGCCTCACCCTGCTCGGCCTGTGGGCGGTCGGCGACGTCATGATCATCATGCTGGCGGCGCTGCTCGACGTGCCCGCCTCGCTGTACGAGGCCGCCGCGATCGACGGCGCCGGCGCCTGGGCCCGGTTCCGGCACATCACGCTGCCGACCGTGTCCCCCGTCCTGGCGTTCTCCGCCGTCACCGGCGTCATCGAGACGCTCCAGTACTTCACGCAGCCGATGGTGGCCGGCAAGGTCGCCTCCGGGCGCGCCGACCTGCCCGGCGTCCAGTACTCCCCCGGCTACCCCGACGGCTCCACGCTGACGTTCCCGCAGTGGCTGTACGACCAGGGGTTCCGCCAGTTCAACATGGGCTACGCCTGCGTGCTGGCGCTCGTCATGTTCGCCACGGCGATGGCGTTCACCGTGCTCCTGCTCCGCCGGTTCCACGCGTTCGCCGGAGAGGAGGCGCAGTGATCCGGGGAGGGCGCGCCCGCCGGGCGCTGCTGTGGCTCGCCGTGCACGCGACCGCCGTCGCGATCGGCGTGATGTTCCTGGCGCCGCCGGCGTTCATGCTGCTGACCGCCGTGATGACCGACCGGCAGGCGCTCGGCGGCGACCTGTGGCCGCACGGTTGGCACTTCGCCAACTTCGCCGAGGTGCTCAGCGGCGACATGGTCCGCTGGACCGTCAACAGCACCGTGTACGCGGGCCTGTCGACGCTGTTCATGCTGGTCTCCAGCGTCCCGGTGGCGTACGCGCTGGCCCGGTTCCGGTTCCGCGGCCGCAACCTGGCGCTCGTCGTGGTGATCTCGGCGATGATGCTGCCGCCGCAGGTGACCATGGTGCCGCTGTACATCGTGTGGGCCCGGTTCGGGCTGACCGGCACCCTGTGGCCGCTGATCATCCCGCAGCTGTTCGGGGACGCGTTCTCCATCTTCCTGCTGCGCCAGTTCCTGATGACGATCCCCCGCGAGTACGCCGACGCCGCGCGTGTGGACGGCTGCGGCGAGCTGCGCACGATGCTGCGGGTCGTCCTGCCGATGGCCAAGCCCGCCCTGGCGGCGGTCGCGCTGTTCCAGTTCTTCTACTGCTGGAACGACTACTTCCGGCCGCTGGTGTACGCCGACCCCGACCACTGGACGCTGGCCATCGGCGTCGCCATGTTCCGCGCCGCCCACCACGTCGAGTGGAACCTCACCATGGCCGCGACGCTGCTGACGATCCTGCCGGTGCTGGTGGTGTTCTTCCTCGCCCAGCGCGTGTTCATCCAGGGCGTGACCTTGACGGGAGTGAAAGGTTGAAGCTGACGGTCATCGGGGGCGGGTCCACCTACACCCCGGAACTGGTCGACGGGCTCGCGCGCGCGCACGCGGCGCTGCCGGTCTCGGAACTGGTGCTCGCCGACCCCGACGCCCGCCGGCTGGGGCTCGTCGGCGGGCTCGCCGCGCGGATGCTCGCCCGCGCGGGGCACCCCGCCCGCGTCGTCACCACCGGCGACCTGGACGCGGCGGTCACGGACGCGACGATCGTCCTGATCCAGCTGCGCGTCGGCGGGCAGGCGGCCCGGCACGTCGACGAGACGCTGCCGCTGGCCCGCGGCTGCGTCGGGCAGGAGACCACCGGCGCCGGCGGCCTCGCCAAGGCGCTGCGCACCGTCCCGGTCGTGCTGGACATCGCCGCCCGCGTCGCCGCCCGGGCCCCGCACGCCTGGATCATCGACTTCACCAACCCGGTCGGCATCGTCACCCGCGCCCTGCTGGACGCCGGGCACCGCGCGGTCGGCCTGTGCAACGTCGCGATCGGGTTCCAGCGGCGCGCGGCGGCGCTGCTGGACGTCCCGCCCGACCGGGTCCGCCTCGGCCACGCCGGGCTCAACCACCTCACCTGGGTCCGGTCGGTGCTGCTGGACGGGCACGACGTCCTGCCGGACCTGCTCGACCGGCACCCCGGCGACCTCGCCGCCGTCTCCGGCCTTCCCGCCCCGTTCCTGCGGACCCTCGGCGCCGTCCCGTCCTACTACCTGCGCTACTTCTACGAGCACGACCGCGTCGTGGAGGAGCAGCGCGGCGCGCCGTCGCGGGCCGAGGAGGTCGCCGCGCTCGAACGCGACCTGCTGGACGCCTACGCCGACCCCGCCCTGGACACCAAGCCCGCCCGGCTCGGCGAGCGCGGCGGCGCCTTCTACTCCGAGGCGGCCGTGCAGCTGGCCGCGTCCCTGCTCGGCGGCCGCGGCGACGTCCAGGTCGTCAACGTGCGCAACCACCGCACGCTGCCGTTCCTCGACGACCGCGCGGTCATCGAGGTGCCGGCGCGGATCACCGGGTCCGGGGCGGTGCCGCTGCCCGTCCCGCCCCTGGAGCCGCTGCTCGCCGGGCTGGTCGCGCACGTGTCGGCGTACGAGGAGCTGGCCCTGGACGCGGCGCTGCGCGGCGGCGTGGACCGGGTCGCCGCCGCGCTGCTCGCGCATCCGCTCGTGGGCCGGTCGGACCTCGCCGAGCGCCTCGCCCGCGACCTGGTCGCCGCCAACCGCGCCCACCTCCCGTGGGCCGCCTGATGGCCGCGGGCGTGCTGGTCGCCGTCGACGGCGGCAACAGCAAGACCGACGCGGCCGTCGCCACCACCGCGGGCGAGCTGCTCGCCACCGTGCGCGGCGACGGGTTCCGCCCGCAGGCCGCGGGCCTCGACGCCGCGCTCGACGCGCTCACGGCCGACATCGGCAGGGCGCTGCGGGACGCCGGCGCCCGGGCCGATGACGTCGTCCACGTGGCCGCCTACCTGGCCAACGTCGACCTGCCGGGCGAGGAGGAAAGGCTGGAGAAACTCCTGCTCGCCCGGGGCGCCGCGCCGAGCGTGGCGGTCGGCAACGACACGTTCGCGCTGCTGCGCAGCGCCGTCACCGAGGGCTGGGGCGTCGCGGTGGTCTGCGGCGCCGGCATCAACTGCGCGGGCGTCGCCCCCGACGGGCGCACCGCGCGGTTCCCCTCGCTCGGCCCCCACACCGGCGACTGGGGCGGAGGCGGGGAGCTGGGCCGCGCGGCGCTGTGGCACGCCATCCGCGGCGAGGACGGCCGGGGGCCGGAGACGGCGCTGACCGCCGCGGTCGCCGCCCACTTCGGCACGGCCCGCGCCATCGACGTGGGCCTCGCCCTCCACCTCGGCGAGATCGACCAGGGGCGCCTCACCGCCCTCGCGCCCGTCCTGCTCGGCATCGCCGAGTCCGGCGACGAGGCGGCCCGCGGCGTGGTGCTCCGGCTCGCCGAGGAGGTGGCGATCCTCGGCTCGGTGGCGCTGCGCCGCCTGGACCTGCTGGACGCCCCCGCCGACGTCGTCCTCGGCGGCGGCGTCCTGGCGGCCCGCCGGCCGCTGCTGATGGACGCGGTCGCGGACCGCTACGCCGCCCTCGCCCCCCGCGCCCAGCTGCTCGTCCCCGACGACCCCCGCTCCTCGGCGCCGCGCTCCTCGCCCTCGACCACGTCGCCGCCCCGCCGTCCGCCCACGCGGCGCTGCGCGCCGCGTTCCGCCGCCGCTGACCCGGGGTCGGGCCGCCGGCGCCCGGGTACCTACCATGACGACGGACGGGGCGGCCGCCGCCGGCGCCGCCCTTGACGTTGTAAGGTTCCGCCGGCGCGGGAGGGGGACGCCATGGAGATCGGGTTCGCGGTGCCGGGATCGGGCGCGTGGGCGACCCCGCGCAACCAGGTGACGGTGGCGCGGCGGGCCGAGGAGCTCGGCTACCGCTCGCTGTGGACGCTGCAGCGCGTCCTCAACCCGGCCGGGTCGACGGACCTCACCTACCGCGACGTCCCCGACCCGCTCATCACCCTGGCCTACCTCGCCGCCCACACCACCCGGGCGCGGCTCGGCGTCGCGGTCGTGAACCTGCCGTTCTACGCGCCGCCGATCCTCGCCAAGCAGGCCGCCACCCTCGACCACGTCAGCGGCGGCCGCCTGGACCTCGGGCTCGGGATCGGCTGGATGCGCGAGGAGTTCGCCGCGGTCGGCGCCCCGATGGAGCGGCGCGGGGCCCGCGCCGAGGAGTTCATCGCCGCCCTGCGCGCCCTGTGGGCCGGCGGCCCGGGGGACGCGGCGCGGTTCCGCGGCGAGTTCTACGACATCCCGCCGGTGATCATGGACCCGCGCCCGCTCCAGCCGTCGGGGCCGCCGATCCTGCTGGGCGGCGGGGCCGACCCCGCGCTGCGGCGCGCCGGCCGGCTGGCGGAGGGCTGGGTCAGCTCCAGCCGCGCCGACCTCGCCGCGATCGGCCGCTCCGTCGACGTCGTGCGGCAGGCGGCCGAGGAGGCCGGGCGCGACGCGTCCGCCCTGCGGTTCGTGTGCCGGGGCGCGGTCCGGGTCCGCCCCGCCGGGAGGGAGGGCCGGCGCCCGCTCACCGGCTCCTTCGAGGAGATCCGCGGCGACTTCGGGGCGCTGGCGCGGCAGGGCGTCACCGAACTGTTCGCCGACCTGAACTTCGACCCCGAGATCACCGGGCCGGACGCCGACCCGGACGCGTCGCTGGACCGCGCCCTGGAGGCGCTGGAGGCGTTCGCGCCCGGGACGTGACCTACAGGGGCGGCCGGCGAGCCTCCCACGGGGTGCTGAGCACGACCGTGGTGCGCGTCGCGACGTTCGCGGCGGCGCGGATCTTCTGCAGCAGGTCCTCCAGCTCGTTCGGCGAGGCGACCCGGACCTTGAGGATGTAGCTCTCGTCCCCCGCCACCGAGTGGCACGCCTCGATCGCCTGCAGGTGCGCGAGACGGTCGGGGGCGTCGTCGGGGGCGGCCGGGTCGATCGGTTTGATCGACACGAAGGCGGTGAGCGGCAGGCCGATCTGCCCGGTGTCGAGCTGGGCGGCGAAGCCCTTGATGACGCCGCGCTTCTGCAGCCGCCGGACGCGCTGGTGCACCGCCGACACCGACAGCCCCGTCTCCTTGGCCAGATCGGTGAAACTCATCCGCCCGTCGTCGGCCAGCAGGGCCATGATCTGACGATCGATCTCCTCCACTCGGGAAATCTAGCGCGCCGGAGCCCGTGCGTGGGCCCCCGCCCGATCACGGATCGGCTTCCCCGCGCGGGACCGCCGGCGCGCGAGGCGCGGGACCACCGGCGCGCGAGGCGCGGGGCTACCGGCGCGCGGCGCGCAGCGGCCCGCAACTGCCGCGCACCACCAGCTCCGTCGGCAGCAGGACGGGTCCTCCCCTGCCGCGCCGGGCGGGCTCGCGCAGCAGCAGCTCGCAGGTGCGGTAGCCGATGTCGTGGCCGGGCCTGGCCACGGCGGTGAGCGGGGGATCGCACAGCTCCGCCCACGCGACGTCGTCCACCATCGCGATGGACACGTCGGCCGGCACCCGCAGGTCCAGCTCGCGGGCGACCAGGACGGCGGCCTCCCCGAGCAGGTGGCCGGCGGCCAGGACGGCGGTGACGTCCGCGCGGCGCTGCAGCAGCCCGGCGGCCGCCGCGTAGGCCGCGTCGCGGGCGGGGCGGGCGGCCACGACCAGGTCCTCCTCCACGGGCACGCCCAGCTGGGCCAGGGTCTCGCGGAAGGCGCGCTCGCGCACCCCCGCGGGACGGCCCGGAACGCCGCCGAGGAACCCGATGCGGCGGTGCCCCAGCCCGGCGAGGTACTCGGCGAGGGACCGCACGCCGCCCGCGTCGTCGGCCAGCACGGACGGGATGTCCGGCAGCCCCGGCAGGACGCGGTCGGCGAACACGACGCTGGAGCACACCCTCGCCGCGGCGCGCCAGTCGGCCTCGTCCCCGGCGGGCAGCGCGATGATCCCGTCGACCCGCTGCTCGACGAGCCGGTCGACGATCTCGGCCTCGCGGGCGGGGTCGCCGTGCGCGGCGTCCACGATCACGTGCTCGCCGAGGGTGCGGGCGCAGGCCAGCACGCCCGCGACCACCTCGGCGCAGAACGGGTCGGTGACGTCGGGGACGACCAGGCCGATGCCGCCGCTGCGGCGCAGCTTGAGGCCGCGTCCGAGGGCGCTCGGCCGGTAGTCCAGCTCGCGGGCCGCGGCCAGCACCCGCTCGCGGGTCGCGGCGCTCGCCGACCCCGTCCCGGAGAACACGCGCGACACCGTGGCGATGCCGACGCCCGCCGCCGCGGCCACGTCCTTGATCGTCGCCGACCGCCGCTCCGCCATCCGCGCGCCGCCCCTTTCCGCCTGTTTCGATCATCTTCTCACGATGACGTCTCCCCTGGAAACGATTCCATGATGTTTACTCCAGCCAATACGACATATCCCCTGCTCGGCGGGGGGCGACGGAAACGTTTCCACAAGGGGTTGCGATGGCCAAGATCGTGCTGGACGGGGTCGACAAGGTGTACGGCGGCGGAGTCAAGGCCGTCGACGGGCTCGACCTGGAGATCCGCGACGGCGAGTTCATGGTGCTGGTGGGGCCGTCCGGCTGCGGCAAGTCCACCGCGCTGCGGATGATCGCCGGGCTGGAGGAGATCTCCGGCGGGAAGATCTCCATCGGCGAGCAGGTCGTCAACGACCTCGCGCCGAAGGACCGCGACATCGCGATGGTCTTCCAGAACTACGCCCTCTACCCGCACATGACGGTCGAGCAGAACCTCGCGTTCGGCCTCAAGCTGCGCGGCACCCCGAAGGCGGAGATCAAGCAGAAGGTCCGCGACGCCGCCAAGATGCTCGGGCTGGAGCAGTACCTGTCCCGCAAGCCGGCCGCGCTGTCGGGCGGCCAGCGGCAGCGCGTCGCGATGGGACGCGCGATCGTCCGCCAGCCGCAGGCGTTCCTCATGGACGAACCGCTGTCCAACCTCGACGCCAAGCTCCGCGTGTCCATGCGCGCGTCCCTCAGCCAACTGCACGAGCGCCTCGGCGTCACCACCGTGTACGTCACCCACGACCAGGTCGAGGCGATGACGCTCGGCTCGCGGGTGTGCGTGCTGCGCGAGGGCAGGCTGCAGCAGGTCGACACCCCGCAGCGGCTCTTCGACAACCCCGTCAACCTGTTCGTGGCCGGGTTCATCGGCTCGCCCGCGATGAACTTCGTGCTCGCCGACCTCGAGACCGGCGACGGCGGGGCGCGGGTCTCCTTCGCCGGCTACACGCTGCCGGTCCCGGCCGCGGTCGTGGACGGCAAGCCGGGCCTGGACGGCTACCTCGGCAAGAAGGTCATCCTCGGCATCCGCCCGTCGGACTTCGAGGACTCCGCGCACGCGCAGCCCGACTGGGCGCCGATGGCGGTGCGCAGCAGCGTCACCGAGGAGCTCGGCAGCGAGATCAACGTGATCTTCACGATCGACGCCCCGCCGGTCGAGCACAAGGACACCGCCGACCTGGCCGAGGACGCCGCGGAGGGCGAGACCGAGGCGATCCCGCTGATCGACAACAAGGCGCTGTGGACGGCCCGCGTCAACTCCCGCTCGCACGTGCGCCCGGGGCAGGACGTGGACCTCGCCGTCGACACGCGCCGCCTGCACTTCTTCGACCCGTCCAGCGGCCTGGCCATCGGGCACTCCGACGTCGCCGAACGGCACGCCGCCGCGGACCTGCGCAAGTCCGGCTGAGCACCCGCCGGAACCGGGCGGTGCCCACGGCCCTGGCAGGGCCGTGGGCACCGTCGTCCTCGCGGGCCGTCACTTCACCGAGCCGGCGAGGACCCCCTGGACGAAGTAGCGCTGGAACGCGAAGAAGACCACCAGCGGGACGATCAGGGACAGGAACGCGCCGGGCGCGAGGATGTCGATGTTGCCGGTGAACTGCCGCATCTGCGACTGCAGCCACTTGGTCATCGGCTGCGACCCGGTGTCGGCGAACACCAGCGCGACCAGCAGGTCGTTCCACACCCACAGGAACTGGAAGATACCGAGCGAGGCGATCGCCGGGCCGCCCAGCGGGAGGATCACCCGGCGGAAGATCGTCCACTCCGAGCCGCCGTCCATCCGCGCCGCCTCCAGCAGGTCCCGGGGGATCGCCGCGAAGAAGTTGCGGAGCAGGAAGATGGCGAACGGCAGCCCGAAGGCGACGTGGAAGAGCACCACGCCGGTGACCGAGCCGAACATGTGGAAGCTTCCGAACTCGATGTAGCCGTAGAGCTTGGCGACCGGGATCAGCGCGACCTGGACCGGCACCACCAGCAGCGCCACGACTCCGAGGAACAGCCAGTCCCGGCCGGGGAACTCCATCCACGCGAACGCGTAGGCGGCCAGCGAGGCGATCGCGACCACCAGCAACGTCGCCGGGACGGTGATCAGCACCGTGTTCCAGAACGAGTCGACGAAGTCGCCCTTGTCCAGGAGCGCGCTGTAGGACTCCGCGGTCAGCTGCGCCGGCTTGGCGAACACGCTCCACCAGCCGTCGGCGTTGTTGTCCTCGTTGGAGCGCAGCGAGGCGACCAGCAGGCCGAGGGTCGGCACCAGCCAGAACAGCGCGACCAGGACCAGCAGCGCCTGCGCGGCGCCGCCGCCGGCCCTGCCGACGACCCGGGCGGCCAGGCCGCGCCGCGGCGCGCCCGCCGCGCCGCCGGCCTCCGCCCCGGAGGGCGCCTGCGCGCCCTTCTCCGCGGTGCTCATTTGCGCTCCTGCCGCATTCGCCGGATGTTGAACAGCATGGCGGGCAGCACGAGCACGAACAGCAGCACGGCGATGGCGCTGCCGGAGCCCTGGTCGTTGCCGCCGCCGAACGACTCGGTCCACATCTGCAGCGCCAGCACGCTGGCGTTCGGATCGCCGCCGCCGATGATGTAGACGAGGTCGAAGACCTTCAGGACGTTGATGACCAGCGTCACCAGCACCACCATCAGGACGGGCGCGAGCAGCGGGATCGTCACCCGCCGGAACACCTGCCACTCGGTGGCGCCGTCGACCCGCGCCGCCTCCAGGGCGTCGCGCGGGATGGCGGCGAGCCCGGCCGCGATCAGCACCATCGCGAAGCCCGACCACACCCACACGTACGACCCGATGATCGCCGGGGTGATGAGGGTGTCGCCGAGCCACTCGGCGCCCTGGTAGGCCGTGGTGAAGTTGTCCTTGGGCAGCCGGATCGTGTACGTCCCGGCGGGCACCTTCCGCAGGGTGAAGGTGCCGTCGGCCTCCGTGGTGGCCTTGGCGACGACCTTGCCGCCCTGGACCGCCTCCACCCGGATGCCGGGCAGCCCGGACTCGCCGGAGTTCGGGGCGTTCTGCTGCCCGCCGCCGCCCCGGGTGAAGTCGAACCAGACCGTGCCGGTCAGCCGGCCAGGCGCGGCCGCCGGGGGCGGCGCGGCGGGCTCGGCGTCCTTCGGAAGGTACTCGGGCTTGATCTTCAGCAGCGGGATGAGCGCGCTCTGCCCCGCCGAGTAGGGCCGCACCGAGACCACGGCGCCGCCGTCCTCGCGGACCGGCGCGTTCCCGCCGTTGCGGGGCCCGGCCCCCGGGTAGGTGGTGTCCTGCCGGAACATGTCGTGGACCGCGACCATCGCCGCGTTCGCCACGCCCTTGTCCGGGTCCTGCTGGTACACCAGCCGGAAGATCACGCCGGAGGCGAGGAACGAGATCGCCATCGGCATGAACACCACGAGCTTGAACACCGTCGCCCAGCGGATCCGCTCGGTGAGCACGGCGAACACGAGGCCGACGATGGTCACCACGCTCGGCGCCACGACGACCCAGATGGCGGTGTTGCGCACCGCCACGAGGTTGTCGTGCCCCTGGAAGACACCGGTGTAGTTGTCGACGCCGACGAACGAGCCGCCCGAGGCGTCGAAGAAGCTGCGGATCACCGAGTAGACGATCGGGTACACGACGAGGAAGCCGAGCAGCAGCAGCGCCGGCAGCAGGAACATCAGGGCCAGCCACGACGGCGGGGTCAGCCGCTCGCGCGCGCCGCGCGCGCCGCGGCGGGCGGGCGGCGCGTCGATGGCGGCGGCGCCGCCGGCCGTCGCGGCCGGCGGCACCTCCTCATTCGGAGCCTTCATCAAGGGTTTCCCTACTTGTGGGCCCTACTTGTACGCCTTGGCCGCCTCGGCCTCCAGCTTGGCCTGCGTGCCCTTGACGTCGGTCGGGTTCTGCACGAACTGGCGCAGCGCCTCCCACTCGCCCTTGCCGGGCGTCGCGCCGAACGCGGCGGGCGCCAGGTCGGACATGTCGTAGCGTGCTGCGTCGCCTGCCTGCTGGAGCTGGGTGATCAGCTGCTTGGCGATCGGGTCGGAGTAGGCGTCCGGCTTGACGTTCTTGTTCGGCGTCAGGTAGCCGCCGAGCCCGGCCCACACCGTGCCCGCCTCGGGCGAGGCGAGGTACTTCATCAGCTCCTGCGCGCCCTTGCCGTCCTTCAGCGCGACCGCGACGTCGCCGCCGAGGATCGCCGGGGCGGTGTCGCCGGCCTTCGGGAACGCGAACACCTTGGCGTCCGTGCCGACCTTGGCCTTGGTGGTGCCGATGTTGGCGGCGGCGAAGTCGCCGCCGTAGACCATGGCGGCCTTCTGCTGGCCGAACACCTGGGTGACCGACTCGTCGAACTTGGTCTTGGTCGCGGTCGCGACCCCGCCGTTGAGGTAGTCGGGCTTGCCCCAGACCTCGGCGAGCGTCCGCAGCGCCTTGCCCACGCTCGGGTCGGTCCACTTGATCTCGTGCTTGGCGAGCTTGTCGTAGTTCTCCGGCCCGGCCTGCGACAGGTAGACGTTCTCGAACCAGTCGGTGAGCGTCCAGGAGTCCTGCGGCCCCGCGGCGAGCGTGAACGGGGTGGTGCCCGCGTCCTGCAGCGTGCCCGCCGCCTTGGTCAGGTCGGCCCATGCCGCGGGCGGCTGGACGCCGGCCTCGTCGAGCGCCTCCGGCCGGTACCACAGGATCGACTTGTAGGCCGCCTTGACGATCACGCCGTAGGTCTTGCCGTCGGAGGAGCCGAGCTCCTTCCAGTACGGCGCGAAGTTCTGGCCGACCTGCGAGACCACGTCGTCGCCCAGGGGCTTGAGCGCCCCCTTGCCCGCGTACTGCTGCATCAGGCCCGGCTGCGGAAGGATCGCCACGTCCGGCGGGTTCTTGGCCTCGATGCGCGGGCCGAGGTAGGCGTCGGTGTTCTCACCGGTGGAGGCGTAGTTGACCTTCGCACCCGTCTTCTTCTCGAACGCCTGCAGGACCTTGCGGAAGTTCGCCTCCTCAGGACCGGTCCACTTGGCCGCGACCTCGATGGTGGTGCCCTTCAGCTCACCCCCGCCGGAGGGCGACGACCCGTCCCCGTCCTTGTCGTCGCCGCCGCACGCGGCGGCCGCGGACAGGAGCATTCCCGCCGCGACGGCGGCTCCCGTCACGCGCCTGCCGAAGCCGGCGGAACGCTGTCTGCGGGGGGCGGTCCCCCCGCCGGCGAAGCTGACGCTCATTCCTCATCCTCCCTGGCCGGAGCGGCGTCGCCTGTTCCCCAGATCGACGCGCCGGACTCGATATCGAAGAAGTGCAGGCGGCCGGTGTCGACGCGGACCGTCACCGGGTCGCCCACCTTCACGCGGGTGCGCGGGCTGAACCGCGCGACCAGGTCCGTGCGGGGGCTCTCCAGGTTCCCCAGCACGTCGGTCCCCGCGTCGCGCGCGAGCTCCTTGGTGTCCTCGGTGACGACCTGGGACGCCTCGATCGCGAAGTGCACCAGCACGTCCGAGCCCATCGCCTCCACGAGGTCGGCGGTGGAGGCGAGCCCGGACCCCTCGGGCGCCTCCACGAGCTCGGAGTCCTCCATGTCCTCGGGGCGGATGCCGACGACGACGTCGCCCCCGAGGCGGGACGCCAGGGCCGGGCGCTCGGTCAGCACCTCGGCCGGGAGCGTCAGGGTCTGGCCGCCGATCTCCAGGCGCGGGTTCTCCGCGTCGCCGGACAGCGTGCCCTGGACCAGGTTCATGGCCGGTGAGCCGATGAATCCGGCGACGAACAGGTTCGCCGGCCGGTCGTAGAGCTCCTGCGGCGCCGCGACCTGCTGCAGGCGCCCCTTCTTCATCACCGCGACCCGGTCGCCGAGCGTCATCGCCTCGGTCTGGTCGTGGGTGACGTAGACGGTGGTGACGCCGAGGTCGCGCTGGAGCCGGGCGATCTCGGCGCGCATCTGGACGCGCAGCTTGGCGTCGAGGTTGGACAGCGGCTCGTCCATCAGGAACGCCTGCGGCTCCCGGACGATCGCGCGGCCCATCGCGACGCGCTGGCGCTGCCCGCCCGACAGGTTGCGGGGCTTCTTGTCCAGGTAGTCGGCCAGGCCCAGGGTCCGCGCGGCGCGGTCGACCTTCTCGCGGATCTCGGCCTTCGGCAGCTTGCGCAGCGAGAGCCCGAAGCCGATGTTGTCGCGCACCGACAGGTGCGGGTAGAGGGCGTAGCTCTGGAACACCATCGCGACGTCGCGGTCCCGGGACGGCACCCGGTTGACGACCCGCCCGCCGATCGTGACCTCGCCCTCGGAGATGTCCTCCAGTCCGGCGACCATGCGCAGCGCGGTGGTCTTGCCGCAGCCCGACGGGCCCACCAGGACGAGGAACTCCCCGTCGGCGATGTGGAGGTCCAGGTCGGTCACGGCCCGCGTGCCGTCGGGATAGACCTTCCCGACGCTGGTCAGGTCGACCTCTGCCACGGCGTCTCCTCTTCGTCACGGCACGTCGACGCGGAAGAATTTGACTTACTCCCGCGTAACAGTGCAACAAGGAGGTACAGGGCCGGACACCCCGATCGCAACCGGCGGGGGCACGCTCCGGCGCATTTGATACAGAGATCGTTACCGAGCTGTTTCCGTCTCAATTTGCGCTGCCCGAAAACAGCACGTGGGCATGAACGCAAACCCGTTCATGCCCACGGTCGTCCGGAGCGCCGCAGCGCCCCGACCGGTGTCAGTCCACGATCACCAGCCCGCGCTCGGTCACGTTCATCGGCGCGAAGCCGTCCTCGGTGCACACGACGATGTCCTCGATGCGGGCGCCGTGCGGGCCGGGGTAGATGCCCGGTTCGATCGAGAACGCCATCCCGGGCTCCAGCGGCTCGAGGTTGCCGGCGACGATGTAGGGGTCCTCGTGCGACTCCAGCCCGATGCCGTGGCCGGTGCGGTGGAAGAAGTGCTCGCCGTGCCCGGCGGCGGCGATGACGCCGCGGCCCGCCGCGTCCACCGCCTCCGGCGTCGCTCCCGGCCGCACGGCCGCGCACGACGCCCGCTGCGCCTCCTCCAGCACCGCGAAGTACGCGCGGTAGTCGGCGGGCGGCTCGCCCACGCAGTAGTTGCGGGTCGAGTCCGAGCAGTAGCCGCTCGGCATCGTCCCGCCGATGTCGACCACCACGGGCTCGCCGGGACGGATGACCCGGTCCGACAGCTCGGCGTGCGGGTTGGCGCCGTTCGGGCCCGAGCCGACGATGACGAAGTCGACCTGCGCGTGCCCCTCGGCGATGATCGCGTCGGCGATGTCGCGGCCGACCTCGCGCTCGGTGCGGCCCGCCCTCAGCAGCTCCGGGACCCGGCGGTGCACCCGGTCGATCGCCTCCCCCGCCTCGCGCAGCGCCGCCACCTCCGCCGCGCTCTTGCGGATCCGCAGCTCCCGCAGCACGCTCCCGGCCGCGACCTGCTCGGCGCCGGGCATCGCGGCGCGGAACCGCAGCGCCATCACCGCCCACATCCGGTCGGCCACGCCGACGGTCCCGGGGTCCCCCGGGAGCCGGCGGGCCACCAGCGCGTAGGGGTCGTCGGTCTCGTCCCACGGCACCAGCTCGACGCCGAGGGACCCCGCCGGCGACTCCTGCGCGGCGGGCAGCTCCAGCCGGGGGACGACCAGGAACGGCTCGCCGTCCGCCGGGACCACCAGGCAGGTGAGCCGCTCGAGCTGCTTGGCGTCGTACCCGGTGACGTACCGCAGATCGGGGCCGGGCGTCAGCAGCACCGCCCCGAGGCCCGCCTTCGCCGTCGCCGCGCGCACCAGGCCGACGCGCTCGCGCGGATACAACTCCGTTGTCACATCCGTCTCCATATCTCCGATCCTCTCCAGTGGCCGGTACCAGGATCCCAGGAGCGTCCGGGCGCCGCCGACCCGGCCCGCGTGGCAGCATGTGGCCCATGAGCGGGCTGATGCTGCTGGACACGCCGTCGTTGTACTTCCGCGCCTTCTTCGGGGTCCCCGAGTCGGTGACGGCCCCCGACGGGACGCCGGTGAACGCGGTGCGCGGACTCGTCGACATGATCGCCCGTCTCGTCCAAGACCGGCGGCCCGAGCGGCTCGTGTGCTGCATGGACGCCGACTGGCGCCCGGCGTTCCGGGTGGAGGCGCTGCCCTCCTACAAGGCGCACCGGGTGGCCGAGGACGGCGGCGACCAGACGCCCGACGCGCTGGAGGCCCAGCTGCCGGTCATCGAGCAGGTGCTGGACGCCTTCGGGCTGGCGCGCGCGGGCGTCCCGGGCTACGAGGCCGACGACGTCATCGGGACGCTCGCGGTGCGGGGGGCGGCCGACGGGCCGGTCGACATCGTGACCGGCGACCGCGACCTGTTCCAGCTCGTCGACGACCGCGCCCCCGTCTGCGTCCTGTACACCGCCCGGGGGATCCGGAACCTGCAGGTGATGGGCGAGAAGGAGGTGGCGGCCAAGTACGGCATCCCGGGCCGCGGCTACGGCGACTACGCCACACTGCGCGGCGACCCGAGCGACGGGCTACCCGGTGTGCCGGGGGTCGGCGACAAGACCGCCGCCGCGCTCGTCACCCGGTTCGGCACGGTCGAGGGGATCCTCGCGGCGCTGGACGCCGGCACCGACGAGGGGTTCCCGGCGGGCGCGCGCCGCCGGATGGAGGCGGCCCGCGAGTACCTGGCCGCCGCCGAGACGGTGGTGCGGGTCGTCACCGACATCGACGCCCCCGAGCTGGCGGGCCTGGAGGACGGGCTGCCCGCCGAGCCGCGCGACGCCGAGGCCCTCGTCCGGCTCGCCGACACCTGGAACCTGTCCGGCCCGGTCAACCGGCTCCTGAACGCCCTCTCACGCTGATCGCCGATTTCGCTGCAATTTGCGCCGAGAGTGTCAGATGACACAGACAGCGCGGTCTCCGGCGTGCAGCATGCGGATCGGTGATGGGTTCTCATTGGCACATGCAGGCGACCGGTACCCGCGGCACTCGGGCCTCAACGCCCCACTCCCCCCGATTGCCGTGGGTACCGGTTCATCCGAACCCCCGACCGGAGACGGACGTGCCGTGAGCGAGCGGACCAGACCACGCGGCGGTCTCGCCGCGAGCCCCGGCGGCGGCTTCTGGGCCGCGCTGGACGGCCGGGAGCGCGCGGCGCTGCGGGCCGCCGGGCGGGCCCGGAGCTACCAGCCGCGGACGCCCCTGTGCTACCAGGGCGACGATTCCGACCACATCATCGTCATCGAGTCCGGCTGGGCGAAGGTCACCTGCGCCGGCGAGGACGGCCGGGCGGTCGTGCTCGCCGTGCGCGGCCCCGGCGACCTGGTGTGCGAGAGCGCGGTGCTCGGCGGCCGCGAGCGGTCGGCGACCGTGCAGGCGCTCGACCACGTCCGGGCGCTGATCGTCCCGGCGGCCCGGTTCACCGCCTTCCTGGACGCCCACCCGCGGGTGTGGCGGCTGGTCAGCGGCACGTTCGTGCGGCGGCTCGACGACGCCGACCGCAGGCTGCGGGCGCACGTGTCGGCGCAGGGCGCCCGGCGGCTGGCGATCCTGCTGTCGGGCCTCGCCGACCTGTCGGCCCGGCACGTCCCACCCGCCGCCGGCGGGGCGATCGCGATCGGGCCGCCGCTGTCCCAGGAGGAGCTCGGCAGCTGGATGGACGCCTCCCGGGAGACCGTCGCGCGGGCGCTGTCCACGCTGCGGCGCGAGGGACTGGTCAGCACCGGCTGGCGAAAGATCACTGTGGAGGACCCGCCGGGGCTGCGCGCGTTCGCGGACTCCCCCGACGAGTGAGGCAGGTCAACCCCGTTCCGGCCGGCGGACCCGGCGCCTTTACATTGTAGATTCACAGCGGGATCGCCGGGTTCGTCCCGTACGCTCGGTCGTGTGCCGCGCCGACCGCTGCGACTGCGTACCGTCGAGGCCGACGCCGAGGTCCGCGCCGGCCTCGACCGGATCCGCGCCGAGTTCTCGGTGCCCGGCGCGTTCCCGCCCGCCGCCCTCGCCGAGGCCGCCGCCTCCGCGCCGCCCCCCAACGGACGCGTGGACCTGCGCGACGTCCCCTTCTTCACCCTGGACCCGCCCGGCTCGCTCGACCTCGACCAGGCGATGCACCTGGAGCGGCGCGGATCCGGGCACCGGGTGCGGTACGCGATCGCCGACATGGCCGGGTTCGTCCGCCCGGGCGGCGCGCTCGACACCGAGGCGCGCGCCCGCGGCGTGACGCTCTACCTGCCGGACGCGAACGCGCCGCTGCACCCGCGCCCCCTGTCGGAGGGAAGCGCGAGCCTGCTGCCCGGCCGGGAGCGTCCCGCCGTCGCGTGGACGATCGACGTCGACGACGCCGGGCGGATCACCGGCGTGGACGTGCGCCGCGCCCTCGTGCGCAGCCGCGACCGGCTCGACTACGCCACCGCCCGCCGCGGCGACGGCGACCCGCGGATCGCGCTGCTCGGCGAGATCGGCGAGCGGCTCATCGCGGCGGAGGCCGCGCGCGGCGGCGTGAGCCTGCCGCTGCCCGAGCAGGAGGTCGTGCACGCGGGCGGCGGCTGGGCGCTGAAGCTGCGCGGCGACCTGGCGACCGATGCGTGGAACGCGCAGATCTCGCTGCTGACCGGGCGGGCCGCGGCGCGGCTGATGCTGGACGGCGGCGTCGGGCTGCTGCGCACCATGCCGCCCGCGCCCGCCGAGGCGGTCGAGCGGCTGCGGCTCGCCGCCCGGGCGCTGGAGGTCTCCTGGCCGGGGGACGCCTCCTACGGCGACATCGTCCGCGCCCTGGACCCGGTGCTCCCCCGGCACGCGGCGTTCCTGCACGACGCGGCGGGGCTGATGCGCGGCGCCGGGTACACCGCCTTCGACGGCGCGCCGCCCGAGCAGCCCGCGCACGCCGCCGTCGCCGCCCCGTACGCGCACGTCACCGCCCCGATCCGGCGGCTGGCCGACCGGTACGCCACGGAGGTGTGCCTGGCGCTCGCGGCGGACCGGCCCGTCCCGGGCTGGGCGCGGGAGGCGCTGCCGCTCCTGCCCGAGGCGATGCAGCGGGCGCTGCGCCGCGGCGCGGACATCGACCACGCGTGCGTCGACCTGGTCGAGGCGCTGCTCCTGCGCGACCATGTCGGGGACGTGTTCGACGGGGTGGTGGTGGACGTGAACGGCGACCGCACCGGCGGACGCGTCCAACTGGTGGCGCCGCCGGTGTTCGGCCGCTGCGACGGGGAGGGGCTGCCGCTCGGGGAGCAGGTCAGGGTGCGACTGGAGGAGGCGGACCCGGCGCGCCGCCGGGTCCGCTTCTCGCGTGCGTCGTGAGCCCCGACCGCCGCGGCCGGCGGGCGGTCACCGGCGGCCGCGGCGGCGCGGCCGCCAGTTCGCGGAGGCGCCGGTGCCGACGCCGCCGAGGTGCAGGGCGATCAGCAGCAGGCCGAGCACGGTCAGGGTGCCGTTGTTGATGGCGTCCGAGGAGATGTCGGCCAGGTCGAACAGCAGGGCGAGTGCGAAGACGATCGCGGCGACGATCGCGAGCATGTCGGCCTCCGTGGGGGGTCGGGGGCCCCGGCGGGCCCCTCGGCTGCCTAACGGATCTCCCCCAGCCCGCCCCCGAAACCGCACCCTTTTTCCGGCCGTCCGATATTCGTATTTCCGACAGAATAGACGTTCGCGCCGGTCAGCGGCCGGTCACGCGGCGTCGCGGCGCAGGTGCTCGTCGAGTTCCGCGGTGAGGGCGGCGTTGAGCCGGTAGGCGGCCCTGACCTCGCCGATGACCCGGGCCTGCTCCGCGGCGTCCCACGGCGCGGCGTCCAGCAGCCGGCGGTAGCGGTCCTTGTAGGCCTTGGGCTTGCCCGCGAAGCGGTAGAAGCGGACGCCGTCGGCCCCCGCGGGCAGGTCCAGGGTCTTGCGGACCTGGAGCCCGATGTACTGCCCGCCGGACAGATCGCCCAGATAGCGGGTGTAGTGATGGGCCACGAACCCGCCCGGCCAGTCGAAGCACACTTCGCGCAGCCGGTCGCAGTAGCGGGCCGTCGCGTCGTTCGGCTCCGCGCGCGAGCGCCAGCGGGGCCCGTAGAAGAAGGCGAGGTCGGCCTCCAGCGCCTCGCGGCGGCGCAGCCCGGGAAGGTCGAAGCCGCCGGCGACGGGATCGCCGGCCATCCGGTCGGCGGCCCGCTCCAGCAGGTCGTAGACGGGGTGGAGCTGCGCCACCAGCACGGCGTACTCGTGCCGCTCGAGGCGGCCCTCCGCGAGCGCGCCCATGTAGGCCGAGGTCTCGTTGTCGCCGTGGTCGCTCCAGGTCGCGGCGCGCAGCCGCGCGGAGAACGGCTCTTTTTCCGACGCCATGTCGGCTACCTTACCTACGGCGCGTCGGGAAGGTCCAGCCCGCCGCCGAGCGCGGCGCGGGCGCGCTCGGTCATCCGGACGACCTCGCGGCGCACCTGCGGGCGCTCGGTGAGCCGCTCGCCGAACGGGATCCGGACCGGGTGCTCGACGCCGCCGTCGGCGACGGCGAACTCGATGCCCTCCGCGTCCAGACCGGTCATCCGGGCCGCGGTCGCGCCGGGGCGCCCGCCGAGCGCGCGGCAGATCGTCAGGCAGTCGGCGGCGTGGTCCTCGTTCATGTGCCGCGCGATCTGCCGCACGACGTCGTCGGTGAAGGGGCCCTCGTCGGGCATGCGGTGGTCCTCTCGGGTGGACGGGACGGTCAGGCCCTTGTAGATCCGCAGGGCGTTCCCGGCCAGGACGAGCGCGAGGGTCTCCTCGTCCAGGCCGAGGGCGGCGACGGCGCGGGCGTTGCGGGCGATGCCGGGCACGCCTGGCCAGTCGGTGCCGAAGACGAACTTGCGGGCCAGGCGCCGCAGGTCGTGCCGGGCGTAGTACTCGGGGAGCCGGCGGGGCGGCAGGCCGGACAGCTCGATCCACACCTCCTCGCGCGACAGCGCGAGGAACGCGGCGGCGTCGTACCACCAGCCGCGGCCGCCGTGGGCGAGGACGAACGTCAGGCCGGGGAACAGCCGCAGCACGTCGTCGACCGCGACGGGGTCGGCGTACCGGTTGACCGAGCCGGGGAACGAGCTCGTCCCGCAGTGCACGACGACCGGGACGCCGGCGTCCCGGCACACCTCGTAGGCGGGATGCAGCTCGGGGTCGGCGACGCTGAACCCGCCGTGCACCGGGTGCAGCTTGAGCGCGGCGGCGCCGAACCCGAGCTGCCGCTCGACCTCGGCGCCGATCGGGTAGTGCAGGTGGGGGTTGACGTTGGCGATCGGCCTGAAGCGGCGCGGGTCGTGCTCCAGGAGGGGACGCAGGTCCTCGATGGGCTGCGTGCCGGTGGTCCGCGGGCTGTACTCGCACAGCAGCAGCGCGACGTCGACGCCCTCGCCCTCGAAGTAGGCGTCCACCCGCTCCGGCACGAGCGCGCCGCCCTCGTCGTAGAGGTCCTGCCAGGGGTGGGCCGAGCCGAACTCCTCGGCCCAGCGCCGCCAGGCCGGGCGGAGCGTGGGCAGCCGGGCGGCGTGCACGTGCGCGTCGATCAGCGGGCGTCCGTCGAGCATGCGGCGGAGCCTACCCGCCGCCCGCTCAGGCGACGTCCACGGTGTCCTGCTCCTCCAGCCAGGCGAGGATGCCCTCGACGGCGGACCGGCAGCCGCCGCAGCCGGTGCCCGCCCGGGTGTCGCGCGCGACCGCGTCGGCCGTGCGGGCGCCGCGCTGCCAGCAGGCGCGGATCTGCCCCTTGCTGACGTCGTTGCACTGGCAGACGGTCGCCGCGTCCGGCATCCGCACCGGCGACTCGGCCTCGGGCGCGCCGCCGACGCCGGGGAACAGCAGGCCGAGGCGCTCGGCGGGCAGCGGCGAGGCCCGGTCGTAGAGCTGGGTGAGCGTCCCGGCGGTGGAGGTCTCGCCGAGCAGGATCGCGCCGATCAGCCGGCCGTCCCGGATCACGGCCTTCTTGTAGGTGCCGCGCGCGGCGTCGGTGAACCGGACGACCTCCACGTCCTCGTCGTCGTCGCCGAAGTGCGTCTCGCCCATCGACGCCAGCTCGATCCCCGCGGCTTTCAGCCGGGTGATCTGGCGGGCGCCGGTGAACCGGGCCGCGGGGTCGGTGCCCGCGAGCAGCCCCGCGAGCACGGCCGCCTGCTCCCACGCGGGCGCCACCAGCCCGTACACCTCGTCGCGGTGCTCGGAGCACTCGCCGATGGCGCGCACGGCCGGGTCGGTGACCGACCGCAGCTCGTCGTCGACGATCACGGCCCGGCCGACGGCCAGGCCCGCGTCCCGGGCCAGGCCCACCTCGGGCCGGACGCCGCAGGACAGGACGACCAGGTCGGCGTCGACGACCTCGGTCCCGCCGCCGGGCAGGGCCAGCTCGACGCCGGTGACCGCGCCGCCGGCGGTGCGCAGCCCGGTGACGGCGGCCTGCAGCCGCGTGCCGATGCCGAGGGCCGCCAGCGTGCGGGCCAGCACCTTCCCCGCGGCGGGGTCGAGCTGGCGCTCCATCAGGTGCCCGGCCAGGTGCAGGACGGTCACCTCCAGGCCGCGGCCCGTGAGCCCGCGCGCGGCCTCGATGCCGAGCAGGCCGCCGCCGACGACCACCGCGCGGCGCGCCGACTCGGCCAGGCCGGAGATGCGGCGGCAGTCCTCCAGCGTGCGGAACACCTCCGCGCCGCGCGGCAGGCCGTCCTCCAGACCCGGCATCGGCGGGACGAACGCCGTGCTGCCGGTCGCGAGGACGAGCGTGCCGTAGGGGGTGACCGTCCCGTCCGAGGCGTGCACGGTCCTCGCCGCGCGGTCGACGCGGGTGACCTCGACGCCGAGCCGGGCGTCCACGCCGTGGGAGGCGTACCAGGCGGCGTCGACCAGGCTGATGTGGTCGGGCCGCGTCTTCCCGGCGAGGACGTTCGACAGCAGGATCCGGTTGTAGGGGCGCTGCGCCTCCGCGCCGAACACCGTCACCGGCGTCGCGGCGTCCCGGGACCGCAGCTCGTCCACGAACCGGGAGCCCGCCATCCCGTTGCCGACGACGACCACGCCCGCCGCGTCCGCGGGGCTCATCGCCTCACCTCCAGGGGAAGGGGCTTGATCTGGTCGCGCTCGACCTCGAAGGCGATGCTCGGGTCGGGGGTCTGCGGCGCGTTGACGAACGAGACGAACCGGCGGAGCCGCTCGGGGTCGTCCAGGGTGTCGCGCCACTCGTCGGAGTAGGACGCGACGTGGCGCGCCATGGCCGCGTCGAGGTCGGCGCAGATGCCGAGCCGGTCGTCCACGATGACCTCGCGCAGGTAGTCCAGGCCGCCGTCCAGGGACTCCATCCAGCCCGCGGTGCGCTGCAGCCGGTCGGCGGTGCGGATGTAGAACATCAGGAACCGGTCGACGCAGGTGATCAGCTCGTCGTCGGAGAGGTCGGTGGCGAACAGGTCGGCGTGCCTGGGCCGCATGCCGCCGTTCCCGCCGAGGTAGAGGTTCCAGCCGTTCTCGGTGGCGATGACGCCGAAGTCCTTGCTCTGCGCCTCGGCGCACTCGCGGGCGCAGCCGGACACGGCCGACTTCAGCTTGTGCGGGGCGCGCAGCCCCCGGTAGCGCAGCTCCAGCCGGATCGCCATCGCGGCCGAGTCCTGGACGCCGTAGCGGCACCAGGTGGAGCCGACGCACGACTTCACCGTGCGCAGCGCCTTGCCGTAGGCGTGGCCGGACTCGAACCCGGCCTCGACGAGCCGCCGCCAGATCTCCGGCAGCTGCTCGACGCGCGCGCCGAACAGGTCGATCCGCTGGCCGCCGGTGATCTTGGTGTAGAGGCCGAAGTCGCGCGCCACCTCCCCGATCACGATGAGCCGCTCGGGGGTGATCTCCCCGCCGGGGACCCGCGGGACCACCGAGTACGTGCCGTTCTTCTGCAGGTTGGCCAGGAAGTGGTCGTTGGTGTCCTGCAGCGCCGCCTGCTCGCCCTCCAGGATGTGGCCGTTGCCGAGGCTGGCGAGGATGGAGGCGACGGCGGGCTTGCAGATGTCGCAGCCGCGGCCCGTCCCGTGCTCCTGGACGAGCTGGGTGAAGCTCGCGACCCGCCCCGCCCGGACGATGTCGAACAGCTCGGCGCGGCTGAAGTCGAAGTGCTCGCAGATCGCCTTGCCGACCTCGATCCCGGCGGCGGTCAGCTCGGCGTCCAGGATCCGCTTCACCAGCGGGACGCAGCTGCCGCAGCTCGTCCCGGCACGCGTCCGGTCCTTCACGCCCGCCACGTCGGTCAGGGAGCACTCGGCGACCGCGCAGCGGATCCCCTCGGCGGTGACGTTGTTGCAGGAGCAGATGACCGTGGTCCCGGGGAGGTCGCCGCCCGCCGCCTCGGTGCCGCCGAACAGCATCTGCTCGGGCGCCCCCGGCAGGCTCCCGCCGACATGGGCGCGGAGGGTGCCGTAGGACTCGGCGTCGCCGACGAGGACGCCGCCGAGCAGGGTCCGCGCGTCGTCGCTGACGACGAGCCGCTTGTACACCCCGGCTACGGGGTCGGTGTAGGTGACGCCGAGCGCGCCCCGCTCGGGGCCGGCGAACGGGTCGCCGAAACTGGCGACGTCGACGCCCATCAGCTTGAGCTTGGTCGACATGTCCGCGCCCTCGAACACCGCCGTGCTCGCGGGGGACAGCAGCCGGTCGGCGACCACCTCGGCCATCGAGAAGCAGGGCCCGGCCAGCCCGTACACCGTGCCGCCCACCAGGGCGCACTCGCCGATCGCGAACACGGCGGGGTCCTCGGTGCGGCAGGAGGCGTCCACCACGATCCCGCCGCGCTCCCCCACCGGCAGACCGCACCCGCGGGCCAGCTCGTCGCGCGGGCGGATCCCGGCGGAGAACACCACGACCTCGGCGTCGAGCACCGTGCCGTCCTCCAGGAGGACGCGCCGGACGGAGCCGTCCCCGCCCGCCTCCAGGGCGCGCATGGGGGTGCCCGCGTGCACGGCCATGCCGAGCGCCTCGATGTGGCGGCGCAGCATCGCGCCGCCGCCCTCGTCGAGCTGGCGCGGCATCAGCCACTGCGCCACCTCCACGACGCCGCTGCGCAGGCCGAGGCCCTGGATCGCGCGGGCCGCCTCCAGGCCGAGGAGGCCGCCGCCGACGACGGCGCCGGTGGGCCGGCCCCGCGCGTAGGCGCGGATCGCGTCCAGGTCGTCGATCGTGCGGTAGACGAAGACGCCCGGCAGGTCCCCGCCCGGGACCGGCGGGACGAACGGCGAGGATCCCGTGGCCAGGACGAGGGCGTCGTAGGGGACGGCGCGCCCCGCCGAGGTCGCGACCGTCCGGGCGGCGCGGTCGATCCCGGTGACCCGCTCCCCCGTCCGCACGGTCACCGCGCCGTCGTGCGCCGGGTAGGCGAGGTCGGCGCCCTCCAGGTGCGTCGTCAGCGCCACCCGGTCGTAGGCGGTGCGGGGCTCCTCGCCGATCACGGTGATCGTCCACGTGCCGGCGGGGTCGCGCTCGCGCACCGCCTCCACCAGGCGGTGCGCGGCCGGCCCGTGGCCGGCGACGACCAGGCGCTGGTCCGGTCTGCTGTCGGCTCCCATGGGCCCGATCCTCGGCGGCCCGTATTACCCGCGAGGATCTTCGCCGTCACCGACGCGTTAAGTGGGCCTCACAGCCGACCCCTGCGCGAGGCGGGACGGGCGCCCGCGTGCCGCCCGCCCCGGTCGTGCACCATGGAGGGGTGACGGAGGTTGCGGGGAACGGGACGCGGACCGGCCTGCCGATGCTGGCCGACCTCGTCTCGGACGGTGACGTGGTGGTGCTGAGCGGCGCGGGGCTGTCGACCGAGTCGGGCATCCCCGACTACCGCGGGGAGACGGGACGCCGGCGGCGCGCGGCGCCGATGACCTACCAGGCGTTCACCGGGAGCGAGGCGGCGCGGCGCCGCTACTGGGCGCGCAGCCACCTCGGCTGGCGGCACATCGCCCGGGCCCGCCCCAACGCCGGGCACCGGGCGGTCGCCGAGCTGCAGCGGCGCGGCCTGCTGGCGGGGATCATCACCCAGAACGTCGACGGGCTCCAGCAGGCCGCGGGGTCGCGCGACGTGATCGAGCTGCACGGCGCGCTGGACCGCGTCGTCTGCCTGTCCTGCGGCGAGCGGTCCGCGCGCGAGCGGCTGGAGGAGCGGCTGCGCGGGGCCAACCCCGGCTGGACGGCCCGCGCCGACACGATCAACCCCGACGGCGACGCCGTCCTGGGCGACGAGGCCGTCGAGGCGTTCCGGATCGTGGACTGCGAGCGGTGCGGCGGCGTGCTCAAGCCCGACGTGATCTTCTTCGGGGAGAACGTGCCGCCGGCCCGCGTCGGGGACTGCTACGCGCTCACGGAGCGGGCGGGGGCGCTGCTGGTGCTGGGGTCGTCGCTGACCGTGCTGTCGGGCTACCGGTTCGTCCGGCACGCGGCGCGGCACGGCGTCCCGGTGGGGATCGTGAACCGGGGCGCGACCCGGGGCGACCCGCACGCCCTGATCACGCTGGACGCCCCGCTCGGCGCGATGCTGGACGCGCTGGTCGCCGGCCTGCCCGCCTGACCGGGGCCGCCCCGCCTAACGCCCGCCCAGCAGCGACGTCGCGGCCGGCGCCGGGCCGTGCGGGTGCCCGGGGTTCCCAGGCGCGGGCGCGCCGGTGGCCTGGGGCGGGTCGGGCAGCATGTCGCCGGTGACGAAGCCGGTGCCCTCCAGCAGCCTCATGTGGGTGCGGACGAACGTCTCGCACCGCTCGGAGAAGCTCCGTACGAGGGTGTTGCGGGTGCTGCCGCGGACGGCGGCGATCGCCGGGTAGATCTGCCCGTGCGCCATCCGCAGCCGGGCGACGGCCGTCCGGTCGTAGTCGTTCCCCGACTTGCCGGTGATCTCCGACATCCAGCTCTGCTGGTCCGGGGTGGGCTGGTCCGGCAGCGGGACGTTCAGCTTCGCGGCGACGGCGCGGTCCAGCTCGTCGAGCCGGGCGTGCTGGCGGGCGATCTCGCCGAGGTGGCGGCGGGTCGCGGCCCGCGCGGCGCGGCGCTCGGCCTCCCGGCCGACGGGGATCTCCCACAGCCCCGCCTGCCGGACCTTGACGACGAGGTCGCGGTCGGCGGGGCCGAGCGGCCCCCAGGGGGTGTCGACGGTGGACTGGGCCGCGTTCCGGGCGTTCGCCTGCGGCGCCACGGCGCCGCCGTCGGAGGCCTGGCGGCCGATCGGCGTGCAGGCGCCGAGCAGCAGCGCGGCGGCGAGGCCGCACGCCGCCGCGGCGACCGGTCGGGGTTCTCGCATCCGCCGCCGCCTTTCGGTCGAGGGGGAAGGGGCGTCGATGCGCTGTACGCGCGTCCGGGCCGGGAGGTTCGACGGGGTGCGGACCGGTCCTCAGGTCCAGCCGAGCTGGGCCAGGGAGGTGACCGGCGGTTCGCCTCCGGCCTCGGTGAAGGCGCGCAGGGAGTCGACGAGGGCGCGCCGCTGCCCGGCCGGCATCCGGGCCACCACCGCGGCGATGTCGGCGCGGCGGCGGGCGGTCACGTCGTCGACGATGCCGCGCCCGGCCGGGGTGAGCTGGATGCGGACCTCGCGGCCGCTGTCCGGGCTCGCCTGCCGGTCCACCAGCCCGGCGGCGGCCAGCCGGTCCACCATCCGCATCGCGGTCGAGGGGTTGACCTCCAGGAGCCCGGCGAGCGTCACGAGCTTGGCCTGCCCCTGCGAGGACAGCACGACCAGAAGCCGGAACTGCGGCAGGGTGACGGCGTCCTCCACCGCGGCCAGGGAGCGCACCGACACCGCCACCAGCAGCCGGGACGCGGTCAGCAGCGCCGAGGTCACCGCGTCGACGCCGTCGTCGTGCAGCTCGTTCATGACGACTTTCTACAGGGCCCGGTCCCGCACCCGCCAACGCGGCCAGGGACCGGTCACCGGCCCCCTCGTCCGGCAGGAGGAGCGGAGGGCCTCCGGGCGGGAGTCCTTCGCTCCGGGGACGTCCAGCATGTCCTCCCATTACCCGGGGGCACGCCGTTACTCAGAGCCGGACGGAGGGCCGCTTCTCGCCCCGCCGCGCGTCCGGGCCGTCTGGGCCGCTCGTGGGCGGCCCGGACGGCCCGGGCGGCCCGGACGGCCCGGACGGCCCGGACGGCCCGGACGGCCCGGACGGCCCGGACGGCCCGGACGGCCCGGACGGCCCGGACGCTAGGCGTCGCGGCGCTTGAGCAGGACGGCGGCGATGGCGAGCAGCACGCCCGTCCAGAGCGCGAAGACCCCGTACCCCTGCCAGGGGGTCAGCAGGTCGTCGGCGCCCTGGTGCGACTTGGCGATCAGCTGGCCGGCCTCCGACGGCAGGTAGGCGTGGATGTGGTCGCCGATGCTGCCGGGCAGCAGCGTGGCGAGCGGCGCCAGCACCAGCACGAACCCGATGACCCCGGTGATGCCCCCGGCGGTGTGGCGCACGATGCCGCCGATCGCGAGGGCGAACAGCCCGAGCATCGCCAGGTACAGGCCGCCGCCGATGACGGCGCGCAGCACGCCCTCGTCGCCCAGCGACACCTGCGCCTTGTCCCCGATGAGCGCCGAGCCGACGAAGAACGAGACGAACGACACCGCGAGGCCGAGGACGAGCACCACCGCGAAGAACACCAGGGCCTTGGCCCACAGCACGGGCAGCCGCCGCGGCACCGCGAGCAGGCTCGCGCGGATCATGCCGGTGGAGTACTCCGAGGCGATCACCAGCACGCCGAGCACGCAGATGGTCAGCTGGCCGAGGAAGAACCCGCTGCCGAGGATGAAGCCGGTCGGGTCGGCGACGACCGAGGCGCGGTCGGCGGGATCGGTCTTGTCCCACTGCGCGGCGGTGAGGCCGACCAGCAGCGCGGTGAAGCCGAGGTCGACGACGACGAGCAGGATCAGCGTCCACAGCGTGGACCGCACGGTGCGGATCTTCGTCCACTCCGAGAGCAGCAGCCGTCCGAAGCCGGGCCGCGGGTGGGCCGCGGGGTCCGCGGCGGGCGTGGCGGTGGCCGTGGTCATCGGGTCTCCCCCTCCTGGACGGGGACTGCGCTCGGGGCGGGGACCGCCCCCGGGACGGGCGCCCCGGGGACGGGCGCCCCGGCCCCGCCGTACTCCACGCTGTCGCGGGTCAGCTCCATGAACGCCGACTCCAGCGAGCCGCGTGTCGGGGTGAGCTCGTGCAGGACGATGCCCTCGGCCGCCGCGAGCTCCCCGACGCGGGGCGCCTCCATGTGGGTCACGTTGAGCAGCCCCTCCCCGTCCGGGAAGGCCTTGCCCCCCTCGGCGGTGACGAGGTCGGCGAGGCGGGTCGCGTCCGGGCTGCGGACGATGACCGCCTTCTCCGTGCTGCGCTCGATGAACTCCTCGGTGGAGCAGTCCGCGATCAGCCGGCCGCGGCCGATGACGATGAGGTGCTCGGCGGTGACGGCCATCTCGTTCATCAGGTGGCTGGACACGAACACCGTGCGCCCCTCGGAGGCGAGCCGCTGCATGAGCGTGCGGATCCAGACGATGCCCTCGGGGTCGAGGCCGTTGACGGGCTCGTCCAGCACGAGCACGGCCGGGTCGCCGAGCAGCGCGGCGGCGATGCCGAGCCGCTGCCCCATGCCCAGTGAGAAGCCGCCGGCGCGCTTGCGGGCGACGCCGGTGAGCCCGACGAGCTCGACCACCTCGTCGACGCGCCTGCGGCCGATGCCCTGCGTCTGGGCGAGGCACAGCAGGTGGTTGTAGGCGCTGCGGCCGGTGTGCACGGCCCGCGCCTCCAGCAGCGCCCCGACGACGCGCATCGGCGCGTTCAGGTCGCGGTAGTGGCGGCCGTGGATCCGGGCGTCCCCGCGGTCCGGCCGGTCCAGGCCGAGCAGCAGCCGCATCGTGGTCGACTTCCCGGCGCCGTTCGGGCCGAGGAACCCGGTGACCCGCCCGGGGACCACCGTGAACGACAGGTCGTCCACGGCCGTCCTGTCGCCGTAGCGCTTGGTGAGGTTCTCCGCCTCGATCATGCCTCTCCCGGCGTCTCTCGGTGATTGATCCGTGACCGGAATCACACTAGCGCTCCGGCGCGCCGGACGGATCCTCCTCGAAGCCGATCCGGCGCCCACCGGCCGGACGCGCCGCACCGGGCGCGCAGACGGCGAGGCGCCCTCCCCGAGCCGGGGAGAGCGCCTCGCCGGGGGGGGGGACCGTCAGGCGGCGACGCCGTCGGCGGCGTTGACGTCCTTGTGGAACCGCTTGTGCACGTAGAGGCGCTCACCGAGCGTCTCGCAGCGCCACCACAGCCCGCTCGGCGGGCCGATCCGGGTGGCCCGGGGCAGCTCCCGCAGGACCTCGTTGACCGGCGTCATGCGCAGCCGCCCGGACCGGCACACGAGAATGCGCCGGTCCGTCACCACGACGACCCGGTAGGCGTTGCTGAAGATGATGATCCAGTACGAGAGCAGGGCGAAGTACTGGCTCGTGGTCTGAGCGCCGAACACCGCCTGGATGTTCTCTCCCGGCTGCAGGACGTGGGCCGCGTTGGCGCCCATCTTGTCGCGGATGGCCACGATCGGGGCCTTTCTCGTGTTCCAATGAAACGCCTGATTGTGACACCGATGACCGTCATATACGACATGTCTTTCAGGTTTGGTAACCGATGCCCGCCGCGCCGCCTGCCGCCGGTCCGCCGGTCCGGAACCCGGGCCCGTTATTGACCGTCTGCCAATAGGTGCGCGAGGATGGCCGGGCTCGATCCGACCGCCGGGAGGCGCCGTGACCGCCCCGTCCCAGATCACGCCCGACCGCCTCGCCGAACGCGACGTCCTGCGGACCCTGGCCGCCGAGCCGCTCGTCGGCCTCGCCGCCGGACGGGCCCTGCTCATGCAGCTCGCGCACCCGGCCGTGGCGCGCGGCGTCGCCGAGCACAGCGACTTCGCCGAGCGCCCCCTGGCCCGGCTGTTCGGCACCCTGGACTTCCTGCTGGTCGTCACGTTCGGCACGCCGGAGCAGGTGGCGCGCATCGCGGCGAAGGTGCGCGGCATCCACACGACCGTGCGCGGCGAGGACTACTCCGGCGACGACCCGGGCCTCCAGCTGTGGGTCAACGCGACTCTCATCGACTCGGCCCTGCACGTCCACGAGCACGTCATGCGAGGCGCCGACCCCGGCCTGGCCGAGGCCTACTACCGGCAGGCGCGGGTCGTCGCCGAGGTCCTCGGCTGCCCCCTGGAGGCGCAGCCGCCCGACCTCGCCGCGTTCCGCGCCTACATGGCCGACACGCTCGCCGCCCTGGAGGTCACGGGCACCGCCCGCGAGGTCGCCGACGCCGTCCTGCGGCCCCGCCGCCTGCGCGCCCTGGCCCCCGGGCTCGCCGTCTTCCGCCTGCTCACGGCCGCGCTCCTGCCGGACGAGCTGCGGGGCCAGTTCGGCCTCCCGTGGACCCCGGCCCGCCGCCGGACCGCCGGAGCGCTCCTGCGGACGGCCGGCCTCACCTACCGCCTGGCCCCCGCCTGGCTGAGGCGCCCGCCGGAGCCCCTGCTCGTCCGGCTGGCCGCCTACCGCGTGGACCGGACGCTCTCGGCCCGGCGGGCACGGCGCAGGGCCGCCTAGGCGACGGACGAGTAGGCGACCACCCCGCGGCGCATGGCGTCCATCGCGCGGCGGGCGGTCTTGCGGATGTGGCTGTTGGCGGGCGCGGCGTCGGTGACCTGCCCGAGAAGGTCGAGGAGCTGCTTGACGGACCGCACGAAGTCGCCCGCGGTGAGGTCGCTCTCCATCAGCACCTCGTCGAGGTCGTCGCCCTTGGCCCACCGGTAGGCGGTCCAGGCGAAGCCGAGGTCGGGCTCGCGCAGGAACGAGACGCGGTTGTCGCGCTCGACCCCCTCCAGCACCCCCCAGAGCCGCACCATGGCGGCCAGCGCGTCCTGCGCGGGGCCGGGCGGCGTGCGGGGCGGCGTGGCGTCGTCGGGCTGCCGCGACTCGTAGACGAGGGCGGACACGCACGCGGCCAGCTCGGCCGGGCCGAGCTTCTCCCACAGGCCCTCGCGCAGGCTCTCTGCGGTGAGCAGGTCCAGCTCGTTGTAGATGCGGCCCAGGCGACGGCCCTCCGCGGTGACGGAGTCGCCTTCGAGGTAGCCGAGCTGCTGCAGGACGGCGCAGACGCGGTCGAACGTGCGGGCGATGACCTGGGAGCGGCCCTCGACGCGGCGGCGGAGCTGCTCGGTCTCGCGGTCCAGGCGGTGGTAGCGCTCGGCCCAGCGGGCGTGGTCCTCGCGCTTGTCGCAGCCGTGCACCGGGTGCGCGCGCAGGTCGGCGCGCAGCCGGGCGATCTCGGCGTCGTCGGCGGCGGGCGAGTCGCCGCGCGTGCGCTTGCGCTCGCGCACGTCGTCGGGGACCTTGTTGCGCAGCGTGGACGCCAGGTCGCGGCGGTCCTGCGGGTTGCGGGGGCTGAAGGACTTCGGGACGCGGATCCGCTCGACGGGCTCGACGGCGCGCGGGAAGTCCTGGATCGACAGCCGCTGCACGGACCGGTTCACGGTCAGCACGAGCGGCGCGGGCCCGTCGGAGCGGCGGCCGACGCCCGGGTCCAGGACGACGGCCAGCCCCGAGCGCCGCCCGGACGGGACGAGGATGACGTCGCCCGGACGCAGCCGCTCCAGGGACCGGGCGGCCTCCGCGCGGCGGGCTCCGGAGCGCTCGCGCGACAGCTCGGACTCGCGGTCCGACAGCCGCCGCCGCATCGCGGCGTACTCCATGAAGTCGCCGAGATGGCATTCGGCGGCCTTGGCGTAGCCCTGGAGGGCCTCCTCGTTCTTGTGCACCTGCCGGGCCAGGCCGACGACGGCGCGGTCGGCCTGGAACTGCGCGAACGACTCCTCCAGGAGCGTGCGGGCGCGTTCGACGCCGACGGCGCCGACGAGGTTGACGGCCATGTTGTAGGACGGCCGGAAGCTGGAGTTCAGCGGGTAGGTGCGGGTGCCGGCCAGCCCGGCCACGGACGCGGGCTCGACGTTCGGGCCCCACACCACGACGGCGTGGCCCTCGACGTCGATGCCGCGCCGCCCGGCGCGCCCGGTGAGCTGGGTGTACTCGCCCGGGGTGAGGTCGACGTGGGCCTCGCCGTTCCACTTGTCCAGCTTCTCGATCACCACGGTCCGGGCGGGCATGTTGATGCCGAGCGCGAGCGTCTCGGTGGCGAACACGGCCTTGATCAGCCCGCGGGTGAACAGCTCCTCGACGATCTCCTTGAACGTGGGCAGCATCCCGGCGTGGTGGGCGGCGACGCCGCGCTCCAGGGCCTCCCGGAAGTCGCCGTAGCCGAGGATCCGCAGGTCCTCCGGCGCGATGTCGGCGGTGCGCAGCTCGGCGTGGGCGCGGATCTCCTCGGCCTCCTCCCTGGAGGTCAGCCGGATCCCGGCGTGCAGGCACTGCAGGACGGCCGCGTCGCAGCCGGCGCGGCTGAAGATGAACGTGATCGCCGGGAGCAGGCCGGCGCGGTCCAGCCGCTCGATCACGTCGGGCCGCGCGGGCGGCCGGAACCGCTGCGGGCGCGGCGCCCGGCGGCGGCCGGTGCGGCGGCCCTGGTTGACCTTGGCGCGCCGGACCTCCTCCACCGCCATCCGGGTCAGCTGCGGGTTCAGGCGGGCCTGCCGGTCCCCGCCCCTGCCGGTGTCGACGAACAGGTCGTACAGCCGCGTCCCCACCAGCATGTGCTGGAACAGCGGGACGGGGCGGTGCTCGTCCACGATCACGGCGGTGTCGCCCCGGACCTCGTGCAGCCACTCGCCGAACTCCTCGGCGTTGCTGACGGTCGCCGACAGCGCCACGATCCGCACCGAGTCCGGAACGTGGATGATCACTTCTTCCCAGACGGCGCCGCGGAACCGGTCGGCGAGGTAGTGCACCTCGTCCATCACGACGAACGCCAGCCCGGCGAGGGTCTGGGAGCCCGCGTACAGCATGTTCCGCAGGACCTCGGTCGTCATCACGACGATCGGGGCCTCCCCGTTGACGCTGTTGTCGCCGGTGAGCAGGCCCACCTTCTCCGGGCCGTACCGCCGGACGAGGTCGGCGTACTTCTGGTTCGACAGCGCCTTGATCGGCGTGGTGTAGAAGCACTTGGTGCCGCCGGTCAGGGCGAGGTGGACCGCGAACTCCCCCACCACCGTCTTCCCTGACCCGGTGGGGGCGGCGACCAGCACGCCGCTCCCGTCCTCCAGTGCCTGGCACGCGTCCAGCTGGAACGCGTCGAGCTCGAAGTCGTACAGCGTCCGGAAGTCCAGCAGGGCCGGCCCGTGGCCGCCGGTGCGCCTGCGGTAGGCGGCGTAGCGCTGGGCCGGGCTCTGTCCGGCCGACGTGGTGTCGGGGGTGGTCATACCATCGAGCCTACGGTTTCGACCGGCCCGATACCCAATCAGCGGGCCCGGTCGCCCTTCTCCAGCTCCGCGTCGATCGACTCGAGGTCGAGGGGCGAGACCTCGTCGTCGGCCAGGCCCGCGTACGGGTCGGGACGGCGGGCCCGCCGGCGGTCGTTGAGGAAGGCCAGCAGGGCGGCGATCTCGAACAGCAGGACGGTCGGCAGCGCGAGCGCGAGCATCGTGAACGGGTCGGCGCTCGGCGTGGCCACCGCCGCGAAGACGAAGATGCCGAACAGGATCAGCCGCTGGGACCGGCGGATCCGCGACGAGCTCAGCACGCCCGCCATGTTCAGCACGACCACGAAGAGGGGGAGCTCGAACGTCAGCCCGAACACCAGCAGCATCGTCAGCACGTAGCTGAGATAGCTGTCGACCGTGATCAGGGGCTTGACGTCGTCGGCGACGAACCCCAGGAAGATCGCCAGACCCTTGTCGACCGTCAGGTACGCCAGCGCGGTGCCGACGAAGAACAGCGGGACCGCGGCGCCGAGGAACACGTACGTCCAGCGGCGCTCCCGCTGGTACAGGCCGGGCGCCACGAACGCCCACATCTGGTACAGCCAGAACGGCGCGGAGACGACCCCGCCGATGATGCAGGAGATCTTCAGCTTCAGGAAGAACGAGGAGAAGATCCCGTTGACGAACAGGGAGCACTGGTCCTTGTCGACCACGTGCGACTGGGGCAGGGAGCAGTACGGCTGCTTGAGGAAGTCCCAGACGGGATCGAACAGCAGCCAGCCGGCGATCGCGCCCACCACGAAGGCCAGCACGGCTTTGATCAGCCTGTTCCGCAGCTCACGGAGGTGGTCCATGAGGGGCATGCGGCCGTCGGGGGCGGCGTCGCGCCTGTTCAGCTTCATCGTCGGCATTCGGCTCGGGGGTCGGAGGACGGGGTGGTCGCCGCGCTGGCCGGGTCAGCCCTTGCGCGCCTGACCGGGGTCCGACACCGGCACGCCCTGGATCGGCTCGCCCGAGCCCAGCGCGCCGCGGGAGCGCTGCCCGGCCTCGGAGGCCGCCGCCTCGCGCTCCAGCCGGGCCGCCTCCTCGCGCAGCCGCGCCGCCCTGTCGCGGGCGTCCTCGCCCTGCGAGGTCGGCTGCGAGGACGGCATGGTCTTGGCGGGCCGGTCGGCGGGCGCGTCGTCATCGTCCTCGCGCAGGCCCTTGGTCTCGGCCTTCAGGATGCGCGCCGACTTGCCCAGCGAACGGGCGAGCTGGGGCAGCTTCGCCGACCCGAAGATCAGGACGACGACCAGCAGGAGGATGAGCAGTTCGGGGGTCCCGATGTTCGGCATGTGCAGTCCTCTTCAACAGGTGACACTCAGGACGATCGTACGCCGTCCCCGGGCGGTTGTGGCGAGCGATCGTCGTCGAGCCGGGAGAGTTCATCGTGCAGCGCCGACCGTTCCGGTTCCAGCCGGCGCCTGGTGCGTTCCAGTTCACGCCCGAAGCGCCGCACGCCGATCCACACCCTGAACGCGCACCAGGCGAGCACGGCCAGCCCCGCGAGACCGAGCGACACCGACACCGAGACCCACGCCACACCGGCCACGCTATCGGATCGGCTCACGCCAGACCGTATCGGGCCAGCGCGCGCGCCGCGTCCTCACGCACCCCGGCGGCGATCGTCTCCGGGGCCACGACGCGGCCCTGGTCGCCGAGCCGCAGGGCCAGGCCCCGCACCCAGCGGGCGTCCGGGGTGCGCAGGACGACCCGGAGCCGCCCCTCCCCCAGTTCCTCCACGCTCTCGCACGGGTAGTAGTCGGCGACCCACCGGCCGCGCGGGGACAGCTCCAGGGTGACCGCCTCGTCCTGCGGCGAGGGGCGGAACAGGCCGGCGTCCACGTCGATCGGCTCCGCGTCGTCCGGCACCTCGGCGGGCACGTCCAGCACCGACAGGTCGGCGATCCGGTCCAGCTTGAACAGCCGCACGCCCTCGGCCCGGCGGCACCAGCCCTCCAGGTAGGTGTTGCCCTCCACGACCAGCAGCCGCATCGGGTCGACGTCGCGCTCGGTGTTCTCGTCCCGCGCCGGGACGTAGTAGGTCAGGTGGACGCGGCGGCCGGACGCGATCGCCTCGCGCAGCACGCCGACCGAGGTGCGGGCCGGGTCGGCCGACCCGCCCCGCGCGTCCACCTCCACGGCGACCTTGCTGGACACCGCCGCCGCCGCGCCCGCCGCGGTCTCCAGCTTGGCGATCACGCGGCTGAGCGCGTCGCGGTCGTGCAGGTCCGGGATCCCGGCCAGCATCCGCAGCGCCACCAGCAGCGCGCTCGCCTCGTCCACCTTGAGCCGCAGCGGCCGGGCGATCGACTCCGCCTCCGCCACCGTGATCTCCCCGCCCTCGTAGGACAGGTCGATCGGGCAGTAGGGGTCGGGAGCGCGCAGCTCCACGCACCACAGCAGGTTCAGATCGTCGATCAGCTGCTTCTCGGTCACCCCGAACGCGGCGGCGGCCTCGCCGAGCGCGACCGAGTCGCGGTTCACCACGTACGGGACGAGCGCCAGCAGGCGCGCGAGCCGGTCCGTGGACGTCGTCGCCGCCTTCGCCGCCGTCTTCGCCGTCATCGGCCGTTCCCCTCCCCGTGCTCCCCGTGCTCCCCGTGCGCCGGGTGCGCGCCGGCCGCGGCCAGCACCGACTTCAGGTGCTGGATCACCGCCTCGCGCAGGTCCGGCGGGTCGAGGACCACCACGTCGTCGGCGAACCGCGCGAGGTAGGGCGCGAACCGGTCGACGTCCCCGAAGGTCAGGACCGCCTCGTCCCACTCGCCGTCCCAGGCCGGCTCCTCGACCGGGCGGACGTCGCGGGCCCAACGCCGCGGGCCCTGCGCCGCGCCGCGCCGCAGTCGGACCGTCGCCGGGCGGGGCTCGCCCAGCGGCTCGCTCCAGTCGAAGGCGATGCGCCGCACGTCCACCCCGTCCGGGACCGTCACCGACCCGGGCGGCCCGTCCGGCGCGACCTCCCCGACGATGCGGCTCAGCCGGAAGACCCGCTGCTCGTCGCGGTCGCGGTCGAACCCCACCACGTACCAGCGGCCCCGCCGGCTCACCACGCCCCACGGGTCCAGGTGCCGGCGCGCCACCGACGTGCGCCCGATGCCCTGGTAGTCGAACGCGACGGGGCGGCCGTCGCGCACCGCCTCCCACAGGGCGGGGAAGGACGGGTCCTGGGTGTTCACCCGGGGCTCGATGCCCGTCGCGGTGGCCACGTCGGTCTCGACCCCGGCCGCGCGCAGCTTCAGCAGCGCCCCCGAGGCCGCCTCGGCCATGCTGGCGCGCTGCCACACGCGCGCCGCCAGGCCCAGCACCGCCGCCTCGTCCGGGCTCAGGTGGATGTCGGGCAGCTCGTAGGCCTGCGGGGGGATCCGGTAGCCGATCTCCTCGCCGCCGCCGCCCTGCTGGTCGCTGCCGACCTCCAGCGGGACGCCGAGCTCGCGCAGCTCCTCCTTGTCCCGCTCGAACATGCGCTTGAACGCCTCGTCGGAGTCGGGGTAGCCGGGCACCGCCCGGCGGATCTGCTCGGCCGTCAGATAGCGCCGGGTGGCGAGCAGGCAGACCACCAGGTTCAGCAGCCGCTCGGTCTTGCGCCGCGACACTCCGCCACCACCTCGTTCCCTCCGTGAGCCCCGAACCCCGGCCGGCGTGCCGATCGTCCCCACGTGCCGTCGTGCAGGACGCTACCGTTTCCCGGTGTGATCCGATGGCGCAAAGGCACAGTCGAGGACATCCGCCGCGAATGGCCGGGGGCGGTCGAGCTGGACGTCTCGATCGGGGGCGAAGGGACGCACCGGGCCCTGGCCTATCCCGCCCTGGTGGGAAGGCCCGAACCGGGCGACACCGTCCTGCTCAACACTACGGCCTTGGCGATGGGCCTCGGCACCGGCGGGTACGCCATGGTCGTCGCGGTGCCCGACCGGCTCCCGCCCGACCCGGAGGGGCCCGGCCACCTGGTCAAGGCCCGCTACACCCCGCTCCAGGCGACCGTCCTCGGCGCCGACGAGCAGGAATCGCCCCACCACGCGGCGCTGCGCGACGCCGACTCGCTCGACGCGATGCCCGTCGTCGTCGCCGACCTGCACTCCGCGCTGCCGCCGATCCTGGCCGCCCTGCTGGCCGGGCGGCCGGACGCGCGGGTCGTCTACGTCATGCCGGACGGCGGGGCGCTGCCGGCGTGGTTCTCGATGTCGATCGCGCGGCTGAAGGACGCCGGGGCCCTCGCCGCGACCGTCACCGCGGGGCAGGCGTTCGGCGGGGACCTGGAGGCCGTCACCGTCCACACCGGCCTGCTGGCCGCGCGGCTCGTCCTGGAGGCCGACGCCGTGGTCCTCGCGCAGGGCCCCGGCAACCTCGGGACGGGCACCAGGTGGGGCTTCTCGGGCGTCTCGGCGGGTGAGGCCGTCAACGCCGCGTCCGTGCTGGGCGGGCGGCCCGTGGGATCGCTGCGGGTCAGCGAGGGCGACAGGCGCGAGCGCCACATCGGCGTCTCCCACCATTCCCTGACCGCCTACGGGCGCGTGGCGCTCGCCCGCGCCGACATCCCCGTCCCCGAGCTCGGCGGTCACTTCGGCGCCCGCGTCGCCGCCGGGGCCGCGCCGCTGGGCGACCGGCACCGGCTCGTCCCCGTGCCCGTCGACGGCCTCCACGAGGCCCTCAGGGCCGCCGAGAAGGACTGGGGCGTCCGGCTGTCGACGATGGGCCGCCGCCTGGACGAGGACCTCCCCTACTTCCTCACGGCCGCGGCCGCGGGCCGCCACACGGCCGCGCTGCTCGGCTGACCCTCAGAGCGCCGCGGGCTCGGCGCCGGCCGGCTCGGCGCCCGCGCCCGCGGCCTCCTCGGCGGTGAAGGACGAGGCGAACGTGAACGCCCGCGGCGAGGGGCCTCCTCGGCGGAGCAGCGCGAGGCGCTCCAGGGCCTCGCCGACGCTCGGGACATGGCCCGCCGGCACCCACCACAGGACGAGGTGCGCGTCCACGTGCCGCTGGAACCACTCGCGGCGGCGGCGCATCGTCTCCAGGTGCGCGCTGCGGTAGACGAAGTCCCACAGCGCCTCCGCCGACTCCCACACCGAGAAGTTGACGATGACGTCCTCGCCGGCGGGGCGCATCCCGGTGGCGTCGTCCTCCCCCTCCTCCACCAGACGCCAGACGAACCCCGGCGTGCCGTCGGCGAGGGCGTTGACCGGCTCCACCAGCGCGAGGAAGTCCGCCATGCGCGGGTCGCCGAGGGGGAAGCGGAGCGTGCCGAGGTTGAACTGCGCGAGGTGGTACCGGGTCTGTGTGCTCATGGGCTCACCCCACCACGCTCCCGACTTCTATGTCAATGCTCATTGTTTTTAGAAGGACGGGCCGCGACACAGCACCAGCCGGGCCGGGGATCCATCCGGACCCGGACCCGCGAGCCCTCCGCCAGCCCTTCGAGCAGCGCCAGGTTCATCCCGCAGACGAGCGGCGGGAACTGCTCGGCGACCGCGTGGAACGGGCAGTTGCGCATGCGCAGGACGGCGCCCTCGTCGTCCATGACCGGCTCGTAGCCGCGGTCGGTCAGCACGTCCGCCAGCTCGTCCAGGCCGTCGAGGGGGCCGCTCCGGCCGCGCAGCGCCCGGCCCCTGCGGCGCGCGGCGTCCTGGAGCTCCATGTCGAGGCCGGCCGACTCGGCCGCCTCGGCCAGCAGGCCGGCGGCCGTCCGGTAGTCGCGTGCGGGCAGCGACACGTCCCGCTCCGCCGCCGAGCGCCGGTACACCTTCGCCGGGCGCCCCGCCCCGGGGCCGGACCGCCCCGTCAGCCGCCTGCTGCCCGCCTCCAGGAGCCCGGCGTCCACCAGCTTGTCCAGGTGGAACGCCGCCAGGGTCCGCGCGATGCCGGCCGCCTCCGCGGCCTCGCCCCGGCCCACCTCGCGCCCCTGCGCCGCGACGAACTCGTACAACCGCCGGCGTACCGGATCCTGCAGCAGCGCGATCGCGTCGATGTCCTCCATCCCGCCATTCTAAGAACGACGGGAACTCGACTTAGAGGGACCGGCTCAGTGCGCGCCCAGCAGGTCCACGACGAACACCAGCGTGTCGTTCCCCTTGATGCCGAACTGCGCCAGCCCCTTGGCCCCGTACCCGAGGGCGGGCGGGACCACCAGCAGCACGCGGCTGCCCACCCGCTGGCCCACCAGGCCCTGGTCCCAGCCCTTCATGACCTGGCCGGTCCCGATCACCGCCCCGAACGGGTGGCCCTCCGACCAGGAGGAGTTGAAAACCTTCCCGTCGCGCCAGAAGTACCCGCCGTACTGCAGCGCCAGCAGCTGGCCCTTGCGCACGGCCGGGCCGTCGCCCTTGACGAGGGTACGGACCTGGAGGGCCTTCGGCGGGGCCGAGCGGGGCATCGTCACCGCCGGCGCCTGGCCCGCCGCCGCGTCCGCCGCCTTCGGCAGCCCCGGCTCGTCCAGCGGCGCCTGCCGCGCGCCGTGCGGGCCCGCCGTCCGCGGGTACACCGCCCGGACGTCCAGGACGTACACCAGCGTGTCGTCACCGCTCACCTGGTGCTTCGGGTCCCCCTCGTCCCCGAAGCCGTCCTTCGGCGGGATCCGGGTCACCACGCGCGATCCCGGCCGCACCCCCTCGAACGCCTTCGTCAGGCCGGGCACCAGCCGGCCGGTGGGGAACGCGCCCGGCTCGCCCTTGGAGTAGCTGCTGGCCAGCAGCTTGCGCCCGCCCTTGTTCCACCGGTAGCCCACGTAGTCGGCCACGACGAGGTCGCCCTTGCGCGCCGCCGTCCCCTCGCCCTTCCTGACGGTCTTCACCGCGAAGGAGTCGCCGGGAGCGCCCTTGGGGAACTTCACCTGCGGCAGCTTCCCGAAGGCGCCGGTCACCTCGACGTCCACGCCGCCCCCCGAGCAGGCGGCGGACAGCGCGAGCGGCAGGGCGAGCACGACGGCCGCGGAGAGGAACCGAACACGACGGCGCATACGGGGTCCTTCGGGGGGTGGCGAGCGCTACTGCGCGCTCACCCTACCGCCCAGGTGACCTGCCGGTAACCTGCCGGGCGCGTGTCGGCCCGCGCGGCCCGGAACGCACGTCCGGGCCGCCGGGCCTCCGCGTCTACATGCCGGCGATGAGCTTGTCGACGCGCTCGTCCACGGAGCGGAACGGGTCCTTGCACAGCACCGTCCGCTGCGCCTGGTCGTTCAGCTTCAGATGGACCCAGTCCACCGTGAAGTCCCGCCGCTTCTCCTGCGCCTTGCGGATGAACTCGCCCCGCAGCCGCGCCCGCGTCGTCTGCGGCGGCACCGACTTCGCCTCGAAGATGTCGAGGTCGCGCGACACCCGGTCGACCGAGCCCCGCTTCTCCAGCAGGTAGTACAGCCCGCGGTCGCGGTGGACGTCGTGGTAGGTGAGGTCGAGCTGGGCCACGCGCGGCGACGACAGCGGCAGGTCGTACTTGCGCCGGTACCGCTCGATCAGCTTGTACTTGACCACCCAGTCGATCTCTCGCGAGACCAGGTCGAGGTCGCCGGTCTCCACCGCGCGCAGCGTCCGCTCCCACAGCTCCAGCACCCGCTTGGCCGTGGCGTCGCCGCCCCGCGCGTCCACGAAGTCGCGCGCCTTGCCGTAGTACTCCTTCTGGATCTCCAGCGAGCTGGCCTCGCGGCCGTTGGCCAGCCGCACCTTGCGGCGGCCCGTCATGTCGTGGCTGACCTCGCGGATCGCCCGGATCGGGTTCTCCAGGGTGAGGTCGCGCATCACCACCCCGGCCTCGATCATCCGCAGCACCAGGTCGGTCGCCCCGACCTTGAGCAGCATCGTCGTCTCGCTCATGTTCGAGTCGCCGACGATCACGTGCAGGCGGCGGAACCGCTCGGCGTCCGCGTGCGGCTCGTCGCGGGTGTTGATGATCGGACGGGACCGCGTCGTCGCCGACGACACGCCCTCCCAGATGTGCTCGGCCCGCTGCGACACGCAGTACACGGCGCCGCGGGGGGTCTGCAGGACCTTGCCGGCGCCGCAGATGATCTGCCGCGTCACCAGGTACGGGATCAGCACGTCGGCGAGCCGTCCGAACTCGCCGTGCCGCCCCACCAGGTAGTTCTCGTGGCAGCCGTAGGAGTTGCCGGCCGAGTCGGTGTTGTTCTTGAACAGGTAGATGTCGCCGGCGATGCCCTCCTCGCGGAGCCGCCGCTCGGCGTCGACCAGGAGCCCCTCCAGGATCCGCTCGCCCGCCTTGTCATGCGTCACCAGGTCGACGACGGAGTCGCACTCCGGCGTCGCGTACTCCGGATGGCTCCCCACGTCCAGGTAGAGCCTGGCCCCGTTGCGAAGGAACACGTTGCTGCTGCGGCCCCACGACACGACCCTGCGGAACAGATAGCGCGCCACCTCGTCCGGTGACAACCGCCGCTGCCCGCGGAAGGTGCAGGTGACGCCGTACTCGTTCTCAAGCCCGAAGATGCGCCTGTCCACACCAAGACCCTATGCGGCGCGGCCGTCACTTGGCAGTCTCTCGACCCACCGTTTCCGGCGAACGCGGCCGCCGCGCCCCAGGGCCCCGGCGCGCCGCGGGCCCGCGGCAGGCCGGGACGGTGGTCGCCGTCCCGGCATGCCGCGGGCCCGTCCCGGCAGGCGGGGCGCCGTCCGGCGGCCCGCCCGCCCGCGCGTCAGTCCTCGTCCGCCCCGGACGGGGACGCCGTCCCGCCGGCGTCCTCGCCGCCGGAGGTGATGCCGGGGCCGGAGTCCTGCGCCGCCAGCAGGTCCCCGATGCGCGCCGCCGAAAGCCGCTTGAACAGCCGGTGCTCGCGGTTGCGGTCCAGGACCGCGACCTCCAGCGAGGTGGCCTCCAGGTGCCGGTCGGAGTCCTGGGCCTCCAGCGCCCGGACCGCCGTGCGCAGCGCGCCCTCGAGCGAGGAGCCCTCCCGGTAGCCGTCCTTCAGCGACTGCGCCACCGCCTCGGCCTGCCCGCCCATGGCGACGTAGCCGTGCTCGTCGGCGACCGAGCCGTCGAACGTCAGCCGGTAGATCTGGTCGGTGTCGGCGTCGTCGCCCACCTCCGCGACGACCAGCTCGACCTCGTAGGGCTTGTTGGTCTCGGTGAAGATCGTCCCGAGCGACTGCGCGTACACGTTCGCCAGCCCCCGCGCCGTCACGTCGCGGCGGTCGTACTGGTAGCCGTTGATGTCGGCGTAGCGGACGCCCCCGAGCCGCAGGTTCTCGAACTCGTTGTACTTCCCCACCGCCGCGAACGCGATCCGGTCGTAGATCTCGCTGATCTTGTGCAGCGCCCGCGACGGGTTGTCCGCCACGAACAGGATGCCGTCGTCGTACTGCAGCACCACGACACTGCGGCCGCGCGCGATGCCCTTGCGCGCGTAGTCCGCCTTGTCCTTCATCTGCTGTTCGGGCGACACGTAGAACGGCATGGACACCGGTCTGGATCCCTTCTATCGCAGCGGGGCGGTCGGGCCGCCCGGCGAGTCGTAACGTGCGTCGACGACGGCCTGCGCCAGCGCGCCCACCTCGTCCTCGCCGAGCCGGCGGTACCCGTCCGCCGTCACCGACGCCACCACGGGGAAGATCCGGCGCGTCAGGTCGGGGCCGCCCGTCGCCGAGTCGTCGTCGGCCGCGTCGTACAGCGACTGGACGCACACCAGCGCCGCGTCCCGCGCCGACAGGTCGGACCGGTAGAGCTTCTTCAGGGCCCCGCGCGCGAAGACCGACCCCGAGCCGATCGAGTGGAAGTCGCGCTCCTCGTAGCGGCCGCCGGCCGGGTCGTAGGAGAAGATCCGCCCCGCGTCGCGCTCCTCGTCGTAGCCCGTGAACAGCGGCACCACCGCCAGGCCCTGCATCGCCATCCCGAGGTTCTGCCGCACCATCGTCGCCAGGCGGTTGGCCTTGCCCTCGACCGACAGCGTCCGGCCCTCGCGCTTCTCGTAGTGCTCCAGCTCGACCTGGAACAGCCGGACCATCTCGATCCCGATCCCGGCGGTGCCGGCGATCGCGATCGCGGAGAACTCGTCGGCCCGGAAGACCTTCTCGATGTCGCGCTGCGCGATGACGTTGCCCGCCGTCGCCCGCCGGTCGCCCGCCATCACCACCCCGCCGGGGAACCCGACCGCGACGATCGTCGTCCCGTGCGGGATGTCCTCGCCCGCCCGCGAGGACGGCGGCGTCCGCCCGCCGGGCAGCAGCTCCGGGGAGTACGCCCCGAGGAACTCCGTGAAAGACGACGTATCCGGGCTCGCGAACAACCCGGGCAGACGTCCGGTGTGCGAATCGTGGGACGCCACGCGACTCCCTTCCCCTCCACCATGGCGCCGGCTTCGGCAATCTCACCGGCGCGGACTCTACGACCCTACTGTTCAAGGTCGCCCGCGCGCATGCCGCCCGATCACCGGTCCGATCAGCCCACGGCGAACCCCCTCGCGCCTCCGGGCCCGCGCGCACGGGCCCGGACACGCGAACATGGGCGGGCCGCCGCGGCCCACCCATGTCCTCACTGCCGTGTCAAGTTGGAGTTCCGCCCCGGAGAAACGGCGATTCGCTATGCGGCCGATCCGCCCGATTCGGGGGTCACTGTCCGCCCTTTTGGATATACGCGCGGACGAAGTCCTCGGCGTTCTCTTCCAGCACCTCGTCTATTTCGTCCAGGATCGAGTCCACGTCGTCGGTGAGCTTCTCCTGGCGCTCCTGCACGTCCTCGGTCGTCGTGGCCTCGGTCTCCTCGACCTCTTCCGTGCGCCGGGTGGTCTGCTTCTGACCGCCGGTGTCCTTCGTGGCCATTCCGTACCTCCGCTCTGCCGGTGCCTCCGACCCTATCTCCGATCTTCGACGGTGCGCGGAACTCTCGGGTCCGTTTCGCCGTCTCCGCCCGGGGACCGGGGGCATGCTCGGGTTATCGCCGGTCCGCCGCCCAGCGAAACGGGCAAAGCGGCCACGAAACCGGCCCGTTACCCGGCAGGGCGCGGCAGGGCCCTCGGGCACGCCGACCGTGCCCGCCGCCCGTTCAGCTCTGGCCGGTCAGGGTGGCCACGAGGTCCGCCGCGGTGCGGCAGCGGTCCAGGAGGGCGCCCACGTGCTGCTTGGTGCCGCGCAGGGGCTCCAGGGTGGGCACGCGCTGCAGCGACTCCCGGCCTGGGACGTCGAAGATGACCGAGTCCCACGAGGCCGCGGCGACGGACTCGGCGTACTGGCGCAGGCAGCGGCCCCGGAAGTAGGCCCGGGTGTCCTCCGGCGGGTCCTCGACGGCCGCCTGGACCTGCGCCTCGGTGACGACCCGGTCGACGCGGCCGCGGTCCACCAGGCGGTTGTAGAGGCCCTTGTCGGGCCGGATGTCGGTGTACTGCAGGTCGACGAGCTGGAGGCGCGAGTGGGACCAGTCAAGGCCGTCGCGGCTGCGGTAGCCCTCCAGGAGGGACAGCTTGGCCACCCAGTCGAGCTCGCGGGACAGCTGCATCGGGTCGTCGCCCAGGCGGTGCAGGACGGACTCCCAGCGGTCGAGGACGTCCCTGGTCATCTCGTCCACGTCCGCGCCGAACCGGTCCTCGACGTACTTGCGCGACTGCTCCAGGTACTCCATCTGGAGCTGGACCGCGGTCATCTTCCGCCCGTCGCGCAGCGTGAGCAGGTGCTTGCAGGACGGGTCGTGGGAGACCGCCCGGAGCGCCGCGACGGGCATGTCGACCGACAGGTCGGCGGTGAGGAAGCCGTCCTCGATCATGGCGAGGACGAGCGAGGTGGTGCCGAGCTTGAGGTAGGTGGACAGCTCCGCCATGTTGGCGTCGCCGATGATCACGTGCAGCCGCCGGTACTTCTCGGGGTCGGCGTGCGGCTCGTCGCGGGTGTTGATGATCGGCCGCTTGAGGGTGGTCTCCAGCCCCACCTCGACCTCGAAGAAGTCGGCGCGCTGGCTGATCTGGAAGCCGTCGCCGCGGCCGTCCACGCCGACGCCGACCCGGCCGGCGCCGCAGACGACCTGGCGGGAGACGAAGAACGGGGTGAGGTGCCGCACGATGTCGGCGAAGGGCGTCTCGCGGCGCATGAGGTAGTTCTCATGGCAGCCGTAGGAGGCGCCCTTGTTGTCGGTGTTGTTCTTGTAGAGCTGGATGGGGTGGGTGCCCGGGACGAGCGCGGCGCGGCGCGCGGCGTCGGCCATCACCCGCTCACCCGCCTTGTCCCAGATGACGGCGTCGAGCGGGTTGGTGCACTCGGGCGCCGAGTACTCCGGGTGGGCGTGGTCGACGTACAGCCGGGCGCCGTTGGTCAGGATGACGTTGGCGAGGCCGAGGTCCTCGTCGGTGAGCTGCGTGGGGTCGGCGACCTCGCGGGCGAGGTCGAAGCCGCGGGCGTCCCGGAGCGGGTTCTCCTCCTCGAAGTCCCAGCGGGCCCTGCGGGCCCGTGCCGCCGACGCCGCCAGGTAGGCGTTGACGACCTGGGAGGAGGTCACCATCGCGTTCGCACCTGGCTGTCCGGGTACGGAGATGCCGTACTCGGTCTCGATGCCCATCACCCGCCGCACACTCATATCGTCGAGCCTATCGGGGCGGGAAGGGTGGAGCCATGGGGCCCGCTGTTCGCGGCGGCCGTGGCGTGGCGCGCCCACGCGGCGGCCCCTGTGCGAGGGGCCGCCGCGCGCGTCACGGTCGGGGCCTACAGGTACTGGCCGGTGTTGGCGACGGTGTCGATGGAGCGTCCGGCCTCGGAGCCCTTGGTGCCGGAGACCAGCGTGCGGATGTAGACGATCCGCTCGCCCTTCTTGCCGGAGATCCGGGCCCAGTCGTCGGGGTTGGTGGTGTTGGGCAGGTCCTCGTTCTCACTGAACTCGTCGACGCAGGCGGCCAGCAGGTGGTTGACCCGCATGCCCTTCTGGCCGGTGTCGAGGAACTGCTTGATGGCCATCTTCTTGGCGCGGTCGACGATGTTCTGGATCATCGCCCCGGAGTTGAAGTCCTTGAAGAACAGGACTTCCTTGTCCCCGTTGGCGTAGGTGACCTCCAGGAAGCGGTTCTCCTCGCTCTCGGTGTACATGCGCTCGACGGTGCGCTGGATCATCGCCTCGACGGTGGCCTCGGTGGAACCGCCGTGCTCCTTGACGTCGTCGGGGTGCAGCGGCAGGCCGTCCAGGATGTACTTGGAGAAGATGTCCTTGGCGGCCTCGGCGTCCGGCCGCTCGATCTTGATCTTGACGTCCAGCCGGCCCGGCCGCAGGATCGCGGGGTCGATCATGTCCTCGCGGTTGGACGCGCCGATCACGATGACGTTCTCCAGGCCCTCGACGCCGTCGATCTCGCTGAGCAGCTGAGGGACGATCGTGTTCTCGACGTCGGAGGAGACCCCCGACCCGCGGGTGCGGAAGATCGAGTCCATCTCGTCGAAGAACACGATGACCGGCGTCCCGGCGGACGCCTTCTCACGGGCCCGCTGGAAGACCAGGCGGATGTGCCGCTCGGTCTCGCCGACGTACTTGTTGAGCAGCTCGGGGCCCTTGATGTTGAGGAAGAAGCTCTTGCCCTCCTGGCCCGTCTTCTCCGCGACCTGCTTGGCGAGCGAGTTCGCGACGGCCTTGGCGATGAGCGTCTTGCCGCAGCCGGGCGGACCGTAGAGCAGCACGCCCTTCGGCGGCCGCAGCTGGTGCTCGCGGAACAGGTCGGCGTGCAGGTACGGCAGCTCGACCGCGTCGCGGATCATCTCGATCTGCGATCCGAGGCCGCCGATCTCGTTGTAGGAGATGTCGGGGACCTCTTCGAGGACGAGCTCCTCGACCTCCGCCTTGTGGATCTTCTCGTAGGCGTAGCCGGACCTCGATTCGAGCATGAGGGAGTCGCCCGCCCGCAGCGGGACGCCGCGCAGCGGCTCGGCGAGCTTGACGACGCGCTCCTCGTCGGCGTGCGCGATGACCAGGGCGCGCTCGCCGTCGTCGAAGAGCTCCTTGAGCATGACGACCTCGCCCTGCTCCTCGAACTTCAGCGCCTCGACGACGTTGAGGGCCTCGTTGAGCATGACCTCCTGGCCGCGCTGCAGTTCCTCCGCGTCGACGGCCGGGCTGACGTTGACGCGCAGCTTGCGCCCGCCGGTGAAGATGTCGACCGTTCCGTCGTCACGGGCGTCCAGGAAGACCCCGTACCCGGAGGGTGGTTGTGCGAGCCTGTCGACCTCCTCCTTGAGCGCCACGATCTGTTCGCGAGCCTCTTTGAGGGTCGCTACGAGACGCTCGTTCTGACCGGTTACGGCGGCCAGGTTGGCCTGTGCCTCATGGAGGCGTTCTTCCAGCACACGTACTTGCCTAGGGGATTCCGCGAGCTTGCGGCGCAGCACGGAGATCTCCTCCTCCAGGAAGGAGATCTGCGTCTGGAGGTCCCTGACCTCCTTTTCGTGCTGCGCCCTGCGCGCCCCAGCATCGTCACGAGCGGCCACGCCCCGCCACCTCCTCACGAAGAGAGCCGACGACCTACTGAGACCCTACCTATCTGGAGGGCTTCCGTAACCTGCCCATTCGGTGTTCGTGTCGTGCGGGGGTCTTCCGGGAGGGTTGCCAGGGGTTCCGTGGAAGTGACGCGGGCCGAGGGCTTACGACGCCCGGACCTGCGGGTTCGAGATCCCGGGCGTGTCGTGGCACGGCGTTTGCCGAGTCCGGTGCGGGGACCCCGGCGGAATGTGATCTACGCTGCGTTTCAAAGTCCCGGCCCACCTCGGGACAGGCCCCGGACCTCTCCTCGGGACGGGCCCCCTAGGCCTGGGCGGGTCCGCCGGGCGCGGTGCCCGAGGCGGGCGCCGCGCCGGGCGAGGGCGCGGCGTCGCCGGTGACGGGGTGGGCGCCCTTGGCGGGGCGGCGGCGGCGCGCGGGCGGGGTCACCCCGTCGGCGAGGCGGCGCGCGGTGACGAGGAAGCCGGTGTGGCCGACCATGCGGTGGTCGGGGCGGACGGCGAGGCCGTCGACGTGCCAGGAGCGCAGCATCGTCTCGAAGGCGTAGGGCTCGGCGAACCGCCCGTGGGAGCGCAGGTCCTCCACGACCCGCGACATCTGGGTGGTGGTGGCGATGTAGGCGCAGACCATGCCGCCGGGGACGAGGGCCTTGGCGACCGCGTCGAGGGTCTCCCAGGGGGCGAGCATGTCCAGGACGACCCGGTCGACGTCGGCCTCGGCGAGGGCGTCCTCCAGGGAGCCGACGGTGAGCCGCCAGGCGGGGTGGGGCCCGCCGAAGAACTTCTCGACGTTGGCGCGGGCGATGTCGGCGAAGTCGGGCCGGCGCTCGTAGGAGGAGACGAGGCCGTGCTCGCCGACGGCGCGCAGCAGGAAGCAGCTGAGGGCCCCGGACCCGGCGCCGGCCTCGACGACGCGGGCGCCGGGGAAGATGTCGGCCATCGCGATGATCTGGGCGGCGTCCTTGGGGTAGACGACGGCGGCGCCGCGCGGCATGCGGAGGGTGAAGTCGGCGAGCAGCGGGCGGAAGGCCAGGTACTCGGTGCCGCCGCTGGAGCGGAAGACGCTGCCCTCCGGGCTGCCGATCATCTCGTCGTGCGGGACCGAGCCCTTGTGCGAGTGGTAGACCTTGCCGGGCTGGAGGGTGATCGTGTTGATCCGGCCCTTGGGGTCGGTGAGCTGAACCTGGTCGCCGGGGCGGAACGGGCCGTGCGGGATGCGGCCGGGCGAGGGGGCGGGGCCGTCGGGTCGGGGTTCGCTCATGGAGGTCAAGGCTAGCGGCGGGCGCGGGCAGGTCGGGCCGCCGCGGCGGCGCGCGGGGGCGGTCAGACGCCGGCGAAGGCGCGGTCGACGTCGGCGACCGCGAGCACGCCGTAGACGCCCCCGTCGGGCTCCACGAGCAGGTACTCCGAGGCGGGCGCGCGGCGCAGCGCCTCGACGAGCTCCTCCCCGGACAGGTCGGCGGGCAGGGTGAGGCCGCCGTCGATGCCCCGCGACAGGTCGCCCGCGCTGACCCAGGGGCGGCGGTGCTCGGGGGTGGCGGTGACGGCCTTCTCGCTGACGAGGCCGAGGGGCCTGCCGTCGTGGTCGGCGATGACGAGGGCGCCGGCCTGGTCCTCGCGGGCGCGGCGGACGGCCTCGGCGAGCGGGACGTCGGCGGTGACGAGGGTGGCGCGGCGGGCGAGGCGGCGCGCCGACAGCAGCGGGATGCGGTCGCGGACGCGCTCGGCGCGGATGGACTGCGTGGCGCCGACCCAGATGAACGAGGCGACGAGGGCCGACCAGAGCAGGGCGAGCCAGCCGATGCCGCCGCCCTCGCCGGTGTCGTAGGTGGCGAGATAGGCGCCGGCGACGAGGCAGGCGATCGCGACGCCGCGGCCGACCCAGCCGGCGAAGACGCCGCCGCTGCGGCTGCGCCCGGTGACCTTCCAGACCACGGCGCGCACGAGGCGGCCGCCGTCCAGCGGGAGGCCGGGCAGCAGGTTGAAGAGCCCGACCAGGAGGTTGGCGAAGGTGAGGGCCTCGACGAGCAGCAGCACGACGTCGGGCAGGGGGACGACGGCGTGGACCAGCAGGCCGAGCCCGGCGAGGACGAGGTTGACCAGCGGCCCGGCGAAGGCGATGAGGAACTCGCGGCCGGGCGTGGGCGCCTCGCGCTCGATGGAGGTCTCCCCGCCGAGGATGTGGAGGGTGACGGAGCGGACGGGCAGGCCGAAGACGCGCGCGGTGACGGCGTGGCTCAGCTCGTGGACGAACACCGAGCCGTAGAGCAGGACGGCGTAGGTGAAGGCGACGAGGTAGCTGAGCGGGCGGCTGACGACGCCGTCGACCTGGCCCTCGAACATGACGGTGACGAGGACCGCGACCAGGAACCAGCTGGGCGAGACGTAGACGGGCACGCCGAAGAGGCGGCCCATGAGCAGGCCGGGGCGTGCGGGGCGGTCGTCGTCGCGACCGCGGCCGCCGGCCGGGGTCCTGTCCTCGGTCGGGGGCGCGCTGTGTGTCACGCCACTGATGCTACGGCCCCGGCGGCGGTGCCGGTCCTGCGCCACGGGCGGTGCCGGTCCTGCGCCACGGGCGGTGCCGGTCCTGCGCCATGGGCGGTGCCGGTCCTGCGCCACGGGCGCGCCGTCCCCGCGCGGGGCGCGCGGCGGCGGGTGCGGGCTTTCCGTCAGGGGTGTCACCTACGCTGCTGTGCCATGACGACGACCGAGGCGGGCAGCACCGAGGCGGGTGGCATCGAGGCGGACGGCAGGGCGTCCGTGCCGCCCGCGCGGACGGCGGAGGCGGGGGACGCGGCGGTGGTGGTCGGGTCGTTGTCGCCGTCGCGGGCGGGCGACTTCATGACGTGCCCGCTGCTGTACCGGTTCCGCGTGATCGACCGGATCCCGGAGCGGCCGAGCGCCGCGGCGGTGCGGGGGACGCTGGTGCACGCGGTGCTGGAGCGGCTGTTCGACCTGCCGACCGGGGCGCGCACGCCGGAGGCGGCGCTGGAGATGCTGGCGCCGGAGTGGGACCGGCTGCTGGAGGCCGAGCCCGGGCTGGCCGAGCTGTTCGAGGACGGCGCCGACGGCGAGGCCGAGCACGCCGAGTGGCTTGCGCAGGCGCGGCGCATGGTGGAGCGGTACTTCACCCTCGAGGACCCGCGCCGGCTGGAGCCCGCCGAGCGCGAACTGTTCGTGGAGACGGTGCTCGACTCGGGGCTGAAGCTGCGCGGGTACATCGACCGGGTCGACGTGGCGCCGAGCGGCGACGTGCGGATCGTGGACTACAAGACCGGGACGGCCCCGCGGGCCGACTTCGAGGCGCGGGCCCTGTTCCAGATGAAGTTCTACGCGCTGGTGCTGTGGCGGCTGCGCGGACGGGTCCCGCGGCTCCTGCAGCTGATGTACCTGGGCAACGGCGAGATCCTGCGCTACGAGCCGGACGAGGCCGACCTGCGCGCGACGCAGCGCAAGGTGGAGGCGCTGTGGCAGGCCATCCGGCGGGCGATGGAGACCGGCGAGTGGCGGGCGCGCACGGGGCGGTTGTGCGACTGGTGCGACCACAAGGAGCGCTGCCCGGAGTTCGGCGGCACTCCCCCGCCGCTGCCCGCGGCGCCGGTGAACCGCCCCTCCCCCGCCGACCTGGAGGAGGCGCGGCGGGCGGACGCCCCCGCCGCGGCGCCGGCCCGGGAGCACGACGATCTCTAGTAGCGGCCCCGGCGCGTGCGGGTCATCCTTGGGGAGGACCGCGGATCCGCGTTCAGGAGGGCTCGGGACCTGCCGCGGCCTCCTAGGGTGAGTGTCGTGTCACCCCGCATCCGTGGTCTCCACGCCGTTCGCGCCTGGCTGCATTCGCGCCCGATGGCGGCCGACGCGCTGCTCGCGCTGGGCGTGCTGGCGGTGGGGCTGCCCCAGCTGTTCCTGGAGGATCTGCCCGCCGGCGACGGCTACGCGGACTTCCGGACGCCGGACGTCTGGGACGGGCTGCTGGTCACCGTGGTGACGATGGCGCTGACATGGCGCCGCCGCCACCCGATGCCGGTGCTGCTGTTCATCATCGGCGGCGAACTGGTGACGGCGGTGGCGCACTACCCGCCGTCGGTGCCGGACGTCGTGGCGTTCCTGGTGGCCGTCTACAGCGTGGCGGCGCACCGGGGCCTGGCGCAGAGCGCGCTCGGCGGCGCGACGGCGTTCGTCTACTTCCTCGCCTACCTGCTGCTGCTGCCGATATCGGTGGCGCCGGAGGTGCTGATCACCGACTGCGCGCTGGTGATCGGCGTGTGGGTGCTGGGCCGCAACCTGCGGCTGCGCCGCGCGTACTTCGCCGAGCTGGAGGACCGGGCGGCCCGGCTGGAGCGGGCGCGCGGCACCGACGCGCGGGCCGCCCGCGTCGAGGAGCGGTCCCGGATCGCGCGGGAGCTGCACGACGTCGTGGCGCACCACGTGAGCGTGATGACCGTGCAGGCGGGCGCCGCGCGGCGGATCATCGACCGGGACCCCGGGAGCGCGCGCGAGGCGATGTCCACGATCGAGGAGGTCGGGCGCACCGCGCTGAGCGAGATGCGGCGGATCGTCGGCGTGCTGCGCACGGACCGCGATCCCGAGCGGGCGGGCCGGGAACTGGCGCCGCAGCCGGGCCTGGGCGACCTCGGCGAGCTGCTGGAGCACGTCCGGGAGACGGGCCTGTCGGTGCAGCTCTGGATGGAGGGCGAGGCGCGGCCTCCGTCCCCGGGCGTCGACGTGGCGGCGTTCCGGCTGATCCAGGAGGCGCTGACGAACACGCTGAAGCACGCCGGGCCGCAGGCGCGGGCCTGGGTGCGGCTGTACTACGGCGACAGCGACCTGACGGTGGAGATCGAGGACGACGGGCGCGGGACGGCGACGTTCATGGCCGACGACGGGGACAATCCCGGGCACGGCCTGGTCGGCATGTACGAGCGGGTCGCGCTGTACGGTGGCGAGTTGAAGATCGGGCCGCGGGTCGGCGGCGGATTCGGCGTGCGGGCCCGGTTCCCGCTGGAGCCGTGAGCCGTGCGAGGCCGTAGGTTGGGGCAGGAGCGCCGCGGACGCGGCGGTCCGGTGAGGGCGAGGAGCAGGGCGATGAACGGTCCGGAACGGCGGCCGGCGGTGGCGGCCCGATGACCACGGTGCGGGTGCTGCTCGTCGACGACCAGCCGCTGCTGCGGACGGGGTTCCGGCTCATCCTCGAGGCGGAGGCCGACATCGCCGTCGTCGGGGAGGCCGGGGACGGCGCGGCCGCGGTGGAGCTGACCCGCTCGCTGCTGCCGGACGTGGTGCTGATGGACATCCGGATGCCGGGGGTGGACGGCATCGAGGCGACCCGCCGGATCATCCGGGAGGGCGCGGCGTCGCACGACCCGAGGGTGCTGATCCTGACGACGTTCGACCTGGACGAGTATGTCATCGAGGCGGTCCGGGCCGGCGCCAGCGGGTTCCTGCTCAAGGACTCCCCGCCGGAGGACCTGGTGCAGGCGATCCGCATCGTGGCCGCGGGCGACGCGATCGTCGCGCCGTCGGTGACGCGGCGCCTGCTGGACAAGTTCGCCAGCCGGCTGCCCGCCGTCCGGGACGCGGCGCCCCCGCCCGGGCTGGACACCCTGACCGAGCGCGAGCGCGAGGTGCTGTCGCACGTGGCCCGCGGCCAGTCCAACGCCGAGATCGCGGCGGAGCTCGTGGTGAGCGAGACGACGGTGAAGACGCACGTCGGGAACGTCCTGGCCAAGCTCGGCCTGCGGGACCGCGTGCAGGCCGTGGTGTACGCGTACGAGACGGGGCTGAGCAGGCCCGGCCAGAGCTGACGCGCGGGCCGGGGCGCCGGTTTCGGGGTCGGCCCTGAGGCGCCCCTGACTTTCGGTCCCGGAGGTCTACTCCGGTAGGACGACGGGAGACGGGTTTCTCCTGCCGTGGGTGGACGGGCAAGTCCGTTCCTGGGGTCCAGGAAACCGGTTTGTTCGGCTTCTAGGGTTTTGGGTGTCGGATCGCGGGGGCACGGCGCGGTCCGGACGCATTCCAGCTCACTCACCCACGGGAGTACACGTGACGAACATCGCCCCATCGACCGCCGGCGCGGAGCAAGCGCCCGGGGCGGGCGACTTCGCCGCTCGAACCCAGCAGATCGCGAAGGTGTACGGACGCGGCGACGCCCAGGTCGTCGCGCTCGACGGGGTCACCGTCGGCATCCCCCGCGGCCGGTTCACCGCGATCATGGGCCCCTCCGGGTCCGGCAAGTCCACCCTGATGCACTGCATGGCGGGGCTGGACTCGGTGGACTCCGGGCAGGTCCTCATCGGCGACACCGAGCTGACCCGGCTCAAGGACAAGCAGCTCACCCGGTTGCGCCGCGACAAGATCGGCTTCATCTTCCAGGCGTTCAACCTGGTGCCGACCCTGACCGCCCTGGAGAACATCACGCTGCCGATGGACATCGCTGGCCGCAAGCCCGACAAGGAGTGGCTGGACGCGGTGATCGACACGGTGGGGCTGCGGCCGCGGCTGAAGCACCGTCCCACCGAGCTGTCGGGCGGGCAGCAGCAGCGGGTGGCGTGCGCCCGCGCCCTGGCCTCCCGCCCGGAGATCATCTTCGCGGACGAGCCGACCGGGAACCTGGACTCGCGCTCGGGCTCCGAGGTGCTCGGCTTCCTGCGCGACTCGGTGCGGCGGATGCGGCAGACCATCGTGATGGTCACTCACGACCCGTCCGCGGCCGCCTACGCCGACCAGGTGCTGTTCCTGTCGGACGGGCAGATCGTCGACACCATGACCGAGCCGACCGCCGACCGCGTGCTGGAGCGCATGAAGGGCTTCGACGCCGGCGGCCACAACACCCGTCCCGCGGGCGCGCCCGAATCCGGGGTGTCGGCGCGATGATGGGCAAGGTCACGCTCCGCAACCTCGCGGCGCACAAGATCAGGCTGGTGCTGACGGCCGTCGCGGTGATCCTCGGCGTCGCGTTCGTGGCCGGCACGCTGATCTTCACCGACAGCATGAACAAGCAGTTCGACGACCTGTTCAGCCGGATCGGCACGAACGTGGCCGTCGACGTGCGGGCCAAGAAGGTCATCGAGGGCGACGACGACGGGATGGCGGCGCAGCCGGTCCCGGCGACCGTGCTGAAGACCCTCCAGGGCATCGACGGCGTCAAGGACCCCAAGGGCAACGTCAACGGGTACGCCGCCGTCGTCGGCAAGGACGGGAAGATCGTCGGAACGGCCCAGGAGGGGCCGCCCCAGCTCGGGTCGAACTGGTCGACGGGCGGGACCACCGACCTGGCGTCGGGCCGCGCCCCGCGGGGGCCGGACGAGGTCGTCATCGACGCCAAGACCGCGGAGAAGGGCAAGCTCGCGGTCGGCGACACCACCCGGGTCATCACCGCCGGGCCGCCCGTCCGCATGCGGATCGTCGGGCTGGTCGACGCCGGGAACCTGATGGGCGCGACGCTCACCGGGTTCGACACCCCGACCGCGCAGCGGCTGATGCTGAAGCCCGGCTACTTCAGCGACATCGAGATGGGCTCCAGCGGCCCGTCCCAGGCCGAGCTGCGCGACCGGGTCGCCAAGGCGCTGCCGCAGAACCTGGAGGCCGTCACCGGCGAGAAGCTCCGCGAGGAGTCCAAGAGCGACATCGCCGCGATGATGAGCTTCTTCCGCACGTTCCTGCTCGTGTTCGCGCTCATCTCGATCTTCGTCGGGTCGTTCATCATCTTCAACACGTTCTCGATGCTGGTCGCGCAGCGGACCCGCGAGCTGGCGCTGCTGCGCGCGATCGGCGCGGCCCGCGGCCAGGTGACGCGGGCGGTGATCGGCGAGGCGGTCGCGGTCGGCGTGGTCGGCTCCACCCTCGGCCTCGCGGCCGGCGCGGGCCTGGCGTCGCTGCTCCAGTCGCAGATGGGCGACGCCGGGCAGGGCGGGCTGACCTTCACCGCGACCCCGGTGATCTGGTCGTACGCGGTGGGCATCGTGGTGACGGTCGTGTCGGCCTACTTCCCGGCCCGCCGCGCCGCGAAGATCCCGCCGGTGGCGGCGATGCGCGACGACGTCGCGCTGCCCCAGCGCTCGCTGCGGATCCGGATCGCGCTCGGCTCCCTCCTCACCCTCGTGGGCGCGGCCCTCATCGGCGTCGGCCTCGCCGGGAACGGCGGCAACCCGGTCGTCCCCGTGGGCGTGGGCGCGTTCGCGGTCTTCATCGGCGTGGCCATGCTCGCCCCCGTGATCAGCGTGCCGGTGATGAAGGTGCTCGGCGCGCCGTTCGCGCGGCTGATGGGCCCGCCCGGGCGCCTCGCGCGCCAGAACGCGCTGCGCAACCCGCGCCGCACGGCCGCGACGGCCGCCGCGCTGATGATCGGACTGGCACTGATCACCACGGTCAACGTGCTGGGCGCGACGATGCGGGCCTCGGTCGACGAGCAGGTCGACGCGCAGTTCGGCGCCGACTACCTCGTCGAGGTCCAGGGCGCGGGCGGCATCAGCGCCGAGGCCGCGCAGAAGGTCCGGGCGACGCCCGGGGTGACCGCCGCGTCCCCCACCTACGAGGGCGACGCCAAGATCGAGAACAAGAAGGCGTGGTACGTGTCCGGTGACGCGGCGGTGATCGCCAAGGCCGCCAGGCTGAAGATCACCTCCGGTGGAACCGACATCGGCGACGCCGGGATCATGGTGGACGAGGACACCGCGAAGGCCCGCGGCTGGAAGGTCGGGACGGCGGTCCCGGTGCAGTTCACCGACGGGCGGACCGAGCGGCTGACGCTGGCCGGCGTGTACGCCAAGAGCAATCTGATCGGTCCCCGCCTCATCTCCCAGCAGGCGCACCTGCGGCACACGGTGAAGCCGACCGTGACCACGGTCGTGGTGGACGCCTCGGCGCCGTCGGCGGCGACGAAGGGCGCGCTGGAGTCGGCACTGAAGGACTACCCGAACCTGAAGGTGTCCGACCAGGCGTCGCTGAAGGCCGACGCCCGCAAGCAGGTCGACGGGTTGGTGACGTTCCTGACGATCCTGCTGGTGATGTCGGTCATCATCGCGGCCGTCGGAGTGGTCAACACCCTGGCGCTGTCGGTGATCGAGCGGACCCGAGAGATCGGGCTGCTGCGCGCGATCGGGATCTCCCGGCGGCAGCTGCGCCGCATGGTCCGGCTGGAGTCGATCATGATCGCGGTCTTCGGCGCGGTGCTCGGCATGGGCATCGGGGTGGCGTTCGGCGCGGCGCTGCAGAACGCCCTCGCGGACAAGGGCCTCGGGGTCCTCGCCGTGCCGTACGGGACCCTCGGGATCTACCTGGTGGTCGCCGCGGTCATCGGCGTGCTGGCGGCGCTGTGGCCGGCGTGGCGCGCGGGCCGCATGGACGTCCTCAAGGCGATCTCCACCGAGTAGCCCGGGGCGCGGCCGTGGAGCGGCCGTGAAGAAGGCCCGGTCCCCCTCGCGGGGGCCGGGCCTTTCCTCATGCGCGGGGTGCGCCTGGCGGCGCTACTCCACGGCCTCCGCGCCGTCGGCCGGGGCCGGGTCAACGGCCTGCGCACCGGGCGCCACCGCGGCCTTGGCGACCGCGTCGGTCGCGCTCACCGTGGTGTTCTCCGGGAAGTGGCAGGCGGCCTGGTGGCCCGGGCTGAGCTCCACCAGCGGCGGCTCGACCTGCTTGCAGATGTCCTGCGCCTTCCAGCAGCGGGTGTGGAAGCGGCAGGCGGGCGGCGGGTCGAGCGGGCTCGGCACGTCGCCCTGCAGCCGGATCCGCTTGCGGTCCCCGCGCTCGCTCGGGTCGGGGATCGGCACCGCCGACAGCAGCGCGTTGGTGTACGGGTGCATCGGCCGCTCGTACAGGTCCGCCCGGTCCGCCACCTCGACGATCTTTCCGAGGTACATGACGGCGACGCGGTCGGAGATGTGCCGGACGACCGACAGGTCGTGCGCGATCACCACGTAGGTGAGGTCGAGCTCGTTCTGCAGGTCCTCCAGCAGGTTGACGACCTGCGCCTGCACCGACACGTCCAGCGCCGACACCGGCTCGTCCGCGACGATCAGCTTCGGCTTGAGGGCCAGGGTGCGGGCGATGCCGATGCGCTGCCGCTGACCGCCGGAGAACTCGTGCGGGTAGCGGTTGTAGTGCTCGGGGTTGAGCCCGACCAGCTCCAGGATCTCCTGGACGGCCTTCTTGACGCCCTGCTTGGCCTCCAGGTTCTGGAGCCGGAAGGGCGCCCCGACGATCGCGCCGACCGTCTTGCGCGGGTTCAGCGACGAGTACGGGTCCTGGAAGATCATCTGGAGGTCCCGGCGGAGCGGCCGGAGCCGCCCCTGCGACATCGTGGTGATGTCCTGGCCCTCGAAGGTGATCTTGCCGAAGCTCGGGTCCAGCAGCCGCATGATCATCCGGCCGGTGGTGGACTTGCCGCAGCCCGACTCGCCCACCAGCCCGAGCGTCTCGCCCTTGCGCACCGAGAACGACACGCCGTCGACGGCCTTGACCGCCGCGACCTGCCGGCGCAGCAGCCCCGCGGTGACGGGGAAGTGCTTGCCGAGGTTCTCCACCTCCAGCAGGGGCTCGCCGTCCCGCACGGGGCGGGTCTCCGCGGCCGGACGGGTCTCGTCGGCCGGGGTCTTCGTAGTGTTCACAGTCTCGTTCCCACCCGTGCTCGTCACAGCTTCGCCCGGATCTCGTCGTTCCAGATCTGCCGCTTCTTCTCCAGCGGGAGATGGCACGCCGCCTTGTGGCCGGGCTCGGCCTCGACCAGCTCGGGCCGCTCGGTCGTGCTCTTGTCCCCGTTGAGGTCACTGTAAGGGCAGCGCGGATGGAACGCGCACCCCGACGGCACGTTGATCAGGCTCGGCGGCGATCCCTCGATCGGCATCAGCCGCTCCGAGCGCTCCCGGTCCAGCCTCGGCATCGAGCCGAGCAGCCCCCAGGTGTAGGGGTGCAGCGGCCGGTGGAACGCGTCGTCGACGGAGGCGTACTCGACCGCGCGGCCCGCGTACATCACCAGGATGTCGTCGGACAGCTCGGCGACCACCCCGAGGTCGTGGGTGATCATGATGACCGCGGAGTTGAACTCCTGCTGCAGGTCCCGGATCAGGTCCAGGATCTGCGCCTGGACGGTCACGTCCAGCGCCGTGGTCGGCTCGTCGGCGATCAGCAGCTCGGGGTCGCAGGACAGCGCCATCGCGATCATCGCGCGCTGCCGCATGCCGCCGGAGAACTGGTGCGGGTAGTCGTCCACCCGCTGGTCCGGCTTCGGGATGCCGACCTTGCCGAGCATGTCGATGGCGTGCTTGCGGGCCACCGACTTGGACACGTCGTTGTGCACCCGGTAGGCCTCGATGATCTGGTGGCCGACCGTGTAGAAGGGGTGCATCGACGACAGCGGGTCCTGGAAGATCATCGCCATGTCGCGGCCGCGGAGCCGGCGCACCTCGGTCTGCGAGGCGCCGACGATCTCCTTGCCGTCCAGCCAGATCTCGCCGGACACGTCGGCGTTGCGCCGGTTGTGCAGGCCGAGGATGCCGAGGCTCGTCACGCTCTTGCCGGAGCCCGACTCGCCTACGATCCCGAGCGTGCGGCCGCGCTCCAGCTGGAACGACAGGCCGTCGACGGACTTGACCAGGCCGTCGTCCGTCGGGAAGTGGATCTTGAGATCGCGGACCTCGAGGAACGCGCTCGGGGCCTCGCCGGTGTCCGCGGTGTCCGCGGCGGGCGCGGTGCCGGCCATCAGCCAAGCCTCACTCTCGGGTCGACGATCGCGTACAGCATGTCGACGATCAAGTTGATCACGATGATGGAGGTCGCCGTGAGCAGCGTCACGCCGAGCACCATGGGCAGGTCGCCGCCCCTGATCGAACTGATCGCCAGCTGGCCCAGCCCCGGGATGCCGAAGGTGTTCTCGGTCAGGACCGCGCCGCCGAGCAGCAGGCCGAGGTCGAGGCCGAAGATGGTGAGGATCGGCGTCAGCGAGGCGCGCAGCGCGTGCTTGGTGACGACGGTCCCCTCCGACAGGCCCTTGGCGCGGGCGGTGCGGATGTAGTCCTCGTTCATCGTCTCCAGCATGCCCGCTCTGGTGAGCCGCGCGTACATCGCGGCGTAGAGGAACGCGAGCGTCACCCAGGGCAGGACCAGCGCCTGGAACCAGCTCACCGGATTGGAGGTGAACGGGGTGTAGCTGCCGCCGCCCGGGAAGATCTTGAGTGTGTAGGAGAACAGCGCGAGCGAGACCAGGCCGGTGAAGTAGATGGGCAGCGACACGCCGCTCAGCGCGATGATCATCGCCGCCCGGTCCCAGAGCGAGCCTCTGCGCAGCGCCGACAGCACCCCGGTGGCGATGCCGCCGACGAGCCAGACCAGGGCGGCGCCGAGGGCGAGCGACAGGGTCGCCGGGGCCCGGTCGACCAGCGTCTCCAGCACCGGCTGGCTGCTGCGGAACGAGTAGCCGAGGCACGGCGCGGGGCAGTGGTCGGTCACGGGACCGGCCTTGTAGTCCTTGCCGACGACGATGGCCTTGACGTAGTTGCCGTACTGCACCACGACCGGCTTGTCGAGGCCGAGCCGCTCCTTGGTGTCCTGGATGGCCTCGGCGGTCGGCGCCTTGCCCACATAGGACGCCGCGATCTGGTCGGTCGTCTGCCCGGCGATCTTGGGCAACCAGAAGAAGATGCCGAAGGTCACCATGCTGACCAGCAGCAACATGACGACGGCACCGATGAGGCGCCGGATGATGTATGCGAACACAATGCTCGGCCGAACCCGCCGGCCGGCGGGACCTGTGGGTCCCGGACCGGCCGGCGGGCGTCGCCTTCACCTGCCTTCAGCTGGACTCACGGACGAGGCGGAGTGTCACTCCACGCCCATGTTGAGGTAGTCGTACATTCCGCCGTAGTAGTAAGTGATGCCCGCGTTCGTCACGCGCTTCGGCCGGTACATCAGGGCCTTGGCGTAGATCAGCGGGACCTCGGTCGCGGTCGCCATGACCGCCTTGTCGACCTCACCGTAGGCGGTCAGTCGAGCCGCCTTGTCCGGGTTGGAGATCGCGTCGTCGAGCCCCTTGTTGACCTTCGGGTCGTTGAGCTCGGCGAGGTTGTTGCCGCCGGACGGCTTGATCGCCGCACCGTGCACGATCTGCGACAGGAAGCCGTAGCCGGTGGGCCAGTCGGCCGCCCACGCCATGATCATCATGCCGATGCCGTGGTCGTGAACGTACTTCGGCACGCCGACGTACTTGTTGAAGTAGTCGCCGGCCGGGAACTGCACGATGCTGACCTTGATGCCGACCTTGGCGAGGCTCTGCTGGATCGCCTCGGCCATCGCGACTTCCTTCGGCCGGTCCGACCGCGCCGAGATCTTGCTGCTGAAGCCGTTCGGCTTGCCGCACGCCTGCAGCTCGGACTTGGCCTTGGCGAGCGTGGCCTGGTCGAGGCCGCCGCCGTCGGCCTGCTTCTGCGGGTACAGGTCGAACTTGGTGTAGCCGTCCACCGACGGGGGCAGCACGGTGGTGGCGATGTCGCCGCCGGCCAGCGGGCCTCCGTAGGCGGTCTGCGCGGCGACCTTGTCAGTCGCGTACTGCACGGCCATCCGGCAGTGGACGTTGTCGAGCGGCTTGACGTTCACGTTCAGCGACATGAACCGCAGGAAGCCCTGGATCGGGTTGTCCACGTACGGCTTCTGCTCGGGAGTCAGCACCTTCGGCTGGGTCCCGGCCTGAACGCCGACGCCGGTGATGTCCATGTCCAGCGCGCCGGCCAGCTGCCGCTGGTCGATGTCGTCCGCGTTCTGCTTGACCTGGACCTCGATCTTGTCCGGCAGCGCCTTGCGGAGCGGGTCGGTGCTCTGGTTCCAGTTCGGGTTGCGCGACAGCGACATGGACTTGCCGCGCGTGTAGTTGTCGATCTTGTACGGGCCGCTGGAGACGATCGCGGACTCGTACTTGGTGCCGGTGTCCTTGGCCTTCGGCACGGGGATCGACTGCGACATCGAGACCAGGTAGTCGAACTCCTGGAACGGCTCGTTCAGGTGGAAGACGATCGTCTGGTCGTCGGGGGTCTCGATGGACTTCAGACCCTCGTCGCTCTTGTCGTCGTACGGGCCCTTGTAGGCGGGCTTGTTGTCGACAAGGTACTGCTTGAAGTACTTCGGCCCGAGCTGCAGTTCCTTGGTGTAGTTGCTGCGCTCGATCGCGTACTTGACGTCCTTGGACGTGACCGTGGTGCCGTCGTCGTACTTGACGCCGGTCCGCAGCTTGTACGTCCAGGTCTTGCCGCCGTCGGTGGACTGGCCCATGTCGGTGGCCAGGTCAGGGACGATCTCGAGGCTCTCCTTGCCCGCCGCCGCCTTGGCCGTGGTCAGACCGCGACCGTAGAGACGGGCGAAGTTCTGGGAGAACGCGTAGTAGGTGTTGCCGGGGTCCGGCGAGTCCCAGTCGTCGGAGTCGGCCAGCTTGAGCGTGCCGCCCTTCTTGTCCGACTTGTTGACGACCTCGTTCACGCCGGCGTTGTACCCGGGACCGCTCCCCGAGCCTCCGGATTCACCGCCGCCGCAGGCGGCGAGCCCTGCGGCCACGACCACACCGGCCGCGAAGACCGCAACTGGTCTCATCTTGTTCATGTGCAGGCGCACCCCTTCAATTAGACGGGTCGGTTGAACCCGAGTCACTTGGCCCGAGGGTCGAGAGCGTCCCGCAGCCCGTCACCGAAGAGGTTGAAGGCGAGGACGGTGATGAAGATGGCCATACCAGGGATGATCATGTACGCGGGGTCCGAGGAGTAGATCGGTACCGCGAGCGTCAGCATGGCGCCCCACGAGGGCGTCGGCGGGATCACTCCGACGCCGAGGAACGACAGCGCCGCCTCGAACAGGATGTTGGTCGGGATCAGCAGGGTCGAGTAGACCAGGATCGGGGCGACCAGGTTCGGCAGGATCTCCTTGAAGAGCACGTAGGAGTTGCGGGCTCCCAGGCTGCGCGCGGCGTCGACGAACTCGCGCTCGCGCAGCGACAGCGTCTGGCCGCGGATGATGCGGCCGATGTACGGCCAGTTGAAGAAGCCGATGACCACGACCAGCACCGAGATCCGCAGCCCGTTGCCGTTCATGCCGAAGGCGCCGTCGGAGACGACGCCGACCAGCGCGATCGCGAACAGCAGCAGCGGGAACGCCAGGAAGGCGTCCATGGCCCGGCTGATCAGGTAGTCGACCCAGCCGCCGAAGTAGCCGGCCACGATGCCCATGATCGTTCCGATGACCACCGACAGCAGGGTGGCGAGGAACGACACCAGGAGCGAGATCCGGGCTCCGTGCACGATGCGGGCCAGCAGGTCGCGGCCGGTGCCGGGCTCCACGCCCAGCAGGTGCTCGCCGCTGATGCCCGTGTGCCAGATCCCGGACTTCGGCCGGTTGTAGGTCGGGTCGATCAGGTTCTGGTGGTACGCCAGCGGGTCCTGCACGAAATACGGCCCGACGATCGCGATCAGGATGAGCACGAGGACGATGACCGCGCCGGTGAGAGCGATCTTGTCCCGCTTCAGCCGCATCCAAGCGATCTGCCCGAGTGAGCGTCCCTGGATCTTCTTCCTGTCGACGCCGGCGAGAACCGCCTCCGGCTGCGCCTCGCTGTCGGACCCGGTCACCTCTAGGGGTGCGGCCACGCTCGATACCTCCTACCGTCCGGCCACTGGTTCGGCCATGCCGCCGGCGAGTGACCGGCGGTCGCGGAGATCATCCGCTGCCCCCGTGCCCGTTACGCCGCGTTTGCTGAAGGGAAACGTAGTCCTTCGGGCACGACTGTCCATCCGTGAAGCGTCCTTCGGAAGTACCCGTATCTGACTTGTGATCTCGTCGTCATCTGGGGAACACGCGTCCGCGTACCACTTCGGACAAACCGCCCGAATAGTACGTTCAGGGGAGATGTGGTCGGCACCGCCGGACAGGTCAGGAACGGCAAGCTTTACCGTACTGAGTCCGATCTGAGACTGATCGTCCGCAGGTCAGGGGCCTCGCGCGCAGAAACGGCGGGCCGGGACGCCCCCGTCAGGGGCGTCCCGCCCCGCCGTCACGACGCGTGCGGAGCCGCGCGGCGTCAGGAGATGCCGCGGTCGCGAAGGATCTTCTCGATCTCCGCCATCTCCGGGTCGCCGCCGGCGGCGGGCCCCTCGACCCCCCGCTTCGGCTTGGCGGCGCCGCCCGCGGAGCGGCGCCCCTCGCCGCCCCCGGCGGCCTTGCCTCCGCCCCCGCCGCCCCCGGCGGCTCCGCGGCGGCTCAGCATCGCCCCCGACGCCAGGTAGAGCACGACGGCCAGGCCCGCCACCGCGACGCCCGCCCACTTCACGGGGCTGAACGCCAGGTCGACGACGAACTCGGTCACGCCCGTCATCGCCGCCGCGAGCGGGACCAGCGACAGGGCCGCGCCGCGCAGCCCGGTGCCCGCGCCCCGGCGGCGGTAGGCGCCCCAGCTGATCACCAGCCCGACCAGGGTCACCCCGAGACTGATCGCGAATATGGCTGCGTCGCTCATGCCGGCCCCTCTATTCCGTACGGCGGTGCTCTCCCCATCGTCACACGCGAACCGCCGGACCTGCTCCTTCTGGCGGAGGGTTCGCGTCCGGGACGATCTCCTCCTGCGGCGGGAGGGGCCCCCTGGGGACCGCCCCGCGGGTACCGGCTCCCGGGTATGAGGTCACGGCCGGGCAACGGCCGGGCGGCGGGACGGGGCGCCTCCGGTCAGGCGACCAGCGAGCGCAGCCGCTCCAGGTCCACCTCGCGCAGCGAGGCGACCACCGTCCGGCCCGGGGCCGGCGGGATCGGCAGGAGGCCGGGCACGGCGACGGTCACGCACCCCGCCGCCTCCGCCGCCGCGACGCCGTTCGGGGAGTCCTCCAGCACCACGCAGCGGGCGGGGTCGGCGCCGAGCCGGGCGGCGGCGGTCAGGTACGGCTCGGGGTGGGGCTTGGTCCGGGTCACCTCGTCCCCGGCGACGCTGAGCGCGAAGTGCTCGCGGCCGACGGCGTCCAGCACCGGCTCGATCAGCCGCCGGTGGCTGGAGGACACCAGCGCCGCCGTCACCCCGGCGGCGCGGACCTCGGCGAGCAGGTCCTTGGCGCCGGGCATCATCGGGACGCAGGCGCCCAGCCGCTCGGCCATGCCGTCCAGCATCCGCCGGCCGACCTCCTCGCGCGGGACGTCCGCCCCGGTCAGCTCCAGCATGAGGTCGACGGCGACGTACAGGGAGCCGCCGACCAGCCGCTCCTGGTGCGCGGGAGTCCACTCGCCGCCGAGCCACGCCATGACCTCCGACTCCACCTCCAGCCAGACGCTCTCGGAGTCGATGAGCAGACCGTCCATGTCGAACAGCACGGCGTGCGGGCCGCCACCAGTCACAGCTCTCCTCACAGGTCGCAGGGTCGGAGAACCACCCTATCCATGCGATCAACGGACACTCCGGTCCCTCCCCCGCCGGCGGGCCCGCGCCTCTTGGACGGGGTGTGCAAGGAGACGGTGACGGATGGGACGGCGGACCGGTAGCGTGCCAGCAGTTGCCTACCAACGAGTAAGGAACGGCATGAGCGCCTACCGCACCATCCTCGTCGGCACCGACGGCTCCGACTCCTCGTTCCGCGCGGTCGACAAGGCCGCGCAGCTGGCCGCCGCCACGGGCGCCACCCTCCTGCTCGCCTCCGCCTACAGCCCCATGCCCGAGCGCGAGCGCGCCAGCGCCTCCGACCGGCTCGGCGACCTGGCCTACAAGGTGCAGGGGTCCACCCCCGCCGACGACGCGCTGCGGGCGGCACGGGAGCGGGCGGTCGCCGCCGGCGCCACCGACATCGACCAGGCGGCCGTCGAGGGCGACGCCGTGGACGTGCTGTCGAAGCTGGCGAAGGAGCGCCCCGTGGACCTCATGGTGATCGGCAACCGGGGCCTCAACAGCCTCGCGGGCCGCATCCTCGGATCGGTCCCGGCGAACCTGTCGCACCGCGCCCCCTGCGACGTGCTCATCGTGCACACCACCCCGCGCGGAAGATGACGCCCGTCGCGCGGCCGGTGACCCGATCGTGACCCGCGTTCCGCCGCGGGCGTACACGGCGGGGTCTGGCTTCCGGAGGGGTGGGGTACGTCACCGTCAGGACGTAGGCTGACAGCCACCGATCATGAGCGGGGCCCCCGACCCCCGGGAATGACGGCCCCCGTCGGTGACGCTGTACCTGGGCGTCGAAAGGAGGCAGCGCGTGGTCGAGCTCGAAAGCGTGCCGGAACTCGTCGATCCGGTGCTCGTGGCCGCCTTTGAGGGGTGGAACGACGCCGGGGAGGCCGCCAGCGGGGTGATCGCGCATCTGGAGTCGACCTGGGAGGCGGTCCCCCTCGCCGAGCTCGATCCCGACGACTACTACGACTTCCAGGTCACCCGCCCCATCGTCGAGATGACCGACGGCGAGACCCGCGGCATCACCTGGCCGACGACCCGCGTGTCGTGGGCGCGGCTGCCGAACGGCAAGGACGTCGTGCTGCTGCACGGGATCGAGCCCAACATGCGGTGGCGCTCCTTCTGCCGCGAGCTGGTCGGGCTGATGCTGGAGCTGGAGATCCGCAACGTCGTGCTGCTCGGCGCGCTGCTCGCCGACGCCCCCCACACCCGGCCGGTGCCGGTCACCGGCGCCGCGTCCGAGGCCGGCCTGGTCAACACCCTGAACCTGGAGCCGGCCCGCTACGAGGGACCGACCGGCATCCTCGGCGTCCTCCAGGACGCCTGCGCCAAGGCCGACCTCGACACCGTGTCCCTGTGGGCCGCCGTCCCGCACTACGTCGCCCAGCCCCCCTCCCCCAAGGCCACCCTCGCCCTCCTGCGCCGCGTCGAGGACCTCCTCGACGTCACCGTCCCGCTCGGCGAGCTGCCCGAGGAGGCCCGCGCCTGGGAGCACGGCGTCAACGAGCTCGCCGAGGAGGACTCGGAGGTCGCCGAGTACGTCCGCACGCTGGAGGAGCAGAAGGACGCCACGGAGCTGCCCGAGGCCAGCGGCGACGCCATCGCCCGGGAGTTCGAGCGCTACCTGCGCCGCCGCGACCCGGGCTGAGCGCGGCGCCTCCGCCCTTTCGGCCGCCGGCCCCCTTCGGCCGGTTCACCGGCGTGCACGGGCCGGCGGGCCCGCTGTGACGGGCCCGCCGGCCCGGGATGAGGCGGCGGACGACGGTCAGAGCGCGATGCCGAGGAGGGCGTCGACGACGGCGGCGGCCTGAGCCGGCGCGGCCGGGTCGTCGCCGTCGGCGCGGGCCCAGGCGTCCACGGCCGCCAGCGCGGCCGGAGTGTCCAGGTCGTCGGCCAGGCCGTCGCGGACCGCGGCGGCCAGCGGAGCGGCGGGCGGGCCGGACGGGCGGGCCGCGGCGGCGCGCCAGCGGCCGAGCCGGGCGGCCGCCTCGTCGAGGGCGCCCGGGGTCCACTCCCAGTCGGAGCGGTAGTGGTGGGTGAGCAGCGCCGTCCTGATCGCCATCGGGTCGGTGCCGGACTCCCGCAGCTTCGACACGAACACGAGGTTGCCGCGCGACTTGGACATCTTCTCGCCGTCCAGGCCGACCATGCCGGAGTGCACGTAGGCGCGCGCGTGCGGCCGCTCCCCCGTGGCGACCTGCGCGTGCGAGGCGCTCATCTCGTGGTGCGGGAACGCCAGGTCCGAGCCGCCGCCCTCGACGTCGAACGCCATGCCGAGGTACTCGATCGAGATCGCCGAGCACTCCACGTGCCAGCCGGGGCGCCCCTCCCCGAACGGCGAGTCCCAGCCGGGCTCGCCGGGCCGCCGCGCCATCCACAGCAGCGCGTCGAGGGGGTCGCGCTTGCCGGGCCGGTCCGGGTCGCCCCCGCGCTCGGCGAACAGCGGCGCCATCTCCTCCCGCGTGAGCCGGCTGACGCGGCCGAACGCCGGGTCGGAGGCGATCGGGAAGTAGACGTCGCCGTCCACCTCGTAGGCGGCGTCCCGGCCGCGCAGCTTCTCGATCATCTCGATGATCAGCGGGATGGCCTCGACCGCGCCGACGTAGCGGTCGGGCGGCAGGACGCGCAGCGCGGTCATGTCGTCGCGGAAGAGCTGGATCTCCCGGTCGGCGAGCTCGCGCCAGTCCTCCCCGGTCTGCCGGGCACGTTCCAGGAGCGGGTCGTCGACGTCGGTGGTGTTCTGGATGTAATGGACCCGGTGGCCGAGGTCCCGCCACACCCGGTTGACGAGGTCGAAGGCCAGGTAGGTGTTGGCGTGGCCGAGGTGCGTCGCGTCGTAGGGGGTGATCCCGCACACGTACATCCGAGCGGTGTCGCCGGGTGACGTGGGGCGTTTCGTCCCGGTGCCGGTGTCGTGCAGGCCGAGGGGCCGGGTCGCGGCGGGCAGTCCCGCGTCGGAGAGGCTGGGGACTTCGGAGGCGGGCCACGATCGCATACGGAAAGCTTATCCATGCGCACTTCGCGGCATGAATCCGAGATCGCGGCTTCCGCCGGACGAGCGCCCGGGCGACCTCAGCGGAGCCGGACGCGCGGGTCCAGCACCGAGTAGCCGATGTCGACCAGCAGGTTCGCGACGACGACGAACGACGTCACCAGCAGCGTCACCCCGATGACGACCGGGGTGTCGCCGAGCGCGATGGACTGGTAGACGAGCTGCCCCACGCCCTGCAGCCCGAACACCTTCTCGGTGACGATCGTGGAGCCGATCAGCGCGCCGAGGTCGATGCCGAGCTGGGTGACGACGGGCGCCAGCGCCGGCCGCAGCCCGTGCCGGACGACGACGCGGCGTTCCGGCAGGCCCTTGGCCCGTGCCGTCCGGACGTAGTCCTCGCCGAGCACGTCCAGCATCGCCCCGCGGGTGAGGCGCGTGTAGGTGGCGACCATGAGGAACGCCAGCGCGATCCACGGCAGGACCATCCGCCGTAGAAAGTGCTCCTGCAGCGGGGGCCCCGCCTCGAAGAGGTGGACGGCGCCTCCGCCGAGCCCCGCGGAGAACACGTGCAGTAGCGCCAGGGCCATCACGAACGGCGGGGTGGACAGCCCGACCAGCACGAACACGGTCGCGGCCCGGTCCCCCAGGCCGTGTGCCCGCGTCGCGCCGAGGACGCCGAGCAGCACGCCGCCGCAGAACCACAGCACGGCGGCGCCCGCCACCAGGTACAGCGTCGTGGGGAGGCGCTGGCCGATCAGTGTCGCGACCGGCATGCCGTTGACGTAGGAGTCGCCGAGGTCGCCGCGCAGCAGCCGCCCGGCGAACCGCCAGTACTGGACGAGGACGGGCCGGTCCAGGCCGAGGTTGCGGCGGATCTGGTCGAGGGTGTCGGCGGTGGCGCGCGGCCCGCCGATGACCCGCTCGACCGGGATGGGCGAGACGTGCAGGAAGACGAAGACCAGCGTGGCCGCCAGCCACAGCACCACGACCGCGTACAGCAGTCGGCGGAGGACGAACCGCGCCACGCGCCTCACCGCCCCCCGGGCGCGCGGTCGCCGCGCGGGTCGAAGGCGTCGCGGACGCCCTCGCCGAGCAGGTTGAACGCCAGCGTGGTCGCCAGCAGCAGGACGCCCGGGACCGCCAGCAGCCACCAGGCGGTCTGGAACACGTCGCCGCCCTCGCCGAGCATCGATCCCCAGCTCGGCATCGGCGGGTGCACCCCGACGCCGAGGAACGACAGCGTCGCCTCGAGCACGATCGAGGCCGGGACCAGCAGCGAGGTCAGCACGGTGACGTGCGCGGACAGGTTCGGCAGGACCTCGCCGAACATGATCCGGACGTCCGAGGCGCCGAGGGCGCGGGCGGCCTCGATGAACTCCCGCCGCCTGAGCATGATCACCTGTCCGCGGACGACCCGGGCGACCGCGGCGAACGAGAAGAACGCGATCATCAGGATCGTCATGGTCAGGCTGGCGGCGACGGAGGTGATCTGGAACGTGGTCGCCAGCACGATGGCCACCAGCAGGTACGGAAGGGCGAGCATCATGTCCATCAGCCGGGCGAGCAGGGCGTCCAGCGCGCCGCCCGCGAACCCTGCGAGGGTCCCGACCGCGGTTCCGGCGGCGGAGGCGAGCAGGGCCGCGAGGATCCCGACGGCCAGGGAGATCCGGGCCCCGTAGGCGGCGCGGACCAGGACGTCGCGGCCGAGCTGGTCGGCGCCGAGCGGGAACCGCGCGCCCGGCCCGCGCGGCTGCCCCCCGGCGTCCAGGCCGGTGTCGGGGAAGGTCGCGTCGTAGGGGTGGCCGGTCAGGTGCGCCCACAGCGGCGCCAGCGCCGCGAACGCGAGGATCAGCGCCAGCACGGCGAGCGCCGCGACCGCGAGCCGGTCGCGGCGGAACCGGGTCCAGGCGAGCTGGCAGGGGGTGCGGCCCTCCACGGGCGGAGCCTCGTCCGGCGCCGCCCTCGGCCTGCGGGTCTCGACCTCCGCGTAGCCGTTCATCGCGCCGCCGCGCGTGCCACCGCCGCCATCCGCACTCCCCGTCTGCCGATGACCCTTCGCGGGCGGCCCCGCCCCGACGAAGATCGCATTAGGTAGTCAAAGTAGCACCGAGCGTCATGCTCCGCAGCCGGAGCCCGCAAGAGGGCGGGACGGCGTCCCTCCCGCCGTCGCCCGTCCCGGGCCGCCGTCTCTCAGGACACGCGGGTCCAGGCGCGCGGATCCCCGGGGACGGCGGAGAAGTCGTACCGGACGCCGGTCCTGCCGAGGGCGACGAGGCTGACGGAGGTCGTGCCCCAGACGCGGCCGTCGCCCAGGTCGAGCAGGGGGAGCAGGGCGCGGTGGTCGGCGCGGGGCAGCCCGTCGCCGTGCACCAGCGGCAGCCACGCGCCCCAGGCCCGCTCCGCCGGGTCTCCGGGGCGCGGCTCGGGGCGCGGCGCGGCGGCCAGAAGCGGCCGGAAGTGCGCGAGCCGCGCCGCCATGTAGGCGTCCTCGGTCTCGCCCTCCAGTTGGCCCTCCCCCTCGAGCCCGCTGTTGACGATCATGTGCAGGCCGGGGCCGAGCCCGCGCTCGGTGAGGGCCGCGCCGTCCCAGCTCCACAGCCGGACGCGGTCGGGGCCGGCACCGACCAGGTGGAACGGGTCGAACGCGGCGAGGTCCGGCAGGCCGAGCTTGCCGTCGGCGGCCACCCGCAGCGGCAGCTCCCCGCGCGAGGCGCGGCCCGCCTCCGGCGCCATCCGTCCGCGGCCGTTCAGGACGACGGCCGCCCGCGGCGCGCCCGGGTCCACCGCCAGCCAGGTGCCGCCCGCGCGCAGGTCGCGGCCGCCGACGAGGCCGGGGCGGTCCGGCCAGTGCCGGCCGGGGGGCTCCCATGCGCGGGCGACGAACTCGTCGCGCACGCCCGCGAGGAGGACCGGGACCGGGGAGGACGGGTCGACACTGATGATCGCCGTGCACATGCCCTAATTGGAGCATTCCCCCGATATGCCGAACGCGGCGGGGCCGCCCTACAGCGGCGGCCAGGGGATGGCCGGCCAGTCCTCGGGCGGGTAGGGGTGGATGCGGTGCTTGAGCATCAGCTCGACGCGGCGGCGGGTGGCGTCGACCTCCTCCGCGGTGAGCAGCTCGGCGAGCCGCGCGCCGAGGTCGCCGCCGCGCAGACCCGCGTCGACCCGGGCGAGCGCCTCGACGGCCTCCGAGGTGAGGGGCTTGCCGCGCCACTGCCACAGGACGGTGCGCAGCTTGTACTCGACGGAGAAGCAGACGCCGTGGTCGCAGCCGTACACGTGGCCGTCGCCGGGGGGCAGCAGGTGGCCGATCTTGCGGTCGGCGTTGTTGACGACGGCGTCGAAGACCGACATCCGGCGGACGGCCTCGTCGTCGGAGCGCGACAGGCCGACCAGGTCGACGTCGGGGTCGGGCTCCACCCACAGCTGCACCATGCCGGGCCCGTAGGGGCCGTCGCGGTGGACGGTGGGCGGGACGGTGCCCCAGCCCATCGCCCTGGAGACCTCGTAGGCGGCGACCTCGCGCTCGGCGAGGGTCCCGTCGGGGAAGTCCCACAGGGGCCGCTCCCCCGCGACCGGCTTGTAGACGCAGTTGGCCGACACCCCGTCGTGCTCGATCGCGCAGTACAGGGTGGCGTTGGACGCCTGGACGAGCCTGCCCTCCACGGCGATGCGCCCGGCGGTCAGCAGCCGCTCGGCGGCGGCCGCGTCGCGCGGGGACACCGCGGGCCCGGCCTCGCCCGGCCCGCCTGCGGGCGCCCGGCCCCGGGAGGACTGCGTCATGCGCTCATTCTCCCGGCCACGTCGTCCATGATCCAGCACAGCGGGGTGTCATCTCAGCCGAGGTATCCGTTCTGGCGGGGGCACACGTGCCCCTCGCTGTCGAGCGGCAGGCCGCACAGCGGGCACGGCGGCCGTCCCGCCGCGACCACCTTCAGGGCGCGCTCGGCGAACGCGCGGGCCTGCGCCGCGCTGATCCGCACCCGGAGCACCGCGACGGCGGGATCGTCCTCGCCGACCTCGGGCTCCTCGTCGGACTCGGTGACCTCCTGCGCCTCGATGACCACCTGCTCGTCGTCGGGGTCCCAGGCCAGCGCCATCGTGCCGACCTTGAACTCCTCCTCGACGGGCTGGTCGAGGGGGCCGTCGTCCTTGAGCTCGGACGGGACGGCCGCGGGCACGGCGGCGTCGCCGCCGGTGCGCCGCAGGACCTCGTCCAGCAGTTCCTCCAGCCGCTCGGCCAGCAGCGTCACCTGGAACTTCTCCAGGCCCACGCTGGTGACGCGGCGGCCGGACCGCGCCTGCAGGTAGAAGGCGCGGTCGCCGGGGCGCCCGACGGAGCCGGCGACGAAGCGCTCCGGCAGATCGTAGGAGATGACGGGCATGACAATGACCCTACGCGCCGCCGCCCACGGCCGCGTCACTCGACCCGAGTCCGTCTTTCCCGGAACGTTCCTCCGGCGGTTCCGGGATCAGTCCGGCGACGTCGCCTCCGGTGTCGTTGACCCGGACGACGAACGGGCGCGTCTCGGTGTAGCGGATCACGGTGAGCGACGCCGGGTCGGCCTGGATGCGCTGGAACTGGTCCAGGTGCAGTCCGAGGGCGTCGGCGACGATCGACTTGATGATGTCGCCGTGGCTGCACACCGCGTAGAGGGCGCCGGGTCCGTGCGCGGCGGCGATCCGCTCGTTCCAGTCGCGGACGGCGGTGACGGCGCGGTGCTGCGCGTCCGCCAGCGCCTCCCCGGCCTCGCCGGGGAACCGGGCGGCGCTCGGGTGGGCCTGGACGACGCGCCAGAGCGGCTCCTCCGCCAGCTCCTTGAGGGGGCGGCCCGTCCAGTCGCCGTAGTGGACCTCGCCGAACCGGTCGTCGGTCTCGATCTCCTCGACCGGCTCGGCGTGCCCGGCGACGATGGCCTCGGCGGTCTCGGCGCAGCGTTCGAGGGGACTGGACACGACGGCGGCGAGCGGCAGGGGCGCCAGGCGGGCGCCGAGCGCCGCGGCCTGCGCCCGGCCGCGCTCGTCCAGGCGCACGCCGGGCGTCCATCCGGCCAGCACGGGGCCGGTCATGGCGGTCAGGCCATGCCGAACCAGGAGAAGCGTCGTCACACCGGCCACTCTAGGAGATCTTTCGGGCATCCCGACGCCCCGGATGCGCGACAATGCCTGGTGTGATCGTGGACAAGGCCATCTACGCCGGCGGGAAGCGCCGCGACATCGAGGGCGACATCAGCGACGCCTTCGACCTCGCTCGCGAGGACGGCGAGTGCTTCCTGTGGATCGGCCTCTTCGAGCCCGACGAGGACGAGTTCGAGCTGGTCAAGGACGAGCTGAACCTGCATCCCCTGGCGGCCGAGGACGCGGTGTCCGCGCACCAGCGGCCCAAGATGGAACGCTACGACGACACGCTGTTCGTGGTGCTGAAGACGCTCGCCTACATCGACGAGACCTCCGACATCGAGGTCGGCGAGATCATGGTCTTCCTCGGCCGGGACTTCGTGGTGACCGTCCGCCACGGCGCCGGGAACCCGCTCGGGCCGGTCCGCAAGCGGCTGGAGGACTCGCCGGAACTGCTCGGGCACGGCGCCACCGCGGTCCTGTACGCGGTGTGCGACGAGGTCGTCGACCGGTACGGCATCGTCGCCCACGAGGTCGAGGTCGACATCATCGGGCTGGAGCGGGCGGTGTTCGACCCGAACGCCCGGGACGTCACCGCCGACATCTACTCGCTCAAGCGGGAGGTGCTGGAGTTCCGCAGCGCCGAGGACCCGCTCGTCCCCGTGCTGCAGGAGATCGTGAAGGGCCGCGTCGCCGAGTGCGGCTCCACCCGCGAGTACTTCCGCGACGTCCTGGACCACCTGCTGCGCGTCGACGGGCAGGTCGACTCCCACAACGAGCTGCTCAACAGCGTGCTGACCGCGCACCTGGCGCTGCTCGGCAAGCGGCAGAACGAGGACATGCGCAAGATCTCCGCGTGGGCCGCGATCATCGCGGTGCCCACCGCGATCGCCGGGATCTACGGCATGAACTTCGACCACATGCCCGAACTGCACTCGACCATCGGCTACCCGCTGGTCATCGCGGTGATGGCCGTCGTGTGCGTGCTCCTGTTCCGCCGGCTGCGCAGGAGCGGCTGGCTCTAGGAGCCGGAATCGCGGGAGGGCGCGGGCGCGGCGAGGAGCGCCGCCCACAGGTGGGACTCGGCATCCCCCGACTCCAGGCGGCGGCGCATCCGCTCCACGCCGGACCGCGTGGGCAGCGCCAGCCAGACCAGCAGCGGGTAGCCGACGGCGAACCCGGCGACGAAGACCAGTTCGCTGTGGGCGACCATCGCCAGCGGGAGCCCCAGCAGGATCACGCCCTCGGCCAGCGCGAACCGCAGCAGGATCGCCTGCCGGAACATCATCAGCGCGGTCCGCGCCGCCGCCGCCGGGTCGTCGCCCGGCGCCATCGGGCGCGGCGCGCGGGGCCCGGCGAGCAGGGCCGGCAGCGCGGCGGCCGCGAGCGGCAGGTAGATCCACGGCGGCGCGTCCCCGCTGTCGTCCTCGACGATCAGCGGCATGATCGCCAGGATCAGGAGGGGCGCCGCCAGCAGCGCCAGCATCATCAGGCGCATCCGGCCGAGCTCGGTGCCGCCGCGCAGCGAGGCGAGGTAGCCGGGGTCGTCGCCCGGACCGGCGCCGAACACCGGCGCCATGTCCGGCCCGCCGTCGCCGTCGGGCGTCTTCGGCGAGTACATCGAGAACGGGGGTGGCGCCATGGCTGCGCACTCTAGCCCGGCGGCGCCCGGCCGCAATAGATCCTCACCAGGATCTATGCGCCGCGGGCGCGTCCGGCCGGGGCGGGTGCTCACTTTCCGCGCGGCTCGCGCGGACCGCTAGATTGGCCGCCTATGAAGGAGCGTCACCTCGGGCGGAGCGGGCTGCTGGTGTCCCGGCTGGGACTCGGCACCATGACCTGGGGCCAGGACACCGCCCCGGACGAGGCGGCCGCGCAGCTCATCGCCTTCGTGGAGGCCGGGGGCACCCTGGTCGACACCGCCGACGTCTACAGCGACGGCGACAGCGAGCGCATCCTCGGCCACCTGCTGCGCGAGATGGTCGACCGCGACGACCTCGTCGTCGCGACGAAGGCCGCGATCCGGCCGAACGGACGCTACGACGGGTCGCGCCGGCACCTGCTGCGCGCCCTCGACGCCTCCCTGGACCGCATGGACCTCGAGCACGTCGACCTGTGGCAGCTGCACGTCTACGACCCGGGCACGCCGCTGGAGGAGACGCTCTCGGCGCTGGACGAGGCGGTCTCCTCGGGCCGGGCCCGGTACGTCGGGGTCTCCAACTACGCGGGCTGGCAGGTCGCCAAGGCCGCCGCCTGGCAGCGGGCCTGGCCGGGCCGCGCGCCGGTCGTGTCCGCCCAGCTGGAGTACTCGCTGCTGCGCCGCGACATCGAGCGGGAGGTCGTGCCCGCCGCGCTGGACGCCGGGGCGGGGCTGCTGCCGTGGTCGCCGCTCGGCCGCGGCGTCCTCACCGGCAAGTACCGCACCGGCATCCCCGCCGGGTCGCGCGCCGCCGCCCCGCACTTCTCCGAGTTCGTCCAGCCGTACCTGGACGAGGAGTGCGCCCGCATCGTGGAGTCGGTGGTGACCGCCGCCGAGGGCCTCGGGTGCTCCCCGCTCGCCGTGGCGCTCGCGTGGGTCCGCGACCGGGAGGGCGTCGCCGCGCCGATCGTCGGCGCCCGGACCGCGGCGCAGCTCGGCGCGATCCTGGAGAGCGAGGAGGTCACGCTGCCGCACGAGATCCGCGGCGCGCTGGACGACGTCTCCGATGTCTCCGACACGACCTCCCACCCGTGATTCGTCCGTGAACCCCGGGGCCGTCCGTGGCACGCTCTGGACGGTCCACCGCCAACCGAGATCAGCCGTGACGGGAAGCCCGTGACCGACGCCCCTGACCAGACCCCCACCCCCGCCGAGCGCAAGGCGCGCGCCGAGGCCGCCATGCGCGCCGCCGAGGCCGCCGCCGGCGCTCTCGACGGACGGGACTCCGCCCCCGAGCCCGCGCCGGCGGCGGCGCCGCCCGAGCCCGCGGGCAGCCCGGAGGAGGGCCTGCGCGCTCTCGGCGGGCTGTTCGCCGAGACGGGCGTGCCCGCCGCGCTCGCCTCCCGCGCCGCCGCGCGGCTCGGACCGGGCGCCGCCGGGCGGCTGCGCGACGACCCCTGGCGGCTGCTGAGCGTCCCCGGCGTCCAGCCCGGTCAGGCCGACCACTTCGCCCGCGCCCTGCTCGGCGAGGACGCCCGTCCGGGCGACCCCCGCCGCGGCGGGGCCCTCGTCCTGCACCTGCTGACGGAGGCGGCCCGCCAGGGCCACACGGTCACGCCAGCCGCCGACGTGCTGTCCGCGCTGGAGCGCCTGCGCTTCCCCGACCCGCGGCGCGCCGTCGACGCGGCGCTGGACGAGGCGGAGGTCCTGTCGCTCACCGAGGAGCCCGAGTTCGACGAGGAGGCGTTCGAGGAGGGCGCCGAGCCGCCGGAGCCGGAGGAGACGCTCGGCCCGGCGCGCTGGGCGCTCGCGGAGGAGGCCGCGGCCGAGGGGTTCCAGCGGCTGACGCTCACCGCCGCGCCGCTGCTGGACGACGCGGCCCTGAAGGGCCTGCGGGACGGGCTCCCCGAAGACCGCTCCCTGGCCATCACGGCCGCGCTGCGCACCGGCGTGAGCATCCTGTGCGGCGCGCCGGACGGCCTCGCGCGCACGGTCGCCGAGATCGCTTCGGCCGCTGCGTCGCAGGGCCTGCGGACGGCCGTGGCGGCGCCCACCGACCGCGCCGCCGCCGATCTCGCGGCCGCCGGCCCCGGCGCGGCGGCCGAGGGCGTCGCGGTCACCAGCCTGCACCGGCTGCTGGAGCCGCGCGAGGACCCGTCGGCCGCGCCCGGGGCCGTCGTCTACGGGCGCGGCGAGCAGCGGCCCTTCGACCTCGACCTGGTCATCGTGACGGACGGCGCGGCGCTCGACGTCGAACTGTGCGCGGTGCTGGCCGAGGCGTGCCCCGACGGCGCCCACCTCGTGCTGTGCCGCGAGCCGGGCGCCCCGCCGCCCGCCGGGCCCGGCAGTCCGCTGGACGACCTGGAGGCGTCGGAGACCGTGCCCGTCGTGGCGCTGGACGCCGAGCCGCCCTCCGGCCCGCTCGGCGCGCTGGCCGAGGCGGTGCGCGGCGGCGCGCTGGCCGCCGTGGACGCCCCCGGCCGCGAGGTCGTCATCGTGCCCGCCGAGAACGGCGGCGAGGCGGTGCACCGGGCCGTCCAGCTCGTCGCCGACTCGATCCCGCGCGCCCTCGGCATCCCCGTCGAGGACGTCCAGACCGTCGCCCCGGCCGCGGGCGGGGACGCGGGCGCGGGAGCTCTGAACGCCGCGTTCAAGGCCCGCCTGAACCCCGGCCCGGGCGCGTTCGGCGGCCTGGACCCCGGCGACCGTGTGGTCGTCGCCGCGCCGCTCCCGCAGGCCCCGCTCGGCGAGACGGGCGTGGTGACCGGCGGCGGCCCGCACGGGCTGGAGGTCGACTTCCCGGGCGGCGCCGCGGTCGTCGCCCCGGCCGAGGCGTCCCGGCTGCGGCACGGCTGGGCGGTGCCCGTGGCGCTCGCGCGCGGGACGCGGCGTCCCGCCGTGGTCGCGGTCCTGGGCGCGGACGGCCTGTCACGGCCGCTGGTGGCCACCGCGTTCGGGCTCGCGCACCGCCACCTGTCGGTCGTGCAGGCGGCCGGCCCCGCGCTGGCCAGGGCCGTCCGCGAGGAGGAGGCGCCCGCGCGGCGCACCCGGCTCGCGCGGCTGGTGGCCCCGTGAGGTACTGAGGGGTAAAGAAACCCCCGTGTCGCGGTTTACGGACGACCCCGTATGGGACACGATGTCAACAAGGGTCAGGGACGGCATCGGGTGGAGGAGCGACATGCCCCAGGGGCTCAGGCGGCTCGGAACGGCGTCGGCGGCGGTCTCGGCCGGGGCGCTCGTCCTGGTCCTCGCCGCACCGGCGGCCGAGGCGGCGGCGGAGACGTGCAAGAAGGGCGTCGACCCCGGGAGCACGGTCGAGAACTGGAAGTGCAACCTCGGCAACCTGCGCGAGGCGCTGACCCCGAAGACCCCCGCGCCGGCGCCCGCGCCGTCCAAGACCGTGAAGCCCGTCCCCGAGAAGACCACGAAGAAGACCAGGACGCCGGCCAAGGCGCCCGCCAAGGCCCCGCGCAGGACGTCCTCGGCGCCGAGCGGCGGGCCGGCGGCGGGCGGCCCGGCCCCGATGACGGGTCCGGGCGGCCTCAGGCCCTACTCCGGGCAGACCCCGGGCACCGCGTCGGGGCCGCCGGGCGTCCTGCCCACCCCTGAGATCGCGGCCGGCCCGGACGCCCCCGGCGGGACGGCCGCCATGTCGCAGACCCGCCTCATCTCCCCCGTCGCCGCCTCCGGCCGGGACGACGGCCAGCTGATGCTGGTCGCCGCCGCGGCCGGGGCCGCCGGGGCGGTGGGCGCGCTCAACATGAGCGTCGCGGGCCGCGCCTTCCGGCGCCGGCGCGGCGCCCGCTGAGCACGGGACCGCGGCCGCGCCGGAACCCGGCGCGGCCGGCGGAGGTCACGCGGACGCGCCGCCGATCGAGTGCAGGCCGCCGTCGACGTGGACGATCTCGCCCGTCGTCGCGGGGAACCAGTCCGACAGCAGGGCCGCGCAGGCGCGGGCGGTGGGCTCGCTGTCCTTGATGTCCCAGCCCAGCGGGGCCGCCTTCGGCCACATGTCGGTCATGCCCTCGAAGCCGGGGATGCTCTTGGCCGCCATCGTCGCGAGCGGGCCCGCGGCGACGAGGTTCACCCGGATGCCCTGCGGGCCCAGGTACTTGGCCAGGTAGCGGGCGCACGACTCCAGGCCGGCCTTCGCGACGCCCATCCAGTCGTACACCGGCCACGCCTTGGTGGCGTCGAAGTCGAGGCCGACGACCGAGCCGCCGTCCTTCATCAGCGGCAGGCACGCCATCGTCAGCGACTTCAGCGAGTACGCGGAGGCGTGCACGGCGGTGGCGACGTCCTCCCACGGCGTCTCCAGGAAGTTCCCGCCGAGCGCGGTCTGCGGCGCGAAGGCGATCGCGTGCATCACGCCGTCGAGGCGGTCGAAGCCGCTGTCGCGCAGGTTCCCGGCGAGGGCGTCCAGCTGCCCGGGGTCGGTCACGTCGAGCTCCAGCACCGGCGGCGGGTCGTCCGGGCCGGACGGCAGCCGCTTGGCGGTCCGCTGGGTGAGCGTCGGCCGCGGGTAGGCGGTCAGCACCACCTCGGCGCCCTGCTCCTGCGCGATCCGCGCGACGTGGAAGCCGATGGAGGCGTCGGTGAGGACGCCGGTGACCAGGATGCGCTTGCCTTCGAGGATTCCCATGTCTGTCAGTGCCCCATTCCCAGGCCGCCGTCGACCGGGATCACGGCCCCGGTGATGTAGGCGGCGTCCTCACCGGCCACGAACCTCACGGCCTTGGCGATCTCCTCCGGCCTCGCGATGCGGCCGAGCGGCACCGCGGCGGTGATGGCCTTCTGCTGGTCCTCGGTCAGCACCGCCGTCATGTCGGTGTCGACGAACCCGGGCGCGACCACGTTCACCGTGATGCCCCGGGACCCCAGCTCGCGGGCGAGGGAGCGCGCGAACCCGACCATGCCGGCCTTGGACGCGGCGTAGTTGGACTGCCCCGGCGAGCCCATCAGCCCCACGACCGAGGAGACCAGCACGATCCGCCCCGCGCGCTTGCGCATCATGCCCTTCACCGCGCGCTTGGCCACCCGGAACGACCCGGTCAGGTTGGTGTCCAGGACCGAGGTGAACGACTCCTCGCTCATGATCGCGAGGAGCGTGTCCTTGGTGATCCCCGCGTTGGCGACGACCACCTCGACGGGCCCCTGCTCCGCCTCCACCTTGCCGAAGGCCGCGTCGACGTCCTCGGCGCTCGTCACGTCGCACCGGACTCCGAACAGCCCCTCGGGCGGCTCTCCGGACCGGTAGGTGACCGCGACCGCGTCGCCCGCCGCGGCCAGCTCGCGGGCGATGGCGAGGCCGATGCCCCGGTTACCGCCGGTCACGAGGACAGAGCGACTCATCACGACCCTCTCGTTGTACTGCTCGTTGGCTGCTGCACGACACTAGCGGCCCGCGCGTCGGCTGCGGATGTGCCGAACCGACAAGATCCGCTCACCTCCCTTTGTTCGCGCGGCGCGCGGCCCCCCGGCGGGACGGGCGCGGACGGTAGGTTGCGGAGGGTGCATGACATCGATCCCGCCTTCACCGCGCTGCCGCTCCGCGCGCTGGCCGACGCGGCGCTGTCCCGCGCCAGGGAGCTGGGCGCAGAGCACGCCGACTTCCGCCTGGAGCGCATCCGCAGCCAGACACTCCGCCTCCACGACGCCGCCCTGGAGACCGCCCTGGACGCCGACGACGTCGGACTGTCGGTCCGGGTCGTCAAGGACGGCACCTGGGGCTTCGCCGCCGGCATCGACCTGACGCCCGAGGGCGCCGCCCGCGTCGCCGCGCGGGCGGTCGAGGTCGCCGCCGTCGCCAAGGCCGTCAACCGCGAGCCCATCGAGCTGGCGCCCGAACCCGTCCACGGCGAGCGCACCTGGGTCTCGGCGTACGAGACCGACCCGTTCGCGGTGCCGACCGCCGACAAGGTCGCGCTGCTGGCGGACTGGAGCCGCCGGCTGCTCGGCGACGACCGCGTCGACCACGTCGACGCGACCCTGCTGCAGGTCAAGGAGAACAAGTTCTTCGCCGACCTCGCCGGCACCGTCACCACCCAGCAGCGCGTCCGGCTGCATCCCGTCGTCAACGCCGTCGGCCTCGCCGGCGGCCTGTTCGACACGATGCGCACGCTGGCGCCTCCCACCGGGTACGGGTGGGAGTGGCTGTCGGGCGAGCACTGGGACTGGGACGGGGAGCTCGCCCGCATCCCCGAACTGCTCGCCGAGAAGCTCGCCGCCCCGTCGGTGGAGCCGGGCGTGTACGACGTCGTCGTCGATCCGTCCAACCTCTGGCTGACGATCCACGAGTCGATCGGGCACGCCACCGAGCTGGACCGGGCGCTCGGATACGAGGCCGCCTACGCGGGCACCTCGTTCGCCACGCCCGACAAGCTCGGGACGCTCCAGTACGGCTCCAAGGTCATGAACATCACCGGGGACCGGACGGCCGAGCACGGCCTGGCGACCATCGGCTACGACGACGAGGGCGTCCGGACGCAGTCGTTCGACATCGTCTCCGAGGGGCTCTTCACCGGCTACCAGACCGACCGGCGCATCGCCCGCCTCACCGGGGCCGAGCGCTCCAACGGCTGCGCGTTCGCCGACGCCGCGTCCAGCATGCCGATCCAGCGGATGGCGAACGTCTCGCTCAGGCCCGCCGAGGGCGGCCCGTCCACCGAGGAACTGATCTCCGGGGTCGAGCGCGGCGTCTACATCGTCGGCGACAAGAGCTGGTCGATCGACATGCAGCGCTACAACTTCCAGTTCACCGGGCAGCGGTTCTTCCGCATCGAGAACGGGCGCCTCGCCGGTCAGCTGCGCGACGTCGCCTACCAGGCCACCACCACCGACTTCTGGAACTCGATGGAGGCCGTCGGCGGGCCGCAGACCTACGTGCTCGGCGGCGCGTTCAACTGCGGCAAGGGCCAGCCGGGGCAGGTCGCGCCGGTCAGCCACGGCTGCCCCTCGGCGCTGTTCCGGGGCGTCAACATCCTCAACGCGCTGAAGGAGGCCGGCCAGTGAGCACGATCAGGCCGCAGGAGGCCGTCGAGCGGGCCCTGTCGCTGTCGCGCGCCGACGACTGCGTCGTCATCGCCGACGAGGCGAGCACCGCGAACCTGCGGTGGGCGGGCAACACCCTCACCACCAACGGGGTGACCCGCTCCAGCCGCCTCACCGTCATCGCGCTGCGCCGCACCGCCGGCGGGGTGGCCGCGGGCGTGGTGTCGCGGTCGGCCGTGGGCGCCGACGGCATCGAGGACCTGGTCCGCGCCGCCGAGGCCGACGCCGCCGGCAACGAGGCCGCCGAGGACGCCCGCCCGCTGGTCGCCGAGGGGCCGCCCTCCGGCGCCGCCGGATGGGACGACGAACCCGCCGAGACCGGGATCGGGGTGTTCGAGGGCTTCGCGCCCGCGCTGGGCGAGGCGTTCGCCGCCGCGCAGGCCGGCGACCGGCGGCTGTACGGGTTCGCCAACCACGTCCTCACCTCGACGTTCCTCGGCTCCTCGGCGGGGCTGCGGCTGCGCCACGACCAGCCCACCGGGCTGCTGGAGCTGAACGCCAAGGGCGCGGGCGGCTCGGCGTGGGCCGGCGTCGGCACCCGCGACTTCACCGACGTCGACGTCGCCGACCTCACCGGCGGCCTCGCCCGGCGGCTGGAGTGGGGCGAGCGGCGCGTGGACCTGCCGGCGGGCCGGTACGAGACGATCCTGCCGCCGTCCGCCGTGGCCGACCTGATGATCTACCTGTACTGGTCGGCGGGAGCCCAGGACGCGCAGGACGGCCGGACGGTCTTCAGCGCCCCCGGCGGCGGCACCCGCGTCGGTGAGCGGCTCTCGGACCTGCCGCTCACCCTGTCCAGCGACCCGGCCGCCCCGGGCATGCAGTGCGCCCCGTTCGTCATCGCGCACGCCTCCAGCCGCGAGTCCTCGGTGTTCGACAACGGGCTCGCGCTCGGCGCCACCGACTGGATCGGCGACGGGACCCTCGCGTCCCTCGCCCAGACCCGGCACTCCGCCGAGCGCACCGGGCTGCCGCTCACCCCCGCCGTCGACAACCTGGCGATGCGGGGGCCGGGCGGCGGCGCCTCCCTGGAGGAGATGGTCGCCCGCACCGAGCGCGGGCTGCTGCTGACGTGCCTGTGGTACATCCGGGAGGTCGACTCGCAGAGCCTGCTGCTGACCGGCCTCACCCGCGACGGCGTCTACCTCGTCGAGAACGGCGAGGTCGTCGGGGCCGTGAACAACTTCCGGTTCAACGAGAGCCCCGTCGACCTGCTGTCGCGGATCGCCGAGGTCGGCGAGACCGGGCCGACGCTGCCGCGCGAGTGGTCGGACTACTTCACCCGCACCGCGATGCCGGCGATCCGGGTCCCCGACTTCCACATGTCGACGGTGAGCCAGGCCACCTGAGCGGGCGCGGCCGGGGACGGCGGGAGCGCGCACCCGGGGCCGGTCCTCCGGCGCCGGGCCCGCCGCCCCCGGCTGCGGCGGGCCGGGGGCCGGGCGGCCCCGGCGCCGGGCCCGGCGCGCTCAGGCGTCCTCCAGGCGGAAGCCGACCTTCATGGTGACCTGGAAGTGGCCGACCTCGCCGTCCTCGATGTGGCCCCGGACCTCCTTCACCTCGAACCAGTCCAGGTGCCGCAGGGTCTGCGAGGCGCGCCGGACGCCGTTGCGTATCGCGGCCTCGACGGATTCCGGCGAGGTCCCCACGATCTCGGTCACGCGGTAGGTGCGATCGGTCATCGACTCCTCCAGATGTTTTGCCCAGGCCTGCCGGTGCAGGTCGGACTCCCTGGGCTTACCGTGGAATGGTGAAGGTCAATCCCCGCCACCACCGCGAGCCGCCGGTCTACACGGTCACCGACGCTCCCCGTCCCATGTCGGAGGACATCGGCCACCGCCAGCGCCGGTACCTGATGTCCATGGGCGTCCGCACGATCTGCTTCGTGGGGGCGGTCGTGGCCGCCGTGGCGGGCGCGCCGTGGTGGCTCGCGCTGCTCATGGTGGTCGGCGCCGCGGTGCTCCCCTACGTCGCCGTCATCTTCGCCAACGGCGGGCGCGAGCCGACCGCCCCGGGGGCCTTCGACGACCGCGTCCGCGCGGAACAGAAGCCGGTTTCCGGACAACGACCAGAAATCCGGTCGTGACATTCTCTTGACTAACAGCGGGGGGTTTCGGTGTACGATTTGTACCGGCGCTCTGGTCCCCCGTCGGAGCGCCCGTGCCGGTGTTCCGGGCCCCCGTCGGAACACCGATGATGCGGCGCCGGGTGGATTGCCCCCGTATCCACCCGGCGCCGCTTTTCTCTCTCCAGGGTCCCCGCTGACGCTTCGCGGGAACTCGGATGACCTTCCCCGCACCTTCGCTTGACCGCCCGCCCGGACCGGCGCACATCCCCGCCGGAACGCAAGCCCTCCGCGCTGTCCTGGTCCGGCCATGACCCGAAACCCCGTCGCGGCCGTCCCCTGCCGGGGCCCGCCGCGTACTGCTGAGCGGCACCACCGCCCCCGTGCTCCAGGGGAGGTCCAGTGGACCCGGATTCCGGCCGGACGGCCGCCACCGCACACAGAGGCGCTCAGCGGGGCGTCCCGGGCCGCCCGCCCCCTTGACGGGGACGGCCCACGAGACGAACATCACAGCTGCCTCACCTGAGACATATCGACCATGTGTCTCAGGGGCGGGCCGTGCCCCCACGGCGCGACGCGGCCCGCAGCCCCGCCCCGGAAACGGAGATCGGCCATGAGCGCATTCGACGACGTGCCCGAGTGGGCGCCGCGGAACCAGCCGGAGCCGGGCGGCCCCGGGTCTCCCTACACCTTCCTCGGCGCCTCGCACCCGGCCGGTCCCCCGCCCCGCTCGAAGGCGCCCGAGGACGAGGCCTTCGACGCCTTCAGGCGGCCCGACCGCGCGTCCCGTCCCCCGTCCCCGGCGCACGCCGCCGCCAGGACGCCGCGGGGGCCGTGGGCGCTGGGCGAGGGCAGGCCGCCGCGGCGGGTCGGCGGCATCCTGCTCGGACCGCTCGCGGGCGCGGTCGGCCTGGTGCTCCTCACCGGATTCGGCGCGTACGCGATCGCCTCGGCGGGCGGCGGCTGCTCCGGCGGCGCGGTGACGCTCGACGTGGCCGCGGCGCCGGACGTCGCGCCCGCGGTCGCGCGGGCGGCGGGGCGCCTCAACCGCGCGGGGCACGAGGTGGAGGGGCGGTGCGCCCGCGCGCGGGTGCGCGCGGCCGACCCCGCCGCGGTGGCGACGCTGCTGTCCGGCAAGGGCGTGGCCGGCGTCGCCCGCAGGCCGGACGTCTGGATTCCCGACTCCTCGCTGTGGACCGAGCTCGCCGGCGGATCCGGCCGGACCCGGGCCGCGGGAATCGCCTCGACCCCGATCGTCCTGGCGGCGCCGCGCGGCCTGGCGGCGCAGCTGCGCGACCTCGGCGCCCCGGAGCGGCCGTCCTGGAAGGAGCTGCTCGCCGCGGCCGGGACGGCCTCGGGCTCCGGGCGGGACCCGGCCGCGGGAGACGGCACGGCAGCGGGGGGCGGCACGGGGGTGATCCCGCCGCGGCTGCTCCGGCTCCAGGTCCCCGACCCCGCCCGGAGCGCCACCGGCTTGGGCTCGCTGATCCTGGCGGGCGCGCTGCTGGGGGACGCCCCCGGCGGCGAGGCGTCGTTCACCGGGGCGGTCCGCACGATCCGGGAGGGCGTGGCCGTCTCCGTGGCCGCCGAGTTCGACGCGTTCGCCGCGTCCGGGCAGGGCGACCCCGGCCGCTACCCGGTCGCGATGGCGCCCGAGCAGGCGGTGTTCGCCCACAACGCGCGGCGCCCGGCCGAGCCGGCGGTCGCGGTGTACCCGGCCGAGGGGACGGTCTACCTCGACTATCCGGTCACCGTGCTGGCGCAGGACAGGGCCAAGGAGAGCGCCGCGCGGTCACTGGAGAAGGCGCTCGCTGACAGGGCGACCCGCGACGACCTCCGGCGGCTGGGCTTCCGGGCGCCCGGCGGATCGGCGCCCGCGTCGTTCTCCCCGCGGACCGGCCTGGACCCGCGCCCGCCGCGGGCCCTCCCCGGGACGCCCGGCGCGGACGTGCGGCGCGTCATGCAGTCGTGGGCCCAGCTGTCGCTGAGCATCCGGATGCTCAGCATCATCGACGTCTCGGGCTCCATGGACGAGGAGGTCGCGCCGGGCGTGACGCGGCTGCAGTCCACGGTGCGCACGGCCCAGGGCGGGCTGGCGCTGCTGCCGGACGACAGCGAGCTCGGCCAGTGGATCTTCTCCACCGACCTGCGGGGCGACCGGGACTGGCGGGAGCTGGTCGGCGTGGGACCGCTCAACGAGCGGCTGGGATCGGCGACCCGGCGGCAGCGCGTGCTGAGCGCGTTCGCGCGGATCCGGGTGAAGGAGCACGGCGACACCGGGCTGTACGACACGGTCATGGCGGCGTTCGACTACATGAAGCGGACCTACAAGCCGGAGTACGTGAACTCGGTCCTGCTGTGGACGGACGGGCGGAACGAGGACCCGCACGGCCCGTCCCTGGAGGAGACCCTCGACCACATGCGGCGCGAGTACGACCCGGAGCGCCCCGTCCAGGTGAACATGCTGGGCTACGGAACGGGCGTGGACGTCGCCGAGCTGCGGCGGATCGCGCAGGTGACGCACGGCGACGCCTACGTGGCCGAGACCCCGGGGCAGATCCAGGCGATCTTCCTCAAGGCCGTCTCGCGGCGCGTCTGCGAGCCCGACTGCTGACCCGCGGACACCCCTGCCCCCGGACCGGCCCCACCCTCCCGTATTTGATTCTAGAACTACATTCGAGTTAAGTTAGCGTTCTGTTAATAACGCTGGCGAGAGGGGCACGGCGTGCGCCGCACCGTTTTCAACGAGGACCACGAGGCCTTCCGGGACACGATCCGGGCGTTCATCGAGGCCGAGGTGGCCCCGGTCTACGAGGAGTGGGAGAACGCCGGCCACCCGCCGCGCGACTTCTACGCCAAGCTCGGCGAGCTGGGCGTGTTCGGCATCCAGGTGCCCGAGGAGTACGGCGGCGCGGGCGAGACGAGCTTCAAGTACCAGGCCGTGATCTCCGAGGAGTGCGCCCGCGCCGGGGTGAGCTTCGGCGGCTACGGGGTGCACGTCAACCTCGTCCTGCCCTACCTGCTCAAGTACGGGTCGCCGGAGCAGAAGAAGCGCTGGCTGCCGCCCTTCGTGTCCGGCGAGATGATGACGGCGATCGCGATGACCGAGCCCGGCACCGGCTCCGACCTCGCGGGCATGCAGACCACGGCGAGGCGGGACGGCGACCACTACGTCCTGAACGGCGCCAAGACGTTCATCACCGGCGGCGTCCTCGCCGACCGGGTGCTCGTGGTCGCGCGGACGTCCCCGGCCACGCCGGAGAACCGCCGGGCGGGCCTGTCGATCCTCGCCGTGGACACCGGCAGCGAGGGCTACGCGGTCGGCCGCAAGCTGGAGAAGATCGGGCTGCGCAGCTCCGACACCGCCGAGCTGTCGTTCGCCGACGTCCGGGTGCCCGTGGAGGACCTGCTCGGCGAGGAGGGCCGCGGGTTCGAGTACCTCACCCACAACCTCGCCGAGGAGCGCCTCGGCATCGCGACCAGCTCCTACGCCTCGGCGGCCGCCGCCGTGGAGTTCGCCCGCAGGTACGTCCAGGAGCGCACCGTCTTCGGCAAGACGGTGTCGTCGTTCCAGAACACCAAGTTCGTGCTGGCCGAGTGCGCCACCGAGGTCGAGGCCGCCCGCTCGCTCGTCGACCGCTGCGTCGAGGCGCTGGACGCCGGCGAGCTCACCCCCGCCGACGCCGCCGTCTGCAAGCTGTTCTGCACCGAGGTGCAGGCCCGCGTCGTCGACAAGTGCCTCCAGCTGCACGGCGGCTACGGCTACATCCTGGAGTACCCGATCGCGCGCCTGTACGCCGACGCCCGGGTCGCCCGGATCTACGGCGGCACCAGCGAGGTGCTCAAGACCATCATCGCCAAGGACATCCAGGTCTGACGGAAGGCTGCGCACATGACCGACACCCGGGTGGCCATCGTCACCGGCGCGGCGCGCGGCATCGGCGCCGCCACCGCCGTCCGCCTCGCCAGGGAGGGCTTCGCCGTCGCGGTCTGCGACCTCGACGAGGCCGCCTGCGCCGGCACGGTCGCGGCGATCGCCGAGGGCGGCGGCACCGCGCTCGCCGTCGGCGTGGACGTCGCCGACACCGAACGGGCCCGTGCCGCCGTCGCGCGCGTCGCCGCGGAGCTCGGACCGCCCGTCGTCCTGGTGAACAACGCCGGCATCACCCGCGACAACCTGCTGTTCAAGATGTCCGACGACGACTGGGACGCGGTCATGTCGGTGCACCTGCGCGGCTCGTTCGTGATGACCCGCGCCGCGCAGGAGCACATGACGAAGGCCGGATGGGGCCGGATCGTGAACCTGTCGTCGGTGTCGGCCCTCGGCAACCGCGGCCAGGTCAACTACTCGGCCGCCAAGGCGGGCCTGCAGGGGTTCACCAAGACGCTGGCGATCGAGCTCGGCAGGTTCGGGGTGACGGCCAACGCGATCGCGCCCGGGTTCATCGCCACCGAGATGACCGCCGCGACCGCCGCCCGCGTCGGCGTCGACTTCGAGGACTTCAAGGCCGCCGCCGCCAAGGAGATCCCGGTCCGGCGGGTCGGCGTCCCCGAGGACATCGCCGGGACCGTCGCGTTCCTGGTCGGCGACGACGCCTCGTTCGTGTCCGGGCAGGTCATCTACGTGGCCGGTGGTCCCCGCGCGTGAGGGGGCGGCCCGGGTGCGCGACCGGGAGGGCACGGAGGAGTCGCTGCGCGCGGCGGCGGTCGCGCTGCTGCGGCGCGGCGGCGTCCTCGCCGGGCTGAACCTGCGCCAGGTCGCCGACGAGGCCGGGGTCAACCGCGGGCTGGTCTACCAGTACTTCGGGTCGCGGCGGGCGCTGCTGCGCTCCGCGCTGTTCCACCGGTCGCGCCCGAACGCCGAGGACGCGGTGGACGCGGCCGGGCTCCCGCTGCGCGAGCGGCTGGCGCGGCTGTTCTGGACGAGCCTGCGCGACCCCGAGCCGGTCCGCCTGGCGACGCTGCTGGTGCTGGACGGCGACGACCGGCCCCGGGTCCTGCTGAACCGGGGCGCGGGCCGCGAGGACCTCGCGGCGGAGGCGGAGCGCGGCGAGCTGCCGGTCGGGGACGTGGCGGCCGTGCAGGCGGCCATCGCGTCCACGGTCTACGGGTACACGCTGCTGCGCGAGCACCTGGCGCGGGAGATCGGCGTGCCCGCCGAGGAGCTCGACGAGCGCATGGCCCGCTGCGTGGAGGCCATGTTCGCGCGCCGCCCCGGCTAGCGGGGGCGGGCCGCGGCGAGCCCTTCGGCGAGGACGGCCGGGGCCTCGACGAGGGACGGGCCGTACCAGGTGAGGAGCCGGCCGCTGACGAGCGCGGCGTCGAGCCCGGGGAAGGCCTCCGGGCCGTCGTCCTCGGTGAAGCGGTACGGCTCGTCCGGCAGGACCACCAGGTCGGCGCCCGCCGCGTTCAGTTCTGCCGGCGGGATCTTCGGGTAGCGCTCGGGATGCCCGGCGTACACGTTGGACACGCCGAGGCGGGACAGGACGTCGCCGGTGAAGGTGTCGCGCCCGACGACCATCCACGGCCGCCGCCAGATCGGGACCACCGCCGCGCGGGGCTCCCCCGGCGCGACGTCCGCCCAGACGCGGGACGCCTCCTCCAGCCAGCCGGGCACCGGCGCCCGGCACGCCTCGGCGAGCATGCGCCGCAGCGACGCCAGCGCCTCCTCGACCGTGCGGATCCGCGTCATCCACACCGGCACGCCGGCCGCGCGCAGCGCCTCGACGTCGGCGGGCCGGTTCTCCTCGGTGTTGCCGACGACCACGTCGGGCCGCAGCCCGATGATCCGCTCCAGGTCGGGGTTCTTGGTGCCCCGCACGCGCGGCACGTCCAGGCCCTCGGGACGGGTGCACCAGTCGGTGGCGCCGGCGAGCAGCTCCGGGGCGGTCGCCGCGACCGACTCGGTCAGGGACGGGACGATCGACACGACGCGGCGCACCCGGTCCGGAACCCGGACCGGGGCGCCGGTGTCGTCGTGGACGGCCATCGGCGCGGGGCCTCAGACGTTGCGGCGGTATTGGCCGCCGACCTCGAAGAACGCGTCGGTGATCTGCTGGAGGGTGCACACGCGCGCCGCGTCCATCAGCACCGCGAACACGTTCTCGCCCGTCCGGGCCGCGTCCCTGAGCGCGGCGAGGGCGGCCCGCGCCCCGTCCCGGTGCGCCTCCTGGTAGCCGTGGACGCGGTCGAGCTGGGAGCGCTTCTCGTCCTCGGTGGCGCGGGCGAGCTCGATCGTGTCCGGCGTCCCGTCGCCGGCCTCCGGGCCGCGGAACGTGTTGACGCCGACGATCGGCAGCGAGCCGTCGTGCTTGCGCTGCTCGTAGAGCATCGACTCGTCCTGGATGCGGCCGCGCTGGTAGCCGGTCTCCATCGCGCCGAGGACGCCGCCGCGCTCGCTGATGCGGTCGAACTCGGCCAGCACCGCCTCCTCGACCAGGTCGGTGAGCTCGTCGATGACGAACGACCCCTGCAGCGGGTTCTCGTTCATCGCCAGGCCCCACTCGCGGTTGATGATGAGCTGGATCGCCAGCGCCCGCCGCACCGACTCGGCCGTCGGCGTGGTGACCGCCTCGTCGTAGGCGTTGGTGTGCAGGCTGTTGCAGTTGTCGTAGACGGCGATGAGCGCCTGCAGCGTCGTGCGGATGTCGTTGAAGTGCATCTCCTGCGCGTGCAGGGAGCGCCCGGACGTCTGCACGTGGTACTTGAGCTTCTGGCTGCGCTCGTTCGCGCCGTACCGGTCGCGCATGGCCACGGCCCAGATGCGGCGGGCCACCCGTCCGAGCACGTTGTACTCGGGGTCCATCCCGTTGGAGAAGAAGAACGACAGGTTGGGCGCGAAGTCGTCGATGTCCATGCCCCGCGCCAGGTAGGACTCGACGTAGGTGAAGCCGTTGGCGAGGGTGAACGCGAGCTGGCTGATGGGGTTCGCCCCGGCCTCGGCGATGTGGTAGCCGGAGATCGACACCGAGTAGAAGTTGCGGACCTTGTTGGCGATGAACCACTCCTGGATGTCGCCCATCATCCGCAGCGAGAACTCGGTGGAGAAGATGCAGGTGTTCTGGCCCTGGTCCTCCTTGAGGATGTCGGCCTGCACCGTGCCGCGCACGGTGGACAGCACGCGCGCGCGGATCTGCGCGGCCTCCTCCTCGGACGGCTCGCGGCCGTTCTCCTCGGAGAAGGCGTCCAGCCCCTGGTCGAGGGCCGTGTTGAGGAAGAACGCCAGGATCGTGGGCGCGGGACCGTTGATGGTCATCGACACCGACGTCGTCGGGGACGACAGGTCGAACCCGTCGTAGAGGGCCTTCATGTCGTCGAGCGTGGCGATCGAGACCCCGGAGGTGCCGACCTTGCCGTACACGTCGGGGCGCTCGTCGGGGTCGCGCCCGTAGAGGGTGACCGAGTCGAACGCGGTGGACAGGCGCGTCGCGGGCTGGCCCTCCGACAGGAGCTTGAAGCGGCGGTTGGTGCGGAAGGGGTCGCCCTCACCCGCGAACATGCGGGCGGGGTCCTCGTTGTCGCGCTTGAACGGGAACACCCCGGCGGTGAACGGGAACCGGCCCGGCAGGTTCTCGTTGCGCAGGAAACGCAGCAGCTCGCCGTGGTCGGTGTAGCGCGGCAGCGCGACGCGGGGGATCCGGGTGCCCGACAGGGACTCGCGCGTGAGCTCGGTGTGCAGTTCCCTGTCGCGGATCTTCACCACCTGCTCGTCGCCGGAGTAGGACTCCACGACCGCGGGCCAGCCCTCGACCAGTTCGGCGTTCCCCGGCTCCACCTCCCGGCGCGCCTTCTCCAGCAGGCCCTCCACCTCGGAGGCGTCCGTGAGTTCGGCGCGCACCTCGTCCAGCCGCTGGACGCGCCGCACGGCCTCCATCTGACTCACCGTGCCGGCGTGGTAGCCGCGCACGGTCTCGGCGATCCCGGACAGGTACCGCACGCGGTTCGGCGGGATGACGGTCGCGGCGCCGGTCGACACCTTGGTCGCGACCTCGGGCAGGGCGCCGTCCTCCAGGCGCAGGCCGTGCTCGCCCAGCAGCCCGCCCAGGTGACGGTAGAGCGCCGTGACGCCGTCGTCGTCGAACGTGGCGGCGCTCGTCCCGAACACCGGCATGTCCTCGGGCCGCTGCCCGAAGGCCTCCCGGTTGCGCACGAGCTGGCGGCCCACGTCCCGCAGCGCGTCGGCCGCGCCGCGCCGCTCGAACTTGTTGATCGCGACCACGTCCGCGAAGTCGAGCATGTCGATCTTCTCGAGCTGGGAGGCCGCACCGAACTCCGGCGTCATCACGTACAGCGACACGTCCACCAGCGGCACGATCGCGGCGTCGCCCTGCCCGATGCCGGGCGTCTCCAGGATCACCAGGTCGTAGCCGGCGGCCTTGCAGGCGGTGACGATGTCCCCGGCGTTCTCCGGCAGCTCCCGCGCGCCCCGGGTGGCCAGCGAGCGGAAGAACACGCGGTCGCCGTCCAGGGAGTTCATCCTGATCCGGTCGCCGAGCAGCGCGCCGCCGCCGCGCCGCCGCGTCGGGTCCACGGCCAGCACCGCGACGCGCAGCCGGTCGCCCTGGTCGACGCGCAGCCGCCGCACCAGCTCGTCGGTGAGGGACGACTTCCCCGACCCGCCCGTCCCGGTGATCCCCAGCACGGGGACCCGCCGCCCGGCCGCCGCCTCGGCGAGACGCGCGCGGGCGTCCTCGGGCAGGCTCCCGGCCTGGAGGCAGGTGATGGCGCGGGCGAGGGCGCGCCGCTCCCCCGCCACCACGGCGTCGGCCGGCACCGGCTCGGCGGCCAGGTCGACGTCGCACTCGCGGACCAGCTCGTTGATCATGCCGGGCAGGCCGAGCCGCTGGCCGTCCTCCGGGGAGAAGATCCGCACGCCCGCCCCCGACAACCGCGCGATCTCCTCGTGCACGATGACGCCGCCGCCCCCGCCGAACACCCTCACGTGCTCGGCGCCGGCCTCCTTCAGGCTGCGCGACAGGTACTCGAAGTACTCGACGTGGCCGCCCTGGTAGGAGCTGATCGCCACGCCCTGCGCGTCCTCCTCCAGGACGGCGTCGACGACCTCGCGGACGGAGCGGTCGTGCCCGAGGTGCACCACCTCGGCGCCCTGGGACTGCAGGATGCGCCGCATGATGTTGATGGCCGCGTCATGGCCGTCGAACAGCGCCGCCGCCGTCACGAAGCGCACCGGGTGCACCGGCGAGTGCAGCCTCCCCGTCACCGTCCCCACCCCAAACCTTGGACATCCAATATTTGGAAGTTAAAGTAGTTTCCGTGCGCGACCCAGTCAAGACCGCATACGGTGAGCCGGTGCCCGACATGCCCGATCCCATCGCCGAGGCCCACCGCCAGTGGAGCGGCCGCTGGCCCGAGCACGCCGACCGCATGGCGGCCGTCACCTCGGTGATGCGGGCCCAGCAGGTCCTGCTGAGCCGGATCGAGGCCGTCCTCAAGCCCTACGGGCTGACGTTCGCCGCCTACGAGGCCCTGCGCCTGCTCGCCTTCGCCCGCACCGGGACCCTTCCCATGGGCAAGATGGGCAACCGCCTCATGGTGCACCCCGCGTCCGTGACCAACGTGATCGGCCGCCTGGAGGCGCGGGGCCTGGTCGGCCGCCGCCCCTCCCCCGACGACCGCCGCGTCGTCCTCGCCTCCATCACCCCCGCGGGCCGCGACCTCGCCGAGCGGGCCACGCTCGCCCTCAACGAGTCCGGCTTCGGCATCGCCGCCCTCCCCGCCGCCGATGCCGCCGACATCACCACCGCCCTCCGCCGCGTCCGCCTCGCCACCGGCGACCTCGACTGACCGGCGTCCGGAACGGAGCGCCGGCGCAGGACGCCGGCCGGTCCGGGGCCCGGGGGCCGTCGCGCGGGTGTGGCACCTTGGGGGGATGACGAGCGAGACGGTCTTCACCTACGGGGCGCCGCAGCTGAAGTTCGGGAGCGGGGCGGCGGACGAGATCGGGTTCGACCTCGCGCAGTTCGGGGCGCGGCGGGTGCTGGTCGTCACCGACGCGGGGATCGCGGCGACGGGCGGGCCGCGGCGGATCGCGGCGGCGATGGGGGCGTACGGGATCGAGGCCGCGGTCTTCGACGGCGTGCGCGTCGAGCCGACGGACGCGAGCATGCGCGAGGCCGTCGAGCACGCCCGGGAGACCGGGCCCTACGACGCGTACGTGGCGGTCGGGGGCGGGTCGAGCATCGACACCGCGAAGGCGGTGAACCTCCTCACGACCAACGAGGGGGATCTCGCCGACTACCTGAACCCGCCCGTGGGCGCGGGGCGGGCGCCGGAGCGGCCGCTGCTGCCGCTGGTGGCCGTCCCCACCACGACGGGCACGGGCGCGGAGAGCACCACGGTCTGCGTCCTGGACGTCCTCGACCTGCGGGTCAAGACCGGCATCAGCCATCCGCGGCTGCGGCCGGCGCTGGCCGTGGTGGACCCGGAGCTGACGGTGTCGCAGCCGCCCGGCGTGACCGCGTCGGCGGGGATGGACATCCTGTGCCACGCCCTGGAGAGCTACACCGCGCGCCCGTACGACCGCTACGAGCGCAAGAAGCCCGAGGAGCGGGTGCCGTACTGCGGGGCCAACCCGGTGTCGGACATGTGGGCGGAGAAGTCGCTGAGCCTGCTGTCGCGGTCGTTCCGCCGTGCCGTCGCGGACGGGGAGGACCGGGAGGCGCGCACCGACATGGCGCTGGCGGCGACGTTCGCGGGGCTCGGGTTCGGCAACGCCGGGGTGCACATCCCGCACGCGAACGCCTACCCCATCGCCGGGCGGGTCAGAGACTTCCGGCCGGACGGCTACCCGGCCGGGGAACCGATGATCCCGCACGGCATGTCGGTGGCGCTGACCGCGCCCGAGGCGTTCCGGTTCACCTTCGAGGCGCGCCCCGAGCGGCACGTCCGCGCCGCGGAACTGCTCGACCCTCGGACGGAGCGGCCGGACGACCCGGCCGAGCACCTGCCGCTGGCGGTGCTGCGGCTGATGCGCGACATCGGCATCCCGGACGGGATCGGCGGCGTCGGGTACGGGGAGGGCGACGTCCCCGCGCTGGTGGAGGGCGCGATGAGGCAGCGGCGGCTGCTGGCGATCTCGCCGCGCCCGGTGGACGAGGAGGCCGTGGCCGGCATCTTCACGCGGTCGCTGCGGCTGTGGTGACCTAGCGGGCGCGGACCCAGGCGTCGACCAGGTCGGCGGCCTCGGGCCTGCTGTCCGGCAGGTAGTGGGTGTCCCTGATGCGGTGGAGGGTCTTGTCGGACGCGGCGAGGGCCCCGATGATCGCGCGGGCGTCGCCGTCGTAGACGCACTCGTCCGCGGTGGCGTGCACCACCAGGGACGGGACGGTGACGCGCGCCAGGTGCGGGGCGGCGGTGCACTGCGAGGTGCGCAGGCTCCACATCGACAGCCAGGAGCGCAGCGTGCACAGCGAGCCGATGCCGAACACGCCGTAGTTCGCCCTGGCGGGATCGCCGAGGTAGCAGCGGTTGGGCTCGCGGTCGGACGGCTCGATGGCGGGGTCGATCATCCGCAGGTCGGCCCAGGTGCGGTGGACGGTGAACAGGGCGTCGCGGGCGCGGGTGCCCTTCAGCGCGTCCAGGCGGGCCAGGACCCGGTCGGTGATGCGCTCGTTGCGGGCGCGTTGGGCGGCGCGGTAGCGGGCCTGGAACTCCGCGCTGTACGGGGGGCCGTTGCCGGGATCGAAGGGGTCGAGGGACGGGTCGGCCGACAGCGGGTCGGTCTCGTCGGTGACCGAGGGGTCCATCCAGGCGGTGAGGACCTCGGGGCGGCCGGAGTGGGCGGCGAGCGCGACGAACAGGTCCCCGGCGGGCAGGTCCTCGATGGCGGCGACGGGACGCATCCCGGCGACGGGCGTGACGTTCGGGTCGACGGCCTGGGACTGGTAGGCGGCCATCAGGGAGCCGCCGCCGGAGTTGCCGAGCAGGACGACCCGCTCGGCGCCCGCCCGTTCGCGGAGCCAGCGGACGCCCTCGCCGATCTCGGCCAGGGCGTGGTCCAGCAGGAAGTGCGCCTCGTCGCCGCGGAAGCGGGTGTTCCAGCCGAGGAAGCCGTGGCCGCGGGCCGCGAGGTGCTCGGCGAGGTAGTGCTCGGAGAAGTCGACGTTGTAGTGGGTCGCGATGAACGCGGTCTTCGGCGCGGGCCCGGCCGGGCGGTGGTAGACCCCCTGGCACGGATGGCCGCCCGCCCCCGCCCGGCCCGCCAGAGGCGACGGCAGCCCCACGAACTCCCTGACGATCTCGCCCATCCGGCGCCTCCCGGCTCGATACCGAATCAGGTTCTGATCGTAGGGGGATATGGCCACCGCACGGCCACCCACCGCCTGGACGTGCCCGTCCATCACCTATGCTGCGGATCACATCCGTTGTGTCGCAAGGAGGCGTGATGGCGGATTCGCCGACGATGACGTACGGCGGCTACCTGAGGCTCGACGACCTGCTGGCGTGCCAGGAGCCGAAGACCCGCGCGCACGACGAGCTGCTCTTCGTGATCATCCATCAGGTCTACGAGCTGTGGTTCAAGCAGATCCTGCACGAGGCGGCGCTGCTGCAGCGCCGGATGGAGGAGGGCAACAGCGCCGGGTCGCTGCACACCGCCCGCCGCATCGCCAAGATCCTCAAGACCGTCGTCGGGCAGCTGGACGTGCTGGAGACGATGACGCCCCGGCAGTTCGCCGCGTTCCGGGACGCGCTCGGCAGCTCCAGCGGCTTCCAGAGCGAGCAGTTCCGCGAGATCGAGGCCGTCCTCGGACGGCGCTCCTTCCCCGCCTCCGACCTGCGCGGCGACGAGCGCCTCCAGGCGGCCGTGTCCCGCCCCTCGGTGTTCGACTCGCTCCTGCGCTACCTCGACGGGCGCGGCCACCCCGTCCCGCGCGCGGCCCTCGAGCGGGACTTCTCCCTGCCGTGGGAGCCCGACCCGGGGGTGCAGAAGGTCCTGGTCGCCGTCTACGCGGACGAGTCCGGGCCGGCCGCCGAGGTCTGCGAGGCGCTCGTCGACGTGGACGAGGGCATTCAGGAGTGGCGGTACCGGCACCTGAAGATGGTCGAGCGGACGATCGGCGCGAAGATCGGCACGGGCGGCTCGGCCGGCGCCGACTACCTGCGCAGCACCCTGTTCGCCCCCGCCTTCCCCGACCTGTGGGAGGTCCGCTCGCAGACCGAGGAGGTCCCCGTCCATGGCGGCTGAGGGCGGCGAGCGGGTCGCGATCGTCGGCGCCGGCCTGGCGGGCTGCCTGCTCGCGGTGCTGCTCGGCCGACGCGGCATCGCGGTGACGGTGTACGAGCGGCGCCCCGACCCGCGCGTCGCGGGCGCCGAGCGGGGCCGCTCGATCAACCTGGCGGTCTCGGCCCGCGGCCTGGCCGCGCTCGAGCAGGTCGGCCTGCGCGACCAGTCGCTCAAGCAGGCGCTGCCCATGCACGGGCGCATGGTCCATCCCCTGGCGGGCGCGCAGAACTTCCAGCCCTACAGCGCCGACGGCGAGCGCGCCATCAACTCCATCAGCCGCGCCGAGCTGAACCGGTCGCTGCTGGACACCGCCGAGGGCACGCCGGGAGTCACACTGCGGTTCTCCCAGCGCGTCACCGGCGTGGACGTCGAGGCCGGCGCCCTCCTGCTGGAGGACGCGGCCCCCGAGCCCGCCGACGTCGTCCTGGCCGGGGACGGCGCCTACAGCGCGGTCCGCCGGTCGCTGCGCCTGGACGAGGACGCCGACTTCCTGGAGCACGGCTACAAGGAGCTGACCGTCCCGCCGAAGGACGGCGGGTTCGCGCTCGACCCGGACGCACTGCACATCTGGCCGCGCGGCACCTCGATGATGATCGCGCTGCCGAACCTGGACCGCTCGTTCACCTGCACGCTGTTCTGGCCGAAGGACGACTTCGCCGCCCTCGACACCCCCGGGAAGGTCGCCGCCTACTTCGAGCGGCACTATCCCGATGTCGCGGGCCTGATGCCGGACCTCGCCGGCGACTACGAGCGCAACCCCGTCGGGTCGCTGGTGACCGTCCGGTGCTGGCCGTGGACGCGGTACGGCAGGGGCGCCCTGGTGGCGCTGCTGGGCGACGCCGCCCACGCGATCGTGCCGTTCTTCGGGCAGGGCGCGAACTGCGCGTTCGAGGACTGCATCGAGATCGACCGGTGCCTGACCGAGACCGGCGGCGACTGGGCCCGCGCGCTGTCGCTCTACCAGGAGCGGCGCAAGGCCAACACCGACGCGATCGCCGAGATGGCGCTGGACAACTTCGTCGAGATGCGCGACCGGGTGTCGTCGCCGGTGTACCGGGCGAAGCAGGCGGCGGCGCACGCGCTGGAGCGGCGCCTGGCCGGCCGCTACGTCTCCCGCTACGAACTGGTGTCGTTCTCCACGATCCCGTACGCGCGGATCCCGGCGCGGATCAGGCGGCAGAACCGGGTGCTAGCCGCGGCCGCCGTCGCCTCCGCCGCGGCCCTCGGCCTGGGCCTGCGCGCCCTCGTCCGGCGCCGCTGACCCCGGGCGGCTGCCGGCGACCAGGTCGGCGACGGCCGCCGCCAGCGCCGCCAGCACGAACCCCAGCACGACGATCAGCCCGTGCCGGAACGCGGCCGCCCAGTCCCCGCCCGTCCCGGCCATCGTGGCGAAGAACACCGCCCCGACGGCGGCGACCCCCATCGCGGTCCCGACCCGCTGACCGGTCTGCAGGACGCCCGCCGCGCTGCCGCCCTCGGTGTAGTCCACCTCCGACAGCGTGATCGTCTGGTTCGGCGAGATCACCAGGCCGGTGCCGAGCCCGGCCAGCAGCAGCGGCGCCGCGGTCGCCCAGGCCACGCCGCCGCCGGGCCTCAGCTCGACGGCGAGCCACGCCGCGCCGAGCCCGGCCAGCACCAGGCACAGGCCGACGGCGACCAGGGGACGGCCGTAGCGGGACACGATCCGGCCGCCGAGCGCCGACGCGACCCCGGACCCGACGGCGAACGGCGTGATGGCGAGCCCCGCGCCGAGCGCGCTGTAGCCGAGACCGTTCTGCAGGTAGAGGGTGAAGATGAAGAAGACCGCGGTGAACCCGGCGAAGAACAGCAGCGCGATCACCAACCCCAGCGTGTAGGAGCGGAGCCGGAACAGCGCGAGGACGACCATCGGCGTCCGCGCCCGGCGCTCCCAGGCCGCGAAGGCCACCAGCAGCACCGCGCCCGCGGGCATCAGCAGCCACTTCAGGGCGCCGTGCCACTGCTGCTCCTGGACGAGGGGCAGCAGCACGCACAGGACGCCCGCGCCCAGCAGCAGCACCCCGAGCGGATCCAGGCCCTGCCGCTGCCCGTAGACCGGAGCGGGCAGCAGCCGCCACGCCAGGAACAGCGCCGCGATCCCGACCGGGATGTTGACGTAGAACACCCACCGCCAGCCCTCCGCCGGACCGGCGATCGCGATGAGCCCGCCGCCGAGCAGCGGGCCGACGGCGGTGGCGATCCCGATGACGGCGCCGAGCGCCCCGAACGCCCGCCCCCGCTCGGCGCCCTGGAACAGCTGCTGGATGAGCCCCGCGACCTGCGGGTTGAGGATGCCGCCCGCGACCCCCTGCACGAGCCGGGCGAGGACGAGGAACAGGATCGTCGGGGCGATGCCCGCCCCCGCGCTCGCCGCCGTGAACAGGGCGAGCCCGGACATGAACACCGCCCGGCGGCTGCGGGCGTCGCCGAGCCGCCCGGCCGGGACCAGGACGAGCCCGAACGTCAGCGCGTACCCCGACAGGATCCACTGCAACTGCGCGTCCGACGCGTCCAGGCCCGCCCGGATCGACGGCAGCGCCACGTTGACGATGCTGACGTCCAGCAGCGTCATGAACGCCGCGACGAGGCAGACCGACAACGCCTGCCAGCGTCGTGTGTTCATGGCCTTTTTCTCCTCCTTCGGGCCCGGAGGGCCCTCCATCGTCGATAAAGGCGGGCGATCGCTGGCATCGCTTCGGCTCGCCTTGCGGCTCGCTTCGCGATCAGATTCTTGCTTCGCTTGAATCTGTCTTCGGACGCGATCGCGACCATGGAGGTCGTCGCGTGGCTGAGGTTGTGGTGGCTGAGGTTGTGGTGGTGGCTGAGGTTGCTGTGGCGGCTAGGGTCGGCTCATGACCGACGTCGATCCGGGGAACGGGCCCGAGGAACTGCAGTGCTCCGCCAAGGGGTGTCGTGCCGACGCCGTGTGGGCGCTGCGGTGGAACAACCCGAAGATCCACACGCCGGAGCGGCGGAAGGTCTGGCTCGCCTGCGACGAGCACCGCGAGAGCCTGTCGGCGTTCCTGTCCCGCCGCGACTTCCTGAAGGACGTGGTTCCGGTCGCCGACCGCGACGAGCCCGCCGGGCGCGGCTAGGCGTCGTCGAGGACGGGGGCGGCGGCCTGCTCGGGCACCTCGGTCCGCCAGCCCTCGGCCATCTCGGTCAGCCGTGCGGCGGCGTCGCGCGCGGGCACGCCGCGGCCGACCGCGAGGCCGAGCAGGTAGGCCGTCAGCGGCGCGCCGGGCCGCGCGACGTTGTGGGCGACGTCGCGGGCGAGGTCGAGTACCAGGCCCTGGTCGACGTCTCCGCGTTCCAGGCCCAGTTCGAGGCACGTCGCGTTGATCCAGTCCTCGAGGACGGACATCGGTTCCCCCTTCGCGCATGGTCCTGGTGGTGTGCCCACTCTCGCACGGTCAAAGCAGGCGCTCGGCGGCGGCCAGCTGTTCGGGGGTGTCGCAGTCGTACCACGCGGGGCGGCCGTCCGAGGGGGGCGTGACCTGCACAGGGTCCAGGGGACCGAGGAGGCCGCGCAGGGACGCGCCGTCGTAGGCGGCCAGCGCCGCCCGCAGGGCGTCCGCGCTCCAGCAGCCCGCGAGCCACTGCTCGCGGCCGTCCCCGTCCACCAGGACGGCGCCGCCCCGCTCCCCCGCCGCCTCCAGCAGCGCGGCGACGTGGGCGGGGCGCAGGAACGGCAGGTCGGCGGCCAGCAGCGCCAGCCGCGGCGCGCGGACCTCGGCGAGCCCGGCGCGCAGCGCGGGCACCGGCCCGCCGCCGGGCGGGTCCTCGCGGACGACGAGGGCCCCCGGCAGGACGTCGCGGGGCGGACCCACCACGATCAGCCGGGACGCTCCGGCCGCGGCCGCCGCCGCCCATTCGATCAGCGGGCGTCCCCCGAAGGCGGCGGCGGGTTTGTCGGCGCCGAACCTGCGGGCGCGCCCGCCGGCGAGCAGCACGGCGTCGAAGGTCGTGCCGGCGTCCACGCGGCTCAGCCGCCGATCGCCGACATGGGCCGGGCGGGCTGGAGGAAGGCCGGGTCGTCGATGCCGTGCCCGGCGCGCTTGGTCCGCACGGCGGCGCGCCAGCGGTCGGCCAGTTCGGCGTCGGCGGCGCCGCCGCGCATCGCGTCGCGCAGGTTGGACTCCTCGGTGGCGAACAGGCAGTTGCGGACCTGCCCGTCGGCGGTGAGCCGCACCCGGTCGCAGGCCCCGCAGAACGGCCGGGTCACCGAGCCGATCACGCCGACCGTCGCGGGACCGCCGTCGACCAGGAACGACTCGGCGGGCGCGCTGCCGCGCTCGTGCTCGTCGCCCGGCACGAGGGTGAACTCGGCGGACAGCCGGTCCAGGATCTCGTCCGCGGTGATCATGTTCTCGCGGGTCCAGCCGTGCTGGGCGTCCAGCGGCATCTGCTCGATGAACCGCAGCCGGTAGCCGTGCTCCAGGCAGAAGCGCAGCAGCGGGACGGCCTCGTGGTCGTTGACCCCGCGCATCAGCACCGTGTTGATCTTGACCGGGGCGAGGCCCGCCCGCCGCGCCGCCTCCAGCCCCTCCAGGACGTCGGCGAGCCGGTCGCGGTGCGCCAGGCGCCGGAAGGTCTCGCGGTCGAGGGTGTCGAGGGAGACGTTCACCCGGTCGAGCCCGGCCTCGGCCAGCGGCGCGGCCAGCCGGTCGAGCCCGATCCCGTTGGTGGTCAGCGACGTCCGAGGGCGCGGCGCCAGCTCGGCGGTCCGCCCCACGATGCCGGCGAGCCCGCGCCGCAGCAGCGGCTCGCCGCCGGTGTAGCGGACCTCCGTGACGCCGAGGTCGCGCACGGCGAGCCCGACCAGCCGGACGACCTCGTCGTCGGTGAGCAGCTCCGGCTTCGGCAGCCAGTCCAGGCCCTGGGGCGGCATGCAGTAGGAGCACCGCAGGTTGCACCGGTCGGTGAGGGAGACCCGCAGGTCCGTCGCGGTACGGCCGAAGGTGTCGACCAGCACGGGCACCCCTTCCTGTCGCGGTCTGGATCTCCAGCCTATTGCGGCGGTTGACGATTCGTTCCCCCGCGGGAGACGGTGATCTTCCGCCGAGGATCAGGGAGGCCGCAGTGGCGACGTCGCGGGAGTGGGAGTTCGCGGGCGCGCGGGGAGCGGTCACGGCCCGGATCTGGGCGGGCGGAGAGCCGCGCTACGCGGCGGTGCTCGTGCACGGCTACGGCGAGCACCTCGGCCGCTACGACCACGTCGCGGACGTCCTGGTGCGGCACGGGGCCGTCGTCTGCGGCCCGGACCACGCCGGCCACGGCCGCTCGGGCGGCGAGCGCGTGCTGGTCGAGGACTTCGACGACGTCGTCGCCGACCTGCACACGGTCGTGGAGGCGGCCCGCGGCGACCACCCGGGCCTGCCCGTCATCGTGATCGGCCACTCCATGGGCGGGCTGATCGCCACCCGGTACGCCCAGCTCCACGGTGACGTGCTCGCCGCGCTCGTGCTGTCCGGCCCGGTCCTCGGCCGCTGGCACGTCGTCGAGGAGCTGCTGCCCCTCGACGCGATGCCGGACGAGCCGATCGACACCTCCACGCTGTCGCGCGACCCCGCCGTCGGCAAGGCCTACACCGACGACCCGCTGATCTGGCACGGCCCGTTCAAGAAGCCCACCGTCCGGGCGCTGGACGCCGCCCTGCGCCGCGTCGGCGAGCACGGGTCCCTGGGCCCGCTGCCGACCTTCTACGTCCACGGCGAGGCCGACGAGCTCGTCCGCCCTCGGGACACCCGCGTCGGCATCGAGGCGGTCCGCGGGGGCGACCTCACCGAGCGCCTCTACCCGGGCGCCCGCCACGAGGTCTTCAACGAGACCAACCGCGACGAGGTCCTCGCCGACGTCACGGCCTTCATCGACCGCGTGCTGCCGGAGGCGCCGAAGTCCGGCTCGTGACGCGTGAGAGCAGCCGGCAGCCCTCCGCGGTCCTCTGCCGTCCTCGCGGCCACCCCGTTCTGACTGCATTAGCCACATAAAGAAGACCACCGAGTCGATATCGCTCTACGTAGCATTATCTCTACCGAGAGGAGCCATCTCGCGATCCGAGGGGGGACGCATCCATGCGCCGGACGAGAATCGACCACCGGGCGGCCGCCGCCGAGGGCCGCGACCGCGCGGTCCCCCGCGAGGAGACCGGCCCATGACGCTCGTGGGGGCGGCCGTCACCCCCCTCACCGGCCAGACGTGGGCGGGGGCGATCAGCGCGTTCGAGACGCTCACGGACCGCCCGATGCCCGTGCGCCGCTGCTACGACGGCGCCCCGCCGTCCACGGTGAGCGGCTCGCAGCTCCGCTACGACGTGGGAGTGCGCAGGAGCGTCTACAGCATCAAGCCGACGATGTCGACGCCGCTGCCGACGCTGCAGGCGCTCGCGTCCGACATCGTCGCCAAGGGCGCCCAGTGCGACGTGATCATTTATCACGAGCCGGTCGACAACATGTCCGGCGCGGCCTTCGTCGGCCTCTACCGGAGATCGGCGCCGCCGTTCCGCGCCGTCGGGGTGAAGGTGGGGGTGTGCTTCACCAACTACTCGTGCAACCTGCCCTACTCCGATCCGCGCTCCGCGCTGCGGAACTACTGGCCGGACCAGGGTATGGTCGACTTCATCGCGATCGACGAGTACCCGGTCGGCGAGATCACCTCCACCACCGACGCCGCGCCGATGGAGGCCCGCACGCGGCGGGTGTGCCAGTTCGCGGACGCGCGCGGCATCCCCCTGGGATTGGCCGAGTACGGCGTGGACGCCTCCTGGGACGTCACCAAGTCCGACAGGTGGATGCGGTCGGTCACCGACTGGGGCCGGGCCCGCGCGGGCCTCGGCCATCCCCTGCGGTGGGCGACCTACTTCCACTCCGGCGGCTACCGGCTGACGCACGAAGAGCACCTGGACGCCTACGGCGACGCGGCCCGGCTGCTGAAGTAGGGCCCGGCCGGGCCCGGCGACCCGCTCCACGCGGGTCGCCGGGCGGCGGGGTCAGCCCTTCACGCAGATGAGCTGGCGGAGGTGCGCCACGACCTCGACGAGGTCGGACTGGGCCTCGATCACCGCGTCCAGGTCCTTGTAGGCGCCGGGGATCTCGTCCACGACGCCGCCGTCCTTGCGGCACTCGACCCCCCTGGTCTGCTCGACCAGGTCCTCGACGGTGAAGTGCCTGCGGGCCTTGGTCCGGCTCATCCTGCGCCCCGCGCCGTGGGACGCGGAGTTGTAGGCGGTCTCGTTGCCGAGGCCGCGGACGATGTAGGTGCCGGTCGCCATGGAGCCCGGGATGATCCCGAGGTCGCCGCGGCCGGCGCGGATCGCGCCCTTGCGGGTGACGAGCAGTTCGACGCCGCCGTACTCCTCCTCGGCCACGTAGTTGTGGTGGCAGGAGATGACCTCGCCCCACCGGCAGCGCTTCTCGCCGAACCGCTTGGTGACGACGTTCTGCGCCAGCGCGGTCATGACGGCGCGGTTGCGGCGCGCGTACTCCTGCGCCCAGAACAGGTCGTGGCGGTAGGCGTCCATCTTCGCGGTGCCCGTGAGGAACACGGCGAGGTCGCCGTCCGGCAGGTCCTGGTTGTGCGGCAGCTTGCGGGCCGCCTCGATGTGGTGCTCGGCCAGCTCGTTGCCGATGTTGCGCGACCCCGAGTGCAGGACGAGCCAGATCGCGCCGTCGTCGTCGGCGCACAGCTCCAGGAAGTGGTTGCCCCCGCCGAGCGTGCCCATCTGCGAGCGGGCGCGGCCGAGGCGGGACCGGACCGCCGGGTGCAGGTCGTCGAAGCCCGCCCAGAAGTCGTACCAGCCGCGTTCCTTGAGGCCCGGAAGCGCGGACGGGTCGACGGCGGACCTGTGAGAGCCGCGGCCCACGGGGATCGCCTTCTCCAGCCGGCTGCGCAGCCCGGCCAGATCGTCCGGCATGTCCTCGACGGTGAGGGACGACCTGACGGCGGTCATGCCGCAGCCGATGTCGACGCCCACGGCGGCCGGGGACACCGCGTCCCGCATCGCGATGACCGAGCCGACGGTGGCGCCCTTGCCGTAGTGGACGTCGGGCATCACCGCGAGGCCCTCCACCCACGGCAGGGCGGAGACGTTGCGCAGCTGGTCGAGGGCGAGGTCCTCGACGGTCTCGGGATCGGTCCACATCCGGATCGGGACGCGGCCGCCCTTCAGGGTCTGGTACGGCATTCCCACTCCTTGATCGACGGAACCGGACCGCGATCTATGACGCCAGAGTCACCCGTCCCGGTTCAACCGGTTTTCGCCCTGGCGGCGCTCGGTGAGGCCGAGCCGGTCGAGATGGCGCAGCAGGGCGACGGCGACGTCGCGGCCGGTCCCGAGGGCGTCGCCGGCCTGGGCGGGCGTGAACGGCTGCGGCAGCCCGGACAGGACGCGCAGCGCCTCCCGGTCGGCGCCGGGGAGCAGCACGAAACCGTCGTCGATCCGCAGGACGGCCCCCGCGCGTTCCGCGCCGGCGAGGGTGTCGCCCGTGAGGCCCAGCTCTTCGAGGCGGCCGTCGCTGGGCGGTGCGAACGGGGCGTCCGCGAGGTCGGCGCGGAGCCGCTCCACGGCCGAGGCCCAGGGCGGCGGCGGGGCCGCGGCGACCGCCGTGGGAGCGGGCTCGGCGGCCGGCGCGGCGGCGGAGTCCGGAGCCGGGCCGTAGACGCGTCCCGCGTCCAGGCGCAGCGGCGGCCGCACGAGCGCGGCGGCGAGCTCCCGGGAGGGCAGGCCGAGGCGCAGCCGGACCGCCTCCAGCGGGACCCCCGGCGCGCTCGGGCTCGCGGCGGCGTGCCGGGACGTCTCCTCGGCGAGCCGCTCGAACAGCGACCGCCAGTGCGCCGCGTCGGCGACCCACTCGCCGTTCAGGGCGACGGCGTCGGACGGCGGCGCGCAGCCCATGAGCGACAGCTCCGCACGCCGCAGCACGCCGTGCCGCCGCAGCACCACGGCGCCGTCCGGGCGGTCGGGCCACGTCGCCAGCTCCCGGGCGCGGGCGGCGCCCGCGCCGCGCCGCACGAGGGTCGGCGGCCGGACGTCCAGGACGCTCACCCCGGCGGTGGAGCGGCGCTCGGGGTCGCGCAGGAGCCCGGTGTCGCCGAGGTGCAGGGCGAGCCGGGCGTTGAGGGTCAGGCGCGCGGTGTCGGGGCCGAGGGGCCGCAGCCCGACCGCGACGGCGGCCGATCCGATGTGCAGCGTCATCCGCCGCGCGAGCCTGCCGGACGCCTCGCCGAAGCGGGTCCGGACGTCGACGCAGGTGGTGTGCGTCCAGGCGCCCGGGGTGACCAGGGCCATGCCGGCGTCGACACGCCCGGCGTCGCGCAGCGTCAGCACGACGCGGGAGACGCCGCCGACCGACTCGCGGGGCTCGCCGGCGCAGCCGATCGTGCGGATGCGGACCCGCTCGCCCGCCGGCATGAGGAGCAGCTCGTCGCCCACGGCGAGCGTCCCGGCGGCGAGGGTGCCGGCGATGACGGTCTGCCGCCCGGCGGTGAACGCCCGGTCCGCCCACAGCCGCACCGGGGCGGCCGGGTCGGGCACGGGCAGCCGGCCGGCGAGGCGGTCGAGCGCGGCGGTCAGCTCGGCCACCCCGGCGCCGGTGGCGGCGCTCACCGCGACGGCCTCCGCGCCGCGCAGCGCGGTCCCGGCCAGCCGGTCGCGGACCTGGCGCAGCGCGGGCCTGGGGTCGGCGGCGTCGGCCTTGGTGACGGCGAGGACGCCGAACCGGACGCCGAGCGCGCCGAGGGCCTCCAGGTGCTCGCGCGTCTGCGGCATCCACCCCTCGTCGGCCGCGACGGCGAGCAGGACCGCGGACGCGGGCGCCGCGACGGCGAGCAGGTCCGGGACGGACCGCTCGTCCCCGGGCGCGTCCACGAACGCGACGCGCCGCCCCGAGGGCAGCTCCGTCCAGGCGCCCGTCTCACCGGGCTCCCTGCCCGTGAGGGCGCGCACGAGCGCCGACTTGCCGTGCCCACCGTGACCGGCGGTGGTGACGACGTGCATCAGCGTCCTTTCCGGGCGTGAACGCCGATGACCGCGCGAGGGCGGACCGTGCGGGGAGTGGCGGTGCGAGGGGAGATGCGGGGGTTGCGCAGACGAAGGTCCACGAAAGGCAACCCTAGGGACGCCCGGGCCCCGCGCAAAACGCCGACGCGCTGGCGCGTCGCGCCCGCGGCGGCGCATGCCGAGCCACAAATCCCCCGCCCTACACTTATTTAGGTTAAATAAGTACATGCCGCGCGCCGGGGAGCCGGCGCCCGGCCGATGCGGGAGGTTCGCATGACCGGCGCCCCGGCGGCTCGCAGGACGGGCGCCCCGGCGGCGGCCGGAGCCGGCGCCCCGGCCGCCGGGCCCACCGCCCCCACCCTGCTCGCGCTCGCCGTCGCCGGAATGGTCGTGTCGGTGCAGCAGACGCTCGTGCTGCCGCTGCTGCCGCAGCTCATGACCCGGTTCGACGCCCCCATCACGGACGTGACGTGGGTGTTCACCGCGTCCCTGCTGGCCGGCGCCGTCGCCACCCCGCTGCTGACCCGGTTCGGCGACATGTACGGCAAGAAACGGATGATCCTCCTCGCCCTCGTGCTGCTGCTGGCCGGCTCGGTGGTGTGCGCGGTGTCCGGCACGCTGCCGGCGCTGATCGCCGGGCGCGCCCTGCAGGGCGTCTCCGCGGCGATGATCCCGCTGGCCATCGGCATGATCCGGGACACGTTCCCGCCCGAGCGGGTGACCACGGCGATCGGCATCGTCAGCGCCACCATGGGCGTCGGCGGCAGCGCCGGCATGATCGTGACAGGGCTGATCGCCACCCGCACCGGCAGTCACCACCCGGTCTTCTGGATCGCCGCGGCGCTGGCGGCGGCCGGGCTGGTGCTGGTCGCGGCCACGGCACGCGACGTCGGCGTCCGCGCCGGCGGGCGCCCGGACCTGCCCGGCGCGGCCCTCCTCGCCTGCTGGCTGGTCTGCCTGCTGCTCGGCATCAGCCAGGGCAACGCGTGGGGCTGGACGTCCGGCGGGGTCCTGGCCCTGTTCGGCGCCGCGGCCGCGCTGTGCGCGGTCTGGGTGATGGTCGAGCTGCGGGTCCGCGCGCCGCTGGTGCGGCTGAACCTGCTGGTCGGCCCCCGGTCGCTGTCGGCCAACGTCGTCTCGGCGCTGCTCGGCTTCTCGATGTTCGCCGCGTTCACGCTCATCGCCGGCTTCGTGCAGGCGCGGCCGGAGGAGGTCGGGTACGGCCTCGGCGGCTCGGTGCTGGACGTCGGGCTCTACATGCTGCCGAGCACCGTGACGATGCTGGTGTTCTCGGCGATGGCCGGACGGCTCGCGGCCCGGCTCGGCCCGGCCTGCACGCTCGCGATCGGGTCGGCCTTCGCCGGGCTGTGCTACGCCTGGCTCGCGGTCTCGAACTCGCACGTGTACGACATGCTGGCTTTCAGCGCCATCCAGGGCATCGGGTTCGGGATCGCCTACGCCGCGCTCGGCACCCTCGCGGTCCAGCACGTCCCGATGGACCAGAGCGGGATCGCCAGCGGCATCAACTCGCTCGTCCGCACCACGGGCGGCAGCGTCGCGGGCGCCGTCACCGCGTCGATCCTGGCCGGACGGGCCGCCGGCGCCGGCGTCCCCTCCCTCGGCGCCTACGAGCTGTGCTTCTGGGTCGTCTCCGCGGGGGCGGCGCTGGCGGCCCTCATCGCCGTCGCGCACGCCCTGCGCCACCCCGACCAGACCGCGCCCGGCGGCGCGGGCCCTTGACGAACCGGCCCCGCGCCATGCCCTATAGGGGTGCGGCCCGAATCGCGGAGACGCCGGTCCGGGCCTCCGCGCAGATCCGGGCCAGGACCCGTCACCGGGAGGACGACATGGGCGCCTACGCGGCCGCGTACGAACGCAGCATCGCCGATCCGACCCGCTTCTGGGGGCTGGCGGCGCGGGACGTGCGGTGGCTCGTCCCGCCGGACCGGGTGCTGGACGACGGGGCGCCGCCCTTCTACCGGTGGTTCACCGGCGGCGAGCTCAACACCTGCGACAACGCCCTGGACCGGCACGTCGAGGAGGGCCGCGGCGAGCAGGCCGCGCTGATCTACGACAGCCCCGTCACCGGGACCGTGCGCACCTACACCTTCCGGGAGCTGACCGGCCTCGTCGCGCGGTTCGCCGGGGCCCTGCGCGCGCAGGGCGTCGACCGCGGCGACCGGGTGGTCATCTACCTGCCGATGGTGCCCGAGGCCGTCATCGCGATGCTGGCGTGCGCGCGGCTCGGCGCGGTGCACTCGGTGGTGTTCGGCGGGTTCGCCGCGCGGGAGCTGGCCGTGCGCATCGACGACGCCCGCCCGAAGGTGGTCGTGTCGGCGTCCTGCGGCATCGAGGCGGGCCGGGTGGTCCCCTACAAGCCGCTGCTCGACCGGGCGCTGGAGCTGGCCCGGCACAAGGTCGAGCGGTGCGTGATCCGGCAGCGCGAGCAGCTGCACGCCGACCTCGTCCGGCCGCGGGACGTGGAGTGGGAGGAGGCCGTCGCGGCCGCCGAGCCCGCCGGGTGCGTGCCGGTCGCCGCCACCGACCCGCTCTACATCCTCTACACCTCCGGCACGACCGGCCGGCCGAAGGGCGTCGTGCGCGACAACGGCGGGCACGCGGTGGCGCTGCGCTGGTCGATGGAGAACGTGTTCGGCGTGGGGCGGGGCGACGTGTTCTGGGCGGCCTCCGACGTCGGCTGGGTCGTCGGGCACTCCTACATCGTGTACGCGCCGCTGCTCACCGGCTGCACGACCGTGCTGTACGAGGGCAAGCCGGTCGGGACGCCGGACGCGGGCGCGTTCTGGCGCGTGGCCGCGCGGCACAGGGTGAAGGCGCTGTTCACCGCGCCGACCGCGATCCGGGCGATCAAGAAGGAGGATCCCGAGGGCGCGCTGCTCGCGGGGCACGACCTGTCCGCCCTGGACACCCTGTTCCTCGCCGGCGAGCGCCTCGACCCCGACACCTACCGGTGGGCCTCGCGCGTCCTGGACCGCCCGGTGATCGACCACTGGTGGCAGACCGAGACGGGCTGGCCGATCGTGGCGAACCTGCGCGGGCTGGAGCCGATGCCGGTCAAGGCGGGGTCGCCGTCGGTGCCGGTGCCCGGGTACGACGTGCGGGTCCTCGGCCCGGACGGGTCGCCCGTCCCGCCGGGCTCCGACGGCGACATCGCGATCCGGCTGCCGCTGCCGCCGGGCACGCTGCCCACGCTGTGGCACGACGACGAGCGCTTCGTCGAGTCGTACCTGACGAAGTACCCCGGCCACTACCTGACCGGCGACGGCGGGCACGTCGACGAGGACGGCTACGTCTGGGTGATGGGCCGCACCGACGACGTGATCAACGTGGCCGGGCACCGGCTGTCCACCGGGACGATGGAGGAGGTCATCGCGTCCCACCCGGCGGTGGCCGAGTGCGCGGTCATCGGCGTCCAGGACGCGCTCAAGGGGCAGGTGCCGCGCGGGCTGGTGGTGCTCAAGAGCGGGATCCTGGCCGAGCCCGGCGAGGTGTGCGCGGAGCTGGTCGCGATGGTGCGCGAGCAGGTCGGGCCCGTCGCCGCGCTCAAGGAGATCTCGGTCGTGCCCGCGCTGCCGAAGACGCGGTCGGGCAAGATCCTCCGGGGCGTGATGCGGGGCATCGCCGACGGGCAGGAGGTGCCCGTCCCGTCCACGATCGAGGACCCGGACGTGCTGGACGGCCTGCGGCCCGTCCTGCGCCGCCCCTGAGGCCGTTCCGCGCGGAACGGCCCCGGCGTCACGGGTGGCGGCCGGTCTGCTTGGGCCAGAACGCCGCCACGAGGAGGACCCCGGCGGCCGAGAGGAGGATCTGGAAGAGCGCCTCCCACAGGTTCCAGCCGCCCTCGCCGAGGCCGCACAGGTGGACCAGGCCCGTCCCGCCGAACGCCGCGACGACGCCGACCGCCATCAGCAGCAGTACCGGCATGTTCTCGCGCCCGGGCACGACGAGCCGGCCCAGGGCCCCGATGAGCGCGCCCAGAGCGACGGCGGCCGCGAGTCCGCCGATGGTCATGCCTCGCCTCCCCCGTCCCGATGAGGCCGTCCCGGGAACCTACCCGCGCCCCCTGCCGACGACACGGGCGGCGCGGGCCGGGCGGCTACGGCCTGGCTCGAAGTGGCCTGGGCCCGCGCGCGAACGCGTGACCTGCCCGGTGGAGCGAAGCCGGAGGCGAGCGGAACCGGGCAGATCGCGAAGCGATGCCGCGTTCGCCCCAGGCGCGGTCACGTAGCGAGCCGCCAGGCGAGCGAAGTGGGTCGGGACTTCGAAAAACCGCCTAGCGGATGACGAGGGTGCGCCGGCCCCGGCCGACGAGCTCCCCGATGACCGGCGCGCCCGGGATCTCCCCGGCGACCAGCAGTCCGCCGGAGGCCTGCGCGTCGGCGAGCAGCAGCCGCTCTACCTCGGCGATCCGGCGGAAGTCGGTGTGCGGCGACACCCAGGCGAGGTTGCGGCGGGTGCCGCCCGGCACGAACCCGTCCCGCACCGCGGCGCGCGCGCCGTCGAGGTAGGGGACGGCGGAGGCGTCCACGACGGCGGTGACGCCGCTCGCCCGCGCCAGCTTGTACAGGTGGCCGAGCAGCCCGAAGCCGGAGACGTCGGTGGCGCACGCGGCGCCGCGTTCGAGGGCGGCCAGGCCCGCCGCCGCGTTCAGCTCCGTCATGGCCGCGACCGCGTGCGCGAACACCTCCCCGGTCGCCCGGTGCCGGGCGCCCAGCGCGCCGACGCCGAGCGGCTTGGTCAGCGTGAGCGGGACGCCGGGCCGGCCCGCGTCCAGCCGCAGCAGCCGGTCCGGGTCGGCGACCCCGGTGACCGCGAGGCCGTACTTCGGCTCGGGGTCCTCGATGCTGTGCCCGCCGGCGATCACCACGCCGGCGAGGGCCGCCGTGTCCCGTCCGCCGCGCAGCACCTCGCGGGCCAGCTCGGCGGGGAGCGCGTCGGCGGGCCAGCCGAGCAGGTTCAGGGCCATCAGCGGCACGCCCCCGACCGCGTAGACGCCGGAGAGCGCGTTGGCGGCGGCGATGCGGCCCCAGTCGTAGGCGTCGTCGACGACGGGGGTGCAGAAGTCGGCGGTGGAGACCACGGCCCGGCCGCCCCCGATCCGCAGCACGGCGGCGCCGTCGCCGTCGGGGCCGCCGACGAGGAGGGCGTCGTCCCCGCCGGTGAGGCCGGCCACGACCCGCTCCAGCTCCCCTGGCGGAATCTTGCTGGAGCCGCCGCCGCGCGCGTACTGCGTCAGGCGGGCCACGGGGGCGAGTCGGGTCACCGCTGAATTTAACGCATAACTATCTCAAATGATCAACAAACGGACGGTACGCGCCCGGTCACCGATCGCCGACCGGCCCCGCGACCAGTGCGGGAAAACCCGCGGACCCCTTGTCCGAACCCGGTTCGGCGTGATGCGATCCCCCTTTGCAAGTCTTCACTTACTACGATCACCACCGACCACGAGGGGCGACATGGGGATCCAGGAACAGCGGGCCGACCTCGACCGGGCCGTCGCGGGGCAGACGATCTGCTCCGCCCTCGCCGCGACCGCCGCACGGCACGGCGCCAGGCCCGCCTACTCCGACCGGACCGGCGGCGAGTGGCGCACCCTCACCTGGGCGGACACCCGGACCCGCGCACTGGAGACCGCCGCCGGGTTCGCCGCCCTCGGCCTGGAGGCCGGCGACGTCGTCGCGCTGATGATGCCGAACCGCTCCGAGCACGTCCTGGCCGACCTCGGCGCCGTGCACGCCGGCGGCGTGCCCACCACCGTGTACGCGACGCTCGCGCCCGACCAGGTCGCGTTCGTCGCCGGCCACTGCTCGGCCAGGTACGCCGTGCTGGACGGCGCGGACCAGCTCGGCCGCTGGCTGCCCGTCCTGGACCGCCTCCCGGACCTCCGCAAGATCATCGTGGTGGACGCCGGCGCCTGCCCGCCCGGCGACCGCTTCCTGACCTGGGACGCCCTCACCGAGCTCGGCCGCCGCGAGCTGGCCGCCGACCCGGCCGCGATCGACCGGCGCTGGCAGGCGGTCGGGCCCGGGGACACCGTCACCCTCCTGTACACCTCCGGCACCACCGGCGACCCCAAGGGCGTGCTGATCACGCACTCGATGGCGCTGCACGAGGCGGAGATGGTCGAGCGCAGCTCCGTCCTGCCCGAGCACCCGGCCGGCATCTCCTACCTGCCGTTCGCCCACATCGCCGACCGCGTGCTCAGCTACTACCTGCCGGTCCGGCTGGCCTCCCACGTCCACTTCTGCCCCGACCCGGCCCAGCTGACGACGATCCTCGGCGAGGTGCGGCCGCACTCCTTCTTCGGCGTCCCGCGCGTCTGGGAGAAGATCATGGCCGGCATCCAGGCCGTACTGTCCGCCGAGCAGGACGAGGCGAAGAAGCGCGCGGTCGCCGCGGCCCTCGACGCCGGCCGCGCGTACGTGACGGCGCAGGAGCACGGCAACACCCTCACCCCGCCGATCGCCGAGGCCTTCGAGCGGGCCGACCAGGCCGTCCTCACCCCCATGCGGGCCCTGCTCGGCCTGGACCGCGTCCGGCAGGCCTCCAGCGCCGCCGCGCCGCTGCCCGTCGAGGTGGCCCGCTTCTTCGCCGGCCTCGGTCTGAAGATCTTCGACGCCTACGGGATGACGGAGACGACCGGCGCCGTCACCGCCAACCTCGCCGACTCCTTCAAGCTCGGCACCGTCGGCCGCCCGTTCCCCGGCGTCGAGCTGAGGCTCGCGGACGACGGCGAGATCCTCGTCCGCGGCGCCACCTGCACCCCCGGCTACCTGGACCGCCCCGACGCCACGGCCGCCCTCGTCGACGCCGACGGCTGGGTGCGCACCGGCGACGTCGGCCGCCTGGACGAGGACGGCTTCCTCACCGTCGTCGACCGCAAGAAGGAGCTGATCATCACCGCCGGCGGGGAGAACATCGCCCCGTCCCTGGTGGAGAACCGCCTCAAGGAGCACCCGCTCATCGGCCAGGCCCTCGCCTTCGGGGACCGCCGCCCCTACGTCGTCGCGCTCATCACCCTCGACGGCGAGGTCGCGCCCGTCTGGGCGGCCGCCCACGGCGTCGACACCACCGACCTCGCCGCCCTCGCCGACCACCCGCTCGTCCTGGAGGAGGTCGCCCGGGCCGTCGAGGACGCCAACGCCCGGCTCGCCCGCGTCCAGCAGGTGAAGCGGTGGCGCCTGCTCACCGCCGAGTGGACCGCCGAGAGCGAGGAGCTCACCCCGACCCTCAAGCTGAAGCGGCGCGTCGTGCACACCAAGTACGCCTCCGACCTCGACGGGCTCTACACCGGCTAAGATCACCGCCGGAGGCGTGTGAGCGCCTGGTGGCCTCCCCGGCCTTCAAAGCCGACGGTCCCGAGGATCTCGGGACGGCGGGTTCGATTCCCGTACGCCTCCGCCGCCTCGCCCCGTGGGGGGGCGGGCGGCGGGCGCGACGTAACGTGAGGGCATGAGGCGTCGCAAGCTGGCCTACGGGATCATGATGGGCACGTGCCTCACGCTGTTCGTGCTGGCCTGGGCGGTGGTCCGGCTGTACTCGCACACGGCCGCGATCGCGATGACGGTGGCGGCGCTGGTGATCCCCCCGTTCGCGGCGGTGGTGGCGAACTGGAACATCGACCGGAGGGACCACCGCGAGTGAGCGGTCACGGGGTCGCGTGGCTGCTGGACCTCGCCGGGATCTTCGTGTTCGCCGTGTCGGGGGCGCTCGCGGCCGTCCGGCAGCGGCTGGACGTCGTCGGGATGGTGGTGCTGGCGGAGATCACCGCGCTCGGCGGCGGGATCCTGCGCGACCTGATCATCGGGGCCGTCCCCCCGGCGGCGTTCACCGACCTCGGGTACGTGCTGGTGCCGATGGCGGCGTCGGCGCTCGTGTTCTTCTGGCATCCGCAGGTGACGCGGCTGCTGCCGGCGGTGCTGCTGTTCGACGCGGCCGGGCTCGGGCTGTTCTGCGCGACGGGGACGGTCAAGGCGCTCGAATACGGCCTCTCACCGGTGCACGCGGTGCTGCTCGGCCTCGTCACGGCGGTGGGCGGCGGCATCCTGCGCGACGTGCTGGCCGGGCGGATCCCCGCGGTGCTGTACGACCGGCAGCTGTACGCGGTGCCCGCGCTGCTCGGCGCGGCGGTGACCGCGGGCGCCGAGAGCGCGGGACTGCACGGCGGCGCCGTCACCGCGGGCGCCGCCGCACTGGCCTTCGGGCTGCGCGTCCTCGCGATGCGCCAGGGGTGGCGAGCCCCCCGCCCCCGCGGCGTGCCCGACTAGCGGGGAGCGGCCGCCCGGCGCAGGGCTTCGTTTGCGGCGGGTTTCCGGGGTACCGTCAACGGTCATGGGGCGGATCACCGTGCGCAGGCCCGTGCTGCGGCTGAGCGCGTCCGGGTCGCGGGTGCGCCGCCCCGACACGCTCGCGGCCGAGGAGCCGCTGGAGATCCGCGTCGCCGGCAAGCCGCTGACGATCACGATGCGCACGCCGGGGCACGACTTCGACCTGGTCGCCGGGTTCCTGGCGGCCGAGGGCGTGGTCGGGCGGGCCGGCGACATCGCGACGATGCGGTACTGCGCGGACACCGAGGAGCAGAACACCCTGGACGTCGTGCTCTCCCCCGGGGTGCCGCCGCCGGACGACTCCATGACGCGGGCGTTCACCACCACCAGCGCCTGCGGGGTGTGCGGGAAGTCGAGCATCGAGGCGCTGCGCGCCGACCGGCCCTACGAGGTGGCGGGCGACCCGGTGCGGCTCACCCCGGACGTGCTGGCGGCCATGCCGGAGCGGCTGCGCGAGGCGCAGCGGGTGTTCGACCGGACGGGCGGCCTGCACGCCGCCGGGCTGTTCGACGCCGGAGGCGGGCTCCTGGCCCTGCGCGAGGACGTCGGCCGCCACAACGCCGTCGACAAGGTGGTCGGGTGGGCCCTGCGGCAGGGGCGGCTGCCGCTGACCGGGACGGTCCTCATGGTGAGCGGGCGCGCGTCGTTCGAGCTGACGCAGAAGGCGATGACGGCCGGCGTCCCGGTGCTGGCGGCGGTGTCGGCGCCGTCCTCGCTGGCGGTGGACCTCGCCGAGGACGCGGGGATGACGCTCGTCGGGTTCCTGCGCGGCGAGACCATGAACGTCTACACGGGAGCGGAGCGTATCGCGCTCTGAGCGTGCCCGCATTGTCACCTCGGCTCGAAAACCAAGCGGTAACTTGTTGGGTTCCCCTCAAGAAACCGCGGTCCCGGCAGGAGTTGACTGCACTGCCAATGGCATACGCGCGGCGCGGGGGCACGTCGCGGCCGACCCTGACGCGTGGAAGGCGAGGACCGCATGACGAGGCCCCAGGCGAACGGCGGAACGGCGCCCGTCGACGAGCGCCACCCGCCGATCAGGCCGCGGCGCGTCTCCTTCGACTGGTCGGAGACCCCGCTGCACTGGGTCCCGGGCGACCCTGTCGCCACCCACATCATCAACTCGTTCCACATCGTCCTGCCCGAGGGCGAGAAGTGGTTCATCCAGTGCGTCAAGGACGCCCGCCCGCACATCCGGGACGAGCGGCTGCTGGAGGAGATCAAGGGCTTCATCGGGCAGGAGATGGTGCACGCCCGCTCCCACCAGGGCGTCCTGGACCAGATCCTGCAGCGCACCGGCATCGACGTCTCCAGGATCACCGGCGCGGCGGGCCGGGGCAACGCCGAGCGCCCCGCCCAGATGGCGGCGCTGAAGGAGCGCAACCCGCGGGCGTGGCGGCGCCGGCTGCGCTTCGAACTGGCCGCGGTCGCCTCGATCGAGCACTACACCGCCGTCCTCGGTCAGTGGATCATGGACAACGACAGGCTCGACAAGGCCGGTGTGGACCCGACGATGCTGGACCTGCTGCGCTGGCACGGCGCCGAGGAGGTCGAGCACCGCTCGGTGGTGTTCGACGTCTACAAGGCCATGGGCGGCCGGTACCCGACCCGTGTCGCCGCGTGGGTCGTGTCGCTGTTCTTCCTGTACTGGGCGCTGATCGGCGGCTCGCTCTACCTGCTCAAGCAGGACCCGACGATCAAGGGGCGGGTGACCCCGCTGCGCGTCTACCGCTCCTACCGGCGGTCCGTCCGGCTCGGCCACGTGCCCGGCGTCTTCCGGCTCCTGCTCGGCGAGGCGCCCGTCTACCTCAGGCCGGACCACCACCCGTCCAAGGTGTGCTCCACGCCCCGCGCGCTGGACTACCTCACGCAGTCGCCCGCCGCCAGGGCCGCGGGCTACGACCCCTACTAGGCTGTGTTTCAGAGTCCCGGCCCGCTTCGCTCGCCTGGCGGCCCGCTATGCGACCGGGCCTGAGCGAACGCGGCATCGCTTCGCGATCCGCCCGGCTCCGCTCGCCTCCCGCTTCGCTCCACCGGCCAGGTCACGCGTTCGCGCGCGTGGCCGAAGCCACTTCGCGACAGGCCCTAAAAGCCGCAGCCCGCGCCGCGCGGTGGCGGGCGTCACTCCGCGGGCCCTTGACCCGGGCACGGATCGGCGATTTATTAACAGCGTGTCCAATAAAGTGTCGCTCGCCCGCGTGCGCGACGCGGCGGAACTGGAGCGGTTCCGCGCGGTCCAGCGCCTGTCCTACCGGTGCGCCGAGGAGGTCGCCGGCACGCTCGAACCGGGCGTGACCGAGCGCGAGGCGTGCCGCCGCATGCGCCGGTGGCTGCGCGATCGCGGCGTCGACGACTGGCTGCACACCCCGTTCGCCTGGTTCGGCGACCGGTCGGCGTTCCGCGGCTTCCGGCTGCCCACGCAGTTCCTGCCCGGCGGCACGCGCCTGGAGGAGGGCATGCCCTACATCCTGGACATGGCGCCGGTGCGGGACGGCTACTCCGCCGACATCGGGTACGGCGGCGTCCTCGGCGAGAACCGGATCTGGGAGAGGCTCGACGCCGACCTCGCCGGATACCGGGCGCTCATCCTCGGCCTCGTCCGCGAGCGGCGCACGTTCGCCGACGTCTACGCCGCGGTCGACGCGCTCATCGAGCGGCAGGGCTACGAAAGCCGCCACCGCGCGTATCCGGGGCGCGTCATCGGCCATCAGATCGGCGTCATAGGCGGGATCCTCCCGAAGCGCGTGGGATTCCCATTCGGTGTACGGTTCCTCCAGACCATCGGCCGCGAACTGGTCAAGGAGCGCCTGGAAGGGCGCTCCCCGCTCTGGAACGGGGCCGCGCAGTCCCAGCATCCCCCGACGCCCGGGCTGTGGGCGGTCGAGCCCCACATCGGGTTCCGCGGCGTCGGCGTGAAGTTCGAGGAGATCCTCGTGGTCACCGAGGACGACGCGCACTGGCTCGACGACGACCTTCCCCACGTGCACCGGTGGGCCCGACGGGAGACGACCGCATGACACACCCCGCCCCACCCGTCGCGCGGCGGCGCGTCCGCGGCGACGGCGTCGACCTCGCCGTCTACGAGCAGGGCGACCGGTCGCGCCCCACCGTGCTGCTGGTCCACGGCTACCCCGACACCCACGCCGTCTGGGACGAGGTGGCCGCGCGGCTCGCCGAGCGGTTCCACGTCGTCCGCTACGACGTGCGCGGCGCGGGCGCCTCGTCCCGCCCGTTCGGGCGCAGGCGCTACACCTTCGACTACCTGATGGCCGACATGGAGGCCGTCCTGGACGCGGCCGCGCCCGACCGCAAGGTGCACCTGGTCGGGCACGACTGGGGCTCCATCCAGTCGTGGGAGGCGGTCTGCACGATGCCGGACCGCTTCGCCTCGTTCACGTCGATCTCCGGCCCGTGCCTGGACCACGTCGCGCACTGGACGCGGCGGAACCTGGCACGCCCCACCCCGGCCAACCTGCGGCGGGCGGCCGGGCAGGCCGTCCGCTCCTGGTACATCGCCTTCTTCCAGACGCCCGTGCTGCCGGAGCTGCTGTGGCGGGCCGGGATGGCCAGGCCGTTCGCCAAGGCCCTGGAGCTGGGCGAGGGCGTCCCGCCCCGGCAGGGCCACCCGGCCAGGACGATGGCGCGCGACGCCGCGGCCGGGGTCGGGCTGTACCGGGCGAACATGCTCCAGCGGCTGCGCCGCCCGCGCGACCGGCGCACGGCCGTCCCGACGCAGGTCATCGTCCCGACCAGGGACCTGTTCGTCTCGCCGCACCTGGTCGGCGGGCTGGCCGGGCGCGTGCCGAACCTGTCGCTGCGCACGCTCAAGGCCGGGCACTGGGTGCCGCGCAGCCACCCGGACGTCGTCGCCCGCTGGGTCGCCGAGCACATCGCCGGAGTCGGGGGCGGGCCGCTCGCCGCCGCCGAGTCGCGCGCGCTCAGGCGGGCCAGGGTGACCCGGGACCGGCGGCCCTGCGACGGGTCCCTCGTCGTCGTCACGGGCGCGGGGAGCGGGATCGGCCGCGCGACCGCGCTGGCCTTCGCCGAACGCGGCGCGGAGGTGGTCGCCGCCGACCTCGACGCGGCCGCCGCCGAGCGCACCGCCGAGCTCGCCGGCCTCCTCGGCCCGGCGGGGCACGCCTTCCAGGTGGACGTGTCCGACCGCGGCGCGATGGAGGACTTCGCCAAGGCGGTCATGCACGAGCACGGGGTGCCGGACGTCGTGGTCAACAACGCCGGGATCGGCATGGCCGGCCCCTTCCTGGAGCACGGCGCCGACGACTGGCGCAGGGTGCTGGACGTCAACCTGTGGGGCGTCCTCCACGGCTCGCGGCTCTTCGCCAAGCAGATGGTGGAGCGGGGGCAGGGCGGCCACATCGTCAACACCTCCTCGGCGGCCGCGTTCACGCCGTCCCGCGCGCTGCCCGCCTACGCGACGAGCAAGGCGGCCGTGCTGATGCTGTCGCAGTGCCTGCGCGCCGAACTGAAGGGCGAGGGCATCGGCGTCAGCGCCGTCTGCCCGGGGATCGTCAACACCAACATCACCCGCACGTCCCGCTTCGTCGGCCAGGGCGAGCGGGACGAGGCCCGCAGCCGGGAGCGGGCCGCGCGCGCCTACGCGCGCCGGAACTACGGCCCGGACCGCGTGGCGGAGCAGATCGTCGCGGCCGTCCGCGACGACCGCGCGGTCGTCCCGGTGACCCCGGAGGCGCACCTGGGCTACCTCGGGTCGCGCGTGGCGCCGGGCGTGATGCGGCTGCTGGCCCGTCTCGACGCGGGCTGACCGCGCCCCTCCCGGGCGCGCCGTAGGGTGATCGTGGGGAGGGATGCCGCATGGCTGACGCCGTGGTCGTCGGCGCGGGGCACAACGGGCTCGTCGCCGCCAACATGCTGGCCGACGCCGGGTGGGACGTGGAGGTGCTCGAAGCGCAGCCCGAACCGGGCGGCGCGGTGCGCAGCGACCGGGGCGTCCACCCCGACTACGTGAGCGACCTGTGCAGCGCGTTCCACCCGCTCGGCGTCGCCTCGCCCGCGATGCGGGCGCTCGAACTGGAACGGCACGGACTGCGCTGGCGGCACGCGCCCGCCGTCCTCGCCCACCCGCTCCCGGACGGGCGCTGCGCCGTCCTCGAACGCGACCGCGACGCGACCGCCGCCGGCCTCGACGCGCTCGGCGCGGGCGACGGCGAGGCGTGGCTCCGGCTCTGCCGCCTGTGGGACGCGATGGGAGAGGACGTCCTGCGCGCCCTGCTCGGCCCGTTCCCGCCGGTGCGGGCCGCGCTGCCGCTGCTGGCGTCGGCGCGCCGCGCGGGCGGGCTCCGCGCGCTGCGCACCCTGCTGGCCCCCGTCCGCACGCTCGGGGAGCAGGAGTTCTCCGGGCCGGGCGGGCCGCTGCTGCTCGCCGGGTCGACGCTCCACACCGACATGTTCCCCGAGTCGACCGCCGGGTCGCTGTTCGGGTGGCTGCTCGCCATGACCGGGCAGCGGTACGGATGGCCGGTGCCCGAGGGCGGCGCGGGCGAGCTCACGGCCGCGCTCGTGCGCCGGCTGGAGTCGCGCGGCGGCCGCGTCCGCTGCGGCGCCCCGGTCGTCTCCGTCGTCGTGCGGGACGGGCGCGCGCTCGGCGTCCGCACCGCGTCCGGCGAACCCGTGCGCGCCGCGAAGGCCGTCCTCGCCGACGTGTCGGCGCCCGCGCTCTACGGGGGCCTGGTCGGCTGGGCGGACCTGCCCGCCTCGCTGCGCGCCGACATGCGCCGCTTCGTCTGGGACCACGCCACCTTCAAGGTCGACTGGGCGCTGTCCGGGCCGATCCCCTGGGCCGCGGACGGCGCCGGTCGCGCCGGGACCGTCCACCTGTCCCCCGGCCTGGACGCGATGACCGACTACAGCGCGCAGCTCTCCACCGGGCGCGTTCCGTCCGACCCGTTCGCGCTCCTCGGCCAGATGACGACCGCCGACCCCGCCCGCTCCCCCGCCGGAACGGAGTCGGTCTGGGCGTACACGCACGTCCCGCACCGGGTGAAGGCCGACGCGGGGCCGGACGGCATCACCGGGGTCTGGGACGAGCGCGAACGCGACGCCATGGCGGACCGGGTCGAGGACGTCGTCGAGCGCCTCGCCCCGGGCTTCCGCTCCCGCGTCCTCGACCGCCGCGTCACCGCGCCGCCCGCGTTCCAGGACCACGACGCCAACCTGCGCGGCGGCGCGCTCAACGGCGGCACCGCGATGCTCCACCAGCAACTGGTGTTCCGGCCCGTCCCCGGCCTCGGACGCCCCGAGACACCGGTCGCGGGCCTGTACCTGGCGTCGGCCTCCGCGCACCCGGGCGGCGGCGTGCACGGCGCGTGCGGCGCCAACGCGGCCCGTGCCGCCCTCGCCCACGCCGGACCGGCGGGGCGCCTGCTCACCCCGGCCCTCGGCGCGGTGTCCCGCCTCCTCGCCCCCTGACCGGAGCAAGGGGCACGGCGAGGCGGGGGCCGTCAGGCCGCCGCGGCCTCCCCGCCGACGGCGGCGACGGCCGGCTCCACCAGCCCCGCGGGGATCGCCGTCGCCCGGGTCTCCATCGGGAAGATCTCGCTGACCGGAGACGACGTGGGAGGCCGTGACCATCGTCCTGCGGCCGACCGTACGGCGTCTATGCGGTCTCGATGCCATCGCCTGGCGGGGAGGGTTCTCGAGCGGGGGTTTCGCTGGAGGCCGGAACATGCGAACTTGGCAGGAACAAGGCCCGGCCAGCGGCCCCGCCCCCGGCGGCCCGCCGTTCCCCGGACCCGAAACCGGCACCGGAGCGTGAGGCATGCGGATTCGCGACATCCTGCGGAGGAAGGGAGACGCGGTGGCCACGGTGCGGCCCGAGGCCACCGTACGGCAGCTCCTCGCCGTCCTGGCGGAGCACAACATCGGGGCGACGGTGGTCTCGCCCGACGGCGCCTCGATCGCCGGCATCGCGTCCGAGCGGGACGTGGTGCGGCGGCTGCACGAGCACGGCGCGGCGCTGCTCGACCGCCCCGTCTCGGAGATCATGACCGCCGAGGTCCGCACCTGCGGCCCGGGCGACCAGGTGGAGGACCTCCGCCGCGCCATGACCGAGCACCGGTTCCGGCACGTGCCCGTCGTCGAGGACGACCGGCTCGTCGGGATCGTCAGCATCGGCGACGTCGTCAAGAGCGCCATCGACGAGCTGGAGAGCGAGCGCGAGCACCTGGTCGACTACATCCAGCGCGCTCCCTGACGCCTGCCGGACGCGGCGCCCGCCCCTGTCAGACGTAGGCGGGCAGGGGCCGGGCCGCCGGCGCCGCCTCGGCCTCCCGCCGGGCGACGGCCAGCCGCCGCACGGCCAGGCGCAGCGTGTCCGGCGGCAGCACGTACGGGAGCCGCACGTAGTCCTCCAGCACGCCGTCCGCCCCGAACACCGGGCCGGCCACGACGCGCACGCCGAGCCGCTCGGACGCCTCGGCGAGCCGGGAGGCGATCGGCGCGCCGATCCTCGCCCACAGCGACATGCCCCCGTCCGGGAGCCGGAACTCCCAGCCGGGCAGGTGCTCGCGCAGCGCCTCGGCGAGCGCGTCGCGGCCGCGCAGCAGGGTCGCCGCGCGCTCGGCGCGGACCTCCTCGACCCGCAGCAGCAGCTCCCGGACGATCAGCTGGTCCAGGACCGGGCTCGCCATGTCGAACGGCTCGCGGGCCAGCACGAGGCGGCGGGCCAGCGGGGCGGTGGCGCGGATCCACCCGATCCGCAGCCCGCCCCACAGCAGCTTGGAGGCCGACCCGATCGTGACGACCCGGCCGCCCGCGTCGTAGGAGGCCAGCGGCGGCTCGCGCGGCGCCTCGGGGTCGTGGGCGAGCTCGGCGAAGGTCTCGTCGGCGACGAGGAACGCGTCCGCGCGCCGCCCGGCGTCGACGATCCCGGCCCGGTCCCCCGCCCGCATCAGGTACCCGGTCGGGTTCTGGAAGTCGGGGATCAGGTACGCCATCCGGACGGCGGCCTGCCGCATGGCGCCGGCGGCGAGCTCGACGTCCCATCCCTCGTTGACGCCGACGGGGACGAGCCGGGCGCCGCGGCTGCGCAGCGCGCCGAGCGCGTGCGGGTAGGTCGGGCGCTCGACCATCACGGCGTCGCCCGGTTCCACCAGCAGGTGGGTCAGCAGCGTGAACGCGTGCTGCGCGCCGGTGGTGACGACGATCTGGTCGGCGCGGGTCGCGACGCCGCGCGCGGTGTAGCCGTCCGCGATGACCTGCCGCAGGCTCGCCAGCCCCGCGGGCTCGTAGCCGGGGCCCGAGCTGTAGCGGGGCAGCTCGTCGACGGCCGCGGCGACGGCCTCCTCGAAGATCGCGGGGGCGCCGGGGGTGGCGCAGCCGAGGTCGATGAACGACGGGTCGTCCGGCGCGGGGTGGGCCATGCCGTACCGGTGCCCGGCGGGGGCGGCGTCGCCCGGCGCCCCGTGGAGCGCGCCGGGCGGCCCGGCCGAGGACATGCGGACCGCGGGCAGAGCCGTCCAGCTCCCCGCCCCCTGCCTGCTCTGGACGTAGCCCTCGTCGCGGAGCCGGTCGTAGGCGGTGGTCACGGTGGTGCGGCTGACGCCGAGGGCGGCGGCGAGGTCGCGTTCGGCGGGCAGCCGCGTGCGCAGCGCGAGCCTGCCGTCCAGGACGAGGGCGCGCAGCGACCGGGCCACCGCCGCGTAGACGGGGCGCTCACCCGACACGTCCCCGAGCAGCCGGGCCAGGTTCGGGCCGCTCACGTAGCGCGTACTCATACGGGCCACTTTCGCACATTGGCTCTATCTACACCAGACCATTGGGCGGCAGAGTGGTCCGGAACGTTGGCCGACTGCGGAGGGAAAGCTCGAAATGGCCTTGATGGTGCGCCGCCTGGTGCAGCTCTACGTTGGATTGGCCTTGTACGGGCTCGGAATCGCCCTCCAGGTGTCGTCCGGCCTCGGCAACGACCCCTGGGACGTCTTCCACCAGGGGCTCTCCCGGCGCTTCGGCCTGTCGATCGGCGCCTGGATCATCATCACGGGCGCGGTCGTGATGCTCGCGTGGATCCCGATGCGGCAGCGGCCCGGCGTCGGGACCCTCAGCAACGTCGTCCTCGTCGGCGTCTTCGCCGACCTGTTCCTCTGGCTGCTGCCCGCGCCGGACGCGCTCGCCGGACGCTGGGCCTACCTGGTCGCCGCCGTGCTCGTGGGCGGCTTCGCCACCGGGTGCTACATCGGCGCCGGCCTCGGCCCGGGCCCCCGGGACGGGCTGATGACCGGGCTCGCGGCGCGCGGCCACTCGATCCGGGTGGTCCGGACGGCGATCGAGCTGGCCGTGCTGGCCGTCGGCTGGCTGCTCGGCGGCACCGTCGGCGTTGGAACGGTCCTCTACGCCGTGGCGATCGGGCCGCTGACCCACGTCCTGCTGCCCCGGCTGACGGTCGGGGCCCGCACGCCCGCGCCCGCGCCGGATCCCGAGCCGGATCCCGCGCCCGCCGGGGCCTGCTAGCGGCGGAACAGGCGGACCGCCTGCTCGGCGACGGCGGTGAGCAGGGGTGCGGCGCCCGCCTTCAGCTCCTCCAGCGTGCGGGGGCCGTCGGCGAGGCTGAACGCGGCGGTCAGCCCGAGCGCGTGCAGCTCCTCCAGCGGGCCCGCGACGCCGCCGGCCAGGGCGACGCACGGGACGCCGCGGTCCTGGGCGAGCGCCGCGACCGCGGACACCACCTTGCCGCCGGCGCTCTGCCCGTCGACGCGGCCCTCCCCGTGACGACGAGGTCGGCGCCGTCGAGCGCGGCGGGCAGGCCGACGGCCTCGGCGACCAGGAGGGCTCCACCGGACGGCTCGGCCCCGAGCAGGCCGACGAGCCCGCCGCAGGTGCCCCCGGCCGCGCCCGCTCCGGGCAGGTCGTGCACGCGGGGCCGCCGCGCGCGGCGACCACGTCGGCGAAGACGGCGAGCGCGGCGTCCAGCTCGGCGACCTGGCCGGCGGACGCGCCCTTCTGCGGGCCGAACACGGCGGCGGCGCCGTCCGGTCCGACGAGCGGGTTGGTCACGTCGCAGGCCACCCGGAACCGGGCGGCGCGGACCTCCTCCGGCACCCCGGAGTCGTCGATCGACGCCAGGCGGGCGAGCGCGGCGCCGCCCGGCGGCAGCTCCCGCCGGCGGCGTCCAGGAAGCGCACGCCGAGGGCGCGCAGCAGCCCGGCGCCGCCGTCGGTGCTGGCGCTGCCGCCGATGCAGACCAGCACGTCGCGGGCGCCGCGCCGCACCGCGTCTGCGATCAGCTCGCCGGTGCCGGCGGTGCCGGCGTTCATCGGGTCGGGCGGGACGTCCTCGACCAGCGGCAGCCCGGACGCCGCGGCCAGCTCCACCACCGCGGAGCGCCCGTCGCCGGACAGCGCGTAGCGCGCCTTGACCGGGCGGCCGACCGGGTCGGTGGCGGCGACCTCGACCGCGTCGCCGCCGCGGGCGCTGAGGAAGCAGTCGAGGGTGCCCTCGCCCCCGTCGGCCATCGGCACGGCGGCCACCTCCGCGCCGGGCGCGGCGCGGCGGACGCCCGCCGCGACGGCGGCGCACACCTGCGCGGCGGACAGGCTGCCCTTGAACGAGTCGGGAGCGACGACGACCTTCATCAGCGCTCCGCCGCCAGCGTCGCGATCACCGAGGCGAACTCTTCCGGCAGGACCAGCGTCTCGCCCTCGTAGCGGGTCTCCAGGCAGGTCAGCTCGCCCGCGCGCCACCAGTACAGGGACGGGCTGAGCGAGCCGGGACCCTCCTCGTAGGCGCGGTGCGCCTGCGCCTGGAGCTCGGTCGCCGCCGCCACGGCCTCCCGGTAGCGCGCCCTCGGGTGGCCCTCGGCGATCCGGAGCGGGTGGGCGACGATGAGGCTGCGGTTGGGCGCGATGACCAGCGCGCCGTACGGGCCGATCGGCAGGTACTCCTCCAGCCACGCCAGGTGCGTGACGGCGTAGAACGTCCATCCGTGCAGGACCGAGACGCGGACGCCGCCGAGGTCCTGCTCGTCGAGCTGGAGCGCGCCGTCGGCGCGGACGTTCGCGCGGCCGAGCATGAACAGCGCGTCGCCCGACACCGGCCAGCCGTCCATCTCCTCGGTGGTGACGGTCCGGACGGTGGTGGGCGTGTCGACCACCACCACCTCGATCAGGCCGGGTGCGAACGGCCGGGCCGCGAGCACCCCGTTGTCGGCCTCCGCCGGGTAGATGCGGGTGCGCAGCAGGTGCTGGGCGAGGTCGAAGTCGCTGAGGTCCAGCGGCTCCTCGATCGCCGTGACGATCGTGGTGACGTGGTCGGAGACCAGCGCGGGCCAGTCGTCGCGCGGCACCAGCCGCGCGAGCTGCCGCAGGTCGCGCAGGCTGACGTGCAGCCTGCTGGCGCCCTCCAGCAGCATGACCTCGCCGGGCACCCGGCTGCACCGGTAGCCGAGGCTCTCGGCCACGAGGACGAGCAGGGAGTCGAGGGTCCCGTCGTCCCATGGATCGGGACGGGCGTGGCGACCGCTCATCGCGCACCTCCCGGGGGCGCTTCGAGGGTGAGCGCGCCGGTGTCCGGCACGGCGGGGTGCGGATGTGCGGGGTCGTGGCCCGGCGGGGCCGGGGCGTGCAGCGCGGCGGGGGCGCCGAGCTCCAGGGTGTGCTGGAGCGGCCCGTGCCCGGCGGGGAGGCCCGCGAGGACCGGGACGCCGAGCGGGCCGAGCCGCGCGGCGAACACCGCGTCGAGCTCGGCGGGGTCGCCGCAGTCCTTCCAGGAGCCGAGCGCGAACCCGGCGGCGCCGTCGAACCAGCCGGCCTGGAGCAGCTGGACGAGCATCCGGTCGATCCGGTAGGGCGCCTCGGTCACGTCCTCCAGGAAGACGATGCGGCCCGCGGCGGGCGGCGGGGCGTACGGGGTGCCGAGCACGGCCGCCAGGAGCGAGAGGGTGCCGCCGGTCAGCGGGCCCTCCGCGCTTCCGGGCCGCAGTGTGCGGGCGCCGGGCAGCACGGTGGGCGCGGCCCCGCCGAACAGGGCGGCGCGCAGAGCCTCCAGGGAGGCGTCCGGGGCCGCCGGGTCGAGGTCGGCGACCACTCCCGCGGGCATGGGGCCGAAGGAGGTCGTGGTCCGCAGGCGCGTTCCAAAAGCGCCGTGCAGTGCGGTGATGTCGCTGGAGCCGTGCAGGATCTTCGGCCCGCCGGAGGCGGCGGACGCCTCGGTCGCGGCGTGCAGGGCGTCCCAGTCGAGGCGGTCCAGGACGCGGGTGGCGCCGTAACCGCCCCGCGCGCAGACCACCGCGCGGACCCGGGGGTCGCACCAGGCGGCCTGGAGGTCGGCGGCGCGGTCGGCGTCGGTCCCGGCCAGCCGGTGCCAGTCGCCGCGCGCCGGGCCCGCCCCGTCCAGGTTGACACGGTCGAGGGCGTGCTTGCCGACCACGACGTCAAGGCCGAGATCGCGCAGAACGGCGCATCCCGCCTCCAGCCGGGCGGGCTCGGCGGGGCCGCTGGGCGCGACCACCGCGACGCGGTCGCCGGGCCGCAACCGCGCGTACCTGCGGGCCTTCCGCGCGCGCTCCGCACCGCCGGCCGTGCCGACGGAGGGCGCGTCCGGCGACCCGCCGGCCGCCACCGCGCGGGCGCCCCCGCTGTTCAACCCGATCCCTCCTCGCACCGCGACGGATAGAGCTTGTCAGGATCCGGACGCCAGTGGAAGGGGCGACCGGTCACGACCCGCCAACAGATCATCGCCCCGTGCCGAGCGCGAGGCCGGCGAGGCGCGGCAGCGTCTCGCCGATCGGCCGGCGCAGCACCGCGTCGGCCAGCCCATCGTACGGCGTCTCCTCCGCGTTGATGATCACTAGGCGGGCGCCGTGGTCGACCGCTTCCAGGCACAGCCCGGCGGCGGGCTGCACGGTGAGCGAGGTGCCGACGGCCAGGAACAGGTCGCAGGACCGCGCGGCGGTGATCGCCGCGTCCAGGACGTCCTGGTCGAGGGCCTGGCCGAAGGAGATCGTGGCGGACTTCTGGATGCCGCCGCACTCGGCGCAGGGCGGGTCGGCCTCCCCGGCCTCGACGCGCGCGATGATCTCCGGCATCGGGGTGCGCAGCCCGCAGGACAGGCACGCGGCCTCGCGCGCGGTCCCGTGGATCTCGATGACGGCGCCGGCGGAGGATCCGGCGCGCTGGTGCAGGCCGTCGATGTTCTGGGTGATCAGGGCGCGGAGCCGTCCCGCCCGCTCCAGCTCGACCAGCGCGGCGTGCGCGGCGTTGGGCTCGGCCTCCCAGACGGGGTCGTCGCGCCGGGCCCGCCAGGCGCGGCGCCGCACCTCGGGGTCGGCGAGGTAGGAGCCGATCGTGGACATCGCCTCGGCCGACGGGTCGCGCGTCCAGACGCCGTTCGGGCCGCGGAAGTCGGGGATCCCGCTGTCGGTGGAGATGCCGGCGCCGGTGAGCACCGTGATCGCCTCGGCCTCCGGGAGAAGGCGGGCCAGCGTGAGGGGAGCGTCCACCGCACCATGGTAGGTCCAGCGCCGCCCCGCGCGTCCCGGTGACGGTTCGGCCGCGCCGGTTAACGGATGGGTATCGGGCCGGCCCTTACGGAGGGTCACGGACCGACCGGCCCTCAAAAGGTGACAAACTTGGCCCGGTTATGAGGTCGACGCCGCACATCCTGGTGATCAACGGCACCAAGGTCCGCCGCCCGGTGTTCATCCTGGGCGCGCCGCACTCGGGTGCGGAGCTGCTGGCGCGCGCGGTCAAGCGCTCCCCCGGCTTCCACCTGACCACCGGCCGCCCCGACGTCCTGCGTGTCACCTACGCCTTCGCCCGGCAGCCCTCGATCGCCGAGCGCGGGGAGGGCGCCGTCCGCGTGCTGCGGGACGCCTACGCGCAGGCGTGGCAGGTGTCGGCGCGGGCCTGCGGGGAGTGCCCGGACGAGTGCCGCGAGATGGGCGGGCTGCCGCCGCACCCGCCCGGACGGGCGGAGGGGCCCGCCGCCGCGCCCGCCTCCGAGCCGCCCGGACCGTGCGTGCGGGCGGAGGGGCTCGACCGGTACGCCGACGCGTCCCCCGACCTGATCTACAGCACCGACGTGCTGCTGGACGCCTTCCCCGACGCCCAGCTCGTCCAGGTGATCCGGGACGGCCGGGACGTGGTCGCCGACATGCTGGCCGACGAGCGCTGCCTGGCCTGGTTCAAGCCGGGCCTGGCCAACCTCGACACGGTGTTCCCCAACCCGTTCTTCGGCGTCGAGGACCACACGGACCGGAGCCGGTGGCCGCGGGCGGCGGCCGCGGTGAAGTGCGCCATGCGGTGGCGGGGGGCGGTGCGGCTGAGCGCGCGGCTCCGCCTCCAGGTCCCCGAGGAGCAGCTGGCCACGATCCGCTACGAGGAGCTGGTGGCCCGGCCGCGCCGCGTCGGCGCCGAGCTGGCGCAGTACCTGGACGCGCCGCTGTCGAAGTCGGCGCTGTCGGGGCTGGTGCGGGTGGGGGCGCGGGACGCCGACGAGCCGGGGGTCGGGGTGTGGCGCGAGCGCCTCACCCCGCGGCAGGCCGCCCAGGTCGAGAAGGTCGCGGGCACCGAGCTGCGGAGGCTCGGCTACCCGCTCGGCTCCGAGGCCTGAGCGCCCGCTACTCGGCGCCCAGCGGCTCGGCCCGCCGCTCCTCCTCGGGGCCGGGCCCCCGCTGGTGCGAGAACTGCGTGCGGTAGAGCTCGGCGTACAGGCCGCCCTCCAGCAGCAGCTCCTCGTGCCGGCCGCGCTCGGCGACCCGGCCGCCGTCGATCACCAGGATCTGGTCGGCCTCCCGGATCGTGGACAGCCGGTGCGCGATCACCAGCGACGTCCGGCCCGCCAGGGCGGTGCGCAGGGCCCGCTGGACGGCCGCCTCGGACTCGGAGTCCAGGTGCGCGGTGGCCTCGTCCAGCACCACCACCGACGGCGCCTTGAGCAGCAGCCGGGCGATCGCGAGCCGCTGCTTCTCCCCGCCCGACAGCCGGTAGCCGCGGTCGCCGACGACGGTGTCCAGCCCCTCGGGCATGTCGGAGACGAGGCCGCCGATGTGCGCGGCCTCCAGCGCGGCGAGGATCTCCTCGTCGGAGGCGTCCGGGCGGGCGTAGCGCATGTTCTCGCGGATCGTGTCGTGGAACAGGTGCGCGTCCTGGCTGACGACGCCGATCTCGGCGCGCAGCGATTCGAGCGTGACGTCGCGGACGTCGGCGCCGCCGATCCGGACCGCGCCGGCGGACACGTCGTACAGCCGCGACACCAGGTGCGTGATCGTCGACTTGCCCGCGCCGGACGGCCCGACGAGCGCGACCAGCTGCCCCGGCGCGGCGGTGAAGTCGACGTCGTGCAGCACCTCCCGGCCGGGCGCGGTGTCGGTGCGCGCGATCGACTCCAGCGAGGCGAGCGACACCTCGTCCGCCGACGGGTAGGCGAACCGGACGTGGTCGAACTCGACCGACGGCGCCTTCGTGAGCGCCGGGCCCGAGCCGTTGCCGGACGGGGCGCGGGCACCGGCCAGATCCCGGGCGTCCTCGCGGTCGCGGACCAGCGGCTTCAGGTCGAGCACCTCGAACACGCGGTCGAAGCTGACGAGGGCGGTCATCACGTCCACGTGCACGTTGGACAGCGCGGTCAGCGGCCCGTACATCCGGGTCAGCAGGGTGGCGAGCGCGACGAGCGTGCCGAGCTCGAAGGTGCCGTCCACCACCAGGTAGCCGCCGACGCCGTAGACCATGGCGGTGGCCAGGGCCGCGACCAGGGTCAGCGCGGTGAAGAAGACGCGCCCGTACATGGCGGCGACGACGCCGACGTCGCGGACGCGGGCGGCGCGGCCGGAGAAGTTCTGCTCCTCCTCGGCGGGACGCCCGTAGAGCTTGGCGAGCATGGCCCCGGCGACGTTGAACCGCTCGGTCATCAGCGAGCCCATCTCGGCGTCCAGCACCATCTGCTCGCGGCTGACCCGCTGCAGCCGCCTGCCGACCCACTTGGCCGGCAGGATGAAGATCGGGAGCAGCAGCAGCGCGATCACCGTGACCTGCCAGGACAGCACGAGCATCGTCACCAGCACCAGGACCAGGCTGATCACGTTGGACACCACCGACGACAGGGTGGTGGTGAGGGCGCGCTGCGCGCCGATGACGTCGTTGTTGAGGCGGCTGACGAGCGAGCCCGTCTGCGCCCGCATGAAGAACGCGACGGGCTGCCGCTGGACGTGCGCGAACACCTGGCTGCGCAGGTCGTAGATGAGCCCCTCGCCGATGCGCGCCGAGTACCAGCGCTGCGCGAGGCCGAGCACGGCCTCCACCAGCGCGAGCCCCGCGACGGCGCCGGCGAGCCAGAGCACGACGCCCGACCGGCCCGGCACGATGCCGCGGTCGATGATCCCCTTGAGCAGCAGCGGGTTGGCGACGACGATCAGCGCGGCCAGCGAGTTCAGCGCGAGGAACAGCGTCAGCTCGCGGACGTAGGGCCGGGCGTAGCCCGCGATCCGCCCGACGGTGCCGGGCGCCAGCTTCTGCCGGGTGACGGTGCTGTCCTTGCGGAACGACGCCATCACCTGCCAGCCGTTGCCCGGCATTCCCGGCATTCCCACGAGCGCCTCCGGTAGAGCGTCGACGTGAACAAGTACGTAATCAAGTAAGCATCTCAGTGTCCGGCGGAGACAACGCGCCCGCGCCCGCCCCTCTTCCCGGCTCCGCTCACGGCGTAACACGCCCCTGGACAAGCCAGTCCCCGGGTGTAACCGTGATCACCACTTTCCGGCTCACACCCCCAGGAGCCCCCCATGAGACGACGCCTCACCGGCGGCGCCGGCGTGATCACCCTCACCGCCGCGCTCGCCGCCGCCACCGTGCTGCCCGCCGCGGCTGCCGGACCCAGCAGGTCCGCGCCCCGGCCACCGGGCGGACGCCAGGTCACGGTGGAGAACGGGGAGACGCAACCGGTGTTCTCCCGCGCCGGCGCCGTCACCCAGACCGTGAACATCGAGACCACCGCCGACAGCGACCGCGACGGCGTCCGGGACCGCGTGCAGCTGCGGATCATGCGTCCCCGGGAGACCGACACCGCCGGGCTCAGGGTCCCGACGATCCTGGAGCCCAGTCCGTACTGGGCCGGGATCAACGACGTCCCGAACCATCCGGTCGACATCGGCGACGCCCGGGCCCGCTCGCTCACCACGACGCGGCGCGACCTGGCCGAGGTCTTCCCCGGCTACTACGACAACTACTTCCTCCCGCGCGGCTACGCCGTGGCCGACCTGGACAGCATCGGGACGGGCGGCTCGACCGGCTGCCCGACCTCCGGGGACCGCAGCGAGCAGGCCGGCGCCAGGGCCGCCGTGGACTGGCTCAACGGCCGGGCCCGGGGCTGGTCGCCGGACGGCGCGCCGGTGAGGGCGACCTGGTCCACCGGGAACGTCGGCATGATCGGGCAGTCCTACGACGGGACGCTGCCGAACATGGCCGCCGCCACGGGGGTCGAGGGGCTGAAGGCCGTCGTCCCGATCGCGGGCATCTCCAGCTGGTACGACTACTACCGCGCGGGCGGCGGCGTGGTCGCCCCCGGCGGCTACCAGGGCGAGGACCTGGACGTCCTGGCCAAGGCCGTGCTGACCCGGAGGGACCCCGAGGTCTGCGCGAAGGTCGTCGACGGCATCGAGGCGGCCCAGGACCGCGAGACCGGCGACTACTCCGAGGTGTGGGCCGAGCGCGACTACGTGGGGCAGGCGCGGAGGGTGCGCGCCGCCGTCATGGTGGTGCACGGGCTCAACGACTGGAACGTCAAGATCAAGAACTCCGTGCAGTGGTGGAACGCGCTGAAGGAGGCGGGCGTGCCGCGCAAGCTGTGGCTCCACCAGGGCGACCACTCCACGCCGTTCCGCTGGCGGGTCGAGGAGTGGCTGCGCCAGACCCTGCACTGGTTCGACCGCTACCTCTACGGCGTCCGCAACGGGATCGAGCGCGAGCCGCGGGTCGACGTCCAGCACGCGGACGGGACGTGGGAGACGGCCGAGGACTGGCCCGTCCCCGGCACCCGCACCGTCCCGGTGAGCCTCAACGCGGGCCCGTCCGGGCAGCCGGGCTCCCTCGGCCTCAGGCCCCGGCCCGGCGCGGCGCAGTCGTTCACGGACGCGGGCAGGACCCGCACGGCCGAGCAGCTCCTGACCAACGAGGACCGGTCCGACCCGAACCGGCTCGCCTACCTGACCGGACCGCTGGCGAGGCCCGTCCGGGTGGACGGCATCCCGTCGGTGTCGCTGCGGGCCTCCCTCGACGGCCGGTCGCCGTACCTGACGGCGCTGCTGGTCGACTACGGCACCGACACCCGTCCCACGGGAGCGCGGGTCGGGACCGGTGAGGAGGTCTGCTACGGCCAGGGCGTGCCGGGCGACTCCGGCTGCACGATCCGGCAGGCGCTGCACACCGAGACCGCCCCCTACAAGATCATCACACGGGGGTGGCTGGACGCCCGGAACCGCCACGACTTCGCCCGGAGCGAGCCGGTCGAGGCGGGGCGGACCTACGCCTTCCGCTGGGACCTCGAACCGACCGACTACACGGTGAAGGCCGGCCACAGGCTCGGCGTGGTCCTGCTGTCCACCGACCACGACTACACGCTCCGCTACCCGGCGGGGACGAAGGTCGCCGTCCGGCCGGGGGTCAGCAGGGTGCTGCTGCCGCTGGCGCCGGGCGGACGGGAGTCGCTCCGGTAGCGCGGCGCGGCGGGCCGGGGGCGGGGAACGCCCCTCCCCCGGCCCGTCCGTTCACGAGCCGAAGACCTCGCGGAGGCGGCCGATCTGCTCGCGGCGCTCGGCGGCGCACTGCTCGTCGAGGGTGTTCTCCGCGGCCTGCCAGAGCAGCCGCTTGGTCGCGGCTGCCGCGCCCGGGTTCACCGCCAGCAGGGCGTCCGCGAGGTCGCGGACGGCGCCCTCCAGGCCGTCGCGCGGGACGACGGTCTCGGCGAGCCCGATCCGGGCCGCCTCGTCGGCGAGGACCGTCCGGGCGGTCAGGCACAGCTCCAGGGCGCGCCCCACCCCCACGATCTCGACCAGCGGCTTGGTACCCGTCAGGTCCGGGACGAGCCCGAGCGCGGGCTCCTTCATGCAGAACCTGGCGTCATCGGCGACCACGCGGATGTCGCAGGCCAGCGCGAGCTGGAAGCCGGCGCCGATGGCGTGGCCGTGCACCGCCGCGACGGAGACGATGTCGGAGCGCCGCAGCCAGGTGTAGCCCTCCTGCAGTTCGGCGATGAAGCGGTCGGTGCCCTCGGCGTCGGCGCCGTCGGTGAACCCCTCGCCGCCTCCGCCGCCGGAGAACATGCCGAGGTCGATGCCGGCCGAGAACGAGGGGCCCTCGCCCCGCAGGACGACGACGCGCACGTCCGAGGGCAGGGAGCGCCCGATCGCGGCGAGTCCGCGCCAGGTCGCGAAGGTCATGGCGTTGCGCCGCTCGGGCCGGTTCAGGGTGACGGTCGCGACCGCGCCGTCCACGTCGAGCCGCAGGCCCGCCTCGTCGAGGCCGGGCGGGACGCCCCCCGCCGCCTCCGGCGCCGTGGCCGTTTCCGGCCTGCCGGCCGTGGTCGCGTCCCCCATGGGTCTTCCTTCCGATGAGCGTTCGGGTCCCGCCCCGCCGTCCACGGGGCGGGACCCGCAATCCTGTCCGCCGCCGCGACCGAACCTTACTCGGTCGGTCGCGGCGCCGGGTCAGGCGGTGCGCTCATCCGGGGGCCGGTGTCCGGTCAGGACTTCTTGCCCCGGGTCGCGCCGCCGCGACCGCGCAGGTTGACGCCGGACTCGGTCAGAATCCGGTGGATGAAACCGTACGAACGGCCGGTGGCGGCTGCCAGGGCGCGGATGCTCTCGCCGGAGTCGTACCTCTTCTTCAGGTCCGCCGCCAGCTTGTCGCGCTCGGCACCGGTCACGCGGGTGCCCTTCTTCAGGGTCTCGGCCACGAGTACCTCCCGTAGTGATGTGGTGACCGCTGCGTTATCCCCCGCCATGATCAGTCATTCCCGCCGGTTCGGCTACCCACTCGGCCAGAAAAGATCTGCGGAAGTCACTCCGCAGGTCACGCGAGGGCCACCAGATCGGCAAACTCGTCACTCCAGATGTCTTCCACACCATCCGGGAGCAAAATCACTCTTTCCGGTGCGAGCGCCTCCACCGCGCCCTCGTCGTGGGTCACCATGACGATCGCCCCGGCGAACGTCCGCAGCGCCGCGAGGATCTCCTCCCGGCTCGCCGGGTCGAGGTTGTTGGTGGGCTCGTCCAGCAGCAGCACGTTGGCGCTGGAGACCACGAGCATCGCCAGCGCCAGCCGGGTCTTCTCACCGCCGGACAGCACTCCGGCGGGCTTGTCGACGTCGTCGCCGGAGAACAGGAACGAGCCGAGGATCTTGCGGACCTCGACCGGCGCCATGCCGGGGGCGGCGGACTGCATGTTCTCCAGGACGGACCGCTCGACCTCCAGCGTCTCGTGCTCCTGGGCGTAGTAGCCGAGCCGCAGCCCGTGCCCGGCCACGACCGACCCCGTGTCGGCCTTGTCGACCCCCGCCAGCAGGCGCAGAAGGGTCGTTTTCCCGGCGCCGTTCAGGCCCAGAATGACGACTCGGCTGCCCCGGTCGATGGCGAGGTCCACGTCGGTGAATATCTCCAAAGATCCGTACGATTTCGACAAACCCTCCGCAGTGAGAGGAGTTTTGCCACAGGAAGCCGGGTCCGGGAAGCGAATTTTGGCCACCTTGTCGGCCTGCCGCTCACCTTCGACGCCCGCCAGCAGTTGCCGGGCCCGCCGGTCCATCTGCTGGGCCGCCTTCGCCTTGGTGGCCTTGGCGCGCATCTTGTCGGCCTGCGACAGCAGGGCCGACGCCTGCCGCTGCGCGTTCGCCGACTCGCGCTTGCGGCGCCGCTCGTCGGTCTCCCGCTGCGCGAGGTACTTCTTCCAGCCGACGTTGTAGATGTCGACCACGCTGCGGTTGGCGTCCAGGTGGAACACCCGGTTGACCACCGCGTCCAGCAGCTCCACGTCGTGGCTGATGACGACGAGGCCGCCCTGGTGGCCCTTCAGGAAGTCGCGCAGCCAGACGATCGAGTCGGCGTCCAGGTGGTTGGTGGGCTCGTCCAGCAGCAGGGTGTCGGCGCCGGAGAACAGGATGCGGGCCAGTTCGACGCGCCGCCGCTGGCCGCCCGACAGCGTGCCGAGCGGCTGGGTCAGCACCCGGTCCGGCAGGCCGAGGCTGGAGGCGATCGAGGCGGCCTCGGCCTCGGCGCTGTAGCCGCCGAGGACGTGCAGCCGCTCCTCCAGCCGGCCGTACCGGCGGACGGCCTTGTCGCGCCCGGCGCCGGTGGCGGTCGCCATCGCCTCCTCGGCGGCGCGCAGCTCGCGGATCACCTCGTCCAGCCCGCGGGCGGACAGGATCCGGTCGCGGGCCAGCTCGTCCAGGTCGACGCCGCGGGGGTCCTGCGGCAGGTAGCCGATCGTCCCGGAGGACGTCACGGCGCCCTGCGCGGGCGGCGCCTCGCCCGCCAGGACCTTGGTGAGCGTGGTCTTGCCGGCGCCGTTGCGGCCGACGAAGCCCACCCGGTCGCCGGGGTTGACCCGGAAGCTGGCGGCCTCGATCAGCAGCCGGGGCCCGGCGCGCAGCTCGATGTCTTTCGCGATGATCACAGTGACAGGGCTCCCCTGACGGACGGCTCGGAGGACAGGCACGAAGAAGCGCGCCGCGCGGTCCTGTGACCGGGGCGCGCTGGGCGGCCTGTCAGTTCGGGAGCGGAACCATTCGCCCAGTGTACGTGAAGCCGGGCCGATCCCGGCCATCGCGGCGTCCGGCGGGGCCCGATGTGTAGACGCGGAGCGCCGGGCCAGGATGGAAGGTGGCGGCGTGCGGCGGGACGACACCGGGGCCACGGTCCCCAGCACCAAGGAGTGTGAGTCGGATGACCCACGTCACGGGCAACGCGCCGGAAGGGACGCCCAACTGGCTGGACATCGGCGTCCCCGATCTCGACCGGGCCAGGACGTTCTACGGGACCCTGCTGGGCTGGCAGTTCCAGGACGCCGGGCCGGAGGCGGGCCACTACAACATGTGCAACCTGCGCGGCGAGGCCGTCGCCGGGATGATGCAGAACCCCGAGGGCGAGGCGGACGTGTTCTGGTGGAGCGTCTACTTCGCCGCAGACGACTGCGACGCGCTCGTCAAGCGCGCCACCGACGGGGGCGGGGAGGTCGTGGTCGCGCCCATGGACGTGATGGACCTCGGCCGCATGGCCGTCCTGCGCGACCCGCAGGGCGCGCATTTCGGCCTGTGGCAGGGCCGCTCCCACTTCGGCTCGCAGATCGTCAACGTCCCGGGCTCGTTCGTCTGGAACGAGCTCGTCACGCGCGACTCGGCCGCGGCCGGAGAGTTCTACAAGGCGGTGTTCGGCTACGAGCTCGAGCAGATGCCGGGCGACATGGAGTACACCGTCCTGAAGCGGGCGGGCGACGGCCGCTACATCGGCGGCATCCTCGGCGGATCCGAGATCGTCCTCGGCGGCGGCGACCGCCCCGCCTCGTCCTGGACGACGTACTTCGCGGTCGACGACGCCGACGAGGCGGTGCGCAGGGTCCGCGCGGGCGGCGGCACCGTCGACTCCGAGCCGCAGGACACCCCGTACGGGAGGTCGGCGGACGTCCGCGACCCCTTCGGGGTCCCGTTCCACGTGATGAGGCCGGCGGAGGAGCCGCAGCCCTGACAAGGCGGGCCGGGGGCCGGACGCGCTCCGTCCGGCCCCCGGCCGCGGTCAGCCCTGGCGCTCGGAGGCGAGCCGCTGCGTGATCGTGTGCTGGAGGCGCTGGAGGCCGGACGTGCCGACCGTCCCGATCTGGCCTTCGAGGTCGCGCAGCAGGACGTCCTCGTTCATCACGACCTCCGACGACTGCATCATCACGGTGCCCTGGCCGGTGAAGTCGAACTGGTGCTCCTCGCCGGACGAGCCGCCGATCCCGAAGATCATCCGGGCGGCGCCGAACGCGCCGCGCATGTAGGAGTGGTCGTAGTGGTGGCAGGGCGAAGGGCAGTCGGCCCAGCCGAGCAGCGCCTGCGGATCGACGCGGATCGGCGGTTCGACGAAGTGCACGGGCCCGTTGGAGGCGGCGACGAACCGCCCCGTGCCGATCAGCGTCAGGAACCCGGGGATGATCGACTGCTTGAGCTCCAGGCCCGGTTCGAAGGCGAGCAGGTTCCCCGCCCGGACGGTGAGGTTGCCCTCCTCCAGGTCGAAGGAGTTGACGTCGAACCCGCGGTCGGCGAGGACGAGCTTGCCCTGCCCCTGCGCGACGATCCAGTCCTGCGCGTACAGCGGGGAGTTGAAGGTGTGCGCGACGAGGGAGTCCAGCGGGCCGGACGACAGCGCCTCGAACTTGATCTGCCCGTAGTAGGCGATCATCTTGCCCTTCTGCGCGAACCACTGCCCGTTGAGGTCGACGCTGAAGGCGTAGGGGTTGACGTTGTCGTTGGACGGCAGCGTCGTGGGGTTCCAGGTCTGCGTCCCGAACGTGCTCACGGTCAGATCTTCCTCTCGCTGGCCTGGACGTAGACGACGCCGGAGCCGCTCAGCTCCAGCTGGAAGCCCTCGCCGGAGCCGCGCCCGATCAGGTCGCGCAGCCCGACCGCCGTGGTGAGCTTGTTCTGCACCTGGCCGCGATGGGCCACGTACGCCTGCGGGTCGACGTGCACGGGACGCTGCGGGGTGATCGGCAGCTCCATCACGCCGCCGTGCGACAGCAGCGCGCACGCGCCGTGCCCGGTGAGCGTCGTGGTGAACAGGCCCTGCCCGGTGACCGCGCCGCGCACGATGCCGCGCACGCCGCCCTGCTCGCCCATGAACATGGTGCCGACCTGGAGGGTCGCGTCGTGCACCAGCAGCCGGTCGGCCTCGGCGTACAGGGTGTCGGCGCCGTTCAGTTCGACGACGGACACGTAGAGCCCGCCGTGGCCGAACATGACGCTGCCCTGGCCGGTGACGTGCATCATCGCGCTGTGCTCGCCGGCGACGGCGCGGCCGAGCGTGCCGCCGATGCCCTGCCCCGCCGTGGTGGTCGGGGCGAACGAGACCGGGCCGGTGTAGGCCAGCATGGCGCCGCGCTTGCTGTAGACCTCCTGCCCCGGGCCGATCTGCACCTGGAGCATCTTGGAGTTGATCGACTGGTAGCCGGGCATCAGATCTCCAGAATCCCGCCGCGCTCGGCCGGCTGGACGTAGACCAGCCCGTGCCCCTGGTACCGGAACTGCACGCTCTCCCCCGATCCCTGACCCATCACCGTCCGCCAGTTGACGTCGGTGACCACGTCCTGCTGCAACTGCCCGTGGTGGCAGACGTAGGCGTGCGGGTCGACGCACAGCGGCGTCTGCGGAGTCACCTCCAGCGCGATGGCCGGCCCCTCCGACAGGACCGCCACCGTCCCGTGCCCGTCGACCTTGGTGGTGGCGAGGCCCTGGCCGGTGCCCATCCCCCGCAGCCCCACGAACTGCACGCCCGTGTGCAGGTTCCCGTCGAGCGCCAGCAGGCTCTCCGACTCCACGAACAGGGTGTCGCCCGTGAGCTGGACGAGCGTCACCTCCGTCGCCTCGCTCGCCAAGTAGACCGTCCCCTGCCCGGTGATCTCCATGAGGGTCATGCCCTCGCCGGCGATCCTGCGCTTGAGGGCGCCGCGCAGCCCCTCGCCGCCCGTCATGCCCTGCCGCTTGAACGCCATCTGGCCCTCGTAGGCCACCATCGCGCCGTTCAGCGCGCGGATCGTCTCGCCGCCGAGGTCGACGGCGAGCATCTTCGAGCCGTTCATTCGAAATTGCGCCACGAAGCGAGAAGATACAGCCCGGCGCGTTGCCGGTCCGCCCGGTGCGCCGATCGGGGAGGATGAGCACATGTGGATCGCTCCCGAACGCCGCAGTCTCAGCCGGTGGGTCGTCCCAGGGCTCGTCCTGGGCGCCGGTGTGGTGGTCGGGGCCGTCCTGGCCGCCGACGGGCGGTCCGGCACGGCCCTCATCGCGCTGGCCTCGTTGGCCGGGTACGCGGGGTATCTCGCCTACCGGCGCAACGAGCCGGCGCTGCCGCTCAGTGAGGGGTTCGGGTCGGGCACCCGGGCCCGCGCGCACCTGCGGGCCGCCGCCATGACGGGCGACGTGCTGACCGTCGCGGTCGTCGGCGGCCTCGTGGTCCAGGCGCTGCGCGGCGCCGACATCACCGCCTACGTGTGGCTGGCGGCCGTCGCGGGCGTCACGTACCTGCTGTCGGCGGTCGCCGGGGGCCGCGGGCTGTGACCGGGCGCCGGCCGGTTGAGCTGCGGGAATAGTGGGTTAACTTCTCCTGACAAATGCGGTTTCGAGGGTTCGCGCGCGGCATGATGCGCCTGTGTCCGCCACCGGCACCATCGATGCGCTCGTCCCGGCCCGGGCCGTGTTCCACCCCGTGGTCGACCTCGGCACGGGCGCCGTCGTCGCCGTGGAGGCGCACGCCGCCCCGCCCGGCCCGGCCGAGGAGCCCGGCCCGTCCGGCGGCGCGCCGCGGCCCGACCCGGCGTCCGGGGACGTCCGGCGCGCGGTCGAGGCGGCGCGCGCGGCCGCCGAGCTGCGCACGCCGCTGCCGCTGCAGATCGGGCTGCGCGCCGAGACCCTCGCGAGCGGCGCGGACCTCCCGGCCGAACTCCACCGCGGCCTCGGCGAGACGGGACGGCGCCCGCAGGAGGTCATCCTGTGCGTCGGCGGGGGCTTCCGCCCGCGCGGCGGCCGGCCCTCGCCGCCGCGCTGTCGGCGCTGCGCCGCGCCGGGTACCCCGTCGGGCTCTCCGGCCTCGGCGCCGCGCACACCCCGCTCGACCTGCTGGTCGACGGCGCCTCCTACCTGCTCAAGCTCGATCCCGGGCTGGCGCGGGCGGCGGCCGCCGACCCGCGCCGCGCGGCGCTCGTGGCGAGCCTGGTCGAGCTGGCGCACCGGCTGGAGACGCACGTCCTGGCGCCGGGCATGGCCACGCGCGAGCAGGTGCTGCACGTGCGCGAGGCCGGAGTCCGGCTCGTCCAGGGCCGGCCCTCGCGCCGCCCGACTGGCGCCCGGGGATGCCCGTGAGCATCCCGGTCACGGGCGAGCGCCCGGCGCCCGCCCGTCCCGGCGCCGGGCTCGGGCCGCGGGTGTCGGAGTTCACCCTCCCCGCGGTGACGCTGCCGCGGACGGCGACCGCCGGCGAGGTGCTGACCGTGCTCAACGCCGAGACCGGCGCCACCAGCGTCGTCCTGGTGGACGAGCGGCAGCGGCCGAGCTACACCGTGGACCGGACGCGCTTCCTGCTCCGGCTGTCGGGCGCGTACGGGCACGCGCTGCACGCGCGCCGGCCCGCCGCGCGGCTCGCCGACCCGCCGCGGCCGGTCCCGCGCACCGTCCCGGCGATCGCCGCGCTGCGGGCCGCCGGCGCCGCGGACGAGCGCGTCTACGACGACCTGGTCGTGGTGGACGAGGTCGGCCGCTGCCTCGGCATCGTCCGGGTGGCCGACCTGATCCGGGCCATGTCGCGCTGAGACCGCCGCTGCGGGCCTAGACGGTCCCGGATGATCCCTTATGCGGATCAAGACCGGAGAGTCCCGTGGCGGCCGCCTCCTGCGCGAGGATGGCCGCCTGGACGCGGCTGCCGAGCCCGAGCTTGCCGAGGATGCGGCTCACATGCGTCTTGGTGGTCGTCTCGGCCATGGCGAGGCGCGCCGCGATCTGCCCGTTCGACAGGCCCTCCCCGAGGCAGGCGAACACCTCGCGCTCGCGCCGGGTCAGCTCCGCCAGCCCCGGCACCTCCGCCGGGACCGCCGGGCGGGCCGCGAAGGCGGCGATCAGCCGGCGGGTGACCCCGGGGGCGATGACGCCCTCCCCCGCCGCGACCGTCCGCACGGCCTCCACCAGCCTGTCGGCGTCGACGTCCTTGAGCAGGAACCCGGCGGCGCCCGCCCGCAGCGCCCCGAACACGTACTCGTCCATGTCGAACGTCGTCAGCACCAGGACCTCGGTGAACGCGGCGATCCGCCGGGTGGCGGCGATGCCGTCCAGACGGGGCATGCGGACGTCCATGAGCACCACGTCGGGGCGCAGCTCGCCGGCCAGCTCCACCGCCCTCGCCCCGTCGGCGGCCTCGCCGACCACCCGGACGTCCGGCGCGGCGCCGAGGATCAGCACCAGCCCCGCCCGCACCGCCGCCTGGTCGTCGGCGACCAGCACCTCGATCACGCCGTCCCGCCCGGTGCTCACGCCACCCCGCCCAGCGAGCCGACGGGCAGCTCGGCGTGCACCCGCCACCGGCCGCCGTCCGGCCCGGCGTCGAACCTCCCGGCGAGCATCACGGCGCGCTCGCGCATCCCGACCAGGCCGCTGCCGGTGCCGGGCAGCCGCGAGCCGCCCCGGCCGAGCGGGCTCAGCACGTCGATCACCACGTGGCCGCCCGCGTACTCCACCCGCACGTCGGCGCACCCGGACCCGGCGTGCTTCAGCGCGTTCGTCAGCGCCTCCTGGACGATCCGGTACGCGGCCAGCTCGACCGCCGCCGGCAGCTCCGGCCGCTCCCCGGCGACCTCCAGGCGGGCCGACAGGTCGGGCCGCGCGGTGTGCCGGACGAGCCGGTCCAGCTCCGCCAGCCGCGGCCGGGCCGCCGGATCCTCGCCGTCGCCCTCCCGCAGCAGCCCGATCATCCGCCGCATCTCGGCGAGCCCCTGCACGCTGTTCTCCCGGATGACCTCCATCGCCCGGTTCACCCCCTCCCGGTCCAGGCCCTGCACCTTCAGCACGGCCGAGGAGTGCAGCGCCACCGCGCTGAGGTGGTTGGCGATCACGTCGTGCAGCTCGCGGGCCATCCGGGCGCGCTCGGCGGTCACGGCGGCCCGCCGGTCCATCTCGGCCAGCCGCGCGACCTGCTCGGCGCGCTCCCGCTCGGCCTCGGCGCGGGACCGGTGCTCCCGGACGGCCATCGCGGTCAGCACCGGCGTCACCCACACCACCCCGGCGACCGACGCCCCGAGCACGCCGACCGCGACGCCGTGCAGCACCGCCGCGCCCGCGACCGCCACCGCCGCGCTCGCCGCGAGCGTCGCCCCGAGCAGCCACTCCGCCGTCCGGCGCCGCCCGTACAGGCTCGCCGCGTACAGCGCGTCCCCGTAGATCATGGCGGTGGCGATGCTCGGCCCGAACGCGACGTCGACGAAGTTGAACGGCGTCGCCACCAGCAGCCCGGTGAGCGGCGCCCTCCGCCTCAGCGGCATCGCCGCGCACAGCCCGAGCAGCGGGACCAGGCGCAGCCGGAACGAGGGGTCCCAGCCGTCGGACCACACGGTGCGGCCGTGCGCCGCGAGCACCACGAGACCGCCCGCGAGCGCCGCGACGGCGATCAGCGCGTCCTGGCGCGTGGTGAGACGTCGGAGCCTGTGCACGGGTCCATCTCAGCATCCCGCCCGGGGTGTCTCGTCCGCCCGGATGAGGAGCGCGCGTACATCCTTCGAATGACCCGCGGAACCTCACCGCAGACGACGATCCGCCCCTGTACCGGGGACGACGATGGGATCCCGGCCGTCGAGAGGGGAGTCCACGTGCTGCTAGGGGTGATCGCCGGATGCGAGGTCGGCTTCTGGGTCCTGCTCGCCGCGGGCCTGCTCGCCCGCTACCCGCTGCGCCTGCGCCGCACCGGCGCGGCGCTCCTGCTGTGCGTCCCGCTGGTCGACCTGGTCCTGCTGGCCGCCACGGCGGTCGACCTGCGCGGCGGCGCGACCGCCGGCGCCGCCCACGGGCTGTCGGCCGCCTACCTCGGCTACTCGGTCGCGTTCGGCCACAGCATGACGCGCTGGGCGGACGAACGCTTCGCCCACCGCTTCGCCGGCGGCCCGCCGCCCACCCGCAGCCCGAAGTACGGGGCGGCGCGCGCCCGCCACGAGTGGCGCGAGTTCGGCAAGGCGGCCCTCGCCACGGCGATCGCCTGCGCCCTGCTCCTGGCGATGATCGCCCTGGTCGGCGACGCCGACCGCACGCGGGCCCTCGACGCGTGGCTGGGGCGCCTCGGATTCGTGCTGGCGATCTGGTCCCTGTGGCCGATCACCACCACCCTGTGGCCGCCGCGGCCGGAGGACGGCCCCGCCCCGGACGCGTGAGGCCGCGCCCGGACGGAGCGCGGCCTCACGGCGTGGTGCGGGTCAGACGTTGAAGCCGAGGGCGCGGAGCTGGTCGCGGCCCTCGTCGGTGATCTTGTCGGGGCCCCACGGCGGGAGCCAGACCCAGTTGATCTTTACGTCCTTGGCGAGGCCCTCCAGCGCGCTGTGGGCCTGGTCCTCGATCACGTCGGTGAGCGGGCAGGCGGCGCTGGTGAGCGTCATGTCCAGGGTGGCGACCTCGTCGGTCAGGTCGACGCCGTACACCAGGCCGAGGTCGACGACGTTGATGCCGAGCTCGGGGTCGACGACGTCCTTGAGGGCCTCCAGGACCTCCTCCTCCTGGGGGGAGGCGGCGGTCGCGGGCACCTCGGCGTCGGGCGTGTCGGTCGCGGGCGTGTCGGTCATGGTGCCTCTCCGAGTGCGCGGGCGGTCGCGTCCTTCCACGCCATCCAGGCGAGCAGGGCGCATTTGATCCGGGCGGGGTACTTGGAGACCCCGGCGAAGGCGACGGCGTCCTCCAGGACGTCCTCGTCGGGCGCGACGTCCTGGCCGCGGGACTGCATCAGCGCCAGGAACTCCTCGCCGACCGCCATCCCCTCCTTGACGGACTTGCCGATCAGGAGGTCGGACATCACCGAGGCGCTGGCCTGGCTGATCGAGCAGCCCATGGCGTCGTAGGACACGTCGGCGACCGTGGCGCCCTGGCCCTCGCCCTCCAGGTGGACGCGAAGCGTCACCTCGTCGCCGCACGTGGGGTTGACGTGGTGCGCCTCCCCCTCGAACGGCTCCCGCAGCCCCTTGTTCAAGGGGTTGCGATAGTGGTCCAGGATGACCTCCTGGTACATCGCCTCCAGCTGCATGGCGTCCTTTCCAAGCTTTTCTCGCTTCAACCCGGGCGCGGCGGGGCGTGTTCCTCAGGCGGTGCCGAAGAACTTCTGCGCCTGCCTTACCCCGTCCGCGAGCGCGTCCACGTCGCCGAGGGTGTTGTAGAGGTAGAACGTCGCGCGGGTGGTCGCCGGGATGCCGAAACGGCGGCAGATCGGCCACGCGCAGTGGTGGCCGACGCGCACCTCGACGCCCAGCTCGTCCAGGACCTGCCCGACGTCGTGCGGGTGGATGCCGTCGACGGTGAACGACACGGCGCCGCCGCGCGCCTCGGTGGTGCCGGGGCCGATGACGCGGACGCCGGGGATCTCGGCGAGCTGCTCCAGCGAGTAGCCGACCAGGGCCTCCTCGTGCGCGTGCACGCGGTCCATGCCGATCTCGGCGAGGTAGTCGCAGGCCACGCCCAGCCCGACCGCCTGCGCGGTCATCGGGACGCCCGCCTCGAACCGCTGCGGCGGCGGCATGAACGTGGTCTCCTCCATGTGGACGACCTCGATCATGGAGCCGCCGGTGATGAACGGCGGCATGGCCTCCAGCAGTTCGCCGCGCCCCCACAGCACGCCGATGCCGGTGGGACCGAGCATCTTGTGCCCGGAGAACACCAGGAAGTCGGCGCCGAGCCGGGCCACGTCCACGGGCTGGTGCGGCACCGACTGCGCGGCGTCCAGCAGGACGAGCGCGCCGACGGCGTGGGCGCGCTCCACGATCCGCTCGATCGGCGGAACGGTCCCGAGCACGTTCGACTGGTGCGTCAACGCGACGATCTTCGTGCGCTCGTTGACGATGCCGTCGAGGTCGTCCAGGTCGAGGCGGCCCTCGTCGGTGATGCCGAACCAGCGCAGGGTGGCGCCCGTCCGCCGGCAGAGCTGCTGCCACGGCACGAGGTTGGCGTGGTGCTCCATCTCCGACACCACGACCTCGTCGCCGGGGCCGACGGCGAACCGCTCGGCCTCCGGCCCGGCGGTGGCCGCGTTGCTCATCGCGTAGGCGACCAGGTTGATGCCCTCGGTGGCGTTCTTGGTGAACACGATCTCGGCGGGCGTCGCGCCGACGAACCGGGCGATCGAGGCGCGGGCGTTCTCGTAGGCCTCCGTCGCCTCCTCGGCGAGCAGGTGCGCCCCGCGGTGCGGCGCCGCGTTGTGCCGCTCGTAGAACTCCCGCTCGGCGTCCAGCACCCGGACGGGCTTCTGCGACGTCGCCCCCGAGTCGAGGTACACCAGCGGGCGGCCGCCGCGGACCGTGCGCTGGAGCAGCGGGAAGTCCTTCTTCAGCTCCTCGGGCAGAAGGCCTCCCGGCCCCCGGGCCGCTCCTGTCATAGGGACGCGCCCGCCTTCACGTACTTCTCGTAGCCCTCGTTCTCCAGCTCGTCGGCCAGCTCCGGCCCGCCCTCGGCGACGACGCGGCCGCCGGCGAACACGTGGACGAAGTCGGGCTTCACGTAGCGCAGGATGCGCGTGTAGTGGGTGATGAGCAGGACGCCGGTGTCGCCGGAGGCGAACCGGTTGACGCCCTCGGAGACGACCTTGAGCGCGTCGACGTCGAGGCCGGAGTCGGTCTCGTCCAGCACGGCGACCTTCGGCTTCAGCATCTCCAGCTGCAGGATCTCGTGCCGCTTCTTCTCACCGCCGGAGAAGCCCTCGTTCAGGCTGCGCTGCGCGAACGCCGGGTCGATGGACAGGGCGTCCATCGCGGCCTTCATCTCCTTGGAGAACTCGCGCAGCTTCGGGGCCTCGCCGCGCACGGCGGTGACGGCCGAGCGCAGGAAGTTGGACACCGAGACGCCGGGCACCTCGACCGGGTACTGCATCGCCAGGAACAGCCCGGCGCGGGCGCGCTCGTCGACCGACATGGCCAGGACGTCCTCGCCGTCCAGCGTGACCGAGCCGGACGTCACCTCGTACTTCGGGTGGCCCGCGACCGCGTAGGCGAGGGTGGACTTGCCGGAGCCGTTCGGCCCCATGATCGCGTGGGTCTCGCCGGCCTTCACGGTCAGGTCGACCCCGCGCAGGATCTCCTTCGCGCCGTCGGAGCCGTCGCCGACGGAGACGTGGAGGTCGCGGATCTCAAGGGTGGCCATAGTGCGTGTAGTCCTTCGTCGTGCGGTCAGTCGTCGCCGGCGAGCGAGACGTAGACCTCGCCGTCCTCGACCCTGACCTTGTAGGTGGCGACCGGCTGCGTGGCCGGCGGGTTGGTGGGCTTGCCGCTGCGAAGGTCGAAGCAGGACCCGTGCAGCCAGCACTCGATGGTGCCGTTGTAGACCTCGCCCTCGGAGAGCGAGACCTCGGCGTGCGAGCAGATGTCGTTCAGCGCGAACACGTCGTCGCCGCTTCGCGCGATCGCGACGGGCGTGTCGTCGACCTCGACGCCGAGCGCCCCCTCGGCGGGGACCTCGTCCAGCGCGCACACCTTCACGTAGGTCACTTGGCCGCTCCCAGGTCCAGCTCCGCCTCGATCGCCTCGCGCACCTTCTCGCGCACCTCGGCGACCTCGATGCGCTCGACGAGCTGGCCGAGGAAGCCCCGGACCACCATGCGGCGCGCCGCGTCGAAGGTGATGCCGCGCGCCTGGAGGTAGAACAGGTGCTCGTCGTCCAGCCGCCCGGACGCCGAGGCGTGCCCGGCGCCGGCGACCTCGCCGGTGAGGATCTCCAGGTTCGGCACCGAGTCGACCCGCGTCCCGTCGGTGAGCACGAGGTTGCGGTTCAGCTCGTAGGTGTCGGTGCCCTCGGCCTCCGCGCGGATGATCACGTCGCCGATCCAGACGGCGTGCGCGTCCCGGTCCTGGAGGGCGCCGCGGTAGTCGACGCGGCTGCGGCAGTGCGGGACGGCGTGGTCGACCAGGAGGCGGTGCTCCAGGTGCTGGCCGCCGTCGGCGAAGTACACCCCGTACAGCTCGGCGTCGCCGCCGGGCCCGTCGTAGGAGACGGACGGGGAGATCCGCACGACGTCGCCGCCGAGCGAGACGTTGTGCGAGACGAACCGGGCGTCGCGGCCGAGCCTCGCGTGCTGGTGCGAGACGTGGACGCCGTCGTCCGCCCAGTCCTGCAGGCTGATCACCGACAGGCGGGCGCCGTCGCCGACGACGAACTCGAGGTTGTCGGCGTAGGTCGCCGAGCCCCGGTGCGCCAGCACGACGGTGGCCTCGGCGAAGGGCTCCAGGACGACCGTGGTGTGCCCGTAGGCGGCGGCCGAGGCGTCCTCGCCGCGCAGCCGCAGCACCGTAGGCGCCGACGCGACGGTCTCCTTCGGGACGGTCACGACCGTGGCCTGGGTGAAGGAGTGCCACGCCTGGGCGCTGACCCGGTCGGCGGGGACGTAGGCCCGGCCGAGGCGCTCGTCGTCGCGGCCGACGGTCTCGACCGTCACCTCCGGCGCCGCCTCGACCTCCAGCAGGACCTTGCCGCCGTCCTCGGCCGTGCCGTTGTGCAGCCCGCGCAGGCGGCGCAGCGGGGTGAACCGCCACTCCTCCTCGCGGCCCGTGGGCACGTCGAAGTCGGCGACCTCGTAGGACGCCTTCTCGTGCAGCGTCGAGAGAGGCTTCTGCTCCAGCCCCATCAGCCGACGGCTCCTTCCATCTGCAGCTCGATGAGCCGGTTCAGCTCCAGGGCGTACTCCATCGGCAGCTCGCGCGCGATCGGCTCGACGAACCCGCGCACGATCATCGCCATCGCCTCGTCCTCGGTGAGGCCGCGGCTCATCAGGTAGAACAGCTGCTGCTCGGACACCTTGGAGACGGTGGCCTCGTGGCCCATCTCCACGTCGTCCTCGCGGACGTCGACGTAGGGGTAGGTGTCGGACCGGCTGATCTGGTCGACCAGCAGCGCGTCGCACTTGACCGTGGACTTGCTGTGCTCGGCGCCCTCCTGGATCTGCACCAGCCCGCGGTAGGAGGTGCGGCCGCCGCCGCGCGCCACCGACTTGGAGATGATGCTGCTGGAGGTGTTCGGCGCGGCGTGCACCATCTTCGCGCCGGCGTCCTGGTGCTGGTCCTCGCCCGCGAACGCGATCGACAGCGTCTCGCCCTTGGCGTGCTCGCCGAGCAGGTAGATCGCCGGGTACTTCATCGTGACCTTGGAGCCGATGTTGCCGTCGACCCACTCCATGGTGGCGCCCTCGTAGGCGACGGCGCGCTTGGTCACCAGGTTGTAGACGTTGTTCGACCAGTTCTGGATCGTCGTGTAGCGGACGCGGGCGTCCTTCTTCACGACGATCTCGACGACGGCCGAGTGCAGCGAGTCGGACTTGTAGATCGGGGCGGTGCAGCCCTCGACGTAGTGGACGTAGGAGCCCTCGTCGGCGATGATCAGCGTCCGCTCGAACTGGCCCATGTTCTCGGTGTTGATCCGGAAGTAGGCCTGGAGCGGGATCTCCACGTGCACGCCCGGCGGGACGTAGATGAACGAGCCGCCCGACCACACGGCGGTGTTGAGCGCGGCGAACTTGTTGTCGCCGACCGGGATCACCGAGCCGAAGTACTCCTGGAAGATCTCCGCGTGCTCGCGCAGGCCGGTGTCGGTGTCGACGAAGATGACGCCCTTCTCCTCAAGGTCCTCGCGGATCTTGTGGTAGACGACCTCCGACTCGTACTGGGCGGCGACGCCGGCGATGAGGCGCTGCTTCTCCGCCTCGGGGATGCCGAGCTTGTCGTAGGTGTTCTTGATGTCCTCGGGAAGCTCCTCCCAGGACGTGGCCTGCTGCTCGGTGGAGCGCACGAAGTACTTGATGTTCTCGAAGTCGATGCCCGTGAGGTCGGAGCCCCAGGTGGGCATCGGCTTCTTGCTGAACAGCCGCAGCCCCTTGAGGCGCAGGTCGAGCATCCACTCAGGCTCGTTCTTCTTGGCCGAGATGTCGCGGACGACGTCCTCGTTCAGGCCGCGCCGGGCCGAGGCGCCGGCGGCGTCCGAGTCGGCCCAGCCGAACTTGTACCTGTCGAGCCCTTCGAGCTCCGGGTGGGCTGCCGTAGTCATAGGGAGGTCCCTCCGGACTCCTCGTCACTGGTCAGATGCGTTGCCGCGGACGCCCCCTCGTCCGCCGCGTCCCCGCCAGGGGCGGCGTGCGCGGCGCGGGCGCCGCCCTCGCCGGTCTCGCCGGTCCCGCAGAGCGAGCGGGAGCTGACGTGGGTGGTGCAGATGCCGTCGCCGTGCGCGATCGTGGCGAGCCGCTGCACGGGAGTGCCCAGCAGCCGGCTGAAGGCCTCGGTCTCGGCCTCGCACAGCTGGGGGAACTCCGCCGCGACGTGCGCGACCGGGCAGTGGTGCTGGCACAGCTGCTCGCCGCCGCCCGGCTGGGGCGCCTTGGCGGCGGCGGCCGCGTAGCCGTCCCCCGACAGGGCCTCGGCGAGCGTACGGACGCGCTGGTGGGGCGGCGCGTCCTGGACGACGGGCCGGTACCGGCGCTCCAGGTCGGCGATCTGCCGCCGGGCGAACTCGGCGACCGCGTGGTCGCCGGCCGTCTCGGCGAGGAACCGCAGGGCGCTGGTCGCCAGGTCGTCGTAGGCGTGCACGAAGGCGCTGCGCCCGGCGTCGGTGATGGCGAACCACTTGGCGGGGCGGCCCCGGCCGCGCCGGGACTGCGGCACCCGCGCCTTGCGGACCTCGATCATGCCCTCGGCCAGCAGCGCGTCCAGGTGCCGCCGGATCGCCGCCGGCGTGAGGCCGACGCGCTCCCCGAGCGTGGACGCGGTGACGGGGCCGTGTTCGAGGATCAGCCTGGCCACCCGGGCGCGGGTGTCGCGCTCGGGCTGGCCGGACGGCACGCCGACAGAGCGCGCGGCGGCGCCCCCGGTGCTCGTCTGATCCTCGCCCACGTTTTTCACAACATCAGTGTGCCGTAATTACTTCCCGCGAAACACCGGATTCCCGATGTCGTAGCTCACGCAGGTAAGCCTTACCTAAGCCGGACGTTCGCCGGAGGACTCGTCTGGGCCCGCCCCCGTCCCGCGCGGCAGCACCAGCACCGGGCACGGCGCGGCCCGGACGATCTTGCCGGAGCCCTCCCCGAGGAACACCTTGCGCAGCGGCCCGTGACGGCCGGGCAGGCAGGCGACGATTTCTCCCGGCAGCATATCCACGGCGTCGAGCGTGCCCGCGACGCCGGTCCCGACCTCCGCGAGGCGCTCCACCGGCATCCCGTCCCCCAGGCGGGCCCCGAGCAGGCCCGCCGCCTCCCGCAGGTCCTCGTCGGCCTGGGCGACCTGGCGGTCCAGGGCGCCGCCGACGCCGCCGCCCAGCCTGACCGCGAGGGCGGCCGGGCGCAGCACCAGCGTCAGCAGCCGCATCGGCAGCCCCAGCGTCCGCGCGAGCGCGGCGGCGGCCAGCAGCGGGCCCTCGACGTCGCGGCGGGGCCAGAACGCCACGGTCATCCGCTCCAGCCGCCGCGCCGCGCGGTCGGGCCCCAGGGCCCGGTGGTGGCGCAGCGACTCGCCGGCGTACCCGCGCGGCGCCAGCATGACCGGCACGGGCGAGTCGTGCAGGAGCTGGTCGGCGGTGCTGCCGATGGCGATCCGGCCGCGGCGGCCGCCCGGCGCCGAGCCGATGACGACCAGATCGGCGCCCACCTCCCGCGCGACCTCGATGAGGCCGCGCCCGCTGCCCCGGTGGGCGCGCACCCGCGGGTCCACCTCCGGCCGCGGCACCTGGAGCTCGCCGAGCCGCGCGGTGGCCCCGGCCAGCGCCTCCTCGGCCTGGCTCCTGAGGTAGGCGACCCACTCGGCGTCCACCGAGGCGGCGCCGCGCGCGGGCCAGGCGGGCGGATGGACGTTGACGACCGTCAGCGGCGCCAGGCGGCGCGACCGGTCCGCCGACCGGATCAGCGCGGCCAGGGCCAGGGCGTCGTCGCCGCGCTCGTCGGGCGAGTACCCGACCACCACGCGCAGCCCGTCCGGCTCCCCGCCCCGCGTTCCGCTGCCCCGCGGTTCACTCTCGTTCGGTTCACTCATGCGGGCTCCCTCCGATGGGCCCTGCGTTGCGGGCGGCCAGGCGCGAGTGGCGGCGGCCGTACAGGAAGTAGGCGACCAGGCCGACGGCGGTCCAGATCGCGAAGACGGTCCAGGTGACGCTGCCGAGGCCGACCATCAGGTACACGCACAGCGCGACGCCGAGCAGCGGCGTCACCGGGTACAGCGGCGCGCGGAAGCTGCGCGGCAGGTCCGGCCGGGTGCGGCGCAGGACGATCACGCCGACGCTGACCAGGGCGAACGCGAACAGCGTCCCGATGCTGGTGGCGTCGACCAGCCGGCCGAGCGGGATCACCGCGGCGAGGATCCCGATGAACGCCGCCACGATGGCGGTGTTGGCGACCGGCACCCTGCGCCGGGGGCTCACCTTCTGGAAGACGTGCGGGACGAGCCCGTCCCGCGACATCGCGAACAGGATGCGGGTCTGCCCGTACATGACGGTGAGCACGACGCTGGCGATGGCGACCACCGCGCCCAGGGACAGGACGGCCGAGGGCCACGCCTTCCCGCTCACTGAGTCCAGCACCTGCGCCAGCGAGGCCTCGGAGCCGCTGAGCGAGAACCGCGTCCAGTTCATGGCGCCCACCGCGGCGAGCCCGACCAGGACGTACAGGGCGGTCACGATGACCAGCGAGAGGATGATCGCGAGGGGCAGGTCGCGGCGGGGGTTCCTCGCCTCCTCGCCCGCGGTGGAGGCGGCGTCGAAGCCGATGTAGGAGAAGAACACCTTGGAGCCGGCCGCGCTGATGCCCGCCCACCCCATGGGCGCGAACGGGGACATGTTCCCCGCGCGGAACGCCGTGAAGGCGATCGCGCAGAAGAACAGCAGCACCGCGATCTTGAGGAACACCATGACCGTGTTCGCGGCGGCGCTCTCGGACGTGCCGCGCAGCAGCAGCAGCGTGGCGAACAGCACCACGATCACCGCCGGGACGTTGACGAGGCCGCCCTCCCCGGGCGGGTTGCTGATCTGCGCCGGGATCATGAAGCCCGCCACGCCGTCGAGGAAGGCGTTGAGGTAGGAGCCCCAGCCGACCGCCACGGCCGACACCGAGACGGCGTACTCCAGCAGCAGGCACCAGCCGCAGACCCACGCGACCAGCTCGCCCAGCGTCGCGTAGGCGTAGGAGTAGGACGAGCCTGACACGGGGATGGTCCCGGCCAGCTCGGCGTACGAGAGCGCCGAGAACAGGGCGGTGACGGCGGCGAGGACGAACGACAGCACGACCGCGGGCCCGGCCAGCGGGACCGCCTCGCCCAGGACCACGAAGATGCCGGTGCCGAGGGTCGCGCCGACGCTGAACAGCGTGAGCTGCAGCAGGCTCATCGTGCGCCGCAGCTCGCCGCCCTCGCCGTGCCCGCCCTCGGCGACGATCAGGTCGACGGGCTTGGTCCGCAGCAGGCTGCGCGCGAAGGCCTCCGGCGCCGCCCCGGTCACAGGGTGCTCGCCAGCGGCCAGGTGGCGTTCGGGGTGACGATCGTCCCCGCGGTCCCCTCCAGGATCCGCTCGCACTGGTCGAGCATCCCGATCGCGGCCATGTCGCCCGTCCGCTCGACGAAGCTCACCGCCGCCTCGACCTTCGGGCCCATCGACCCCGCGGGGAAGTCCTCGCCGCGCAGCTCGTACGGCGTCGTGTGGGTGATCTCCTCCTGCCTCGGCGTTCCGTAGTGGCGCATCACGCGGGGCACGTCGGTGAGGATGAGCAGCGCGTCGGCGTCCATGCTCTCGGCGAGGACGGCCGCGGTGGAGTCCTTGTCGACCACCGCCTCGACGCCCTCCAGCCGCCCCACGTCGTTGCGGAAGACCGGGACGCCGCCGCCGCCCGCGCACACCACCACCGTGCCGAGCCGGACCAGCTCCCTGATCAGCCGCGTCTCGATCACCCGCTGCGGACGCGGGGACGGCACCACGCGGCGCCAGCGGTCCCCGTCGGCCCGGACGGTCCAGCCGTACTCGGCGGCGAGCTTCTCCGCCTCCTCCCGCTCGTAGACCTGGCCGACGAACTTGGTGGGGTTCCCGAACGCCGGGTCCACCGCCGACACCAGCGTCTGGTTGATCATCGCCATCACCTGGCGGCCGGGCAGCGCGTTCTGCAGCGCCTGGAGCATCCAGTAGCCGATCATGCCCTGGGTCTCGGCGCCGATCGTGTCCAGCGGGTAGGGCCGGGTCAGGTTCGGGTCGTTGACGCTCTCCAGCGCCAGCACCCCGACCTGCGGCCCGTTCCCGTGCGTGATGATCAGCTCGTGCCGCTCGGCGAGCGGCGCCAGCGACCGCACGGCCCGGTCGACGTTGCCGCGCTGGAGCTCGGCGTCGGGCGTCTGCCCCCGCTCGACCAGCGCGTTCCCTCCGAGCGCGACGACCACGCGCATGCGTCCTCCCCCTCCCCGGCGGCCCGAGCTCAGCCGAGCGTCGCCACCATGACCGCCTTGATCGTGTGCATCCGGTTCTCGGCCTCGTCGAAGACGATCGACGCCTCGGACTCGAACACCTCGTCGGTGACCTCCAGCGCGTCCAGGCCGGTCCTGCGGTAGATCTCCTCCCCCACGGCGGTCCCCCGGTCGTGGAAGGCCGGCAGGCAGTGCATGAACCTGGCGGCGGGGTTGCCGGTCGCCCGCATGACCTCGGCGTTGACCTGGTAGGGCGTGAGCAGCGCGATCCGCTCGTCCCACACCCCGGCCGGCTCGCCCATCGACACCCACACGTCGGTGATGACGAAGTCGGCGCCGCGTACGCCGTCCGCGACGTCCTCGGTGACGGTGATGCCCGCCCCCGTCCCGGCCGCGACCGCGCGCGACGGCCCCACGACCGTCTCCTCGTCGGGCCAGAGATCGCGCGGGGCGACGATGCGGACGTCCATGCCGAGCAGCGCCCCGGCCGCCACGTAGGAATGCCCCATGTTGTTGCGCGCGTCGCCCAGGTAGGCGTACGTGACCTCGCGCAGCGGCCTGCCGCTGTGCTCGCGCATGGTGAGCATGTCGGCGAGCATCTGCGTCGGGTGCCACTCGTCGGTCAGCCCGTTCCACACCGGGACGCCCGCGTGCGCAGCCAGCTCCTCGATGCGCCCCTGGCTGGATCCGCGGTACTCGATGCCGTCGTACATCCGCCCGAGGACGCGCGCCGTGTCCTTCATCGACTCCTTGTGGCCGATCTGCGTCCCGCCGGGGTCGAGGTAGGTGACGTGGGCGCCCTGGTCGTGCGCGGCGACCTCGAACGCGCAGCGGGTGCGGGTGGAGGTCTTCTCGAAGATGAGCGCGATGTTCCTGCCCGCCAGGGCCCGCGTCTCCGTCCCGCCGCGCTTGGCGGCCTTCAGCTCGGCCGCCAGGTCGATGAGGTACCCGAACTCCTCCGGCGTGAGGTCGAGTTCCCTGAGCAGGCTGCGCCCCCGCAGGTCGGCCGCCATCAGGCGTCCCGGACGAGCGGGCAGCTCATGCAGCGCGGGCCGCCGCGGCCTCGGCCGAGCTCGCTGCCGCGGATCGTGACGACCTCGATGCCGGCCCTGCTCAGGTGGTGGTTGCTCGTGGCGTTGCGCTCGTAGGCGATCACCACGCCGGGCGCGACGGCCAGCACGTTCGCGCCGTCGTCCCACTGCTCGCGCTCGGCGGCGAACACGTCCTGGGTGGGCGTGAGGACCTTGACGCCGTCCAGCCCGAGCGCGGCGGCGACGGCCCGGTGCATGTCCTCCGGCGGATGATCGGTGATCTTGAGTTCCTTCTCGTTGTCGCCGGGCTCCACGGTGTGGGACGGCAGCATGCCCATCCCCGCGTACTTGGTGAACACCCCGTGGTCGACCATCGTCAGGACCGTGTCCAGGTGCATGAACGCCCGCTTGCGCGGCATCCGCAGGGCGACGATCCGGTCGCAGGAGCCCGCGGCGAACAGCGACTGGGCCAGCATCTCCACCGCCTGCGGCCGCGTGCGCTCGCTCATCCCGACCAGCAGGCTGCCGTTCCCGAGGACGAGCACGTCGCCGCCCTCCAGCGTCGCCGGCGCCATCGCGGTGCCGCGGTTCCACACGCGGTACCCGCCCTCGGCGGGCCGGTCGTAGCCGGCCGCGAACAGCGGATGCCAGCGGTAGACCGCCTCCATGTTCACCGTCTCGCGCATCCTGGCCTTCATGCGCATCGTGTTGATCGACACGCCGTCGTAGATCCAGCAGGACGTGTCGCGCGTGAACAGGTGGTTGGGCAGCGGCGGCAGGACGAACCCGTCCATCCCGATGGAGTGGAACGCGATGGACGCCGGCTCGGGCATCCGCTCCAGCATCTCCCGCTTGGTGATGCCGCCGATCAGGAACACCGCCAGATCCGGCACGTCCATGGCGTCGAAGCAGTTGCGGATCGCGTCGGTGGCCAGCGGGCCGAACCAGTGCGGGTCGACCACCCGGTCGAGGATGTGCCGGCGCGCCTCGGGGATCGTGACGGTCTCGGCCAGCAGGTCGATCAGCAGGTGCGTCCGCACGCCCTGGGCGCGCAGGACGTCCTCGAACTCCCGGTGCTCCTCCACCGCCCGCCTGACCCACAGGACGTCGTCGAACAGCAGCCCGGCGGCGTTGGAGGGGGTGAGCCGCTTGAGCGACAGCTCGGGCCTGTGCAGCAGGACCTCCCGGAGCCGCCCGACCTCCGAATCGACGCGGAACGCCATCCCCACCTCCCCGGAGCACGGCCACGGCGCCGCGGCTCCCCCAGATCGCGGATTCCCCCGGGCGCGGCGGCGAAACTAGATCGACTTCCACCGGGCGGCTTCACCGCGGCCGCACGCGCGGACGCCCGGGTCCGGGCGCGGACCTGTCCTGCTCCGGACCTAAACTCGTCACCATGACACCCCCCGGAGACGGCGCGGTCGAAATCGACTCGCTCGCCAAGCGCTACGGCCCGGTGACGGCCGTGGACGGCCTGTCGCTCAGCGCCGCCCGGGGCGCGGTCACCGCGCTGCTCGGCCCGAACGGCGCCGGGAAGACCACCACGATCGAGATCTGCGAGGGGTTCCGGCGGGCCGACGGGGGCACCGTCCGCGTCCTCGGCCTGGACCCGGCCGCCGACGGGCGCGCCCTGCGCCCCCGGGTCGGCGTGATGCCGCAGTCCGGCGGCGTGCCGGGCACCGCCAGGGCCGGCGAGTTCCTGCGGCTCGTCGCCTCGTTCCACACCGCGCCGCTCGACGCCTCCGCCCTGCTGGAGCGGCTCGGCCTCACCGACCAGGCCCGCACGCCGTTCCGGCGGATGTCGGGCGGGCAGCAGCAGCGGCTCTCCCTGGCCGTCGCCGTGGTCGGGCGGCCCGAGCTGGTCTTCCTCGACGAGCCCACCACCGGGCTCGACCCGCAGGCCAGGCACGCCACGTGGGACCTGATCGGCGAACTGCGCGCCGCCGGGGTGTCGGTCGTGCTCACGACGCACAACATGGAGGAGGCCGAGCGCCTCTCCGACCACGTCGTGATCGTCGACGGCGGCGGGGTCGTCGCCCAGGGGAGCCCGGAGGAACTGACCGGCGCCGAGCGCCAGCTGCGGTTCCGCGCCCGGCCCGGCCTCGGCCTGGAGGAGCTGCTCGCGGCGCTGCCCGCCGGGAGCGCCGCCAAGGAGTCGCCCGCCGGGCACTACCTGATCGAGGCCGACGTCCGGCCCGAGCTGCTGGCCACGGTCACCGCCTGGTGCGCCTCGCACGGCGTCATGACCGAGGACCTGCGGATCGAGCGGCGCACGCTGGAGGACGTCTTCCTGGAACTCACCGGACGGGAGCTGCGCTCGTGACGACCCCGCTGGACCTCGCCCCCGCGCCGGGCGCCGCGCCGCTGCCGCGGATGATCCTCTCCCAGGCCGGCTACGAGTTCCGCGCCGTGCTGCGCAACGGCGAGCAGCTGCTGCTCACGCTGATCATCCCGGTGGTGCTGCTCGCGCTGTTCAGCGCCACGTCCCTGGTCGACCTCGGCGCGGGCCGCCGCGTCGACTTCCTCGCGCCCGGCATCCTCGCCCTCGCGGTGATGTCCACGGCGTTCACCGGCCAGGCCATCGGCACCGGCTTCGAGCGGCGCTACGGCGTCCTCAAGCGGCTCGGCGCGACCCCGCTCCCGCGCGGCGGGCTCATCGCCGCCAAGACGCTCAGCGTGGTCGCCGTCGAGGCCGTGCAGGCCGCGGTGGTCTGCGCGGTGGCGCTGGCGCTCGGCTGGCACCCGCACGGCGACCCCGCCTCGGTGTTCGCCCTGCTGGTGCTCGGCACCGCCGCGTTCAGCGGGTTCGGGCTGCTGATGGCCGGGACGCTGCGCGCCGAGGCCACCCTCGCCGCCGCCAACCTCGTCTACATCCTGCTTCTCGTCCTCGGCGGCGTCGTCTTCCCGCTGGACCGGTTCCCCGGCGGGGTGCGGTCCGCCCTGGAGCTGCTGCCGATCTCGGCGCTGTCCGAGGGGCTGCGCCAGGTGCTCCAGCACGGCGCCGCGTTCCCCGGAAAGCCGCTGGCGGTCCTCGCCGTCTGGGCCGTCGCGGGCCTCGCCCTGGCCGCCCGCTTCTTCAGGTGGGAGTAGCGCATGGCCCTGTCCGATGCCCCCGGCTCGTTCGGCGGCGCGCCCCGCTCCGCCCGGCCTTCCTGGTCGCGGGCCGTGTCGTCGCGGAAGCTGTCGCTCGGGTCGGTGCCGCCGCCCGCGCTGATCCTGGTCGGCATCATCTCCCTGCAGGTCGGCGCCGGCCTGGCCAAGCACCTGTTCGACCGGCTGCCGCCGAGCGCCGTCGTGACGATGCGGCTGCTGACCTCGGCGATCGTGCTGGGTTTCCTCACCCGCAAGGCGCTGCGGACCGTCCTGCGCGACCACTCGCGCTCCAGCCTCGCGATCGCCGCCGTCTTCGGCCTGGCGCTGGCGCTGATGAACTTCTCGATCTACCAGTCGTTCTCGCGGATCCCGCTGGGCGTCGCGGTCACGATCGAGTTCCTCGGGCCGCTCCTGGTCTCGATCGTCGCCTCCCGGCGCCCCCGCGACGCGCTGTGGGTCGTGCTGGCGGGGGCGGGCGTCGTCATGCTGGCCAAGGGCGGCTCCGGCGCACTCGACCCGGCCGGCATCGCGTTCGCGCTGCTGGCGGGGGCGTGCTGGGCCGGCTACATCGTGCTCACCGCCGCGACCGGCCGGCGCTTCCCCGGCTCCACCGGTCTGGCGCTCGCCAGCGTCGTCGGGACCGTCGCCGTCCTCCCGCTCGGCGTGGCGTCCGCGGGCACCGCGCTGCTGGACCCGCGCCTGGTGCTCATCGGCCTCGGCGTCGGGCTGCTGTCGTCGGTGATCCCGTACTCGCTCGAACTGGAGGCGCTGCGGCGGATGCCCGCCCGCGTCTTCGGGATCCTCATGAGCCTGGAGCCCGCCGTGGCGGCGCTCGTCGGTGTGGCGCTGCTCGGCGAGATCCTCACAGCCCGGCAGTGGGTCGCGATCTGCTGCGTCATCGTCGCCTGCGCGGGCGCCACCCGGAGCCGGAAGGAACCGCCCGAGGCGCCCGAGGCCTGAGCGGTGGCGGCCCCGTGTGGCAGCGTGGAAGGATCGGAACGTCGCGATCATCAAGCCGGAGAGGAGCCGCCGTGATCGGCCGGAGCGAGGACCAGGGGATTCCGCCCGAGTTCTTCGAGGCGGGGTCGGCGTCGTTCGTCGACTTCCTGCGCCTGCACTCCCCTGACCTGCTGCCCGTCAACCGGGTGCCCGAGGGGGACGCGCCCGAGCTGCCGCACGGGACGACGGTCCTGGCGCTGACGTTCCCGGGCGGCGTCATGATGGCCGGCGACCGGCGCGCGACGCAGGGCCACCGCATCGCCTACCGCGAACTCGACAAGGTGCAGCGCGCCGACGAGTACTCCGCCGTCGCCTTCGCGGGAACGGTCGGGCTGGCGCTGGAGATGGTCCGGCTGTTCCAGGTGGAGCTGGAGCACTACGAGAAGATGGAGACCGTCCCGCTCTCGCTGCCGGGCAAGGCCCGCCGCCTCGGCGCGGTGATCCAGGCCAACCTCGCTCAGGCCCTCCAGGGGCTGGCGGTCGTCCCGCTGTTCGCCGGCCTCGACCCCGAGTCCGGCGAGGGGCGGATCTTCACCTACGACATCACCGGCGCCCCGCAGGAGGCCCGCGGCTTCCACGCCGACGGCTCCGGCTCCCCGTACGCGTCCGGCGCGCTGAAGAAGCTCTACCGCGACGACCTGTCCCTGGAGGACGCCGCCACCGTGTGCGTCCAGGCCCTCTACGACGCGGCCGACGACGACACCGCCACCGGCGGCCCCGACCCGACCCGGCGCATCTACCCGACGGTCGCGGTCGTCACCGCCGACGGCTACCGGGCGCTGCCGGCCGAGCAGGTCGAGGCGATCACCGGGGAGGTCGTGCGCGGCCGCGGCGAGCGGCCCGGCGGGCCCGCCGCGCCCCTGCGCTGAGCGCCGGAAACGTCGTACCCGCCTTCTAGACTCGGCCCATGGCACGGGCGAACGACGAGGCTGCGGCCCTCATCCAGGAACTGGCCGACCTGCTGTCCATCACGGGCGGCGACGCTTTCAAGATCAGGGCGTACGAGAAGGCGGCGCGGGCGGTCGCGGGCCACCCGGGCGACATCGCCGGCCTCGACCTGGCCGGGCTGCGCACGATCCCGGGGGTGGGCGACGCGATCGCCAAGAAGCTCCTCGACTACAACACCACCGGCACGATCCGGCAGGTGGAGGAGCTGCGCACGCAGATCCCCGCCGGGGTCCGGGCGCTGACCGCGATCCCCACGCTCGGCCCGAAGAAGGCCCTCGCCGTCTACGAGGCGCTCGGCGTCTCCTCGGTGGACGAGCTGGCCGCGGCCGTCGAGGAGGGCAGGCTCCGCGGGCTCAAGGGCTTCGGCGCCAAGACCGAGGAGAACATCCGGCACGGCATCGAGCTGATGCGCGGCTCCGGCGAGCGCGTCCTGGTCGACGCCGCGGCGGGCGTCGCCGACGAGGTCGTCGCGGCCCTGTCCGCGCTGCCCCAGGTGGAGCGCTGCGCCCACGCCGGCTCGCTGCGCCGGATGCGCGAGACGATCGGCGACGTGGACGTGCTGGCCGCCTCCCGCGACCCGCGTCCGATCATGGAGGCGTTCACCGCGCTCCCGTTCGTCGCCGAGGTGATCGCGGGCGGCGACAAGAAGACCTCGGTCCGCACCTCCCGGGGCCTGCAGGTCGACCTGCGCGTCGTCCCGCCCGAGTCGTGGGGCGCCGCGCTCCAGTACTTCACCGGCTCGCAGGCGCACAACATCCGCACCCGCGAGATCGCCGTGAAGGCGGGGCTCAGGTTGTCGGAGTACGGGCTGTTCCACGCCGGGACCGACGAGCTGATCGTGTCGAAGACCGAGGAGGAGGTCTACGAGCGCCTCGGCCTGCCCTGGGTCCACCCCGCCCTCCGCGAGGACTCCGGCGAGATCGAGGCGGCTCTGAAGGACGAGCTGCCCCGCCTGGTGACCGTCGAGGACCTGCGCGGAGACCTGCACAGCCACACCGACCTGACCGACGGCGTCGCCTCCCTGGAGGACATGGCCGCCGCCGCGCGGGACCGCGGCCTGGAGTACTACGCGATCACCGACCACGCGCCGAACCTGGTCATGCAGCGCATGACCGACGAGAAGATGCTCGCCCAGCGCGCGCGGATCGCCGAGCTGCGGGAGCGGTTCCCCGGGCTCACGCTCCTGCACGGCACCGAGCTCAACATCGATCCCGACGGCGGCGTCGACTGGGACGCCGACTTCCTGTCCGGCTTCGACGTCTGCGTCGCCTCCGTCCACTCCCACTTCACGCAGGACGAGGCGAGCATGACCCGGCGGCTCGTCCGGGCGTGCGAGAACCCCCACGTCCACGTGATCGGCCACCCCACCGCCCGCAGCATCGGCCGCCGGGCGCCGGTGAACGCCGACTGGGACGAGGTGTTCCGCGCCGCCGCCCGCACCGGCACCGCGATGGAGATCGACTCCTTCCCCGACCGCCTCGACCTGCCCGCCGACCTGGTCCGGCGCGCGAAGCGGTTCGGCGTGAAGTTCTCCGTCGACACCGACGCCCACTCGGTCGGCCACCACCGCAACATCCGCTACGGCGTCGGCACCGCGCAGCGGGGCTGGCTGACACCCGACGACGTCGTCAACACCTGGCCGCTGGAGCGCCTGCGCGCGTTCCTGCGGAAGGCCTGAGCCCGGGTCAGGCGGGCTGGGGCGCCTCGGCGGGGCGCGGGGCCGCCGAGGCCGGTCCCGCGGCGGCGGGGACGGGGCCCCGGTCGCGCAGGGCGAAGAACAGGCGGAACGCCGCGATCCACATCAGCACCGCGCCGAGCATGTGCAGGAGCACCAGGCCGGCGGGGACGCCGAGGAAGTACTGGACGTAGCCGACGGCGCCCTGCGCGACGATCAGCCCGGCCAGCTCGTGGGCACGGCGGCGGGCGGCGGCGGGCGCTCCCGTGCGGTGCAGGACCACGATGGCGATCAGCGTCAGCGCGATGGTGAGCCACGCCAGCTCGCCGTGGATGCGGGCGACGTCGGTGATGTCGAAGCCGTAGCGGCGCGACTCGGCGTCGCCCGCGTGCGGGCCGGTGCCGGTGACGACGGTGCCCGCGACGAGCACGGCGGCGCAGGAGACCAGCAGCGCGGCGGCGAGGCGGCGCGTCCAGGGCCCGGCGAGCGGCCGGGGCGCCCCGTCGCCCTCCCCCGCGCGGATCCACAGCGCGACGCAGAACACCAGCAGGGCCGGTGAGACCAGGAAGTGCAGCGAGACGGCCGCCGGGTGCAGCTTGGACAGCACGACGATGCCGCCGATCACCGCCTGGGCGACGACGCTCATCGGCTGGGCCAGCGCCCACCGCACCAGGCTCCGGCGGCGCGGACGCAGCCGCAGCGCGGCGACGAACACCAGCACGCCGACGCCCAGCACCACGAAGGTGATCAGGCGGTTGCCGAACTCGATCGACATGTTGAGCACGTGGTGCTCGGGGTTGTGGGTCGGCACGAGGCTGTCGCCGGAGCAGCGCGGCCAGTCGGGGCAGCCGAGGCCGGACTTGGTGACCCGGACGGCGCCGCCGCTGACGACGATCACCACGTTGCCGATGACGCCGATCAGCGCGAGCAGCCGCAGGGACCCGGGCGTCGGGCGCCACACGGCGTTCCAGGTCCGGATCAGGAGGTTGGACGACTCTCGCTCTGCCACGGCACCAATCGTATGGCCGGGTCCCGATGGCCGTGACCCGGCCCCCGTCCACCCCCCGCGCCGCTACTCCGGGGTCCGCGGGTCAGCCGCCGTAGGGGCCGGGCGGCCGCGGCGGCAGGAAGCCCGACGGCCCCTGCCGCGCCCACGGCGGCCCCGCCTGGAGGCCCGCTCCGGGGCGCGGCGGGGTGCGCAGGAACGCCTGCCTGGCCAGTGACATCAGTTCGAGCAGCGAGTCGCGGCGGGTCACGAACCAGCGCTGGTCCGCGACGCCCCGGTCGACGCGCTTGTGCAGCAGCGCCAGCTCGGTCGCCGCGAGCTGGTAGTCGACCATGGCGCGCCCGGCGGACGCGCCGCCGACCGAGCGGGCCCAGCGGCGGGCGGCGCGGCGCGACGGAATGGAGCGCAGCATCCGCACGTCCTGCGGCGTCACCAGGCCCGTCCCCGCGTACATCGGCAGGTAGGCCTCGATGCGGCGCACGGTGCCGCGCCGCTCGACGAACACGATGACGATCAGCGCGACCAGGACGCAGAAGTCCAGCAGGTAGACGATGCCGAGGCCGCCGAGCCCGAACGTGGCGGCGCCGTTCCACAGCCCGTGCAGCACCATGGCGCCGAGCAGCCCGGCGAGCGGCGCGAGGATCTGGCCGCGCCGGTGCGTGGCGGCGTAGGCGACGCCGAGGCCGGTCATCGAGGTGAACAGCGGGTGGCTGAGCGGCGCGATCAGCCCCCGCAGGACGAACACCGCCTGGAGCTGCTGCGCGCCGCCGTCCTCGAACGCCCGCATGTAGTAGGTGACGTTCTCCATCATGGCGAAGCCGAGCCCGACCATGGCGGCGTACATGATCCCGTCGGCGAACCCGTCGATCTCGTTGCGGCGGAACCACAGCATGCCGAACAGGACGGCGCCCTTCAGCGCCTCCTCGATGACCGGCGCGCCGAAGACGGCGCTGACGAAGTGGCCCTCCGTCTCGCCGAAGATGGGCACGGTGACGTACAGCATCCCGGCGGTGTTGAGCACGAGGGCGCCCAGCACGGCGACGCCCGCGCCCCACATGAACGAGAAGGCGAGGGCGCGCGGCGGCTCGGGCTCCAGCCGGTCGAGGGTGAGGGCCAGGGCGATCAGCACGGGGATCGGCAGGATCGCGAGGAGGACCCCGACCCAGAAGCCGGCCCCGCCGAGCGCGGCGTCCGTGCCGAGCGCGACGACGGCGCACAGCCCGGACACGGTCATGCCGAGGATCAGGCCGACCGGGGGCCGCCCGGGGACACGGCCTTCGAGCACCGCCTTGGGATCCATGCTCGCCATAACGCGAAAGCGTAACGGCAGGTCGCACCGACCGCTAAGGGGCGGGCGGTCCCCGCGGCGGCGCGGGAGCGCGCCGGTCAGTACAGGAGCGGGTCGATCGCCACGGCGGTGAACAGCAGCGCCAGGTAGACGTTCGAAAGGTGGAAGAAGCGCATCGGCCGCAGGTGGACGCCGGTCACCCCGGCGCGCACGGCCTTCAGCAGCCGGTGCCCCTCGGCCAGGAAGACCAGCCCGAGCACGACGGCGACGGCCCCGTACACCGGGCCCATCCCGGCGACGGGCCACAGCAGCAGCGAGCAGGCGACGGTGGCCCAGGTGTACACGAGGCTCTCGACCACGACGCGGCGCTCGGACGCGACGACCGGCAGCATCGGGACCTTGGCGACGGCGTAGTCCTCGCGGTAGCGCATCGCGAGCGTCCAGGTGTGCGGCGGCGTCCAGAGGAACACCACGCCGAACAGGACGAGGGGCGTCCAGGCGACGCTCCCGGTGATGGCGGCCCACCCGATGAGGACGGGCATGCACCCGGCGATGCCGCCCCACACGACGTTCTGCGAGGTGCGCCGCTTGAGCAGCAGCGAGTAGACGAAGACGTAGAACAGGATCGCGAACAGCGAGCCGGCCGCGGCGACCGGGTTGACCGCGAGCAGGAACCCGGCGGTGGACAGCACCGCGAGCGTCACCCCGAAGACCAGGGCGCGGGCCGGGGTGACCTGGTGGCGGGCCAGCGGGCGGCGCCGGGTGCGGCGCATCTTGGCGTCGATGTCGCGGTCGATGTAGCAGTTGATCGCGTTGGCGGCGCCGGCGGACATGGTGCCGAACGCCAGCGTCAGCAGCACGGTGGACAGCGGCGGCACGCCCCGGTCCGCCAGGAACATCACCGGGATGGTGGTGATCAAGAGCAGCTCGATCACGCGCGGCTTGGTCAGCGCCACGTAGGCGCGCACGCTCGCGCCGGGCGTGCGCCGGGCGGCCCGCTCGGCGGGGGGCGGCGCGAGCCCGGACGCGGGCGCCTCCGGCACCTGCTCGTCCAGGTCGATCCCGCGCTTGTTACTGAGCACCGTCACAATCGGGTCCACGTCTGACTAGGGATGGGAAATCGGTACCACCCTGGCGGCGCCCCGCGATCGGGTCGGCCTCGGCTGGGTGCGACTTCGGCTGGGTCGTCTTGCCGCGGCCGCTGGCGTCAGCCGCGCAATCACTGTAGTCCGCCCCCTCCGGGGAGCGCGCACCGGGTCGCCGGACGCGCCGTGCTCGCCGCCGGCCGCCCCGGCCGGGCCGGGGGGCGATGTCGGATCACCCGGCGGATCACCCGTGCGGGGGGTTAGTCGGCGGGGCGTCAGGGCAAGGGTGCATGAAGCGCCGCGGCCCGGTGCCCGGCGTGCGCCGCAGCGGTTCCGCGCCCCCGCCTGCGGCGGCCCTCCCGCGCGATAGGCTCGCGGCTGGGCGCGGGCATGATCTTCGCCCCCGCCCCGTACGGCCGTGCGGGGCGGAGGAAGAGGCGCCGCACCGCCGGGGTTGTGCCCTGTGAGGGGTCCGCGGGGCCGCCGGCGCACAACATTGAAGAGCGGTTCTTTGACATCGGTTCGAGAGGAGCCTGGCGTTTCCGTGAGCAGGGACAACAGCACGTTTGAGTGGTCCGACCAGGACCGGCGCGCGGTGGACGTGATCCGCGCCCTCGCCATGGACGCGGTCGAGGAGGCGGGCTCCGGTCACCCTGGGACGGCGATGAGCCTCGCGCCGGCCGCCTACCTTCTCTTCCAGCGGTTCCTGCGGCACGACCCGACGGACCCGCACTGGGCCGGGCGGGACAGGTTCGTGCTGTCGTGCGGGCACTCCAGCCTGACCCTCTACATCCAGCTGTACCTGTCGGGCTACCCGCTGACGCTGGACGACCTGAAGTCGCTGCGCAAGTGGGGCAGCCTCACGCCCGGCCACCCGGAGTACGGGCACACCGCGGGCGTGGAGACCACCACCGGGCCCCTCGGGCAGGGCATCGCCAACGCCGTGGGCATGGCGATGGCGGCCCGCCGCGAGCGCGGCCTCTACGACCCGGACGCGCCGGAGGGCGAGTCCCCCTTCGACCACACCATCTGGGCGATCGCGTCCGACGGCGACATCGAGGAGGGCATCAGCCACGAGGCGAGCGCGCTGGCGGCGCACCAGCGCCTGGGCAACCTGGTCCTGCTCTACGACGACAACCACATCTCGATCGAGGACGACACGGCGATCGCGCTGTCGGAGGACGTGCGCGCCCGGTACGCCGCCTACGGCTGGGACGTGCACCACGTCGACTGGACGCAGGACGGCGACTACGAGGAGAACGTCGCCGCGCTGGCGAAGGCGTTCGCCTCGGCCAAGGCCGAGACGTCCCGCCCGTCCTTCATCGCGCTGCGCACGATCATCGGCTGGCCCGCGCCGAACAAGAAGAACACCGGCAAGATCCACGGTTCGGCGCTCGGCGCGGACGAGGTCGCCGCGACCAAGCGGATCCTCGGCATGGACCCGGCCGAGAGCTTCCGGGTCCCCGAGGACGTGCTGGCCCACGCCCGCGCCGTGTCCGACCGGGGCCGCGCCGACCACGCCGCGTGGGCCAAGACCTTCGACGTCTGGCGCTCGGCGAACCCCGAGCGGGCCGCGGAGTACGACCGGATCTCCACCCGGACGCTTCCGGCGGGCTGGGAGGAGGCGCTGCCGGAGTTCGAGGCGGGCGGGTCCATCGCGACCCGCGCGGCGTCCGGCGAGGTGCTGGCCTCGCTCGCGCCGGTGCTGCCGGAGCTGTGGGGCGGCTCGGCCGACCTCGCGGAGAGCAACAACACGACGATGAAGGGCGAGCCGTCCTTCATCCCGGAGGAGTTCCAGACCAAGGAGTTCCCCGGCCACCGCTACGGCCGCACGCTGCACTTCGGCGTCCGCGAGCACGCGATGGCCGCGATCTGCAACGGCATCGCCCTGCACGGCGGCACCCGCCCCTACGGCGGCACGTTCCTGATCTTCAGCGACTACATGCGCCCGGCGGTCCGGCTGGCCGCGCTGATGAAGCTGCCGGTCACCTTCGTCTGGACGCACGACTCGATCGGCCTCGGCGAGGACGGCCCGACCCACCAGCCCGTCGAGCACCTGTGGGCACTGCGGGCCATCCCCGGCCTGGACGTCGTCCGCCCGGCCGACGCCAACGAGACGGCGGTGGCGTGGCGGACGATCCTGCGGCACGCCGACCGCCCGGCCGGCCTGGCGCTGACCCGGCAGAAGCTGGCGACGCTGGAGCGCGGCGGCGAGCTCGCGTCCGCCGAGGGCGCCGCCCGGGGCGGCTACGTGCTGGCCGACGCCGAGGGCGGGCGGCCCGAAGTGATCGTCATCGCGACCGGCAGCGAGGTGGAGCTGGCGCTGCAGGCGCGCGAGACGCTGCAGTCCGAGGGCACCCCGACCCGCGTCGTGTCGATGCCGTGCGTGGAGTGGTTCGAGGAGCAGACCGACGCCTACCGGCAGGAGGTCCTGCCGCCGGGCGTGCGCGCCCGGGTGTCGGTCGAGGCCGGCGTGGCGCTCGGCTGGCGCGGCTACGTCGGCGACGCCGGCGAGTCGGTGAGCCTGGAGCACTTCGGCGCCTCGGCCGACTACAAGACGCTGTTCCTGCAGTTCGGCATCACGTCCGAGCGCGTGGTGGCGGCGGCCAAGGCCAGCCTCATCAAGGCCCACGCGCCGGGCGCCGGGCAGGGCGAGACGACCGGCAACTGAGTCGGGGCCCGCGAGGCGGGCGGCGCCCGCGCACCCCTGGGCTCCGCCCGCCCGCCCCCGGCGGGGCGACGAAGACGACGACGAGGAGAAAGCGATGAGCGAGATACTGAAGAAGCTCTCGGGCGAGGGCGTGTCGATCTGGCTGGACGACATCAGCCGCGAGCGGTTGCGCACCGGCGGCCTGGCGGAGCTGGTCAAGGACAGGCAGGTCGTCGGCGTCACGTCCAATCCGACGATCTTCGCGAAGGCGCTGAGCAAGGGCGACGCCTACGACGACCAGGTCCGCGACCTCGCGGTGCGCGGCGTCGACGTCGAGGAGGCGTCCCGCGCGATCACCACCTTCGACATCCGGTGGGGCTGCGACGTGCTGCGCCCGGTCTACGACCGGACGGAGGGCCTGGACGGCCGCGTGTCGATCGAGGTCGACCCGCGGTTGGCCCGCGACACCCGCCGCACGGTCGCCGAGGCGCGGGCGCTGTGGTGGATGGTGGACCGGCCCAACCTGCTGATCAAGATCCCCGCGACGGAGCAGGGCCTGCCGGCGATCACGGCGGTGCTGGCCGAGGGCATCAGCGTGAACGTGACGCTGATCTTCTCGCTGGAGCGCTACGGCAAGGTCGTCGACGCGTTCTTCGCCGGGCTGGAGAAGGCCCGGGAGAACGGCCACGACCTGTCGAAGATCGCCTCGGTGGCCTCGTTCTTCGTCAGCCGGGTGGACACCGAGATCGACAAGCGGCTCGACAAGATCGGCTCGGACGAGGCGAAGGCGCTGCGCTCCAAGGCGGGCCTCGCGAACGCCCGGCTCGCCTACGCGCTGTACGAGGAGAAGTTCGGCACCGACCGCTGGAAGGCGCTCAAGGACGCCGGGGCCCGCCCCCAGCGGCCGCTGTGGGCCTCGACCGGCGTGAAGGACCCCGACCTCAACGACACGCTGTACGTGGACGAGCTGGTCGCGCCGGGCACCGTCAACACGATGCCGGAGGCGACGCTGGAGGCCGAGGCCGACCACGGCCAGGTCCGCGGCGACACCGTCCGGGGCGCCTACGACGACGCCCGCGCGCACATGGCGGCGCTGAAGGAGGCCGGCGTCGGCTACGACGACGTCGTCCGGGTGCTGGAGGAGGAGGGCGTCGAGAAGTTCGAGGCGTCCTGGAAGGAGCTCCTCGACACCATCACCGGCGAGCTGGAGTCCAAGAAGGCCGGCGCGTGACCTCGGTGGTGACCGCCGGGGGGATCTCGGTCACCATCCGCGGCGCCGTCGTCGACGAGAGCGAGACGGTCCTGGACCGTCTCGTCTCCGACGGCGTGCCGGGCTCGCTGGCGTCCCGCAACGCCAAGCTGTGGGGGCCCGACGCGGCCCCGCTGGCCGCCCGCAGGCTCGGCTGGCTGGGCCTGCCGGAGACCTCGCGGTACCTGAGCGACCGGCTGTCGGGCCTGGTGGGCGAGGTCCGCTCCGCCGGGCTCGACCGGATCGTGCTGGCCGCGTCCGGGGGCCCGGCGCTGGCCGCGGACGCGATCTGCCGGACGGCGGGCGCGGACCTGACCGTCCTCGACACCACCGACCCGCACGAGGTGTCCGCCGTCCTGGCCGGCGGCCTGGACCGGACGCTCGTCGTCGTGGCGGACGAGGGCGTCGAGGCCGAGTCGCTCCGGCGCGTCTTCGGGCGCGCCTTCTCCGAGGCCGGGCTGAAGGGCGACGAGCTGGCGCGCCGGTTCGTCGTCGTGGCCGAGGAGGGCTCCGCCCTCCACCGGGCGGCCGGCGAGGTCGGGCACCGTCTCGTCCCGGCCGAGCCCGACGTCGACGGCCGGTTCGGCGCGCTCGGCGCCCGGGCGCTGGTCCCGGCGGCGCTCGCGGGCGTGGACGTCGAGGTCCTGCTGGACGAGGCGGCCCGGCTCGCGGCGGCGCTGCGGCAGCCCTACGACAACCCCGCGCTGGCGCTCGGCGCGGCGCTCGCCTCCTCGGCGCTCGGCGCCCGCGACAAGCTGGTGATCGCCGACCTCGGCTCCGGCCTGGACGGCTTCGCCGCGTGGGCGGAGCAGCTGGTCGCCGGGGCGATGGGCAAGGACGGCAAGGGCCTGCTCCCGGTCGTGGTGGAGGGCGTCGACGCGCCCGGCTTCGAGCTGACCAGAGATCTGCGGCGCGTCATCCTCGGCCGCCGCCCGGACGAGCCGGGCCCCGGGCGCGAGGCGGGCGTGAGCGTCGCGGGGCCGCTCGGCGCGCAGTTCCTGCTGTGGGAGTACGCGGTCGCGGTGGCCTGCCGCGTGATCGGGGTCGACCCGTTCGCCGAGCCCGACGTCGCCGAGTCGCGGGAGAGCACGGCGGCTCTGCTGCGTTCGGAGGAGGGCGCCGCCCCGACGGTGGTGCACCGGCCGCCGGAGCTGGTCGAGGGCGCCGTCGAGGTGCACGCCCCCGAGGACGCGCTGCGGGGCGCGCAAACCCTCACCGAGGCGCTGGACGTCCTGCTGGAGGACGTCCAGGACGGCGGCTACCTCGCGCTCCTGGCCTACCTGGACAGGTCCGGGGACGCCGCGGCGGCGGAGGTGCGGGCGCTGCTGGCCGCGCGGGGCGCGAAGGTCCGCAGGCACCCCGCCCCCGTCACGTTCGGCTGGGGGCCGCGCTGCCTGCACGCGGCCGGGCAGTACCACAAGGGCGGCCCGGCGAACGGGACGTTCCTCCAGGTCACGGGTGCCGTCACCGGCGACGTCCCGGTCCCGGGCAAGCCCTACAGCCTGGGCGAGCTGCAACTCGCGCAGGCGTTCGGCGACCTGCGGGTGCTGCGCTCGCTCGGCCGTCCGGCCTTCCGGATCCACCTGCGCGACCGGGCCGAGGGCCTCGACGGGCTCGCCGCGGCGCTGGGCTGAGCGACCGGGTCCGGCCGCGTCGACTCATTGCGACCGGCCGGATCCGGGACGCGACCAAGAAGATCGACGGAGATGGTGCGGATGCCCTTTCTCTCCTGAAACGATGGGGGCCGGGAGGGAACGGTGTCAGGATTCGACGTACTCACGCGCGGTGACGTGCTGGACTCGGCGCTGCAGGCGCGGGACTACCTCGTGAGCTGCGGCGTCCCCGGCGCGCTGGCCGCCAAGGACCCCCAGCTGTGGGGGCGGCGGGCGGTGGACCACAGCCGGCTGGGCTGGCTCGACCTGCCCTTCGCCTCCCGCGGACTGCTGAACCAGGTGGACGGCCTGGTGTCGGAGGCGCGGTACTCGGGCCTCGACCACGTCGTGCTGATCGGCGTCGGCGCGGAGAGCCTCGCCGCGCAGGCCGTCGTGGAGGCGCAGGCGTCCGCGCCGGCGGGGGCCGGCGGCGCGGACGGGCGGCCGTCCGGCGAGCTGACCGTCCTGGACGGCGGCGACACCGCCGCGCTCGCGTTCGCGATGGAGCGGCTCGACCGCACGCTGGTCGTGCTGGCCAGCAAGGCGGGCGTGTCCCTGGAGGGCGACGCCTACCGCCGGATCTTCGCGGCCGCGTTCCGGGAGCGGGGCATGTCGGAGCGGGAGATCGCGAGCCGGTTCCTCGTCATCACCGACCACGGCAGCCCGCTGCACGACTTCGCCCGCCAGTGCGGTTACCGCATCGGGCTGACCGACCCCTACCTGCCCGGCCACTACGGCGCCCTGTCCGCCTACGGGCTCGTCCCGGCCGTGCTGGCCGGCGCGGACGCCGACCGGCTGCTGGAGGAGGCGGCGTCGCTGGTGCCGTCGCTGTCCAAGGACGAGGACAACCCGGGGCTGCTGCTCGGCGCCGTCATCGGCGGCTGCGCGCAGCAGGGACCGGGCGGCGTCGCCCGCGACAAGGTGCTGCTGCGCGAGCCGGGCGGGCCGGGCGCGCTGAGCGCGTGGATCTCCCAGCTGCTCGCGGTCGGCACCGGCAAGCGGGGGCGCGGCGTGCTGGCCTTCGAGCCGCCCGGCGGGCGGGGCGACTTCCCCGACGTGCACGGCGTCTCGGTCAATCCGCGCTCGGCGGCGCAGGACGAGTCCGACACCTCGGTGTGGGCGCCGCTCGGGGCGCAGTTCCTGCTGTGGGAGTACGCGACGGCGGTCGCCGGGTGGCTGCTCGGCGTGAACCCCTTCGAGGCGGGCAGCGCGGTCGTCCAGGAGGCCGAGGACGACGCCGCCACGCTGCTGCGCACGGTCGCGGGCGGGTCGCTCACGGCGGAGCGGCCGGTGTACGTCGAGGACGACATCGAGGTGCACGCCGACTTCCCGTGGCCGCCCGGCGCCGAGTTGCAGACGGTCCTCGGCGGCCTGGTCTCCTCGGTGCCGTCCGACGGCTACCTGGCCGTGATGACGTACCTGTCGGGCGACTTCTCCGGGCGCTACCTCGCGCCGTCGCTGGCCCGCGCGTCCGGACGCCCGGTCGCCTACGGTCCGGGGCCCGGCTACCCGCACGCGACGGGCCCGGTACACAAGGACGGTCCGGGCAACGGCGCGTTCCTGATCATCACCGGCGACCCGGCGCCGGGGGACGCGCTGGCCGCGCACCCCGTCCCCGGACGGCCCTACAGCCTGGCGCAGCTGCAGACCGCCCGCGCCCTCGGGGAGCTGCGGGCGCTGCGCGCGCGGCGGCTGCCGGTCATCCGGCTGCACCTGCGCAACCCGGTGGACGGCGCGGGGCGGCTGATCGAGGCGGTCCGCGCCGTGGCGGGGGCGCGCAGGCCGTGAGCTTCACCGCCGTCGTCTCGGGGGAGACGGCCATCACCGCGCGCGGTCCGCTGAAGGAGGCCGCCGAGCGGGTCATGGGCCGGTTGTGGATCGACGAGGTGCCGGTCCGGCTCGCCTCGGAGGACGCCTCGCTGTGGCCGTCGGCCGCCGGCGCCGCGGTGGAGGGCCGCCCGCTGTGCTGGCCCGGGCAGCCCGGTCCCGGCCGCGCGGTGCTGGACCGTGCCGAAAAGCTGCGCGAGCGGGCCCGCGAGGACGGGCTGACCGACGTGGTGCTGCTCGGCGGCGGCGCCCCGGCCCGCGCCGCCGAGCTGATCGTCCGCGCCCGCGGGCTCGCCGCGCCGGACGGCCGCGGCGCCCTGACGGTGCTGGACGGCCCGGATCCCGGGGCGCCGCTGCGCGTCCGCGAGGACCCGGAGCGGCTGAGCCGGACGGCGTTCGTGGTGACCGGCGACGACCCGGCGACCGAGGCGCTGCGCGAGGTGTTCGCGGAGGCGCTGCGCGAGGAGGGCCTGTCCCCCGCCGGGGTCGCGCGGCGGTTCGTCACGGTCGCCGAGCCGCGCGCGGCGGCGGCCAAGCACGCGGCGGAGGCGGGACACCCGCTGGTGGAGGCTCCGGCGCCCACCGCGTTCGGCGCGCTGTCCCCGTACGCGCTGGTGCCCGCCGCGCTCGCGGGCGCCGACGTCGCCGCGCTGCTGGAGGAGGCCACCGCCGTCCTGCCGTCGCTGACGCGGCCGGAGAACAACCCGGGGCTCGTGCTCGGCGCCATCCTCGGCGGCGCGGCCCGGGCCGGGCGGCGGACGGCCGTGCTCGGCGGCTACCCGGCGGCGCTGCCGGGGATCGCCGGGTGGGCCGCGCTGCTCCTGCGGGAGGCGGCCGGCAGCCGGCTGGCGCCGGTCGTCCAGGACGGGGGCCTGCCGCTGCTGCCCGACGACGACCTGTTCCTGCTGACGTTCGACGGCCGCCCGCACCAGGACGACGCCACGGTCGCCGGACCCCTCGCGGCGCAGCTCGTCGTGTGGGAGTACGCCGCCGCCGTGGCGTCCTACCTGCTGGAGGCCGACCCGCTGGCGGTGGGGCGGCCCGCCCCCATGACGCTGGACGACGGCACCGGCGAGCCGCTGTTCGCCGAGGGCGACCCCGGGCGGGCGGTCGAGGCCCACACGACCGTCCCGGCGCTGGCCGGCGCGGCCGGGCTCACCGGGCTGCTGGACGCGCTGGCCGCCCGGGTCGGGCGGGGCGAGCACCTCGCGCTCGTCGCCTGCCTCGACCCCGACGAGGCGCGCGGCCAGGGCGCGCAGGTGCGCCGGCTCGCCGCGCTGCTCGCCGCCCGCTGCGGGCGGCCGGTGCGGGTGGACTGGGGCGCGCGGCCGCCCGCCGGCGGAAATGATCACCCGGACGGGGGCGTTTACCTCCTGGTGACCGGGAACGTCGTCCGCGACGTGCCGGTCCCCGGCCGGCACCACGGGCTCGGCATGCTGCAGCTCGCGCGGGCGCTCGGGGACGCCCGCGACGCGCGCGCGGCGGGCCGCCCGGTGGTCCGGCTCCATCTGCAGAACCGGCGGGCCGGGCTGGCCCGGCTGCTCGACGCCGCCAGAGGGGACATATGAGCGCTCACACAGCGGGGACCGGAGACCGCGGCCGGACAGGGGGCGGTTCCCGGTTGGGGCCCGCGAGACGAGTTGGGGCAGGATGCTTGCAGCAGTAGTCGAAGAAGGCGCAGTGCGATCAGAGGGGGCCACGTGACCAACACAGCCAATCCGCTCCGCGACCCGCGGGACAAGCGCCTGCCGCGGGTGGCCGGGCCGTGCGTGCTCGTGCTGTTCGGGGTCACCGGGGACCTGTCGCGCAAGAAGCTCCTCCCGGCGATCTACGACCTGGCGAACCGAGGGCTGCTGCCGCCGGGCTTCTCCCTGGTGGGATTCGCGCGCCGCGACTGGGAGAACGAGGACTTCCGCCAGATCGCCTACGAGTCCGTCAAGGCCCACGCGCGGACCCCGTTCCGCGAGGACGTGTGGACGCACCTGATGGAGGGCATGCACTTCGTCCCCGGCGAGTTCAGCGACCCGGGCGCGTTCGACGCGCTGGCGATGGCGGTCAAGGAGCTGGACGAGAGCCGCGGCACGGGCGGCAACTACGCCTTCTACCTGTCGATCCCCCCGAAGTTCTTCCCGGAGGTCGTCGAGCAGCTGCAGCGCAGCGGCCTCGCCGACCGCGAGGAGGGCTCGTGGCGCCGGGTCGTCATCGAGAAGCCCTTCGGCCGCGACCTGAAGACCGCCGTCGAGCTGAACGACACCGTGCACCGCGTGTTCCCCGAGGAGGCGATCTTCCGGATCGACCACTACCTCGGCAAGGAGACGGTGCAGAACATCCTGGCCCTGCGGTTCGCCAACACGATGTTCGAGCCGATCTGGAACCGCTCCTTCGTCGACCACGTGCAGATCACGATGGCCGAGGACATCGGGATCGGCGGCCGGGCCGGGTACTACGACGGCATAGGCGCCGCCCGCGACGTCATCCAGAACCACCTGCTGCAGCTGCTGGCGCTCACGGCGATGGAGGAGCCGACGTCGTTCGGCGCCGACGCCGTCCGCGCCGAGAAGGCCAAGATCCTTTCCGCGGTGCGGGTGCGGGGCGACCTGGCCCGGTCGACGGCGCGCGGGCAGTACGCGGCGGGCTGGCAGGGCGGCGTGAGCGTCCGGGGGTACCTGGAGGAGGAGGGCATCCCCGCCGACTCGCGCACCGAGACCTACGCCGCGGTCAAGCTGGAGATCGACAACCGCCGCTGGGCGGGCGTCCCGTTCTACCTGCGCACCGGCAAGCGGCTGAGCCGCCGGGTGACGGAGGTGGCGATGGTGTTCCAGCAGGCGCCGCACCTGCCGTTCTCGCACACCGACACCGAGGAGCTCGGGCAGAACGCCCTGGTGATGCGGGTGCAGCCGGACGAGGGCATCACGGTCCGGTTCGGCTCGAAGGTGCCCGGCACCTCGATGGAGATCCGCGACGTCAACATGGACTTCGCCTACGGCGAGTCGTTCACCGAGGCCTCGCCCGAGGCGTACGAGCGGCTGCTGCTGGACGTGCTGATCGGCGACCCGCCGCTGTTCCCCCGGCAGGAGGAGGTCGAGCTGTCCTGGAAGATCCTCGACCCGATCGAGGAGTACTGGGCGAGCCGCGGCGGCCTCGACCAGTACAAGTCCGGCGGCTACGGGCCCGACAGCGCCGACGAGCTGATGGCGCGGGACGGCCGAACCTGGAGGCGGCTCTAGATGAACATCGATCTGACCGGCACGACGACCCGCAAGATCCAGGACGCGCTGACGCAGTCCCGGCATCTGATGGGCGGCCCGGCCGTCGGCATGGTGCTCACACTGATCATCGTGACGGACGAGTCGGCGCAGTACGATGCGGTGCGCGCCGCGACCGAGGCGGCGCGCGAGCACCCCTGCCGGGTGCTGACCGTCATCTCCCGCGACCCGCGCGGCAACTCCTCGCGGCTCGACGCCGAGATCCGGATGGGCGAGACCGGCCCCGGCGAGACGGTGCTGCTGCGCATGTACGGGCCGCTCGCCGAGCACGCCGACAGCGTCGTCGTGCCGCTGCTGATGCCCGACACGCCGGTGGTGACGTGGTGGCCCGGCGGCAAGGTGCCGAAGGTGCCCGCCAAGGACCCGCTCGGCCGGCTGGCGCAGCGCCGGGTGACCGACGCCTACGCGGCGCGCGACCGGCTCGGCACCCTCGCCCAGCTCGCCGAGGGCTACCGGCCGGGCGACACCGACTTCGCCTGGACGCGGCTGACCTCCTGGCGGTCGCTGCTGGCCGCCGCCCTCGACCAGGAGCACGACGAGATCACCGCCGGCGAGGTGATGGCCGAGCCGGACTCCCCGAGCGCGGAGCTGCTGGCGGCGTGGCTGTCGGTCCGGCTCGGCGTCCCGGTGGACCGCACGGTCTCCGAGGGCCCCGGCATCACCGGGGTCCGGCTCGCGACGACGAGCGGCGACCTCGTGATCGACCGCCCGGACGGGCGGGTCGCGACGCTGTGCCGCCCCGGCCAGCCCGACCGGCAGGTGGCGCTGATGCGGCGGCCGATGGCGGAGCTGCTGGCCGAGGAGCTGCGGCGCCTCGACCCCGACGAGGTCTACCGCGACGCCGCCGCCCGGTTCGCCAAGGACCTGGCGGGCGGTTCGCAGAAGCCGGGCGCGGCGAGCGAGCCGGCGTCGGCGACCTCCGGCGCCGCCGCGACGGGCGCCGCCAAGAAGCAGGCCGAGTCGAAGCAGGCCGAGGCCAAGCAGGCCGAGGCCAAGCCGTCCGCTTCCAAGCAGGCGGACTCCAAGCAGCCGGCGCGCAAGGGGCGCGGCAGGGCGGGGGACGCGTGACCACCCGGACCGTCCTGGTCCACGAAGACCAGGCCCTGCTCGCCGAGGCCGCCGCGGCCCGGCTGCTGACGCGGATCGCCGACGCCCAGGCGGCGCGCGGTTCGGCGTCGGTCGTGCTCACCGGCGGCGGCGTCGGCACGGCGGTGCTCGCCGCGCTCGCCGCCACGGGCGTCCGGGACGCGGTCGACTGGGGCCGGCTGGACGTGTGGTGGGGCGACGAGCGCTTCCTGCCCGCCGGAGACCCCGAGCGCAACGAGACCGGGGCGCGCGAGGCGCTGCTCGACCACGTCCCGCTCGACCCTTCGCGGGTGCACGCGATGCCGGCGGCCGACGGCCCGGACGGCGACGACCCGGAGGCCGCGGCGGAGCGGTACGCCGCCGAGCTGCGGGCCGCCGCCGGACCCGGCGGCGGCCCGGTCCCGGCCTTCGACGTGCTGATGCTGGGCGTCGGCCCCGACGCGCACGTGGCGTCGCTGTTCCCGGAGCTGCCGGCGCTGCGCGACGAGGGCGCCGTGTCGGCGGTGCGGGGCGCCCCGAAGCCGCCCCCGACCCGGATCTCGCTGACGTTCCCGTCCCTGCGGGCGGCGGACGAGGTGTGGCTGCTGGCTGCGGGCGAGTCCAAGGCGAAGGCCATCGGACTCGGGCTGGCGCCGGACGCGGACCCGTTCCACGTCCCCTGCGCCGGGGCCCGCGGCCGGAGCCGGACCCTGTTCCTGCTCGACCGCGCCGCCGCCTCCGAGCTCCCGCCGGGCGAGAAGGCGTGACCGCCCCGTGAACCCCTCCTGACGGAAGGCCCGTACACCTGGGAGAAGACTGAACAGTAGCGGTGCTCCCGCATGCCTTGCGCAAAACCGTGCATACCCTGACCGAGGGAAACCCGCGTCGAGCGTGAGGAGTTCTCAGGTGCTCAAGGGTCGGACCGGGACGGTGAGTGCGGCGGTCGCCGGGGCGGTGGTGATCGCCGCTGCGGGCTGCTCCTCCGGGGGCGGCGGTGGAGGCGAGGGCGGTGACGGCGGCGAGGCCGGGGACGCGGTGAAGCTCGCCGTCACGCCCGCCAACGGGACGCGGCAGGCGGCCCCGGACAAGCCGGTCACCGTCACCGCGGATCACGGCAAGCTCACGAGCGTGACCCTCACCTACGGTAAGAAGGGCGCGAAGGCCGGCGGGAAGCTCGCCGCCGACGGGAGGTCGTGGACGTCGTCGTGGACGCTCCAGCCGTCCACGACGTACACGGTCGCGGCCAAGGCGACCGGGGACGGCGGCAAGCAGGCCACCGCGACGTCGACGTTCACGACGCTGACGCCGCGCAAGAAGCTGGAGAGCGGCATGTCCCCGCTGGACGGCGAGACCGTCGGCGTCGGCATGCCCGTCCAGCTGCTGCTGTCCAAACCGGTCGGTACCAAGGCGGGCAAGGCGGCGGTGGAGAAGGCGCTTGAGGTCCGCATGTCCAAGCCGGTCGAGGGCGCCTGGTACTGGGTGAGCGACAGGGAGGTCGACTTCCGGCCCCGCGACTACTGGCCGTCCGGCCAGAAGGTGAAGGTCGTCGCGCACCTGGCGGGGCTGAAGGCCGGCGAGGGCATGTACGGGATGAAGGACCGCAGTGTCGGCTTCACCGTCGGGCCGCGGCACATCACCACCATCGACGCCAGGAAGCACCGCGCGACGGCGACCGACGGCGGCAGGACCGTGCGGACGATGAAGGTGAGCCTCGGCAAGCCGGGCCACGACAGCTACAGCGGCACGATGATCGCGCAGGAGAAGGCGGCGCACATCGTCATGGACTCGGCCACCACCGGCGACCCCGGCGAGTACCGGATCCCGACGAAGTGGAACGTCCGCCTCACCTACAGCGGGACGTTCGTCCACTCGGCGCCGTGGTCGACCGACGCCCAGGGCAACGACAACGTCAGCCACGGGTGCGTGAACGCCTCCCCCGGCGACGCGAAGTGGTTCTTCGACTTCACCAACCGGGGCGACGTGGTGAAGGTGACGGGCACGTCGCGGCGGCTCCAGTTCGGGAACGGGCCGACGCCGTGGGCGAAGTCCTGGGACGGCTGGCTGAAGGGGAGCGCCGTCGGCAGGCCGGTCATGGGCACGCCCCTCACCTGAGGTCACCGGCGCCGTCCACGACCCCGCTGGCACACTTGGTGGCATGCAGAAGCTCTCGTTGGACGCACAGGTACGGGACCTGATGAAGCGCGCCGCCGCGGCCTCGACCGGGCGCGGCGCCGACACCGTGTACGGCGGGCACGAGCACGTTCTGCGCCAGACGCTGATCGCCATGACGGCGGGCACGTCGCTGGCGGAGCACGAGAGCCCCGGTGAGGCGACGGTCCTGGTCATGCGGGGGCGGGTCCGGCTGGTGGCGGGCCAGAACTCCTGGGACGGCATCGCCGGCGACCTGCTGATCGTCCCGGACGTGCGGCACGGCCTGGAGGCGCTGGAGGACGCCGCGGTGCTGCTCACCGTGGCCAAGTCCGGCTGACAGGTCCGGCCGACAGGTCCGGCCGACGGTGCGGGGCGCGAGCCGGGCCGGACCGCCCCGATGTCGGGTCGGCCCGGCCCGGCGCCTCCGGCGGGAGGGCGCGCCGCCTCAGGCGCAGGTGAGGTCCCGCGCGGGAAGGCGGCCGGTCGACAGGTAGTCGTTGACCGTGTCCCTGACGCAGGTGTTCGGATAGCCGCGCTGGTAGGGCGCGTGGACGTCGGCGTCCAGCGTGACCATCCGCGACCCGCGCAGCAGCCCGTGCAGCGCCCGGTTGTCGGCGTAGGTGGTGCGGGTGTCGCCGGTCGCGGCCACCATCAGCGCCGGCAGCGGCCCGCCGACCTCGGTCGGCCGCTCGGCCGGCCGCGCCGGCCAGAACGCGCACGGGTTGACGTTGCGGGTCAGCGGCGCGAACAGCGGGCTCGCCGCCCGGTTCCGCTCGATGTCGCGGCGGTAGAACGCCGCGTCGCGCGGCGCGGCCGCGTCCCCGCAGATGATGGCCGTCTGCCCGCTCCCGTAGACCGACTCGGCGCCGGTGAGCAGGAACGCCAGTTCCTCGTCCAGTTCCTTGGTCGGCTGGACGCTCTGCCCCGCCGCGGCCTTGGCGAAGACGCGCATCGACTCCGCCAGGACGGCCCTGGGCTCCTCCTCGTCGGTGCCGAGGTTGTCGAACAGCACGACGGGCAGCGTCGTGTCGTCCACGCGGTACCGGCCGACGACCAGGGGCGCCTTGGCGGACGCCTCGACGAGCCCGCGCACGGTGCCGAGGACCTCGGCGCGGGTGCCGCCGAGGCCGTAGGTCGCGTCGCGCTCCGCCGCCCAGTCGGCCCACGCGCCGAGCGCGTGGTCGTTGGCGCCCTCGGTGCCGGCCAGGAGGCGGGGGCCGAACCGCGCCGGGTCGACCGAGCTGTCGAGGACGACGCGGTCGAGGCGGCCGGGGAACATCGTCGCGTACACCGACCCGAGGTAGGTGCCGTACGACGCGCCGTTGTAGGAGACCTTCCGCTCGCCGAGGGCGCCCCGGACGACGTCCATGTCGCGGGCGATGTTGCGCGTGCTGACGTGCGGCAGGACGCCGGCGTTCGTCCGCGCGCACCGGTCGGCCAGGTCCTTGGCGAACGCCGCGGACCGGTCGAAGGAGCGGCGGCTCTCCCCCGCCGACCTGATCCAGGTCCCCGAGGGCCCGTGGCAGTCGACCGGGGCGCTGCGGCCGAGCGAGCGCGGGTCCATGCCCACGAGGTCGTAGCGCGGGCCGGCCTTCCCCATGACGGAGCGCATGTAGGGCGGCATGTCGATGGCCGGTCCCGGGCCGCCGCCGTTGAGGATCATCGTCCCGATGCGGCGGGCGCCGCCGGACGCCGCCAACCGGGAGATCGCGACGGTGATGGTGCGGCCCTCCGGGCGGCGGTAGTCGAGCGGGACGGTGACGTCCGCGCACCGGGCGCCCGCCTCGTCGAGCTCCTTGCCGACCTCGTCGCCGGAGCCGAGCGTGCACGCCTTCCAGTTCAGCCGCTGGTCGTAGAAGCGGGCGAGGCCGTCCCTCCCCGACGTGGCGGCGGCCGGTTCGGCGGCGCGCGCCGCGCCCGGCGCGGCGGCCCCGTCGCAGAAGGCCGTCTCGACGAGCCTCATCTGGTCGTCGAACGCCTCCTTGGTGGAGGGGTTCTCGTTGAGGGCGACCGTCACGCGGCGCCCGGACGGCGCGGTGCCCGAGACGGTGATGTAGCTTTCGAGGCCGCCGGCGTGCCCCCACCAGGTGCCGCCGCAGCGCAGCGGGGTCCCGATCAGGCCGAGGCCGTAGGCCGCGCCGTCCCACACGCGGTCGGGGTCGGCGGGAACCGTCCGCCGCATCTGCGCGAGCATCGCGGGGGGCAGCAGGCGGCCGTCCGCCAGCGCGCCGAAGAAGGCGTTCAGGTCGCGGGGGCTGGAGATCATCGCGCCGCCGGCCCAGGCCACCGTCGTGTTCATCTCGGTGAAGTCCTCCCACCGGACGGTCCCGTCGCGCTCCTCGCGCAGGTAGCCGCGCGCGTGCGCTCCCCTGATCCGCGTGCCGTCCCCCGGCCAGTAGGTGTCGCTCAGCCGCAGCGGCCGGATGATCCGGCGCCGCACCTCGTCCTCCAGGCTGTGCCCGCTCGCCTTCTCCGCGATGAGCCCCGCGAGGACGTAGTTGGTGGTCGAGTAGTGCCAGCCGGGGCCCGGGTGCGGGAGCGTCAGCGCCCGCTCCACCAGCTGCTCGGGCTCGAAGTGCCGGAAGCGGTACCCGTCCGGGCTCGTGAAGGTGTCCATGTGGTCGGGCAGGCCGCTGGTGTGCCGCAGCAGGCTCCGCACGGTGATCTTCCGGCCGTCGTAGCCGCCCCGGTCGACCAGGCCGGGCAGGTAGCGCTCGACCGGGGCGTCCAGCGAGATCCGGCCCTCCCGGGCCAGCTGGAGCACGGCGACCGCCGTGAACGTCTTGGTGACGCTGGCGATCCGCACCCGCAGGTCCGCCCGCATCGGCCGCTGCGTGCGGCGGTCGGCCACCCCGCTGCCGGCCGTCCAGGCGCCGCACGCGGGGTCGTCGACGCGCACGGCGGCTCCGGTGAGGCCGTGCGTCCCGGTCATCCGTTCCAGGGCCCGCAGCGTCGCCGTGCGGTCGGTGCAGCCGGCCGGCGCCGGCTCGGCTCGGGCGGGCGCGGGGACGGCGGCGGCCGCGGCGACGGCGGCCCCCGCCGCCAGAACCGCGACGGCCCGCCTGGCGGCCCGGCTGGCGGCCCGGCGCCGCCTCGGGTGTGTGGTCGTCATGGTCTTCGACGCTAGGCGGGCGCGGCCGCGGGCACACTGCGGGCAGCGGGCGGCCGCGGGGTGGGGACAGCCCCAGCGGGCGGGGCGGGCGCGCACCCGGCGACCAAAGTCGATGGCCCCGCCGACCTGCGGCCGCTGACCGGCGCGGGCGCCATGGCTACCGTTGGGCGGGTGAACCTCCTGCGACGATCGTGGCGCGACTGGCTCGGCGACCTCGGCGCCGTCGGCGCCGCGATGGCGCTCGGCTGGGTGCTGCTCCAGGGCACGGTGGAGGACCTGCCCCCCGGCGAGACGATCGCGGTCCGCCAGGACGTGCTGGTCGGGGCCGCCACCTGCGTGTTCCTCCTGCTCTTCCGGCGGCGCCATCCCGTGGCGGTCGCGGTCGTCATGGTGTTCGCGCAGTGGGCGGCGACGACGGCGCTCGGCACGGCGGCGATCGCGATGTACTCGCTGGCGATGCTGCGCCCCTGGCGGATCGCGCTGCCGATCGCGGGCGCCAGCCTGGCGCTGATCATCGGACTGTTCTGGGTCGCGGGGTCCGGCGAGGACTTCCTCGAGGGCAGCGTCATCTTCGCGCTGATCTACGCGGTCCTCGTCACGACGGGCATGCTGGTGCGGTCCCGGCGGCAGCTCATCGCCTCGCTGGAGGAGCGGGCCCGCGCCGCCGAGACCGAGCAGCGGCTGCGGGTCGAGGAGGCCCGGCTGCTGGAGCGCGAGCGGCTCGCCCGCGAGATGCACGACGTCCTCGCGCACCGCATCTCGCTGCTGGCCGTGCACGCGGGGGCGCTGGAGTTCGGCCCGGGCACGCCGGAGGGGCAGCGCGAGGCCGCCGGGATCATCCGGCGCAGCGCCTACGAGGCGATGGAGGACCTGCGCGAGGTGATCGGGGTGCTGCGGGACGACGCGCCCGGCGCCGATCCCGAGCGCCCGCAGCCGACGCTCGCGGACGTCCCCGGGCTCGTCGAGGAGTCGCGGCGGGCCGGGGGCCGCGTCACCCTGGAGCAGAGCGTCCCCGACCCCGGACTGGTCCCGTCCCGCGTCGGGCGGCACGCCTACCGGATCGTCCAGGAGGGGCTGACGAACGCCCGCAAGCACGCGCCGGACGCGGACGTGAGGGTGCTCCTGAACGCGGGCGCCGACCTGGACGTCGAGATCGTGAACGCGATGCCCCCCGGCCCTCCCGCCCTGCCCCTCCCGGGCTCCGGCACGGGGCTCGTCGGCCTCGCCGAGCGGGTGGCGCTGCTCGGCGGGACCCTGGAGCACGGCCGCACCGGCGACGGGCGGTTCCGGCTGCGCGCCCGCCTTCCGCTGCAGGCCGCGCATGGCGCCGGGACCGGTGGGAAAGGAGATACGCATGGCAGCGAACTCCTCTGACGAGCCCGTCCTCGAAGAACTCGACCGCGCCGAGTGCATGAAGCTCCTCGCCGGCGGCACCATCGGCCGGGTGGCGTTCGACGACGGCGAGGGGCCGACGGTCGTCCCGGTGAACTACGCCGTCGAGGGCGATTCGGTGATCTTCCGCACGTCGGCGTCGGGCCGGCTGAACCGCAACCTGCTGTCGGCGGTGACCGGCGGGGAGGTCCGGGCGGCCTTCGAGGTCGACCGCTTCGAGGAGGCCCACCACGAGGGCTGGAGCGTGCTGCTGCGCGGCGGCGCGCACCCCCTCTCCGAGGCGGAGAAGGCCGAGGCGGCGCAGGTCCGGCCGTGGCCGGGCGGCGACCGGGAGGCATGGTTCCGGCTGGCCGCGTCGAGCGTCACCGGGCGCCGCCTGCGCCGCGCCTGAACCGCCCGTAGGGTGGCGGGATGGACTCCCCTCCCGTCCGCGTCCTGATCGTGGACGACGACGCGCTCGTCCGGGCCGGCCTGTCGATGATGCTGGCGAGCGCCGACGACCTGGAGGTGGTCGCCGACGTCGCCGACGGCGCCGAGGTCGTCGCCGCCGTGAACCAGCACCGGCCCGACGTGGTGCTGATGGACATCCGGATGCCGCGGCTGGACGGGCTCGCGGCGACCGCGCTGCTGCGGGGCCGCCGCGAGCCGCCGGAGATCATCATCCTGACCACGTTCGACAGCGACGACCACATCCTGCGGGCGATGCGCGCGGGCGCGAGCGGCTTCCTGCTGAAGCACACCCCGCCGCCGGAGATCGTCCGGGCGATCCGCCAGGTCGCGGCCGGCGAGCCGATGATGTCGCCCGCGGTGCTGCGCAAGATGATGGCGTACGTGGCCGAGAGCGGCGCCGACCCGCGCCGGGCCCGCGCCCGCGAGCTGCTGGCCCGGCTGAGCGACGGCGAGCGGGCCGTGGCCGCGCTCGTCGGGCGGGGCCGGACCAACGGCGAGATCGGCAGGGAGCTGTCGCTCAGCGTCGCCACGGTGAAGGCGTACGTGTCGCGGCTGCTGACCAAGCTGGAGCTGAACAACCGCGTCCAGATCGCCCTCCTCGTCCACGACGCCGCCCTCGACGACTAACCTTCGGGGCCGCGCCGCGCCAGCGGGACGTGGCGGAGCAGCAGCGCGGCCCCCAGGCCCACCGCGGCGACGGGCAGCGCCGCGACGAACAGGGTGGAGAACGCGTCCGCGAACGCCTCGGCGACGCCGTCGCGGACCGGCGCCGGGAGGGTCTCCAGCACCTCGGGGCGGACGGCGTCGCCGAACGCCGGGACCCGGCCCTCCGGGACCCGCGAGGCGATCTCCTCGGCGAACCGGTTCGACACGACGGCGCCGAAGACCGCCATCCCGGCGGCGGTGCCGAGCATCCGGCTCGCGAAGACGCCCGAGCTCGCCGCGCCGAGGTCGCGGCGCGGCGCGGCCTGCTGCGCGATCAGCATGACGACCTGCTGGGACAGCCCGGCGCCGAAGCCGAGCACCGCCATGTAGCAGCCCGCGGCGGGGAGGCCCGTGCGGGCGTCCATGGTGGCCAGCAGCGCGATCCCGGCCGCACTGACCGCCATGCTCGCCGCCGGCAGCCGGTGGTAGCGGCCGGTGCGGTGGATGTACTTCCCCGCCGCCACGGACGACACCAGCAGGGCGAGCATCATCGGCAGCAGGAGCAGGCCCGACCTGGTCGCGCCCACTCCCCCGACGACCTGGAAGAACATCGGCAGGTAGGTGGCGAGCCCGAACCCGGTGGCGCCGCCGACGGCCGCGACCGCGCAGGCCGCGCCGAACGACCGGTCGCGGAACAGCCGCGGCGGGATGATCGGCTCGGCGGCCGTGCGCTCGGCGAGCACCCAGACGGTGAACAGCACGGCCGAGGCGGCCGCCAGCGCCAGGACGGCGGGCGAGCCCCACGCGTACCGCGTTCCGGCCCAGCTGGTGAACAGGGTGAAGCAGGTGACGGCGGCGCCGAGCAGGACGATCCCGGCGTAGTCGATCCGCGGCCTGCCCTGGGGCGCCGGCAGCCGCAGGAACAGCACGACCAGCGCGGTGGCGGCGACGCCGAGCGGCAGGTTGAGGTAGAACACCCACCGCCATGACGCATGGTCGGTGAGGACGCCTCCGGCCAGCGGTCCCGCGATGCTGGAGACGGCGAAGACGATCGCCGAGTACCCCTGGTAGCGGGCGCGCTCGCGCGGCTCGAACAGCTCCCCGGTGAGCGCGAACATCGAGCTCATCAGGCAGCCGGCCGCCGCGCCCTGGACGGAGCGGAACACGATCAGCCAGGTCATGGTGGGCGCCGCCCCGCACGCCGCCGACGCGGCGAGGAAGCCGAGCAGGCCGGTCAGCAGGACGCGGCGGCGCCCGAACAGGTCCCCGAGCCGTCCCGACAGGGGGACGGTGACGCTGGTGGCCAGCACGTAGGCCGTCGACACCCAGGCGAGCCGGTCGAGCCCGCCGAGGTCTCCGACGATCGTCGGCAGCGCGGTGCCGAGCACCGTCGCGTCCAGCGAGGACATCAGCCCGGCGAGCATGAGCCCGCCGAACACCAGGAGCCGGTGCCGGTCGGTCATCGGCGCGGTCGTCTCGATCACGCGGACCTCCTTTTCTATGCTTAAGACATGTAGATGCTAAGCACATGTAGATGAGTCGCGCAATCCATCTAGACTTGGCGCCATGAGCGACGAGGCGCTGGACGCCGTCGAGCGGAGCATGGTCAGGCTGCGCCGGGGCATGTCGCGGCAGCGGCTGGGCAAGGCGGCGATCCGGGACCACAACCTCCCCGTGGACGTGCAGGTCCTGCACGTCGTGGACATCGTGGACGAGGGTCCCGACCGGCCCGGCGAGGAGATGAGCGTCGGCCTGGTGGCCGCCCGGCTCGGCGTCGACGCCTCCCGCGGCAGCCGCATCGTCGCCGAGGCCGTCAAGTCGGGCTACGTCCGGCGGGTCGCCTCGCAGGAGGACGGCCGCCGCATCCACCTGGAGCTCACCGACGCGGGCAGGACCGTCGTCGAGGCCACCCGCCGCACCCGGCAGGAGCACTTCGCCAGTGCCATGAGCGGCTGGACGGACGAGGAGCGCTCCGCGTTCGCCCGCCTCCTGTCCCGCTTCGTCCACACCTACGAGGACTGACCGCCGGCGCGGGCGCCCCGCGTCCTCCCCCGGTCGCGGGCGGGCGGCGCCCGTCTACACCCCCGGTTGCGGGTCCGGCGCGATGCGCTCGGCCTCGCGGAGGACGATGCCGGGCCGGGCCGCCGCCTAGGCTGGCGGAATGGGTGGTCGCCTGGTCCCGCTGCCGCCGGCAGGGCGCGCGCGGGACGCGGCCCTGGCGGGCGGAGTGCTCGCCGTGGTGGCCGTCAGCAGCCTGAAGTCGCTCGTCGGCCCGCGGGAGGAGCCGTGGTCCGCGACCGCGTCCGACTGGGCCCTGATCCTCCTGGCCTGCGGGGCGCTGTTCTTCGCCCGCCGGCGGCCGGTGCCCGTCGCGGTCCTCGTCCTGGTGACCACCGGCGTGTACTACGTCGCCAGCCTGCACGACGGCGGGCTGATGATCGCGGTCATCGCGGCGCTGTACGCGGTCGCGGCCGGGGGCCGGCTCCAGGCCGCGGTCGTCCTCGCGGCGCTGACCGTGATCGCCACCGGCGCGGGCACCCTGCTCGGGAACCGCGACGTCAACGGCGTGGCGCTGTTCATGCTGACCGGGTGGCTGGTGGCCGTGGTCGCGCTCGGATGGGTGCGGCACAGCCGGCTCGTCTACCTGCGCGAGGCCGAGCGGCGCGCCGCGGGCGAGGAGCGGCTGCGCATCGCCCGCGAGCTGCACGACGTCGTGGGGCACCACCTCTCGCTGATCAACGTCCAGGCCGGGACGTCGCTGCACCGCTTCCACCGCGACCCGGCGCAGGGCGAGGCGGCCCTCGCCGCCATCAAGGGGTCGAGCCGGGAGGCCCTGCGCGACCTGCGCGCGACCCTCGGGGTGCTGCGGCAGGCCGACGAGGAGGCGCCGACCGCGCCTCCGCCCTCCCTGGACGGGATCGGCGGCCTGATCGGGTCGGCCCGGTCGGCGGGGCTCACCGTGCACGGCCGCGTCACCGGCGGGGCGGACCCGCCCACCGAGGTCGGCCTGGCCGCCTACCGCATCGTCCAGGAGTCCCTCACCAACGTCTCGCGGCACGCCGCCGCCGCGGAGGTCACCGTCAGCGTCGAGCGCGGGCCCGGCGCGCTGCTCGTCGAGGTCGCCGACGACGGCCGGGCGCCGCCGCGCCGCCGCCCGGTCCGGGCAGCGGCGTCGACGGGATGCGCGAGCGGGCCCGCGCCCTCGGCGGCGAGCTGACGGCGGGGCCGCGGCCGGGCGGCGGGTTCGTCGTCCGGGCCCGGCTGCCCTACGGGAACGAGGCGTCCACACGATGATCAAGGTTCTGCTGGCCGACGACCAGGGACTGGTCCGGGCCGGGTTCCGCTCCATCCTCGACGACGAGGACGACATCACCGTCACCGGCGAGGCCCCGGACGGCGCCCGGGCGGTGTCCGCGTGCCGCGAGCTGCGTCCGGACGTGGCGCTGCTGGACGTGCGGATGCCCGGCATGGACGGTCTGGAGGCCGCCCGCCGGATCACCACCGACCCGCGGCTCGACGGCGTGAAGGTGGTGATCCTGACGACCTTCGACCTGGACGAGTACGTGTACGGGGCGCTGCGCGCCGGGGCGACCGGCTTCCTGCTCAAGGACACCGAGCCGGCGGAGCTGATCCAGGCGGTCCGGGTCGCGGCGCGCGGGGACGCGCTGATCACGCCGTCCGTCACCCGCCGCCTCATCGGCGAGTTCGCCGGGCGGGCGCAGGCGCCCGCCCCCGGCCCGCGCCTCGGCTCCCTCACCGTGCGGGAGCGTGAGGTGATGCTGCTCGTCGCGGCCGGGCTCAGCAACGACGAGATCGCCGCCCGTCTCGTCCTCAGCCCCGCCACCGCCAAGACCCACGTCAGCCGCATCATGACCAAGCTGGACGTGCGGGACCGCTCGCAGCTGGTCGTCCTCGCCTACGAGTCCGGCATGGTCAGCCCGCGCTGGATGCGACCGGGGAGGTAGGCGCGCCGCGGGCCCGCAACCGGCGGTGTAGCGCGGATGCCCGCCGCGGGCCGATGCGGCCGGGGCGGCCGCGTCCCGATCCTGGGGACCATGAACCACACCGGCGCCATGATCGGGTTCGTGGTCGGCGGGGCCGCGGGCTTCCTGCTGACCGAGACCGTGGGAGCGTTCTTCACCTTCGTCCTGGACCGCACGCTCGACGTCGACGGCACTCCCGTCCTGCTGGCCGCCTTCATCGTCGTGCCGGTCCTGTCCGCGCTCGTCGGCGCCGTCGCCGGCTCGCGCTTCGGGGCCGGCCGGTGAGCCCGGCCCCGGCGGTCAGGCGAGGCGGGCGCGGAGCAGGCAGAACTCGTTGCCCTCGGGGTCGGCCAGGGGGACCCAGCTCTCCTCCCCGGTCTGCCCGACGTCCACCGGCCGCGCCCCCGCGGCCAGGAGCCGCTCCAGTTCGGCGTCCTGGTCACGGTCCGTGGCGTTCACGTCGAAGTGCAGGCGCAGCTTGCCGTTCTTCGGCTCCTCGCTGCGGCTGAGGATCAGCGTCGGGTGGAGCCCGCCGAACCCCTCCGGCGGGCCGATCTCGATGTCGTCGCCGTCCCTGTCCAGCACCACGAACCCGAGCGCCTCGCACCAGAACTCCGCGAGCCTCTCCGGGTCGCGGCAGTCGAGCACCAGTTCACTGATCCGGCACGCCACGGTCGCCCCCACGTCCTACGAAGATCGAATATCTGCCCCCCACCGTGGCAGAGACCCGTACCGGTCGTCGAGCGGAGTACCGTCGGGCCGGCCCGGTTCCGGGCGCCGCTCCTAGAGGCGCAACCGCAGGCGGCCTGAGGCGAGGGCCTCCGCGACCCGCTCCTCGGTCCCGGCGACGTCCTCGTCCGAGGTGTCGAGCACGTGGCGCTCCAACTCGCCGAGGTCGGCGAACTGGTCCCACATCGCCAGGATCGGGCTGCGGTCCACCAGCGCGCCGGGCTCGGTCCGGGCCTGGGCCCGGGCGAGCGCGACGTCGCGGCGCGGGCGCAGGACCGCGTAGTGGAAGGGCACGGAGGGGCGCAGGCGCGCCTGCTCGCGGAAATGGCCGAGCATCCACGGGCCGACGATCCCGTCGACGACGGTGACGAAGCCCCCGCTCGCGTAGGTGAACGCCGCGCCGGCGATCACCTCCATGACGGTCTCGTTCTGGGCGCGCGACGCCGGCTCGTACGGCGGGATCGCACCGGCCACGATGCCGTGCCAGAAATCGTCGGTGTGCAGGTGGACGGCCTTCCGCCGGCGGCGGGCGATCCGGCCCGCGACCGTCGACTTGCCCGCTCCGGGAGGGCCTGTCAGGACGAGGACGCTGCTGGGCATGTGATCACCCTAGGGGCGGGCGGCGGGCGCCCCTCACCGGGCCGGGTCAGGGAGGACGGCGACCGTGGGCCACAGGCGGGGCGCGGGGACGCCGGCAGGGCCGCCCTCCACGGTGAGTGGCCGATCTGTCGCCCTTGGGGATATCACGCCTGGGCGAGCACGGCGCAGAGGGCGTTCAGAGCGGCCGGGTAGGCGGCGCCGACGGGGGTGCTGTAACCGACCACGAGGCCCTGCGGGCGTTCGCCGGGGTCCTGCCAGTGGTCGCGCAGAGGCATGAGGGCGAGGTCATGGAACGCGGCGCGGCGCATGACCTCGCCCTCATCCCGCCCGCCGTCGGGAAGCAGCACCAGGGCGTGCAGCCCGGCGGCGACCCCGTGGACCCGGACCCGCGGGACGCGGTCGCGCAGCGTCCCGACCAGGAGGTCGCGGCGGCGCCGGTAGCGCAGGCGGGCGGCGCGGACGTGCCGGTCGTAGGCGTGGGAGGCGATGAGGTCGGCGAGGACGAGCTGGGAGAGCGACGGGGTGTGGGCGTCGGCGAGGCGCTTGGCCTCGGCGAAGGGCTCGACCAGGTGCGCGGGCAGGACCAGCCAGGCCAGGCGCAGCGCCGGGGCCAGGGTCTTGGACGCGGTGCCGCCGTACACGACGCGGTCGGGCGCCGTGCCCTGCAGCGCCCCGACCGGCTGGCGGTCGTAGCGGAACTCGCCGTCGTAGTCGTCCTCGACGATCATGCCGTCGGCGTCCCGGGCCCAGGCGGCGAAGGCGCGGCGGCGGTCCGGGGGAAGGGTCGCGCCGGTCGGGTACTGGTGCGCCGGTGTGAGCACGGCGGCGCCCGCCCGGCCGGGCGGACCCGGGCGCGCTCCCCGGTCGTCCACCGGCAGCGGGACGACGGAGAGCCCGGCGCGCCGGACGATCGCGCGGTGGAAGGGATGCCCCGGCTCCTCCATCGCGACCGACTCCGTCCCGAGGTCCCGCAGCACGGAGGCGAGCAGGCCGAGGGACTGGGCGTAGCCGGAGGTGACCACGATCCGGGCCGGGTCGGCGTGCACGCCCCGGGCCCGGCCCAGGTATCCGGCCAGCGACTCGCGCAGTTCGCGGCGCCCGCGCGGGTCGCCGAGCGCGTGCACGTCGGGCGGGGCGGACGCCAGCACGCGGCGGGTCGAGCGCAGCCACGCCGCGGCGGGGAACGTGCTCAGGTCGGGCCGCCCGGGCAGCAGGTCGTGTGCCGGCGCCCGGGCGGACTCCGGCTCCGGCGGCGGGGGCGCCGGCGCGGGACCGGCCGCGACCCGCGTCCGCCCGCCCGGGACCGCCGCGAGGTAGCCCTCCGCCGCCAGCTGGTCGTAGGCGGCGCTGACCGTCCCGCGCGCCAGGCCCAGCTCGGCGGCCAGCGCGCGGGTCGAGGGGACGACGTCGCCGGGGGCCAGCCGCCGTGACCTGACGGCTTCGCGGAGGGCGCGTTCGAGTCCGGCGCGGCGGCCGCCGAGGCGGTCGACGTCCAGATGCAGGTCCACCGAACCGGCCCATTCTCTGCGCATGTGACTGGATCTTAATACTGGTCCGGTCGGCGCCTAGATTCGCGGCATGATTGTTTTCGCGCAGCTCAGCGACACCCATCTGGACGGCGGCGAGGACCGGGCCGGACGCGCGGCCCGCGTCATGGACCACCTGAACGGCGTGCCGGTCGACGCCGTCCTCGTCACCGGGGACATCGCCGACCACGGCGAGCGCGCCGAGTACGAGCAGGCCCGCAAGGTCCTCGCGTCGCCGCATCCGGTGCTGGCCTGCCCCGGCAACCACGACAGGCGCGGCCCGTACCGGGAGGTCCTGCTGGACGAGCCGCCGGGCGCGGGCCCGGTCAACCGCGTCCACGAGATCGGCGGGGCCACGTTCCTGATGTGCGACTCGACCGTCCCCGGCGAGGACCACGGGCGGCTCGACGACGAGACGATCGGGTGGCTCGACCGGCGGCTCTCGGCGGCCCCGGACGCACCGGCGTTCGTGTGCTTCCACCACCCGCCCGCGAGGCTCCAGATCCCCTGCGTGGACGGGATACGCCAGTTCGGGGAGCGGCGCCTGGCCGAGGTGGTGCTGCGCCACCCGCAGGTCGTGGCGGTGCTGTGCGGGCACGCCCACACGGCGGCGGCCACGACCTTCGCGGGACGGCCCCTGCTCGTGGCGCCCGGCGTCGTGTCCACCCTCCGGCTGCCGTGGCAGGAGGGCGGCGTCGCCGACCTGGACGCTCCCCCGGGCGCCGCCTTCCACGTCCTGGACGACGAGGGCCGCCTGAGCACGCACTACCGCACCTTCTAGCGGTGCGCGGTCCAGGTCCGGGTGATCTCCTCGGCGGCGTCGCGGACCAGCGCCCGGTACCGCTCGACGGCCTCGGGGGTGAAGCGGTGCCGGGGCCCGCACACGCTGATGGAGCCGTGGACCTCGCCGTCGGGGCCGAACAGCGGCGCGGCGACGGACCCGGCGTCGGCCTGCCGCTCGCCGAAGGAGACGCCGACGCCCTCCCGGGCCGTCTCGGCGAGCCCGGCGCGCAGCGCCGCCCCGCCGGTGACGGTCCGGTCGGTCAGCGCCGCCAGCGGGCGGGCCAGCACGGCCTCGCGCCGCTCCTCGGGCAGGAACGCGAGGATCACCCGGCCCGAGGAGCCCGCGTGCAGCGGGAACCGCCGACCGACCTCGACGGTCATCTTGACCTCGCGGGTGCTCTCGAACTGGTCGAGGTAGACCCGCTCGTCGCCGACGAGCCCCGACAGTGTGGTCGTCTCGCCGGTCTCGTCCCGCAGCCGGCGCAGCACCGGCGCGGCGGCGTTGCGGACGTTGAAGCGCCGCAGGGCGCTCACGCCGAGGGCGACGGCGGCGGGCCCGAGCCGGTAGCCGGACGTGCCCGCCTCCAGCATCTCCCGCGACACGAGCGACTGCAGGATGCGGTACACGACGGCCTTGGAGATGCCGAGCTCGCGGCCGATGGCGGTGACGCCGAGGTATTCGGGCCCGCCTGCGAACAGCAGGAGCACGTCGGCGACGCGCCCGGCGACCTCGGTTCCCCCCGGGGCCGGAGCGGCGGTCTGGTTGGTCACTGGACGATCCTAGGGAACGGGGTCAGCGGCCGCGGTGAAGGTAGCGGCCCTCGGGTGCGCCGGTGATCTCGCCGTCGGCGTAGACGCGGCGGCCCCGCACGAAGGTGTCGGTGACCCGCGCGGTCATGGCGAAGCCCTCGAACGGCGTGTACTCCTGCGTCGACTCGGAGTCGGCGGCGCGGACCGTCCAGGACACGTCCGGGTCGACCAGGGCGATGTCGGCGTCGTACCCCTCGGCGATGGCGCCCTTGTTGAGCAGTCCGTAGCGCCGGGCGGGGTTCCATGACGTCAGCCGGGCGACGCGCTGGAGGGACAGGCCGCGCTTGAGGCCCTCGCCGACGAGGCCGGGCAGCAGGTACTCGGCGCCGCCGAAGCCGGACTTGGCGAGGAAGACGTCGTCGCGGTCGGCGCCGAACTTCATCTCGTCCCGGCAGCAGGCGTGGTCGCTGACGACCCAGTCGACCTCGCCGGCGAGGACGTGCCGCCACAGCGCCTCGACGTCGGAGCGCTCGCGCAGCGGCGGGTTGACCTTGCCGCCCAGGCCGTGCGCGGTGTCGACGTCGGCGAGCAGGTGCCCGATGGTGACCTCGCGGCGGAAGTCGATGTGCGGGAAGGCGCCGGCCATGGTCAGCGCGGCCGACAGCGCCTTCTCCGACGACAGGTGCAGCAGGTTGATGTTGGGCAGGCCCGTCTCGTGCGCGAGGTAGGACGCGATGGTGACGGCGAGGCCCTCCGAGTGCGGGGGGCGGGACGCGCTGTAGGCGCGCAGGCCGGTCAGCGACCCGTCGCGCTCCACCATCCGGGTGTACGCGGTCATGATCTCGGCGGTCTCGCAGTGCAGCGACAGGGAGATGTGCGGCGCGTACTCGGCGAGCTGCTCGCGGGCCTTCTGGACGCCGCGCATGACGAACTCGAAGTGCGCCACGTCGTAGCGCTCCTCCGGGGGCGTCATGAGGAAGTCGCTCTGGCTGGAGGAGCGCCCGTGCAGGCCGTGGCTGCCGTAGAACATGAAGACCTTGAACGAGGTGACGCCGTGCTCCTCGACCAGGTACGGGATCTCCTCGATGTGCCGCGCCATCATCGGCGCGAGGTGGAAGGCGTAGTCGACGTAGGCGTTGCCCCGGGCCGCGCTGAGCACCTCGGGGAAGAACTCGCGGTACGGCCCTCCCTTGTTCAGGTAGTACTGGCCGGTGCGCATGTAGGTCAGGGCGGTGGTGACGCCGCCCTGCGCGGCGGCGCGGCTCTCGGTGCGGGTGTCGGCGGCGAGCTCGTTGTAGATGCCCCAGTGCTGGTGGGCGTCCACGACGCCGGGGAAGGCGAGCCGCCCTCGGCCGTCGATCACGGTGGCGGCGTCGTCGTCCGGCAGCCCGGGCGCGACCCGCGCGACGGCGCCGTCGTTCACGGCGATGTCCAGGGGCTCGGGCTCGGTGCCGTCGGGGGCGTCGGGGCGGACCACCCGCACGTTCTTCAGCAGCAGCTCGGTCGTCGCCATGGTGGTCTCCTCAGTTCTCTCGGGTGGTCGTGCGGCGGGCGATGGCGCCGGCCGCCAGGTAGGCCAGCCCGAAGGCGGGCAGCAGGCCGTTGCCGGGCAGGTAGCCGCCGGCGCCGTGGCCGGAGATCCCGGCGGCGGCGCCGCCCGCCGCGTACAGGCCGGGGATGGGGCGGTCGCCGGGGTCGACGACGGCGGCGTCCCCGTCGACGAGCAGCCCGCCCTGGGTGTGGAAGAGCGCGGGGACGACGCGGACGGCGGCGTAGGGCGGGGCGAGCGGCCGCTCCCAGTGGGTGCGGCCGTGCTCGTCGGGATGCTCCCCGCGCGCGGCGGCGGCGCCGGCCCCCAGCTCCCGGGCGAGGGCCTCGGCGGGCAGCCCGGTGGCCTCGGCGAGGCCTTCGGCGTCGTCGGCCCAGACCAGCACGCCCGACTCGACGGTGTCGCGGAAGTCCTGGAACGGCCGGCACTGCTCGAAGATCGTCTCGTCCAGGACGATCCAGCCGGTGGAGCCGGGGCGGGCGGCCAGTTCGGCGGCGTACTCGGAGTAGCCGCGGGTCTCGTCGCCGAACCGGCGGCCGGCGAGGTCCACCATGATCCCGCCGTGGATGATCGTGGCCCAGCCGACGAGGGTGCCCGCGCCGGCGGCGACGGCGCCGTGGCCCTGGTAGGCGTCCAGGTAGCCGGTGGCGGCGCCGAGCCCGCCGCCGATCCGCAGCGCGTCCCCGCGGGACCGCTCGCCGCCCTGGTAGAGGGCCCCCGCGATCTCGGGCAGGTGGCGCTCCACCAGGGCGCGGTCGGCGCCGAAGCCGTTGGTGGCGAGGAGCACGGCCCCCGCGGGGATCTCCTCCTCGGTCCCGTCCGGGTACCGGACGACCGCCCCGCGCACGGCGGCGGGGACGCCGGGGGCGCCCGGCGCGGTCGTCACGTCCACGAGCTCGGCCGGGACGAGCAGGTCGATGCCGGGGTGCTCGCGGACGCGGCGGGCGAGGTGGTCGATCACGCTGGAGCCGTGCCGGCCGGGGACGGAGTGGCAGCGGTGCACGGAGTGGCCGGGGTAGTTGAAGTCGGTGACCAGGGAGAGCGGCAGCCCGGCCGAGTCGGCGAGCCACTCCACGAGGGGGCCGCTGACCTCGGCGAGCGTGCGGGCGAGGCGGGCGTCGGCACGGCCGCCGGTCTTGGCCGCGATGTCGGCGGCGAAGCGGTCCGGGGAGTCCTCGACGCCCGCGGCCTCCTGCCAGCGCGTGCCCGCGCCGGGGAACATCGCGGTCGACATCGAGGTGTTGTTGCCGCGCCGGTAGTGCTCGCTCGCCTCGACGACGAGCACGCCGAGGCCGAGCTCGGCGGCGCGCAGCGCCCCGGCGAGGCCGCCGCCGGCGCCCGCGACGACGAGGTCGGGTCCGCCGGTCACGCGTCCCTCCCGACCGCCATGAGCCGCAGGGCCAGGTCCGTGGGGTCGACGATCCGGGCCGCGAGGCGGTGCCTCTCGACGTCGACGGCCGAGCAGCCGTTGATCACGGCGGCGGCGCCGCGGGCGGCGAGGGCGTCCACGGCCGCGCCGAGGGCGGCGTTCCAGGCGCCCGCGTCGGCGACGGCGTCGAAGGGCAGGTCCAGCACCTCGATCCCGGCGGTGTGGGCGTCCAGGCCGTAGGCGGCGAGGCGGCGGCCCAGCTCCGCACCGATCGCCTCGTTCCGCACCACCGCACCGAACCGTACATTCATCGCAGAAAGGTACAGACTACTCAGTCTGAGCAGCCCGTTCACCGGAACCTCCTGGTCAGGGGCGGGGCGGTCGGGCACGGCCGGGTCCAGCACGCAGTCGGGGAACGCGAGGTCGAAGCCGTCCCCGGCCCGCGCCAGGGCGGCGGCGACCTCGCTCTCGGACGCGCGGATCGACGCCTCGTCGTCCAGCGACCCGGGTGCGGCGGGACCGACGTCGCGCAGCTCGACCGACAGCCCCGGCGGGGCGAGCCGGTCGTAGCGGGCCTGCCTTCTCCGGATCTCCTCCGGCGGCAGGTGGATCGGCGTCACCGCAAGGGCGCGCATCATCTCGGCTCCTCCGTCTCGTCTCCGCCGGCGAGTTCGCGCAGGCGCCCGCCGGCGTGGTCCAGGGCGGGCAGGTCGCGGGCGAAGGCCGCGGCCCTGCCGATCAGGTCCCCGCGGCCGGGCAGCCACCGCCTCAGCAGGGCGAGGAGCTCCCATTCGTCCAGGGGGCGGTGGTCGGCGTCGCCCACCGGGTTCGGCACCTCGCGGATGCGGGACGTCCCGTCGGCCAGCGCGACGGTGACGCGCGCGGCGCGCTCGTCCGGGAGCCGGGCCGTCAGGTCGTCCGCCGCGACCAGCCGGACGCGCCGGGCGAGGGCCCGCAGGCGCGGGTCCTCCAGGCGCGTGCGCGGGCCGACCTCGCCGTGCAGGAGGGCCGCGGCCACGGCGAACGGCGTGGAGAACATCGCCGACAGCCGGTTGTCCCAGCGCGGCGAGGCCAGCCCGGCGCCGAGCGCGTGCGTCTCGACCACGATCTCGGTGATCCGGGACGGGTCGAGCCCGGGCCGCAGGTCCAGGACGGCGTCCGCGGCCGGATGGGTGAACGAGCAGGAGGCGTGCCGCTTGAAGTAGCCGCGCGCGATGTCCCAGCGGTCGCCGAGCCCGGCGGTCAGCTCGGACGGGTCGAACTCCCCCAGCAGGGTCCCGAGCGAGAGCGCGGCCGTCCCGGTGTTGCGGGCGGACCCGGCCGAGGCCATGCGGGCCGCCACCAGGCCGGACATGTTGGCCGCGCCCATCCAGGCGTCGCGCACCGGGTTGCCGTCGGTCGCGGACGCGAAGTGCCCCGCCACCGGCAGCCCCGCCCCGGTGTCGATCGCGGCGGCGACGGCGTCCGGGCCGAGGCCGAGCAGCCGCGCGCATCCGGCGGCCGCGCCCGCGACGCCCCAGCTGCCGTGCGGGTGCGCGCCCGGCCGCAGCCGGGACGCCCGCCCGAACCGGGACGCCACCTCGTAGGCGGCGAGCAGGGCGGCGGCCGTGTCCGCGCCGGAGGCGTCCACCTCCGAGGCCAGCGCCAGGACGGCCGGGAACCCGTGCGCCGCCGGATGCCCCCTGGCGTACTTGTTGCCCTCGTCCAGTTCGAGGCAGACCAGCGCCGTCGCGTTCAGCCAGGCGGCGGCGTCGACCGAGACGCAGCGCCCGGCGCCGATCAGCGGCGCGGGCCCGGCGGGGGCGTTCCACGCCCCGCGGATCGCGCGCGCCTCCTCCAGCCCCGCGCCGAGCGCCGTCACACCGATCACGTCGAGCAGGACGAGCGACAGCCGTTCGAGCACCGGCTCCGGGGCCCGCGCCGCGTCCAGCCGCGCGACCCACTCCCCCAGCCGCGCCGTGGCCTCCACCGCATCCGTCACAGTCCCAGGTACGCCTTCCTGACCTCGGCGGATCCGGCCAGCTCGCGGCCCGTCCCGTGCAGGACGGTCGATCCGCTCTCCATGACGTAGGCGCGGTCGGCGATGCCGAGCGCCTGCTTGGCGTTCTGCTCGACGAGCAGGACGGCGACGCCCGTGTCGCGGATCCGCCTGACCGCGTCGAGCATCGCCCACGTGAGCTTGGGCGACAGGCCCGTGGACGGCTCGTCCAGCATGAGCAGCTTCGGCCGCGCCATCAGCGCGCGGCCGATCGCGAGCATCTGCTGCTGCCCGCCGCTGAACGTCTGCGCGACCTGCGCGCGGCGCTCGGCGAGGACGGGGAACAGCTCGAACACCTCCCGCATCCGCGCGGCGGACTCGGCGGGCGGGCGGGTCCAGGCGCCCATCCGCAGGTTCTCCTCGACCGTGAGGGCGCCGAACAGCGCGCGGTCCTCGGGGACGTGCACGAGGCCGTCCCGGACGAGCTGGTCGGGGCGCCGCCCGGCCGTGGACGCGCCCGCGAAGGTCACCGTCCCGGACATGGGCCGCACCTGCCCGCACACCGCCCGCAGCGTGGTCGTCTTCCCCGCGCCGTTCGCGCCGACCAGCGCGACGATCTCGCCCTCGCCGAGCCGCAGGTCGACCTCGTGCAGGATCCGCATGCGGCCGTAGCCGGCGCAGAGCCCGTCAATCGTCAGCATCGTCCGGCTCCTCTCCGAGGTACGCCTCGATCACGCGGGGGTCGGAGGTGACCTCCGCGGCCGTCCCGGCGGCCAGCACCCGGCCCTGGTCCAGGACGAGGACGCGGTCCGACAGCCGCATCACGGCCGCCATGATGTGCTCGATGAACAGCAGCGTCGTGCCGTCCTCCTCGCGCAGCGCGGCGAGCAGGTCCAGGACGGGTTCGCGCTCGGCCGGGACGAGCCCGGCGAGGACCTCGTCCAGCAGCAGCACCTTCGGCCGCATCGCGAGCGCGCGGGCGAGTTCGAGGCGCTTGAGCCCGGCGGTCGGCAGTTCGGTGGCGCCCCGGTGCGCCCACTCCCCGAGCCCGACCCGCTCCACGACGTCCATCGACCGCGCGCGCAGGCGGTGCGGCGGCTGGCGGCGGTGCTGGGCGGCCAGGGCGACGTTCTCCAGGACGGTCATGCTCCCGAACGGCCGCATCAGCTGGAACGTCCGGACCATCCCGGCGCGGGCGATGCGGTCGGGCGAGGCGCCGGTGACGTCCCGGCCGCCGAACTCGACCCGGCCCTCGTCGGGGGCGAGGGCGCCGCAGATGACGTCGAACAGCGTCGTCTTCCCGGCGCCGTTCGGGCCGATCACGCCGAGGATCTCGCCCTCGGCGACCCGCAGGTCGACGTCGGCCAGCGCGCGCAGGCCCCGGAAGTGCTTGCCGACGCCGGACACGGTCAGCACGGTCTCTCCGGACGGGCTCATCCGCGCCACCTCGCCGCGATCGTGCCGACGATGCCCTTGGGGAGCAGCCGGACGATCAGGATGAGCAGGACGGCGTAGACCGCGACGTCCAGGCCGCTGCGCCCCTGCAGGAAGTCCAGGAAGCCGGGCGGGGTCCGCAGCAGCGTCGCGGTGACGTCCGCCAGCGCGCCGAGGATGACCGCCCCGGCGACCGGGCCCCAGACCGTGCCGATCCCGCCGATGACCACGGCCGCGATCGCCTGGATCGACACCGAGGAGCCGAACGCCAGGTCCGGGTTCACGAACAGGTAGTACTGCGTGTAGAGGGCTCCGGCGACGGAGGTGATCGCGGCCGACAGCGCGACCGTGACCAGCTTGTACCGCAGGACCGGGGCGCCCAGGGACGCCGCCGCGAGCTCGTCGTCGCGGATCGCGGCGACGTAGCGTCCGGTCCGCGAGTGCAGGAACAGGATGCTGGCCAGGGCGGCGAGGCCCGCGAGGGCGAGCGCGACCCAGAAGTAGGCGGGCGAGTCCGCCGCGAACTGGATCTTCCAGAGCGAGGAGCCCTGGATCAGCGGGACGGTGAACCCGACCGCCTTTCCCGTGAACTCCGACGTGGTGGCCACCAGCCGGAGCATCTCGGCGAACGCGAACGTCGCCAGGGCGAAGTAGGCGCCCTTGAGCCGGTAGCGGAACGCGAAGAACCCGATGACCACGGCGACGGCCGCCGCCACCGCCATCCCGGCGAGCATCCCGATCCAGGGCGACACGCCGTGCTCGACCAGCAGGTAGGCGCTGGTGTAGGCGCCGAGGCCGAAGAACGCGGCGTGCCCGAAGCTGAACATGCCGCCGAACCCGCTCATCACGTTCCAGCCGATCGCCATCAGGGCGAAGATCAGGATGCGGACGGCGACGGCGCCCTGCGCGGGCGGCAGCACCAGCGGCAGCGGGATCGCCAGGAGCAGCAGCACGGCCAGGACGGCGAGCTGCCGGTTCTGCGGCCGCAGCGGCGGCGCCTTCACCGGGGCCGCGCCGGCGCCGGGACGGCCGGTGAGGGTGATGCCGGTCATGCCCGCCTCCCGAACAGCCCCTGCGGGCGGAGGAAGAGCACGACCAGGAAGACGGCGAACACGCCGAGCAGGGAGCTCTGGCCGTCCATGTAGATCGTGGTGAGCTGCTCGACCAGCCCGATGAGCAGGCCGCCCGCGAGGGCCCCCGCGACGTTGCCCATCCCGCCCAGCACCACCACGACGAAGGCGGTGATGTTGAACTGCTCGCCGAGCGTGGGCGTCACCGTGACGAGCGGCGCGGCCAGCACCGCCGCCGCCCCGGCGCACGCGGTGCCGATCGCGAACGTCAGCGTGTGGACGCGGCGGACGTTCACGCCGACCAGCTCCGCGCCCGGCCGGTTCGCGGCCACCGCGCGGATCGCCGTCCCGAACCGGGTGCGGCGCAGCATCCAGAACAGCGCCGCGCCGATCAGGACGGCGCCGAGGAAGGCGTACAGCCGGGCGCCCGGCACGACCGCGCCGAACAGCGAGAACTGGAAGTCGCCGGGCAGCGCGACGTTCTTGGGCTCGGCGCCGAAGAACATCAGCAGCCCGTTCTCCAGCAGCAGCGACAGGCCGAGCGTGATGAGCAGCTGGTTCTCCAGCGACGCGCCGCCCGTCCCGCCGAGCAGGCCGCGGTGCACGGCCGCGCCGATCAGGAACAGGGCGGGGACGGCGACCGGCAGCGCCAGGTAGGGGTGCAGACCGGTGCCCTGCACGACGCCGAACGCGATGAACATCGCGATGGCGAGCAGCGCGCCGTGCGCGAAGTTCACGATGTCGAGCACGCCGAAGATGAGCGTGAGGCCCATCGCGATGAGCCCGTACAGCCCGCCCATCAGCAGGCCGGTGACCACCGACTGCCAGACGACGAGGCCGCTGCCGGACTTGATCAGGGCGACCGCGATCGCGGCCGCCACCAGGCCGCCGGTGACGGCGGCGCGCTTGAGGACGGCCGCCGTCACGCCGCCGGGGAGGCGGCGCCGGACGGCGGGGGTGGGAGGGGACTGGGCCTTGGTTCCGATGTCGCTCATGACCGCCACGTCACCGAGTAGTTGGGCTGGGATTCGGCCTTCTCCGGCGGGTAGACCTGCTTGACCCCGCCGCCCTGCACCTGCATGAGGACGGGCAGGGCGTTGCGGTTGTCCCCGTTCGGGGCGAAGGAGATCGGGCCGGTGCCGACCGTGAGGGGCTCGACCTTCGAGGACGCGATCGCGTCGCGCACCTTCTCCGCGTCGGTGGTGCCCGCGCGCTCCACGCCCTGCGCGATCACCTGGACCGCGTCGTAGGCGAGGACCGCGCCCGTGCGCATGGGGGCGCCGTAGCGCCGCTGGTAGTCGGCCCGCAGCCGCTCCGTCTGGGGGCTCCGTGCGTCGAAGTGGTAGTTGGTGCTGAAGATCCGCTCGGCGGCAGCGCCGCCGTCGGCGACGAATTTGGGCTGGTCGTAGGCGCCGTTGGACACGCCCCAGATCGCGTTCAGGGCGGGCTTGACCGAAGCGACGGCCTTGGCCGCGAGCAGGCTGTCGCGGTAGTAGCCGGCGACGGCGAGGACGTCCGCTCCGGACGCCTTGACCTGCGTGATCTGCGCGGTGAGGTCGGACACGGTGAGCGCGTCGTAGCTGATGTCCGGGCCGACCTCGATGCCGAGCCGCTTCGCCGCCGCGGTGAACGCCTCGGCGGCGCCGCTGCCGAAGTCGGTCTGCTCGTGCAGGAACGCGACCTTGCGCACGGGCCTGCCCGCCCGCTCCGAGACCTCCTTGAGGTAGCGGGCGGCGGCGCCCGCGATGGCGGCGCTGCCCGGCTGGACCCGGAACGCGTACGTGTAGCCGTGGGAGAAGATCGCGTCCGAGGCGGTGACGTCCATGACGAACGGCACCCGGTTGCGCTCGGCGACGACCGCGACGTTCGTGCTGACGGCGCTCTGGTAGGTGCCGACGAGCCCGACGGCGCCGGCGGAGATGAGGCGCTGGGCCTCGCTCTGGCCGACCTCGGCCTTGCCCTGGGTGTCGCCGGTCTCCAGTTCGACCTTGCGGCCGCCGAGGGACCGGATGCCGCCGGCGGCGTTGATCGCCTCCACCGCCATCCGCGCGCCGCGCCGCATCTGCTGGCCGTCGACGGCGTTGGCGCCGCTGACCGGGTGCAGGGCGCCGATCTTGACCGGGCCCTCGTCGCGCCCGGCCGCCACCCCGGCCGCGCCGGACGGCGCCGAGCCGCCGCAGCCGGCCGCGGCCAGCAGGACCGCGCACGCGCCGAGTCCGGCGGCGAGCTTGCGAGCCGACATTCATCCCTCCTGCCCGTCTGTCCCTGCTCCCCCGACATGTGTTCCGCCTAGAGGAACAGCAGGTCACTGTGGCGTCATGGTGGCATCCGTCACGCCATCGGGTCAATATCTAGGTGAAACTTGACGGAACTCGATAAGCAGTGCCAACTTGAAGGCCCCGGGTCGTCGCGCGATCCGGACACAACATCCATCATTGTTTCTCTAAGAGAAACAACCTGCGAAGGCGGTGCCGTCCATGACCGACGCCCTGTCCGGAGTCCGGGTCCTCGACACGGCCACGCTGTTCGCCGGCCCCCTCGCCGCGACGCTGCTGGGCGACTTCGGGGCCGAGGTCATCAAGATCGAGCATCCGGCGGGCGACCCCGTGCGCAGCCACGGCGCGCAGCGCGACGGCGTCGGCCTGTGGTGGAAGATGCTCGCCCGCAACAAGAAGGCAATGACCCTCTACCTCGGCTCGCCCGAGGGGCAGGAGCTGTTCCGGCGGCTGGCCGCCGACGCCGACGTGGTGATCGAGAACTTCCGCCCCGGGACGCTGGAGCGCTGGGGGCTCGGCCCGGACGAACTGCGCGAGATCAACCCGCGGCTCGTGCTGGCGCGGGTCACCGGGTTCGGGCAGACCGGCCCCTACGCCCGCCGGCCCGGGTTCGGCACGCTCGCCGAGGCGATGAGCGGATTCGCGGCGATCACCGGGGAGCCGGACGGCCCGCCGACCCTGCCGCCCTTCGGCCTCGCCGACGGGATCGCCGCGCTCACCACCGCGTTCGCGGTGATGACGGCGCTGCGTGCGCGGGAGGCGACCGGCGAGGGCCAGGTGGTCGACCTGGCCATCATCGAGCCGATCCTCACCCTGCTCGGCCCGCAGATCATCGCCTACGACCAGCTGGGCGAGCTCCAGGCCCGCACCGGGAACCGCTCGCACAACAACGCGCCGCGCAACACCTACCAGACCCGCGATGGCGGCTGGGTCGCGGTCTCCACCAGCGCGCAGTCGATCGCCGAGCGGGTGATGCGGCTGGTCGGCCGCCCCGAGCTGATCGAGGAGCCGTGGTTCGCGACGGGCGCGCAGCGCGCCCGGCACGCCGACGTGCTGGACGAGGCGGTCGGGTCGTGGATCGCCGGCCGCGACCGCGACGAGGTCGTCAAGGCGTTCGAGGAGGCGCAGGCCGCCGTCGCCCCCGTCTACACCGCCGCCGACGTGATGGCCGACCCGCAGTTCGAGGCGCTCGGCACCATCGCCTCCGTCCCCGACGACGAGCTCGGCCCGGTGCGGATGCAGAACGTGCTGTTCCGGCTGTCGGGCACGCCGGGCCGGATCACCTCGGCCGGGCCGCCGCTCGGCGCGCACACCGCCGAGATCCTCGCCCGCTACGGCGTGGACGGGGCCGGGCTGAGGGACCTGCGGGCCAAGGGCGTGATCGGGTGACGCCGCGGACCTGGCTCTACGTCCCGGGCGACCGCCCGGACCGGATCGCCAAGGCGCTCGCCTCGGACGCCGACGCGGTGGTCCTCGACCTGGAGGACGCGGTCGCGCCACCGGTCAAGGGGGCCGCCCGGCGCGCCGTCCTGAACGCCCTCGGCTGCCTGGACGGCGAGCGCGCCGCCCACGTGCGGATCAACGCGCCCGCCACCCCGGACGGCGCCGAGGACATCGCGCTCCTGGCGGGCGCTCCGGGCGGCCTCGCCGGGGTACGGATCCCCAAGTGCGAGGACCCGGCCGAACTGCGCCGCGCCGCCGACGCGCTCGGCGTCCCGGTGTTCCCCGTCCTGGAGTCGGCCCTCGGCGTGGAGAACGCCTTCGCGCTCGCCGCCGCGCACCCGCTCGTCGCCGGGATCTCCCTGGGCGAGGCCGACCTGTCCGCCGACCTGCGGGTGGCGGGCGGCGACGCGCTGGCGTGGCCGCGCTCGCGCGTCGTCGTGGCCGCCCGCGCCGCCGGGCTCCCGTCCCCGCCGCAGAGCGTCTGGACGGCCGTCCGCGACCTCGACGGCCTGCGCGCCGACACCCTCGCGGGGCGGCGGGCCGGGTTCTTCGGGCGCTCGGTCGTCCACCCCGCGCAGATCCCCGTCGTGCACGAGGCGTTCGCGCCCGACCCGGACGAGGTCGCGTGGGCGCGGGACCTCATGAGCCGGCTCGCCGAGCACCGCGAGGCCGCATGGATCGACTCCGCCGGCCGGTTCGTGGACAAGGCGGTCGTCGAGCGCGCCGCCTGGCTGCTCGACGCCGCGGCGTCCGCCGCCACCGCCGCCCGGCCCGTCAAGGAAGGCCATCGATGAACACGCAGGATCCGCTGCTCGCGGCCGTCGCCGGAGGAGTCCGGCTGATCGAGCTGGGCCAGCCCTTCTTCACCGGGATGCCCTGCTCGCCCAACCATCCCGGGTTCCGCATGACGCTGATCCGCCGGCACGGCGACATGGAGCGGCCCGACGGCGGCTCGGCCGCCAACGAGATCATCGTGACCGGCGGGCACGTCGGCACCCACATCGACGCGCTCTCCCACGTCAGCCACGACGGGGAGCTGCACGGCGGAATCTCCGCCGCCGACGCCCAGCGCGGCGGCGCGTTCACCAGCCACGGCGCCGAGAACCTGCCCGGCCTCCTGCGCCGGGGCGTGCTGCTGGACGTGGCCGCGGTCCACGGCGTGGCGACGCTCCCGCCCGGATACGGTGTGACCGCCGAGGACCTGGACCTGGCCGCCGCGCGCGCCGGGACCGAGCCGGGCGCGGGCGACGTGGCGCTGATCCGCACCGGGTGGTCGCGCAACTTCGGGGACGCGACCGCCTACCTCGGCCGGGAGACGGGCGTGCCGGGCGCGACGCCGTCCGCCGCCCGCTGGCTCGCCGGCCGCGGCGTCGCCGCGACGGGCGCCGACACCACCGCATACGAGCAGATCCCGGCGGGCGCGGGGCACGCCGTCCTGCCCGTGCACCGCATCCTGCTGGTCGAGTCCGGGATCTTCATCCTGGAGCACCTCGCTCTGGAGGCGCTCGCCGAGGCCGGGCTGCACGAGTTCGTGTTCGTGCTGGCGCCGCTGCGGATCACCGGCGGCACCGGATCCCCCGTCCGCCCCCTCGCGGCGGTGGCGGCATGACCCCCGTCCAGCGGCTCGCGGGCCTGGCGGCCACCGCCGCCTCCCGCGGCCTGCCCCCCGAACTGCGCGCGGACGCGGCGCGCCGCGTCCTGGACGCGCTCGGCAACAGCCTGGCCGCGACCGGGGAGCGTCCCGCGCGGGCCGTCGGCGACCTCGTCGCCGAATGGGGCGGGCTGGGCCGGGCCACCGCGATCGGCACCGGCACGCGCCTGCCCGAGCCGAGCGCCGCCCTGCTCAACGGGACGCTCGCCCACTCCCTGGACTTCGACGACACGCACCTGCCGTCCGTCCTGCACCCGTCGGCGTCGGTCGTGCCCGCCGCGCTGGCCGCGGCCGAGGCGCGCGGCGCGGGCGGCGCCCGGCTGCTGGACGCGGTGGGCGTCGGCATCGAGATCACCGTCCGGCTCGGCATGGCCGGGTACGACCGCGAGCTCGGCAACTCGGTGTTCTTCGAGCGCGGCCAGCACGCCACCGCCATCTGCGGCGCCGTCGGCGCCGCCGCGTCCGCGGCGATGCTGTCCGGCCTGGACGCCGCCGGCATCGCCGACGCCATGGGCATCGCCGCGAGCATGGGCTCGGGGATCCTGGAGGCCAACCGCACCGGCGGCACCGTCAAGCGGATCCACTGCGGATGGGCCGCGCACGCCGCCGTCACCGCCGCCGGGCTGGCCCGCACCGGCATCACCGGGCCGCCGACCGTCCTCGAAGGCCGGTTCGGGATGCTCCAGGCGTTCTGCGGCGACCAGGTCGACCTCGACGCCCTCACCTCGGGCCTCGGCGAGCACTGGGAACTGCCCGGCATCTTCTTCAAGCCCTACCCGTGCAACCACTTCACGCACGCCGGCATCGACGCCGCCCTCCGGCTGCGCGCCCGCGGGCTCGACCCCGCCGAGATCGAGTCGATCGAGCTGGGCGCGCCGGCCCCCGTGCTGCGGACGATCGGCGAGCCGCACGAGGACAAGGCCCGCCCCCGATCGGGGTACCACGCCGCGTTCTCCGGGCCCTACACCGTCGCGGCGGCCCTGCTCGGCGGCGGCGGGCTCGGCGTCTTCCACGAGGACTTCACCGACGAGGCCGCCGCCGATCCCGCCCGGCTGGCGCTGGCCGCCCGGGTGCGCTGCGTGCCGGACGCCCGCTGCGACGAGATCTTCCCGCACCAGTTCCCGGCCGTCCTGCGGGTCCGCACCCGCGCCGGCGCGCTCCTGGAGGAGCGCGTGGACGCCAACCGCGGTGGCCCGGACAACCCCCTCTCGGCCGAGGAACTGGCGACGAAGTTCCGCCTCAACGCCGCCCGCCGTGTCCGGGAGGACCGGGCCGGCCAGATCACCGAGCTCGTCTACGGACTCGCGGACCTGGCGGACCTCGGCCGGCTCACCTCCCTGCTCGCCTGACGCTAGAGGTGCTCCATCAGGAAGACCGCCGCCGTGCCGGGCGCCAGGGCCTCGAAGACGTGCGGGGCGTCGCCGGGGTAGGCGAGGTAGTCGCCGGGTCCCAGCTCCACCGGCCCGGACGCGGGCCCCGCCAGGGCGCGCCCGGCGCCGAGGACGACATGCTCGGTGGTGCCCGGAGGATGGGGGTCGGAGACCTTCGCCTCGCCGGGTCGCGCCGTGACGCGGTAGAGGTCGCGGCGCGCGTGCGGCGGCGATGACGCCAGCAGCGTCGCCGTGTAGTCGGCCCGGTCGGAGTGCGCGGCAGGCCCCTCCCCCGCCCGGACCACCCGGACGGCCGGGCGCGGCGGGTCCACGAGGCGGCTGAAGGGAACGTCCAGGGCCGTTGCCAGGGCCCACAGCGTCTCGACGCTCGGGTTCCCGGCGCCCGACTCCAGCTGGGAGAGCGTCGACTTCGCCAGGCCCGCGCGCCTGGCGAGCTCCGTCTGGGACATCCCGGCGCGCTCGCGCTCGCGCCGGATCGACGCCGCGATCATCGCGATCACATCCACTCGCCCGCTCCCGCCTCCCTGAGGGTAGTGTTCATTGTACTGGACGATCGTTCGCCACAACGAACAGGACTGAGCATGAGGCACCTCGGCATCCTCGCCCACAGCGCGGAAGGCGCCGCGCTGTGCTTCCGGACCTTCTGCCAGGAGGGCTTCCGCGAACTGGGCGCCGACGACCACCCGGACGTGACGCTCGACCTCATCGCGCTCGCGCGCAGCATGCCCGCGTGGGAGGCAGGGGACCCCGCCGCGGTCAGGAGCATCCTGGCCGAGAGCGCGCGGCGGCTCGCCGCGGCCGGCGCGGACTTCTTCGTCTGCCCCGACAACACCGCGCACCTGGCCCTCGAACACCCCGGCGGCGATCTGGCGCTCCCCGGCCTGCACATCGTCCAGGTCGTCGCCGACCAGGCCGCCCGCGACGGCCGGACGCGGGTCGGCGTGCTCGGCACCCGCTGGACGATGGACGGCCCGCTCTACCCGCGCGAACTGGCCGCGCGCGGCATCGCCGCCGAGGTCCCGGACCCCGGCGACCGGGAGACCGTCGATCGGATCATCTTCGACGAGCTGGTCAACGGGGTCCTCACCGAGGACTCGCGCCGCGAGTACGTCCGGATCATCGAACGCCTCGCGGGGCGCGGCTGCGACGCCGTCGCGCTGGTGTGCACCGAGATCCCGCTGCTGGTCACGCCCGAGGCCTCGCCGCTGCCCACCCTCGACTCCACCCGCCTGCTGGCCCGCGCCGCCTTCGACGCCGCCGTCGGCCGCCGGCCCCTGCCCGCCTGGCGCGGCGGAGGCTTCGACGGGCGGTGAAACGACCCGCCCCTAGATTGGCGGGCATGGACATCGGGGGCGCGGAGAAGGCGAGCCGGTTCAGGCGGCTCCACCATGGCGACCGTCCGCTGGTGCTGCCGAACGCGTGGGACTTCGCGAGCGGCGCGGCGCTGGCCGAGGCGGGGTTCCCGGCGGTCGGCACGACGAGCCTCGGCGTCGCCGCGGCGGCCGGGAAGGCCGACGCCGCCGGCGGCACGCGCGCCGAGACGGTGGCGCTCGCCCGGGCGCTGGCGCGGCTGCCCGTCCCGGTGACCGTCGACGTCGAGGGCGGGTTCTCCGACCGGCCCGGCGACGTGGCCGAGCTCGCCGCCGAGCTCGCCTCGTTCGGGATCGCCGGGCTCAACCTGGAGGACGGCCGCGCCGACGGGGGCCTCGCGCCCGCCGCCGACCAGGCGGCCGTCATCGCGGCCGTCAGGCAGGCCGCGCCGCAGGTGTTCGTCAACGCCCGCACCGACACGTTCTGGCTGGGCGCGCCGGACCTGGACGAGACGCTGCGGCGGGCACGGGCGTACGCGGAGGCGGGAGCGGACGGGATCTTCGTCCCCGGGATCGCCGCAGACACCGACATCCGGGCCGTCCTGGAGGCCGCCGGCCTGCCGCTGAACGTGCTGTACCTGCCGGGCCGGACCCCGTACCCGCGGCTCGCCCGGCTCGGCGTGCACCGGGTGAGCACCGGGTCGCTGCCGTTCCGCACGGCGCTGCGCGCGGCCGTCGCCGCCGCCCTCGACGTGACCGGAGAGGGCGAGGCCCCTCCCGTTCCGTCGTACGGGGACGTCCAGCGGCTCGTCAGTGACCCGTGATCCGGTCGGCGAGGCGGGCCAGGCCCGAGGTCCGCCCGGACGGCGCGGACGACTCGCGGGCGTCGGCCGCGCGGTAGAGGGCGTACATCGCGTGGACGCCCAGCCAGCGAAGGGGCTCGGGCTCCCAGCGGCGGACGCGGCGGTCCACCCACGGCAGCGCGGTCAGGTCGGTGTCGTCGCCCAGGACGAGGTCGCGGAGGGTGCGGCCGGCGAGGTTCGCGGTGGCGACGCCGTGGCCGGTGTAGCCGCCGGCGTGGCCGAGCCCGGTCGCGCGGTCGAGGACGACCGTCGCGCACCAGTCGCGGGGGACGCCGAGGACGCCCGACCAGGCGTGCTCCACCGCCCCCTCCTCGGCGACGGCGGGGAGCATCCCGGTGAGCATCGTCCAGAGCGCGTCGACGGTGGACGCCTCGGTCCGCCCGCCGTCGTCGACCCGCGACCCGTACCGGTAGGGGCGGCCCCGGCCGCCGAAGGCGATGCGGTCGTCGGCGGTGCGCTGCGCGTACATGTAGTAGTGCGCCATGTCGCCGAGCAGCTCGCGGCGCTCCCACCCGATCGCCTTCCAGGTCCGGGCGGGCAGCGGCGTTGTGACGATCATGGAGCTGTTCATCGGGAGCCAGTCGCGGCGGTGGCCGGGCAGCGCGGCGGTGAAGCCCTCGGTGGCCCGCAGCACGTACTCGGCGGTGACGGTCCCGAACGGGGTCACGGCGGCGGCCGGCCCGTCCGTCCGGCGCGGGTCGATGCGCACGACCGGCGTCCGCTCGTAGATCCGAACGCCGAGCCGCCGGACCGCCGCGGCGAGGCCCCGGACGAGCGCGGCGGGCTGCACGCGCGCGGCGTGCGGGCTCCACGCGGCGCCGGTCGCGCCCTCGACGCGCAGCCGCTCGTCGCGTTCGACGGCGGGCAGCGGAACGAGGTCGCCGTCGCTCCAGCCCCACTCGCGGGCCTCGTCGACCAGGGCCGCGAGGCGGGCGCGCTGGGCGGCGTTCCGGGCCACGTGCAGGACGCCGCCCTTGACCAGGCCGGCGTCGACGTCCTCGGCGCCCGCGACACGGACGACCTCGTCCACCGCCCGGAACATGGCGTGCTGCAGCGCGATCGCGGCGGGACGGCCGTGCCGGGCGGCGTAGCGCTCCCGGGACCCGGCGATCTCCCCCAGCACCCAGCCCCCGTTGCGGCCGGACGCGCCGAACCCCGCGAACTCGCGCTCCAGCACGACGATCCGCAGGCCAGGGCGGGCGCGCTTGAGGTAGTAGGCGGTCCACAGCCCGGTGTAGCCGGCGCCGACGACGCAGACGTCGGCGGTGCGCGGGCCCGGCAGGCGGGGACCGGGGTCGGGGCGCCCGGCCGCCCGGTACCAGTGGGAGACGCCGCCGTTGGCGAAGCCGGGAGCCAGCGGCGCCCGGCCCGGGGAGGAGCTCATGCGCTCATCCTGCTGCATTCCGCAGCAAAATCAACAGGCGGCAACGGATTCTAGGGTAGGACGTCGACTATTCGACGGGATCCGATCCAGCGGGAGCGTTCGGCCGCGTAGTACGCGGCGCCGTCGGGGCCGGCGGGCCCCTCCCGCCACCGGCGCATCCCGAGCTGCAGCGCGATCTCCGACGACGCGGGGTTCGCCATGTCGATCTCGGCGGTGATCCGGTGCACGCCGACCACCTCGAAGGCGTAGTCCAGGACGGCGCGGGACGCCTCGGCGGCCAGCCCCCGCCCCCAGTGGTCGGGCTCCAGGCTGTAGAGGATCTCGACGTCCACGCCGTGGCCGAGCGGCCCCTCGTGGTGGCTGAGCCCGGCCACGCCGGCCAGCGGGCCGCCGGGCGCCCCCGCGCCGCCGGCCGAAGGCCCCGTGCCGCCGACCGGAGGCCCGGCGGCGGGGCGCAGCGCCCACAGCCCGTAGCCCTCGGTGGCGAAGTCCCGCTCGCTGGCCTCGATGATCTCGCTGACCTGCACGGGTGTGACCACCCGGTCGTCGAACAGGTGGCGCCGGACGAGGGGGCCCGTCCAGTGCGTCAGAAGGGCGCCGTGGTCGCGCATCGACACCGGTTGCAGGACGAGCCGCACCGTGCGCAGCACCTCACTCATACCCGTCCCCCGCGGCGGGCCACTCGGGCGCGGCCTCCCCGTCGGGGACGCCCACGCGGAACACGCGCAACTGCAGCGCGAGCGCCTGGTAGTAGCCGACGAGCGCGACCAGCTCGACGAGGGCGGTGCGGCCGAGCGTGGCCACCGCCTCGGTGAACACGGCGTCGGCGAGGTCGCCCTCGGCCACGAGCTGGCGCGCCGCCTCGTACACGACGCGCTCGCGGACGTCGGCGAGCATCGGCGCGCGGCCCTCGCGCAGCGCGTCCGTCTCCTCGTCGGCGAGCCCCTGCCGGCGCCCGATCCGCTCGTGGGCGTACCACTCGAAGTCCGAGCGCAGGTGCGCCGCGACGACGAGGGTCGCGATCTCCCGCTCGCGCTTGGTGAAGCCGGTGCGGAAGCGCAGCGCGGCGCCGAGGTCCTGCAGCGGCAGCCCGACGGGAGGGCTGTAGAGCATCGCGTTGAAGGGGCCCTGGAGGCGCCCGATGTCATCGGCCAGGGCGAAGGGAGGGTTGCGGTCGCCGGCGCGGGGGCCGCCCGTCACCGCCTCGTAGACGGCTCGCTGCTCTTCGCTGAGCGAACCGGGGAGGAGCAGCGGGAGCCTCGTCGGGGACGGGCCGCGCCGCGGTCGGTCGTCGGCGCGCTCACCGGTCACGGGGTCGATCACTCACCGCACGCTAGGCGCTCGGGGCGGGCGGCTCAACCCCCCGTCCGGAATGTGAAACCCCTGGCACACGATGACGTAGCGGCCGCGTAACACGCGTCGGCGACCCTTGTCGGCGACCGCACCGGACACCAACAGGGCACCCGGCCCCCGGAGGGAACGCCATGCCGCTGCTGCGCATCCGCACCGAGATCGAGGACCGGCCCGGCCGCCTCGCCTCCCTCACCGCCGCGCTGGCCCGGCGCGGCGCCAACATCCTCGGGCTGTCGGTCCAGCTCGACGCCGACGGGGTGGTGGACGAGTTCATCGTCGACGTCCCGCACGGCGGCCCGGACGCGCGCGCCCTCGCCGAGGCGCTGGGCGCGGCGGGCGGCACCCGGACCGCCGTGCTCCCCGCGCGCCCCCGCGACCTGGTGGACGAGCCGACCCGCGTCCTCGCCCTCGCGGCCCGGCTCCGGGCCGAGCCGCACGCGGTGCCCGAGATCCTCGGGGAGCTGCTGCGCGCCGACGACGCCCGCTGGCACGCCCCGGCGGCGAGGAGCCCGACCGCCGCGACCTCATCGTTCCGGTGCGCGGGCGCTCGGTCCGGCTACGGCGCACCGGGCTGCCGTTCACCGCGACGGAGGCGGCGCGGGCCGACGCGCTGGTGCGCGCGGCGCTCCCGGCGGCGCCGCGCCCGTCGGCGTCCCGGCGGATCGCGCTGCGCGACGGCACGCAGGTGGTCGTCCGGCCGATCGGCCGCGGCGACGGCGACGCCGTGCGGGCGCTGCACGAGCGCTGCTCGCTGGACAGCCGCCGGATGCGCTACTTCAGCCCCAAGCCGTACCCGCCGCGCCGGGCGTTCGAGGGGTTCTGCGACTCCTCGCGGGGCCTGACGCTGGTCGCGGAGGGCCCGGACGGGTCGCTGCTGGCGCTGGCGCACCTGGTCCTCGTCCGCGACCCGGGCGCCGGGGAGGTCGCGTTCCTGGTCGAGGACGCCTGGCAGGGCCGCGGGCTCGGCCGCGGCCTCGCCGGGCTGCTCCTCGCGCTGGCCAGGGACCGCGGCCTGGTGGAGGTGCGCGCGACCGCGCTGAGCGAGAACGCCCGGATGCGGCGGCTGCTGACCTCCCTCGGGGGGCGGACGCGGCGCACCGGGGACACCGCGATCGTGGAGATCAGGCTGCGGCTGGACGGCCGTCCCGCCGGGCCGGCGACGCTGGCAGGATGGGCGGGTGACCGGCGTATATGACGACCCCTGGGCGTACGAGCTGGCGTGCTCGTTCCGCGACGTGCCGGCCGAGGCGGACGTGCTGCTCGCCTGGTGCGCCGAGCGGGGCCTCGTCCCCGGCACGGTGCTGGAGCTGGCCGCCGGGCCCGCCGAGCACGCCCGCGAGTTCGGCCGCCGCGGGCTGGCGGCGACGGCGCTCGACCTCAACCCGCGCATGTGCGCCTACGCGGCCCGCGAGGCCGAACGCGCCGGCGTCGGACTGGAGGTCGTCGAGGGCGACATGACACGGTTCGCGCTGGGCCGCCGCTTCGACCTCGTCGCGACCATGCTGGACTCCACGTCCCATCTCATGACGCTGGACGCGTTCGTGGCGCACCTGCGGTGCGCCGCCGCGCACCTGGCCCCCGGCGGCCTCTACGTCATCGAGATGTCGCACCCCCGGGACCGGCTGGGCGACGACCCGAGCGTCAGCACCGCCTGGACGGTCGAGCGGGACGGCGTCCGCGCGAGCGTGCGCTGGGGCGAGCCGTCCGACCGGCTGGACCCGGTCACCCAGATCGCCGACGACCGGGTCACGATGACCATCGACGGGAAGGGCGCGGAGCCGCGGGTCGTCCGCGACGTCGTGCCCTACCGGTTCTGGACGGCCACCGAGCTGGACGCCGCGATCCGCCTCGCGGGAGGGCTGGAGGCGGTCGCGCAGTACGGCGACTTCGGGGCCGGCGAGGGCGCGGTGCCCCTCGCCGACCCCGCGGCCTGGCGCATGATCACGCTGCTGCGCCCACGCTGAGCGTCACGGCTCGGAACGCCAGCCGGGCATCGGGTAGGACGCGAGCAGCTCGCGGACCTGCCCGGCGACCCGGTCCAGGACCGCCTCGTCCTGCTTGGCGGTGGCGTGCACGACCTCGTCGATCCACGCCGCGAGCCGCGGCATGTGCTCCTCGCCGATCCCCCGGGTGGTGATCGCGGCGGTGCCGAGCCGCAGCCCGGACGGGTCGAACGGCTTGCGCGGGTCGAACGGGACGGCGTTGTAGTTCAGCTCGATGCCGGCGCGGTCGAGGGCCTGCGCGGCGGGCTTGCCCGCGACGCCCTTGGCGGTCAGGTCGATGAGGATGAGGTGGTTGTCGGTGCCGCCGGAGATCAGGTCGTAACCGCGGTCCAGCAGCGCTGCGGCGAGCACCTTGGCGTTCGCGACGACCTGCCGCGCGTACCCGGCGAAGTCCGGCCGCGCCGCCTCCTTCAGCGCGACGGCGATCGCGGCCGTCGTGTGGTTGTGCGGGCCGCCCTGCAGGCCGGGGAAGACGGCCTTGTCGACGGCCTTCGCGTGCTCGGCCGTCGAGAGGATCATGGCGCCGCGGGGGCCGCGCAGCGTCTTGTGCGTGGTGGTGGTGACGACGTCGGCGTGCCCGACCGGGGACGGGTGCGCGCCGCCGGCGACCAGACCCGCGATGTGCGCGATGTCGGCGGCCAGGACCGCGCCGGTCTCCCGGGCGATCTCGGCGAACGCCGGGAAGTCGATCGTCCGGGGGACCGCGGTGCCGCCGCACCAGATCAGCTTCGGGCGCTCCTTGAGGGCGAGGTCGCGGACCTGGTCCATGTCGACCCGGCCGGTGTCGGCGCGCACGTCGTAGCGGACGGGCCGGAACCACTTGCCGGTGGCCGACACCGACCAGCCGTGCGTCAGGTGGCCGCCCATCGGCAGCGACAGGCCCATGACCGGGTCGCCGGGCTCCAGGAACGCCATGTAGACGGCGAGGTTGGCGGGCGAGCCCGAGTAGGGCTGGACGTTGGCGTGCTCGGCGCCGAACACGCCCTTCGCCCGCTCGATGGCGAGCAGCTCGACCGGGTCGATGTTCTGCTGGCCCTCGTAGTAGCGCTTGCCCGCGTAGCCCTCGGAGTACTTGTTGGTCAGGACCGTGCCGGCGGCCTCCAGCACCGCCTCCGAGACGTAGTTCTCCGAGGCGATCAACCGGATCTTCTCGTACTGGCGGCGGGCCTCGGCCTCCACCAGCGCGGCGATCTCGGGGTCCTGGCCCTGCAGATGGGATACGGCCGGTTCGTGCATCGTGAGCCTCCGCGCTGCTCGCGCCGGGGCTTCGGGCGCCCCGGCGAAGGGGACCCGTACACCCAGGCGCGCGGTGTGCGGACTACTTTCGCTCCCCGGTGGTCGTCTCCACCTTGACTGCGCCAGTCGCGTGGCCGCCATCATACCGGGCCGCCCCGGTCCCGCGCGGCGCGCGTGCGGGGACCGACACCACGAACAGCCCGCCCATCAGCAGCAGGGAACCCGCCGCGACCGGCGCCGACATCCGCTCGCCGAGGACGGCCACGGCCAGCCCGGTGGCGACGAGCGGTTCGGCGAGGCTCAGCGTCCCGGCGGTCGCCGCCGTCACCCGGCCGAGACCGGTGACGAAGAACATGTACGCGGCGGCGGTGGCGGCGATCCCCAGCCAGGCCACCAGTGCCGCCGGGCGCGGCGCGGCGAGGGCCGGCAGCTCCGGCAGCGTCCAGGGCAGCAGGGCCGCTCCCCCGGCCAGCAGCGTCACCGCAACCGCGCCCGCCATCCGGGCCCCGCCCATCCCGGTCCCGAGACCGGTCAGGACCTTCGCCGACACCGTGTAGACGCCGAAGCACGTGCCGGCGGCCAGGCTCAGCGCGATCCCGGCCGGGTCGGCGTGGACGGCCTCTCCCGGCACCATCAGCAGCGCCACGCCGCCGACCGCGCAGGCCGTCCCGGCCCACCAGCGGCGGCCGAGCCGGGCACCCAGGACGAGCCGCTCGCACAGGCCGGTCGAGACGGGCGCGAGCCCGAACACGACGGCGGTCGCGACGGCGGCGCCCGTGCGGTCGACCGCGCTGAAGAACGACGCCTGGAAGGTGCCGGTCGCGACCGAGGCCGCCGCGAGGGACGGCCAGGTCCGGCGGGTCAGCGCCAGGAACGCGCGGCGGTCGGCCGCGAGCACGAGGACGGCGAGGACGAGCCCGCCCGAGAGGATCCGGGCGCCGCCGACCGCCACCGGGCTCGCGGACGGCCCGGCCAGCACCTGCGCCGGCCCGACCGTCCCCCAGAGCACGCCCGCGGCGAGCACCAGCAGCGCACCGGATGAGTTGTTCCGTCGGTCCATGCCGCCGAAGCTAGGTGAACGTGCGGAACCAGACGCACTGAGCCGTCGTTCGTTCGCCCTGGGCCCCTAGCACCGTCATTCCTTCGCCACGGGCGGCGAACTCCAGCCGTCAGCTGTAGGGCGTTCGCCCTCCGGGCCTGTGGTCCGACGGAAGTTCGGACTGCTCCACCGGCTGCACGTAGTCGTACACGACGATGGTGCGGACGTCGACGTACTCCTTGCGGCGCGCCAGCCGGTCGAGCACGAAGTCGCGGAGGTAGGCGGTGCTCGGCACGGCCACGTGGACGAGCAGGTCCTCGTTCCCGGTCACGACGAAGACCGCCACCGTCTCGGGCATGGAGGCCATGCTGTCGCGGGCGGACTCGATCGCCTCGCGCGACTGCGGCCGGATCCTGATCGAGATCAGCGCCTGCACGCCGCGTCCCAGCCGCTCCAGGTCGGCCGCGGCGTGGAACCCCGTGATGACGCCCCGCGAGCGCAGCGCGCGCGTCCGCTCCAGGGCCGTGGACGGCGCGATCCCCACCGCCTCCGCCAGTTCGCGGTTGGTCTGCCGCCCGTCCCGCTGCAGGCGCCGCAGGATCGCCTGGTCGACCGCGTCCATAGGGTTCCTCCCGAACTGTCCGGCGGACGCCGAACTCCCGCGCGGGAATCGCGCCCGGACGTCCCGTTCCCCGAAGATTATTCGCCCCGGGCCGTGCCCGCCACGCCGCCCGCCACGCCGCCCGCCGTGGTGCCCGCCGCGGCCAGCAGCGCGCAGGTGCCGACCCCGGTGAGGGCCCACGCCGCGCCCGCCGGTCCGAGGTCGAAGAGACGGCCGATCACCAGGTCGCCGGCGAAGGAGAACATGCCGGCGCTGAACGCCAGCACGCCGTAGTACGAGCCGAAGCGCTCCGGCGGGGCGCGGCGCGCGGTGCGCTGGAAGACCGACGGCTGCACGAGGCCGTTGGCGGCCCCGTTGAGGACGGCCGCGAGCATCAGCGGGCCCTGCTGCGTGCCGTCCAGCGCCGCGAGGACGAAGAACCCCGCCGCCGCGCACAGCAGCCCCGCCCGCAGCACCCACGGCCGCTCGCCGCGGCGCCGGACGGCGACGAACGGCTGGACCGACGCCGCGACCATGGCGAGGAGGGAGAAGCACAGCGTCGCCACCGCGGGCCTGAAGCCGAGGAGGGGCACGGCCGTCATGATGTGGGTGGCGAGCAGCGTCGTGGGCGCGGTCAGCAGCGCGAAGTACAGGAACGCCCGGTCGCCGAGCACCGCCCGGACGCCCGCGAGGACGTCGCGCGGGCGCGCGGGCGCGTTCCTGCCGCCGGTCCGGGGCACGAAGAGGAACAGGACGCCGGCGACCACCCAGAGAGCGGCGGCCGTCCCCGTCAGGAGCGCGAATCCGGACCCCGTGCCCAGCAGGAGCAGGCCCATCGGCGGGCCCGCGACCGTCGCCAGGTGCTGCGCGGCGACGTAGGCGGCGAATCCGCCGGACCTGGCGCCGGGGCCGACGGACGCCAGCAGGCTGTGGCCCGCGGGGTTGTAGAGCGCGCCGCCGACCGCGAGGGTGACGGCCGCGCCGAGGAGCGCCCACACGCTCGCGGCGGAGCCGAGCATCGCGAACCCCACCGCGCGCACGGCGCAGGAGATCACCCCGGCCCGGCGCGCGCCGAGCAGGTCGGTGAGGGTTCCCACGGGCAGGAGAAGGGCGAACTGCAGGCCCACCCGCACTCCGAGGACCAGCCCGACCGTGCCGGCCATCAGTCCGAGGTCGTGCCTGAGGTGGGCGACGAGGTGCGCCATCACCGCGAAGAAGCCGAGGCTGGCGGCGAGCTGGATCGCCACCACCGGCACGATCACCCGGCGGCCGGACGGGTCCGCGGCGGGCGCGGGCGGCGAACCGGCGGGGGCGGGCGCGGGAACGGAGACGGTCACAGCCCGGCCCGGGACAGGTCGGACGCGACCAGCGCCGCGGCCTCCGCGATCAGGGCGTTCCTGGGCGGGGCGCCGTAGCCCCGGCGGTCGGACATGACGGCGACCATGAGCGGTGCGCCCCGGGGAGGCCACACGACGGCGATGTCGTTGGCCCTGCCGTAGTCTCCGGTCCCCGTCTTGCTCGCCGCCCTCCACCCCCGGGGCAGGCCCGCCCTGATGCGTTCGGCGCCGACGGCGGTGGCGCTGCGTTCGAGCCACCCGCGGACCAGGGCGCGCTTGGCGGGCTCCAGCGCGTCCCCGAGGACGAGCGCGCGGTAGTCGGCGGCGATCGCCCGCGAGGTCGTGGTGTCCCGCGGGTCGCCGGGGCGCACCCGGTTCAGTTCGGGCTCGTAGTCGTCCATGCGGCTGACGGTGTCGCCGAGCCCCCGCAGGTAGGCGGTCAGCCGCGCCGGGCCGCCCGCGTCGCGCATCAGCAGGTTCCCCGCCGTGCCGTCGCTGAAGCGGATGGCGGCGTCGCACAGCTCCCGGACGGTCATCCCGGTGGCGACGCGGTCCTCGGTGACCGGTGAGATGGAGTTCACGTCGGCCCGGGTGTAGGCGACGCGCTCGTCGAGATGGCCGAGCGGGTTGCCGTGCAGGACCGCCGCCGCGGCGAGCACTTTGAACGTGGAGCAGAACGCGAAGCGCTCGTCGGCGCGGTAGGCCACCTCGGCCCCGGTCCGGGTCGCCAGCGCGTACACGCCGAGGCGGGCGCCGTGCCGGCGTTCGAGCGCCGCGAACCGCGACGGGTCCGGCGCCACGGCCGAGGGCCGTGCGGACGGCGGCGGCGTCGCGGAGGACGGCTCCTCCTTCCCGCCGCATCCCGCCGGCGGCAGCAGGGCCGCGGCGGCCAGCAGCGCCCGCCGGGACGAACCGGACTGCACGGACGGCATGCGGAGGCACCTGCTTTCCCGGGGGGCGGAGGGCGGACGCCCCAGGAGACCAGAGCCGCACTCGTGACGTCCAATATGGATATCACGCGTACCGCCATACACAGACACATATCAGAGCTGGTCAGACGGGGTCCCGCCCAGGCGCCGGCGCGGAGACCGGCGATTCCGCCGATGCGGGCGCGTCCCGCCCCCTGCCGCGGAAATGCGTGCGGCCCGTCCCCTCGCCGGGGACGGGCCACACGGTGCGGCTTCGGCGGGCGTCAGCGGGCCGCGGCCTCCATGGCCCGCTTCACGGCGGCGCGCTTCTGCCGGAGCTTGGCGAGCGCCTCCTCCAGGATGGCCTCGCCGTCCTCGTCGCTGCGCCGCTCCTTCACGTACGCGAGGTGGGTCTTGTAGGGCTCCGTCTTCGGCGGGGCCGGGGGGTTCTCGGAGTCCTGGCCGGCGGGGAACCCGCAGCGCGGGCAGTCCCACGTCTCGGGGACCGCGACGTCCGTCGCGAAGCTGGGGCGGGTCTCGTGCCGGTTGGCGCAGTAGAAGGTCACCCAGACGCGGGGGGCGGCGTCGCCGCGCTCCGCCTCTCCCATCGGACCGGCCCCGACACGGCTGCCCCGAATCGCGTTGCCACTACCCACGGAATACTCCTCGCTTGGTGTGCCGCCGCCGCCCGTGACCTTCGAGGACGGCGCGGCGCTCGCATGTGTTGGACGGGCCGGCTCAGCCGACGCCCTTGTGCTTGAACAGCAGCCCGAGCACGACGATCGAGGCGAACCAGACCACCCCGACGCCGATGGTCAGCCGGTCGAGGTTGCGCTCGACCACCGACGACCCTCCGAGGGACGACGAGACGCCGCCGCCGAACATGTCGGACAGGCCGCCGCCCTTGCCCTTGTGCATCAGGACGAGGACCACCATCAGCAGGCTCGTGACGATGAGCACGATGGACGTTGCGATGATCACGTTTCTTCAGCGCCTTGTCTGTAGTTCAGGACGGAGGTCGAGCCGGACCGGGCGTTTACCCGTCAGCTACGAAGGGTACGACGAAGTCTCCGCTGGTTCGGCAAGAACCCCCGCTTCACGCGGAATTGATCAGATGTGATCAGACCAGCAGATCCCGGTACCGGCAGATTTTGACGAACTCTCCCGGGTCCAGGCTGGCACCACCGACCAAGGCGCCGTCCACATCGGCCTGCGCCATGATCCCGGCGACGTTGCCGCCCTTCACCGAACCGCCATACAGGATACGCGCCTCGTCGGCCACACCGCCGTCGTACAGCTCGGCGAGCCGCGTGCGGATGGCCCCGCAGACCTCCTGCGCGTCCTGCGGGGTGGCGACCTCGCCGGTGCCGATCGCCCAGACCGGCTCGTAGGCGATCACGATGCGCCGCACCTGCTCGGCGGTGATCTTCTCCAGCCCGCCGTCGACCTGCGCGAGCACGTGCGGGACGTGCGCGCCGGCCTTGCGGACCTCCAGCCCCTCGCCGACGCACAGGATCGGGGTGAGATCGGCGGCGAGCGCGGCCCTGGCCTTGGCGTTGACGACCGCGTCGTCCTCGGCGTGGTACTGGCGCCGCTCGGAGTGCCCGACGACCGCGTAGGTGCAGCCGAGCTTGGCCAGCATCGCCGCGGAGATCTCACCGGTGTAGGCGCCGGACGCGTGCTGGGAGACGTCCTGCGCGCCGTACTGGATCCCGTACTTGTCGGCCTCGATCAGGGTCTGCACCGAGCGGAGCGCGGTGAACGGCGGGATCACCGCGACGTCGACGGCCGCGTAGTCGGGGTCCTTGAGCGCGAACGCCATCTTCTGGACGAGCGCGATCGCCTCGAGGTGGTTGTTGTTCATCTTCCAGTTGCCGGCCATGAGCGGCTTGCGGCCGCTCGGGACGCCGGCAGGGGTGACGCGGGCCATCGGTCAGTCCTCCAGGGCTTGCAGGCCGGGCAGCGTCTTGCCTTCGAGGTACTCGAGGCTCGCGCCGCCGCCGGTCGAGATGTGGGAGAAGGCCGCCTCGTCGAAGCCGAGCAGCCGGACGGCCGCGGCCGAGTCGCCGCCGCCGACCACGGTGAACGCGCCGGAGTCGATGAGGCCCTGCGCGACGGCGCGGGTGCCGTGCGAGTAGGGCTCCATCTCGAACACGCCCATGGGGCCGTTCCAGAAGACCGTCCTGGCGTCGGCGAGGCGCGCGGCGAACAGCTTGCCGGACTCGGGCCCGATGTCCAGGCCCAGCCGGTCGGCCGGGATCGCGTCGGCGGGCACCACGTCGTGGTCGGCGTCCGCGGCGAACGCGGCGGCCGCGACGATGTCGACCGGCAGCACGAACTCGACGCCGGTCTCCTCGGCGCGCCGCAGGTACTCGCGGACCGTGTCGAGCTGGTCCTCCTCCAGGAGGCTCCGGCCGACCTCGTGCCCCTGCGCCTTGAGGAAGGTGAACACCATGCCGCCGCCGATCAGGATGCGGTCGGCCTTGCCGAGCAGGTTGTCGATGACCCCGAGCTTGTCGGACACCTTGGACCCGCCGAGCGCGACCGCATAGGGGCGCTCGACGTCCTCGGTGAGCTTCCTGAGCACCTCGACCTCGGCGGCGATCAGCCCGCCCGCGGCGTGCGGGAGCCGCTTCGGCACGTCGTAGACCGACGCGTGCCTGCGGTGCACCGCGCCGAAGCCGTCCCCGACGTAGACGTCGGCGAGGGCGGCCAGCCGGTCGGCGAGGGCGCCGCGCTCGGCGTCGTCCTTGCTGGTCTCGCCCGGCTCGAAGCGCAGGTTCTCCAGCAGCGCGACGCCGCCGTCGGCGAGGCCGCCGGCCGCGGCGCGGGCGGAGTCGCCCACGACGTCGGTCGCGAACGCCACCTCCGCGCCCAGCAGCTCGCCCAGGCGGGCGGCGACCGGCGCGAGTGAGAGCTCGGGCTTCACCTGCCCCCTGGGCCGGCCGAGGTGGGCGCAGACGATGACCTTGGCTCCCCGGGACCGCAGCGCCTCGATCGTCGGCAGGCTGGCCCGGATCCGCCCGTCGTCGGTGATGCGCATCGCTGTGGAGGGGCGACCCCCCGCACCCCCCGGAGGGGGGCCAGAGTCCTGCAGCGGGACGTTCAGGTCCGCGCGCAGCAGGACGCGCCGTCCGGCGACGTCGAGATCGTCAATGGTGCGCATCGGGATGCGGTGTCCTTCCGTACACGGCCGCGCCGTGGCCGCGCGTCGCGCGGCCACGGCGGTGACGGGCTTCGGTTACAGCTGCGCGCCGACGAGCTTGACGAGGTCGACGAGGCGGTTGGAGTAGCCCCACTCGTTGTCGTACCAGCCGACGACCTTCACCTGGTCGCCGATGACCTTGGTCAGCCCGGAGTCGAAGATGCAGGACGACGGGTCGGTGACGATGTCGCTGGAGACGATCGGGTCCTCGGTGTAGGTGAGGTAGCCCTTCAGCGGTCCGTCGGCGGCGGCCCGGAACGCCTCGTTGACCTCCTCGACCGTCACGTCGCGGGACAGCTCGACGGTCAGGTCGGTGGCCGAGCCGGTCGGCACGGGCACGCGCAGGGCGTAGCCGTCCAGCTTGCCCTTCAGCTCCGGCAGCACCAGGCCGATCGCCTTGGCGGCGCCGGTGGAGGTGGGGACCACGTTCAGCGCGGCGGCGCGGGCGCGGCGCAGGTCCTTGTGCGGCGCGTCCTGCAGGTTCTGGTCCTGCGTGTAGGCGTGGATCGTCGTCATCAGGCCCTTCTCGATGACGAAGTTGTCGTGCAGCACCTTGGCCAGCGGGGCGAGGCAGTTGGTGGTGCAGGACGCGTTGGAGATCACCGTGTGGTTCGCCGGGTCGTACCGGTCCTCGTTGACGCCGAGGACGACCGTGAGGTCCTCGTTCTTGGCCGGCGCGGAGATGATGACCTTCTTGGCGCCGTTGTCGGCGTGCACCCGCGCCTTGTTGGCGTCGGTGAAGAAACCGGTCGACTCGACGACGACGTCGGCGCCGACCTCGCTCCACTTGAGGTTCGCGGGGTCGCGCTCCTCGAAGGCCTTGATGGCCTTGCCGCCGACGACGATCTCGTCGGCGGTGGCGTGCACGTCCTCGGGGAAGCGGCCGAGGATGCTGTCGTACTTGAGCAACTGGGCGAGCGTGGCGTTGTCCGTCAGGTCGTTGACGGCCACGACCTCGATGTCGGCCCCGGACGCCTTCACCGCGCGGTAGAAGTTGCGGCCGATCCGGCCGAACCCGTTGATGCCTACTCGGATGGTCACGGAACCGCTCTCCTCGTACGTCGTATCGCCCGGTGCCAGCCGGGCTCTTACCTACGGTCGATCCGGGGCTCTACCCCACCTCAGACCCTATCCAATGACCAACGAGTAGCCGGACACCGGTTTCGTGGGATTCATGGGTGAGTCCGCCTTCCCCCGGTCGGGGGACGCCCGAGACCGCCCCTCTTTCACGAAAAAGCACGATCATCACTACACTCCCGGCCATGTGGCGCGGGTGGTCGGTTCTGTTGGCGGGGCTGGTGGGGGCCGTGTTGCTCGGACGCCCGGCCGGGGCCGCCCCCTTGCTGGAGCGCGCCGCCCCGGAGGGCCGCGCCGACGCCATCGCCGCCGCGCTCCGCCGCGACCCCGTCTACGTCACCGACCACGCGCCCCGCGCGCTTCCGCCCGACACCGCCGCGCGGATCAAGGCGTCCGTCGCCCGGCTCGGCGTCCCCGTGTACGTGGCGGTGACGCTGGACACGGGCCTCGGCCCGCAGAACGCGGCCGAGTCCCTCGCGGCCCTGCTGCGCGACCGGCTGGGCAAGGACGGCGTCTACATCGTGGTCCCCCCGTCCGGCGGGAGCGGCGAGCTCCGCCGGTTCGGCGGCGACCGCGCCCTCCCGCTCGACGACGCCTGGGCGGCGGCGGAGGCGGAGACCCCCTACGACGCGAGCGCCCCGGAGATGATCGCGCTGTTCGTGGACATCGCCCTGTCGGGGCACGCCGGGGAGCGCCGCGAGCATCCGCGCCCGAGACCGAAGTCGAAGGTCCGCGAGGCCCTGGACGCCGACGACGCGGCGGACCGGCGGGCGTCCCGCATCGAGTGGGGCCTGTTCACCGGCGGCGCCGTGGTGAGCGGGGGCGCGATCCTGGGCCTGCTGGTCGGCCGCCGCGTCCGGCTGGCGAGGCGGGCGCGGCTGCCGAAGAGGCCGCCGGGGAAGAGCACCGGGAAGAACACCAGGAAGGCCCGCGGATGAAGCGGTTCCCCGTGGTGCTGCGGTTCCCGGTGGTGCTGGCCGCCCTCGTCCTCTCCGCGCTCGCGACGGTCCCCGGAGCCGCCGCGGAGGACGGGCCGCCTCCGTACGCCTACCACCGGCTCGACCGGGTGGGCGCCGCGCTGGCCAGGGACCCGGTGTTCGTCGACCCGGACGTCGCGCAGGCGCTCGGCGCGCGCGACCGCGCCCGGCTGCGCGTGGCCGTCGCCGCGACGGCGAAGCGGCTCGGCACGCCGGCGTACGTGGTGGTGATCCCGAACCCGAGCGAGTCGGAGTCGCAGGGCCGTGGCGACGCGTTCCTGTTCATGCTGCGCGACCGCTCGCGCCGCGACGGCCTCTACGTGATGGCGGACGCGCGCGGCAACCTGGAGTCCAAGGCGTTCAACGTCCCCCGCCGGGGGCGCTCCCCGCTGGACGAACTGGACGAGGAGGACATGCCGGGCAACGCGCGTCCCGTCGACTCCGAGCGTCCCTACGACGGGCTCGCCGACCGGATCGTCCGGCGGCTGGACGGCTACGCGGCGGCGCCCTCGGCGTCCCCCACCATGCCGCGGCTGTTCTCCAGCCCGGACCCGTTCGGCCGGGAGTTCTCGCTGACGCCGGACGAACCGGAGATCAAGGCGCCGCTGCTGACCGGACTCCTGCTCGCCGGTCCGGCGGGGGCCGCGGTCCTGTACTGGCTGGGCCTCGGTGTCCTCGCGCTGCGCCGCGGCGGGCCGTCGCGGCGCCGGAACCGGCCGAGTGCCGGACGGCGTGCCCGGGCGCGCACCAGGCCGAGCATGCGCTGGCTCCGCCGGCACAGCGCCAGGGACCTGGAGAGGCTTCGCCGCCTGCTCGCCGCGTCCGGCGGAGAGCAGGGCCGCGCCTACGCCGTCTCCGCCTACGACGCCGCGCAGATCCTCTATGACGACGCCAAGGACGACGACAGCAGAGCGATCGACCTCGTGGGCGCGATCGTGCTGGCGCGCCAGGGATGCGTCGCCCTCGCCCGGGACATCGAGTCCCCGCCGACACCGTGCCTGGTGAACCCGCTGCACGGCAGGTCGGTGGTGCGCAGGCGCGTCCGGAAGCTGGAGAAGGAGCACGGCGGCGCCCTGCCCAGGCAGTGCCCGCTCTGCGCGGGCTGCCGGGACCTCGACAAGAGGCAGGGACTCGACGAGCGGCGCCTTCTGCAGATCCCAGGGCCGGGCGGCCACCGCCCGCACACCCTCGTCCCGGGCGTGTGGCGCGAGACGGCGTGGGGCGCCCACGGCAAGACCTTCCTCCCCCGTGTGATGAGGTACCTCGGTGTTGACTGAACCGTCCCCCGGCGAGCGGCTGGCCGCCGCGCTGCGCCGCTCCCCCGTATACGTCGACCCGTCCCTGGCGTCCGCGCTTCCGGCGGCGGACCGCCGCGCGCTCATCGCCAAGCTGCGCAAGGCGCCCGCGCCGGTCTTCGTCGTGCTGGTCCCCATCGTCAAGGGCGGCACGTGGACGGACTCCGAGCAGCTCGCGACCGTCGTCCACGACCGCCTCGGCCGCGACGGGATCTTCATCACCTTCGACGACGACTCCCAGGACCTCCGGGCGCGGGAGTGGGGTGGCGAGCACCGGGCCGACCGCGCCGCCTGGGCGGTCACCCTGGACCGCGCCATGGACGACGCGCCGCTCGCCGCCCGGCTGTCCCGCGTCGCCGACCTGATCGTCTCCGGCACCGGCCAGCAGGAGTACGACCGGGTCTCCGCCGAGATCGACAAGCGCTACAAGGCGCGGCACGGCACCCCGCCGCCCGAGCACGGGGCGGACGGGGGCGGGCTCGCGGCGCCCCTCGGCGCGGGCGCGGCGGGCGCGGCCGTGGCCGGGGTCGCCGGATTCCTGCTGTGGCGGCGGCGCCGGATGGCCTCCGTCCGCCGCGGGGGCGAGGGGCTGCTGATGCCCCGCACGGTGTTCGCCACGGCGAACCGCGCCACCGAGGACCAGCTCCGCGAGCAGGCGTCCCGCGAGGTGATCGCGTTCGGGGAGCTGCTGGACGACAGCGGCGTCCCGACCTCCGGCGAGCGGACCCGCACCCTGGTCGCCCGCGCGCTGGACGCCTACCAGGCCGCCGGGAAGACCCTCGACGCGGCGCGGGGCGTCCCCGACCTGGCCGGCGTCCTGGTCCTGCTCGACCAGGGCCGCGACGCCCTCGCCTCCGCGCAGGCCGTCGCGAAGGGCAGACCGGAGATCCCGCCCGTCCCGCTGTGCTTCTTCAACCCGCTCCACGGCGACGCGACCGCCGAGCTCGACTGGCGCCCCGTCGGCTCCCGCAGGCGGCTGAGCGTCCGGACCTGCCGAGCGTGCGCCCGCGCGGCCCGCGACAAGCGCGCCCCCGAGGTCCTGACCGACCGCCGCGACGGCCGGGAGGTGCCCTACTACGAGGCCGACCCGTCCCGCAGCGTGTGGGCCGAGACCGGCTACGGCCAGCTCCGCGACGACCTCATCGAGCGCGTGCTGCGCGGCGACCACACCCCGCGCTGACCGGCGCCCCCCGAATGTTTACCGACCCTTCACCGGCGGCGGTCCGCCGGAATGGCGCCGCACGTGTGTTGTTGGAGTGTGGCCCACCGATCTTCAGGGAGCGCCCGCCGGGCGGCGTGCGCCGTGCTCCTGCTGTCGCTGTCGACCGGCTGCCGCGGCTCCGTCACGCCCACCGTTCCGGTGACGGCCCGCGCGGCGTCGCGGGCCGTCTGCCTCGGCTACAACGGCCTGGACAGGGTGAACCCGGCGGCCCAGGTCCGCGGGGGCCGGTTCGCGACTCCGCGCACCGCCCCCGTCCGCGTCGCCCGCGGGACGGACGTGGACTGGGGCCGCGACCCGTACGGCGACCGGTCGTGGCGGCTCTGGTTCCACTCCCTCGAATGGCTCGGCGGCCTCGTCGAGGAGTACGAACGGACGGGTGACCGCGCCGCGCTGCGGACGGCCGAGGGCATCGCCCGGGACTGGCTCGCCGACAACGCCCGGCCCGAACGGTTCCCCGGGCCCAGGCGCGAGGCGATCGGGGAGGCCGCCAAGTTCCGCCTCGCCACCTTCGTCTGCCTCCGGCGGCATCTGACCGGAGGGTGGCTGGACGAGGCCATCGCCGCCCACGCGCGGTGGCTGGCCCGTCCCGAGCACTACTCGGGGCCCTGGAACCACGGCACCGACGAGTCGATGACGCTCATGACGGCGGGGTGCGCCGTCGGGCGGGAGGACCTCGCCGGGCTCGGCCACCGGCGCCTGCTCGACGCGATCCTCGCCCCGCCCGGCGGGGCGCGGCCGGCCATCGACGACGAGGGCGCCGGGAACGAGCAGTCCACGCACTACGCCGTCTACAACCGGAGCCGTTGGCGGCTCGCGTTCCGCGTCATGCGCGAGTGCGGCCGTCCCGTCCCCGCCGAGCTCGTCCGCCGGCACCGGCTGATGGACGAGTTCATCGCCTTCCAGACCACGCCCGCCGGAGACCTGCTCCAGATCGGCGAGTCGTACGCGGACAGGGCCTCCGACATCGACGACCTCGGATCGGGACCGCTCAGGTACGTGGCGACGCAGGGCGTGAAAGGCGTCCCGCCCATGGAGAGGGCGCGCGTCTACCGCGCCGGGTACGTGATGGGCAGGTCCGGCTGGGGCCGGGACGGCCGCTCGTTCGCCGAGGAGATGTCCTACACGGCGCGCTTCGGCCCGGGCCGGTACGCGCACGGGCAGAACGACCACATGGCGCTCACCTTCCATGCGCTCGGCAGCGACATCCTCGTTCCGAGCGGCCACATCGGCTACAGCGACGCGGTCTGGCGGAGGTGGCTGGCGTCTCCGGAGGCGCACAACACGCTCGTGGTGCGCGGCGTCCCGTTCCACCAGCGGGCGGCGACGGCGCTGGTCGCGCACGACTTCCGGCGAGGCGCCGACACGTTCCGGTTCTCCGACACCGCCTTCGCCGGGACGACCCGTTCCCGCTCGGTGCTCGCCGCGTCCGATCCGGACGCCCTCGCGGTGCTGGACGAGGTGCGCTCCGCGGCTCCCCGTCCCGTCGAGCAGCTCTGGCACCTGCCCGCGGCGTTCACCGCCGTCGCCCACGGACCCGACGCCGTCGCCACGTCGGGCCCGGTCCGCGTCCACTTCATCCGCTTACCGCTCCCCGGCACGACCGGCGACTCCGCCAGAATCCTCCGGGGCTCCCTCACCCCGAAGCAGGGCTGGACAGCCTCCTCCCCCCACAAGAGGCTCCCCGCCCCGGTGGTGTCCTTCCCCGCCCGCGGAGGAACCCCGCCCGCCCGCATCCTGACCCTGATCGCCCCCGTCCGCGGCGAGGGCCCCCCGAAGATCCGAACCCGCACGCTCCCGGACGGAACACTCCACGTGGAGGCGACCGTCGGCACCCGCCACCTGACCTTCGAGGCCACCCCCGACGGCACCCTCCACCGCCTCCCCTGACCCCAGCGCTCCCGGACGTGCCACGCCGGACGCTCGTAGAGCAGAACCCGCACCGGGCGACCGCAGCGACACGGCACAACCCGCACGGGCACTCCGACTCGCACCGTGGCGTGAGGATCGCCCGGCTCGCAACGGGGGTCCCAGGGGGTCGCCCCCTGGGAGTCACGGCGCGAGCATGTCCGCGGTGAGGTTGGCGTCGGTGCCGGGGATGCCCTGGTCGCCGGCGCGCTTGTCGGCCATGGCGAGGAGCCGGCGGATGCGGCCGGCGATGGCGTCCTTGGTGAGGGGCGGGTCGGCGAGCTGGCCGAGCTCCTCCAGGGACGCCTGCTTGTGCTCCAGACGGAGGCGGCCGGCGCTGACGAGGTGCTCGGGGGCGTCGTCTCCGAGGATCTCCAGGGCGCGGGCGACGCGGGCGCCGGCCGCGACGGCGGCGCGGGCGGAGCGGCGCAGGTTGGCGTCGTCGAAGTTGGCGAGCCGGTTGGCGGTGGCGCGGACCTCGCGGCGCATCCGGCGCTCCTCCCAGGCCAGGACGCTGTCGTGGGCGCCGAGCCGGGTGAGCAGGGCGCTGATCGCGTCGCCGTCGCGGACGACGACGCGGTCGACGCCGCGGACCTCGCGGGCCTTGGCGTGGATCTTCAGGCGGCGGGCGGCGCCGACGAGGGCGAGCGCGGCCTCGGGGCCGGGGCAGGTCACCTCCAGCGACATGGAGCGGCCGGGCTCGGTGAGGGAGCCGTGCGCCAGGAACGCGCCGCGCCAGGCCGACTCGGCGTCGCAGGCGGCGCCCGCGACGACGTGCCGGGGCAGGCCGCGGACGGGCCGGCCGTTGTTGTCGATGAGGCCCGTCTGCCGGGCGAGCGACTCGCCGTCCCGGAAGACGCGCACGACGTAGCGGTTGCCCTTGCGCAGGCCGCTCGGCGCGAGCACGACGACCTCGGAGGTGTGTCCGAACACCTCCGAGATGTCCTTGATCAGCCGTCGGGCCGCCACACCGGTGTCGATCTCGGCCTCGATCACGATGCGGCCGCTGACCAGGTGCAGGCCGCCCGCGAACCGCAGCAGCGTCGAGACCTCGGCCTTGCGGCAGCACGGCTTCAGCACCGTGAGCCTGCTCAGCTCGTCCTTGACCACACCGGTCATCGCCATCTGATGAACCCTCCCCCTATCGGACTTCCAGCAGTCTGGCCGATCGCGGCCGCGCCGGTCGTCACTCGGTGAATATCTGTACGAAGGCTTGGGCCAGACGGGCGGGTTCATGACGCGGTGATCCGTCGTCGGCGGCGACGTCGGCGAGGACGAGGCGTCCACCGAGGTCCTGGACGGCCTTGTCGAGGGCCTCGGGGTCGTCCACCACCGCGCGGTCGGCGAGGACGACGTCCACGCGCAGGTCGGGCGCGTGCGCCTGCAGCACCTCCAGGTGGGTCTGCGGCGAGAAGTCGTCGGTCTCGCCGGGCTGCTGCGCGAGGTTCAGCGCGACGACGCGGCGGGCGCGGGAGGTGGTGAGGGCGCGGGCCAGCGCGGGCACCTTCAGGTGCGGCAGGACGCTGGTGAACCACGAGCCGGGGCCGAACACGATCCAGTCGGCGTCGTCGACGGCGGCGAGGGTCTCCGGGCAGGCAGGCGGGTCGGCCGGCACCAGCGACACGCCGAGCACGCTGCCGGGCGTCCTGGCGCACGCCACCTGGCCCTTGACATGGGTGATCTCGTCGGGCCCGGCCGGGTCGGCGCCGCGCACCTCGGCGACGATGTCCATCGGGACGGCCGCCATCGGCAGCACGCGGCCGTGCGCGCCGAGGAGGCGGCCGACCCAGTCGAGCCCGGCGACGGTCGAGGTGGAGGAGGCGCCGTCGCCGCCGAGCAGCTCCCACAGCGCGACGATGAGCAGGTTGCCGACGGCGTGGCCCTGGAGGTCGCCCTCGCTGCGGAAGCGGTGCTGGACGACGTCCCGCCAGGTCTGGCCCCATTCGTCGTCGCCGCAGAGGGCGGCGAGCGCCATCCGCAGGTCGCCGGGCGGCAGCACGCCGAGCTCGCGGCGCAGCCGGCCGCTGGAGCCGCCGTCGTCGGCGACGGTGACGATCGCGGTCAGCCGGTCGGTGACCCGGCGAAGCGCCGACAGCGACGCATAGAGGCCGTGGCCCCCGCCGAGCGCGACGACCTTGGGGCCGTGGGGCTTCACCGTGCGGTTTCTCTCCTCGTCCGGGCCCCTCGCCGGGTCCCGGCGCGGGCCGTCATTCGCGGCCGAGGTCACGATGGGCGACCTGCACCTCGATGCCCTCGTCCCGCAGCCGGGCGGCGATCTGTTCCGCCATGGCAACACTACGGTGTTTTCCACCGGTGCATCCCACGGCGAGCGTCACGTAGTGCTTGCCCTCGCGTTCATACCCGTCGGCGAGGAGCCGCAGCACCTCGGAGTAGGCGTCGAGGAACTCCTTGGCGCCGTGCTGCCCGAGGACGTAGTCGCGGACGGCGGCGTCGCGGCCCGTCTTCGGCCGCAGCTCCGGCACCCAGTGCGGGTTCGGCAGGAACCGGCAGTCGACGACGAGGTCGGCGTCGACCGGCAGGCCGTACTTGTAGCCGAACGACACGACGGTGGCGCGCAGGCTGGACTCGCCGCTGTCGTTGCCGAAGAAGCCGATGATCTTGTTGCGCAGCTCGTGCACGTTGAGCCCGCTGGTGTCGATCACCAGGTCGGCCTCGGCGCGGACCTCGCGGACCAGCTCGCGCTCGCGGGCGATGCCGTCCACCAGGCGGCCGTCGCCCTGCAGCGGATGGGGGCGGCGGACGCTCTCGAACCGGCGCACGAGGTCGGCGTCGCCGGCCTCCAGGAACACCACGCGCGGGTGGACGCCGCGGGCCTCCAGCTCGGCGATCGAGGAGTGCAGGTCGTCGGTGAACGCGCGGCTGCGCACGTCCACGACGACGGCGATGCGCGGCACCGCGTTCTTCACCCGGCCGCCGAGGTCGGCCATCGTGGCCAGCAGTCCGGGCGGCAGGTTGTCGACCACGAACCAGTCGAGGTCCTCCAGCGACTTGGCCGCGGTGCTGCGGCCCGCCCCGGACATACCGGTGACGATCACGATGTCCGGAATGGTGTCGCTGGTCATGCGCCTCTCCCCCTGTGCTCCCCGTCGTCCCCGCCGGGTCCCTCGCCCCCGCCGCCGCCCGGCGCGGCGCCGTGCAGCGCCGCGACGATGCTCTCGGCGCTGCGCATGCCGATCCCCGGGACCTCGGCGACCTGCGCGGGCGTCGCGTCCTTCAGCCGCTTCAGCGACCCGAAGTGTTTCAGCAGCGCCGCGCGGCGCGCCGGGCCCAGACCCGGAACGTTATCGAGTTCGCTGACCGTCATGGACCGGGAACGCCGCTGCCGGTGGAAGGTGATGGCGAACCGGTGCGCCTCGTCGCGGACCCGCTGGACGAGGAACATACCCTCGCTGTTGCGGGGCAGGATGACCGGGTCTCCCTCGCCGGGGAGCCAGAGCTCCTCCAGCCGCTTGGCGATCCCGCACACCGCGATGTCGTCGACGCCGAGCTCGTCGAGGGCCCGCTGCGCGGCCGCGACCTGCGGGGGGCCGCCGTCGACGAGGACCAGGTTGGGCGGGTAGGCGAACTTGCGCGGCCGGCCGGTCTCGGGGTCGATCGGCTGGTGCGCGCCCTCCTCCGGGTCGCCGAGGGTGTCGAGCTCCCCGGTCTTCTCGCTCTCGGCCAGGTAGCGCCGGAAGCGGCGGGTGATGACCTCGTGGATGGAGCGGACGTCGTCCTGCCCCTCCACGGCCTTGATCGTGAACCGGCGGTACTCGCTCTTGCGGGCCAGCCCGTCCTCGAACACGACCATGGACGCGACCACGTTGGTGCCCTGGAGGTTGGACACGTCGTAGCACTCGATCCGCAGGGGCGCGTCGTCCAGCTCCAGGGCCTCCTGGATCTCCTGCAGCGCGCGGCTGCGGGTGGTGAGGTCGGACGCGCGGCGCGTCTTGTGCTGCTTGAGCGCCTCGTGGGCGTTGCGCGCGACCGTCTCCAGCAGGGCCCGCTTGTCGCCGCGCTGCGGGACGCGCAGCCGGACGGGCCCGCCGCGCTGCTCCGACAGCAGCTCGGCCATGGCCTCCTCCTCCGGCGGCAGGGCCGGGACGAGGACCTCGCGGGGCACCGACTCGCTCTCGCCGTAGATCTGGATGAGGAAGTGCTCGACCAGGTCGGCGGTGGTGACGTCCTCGACCTTGTCGACGACCCAGCCGCGCTGCCCGCGGATGCGGCCGCCGCGCACGTAGAACACCTGGACGGCCGCCTCCAGCTCGTCCTCCGCGAATGCGATCATGTCGCAGTCGGTGCGGTCGGGGAGCACGACCGCCTGCTTCTCCAGGGCGCGCTCCAGGGCACGGATGTCGTCGCGGAGCCGGGCTGCGCGCTCGTACTCCTGGGACGCGGCGGCCTCGCGCATGTCGCGTTCGAGGCGCTTGGTGAACCGCGTGGTGTTGCCCGCCATGAAGTCGCAGAAGTCCTCGGCGAGCAGGCGGTGCTCGTCGGGCGAGACGCGGCCGACGCACGGCGCCGAGCACTTGCCGATGTAGCCGAGCAGGCAGGGCCGGTCGAGCTGGTGCTGCCGCTTGAACACGCCGGCGCTGCACGTCCGGACGGGGAAGACGCGCAGCAGCTGGTCGACCGTCTCCCGGATCGCCCACGCGTGGGAGTACGGCCCGAAGTAGCGCACGCCCTTCCGCTTGGCGCCCCGCATCACCATCACCCTCGGGAAGTCCTCGTTCAGGGTCACGGCGAGATACGGATAGGACTTGTCGTCGCGGTAACGGACGTTGAACCTGGGGTCGAACTCCTTGATCCAGGAGTACTCCAGCTGGAGGGCCTCGACCTCGGTGCCGACGACCGTCCAGTCGACGCGCGCCGCGGTCTGCACCATCGTCTGGGTCCGGGGGTGCAGGGCGGAGAAGTCGGCGAAGTAGGAGCCCAGCCGCGAGCGCAGGTTCTTGGCCTTGCCCACGTAGATGACCCGGCCGTGCTCGTCGCGGAACCGGTACACCCCCGGGGACTCTGGGATGGAGCCGGGTGCGGGTCGGTAGGTCGCCGGGTCTGCCACATTCGAAAGCCTAATGGGCGGCACCGACACGCCGTGCCCCCGCGCGGCCGGCGCCGCCGCGCGCGGCCGGAGGGTGACGTAGATCTCTCCTTCGCGCCCGGATGTTCGCAAATCAACCGGAAAGGGATCGTCAATCGGTTCCAAGGATCCGGAAGGGGGGCGTTCCGCCGCGCCCGCCTTCGCGTTCGCGGTGGTGGTCAGCTCCAGCACCGCGATGCCGTACCAGTTCGTCGGCGGGCACGCCGAGGACGTGGTCCGGCACGCGATGCGGATCGCGGCGATCGGCGCGTCCACGTGGCTGGTCATGCGGATCGGCTACGCGCTGAGCGACCCGCCGCTGGCACGGCTGATGCGGATCGAGGGCGAGCGCAACCGGCGGGCCAGGCGGGCCCGCACGCAGATGATGCTGCTGCGCCGCATCGCCGCCGTCATCATCGTGGTGCTCGCCGCCGGCGCGGCGCTGTTCACCTTCCCCGCCGTGCGGGCGGTCGGGGCCGGGGTGCTGGCCTCGGCGGGCGTCGCCGGCCTGGTGGTCGGCATCGCGGCGCGCCCGACCCTCGGCAACCTGCTGGCCGGGCTGCAGCTGGCCTTCAGCGACGCGCTGCGCCTGGACGACGTCGCCGTCACGCAGGGCATCTGGGGCCGGGTCGAGGAGCTGACGCTGTCGTACGTCGTCCTGCAGCTCTGGGACGACCGGCGCATGATCTTCCCGGTGTCGCACTTCACCGAGCAGCCGTTCGAGAACTGGACCCGGCACTCCAGCCGCCTGCTCGGCTCGGTCGAGCTGCACGTGGACTGGACGGTCCCGGTGGAGGACCTGCGCGCCGAGCTGTACTCGGCCCTGAAGGAGAACCCGCTGTGGGACCGGCGGGAGTGGACGCTCCAGGTGGTGGACGTGCTGCCGGGCGGCCTCGTCACGGTGCGCGCGCTGATGAGCGCCGCCGACTCGGCGAGCACCTGTGACCTGCGCTGCGACGTGCGCGAGCACCTCGTCTCCCACATCCGCGACCGCCATCCGGAGGCCCTGCCCCGGCTCCGCGTCAGCCCCGAACCGGTCGTGGACGGCGCCGGGGACGAGGGCGGCGGCCCGGCTCCGGTCACCGAGGACGAGGTGGCGGAGGGGCGGCACGCCGACGGCGCGCGGGCCGTCCCGCGCGAGGACGGCCCGGCGCGCGCGAAGTCGCTCAGGCGAGCATGATCTTCCCGCCCTGGACGGTGACCTTCTTCTGCGCCAGGGGCTCGTCGGCGGGCGGGCTCGCCACCGACCCGTCGGTGATCTTGAACTTGCTGCCGTGGCAGGGGCAGTTGATCGTGCCTCCGGTCACCGAACCGACGCTGCATCCCCGATGGGTGCAGGCCGCCGAGAACGCCGTGAACTCGCCCTGGCGGGGCTGGCAGACGACGACCTTGGCGTCCTCGAACACCTTGCCGCCGCCGACGGGGATCTCGCTCACCGAGGCCAGGGCGGCGCCCGCCCCGCCGTCACCGCCCCCGTCCGCGTCCCCGGAGCCGCGCCCGCCGTCGCCCGACTCGCCGCACGCCGCCACCAGCCCGGCCATGCCCGCGAGCCCGGCGCCGATGAGGAGCCCCCTGCGGGTGCCGCCCGCGGGGCTCTCCCCCGGCGCGCCCTCTCCCGCCGCGCGCTCCGTTCCGTCCGCCTGCGTCTCGGACCTGTGTGGCATTCCCGCCCCTCCGGTGACCTCTCTCGGTTCCTGTCCGTCACCGGGAAGCACGGATGCGCGAGCACGTTGGTTCAAATCCGAACCAAAAAGGTGATCAGGTGACGACGATGCCGCCGCCCTCGACCCGGACGGGGTACTCCCTGAGCGGCTCCTTCGCGGGGCCACGCTGCACCGAGCCATCAGCGATCTTGAATTCGCTGCCGTGGCAGTGGCACTTGATCAGCCCGTTCGACACCCCGCCGACCGTGCAGCCCTGGTGGGGGCACACCGCCGTGAACGCCTTGTAGGCGCCCTGGCTCGGCTGGGTCACCACGACCTTCTCGTCGCCGTAGACCTTGCCGCCGCCGACCGGGATGTCGGCGGCCTTCGCGATCTGCTTGCCCTTGAGGTCCTCGGCGGTCTTCGTCCCGCCTCCGGACGCGCAGCCGGCGAGAGCGGCGGCGCCGAGCGCCCCGCCTCCGCACAGCACCGCACGCCGGCCGACTCCCCCGCTCCCGGCGGCCTCGGCGGCCCCGGGCGTCACTTCGTCTCCCATGGCTCCATCCTGGTGGACGGCCTCACCCGTCCCGCACCGACCCGCCCCCGGCGCCCAGGGCCCGTCTCGAAGTGGCCCCGGTCACGCACGCGAACGGATGCCGCGTTGGCCGGGCCCGGTCACGTAGCGAGCCGCCGGGCGAGCGAAGTGGGCCGGGACTTTGAAACACAGCCTAGGAGAGCAGCTTCTTGAGGAACTGGCCGGTGTGGCTGGCCTCGACCTCGGCGACGTCCTCGGGGGTGCCGGTGGCGACGACCGTGCCGCCGCGCGAACCGCCCTCGGGGCCCATGTCGATGATCCAGTCGGCGGTCTTGATGACGTCGAGGTTGTGCTCGATGACCAGGACCGTGTTGCCCTTGTCGACCAGCCCGTTCAGCACGCCGAGGAGCTTGCGGATGTCCTCGAAGTGCAGCCCGGTGGTCGGCTCGTCCAGCACGTAGATGGTGCGGCCGGTGGAGCGCTTCTGCAGTTCGGACGCCAGCTTGACGCGCTGCGCCTCGCCGCCGGACAGGGTCGGGGCGGGCTGGCCGAGCCGGACGTAGCCGAGGCCGACGTCGTTCAGCGTCTTCAGGTGCCGGTGGATCGCCGTGATCGGCTCGAAGAACTCGGTGGCCTGCTCGATCGGCATGTCGAGCACCTCGGAGATCGTCTTGCCCTTGTAGTGGACCTCCAGGGTCTCCCGGTTGTAGCGGGCGCCGTGGCAGACCTCGCACGGGACGTAGACGTCCGGCAGGAAGTTCATCTCGATCTTGATGGTGCCGTCGCCGGAGCAGTTCTCGCAGCGGCCGCCCTTGACGTTGAACGAGAACCGGCCGGGCTGGTAGCCGCGCACCTTCGCCTCGGTGGTCTGCGCGAACAGCTTGCGGATGTGGTCGAACACGCCGGTGTAGGTCGCCGGGTTGGACCGCGGGGTGCGGCCGATCGGCGACTGGTCGACGTGCACGACCTTGTCGAGCTGGTCGACGCCGTTGACGCGCTTGTGCTTGCCGGGGACGGTCTTCGCCCCGTTCAGCTTCTTCGCCAGCGAGTTGTAGAGGATGTCGTTGACCAGCGTCGACTTGCCGGACCCCGACACGCCGGTGACCGCGGTGAGGACGCCGAGCGGGAACGCCACGTCGACGTCGCGCAGGTTGTTCTGCTGCGCGCCCTTGACGGTGACCTCGCGCCCCCGGGTGCGGGGCCGCCGGATCTGCGGGACGGCGATCTCGCGGCGCCCGTCGAGGTAGGCGCCGGTCAGGGAGCGCTCGGACTTCTTCAGGTCCTCGACCGTGCCGGAGACGACGATCTCGCCGCCGTGCTCGCCCGCGCGCGGGCCGATGTCGACGATCCAGTCGGCGGCGGCGATGGTGTCCTCGTCGTGCTCGACGACGATCAGGGTGTTGCCCATGTCGCGCAGCCGGAGCAGCGTCTCCAGCAGCCGGTGGTTGTCGCGCTGGTGCAGGCCGATGGACGGCTCGTCGAGCACGTACAGGACGCCGACCAGGCCGGAGCCGATCTGCGTCGCCAGCCGGATGCGCTGCGCCTCGCCGCCCGCGAGCGTCGCGGACGCCCGGTCGAGGGTGAGGTAGTCGAGGCCGACGTCGAGCAGGAAGCCGAGCCGGGCGTTGATCTCCTTGAGGACGCGTTCGGCGATGTGCGTCTCGCGCTCGTTCAGTTCGAGCGCCAGCAGGAACTTCGCGGCCTCGCCGATCGGCATCGCGGCGACCTCGGCGATCGACATCCCGCCCATGGTGACCCCGAGCACGACCGGCTTCAGCCGGGCGCCCTCGCAGGTCGGGCACGGGATCTCCCGCATGTAGCCCTCGAACCGCTCCCGGCTGGAGTCGCTCTCGGACTCGGCGTGGCGCCGCTGGATGTAGGGGACGACGCCCTCGTATGCCGTGTAGTACGACCTCGTGCGGCCGTAGCGGTTCTTGTAGCGGACGTGGACCTGCGTCTCGTGCCCGTTCAGGATCGCCTTGCGCGCCTTGGCGGGCAGCCGGTCCCAGGGCGTGTTCAGGTCGAAGCCCATCGCGTCGCCCAGCGCCGACAGCAGCCGCAGGAAGTAGTCGCTCACGTGCCCGCCCGACCACGGCTGGATCGCGCCCTCGCCGAGCGGCAGCTCCCCGTCGGGGACGACGAGCTCGGCGTCGACCTCCATGCGCGTCCCGAGGCCGGTGCAGTCGGGGCAGGCGCCGTACGGCGAGTTGAACGAGAACGAGCGCGGCTCCAGCTCCTCGAACGACAGGTCGTCATAGGGGCAGTAGAGGTGCTCGGAGTACATCCGGGTGCGGTGCTCGTCGTCCTCGGGGAGGTCGACGAAGTCGAGGACGATCGTGCCGCCGGCCAGGCCGAGCGCCGTCTCCACCGAGTCGGCGAGCCGCTGCCGGGCGGAGTCCTTCACCGAGAGCCGGTCGACCACGACGGCGATGTCGTGCTTCTCCTGCTTCTTCAGCTTGGGCGGCTCGTCCAGGCGGATCATCTGCCCGTCGACCAGCGCCCGCGAGTAGCCCTTGGACTGCAGCTCGCGGAAGAGCTCCAGGTACTCGCCCTTGCGGCCGCGGATCACCGGCGCCAGGACCTGGAACCGGGCGCCCTGCTCCAGCTCCAGGACCCGGTCGACGATCTGCTGCGGCGCCTGCCGGCTGATCGGCCGGCCGCACTCGGGGCAGTGCGGGTGCCCGATCCGGGCGTAGAGCAGCCGCAGGTAGTCGTACACCTCGGTGATCGTCCCGACCGTGGACCGGGGGTTCTTGTTGGTCGACTTCTGGTCGATCGAGACCGCCGGGGAGAGCCCCTCGATGAAGTCGACGTCGGGCTTGTCCATCTGCCCGAGGAACTGCCGGGCGTAGGCCGACAGCGACTCCACGTACCGGCGCTGGCCCTCGGCGAAGATCGTGTCGAAGGCCAGGCTGGACTTCCCGGAGCCCGACAGACCGGTGAACACGATCATGGAGTCCCGCGGGAGGTCGAGCGAGACGTCCTTCAGGTTGTGCTCGCGTGCTCCACGCACGATGAGTCGGTCATGCACGTTCTTCCGGTTCCTCTTCTGGGCGCGGCGATCTGCGGTTACGGCTCGGTATCAAGGCTAGCCACGGGGTGCGACAGGATCCCCCGACTTCTCAACAGCGGCGCTCGCCGCTGCATTTCATGACGCCACCCGGCCGATCCGAGCGGTCGGGAGGGCACCATCGCACCGTACACGTGTTCGAACGATGCCCGCCACCGGAACACGGCCGGAGGCGCGGCACCCCTTCCGACCACCCGGAACGCGCTCCGGCCGCGGACGCGCCCGCCCGGGTCACCCGTCGTCGAGCGCGTGGGAGAGGTAGCGCTCGGCGGAACGGCGGACGGCGTCCTTCCCGCCCCTGTAGACGATCTTCTTCCACCAGGCGCCGTAGACGCGGTCGAAGTCGAAGGGCTCCAGGAGGCGCAGGGCGCGGCGGACCGTGCGCGGGCGCTCGGGGATGTAGTTCGGGTAGGAGTACATGAAGCTCACCCAGTCGCGGTCGTTGACGACCGACAGGATGTCGCCGGAGAAGAGCGCGCGTGCGTCGCGCCAGTGCAGGACCTGGCCGCCCGCGAAGTGGACGCCCGCGTTGATCAGCGTGAGGCCGTCGGCCAGTTCGAGGATGTCGCCCGACCAGAAGGCGACCGCGTCGTCCGGGCGGGCCACCCACCGGCGGTCCGCCTCGTGGATGTGGACGGGGGCGTCGAACGCGCGCGCCCACTCGATCATGGTGCCGTAGAAGTGCGGGTGGCTGATCGCTATCGCGGAGACGCCGCCGAGTTCGTTCACCCGGCGGACCAGGTCGTCGTCGATGTGGGTGACCATGTCCCACAGGACGTTGCCGGACGGGGCGCGCAGCAGGAGGGCGCGCTGGCCGATGGCGACGGACGGCTCGGCACCGATCCCGACGACCCCCGGGCCCTCCTCGGCGACGCGGCCCCGATGGTCGGCGCGCAGTTCCTCCAGGGTCGTCCACCGCTGGCCCTCCCAGCCGACGTACTGCCGCTCGTCCTCGCAGATCGGGCAGTCGGGGCGGGGCCCGGCGTACTGGACGCCGCACGTCACGCAGATCGGAAGCTCCATGATCACCATTGTCCGGCGCGCGCGGGGCCGGGTGAGGCAGGATGGAGGGTCCTTTTTCGCCGAGGAGGGGCCATGGACTGGCGCGACGTGATCGACGAACTCGACGCGGGCGTGGAGCGGATCGCCGCGACGCTGGAGGGGCCGGCCGACGACGCGCTGAGGGGCGCGTCGGCGCTGCCGGGGTGGAGCCGCGGGCACGTCGCGACGCACATCGCGCGCAACGCCGACTCCCTGTGGAACCTGCTGGAAGGGGCCCGCACGGGGACGGAGATCCCGCAGTACCCGAGCCTGGAGCGGCGCAACGCCGACGTCGCCGCGGGCGCGGGACGCGGCCGGGACGCGCTGGTCGCGGACGTCCGGGCGACGCAGGCGCGGTTCTCCGAGCAGGCCCGGTCGCTGCCGGAGAATGTCGGGAACACCCCGGTGCGGGCGATGATAGGCTGGCCCCATCCGGCCGTGGTACACGGTGTTCCGCCGCTGGAACGAGGTGGAGGCCCACCACGTCGACCTCGCCGCCGGCTACGGCCCCGCCGCCTGGCCGGATCCCTACGTCCGGTGGTCCGCGGCGGCCACGCTGGCGGACATGGCGGCGCTGCCGGACCGGCTCCTCGGGGAGCTGGCCGGGCTGCGGATCACCGCGACCGACTCCGGCGAGACCGCCGAGCTCGGCTGGGCGCCCGGCGGCCCGGAGGCGTCCGGCTCCGGGCGGGCGCTGCTGGGCTGGCTGAGCGGACGGTCGGACGGCGCGGGCGTGCACGTCCGTCCGGACGGCCCGCTGCCCGTGCCGCCGCCCTGGCCGCACGAGCCTTCGCAGTTCGCGGAGCAACCGGGCTCCTGAGCGGACCCCGGGGGCTCTCGAAGTGGCCTCGGCCATGCTCGCGAACGCGTGAGCTGCCCGGTGGAGCGAAGCCGGAGGCGAGCGGAACCGGGCAGATCGCGAAGCGATGCCGCGTTCGCCCCAGGCCTGGTCACGTAGCGAGCCGCCAGGCGAGCGAAGTGGGCCCGGACTTTGAGACGCAGCCGCCAGGCGAGCGAAGCGGGCCGGGACTGTGAAACACAGCCTCTAGGGAGGCTCGTCGCCCGCGAGCCGGTGCAGGGCGTCCGCGGAGCGGACGGCGATCGCGCTCCTGGCGACGGTCACGCGGCCGCGCAGCGGCTCGGACGCGAGGATCTGCGCGACCTTGCGGCGGCCCATGCCGGCCCAGCGGCCAAGGTCCTGCTGGGTGACGGGGACCCGGACCAGGACGCCCTCCTCGACCACGCCGTCCGGGCGCTCGCGCTTGACCGGGGAGCCGAACCGCGCCGCCAGGCGCAGGAGGCGGCCGGCGAGGCGGCGCTCGGGGTCGTCGGGGAAGTGCGCGACGCGCAGCCCGTCGGCGTCGCGGAGCCGTTCGGCGAGGACGGCGGCGACGGCCCACACCGAGCCGGGGTGGGCGTCCAGGGCGGCGCGGAAGCCGGCGGCGGGCAGCACGAGCGCCTCGACCCGCGTCAGCGCCTCGGCGTTGGCGTGCCGGACCCCGCCGTCCACCGCCTCCAGCTCCCCCACCAGGTCGCCGGGGCCGAGGACGTCGAGGATGGCGGTCTCGCCGTCCCGGTCCACCCAGACCTTCACCGCCCCGGACCGCAGGACGAAGACCTGGGCGGCGCGGGTGTGCTCGCGCGTCAGGAACGCGCCGGGCCTGATCACCACCGGGGAGCCCGCCCGCCGCAGGGCCTCCTGGGCGCGGGGGGTCAGCGCGTCCCAGAACCGGGGGGTCTGCATCTCGCCTCCTCACCGGACCCGGATCCGGCCGGGCCCCGGGCCTTCATGATCGCGTGCATCCGGTCCAGTGAACGCGCCCCGGCCCCCGCCGACCGCGTCACCGGTCACACGTCGGGCGGCCCGTCCGGGGCGAGCAGGCCGTCCAGGGCGCGGACGCGGCGGACGCAGTCCGCGGCCGCGGCCTGGTCGCCGAGGGCCAGGTGGGAGTCGCGCAGCAGCTCCAGCGCCCGCCGCAGCCCCCGCTGGTCGTCGGTCTCGCGGCGGATGGCGATCTCGGCGGTGACCTGCTCCACCGCGCGGGCGTGCTCGCCGGTCAGCTGGGACGCGCGGGCGATGCTGTGCAGGGCGTGGGCCTGCTCGCGGGTGGCGCCGAGCTCGGCGGCCAGGTCGAGGGCGCGCCGCCCGGTCGCGAGGGCCTCGCCGGCGCGCCCGAGGTCGAGGTGGATGGCGGCGAGGTGGACCAGGGCGACGGCCTCGCTGTGCCGGTCGCCGACCTCGCCGAGGATCCGCAGGGCCTCCAGCTCCCGCTCCAGCGCCTCCTCGGGGCGTCCGGCGCGGCGCAGCACGGAGGCGAGGGTGTCCATGCCGACGCCGAGGCCGTACCAGTCGCCGCCGGACTCGCGCAGGCCGAGCGCCTGCCGGGCGGCGCGCTCGGCGTCCTCGGGCAGGCCGAGCCGCGAGTACGTGCGGGCCAGGCTGCCGAGCGTGCCGGCCATCCCGCCCCGCGCGCCGAGCCGGTGCCACAGGTCCAGGGCCTCCAGGCCGAGGATGAACGCCTCCTGGTGGCGGCCGAGGCGCCGCATGACCACCGACAGGTGCTCCAGGTCGTTGGCCTCGCCGTGCTGGTCGCCGATCTCGCGGCGGATCTCCAGGGCGCGCAGGAGGTGCTCGCGCGCCTCGCGGTACCGTCCGAGGCGCCAGTGGACGATCCCGATCTGCGCGAGCGCCTCGGCCTCGCCGTGCCGGTCGCTGGTGTCGCGGTGCAGGCGCAGCGCCTGCCCGCAGTAGGTGAACGCCTCGGCGAACCGTGTCGCGTCGCACATGAGCATGCCGAGCGTGGTCAGCGCGCGCGCCTCCCCATGGCGCGCGCCCAGAGCGCGGTAGGTGCGCAGCGCCTGCTCGGCGTCCTGCTGCGCGAGGTCGCGCAGGCCGAGCGCGGCGTTCATCCGCGCGAGCTCCGTCAGCGCCTGTGCGGCGCCGTGCATGTCGGCGAGTTCCTGCCGGATGGCGAGCGCTTCCAGCGCATGGGACACCGCACCATGGACGTTCCCCTGGCGGCGGTGTACCTGCGCCACGGTGAGCAGGGTCTCGGCAACGCCCGGCTGGTCCTGCGTCCGGCGGCGGACGTCGAGCGACTTGGCGGCGTGGTCCAGAGCCGTCCCGTAGTCGCCGAGACCCAGGTACGCCCTGGCCAGGATGTCGTGGCCCTTGGCCGTTCCCGCGTCGTCCCGCAGCTCCCCGTGGATGGCGAGCGAGCGCCGCGCGTGGTCGATCGCCGTCAGGTAGCGGCCCAGCGCCACGTGGACGTCGGCCAGGGTGGCCAGCGTGGCGGCCTCCCCGTAGCGGTCGGGCGGGTCCACGGCCCGGAACCCGCGCCGCGCGTCCTCCCCGTACCCGATGGCCTGGACGGAGTCGCCCAGTTCGAAGTGCGCCATCGCCAGGTTGTGGAGCATGACGGCCGCGGCCGCCCAGTCCTCCTCGGTGCGGGCGGCGTGCAGGCCGACCTGGTGGACGGCGATGCTGTCCTCGCCGTAGCGGCGGAACTCCTGGAAGTCGAACAGCGCGTCGGCGAGCTCCCAGCACGTGCGGTGCAGGCCGAGCCGGGCGGCCTGGTGCACCGCGGCGACCAGGTTGCGGCGCTCGGCCTCGAACCAGGCGAGCCCGCCGGCGCGATCGGCGCCGGTGGGCGGACGCCCCCGGGCCGCCCCCGCGTGCGCCCTGGGACGGGACCGGGCGGCCATGGCGTCGCCGGCGCGGCGGGCCTCGGCAAGGTGGCCGGCCAGCAGCCGCCGCTGCGCCGCCTGGAGTTCGCCGTCGGAGTCCTCGCGCAGGCCGCTTTCGCGGGCGAACTCGCGCAGCAGGTCGTGCATCCGGTAGCGGTCCGGCCCCACGTCCTGCACCAGGTACGCCTGGCGCAGTCCTTCCAGGCATTCGCGCGCCTCGCCGACCGTGCCGTCCCGCAGCGCGGCGAGGGCGGCGGGCGTGAAGTCGGGCCCGGCGACGAGGCCGAGCCTGCGGAACGCCTCCCGCTGCCCGCGGCGCAGGCCGCGGTAGGCGACGTCGAACGTCGGGCTGAGGACGGCCAGCAGCGCCGTCCCGGACGTGCCGGGCGCCGCGCCGTCGACCAGGCCCGCCCCCGCGAGGCCCGGCCCGTACGGCGCGGCGTCCCGGACGTCCCGGGCGGCCAGCTCCCGGACCGTCCCGGCGATCGACTCGCCGGGGTTCTCGGCCAGCCGCCCGGCCATGACGCCGAGCGCGAGCGGCAGGTGGCCGCACTCGCGGGCGAGCCGCTCGACCGCCTTGTCCTCCTCGCGGAGGCGGGGATCGCCCGTCCCGAGGACGTTGGAGATGAGGTCCACGGCCTCCTGCGTCGCCATCTCCCGCAGTTCCAGCGTCCGGACGTCGGCGCCTTCGAGCAGGGCGGGCAGGCGCCGGCGGCTCGTCACGACCACCAGCCCGGAGGCCGTCGCCGCCAGCAGCGGGCTGATCTGCTCGGGCCGCGCGGCGTTGTCGAGGATCAGCAGCATCCGGCGCTCGCCGAGCAGGGACCGGCACTGCGCCGCCAGCTCCGCCTGCGTCCGCGGGAGCTGGTCGCCGGGCACGCCCGCCGCGCGCAGCACCTGCCCCATCGCCTCCGCCGGGGTGACGGGGTTGCGCGACGTGCCGCGCAGGTCGGCGAACAGGACGCCGTCGGGGAAGCGGTCGACGACCCGGTGCGCCCAGTGCAGGGCCAGCGTGGTCTTGCCCACGCCCGCCATCCCCTGGACGACGACGGCGCGCGGCCACACGGACTGGCCGACCAGCAGATCGAGCTTGCCGAGGCTGACGGCGCGCCCGGCGAAGTACGGGTTGTCGGCGGGGATGCGCACGGCGGGCGGCGCGGCCGGCGCGCCGAGGCGCACCGGTTCGCGCGCCGCGATCCCGGCGCCCTCCCCCGGCCCCCGCGCGTCCTCGGGCGTCCGCTCGGCGTCGGCGGCCGGCCAGTCGTCGCCCCAGGGGCTCGCGGCGCGGCGGAGCCGTTCGACGTCGAGGACGGTCAGCGGGCGGGCCCGCCGGTCGATGATGCCCTTGGCGCGCCACGTCCGGAACCAGCGCACCAGCGTCTCGCGGGAGATGCCCGCCCAGTTCGCCAGCTCCGCCTGGCTGAGCCGCAGGGGGATCCGCGTCCCCTGGCCGGGGGCGGGCTCGCCGAACCGGTGCGCCAGCTCCAGCAGGTGGTAGGCGAGCCGCTGGGGATGGTCGGCGGCCCGCACCGCGTGCCGCCGGCCGCCGTAGGTGACGCTCTCGGAGACGGCGTGCATCATGGCCTCGGCGACCTGCGGGCTCGCCGCCAGCAGGCTGCGGAACTTGCGGCGGTCCACGCGCAGCGCCGTGACGTGGTCGAGCGCGGCGACCGTGGCGCGCTGCGGATGCCCCCACGGGCCGAGGGCCCCGACCAGGTCGCCCGCGCCGAACAGGTCGATGATCGACTCGTCGCCGTCGCTGGAGTCCACGAACTCCTTGGCCACCGCGTTGCTCGCGGCCCGCGGCGACGCCTTGAACACGACGTAGACGGCCGGCGCGACCGTCCCCTGGTGGCACAGCATGCCGCCGGGCGGGATGTCGGCGCGCCGGCCCATGGCGCGCAGGGCCTGCCGGTCGGTGGGAGCCAGCCGCTCCCAGAAGCTGCCCGGCCGGACGCCGGGGCCGTCGCCGATCATCCGGTCATCCTCCCGCCACCGCCGCCGCCAGCGTCCAGAACAGGAACAGCACCGCGGTGGTCGCCGACCAGGCGACGGCCTGCCAGGACAGCTCCCCGCAGCGGTGCGCCGCCGACAGCAGCCTGCGCAGCTGCGCGTCGCGGACGCGCTCGTCCAGCGCCACCGCCGAGCCGAACGGAGTCCACGGCACGCCCGGGTCGAGGGGCGAGCCGGTGCGGCCGCGCACCTCGCCGAGCACCGCCAGCAGCGTCCGCCGCGACCGCACCGCGTACACGGCGGAGACCGCGAACGCGCCGGCGAGGACGGGCAGCAGCGCCAGCGCGGCGAGGCCCGGCAGGCCCGCCGCCAGCCGGGTGACGGTCCCGACCAGCACGAGGGCGAGGAACACCGCCGCCACGGCGGAGTCCCGGCCGCACAGCCGGACCAGGGTGCAGGCCTGTCCGAGGAGGTCCTCCGGCAGCTCCCGGCCGGGGCCGGGACGGAACGCGGTCGCCAACGCCTCACCGCCCTTCGGGGGGGTCGAACCTGATCTTCCAGTACCCATGGTGCGGTGAGAAGGGGGAAAAGTCCGTCCGGCGGCGCACGGTTCGGCTGCGTCTGGTGACGCATTCCAGGCGCGCACCCGGGGTGCGGGTGATCGCGGGCGCCGATGATGGAAGATGGTCTTCGAACGATCGACGGGGAGGACGCATGACCTACACCGGCAACGTCGAGGCCGGAGGGCGTCCGGACGTCCGCGAGCTGCCCGGGCTGCGCGTCACGAAGGTGGCGGTCGGCCCGTACGACAACAACGCCTACCTGCTGCGGTGCACCGCGACCGGCGAGCAGCTGCTGATCGACGCGGCGAACGAGGCGCCCCGGCTGCTGGAGCTGATCGGCGACGGCCCCCTCGCGCGCATCGTCACGACGCACCGCCACGAGGACCACTGGATGGCGCTGAGCGAGGTGGCGCGGGCGACCGGCGCGCCGGTCGCCGCCCATCCGCGCGACGCCGGCCCCCTCCCCGAGCCGGTCGCCGAGCCCGTGGAGCAGGGCGACACCGTCGCGGTCGGGCAGGCGTCCCTCGACGTCATCCACCTGCGCGGCCACACGCCCGGCTCGATCGCGCTGCTCTACGACGCCGGCGGCGAGCTCGCCGACCGCCCGCACCTGTTCACCGGCGACAGCCTGTTCCCCGGCGGCGTCGGCAACACCTGGGGCGATCCGACGCGCTTCCGGCAGCTGCTCGCGGACGTGGAGGAGCGCGTCTTCGACCGCCTCCCCGACGCCACCTGGTTCTACCCGGGCCACGGCAAGGACTCGACGCTCGGCCGGGAGCGCCCCTCGCTCCCGGAATGGCGCGCACGCGGCTGGTGACACTTCCGGCCCGGGCCGGAACAAGTGGTGCGGGGTGTTCGTTGGCCCCAACACACTTCCGGCCCGAGACCAGGAGTCGACCATCCCCCAACCCCACGAGGCTGACCCGGGGCCCGCGCTGCGCTACCCGGCGGGTTCGCTGGTGCTGGTGGCCGGCCTGCCGGGCGCCGGCAAGAGCACGCTGCTCAACCGCCTGTACGGGCTGCGCGGCGACGAGACGTCCCCGGTGCGCGCCGGGGACGTCCGAGTGATCGACTCCCGCCAGTCCCGCAACTGGTGGGCGCGCTTCCTCGGACCGCTGCCCGTCCGGCTGCGCACCCCGATCGTCCAGAGCACCCACGTCTGGCGCATCGGCCGCGCGATCGTCGCCGGCCACGGCGTCGTCGCCCACACGCGCGGCACCTGGCCGCACATCCTGCACCTCTTCGCCTGGCTGGCCCGGCGCCGCGGCGGGCGGCTGCACCTGATCCTCATCGACGTCGCGCCGGAGACCGCCCGCGCAGGCCAGTACGCGCGCGGCCGCGTCGTCACCGCCACCCTGTGGGCCCGCCACTGCCGCCGCTGGCGCCCCCTGATCACCCGCGCCCGCAGCGGCGGCCCCCTGCCGCCCGCCGCCGGCGTCACCGTCCTCGACCGCGACGCCGCCGACAAGCTGGAGGCCATCCACTTCAGCTGAGCCCGCCGAACCAGCGCACGATCCGGGCGGTGCCCGCGAGGTTGGAGCCGAGGTGGCGGGAGCCGCCGTAGAGCCGGTCGCCCACCTCGACGACGGGCACGGCGGCTCCGCGCCCCCGGAACGCCGCGGCGCAGTGGTCGGTGTTGGCGGTGACGGCCTGCTCGTCCCCGGCCATCGTGTAGAGGCGGACCGGGACGCGCGGGGTCCAGGCCGTGCAGACCTCCGCGTCCACGCGCGGGGCCTCGGCGAACGTGCCGGACGGATGGCGCAGCACCTCGAAGCCGCGGGGGGTGAGGAGTTCGTCCAGCGTGTCCGGGAGGCCGTCGAGCATGACGGGGCCGGGCGTCGTCCCGTCGAAGTACTTCTCGACGCGGTCGGCGTAGGGCTCGCGGAACAGCTCCGATGGGGACTCGTAGACGCCCCCGTGGACGCGGTTCCAGGAGGTGTGAGCAGGTACGTGGTGTAGGCGACGGACATCTTCGGACTGACGTCACCGTTCAGCAGGGCGGGCAGCTCCGCGCCCCGGAAGTCGTAGGCGCCGCTGATCGGGGCCACCGCGCGGACCTGGAAGTGCGGGTCGGCGCCGTCCTGGAGCCCCCGTGCCAGGCCGAGGGCGGACGAGGCGCCCTGCGAGAAGCCGGTGACGAAGACCCGGCCGTCCAGGACGCGGCGAAGTGCCGGGCCGCGCGGAGCATGCCGAGGGACGCGCTCGTCTCGGACGGCACGTCCTTCCAGGGATGGACGCCGGGCCCCAGGCCGAGGCCGAGGTAGTCGGGCGCGACCGCCGCGAACCCGGCCGCGGCGTAGGTGACGGCCGCGCCGGGCCCCCAGACGCCGTCGGCCGTCGAAGGGGCGTCCGGCTTGTAGCTGGTCGTGCCGTGCGTGTAGGAGACCGTGGCGAGGCGCCGGTCCCGGCTGCGGGGCAGGACGGCCAGGCCGCTGGCGGTCGCCGCGCGGCCCCGGGCGTCGACCGTCCGGTAGACGAGCCGGTAGGTGTCCACGCCGTGGCGGACGGACGCGGTGTCGAAGTCCTCGGACGCCAGCCAGGCGCGGACCCGGTCGGCGGACATGGAGGCGAGGTGCGTCGCGGAGACCACCTGCCCGCGTGCGGCGCCCTGGCGGGCGGCGGCCGGTCGCTCGAACGGACCGGCGGACGCGGGGGCGGCGCCCGCCGCCGTGATCGCGGCGGCGGCCAGCATCCCGGCGGTGAGACGGGTCGTGATGCGTGTCATGGAGGCAGCCTCGTGCCCGGCGGCCCGGACCCGCATCGCGCGCAGGTGAACTCGCGTCCGCTCCCTGGGAGGGTCACGCGGCCGGACCGGCGGGGAAGGCGGGCGGGGCGTGGGTAGGGTCGGGGGGAGGTCGAGACGGACGAGAGGGCGGCAGCATGGCGCAGCAGGTACGCGGGGTCGTCGCACCCGGCAAGGGACAGCCGGTGCGGATCGAGACGATCGTCGTCCCGGACCCGGGGCCCGGCGAGGCGGTCGTCGACGTCCAGGCGTGCGGGGTCTGCCACACCGACCTGCACTACCGCGAGGGCGGGATCAACGACGAGTTCCCGTTCCTGCTCGGGCACGAGGCCGCCGGGGTCGTCGAGTCGGTGGGCGAGGGGGTGACCGAGGTGGCGCCCGGCGACTTCGTCGTCCTCAACTGGCGCGCGGTGTGCGGGCAGTGCCGCGCCTGCCTGCGCGGGCGCCCCTGGTACTGCTTCGACACCCACAACGCGGCGCAGAAGATGACCCTCGAGGACGGGACGGAGCTGTCGCCCGCGCTCGGCATCGGCGCGTTCGCCGACAAGACCCTCGTCGCGGCGGGGCAGTGCACCAGGGTCGACCCGGCGGCGCGGCCCGAGGTCGCCGGGCTGCTCGGCTGCGGGGTGATGGCGGGGCTCGGCGCGGCGATCAACACCGGCGGGGTCGGGCGCGGCGACTCGGTGGCGGTCATCGGCTGCGGCGGCGTCGGCGCGGCGGCCGTGCTCGGCGCCCGGCTGGCCGGGGCCGCCCGGATCATCGCGGTGGACCTGGACGAGCGCAAGCTCGCCACCGCGTCCTCCCTCGGCGCCACGCACACCGTGAACGGCGCGGACGAGGACGTCGTCGCGACGGTGCGGGAGCTGACCGGCGGGTTCGGCGCGGACGTCGTCATCGACGCGGTCGGCCGCCCCGAGACCTACGAGCAGGCCTTCTACGCCCGCGACCTCGCCGGGACGGTGGTCCTGGTCGGGGTGCCGACCCCGGAGATGAGGCTGGACCTGCCGCTGCTGGACGTGTTCGGGCGGGGCGGGTCGCTGAAGTCGTCCTGGTACGGCGACTGCCTGCCGTCCCGCGACTTCCCCATGCTCATCGACCTCTACCTCCAGGGCCGCCTGGACCTGGACGCGTTCGTCTCCGAGACGATCCAGCTGGACGGCGTCGAGGCCGCGTTCGAGAAGATGCACCGCGGCGACGTGCTGCGCTCGGTGGTGGTGCTCTGATGGCCGGCGGAACCGCGGGGCCGCGCGTCGACCACGTCGTCACCTCCGGGACGTTCTCGCTGGACGGCGGGACCTGGGAGGTCGACAACAACGTCTGGATCGTCGGGGACGACTCCGAGGCGATCGTCATCGACGCCGCGCACGACGCCGAGGCGATCGCGGCGGCGCTCGGCGGCCGCCGGCTGGTGGCGATCGTGTCCACGCACGGGCACGACGACCACATCGACGCGGCGCCCGACCTCAGGGCCCGGACGGGCGCGCCCGTCCTGCTGCACCCGGGCGACCTGATGCTGTGGAAGCAGCGGCACCCGGACACCTCGCCCGACGGCGAACTGTCCGACGGCCAGGTCATCACGGTCGCGGGAACGGACCTCACCGTCCTGCACACGCCCGGCCACAGCCCCGGCGCGGTGTGCCTGCACGCTCCCGCCCTGGCGACGGTCTTCTCCGGCGACACCCTGTTCAGCGGCGGACCCGGCGCGACCGGCCGGTCGTTCTCCGACTTCCCGACGATCATCGCCTCGATCCGGGAGCGCCTGCTGACGCTCCCGCCGGAGACGGCGGTCCGCACCGGGCACGGCGAGTCCACCACCGTCGGCGCGGAGGCGCCGCATCTCGAGGAATGGATAGCTCGCGGCCACTGACCGGGATAGTGTCCCCGGTGGCGGACAGCCGTCCAGGCCGGGAGGGTGCGATGCGGCGCAGGGCACCGCTGGGCCTCCTGCTGTGCGGGGCCCTTGCGGGCTGCGGACAGAGCGCGCGCGGCGCGGACGTGCCGCCGCCGACCGCGCCGCCCCCGTCGGCCCCCGCGCCCACCGCGAGCCCGCCTCCGACGGTCGGGGCCCCCGCGCCCGCGCCGAGCAGGCTCGCGCCTCTCGGACGGGTCGCGGGGTGGCGCATCACCACGTACTACACGGCGCTGGAAAGCCTCTACCACGGCGAGCCGAAAGCGGTGCGCGGCTGCGTCCGCTTCCACTGCTCGCACGGGACGACCCCGCTCGGCTCCTACCCGAAGGACTTCCTCAAGGTCGTCCAGACCGAGGGCAGCGGGCGCATCACCGCGGGGCCCGAGCGGGGCCGGTACCTGAACTGGTCGCACAGCGTCGGCTTCTGGCTGGACGACACCACCCGCGACTCGCGGGGGCGCCCGCTGCGGGCGTGGGCGTCGGCGGCGGCCGACAGGTCCGTCCTGGCGCGGGGTCAGCGGTTCGCGATCGTCGACTGCGGCGAGGAGGGCAACGGCCGCGCCGTCGACGACGAGGTGTGCGCGGCGTTCCGGAAGGCCCGCTGGACGGTCACCGACTTGTTCCGCCCCGGCTATGGAGGCGAGGACCACGCCGACGTCTACATCGGTGAGGAGAAAGGCTCGCGGCTGGCCGGATCGCCCTTCTACACGACCCTGAGCGGCGCCACCCTCGGGCCGTCCTGAGAGGCCCTGGAACGGGGCCGCGCCCAGGCTCTTCAGGCGCAGAGCATCAGGACGGGACGCGCTCGACCGGGAGCGGTGAGGCGAGCCGGGTCGGCTGCGTGCGGCCCCTCAGGGTGACCTCGCCGCCGAGCGCCCAGTGCGCCGCCTCGTCCGGGTCCGCCTCGGCGAGGAGCGAGCCCGCCGCCAGCACGCGCTCAGGGGTGGTCTTGGCCATGTCGGTGAGGCGGGCCGCCTCGTTCACCGGGTCGCCGATCACGGTGTACTCGAACCGCTCCTCGGCGCCGATGTGCCCGGCGACGGCCTCGCCCGCCGAGACGCCGACGGCGGCGCTCAGCGCCGGGACGTCCTCGCGCAGCCGGCGGGCCAGCTCGCGGGACGCGGCGAGCGCGCGGGCGGGCGCGCCGTCCAGCGCGAGCGGCGCCCCGAAGATCGCCAGCGCGGCGTCCCCCTCGAACTTGTTGATCCAGCCGCCGTGCGCGCCGACCACCTCGACGACCACGGCGAAGAACGCGTTCAGCAGCCGGACGACCTCGGTGGGCGGCCGGTCGGCCGCGAGCCGGGTGGAGCCGATGATGTCCACGAAGATCACCGCGACCTCGCGCAGCTCGCCGCCGAGGTCGATGCCGCGCTCGACCGCGACGCGCGCGACGTCCGCGCCGACCTGGCGGCCGAACAGGTCGCGCAGCCGCTCGTGCTCGCGCAGCCCGGCGGCCATGTGGTTGAACCCGGCCTGCAGCAGCCCGACCTCGCTGGCGTCGTAGACGGGCACCTCGACGTCCAGGTCGCCGCGCTCGATCCGGGCGAGGCCGAGCCGCACGGACTCGACGGGGTCGGCGATGGCGCGGGCGGCGCCGTAGGTGACGCCGAAGCCGACGGCCAGCGCGATGCCGCCGAGCGCGAGGACCGCGACGGCGAACTCCCGCACGGTGATCCTGGCGATGACGAACGACCCGATCGCGAGGGTGATCAGCCCGAGGATCGGGACGGCGGTACCGAGGCCCCAGGCCAGCACGGACCGGGCGACGACGCCGGGCAGCCCGGTCCGGCGCGGCATCTCGCTGCGCAGCGCGGTGGTCACCGCGCGCCGCAGCAGCCGCTCGGTCAGCAGGTAGACGACCGTGCAGGTGGTGAGGCCGCCGAGCAGGCTCGTCAGGCCGAGCTTGACGGCGAGCAGGCCGGAGAAGGGGGCGTTGATGACGACCCAGCCGACCGTCCCGATCCCCCACAGCGTCAGGTGCAGCGCCATCAGCCGCAGCGGACCGTACAGCAGCAGGGAGCGCTCGTGCCGGTCGGGCTCGTCGTGCCGCTCGACCATGCGCCGCACGCGGCGGAAGAACCGCTCGCCGAGGACGAGGCCGACCGGCACCGCGGCGGTGACGTAGAGGATGAAGACGATCAGGTTGACGAGCCGGAGCCGCTCGGACGCCTCGCCGACGGGGTCGGGCACGACGACGGCGAAGGCGAGCACGACCAGCGCGCCGCCGAGGTTCGCCAGCCCGGTGGCGATCCGCACCAGGACCCTGGCCCGGTGGGCGATCCGGGCCCGGGTGTCGTCCGGGTCGCCGTCGATCAGCCGCCACAGGGGGCCGAGCACGCTCCCCCGGCGGCGCCGGGCCCGGGGGGCGGGCTCGGCCCTTTCGGTCTTCATGAGCGTGGAGATTATCCGGTGCGAACCCCGCGGTCCCCACCGCCGGTGAGCGACCTCGCCGTGGGATCGCTCACTCAGGTGCGGATCGGGTCCAGCAGCCGGTGCGGGTTGCGCAGGAGCATGCTGACCGGGTCGGTGCGGCGGCGGACGCCGGGCCCGGCGTGGATCTCCAGCTCCTCCGGCGCGACATGCCGCCCGCACGCCGCGCACCGCCCGTCCGGGCCGATCTCGGTGCCGCAGGCGAGGTGGACGAAGACGCGGCACGGCTCGGCGGCCAGGTGGTCCTCCGCCCAGCGGGCGAGGGTGTGGACGACGGGCCACAGCTCCTTGCCCCTCGCCGTCAGCACGTAGTCGTGGCCGTCCTTGACGAGGACGCCGGCGTCGACCAGCGACTGGAGCCGCGCCGACAGCACCGCGCGGGGGATGTCCAGGTGGACGAGGAAGTCGCTGAACCGGCGGACGCCGTAGAAGGCGTCCCTCACGATCAGGAGCGTCCAGCGCTCCCCCACGACCTCCAATGCGCGGGCCAGCGAGCAGTCCTGCGCCGCGTAGTCCTTGCCGAGTGCCATGCCACCACAGTACCCGCCGGGGGGTTCATTGATTGAACTCACTCGTGCTACGGTCACCGGGTTGAGTTCGTTCAATGAACCTGGAGACCGCATGACGACTCTGGCGACCCCCCGCGCCGCGCCCAGCGCGCCGGGCACCGCCGCCGCGCTGACGCTGCCGGCCGCCGCCACCCTGCTGGCCCTGATGAACTACTGCGCCCCCGCGGCGACGCTGGCCGACACGGCGCGCGGGCTGCGCGCCGGGCCGACCGCGCAGATCTGGCTGATGAGCTCGATCAGCCTCGGTCTCGCGGCGGCGCTGCTGGCCGCCGGCAGCCTCGCCGACGACCACGGCCGCCGGCGCATGTTCGTGATCGGCGCGGCGGCGCTCGCCGTCTCCAGCGTCGCGTGCGCGCTCGCACCCAACGCCGCGGTGTTCATCGCGGGCCGCGTCGCGCTGGGCGCGGCCAGCGCCGCCCTGCTGGTGACCGGGCTCGGCATCATCGGCGCCTCGTTCGCGCCCGGTCCGCGGCGGGCGCGGGCGACCGGCATGTGGGGCGCCATGGTCGGCCTCGGCATCGCCCTCGGCCCCGTCGCGGCGGCCGGCCTGACCTCGGCCGGCGGCTGGCGGCTCTGGTACTGGGTCACCGTCGCCGCGTCCGCCGCGCTCGCCGTGGGAGCCTCCCGCGCGCTCGCCGAGTCGCGGGCCGAGCACCCGCGCGGCGTGGACGTGCCGGGCCTGGCCACCATGAGCCTCGGCGTGGCGGCCCTGGTGGCCGCGATCACCTGGGGCCGCACCGGCTGGACGGCCCCGGGCGTCCTGGCGCTGTTCGCCGCCGCGGCGATCCTGCTCGCCGCGTTCGTGCTCGTCGAGTCGCGGCGGCGGGATCCGATGGTCGACCCGGCGCTGTTCCGCCGGCCGGCGTTCCTGCTGTCGGTGACCGGGGCGCTCGTCACCGGGCTCGCCGTGATCGGCGTCATGACCTACCTGGCGACGATGATGATCCTGGTGATGGGCCTGTCCCCGATCGCGGCCGCGCTGGTGCTGGCGATCTGGTCCGGGCTGTCGTTCGTCGTCGCCCTGCAGGCGCACCGCCTCCCGTCGCGGCTGCCCGTCCGGCGCCTGCTGGCCGCCGGGTTCGCGCTCGCCGGCGTCAGCGAGCTCGCGCTGGCGGTCCTGGCCCCGGACGCGCACTGGTGGCGGCTCGCCCCGGGCCTCGCCGCCGCCGGCGTCGCGAGCGGCCTGACCAACGCGATGCTCGCCCGGCTGGCCGTGGAGAGCGTGCCCGCCGACCGCGCGAGCATGGGAGCCGGCGCCAACAACACCGCCCGCTACATCGGGGCGTCGCTGGGCGTGGCGATCGTCGGGACCGTCGCGACGGGGTCCGGGCACGACCCGGCCTCGCTCGCGCACGGCACGAACGTCGCGATGGCCGTCTCGGGCGTCGCCGCCCTCGCCTACGCCGTCCTGGCCCTGGTGATCCGGGAGCGTTCCCGGGCCTCCTGAGGCCCTAGGCGAGCTCCTCGACGAAGGCGGCCAGCTGGGTCAGGTTCCGGCACTCGTACATGGGGATCAGCTCGCCGTAGCGGGACGCGGCGGAGTCGCCGGTGTCCCACTGGGCGCGCGGCTCGGGATTGAGCCAGTACGCGTGCCGGGCCCGGCCGGCCATCGACCGCACGACCGGCAGGGACAGCTCCCCGTAGTTGGACCGGGCGTCGCCGAGGACCAGGAGGGACGTCTTCGGGGTGACGGCGTCGCGGTACCTGTCGTCGAACACCTTGAAGGCGTGGCCGTAGTTGGACCGGCCCGTGATCCACACGAGGTCGGCCTCGGCGGCGAGGCGGGTCATCGCGGCGGTGACGTCCGCGCCCGGCGCGAAGTACTTGGTGATCTCGTCGGTGGCGTCGATGAACGCGAACGCGCGGACCTTGCTGAACTGCTCCCGCAGCGCGAAGGTCAGCAGCAGCGTGAAGTGGGCGAACGCCGACACCGAGTCGCTGGCGTCGCACAGCACCACCAGTTCGGGCCGGTGCGGGCGCCGCGGCCGGTGGTGGGTGGTGAGCGGCACTCCCCCGCTGGCCAGGGAGGCGCGGACCGTCCGGCGGAAGTCGAGCCGGCCCCGCCGCCCGCGCCGCTGCTTCTGCACGAGGCGCGACGCCAGCCTGCGCGCCAGCGGATACACCTCGCGCCGCAGCGCCTCCATCTCGGCGCGGGTCGCGCCGGCGAAGTCGAGCCGTTCCAGCGGGGGGCGCACGACGATGCGGGCGGTCCGCTCGACGCCGGTGTCCTCGGCGATGCGGCGCCGCACCTCGCCCGCGACGAGGCCGGAGAACCGGGCGATCCGGTCGCGGAACGTCCGGCGCGCGACGCGCTCGGCCATGCCGCCCCGCTCCTGCCCGGCCAGCACCGACTCCAGCAGCCGCGCCATCAGCGTCTCCGGGGACAGCGCGCTCAGCACCCCCGAGGAGAACCACGACTCCTGCCCCGGCGTCCGGCCGTACTCGGCGACGGCCAGCCGGGCGAACCGGCGCAGCGCGGCGTCGTCCCCGGACAGCAGCAGGCCGGCGAGCTCGTCCCGGCGCCGCTGCACCTGGGGGTCGAGCGCCGCCGGGACGGGGCGCCCGTCGTCGTCGACCGTCCTCGCCGGGCGCTCAGGGTCGCGCACCGCTCCCGCGCCGTCCCCGACGGCCGCCGGGAACCACAGGTCGAAGAGCGTGTCGAACGTGGCACGGTGCTGGGGCCGCTTGACGACCGTCGCGGCGTAGGCGGCCCGCAGCGACTCGCGGTCGAGGAGGTCGACGGCCCGCACGGCGCGCACCGCGTCCAGCCCCTCCGCGACCGACACCGCGAGCCCCGCCCGGCGCAGCGCCGCGACGAACCCGGTGTGCCGGTCGACGAGTGAGCCCATGTCAGCCGCTCAGCCCGAGTTCCTTGGCGGCGCGCTCCTGGTCGGAGACGTGCTTGAGGACGACGCCGAGCGTCCGGCCCACGGCGGCCTCGTCCAGGTCGTCCAGGCCGAGCGCCAGCAGGGTGCGCGCCCAGTCGACGGTCTCCGCGATCGACGGCGCCTTCTTGATCTCCAGGTCGCGCAGCGTGCCGACGGTGCGGACGAGCTGCTCGGCCAGCTCGGCCTCGATGCCCGGCACCTGCGCGAGCACGATGTCGCGCTCCCGCTCGGGCGCCGGGTAGTCCAGGTGCAGGTAGAGGCAGCGGCGCTTGAGCGCCTCCGACAGCTCCCGCGCCGCGTTCGAGGTGATCAGGACGAAGGGGCGGCGGACCGCCGCGACCGTCCCGAGCTCGGGGATCGTCACCTGGAAGTCCGACAGGACCTCCAGCAGCATGCCCTCCACCTCGACGTCGGCCTTGTCCGCCTCGTCGATGAGCAGGACGGTCGGGTCGCTGCGGCGGATCGCCGCCAGCAGCGGCCGCTCCAGCAGGAACTCCTCGGAGAAGATGTCGTCGTGGGTCTCCTGCCAGGCGCGGTCGGCGCGCGCGGCCTGGATCGCGAGGAGCTGCTTCTTGTAGTTGAACTCGTAGAGCGCGCGAGCCTCGTCCAGGCCCTCGTAGCACTGCAGCCGGATCAGCTCCGCGCCTGTCGCCGCCGCCACGGCCTTCGCGAGCTCCGTCTTGCCGACGCCCGCGGGGCCCTCCACCAGCAGCGGCTTGCCCAGCGCCTGGGCCAGGAACACCGTCGTGGCGATCGCGTCGTCGGCGAGGTAGCGGACGCCGGCGAGCCTGCGCCCGGCGTCGGCGGGTGAGGCGAACATCGGGTCGGTCATCCGTTGCCCTTCCGCACGGCGGCCTTCTTGTAGGTCTGGTTGGTCCCGGCGAACACGAGAGACGCCTTGTCCCCGCCCAGGGTGACGCCCCAGTAGGACGCGGCCTTGGGGTCGCCGCCGTTCCACGAGAAGCGGTACTTGCCGCCGCCTTCGGGGATGGCCGACCCGCTCCACAGCTTCTGCCGGCCCCGCACCCACACGCCGCTGCCGTCGGCCTCGAACCGGAAGTAGTCCTTGGCCGCGCCGACCCAGCGCCCCACCAGCGGCCTGACGTCGGCGGGCCGCACCGCCGGAAGCGGCGCCGGCGTGGTGGGCGGCGCGGACGGCGCCGCGTCCGCGGCCTCCTTCCCGCCGCCGCAGCCCGCGAGGGCCAGCCCGGCCGCGACGGCGAAGGCGGCGAGGGCGGTCGAACGGGCCCGCACTGTCACGGAGACCTCCGGATTCGGTGGGACAGGAGCGGAATCCTACCCGCGGGTCCGCTCACACCTGAGGGGTAGCCGCCACATGGCCCCGGGGGGTGACGCGGGCGCCGGCCCCGCCCGCCTATAACGGTGTCATGACGACCCCACGACTGCCGCGCGAGGACCTCACGGCGGCCATGGCGGCCCGGCGCGAACTGGGGCCCGACTATGACGACGCCTTCATCGAGACGGTCGTCGACCGTCTCGAGGAGACCCTCGACGCCCGCGCCGCCGCGCCGCGCCCACGCCGCCGCGCCCCGGCGCCCGAGCCCCGCCACGGCGGCGGCGACCACAGCCTGGTCCTGGCGATACTGTCGCTGCTCGCCGCGATCCCGCTGAGCGCGATCGGCGTCGTGAACGCCGGCCTCCCCGGCCTCCTCATCGCCCTGGCCGGCGTCGTCCTCGTCAACTTCACCTACACCTTCCGGCCGCGTTGACCCAGGGGGGCGACCCGCTGGAACCCCCGTTGCGACGGGCAGGCGCGTTGCGCTCGCTGCACGCGCTCCACGCGCCTGCCCGTGACCGGGAGTCAGGTTCGAACCTGAGAGTCGGGTTCGTACCTGCGGTTGGGGCTTGTGCCCGCTTGGGGGCTACTTGCCTGGTTCGGGGTCTCTGGGGAGGCCGAGGATGCGTTCGCCGATGATGTTGAGCTGCACCTCGGTGGTGCCGCCGTAGATGGTCATCGCGCGGCTGAACAGCATGGCGCGCCCGACGATGCCGCTCTCGGCCATCGGGACCTCGGTGGCCGCGGCCGCGCCCTGCGCCGCCCAGCAGTGGTCGGCGACGTCCTGGTTGAACTGGACGCCGAGCAGCTTGCGGACGCTGGCCTCCGCGCCCGGCTCCACGCCGTTCAGCTGCTTGAGCGTGGTGCGCAGTCCGAGCAGGTCGATCGACTGGCCCTGGGCGACGAGCCTGCCGGCCTCCGCCGCCGCGACCGCGTCCAGGTCCCGGTCCGCGAAGAAGCGCAGCAGCTCGGGCACGCCCATGCCGAGGCCGCCGCCGGTCGACAGCGACACCCGCTCGTTGGACAGGGTGTTGCGGGCGACCTGCCAGCCCCGGTTCACCTCGCCCACCACGCGGTCGTCGGGGACGAAGACACCGTCCAGGAAGACCTCGTTGAACAGGGCGTCGCCGGTCAGCTCCCGCAGGGGGCGGACGTCCACGCCCTCGGACGCCATGTCCACGAGGAAGTAGGTGATGCCGTCGTGCTTGGCGGCGGCGGGGTCGGTACGGGCGACGCAGAAGCCCCACTGGGCGTGCTGGGCGAGCGACGTCCAGATCTTCTGGCCGGTGAGCCTCCAGCCGCCCTCGACCCGCTCGGCCTTCATCGACAGCGACGCCAGGTCCGAGCCGGCGCCCGGCTCGGAGAACAGCTGGCACCACACGATCTTCCCGCGCAGCGTCGGCCGCAGGAAGCGCTCCTTCTGCTCCTCCGTCCCGTAGCGCACGAGCGAGGGCACCAGCCAGGCGCCGATCCCGAGGTTCGGCGTCCTGACCTTGGCGGCCCTCAGCTCCTGCTGGATGAGGATCTGCTCGACCGGCCCGGCCTCGCGTCCCCAGGGGCGGGGGAAGTGCGGGACGGTCCAGCCCTCGTCGCCGAGGCGCTCGGCGAGCGCGTCCTTGTCCTCGACCGCGGCCAGCTCGGCGATCTCGGCGCGGATCCGCTCGCGCAGCGGCTGGGCGTCCTCGTCCAGCTCCAGCACGACCTCGCGGCGCCCGCCGTCCAGCGCGAGCGCGGCGACCTCGGCGGCCCAGCCCTTGGACGGGCCGAGCAGCGCCCGCAGCGTGAGAGCGCGGCGCAGGTAGACGTGGGCGTCGTGCTCCCAGGTGAAGCCGATGCCGCCGAGGATCTGGATGGCGTCGCGGGCGGTCTGCACCCCGGCGTCCACCGCGATGACGGCCGACACCGCGGCGGCGAAACGTGTCGTCGCCGCCCCGGCCTCGTCGGCGCGCTCGTCCAGGGCGCGGGCGGCGTCCCAGGCGGCGGCGCGGGCCTGCTCCAGGGCGATCAGGCTGCGGGCGGCCTTGTGCTTGACGCCCTGGAACTGCCCGATCGGCCGGCCGAACTGCTCGCGGACCTTGGCGTACTCGGCGGCGGTCGCGACCAGCCGGCCGGCGAGGCCCGCGGCCTCGGCGCCGAACAGCGCGGCGGCCAGGTCCCTGACCCGGCCGGTGGTGAGGCCGTCCAGGACGCGGTCGGCCGCCACGGCGGCGCCGGAGACCTCGACGGAGGCGACGCGCCGGACCCGGTCCAGGCTCGCGACCGGGGCGACGGCGAGGTCGGCGGCGTCCACCGCGACCCACTGCTCGCCGTCGTCGACGGCGACCGGGAGGACGAGCACGTCGGCGAGCGCCGCGCCGAGCACCGTGGCCGACGTGCCCGACACCACGAGCGAGTCGCCCTCGCGGCGGCCCGTCAGCTCGCCGTCCAGCGCGACGGCGGCCGTCCGCGACCCGTCGGCGAGGCCCGGGAGCAGCTCGGCGCGCAGCTTGGCGTTGCTGGAGGCGTCGATGACCGTGCTGGCGAGCACGGTCGGCAGGAACGGCCCGGGCGCGGCCGCGCGGCCCAGCTCCTCCAGCACGACCGCCAGTTCCAGCAGGCCGAAGCCCTGGCCGCCGTGCTCCTCGTCCAGGTGCAGGCCCAGCAGGCCCTGCTCGGCGAGGGCCGGCCAGAATCCGGGCCTGGTCTCCTCGTCCGCGTCCAGCGCGGCCCGGACGGCCGTCGCCGGAATGTTGCGCTCGGCGAAGCCGCGCACCGATTCGGCGAGCGCCTCATGCTCCTCGGTCAGCCCGATGGCCATGCGTCAACCCTCTCTCGACCCTTTTGACCGAGATTCTAGAACAGCATTCGGACGATGGGGGGACGCGGTCCCGCTCTCAGCCCTCGCGTGTCGCCGGGCTCTCCGCCTCGGCGGCGGGCTCGCCCTTCGGGAGCGGCTCGCGGGACGGCCTGGGGCCCGCGGCGAGGCTGGCGACCGCGGTGGCGGCCAGCGTCCCGGCGATCACGGCGAGGGACAGCCAGATCGGGATGTCCGGAGCCCACCCGGCGCCGTACTCGTGCAGCGCGTGCAGGATCAGCTTGACGCCGATGAACCCGAGGATGAACGCCAGCCCGTGCCCGAGGTAGACGAGCCGGTCGGCGAGGCCGCCGAGCAGGAAGTACAGCTGGACGAGGCCCATCAGCGCGAACGCGTTGGCGGTGAAGACCAGGTACGGCTCGGTCGTCAGCCCGAAGATCGCGGGGATGGAGTCCAGCGCGAACAGCACGTCGGTGGAGCCGATCGCGATCATGACGATGGCCATCGGGGTGACCAGCCGCCGCCCGCCCCGGCGGGTGAGGAACCGGCTGCCGTCGTACTCCTCCGACGTCGGGATGACGCGCTTGGCCCAGCGCAGCAGCGCGTTCTCCTTGAACTCGTCCTCGTCGTCGCCGCGGACCAGCCCGATCGCCGTCCAGATGAGGAACGCGCCGAAGAGGAAGAAGACCCAGGTGAAGGTCGCGATGGCGGCGGCGCCGACCGCGATGAACGCGCCGCGCAGCACCAGCGCGATCACGATGCCCGCCATCAGCACCGTGTGCTGGGCGTGCTTCGGCACGGCGAACCGGGCGAGGATCACCATGAACACGAAGAGGTTGTCGACGCTGAGGCTCTTCTCCATGACGAAGCCGCCGAAGTACTGCGCGGCGTGCTCACCGCCGGAGAACAACCAGACGCCGAGCCCGAACAGCGCGGCCAGGCCGATGTAGACCACCGACCAGAACGCCGCGCGGCGGGTGGTGAACTCCCGCGTGTCGTTGCGGTGGATCAGGAACAGGTCGGCGGCGATGATCGCAAGGATCGCCGCGATGGTGAGGCCCCAGACGAGAGGGGAGACCGACAACGTGAACACCTCCGGCGGACATGAGACGAGCGCCGGAGGTCTCTCCCGCCCTGTGATCGGTACGGGCCGCGGCCCCGGGCCGGCATGGGCCGACCGTACTGACGAGAACCGCGCGCGGGGATACTCCCCTCCGTTACCTGCTTCAACGCGGCCCGCGCCGGGCCGGTTCCCCTCCCCCGCGATTTTTCCGCCCGTCTCTCGAACCCGAGGGCGGAAGGCCGCATCTAAGGCCCGGTCAGCTCCAGGTACAGCCCCGCCAGCTGGTCGACGGCGTCGTCCTCGCCGGGCAGCAGCGCCGACCTCCGGGCGGCGGCCGAACCCAGCCGGGCCGCGAGCGCCGGGTCGTCCAGGACGCGGCTCACCGCGCGTCCGAGCGCCTCCGCGTCGTTCGGCGGCACCAGCAGCGCCGCGTCGGACTCGGGCCCCTGGAGCAGCGAGGCCCCCTCGCCCCGCTCCTCGGCGCCCACCATGCCGGGGATCCCGCCGACGCGGGTCGCGACCAGCGGCCGCCCCGCCCGCAGGATCTCCTGGACGACCAGCGGCTGCCCCTCCCACACGCTCGGCACGACCGCCACGTCGCAGGCGGTCAGCAGCCCGGCGACGTCCGAGCGCCGGCCGAGGAGCCGGACGGGCAGGTCCTCCGCCTCGATCCGGGCGCGCAGTTCCTCCTCCAGCGGCCCGTCCCCCGCGATCGCGACGAGCGGCGGCGGGGTGCGTCCCGCCCACGCCGCCGCGGCGTCCAGCAGCGTCGGCAGGCCCTTCTGCTCGGCGAGGCGGGCGACGGTGACGACCAGCGGCCGCTCCCCCGCCGAGCTCGGCCCGCAGGTCGGCGCGGACGGCGGGGCCGGGCGGCGCCTGCGGCGCGGGCGCCGGGACGATCGCGTGCCCGACCGACCGGGCCCCGAGGGCCCGCATCCGCTCCTCCAGATCGGGCGAGACGCCGAGGACCCGCGTGGCGCCGCGCGCCACGACGCGTTCCAGCACCCCGTAGACCGCGGCCGTCCGGCCGCCGGCGATCACGGCGTTGTGGAGCGTGACGACCAGGGGCGGGCCGCCGCGCGCGAACCGCAGCGGGCCCGGCACGACGTGCGCGCACGCCGCCGCCGCGAGGGCCCCGGCGCGCAGGCCGTGGGCGTGGACGACGTCGGCGTCGCGCAGCAGCCGCCGCAGCCGGGCGACGGCCCTGGCGTCGCTCGCCGGGCGGGGCCGGTCGGCCAGGTCGACCTCGGCGAACCGGGCACCGCCGGCGCCGAACCCGAACAGCGCGTCGGTGGCGGCGGGCCCGCACACCACGACGCGGGCGCCGCGCTCGGCCAGGCCCTCGGCGACGGACCGGACGTGGCGGCCGACACCGCCGGCGCTCGTGCCGAGGACGAGCGCGACGCGCAGCCCGTCCAGATCCTGCCTGTCAGACATTGCGGGTGACCTTCCGGCTGAGGACGGCCCGCAGGTCCCGGCCGTCGATCACGAATGCGATGATCAGGAAGACGGCGCCGGCGGCCAGAGCGGCGAGCGCCCCGGTCCCGACGTTGCGCAGCTCCCCGGCCGGGCCCGTCCCGCCGGGGCCGAGCAGCGCGGCCGCCGCGTATCCGGCGGCACCGCCCGCGCAGGCGCCGAGCAGCCCGGCGGCCAGCGCCCGCGGCACGCCGCGCACCGCGGCGGCGCCCCTCGCGCGCACCAGCGTCACGAGCAGCAGGACGCCCGCCACGGTCATCCCGACGGCGTTGCCGACGCCGAGCGCCGCCACGACCCACTGCCGGTCGACCGACAGCACCAGCGCGACCTCCGCGAGCATGACGACGACCCAGCCCGCGACCACGGCGGCCGCCCCCATCCGTCCCCGGTGGCACGCGTACAGGACGCGGCCGAGGTGCGCGACGAGCCCGTAGCCGAGGAGGCCCGGCGCGAACGCGAGCACCGCGCGCGACAGCACCTCCTGCTGGTCGGGGTGGCCGGGGTTGAACACCGCCGCGGCGGGGACGGCGACGGCGGCCAGCGCGGCCGCCCCCAGGCACGACACCAGGATCACCGCGCGGGTGGTGGACGCGGTCACCCGGTCGAACCGGTCGTGGTCCGCCGCGCTCATCCGCGCCGACAGCAGCGGGAACGCGCTGGTGGCGATCGGCACCGCGAGGATGGCCCACGGCAGCAGGTAGATCGCCCACGCGTACTGGTAGTTGGCGAGCGCGCCGCGGGTGCCCTGCGAGCTGAGCCGGACGATCAGCAGCGTCGCCAGCTGCTGCGCCGCGACCGTCGCGATCCCGGCCGCCGCGAGCCGCCGCACCCGGCGCGCCACCCCGTCCGGGAAGCGCAGGGTGGGCCGCAGCCGCAGGCGCAGCCGCCACGCGGCGACCGCGGCCGTGGCGGCCATCGCGACGCCGCCGAGCGCCGTGCCGATCGCCAGCGTCAGCTCGGCGCCCACCGGGAGCCCGGCCAGGTCGTTCTCGAAGCCCCGGCCGAGCGGTGCGTAGACGAGGTAGGCGCCGATCACCACGAGGCTCGACACCAGCGGCGCGAGGGCGGGCGCGACGAACCGGCGGTGCGACTGCAGCAGCCCGTACAGCACCACCGCGATCCCGTACATCACCATCTGCACGGACTGGATCGCCAGCATGTCCCCGCCGACCCGCACGACGTCGCCGCGCGAGCACCCCTGCGGGTGCTCGGCCACCGCCAGCTCCATGAGCGGATGGGCGAGCAGCGCCATCAGCGCGGAGAGCGGCACCATCACCACGACGATCCAGGTGAGCAGCGCCGACCCGGTCCGGCCGACCTCCTCGCGGTCGCCGCGCTCGGCGGGCCCGGCCAGCACCGGCACGACCATGCTGGCGAGCGCGCCGCCCGCGACGATCTCGTAGATGCTGCTGGGGAGCTGCGTGGCGCTGAAGTACGCCTGGCTCAGGCACGAGGTGGTGACGGTCTGGGAGAAGGCGTAGGTGCGCCCGAACCCGGCGAGCCGCGCCAGCACGGTGATGACCGCGATGACGACGGCGGCGCCGGCCAGCCCGCCGGTCAGCCGGCGCACGCCCGGCCGCCGCCGGGGCGGCGGTGGCGCTTCGGATGGGGGCACGGTAGGCGAAGGCACGCTCGTCGAGGTCTGCGGGGGGCGTCCGGCGGGCTAGGCGAGGTCGGCGACGCCGTCGCCCGCCGGGCGGTACGCGTCCTCGGTGTCGGGCTTCTCGGCCTCTCGCGTCCCGGTCTCCGGCGCGGCCGCCTCCGCGGCGGGGGCCTCGGCGGGGGCGGCGACCGGGCGGCGGCCCAGCATGTCGACGCGGTTCAGCACCGGATTACCCGCGATGACCTTGGTGAAGCTGACGAACTCGCTGGCGGCGTTCAGCCCGGCGACCCCGGCGAGGCCGAGCAGCGCGCCGAGCGCGTTGGCGCCGGTGTCGCCGAGCATGGCGCGCTCCCCGAGGTCCTCGGGCAGCAGCGCGGCGGCGGCGCCGAGCGGCGCGGCGACCACGGCTGAGCCGGAGCGGGTCAGCGCCAGCGGCGTGCCGGCGATGAGGCCGACCTTCACGGCCCGCCCGGGGCGCAGGTCGAACAGGTTCATCAGGTTCGCGGACCCGGCGATGACGGCGCCGTTGACGAGGGTGTCGAACGCGCGGCCCGTGCGGGTCGGGGCGGGCGAGCCGGCGACGGCGGCGGCGGCCAGCCCCGTCGCGCCGATGCCGAGGATCTTCACGGCGCCGCTGGTCACCTCGCCCCGCGCGAGCGCGGTCAGGTGGCCCTTGAAGCCGCGGGAGGACGCCGAGCCGGCGAGGTCGTCGTAGCCGCCGAGGGCGCCGGATCCGGCGCCGGCGAGCAGCGCGGCGGCCCGCACCCGGGCGGCGGCGCCGGGGCCAGCAGCCCGGCCGCGGCGGCGCCCGCGACGAACGCGGGGCCCTCCAGCAGCGTGACCGGCTCGCCGCGGTGGTTGGTGCGGCCCCAGACCTGCTCGCCGGGCAGCCCGTTCAGGCCGGGCGGGCGCCGCGTCAGCGCGGCGTAGGCGGCGCGCGCCGCCACCGCGCCGAGCCCCGCGCCGGCCGCCAGCCGCGTGCTCCTGGCGATGCCTCGTCTCATCAGGTCACCCGTTCTTCGCCGTGGGCGCGGGCGAGGGCAGGTAGCCGCTCGCGCCGGCGCCCGTGCCGTACTGCCCGGACTTGCCGCCGATCTCGTTCTGCAGCGCCAGGATCGTGACGACCTGGCCGGCCGCGGTGTCCACCACGTCGACGGTGGAGACCGAGTCGGCGGCGTCGGAGTCGCGCAGCGCCGCGATCAGCCCGCCCTCCTGCGCGGAGGTCGGCGGGCCACCGACGACGGTACCGCGCCCGGCGCCGTCGAGTGCGGAGGCCAGCGAGATCAGTGCCTTGTTGTCGTCGCCGCCGCCCGCGTAGGCGTAGGCGGCGGCGGGGGCGACCATGACGGCGAGGGTGGCGTGCTGGCCGGGCTTGCCGCTGGTGGTGACGTATCCGGCCTCCTTGAAGCCGTTGAGGACGGCGCCTCCGGCGGCGTCCTCACGGCCGGACTTGGCGGGGTCCTTGGTGACGAGGGCGTTCGCGAGGACGGCGCCCGCCTTGCCGTAGGCGCCCGCGTTCTCCGGGAACTTCACGTCCTCGGCCTTGAGCTGCGTGGCGAGCTCGTCGACGGTGGTCTGCTGGTCGTCGTCCAGGAGCTTCTTCTGGATCGTGACGCGCCCGGTGACCGCGGCGCCGGAGTCCTTGGCCAGCCGGCTGATCTGCTCGATGCTGTCGTTGCCGGCGCCGGGCGTCTCGATCAGCACCACGGACTGGCCCTTGAGCCGCTCGGCGACGATCTGCGGCGAGAGCACCTTGGTGAACTGCTCCTCGCCGTCCAGCTGGTGGCGCAGGTCGCGCTGCGCCAGCCGGGCCTGCTGGGCCGTCTTGGCGGCCGAGTTGGCCTGCTGGCGCAGGGTGTCGCTCACCGAGTTCGACAGCGTGGTGGAGCCCAGCACGATGCCGAGCGCCAGCGCGAGGAAGATCGCGACGATGGAGACGAGGTGGTAGCGGAAATCGATCACGTGAAGAGTCCGGTCAGCCAGAAGAGGAAGGCGTGCCAGCGGTCGGCGAGCAGGGGACTGATGACGTCCCCCGCCGGAGACATGGCGACGGCGGTGACGATGGCGATGAACGCGCCGAGGACGAGGAACAGCAGCGACCAGGTGGAGATCCGGCTGCGGTAGAGCCTGCTGACGCCCTTGGCGTCGACGAGCTTGCTGCCGACGCGCAGGCGGGTGAGGAACGTGCTGGCCATGCCGGCGCGCCCCTTGTCGAAGAACTCCTCCATGTTGGCGTGCGTGCCGACCGCGACGATCAGGGTGGCGCCCTTGTCGTCGGCGAGGAGCATCGCGATGTCCTCGCTGGTGGCGGCGGCGGGGAACACCACGGCGTCCTTGCCGAGCTCGTGCACGCGCTTCAGGCCCGGCGCGCGACCGTCCCGGTAGGCGTGCACGACGAGCTCGGCGCCGCAGGTGAGCGCGTCGTCGGAGACCGAGTCCATGTCGCCGACGATCATGTCCGGGCGGTAGCCGGCCTCCAGCAGCGCGTCCGCGCCGCCGTCCACCCCGATCAGCACCGGGCGGTACTCGCGGATGTAGGGGCGCAGGGTCGCGATGTCCTCGCGGTAGTGGTAGCCGCGCACGACGATCAGGGCGTGCCGCCCGGAGATCCTCGTGGCCACCTCGGGGACGCCGACGCCGTCGATGAGCAGGTCGCGCTCGCGCTTGACGTACTCCATCGTGTTGGCGACGAACGCCTCCAGCTGGGAGGCGAGCCCGGCCTTGGCCTCGGTCAGCGCCTCCTCGACGGACTCGGCGGTCTGCTCGGTGCCCTTGGCGACGACCTCCTCGCCCCGGTGCACGGCGGGCCCCTCGACGCGGACCTGGTCGCCCTCCTGCAGCTTGCTGAAGATCTCCGGGCCGACGTCGTCGACCAGCGGGATGCCGGCCTCGATCAGGATCTGCGGCCCGAGGTTCGGGTACCGGCCCGAGATGCTGGGCGCGACGTTCACGACGGCGCCGACCTCGCGCGACACCAGCGCCTCGGCGCTGACGCGGTCGAGGTCGACATGGTCGATCACCGCGACCTCGCCGGGCTGGAGCCGCTTGGTCAGGTCCTTGGTGCGGCGGTCGAGCCGGACCGTGGCGCTGATCCCGGGCCGCCCGTCGTCGCGGCCGCGGCCCAGCGTGAGCACGCGCCGGGGCAGCCTCCCGGCCAGCCGGACGCGTCGCTCTGCGGTGGGTGACGACTCGTTCATCAACTGCCATCCTGCCAGAGCCCGGGAGCGAACGCCGGAAAGGCCGACGGTCCAGGCGTGTCCGTTCACGCACCCTCTGTAAACTTTGACGGAGCGGGGGCGGCCCGCGGCGGCGTGACGTACGGGCTGACGTGTGGGCTTCGGCGCCGCTACCGTTCCTCGGCGGCCATGGCGAGCAGTTCCTCGGCGTGCGCGCGGCCGAGCTCGGAGTCCTCAAGGCCGGCGAGCATGCGCGACAGCTCCCGGACGCGTCCCTCCCGGTCCAGGGCGGTGACGCCGCTGCTGGTGACCGTTCCGTCGTCGGACTTCTCCACCAGCAGGTGCTGGTCGGCGAACGCGGCGACCTGCGGCAGGTGCGTGACGACGATCACCTGGGCGTTGCGGGCCAGCCGCGCCAGCCGCCGCCCGATCTCCACCGCCGCCTTGCCGCCGACGCCCGCGTCGACCTCGTCGAACACGAACGTCGGGACGGGGTCGGCGCCCGCGAACACGACCTCGATCGCCAGCATCACGCGGGACAGCTCGCCGCCCGAGGCGCCCTTGTGCAGCGGCAGCGGCTGCGATCCCGGGTGCGGCGCGAGCCGCACCTCGACCTCGTCGACGCCGTGCGGGCCGTAGTCGCCGCTCGGCGCGACGGTGACGGCGACGCGGGCGTGCGGCATCGCCAGCGCGGTCAGCTCCTCGGTGACGGCCTCGGAGAACCGCTCGGCGGCCCGGGTGCGGACCGCGGTGAGCTCCGCGGCCTCGGCGGCGAGCCGCTCGGTGAGCTCGGCGTGCTCGGAGCGCAGCTCGTCGATCCGGTCGTCGTCGCCCTCCAGCTCCGCCAGCCGGACCGCGGACCCGCGCGCCCACTCCAGGACCTCGGTGACCGTCCCGTCCGTCCCGCCGTACTTGCGGATCAGAGCGATCAGCTCGGCGCGCCTCTCCAGGACGGCCGCGAGCCGCGCCGGGTCGGCGTCCACGGACTCGGCGTAGGACGCCAGGTCGGTGCCGACGTCGCTGACCAGGTAGCCGGCCTCGGCGAGACGGTCGGCGAGCGCCGCGAGCGCCGGGTCGTGGTCGCGGACGGCGTCCAGGGCGTTGCGCGCCTGGCCGAGCAGGCCGGTCACGTTCGCGGCCTCGAACGCGGCGGCGGGATCGCCCAGCAGGGCCTCGTGGGCGGTGTCGGCGGCGCCGCGCAGCGCGTCGGCGTGCCCGAGGCGCTCCTCCTCGGCGGCGAGGTCGGTGTCCTCGCCGTCCTTGGGGTCGACCTTCTCGATCTCCTCCAGGCCGAAGCGGAGCAGCTCGGCCTCCTGGGCCCGCTCGCGCGCCCGCGTCGTCAGCTCCTCCAGCAGCGCGCTGACCTGGCGGTGCCGCTGGTAGGCCTTGGTGTAGGCGCGCATCGGCTTGGTCAGCGCGCCGCCCGCGTACCGGTCGAGCGCGGCGCGCTGCCGCGACGACTGGAGCAGCCGCTGCTGGTCGGACTGCCCGTGCACGGCGACCAGGTCGTCCGCCAGGGTGATCAGCACGCTGACGGGCACGGACCGGCCGCCGAGGAACGCGCGGGAGCGGCCCTCCGCCGACACCGAGCGCGTGACGATCAGGGCGCCGTCGTCCAGCTCGCCGCCCGCGTCCTCGACCCGCTCCACCACGCGGCCGCCCGGATCGACGACGATCCGGCCCTCCACCGTGGCGCGGCCCGCGCCGGGCCTGACCCGCTGCGGGTCGGCGCGGCCGCCGAACATCAGCCCGAGGCTGGTGACCACCATGGTCTTGCCCGCCCCGGTCTCCCCCGTCACCACGTTGAAGCCCGGCGACAGATCGAGCACGGCCTCGTCGATCACCCCGAGGCCCTGGATCCGCACCTCATCGACCATCGGACGCACCAGCGTCACAACCCTCCGCAACCAGATCCCCGATCAGCGCCTGTGGAGATTATCCCCTCTGCCCGTCCGCCGCCTCCCCGTGCGGACCCGGGGGCGCGCCCTGCGGCGGGAAGCCGGGCCCCGGGTATCCGGCGATGCCACCGGCCGCCGGGGCGTCCCCGACCTGGGAGTCCCCGAGCGGCGGGGACGGCCGGGACGGCTGCCGGACCCGCCCGCGCCAGCCCGTCACGGGCAGCCCGAACTTGGTGACCAGCCGGTCGGTGAACGGGGTGAGGTGCAGCCGCGCGAGCCGCACCGGCTCGGCGCCGCGGCGGACCTCGACCCGCGCCCCCGGCGGCAGGTCGAGCGTGCGGCGCCCGTCGCACCACAGCACCGCGCGGGGCGTGTCCGGCAGCACCTCCACCGCGACCGACGAGCGCGGCGAGACCACCAGCGGGCGCGCGAACAGCGAGTGCGCGCTGATCGGCACGACGAGCATCGCCTCCACCTCCGGCCACACGACCGGGCCGCCGGCGGAGAACGCGTACGCGGTGGAGCCGGTCGGAGTGGCGCACACCACACCGTCGCAGCCCCAGTTGGACAGCGGCCGCCCGTCGATCTCGGCGACGACCTCCAGCATCCGCTCCCGCTCGGCCTTCTCGATGCTGGCCTCGTTCAGCGCCCACGTCGTGCCGAGGACGGCGCCGTTGCGGCGGGCGGTGACGTCGACGGTCATGCGCTCCTCGACGTCGTAGCGGCGGGTCACGACCCGGTCGACGGTGGCGGCGAGGTCCTCCCGCTCGGCCTCGGCGAGGAACCCGACGTGGCCGAGGTTGACGCCGAGCAGCGGCGTCCCGGAGCTGCGGGTGAGGTCGGCGGCGCGCAGCAGCGTCCCGTCGCCGCCGAGGACCATGACGACCTCGGCGCCGTCGGCGGCCGCGGCGGTGCTGGGCATGACCTCCACGCCCGCGCAGCCGATGTCGCCGGCCTCGCCGTCCAGGACCCGCACGCAGATCCCGGCCTCGCTGAGCCGCTCGATGACCAGCTGCGCGCTGCGGACCGCCTCGGGCCGCCCGGTGTGCGCCACGACCAGCACCGACCTTGTGCTCATGCTCTCGCCCCACTCCCCGACGTGCTCCGGCGTGCAGACGTCTGGACGGACGCCCCCGCGCGGGACGCTCCCGGTTTCGACGCCCTCTGTACGCGCGGTGCGCCGCCGACGCTCACTGCGGGCCCTCCGCGAGGGCCTTCGCCAGCGCCTCCTCGTCGAGCGGCGGGGCCCCGGCGCGCAGCCACAGGAAGTACTCCACGTTTCCGGACGGCCCCGGCAGCGGGCTCGCCGCCACCCCGAGGACGCCGAGGCCGAGCGTCGCGGCGTGCCCCGCCACGCCGCGCACCGCGTCGGCGCGCAGCTCCGGGTCGCGGACGACGCCGCCCGCGCCGACCCGGTCCTTGCCCACCTCGAACTGCGGTTTCACCATGACCGCGTAGTCGGCATCGGGAGTCGCGCACCGCTGGGCGGGCCCGAGGACGAGCTTGAGCGAGATGAACGACAGGTCGCCGACGACGAGGCTCGGCGGCGGGCCGTCGAGCATGTCCGGCTCCAGGTCGCGGATGTTGACCCGCTCCAGGACGGTGACGCGGTCGTCGGTCCGCAGGGACCAGGCGATCTGCCCGTACCCGACGTCGACCGCGTACACCCGCGCCGCGCCCGCGCGCAGCAGGACGTCGGTGAACCCGCCGGTCGAGGCGCCCGCGTCGAGGCAGACGCGGCCCGCGGCGTCCAGCCCCCCGAACGCCTCCAGCGCGCCGGCGAGCTTGTGCCCGCCGCGCGAGACGTACTCCGGGCCGCCGCCGGACTCGGCCACCACAATCGCGGCCCCGGCCTCGACCTGTGTCGCCGCCTTCGCCGCGGTCTGCCCGCCGACGCGGACCCGGCCGTCGCCGATCAGCTGCCCGGCCTGCTCCCGCGACCGGGCCAGGCCGCGGCGGACCAGTTCGGCGTCCAGGCGGCGCCGGCTACTCACGGGGGCGCAGGGCGTCGGGGAAGGCCGGCCGGGTCGCCGCGGGCCGCTCGGGCCGCTCGGGCCGCTCGTCCTGGCCGGCGGCCGCGAGGAGCTCCTGGAGCCGCTGGTGGACGTCCTCGAAGACCTCCACGTGCGCGGCGACGGGCCGTCCGCCGAGTTCGCTTAGGAGGGCGACGGCGGCGTCCACGCGCGGGTCGCCGGTCGGGTCGGGCGGCGGCGCGGCCGGGAACTCCGGCTCCTCCGCGGCCTCGTCGGACATCACGTTTACCTCCCAGTGCTCCCGGACCGCACGCGACGAGTCGCCTCCGGCTCACCATGAACGCTACCGTCCCTGAACGACATCGATGCCGGAGGAACGGGGAACGGCCTGACCATGGCGAACGAGGAGGAGTGCCGTGCGGCGCTGGAGCGCGTCGCGGCGCGCCTGGCGGAGGTGGACGCCGACCGGCTCGCCGAGCACGTCGTCGAGCGGACGATCAGCTGCCGGGTCGCGGACCTCGGGCTGGCCTTCCGCAGCCGCCTGCACGGGGGCGGCCTCGACCCGTTCGAGCCTGACGAGGAACCCGCGGCTGCGCAGGTGCGCCTCACCGTGGACAGCGACGACCTCGTCGCGATGGCCTTCGACGAGCTGAACCCGGCCAAGGCGTGGACCGCCGGCCGGCTGAAGATCGAGGCGAGCATCTTCGACCTCCTCCGGCTGCGCAAGCTCCTCTGACCGGCGCTCAGAGCGAGAGGGTCTCCAGGGCCGCGGTGAGCGCCTCCGCGGGCGGCGGCTCCTCGGTCTCCCAGGCGGCGGACGCGAGAGCGCGGAGGCCGTCGTAGGGGTCGCCGGATCCGCTGAGCGCGAACGCGTCCCCGTCGCGGCGCGCCGTCCAGCCGCCGCACCGGTGGGCGCCGTCCTCCCGGACGGTCTCCGGATGCGGGACGAGCAGGCCGGACAGGTCGGGCGCGAGGTAGGCGGGGCGCCGGTGCGGCGGGGCGGTGAGCGCCTGGAGGTGCCCGGTGACGCCGGTGAAGACGAGGAGGCTGTCGGCGCCGCCGTTGTACGCGCCCTCGATGTCGGTGTCGAGGCGGTCGCCGACCACCAGCGGGCGCTCCGCGCCGGTGCGCAGGATCGACTCCTGGTGCAGCGGGCGCTCGGGCTTGCCGGTGACGATCGGCTCCACTCCGGTGGCGCCGCTGATCACGCGGAGCAGTGCGCCGTTGCCGGGGTGCGGGGGCCCCTCGCCGCCGGGGATGGTCAGGTCGCCGTTGGAGCCGACGAAGAGCGCGCCCATGCCGACCGCCTGGGCGCCCTCGGACAGCAGCCCGTATCCGAGGTCGGGGTGGTAGCCCTGCACGACGGCGGGGGGGCGCCGGGACGCCGTCGACACCGGGCGCAGGCCCTGCTGGTAGAGGGCGTGGCGCAGGCCCATGCCGCCTACCACGAGCACCTCCGAGCCGGCGGGCAGGCGTTCGGCCAGCAGGCGGGCGGCGGCCTGCGCGGAGGTCACCACGTCCGCCGCCTCGGCGGGGACGCCGACCTCGGTGAGCAGCGCCGCGACCGCCGACGGCGTCCGCGACGCGTTGTTGGTCACGAACGCCAGCCGCTGCCCCGCCGCACGCGCCTTCGCGAGCGACTCCGGCGCCGTGGGTACGGGCCTGCGGCCGACGTACACGACCCCGTCCAGGTCGAGCAGGGCGACGTCGTACGCCTCGCTCAGGGGACGGTCGCTGCCTTTCATCGCGCTCCTCATGCCTGCGATCGTACGGGCGTCGTTACCGATGGGTAAGGGGTGGGTCAGCGCCGGGCCGCGAGGGTGGCCCTGGCGTGCCGCAACTCCCGCGCGTAGTCCTCGTTCTCCGGCCGCATGGCCGCGGCCAGCGCGAGATGCTCGACGGCGGCCTCGAAGTCGCCCATCCGGCTGAGCGACAGCCCGAGCCCGAACCGCGCGTAGTCCTCGGCGGGCTCCGCCTCCACGATCCCGCGGAAGCTCTCGGCCGCCGCGCCGAACCGCCGCGCCCCGAACTGGGCGCGGGCGAGCGCCTCGCGGATGCTGTGCGACTGCGGCTCGGCCTCGGCCGCCCTGGCCAGCAGCTGCAGCGCCGCCGCGGCGCTGCCCGCCCGCAGCAGTTCGAGACCCCGCGTGTACCACTCGTAGACCCCGCCCTGCGGCGAGTCCGCATGTTCGCCGGGGTCATCGCCTGGGTCCTCGCCTGGGGAATCCTCCGGCCGTCCGGGTCCTTGAGTACTCATGTGGACCTCCCCTCGGACATCGATCACTACGACCGTACCCGCCGCGGCGCCGGGCGCACTCCGCTGAATAGCATGCCCAGCGTGGACGACGACCTCTCCTCCGGTCTCGACCCGGAGGAGTTCAGCGCACGCGTCTTCGGGACGGCGGCCCCGCGCACGGGCGGCGGCCTGGAGCTGACCCCGTTCCGCGGCGTCCGCTTCGTCCCCGAGGTGGCCGGCGACCTCGCGTCGGTGACCATGCCGCCGTACGACCTGATCGACGAGGCGGCGGCGCTGCGGCTGCTGGCGGAGGGCGGCCACAACATCATCCGGCTCAACCTCCCGCGCGCCGCCGGGGAGACCTACGACGCCGCCGGCCGCCGGCTGCGCCGCTGGCTGGAACGCGGCGCGCTCACCGTCGACCCCGACCCGGCCCTGTACGTCTACGAGGCCGCCCGCGGCGCGGCCGTGCTGCAGCGCGGCCTCATCGGCGGCCTCGGCCTGCGCGCGGAGTCCGACGGCGTCGTGCTGCCGCACGAGAACGTCTTCCCCGGCCCGGTCCGCGACCGGCTCGCGCTGATGGCGGCGGCGAACGCCAACCTGGAGCCGATCTTCCTGGTGTACGAGGGCGGCGGCGCCGCGGCCGGCGTGGTCGACGGCGCCGCGGCCGGGACCCCGCTGATGGAGTTCGACGCCGACGACGGCCTGACGCACCGCCTGTGGCGCGTCACCGACCCCGGCCTGCACGCGCGGGTGGCCGACGACCTGCGCGGCAAGCAGGCCCTCATCGCGGACGGCCACCACCGCTACGCCACCTACCGGGCCCTCCAGGCGCGCCGCCACGCGGCCGGCGACGGTCCCGGCCCCTGGGACGCCGGGCTGGCGCTGCTGGTCGACTCGACGCGCTACCCGCCGCACCTGGGCGCCATCCACCGCGTGCTCCCCGGTCTCCGCCCCGACACCGCTCTGGAGAAGGCCCGCTCCGTCTTCCGCGTGACCGGATTCCCCGCCGAGGACGAGGCCCTCGACGCGCTCGCCCGCGCGCGGGGGCCGGCGTTCCTGCTCGCCGGCGGCGACTCCCCGCACCTGCTCACCGACCCCGACCCGGACGCCCTGCGGGCGGCCTTGCCGCCCGAGCACTCCCCGCGCTGGCGGGCGCTCGACACCGCCGTCCTCGACCATCTGCTGATCGGCGAGGTGTGGGGCGTCCCTGAGAACGAGGACGCCATCGAGGTGGTGCACGACGACCCGTCCGCGGCCGCCGCCCGCGCCCGGCGCAGCGGCGGGACCGCCGTGATCCTGACCCCGCTCCGGGTCGAGGACGTGCTGGCGGTCGCCGGCGGGGGCGAGCGCGTGCCGCGCAAGTCGACCTCGTTCGGCCCCAAGCCCCGCACCGGCCTCGTCCTGCGCCTCCTCGACCCGGACGCACCGCGGGAGCCATGATCGGGGGATGGACACCACGACCACGATCACGCCGCTCGGCGGGGACGTCTACGAGATCGACACGCGGATGGCCGGCCACACCGGCATCACCGCCGGATACCTGATCCTCTCCGACCGGCCATGCCTGGTGGAGCCGGGCACCTCCGGCTCCGCCCCCGTGGTGCGGGCCGCGCTGCGCGAGCTGGGCGTCGGACCGGACGACCTGGCGAGCGTGGTCGTGACGCACATCCACCTCGACCACGCGGGCGGCGTCGGCGACATCGCCGGCATGTACCCGCGCGCGGAGATCGTCGTCCACGAGAAGGGCGCCCGGCACCTCGCGGACCCGTCCCGCCTCATGCGCAGCGCCCGCATGATCTACGGGGACGCCCTCGACACCCTGTTCGGCGAGCTGAAGCCCACGGACGCGGCGCGGATCCGGGCCGTCGACGACACCGGCGTGATCGACCTCGGCGGCGGGCGGCGGCTGGAGTCGCACTACTCCCCCGGGCACGCCAAGCACCACGTCGGGCTGGTCGACTCGCAGACCGGCGACCTCTACGTTGGCGACGCCGCCGGCATCTACATCCCGGAGACGGCGGACGTGCGGCCCGCCACGCCGCCGCCCGACTTCGACCTCGACACGGCGCTGGGGTCGATCGCCAAGTTCCGTTCGCTGGGCCCGCAGCGGCTGCTGTTCGCGCACTACGGGCCCGTGCAGGAGGTCGAGGACACGCTGGAGCGCTCGGCGGAGGAGCTGCGGATCTGGGTCGACGCCGTCCGGGACGCCCGCGACCAGGGCCTGGACCTCGACCACGCCGTCGCGATGGTCGTCGACCGCACCAGGGACCGCTACGCGTCCATGAGCGACGACGTCGACCCGGAACTGGCCGCCAAGTACGAGATCCTCAACAGCGCCGAGAGCAACGTCGCCGGCATCATGCACGCCCTCGGCCGGCACGCCTAGATCGTTGATGGGAGATTGCCGAACTGGGCGCGGACGCGGCGAAGGGCGCCCATGGTCGGTGTGTGAAGACTGACTTGGATGCCCTTCCGACCGCAATCTACGTTCATCTGGACGATCACGTCCTGCGGTCGGCCGACCGCACCCGCAGACGCGGCATCGCGCGCGGCCGAGGCCGCTTCGGGAAAGGCCCTGGGTCACGTCAGCGGCGGAACGGGCCCGTCACCTCGAAGGTGTAGCCGTCCGTCCCCGCGACGAACCCGCTCTTGCCGCGCTGCGACGAGAAGTACAGGCGCGACCCGTCCGGGCTGAACGCCGTCCCGGTGACCTCCGACTCGTCATGGCCGAGCACGCGCAGGAAGGGCGTCACGATCCCCTCGGCGGTGATGAGGTTGATCTCCATGTTGTCGCCGTCCTCGGCGACGTACAGGTCGCCGGACGCCGCCGCGGTCACCGCGTCGACCCCGTGCAGGGGCGCCTCCCCGCCGGTGACGAGGTCGTCGTCGTAGGCGATGTCCAGCCGCGCGGCGGCCGCGTCGTACGCCCACACGCGGTTGTCGCCCTTGGTGGTGAAGTAGCAGACGCCGCGCGAGTAGTAGCAGCCCTCCCCGGCGTGGAAGCGCATGGCGCCGTCCACCTGGTCCCGGGTCGGCGTGAGCCACATCTGGGGGTTCGGCACCTTCGCCCACTGGACGGGGCCGGTTCCGGAGCCGACCAGCACCTCGAGCGTCCCGGACGACAGGTCGCCCCAGGTCTGCGGCCGGAACCGGTAGAAGCAGCCGTCCGACTGGTCCTCGGTGAGGTAGACGACCTTGCGCTCGGGATCGGAGGCCGCCGCCTCGTGCTTGAACCGCCCCAGCGCCGGCCGGGACACCGCGCCCTTCTGGCCGCGCGGGTCCGTCTCGTGGACGAGGCCGAGGTCGTGCTCCTCGCACGACAGCCACGTCCCCCACGGCGTGGCCCCTCCGGAGCAGTTCAGCGAGGTGCCGTTCAGGATCCGGTACGCCGACGTCACCTTCCCGGACGCGTCGAACCGCATGGCCGACACCCCGCCGACCGCGGGCACCTCCGAGTTGCTGACGTAGATCCAGCCGTCCCCGTCGCGGAAGCACGCGCCCCCGTCGGGTGCCGGGTGCCACGTGTACCTCGTCCCCTCGACGCGCTGGAGCGAGCGCGCCACGACCCGGCTGGTGAACCCCTGCGGCAGCTGCACGCCGTTGCCGTCCGCGGACAGCAGCGGCCCGTACGGGCTCGGGCCGGGCTGGGCCGGGCCCGCCGCGAAGGCCCGCTGCCACAGGGCGCCGGAGAAGGCGGTCGTCCCGCCGGCGACGGCGGCGGCGCGCAGGAACGTGCGTCGGGCCAGGGGCATGGCAACTCCAAAGAGTCGATCTCCACCGGACGCATCCGGCGGCCCCCCGAACGGCGCGGTCCCGTGAATATCCGGGAAACCTACCCGCCAGTCAAGTACCGGAGGTCAGTCCCCCTGCGGCCGCTCCTCGTCGGCCTGCTTCGGCTCCAGGAAGACCGCCGGAGCCTCGGGCGCGCCCTCGTCCGGCGCGTCCAGCACCTCGGGCTCGGCCGCGCGGAACGCGATGTCGGTCGCCGACGCCTCGACGGGCTCCGGCTCCTCCGGCTCGTCCGGCTGCTCCGGTTCGGCGGACTCCTCCACCGGCGGTTCGGCGGACTCCTCCACCTGGACTCCGCTGGAGGCCTCTTCCTCTTCCTCTTCCTCTTCCGTATCGAGGATTTCGAGGCCTTCGAGCTCGGCGTAGCGTTCGGCCGCGTCGGTCTCCCCGTCGCGGTCGGCCGCGGCGGCGCGCGCGAACCAGTCGGACGCCTCGCTCTCGCGTCCCGCCTCGACGAGCGCGTCCGCGTAGGCGTAGAACAGCCGCATCGACCACGGCCGGAGCCGCCGGTCGCGCAGCTCCGGGATCTGCAGGGTCACCACGGCCGCGTCGGTCTGGCCCATGTCGCGCCGCACGCCCGACTCCACGATGCGCAGCTCCACGCGCCCCGTCGGGTCGAGCCTGTCCGCCTCCGGCGACTTGACCAGGTCGAGGGCGCGTTCGGGCCGCCCGAGACCGCGCTCGCAGTCGGCCATGACGGGCAGGTAGGAGTAGTCGCCGGCGCCGAGGCGCCGCGCGGCCCGCAGCTCGGCGAGGGCCTCCGCCCACTCGCCCGCGTGGTACGCCGCGATCCCCGCCGCCTCCCGCACGATCCCGACGCGGGACGCGAGCCGCCGGGCCGCCTTCGCGTGGCGGTAGGACTGCTCGGGCTCGTCCTCGGCGAGGCGTCCCGCCATCACCAGGTGGCGGGCGACCTTCACCGCCAGCTCCTTCGGCAGCGTGCGCAGCTCCTCGCGGGCCTCCACGTCCAGTTCGTCGCCGGTGACGTCCTCGGGCAGCAGCGGATCGTCGTGCTTCGGCGCCGGCCGCTCCCGCTCCTCGTACCGCGCCGGCCGTTCCCTGCGATCGCGAGGCGGCCCGTAGGAGCGCCCGCCCTCCTGGGGGCGCCGCGGTCCACCACGGTCCCGGAACGACGGCTTGTCGCGCTCTCCCGGACGCCCCTCGCGCTTGCCTTCGAACCGCCGCGCGCCCGGACGGCGCTCGTCGCGCTCGTCACGTCGCCCCTTGAACGGGCGATCCTGCGGGCGGCCCTGGGAGCGACGCTCACCCTGGCCGCCGCGGCCCTGGAATCCTCCCGGACGCCCGTCTCGACGCGGTCCGCCGCCACCCTGCCCCGCGCTGGGCGCACGACTGTCAGACGGCCGGCCTTCCCGCCGCTCGCCCCCCTGCCCGGAGAACCGGTCGTCCCTACGCTCATCACGCGGGCCGGAGTACCGGCCTTCCTTACGCTCACCGCGCGGGCCAGAGAAACGACCGTCCCGACGCTCCCCGCCCTGGCTGGGGAAGCGGCCTTCCCGGCGCTCCCCACTCTGACCGGAGAACCGCCCTTCCCTGCGCTCACCGCGCGGGCCAGAGAAACGACCGTCCTTACGCTCGCCCCCCTGACCGGAGAAACGACCGTCCTTGCGCTCATCGCGCGGGCCGGAGAACCGGCCTTCCTTGCGCTCACCGCGCGAGCCGGAGAAACGCCCGTCCCGACGCTCGCCCCCCTGACCGGAGAACCGGCTGTCCTTGCGCTCATCGCGCGGGCCGGAGAACCGGCCTTCCTTGCGCTCACCGCGCGGACCGGAGAAACGCCCGTCCCGACGCTCGCCCCCCTGACCGGAGAACCGGCTGTCCTTGCGCTCATCGCGCGGGCCGGAGAACCGGCCTTCCTTGCGCTCACCGCGCGAGCCGGAGAAACGCCCGTCCCGACGCTCGCCCCCCTGACCGGAGAACCGGCTGTCCTTGCGCTCATCGCGCGGGCCAGCGAACCGGCCTTCCTTGCGCTCGCCGCGCTGGCCGCTGAAACGGCCCTCGGGGCGGCCCTCGCGGGATTCGGGACGACGCTCGTCACGCCGGTCGTCCGAGCGCTTGAACGGACGGCCGGGCTTCCGGTCATCGCGCTGACCGCGCGCATCCCGCTCCTGCCTGCCGCCGGGACGGCCTCGCCCGCCCTGCGGGCCGCCGGCGCGGAATCCCCCGCCGCGGGGACCACCGCCCTTGCGGGCTCCGGGCCCTCCCTGGCCGCCGCGGGCATCGCCTCCACGACGGGCCGGCGTGTCCCGCCGCCCGTTGCCGCCTCGCCGCTCGCGGCTGTCGTCGCCGCGGCCGTCCTCTTCCGCGCTCATCACGTCCGTCACTGTTCTTGATGGTGGTTCGGTGGACTCTTCAGCCTACTTCGCCAAGTCCCCGACATGCGTCGAGGGCCGCCCCGCAAATCGGGGCGACCCTCGACCAATATATGTCCGGCGGCGTCCTACTCTCCCACACGGTCCCCCATGCAGTACCATCGGCGCTGAAGGGCTTAACTTCCGGGTTCGGGATGGGACCGGGTGTTTCCCCCTCGCCAAAACCACCGAACGTCTCAACGCACCACCCCAAAGGGGCGGGCAAATCCACGTTCGAACCATTCGGCTCGACATTCACTTATCAACACGGGTTCCCGGTTGTTTCCTGGGAACCACACAGGGACGCGAACAACTCACACAGCGACTCACTCTGAACGTTCAGTGTGTTCAAGCCACTCGGCCTATTAGTACCGGTCGACTCCACACGTTACCGCGCTTCCATCTCCGGCCTATCAACCCGGTCGTCTACCGGGGGCCTTACACCCACAAAGGGGTGGGAGAACTCATCTCGAGGAAGGCTTCCCGCTTAGATGCTTTCAGCGGTTATCCCGACCGAACGTAGCCAACCAGCCGTGCCCCTGGCGGGACAACTGGCACACCAGAGGTTCGTCCGTCCCGGTCCTCTCGTACTAGGGACAGACCCTCACAATTCTCCTACGCGCACAGCGGATAGGGACCGAACTGTCTCGCGACGTTCTAAACCCAGCTCGCGTGCCGCTTTAATGGGCGAACAGCCCAACCCTTGGGACCTACTCCAGCCCCAGGATGCGACGAGCCGACATCGAGGTGCCAAACCATCCCGTCGATATGGACTCTTGGGGAAGATCAGCCTGTTATCCCCGGGGTACCTTTTAGCCGTTGAGCGACACCACTTCCACACGTAGGTGCCGGATCACTAGGCCCTGCTTTCGCACCTGCTCGACACGTCCGTCTCACAGTCAAGCTCCCTTGTGCCCTTGCACTCGCCACCTGATTGCCAACCAGGCTGAGGGAACCTTTGGGCGCCTCCGTTACATTTTGGGAGGCAACCGCCCCAGTTAAACTACCCACCAGGCACTGTCCCCCACCCGGATACACGGGTGCGGGTTAGACGCTCAAAACGACCAGAGTGGTATTTCACCAATGACTCCACCCAAACTGGCGTCTGAGCTTCAGAGTCTCCCACCTATCCTACACAAGACGCTCCAAGCGCCAATGCCAAGCTATAGTGAAGGTCCCGGGGTCTTTCCGTCCTGCTGCGCGAAACGAGCATCTTTACTCGTACTGCAATTTCGCCGGGCCTGTGGTTGAGACAGCGGGGAAGTCGTTACGCCATTCGTGCAGGTCGGAACTTACCCGACAAGGAATTTCGCTACCTTAGGATGGTTATAGTTACCACCGCCGTTTACCGGCGCTTAGATTCTCAGCTTCGAAGGAACAAGTCCCCCTAACCGGTCCTCTTAACGTTCCGGCACCGGGCAGGCGTCAGTCCGTATACAGCGTCTTACGACTTCGCACGGACCTGTGTTTTTAGTAAACAGTCGCTTCCCCCTGGCCTCTGCGACCCCACCCAGCTCAGACAGAAAATGCCATCACCAGGCAAGGTCCCCCTTCTCCCAAAGTTACGGGGGCAATTTGCCGAGTTCCTTAACCACAGTTCACCCGATCGCCTTGGTATTCTCTACCTGACCACCTGAGTCGGTTTGGGGTACGGGCCGCCGGTACACTCGCTAGAGGCTTTTCTCGGCAGCATGGGATCACTCACTTCACCTAAAACGGCTCGGCATCAGCTCTCAGGATACGCGAGAGACGGATTTACCTGTCTCTCTCCCTACAGCCTTACCCCGGGACAACCATCGCCCGGGCTGAGCTACCCTCCTGCGTCACCCCATCACTCACCTACTACCCCCTCGGGTCCCACGCTCCCCATCCACCAGGCCCGAAGGCCCAAAGAACAGTTCGGGTGGTTAGCATCAGAAGGTTCAGCGTTGGCGCATACCAGCGGGTACGGGAATATCAACCCGTTGTCCATCGACTACGCCTGTCGGCCTCGCCTTAGGTCCCGACTTACCCTGGGCGGATTAGCCTGCCCCAGGAACCCTTGGTCATCCGGCGCACACGTTTCTCACGTGTGATTCGCTACTCATGCCTGCATTCTCACTCCCGCACCCTCCACCCCTGGGTCACCCCGAGGCTTCACCGGATACAGGACGCTCCCCTACCCATCAACACCACATGGTGCCAATGCCACGGCTTCGGCGGTGTGCTTGAGCCCCGCTACATTGTCGGCGCGGAATCACTTGACCAGTGAGCTATTACGCACTCTTTCAAGGGTGGCTGCTTCTAAGCCAACCTCCTGGTTGTCACAGCAACTCCACATCCTTTCCCACTTAGCACACGCTTAGGGGCCTTAGCCGATGATCTGGGCTGTTTCCCTCTCGACTACGAAGCTTATCCCCCGCAGTCTCACTGCCACGCTCTCACTTACCGGCATTCGGAGTTTGGCTGACGTCAGTAACCTGGTAGGGCCCATCAGCCATCCAGTAGCTCTACCTCCGGCAAGAAACACGCGACGCTGCACCTAAATGCATTTCGGGGAGAACCAGCTATCACGGAGTTTGATTGGCCTTTCACCCCTAACCACAGGTCATCCCCCAGGTTTTCAACCCTGGTGGGTTCGGGCCTCCACACCGTCTTACCGGCGCTTCACCCTGCCCATGGCTAGATCACTCCGCTTCGGGTCTACAGCATGCGACTAAAAACGCCCTATTCAGACTCGCTTTCGCTACGGCTACCCGCCACCGGTTAACCTCGCCACACACCATAACTCGCAGGCTCATTCTTCAAAAGGCACGCCATCACCAACAACAACCCCGAAGAGTCGCCGAGGAGGCTCTGACGGCTTGTAGGCACACGGTTTCAGGTACTATTTCACGACCCCTCACCGGGGCACTTTTCACCTTTCCCTCACGGTACTGGTCCGCTATCGGTCATCAGGAAGTATTCAGCCTTACCACGTGGTCGTGGCAGATTCACACGGGATTTCACGGGCCCCGTGCTACTCGGGAACACACCCAGAAGCCACTCAAATTTCGTCTACCGGACTCTCACCGTCTACGGTCGGCCATCCCAAGCCATTCGACTATCCGAGCAGTTTATAACTCCTCGGCCCAGCGGCAGCTGGACCAGGGTGGTCCCACAACCCCGCACACGCAACGCCTGCCGGCTATCACACGCGCACGGTTTAGGCTCCTCCGCTTTCGCTCACCACTACTCACGGAATCACTATTGTTTTCTCTTCCTGCGGGTACTGAGATGTTTCACTTCCCCGCGTTCCCACCAACCTGCCTATACATTCAGCAGGCGGCGACACCCCATGACGAGTGCCAGGTTTCCCCATTCGGAAATCCCCGGATCAAAGTCTGGTTGCCGACTCCCCGAGGCATATCGCAGGCTCCCACGTCCTTCATCGGCTCCTGATGCCAAGGCATCCACCGTATGCCCTTAAAAACTTGAACACACAAAACGATCAGAACAAATCGCAGATAAACAACAAGAACAACCCGAAGACACCCCTCACAAGAGAGGATCACTCCAAGGAGCTCTCATCGTTCACCAGAGATGCTCGCGTCCACTGTGCAGTTCTCAAAAAACAACCGGGCCCACCAAAACCACACCCCAACCAAGAGGTGCGGTTCTGGTCCCGCAATCCGAGGTCACCCGGGCTTGCGCCCGTTCCCTCAGGACTCAACAGCGTGTTCAGCCTCCCAGCCGCCCGGAGCTCACCTTTCCCACTCCCCGAGGTCACCCCCGAAGCGGTACTAGCTGAGCCGCACGGCCAGCAGACTGAGTAGCCAGTGCTCCACATCTATGAGCAGCCACCTGACAGACATTCGCTGTCAACAGCAGCCACCGACCGGAATCCCTCTCACGAGGCGACCCGGCCAGTTGATGCTCCTTAGAAAGGAGGTGATCCAGCCGCACCTTCCGGTACGGCTACCTTGTTACGACTTCGTCCCAATCGCCGGCCCCACCTTCGACCGCTCCCCCCACAAGGGTTGGGCCACGGGCTTCGGGTGTTGCCGACTTTCGTGACGTGACGGGCGGTGTGTACAAGGCCCGGGAACGTATTCACCGCAGCGTTGCTGATCTGCGATTACTAGCGACTCCGACTTCACGAAGTCGAGTTGCAGACTTCGATCCGAACTGAGACCGGCTTTAAGGGATTCGCTCCACCTCACGGTATCGCAGCCCTCTGTACCGGCCATTGTAGCATGTTTGCAGCCCAAGACATAAGGGGCATGATGACTTGACGTCATCCCCACCTTCCTCCGAGTTGACCCCGGCGGTCTCCCATGAGTCCCCACCCGAAGTGCTGGCAACATGGAACGAGGGTTGCGCTCGTTGCGGGACTTAACCCAACATCTCACGACACGAGCTGACGACAGCCATGCACCACCTGTCACCGGCCCAAAAGGACCCACCATCTCTGATGGTTTTCCGGCGATGTCAAGCCTTGGTAAGGTTCTTCGCGTTGCGTCGAATTAAGCAACATGCTCCGCCGCTTGTGCGGGCCCCCGTCAATTCCTTTGAGTTTTAGCCTTGCGGCCGTACTCCCCAGGCGGGGCGCTTAATGCGTTAGCTGCGGCGCGGAATCCGTGGAAGGACCCCACACCTAGCGCCCAACGTTTACGGCGTGGACTACCAGGGTATCTAATCCTGTTCGCTCCCCACGCTTTCGCTCCTCAGCGTCAGTACAGGCCCAGAGAACCGCCTTCGCCACCGGTGTTCCTCCCGATATCTGCGCATTTCACCGCTACACCGGGAATTCCATTCTCCCCTACCTGCCTCTAGTCTGCCCGTATCCACCGCAGACCCACGGTTAAGCCGTGGGCTTTCACGACAGACGCGACAAACCGCCTACGAGCTCTTTACGCCCAATAATTCCGGACAACGCTTGCGCCCTACGTATTACCGCGGCTGCTGGCACGTAGTTAGCCGGCGCTTCTTCTGCAGGTACCGTCACGTTAGCTTCGTCCCTGCTGAAAGAGGTTTACAACCCGAAGGCCGTCATCCCTCACGCGGCGTCGCTGCGTCAGGCTTCCGCCCATTGCGCAATATTCCCCACTGCTGCCTCCCGTAGGAGTCTGGGCCGTGTCTCAGTCCCAGTGTGACCGGTCGCCCTCTCAGGCCGGTTACCCGTCGTCGCCTTGGTAGGCCATCACCCCACCAACAAGCTGATAGGCCGCGAGCCCATCCCCAACCGAAAAACTTTCCACCAACACCCCATGCGGAGGCTGGTCACATCCGGTATTAGACCCAGTTTCCCGGGCTTATCCCAGAGTCAGGGGCAGGTTGCTCACGTGTTACTCACCCGTTCGCCGCTCGAGTACCCCCGAAGGGGCCTTTCCGCTCGACTTGCATGTGTTAAGCACGCCGCCAGCGTTCGTCCTGAGCCAGGATCAAACTCTCCATCAAGGTCACACGACCAGCCAGGGGGCGAACCCCGACCAGCCAAACCTCAGGAAACAATCCCAGCATCGCCACCTCAAACGAGGTGACATTGCCTCAAAGAAATCCCCACCACCCCCGACAAAGCGAGAGCGGCACGGGGCGACCCGGCCAAAACATGGCCGAGCCGATAAAGGCACTGGCTTTTAACACGCTGTTGAGTTCTCAAGAAACGGACACCCACCGCACTGGATCCGCTTTCGCGTTTCCCGCCCCGGGGCGACTCGTCTTACTTTATCAGTTCCGCTCGGACTGTCAATTCCGAGCTTTTCCGATATGCCATTCCGGATCCGCTTGCACGGTTCCTTCCCGGCGGTGTCGCTATTTCATCAGATCCGGACCGATTGTCAAAATCGAGCCTTTCCGACCCACCACGGCATGCCGGGCACGGCGAGACCGTGTCGGCTGGTGCGTAGATGGTTTCCCCGTGCTTCGGCCGGCCGCCATGCGGGCGTCCTGCATCCGTGAGGGGACGAGGGGTTAACTTACGCCGCCGGAGCGCCCGCGTCAAATCGGCGCTCCGGAGACGCCGCCGGGACGCCTCCCCGCCAGGTTGCGGCGGATTGGGGGAACCTGGTGTGGCCTGCCACCATCTATCTAAGGAGATCACCCAGCCCAAGCAGGACAGGAGAGGTACCGACATGGCCTACCCACCCGCTCCGCCGCCCCCGCCGACCTCCGGCGCGGGCTCCCCGCCCCCGAACCACCTCCCGTGGGCGATCGCGGCCACGATCCTGTGCTGCCTGCCCGCCGGCGTCGTGTCCATCGTCTACGCCGCCCAGGTCAACTCCAAGTGGGCGGCCGGCGACCAGGCCGGCGCGCTCAAGTCCTCCAACAACGCGAAGACCTGGGCGATCGTGTCCGCGGTCCTCGGCGTGATCGTCGGTGCCATCTACTTCCTCATCGCCATGGCGGGGAACAGCGGCAGCTGACCGATGACGGATGAGTCCCAGCCCGCCCCGCACCCTCGGGGCGGGCTGGTTCCCGAAGTACCGGGCGGTGCCCGGCAGTCCCTCGCCGTCCGGCTCCTGCGTCCCGGCGGACTACTGGTCCTCTGCGTCGCGGCCGTCGTGTACGTCGCCGCGGTGGACCCCAATGAGGCGGGGCACTACCCGACCTGCCCGTTCCTCGCCCTCACCGGGTTCCAGTGCCCGGGCTGCGGGTCGATGCGCACCGTCCACGCGCTCGCCCACGGGCGGCTCCAGGAGGCTCTCGGCCTGAACGTCCTGACCATCGCGATGCTCCCTGTTCTGGCGTTCTTCTGGCTCCGGTGGGCCAGGGCCCGCGCCCTGGACCGCCCGGTGAGGACGAAGGTGGCGCACCCCGCGCTGATCTGGTCTCTCTTCGGCGCCGTCCTGCTCTTCTGGCTCATCAGAAACCTGCCTTTCGGATCGGCCCTCGCCGCCTGACCACGAGCGGCCAAGGCCGGGTGGGCGCCGGCGCCCGGTGAAGGTGGTCTCGCGGTCGCTCTCAGGTCGGGCGGGATGGGACGTGCCGGCTGAAATCCACTCGCGCGGGCTCGCGGGTGGACAGCAGACTCTGTGTGTGATCGAGGTAGCCCTGACCCTTCTGGACGAGCCCGCGCTGGCGCGGCTGCTCGATGCGGCCGTCGCCGGCGCGGACCCCCTGGAGGTGATGCCTCCGGTCGAGGGCGCCCCCGGCTGGACGCCGGAGCGCCGGACGGCGTTCCTGGAGTTCCACCGCTCGAGATCCCTGGACCCCGTGACGGCGGTGGAGCGTACGTGGGTGGTCGATGTCGACGGGGAAGCGGTCGGAGCGGCGCGCCTGCAGCCCCTTGGGGACGCGGTTGAGGCGGGCATCTGGTTGAGCCGCGCTTCTCGGGGCCGCGGGATCGGCACACGTGTGACGGCACTGCTGCTCGCCGAGGCGAGGTCGGCCGGGGCGGCGAGGTTCCTCGCTTCGACGACGGCGGGCAACCGCGGCGCTCGCGCGCTGCTGGTGAGCGCGGGCGCCGCGCTCACCGCCGAAGGGGACGAGGTGACCGCGGAGCTTCCGCTCGGCTGACATCCGGCACCGTCAGGCGCATCCAGGGCCGGCCCGCCAGGAGCGGATCCGCACTCAGGCCCCTCCACTCATCCGCTTGGGATCCGCGCCTCCGCCAACCCGCAACCGTCGCTCGAACCGACGCACGAACGTTGCCGGTTCTCCCGGCCACAACCGTTCACGCCTTGCACGACCGAGGAGTGGCCGCCGATCGCCTGAGGGTCCGCGTTCGGCCGCGCTTCGCTCGTCCGCCTCGTCGGCGTCGGGGGGCGCGTCAGGCCGGGTCGGCGAAGGCGGGCGGGCGCTTGTCGAAGTAGGCGCGGACGGCCTCGGCCTGGTTCGGGCTTCCGCGCAGGGCGCCGAGCGTCCGGGACTCCTCCAGGAACTGCCCGGCCAGGTCGGTGTCGGCCGCGCGGTTGAGCAGGCGCTTCGCTCCGCGGACCGCGTCGGGGCTGTTGCCGGCGATCTCGCGGGCGAGTTCCGTCGCGGCGGCGTGTGGGTCGTCGGCGGTGCGGGTGGCCAGGCCGATCCGGACGGCGTCCGCGCCGGAGAGCGTGCGGCCGGTGAAGGCGAGCTCCTTCGCGACGTCCTCCCCGACGAGGCGGATCAGCGCGGCGGTGCCGGTCATGTCGGGGACCAGGCCCCAGCGGATCTCCAGGACCGACAGGCGCGCGTCCGGCGCGACGATCCGGATGTCGGCGCCGAGCGCGATCTGCAGGCCGCCGCCGAGGGCGTGGCCGTGGACGGCGGCGACGACGGGCTGCGGCAGTTCCCGCCACACGTGCACGGCCTGCTGCCCCAGGTTGGTGATGCGTCCCGGCTCGCGCGCGGTGATGTCGCCCGCGCCCGGCCCGACGCCGTCACCGGCCATGGCGGCGAAGTTCGCGAAGTCCAGGCCGGCGCAGAACGCGCGGCCCTCCCCCGACAGGACCACGGCGCGGACGGAGGCGTCGGCGGCGAGGGCGTCCCCGGTGCGGGCGAGCGCCTCGAACGTGGCCAGGTCGAGGGCGTTCAGCTTGTCGGGACGGTTGAGCCGCACGTCGGCGACCCCCTCGCGGACGTGCACGGTGACGCGGTCGGTCATGGCGGGGTCCCTCCCGTTCTCACGGTCGTCTCCGGGGACGATTCCATGCGGCGCCCCGCCGGTCGAGGGCGAGGATCAGGTCACGGGGACGATCCGCGCCCCGGTGAGCCGGCCGCCGTCGATGTCCAGGAGGCCGAGGGTGCCGTGCGGCTGGCGGCGCCGGTCGGTCGGCGACCCGGGATTGAAGATGCGGACGCCGTCGCCGGTCTCGTCCAGCGGGATGTGGGAGTGCCCGAACACGACGAGGTCGGCTCCGGGGAACCAGCGCCGCATCCGGGCGGCGCGGCCCTTGGCCTGGCCGCTGTCGTGCACCATCGCGACGGCGAGGCCGTCCAGGTCGAGTTCGAGGCGTTCGGGCGCGCCCCATCCGGCCACGTCCGGCCCGTCGTTGTTGCCGAGGACGGCGTGGACGGGCGCGTACTCGGCCAGTTCGTCCAGAACGGAGGCGACGCACACGTCGCCCGCGTGCAGGATCACGTCGGCGTCCCGCAGGTGCTCGGCCACCCGCGGCGGGCACGACTTCCAGCGTCGGGGCGCGTGGGTGTCGGAGATGGCCACCGCTCTCACGCGTCCCATTCTCCCCCGGGGAGCCGCAGGGGCCGGATGCGGGTCGGCCGCGCTGCCTCGGCGCCGGGGGCGCCGGGGCTCGTCCGGTGGTCCGGCGAGGACGACCGCGTCGCGCGCGCCGCCGCGGAAAAGGCGGGTGATTTTGCCACGGCGGGGCTCGGACACGCGTGGGAAACAACTGTAAGCACGCAGTCATTACTGAGTACTGAACTGCGGAGTTACGCTCGAATTCCTCGCGATCGTCCCGAAGGATTCGGCCGTACGCCCCCGGTCGTTCTCCCCGACACGGCGACCCAGCACCGCGAGGGCACAGTGAGGGCGGCCGGGCCCGAGGAGGATGATCACTCCCTTGCACCGGCCCCGGGCCCGGCCGCCTCTCCGCGCGCCGCGCCGGCCCTACGAGGTCAGGTAGAGCTTGCGGTCGAAGACCCCGGAGCCGGGCGTGCTCTCACCGCGGGCGACGGCCGAGCCGCTTCCGGTGCCGTTGGACGGGCAGAGGCCGCTGCTTCCCGACTGCCGCACGAGCGTGATGTCGTCCGACCTTCCCTGCGCGTCGTCCAGGTTCGGCAGCGGACGCTTCGGGTTGTCGCGGTTGTAGACGTCGAAGCGCAGGCCGTCGGTGCCCCCCGTCCGGAAGCCGTAGTAGCAGGTGACGGTGATGCCGAGGATCTTGCCCTCCATCTTGAAGCGCAGGCCGCCGTTGATGGACAGGAAGCCGTCGCGGCCCCCGGAGACCGGGTCGTAGGCGACGGTCCCGCTCTTGTCGGGCATCTGGCCGAGGTCCAGGTCGGTGGCCGGGGAGCTGAGGCCGTTGGAGGTCCGGCACGCGCCGATCGACGCGGCGGTCAGCTCGCCCGCGCCGGTGGACTGGACGGTGCCCTGCAGTTCGGCGCCGTCGCAGGAGCCGGTCACCTTCACGCCCAGGTAGTCGACGGAGAACGTGAGCGCGCCGACGGTGGCGACCTGCCAGTTGCCGGAGTAGGGCGCTCCGGCGGCGGTCTCCTGGCGGATCGTGGTCGTGGCGGCGGACGCGGCGGGCGCCGTCAGGGCCAGCACGGCGGAGGCGGCCGCCAGGGGTGCGGCCAGCCTGATGGGAGCCTTCACGGGGTTTCCTCCTCGGGAAGAGGGATTTGATTTTTTCTACCCGAGTGACCGCGAAAAGCAAGGCCCGTTCAGCCGAATATTCACAGTCTAGAGAATTCCGCTAAACGGGGGTGGCCGGACGCTAAGCTGACCGTGATATCGACCGCGGAGTCAATCACTTTGTGCGCAGAAACAGGAGGGCGCGCGGCCGGGACGGGAGGTGGGGACGGAACCCGGCCGCGCGCCTGGACTGTCAGTGGAACACGGGCTTCACCGCGTACACGCGGTTCGGCTTGTTGTAGCCGAAGAAGACGCGGGTGCCGCGGCCCGCGGGCGCGACCGCCAGCCCCTCGCTCTCCCCCGTCAGCGGGATGTCGATCGCTTCCAGGATCTTCCCGGCCCGGTCCAGCACGGTGATGGTGTTGTTCGTGTAGTAGAGGACCTTGTCGCCGGCCATCTCCAGGCCCTGCGGGACGCCCTGGTAACCGAGGTCGAAGGTCGAGCGGACGGTGCCGTCGAGGCCGGTGAACGCGAACACGAACGGGCCCTGGTCCCCCGGACCGGCGTGCACGAGCAGGCCGTCGCGACGGTTGTCGACCGCGACCAGGCCGGAGTTGCCGAGCGCCCCGAAGTCGATGGTGCGCACGACCTCGGGCTCGCCGCTCCAGTCCACGACGTTGACCTCGGTCGGGTTCGTGCCCCCTCCGGTGGCGACGTAGAGGAGGCCGTCGCGGTCGCGGACGCTGATCTCGGCGGCGTGCCCGACGGCGAGCGGCGCGCTCTCCTTGAGGGTGGTCCCGGCGCCGTCGTACTCGCGGATGACGCCGTGGCCGCCGCCCACGTCGAAGCCGACGTAGAAGCGGCCGCGGCGGTAGGCGAGGCCCTGCATGTTGTCGGTGTGGGGGACGTTGAACAGCGGGTCGAAGGTGGAGGAGCGTCCGGCGGCCGCGGCGGGACGGGCCCCGGCCAGGGCGGCGGCTCCGGCGAGCGTGGCGGCGCCCGCGAAGCCGAGGACTCTGCGGCGGGTGGGAGCGGCCTCGCCGAGTCCGGGTCCGTGCATCGTGCCTCCTTGTGGTGGGGGTGGTGAGGAGGAAGGTCAGGGGCGGGCCGGCCGGGGGGCCGCCGCCACCTCGGGGTTCGCGCAGTGCAGGAGCGGCTCGCCGCGCAGGTGGCGGCCGACGTCGGCGGCGAGGATGCGGGCCGCGTTGGCGGCGGTCTGCTTGCTGGCCCCGGCCAGGTGCGGCGTGACGATGATGTTCGGGGTGGTGAGCAGCCGCGACCCGGCCGGGATCGGCTCCTCGGGGAAGACGTCGAACGCGGCGGCGAACAGGTGCCCCGACTCGGCGGCGTCGCAGACGGCCTCGTAGTCCAGCAGGGATCCGCGCGCGCAGTTGACGATGATGGAGCCGGGCGGCATGGCGGCGATCTGCGCGGCGCCGATCATCCCGGCGGTCTGCGGCGTCGCGCGGGCGTGCAGGGAGACGATCTGCGCGCGCGCCAGCAGCTCGTCGAGCGGCACGAGTTCGGCGATGCCGGACAGGTCGCCGAGGTCGTCCAGGTACGGGTCGTGGACGAGGACGCGGGCGCCGAGCGCGGCGAGCGCCCGGGCGACGCGGCGGCCGACGGCGCCGCAGCCGACGAGCCCGGCGGTGCTGCCGTGGATCTCGATGCCGACGTCGTCGTAGCGGTAGTAGTCGCCGCGCCACTGCCCCGCCATCAGGTCGACGTGGGTCTGCGGGATGCGCCGCACCGCCGCGAGGATCAGCCCGAGGGTGTGCTCGGCGGTGGCGCCGGCGTTGCGTCCGGGCGCGTAGCAGACGGCCACGCCGTGCTCGGTCGCCGCCTCCAGGTTGGCGTTGACGGGCCCGCCCCGGCTGATCCCGAACAGCCGCAGGTCCGGCGAGGCCTCCAGGATCCGCCGGGTCAGCGGGGCCATCTGGGTGACGCAGACCTCGGCGCCGCGCAGCGCCTCGACGATCTGCTCCTCGGTCCCGGACGCCTCGTCCACCTCGGCGACGCGCCCGAACGGCTCCACCGGCCACGGAAGGGTGACCTCCGAGAACGCCAGGTCGCCGGGCGCCTCGGCGCGCAGGGCGCCGATGAGCAGCTCGTTGCGGACGAAAAGGTCACCGGCCGCGAGCACGCGGGTAGTCATTCATCGCTCCAGTGGGGTGTTGAACTCCAGGAGGGCGGCCTCGCCGCCCCGGAGCCGGATCTCGGTCAGTGCGCAGTTGCCCAGCGACGGGAAACGCCGCCGGTAGTCCTTGAGCGGCACGCCCAGCAGCCGGCACAGCGCGAGCCGGATCGCCGTCGAGTGCGCGACGACCAGGACGCGGCCGCCCTGGTGCAGGCGGGCGATGTCGTCCAGGCACGCGGTGAAGCGGCGGGCGGCGGCGGCCGGGTCCTCGCCGCCGGGCAGGTGGGCGTCGACGGGGTCGGCCAGGAAGGCGCGCAGCTCCTCGGGGAACTTGCGCTCCATCTCCGCGCGGGTGAGCCCCTCGCCGTGCCCGAAGTCCAGCTCCCGGAGCCGCTCGTCGACGTGCAGCCGCGCGCCGATGGCCGCGGCGGAGGGCGCCGCGGTCAGCCGGGCCCGCGACAGGTCCGAGCACCACACCGCGTCGGGCCGCGCCGCGCCCGCCCACGCGGCCAGCGCGCGGGCCTGGTCGAGGCCGCGCGGGGTCAGCGCGACGTCGCTGATCCCCGCGTAGCGGTTCTCGGCGTGCCATTCGGTCTCCCCGTGCCGGACGAGGATGAGGCGCGTCATCGGGATGTCCTCTCGCGTGCGTGCTCGGCGGTCTCGGCGGGCAGCCACCCGCGCCGTTCCAGCTCACCGACCATGCGCAGGTAGGGCGCGTCGAACACGCCGGCCTTGCCCGGACGGGGGTCGATCACCGTCTCGACGGCGACCATCCGCCCGGCGGTCTCGGCGACGTCCCGGCCCGGCGAGGCGGCGAGGACGGCGGCGCCGAGAGCGGGCTCGGCCTGCCGGGGCAGCACGACGGGGCGGCCGAGGATGTCGGCGCGCAGCTGGCACCAGTACCGGCTGCGCGCGGCCCCGCCCGTCAGCGTCAGGTCGCCGCCGGTGGGCGCGCCGAGCAGGTCGAGGTGGTCGAAGCAGAGCCGCTCCAGGTAGCCGACGCCCTGCAGGACGGCGGCGAAGTCGTCGGCCTCGTCGCCCGTCCCGTCCAGCAGGAACCCGCGGGCGTCCGGCGCGAGGAACGGGAACCGCTCCCCCGCCGGGACGAGCGGGTAGGCCAGCGCCGCCGCCGGTTCGCGCCGGGCGGCGCGGCGGTCCAGATCGGCCAGGTCGCGGCCGGGGAAGTCGCGGGAGAGCGCGCCGGCGCCCGTGCTGGACGCGCCGCCGGGCAGCCATCGCCCGTCCGGCGCCCGGTGGGAGTAGACGACGCCGAACGGGTCCTGGACGAGGTCGTCGCTGACGCCCTTGAGGACGAGAGTGGTCCCGAGGACGGAGTTCCACGACCCGACGGTGAGGCGTCCGGTTCCGAGCTGCGCGGCGCACCCGTCGGTGGCGCCGGCGACGACCGGGGTCCCCTCGGGGATGCCGGTCGCTTCGGCGGCCGCGGCGCACACCGCGCCGAGCGGGGTGCCGGACCGTTCCAGGGGCGGGAGCAGACCGGCGGGGACGCCCAGCGCGTCGAGGACGTCCTCCGGCCAGGCCTCGGCGATGAGGTCCGCTCCGGTCTTGAGGGCGTTGCTGAGGTCCGCGGCCACCGGGTGACCGGTCAGCCGCCGGTTGACGAAGTCGGCCTGGTGGGCGAGGCGGGCGCCCTCGCGCGGGTGGTGCTCCAGGAGCCACAGCAGCTTCGGCAGGGCCCAGGCGGGCTGCATGCGCTGGTAGCCGAGGGTGCGCCAGACCTCGCCGCCCGCCTCGTTGACCCGCTCGACGTGCCCGGCCGCGCGGGTGTCGTCGTACATGAGCGCCGGGGTCAGCGGCCGCCCGCCGTCGTCGGTGAGCAGGATCGTCCCGGACGTGCCGTCGACGGCGACGGCCTGGACCGCTCGTGCCGGGACGTCGCGCAGCGCCTCCCGGCAGGCGGCGCCGACCGCCGTCCACCAGTCCTCGGGGTCCTGCTCGTGCCGGGGGCCGTCCCGCCGCCCGGTGAGCGCCCGGCTGCCGGCTCCGGCCACGTCCCCGAACGCGGTGACGGCGAGGGCGCGCACGCTCTGCGTCCCCAGGTCGACCCCGAGCCACACCGCCTCGTTCCGGCCGGTCACCGGGCGCCGCCGTCCAGGCCGGTGCGGGCGCGGGCCGCCGCGAGGGTGGGCCAGGCAGGGGCCGTGGCGGAGCGGATCGTCAAGAAGTCCTCATAGGTCTGGGCGTAGTGGGCGGCCCGGTCCGGGTCCGGAGCGTGGGTGTCGCCGGGACGGACGTGGGTGTCGGCCGCCGCACGGGCGTCGGCGGCCCGCCCGGTGGCCAGGAGGCCGACGACGAACGCGCCGCGCGCCCCGGCCTCGCTGTCGGCCGACCGCACGACCGGGACGCCCGTGACGTCGGCCAGCATGCCCAGCCAGACGGGGCTGGCCGAGCCGCCGCCGCTGACCCGCAGCTCCGTGGGACGGGTCCCGGCCGCCGCCAGGCAGTCGCGGACGACCAGGCTCAGGCCTTCCAGGACGGCGCGGGCGAGGTGCTCGCGCTCGTGGTGGACGGTGAGTCCGTGGAACGCGCCGCGCGCCTGCGGGTCCAGGAACGGCGCGCGTTCCCCGGCGGGCGACAGGTACGGCAGGAAGACCAGCCCGTCGGCGCCCGGCGCCGCCTGCGCCGCCAGTTCGGCGAGCGCCGCGGGCGCGGCGAGGCCGAGCACGCGGCACGCCCAGTCGACGACCTGGCCGCCCGCGAGCGTCGGGAAGGCCCTCAGGTAGCGGCCCGGCAGCCCCATCGCGACCGTGAGGCCGGACGGGTCGCCGCCCAGGCGCGGGCCGTCGACGACGGTCTCCGTGCACAGCGTCGTGCCGAGGATCGTGCAGGCCTGGCCGGCGTCGACCGCGCCGACGCCGATCGCGGTGGACGCGATGTCGTAGGGGGCGAGGACGACGGGCAGGCCCTCCGGCAGGCCCAGCTCGCCCGCCGCGTCCGGGGTCAGGGGGGCGGCGCGCCGGTCGTCGCCGCGCACGCCGGGCAGGAGCCGCCGCGCCCACTCCATGTCGTAGGCGCGGAGCAGGTCGTCGGAATAGCGGAGCGCGGCGATGTCCAGGAAGGGCGCGGACGCGTCCGAGCCGTCCACCGCGATCTGCCCGGTGAGGCGGGAGAAGATCCAGCCGCCGCAGGTGAGGGACGCCGCGGACCGGGCGAGCCGGTCGGGGTCGTGCTCGGCCAGCCAGGTGAGGATCGCGTTGGGCAGGCCCGCGAAGTGCAGCGACCCGTTGACGCGGAACGCCCGCTCCAGCACCCCGGAGGCCGCCCAGCGCTCGACGGCCGGCGCCGCGCGGCCGTCGTTCCACAGGATCGCCGGGCCGGTGGGGGCGCCGTCGCCGTCCACCAGCCAGCAGCCGTCTCCCTGCGCGGTGAGCGCGAGGAAGTCGACGGCGCCGCCGATCTGGGCGAGCACCTCCCGGACGGCGTCGGCGACGGCCCGCCACACCGCGCCCATGTCCTGCTCGGCGTGCCCCGGCGCGGGCCGGGTGACCTCGGTGGGCCGCCGGGCGACGGCCAGTTCGGCGCCGTCCCCGGCGTACCCCACCGCCTTGATCATCGTGGTGCCCGCGTCGACGCAGACGACCGTCATCGGCTCCCCCGTCCGTTGCGTAGTGTTCCCATCCAACCCGTGCCGGTCAGGCGCGGCCGTGCGAGGCGCGCGAGCGCCGGGCGACCGAGTCCAGCGCCACGGCGAGCAGCAGCACCGCGCCGGTGACCATGAACCGGTAGGACGAGTCGAGGTTCAGCAGCGTCAGCCCGCTGGAGATCGACTGGATGACCAGGATGCCGAGCAGCGCCGCGAACGCGTTGCCGCGCCCGCCGAACAGGCTCGTCCCGCCGATGACGGCCGCCGCGATCGCGTTCAGGTTGACGTCGCCGCCGCCGCTGCTCTGGTTGGACGCCGCGAGGCGCGCCGCGGCGAGGATGCCGCCGATCGCGGCGAGCGTGGTGCACATGACGAACGCCGAGGCGTAGACGGTCTTGACGTTGATGCCGGCGCGCCGGGCCGCCTCGACGTTGCCGCCGACCGCGTACACGGACTTGCCGTACTTCGTCCGGGACAGGACGTAGTGCGTGGCCAGCACGAGCGCCAGGAACAGGACGAACATCCAGCCGACGCCGCGGTCCCGGTTGAGGTACCAGACCGCCACGACGAGGCCGGCCAGCAGGGCGGCGCTGCGCAGGACGAGCGTGCGCTCCGTCGTCGCCGGCAGGCCCGCCCTGCGGCGCTGCGCCGCCCGGTTGCGGCCCGTCAGGTACAGCCCGGCGGCGCCCGCGGCGGCCAGCGCGTACGCCAGCCACGGCGGCAGGAAGTCGAGCTGGGCGAACGTCACCAGCCGCGAGTCGAACGGCAGGTTGATCGAGCCCTTGGGCCCGAGGACCCACAGCTGCAGGCCGAGCCAGCCGAGCAGCCCGGACAGGGTGATCACGAAGCTGGGCACGCCGAGCCGGTTGAACACCTTCGCGTAGAACCAGCCGAGCGCCACCGCCAGCGCCACCGCCGCGACGATCGCCAGCCAGGACGGCCAGCCGTGGTCGACGAACAGCACCGCGACCACGGCGGCGCTGAGCCCGCTCACCGACCCCACCGACAGGTCGATCTGCCCGACGAGCAGCATGAACACCACGCCGAGCGCGATCACGCCGACCGGCACGCACTCCAGCGCCAGGTTGACCAGGTTCGCGCTGGACAGGAAGACCGGGTTGAGGATCTGCATCACGGTCCAGATCACGATCAGCCCGCCGACCACCGGCGCGACGCCGAGGTCGCCGCCGCGGACCCGGTCGGCGGCCGCCGCCAGCGCGGCGCGCACGCCCCGGTCGCCGCGCCCGCCCGGCAGGCCGGTCCCGGTCTCCGGGGGCGCCATGAGGTCACTCATCGCCCGCTCCCTTCCTCAGGCCGCCCGGTGCGACCCGCTCCGGCCCGCCGCCGTCCGGTTCCTGCGCACCGTCGGCGGCGTCCCGCGCCTGCGCGGTCCCGTCCTTCTTCCCCTCGGCCTGCGCGGGGGCGTCCTCCGCCTCAGGGCGGAGCCGGCCGGCCCGGCGGCTCACCACGTTGTCGGTCGCGCCGGTGATGGCGGCGACCAGTTCCTCGGCGGAGGCCGTCCGCGCGTCGAACACGCCGTTGTTGCGGCCGAGGCGCAGCACCGCGACGGTGTCGGCGACGGCCTGCACGTCGGCCATGTTGTGGCTGATCATGAGGACGCCGTGGCCGCGTTCCCTGAGCCGCTCGATCAGATTGAGCACCTCGGCGGTCTGCGCCACGCCGAGCGCGGCGGTGGGCTCGTCCAGGATGATGACCTTCGGGTCGCCGAGCAGCGACCGGGCGATCGCCACCGTCTGCCGCTGGCCGCCCGACAGCGCCGCGACCGGGACCCCCACCGAGGGGATCTTCGCCGAGAGCTGGGTGAGCAGCTCGCGGGAGCGGACCTCCATCGCGACGTCGTCCAGGCGCAGCGCCCGCAGCTCGCGGCCGAGGAACAGGTTCTCGATCACGTTGAGGTTCTCGCAGAGGGCGAGGTCCTGGAAGACGGTCGCGATGCCGAGCTGCTGCGCCGCGGCCGGGGTGGGGATGCTCACCTCCCGCGACTCGAAGGTGATGGCGCCCGCGTCGGGGGGGTGCACGCCGGACAGGACCTTCACCAGGGTGGACTTGCCGGCGCCGTTGTCGCCGACGAGGGCGACGACCTCGCCCGCGGCGACGTCCAGGTCGACGCCGGTGAGCGCGGCGACCGCGCCGAACGACTTGCTGACCCCGCGCAGCGACAGCAGCGGGCCCGCCGCGCCGGCGGCCGGGGTGGGCGATGGTGACATGACGAACCTCGGGAGATCGCTACTTGAGGCCGAGCTTGGCGCAGGCGGCCGCGTACTCGGCGGTGCAGACCTTGTCGGCCTTGAGGGCGCCGTCCGGTCCGAGCAGGACCTTGGCGATGTTGTCCTGCGTGACCACGGTCGGGGTGAACAGCTCCGACGGCGTGCCGAACAGCGTCGTGTTGCCCTTGGGGGCCTCGCCCTGGACGAACGCGTGGGCGGCGTTGGCGGCGGCCTCCGCGACGATCTTGATCGGCTTGGAGATCGTGTTGTACTGGTCGCCGGCGATGATCCGCTGCGCGGCGGCGAGCTCGGCGTCGTTGCCGGTCACCGGCGGGACGTCGGCGCCGGCGGCCTTGAACGCGGCGACGGCGGCGCCGCCGGTGCCGTCGTTGGCGGCGACGACGCCCGCGATCTGGCCGCGGTACTTGCTGATCTGGCTGGTGACCCACTGCTGGGCCTTCGCGGGCTCCCAGCCGGGCGTGTCGTACTCGGCCAGCAGCTTGAAGCCGCTCGGGTCGACGGAGCTGTGGATGCCCTTCTTGATCAGATTCGCCGCGGCGTCCGTCGGCGAGCCGTTGACCTCCAGGATGCCGCCTTCGGCCTTCTCCTGCTTGAGGTGGTCGACCAGCGACTGGCCGATCATCGCGCCGATCTTCTCGTTGTCGAAGGAGACGTAGTAGTCGGCCTTGGCCGCCGGGATGGGGCGGTCGTAGGCGATCACCTTCACGTCCCGGGACTGCGCCATCCGGACGATCGACGCCGCGGCGGCCGAGTCGACCGGGTCGATCACGATGGCCTTGACGCCCTGGGCGAGCATCGAGCTGGCCTGCTGCTGCTGCTTGGAGGCGTCGGCGCCGGCGTTCTGGTAGAGCACCGTGCAGCCGCCGCACAGCTGCTTCATCTTGGCCTTGAACAGCGGGGCGTCGTAGAGCTCGTAGCGGGTCGAGGCGATGTCGGGCATGAGGAACGCGATCTTGGCGTTCTTCGCGTCGCCGCCGCCGGACCCCGCGCTCTTGGAGGAGCACGCCGCGGCGGGGGCGAGCGCGGCGAGCGCCGCGGCGGCCGCGGCGACCGTCCTGAGGGAGGGCTTCTTCACAGAGTTCTCCTCGGGGGTGGCGCCCGTGAAGGGGGCGATGGAGCCGATGCGGTGTCCGCGCGACCGGGGCCGGCGGCCACCGCGGGGAGAACGTAACATCAGGAACGTTAGAAGTGTCAATACATCAGCGTTAACTAACATTCATGATCGTGAAGATGATCGCCTGTGAGGTCGGAAAAGCCTGGTCACAGCTCAGCATCGATCCCGTGAGGGCTCTAGGCACCCACGGGTCAGGCGATGTTAGTTATAACGTCCGTGCTCACACGGGCTCAGCGGCGCGGGCGCGCGGCGACGTCGTACTCGACCTTGTGCTTCGCCAGCTCGGCCAGCGCCTCCGGCGCCGCCCCGTCGTCCACGACGACGCGCTCGAAGTCGCCCAGCGGCGCGACCCGGTGCAGCGCGGTGCGGCCCAGCTTCGTGTGGTCCACCAGCAGGACGTTGCGCACGGCGCTGCGCAGCATGGCCCGCTTGACGACCACGACCCGCTGCTCCTGGTGGCCGGCGTTGCCCGCCGACACCGCCGAGGTCGACACGAAGCACAGGTCGACCTGGAGGGACTCGATCATCTCCACGCACGAGACGCCCATGAACGAGTTGTGCAGCGGGTCGTAGTCGCCGCCGAGCGCGATCAGCCGGATGCCCTGCACCGGGGCCAGCAGGTTCAGGCCGTCCAGGAAGTTGGTGACGATCGTCAGCGGGCCGAGGCCGGGGAGCCGCCGGGCGAGCGCGAGGGCCGTCGTCGAGTCGTCGAGCATGATCGCCATACCGGGCTCGACCAGCTCCACCGCCCTGGCGGCGACGGCCTCCTTCTCCTCGCGCATGGTCTTGGCGCGGTAGGCGACGCTGCTCTCGAAGACCCCGGACCGCTGCGCGGTGACCCCGCCCCGGTACTTGCGGACGATGCCCTGGCGCTCCAGCTCGTCCAGGTCGCGGTGGATCGTCATGAGGCTGACCCCGAACCGCTCGGCGAGCTCGGCGGCCGTCCCCGTCCCCGCGGCGAGCACCGCCTCGGCGATCGCGTCCTGCCGCTGCGCGGGCCCCCGCCGCTGCCGGTCGCTCATGCCCCGCTCCTCCGTCCGGACGCCAGGCCAGAAGTTAACACCAGGAATGTTAAGAGCTCAACTCACCCGGTCACCGGTCGGCGCCCCCGGTCGTGGGCAGGCCCGCCGCGCGCCACGCCTTGAAGCCGCCCACGACGTCGGTCGCGCGGGTCAGCCCGAGGTCGTGCAGGGACGCGGCCGCGAGGCTGGAGGTGTAGCCCTCCGAGCAGAAGACGATGACGCGCAGGTCGTGGCCGGTGGCCTGGGGCAGCCGGGCGCCCGAGGCCGGGTCGAAGCGCCACTCCAGGACGTTGCGCTCCACGATCAGCGCGTCCGGGATCTCGCCCTCCTGCGCGCGCTGGGCGGCCGGGCGGATGTCGACCAGCACCGCCCCGTCGCTCATCTCGGCGTGGGCCTGGTCGGGGTTGACGCGCGCGAGCCGGTCGCGCGCCGCGGCGAGGATCTCATCGATAGTGCGTGCCATGGACCAAGCATGGCAGGCAGGTCAGACCAGCTGCGCCTCGGCCGAGGCCAGCACCTCCTGGATCCGCAGGCCGTGGGCGGCGTCCAGCGCGGGGCCCGTCCCGCTCCGGACGGCGGCGGCGAACTCGGCCACCATCGTGGCGAACGCGTCGTCGCCGAGCTGCGACCAGTCGAGACGCGCGTGGCCGCCTTGCCCGTACACCTCGACGTGGGCGGGCGGAAGTTCCCCCATGCCCGCCATCGACACCGACGCCTGGCTGATCGCGCCGCCCTCGTGCTCCAGGGACAGCCCCAGCCAGCCGAGGGGGTCGCCGTGCGCGCGCACGGCGACGACCCGGCCGAGCGCGGCGTCCAGCAGGTCGACGATGTGGGGCCCGAGGTCGAGCAGCGCTCCCCTCTCCAGCCGCCACGGGGTGGCGAAGGGGCCCCCGCTCAGCACGGACGAGACGAACGAGCCGTAGCCGCCGAACGGCTCCAGGCCCCGCGCCCGGTCGAGGAAGTCGCGGGCGGCGCGCGAGTAGCGCAGCGTGAGGACCATCTGCGAGACGACGCCCGCCTCGGCGACGGCGCCCGCGAGGCGGCGGGCCCCGTCCAGGTCCATGGCGAGGGGCTTCTCCAGCAGGACGGCCTTGCCCGCGCGGGCGGCCCGGGCGGCGAGGTCGGCCTGCACGTCCGGCGGCACACAGAACGCCACGGCCTCGCAGACGTCGAACAGCTCCTCGATCCGCTCGAACGAGGGCGCGCCGTGCTCGCCGGCCAGCGCGGCGGACGCCTCGGGCCGCCGCGCCCACACGCCCGCGAGCCGCGTGGCCGGGCCCGCCGCCAGCGCCGGCGCGTGCACCATCCCCGCCCAGGGCCCCGCCCCGACCAGCCCCACCGCCACGGAATCGCTCATGGGACAAACCTAGACGATCTACCTGCTTTCCAGCGCGGGAGGCGGCGGGCGTCAGCCGAGCTGGACACCGAAGAAGAGCGCGAGCAGCGCGCCCAGCGCCCCGAGGGCGCCCCAGACGGCGAGCCCGGTCCTGGAGGCGGCCCGGGTGTGCAGGAACGCCGCCGCGCCGGACAGCAGGACGAAGAACAGCTTCACCTCCAGGGTGCGCTGGGCGGCGCCCCCGAGGTCGTCCGCGACGATGTTCCAGACGCCGGTGAGGACGAGGACGGCGAACGCGGGCCAGGCGATCGTGTTGAACCGGCGCGCGGCGGCCTTGGTGACGCCCTCGTGGCCGCGCAGGGCCGGCACGAGGGCGCCGAGCGTGATCTGCCCGCCGACCCAGATCGTCGCGGCGAGCACATGCAGGAAGATCCGCACGTCGGCGGTGGTGACGGCGAGCACGAGGGGCCTCCGAGGGCGTGCCGGGCGGGTGGGTGGAATGCGTGTCTCCGGACGTTACCGCCGCCTCCGGCGGCGTCCGGCGGCGGCTCCCGGCTCTCAGGTGGCCCGCTCCCAGCCCCGGCGGGGGCGGTGCATGCCGAGCTGCTCGTCGCGGCTGCGGTAGACGATGTAGGGGCGGGTCAGGTAGCCGACGGGCGCGGTGAGCATGTGGACCAGCCGGGTGAACGGCCAGATGCCGAACAGCACCAGCGCGCTGACGGCGTGGAGCTGGGAAAGGATCGGCACGCCCGTCATCAGACCGGGGTCGGGCCGCAGGTAGAAGATCGACCGGAACCTGGGGGAGACGGTGTCCCGGTAGTCGTAGCCGCCTCCGACGATGTTCGCGACGACCATCGCCAGCCCCGACAGGGTGCAGAAGCCGGCGACGGTGCCGAGCAGCACGGCGACGGCGTGGTACACGCCCTCGGTCACGCCGACGGCCTCCGTCCAGCTCTCGGGGATCAGCAGCCCGCCGACGCGGCCGAGCGCCACGAGGATGATGCCGAAGTGGAACAGCGGGCTTCCGACGCGCAGCAGCCGCCGCTCGTAGAGCTGGGACGAGCGGGTCGTCCAGCCGAACTTGTCGTAGCGGTAGCGCCAGATGTGCCCGAGGACGAACACCGCCACGGCGACGTAGGGCAGCGCGACCCAGAGCAGGATGCCGGCGACGCCGGGATCGGCGCCGTTCCCGGCGGCGAGGACGGGCGGGTCACCGGTCATGATCGGGCTCCGAGGACGGGGTCGGGCAGGAAGACCGGCCCCATGGCGGTCGCGTCGGCGCCGTAGGGGGCGAGGCCGACCTCCTCCTCGGGCGGGCCTTCGGCGACGAGCCGGGCGACGGCGTCCTCGGTCCGCCCGGTCAGGGGTTCGGCGACGGACGGCGGCAGGGAGCCGGCGGCGCGGCGGAGCAGCGGGCGGCGGCCCATGAGCTCCTCGTCCGGGTAGCCGAGCAGGAGGGACGCCGCCTGCCAGGCCGTGGCCAGGTGGGCGTCGGCGAGCGCCGGCTTGGTCTTGCGTCTCATGGCTTGGGCTCCGTTTCGGACGGGCCGGAGCCGGCGGGCGGGTTCCGGTCCCCGCGCGCGGGGAACAGCCCCGCCGGGGCGCCCTTGCCGTCCCAGTTGAGCAGGTTGACGCGGTGCGCCTTGTCGGCCGGGTCGGCCGGATGGTCGGCGGTCTGCCGCTGCCTGAGCATGTGGAAGTTCTCCACCGCGATCGGGGGCGCACCGCCGGACGCCTCGCCGAACGGCCCGGAGCCCCCGCCGAGCCCGGAGCCGCCCATGCCCGGCCCGCCCTCGTAGTCCAGGGAGCAGGTGGTGGCGAGCTCCTCCAGGTGGTGGGCCTCCTCGGCGTGCGCGGTGGGGATGACGTACCGCTCGTCGTACCTGGCGAGCGCGAGCAGCCGGTACATGTCGTACATCGCCTCGCCGGTCATGCCGACGCCTTCCGGGACGGCCTCGTCGGGCTCGCGGCCGAGGTTGATGTCGCGCATGTAGGACCGCATCGCGGCCAGCCGGCGCAGCACCGCGTCCACCGGCGCGGTGTCGCCCGCGGTGAACAGCCCGGCGAGGTACTCCACCGGGATGCGCAGCGCCTCGATCGCGGCGAACAGGTTCCCGGCGCTCTCGGCGTCGTGCCCGGTGTCGCGGACGACGTCCACGACCGGCGACAGCGGCGGGATGTACCAGACCATCGGCATCGTCCGGTACTCCGGATGCAGCGGGAGCGCCACCCGGTAGGTGTTGACCAGCGCGTACACCGGGGACCGCTGCGCGGCCTCGATCCAGTCCTGCGGGATGCCCTCCCGCTCGGCCGCCGCGACGACGGCCGGGTCGTGCGGGTCCAGGACCACCTGCCGCTGCGCCTCGTACAGGTCCGTGTCCTCCGGCGCGGAGGCGGCCTCCAGCACCCTGTCGGCGTCGTAGAGCACAAGCCCGATGCAGCGCAGCCGCCCGACGCACGTCTCGGAGCCGACGGTGGGGATGCCGACCTCGACGCGGGGGAAGCAGAACGCGCACTTCTCGGCCTTGCCGGTGCGGTGGTTGAAGTAGACCTTCTTGTACGGGCAGCCGGACACGCACATCCGCCAGCCGCGGCAGCGGTCCTGGTCGACCAGCACGATGCCGTCCTCGGTGCGCTTGTAGATCGCGCCGGACGGGCAGGACGCCGCGCAGCTCGGGTTGAGGCAGTGCTCGCAGATCCGCGGCAGGTAGAACATGAAGGTCTTGTCGAACTCCAGCCTGACCCTGTCGGAGATCTCGGCGAGCAGCACGTCCCTGTCGCCGTGGTCGACCGAGCCGCCGAGGTCGTCGTCCCAGTTCGCCGACCACGACACCTTCATGTCCTCGCCGGTCAGCAGGGACTTGGGGCGGGCCACCGGGGTGTGCTCCTGGAGGGGCGCGTCGGTGAGCGTCTCGTAGTCGTAGGTCCAGGGCTCGTAGTAGTCGCCGATCCCGGGCAGCTTGGGGTTGGAGAAGATCGTCAGGAGCTTGCGCAGCCGCCCGCCGCCCTTGAGCGCCAGCCGCCCGCGCCGGTTCAGCGTCCACCCGCCGCGCCAGCGCTCCTGGTCCTCGTACCGGCGCGGGTACCCCTGGCCGGGGCGCGTCTCGACGTTGTTGAACCACACGTACTCCACGCCGCCGCGGTTGGTCCACGCCTGCTTGCAGGTGACCGAGCAGGTGTGGCACCCGATGCACTTGTCGAGGTTCATCACCATCGACATCTGCGCCATGACCCGCATCAGTACTGCACCTCCTGGGAGCGGCGGCGGATGACGGCCACCTCGTCGCGCTGGTTGCCGGTCGGGCCGAGGTAGTTGAAGGCGAACGACAGCTGCGCGTACCCGCCGATGAGATGGCTCGGCTTGATCAGCAGCCGGGTCAGCGAGTTGTGGATGCCGCCGCGCCGGCCCGAGGTCCGGCTGCGCGGGACGTCGATCAGCTTGTCCTGCGCGTGGTACATGTACACGGTGCCCTCGGGCATCCGGTGCGAGACGATCGCGCGGGCAACGACGACGCCGTTGCGGTGGACCGCCTCGATCCAGTCGTTGTCGCGCACCCCGATCTTCGCCGCGTCCGTCCCGCTCATCCAGATCACCGGGCCGCCGCGCGACAGCGACAGCATGAACAGGTTGTCCTGGTACTCGGAGTGGATCGACCACTTGTTGTGCGGGGTCAGGTACCGGACGGCCAGTCCGAGCTCGCCGGTCTCCCCCGGCCGCGGCTCGCCGAACAGCGCGGTCATGTCGAGCGGCGGCCGGAACACCGGGAGCTGCTCGCCGAGCTCGGCCATCCAGTCGTGGTCGAGGTAGAAGTGCTGCCGGCCGGTGAGGGTGTGCCAGGGCTTGTGCCGCTCCACGTTGATCGTGAACGGGGAGTAGCGGCGCCCGCCGCTCTCCGACCCCGACCACTCCGGCGAGGTGATCACCGGGACGGGACGGGCCTGGGTGTCGGCGAAGGTGATCCGCTCGCCCTCGTGCTCGGCGGCGAGGTCCGCGAGCCGCGTCCCGGTGCGCCGCTCCAGGGTGCGGAAGCCCTGCGCGGCCAGCCGGCCGTTCGTGGTGCCGGACAGCGCGAGGATCGCCTCGCAGGCGTGGACGTCCCGCTCAGCGACGGCCGCCCGTCGGCCGGGCCGCCGCGCGCCACGCCGTTGGCGTGCCGCAGGCGCTCGACCTCCTGCCGCAGGTCGAACGTGACGCCCTTGGCGGTCGCGCCGAGGGTCTCGGTGAGGGGCCCGAGCGCGGTCATCTTCGCCGCGACCGCCGGGTAGTCCCGCTCGACCGTCACGATCTTCGGCATCGTGACGCCGGGGACCGGCTCGCACTCTCCCTCGGCCCAGTCGGCGACGCGGCCGTGCGGGGTGGCCATCTCGTCCGGGGTGTCGTGCAGCAGGGGAACCGCGACGACGTCTCGGCGGACGCCCAGGTGCCGTTCGGCGAGCGCGCTGAACCGCTCGGCGATGTCCTGGAAGGCCCGCCAGTCGGTGCGGGTCTGCCACGGCGGCGCGATCGCCGGGTTGAAGGAGTGCACGTAGGGGTGCATGTCGGTGGTGTTCAGGTCGTGCTTCTCGTACCAGGTCGCCGCCGGGAAAACGATGTCGGAGTAGATCGTGGTGCTGGTCATCCGGAAGTCCAGGGACAGCAGCAGGTCGAGCTTCCCGGCCGGGGCCTCGTCCCTCCAGACGACCTCCTTCGGCCGGGCGTGCTCCGGCGTCTCCCGCGCGCGGACCGAGTGGTCGGCGCCGAGGAGGTGCTTGAGGAAGTACTCGTCGCCCTTGGCCGACGACCCGAGGAGGTTGGAGCGCCACACCGAGAGCACGCGCGGGAAGTTCTCCGGGGCGTCGGGGTCCTGGCAGGCGAACCGCAGCCGCCCGGCCTTCAGCTCGTCCACGACGTGGTCGGCGGCCGGCCTCCCCGCCGCCGGACGCGGCCGACAGCGTCCCCGCGTCGAACTGGTCGTAGCGGAACTGGTCGGTGTGCAGGTAGAAGAACGCGGTGCCGATCATCTGCCGGGGCGGGCGGGACCAGTCCAGCGCGCCCGCCAGCTGCGCCCACCCGGTCACCGGGCGGCACTTCTCCTGGCCGACGTCGTGCGCCCAGCCGCCGCCGTTGACGCCCTGGCAGCCGGTCAGCGTCGTCAGTGCCAGGAACGTCCGGTAGATGGTGTCGGAGTGGAACCAGTGGTTGGTGCCCGCCCCCATGATGATCATGGAGCGGCCGCGGGACTCCTCGGCGTTGGCGGCGAACTCCCGCCCGATCCGCTCGGCGGCCCGCGCCGGGACGCCGGTGATCCCCTCCTGCCAGGCCGGGGTTCCCGGCTCGGACGCGTCGCCGTACCCCGACGGCCAGGAGCCCGGCAGGCCGTCCCGTCCGACCCCGTACTGGGCGAGGAGCAGGTCGAAGACGGTCGTGACGAGGTGGCCGCCGACGGTCCGGGCGGGCACTCCCCTGCGCAGGGTGCCGGGCGAGCCGTCGGGGGCGTCGAACCGGGCCAGCTCCACCTCGACCCCGTCCCCGCCCTCGGCCGACAGCAGGGGGTCGGCGTCGCCCAGGTCCAGGTTCCACCGGCCCTCGCCGGACTCGCCGTAGCGGAAGCCGAGCGACCCGTTCGGGACCAGGGGGAGCCCGGTCGCCGCGTCCAGGACCACGGTCTTGAACGCGGCGTTCTCCGACTCCGCCTCCGCGCCCGGCAGGTCGGCCGCCGTGAGGAACTTGCCGGGGACGTGGGAGTCGCCGCGCCGTTCGAGCCGCACCAGGAACGGCAGGTCGCTGTAGCGCTTGACGTAGTCGGTGAAGTACGGCACGCGCCGGTCGACGAAGAACTCCTTGAGGACGACGTGGCCCATGGCCATCGCCAGGGCGCCGTCGGTGCCGGGCTGGGCGGCCAGCCACTCGTCGGCGAACTTGACGTTGTCGGCGTAGTCCGGGGAGACCGCCACGACCTTCTGGCCCCGGTACCGGGCCTCGGTCATCCAGTGCGCGTCCGGAGTCCGCGTCACCGGGAGGTTCGACCCCCACATGATCAGGTAGCCGGCGTCCCACCAGTCGCCCGACTCCGGGACGTCGGTCTGGTCGCCGAACACCTGCGGGGACGCCACCGGCAGGTCGGCGTACCAGTCGTAGAACGACAGCATCGTCCCGCCGATCAGGGACGTGAACCGGGCGCCGGACGCGTGCGAGACCATCGACATCGCCGGGATCGGGGAGAACCCGGCGATCCGGTCCGGGCCGTGCTCGGCGATCGTGTGGACGTGGGCGGCGGCGATCATCTCGGTCGCCTCGTCCCACGAGGCCCGCACCAGCCCGCCCCTCCCCCGCGCCCCCTTGTAGGCGCGGGCCCTCTCCGGGTCGGAGACGACGTCGCGCCACGCGGTCACCGGGTCGCCCGTGCGGACCCTGGCCTCCCGGTACATCTCCAGCAGGACGCCGCGCACGTACGGGTACCGCACGCGGGTCGGCGAGTAGGTGTACCAGGAGAACGACGCTCCGCGGGGGCAGCCGCGCGGCTCGTACTCCGGGCGGTCGGCCCCACCGACGGGTAGTCGGTCTGCTGCGCCTCCCAGGTGATGATGCCGTCCTTGACGTACACCTTCCACGAGCACGACCCGGTGCAGTTCACCCCGTGCGTGGAGCGCACGACCTTGTCGTGCGACCAGCGGTCCCGGTAGAACGCGTCCGCCTGCCGCCCGCCCTTCTTCGTCACGGTCCGCAGATCGGGTGAGACCCGAGCGCGGGTGAAGTACCTCCGCGTGCTCACCAGCGCGTCTTCCAGCGGGCCGTCCAGTCCGGGCCGGCCATCGGTCGGGCTCAAGGCTGCTTCCTTCCTATGCGGCTCGGCGGTCCAGCGCGGCGCGCCGGACGACCGTGGCGGTGAACAGCGCGGCGGCGGCTGCCACCAGCGCGAGGAGCACCAGTCCGGCGGCGTACGAGCCGCAGGCGCCGTAGACGAAGCCCATCACCAGCGGCGGGACGAACCCGCCGAGGCCGCCCGCGGCGCCGGCGGCCCCGGTGACGGCGCCGACCTCGCTCACCGGGGTGAGCTGGGCGACCAGCGCGAACGTCGCACCGCTCCCCGCGCCGACGCGGTCCGACAGCCACCCGCCGATCGGGCGCATCACGACGGCCAGCAGGACGAACCCCGCCGTCCGGTTCGCGGCGTCCGACTGCGACAGCCCGTACTGCGTCTTCAGGTACGTGGGCAGGTACACCGAGAACGCGACGTCGCCGCCGAACGCCACCGCGTACAGCGCCGACATCTGCCACGTCACGCCCATCCGGGCCGTCGCGACCAGCCGCTCGGCGCCGTGCGCCCGGGGGCCTCCCGCAGGACGAGCCACGCGGCCGCCGCGTACACGGCGAGCAGCACGGCCGTCACCACGAACGGGAACGCCATCCCGTACCTGTCGACCTCCTTGACGGTCGTCAGCGCGCTGATCGCCGTGCCGCCCATCCCGGCGCCGAAGATCCCGATCGCCAGCCCGCGCCGCCGGGGCGGGAACCAGGCGTTGACGAAGGGGACCCCCACCGCGAACGTCGTGCCGGCGATGCCGAGGAAGAACCCGCCCACCAGCAGCGACGCCAGCGAGGAGTGCCCCGCCAGGCCCAGATAGAGGACGGGCGCGATGGTGAACAGCGAGACCGCGGGGAACATCACCCGCCCGCCGAACCGGTCGGTCAGCGCGCCGACGGGGATGCGCCCCAGCGAGCCCACGACCACGGGCACGGCCACGAGCAGGGACTGCTCGAACGACGACAGGCCCAGGGAGTCCTTGAACCGCGGGCCCAGCGGGCTCAGCAGCGCCCACGCCCAGAAGTTCACCGCGAACCCGATCGTGGCCACCACCAGCATGACCATCGGCCGCCCGCCGCCGCCCGGCCCGGCCGCCGCGGGGCCCGTTTCCGCCGTCCGACGTGTCCCAGTCACCGTGCCCCTGCCTCCGACAGACCGATTCCGGTGAGTCCGGTGGGCCTTCCCTGAGCTCCTTGCGGAAAACCATGATCGGTTTCCGTCGCACCACCCTCGTCGAGGGCGGTGACGCGCGGTAGGGACCTTGGTCCCGACGAAAGCCCGCACGGGCGCGGGCTCCCGGCGGCGGGCGGCCCGCGCGATGACCTACCGTTGTCACCGTGACCGACCATCGTGAGCACGGCGAACTGGTGGAGGCGCTGAGGGCGGCCGGCGTCAGCGGGGTGGACGACTCGGCGCTCGCGCGGTCCCTGTACTCCTCGGACGCCTCCCTGTACCGGGTTCCGCCGCGGGTCGTGGTGACGCCCCGTGAGGCCGACGAGCTCCCGGCCGTGCTCGCGGTGTGCCGGGACGCCGGGGTGCCGCTCACGATGCGGGGCGCCGGGACGTCCATCGCGGGGAACGCGGTCGGACCCGGGGTCGTCGCCGACGTGAGCCGGCACCTGAACCGGGTCCTGGAGATCGACCCGGAGGCGGGGACGGCGCTGGTGGAGCCCGGCATCGTGCAGGCGGCCCTGCACCGGGCGGCGGCCGGGCACGGGCTCCGGTTCGGGCCCGACCCCTCCACCCGGACGCGCGCCACGCTCGGCGGGATGATCGGCAACAACGCGTGCGGGTCCCGGGCGCTCGGCTACGGGCGCACGAGCGACAACGTGCTCGGCCTCGATGTCGTCACCGGCTCCGGGGAGCGCCTGCGGCTCGGCGACGTGCCGGGGGCGCGGACCGGGAGCGTCCTGCTGGAGCGGCTGCGGGGGCTGGTCGGCGAGAACCTGGCCCTCGTGCGGACGGAGTTCGGGCGGTTCGGCCGCCAGGTCTCCGGATACTCGCTGGAGCACCTCCTGCCGGAGAAGGGGTTCGACGTCGCCCGCGCGCTGGTGGGAAGCGAGGGGACGCTCGCGCTGACCCTCGCGGCGCGGGTGCGGATGGTCCGGGAGCCCGCGCACCGGGCGCTGGCGGTCCTCGGGTACGGGTCGATGGCCGAGGCCGCCGACGCCGTCCCGGCGATCCTGCCTCACGGCCCGGTCGCGTGCGAGGGGCTGGACTCGCGGATCGTGAACGTCGTCCGGGAGCGGCGGGGCGCCGGCGCCGTGCCGCCGCTGCCGTCCGGATCCGGATGGCTGCTGGTGGAGCTGGCCGGGCCCGAGGCCGGGGCGCTGCGATCCGCGGCGCGGGAGGTCGTCGCCGCGTCCGGCTGCGCCGACTCGGCGCTCGTGGAGGACATGGCGCTGGCCGACGCGCTGTGGCGGATCCGCGAGGACGGCTCCGGGCTCGTCGCGCGCACGCCCGCCGGCGAGCAGGCGCACGCCGGTTGGGAGGACGCGGCCGTCCCGCCCGAGCGGCTCGGCGCGTACCTGCGGGAGTTCGAGGCGCTGCTGTCCGGTTACGAGCTGTTCGGCGTCCCGTACGGGCATTTCGGCGACGGGTGCATCCACGTCCGGATCGACTTCCCGTTCGGGCGGACCGGCGGGACGCGCGTCTTCCGGGACTTCCTGAACGACGCGGCCGCGCTGGCGGCCCGGCACGGCGGCACCATGTCCGGCGAGCACGGCGACGGGCGGGCCCGCGGAGAGCTGCTGCCGCACATGTACACGGCCGAGGCGCTGGCGCTGTGCTCGGCCGTCAAGGACGTCCTCGATCCGGACGACGTGCTCAATCCCGGCATCATCGTCCGCCCGGCGGCCGTGGACGCCGACCTGCGCGCCGTGCAGACGATCCCGCTGGACCGGGGCCTCGGTCTCGCCTACCGGGACGACCGCGGCGACCTGTCCCGGGCCGTGCACCGCTGCACCGGCGTGGGCAAGTGCCGCGCCGACAACACCGCGGCGGGCGGCGTGATGTGCCCGTCCTACCTGGCGACGCGGGAGGAGAAGGACTCCACGCGCGGGCGGGCCCGGGTCCTCCAGGAGGTCGTCAGCGGGAAGCTCGGCCCGGGCGGCTGGAGGTCCGAGGCCCTGCACGACGTCCTCGACCTGTGCCTGGCCTGCAAGGGCTGCGCGTCCGACTGCCCGACCGGCGTGGACATGGCCTCCTACAAGGCGGAGGCTCTGCACCGGCGGTACCGGGGGCGGATCCGGCCGCGCTCCCACTACGCGCTCGGCCGGCTCCCGCGCTGGACCCGGCTCGCCGCCCGCGCGCCTGCGGCGATCAGGGCGGCCAACGCGGTGATGCGGTCGCGCGCGCTGAAGCCGCTGCTCGCCTGGGCCGCGGGCATCGACGGGCGGCGCACGCTCCCCGCGCTCGCGCCCGTGACGTTCCGGCGCTGGTTCGCCTCGCACCGCAGCCCGCAGGGCCGCCACGGCGACGTCGTGCTGTTCGTGGACAGCTTCACCGACGCGTTCTCCCCGGAGGTGGGCCGGGCGACCGTGAGGGTGCTGGAGGACGCCGGCTACCGCGTCAGGGTGACCGAGCGCCCCGTGTGCTGCGGGATCACGTGGATCTCCACCGGGCAGCTGGACGGGGCGCGGGCGCAGGCGCGCCGCACCGTCCGCGCGCTGCTCCCCCACGTCCGGCGCGGCGCCAGGGTCGTCGGCATGGAACCGTCCTGCACCGGGGTGCTGCGGTCCGACGCCGAGGAGCTGCTGAGGGGCGTGGACGCGGCCGCCGCCCGCGAGGTCGCCGCCGCGACCCGCACCCTCGCCGAGCTGCTCGCCGAGACCCCGGACTGGACGCCGCCCGACCTGTCCGGCATCACCGGGATCGCGCAGCCGCACTGCCACCACCACGCCGTCATGGGCTGGGCGAAGGACGCCGACCTGCTGCGGAAGGCGGGCGCGGACGTCGAACGGCTCGGCGACTGCTGCGGGCTGGCCGGCAACTTCGGCGTCGAGAAGGGCCACCACGAGGTGTCGGTCGCCGTCGCCGAGCACCGGCTGCTCCCGGCCGTCCGCGCGGCCGGCGAGGACGCCGTGGTCCTGGCCGACGGGTTCAGCTGCCGCACGCAGCTGCGCGAGCTGGCGCGGCGCGACGGCGAGCACCTCGCCCAGCTCCTGGCCCGCCGCCTGCCGGAGCGCCGGGAGCCCGGCGCCTAGGGCCGGTCTCGAAGCGGGCCGCGACTGTGGAACGCCGCCTGGCCGCCCAGCGTGCGCGACAGGGTGAGCGCGGCGGTGTGGACGGCCGGGGCGACCGCGGCGAGCCGCATCCGGGTCGCCCAGCCCGACGCCGACAGCGCGCCGAGGACCACGCCGTCCGGGCCGAGCACCGGGCTGGCGGCGCAGACGATCCCGCGGCCGGACTCCTCCCGGTCGTAGGCGACGCCCTCTCGCCTGATCGTCTCCAGTTCCCGGGCGAGCAGCCCCGGCGCGGTCACGCTGCGCTCGCCGACCTTGACCAGCTCCGACTCCAGCACGCTCCTGACCACCTCCGGCGGGGAGAACGCGAGGATCGCCTTGCCCACCCCGGTCACGTGCGCGGGCAGGCGCCCGCCCACCTGCGAGGGCATCCGCGGCCCGCCGGAGGAGCCGAGGATCTCCACGTAGACGACCTCACCGCCCTCCAGCACCGCCAGATGGACGGTCTGCCGGGTCGCCTCCCGCAGGTCCGACATGTACGGGACCGCGGCGTCCCGCAGCACCCGCTGGCGCGGCACCCGCTGCCCGATCTCGAACAGCCGCAGCCCGAGCCGCACCCGCGGGCCCCGGCGCTCCAGCAGCCCGGCGTCCACCAGGTCGAGGGCGATCCGGTGCGCGGTCGACTTGGGCAGGCCGCTGCGGCGGGCCAGCTCGGCGGCGCCCAGCTCGTCGTCCTCCGGGCGGAACGCCGCCAGCACCGCGACGACGCGGTGCAGGAAGCTCTCGTCGGACGGAACGGGCGGCATGGAATCAGTGTCCCACCACGCGGGACGGCCGCGTTGCCCGCGGGGGGCCCGGCGGGAGAGGCTCGGCCTGCCCATACGAACGAAAGGACGGCCCCATGGACCCGGGTTCCGTGGAGAAGGCCGCGGCCGCGCTCCTCGACGCGTACGCCACCGGCACTCCCCTCTCGCCGCTGACGAAGGACCACCCCGACATGTCGGTGGCCGACGCCTACGCGGTCCAGCTCGCCCAGGTCGAGGCGTGGACGGCCGCCGGCGCGCGGATCAAGGGCCACAAGGTCGGCCTGACCTCGGCCGCGATGCAGCGCCAGATGGGCGTGGACCAGCCGGACTTCGGCGTGCTGCTGGACACGATGTTCCTGCCGGAGAGCGCCCCGATCGACACCGGCCGCTTCCTGCAGCCCCGGATCGAGCCGGAGGTCGCGTTCGTGCTGGGCCGCCCGCTGGCCGGTCCCGGCGCCACGACGGCGGACGCCGTCGCGGCCGTCGAGTACGTGCTGCCCGCGCTGGAGGTGATCGACTCCCGCATCGCGGACTGGAAGATCACCCTTCCGGACACGATCGCGGACAACGCCTCCAGCGGCGGCGTCGTGCTCGGCACCCGCCCGGTCCGGCTGGACGACCAGGACCTGTCGCTGATGGGCTGCCTGCTGCGCCGCGACGGCGACCTGATCGACACCGGCGCGGGCGGCGCGGTCCTCGGATCGCCGATCAACGCGCTGGTCTGGCTGGCCAACGTCCTCGGCGAGCGCGGCGTGAGCCTGGAGGCCGGGCACGTGGTACTGCCCGGCTCGATCACGGCGGCCGTGCCGGTCGCGCCGGGGCAGACGCTGACGGCGACGTTCGCCGGGATCGGTTCGGTGACCGCCCGGTTCGGAGAGGAGGAGCTCTCGTGAGCAGACTGACGGCCGCGATCGTCGGGCCGGGCAACATCGGCACCGACCTGCTGGTCAAGCTCCAGCGCAGCGAGCTGATCGACGTCCACTCGATGGTCGGGGTGGTGCCGGAGTCCGACGGCCTGGAGCGCGCCCGCAGGATGGGCGTCGAGGCGTCGGCGGAGGGCGTGGACTGGCTGCTGAAGCAGCCCACCCTGCCCGACCTGGTGTTCGAGGCGACGTCGGCGAAGGCGCACCTGGCCAACGCGCCCCGCTACGAGGAGGCGGGGATCACGGCGATCGACCTGACGCCGGCCGCGGCGGGGCCCCTGGTGTGCCCGCCGGTGAACCTGGCCTCGCTGTCGGACGCCCCCAACCTCAACATGATCACCTGCGGCGGGCAGGCCACGATCCCGATCGTGCACGCGGTGTCCTCGGTGGTGCCCGTGCCGTACGCCGAGATCGTCGCGTCGATCGCGTCCCGCTCGGCCGGGCCCGGCACCCGCGCGAACATCGACGAGTTCACCGAGACCACGGCCCGCGCGATCGAGCAGGTCGGCGGCGCCGGGCGGGGCAAGGCGATCATCATCCTCAACCCGGTGGACCCGCCGATGATCATGCGGGACACGGTGTTCTGCGCGATCCCGTCCGACGCCGACACCGCGGCCGTCGCCGAGTCGATCGAGAAGATGGTCGCGGAGGTCGCCGCCTACGTCCCCGGCTACACGCTGCGGGTCGAGCCGCAGTTCGACGAGCCCCGCGACATCTGGAACGGCATGGCCCGGGTCGCGGTGTTCCTGGAGGTCCGCGGCAACGGCGACCACCTGCCGCCCTGGGCCGGCAACCTCGACATCATGACCGCGGCCGCCGCCAGGGTCGGCGAGCAGCTCGCGCGCAGGAAGGCCTCCTCATGAGCGACGTCAACGAGAAGATCCGGATCACCGACTCCACGCTGCGGGACGGCAGCCACGCGATGGCGCACCGCTTCACCGAGGAGCAGGTCCGCGGCGTCGTGCACGCCCTGGACTCCGCCGGTGTCGAGGTCATCGAGGTCACCCACGGCGACGGTCTCGGCGGGTCGTCCTTCAACTACGGCTTCTCGCTGGAGGACGACGTCAAGCTCGTCGCCGCCGCCGTGGACGAGGCGACCCGGGCCAAGATCGCCGTCCTGCTGCTGCCGGGCCTCGGCACGGTCCACGACCTGAAGATGGCGCACGACGCGGGCGCGTCGGTCGCCCGGGTCGCCACGCACTGCACCGAGGCGGACGTGTCGCTGCAGCACTTCGCCGCCGCCCGCGACCTCGGCATGGAGACCGTCGGGTTCCTCATGCTGTCGCACCGGGTGGGCCCGGAGGAGCTGGCGCGGCAGGCCCGGATCATGGTGGACGGCGGTGCGCAGTGCGTCTACGTCGTCGACTCCGCCGGCGCCCTCGTCCTCGGCGAGGCGCAGGAGCGGATCAGCGCGCTGGTCAAGGAGATCGGCCACGAGGCGCAGGTCGGCTTCCACGGCCACCAGAACCTCTCCCTCGGCGTCGCCAACTCCGTCCTGGCGCAGCAGAACGGCGCCCGGCAGATCGACGGCGCGCTGTGCGCGCTCGGCGCGGGGGCGGGCAACTCCCCCACCGAGGTGCTGGTCGCGACGTTCGAGCGACTCGGCGTCCCGACGGGCGTGGACGTGCAGGGCGCGCTGGCGGCGGCGGACGACGTGGTGAAGCCGTTCCTGCACCGGCTGCCGTTCGCCGACCGCGGCGCGATCACGCAGGGGTACGCGGGCGTGTACTCCAGCTTCCTGCTGCACGCCGAGCGGGCCGCCGAGCGCTACGGCGTCCCGGCGCACGAGATCCTGCAGAAGGTCGGCGAGGCCGGCTACGTGGGCGGCCAGGAGGACATGATCATCGACGTGGCGCTCCAGCTCGCCGCCGAGCGCGACCGCGCGTCATAGCGCGAGGGGGCCCACAAGGAGGCTTCGGTCCAGACGTCCAGGAGGGCGCGGGGGTCGTCGTAGACGGCCGCCGCGCCGGCCTCCTCCAGCTCGGCGCGGCGGCCGACCGGCGAGCACGACACGGTGCGCATCCCCCGGTCCCGGTCCCGGTCGGCCGGGAGGCCCTACCCCGTCCGCCCCGGGGACCCCCGACGATCTCCACGGTTGCAGGGTGCAAGCGTTGGGATAGCGTGGCGTGATGACCCACGAGGAGCCCCGCGCGTCGACACCCCGCGGCCTGGCACGCCGGGAGCAGCTCGTGGTGATCGGTCTCGACCTGCTCGCCGAGGGCGGCTGGGCCGCGCTCACGGCCCGGGCCGTCGCGGACCGGGCCCGGATCCGGCCCGGACTGCTCCACCACTACTTCAACGGGCTGCCGGGCCTGCACGTCGCGGTCGCGCAGCGGGCCAGCGAGACGATCGTCGACCCGGTGGTGGACGCGCTGGTCGCCGCGCCCGACACGGCGGCCGCGCTGCGGGCGCTGCGCGAGCGCGTCCTCGCCATGCTCGCCGGCGAGCGCAACCTCCGGCTGGCCGCCGAACTGCTGGTCCGGGCGCTGCGCGACCCGCGGATGGGCGCCGAGCGGCGGGACTGGTCGCGGGAGGCGCGGGCCCGCGTCGCCGCGCGGCTGGAGCACCTGCGCCCCGGCTGGCCCGCCGAGCGCCGCGAGGGCACCGCGATGCTCTTCACTGCGGTGCTGGACGGCCTGCTGCTCCAGCTGATCCTCGATCCCGACCTGCCGGCCGACCCCGCCCTGCACGCGACCGAGGCCCTGGTCGCCGACCGCTGACCGGCGCTCAGTCCGGGCGCGCGGGGACGATCGCCACGGCGCGGCGGGCGTGCCGGAGCACCGCCGTGCTGGTCGAGCCGAGCGAGGCGAGCCCGCCGCCGCGGTCGCCCAGCACCAGCAGCCCGGCGTCGTCCGCGGCGTCGAACAGCGCCTCCAGGGGGCGTTCCAGCAGCAGGGAGACCTGGATGTCGAGGTCCGGGTACCGCTCGCGCCAGGGCGCCACGGCCGCCTCCAGCTCGGCGGCGCGCGTCTTCTCCAGCAGCTCCCTGTCGTGGAACAGCGCCAGCTCGTCCGCGTCGACCGCGGCGGGCTCCCAGCACGCGTACACCACGCGCAGCTCCCACCGGCGCAGCGCCGCCTCGGCCGCGGCGAAGCCCAGCGCCGGGTCGCACCAGGTCGTCCCGTCGGCGCCCGCCACGACCCGGCCGGGGCCCGTCCCGTCCTTGACGACGACCACCGGGTGGTAGGCGCCCGCCGCGAGGTCCAGCACACCCGCGCCCTCGTCCAGCCGCTCGGGGGCCCCGACCACCGTCAGCTCCGCCTCGCGGGCCTCGCGCGGCAGCGCGTCGCGGGCCGGGCCGCGGACCAGCCGGCCGCGCACCGCGCCGGCCGCCCCCAGCTCGCGGGCGCGCCGCACGCCGCGCTGCAGCAGGTTCTCCCCCGCCCGCCTCATGACCGCCTCGGCGCTCGGGTCCTCGTGCCCCCCGGGGTAGGGCCAGTGCCAGCAGTGGCACATCACCAGGTCGAGGCCCCGCAGCCGGGCCTCCTCGATCGCCCAGCGCGTCGCCGTGTCGTTCTCCGCCGTCCCGTCGTAGCCGAACAGGACGTGCGCTTGCTCGTCGCTCCTAGCGCCCTCCATAATCCTGCCCTCCTCCTGCCAGTCTGCGCGCTTCAGCGGCGCACCAGAAGAGGCGCGTGCTCGACCGCTTCCAAGAGCGATTACTGTCACGGGCGAAGGAGGAGGCGATGAGAAGGCTAGGACGGGTCCGCCGCCGTTTCGGGTTCGACCGCAACGATCTGCGACGCGCCGTGGACCGCCGCCAGTGGGCGGTCGGCGTGGCCGCCGCGCTGCTGTTCACGGTGCTCGCCCCGCCCGTGTCCGTGCTTCTGGCCGTCGACGCCTACCGCAGCGGCGTCCGGGCGGAGCACCGCAACGTCCACCGCGTCACGGCGCAGGTCGTCCACACCGACTCCCAGGGCGGCGCGGGAGTGCGGCACACCTACGCCGAACTGGCCTGGACGTCTTCCGACGGCCGGACGCGGACCACCGTCGTCCCGGCCGACAAGTCCGTCAGGCCGGGCATGGAGCAGCGCATCTGGGTGGACGCGGCGGGCAACCCGGTCCAGCACCCGCAGACGCGCACCGCGACCCTGGCCACCGCCGCGGTCGCCGCGGCCACGGCCGCCGCGGTCGCGGGGGTCCCCCTGCTGGTCGCCTACCTCCTCGCCCGCCGCCGCTGCGACCGCCGCCGCGACGCCCTCTGGGACGAGAGCTGGACCAGCCTGGCCCAGCACGCCTGACCGGTCCCCCAAGCCGCCCCCATTTCTGGGTCACGCGATCACACCGAGACGATCTTCTTCGTCCCCCGGGGGTAGGCCGAGGTGCGTCAGAGCCTCGGGGGAAGGGGAGCGCGTGTTCAGGAGGATCGCTGCGGAGCTCGTGGGCACCCTGATCCTGGTCTACTTCGCGGTGGGCGTGGCGACCCTGTCGTTCGGCTTCGGCGTCGCCGGGCGCAGCCTCTCGGCGGGCGTCGTCGCGACGGCGCTGGCCTTCGGCCTCGTGGTCCTCGTCCTGGTCTACGCGATCGGGCCGATCTCGGGCTGCCACGTCAACCCGGCCGTCACCCTGGGCGTGCTGCTCGCCCGCCGGATCCCGCCGCTCGACGCCGTCGGCTACTGGATCGCCCAGTTCGCCGGCGGCATCCTGGGCGCGCTCCTGCTGTGGGCGACCTTCTCCGGCTCGCCGCTCTACGCCCGCTCCGTGACCGGGCTCGGCGCGGACGGGTGGGGCGACGCGAGCCTCATCCGCATCGACATGGGCGGCGCGTTCCTCACCGAGGTCGTCCTGACCGCCCTGTTCGTGTTCATCGTGCTGTCCATGACGAGCACGGCGGCCATCCCGTCCGTCGCCGGGGTCGGCATCGGCCTCGCCCTCACGACCGTCCACCTGATCGGCATCCCGATCACGGGGACCTCGGTCAACCCGGCCCGCAGCCTCGGCCCCGCCGTCGTCGTGGGCGGGACGGCCCTGTCGCAGGTGTGGCTGTTCATCGTCGCGCCCCTGGTGGGGGCCGTCGTGGCCGCGGCGCTGCACGGCTTCGTCGGGCCGCCGGAGAAGGAGACCCCGCTCCCTCCCGTGGAGGAGGACGAGGCCCCCTAGCTGTGTTGATCAAGTCCCGGCCCGCTGCGCTCGCCTGGCGGCTCGCTACGCGACCGGGCCTGGGCGAACGCGGCATCGCTTCGCGATCCGCCCGGTTCCGCTCGCCTCCGGCTTCGCTCCACCGGCCAGGTCACGCGTTCGCGCGCGTGGCCGAGGCCACTTCGAGACAGGCCCCAGCTGCATCGGGGCGGTCGCGTACGGCCTAGTCGGTGCCGAACTCCATGGCCGCGCGGTCGAGGACCTCGGCGTCCCGGGAGTCCTTGCCGCGGGACGCGATCGCCTCGGCGCCGCCCGCCGGCATCGCGCCGATCAGCCCGGTGGACGCCGCCTGCGCGGCGCCGATCAGGGCCGGGTGCGAGCTGCCGACCATGCCGAGCCCGGCGTACTGCTCCAGCTTGGCGCGCGAGTCGGCGATGTCGAGGTTGCGCATGGTCAGCTGCCCGATCCGGTCCACGGGGCCGAAGGCGGAGTCCTCGGTGCGCTCCATGGACAGCTTGTCGGGGTGGTAGCTGAACGCGGGCCCGGAGGTGTCGAGGACGGAGTAGTCCTCGCCGCGCCGCAGCCGCAGGGTGACCTCGCCGGTGACGGCCGTCCCGACCCAGCGCTGCAGCGACTCGCGCAGCATCAGCGCCTGCGGGTCCAGCCAGCGTCCCTCGTACATGAGCCGGCCGAGCCGCCGCCCCTCGCTGTGGTACGTGGCGAGGGTGTCCTCGTTGTGGATCGCGTTGACGAGCCGCTCGTAGGCCGCGTGCAGCAGCGCCATGCCGGGCGCCTCGTAGATGCCGCGGCTCTTGGCCTCGATGACGCGGTTCTCGATCTGGTCGGACATCCCGAGGCCGTGCCGCCCGCCGACGGCGTTGGCCTCCAGCACCAGGTCGACGGCGGACCCGAACTCCTTGCCGTTCACGGTCACCGGGCGGCCCTGCTCGAAGCCGATCGTGACGTCCTCGGCGGCGATCTCCACGGCGGGGTCCCAGAACCGCACGCCCATGATCGGGTCGACGGTCTCGATCCCGGCGTCCAGGTGCTCCAGGGCCTTGGCCTCGTGGGTCGCGCCCCAGATGTTGGCGTCGGTGGAGTACGCCTTCTCGACGCTGTCCCGGTAGGGCAGGCCGCGGGAGAGCAGCCACTGCGACATCTCCGTGCGGCCGCCGAGCTCGGTGACGAAGTCGGCGTCGAGCCAGGGCTTGTAGACCTGGAGGGACGGGTTGGCCAGCAGCCCGTACCGGTAGAACCGCTCGATGTCGTTGCCCTTGAACGTCGAGCCGTCGCCCCAGATCTGGACGTCGTCCTCCAGCATGGCGCGGACCAGGAGGGTTCCCGTCACGGCCCGCCCGAGCGGGGTGGTGTTGAAGTAGCTGCGGCCGCCGGACCGGATGTGGAACGCGCCACACGCCAGAGCGGCGAGCCCCTCCTCCACGAGGGCGGCCCGGCAGTCGACCAGGCGCGCGACCTCCGCCCCGTACTTGGCGGCGCGGCCGGGCACGGAGGCGATGTCGGGCTCGTCGTACTGCCCGATGTCGGCGGTGTAGGCGCAGGGCACCGCGCCCCTGTCGCGCATCCACGCGACCGCCACCGAAGTGTCGAGGCCGCCGGAGAAGGCGATCCCGACGCGCTCACCGACGGGCAGGGAGGTCAGCACTTTGGACATGAGCACAAGTATGCACGCTGCTGCATGAACATGCAACGCGCCTCGGTCGGTCCCCGCCCCGGCCGACCGGGGCGGGCCCCACCTTCAACCAGGAACGCGGCCGCTTCGGCGAAGGAACTCAGCGTGACGACGAGGCGGACCGGTCGGCCATGGCCGTCCGCGCGGCAACGGGGGGCGCCGCATGCCCGATCGGAAGAACTTGACCGGCGGCCACCTGCTTCTCACCCGGCAAGTCGTCCTCCGCCTGCGCGAACAGCAGCGCCGGCACATCCAGGGAAGAGTTTTTTCCACCACTCGCCTCTGAGTTCACGCCGGTTCCGTACAGGCGGATCATTGGGGCTTTCCCGGTTCGCCGCCTACCGCGAGGGCCGTCCCGAACCCGAGTGCGCCAAGCGGCCACGAACTCATGGCGCAATGCGGGAAGCTTCATTAGCCGCGTATTCACGCCACGGGGATACCGATCCACTCGGGCCCGGTTAATACTTCATCGACCATGACACCAACACTTGCCGCGCAAGTTTCACAAGCGGAATGGGAATGACCGTAATGCGCCATTCCGAAACCCGAGGATGACCGCTTGTGGCCGATCGCCTTACATTTCGCCCGGCCTCGCGTTCCCTGGTCCCTGACGCTACCGGCACCCGGCCCCACGAACGGAGGACGCGTTCCATTGTGGATCTGTCCGAGCCCCGCTGATCCCCAGCGCGCCGACATCCGGCGGAGAATTGTCCGGTTGCACCGGATTGCACGAAACGGAGGGAAACGAGATGGAGTCGGTTCGGTAAACAGGCTTTCACCGCCAAAGCAGTCGGAGGTACGCCGAACCCCGCGCTCGCGGCGCGGCGACGACGGGAAACCCGGGCGAGCCGAAAGCGAAGTGTTTTCTAACGGCGCCGAGAGCTTTCCATCTGTCGGGCTCCTCGCTCTTCCAAAAGACGACCCGGTCACGGGAAGATTGAGGACGGTAACGGAGAGCAACCACACCAACGGAAGCTTGAACTGATCATGGACACGCCCGTCAACCCCGCTGACCAGGCGTTAGCCCGACTCCGCGAGGACTTCCAAGGCCACCGAATCTGGCGCGCCACGCGCTACGACGGGAGGCTCGGCGACTGGGTCGCCACCCTGCACGACCCAAAGGCCGGCATAGACCCGACCGTTATATGCAACACCGCCGAGGAGCTCCGCAAGGCCCTCACCCACGAGCTCAGTCGCGCGGCGTGCCGTCCCGCATACGACCACCGCAAGTGGGTGCGCCGGTAATGGGGTGGATCGAACCGAAGAATCTGACCGCCGAGGCCTCAACATCTTCCATTACAAGCCATCTTGACCGACTTGCACAGGAAGTCATCCGCGCGGGCTGGAAGGCCGTGCCGCACTACGACGGCCCCCTTCCGCTCGTGCGCGTCTTCGACCCGGCCGTCCCGGGTTTCGGGGAGAGCGTCACCCTCGCCCCCGGCCCGGCGTCCGGCTCCTGGTGGTACCGGTCGAGCACCGGTGAGGATCTGGCCCCGCACACCGACCCGGCCCGCGCGGCCGAGCGGGTCACCCGGATCCTCACCCCCTACGTGGCGGCCGCGCTCGCCGCCCGGGCCCGCCGTCCGGTGAGGGACGGCACCGCGCTCCCGATCCCTCCGCCCCGCGCCGACACGCCGCACAAGGAAACGATCGCCTACCTCCACGCCCGCTTCGGTGTCCTGTGCTGGTGGGGCACCCACACCAAGGAGTGGTGGGCCCTCATCCCCTGCGCCGCGCAGTGGAGGCTCGTCAACGCGCCCGCCACGGAGATCCTCGCCCAGGCGATCCTCGACGTCCACGCGCACAGCTGAGTCCGGACGCCGGGGAGGCCGCCCCCGGCGCCGGGCTCAGCTCGGGGCGGGAAGGTCGCGGTCCTTGAGGAGCGCTTTGTGGATCTTGCCTACGGGGGTCAGCGGAACGTCCGGGGTGATGACGAACTGGCGGGGGACCTTGTAGTCGGCGAGGCGGTCGCGGCAGTAGGCGGCCAGCTCGCCCGCGGTGGGCGGTTCGGCGTCCGGGCGCGGGACGACGTAGAAGCGGCCGACCTCGCCGAGCACCTCGTCGGGGACGCCGATCCCGGCGGCCATCGCGACCTTCGGGTGGGCGGTCAGGACGTTCTCGATCTCGACCGGGTAGACGTTGAAGCCGCCCTGGATGTACATCTCCTTCTCGCGGCCGCGCAGGACCAGGTGCCCGTCGGGCTCCAGGGCGACCATGTCCCCGGTGGCGAGCCACCCGTCCGGCAGGAAGACCTCGGCGGTCTCGTCCGGCATGTCCCAGTAGCCGGCGGCGACGCAGGCGCCGCGGATCTGGAGTTCGCCGGTCTCGCCCGGAGGCAGGGCGGCCCCGTCGGGGGCCGTCACGCGCGCCTCGAAGTCGCCGATGACCGCGCCGAGGGTCCGGGAGACCGTCTCGGGGGCGTCGCCGGTCGGCGACAGGACGCAGGCGCCCGAGGATTCGGACAGACCGTAGAGGCCGTAGAGAGGCGCTCCGGGGAAGCCCCGCCGGATCGCGTCGGCGAGCGCGGGCTCCACGTTGGAGCCGCCCGCCATGCACAGCCGGACGGACGAGACGTCGTGCTCGGCGAAGTCGGGGCGGCCGAGCATCAGCACGTACATCGTGGGCACGGCGCCGAGGAACGTCACCCGGCGCCGTTCGATGGCGCGCAGCGCGGCGTCCGGGGAGAACGCGGGCAGCAGCGCGACCGAGCCGCCGCTCACCAGGGCGGCCATGATGGTGCAGGTGATGCCGCCGACGTGGTTGAACGGGAGGTGGCCGAGCTGGACGTCCTCGCCGGTCATCCCGAAGTGGTCGGCCTGGGCCGAGGCGGAGGCCAGGATCCCCCGGTGGGTGATGACGGCGCCCTTGGGGCGTCCCGTGGTGCCGGACGTGTAGAGGATCATCAGCGGGTCGTCCGGGCCCACCGCGGCGCGGGCCGCCGCGAGGGACGGCGGAGCCGGGACCGCGGTCAGGGCGTCGAAGCCCGCGCCGAAGTGCACGGCGGGGACGCCGGACGCCTCGAAGTACGCGGCGAAGTCGAAGTCCGGCACGGCCTCCACCGTGACGACCAGCCGGGCGCCGCTCTGGCCGAGCATGTAGGACAGCTCCCGCTCCCGGTAGCGGACGTTCAGCGGGACGACCACGGCGCCGATCCGGGCCGCGCCGAAGAACACCGCGAGCCACTGCGAGGTGTTGGGGCCGAGCAGGCCGATCCGGTCGCCCCGTCCGACGCCGCGGGTCAGCAGGCCCGCCGCGACCCGGTCCGCCATCTCGTCGAAACCGGTGAACGTGATGGTGTCTTCGCCGTCGTACAGGAACGCCTCGTCCCGCGTCGCCGCGGCCTCGAGCGCCCCTCCGACCGTCACTGCCCGCATGTCGCCTTCCCTCATCCCGGTGGCATTCGTCAGGGAGCGGTCGTGCACGCACACCTCAGAGCTTGCGGCCGACTCCGGCGTAGAACCAGATCGGCAGGGCGTCTTCCAGGGCGACCGGACGCTCGGGCCGCCACAGCGGCGCCCACACCAGGCCCGGGTCGACCAGTTCGAAATCGCCGAACAGGCCCGTGACCTGGTCCAGGGTGCGCGGGGTGCCGGGCGCGTTGGTCCTCTTGTAGACCTCCACGACCTTCGCCACGATCTCGGGGACGCCGTCGGCGGAGGCGTGGGTGATCGCCATGTGGCTGCCGGGGGCGAGCGCCTCGCGCAGCTCGGCCATGATGCCGGGCGGGTCGTCGTCGTCCGGAATGAAGTGCAGGGTGGCGATCGTCAGCAGCGCGACCGGCTTCTCGAAGTCCAGCAGCCGGGTGATCTCGGGGTGTTCCAGGATCTCCCGGGGGCGGCGGATGTCGGCCTGGACCATGCGGGTGCCGGGCGAGTCCGCGAGGATCGCCCGTCCGTGCGCGACGACCTGGCCGTCGTAGTCGGCGTAGGCGACGCGGGCGGCGGGGTTCACCGACTGGGCGATCTGGTGGACGTTCTGCTGGGTGGGCAGTCCGGTGCCGATGTCGAGGAACTGGTCGATGCCCTGCTCGGCCATGTACCGGACCGCGCGGCCCATGAACGCCCGGTTCTCCTTGATCAGGGTGATCAGGGTCGGGTCAGCGGCCTTGGCCTCCTCGGCGCGGAGGCGGTCGGCCTCGTAGTGGTCCTTGCCGCCGAGGTAGTAGTCGTACATGCGAGCGATGTTCGGCACGCTCGGGTCGAATCCGCCTGGCCGAAACCGCTCGCCTGCCACCGTGCCTCCCTGCCGGCCGCCCACGCTGATCATCTTCACACCCAACTCTACGGTCTTCAATCGCCGCGTCGGACCGCTCCGCGGAAACGACCGATCACGATTCGGTCCGGCGGCGGGCCCGGTCCGAGCGGTCCGTGCGGGGCGCCTCGCCGTCGTGGCCCAGCGCCGCGAATGCCACGGCCAAGGCCGGCGGGGCGCCCGCGAGGGCAGCCCACAGCGGGTCGGCCGGACCGCGCACCTTGACGAGCGCCGGCGTGAGCGGGCCGAGGAACTGCAGCGTGGACGCGACGCCGGCCGGCAGCCGCGCCATCGCCGGATAGATCAGGTGCTTTCCGGCGATCGCCGATCCGCAGGTCGGCGCCGAAGTCGCGGCCGAGCTGCCGGAGCTGCTGCGAGTGATCGCGATCGTCCGCCGGGGCAGCGAGTCGCAGCCGCCCGTCGCGCGGGGCCTGGACGCCCTCCGCGCGGTCGCGCGGTCGCGCGGCGCCGACGATCGACTCGCCGGACGGGGCCGCCCGCGTTGGGTATGTCGGGCGTACCGGAAGGGTGCGTGCCATACTGGGCGATTCCTCGCGGCGGCCGCGCGTCACCGCCCGGATGTCGGTTGAATGGAGAAGCGATGCCCTTCCCCGCAGGGCACGAACCGCAGGCTTTCGATCCGACGGCGCCCAACGAGAGCCGGATGCACGACTACTTCCTGGGCGGCAAGGACAACTACGCCGCGGACCGGCAGGCGGCGCTCCAGGCGATCGAGCTGGCGCCGGAGCTGCCGGTCCTGGCGCGCGAGGGGCGCAAGTTCCTGGACCGCGTCGTCCGGTTCCTCGCCGCGGCGGGGATACGCCAGTTCCTCGACATCGGGACCGGTCTGCCCACCCAGGGAAGCGTGCACCAGATCGCGCAGGCGGTCGCGCCGGACTGCCGGGTCGTCTACGTGGACAACGACCCCGTGGTGCGCGTCCACGCGCAGGCGCTGCTGGGAGGGAACCCCCGCACCGCGGTGGTCGAGGCCGACATGCGGGACGCCGAGGGGATCGCGAACCATCCCGGCCTGCGCGGCCTGATCGATCTGGACCAGCCGACGGCGCTGCTGTTCTTCCACGTGCTCTACACCATTCCCGAAGACGAGGAAGTGGCGCGGAGCGTCCGGCGGCTGGGCGACCTGACGGCGCCGGGCAGCCATATCGCGATCTCGCATCCGGTCAGCGACCTGTGCCCGGAGGTCACGGCCAGGCTCGCCTTCCTCTACCAGCAGGAGACCCACGCGATCCGCGGGACCCCGCGCTCGAACGTCCGGACCCGGGCCGAGGTGGAGGGGCTCTTCTCCGGCTGGGACCTGATCGAGCCCGGCGTCGTCTACCTCCCCCTGTGGCGCCCCGAGCACGAGACGATCGAGTCGTCCAGGCCGATCTGGAGCGTCGGGGGCGTCGGGCGCAAGCCCTGAGCGCCCGTCACCCGGCCGGAGTGCCGTAGACGCTCACCTCCGTGAGGTGGAAGGTGAGGTTGGCGGTGTTGCCGAGCCCGACCACCCGGATGTAGCGGGCCCTGGCCTCGGTCGCCGTGGTGTCGCCCGCGTCGGCGGCGGGCCGCGGCCCGTTGCGCCCGCCGAGGGTGAACCAGCGGCCGCCGTCGAGGCTGCCCTCCAGGCGGTAGGTGTAGTAGCGGGTCCCGTCGACGTAGTTGCGGACGTTGACGCGCGACACGTCGTCGACGGCGCCGAGATCGACGCGCCACCAGGTCTCGCCGTAGGTCATCTGGCCGCCCCAGTAGGGCGAGTTCGCGCGGCTGCCGTCGTTGGCGGCCTCCGGTGGCCGTCCGGGCTCGGAGGACAGCGCCGTCACGGGCTTGCGCAGGCTCTGCAGCGGGTCGCCCGAGCCGTCCCTGGACGTGCCGGGCGAGGCGGCGATGCCGCCGCCGAACTGGGCGATCGCCTCCTGCGCGGTGTGGCTGTTCACCGCGCTGACGAACATCCCGACGTCCTCGGCGCCCCCGGAGCCGGGGACCGTGCCGGAGCCGACCACGGCCCAGTTCTTTCCGTCCGAACTGCACGAACCGGTCGTCCGGTCGCCGTCCCTGCCCAGCCGCACGTGGACCTCGCCGGCGGTGAAACCGCCGACCTCGGTGTAGTGGTCGAGCCGGCCGTCGCCGTCGGCGTCGTAGGAGAAGACGCACCCGTGGGCGGGCGTCACGGCGATGGTCGCGTACCCGGCGGACCCGGTCCTGCCCAGGTCGTCGCTCGCGACCAGCCCGGCCCGCGTCCAGTCGGACGATCCGTCCAGCTTGGTCACCTTCGTGGAGACCGCGTGCCCCGGGGCCAGCCCGTCGTCCTTGTAGACGGTCGCGAACTCGTTGGTCTCCCCCCACATGTCCTTGCCGCCCGCGGCGATGCCGACCGTGTCGCCGGACCGCGCGAACTCGGCCGCGGTCGAGGCGAAGGTCGTGTAGGGATCCCCCACCGCTCCGCCGCCGACCATGAGGAGGGAGTGCGCGCCCGCCTGCTCGGAGTCGCCTCCGGCGGTGCGCCAGGAGACCGTGGCGTCCAGGCCCGGCAGGGCGCCGGGCGTCGCGTCGGCGGGCGCGGTCACCGTCCAGGCCGCGGTGGCGGTCTTGCCGGGGCCGACGTCGCCGGAGGAGCCGGGCCCCTCCGCGATCTCGTAGCCGGCGGGCGCGGTCAGCCGGAAGCGCACCCGCCGAGCCTCGCCGAGGCTCGACTCGTTGGTGAACGTCGCGGTGACGCGGACGGCGCCGCCCGGCTCGACGCCCTTGCGGTCGCCGGCGAGGGCGAGCGCGCCCGCCGGTTCCTCGGCCACCCGACGCGCCAGCCGGTGGGCGTCGCCGTGCGGCTCGGCGGCGTAGCGGGTGCCCGCGCGCGCCCAGCGCTCGGCGAAGTCGCGCCAGTCGATCCGCCGCGGCTCCGCGCCGGTCCGCATGGCGGTTCCGAGCTCGTCGAAGAACAGCCTCCAGCGCTCGGCGTAGTAGCCGCCGACCAGCCCGTTGAACTCGCGGCGCGCGTAGTCCTGGAGGCCGGGGCTGCCGCTCTCCCACAGCGTGACCAGCGACTTGAGGTTGTAGTCGAGGGTCGCCGCCTCCCCGCGGTCCGCCGCCTGCCGGGACGCCTCGCGCTGCCAGGCGCCGAGGAGGAAGTTCGGGTCGGTGCCGAGGACGTCGTCCATGAGGCGGATCTCGCTCGTCCACCGGCCGGTGAGCCGTGCGAAGGCGGCGCGGTCGCCGTCCCGGTAGGCGGCGCGGATCTTGGGCAGGAGCAGCCGGCCGCGGTTGGCCAGCACCTGCCGGGCGACGTCCACGAGGTCGTAGCGGTACGCGCCGGAGCGCCGCAGCCGCGGATCGACGTCGAGCAGTTCGCGCAGGGCCTTCTCGAACTCGGCGGGGTCGTACTGCAGCGGCGTTCCGGTGGTGGTCAGGCTCGGCTGGTCGTCGAACAGGCCGGTCACGTGCCGGGTGTCCTTGCCCGCGGGCCACGCGTAGGCGGTCCGGCCGATGATCCGCCAGGCCGCGAGCGCGTGCGGGTCCGCGGCCCCGTAGCGGGCGGCGGCGTACGCGTCGAACCAGGCGTCCACGTCGACCGGGCCGTCCCGCCACGGCATGTCGGCGAAGAACGCCGCCGCCGCCGGGTTGTTGTCGATGGCCTCGGGCATCAGCGCGATGCCGTTCATGGCCGTGCCCCGCCTTGCGCGCCAGGCGTGGAACTTCTCGTTCCACACGGTGAGGCCGGCGCCGAAGTTCTGGTGGCCGCCGAAGTTCCAGATCGTGCCGAACGCGTACTGCGTGCCGAGGAAGTCCTTCTCGCGGTCGGTGACATCGGGCTGCTCGGTGATGCCGTCCACGATGAACATGCGCGAGCGGTCGACCGCCTGGAGGGTCTCCTTGCGGGGGTTGTTCTGCCAGCCGAGGATCACCCAGGTGGCGCCGGGATGCGCCGCTTCGAGCGCGTCCTGCACGGCCCGGGAGGCCTCGGGCACAGGCACGGACCCAGCCCGTCCGCCCTCGTGCAGCAGGTCCATCTTGTACATCGTGCTCGGTCCGTACAGCTGGGTCTGCGCCTTGTAGAAGGCCGCCGCGACCTTGCCGAACTCGGGCCCGGTGGGGTCGAGCCAGTCGGGGCGCTCCAGGCCGTTCCAGGTGCCCTGCGGGACGGTGTTCGCGCCGGGATTGCGGGTCTCGAAGTCGGTCGGGACGGTGCCGTAGTAGCCGGGCAGCACCGGCGTCATGCCCAGCTCGCGCAGCCGGTCGATCATGCGCCGGGCCAGCGCCGCGCGCCGGTCGACCAGCTGCTGGGAGATCGGCGAGTCGGTGCAGCACATGTTCTGCAGCAGCCACCACGCCTGGTGGCCCGGCTGCGGGATCCAGGCGCGCATGTCCGCGGCGCTGTAGCCGAACTGCTGGAAGGTCCGCTGGTAGACCGCGTCCTGCCCCTCGTACACCAGGACCTCGTTGATGCCGAGCAGCGCGAGCGCGTCGATGCGGCGCTCCCACTCCTCCCAGCTCAGGTACGCGCCGGCGTAACCCTCGTTGGTGTCGTTGAGCGCGAACCGGTGCTCGACCGAGGAGTCCGCCTCGATCGGCGCGGACGGCAGCGGCAGCCGCGCGGGCAGGTCGAGCTGCGTCCCGCCGATCGCGACGTTCGCGTGCGCGACCTCGCGCAGGTAGCGGCCGAACCCGGTGAGCTGGACGGCCGGGGACGTGCCCGCGACGACCAGGCGGCCGCGCTCGGCGGAGACCCGGAAGCGGTCGGGGCCGGGGCCCTTGGGGATCGTCCGCAGCTCGACCTGGCCGGCCCTGCCCCGGCCGAGGAGCCGCTCCAGCGCGCGGGCGGCGGGTCCCGCCGCGCTGGCCGCCGGTTCCGTGTCGCGCGCCCCGGCCGGGGCCACCGCGGTCAGCGAGACCGCCAGCAGCGCGACCAGCAAGACGGCGGCCGACCGCAAGCGGCCACCGGTTCCCCTTCGTCGGCCCGGGACCATGGCGGACACCTCCACGGCGAGGTTTGTTAAGCTCGTTGAAAAACTAGAGCGGCCTTCATCATGAGGGCGTCGGGTCCCGCGGTCAAGGGTCCGTCCGCGATCTTCTGGAGGGGGCATGGGAGAGGATCGCGCGGTCGGCACCCCGGTGCTGCGCCGCCTCAACACCGCCGCCGTCCTGCGGGCGGTGCGCGAGCGCGCGCCCGATCCGCTGCGCCTGGCCGAGATCGTCGAGTCGACCGGGCTCACCCGTCCCACCGTGGGGCAGGCCGTGGACGACCTGGTCGAGGCGGGCTGGCTCCAGCAGCACGATCCCGCGGCGGCCTCCCGGCACGGCGGCCGCCCCGCCGTGCGCGTCTCGCTGCGGGGCCGCGCCGCGCCGGTGCTCGGGCTCGACGTCGGCCCCCACACGGTCAGCGCCGGGGTCGGCGACCTCGCCGCCCGGCGCCTGGCGTCCGTGCGGCGCCCGGTCGGGCGGAGCGAGGCTGACCACCTGCTGCGCGCCGTCGACGAGGTGGTCGGGCGCGCCCTGCGGGAGGCCGGGCTCGGCGCGGACGAGATCGCCGGGGTGGTGGTCGCCACGCCGGGCATCGTCGACCCCGGCGCCGGCCGCGTCCTGCTGGCGCCGAGCGTTCCGGGCTGGACGTCGGTGGACCTCTCCGGCCACCTGCGCGACCGCTTCCGCTGCCCCGTCCAGGTCGAGAACGACGCCAACCTCGCCGCCCTGGCCGTCGCCGGGGAGCGCGGGACCCTGCTGGCCGTGCAGTGGGGGGAGCGCCTGGGCGCGGGCGTCGTGATCGACGGCCGCCTCCACCGGGGCGCGGGCGCCGCCGGGGAGATCGGCTTCATCCGCCCGCCGGGCCGCGTCCCGGAGACCGGCGACGGGCGGGGACCGCTGGAGCGCACCATCGGCGCCGAGGCCATCGCCGCGCGCGCCCGCCGCGCCGCGCGCCGGCACCCCGAGTCCGCCCTGCGGCACGGCGAGCCCGACGCCGCCGCCGTCTTCGCCGCGGCCGCCGGCGGCGACGCCGCCGCGCAGCGGGTCGTGGACGCCGTGGCCGCGACCTTCGCGCAGGCGATCGCCCCCGCCGTGCTGGTCCTCGACCCGCACACCGTCGTGATCGGCGGCGGCGTCGCCCGCGCCGGGCCGGTCCTGCTCAACGCCATCACCCGGCGCCTGACCGAACTGACCCTCACCCCGCCCGCCGTGGAGTTCTCCGGCCTCGCCGAGGACACCGTCCTCACCGGCGCCCTGCACCTGGCCCTCGACGAGGTCTGGCGCCGCCTCACCGTCTAGGGCGGGGAGGAGTCGTCCGGGAGGGGCGTCGAAGAGGTTCGGCAGGCCGGAGCGGTAGCGCCGGGCGCCGACCTTCTTGAGGCCGTCCAGCTCGGGCGGCTGGTAGAGCCTCCACATCGGGGCCGTTCGGCGGGCGAGCCCGCCGCGTGAAGCAATGTGTCGACACACTGTCCGATTCAGATCTCGGGGCGGTACGCTGCGACCATGGCGACCACCACGCGGCCGCGCCGGCAGGTCCGGGAGCGGCGCGACGACGTCCGGCGCCGCGTCCTGCGGACGGCGACGGAGATGATGGCCGACGGCACGCCCTACACCGAACTGCCCGTGCAGCGCATCGCGCAGCGCGCGCGGGTCGCGCGCTCCACCCTCTACCTGCACTTCCCGGACAAGAGCCGCCTGCTCCTCGCGCTGGCCGACGAGGCGGTCGACGCGCTGTTCGGCGAGGCCGTCCTCTGGTGGCGGGCCGACCACTCCGACGGGGTCGACGGCGTCGCCCGCGCCATGCGGAAGATGATCGCCGCGTACCGCGAGCACCGCCGCGTCCTGCACGCCCTGGCCGAGGTCGCCGGGTACGACCCCGAGGTCGCCGAGTTCTGGCGCGAGCGGATCCGGCGGTTCGCCGCCGTCGTGCAGAACCGGCTGGAGCGGGAGCGGCGGGCGGGCGCCGTGGACCCGGAGATGGACGTCCGGTCGACGGCCCAGGTGCTGATCTGGACCGTGGAACGGACGATCTCCGCGCACTGCCACCACGACGAGGGCGCGGGAGACGAGCGGATCGCGCGCACCCTCGCCCGGACGATCTGGCTCACGGTCTACGGCGCGACGCCCGCGCCGCCCCACCGCGACCGGCGCTCGGCAAACCGGTAGCGGTCGGGGCACCGGCCGCGCCCGCGCCCGCGCGGCCCCGCCGCACGTGAGACGGCTCCTGTGCGCGCGGATCACCCTTCACCCGTCCAGGCCATTCGCTAATAATTCATATAGCAAATGGCTTGCGGTGGCCCCATTTCCCGGGAAGCGGACTTTCCGCTGCGAACGTCCATGGATTGGTCCTGGCTCCTGACGGGGCGCCGCCGTGCGAATATGCGCCACCCGCTCGGCCGCCCAACCATTGAGCCCGGGCGATAATGCGCGCTACGCTCGGCGGGAGGAGGGTTTTCTGTGGCCGTTCGATGCGGGCGGGGTAGTGACGTGGGCTTTTCCAGGCCCCGAAGGGTCGTCATCGTCGGAGCCGGCTTAGCCGGAACCGCCACCGCCATACGTCTCATGCAGTTCGCCCGAGAACCTTTACAGGTCGTTCTGATAGAACGGCGGCCCGAATACCGCGGTGCGGGCGTGGCCTATCATCGCTCGGGCAACCACTGGCACCACGTCTTCAATATCCAGGCCGGCCGCATGTCGATGTTCCGGGAGGACGTCGACGATTTCGTGAAGTGGGCGAACACCGAGGCCGACCGGACCGGCTGGCCCCCGCGGTGGAGCGGATCCACCTTCACCGAGTCCGGGCCGGCGCCCCGCCGGCTCTACGCCGACTACCTCCGCACCCGCCTCGCCGACGCCGCCCGCGAGGCGTCGGACGGCGTCGAACTGCGCGAGGTCGACGGCGAGGCGGTCGACATCGCGGTCGGCACGGGCCGCGTGGACGTCGTCGTGGAGAGGTACGCGTCGCCGGGCTCCGGCGCCGATCCGGACACGATGACGATCGAGGCCGACCACGCCGTCCTCGCCACGGGGCTGGAGGAGCGGGATCTCCCGTTCGCGGCCGGCGTCGCGGACCACCCCTGCTTCGTCCGGCACCCCTACTCCGACCAGGGCATGGAGCGGATCCTCGGCGTGCGCCCGGACGCCGAGGTCGCCATCGTCGGCACGCTGCTGAGCGCGTACGACTCCGCCTCGCTCCTCCTGCGGCACGGCCACACCGGAAAGATCCACATGATCTCGCGCTCCGGTCTGACGCTGCGCACCTATCCCCCCGACCACCGCCACCGCGTCCTCGACCTGCCGGCTCCGCGGCTGCGCGCCGGCGCCTACGAGGGATGCGACGAGCTCGTCCGGCTCTTCAGGGACGAGTGGGAGCGGGCCCGCGCACTCCTCGCCCGGCGGCATCCCGGCGTGGCGCCCGCGGTCGTGAGCGAGCGCATCGCCAAGTCCTGGGAGCCCCACCTGCCCGAGGTGCTGGCCCGGGTCCCCACGGCCGATCTCCGCGCGCTCCTCGACCGGTACGGGAGCCTGCTGGCCACGCTCCGCGTGAGCGCCGTCCCCGACATCACCGGGCTCGTCGACGCGGCGATGGCGGAGGGCGGGCAGATCGTCCTCACCACCGGCGCCGTCGGCGCGATCACCGCCACCGAGACCGGCGCCCTGCGGGTGGCGGTGTCCGGGGCCGCGGCGGAGCGGACGGTCGAGGCGGACCTCGTGATCTCCAACTTCGGGCGGGAGACCGACTACGGGCGGGTCGGCTCGGCGCTGTGGCGGAACCTGCTGCGCCGCGAGACCGCCGCGCCGCACCGGCGCACCGGACGCGGCGTCGAGGTGGACGGCCACGGCTTCCTCCTCGGCCCGGCCGGCGCGCGGACCGCCCCGATCACCGTGGTCGGCTGCCCCCGGGAGGGCGACGAGATCACCCGGTACGGCCGGATGGGCGCGTTCACGTTCAACCTCGCCGCGATCAAGAACCACTCGGTCGGCGTCGCCGCGGTGGTCCTGCGCCACCTCGAATCCCGCTACGACGAGCCGACCGAAACCACGGCCAAGGCCGTGGCCCACGGCGGGGACGACGCGGTCCGCGAGGCGTTCGCCCGCGCGGTCGGGCTCGACGTGCGCCGGATGGCCGCCCGGCGCCGCCGCGAGCGCCGGGCCCTGGAGGCGCGCCTCGCAGGCGGCCTCGACGCCCTGCGCGACGCCATGACCTCCGGTGGCGAGGCCCCCGCGCCGTGCGGCGCGCTGCGCTCCGTCGTGAACGCGGCCGCCGCGGCGAGGCTCAACGACCTGTCCGTGACGCCGCGGGATCTGCGTTCACTGCTCGAACTCGACGAGCCGCCGGAATCGGGATAACCGAAAAGCCGCATCGGATTTCGAGGGGTGCGTTCTCTCATCCGCGGCTGACACTCTCTAAGGATGCTCCGCCCGGGACGGGCCCGACCGCGAATCGCCCTTCGAGTGCGGTCGGGCCCTCATCGCCAACCGGGACCGGCGAGAGAGAGGACGTCCGTGAGCCCTCGCGAAGTACCAGGGGTTGTGCTCGTCGACTCACACCAGCGGTCCGTTCGGGGATTCTGCAACCGCGGCAGAAAAGCGGTCGACGGCGCCATTCTGGTCGTCGACGAACTCGGCCCCGAACTTTATGACGCCATCGTCTCCTGCTCCGCAGTCATCTGCGCGAAAGGCGGCCGGACGGGCCACATGCAGTCCCTGTGCCGCTCGCGCGGAATCCCCGTGCTGCGCGTCGCCCCGTCCGAACTGGACGCGCTCGCCGGCGAGGCCACGGTCCTGCTCGACCGCGCGTCGGTCGTGCTCGGCGAGGCCGCGCCGGCGGCGCCGGCGCCGCGGTGCCCGGCCGCCGTCTTCGGCGACATCGAGTCGATCTGCGTGGTCGTCGCCGACACCGCGGACATCCGGGCGGTCAACGCCCTCGCGCCGCGCGTCGAGCACGCCGACACCTTCTTCATCCGCGAGGAGTTCGTCTGCTTCTCGGCGGCCCTGAGCCCGATCGACTCCCTCCGGGAGGGCGTCCGGGAGGCCGAGCGCTACGGGGCCGCCGTGGCCTCGGAGCTGTGCCCGATGGTGCGCGAGCTCCTCCCCGGCCAGCGCCTGATCATGAGACTCCTCGACCTGCGCTCCGACGACGCCGCCAAGATCACGTCAGGGGACCACGTGGACGACGAGCCGAACCCCGAACTCGGCCGGCACGGCGCCCGGTGGCTGCTGCGCGAGCACCGCTACCCCCATGCCTTCCGGGCGCTGCGGGCCCGCCTGCGGGAGCGGCTGGGCGCGGACGCGGACCGGGTGCGCTTCGCCGTTCCGTTCATCAACGACCGGGACGAGTACGTGCGGCTGCGGCGGTTCCTCGGCCTCGGGGACGCGACGCCGCTCGCCGTCTTCGTCGAGACGCCGGCCGCCGTGCACTCGGCGGCCGACTTCTGCGCCTCCGGAGCCGGAGAGCTGTTCGTCGGCACCAAGGACCTGATCCAGTTCTATCTCGCGGCCGACCGCGGCAACCACCTGGTCTCGTCGGTCTACCAGACGCGGCACCCGGCGGTCCTGGCCGCGCTGCGCCAGGCCGTCGGCTCCGGCCGCGACGCCGGGACCCCGGTGCACGTGTTCGCGCTGGGCGCGGACCTGGACCACTACGTCCGGCACCTTCCGGTGCGCCGGCTCATGATGTGCGCCGCCGAGCTGCGGCATCTGGCCGAGAGGCAGGCGGCCTAGGCGGTACACCCGGCGCGTCATCCGGCGCCGCCGAAGGAGATCTCGTTGCCCTCCGGGTCGCGGAAGACCACCTTGGTCGCACCGTTGCCGTACTCCTCGCGTCCCGCCGGCGGGATCCCCCGCCGGGCGGCACCCGCGACCCGGTCGCCGAGATCGTCGACGAACGCGAGCACCAGGGCGTTCCCCGCCCGCTCCGGGTCCTGCACGATGTAGACGTACCGGTGCTCGGCGACCTCCCACACGGCCTCGACGTCGTTGGGCAGGAACGACGGCTCCGCGCCGAAGAAGCGCTCGTACCACGGGAGCGCCCGCGCGTAGTCGGTGACGGGGATGCCGGCGAAGAGATCGAGTGCCATGTCGCTCCTCGTGCGTCGTGGATGCGTCGCAGATGATGACCGCGGCGGCGCCGGGAAATCATCGCCGGCCGCGCGGCTTCGGCGGGCGGGCCCATGCTGGGTCCGAGAGGGCCGACCGGCCCACCCGCGCCGATCTCCGGCAGCCGCCGGACGGCGTCCAGGGTCGCCCGCGTCCCCCTCCCCACCCTTCACCGCCCTCGGCGTCGGCGCCGTCCGGGCAGGTCGGGCACACTGGCCACGCGGACCCGCCGCGACCTGGTCAGGAAGTCTCTCGGAAAGGGATCTCGATGCGCGTTGTCTCCCAGGAGGATCTGGCACGGGTGCTGGCCGGACTGCCGGGACGGCCCCGGATCGTCGCCGGCGGCAACTTCGCCGCCCCTGGGCTGGCCCTGCGGGTCCTGGACGCCGCGGTCGCCGAGTACCGCCTGTTCATGCTGAACGCGCAGACGCAGATGCCGGACCGCGAGGGGGTCGACCTGGAGACGCCCTTCGTCGGCGCGGGGATGCGCGGCCGCCCGAACCTGCGCTACTTCCCGTCGCGGCTGTCGCTGGTGCCGAACCTGCTGAAGGACTCGCTGCCGCCGGACGTGGTGATCGTGCAGACCTCCACGCCGGTCGGCGGGACGGTCTCGCTCGGCATCGAGGTCAACATCCTGCCCGCGGCCATCGAGGCGGTCCGCGCGCGCGGCGGCCTGGTCGTCGCCCAGATCAACCCCCAGATGCCCTACACGTTCGGCGACGCCGTCCTGGCGACCGACGAGATCGACCTGGCGATCGAGGACGACGAGCCGCTCGCCACCCCGGTCCCCCGGCCGCCCGGCGAGGTCGCCCACGAGATCGGCGAGCGGGTGGCCGGGCTCGTCCCGCAGGACGCCACCCTGCAGCTCGGCATCGGCGCCATACCGGACGCCGTGCTCTCCTCGCTCCTCGACCGGCGGGGGCTGCGCGTCTGGTCGGAGATGTTCAGCGACGGGGTGCTGGCGCTGGAGAAGGCGGGCGCGCTCGACCCCGGGACCCCGATCACCGCGTCCTTCGCGTTCGGGGGCCCGGAGCTGTACGCCTGGGTCGACCGCAACGACCGGATCCGGATGCTGCGCACCGAGAAGACCAACGACCCGAGCCTCATCGCCCGCAGGCCCCGCATGGTCTCGGTGAACTCCGCGCTGCAGGTCGACCTGTTCGCCCAGGCCAACGCCAGCCGCGTCCGCGGGGCGATCTACTCCGGCTTCGGCGGGCAGACCGACTTCGTCGTCGGCGCGCTGCACTCCCCCGGCGGGCACGCCGTCATCGCCCTTCCGTCCTGGCATCCGCGCGCGGACGTCTCGACCGTCATCGCGCGCCTCGCCGGGCCGGTCACCTCGTTCCAGCACAGCTACATCGTCAGCGAGCGGGGCGCCGCCACCGTCTGGGGGAACGACGCCGCCTCCCAGGCCCAGCAGATCATCGACAACGTCGCCCACCCCTCCGCCCGCGACGAGCTGCGCGAGCAGGGCCGCGAGCTCGGCTTCCCGCTGCGCTGACCGCGCAACGCCTATTGGCAGAGTGCCAATAAGCGTCTAGTGTTCCGGTCAGCTCAGGAAACCCGGGGGTGTCCGACATCGCGATCGGCGGGACGCTCCCGGCCCCCAGGAGGAGCGAAGGCATGGACAGACCCAGCAGACGCAACGTGTTGATGACCGGCGGGGCGCTCGGGGCGCTCGGCGCCCTCGGCGTCGCCTCGCCCGCGCAGGCGTCCTCCCTGTGGACATGGTCGCCCGAGGGCTCGGTGGCGGGCGCGGGCAGGGGCGCCGACCCGCGATGGGTGTGGGACCCGGAGGCCGACGCGCTGGTCGCCTCGCTGCTCGACCGGGGCGCCGTCCCCGAGGTCAACGGACTGCTGCGCACCTGGACCAAGAACGGGCAGCCGCTGCCGGACGGGCTGCCGGCCGACCTGCGCGACTTCATGGAACGCGCCCGCCGGCTGCCGGAGTGGGCCGACCGGAGCAAGCTGGCCACCGCGTTCGAGTTCAACGAGAAGCGGGGCCTCTACCTCGGCGTCACCTACGGCTTCGCCAGCGGGATGATGAGCACGGCCATCCCCAAGGAGGCGCGCGCGGTCTACTACTCCCAGGGCGGCGCGGACATGAAGGACCGCATCACCAAGACCGCCAAGCTCGGCTACGACATCGGCTCGGAGAAGGCGTTCGAGCCCGACGGCGAGATGATCGTGACCTGCGTCAAGACGCGGCTGGTGCACGCCGCCGTCCGCCACCTGCTGCCGAAGTCCCCGTACTGGACCAAGGCCGCCGACGAGAAGATCCCGATCAGCCAGGCCGACATGATGGTCACGTGGCACAGCCTGCCGACGACCGTCATGCAGAACCTGGTCGGCTGGAAGGTGCCGATCCCGGACGCCGAGTCCGAGGCGTTCCTGCTGTCCTGGCAGCTCGCCGGGCACATGCTCGGCATCCAGGACGAGTACATCCCGAAGTCGTGGAGGGAGGCGAACTCCCAGGCCGAGCAGGTGCTGACGCCGGTGCTCGCGCCGACGCCCGAGGGCGTCAAGCTGGCCGACATCCTGCTCAACCTCGGCTCCACCATCGACGGCGGGATCCTCACCAAGCCCATCCTCGGCTCGCTCACCCGCTTCATGCTCGGCGACGAGATCGCCGGATGGCTGAAGATCCCCCGGGACCCGCTGTGGGACCCGCTCATCCGGACCCTCTGGCCGCCCTTCGTCGCCGTCCGCGAAGGCCTCCTCGACATCACGAAGGCGCCGAAGGAGCTGCAGCAGCTCTACTGGGCCTTCGACGAGATCCTCCGCCAGGGCGCTCTGCTCTACCTGTCCGGATTCAAGATGCCGATCAGCATCGAGATCCCGCAGAGCAACAACCCCCACTACTGACCCCCTGCGGCCTCGGATCCCGCTCCCCGCCCCGGACGCGCCGGGGTGGCGCCGGGCTCGGAACCGGTCAGGTCCCGAGCCCGGCGCTCCGCCCGTCGGGTTGGGACGCGCTGCGGACGAGGTCGTGGACGGCCTCGCTCAGGGTGACGGGATCGACCCGGCCGAGCGGCACCGCGTCCTGCGGCGCGCGGGCCGGGGCCGGCCCCGCCCAGAGGGCGCTGACCTTCTGGTCTTCGCCCTCCCCGTACATGTAGTAGCCAAGGCCGGGGCTCAGACCCGCCACGACGTACAAGCCGGCCGGGTCGCGCCGGGCGAGCCACCCGCCCGAGAACCCGCCGTCCGCGTCCACGGACTCCCAGCGCCCCTGCGAGTGGCCCTTGGCCTTGCCGTAGGGCAGGACGAGCCCCTCCACTCTGGCCAGCCGACGCGCGGCCCGCTCGTCCTCGGTCAGGCGGTAGACGGGCCGTCCCAGCTGCTCGAACGGCTGAAGGATCTCGTAGTCGGCGAACAGCTCGACCCAGGCGCGCAGGTCGTCGCCCAGCAGGACGGGGTGGGCGACGCCGATGCGGGCGTCGGGCTCGGGGGTGAACGGGTCGTCGCCGACGCCGGCGTAGTCGCGGGCCTCGTCGACGCGGAAGGCCGTCCCGGAGTCGGTCGTCCACACCAGCCGGCGGACGATGTGCCCCAGCAGCGGGTGGGCGACGAACAGGGTCCGGAAGTCCTCCGGCGTCCAGCTCCGCCGGGTGATCATGGCCAGCTCCAGGCGCCTGATCTCCTGGTCGGCGATCGTCCGCAGGTCCTTCTTGAAGCCGGCGAACAGGGCGTGCGCGGCCGGGGCGAGGGCCGGATCGTCCTTCGGGCCGGGTTTCGGCGCGCTCTTGCGCACCTTTCCGCCGGGCTCCACGACCAGCGGGACGAGCTGCTCGTCGAAGGCCACGGTGAACCGGCGCGCGCCGTAGTCCAGGACGAGCGTGCCCCGCTCGTCCAGCCCGAAGTCCGGGACGGCCCGGTCGGCGAGGGCCTCGCGCGTCATGCCGCGCGCCGCGGCGATCTCGTCGATCTTGAGGGCGGCCCTGCCCTTCAGCCCCTTGTACCTGCCGCGGCGGGTCAGCTCGAACAGGTGGGTGAGGGCCACGTCGGAGCCGATCGCGGCCAGGACGTCCAGCGCCGACACGGCCCGGCCGGTGAGCCCCTGCCCCGGCCAGAGCTTGATCAGCGGGCTGAGCCGCCGCACCGTCGTGTCGTCGCCGATCAGGCCGAGCTGCGCCAGCGCCCAGTTGTGCCGCGTCGGCGCGCCGAGCGCGTACCAGCGCTCGAACACCGCCCAGGAGAACTCGGCCAGCGAGTGCCGGTCGCAGAACGCGCGGACCTCCGCGGCCTCGGGCGCCTTCCTGGCGAGCAGCGAGAGCAGGCGCCGCGTCGCGCTCGCGGGCAGCGCCCGGTCGCGGCCGCGCGTGAGGATCCGCGGAAGCAGCGCCGGGTCGGCCCAGTCCGACTTCGCGCCCCGGACGGGCCTGCCGTCGAGCACCTCGGGCAGATCGGGACTGTCCGGCACGGCCGGCCGCGGCAGCAGCGCCTCGGCGCTTCCCGAAGGCACCGCCTCGGCCAGGTCGGGCCTGGCGTACAGCAGCCCGCGCACCGTACCGGCCGCTTGCAGGCCCCTGGCCGTGTCGTCGCCGGCCAACGGGACCAGCGCCCGGAGCGCACGCTCCGGATGCCGCCCGGCCGCCTCCTGCAAGGCGGCCGGGACCCCTTTCTCGCCCATGCGGTCGAGCAGGAGCGGGAAGACCGCCTCGTCGGCGATCCCCACGAGCGCCCGCAGCACGACCGAGCGCGCCTCATCGGCGCCGAGCCCCTGCCCGAGGGCGATGTCGAGCAGCGGGAGCGCGTCCGCGCCGAGGCCGTCGAGCAGCGTCCCGAGCACGGCGGGAGTGGCCGGCACCCACCTCACCCTTCCGATCTGCGCCGCGCTGGACAGGGAGCAGAGCAGGAACTCGTAGTCGAGTTCTCGGGAACCGAAGGAGCGCTCCGGGGAGCCGTCCAGCCAGGCGGTCTCGGTCGGGGCGAGGTAGGACGCCACGCGCCTCCTCCACGCGTCGCCGCGGTGATGCGAGAGGCGCGCGACGGCGTCGCCGTACTCGTCGTCGGACGCGGCGGCCAGCAGCGCGCGGAGCCGCTTGACCACCGCGTCCTGCGCGGCCCAGCGGCCGACCGGGAAGTGGTCGTGGAAGGTGACGCGCCGGATCTCGCCGCGCCGTCCCCGGGGCACGGCGCCGCCGACGAAGGCGACGAGCCCGACGCCGAGGCCGGAGCCGGACGGCGCGGGGCGCGGCGCCGGGCCGGGCTCGATCGAGAACGCCTCGGTGACCGCGCAGGCGGCGAAGGCGAGCCCGTGGTCCAGCACCCACGCGTCCAGGAACGCCGTGCCGTCGACTCCTTCGAGGTACTTCACCGCGACGGCGGCCACCGCCGCCGCGCCCGCCGGGTCGGCCTCCCCGGCGAGCCGCGCCCGCAGGGCCCGGCCGAGGTCGGGGTCGGTGCGCTCGTGCTCCGCCATCTCCTCGGCGATCGCGCGGGCCGCGAGGTCCCACCCGCGGGCCCGCTCCGCCGCGCCCTCGTCCAGCGCGACCGGCGGACCGGGGACGCCGCCGCGCCTCGGATGGATGTGCTCACGCCACTCGACCGGGATCTCCGCCGTCTCGCCCATGGCACCGCAAACTAGCGGCGGCGTCCGACATCCCGATCGCCGGTCCGGGGGGCTCGGCTCAGGCGCCCTCGCGGGACTTGTGGTCCCACCGCGCCGGGTCGGCCTCCAGCGCGGCGCGGTCCCAGGCTCCGAGATCGGCCGCCGCATCGTAGGTGCCCTGCAGGAACTCCAGGAGGGCCCGGTCGGGGTCGGGGGCCTCCCGCACCGCCTCGTACGGAAGCAGGAACTGGCCGTTCTCCCTGCTGTAGAAGGCGCCGGACGGGCCCGCCCGGCGGTCGGCGAACCCGGCGGGCTCGGGATAGGCGTAGGCGTAGAAGGCCCCCTCCTCGCCGCCGCCCGGCCAGAACCCGCAGCTGCTGAGCTCCCGCGAGTACCCCTCGACCATCACCCAGTCCCCGCAGTTCGGGGCGCCGCCCGGGTGCTCGGGCGCGTCCCGTCCGGAGAAGCGCGTGCAGGCGAGGTCCATGGCGCCCCAGAAGAAGTGCACGGGACTGACCTTGCCGATGTAGCGGGACCGGAACTCCCCCAGCACCCGCGCGGCCTGGAGCAGCTGGCCCCAGAACAGGTGCGCCGCCTCGGGATCGTACGAGGCGTGCTGGTGGTCCTCCTCGAACGGGATCGCCGGGTCGACCTCGTTCGGGCGCGCCTGGATGTGCGTCTCGATCCCCAGCTCGTGCAGGGCCTCCATCGTCCGGGCGTAGAACCGCGACACCGGCATCGGCGCGAGTTCGAACTCACGGAGGCTGCCGTCCGAGGCGCGCAGCCGCAGCCGGTGGTCGACGAAGTCGAACTCGATGTCGAACGCGCCCCCGCCGTACGGGATCGCGGACGTGGTCAGCCCGCGCGGGCTGACGTACAGCGTCACGTTCCACCAGTGGTTCACCAGCGGCGCGTGGGCCAGCCGGATCTTGCCGACGATCTGCGTCCACATGTGCAGCGTGTCGCGCGTCGGCGTCCAGTCGGCGACGCGCAGCCGTGGCCAGGACTGACCTTCCACCAGGGCCCCCTTCCAACAGGAACACCCGGGTCATGCCCCGGATCAGGCCCCCGCAACAGTGCGGGACGCGGCATTGCGCGTCGAGCTCGGGAGCGTCAGCCGGTGCGGGCGCCTGGATCGAGGTCCCGCCGGACGGCCCGGCCCGCCGCGCGGTGCGCGGCGGCCGCGGCCGGGTCGGTCTCGTCGAGGACGGCGGCGATCCCCTCGCGGGCCAGCGCCTCGGCGTGGCGGTACCCCAGCCTCGGGGCCAGCTCCAGCGCCTGCCGGTGCAGGCGCAGGGCCTCCTCCGGCAGGCCCGCCAGCCGGCACGTCTCGGCGTGGCCGTAGAGGAAGTGGATCTTCCACTGCTCCTCGAACAGCTCGTCCAGCAGGGCGAAGGCCCGGCGGTGCGCGGCCAGCGCCTCCTCGTACCGGCCCGCCTGCCGCAGGGCGACGCCCAGGCAGTTCAGGCACCAGGCCTCGTTGTGCCGGTGCCCGTCCTCGCGGGCCAGCGCGAGCGCCCGCTCCAGGTGCCCCGTCGCCTCGCCGGGCTCCTCGGCGGCGATGGCGACGCCGAGGGTGATCCGGGCCGTCAGCGCGGGAGGCCAGGCGGGGTCGGCGTGCGGGATCTCCAGCACGGCGCGGGCGAGCCGCGCCGCCTCCTCGCGGTGCCCGAGCTGGAGCATCGCCCACGCCTCGTACGCGGTCGCGTGGGCGGTGCCCGTCGGGCAGCCGGCGTCCCGGTACAGCCCGCCCGCCCGCCGGAACAGGTCGAGCGGCTCCTCGACCCTGCCCTCGTCCCACCCGAGGTAGCCCCGGCGCATGGTCAGCTCGGCCTCGGTCCTGACGTTCCCGGCCCGGGACACCAGCGGCTCCGCCGCCGCGTACGCCGTGGCCGCCTCCGCCATCCGTCCCGCGTTGTAGCGGGCGAAGCCGAGATCGCTGTGAGCCTCGGCCAGTTGCAGCGGGTCGTCCAGGCGCCCCGCGGCGGCCAGCGAGTGCTCGAAGAGGACGTTGAGGTGCGTCGTGCCGCAGCGCCGCGCGAAGAACGCCCGCATGCGCCGGGGCAGCTCGCACACGTGCGCGTCGGCTCCGGCGGCGACCGCCGCCTCGAAGACGGCCATCAGGTTGGTGTACTCGGTGGCGAACCAGAAGAGCGCCGCGTGCTTGCCGGCGAACTCGGGCAGGTCGCGCGGTCGCCGGCCCGCGGAGACCTCCCGACCGGAGGGCATGTACGACACCGCGGCGTCCGCGGCCGCGGCGGCGTGCACGTAGTAGTCGAGCACCCGGCCGAGCGCCTGCTCCCGCTCGGCGGGCGAGTCGTGCTCGGCGCAGGCGCGGCGCGCGTGCTGGCGCACCAGATCGTGCAGCCGGTAGCGCCCGGCCGCCGACTGCTGGACGAGGTGCGCGTCGAGAAGGTCCTCCAGCATCGTCCGGGCGCCGCGCAGGGGGACGTCCGCCAGCGCCGCCGCCACGTGCTCGTCGAAGGTCGAGCCGGGCACCAGGCCCAGCAGCCGGAAGAAGCGGCGGCGCCCCCGGTCCAGCTGCCGCACGGACATCGCGAACGCCGTGTCGAACTCCGTGGCGCCCTCGGCCATCCGCTCGACGAGGATGCCCACGGTCCAGCCCGGGCGGTGCCGCAGCCGCGCCGCCGCCAGCCGCAGGGCGAGCGGCAGATGGCCGCACCGCCGCAGCACTTCGGCGGCGGCCTCGGGCTCGCGGGCCAGCCGGCCGCCGGCCCCGCCCGGGTCCCCGCTCGCGCGGGCCAGCAGCTCGGCGCCCTCCTGCGGCGTCAGCACGTCCAGCGACACCGGGGGCACCTCCTCCAGGCCGAGCAGCCGGTTGCGGCTGGTGACCAGCGCGACGGACCGGCCGGCGCCCGGCAGCAGCGGGCGGACCTGGTCGGCGTCCACGGCGTTGTCGAGGACCACGACGGCCCGCCGGTGCGCCAGCTCCGACCGCCAGCAGGCGGCCAGCGGCTCGATGCCGCCCTCCTGCGGGATCTTCTCCGACGGCACGTCCAGGGCGGCGAGGAGGGTCCGCAGCGCGGGGTCGGGGCCGAGCGGCTCCCGCCCGGCGGTGAAGCCGTGCAGGTCGACGTAGAGCTGGGCGTCGGGGTGGTCGGCGGCGAGCCGGTGCGCGGCGTGCACCGCCAGGCACGTCTTGCCGACGCCCGCCATGCCGTCCACGGCGACCACGCCGCCGGCGTCCACCGCCGCGAGCACGGCCTTCAGCTCGGTCTCGCGTCCGGTGAAGTCGGGGACGTCGCGCGGCAGGTCGTTGCGGGGCGGGCGCGGCGCCCCGGTCGGCGGCGCCGGCGGCTGGACCTGCCGGCTGGTCTTCGGCGGCGCGGGCAGCGCGCTGGAGGCCCGCTCCCAGAGGGGGCGCAGCGGGCGCGGGTCGCGCCTGAGGAGGCGGCAGAGCGCGATCACCGCCGTCCACGGCGGAACCGTCTGGCCGCTGAGGTACCGCGACAGCGACGACGAGCTGAGCCCGGCGTCCCGCGCCAGGGCCCGGACGCCGCGTCCGGACAGCTCGTGCAGCATGCGCAGCCGTGCCGCGAGCTCGTCCTGCGGATCGGCCTTCTCCGCCCGTTGCCGTCCCACGACCACCGTTCCCCCGCCTCCGTCCCACCGCGGCGGAACTCGTGCGGGCGCGTCGCTCCTGTTCAGCGGCGTTGCGCGTGTCCCACGGTGTCCCACCGACGTCGTCATCGTAGGCCGCTCCGGCTGTGATGGGGTCATGCCCCTGAGGGAGGGGGCACGACCGCAGAGGAGAAACGCAGATGCAGTCCCGTATGAAGAACCCCGCCATGGTCCTGTCCGGCGCGATGCAGCCCATCCAGGAGCTGTTCAAGGCCGTGCACTCCGGCGGCGTCCCGGAGGAGACCCTGGAGCTGGTGCACCTGCGGGTCAGCCAGATCAACGGTTGCAGCGCCTGCGTGGACGCCGGCGCCAAGACGGCCCGCAAGGCCGGGGTGACCGACGAGCGGCTGGCCACCGTCGCCGCCTGGAGGGAGGCCCCGTACTTCACCGAGGAGGAGCGCGCGGCGCTGGCGCTGGCCGAGGCCGCGACGCGGCTGGCCGACCGCGCCGACGCCGTGGGCGACGAGGTCTGGGACGCCGCCGCCACCTACTTCGACGAGAAGGAGCTGGCCGCGATCGTCCTGATGATCGGCGTCACCAACCTGTTCAACCGGCTCAACGCCACGACCCGGCAGATCGCCGGCGCGTGGGGCTGAGCGCGCCCCGTCCCCGCACGCCCCGTCCCCGCACACCCCGTCCCCGCACGACCCCGCCGCGAACCCGAACGGATCCCGCCATGAGCGACACGAAGAAGACCACCGAGAGCACCGCCGCGGCCGGCGAGAGGTTCGACGGCTTCACCGCCGAGGAACGTGCCGCGATGAAGGACCACGCCCAGGAGCTGAAGAAGGCCGCGCGCCGTGCCCCGGGCAAGGCCGAGGCCGACGGAGAGAGCGACGTCCGCGCCAAGATCGCCGAGATGGACGAGGCGGACCGCGCCATCGCCGAGCGGGTGCACGAGATCGTCCGGGCCGCCGCCCCGGACCTCGTGCCGAGGCTCTGGTACGGCCAGCCCGCCTACTCCAAGGACGGCAAGGTGCTCTGCTTCTTCCAGGCCAAGGCGAAGTTCAAGACGAGGTACGCGACCCTCGGGTTCAGCGACGTCGCGGCTCTCGACGAGGGCGCCATGTGGCCGACCTCCTTCGCCCTGCCGGAGCTGGCCGCCGAGGGCGAGGCGCGGATCGCCGAGCTGGTGAGGCGGGCCGCGGGCTGAGGCCGCCGGCGGCCGCCGCTCCGGGAGCCCGCTAAGCTGACTTTATACCTAAACTCAAGGAGGCTTCGACATGGCGCGCACGTCGTCGCCCCGGGCTACATCGAGGACACCGAGTTCTTCGGCGACGCGATGAGCGACGAGCGGCGGGCGGCGCAGATCGCGCAGACCCACACCGGGCGGGCCGGGACGCCGGGGGACGTCGCCGAGACCGTGCACTGGCTCGCCTCGCCCGGCGCCGGGCACGTCACCGCGCAGATCATCCAGGTCAACGGAGGTGCCGAGCGTGGCCGCTGAGCCGCCCCGCGACGGCGCCGACGCCGTCCAGGACGCCTGGCGGCGCGAGCTGCCGGGCGTCCCGGTGGAGTCGATCGGGGTCGTCACCCGGATCTGGTGGGCCGCCAAGGTCTTCGGCGACGAGCGCCGCCGCCTCCTGGCGGGGCAGGGAGTGGACGTCGCGACGCTGGACCTGCTGTCCACGCTGCGCCGCTCCGGCCCGCCGTACCGGATGAGCCCGGGCGAGCTGGCCGAGGCCTGCATGGTGACGCGCGGGGCGATCACCCAGCGCGTGGAGCGGGCCGCCGGGGCCGGGCTGGTCGAGCGGACCACCGTCGGCTCCGGCTACCACGCGCGCGCGGTCACCCTCACCGGGGAGGGCCGCGCCCTGCTCGACCGCGTCGTCGCCGACCTGCTCGCGGCCGAGGACCGCCTCATCGGCCACCTCGCCCGCGACCGCCGCGAGCAGCTCGCCGGCCTGCTGCGCGAACTGCTCGCCGGTCTCGACGCCCCGGGCTGGAGGGGCCAGGTCGGGGACTGATCCCCGGCCCGGCGGGCTCAGGCGCTCGTGAGGACGACGAGCTCCCGGGTCGCCCGGGTCATCGCGACATAGCGGTCGACCGCTCCTTCGACGCCCTCGCCGAACCGGTCCGGGTCGATGAGCACGACGAGGTCGAACTCCAGCCCCTTGGCCAGCTCCGGAGTCAGGGACCGGACGCGGGGCCGCCCCGGGAACGCGGGATCGCCGATGACGCAGGCGACCCCGTCGTCGTGCGCGGCGAGCCAGGCGTCGAGGACCCGGTCCAGGTCCGCGACCGGTCCGCGGACGACGGGGACGCCCGTGCCGCGGATCGAGGTCGGCACGTTGGCGTCCGGGAGCGCGGCCCGGATCACCGGCTCGGCCTCCGCCATGATCTCTTCCGGCGTCCGGTAGTTGACGCTGAGGGACGCCGGCTCGATCCGGTCGAACCCGACCCGTTCGAGCCGTTCCCGCCACGACTCGGTGAACCCGTGCCTGGCCTGCGCGCGGTCCCCGACGATCGTGAAGCTCCGGGACGGGCACCGCAGCAGCAGCATCCGCCACTCCGCGTCGGTCAGCTCCTGCGCCTCGTCCACGACGACGTGCGCGAACGGGCCCGCGAGCCGGTCCGGGTCGGCGCCGGCCAGGGCGCCCTCGTCGACGAGGGCGTCATGGAAGTCCTCACCGCGCAGCATCGTCACCAGTCCCGTCCCGTACTCGTCGTCGGCCACCTCGACGAGGTCGTCCACGACCCTCGCCATGCGCTCGCGCTCGGCGGCGACGGCGGCCTCGTGGCGGCGCCTGCGCAGCGACGCCTCCGGGTCGCCGAGGCGCTGCCGCGCCGCGTCCAGGAGCGGCAGGTCCGACACCGTCCAGGCCTGGGCGTCCTCGCGCTGCAGCAGGCGGATCTCGTCCTTGCCGAGCCAGGGAGCGCACAGCCGCAGGTAGGCGGGCACCGACCACAGATCCCCGACGAGGTCGGCCGCCTCGATCAGCGGCCACGCCCGGTTGAAGGCGGCGCGCAGCTCCCGGTCCTGCTGGAGCGACCTGCGGAGCAGCTCGGGGGAGGCTTCGCCGCCGTGCTTGTCGGCGAGGATCGTGATCAGCTCCTCCCAGACCTGGTCGCGCGCCTCGTTGTGCGGCGTGCCGGGCTCCGGCGCCTGGAACGCCTCGGCCCAGTCGGCGGGGCTCAGCCAGACGTCGGACCAGTGGGTGGCGACCTCCATCCCCTCGGTGGGCGGGTCCTCGTAGAACCCGACCGCCTTCTCGATCGCCTTCACCATGTCCGCGGACGACTTCAGCCGGGCCGCCTCCGGGTCGGTCTCGGCGACCGCCCCGGCCCCCTCGGCGACCAGGTCGCGCAGGGTGCAGATCTGGACGCCCTCCTCGCCGAGGCTGGGAAGCACGTCGGAAACGTAGGCCAGGTACGGCTGGTGCGGGCCGACGAACAGCACGCCGCCCCGGTGATGGGACAGGCGCGGGTCGGAGTAGAGGAGGTAGGCGGAGCGGTGCAGGGCGACGACCGTCTTGCCCGTCCCCGGGCCGCCGTCGACGACGAGGGCGCCGCGCGATCCCGCGCGGATGATCGCGTCCTGGTCGGCCTGGAGCGTGCCGAGCACGTCGCGCATCCGGTCCGACCGGTCGCTCCCCAGGCTCGCGATGAACGCGGACTGGTCGTCCAGCGCCGCGTGCCCGGCGAACCCGTCCGCGGTGAACACCTCGTCCCAGTAGTCGCTGATCCGTCCGCGGGTCCAGCGGTACCTGCGGCGGCTCGCCAGCCCCATCGGGTCGGCGTGGGTCGCCCCGAAGAACGGTTCGGCGGCGGGCGAGCGCCAGTCGAGCAGCAGCCTGCGGCCCGTGCCGTCGGTGAGGCCGAGCCGTCCGACGTACACGGGCTCGGAGCCGTCCGCGGCGGCCATGTGCCCGAGGCACAGGTCCAGGCCGAAGCGGCGCAGCGTGCGCAGGCGCGCGGTCAGCCGGTGGATCTCCATGTCCCGGTCCATCGCCCGCTGACCGATCCCGCCCGGCGCCCTGCGCTCGGCTTCGAGCCGGTCGGACAGGTCGCGGATCGCCTGTTCGAGGCTCCGCGCGATGGCCGCGAAGTGCCCCTCGTCCCGCTCGATCAGCGCCGGGTCGGCCTTGGGTGACAGGCGTTCGGGGAGATCGAACACGCTGGCGGTCAAAGGGTTCACGTATCGGCTCCGGCTCGTGGTCGCTGGTCGTGGCTTCGCCGAGTCCCCGCGGCCGCCCGGGAGCCCGCCGCCGGGGCCGCCGACCCCGCGCGGCTCCCGCGGCGGGCGACGCCCCTGACCTGCGCCCCCGGTTCCGCAGATTCTGGCTTCGGCGGACGATTCTGCGGCACGACCCGGGTCTTGCCGCAAGCCCCCCGGTGCGCTATACGTTGAGAGTGGCGGGGAGAGCCGCGTCTCTCGCGCCCTCCGCCGCCCCTCCGCCGCCCCTCCCCCGCCGATCAGCTCCCCAGCGCGGCGTACATGCCGGGCTCGTAGGAGCCGCCCCGGTTGCGCACGATCACACCGAGCCGGTTCGCGGCGTTGATCATGGCCACCAGGTAGACCAGCGCGGCGATCTGGTCCTCGTCGTAGTGCTCGCGCACCCGGCCCCACGTCTCGTCCGAGACGCCCTCGGAGGCGTCGGCGAGCCGGGTGCCCTCCTCGGCCAGCGCCAGCGCGGCCCGCTCGGCCCCCGTGAAGACGGTCGACTCGCGCCAGGCGGCGACCAGGTGCAGCCGGACCGCGGTCTCCCCGGCCGCCGCGGCCTCCTTGGTGTGGAGGTCCACGCACCAGCCGCACCCGTTGATCTGGCTGGCGCGCAGCATCACCAGCTCCTGGAGGTCGCGGGGCAGCGACGACCCCTGGATCGCCACGCTGACGGCGGCGAACCGCTTGCCGACCTTGGCGGCGAACTCGTTGGTCATCAGGTTCAGACGGGGTTCCATGCCGTGCTCCTAGCCTGTGGAGGTGCGCGCCGCGCGGATCGTCCGCGCGGCGTCCTGACGGTCATGGAGATGCCGGCGCCCGGTCCCCCGTGACGGCTCCGCCCTGTGACGTACGCCACCGGCCGCGGCACCGTCTCCGGCGCCTGCCCGATGCCCGCCGGGCGAAGGGCTTGCCGACCTCGGTCGTTAGAGCCGGGTGTGGCCGGGTAGCCGTATCCGGTGGCCGGGCCAGCCGGTGACTCGTTCGACATCGAGGGGGCGGAGTTGACCACGCCGGAGGAGAACGCTCCGAAGACCGAGGACACCGATCAGGTGGAGCCCGGCAAGGAGCGCGAACCGCGATCTGACGCGCGCACCGAGCTGGGCGCCGAACTCGAGGACAAGATGGCGGAGAAGGGCCTGTCCCGGGACGACTTCACCGGATCCTGAGACGGCTCCGGACCGCTATTCGGGCAGGGGCTGGAGAGCCGGATCGCAGAGGCGGCAGCTCAGAGCGCCCTCGTAGACGCCGTGCTCCGGGCAGCGGCGCAGGAACTCGGGAGGCGGCGGGACGCTCCAGTCGGGCCGCGTCGCCGGAGTCTCCACGGCGGCGGGAGCGGGCCATCGGTCCACCATCGCGCGGTACCGGCGCAGGTAGTCGAGGGCGAAGGGCGGGTCGTACGTGAGAAGGTCCCAGCCGTGACGCGTCATCGCCAGGTCGACGACGCGCAGCAGGAACGCCTTCTCGGCTCGCCAGTTCGCGGTCCACGGCAGGGAGTTCAGGTCGAACCCGTCCCAGCCGCGGCTCATGCGGTGCCCGTCCGCGAAGAGCAGGACGAGATTGCTCTCCCAGGCGGATCCGGCGAGGGCGCACCCGGCGAGGGTGAGCACGTCGAAGAAGACGTCGGTCCCGCCGTTGGACAGATAGAGATCCCCTTCGGACGTCCCCAGGGCTTCGAAGGTGTTGCCCATGCCCCGTCACCTGTCGCCCGGGACGGAGTGGACGGTCTCGGCCGTTCCGGTCCTCTGCGGCTGGTCGGTGAAGCGGGTGGGCCACCACACCTTGGGGCCGATCATCCGGACGAGCGCCGGGACCAGCAGGGACCGCACCACGAGCGTGTCCAGCAGCACGCCGAACGCGACGATGAACGCGATCTGCGCCAGGAACGACAGCGGGATGACGACCAGGGCGGCGAACGTGGCGGCCAGCACTACCCCCGCCGAGGTGATGACGCCGCCGGTCGCCGTCAGGCCGCGGAGCACGCCCTCCCGCACGCCCCAATGTCGCGTCTCCTCCCGGACACGCGACATCAGGAAGATGTTGTAGTCGACGCCGAGCGCGACCAGGAAGACGAAACCGTAGAGCGGCACCGAGGCGTCCAGGCCGGTGAAACCGAACAGGTGGCGGAACACCAGGGCCGCGACGCCGAGCGTGGCGACGTAGTTCAGCGCGACGGTCGCGATCAGCAGGACGGGCAGCGGCAGCGAGCGCAGCAGCACCACCAGGATGACCAGGATGATCGCCAGGACGACCGGGATGATGACGGTCCGGTCGTGGGCGGCGGTCCGCTGCGTGTCGAACCGCTGGGCGGTGTAGCCGCCGACCTTCGCGTCCGCCCCGGGGACGCCGTGCACGGCGGTGCGCAAGCGCTGGAGGGCGCCCTTCGCGGCGTCGCTGTCGGCGGCCGACTTCAGCGTCGCGTCGATCCGGATCCGCCCGTCCACGACCTTGGGCGGGCCTCCGGGGCGGCCGGACGCGCCGACGGGCGCCGCGCCCGCGACGCCCTCGGTCCGGGCGGCGGCGTCGGTCACGGCCGCGGCCCGCTCCGCGTTCGCGATGATGACCGCCGGCTGGCCGGAACCGCCGGGGAAGTGCTGGGAGAGCGTCCGCTGAGCGGCGACCGAGGGCGCGTCGTTGATGAACGTCTCGTCCAGCGGGACGCCGTGGGCGCGCAGCCCCGGGGCGAACGCGGCGCAGGCGATGAGGGCGAGGCCCGTTCCGGCCACGACGCGGCGCGGGTGCAGGTCGACCAGGCGGGCGACGCGCGCCCACAGGCTCCTTCCCCCGCGGGCGCCCTCGGCCGGCGGCTTGGGCTTCGCGGGCCAGAACGCGACCCGTCCGAGCACGACGAGGACCGCCGGGAGGAACGTGAGCGCGCCGAGGACGGCGCAGACGATGCCGATCGCGCCGACCGGCCCGAGCGCCCGGTTGTTGGTGAGGTTGCTGAGCAGCAGCGCGAGCAGGCCGAGCGCGACCGTGGCGGCGCTGGCGACGATCGCGCCGAACGACCCGCGCACCGCCGCCCATCCGGCGGCGAAGCGGTCCCGGCCCGCGGCGGCCTCCTCCCGGAAGCGGGCCGCCAGCAGCAGCGCGTAGTCGGTGGCGGCGCCGATGACCAGGATCGACAGGATGCCCTGGACCTGGCCGTCGACCCTGACGACGTCGTTCTTGGCCAGCGCGTAGACCACCGCGCACGCCAGGCCCAGCGCGAACACCGCCCCGAGGATGATCACCAGCGGGAGCAGCACGCTGCGGTAGACCAGCAGCAGGATGACCAGGACGGCGATGAGCGCGACGCCCAGCAGCAGCCCGTCGATCCCGGCGAACGCGTCGGAGAGGTCGGCCTGGGTGGCGGCCGGCCCGCTGATCTGCGCCTTCGTTCCGGGAACGGTCTTCGCGGCCGCGCGGACCCGGTCCAGCGCGGCCGGCAGTTCGTCGCCGAGGTCGGGGCGCAGCGGGACGACGCCCTCGAGCGCCCGGCCGTCGTCCGAGCGCAGGGCCGGCGACGGCGCCCCGAGCGTGCCGGGCGCGCCCCGCAGGCCGGCGAGCGCGCGGGTGGCCGCGTCCCGCTGGGCGTCGGAGACCCGGCCGTCCGCCGTCCACACGACGATGGCGGGCACCGTCTCCTTCTCCGCGAAGGCCTGCTGCGCCCGCAGGACCTGGGTGGACTCGGCGCTGCGCGGCAGGAAGGCCGCCTGGTCGTTGGTGGAGACCTCGCCGAGCTTCCCCGCGTAGGGGCCGAGAGCGCCGCCGATGGCGAGCCAGACCAGCAGCAGCACGGCCGGGATCGCCCAGCGGATCGGGCGGGACGGAGTTCCCATCGGTTCCTCCTGGCGAGTTCGGCCTGCCGCGGCTCTACCCACTAATACCTCAATCATTAACTATCTCAATGATTGAATTAATGTACCCTGATCGGCATGGCCGAGGGAACGCAGGAGACGGAGGGCCCCGCCGGCCTGCGGTCGTTCGCCGTCGAACTGCGCCGGATGAACGCCGAGTTCAACCGGATCGCGCACGAGTTCGCCCACGCCAGCGGCCTGCACCCCACCGACGTCCAGGCCCTGGTCGCGATCATGGATGCGCCGCTGCGCACCCCCGGCCGCCCGATGACGCCCGGGCGGCTGCGCGAGGAGCTGAACATCACCTCCGGCGCGGTCACCGCCTGCCTGGACCGCCTCGAACGCCTGGGCCACGTCACCCGGACGCGCGACCCGGCCGACCGCCGGGTGGTCCACCTGCGGTACGAGCCGTCCGCGATGGTCATGGGCCGCGCGTACTTCCGCCCGCTGGCCGAGAGCACCGATGCGGCGCGGAGCGGGTTCGGCGAAGACGAACTGCGCCTCATCCTGCGCTTCCTCCGCGCGATGAACGAGGAACTGTCGGCCCTGCGCGCCCGCGGTTCCGGCCGCCAGGTGTAAAACTGCCGCTACTAGGCCCGCGGCACGTCCCCGGCGGGACCGAGCAGGTCCCAGCGGTTGCCGGCGAGATCGAGGAAGACGGCGACGCGCCCGTAGGGCTCGGAGCGGGCCGGGGTGACGAACTCGACGCCGGCGGCCGTCATGCGTTCGTGAGCGGCGTCGAAGTCCTCCACCCGCAGGAAGAACCCCACGCGCCCGGCTGCCTGGTTCCCGACCACGGCGGCCTGGTGCGGGCCGTCCGCGCGGGCGAGCAGGACGCCCGTCCGGGCGCCCGGCGGCCGGACGACCACCCATCGCTTCGGACGCCCGTCGTTGGTGAGCGAGGGCGAGTCCTCCACCAGGTCGAACCCGAGAGCGCCGGTGAAGAACGCGACGGCGTCGTCGTAGTCGTCCACGACGATCGTGATGAGATCGAGCCGCATCATCATGAGAGTACGCGCGCCGCGTCCGGCCAGGCGGCCGGACGGCCACAAGACGAAGGGAGATCCGGCATGGACAAGACGGAGGGCAGCCGCACCGCCGTGCTCGTCTGCCAGGCCCGGGCCGTGGCGCACGGGCGCCTGGCTCCCGGCCGGTTCGACGATCCCACCGCGTCGGCCCTGCTCCGTCCGGACGAACTGGTCGCCGTGGAACGGGTCCGCTCGGGGGAGCCTCCCGAGGGCTGGGGCCCCCGGATGGAGTACGAGTTCCTGCGGGCCACGGCGGAGGGGCTGGTGCCCCGGACGGTCGCCATCGACGACGCCGTCAGGAAGCGCGCCGACCCGCAGGTCGTGATCCTGGGCGCCGGCCTGGACGGACGGGCGTGGCGGATGCCCGAGCTGGCCGGAACCGCCGTCTTCGAGGTCGACCACCCCCGTTCGCAGCAGGACAAGCGGCAGCGCGCCGCCGCCCTCCCCTCGCCCGCCGGCGACGTCACTTTCGTGCCCGTCGACTTCACCGCCGACAGGCTCGACGAGTCCCTGAAGGCGGCCGGGTACCGGACCGACCTGCCCACCACCTGGCTCTGGGAGGGCGTGGTCCCCTACCTGGCCCGCGCCGAGGTGGCGGCCACGGTGCGGGCCCTCGCCGGAGCCTCCGCGCCGGGAGGCCGGCTCGTCGTCCACTACCAGTCCCCGTCGCTGGTCGCCTCGCTCGGCCGACCGGCGGCCCGCGCGATGCGGCGGCTGTCCCGGCAGCCCGACCCGATGGCGCACGAACCGTGGCGCTCCGCCTGGACACCGGCCGCCATGCGCACGCTTCTGGCAGAGCACGGTTACGCGGTGGCCGACGACACCGATCTGCTCGCGCTGGCCGGGCGTCTCACCATGCCCGTCCGCAGCAGACGGTCCCTCGGTTCCGGCCGCGTCCTGATCGCCGACCTCACGGGACAGAACGGCTAGCCGGCGGCGGCCGGTTCGGGCACGTGCTCGCCGGGCCGTCCTCGCGGGTCGGGTGACACGAGGGCGGTCGGCGGCGCTGAAGGAGATGTCGGCGGCCGGTCGCGTGGCCCGCCGGCGCGGGCCCCGCCCCACGACTCCGCCGGTCACGGGGCGGGGCCGCTCACCGACGGCCTCGTCCCGCATGACCCCCGCCGAGCCGGAGCACCCTGGCGCGGGGAGCCGGGCCCGCGGGTCAGGCGTGGGACAGGGCGAACGCCGCCAGGAACCCCACGACCGTGATCAAGCCGGTGAACAGGTGGGTGTCCTCGTAGGCCTCGGGGATCATCGTGTCGGCGATCATGGTGAGGATGGCGCCGCCGGCCAGGGCGGTGATGCCGGCCAGGACGTCGGCGGAGGCGTCGCCGAGCACCGTGTAGCCCGCCACCGCCGCCAGGGCGCTGATCGCCGCGATCCCGCTCCACAGCCCGAAGACGTACCCGCGGCCGCGCCCCGCCCGGCGCATCCCGGAGGCGCTGGAGAGTCCTTCGGGCACGTTGCTGATGAACACCGCGACCACGGTGACCGCACTGACGGCGCCGCCGCCCAGGAGGCTCGCGCCGATCACGATGGACTCGGGCACGCCGTCCAGCAGCGCGCCCAGCGCGATCGCGCCCCCCGATCCGGGCCGCTGCTCCTCCGACGGCTGCTGCCCGCCCGAGCGCTTGCGGTGCCGCGCGCCCCTCCAGGACAGGACGGCGTTGGCGCCGGCGTAGAGCACCGCGCCCGTCACCGCGCCGATCGCCGTCGGGGTCAGCCCGCCCCGCTCGTTCGCCTCGGCGATCAGGTCGAACGACACCGCCGACAGCAGGACGCCGCTGCCGAACGCCATCACGCTCGCCGTGATCCGGGCCGGGACCGGCACGAGGAAGCCGACCAGGGCCCCCGCGACCAGCGCCGATCCGGCCAGCAGGCCCCATCCTCCCGCCTGCAACGCTCCCTGCACGACTCTCCCTTCCGGCCATGGCCACCACTTGCGAACGGCGTCCGCGGCCGCCGCCCGATGCGCGCCGCCGCCGCGGCGACCCGGTGGACTCGCCCGAAACGTTCCGGGGCTCAGACCGGTGGGACGGCGCCAGGCGGAGCGGGGTCACCCGTAGGCGTATTCGTCGACGTCCAGTTCCGCTCTCGTCAGCCGGAGGAACTCCAGCGTCCGCGCGTCGAGGTGCCAGCCCAGCAGCCGGTGCTGGCCGGCGAGCTTCTCCATGCCCTCCCCGGGGCCGGTCAGGTCGTCCTCCTCGCCCTCCGGATCCTCGAACACCCGGACCACCTGGAGCGTGCCGGTGCAGATCTCTCCGTCCGCGCGGTCCAGCTCCGCGACCAGGGCGCCGATGCGTTCGGCGTGCTCGAAGAGCCTGTCCACGATCCGCGCGATCTGCTCGTCCACGGTGAGGTGCGGCCGCCGGCAGACGACCCGCCAGACGTGCCGCGGACGGGGCGGACGCGCGTCGCGGCCGCCGCGCACGACGCTCTCGTCCGGATCGACGCCCAGCCGAGCCGTGATCTCTGCCGGCGACATCCGCGTCGATTTCACGGCGAAGTAGGCGTACTGGGAGATCCGCACGCGGGCACCCTACCGGCGGCCGGTGGCTCGGCGAACTCGGCCACCGCGACCCGATCCGCGCCCACCGCGCGGTCGACGCCGGGAGGCTGTCCATCGGAAGGACCGAGGCGTCCCCCGGTTCCGGACGGCGTCCAGCAGGACCGCCTCGAACCGCGTTGCGTGGCCGGAGACCAGGTCCTCTTTGGTGGCGAAGTGATCGAAGACCGCCTGTTCTCGCTACAGGCACTGTGGCGAAGCGCCATGCGGGCCGAGCGCCGCCGGCTAGTAGGGTCGGCCGCATGCCCGCTCGCACCCCCGCCTCCCCGGTGAGAGAACCCAAGGCGCCGCAGATCCCCCGAAGGCTCACTCCCGCCGGGAAGGTCGAGCGGCACATCCGGCACGATGGGACGTACCTGTCGCTGGAGTACGGCGCGGACACCCTCTCCATGGACGATCCGGACGGCGTCGAGGACGTCGAGTTCGAGCGCTGCCGTTTCACCCAGACCGGTTTCTCCGGGTTGGTCCTGCATAGGGCAGGGTTCGCCGACTGCGCGTTCATCGGCGCGGACCTGGCGAACCTGCGGGCGTTCAACTCGCGGATGTTCAGCGCGCAGATCGTGAACGCCCGGATGACGGGGATGCAGCTGGCCGAGAGCGGGCTGCGGGACGTGCTGGTCGAGGGCTGCCGCGCCGACCTCGCCGGCTTCAGGTTCGCGCGCCTGCGGGACGTGGTGTTCCGTGACTGCAACCTGGCCGAGGCGACGTTCCAGTCCGCCGAGATGACCGACGTCCGGTTCGAGAACTGCCGGCTCGGCGGCGCGCAGTTCTCCGGGGCGAAGATGAGAACGGTCCGGTTCCGGGGCTGCGACCTGCGCGGCGTCGCCGGCCTTGACTCCTTCCACGGCGCGATCGTCGCGAGCGGCGACGCGATGGGCCTCCTGGACGCGTTCGCCGCGGAGCTCGGCATCACCATCGAGGACTGACCGGCCCGCCGCGGTCCGCCCTGACGACGGTGCGGCACCTGGGCGCCTGGGCGCCTGACCCGCCGCCGCGCTCAGCGACCGGGGAACTCGATCTCGGCGGCCTCGCCGGCGGCGAGCAGGAAGTAGCCGAGGAACGTCACGCCGTCATCCTCGGCGTCGAAGCGCGCGATGCGGGCGCCCTCGGGCTCGTGGAACACGTCGCCGGGGCCGAGGACCGCCGCCGCTTCGCCCTCGACCTGGTAGACGGCCGACCCGGTCTCGATGCTGCCGAAGACCGGCCCGTTGTGCACGTGCAGTCCGGCCGCGTGGCGGGGAGCGATGGTGATGCGCCGGACCTCGACCCGATGCGTGCTGCGAGGCGCCGCCAACACCTGGTCGAGCAGGACCGTGCGCGTGACCGGCGGGACGTCCTCCGCGCGGCCGCCGTACTCGCCGTCGCCGACCGGCTCCCCGGCCTCGGCGGAAGACCCGTCGCCTGGAACGGGCTCGACGGCCAGATGCGTCATCGGAACGTCGGGCGCGGCTCCGTGCCAGTGCCACTCGCCGGGCGCGATGTGCACGGTGTCTCCGGCCCGGATCGTCTCCACCGGCCCACCGCGACGCTGCACACGCCCGGTGCCCTCGGTGACGACCAGCACCTGCCCGAGCGGATGCCGATGCCACACCGTGCGGCTTCCAGGGGCGAAGCAGACGCTGTCGACCTGTGTCCCGGCCCCTCCCCCGGGCTCGGCCACCGGCACGATCCAGGCGTCACCGGTGAACCATTCGGACGGGGCGGCGACGCCACGGGCGGATCCATGGGTTATCTGCATGCCGTGTCTCCGAAGGTCAGCGCACGGTGCGCGCGTCGAGCAGCGCGAGGATCCCTTCGACCGCCTGGTCGAAGGGCTCGGGGGCGCCCGCGGCGCGGGCGAGGACGTAACCGCCCTGGAGCGTGGCGACGATCGCGGTCGCGGTCGGCGAGGGTTCCACCGACGGCTCCAGTTCACCGCGATCCACCCCCTCCCGCAGCACCGCCGCGAGCCGGGTGCGCAGCCAGGCGAAGGTCTCCTCGACCGGTCGGCGCAGCGTGGGCGCGGCGATGACGTCGGGATCCTGCGTGAGCCGGCCGATGGGGCAGCCCCTCAGGACGTCCCGCTCCCGGCGCAGGTAGGCGGCGATGCGCTCGACGGCCGTCCCGGGGGCGGACAGCTGCGCGTCGATGGCGGCGCGCATCTCCTCGGCGGTGCGGTCGATGGCGGCGCGAGCGAGTTCCTCCTTGCCCGCGAAGTGGTGGTACATGCTGCCCTGACCGGCCTCGGCCCGCTGCTGGATCGTCTTCGGGCTGGTCCCCACGTACCCGCGCTCCCACAGCAGTTCCCGCGCACTCTCGACCAACCGCTCCCTGGCACCCATCCCATCAGTGTACATACCAATAGGTACAGAGTGGGCCGAAGGTTCTGCTCGTACGCCTTGATCGTCGTCACGCCGACGAGCAGCGTGCCGAGCGCCCCCGTCCCCGCACAGATCAGCAGGTACGGCCGACTCTCACCGGTGAGGATCCCGACTCCGCCTTCCCCGGTCCACGCGACGGTCGCGAAGACGGGGAGGGAGACGAAGAAGGCGAGGGTGTTGACCTGCCCTTTGAGTGGACGAGGGATCACCGACAGCCACCAGTTGTGGAGTGCGTAGGTGGCGGCGGCGAGGGCGACGACACCGACGCCCAGGACCCAGTCGGGAATTCCCTGACCCAGGACGTGAATGTCCGGGATCGCATCAGAGAAATTCCCTCCGTCCTCTTCGACGGCCGGATCGTTCACCAGCGCCAACGTTCCCAGCAGCGCCAGCAACGGCCGGAGGACGGTCGAGTACTTCTTCTCCCTGATGTCGCGCACGACATCGGGGCCCATCATGAACACCGCTGTGCAGACGGACATGAGGGGCGCGAGGATCTGAAGGTGGACCCACCTCAGGACGTACTGGTAGACGATGTGATTCACCGCCAGAGCGACACCCATCGGGAGGAACGTCTTCCACTGGGACCGGACCGTCTTCCGCGACGGCGGATACACGATCCAGTAGACCGCCGCTCCGAACAGGGCGCTGACGAGGCCCGTTGTGGCGGCCCCCAAGCGCTCCGTCACGCCCACGGCCACCAGGAATTAGCCCTTGGCCACGTTGCTCACGTCGGAGAACACGACCAACGCGAGCACTTTCTTGTCCTGCGCACTCAGCCCGTCGAATGGCGAGCGCCTATCGGGCCGCGCGGGCTTCGCCCGCGACGGCCCATGTTGTCGATTCACGAGATCTCCTTGATCACCAAGGCGCACCAAGAAGTCCCGAAATCATCGATCCCGGCTCCTTGGCTGCACCCCGTGTTGCGGAGCGAACCAAGAGCCGGAACGGCTCTTTTGTTTGCTGTTCCGGATTACCTTATCAGAACAATCTGTGCTATAAACATACATCGAACTGGACGGTCGGCCGATCGCCGGCCCCGGCGGAAAGCCATTCTGCGGAGGACGCCGCACGGCGGCGCTGGGCCGAGCCGCTCGACCGAGCGCGCGCACCCGTGTGCGGGCGGCTCGACGTCGGCGACCGGCGGGCGCTGATCCGGACCGGGTGGGCGCCCGACGATCGGCTCGCTCCGTTGATCCGTGCCGGGCTGGCGAGCCCGGCCTTCGACGGCCCGGAAGGACCGCTTCCCGAGGACGGTGTGGTCTCCCCGCGGCGCCGAGACCGGGCCGCTGATCGAGGGGCACGGCGCGGCCGCCGTCGACCGGGACGCGCTCGACGCGCTGCTGCCCCTGATGATGCTGCGCCGCCTCATGGACACCCCGGGCCTCGGCCTCGCCGATGGCGGGCCGACCATGACGTCGTGAACCCGCCAGATCCGCGCGGGTGACGCCTGTTGAGTGGGTGAGCGCGACCACTGCCTCCTCACAGGACGGAACCCGATGTCCACAGCGACCACCACGGCCGAGGGCCCTGCGACGACCCGGCCGGCCGCGGCAGGCTGGCCGGCGGTGGTCTCGGTGATGATGGGGATCTTCGCGATCGTCACCACCGAGATCCTGCCGATCGGGCTGCTGACGTCCATCGGCTCCGGCCTCACCGTCTCCGACGGGACGGCCGGGCTGATGATGACCATGCCCGGATACCTCGCGGCGGCGAGCGCGCCGACGGTCACCGTCGCGGCGGCGCGGATCGACCGGCGGCTCCTGCTGTGCGCGTGCATGTTCCTGCTGGCGTCGGCGAACCTCGTCGCCGCGGCGGCCCCGGCCTACTGGGCGATGCTCGTCTCACGCGTCCTCGTCGGAGTGGTCATCGGCGGCTTCTGGTCGATCGGCGCGGGCCTGGCCGGCCGGCTGGTCCCGGCGCGGTCGGCGCGCCGGGCGACGGCGGTGATCTTCTCGGCCGTTCCCCTGGGGTCGGTGGTCGGAGTGCCGCTGGGGACGCTGGTCGGGGACCTCGCGGGCTGGCGGGCCGGCTTCGCGGTCATGGGCCTGCTGTCGGCGGCGGTGCTCGTCGCGCTCGCCGTGCTCGTCCCCCCGCTGCCCGCCGAGGGGGCCGCCCGCCTCACCGCGCTGCGCGGCATGATGCGGAGCGCCGGCACCCGGTACGCGCTCCTGGTGACCGCCCTGATCGTCCTCGCGCACTTCGGCGCCTACACCTACGTGACGCCCTTCCTGGAACGGGTGACGAATGTGAGCCCGGGGCTGATCACGGTGTTCCTGCTGGCCTACGGCGCCGCGGGCGTTCTGGGCAACTTCCTGGCGGGCGCGACCCTCACCCGGCATCCGCACGCGACGTTCGGTGCGGCCGGGGGGCTGATCGCCTTCGCCACGCTGGCCCTCCCGTTCCTCGGGCGGTGGGATCCGGGCGCCATCGCCCTGCTCGTCCTGTGGGGCGCCGGCTACGGCGCCGTCCCGGTCTGTTCGCAGGCCTGGTTCGCCAGATCGGCCCCGCACGCCCCGGAGGCGGCCTCCGTGCTGTTCACGGCCTCGTTCCAGGCGACGCTGTCGACGGGCGCCCTGCTCGGCGGGGCCGTCATGGACCGCACGTCGCCGTCGACGATCATGCTGCTCGGCGGAGCCGCCGCGCTCGTCATGGTCGCGCTGGTGGCGGTCAGGGGCGGGAGGGAGCGGCTCACGCCGGCGGGGCGGGGGTGATGCCGGTCAGCCAGCGGTGGAGGCCGGCGAGGGGGACGTCGGCCCGGACGACCTCCAGCATCATGATCTCCAGGCCCCACTCGGCGACGGCGTCGTGCAGGTCGGCGGTCAGGGGGGCGGCCCGGCCCGGGGCCAGGCCGCCCAGCTCGCCCAGGAGCCGGTCCGCCACATGGCGCCGCAGATGGTCCTCCAGGATGACGCTGATCGCCGCCGCCTCCGGAACCGGCCGCAGCGCGTGGCGGGCGGGGTCGGACACCGAGATCAGGGCCACGGCCTTCAGCCGCAGGAGCACCCCGTCGCGGGTGGGGGCCTCCAGCCACACGTCGAGGGGACCCCATCTCAGCGGGACGCGGACCCAACGGTCGACGCCCGGCACCACCAGCGTGCGGCCGGGCCCCCGCACGGCGGGAGGGCCGCCGAGGCGGGTGACCACGAGGCGCTCCCCCTCGGGGACCACCCGCGCCGACGCGACGACCAGAAACATGATCAGGACGAGGCACGCCAGGAGGGCCAGCGACGTCCACGTGAGGAAGCCGGGCAGCAGCTGCTCCCTTGGGAGGCCCTTGGTCATGCACCCTCCCCTGCCGTCCGGAGCCCTTACCTGGTGTTCTCAGCCTCCATCGTGACCGCAGGGCTGCCGCCTTGCCATCAGGTGCGACCACCACATCGGCCGGACCTGCCCTGTATAGCCGCGCCGTCACCCTCGCCCGCGGCCGTCCGGAGGGGCCGGACGTTCCTTGCCGTGGCCGATGCGGTCGCGCCAGGCGGCGACGCGGTCGACGATCAGGGGGTCGGCGAGGTCGGGCTCCGGGGCGCCCTCGGGCGGTGCGGGGGGCGCCTCCGCGGGCGGCCGCGGAGGTCGCGGCGGCCGGGTCGGCATGGTGAGGACCATGGTCAGGCCGCCGCCCGGGGTCTCCTCGGGGGCGAGGTCCCCGCCCATGGCCTCGGCGAGGCCGCGGGCGAGGGCCAGGTCGACGCCGGCCTCGCCGTCCCGGCCGCCGAGGCGCTGGAGCGGCTGGAACAGGCGGCCGCGGTCGGCGGGCCGGATGCCGGGCCCGCGGTCGATGACGCGGATCTCCAGCCGGTCGCCGAGGGCGCTGGCGGTGACGAGGACGGGTGCGCCCGGCGGGTTGAAGCGGACGGCGTCGGCGATGACGTCGGCCAGGACGCGCCGCAGCAGCGCCGGGTCGGCGACCATCTCGGGCAGGCCCCCGGGGATGCGGAGCTCGACGGCCTCCCGGTCGTCCTCGCCGACGGCGTGAGGGACGGCCTCGTCGGCGGCGACCCGGCGCGCGGAGATCCCGAGCGAGCCGGTTTGCAGGCGGCTCATGTCCAGCAGGTCGGCCACCAGGTGGTCGAGCCGGGCCAGGGAGTCGGCGGCCGTGGCGGTCAGCGCGTCGTGGCGCTCACCGGTCCGGGCCGCGCCGGCGCCGCGCAGGCTCTCGACGGCCGCCCGCGCGGACGCGAGCGGGGCGCGCAGGTCCCGGCTGACGGCGGTGAGCAGCGCGGTGTGCATCTCCTCGGCGGCCTCCAGCGGCCGGACCTGGCGGGCCCTGTCGGCGAGCCGCCGGTGGTGCAGCGCGACGGCGGCCTGGGCGGCGAACGCCTCCAGGACGCGGCGGTCCGAGGCGGGCATGGTCCGGCCCCGCAGGACGAGGGAGAGCGCGCCGTCCTCGATGAGGATGTCGGAGTCCCCGGCGTCCGGGCTGGTGCAGGGCTCGCCGCCGGCGCTGGCGACGATGCCCCAGGAGCCGGGGTCGCTGAGGCTGTCGGGGGTCACCGGCGCGTCGGGGTCGCGTTCCAGCAGCGTCACGGTGGTCAGCGCGAAGGTCTCGCGGAGCCTTTCGAGGATGCCGCCGAGCGCGTCGTAGGGATGCCCGCGGACGGTGGCGGCGCCGTGCTCGCCGCGCAGGATGTCCCCGGCCAGGGTGGAGAGCACCTCCGCGTCGGCTCGGGCGCCGGCCGCCTCCCTGCCGCGGCGGGCGGTGACGTCCACGACCGTGCTGACCGTCACCCCGACCACGACGAAGACGGCGATCTGGAGCAGCCCCTGGGGCCGCTGGACGGTGAACTGCCCGGTCGGCGGGGTGAAGAAGTAGTTCAGCAGCAGGGAACCGCCGACCGCGGCGAACAGCGCCGGATACAGCCCGCCCACCAGCGCCACCCCGACCACCGCGGCCTGGAAGAGCAGGATGTCGCTGGCCAGCGGCACCTGCCAGCGCATGTTCACCAGCAGGAGGGTCAGCAGCGGCAGCCCGGCCGCGGCCAGCGCGAACCCGGCGTAGCGGCGTCCGGCCGGGAGCCCCGCCGCCCGCAGCGCCCTCCAGCGGCGCCCCTGCCCGATCTCCTCGTGCGTGACGAGGTGCACGTCGATGGAGCCGGACCGCGCCGTCGTCGTGACGCCGACGCCCGGGGAGAACAGCTGCGCGATCTTTCCGCGCCGGGACGCGCCGAGGACGAGTTGGGTGGCGTTGACGCCGCGCGCGAAGTCCAGGAGCGCGTCCGGCACGTTCGCGCCGACGACCTGGTGGTAGCTGCCGCCGAGGCTCTCGGCCAGGGCGCGCTGCCGGGTCAGGTTCGCCGGGCTCACCCCGGCCAGCCCGTCGCTGCGGGCGACGTGGACGGCCAGCAGGTCGGCGCCCTTGGTGCGGTCGGCGATGCGGGCGGCGCGGCGGATCAGGGTGTCGCCCTCGGGTCCGCCGGTGAGGGCGACGACGACGCGTTCGCGCGCCTCCCACGTCCCGGCGATGCCGTGGTCGGCGCGGTAGCGGTCGAGCTGGTCGTCGACCTTGTCGGCCAGCCACAGCAGCGCCAGCTCGCGCAGGGCGATGAGGTTCCCGACGCGGAAGTAGTTGCCGAGCGCGGCGTCGATCTTCTCGGGCGGGTAGATGTTGCCGTGCGCCATCCTGCGGCGCAGCGCCTCGGGTGTCATGTCGACGAGTTCGACCTGGTCGGCCCGGCGCACGACCTCGTCCGGGACGGTCTCGCGCTGCGGCACGCCGGTGATCTGCTCGACGACGTCGTTCACCGACTCCAGGTGCTGGATGTTGACGTTGGTGACGACGTCGATCCCGGCGTCCAGGATCCGCTCGATGTCCTGCCAGCGCTTGGCGTGGCGGGAGCCGGGCACGTTGGTGTGCGCCAGTTCGTCGATGAGCGCGACCTGAGGGTGCCGGGCGACGACGGCGTCGGCGTCCATCTCGGTGAAGCTCGCGCCGCGGTAGGAGAGGTCGGCGCGCGGGACGATCTCCAGCCCCTCCAGGAGCGCGGCGGTGCGGGGCCGGCCGTGGGTCTCCACGAAGCCGGCCACGACGTCGGTCCCGCGTCCCGCGCGGCGGCCGCCCTCGGCGAGCATGGCGTAGGTCTTGCCCACGCCGGGCGCCGAGCCCAGGTAGACGCGCAACCTGCCGCGCCTCATCACACCTCCAGTCGCCGAGGTCCCTCGCGGGTTCAGCCGCGGACCGGGTACTCGCGGTCCAGCGCGATGTTCAGCTTGAGGACGTTCACCCGCGGCTCGCCCATGAAGCCGAGGTCGCGGCCGTCGGTGCTGTCCTCGACCAGCCGCCCGACCCGGCCGGGGGCGACGCCGCGGGCCCCGGCGACCCGGCGGGTCTGGAGCGCGGCGTAGGCGGGCGAGATGTGCGGGTCCAGGCCGCTGCCGCTCGCGGTGACCGCGTCGGCCGGGACGGCGGGATCGGCGGGCGCGCCGCCCCTGATCGGGACGACCAGGCCGTCGGCGTAGTCCTCCCCGGACCGGGCCGGCTCCACGGGGACGCCCTTGTAGGTCGCGATGAACGGCGCCTTCACCATGCCCTGCTCCTCGTTCAGGCTCACCACCCGGGTCGGGTGCGGGACGGTGCCGCCGGCCGTCCGACGCCCGAACACCGCCAGCACCGCGCCGACCCCGCCCGGGGTGCAGAACGGGCGCGCCCCGCTGACGCCTTCGAGGTCGCCGACGGCCTTGCTGCGCGAGCAGACCCGGGTGAGCAGGCTCCGCCCGCCGCTCTCCCCCGCCGTGCCCGCCTTCGGGCCGGGCAGGGTGTCCACGATGTCCTCAGGACCCAGATTACTCGCGGCCGTCGAGGTCGGGTCGTAGCCGTTCCCGGCCTCGGACGGCCGGCTCTGGAAGTACTGCCTGAGCGGCTTCCCGTCCCTTCCGGTGAACGCCTGGCCGATGAGGGCGCTGCCGGCCGTGCGGCCGTCGGCGGTCTTCACGACGCTCCCGTCGGCCCGGCTCTTGAGCCCCGGGATCTGGGCGACCGCGAAGACGGCGAGCGGGTAGGCGACGCCGCACACCGCGGTGAGGACGAGCAGGGCGCGCAGTGCGGCGACGTGCTGCCGGACCCAGGTTGGATATGGCATGTCATGACATCCCGGGAAGTAGCTGAATGACGAGGTCGATGAGCTTGATCCCGACGAACGGGGCGACGACGCCGCCGAGGCCGTAGACGTAGAGGTTGCGCGACAGCAGCCGGGACGCGTTGCTCGGCTTGTACGTCACGCCGCGCAGCGCCAGCGGGATCAGCGCGACGATGATCAGCGCGTTGAACACCACCGCCGACAGGATCGCCGACTGCGGACTGGGCAGCCGCATGACGTTGAGGGCGTCCAGGCCGGGGAAGAGCGTCACGAACAGCGCCGGGATGATCGCGAAGTACTTGGCGATGTCGTTGGCGATGGAGAACGTGGTCAGCGCGCCGCGCGTGATCAGCAACTGCTTGCCGATCTTCACGATCTCGATCAGCTTCGTGGGGTCGGAGTCCAGGTCGACCATGTTCCCGGCCTCCTTGGCGGCCGAGGTGCCGGTGTTCATGGCGACCCCGACGTCGGCCTGGGCGAGCGCCGGGGCGTCGTTCGTCCCGTCCCCGGTCATCGCGACGAGCCGGCCCCCCGCCTGCTCCTTCTTGATCAGGGCGAGCTTGTCCTCCGGCCGGGCCTCGGCGAGGAAGCCGTCCACGCCGGCCTCGTCGGCGATCGCCCTGGCGGTCAGCGGATTGTCCCCGGTGATCATGACGGTGCGGATGCCCATCCGGCGCATCTCCTCGAACCGCTCCCGCATCCCCGCCTTGACCACGTCCTTGAGGTGGATCACTCCGAGGACCCTCGCCGTGCGGTGCACGACCTCCCCGACGACGAGCGGGGTGCCGCCGGAGGCGGAGATGCCGTCCACGACGCGGCTCAACTCGGCGGGCACGGTCCCGCTCCGGCGGCGCACCCATTCGGCGACCGCCCCTGCCGCGCCCTTGCGCAGCATCCGGTCGGGCCCGTCTTCCCCGGGCTCGCCGAGGTCGACGCCGCTCATCCGGGTCTGCGCCGAGAACGGCACCCACCGCGCCTGCGTCAGCTCCCCCGGCGAGCGTTCCCGCAGGCCGTGGCGACGCTTGGCCAGGACCACCACCGAGCGTCCCTCGGGAGTCTGGTCGGCGAGGCTGGACAGCTGCGCCGCGTCGGCCAGCTCGTCCTCGCCGACGCCCTGGACGGGCAGGAACGCCGCCGCCTCCCGGTTGCCGAGGGTGATGGTGCCGGTCTTGTCCAAAAGCAGGGTGTTGACGTCGCCCGCGGCCTCCACCGCACGCCCCGACATCGCCAGCACGTTGCGCTGCACCAGCCGATCCATCCCCGCGATACCGATCGCCGACAACAACGCCCCGATCGTCGTCGGAATCAAACACACCAGCAGCGACACCAGCACGATCCCGGTGACCCCATGAGCATCCAGAGCCGGCGAATCCGGCACACCGGGGTTGATGGCCTTGGAGAAGATCGCCAGCGGCTGCAGCGTCGCCACCGCCAGCAGGAAGATGACCGTCAGGGCGGCGAGCAGGATGTGCAGGGCGATCTCGTTCGGCGTCTTCTGCCGGCTCGACCCCTCCACCAGCGCGATCATCCGGTCGATGAACGACTCCCCGGGGCGCTGGGTGATCTTCACCACGACGCGGTCCGACAGCACCTTCGTCCCGCCGGTCACCGCGCTGCGGTCGCCGCCGGACTCCCGGATCACCGGCGCCGACTCCCCCGTGATCGCCGACTCGTCCACGCTCGCGATGCCCTCGACCACGTCCCCGTCGCCGGGGACGACCTCCCCCGCCTCCACCACGACGTGGTCGCCCTCCCGCAGGTCCGGGGCGGGGACCGCCTCCTCCCGGACCTGCTCCTGCCCGGCGGTCCAGTCGGGCAGGCGGCGGGCGACGGCGTCGGTCTTCGCCCTGCGCAGGGAGGCGGCCTGCGCCTTGCCCCGGCCCTCGGCGACCGCCTCCGCGAGGTTGGCGAAGAGCACGGTCAGCCAGAGCCACACCGCGATCAGCCAGGCGAAGGGGCTCGGATGCAGGCCGGCCAGGACCGTGGTCCACACCGCGCCGACCTCGACGATCAGCATCACCGGGTTCCGCCACAGCGTGCGCGGGTCGAGCTTGACCAGCGCGTCCGGGAGGGACCTCAGCACCTGCCCCGGATCGAGCAGGCCGCCCCGCGCGCGGCCGCCCCGCACGCCGCCGCGCTCCGGCGGTGAGGGCCCGGGCGAGCGGCGGACCCGCGCGGTCATGTGTGGACGCCTTCGGCGAGCGGCCCCAGCGCCAGCGCGGGCAGGAACGTCAGCGCGACGAGGACGACGGTGACGCCGACGACCAGCCCGACGAACTGCGGCCGGTGCGTGGGCAGCGTGCCCTCCGAGGCGGGGGCACGGCCCTGCCGCGCCAGCGAACCCGCCAGCGCCAGCACGAACACCATGGGGAGGAACCGGCCGAGGGCCATGCACAGCCCCAGCGCGGTGTTGTACCAGAGGGTGCCGGAGGTCAGGCCGGCGAACGCCGAGCCGTTGTTGTTGGACGCCGAGGTGAACGCGTACAGCACCTCCGACAGCCCGTGCGGCCCCGGGTTCAGGATCCCGGCCCTCCCGTCGCCGGTCGCCATCGCCAGGCCCGTGCCGGCCAGCACCAGGATCGGTGTGATCAGGAAGTACAGCGCGGCGAACTTGATCTCCCGGGACCCGATCTTCTTGCCCAGGTACTCGGGGGTGCGGCCCACCATCAGCCCCGCCACGAACACGGTGACGACCGCCAGGACGAGGATCCCGTACAGGCCCGAGCCGGCGCCGCCGGGCGCGACCTCGCCCAGCATCATTCCGGCCAGCGTCATCATGCCGCCGAGGCTGGTGTAGGAGTCGTGGGCCGAGTCCGTCGCGCCCGTCGACGTCAGCGTCGTGCCGCTCGCGAACACCCCGGAGTCCGGCACCCCGAACCGGGTCTCCACGCCCTCCGCCGCGGCGCCCGCCGCGGTCGGGACCGTGCCGTGGTGCATGAGCTGGAAGACCTGCATGAGCACGGCGGCGGCGATCGCCAGCGTCGCCATCACCGAGACGACGGCGTAGCCCTGCCCGTTCGCGCCGACCATCCGGCCGAACGTGCGCGGCAGCGCGAACGCGACGGCCAGGAGCAGGAAGATCTCCAGCCAGTTCGTCCAGGCGGCGGGGTTCTCGAACGGGTGGGCGGAGTTGACGTTGTAGAAGCCGCCGCCGTTCGTCCCCAGCAGCTTGATCGCCTCCTGGCTCGCGACCGGGCCTCCCGTCAGCGTCTGGGCGCCGCCCGCGATCGTGTGCACCGTGTGGCGGGCCGGGTCCCAGAAGTTCTGCACCACCCCGCCGGCGACCAGCACGAGGGCCGCGACGAACGCGATGGGCAGCAGGATCCGCAGGGTGCCGCGGACCAGGTCGACCCAGAAGTTGCCGAGGCGGTCCGTCCGCTCGCGGGCGAGGCCCCGCACCAGCGCGACGGCGACCGCGATGCCGACGGCGGCGGACACGAAGTTCTGCACCGCCAGCCCCGCCATCTGCACGAGGTCGCCCATCGTCGACTCGCCCGCGTACGACTGCCAGTTGGTGTTGGTGACGAAGCTGATCGCCGTGTTCCACGCCTGGTCGGGCGCGACCGGCGGGAACCCCAGGCTCAGCACCAGGTGGTTCTGCAGCCGCTGGAGGCCGTACAGGAAGAGGACGCCGACGGCCGAGAACGCCAGGACGCTGCGCGCGTAGACGGGCCAGGTCTGCTGGGCGTCCGGGGCGACTCCGGCCAGCCGGTAGATCACCCGCTCGGCCCGTGCGTGCGCCGTCCCGGTGTAGACGCGGTACATGTAGTCGCCCAGCGGCCGGTACACCGCCGCCAGGGCGAGGACGAGAGTGACGATGAAGACGATCCCGGCGGCGGTCGGGTTCATCTAGAAACGCTCCGGAAAGAGCAGGGCGACGATCATGAAGACGGTCAGGAGCGCGGCCAGCGCGAGGCCGATCGCGTTCTCCGCCGTCACAGCCTCTCCAGCCCCTTCACCACGAGGACGAGCAGGACGAAGACCGCCAGCGTCAGCAGAACGAACACGACGTCGCCCATGGTCGTCTTCCTTCCAGGAGCACGCGAAGCAAAGCCCCTGTTCAGGGAGTTTTGGCGGAACTTGACGGCCTCTTAGCAGCTCCGCCCGGGCTCAGGGGCGGCCGTCGTGGCCGGCGAGCAGCCGCAGGCGGGCGCCGTCCTCGCGTTCGCGCTCCTCCAGGGCGACCTCGATCTGGTCCAGGTCGGAGCGCAGCCGGGGAAGGCGGCGGCGCTCGATCGCGCGGACCCGCTGCCGCGTCGCGGTCACCTCGGCGTCGACGGCGGCGGCCGCGGCCGTCGCGGCGGCGTGGGCGCAGGCGGCTTCGAGCGCGGCCCGGGAGGCCCGCCGCGCGGGCGCCAGGGCGATGCCGGACGGGGACGGCGCGGGCCGGTCGGGCAGGTCGAAGGCGACGCGCCGGGGGTAGGTCACGCCCATGAGCGTGCCGTGCTCCACGGTCAGCCCGGCCCGATCGCCGGTCGAGGCCAGGGGCAGCACCCGGCGTCCGCCCAGCAGCGCGGCGCGCGCCAGCAGCCGGTCGGCCTCCCGGCAGCGGCGCTCCCATTCCCCGCCCGTGGCGCGGGCGAGCCGGTGGAGCCGGTCCTGCTCGTCCCGCAGGATGCCGAGCTTGCGTTCCAGCAGGTCGAGGGCGGCCTCGGCGGACGCGATGCGCCGCCGGAGCCAGAGCCGTCCCGCGCGTCCCCGCGGTCCGGTGCTCACCGCTCCCGGCCCAGGTGATCGTCGATCATCTCGCCGGGCAGCATCGTGAGTTCGCGGCGCGGCAGCGAGGCGAGGGCGCGCCAGGCCCGGTCCAGGGTCTGCTCCAGCGGGCGGGACTCCGTCCTGCCCTGGGAGATGAGGGTCTTCTGGCAGACGCGCTCGAAGTCGAGGTAGTGGCGGTCGGTGTCGCCGAGGGCCCCGGCCCCGATGAGCTCGCCGAGTTCGCGGGCGCGGCGCGCTCCGGCGAGGGCGGCCGTCGTCTGCGCGGCGACGTCGAGGTGGTCGGCGCGGGTGCGGCCCGGCCCGGCGGCCTTGCGCATGAGCCGCGACAGCGACTCCAGCGCGTCGACGGGCGGGTAGACGCCGAGCGCGTGCAGGTCGCCGGACAGGACGATCTGGCCCTCGGTGATGTAGCCCGTGAGGTCGGGCACGGGGTGGGTGATGTCGCCGCCGGGCATGGTCAGCACCGGGACGAGCGTGACCGATCCGGGACGTCCGCGGACGCGCCCGCAGCGCTCGTAGAGGGAGGCCAGGTCGCTGTAGAGGTAACCGGGGTAGGCGCGGCGCGCGGGGATCTCCCCGCGCGCCGCCGACACCTCGCGCAGCGCCTCGCAGTACGACGTCATGTCGCCCATCACGACCAGGACGTGCCGTCCCTCCTGGAAGGCGAGGTGCTCGGCCACGGTCAGCGCGATGCGGGGCGTGACGATCCGTTCGATGACGGGTGCGTCGGCGAGGTTGAGCAGCAGCACCAGCTCACCGGACGCGGCCCGCCCTTCCAGGGTCTCCCGGACGGCGGCGGCGTCGGCGTGGGTGAGGCCCATCGCGGCGAAGACGACACAGAACGGCTCGCCGCCCGCCGACGCCTGCGCCGCGATCTGGGCGGCCAGCTCCAGGTGCGGGAGGCCCGCGCGGGAGAACACCGGCAGCTTCTGGCCCCTGGCGAGCGTGGTGAGCGCGTCGACGGCGGAGATCCCGGTCAGCACCGGCTCGGCGGGCGGCTCGCGGTGCACGGGGTTGAGGGGGACCCCGGCGACGGGGGCGCCCGCGCCGCCCAGCACCGGCGGGCCGCCGTCGAGCGGCTGCCCCATCCCGTCGCAGACCCGCCCGAGCCAGGCCGTCCCGACCGGGACGCGCAGCGGCGCGCCGCTGAACGTGACGCGCATGCCCTCGGTGCGGATGCCGCCCGTGCCCTCCAGTACCTGCACCAGGACCCGGTCGCGCGCGGTGTCCAGCACGAGCCCGTGGCGGTCGGCCTGCGCGGGCTCGCTCGCCGCCCCGGCGCCCCGTCTCCCGACCCGGATTTCGGCGAACTCGTCCCACCCCACGCCGCCGGCGCCCGTCACGACCACGAGGGGGCCGCGCACCCGCGCTATCCCCGTGTAGGACGGCCTCGGCCAACCGGTCACCGCAGGCCCTCCAGCCTGCTCAGGACCGCGTCGCGGCGGCCGCGGACGTCCGCCGGGGCGGGGGCGTCCTCGCGGGCCCGCACGAGGGGCGAGTAGTCCAGGTCCTCGATCGCGGCCACGGCGACGCCTTCGCCGGCCAGGTCCTGGCACCGGTCCACCACGGCGAGGACGGCGTCGGCCAGCGCGGCGGTGCGCTCGGGGGTGCTCGACGCGTCGGCGGCGCTGAGGGCGCTCTGCTGCAGGACGCCCTCCCGCAGCAGGCGCCCGGCCAGGAGCGTCACCCGTTCGGCGGCGGGCAGGGTGCCGGCGCCGACGAGCTCGGCGAGGGCGGTCAGGCGGTCGGCCTCGGCGAGCAGGCCCGCCGTGCGCGCCCGGCGGCGCGCCCACCCGGGGTCCCCTGCGGCGGCGTGGCCGCGGGCGAGGGCCGGGACGTCCCGTGCGAAGGACCCCGACCACGAGACCGCCGGATAGTGACGCGAGTACGCCAGATCCTTGTCCAGGCTCCAGCGCGCCCGCACGAACCGCTCGGTGTAGGCGGTGACGGGCTCGGTCATGTCGCCGCCCGGCGGGGACACCGCGCTGACGACGGTGACCGATCCCTCGGCGCCGTCCCGTGTCCGGACGCGCCCGGCGCGCTCGTAGAAGGCGGCGAGGGCGGACGGCAGCGCGGCCGGGTAGCCCTCCTCGCCGGGCAGCTCCCCGGTCCGGGAGGCGAACTCCCGCAGGGCCTCGGCCCAGCGGGAGGTGGAGTCGGCGATGACCACGGCGTCCCTGCCCTGGTCCCGGAAGTACTCGGCCACGGTGACGCCGCTGTGCACGCTCGCCTCCCGGGCCATCATCGGCATGTTGGAGGTGTTGGCGATGACGACGGTACGGTCGGCGAGCCGGCCGCCCGTGCGCGGGTCGCCCAGCTCCGCGAGCTCTTCGAGGACGTCGGCCATCTCGTTCCCGCGCTCGCCGCACCCGACGTAGACGATCACGTCGGCGTCGCACCACTTGGCGACCTGCTGGAGCAGCATCGTCTTGCCCGTGCCGAAGCCGCCGGGCACGGCGACCGTCCCGCCGAACGGCACGGGGAAGAGCAGGTCGATGACGCGCTGGCCGGTGTGAAGGGACGCGCCGGCGTCCAGCCGCTCGGCGTAGGGCCGCGGCCGCCGGATCGGCCAGTACTCGGCCCGGCCGTCGTCCGCCCGCGCGGCGCGGGCCGCGGGGTCGAGCCAGACCCCGGCGCCGCTCAGCGGGCGCAGCAGGCCGTCGAAGACGCCGCCGAGCAGGTGCGCGCCGAGCGGCGCGGACAGGGCGCGTCCGGTCGTGGCGGCGGGCGCGCCGGGGGCGAGGCCGCCGGTGTACTCGTAGGCCTGGACGGTGGCGGCGTCGCCCTCCAGCGCGACGATCTCGCCGGGGAGGCGAGCGGAACCGAGCTCGACCACGTCGTTCATCGCGGCGCCGCTCATGCCGGCCGTCTCCACGAGGGGGCCGTTGACGCGGGTCACCTCGGCGCCCACAGGCCCGCCACCTCCGTCCCGAGGGCCGCCATCGCCCGATCGGCGAGGGCGCCTGCGGACAGGTCCACCTCCGCGCCGGCGGCGCGGGCCACCAGACCGCCGCCGGGCGCCCGCTCGACCAGCGCGCCGGCTCCGAGCAGCGTGCGGGCCCGCGCCGCCAGCGCCTCCTCGTTCGCGGGCGCGTCCGGGCCGCCGAGCAGGGTCCGCACCTCGGCGCCGACCCGGCGGCGCAGCTCCTCGTAGACCTGCCTGCGCGCGCCGAGGACGACCGCCCGTGACGCCGCGCGGGCCCGGGAGCGGGCCGCCGCGGCGGCCAGTGCCCCGTCGGCGCGCCCCTCCGCCCGCGCGCCGTCCAGGATGCGGGACGCCTCGGCACGGGCCTCGCCCACGATCGCGCCGGCGTCGCGCTCCGCGCCGGCGACCAGGCGGGCGGCCTCGGCGCGGGCCGCCTCCGCCAGCGCCTCGCGCACCGGGGCGAGCGCGCTCCCCCGCGCCGGCCGGCGCTCATGGCGGCATCACCACGGTCATGACCTCGGGGCGCCGGCGGCGCGCCTCCTCCAGGATCGCGGCGGCGGCGGGCGTCAGCACGACCACGGCCGCCCGGTCGCCGAGCGCCTCCCAGGCGGCCCGGACCTCACCCGGGCCGTCCGCCGGGCTGACCAGGGCCCCGGCGAGGCCGTAGCCCTCCACGCGGGCCCGCTCCCCCAGCACGGCGACGCGACCGGGCGCGGTCATGCCTTCCCGATCAGGATGATGCCGATGATCAGACCGTAGATGGCGATGCCCTCGGCGAGCCCGACGATGACCATCGCGCGGCCGAACAGCTCGGGGCGCTCGCTCAGCGCGGCGAGCGCCGCGGCGCCGGTGTAGGCGACCGCGACGCCGGCGGCGATCGAGGCCCCGGCGACCGCGATCCCGGCGCCCACGAACGGGGCCCAGTTCGCGGCCGCCACCTGCCCGGCCGCCATCACATCCGTGGACACGGGGCGTCCACCTCCTCTGCCGTCATGCGAATGTGCCAGGGCCGGAACGGCCGGCCCTGCGTGGTGAAGAGCCGGGAGAACAGCTCGTAGTACTCCAGCCGGAGCGCCTGCACCCCCGCGACGAGCGCCTCCAGGGCGAAGGTCAGCGCCGTCCCCAGGACGAACACGGCCGCGGAGGCGGTGCGCGGGACGCCGCCGCGGTGCCACAGCGCGGCGGTCCCCGTCCACACGACCGCGGCAAGCGCCGCGTGCGTCAGGCCGAAGGCCGCCAGCCGCGCGAACGACACCACGTTGGCGCCCAGCCGCACGACCAGGTCGAACAGCTCCACGACCGCCTCGACCGCGCCCGTGCCGCCGCCGCCCGCTCTGGCGAGGAAACCGGTGAAGGCCAGTGCCAGCCCGGCGACCGCGACGGCCGCGCCGGCGACGGCGGCGGCGGGCCGATGGAAGTGGGCGCCCGCGGCCAGGGCGCCGGCCCCGAGGAAGACCGACGCGCCGGAGACGCCCGAGGGCTCGTACAGGGCGGCGGACCAGCCCCCTTCCCGCCACCGGTTGACGATGCCCAGCGCGTAGGCCCCGGCCAGCAGCACGGCTCCGAGGCCCACCGCGGACACCAGCAGCTCGACCGGGCTGTCGAGCGGCGACAGCCACAGCCGCGGCACGACGCGCGTCGGGCCGAAGAACTCCCCGTACAGCACGCCGAAGACCGTGCTGGTGACCCCGGCCCCCAGCACGAACGGCCACGCCCGCCACCAGCGGGCCGGCAGGTGCGGGCGTCCCGCGAGCAGGGCAGCGGCGACCGCCAGCAGCAGCAGCCCGTGGCCCGCGTCGCCGAACATGATCCCGAACATCAGAACGTAGGCGGCCCACGCGAGCGGGGTCGGATCGAGGTCGGCGTACGGGACGGGCCCGTAGGTCGCCACCAGCGGGACGAGAGAGCCGCGCAGGCTCTCCCGGCGGTCCTCCCCCGGCAGCAGCGACGGCGCGTCCACCCCGCGCGGGTGCGGCAGCCGTACCAGGGCGGCGCCGACCTCGGCGAGCCGGGCGGCGAGCGCCGCCTGAGCCGCGCGGGGCATCCAGCCGGCGACCGCGGCCACGTGCCCCCTGCGGACCGCGGCGGCGGCGCGCTCCCGCAGCTGCGCTTCGCCTTCGAGCAGGTCGGGGCGATCCCCTTCGGCCAGCCGGCGCGGATCGGGGGCCGACGCGAGGAGCGCCGGTTCGACGTCCGCCGCACCCGCCCGCCGCGGTGGGGACGAGGCGCCGCTGCCTCCGCCCGGCGGGCGGCGTCCGGGATCGAGTTCGACCACCCCGGCGTCGGCCACCCGCGCCAGGGCGTCCCGCAGCGCCTCGGCGGGCGCCACGACCGCGACGCGCGCCATCCGCACCGGCCACAGGCTCTCAGGCCACCTCATCGTAGGCCTCCACCCGTCCGCCGCCGAGCGCCGCCGCCTCCAGCGCGGCGCGCACCCGCCGGGCGTCGGCGGCCATGACGGCCGCCGCCCCGAGGACCGGGCCGAGACCGAACGCGGAGCCGCGCAGCAGCGTGTCGCCGTCCTGCTCCAGCCGCCGCCAGCAGCGGACCTCCGCCTGCCAGAGGCCGGCCGCGTCGTCGACGCCCTCAAGGGACCAGCGGGCGCCCCGGGCGAGCCGGCCGGCCATGGCGGGCACGCTGGGCGCCTCCACCGCCGCACGGCCGATCAACCTCCGTGCCCGCACGAGGGCGGCATCGGGGAGTTCCCTGCCGTCGCCGAACCGCTCGCCGGCGACGAGGACGGCCGTCGCGCCCGTCGCCCAACCCCCGGTCCGCGCGTCGAGGCCGGAGACGCGCGAGGCCCACGACAGACGCAGGAACAGCCTGATGTCGTACGGGTCGGCCGACCCGGGGTCGCCCCACGGCGTGGCGGCGAGGCGCTCGCGCACCGAACCCGCGTCCGGGGCGTCCGCCAGCACTGGCCAGGACGTCGCGAGCGCACCGAGCGCGTACGGCTCCTCGGCGGGCCGTTCCTCCAGGCGCTGGAGCAGGCCGTCGACGTTGGCGATCTCGAACCATCCGGCCAGGGCCCGCAGGGCGGTCACGCCCCGAGGCGGCAGCCAGCCCGCCAGCACGCGCAGATGCCAGAGCAGCGAGTCCGCGACCGCGTGCTGCGCGGCGTCCAGCGTCGGCGCGCCGGGAAGACGTTTCCCGTAGGGGGTCGGCGCGAGGCCGGCGACCCCCTCGGCCAGGGAGCCCGCCCGCGCGACGGCCCTGGCCGGCTCGGGGCCGAGCACGTTCCGCGCGAGCGCCCGGGCCCGGACCTGGCCGGCGACGAAGCCCGCGCTCACGGCGACGGCCTCGTTTCGTCCAGAAAGCCTTCCACGTGATCCGCGGCGCGGGCGACCAGGCCGTCCAGCCGGGTGTTCGCGGCTTCCCGGATCCGTCTCGCCTCGTCCTCCGCGGCGGCCCGCCACCGCTGCCCGTCGGCCTCGGCGGCCCGCAGCGCCTCGGCCGCGGCGGAGGCCCGTTCCCCCGTCGCCGCCTTCCGTGCCCGCTCGACCAGGCCGGCCGCCCGGCGGCGGGCCTGGTCCGTGAGCCGCCGCGCCCGCTCGTGTGCCGCCGCCACGGTGCGCCGCCGTTCCCGCTCCGCCGGCTCCAACCGGGCGAAGACCGGTTCCAGTTCGTCCTCCACGGCCCGGTGCTCGGAGGGGACGGCCGCCGCCGGGCCGGGCGCACCGGCAGGGCGGAACCGCTGCAGAACGTCATGGAGCGCCGGCACCGTGCCTCCCCTGGACTCGCCTGTCCGGTCCTCTCGGTGGGTGAAGGCGCCGCGAGCCGACACGGCCGGATGCCCCCGCAGGACGAAGATCCCCTCCACGCGGACGCACAAACGGCGATCAGATGATCACGGTGAGCGATCCGCGGGCGGCACGGCCTCTGCCGCCGTCGTCCGCCGCAAGTGGAAGGGGTCCCGGCCATGGCCGGGACCCCTTGCGTGGACGTGCGCGCCGGCGCAGTGGGCGGCACTGCGGACCCGACGCTGGAGCCGGATCAGGTCTCCCAGAGGTAGCTCACCCGGACGCGCAGGTTGGTGTTCCATTCGATGTTCGCCCAGACCTGCACGCCTCCCTGGTACGGCCGGACGTTGTGGACGGTCATCCGGGCCGATCCGATGAACGGGACGCCGGCGTTGTCGATCTCGACGATGGAGGCGACGACGCGCGTGCCGAAGGTGAACGCGTTCGAGGTGGCGTTGAGGATCACCTGGCCGTGCGCCACGAAGACCGCGGTGCCGGTGAAGACGGCGTCGGCGGAGGTCTCGGACGGCGCCTCGACGCTCGACTGGATCATTTGTAGGTCCATGAGTTCCTTCCTTTCGGACTGCAGGAACAGTATGCACCTACGCCATTACTCGCAGTTATTTCCTCCAGGTCACAATGGCCTCCCGCCATCCGCCGGAGCGGCGAGCGCGGCCAATGGGAGGGGCACGCGAGTTGATGGGGAACGGATTTTCTCCAGCGAGCTTCCGGTGCTTCGGTGACACCGGTTCCAGGTGCGGCGACGCGCCTGCGCCCCGCCGTCAGCGGAGGAGCCGGTGGCTGCGGACCACCGGGAGCCTCTCCCAGAACCGTCCGAGTCCGAGCGTCCCTCCGGCGTCGGCGAGCGCGGCGGCGATCAGCGTGGCGGCGTAGATCCAGTGCATGTCCATGAAGGGGTTGGTGTCCGGCCAGAGGGACGCCGCCCACAGCATGAGGAGGAGGACCGTGCCGCCGATCGCGGCGAGGCGGAGGCAGATCCCGAGGATCAGCGCGACGCCGAGGCCGCCGAGCCCGAGCATGAAGAGGGCGTCGACCCAGGCCCTTCCCGCCATCGCGTGGAAGATCTCCTTGAACGGGCCCTCGGCATGGCTGAGGAATCCCTTGGACGGCGAGACGCCGGCCAGCCAGCCTTTCTCCGTGGGCTTGCCGAGGCCGAAGAGCTTGTCGAGGAAGGCCCAGAGAAAGGTCCAGCCCAGGAAGAGCCGTCCTGCCGCGAGGGCGTAACGGGCCGGGCGCTCGGTCGCCACGGCCGGCGAGGGGCGCAGAGGTGTCCGCACTGACATGGGGAGTCCTTGGGGCGGGGGGACTATTGATAGTTAAGTTTCCTATCAGTTTCCTCACATGGCAAGCGAATCACAGGAATTCGATGCTCGAGAACGAGGTACTGGTCGGCCCGCGCACATTAAGGCATCCGGTTCACTTAAGCGAACCGATCCAGTGCAATTTCGATAGACGGCCGCCGCCGGGCGGCCGGACACGCGATCAGCGGATCAGGCAGATCTGGGCGCCATTGGCCACGGGCCTTCCCGGGCCCGCGTCGAGCGCGGAGACGACGCCGGATTTGTGAGCGGTCAGGGGCTGCTCCATCTTCATCGCCTCCACCACGACGACGGGGTCGCCGGCCGCCACGGCGTCGCCCTCCTCGACGAGGACCTTCACGATGGTGGACTGGAGCGGGCAGACCAGGGCGTCGCCGTCGCGCTCCTTGGCTTTGGCCCTGCGCGTTCTGCGGCGGGAGGGGGCCGCCGGAGCGCCTGGGGCCGTGTGCAGGACGACCTCGACGCGCTTGCCGTCCACCTCGACGGTGACGGGCTTGCGCGCGGACGGGGCGGGGGCCTCCGCGGGGTCCGGGCAGGGCGGGATCGAGGGCGCCTGGCCGGACTCGATCCAGGCCGTGTGGACGCCGAAGGGCTCGCCGGTGAAGGCCTCCTCCTCGACGACCGCTTGGTGGAAGGGCAGGACGGTCGGGATCCCGGCCACCTCGAACTCCGTCAGGGCCCGGCGGGCGCGCCGCAGGACGACGTCGCGGGTCGCTCCGGTGACCATGAGTTTGGCGAGCAGGGAGTCGAACCGTCCCGAGATCTCCTGACCTTCGGCGCAGCCGCCGTCCAGGCGCACGCCCGGGCCCGAGGGGGCCGCCAGGTCGCGAGGGTTCCGGCCGCGGGCAGGAAGCCGCGGCCCGGGTCCTCGGCGTTGATCCGGAACTCCATCGCGTGGCCGCGCGGGGCCGGGCCGCCGTAGCCGAGGGCCTCGCCCTCGGCGATGCGGAACATCTCCCCGACCAGGTCGAGACCGGTCACCTCCTCGCTGACCGGGTGCTCGACCTGGAGCCGGGTGTCGACCTCCAGGAAGGACAGCGCCCCGTCGGGGGCGACCAGGAACTCGCAGGTGCCCGCGCCGACGTATCCGGCGGCCCGCAGGATCCTTTTGGACGACTCGTACAGCGTCCGCCGCTGGTCCTCGGTCAGGAAGGGCGCCGGGGCCTCCTCGACGATCTTCTGGTGGCGGCGCTGCAGGGTGCGGTCGCGGGTCGAGACCACGACGACGTTCCCGTGCCGGTCGGCCAGGCACTGCGTCTCGACGTGCCGGGGACGGTCGAGGTAGCGCTCGACGAAGCACTCGCCCCGCCCGAACGCCGCCTCGGCCTCGCGGACGGCCATGCGCTCGCCGGCGCGGGTCCGGCCCGTCGGAGAGGCCGCGCCGGGCCAGGTCGCGCGTCCAGCGCAGGTACCGCTCCGTCTCGATCGCGCGGAGCGAGCCCTCGACCGAGCCCATCATGCAGAAGGGGGTGACGCCCGACATGACCAGGTCCCCGGCGAACAGGACGCGCTGGTCCGGCAGCCACACGACGGTGTCGTCGCGGGTGTGGGCGGGGCCGAGGCGCAACAGCTCGGCGCGCACGTCCCCGGCGTGCAGCGTCATCCGCCGCTCGTAGGTGAGGGCCGGCGGTTCGAGCCGGAGGCCGCCCCAGTCGACGTCCGGCCAGAGGCCCGTGAGGTGCAGGTCCGCGAGGATCGCCTCCTCCCGCGTGCCCTCGTGGGCGACCACGACGGCCTCGGGCGTGAAGACGCAGTTGCCGAACGTGTGGTCGCCGTGGAAGTGCGTGTCCACGACGAGGCGCGGCGGCGCGGCGCCACCGCGGGCGGCGCCCGTGCGGCCGCCGCCTCATCACCACCAGCACGACCACCACCTGCCGGAATGCCGGTCATCCCCTGAACGGGCGCCTCTCGCCCCAGATCCCTCTCATCTCACCAGGGCACCTGTTGCCAATTGCGGCCTCGTCAATCATCCACCCGGAAACGGATCGGGGGTGACGGGGCGGCCCCGGCGGTGCGCACGGAGTCACATCCCGCAGATTAACGGTGGCGGCTTCCCGCCCGCGGGGCTCAGCCGCCCGTGGTCCACAGGTCGGGGCCGAACACCTCGTAGTGGACGCGCTCGTCCGAGACGCCCGCGTCGGCCAGCCCGCGCCGGATCTCGCGCATGAACGGGATCGGCCCGCACATGAAGACGCGGGCCTTGTCCGGCAGCGGCAGCCGGGCGACGTCGACGCGGCCGGCCCGGACCTCCCGCCCCTCGTCCCCGTCCGTGTCCTCGTACCAGGTCAGCTGCTGGAAGCCGGTCATCCTGGCGCCCGCCCGGGCGATCTGCCGCCGCAGCGCGTGGGTGCGGGGGCTCCGGTCGGCGTGCACGGCCAGAACCCGGCGGTCCGGCCGTCCGGCGGCCAGGTGGCCGACCATCGCGGCGACCGGGGTGATGCCGATCCCCGCGCTGATCAGGACGAGGGGATCGCCGTCGTCCTCCAGCACCACGTCGCCGAACGGCGGGGACAGTTCCACCACGTCGCCGACGGCGGCGTCCTGGAACAGGAACGTCGAGACGGCGCCGTCGGGGGCGGCGGCGCCGCCCCGCACGCGCCGCAGCGTGATCTGAACGGTCTCCTCGGTCGCCCCCGACAGCGTGTACTGGCGGGGCTGGCGCAGACCGTCCGGCAGCGTGACCGCGACGGAGACGTACTGGCCCGGCCGGTGCGCGGGCACCGCGCCGCCGTCGGCGGGGGCGAGGGCGAGGGAGACGGCGTCCTCGGCCTCGTCCCGCCGCTCGGTGACGCGCCACAACCGGAACGGCGCCGCCGGATCGCAGGCGGCGTCGCGGTACAGGCGGGCCTCCTCCGCGATCAGCAGCGTCGCGAAGAGCCAGTACACCTCGGACCAGGCCGCGTGCACCTCCGGCGTCACCGCGTCGCCGAGCACCTCGGCGACCGCGTCCATCAGGTGCCGGCCCACGATCGTGTACTGCTCGGGGCGGACGCCGAGCGAGGCGTGCTTGTGCGCGATCCGCGAGAGGATCCGCTGGAAGGGGACGGCCGACTCCTCGGTCACCAGGTGCTCGGCGAACGCGGCCACCGAGCCGGCCAGGGCGCGGCGCTGCTCGCCGTTGGCCTGGTTGCCCTGGTTGAACAGGTTCCGCAGCTCGGGGTGCGCGGCGAACATCGCGGCGTAGAACCCGCCGGTGATCGCGGCGCCGTTGGCGGTGACGGCGGGCAGGGTGGCGCGCACGACTTCGGCGTGGTCGGACGAGAGCATCAGGGACCTTCCTCCGCGAGGGGCGGCGCGCCGGCGGACGCCGGGGGCGCCAGGGAGAGCAGGACCGGTCCGGTCGGATCGGCCACCAGATCACGCAGTCGCACCTGGTCCAGCGACGCCAGGAAGGCCTCCTGGGCCGCCCGCAGCGCCCCGCGCAGGCGGCAGCCGCCGCGCAGCGGGCAGGGCGGGCTGTCGCACTCGACCGCCTCGCCGGGCCCTTCCAGCACTCGGACGATCTCGCCGACCGGGATGTCGGGCACCCCGCCCGCGAGGACGACGCCGCCCCCGCGGCCGCGGGTCGTGCTGACGAGCCCCTCCCGGCGGAGCCGCTGGACGATCTTCGCCATGTGCTGCGGCGCGACCCGCAGCAGCTCGGCGAGCTCGGCGGCGGACCGCCGCTCGTTCCGCGCGCCCAGCAGCATCAGCACGCGCAGGGCCAGGTCGGTCGACTGGGTCAGGTGCACGGCTTGATCATATTTTAATCGGAATTCAAAAGTCGCATTTCAAGCCTGTGGGGATGGCCACAGATCCGGCCGCGCGCACCGTGAACTGCGACGGGGCCCCGCGGGCGCGTACCGCCCGACCTGGCAAAGATCGTCTCTCCTTGTTTCGGTCTGCACGGGAAGCCGGATTCGGACAACCGGACCCGGGTAGAGGACCGCTCGCGAGAGTCACGGCGGGGGAATCGTGAATCAGGATGAGCCTTCTCGGGGTGGCCGTCGCGGTGGTGGCGGCCTGCCTCATCGGACTGGGGTTCGTGGCGCAGCAGCACGCCGCCTTCCAGGAGCCGCTGGGGCGGATCCTGCATCCGAGCCTGCTGCTCGACCTGCTGCACAGCCGGCTGTGGCTGGGCGGGATCGCCCTGATGATCGCCGGCCAGCTCGTCTTCGCCTTCGCGCTGGACCTCATCGGCGTCACCCAGGCCACCCCGGTGCTCACCGTCAACCTCGTCTTCGCCCTGATCGCCGCGCATGTGATCTACCGGGAGCCGTTCGGCGTCCGGGCGCTGCTGGGGTCGCTGATGCTGACCGGCGGGGTCGCGCTGTTCCTGGGCGTCGGGCGGCCGCACGGAGGCACGCCGCCCGGCACGCTGTCCTTCCGCTGGCTGGGCGGGGCGGTCGTGCTGATCCTCGCCGCGCTGGTGGCGGTGGGAGGAGGCCACCGGGACCTGCGCGTCCGCGCGATGCTGCTCGCCTCGGCCGCCGGGCTGCTCTTCGGCCTCCAGGACACGTTGACCCGCAGCGTCGTCCTGCTCTTCGGCCGGGGCATACCCGCCGCCTTCACCACGTGGCAGCCCTACGGCCTGGTGTGCGTCGGGGCCCTGGCCCTGCTGTTCGCGCAGAGCGCCTTCGACGCGGCGCCGCTGCGCATCTCGCTGCCCGCCAGCACGGCGGCCGAGCCGCTGACCGCGATCGCGCTCGGCATCGCGGTCTTCGGCGAGGGGATCCGGCTGTCCACCCGTGACCTGGCCCTGGAGGCGCTGGGGCTGGCGGGCATGGTGGCGGGGATCGTCGTCCTCGGCCGGTCGCCGTATCTCGGCAAACCGGGCGAGCTGGCATCGCGGGACGAGGACGCGGACCAGTGATCGCCGTCATCCTGAGCCTGCTCGGCGGAGCTGCCAACGCCCTGGCGTCGGTGCTCCAGCGGCGGGCCGCCCGGGCCGCGCCCGAGGACGACGCCTTCAAGCCGTCCCTGATCCTCGACCTGCTGCGAGAGCCGCTCTGGATCGGCGGCGTGGGCGCGCTCATCGCCGCGTTCGTCCTGCAGGCCGCGGCGCTGTCGATGGCGGGACTGGCACTGGTCCAGCCGCTGCTGGCCTCCGAGCTGCCGTTCACCATGATCTTCATCGCGTGGTTTCCGCCGCGCGGGCTGCGCCAGGTGCCGTGGACGGGGGTCGGCGTCCTCACCGTGGGGCTGGCCGCGCTGCTCATCGCCGCCGCCCCCAGCGAGGGCCTGGGCGTGCCGGGACCCGGCGAGTGGATCATCGCGACGGCCGCCACGGTGGGCTGCGCCGCCGCGCTGGTGGCGGCGGCGTGGTCCATCCGCGGCCCGGCCCGCGGCGTGCTGCTCGGCGTCACGACGTCCCTGGGCTTCGCGCTGACGGCCGCGTTCATGAGGACGGCCACGCGCGACTTCTCCGACGGGATCGCCGCCGTCCTGACGTCATGGGAGCTCTACGCGATGGCCGCGGCGGGGGTCGTGAGCCTCTACCTGCTCCAGAACGCGCTGCAGAGCGGCAGCCTGGTGGCCGTCCAGCCCGCCCTGACGGTCACGGACCCGGCCGCCAGCATCCTGCTGGGCGTCGGCCTCTTCGAGGAGAGCATCCGGACCGGCCTGTGGATCATCGCGGAGATCCTCGGCATCGTGCTGATCCTGGTCGGCAGCGCCGTCATCGCCCGGTCCCCCCTGCTGCACGACGAGCGCGCCGTCACCCCAACGCGGCGCGAATGACGTGATCGGCACGGACGGCGTCGAACAGCAGCTCCACCCGCCGCGCCCGGGTCCCGCGCACCCGCTCGCTCCCGAGCCCGTCCAGCGCCTCCAGGAGCTCGGCGGGCGACCGCGCGAGGTCGCTCAGGCCCGCCCGCGCCATCGCCTCGGCGCCCTCACGCCCGTGGCCGGGGATGGGCCGGTAGGAGACGACCGGCAGCCCGCACGCGAACGCCTCCCGGCACGTCTGCCCCGCCGCGTTGTCGACCAGCGCGTACGCGCCCGCCATCAGACCGGGCATGTCGTCCCGCCAGCCGAGGGCGTGCCCGGCCCCGCCCCTGCGGACCCGGGCCCGCAGCCGCCGGTTCCGCCCGCACAGCACGACCGGCAGGTACCGGCCGGACGCCGCGAGCCCGCGGGCCGTCTCGGTCACCCGGCCGATGCCCCAGGCCCCCGCGGAGATCAGCACGATGCGCTCCCCGGGCCGCGCGCCCACCGCGGCCCGCAGCCGTCCGCCGTCGCCGGCGTGGCGGAACCCGGGCCGCACCACGGGCGCGACCCGGTTCGCCGAGCACCCCGTCCGCTCCGCGACCGCGCGCGCCGAGACGTCGTCCGGGCACAGGTAGCGGTCGTTGCCCGGGTGCCACCACATCCGGTGGGCGGCGAAGTCGGTCACCAGCACGAACGACGGCGCCGCAAGCCGCCCGCGCGCGCGCATCCACCCCGCGACCTGCGCCGCGACATGGAAGGTCGACACCACCGCGTCCGGCGGCTCCAGCGCCCGCCGCTCCAGCCCCCGGGCGATCAGCACCGTGAGCGGCGACGCGGGCGGCGGGCGCGGCGCCACGAAGTACGCCTGGTAGATCCACTCGTAGAGCCAGGGCGCCCCGCGCAGCATCGCCCCGTACATCCGCCTGAGCCCGCGCCCGAGCCGCAGCGGCACCAGATCCAGCACATCGACGACGCACACCTCCACGCCCCGCGGCGCGATCCGGCGCGCCAACTCCCCCGCGACGACGTCGTGGCCCGCCCCCATGGCCGCCGTGAGGATGAGGAGCCGTTTGCCCATGCGATGCCTCCCCCTGTGAAACTGGTCCCATGTCGCATCTGACGCGGGCACTCGCCGGGGTCCTCCTGGCGCACGCCCTGCCCGCCGCGACCTGGCTTCCGCCCGTCCGCCTCCTGACGCCCCGTCTCGCCGGCCGCGGCGACGCGCGCCATGTCGCGCTCACCCTGGACGACGGGCCCGACGCCCGCTCCACGCCCCTCTTCCTGGACGAGCTGTCCCGTCTCGGCTGCCGCGCGACCTTCTTCGTCCTCGGCGCGATGCTCCAGCGCGCCCCGTCCCTGGGCCGACGCATCGTCGCCGACGGTCACGAGATCGCCGTCCACGGATGGCACCACGACAACGCCCTGAGGACCCGCCCCGGACGCGTCTGCGCCGAAGTCCGCCGCACCGTCCGCCTCATCGAGGACGTCTGCGGCGTCGCCCCCTCCTGGTACCGGCCCCCGTACGGCGTCCTCACCGCCGAAGCCCTCTTCGCGGCCCACCGCGACGGCCTCCGGCCGGTCCTCTGGACCGCCTGGGGCAAGGACTGGACGGCCTCCGCGACGCCCCGTTCCGTGCTGGCCGAGCTCTCCCCGGGCCTGGACGGCGGCGCGACGCTCCTCCTGCACGACAGCGACGCCACCTCGGCGCCGGGCGCGTGGACGGCGTCCCTCGGCGCCCTCCCCGCCGTGGTGGCGACCTGCCGTGCCGGCGGCCTGGCCGTCGGCCCGCTCCGCGACCACGAGGTCCGTTCCTCAAGGACGTCACCTGGTTACTCATAACCAGACGGTGTCCGTCCATGCTGACCTGCCGCGACGGCCTCTCCGGACGGTTCGCGCGGCGCGGCCTCCGCGGGGCGGGCGAGCGGGCCGCGGGGCAGGAGCGCGCCGCAGACGAGGGCGCCGGCCGCGAAGATGCCGGCGCACCACCAGAACACCGTGGTGTACCCGTGGACCGCCGCGAGCTGGAGCATCTGCGGCGTCGGCCGTCCGTGCGGGTGGTCGGCCAGGTAGCCGCTGGTGGCGCCGGCCGCGACGGTGTTGAGCAGGGCGGTGCCGATGGAGCCGCCGAGCTGCTGCCCGGTGTTGATGCTCGCCGAGGCCACCCCCGCGTCCCGCGGCGCCACGCCGGAGGTGCCGGCGGCGGCCGCCATGCCGAAGATGAGGCCCATGCCGGCGCCGATCACCATGAGCGGCCCGAGCAGCGTCGTCCCGTAGGCCGAGTTCATGCCGATCCTCGTCAGCCACACCATGGCGGCCGCGTCGAGCAGCATGCCGGCGACGACCATCGGACGGGGGCCGAACCGCGGCATCAGCCTGGTGTTGCCGAGGACGGCCACGGCGCCGCTGAGCACCACCATCGGCAGCATGGCGAGCCCCGACCCGACGGCCGAGTACCCCAGGGTCACCTGCATGTAGTAGACCAGGAACAGGAAGACGCCGAACGTGCCGGCGCCGCTGATCAGGATGGTCAGGTAGGCGCCGGCGCGGGCGCGGTCGAGCACGATGCGGGGCGGCAGCAGGGGGTGCGCGGCGCGGGTCTGCCAGGCCGCGAACACGATCAGCAGGGCGACGCCGAGCGCGAGAAGGCCCCAGGTCGAGGGGGTGCCCCAGCGGTGGGACGCGGCGTTGGAGAACCCGTAGACCAGGCAGAGCATCCCGCCGGCCACCGCGATCACGCCCGGAACGTCCACGCGGCCCCCCGGCGTTCGCCGCTGCCGTCCGATCAGCGCCGCTCCCCCGATGATCGCGATCGCGGCGAAGACCAGGTTGACGTACATGCACCACCGCCAGGACAGGGAGGAGGTCAGCGCGCCGCCGAGGAGGAGGCCGAGGCCGCCGCCCGCGGCCGCGACCGCGCCGTAGACGCCGAACGCCCTGGCCCGCTCCCCGGGGTCCTGGAACGTCGTGGTCAGCAGCGACAGGGCGGACGGCGCCAGCAGGGCGCCGAAGGCCCCCTGGCAGGCGCGCGCCGCCACCAGCATCGGGAAGTCGACCGAGGCGCCGCCGACGGCGGAGGCCGCCGCGAAGCCGACGAGCCCCGTCAGGAAGGTCGCCTTGCGGCCGGCCAGGTCGGCCAGGCGTCCGCAGAACAGCAGCAGGCTCCCGAACGACAGCGCGTACGCGGTGACGACCCACTGCCTGTCGGCGGCCGAGAAGCCCAGCGCACGCTGCGCCGACGGCAGCGCGAGGTTCATCACGGTCAGGTCGAGGACGACCATGAGCTGGGCGGCGGCGATGACGGCGAGGATCAGCCACCGCCTCGGGTCCGGGCCCGCCGCCCCTGCCGTGCCGTCCCCGGGCCCGGCCACCGGGGCCGCGCCGCGTGCAGGCATGATCATCTCCTTGTCGCGCCGAACGCGGCGGCCTCGGACGAGGCCGCGTCGCCAGTCCGACGACGCGGCCCGCCGGAATGTCAGGCCGTGCGGCGGCCTGACATTCCGGCGCGGTGTCTCGTCGAAGTGGTGAGGGCGCATCCGATCCAGGGAGCCAGCGGGACATGACCGACCATCCGCCAGCAGGACACGACCGGCCCGGCGCGGGCCCGAGCGCGGTCATCGGCGAGCGGCGCCGGCTGATCGGCCTCTCCTACCGCCTCCTGGACGAGTCGGTCGGCATGGCCTTCCTCGTCGTGCTCGACTCGATGACCCCGGCCGAACGCGTCGCGCTCATCCTGCACGACGTGTTCCGCTACCCCTTCGCCGAGGTCGCCGAGATCACCGGCCGCACCCCGGCGGCCTGCCGCGAGCTCGCCTCCTCGGCCAGGCGCCGCCTCCGCGCCTCCACGCCGCCCGCGGCCCGGGCCAGCGGCCGCGCGGGTGTCGTCAGGAACTTCAGGCGGGCGCTGGAGGCCGGCGACGTCGACGCCCTCATCGGCCTCCTCGACCCGCGCGCCGTCCTCACCGCCGACGGCGGCGGCCTGGTCAAGACCGTGCTCCGCCCGATCGAGGGCGGCGAGCGGATCGCGCACGCGATCGCCGGACTCATCCGCCGGGTGGCCGGCGTCACGCTCCTGGAGCGCACGGTCAACGGCCGGCCCGGCCTGATCGCCCGGCAGGACGGCGTCACGGTGACGGTCTACGCGTTCGAGATCGCGGACGGACGGATCAGGCGCATCTGGGCGGTGCGCAACCCCGAGAAGCTCCGTCCCTGGACCGGCGCCCGGGACGCGTCCCCCGCCGCAACACTCTGGGAGTGACTATTCCGTCATGCGGCGGCGAGGCAGTCCTCACAGCCCGTTTCGGTGGTGTCCCACCGCTTTCCTGATATCACTGACTGCGACTACGAATGAGCGGAAGGTGACGATGGCGCAGTCTGATGGAAGAGCCGGTCCGCGTAACGAAACGCTCTGCCTGGCGGCCGGGGTCGCCGACGTGGTGGCGGAGGGACTGCGGGGCCTGGCCCGGCGCATGCCCGGTCCGGCCGAGGTGCGGCAGGAGCTCCGCGCGCGCGGAGAGCTGGCGCTGCGGCGCAGCGGCGCGGCTCCGGAGGCGCACATGGAGGTCCTGGCCCGCCAGGCCGCCGCGCGGCCCCAGGATGGCTGACCTTCGGACCCGGGTCGACCGGGCGCTGGAGGAGTTCGTCGAGGCGGAGGTCGCCGAGCTGCTCGCCCTGGACGGCGAGCTGGAGCCCGTCGCCGACCAGTTGCGGATCTCGGTCGACGGCGGCAAGCGCATCCGCCCGGCGTTCTGCTACTGGGGGTGGCGCGCCGCGGGGCAGCCGGACACCGACGCCGTCGTCCGCGCCGCCGCGGCCCTGGAACTGGTGCACGCCGCGGCGATCGTCCACGACGACGTCATCGACCGCAGCCCGATGCGGCGCGGGCGGCCGAGCGCGCAGGAGAAGCTCGGCGACGCCCTCGCGATCATGGTCGGCGACCTGCTGGTCGCGTGGGCCGCGCAGCTGTTCCACTGCTCGGGCCTGCCGCGGGCCTTCCTCGGCCGGGCGGTGCCGCTGTGGACGGCGATGGGCCGCGAGCTGGTCGCGGGCGAGTGCCTGGAGATCCTGCGGACCGGCGCGCCGCCGGACGTGGCCCGCTCGCTGACGATCGTGCGGTTCAAGACCGGCTCCTACACCGTCGAGGGGCCCCTGCGGATCGGCGCGGTGCTGGGCGGGGCCGCCGCGCCGACGCTGGCCGCGCTGGCCGCCTACGCCCGTCCGCTCGGCGAGGCGTTCCAGCTGCGGGACGACCTGTGGGGCGTGTTCGGCGACCCGTGCCGGACCGGCAAGTCGCTCCTGGACGACCTGGCCGGCCGCAAGCCCACCGCACTGCTCGCGCTGACCCTGACCGAAGCCCCCGAGCCCGACCGCCGCCGCCTGCGGGACCTGCTGGACGGGCCGCTCACCCCGGCCGGCGCCGCCGAGATCCGGGAGATCATGCTCCGCTCCCGGGCGCCGGCCCGCGTCCGGCAGATGATCGACGAACGCGCGAGCGCCGCGCGCGCGGCGCTCGCCGGCACCCGGCCGGACGCCGCCGACGCCCTGGCCCGACTGATCTGCGAGGTGACCGCCGATGACTGACTACACCGACCGGTACATGGACGCTCTGCGGCTGAAGGGCGACCCGCTCGCCGACGCGACCGTCGAAGCCCTGTTCAGCGGCGGGCAGGTGGGCAGGTACAACACCCTCATGCGCTGGTTCACGACGTCCGGCCAGGCGCTCCCCGAGGGCCTGCCGGACGCGGCGCGCGACTACCTCCAGGCGACCGCGGCCCCGCCGGACTGGATCGACTGGGGCGTCATGGAGCAGGCGCGGCGGTTCTTCGTCGACAACGACGTGCACGTCTCCACCGCCCTGTCGTTCGCGGCGATGCCGGCCTGCTACGTCGTCCCGCACGTGGCCAGACTGCTGTCGGCCACGCACTCACTGGCCTACCCCTCGCGGCGGATGGCCGAGACCGGGCAGTTCACCGTCTACCTCATGCGGCCCGACGCGTTCCAGGCGGGCGGGCGGTTCCTCCCGGCGGCGCAGAAGGTCCGGCTGCTGCACGCCTCCATCCGCCGGCACCTGAAGGAGGAGAACCGCTGGCCCGAGCCCGTCGCGATCTGCCAGGAGGACATGCTCGGCGGGCTGATGATGTTCAGCATCCAGGTCCTGGACGCCCTGCACCGCATGGGCGTCCACATCACGGCCGACGGCGCGGACGCCTACTACTACGCCTGGCGCGTCGTCGGCGTCATCCTCGGCATCGAGCCCGGCAGCATCCCCCCGGACCTGGAGGCGGCGAGGGAGTTCTCCGACCGGTACATGGTGCGCCACATGGGCCCCTCCCCCGAGGGGGCGCACCTGACCCGGCAGCTGATCGACCTGTACGAGGAGGTCGTGCCCGGGACGCTGCTCGACCCGGTCGTGCCCGCGCTCATCCGCTACCTCATCGGCGACACGTCCGCGGACTGGCTCCAGGTCCCCCGCACGCGGTTCGACTCCCTCATCAGGATCGCCCCGGCCCTGCTGGGCGCCCTGGAGTGGGTCGAGGACCGCGGGCCGTGGGCCGAGCAGATCTCCGACCGGCTCGGCCACCTCGTCACCATGCTGGAGCTGTCGTCGCTGACGCGAGGCCGCGTCATGCACTACGCCGTTCCCCCGGAGCTCAAGGCCGACTTCGGGGTCGCCCCGAAGAACGCGCGCTGGACCCCGCCCCCGCCCGCCGCCGTCACGCGGGGGTGAGCCGCCCGCGCGGGGAGGGCGGCCCGGATCAGGGCTCGAAGCGGTAGCCCATGCCGGGCTCGGTGATCAGGTGGCGGGGGCGGGCCGGGTCGGGCTCCAGCTTCCGGCGCAGGTGGGCGAGGTAGACGCGCAGGTAGTTGGTCTCCTTGTCGTAGGCGGGGCCCCACACCTCGTGGAGGAGCTGCCGCTGGCCGACCAGGGCGCCGGGGTGGCGGACCAGGACCTCCAGGATGTTCCACTCGGTGGGCGTCAGGCGGATCTCCCGGCCCTCCCTGGTCACCCGCTTGGCCCCCAGGTCGATCGTGAAGTCCGCGGTCTCCACCACGGCGGCGGCCCGCTCGGCCGGGGCGGCCCGCCGGACCGCCGCGCGCAGGCGGGCCAGGAGCTCGTCCATGCCGAACGGCTTGGTGACGTAGTCGTCGGCCCCGGAGTCCAGGGCCCGGACCTTCTGCTCGGAGGCGTGCCGCGCGGAGAGCACGATGATGGGCACGTTCAGCCAGCCGCGCAGCCCCTCGATCACCTCGACGCCGTCCATGTCCGGCAGTCCGAGGTCGAGCACCACCACGTCGGGCCTGCGCTGGGCGGCCAGGTCCAGGGCGGTGCGGCCGTCGGGCGCGGCGTCCACCTCGTAGCCGCGCGTCCTCAGGTTGATGCGCAGCGCCCGGACGAGCTGCTGCTCGTCCTCGACGAGGAGTACGCGCGTCACGGTGATCCCCCGTCCTCGCCGCCGGACGCGGAGCCGTCCCCGCACGCGCCGGCGGCCGGCAGCGCGAAGACCATGGTGAGGCCGCCTCCCGGCGTGTCCTCGGCCCGCAGGGTGCCGCCCATCGCCTCGGTGAAGCCCCGGGCCACGGCCAGGCCCAGCCCCACGCCGGCGCCCCGGGGGGAGTCCCCGAGGCGCTGGAACGGCGCGAAGATCTGCTCCTTGGCCGGCTCCGGCACTCCGGGGCCGCGGTCCGCGACCCTGATCTCGACCCGGCCGGGCCGCCGGTCCGCGCGCAGCTCGCCGGCCGACAGGACGACGGCGCCCGCGCCGTGCCGGACGGCGTTCTCGACCACGTTGGCCAGCGCCCGTTCCAGCAGCCCGGGGTCGGCCAGGACCGGGGGAAGGCTCTCCGGGACGTCCACCTCCACGCGGCCGGCCGGGACGCCCTGGAGGGCGGGCGCGACCACCTGCTCCAGGGAGACCGGCTGGGTCAGCGGGGAGACGGCGCCCGTCTGCAGGCGGCTCATGTCGAGCAGGTTGCCGATGAGGCCGTCGAGCCTGTCGGCCGACTCCTCGACGGTGGCCAGCAGTTCGGCCTCGTCCTCCGGATCCCAGTCGACGTCGGTCTGGCGCAGGCTGCTCACGCCGGCCTTGATCGAGGCCAGCGGGGTGCGCAGGTCGTGGGAGACCGCGGCGAGCAGGGCGGTGCGGATCCGGTTGCCCTCGGCGAGCCGCCGCGCCCGCCCCGCCTCCTCGGCCAGCCGCCGCCACTCCAGCGCGGCGGCGGCCTGGGACGCGAAGGCCGACAGCACCCGGCGGTCCGCGGCGGGCAGGACGCGTCCGCGCAGGGCCAGCACGGTCTCGCCGCCCCCGTCCGCCCCCTCGCCCTCGCCGACCCTGGCCTGCGCGTCGGCCCCGTCGGGGTCGGGGCACGGGTCGGCGCCGGTCGACCCGAGGACCGTCCAGCCGTCGCCCGACCTCTCCAGCAGCGCGACCGACGCCATGCCGAAGGTCTCGCGGATCCGTTCCAGCAGGGCGGGCAGCGCCTTCTCGCCGCGCAGCACGCTCGTGGCCAGCATGCTCAGCGTCGCGGCCTCGGCGCCGCTCTGCGCCGCCTGCCGGGAGCGGCGCGCGGCCAGGTCCACCACCGAGGCGACCGCCGCCGCCACCCCGACGAAGATCAGCAGCGCGAGGGCGTTGTCGCGGTCGCCGATGGTGAGGGTGTGGAAGGGCGGGGTGAAGTACCAGTTGGCCAGAAGGCTGCCCAGGACGGCGGCGGCGACGGCCGGCCACAGCCCTCCCGCGAGGGCGACCCCGACGGTCAGCACCAGGTAGGACAGGATGTCGATGACCAGACCGACCTCCAGGCCCGTGCCGGCCAGGAGGCCGGTCAGCGCGGGAGGCCCGGCGACGGCGAGGGCCCATCCCGCCGCTCTGCGGCGGCGGCTGAGCGCCGGGCCGCCGGCGCGGGCCGCGCCGGGGCGCTTCCCGGAGTGCTCGTGCCCGACGATGTGGACGTCGAAGTGGCCGGACTCCCGGGTCACGGCGGTCCCGATGCCGGGCCCCGGCATCCGCCGCCGGCCGGAGCGGCGCCCGGCCCCGACGACGAGCTGCGTGGCGTTGACGCCGCGGGCGAACTCCAGCAGCGCCGTCGCCACGTCGTCGCCCACCACCTGGTGGAACGTCCCGTTCATGCTCTCCACCAGGGCGCGCTGGCGCGCGAGCGCGGCCGCGGAACCCTCGTCGAGGCCGCCGCTGCGCACCACCCGGACGGCGAGGAGGTCCGCGCGCCCGGCCCGGGCGCCCATGCGGGCCGCGCGCCGGACCAGCGCGTCGCCCTCCGGGCCGCCGCCGAGCGCCACCACGATGCGCTCGCGGGCCTCCCAGGGCTCGGTGATGCCGTGCTGGTCGCGGTAGCGGGCCAGGCCCTCGTCGACGCGGTCGGCCACCCACAGCAGCGCCAGCTCGCGCAGGGCGGTGAGGTTGCCCTCCCGGAAGTAGCCGGCCGGCGCGGCGCCGGTCTCGTCCGCCGCGTGGACGTTCCCGTGCGCGAGCCTCCGGCGGAGCGCCTCGGCGGTCATGTCGACCAGCTCGATCTGGTCCGCCCGCCGGACGACCGCGTCCGGGACGGTCTCGCCCTGCCGGATCCCGGTGATGCCCTCCACGACGTCGCTGAGCGATTCCAGGTGCTGGACGTTGAGGGTCGAGATCACGTCGATGCCCGCCCGCAGGAGCTCCTCGATGTCCTGCCATCGCCGGGCGTTGCGGCTTCCCGGGGCGTTGGCGTGGGCCAGTTCGTCGACCAGGGCGACCTCGGGACGGCGGGCCAGGAGGGCGTCCACGTCCATCTCGGTGGGCCACGCCCCCTGGTGGGGCGTCCGGCGGGCCGGGACGACCTCCAGGTCGCCGATCTGCTCGGCCGTCCGGGAGCGCCCGTGGGTCTCGACGACTCCGACGACCACGTCCGTGCCGCGCCCGGCGCGCCGCCGGCCCTCGTTCAGCATGGCGTAGGTCTTGCCCACCCCGGGCGCCGCGCCCAGATAGATGCGCCATGCGCCCCGCCTGCCCATGCCGAGCGCCGCCTCCCCCTCGCCTGAATCGTCCCTTTATGGGGCCTGGCGAAATCTAGCAAAGCCTGGTGAGCGCCCCTGTGCGGTCCGCCCCGGCGAATCAGGAATTGACGTTTTCTTAACGCCCGGCGGGCTCTTGCCGTTCGCCGGGCGCCCCTCGCCGCGGCCCCGGCTCGCGCGACCGGCCGGCCCGCAGGGCGACCACCATCGTCAGCCCGCCGCCGGGGGTCTCCTCGGCGAGAAGTGTGCCGCCCATCGCCTCGGTCATCCCCCGCGACAGCGCGAGCCCGAGACCGACTCCGGTGCCGTTGTCCCGATCGCCCAGCCTCTGGAAGGGCGCGAAGACCGCGTCCCTCTCGGACACGGGGATGCCGGGGCCGCGGTCGATCACGCGCAGCTCGACCCGGTCCGCGTGGGCGCTCGCGGTCACCGTGACGGGCTCTCCCGGCGGGTTGTGCCGGACGGCGTTGGCGACGAGGTTCGCCAGCACCCGTTGGAGCAGGACCGGATCGGCCGACACCTCGGGCAGTCCTCCGGAGATCCGGACGCGCACGCCGGTCGCGTCGAGGCGGTCGAGGGAGGACACGGCGCGGGGCACGACGTCCTCGACCGCCAGGGGGTGCGGATGGACGGCGAGCACACCGGCCTCCAGCCGGCTCATGTCGAGGAGGTCGGCCACCAGCCGGTCGAGCCGCGCCAGGGACTCGGCGGCGGTGTCCACCAGTTCGTCGCGGTCATCCTCGATCCAGGTGACGTCGGGGCTGCGCAGGCTGTCCACCGCCGCCTTCGCCGAGGACAGCGGCGTCCGCAGGTCGTGGCTGACGGCGCCCAGCAGGGCGGTGCGGATCCGGTCGGCCTCGGCCAGCGGGCGCGCCCGCTCGGCCTCGGCGGACAGCCGCTGCTGCCGCAGCGCGGCCGCGACGTGCGCCGCGAAGGCCTCCAGCACCCGGCGGTCCTCCGCCCGCGGCGTCCGGCCGCGCGCCACGAGGACGAGGTCGTCGCCGATCGGGATCTCGGTCTCGCCCGCCTTGGGAGCGGTGCAGGGCGGGCCTCCGGCCGTCGACACGATGCTCCAGCGGTCCGGATCGCCGTGCGTCCCGAGTGCCCCGGCGCCCTCCGGCCCGCGCTCCAGCAGGGTCACCGCCGTGAGGCCGAAGGTCTGCCGCAGGTCCTCCAGGATGTCGCGCACCGTGCTCTGGCCGCGGAGCACCCCGCCCGCGAGGGCGGACAGGACCTCGGCCTCGGCCCGGGTCCGGGACGCCTCCCGGCTGCGCCGGTAGTTCAGGTCGACGACGGCGCTGACGGCGGCGGCCACGACGACGTAGACCACCAGGGCGAGCAGGTTCTCCTGCTCGGAGATCGTGAACCTGTCGAGCGGCGGGGTGAAGTAGTAGTTCAGCAGGAGGGACCCGGACACGGCGGTGAGGACCGCGGGATACAGGCCGCCGACCAGCGCCACCCCGATCACCAGGACGAGGAACAGCAGGATGTCGCTGGGCAGGGAGAACTCCCCCTGCAGATGGTGGAGGACCAGGGTGAGCAGGGGGAGGAGCGCGGCGGCCAGCACGAAACCCGCGGTGCGCCGCCGGCGGGTGAGCCCCCCGCGAGGCGGCCGGGCCCGGCGCCCCTTGCTGACCTCCTCGTGCGTGACCAGGTGGACGTCGATGGGGCCGGAGTGGGCCGTCGTCGTCACCCCGACCCCCCGGGAGAACATCTGGGCGAACCGCCCCCGGCGGGAGGCGCCCAGCACCAGCTGGGTGGCGTTGACGCCGCGGGCGAAGTCCAGCAGCGCGTCCGGCACGTTCGCGCCGACGACCTGGTGGTAGGCGCCGCCGAGGTTCTCCACGAGCGCCCTCTGCCGCACGAGGTGCGCGGGGTCGGCGCCGGTGAGGCCGTCGCTGGGGAGGACGTGCACGGCCAGCAGGTCGGCGCCCTTGGTGCGGTCGGCGATGCGGGCGGCGCGGCGGATCAGGGTGTCGCCCTCGGGTCCGCCGGTGAGGGCGACGACGACGCGTTCCCGGGCCTCCCAGGTGCCGTGGATCTCGTGGTCGGCGCGGTACCGGTCGAGCTGGTCGTCGACCTTGTCGGCCAGCCACAGCAGCGCCAGCTCGCGCAGGGCGGTCAGGTTCCCGACGCGGAAGTAGTTGCCGAGCGCGGCATCGACCTTCTCGGGGGCGTACACGTTGCCGTGCGCCATCCTGCGGCGCAGCGCCTCCGGCGCCATGTCGACGAGTTCGACCTGGTCGGCGCGGCGCACGACCTCGTCCGGGACGGTCTCGCGCTGCGGCACGCCGGTGATCTGCTCGACGACGTCGTTCACCGACTCCAGGTGCTGCACGTTGACGGTGGAGACGACGTCGATCCCGGCCTCCAGGATCTCCTCGACGTCCTGCCAGCGCTTGGCGTGGCGGGAGCCGGGCACGTTGGTGTGCGCCAGCTCGTCGACGAGCACCACCTGCGGGCGGCGGGCGACCACGGCCGCGGTGTCGAGTTCGGTGAAGGCCGTCCCGCGGTACTCGACCGTCGCGCGCGGAAGCGTCTCCAGCCCGGCGAGCCGCTCGACGGTCAGGGGGCGGCCGTGCGTCTCGGCGTACCCCACCACGACGTCGGTTCCGCGGGCCCGGCGCCGGTGCGCCTCGGCGAGCATCGCGTACGTCTTGCCCACGCCCGGGGCGGCCCCCAGATAGACGCGGAGCCGCCCGCGCGTCATGATCAGTCCCCCTGTGCCCGGTACGGGTGGTCGCGGTCCAGTTCCAGGTTGAGCCGGACGACGTTCACCACCGGCTCCCCCATGAACCCGAGCGCGCGGGCGGTCCGGTTGTGCCGCACGGCCGCCAGCACCCGCGCCTCGGAGACGCCGCGCGCCCTGGCGACCCGCGGCGCCTGGAGCTTCGCGTAGGCGGGCGTGATGTGCGGGTCCAGGCCGCTGCCGCTCGCGGTGACGGCGTCGGCCGGCACCCGCGGCTTCGCGGGCGCGTCCCCCCTGACCGGGACGGTCAGGCCGGAGGCGAGGTCCTCGCCCGGCCTGGCGCACTCGACCCGGACTCCCCTGTAGGCGGCGGTGAAGGGCGCGGCGGGGCAGGCCTGGTTGGCGCTGACGACCCTGGTGGGCTTGGGGATGGTCCCGTCGGCGGCCCGCGCTCCGAACACCTTGAGCACCGCGCCCGCCCCGTCCGGCGTGCAGTACGGCCGGCGGCCGTCCACGCCCTCCAGGTCGCCGACGGCCTTGCTCCGGGAGCAGACCTGGGTGAGCAGGCTCTGCTCCCCCTCGACGCCCGCGGCGGGGTCGGCGAGGGTGTCGAGGACGTCCTCGGGCCCGAGGTTGCTCGCGGCCGTCGAGGTCGGGTCGTACCCGTCGCCGGCCGCGGAGGGGCGGCTCTGGAAGTACTGCCTGAGCGGGTTCCCGTCCTTTCCGGTGAACGCCTGGCCGATGAGGGCGCTGCCGGCCGTGCGGCCGTCGGCGGTCTTCACGACGCTCCCGTCGGCCCGGCTCTTGAGCCCCGGGATCTGGGCGACCGCGAAGACGGCGAGCGGGTAGGCGACGCCGAGCACGGCGGTGAGCACCAGCAGCGCTCGGAGCGCGGCCACGTGGCGGCGGATCCAGGTTGGCATACGCATGTCAGGACATCCCCGGAAGGAACTGGACGATGAGATCGATGAGCTTGATGCCGGCGAACGGGGCGACGATGCCGCCGAGGCCGTAGACGCCGAGGTTGCGCGACAGCAGCCTGGAGGCGTTGCTCGGCTTGTACGTCACGCCGCGCAGCGCCAGCGGGATCAGCGCGACGATGATCAGCGCGTTGAACACCACCGCCGACAGGATCGCCGACTGCGGGCTGGACAGCCGCATGACGTTGAGGGCGTCCAGGCCGGGGAAGAGCGTCACGAACAGCGCCGGGATGATCGCGAAGTACTTGGCGATGTCGTTGGCGATGGAGAACGTGGTCAGCGCGCCGCGCGTGATCAGCAGTTGCTTGCCGATCTGGACGATCTCGATCAGCTTGGTCGGGTCGGAGTCCAGGTCGACCATGTTCCCGGCCTCCTTGGCGGCGGAGGTGCCGGTGTTCATGGCGACCCCGACGTCGGCCTGGGCGAGGGCGGGGGCGTCGTTCGTGCCGTCGCCCGTCATGGCCACGAGGCGTCCGCCCTCCTGCTCCTTCTTGATCAGGGCGAGCTTGTCCTCGGGCCGGGCCTCGGCGAGGAAGTCGTCCACGCCGGCCTCGTCGGCGATCGCCCTGGCGGTCAGCGGATTGTCGCCGGTGATCATGACGGTGCGGATGCCCATCGCCCGCATCGCGGCGAACCGCTCCCGCATGCCCTGCTTGACCACGTCCTTGAGGTGGATCACTCCGAGGACGCGCGCTCCCCCGCCGGCGGACTCACCGACCACGAGCGGTGTCCCGCCGGAGGCGGAGATGCCGTCCACGATCTGGCCGAGCATCGGGGGCACGGCGCCTCCCCGCCGCCGGACCCAGTCGCTGACCGCGCCGGCCGCGCCCTTGCGCAGCGACCGCCCCGCCCCCTCGTCCAGGTCGACGCCCGACATGCGGGTCTGGGCGGTGAACGGCACCCACTCGGCGTGGGAGAGCTCCCCGGGCGTGCGCTCGCGGAGTCCGTACCGCTGCTTGGCCAGGACGACGACCGACCTGCCCTCGGGCGTCTCGTCGGCGAGGCTGGCCAGTTGCGCCGCGTCGGCCAGTTCCTCCTCCGGCACCTCGGCGAGCGGGAGGAACTCCGCCGCCTGCCGGTTGCCGAGGGTGATGGTGCCGGTCTTGTCCAAGAGCAGGGTGTTGACGTCGCCCGCGGCCTCCACCGCACGCCCCGACATCGCCAGCACGTTGCGCTGCACCAGCCGATCCATCCCCGCGATACCGATCGCCGACAACAACGCCCCGATCGTCGTCGGAATCAAACACACCAGCAGCGACACCAGCACGATCCCGGTGACCCCATGAGCATCCAGAGCCGGCGAATCCGGCACACCGGGGTTGGTGTCCTTCGAGTAGATCGCCAGTGGTTGCAGCGTCGCGGTGGCGAGCAGGAAGACGATCGTGAGCGCCGCGAGCAGGATGTTCAGCGCGATCTCGTTCGGCGTCCGCTGCCGGCTCGACCCCTCCACCAGCGCGATCATCCGGTCGATGAAGCTCTCGCCGGGCTTCTGCGTCACCCGCACCACGATGCGGTCCGACAGCACCCGGGTGCCGCCGGTCACCGCGCTGCGGTCGCCGCCGGACTCCCGGATCACCGGCGCCGACTCCCCCGTGATCGCCGACTCGTCCACGCTCGCGATGCCCTCGACCACGTCCCCGTCGGCGGGGATGGTCTGCCCGGCCTCGACGACCACGATGTCGCCCGGCGCGAGCCGGGGCGCGGGGACCGGTTCCTCCCGCGCGTCCGCGGCTCCGGGCCGCCAGCCGACCAGGCGCCGGGCCGTCATGTCCCGCCTGGCCCGCCGGAGCGTGTCCGCCTGGGCCTTGCCGCGGCCCTCGGCCACCGCCTCGGCCAGGTTGGCGAAGACCACCGTGAGCCACAGCCAGACGACGACCAGCCAGGCGAACCAGGTCGGGTCGGTGGCCGCCAGAACCGTGGACCACACGGCGCCGATCTCGACGATCAGCATCACCGGGTTCCGCCACAGCGTCCGGGGGTCCAGTTTCCGGACCGCGTCCGGCAGGGACCTCAGCATCTGCCGCGGGTCGAGCAGGCCGCCCCGGACGCGGCCCGGGGGTTCGGGGACGGGTGACTGCGCGGGCGCCCGCTCGGTCTGGGTCGTGGCCATCAGTGGATTCCTTCTGCCAGGGGCCCGAGCGCGAGCGCGGGCAGGAACGTGAGCGCGACGAGGACGACGGTGACGCCCGCGACCAGCCCGACGAACTGGGGCCGGTGCGTGGGCAGGGTGCCGTCCGATTCGGGGGTGTGCCCCTGGCGGGCCAGCGAGCCGGCCAGGGCCAGCACGAAGATGATCGGCAGGAACCGGCCGAAGGCCATGCAGAGGCCCAGCGCCGTGTCGTACCAGACCGTGTTGACGGTGAGGCCGGCGAACGCCGAGCCGTTGTTGTTGGACGCGGACGTGAAGGCGTAGAGGATCTCCGACAGCCCGTGCGGCCCGGAGTTCAGCAGGCCCGCGCGGCCGCTCCCGGTCGCCGTCGCCGCGGCGCTCCCGGCCAGCACGAGCGCGGGCGTGACCAGGAAGTACAGCGCGGCGAACTTGATCTCCCGCGAGCCGATCCTCTTGCCCAGGTACTCGGGCGTGCGGCCCACCATCAGCCCCGCCACGAACACCGTGATCACGGCGAGCACCAGCATCCCGTACAGGCCCGAGCCGACGCCGCCGGGCGCCACCTCGCCCAGCATCATGTTGACCAGCGTCATCATGCCGCCGAGGCTCGTGTAGGAGTCGTGGAAGGAGTCCACGGCGCCGGTCGACGTCAGCGTGGTCGCCGCGGCGAACACCGCGGAGTTCAGCACCCCGAAACGCGCTTCCGTGCCCTCCGTCGCCCCGCCGACCGCGGTGGGCACCGTGCCGTGGTGCAGTCCCTGGAAGATCATCGTGAGCGAGACGCTCACCAGGGCGAGGAGCCCCATCACCGCGGCGATCGCGTAGCCCTGCCGCGGCTGGCCCACCATGCGGCCGAAGGTCCGGGTGAGCGCGAACGGGATGACCAGGATCAGGAAGATCTCCAGCCAGTTCGTCCACGACGCCGCGTTCTCGAAGGGGTGCGCGGAGTTGGCGTTGGTGAAGCCGCCGCCGTTCGTCCCGAGTTCCTTGATCGCTTCCTGGGACGCCACCGGCCCGCCCGTCAGCGTCTGGGCGCCCCCGGCGATCGTGTCCACCGTGTGGTGGGCGGGATCCCAGAAGTTCTGCACCAGCCCGCCCGACACCAGCATGACGGCGCCGACGAAGGCGATGGGCAGCAGGATCCGCAGCGATCCCCTGGTCAGGTCGACCCAGAAGTTGCCGAGTTGCTCGCTCCTGCGGCGCGCGAATCCGCGCACCAGCGCGACGGCCACGGCCATGCCCACGGCGGCCGAGACGAAGTTCTGCACCGCCAGCCCCGCCATCTGCACCAGGTGGCCCATCGTCGACTCGCCCGCGTAGGACTGCCAGTTCGTGTTGGTCACGAAGCTGACGGCGGTGTTCCAGGCCTGGTCGGGCTTGACGGGGTCGAATCCCAGGCCGAGAAGCAGGTGGTTCTGCACCCGCTGGAAGCCGTAGAGGAACAGCACGCTGACGACGGAGAAGGCCAGGACGCTGCGCGCGTAGACGCCCCATCTCTGCTCGGCCTCGGGATCGACCCCCGCCAGCCGGTAGAGCACGCGCTCCGCACGCGAATGCCGGGTCCCGGAATAGACCCGGTGCATATAGTCGCCCAATGGCCTGTGCGTCAGGACGAGGGCGAGCACGAGAGAGCCGAGGAAAAGGACCCCGGCGACCGTCGGGTTCACTAGAAACGCTCCGGGAAAAGAAGGGCCGCGACCAGGAAGGCGACCAGCAGCACGGCCAGCGCCAGGCCGACTCCGTTCTCTGCGGTCACAGTCGCTCGACCGCCTTCACGACCAGCGCGAACAGGGCGAAGACCGCCACCGTCAGCAGGATGAACGCCAGATCTGACATTGCTCGATTCCTTGGGGGGCGGCGCGCGGCCGCCGTGGAGCGCCGGGTGCTCGTCGCACCCGCACCCGCTTTGGGGGTGCATCAGGAAGTAAACGGCACTTTTCGGAAATCTCCCCGAGCCGTTGACGCGTTCTTAGCGCGCGCGACCCCGCGCTTAACGCGTCCTTAACGCCGTCGGATCCGAGCGTCGCCGAGAACGCGTTCCCCGTACCGGGTTACCGCCCGCCCTCCGCCCGCCGGCGGGGGTAATCGGCGCGCCAGCGGTCGACCAGGGCGGGCATCTCGCGGAACATGAAGCCGTAGAAGTCGCGCATCTCCTCCAGGCGGCGCGCGGCGAGGCTGTCGCGGCCGGCGGCGGCGATGCCATGGTCGGCGGCCTCGAACATGGCCTGGATCAACCCGTTCTGCGTGGACATCAGCGTGGCCCAGGCGCCCTCGCGGAGCCGGTAGTGCTCCCGGCGGCTGCCCGGGGCGGGGACGCGCTCGATCAGCCCGACGGTGGAGAGCATCTTGACGGCCCCGGACACCGACCCGGAGCTGATGGAGAGCCGTTCGGCGAGTTCGGGCGCCGTGACGCTGTCGGCGTCGGCGAACATCAGCGCCGCCAGGACCCGCGCGGTCGCCTTCTGCAGACCCCCCTGCGACAGGGTCAGCGCCATCCGCTCGGCGGCCTCTCCGGTGTCTGCCACGGCGCTCCCTCTGCTCGCGATCTCCGCGGAAGTCTAACAGTTCAAAGTCTTCAGAAATCTTTGAAAGTTCTGATACTTTCGAGCCATGCACACGGCGATCGAGCTGACCGAGCTCACCAAGAACTACGGCGCCCGGCGCGGCCTGTCGGGCCTGTCCCTGCGGGTCGGCGCCGGCGAGGTGCTCGGCTGCCTGGGCCCCAACGGCGCCGGGAAGTCCACCACGATCCGGCTGATGCTGGACCTGATCCGCCCCACCTCCGGCACGGCCCGGGTGCTCGGCCTGGACCCGCGCTCCGACGCGGTGGAGCTGCACCGGCGCGTCGGCTACCTGCCCGGAGACTTCGTCGCCGACGGCCGCCAGCGCGCCGGAGAGTGCCTGGCGTTCCTGGGCCGCCTGCGCGGCGGCGTCCCCGCCCGCAGGATCGCCGAGCTGGCCGAACGGCTGGAACTGGACCTGGCGGCCCGCGTCAGGAGCCTGTCCAAGGGCAACCGGCAGAAGGTCGGCCTGGTCCAGGCGTTCATGCACGACCCCGAACTGCTGATCCTGGACGAGCCCACCTCCGGTCTGGACCCGCTGGTGCAGCACACGTTCCTGGAGATGGTCGCCGAGGCCCGCGACGCCGGGCGGACGGTGTTCATGTCCAGCCACATCATGAGCGAGGTGGAGGCCGTCGCCGACCGGGTCGCCATCATCCGCCAGGGACGCCTCGTCGCCACCGACACCGTCGCCGGCCTGCGGGCCCGCTCGTCCCTGCGCGTCCGGATCGGCTTCGCCGCCCCGGTCGCGGGCGCCGAGTTCGCGGCCCTGCCCGGCGTCGCCGAGGCCGAGGTGGAGCCCTCCGGGAGCGGCTGCGTCCTCACCTGCCGCGTGGACGGAAGCCCCGACGCCCTGGTCAAGGCGGCCGCCCGGCACACCGTGACCCGGCTGCACGCCGACGAGCAGGACCTCGAAGAGCTCTTCCACGCCTACTACACCGGCGACGACGACACCGTCGCCGCCGCCTAATGGGAGCTGCCGGGTCGTAGAGACTCGGTAGCCGTAGCCGCCAGCAGGTGAGCACTCCCGCCGCCGGAAGCCGTCCGACTTCTGAGGTCAGACCGTGCCCCTGCTGGTCGGCCGGGAGGCCAGACCGCTGATGGGGTGGCGTGCCCGCCCAGTGGGGTGTGAGCACTGGATCCATTAGGCCGCGTGCCGCGCTTTCCGCAGGCTGCAAGGAGCGAAGTACCTGACCAGGAGGACGAGTGCTGCTGATCGGCGATGACTGGGCCGAAGACCACCACGATGTCGAGGTCCAGGACGAGACCGGCCGGAAACTGGCCGCCGCGAGGTTGTCCGAGGGCGTGGAGGGGATCGCCAAGCTGCACGAGCTCGTCGCCGAGCACGGCGGTGGGGACCTTGATGCCGCCGAGGTCGTGGTCGGGATCGAGACCGACCGCGGCTCATGGGTGCAGGCCCTGATCGCCTCCGGTTACCAGGTCTATGCGATCAATCCCCGGCAGGTGGCCCGGTTCAAGGAGCGGTACGCCTCCTCCGGCGCCAAAAGCGACAAGGGCGACGCACACGCGCTGGCCGACATGGTCCGCATCGACCGGGCCCAACTGCGGCCGGTGGCCGGGGACAGCGCCCAGGCCCAGGCCGTCAAGGTCGTCGCCCGCGCCCACCAGACCCTGATCTGGGAACGCACCCGCGCCTTCCAGCGGCTGCGCAGCACGCTGCGGGAGTACTTCCCCGCTGCCCTGAACGCCTACGCCGACCTGGCCCTGACCAGCACGGACGCACTGGAACTGCTGATCAAGGCGCCCGCCCCGGCAGCCGGGGCGAAGCTGACCCGCACCCAGATCACGGCCGTCCTGGCCCGCGCCCGCCGACGCAACCGGGACGCCAAAGCGGCCACGATCCAGACCGCGCTGCGCCAACGGCAGCTCGGCCTGCCCGAGCCGGTCACCGCCGCTTACGCGGCCACCGCCACCGCCCACGCCCATCTGATCATCGCGCTGAACGAGCAGATAGCCGCAATGGAGGAGCAGGTGAAGGCCCATTTTCGAACGCACCCGGACGCTGAGATCTACCTCTCGATGCCCGGCATCGCGGAGATCACCGGCGCCCGGGTGCTCGCCGAGTTCGGAGACGACCCCACCCGCTACGCATCCGCCAAAGCCCGCAAGAACTACGCCGGCACCAGCCCCATCACCCGGGCCTCCGGCAAGAGCCACACCGTCCAGGCCCGCTACGTCCGCAACAACCGCCTCGCCGACGCGCTGCAGACCCAGGCGTTCTCAGCCCTGCGCGCCTCGCCCGGCGCCCGCCGCTACTACGACAAACAGCGCGCCCGCGAGACCGGCTACAACCCCGCCCTGCGCCAGCTCGGCAACCGCCTCGTCGGCATCCTCCACGGATGCCTCAAGACCCGCACCCTCTACGACGAAGCGACCGCCTGGTCGCACCACGCACACCTCCATGCCGCTTGACATCAAACGACATGGGGTGTCTGACCGCCCGTGACCGAGCCCACCTCCGAGGACGCAGGATGACGACCACCGCCCCCGACGCCGGCCTTCCCGGAGCCTCCGGCCCCGGCCGCGCGTTCAGCCGCTCGATGTTCACCAGGACGCTCTTCGACAACCGGCGCGTCTTCACCGCGTGGGCCCTGGCCACCGGCCTGCTGGCCATGGCGTACGCCGGCTTCTACCCGCAGGTCGCCGCGGACGCCGCCGGCACCGTGCCCGAGGCCGTGAGCGGGTTCGGCTTCGACGACCCGGCCTCGGCCGCCGGCTACCTCCAGGGCGCGGTGTTCGGGCTGCTCGTGCCGCTGCTGGCCACCTTCTACGGCGCCGCCACCGGCGCCCGCATGATCTCCGCCGACGAGGAGTCCGGCTACCTGGACCTGCTGCTGGCCCACCCGATCGGACGCACCCGCCTGCTGCTGCACCGCTTCGCCGCCCTCGCCGCCGGAGCCGTCGCGATCGCCGGCGCGGTGCTGGCCGCGATGCTCGCCGTCCGCGACGGCGCCGAACTGGACTCCGTCACCGTCTCCGGCTTCACCGCGCAGACCCTCGACCTGGCGCTGCTGGCCCTCGTCTTCGGCGCCCTGTCCACCGCCCTCGGCGCGGCCACCGGAAGGGGCCGGGCCTTCGTCTTCGGCGTCACCGCCGGGACGGGAGTGCTGGCCTACGCCCTGAACGGCTTCGCCCCCCGGATCGGCGCCGACCGGCTCCGCGCGCTCACCCCCTTCCACTACTACATCGGCGGCGAACCGCTGAAGAACGGATTCCGGCTCACCGACGCGGCCGTCCTCACCGCCGTCACCGCGGCGCTCCTCGCCTTCGGCGCCTGGCGGTTCGGCGGCCGGGACCTCGGCCGCTGACGCCGCCTCCCGCGGGATTCGGCGCCACCCATCGCAGGCCGGCGGGGGCGGCGCGCAGGACGTTGGTCCCGCAGTGGATGGAGCCCAGGCGCACGGTCCGAGCGAACGGGCGGCCGCGGCCCTCGGGTAAAGGCGTCACCGCAACGCGCGCGGACTTCCGGGGGGTGTGACGAAAGGCGAATCCGAGTTATGTTGATCTCCGTTTGCGCGCGGACCGGTCCACCCTTCCCGAAGATGTGATTGCGGTGCTGACATGACCATGGCCTCTGCGAACTTCCGTGACCGCGGCTGGTGGCGGGACGAGACCTTTGCCGACGACCTGCGGCGGCACGTGCGCGAAAGGCCGGGAAAGGCGGCGGTGGTCACCCGGCGCCAGGCCGACGGTCGGACGCACCGGCTCGACTACGCGCAGCTCCTCGCGGCGGCCGACCGGTGCGCCGGGGCGCTGGTCGAGCTCGGGCTGCGTCCCGGCGACGTGTTCGCGGCCCAGCTCACCGACAGGTGGGAACTCGCCGCGATCACGCTCGGCTGCATCCGGGCCGGGGTCGTGTACTGCCCCCTCATGAAGACCTACCGGCGCCGCGAGCTCGACGTCATGCTGCGCGTCACCGAGGCGCGGGTCCTCGTCACCATGGCCGAGGACAACGGGGACCGGCTGGGCGAGCTCGGCGCCGAGCTGGCCGGCGAACTGCCGTCCCTGGAGCGCGTGTTCGTCGCGGACGGCCATGGCCCGGAAGGCACCGACGAGTTCGAGTCGTTCTTCTTCGGAACCGCCTGGGAGGAACGGCACGGCCATCTGCTCGACGAGCGGGAACTCGGCGCCGACGACCCTTATCTGGTCCTGTTCACCTCGGGCACGACGAGCGATCCCAAAGGGGTGCTCCACAGCCAGAACACGCTTTACGCCGCCATTCGCGGCGAGGCGCGGACCTTCGGCCTCGACGAGTCGCTCGTCATGTACACCACCGCGCTCTACACGCATTACACGGGCGTCGTACAGGGCATGCTGATGCCGCTGGCACTGGGCGGCACCATGGCGTTCCAGGACGCCAAGGACCCCGGCGACGCCCTCGACCTCATGGCCGAGCACGGGGTCACGTTCTTCTACTGCGCGCCCTTCTACCTGCTGAGCCTGCTCAAGGAGCAGCGGTCCGCGCCGCGCGCGCTGCCCGCGCTGGCGTGGCTGGTCAGCGGGTCGGCGCCGATACCTCCGTACTTCATCGGCGAGACCGAGAGCGTCTTCGGGCTCCGGTTGTACTCGCTGTGGGGCATGACCGAGAACGGCCCGGTGACGATCACCCGCCCGGACGACCCCGAGGACTGGGCCGCCCACAGCGACGGGAGTCCCATCTCGGACATGGAGCTGCGGATCGACCCCGTCTCGGACCGGACCGAAGGCGAGGGCGTCCTGTGGGTGCGGGGGCCGACGCAGTGCCTCGGCTACTACCGGCGGGACGAGCTGTACGCGGCCGACCTCGACGAGGACGGATGGTTCGACACCGGCGACCTGGCCCGCCCGGACGGCCGCGGCGGCATCCGGATCACCGGCCGGGCCAAGGACATGATCCTGCGCAACGCGAACATCGCGCCGGTCGCCGACCTGGAGTCGATCATCGGCCGGCACCCCGGCGTGCGCGACGTCGCGGTCATCGGCCTGCCCGACGAGCACGAGGACGAGACGATCTGCGCCGTGGTGGCGCCGGTCTCCGCGACCGACCCGGTCACCCTTGAGGAGCTGCGGAGTTCGCTGGGCGAGGCCGGGATGACCAAGGCGTACTGGCCGCGGCGGCTGGAGCTCCTGGAGGTCCTGCCCACGACCGCGACGGGGAAGATCCGGAAAGAGGACCTGCGGCGGCGCTACGGGCGGGCGGAGGGGACGCGGCGGTGACGGCGCGGGTCACGCCACGACGCGGACCCCGGTGAGCCACCGGTTCAGTTCGAGGAGGTAGGACAGGCCGATCGCGGAGGTCCGGGCCGTGATCGGACCGGGCAGCGCGTCCAGTTCGGAGGTGACCGCCCGGCGCACCTTCGCCCGGTCCATGAGGTCGAAGAGCGGGGCGCCCGGTTCGCCGGTCATCTCGACGACCAGGTTCTTCAGCGTCTCGACGTAGCCGGGGTCGCGGCTGGCCGGATAGGCGCTCTTGGGCCGGCCGACGATCTCCTCCGGCAGCAGGTCCGCGCACGCCCGGCGCAGCAGCGCCTTCTCCGTCCCGCCGTCGGCCTTCAGGTCCGCGGGCACGTTGAACAGGTACTCGGCGAGCCGGTGGTCGGCGAAGGGGACCCGCACTTCGAGGCCGACGGCCATGCTCATCCGGTCCTTGCGGTCCAGCAGCGCGCCCAGCCAGCGGGTCAGGCCTAGGTGGAAGACCTCCCGCTGCCGGCGGCCGGCGCGGTCCTCGCCGTCCAGGCGCGGGACCTCCGCCAGCGCCTCGCGGTAGCGGTCGGCCTCGTAGTCCTCGGGCCGGATCGCGCGCCTCACCTCCTCGCGGAGCAGGACCTGCGGCTGGCGCCGCGCGTACATCCAGGGGAACGACGTGTGCCGGACGTACCGCTCGTCGACCTGCCAGGTGTAGCCGCCGAACATCTCGTCGGCGGACTCCCCCGACAGCGCCACCGTGCAGTCCTCCCGGACCCCGCGGAACAGGTGGTACATCGAGATGTCGAGATCGCCCCATCCGGGGAGGTCGCGCGCCCGCAGGCCGCGGCCGATCCCCTCGACGAGGCTGTCGGTGCCGACCTGGACCACGGAGTGCTTGAGCCCGAGCCGTTCGGCGACCAGGCGCGCGTAGGGCTCGTCCGGGCTGGGCCGCCACAGGTCGCTCCCCGGCCGGGCGGGCGCCGGGACGCTCACCGAGTAGCTGGCCAGTTCTCCCGCGAACTCCCGGGCTGCCAGGGCCGTGATGGCGCTGGAGTCGATCCCTCCGGACAGCAGCGTCCCGACCGGTACGTCCGCCACGATCTGGCGCCCGACGACGTCGGTGAGCAGGGAGCGGATCTCGGCCGTCGTCGTGCGGAAGTCCTCGGCGTGGGGGCGGGCCTCCACCTGCCAGTACCGGCGTTCGCGGCAGCCGGAGGCGTCGGCGACGACCAGGCATCCGGGCTTGAGCTCCCGCATCCCGCGGTAGACGGCGTGGCCGGGCGTCCTCGCGCGCGGGACGGCCGTCAGCTCGGCGAGGCCCTCCAGGTCCACCTCGGCCCTCATCTCGGGGTGGGCCAGCAGGGCCTTGGGCTCGGAGCCGAAAATGAGCCCGTCGCCCAGCTCGGCGTAGTAGAGCGGCTTGATGCCGAGGCGGTCCCTGACCAGGAGGAGTCGCTGCGCTCGTTCATCCCAGATGGCGAAGGCGTACATGCCGTTGAGTCGCGTGACGAGATCCGCACCCCACTGGAGATACGCCGTCAGCAGCACTTCGGTGTCCGACCGGGTGCCGAACGACCAGCCGGCCGAGCGCAACTCCGCACGGAGTTCGTGGAAGTTGTAGATCTCGCCGCTGAACGTGATGACGACCGGCTCGCCGTGCCGCCCGTTCCGCAGCATGGGCTGCCGCCCGCCCTCGATGTCGATCACGGCGAGCCGCCGGTGGCCCAGTGCGGCGTGGCGGGAGAGCCACGTGCCCTCGTCGTCCGGGCCCCGCGGGGCCTGCGTCCGCGTCATGCCGGTCACGACGGGGCCCTGCTGGGAGAGGTCCCTCGTCCAGTCGGCCCATCCGGTTATGCCGCACACGTGCGCTCCTTCCGTCGTCGTCTTGGGGGTGCGCGCAGATCAGGCGGACAGGAGGCGGCTCCGGGCGAACGCGAAGAGGTCGGGAAGACCGGCGTTGACGAACTCCCAGTCGTGCCCGCCGGGCCGTTCCCGGTACCGGTGCGGCACGGAACCGTCCGAAAGGGCCGCTCGCATTCTGCGGTTCATTTCGATCATCCGGGGATAGTCGTCCAGGCCGACGTCGAGGTGCACGTCGATCGCGTGTTTCGCGTCGCGGTCCCGGATCGCCCGGTAGGGGTCGTACTCGCGCCGGACCTCGCTGCCGACCGGCCCCCAGACGCGCTCGTGGTCCCGCGTGGTCGGCATGGCCAGCCTCTGCCCGGACCGCAGATCGTCGTAGGGATCGCCTTCGCGCAACGGGGCCTCGAAGGCGCCGGCGTTGCTGCACACGACCGAGAACACCTCGCCGTGCCGCAACGCCTGGTAGAGGGCCGCGGCCCCGCCCATGGAGAACCCGCCGATGCCCCGCCCGTCCCGGGACGCCACGGTGTTGAAGGCGCCGTCGACATGGCCGACGACCTCTTCCACCAGGTAGTCCTCGTAGCGCCGCCCCCGCGCGTCGTTGATGAACCATGAGCGGCCGGACTCGGGAAGGACCACGACCAGCCCGGCCGAGTCCACGGCGGTCGAGAGGTCGCCGCACCGGAGCCAAGTGTTCCGGTTGCCGCCGAAGCCGTGCAGCAGGTAGAGCACCGGAAAGGCCCGGCCGGCCGACGAGTACCTCGACGGCAGAAGGACGTTCACCGTCTTCTCCCGGCCGATCGCGGCGCTCCGCCAGGTCTCCGCCAGGACCTTCATCGCGGGTCCGCCCGGGTCTCGCCCAGCCGCCTCCGGTCGATCTTCCCTGTGCCGGTGACCGGGAGCGCCGACCTGACATGGAACCGCTCCGGAACCATGTAGCGCGGGATCTCGGTCAGGCAGTGCCGGCGCACCTGGGAGACGTCCAGGGGGTGCGCGGCGGGCACCACGTACGCTTCGACGACCCGTTCCCCGGTTCCGTCGTCGACCGCGACGCACGCGGCCTCCCGGACGTTGTCCGCTGCCGACAGCACCGCCTCGATCTCGCCGATCTCGACGCGGTGGCCGCGGATCTTCACCATGTCGTCCTCGCGCCCGCAGAACACGTAGTTCAGCTCGTCGTCGAGCCGGACCAGGTCCCCGGTCCGGTACGCGTCCAGCGGCTCCGCGCCGTCCCGGGGGATCCGCACGGTCTTCTCCGCCGTGAGGCCGCCGTCCCGCCAGTAGCCGAGCATGACCGAGTCCCCGGCGACGCAGAGCTCCCCCGACGCTCCCGGCTCGTGCACCACCGGGCGCCCGGACCCGTCGACGACGAACGTCGCCGCGTACGGGCAGGCGCGTCCGATCGGCACGGGGTGCCGGCGGTGGCCGGCGACGTCCGACTCGCGGACGCGGTGGAAGACGCAGACGTTGGTCTCCGTCGGACCGTAGAGGTTGTAGAAGTCCGCATCAGGGATGAGCGAGCGCAACTCCCGGAGCCGGGCGATCGGGAACGTCTCACCGGCGAACAGGACGACCCGCAGCCGCGACCCGGCCAGCAGCCCGCCGTTCTTCGCGGCGAGCATGCGGGTCAGCGCGCCCGGGACCGAGTACCAGACGGTGATGCGCCACTCGACCGCGAACCTGGTGAGGGCGCCCCCGAGCCCGACCTGGCTCCCCGGCACCAGCACCACGCAGCCGCCCGCCGCGCAGGTGGCGAACAGGTCCAGCACGGACAGGTCGAAGTGAAACGGCGCATGGCTGGAGACCCGGTCGGCGGGGCCGAGGCCGAACTCGTCGACCGCCCATTCCACGAACGCGCGAGCATTTCCGTGGGAGAGCACCACGCCCTTGGGAATGCCCTCGGATCCCGAGGTGTGGAGGATGAAGGCAGGGCTGTGGACGTCGACGACCGGTTCGCGCGCGCCTTCCGCCGAGGTTGCGGCGACCGCCTCTTCCCAGCCGATGACGGACGCGTCCGGCGCGGGGCCGACGGACACGATCCGGCAGGACGAGTTCTTCCGCAGCCATTCGACCCGGTCGTCCTGGGCGATCACACAGGCGACCTCGCAGTGGGCGATGATGTGGCCGGCCCTCTTGTAGGGCGCGCTCGGGTCGATGGGCACGTAGGCCGCACCGGCCTTCAGCACTCCGTGCACGGCGACGACCGACTCGATCGACTTGTGCAGCCACAGGGCGACCCTGTCACCGGGGACGACTCCGCCGTCGATCAGCGTGCGGGCCAGGGCCGAGCTGAGCCGATCCAGCTCGCCGTAGGTCATCGCCTCGCCCTGCGACTCGACCGCCGGAGCGTCGGGCCGGACCCGGGCCCAATGGCGCAGGCGGTCGTTCAGACCGTTCACCTTCCCTCCCCGTCTCCCCCGGTGTCCGGCCAGGCGAGGCCGAGCTTTCCGGAGATGATCACTCGCTGCAGGTCCGAGGTGCCGGACGAGATCGTCATTCCGAGGGCGTCCCGGAGATTGCGTTCGGCGCGCCCGTCGCAGGAGTAGCCGAGCGCTCCGTAGACCTGCATCGCGCTGGTGAAGACGTCCGCCGCCGCTTCGCTCACGTACAGCTTGCCGACTTCGGGAAAGATGCTCGCCTCCGGGCCGTCGAGCTCCGCCGCCGCGCGGCGCAGGAGCATGCGGGATATCTCCCAGCGGATCCGCATGTCGACGATGCGGTTGGAGACCGATTGGTAGCGCCCGATGTGCTTGCCGAACTGGCGGCGCCTTCGGCAGAAGCGCGTGCATTCGTCGATCTCGCGCTGCATGACCCCGAGCCACGGCGCCAGGAGGAGTGCCCGTTCCCACGCCATCGTCCGCGCGAACACCGCGGATCCCTGCCTTTCGGCGCCTAGCCTGCGGGAGGCGGGGATCCGGCAGGCGTCCAGCTCGACCTCTCCCCAGCGGGCGGTGCGAAGGCCCATCTTCTCCGCCTGCTCCTTCACCGAGACGCCGGGGTCGTCCCGCTCCACCAAAAAGGCGGTGACTCCGGTGAATCCGAGTTCCGGGTCGACGGTCGCGTAGACGATGAAGACATCGGCGACCGGCGCGTTCGTGACGTACCGCTTGCGTCCGGTCAGGAGATAGGAGTCGCCGTCGCGCTCGGCCGTGGTGGCGAGCGCCAGCGCGTCCGAGCCGCTTCCCGGCTCGGTCATCGCGTTGGCCCCGACGAGGCGGCCGGCGGCGAGTCCGGGCAGGTACCGGCGGCGCTGGCCCTCGTCGCCGAACTTCCAGACCGGCACCTCGACGGCCAGCACGTGGGCGCCGATCGCCATCATGAGGCCGTTGTCGAGGCAGCCGTGGCCGAGCCCCTCCATCGCCTGGACGTAGTCGAGGGGACCGCGTCCCGACCCCCCGTACTCCGAGGGCAGGAGCAGTCCGAGCACGCCTTGTCCGGCGCAACGGGACCAATCGTCGCGGCTGAACACTCCGGCCCTGTCCCGCTCGGCCACATCCCTGCTCAGCGCTTCTTCGCCGAACGCGCGGAAATCGCGGTACAGCCCGTCCTGGCCATCGTCCCATTCGATCCGCATGGCTCTCCAATACCCCGAGCGGGATGTCATGCCATATCGAGAATCGCCGGACGACCGCCTGCTTTACAACGGCGGCGTCATGGCCGGGCGCCCGGCGACGCGCGCGCCGCGGATCGCCGTGTCGGCGCCACCACCGTGCGGAATCGCAAGCGTCGCCCCTCCGGTCCGCCGGGCGGACTGCGGGAAACCCGGCCGCGCCGCACCGATCGCTGCCATTGTGCATCCGTGAAGCGATCTTGAGAAGCCCAACTTCTGCCAAATGGGCGCGGCGCGGGGCCTCGTACGGCCTCTTGCGCCCCCCGGACGCCTGTCGTACGGTACGGACCGTCAACCAATCGAAGCGGAAAACGTTCCGGCCATGGACGGCCCGCCACCGGTTCGTCGGCGAGAACCGAGGCTCGGACGGCCGGCTCGCCGGTATGCGAGGCGCTGTTCTCCCCCCGGCGAGCGCATTCCATCCGCAGGGAGCGATTCCCGCCGAGCCGACTTTCCTTCACCGTTTCCGAGGCCGACGCCCCCAGACGAGGTGCATGCCATGGATCGTGCCGGCAACGTCGACCTGGCGGCGCGGATCAAGAGCATCATGATCCGCGTTCTCGATCTGGACATCGCCCCCGAACGGCTCGACGAGAACGTCTCGCTCTTCTCGCCGACCGTGGGAATGGACTCGCTGAGCCTGCTGCACACCCTCGTGGAGATCGAGAAAGAGTTCGACATCGAAATCGACGACGAGGACGTCATGGACGCGGAACTGAGGAACGTGGGAAGCCTGGTCGACATGATCAGCGGAATCATCGGCGCGGAGGGCGGAAAAGCGTAAGATGCGCGAGGCTTTCGAACTCGACCGCGACAGGGTTCCCACGCACTGGTACAACGTCCTCGCGGACCTTCCGATCGAGGTGCCCCCAGCGCGGCCGGCGCCGCCGGAGAACGGCGGTGCGGCACCGCTGCGACCGCAACTGCCGTTGTCGATGTACCGCCAGAGCATCGGCCGCGAGCGGTTCGTCGAGATCCCCGGCCCCGTCCGGTCCGAATACCAGCGCTGGCGGCCGACCCCCCTTTTCCGCGCGTCCAGGCTGGAGACCGCTCTCGGCACCCCGGCGCACATCTATTTCAAGTACGAGGGCACGAGCCCGTCCGGCAGCCACAAGATGAACACCGCGCTGGCGCAGGCCTATTACTACGGCAGGTCCGGCGTCGAGGAGATGGTGACGGGCACCGGCGCCGGCCAGTGGGGCACCGCGCTCGCGATGGCGTGCCACCCGTACGGGATGGCGTGCACCGTCTTCATGGTGCGGTCCAGTTACGAGCAGAAGCCGTACCGGGGCACGCTGATGCGGTTGAACGGCGCCGAGGTGATCCCGAGTCCCAGCACGAGGACGGAGGTCGGCAGGGCCGCCCTGCGCGCCGACCCGGAGTCGCCGGGCACCCTGGGGATCGCGAACGCCGAGGCGATCGAGTACGCCAACGGCCGGAGCCAGGCGCGGTTCTCGATCGGCAGCGGGGAGAACCACGTCCTGATGCACCAGACGGTCATCGGCGAGGAGGCGCTGCTGCAGATGGAACTGGCCGGCGAGTTCCCCGACGTCGTGATCGGCGCGATGGGAGCGGGCAGCAACTTCGCCGGGCTGACCTTCCCCTTCTTCCGGGCGGCGCCGGCGGAGAACGTCCGCACACGGTTCCTGGCGGTCGAACCCGACGCGTGCCCGAAGATGACCAGGGGCAGCTACATGATGGATTACACCGACTACTCCGGTGTGACTCCCGCGGTCAAGATGTACACCCTCGGCCACGCGTTCACGGCGTACCACATCCACGCCGGAGGCCTGCGCTACCACGGCGCCGCTCCGATCGTCAGCGCGATGTACGACCACGGCCTGGTGGAGGCGACGTCCTACCCGCAGACCCGGGTCTTCGAGAGCGGCGCCGCGTTCGCGAAGGCGGAGGGGCTCGTTCCCGCCCCCGAGTCGGCCCACGCCGTCGCCGCCGCGATCGACGAGGCGGTACGGGCGCGCGAGGAGGGCCGGGAGCGGGTCGTCCTGGCCGGTCTCAGCGGACACGGGCTGCTGGACCTCGGCGCCTACGAGAGCCACCTCTCCGGAGAGACCGTCGACGTCGCCCCCACCGACGAGGAGATCAAGGCGTCCCTGCGCCTCATCGAGTCGCTGTGACGCCCGTCCGCCGCGCGAGCGGGCCCGGCGGCGAGCGCCGGCACGCCACGCGGGGCGGCGTGCCGGCCGTTCGGCGGGACGCGAGGGTTCGGCGTCAGGGGGCGGCGGGGGCGCGCACGCCCAACTCGGCCAGGACGGCCGCACCGTCGGACCGGGTGATCTCGACCTTGATGCTGTCGACCGGGGCGCCGGCGTCGACGCGGAACCAGGTGAGGTCGTCCCCCCACCGCACGGTGTGGTCGAGGTCCCCGACCCTGTGCCACGCGCCGTCCGCGGTCCGGACGCTGACCTTCGCCGCTTCGGCGTAGCCCGGCTTGAGCGCGACGCCCGCCTCGGTCACCCTGGTCGGCCCGTCGAACGTGATCGTGTACTGGGCGGGGGCCGCCGTGGCCTTCCAGGCGGCGTCGTAGTAGCCGACCACGCCGTCGATCGGGCCGGCGCGTCCCACGTTCGGCCGGCCCGGAGTCGTGTACAGCAGGTCGGTGTCGATGCCGAGCCGTCCCGCGGCGTTCAGGGCGGCGAGGTCCACGCGGCGCGGATCCGCCGGCTCGGGCCGGATGCTCGCCACGTCGACGAAGTCGCCGACCAGCTGGCTCCGGTTCGAGTCGAAGCCGAGCACGAGGACCCGGCCGGGACGGACCTCCGCGACGGCGGGGTTGGCCTGGTCGCCGGTCCCCGAGTCGTACACCAGTTCGCGCGGCGCCCCCGTCCACGGCCGGCCGGGGTCGCGCAGGACGGCGCCGACGGTGCCGCGGCGGTTGGTGAAGTGCCCGGAAAGGTCGCCGTAGGCGAGGAAGACGTCGCCGTTCCGCAGGACCTCGGTGTGGGCCGAGGAGGTCACCAGGTCGATCTCGGCCGGGGGCGACCATGTGCGGCCGCCGTCGCGCGACCAGGACTCCTGGGAGTGGACCGCGCCCATCGTGGAGGCCGCCGTGCCGATGCGCAGCAGGGCGTGGACGGTCCCGTCGCGCAGGACGGTGAGCACCGGCTCCTGGTAGTGGGTGCCCTGCGCGGACGCGATCAGCGATTCGGTGTTCGCGTGCCAGGTCTCGCCCCCGTCCGGGCTGCGCACGACCGTGGCGCGCTGCCAGCGGTCGTCGGGGACGGTGCCGTAGAGCGGGATGATCAGCTCGCCGGAGGGCAGCTCCTTGATCTGGCCGTGGCTCGCCGCCCATCCCAGTTCGTAGGTGTCGACGACGTCGGACTCGCCGCTCATCGAGGTCCGCACCGCCGCGGGCTCGGACCAGGTGGTCCCGCCGTCGTCGCTGTGCCGGACGAACACGCCCATCGGCTCGGGCGGCGCGACCGAGTAGTCGATCTGGAACCAGCTCAGCAGGAGCCGGCCCGAGCGGAGCTGAGTGATCATCGGGTCGCGGTCGTCGTACGGGGAGTCGTGCACGGCCTTGGGCGACGACCAGGTGCGGCCGCCGTCCCGGCTGTCGAGGATCAGCAGCCGGCCGTCCTGTCCGGTGTGCCCGGCCCCCTCCCGCGCCACCGCGACGAGGGACCCGTCGGCGAGCCGCTCCATGTTGGGGAAGTGCAGCTTCTTGCCCGGCGCGGCCTGGGCCACGATCACGTCGGGACGGTCCGGGGCCGGCGGGGCGGACGGGCCCGCGTGCGCCACGGCGCCCGGAAGCCCCAGCGCGAGCAGCGCGCCCACGGCGATGGAAATACCTCGATGCATTCGCATGGTTTCCGGATAGAACACGGAATATCATTCCATGTCAATGCTCGAATTCGGTTAATGGCGCGCCCGGATCGGGTGGCGTTCTACGGCGCGGCCGCCGTCCGCGAAGTACAGCGCGCTCCACATGTTGGTCGTGCCGCAGGCGTGGTTGGGGACGACGCGCAGCAGGTCGCCCACGCGCAGGCCGGCGGCGCCGGGCCCGGTGAGGTAGCCGTGCTCCTCGTTGCCGCCCGCGAACTCAAGCCCGTCCAGCGGATCGCCCGACGCGTCGCAGACGACGCCCAGCGTTCCCGCGGTCGCGACGGAGTCGGAGCTCATCGCCTTGATCCCGGCGTCGATGATCACCGTTCCTGGGCGCTGGGCGCTGGTGACGCGGGTCAGGACGGTCTGCGCGCACTGGCCGATCTCGGCGCTGCCCAGGCCGACCTGGTTCGCGTCGAAATAGACGTAGGTACCGGGACGCGCTTCGGTGACCCCCGCGGCGAACGGCGCGGACGTGGCGCCGGGCGTCGAGCCGACCGAGACCAGCCCGCACTCGTGCCCCGCGGTGCGCAACGCCTCGGCGACCTGCGCCAGCGTGCGTCCGGCGAGGTCGCCGGCAGCCTCCAGCCCGGGCCGGTCGGGACCGTGCGCGGCGAGGTGCCCTTCATGGGTGAGGACGCCCCGCATCTCCAGAGCGGGCAGCGCGCAGAGCGCGCCGGCGGTGTCGACGGCCCTGCCGGGGTCGACTCCCGCCCGGTGCAGGCCTGTGTCGACCTCCAGGACGAAGGGCACGGTGACGCCGCTGGAGGAGGCCGCCTGCGACAACGGCTCGGCGACCTCAAGCGAATCGAGCGCGATGGTCAGCCCTCCCCTGGCCAGGGCCTGGACGGCGATGGCGACCTTGGCCGGCCCGACCGGCTGGTGCGCCCACAGGACGTCCTCGACGCCCGCGTCCTGGAGGAGCCGCACCTCGGCGGGCGTGGCGCAGGTGAACCCCCGCGCGCCGTGGGCGAGTTGGCGCCGCGCGACCGCGAGGCACTTGGACGTCTTGAAGTGGGGCCGCAGCGCGACCCCGGCGGCGCCGATCGCGCCCGCCATGGCGGCCAGGTTGGCCTCCATGCGGGCCCGGTCGACGACCAGCGCGGGTGTCGGCAGGGCGTCCAGGGGCAGCCCGCCGGGCGGGAGGTCGGCGTTCACGCCAGTCCCATCCGGGGCCGCGGGTCCCCGTCCAGCAGCCACTCGACGGTCTCCTTCCTGATCTCCGGGAAGCCGGAGGGGCGCTGTCCCGCCATCGCGCGCAGCCCGGCCACGGCCTCGGCGGGCGTCCAGAGCGGGAAGTCGGAGCCGAAGACGAGCCGGTCGACCACGTCCCACTCCTGGGCGCGGGCCAGCGCCAGGTAGCCGTCCATGGGACGGGCCCAGCACGCCGACACGTCGGAGTACACCCGGCGGTTCTTGCGCAGGGTCACGATCGTCTCGCGCTGCCAGGGATGCCCGAGATGCGCGATGATCTGGACGAGGCCGGGGTGGCGGCGCGCGACGTCGTCCACGACCAGGGGGTTGCTGACCGACAGGTCGCCGGCCGGGCTCGGCGTGGCGCCCATGTGCCACAGGACGACCAGCCCCGCGTCGGCCGCGGCCCGGTAGAACGGGTCGTGGACGGTGTCGCGCGGGTCGAACAGCGCCAGCACCGGGTACAGCTTGATGCCGCGCAGCCCGCGGGCGACGCCGTCGGCGAGCTGGTCGAGCACGTCGGGGTCGGTGGGGTCGAGCGCCATGAACCCGATCGTCTCCGTGGAGGTCTGCGCGCAGAACCTCTCGGTGTACTCGTTCGGGGTGAGGACCCCGGCGGCCGTGGCGCGGATGCCGAACACGCACGCCGCGGTCACGTCCGCCATCGCGCGGTCGTAGTCGGCGGGGGTGAACTCGTGGGCTCCCCGCCCGTAGACGGGTTTCCAGTGATGGTCCCACTCGGGGCCCCAGTGCTCGGGCCGCTGGCAGTGGGTGTGGAAGTCGATCAAGCATCCTCCCGGGTGCGGGGCGCGCCGGAGCGCAGGGACGAGCGCAGGTACTCCAGGGCGGCGACGACGTCGGCGTCGGCCGCGAGGCCGGCCGCCGCGGCCCGCAGCCCGTCCAGGTAGCGGGCGCGGCGGTCGCCGTCGAACTCGGCGGACGGCCCGGACACGCTGAGCGCGGCGACGCAGTCGCCGTCCACCTCGACGGGGACGGCGACGCAGCGGAGGCCGACGCTGCCCTCGTTGTCGTCGAGGGCGTGGCCGCGCTCGGCCGTGGCCCGCAGGTCCTCGGCGAGGGCGCTCGCCGTCGTGAGGGTGTGCTCGGTGCGGGCCGGGAACGGCTCGGGCGGCAGATGCGCGGCGACCCCCGACGGGGCGAGCCGGGCGAGCAGCATCTTGCCGAGTCCGGTGCAGTGGGCGGCGTCGCGGGTGCCGGGCATGGTGTGGAAGCGGATCGGCCGGTCGGGCTCGCGGACGCACACGTGCAGCACCTCCCGGCCGTCCAGCACACCGAGGTTCGCGGTCTGGCCGGTGGCCTCGGCGACCTTCGCCAGGTGGCCGCCCGCCACCTGGGACAGGTCCAGCCCGGTCAGGTACGCGGTGGACAGCGTCAGGGTCTTGTGGCCGAGCCGGTAGGCGGGCCGCTCGTCGGCGCGGACCACGTAGCCCATCTCCTCCAGCACGCCGAGGAGCCGCACGAGCGTGCTCTTCGGCAGGCCGGTGCCGGCCGAGAAGTCGTTCAGGGTGAGGGAGCCGCCCTGCGCGGCGAGACGTTCGAGGAGCGCCAGGCCCCGCGCCAGGGCGTTGGCGTGGTAGTTGGCCGCCGCCGGGCGGTCGTCGTCCACGTTGGCGCGGCGGGCCGCGGGCCGCGCGCCGGCGGCTCTCGTCCCTCTGGCTCTGTCCATGGGTGCCTCGTCTCTGTTCTGGGGATGCGCGGTTCAGGGGACGCGCAGGATCTCGCCGGGCCGGGCGTCGCCGTGCGCGCCGTCCTCGACGACGGCGCGGCCGCCGACGACGACCGCGCGGATCCCGTCCGGATACCGCTGGGGTGCTGCGAACGTAGCCCGATCGGCGATGCGCGCGGGGTCGAAAACGACGATGTCCGCGACCGCCCCCGGCCGCAGGACGCCGCGCCCCGCGAGCCCCGCCCGTTCGGCGGGCGCGGACGTGCACTTGCGGACCGCCTCGGCGAGCCCGAGCCGGCCCGGCCGGACGTGCGCGGCGAACAGCCGCGGGTAGCAGCCGTAGGAGCGGGGGTGCGGCGTGCCGCGGCCGGTCGGCCCGGCGGGGTCGAGGGCCTGGCCGTCCGAGCCGATCACGCCGGCCGGGTGGGTCAGCGCGTCGGCGAGGTCGTGTTCGCTGCGCCCGCCCGCCACCATCTGGACGGCGTTGCCGTGCTCGGCGACCAGGTCGAGCACGAGGTCCGCCGGGCCGGTCCCGGCGTCGGCGGCGAGGGCGGTGACGGCGCGGCCCCCGACGGCGATGTCGTCCCACGCGTTCGGCAGGTCCCGCCACTCGTCCCGGACGCGGGCACGCACGGCGGGGCCGGTGAGCCGGGCCCGCATCGCCCCCTCGCCCCCCTCCTGCGCCCATGCGGGGAGCAGCTGCGACAGCGGCGCGTTCCCGGCGAGGTAGGGGTAGATGTCGAAGCCGACGTCCAGGCCGGCGGCCAGCGCCGCGTCGATGAGCTCCAGCGCCCGCGCGACGGAGCCGTGGTTGCGGCGCCCGACCGCGACCAGATGCGAGATCTGGGTGCGGCAGCCCGTCGCGGCCGCGACCCGCAGCGCCTGGCGCACGGAGTCGAGCAGCCCGTCGGCGTAGTCGCGGACGTGCCAGGCGAACAGCCGCCCGTGCGCCGCGGCCGTGCGGCCGAGCGCCTCCAGTTCGTCCTCCCGGGCGTAGCAGGCGGGCGCGTAGACCAGCCCCGTGGAGACGCCGGCGGCGCCCGCCGCGAGCGCGTCGCCGAGCAGCCCCCGCATCCGGTCGAGCGCGGCGGCGTCCGCCGGGCGGTCGCCGAACCCGACGGCCGCCGCGCGCAGCGGCGTGTGCGCGACGAGCGCGGCCACGTTCACGGCGGGGCGCGCGGCGTCGAGCGCGGCGAGGTAGCCGGGCAGGTCCGTCCAGTCCCAGCGGACGGCCGGGTCCAGGTCGAGGTAGCCGGCGGCGGCGCGCAGCGCCTCCAGATCGTGCCCGGCGACGGGCGTCACGCCGAGGCCGCAGTTGCCGACCACGACGGTCGTGATCCCCTGCCGGACGGCGCTGCGCGCCTCGGGCGCCGACAGGAGGGTCAGGTCGGAGTGGGTGTGGACGTCCACGAACCCCGGTGCGACGACGTGCCCCGACGCGTCCATCGTCCGCGCCGCGGGACGTCCGGCCAGGTCGCCGATCCGCTCGACCCGCCCGCCGGCGACGGCGACGTCGGCCCGCCGCGGCGCGGCCCCGGTGCCGTCGGCGAGCGTCCCGCCGGTGATGAGCAGATCGGTCACGACGCGGCCGCCTCCGGTCGCAGCCGGAACGTGGCCCCCACCTCGACCGGGCTTCCCGTGGGCAGGGCGGCGACGCCGAGCGCGACCCGCGCGTGCCGCCCGGGGCCGTCGCCGAGCACCTCGGTGAACAGCGCGGTCGCGGCGTCGGCCACCAGGTGCTGGTCGGTGAACCCGGGCGCGGACGCGACCCACACCGACACCGACTCGACGTGCTCGACCGCCCCGAGCCCGCCGTCTCCGGACAGCTCGTCCCGGACGGCGGCCAGGACGTTGCGGGCGCACTGCCGCGCGCAGGCGCGGGCCGTGTCGAGCGTGACCTCGTCCCCGACGCGGCCCTCGGCGACGAGCCCGCCGTCGCGGGCGGCGACCTGTCCGGAGGCGACGAGGACCGCCCCCGAGCGGCGCGCCGCGGCGACGGCCGGGCGCTCCCCCGCAGGCCCGGGGTCCGGGGAGGCGGCGGCCAGGCGCTGGTCGGCGTCGTGCATGGTGACTCCTTCGGTGGCGAGGTCAGGCGGTGGCCGGCGCGACGGCCGGCTCGGCGAAGTGGCAGGCGGCCGGATGGCCCGTGCCGGGGCGGGCGACGAGCGGCGGCGTCTCGGTCGCGCAGATGTCGCGCGCCTTCCAGCAGCGGGTGCGGAACCGGCAGCCGGAGGGCGGGTCGATCGGGCTCGGCACGTCCCCGGTCAGCATGATCCGCTCGCGCCCGCCGCGGGCGCCCGGCCGCGTGCGCGGCACCGCCGACAGGAGCGCCTGCGTGTACGGGTGCGCGGGGCCGCCGAAGATCTCCTCCCGGGTGCCGCGCTCCACGATCGTCCCGAGGTACATCACGGCGATCTCGTGCGATACGTGCCGCACCACCGAAAGGTCGTGCGAGATGAACAGGTACGCCACGCCCAGCTCGCGCTGCAGCTCCCGCAGCGTGTTGACGACCTGCGCCTGGATCGAGACGTCCAGGGCGCTGACCGGCTCGTCCAGCACGAGGACCTTCGGGCCGAGAGCGAGCGCGCGGGCGATCCCGATGCGCTGGCGCTGCCCGCCGGAGAACTCGTGCGCGTACCGGCGGGCGTGCGAGGGCGCGAGCCGCACCATGTCGAGCAGCTCGGCGACGCGCTCGGGCCCGCCGTCCTCGTAGCGGCCCTGGACGCGCAGCGGCTCGGCGACGATGTCGTGGACGGTCATCCGCGGCGACAGCGACGCGTACGGGTCCTGGAAGACCAGTTGCAGGTCGCGGCGCAGCGCGCGGAGCTCGGCGCCGCGCGCGCGGGTGACGTCGCGCCCGGCCACGGTGATCCGCCCGGCGGTGGGCTCCAGCAGCCGCACCGCCATCCGTCCCGTGGTCGTCTTGCCGCAGCCCGACTCACCGACGAGGCCGAGCGTCCGCCCGGCGCGCAGGGAGAAGTCGACGCCGTCGACGGCGTGGACGCTGCCGGTCCGCCGGCGCAGCGGCCCCGACCGCACCGGGAAGTGCCGGGTGAGGCCGGTGACGCCGAGCACCTCGTCCGGCCGCGGCTCGGGCCGCGGCCCGCCGGTTCCGGTCATCGGTCGCCTCCCTTCTCCCCGCCGGGCGGGGCCATCTCGTGGTGGAAGTGGCAGGCGCTCGCCCGCCCCGGGCCGGACTGGACGGGTTCGGGGCGCTCCGCCCGGCAGCGGTCCCGCGCCATCGGGCAGCGCGGCGCGAACGCGCACCCCCGCGCGATCTCGCCCGGCGCGGGCGGCGCGCCGGGGATGGGGGTCAGCTCCCCGGCGTCGCCGTCCAGCGCGGGCAGGCTCTCCAGCAGCCCCCGCGTGTAGGGGTGCCGGGGCGAGTCGAAGATCGCTTCGACGGGGCCGTGCTCGACGACCCGCCCGGCGTACATCACCACGACGCGGTCGGCGAGCTCGGCGACCACGCCGAGGTCATGGGTGATCAGCACGGTGGCGGCGCCCGTCTCCCGCCGGGTCAGCCGCAGCAGGTCCAGCACCTGGGCCTGGACGGTCACGTCCAGCGCGGTCGTCGGCTCGTCCGCGATGAGCAGGTCGGGGTCGTTGGCGATGGCCATCGCGATCATCGCGCGCTGCCGCATCCCGCCGGAGAACTCGTGCGGGTACTGCTTCAGCCGCCGCTCCGCACCCGGCACCCCGACCAGGGCCAGCAGCTCGGCGGCCCGCTCGCGCGCCTGCGAGCGCGACATGTCCGGCCGGTGCAGCCGCAGCGCCTCGCGGATCTGCGCGCCGACCGACAGCACGGGGTTGAGCGCGGTCATCGGGTCCTGGAAGATCATCGCGATCCGGCCGCCGCGCAGCCGGCGCAGCTCGCGCGGGGGCATCGCGCGCAGGTCGGCCCCGTCGAACACGACGCGTCCCGAGACGACCCGGCCCGGCGGCCGGACCAGCCCGAGCGCGGACATCGCCGTGACGCTCTTGCCCGACCCCGACTCGCCGACGACGCCGAGCGTCTCGCCCGGCGCGACGGTGTAGCCGGCGCCGTCCACGGCCCGGACGGTCCCCTCGTCGCCGGCGAACTCGACGACCAGGTCCTCGATCTCCAGCAGCGGGCGTCCCGCCGCCCCGCCCGGGGTCTCCCGCGGGCTCGCCTTCCCGGCGGGCGCGCTCATGTGCGCCCTCCCGGCGTGACGGCGTCGCGGAGCCCGTCCCCGACGAAGTTGACGGCGAGGACCGTCAGGGCGATCGCGACGCCCGGCGGGATCCACAGCCACGGCATCGTCTGGATCAGCGTCAGGTTCTGCGCGTCGTTCAGCATGTTCCCCCAGCTCGCCTGCGGCGGCCGCACGCCGAGCCCGAGGAAGGACGCGGTGGTCTCCAGCATGATCGCCTGCGCGACGGCCAGGGTGCCGGTCACCGTGACCGGGGCCAGCGCCGCGGGGACGATGTGCTTGCGGATCAGCCACCACGCGTTCGCCCCGCTCGCCTCGGCCGCCTGGATGTACTCGCGGTCGCGCAGCGACAGCGTCACGCCCCGCACCACCCGGCCCGCGACCGGCCACTGCGTCAGCCCGATGGCGACGATCAGCACGGTCACGCTCGGCCCGACGATCCCGGCGAGCACCAGGATCACCACGACGGTCGGGAACGACATGACGATGTCGGCGATCCGCATGATCACGTTGTCCACCACGCCGCCCAGCAGCCCGGACACCGAGCCGAACAGCGTGCCGACCACGACGGCGCCGAGCGCGGCGGCCAGCCCGACCAGCAGCGACACCCGGCCCGCGTGCAGGGTGCGGGCGAACACGTCGCGGCCGGAGGTGTCGGTGCCGAACCAGTGCGCGCCGGACGGGCCCTCGCGGACCGCGTCCAGGTCCACCGCGTTCGGATGGCCGGCGATCAGCGGAGCCAGCAGCGACGCCAGGATCACCGCGCCGAGCACGGCGCCCCCGGCGACGGCGAGCCGGTTGCGGCGGAACCGGCGCACGGCCCGCGCCCGCGGCGACGCGGAACCCGCCCGGCCCCCGCCGCCCGGCGCGTTCCGGGGAGGCGGGCCCGCCTCCCCCTTGCCGGACCTTCTCGGTTTCTCGGCCGGCGCGCCGGCGGGCGTCGCGGTCATCGCAGGCTCACTCTCGGGTCGACGACGGCGTACAGCACGTCCGCGATCAGGTTGCAGAGCAGCACGAGCACCGCCACGTACAGCGCGAACCCGACGATGACCGGGTAGTCGTGCTGGCCGATCGAGCTGACCGCGAGCTGCCCCATGCCGGGCCAGGCGAAGACCTGCTCGATCACCACCGCGCCCGCGAGCATCTGCGGGATCTGGTACATCACCACGGTGATCAGCGGGATCAGCGCGTTGCGCAGCGCGTGCCGCAGGACGACGCGGGCCCGGGACGCGCCCTTGGCCTCGGCCGTGCGGACGTAGTCGGCGCCCAGCTCGTCCACCAGGCCGCCGCGCACGTAGCGGGTGAACGGCCCGGCGGTGACGAGCGCCAGGATCAGCCCCGGAAGGACCAGGTGCCGGAGCTGGTCGGCGGGGCCGCCCCCGCCCGGCGTGGTCATCCCGGCCGACGGCAGCACGCCCCATTTCAGGGAGAACAGGTAGATGCCGACGATGCCGAGGAAGAACGGCGGCACCGACACCGCGGCCAGGCCGAGGGCGGTGGCCCCGTAGTCGACCGCGGTGTTGCGGCGCACCGCGGCTGCGACGCCGAGCGCGACCGACACCACCAGCGCGACCGCCAGGGCGGCGGCCATGAGCTGCAGCGTCGGCCCGACCCGCTCGCCGAGCACCGCCGAGACGGGGCGGTGCCCGACGTAGGAGTAGCCGAAGTCGCCGTGCAGCGCGCCCGACAGCCAGCGGCCGTACTGGACGACGACGGACCGGTCCAGGCCGAGCTCGTGCCGTTTGGCCTCGATGAAGGCGGCGCCGCCGCCGCGCATCTGCTCGGGGTCGACCATCATGCGGACCGGGTCGCCGGGCGCGACCCGCACCAGCACGAAGATCCCGACGCTGATCAGCAGGAACACGAGCGCGTTCACCAGCAGGCGCCGGACGACGTAGGCCGCCACGCCTCACCCCCTCTCGTCGGTGCCGGCCGGGGCCGGGGCCCGCGGCCCCGGCCCCGGGCCGGTCAGCTCAGCTTCCAGTTCGCGAAGTCCCAGGTCCCGACCTCGTTGGTCGGCAGGCCGCACGGCTCGAAGCCCGAAAGGCGCGTCCGGTAGGCCCAGACCGCGTCCGGGTTGTACAGCCACAGGTACGGGACCTGCGCGTTCTCGACCTCGGCGGCCTGCTGGAACAGGCCCTTGCGCCGCGCCGGATCGGCGACCCCGTCGGCCTCGGACAGCAGGCCGTCCAGCTTCGGGTCGCAGAAGCGGCCGATGTTGCCGCCCGCCGGGTACCCCTGGTCGCAGGCGTCGATGGTCGCGACGGTGGACGGCTCGGTCGCGTAGTTGCCGCCGCCGAACAGCGCCATGTCGAACGACTTCTTCTCGTACGAGGAGAGCAGCTCGTCCGCTTGCACCTGCTTGAGCTCCACGTTCACGCCGGCGGCCTTGAGCTGGCTCTGGATGACCGTCACGGCGGTGTCGCGGTCGCGCTGCCCGGGGATCCACGACAGCGTGACGGGCTTGGAGCCGTCCCAGCCCGCGGCGGCCAGCAGGCTCTTCGCCTTGCCGGGGTCGTAGGCGTAGCCCTCCTTCGCCGACGTCGCGGCGTCGCCGTAGAAGCTGGAGTTCACGACCGCGCCGGCGCCGCCGAGCACCTTGCCCACCAGCCCCTCGCGGTCGATCGCGGTGAGCAGCGCCTGCCGGACGCGCGCGTCCTTGAACCGGCCCTGGGTCTGGTTGAGGGCGATCCGGGTGTAGCCGGGGCTCTTGGCCGACACCACCTTGACGCCGTCCATCTTCCTGACGGTCGGCAGGTCGGTCGGCGAGACCTGGGTGAGGTCCATCTCACCGGTGCGCAGTTGCGCGGTGGCCACGTCCGAGGTCACCGGCTTCAGGTACACCTTCCTGATCGACACCGGTTCCCGGAAGTGGGGGTTGGCCTTCAGCTCCACGTACTGGTCGGTCTTGTAGTCGACGAAGGCGAACGCCCCCGAGCCCACGGTCGGCCTGGTGAAGAACCCGTTGTCGCCGAGCCCCTTCGCCGGGACGCCGCCGAGGACGTGCTCCGGCAGGATCGGGGTGTTGCCGACCAGTCCGGGCAGGCCCGCCGCCGGCCGCGTCGTGGTGATCTTCACGGTGGAGGCGTCGGGCGCGGTCACCCCCGCCAGCGCGTCGGCCTTGCCCTCCGCCAGGGCCTTGGCGCCGGTCACCGCGGCGAACCTGCCCGCCTGCGCGCTGCCCGTGGCCGGGTTCGCGAGGGCGGTGTAGGTGAAGACCACGTCCTTGGAGGTGAGCGGCCTGCCGTCGCTCCACTTCAGGTCCGGCCTCAGCTTGAACGTGATCGTCTTGGCGTCGCCGGACACCTCCGGCGCGGCGGCGGCCAGGTGCGGCTTCAGCCCGTAGGACGCGTCCGCGCCGTACAGCGAGTCGAAGACGAAGGACATGACCAGCTGGTCGGGCCCGTTGTTCGGCGCGAGCGGGCTGAACGTCTTCGGCTTCTGGTACAGGTACATGTTCAGAACGCCCGCGTCCCCGCCGGAGGAGTTCTGCGTCGGGTCGGAGCTGCACGCGGCCAGTGCCGCGGCCGCGAGCACGCCGCCCAGCACGGCCGCGACGGCCCGCCGGGGTCCGCCGGCCGTCGGTCTGCCGGAACGAATGGTCATTGACTTGCCCTCTTCTCGGCGGTGGCCGGGAGCGCGCCCGGCCACTGGTCCGCTCAGCGGACGCGGTTCACCAGGCTTCCGAGCCCGCTCACGCGCACGGTCATCTCATCGCCTGCGGACAGGAACTCCCCCGATGCCAGTCCCACCCCGGACGGCGTGCCGGTGTAGAGCACGTCGCCGGGCTCCAGCGTCATCAGCCGGGACGCGAACGCCACCAGCTCCGCGACGTTGAAGATCATCTGACCGGTGTCGCCGTGCTGCCGGACCCGCCCGTTGACCTCCAGGGTCACGTCGAGCTTCTGCGGGTCGGGCACCTCGTCGGCGGAGACGAGGTAGGGGCCGAGCGCGGCGAACCCGTCGAGCCACTTGCCGTTCAGCCAGTCGAAGAACGCGACCGCCGGGTCGTCGGTGTCGCGCTCGTGGCCGTAGTCCATCCTCCGTGCCGACACGTCGTTGCCGATGGTGTAGCCGGCGACGCGGGCGAGGGCGTCCTCGACCGGGATGTCCTTGCCGCCGCGCCCGATCACCGCGACCAGCTCGGCCTCCCAGTCGATGCTGGGGCTGACGGACGGCAGCGCGATCTCCTCGCCGGGGCCGCTGACGGAGGTGGCGGGCTTGATGAACAGCCGCGGCGAGATCCGCGCCTTGTCGATCGGCTCCCCGCCGGTCTCGGTCACGTGCTCCTGGTAGTTGGCGGCGACCGCGAGGACCTTGCCGGGACGCAGCAGCGGCGCGAGCAGGGTCACCTCGTCCAGGGCGCGGACCGGGCCGCCCGACGGCGCCGGGCCGGGGCCGCCGCCGGCGAGCGCGGCGACCACGGGCGAGAGGTCGCCGGGGCCGAGGTCGGTGACGCGGCCGCCGTCGACGATCTCGCCGTGGCGGACTCCGCCGTCCGGCAGGCGGTACGTCGCGAACTTCATGGATCAGACCTCCGGGGAGTCGACCGGCACGGGCGTGCCGAGGGCGAGCGAGCGGGCCGCGGCGTCGGTGACGCGCAGCGCGGCGAGGGCGTCGGCCGGGCCGGCCTCCGGCGGGCGCCCGGTGACGACGGCGGTGTGCAGGGCGGTGAGCATCCGGCCGACGGTGCCGGGGCCGTGCCAGGCGGCGCGGTTCCCCGTCACCGTCCGGACGGACGCGCCCGGCCGGGCGGCGTCGACGTCCATGACCCCGCCGGATCCGCTGACGCGGTAGCGGTGCAGCGCCATGCCCGGGGCGTCCGCGGTCCCGCGCAGCCGGCCGACGGTGATCGTGCTGGTGAGGCCGTGCTCGTGGTCGAGCAGCAGGACGAAGATCCCGCCGCGGCCGCCGGCGGGCAGGGCGTGCACGCGGCGGACGGCCTGCCCGGTGAGGGCCCGCACCACGTCCACGGGGTAGAGGCCGAAGTTGACGAGTTCGCCGTCCGGGCACGGGTCGCCGCCGTCGACGAGGAAGTCGGCCTGCACGTTCCAGGGCAGCCCGACGCGTCCCGAGGCGAGCGCGCTCGCGGCGGCCTGGACGGCGGCGCCGAACCGGTGGTGGTGCGCGGGCATGCAGACCAGGCCCGTCTCCGCCGCGGCCGCGGCGATCGCCTCGACCCCCGCGGCGTCCGGGGCGAGCGGCTTGTCGGCGAGGACGTGGCAGCCGGCGCGCAGGGCCTCGACGACGCGGTCCGCGCGCTCGGCCGGAGGCGCGCACACGCACACGACCTCGGCGCCCGTCTCCCGGACGGCCCGCGTGAGGTCGGGGGCCCCGCTCTCCACGACCGTGAACCCGGCGTGCCCGTGGAACGCGGGAAGGTACATGTCGTGCTGGTGGTCCTGGGTCCCGAACCCGCCGGACCCCCAGGGCAGCACCCTCAGCGCGCGCATCAGGGCGCCTCCTTCAGGACGTCGGCGACCCGGACGGGCGCGCCGGTCGCGATCGATCGTTCGGCGGCGACCCCCATGGCCACGGCCAGCAGCCCGTCGGCGCCCGTCACGGCCTGCGGCCCTCCGGTGACGGCGTCGGCCCAGGCGGCGATCTGGGCGGCGAACCCGTCGGCGCCGCCGGGCGGGAGCAGCGCGGTGCCCGTCTCGTCGGTGACGGTCCCCGCCTCGCCGTCCCAGGGCAGCGTGAGGATCCCGCCGGTGCCGGCGACCATGACGTCCCGGCGGGCGAGCGAGGCCGGGCGGTGCCCGCGGCTCATCTCGCACACGGCGGTCGCGCCGCCGCCGAACGCGACCGTCATCTCCAGGTAGTCGTAGACGCCGAGTTCGGCGGCGGTCTGGCGGCGGCCGCGCGCGTACACGCTCTCGGGGGCGTCCCCGGTCCACCAGGTGACGAGGTCCAGCAGGTGCACGCCGTTGTGCAGGGCGTGCCCGCCGGACCGCGCGGGGTCGAGCATCCAGCCGCGCCAGTCCGGCCAGATCCAGCCGCCGAGGATCGACAGCCGGACGAGGTCGACCGTCCCGAGCTCGCCGGAGCGCAGGACGTCCCGGACCGTCCGCGCGTAGTCGTAGTAGCGGTGGCTGTGCGCGGGCATCAGCACCCGCCCGGCCTTGGCGAACGCCTCCACGGCGCGGCGGGCCCCGGCCACCCCGGTCGCGAGCGGCTTCTCGATCAGCAGGTGGGCGCCCGCCTCGGCGATCCGGACGGCGATGTCCGCGTGCGTGTCGTTCGGGGTGCACACGACGCAGCCGCCGGCGCCGGTCGCGGCCAGGGCCGCGGCGAGGTCGGTGAAGGCCGGGACGCCGCCGTTGGCGCGGGACGCGGCGGCGGCCCGCGCCGGGTCGAGGTCGACCACGCCGACGAGGTCCAGCCGGGGCTCGGCATGGATCGCGGCGGCGTGCTGCGCGGCGATGAAACCGGTGCCGACGACCAGCACCGGAACCGGCACGGAATGGGATTCCATGCCGACGGATCCTGATCGTCAGACCATTCACATGTCAAGGGTCGGCCGAAAAAAACCTTGAGCTCACCCTGGTCAGACTGACCCTGTTATCCAGATTATTGACATGGAACACCTTTCCATGAACTATTCGACCGAACGGCTCCGACCCATCTTCGTCAACCACTTGGGGGCTCCCAGAATGACCACCGCCGAGCTGGCCGGGCAGAGATCGCGCGGCGCGGAACTGCTCGCCGCCGCGCGGACCGTGATCCCCGGCGGCGTCAACTCCGCGACCCGCCTGGTCGGCGTGCCGCACGCGCTCAGCGCGGCGTCCGGGGCTCATGTCACCGACGCCGACGGCCGCCGCTACCTCGACTACCACGCGGCGTTCGGCGCGATCCTGCTGGGCCACGCCGCGCCCGAGGTGGACGACGCCGTGCGCGCGGCCGTCGGCGGGCTCGACCTGGTCGGCTGGGGCGTGACCGAGACCGAGATCGAACTCGCCCGGCTGGTCGTCGAGACGATCCCGTCCGCCGAGCAGATGATCTCGGCGATGTCGGGCAGCGAGGCGACCGCGCAGGCGATCCGGCTGTCCCGGGCGGTGACGGGCCGCCCGCTGGTCGTCAAGTTCCAGGGCGGCTTCCACGGCTGGCACGACGCCGTCGCCCGCAACGTGATCTCCGCGCCGGACCGCGCCTACGGCGAGGACCCCCTGTCGCGCGGCATCCTGCCGGAGGCCCTCGGCTCCACCCTCGTCGCCGAGTTCAACGACCTGGAGTCCGTGCGCGCCCTCTACGAGCGGCACCCGGACCGGATCGCGGCCGTGATCATGGAGCCGATCCCGCACAACGTCGGCGCCCTGGTGCCGGAGCGGGAGTTCGTGGAGGGGCTGCGCGCCCTGACCGCCGGGCGCGGCTCCCTGCTGATCTTCGACGAGGTGATCACCGGTTTCCGCCACGCGCCGGGCGGCTACCAGGAGGTCTGCGGCGTGCTGCCGGACCTGACCACCTTCGGCAAGGCGATGGGCAACGGCTACCCGATCGCCGGGCTCGCCGGCCCCCGGCGGCTGATGGAGCGCTTCAGCTCCGCGGGCGGCGACGTGCTGCTGGCCGGGACCTTCAACGGCAACCCCGTCTCGTCCGCCGCGGCCATCGCCACCATCACCTACCTGCGCGACCATCCGGACTTCTACGAGCGCACCCACGCCCTCGGCGACCGGATGCGCGCGGGCCTCACCGGGATCTGCGCGGAGCTCGGCATCGCGGGCACCGCGGCGGGCTTCGGCGGGGTGTTCGCGCTCTACTTCACCGACGCCCCCATCCGCGGCTACCGCGACCTCATGCGCAACAACGACGCCGCCTACGTGGCCTTCCACCGCCGCATGACCGACCGCGGCTTCCTGATGCTCCCGCTCTCGCTCAAGCGCAACCACATCTCCGCCGCGCACACGTCGGAGGACATCGACCGCACGCTGGAGGCGGCGCGCGACGTCCTCCGCACGATCCGCGACGACGGCCTCCTCACGGCCGCGCGGTAGGCCCGTCGACGAGCGCGCCGGCGGCGGCCGCGAACGCGCCGGTCAGGGAGAGGCGGGGAACGGGCCGGCGCGGCCGAGCAGGGCCGGGACGGGCTTGCCCAGGCGGTCGCCGAGCCAGGCCGCCGTCTCGGCGACCGCGGACATCCGGACGCCGGTGTCGACGCCCGAGCGGTCCAGGGCGTACAGCAGGTCCTCGGTGGCGATGTTGCCGGTGGCGGCGGGCGCGAACGGGCAGCCCCCGAAGCCCCCGGCGCTGGCGTCCAGGGCGCTCACCCCGCAGTCGAGCGCGGTGAGGGCGTTGGCGTAGCCGGTGTTGCGGGTGTTGTGGAAATGGCAGCGCAGCGGGACGCCGGGGGCGATCGCGGCGGCGCCCGCCAGCAGCGCGCGGACCTGGGCGGGGACGCCGACGCCGATCGTGTCGGCCAGGGCGATCTCGTCGGGTTCGCTGCCGGCGACGCGCCGGACCAGGTCGAGCACGCGGTCCGCGGGGACCTCGCCCTCGAAGGGGCAGCCGAAGGCGGCGGCGATCGTGACGGTGCGGCGGACCCCGGCGGCGCGGGCGTCCGCGGCGATGGCGGCCCAGGCGGCGGCGCCCTCCTCGACCGTGCAGCCCTGGTTGCGGCGGCTGAACTCGTCGGTGGCCACGACGACGACGTTGATCTCGTCCACCCCGGCGGCGAGCGCGCGGTCGAGCCCGCGCCGGTTGAGGACGAGCCCCGCGTAGCTGACGCCGTCCGGCCTGGGAAGCCGCTCCATCACCGCCTCGGCGTCGGCCATCTGCGGGACCCGCCTCGGGTTCACGAAGCTGACGGCCTCGATCCGCCGCAGGCCCGCCGCGACGCTGCGTTCGACGAGCCGCACCTTGTCCGCGGTCGCGAGGATCGCCGACTCGTTCTGCAGCCCGTCCCGGGGCGCCACCTCGATGAGTTCCACCATGCGCTTCCTTTGTATGCAATCCAGAGCCGTCTGCAGGATTGTCCTGCGAAGTCTCTTGTGTCAAGGCTCACGTTCCGCCTATCTTGCATGCAATCGATCGAGGAGGTTCGGATGGTCCGTGCCGTGGACCGCGTCTACGCACGGCTGCGCGCCGACATCCTGGAGGGCGTCCACCCGCCCGGGGCGCGGCTCGGCGAGGCCGAGCTGGCCGAGGCCACCGGCTCCAGCCGGACGCCCGTCCGGGAGGCGCTGCGGCGGCTGGAGGTCGAGGGCCTGGTGGAGGTGCTGCCGCACCGCGGCGCGCGGGTCCCGGACTGGACGCCCGAGGACCTGGAGGAGATCTACGACCTGCGGATGCTGCTGGAGAGCGCCGCCGCACGGCGCGCCGCGACACGCGTCACCATCGCGGACGCGGACCGGATGGACGAGCTGTGCCGCCTGATGGAGGCGGCCGTCGAGCCGGGCGCCGGCCAGGACCTGGACCGGGTCGCGGAGCTCAACGCCGAGTTCCACGACATCGTCCGCGCCGCCGCCGCCAGCGGCCGGCTCGTGTCCATGCTCAACGCGGTGGTGCAGCTCCCGCTCGTGATGCGGACCTTCCACCGCTACTCCCCCGCCGACCTGGCCCGCAGTTCCGCCCACCACCGGGAGCTGGCCGCCGCGCTGCGCGCCCGCGACGGCACGTGGGCCGAGTCGGTGATGCGGGCGCACGTGCTCGCCGCCAAGGCGGTGCTGCTGCGCGCCGCCCGCACCCCGGACGACCCGAACGACCCGAACGACCCGAACGACCACACGGAAAGGAGGACCGGCTAGATGTCAACGCACGAAGGCGCCGCACCGGACGCCGCGGGCCCGCTCGCCGACCTGCGCGTCGTGGAGATGGGGCAGCTGCTCGCCGGACCGTTCTGCGGCCAGCTGCTCGGCGACTTCGGCGCGGAGGTGATCAAGCTGGAGTCGCCCGGGGCCGGCGACCCCATGCGCCAGTGGGGGCGCGAGAAGCCGCACGGCGAGTCCCTGTGGTGGCCGGTGGCCGCCCGCAACAAGAAGTCGGCGACCTGCGACCTGCGCACCCCCGAGGGCCAGGACCTCGCCCGCCGCGTCATCGACCGCGCCGACATCGTGGTCGAGAACTTCCGGCCCGGCACGCTGGAGCGCTGGGGGATGGAATTCGACCGGCTCCGCGAGACGAACCCCGGCCTGATCCTGGTGCGCGTGTCCGGGTTCGGGCAGACCGGCCCCTACGCGCCCCGCGCCGGGTACGGCTCGATCGGCGAGGCGATGGGCGGCATCCGCCACGTCACCGGCGATCCCGGCGGCGCGCCCGCCCGCGCCGGGATCTCGCTGGGCGACTCGCTGGCGGCGGTGTTCGCCACGATCGGCGCGCTCGTCGCCGTCCACCGCCGGCACGCCACGGGGCGCGGCCAGGTCGTCGACTCGGCGATCTACGAGGCGGTGCTGGCGATGATGGAGTCCCTGCTGCCCGAGTGGGCGGTCGCCGGGTACCAGCGCGAACGGACCGGGTCCGTGCTGCCCAACGTCTCGCCCAGCAACGTCTACCCGACCGCGTCGGGCGAGATGATCCTCATCGCCGCGAACCAGGACACCGTGTTCGCGCGGCTGGCGAGGACGATGGACCGGCCCGAGCTGGCGGCCGACCCCCGGTTCGCCGGGCACGCCGACCGGGGCCGGAACATGGACGAGCTGGACGGGATCATCTCGGCCTGGTCGGCCCGGACCGGGACCGAGGACCTGCTGGAGCGGCTGCACGCCGGCGGAGTCCCGGCCGGCCGCATCTACACCGCCAAGGACATGTTCGCCGACCCCCACTTCGCCGCCCGCGAGGCGATCGTGCGCCTCGTCCACCCGGACTTCGGCGAGCTCCCGATGCACAACGCGTTCCCCAGGCTCAGCGAGACCCCGGGATCGGTCCGCCGGCCCGGCCCGGGGCTCGGCGAGCACAACCAGGAGGTCTACGGCGGCCTCCTGGACCTATCGGAAGACGAGATCGCCGCGCTGTCGCAGCGCGGCGTCATCTGAGCACAGCACCGGGAGAGCAGATGGGTTATCGACCGGGCGTCGACGTGGGCGGCACGTTCACCGACGTGCTGCTGGTCGACGAGCGGACCGGCGTCAGCCACCGCGCCAAGACGGCGTCCACTCCGGCGGACCAGTCGGAGGGCGTGCTCAACGGCATCCGCAAGGTGTGCCGGGACGCCGGGATCGAGATGCACGAGGTGGCGCACGTCCTGCACGGCACCACCGTGGCGACCAACGCGATCCTCCAGGGCCGCGGGGCGCGGGTCGGGCTGGTGACCACCGAGGGGTTCCGGCAGGTCCTGCAGATCGGCCGGTCGTTCGTGCCCGGCGGCCTCGCCGGCTGGATCATCTGGCCGAAGCCCGAGCCGCTGGCCCGGCTGGAGCACACCGTGGAGATCCCCGGGCGGATCGCCGCCGACGGCGCGGTCGTCGCCCCGCTGGACGAGGACCGCGCGCGTGCGGAGCTGCGGCGGCTCGGCGGGGCCGGCATCGAGGCGCTGACGGTCTCGCTGATCAACTCCTACGCGAACGACGCGCACGAGCGGCGGGTGGCGGAGCTCGCCGCCGAGGAGCTGCCCGGGGTGCCGGTGTCGCTGTCCAGCCACGTCCTGCCGGAGATGCGAGAGTACGAGCGCACCGTCACCACCGTGGCGAACGGCTACGTCCAGCCCGAGGTGTCCCGCTACGTGGGCAACCTGGACCGGTCGCTGAGCGGCAGCGGGATCGACGCGCCGCTGTCGGTGCTGCGCAGCGACGGCGGCCTGACCAGGGCCGCGAAGGCGGCCGAGGACCCGGTGTCGCTGCTGCTGTCCGGTCCGGCCGGCGGGGTTACGGGGGCGGTCTGGTTCGCCGAGCAGGCCGGGTTCCCCGACTTCCTCACCTTCGACATGGGCGGCCCGGCGCGTCGCCGAGCTGTGCGCGCGGTTCGGCGTCGAGACCTACCTGTCCGCGCTGGACGCCCTGCTCGACCGCAACTACCAGGCCATGAAAGTGGTGCTGGCTCCGTGCTGGCCCTTGGCAAGGATCGCCCGGTTCAGTCCGGCTTTCTGCCGTACGTGAACGCCAGGCGCCTCGACGGTGCCGCGCGCCGAGGCGGTCGGGGCACCACACCTCGGGGCCGCGTGAGGGCGAGTGGTTCCAGCTGTACTCGATCGGGTTCGGCGGCGTGCCGGGGCGCCCCGTCGGCGACGGCCCGGACGGGCACTCGCTGTGGCCGTCGTTCGTCAACATCCCCTGCGAGTACCTGGAGTCGTACTACCCGCTGCGCGTCGAGCGGTGGGAGACGATCGCCGACTCCGGCGACGCGGGCCTCCACCGCGGCGGCAACGGGGTCGACGTCGCTTACTACTTCGAGGAGCCCGGCACGATCGCGATCCACGACGACCGCTGGCTCACCTATCCGTGGGGGGTGAACGGGGGGCGCCCGGGCGAGCGGGGCCGCAAGTGGATCGAGCGGGCGGACGGCACCCGGGAGGTGCTGCCCAGCAAGATCCACGACGTCGCGGTCGGGCCCGGGGACGTCCTGCACTTCGTGACCTGGGGCGGCGGCGGATGGGGCGACCCCCTCGCCCGGCCCGCCGAACTGGTCGCGCTGGAGGTCCTGCGCGGCCTGGTCACCGCGGACGGCGCACGCGACGGCTACGGCGTCGTCTGCACCCCCGAGGGCGTCCTCGACGAGGAGGCCACCGGTCTGCTGCGGGCGGAGATGGCCGCGGAGCGGACGGAGATCCCGGTGTTCGACATGGGCCCGCCGCTGGAGGAGATCCTCGCCCGCTGCGAGGAGGAGACGGGCCTTCCCGCCCCGCGCCCGCCGGTCGACGTCCGGTCGGCCGCCGCGCTCGGGGACCGCCGGTGAGCGGCGACCTCGCCGCCGGCTACCGGGCCTCCGGGTTCGGCCGCGGCCTCGGCTGCGGCCGGTCCCCGGCGGCGCTGGCGGTGGACGTCGTGCGCGCCTACCTGGTGGACGGGTCGCCGCTGCGCGCCCCGGTCGAGGACGCGGTGGCCGCCGCCGCGACCCTGGTCGGCGCGGGCCGGGCCGCCGGGCTGCCCGTGCTGTTCACCCGGGTGGCGTACCAGCCGGGAGGCGCGGACGGCGGCCTGTTCCGCCGTAAGATCCCCGCGCTGCGCGTGTTCGAGAAGGGGAGCCCCCTCGGCGACTTCGCCGAGGGGGGCGGCCCCCCGTCCCGGCGAGACCGTGGTCACCAAGCAGTACGCCAGCGCGTTCCACGGCACGTCCCTGGCGGCCACGCTGACCGCGTCCGGGATCGACACCCTGCTGATCTGCGGGCTCACCACCAGCGGCTGCGTGCGCGCCACCGCGACCGACGCGCTGCAGCACGGCTTCCGCCCGCTGGTGGTGGACGAGGCCTGCGGCGACCGGGACCGCCGCCTGCACGAGGCGAACCTGCTGGACCTGGGCGCCAAGTACGCCGACGTCCTGTCCCTCGACGAGGCGCTCGCCACCGTGCGCGAAGTCTCAGCGGGCCGTGGGGAAGGCCATTGAGGACGTCCCGTCGGCCTCGGCGGGCGCGGGCCACCTGGCCGTGACGGCCTTGGCGCGCGTGTAGAAGCGCACCCCTTCGGCCCCGTGCACGTGGGTGTCGCCGAACAGGGACGCCTTCCAGCCGCCGAAGGAGTAGAACGCCATCGGCACCGGGATGGGGACGTTCACCCCGATCATCCCGACGTGCACGGCGCGCTGGAACCGCCGCGCCGCCTCCCCGGACGAGGTGAAGACCGCCGTCCCGTTGCCGTACGGGTTCGCGTTGATCAGCTCGATCGCCTCGTCGAGCGTCCCGGCGCGCAGCACCAGCAGGACCGGTCCGAAGATCTCCTCCTGGTAGGCCGCCATGTCGGTGGCGACGCCGTCGAGCAGGCAGGGGCCGACGAAGAACCCCGGGCCGGCCTGGCCGCGCCCGTCCACGACGACCTTCGCACCGGCCCGCTCGGCGTCCTCGACGTGACCGGTGACGCGCTGCCGCGCCGCCTCGCTGATCAGCGGTCCCATCTCGCTCGCCGGGTCGGCGCCCGGCCCGATCCTGATCGCGCGGGCCCGGGCGGCGAGCCGCTCGATCAGCGGGTCCGCGGCGGCGCCGACGGCGACCGCGACGGAGACCGCCATGCAGCGCTGCCCCGCCGAACCGTACGCGGCCGCCGTGATCTGGTCCGCGGCCAGGTCGAGGTCGGCGTCGGGCAGGACCACGGCGTGGTTCTTGGCGCCGCCGAGGGCCTGCACCCGCTTCCCGGCGTTGCCGGCCGCCTCGTGGACGTGCCGCGCGACGGGCGTGGACCCGACGAACGACACCGCCGCCACGCCCGGGTGCGTGATCAGCGCGTCGGCGGTCTCGCGGTCGCCGTGCAGCACGTTGAACACCCCGTCCGGCAGCCCGGCCTGCGCGTACAGCTCGGCGACCAGGTTGGACGCCGAGGGCACGCGCTCGCTCGGCTTCAGCACGAACGTGTTGCCGCACGCGATGGCGATCGGGTGCATCCACAGCGGGACCATCACGGGGAAGTTGAACGGGACGACCCCCGCGCACACGCCGAGCGGCTGCCGGAACGAGAACGCGTCGACCCCGGACGACACCTGGTCGGAGTACTCGCCCTTGAGCACCTGCGCGATCCCGCACGCGAACTCGACGACCTCCCGTCCCCGCACGACCTCTCCGCGCGCGTCGTCAAGGACCTTGCCGTGCTCGGCGGTGATCAGGCGGGCCAGGTCGTCCTCGTGCCGTTCCAGCAGGTCGCGCAGCGCGAACATGATCCGCGCGCGCCGGCTCAGCGACACCTGCGACCACGACGCGAACGCCCGTTCCGCGGTCCCCACCGCCAGGTCCACCTCCGCGCGCCGCCCGAGGACGACCTCGCCCGCCTGCCGGCCCGTCGCGGGGTCGTGGACGGCGGCCGAGGCGCTCCCGCCCACCGGGGCACCACCGATCCAGTGCTGGATAGAACGCATCGGGTTCCTTTCAGAGGTAACGGCGCTGGGTGTTCTTGCTGTCGTCGTAGCGGGCGCGTGCCTGCCGCGTGTCCTCCAGCGCGGAGACTTCGGCGACCGGGACGTCCCACCACGCCTCGCTGTCCGGCGCCGCGGCGAGGGGGTCGGTCTCCACGTGCACGACCGTCGTGCGGGGCGACGCGATCGCCTGGCGGAGCGCCTTCCTGAAACCGTCGGCGTCGGACGCGCGGATGACGTCGGCGCCGAGGCTGGCGGCGTTGGCGGCGAGGTCGACCGGGATGGGGTCGCCGTCCAGGCCGGTGGCGGTGCGCAGGCGGTGGCGGGTGCCGAAGCGCTGCGCGCCGACGCTCTCCGACAGGTTGCCGATGGAGGCGTAGCCGTGGTTCTGGACCAGGACCACCACCAGCTTGATGCCCTCGGCGGCGGCGGTGGTGAGTTCCTGGGCCATCATCAGGTAGGAGCCGTCGCCGACCATGACGAACACCTCGCGGTCGGGCGCGGCCATCTTCACGCCCAGGCCGCCGGCGATCTCGTAGCCCATGCAGGAGTAGCCGTACTCGACGTGGTAGCCCTTGGGGTCGCGGGCCCGCCACAGCTTGTGCAGGTCGCCGGGCATCGAACCGGCCGCGCACACCACCACGTCCCGCGGCCCCGCCTCGGCGTTGACGATCCCGATGATCTCGGTCTGCGCCGGCGGCGTCCCCTGCCGCTCTCCGAACGCGGCGTCGACGACACCGTTCCACCGCTCCGTCCGCTCGCGCGCCTCGCCGCGATAGGACTCGGACACCGACCAGCCGTCGAGCTCCTCGTCCAGTGCCCGGATCGCCTCGCGGGCGTCGGCCACGACCGACACTCCCCCGAGCTTGACCGCGTCGGCGCGGGCGACGTTGATGTTGACGAACCTCACCCCAGGACGGGCGAACAGACTGTGGGAGGCCGTGGTGAAATCGCTGTACCGCGTACCGATCCCGACCACCACATCGGCCTCGCGCGCCAGCGCGTTGGCCGCCGTCGTCCCCGTCGCGCCGACCGCTCCCACCGAACACGGGTGATCCCACGCCAGCGCGCCCTTGCCCGCCTGGGTCTCGGCGACCGCGACCCCCGTCCGCCCGGCCAGCGCCGCCAACGCCCCCGACGCACCGGAGTAGATCACCCCGCCGCCCGCCACGACCAACGGACGCTCCGCCCCCCGCACCAGCGCCGCCGCCTCCTCCAACGCGGCCGGCTCGGGCACCGGACGCGCGACCCGCCACACCCGCCGCGCGAACAACTCCTCCGGCCAATCGAACGCCTCGGCCTGCACATCCTGCGGCAGCGCCAACGTCACCGCACCGGTCTCGGCCGGATCGGTCAACACCCGCATCGCCGCAAGCAACGCCCCCGGCAACTGCTCCGCACGATTGACCCGATCCCAATACCGCGACACCGGCCTGAAGCAGTCGTTCACCGACACGTCATAGGAGCGGGCATCCTCCAACTCCTGCAACACCGGATTCGCCACACGCGTCGCGAACACATCCCCCGGCAACAGCAGCACCGGCAACCGGTTGACCGTCGCCAACGCCGCACCCGTCACCATGTTCGTCGCACCCGGCCCCACCGACGTCGTACACGCCAACGTCGACAACCGATCACTCATCCGCGCATAACCAGCAGCCGCATGCACCATCGCCTGCTCATTACGCGCCATGTAATACGGCAGCTCACCACCGCACTCCAACAACGCCTGCCCCATCCCGGCCACATTGCCGTGCCCGAAAATCCCGAAACAGCCCGCGAAGAACCGCCGCTCCACACCATCCCGCTCACTGAACTGCACCGACAGGAAACGCACCAGCGCCTGAGCCACCGTCAACCTCATGACCGCTCCTCCACACCGCGTGCCGAGGTCGGCCGATCGACCGGCCGCCCCTCTTCGCTCTTCCGGATCCAGGCCTGCGCGGGGTCGTCGCAGATGCGCCACGCGCGCTCCGGCGACGGCCCGGCCATCACGTTCACAGCAGTTCCACCGCGGCGTCGACGGCGGCGGCGACGTCGCCGTCCGGCGGATACAGCAGGGACCGGCCCACCACCAGACCCCGCACCGTCGGCAACCGCAACGCCCGACGCCACCCCTCACGCGCCGCACCCTGATCCGCCGCCACCTCACCCCCCAGCAGCAGAGCCGGCAGCGTCGACGCCGCCATCACCCGCTCCATCTCCGCCACCACCGGCACCTTCAACCACGTGAACGCCGACGTCTCCCCGAGCCCCGAAGCGATCGCGATCGCCCGCATCATCGCCTCCGGCGACAGATCATTACGCACCCGCCCCTCCACCCGGCGCGACACGAACGGCTCCACCATCGCCATCAACCCACGCCCCGCCAACGCCGACACCGCCCCCGCACACGCCTCCAACGTCCGCACCGACGCCGGATCGCGATCATCCACCCGCAACAGCATCTTCCCGCCGTCCAACCCCGACGCCGCGATCGCCCCCGCACCATAGGCAGTGAAACGATCATCGATCTCGAACGCCGACCCCGCCAGACCGCCCCGGTTCATCGAACCGATCACCACCTTGCCCTCCAACACCCCCAAAAGCAGCAGATCCTCCACCACATCCGGCGTCCCCAGCACCCCGTCCACACCCGGACGCTCCAACGCCACGCACAACCGATCCAGCAACGCGCCCCGATCGGCCATCGCCGACCCATCACCACCCGCCGCCAGCGCCCCCCGCGCCGGATGATCAGCCGCCACCAGCATCAACCGCCCCGAAGCCCCCAGCAGCGACCCACGCCGCACCCGCCCCCGAGCCGCCTCCGCGATCGCCCCCGGACGCACCGCCCGCACCTCCGACAACCCCGCGATCCGCTCCCCCCGCGACCCCGCGGAGGACGCCGGCATGTCGAGCGTCATGCGACCACCTGCCCGGCCAGCGCCAGCACCTCGTCCGTCGTGGGCATCGCCGCCGAGCACGCCAGCCGGGACGCGACGATCGCGCCGGCGGCGTTGGCGAAGCCCAGGACGCGCGGCAGGTCCCAGCCGGACAGCAGCCCGTGGCAGAGGGCGCCGCCGAACGCGTCGCCCGCGCCGAGCCCGTTGACGACCTCGACCGGCACCGGGGGCGCCTCGGCGGTCCGGCCCTCGGCGTCGACGGCGAGGACTCCGTCCGGTCCGCGCTTGACGACGGCGAGCCGGACACCGAGGTCGAGCAGCGCGCGGGCGGCCCGGAGGGGGTCGTCCTCCCCCACGGCCACCTCGCATTCGGCGACGTTCCCGACCGCGACGGTGGCGTGTTCGAGGGCCTCGCCCGCCCAGCGCCGCGCCTCGTCCCGCGACTCCCAGAACATGGGCCGGTAATCGAGGTCGAGGACGGTGAGAGCGTCCCGGCGGCGGGCGCCGAGTGCCGCCAGCGTCGCCGTCCGGGACGGTTCGGCGCACAGCCCCGTCATCGTGGCCCACAGCACCCCGGCGCCCCCGATCGCGGGCAGGTCCAGCTCGTCGGCGCGGATCTCCAGGTCGGGCGCCTTCGGGAAGCGGTAGAAGTACAGCGGGAAGTCGTCGGGCGGGAACAGCTCGCAGAAGGTCACGGGGGTCGGCAGGCCGGGGACGTCGGCGACGTATCCGTCGTCGACGCCGTACTCGGCGAGCGCCCGGCGGACGAAGCGGCCGAACGGGTCGGCGCCGGTCCGGGTGATCACGGCCGTGCGGCGGCCGTGGCGGGCGGAGGCGACCGCGACGTTGGTGGCGCTGCCGCCGAGGAACCGCGCGAACGTCTCGACCTCGTCCAGCCCGACCCCGGAGGCGAGCGGGTACAGGTCGACGCCGACGCGGCCCATGGTGATGACGTCGAACGGCGGGGCGCTCATGAGCCGATCCCGGCGAGGTACTCGACGCAGGCGCGCACGTCGGCCAGCGGCCCGGCGCCGGGGTCGGGCTCGCGGTCGAGGACGGTGTCCTGCTCCAGGACGTACCAGCCGTCGTATCCGGCGCCTTCGAGGGAGCCGACGATGGCGGCGACGTCGATGTCCCCCGCGCCGAGCGGGCGGTAGAGGCCGGCGCGGACGGCCTCGGTGTAGGGCGTCCGGCCGTGCCGCACGCGCTCGGCGAGCTCGGCGTCGACGTCCTTGAGGTGGACGTGCGCGATCCGCCCGGCGGCGCCCGCCGCCAGCTCGACCGGGTCGGTGCCGCCGATCAGCAGGTGGCCGGTGTCCAGGCACAGCGGCACGTCCGACCCGTCGAGCACCCGCCGCACCTCAGGGGATCGTTCCACCATGGTTCCGACATGCGGGTGGAGCACGGCCCGCACGCCGGTCTCCCCGGCGAGCGAGGCGATCCGGTCGAGGTTGGTGAGCAGCGCGGTCCAGCCGGCGGTGTCGAGCGACGGACGCTCGTCGTAGCCCTCCAGCCCGTGGACGGCGGCCAGCACCAGCGTCGGCTCCGATTTGGAACGTTCCACTCCGAAGCCGGCCAGGATCCGCCGGATCTCGGGCAGCGGGTCGCGGTCCGGGTCGTGCAGCACGACGGGCGCGAAGCCGCCCACCGCGCGCAGCCCGTACCCGGCGAGCAGGTCGGCGCGTTCCCCGGCCCCGGACGGCAGGAACCCGTCCGGCCCGAACTCCGTGGCGGCCAGCCCGAGTTCGCGCATCTCCGCCAGCACCCGCGCTGGGTCCATCTGATGCCCCCAGCCGGGCACCTCGCACACCCCCCACGAGATCGGGGCTCCCGCGACGCGATCGTTGATCATCGGCTCACCGTCTCCCCGGGACGCGCCCGGCTCCGTGTCCGCCATCGGCGTCGCCGAGTCTGCTGAAGACCGGAAGGCATGTCAATAGTTTGTCATGACATTATGAGGTAATGAGCTAGTGGTCGGCGGCGGGATACGATCGCCCCGACGAGAGGAGGCGCCGGGTGTACCGACCGCGCGTGACCGTGGACCGCAGCAGCCCCGTCCCGCTGTACTACCAGCTCGCGCAGCAGCTGGAGGCGGCGATACGGGCGGGCGACCTGTCCCCCGGCACCCGCCTGGAGAACGAGGTCGACCTGGCCGACCGGTGCGGGCTGTCGCGCCCCACCGTCCGGCAGGCGATCCAGCACCTGGTGGACCGGGGGCTCCTGGTGCGCAAGCGCGGCGTCGGCACCCAGGTGGTGCAGTCGGAGATCCGCCGCCCGATCGAGCTGACCAGCCTCCACGACGACCTGGCGGCGGCCGGGCGCGAGCCGCGCACCGAGGTCCTGGAGCTCGGTCCCGTCCCCGCCGAGGACCATGTGGCCAAGGAGCTCGGCGTCCCGCCCGGCGCCGAGGTCGTCCGGATGCGCCGCCTCCGGTTCACCGGCGACGAGCCGCTCGCCCTGCTCACCAACTACCTGCCGCCCGACCTGCTCAGGGTCACCGAGGCCGACCTCGCCGAGCACGGCCTGTACGAGCTGCTCCGCGCGACCGGCGTCAACCTGCGCATCGCGAACCAGACGATCGGCGCCCGCGGCGCGACGGCGGCCGAGGCCCGGCTGCTGGACGAGCGGCGCGGCGTCCCGCTGCTGACCATGACCCGCACCGCCTACGACGACGAGGGCGGCGCGATCGAGTACGGCAGCCACGTCTACCGCGCCGACCGGTACTCCTTCGCCCTCACCCTCGTCGAGCACTAGCCGGACCGGCGACCTCGGTGCAGGCATTTCCGGCACGCGTGATCGTCTGACCGCCGGGTGGGGCGCCCCTCGGCGAGGGACGCCCCGGCTTCCAGCGAGAGGGGAACGTCAGCGGGCGAGGTCCGTCCAGAAGCGCAGATGGTGCTCGGCGGCCAGGTCGACGGGGCGGATGCCGCCGCTGCCGGGCGCGAAGGACTGGACGTGGGGGGTGCGGCCCCCGGTCTCCCTGAACACCGGCCACCGCGGGCCGCCGGCCTTCGCGGGCTCTCCCGTCGCGGCGAAGCTCGTCCAGTAGCCGATCATCTGCCGGGCGAGGGTCTGCTGTTCGGCGTCCAGCTTGGGCGGAATGCCGCCCAGATCGAACAGGTACCACAGCTCGGACGCGTGCTGGGCGCCCATGCTGGTCAAGCTCGGCTGCGAGAACCGCACCCAGGCGGGGCTGGCCGCCCACAGCGCGGGCCTCGTCGGCTGAACGGCCGACGAGGCCCGGCGGGCGACCGCGGCGTCATGACGGCGTGCGGGTACCGGCCTCCACGAGAACGGCGAACCCGTCGAGATGGCGTGCGAGACCGTACTCGAACAGTCCTTCCAGGTCCGACGTCGTCTCCTCGTGTACGGCCGCGAGCAGGGGGAAGCGGCCGCTCCGCATGAGCTCGTCGGTCCGCTCGCGCCGGTCCAGCCGCCATCGCGTGAGCGTCACACCGGTCTCCTGCTCCGCCTCGACCTCGTTCGCCAGGGGCAGCGCGATGGTGATCACCAGCGCGTGCAGCGTGAGCGCCTCCCTGGTCCGCGTCGTCATCGACAGCCCGAGCCCGTCGAGCGCGCGCATCGTCCACTCGGTGTGCTCCAGCATGTGGGGGACGAGCAGCGGGCGGGTCAACGAGATGGCGCTCGGAAGCCAGAGATGCCGCCGGCACAGGTCCCACTGGAGCCGCGCGATCAGTTCGAGCTTGGCGCGCCACCCCTGCGGCCCCGGGCTGGGCAGCTCGGTCGAGCCGAAGGCGGCGTCGGCCATCTGCGCCACCAGTTCGTCCTTGTTCGCCACGTACCGGTACAGCGACATCGGGGCGATGTCGAGTTCGGAGGCGAGCCTCCGCATGGACAGGGCGTGGAGTCCCTCGACGTCGGCGATGGCGATCGCGGCGCCGAGGACGTGTTCCCGGCTCGGCGCCTGCCTGCCGGGACGGGGCCGCGGCCCCGCCGCCGCGCCGGGGTCGGCGGGCCGCCGTTGCACACCGCGCGCCCTGACCACCGAGCCGGCGCCGACCTTCGCCTCGACCAGCCCCTCCTCGCGCAAGGTCGCGATCACTCTGGTCGCGGTCGCGATGGCGACGTCCCACCGCTGGGCGATCTGGCGGATGGAGGGCACCCGGTCGCCGGGCCTCAGCCGGCCGTCCTGGATCTGGGCCCGGATCTCCGCGGCGATCCGCCGGTAGGGCGGATCCGGCCGCGGGGCTGATGACGCCACAGGACACTCCACTCCACTAGTGCACTCACTGCAACACTAGTGCACTTTCTTGATTCGATCTGCTGGATCAGGCCCACATTTCCACATCCTCGGTACAGTGTCCAGGTAGCGAAGATACGGCGTACGCAACGTGCGGCGGGACAGACGTCGGAGACCTGAAGCGGTGTGAGCCCGTGGCCGAGAAGATCCTGCTGGTCTGGGAGGGGTGGTCGGCCTCCACGCTCGGCCGGTCGCCCCTCCCGCCTCCCGGCCCGGGCGGGCGGCGCCTGCTCTGGGTCTGCGGGGGTGAGGGCGATGCTCGTGCGCGGGGGCAGGACCGCCCGGCCGACCGGCGCCACGGCGAGGTGACGTGGACCTTCAGGACTCCAGCCAGGAAAGGGACTGGCGGGTGAAGACGATGCCGCCGGTGTCGCCGATCTCGTAGAGGGCGGCCGTGGTGCCGTCAGGCAGGACGGCCATGGTTGAGTAGCCGGCGGCGCCGGCGACGTAGCGGATGTGGGTGTTGGTGGTCGCCGTCGCCGACGTGCCGCCCGGGGTGGAGCCGGAGTAGCCGACGCCGGGCCGCCGGGGGGCGTAGGCGAAGAAACAGAAGATCTTGCCGGTGGTCCGGTCCACGAGCAGGCTCGGGTCGCCGTACCCCTCGGAGGCGTGGGCGCGCTCGCGATGATCTTCGGGTGGGAGAACGCCGCGCCCCGGTTGCTCACGGCGAGGGCCGGGATGCGGACGGACCCGGCCGCCTTGCCCAAGCCGTCGATCACGGTGGACGTGGTCAGGACGGTCTGGGCGTTCATGCCGGGCGTGCCGGAGCCGAGACCGCACCCGGAGGCGCCCGACAGGGTGTCGCTCCACGTGCCCGAGGAGATCTGGAAGGTGTAGGGGGTGCCGTCGGGGACCGTCCAGTAGAGGTCGTCGCTGCCCGCGCCCGCGGGGACCGTGACCGTCCAGTTGGAGCGTCCGGGCCAGGTGACGGTGAACGTGGTGGGGCCGGACGTCCGGTTGACGACCGTTTCCCGGATGCGGCTGGACGTGCAGTCCTGCGTGACGGCGGCGGCTTGGTCGGCGGCGTGCGAGGGGGCGGCGGGGCGCGGGGGCGAGGACGCGTCACCCCCCGCCGATCAGTCCGCGCGCACCTGCTCCAGGCGTTCCCGGATGCCGCGGAAGTGCGCGGCCATCGCGGCGGCGGCGGCCTGGCGGTCGCCGGCGCGCAGCGCCTCGTAGATGTCGCGGTGCCGCTGGGCGACGTCGGACGCCTCCTGCCGCACGGGCGCGAGATCGTGCTGGAGCGTGCGGTAGACGTCCCAGAACGCGCCGAGCAACTGGTTCACGATGGGGTTGGCGAGCGGGCGGTAGAGCAGCTCGTGGAACATCCGGTCGGTCTCCGGCGTGACCTGCCCGGCGGCCGCCTCGGCGTCCATCCGGCCCATGACCTCGTCCAGCTCGGCGTTTCCGGCGGCCAGGCCGCGGTCGATCACCTGCTCCACCAGGCCGCGTTCGAGCACCTCGCGGACGTCGACCAGGTGCGCCAGATCGTCGCGGCCCTGCCGCTTGGAGATGCGGGCGTGGAAGGTCAGCTCGTCGACGAGCGCGTCGAGCGACATGCGCCCGACGTACATCCCGAAGCCGTGCCTGATCTCCACGATCCCGACGGCCTGGAGCGCCTTCAGCGCCTCGCGCAGCGAGTTGCGGCTGACATCGAGCTCCTCGACCAGGTCGAACTCGGTGGGCATCGGGTCGCCGACCGCCAGCCCGCGCTCCAGGATCAGCTGCTTGATCCGCTGCTGAACCTCCTCGGTCCGGCTGCTCCGGCCGCGCGTCGCACGTCCCCGCGTCCGCGCTGCGGTCATCGGCCCACGCTCCCCATCCGCTCGATTCGTCCGCGGCCCGGCACTTGACCTCGCCGGTACCGGGGCCTACCGTACACCGACGAACGACGTTGGATGTCCTACCTCCCCTACGACCTGCGCCGACTACCCTGCAACCGTCCGCGCCAGGCCTGCGGCGAGGCGAACGCGGGGGCCGCCGCGGGCCGCCACCGGGTCCTGCACGTCTCGGTGGGGACGGGCGTCGGCGGCGCGCTGACCGTCGCCGGCGCCCTCGAACACGGCGCGCACGGCGCCGCCGGCGAGATCGCGCACCTGCTCGTCCCGGAACGGGGGCCGGTCCCGTGCGGCTGCGGCAGGCGCGACCACCTGGAGGCCGTCGCGTCCGGCCCGGCCATCGCCGCCACCGGCGACGCGCCTCGCGCGGGCGCGCTGCTCGGCCGCGCGCTCGCCGGGCTGCTCGCCGTCCTGGACCCCGACGCCGTCGTGATCGGCGGCGGCGTCGCGCAGATCGGGCCCCCGTTCCTGGACGCCGTCTCCGCCGCGTTCCGCGCGGAGGCGCTGCCGCCGCTGCGCGCGACGCCGATCGTCCCCGCCCGCCTCGGCACCGACGCCCCGCTGGCGGGCGCGGCGCTGCTCGCGATGACCGCCACCGCACCCCGAGGGAGCCGCCCATGACCCCCGAGACGTTCGCCGCCGCCGTCACCGGCCGGCTGGTCGTGTCCTGCCAGGCAGCGCAGGGCCACCCGCTGCGCGACACCGCCGCCCTGACCCGGATGGCGCGGGCCGCCGCGGCGGGCGGCGCCGCCGCGATCCGCTGCGGCGGGGTCGGCGGCGTGCCCGACGTGGCCGCCGTCGCCGCCGCGGTGGACGTCCCGGTCATCGGCCTGACCAAGGACGGGGCCTCCGGCGTCTTCATCACCCCCACGGTCGAGGCGGCCCGCGCGGTCGCCGCCGCGGGAGCCCACGTCGTGGCCGCCGACGCCGCGTTCCGCCCGCGCCCCGACGGCCGCGCCCTCTCCGCGTCCGTCGAGGCCGTGCACGAGGCGGGCGCGCTGTTCATGGCGGACGTGTCCACCCTCGACGAGGGCGTCGCCGCGGCCGGGGCCGACGCCGTCGCCACGACGCTGTCCGGCTACACCCGCCCCGGCCCGCCCCCGGACGGCCCCGACCTCGCGCTCGTCCGCGCGCTGCGCGAGGCGCTGCCGGACGCCCTGATCGTCGCCGAGGGCCGGTACCACGTGCCGGAGCCGGCGGCCGCGGCGCTCGGCGCGGGCGCGAGCTGCGTCGTCGTCGGCACCGCGATCAGCGACCCTCAGTGGATCACGTCCAGGTTCGCCGCGGCGCTCGCGCCGTCCTGACCGCCGGCGAGGACGGCCCGCAGGTCGGCGCCCGCCCGGCGGACGGCCCGGTCCGCGGCCGCGGAGACGCCGCCGAGGCCGAAGAAGCCGTGGTTGAGCGTCGGCCATCGGCGGTGGACCACCGGGACCCCGGCGGCGCGCAGCGCGGCGGCGTAGGCGTCGCCCTCGTCGCGCAGCACGTCGAAGCCCGCCGTGTGGACCACCGCCGGCGCGACGCCCCCGAGGTCGGGGGCGCGCAGCGGCGACGCCTGCCAGCCCTCCCCCGCGGCGGGCGGGTCGTACAGCTCGCTGAACCAGCGCATGCCGGCGAGTGTGAGCCCGTACCCTTCGGCGCGCTCGGCGCGCGAAGGGTAACGCGCGTTCACGTCCGGGTCGGCGTACCCGCCGGCGACGTCGGTGACCGGCACGATGAGCAGCTGGGCGGCCAGCGGCACGCCGCGGTCGCGGCAGGCGATGGCGGCGGACGCCGCGAGCTGCCCGCCCGCGCTGTCGCCCGCGACGGCCGTCCGCGGGCGCCGTCGCGGCCACGTGCACGGCAGCCGCCACGCAGTCGTCGAACGCGGCCGGGCAGGGGCGCTCGGGAGCAAGCCGGTACTCGACGCCGACCACGGTGGAGCCGCTCTCCACGGCGAGCCGGCGCATGTGCTGCCGGTGCGTCCGCAGGTCCCCGGCGATCCAGCCGCACGGCCGGCTCGACGACCAGGCCGGGAACGGCCCCGGATGCGGTCTCCAGCACGACGTCGCGCTCGGCGGCCGGCACCGGCGGATCCGCGAGCAGCGCCCACGCCCGCGCGTTGACCGCCAGCGAGTGCCGCCGGGCCCCGCCGACCGTGGCATCGGCAGCCGTCGCGTCCCGGCTCCGCTGCAGAAGCCACGCCGCGATCTCCGGATCGAACCCGCCCTCAGACGACATCGCCCACCCCGTCTCAGGACATAGGACATCCTACATCCGAAGGATATCTCGGCCTGTCAGCTGGTCGACAAAGTGCTTACTCTCCCGAATTCCTGGCGGATCCTGTCGGTCCGGCGTGTTTCGATCCTGACCACGGTCCCGTCGTCATCGGCGGGCGGACAGGAGGAGCACATGGCGCGCGGCCGGGCCGAGGAGTACGGGAACACGCGGCCCTGGTGGCTGCCCGGCTGGTTCGCGCTCCCCAGAAGCCCCCGCAGCGCCCAGGGGTGGGCCTTATGGGCGGTTCTGTCGCTGGCCCTTGTCTGGTTCCTGGTGTTCCTGTGGCGCCTGTCGATCGCCTACTGGTACCTGTCGCTGCCGGCCCTCGCAGTGATCGCGTTCGGCGCCGAACGCTACTGGCGAACGCTGTGGGCCGCCGAACAGGTGCGCCAGGAACGGATCCGGTCCTACAGCCTGACGTTCGAGCAGATGCGCGACATGCACTGGCGGGACTTCGAGATCGCCGTCGTGCGCCTGATGCTCCGCGACGGGATCGCGGCGGAGCACAACGGCAGGGCCGGCGACTTCTCCGGCGACGTCATCGGCTACGACGCCGCCCTCGGCGAACGCTGGATGGTCCAGGTCAAGCACTACAACCCGAAGAACAAGGTCAAGTCCGACGACGTCCAGAAGGTCGCGGGAGCCGCCTGGCACATCTACCAGGCCCGGCTGAAACTCGTCGTCACCACCAGCGGCTACACCCGCGACGCCCGCGCCTTCTCCACCAAGGCCGGAATCCACCTCATCGACAAGCCCGCCCTGATCCGCTGGGCCACCGACGGCATCCACCTTTACGACGTCCTCGGCATCACCCCAAGGCCCCGCTGACCGTGCTGTCCTCCAGGAGAAGGCCGCCCGCGACGCGTTCGAGAGCCCCGGCGGCATCCGCCGCAGGGTCAGGCGTTGCCTCCCCAGCGGGGGCCGGCGTAGCGGGCGAGGGTCATCTCGATCTCCTCGCGTGAGCCCTTGAGCCGGTACACGGGCACGACCATGATCCAGCCGGTCTTCCTGTCCAGGTAGCACAACGGCGTCCGCGGCCCCCGGGGCGCCGGCAGCGGTGTTCCCGGAAACGGGAAAACACAGACCGCCCACCCGGCCGACTCCGCTCGGCGCACCACGACCCGACCGATCTCGTGCCATCCGTAATGGATGCGGCGGCCGTTGTCATGGAGTTCCAGTCCATCGGCGCCGACCTGGAGGGCGCACGGCCGCCAGAGGGCGTTCAGTTGCGGGAGGATCCATTTCGCCGGGACGCGCACGAGCCAGAAGGCCAGCACGGCCAGGACGGCTGTGATCAGCGCGAGGAACGCGCCGGCCGAGTCCGCGGACCCGGCCACGATGCTCAGCGTCATGACGCCGAGGGCGATTCCCACGAGAAGACGGAGAATGTGCCCGACAAGCCCGAGGACCACGGGCGCGATGCTGGCCTCGAACCGCACGGAATCGTGGCCGCCGGGCCGCGTGGGCGGCCGGCTCTCAAAGGTGCCCGGCACGTCGTTGCTCGGCGCGGATGCGGTGGTGGGAATAGCGGCGGATGCGGTGGTGGGGATGGTGACGTGATATTGCGTCAACATGTCCTGCACGGGATTCGGAAGCCACGGGCCGTTGCCACCGGCAGAGGACAGCACTCCCACCAGATCCGCCGGGCTCGGCCGTGCGGCGGGGTCCTTCGAAAGGCAGTCCGCGACGATGCCTCGCAAGGGAGCGGGCAGTGCGTCCAGGTTCGGCGGCTTGTGCACCACCCGGTAGGTCAGCGCCTCCACCGGCCCCTCCCCGAACGGCCGGACTCCCAGGGAGTAGGCGAGCACGGCGCCGAGGGAGAAGACGTCGCACGCCGGGGTGAGCGATCCTTCGGAGATCAACTCTGGCGCCATGAAACCAGGGGTTCCGGCGAGGGAGGTGACGCCGGAGGCGTCGACCGCCCGCGCGATGCCGAAATCGATGACGCGCGGCCCGTCTGCGGCGAGCAGGACGTTCGACGGTTTGAGGTCGCGGTGGACGACGCCGGCCCCGTGAACGGCCTCCAGCGCCTCCGCCAGTCCGGCGCCCAGCGCGAGCGCCGAAGCCGCCGGGAACGGCCCGTGCTCGGCGACCGCGGCGGCGAGCGAGGGCCCGGGCACGTACGCCGTGACCAGCCACGGGATCTCCGCGTCGGGATCCGCGTCGACAACGGGGGCGGTGTGGAAGCCGCCCACCTGGCGTGCGGCCTCCACCTCGCGTTTGAAACGCCGCCGGAACTCCGCGTCGGAGGCGAACCCGGGGTGGACCAGTTTCACGGCGACCGCCCGGCCGCCGGGAGACGAGCCGAGGAACACCTGCCCCATCCCGCCCGCGCCCAGTCGGGCCGACAACGGGTACCGGCCGATGGTACGGGGGTCCCCGGGCCGTAGAGCGTCCACCGCAGTCCTCATCTTCCGTTGTCTTTCACCCGTACCCGATCGCGGGACGTCTCCCGATTGAAGCGAACGGGCACGGTTTCTGCCAGTGGGTGCTTCGCGAAGCAGGCCGGGCCTTTCGGGGAGAGCGGGCCGCCCACTCGTGATCTCTCCAGATTGCCCCGCCCCCGCCCCCCGCGTCTTTGACCATGCCTCCGCGTTCTCTTGACACCATCTCCGCGGGTCGGAGCGAGAGCCGCCGCCTCAGGACGAGAGGCGCAGGCGGCCTCGGCGTGAAGGGGCCTCGGAATCCTGGGAATCGTCCTGGCCCTGACGCTGTAGCGTGGATTCTCCAAGTGACCTCGTGGCCGTAACGAATGGACCTGGGGAAGCCAGTGATCGAAACGGTGTACAGGACCGAGGACTTCCCCCCGGCGGAGAGATTCGAGCAGTGGCGGGAATGGATGGGGCGCACGCACGTTCCCGTGGATCTGACCAGCGAACACGCCGCCGGCTTCCGCGCCCGCCAGCGCACCCTGCTGCTCGGCGCGGTGACCGTGTGGCCGTCGACCGTCCAGCCGCTGCTGTCGCGGCGAACGGCGAAGCTCGTCAGATGCTCCGACCCCGAGACGTACAACCTCACGCTCGTCCTCAAGGGGACGGCGAGCGCCAGCTGGGACGATCGGGAGGCCGGATACCGGCCCTATGACCTGCACGCCCAGAGCTCCTCCCAACCCTGCACGGTCCAGGTCGGGCGGAGTGACCAGGACGTCGAGTGTGTGGGCGTGGAGATTCCCAGGGACCTGCTGGCGCTGCCGCGCGGAAGCGCCGACCGCGCGATCGGCCGTCCGCTGTCGGGGCGGGAGGGCGTCGGAGCGCTGCTGGCGGGATTCCTCACCCGTCTCAGCGCCGACACCGCCGCCTACCGGACCACCGACGGCCCCCGGCTCGGCGCCGTCGTGGCCGACCTCGCCTCGGCCCTGCTCGCCCACGTCCTCGACGCCGATCGCGACCTCTCCCCCGAGGCGCACCGACGGACGCTGACGTTGCGCGTCCGCTCCTTCATCAACCGGAACCTGCACAACCCGGACCTGAGCCCATCGATGGTCGCGGTCGCGCACCACATCTCCACCAGCCACCTGTACCGCCTCTTCGAGGACGAGAACGTCGCCGTCGCGGGCCTGATCCGCCGTGAACGCCTGGAACGCGCCCGCCGGGACCTGGCCGACCCGGCCCAGCAAGGGGTGCCCGTCCACGAGATCGCCACGCGCTGGGGTTTCACCCACCATGCGGCCTTCACCCGGGCCTTCCGCGCCGCCTACGGCATCTCGCCCACCGACTGTCGGCAGGCGGCACGCCGATCCTCGTCGGGCTGAAGCGGCTTCCGAGCAGGCCGTCGTCCGCGCCCGCGACGCGGGCCTCGGCACCGACTCCGGCCCGGAACCCGGCGCGAAATGACGGTCCCGCCGCCCGCGCGCATGGAGCCGTTGCCCACGGCGCATGGGCAGGGCGCGGGACCGGTTGAGCCGTCCGCCTCATGCGCCGGGGACACCGGGCGCCGCAGAGTCGACCTCGTCGAAACCCACCGCCCTGGCGGTGACCGATCAAAGGTGACGGACAAGACGGAACGAAGCGAAAGCCTCCGTCCATCCGTCACCGCAAGCGGACGGAAGGCAGACATGTCAACGATGAAGCGCCTCGCGCGTCGAGCTCTGACGGGCACCGCGGCACTCGCGATGGGCGCCGCCGCCATGACATCGATCAGCGCGGCCCCCGCCCACGCGGCGAAGGACGTCTACGGATGCCCCTCGGGGTACGTGTGCGTCTACCCGGGCGCCGGTGGGGGACCCCGACCCTGAAGTACACCAAGTACAAGACCTACAACCTCCGCAACCAGTACGGGGTCCACCGCGTCCTCAACAACCAGACCGGCGGAGCGATGCTGGTCTTCTGCAAGGGCTGCAACGGCACGAAGTGCACCTACACACTGCCGGCCAACCAGTACACCGACACCAGCCTCACCCCGATCAACTCGCTCATTCTCAAGCCCTAGGACTGGGCGCGCCGACGGCGCGGGGCGAGGCGGTCCGGCGGGGCAGGACCGATGTCATGTCCCGCCGGGCTCGGGTCCGGAGCTCGCGGCCGCCGTCCTGGATCAGAGCTCTGCCGGACGCGTTCCGCGGGTCATCTCAGGGATGATCTGGGCGCGGATCTCGTCCGCGGTCGGCGGGGCGCCGTGCAGGAGGTGGTGCTGGAGGATCAGAGCCGGGCCGGTGGCGGCGCGGGCGTCCAGGTCGGGGCGCGGGCCGGTGAGGCGCCGGAGGCTCTCCAGGGTCGCCTGCCGGAGGGGCTGGAGTTTGGCCTCGCGGACGGCGGCGGCGACCTCGGAGGCCGGGTCGGTCAGGAGGACGGCCAGGACCGGGCCGTGGCGGCGCAGCTCTTCCGCGAGGGCCGAGAGGGCGGCGAGCAGGTCGGCAGCCGGGTCGCCGGTGGGGTCGAGCGCCGGGGACGGGGCGGCGGCGCGGAGCGCCTCGACGACGAGGGCGTACTTGGTCGGCCAGCGGCGGTAGAGGTGGCCCAGGCCGACGCCGGCGGCGCGGCCGACGTCGGCGACGCGGAGGCGTTCGTAGCCGTGGGCGTCCAGCTGGGCGAGCGTCTCCCGCAGGACCGCCTCCTCGGCGGCGGGGTCGCGGGGCCTCTCCCGTCTCCGTTCGGCGCTCATCGCGGCCCAGAATATCGGCAACGCTCGTTTCCGTACGTCAACGGCCCGTGAACACCGGTTCCTCCCGTGCGAGGAAGGCGGCCACGGCGGCGACGTGGTCGCGGGTCGCGGCAAGGGCGTTCTGTTCGAGGGCCTCGGCTTCGAGGGCCGCGGCGAGCGGGCGGGCCAGGAGGCGCTTGGACGCGGCGAACGCCCGGGTGGGGCCCGACGCCAGGCGCTCGGCCAGCCTGGTCGCCTGGGGCACCACGTCGCCGGGTTCGACGACGTCCCCGGCGAAGCCCCAGGCCGCGGCCTGCTCTGGGAGGAACGGTTCCGCCAGGTGGATGAGGGAGGCGGCCCGGGCCGAGCCGACGGAACGGGCGAGCGTCGAGGAGAGCCCGGAGTCGCAGGTGAGGCCCACCTTGTGGAACGCCGTCGAGAGCGTCGCCTTCGCCGACCAGACCTGGAGGTCGCAGGCCAGAGCGAAGCCCAGGCCCGCGCCCACGCAGGTGCCGTTGACGGCCGCGACCACCGGCTTGGGCATCGTGGCGAGGAGCAGAGTGATCGGGTTGTAGTGCCGTTCCACGGTGCCCACCGCGGCCTCCGGATGAGCGTGCAACTCCCGGAGGTCCTGGCCGACGGTGAACGTGGAGCCGGCGCCGGTGAGGACCACGGCCCGGACGGCGTCGTCGCCGGCGACCTTCCGCAGGGCGGCGAGGAGGTCGGTCTTGAGGGCGCGGTCCAGGGCGTTGCCGTGGTCGGGGCGGTCGAGGCGGACGACCGCCACGGCGCCGGTGAGGCGCAGGTCGACGTTCACAGGCGCTCATAGAGGACGACGGGGTTGCCGGCCGGGTCGGCGACGACCGCGCGGCGCTCGTGGGAGCCCTGCACGACCTCCGTGGCGGGGTGGGACCTCAGGCAGGCGTCCAGGTCGTCGACCTGCACGGACAGGACGGTCCGGCCGGCGACGGGCTGCTGCGACTCGCCGGCCAGGCCGACCGTGGTGGCCCCGTCCGTGACGGCGGCGTAGCGGTCGCCGTCACGGAACCTGGTGGTCAGGCCGAGCGACTCGTAGAACCCCAGCTGGGCGTCCAGGTCACCGGAGGGGACGATGATGTGTCCGATCTTCATGGGCGGAACCTCGGCATGACGTCGCGGGCGAACCTCTCGACGATCTCGATGGACCGTTCGATGGGCAGGCCGAGCCACTGCGCCCGGAAGACGAAGTGGTTGAAACCGGCCTGCGCGAAGTCCTCGATCTTGGCGGCGACGTCGTCGGGCGAACCGAAGAACAGCGCCTTGTGCTTGATGGCCTCCCACTGCGTGTCGAAGTAGTCCATGCCGTACTGGACGTACTCGCCGTAGGAGGCGCGGACGGCGGTCCCGGCGATCTCGAACGCCTCGTCGAACGAGTCGGCCACGCACAGGTCGCGGTGGATCGGGAAGACGGCGCCCTCGTCGGCGAAGCCCGCGGCCCTGCGTTCGGCCCGGTAGTCGCCGAGGTTGCCGACGGCCCAGTTGCGGCGGACGTTCGACGGCGCGATCCAGGGGTGGCCCTGCCCGGCGATGCGCTTGATGCCGATCGGCCCGTTCGCGCCCACCCAGACGGGAGGGCCGGGCCTCTGGGCGGGCAGGACGCTGCAGCGCACGCCGTCCAGCTCGAAGTGCCCGCCCCGGTGCGTGACCTTCTCACCGGTCCAGAGCCTGCGCATGACGTCGAGCGACTCGTTCATCCGCGAGACGCGGGTCCGGCGCTCGATGCCGAACGCGTTGAACTCGTCCTCGCGGTATCCCGACCCGATGCCCAGCACGAACCGGCCGCCGGACATCTGGTCGATGGTCGCGATCTCCTCGGCCCAGTGCACGGGGTGCCCCATCGGGAGGATGAGGATGCCGGTCCCGATCCGCATGTCGCCGGAGTGGTCGATGAGCCGGGAGAGGAGGGGCAGCGGCTGGGGCGTGCTCAGCGACGACAGGTAGTGGTGGATGCCGAAGACCGAGTCGTAGCCGAGGTCCCGGACGTGCTGCGTGTACTCGACGAGCTCGCCCGTGCGCCGGTTGAGGTCGTCGCCGGGCGCGTACTGGTGGTCGAGGAGGATCCCGAACTTCACGGCGGCTCCTACTCCTCCTCGGCCGAACGGGTCTCGCTGAGGCGGAAGTAGGGCGCCACCAGCATGTCGCGCTCCTCCAGGGCCTTGGCGACGCCCTTCTCGCGGCGCGCCTTGAGGAAGTTCCAGTCGCCTTCCCCGAACGCGACGTTGGTGGCCCAGCCGTGCCCGACCCAGCCGGTCATCGCGCCGAGGCCCTTGCCGCGGGCCTCCATGACGATCTGCATCATCGACTTGCCCATCATCAGCGAGTCCAGCGGCATGACCGCGATCGCGTCGGCGTAGTCGGCGACCCACCGCTCCAGCTCGCCGGGCTCGACGACCTTGGTGACCAGGCCCTTGCGCTCCCCCTCCTCGGCGCCGATGGCGCGCATGGTGAGCATGACGTCCTTCATGGTCGTCAGGCCGACCTTCTCGATCCAGTGGTACATGTCCTGGGGGCCGGGGCCGAGGTAGCGGAACGCCGGGTGGGTGAACCTGGCGTTCGGGGTCGCGATGACGATGTCGGCCGACAGCGCGATCTGGAAGTGGCCGCCGTAGCAGTACCCCTGCACCTGGCAGATGGTCGCCTTGAGGGACTCGATGATCGGGCGGGTGAAGCCCGAGCTGAGCACGTTGCGGTCGGGCAGGATGCGCTGGCGCTGGGCGGGACGGCGGCGGGACGCCTTGTCGGTGCCCGACTTGTAGCCGATGTAGTGGCCGAGCTCGGAGGCGTCGGCGCCGGTCCCGAAGTGGTCGCCCTCGCCCTTGAAGACGATGACCTTCACCCGGTCGTCGGTCTCGGCCTCGCGGACCAGGTCGCCGACGCGCTCGAACGCGGCGACGGGGATGGCGTTGAGCCGGTCCGGACGGTTGAACGTGATGGTGGCGACCGAGCGCTTCTCGTCCACGTCGTACTTGACGTACGACGCGATCACGTCGGGGTCCACCTCCATGTTCGCCACGTCCCACTGCTGCTCCAGGAGCTCTGCCTCGGTCTTCTTCATGGTTCTCCTCGACTGTCGTCGTTGGTGGTCTCGGGCGCGTCAGCGGAACGCGGGGAAGACCTCGGCGGCGAAGAGCCGCAGCGAGGCCCGCACCTTCTCGGCCGGCATGCCGAGCCAGCCCGGACGGAAGATCAGGTGGTCGAACCCCATGTCCCGCAGCGCGGAGATCCGTTCGATCAGGAACTCCGGGGAGCCCAGCAGCAGCGTGTTGCGCACGAGGTCGTCGAACCGGTCGCGCTGCCACCGCAGGGCGGGGTACTCGGCGTAGGTCGAGTACTCGACCCGGGCGTGCGGCAGGGCGATGTCCGCGGCCGCGCCGTCGGTCGGCGCGCAGTACAGCTCCACGCCGATCGGCCGCTCGACCGACGCGGGGTCCCTGCCGAACTCGGCGAGCGCGTCGTTGTAGACGGCCAGGTGCTCGGGCAGGTACCTGCGGCTCGGCGAGTTCCCGGGCGCGTACCAGGCGTCGCCCAGGCGCGCGGCCCGGCGCACCGCCTTCTTGCCGCCGGCGCCCACCCAGATCGGCGGGCCGCCGGGCGTCAGCGGGCGGACGCCGATGGACGCGTCGGCGAGCGGGTAGAACTCGCCGTCGTGGTTCACGGTCCCGCCGGTCCACAGCTCGCGGATGAGCCGGATGCTCTCGTCGAACCGCCGGAACCGGGTCTGCGGGTCGATGCCGAAGGCGGCGAACTCGTTGTCGCGGTACCCGGCGCCGACGCCCAGCACGACCCGCCCTCCCGACAGGTGGTCGAGGGTGGCGAACTCCTCCGCCACGTGGACGGGGTGGAACAGCGGCAGCAGCAGGATCCCGGTGCCGATCGTCATGTCGCCCGACCGCGGGATGAGGCTCGCCATCATCGAGACGGGCTGCGGCGTCGCCAGGTTCGACTGGAAGTGGTTGATCGTCCACACCGAGTCGTAGCCCAGCTCGGCGGCGAGTTCCACGGTCCCGAACAGGTCGTCCAGGTGGCGGCCGAGGTCGTCCTCGTGCGGGTACTGGTGCGACGCCATGATGCCGAACTTCACGGGTGCGAGCCCTTCTCCTCGGGGTCGGGTACCGACACGCGGCTGACCTTGCCGGCCGCGCTGCGTTCGAGTTCGGGGACGAACTCGACGCGGCGCGGGGTCTTGAAGTGGGCCAGCCGCTCGCGGGCGAACGCGACGAGGTCGCGGGCGAGGTCGTCGTCGCCGACCCCGGGGGCGGCGTCCCGGACCACGAGCGCCACCGGGATCTCGCCCAGGCGGTCGTCGGGCCGGCCGTGGACGCGGATGTCGCGGACGAGGGCGTGCCCGCGCAGGACGTCCTCGATCTCCTCGGGCCACACCTGGAAGCCGCCGCATTTGATCATGTCGCGCTTGCGGCCGGACAGCCACAGCACGCCGTCCTCGTCGACGTGCCCCATGTCGCCGGTGTGCACCCAGCCGTCGCGGACCAGCGCGGCGGACGCCTCGGCGTCGTCGACGTAGCCCTTCGTCAGCTCGGACCGGACGACGATCTCGCCCTCGGCGCCGGCCGGCAGCGCGGCGCCGTCGTCGTCGCGGACCTCCAGCTCGACTCCGGGGTAGATCCGCCCGGCCGAGCCGGGCTTCCACAGCCCGGCCTTCATGTCCTTGCCGTTCCAGCCGGCGATGTGGCCGGACTCGGTGGAGCCGTAGCTGACCAGGATCGGGACGTTGTAGCGCTGCTCGAAGGCGCGGCGCACGGCCCAGGAGATCGCCTGACCGGCGACGAGAACGTGCTTCACGCCGTCGAACGGCAGGTCGCGGTCGGTGTGCACGATGTCGTAGACCATCGTGGGCAGGAAGAAGAAGTTGTCGAAGGCGAACCGCTCCATGAGGCCGGCGAGGCGGTCCACCCCGAACCGCTCCCAGACGACCGCGCCGCGGCCGACGAAGTAGGCGAACAGCAGGGAGTGCTGGCCGCCGGAGTGGAACAGCGGCAGCGCGATCAGGTTCGGCCTGGCGTCCGGCGCCGCCGTCCCCTGCTCCCGGGTGCCGGTCGACACCCGGGCGAGCCGCCGCAGCGAGCCGAGCGTCCCGCCGTGCGTGACGCTCACCGCCTTGGGGCGGCCGGTGGTGCCGCCGGTGAACAGGATGCACGACTCGCCGTCCTCGGGGACGTCCACCGCGGCGACGCGGACCTCGTCGCCCCAGGGCAGCGGCAGGACGCCGTCCACCGGCCCCCCGATGTCCCCCCCGGCCGGCCCCACCGCGCGGACCGTCGCCTTCCCGAAGTCGGCGCGGCCGAGGGCGGCGGCGCGGCCGGCGTCCACCAGCAGGAGCTTCGGGTCGGTCTTCGCGACCGACTCCGCCAGCTCCGCGGCGTTGTAGAGGCTGCTGATCGTGACCGGGACGGCGCCGGCCTTCCACGCGCCGAAGAGGAAGAACACGATCTCCGGCCCGTTGGCCAGGTAGAACGCGACCCGGTCGCCGGGGCCGACGCCCTCCGCCTCGAGCGCCCTGGCGACGCCGCCGGCGATGAGGTCGATCCGGTCGAACGTCCAGGACCGCCCGTCCTCGCCGTGCAGGCCCGTGCTCTGGCCGCGGTCGCGGGCGCGGGCCTCGAGGATCCCCGCGAGGTTCGCGGGCCCGGCGGGGTTCGCGCCGGTCATCGCGATCCCTCCGCCAGCCGGGGGATGACCTCTGCTCCGAATCGCCGGATCTGCTCCATCGTGTCCTCCTGACCGCCCCCGACGAACTGCAGCCGCAGGGACACCTCGGTGATGCCCAGGCGGCTCTCCCAGCGGCGCAGCTTGGCGACGATGTCGTCCGCGGTCCCGACCAGGCAGTCCTCCGCCATGTAGCGGTCGATGTCGAGGGACTGGGCGTCCTCCCACGACCGGTAGCCCGCGTACTGCCGTTCCAGGTGCGGCCGGACGCCCGCCGCGGCCGCCGCTCGCGTGTCGGCGAGGTAGGCCTCGCGCGCCATCGGGTACTCGCGCTCGCGCGGGAGGCCCTGCTCGGCCAGCTCGGCGCGGTAGACGTCCAGCATCGCGGCGAGCTGCTCGTCGTTCCCCTTCGGACCGATGAGCCAGGGCGCGTCCAGGCGGGCCGCGCGCCGCACGGCCGGCTCGGCGAACGCGCCGATCCAGATCGGCGGGCCGCCCGGCTGGACGGGCCGCAGCGGCAGCGCCGCCCCCGGCGCCTCGCCCCAGGTGCCCGCGACGTCGATCGTCTCGCCCGCCCACAGGGACCGCAGAAGGGGCACGTACTCGCGCAGGCGCCTCAGCCGGTCGTTCCAGGCGACGCCGAACGCCGCGTTCTCGCGCTTGCGGTACCCGGCGCCGAGGCCGACCGTCAGCCGGCCGCGGGACATGACGTCGAGGGACGCCAGGTCCTCGGCGAGCGCCACGGGGTTCAGCAGCGGCGCGAGCAGGACCCCGAACCCGATGCGGATGCGCTCGGTGGAGGCGGCCAGGTACCCGGCGAGCGGGATCGGCTGGACGAACGCCGACTTCGCCAGGTAGTGGTGCCCGAGGTAGACGGCGTGGAAGCCGGCCTCCTCGGCCGCGGCGGCCTGGCGCAGGACGCCGTCGAGCCCCTCGACCGCGGACGCCGCCGGGTCGAACTGGGCGCTCAGGAAGGCGCTGATCTTCACCCGCCGACCGCCTCTGCGCCGGCCGCGACCGGCTCCTGGGCGCGGAAGTGCGGGATGACCTTCTCGGCGAACTCCTCCATCGACCGCAGCGCGGCACCGCGGTCCAGCGACGGGATGCGCAGCCAGCCGATGTAGTGGCTGATGCCGAGCTGGTCGCGCAGCATCTCGATGGTCTCGACGACCTGGCCGGACGTGCCGAAGTTGCCGCCGTGGGTGAGCGTCTGCTCCAGGGTGAGCAGCTCGATGTTCTTGGCGACGGCCTCGTAGTACGACCGCTCCTTCTCCATGGCCTGCTCGGAGCCCGGGATGACCTTGCCCACCGACCGGTAGTAGTTCAGCGCGGCGCGGGCGGCGTCCCGGAGGCCCTCCTCCGAGTCGCCGCACCAGACCTGCTGCATGAACGGCAGGTCGTAGGAGGCGATGTCGAAGCCGTTCTCCTCCATCGCCGTCCGGTACAGGCCGAAGTTCTTCTGCATGATCCCGAGCGGCGTGAAGTTGGGCGAGGTGATGATCGGCTCGCCGATCGCGCCGCGCTCGCGGAAGCTGTCCGGGGACACCGTGCCCTGAAGGATCGGCGGGCCGCCCGGCGTGAAGGGCCGCGGGTAGGTGGTGATGTCGTCGTAGTGGAGCACCTCACCGTGGTAGCTGAAGTTCTCCTGGGTCAGCGCGAGCCGGAGGACGTCGAGGGTCTCCTTGTACCGGACCTTTGACTCCTCCAGCGGGATGCCGAAGCCGGCGAACTCGGCCGGCTGGTACCCGCGGCCCACGCCGATCACCACCCGGCCGCCGGAGAGCACGTCCAGCGCCGCGATGTCCTCGGCCAGCCGCAGCGGGTCGTGCAGCGGGAGGACCAGCACCGCGGTGCCGATGGTGATCGACGTGGTGCGCTCGGCGACGGCCATGGCGAAGTTGATCGGGCTGCCGAGGATCCCGTACTTGGAGAAGTGGTGCTCGGCGAGCCAGACCGAGTCGAAGCCGAGCCGGTCGGCGAGCTCGATCTCCTCCAGGGTCTGGCGCAGCACCTGGTGGTCCGACACCCCGTCGTTCACGGGGAACAGGTTCATGATCCCGAACTTCACTGTCACTCCTATATTCCGACCAGTCGGTATGTTATCTGTCGAGTGCGGGGCCCGCCAAGGACCTCCAGCCGGGCGGATCCGTGTCGGCCCCGGCCCTAGGCCCCCCGGCGCCGCCGGACCTGCAGCGCGCCGACACGCCGCCGGTGCCACGAGCCCCTGCCGAGCCTCGCGTCGAGCACGTGCGCCCGCCGCAGGAACAGGTGCGGGTCCGCCTCCATCGTGATCCCCATGCCGCCGTGCACCTGGACGCACCGCTCGGCGGCGAACACCGCGGCCTTGCCCGCCGCCGCCTTCGCGGCATGGACGAGTCCCTCCGCCTCGGGCCGCCCCTTGTCGACGGCCCACGCGGCGTACAGGGTCAGGTCCCAGGCCGCCTTGCGGTACTTGACCGCGTCGGTGAGCTGGAACGCCACCCCCTGGAACGATCCGATGATCCGGCCGAACTGCTTGCGGGTCCGGGCGTACCCGGCCGCCAGCTCGATGGCCCCGGCGGCGACGCCGCACAGTTCGGCGGCGAGGACGAGCGCGGCGCGCCCCGCGCCGGCCCCGGCCGGGCCGGTGGTCAGCGGCGCGGTGAAGGCGACGTCGGACAGCGGCACGGACGGATCGAACGACTCGCGCGCGGTGATGCCCGCGGGAACGGCGAGCCACACGCCGTCGGCGCCGAGCGCCGCGAACCCGTCCGCCTGGGCCGCGTACGGCACCAGCGTGCGCACGCAGCCGTCCGCGGCGCCGTCCGCGCCCGGGGGCCGGCGGTGCCCCGGCCGGGCCATCCGGCCTCGCCGGGCACGTCGACCGCGGGCGAGAGGACCTTGCGGCCCTCGATCACGTCGTCGGGCAGCGCCCCGAGTCCGGAGGCCAACTGGACGGCCGCCGCGTGCGCCGGGAAGCGGCTCGGCACCAGATGCTCGCCCAGCACCTCGACCGCCACCAGCAGGTCGACGAGAGGCGAGCCTGCGCCGCCGGCCGGCTCGGGCACGCCGAGCAGCCCGAAGTCGGCCAGCAGGACGGCGTCGCACGCCGGCGGCGCCCATCCGCCCGCGAGCGCGTCGCGCGCGGTGGCCTTCTCCTCCTTGGCGATGGAGCGCAGGGACGCCTCGATGTCCCGCTGCACCTGGGTGAACGTCGCTTCCACTCCCCTACCCCCTCACCGTGAGCGGGGCAGGCTCAGCACCCGCTCCGCCAGGATCGACTTCTGCACTTCCTCGGTGCCGCCCTCGATGGTGTGGGCGCGCGAGCGGAGGTAGTGGCGCATGCGGGCCGCGGCGCCCTCGCCGTCGAGCAGCACGCCCCCGGCCCCGTCGATCTGCACGGCGAGGCGGTCGGCGTCCTGGACGACGCCGGCCCACAGGCTCTTCAGTGCCGAGGTCTCCGGTCCGGGCGCGCCGCCCGACCGGGTCTCCCCGACCATCCGCAGCGACCCGATGCGGACGGCCTCGGCGTCGCAGCGCAGGGCGCCGATCGCGTCGAGGAACGCCGAGTCGTCCGCGATCCCCCGCTCCAGGGCGAGGTCGGTGAGGCGGTCGACGGCCTGGCGCGCCCAGACCCACAGGTTGAGCGCCATGCTGCCGCGTTCGAACGCCAGGGTGGTCAGCGCGACCCGCCAGCCGTTCCCGACGCCGCCGAGGACGTCCTCGTCCGGGACGAACACGTCGTCCAGGAACATCTCGTTGAACTCGGTGTCACCGTTGATCATGACGAGCGACCGGACCTCGAACCTGTCCATCGGCGCGAGCAGGTAGCTGATGCCCTCGTGCTTGGGGGCGTCCGGGTCGGTGCGCGCCAGCAGCAGGCACCTGGTCGCGTTGTGCGCGTTGGACGTCCAGATCTTCGAGCCGCTGACCCGCCAGCCGCCGTCGACCCTGACCGCGGCGGTCTGCAGGCTCGCCAGGTCCGAGCCGGAGTCCGGCTCGCTGAACCCCTGGCACCAGTAGTCGGCGCCCCGGAGGATGCCGGGCAGGTGCCGGGCCTGCTGCGCGGGGGTGCCGTGCGCGATGATCGTCGGCCCGGCGAGCATCATGCCCACGCCGTTCAGCGGGTACGGGGCGCCGCGCAGCTCGGCCTCCTCGTTGAAGACGGCCTGCGCGACCGCGTCCAGGCCGCGCCCGCCGTGCTCGACCGGCCATGAGAGCCCCGCCCAGCCGGCCGCGCACATGCGCTCCTGGTAGACCCGCGACCAGTGGGTCCGCTCCCCCTCGGGCAGGTCCTCCTGGTCGGGGACGTCCTTGAGCGCCTCGTCGAGCCAGGCGCCGACCTCGCGCCGGAACGCCAGCTCGCCGGGGCCGTCATCGAAGTCCATGTTCACCTGCCATGTCGCGGTCGTTCGGGGCCGTCACGCGGAGACCTCCTCGGTGTCCGCCAGGCGCGCCTTGTAGAGCTTGCCGTTCGGGTCGCGCGGCAGCGCCGCGTGGACGACGTAGTCCTTGGGGAGCTTGGGCTTGGCGAGGCGGCCGGCGAGGTCGTCGCGGATCGCCGCCACGGCGGCGGCGGGGCCGGGGGCCGCGCCGTCGAGGACGACGTGCGCGACCGGCACCTCCCCGTAGTCGGGGTCCGGGACCCCGACGACGCCCGCGTCCGCGACCCACGCGTGCGCGAGCAGGGCGCCCTCGATCTCCGCCGGGTAGACGTTCACGCCGCCGACCAGGATGAGCTCCGCAGCCCGGCCGGTGATGTAGAGGAAGCCGTCCTCGTCCACGTGGCCGACGTCCCAGACGGTCATCAGGCCGCCGCGGCGCGAGCCGCCGGTCTTGCCGGGGTCGTTGTGGTACTCGACCCGGTCCTCGCCCTGGCGCATGTAGACGATGCCGGTCCGCCCGACCGGGACCTCCTCGCCGTCGTCGTCGAGGATCTTCAACGTCGAGATGGACGCCGGGCGGCCGACGGTTCCGGGGTGGGCGAGCCACTCGTGCGGCCGCGCGATCGTCGTGCCGACCTCGGTCGAGCCGTAGTACTCGTAGACCACCGGGCCGAACCAGTCCAGGATGCGGTGCTTGACCTCGACCGGGCACGGCGCGGCCCCGTGCAGCACGTACCGCAGGGACGAGACGTCGTAGCGGGCGCGGGCCTCCTCCGGGAGCCGCAGCAGCCTGTTGAAGTGCGTGGGCACCATGCTCGTGCCGGTGACCCGGTGCTTCTGGACGCGTTCGAGGAAGCCCTCCGGGGTCCAGCCGTCCATCAGGACGAGGGTGCCGCCCCAGTTCAGCGCGCCGATCGCGGGCGTGATGTTGGCGGAGTGGTACATCGGGGCCGAGACGAGCCAGGCGGCGAAGGCCTCCCTTTGCATGCCGAACTCGTCGAAAAGCCACACGTACGCGAGGGAGCCCTGGTCGGCGCTGATTCCGCTGAGCGGGCGCCGGACGCCCTTCGGCCGGCCGGTGGTGCCGGACGTGTACATCATGAGCGACCCGTTCGGGGTCCTCTCCGGGTCGGTCGACGGCATGCCCCGGGTCAGCTCGGCGAGCGGGCGCGCCCGCCTCCCGCCGTCGCCGCCCCCGGCGCCACCGGCGCCGTCGACGAAGACCTCGACGCCGGGCCCGGCGGCGGCGAGCACCGTGTCCACGGCGCGGGCCGAGCAGAGCACGACCTCGGCCCCGCTGTCCTCGATGATGTAGGCGATCTCCGGCGGGGTCAGGTGGTAGTTGATCGTCACGAGGTAGAGGCCCGACTGCATCGCGGCCAGGTAGGCGGCGGCCAGCGCGGCGCTGTTGCCCATGACCACGGCGACCGTGTCGCCCTCGTTCACGCCGCGGGCGCGCAGGCCGTGGCAGAGCCGGTTCACCTCGGCGAACAACTCGCCGTAGGTGACGCGCTCGTCGTCGGCCGTGATGATCGCGCACAGGTCGGGGTCGGAGACGGCCCACAGCCGGAAGCCGACCTGCTCCTGTGTCTCCTGGGTCATCTCGCTCCCTTGAACTACATTCCGACCATTCGGTATCTTTATCGCAGAGTAGAGGGGATCACCCGCCATGTCCACACCTGTCGGCGGACAACATGCCGCCGCGTACCGAGCCCGTGAAGTTCCTGGTCCGATGCGGGTCACGGACGGCGTCTGGGCCGTTCCGGTGCCCCTGCACGGCAGCCCGCTGCGGTCGGTCACGGTCTTCCTCGTCGAGACGTCCGAGGGCCTCGTCCTCGTCGACGCCGGCTACGACCACCCCTCGTGCTGGGAGTCGTTCACCGCGTCCCTCGCCGAGATCGGCCACGAACTGGACGCCGTCCGCCTCGTGCTGCTCACCCACAACCACCCCGACCACACCGGCTTCGCCGGCCGGGTCCGGGAGGAGACCGGCGCCAGGGTCGTCATGCAGCTCGCCGACGACTTCGCCCACCAGCGGCGCGTGCGCGGCGGCGGCTTCCTCGTCCAGCTGCGCCGGGCCCTGGAGCAGACCGGCGCGCCGGACGGCGTGATCGAGCAGATGTACTCCGCCGCGGTCGGGGTCGCCCGGCACGCCGAGGACCTGGAGCTCGACGAGGCCCCCGGCGGCGCCCGCGAGCACGTCCTCGGCGACGTCACGATCCTCGGCGTCCCCACCCCCGGCCACACCTACGGGCACGCCGTGTACGTCGACACGACCCGCGGCGTGGTGTTCACCGGCGACACGATGATGGCCGAGGGCCCGACCCAGCTCGCGATCCCCTGCCTCCCGCAGGACGACCCCGCCGGGGACCTGCTGCGCTCGCTGGACCTCATCGCGGCCCTGGACGCCCGGATCGCCTGCCCGGCGCACCAGTTCCCCTACCGGGGCATCGCCGCGCGGGCCCGGGAGCTGAAGGCCCACCACCGGGCCGAGCTCGACACCGTGGCGGAACTGCTGCGGACCCACCGCACCGCGTGGGAGATCGTCCCGCACCTGACCTGGGCCAGGCCGTGGGACCGCCTCGGCACGGGCGGCAAGCGCTTCGCCCTGGTTCATACGCTGTCGCTCATCCGCGGCGCCACCCGCTGATCAATCGCCGGAGTCGCGCTCGGCATAGGCCCAGTCCGGGGTCAGGCGCGGCCGGAGCTCGCGCAGCGTGCGCTTGAGGACCTTGCCGGACGGGTTGGTGGGGAGTTCCTCGACGACGTAGACCTCCTTGGGCACCTTGAACCTGCCGAGCCGCTCGCGCGCGTGGGCGATGAGGTCGCCGGGCTCCAGCCCCGGCCTGCCGACCACGAAGGCGACCGGGACCTCGACCCACGTGGGGTGCGGGACGCCGACCACCGAGGCCGCGAGCACCAGCGGATGGTCGGCCAGCACGTTCTCGATCTCGGCGCTCGACATGTTCTCGCCGCCGCTACGGATCATGTCCTTCAGCCGGTCCCGGATGTAGAGGTAGCCGTCCTCGTCGAAGCAGCCCACGTCGCCGGTGTGGAACCAGCCCCCGCGGAACGCCTCGGCGGTGGCCTCGGGGTCGTCGAGGTACCCCGGGCTGACCTTGGGGCCGCGCGCGACCACCTCGCCGCTCTCCCCCGCCGCGACGTCCTCGCCCCTGGCGTCCACGACCCTGACGTCCACCCAGGGCACCGGCAGGCCCACCGAGCCCTGCTTGCTCTCCATGTGGGCCTCGTCCAGGTAGGTGAGGCCGCTGCAGGTCTCCGTCAGGCCGTAGCCCTCGATGAGGCGCGCGTTCGGGAACAGCTCCCGCGCGACCGTGAACAGCGCCGACGTCACCTGCGAGAAGATCAGCCAGCGCACGCTGGACAGGTCGGCGGCGGTCGTGTCCGCCGCCCGGCGGATCATGTCCAGCATGGTCGCCGCGACGACCATGCCGGTGATGCCCTCGGCCTCGATCGTGCGCAGGATCCCGGCGGGCTCGAAGCGCCGGTGCACGACCATGCGGCCGCCGACGTGCCAGATCGCGTACCCGGGCAGGTCGGTCCCGCCCACGTGGTAGAGCGGCGCGAAGTTGAGGATCCGGTCGGCGGGGCGCAGCCCCAGCTCGACGATCTGGGCGTGCAGGTTGGCGTTGACATTGCCGTGGGTCAGCATCACGCCCTTGGGCAGGCTCGTCGTCCCGGACGTGTAGACGACGCGCTGCAGCGCGCCGTCGTCCAGTACGGCGTCGGGAACCCGCTCGCCCCGGTGCGCCTCGATGAGCGCGCGCAGGTCCGCCCAGGAGCCGTCGACGGGCTCCAGCGCGAGCCGGCGGACGTCCGCGAGCCCGGCGAGGGCGTCCGCCGTCGGCTCCGCGAACTCGGGGACCGTCGCGACCGCCGCGACCCCGGCGCGGTCCATCAGGCGTGCGAGCTCGCCCGGGGCCAGCCGGTAGTTCAGGGGCACGCACACCGCGCCGCGCTTCGCCAGCGCCAGCGCCAGGATCAGGAACTCCGGGACGTTGTTGGCGACGACCGCGATCCGGGTGCCGTGCCGGGCGCCCTCCGCCGCGAGCCCCGCCGCGAGCGCGTTCACGTCGGCGTCGAGGTCGCGGTACGTCCAGCGCCGGTCCTCGAAGACCAGCGCGTCCTCGCCGGCGAAGCGGACGGCGTTGACGCCGAGCATCCGGGCGAGGTTCGCCGTGCTCATGTCGCCTTCTCCTGTTCGCGCAGCGTCTTCTTCAGGACCTTGCCCGAGTCGTTGCGCGGCAGGGACTCCACGATCTCGACGTGCTTGGGGACCTTGTACTTGGCGAGGTTGTCCAGGCAGTGCTCGCGGATGTCCTCGGGCCCGGCCGCGGACGAGTCGCGGAGGATCACGAAGGCCTTGGGGACCTCGTCCCACCGCTCGTCCGGCACGCCGATGACCGCGACCTCGGCGACCTCCGGATGCTGGGCGATGACCCGCTCGACCTCCGCTCCGGCGATGTTCTCGCCGCCCGACTTGATGAGGTCGGTCCGGCGGTCGACGAACCAGAGGTAGCCGTCCTCGTCCATCCGGCCGACGTCGCCGGTCAGGAACCAGCCGTCCCGCCGGGTGCGCTCGTTGGCCTCGTCGTCGTTCCAGTAGCCGGGCGAGATCTTGTCCCCGCGGACGATGATCTCGCCCTCGACGCCGCGCGGCGCCTCCCGGAAGTCCTCGTCCACGATGCGGATGTGCACGCCCGGGAACGGGGCGCCCAGCGCGCCCATCTTGGACTCCTCGTGGGCCGCGTCCATGTAGCAGACGCCGTTGCACAGCTCGGTCATGCCGAACGTGTCGACGGTCCGCACGTGCGGCAGGAGGCCCTTGACCCGGCGCCGGACGCTCGGCGCCACGCCCGCGAAGAGCAGGTAGCGCAGCGCGCCGAGATCGGGTCGCGGGTCCAGGTCCATGATCCCGAACAGGATCTGGGCGGCCAGGACCATGCCGGTGACGCGCTCGCCCTCCGCGATGCGGGCGATGTCCTCGGCCTTGAAGGTCGGCGTCAGGACCATCGTGCCGCCGGCGGCGAAGACCGCCAGGCCGGGCGCCTCCAGCCCGCTCACGTGGAACAGCGGGGCGGAGACGAGGATCCGGTCGTCCTGCGTGAGCTCCAGTTCGAGGATCTGCGCCCGGTGGTTGGCGACCAGGTTGCCGCACGTGTGGACGACGCCCTTGGGGCGGGCGGTGGTGCCGGAGGTGTAGAGGAGCCGGTGGACGTCGTCCGGGCCCTTCTCCGCGTCGGCGACCCGGACGCCCGCCGGCTGCGCGGCGAGCAGTTCGCCGAGCGGCCGGGCGCCCGGGATCGTGTCCCGCCCGTTGGCGACGACGACCCGCGGGCCGGTCCGCGCCGCGAGGTGGGCGGCGTCGTCCCTGAAGTCGTCGTCGTAGAGCAGGCACGTGATGCCGGCCTGGGCGACGACGTACTCCTGCTCGCTCGGGTGCAGGCGCCAGTTGAGCGGCACGGCGATCGCGCCGAGCCGGCTGAGGGCGAGCAGCTCGATGACGTAGGTGGCGGTGTTGCGGCCGAGCACGCCGACGAGGTCGGCCGCCGTGACGCCCGCGCCGAGCAGCGCGGCGGCGTGCCGGTCGACGTCGGCGTCGAGCTCGGCGTAGGTCCAGCGCCGGCCGTCGCCGACCAGCGCCTCCCGGTCCGCGCAGCGCAGCGCCTGGACGCGCAGCGTCTCGCTGAAGTTGCTCGTCGCCATCAGCGGGCGGCCTCCCCTCGGCCCTCGCCCGCGCGGAAGGCCCGGATCTCCTCCCCGCTGGGCAGGCTGACGAACTCCAGCAGGTTGCCGTCCAGGTCGCGCGCGGCGAACGCGGTGATGTGGCCGTAGTTCTCCAGGAGCACCCGCTGGGGCGTCCCCAGGCACTCGGCCCCGAGGCCGGAGATCCGCTGGTGGACCTCCTCGATCTCGTCGTGCGGAACCTGGAAGCTCAGCAGGAAGGTGCCCAGCTCCAGGTGCCCCGCGGTCGCGGTGCGCCGCTTCGTGCCGTTCCACTCGATGAGTTCGAGCTGGCCGATCCGGGACGGGCCCTGCATGTACTGGACCTTGCCGGTGGTGCCCTCGGGGAGCCCCAGCGACTGCTCGATCCCGGGGCCGCCGACGTCGGAGCGCAGCGTCCTCCTGTACCCGAGGGCGTTCTCGTAGAAGTCGGCGGCGCGTTCGACGTCGGAGACGGTCATCGCCACGTGGTGGACTTCGCTGACGGGCATGCTCGTTCTCCTAAGCGCCGAGGACCTTCTGGATGAGCGCGACCTCGTCCTGGCCGCTCCGGGGGACGATGTGGTCGTCGAGCGAGGTGATCTCACCGATCGCGCCGAGCACGTCGTCGGGCGACGCCGGCTCCGGGCCCGAGTACCAGCCCGGGGTCACGCCGAGGAAGACGCGCCCGACCCGGCCGCCCCCGACCGTGAGGATGTGCCGGTCGAGCTCGCACTGCTCGGACGCGAGGTAGGTCGCGACCGCCGCGACGTGCCGCGGGTCGAACCGCTCGGCCATCTCGCCCAGCAGCCCCTCGGTCATGCGCGTGGCCGCGGTCGGCGACACGGCGTTGACGCGGATCCCGTAGCGGGCCCCCTCCAGCGACAGCACGTTCATCAGGCCGACGAGGCCCGCCTTGGCGGCGGCGTAGCTGGCCTGGCCGAACGTGCCGAGCAGCCCGGACGAGGACGTCGTGAGCACGATCCGGCCGTACCTCTGCTCGGCCATGAGCCTCCAGGCCGGGCGCAGCACGTTGAACGCGCCGCCGAGGTGCACGTCGAGCACGGCGGTGACGTCGTCGTCGGCCATCTTCCCGAACGTGCGGTCCCGCAGGATCCCCGCGTTGTGGATGACCGAGTCGACCCGGCCGAACGCGTCGAGCGCCTTCTGGACGAGGGCGGCGCCGCCCTCGGCGGTCGCGACGGAGTCGGCGGAGGCGGCGGCGAGCCCGCCGAGGTCGACGATCTCCCGCGCGACCCGCTCGGCCGCGCCGGAGGAGCCCGAGCCGTCGACCGCGCCGCCGAGATCGTTGACGACCACCCGCGCCCCGCGCCGGGCCAGCGCGAAGGCGTGCGCCCGGCCGATGCCGTGGCCGGCGCCGGTGACGATCACGACCCGGCCGTCGAGGTCGACGCGCCCCGCCCGCTCCCCCGTCACAGCTCACTCCCCAGTACGGCGACGAACGCGACCGAGGAACCGGGCTGCCCGCCCAGGTTCTGCGCCACGGCGAGCCTCGCGCCGGGCACCTGCCGTTCACCCGCGTCGCCGCGGAGCTGGGTGAAGCACTCGAACATCATGCGCAGGCCGGTGGCGCCGATCGGGTGGCCGAACGACTTCAGGCCGCCGTCGGTGTTGACCGGCAGCGCGCCGTCGAGGTCGTAGCGGCCGTCGAGGACGTCGCGCCAGGCCTTGCCGCGCTCGGAGAACCCGAGGTCCTCCATCAGCACGACCTCGGTCGGGGTGAAGCAGTCGTGCACCTCGGCGAGCGAGATCTGCGTCGCCGGGTCGGTCACGCCCGCCTGCTCGTACGCCTGCGCCGCGGCGGTGACGACCTCGGGGAACGTGGTGAAGTCGTACCCGGTGGAGGCGAGCCCGGCGCCGGACCCGGCGACGAAGCTCATGCCCTTCAGGTACACCGGCCTGTCGGTGTACCTGTGCGCGTCCTCGGCCCGGACGACGACGGCCGCGGCCGCCCCGTCGGAGACGCCCGAGCAGTCCATGACGCCGAGCGTGCCCGCGACGCGCGGCGACCGCTCCACGGTCTCCGCCGTGACGGCCTTCCGGAACTGGGCCCGCTCGTTGAGGGCTCCGTTCGCGTGGTTCTTGACCGCGACGTGGGTCAGCGCGCTGCGCATGTCGCGGTCGCCCACGCCGTGGGCGGCCTGGTAGGCGGGGCCGAGCAGCGAGAATCCGGCCGGCGCCGTCCAGTCGACGTCGGTCCCGTCGGCGGGGGGAAGCACCGCGGACAGGCCCGACTGCGAGCTGTCCTTGAGCTTCTCGACGCCGGTGGCCATGACGACGTCGTACGCGCCGGACGCGACGCCGAAGACGGCGTTGCGGAACGACTCCGACCCGGTCGCGCAGTAGTTCTCGACCCGGGTCACCGGCTTGCCGGCCAGGCGCAGCGGCCGGGCCAGGACCTGCCCCGACATGCCCGTCGCCTGGGTGCCGACCCAGAACGCGTCGACGTCCTCCAGCGCCAGGCCCGGCAGCGACGCCATGCACTCGCCGACGGCGTCGACGAGGAGGTCGTCGGCCGAGGAGTCCCAGTGGTCGCGGAACGGCGTGCAGCCCATCGCCACGATGGCGACGTCGTGGGCCAATCGGTTGGTCGTCATCGGTCGTGGCCCTCCACCTCGGTCGTGGCCCCCCACGGTCGGAGTTTCCAGAAGTAGTTGTGGATCGCGTCGGTGGTCCACAGGCGGCGGAACACGGGCCGCATCCGCATTCCCACGTGCACGTCCCCCGCCGCGACGTCGGCCGTGTAGGCGCTGAGCCGGCCGCCGCCCCCGCCGGCGCCGGCGTCGAAGTCCGCGACGACGACCGCGACCTGCGACTCCGGCATGGTCGTCAGGTGGTCCTGGGTGACCGAGACGACGGTGGCGACCCGGTCGCGCAGCGAGACCTTGCCCGGGGCTCCCGCGCTCCCGGCGACGCCGCAGGAGGCGCACACCCGGCCGGGCGGCGTGGTGACGCCGCCGCAGGCGTCGCACAGACCGCCTTCGAGCCGGTACTTCCAGCCGGCCCTGCGGCGCATCGGCGGCGCGGCCGGGGACGGCGCGGCCGGACGGGCCGGGCCCTGGACGTCCAGCAGCCCGCGCCAGCGCAGGTAGCGGCCGTAGGTCAGGTCCTCGCGCCGGGCGAGCTGGTCGCGCACCGAGCGGCCGCCGCGCGCGGACCTGACGCCCGCGCCGGCCCGGAGGACGAACGCGTCCGCTCCCTCGGCCGCCGAGAGCAGCAGGACGGTCTGGCCCGGCCGGGCCTCGTCGAGCGCCGCGGCCAGCAGGAGGCCGGGGTGCGCGGCGCCGGTGTAGCCGGTGAGCCGTTCGATCTCGGCGTCCGCGCCGGAGCCGCCGAGCGCCCTGCGGAGCGCGGCCGCGGCGCGGGGGTTGGAGGACGCGACGGCGACGTGGTCGACGGCGTCCAGGCCCGCGTCGGCCAAGGCGTGCCCGGCGGCCTCCTCCCCGCGGCGGCCAGGATCCCGGCGGTGAACCGCTCGTCCCAGACGTGGTCGTGCCGCTCGCCGGGGAGCCGCCAGCGGTCCAGCACCTCGACGGTCCGGCCCGCCCGCGACAGCAGGACGGCCGCCGCGTCGCCGGCGGTGAACGCGGCGGCCGCGTCGCCCTGCGCGAGCTCGTCCGGCGCGCCCGCCCGTGTCGTGCGGACGTCGGCGAGCGCGGCGGCGGCCCCGGCGCGCAGCACCAGGTCGAGCGCGGTCGCGCCCGCCCGGTGGCCGCGCAGGTCGGCCGCGGCCACGCCCGCGTCCAGGCCGAGCGCCTCGTGCGCGATCCCCGCCGCGGTCTTGCCGTCGTAGGGCGCGCTCGTCGTCGCGAGGAGCAGTTGCCGTCCCGGCGGCGTGCCGTCGGCGATCTCCCGTAGCGCCTCGACCGCCATCGTCACGCTGTCCTCGTCGAACGCGGCCACGCTGCGCGCCGGTCCCCCGGCGCGCGGTTCGGCGCCGTCGAGACCGCTGCTCCTCAACGCGTACGCGGGCAGGTACGCCGCGTAGGCGCCGATGCCGTTCTGCTCGGCCATGGGTGGGTCGTGCCTCCTCAGGTCCAGGTCAGGTCCACGTCGGGATGGCGGCGAGCAGGCGCTGGGTGTAGTCCTGCCGGGGCCGTTCGAGGACCTCCGCGGCGGGGCCCTGCTCGACCACGCGGCCGCCGTTCATGACCGCGATGCGGTCGCACAGGTCGCTGGCCAGCATCAGGTCGTGGGTGACGAACAGCAGGCCGATGCCGAGCTCGTCGACGAGGGTCCTGAACAGTTCGACCACCTTGGTCTGGGTGGTCACGTCGAGCGCGGTGGTGCACTCGTCGGCGATGACCATCGCCGGGCGGGTGACCACCGCCAGGCCGATCGCCACCCGCTGGCGCAGACCGCCGGACAGCTGGTGCGGGTAGCTGTCGAGGATCCGCGCGGCGTCGGCGATGCGCATCTGCTCCAGCACCTCGACCGAGCGGCGGCCGACCTCGTCCCTGGTGATGCCCTTGACGTGCCGCCGCAACACCTCGGCCAGGTGCGCCCGCACCTTCATCAGCGGGTTGAGCGAACGGGCCGCGTCCTGGAAGACCATGCCGACGGCGGTGCCGCGGACCCGGCCGGTGCGGTCGACGCCCGGCGCGACGATCTCCTGCCCGGCCAGGGAGATCGAGCCGCCCTCGACGCCGACGTTCTTCTCCAGGAGCCCGACGACGGCCCGGGCCAGCATGGTCTTGCCGGAGCCGGACTCGCCGACCACCCCGACGATCTCGCCGCGCCCGATCTGCAGGTCGACGTCCTCCAGCAGGCTCAGGCCGCCGTCGCCGACCCGGGCCGTGATCGACAGCCCCGAGACGCTCAGCAGCTCCCGCGCCGGCCGGTCGCCGGTCGCCTGTTCCTTCGTCGGCCGGGTCATCGGCGCCGCTTTCGTGGGTCGTGGTGGGTGAGCAGGGCGTCGCCCAGGAGGTTCACCAGCAGCACCAGCACGGTGATGGCGAGCCCGGGGAAGAAGGCGATCCACCACGCCTGGCTCAGCTCGTCCTGGCCGGACGCGAGCATCGAGCCCCAGCTGGACCGCGGCGGGACGACGCCGAGGCCGAGGAAGCTGAGGGCGCTCTCGACGAGGATCGCCGTGCCGACCTGGAGCGTGCCGAGGGCGACGATCGTGCCGGCGAGATTGGGCAGGACGTGGCGGAACACGATCCGGGCCTCCGAGGCGCCGACCGCGCGCAGGCCGAGCACGAACTGGCGCTCCCGGACGGCCATGGTCGCCGACCGGGTCACCCGGGCGCAGGCCGCCCATCCGGTGAGCGCCAGGACGAGGAACATGACCGGCAGCGAGCCGCCGCGGTTGGAGATGATCGCCAGCGCGATGAGGATGAACGGCAGCGCGAGCTGGGCGTCGATCAGGATCGAGATCATCTTGTCGGCCCAGCCGCGGAAGTACCCGGCGACGAGGCCGATCAGGACCCCGGGCCCGATCGCGACCAGCGCGCCGACCAGCCCGATCATGATCGTCAGCCGGCCGCTGTCGACCAGCTGCGTGACGATGTCCTGGCCCCGCTTGTCGGTGCCGAGCGGATGGTCCCAGGCGCCGCCGTCCAGGAACGCCGGCGGCAGCCGCGTCTTCGACAGGTTCTGCCCGGCCTCCGGCAGCAGGCCGGTGAGCGGCAGGAGGAAGACGATCGCCGCGATCGCCACCAGCGGCACGGACAGCCAGAACACCGAGGTGCGGGAGCGCCGGGCCCTGCGCGCTCCGGAAGGGCCGCCCTTCCTGACGGGCTGGAGTTCGATCTGGCTCATCGCGGTGTCACCTCACCCTCGGGTCGACGACGGAGTGCACGACATCGGCGATCAGGTTCAGGCAGACGAAGACCACGGCGCCGAACACCACGATGGCCTGGACCAGCGGGAAGTCGCGGAACTGGACCGCCTGCAGGGCGAGCTGCCCGAGGCCGGGCCACGAGTAGACGTACTCGATCGCGACGGCGCCCGAGAGCAGGATGCCGGTCTGCAGGACGACGATGGTCAGCACGGGCATCAGCGCGTTCTTGAACGCGTGCCGCCAGACGACGCGCGCCCGGCCGATCCCGCGCGCCCGGGCCGAGTCGATGAACGGCTCGCCGAGCGCCTCGCTCATGGACGCCCTCGTCAGCCGCGCGATGTGCGCCATCGGATACAGCGACATCGTCAGCGCGGGGAGGACGAGGTGCTTCGGCGTCCCGGACTGGCCGGCCGGCAGCCAGCCGAGCTTCACGGCGAAGAGGACGACGAGCATCATGCCGAGCCAGAAGACCGGCACGGACTGGCCGAGCAGCGCGACCGTCGACGCCGCCCGGTCCCACCAGGTGCCCTCGCGGGTCGCCGCGAGCACGCCCAGCGGGACGCCGACGAGGACGGCCAGGGCCATGCCGCCGGCGACCAGCTGCAGGGTGTACGGCACCCGATCGAAGATCATCGTGGTGTTGGACTGGTAGAACTGCAGCGACTGGCCGAGGTCGCCGGTGAACACGCCCTTGATGTAGTCGAGGTACTGGACCGGCAGCGGCCGGTCCAGGCCGAGCTGCTGCCGCAGCGCCTCGCGCTGCTCGGGCGGCGCGGTCGGGCCGAGGATGTTGGCGGTGGGGTCGCCGGAGAGGCGGCCGAGGGCGAAGGCCATCGTCAGGGCGACGAACAGCGAGGCGAGGAGCGTCCCGACGCGGGCCGCGGCCCGCCGGACGCGGCCCGCGGCCATCGACGGCGCCTTCTTCACGGCCGGCGCCTCGGCCGGTCCGCTGACGGACGGGGCGTTCATCGTCGAGCCCTCCATCGTGCTCCGGGCATCGCGGCGAGGAGTTCGCGCGTGTACCCGTCGGCGGGATCGGTGAAGACGGTCTCGCAGGGGCCGGACTCCACGACCCGCCCGCGCCGCATGACGTGGACGGAGTCGCAGACCGACCGGACGACCGCCAGGTCGTGGCTGATCATGAGCAGGGCGGCTCCCGTGGTCTCGCGCACCTCGCGGAGGAGCTCCAGCACGTCGGCCTGGACGGAGACGTCGAGGCCGGACGTGGGCTCGTCGGCGACGATGAACCGGGGGCGGGTCAGCAGGGCGCGCGCGATGCACACCCGCTGCGCCTGTCCCCCGCTGAGCTGGTGCGGGTACCGGTCGAGCAGGTCCGGGGAGAGCCGGACGCGCTCCAGCAGTGCGGCGTCGTCGATCCAGGAGGTGCGCTCGCGCTGCAGCCCGCGCAGCTCCTTGAGGCCGGAGCGCACGGACTGCCGCGAGTCGAGCGACCCGTGCGGGTCCTGGAACACGATCTGGACCTCCCGGCGCAGCTCCCGGAGCCGGCGCCGGCCGAGCCCGGCCAGCGCATGCCCCAGGAGCCGCACGTCGCCCTCGCCGCGGGGCCCGAGCCTCGTGACGGCCATCGCGAGCGTGGTCTTGCCGGACCCGGACTCCCCGACCACGGCGGTGCTCTCACCGGGCGCGATGCGCAGGGAGACCCCGTCGACGGCCCGGAAGACCTCCCCCGTGGCGCGGTCGCGGTGCTCGACGACGAGCCCGTCGACGACCAGCACCGGCGCGGCCGGCGGAGTGCGGAGGTCCCCGACGCCGCCGGCGGAGGCGCCCTTCCCCAGCGTCCCGGCCATCGTCAGCGGGCCGCCTTCGTGAAGTCGACGCTGTTCAGCGGCCCGTACACGATGCCGTTCACGCCGGAACCGAGGCCGTAGTTGTAGATCTGCTTGTAGAGCGGGACGAAGCAGTGCTTCTGGACGACGGCGGTGTTGTCGAGCTCGTCGTAGACGGGCTGGGCCGCCGCGCCGTCCTTCTTCGCCAGCGCCTCGCCGATCTTCTTGTCGATCCCCGGGTCCGGGCAGTTGCCGGTGATCGAGCCCGTCTTCAGGTAGCCGCTGGCGAAGAAGTCGGGCACCGCGACGTTGGGGACGGCGCCGAGCATGTACATCCCGTCGATCTGGCGTCCGACGACCTGCTTGACCAGCGTGCCGTAGTCGACGGGCAGGTACTTCACCTTGAACCCCGCCTGCTCGAGGCTCGCGCCGACGGCCTGCGCGACCTCCTTCATGTTGGTGTACTGCGCGGCCGGGTAGGTGAGGTTGACCGACGGGGCCGACGAGCCGACGAGCTGCTTGGCGCGGGCCGGGTCGGCGTCCACCTTGCTCTTCGGCTGCGTCCCGGGCTTGACGTTGAGCAGGCCGCCGTCGGCGACGGCCTTGCCGTCGAAGATGCCCTTGACGATCTCGTCCCGGTTGATGGCGAGCGCGGCGGCCTCCCGCAGGGCGGGGTCGTCGAACGGCGGCTTGCCGGACTCCAGCACCGCCGTGATCTTCAGGGCGCTCTCGGTGCTGACGACCTTGAGCCCGGCGTCCTCGGCCTGCCCGGCCTGGGCGGGCGGCAGGTCGAACGCGACGTCGACGCTCTTGCTCTGCAGCAGCGCCAGCCGCTGGGACGCCTCGGTGGCCCAGGTGAAGCTCACCCCCTGGTTGGAGGGTTTCCGCCCCCAGTAGTTCGGGTTCGGCCTCACCGTGATCTCGCGCCCCGGCTTCAGTCCCCCGAACACGTACGGCCCGGTGCCGACGGGTGCGGCGGAGAAGCCCGCCGACCCCTTGTCCTTGTAGTACTTCGGCGGCACGAGGTACACGGTGGTGAGCAGGTTCGGCACGTCGTACTGCGGACGCTTGGTCGTCACCTCGACGGTGGTGGCGTCCGGGGCCTCGATGGAGGCGACGTTGGTGAAGTAGGTCTTCAGCAGCGAGGTGTCGGCGTCGCGCGTGAGCTCCAGCGTGTCGGCCACGGCGGCGGCGTCGGCCGCCTCGCCGTTGCTGAACTTGACGCCGGGGCGCAGGGTGAACGTCCACCTGGTGTCGGACGTGCGCTTCCAGTCGGTGATGAGGCCGGTGCGGGCAGGCTCCAGGTCGGTGTCGGTGGTGACCAGCGGCTCGATCATCGTCGCCCAGACGACCTGCGCCGAGCGCGCGCCCGCGATCGGATCGAGCGTGGCCGGCTGGGCGTTGAGCAGGGCCCTGATCGTGGAGGGGTTCGCCGAGCCCGTGCCCGGGTCTCCTCCACAGCCGGCGACCCCGATCGCCGCCGCCGCGGCGACGGCGACGGCCGCCGCTCGCCGGGGGCTCAAGCCGTTCTTGATCATTTGGAACCTCCACAGCGTCGGGCCGGCAACGGCGCCGGACTGACGGCTCTCGGGTGTCACTCCGAGCCGGCCCGTGACGGTCGTCACAAAGTACCGACCAGCCGGTATCAAGTCAATGGGGTGATAGCAGGTCAGCTCGGAAGACAAGCCCCCAGAACTCGCCGCACGGGGGCTTACTTCATACCGACCGGCATGTATGATCTGCCCATGTCGATCTCAGTGGCGTACGAGCACGCGGGGCGCGTCGCGAGGCTCACCTACGACAACTCCGCGCGGGGCAACTGCTTCGACGACCCGCTGCTGCGCGAGCTCGTCGAGGCCATGGAGCACGCCGCCGGCGAGCCCGGCCGCGCCGTGCTCCGGCTGGAGATGGCCGGACGGCATTTCTGCGGCGGATGGGACACCGCGTCGTTCGCGGGACTCGCCGAAGAGTCCGAGGCGGCCGTGGCCGAGCGGCTGCGCGCGTGCGACGCGCTGCTGGACCGGATCAGGCGCCTTCCGGTGCCGGTGGTGGCCGGCGTCCGCGGCCGGGTCATCGGGTTCGGCGTCGGGCTGCTCGGCGCCCTGCACCTTCCCGTGGTCGCCGCGGACGCCCGCGTGTCGCTTCCCGAGGTGCGGTTCGGCTTCGCGCCCGCCGGCGTCGGGCACATGGTCGCCCAGGCGCTGCCGCGCGCGCGGGCGCACGGGCTGCTCTGCGGGCTCACGGCGGCGACCGGGCAGGAGCTCCTCGCGTGGGGCCTGGCCGTTCGGCTGGCCGAGGCCGCCGCGCTCGACGCGGCCGTCGACGGCGTGGTCGAGGAGCTGCTGGCGGCGCCGGGGGACGCCCTGCGGGGGGTCGTCGAGATCGTCGAGTCCAGCCTGCGCACCGGCCGTCCCGACCGCGCCTACGAGATCTCCGCGCGCACCATCGTCAACGGCGGCAGGGGAGGCGAGTCGTGACCGACCAGGTGTTCCGGCCGGGAGAAGCGGTCTGGGTCGAACTGTGCACGACCGAGCCGGAGGCGGCCGGGGAGTTCTACGGCGCGCTCCTCGGCTGGTCGGTGCGGCAGGAGAAGCTCGGCAGCTCCACGTACCGGATGTGCGGCGTCGACGGCCGCGACGTCGCCGGGATCTCCGACGGGGGCCTGCACGGCGGGCGGCCGCGCGGCTGGCTCACCTACTTCGCCGTCGACGACATCGGCGCGGCGGCGGACGAGGCCGCGGCCCTCGGCGGCGAGCTCGTGACGGCCCCCCGGTACCTGCCGGCCGCCGGGACGGGGGCGACGGTGATCGACCCGTTCGGCGCAGCGTTCGGCCTCTACCAGGGCGAGGCCCGCGCGGGCGTCCAGCTGGTCAACCTGCCCGGGGCGCTGTGCTGGAACGAGCTGGACACGGGCGAGCCCCAGAGGTCGGTGGCCTACTACCAGGCGCTGTTCCACTACGGCACCGAGTCGCGCAGCGACACCCCGACCGGGCGGCCCTACACCGTCCTGACCCTCGGCGACGTCCCGGTGGCGGGCGTGCTGGAGATGGACAACGAGTGGCCCAACCTGGTGCCGTCGAAGTGGGTCACCTACTTCAGCGTCGCCTCGCTCGACGAGGCGGTCGCCCGGGCCGCAGAACTCGGCGGCACCCCGACCGTCGGGCCGGTCGACGGACCGCACGGTCCGCTTCATCTGGTGAAGGACCCGGGAGGGCACACGGTGTGCCTGATCCAGCTCGAAGACGGCCTGCGCCCCGACTACGTCTCCTCTCCCCCGGCGGTGACCCGATGATGACCGAACCGTTGTTCGACTCCGCCCAGTTCCGCCGCGTGTGCGGCCATTTCCCCACCGGCGTGACGGCGGTGACCGCCACGACCGCCGACGGAAGGGTGGCGGCGCTGACGGTCAACTCGTTCACCTCGGTGTCGCTCGCCCCGGCGAAGGTGCTGTTCTGCCTGGCGGACTCGTCGTCGAGCTTCCCGACGCTGATGGACGCCGAGCGCATCGCGATCCACATCCTGAGCCAGGACCAGGAGGACGTCGCCCGGCGGTTCGCGACCTCGGGTTTCACGGGCAGGGAGAGGCTGGACGGCGTCGGGTGGACGCCCGGCCCGGACGGCGTGCCCCTGCTGCCCGAGACCCCGGCCATCCTCGCCGGGCGCCCCGGCGAGATCATCACCAGCGGCGACCACGTGATCATCCTGGTGGCGGTGGACCACGTCCACCTGAAGCCGTCCGCCCTGCCGGCCCTGTCGTTCTACCAGGGCCGGTTCACCACGCCGGCGGTCGCGGCGTCCGAGTGAGGCCGCCGGACGCGCCCGGCCGGTCGTCGCCCGGCCGGGGGTGCGTCAGCGGAAGGGGGGCGCGGGCCGAACGGAGGCGGGCGGAGGCGGGCGGGGCGGGCGGGCTCAGTCCGTCAGCAGCCCCATGAGGATCAGCTCGCAGAACTGGTCCGCCACCTCGTCGATGCCGAGACTGCCCTCGGGGTTGAACCACTGGAACGCCGAGGCGCACATGCCGAAGATGCCGAAGGTGATGATGCGGTCGCTCATCTCCCGGCGGAACGCGCCCGCGTCGATGCCGCGCTGCACGGCCTCACGGAAGATGGTCTCCAGCGTGTCGCGCTTCTCGGTGACCGCCGCGAGCCGGTCGCCGCTGAGATGCCGCCGCTCCTGGTAGAAGATCGCGACGTGCGCGCGGTAGGCGGCGACGCCGGCCAGGCTGAGGCCGATGAGGGCGCGCAGCTGCTCCACGGGGTCGGCGTCCCGCTCGACGATCGCCCGGGCCGACTCGATCTGGGTGTCGAGGTAGTCGTTCTGGATCTTCCAGAGCAGGTCTTCCTTGTTCTTGAAGTGGTGGTAGAACGCGCCCTTGGTGAGGTTGGCGCGGTCGACGATCTGCTTGAGCGTGGTGCGGTCGAACCCCTCCTGCTCGAAGAGGTGGAGGGCGCTGTCGACGAGCTCACCGCGGGTCCGCGCCGGATCGTAGCCCTCGGACCAGCGCCAGCCGGGGCCGGCGGTCCGCGAGGCCGGGGCCTCCGGCTCCGCGGCGCCCGGGCCCCCGTCCTCCTTCCCCCCGGCGGGGGCCTGCTCGCCGGCGACTGCGGCTTCGTCTGCCATCGCGCTTCTCGTGCTCCCGGTCATGGGTGGTAGCGGAACAGGATCTCCGCCACGCAGCAGGTCGTGCCGTCATCCGCGAACTCCACGACCACCGACGCCTTGGCCTGGACCCCGTCGGCGCCGCCGTCACCGGAGCGGACGCGCCGGGCCTCGGTCAGCGTGGCGACCCCCTGGATCTCGGTGCCGGGCGGCAGCGGCCTGACGAACCGCACCCGGTCGAGGCCGTAGTTGACGCCCATCGAGAACTCGTCGATCGTCAGGATGTCCTCTAGCAGCCGGGGAACGAGCGCGAGCGTGAGGAAACCGTGGACGATCGTACCGCCGAACGGGCCGGTCTTGGCCCGCTCCACGTCGACGTGGATCCACTGGTGATCGCCGGTCAGGTCGGCGAACCGGTCGACCTCGTCCTGGGCGACCACCCGGGGCTCGCTGGCGCCGAGTTCCCGTCCGACCAGGTCGAGCAGCTCGTACGGCTCGCGGAGGGCGGTGCGCTGGGGCGTCCGCATGATCGAGTCCCACTCCATTCCGACTGGTCGTAATGTAATTCTACGCCTCAGCGGGTTCGCCGGGCGATCTGATCGTCGATGTGCGCGTCGAGCGTGTCGGCCTCGCGCGTCCAGGCCCGTTCGTCGTCGGGCGGCCGCGCGACCTTCAGCATCCGGGTGACCGCGGCGCCGTCGAGAGCCTCGATGGACCGCGCGACCTCCGCCACCCGGGCGTCGAGCCGGTCGTCGTCGGCCACCTCGGCGACGAGGCCGCGCCGCGCCGCCTCGTCGGCGGACCAGCTCGCCCCCGTGATCAGGAGCCGCCGCGCGAGGGCCGGGCCCACGGCGGCGGGGAGCATGACGCTGGACCCCCAGCCGGGGACCTGGCCGACCGCCACGTGACGGTCGCCGATGCGCGCGCCGCGTGCGGCGATGGCGATGTCGCAGGCGAGGAGGAGTTCGAGCCCGCCCCCGTAGGCGGCGCCGTTGACGGCCGCGATGGTGGGCCTCTCCACCGAGCGCAGGCGCCGTACGAGGTCGCGCCCGCGTCGGAGGAACGCCTTGAGCGCGGGCGGTCGGCCAGCAGGCTCGTGCCCTCGGTGAGATCGGCGCCCGCGCAGAAGCTCCGGCCCGTGCCGGTGAGGACGAGGACGCGGACCCCCGGCTCCCCCGCGCGGCCGAGCCAGTCCTCCAGGCCCGCCATGACCTCCGAGCCGCACGCGTTGCCGGCCTCGGGGCGGTCGATCCAGGCCCACAGCGCCGGCCCGCGGCGCTCGACGTCGACGGGGCTCATCGGACGGCCACGCAGAGCTTGCCGAACGCGCTCCCGTCGAGCATGCGCCGCGCCGCCGCGCGGACGTCGCCGAGCGGCACCGTGCTGTCGACGGCGGGCCGGATCCGGTGCCGGCCGACGAAGGCGGCCATCTCGGCGAACTCCTCCGGGGTCCCCATGGTCGAGCCGTGGACGGTGATCTCACGGGCGAACAGCCGGGCCAGGTTCAGCCGCGCCGTGAAGCCGGTCGACGCGCCGCACACGACGATCGCGCCGCCCGCCTTCGCCGACGCCACCGAGTGCTCGAAGGTGGCCGAGCCGACGGACTCGACGACGGCGTCCACGAGCTCGGGCACCCGCTCGCCGGTCGGCAGCGCGGCGTCCGCCCCCGCCTCCAGCGCCCGCCGGCGCTTGCCCGCCGTGCGCGAGGTGACGATCACCGACGCCCCGGCCGCCTTGGCGAGCGCGATGACCGCGGTGGAGACCCCGCCGCCGGCCCCCTGGACGAGAACGGTCTGCCCGGCCCGGAGCCGCGCCTTGGTGAACACCATCCGGTAGGCGGTGAGCCAGGCGGTGGGGAGGCACGCGGCCTCCTCCCACGCCAGGTGCGCGGGCTTGGGCACCATGCCGCCGGCGGGCACCGCCGCCTGCTCGGCCAGCAGCCCGTGGCCGCGGTCGCTGAGCAGGACGCTGTGCGGAACGGCCTTCCCCGTGGCGCTCCCCGGCAGCACGGGATAGATCAGCACCTCCCGCCCCTCGCAGACGCCGGCCCCGTCGCTGCCGATGACGCCGGGGCCGCCGCCGTCCGGCAGCGGGGCCACACCGCGGAGCATCCAGATGTCGTGCATGTTGAGCGCGCCGGCATGGACGTCGACGCGGGACCAGCCCTCGGGCGCCTCCGGAGCGTCCAGCTCCCCGACCGTGAGGGCGCCGACCGGGTCGTCGGCCGACGGCGCGGTGAGGTAGGCGGCTCTCATTCGGCACCATTCCCGATGAACTGGTCGAACGGCTTGTCGTCGTACGGAAGGGCCTGCCCCCACCGGTCGAGGTAGGCGACCTCGTTCACGGGCCTGCGCGCCGCGGGCCTGAACTCGGTGCCGTCGGTGTAGGCGACCGGGAGCAGGGTGATCTGGACGGCGTCGTCCGGGATCCCGAGGATCTCCGCCGCCCTCCGGGCGTGGTGCAGGTGCAGGGTGGTGATCACGGTGCCGAGTCCCCGCGCGCGCAGGGCCAGGTTGAACTGCCAGACCGCCGGATAGATCGACCCGTAGAGCGCGGACGCCGTCCCCGGGGCGCCCGTCGCGGGGTCGGGGCGCGTGGCGCACGGGATGACCAGGAACGGCGCCCGCCCGATGGTCCGGGCGAGGTGGTCGGCCCCGCGCAGGATGCGCGCGGTCCGCTCGCCGATCCGGCCGTCCGCGCCCACCCCGCCGAGCCGGCCTTCGACCACGCGGCCGCCTGCGCCCTCGGCGCCCTGCAGCGGTCTGAGGACGTACTCCTCGTACGCGGCGAGGTAGAGCTCTCCGAGCGCGGCCTTGCGCCCGGGGTCGCTGACCACGACCCAGCGCCAGTCCTCCGCGGCCCCGCCGGTGGGCGCCTGGAGCGCCAGTTGGAGGCACTCCCCGACGACCTCGACCGGCACCGGCCGGTCGAGGTCGAGCCGCAGCCGGACCGCCCGCGTGGTCGTGAGGACGTGGTTCAGGTCGGTGAACGGCGGCACTCCGCTCATACGAAGGCCCCTTCCCACTCGCGGTTTTCATACCGACTGGCCGGAATCTACCATGCCCGCGGCGGACGCCCGCCCGGCCGCACTCCGACGGCCGGGTCATGTGAGCGATCGGCTTCCGCAAACAGGTCGCGATACGCGCTTAGGCCCTGCTTGAGGGGTTAGGGCAGCGTCATGGTCCTTGAACTCCTGCGGCGCGGCGTGGCGGCGGCGGGCGGCCTCCCCGGCGGAGGAACCGCCGTCCGCGCGGCCGACCACGCGGGGGCCCTGGGACTCCGGACGGCGGCCGTGCCGGTCCGGCAGGCGAGACGTGTTCTCGGTGGGGTCGGGAACGTGGCGGGGCGGGCCCTCCGGCCGTCGCGGACCGTCCACCGATACCCGGAGCGGCTGCACATAGAGCTGCGTCATCTGCACAAGGCGGGAAGGCGGTCCGACGCGCGGGCCCTGGAGCACGCCGTCGAAGGGCTTCCCGCCGTGCACTGGGCGCGCGTCAACGCGGCCTTGGGACGGCTGGTCGTCCACGTGTCCGAGGACGTCTCGCCGGAGGACGTCCTGGCGGCCGTCGAGGCGGTGGACGCGGTCATCGAGGGCGAGGAGCCCGGCGCGGGCGGGTTCGCGGCGCCCCCGACTGCGCTGGCCCTCGGCGCCGACCTGGTGGGGCTCACGATCACCGGGGCGCAGTGGGTGCTCGGGCGGTCCGTGCTGCCGTCCGAGGTCGCGGGGCTGGTGGCGTTCGCGGACTCGGTGCCCGTCCTGCGCGCCGTTCTGGCCGGGATGGTGCCGGGCGCGCCGGTGGAGCGGTGGATGCCGCTGACCCAGGCCGCCGTGCAGGCGCTGGCGCCCGGCGGGACGGGGCTGGTCGTCGACGCGGCGCAGCGGCTCTGGCAGCGCCGCGAGGCCGCCGCCACCGGCCGGCTGTGGCGCACCGTCGAGGACGACCTGACCGGCGCGCCCGAGCGGGCCGGCTGCGCCGGCGTCTCCGGCGGGCGGTCCGGCGACCTGCGCGACGGGCCGCCGGAACGGCACGCGGGGCGGATGCTCTCCGTCGGCCTCGGCGGTCTCGTCCTCGGAGGGCTCCTGACCGGCAGCGCGCGCCGCGCGCTGGACGTCGGGGTCGCCGCGGCGCCGAAGGCGCCGCACGCCGCCCGGGAGGTCTTCGCGGCCGAGCTCGCCGCCCGGCTGGCCGAACGGGGAGTGCTGGCACTGGATCCGGCCGCGCTGCGCCATCTGGACCGGATCGACACGGTGGTGCTGGACGCCGACGTCCTGCGGGCCGAGGACCTGGTGGTGGACGAGGTCGTCCTGCTCGCGGACACCTCGGAGGCCGAGGCCGCCGAGCGCGTCCACGCGCTGCTGGACCCCGGGGCGCCGGACGAGGTCAGGGAGGCGGACGGATGGTCCCTCGGTCCGGCCGAGGGGCGGGACCTCCCCGGTTCGGGTCCGGTGCTGTCCCTGGCCGAGGGCGGGCGGCCGCGCGCCCTGATCCGCATGCGCCGCGCACTGCGGGAGGAGACGAACGCCCTGGTGACCGCCGCGCGGGACGCCGGCGCGAAGATCGTGCTGGCCGGCTCCGGCGTCGAACTGCCGCTCCCTCCGGACGCCGCCGCCCCCGGCGGGCCGGACCTGGCCGCCTCCGTCCGCGGACTGCAGGAGGACGGCTCGGGCGTCCTGCTCATCTCACGCGATCCGGAGGCGCTCGCTGCGGCCGACGTCGGCGTGGCCGCCCGGGCGGACGGTGCGCCGCCGTGGGGCGCGCACCTCCTGGTCCTGCGGGATCCCGCCGCGGCCGCCCACGTCGTCGAGGCCGTCGCCGCCGCGCGCCGCGTCAGCGAGCGGGGCGTCACGCTCGCGTGGTCGGGCACGGGAGTGGCCGCGCTGCTCGCCCTCACCGCGCCGCCCGGAAAGGCGGCGGACCGCGTTCTGTCCGCCGTGAACGGCGCGGCGGCCCTGGGCATGGTCTACGGCGCCTGGACGGCCCGGGAGGTGATGCGGCGCGCTCCCGCGCCGCCGCTGCCGTCCACGCCGTGGCATGCCATGCCCGTTGCGGCGGTGCTGGAGCGGCTCGACAGCCGCCCCGAGGGGCTGTCCGGCGCCGAGGCGCATGCCCGCGGCGCGCGCGGCGCCGTCCGCGCGCACCGCGAGGAGAGGCACGGGCCGTTGCCGCGGGCCGTGATCCGGGAACTGGCCAACCCGCTGACGGCGGTGCTGGCCGCGGGTGCGGCCGGCGCGGCGGCGGTCGGCTCGCCGGTCGACGCCGCGCTCGTCGCCGCGACCATCGGCCTGTCCGGCCTGGTCGGCGGCCGGCAGCGGGTCTCCGCCGACGAGATCGTCGCGAGGATCTCGGCCAGATCCGGCGAGCCGGTCGGCGTCCTGCGGGACGGCGAGGAGGCGCGGGTGCCGGCGGACCGGCTCGTCCGCGGCGACGTCCTGGTGCTCGTCGCGGGGGACGCGGTCCCGGCCGACTGCCGGATCGTCACCGCGAACGGGCTGGAGGCCGACGAGTCCTCCCTCACCGGCGAGTCCCTCCCGGTCGCCAAGGACACCGCGCCGACGCTGGCCCGGCACGTCGCCGAACACCGCTGCATGCTCTACGAGGGCACCTCGGTCGCCGCGGGGGACTGCACCGCCGTGGTCGTCGCGCTCGGCGACGCCACCGAGAGCGGGCGGGCCATGGCCGCGGCCCTGGCCTCGGGCCCCTCCGCCAGCGGGGTGGAGGCGCGCCTCAAGCAGATCACCGAGGCCACCACGCCGATGGCGGTCGGCGCGGCCGTCGGCGTCGTCACCTCGGGCCTGCTGCGCGGCGGCCCGCTGCGCCGCGCGCTGTCCGAAGGCGTCAACCTGGCCGTCGCGTCCGTCCCCGAGGGCCTCCCCCTGCTGGTCAGCGCCGCCCAGGTGGCCGCGATCCGGCGGCTCGCCGAGCGGGGGATCTTCGTCCGCGACCCGCGGACCATCGAGACGCTCGGACGGGTCGACGCGCTGTGCTTCGACAAGACCGGCACCCTGACCGAAGGCCGCATCACGCTCGCCCGCATCGCCGACCACCGCCACGACGGGGACGCCGCCCGGCCGGACGACGCGCTCCGCGGCGTCCTGGCCGCCGCGCTGCGCGCCACACCGGTCCCCGGGAACGGGCGGCACAGCCACGTCACCGACGCCGCCGTGGACGAGGGCGCCGCGCGGGCGGGCGTGGACCGCGACTTCGGCGGGCCGTGGAAGCAGATCGACAGCCTGCCGTTCGAGCCGTCGCGCGCCTTCCACGCGACGCTCGGCTCGTCCGGCGGCGAGCGGACGGTGTTCGTCAAGGGCGCCCCGGAGGTCGTCCTCCCGCTCTGCGCGCGCACGCCGGACCGCGAACTGGACCAGCGCACCCGGCGCCGCCTGCGCGAGCGCGTGGAGCGGCTCGCGTCCGGCGGCCACCGCGTCCTCGCCGTCGCCGAGCACCGCAGGCCGGACGGCGGCGAGACGATCGGCGAGAGCGAGGTGACCGGCATGACCTTCCTCGGTCTGCTCGGGCTCGCCGACCCCGTCCGCGCCAACGCCGCCCCCGCGGTCGCCGACCTCCGCGCCGCCGGCGTCCAGATCATCATGCTCACCGGCGACCATCCGGCGACCGCCGCGGCGATCGCCGACCAGCTCGCCGGCGACGGCGCCGCCGTCGAGCACCGCGTCATCACCGCCGACGAGATCGACCGGCTCGACGACGACGTCCTGTCGCAGGCCCTGGTCGGCGTGGACGTCGTGGCCCGGTGCACGCCCGTCCACAAGGTCCGCGTCGTGCGCGCCCTGCGCAGGGGCGGCCGCATCGTCGCCATGACGGGCGACGGCGCCAACGACGCCGCCGGCATCCGCCTCGCGGACGTCGGCATCGCGCTCGGCCGGCGCGGCACGGCCGCGGCGCAGGCGTCGGCGGATCTGATCGTCGCCGACGACCGGCTGGAGACGATCGTCTCCGCGCTCGTGGAGGGGCGCGCCATGTGGGCGTCGGTCCGCGAGGCCCTCGCCATCCTGGTCGGCGGCAACCTCGGAGAGATCGCCTTCACCCTGCTCGGCTCGCTGATGACCGGCCGCGCCCCGCTGTCGGCCCGCCAGATGCTGCTGATGAACATGCTCACCGACCTCGCCCCCGCCCTGGCCATCGCCGTCCGCGTCCCCACCCAGGAGGCCACCACGGCGCTGCTGGCGGAGGGCCCGGAGACCTCGCTGGGCTCCGCCCTGACCCACGACATCGCCCACCGCGCGGCGGTGACCGCGCTCGGCGCCCTGGCCGGCTGGCTGGCGGGGCGCCTCACCGGCCCGGCCGTCCGCGCCCGCACCATCGGCCTGGTCGCGCTCATCGGCACCCAGCTCGCCCAGACGCTGGTCGCCGGCCACGACGACCGCTCCGTCCTCCTCAGCACGCTCGGCTCGGCGGCCCTGCTGGCCGTCATCGTCCAGACGCCCGGCGTCAGCGGCTTCTTCGGCTGCGTCCCCCTCGATCCGTTCGCCTGGGGCATCGCCGCGGCGGCCGTCGCGGCGGCGATGGCGGCGGGCCGCCGCCTCCCCGCCGGCGGCGGACGGTCCGCTCGGTGACGGAGACCGGGACCTCGGCTCTGTCCCCCATCAGAGCTACGGGCGAATGTCCACCCGGTGGTGACGATTCGCATGCCGCCGATTCCCTAGCGTTGCGGAGCGGCCGCGGCACTGCGGCCGCCCTCCCCCAAGCACCGCCGTGAATCACGGCGGGCATCCCTCCCTGGAGAAGAATCATGATCAGCAAGATCAGGACGATCGCCGTCGCCGCGGCGTGCGGCACCGTCGTCGGTGCGAGCCTCGTCGGCTGCGACGGCGAGTCGCTGGCGGACGGGGACCTGTTCTCCACCGGCAAGCCGAAGGCCGAGGCGGACCCGTTCACGGGCACCAAGAAGATCGCGGTCGGCGGCAAGTCGGTGAACGTGTCCTGCGCCGGCAAGGCCGCGAAGGGCGGGCCGGTCGTCGTCCTGATGCACGGAGGCGGCGACGGGCTGGACAAGCTGGCCCCCGCCCAGAAGCAGCTGAGCAAGGGCAACCGCGTCTGCTCCTACGACAGGCTCGGCGCGGGCAAGAGCGACCCCCCGGACGGTCCGCAGGACTTCGCCGGCAGCGGCAAGGTCCTGACCGGGGTACTCGACCGCATCGCCGGTGACGCTCCGGTCGTCCTGGCCGGGCACTCGCTGGGCGGACTGATCGCCGCCAGGTACGCGCCGGACCACCGGGACCGGGTGAAGGGGCTCGTCCTGATGGACGCCACGCCGCCGACGATGGTCGGGGACATCACCAAGGCGATTCCCGAGTCCGCCAAGGGCCCGGCGGCGCAGGTGCGCGCGCAGAACCTCGCGATCTTCCAGGGCCAGAACCCGGAGAAGCTCGTCATCACCGACGGGAAGGTCGGCTCCGCCGGGAACATCCCGGTGGAGGTGATCAAGCACGGCAAGCCGTACCTCGCGGCGCTTCCCACTTACGGGCCGCAACTGGAGCGGTCGTGGTCGGACGGACAGCGGGCGTGGCTCGCCCTGTCCAGCCGCAGCGCCCTGCGCACCGCCCCCAAGAGCGGGCACTACATCTACCTCGAACAGCCCGAGGTCGCCCTCAAGGCCATCGAGCGCGTCGCCTCCCAGGCCGCCGGCTAGGTGGAAGGCAGTGTTCACGCGGCCGATGCGCGAACGGGCCGGCCTGGTTCCCCGCGGTCGCAGCGCGGCCGCCGCCGCGGCCGCTACCCTCGCCCAGTGATCGTTCTGCGGCGGGTCCCCGCCCGGTGGCGGCGGTGGGACGTGACGGTCCGCGATCTCCCGCTCGCGCTGCTCCTCGTCGTCCTGTCGTTCCTGCCGGTGCTCCGCGGCCACGAGACGCAGGTCGGCGAGCTCGCGCCCCGCCCCTTCGACGCGGTGGCCATCGCGGCGCTCGCCCTCCTGTGCCTCCCGCTCGCCGTTCGGCGGCGGTGGCCGGCCGTCTCCCTCGGCCTGGTGTGCCTCGGTTTCGTCGTCGCGGAACTCCGCGGCTACCACATGGTCGCGGGGACGGCGCTGCCCATCGCCCTGCTGAGCGCGGGCGCCCATCTCGAACGCCGCCGGCGCCCCGCGGTGGTCGTCCTGTCCGCCGCGTACGTCCTGCTGGCCATCGCGCTCCACCGGCTCGGCGGGGCCGAGCGCCTGGACGGATACCTGGTGGTCTACCTGGAACTGGCGGTCACCTGGGGCATCGGGTCGTGGCTGCGCTCCGGCCGCGCCGCCGAGGCCGAGCGCCGCGTCAGGATCGCCGAGGCCACCCGCACCGCCGAACGCACCCGCATCGCTCGCGAACTCCACGACGTCGTGGCCCACCACGTGACGGCGATGGTCGTGCAGGCCGAGGCGGCGCGCTACCTGACCGCCGCGCCCGACCGCCTCGACGCGACCCTGGACGCGGTCACCGGCACCGGACGGCGCGCGATCACCGACCTGCGGCACCTGCTGGACCTGCTCAACCCGGAGCACGGCACCGCCCCGGGCCGCGACGTGAGGACGCCGTCCGCGGGCGACCTCGGCACGCTCGTGGAGCACACGCGCCAGGCCGGGCAGCCGGTCGAGTTCACCGAGGAGGGCACGCCGTCGGAGTCCGCCGGCAGCGCCGAGTTCGTGGCCTACCGGGTCGTGCAGGAGTCCCTCACCAACGCGTTGAAGTACGCCCACGGCAACCGCACCGTCACCCGGGTCCGCTACGGCGAGAAGGAGATCACCGTTCAGGTCGGCACCGACGGCCCCGAGAGGCGGACCGCCTCGCCCGGCGGGAGCGGCCGGGGCCTGGCCGGGCTGCGGGACCGGGTCGACGCCCTCGGCGGCGAGTTCAGCGCGCGGCCGCAGGACGGCGGCGGCTTCCTCGTCCGGGCGCGCATCCCCACCGGGAGCCCGTCGTGAGTTCCCCGGTCCGGGTGCTGGTCTGCGACGACCAGGCGCTGATCCGGACCGGATTCGCGACGATCATCGACGCGCAGCCCGACCTGGAGGTGGTGGGCGAGTGCGGGGACGGGCGGGCCGCGGTCGACCTCGCCCGTCGCCTGAACCCCGACATGGTCGTGATGGACGTGCGGATGCCGGTGCTCGACGGCATCGAGGCGACCCGCCTGCTGGCCGGCGCCGGGGTCGACGACCCCGTCAAGGTGCTCGTGGTGACGACGTTCAACCTGGACGAGTACGTGTACGAGGCGCTGCGCGCGGGAGCGAGCGGGTTCCTGCTCAAGGACGCCCCGCCGGCGCAGCTCCTGCACGGCATCCGCACCGTCGCGGCCGGCGCCGCCCTGCTGGCGCCCGAGGTGACGCGGCAGCTCGTCGGCAGGTACGCCGCGCGGATCCGTCCCGCCCCGGGCACGGCGGACGACGTCGCGCTGACCGCGCGCGAGCTGGAGGTGCTGAACCTCATCGCCAACGGCCTGTCCAACAACGAGATCGCCGCGACGCTGGTACTCAGCCCCGAGACCGTCAAGACCTACGTGTCGCGCATCCTCACGAAGCTCGGCCTGCGCGACCGCGTGCAGGCCGTCGTCCACGCCTACCGCAACGGCCTGGTCACCTGACCGTCCCGCCCCTGGACCGGCTCGCCCCGAACGAGGGCCGCACGCGGAACGGGCCTGGAGACGGCCACTTCGCGGGCCGGACGCGAAGGCGAGGTCCCGGGGCCGTCTGCCCCGGGACCGGTTGGGTCCGCTCGGTCCGACCGGAGTCGGGCCGAGCGGACATGTGGAATCCCGCTTCTCTTCTAGTCGGCGAGCACTACAGGCTCGCCAGCCCCAGGTAGCGAACCGCCTTCTGAGGAGTGAGAGAGGTGGGGAGGGTCAGAAGCCGCTCCCGCCAGATGTCCTTGTTCTCGCGCCATGTGCGATGGAAGGACAGGCAGTGCTCCGGGGTGATCTCCAGGAGACGCTTCTTCGCCTCGGCGAGGCACAGCAGCATCCGGTCGCGGTCCGGAACTCCGTCCTTCCCGCGAGCGGATGTGTGGAGGCGGGCCACGATCTCCTCGATGAAGAGCCCACGCTTCCTGATCGCGTCCTCCCAGAAATCGCGGGTGGACACATCCCATCCGAAATGGAGCGCCCGGACCAGACCTTCGGCGATGAGTTCGCCGAACTCCTCCCGCGCACCGCTCCGGCTGAACGGATCGTACGGCAACTGCCGCACCCTGCCCGCGACGGCCACCAAGCCCGCGGCGACCGCATCGTACATGAACAGCCAGTCCTCATTGTAGATCGCGGGGAAATACGTTTCCACGCGACGCGTGTCGACCAGGAGCGCGTTACCGCCGATGAAAGTCGACTGGTCTCCCCCGGAAGCCCGGTTGGCGTGGCACACGATCGAGTTGTCCGGGAACTCGGGGACCTGGAATCCCACTACCGGATGTTCCTCGACCATGCCGGCGGCCCTGGCGACCAGGACCGGTTCCAGGTCGCGGATGTCGTCGTCGACGTAGAAGACCGTGCCCCAGCCGCACAGGCGCGCCAGCAGCAGCACGATGTTCCTCTTCACGGCGATGTCCGTGTGCTTCTCCAAATCCCACTGCTCGAAGTCGAGGAGCGGGTGACGGTACCCTCGCGGAACTACCAGACAAAGCGCGCCGGGGGGCAGGACATGACGCATGCGGATCTCCCGCGCCTGCGAAACCGTGCTGCACAAAAGAACGATCGCACTCTTCTGTGCTTTCGCCAAGTCGATCACCGGCCCCGCCCGCCGCGGAGCTATCGTGGGAACCCCGATAACGTCCACGGTTCCGGTGGACCTCTTGCCACCTACGCCCGATAAGTCCTTCAACAAACCAATGTGGGAACCTAAATGGGACGCGTCCTCAAATGCCTGAGTACACATTCTTCCTCCGTTTGTATTCGTCCGTGACCTGGTCACGAACGGTCCGAGATCGAAGTTGATCTGGACGCTTACTACTGTCCGGGAAGGCACCGGCAGGGCAACCTGGATTCCGGAGACCACGGCGCCCGGAGAACGAGGACCGGCGCGGCCGGGGCGGAGGCGTCGATCAGGCTGCGACGCCTCCGCGCGGCGGTCCCCCGACCGCCGTCCCCTAGCCGGGCGCGGGACGGTCGGCGAAGACGCCGTGGAGCATGCCCGTCGCCTGCCCGACCTCGATGAGGTAGCCGTCCGGGTCGCGCATGTAGCAGCGGATCTCCGCCTTGCGGTCCAGGGGCTCGGTCAGGAACTCCGCGCCCTGGGCGGTGGCCGCGGCGTAGAACGCTCCGATGTCGGCCACCCGGACGTTGAGGAAGGTCGACACCGGATCGCCGGGCTCGGGCGGCCTGAGGACGATGTCAGGTTTGTCCGGGGTGGGGCCGCCGCCGGGGTTCATGATGATCCAGGTGTTGGCCACCCGCACGATGGCCGGGTTCTCCGCGAGCACCACCGTGCCGCCGAGGACGTTCGCGTAGAACTCCCTGGAGACCGCGACGTCCCGCACGGTCAGGAAGTGCGTGAGCACGAGCCCCTGGCTCGGCGCCGGAAGATCGCCCTGGTCCGACATCCAGATTCCTCCTTGTCGCAGGTACCGCCACTGCCCCCCGGCAGTGGTCACCGCCCGCACGGCAACAGGAATTCTCCTTTCCCGCGACCTCGGTACACCTTGTCTGGCGCTATCGAGCCGTCGCCGAACCCGTCAAGTTCTGGCTAAGCGAGGGAGCAAGGGGCGCACGGACGGCTCCAGGTCCGGCCGCGCGCCCCTCGATCGTCAGAGGATCAGCGCGCGGCGGCGTCCTCGCGGACTCGCCGCGCGGCGGTCACCAGGTTGCGGAGCGCCGCTTCGGTCTCCGGATAGGCGCGGGTCTTCAGCCCGCAGTCGGGATTGACCCAGAGCTTGGCGGGCTCGACGGCCTGGAGCGCGCGCCGCAGGTTCTCCTCGATCTCCTCCGCCGACGGGACGCGGGGCGAGTGGATGTCGTAGACGCCGGGGCCGATGCCGTTCCCGTATCCGGCGGCGCGGAGGTCGCCGACCAACTCCATGTGCGAACGGGCCGCCTCGACGCTGGTGACGTCGGCGTCCAGCGCCCCGATCGCGTCGATGATCTCCCCGAACTCGGAGTAGCACATGTGCGTGTGGATCTGCGTGGAGTCCGCGACCCCGGAGGTCGCCAGCCGGAAGGCTCCGACCGCCCATTCCAGGTAGGCGGCGCGGTCGGCCTCGCGCAGCGGCAGCAACTCGCGCAGAGCGGGTTCGTCGACCTGGACGATGCGGATGCCGGCCGACTCCAGGTCACCGATCTCGTCGCGCAGCGCGAGGGCGACCTGGCGGGCCGTCGCGGCCAAGGGCTGGTCGTCGCGGACGAACGACCAGGCCAGCATGGTGACCGGGCCGGTGAGCATGCCCTTGACCGGCCTGCTCGTCAGCCCCTGGGCATAGGTCGTCCATTCGACGGTCATCGGACGGGGACGAGCGACGTCGCTGTGCAGGATCGGCGGCCGCACATACCGGGACCCGTAGGACTGCACCCACCCGTGCTCGGTGGCGGCGTAGCCGTCCAGCTGCTCGGCGAAGTACTGGACCATGTCGTTGCGTTCGGGCTCGCCGTGCACGAGAACGTCCAGACCGAGTTCCTCCTGCAGCGCGACGACGCGGGCGATCTCCGCCCGCATCGCCCCGGTGTAGGCGTCCTCGGAGATGCGTCCGGCCCGGCGGTCCGCGCGCACCCTGCGCACCTCCGGGGTCTGGGGGAAGGAACCGATGGTGGTGGTGGCCAGGTCGGGCAGCTTGAGTGAGGCGCGCTGCGCGGCGAAGCGGGCTTCGCGGTCGCCGCGGGAGGATTCGCCGAGCGCGGCCAGGCGAGCGCGGACCTCGTGGTCGATCCCGGCGGTCGGCGGCGGAACCGGAGCGGTGGGCTCGGCCGCGTCCTCGCGCAGCGCCTCCCCGAGCGCGACGACCTCGCCGACCTTCTGACGGGCGAACGCCAGCCGCCCGCGCACCGCCGGATCGAGCGCCTCCTCGGCGTCCAGGTCGATCGGGACGTGCAGCAGCGAGCAGGAGGTGCTCACCACCACCTGGTCGGCCAGGCCGAGGAGCGTGGCGCAGGTGGCCATGGCCCGGTGCCGGTCGGTGCGCCAGATGTTGCGGCCGTCGACGACGCCCGCCACGACGGTCTTGCGCAGCAGCCCGCCGACGGAGGCGAGCACGTCCAGGTTGCCGGGACCGGCGGCGAAGTCCAGTCCGACCGCCTCCACGCGGGAGGAGGCAAGGGCGCGCAGCGCTTCCGCGCCGATCGCGCCGAAGTAGGTCGTCACCTGGAGGCGCGGCCTGCTGGGCAGTTCACCGAGGCGCGCGTAAGCGCGGGCCAGTGCCGCGACCTCCTCGCCGGTCCGATCGGCCACCAGGGCGGGCTCGTCCAGCTGCACCCATTCGGCACCCGCTCCCGCCAGCCGCTCCAGCAGCTCGGCGTACACCTCCACCAGACCGTCGAGCAGGTCCAGCGGACGGAAGCCGGCGGGGGCGTCCGCCGCCGGCTTGGCCAGCAGAAGGTAGGTCAGCGGCCCGACGAGCACGGGCCGTGTCTCGATACCGAGGGCCTTGGCCTCCAGGTACTCCGCGACCGGCTTCGACGTGGCGCCCCTCGGCAGCCGGAACCGCGTGCCGGGCCCCATCTCCGGGACGATGTAGTGCCAGAACGTGCACATAGGCACCTTTACCTCGGAGGTCCCCCATGTCACGGCTCGCTGCGGTCTCGCCCGGCTCTCTCCCCGTCGTCTCGTACGCGCGCATCTCGGCTGACCTGCGCCGAGACGAGCACGGCGTGGAAGACCAGCACAAGAGGAACCGGGAGACGGCCGAGCGGCTCGGCTGGACCGTGGTCCACGAGTTCACGGACAACGACAAGTCAGCGGCCAAGATCGGTGTGATCCGGGGCGACTTCGAAGCGATGCTTCGAGCACTCCACGCGGGCAAACTCCCGGACGGTCGGCCGGTGCGCGGGACAGTCGTGATGGCGGAAGACCGCTTGGTCCGGCGTCCCGGGGACTACGAACGCTTCGTAGAGGCGATCACGTTCCAGGATGGACGGGTCTACGCCGACCAGCACGGCCCGAAAGATCTGTACAGCGAAGACGTGGAAAGCATGGGGCTCTTCGGCGCGGTCATATCCAAGATGGAGGTGCGGAAGATGCAGCGTCGCATGCGGAACTCGCACCGCGCCCGTGCGGAGCGGGGCAAGACGGTCGGCGGCCCGCGTACGTTCGGGTGGCAGCAAGACCGGATCAACCTTGAACCCGAAGAGGCCGGTCTCCTGCGACAGGCTGCCCGTGACTTCATCGGCGGCCGTTCCCTGTACTCCATCGTCAACGAATGGCGAGACAATGACGTCCGGACGCCGCGCGGCAACTTGTGGATGCAACGCACCTTGAAAGTGGCGCTCTCCAAGCCTCGCCTGTGCGGCTATCGGGAACTGAACGGCGAACTAGTGCGGGACGCCGACGGGGAGCCGGTAGTCGGCGAGTGGGCACCAATCCTGACCCCCGAGGAGTGGACGGCTGTGCGCGCCATCGTGGACGCGCGCAAGGGACACACCGTCAAGCGCGGCGGCGTGCTCGGGGCTCCCCTGCCCCAGGACTACCGCGAACACCGGTACCTCCTGACAGGCGTCCTGCGATGTGGGCGCGTCAAGGAAGACGGCAGGATGTGCAACGCGCCCTTGCGTATCAAGAGGACGAAGAACGGGGAGCGGCACATCTACTTTTGCCCAGACAAGTCAGTCGGCGGTTGCGGTGGCGTCGGGCGGCGGGGGGACCTGGTGGACGAGTTCGTCTCAGAAGCGGTCCTGGCCAAGCTAGAAGAGCGGCAGGTCAGCGCGTCGGACGATGCTCCCCTGTGGTCAAAGGAGGACGAACTACAGCAGGCGATTGCAAACCGCGACCAGGCTTCCCGCCGTTTCGCCGCGCGGCAGATGACGGCAGAGACCTACTTCGATCTCTTGCCGGACCTGGAAGAGGAGATCGGTCGTCTTCGCGCCGAGAAGAACAAGGCAGAAGCTGCGGCGGACACGCGCCGCAAGCGCGCTTCGACCGATATCGCCGATATCCGGCGGCGCTGGTACCTGGCCGAGGAAGACGGCGGCCTGCCGCTCTCCGTCAGGCGGACGTATGTGCGGGAGGCATTCCATGCGGTGATCGTTCATCCCGCAGGAAAGGGACGGGCGACCTTCAACCCCGATCTCCTCGAACCCGTCTGGCGTACCGACTGAACGTCGCAGCGCTCCCCCTGGTGGAGGGGGTCCCGGCCTCGATTCCCGGGACCCCCTCCTTTGTGTCCGGCCCCGACCTGGCGGGAGCGGGACACAGGGACGCGCGGCGACTTCGGGGGAACAGAGTCCGCCGTCATGCGCCCCTCTTCGCGCGGCCCACCTCCGCGCGGTTCCTCCCCCTACCTGGACGGCTCCGGCGGGGAACTTGGCTCTGCCTTGGCTTGCACACCCGAGAGTCGCCGTCGTCTCTGGGGCGCGCTGGTCTCGTCACCGTTGCTCGGGCTCGAAGGGGTAGCGAACGTGACTAGGAACGCCGTGGATTGCGTTGCCCTGCGGCCTTGGGCTTCGTGGACGCTGCGAGCGAAGGGCGCGAGCGTTCCCGGGCTCCCGTACTCGGGCGGACGGGAGCCCGGCAACGTGTCGGCCTCGCCGTCGTGCTCTACGGCGGGTCGCCCACAGGGCGCCAATGACGAGACCGAACACCAGGAAGGCGGCTCCGACCGTCCCGAACGCAACCGCCATACGGATCAGCTCGCCCGGGTCACCCGGTGACGTGTACATGCCGGAAGTCGTCGCGGCCGTCATGTCTGCTCCTGCATCGCGAGCCTGTGACGGACTGCTGTGAGCGTCTCCGCGATGTCCTCGACCGCCGCGATGGCCTCATGGTCGGCCGCCCACGCGAAGCACGGGACCCCCTGGTAGATGATCACCGTCACCTCGGTCGCGTGGCCCGAGGGGGCTTGGCTGATCTCGGCGGCCAGCTCGCCATCGGGACGGACGAGACGTCCCACGAGTTCGGTACGGCTGTTCGCGACGGCGGCGAGCTTGATGACGTGTTCCCGCCGCACGTCCGGATGGATCCACGGTCGGCGGGGTTCTTCGGTTCCGATGCCCATGGTCGTCGTCACCTCGCAGGGCAGATGTTTGTTCGGCGCTGCAAGTCTGTGCCGCGAAGCGCTACCGTTTCTACGTTCGCGGAACATCGGAAACGTAGGGAGTGGCACATTGCCAGAACCCGAAGCACTCGATCCGGACAGATCATTATGGGACTACATCGCAGTTGAGATGCGCAGACTGCGCGAGGCGCGCGGGCTGTCCGGCAACAAGCTGGCCGAGCAACTCGGCTGCGATCGTTCGTACGTTTCCCGAGTCGAAAACGGGCGTCTGCACCTCTCCCCGGACTACGCGAGGCGGCTGGATCGCCTCTGGGGCACGACCTTTGCCCGGCTCGTCCGTTTGGCGGAGACGAGCGACGATGGCGACTGGTTCACCGGGCTCACGGATCATGAAGCGCGTGCGACACGGCACCGCATGTGGGCCGCGCTGCTGGTTCCGGGCCTGCTCCAGACTCCGGAGTACGCGCGGGCCATGCTGTCTACCGGAATGGTCACGGGAGTCGAAGAGGCCCTAGAGAAGCGGCTCGCCCGACAGGCGGCTGTATGGGAACGATCTGAACCGGCACTGGTCAGCGTCATCCTCAGTTGGGCCGTCCTCGCTCAACCCGTAGGCGGCGCAGAGGTGATGCGCGCACAGATCGCGCGCCTGGTGGAGCTGGCGGATGCTCCGCACGTCTCCATCCGCGTTCTGGAGGCGTCCGGTGGGGCGCACAACGGCCTTGACGGGTCGTTCCGTCTTCTGACCGTGGGTGACAGGGAGGTCGCGTTCACGGACGCACCGGAACGGGGACGGCTCGTAACCACCCCGACGGACGTGATGAAGTACGCAGTACGCTACGACCGACTGAGCGACATAGCGGCACCTGTCGGCACGTCGCGAACCCTCCTCGACGGAAGCCTAGAGACCTACCAATGACCGAGTGGCGTAAGTCGTCCCGCAGCGGCTCGACCGCAAACTCCGACTGTGTGGAGGTGGCGGCCCTCCCCGGCGCGGTCGGCATCCGTGACAGCAAGAGCCCGGACGGGCCGAGGTTCGTCCTCCCTCCGTCCACCGCGCGGGAGTTCCTGACCCGTATCAAGCGCGGTGACCTCGACGTCGCCTGATCCGCACGCGGTGGCCCCGTCCCGGAACTGTCCGGGGCGGGGCCGTGCCGTGTATAGACCCGTGACGCCCAAGAGGGCCGCGGCTTCCTTGCGCGCTGACAGGGTCGGGGCCGGTCGATGGCCGAAGGCCACCCCGCAGGGGCGACCGAAGGGAGTCAGCCGGCGCCGTGTCGGCAATTCCGTCTCAAGCGTCGCCCGGCCTGGAAGCCGCTGCCCGGCACCTGTGCGGCAAGCCTTCGCGCGGGGCCTGCCTCGGCTTGCGCGGTGCGGTACGGGCGGGCCGTCCACGGTGGGGCGGGGCGGTGGTCGGGGCCGCGCCGCGAACGGCCCCCAAGGCCGCACGCGCAAGGCGCGGCGGCCGTCCACGGTCCCGCCCTGCGGTGGACGGGCCCAACCCCGCACCCGGCCCCGCGCCCTCCCGTGACGAGATCGAGCCCTGAGTATCAACTGTGCCGCACGTTGAAGCTGGACGGTTCCGGACTTGCGCGGGGGCGGGGCCTCGTAGCCTCGACCGGCGGACGGGCAGCACCTGCCTGCCCGCAATGGCCCGTCGCGAGGCCCCGCGCGGGGTCCCCGCGCAAGTACGGAACCGGCCAGCGGCACTAACCGACTGCCTCCAGGGCAGTGGAGGGCTTGCAGGACCACGGTGCGGACGGACGGTGAAGGTTATCGTTCACACAAAGGAGATTCGCATGTACGACGACATGAGCGCTGCCGAACTGGTGGAACTGCTGGAGCGGCTGGCGCAGACTTCTCCCCATAACGGCGGCGCCGCCTCCGCACTCGACCAGGCCACGCTGTCCTTTCGCTCCAAGTCCGATCAGATCCGTGAAGCGCAGCATGCATTCAGCGCAGCCCGGGTCGCTCACATGGACTCTCGCAAAAGTGGAGCGAGGACCAGCCCAGACGAGGCTTGGCAAGAGCTCGTGAAGGCTGGGCAGCTCTTGGCCGATGCTCTGCGCCCGCTCGGGGACATGCACATCGCCCGATGCCAGGCCCCAGCTGGTGTCTGGCCCGCCTGCGGGGCACCGCTCAACGAGCAAGGCGAGTGCTCCAACCCGTACTTCCACAGCGAAAGCCGGGAGTGACCCAAGCGGGCTCGCGCTCGCGAGCCCGCCCAAAGCAGACGGCCTCCCACATCGGGAGGCCGTTCTGGTCTTCGTCGGCCCGGCCAAGCGACCCGGCGGCGCGAAGCGCCCTTGACCCTGTAATGAAACTCCTCGACGCCGGGTGGTCTGAGCTAGCTCGCCTTGCGCTCCTCGTCACGCTCGGTGAACCCTCGACGGATGGCTCTTGCCTGCTGAATGCGGTTGCGGGCTTGCTCTGCCCAGAAGTGTTCGCCGTGCATGAGGCCGCTTCCGAGGTACTTCCATTGCCCGGTGGTCACGGTGGTGCGGTTCGGGTCGGGCTCGGGTCGGCCTTCGGCCTGGCGGGCTGACTGGGTGGCGTGGTCGGCTCGGGCCTGGCGTAGCTCGGTGAGGGTCACCGAGTAGCGGCGGGACTTGGACGAGAAGTGCCCGCCGTACCCGAGCATGTGAGCCCAATTACGGAGCCGCAGGTCTGGGTACTCGGGCAGGTCTGCCAGGGCGAAGCATGTCCAGATCATGCGGCGGGCGTGCTCGGACACCTGCAAGGAACTGATCTGGGTGGCGTGGCGGATGGGGCGGTCTACAGTGCCGGAGTCCTCGGCGCCCTTGGTGGCGTACTTGGCGATATAGCGGGCTACGTGCTTGTCGGCGATCCCGTCCAACTCGGCGGCCACCTGGATGGCCTGGGTGTCGAGTTGACGTCCCCACCGCAAGGTGAGTGGTGAGCTTGTCCCGTCCGGGTGCGGGGCCGGTACCTCGATCTGTGCGGCGGTGGTTCGCAAGGTGCGTTCTAGGAGTTCGGTGGTGGCCCATACGGGCGGCGACTGGTCCGGTCCGTCCGGTCCGTCCAGGCGCACGACGGCGTGGAAGTGGATCAGGCCGCGTCGCTGGTACTCGATCACGCGGGCGTACGACAGGCGGGCCTGTTCGCGTAGGGCCTTGTGGGTGATGCCCAGCTCGGCCGTGATCAGCCTGGGGACGGTGAGGGTGAGGCGTCGCCATAGCTCGGGGGCGTGGGCGTTCCACAACACGGCGGCGGGGTAGTCGTAGCAGTCGACGCAGATCGGCTGCCCAACCTGAGGGTCGTCGGCCTGGTGCCGCGCCCGGCACCCCTCGGGGCGGCCGTGGGCACACACGGGGCCATCTCGTCGGGGTCGGCAAAGCTGGGTCTTCCCTCCCTTCTCGCGGTGGGCGTGGACGGCACCGAATGAGGGGGCGGTGAGCGTGAGGAACACGCGCGGGTGCTCGCTGACCTCCTCAGGCACGCCCTTGCCTCCGGTCAGTCCGGAGATGATCAGGTGATAGGTGTCGTCCCGGTACACCTCGGCGCACGCGGCGCACCGGGACGCGCGGCGGTTGCCACACGCAGTGATCAGGAACCCGGTCGGCTCGTCGGCGGTCGAGTACGACTCGATCAACTCGCCGCTCTCACCGTCCAGGGTGATCCGCTCACCGCGCAGCCGTACGGGCTGCTCGCACCCTCCGGCGGAGCGGATCATCTGGTGCCAGCGGTCGAAGTCGGGCATGGCCGCGCGCTGGACGGCGGCGAGCAGTTCCGGCGGTAGGTCGGGCATCTGCGGGCCGCTCATGCCGCGTCCTGCCAGGTCGCGGCCTCGGCCTCGTATCGGTCGTCGGGTACCTCGGGGGTGGTCAACTCGACACCGAAGATGGTTTGGATCCTGCGCCACTTCGCGTCCGTCCAGCGCGGCGATTTGCTGGCCTGACGCTTACCCCATGCGGCTGCTTCCGGGCTGGGCTTCAACCCGTAACTCCTCTCCCTGGCTCACGGCTAGGGAGCGCGCAACGATGTCCGGGGTGAAGAGCCAACGGCCTGCGGGCAGGCTGGCGCCTACTCGTTCCGGTCTAGCTCTTCGCGCGAGTGGCCTTCTTTATGTGCCGTGTTAGCCAGGGCTGATTCGTTTTAGGTAGCTATTCGCGGGACGAGTCCCGCCCGGGCGCGCACCCGGTCTTGCGTGCCGAGAGCCCACCTCGGCGATCTGTGTTTTTGTGTTTGTTGTGCGGCTGTTCGCGTATTGGGGCGTCCTCGCGGAGCCCCTGCGGCGGGAGCCGACCCCGCCTGCCACTCGCCTGCCTCGGAGTCGCTGGATGCGGCTCCGCGTCCATGAGTACCCGAGGATGATCAAGGTTGAAACCCCCTACTGGGGCGGTTCGCGCGGGTTTCACTCTGAGTGACTAGGGGTTCCGGCAGAAATGTTGCCTGGATGCGTGAACTAGTGGTAGTTGGTGTCGAACCACTTGGTCATCTCCATCGCGGGGATGTCCTGGACACCGCGCGCCATGGCGAAGTACCGGTCGAGACCGTCCAGGCCCCGGTAGCGCGCGGGCACGGCGTCCACCAGGACGCTGGTGTCCAGGACCTGGTCGTAGAAGGAGAAGGTGTTCGACGGGACCGTGTCCAGGCCGGCGTCGCGCAGCTCGGTCCAGACGGCGCCGCGCAGGTCCGCACCGGCCTTCTCCAGCGCGGCCGCGTCGACGCGTCCCGCCCAGAAGCCCTCGGTGGCGAACTTGAGCTCGCGGCGCGTCCCGATCCGGGGGTAACCGAGGATCGTGGTTCTCATGGCAGCTTCCCTCGCTGAGCCACAGGCGGCCAGGCGCGGAGGGAGGTGCGCGGCACGGCGCCGAAAGCCCGCCTGTGCCGCCCGCCGGCCCTCCCGCGAGGCCGCAGACCACCGTGCGCCAGGCGGCGCACGGGCGAAGGCAGGTCTTCGGACTCGCGGGCGCCGCTCCTACCGGGATAGGTGCGTCCTACTGGCCGTCGCTTCCCAGGCCGCCGGGCCCAGTGCTCATTGACGGCGGTCGTTCCCGCTCACCGCTGCGGGGCAGTCCCGGATTCGCACCGGGTTCCCTCTTACGACGCCCGCACCACGCGGACACGGGCGAACCTTCCGCACGACGGAGTCTAACGGCCGAGATGCCGGCGGACGCAAACCCGCTCGCGCCTCGTCCACGCCATGCACGGCGACCTCCGCACCGCCGCGTTCGCCTCGGCTCGGCGGTCGTGCTCTCCCATCGGAAGTTGCCGACCCGGCCGCACCTCGAACGGTTTCCTTGTCCCCCCAAGGAAGGGAGGACCCTGCGAATGCAGGACAACCCGAGCGACGGAGTGATCATGGCTGGCCCGACCCCGCAGGAAAGGGAATTCGCCCGCAGCATGTTCCAGGGAGCCGCCGAGCTGTCGGAGCAGAACGCCGCGCAGGCGCAGACCCCGGAAGAGGCTGAAGAGGCCGAGATCGACGCCGGCGCCTACAGGGGCGTGGTGGAGGACCTGGACAAGGGGGCACTCTGACATCGGTCGGCTCGCGCCGGCCGGAGTCCGACCTGAGCGCGGCCTCTGGCCGCGCTCTTTTTCGCGCGGTCTCGGTACCGGTGTTCAGCCGTTGATGCTGGCGGTGTAGGTGGTGTTGGTGCCTACGGCCTGGCACGGGCCGCTGTAGCCGTTGATGTCGAGTTCGCCGGTGGGCGAATCGCCGGAGAGGTCCACGGTCATGGTGCCGGAGACCGGCTGGTAGAGGCACGCGTAGATGGAGTTGCCGGATGCCGTGAACTGGTTGAGTCCCGTGGCGGCGATGCGGGCGTCCGGCCGGACGGTGATGGTGTCGCCGTCCACCTCGACGTTGGTCATGTCGAGCTGGGCGCCGCGCTCGGGGAAGCAGGCGGTGTTGGTGCCGAACCAGATCGCGCCGACCTCGGGCGTCCCGGCGGGGAAGCCGGACCGCAGGCATACCTCGACCGGGTTGACGCCGTTGTTCGTCCCGACGCGGGTGACCGTCGGCATCACCTGGAGCTGGGCGGTGCGGCGGAACGTCTGGCCGCTGACCATTCCGCTGAGGCTCACCGAGTACGTGCCCGTCCTGATGCCCGTCTCCTCTTCGGGGGTGGGTGACTCCTCGGGCGGGCTCGACGATTCCTCCGGGGTGGGACTGTCGGTCACCGAGCCCGCCGGCGACGGGACGGGCGCGGCGGGCGAGGCGACGGACGCCTGGGGCGCGGTGGTGGTGACCGACGCGGAGCCGGTGTTCTCGGACGGGCCCAGGTGCGAGCGGGCGAAGAGGGCGGCCGCGACCACGACGGCGGTCAGGGGGATCATCGCCATGGCCGTCAGGAGCGGTGCCTTCGATCGGGGACGGGTGCGGCGGGCGGGAGCCAGGGCTGCGGGACCGGCTGCGAGTGCGGGCCCTGCGGCGGGCAGGGTCGGCTGCGCGCCCGGCGACCGCGGCGCGCTCTGTGGGCTCTGCGCGTAGGCGCGCAGAGCGCCGAGGGCGACCACGGCCTTGGGGTCGGCCGTGGTGACGGGTTCCCAGCCCAGCCCTTCGGCGACGAGTTCGGCGATCCTGGGCATGCGGGCCGCGCCGCCGGCCAGGTAGACGGCGTCCAGATCGTCCGGGGAGAGGCCGGCGCGCTCGACGGCCGCCAGGAGTTCGCCGACGCTCCAGCGCAGCATCCGGCTCGTCGCGTCCTCGAACTCGGTGCGCGTGACCGTGATCGCCTCGGTGAGGCCGTCGAGCCGGAGCGACGCGGCGTCGTGCTCGGAGAGCGCGTGCTTGGCCTCCACGACCTCCTGGCGGACCAGTTCTGAGCCGTTGTGCCGTCGCGTCATCTCGTCCCAGGCGGCGGCGTCAAGGGGCGCCGCCCTTTCGGCGACGATCCGGTAGAGGGCCTCGTCGAGGGCGCCGCCTCCGAACCCGTCGTGCCTCCCCGGCCGGCCCAGGATCTCCAACCCCTGCTCGGTGCGGCGGACCACGGTGACGTCGAGGGAACATCCGCCGAGGTCGTAGACGGCGACGACGACGCCCGGCCCGGGGTCGTGGAAGGCGACGACGGCCTCCGCCTCGGTGACGAACCAGGGCTCGGGCAATCCCGCCTCCGAGGCCGCCCTGCCGAGCGCCGCCGTCTCCTGCGGGCCCCACGGCGCCGGGTAGGTCAGGACCACGCGGTCGAACCGCACGGCCTCGGGCCGCCGCGCGGCCTCCAGCATGATCTGCCGCAGCGGCGCGGCCGCCAGCGCGACGGCCGGCACGTCCCGGTCGGCGACCCGCACGGATTCACCGGCGACCAGCGACCGCCGGGGGTCCCGCACGCCCCGGTCGGGAAACGCCTCCACCAGCTGGCCGGCGGGGCCTCCGGCGGTGAGCCGCCCGTCGGGCCCGACGAACACCAGCGAGGGGACGGGGCCGCTTCCCGCCGGCTCGTCGAGATCATTTAAAAGGGCCGCCCCCAGAGTGGACGAACCGCCGAAGTCGATGGCCAGAACCGGTCGTTTCATGATGTCCCCTGAATTCCGTGGTGGTCGCCGACGATACGCGTGTCCGATCCCGTCGGCCAGCGCTCCGATCACGGTCGGAATTTTCCGCGAATTATGTCCCGACTCAAATAGAGTGGTCCGCGTTCCGGCACGGAACCGCGTGACATGATTCGACTCGGGGCGCAGATCGAATGGCCGGTGCCGCCACGTCGAAAGGATCTCGGATGGACGCCGTCGCGGAGTGGGCGATGAGAATCGCGGAACGGGTCGCCCCGGACGAGGTGGACTTCGCCGCCGAGGTGGGGCGTGCCTACGCGTCCGGCGGGAAGGCCCGCGCCGCGCTGTTCCCGAGGCCCGGGGCCGAGCCGGGAGGGTTCGGGCCGGCGACGATGATCGGCGACCTGCCGGTCGTCCTGAGGGCGCTGGCCGACTCCGCGGAAAGCCTGCGCCACCTTCTCGCGACGAGGGAACTCGGAAATATCGTCGCCATCGTCACCCTCGCCGTCGCGGCGCGGCGCGGCAGGGACGATCCGGCGCACGGAAACCGGATGGCGGCGACCACGAGGAAAAGAAGAGGGAAGGCAACTCCCCGAACGGCGGGAAAGTCAACCGGGAAAACCCGGAAATCAGGCCACCGGACGGCACGGCGAAGAAAGTTCCCGAAGGCGGCGGAAGGACCGCGCCGGAGACGAAGGCGCTGGATTCGGCTCACCGCCAATTGACCGACCGGCTGGTGAACGACGGGATGCCCCGGCCGCGCGCGGAACTGAAGGCCTACGAACTGCTGCTGGAACTCCTGTCCGACCCCGGCGGCGGTGAGGAGTTCCTCCGCGGGCTGAACGGCGAGCCGTAGGCATGAGGCGCGCAGCGGCCGGCGGGATCCTGCCGCCGTGGATCTGGCTGTTCTTCGTCCTCTACCTCGTCTGGGGCCTCCGCGGCCAGGTCGCCGGCATGCGCCGGTGGATCGACGCGTTCGGCGGTGACGGCGACTACGCGCCGCTGGTGGGGCGCACGTCGCTGCTCCTCCTGAGGATGCTCGTGGTGGTGGAGCTGCTGCCCGTCGTCCTGCTGGTGGCGGGCGTCCTCAGCGTGGGATTCCCCGCCCTGCGAGCCCGCCGGGTGGAGCGAAGGCTGCGGCTCCTGCCCTCGGACGGCCGTCCGGTCGCCGCCGAGATGCAGCGGTTCGTCGACGGCTACGCGCCCGGCACCGAGTTGCGCTTCGCCGTGAGCGGCGACCGGCTCGCCCGCGCCTATCCGGCGGGAGGGCGACGGGCGCGCATCGCCGTCTTCCTGCCGCTGGTCCGCCTGTGGCGCAGCGACCGGCGGGCGGCCCAGGCGGTGCTCCTGCACGAGATCGCCCATGTCCGCCAGGGCGACCACCTGGTGGTCGGGCTCGGCAGTCCCTTCCTCTGGGTCCTGCGCACCTGGGCGCCGGTGTTCGTGCTGCTGGGCCTGCTGCCCGTCCTGGTCTACCTCGCGATCGCGCCGCACGCCCTCGCCGCGGCGGTCGGCGCCCAGCTGGTGCTGGTGTCGACCCGGCCGCTCCGGGTTCTGATCCTCCCGGTGATCGCACTGTGGCTGGCGGAGCTGAGCGCCGACCGGCTGCCCGTCCAGGTCCTCGGCCCCGACGCCCTGCGCCGCGGGCTGGCGCTGGGCGGCGGCGCCACGCTCCGCTCGCTGCCGTCCCACCCCCCGCGCGCCCTGCGGCGGTGGACGTCCACGCCCCGCACCGCCGGCACCCTGCTGCTCCTCGCCGCGTGGCCGTCCGCGATCGTCATGTCCCTGCTGGTCGCGCTGGTCACGGCCGCGCCGGCCTATCTCCTGATCGGCACGTCCCTCTCCGAGACCGCCGACCATCTGCTCGAAGGCGCTCACGCACTCCTGGTCGACGCCCGTCTCACGACCGCGGCGGCCGCCGCGATGCTGCTCGCCTGGCCGCGCCTCGTCCACTTCTGGACCCGCTGGTGGCTCCCGGACGCGCCTTCGCTCCCGTCCGACGCCCCGCACGTCTACCAGGCCGCGGCCATGTTCCCGGCCCTCCTGCTGATCGCGTCCTTCGTGCCGCTCGCCACGACCTGACGGACGCCCCGCTCCGACACCCGGTCGAAGATCGCCCGTAGGTCTGACGGCCGTCATCCGGAACCGGCACAATCGCCCCTATGACGATCGCGACGGGCCCGCCGCCCACGCACCGGGCCCCCGTCGCCCTCGCCCGCGCCTTCCTGACGGGCGGCATGGCCGGGACGTCGCTGGCCGCTCTCGTCGTCGGCGTCGTCGTCGAGAAGGTGCCGCTGTTCGTCACGGGACTGGCCCTGCCCGCCGCCTACGGCCTGCTCCTCTTCCTCGCCGGCGCACCCCGGCGTGCCCGGGAGGCGGCCGCCGCCCCCCGCACGGCTCTCGCGGCGATCGAGAGTGTGAAGGTCCACGAGGGCAAGGACAGCGACGTGCCGGTGCGCTTCGACCTCACCGTCGCGCCGGACGACGCGCCGGCCTACCGCGTCGAGTTCACGCAGTACGTCAACGTCGTCGAGCTCGACGACTACGGGCCGCGCGGCGTCGTGGTGGTCCAGTTCCCGCCGGACCGGCCGTGGAAGGCGCGGATCGTGAAGCGGCCGACACCCGAGTGGGAGGACCGGGCGGCCGCGGCCCGCATCGACTCCGCACCCGGGCCGGCTCTCGTCAGCGATCCCCCGGAGGGCGTCGCCGGCGGTTTCGTCACGCTTGTGGCCCTGCTGCTCAGCGCGGCCGCCGTGGTCTTCCTCTTCCGTGCCGACCTGTTCGACCAGGGCGGCACCGCACGGCCGCACGCTTCGAAGCCGTCCGTCTCCTCGACGTCGTCCACCACCGTCGTGACGTCGGCGTCCGGCACGGTCGTCCTCGCCCCGGGCCGGTCGCTGCTCGACGAGGGAGAACTGCGCCGGGCCGTCGACTCGCTCATCAGAGGCAAGGGCGAGCACGAGGCGGTCACCCTCGTCGCGCAGGAGGGCCGGCTGTCGGTCGTCTTCCTCCCCGCCGGAACGGATATCCGGCACTTCGACCTGCGGTCCCTGCCCTACGACCGCCTCCCCGCCCTGGTCGAGGAGGCGAGGACCGCCCTCGGCATCGGATCGCCGCGGACCTGGCAGCTCACCGCCCACCGCGTCACCGGCCCCCTCACCGTCAGGATCACCGTGACCGGCCTCGAAGGCAGGGCCTCCTTGGAGGCGGACGGGCGGGGCAAGGTGGTGCGGCGCAGCCCGGTGCGTTGACGCGGAACCCGTTCCGGACGGGCAGCGGTGTATCCGGCGGACCGTCCCTGAATGCAGGAGGAGACCTATGGGCTGGCACGGATACCTGGTGCTGTGGTGCGCGGTGCTGGGGACGGTGGCGCTGCTCGGCTACGGGCTTTCGCTGGCCGGGATGACACGGGCCCAGCGGACGGTCCGGCTCAGGGGACGGATCGAGCGGGTCCGGGAACCCCGGCACGGCGGTTCCCGGAAGGGCGGGATATCGGTGGTCGTCTCCTACCGCGATCCGGAGGGCGGGCAGGAGGTCGTCGTCACGAACGACGGTGACCGCGGCGAGGCGATCACCGCCGCGTGGACGGGCCGGGAGATCGGAGTCCAGTACCCGCGCGGGAGGCCGCACGCCTACCGGTTCACCGACCGCCCGCAGGAAGGAGGCCGCGGGCTGGGCTGGCCGAACCTCGCGCTCTTCCTGATCTACGCCGGGGCGGTGGTCGTCGCCGCGATCGACTGGGGCTGGCCCTGGGCCCTGATCGGCTTCTGCGGGCCGTGGGCCGTCGTCGGAGCCTGCTACCTGCCCGGGAACGCGCGCGACACGCGCCGCCGCCGCGAGACGCTGGACTCCATGGTCGCCGCCCAGGGCCGGATCATCGCGGTGCTGAAGGACGTCAGCACCGACGAGGAGGGCAGCACCTCCACCACCATCACGCCGGTCGTGGCGTTCACCACGCGGGAGGGCGCGGCCGTCACCGCCTACTGCGCGCCCGGGATGCCGGACCCGGCCGGCGCGCTCGGCCGGGAGGTCGCGGTCCACTACACGCCGGACGACCCGGCCTTCTTCACCCTGGACCGCGTGGCCCGGCGCCGCTCCCTGAGAACGGACATCACGGTCAACGTCGTGGCCCTTCTCCTCGTCGCGTCGGCGGCCGTCGCGGGAGCGGTCATGCTGTGACGCCCAGGGGCGGTGTCCGTCCCGGGCGGCGCCGCTACGGCGTCGCTCCGATCATGCCGAGCACCTCGGACGTCGGGCGGACGTCGCCGAAGGTCCGGTAGACGGTGTGCAGGGTGGCGTTGTGGTCCTGGTCGCGGCGGGCCGCGTTCGCGTCGGCGACCATGATGACCCGCAGTCCGAGGGTGCTCGCGTCGCGCGCGGACGACTCGCAGCACACGTTGGTGACGGTGCCCGTGATCAGGACGGTGTCGACCCCGCGCCGCTCCAGCAGGTCCGGAAGGGGGCAGCGCCCCGGGAAGAAGGCGCTGGCCGCCGACTTCTCCACCAGCAGATCGTCGCCGTGGACCTCGAAGCCGCGCCACAGGCGCTCGGCCATCGGCCCGGTGCCGCCGGAGGCGCGGTACAACTCGGCGGTCTCCGGTCCGAAGAACTCGTCGGCCACCGCCGTGCGCTCGACCACCGCGGGCAGGACCCAGGCGACCGTGCCGCCCGCGGTCCGGAGAGCGCCGGCGAGGCGGCGGATGTCGGGCACGATCCCCCGGCAGTAGGGATTGCCGGACACGAAGAACGGCACCATGTCGATCACCACCAGAGCCGTGCGGGCGGGAACGAGCCGCGTGAACGCGTGACGGCGACCGCGGCGGCGCTCCTGGCGGGCGTACTCGCGGGCCTCGATCCGCCACTCGTGCCGCCGCGCTTCCCCCTCTGGCACGGCCTCTCCCCCGATCTCCGGCACGCCGCCGAACGCCCCGGCGCGAAGGGTCAGGGAGCGCGGCGCTGCGTGCGGGAGCGCCGCGTGTACTCCTGGCCGAGTGCGAACAGCAGCCACGTGAGGGCGGTGGCGTCGTCGACGATCCCGAACGGCAGGAGGACGTCCGGGATCAGATCGACCGGGGAGACGATGTAGATCACCGCGACCACCATCGCGACGATCTTGCCGGTGGACGTCCGGTAGTAGGCCTGCGCCACCCCGCCGGGCGTTCCGGCACGGCGGCGCCCGCGCAGCCGGACGATGCCCGCGATCAGCAGGATCGCGCCGACGGCCATGACGGCGCTCCCCGCCACGGTCATGTCGACACCGCCCAGGTCGCCGTCCGCGGCGAGCGCCGGAACCGCACCCGCGACGACGAGGACGACTCCGAGCCAGACCATGCGCACCTCCGGGGGGACGTGTCCTCCGGTATTACCGTCCCGGACGGTTTCACTCGGCCCCGTGGGAAGTCCGGCTTCGGAGCAGGCGCGCCGCTCGCCCCGCCCGCCGCCCCGCCCTCAGGCCGCGGGAGGCGCGTCCGGACGGTGCCGGCCGATCGGGATGATCAGCGGCGTCCCGGCGACGGGATCGACGCCGACCTGGCAGCGCAGCCGGAACACCTCCTCCACCGGGTCCTCGTTCACGATCGCGGACGGGGCGCCCATGGCCGCGACCCGGCCGTCCTTCATGGCGACGATGTGGTCGGCGTAGCGGCAGGCGTGGTTGAGGTCGTGCAGGACCATGACGACGGTGCGGCCCTCGCGCCTGTTCAGGTCGGCGACCAGGTCCAGCACGTCGATCTGGTGGGCCAGGTCCAGGTAGGTCGTCGGCTCGTCGAGAAGCAGCAGGGGCGTCTCCTGCGCGACGGCCATGGCGATCCAGGCGCGCTGGCGCTGCCCGCCCGACAGCTCGCCCACGGGCCGGTCCGCGAGGTCGCGCATCCCCGTCGCGTCCAGAGCGTCCGCGACGGCGCGCTCGTCGCCCCTCGACCACTGCCGCCACCAGGTCTGGTGCGGGGACCGGCCGCGCCCCACCAGGTCGGCGACCGTGATGCCCTCGGGCGCGACGGGCGACTGGGGCAGGATCCCGAGCCGCCGCGCGAGCTCGCGGGTGGGGACCGAGGCGTCGCGCGGCCTGAGCCGGCCGGAAGGCCGCGGCGCGGGCCGGTCGGCGACGCCGGTGAGGCGGGCCAGCCCGGCCGCGGCGGCCTGCGCGTCGTCCAGGAGGGCGAGCGCGGTGTTCATCGGGGTGAAGAGGTTGTGGAAGTACAGGGCGGCGGCGGTCGCGGTGCCGACGGACACGGACCCGCCGCGGACCAGCAGGAACCCGGCGACCAGCACGGCCGCGAGTCCGGTGTACTCGGCGACGTGCAACCGCATGTAGAAGCGCAGGACCAGCGTCACGCCGCGCATCGTCAGGTCCACCACCGCCGACGATCGGCGCGCGACGAGGCCCGCGTGCTCGTCCTCCAGCCGGAGCGCGCGGACGGTCGCGGCGCCGCCGATGCCCTCGAGGAGCTGCTGCTGCTGGGCCCCGTTCGCGACCCGCTGCTCGGCGTAGAGCGGCACCGCGCGCCGCACGTACCAGCGGGCCGTGTACGCCTGGACGGGCGCGGCGAGCAGCGCGGCGACGAAGAAGCGCCAGTCCAGGACGGCGAGCCCGGCGAGCGTCAGCAGGATCGCCGGCACCGACCGCACCAGCTCCGGCAGCGCCTTGCGGACGGCCTCGGCGACCAGCGACACGTCCCCGGTGGCGCGCGCGACCATGTCCCCGGACCCGGAACGTTCCACCTGGGCGAGCGGCAGGTGCAGCGCCCGCTCGACGAACCGTTCGCGCAGCCGCGCCAGGACCGTCTCGCCGAGCCGCGCCACCAGGGTCAGCCCCCACGCGGTGGCCAGGCCCTGGACGACCGCGACCGCGGCCAGCAGCGCGATGACCGGCGTCACGGCGTCCGGCGGCCGGTGCCTGGCGACCAGATCCACCACCCGCCCGAGCAGCGGCGGGGTCAGCATTCCGACCGCGGTCGCCGCGGCCATGACGACGGCCCCGGCGGCCGCGAGGCCCCGATGGGGCCGCACCAGCTCGCCGAGCAGCGCCCGGACCCGGCCGCCCGATGCGACGGGCAGCAGCTCCGCGCCGCCGGCCCGTCCGGCGTCGTCCCCCGGTCCCTCGGTCCGCGGGACGCTCCCGTCGTCCCGGACGGCGCCGGTCATGACAGCACCGTCGCCCGGTAGCCGCCGTGGCGGGCCGCGAGTTCGGCATGCGTCGCGACGTCCTCGGTCCGCCCCTCGGAGATCATGACGACCCGGTCGGTGACGGCCAGCAGAGCCGGGCTCGTCGTGACCACGACCGTCGTCCGGCCGCGCCGCAGGGCGCGCATCCCCTCGGCGATGCGCGCCTCGGTGACCGCGTCCACGGCCGTGGTGGGGTCGTGCAGGACGAGGACCGGGGCGTCCGCGGCGAGCGCACGCGCGAGCGCGACACGCTGGCGCTGGCCTCCCGACAGGAACCGCCCCCGTTCACCGACGGACGCCTCGGCGCCGGCGGCGCCCAGGGCGGCGGCCACCTCGTCGGCGCCGGCCGCCGCCATCGCGCGGTCCAGGTCGGCGGACGGGGCGCGGCCGCCCCGACGTTGCCGGCGAGGCCGCCGGCGAACAGGTCGGCGTCGTGCCCGGCGACCAGGATCGCGGCCCGCACGGCCGCCGGGTGCAGCGTGGTGAGGGGAACGCCGTCCAGCTCCACGGTGCCCGCGTCCGGGTCGGCGTCGCGTCCGAGGCAGCGCAGCAGCGCCGCCGCGTCCCACGGGTCGAAGGCGACGACGCCGAGCAGCTCGCCCGGCCGCGCCTCCAGGTCCACCGACCGCAGGGTCCCGGCGGCCACGCCGCTCAGCCGCACGTGCCCGGTGACCGGGACGCGCGGCGCGCCGTCCCCGTCCGGCACGGCGTACGGGGAGGCGAGCACGTCCGCGATCCGCGCGGCCGACGCGCGGCCCTGCGCGAACTCGGCGTTGACCCAGGCCAGCACCGACAGCGGGCCGAGCAGCAGCAGCGCCAGGCCGACGGCCGTCACCAGCTGGCCGAGGCTCACCTCGCCCTGCGCCGCGAGCCGTCCGCCGACGAGGGCGACCAGCGCGATGAACAGGCCGGTGAGGGCCAGGACCGTCCCGCTCTGCCACGCCTCGGCGCGGGCGGCCCGCAGGGTCGCGCCCAGCGAGTCGGCGCTCGTGCGCCGGTACCGGTCGACGGCCGCCGTCTCCGCGCCCATGCCGTTGATCACCCGCAGTCCGGCCACCAGGTCGGCGGCGACCGCGGACGCGTGCGCCGCGCGTTCCTGCTCGGCGCGGCTGCGGCGTTCCAGCGGGCGGCTCAGCAGGTGCCCCGCCCACAGCAGCAGCGGCGTGCCGACCAGGACGATCAGCCCGAGCGGCACCGAGATGCTCAGCAGCACCGCCGCGCCGCAGGCGACGCCCACGAGCGCCGCGATCCCCGCCATCAGCGCCACGTTCACGGCGCCGACACGGCGGGCGTCCTCGGTGGCGATGGAGGCGAGCGCACCCGGCAGCCGCCCGGACTCGGCGCCGCCTCGCGGGTCCAGTACCCGGTCGACGAGCGCGACGCGCAGCGCGTGGGCGGCGCGCACCCCGGACCGCTCCCCCGCGTTGGCCCCGATCCGGAACCCCCACGACAGCGCGAGGTAGACCGCGGCGAGCACGGCCAGCCACAGCACGAGGGCCCGCCCGTCTCCCCCCGCGACGCCCTGGTCGATCGCGACGCCGATGAGCACCGGGACGAGCGTCTCCCCGATCTGGTGCACCGAGGCCAGCGCCGCGCTCAGCGCCACGCCGCGGCGCTGCGAGCGGATGGCCCCGCCCAGCACCGACCGCCCAGTGGGAACCTCTGCCTTCACTTCGCCTCCGTGCGCCCGGCGTCCCCGATGATCAGGACAATGAGTTAGGTAAGGCTAAGCTAATTCTCGGCGCGCTGACCAGAGGGTGCGGAGTAATCCTGACAACAGCGTGGCCCCGGAGGCCTCGTGCCCCATGCACCCCGACAGCCCCGGTACGCGGCGCCACAGAAGCCGTCGGCGGCCCGCTTCCGCCGCGCCACCGCGAAGTCGACGCATGCTCAACCTCACACGTCCCGCGTTCCGCGGCAGGCAAGCCCTTGCGGTGGTCGACGTCCTTCACGACAGCCGCCGGAGCGACGGCTCAGACGCCGCCGACGAGCCGGCTCGATCAGCGGACGCCACGCGCTTCGGTGAGAACGGGGCGCCTCTCGTGACGGCGAGCAGACAGTGGACCGGGAGCCCTGCGCCATGGGTGACGCGAGGTCTGAGGCGGGTGCGTCGAGGGCGGCTTGATCGGCCAGGTCGGCGAGCAGGTCGGAACCTCACGCAACACCGTGTCGAACGGTCGTCGCGGTCGCGTGCCCACGGCTGAAGGACCCGTGCGATGCGCTGGTCCCGATCCCGGCGACGGGCATCGAGCCCAGGATCCTGGCCTGAGTGCGGGGATCGAGCATCTTCGCTGCGCTGCGACCGTGATGTTCGTGCTGGTGAGGGACCGATCGCAGGGATCGGAGAATGGTTCCGCGCGCTTCCGCAACACGGGGCGCAACTCCAAGCCGATCTCCAGCCGGAATCGGACCGGCTCACAGATCCCCCGACCCGGTGAGTCAATAGCCCACAAACCGGCCTTTTATGACTTTCTCAGCCCTTCCGTCGCGGTCGCACTCAATACGCCATCATTGATCCGCCCACCCGCAGCATCGGCGCGGTCTTAGGGCACCGACACATCACTCTGTCGCGACGGACCGGAAAAGTTTCGGGCCCATATCTGGTTCGGTCCGATAAACCGGGCGAACATCGTTGACAGGGGGCTACCAGGTCAACCCGGCGACAGGCGGACGAAGGTGAAATGCACGAGAGACGCAGCACACCTCGCGGCAGCGGCCTTTCCCGATCATCGGCGACGCTGTTGCGATCACCCCCGGCACACCCACCCGGAGGCGGTGTGCCCTACCGAGCCGAAGGCGGAGGAAGTCCCGTGGCGAAGAACCGGAACGCGATCCTTTGGGGAACCTGTCCCCAGCACCTGTCCGGCTCCGACTTCGCCGCGAAGAACGCCGCGTACGGGCCGCTGACCATCCGTCGCTCGTACGAGCCCGCCGCCGAGGGAATGCCCGCCTCCTGGGCGGCGTGCAACGGCGCCGTGGACGTGGGCAAGCGGGCCAGCTGCTGGAGCGGGAAGCCGTCGATCACCGCGATGGCCGACGGGAGCCTCGACGCGCAGACGCTGAGGTTCCTGCGGTCCATCCCCAAGAGCCACGTCGCGTTCGTGTCGATCTGGCATGAGGGCGACGGGAAGATCCGCAACGGCGCCTTCCGCCTCGCGACGTACACGGCCGCACTGAAACGCTTCTGCGAGCTGGTGCGGCGGGTGCAGTCGGAGGGCTGGACTCACCTGCACACGATCCAGATCCTCACCACCTGGTCGGGCACCTCCCCCAAGGCCGGCAGCACCTACGCCGACACCTGGCCGGGCGACGGGCTCGTGGACGTCCTCGGCGTGGACGGCTACGCCCACGTCGGCAGCGGCACCGACCTGTGGGGGCCGGCCGTGAGGTTCGCCCGCTCCAAAGGCATCCCGTGGGCGGTCCCCGAGATCGGTTACGGCAGAACCGGCACGCGGAACGCGGCCTGGTTGAAGGACCAGGTCGCCTACCTGACGACGACGGCGGGCGGCGGCAGGCGCACGAGGTGTGCCTTCGCGTGCTGGTTCGACGCCGCCGGCCCCATCTCGGTCCCGACACCGGGAAATGTCCCGAAGTGGATCGCGGCGGCCAAGAGCGCGTCACAGACCTACTACAGCGATTACACCAAGTTCGTGCTCTGACCGGGACAACACTCGCGGGATTTCCTGTGACCGGCCCGGCACCCGCCGGTCAGCCTGCCGCGCCGAACATTCCTCCAAGAGCCCGGGCAACGCACTTCCCACCGACGCGTGCGGCGTTTTCCGGACTAGATCACAAGCGACGGCAATAAGACCGGAAGCTCGACTGGAGCTTGCGGGACGGTCACCACTACCGCAAGTAAGCCGGCGCTCGCGACGCCACTCCTTTCCGCGATGTCCAGACTTCCAGCGGCCGCCATCCGACAGGGCTCGGCAGTATGTGCGCCGACCGCTTCGGTTCCTTCTGCGGCACCATTATCACGCCACAAGGTTCTGAAGGGATCTCCTCGGTCATCGCGGTCCGAGCTTCGGGGAGGGGGCGCCGCCTCGGGTGGGTTCCCACTAGCCCTCACCTGGCCCGAAGCAGCCGACAGCCTCCTGCCCGCCGTCACGGGCGGTCCACTCCAACCAGCCAGACCCACCCGCCGCCCAGCGGCTCTCCTCCCAACTCTTCGCCTTCTCCCACGGCCCCGGTTCATACCGGCAGACGGCCCTCGATGACACCACCCTTCGACCCCAGCAAGGCCACGGTCACTGTCCGTGAAACATGGAAGCCAACAGTCATCTTCACAGTCCGCCGCGCAATGCTTCTGTGTCGGATCCGCAAGGGTAATTGCGGCATTACGCAAAGTAGTGTCTGCTGGTGAAAGCACACGAATTCGCCGGTGGGCGTCCGCGCACTCGTCGCTGATGCCGCTGAACCCGCGGCCGGCTCCAGGTTGCGGAGTCGCGTCATGTCTTCGAGCGCACCCACCCCCGCGTTCCGCGCATGAGCGGGACAGACGTCGGTGATGCCGCCCGGCCGGGAAGGAGGCAATCTTGCTGTACGGGGTCGATGTCGCCAGCTATCAGGGCACTCCCAACTGGTCCGCGGTGCAGCGGGCGGGGATCCGCTTCGGGTTCTCCAAGGTCACCGAGAACACCGACTACACCAACCCCACCTGGAGGCACAACCGGGCGGGAATGCTCGCCCTGGGGTCGGGCTTCGTGCCGGGGGCGTACCACTTCCTGCACGGAGGGAACGGCGCCGCGCAGGCCCGCCACTTCCTGTCCAAGGCCGGCGATCTGTCCCGCTTCGCCGTGGCCCTCGACATCGAGGCGTCCGGCGCCAACGCGACCACGGCCAAGGACTGGGTGGCCGAGCTCAAGGAGCGCACCGGCGGCCACCCCGTCATCGGGTACTTCCCGCGGTGGTACTGGGAGGCCCACGGCAGGCCCGACCTCAGCTTCTTCGACACCATCTGGCAGTCGCGGTACGTCTCCGGCTCCGGAACCCCGGCCGCTCTCTACGAGAAGGTCCCCTCCTCGTGGTGGGTCCAGTTCGGCGGAGAACCCATCTCGATCCTGCAGTACTCGTCCAGCGGCTCGGTGCCGACCATCCCGGGCCGCTGCGACGTCAACGCCTACCGCGGCTCCCTCGCGGAACTGAGGGCGCTGGCCCTCGGGTCACACCAGGAGGACGAAGTGCCCATCCGCAGCAGCTACGGCAAGTCCAAGCCCCAGAACCTCGCGTGGGGACGGTTCACCCGCCTGACCTGGGACATCACCCACGCCGACCCGGCCAAGTCCCACTCCGAGCCCGACAAGGACCACCCCAACGGCTATCCCGGCTACGTGGCCCCGGCGTCGACATGGGCGGACATCGACACCGTCGTCCGCATCGAAGGGCTCAGCGAGGGCGACGAGTACCGGCTGCAGTTCGAGGTCCACGACTGGAAGGACGGCAAGTCCGCCGGATCATGGACCGAAGTCCGCGCCGACGCCAAGGCGACCGGCGGCGACCAGTTCGCGACCGGCACCATGCCCAAGGGGCTCCGCAAGGGCCAGCACGTGTACGTCTCGGTCGCGGCGTTCCCCGCCGGCGGCGACACCGGGGACCGGCCCGCTCCGCGGGCGACGTCGGGCCGGTGGACCATCGCCCAGGATCGCAGCTGACCTGCCCGAGGACAACACCCCGGTCCCCGTGCCAAGACGATCGGCCGAAGACGCACGACGCGTCCGCTGCCCGCGCTGGCGGAAGCCACTCCGGCGAGGCGTAGGACGCACTCGCACGGTAAGCCGGAGCGGCCAGAGGCTGCCGATGCGCCGACAGCCCCGAAACAGTGGACCGCAAATCGACGTTCTCCGAGCTCGGCCCCGGTCGGCATGTCCGAAACACCGTCGCCCTCGGTAGCGCCGCCCGCTACCACGCCTCCCCGGAATCATTACATCTTGTCACCTCAGAAGTGCGAACTGTAACCGACCCGAAAGCTGACCTGGGGGCCGGGAGCCCGCAGGGTGAGAAGGGACAACTGACGGAAATCCGCTCACCAGGCGAGGGGGTGCGATGGCTGAAGCCGACCACATGGACGAGGTGGACGTGAATCCCGGCGCGCACCGGGCGACCGAAACCGACGAGGAGCAGGTGCTGCGCGAACTGTACGGCGGGCCCGACGCCGACGGGATCTTCCGCGGGCAGGACGAGAACGGGAAGGCGACCCCGATATGAGCGCCGCAAAGATGATCGCGGCGGCGCGCAGGACGCTGGGAATGTCGGGGCGCCCGAACCCCATCACGCGGGAGTACGCGTCCCGGAACGGTGAGGAGTTCCTGCGCGCGTCCTGGTGCGACATGGCCATCACGTACTGGGCCCGGCACTCCGGCAACGCCTCGGCGGTGCTGCCGGGCGGTGACCGCGCCTACACCGTATGGCACGTCGACGACTTCAGGAAGGCCGGCCGCTGGCACACCGGCACCGCCTCCGCGGTCGACCAGGCCGAGCCTGGGGACATCGTGTTCTTCGACTGGGGCGGAAGCAACCGCGGCGGCGCGGTCGACCATGTCGGCGTCGTGGAGAAGGTCCTGGGCGGCGGACGGCTCCAGACGATCGAGGCCAACACCGGCGACGCGGTGAAGCGCCGCGTCCGCGCCGCCGGCGTCATCGCCGGCTACGGACGGCCGAGCTACGGAAGCGGCTGGATGGAGGACTCAGTGAAAGCCCTGCCCACGATCTCCAAAGGCGCGAAAGGCTCGAACGAGGCGGTGCAGACCGCGCGCGGCCTCTTGCTCGCACGCAACCACCCCGAGATCGGGACCGACATGAACGTGGACTTCGACGCCACCATGGACAAGGCCGTCCGCGCCGTCCAGAAGTGGGGCAAGGTCGACAACGACGGCGTCATCGGCCCCGACACCTGGACCGTTCTACTCCGGGTCCACTGATAGTGGACGCCGCCGCCCTAGGAGGAGGACGGCGAGAGTCGTCCCGTGGCCTGAGGAGGGTCGCGATGAACATCGGAAACTACGCGAAGGCGGTCGTCGCCGGCGTGGTCGCCGCAGCCGCGGCGCTCGGAACGGCGCTCGCCGACGATGTCGTCACGACAGGCGAGTGGGTCGGCGTCGGCCTGGCGCTGTTCGGCGTGCCGCCGGTCACGGCCGTGGTGCCCAACGCGCGGGTATCGGACGAGCGACGCCGCTGGCCGACCTGACGACCTCGCACCACGAACGCCCGCTCCCCCGAGCAAGCGTTGCGCACTGGGCGCTCTGGCGCCGGCGACGACGCCAGGGCCCCGGCCTGCGGACCTCTAGCCCTTGGGAGCGTGGTCGGGGCAGAGCGTCTTGATCCATCCCCGGCCGGTCTCGCTGCCCGGCTCGCCGCAGACCTCGCAGGTGCGGCGGGACTCGTCCCGAGCGGCGTGCACGATCGCACTGACCCGGGCACCGAGTTCCCGGCTGATGCCGAACTCACCGGTGACGGGGTCGACGTACACGCCCAGGTTGACGTCCAGCATGCCGTACTTCTCCTTGACCTGGGCCACCTGGTAGTTCGGCAGCACGGCGACGAGCTCGGCATGGGTTCGCATCAGGATGTCGCGCCACCCGGGTCCGACATAGTCGAGGTACGCGGGTATCTGTCGGTCGGCCACGTTCGTCATAGAACCGATCCTGCCGCTTCCCCGCCTCGGGCGGAACGAGAACCGCGCGGCGCCACCCCGACCAGGCCGCTCCGCCCCGCTCGGGTCATGCCGGGCACAGTCACGAGCGCACGCCTTTACAATGTAGATCATTACCAGATCCCTGGTGGGAGGCCCTTGCTCAGGTCAGCGGCAGCGCACGGCAGCCGTCGCCACGGAGCGCGATAGCGAACGCAGGATTCGCATGGGCCCTGGACGATCTGCGGGCCCTGGTCGCCGGACGCCCCGTCATCGCCGAAGGGTGGGGGCCGCGCCCCGAACCGGTCGCACCGACCATCGACTCGCCGCGCCGGATGGCCGTCATGGTGCCCACCGACGCATTCCGCGACCGGCAACTGCGTGAACCCGCCCGGGCGACCACCGTCGGACACGGCGTCAGCGACCCCGCACGGGCGCAACGCAACCGGCTCGTCGCCGACCACTTCCGCCCCTCCTCCCACCCGCAGAAAACCCCAGGCCCCGAGAGGTCGCAGGTACAGGCCAGCGGGCGCCGGCATATCGAGCGGACCAACGCCTGGCACAACGCCTTCGCCCGGCTTGCCCGCTGCCACGAACGCCACGAGATCGGTGTGAACGCGTTCTTCGACCCGGCCGACACCATCATCACGCTGCGCGACCTGATCCGGCGAGCCTGGACCACCCACCGCCGGGACGGCGGGGCACCGCAACGTCCTTGATCACTTCTTCACCCGCGCGTAGCCTCTGTCCACGCAGCCTCGGCTGCGGACACGCACCATCATCCAGCGGCCGACAAGTGGACGATCAGCGATGAGAGCAGCGGCCATGAGGATCACCATTCATCGCATGCGGCTCGGACTGGAGGAGTTCCGCATCATCCGCGCGGCCGACCCGCTCACCCGCGCGCGACTGATCGGTCAGGACCCCGCGCGAGGCGGGTTGCAGATGAACGTGGACGCAGGTGCCGCCCGATATGTCGGCATGCTCTGGCTGCTGGCCGCGCGCTCACGGCGCTCGCTGATCTACCTGCCTCTCCGCGGCGGCGGACTCCCGGCGGGCGGAACTCAGTATCCTCCGGAGGAGCCCCCTCTTGATCTAGTGCTCCTGCACCATTCTCTGCAGTTCAAGCCGCACCACTGGAAACGGTTGCGTGGAGGTCTCGGACGCGGCGCAGAGGGCACGGTGCGGCTCTCCCCGGATGATCTGCCCGGCGACGGCACGATCGACTACGACGCCCGCCGTCGCCGAGGGTACCGCGACGTGTTTCACCAGCACGTCCACGCCGAGACGATGTTCATGGTCGGCAGCGCGAAGGTGTTCCGCGAAACGGCGGGCATGTTCTTCGATGTCTTCGAGCACGGCCACCGCTACCACCCCCCTGCCGAGTTGCGGGAGGACGTCGGCCTCCACTATTGCGAAGAACTCGACGACCCTCTGGCGGGCAGCGGTCGAGAGATCCACATCCAATACACCCGCCGGTGGGTCGGCTGACCCTTCCAAGCCGCGCACTCCGCGGTTCGGAAGCGGCGGCTTACCGATCCGGTCGGGGCGCGGTCCCTGGACCCAGTCATCGGGCGGAGCATGAAACGGCCCGCCTACGCGATCGAGTCCGACCGCGCACGCAAGGCGCGACGGCGTGACCGCCCAGAGTCGACCAACGCCCGGAGTCCGGTTCCGCGCGGGAGCGAGAGGCGGGTCAGGCGCAGGAGATGCACAGCGCCGTGGCGGGGCGGGCCGCCAGGCGCCCTGCGCCGATGGGGCGGCCGCAGGACGCGCAGACGCCGTAGGTCCCCGCTGCGAGCCGTTCGAGAGCGCGGTCCAGATCGTCGAGACGGCCGCGGGCCGTCGCGAGCAGCGACTCCACGTGGGCGCGCTCGAACCCGAGTGTCGCGCCCTCGGGATCGTGCTCGTCGTCGACGGCCGCCAGCCGGGCCGACTCCACGATCCCCTCGCGGTCGCGTTCCAGCGCGCGGACGGCGGCGAGCGTGCGCTCGCGCTCGCCCTCCAGCACCTCGCGTGTCCGTGCCGCGTCCACATCCGTCCCGTCGCTCATTACCAGTACAAACCTCCTGGCAGGAGGGTGCATTCCCCCCGCGAAGCCGGTCCGGATGCCCCCCGTCGGCCCTCACACCGCTCGTCATCCCGCCGACAGGTACGCGCCGCCGACAGAGGTCATCGGTCCAGTGGACCGGTCGGGGCCGGTGGGCCCGACCGGCCGGGTCGGAACAGCGCCATCGGGGCGACGTCCGTCGTTCTCTCCGCCGGGTGAAAGGCCGCCGCAGAGGACCGGTGCCGGTTTTGCGCATTTTCGTGGCTCGTTGTCCATTGCTTTTTCCACACACCCGGTTTTCTGTCCATGTCCGGTCGCGACGTCAGGGGCGGGCGGGCACGGGGAGCGCCGCGCCCGCCGCCGGCCGCCCGGCGGGCACGCGGCACCAGGGCGGCCGCCTGCTCCGGTCCGCCCCGATCTCGCGCAGAAAAGCGGCAACCTTCCTCCAACTCCGTGCGTCACACAGAGCGGGTCACTTGCACCACTAACTCGTCACGCCGTAAATATGACCTGGGGGAGCGCTATCTACACAGAACGGGCGGGGGCGCCGGTGGAAGAGACATTCACCCTGCAAAAGTCATCTTTCGGGCAATCCGGTCGAGTCACGGTCACTTTCACGCAGGGCGAGCTGCAGCACGAGGACGCGCTCCTCACCCACCGCTACGGCCGCGCCGACGACCGCGACGTCCTCCTCAAGACGGCCCTCTCCCCCGCCGGGGCGAAGGTGCTGCGCCGCGAGGCCGAGGTCTACGACCGGATCGGCGGGCGGCAGGCGTCCGCCGGGCGGATGCTCGGCTTCCAGGCGGCGCAGAGCCCCGTCCGCCTGATGGTCGCCCGCCGCGGCGTGCCCGTCTCCCGGTGCGAGGCGCCGCCGCGGCTCGACGACGTGCAGCTCGGCCGGGCGGCGCGCGACCTGTTCGGCGCGCTCGCGTTCCTCGCCGACCTCGGCTTCGCGCACCGGGCCGTCTCGGCGGACACGGTGTTCTGGGACGGCCGGCGCGTCGAACTGCACGGCTTCGGGCACGTGGAGCCGCTCGGCCCGCCCGAGGCGCTCGCCGGGTCCGCGCTCGGCACTCCGACGGGGCTGCCGGTCAGCGACGTCCCGGACGTCCGGGCCGCCGCCCACCTGCTGCTCCGGCTCGCGACCGGATCGCCCGGCGGCGGCGCGCCCGCGGCCCTCGTCGCGGAGCTGGGCGAGGTCGACGCCGGCCTCGCCCAGGCGCTCGAACCGGCCTTCCACGCCACCGGCGGCCAGGGCGTCTCCCCCGGTGAGATCAAGGACCGGCTGTGGCGGAGCCGCCCGAAACCGCCGCCCGTGCGCGTCCCGGAGGATCGGCAGGGTCCGGCGGCGCCGCCCCGGCGGCCGTCCCCGGCCGAGGCGCCTCCCCCGACGTCCGCCCAGGCGACGCGGGCCGATGCCCGGCCGCGTTCCGCCGTCCGCGACCGGCGGCTCGCCGCGGAGGAGGGCGGGCGCGCCGAGTTCCGCGAACTGCGCCGCCGGCAGCGGGAGTTCCGCCAGAGCCGCCGGATCGCGGCCGAACCGCCGCGGGCGCGAGCCCAGGCGGACCCCGTCGCCCAACTCCGGACGGCCCGGTCCCCGGCGACGGACGGGACGTCCCCCCGCGGCGGGAACGCCGCGCTGCTGCTCCTCCTCCTCCTCGGGGTCCTCGCCGCGACCCTGATCGTCAGCGCCGTCCTGCTCGTGAGGTGACCGTGAGCGACCCCGAACCCCCCAGGCCCAAGCTTCCGCCGAAGCTCGACGGGCCCTACCCGCTGCCCGCCGCGAACCCCGACCTGGACCTGGACCCGGACACGGCCCCGGCCGTGGACGCCCGGCCGAGCGGCGCCGCGCCCGGCGACGCGCCCGCCGGGGCCCCGGCGGGCGAGGACGCGGCGGCCGGCCCCCCGTACGAGCCGCCGACCGAGACGGCGGCGGACGACGACCTCGGTCCGGAGTCGCCGCACCGGCCCCGCGTGCCCGGCCAGCCGGACGGCCCCGACCGCACCATGGTGTGCCCGTACTGCCTGAGCGAGTTCGACTGGAACCGCGCCCCGCTCGTCGACCGGACGGTGGACGGCGAGGAGATCGCGCTGGTCCGGCAGCCCGGCGAGAGCGACGTCCGCTGGCGCACCCGGACGATGCACGCCTGGCGGGTCTGCGAGGCCACCGGCAAGGACCACTTCGTGCCCGCGTCGCTCGGCGGCATGACCGTCCTGATCGTCGGGATGGTCGGCACGTCCGGGTCGGGTAAGTCGCACCTGCTCGCGGCGATGACGGAGGAGCTCGACCAGTCCGCGCTGAAGATCTCGCACGGGCTGGACGTGCTGCCGCTCGACCCGCGGCTGCAGCGCGAGCTGTTCGCCAGGAACCGGTTCGACCTGCTGCGCGACCGCAAGCCGCTGCCGGTCACCCGCCGGGCGCTGAGCCCGGAGTTCACCTGCGCCTACCGGATCACCAGCGGGCACACCGGCGGGCAGTACGCGCTGCTGGTCTTCGACGTGCCGGGCGAGATCTTCAGCCAGGGCCACACCCGCGACGACACCCCGTTCATGAGCATCGCGGACGGGCTGATCTTCGTGGCGGACGGCACCGAGCTGGACGTCCGGCACGGCCGGCACACCGGCGACCCGGGGTTCACCGCGGTGCTCAGCCACATCGACCACGTCCGCGCCGGGCAGGGCCTGGAGTTCCTGCCGCTGCCGGCCGCGCTGGTGATCGCCAAGTCGGACACGCTGCGCGCGTTCAAGGAGGTCGATCGGTGGCTCGACCGCCGGGACGACCTCGAACTCGGCACGGTCGAGGCGGAGTCCGAGGACGCCTACGCCCTGCTGCGCTCGCGCGGCGCGGGGTCGTGGCTCGTCCCGGTCCAGAAGTGCGAGGACGCGACCCTGCACTTCGCGTCGGCGACCGGCGTCGGCGTGGACATGGAGAGCGGCGAGTACCCCGAGCAGTCGTTCCGGCGGCAGCGGGTGCTGCGGCCGCTGCTGTCGCTGCTGGCGATGAAGGGCGTGCTGCCGCGCGGGGTGCTCGGTGCGCCCGCGCACCGGGAGGGCGTGGCGTCATGACGACCGGTTCCCCTCCCGCGCGCGGCCGCGTCGACCAGATCGTCTTCGCCTGGTCGGACCGGCTGCTGGCCGGCGGCCGCGGCCTCGGGCCGGTCGCGACGTCCCTCGGCGCCGACGGGCTGCGCGTGTGGAACGAGCGGCTGGCCGGCGGCGACGTCGCCGTCGGGCAGTGGCTGTCCGGCGCGGCCGAGTGCGCGGCGCTCGGCGCGCTGCGTTTCGGCCGGCAGGGCGAGCACGGCGCTGCGCTGCGGCTGGTGCCGGCCCGCGACCCGAACGGCCGGCCCTCCCAGCTCGTGCACGCGCTCGTCGGCTCGGCGTCGGTGGTGAACGCGGCGCTGGTGCTCGGCCTGCACCGCTGGCCGGAGTGGAGCACGCCGGACCGGCTCGACGCGACGCCCGCCGACCTCGAAGCGCTCGACGCGACCGCGCTGTGGGCGCACGCCCGGGCCGGGCTGGACGAGCCGCCGGTGCGCCGCGACGCGCTGGCCGGCCTGCTCGCCGGGGTGCTCGCCGCGCCGTGCGACTCCTACCTGGCCGAGATCTCCCCGGACGACGTCGGCCTGGCCGCCGGGCTCGTCCGCCGGCTGGACGGGGTCGCCGGGACGGCGCCGCTGACGATGCTGCTGGGCGCCCAGGTCACCCGTCCCGAGCTGCGGCCCCGGCTGCTGGCGGTCGGCCTGCCGGACGCCAGGAACGGGCGGACGCCGCTGACGACCGCGGGCGGCGCCGACGCCGGCACCGCCCGGGTGGCCGGGCTCCTCGCCGACCTGCCGCCGACCTCGCTGAGGCGGCCGCGCGCGCCGCTGACGACGCCCGCGGCGCTCGCGGACTGGGCGGAGGCGGAGCACCAGCGGACCACCGGCGTCCTCGACCTCGTCGACCGGGCGATCGCGGGCACGCTGGACGACCCCGCGCGCCGCCACCTGAACGGCCCGGCCGGGCAGGAGCGGCTGCGCGCCGAACTGCGCGACGCCGGCATGGCGCAGCTCACCGACCGGCTGATGCGCTGGACGGAGGCGAACCCGCACGGGCTGTCCGAGGCCGCCCGGACGCTCCGCCAGGTCGCCGCCGAGCGGTACCTGGCGGACGCCGAGGTGGACCGCGATACCGCCGAGCCGCTGCTGCAGGCCGCCCGCCGGATGGACCTCACCGCGGCGGAGGCGAGGCGCGTCCTCGCGAACTGGTACGCCGGGCTGCCGAAGGTCACCTCGGAGGACCAGTACAGCGCCGTGTACTTCGCGATCGGCGCGGGCATCGACCCCGCGTCCGACGACACCTTCGCCCGGCTCCTGCACGGCATGAAGGCGGCCGCCCTGCTCGACTGGAGCAGGGTGCTGGCGCCGAGCGAGCACGTCAAGGCCGCCCTGCACTTCATGGGCGCCGCGCACCGGCAGTGGAGCCGCGGCGACCGGCGCGGCGACGAGGACGTCCGCGCGCTGATGCGCGAGACCGAGATGTTCCACGAGACGATCCACGACATCGTCTCGCGCTGCGGCCTGCGCGCGGAGGACGGGAACGACCTGTACCGGACCGTCCTCCGCCTGGCGTACGGCGAACCCGTCACGGACCTGGCCCCGGTGCTCGGCGCGATGCCCGCCGACGCGGAGGCGACGCAGTTCCAGCCGTGGGTGTCGCTCGCCGACGTGCTCAGGGGCGACCGCGCCCACGTCTTCCAGCTCGCCGCGCAGGCGCGCAGGCGGAAGGCCCCGCGGACGGTGCTCAAGGACATGCTGGCCGTCCTTTCCAGCACGGACCTGATCCAGGGACTGGCCGAGCAGCCCGGGCAGCCGGGCCTCCTCGAACCCGCGTGCCAGGTGCTGGGCAAGCGCGCCCGCACGTCCGCCGAGCAGCGCGCGACCTGCGACGCGGCACTGGCCGGACGGTTCCTGGCCGGCCTGGTGGAAGGAGCGTGGCCCGACGAGCCCGGCACCCGGTTCCAGGCGTACTCGCTGCTCCTCCAGGCCGTCTACCAGCCCGGAGACCGGTCGGACGGCGGCGGGCTCACGCGGGTGGAGGTGGACGACCTGGCCCGGGCCGGCGGCTCGGGGCCGTTCATGCTGGCCGTGGTCGCCCACGCGGCGCGGGACGCGGTCGTGCCCGCCCTCCTGGACGCGGCGCACCGGCACGCCGCCGACATCGGCCTCCCGCACGAGATCACCGAGTACGCGCTGCGCGGACCGCACCGGGCCGCCGAGGCGCGGACCGCCGCGAGGGCGCCCGCCGAACCGGCGCACGCCGGCACGGGGCACGCGCACCAGGGGCCGCCGGCCGGGAACGGCCCGTCCCCCGGCGCGACCGCGTTCACCGAACCGCCGGTCCCGCCGCACTTCTCGTTCGACCCGCCGCCCGCACGGCCGGGCCGCTTCGCGCCCGCCTCCGGGCGGGACGATCCGGACGACGACCGGCACCCGGTCGTCGTCTGGATCACCGGCCGCACCGTCCAGGAGTGGGCCGTCGCGGTGCTCGGCCTCGGGATCGTCGTCCTGCTCGGCCTCCTGCTGTTCGGCGGCTCGGACGAGGCCCCGCCGCCGCGGCGGGTCGCCCCGACCGTGACCGTCACCGTCGCGCCGGCCGCCTCCCCGACCTCCACCTCCTCGACCCGTGCCGAGACGCCGTCCGGCGGCGACCGGTCCCCGCAACCGACGACGGGAAAGACCCCCTGATGGCGCCTGGAGCGACGACCAGCCCGACCGAGCCCCTCACCTCCGACGACATCCTCAGCGGCATCAGCGCGCGGTTCCACCGGTACGCCGACCGGGCGCTGCAGGACTCCCCCGGGGACGCCGCCAGCGGCCCCGCCCTGCTGAAACGCATCGCCGACGACCTCGACCCGGCCGGCGGGCCGCCGCCCGCCGGGCTCGACCTCGTCACCGCCTACCCGGTGGACGCGCTGCTGCCCGACCCGGCGCCGCGCCGGTGGCTGGAGACCACGCTGTCCTGGGGCCGGTTCTTCCAGAACGTGCTCGTCTTCGCGCCGATCGTCGTCACCTGGTGGAAGCTGCACGACGCCCTGAACGCCTACGGCCGGACCCACAGCGAGGGCTCGTTCCTGCTCGGCTGGCAGGCCGGATCGTTCGACCCCGACCACATCCGGCGCGGCGTCCAGGACTTCGCGCCGCTGTCGGAGACGGCGTGGTGGGTCGTCCTCGCCGTCCTCGTCGTCATCGGGTTCACCGCCGTCGTGACCACCTGCGAGAACCTGCTCGACCGTCCGCGGTACGAGGCCGAGCGCGTGCAGATCGCGCAGGACCTGGCGCTCGCGTCGCACCTGCTGTCCGGCTCCCGGGAGGGCGAGGTCACCTACCGGGACCTCCAGGCGCTGGTGCAGCGGATGGAGACCAGCGTGGGCGGGCTCATCGGCCGCCTCGCGGGCACCGCCGAGGACGTCCGCGCGGCGCTGGAGGGCAGCACCGGCAAGCGCATCGAGGAGGCCGTCCGGACCTGGATCGACAAGGCCGAGGCGCTGGAACGGGCGATCACGAGCATGCAGGCGCCCGCCGAGACGCTGGAGAGCTTCCGGAAGCTGCAGGACGACATCGCCGCCGGGCAGCGCGAGCTGCGCGCCGAACTGGCCGCGATGGTGACGCAGGTGGAGCGGGCGACCCTCGCCACCACCGACCACGCCGAGGCCGCCCAGCACTACCAGGACGCCGGCAACGCGGTGCTCGCCGACGCGGTCACCCGGCTCTCCGCCGGCGCCGACCGGCTGTCGAAGGCGCTCGAACAGCTGGAGTACCTCGTCGACGACACCCGCGAGTTCGTCGCCTACGTGCGGCACGACGGCGGTGCGCAGCGGTGACCGGGCCCGCGAGAGGGCGCACGTCCCGGCGGGGACGGCGGATCTCCCGGTTCGCCGCAGCGCACCTCGCCGGCTGGCTGTTCGCCGACCTGATGCTCGTGCTGTTCCTCGTCGCCATGGCGGTGCAGCCCCGCGCGCAGCTCACCACCGGCATGCCGGAGCAGAAGAAGCCGCGGCCGTCCGGCCCGCGCGTCCTCGGCCAGGACTTCTGCGACTTCCTGATCCCGGTGCAGGCCGGGGGGCTGCTCTCCGGCTCCGGCGGGGCCCGCGCCGACCTGCTGAGGAAGGTCGACGAGGCGCTGCGCGGCGAGCACCCGTCCTGGCTGTACGGGGACGAGATGCGGCGCAAGGACGCCCGCGCCGCCTGCGTCGGGCAGCTCGAGCAGAAGCTCCAGGTCGGCTTCTTCCTCGCCTACGGCGCGCGGAACGACACCGGCAGCGGCGTCACCCTCGGCAGGAACGCCGCCAAGGCCATCAAGTCCGGCAACCCGCGGTTCCGCGAGGCGATCTACCGGGCCGCGTGGACGGGCGGGGAGGGCGACGGCTCCGTCCAGCTCGTCGTCTTCTTCTACCAGGACTGATCCCAGAACTGATCGACACAGGGACGTGACGGGGTGACCACCGAAATCGCACTGCTCGAAACGCCGTCCGGCGAGGGACGCGTCGAGTTCGCGCTGACCCTCGACCAGGGGAGCCGCGCCGGCGCCCGCTACAGGAGCCACTACGGCACGGTCCGGCCCGCCGGCGGCGGCGGCGAGGTCGAGTGCGTGTACAAGGTCGCCACCGGCGCCATGGGCAAGCGCGTGCTGAGCAACGAGGTCGCCGTCTGGGGCGGCCTCCGCATGGAGGACGTGCGCGCCGACCAGTTCGGGACGCTGCTCGGCTTCGACGTCGACACCCCCGACGGCCCGGCGCGGCTGGTGCAGGCACGGCGCGGCCGTCCGCTCACCGAGGCGTCCCCGCTCACCGCCGAGCGGCTGCGGCAACCGGCCCACGACCTGTTCACCGCGCTCCGGGTGCTCGCCGACAACGCCTACGCGCTGGGCGAGCTGTCCCCCGGGATGCTCCTGTGGGACGGCAGGCGGCTGCAGATCGCCGACCTCGGCAACGCGGTCGGCCAGCCGGACGACCTCCGGGCGGCGCGGGACGTGCGCGCGGCGGCCGGGCTGCTGTTCTGGCTCGCCTCGGGCGAGCCGTCGTCGTTCGGGCCGGACGGCGCGGGGCCCGCCGACGAGGGCGAACTGCGCTGGCTGGTCCGGCACCACCCCGATCTCGGCATGGTGCTCCGTCCCGTGTTCGAGGAGGGGGTCCCCACCGCCGCGGAAGTACTGGCGCGCATGGAGGGCTGGCCCGTCTCCGGCGAGACGACGGAGCGGGACGCGCCGGCAGGGCCGGACTCGCCGATCGAGCAGGACGCTCCCGAGGACGACGACACGCGGACCGTGGAGATCCACGCCTCCGCCCATGCGCCGCGGGCGGGACGGACCAAGCGCACCGCGAAGGTCGAGGAGCCCGGGCGGACGGGGCAGACCGAACGGGCCGCGCCGAAGCCGCCTCCTCCGCCCGCGCCCCCGGCGACGGGCGGAGGCTCGCGCTCCATCGAGAACTACCGGAGGGAGAAGCAGTGGCTCGGCCAGCGGCGGGACCGCGCGCCCGCGCCCCCGTCCGGAAGGAACGCGCCGCCGTTCACTCCCGGCGCGCAGCCGGGGCCGGAGGCGGGAAGGCCGGACGCCGCGCAGCGGGTCGGCGTCCCCTCGCTGCCCCGCGACTTCCCGTTCCGCGTCGGCGACGACGGCGGGCGCAGACCGCACCCCGCGCTGGTGTGGCCCGTCGTGTTCGTTCTGGTCGTCCTCATCCTCCTGGTGGTGTTGTGACATGATCGCCCCGCCCTGGCAGTCCGGCCCCGCCGCCTACCCCGGTCCGGAGCCGCGCGCCCGCACGCTCTGCCCGTACTGCCTGAACCACCTCGACTGGTCCGACTACGGCGAGGTCCCGCTCGTCAGGAACACCCCCGACGGGCCGGAGGTGCTGACGCGGGCGCCGGACGAGCCGGAGGTCCGCTGGCGGCACCGGACGCTCGGCGCGATGCGGCAGTGCCACGGCGACGGCGACCCGCACTTCCTCCCGGCCGACTACGGCGACCTGGACCCGCTCATCATCGGGCTGGTCGGCGCCAGCGCGGCGGGCAAGACCCACCTGCTCACCGCCATGATCGCGCAGCTCGAACGGCGCAAGGCCATGCTCGCGCCGGAGCTGCGCGTCGAGCCGCTCGACGGGCACCTGCGGCAGCGGTTCTACGAGGAGCGGATCCGGCCGTTCCTGGAGCAGCGCCGCGTCCTGCCCGCCACCCGCCGCTCCGCGCGGGCCGAGTTCGTCTACGCGCTGCGCGTGTCCAGCGAGTACACCGGGCGGACCCACGCGGTCGGGTTCTTCGACGTCCCCGGAGAGCACTACAGCCGGTACGAGTACGAGGACACCCCGTTCCTCAGCCTCGCCGACGCGATCCTCTACGTCGCGGACGGCCAGCAGCTCCGCACCGGCGACGACTGGAACCCCTGGGTGCCCGACCCCGGCTTCACGCACGCGATCACCCAGCTCCTGCACACCCGGCAGACCCGCGACGGCCTGCTGCCGCCCGGCGCGATCGTCGTCGCCAAGTCCGACATGCTCGCCGGGCTCGACGGCACGGTCGCGCACTGGCTCGCGCGCGACGACGAGACGGTGCTCGGCGACCTGCGCACCGCCGAGGACGAGAACGAGGCCGCCTACGCGTTCCTGGACCGGCACGGCGCCGAACTGTGGCTCGCGCCGTTCCACTCCGGCTCGCCCACCAGCCTCCACTTCGCGTCCGCGTCGGGCGTGCCGCCGATCCCGGAGGAGGGCGTGTTCCCGCACCGGGACTTCCGCCCGACCCGGGTGCTGCGCCCGCTGCTGTCGCTGTTCAGCGCCACCGGGCTGATCCCCCGGATCGAGACCGAGGGGCCCGGCCAGTACCTGTGAGCCCACCCGGCCGCCGCCTGCCGCCCGCGACGGCCGGTCAGCGCCGGTACGGGCCCTGACCGCCCGCGGCCCGCCAGGCGTGCGGGGCGAGCAGCTGCGCCACCACGAGGTCGGCGCGCCCCTCCGCGGTGGCGGGGTCGGCCGCCTCCGCGAGGCGCAGCCGGTCCGGCCACCACGGGACGTCGCGCGGCACGGCCGCGGCGAGCGCGCGGACCCGCTCCGCGGCGTCGGCGAGCAGCGTCAGCTCCGCCGCCCACGCCCACAGCATCGGCCACTCCCGCTCGGACGGCAGCTCCGCCCGCGGCCGGCCCGGACGGCTCGGCAGCACCCGCCCGCGCAGCCAGCTGAGCTTCCCCTCCGCCCGCGCGACGATCTCCGGGACGTCCGCGTGCACCCGGTCCAGGACGGCGCAGCGCCCCCGGCAGCCGGGGTGCCCGCAGCGGTGCCGGGCCGCGTCGGCCAGCACGCCGCCGTCCACCACCTCCCGCAGCAGCTCCCGGTCGGCGGGGCCGCCCCGGGCGAGCCGGAGCAGCCCCGGCGCGTCGATCGGACGGCCCTCGTAGCGCGGCGTCACGTCCGGGATGATCTGCGCGGTCAGCCTGATCAGCGCCCGCCGCGCCCGGTCGCCGCCCAGCCCGCGCAGGTACCGCACGTCGGCGGGGTCGGCCCCCTGCCGGACGAGCCAGTCGGCCAGCCGCCCGCCGTTGCCGGCCAGCCAGGCGGCGCCGTCCCGCCAGTTCCGCTCCAGGTCGTCGGCGAGCCCGCGGACGTCCCGGTAGGTGCGGCCGTTGAACCGCGGCGGCCGGTGCTCGTCGGCGACCCACGCCACCACGTGCTCGTACGTCCAGCGCCGCGCCGGGTCGACGACGAGCAGCCCGTCGATCAGCCGCCGCCACTCCGGGTCGGTCACGGCGTCCAGCGCGGGCCGCCGCCCGTCGCGCAGCAGCTCCCGCACCCGCGCGGACGGCGTCCCCTCGTAGGGCGTCCGGCCGAGCAGGAGCTGGTAGGCGATGATCCCGAGAGCCCACCAGGCGGCCGGAGCGCCGCGGCGGCCCCGCGCGGTCTCGGGCGCGGCGTAGGCCCAGGTGGTCAGCAGCCCGCCCGGATCCCGGCCGTGGACACGGACGTTGCGGGCGATGCCCCCGAAGTCGCCGATCAGCAGTTCGTAGGGTTTCCGGGACCGCACCAGGATGTTGGCCGGTTTCACGTCCGTGTGCGTCAACCCCATGGCGCCCAGCCAGAAGTTCAGGCATTCGGCGAGTTCGGCGACGATCGCCCGCAGTTCCGCGTCGCCGAGCGGGAGGGCGTCCCGGATCAGGACGTCCAGCGAACCGTGCGCGCAGTACTCCTGCGCCATCCAGCCGACCTCGGCGCCGTCCACGACGAGGTTCCCGTAGTCGTGGATCCGGGGGACGTGCCGGGTCGCCTCCAGCCGCCCCAGCACCACGAGCTGGTCGGTCTCCAGCCGGGCGTCCCGGTGCACCTTGACGACCACCAGGTCCGCGCCCCCGCAGCCGCCGCCGAGCGGTTCCGCCAGGTGGACGACCGACTCGGCGCCGACCGCCTCGACCCGGACCGGGCGGAACCTCTCCCGCAACGCCGCCGGAAAGTCACCGGCCTCCCCGGCACCGCCGCCCAGCCCCAAAGAACGACCCTCTCCCCGTCCGCCCCGAATCCCCCGATCCTATGTCCGCGGACCGTCCCGAACTGGGTCGCCCGACGCGGTTCCCGGCGATTCACCGCAACGGCCGGAGCGCGCCGGAACGGTCTCCCGAACCGCCGTCGACGACCGTGCCGGCCCTGGCAGCGGGTCGTGCCGCGAGAGCACATGCGTTATGTGAAGCAGAGAGCTCGGTTTCCGTTCTTTTCGGTCTTGGGGACTGCCGTGGCGCTTCGGCTGGCTTACGGTGTTGAGCACTCTGGGGCCGGCACGGAGGGCGGGCGGCATGCGGGACGACGCGACGGCGGGGAGCGGGCTGAAGAAGGTGCCGCTGAGCAGGCCCGAGCGGCGCGCGGAACTGTTCGACGCCGTCCTCGCCCTGCTCTCGGAGGTCGGGTACGAGCGGCTGACCATGGACTCGGTGGCGCGGCGCGCGCGGGTGGGCAAGGCGACCCTGTACCAGCGCTGGCCCACCAAGGCCCGCCTGGTGATGGCCGCGATGGAGCGCTACCGGCCCGCCGTGTCCGGGCGGGACGCGGGCTCGTTCACCGAGGACATCCGCCAGCTGCTGATGGCCTACGTCGCCAGCTGGTCGAGCCTGGACCGCGGGTTGGTCATCGCGCTGCTGGAGGGCAGCCGCCACGACGCCGAGCTGGCCCGGCTGCGCCGCGAACGCCTCGCCGACCCCGTGCGGCGCTCCATCGAGGCGGCGCTCGACCGGGCCCGCGAGCGCGGCGAGATCCCCGGCCGGGTGGACGCCGGGCTCCTGGCGGACCTGCCGTTCGCGATCATCCTCGGCCATGTGCTGATGCAGGACGAGCCCCCCGGCCACGACCTGGTCGATCGGTTTGTGGACGGCATCCTGTGCCCCCTACTGGACGCCCCCAACCTGCTGGAACCTCGCATATAGAACGGATCCGTTCTATTTTCGGAGCGGATGCCGCCCCTTCCGGCGAGCCAGCCGTCAGCCGTCCCGCCGGGAGCGGCGCAACGCGAGTCTCCGAGGAAGGGATCTCGTCCGATGCGCACTCCGCAGCCCCCGCCTCCGCCCCCGCCCCGCTGCCCACGCGGCGCGACGACCCGCTCGACCCGCCGCCGGCGCTCGGCCGGCTCCGCGGGGAGTCGCCGGTCTCCCCGCTGTCGTTCCCCGACGGCGCCACCGGCCTCCTGCTGACCCGGCACCAGGACGTCCGCGAGGTCCTGGCCGACGAACGGTTCAGCGCCGACCGGTCGACGGCCTCCTCGCCGGTCAGGAGTCCCGCCTTCCGGCCCGAGGACCGGACCGGTTCGCTGCTGTTCATGGACCGGCCGGAGCACACCCGCTACCGGCGGCTGCTCACACCGTTCTTCACCACCCGCCGGATGCGGGCGCTCACCCCCCGCGTCGAGCGGATCGTCGCCGACCACCTCGACGCCCTGCGCGCCGCGGGCCCGCCCGCCGACCTGGTTCCGGCGTTCACCCTGCCGATCCCGTCCCTGGTGATCTGCGAGCTGCTCGGCGTGCCCTACGCCGACCGCGCCCGCTTCCACGCCTGGTCGGCCGCCCTGCTCAGCGTCACCGCCGACACGCGGCACGTGGCGGAGGCCAGGGACGCGCTGCTCGGCTACATGCGGGAGCTCGTGGCCGCCAAACGGCGCAGCCCCGACGACGCGCTGCTGGGCTCGCTGATCACGTCCGGGGCCGGGCTGAGCGACGCCGAGCTCAGCGGGATCGGCCGGCTGCTGCTGGTCGCCGGGCACGAGACCACCGCCAACATGCTGGCGCTGGGCACCCTCACCCTGCTCACCCGTCCCGGCCTGGCGAGCGCCCTGCGCGGCGGCGCGGAGGCCGCCGGCCCCGCGGTCGAGGAACTGCTGCGCTACCTGAGCATCCTGCAGTTCGGCATCGTCCGGGTCGCCAAGGAGGACGTCGAGATCCACGGCCACCCGGTGCGCGCCGGTCAGACCGTGGTCCTGTCGCTGCCCGCCGCCAACCGCGATCCCGAGCACTTCGAGAAGCCCGACGAGCTGGACCTGACGCGGCCGCCGTCCCAGCATGTGGCGTTCGGCCACGGCATCCACCAGTGCCTCGGTCAGCAGCTGGCCCGTGTGGAGATGCGCATCGCGCTGACCGCCCTGTTCGACGGGCTGCCCGGCCTGCGCCTCGCCGTGCCGCCGGACGAGGTGCCGATGCGGCACGACATGTTCATCTACGGAGTCCACCGGCTCCCGGTGAGCTGGGGGCGGTGACCGCCGTGCGGATCGTCGCCGATCACGACCGCTGCCTCGGCGCGGGACAGTGCGCCCTCTTCGCGCCGGAGGTCTTCGACCAGTCCGACGAGGACGGCACCGTCGTGCTCCTCACCGAGTCCCCGCCGGAGGACCTCCACGAGGACGTCCGCCGGGCTGCCCGGATGTGCCCCAACCAGGTCATCAGCCTGCACGAGCGCACGACCGCGGACGCGCCGTCGACGGCGGAGGCGTCGTCTCCATGACCGGCGCGCCCGACCGGCGATGAGGACCCGGCGCGCCTCCGCGAGCCGCGGGCGCGCCGGGTCGTCTCCGTTGAGAACTTTCGCGCCCCCACGCAATAATCTTGCATGCCCGAAGCGCCGCCTCCCCGTCTGGACGAGATCGACGGCCTGCTGCTGGACCTCCTCCAGCACGACGCCGGACGCACCCTGCACGACCTCGGCGAACGGGTCGGGCTCTCGCCGAGCGCCGTCCAGCGGCGGATCGCCCGCTACCGCAAGGACGGCCTCATCGCCAGGCAGGTCGCCGTCCTCGACCCGCACCGCTTCGGTCCCACCGTCCTGGCCACGGTGCTGGTGACCCTCGACCAGGAATCCTTCGGGCACCACCGCGTCTTCTCCGACCGGATGCGCGCGGATCCGCAGGTCCAGCAGTGCTACCGCGTCGCGGGCCCCTGGGACTACGTGGTCGTCCTGGCCGCGCGGAGCATGCGCGAATGCGACCGCCTCGGCGACCGCCTGTTCAAGGCCGACGACAACATCAGGCGTTACGAGACCTTGGTCGCCTTCGACACCGTCAAGACCGGTCTGGCCCTCCCGCTGCCCGCGCCGCAGCCCGCTCGACCGCAGGACGGGCGGCCATGAGCAGGGTGGAGACCTGACGCCGGCGGGAGCCGCCCGCCGTGGCGACTCCCGCCGGCGGTCGCGGTCCGATCACCGGATCAGATCGTGCGCGCCCCCAGGACGTGCTCAGCACGAGGGGATCCCCGAGGGGACGCCGGTGACGTTCCCGGAGAAGATCCAGCCCGGGTCCCGGTACTCCCCCGCGGGCGGCTCCGGGCGGACGTAGTACCAGGTGTTCCCCGCGTCGTTGACGAACTTGCACCAGGCCCACGGCTTCTTGTTCGTGGGCATGGAGGTCCACCCGATGGTGTCGCAGGTGGCCGACGGGCCCTCCCGCAGTTTCATCGGCTTGTTGGTGCCACTGTGCGGCGAATCTTCTGAAGCCGGCCGGTCGCCACACCTCCGAGCAAAGGGCTGAACTCCGTCACTCGAAGCATTTGTCGGCGTACGCGAACCGGCCCCATGAGACCTCCTTTCCTAGCAGTGGACGGGCCTGGACGGGCCCTACCGCCTCCATCAGAAACGTGCGTCGGAGACGGCTGTGCCACAAGGGGATTTTCGTCCGGGACACCGGCCGTGGCCTGCACAAAGAAGGAAGAGCCGTGTCCCGGACAGCGCCGGAGGGCCGGTCGGACGGCACCGGTTCCCGGCCGCCGGTAATGATCACCTGTGGCCACGATCCGACGACGCCGCGTTAACCGGCGACATCGCCCTTGTCAGAGATCTTTGCCAGCGGTCATCATTCTTTGCATACGCGGCGGGTGCCATTCAGGGGGCGGGGAGAACATGGCGCAGGAGATGGTTTCTCCGGAGGACACGCGGTCCAGCGGAGAGTTCGTTTCGTCCCCGTGGAAGCATTCGTCCGCGCCTGCCTCGGCCCCGAACAAGCCGTGACGGAGGCGGCGCAATGGCCGGCGGCCTATGACCGCCTGGCCGGTGACGGGTCACCGGTCCACGCCATGCCGCCTGCGCCGACCTTCCTGCTGGTCGACACCAGGCCGGTTCGACCACGGCGCCGCGGACTCCGGCGGCCGCCGTCCGCTGACGGCGGCCGGCCGAGCGAGCCGGATCGCCGCGCCCAGCGGGCAGGCGCTGCTGCTCGACGGCACCGCCCACACCACGGCCCCGGACGCGGTGTTCCGCACGGATCTGGACTTCAGCGTCACCGCCTGGGTCAAGCTCGACGCCATCGACAGCTGGGGCACCGTGCTCAGCGTGCACCACGGCGACTTCGACGTCTTCCTGCTCAGCTACGACTCCGACAAGGGAAGGTGGGCGGCCCTGGTCCCGAACCAGGCCACCGGCTGAGCCGACGGTCAGGTCGACCTCCGACCAGATCAGGCGCCCGTCGAACGACTTCTTCACACCCTCGACGCGGAGTTCCGCGCGACGGGGCTGATCGACGCCACGTGGTTCCGCAGCCGGCGGCTGGACACCCCGGCCAGAACTCTGCGGGATCCGGGAATATCACCGCGCTGGGAGGCTTAGGCGACGTAGTCGCCGTCCGAGGTCCTCGGCCCAGTTCGCCCGGTGTGGTCACGGATCGTCCGAGTTGATCGCTAGGATCTTCGACGGCAGGGCTGTAGCGCAGAGGTCGTCGCGCCTTACAGCAGGTTGGAGGACGTCGGTTCGAATCCGACCAGCCCTGCCCCAGAGCATCGACGATCGGCGGAAGGTCAGTGGTGGTCGACCCCAGCCTGGCCGGGACGCCCTCGCCGCGATCCGGGGCCGGCCCCGACCGGGCCGACATCGAGACCTGCCTGCGGGTCATGGCCGGGGCCCGCGAGGCCGATCCGGCCGACCCCCGGTGGGCGGCGGTGCACGAGGCCGCGGCCCAGGTGCACCGGGCGGGCAAGAAGGCGCGCAAGGCGGCCCGGCACGCCGATCGCAGGCGGCGCGACCGCGAGGCGACGGCGGCGACCGCGCGCTACCGGGAGCAGGACCCCTCCGCGGAGTCCGTCCTTCCGGCGATCCCGCCGGGCCGCCCCGACCCGGCCGGTGCGCCCGGACCGGAACCGTCGACCGGCCGCGCGGAGCGGGCCGGCCGGGCGCTGGTGGGGACGCGGCGCTGCTACGTCTGCAAGGCGGCCTACCGGCGGGTGCATCACGAGTACCACCTGCTCTGCCCGGACTGCGCCGAGGAGAACCTCGCTCGCCGGCACGCCCGCTGCGACCTGCGCGGCCGCCGGGCGATCGTGACCGGCGGCCGGGTGAAGATCGGTTTCCAGCTGGCACTGAAGCTGCTGCGCGACGGCGCGGAGGTCCTAGTCACGACCCGGTTTCCGCGGGACGCCGCCCGCCGGCTCGCGGCCGTCCCCGACGCCGCGGACTGGGCGGACCGCGTCCACGTCCACGGCGTCGACCTGCTCGACCTGGCGGCCGTGGCCGGGCTCCTGGAGACCGTCCACCGGCGCTTCCCCTCCCTCGACATCCTCGTCAACAACGCCGCCCAGACGATCCGCCGGCCCGCCGCCTACCATCGCGGGGTCCGGGCGGCGGAGACCGAGCCGCTCGGGGGCCTGGCCGCCCGGATCGATCTGGTGGACGCGCCGCCGACCGGGTGGGAGGTCTCCGCCCTGGCATCACCCACCGCCCCGGCGCTCGAAGCCGTCCCGGACACCGGGCCCGCGCATGCCGGAGAGCCTGCCGTCCCGGACACCGGGCCCGCGCATGCCGGAGAGCCTGCCGTCGCGGCCGGGCGCGACGTGCTGGAGGCGCTGTTCCCCGCCGGCCGCACCGACGAGACCGGTCAGCCGCTCGACCTGCGCGACCGCAACAGCTGGAGCCTCCGGCTGCACGAAGTGGACCCGGCCGAGTGGCTGGAGGTCCAGCTGGTGAACTCCTTCGCGCCGTTCCTGCTGACGTCCCGGCTCCGCGACCTGCTGGAGGCCTCGCCGTGGCCGGACCGGTACGTCGTGCAGGTCTCGGCGATGGAGGGCAGCTTCTCCCGGGAGCACAAGACCGTCCGGCACCCGCACACGAACATGGCCAAGGCCGCCCTGAACATGCTGACCCGCACCGCCGCCGCAGACTACGCGGCCTCGGGGATCCACATGAGCAGCGTCGACACCGGCTGGGTCACCGACGAACGCCCCCATCCGGACAAGACCGCGCAGCGGGAGGCGGGGTTCCGCCCGCCGCTGGACGTCATCGACGGCGCCGCCCGGCTCTACGACCCGATCGTGCGCGGTGTCGGCGGGGAACGGGTGTCCGGCCTGCTCCTGAAGGACTACCGGCCCGTGGATTGGTGATGACAGAGCCCACGCCCGTACGCTGCCCGGCGATCGAGCACCCCGACGTGCCGCCGGCCGACCCGGCGGACCTCGATCCGCTGCTCGCCCGGCTGGCCGCGCCGGCCCCCGTGGTGGCCGACGAGGCCTTCCCCCTCGGCGCCCTGCGGCCGGGCGGCCGGGTCGACCTGTGCAAGCAGGGCCTCGGACCGGCCGGGGCGGCCCGGCTGCTCCCGGTCGCGGCGGCCTCTCCGCTCGCCGTCCACGTGCTGCTCGGCACCAACGCCATCGGCGGCGACGGGGCGCGGGCGGTCGCCGGCGCATTGGTCCCCGGCCACGGCCTGGAGAGCCTCTACCTCGGCTGCAACCGCATCGACGCGGACGGCGCCGCGGCGCTCGCCGATCGCCTGGCCGCGGACGCGACCGTGCGGGCCCTGTGGCTCAAACGGAACCCGATCGGCGACGCCGGGGTCGGCGCTCTCGCGGCGATGCTGCGGAGGAACACGACGATCCGCACCCTCGACCTGGTCAACACCGGGCTCACGTCGGACGGCCTGCGGGCGATGCTGGACGTGCTCGCCGAGCGGCCCCGTCCCGTCGAGCGGCTCTTCCTGGGCGGCAACGGCCTGGGGCCGGAGTCGGCCGGCCTGCTGGCCGCGCTGGTCAAGGACGCCGGGGTCCGCGAGCTCTACCTTCCGGCGAACCATCTCGGCGACGCCGGCGCCGCCGTGCTCGCCGCGGCCGCCGACCCCGCGCGGCCCGTCCGGCTGGGCCTCGGCGGCAACGGCGTCGGGCCGGAGGGCGCCCGCGCGCTGGCCGGCGCGCTCGACGGCATCGAGGCGCTGGACCTGGGCCGCCCTCCGTCGGAGCGGAGTCTCGGCGCGCCCGCCAACGCCACCGGGGACGCCGGCGCCGCGGTCCTGGCCGCCGCGCTGCCCGGCAGCCCGCTGCGCCGGCTGGAACTGCGGCGCACCGGGATCACGGGGCGCGGCGCCAAGGCCGTGGTGGCCGCCGTCCCCGACGACACCCGCCTGGAATATGTCGGGTTCGGCCCGGGTGTGCCCCGCCGGGTGAAGCGGGCGCTGGCGCCGCGTCTCCGCCCGGCCGCCCGGACCCACCCGGATCTGCACGCGATCGGAAGCCTCTACCGGTGAGCGCGGCAGCTTCGCCGGCCGGCCTCCCGCCCCGCCCGCCGTCCCCGTCCCACCCGCCGCACGAGGCGTCGCGGCTGCGGCGGATCCGGCGGTACGCGGTGCCCGAGTGGATGATCGAGCAGGCGACCGGGCGGCGTCTCGCCGGTGACTGGCGCGGGGCCTGCGCCGCCGCGAACGTCGACGTCGCGTTCGACCTCGCCGGCATCGTCCGCGAGTACGGCTCCGCCGTCGCGGCCCGGCTCGAAGACGACCTGTGCCACTTCGCTCCGGACCTGCTGCGCTGGCACCTGCCCCGGCTCGACCGCGGCCGGACGACCATCGTCCCCGACCAGCAGATGATCCTCGGGCGGCTGGGCGAGGATCCGGACGCCCCCTGCCTGCAGCTCGGCACGCCTCGCTGGATGGTCCACGGGCCCCAGCGGCTGCTCCTGCAGGTCGGGTCGGTCCCCGGAACGGACACCTACCTGGAGACCGACTGGGCCTACTGCGCGTTCTGGCGCGACGTCGCGCAGGACTGGAGCACGTCCCGTCACCTGTGGGACGTGCGCCACGCCGACGAGCTGCGCGAACGCTGCGGCGGGGACAAGGCCAGGGCCCCGTTCCTCCACGGCGACGGCGCGCCCCGCACGGCGGCCGAGCTGCCGTCCGCCGATCCCGGCCGCGCCGATCCGGCGGCGTTCACCGAATGGGTCACGCTGCTGCACGAGCGCGGCGAAGTGGAGGCGGCCTTCGCGACCGCCGGCATCGACCTGGACACCGCGCCGGTGGAGATCGACCCCTACTACCAGGTGAGCAGCGTGGATCCGGTCGAGGTCTTCGCGCGGACACCCCTCGCCCCGTCCCGGCTGGAGGCGGAGATCCGCCGCCTGGCGGCCGCGGCGGGGACCGACCAGTTCTGGATCCCCTACCGGCAGTACGCGGCGATCGTCTTCGAGACCGGCGGAGCGGACGCGGGTCTGCGCGCCCGGGTCGTCGAGGTCGAGCCCGGTGACGAGCCCGCCGACGTCGTGCTGGCCGAGGCGTGCTGGCGCCGCCTGCCCGATCTCGACCTCCTGCGGGACGGCTTCCCGCCGGAGCGGCTGCACCCGCTGGTCCGCGACGCCCTGTTCCCCGAACGCGCCCCGGACGAGGCTCCGGCGGCGCCGCCCGCCGCGGACCTCCCCGCGCCGGTCCGGGTCCGCTGCCGCGGCGAATGGCATGAGACGTCCTTTCGTGACGGCGTCCTTCACATCCCGCACAGCGCTGAGGAGCGGCGGCGCGAGAGCGCCATGCGGGCGTTCGGCGGCGCCGTGGCCGGGTGCTTCGCCGCGCAGAGCGCGTGGACGACCGGGCAGGGACGGCTGCCCAAGGCGCTGCGCCACCAGCGGGACGAGCTGTTCGCACTGGTCCAGCACGGCGACCTCCCCGGAGTCGTGCGCCTGCTGGACGCCGGCGTGGATCCGCACGTCCGCGACGGCCAGGGGCGCACCCTGCTCCACCTGCTGCACCTGCTCGATCCCGGCGCCGACCCGCACGTGATCGGCGACCGGCGCCGCGCGTCGGCCCACGCGCTGTGGCACCTCGACCACGGGGGCCTGCTCGCGCGGCTCCTGCGGGCGGGCCTCGACGTCGACGCCCGGGACCGGGAGCAGCGGACGCCGCTGTTCGCCGCGATCTGCGGGGGCGGTTCGGTGGCGCTGGTCCGGGCGCTGCTCGCCGCGGGAGCGCGGATCGACGTGGCCGGCGAGATCCACGGCCAGGACATGTCGCTGCTCCGGCTGATCCTCTGGCTGGGCCGGGACCACGACGATCTGGGCTTCATCGTGGAACGGATCGAGCGCGAGCACCCGGAGATCGCCGAGGAGGAGTGAGACCTCCGCCGGATGACGAGGAAGGACGAGGATCGGTGAACGCCCCCGACGAGCACCCCGCACCGGACCCGCTGGCCGCCGCCGACGAGCTGGGCCGCCGGCTCGGGTCGCCGCGCACGGAACCGGCCGCGAACCCCCAGCTGGAGGCGCTGGCGCTCGCGGTGTCGGCGAACCTGCCCGTGCTGCTGTGGGGCGAGCCGGGGATCGGCAAGTCCGCCGCGCTCGGGCAGCTGGCGGCCGGTCTCGGCGTCCCGCTGGAGACGGTGATCGCCAGCGTGCACGAGCCGTCCGACTTCGCCGGCCTGCCGATCATCGGTGACGACCCGGCCGCCACCGGCGTGCCGATGGCCCCGCCGGACTGGGCGGTCCGGCTGGCCGCGTCCGGGCGCGGCATCGTGTTCTTCGACGAGCTGTCCTCCGCTCCCCCCGCCGTCCAGGCGGCGCTGCTGCGGGTCGTCCTCGAACGCCGGGTCGGCAGCCTGGCGCTGCCCGAGGCCGTCCGGGTGGTCGCCGCCGCGAACCCGCCGTCCAGCGCGGCGGACGGCTGGCACCTCAGCCCGCCGCTGGCGAACCGGTTCGTCCACCTGCGATGGACGCACGACCCGCGGACGGTCGCGCGCGGCATGGCGGGCACCTGGCCCGCGGTGCCCGTGCCCGTCGTCGACCCGTCCCGGGTGTCGAGCGCGGTCGCCCGGGCCCGCGGGACGATCTCCGGGTTCCTCACCGCCCGGCCCGGCCTGACCCACCATCTGCCCGGCGACGCGGAGAGCCGGGGCCTCGCCTGGCCGTCGCCGCGGACCTGGGAGATGGCGCTGCGGCTCCTGGCGGTCGGCTACGCCACCGGCGCCGAGCAGAAGGTGGTCGCGGCCGCCCTCGTCGGCGCGGTGGGCGACGGCGCCGGCCTGGAACTGCTGAACTACCTGGAGCAGCTCGACCTGCCCGATCCGAACCGCGTCCTGGCCGATCCGAAGGCCTTCGCGCTGCCGGGGCGCGGCGACCGGCAGCTCGCCTTCCTGACGGCCGTCGTCTCGGCCGTGCAGAGCGACCTCACCCGGCGCCGCTGGGAGGCGGGATGGACGGTGCTCGCCAAGGCCGTCGACGCCGGGATCCCCGACATCGCCGCCCGGGCCGCCGCGGACCTGGCGGTGCTGCGCGACACCGACTGGCCGGTCCCGGCCGGGATCGACGCGTTCCTCGACCTGCTCCAGCTTTCCGGCGCGCTGCCGGGCGGCTCCTGACCCGTGGGCGACCTCGACCGGGTCAAGCTGCTCGCGGCGCGGTACCGTGCGGCGAGCGACCGGCCCTACCTCGCCTCGGCGCTGTACTCGCTGACGGTCGTGCCCAGCGACGGGGTGCCGACGATGGGCGTCGACCGGCACTGGCGGTGCTATGTGTCGCCCGCCTTCGTCGCGGCGACCTCCGTCCCCGAACTCGCGGGCGTGTGGATCCACGAGGCGGCGCACCTGCTGCGGAACCACCACGGCCGCGCGGACCTGCTGCCGGCCGCCGGCCACCTCGACCGGTCGCGCCTGAACGTCGCCCAGGACTGCGAGATCAACGACGACCTGCTCGCCGACGGGCTGGAGCTCCCCGAGGGCCGGGCGGCGCCCGGCGACTTCGGGCTGGAGACCGGGCGGCTGTTCGAGGAGTACCTCCCCCGCCTGCCGCCGTCGGCCGCGTGCTCCGACTGCGGCTCCGGCGCTCACGGCTCACCCCGCGGCTGGGAGACCGGGCCCGGCGGGTCGGGGAGCGTCAGCTCGGTCGAGGCCGAGGCGCTGCGCCGCCACACCGCCGAGGCCATGCGCGCCCACCGGCGCAACCGCGGCTCCCTTCCGGGAGGCTGGCAACGCTGGGCGGAGCAGGTCCTCGAACCGGCGGTCGACTGGCGCCGCGCGCTGGCCGGCGCCGTGCGGGAGGCCGTCGCCTGGGCGGCCGGAGCGGTCGACTACACCTTCCGCCGCCCGTCCCGCCGCACCGCCGCGCTGCGCGGCGTCGTCCTGCCGAGCCTGCGGCGTCCGCTGCCGGTCGTCGCGATCGTCATCGACACCTCCGGCTCCATGGGCGAGGACGACCTCGCGGCGGCGCTCGCCGAGGTGACCGGCGTGCTGCGGGAGGTCGGGGTCGGCGGGAACCGGATCACCGTGCTCGCCTGCGACGCCGACGTGCGGGCCGCGACGCGGGTGACGTCCGCGCAGCAGGTCGCGCTCGAAGGCGGCGGCGGGACCGACATGCGGGTCGGCATCCGGGCGGCCCTCGACCGGCCCGAGCGACCCGGAGTCGTGATCGTGCTGACCGACGGCTTCACCCCCTGGCCCGAGGCGCCGTCGTCATCGCGCCTCATCGCCGCGCTCATCGGCGCCGACCCGCCGCCCCCGCCGGCCTGGGTCGAAACGGTCCGCGTCCCCCAGCCCGGTCCCGGCCCGGCGGATCACCCGAGCCGGTGAACGTTCGCTCCGGCCGCGGCGGGGGCGGCTCCCGGCGGGGGCGTCAGTTCGCGGCGGCCGCCAGCCCCTCGGCTATCAGGTGGAGGCCGAACTCGAACTGCTCCGAGGACGCGAGCATCGGAAGCTCCGGGGCGAGCCTCACCGTGCTGGGGAACCGGTCGGCGGGGAGGCCGGCGTAGAAGTGGCGGCGCTGGCGGCGGGCCTCCGGGTCGTCGCCCCAGGTGCGGGGGGTCTGGTAGCCGGAGAAGCCGAGCGCGTAGGTGATGAGGACGCCGTAGGCGCGGCTGGCGTCCTCTCCCTTGAGCCCCGCCGACTCCAGGCGGTCGAGGACGGCCTCCATGGCGCCGTCCAGGGCGTCGATGCTGTCGGTGACGCGGGTGGAGAGCAGCCGGACGACGCAGGGGTGGGCGAGCATCATCGCGCGGAAGGCCCGCCCGCATCCCACGAGGAGGTCGACGGGGTCGTCCGTCTCGGCGGGAGGGACCTCCATCCCGCCGAGGACGTGATCGGCCATCGCGTCGAAGATCTCTTCCTTGTTGCGGAAGTAGCTGTACAGGGTCATCGCGCCGACGCCGAGTTCGCCGGCGAGGCGCCGGACGGTCAGCGTGTCCAGGCTCTCGGAGTCACCGATGCGCACGGCGGTCTCGACGATGCGCTCGCGGGTGAGCGTCCGCGCGTCCCTCTTGGCCATGCCGCTCCGTGTCTCGTCGGTGTCCCCGAGCGAGGGTAGCGCCTATCGCTTGTGCGGCTGGACGTTCGGAGCGCTCTGCTCGACCAGGCGCCGCCACGCGGTCAGCGACAGGTCGGGCCGGTAGAGCTTCTCCGGCGGAGCGTCCATCACGTCGACCATCCAGGCGTCCTGCGCGGTGAACTGGCCGTGGAACAGCCAGCGGACGGCGGCGAGGTACTTGAGCTTGAAGAGGCCGGCGCGGGCACCGGTCTCGAAGCGCACCATGAGCTGGACGTACCGGACGTTGTCCGCGTCCACGGGGACGTACCACTCGTAGTGGATGAACTGCGGGTAGGCGACGCGGAGGATGCCCGGCATCCGGATCGAGACGAAGCCGGGCAGGTCGAGGCCCTTGATGACCGGATTGGCCTTCTGGGCCTTGCCGGGGGCGTCGGGCAGCGGCATGCGCTTCCACCAGCGCTTGTTGGTCCACAGGCCGAGGCCGGGCATGCGGGCCTCCCAGTGCACCTCGTCCTGGACGCGGACGAGCCATTCGCCGCGTTCGACGACGCGGGTCTTGTTCCACGCGGGCATGACCTTGAACAGCCGCCACAGCGCCGTGTTGTGCAGGTACTTGGCGTGGCCCTCGTCGAACCCGTTCTCGGCGGCGAACCGCCAGTTGCCCTTGCGGACGTCGGTGCGGCCCCCGATGACCAGCGCGTTGTGGCGCAGTTCCTCGGGCAGGTCGTCGTCCAGCGGATGGGGGTCGCCGTCGCCGATGTAGACCCAGACCAGGCCGAAGCGCTGCCGGACGGGGTAGGTGCGGACCTGGACGCGGCCCTTGATGGGCGAGTCCGGGCCGTCGGTGAGGACGCCGCAGAGCTTGCCGTCCTTCAGGTCGTAGGTCCACCCGTGGTAGGGGCAGGAGACCGTGCCGGGGAACTGGCGCCGCCCCAGGGACAGGGGCACGCCGCGATGGGGGCACCGGTCGTGCAGGGCGTGGATCTCCTCGCCCTCGCGGACGAGGGCGATGTTCTCGCCGAGCAGGGTGACGGCGACGGGCTTCCTGCCGACCTGCTCGGTCCACAGGACGGGGTACCAGTGGTCGCGGAACCCGAGGACGGCGCTCTCGTAGGTCGGCCAGGACGACCAGTCCTGGCCGGGCTGGCGCCGCTCGGGCCGGGAGCGGCCCGGGGACGTGGCGTTGGTGGTCAACGGTACCTCCTTTAACAATGTTACGTACTTTGTACGGCGAGTTCTGCCCTGTCAACCCCGCCCCTTGACGGGTGTGCAAAGTACCGTACATAGTACGCGCCATGGTGGAGAACGAACGCGAGCTGATCGTCCGCTCGATGACCTGGGAGGCGGACGGGGTCCTGTCGGTCACGCTGACCGCCCCCGGCGGCGCGCCGTTGCCGCCGTGGGAGCCGGGAGCCCATCTGGAGCTCGACCTCGGAAAATGGGTCCGCCAGTACTCGCTGTGCGGAGCGCCCGGCGGGACCGGCGCCTACCGGATCGCCGTCCTGTACGAGCCCGGCGGACGGGGCGGCTCGGCCTACGTGCACGAGGAGTTGCGGCCCGGCCGCACGGTGCGGGTGCGCGGTCCGCGCAACCGGTTCCCCCTGGGGGACGCGCAGCGCTACCTGTTCCTGGCGGGCGGCATCGGGATCACGCCGCTGCTCCCGATGATCGCTCAGGTGGCGGGCCGCGGCGCCTCCTGGCGCCTGGTCTACGGGGGGCGGAGCCGGAACTCGATGGCGTTCCTGCCCGAACTCGCCCGGTACGGGGACGCCGTGACGATCGTTCCCGAGGACAGCGACGGCCGTCCGGACCTCGACGCGCTGCTCGGCGCGCCCGAGCCGGGCACGGCGGTCTACTGCTGCGGGCCCGAGGGCCTGATCGCGGCGGTGGAGCGGCGGTGCGAGGCGTGGCCGGACGGGAGCCTGCACGTCGAGCGGTTCGCCGCGGCGCGCGACCAGGTGCTGGACGGCGAGGACGCCGCCTTCGAGGTGGAGTGCGCGCGGTCCGGGGTGACCGTCGAGGTCGGCGCCTACGAGACGGTGATGGACGCGCTGGAGCAGGCCGGCGTCCAGATCCCGAACGCGTGCCGCGAGGGCATCTGCGGAAGCTGCGAAACGCCCGTCCTGGCGGGTGTCGCGGACCATCGCGACGGCCTGCTGACCGATGCGGAGCGGGAGGCCGGGGCGACGATGATGCCGTGCGTCTCGCGCTGCCTCTCGGACCGGCTGGTGCTGGATCTCTGAGACGCGGTCCGCGTCCGGGCATTGACTCAGGACCTAAGTAGTGTACATAGTACGCATCACTCGTTATTCGTGGCCTCAGCTCGACTTTCTCGGAGCGCGGCCCTGCTCGAAAGGCCGCTCGGAGCCTCCGCCCCGGAGGCCGGGAGAACCGGAGAACACTCCATGACCGCATCGATCGCCGGAACCCGGCACACCGTGCTCGGCGCCGCGCTGCGGGTCCGCACGACCGGCGAGGGCGCGCCCACCGTCCTGCTGCACGGCGGCGGCCCCGGCTGCTCCGCCTGGACCGACTTCGCCGCCCTCGTGCCGGAGCTGCCCGGCCGCCGGCTCGTCCTGGTGGACCTGCCGCAGTACGGCGACTCGGAGGCGCCCCGGGCCGACCGGCCGCTGTTCTCCTTCCACGCGCGGTACGTCATGGCCCTCCTGGACGACCTGGGGATCCGGCGCGCCGACTTCGTCTGCCAGTCGCTCGGCGGGGCGGTCGCGCTGCTGATCGCGGCACGCCGCCCGGACCGCGTCGGCCGCATCGTCCTCACCGGCAGCCGCCCCGCCGACCTCGGCGGCGCTCCCGGAGCGAGCGGAGCGGAGATCCGCGCGGCCTACTACGGCGGGGAGGGGCCGACGCCGGACAAGATGCGCGACCTCATCAGTGATTACGAGTGGAACGATCCCGCAATGATTCCGGAGAAAACTGTCGCCGAAAGGTTCCGTAACAGCGTCTCCAAGACCGCTCTTACACTTGGAACGGATGCCGACGCGCGCGGCCGGCCCGAGGATCTCGGTCCGCTGCTGCCGGAGGTGGCCGCCCCCGTCCTGCTGCTGTGGGGCGCCGCCGACCCGTTCGCGGACGCCGGCTACGCGGCCCGCCTGGCCGCGGCGCTGCCCGCCGCCGCCCTGGAGGTGCTGCCGGACACCGCGCACCACCCCCAGGAGGAGCGGCCCCGCGACTACGCCCGGCTCGCCCGGGACTTCCTGCTCGCCCCCCGCCCCGCCGACTCCCGCCCCACCGACCCCCGGCTCGCACCTGTGGAGGCCACCCGATGCGAATCCTGATCATCCTTGCCGTCCTGCCGGCGGCCGTCCTCGGCTTCCCGCCGGTGCGGCGCCGCGTCCTCGCCGCGTTCGTCCGCGGCACCGGAACGGCGGTGCGGACGGAGCCCGCCTCGTGACGGCGCCGGCCGTCGCCGCGCACGGCGTCACCAAGCGGTTCGGCCCCTTCACCGCGCTGGACGGGGTGGACCTCGACCTCATGGCCGGGGAGGTCCACGGGCTGATCGGATCCAACGGCGCCGGCAAGTCCACCCTCATCAAGGTCCTGTGCGGCGCGTACGCGCCGGACGGCGGGCGCCTGGAGGTCGAGGGCCGCCGGGTCGGCAACGCGACGCCCGCGCAGGCGGAACGCGCGGGCATCACCGTCGTCCACCAGGAGACGCAGCTGTTCCCCGAGCTGACGGTCGCCGACAACATCGTCGTGGCCGCCCCGAACCGGCGCGGCGGGCTGCTGCGGGACCGCCGCGCCGACCACGCCGAGGCGGCGGAGCTGCTCGGCACGCTCGGCGTCGACCTCGAACCGGGGCGCCGGGCGGGCGCCCTGGACCTCGCCGAGAAGAAGCTGCTGCAGGTGGCGCGGGCGCTGCGCGCACGGCCGAAGCTGCTGATCCTGGACGAGCCCACGGCGGCGCTCGAACCGCGGCAGTCCAGGCTCATCACCGAGCTGGTGCGGCGGCTCGCCGGCGACGGCCTCGCGGTCCTGTTCGTCAGCCACGACCTCGACGAGGTCCGCCTGCTCTGCGACCGGATCACGGCGCTGCGGGACGGCCGGATCGTCGCCCGCCTCGGCCGCGGCGAGGCCACCCCGCACGGGCTGGTCGAGCTGGTCGCGGGCCGGACCCTCGCCAACGCGCCGGACCGCGAGCCGCACGAGCCCGGCGACGTCCTCGTGCACGCGGACCTGCCGGGCGCGCCCGAGCTGGACCTGCGGCATCGCGAGGTCGTCACGATGACCGGCCTCCTCGGCTCCGGCGCGGGCCGCTTCGCGCGCACCCTCGCCGGGGCGGGCCGGCCGCCCGGGCGCGAGCGCGCCGAGGTCACGGTCGGCGGGCGGCGGGTCAGGCCGCTCGACCGCGTCGCGGCCGCCGCCGCCGCGATCGGGTTCGTGCCCGAGGAGCGCAAGCGCGACGGCGTGCAGCCGCTGCTCAGCATCGAGCGGAACATCGCGCTCGGCGACGTGCGGGCGTTCAGCCGGTTCGGCGCCCTGGACCGGCGCAGAATGCGCGCCACGGCGCTCCGGCTGATCGCGGACCTCGACGTCCGCCCGGCCGACCCGGCCTTCCCCGCCGGGCTGCTCTCCGGCGGCAACCAGCAGAAGGTCCTCATCGCGCGGTGGCTCGCGGCGGGCGCCCGGGTCCTGGTCGTGGAGGAGCCCACGCACGGCATCGACATCGGGGCGAAGGAGCACGTGCTGCGCCAGCTCCGCGCGTTCGCCGACGAGCGCGGCTGCGTCGTGGTCGTGGCGCTGGAGAGCGAGGAGTTCCGCTCCATCACCGACCGCTACCTGGCGTTCCGGCGGGGACGCCTGGTCGCCGAACTCACGGCCGACGTCACGCACGCCGAACTGATGACGGCGTGCCTCGGCGAACACCCGGAAGGTCTTGCCTCATGAAGAGAACCGCCCCCGCGCTGGAGGACGCGTTCGTCCCGCTGCTGCTGGTCGTCCTCGCCGTCGTCCTGACGTTCTCGACGGACTCGTTCCTCAGCAGCGGCAACATCCTCAACGTCCTCAGCTCGATGGCGATCCTCGCGATCGTCGCGTTCGGGCAGACCTTCGTCATCGCCGGCGGCGGGTTCGACCTGTCGGTCGGCGCGCAGGTCGCGCTGCACGGCGCGGTCGGCGCGATCGTCATGCGGGAGACGCAGAGCATCGCGCTCGGCCTCGCCGCGGCGGTGCTGTCGGGCATCGTGTTCGGGCTGCTCAACGGGCTGCTCGTGATCGCGCTCAAGGTCCACCCGTTCATGATCACGCTGGGCACGTCGGTGATCGGGGTGGGCGTCACGCTCATCCTCACCCACGCCGAGTCGGTCGGCGGGCTGCCCGCGAGCATCGCCGGGTTCGGCGTCGGGCGCCCGCTGGGCGTCCCGTGGATCGTCTGGCTGATGATCGTCTGCTTCGCCGTCTCGGCGTTCCTGCTGAGCGTCAGCCCGTTCGGGCTGCGCGTGCTGTCCAGCGGCGGCAACCGGGAGGCGGCACGGCTCGCGGGCCTGCGCGTCGAGCGGACGATCGTCGCCACCTTCGTGCTCGCCGGGGCGTTCGCGGCCGTGGCGGGCATGGCGACGACCGCCCGGCTGCAGTCGGCGCAGCCGACCGTCGGCGAGGGACTCGAACTGTTCTCGGTCGCCGCGGTCGTGCTCGGCGGCAGCGCCCTGCACGGCGGGCGGGCCGCGATGTGGCGGACCCTGCTCGGCGTCCTGGTCATCTCCGTGATCCAGAACGGCCTCAACCTCAACGGCGTCGGCGACGCCTGGCAGGAGGTCGCGGTCGGGATCGTGTTCATCCTCGCGATGTCGGCCGAGTTGCTGCGCCGGTTCTCCCGCCTGCGCACCGGGAGAAAGGAGGCACCGCCGCGTTCGAGCGTCGCGGACGCCCCGGCCGAGGCCACCGTCACCTGACCGCGCCCTGCCCCCCGCCTTCACCGAAACCCGCAAGAGGAGACCCACCATGCGCATGACCCGACTTCGCGGGATCACCGCGGCGGCGCTGTGTGCCGGCCTGGCCGCCACCGGCTGCACCGGCTCGGACGCGTCCGAGAAGGGCGGGAAGACCATCGGCGTGAGCTTCGCCGCCCCCAGGATCGCCCTGTACGCCGGGATCCAGAAGGGCATCCAGGCGGAGGCCAAGAAGCTCGGCGTCAAGGTGGTCTTCACCGACGCCGGCGGCGACCCGCTGAAGCAGGCCAACGACATCAACGACCTCATCGCGAAGGGCGTGGACGGCATCCTCGTCTCCGCGATCGACGCCAAGGCCGTGGTCGCGCCGCTCAACGCGGCGAAGGCCGCGCACATCCCGGTCATGACCGTCGCCCGCGACGTCGAGGACAAGGCCGGCCGCGCGTCCTACATCGGCAACGACTGGGGCAGGTCCGGTACCCAGATCGCCCAGTGGACCTGCAAGAACGTCGGCAAGGGCAAGATCATCATGATCAAGGGGCCGTCCGCGGCGCCCTACGTCCAGGAGATGACGAAGGCCTACAAGGCCGTCGTCGGCTCGGCGGACTGCCCCGGCATGTCGGTCGCCCACGAGGTCAACGTCTCCGCCCTCACCTCCGAGGAGGGGCTCAAGGCCGCCAAGGCGTCGCTGTCGGCGGTCCCGGACGCCAAGGTCGTCTACGCCAACCTCGACGACTTCCTCACCGGGGTCGTGCAGGCGATCAACGAGGCGGGGAAGACCGGCCAGATCACCGTGACGGGCTTCGACGGCATCCCCTCCACGCTCGCGATGGTGCGCGACGGGCGGGTCGGCTACGAGATCGCGCTCCAGCCGAAGAAGTGGGGCGCCACGGCGCTCCAGACGATGGTCGGCAAGCTCGACGGGAAGGACACCCCCAGCGTGGTCAACATCGAGACCCGGCCGTTCGACAAGACCGACTCGGGCGATCTCACCGAGGCCGACCTGGAGTAGCACCCGTCCCGTCCGCACCTCCTCCGTCAGGGGTCCTTCATGAACATCACCGTCAACGGGGAGACCGGCGACGCCGCCGCGCCTCCCGGGACCGTCCTCGCCACCGTCCTGCGGGACCGGTTCGGAGCGACGTCCGTCAAGCTCGCGTGCGAGCGCGGCGAGTGCGGCGCCTGCACCGTGCTCGTCGCCGGGCGCCCCCGGCTGTCCTGCGTGACGCCCGTCGAACTGGTCGACGGCGAGGTCACGACGGCGGAGGGCCTCGCGGAGGAGTCCGCGGACCTGCGCGCGGCGTTCGCCGACCTGGGCGCGTTCCAGTGCGGCTTCTGCACGCCCGGCCAGGTCGTCCACGCCACCGCCCTGCTCCGCGCCGGCCTCCCCGCCGACACGGAGCGGGCGCGGGCCCGGGTGCGGGCGGAACTGTCCGGCAACATCTGCCGGTGCACCGGCTACGCGGCGATCGTCGAGGCGGTGTGCGCGACGTCCCGCGCCCGGGCGGAGGCACGGGGGGAGTCGCGATGACCGAACGGATCGGGCGCAGCGTCCGGCCGCTGGACTGGCAGGACCGGTCCCTCGGGCGCGTCCCCTACGTCAACGACCTCACCGGGCCGCCGCACCTGCACGCCGCGGTGCTGCGCTCCCCCGTCCCCCACGGCCGGATCACCCGTCTGGACGCCGCCCGCGCGCTGCGGATGCCGGGGGTGCGCGGCGTCATCACCGCCGACGACTTCCCGGCCGGCATCACCTACCTGCACCGCGGCGGGCACATGTCCGACCGGCCGCCCCTCGCGGCGGGCGTGGTGCGCTACGTCGGGCAGGAGATCGCGGCCGTCGCGGCCGACACCCCGGAACAGGCCAGGGCGGCGGTCGCCGCGATCCGGCTGCGCATCCGGCCGCTCCGGGCGCCGCTCACCATCGCCGAGGCCCTCGCGCCGCGTTCCCGCGCGCTCCACGAGCGCCCGTCCGAACGCAACGTCGCGATCCGCTGGAACAGCGTGTGGGGCGACCCGGACGCCGGGATCGCGGCCTCGGACGTGATGGTCGAGGGCGACTTCGTCTACCCGAGCGTCGCGCACGCCTGCATGGAGCCCAACGTCACGCTCGCCCGGTGGGACGCCGACCGCGAGGTGATGGAGCTGTGGACCTCCACGCACGCGCCCTACTTCGTCGCCAAGGAGGTCTCGCACCTGCTGGGGCTGGAGCACCGGCAGGTGGTCTGCCGCGAGGTCGCCACCGGCGGGAGCTTCGGCTCCAAGTCGAAGGCGTCCGAGCACGAGATCCTCGCCGCGGCGCTGGCCCGCAGGACCGGGACCCCCGTGCTGATCTCGCTGACGCGGGAGGAGGAGTTCGCCTCCAACAAGCCCCGGCACCGCTTCGAGACGCGGCTGCGCACCTACGCCGACGCGGACGGGAACCTGCGGGCGTTCGAGACCGAGCTGAACGTCGACAACGGCGCCTACTCCCACATGGGCTCGTCGGTGATGCGCGTCGGCGTCATCGCCCTGGGGTCGGTGTACCGGGCGGACGGCGTCCGGTACGACGCGCGGCTCGTCGACACCGCCACGCAGCCCGGCGGGCAGTACCGCGGCTACGGGACGCCGCAGGTCGCGCTCGCCATGGAGTCCCAGCTCGACGAGATCGCCGAGCGGCTCGGGATGGACCCCATCGACCTGCGGGTCCGCAACGCCGTCGAGCCGGGCACCGAGACGCTGTGCGGGTACCGCCTCACGACGGCGCGGCTCGTCGACTGCCTGGAGACCGTCCGCCGGGAGCTGGACTGGGACGCCAAGCGGGCCGCGCGGACCTACGGCCGCGGCGTCGGCGTGTCCGGCGCGGCACACGGGTCGGGCGCCTACGCCTATCCGCTGGCGAACATCAGCGAGGCGGGCGTGGACGTCGACGGCGAGGGTCGCGTGCGCGTCCGGTTCGGCGGGTCGGACGCGGGCACCGGCCAGAAGACGATCCTCGCGCAGATCGCCGCGGAGGAGCTCGGCGTCGCCCCCGAGGACGTCGACGTGCTGTCGATGGACGGCGAGCTGACGCCGCTGGACCTCGGCGCCTGGTCCTCGCGCGCCACGCACATGTCGGGGACGGCCACGGGCCAGGCCGCCCGGGAGATGGCCCGCCGGCTGCGCGAGCTGGCGGCCGACAAGCTCGGCTGCGCCCCCGGAGACGTCGAGCTGCGCGACGGCGCGGCCCGCCACGACGGCGGCGCGATCGGCTTCGGCGACCTGGCCGGCGCGCACGGCGGCCTCAGCCTGGAGTCCCGCTACGAGCTGGAGGGGACCGAGACGATCACGCCCGGCGAGGACAGGGCCAACCTGTCGCCCACCTACTCCTTCGCCGCGCACGGGGCCGAGGTCGAGGTCGACGTCCGGACCGGCGAGGTCACCGTGCTCGACTACGTCGCCGCGCACGACGTCGGGCGGGCCATCAACCCCGTCATGGTCGAGGGCCAGATCATCGGCGGGGCCGTGCACGGGATCGGCGCCGCGCTCGGCGAGGAGCTGATCCGCACCGAGGGGCGCGTCGTCAACCCCGCCTACATCAACTATGCGCTGCCGCGCGCCGCCGACGTCCCGCGGGTCCGGCCGTTCATCGTCGAGGGGCACGACGACGCGGGGCCGTACGGCGCCAAGAGCGTCGGCGAGATCCCGATCGTCCCGCCGGGCGCGGCGATCGCGAACGCCGTCCACGACGCGGTCGGCGTCCGCATCCGCGACCTGCCGATCACCCCGGACAAGGTGCTGCGGGCGCTGGCGGAGAAGGAGGGCCGGGTCCGCGACCACCGGCTGCGGCGGCGCCCGTCGCGCTGGTGGATCGCGCTGATGCGGGCCGGTTACCCGCGCGGCGTCCACGCGCTGCTGCACCGCTGGGGGACGCGCTTCGGCCGGCAGGGCCGGTACCCGGACCTGGCGCCGCCCGTCCCGGACATCGCCGAGATCGTCCGTCCGGAGAGCCTGGCGGAGGCGGGCGCCGCGCTGCGGGAGGGGACCGCGATCGGCGGGGGCACCGACGTGCTGCTCCAGCGCCGGCAGCGGCTGGCCGCGCCGGAACGCCTCGTCTCCACCGCGCTGCTTCCGGGCCTGCGCGACATCACCGAGGAACCGGACGGGACCGCGGTCATCGGCGCGGCCGTCACCCTGGCCGAGCTGTCCGCCCGGTTCGCCGAGTCGATCCCGGCGCTGGCGGAGGCCGCCGACTCCATCGCGTCGCCGCAGGTCAGGAACGCGGCGACGGTCGCGGGGAACCTGCTCCAGGCCAAGCGCTGCTGGTTCTTCCGCAACGGGTTCCCCTGCTACAAGCGCAACGGCGCCTCCAGCCCCTGCTACGCGATCCTCGGCGACCACCGCTTCTACCACGCGGCCGTCGACGGGCACCGCTGCCAGGCGGTCACGCCGTCCGACCTGGCGACGGTGCTGGCGGCACTGGACGCCGCCGTCGAGTTGTCGGACGGGCGCCGCATCCCCATCGGCGAGCTCTACACGGGTCCTGGGGAGACGGCCCTGAAGCAGACGGACCTGGTCGTCGCCGTCCGGATCCCCGAACCGGGCCGGCCCTGCGTGTTCGAGAAGCTCGCGCTCTGGCAGGGCGACTTCGCGGTGGTGTCCGTCGCCGCGTCCAGCCGGTCGGCCGAGCGGTGGGACGACTGCCGGATCGTGTTCGGCGCACTGGCCCCGACGCCGTGGCGTCCCGCCGGCGCCGAGCGCGCCCTCGACGGAAGGCCGTTCTCCCCCGCCGCGCTCCGCGACGCCGTGGACGCCGAGCTCACCAGGCACGGGCACCCCCTGCCCGGCAACGCCTGGAAGCTCGACGCCGCCGCCGGACTCGCCGAACGCGCCGCCGAACGACTCACCCACGACAAGGAGGAATCCGTATGACGGCGCTGGACGACGCACGTCTGGCCCTGCTGCGGGACGCCGAGAGGCTCATCGACCCCGAGCGCCTCGCCGAGCTCATCACCGGCATGACCGGCATCCCGAGCCCCACCGGCGAGGAGGGCGAACTGGCCCGCTGGGCGGTCTCCACCCTCGCCGCCTCCGGGATCGACGCCGCCTACCAGCCGATCGACGACGCCCAGGGCAACGCCGTCGCCCGGCTCCACGGCGACGGGACGGGCCCCGACCTCCTCCTCTACGCCCCGATCGACACGCTGACGACGGGAGACCCCGAGGAGGACCTGCCCCGGGTCGGCACGACGCTGCGCTACGACATGCTCCCGGAACCGGTCCGGGAGGGCGACTACGTCATCGGCCTCGGCGCGAGCAACCCGAAGGGGCACGCGGCGTGCCTCGTCGCCGCGCTCGAGATCCTGCACCGGGCCGGCACGCCGCTGCGCGGCGACGTCGTCCTCGGGCTGGGCGCGGGCGGGATGCCGACGAACAAGCGCACCGCCCCCCACGTCCGCCGGTACAACGCGGGCCAGGGCAACGGCGCCTCGTTCATGCTGGAGCAGGGCGTCTGGGCCGACTACGCGCTGATCGCCAAGCCCGGATGGGCCGTCTCGTGGGACGAGGTGGGCCTGTGCTGGTTCGAGGTCACCGTCGGCGGCACCTACTCCTACGCGGGCAGCCGCCACCGCATCGACTACCGCAACGCGATCCTCGGCGCCGGCGCCGTCGCCGCGGCGCTGGAGGAGTGGTTCGCCGAGTACACCGCCCGGCACACGTCCGGGACGGTCGCCCCGCAGGGCAACATCGGCGCGATCGAGGGCGGTTTCATGCGGATGCCGGCCGTCTCCCCCGCCTCGTGCAGGTTCGTCCTGGACCTGCGCACGTCACCGGCGTCCACGCCGATGAGCGTCAAGCGCGAGTTCGGCCGCGCCATCGCGCGGATCGCCGCCGCGCACCCGCGGCTGGAGATCGGCTGGGACATGACCCTCGCGATCCCCGGGACGGCCACCGACCCCGGCTCGTGGATCGTCCGCGCGTCGATCGAGGCGTGGGAGGCCGAGGAGGGGCGGGCGCACGAGCCGATCCTCGGCAACAGCGGCGCCACCGACGCCAACATCCTGCGGGGCCGCGGCCTGCCCACGGCGCGGATCGGCATGGCCAGGGCGGGCGCGGGGGCGCCGCTGCCCGTCGACTTCCCCATGGGGATGAACGTGGTCGACCTCAGGGAGATGCACCGCCTCACCCGCCACGTGATGCGCACCACGATCAACACCTGCACCCGGACAACGGCGGACGTGGGCCTGTGATCCGGGAGAAGATCGAGTGGAGGAGAGTTCGAGACCTTGGGCGAGACGGAGCGAAGAGTGACGACACGGCGGCCACCGCCCCGAGGACGCCGGACGGACAAGGCGCTGACGGCACGGGACATCGTGGACGCCGCCATCGCGATCGGCGACAGGGAGAGCCTCGACGGGCTGACCATGCGGCGTCTCGCGAGCGAGCTCGGCTTCAGCACGATGGCCCTGTACCGGCACTTCAAGAACAAGGACGACATCCTCGACGGGATGGCGGACCAGGTGCTCGGCAACCTGCGGCTTCCCGAGGAGGTCGGACACGACCCCGTCACCGAGGCGCGCCGCATCGCCGAGGGGCTCCTGTCCATGATGCGGGAGCACCCGAGCGTGGTCCGGCTGCTGTCCACCCGGACCACGGCGAGCCGCGACTCGCTGGGCGGCGCGTTCGAACGCGTCCTGGCGCGGCTCCGGGAGAGCGGCCTGCCCCCGGCGGACGCCGTCCGCGTCTACGGGCTCCTGCTGACGTACACGCTCGGCTTCGCCGCCTACCAGATGCCGCGTCCCTGGGGAGGGGACGGCGAGGACGCCGCCGAACTGCGCAGGCAGCGGGCCCACTTCTATTCGGCGCTGCCGGCCGGCGAGTTCCCGAACATGATCGAGCTGTCTCCGGAGCTGGCCTGGCTCCCCACGGACCGGCAGTTCCACGCGGGGCTCGAGATCCTGCTGAGAGGACTCGCGGCCGAGCGGCCCTGACCCGCGTTCCCGGCGCCCTCCGCGGGCGGCCCGCGACGACCACCCCGAGAACGGGGCGGGCCGTCGCGCCGTCCGCCCCGCGTTGGAGGATCTGATGAGCGACATCGTGCTCGGCGTGGGCGCCTCCCACAGCACGCTGATGAACACCGACTGGGCCAAGGTCGACCACCTGGAGGACGCCCACCGCTTCCGCGACGGGCTGGAACGCGCCGCCGAGCGGCTGCGCGCCGCCGCCCCCGACGCCGTCGTGATCATCGGGTCGAACCACTTCCGCGGGTTCTTCCTCGACCTGATGCCCGCGTTCACCATCGGCGTCGGCGAGGTCCTCGGAGCCGGCGAGGCCGGGACGCCCGGCGGGCCGCTGCCCGCCGACACGGACCTGGCGCGCCATCTGACCGCGTCCCTCGTCGGCGACGGGTTCGACCCGGCGTTCTCCCTGCGGCTCACCGTCGACCACGGCATCACCCACGGGCTCCAGCACCTGGTGCCGGGCCTCGACGTCCCGATCGTCCCGATCGTGATCAACATGTTCGCGCCGCCGCTGCCGTCCCTGCGGCGCTGCCACGATCTCGGCGCGGCGCTCGGCCGCGCCATCGCCTCCGACGGCGCCGGCAAGCGCGTCGCCGTCGTCGCGTCGGGCGGGCTGTCGCACCGGCTGCCGTGGCCGAAGTGGTTCGAGACCCTCTCCGACGACGACCGCTTCCTGGTCGAGGCGTGGCTGAACGGGCGCGGATCGTGGGGCGACTACGAGATCCGGCGGCGGCAGATCATCCGCGCCGCCGAGGCCGACCTCAACCCCGCGTTCGACGCCGCGTTCCTGGACCTCGTCGAGCGCGGCGACCTCGGCCCCGTCCTCGACCGGACCACCGCCGACATCGACGAGGAGGCCGGCAACGGCGCGCAGGAGATCCGCTCCTGGATCGCCATGCTCGCCGCCCTCGGCCCCGGCGCGCGCGGCGAGACCCTCGCCTACGCCGCCGTCCCGCAATGGCTCACCGGAATGGGCGTCGCCGTCGTCGAGCCCGCAGCAACGAAGGAGAAAGCATGAGCATCTGGACCGACCTCACGGGCGTCGACCACGCCGTCCGCTTCGTCGACGCGGGCGGCGTCCGCACCCGGGCCCTCCAGGCCGGGGCGGGCGAGGCCGTCGTGTTCCTCCACGGCACCAGCGGCCACCTGGAGGCGTTCGTCCGCAACATCCCTGCGCACGCCGAACGGTACGCCTGCCACGCCGTCGACATGGTCGGGCACGGCTACACCGACGGCGTGGACGAGCCGTACCGCATCCCCCGCTACGTCGACCACGTCCTCGCCTACCTGGACGCCTGCGGCATCGACCGCGCCCACTTCGTCGGCGAGTCGCTGGGCGGCTGGGTCGCGGGCCGGCTCGCCGCCGACCACCCCGACCGCGTCGGCCGGCTCACGCTCGTCGCCCCCGGCGGGACCGTCGCCAACCCCCAGGTCATGGAGCGCATCAAGACCAGCACCCGCAAGGCCGTCGCCGAGGACGACATCGACCTCACCCGCGAGCGCCTCCACCTCCTCATGCACGACCCGGCGAAGAACGTGTCCGAGGAACTGGTCGAAGTCCGGCACGCGATCTACCACCGGCCCGAGTTCGTCAAGCGGGTCGACAACCTGCTCTGCCTCCAGGAGATGGAGAACCGCGAGCCCGACCTCCTCACCGCCGCGCAGATGGGGAGGATCGCCGCGCCCACGCTGATCGTGTGGGGCGCGCAGAACCCCTTCGGCGACGTCCCGGAGGCGCACCGGATGAACGACAGCATCCCCGGCTCCCGGCTGGAGATCTTCGGCGAGTGCGGGCACTGGCCCCAGCACGAGCACGCCGACCGCTTCAACCGCCTCAACCTGGACTTCCTCGGGGAGGCGCGGTGAGGGTCGGCATCCGCGTCCCGGCCTGCGACCGTCCGGACCGGCTCGCGTCCGTCGCGGCCAGGGCCGAGACGCTGGGGTTCGACGAGGTATGGTTCCCCGACTCGCAGCTGCTGTGGCGGGACGTCTTCTCCGTCCTGTCGGTGACCGCGCTGCGCACCGAGCGGATCGGGCTCGGCACGGCGGTCACCAACGTCGCGACCCGGCACCCGTCCGTGGTGGCCTCCGCGGCGCGGACCGTCGCCGAGCTGGCGCCCGGACGGTTCACGCTCGGCCTCGGCGTCGGGAACAGCTCCGTCGTGCCGATCGGGCTGCACGCCAGCACCCGCGCGGAACTGCGGGAGGGGCTCGCCCAGCTGCGGGCGCTGCTCGCCGGAGAGGAGTGGGACTACGGACCGGTGCGGTCGCGGCTGCGCGACCCGGCGCCGTCCGTTCCCGTCCACCTCGCCGCGAGCGGGCCGCGCAACCTGCGGCTGGCGGGGGCCGTCGCGGACGGCGTCGTCCTGCTCAGCGGCGTCTCGCCCGAGACGCTCGCCGCCGCGGCGGCGCAGGTCCGCGAGGGCGCGCGGGAGGCCGGAAGGTCCGGCGACGTGCCGCTGACGGTGTCGGCGTTCTGCGAGGTCACCGACGACGTCCTCGCCTCCGCCCGGAAACTGAAGCCCATCTGCGCGTCGATCGCGCAGAACGGCGGCGCCCCCTTCCTCGCCCTCGCGGGGATCCGCCTCCGCGTTCCCGACCGGATCGACGAGGTCTACCCGGACATCGGGCACGCCGAGGACTGGGACCGCGCCGTCGAGGTCGCCGGCCGCTGGGTGTCCGACGACGACGCGGTCGCCTTCGCCCGCGCCTTCTGCCTGGTCGGCACCGCCGAGGAGGTCGCGGCCCGGCTCCGCGAGACGTTCGCGGCGGGAGCGTCGGGCGTGTTCCTCCAGCACGTCGGCTCCTACGACCCGCCGCACGACCTCATCGAGGCGGTCGGCGGCGACGTCCTCCCCCGCCTGTGAGCACGCTCGGCGACCTCGCCGCGCGGGCCGCGCGGGCTCCCCGGGCGGCGGCGCCGGACGCCCGCCGGCTCGCGGCCCTGCACGTCCTGGACACGATGGGGTGCGTGGTCTCCGGCGCCACGCACCCCGTCGCCGGACCGCCCGCCCGGCACTTCGGCGACTCCCTGCGCGAGCGCGTGCTGCGCTGGTCGGCGCAGGCGCACCTGGACGAGTTCGACGCGCTGCACGCCGGAGCCGCCGTCGTCCCGGCGGCGGTCGTCGTCCCGGCCGCACTGCTGGTCGCCGAGCACGAGGGGCTGCCCGGCGCGGCGGTCGTCGACGCGGTGCTCGCCGGCTACGAGGCGGTGGTGGAGGCCGGCCTGCGGTTCGGCGGCGCCGCGCTGTACGCGTCCGGCTGGTGGCCGACGGCCCTGTTCGGCCCGATCGGCGCCGCCGCCGCGACCGCCGTCCTGCTGGATCTGGACGGGGAGCGGACCGCCTCGGCGCTCGCGGTGGCGGCGGCCGGTCTCGGCGGGCTGCTCTCGTCCGGCCGCTTCGGCGAGGCCCACTACCTGCTCCCCGGCAAGGCCGCCGCCGACGGCGTCGAGGCGGCGTACCTGGCCCGCGCCGGGGCGACGGGCAGCCCGGACCTGCTGGACCGCCCGGCCGCACTCGCCCTCGCCCGGCCCCCCGCGCCGGCCTCCCCCGCCGGGGGCGTCCACCTGGAGCGCTGCGGCTTCAAACCGTATCCGTGCGCCCGTCCGCTGCACGCCGTGATCGACGCGCTGCTCGCGCTGGACGCCCGGGACGCCGCCCGCGTCGAGGTGGCGCTCCCGTCCGGCCTGATGTCGTTCGTCAACGCGGACAGGGAGGCGCCGGGCCCGGCCGAGGCGTCCGCCGGAGCGGCGTTCGCGGTCGCCGCCGCCCTCTCCGGCGCCCCCGAGGACGTGTCGACGTTCCGCCGGGCCCGCGTCGCCGACGGGGTCCCGGCCGTGACGCTCGTTCCGGACCCGGCCCTGGACGCCCTCCTCCCCGACCACTGGGCGGCCCGCGTGACGGTCGAAACGCCCTCCGGACGGGTCTCCCGGCGCGTGGTGGACGCCTTGGGCTCCCCGGCACGCCCCCTTCGGCGGGACGCGGTGCTCGGCAAGTTCGACACTCTGACCGCGGGCGCGCTCACCGATTGGCGCGACGAGTGCCTCACCCTGGACGACCTCGACGACGTGGCCGGGCTGGCCCAGGGCATCGCCCGAGAGGCAGAGCGCCGGGACCGGGAGAACGGCTGAAGGACGGTCTCGCCCGGCGCGGGCCCTGAAGGCGGCGGATCAGATGCCGACGGGGTGCCAGACGGTCTTGGTCTCCAGGAAGGCGGTCATGCGGTCGACGCCGGGGGCGGCGGTCCAGTCGGTGGCGGCCGGGCGCAGGACGCGTTTGAGATTGCCGGCGGCGGCTCGTTCGAGTTCGCCGGCCTCGTCGGGGCCGGCGCCGGCGAGGTCGATGGCGTTGACGTCCATGTGGGACGCCAGCCAGGGGGCCAGCTCGGCGTGGTGGCCGGTGAGGATGTTGACCACCCCGCCGGGCAGGTCGCCGGTGGCGAGGACCTCGGCGAGGGTGATCGCCGGCAGCGGGGCGGACTCGGAGGCCAGGACGACGGCGGTGTTGCCGGACACGATCGCCGGGGCGATCACCGAGACCAGGCCGAGGAGGGGGTCGCCGGGGGCGACGACGGCGACCACTCCGGTGGGCTCCGGGGTGGAGAAGTTGAAGAACGGGCCGGAGACGGGATTGGCGGCGCCGGCGACGGCGGTCAGTTTGTCGGCCCATCCGGCGTACCAGACCCAGCGGTCGATGGCGGCGTCCAGATGGGCGGCCGCGTCGGCCTTGGTCAGCCCGGCCTGGCGGAGTTCGGCGGTGAACTGGCCGTGGCGGCCTTCCAGGACTTCGGCGATGCGGTAGAGGATCTGGCCGCGGTTGTGGGCGGTGCGGGCCGCCCAGCCGGGCTGGGCCTTGCGGGCCGCCGCGACCGCGTCGCGGACGTCCTTGCGGGACGCCTTCGCGGCATTGGCCGCGAAGGCGCCCTTGGCGTCGTTCACCACGTAGGTCCTGCCGGATTCGGACCGGGGGAACGCCCCGGCGACGTACAGCTTGTAGGTCTTGCGAACGGTGAGACGGTCAGACATCGAGGTAGGCCTCCAGCCCGTGACGTCCGCCTTCGCGGCCGTATCCGGATTCCTTGTAACCGCCGAACGGCGAGGCGGGGTCGAACTTGTTGAAGGTGTTGGCCCACACCACCCCGGCCCGCAGCCGCTGCGCCGTCCACAGGATCCGCGAGCCCTTGTCGGTCCAGATCCCCGCCGACAGCCCGTAGGGAGTGTTGTTGGCCTTGGTGATCGCTTCGTCGGGCGTGCGGAAGGTCAGCACCGACAGGACGGGCCCGAAGATCTCCTCCTGCGCGATCCGGTGCGAGGACGCGACGCTGGTGAAGACCGTGGGCGGGAACCAGTAGCCGCGGCCGGGGAGCTCGCAGGCCGGCGCCCAGCGCTCGGCGCCCTCCGCCTCGCCCGCCGCGACGAGCCGCTGGATCCTGGCGAGCTGGGCGGCGGAGTTGATCGCGCCGACGTCGGTGTTCTTGTCGAGGGGGTCGCCGACCCGCAGCGTCGCCATCCGCGCCTTCAGCCGCTCCAGGAGTTCGCCCGCGACCGACTCCTGCACCAGCAGGCGGGAGCCGGCACAGCACACGTGGCCCTGGTTGAAGAAGATCCCGTTCACGACGCCCTCGACCGCCTGATCGATCGGCGCGTCGTCGAAGACGATGTTGGCGGCCTTCCCGCCGAGTTCCAGGGTCAGCCGCTTGGGCGTGCCCGCGACCTGGCGGGCGATCTGCCGGCCGACGTCGGTGGAGCCGGTGAAGGCGACCTTGTCGACGCCGCGGTGCCCCGCCAGCAGCCGTCCCGTCTCGCCGGCGCCGGTGACGATGTTGACGACGCCGGGCGGCAGGTCGGCCTGGCGGCAGATGTCGGCGAACAGCAGCGCCGTCAGCGGGGTGGTCTCGGCCGGTTTGAGGACGACGGTGTTGCCGCAGGCGAGGGCGGGAGCGATCTTCCAGGCCAGCATCAGCAGCGGGAAGTTCCAAGGGATCACCTGGGCCGCGACGCCGATCGGGCGCGGATCCGGGCCGAAGCCCGCGTGGCCGAGCTTGTCGGCCCAGCCCGCGTTGTAGAAGAAGTGCGCGGCGGCGAGCGGGACGTCGACGTCGCGGGACTCGCGGATCGGCTTGCCGTTGTCGATCGACTCCAGCACGGCCAGCTCCCGCGACCGCTCCTGGAGCAGCCGGGCGATCCGGAACAGGTACTTCGCCCGCTCCGCCCCGGGCATGGGCCCCCACACCGTCTCGAACGCCCGCCGCGCCGCCGCCACCGCGCGGTCCACGTCCGCCTCGTCGGCGGCGGCGATCTCGGCGAGCACCTCCTCCGTGGCGGGGTTCACCGACGTGAACGGCTCTCCGCCCCCGTCGGTGAACTCACCGTCGACGAACAGCCCGTAGGAGCCGCGGATGTCGACGACGGACCGGGACTCGGGCGCCGGCGCGTACTCGAACTCGAACTCAGTCATGATCGCTCAGTCCAGGGTGAAGTAGTCGGGACCGGAGTACACCCCGGTGGCCAGCTTGCGGCGCTGCATCAGCAGGTCGTTCAGCACCGAGGAGGCCCCGAGCCGGAACCACTCGGGCGTCAGCCAGTCCGGGCCCGCGGTCTCGTTCACCAGCACCAGGTACTTGATCGCGTCCTTGGTGGTGCGGATCCCGCCCGCGGGCTTGACCCCGACCTGCCGCCCCGTGGCGGCCCGGTAGTCGCGGACGGCCTCCAGCATCACCAGCGTCACCGGTGGCGTCGCCGCGGGCGACACCTTGCCCGTCGAGGTCTTGATGAAGTCGGCCCCGGCCCGCATCGCCAGCCAGGACGCCCGCCGCACGTTGTCGTAGGTGGCCAGCTCGCCGGTCTCCAGGATCACCTTCAGGTGCGCGGGACCGCACGCGTCCTTGACCGCGGTGATCTCGTCGCGCACCTTGGCGTAGTCGCCGGACAGGAACGCGCCCCGGTCGATCACCATGTCGATCTCGGCCGCGCCCGCCGCCACCGCCGCCCGCGTGTCCGCCAGCTTGGCCTCCATCGGCGCCCGCCCCGACGGGAACGCCGTCGCCACGCTCGCCACGCCGACCCCGCTGCCGCGCAGCGCCCGCACCGCCACCTCCACCAGGTCCGGGTACACGCACACGGCGGCGACCCCCGGGGCGGACGGGTCGGCCGGGTCGGGGCGGACGGCCTTGGCGCACATCGCCCGCACCTTCCCCGCCGTGTCCGCGCCCTCCAGCGTGGTCAGGTCCACCATCGAGATCGCCAGGTCGATCGCGGCCGCCTTCGCCGACGTCTTGATCGACCGCGACGCCAGCCGCGCCGCGCGCTCGTCCGCCCCGGTCCGGTCCACGGCGGGCAGGCCGTGCAGGAACGCGCGCAGGTCCCGCTCGCCGGTCCTCTCCAAGGCCGTCGTCGTGTCAGGCATGGGCACCCCTGTTCTCGAGGATCCGGTTGAGGATGAGCGCCGCCACCACGATGAGGCCGGTCACGACCATCTGGAAGAACGAGCTCAGCCCGACGAGGTTGAACAGGTTCTTCACCACCGACAGCAGCAGGACCGCCACGAACGTGCCGAAGACGTTGCCGCGCCCGCCGAACAGGTTGGTCCCGCCGAGGACCACGGCGGCGATCGCGTCGAGTTCCAGGCCGTTGAAGGCGGTCGGCTGGCCGATGGTCAGCCGGGAGGTGAGCAGGACGCCCGCGAACGCGGCGAGCAGCCCGGAGATCGCGAAGACCGCGACGGTCACCGCCCGCACGGGCAGGCCGGACAGCCGGGCGGCCTCCCGGTTGCTGCCGACCGCGTAGATGTACTCGCCGAACGTCGTCCCGCGCAGCAGCAGCCAGGCGAGCACCGTGACGGCGATGAAGATCAGGCCGACGATCGGGACGCGGCCGATGAATCCGCCGCCGAGGAGCTGGAAGCCGCCCGGCTGGTCGCCGCCGGCCGGAGTGCCGCCCGTCAGCAGGTAGGTGAGGCCGCGGATGCTGGTGAGGCCGGCGAGGGTCGTCATGAAGCTGGGCAGCGACAGGTACGCCGACAGCCCGCCCATGACGGCCCCGGCCGCGGCGCCGGCCGCGAGCGACACCAGGACGGCGAGCGCCGGCGGCCACCCGTCCGACATCAGCACGGCCACCGTCATCCCGGCGAACGCGGCGGTGCTGCCGACCGACAGGTCGATGCCCGCGGTGAGGATGACCATCGTCATGCCGATCGCCACGATGCCGGTGAGGCTCGACTGCTGCAGCAGGTTGGCGATGTTGCGGGTGGTCAGGAACTCCGGTGCCAGGATCGACGCGATCACGCACAGCACCAGGAAGACGACGAGCAGGTTTCCGTTGCGCAGCAGGGCGAGGCCGTGGCGCCGGGGCACGATGCCGGCCAGTGTCGGCCGGGCCTTGGAGGCGGTTTGGCTCATGGGGTCGCTCCAGTGATGACGGTGTGGGCGATGTCGGCCTCCGGGGTGGTGCGGGGGTCGAACCGCGCGATGTTGCGGCCCTCGTGCAGCACCCAGATGCTGTCGGCGTGGGCGGTGAGCTCGGCGAGTTCGCTGCTCGCGAGCAGGACGGCGACGCCGTCGTCGGCGAGCCGCCGGACCTGCCGGTAGAGGTCGGCCTTGGCGCCGATGTCCAGGCCGCGGGTGGGTTCGTCCAGCAGCAGCACCCGCATGCCCCGCGTGATCCACTTGGCGAGCACGACCTTCTGCTGGTTGCCGCCCGACAGCTCGCCGACGGGCTGGTCGGCGGAGGCGTGCTTGACGCCGAGGCCGGCGAGGACGGGCGCGGTCGCCCGGCGGCCGCGCGAGCGCGGCGCCAGCGGGCGCAGCGCGCTCATGGCGGCGTTGCGGGAGACGCCGAGGCCGAGGAACAGTCCCTGCTCCTTGCGGCTCTCGGGGACGAGCGCGAGACCGCCCCGGACGGCGGTGCGGGGCCCGGCCACCGGCAGCGGCCTCCCGTCCAGGCGGGCGCGGACGTCCGCGCGGACGACGCCGAACAGGGCGTTGAGCAGCGTGGTCCGCCCCGCGCCGGCCAGGCCCGCCAGCCCCACGATCTCGCCGGGCCGCACGTCGATGCCGGACACGTCGAGGACGTCGCCGACGCGGGCGTGCTCGACGACCAGCCGGGGCGCTCCCGACGGCGCGGGGCGGTCCACGCGGCGGACCAGGTCGCGCGATTCGCCGATCATCGCCGCGACGAGCCGGTCGTGGGTCGTGGCGGCGAGGTCGAACACGCCGACGTCGCGGCCGTCGCGCATGACGGTGGCGCGGTCGCCGATCTGCGACACCTCGTCCAGCCGGTGCGAGATGTAGATGATGGCGCGGCCTTCGGCGGCCAGTCCGCGGATGACCTCGAACACGGCCTCCAGATCGCGCTCGCCCAGCGTCGCGGACGGCTCGTCCATCACGATGACCTTGGCGTCCATCGTCAGCGCCCTGGCGACCGCGGTGAGCTGCTGCGCCGCGATCGGCAGATCGCCCACCCGGTCGGCGGGCGAGAAGGTCCCGCCGACACGGCGGACGACGCCGGCCGCCGCGGCGGCGCGGGCCTGGCGCCGCACGAACGGGCCGCGCGCGGGCGCGCGCCCGAGGAACAGGTTCTGCGCGACGGTCAGGTCGGGCGCGAGGTCGAGTTCCTGGTAGATGACGCTGATCCCGGCGGCGATGCCGTCCTGCGGGCCGGTGGCGCGCAGCGGCGTGCCCGAGAGCAGGATCTCCCCGTCGTCGGGCCGGTAGGAGCCGGCGAGGATCTTCATCAGCGTGCTCTTGCCGGCGCCGTTCTCGCCGAGCAGGCAGTGGACCTCGCCCGCGCGGACCGACAGGTTCGCGCCGTCGCAGGCGACCGTGCCGGGGAAGCGCTTGACGATCCCCTTCATCTCCAGGAGCGGCGGCGAGTCGCTCATGCGGCCTCCTCCAGCAGGTGGGCGGCGGTGGCGTCGTCGGTCACCAGGACGTTGCAGATCCCCCCGGCGACGACGGCCCGGCACACCCGGTGCTTGCGCTCGCCCGCGACGACGGCGATCGACCACGCGCCCGCGCGCAGGTCGTCGATCGTGATGCCGATCGTCCGCTGGTCGAGCTCGTCCCAGACGATCCGTCCGGCGCCGTCGACGAACCGGCCGACCACGTCGCCGACGCCGCCGGACGCGGCGAGCGCGTCGACGTCGGCGGAGCTCAGATAGCCCGATTCGACGAGGACGGAGTCGTGCGACAGCGCGCCGGGGCTGAACAGGAACGCGCCGCACTGCCTGGCCAGGTCCAGGACGCCCCCCACCGACCGGTCGCTCTCCAGCGCGGCGCGCGTCGAGTCCTGCTCCACGATCGCCGGCGCCGACAGCAGCGTGACGGTGCCGCCGCCGTGGTGCGCGAGCCGGCTGGCCATGTCGGACGCCGAGGTGGGGCGGCGCGACCGGCTGAGCCCGCCGTTCACCTGGACGATCTGGACGCCGCGCGTCCAGCCGGGGGCGATGTGCGCGGCGACCGCGTCCAGCGTGCGGCCCCACGACACGCCGAGGCTGCGCGGCGCCGGGGTCAGGTCGGCGAGGTAGCGGGCGGCGGCGCCCGCGACCCGGTCGCGCGACTCGACCTCGCCGGCGGCGCCGTCGACCGGCACCACGACCGCGTCCCGCAGCCCGTAGCGCTCCTTGAGCTCGCGCTCGCGCGCGTGCAGCCGGTGCCGGGGGTGGACGATCTCGATCCGGACGATCCCGGCGGTGCGGGCCTCGGCGAGGAGCCGCCCGACCTTCCAGCGGGTCAGGTGAAGTTTGCGGCCGATCTGCTCCTGCGTCTGGTCGCCCTCGTAGTACATCTCGGCGACGCGCAGGAGCAGCGTCTCGTAGTCGGGGTTTTCTGGGTTCATCCGGTCTCCTCGCGGGGGCGGCTGAGCAGGTGCGACACCTCGCCGGTGGCGGCGGTGGCCCGCCGGTACAGGTCGTAGCCGACGTCGTAGGCGTCGCCGTGCACCGCTCGCCCCTCCGGCTCGACCAGTGTCGTGACCGGCGCGAACGCCTCGGCGGCCTCGGCGAGCCCGCGGTGCGCGCCGGTGACGGTCGCGGCGAGCACCGCGCAGGCGCGCAGCGTGAGGTTGTCGCCGGCGTCGGCCGCGCCCCCGGGCCGGCCCACGAGCAGCAGCGGGCGGTCCAGCACGTCCGCCATGGTCCTGAGCCAGAGCGGATTGTGGCGGACGCCGCCGGAGACGTAGATGTCCTTCACCGGGACCCCGGCGGTGAGGAACGACTCCAGCACCTGCCGCGTCCCGTACGCGACGCCCTCCACGGCGGCCCGGTAGACCTGCGCGGGGGTGGTGCCGAGCGTCAGGCCGAGCACCGCGCCGCGCAGCCCCGGGTCGCGGAGCGGCGTGCGGTTGCCCATGAAGTTGTCGAGGACGATCAGTCCGTGCTCCCCGGGCCGGACCCGCTCGGCCTCGGCGCACAGCCGGGGCAGGTCCGCGCGCTTCACGCCGAGGAGGTCCTCGCTCGTCCAGCGCAGCACCGAGCCCGCCGACACCTGCCCGCCTTCGACCAGCCAGTGCCCGGGACGCAGCGCGTCCGGGTAGGGGCCCCAGACGGCCGGGCTGAACACGGGCGCGTCGACCTCGGCGACGAACGCGTTGGACGTCCCGCAGACGATCGACAGCCGGCCCGGCTCCAGGCCCCCGGTCGCCAGCAGCGACAGGTGCGCGTCGATGCCGCCGACCGCGACGGCGGGCCGGCCGCGCAGCCCCAGCTCCCCGCGCGTCGCCTCCGTGACCTCGCCCGCCGCCGCGCCGACCCGGAGTACGTCGGGCGGAAGCTTCGCGGCCAGGTCGGGGACGCCGAGCTGCGCGTACAGGTCGTGCGGGTGCCCGCCTCCGCGCGGGTCGTGGTTGTACTTGCAGCAGGCGTTCATCTGCGACGCCGTCCACGTGCCGGTGAGCCGCCAGGTGAGGTAGTCGACGGCCTCGACGATGCGGGCGGCGCGCCGGTAGACGCCGGGTTCGTGCCCGGCCAGCCACATCGCCTTGGGCACCAGCCACTCGACGGCGTCGGAGCCGCCCGCGTACTTCAGCACGTCGTGGCCGGTCCGGCCGGTCGCCTCGGACTCCTCGGCGGCGCGGGCGTCCATCCACAGGATCGCCGGGCGCAGGGGGCGGCCCGCGTCGTCGAGGACGACGACGGTGGACGCGGTGGTGGCGACCGCGACTCCCGCGATCTCCGGCTCCCCCGCCTCGGCGAGCGCCGCGCGGGTCGCGGTCACGACGGCGCGCCACCACTCCTCCGGGTCCTGCTCGGCCCAGCCGGGCCGCGGGTACCGGGTGGCGTAGACGTCGCGGCCGGTGCCGAGGACCGCCCCGTCGTCGGCGAACACCGCGACGCGCGCGCCCTCGGTGCCGAGATCGATCGACAGCAGCGCGGTCATGGCCGCTCCCCCGGCCGGAAGAGCACCTTCGAACTGAAAATGGAACGTTCCCCCAACTGCTTCATGGTCTCCGGCAGGGCCCTCAGGCCCAGCTCATGGGTGATCATGAACTTCCAGCGCAGCGCACCGGACGCGAACGCCTCCGCCGCCGCCCGCCACTCGTCGCCGGGGAACGGCGCCGAGAAGGAGTTCCACGCGCCGTGCAGGCTGATCTCCCGGCGCAGGAAGTCGTTGAAGGTCCCCTTGGCGAACTCGACCGGGGCGTGCGGGATCCCGATGAACACCGCCTCGCCGTGCCGGGCGCACAGCGCCGCCGCCATGTCGGCGGTCACCGGCGTGCCGGCCGACTCGATCACCACGTCGTATCCGTCCCCCGCCAGGTCGCGGGCCTCCTCGCCGCTGGTGGTGGCGTGCGTGGCGCCCGCCTCCGACGCCTGCGCGAGCTTGCGCTCGTTCAGGTCGACGGCCAGGACGTCCGACGCGCCCGCGAGCCGCGCCCACTGGACGGCGAACAGCCCGATCGGGCCGGCGCCGAGGACCGCGACCCGGTGCCCGACGCCGAGCCGGGTCCGCCAGATCGCGTGCAGGGCGATCGACGCCGGGTCGAGCATCGCCGCGGCCGCGGCGGGCACCTGCTCCGGCACCGGGAACAGGTTCCGCGCCGGGACGGTGACGTACTCGGCGTAGGCGCCGTCCCGGCGGCTGCCGAAGTAGTCGTAGTCCAGGCAGAGGCTGAACCGGCCGCGCTGGCACTCCGCGCAGGCGAAGCACGGGATCAGCGGCGGTACCGAGACCAGGTCGCCCTCGGAGAACCCGCGCACCTCGCGGCCCGCGTCGACGACCCGTCCGGCGAACTCGTGCCCGCAGATGATCGGCATGCGGTGCGCGCCGGCGCCGAGCATGCGGGCGACGTCCGAACCGCACACCCCGCAGGCGTCGACGCGGACCAGCGCCTCGCCCGGACCGGGCTCGGGCTTCGCCACCTCCTCCACGCGGATGTCACCGGGAGAGTGCAGGACGGCCGCGAGCATTTTCTCAGGCACAGTGTTCCCTTCTTGCGTTTCTCAGGCCTCAGGACGCGGACTGCGCGGGTGCGAACACGCTGGAGCCGCTGTACTTCGCCGCGTTGGCCGGGTCGATCAGGGCCGTCCCGGCGTCCACGTACGACGCGGCCTGCTCGCCGTTCCCGACCTTCACCGCGGTCTGCACCGCCTGAGTGGCCTCGCTGATCGGGTCGTTGAGGGCGGTGGCGACGTACTGGCCCTGCGGAATGAGCTTCACCGCCTCCATCAGCCCGTCCACGCCGGCGACCTTGACGTCGGTCCGCTTGTTCTCCCGCAGCACCTGCAGGGCGCCGAGGGCCATGTCGTCGTTGTGCGCGTAGACGGCCTTCACGTCGGGGTTCGCCTGCAGCAGGTCCTGCATGGCGCTGACCGCCTTGGACCGGATGTAGTCGCAGTACGGGCCCTTGACGATCTTGATCTTCGGGTTGCCCTGGACGCCCTGCGTGAAGCCGTTCCCGCGGTCCCGGGCGACCGCGCCGCCGGCGTCGCCCTGGAGCTCGACGACCTTGCCGCCCGCCGGGCCGAGCGCCTGCGCGAGCCGCTGCCCGACCAGCTTGCCCATCTGGACGTTGTCGCGCCCGACGTGCGAGGCCGCCCCCTCCGGCACCGGCCGGTCCAGGGTGATGACGGGGATCTTCGCGGCCTTGGCCGCCGCCAGCCCCGCCGCGGCCCCCTTCGGGTCCACCGGGTTGACCAGCAGGACGTCCACGCCCCGCGTGATCAGGTCCTGGATGTCGTTGTTCTGCTTGGTGACGTCGCCGTTGGCGTCCGCGAACAGCAGCTTGGCCCCCGCCTTGGCCGCGGCCTGCTGCGCCCCGTCCTTCAGCTGGACATAGAACGGCGACTGCTGGGTGACCTCGCTGAAGCCGATCGTCAGCTGCCCGCCGTCGCGCTTGCGCTCCGAACCGCCGCTCGGCCCGGTCGACACCGAGCACGCCGATGCCACCGTGACCACCGTCGCGAGCGCCCCTGCCAGGAACGTTCTTCGCATGTGCCCTCCCAGGTTGTGCTGAGGGTCACACCGTAGGAACCCAGTTCATCGGGATGCAACATATGCGTAGCATTTCGCTCATCTGAGCAACATGTCCGCTGGTGTCTCAAAGCTATCCGCCTGACCTGCGGCGATGCGAAGCCGCGACGACGGCGGGCGGGTCAGCCGAGCGCCCAGCCGCCGTCCACGTCGACGACCTGGCCGGTGATGAAGGCCGCCTCCCGGGACGCCAGGAACGCGACGGCGCCGCAGAGGTCGTCGGTCGTCTGGGCGCGGGGCACGCACTGCTCGGAGCGGACCCGCTCGGCGATCTCGATGAGCATTTCGGGGTGCGCCGAGCGCTCCGCCTTGTCCATCAGCACCAGGCCCGGAGACACGGCGTTGACCGTGATGCCGAAGGGGCCGAGCTCCCGTGCGAGCGCCCTCGTGAGCCCTTCGACGCCCGCCTTGGCCGCGATGTAGGGCGCCAGGCCCAGGGGGAAGGCGCGTTTCGTCGTCGTGCTGGAGACATTGATCAGCGTCCCCCGGCGAGCGCTCTTCATCGCGGGGATCACCGCCTTGGCCGCCAGCCAGGCGCCGGTCAGGTTGACGGAGAGGGCGCGGTTCCAGTCGTCGCGAGCGATCTCCTCCGCGGGCCGCGGGGCCGCCATGGCCCCGCCGGCGTTGTTGATCAGGACGTCGATGCGGCCGTGCCGCTCCAGGACGTCGGCGACCATGTCCGCCAGCCCGTCCTCGTCGGTCACGTCGACCCCGTAGGCGTCGGCCCGTCCGCCCCGGCTCGTTATCTCGTCCGCCGTGTCCACCGCGGACGAGCGGTGGAGGGACGCGGCGACCACCGTGGCGTTCCTCGCGGCCAGGTCCATTGCGTAGGCGCGGCCGAGGCCCCGTCCGGCTCCGGTGACGACGACCACCGTGCCGTCGAGTGTCGCGGCTTCTCGCGTGCTCATACCGAGCCACCTCGCCTCTCACTGTTATACAGAACTAGTTTCTGCATAGTAGATCAGTCGGGGTGTCGCGGAACAGTGGGAACGCGAACGGCGGGCCGCGTCGCGCGGCCCGCCGTTGACCGGGAAGCTAACGAGCCAGGGTCGACTGGAAGCGGGAGACCGTCTCGGCGAGGACGTCGGCCGTCTGCCGGATGCGCAGGTCGTCCAGGCGGCTGAGCGGTGCGCTGACCCCGATGGCCGCGACGCATGCGCCGTGCGGGCCGTGCACCGTGGTCGCGACCGAGCCGACTCCCTCTTCGAGCTCGCCGAAGTTGAGGCCGTAGCCCCGCGTGCGCACACCGTCGAGGTCCAGGAGGAGCTGACTGCGAAGGCCGACCGACTGCGGGGTCGACTGCTGGAGACGCTCATCCGGATAGAGCTCCAGCAGTCCGTCCCGAGGCAGCTCGGCGAGCAGGGCCTTGCCGGCCGAGGTGCAGTGCGCCGGCTGCAGCGTCCCGGCGCGCGAGACCACGCGCAGCGCCCGGCGGCTCTCGCGTCCGTCGACGTACAGGACCTGCGAGCCCACCAGGGTCGCGAGGTGGATGGTCTCCCCCAGCCGCTCGCTGAGCTCGTCCAGGAACGGGCGGGCCGTCTCGCGCAGACCGGACCGGCGCGCCGCCTCGAGACCGATCGACAGCAGCACGACCCCGGGCACGTACAGCTTGGACATCGGATCCTGCGCCACGTAGCCGCGGTAGACCAGCATCGCCAGCAGCCGGTGGGCCGTACCGGTCGCCACGCCGAGCACCTCGGCGGCGTCCTTCACCCGGATCCGCTCCTGGTCGCGGAACAACGACAGCAGACGCAGGGCGTTGTCCACGGACTCGATCGGATACCGGGGCACCGGTCCGTACGAGACCGAGTCCTCCCGCGTCGGTTCCATGGATCAGAATTTAGCAGCCGACACCGACTCGACCGGCCCGCTCTTCCGCTGAACAGAACCGCTATCTGCGATGCTGAACATGACTCCTCAGCCGTCGACCGTCAGCGCTCCAGCACCTGATTGTCAGAGCCCTTCAATGAAAGCGCCTTCGGAGCTTCCGGGGAGAATGGACTTCACGTCGCGGCCGACTGATCGCAAGATCCACATTATGGACAAAAGAATAGGGATCTGCACAGTAGTCGCCGCGGCCCTGGTTCTCGCCGGGTGCGGCAGGGCCGCCGGACCGCCCTCGCCGCGTTCATGACGGAGGTCCCCGGGCAGGGCACCACGCCTTCGGGCGCGGCGATCGAACTGATCGGAGTGGACCCGTCGAGCGGCAGGAACGTTCTCCACGACGAGCTGCCCCTCCCGTGGGACAGCGGCCCCCTGGGGAATCCGGTCAACGTGGTCGGGTCCGACGCGACGACCGCGGTGCTGACCTGGAAGGACGGCCGGACGGTGGTGACCGATCCCGCGGCTCACAGGGTGCGCTGGATCCGGCGCGGCTTCGACGCGATCGCGCTGGACGGCGGTGTCGTCGCAGGGCGGGCCGGAGACCTGTACAGCTACCGGCTTCTCGGGCTGCGCCGGCGAAAGGGGCTCCACGGTCCTGCACGACAGAGCCGTCGCTTCGAGCGGCCGCTTGAGCGACCCGGCGGGACTGATCTTCTTGCGGGCGGTGCCGGGATGTCATCTGCCGTCGTGCTGATGGGCCCTGATCTGGTCGAGCACTGCGAGTGCTCGCCGGTGCCAGTGCTGGTCACCGGCCTCCTGGTAGGCGACGGCCGCCTTCTCGATCGCCGCAGCGGCTTCGTCCGGCCGGCCCGCCGCATGTCTTGCCAGGCCCAGCCCGTGCCACGCCGTGGCCTCGCCGTGCCGGTCGCCTGTCCGGCGGAAGAGCTCCGCGGCGTCGGTGTGGGCGGTGATCGCCTCGTCCAGCCGCCCGGTCCCCTTGAGGGCGCTCCCGAGGTTGTTGACGGCCAAGCCTTCGCGGCGCCGGTCTCCGGACTCGCCGAGGATCCGGGCGGCTTCGGTGAGCATGGTGATCGCTTCCTCGAACCGCTGCACGTCGCGCAGGGCGCTGCCGAGGTTGTTCAGCGCCAGACCCTCGCGGCGCTTATCCCCGACCTCGCGGTAGATGGCGGCGGCGTCGGTGTAGGCGTCGAACGCCTCATCGTGCCGCTGCCGGCCGAGCAGGGCACTGCCGAGATTGTTCAGCGCCATGGCCTCGCCGGACCGATCATTGTTCTGGCGGTAGAGGGCGGCGGCGTCGGTGTGCGCGGTGACGGCCTCCTCGGACCGCTGCAGTCGGCTGAGTGCGCTGCCGATCCCGGTGAGCGCGTCGGCTTGGCCAGGCCGGTCTCCGGTCTGGCGGGCGGCTTGCAAGGCGATGGTGGACAGCTGGAGTGCGTCGGCGACGCGGCGGCGCAGGTCCAGGTACTCGCCCAGAGCGAAGGCGATGTGGCGGGTGACGAGGGGACGGCCGGCATCGGCGGCGGCCCGCGCCGCGGCGATCAGGTTGGGCGTCTCGATGTCCAGCCAGATCAGCGCGTCGCCCCGTCCGGTGAACATCCGCCTGCGGTCCCGGGTGGTGGGGTGGAGCTGATGGCCGGCGTCGACGGCGCCGAGCCGGTAGTGCTCGAACAGCCGCGCGAGCGCGTCGTCGTGCTCCCCGGCTTCGGCGCGGCCGAGGGCGGCGGCGAACGCGCGGGCCGGGTCGCGCGGACGCCACCAACCGTACGGCTCCCCCACCTCCACCAGGGACATCTGGGCCAGTGCCTCCGCCGTCACCAGTGCTTCGGCGGCGGGCAGACCGGTCAGGGCGGAGAGGGCCGGGGTGGAGATCTGGGGCCCGGGGTTGAGGAGCATCATCCGCAGCGCCCGCCGCTGGACGCCGGTGAGGCGCTCGTAGAGATCGCGGAGCCCGTCGTCGGTGTCGGGCAGGCCGTGCCGGGTCGGGACGACCACCGGCTCCGTCGCGGGCGGCCCGTCAGCGGGAGGCTCGGGGAGCAGCCCTTCGGGCAGGTAGCCGGAGCGGACGTCGAGGGGCCATCCGTGGGCGAGAACGGCCAGGTTCGCCAGGGCGATCGCCGCGAGAGGCAGCAGTGTCCGAGGTGCGGGATCGTCGCCGATGTCCTCGCGGTACCGGGCGAGGCGGTCGGCCAGGGCCCGTTCGAAGGCGGGCCGGTCGTCGTCGAGCAGCACGCGCAGCAGGTGCTGGTCGGGGGTCAGCGGTCCGGCCGCGTCCAGCCGGCGCGCGGCGCGAACACGGGCCGGTCTGTCGGGTCTGACGACCAGCGGGGGCCCGTCGCCGTCGACGAGGTAGTCGGCCAGCGCGTCCATCTCGGCCAGCGCGGCCGCGGACTCGGCGGGCGAGACGTGGATCTCGGGCGCGACGTCGAGCTTGAGGACGAGGTTCCGGCGCCACGGCACCCCGAAGGCGCTGCTGATCAGGCACAGCGCGAACGACCGGACCCACTCGGCGACCGGCGGAGTCCGGGGCTTGTCCAGGGAGTAGGACGTCTCGGGGCTGGTGAGCTTCGTGGCGCCGTACCGAGCGGTGAGGACGGGAAAGTCGACCTCGAAGTCGCCGTTGGGCCAGAGCCTGCGGTCGAGGACCGCCGCCGCGCACTCCGCCGCGGTCTGCAGTGCGGCGCGCACCGCGGGCCCCGACAGCGCCGGATCGAACCGAGCGCACGCAGCTACATGGTCCAGGAGCTCATCGCAGGTCTCCGCGAACAACTCGGGATCGTATTCGTATCCCGCGTCCATCCTGTGCCAGCGCGTGAAGGTCCGTTTCTCGATGTCGGTGAGCGCCAGATCGATGAGGTGCCTTTCGACCTGGTGGCACGGAACTTGGTACACGGGTGGGGGTCCCTTGCTTTCTCGACCGCGCCACTTCGTCAGCCGGTGGCGCCGCGTTGGTGGACTGGGCTCGCGTCGACGCGCGCGGGCCGCGCTCAGCGGGGCCGGACCCCGTCGATGGCGATCGCCAGCAGTTGGTCCGCTTCGGAGGGGCCGTCGGCATCGCGCTCGCTGGCCGTGGAGACGGCGGCGACGAGCTTCAGCAGTTGGAGCGCGGTGATCTCGGGGCGTACGGCGTCCGCCGCGCGAGCGCGGGCGAGCAGTCGCTCGCCCGCGCCGACGATCATGTCGTGGCAACCGCCGCCGAGCGCCGGCCCGCCGCCGTCGCGCGCGACGGACGCGCTCAAGCCGCGGTTGGCCGCGGCCTGAGCGCCGACGGCGCGGAGCCAGGTGAACAGCGCCTCTCCCGGATCGGGGGCGGTGACCAGGTCGTCGGCCTGGGCGCAGATGGCCGCCACCCGGTCTCGGAAGACCGCTTCCAGAAGCGCCCGCCGGGTGGGGAAATGCCGGTGCAGGGTGGCCGAGCCGACTCCGGCCCTGCGAGCGATCTCCTCCAGGGACGCTTCGGCGCCGTCCTCGGCGATGAGAGCCTCCGCGGCCGTCAGGATCCGGCCGACGTTGCGGCGAGCGTCGGCACGCATCTGCTGTCCGGCCGGCTTGTCGGCACCTTGCGGCACGGGCGGCTCCTGACGCTTGCTAACCGGGGTGTCCCCCCATATCGTAGCGGACACTAACTGGAGGGGTACCCCACTTATGTGGAACGCGCCTTCCCGGTCCGACATGAGGAGAAGCGGTGACACCGAGGAACAAGACCGTCGCGGTGGTGGGAGCGACCGGTCTGCAGGGCGGGGCCGTGACGCGTCAATTGCTGCACGACGGCTGGCAGGTGCGGGCACTCACTCGCGATCCGGACGCGGCCCCTGCCCGGGCGCTGGCACGGGCCGGCGCGCAGGTCGTGCGGGCGCGGATGGAAGACGTCCACTCCCTGACCGCCGCGGCCGAGGACGCGTGGGGCCTGTTCAGCGTGCAGCCCACGGTCGGCTCGCCGGGCACCGCGCCGGACTTCACCACCGACGACGAGGTGCGCTGGGGCGCGAACGTCGCCGAGGCCGCGCAGGCCGCCGGCGTCGGGCACCTGGTGTTCACCTCGGTGGCCGGGGCGGACCGCCATCCCGGCGAGAAGGTGCCGGTGAACCTGGTCAGCAAATGGCGGATCGAGCAGCGCATCGCCGAACTCGGCCTCCCCGCGACGATCCTGCGGCCGGTCTCCTTCATGGAGAACTTCACCGGCGGCTACGCGCTGCGCGACGGCGCCCTGTCCAGCGGAGTCGCGCCGGACACCGTCCAGCAACTCATCGCGGTCGACGACGTCGGCGCCATCGCCGCGGCAGCCTTCGCCAAGCCGCGGGAGTGGATCGGCCGAGCGGTCTCTCTGGCCGCCGAGGAACTCACCCCGGCCCAGGTCGCCGAGGCCATCGGAACGGCGCTGGGAATCTCGCTGCCTTACGTCCAGATTCCGCTGGAGACGATCCGCACCATCAGCGAGGACTTCGCCTACGCCAACCAATGGCTCAACGAGTTCGGCTACCGGACCGACATCGCCGCCACCCGACGCATCCACCCCGCCGCCATGGACTTCGGCACCTGGTTGGAACGCACGGGCGCAGCCCGGATCTCCGCGTTCCTTGATTCCACGGACAACGCCGGCCAGGGCGCCTGAGCGCGGGCGGCGGGTCCGTGAAGCCGTCAGAGGGGTGTGACCACCCCGTTTCGACGCCGGCGGCCCGGAGGCTTTGACCTCAAGCGCTTGAGGTGTGCTGTGCTCAGCACATGAGCACTCTCACCGTCCAGGACGTCGCGCGGCGCACGGGGCTCAGCGAGCCGACGTTGCGCTACTACGAGGACGTCGGGCTCCTCGGGCCGGTCCTCCGGGACGAGAGCAGCGGGCACCGCCGCTACGGCGCCGAGGAACTCGACGTGCTGGAGGCGCTGGCCTGCCTGCGCGCCGCCGGCGTGGGAACCGGCGACATGCGCACCTACCTGGCCAACCGCGCCCGCGGCCGGGGCGCGGCGGCGGAGCAGCGCGACCTGCTGCTGCGGCACGCCGAGCGCGTCGAGGCGGAGATCGCCGCCCGGCGGGCGCGGCTCGGCTACCTGCGCGACAAGGCGGCGCTGTGGGACGCCCGCGACCGCGGCGACGCCGCCGCGGAGGCCGAGGCGCTGCGGCGGCTCGCGGGGTCGGTCGACCGCCTGGGGGTGCCGCGATGAGCCCGGTCCTGGTCACCGGCGGATCCGGCTACCTCGGCACGCATCTGGCCGCCGCGCTGCTGCGGGACGGCCGGGCGGTGCGCGCGACGGTGCGCTCGAAGGCCCGGCTGCGCGGAGGTCCACCACGTCGCCTCGCCCATCCCGGCCACCCAGCCCGAGGACCCCGACGAGCTGATCGTCCCCGCTCGCGAGGGGACGCTGCGGGTGCTGCGCGCCGCGCGCGCGGCGGGCGCCCGGCGCGTGGTCCTGACCTCGTCGTTCGCCGCCGTCGGGTACACGCCGAAGCCGGGCGCGGAGTTCACCGAGGCCGACTGGACCGATCCCGACACGCCGGGTCTGGCGCCCTACCCGCGCTCCAAGGCGATCGCCGAGCGCGCCGCGTGGGACCTGATGGGCGGCGGGCGCGGCGGCACCGAACTGGTCGCCGTCAATCCGACGGCCGTCTTCGGGCCCGCCCTCACCTCCGTCCCGGGCTCCTCGATGCAGCTGATCAAGGCGATGCTCGACGGCGCGATGCGGCGCGCGCCGCGGCTGCGCTTCGGCGTCGTCGACGTCCGCGACGTGGCCGACCTGCACATCCGCGCGATGGCGGCGCCCGGGGCCGCGGGGCGGCGCTACCTGGCCGTCGGCGACGGCCCGGCGCTCGGCCTCCTGGACGTGGCCGCGATCCTCGGGCGCCGCCTCGGCCCTCTCGCCGCGCGGGTGCCCGCGGAGGAGGAGCCGGGCGCGGAGCCGGCGCGGCCGGTCATCCGCAACGACCGGGCCCGGACGGAGCTCGGCTGGCGCCCGCGCCCGGTCGAGACGACGATCGTGGAGTCGGCCGAGAGCCTGCGCGACCTCGGCCTCGTGACGCCCGGGGGGTGACGGCCGCCGCGCCGGCGGCTCCCGGACGCACTCGCGCGTTCCGGCCCCCGGAATCCGGAGGCCGAAAAGCGAGAACGCTCGTCCCGACCGACCTGAGGAGCGCCTGTCTACCGGAAGAGGGAGACCGGTTCCGTCGTGAAGAAGTCTCCGTTCGGGTCGGCCGTGTTGTTGAGGTCGACGAAGACGTGGGTGGCGCCGGAGAGAACGTTCTCCCTGACATTGGCCTCGCCATTACCGAATTCGTCGGTGGTCACCGTCCCGACGACTCCCGGGAAGTCGGACGTCCCGAGAGACGGCCCCAACTGGATGAGCCTGATGGTGTAGCTCTGGGTCAACGTGGGTCCGACGGGCATCCCCAGGCAGTCCCTGTTCTGGCGGGTGATCGTGACTTTTCGCGCGGGAACCGCGGGACCCGGGGGCGTGGGCTGGGCGATCTGGGCCGCGGACGTGCTCGGAGGCGCGCGGGTCTCCCCCCAGGTAACCTTCCTTTCCTCTGGATGGACCCTGCCACTGGGGAGAAGTGAAATCAGACAAAGCCGTCAGAATTGCCCATTGCGGCAAACCGCACTTTTGCGTGCGTTGGCTCGGACGAGACATGAGCACTGACGCCGCTTGAGCCGCGGCCGACTCGGCACCGCCAGAAGACGGGTCAGGGCGCGCAAGGCGCCGGCGCCTTGATCGCGTGCTCCGCCTCGGCGCGCGTGGTCACCTCGCGGATGAGAGCTCGCCCTTCAGGAGACTCCCCGGGCACGGCCCCGCGGCGAGGCCGCTCATCGAGCGTTGGGCTCGTCGCCGGCGGCGGTCCCGGTGCCGGGACCGACCGAGGGGTGGAGGGGGAGCCACAGGGTGAAGCGGGTGCCGGGCGAATGATCGACGATGTTGAGGTCGCCGTGGTGGCCCTGGGCGATCTGGCGGGCGATGGCCAGGCCCAGGCCGGTGCCTTCGGGATCGGCCTGGCGGGCGTCGGGTCGCCGGTAGAAGCGATCGAACACCTTCTCGCGTTCCTCGGCGGGGATGCCGGGCCCGTCGTCGGTGACCTCCAGCACCGCCCTCCCGTGCTGCTGGACGACTGTCACGTCGATGCGGGTCCGGGTGTGGCGCTCGGCGTTGTCGAGCAGGTTGTTCAGCAGACGGGTCAGCCGGACGGGCGAGGCGTCGACGATCACGTCCGCGGCGAGGTCGAGGGTGAGGTCGACGGACCGGTGGTCCGGGGCACGGCGGTCGGTCTCGGTCCGGACCAGGTGCGCCAGGTCGACGGCTCGCGTCCGCCAGGGGGCATTGCCCTCCAACCGGGCCAGTTCCAGCAGGTCGGCGACGATGTCGCCGATGCGTTCGGCGTCGTACAGCGCGGACCGCAGGATCTCCTCGGCGTCACCGCCGGGGTCGTTGAGGACGATCTCCAGGCAGGTGCGCAGCCCGGCGAGCGGACCGCGCAGGTCATGGGAGGTGTCGGCGACCGCCTGACGCTGGTGCTGCAGCGCCCGCTGCGCCGTTTCGGTGGCCTGACGCTCGCGTTCCTGGGCGTCCCGCAGCCGCTGGTTGACCTCCTGCAGCTCACGAGCCCGCACGAACAGCTCCGCCTCGATCGCGCTCGCCTGCGAGGCCAGCGCCCGCTGATGCGGTTCCGGGTCGTTCTCGGCTTCGCGGAGACTCTGGATGAAGCCGGTCACCTCCTCCACCCGGTTGATCACCAGTGTGACCCGTCCGTCCGGGCCCAGCACCGGGGCGTTGAGGATGGTCCAGTACCGCTCGTGAAAGATCCCGGGACGTTCCGGCTCCTCGGTGTCGTAGCGCTGCAACGGCATGGTCTCGACCTCGCCCGTGCTCACCACCCGTTCCAGCGACGCGCGCAGCTGCACGGCGCTCTGCCCCGACGGCCCGCCGGGGAACACCTCGAACACCCTCCTGCCGACGATCTGCTCCCTCGACCAGCCCGTCAGCCGTTCGTAGGCCCCGTTCACCGCGACGTACACCCACGCGGGCGACAGGATCGAAACCGCCACCGGCGACGCCTCGAAGATCGCCGAAAAGTCGACGTCGGCCACGCCGATCCCCTATCCGCGCCGCGGGCAACCGACACCCAACGAAGAGTCGACATTCCTCCAAGCCCGGGACGTGGTCGCCGACACCCGATCAATGGCGGGAAGGGTTCGGTCGCCGAAGGTCGGCTCGCCGCCCGCTCGGGCACCCGGGTCGCCGCGGACGCCCACACGCCGGCAGCACCTTCGCGCCCCGGTGATCCACGAGGGATGTGGTGCAGGATGTCGAGGCGGGCCCACCGGCTCCGTCCCCGTTCAGGAGCGGCCATTCCGGCCGTGCCACACGAAGGAGACCCGGCATGACGATCCAGCGGATGGACAATGTCCTGATCGTCGTCGATGACCTTGAGGCGGTCATCGCGTTCTTCGTCGAACTCGGCATGGAACTGGAGGGCAAGGGGCCACTGGAATGGCGCGGGGCGGAGCGGGTCATCGGGCTCGACAATGTTCGGCAGGACGTCGCCATGCTGCGGGTTCCGGACGGGAACGGGCGAATAGAACTGGCGAAGTTCCACAGGCCGGATGTCATCACCCCCGAGCCGAAGGACGCACCGGCGAACACTCTCGGCCTTCGTCGCGTCATGTTCGCGGTCGATGACATCGAGGACGTCGTCGCCCGCGTGCGGGCACGCGGCGCCGAGCTCGTCGGCGAGATCGTGCAGTATGAGAACGTCTATCGGCTCTGCTACGTCCGCGGCCCCGAGGGCATCGTCGTCGGACTCGCCGAGCAGCTCGGCTGAGGGGCCCGGCCCCCAGGGGGCGCCGGCAAGACGAAGCTCAATGGCGCGCATCGCATATCCGACAGATAAGGCAGCACTTATGACAACAGATTCACCGGTACAGACCGTCCAGCGCCTGCTCTCACTGATCGCCGAGGGAAAGAGCGCGGAGGCGTCGGCGCTGTTCGCCGACTCGGTGTCGTTCTCGATTCCGCACCCGCCGGGAATTCCCTGGGTTCCGGAGGTCGACTCGGCGGAGGGCATGCGGAAGTTCTTCGAACTGCTTCAGAGCCATGTGCGAACCAGGGAGTTCGACCTCCGCCAGGTCATCGCCGAGGGCGACGACGTGGTCCTCGTCGGGCGCATGGTCTCCGAGGTCGAGAAGACGGGCCGGGAGATCGACACGGCGTTCGCCCTGCACGCCACGGTCCGGAACGGGAAGATCACCCGCTACCACCTCTACGAGGACAGCTACGCCGTCGCCAAGGCCTACTTCGACGACTGACCGTGGGGCGGGCCCGCGCCGGGCCCTGCCGGGTCAGGTGGGCGGGACGGGCCGGGGGCGGCGCTTCGGCGGACGGTTCACGGAGCCTTGGCGAGGGAGCCGTGATCGCGGATCGCGGCGCAGGAACGGGCGGCCATGGCGAGGAACATCTCGTCGCCGCGCTCGGTGGGCGCGCCGCAGGCGCAGCCGAGCACGGTGATCAGAGGGCCCTGGAGGAAGGCGAAGGCGTAGTCATCCCACACGATCCCAACTAAAAGCAACCATATAGTCACCATAGTTCATTCAATGGAGTCCTGGAAGAGCTCCCATCCGGGCCGCCGTGCGGTGCTCAGCTCATCGCTATGGCGAACAGCGCGCCCAGCAGCATGAACGGCCCGAAAGGTATCTCGGTCTTTCTCGTCGCCTTGCGGAACGCGATGAGCGCGATGCCGAACAGGCCGCCGAAGAAGAAGCCCGCGACCAGTCCGAGCAGCCAGGCGCCCGAGCCCAGCCAGCCCAGGTACAGGCCGAGGACCCCGGCCAGCTTGACGTCCCCCCGCCCGATCGACCGCGCCGCGAACAGCCGCTGGACGGCGTAGGCGGCCCACAGCGCCACCGCGCCCGCCAGGGCGCCCACCAGGGGCCAGAACTCGGCGGCCACCAGCGTGGCGATCATCAGCAGCCCGGTGCCGATCGGGTAGGACGGCAGGACGAGCAGGTCGGGCAGCCGCCTGACCGCCAGGTCCACGGTCGCGAGGAGGGTGCCGACGGCCCCCAGGTAGAGGAACGCCGGCAGCTCGGGACCGGGCCCGATGCGCCAGGCGAGCAAGGCCCAGACGGCGGCCGTCGCGGACGCCACCGCCAGTCTCGGCGCCAGCCGGCCGGCCCGCCGCGCGCGCGCCTGCTCGGGCAGGAAGCGCCACGCGTGCGGCGCGGCGAACCAGCCGACCGCGCCGCCGCCGACCGCCGCGCCTCCCGCGACGAGCGCGATCACCGGTCGCTACCGGTGCTGTGCGGGGCGGGTGAAGGCCGCCGGCGCACCGGCGGACCCGGGGGCGCCGTAGCCCGCGATCCGGGCACGGCCGTCGCCGGTGAACTCGGCGTAGGTGCGGGTGGCGGGGTCCAGCACGATGCCGACCCGGTCGGGCCGGCCGTCCTCGCCCCGCAGGAACACCAGGTCGGCGGCCTCTTCCTCGCCCGGCCGGACGGGCGCGCCGTAGGCGCGCTGGGCGCCGGCGCCGTCGGGGATCTCCAGGCCGGCCAGTCGGTGCACCTCGCGGACGAACCGGGATCCGTCGCAGGCCTCGCGCCTCCAGCGCTCATCGAACTCCTCCCGTGATTCGTCGTCGCCGCCCGGCGGCCGGGCGGCGAGCGCGGTGCACGGCCCGGTTCCCGGGCCGATCCGCCGGTAGGTCTCGGCCAGCACCCGCGCCGCGGCCGGCGGGGCGCCGGGCGGAAGGTTGGGGACGGCGCCGTCCGGCTCGCCCCCGTAGGGTTCGGGGTCGTCGCCGTCGACCAGGTTCGCCCGGAACCGCCGGCCGACCTCGGTCCGGTCTCCGTGGGGCCAGGCCCGCACGCCGTCGCAGAGCAGCCGCGGCGAGCCGGCCTTCCCCGCGACGCGGGAACAGGCGGGCAGGTCGAGCCGGGCGGCGGCCACCGCGGTCCCGGAGCGGCCGAGGCCGCGCTCGCCGAACCTGTCACGGCACAGGCGGGTGCGGGTGGGGCCCGGGGACGCCGTGTCACCGGAAGCGGGCGGCGGCTCGGGCGGGTCCGTGCCCTCCCCGGGACCGGGCGCCCCGGCCTCCGGCACCGGGCTGGTCACCTTGCAGTCGCGGGTCGCGACCGAGACGCGCGCGGTGCGGCCGCGCAGCCCGCTCAGCCGGACCGGCCCCGCCAGAACGGCCCCGTTCAGCCCGGCGTAGCGGGCCGCGCGCTCCCTCGCCGCGTCCTCGCCGACGTCCCAGAACGCCGCCCCGCGGGGGTCGACCCCGGCGAGCGCGAGTTCGAGGGCGTACTCGCGCAGCGGCTGCACCGCCGCCAGGGCCGCCGCGTCGGCGGCGACCTGGGCGCGGCCGCGCAGGTCGCTGGAGAAGGCCAGCCGGGCGATCAGCATCGTGGCGGCGACCAGGACCAGCGTCATCCCCACCACCAGCACGATGGTGGCGCCGCCGCGGTCCTGTTCGGCCCTCACGTGTCACTACGCATTCTCTGTCTTTTCCCGGGGCTGATTCCGGCCGCCAATCGGCCGTCCCGCCGTGACGGTAAAACTCGGGGCCGCGCGGCGGGCAGGGCCGATGGGCCCAATAAAGTCCCTCAATCAACGCTCGATGCAGCTTTTCAGGCCTCCTCCCTCGATGCTTGACATCTCAACATATTCGGGTCTAAACAAAGACAACCAAGCACCGTTCGCCACCGACCCGAGGTCCTGGAGAGCGATGAACGAGCAACGTGCCCGCCGTGCCGTCGTGGCGATCGGCGATCTGCCCAGCACCGGCCACGTTCCGGCCGAGCCGGCCGAGCGGCTGACCGTGCCGAGTGCTCTGACCGGCACCGCCGACGCCTACGAGCGGGTCACCGCCCGCCTGGCCGAGTTCACCGAGATCCTCGTCGTCTACCCGGAGTGGGACGCCGCCCCGGCGCGGCGGCTGCTGCCGGTCATCCGGGGCCTCCTGGAGACCGACCGGGTCGCCGAGCTCGGGCTGCGGCTGCCGCCGCTGGCCTTCTCCCTGGTCGCCGACCTGCTGGCGCACTCCGCGCGCTACATGCCGCTGGGGCTGCTGGCGCGGGTGAGCGAGCGGCTGGAGCGGGAGGTCGCGGCGGGCGCCCGGATGGGCAGCGTCACCCGGCTGGCGAACGTGCCGACCGGGCTGCGCCAGCACCTGCGGTCGTACGTGCCGCGGTCCGGGTTCGTGGCCTGGGCCGCGCCGGCGCCCCGGGTGGACACGGTGAACCGCCGCACCGGCGCAGTCGACCCGCCCGAGCCGGTTCCGAACGGGCAGGTCCACCTGCTGGTCGCGCGGCGGGACGGGGAGTTCCCCGGCATCCGGGACCGGCTGGTCGAGGCGTTCCGTCCGGACAGGGTCCTGGACGTCGCGCCGCAGCCGCTCGGCGCCCGCTACTGGGGCACCCCCCGGCACGCGGAGTTCGTCGCGTTCAGCACCGCCCCGTCCGCGTTCCGCGGGCTGGTCGAGGGCGAGCGGTTCTGGCACTGCCCCTGGTGCCGCCGCCCGACGGCCTCCGAGATCTGCCCGTCCTGCCGCATGTTCCAGGCCGACCCACCGCATCAGAACCAGAGCTGGCCTCCCGCCCCGCCGGGCCGGGGCCCTGCCCGCAGGGCCCCGGCGGCCGCCCGCGACGGCGCCGCCGTGCCGCTCGGCGACTCCCCGACCCCCATCGTGACCAGCGCAGCGAGGACATCCGTGAGAACGCCCATCGCCCTGCCCCCGGCAGGCACGGCCGCCGCGCGCTCCAGCGGCGCCTCCGACGATCCCCCGAGGTCCGCGTGAACCCCCGGCAGCGGCGCGGCGCCGTGCTGCTGGGGGTCGCGGTCCTCGGCTCCGCCTTCGTGTTCGCCTCGGTCTACCGCTACGTCGCCTCCGTCCGCGCGGAGGTCGGCCCGAAGCTCAGCGTCCTGGTCGTGACCAAGGAGGTCGGCGCCTACCAGCGTCCGGGCCCGGACGCCCTGGCGACGCGGACGATGCCCCGCCGGTGGATCCCGCCCGGCGGGATCCTGCAGCGGCCCGAGCAGGTCGGCGACCGGGTCGCCGCCACCCGGCTGCGGCCCGGCACCCTCCTCGTGCCGGACCTGCTGACCGCCCAGCCCGACCTGCGGCCCGGCCAGCGGGCGATCACCCTCCAGGTGACCGTCGACCCCAACGTCACCGGCCGGCTGCGTGCCGGTGCGCTGACCGACGTCTACGCCACGTTCCCGGCGCAGGGAAAGCGGCAGGCGTGCGCGTCGCGGATCGTCTCGCGCGCCCTGGTCCTGCAGGTCGGGCGGCGCGAGGGCGAACACGTCGCGATCATGTTCGCGTTCGACGGCCGCGACTCCCTCAAGGTCACCTACGCCGAAAGCTTCGCCAACCGCATCCGGCTGGCCCTCATCAGCGAGGCCGGGGAACCCGGCGAGCTGCAACTGACCCCGCTCTGCTCCGCCCCCGTGAGGTGACGACGTGAGCATCCGCGTCATGCTGGCCGTCGGGGACGTCCCGGCGGCGGCCGTGCTGCGCGCCCTGCTGGACGAGCTGACCGGCGTCGTCCTGACGGCGGAGGCGGCGACCGCCGCCGACGTCGCGGCGGCGGTGGCGGCCGAGGCCGAACCCGACGTCCTGCTGCTGCACCACACGCTCGACGGGTTCCCCACCACCGATCTGGTGCGCGAGCTGACCGGCCGCCACCCGGCCCTGGCGATCATCGTCGTCGTCGAGGAGCCGACCACCGAGCAGCTCGGCCTGGCGATGGAGGCGGGCGCGCGCGGCGTGATCGACGCGCACCCGTCGCTGGCCGAGCTCCAGCACCGGACCGGCGCGGCGGCCGACTGGTCGCGGACGATGCGGCACCACCTCGACCCCGGCGCCGGCGGCGACCCGGGCGCCTCGCGCCGCGGCTACACGGTCGCGGTGTGCGGGGCCAAGGGCGGGACCGGCACCACGCTGCTGGCCGTGCACCTGGCGCTCTCCGCCGTGGGCGCCGGGCGGCGGGTCTGCCTGGTCGACCTGGACCTGCAGACCGGCGACCTGCAGTCCTACCTCGACATCACCCACCGCCGCAGCATCGCGGACCTGGGCGCGGCGGCCGACGACCTGGACGGCACCGTGCTGGCCGACGCGCTCTTCGCGCACCGCGACGGGCCCCACGTCCTGCTCGCCCCCGCCGAGGGAGAGCGCGCCGAGGAGGTCACCGAGACGGCGACCCGGCAGATCCTGGTCGCGCTGCGGTCCCGCTACGACGCGGTGATCGTCGACTGCGGCGCCCAGCTCACCGACGCCAACGCCGTCGCCATCGAGACGGCCGACCGCGTCCTGGTCACCGCCAGCCCCGACCTGCCCGCGCTGCGGGGGGTGCGGCGCCTGGTCGCGCTGTGGGAGCGGCTGTCGGTGCGCAAGAAGGAGGACGTGGACGTGGTGCTGGTCCGGCACTCGCGCCGCGACGAGGTCCAGCCGGACTTCGCCCGCCGGGTGCTGACCGCGCCGCTGCTGAAGACGGCCGTCCCGGCCGACTTCCGCGCGGTGGAGGAGGCGGTGAACACCGGCGCCCCCGGCAACGCCGCGTCCAGCTCCTACCGGAGCGCGGTGGAGGCGCTGGCCCGCGAGATCGGCCTGCACGAGTGGGGGGCGGCGCGGCGGCGCGGACGCCCCGGGCGCGGACGCAGGCCCCGCGACCGGGCCCGGCGCGGCGGCGGCGACGCGGGCGCCGCCGTCACCGAGTTCGCGGCGGTGCTCCCGCTCGTCGGCCTCCTGCTGCTGGTCGCCTACCAGGTCGTGTTGGTGGGCGTCACCGCCGTGTACGCGACGCTGGCGGCCGGCGAGGGCGCCCGCGCCGTCGCGGTCCTCGGCAACGGCGCGGCCGACGGCCCGGCGGTCCGGGAACGGGCCGCCTCCCGGATCGCCGCGCCGTGGAACCGCCCGGACCGGCTGCGGCTGAGCGCGGACGGCGACTGGTTCACCGCGACGGTGCGGGTCCCGGCCGTGCTGCCCGGGACCGACGGCCTGTTCGACCTGCACGCCCGGGCCCGGGTCGTGCACGAGGAGAGGGGCGCGAGGGGATGAGCCGCACTCCGGCCGGTGGGCGGCCCGCCCCCGGGGCCCGCGACGCGGGGACGGCGGTGGTCGAGTTCGCGGCCGTGCTGCCGATCGCGGGGGTCGGGATCCTGCTGTGCCTTCAGGCGCTGGTCGCCGTCGTGTCCGTCGAGCGGGTGCAGAACGCCGCCCGCACGGGCGCACGGGTCGCCGCGCAGCGGCAGGATCCCGGCGCGTGCCCGGCCGCCGCCCGCGACGCGCTGCCCGGCTGGGCGAGGGAGCCGCGCGCCGAGGGCACGGCCGCCGGCGACGGCGTGAGCTGCGCGGTCACGGTGCGGACCCCGCTGCTGTTCCCGGGTGTCCCGCTGGACCTGGAGTTCTCCAGGACCGTCCACATGCCGAGGGGTTGAGCGATGGCGCTGCGCAACAGGACGGGCGAACCCCATCAGAACGGGCACCGGATCAATCCGGGCTCGGTGTCGCGCTGGCGGCAGCGGCTCCTGGAGGAGGTCAGCCTCGACGAGCTGGCCGACCTCGACCTGGCCCAGCGCCGGGCCCGGCTGGAGAAGGTCACGGGCCACATCATCAGCCGCGACGGGCCGGTGCTGTCGGCCGGCGAGCGCGGCCAGATGATCCGCCGCGTGGTGGACGAGGCGCTCGGCCTCGGCGTGCTGGAACCGCTGCTGGCCGACCGCTCCATCACCGAGATCATGGTGAACGGCCCCGGCGACGTCTACGTCGAGCGCGGCGGGCGGCTGGAGCGCATCGACACCCGGTTCACCGACGAGGAGCAGCTCTACCAGACGATCGACCGGATCGTGGCCCAGGTGAACCGCCGGGTGGACGAGTCGTCGCCGATGGTGGACGCCCGGCTGCCGACCGGTGAGCGCGTGAACGTCATCATCCCGCCGCTGTCGCTGAGCGGCCCGGTGCTGACGATCCGCCGGTTCCCCCGCGCCTACATGGTGGACGAGCTGGTCGCGCAGGGCAGCATGGACCCGGCGACCGCGGTGCTGCTGGCCGCGCTGATCCGCGCCCGCGTCAACGTGGTGATCTCCGGCGGCACCGGCACGGGGAAGACGACGATGCTCAACGCCCTGTCGGCGTTCATCCCGGCCGAGGAGCGCATCGTCACCGTCGAGGACTCCGCGGAGCTCCAGCTCCAGCAGCAGCACGTGATCCGGCTGGAGTCCCGCCCGCCCAACATCGAGGGGCGCGGCCAGGTGACGATCCGCGACCTGGTCCGCAACGCGCTGCGCATGCGGCCCGACCGCATCATCGTCGGCGAGGTCAGGGGCGCGGAGACCCTGGACATGCTCCAGGCGATGAACACCGGCCACGAGGGGTCGATGGTGACCGTCCACGCCAACTCCGCCGAGGACGCCGTCCACCGGCTCCAGACCCTGGCCAGCATGAGCGACCTGCGCCTGCCGTTCGAGGCCGTGCGCGACCAGATCGTCCACGCCGTCGACGCCGTCGTCCACCTCAGCCGGGGGCCGGACGGCACCCGCCGGGTCTCCGAGGTCGCCGTCACGTCCCGGACCGACGGGGCCCAGACCGCCGTCCGGTTGCAGACCGTGTCCCGGTTCGCGGCCGAGCCGCTCGGCCCCGACCTGAGGGTGCGGGGCGAGCACCGGCGGCACGCGCTCCCCGCGCAGCTCGTCGAGCGGCTGCTGCTGGGCGGCGAGAGCGTCCCCGGCGGGTTCGACGACGCCGCCGCCCCGGTCAGGGAGGTGGGGGGATGAGCGTGACGCCCGCGCTGGTCCTGTGGCTGACGGCGGCGACCCTGGCCGTCGCCGTCCTCGGGATCATGCAGTTCCTGTCCGGCTGGGAGCGGCGCCGGGTCCTGACCGAGCGCTCGGTGACCGGCGACCGGCTGCTCGGCCGCGGCCCGCGCGAGGCGTTCGAGCGCTGGCTGCGCGCCACCGAGCCGGGCCGGGTCGTGGAGCGCCGCCTCACCGCGTCCGGGGTGCGGATGAGCGTGCTGACGTTCCTGACGCTGCTGACGCTCAGCACCGCGGCCGTGCTGGTGCTGATCGGCGCCTACCTCGCCCCGCTGTTCGGCGTCGCCGCCGGGGTCGGGGTCGCGCTCGCGTTCTTCGGCTTCCTGCGCCGCCGGGAGGACCGGCGGCGGGAGGAGTTCATCGCGCAGCTCCCCGAGCTGGCCCGGGTGCTGTCCAACGCCTCGTCGGCCGGGCTGGTGCTGCGCACCGCCATCGAGATGGCCGCCGAGGAGCTGGAGGACCCCGCCCGGTCCGAGCTGCGCATCACCTCGGCCGCGCTGCGGATCGGCAAGCCCATCGACGAGACGCTGCACGAGCTCGGCGAGCGGCTCCCCTCCCGCGAGCTGGCGGTGCTGGTCAGCACGCTGCTGGTGGCGGCCCGCTCCGGCGGCTCGCTGGTCACCGCGCTCCAGGGCATCGCCACCACGCTGGACGAGCGCAAGGAGACCCGGCGGGAGATCCGCACGATCCTGGGCGAGGCCGTCGTCAGCAACTGGGCCGTCGGCGTGCTCGGCATCGGCGCGCTGCTGCTCATCAACCTCATCCAGCCGGGCGTCCTGCGGGAGATGGCCGGGAGCACCGTCGGGCAGGCGATGCTGGGCGTCTCCCTCACCCTCTTCGTCACCGGACTGGTCATCATCCGGCGCATCACCAGGATCGACCTGTGAACCCCGCGGGCAGCGCCGTGCTGGCGGCCTGCTGCTTCCTGGCGGCGACGGCCGGGTACGCGATGCTGCGCTCCTCCGAGCGGGTGTCCGCCCCCGCGCCTCCGGCGGCGGCGCGGGGGGCCCGGCGGCGCGGGGTCGTCCCGCTCGGGAGCCTGGCCGATCTGCTCGGCCGGCCGTTCACGCCGCCGGCGCTCGCGGTGCTCGGCCGCTGGCGGATCGGCATCCGCAAGCGGATCGAGGCCGCCGGACGCCCCGGCGACATGACGCTGGAGGTCTACGCCCGGCAGACGGCCGGTTTCGCCGTCCTGTTCGGCCTCACCGCGACGATCCTGCTGCTGTCGGGCGTCGGGCCGCTCGGCCTGCTGCCGCTGCTCGGCGTGGGGCAGATCGAGCTGCTGCTGTACAGCCGGGTCCGCGCCCGGCGGGAGCAGATCGAACGCTCCCTGCCCGACTTCCTCGACGTGCTCGCCGTCACCGTCACCGCCGGGCTGAGCTTCCGGCTGGCGCTCGGCCGGGTGTCGAGCAGCATGCCGGGGCCGCTGGCCGACGAGTTCCAGATCGCGCTGCGCCAGATGGAGCTCGGCACGCCCCGCCGCGCGGCCTTCGAGGAGCTGCGCAGGCGCAACCGGTCGGCGTCGCTGCACCAGTTCATCACCGCGCTGCTCCAGTCGGAGGAGCTGGGCGCCCCGCTGTCGGCGGCGCTGGAGCAGATCAGCGCGGACATGCGGCGGCAGGCGGCGCAGTGGGCCAAGCGCAAGGCGCAGCGCAACACCCCGCGGATCACGGCGGTGACGACGACCCTGTCCCTGCCCGCGATCATGATCCTGGTCCTCGGCTCGATGCTCTTCACCGTGGGGGCGGACGTCGTTGCGGTACTTCGCTGAAGCCGGCGGGCCCCCTCCGGGCCCGGCCGCCGCTCCGGACGCCGCGGCCGACCGCGTCCCCGCCGGACGGGTCACCGCGACCTTCCGGCTGATCATGCACCTGCGGACGGCGCTGGCCGGGGTGTCGATGCTGCTGCTGCCCCGCGACCGGCTGACTCCCGGCGCCATCGCCCTGGTCACCTGCGTCGGGGTGGTCTCCTGGCTGGCCGCCCGGCACGCCGGGCGGATCGTCTCGCTGCTGGAACGGCACCCGCTGCTCGCCGCGCTGGACGCGGGCGTCCCGTTCGGCGTCCTGGCGCTGGGCGGGCCCCTCGGGCCGTTCTTCCTGTCCACCCTGCTCACGGCGCTGGTGGCCGGGCTGCTGTTCGACCGGGTGGGCGTGACGGCGCTGTCGGTCCTGCACGTCCTGTGCTACGTCGGCACGATCGCGTTCGTCCCGGAGGCCCAGCAGCACACGCTCGCGTCCTTCCAGGCGCTCGTCGGCCAGCCCGCCTGCTACCCGCTGGCCGCGTTCGCCGGCCGGGCGGTGCGGCGGATGCTGGAGGAGAACGCCGACGCCGACCGGGCGCGCGTCCGCGCCGAGGCCATCGCCGCGGCCGCGCAGGAGCGGCTCCGGCTGGCCCGCGACATGCACGACTCCGTCGGCAAGACGCTCGGCGGCGTCGCGCTGGCCGCCACCGCGCTGCCGGTGTGGCTGCGCCGCGACCCCGAACGCGCCGCCCGGGAGGCGCGCACGATCGCCGACAACGTCCGGGTGGCGGCGGTGGAGGCCCGCGAGCTCATCTCCGGGCTGCGCGACCCGGCGCTCGACCGGCCGCTCGCCGAGACCGTCGCGGCCCGGAGCGGGGCGTGGCGCGACCGGCACGAGGTCCGCCTGCGGTGCCGGATCGACCCCGCCGCGGACCTGTCCCCCAGCGGAAGGCGGGAGCTGCTCGCCATCCACGGGGAGGTGCTGGCGAACGTCGCCCGGCACGCGGCCGCCCGGTCGGTCAGCGTCCGGCTGGCCGTCGAGCCGGACGCCGTGGTGCTGTGCGTGTCCGACGACGGCCGCGGCTTCGCCCTGACCTCCGTCGAGGACCTGGCCCGGGAGGGCCACTACGGGCTGCTCGGCCTGCGCGAGCGCGCCGAGAGCGTCGGCGGCACCCTGTCGGTCGAGTCCCGGCCCGGCGTTGGCACGACCGTGACCGTCCGGGTCCGGTGCGCCGGAACGCTGCGAAAGGCGGGCTGACATGGCCGACTCGGCCGACCCGATCCCGCGGGCCGACGGCGGGGATCCGATCCGGGTCCTGGTCGCCGACGACAACCCGGTCGTCCGCTCCGGGCTGGCGTCACTGCTGGGGGCCGCCGGGATCACCGTCGTCGGGGAGGCGGCCGACGGGGAGCGGGCCGTCGCGCTCACCGAGCGGCTGCGGCCCGACCTGGTCCTGCTGGACGTCCGGATGCCGCTGCTGGACGGCATCGGCGCCGCCGGCCCGCTGGCCCGGATCAGCCGGGTGCTGATGCTGACCTACTCCGACGACCCCGAGACGGTGCGCGAGGCCGTGGCGAACGGCGCGGCCGGATACCTCGTGCACGGCACGTACGACCAGGACGATCTCGTCACGGCGGTCCGCGACGTCGTCGGGGGCGGCAACCCGCTGTCCCCGGCCGCGAGCGCCGCCCTGGTCGACGCCGTGCGGGTCGCGTACGCGGGCGACCCGATCGAACGGTTCGGGCTGTCGGCCCGCGAGATCGCGATCGTGGACCTGGTCGCGCGCGGGCTGTCCAACCGCGAGATCGCGGGCCGGCTGTTCCTCGCGGAGAAGACCGTCAAGAACCATCTCAACCGCGTCTATCCGAAGATCGGCGTCTCCTCCCGCAGCGGGGCCATCGCCCTGTGGCTGCGTCTGCGCCCGCCGCAGGACGACTGAGAATCCGGGCCCCGGCCCAACGGAAATAGGGACCATCAGCCCTGTGATCGAGGGCCGATGGTTTCTAGCGTATTGATTGCAGAACACGGCTTCTACTGGGAGGCGGAATGTATTCAGTTCGTCTGGTCCTGCTCATGCAAAATGGCGCCGACAAGGTCGGGAAGTGGTACGCCGACCGGGGTGAGGGGGAGCGCGGGGTGACCATCACCGAGTACGCGGCCCTGCTGGTCCTGGTCGGCGCCCTGGTGACCGCGCTCTACGCGGCGGGTCTGCTCAGCAAGTTCTCCAGCGCCGTGAGCAGCGCGATCAGCGCCATCTTCACGCCGTCGAGCGGCTCGACGACATCCTGAGGCACCGCGATGCGCCCCGACACTGACGAACGGGCGGGGCGAGGCGCCGTCGCCCCGGTGCGGCCGCCCGTCCCGGGTCGCGGCCGGCCGAGGCGGGCCACGCCCCGCCTCGGCCCTCCAGGAATGGTCACGCTCTACGCCGCGGTATGGATGGTGTTCGGCTGGGCCAACGGCCAGCGGCGGCTTGCCGACAGTTCCTTTCTGTGGCATCTGACGACGGGGCACTGGATTCTGGAGCACGGAATTCCGCGCTCGGACATCTATTCCTACACCGCGCCGGGGACGTCCTGGGTCGCCCAGTCCTGGCTCGCGGAGGTCTGCTACGCGCTGCTGGACGCGGCGGGCGGCCCGGTCGCCCTCCGGCTCTTCGGGGCCGCCGTCGGGCTGGCGATCGCGACGCTCTCGTACCGGCTCGCGCTGCGGCTGTCCGGCGACCGGCTCGCCGCCGCGCTGCTGCCCGCGTCCGGGCTGATCGCGGCCGGCCTGGTCTGGTCGGAGCGCCCGCTGCTGCTCGGCGTCCTGGCACTGCTGGTGCTGGTGTGGGTCGTGGACGTCCCCGACTCCCCGGTCGGGCGCCGCCCCCACCTGGCGGTCCCCGCGGTGATGTGGCTGTGGGCGAACGTGCACGGCAGCTTCGCGCTGGGATTCGGCTTCCTGGCCCTGCATCTGGCCGGCCGCTGGCTGGACGGCGCCCCGCCGTGGCGGGACCGCGAGCGGGCGCTGGCCCGCGCGGGACTGCTGGCGGGGGCGGTCTGCCTGGTCAACCCCTACGGCCCGGCACTGCTGTGGTTCCCGGTGGCGCTGCTGATGCGCGGCGACGTCCTGGCCTCGATCATCGAGTGGAAGTCCCCGGACCTGCGGACGCCGCAGGGCCTGATGTTCGCCCTGTTCCTCGCGACCGTGCTGGTGCTGCTGGCCCGCGCGCGGCGGCGGCCGTCCCGGCGGGACGTCCTGGTGCTGGTGCCCTTCCTCCTGCTGGCCCTGTGGGCGCAGCGCAACATCGCGGCCGCCCCGGTCGTCGCCCTGCCGATCGTCTCGCGCCTCGCCGCCCGCGACGCGCCGCGGCCGGACGCCCGGCGCCGCCCGCACTGGGTCCCGCTGGCGCTGGTCCTGGCGTTCGCGGTGTTCTGGACGGCCGACCGGCTGCCGCGCCCGGCGTTCGGGCACGACGTCACCGACTACCCGGTCGCGGCGATGCGCGCCGTGGAGCGGAACGGGCTGCTGGGCCGGCGGCTCCTCACCACCGACGTGTGGGCGGGCTACACGATCCACGAGTACTGGCCGCGCCAGCGCGTCTTCATCGACGACCGCTACGACATGTATCCCCGCCGGCTCATCAACGATTACCTGCGACTCCTCGGAGGCGAACCGTCATGGCGCAGCACCCTCGACCGCTACCGGGTGGAAGTGGTGGTCTGGCCCCGCGAACACGCGTTCGCGCAGATCCTCTCCGGCGACCCCCGCTGGAGGCTGGTGTACGCCGACACCGCCGCCGTGGTCTACACCCGCGCGGGAGCGGCCACGACCACGGGGTGACGACGGCCGGATACGGCGCCCTCCTGGTCGTGGTGGGCGGGCTGGTCGTGGCCCTGCTGACCGTCAACCTCCCCTGGGTGGTCGAGGCGCGCTCGTCGGTCGCGGTGTGCCGGATCTACCGCCTCGTCGGGCAGGACTGCACGCCGGGCGGGCCGCCGAAACCGGGCCCGAGCCTCCTCCAGTACGCGCAAAGCTGCCCTTCCTGACCGGAACGAAGGATCGGATCGCGATGAACTCGACGGGCACGGCGGCACGGCACGGGGAGCGCCCGCGCGCGCCGCGGCTGCGGAACCGGGCGCTCACCGCGGGGGTGCTCGCCACCATGGCCGCGGCGGGCCTGGTGGCGGTACCCCCGTTCGCCCGGGCGGACGACGACAACTCGGACGATTTCGCAAACTGGTGCAAGGACCACACGTCCGACTGCGACTACCCCGTCGCCCCCAAGACGGGCACGGACGACTTCGACCGGCTGCTGTTCGACATCTGCGACAAGAAGGGGGGCGGGGAGGCCGAACCGGCCAAGTACACCTGGCACCAGAAGGACAAGTTCCTGGGCGACTGGATGCTGTTCCAGCCCGTGAACGCGGACGGGTGCGAGTTCGTCCCGGACGGGGAGCCGATCATCACCGCCGGGAAGGACCCCAGGCCCTACCGCAACGACCGGAACCAGTTCACCCGCAACTGCGCCCAGACGGCCGACGCCATCGTCACCACGCAGTACCAGGACACCGAAGTCAAGCTGTACACCGTCGGCACCAGCGTCTCGGTAGGCGGCAAGGCCGGTCTGTTCGGCCTGGCCGAGGTCGAGTGGAAGGTCGAGTTCAACTTCTCGTACCAGTGGGGCACCTGGACCTGGAAGGGGCAGAGCTTCGCGGTCCCGCCCGGCTACGTCGGCTGGCTGGAGAGCACCGAGGACTGGGGCGTCATGAAGGGGCGCTACAAGCTGAACTTCCCGCACCCCTTGCGCGGCCACTACTACTGGTACACGCCCTCGGTCACCATCGAGGCCCCGCTCAAGGGGACCGGCACCACCAACTACCAGGTCCGGCCCATGACGGACGAAGAGATCAAGAAGATGTGCCCGCACTGGGACTGGGACGGGTGGGACCCTCGCGACGACCCGAGCGGCAACGGCGGCTCCCCGCCCACCTGCACGTCCGGCTCCCCGAGCGGTCCGAGCGGGCAGCCGAGCTCGACCGGCCCGTCCGGGACGACCGGCCCGAGCCCGACGGACAGCGGGACCTCCAAGCCGCCCGAGTGGGCGGCCGGTCAGGACTACGAACTCGGCGATCGGGTCACCTACGGCGGCCACGTCTACCAGTGCCTGCGCGCCCACGTCTCCGACGCCGGCTGGACCCCCGACCGCACCCCCGAACTCTGGCGCCGCCTCAACTGACCGAGGGGACGAGGAGCGAGCCGCAATAGACCCGATCCAAAAAGCCCGTTGACCCGGAAATGGTTCTCTAGGGGTTCGCCTCGCCTCTTGAAAGAGCCGTCACGATTCACTTCACGGACCCTTTCACGAGCGGGACATGGCCGGTTCAGGCCATCCCCAAAGGGCGCGGGCGGCCGGATACGATCTAGATTGTCGCCCGTGACCCACTCCCCCGCGCCGCGTCCCCCGCACCCGCCGCCCGCACGTAACGGCATGGCCACCGCAGCACTTGTCCTGGGCATCTTCGGCTTCTTCACCTGCGGGTTCACATCGCTGTTCGCGGTGGTGCTCGGACACATCGCCGACGGACAGATCCGCAAGACCGGCCAATTCGGACGAGGCTCGGCGCTGGCCGGAGCAGTGCTGGGCTGGCTGGTGATCCTGGCGGTCCCGTTCATGTTCGTCACCTTCATGGTCGTCGACCCGTATTCAGCCCAGCGGTTCGCCAACGGCCTGGTGAAATTCCTCTCCGCATTGGCGAACTAGCCCTCCGATCCTTCGTATCCGGTGCCGGCGACCTGCTCTCGGCGGACCGCCTGGTTCGCGGGGTGGACGCTATGTCAAACAACCGTGGAGCTTTCGCCAAAGGCATGGCGGCCGATCCGGCGGCAGGCTGAAAGCTCACCGTGCAAGCGGTGGCCGATTCAGCCTCTCCGCCCCCCGCGAAGCCCACCGCTCGCTTCTTCCGTCTTCCGCCAGGGGGCGTCGGCTCTGTGAAGGAGGATCGTGAGCGGCAAAGGCGATCGCGGTAGGAGCGCCATCAGCTGCGCGGCCCTGATCGTGCTCATCGGCGCGGTCTTCGCCGTGGTGTCGACCGGCGACATCCCCGGCAAGGTCGCCAAGAACTGCGAGGGCGCCCTCTGCCGGCTGTCGGGGGGCGACTGCCCGAACACTTCGCCGCAGGCTCAGGCCCGCACCCTCGGCGACACCAGGCCGGTCTCCCTCCTGGAGGAGAATCCGGATGCCATGGGCGGCGTGGGCGGCCTCTTCCCGCGCGAGCCGATCCCCAAGCCGACCTGCAATCCCGACCCCAAGGCGAAATGGGCGGAGGGACTGCACGCGCACAACGACTACTCGAACGGCCGGCCCCTCCTGGACGCCCTGGACAACGGCGCGACCAGCGTCGAGGTCGACCTGTTCCTCGGCGCGGACGGCGCACTCTACGCCAAGCACGACTACGAAGAGGCGAAGGGCGTGATGTTCAAGGAAAGCTATGTCGACAAGCTCATGAAGCGCGCCGAGGAGAACGACGGCCAGATCTACCCGGGGCGCGACCCGAAAAAGCCTTTCCAGGTCATTGTCGAACTCAAGGAACCCAACATGCAGGAGGGGGAGATCCCCAGATGGGTCGTGGACGACAAGACCAAGGAATCTTACCTGTACTCCAAGCGAGTCGATGCATACTGGGCCGTCATCAGGCAGACCAGGGAACTGCGGACCATGTACCCGAACGTGCAGGTGGTCTTCAGCGGAGGAGCGCCCCGTGATCTGGTCGGCAAACCCGATCCGCTGAGTTGGGAGGTTCCGCGGAACGTCGTGTACGACATCTCCCCCGGAGATGACTGCAGCCTGCCGCCCGAGGTCGATCCGTATGCCCTGCGGCAGCCCACTGACGTGCAGTACGACCTGGAATACGCCGAGAACTTCGTGATGTTGAACGGCAACTGGGACGATTGCGGCGACCGCGACCACGACGGCGAGATCAGCCGTGAAGAGCAGCAGAAGCTGAACGACATCGTCCAGAGAGCGCACAATGCCGGACTCAAGGTGCGCCTCTATGACGGTCCCGACGGCAGGGTCCGCGCCAACGGCACTCTCCCCGGACTCTTCACCCCGTGCCACTTCTCGTCTTGCAGCGAGGCCGCCAAATGGGCGGCCTGGAAATCCCGGCAGCAGGCAGGCGTCGACTACCTCAACACCAACCATCTCACCAACGGGAGAGACTGGATCCGCTACTGCGGCTTGAAACCGGAGTCACCCGGGGCGTACACGGGTCCGCTGCCCCAGCCGTCACCCGCGCCGTCGCCCTACCGCCTCTGAAAGAGCACGACCATGAGCCTGCTCAGGCGCACGCACTGCGGCGTCGGATCGTGCTACGCGTGCGGAGCCGGCCAGGCCACCCGTTCACGGTGTGGCCTGGCCGGTTCGAGCGAGGCGCCCCTCGCCTCACCTGGGGCAGGGCGTCCCGCCACTCGCCTGGGAGAGCGATCGGGACCGGGCACCGCCGAAGCGGAGGTCGTGTCCGACGCCCGCCCCACGCATGGCTGCCCTGCCGGCGGCGAGGTCGTCCTCACGAGGCGGACCTGCGCCGCTCGGCGACCGCGGTGAGCACGTGCCGGGCCAGGACGCCGCCCGCGTCGGGTGCGCCGGTCGCCGACGCGCGCGCCGACATCGCCGCGATCCGCCCGGGATCGACGAGTATCGGGATCAGGGTGGTCTCGATCCAGGCCGGTTCGAGGTCGGCGTCGTCGACGAGCAGTCCCCCGCCGGCCTCGACGACCGGCTCGGCGTTCAGCCGCTGCTCTCCGCCGCGCAGCGGCAGCGGCACGTACGCGGCCGGCAGGCCGACGGCGGCCAGTTCGGCGCACGTCATCGCCCCCGAGCGGCAGATCACGAAGTCGGCCGCGGCGTAGGCGGAGTGCATCTCGTCGACGTACTGAGCGACGACGTAGGGCGGGTCGGCGGGGTCGCCGTCCGGCACCTCGACCGCGTGCCGCGGCCCGGTGATGTGCAGCACCTGCACGTCGGCCGCGCGCAGCGCCGCCGCCGCTCCGGACACCGCGGCGTTGATCGTCTGAGCGCCCTGCGAGCCACCGGTGACCATCAGCACCGGCCCGCCGGGGTCCAGGCCGAACCGCTGCCGGGCCGCGTCGCGCAGCGCCGGACGGTCGAGCCCGATGATCGCCGGCCGCAGCGGGATCCCGATGGCGGCGGCGTGAGCCAGCCGGACGCTCGGCGCGGCGGTGAACACCCGCGTCGTCATCCGGGCCGCCAGCCGGTTGGCCACTCCGGGCCGGGCGTTCGCCTCGTGGACGACGATCGGCAGGCCCTGCCGGCGGGCGGCGAGATAGGCCGGCATGGCCACGTAGCCGCCGAAGCCCACCACGACCTCGGCCCGCACGCGGTCGAGCACGGCCTCGGCCGCCCGCACGGAATCGCGCAACCGGCCCGGCGTTCGCAGCAGGGCCCCGTTCAGTCTGCGCGGCAGCGGCGCCGGCGGGATGAGTTCGAGCGGGTAGCCGCGGGCCGGGATGAGCATGCTGTCCAGTCCGCGGACGGTGCCGAGAGCGGTGATCTCCGCCGCGGGCTCCATCCGGCACAGCGCGTCGGCGAAGTTCATCATGGGCTCGATGTGCCCGGCCGAATGGCCCCCGGCGACAACGACGCGCGGTGCCGTCACCGCTGCCGCCACAGTGATCGTGACGGAGCGGAGGTCGGCACACTTCCGGAGACGACCGCTTCCGTACCGGAGACGCCAGTCAGAACAGGTTTCTGACGCGACATTCTCGTTCCTCTCTTGGGTCGACTCGGTTAGGCGATCGGGAAATCGAAGTACGTGTCCGGGTAAGGCTCGTCATGCAGGGTGTAGTGCCACCACTCGGAGTCGTACCGATCGAAGCCGCAGTCCTCCATGACGGAGCAGAGATACCGGCGGTTCATCGCTTCGACGGGTGTGATTCCTCGTGCTCCGTGATGCGAGATCGGATCCATCAGATCATGGTCGCCTCCCATGGGGGCGAGGTCACCGGTCGCCAGGTGGTAGAGCGTCAGGTCGACGGTGCTGCCTCGACTGTGGCCCGATCTGGTGGCCACATATCCCTTTGCGAACATCTCGGGCCGGTCGATGTTCGGGTAGTGCCGCTCCTTCTTCCGTCCGTCCTCCAACTGTTCCGACCAGGACAGGAAACGCTCCACGGCGCGTTGCGGGCGATACCCGTCCCAGAGAAGCAACCCGAAGCCGAGGGACGCGGCCGCCTTCTGCGCCCTTTCCAGGGCCGCACACAGATCCCTCGTGCCGACGATCCGATTGGCCACATAGCCGTTCACGGGCCTGCCGGTGAAGTTGTCCCAGGTGGCATATTTGGCATCCCAGCGTATTCCTGGCACATGCTCGTCCACGAAGACGAAGTCGTCTCTCAACGGGTGTTTCCTTCCAATGCCAGGGACACGCATCGGTCGATCACTTCGGAGAGCGACACCCCCGCGGCCGCCATCATTCTCGGGTAGCGGCTGTACGAGGTCATGCCGGGAAATGTGTTGACCTCGTTGAGGACCACCGTCCCGTCCGCCTTCAGGAACATGTCGACTCGCGCCAGCCCCCTGCATCCCAGAGCGCGGTATATGGCCCTCGCCGTCTCCCGGACGAGCGAGCGCGACTCCGCCGGGATATCGGCGGGAACGACGGGCGTCGAGTTCTCGGATCCGCTTTCGGGAGCACTCTCCTGGTGGATTCTGAAGAAGCCGTGGGACAGGGAGATCCGATCCACCTCGCCCGCGAACAGATGCGGCTCGTTCCCCAGGACGGCACATCCGACCTCGCTGCCGAGGACGGCTTCTTCGATCAGCACCTTCGAGTCGTACTGCCGTGCGGTCTCCACCGCGCTCAGCAGATCCTCTTCGCGGGATACCTTGCTGACGCCGAACGATGACCCCGAACGGGCCGGCTTCACGAAGACGGGATAGGTGAGCCGGCCGGGATCGGGAATCTCGTCCGCCGTGACGACCCAGAAGTTCGGCGTCGCGATTCCCGCGCCTGCGGCGACGGTGTACGCGAGGGCCTTGTCCATGCACAGGGCGGAACTCTGGACATCGCAGCCGACGTAGGGGATGCCGGAGAGCTCCAACAGCCCCTGCATCGCGCCGTCCTCGCCGAGCTTGCCGTGCAGGACGGGCAGCACCAGGTCCAGACCGATCATTTCGTATTTTCCCTGTTCCAGAACGAGCAGGCCGCGGACGCTCCTGTCCGGGGACAGCATCGCCGGACGGTGAGCACCGTCCTGCCAGTCCGGGTCGGGGCCGTCACAGAGCCTCCACGCACCGCTCCGCGTGATCCCGATCCAGAACGGCACGTACTCTTCGGCGTCGAGGTTCTTCGCGATCTCCTGTGCGGACTTGAGGGAGACGGGGTGCTCTTCGGAAGACCCGCCGAAGATGATTCCGACCTTCAACTTACCCATGCTGCTTCCCGTCTTCGAAGTTCTTGCAATTGATGAGGCTGTTCTCAACGATGTCGGCCAGGGCGCGCTCCGTGTAGTAAGCGGTGTGCGGACTGACGAGGACGTTGGGCAGTTGCTGCAGGCGCAGAAGCGCCTTGCCTTCAAATGGCTTGTCCCTGCGGTCGGCGTAGAATATTCCCTCCTCCCCTTCGACGACGTCCAGTGCCGCGCCGGCCAGCCACCCGTTCTCCAGTGCCAGAACGAGGGCCTCGGTGTCGAGCAGCGAACCGCGCCCAGTATTGATGACGATCGCACCGCGTTTCAGTTGCGCGATACGTTGACGGTTCAGGAGATGGCGCGTGTCCGCGGTAAGGGGTGTATGAAGCGTGATGACGTCGCTCAGCCGGAGCAGTTCGTCGAGAGGAACATAGTCGGCGGTGGTCTTCGGGTGATGGTCATGGGCCAGCGTCCGGCAGCCGAAGCCCTGCAGCCTGTCCATGACCGCTGCGCCGATGCGCCCTGTCCCGACCACGCCGACGGTCAGATCCCGCAGTTCCCTCCCGGGCGCGTCACCCAGCCTGTAGTCGTGAGCATCGGCACGGCGGATGATGGTTTTGGCGTTGCGCAACGCCATCAGCATCAACATCAACGTGTAGTCGGCCACACTGCCGGGCGAATAGGCGACACATCCGACGGTGATGCCGGCACTCTCGGCGCATCTCACGTCGATATGGTCGCGTCCGATGCTTCTCGTGCAGATGTACTCCACACCGGCTCGGCCGAGGGCGAGGAGCGTGGAGTCCGCGATGCGAGCCTTGTGGCCGACGCTGATGCATCGGTTGCCAAGCGCCAGATCGATGTTGGCCTCGGACACCGCCCCCTCTGTGATGGTCGGCTTCACACCAAAGCGAGGCGCCATCTCTCGGAACAAGGCGGCCTCGTCATCCCCGCATCCGTAAATCGTGATTCCCGTTTCCGGGACGGTCGAGGAGGACGCGGGCACCACCGCTCCGGTGCGGCGGGCCGCCGTTCCCGCCGGCTGGCTGTAGCTCATGCCCCCCAGTCAAGAGAGCGTGCCGTTACAAGAACGTATGCGTTTTTCGATATGCCGGCGATACGTGGAAGCAGGACGCGGCCTGCGGCGCCGTTCGCAGATGCGCGGCTCCCGAATTCCGCGACCGGCGTCGAGCCCAAGGCGCACGCCCCGCTTCATACTTGCCGGTAATGTATCGTCGGCATATCGGAAAACGCATACGTGCCGGCAACGCCGCGGTCCCTTGAATGGGGCATGCCCCACAGCGAACCGGTCTCCCTCGGCCTGCGCCCCGTCGGCCGGCTCCCGCGCGCCGTCACGTCGATCGGCCGGCCGTCGCCGCGCACCGACGGCCCCCGAGCCCGGTCGTGATCCCGCTCAGCCTCGGCGAGATCGCCGCGATCGTCGGCGGCACGGTCAAGGGCGACGACGCCGTGACGGTGACCGCGCCGGCCGTGCTCGACGGCCGGAAGGCCGAGCCGGGCGGCCTCTTCGTCGCCTTCGCCGGCGAACACGCCGACGGCCACGACTTCTCCGGCCAGGCCGGGCGGGCGGGCGCCGTGGCCGTTCTCGGCTCCCGGCCCACACCGCTGCCCACCGTCATCGTCGAGGACGCCCAAGCCGCGCTGCAGGCGCTCGCCGCCCACGTCGCGGCCCGTCTGCGCGACGAACTGACCGTCGTCGCGCTGACCGGCTCCCAGGGGAAGACCAGCACCAAGGACCTGTCGGCGGCCGTGCTCTCGAGCGCCGCGCCGACGACCGCCACGATCGGCTCGCTCAACAACGAGCTCGGCGTGCCGCTCACCATGCTGCGCGCCGGCGCGTCCACCCGATGCCTCGTCCTGGAGATGGGAGCCCGCCACATCGGCGACATCGCCGAGCTCACCGGCCTGATCGCGCCCGACGTCGCCGTCGTCCTCAACGTCGGCCAGACCCACCTCGGCGAGTTCGGGTCCCGCGGGGCCATCGCCAAGGCCAAGGGCGAGCTGGTGCGGGGGCTGGCGCCCGCCGGCACCGCCGTCCTCAACGCCGACGACCCCCGCGTGATCGCGATGCGCGCGCTCACCGAAGGCCCGGTTCTGACCTTCGGCCGGGCCGAGCACGCCGACGTGCGGGTGCTCGACCTGGAGCTGGACCGGCTCGGCCGGCCGTCCTTCACGCTGCGGACCGCCGCCGGCTCGGCCGCCGTCACGCTCCCCCTCGTGGGCGCCCACCAGGCGCTCAACGCCTCAGCCGCCGCGGCCGCGGGGCTGGCGGCCGGGGTACCCGTCGACGTGGCCGCGGCGGCGCTGGCCACGGCCTCGCTGTCGAAATGGCGCATGGAGCCGCGCGGCCTCGCCGGCGGCGCGACGCTGCTCGACGACTCCTACAACGCCAACCCCGACTCGACGCGGGCGGCCCTGGACGCGCTGGCGGCGGTCGCGGGCGGGCGCCGCATCGCCGTCCTCGGCGAGAAGCTCGAACTGGGCGACGAAAGCGAGGCCGAGCACCGCGCCATCGGGAGGTACGCCGCGTCCAAGGCCGACGTGGTGGCCGCGGTCGGCGAGGCCGCGTGGCCGCTGGCCGCGGGCGCGGGAGAGCGAGCGGTGGCGCTGGCCGACAACGACGCGGCCGTCGACTGGCTGCGCGGCCATCTCACCGCCGGCGACGTGGTGCTCGTCAAGGCGTCCCGCGGGGCGCGCCTCGACGAGGTCGCCGCCGCACTCGCATAGTCCGGAGCTACGAGCCGGCTGCGGCAGACCGCGCGCCGCCGCTGCGCCGACACGCGAGCGATCGACCTCCCCCGGGCCTCTGCGGGCGCGTTCGGGGCGTCTTGGCGGAGACGACTGGGAGCTCGGCTCTCGTGCCCGACCGCGGGGCTCCGGGGAACATCAGTTGAAGCAGTCCTGGACCTTCAGGTTCAGCGTCATCATGGCGACATGGCCGCGTTCCATCTGGAACTGGTAGAACGCGCGCTGGTTATGAGGGGCGGTGACGCCCCAGAAGCCGTGGAAGTCGCGCCGGACCCCCGGGTAGGCGCGCTTGACCTCACGGCGGGTGGAGCCGATGCGGACGCCGCGCGGGGTGCGGGTGCCGCGAGGCGGCTGGATCATCGCGACCCCGTACTTCTTGGAGATGTAGACCGACAAGTCGTTCCGGCCCGTGGGGTGGCCCTTCAGGTCGAAACCGTCGCACCACCGCCCTGGGGCCTTGCGGACCAGCATTCCGGTGCGAAGGGCCTCCCGCTCGGAGCCGCCGATCTTCAGAGCCCCGTAACCCTGGGGAGCGAGCTGGACGGGTTCGGCGCCCGTGAGCGTTCCGCCGGTCCCGGCCGCAGCGGGAGCGGCTGTGAGAGCGAAGCCGAGAGCGGAAGCCGTGCCGATCAGAGCCGTAGTGGAGATGCGCATGAGTTCTCCTGTTCACGAGTGGTGCCTGGGGCGTCGCGGTCGCCCCGTTCCTGCCCACTCCGTGTTCGCGTCACTACAATCCGTGACGGCGTTCGAGCGTGCCGAGCGGTGAGACCTGTGTGACTGATGGGTCAGGCCGGGTCGAAGCCTCGACCTTCGTCAGAGCGACTATCAAGAAACCCTGGCCGGCGGCATGCCTCTCGTTGGTCCGGTCGGGGCTGGACCCGCGGGCCGCGGGGTGCGTCCCGTACTCTGCGCGGAGTGATCCAAGATGCGCGGGCGGCGTCGCCGGGCGCGAGCCTGCTGCCGGTCGACTTCGCCCTCGGCGCGGCCATGGTGGTGCTGCTGGCGGTCGCGGTGGCGGTCTGCCACTTCGGCCGTCTCGGTCATACTCGCGCCGTCCTGCTGGCCGGGCTCCGCGCCGCCGTCCAACTCGCGGCCGTCTCACTGGTCATCGGCGCGGTCGTGCGGTACGTGCCGCTGTTCACCCTGTTCGTCCTTCTCATGTACGCGGTGGCGGTGCGCACCAGCGGCCGCCGGCTCACCAAGGGACCCACCTGGTGGTGGACGGCACTGCCCATCGGCGCGGGCGTGGCCCCCGTCCTGGTCCTCATGCTGGCCACCGGGCTGCTGCCGGCCCGAGGCATCAGCGTGATCCCCATCGCCGGCATCCTCATCGGCGGCGCGCTCACCGCCACGTACCTGTCCGGCCGCCGCGCCCTGGACGAGCTCGCCCAGCGGTTCGGGGAGGTCGAGGCCGCGCTTTCACTCGGCCTGCTCGATCGTGACGCGCGCCTGCTCATCGCCCGGGACAAGGCCGCCACCGCGCTCGTCCCCGCGATCGACCAGACGCGCACCGTCGGCCTGGTCACCCTGCCCGGCGCGTTCGTCGGGATGCTGCTCGGCGGCGCTTCCCCCGTCGCCGCGGGGGCGGTCCAGATGTTCGTCCTGATCGCGCTGCTGGCCGTCGAGTCGATCGCCGCCTTTCTCACCCTCGAACTGGTGGCACGGGGCATCGTCGTCGACGACCGGTGACGCGTCGCGGACCCGCCGGGCTCCCGGCTCGCCGGGGTGCGGTGCGGCGGTCAGCAGAACACCTTTCCCGCAAAGGCGTAGAGCTCGTCGGCCGAGGGCGGCGAGGAGCCGAGGTTGACCGACAGGTCCATCTGCCGCCCGTCGTCGGAGCGGAGCGCGTAGGTGGTGTAGCCGATGAGCTGGCCGCTGTGCCCGACCATGCGCTTGCCGCAGGGCAGCGCGTACTCCTGGAGCCCGAGCCCGTAGGCGAACCCGGCGCCGGTGGGCCGCACGGCGCGCATCGCGGCGAGCGCCGAAGGTGACAGCAGCCGGCCGCCGAGCAGCCCGTCGAGGAAGCGGCCGAGGTCACGGGTGGTGGAGATCATCTCGCCCGCCGCCCAGTCGAGGGAGGGGTTCATGCGCGTGGCGTCCACGGTCCGCCCGTCCGGCAGCAGCGCGTAGCCGTGTGCGTGCGGGCGGGGAAGCCCGGGCCGGTCGCCGGGAACGATCGTCTGCGTCAGCCGGAGCGGACGCAGCACACGCCGTTCCACCTCCTCCCCGTACGGTCGCCCGGTCAGCCGCTCGATCAGCTTCCCCACGACCACGTAGTTGGTGTTGGAGTACTTCCAGGTGACGTCCGGGGGGTTCTGGGCGGGGGTGCGGAACGCCTGCGCGAGGAGCCGGTCGGGCTTGTAACCGCGGAACCGCCGCGCCCCGCGCCACCGGTTGGTGGACCATCCCGGGTCGCTCATGTAGTCGCGGAGCAGGCTGGTGTGCTGGAGGACCTGCCGCACCGTGACGCGCTCGCCGTCCGGGACCACGCCGGGCAGGTGCTCGGCCACAGGGTCGTCGAGCCGCAGCCGCTCCTCGTCGACGAGTTGCAGCAGGACGGTCGCCGCGAACGTCTTCGTGACGCTACCGATCCGGAAGTACCCGGACGGATCGGCCGGCCGTCCCGTCCGGACGTCGGACACGCCCGCCGCGCCGGACCACTCGCCACCGCCCGCGGTCCGCACACGGAGCAGGACGGCCGTGGCCGCCTTGGTTCTCACCAGATCGTCCAACATCTCCTGGAAGCCGTCCTGGGACGAACGGGTCCGGTCCGACCGCGGCTGCGCCGTCCGCGCGTCGGGAGCGGCGAGGACGACCGTGGCCGCCGCAGAGGCCGCCGCAGAGGCCGCCACCGCACCGGACACCGCGAACGCCGTCCACCGGGAAAATTTGATCATGGGTGGACGCTACGGAGCCGGACCTCCCGCCGCCCATGCGGACGGCCACCCGGCCTCCTGCGGAAAACCGCACTCGCTCCCCTGCGGTCTCCTTAGGAGGCAGGGTGTGTCAGCGAGCTTCAGGGGAGATCAGGGCCGTGGCGGACCCCCAGAGTCGACGGCCTGCGGTGAGGTCGGCGCCGGCGGAAGAATTCTGTCGATCACTTCGGCCGGGAGCGATGAGTCGAGCCGATGCCGCCGGTACATACGGGTGAGCATCGACCGAGGGGACACCCATCATGAGCGTCATCGTCATTCAGTTCATCACCCTCGACGGGATCGTGACCGACCCGGACGGATCGGGAGGCACGCCGACCGGCGGGTGGGCGTTCCGGCACGGCCCCGAGACGGTCGCCGGGGACGAGTTCCGGCTCGGGAGCAGGCTGGACGACGGGGTGATGATGCTGGGGGCGGACGACCTGGCAGCTGTTCTCGCGGCTCTGGCCGGGGCGCGACGACCCGTTCTCCGCGCGGATGAACAACGCGCGGAAGGTGGTCGTCTCCCGCACCTTGACCGACACCTCGGCGTGGGCGAACTCCGAGGTCGTCGACGGCGACCTCGTGGACGCCGTCAAGCGCGAACGGCGTGATGTGATCATCACTGGGAGCCTCGGCGTCGTGCACACGCTGATGGCCGGGGACCTCGTCGACGAGTACCGGCTCCTGACCTTTCCCACGATCCTCGGCACCGGTGCGCGGCTCTTCCCCGCCGGCTGTCCGCTCGCGCACCTGGAGTGCCTGTCGTCCGAGCAGGTCGGCGCCGCCGTCCTCACGCGCTACGGAAGAGCGGCAGGATGACCGCCGCGCGCCGTCCGTGATTCCTTGGACCGGCCGCCCGCCTGGCCGTCGTGCACGGCGAGCATGGCCGCCCCACTCACCCGGCGCATGGCGTGGGTCAGAGCACGGGTTCCGCGATCGGCGCGCGGTTGGAGGACGACCGCCCGCGTCGGCCCTGTAAGTCGGTCCGCTTCAACTCACTTCGCAGCGCGGCGAGTGACACGGCTCCGACGAGGACGGTGCCGTCCGGAAACCGGAAGACCGGCACCCGCGGGCCGAACCGCTCAGGTTCCGCGCGGGGCGTCTCGCCGTCCTTCCCGCCGTCCCACCTGACGCCGGTCGCGCACGCCAAGCCCCGCAGCACGTCCGCGTCGCCGACGTCCAGACCGTCACTGAAGTAGGCGCGGTACAGGCGGGCGGTCATGTCCTCGGCGGCGCCCTGCGCGGCTGCCAGCGCGATGAGCCGGTGGGCGTCGCCGGTGGGGGCGGGCACGATCCGGTCGAGGTTCAGCGCCAGGCCCTCCGCCGCCGCTGCCCGTGCGATCTGCTCGGCCCACGCACCGGGGTCGGGCTGGAGACGGCCGCCGCCCGACGGCGCCCCCGCCGGCGAGACCGCGGTCTGGTACGGCCTGAAGACGACCTCCAGCTCGCCTCCACCCGTCCGGTGCTCCTCGGCGGCCCGCTGGAAGCGGGCGTAGCCGAGCGCCGACCAGACGCAGGCGATGTCATGGGTGAACACAACTTCCATGGGTTCGTCCTTCACTGGCGGCACGGATCGTTCCGTGCCGCCTCAGCATGCCCGCCGCCGTTCCTCCAGTCAATACGGAACGTTCCGTGCCGCCTGGCGCTATGCTGTCGGCATGTCACCCAGACGTCCCGAGCGCCGAAGTGAAGAGGCCGCCAACGCCGTCATCAAGGCCGCCATGGACCTGTGCCAGGAGGTCGGGTACAACAAGCTCAGCATCGAGGGCATCGCCGCCCGCGCCGGCGTCGGCAAGAACACCATCTACCGCTGGTGGCCGTCCAAGGCCGCCGTGCTGCTGGACGGCCTCCTGTCCACCTGGAGGATGGACGCGACCTTCCCCGACACCGGCGACTTCGTCGCCGACATCAAGACGCAGATGGCGGCGGCCTCTCGCATCCTCGGCGACCCGCAGGTCTTTCCGCACTACCGCGCACTGATCGGCGAAGCCCAGCACGACCCCGACCTCCACCGGGCGCTGTGGGACAACTTCATCGGCCATCTGGCGGGCGCCGCCGCCGACCGCATCAGGACAGCGCAGCGCGAAGGCCAGGTCCGTTCCGACGCCGACCCGGTCCTCATCACCGAACTGCTCTACGGCGCCGCCTACTACCGCAGACTGCTCACCCCGCGCATGGCCGACGCCGAACACGTCGACGCCATCGTCGACCTCGCGTTCACCGGCATCGCCCCGACGGCCGACACACCCGCCCAGTAGCACGCCCGGGTCCGGCGCACATTTCGTGATCGACGTCCGTCAGCCGGCGAAGAGGACGTGTTCGCACTCGACGCCGATCACGCGGGTGCCGCCCGGCCGGCCACTCGATCAGTACTGAGGGGCTTGGTGAGGCGGATGGCGCCGTCCTCGCCGGCGAGGGGGGCCGGCTGGTATCCCTCGCTCCGGTAGAGGGCGATGCTGTTCCGGCTGCCTGCTCCCGTGGACAGCACGAAGCGGCGGCAGTCCGGGTCGGCGGCGGCCTCCGCCTCACGGAGCAGCCAGCGTCCCAGGCCGCGCCCCCGCAGGTCGGGGACGACGCCGAGCCGTCCCACATGCCACTCGGCGCCGACGCGGCGGGTCCGCACCATGCCGAGGAGCCGGCCGTCCCGCCACAGTCCGACCGCATGCCAGGCCGCGAGCCATTCGCGTACCCGCTCCACGGACTCGTGCAGCGCGGGGACGGTCAGGGGATCGTTGGCGAGGGCCTCGTCCACCCAGCAGCACCGCTGCAGGACGGTCACCTCGGGGGCGTCGTCCGGCGTCAGCCGCCGCAGGTAGGACCCGGGTTCGGGGCCGGCCGGCGATGCGGGCCGCGCCCGCTCGCGCATCGGCCGGAGCGCCTGCGCGACCCGGACCAGCTCGTCCAGGACATCGATCGCGGCCTGGTCGGCCGCGGCGGCGGGCCGCACCTCCCCGTCGTGCACGGCGTCGGCGATGCGGAGCGCGACCGTGGAACCCAGCGGCACCAGGCGCAGCGTGGTCACCACCTGCTTGGCGTGCTGCACGGCCCTCGTGCCCGCCGAGGTGTTGCCGTAGCTGACGAAGCCGACCGGTTTCCACGCCCACTCGCGGCCGAGGTAGTCCAGCGCGTTCTTCAGGGAGGCCGGCATCCCGTAGTTGTACTCGGGCGTCACGACGATGAGGCCGTCCACGGCGTCCACGATCGCGCTCCACCTTCGCGTGTGCTCGTTGCGGTACACCCCCGACGACGGATGGTCCTCCTCGTCGAGGAACGGCAGGCCGAGGTCGGCGAGGGCCAGCGGCACCAGTTCGGCGCCGAGCTCGGCCGCGCGGGGCTTGATCGTCTCGGTCAGCCAGGCCCCCACCGCGGGGCCGAGGGCGCCGGGACGGGTGCTGCACACCAGCACGAGGACGCGCACCTGTTTCGTTGACATGTAAATGAACTTAGACGATAGGTTGTTTACATGTCAAAGAAATCGTCGGACGGGCCCGTGCGCTGGCTGACCCCGGACGAGGAACGGGCGTGGCGGGCCTTCCGCCGCATGGTGATCGCCGTCCAGACCGGCACCGCGCGCGACCTCTCCCGGGTCGGCCTCTCCGAGCCCGACTACGAGGTGCTCAGCACGCTGTCGGAACGGCCGGACCACGCCGGAACCCTGCATGAGCAGGCCGCGAAGATGGGCTGGTCGCGCAGCCGGCTCTCCCGGCACGCCACCCGCATGGAGGCGCGCGGACTCATCCGGCGCGCACCCGACCCGGCCGACGGAAGGGGCTGCCTCCTCGTCCTCACCGACCACGGCCTGGACACCCTGACGGACGCCGCCCCCGCACACCTGGAATCGGTGCGCCACCACTTCGTCGATCTCCTGGCACCGGAAGACCTCACCGCCCTGGAGCGCATCGCCGGGAAGGTGGAGGGCCCGCCCGAGCGTCCCGCGTCCTAGGTCCGCGGACCGGCCTCCAGCAGAACGGCGAGCTCACCGAACCCGCGCACCACCAGGTCGCTTTCCACGCCGTCCGCCCGGTCGGCGGTGAGAGACGGGCCCTTCTCCAGAGGACGCTCCAGGAAGGCTGTGGCGAGCCCGGCCTCCCTGGCGCCGTCGATGTCCCACTTGTGCGCGGCGACCATCAGCACCTCCGCCGGTTCCACGTCCAGCAGCCGCACGGCGGTCAGGTACGCCTCCGGCTCGGGCTTGTAGGTGCGGGCGAGCTCCGCCGACAGGATGCAGTCGAACGGCAGCCCCGCCCCCTTGACCAGGTTCGTCAGCAGAGCGAACCCGCCGTTGGACAACGCCGCCACCACGTACCGCTCCCGCAGCTCGGCCAGTCCGTCCACCGAGTCGTCCCACGCCGGCAGGCGATGCCAGGCCCGGACGAGCCGCCGCCGCGCGTCCTCGTCGAAAGCGTCAGCGGCGCCGTGCAGTTCCAGCAGCTCGTCGAGCGACTCCCGGTGCAGCGTGTCGAGGTACGCCCACTCCCGCTCCCCGCCGCTGACCCGCCGCATCGACGGCAGGTACCGCTCGCGCCAATCGTCGGCGAAGGCCCCGCCCTCCAGTGCGACACCGCGCTCCGCGGCGATCGCCGCCACCTGTCCGGCGACCCCGGTCCGCCAGTCGACGGTCGTCCCGAAGATGTCGCAGGCCACCACCCGGATCGCTCGAACGTCGAATCCCACTGGTACTCCCTCGCCCAAGAACGCCCGGATGGCGCCTCACCCTCAGTCCTAACATGCCCGTCCCGGGCGGCAGGCTGGGCGACAGGACCGAGCCCGCACGAGAAGGCGATTCAGCCCAGAGGCACAGAGAAGGCCATGAGGCCGCCATCCGCGCTCTTGCGCGTCCGTCATCTCCACGCGCCGCGACACCTTCCGACGGTTTCCGCAAGCCATCGCCAAGGACGGCCGCACCCACAAGAACACTCCGTCTTGACGGCCGCCTTACCTATAATGGCCGGCGGCAGGTATTATCTTGTTTCCATCGAGAACGAGGGTTCAAAACGACCTCGTCGGCGCCGAGCGAGAAACTGGGAACGCGATGCCCCGCCCTCCAGGCCATGGCCCGGGATATGAGATCAAACGCCAGGAGATCATCGACCGGGCGGCCGAACTGTTCGCCCGCAAGGGGTACGCGGCGACCGGGATCAACGAGATCGGCGGCGCGGCCGGCCTCACCAAGGGCGCTCTCTACTACTACATCGGCTCGAAGGAGAACCTGCTGGTCGAGATCCAGTCTCGGGTGATGCGGCCGCTGCTGCGGACCGCGCGGCGGATCGCCCGGCTGGAGGTGGACGCGGTGCTGCGGCTCCGACTGCTGTCGGAGGCGCTGCTGTCCATCATCCTGCGGCGGCTCGACCATATCTGGGTCTACGAGCACGACTACCGGATGCTGGGCGGGGACAACCGGACGAGGCTGCTGCGGCAGCGCGGCGAGTTCGAGGGAATCATCTCCAATCTGCTGGCCGAGGCCATGGACGCCGGAGAATTCCGGGAGATGGACCCGCGGCTGGCGATGCTGCAATTTCTTAATATGCACAACCACACCTACCAATGGGTCAGGCCCGATGGCAGGTGGGACGCCGGTTATTTGTCGCGCGAGTACTGCGCGACGTTGTTCACGGGGTTCCGGGCCGGGCCCGAACCGGTGGACGATCTGGAGAAGCGGGTGCTGAGGTTCCGCGAGCAGCACCCGGAGATCGTCCTGGATCCGGTGGAGGGCGAGGAGAGGCGGGCATGACGGCTCAGACCGCCGCGACCTGGCGCAGGGTCTCGGCGATTGCCGCGGCGTCCGGCAGCCACAGGCGTTCGAGGGACGGGGCGTAGGGGGCGGGCATCGGCGGCGGGGCGACCCGGACGACCGGTGCGTCCAGGTGCCAGAAGCCTTCGTTGGCCGCCATCGCCGCGAGTTCGGCCCCGACCCCGAAGTCCCGCACGGCCTCATGGGCGATGACGAGGCGGTTGGTCTTGGCGAGCGAGGCCAGCACCGTCTCGCGGTCGAGTGGCGCGATCGTGCGCAGATCGATGACCTCGACGTCGACGCCCTCGGCGGCGAGAGTGTCGGCGGCGGCGAGGCAGTCGTGCACCATCCGCGAGTAGGAGACCAGCGTGAGGTCGCGTCCCTCCCGGACCACCTTCGCCTTCCCGATGGGGACGAGGTGGTCCGCGGGCGGGCGCGGCCCCTTGCTCCCGTACTGGAGCCGGTTCTCCACGAACACGACGGGGTTCGGATCGCGGATGGCGGCGCGGAGCAGGCCGTAGGTGTCGGCCGGTGTCGAGGGCATCACGACGGTGAGGCCGGGAACGTGCGCGAGGAGGGCCTCCAGGCTCTGCGAGTGCTGGCTGCCGGAGGAGCGTCCGGCGCCGAACTGGGTGCGGACGACGAGCGGCAGGCTCGCCCGGCCGCCGGTCATGAACCGCAGCTTGGCGGCCTGGTTGAGGAGCTGGTCGAAGCAGACGCCGATGAAGTCCATGTACATGATCTCGACGATCGGCCGCAGGCCGGCCATCGCGGCGCCGACCGCGGTCCCGACGATCGCGGTCTCGGAGATCGGCATGTCCCGGACGCGGCCGGGGAAGCGTTCCGCCAGCCCGCGGGTCAACCCGAAGACCTCGCGTTCCGTCCGCGAGCGGACGGGGAGGGCACCGGCGGCCAGATTCTCTGGCGACGCTCAGCGCCGCGAAGACGTGCCGTCCTTCCGGCACCTGGACGAGTCCGCTCCGGACGATCGCCGCCGGGTTCGACCTCTCGACAGGCCGGTCGAGAAAACGAATGGATCCGGTCCGCACCGCCCCGCCGTACAGCGGCAGCGTTCCGGAGATCGCTCGCATCAGCGTTGTCTTGCCCGCTCCGTTGCTGCCCAGGAGCGCGACCACACCATCGTCGCCGACCTGCAGGGACACCTCTTTGATCAGCGGTTCGCGCACCCCGTAGGTGATGACAAGCCGGTCGATATCGAGCATCAGGACCTCCGATCCGCCCGGGGCGGGCTTCCGGGAGCCGATCGAGCAGAACGTGGGGGCGACTGCACCGGCACCGTCTGACCTCCTGTAACTGCGGCAGACGTTTTACATACCACTCGGTCTATAAAACAGTAGACTGCACTGTAAGGCCACCCCCGCCACGGCGACAAGGGGGCACGGCGCGCGTCTTCACACCACGCCCGGCAGCACATCCCGGCGCGAAAGACGGCGGCGCCGCGACAGTCCGCCGGCGGCTACGGCGCTGTCCGCCCTTCCTGCCCCGGACGTGACAGACCCCGCTCCCGTCCGAGGACGGGAGCGGGGTCTGTGGTCAGGCCAGGAGGGGATCACCTGGACGGGTCCGCTCAGCCGAGGGGCTTCGGGGCGCCCTTCTTGCCGGCGCCGTGGCCCCAGGACAGGACCTCGTACTTGACGCCCTTCAGGTGGCCCGCCGAGGTGCCCGTGTTGTACTTGCTGCTCGGCTTCTTGCCGTCCACCAGGTGGCGGAAGGTGTAGGTGTCGAGGTCGAGCATGACGCCGCGGTGCGACGGCTCGCCCGGCCCGCGGTCGCCGACGAAGCCGGTGACGCTGCGGCCCTTGTAGCTGACCTTGACCTTGGTGTGCATGGGCCAGCTCGGGCTGGCGAACAGGCCCTTCTGCATCGGCTTGCCGCCCGCCGGGGCGCCGGTGTCGCCGTTCACTCCGGACCCGTCGTCCCAGAAGTAGGACGCCTTCGTCTTGCCGCTGATCAGGGCCTTCGGGCCCTTCTTCGCGGGCTTGGCGGGGATGTGGCGGGAGGCCTTCGCGTCCTGCGACCCGGTCGCCTGCTGCCCGGCCGCCTGCTGGCCAGTGATCTTGTGCTCGGTCAGCCGCTGCCCGGTGATCTTGTGCCCGGTCACCTGCTGCTCGATGACCTCGCGTCCGGTCAGCTGCTGCCTGGTGGCCTTGTGCCCCGTGACCTGCTGCGCGCTGACCTGCTGCGCGGTGAGCCTGTGCGCGGTCGGCTCGTCCGCCGAGGCCCCATGGGCGGTCCCGGCCACGCCCGCGACCAGCACGCCTGCGAGGGCGGTACCGATCAGGGCGGTGTCGATGGCTCGCTTCTGCATGTTCATCCTTTGCTCGGTGGTCCGGCGCCGGGTCACGGCCTTCGGGCGTGGAGGACTCGCCGTTCGGGCATGACGAGTCCGGCGCACGGCACGTGGCGCGCTAGCGACGTGGGTGTGATCGGGCGGGGGATGGAGAAGGGGGGTGCACCGCTGGACGGTGCGGGGTGAGGGGCCGCTCAGCGGCCCGGGCTCACCGGTACTCGGGGTAGCCGTAGCCGGCGACGGTGGAGGTGTCGCGGACCCTCTGCTTCACCGCGTCACCGGTGTTGCCCTCGATGGTGTTGATGGTGCCGTCGTGGTTGTCCTTCACGACGATGCCGACGTGCTCGACGCCCTTGATGCCGCCGCCGCTCCAGGCGAAGAAGACCACGGCGCCGGGCTTCGGGGTCTCGCCGAAACGGCCGGTCTTCTTGAACCACTTGGCGTGGCTGACGGTGTAGGCGTCGGCGCCCATGCCCTTGGTGCCGGTGTGCTGGCCCAGCCAGGACACGAACATGTCGCACCAGGACTGGCCCTTGTAGACCGAGGCGCTCTTGGCGCCGATGCGGTGGGCGTTCAGCTCGCCCAGCGACGAGCCGATGTACCAGTCGTTGAACTTGCTGTTGCCCGAGGCGTCCTCGTGGATGCCGACCTGCGTGCGGGCGAGCTTGATCACGTCCTGCGCGGACGCGCCGGCCTGGGCGCTCTGGCCGACGGCCTTGGCGCCGTTGGCGTCGGCCTTGGACACGGCGGCGACGGGCGCGGTGTCGGCGGGCTTGGCGTCCGCCTGGGCGGCCGGGGCCAGGGAGGCGAAGCCGAACGCGCCTGCCAGGGAGAGGACGGCGCCGGCCGCGGCGCGGGCGCCCATGCGCTTGGTCAGGTCAAAGGTACGAGCGGTCATGCGAAGGTTCTCCTGAGTTCTTCCAGTCCGCCTACCGGGTTAGCTGTCGGGTTCGGGCGTGGAAGTGGCCCTACCGCGGCCCCGCGCACGGCGGGAGTGCGGATTCACCCCGGTGTTTCGGTGGGTCCCCGGCTCCGCTCGGCCGTGATCGGCGCTCTGCGGACTCGGCGGAGGACGTGCCTTGATCGGCAGTCCTGATGATCAGGGACTCGATGCGCCCTTCACGATCTGGTCGGACGCTCCGGACGGGCTTCCCCGTCGGTCACACACCCACAACAGGTTCAAGCCATCCCATATTTCGTCAAGCACGTCCCAAAGACCCGGCCAACCTGCAAAAACTCCCCAAAACCCCCTCAACGCAAGGGCTGCGGCCCAGTCAAACTTCCTCAAGATTTCCGGTCCGCGACCTCCGTCCAGAGGGAGTCGACCACCCGGAGGTCGCCTGAAAACCGCGCACGACATGACTCGTCGCCTTAAAGCCATCAGCGCGGGCCGGGGACGGCCGGTGCTGCCGCCGACGGCCGGCCCGCTGCGACCGGCCGCATCGAGCAGGTCGCGGACCTGGCCGGGGTGAAGCCCCCAGACCGGGACCCACAACGACATCGGCCGCGACCTGGACAACGCCCCGGCCACCCCCCGAGCCGTGCTCGAAGGCCGCCCTTCTTGCCGGAAGGACGGCCTTCGACGAGCGTTCGGCTCTTCGGGCAGAGAGAACGACGCTCAGCGAGTCACTCCACAACCTGGAGGCCTTGGCGCCAGGTGGGGTGTGCCGGGTGCCAGCCCAGTTCGCGCTTGGCCTTGGCGTTGGACGCGCCGCGCAGTTCGGTCATGAGCACGACGCCGGCCTGCCCGGCGGCCAGCCGTCCGACGACCCGCGGTACGCGCATCGGCTTCTTCGCGCCCAGCATCGCCGCCAGTTCCGGCAGCCATTCGGAGACCGGGGCGGGGTCGTCATCGACGATGTTGTAGACACCGCGGCCCCCGCTCTCCACGGCTGCGACCGTGGCCTCGGCGGCGTCGGCGATGTGGATGAACGACCACACTCCGCCGCCGTCGCCGACGACCGGGAACGTGCGCTTGCGGATCATCTCGAGCTGCGCGGAGCCCGGCGCCATCGATGTGCCGGGTCCGTAGAACGCGCCGTAGCGCAGCACGACCCCTTCGGTCCAGGCGGCGCCCAGCACGGCCTTCTCCAGGTGCTCGATCGCGGCGATCATCGAGGCCATCTGGCCGACCGGTGAGCGATCCAGGGGGTCCTGCTCGTTCTTGACCGGCCCGCCGGTCCGGTCGTAGGTGAACGCGCCGTTGCTCTGGGCGACCACCCGCCGCACCCCTGCGGCGCGTGCGGCGGCGAGCAGGTTGTCGGTGCCCTCGGTCCGCAGCCGGTCGGTGGCTGCGAAGCTGCGTTCGAAATGGCGCGTGTCGATGTGCCCGATGGCGGTCAACTGGTGAACGATCACATCCGGGGCGGCCTGGCGCACGGCCGCCTCGACCTCGGCGCGGTCGAGCGCATCGGCGATGACCGGCACCGCGCCCAGCCGTGACGCCATGGCCTTGTTCGACTCGCTGCGAATCATGGCGAACACCTCATGTCCCGCATCGACCAGACGCGGCACCAGCTGCTTGCCCATCGCTCCGGTCGCTCCTGCCACCAGCACTCTCATCGTCGACTCCTGTCCGGTTCGGATTCGCCCCTTGAACCGGATGACCCGCCGTTTCCTGACAGGAGACCGACGTGATCGACGTCACATCATGAACAGGGGCTCCCTGTGGTCGGTCGCCGCCCAGTGCTCGGTCGCGCGTTCGAGCTTGTCGGGGTTTGCCTGGATGCGGCAGGCGGCGATGCCCCCGGCGGTGACCTCCAGGCACATGACGGCGACGACCCGGCCTTCCACGACGCCCACAAGGGCGGGATCGCCATTGGCGGTCCCGGCGTATATCTCGGGCGAGCCGCCGACGATGGCGCTCTTGGCCCCGCTGGGCTTGAACAGGCCCCACACGAACCTCGCGACCGCGACGGCGCCCTCGAACCCCTTGGCGTATGCCGGAACCTTCCCTCCGCCGTCGCCGACAGAGACGGCGTCCTTGGACAGCAGGCGTACGAGCTCATCGGTCTGGCCGCTGGTGGCGGCGGCGAGGAACTCCTCGACGACCCGCCGGGCGGCGGCCTCGTCGATCTCGGTGCGGGCCCTGCCTTGCGCGACATGCTTCTTGGCACGGTGAAAGATCTGCTGGCCGGCCGCCTCGGTGATGTCGAGGATCTCGGCGATCTCCCGGTGCGGGTAGCCGAAGGCCTCCCGCAGCACGTACACGGCCCGTTCGCCGGGGGCCAGGCGCTCCATGAGAGCGAGGACCGCGTACGAGACCGATTCGCGCTGCTCGGCGGTGTCGGCCGGGCCGAGCATCGGGTCCCCGGCGAGCAGCGGCTCGGGGAGCCACCGGCCCACGTAGGTCTCGCGGCGCGCCCGGGCGGAGGTGAGCTGGTTGAGACACAGGTTGGTGAGCACCTTCGTCAGCCACGCCTCGGGAACCTCGACACGCTCGATGTCGGCGGCCTGCCAGCGCAGGAACGTCTCCTGCACGATGTCCTGCGCCTCGTCCGCGGAGCCGAGGAGACGGTACGCGATCGCCTCCAGACGCGGCCTCGACGACTCGAACCGGTCGACATCGTCCCTCGTCAAAGGCATGACGCGATCATATCTCCGGCACGGCCTCCAGCCGCGCCGCAGCCCGTCCTGTGGATCGAGCCCATCCGGGAGATCCGAGCCGGTCGGCGTGCCTGCGGACGATCTCCAGAAGCCAGGTGCCGCACATGTCCCACGGTGCTGGACGCCCAAGAGCAGGCGTTCCGCAACCGTCCCTTGGAGGGCGGGGACGTGTTGCGCGCGGCGATCGGCTGCGCTGTCGAGGCGGCATTCACCTGAAAAAGGCGGCGCCCTCGTGACTGCATCTGCCATCGGCCGGTGCCGTCGCGGGGTCCAGTTCGGACGATCGGCGAGCATCGCGGCGAGCCCGTCCAGATGCCGTCCGGGATTCCATCGAGACCGAGACCGTCGAGGGCGCGGAGCACCCATTCGGTGTGCGCCAGCATGGGCGATGAATTCCAGCTTCTCCCGCCGCCCTTCCGCCCCTTCCATCGGAAAGGGAACCTCGCCGAAGACGTGGTCGGCCATCTGCATCAGCAGTTCTTCTTTGCTCGTGATGCTCTGGTAGAGGGACATCGGCCGGACGCCTAACTGCGCGCCGAGCCGTCGCCTCGGCGACGTGATCATTTTCCTCCGGTCGTCTGCTCCGCCCCGACCGCGATCTCCCGTGCGTTTGAGCTAGTCGACTTTCTTGCCGAACTAGTTCACTTCTTCCACGCCGAGCGCAGAACTGGGCATTTTTGTGTGGTTACGGTGTACCAAGTGAGAAATACACCGTACGAACGCCCGCTTGCGGGACGGCCGCTCCGAGCGGCTGCCCCATCGGCCGGAGCACCGCGCGCAGGCGGCGACACGTCCAGGGGACCCATGAAAAGCCGCGGCGTCCTCATCTCAGGGGCCGGAACAGCGCTTCGTCCGCCGTCTCCCAATTAATGAGTAGCCACGAAACAGGAATGGAGCATGCGATGGTGACCAAGATCGAAACCGACTATCTCGTGATCGGAGCCGGCGCGACGGCAATGGCCTTCGTGGACACGCTGCTTGCCGAATCAGGCGCGACCGTGGTGATGGTCGATCGCTACCACCGGCCCGGCGGGCACTGGACCGTCGCCTACCCGTACGTACGGCTGCACCAGCCCTCGGCGATGTACGGCGTGAACTCGCGGCCGCTCGGCAACGACACGGTCGACGGCGCCGGCTGGAACGCCGGGCTGTACGAGCTGGCCGGCGCCGGCGAGATCTGCAGCTACTACGACCAGGTCATGCGGCGGACATTCCTGCCGTCCGGCCGGGTGCGGTACTTCCCCATGGCCGAGTACGACGGCGCCGGCCGCTTCCACCTCACGACCTCCGGCGACGAGTACGAGGTGACCGTACGCCGCAAGGTCGTGGACACCACCTACCAGGGCGTGACCGTGCCGTCCATGCGGCCGCCGGAGTTCCCGGTCGCCGACGGCATTCCCCTGGTGCCGCCCAACCGCCTGCCCGCCATTCGCGAGCCCTACGACCGGTACGTCATCGTCGGCGCCGGCAAGACCGGCATCGACGCCTGCCTCTGGCTGCTCGAGCAGGGGGCCGACCCGGCGAGGCTGACCTGGATCATGCCCCGCGCGCCGTGGCTCATCGACCGGAGGACCGTGCAGCCGATGCCCCTCCGCCGGCCCGAGGAGATCGTGCGCGACCACATGGCCCGGCACGAGGCCGTCATGGGCGCCGAATCCGTCCCCGACCTCTTCGAGAGGCTCAACGCCGCCGGCACCGTGCTGCGCATCTCCGCGGACGGCCGGCCGACGGCGTTCCGCTGCGCGACCGTCTCGCCGGCCGAGCTCGAGCAACTGCGCCGGATCGAGCACGTCGTGCGCCTCGGCCGGGTGAAGCGGATCACCGAGACCGACATCGAACTCGACGGTGGCGCCGTTCCGACCGGCCACCGCGCGCTGCATGTGGACTGCACCGCCGACGCCGTCAGGCACCGCCCCATCGTCCCGATCTTCCAGGACGGGCTGATCACCCCGCAGTCGGTGCGCGTCTGCCAGCCGGTGTTCAGCGCCGCGCTCATCGCGCACGTGGAGACGGCGTACGGCGATGACGCGGAGAAGAACGCGCTCTGCCCGGTCTCGCAGAATCCGCGCACCGACGCCGACTGGCTCCGGTTCGCCATCTCCGGAAATGATCGGTGCGCTGCTCGGCGCCCTGACCCTGGCGGCCACGGTCATGCTGCTGATCAAGCTGGCCGGACATGCTGGACAGCGCGAGAGCGCAGCGAACCCAGTCCTGGTGTGAGAGCCGGTAGGGACGCGGCGTAGCGGGTGGCCTGGGTGCCCTTGCGGGCTCTGATCTCGGCGAAGGCGTGGTCGATGTGCGTCCTGACCACGCCTTCGCCGACGAACAGGGCGGACCTGCGGGGCGTGGTCGCCGATGTCGACGTCCTGGTGAACAACCTCGGCATCTGATCGCCACCGCGGCCCCCTGGCCGCGTCAGTGACTCGTGGTGTTCTCATGAACGCGCGGGGCCGGACTCGCCGGCCGTGACGTCGCGGTGCTCCTGATCAGCCACAGGCCCGTGAACACGGCGGTGGCCAAGGTGACGACGCCGGCCACGACGAAGGCGCTGTTGAGCCCCTCCTCGAAGGAGGCGCCACCGGACTCCCGGGTGCGGACGACGGCGCCGAGCACCGCCACGCCGAGGACCGCGCCGATCTGCCGGGTGGTGCTGCTGACGCCCGACGCCAGGCCGCCCTCCTGCGGGCTGACCGACTGGATGGCGGCGCCGGTCAGCGGGGACATGGTCAGGGCGAAACCGGTACCGACGACGGCCAGCCGCCACCACACGTTCGTGTAGCCGGTGTCGGCGTGCACGAAGCCCAGGGCCAGCAGTCCCAGCCCGGCCAGCGCCAGGCCGATGGCGACCATGATCCGGAAGCCGTACCGGGCGGCGAACCGGCCCGCGAACGGGCTGATGACGACCATCGCGAGCGTGGCGGGCAGGGTCTGCACCCCGGCTCGCAGAATCGAGCTGCCCTGGACGTAGACGAAGAACTGGGAGAAGAAGAACGACGAGCCCATGAGCGCGAAACCGACCACGATCATCGCCGTGTTCGAGACCGTGAACAGCCGTTGCCGGAAGAGCCGCAACGGCAGCATCGGCGCCGAAACCCGCCCTTCGACGACCACGAACACGGCGAGGACCACGGCCGCGGCGGCGAAGCCGCCCAGGATCACAGGCGACGTCCAGCCACGGGAGCCGCCCTCGATCAGCCCGTAGGTGAGCGCCCCCACGCCCAGGACGGACAGGACCGTTCCCGGGACGTCGATCGCCGGCGCGCTCGGGTTGCGGGACTCGTCCAGCACGCGCAGGCCGGCGACCAGCAGGACCGCGCCGACGGGCACGTTGACGAGGAAGATGGCGGGCCAGCCGAAGGCCTGCACCAGAACGCCGCCGGCCAGCGGTCCGGCGGCCAGACCGATTCCGCTGAATCCGGCCCACAGCCCGATCGCCCGGACCCGCTCCTGCGGAACCGGATACGCGGCGACGAGCAGGGACAGCGAGGCGGGGCTCAGCGCCGCGGCCCCGACGCCCTGCAGCACCCGCCCGACGATCAGCCAGCCGATCGAGGGCGCGGCGGAGCACAGGACGGACGCGGCGGTGAACACCACGACGCCGGCCAGATACATCCTCTTGCGGCCGAAGCGGTCGGCGAAGACGCCGCCGGACAGCAACAGCATGGCGACCAGCAGCACGTAGGCGTCGACGATCCATTGCAGCCCGGTCAGCTGGGTGTGCAACCGCTCCTGCATGTCGGGCAGTGCCGCACCGACGATCGTGTTGTCGAGCAGCACCATGAACTGCCCCAGGCAGGTCACCGTGAGCAACGCCGCCCGGTTCGGCGCGGCCACCGGCGGTGCAGACGTCATCGTTCCTCCTAAAGCAGTCATCTACTGCTTTAGGAAGCTAGACGGTGGGCTTCGTAAACGCAACTTCGAGCTGCGCTAAGGTGGGCCCATGGAGGAGCGACGGCCGGTCCGGCGGCCCGGCGGGCGCAGCGCCCGCGTCCGGGCGGCGGTGCACCAGGCCGTCACGGACCTGGTCGGCGAGCGCGGCTACGGCGCATTCACGGTCGGTGACGTCGCGGCCCGCGCGGGCGTGGCCGATACCAGCGTCTACCGCCGGTGGGGCACCCTGGAGGCCCTGCTCACCGACGTGGCGCTCACGCGCCTGAACGCGCAGTCGCCGATGCCCGACACCGGAAGCCTGGCCGGCGACCTGCACGCCTACGCGGCCCAGGTGGCGCGCGAGATCACGGGACCCGACGGCCTGGCGGTGCTGCGCCTGACCGTCGCCCTGTCGAACAGGGGCGAACAGGGCCTGCGGGCGCGTGACGACTTCCTCGCCGAACGCACCCGGTTCGTCCAGGCCATGCTCGACCGCGCCGGCGAACGCGGCGAGAGTCCACCCGACGTGCTGGGCGTGCTCGACCACATCATGGCCCCGATGTACATCCGCGTCCTGTTCGGCGCGGGCCCGCTCACCCCGGACTACATCGCCGGGCTGGTCGACCGGCTGCTGGACCAGACCTGATCCCACCGCCGAGCCCACGTCGCCCAGGAGACCGCCGGGCATTTCGCGGCGTAACAATGGATCACGGGCATGTCTGCCGGGGGCGAGACACGGAGTCGGCGGAGGGGGTACGGCTGGTCGAGCGGGCGCGATCCGGCCAGAGCGGCGTCCTGGCCCTTCGCGGCGAGGCGGACATCGGCAGGTCGGCCGTGCTCGACCGGCTCGAACGGCAGGACCGCGAACTCCAGGTCCTTCGCGCGACCGGACTAAAGGCCTGCGGGCCTGGTTCCCACCGGACGGTGAGCCGATCTGACGCCGGCCGCGCCGCGCCCCCGCCGCATTGTCCCGACGCCGACGCGCCCGGATCCAGCGCATCCGGGCCGTACTGATCCCGAGATGCCCCGGCCTTGGGCGGCACTCTCGGCATGACACGGCGCGGGTTCCGTCAGCGTCGTTCCTGCGGCTCGCCGGTCATCCAGTTCCAGCTGGTGAGCGTGGTGAGCATCAGGCGCGCGGCGGTGGACAGACGGCTGCCCGCGGCCCAGTACAGGCCGAGCGTGCGACGGCACTCGGGGTCGTCCACCCTGATCCAGGCGATCGGCGCGCCGGGAGCCGAGCGCCGGGCGAGCGCGGGCACCAGGCCGATGCCGAGCCCCGCCTTGATCAACTCGGCGATGGCGCTCGGCTCTTCCCCCTCGCAGACGATCCGCGGGGTGAGGTCGCACGCGGCGAACAGCCGGTCCAGCAGCCGGCGCTGCCAGTGGCCCCGGTGCGCGGAGATGAAGGGCTGGTCGACGAGCTCCTCGACGGTCACCGAGACGCGGCCCGCCAGCGGGTGGTCCTGCGGGGTGGCCAGCCATACCTCCTCGTCCAGCAGTTGGACGGGCTCCAGGGCGTCGGCCGCGGATCGGCTGCGAGGCGGCGCAGAGGTCGACGTCCCGGGCCATCAGGCGGTGGGCCATCTCGGCGGCGGGCATCTGGTGGAGTTCGACCTCGATGTCGGGATGGGCCCGCCTGTAGGCCGCGAGCGGGCCGGTGAAGGCCAGGAACGTCTCTGAGGCCAGCCGCACGCCGCCCAGGCCCTCGCTGGTGGCCTCGCTGACGGCCCGCCGGCCCGCTTCGAGTTCGCCGAGCGCGCGTTCGACGTGGCCCCGGAAGAGTGCGCCGGTCGCGTTGAGCCGCAGACGCCCGGCCCGGTCGAACAGCGGTGCTCCGAGCTCGCTTTCCAGCCGGGCGACGGTGCGGCTCAGCGACGGCTGGGCGATGCGCAGTTCCTCGGCCGCGCGGCTGAGGTGCTCCGGTCATCTTCGGCCAGCCGGTGTTCGCCGGCGTGTTCCTGAGCGGCGACTACGACGGGCTGCGCCTGGACGAGGCGGGGGCGAACGTGACCACGTCCGTCGGCTACGCGCAGCTGGTGGTGGCGATCGTGGTCTGGGCCCGGCTGCGCCGTGTCCGGCCGTCGCGACGGCCGCCCTGGTGACGGCCGAGACGGTGCAGTACTTCGCCGGGATGGCGGGTGCGCTGTGGCGGCACCTGCCGCTGGGCGTGGCCACGATCGCCGCGCTCGTCGTGCAGTTCGTGGACGTCTGGCGCCGTCCTCTCGGGCGGCGGAGCGAGACCCACCGTGCGCGGGTGCGGACCGCGAAGGCCCCGGCGCGGAAGGAGAGCGACGATGAGTGAGCGCGGAGACGGGCGGACGGGCCGCGCGGGCGGCATGGCCAGACGCCAGGTGCTGTACGTCGGCGGCACGCTCGGAGCGGTGGCCGTCGCCGGCCTGACGACGGCCAACGCGCTGGCCCGGCGCCCGCCGCGCACCGGCGCGGAGCTGAGCAGCCGGGTTCGGCTGCCGCCGCCGTTCCAGGTGCCGCTGCCGCTGCCGCCCGTGCTGAGGCCGGTCGGCACGACGGGCGGCATCGACCGGTACGAGATCACCCAGCGTGAGGTGACCGCGGAGGTCCTGCCCGGCGTGCGGACGCCGCTGTGGACCTACGACGGCACCTTCCCCGGCCCGACGAACGAGTCGCGCCGCGGACGGCCGGTCAGCGTGCGGCACCGCAACCGGCTGCCCGTGCCGACCGTCGTGCACCTGCACGGCGGCCGGACCCCGGCCGCCTCCGACGGATACCCGACCGACCTCGTCCTGCCGGACGGATGGCGGACGCGGCCCGGGGCGGGCACGGAATGAGCGGCATGCACGGCACGGCGGGCGGCGGGCAGGGCATGCACGACCCGCGCGCGGCGCCGTCCCGGCTCGCGCGCGACTACGCCTTTCCCCTGGACCAGCGGCCGACGCTGCTCTGGTACCACGACCACCGGATGGACTTCACCGCCCCCGCGATCTGGCGGGGCCTCGCCGGGCTGCACATCGTGCGCGACGACGCCGAGGAGGCGCTCGGACTTCCGTCCGGCCCGCGCGAGCTGCCGCTCATGATCGCGGACCGGGCGTTCCACGCCGACGGCACGCTCGCCTACCCCTCCCTCGACCCGACCCTGCGCCGCGAGCCGGGGGTCGAGGAGCCCTATCTCGCGGGCGTCCTCGGCGACGTGATCCTGGTGAACGGCGCGCCGTGGCCCGTGCACGAAGTCGATGCCGCGCGGTACCGGCTGCGCGTCCTGAACGCCTCGAACGCCCGGCACTACGAGCTGGAGGCGGTCGCCGAGGACGGCCGCCGGCTGGACCTGATCCAGGTCGGCGCCGACCAGGGGCTGCTCGCGAAACGGTCCGCCACCGCTCCCTGCCGATCGCACCGGCCGAACGCTACGACGGGGTCGTCGACTTCTCCGGCATCCCGGTCGGCGGGCTGGTCAGGGTCGTCAACCGGCCGGGGTCCGGGCGCACCCGGGACGTGATGGCCTTCCGCGTCGCGCGCAAGGCCGGGGACGACAGGCGCGTCCCCCACGTCCTGTCGACCGACCTGCCCACCTGGCGCCGGTCGGACGCCACGCGGGTGCGCGACTTCTCCTTCCGCGCCGGACGCATGAACGGCGGCCACGGATGGGTGATCGGCGGGGAGCCGTTCGACCCCGCCCGCACCGACGTCACCGTCCGGCTCGGCGAGGTCGAGATCTGGCGGCTGGTCGCCGACGTCCACCACCCCGTTCGCGGCCGCTACCTCTTCCACTGCCACAACGCCGAACACGAGGACATGGGGATGATGGCCAACTTCGAAGTGATCTGATCCCGTCCTCCCCCTCGAACCCGGCGAACAAGGAGCGTCATGCCCGAAGACCCCGGGATCGTCATCATCGGCGCGAGCCTCGCCGGAGCCAAGGCCGCGCAGGCCCTGCGGCTGGATCACGGCTCTTCGCCCGCCGCCACCTCGACCACGGCGTGGACCTGCGCACCGGCGACGGCCTGGAGGCCATCCTCGGAACGCGCTCGGTCGAGGCCGTCCAGACCATCACCGGTAGCCGCATCCCCGCCGACCTGGTCACCGTCGGGGCCGTGCCCAACACCGAGCTCGCGGAGGCGGCGGGCCTGCACGTGGACGGCGGCATCGTCGCCGACCGGCACCTGCGCACCTCGCACCCGGCGGCGGTGACGGCGGGCGACGTCGCACGCCACCATCACCCCCGCTACCTGAACCCGATCCGGATCGAGCACTGGGACAACGCCGTCGTCCACGGCACCGCCGCCGCGGCCACCCTGCTCGGCGAGCCCGTGACCGTCGACCACGTGCCCTACTTCTTCTCGACCCAGTACGGCTCCATGCTCGAATACGTGGGGCATCCGACCGCCTGGGACCACGTGGTCACCCGCGGTGAACCCGGCGCCCCCGGATTCACCGCGTTCTGGCTCGACCACCACATCCCGGTGGCCGCCATGACGACCGACAATTGGGGAGCGGCCGACCACCTGCGCACCATCGTCGCCGAGGGACATCCGATCGACGCGCACCTGCTCGCCGACGAAGCGGCCATGAACGGCGGATCCGAATATCAAGGAGACGCCAGGTGACCGACACCGTCGACATCGCCGTCTGGCGTGGACGAGATGCTGCCGCCGCCGAACGTGAAGGGCCTCACCCATCTGGAGGAAGATCTGCGCGTCCGGCTGCGACGGAGGGCCGGAGCGCACATACGAGAGCGTGAGATCCGGGCGGGTCAACGCCGTTCCTTGTCACCGGCGGGATGGATGACGATGTCGAGGGACGAACGCCAGCCGCTCGGCCGGAGCCAGCGCGTCCAGCACCACCAGCAGCGCGACGCCCACCGAATCGGCGAGGAGCGCCTCGTCCTCGGGGTCGGTCTGGCCGGCCGAGCGGATGTCGGGGTGCGGCGCGGCCGGTTCGGACGGCACCTACCCTGGAACCACCGGGAGAGAACCGTGTCACTGCAGGTCAGCACCACCATCTCCGGAGTCGGGGACCGGGCCCGCGCCGAGAAGCTCCCTGAGGGCGCGGGTTGCAAGATCGATTGGAGTACGTCGTGAAGTTTCGCGCCCTCGTCGAGCCGCCCGAGCCCATGCGGGGGTTGGAGGTTCCGGCCGAGGTGGTGGAGGCGCTCGGCGGGGGTGCGCGGCCGCCGGTCACGATCACCGTCAACGGGCATTCCTGGAAGAGCCGTGTCACGATCATGCGCGGCCGTCACCTGCTCGGCCTCAGCAACGCCAACCGGCGGGCCGCGGGTGTCGCGATCGGCGAGGAGGTCGAGGTGGAGCTGGAGCTCGACACCGAGCCGCGCGTCGTCGTCGAACCCGCGGACTTCACCCGGGCGTTGGACGACGACCCGGTCGCCCGCGCCGCCTACGACAGGCTCACGGACAGCCGCAAGCGCGAGCACGTGCGCGCCATCGAGAGCGCGAAGAAGCCCGAGACACGTCGGCGGCGCATCGAGAAGGCCATCGCCGCGCTGCGGGGCTGACACCCGAACGAAGCGACTCCGCCGGGGCGGCAATCGCCGCGCCGGGCTCCACCCCTGCCCAACATCTGGTGGTCGGTGCCTGCGGACAGCCGCGGGGAGAGCTACAGATCGAACCAGGGTCTGTGGGCGGCCCAGTGCTTGACCCATCCGGCGAATCCGGGGTGCGCGGTGGTGAAGCCGAACTCGGCGCCGAAGGGCTGGGCGCCTACGTCGGTGAGGTTCCAGATGTGCCCGCGGTGGGGCCCGGTCACGACGAGGTGCCAGTACATGGCGCAGCCGTCCGTACCCAAGACGATCGAGCCGTGGTCGAAGACCGGTTCCAGGGCGGCATCGAACTCCTCCTGCGATCGCAGATCGTCATCGTCCTCCCACAGCCACGCCTCAGTCAGCGGGAAGGGCCGGGACAGCAGACGTTCGGGGCGGTCGGCTCCCCCATCGGCAGGCAGGTCGGCCAGCGGCACGAGGCCGTAGTCAGGCGGCCCCGACCTGGATCCGTCGCAGATCTCCGCCACGAACGTCCGGTACGGCTCGGGCAGCACGATCTCGTGCTCGGCCTCGAAGGCGCGCACCGCCTCCCAGCCCAGAGGCGGTTCGCACGAGTCGATGTCGAAGGCCGCGCGGAGCGCCTCCAGGTCGGCGGGGTGAGCACGATCAACATCCATGCCGCGCATTGGTATCACCATGCGCTGACACTCGTCCCCCGCCGCCCGTCTCTGCCCGCCCGGCTGCCGTCCTTGACCTTGCCGCGTCGGTCAGGACGGCTGGACCCGGCCGAAGAGGGGCGGCGGGATCAGTCGGCGGCCACGGGGAGCAGGGCGTAGAGGGTCAGGCCCTGGTAGTCCTCTCCGCCGGACACCTCGAAGTTGCCTTGGAAGGTGAACTCGCCGTGCACGAAATTGAGCCCGTTCCAGGGGTGCTCGTCATTGCCGATGTTCACGTGGTAGGCGGTGCAACGTCCGACTTCGGGCTTCCCGTTCTCGGGCAACCCGTCCTCGCAGGCGGACCAGACCTGGAAGACGACGTTGTCGTGTTCGGCGCCGCTCACGTCGATGGCGGCGCCCTTCCCGTCGGTGATCTTGAGGTCCGTGTCGAGGCCGACCTTGAGCCGCACCTTGCGGCCGACGTGGTTCTTCAGGAACGAGCCGAAGCCGGAGCGGCCCTCGCTCAGATCGGAGACCGACCCCTCGAACGACGGCCGAGGGGCGGCGGTCACCGTCGCGCCGGCGACCGGGCGGCCGGTGGGCGTCCGGTCGCCGCTGCCGCCGTCCCCGCCGTCGAGGTAGCGGAAGGCGACCGCCGATCCCAGGACCAGGGCGGTGGCCGCGACACCGGCGATGACGCCTGCGCGGCGCAGCGTTCCCGTCCTGCCGTGGCCCTCCGGTACCAGTCCCTGCCGCACCGCTGTCGCCACGTCCGCTGGGACTGGCTGCGCTGCCAGCGCGGTGATGTGCCGGTAAGCGGAGTCACTGGCGAACCCATCCCGCAGGCCGCGTGGGGCGGCGGGGCGGTCGCCGGTATCGGCCTCGGATGGTCGCGCAGGTGCCCCGCACGCCGCGGCCAGTTCCTGTGCGGTGGGCCGGTCTGCGGGCTCCTTGGCCATCGCTGCCGCCAGCGGTGCCGCCAGCTCGGCGGGCAGCCCGGCCAGGTCGGGTTCGTCGTTGATGGTGCGCAGCAGCACCGCCTCGACCGGACCTGCCCCGAACGGCGGACGGCCAGTGGCGGCGTAGGCGATCGTCACCCCGAGCGAGAACACATCGGCTGGCGGCCCGAACGCCTGCTCGCGCAGCACCTCGGGCGCGACATAGCCGGGGGTGCCGTTCCAGCCCCCGGTGCGGGTGATCTGCGTCTGGTCCTCGCCCCGCGCGATCCCGAAGTCGATCAGTCTGGGGGCGTCGGGGGCCAGCACCACATTGGAGGGTTTGACGTCGCGGTGCTCCACCCCCTGGGCGTGCACCTCGGCCAGACCCGTGGCCAGCGCGGCCAGCAGCCGCACACAGGTTCCGGCGGGCGGCGGGCCGTACCGCTGCACGGCCTGGCGCAGCGTCGGGCCGGGCACATACTCGGTGGCCAGCCAGAACGGCTCCTCGATCAGGCCGGAGGCGACCATCGCCGCCGCGTACGGGCTGCGCACCCGCGCCACGGTCTGCGCCTCCCGCCGGAACCGCGCCAGCACCTGCGGATCGTCCAACCCCTCGCGCACGACCTTCAACGCGATGTGCCGGCCCCCTCCGGCCAGCGCCAGGTAGACCAGCCCCATCCCGCCCTCGCCCAACCTGCCCAGCAGCGGATAGCCGCCGATCGCGGCCGGATCAGCCGGCCGCAGCGGCTGCACGGCGCACCCCCGAGAACAACATGATCACGACGCGCATGATCGCAGTCACGTCGGTCTCACGTCATCTCCGTTCTTTCGAACCGGCCGTCGAAAGGCGCGTCGAGGACCGGAACACCTGGTCGCCATGGCACGGGGCGTCTGACGCGGAGGAAGCCCGATCCCGCATTGATCATTAGTAGGGTGGTCCTTCGGCGGCGGGGCGGTGTGGCCGCCGCGGGACGGGGCGCAAGACGCCGCACGTCCGCCAGAAGAGCATCGCAGCGGAGGCGACCACGAAGACGAGCGCTGGCTGTTCACGGCTCATTTCCGCACAGGATCCGCCCCCAGGCCGGCCGGGTTGCCCGGCGATGACGGCCTGCCCAACGGACTGCCCGTCGGCTCTCGACACGAAGCCCTCGGCCGCGCAGGAGCCTTCATCTCCCACCCGTCTCGCGCCGGTCATCCGGGTGCCGGCAGGACTCGTCGTCCTCGTCGGCGCACCAGCCTCGGGCAAGACCAGCTTCGTCCGGGCGCTGATCCGGCGCCGGCAGATCGATGCGCAAGCCGTGGTGTCCAGCGACGAGATCCGCGCGGAACTCTTCGGCGGTTCACCCGCGGAAGCGGGATCCGACGCGGCGGACGCAGCGATCTTCGCGGAACGTGACCGCAGGATCGTCGCCCGGCTCGCCACGGGCCGCACCGCGGTCGCCGAGTCGACGAACGTCACGCCGCGGGCACGCTTGCGGCTCATCGCCGTGGCCACGCGTTTCAACGTCCCGGTGACCATGCTGCGATTCGATCCGGACGTCACCGAGCTCCTCCAGCAGTACACCGAGCGAGGCCGCGCAGATCTCACCACCGCGCAGGTACGCGCCTACGCCGCCGTCATGGCCCGGGATGCCGGGGCTGACCAGCTCCGCTCCGAAGGCGCGACCACCGTCCACGATGTTCCCGGACGTCGCCAAGCGTGCACGCCCGTCCAAGCCGCCGCACTCTTCTCCTTCGCCTGACACGGGGTTTCACGCCCTCGGCGTCATCGGGCATGGCGGCGCAGGGCGCAGTAGGTCCGCAGGATCGCGGGGACCAGGGCGTACACGACCGTGGGGACGACCACGCCGGTCACCACGAGCGTTCGAAGCGGCAGTGAAAGCGGGGCCAGCAGGGCCCCAACAGCATCTGCGTGGTCATGATCACGAGGTAGACGGCCAGCCAGGTGAACACGGCGCGCAGGTGGACCGAGGGCGCCGCGACCGCGGGGGACGGAGGACGGACGGAAGGCATGGCGTCTCCTGATCGCTCGATGGAACCAACTCGCGAGTTGGAGTTTGTCACAGAGGGGCGGGAAGTTCCAACTCGCTAGTTGGAATCTGCTGTACGCTCGGGTCATGGCCTGGGACACCGCGAAGACCAAGCGGCTCATCCTGGACGCCGCGGTCAGCGAGTTCGCCGCCCACGGGCCCGAAGCGGCCCGCATGGACCGAATCGCCGCCACGGCCGGGGTGAACAAGGAACGGATCTACTCCTACTTCGGCAACAAACGGCAGATGTTCGCGATCGTGCTGACCACGGAACTGGAACGCCTGGCCAGGGCCGTGCCGCTGGACGAGAAGGCGGCCGGCGACCTGGGCGAGTACGCCGGGCAGGTCTTCGACTACCACCGCGCGCATCCGCACTTCGTCCGGCTGCTGCACTGGGAGGGCCTGCACAGCGCCGAAGGCGAGCCGGTCGTGGCCGAGGCGGAGCGGACCGCGCACTACGCCGAGAAGATCGCCGCGCTGGCCAGAACTCAGGAATCGGGGCGCCTGGACACCCGGCTCGCGCCGCGGGAACTGCTGTACTCCGTCATCGTCCTGGCCGGCTGGTGGTTCGCCACCCCGCAGCTCCGGCGGATGCTGATGCCCGACCTCGACAACGACCCCGACGGCCAGCGCGCCGCGCTCGTCCGCCTCGTCCGCCATCTCAGCGGCGACGTGAAATGACACCCACCGGCCCCACCGGGCGGTGGCCAGCAGTTGCGCGCTTGGTTGTCACCGGGCAGCGGTGTGCAGGTCCCGGGTGTACCAGTCGAAGCGTGCGCCGTCCTTGCCATGCGTCGACTTGCTGGGGGTGAACCCTGCCCGCCGCGCGACTGCGGCAGATGCGGGATTCCCCGGCTCCACCTGGATCACCGCTTCCGCCCCGCCCTCACGCGCCGCGTACTGGGACGCCAACAGGACCGCGCGGGTGGCCAGACCACGCCCTCGCCAGAGCGGATAGAGGCCGTAGGCGACATTCACCTGGCCGGGCGCCAGACCTTCTCCTGAGAACCGCAAGTCGATCGTGCCCGCCAGCACCTCGTCAACGCCCGTTCGGATGCCGAACGCGCGCAGTGGCCCGGAGGTGTTCCACTGCTCCCGGCAGTGCCGGAAGTACGCTTTGACGCCCTCCCGCGTGCCGGGACCGCCGTTGAGCCAACGAACGAGTTGCTCGTCCTCCCCCGCAAAGTGCGCCTCCGCATCGTCCAAGCGCAGGGGGGACAGAGTGACAATCCCGTCGGACGGCTCCACCTCATGCATCCGGTGATTCTCGACGCCAGAGGCGCGCCGCACCATCCGGTTCTGCTTGAACGGGACGCTCTGCCCGAGGGACGGAACGCGGCCGAGGCTGTGTGACACCCCGACTTTGCTCGGCGGATCGGCCGAAGTTGTCGGATCCGGGCCGCGCTGTTCGTGGCCGAGTTGAGAAGCCGCCCACGAGGGCGGTTGTGACGACCACAGGAGACCGACCGATGTCGCACACACAGGCCAAGGTTCACCGGATGTTCGAGCTCGTCGAACCGATCGCCACCGTCACCTTCTCCGAGGTCCCGAACGAGGCGTTCCTGGCCCTCGGCATGCGCGACTACTGGGACGGATACTTCGCCGGCCGAGCCGCACCACTGGGGCTGGCACCGGCCGGTGTGGTGCACGCGGTCTTCTACAACTTCGCCGACGGCGAAGTGGCGCGGCACATCCCGTGGGTCTGGGGGAAGACCACCCCGCAGGAGGCGATCGCCGTGCGCGAGCGGAGCAGCGCCGCCGCGCTGCGGCAGATGATCGGGCAACTCGCCGACTCCCCTGTCCTGGCGCGGGTCGCCGACCTCGCCACCCGGGCAGCGGTCAGCGCGCCGACCGAGGGCCGGGCGTTGTACGCCGCCCTCCGGGCGCTCGACGTTCCCGAGGAGCCGGTGGCGAGGCTCTGGCATGCGGCGACTCTGCTGCGCGAGCACCGCGGGGACGGCCACAACGCCGCCCTCGTCGCCCACGGCATCGGCGGCACCGAAGCCCACGTCCTCATGGCCCTCTCCCTCGGCATGAGGCCGGAGGAGTTCGGGCGGATCCACCACCTGCCCAAGGCGCGGCTGGCCGCCGTCGTCGACGGCCTGCGCGGACGCGGCCTCGTGAACGCCACCGGCGGGCTCACCCACGCCGGTCGGGAGACCAAGGAGCGGATCGAGACGCTCACCGACGAACTGGCGGCACCGCCGTACAGCGTGCTCAGCACGGACGAACTCGACGAACTGGCCTCGGGACTCGACCCGATCGCCGCCGCGGTACGGAACCACGACGACTGAGCGGGCAGATAGAGCCATTGAATCTCCGTGCGCTCAATGGCTGCTAATAGTCGGCGGTTCCAACAACGCTTTATTGGCATTCATGGACGGCGTCCGGCCCGGTGGCGATTTCCGAAGTCCGCTGCACGGATGTCCGCGGGTCCCTGCACACGGGGTCCAGCGGGTGGCTTCGGTGAGAGCCGGGCCGATCAACCTGCCCCAAGGCGGTGTCGGGCGCGCCCCGCCCGGCCGGTGGCCCGATTGCGTCATGACCGGTGTCGGCCCGTGGTGGGTGTGTCTTGGTGGCCGGCCCCACGGGCCGCTCCAGTCAACATGCGCCCGTGCAGCCTCGCCCGACTCTGGGGTGAAACACCAACGTGAGCACGCTGGGTGACTTGACGGATGATTCGGATGAGTGGACCGGGACGGGCGGAAGCAGCCCGGTGCCGCGCTGCGCTTGCTTGCCTGCATCGCTTCGGGCGGGAAATGGCGTCGTGGTAGCCGGATCACTCCGGCGCTGAGGGGCTGACCGCTCCCGCCCGGAAATGCACGTGGTTTTGGGGCTTGTTTTTTCGGTCCGTTGTTGTGGCGCCCTTGGACGCGGGTTGCCCTCTCGGAAAGGCGGGGGGACAGTGCCGTGGAACCTGGTTCGACGGAAACCGGGGGCACAGCAAAGGGGCGCTCTTCGTGGGTTTCATGCGGATCAAGAACACCGGGTACAACTCGGCGCTGGTGCTGCCGACCGGGGCATGGAAAGCGATGTTCGTGCGCGGCGATCAGATGGCGCAGACCAGCGCGGCGGGCCTGGACCACAACGGGCCGATCGGCGCCACGAGCATTCACAGCGGGAAGCTGAACGGCATTCCCGAGCCGTACAAGAGTGCATGTGAGGGCGCGCTGATACTGCCGATGACCGGCGGCTCCTGGCAGATGCTGCTGTTCAAGGGCGACCGGGTGTGCTGGTACCACTGGGACACCAAGGTCCGCAGTGAGGGGCCGGTCACCGAGCTGCGGCACGCCGACGGACTGCCGGCCTGGGGCACGATGCTGCCCCTCGGCTACCGCGAGGGCGTGGACGCGCTGCTGATGGACTCCACGGCCGAGTCGCCGAACTGGACGACCTATGTCTTCAAGAACGACCGGGTCGCCACCATCGACTGGCGAAACGGCTGCACCCGGGAGTGCCGGATCTACGAGGGCGCGCGGCCCACCGCGGGCTGGGCGAAGCTGCCGGCCGAGTGGCTGCGGGACTACGACCACGTACTGCCGCTGCCGGACGTGTCCGGAGCCAAGCGCAGCCTGCTGATCAAGGGCGGCAACGGGTGCGTGTTCAACTGGAACACCGGCCCGGAGAAGACCGGCGCGCTCACCACGCTGATGCCCGAGGTGGCCGCGCTGCCCGCGCCCTACACCACGCAGTACAAGCCGATCGTGGGCCGCTGGGCCGCTTCGGCCGCACCCAACCCGGTCACCGTGCGTGTCGATCTGGACGGCCTGGGCGCGACGCGGCAGTTCAGCGGCGACATCGACCAGATCAGCGGCACGACGCGGAGCCCCCTGTACTCCTTCCGCGTCAGCGCCCCGGACATCGCCGCCTCGGCCACCGAGGTGACCGCCACCGGCAGGGTGCGGTGGAGGCCGGACTGGGTCGGCTGCACCGCCAAGATCACAGTTCCGCGGGTGGCGCAGTCCTCCTCCGCCCCCGCCCTGCGGGTGGAGTTTCGCTTCGACGACGGCAACGTTCCCGTCTTCGACCTGCCCTACGAGTCGGCGCACCTGCGCAGCATCGATGTGGAGATCGACGCGATGGCCAACCGGGCGGCGCTGGCCTCCTACGACACGGCCACCGATGCGGTGGCGGGCCCGCCCGACTACGTCGACCGGCAGCTGACCATCGCCTCCGCCTTCGCCGAGGCGGGCATCGAGTTGCGCTCCGCGGGAACGGTCAACGAGGTCGGCACCGCCGACTCCGGCGCCGACCTGAAATGGTCGGACTCCGAACTGCACACCGCGATGCTCCACAACTTCTCCGGCCACGCCGAGACCGAGCAGTGGAAGCTGTGGGCGTTCGTAGCCAGCCGGCACGTCAACGACAACACGGGCGTCATGTTCGACGTCAACGAGGGCAAGCAGCGGCAGGGCATGGCCGTCTTCTACGACCAGATCAGCGGTCAGCCCGGCTACTTCATCCTGGGCCTGTACGTCCATGAGCTCGGCCACTGCCTCAACCTGCAGCACTGAGCCCATTCCATCTTCAGTTGGCCTGGTGGTGGAGGGTGAGGATGGCCTGGACGATGGCGGTCAGTCTGCTGGGTGAACAGCGGGCCTTGCGCAGGATGTGCCAGTTCTTGAGCGTGGCAGCGCCCCGCTCGCCCTGGCACGGACTTGGGCGTGATGCCGGTTGAACAGCTTCTTGGGTTTGCCCAGTGTGCGGCGCTTGCGCCGTTTGTACGGCGTGCCGATCGCGCCGCCGGCGCCGACGTATCCCTTGTCGGCGTAGCAGGCGATCGCTCGCGCGGTCAGGCCGGCGACGATGCCGTGGTGACGGGCGGCGGTCAGATCATGGGTCGATCCCGGCAGCGCCGGGGACGCCCAGATCAGTTCGCCGTGCGGATCGGTGAGGAACTGGACGTTCACTCCGTGCCGCCGGTGCTTGCCCGAGTAGAACAGCCGATCGTTCTCGCCCGACAGGCGGTCGGTGGCGATGAGGGTGCCGTCCAGGATGACGTAGGCCTTGCGCTGTGCGATCCGGAGGGCTTCGCGCAGGTCGGGTGCCTGTTCGGCGAGCAGTTCCACGACCTCGGTCACATACCGGTGTGCGGTGGCGGCCCCGACGCCGAACGCGGCGGCCAGGCGGGCGAAGGGTTCGTTGCGGCGTAGATGCACCAGCACCAGCAGCGCTTGGCGGTCCGGGCCCAGCACTCGCCACCGCGTTCCGATCTGGCGGCGGCGCTCGCGCACCAGCCGGGCCACGAACGTAAGGGTCTGGCGCGACAGATCGAGCGCGGCACGGTAGAAAAGCACATGAAGCTCCTGCGCGGACAAGGTTGATCTTGGTCGACAACCTCATCTAGCAGGAGCTTCACTCTTTGCGGGCGCCTATCTGCCGTCCGCAACCAGCCCGTGACCTGCAGGCTCAGGTTGGAATTGCCTCACTCGTGGCAGAAGAACGACTCCGGGGCCCCGCTCGGCTCCCGGGGCGGCCGTGGCGACCTGTCATGGATGCAGTACTGGAACATGTACACCGCCGAGGACGGCAGTAGCGGCTGGGACGTCTTCTGGAGCCGGTTCCCGTTCACCTTCACCGCCAACGAGCTCGCCCACCTGCGCCACGCCTTCCGCTACGACATCATCCCCGGCGGGGCCAACTGGGCAGCGCAGGGCAGCGCCGCCTACAACACCCAGGACCCGGCGCTGGCCGCGATGGACGACCCGATCTCCGACGATTCCGGCCTGGCCCTCACCCTGTCGGCGCGGCCGTTCGCCTATGGCGAGCCGGTCACCGTCGAGATCAAACTCGCCCGCGACGGCCGTGATGTCACCGTGCACCGCGGCCTGTCGCCCAAGAGCGAGTACCTCACCATCGCCATCACCGCCCCCTCCGGCGTCACCCGGCCGTTCCGGCCGCTGGCCCGCCAGTGCAACGGGCACGGCGACGACACCCTGACCACGCTGACCGCCGAGGTGCCCGCCCTGTACGAGTCGGCCTACCTGGGTGCAGGCGCCGACGGCCAGTACTTCACCGACCCCGGGCTCTACACCGTCCGCGCCCTCTACACCGCACCCGACGGCTCCCGCGTGGTCTCACCCGACCTGACCATCCGGATCCGGCTGCCGCGCACCGGCGACGACCAGGACGCCGGTGAACTGCTCATGAGCGACCAGGCCGGCACCCTGATGGCCCTGCTGGGCTCGGACTCACCCGCCCTGCAAGCGGGCAACGACGCCCTGGCCGAACTGTCGGACCGCTTCCCCGACCACCCCCTGGCCGTCTACTCCCACCTCGCCCAGGGCGCCAACGCCGGCCGCCACTACCAGCACGTCCGCGACGGCCGGCTCCACATCCGGCAACCCGACACCAAAGACGCCGTCACCCAGCTGACCGCCGCCGTCGACGCCTCCACCGGCTCGGGCGGCCTCAACGACATCACCCTCAACGCCGCCATGCGCCGCCTGGCCACCGTCCACGCCAAGGCCGGCGACCGCACCGCCGCCGACGCCACCCTCGACCGCATGGTCGACCACTTCCGCGCCCGGCACCTCCCCACGCACATCCTGACCACCATCCAGGACCAGGCCGACGCCACCCGTCGGCAGATCATTCCCGGCGACCAGAACCGCCCCCGCAAGGGCCGCAAGCGCACCTGATCCCACCACCCAGGCCACACCGTGCGCCCACCGCCAACAGGCGGTGGGCGCACGCGCCCCGGACCCGGCCGGTCGACCACCGAGAGGTGCGAGGTTGAAGGATGCGCGGGCGCGGCCACCGCCTTCGAGGAGTACGACGATTCCCGAAACAGCGCGCGTTGGTGCGGGGTGGCGACAACGCCATGCAGCATCGCGAACTCGCGGGCCGGCTGGGAAACCGGCAGCGCCACGGTCGGCCGCGCTCAGGATCGAGACGACGGCGACGCCGCCGATCGGTGCCGTGTTCCGCCAGCAAGAACGCTGTGCACCAGCCCGCAGGCACGCACGGCGGTCCCGAGACGACCGCCCACCCTTGGGTGCACAGAGAATTGCCCTTCAAAGGGAGCACCTCGTGATCGGAGTTACACCGAAAACCGTGCAGTTCCGATTACGGATGCGGTCGCTTTCCGCCCGCCGCGGCTGCCGAGGAAACCGGACGAGGTCATGAGGTGGTCCAGGTGAGTACGGTGCTGGGTTGCGTTCGCAAGTTCGATCAGGTGATGCTGCTGGCACACGGCGGCAGAACTTTGGTGGGTCATGGACGTGGTCGGCTTCGACGCCATCCCGGTGAAAGAGCGGTTCGCCTTCTGGCGTGAGATGAGCTCGAAGATGTGGATGCCGCTGGACGCGCACTGCGAACCGCACCTGGAAGGCTCGTTCCGGGCCCATGCCGCTCTCGGCGGGCCCGGCTCCGTCCAGGCGACCTTGCTGACGGCGACGTCGCTGACCATCAAGCGCACACCCGCGCTGATCCGCCGGTCAGACCCCGAGAGCTTCTTCGTGACCTGCGCCGTTCGCGGTCACGCCATGGGGGGGCAAGCTGATCGGCAGGCGGTTCTGCGTCCCGGGGATCTGATGCTCCGGGACAGCTCGCGTCCCTACCTGACCAGGTTCGGGTCAAGGGAGCCCGCGGGCGGACGGCTGCTCTCGCTGCAGTTTCCGCGCTCGATGCTGCCGATGCCCGAGCGGGGTCTGCGGGAACTCAGCGCGGTCCGCATCCGGGGCGACCGGGGCATCGGCGCGCTGGCCTCCCAGTACCTGCTGGAGTTGGCCCGGCGGCTTGAGGAGTTCGGCGCGGCCGAGGCGGTGCGGGTGTCCGATCTGACCCTGGACGTCCTGACCGCGGCGCTGGCCGCCGAGCTGGACGCCCGCAGCGCGGTACCGCCGGACGGCCGGCGACGCGCGTTGCTCGCCCAGATCCACGCTTTCATCCGGGCGAACCTGGGCGATGCGCACCTGACCCCGGGCGCGATCGCCGCGGTCCACCACATCTCGGTGAGCTACCTGCACCAACTGTTCCGAGCCGAAGAACTCACCGTCGCCGGCTCGATCCGCGAACGCCGCCTGGAACGGTGCCGCCGCGACCTGAAGGACCCGCTGCTGGCCGCCACCCCGATCAGTGCCATCGCAGCCCGTTGGGGCTTCACCAGTCCGGCACACTTCAGCCAGGCCTTCCGTGCCGCCTACGGGCTCTCCCCTCGCCAGTTCCGCCAGAGGGCCGCGGAGAAGGGCCGAGGGCCGTCGGACTCCTCGGCCTGACGGCCCCGCTCGGCGAACTAGCAATACTTGAGGCCCGTATCCAGGGACCAGACGGGGTACCAGTTGGCGGATCTGAAATTCCGCGAGAGGTCGGGGGCGGAGGCGGGGGCCGGATAACACGCGATCATGTCTCCGATCACACCCCCGGTGAACGTCACCACGTCCACGCCGCCCGTCTGGTTGTTGATGATCCACTGGTAGTCGCTGTTGTAGTTGAAGTTGTGGACGCTGTAGAGCTTCTCCACGTACAGCTTGAAGACGTACCAGTAGTTTCTCGTGCTCGTCTGGTTCGAGAGCACGTACAGGCAGACGTTGGCCTTGGGGCATGAGGGCAGGTAGTCCCGCGACTCCTCGCCGCGCGGCCGGTCCATCCACCTCCAGGGCCCCGCGATGCCGTCGATCTTCGGCTCTCCTCCGGGGCCGATGTAGGGGTCGGCGGACGCGCTCGGCGCGACGGCGATCGTCGACAGCAGCATGGCCGATGCCGCGACGGTGACCGCGGCGAACCTTCTTTTCGACATTCGCGCCGTTCGCATGATCATGTGGCCCTCCTGGTTCGCGGTGAGCGCTCTTATCGCGCCGCTCTGGGATCAGCGAGTTCTTCCTTTGAAAGTCTGGATGAGGCGCCTCAGGACATCTATCCGGCGAGTGCACACCGCTTTAGGATCCGTGCAGTGTTCGGCGCCGGCCGTCCGGGCCGCGCACACCGGGCCGCGCCACTTCGGCGCGTGGCGGCTCGGCGGTCACGGCGCCAGGACGGCGGGCAGGGCTTTACTCAGGAGACGTGGGGTCCGAGTCGGTGAGGCCGGTGCGCTGCCTCGCGAGTTCATTCCAGGTCGTCGAATTGATCGAGAAGGTCAGGGAAGTCGGTTCCGGTCAGAGACTGCTCGGTCCAGATCGTCTTACCGTGCGGGGTGTGGCGGGTCCCCCATCGCTGGGTGAGCTGTGCGACGAGAAGGAGGCCCCGTCCACCTTCGTCGAGCAGGCGAGCACGGCGCAGATGGGGGGCGGTGCTGGCGCCGTCGGAGACCTCGCAGATGAGCGTCCGGTCCCGGATGATCCGTAGTTGGATCGGCCCCCTGGCGTAGCGGATGGCGTTGGTCACCAGTTCGCTGACGATGAGTTCGGTGACGTAGACGGCCTCGTCGAGGCCCCAGTGGGTGAGCTGTTCGGTGACCAGGTTGCGGGTTTCGGCGACGACAGCCGGGTCGGCCGGCAGGTCCCAGCTTGCGAGCCGGTCTGCGCTCAGGACGTTGGTGCGGGCGAGGAGAAGCGCGGCGTCGTCCACGGGGCGGTCCGGCAGGGCGGCCTCGAAAACGCTGTCGCAGGTCTCGGCCAAGGACGGTGATCGGTGGTCCAGCGCCCCGCGGAGGCGTTCGAGCCCGACATCGATGTCATGATCGCGGGACCCGACGAGGCCATCGGTGTAGAAGGCCAGGATGCTGCCCTCCGCCAGCTCGACCTCGGTGCTCTCGAAAGGCAGACCACCGACGCCGAGCGGCGGGCCGGCCGGCAGGTCGAGGAAGCCGACCGAGCCGTCGGGGGCGACGACCGCGGGGGGTGGGTGTCCGGCGCGCGCGACCGTGCATCGGCGGGAAACAGGGTCGTAGACGGCGTAGAGGCATGTGGCGCCTACTTCGCTCTCCACCTCGTCGTGATCGTCGAGGGCCATCTCCGTGGAGAAGCGGTCGACGAGATCGTCGAGACGGGTGAGGAGTTCGTCGGGAGAGGAGTCGATGTCGGCGAGGGTGCGCACGGCGGTCCGCAGTCGCCCCATGGTGGCGGCGGCGTGGATGCCGTGGCCCACGACGTCACCGACGACGAGGGCGACCCGCGCGCTGGACAGCGGGATGACGTCGAACCAGTCTCCGCTCACACCGACATTGGAACTACCCGGTAGGTAGCGAGAAGCAGCCTCCACCGCCGACTGCTCGCAGAGGCGGTGCGGAAGCAGACTGCGCTGGAGTGTCAGGGCGGTGGTGCGCTCGCGGGTGTAGCGTCTGGCGTTGTCGATGGAGACGGCCGCCCTGGCGGTGAGTTCCTCGGCCAGGAGAATGTCGTCCTGCTCGAAGGGCTCCGCGGACTCCCCCCGAACGAGGGCGGCGACGCCGAGCGTGACGCCGCGGGCGCGTATCGGCACCGAGAGAACCGAGCGCAGCCGGTACCTGTCGATGGCCTCCGCCCACGCGGGATAGCGTGCGGTCGCCGCAACGACTTCGGGGTCATCGACATCCATCAGAACCGCCCGACCGGCCGCCAGGCCGCGCGCCGGCGGCCACAGTTCGGGACGCAGGTCGAGGTGGTCCGGCTCGTCGGTGCCGTCGCCAAAGGCGGTCCGGTGTGCCACGTTGCGCAGCGCGAGCCCGTCGGTCAGCGGCCCTGGGCCGGGTTCGTCGCCGACGAGCACTGCTTCGAGCAGGTCGACGGATGCGAGGTCGGCGAAATCGGGAACCACCAGGTCGACCAGCTCCTGGGCGATCCTGGTCACGTCCAAGGTGGTGCCGATACGGGCGCTGGCCTCGTTCAGCATGGTCAGACGTTGCCGTGCGCGGTACTGCTCGGTGTTGTCGAGGACTCCCACCCACGCGGCCCGTGTCCGGCCCGCCCTGTCCTTGAGCGGGGATATGAAGACCGACCAGTTGCGTTCGCGGCTCTCGCCGGGGACCTGCCGATAGGTCTCTCTGTGCACGGGCTGCCCTGTGTCGAGCACATGGCGTATGTTCTGCTCCAGCGCTCTCCAGCGGCGCCCGGGCAGAAGGTCGCTCAAAAGGCGTCCGCGCAGTTCGGCTTGCGTGAGATTGATCCTTTTGCACATGAGGTCGTTGGCTCTCACGAGCCGCAGATCCCTGTCATGGATCGCCATGGCGAAGCGGGACTGGTCGAACGCCAGATCAAGGAGGTCCGCGTCGATCCGGCCCTGGGACTCGGCGGCAGAGGCATCGGAAGCGGTGAGGGACACCACAAGCCATTCGGTCCTGTCGCGGCCGTCGTGGCCGGGGTAGGCGAGCAGTTCCACTGCCACCCGTCCGCCGTCTTTGTGCCGCAGCGGAACCTCCCCGCTCCAGGGAACCGGACGGAGCGACTGCCGGCACAGGGCCCGCGGAGGTGAAGCCTCGGCCAGCAGGAGCGACGCCGGACGTCCCATCACCTCTTCGGCGATGTACCCCAGCAGCCGCTGGGCGCCGAGACTCCAGGCCGCCACCAGGCCTTGCGCGTCCACCACGGCGGTGGCCACCGCCGGACCCGGTTCCTCTATTCCGCCCGCAGGGCCGCTGCCGATGTGCGCGTCCATTATCTCGCGTCCAATTTTAGAGAAATCTTCCGCAGACTGCCGCAGCCCACCACCCTCTTAGCCGTCCCCAGGGAGAAATGAACCATAACGGACGCTGTAGTAAAATCAGGCTATCTTCATAGCAATCTCGTCTCCAGGACGATGAACCGGCCGAGCGCCGCGTACGGCGGAGGCCCCGCGGCCCATCACCTCACGGTGATCAGGGAGTACATGCCCTTGGCCGCGAGGCGGACGCCGTCGGTCAGGTCGATCACCCAGGTGATGAGTGCGTACCGGCCGCCGGCCAGCGGCAGCACCGGCAGCCCGTCGGACAGGCCGAGCAGCCCGGTCAGGTGGGCGGCCAGGACGCGGACCTGCGCCGGCTGCTCGGGCGCCGACAGCAGCGCGTCGACCAGGGCGGCGGCGAGCTGCGCCAGGCCCTCCGGCACGGCGATCGGGTCCAGGTCCAGCGGCGGCAGGGTCGAGGCGGGCCCGGGGCGGTACCGGACCCGGAACCGGGCCGCGGCGCCGCCGGGACCGGTCCCGGCCATCGACAGCGACGCGGTCAGCCGGGCGCCGTCGCCGGGCAGCCGCACGGCGGCGGACAGCTCGACCGGGTGGGCGGCCTCGCCGGTCACGACCGCGAGCGCGCCGTTGCGGACGGCCACCAGCGGCACGGTCGCGGTGACGCGTGGCGCGGTCGGGCCCGGCTGGGCGACGGCCCGCAGCTCCAGCAGGATCTGCGTGGCGGCGCCGATGCCGGTGCGGGTCACGCCGAGGTAGAGGCCGCCGATGCCGGTGGGCTCCACCAGCGGGTGCAGCCGGGTCTCCTCCTCCAGCGCCGCGTGCGGCAGCAGGAGATCGAGGGCCTCCAGCGCGGCGTCGCGCTGGTCGGGTTCGGCCAGCACCCGCGCGACGTGCTCGGCGGGCGAGGCGAAGAACGCGGTGTTGAGTGACAGGTCGTCGGAGGAGCCGTCGAACAGGCCGATGGCCCGGCCGAGGGCGCTGACCTCGGCCGTCATGGTGTCGGGGATCACGGCGCCGGCCACCCCGTGAAGCTGCCGGGAGTGGCGTTCAGGCCGGGATCCCTGGCCGGTCTGTCCCTGGTCGCCGGGATCACGGGTTTGTCGTGGAGGGCGACGATGTTGTGGTCCCGGGAGTCCTTGTTCCTCTTGTACACGCGCCGGGCGAGCACGAAGTTGATCGCCATCCGCATCAGGAAGTGGTCGTCGGCGTCGGTGCCGACCAGCGTGTACGGCTTGCGGGCGTAGGTGTTGCGGAACGCCGTGTCGAGGTCGGCGGCCACCAGCCCGGGGACGTTGATGTGCGCGTCGATCACGGCGGCTGCGAAGAACTGCGAGGAGACGAGCCGGCGGAACGGGTACTGCTTGCCGCCGGGGGCGTCGGTGGTCGGATACATGCCGTTCACCTGGTTCCAGAGGCGCTGGAACCGGAACACGGCGGTCTGGAGCTGCGCGGTGCACAGCTCCCGCGAGGTCTGGGAGGCCAGGCGGGAGATGCCGCCCCACAGCGGATCGAAGATCACCTGCTTGGCCGCGTTCTCCACGCCGCCGAACAGCGCCCAGCGGTGCGCGGTGCCCGACCTGATCGGCTGGGGCGTCTCGACCGGGCCGCCGGGGGCGCCGTACTTGAGCCACACCAGCTTGACCCGGCTCGGGACGCCGTCGTCGGCGGTCCCGGTGCCGGCGTCGCCCCAGTCGCCGGCCGGCCTCGATGCGTACGCGCTGCGCCAGGTCTCGGGGGTGTCGGGCCGGGACCGCGGGCGCAGGTAGGGGTTGGCCTCGTCGATCTTGTCGGGTGTCGGCTCGGTGGTGTCGGCGAGGCCCCACACCCGCAGCTGCATCCCGCGGATGCCGAAGAACAGGTCGAAGCGGTCCGGCGCCATCCGCATGAACTGGTACAGCACGACGGTCAGCTCGTCGTCGGCGGCGATCGTCCACTGCTGGATGCCGATCGACACGATGCCACCGTCGGCGAGCCGCAGGCCGTCCAGCTTCCCCTCGTTGGGAGCGATCTTCTTGACCAGGTCCCAGCACTGCAGCAGCGTGGAGCTGGGGGCCGGGCCGAGGAACGCGGGATCGTCGCCGACGAAGTCCACCAGGTCCATGCCGCCCAGCGCCGCCGGGCCGTAGTACTTCCCGGTGTTGTCGCGGACGCCGGCCGCCATGAGCCGGCCGTAGACCACGGTGAGGTAGACGTCCTTGCCGTTCGGGCTCTTGCGCAGCAGCTGGGCGGGCGCCAGGAACAGGTCCACCGGGGGCACCGACGGCCCACGCTCGGTCGGCGAGTACCAGGCGGCCGTCCCATTGGCGGCCAGGCCGAGCGCTCCGGCGAGCAGGGCGCGCGCGCTGGCCACCGCGGGCTTGTCGGCCGCCGGAACGCCGTCGCCCTTGCGGCGCAGCGCGTCCCAGAGCCGGCGGAACAGCGCGTTGCCGCCCATCGTCCAGCCGGTGACTGCGGCCTGGTGCTCGGAGAAGCCGGACAGGACGGCCAGCGTCACGGCCAGTTCGAGCTCGGGCCGGTCGCGGCGGAGCTGCCGCATCAGCTCGATCTGGTAGAAGATCCCCTCGAACGGGTTGACCAGCACCCCGGCACGGACCTCGGCACCGAGCGCGGCGACCTCCTCGGGCTTCGCGACCGGCCTGGTCAGCATGCCCAGCCGCGTCGCCACCCGGGCCTTGAGCTCCAGCGGGCGGTGGTCGGCCTCGGTCGTCGCCGGCAGCGGCTCGACGGGCAGCCGCACCGTCAGCTGGAGCCCCGCCTCCTCCTCGGGCCTGATCAGCCGGGCCCATTCGCGCATCTGCGCGCGTCCGACCTTCCAGGTCGGGGCCGCGGGCGGGACGATCTCCACCTCGATCGGCAGGATCACCCGGCGGCCGGCCTTCCACTCGGTCGGGCGGAGCGGGGGGATGTTCAGGCCGAGATAGACCGCCAGGGCCTTCTCCAGCTCGTTCTGGGTGAGCTTGAGGTCGGTTGCGTCCCTGGGCGCGTCCTTGGGGTCCAGTGCGCCCTTGTTGACGATCGGCTCGATCGCCGCCGCGAGCCCGCGCAGGTTGGCGCCCAGGCCGAGGAAGGCCGACAGCCGGCGGGGCCCGGCGGCCTCCGCCGCCGGGTCGCCGGTGGTCGCCGCCAGCGTGCCGTTGACGACCCCGGGCCACGCAACCTCGGCGAGCTTCCCGCCGTTGGGCTGGGTGAAGCTCCACAGCGTCACGTTGGACTCCACCTTGCTGGGCGGAGGCGGCGGCGCGGGCGGGGCCGGCGGCTTGGCCGCCACGGCCTTCTTCACTCTGCTCAGGGTCGGTTTCGCGGCGGCCGCGGCGGTCACGCCCCCTCCCGTGCGAAGGTGCGCACGGAGCAATTCCGGGCAGGCTGACGCAGAGCATGTCCGATCATGTGTTTCCCCCACATGGCTGACCGAAGGCCCTCGTGATCCCATCGGCGGGCCGAGCGGGTTGATCAAAACATAGCTTTCTGCTTTGTACAACCAGTCCTTAGATGTCCCGATTCAGGAAAATCCCGGGGCCAGCGGCAAGAGCAGCCGGAACCTGCACTGGTACATCTCTCTTCGGCCAGGTACGGCCAATCTTGTCCTGGCCCCCGCAATTTGGCCAGGACACTCGGGGTACCGGCCCCAGAACGTCTGGGACACCTGGTCCGGGACGCCCTGCCAGGCCCGTCCGCGGCGCGCCGCAGGGCGGCGGGACGGGTTTTGCTCTCCATCGTTCCCCGGGCATTCCCTCTCGGAGAATGCCCAGGGAAAAATCATTCTTCAGCGGCCGCTTATTCGGAGAGAAAGGGCTCTCGGGCCAGACCCCCGGCGATCGCGAGAATGTCCTGGAATTCACGCCAGTGCGTTATCACTCCGCCCCGGAAGCCCAGGACGGCGATGCAGGTGACCCGCCGCCCGCACGCCGATGTTCAGGACGATTCCGGTCAGCTCGTGTTCGACGACGATGACAGCCGGGCCGCCTGCGTCACCACCAGCCCGCACCGCTCCGCGGGCAAGGAAAGGGAGACCCCAAGGACTGCGTGCCGGTCCAGGCACGGACCAGCGGTGAGGGGCGGATCGGGCGCGATCTGCGACGAGGGCGTGCCGCTGTCCGATTCTGGGAGAGACAGGCCCGCGGCGCGGTGCGGGCCCGGCGTGGGCGACGGGCGTATCGGGCCACCGGTGTCCGCTGCACTCGACAGCTGTTCACGATAGGCAGGGCAAGCCGCATCTGTAACTCCACACGGCCGCCTCACGACCTGCTCAAGGCACCTGCCACTACGCTTAGCAACCGCTGTACGTCATAGCGTTATAGACGTTCACCCTGCAGCTCGTGCCGGGTGATCCCCAGGCGTCCGGTGGGGGGCAGCCAACTGGACCAGCCCGAGCAGAGCAAGCACCGCGTTCTCAAGGCGCTCAGCACCGCGCAACGCCCCTTTCAGCGCCGCATGAGGGTCAGCGGTCTCCCAGTGGGTCAGCGCCTCCTCCAACTCCAGCCGCAGCGCGGCAAGCGGCGTACGCAACTCGTGAGCGGCTTCGGCGAGTTGGCCCTGTCCCTCGCTCGACACCCGCCCCTGGCCGCCCGCACTGACCTGACCAACACGAGCCTCGCCGAGGCAGCAGGCCCTCGGATGCAGGGCCCTCGTCGACATGTTCGACATCATCAGTCCGCTCCACATAATCGTTGTGCCGTACCCCACCCACTCTCGCCTCCACCAGGGCCTGCGACACCGGGGGAAATACCCATCCGACCGCCGATCCGGTACGGGCGGCCAGTCCGTCAGGTACTCCGCGGGCGCTGGGACCCGCCGCAGCGCTCCTCGATCAGCGCTTGCGCGTCGGCACAGCAGTCGGCGGGGCGGCCGCCGGCTTGCCGCTGCGGCTGTGACCGCGCGGGTCCACCGCCAGGGTCCGCACCCGGCGGCCGCAGGCGTCGTCGAGCCGGTCGACGACCGCGTCCCACACGCGGAGGTTGGCCGTGGTGCCGTGAGGAAGGACGACGGCCGGGCCTCGTCCTCGATCGCGCACGCACAACTCCACCCCGCCGGTGCGCGCCCGGAACGTGTCTCAGGGCGGCAGTGCAGGCCTCCCGTCCAGGCACCGATGCCGTCGGCGCGCACCCGCCAGGTCACATTTTAACCATTTCATGGGTTTGTATGGAGATTTGAGTCAATAGTGTGGTTGGCCATCGGTCAGAGCACTGTGGGCGGCGACGCCGGGCGAGGTGGTGATGGCTTCAGCGGCATCGAACGGGGCGACCGGGTGGCAGCTGTCCAGGCCGCCCGCGGAGACGACGAGCTTCGTGGGGCGACGCCGGGAGTCGGCCGAGGTGAAGCGCCTGCTGTCCGTGTCCCGATTGGTGACCTTGACGGGCGCGGGCGGAGTCGGCAAGACCAGGCTGGCCGGCCGGACGGCCACGACCCTGGAGCGGGTGTTCTCCGACGGGGTGTGGATGGTCGAGCTCGCCAACCTCGACAAGCCCGAACTCCTGACCACCACGGTCATGGAGGCGCTCAAGATCAGGGACTGGTCCGGCCGGCCGCCGTTGGACGTGCTGACCGAACATCTGCGAGACAAGCACCTGCTCGTGGTACTGGACAATTGCGAACACCTCCACAACGAGTGCGCGTTTCTGGCCGAGAACTTGCTGCGCTCGGCCCCGCGAGTGCGGATTCTGGCCACCAGCCGGCAGGTTCTGGGGATCGCCGGGGAACAGACCCTGCCCGTGCCGCCACTGCCGCTGGATCATCGGACCTCACCTGGAAACGCCCCCACGGCGCGCAGCACGGAAGCGGTCCAGTTGTTCGCCGACCGCGCACGGGCGGTGCTGCCCGAGTTCGCGGTCACCGAGGCCAACCAGGAGGCGGTGGAGCAGATCTGCCGGCGGCTGGACGGGTTGCCGCTGGCCATCGAGATGGCCGCGGCCCGGCTGCGCGGGCTCTCGGTGGAGCAGGTGCTGGAACGGCTCGACGACCGGTTCCGGTTGCTCACCCGAGGCTCGCGGGCGGTACTGCCGCGGCACCAGACGCTGCAGGCGTTGATGGATTGGAGTCATCAACTGTGCGGCCGGCGAGAACGCGCCGTGTGGGCGAGGATGTCGGTCTTCAGCGGTGGTTGCGATCTGGAGGCCGTCGAGGAGGTGTGCTCGGGCGACGGGGTCGAACGATCGGACGTCGTCGACGTGGTCGCCGCGCTGGTGGAGAAGTCGATTGTGAGCCGTGAGGAGCAGGCGGGCAGGGTCCGTTATCGGCTGCTGGAGACCATCCGGCAGTACGGCCGCGAGCGGCTGGCCGAATCCGGGCGGGAGGCGGAGGTGAGACGCCGCCATCGCGATTACTACCGGAAGCTGGCCGCCGAGGCGGACGCCAAGCTGTTCGGCCCCGACCAGGTCGCCTGGCTGAGCAAACTCCAGGTGGAGCACAGCAACCTGCGTACCGCCCTGGAGCACTACCTGTCCGACCGATCGGACGGCCACGCCGCACTCGACATGGTCGCCGACCTGCTCTACCACTGGATCACGAGCTACTTCCTGACCGAAGGAAGGCACTGGACCGATCGAGCCCTGGATCGCGCCTTCGCCACCGGCGAGCCTCGCGCTCGGGCCCTGTGGTGCAACAGCTGGCTGGCGATCATCCAGGGGGACCTCGACACCGCCGCCGCGATGCTGGCGGAGAGCAAGGCGATCGGAGAGCGCCTCGGGTTGGAGCACACGCTCGGCTATGTGGCCGTGTTCTCCGGGATGGTCGCCATGGCACGCCATGACGTGAAGACGGCGATCGCCCTGTACCAGGAGGGCATCGACCGCCACACCTTCGCGGGCGACCCGGTCGGCCACGTGCTCGCCTTGGTTCGCCTCTCGCTCGCCCGTTCCTATCTGGGCCAGACGGCGGCCGCCGTCTCCCTCGGCGAAGAAGGGCTCGCCATCTGCGACGTTCACGGGGAGACCTGGCATCGGTCGTACACGATGATGGCCCTCGGGGTGGAGAGATGGCTGGAGGGCGACACGGCCCGCGCGATCGCGATGGAGCAGGACAGCCTGCGCGCCAACCGCTCCCTGGAGGACCCTTTCGGTATGGGCCTCAACCTGGAGGTCTTGGCCTGGGTGGCCGCCAGCGAGGGGCGGCATGCGCGCGCGGCGGGTTTCCTGGGAATCGCCCAAGCCCTGTGGAAGGCACTCGGCGCTCCCCTCTCCGGGTACGGGCACCTCGTGCGGTACCACGACGCCTGCGAGGACGAAGTCCGACGCGCACTCGGCCCTTCGAGATTCCTCAAGGAGTTTCAACGCGGCCTGGAGACGCCCATCCAAGTCGGGGTCGCCCGCGCCCTGGGCGAGCCCACCGCAGCGGGCACAGAAGGCAGTGATCCCGACACGTCCTCGCCACTGACCCCGCGGGAGACGCAGATCGCCGGGCTGGTGGCGGAGGGAGAGAGCAACAAGGAGATCGCCGCCGCGTTGGTGATCTCGACGCGCACCGTCGAGGGGCATGTGGAGCACATCATGAACAAGCTCGGTTTCAACTCCCGTGTCCAGATCGCGTCGTGGGTCTGGGAGCAGGGGCGAGGAGACGAGGCGGGCCCTGCCCGGTGACCAGGCCCCGGGAAAGAGGAGCCGACCGGGCCGCCGACGCCCGTCCGCGAAGCCGCGAAGGCGTCAGTGGCGGTCACGCAAGCAAGGGTCAGCATCCGACGGTGGTCACCGTGCCGTTCGTGTGCACCATCCGGGCGCGCAGCTCCCGGGACTCCAGCCAGGTGACGGCAGCGTCCCCCAAGGAGAGGGCGGCGATGCTGGCGGTCTTGGCGGCGACGCAGCGAAGACCGAAGACCGATACCGCATGCCAGGGCTGAACACCGCCCGACAGCGTCTGCGCCGGAACCCGTCCAGGCTCGCGGGCCCGCGCCGCCAGGACGGAGGTGGCCAGCCCGCCAGGCGTCCGCAGCACGATGCTCATGCCACGGCAGTCTCCGTCCTCCTGCTCCCGGCGCCCCTTGGGCACCTGCACCGGCCAGCCCGCGGCAGGCACCGGTCCCGCAGTGGCGAAGCTGCCCGGAAAGCAGACGCAGACTCCGCATCCGGCTTGCCCGGCCGCGGATTCCGCGGCCCTGTCGGCGGCGAACGCCTGCGCGATCCCCCACAGGTCCAGGGTCGTCCCCGGGGGCGTCCTCACCGTGCCGGGCGGTTCGTCGATCACAAGGGTCCGGTCTCCGGCGGGGGGAACGCCCACGACGAGATCGACGAGCCCTCCCGTCAGGTCGAACGCGTGCAGCGCCGTCCACAGCACCGCCAGGAACGTGGCGCCGACCCGTACCGGACGGCCGCTGGCGGCGTTGACGCGCGCAAGGTCCGAACCCTCCTGGACGAACGTGGCATCAATGTCGGCGGCCACCGAGTCGACAGCGCGCCGGGCCGCATCGAGGCACTCGGGCTTCTCGACCATCACGGTGGCCGAGGAGCCCCACAGGGGGAAGTCGTCCCTTCCGAAACTCATCGAACCGCTCCAGAGATCTAGAACAAGGCAACCGGCTCCGCGACAGGAACCGACTCGTCCCCAGCCTGGTCACTGCTCGGAGAAACCAAGAGGGGGAAAACCCCTATCTAGCTCCAAAATGACACTTTCCATCTATGAAGAGGTTTTGCGTAAATCTGAGCGATAAAAGCTCGACGCTCCCGATCGCCTCGAGGGAGAAGATCTGCGGTCGATGGTCAAGACACCGGCCAAGGCGCGGAGGGTCGGCGCGGTTCCGAAGCTGCGGTCGAGGTCGAACTCCCGCCGATGCGCGCGACGACCCGCCGGCCCACATCGGCCCCCCGGTAGCCGTCGTGCCAGGCGGCGGCATCCGGCGGCGGGAAGCCATCCGCAGCCCCACGTCGGCGACGCTGAGGACGGCTCCGGCTGAGTGCCTGTGAGCACACCCGCTGAACGCACATGCTCACCATGCGTCCGCGACCTGGTCGTTCCGTTCCCACCCCGAGACGGCCCGGTCGGCCCTGATCACCAGGTTCGGCCAGCGGACGGCCCGCCGGGCACCCGGGTGCACGGGGACACGGTGCCCGCCGGCTTGATCATGGGGCTGAACACGCTGCCCGCGTCCTTCCCGAACCAGACGCTGAGCACGACCTGCTCACCACGCTTGAGCTTCTGCGGGTGGATCCGGGCCACGACATCGCCCCGCATGTCGGCGTCGGCGTGTGGATCCGAGCCTGGATCACCGCCGAAGACGCCCGTGTCCGGCTCCTCCGACTGCCACCAGTCGGAGTCGAACGGCAGGAAATCCACCGTCGCGGGCACCCCGAGCGAGCGCAGCTTGGCTTCCACCCGCTCGGGATGCGTGAACTCGACCAATCGCACTGTGATCGACCCGTCCGGCCCCCGCTCCACCGCGTTCGCCCGGGAGGCCTCTCCCCCGAAGAACGTCGGCACGGCCACGCCGCAGCGGCCGCGGCACCCACCACGGCGACCGCGGCGCCGAACCGGACCCCCGTCCGCCGCCGACGCGGCACGGGCTGCCCGGACCTGGCCGCGACAACGGCCTTCAACTCGTTCAAAAGCCGGTCTTCGAAAGTCCGCATGATCACTCCTTCACGTAGGCCAGGTCATTCACGGGCTGCAGCCCATCGAGCACCTTGCGTACGTCCGGCGCCCTGCGCTTTCGGCGTCGATCCGCTCCTTGAGGCGCGCGATGTCATCGGCGTCCAGCAGCCGCCGCCCCGCGATGCGCCCCGTGACCCGCAACTCCCGGGCCGACCGGCGCTGTTCGGCGGCCAGCACGTTGCGCACCACCCCGTACAGCCATCCGATCTCCGACCCGGCGGCGGGCCGGAACGTGTGCGCGGAGTCGATCATCGCCACGAACACCTCGGCGGTCATGTCCGCCGCCGTGTGCGGATCGCCCACGCGCCGGGCCACGAAGGACGTCACCCTCCCCACATGCCGCCGGTAGAAGTCCTCAAAGGCACCCGGATCATGCCCCAGACGGGTCAGGTCGGGATCGGCCATGCGATCACTCCTCTCGTTGTCCCACCCTCTGGATGAGCGCCGCGCCGCTCCGGCAGGCCTGGAGCGGGCCCGCCGGAGCGGAGGGAAGGTCAGGCGAGGGCGACCAGGTCGCGGTACTCCTGGCTCCACAGGTCCTCGTCGGCGTCCGGCAGGAGCAGGACGCGTTCGGGATGGAGGGCGTCGAGGGCGCCCTCGTCGTGGGTGACCATCACGATCGCGCCGGGGTAGGAGTTGATGGCGGCCAGCACCTCCTGCCGCGAGGCGAGGTCGAGGTTGTTGGTCGGCTCGTCCAGTAGCAGCACGTTCGCTCCGGAATGCACCAGACCTGCCAGCGCCAGGCGTGTCTTCTCCCCACCTGACAGGACGCCTGCGGGCTTGTCCGCGTCGTCTCCGGTGAATAGGAACGCTCCGAGGACGCCGCGGGCTTCGCCGTCGGTCAGGTGCGGCGCCGCGGCGGCCAGGTTCTGCCGCACCGTTCGGTCGGCGGCGAGGGTGTCGTGCTCTTGGGCGAAGTAGCCCAGCCGCAGCCCGTGGCCGTGGACGACCCGGCCGGCGTCCGGTGTCTCCGCACCGGCCAGCAGGCGCAGCAGCGTCGTCTTGCCCGCGCCGTTGAGGCCCAGGACGACCAGCCGGCCGCCGCGGTCGACGGCCAGGTCGACACCTGTCAGGACCTGATGGTCGCCGTAGGACTTGGCCAGACCGACCGCGCCCAGCGGAATGCGCCCGCACGGCTGCGGCTCGGGCAACCGGATCTTCGCGACCTTCTCCGCGCGGCGGGCGGGCTCCAGGTCCGCCAGCATGCGATCAGCGCGGCGGGCCATGCTCCTGGCCATCGCCGAGGTCGCCGACCGCGCCTTCATCCTGTCGGCCTGCGCATGCAGGGAGGCCGCCTTGCGCTCGGCGTTCGCCCGTTCCCGGACGCGGCGCCGCTCGTCGGTGACCCGCTGGGCCAGGTAGGTGCTCCAGCCGGTGTTGTGCACGTCGATCGTCGCGCGGGCGGGATCCAGATGGAGGACCCGGTTGACGACCTCGGCCAGCAGACCGGTGTCGTGGCTGATCACCATGAGACCGCCGTGGTGGCCCTGCAGGAACGTGCGCAGCCAGCTGATCGAATCGGCGTCCAGGTGGTTGGTCGGCTCGTCCAGCAGCAGCACGCCGTTGCGTCCGGCGAAAAGGATCCGCGCCAGTTCCACCCGGCGCCGCTGCCCGCCGGAGAGCCCGCCGACCGGCTCGGCCAGCACCCGGTCGGGCAGGCCGAGCCCGGCCGCGACCCGGGCGGCCTCGCCCTCGGCCGCGTAGCCGCCACCGGCCTGGAAAGCCGCCTCCGCGCGGGCATAGGCCTCCATCGCCCGTTCCAGCGCGGCCGGCCCGGCGGCATCGGCCATCGCGGCCTCGGCCGCACGCAGCCTGCGCGACGCCGCGTCCAGGCCGCGGGCGGAGAGAATCCGATCGGTGACCGTCACCGCCGGGTCGGCGGCGCGGGAATCCTGCGCGAGGAACCCGACCGCACCGACACAGGTGATCGTCCCGGCGGCGGGCTGGGCACGGCCGGCCAGGGCCGCCATCAGAGTCGTCTTGCCCGCCCCGTTCCGGCCGACCAGACCGATCCGGTCGCCGGGAGAGACGGTGAAGGAGATGTCCGAGAGCAGCAGGCGGGCGCCCGCACGCAACTCGACATCGCGAACAGTGATCACGATACTGCGCTCCGAGAAAGCCGAAGGACACACTTCTGGCGTGGAAGCGGGTCCTCAGCTAGGAAACTCGGGGCGTGGACATGCCACTACGTTAACCCACCCTCAGCCCCCTACCCGCCGTCCCCGCCGAACGACGGCGGCGGTCTCGACGCTCACTGCCGGCCGCGAGCGTGAGCAGGCATCCGTCCTTGCGCAGTTAGTGTGGAAGAGGGGAGCCATGACGACCGAAGGATCAAGACCCGATGCCGATCGCGCGCGCCCCGGGGACATCACCCAGGAGGCGACCGAGACGCAGGTGCAGACGGTGGCCACTCGCCTGTTCTCCGAACTCGGCTACGACGCCGTCTCCAACCAGATGATCGCGGATGCGGTCGGCGCCGATCTCGCTCTGGTGACCGAACGTTACGGTGGCAAGGGTGCTCTTTATACGCGGGTCTTCGCCGATGTCAGTCAGCGATGGCGTGATCGCGTGCAGGCAGCCGGAGGGGAGATCACTCCCGACGCCGACGGTCTCCTCCGGTTGATAAATCTCTACGTCGACCACTGCCTGGAGCATCCTGAGATGGCCAGGCTGTGGATACATCGTTGGATGTCCGACGCCAGCGACATCGTCGGGCTTGAGGAACAGACGAGCGCACTCAACATGAGGCAGGCACTTGAGGTCATCCGCCCAGCGGTCAGGCCGGACGTCGACGCTGAAGCGGCCCTGTGGACTCTGGTCTGGACGATCAACGGTTACCTGCAGTCCGGCTTTCTTGACACCTCCGGCAGAGCGACCGCGCCCGGCGCGTCGGACACACTGAGCCGGTTCCGCCGCCACCTTGACCAGCTCATTCGCCTGATGACCACCACTGCCCCCTGACCAGCGAACGACACCATCGCGGTCGAGCCCCTCAGGGCTTCTCCGGCCGTTCGGTCAGGGCCGGGGCCGACAGCAGAGCGGCCTGGACGACGAGCGCGCCGTCGTCGAAGCGGGGCGCGGGAACTGTGCACCGGCGGGCGGTAGCGGCGTCAAGGTCCGGCGGCGTGGCTCCCACAGCAGCACTGGCCCGTGCCGCTGAGGATCGCCGACAGCGCGCCGTCGGACGCGGCGGCGAGGCCGGTGTCGTCGAAGACGACGGTGGCGCTCTCCCCCGAGTTCGAGGACGGTCGGGGTGCCGGACCGCGCGGCGGCGGCCACCTCCGGCCGGTCGGCACGGAGCCGATGAAGACGATCTCGCCTGTCCGCAGTGCCATGGTGAGCGCCGCTCCCATCGTGTGTCCGGGTCCCGGAGCCGCGGTGAGCACGCGGGGCGGAGCCGCCAGGGCAGGGAGGGCATTGGCGCGCGCCGTCAGCGAGGAAGCGTTCCACGGTGTCACGACGACCACTCCGGACGGCTCCAGCCTGGTGCAGGCGTGCCAGGGTTCGCCCACGCTTCAGCGTCTCGCCGTTGATCCTTGAGCCCGCGTCCTTCTCTCTCCCGTTTCCCCCCGGGGCGCCGAACGGCATGCGCGGTGCGGAGGCCGGTTTCGGTCGGGATGGTCGGTCGATCACGGCAACCGAGGTGATCGCCGGGGCGTCCTCACTGCAAAGCCGGAAGCGGGGAGGAGTTCATGTGCGGTTCGTGAGGCGTTTCGCGATTCCCATGGCGGCGGTGGCGGGAGTGGTGCTCGCCGGAGCGCCGCCCGTCCTCGGAGCGGAGGCGGACTGGCGAAAAGTGCCGCACTCCAGCGCGGAGGGCACCCTCAAGGACGTCGCCGTGCTCGGCGGAAGCGACGCGTGGGCGGTCGGGGAGAAGCATCCGCCGTACGAGTCCACCGATCCGGTCGCCGAGCACTGGGACGGCACGTCCTGGAAGGAGGTGACGGTTCCCGGCACGCCGACGGGCACGGGCAGCCTCGACGGTGTCAGCGCCGTGGCGTCCAACGACGTCTGGGCCGTCGGCGACAGCACCGGTCTCGGACCGGTGATCCGGCACTGGGACGGTGCCGTGTGGACGGCGGTCCAGCCCGCCGCGCCGCCCGACGGCGCGCATGTCGGGGCCGACCGGCTCAACGACATAGCGGCGGTCTCCAAGACGCTGGCATGGGCGGTCGGTTCCTTCTCCGACCGGAACACCCCCGGCCCGGTCACCCTGGTCGAACGCTGGGACGGGACGAAGTGGTCGCGGGTGACCTCCCCGAACCCGGGTCGTCTCAGCAACACCCTTCAAGGCGTCGCCTCCCTCTCGGCGACGAACGCGTGGGCGGTCGGGTGGTACCTCAGCGACGCCGGCAGCAATGTCGCGCTCGTCCTGCACTGGGACGGCCGCGCCTGGACCAGGAGCCCGGTGACCCTCCCGTCGGGCAACACCGAACTGCAGAGCGTCACCGCCGTCTCCGCCAAGAATGTGTGGGCGGTCGGCAATCATGAGGGCAGGCCGCTGGTGATGAACTGGAACGGCACTCGCTGGCGCGTCCTGCCGGAGCCCGCGCTGACCGAGTCGTGGCTGAGCGCCGCGGCTCCGGACGGCGGGGGCGGGGTCTGGGTCGGCGGTTACCGCATGACCGACGGCGGGGTGACGAGCAGACCGCTGTTCCTGCACTGGAACGGCACCGCCTGGACCACCGGCACCAGCGAGGAGGCCGAGGGGACCGTCGAGGGACTCACCCGCGTGGGCACCTCCATCTGGGCCGTCGGGACGACCTCGCCCTGCACCTGCTTCGTCGCACCACCACTGGTCGAGGTCAACGGCCCTGTCCCGCGGTGACGCCGCGCCGCCGAGGATGCCGCCGGCGCCGGGCTCGCGGGTGCCGATGCCGCGGGCCTCCATGATGGTGGAGGTGGGGCAGGGTCCAGCCCTACCCCATCACCATTACAGAAAGTGACGAAGTTCGGGGACGGCGTCGGTGGGGATGGTTGCGTCCCGCAGCCGCGCCTTGTGGTGGTGACCGCGAGAAGCAGCAACGTTCGTGTGACGGTTTGAGCGGTGCTGGTGGGGCCTGCAGGTGGTGATGCCGATGAGATTCAGCGGCGGCAACGGGGCTGTGTCGTATCGTTTCGGTGATGGTGACGATCCCGACGGCGCTGGCCGAGGCGATCGTGCGTCGCGAGGGCGAGGCGGGACGCCGGTGGATCACGGCGCTGCCGACGCTGGTCACTCGCTGTATCGACCGGTGGGGGTGCGAGCCCGCGGGAGCGCCTTGGCACGGCGAGACGGCGATCGCCCTGCCGGTGGTGGGCGCGCACGGCCCGGCGGTGCTCAAGATCTCCTTTCCGCGTCGGGGTGGCCGCACAGAGGCTGCCGCGTTGCGTTGTTTCGCAGGTCGTGGCGCTGTGGAGGTCTTGGAGGCCGATGACGACGCGTTCGCGCTGCTGCTGGAGCGAGCTGGACCGATAACTCTGGCCTCGGTGCCGTCAGTCGAGGAGGCCATCGAGCTCGCCGGCGGATTGGCTCGGCGTCTGGCGGTGCCGGCCCCTCCGGGATTCCCCTCTCTGGCGGGTGCGACCCGCCTGTGGGAGCGACAACTCCTGCGGCAGGCCGCGGCCATGCCTGGACGGCTTCCAGCGGGCGCCGTCGACCGGGCCCGGGCCGTCATCCGCGAACTCGCCGCCGACACGACTCCGACGATGCTGCACGGCGACCTGCACTACGGCAACATCCTGAAGGCCTCACGCGAGCCTTGGTTGGCCGTCGACCCTCAAGGGCGACGCGGAACGGCCGCGTTCGATGCGTTCACGGTCATCGCCGCACGATCCTCTTGTCTCAACGGCAACGCCGATCCGCAAGCGGCGGTTCTCGCCCGCATCCGTCGGTTCAGCACGGCGGCCGACGTTGACGCGGAGCTTGTCCGGGCCTGCTGCCAGGCACGTGCGACCAGCGCCTATCTGCACCAACGCGTCAACGGCGGCGGCTGGTTCGATCTCGACTTCCTGTGGCACCTGATCGCGATATGACATGTGCGGCCGCGGAGGGTGGGCTGTCGCGACGATCCGCTCCCGGGGTCAGGGAGCTTCTTCGGGCGCGGCCGGCGGGACGAGATTGCCGTTCAGCAGAGCGGATCCCAGCGGCGTGAGAGTGTGGCGCACCTGGTTGCCGTCGCGGTGGGTGGTGATGAGTCCCGCCTCGCGGAGCACCCTGGCGTGGTTGCTGGCCGTGGGAAGGGGGATCACGGCGCGCCCGGCGAGCTGGGTGGTGTTGCAGGCCCCTAAGGCGATCGCCTCCAGAGCATCGGCCCTGGTGCGGCCCAGGAGAGCGGCGATTGCCCGCTCCCGGCGCACACCCGGCCGGCCCGAAGACGCCGCCGCCCAGCGGCTCACATCGGCGACCGGATAAGTCAGGATCGGTGGCAGTTCTGGATCGAGCAGGGTCACCGGCGGCCCCCAGCAGAACACCGACGGCTGCAAGACCAGGCCCCGCCCGTCTAACACGATGTCGTGCTCGGCGGGGTAATCCAACTCCAGGACCGGAAAGCTCCACCGTGCCGAGGGGTGGATGCCGCTCAGCACCCCGGGCCAGCCGCCTTCGGCGAGCGCCTTGCGGCGCAGCAGCCGATCGTGCCGCACCTCGGCGCTGACGCGATCCCAGTCCGGAAGCACACAGACCGAGGCGTACTGGGTCACGGCGTCGACCAGCCCGTCGAGCGCCTGAGTGCGGCCCTGCGCCAGTTCCCTGGCCCAACCGGCCACGCGCTGCCCTGGATGCCGGACGGCCAGTTCCGCCAGATCGTCACGCAGCCGGCTGCGGCCGGTACCGCGCAGCGCCTCCAAACCGGCCTGAAGCGACCCCGTCCCGGTCGCGGGCGTGAGGAAGTCCACCGCATACCCGGTCGGAGGCGCCAGATCGGTCAGCAGCCGCACCGAACCGGGGACCCGAGCCCTGATCCGCCGCCGCCACCGCCCGAACACCGCCGCGCCCTGCGGACGCTGCAGCCGGTACAGGCTGAGCAGCACCTCCCACATCGCATCCGGCCCGGCCGCCAACCGCGTACGCGGCAGGTCCTCACCGGTGAAATGAATCCTCAGCACCAGCAACCCCTCCTGCTGCGCCACTCGAGCCTCGGAGGACTCAGACGCCCAACAACTCACCCCGCGGGCGAAACGACGCCCCACCCAGGCAATCACAGACACCATGACGACGAAACTGCCTGTTAATGGAAGTCTGTGATGCCCGCCCCGGCCGCTGCTGCTTCCTTCCGCTCCACCTGGCCCGACTCCGGCCTCCGGACGCCGGTTACACCCCTGCCGGCCGGCATTCATCACAAAGGCGTGCAGGATGCGCACCCGCCGCCTGCGCTGCCCCGCGGCCAAGAGCTGAACCGAGGTCCCGTCCAGGTGAAGGGGACGGCCAGATGATCTGAGCACCGCCCCCCAACTCGCCCGACCCGGGGACGGCTTGACCTTTTCAGTGTGACGAAAAGGCCTATGTGTGCGCCTCCGCGCCGCTCACACTGCCTTCTGAGTGCATCGTCGGCGCGTCGACATCGACAACAACGGCTCGCCGATCACAGGGAGGGCGCACTCGAAAGCCTCGCCAGGCGCGAGGATCCCTCCCCGTCAGGCGCCGCCGTGTTACTGGCGGCGGCGCTACACAGCAAGAACAAGGCAAGGAGAAAGTCATGGCGATCAGTGCAGGCCGCAAGGCGATGGCACACGGCGCGGGCGCGTCGGAGCGTGCGAGGTCACCCATCCCCCACAAGGCCGTCCTATGGGGATCCGTGCTCGCGCTCACGCTGGGCGCCCTGGCCGCGCCCGCGCAGGCGACGACCGCCGCCACGGCAGCCCAGCCCACGACCTGGGCCAAGAGGACATCGGCCAAGAAGACCTTGCATCTGCCGGACGGAAAACGCACCGCGCACGTGTTGGAGACCTGGTACAAGAAGCCCAACGGCAAGTACTACGGCCACTACGGCTTCACCTCGGCCAGCAAAAGAGTGAGCGTCTACGTGACCACAGAACACGGTACGCGAGCCCTCTCCAAAGGTCGGCACTACTCCTACTCCAACGAGTCCTACGTGTGGCTCTTCGCGTGCGACAACGACTACCCGAACGGCGACGACTGCACGACGAACTGGTAAGGCGCAGCGCCTCACCTGCGCCATTCGGTCGAGCTTCTGGTTGGTGCGTTGATCTGGCAGGTGCGCGCCGAAGAACGCCTCCCAGCAGGGATCGACGTCCGCGCGGGGACGGGGAAAGTGCGTATGCGCCGGAACCGTTCTTCGCTTCGAACGCGTTCGTATTCGCCGAGCGCGATGACGGTGGTCGCGATAGCCACATCGGGGACGCCGGAGCGGCGGCAGGCGAGGTCCCATGAGCGCCGCCGCGTCGGCCGCCGACCCGCCCGGAGCCGTCTCCACTCGTGCCCGCAGCGCCCGGTCCACCAGCCGGGCCAGGGCGCTCTCCAGGTGCCCTTTGCGCGGGGTCTGGTCGTCAATTGGGGTCGGTCGGAGGCGCGAACCAGTGACTCCGGTTCCGCCACGACCGACGCCCACCTCCACCTGGACGACGGGTTCCATCACCTCAGCGAGCCGGTGGACATCCTCACCACCGACATCAGCAAGGTCCCCGGGCGGTGAGCCGACAACCGCCCAGCTGCGCTCGACGGCGTTCGTGTCCCCGCTGAACGCCGCGCCCGGTCCCACCCGAGTCGAACTGGCCCTTCTCGACAACGAAGGCGGCACCGTGGCGCTCACCCCCGAACTCGCCCGCCGCGTCGCGGCGGCACTGCACGACCTGAGCGAGCGGAACCGCTGACCCGGCGCACGGAAAGACCAGCGGGCGACCGTGTGGGCCGCCTCGTCGGGAACCCGGTGCAGAGGCCGCTTAGGGAACTCTTGCGCGGGCGCTGGGGGTGCGGAGCCCCCGCCTCGCGTCCGTTGCCCTTCACCCACAGCGGTGTTGCAGCGGACCTTGTACCCGTCGTGGATCGCGGCGACGCCGAAGGCGACCAGAGGCTGACTTGCCGGTCCCGGCCGGGCCGACCACCCAGTAGTTCTCGGCGGCGCGTTGGTCACCCTGATCCACCTGCGTAAAGCCCTACAAAGGACCCGACAAACCCAGCCACATCCCGCAACTCCACGAGACCACATCAGCCCGAAAAAGGCTCCGTGTAACCTTGATCAGCATCGTGGTCGGTTCGCGTGTGGAATCCGTCGCCGGTGTGAGGTTGTGACAATCCTGTCCAGGTGTCTCTCCGCATCCGGCCCGGGACCGCACCTCGCGATTGCGCTGTGGTCAGTTCGTGCTCCAAGGAGAACAAGCCCTGTCGATTCGCGAGTCTGTGCAGGTCACACAAGGGTTAATGATTAACACGTCCACCGCGGTAAGCATGATGTTCCTTGCGCTGCGTGATCGACCGAATGACCATGACGTATGCCCAAGATCCGGGTGATTCGGAAGGTGGTCCATGGCCTGCTGCTGCGGATGAAACGAAACATCAGCGTGCTCGTGATCGCCGGAACCTGGCTGTTTCCCCCCTTGCCCCTGGCAGGACGACCCGTGAGAGCGGACACATGACGAATGATCTACTGCCGACGAATCATCTGCTGGCCCTGTCGACGGACGAATTCATCGCCGGCTTCGACGCGGTCGCGTCCAAGTTCGACTCGGCGACCTTCCCGCAGCAGATCCTCCCGCCCGACAGCTGGGCGCTCCTGGTGAGGGCCGGGGTCCGGCTTCCGACCCTGCCCAAGCAGTACGGAGGTCGAGACAGCAGCGTCGAGATGTGCCGGATCGTCGAGACGGCTTCTGAGTGGAACCTGGCGCTCGGCGTCTACGTGATGGTCAACACGGCACTGGCGCTTCTACCGGTGGTGAAGTGGGCCGGCGAAGAGGTCAAGCAGGAGATGCTGCCGCTGTTCGCCGGCGGCGACCCCCTGATGGCCGGGCTCGCCGCCACCGAACCGGGCGCCGGCTCGGCCCTGTCCGCCATGACGACCACATTCGAGGAGATCGAGGGAGGCTACCGGATCCGCGGCCGCAAGCACTGGCAGGCTCTCAGCTCCTCCGCGGACTGGTGGCTGGTCCTTGCGAAGAACGCGCACCGTCACGAGTACGGCTACTTCGTCGTCAGGCGGAGCGAGGGGTTCCGCACCGTCGAGATGTACGAGGCGCTCGGCCTGAAGCTGCTGGACTACGGGGTCAACGACATCGACGTGACCGTCCCCCGGCACCGGCGGATCGATGCCGAGGAGACGGGCCTGAGCTCGGTGGACGTGTTCCTGGCGTCGCGAGCGCTGCTGGCCGCTTCAGGGGCCGGATTCCTGCGCCGCATCAGCCGGGAGGCGCACGCGTACGCGGATGGCCGCCAGATCGGGCGGAAGCCGCAGTCCAGGATCGAGTTCGTGAACTACAGGCTCGCGGCCATCGACACGTCCTCCACCATCTGCGAGGCGCTCAGCCACTACCTGCAGACGACGGTCGACTTCACAAGCGACTTGGCTCCGGAGTTTCCGGCCGTGCAGGCTCTCAAGACCGTCGCGACCGAGCGAATGATCAGCGCGGCGCAGCATTATCAGCAGCTGACCGGCGCTGAGGGGTACCGCTGTGGATCGCCCACCAACATCGCCGGTCAGGCGTTCCTGGACACGCGGGTCTTCAGTATTTTCGACGGCAACAACGACATGCTCAGCCAGCAGCTGACCGCCCACTGCCTGACCCGGCGGTCCGGTCGGCCCCTCAGCGGGTTCTTGGCCGACTGGCCGCTCACGGCGCCCGCCGTCGGAACGCTCCAGGAGGATCTGAGGTTCCTCGATCAGCGCTTGAGCCAGGCGCAGCAGGTCCTCGCCGGCCGCGCGATCGCCTACCTGTTCGCCGTCACCCAGGTCCTGAAGTGGGCCGCCGAGACCGCCGCCGATCCGGCAAGGGTCCGGCCCGCCATCGAGTTCCTCAGACATGACATCGTCGGTGTCGCCGCGGAATTCCGGCTGCTGGCCACCGGAGTACTCGACACCTACGGGCCGAAGGGTCGGCACCGGGTCTCGTGATCCGCGGTCGCGGACGATCCCGGCGACCGAGATCCGGCCACCGTGATCATCGTGGCGCACCCGCACCGGCCGACGCCGTCGTCGGCGCCACAAGAGGTTGCCGGACCGCCTGAGCCTTGACCGGTCTCATCGCCGGGGCCCGGAGAGCCGTGCCGGGATCGCCCCCGGCCCGTCTCTCCGGGCCCGTCACCGGACCCGTCGGCCGGCTAGCCCTACAGGCCCTCGCGGCGGTGTATCAGGTCCACGAGGTCGACCGCCCTGCGCTTCATGAGATCCAGTCCGGCCTTGCCCCACGGGCGCGGTTCGCTGTCCACGACGCAGATCGTGCCGAGAACCGTGCCCGTGCGGTCGGTCAGCGGAGCTCCGGCGTAGCTGCGCACCATGAGCTTGTCGACGATCGGATTGCCCGCGAAACGCGGATAATCAAGGACATCGTCCAGAATCAGGGCCTTGCGCCGGACGACGACATGCGGGCAGTAGCCGGCGTCGAGGGGCACTCTCGCCCCGAGGACACCACCCACGAGTTCGGCGGCGGCCGGCGGCGTGTAGACACCGCAGATGAACTGATCGTCGCCGACGAGGTTCACGAAAGCCACCGGCGTACCGGGAAGCCCGACAAGCTTCTGTGCTTCCAACGCGACTCTACGGGCGAACTCATCGAACTCGCCCTCCCGCGCCTGCCCCAGGCCGAGCTCCCGCAGGCGCCTCGCGCGCTGGGACGCTTCACGATCGGGCGGCATCAAGGGACGGGCCGAGAATGCCCCTGCCTGATCATTGTGTGGATATGTCACGGAGTCCTCCATTTATGGCCGAGTGCGACGATGGGCGCGATGATTTAGCGGAATTCTGATCCGAGGACGAAGCGGCTGCGGCACGGAATTGAACGTTCTCCATGTGTTGCAGTTCTGTCAGGTGGGGACGACAGGGGCGGTTGTCAGGAGATACTGGATCAGGGCCCGCAGCGCGGAGATGGTGGAGGTGTGGTCTCGTGCGTCGCACAGCACGATCGGTACGCGCGGGTCGAGCTTGAGGGCGGCCCGCAGTTCGTCGGATCCGTAGCGGAACGCGTTGTCGAACTCGTTGACCGCGACGAGGAACCGGGTTCCCCGGCTCTCGAAGAAGTCGACCGCCTCGAAGCAGTCCTCCAGGCGGCGGGTGTCGGCGAGCACGATGGCGCCCAACGCTCCGGCGCACAACTCGTCCCACATGAACCAGAACCGCCGCTGCCCCGGCGTCCCGAACAGGTAGAGGACGATCCCGTGCTGTTCGATCGTGATTCTGCCGAAGTCGAGCGCCACGGTGGTGGTGGACTTGTTCTCCACCCCGCCGAGGTCGTCGATGCCGACGCTGGCCGAGGTGATGAGTTCCTCGGTGCTCAGCGGCTCGATCTCGCTCACCGCACCGACGAACGTCGTCTTCCCCACACCGAAGCCGCCCGCTATGAGGATCTTGACCTGGGTAGGGAGCACCTCAGACTCGTTGTAGGCCATCGAGCAGTTTCTCCAAAAGGGCTCGGTCGGTGGGATCGGTCGCGGTTCGCGGCGCGTGTGCGGTCATCGCCCGGCTGTCCACCAGATCGGAGATGAGGACCTTGGTGACCACCACGGGAAGCCGCAGATGCGCCGCGACCTCGGCGACAGGCGTCGGCCTGCGGCACAACTCAAGCGCTTTGGCATGCTCTGGATCCATGGCCGGGGGATGCCGGTCGGCCGCCACCACCAAGGACAACATGTCCAGATCGACGGTTGGACGGGTGCGGCCGGCCGTCACCGCGTACGGGCGTACGAGCAGCCCGGCGGCGTCGTCGAGCCAGACCTCATCGTCGCCGGTCGTCAAAACGCTCGGCTTCGGTCGCTCGCCGCGGCCGTCGACCGCGCCGCGGTGTCCAGGAAGGGGCGGACGGCCTTGATCAGCCGGGCCATCTCAAAACCGACGACGGCCGGGTCGGCCTCCGCCCGGGCCAGCACCGCGAGCACGGAATTGTAACCGGCCCAGGAGATGTACAACTGGCTGGACTTCAGTTCCGCGACGACCTGCCGCACCTCATTGCTGTCGTCGAACTTGGTTCCGGCACTACGCGCTATGGAGAAAAGCCCCGACGCGAGCGCGGCGAGCTGTTCTGCGCTGGCGCGGTCAAAGCCGTCGGCGGCTTTCATCATGCCATCGGACGACAGCAGCACGCTGCCGCGAATGACCGGAACCTCCTCGCCAAGCCCCCGCAGCAGCCAAGCGAGATCTCGACCCTGATTCCGGGAGACACCACTCAACGGAAACTCCTTGTCATGTGTGATTATCGTCAGTTCGCATTATCGGGATCATCGGCGGAGGCGTTGTTTTCCTGAGCGCTGAGCAACCCCTTCTTGAACGCGGCCATAAAACCGGGATTATGTTCGACTTCTTGGTCATCCCGCTGGGGAGCCGGTGGATTGAGCAGTTCGGGCGCCAGGCTGGTCTGGGCCTGGCGTTGCGGCAGTGACGGCCGCTCACCGGCGCCGCCCGGAAAGCCCCGTCCTGTTCCGGAGTCCGGCGCTGTTCCGGGGTCCGTCACGGCAGCCTCCGGGCCGGACGCGGACGAGAGCGGGAGCCGACGCCGGGAATCCTCAGCCGTCGAAGGCGTCGAAGGCGTCGAAGGCGTCGACAGAGAAGCGCCGAGGACATCACGTTCGTCCAGCGGCAGACCTGGCCGGGCCTCGACGCCCTGCCCGGAGCCGGAAACACGCGCCGGTAGCGGGGCCTGGAGGCTCGCGGCCGGCTGTGCCCCGGCGGCGGCCACCGGTTCCACCGGGGACCTCGCCTCCGCCTCCTCCGCTTCCCTGCCGTCCAGTTCCTCCGGGACGACGACGATGGCCTGCGTACCGCCGTAGACATTGCCCTGGAGCTGGACGCGGACCTTGTGGCGGCGAGCGAGCGCGGATACCACCAGGAGTCCGATCCGCCCGTCCTTCAGTAGTTCCTCGGTGTCGGCCCGCTCGGTCTCGGCGAGCAGCTCGTTCAGCCGCCGCTGGTCTTCACGCGGGATGCCCAGGCCGCGATCCTCGACCTCGATGGCCATGCCCGCGGCAACCCTCTCGAAGCGGATCAGCACCTGCGTTTGCGGCGGAGAGAACTTGGTGGCGTTCTCGATGAGCTCGGCCAGCAGATGGACGACGTCCGCGACCGCGCCACCGTCCAGGCTCCCCTCGACCGGAGGCACCACCTTGACTCGGTTGTAGTGCTCCACCTCGGCGATGGCCGAGCGCAGCACCTCGTACACCGTCACCGGCTTGGTCCACCGGCGGCGCGACGCAGCTCCGCCGATCACGGCGAGGCTCTCGGCCTGGCGACGCATACGGGTGGTGAGGTGGTCGACCCTGAACAACCCCTTGAGAAGGTCTGGATCCTCGACCTGGTTCTCCAGTTCGTCGAGCCCCTGGATGGCCCGATGCGACAGCGACTGCATCCGCCGGGCCAGGTTGACGAAGACCGCGACCCGGTGACTGCTTCCATCGGCCGCATCGCGGCTCGCGGCACCGACCACGGCGTTCCAGGCCGCACTCTGCGCCTTCCGCAGCTCGTGCACGAGCTGCAGGTAGGGGTCGGCGTTGATGGGGGGCGTGAAGTCCTCGCTGCTCGGGGCGGCCGTCCCACCGGCGCGGAGCCCCTCGGCCAGCCCCTGCAGGTCCCGCCGCCCCTCGGCGATCAGGAACCCGAGCTCGCCGAGCTGCCGCTGCAGGCTCTCCTGACCATGGAGGGCCGACGCGCTGAGCTGCCGCTGCATCTGGCGGGTCGCCGCGTCCGCCGCCACGAAGGCGACTCCGAGGGTGATCACGGCCCCCGCAATCGCCGTGATCAGCACCAGCCGCGCTCCCTGGGCCACGGCGGTGCCGTCGTACAGGACCGCCACGGCGGCGAACCCGAGAAAACCCACAATAACTGCGGGGAGCACGGAAATGGACAGGTGAAGCGCGCGTATTTTGCTCTGTCGATGCGTACCATGGGCCACCACCCTGCCGCCTCGCCGGACAATCTGCCGCTCGGCACCGGTGGTGGATTGGAAGAACTCGGGCATCAGCATCCTCGGTGCGTCGACAGCAGTTCACGACATTGATTAATGCGTACTCTCGCGTGGTCACAACCCGTATCAAGGCTGTCACATCCCCCCAAGGCGGAAGGACGGATTGCCGAGATTGCCGGGATCAGTGCACGTGATTGGGGACGTTTGTCCTGGTAGATCCACTTTCGCGATGGGCGCCGACCTGTCGGCGGAGCAGGCGCACCATGGCCCCCACCGGCACCACCGACCACACCCACGAGTCCATTGCCTGGCCCTACCATCGCCGAATATTACGTCCATGAAGATCAAGGGGCATACTCGTACTCGTTGGTGATTTGGCTCACACGTTGCCTCTTCGTTCGTCCAGACCGGCGATACGGTCAGGGCGTGGCGATCGAAGAGACAGCGGCTTGACCAGGCGGGCTCCGAGCGTGGAGTGACACCGGCGGGATCCGGTGCAGGGACGCCGGCGTTTCAAGGGCCGAGCGCCGCAACCGACTCGCCGTCGGCGAGGCGGCCGTGCACTGGAAGCTGATCGAGACGAACCAGAGCGACCTGCTGCGCACTGCGATCCCCCTCCGGGAGAACGAACTCTCGTCGGTCACGCTGCTGCGACGGCCGGCGACCACCCCGCCAGAACCGCCTGGACCGCCCCTTCCGGCCGAAGTTCCCAGGGTCGGCCTCTTACTCCTCTGTTCTGGGCAGCAGGGCGTCGGCGCCGCGAGCACGCAGCAGATCGGCCAGCCGAGCGCCGAGCATCTCAGGAGTCTCACACGGCCCGGCTGTGCGGGAGGCGCGGACCTGGCGGCGGCCGTCGAGACTGGTGACGCTCCCGCTGAGACGCAGGCCCGCGGACGTGTGCTCGGCGTAGGCGCCGATCGGCAGGGTGCACCCGCCCCGCAAGGCGTGCATCATCGCGCGTTCCGCGCGGACCGCGACGTCGGTGACAACATCTCCGGCCTGTGACATTTCAGTCAGAAGACCGCGGTCGTCCCGATGGACCTGGATCGCCAGCGCGCCCTGGCCGGGATCGGGCAGGAAGTCCTCGGCGGGCAGCCGCTGGGTGGCGGCGTCCGCCAGGCCGAGACGATCCAGCCCCGCGGCGGCCAGCACCACCGCGTCCAAGGTCCCGCCGTGAGCACGAGCGCGGGCCAGCCTCGGCGGAACGTTCCCGCGGATCGCGACGATGCGCACGTCAGGCCGCAGCGCCCGCAGCTGCGCCGCGCGGCGAGCCGCGCCGGTGCCGACCCGGGCGCCCAGCGGCAGCGTCTCCAGCGTCGCGCCGCACAGCGCGTCGCGGACGTCGCCCCGTGGAGGAGTGACCGCCAGCACGAGGTCCGGATGCCCACCCGCCACCAGGTCCTTGGCCGAGTGCACCGCCACATCGACACGGCCCTCCAGCAGCGCCTGCTCCAGCGCACCGGAGAACGCCCCTGCCCCCGCGATCTCCCCCAGCGGCCGACGGCGGTCCCGATCGCCGGCCGTCAACACCGTCACCGTCCGCACCGGCCCGCGATACACCAGACGCGCGCGGAACTCGGCCACCATCGCCCGCGCCAGGCGACTCCCCCGTGACCCGATCACCAGCTCCCGCATCCGCGGCTCTTCTGCCATAACGCCGATCGTAGAGACGCCCGGCCCCATCATGACCGGACCGCCACAACCCGGCGACCTGCTCGATGCCCGCCCAGACGCCACGGCGGCGCTGCACTCGGCCAGCGGTGACTCGCCCTCCGCGGTGCCTGGCCGCCCCCACGAGCGCGGCCGGGCACGCCTGCGGTTCAGGGGTATTGATCGCGACGAAGACCGACCAGAACTCGCTGAAGACCGGGTCCCACATCGGCCCGGCGGGATCTCCAGCGCCGTCCGCGTGCGTCTCGCCAGTCCGTACCGGTCCTGGCCTTCCACACGGTCCCGATGATCACCTGCCGATGGTCACGCCCCCGAGGCGGGCAGCAACGGTTCGGCCCGCGCCCAGGCCGCATCGGTCAACTCATGTCGACGCCCCATGGCCACCATCAAGCCACAACCCAAGATCCAGATGCGTGGAACAGGCCTTAGAACGATGGGCTCCGGCTGCTGCAGATCGTCCCGACCGGAGGTAGGGCCCCTTGAAGGCCGTCAGGCTCAAGCTACGACGACGGGCTTCGGGACGTCTTCGCATCGAGGGTTCGGCGGATGATCGTTTCCGCCAGCACCGCGGCGGCCCTTGAGGGAAGCGTCTGGTTGATCAGCACACGATGCCGCTGGCGGGGCGCGATGGGGTCGCCCAGGTTGGTCCGTGCGTGGATGCCGAAGCGGCCGTCGGTCACGTCTCTGAGGATGGCCTGCAGCTGCGCCGGCGAGGTGTTGGCCGTGTACAGAAGGTCGAGGAGGAGCTGGCCGGCCTGCTCTGCGCTCAGCGATTCGCGGGCGATGTCCTGAATGATCTCCTGAAACGAGTTGCGCAGCGCTCGGTCGAGTTTCAGCTTGGGGTAGATGTAACGAACGGAACCTTCAATATTGGCCATGGATTTACTGAGCAGGGAGATCACGGGACTGATCTGGATCCCGTGAGCCGTCGCGTGCTGGGCGACGGACATGAGAGCAACCCCGAAGTTGAACTCGTCCAGCGAGGCGTTCGCCCAGTAGGGGATGGTCCGCGACACGTCGTTGACGAAACGGGCGGGGTTGCCCCATGGTGTGGGAGAGCCGATTTTGACCCAGTTTCTCGCCATGGCCGCCCCGTCTCCGCGGGCGACCGCCAGGATGGCGCTGAGCATGGTGATGCTCGTACTCCGATCGATCTTGCCGTACATACCCCAGTCGATGAGATATGCCTTGCCCTCCTGGGTGATGAGGATGTTGCCCGGATGGGGGTCGGCGTGGAAGGCGCGCTCAACGAAGTAGCCGCGATACATGAAGTACATCAGCTGGTAGGCGATCTTCTTCCGCTTCTTGCTCGACAACTCGTCGGGCTTCAGCTTGTTGGCCGGTGTCCCGTCCACGAAGGACTGCACCAGGACCCGCGGCGTGGCTTCGATCACTCGGGGCACTCTGAGGCTGTTGAAGCGTTTCGCGGCCTTGCGCGCGTCCTTCATGTTCTTGGCTTCACGGGTGAAGTCGACCTCTGATTCCATCGCGGTGAACAGCACGTCGAGCATCGATCTGATGTCGACGACCTCGGTGAAATGCGGGGCCGCTCTGGTCGCCAAGCCGGCGATCTTGCGTAAGACGGCCATGTCGCCCAGCATGGCCTCGGAGCTGCCAGGACGTTGGATCTTCACCACACAGGGGCGCCCGTCGGACCAAACGGCGCGGTATACCTGGGCCACGGAGGCCGCGCCGAGCGGCCGCTCGGTGCGTATCTCGCGGAACCGCGACCGCCACTGGGGACCGAATTCCTCTTCCAGGACCGGCTCGAAAACGGAGAAGGGTTCGACGCGCGCCCAGTCGTTGAGGTTGGCCAGTTCGTCCATGACGTGCTGGGGCACGAAGTCGGGCCGGGTCGCCATCATTTGCCCGAATTTGATGTAGATGGGCCCGAGTTCTTCGAGCATCGCGCGGATGTTCTTGGCGCGCTCGTACCTGCGCTCCTCGCCACCGGGCGCGGATGGCGGAGCGAGCCGCGATCGGACGCTTCGCGCGACCTCCGAGGCGACCGATCGCGACACTATCCTGGCGGTACGGCCGGCCCTGCCTGTGGGCACGCGCTCTCCCTACCCGTCGGCCAGGCCGGCTCGGCCGGCCGGCAGCGGCAAGCGGCGGCTCGGGCTACTTCCGCGCTTCGGTGATCTGGGCAAGCTGGGAGACCTGCTGGCCAAGCATGTCGATCTGCCCAGCCAGTTCACGGATGTGCCGCTCGTTCCGCTTCGCCCGCTTCTTTGCGCTTTTCTTCTTTTTCTTCACACCCCAACTCTTCCGCATGGCTTTGGTATGCCGGTTGCCGGCTTTCTCGGAACGCCTGATCATGTCGTCGAAGACCGACCTTCTTGACACGAGGTCACCTCTCCCTCAATGTATGGCCCTGATCGGGTTGTTCAGAGATCACCGATTCGGCAAATCTCCGCTTACCCTTGCCAGCTTTGAGAGGAGTATGCATCCCACTACCCGCCCATTGTCAACACCTGCGGCGGGCTTTCCCTTCACCCTTTCTTCGGACTCTGATCGGGGCGGAGAGAGGGCGCTCTAATTGTTCCCAGTTGACCTGTTTGCCGCAATTGTCGTCGCCAGGAAGGGCTATCTCATCGGAGAGCAGATGGTGGGCGGCCTGGATACATCGGTCAGTGCCGGCACCGGCTTGGCACTGAGAACTCGCACAGCCGGCAGGGAACCGCAGTGAGGGCGCCGGTGAGGCCCTCCAGCCCGGCACCGGACCGGGAGGCGAACCACGACGTGCTCATCGCGGGTCGACTGCTCGAACAGGTCACCGCCGGTACAGGCCGCCCCTTGTCGGCGTCGGTCTACGAGACGGCCCGGCTGGTGCGCCTGGCGCCCTGGGTTTGGGGCCATCATGGGCGGGTCGACTACCTGATGGCCCTGCAAGGCCGGGACGGCGCCTGGGGTGGGCCCGGCGGCTACGCGCTGGTTCCAACGCTCAGCGCCACCGAAGCGCTGCTGCATCTGGCCCTGGCCAGGGATCGGCCAGCGATCCGGGCCGACAGCGCCACAGATGCCGCCGATCTTCTGGCCACCGCCGCCGATCGCGGACTTCAGGCGCTGCGCAGCATGCTCGGCGAGGGGGCGCGACCACGCCCGCCGGTCCAGGCCCGAACGGTTGGCAGTGACATCTTGGTCCCGCACCTGGTGAAGGAGCTCAACGGGACGCTGCGCCAAGGCGACCCCCGCTCAGCTGCGTACCGTCGTCTGAAACACCATACGTTCGCGCCTTTCTCATGGCCGTCTCCACCCTCGCTCCCTTCCTGCCGTTGTTCCTCTCCACGGGGCTGCGGAAGGCCGGCTCGGCATCAGGACGGGGCAGTCGGGGCACGGGCGATGGCCGACCAGGCGGCACCGCCCGACCACCGATCACCGCTCCCGAACTGCCGCATCTTTGAGGCCACGGGCGCCCTGGCCGACGCGGCGCCCGATGGCATGGCTTCTGGGATGGTCGATGGTGCATCGGGTGAGGTGCCCGCCGGAGGCGGATTGGTCGGCGGCTCGCCGGCGGCCACCGCAGCGTGGCTGGCGGGCCGCCCGGCCGCCGAGCGCGACTCGAACCACACGTGCTCGCTCGAGGAGGTGGCTCGCCGCTACGGAGGCCCGGTCCCTGGGTCATGGCCGGCGACGGAGTTCGAGCAAGGGCATGTGGTGGCCGCTCTGGCGCGTGCCGGCCTGGGCTCGGCCGTCCCCCGGGAACTGCGGGAGCGCTTGTGGCGGTGGGTGAGCCGCAGCACCGCCGTCGGCTGCGGACCTCGCGAAGCGTGCGCGGCCCGCAGCGCTGCAGTGCACGCTCTCGGCGAACTCGGCGCGCGTCTTCCTTCCAGAACGGTCCGGCTGTGCGCGACCGTGACATGGGCCCGGTGCGGGCCAGGCGAACCGGTTCCCTCGCCGGTCGCCACAGCCCACACGCTGGAGGCGGTCGGCGCGCACGCTGCGGCCGTCCCCGGGCAGCGGCTGCGCTGGACGTCGGCCATCATCAAGATCACACGGTGGCTGTGTGAGAACCAGCACCCCGGCGGTCACTGGGAGGACCCCGGGCACGCCTCGCCCTACTACGCGACCTCGTACGTCACCATGGCCATGAGCCGCCACGGCGACCGCACCGGTATCTCCGCGGCGGCCCGCGCGGGCCGGTGGATCCGGGGCACTCAGCGTCCCGACGGCTCGTGGGGAGTCTGGGGCGGGACCGCCGAAGAGACCGCCTACGCACTGCAGGCGCTGTTGGCGCTACCGCACGACAGATCATCAGCCGCGGGCTCGGCGGCCGCGCTGACCAGGGGTGCGGCGGCTCTGCGCCGCCTGGCCGCCACCGAGACCGGGCGACCGCCGTTGTGGCATGGCAAGGACCTGTACGCTCCCGTCGCGATCATCGATGCGGTGATCTTGTCGGTGAACCGCCGGCTGGTCGCCCGCTCGTGGCCGGCCGCGCCGCACCTTCTTTGATCACAGTGAGTCAAAGATTAATTACTCTATGTTAAGGTGCCGGTAGAGCCCGCGTGCGAAAGGACCATATGGCCCCCCGCGACACGACCCCCGCCACGGCCCCCGACCCCACCGAAATCGCCGGTGTCACCTCCAGCGCCGAGCAGGCTGCGCAGCCACCGGACGCGGCTGCGCAGACCCCCGCGCTGCCAGACGTTCCCCAGCAGGTCGCCCTGGTCAACGGCAGCTTCGAGGAACCGGCGATCAGCGGCAAGAACCAGATGTTGCCCGACGCTTCCGTGGAGGGCGCGCGTTCGGTACCGGGCTGGCGGACCACTGCCTCCGACCACGTGATCGAGCTGTGGCACAACCGCAGCGGAGTGCCCGCCGCGGACGGCATGCAGTTCGCCGAGCTGAACGCCAACGAGTCCTCCGCCTTGTATCAGGACCTGGAGACGACACCGGGCTCCACGCTGTACTGGAGCTTGCGCCACCGGGGCCGCAGCGGCGAGGACACGATGTCGGTCAAGATCGGGCAGCCTGACAGGAGACCGAACAAGACCTGGAACCTCACCGATGGCACCGCCGCATGGAGGCAGCACACCGGCGAGTACAAGGTGCCGCGAGGCCAGAAGATCACCCGATTCGCCTTCGAGGCCGGGGCCACCGCCGGCGGCGACCCCACCGTCGGCAACTTCCTGGACGACATCGTCTTCGGGACGGCGCCGTGCCTGGTGGTGACCAAGACCGCCGAACCGCAGTCAGGCGCCGCCGTCGGCGACATCATCACCTACACCGTCAACCTGGCAAACCACGGCGGAGTCCCCGCCGAGAACCTCATCCTGCACGACACGGTTCCCGCCGGCACCAGCTACGTCCCCGGCTCGATGAAGGTCACCGATGGCCCCGGCCCCAGTAGCGGCGGCACCGGTTGGTACGACTCCAAGACTCGCCGGATCACCCTCCCGCTAGGGCACGGCGCGAGCGCGTCCCACGGCGGCGCCCTGCCCTGCACCGTCGACCTGCCCGACGGCATCACCGCCCAGTTCCAAGTCCGCCTGGAACTGGGCGGCGCCGACCGCACACTGACGGGCAGAGCCTCCGCCACCTATGACAACACCCGCGCAAGCGACGCCGACAAGCATCTGAGCTCCACCTCGAACACCGCCATGGCCACCACCGCCCCTGCGGCCGCCGCGGAACTCACCGTGAGCATCACCGCCGACCGGACGAACGCTGCCATCGGCGAGGATGTCGCCTTCCACCTGGTAGTGAGCAACGACGGGCGCACCGACGCCAGCGGCGTCACCGTCACCCTCCCGCTCCCGGAGGGTCTTCGAGTCCTCTCCGCCACCGGGGCGGGTCCTTACGATCAGGAGACTGCGCAGTGGGACATCGGCGATGTCCCCGCCGGCGGGGCCGTCGATCTGTGTCTGCGCGCCACGGCCACGGCGGCGGGCGTCTTGTCCGTCACCGCCACCACCAGCCGCGGCGGCGATCCCGAGCAGGCACCGGTCGCCTCCGCGTCCGCGGCGGTCGCGGTGTGCGCGCACCCCGCTGCCGGGTCGGGCGGGGCCTCCGCACTGCCCGCCACCGGCCCTGGTGGGGCCGCCGCGCACGAGCAGGGGGCCGCGGGTGACGCGGCGCAGATGGTGTTCACGCAGGCCGCACAGCGCCACCCCGGGATCGCGCTCTGCCTGCCCAGCCACCTCGTCCACCTCGGCCCCGCGATCGTGTCGTGCGGCTGCGCGGCCGGCGTCATCGACCGAGTCGGACACGACCGGCCTGTGTACACCGGTTCCGGTGTGGCCGCCCCGGCCACCGGTATCAACACCCTGGGCTTGGCTTGGGTCGGCAAGAGAGGCAGCAAGAAGCGCTCCCGCCACCACAAGCAGGTCCTTCACGAATTGGCCCTGCAGATCCACGCGCTCAACCGGCAGCTCGCCGAACTCCAAGACAGGCGCTGACCCGGGAACGCCGGCCGGCCGGGCGCCTCAGGTACCGCCCTGCCCATCGGCCATGTCAGCAGCCGCGCCGCAATAGCAGCCGCGGAGTTCTCACGCGATTGCCTGGCTGACAGGGCTTCACCAGCGGCCCGGGAACCAACGCGGCAAGACTCCTCCAAGGAGTGGCCGGATTCGCCTGGCAGAGATTTCGAAGGAACGCTAAGCTCGAAAAAGCTGAATGCCGGTACGGTGCTCAGCGACGGCGGAGTGGAGCAGTTAGGTAGCTCACTGGGCTCATTACCCAGAGGTCGCGTGGTTCGAATCCCGTCTCCGCCACCACCTTTAAGAGACGCCTCAGCGGCGCCTCTAGGACGTTTCGATCAGCTCGCCATAACTGCGCCTTAGTTCCGACTCCGGGCGCCGGCGACGAAGAGCCGTGAACGCTCGCCCGAGGAATGCACTACAGCACCAAAAAGGCCCCGGGCCCGGTTACACGCAAGTGAGCGCGTACAACCGGGCCCGGGGTCTTGTGGTGAGAGCTCTTCGCCTCTTCGACTCTTTCGTTTGCGCCGTTCCGAAAACCTTTGGTCAGGGCCGAGTCTCGAGTGGCCGTTCGATCGGCTTCGCCACGATATAGCCTTGGGCCTGGTTGCGGATGGCGGTTCCGTAGAGGTGCCGCAGAACGGGCATGATGCTGTGGTAGCAGAACACCGATGAGGATACTCCGAGTATTTCCGGAGAGTTGAACAGCACGGGCATCTCGGCGTACAGGTAGGCGAGCCCGGCCTGCAGCTTTGCCTCCTCCGCCTCGGGAGAGGCGCCATCGCACCGTGACCGCAGGATGTACCGCACGTGCTCCTCACACGCCTTCTGGAGTCCGCCGTCCGAGCCGAGGCGCTCTTCGATCCGCATACGCGTGTCCTGGTATCCGGGGAGATCCACGCATTCGGAGAGCGCACGAACGCGCACCCGAGGGTCTGGGCCGCCCGACTTCTCCACCGCCTGCCGGACGCGGCGCCGGGTATCCCGAATGGTCCGCGTGGCGCGCGCGCTGGCCTTCTGCGGAGTGTATCCGGAGGCGACGTACATGGTGTCGATGTGCTGGTCGACGTACACGATATCGATCTCGTCGAAGTGACGCTGCGCCCACTTCACGAGGGCGATGATGCGTTCACGGCTGAAGTAGCTGTTCTCGGGGCTGACGCCGATCAGGATGTGCTCGCCCTGGTCGAGCAACCGCCGGCAGGCAGGCATGTACGGCTGTGCGTCGATCGCTAATGCGGAGGCCGCGTAAGGGGGTCGAGATGAGGTTGGAGCCGAATCCATCGGAGGGAACCGCCAGTTCGTTTCGGGGTGGGAGAATGTTCCGAGCTTTCGTCATGGACGGGCGCGCGGGTAGGCGGGCGGGCCGCCCTCCTTCTGGCCGTTCTGGATCGGTCGCGGCATGTGTTGGTCCTCGGCCGCCCAGGGGCCCACCGTTCGACGGGCGCGAAGGGTGCTTCACGCTGGGTAGCGTAGCGGATGGCCTTTCGCCGTTGGGTGAAGTGGAGGATTGTTTTCTGTGGCGGTTCCGTCTCCGTCGTTCACACCGCGTCCAATCAAGGCACTCGTATCCCTTATTCAGAGCACGCCACCGAGGGGTCGCTATCGATGCGCTCCCCCAAGCACGGGGGATTTGCCTGGACTCAACAGTTTGTCATCATTTACACTTGGTTGTGCGACCACGAAGAATGCATGAACAGTGATGCTTTTATAACCGAAAAGCTGGTCGCCGCCGTGCTAGTAATGCCAATATGAAACCAATCAATCGCTTTCCTTTCGCGAGCGAGCCCGGCGGGTATCCGGTCGAGTTCGCCCGGAGGCAGGCCGAGGCTCCTCTCGCGGAAGTCGAACTGCCCAGCGGCGACCGTGCTCGGCTGGTGGTGCGCCGCGACGACGTCGCGGAGGTCCTGGTGAACCGGGCGTTCAGCCGCGACCTCGGCTACGAGGGGGCGCCCCGTGTGTCGACGACCTTCGATTCGGGAAGTCTTCCCGGCGCCATCATCGGCATGGACCCGCCCGAGCACACGCGCCTGCGTCGGCTGGTGGCTCACGCCTTCACCCCTCGTCTGGTCGAGCGGTGGAGACCGCGGATCGCGGAGATCTGCGCCGAGCTGCTCGACGGGCTGAAGGAGCCGCCGGCCGACCTCGTCCGGGACTACGCACTGCCGATCCCCGTCCGGGTCATCTGCGCGATGCTCGGAGTGCCTCATGCCGACATCGACAGGTTCCAGGACTGGTCGATCGCCCTGGTCTCCGTCTCCGCGCACACCATGCGGGAGCGCCTCGACGCCATGGAGGAGTTTCAGGAGTACGCGCACGCGATGATCAACCGGCACCGCCGCGATCCGGGGGAAGGGCTGCTGGACGAGCTCGTCAGAGCCCGTGACCACGGGGAGCAGCTGACCGAGGAGGAACTCGTCCTCACGACGCTCATCCTGATCGTGGCCGGATACGAGGCGGTTGCGATCGCTCTCAGCCGAGGCGTGCTCACCCTGCTGAAACGCGGCCAGTACGCGGCTCTGGTGGAGGACCCGACCCGGGTGCCCGGCGCCGTGGAGGAGATATTGCGCTTCGACCCGCCCGGCCCCACCGCCTTCCTGCGTGTGGCCAAACAGGACGTGGAGCTGCCGTCCGGCCCCGTGCACGCCGGTGAGGCAGTCCTCGCCGTGACCTCGGCCGCCAACCGGGACCCGCGGCACATCGGCAATCCCCACGACTTCGACATCAGCCGCGCCGACTCCGACCACCTGTCCTTCGGTGCGGGACCGCATTTCTGCATCGGCGCCTACCTGGCGCGCACCGAACTGCACGCTGCCCTGCTGGCTCTGTGCACGCGGCTGCCCGGCCTGCGGCTGGCGGTGCCACCAGAAGAGATCCCCTGGTCCAGCGGGATGATGCTGCAGGGCCCGGAGGTGCTCCCGGTCGCGTGGTGAGCGGCCGACACGTCCGTGAAGAGCGTTCAGAACGCGGTGGGCGCCGCTCCGACTTCGGCTGTGCCTGCCGAGGGCCACGCCCGGCAGGCACAGCCGTCCGTCAAGACGGGGGCTGCCCGGTGCGCTGGGCGCGGAACACCGTCCAGAACGGCGGGGTGACGCTGCAGCGCAGGGAGACCGAGGCGCCGCAGTCAGAGGCCAGGGCGCGCAGCGCGTCAGCGCCGTAGAACTTGCGGGCGCTGATCACCCAGTCGTGCAGGAGGGTCGGACCGCCACCGAGCAGCGCCACGGGGATGCCCGCGACCAGGCAGGCCGGGTTGCGCCAGCCGTCGATGATCAGCAGTCGTGACGCCACCCGAGTGCCCTCGCGCAACACCGCCTGGACCGCCGTGGGCCGCAGATGGTGCAGGGAGAAGGCGAACACCGCCAGGTCCCACGATCCGGCGTCGGCATCGATGCGGGTGGCGTCGATCACGGCCGTCTCCGCGCGGTGGTGGCGGCCCAGCGGTCCGGCCTCCAGGTCCCGGACGGTCTTCGGGGACACGTCGCTGAGGGTCCAGCGGGCGGTCGGATGCCGCGCCAGGACGTGCTGGGCCAGCCCACCGGATCCCGCGCCCAGTTCCAGGATCCGCGGCTTGGGCACCTCGGCGACCTCGGCCTGGATCCACCGGTCCCAGATCCGGTACAGGCCGCCAAAGCGTTGGAGGCGGTACAGGCCCTGGTGGACCCGCCGCGCCTTCTCAGCCGTCTCGGGCCGGTCGAGATACTCCAGCCGATCCGTCTCATAAAGACGATCCCACCAGCCGGCACGCGGGCCGCCGCGCGGCATGTCCGCCCTCGACCTCATCGATCCCATCCACTCGCCTTCCTGTTCGCGTCCGCTTCCTCGTGCCGCCCCGCGGCGGTCGGCCTCGCGACCGCCCTCGCGGAGGGCCTCACCAGCACACCGGGACCTGGTCGGGACGGGTCTGTCCGACGTCATTGCGCCATGGGATGTCGTCTTCGTGTACCGACAGGCGGAGTTCGGGGAAGCGGTCGAACAGCGTCTGAAACGCGATGGCGAGGTAGAGGCGGGAGAAGGCCGCGCCCAGGCAGAAGTGGGGGCCGGCGCCGAAGGTGGCGGTCGCGTCGGTGGGGCGGTGGATGTCGAACTCGTCCGGGGCGGGGTAGTGGCGTTCGTCCCAGGTGGCGCCGAGCATCGGCGCGCAGACGCCGTCGCCCTTGACGATGCGCACCCCGTGGAGGGTGACGTCCTCGGTGGCGACCCGCGGATAGCCGAGGACGCCGTTGTGGTGATAGCGCAACAGCTCCTCGACCGCCTTCGGCCACAGGCGGGGGTCGGCGATGCACTGGTCTAACTGCTCGCGGTGCCGCAGGAGGGTGATGACGCCGGTGGCGACCGGCGACACCAGCGGGTCGGAACCTGTGACGAACAGGTAGCTGACGGTGCCGCGGAGCTCCTGCTCGCTGATGGCGCCGTCGCGGTGCGCCCGGATGAGCGCACCGACGGGGTCATCGGCGCTCGGCCGGGCCCGCTTGGCGGCGATGACCTGATCGGTGAACTCCAGGGTTGTGCTGGTGGCGGCCGACACCTGATCGGCGTCCACGTTGAGGGCGATCTGGGTCCGGAAAGCCTCCAGATACTGGACGCGGTGCTGGATCGGGATGTCCAGCAGTTCGCAGCTGACCCGCAGCGGCAGGGGCGCCGCGTAGACCTCCAGAAGGTCGGCGGGACCGGGACTGGACGCCATGGCCTCCAGCAGCGCGCCGGCATGCCGTTCGATCATCGGCCTGTACCGCTGCACGCGGGCGGGCGTGTAGAAGGGGTTGAGGGCGTGGCGGATCCGGGTGTGGTCGGGCGGGTCGAGGTTGAAGATCCCACCAGGGACGATGGTGAAATCGTCGCCGACGAAACGCGGGGCGCCGGGGTAGGTGAGGTCGCGTGAGAAGCGGCGATCGGTGAAGACCCGGGTGATGTCGTCCTTGCGAGTGATCATCCATACCCGGTCACCGCTCGGCAGGATCACGGGGCAGACGGGCCGGTGCTCCCGGGCCCAGGTCAGGACGGGTGGCGGCGTGCCGTACGGGCCGAGGGGAAAGGGGTAGTGGAGGGGGAGGGCATGGTCTGCGCTGCAGTCCATCGGCATCCTTTGCGGTCGGGCTAGTGATCCGGGGGCGTTCGGGGGTGGAGTTGGGGCGGAACCGGGGTGCCACATCCAGGAAAATCACCTAGTGTGGTCACGTCAATACTATACGTGATCGAACGAAAATGGGTGATCATGAGTCAGTTCGACACGCTCGCCGCGGCCTACGAGGAGACGACCCGGCGGTTCCCTTTCCGGGAGCACATCGAGGCCCACAGCCTGCTCGCCGTGATCGGGTCGCTCGACGGCCTGGCCGTCCTGGACCTGGGCTGCGGGAGCGGCGTCTACACGCGCAGGTTGCGGCGTCTCGGCGCCGCCCGCGCCATCGGCGTCGACGCCTCCGCCGGCATGATCGAACACGGTGAGCGTCTGGAACGCGCCGAGCCGCTCGGCGTCCGCTACCTCACCGCCGACGCCGCCCTCGGCCTGGATCCCGGCCTGGTCGGGGCCTTCGACCTGGTCGTCGGCGTCTACCTCACGCCCTACGCCACCACGGCCGAGGATCTGACCGGCATCTTCCGGACCGCCCGGCAAGCGCTCAAGCCCGGACCCGCCGGCGGTCGGTTCGTGACTGCGGTCCTCAATCCGGACCACGCCAGATCGCCCGGCTACTACAAGCCGTACGGGTTCGACATCGTCTGCGATCCCGATGACGACCGAGACGGCGCGCCGACCGATCTGTCGGGCTCGATCGACGGTCACGACTTCCTGCTCCACGGCTTCCGCTGGTCGCAACGAACGCATGAGCGGGCACTCCGCGGCGGCGGGTTCACCAACGCGAAGTGGGTCCGCCCCACGCTCTCGGACGAGGGACGCCGCCTGCACCCCGATAGCTACTGGGCCGACTACCTTCGCCATCCCCACACATTGATCCTTGAGGCCACCTGACCCTTCCGCCGGTCGATCTCGTCACGTAGCGGCGTCGTCCTCGGCCGAGGTGACTTCGGCCGAGGACGGCATGGCCCGGCCGGCGCGGACAGAGTGGTACGGGCAGGCACTGAGAGCGCTGCTCTGATGCGAGGAATCTGGATTCTTGATCGACGAGGGTCCCGGATACCGGCTCGTGAAGCTCGGCGGTTGATTGCGAGATCAGGCGGTCGATCTCTGCAAGCCCACTGAGCGTTCGATACGTCCGTCCTCGGTGACGGGCTTGAGCGTGCGCGTCCTGCCCGCGCGTCGCGTCAGGTGAGGCGGGGTGGAGATCATCGGAACCGGATGGTCGAACCGGATGGGCGTGGCGTCGACGGCTCGGCCCCGCAGCCGAAGGCCGGCACGGGTGATGGTGTTCCCGACCTCGTCGCAGGTGTACAGGTCGGTGGTGTCGGTGGTGCCGTCGGTTTCGCTGAGCGACTTCAGCGCATGGGGGCTGGTGGCGCCGCTGTCGCCGAGAGGCGCGGGACAGGTGCAGGTGCGCCCCTCGGCGGCGGACGACTCCGGCTCCGGCCCGCCCTCCATCGGCCTCGGTGAGCGATCCGCTGACGGGCTCGCCTGCCCCGACGTCCACGAAGAAGAAGCCGCCTATCGGTCGGCGGAGTCGCGCATCGGCACGACGCCCTCAGCGCAGGGCTCCATGCACCGGGGGCGAGAGCGGTCAGAATTCGCGGGTGGGCAGCACGCCTTCGAGCGGGGCTTGGATGGGGAGGTCCTCCCCCAGGGCGACCGAGACGATGTGGGCGTAGTCATCCCCGCGCGGCTCGGAGAAGATCGTGGCCTTGCCGTCCAACCGGTCGATCAGGAGATACAGCGGGATGTCGGCGGCGGCGTAGCCGCGACGCTTGGGCCCGCGGTCGCGTTCAGCGCCCTTGTGATCCCGTCGACTCCCGGACGTCACCTCCAGGACCATCGCCACCCCGTCGGGCTTGCTGTGCCACTCGCGTCCCGCGAACGCGCCCTTGGGAGCGGCGATCCCGTCGGGCACGTACTCCCCCTCCGGGCTGATCAGCGTCAGGTTGCGGTGCAACCGCAGACCGTGGACGTCACGAACCCAGTCGTCGACCGCCACGATGATGGTCTCGTGCTGCCCATCGGGGGTCGGGGACACGATGATCTCTCCATCCACCAGCTCGGCCCGGAAACCCGGCATCACCTCGAGCGCGGCGAGCGCATCTCGCAGGTCGTCACGGACGAACGGCGGCTCTTCAGGCATCGCCGTCATCAGAGGTCTCCTCGCGGTCTCAACGGTGCTGGCGGCTCCCCCACAAACTAGCACCGGGGCCTGCCCGCCGACCGTGACCTGGGTGAACGCTCGCAACGCCTGCGCTCGACGGCAGCGCGAGTGGCCAACGGCCCTTCGGTGTGGAGATGACCGTCGGGCGTCCCACGCGAGAAGTCTGGACAAGCGGCGACGTTCGGTCACGATCAGCCACATAGCCCGCCCGTGTCGCAGGCGTCCTCTGCGTGCTTGGTGCGCTTGGATCAGACCTGGTCGGCCTGTGCGCCGTCCATGGCCGTGCCCCATAGTCAGGATGCGCTGGGAACCGCCCCGGCCCAGTGAGCCGGTGAGTACGCCAACCCGGTCGGCTACTCCGGAGGAGGGGCGGACAGCCTGGTCGGTGGACCCGGGTCATCGGGGGCCGCGTGCCACGGGGCGAGCAGCCGGTCCATAAGAACGTGAAGGTGCGCGCGGAATGACTCGACGACCTCTGGCTGAGCCGCGTCCTTCATCCCCTGATAGTGGTTGAGAATTCCTGAGCCCAAGAAGCCGTGCACGCACCAGACCATGGTGCCGAGAAGGTAGTAGGTGTTGACGTCCGGGGGGACAGCGTCTTTTATCCTGCGGGCGGCGAGTTGCATCAGCGGCCGGGCGTATTGATCCTCCATGGTGGAGAAGTCGGCGGCGTCGGCCACCCACCGATGTGCCCACAGTGCGCGGTTCTGCGGGTTCGCCACGTGAAAATCGAGATAGGCGTCGACGATCTCGTGCACCGCTGACCGCGCGGAGTCCGACCGGGACACGGCCGCTTCCAGCATTTCCCGTTCCGCCTCGAATGCCTGCCGCATGACCTCCTGGTAGAGAGCGCGCTTGTCCCCAGCCACCTCGGTGACAACTGCGGAACCGACGCCGAGGGCGTCACTGATCAGCTGCAATGAGGTCCCGTCATAGCCGAGTTGCCCGAACAGCCGATGCGACCTCCAGGACGTGTGGGCGCGCGATCTCATCCGACACAGTTTCACGCTACGCATTGTTCGGTGAGGCAGAGCCCGCGCCAGGGCAAGAGCCCAGCACGAGAGGGCAAAGTCGACGTTGAGGCTCCCGTTACGCAACCTCGCGGGTGGGGCATCATCGGCAGTTAGCACTGTACGCATGAGCCGACCGAGCAAGGCAGCGCACCGACCGGTTCGCGCCGTCCTCGCCCATTTTTGGCGCCCTCCCCCGCCATCCAGCTCGACGGCGTCCACGCCCTGGCCGAGCTCTTCGGACATTCGAGCTGTCTCAGTCAGCCTTGCGGCAGAGCTGCTCGCGGCGGTCGCCGGCCTCCGGGACGAGGGCTTCGCGCGCCCATACGGCTGCGCCGGACCGCTCGTGCGAAACCTGGTGTGGATGCGCCGCTGGTACTGGTCGGCACGGACGCCGAGCGCCGACCGCCACGGAGAGGGCCGAGCCGGGCGGTCTCACCGCCCAGGTCCCCTTCATTCGCGGCTGAGCAAGTCTGGGCCGACCTCGCACCGGCAGGTGGTAGAGGCGGCGGTGCCGTTCCGCGCTACTGCAACGCGGCGAGGCCTTTCTGCAGGTCCTCGCGGTTCATCACCGGGTTGATCTCGATCTTCGCGCCCAGTTCCTGGAAAAGCGGCTCGGCGATGGCGGGGATCGCCGCGGCGTCCTGGAGATCGAAGACGAGGACGCAGCAGCGCCCGCCGTCGCCGGGCCCGAAGTACGCCGCCTCGGGATCGAGCCGGTCCATCAGTGACTTCACAATCTCCGGCAGTCTGCCGGTCTTGATCGCGCCGTTCGAGACCTGAGTGTCCATGACCGCTCTCAGCATGACTCTCATCGCGCTCTCCCCGGGCGACCGGGCCGGCGCGGCCCCCTCCACACCTGCGTGAACCCGGTGCCGTCCCACCCAATCTCCCATCGGCGCGTAACGGAAACACCCCCGAACACGTCCCCTGCGGACATCGTTATGGGAGATCGTTCGACCGCGGGAGGCCAGCCGTCGATGAGGTGGCCGATAGCCGTTTCGCGTTGGTCCGCCGTCAAATTCACCACCCCGATCGCGTCGTCGTGCCTCTGCGGACCCACCCCACACTCGTGGATCAGCGGTCCAGGGCGGGTGGACGGTGACCGGCAGCCCGCGGATCCGGTTGACCAGCCGAGTCGACTGGCCCGCCAGGTCGTCGCCGATCCCGACCAGCGCCTCCAGCTCAGCCAGGGCTTCCTGGCCGATGTCGACACGGCGCAACGAGTGCGGGAGAGGGCGGGCGGCCTCGGCGATGACGTAGGCGTCGCGGGCGACGGCGACGGGCAGCGCGCCGATCGAGGCGGGCTGGTCGACCACCACCAGCACGCGGCCGTGTCTGCTGAGCTGGGCCCGCACTCCTCCTCTCCCCGTGGCGGTCCCGGCGACTTCGCGGACGGTTGAATACGCGGCCCACAAGGGGTCGATCTATCCAAAAGAGAGGAAGGGCCATGTCACGATCACCATGTGCCAGGGCGAACAAAGCGCTTCAGGTCTTGATAGCGACGAATGAGCCCTGGGCCACCTACCACGTGCAGCCGCTGCTCGCTGAGGCCAAACGGCGCGGCTGGCAGCTGACTCAGGTGGTGCCCGACAAGTCGCGGATCAAGCCCGGGGACCCGGTGCCGACCGCGACACCGCAAACTGCTCCAGCGGCTGATCTGCTCGTGGTCGCCGGGGCCGGTGACTGGCCGGTGGAGGTCGCCGGTCGGTTTCCGAGGCTGCCCCTGACCGCCAGCGAGCTCGCCTATCTGGGGCCGCAGCAAGCCGTCGGCGCGCGGGGGTTGCGCCCGCGGCTGCAGACGATCACCGCCACGTCGCCGGCGGCGGCCGATGCGTTCGCCGACCATCTCGGCACGGGACGGGGGACGATAACCGTCGTCGGGTCCCCGCAGACCGATGATTTGCCGGAGCGGGTGCCCGAGCCGGGGCTGGTCCTCGTCCTGACGAGCGTCACCCGCCGCGACCCGACCGGGGAAGCGGTGCCCGGCACCGCTCTCCTGATGGCGGCAGCAGAGAGACTGCGGACGGCCGGTAAGCGGATCGTGGTCGGCCTACATCCAAGGGAGGACCCCGCGCTGTGGGCCCGGTATGAGCTCAGCCAGGTTCCGTCGCTGGACGCCTCGGCACGGGCTGAGGCGACGATCGGGATCCCGGGAACGGTGTTCCCCCTGATCGCCGCCGTGGGCACACCTCTCGTGGGGTGCACAGATCCCGCGCTGAAGGTTCCCGACCATCTGCTCACGGTCTGTTCGTCCACCATCGATGATGCCGCGCTCGTGGTATCCGCGGTGGACGATGCTCGCCTTCCGGCGTCTGAGACGCTGCGGGACAGCATCGGACCGGTCGGCGGGTCGGCGGGCCGCCTGTTCGACGTCTGGTCGAGGGCGGCGTGTGGGGATGGCGCCTGACATCGCGCTATCTATTCAACCGAATAGAGGCGGGAGGGTAAGCCCCTCCCGCCTCACCTTTTTCGGCCGTCCTTCCCCCGTACGCGCCTCAGACCCAAAGTAGCTCTGCGTGATCAGCGACTTCACACAGTGCCCCGACCGACCGGCACCGGGCGCGCAGATCCCGGTGGGAAGGATGGACAAGATCCCGCACAGCACCCTGCGGTCGTCCAACCGCCTCCGCCCTAGGTGTACTGCCCAGGGACGTTGGTCAGTCTGGTGATGGGTGGTTTGTCGCCGGTTGCGGTGCGGAGGTGTTGCGTTCGACGACGTTGCGGCGGCAGAGGATCGCCGACTGAGGGCGCACGGCGGCAAACGCGACCGTCGTCGTCAGGATCACGTCCCACCGTCACCACCAGGTGAGATCCGCGCGCTGTGGTTCGTCAGCAGTCGCTCGTAATTTTGTCCTGGGAACTGAACCTTCCCTCCACCTTGACGAGGCATGGCTGCCCGTCGGTGGCGCGCAGCACCATGATCGCCTTGTCCACGGGGGTCCGCGGCGCCTCGGGGTCCGAGTAGTCCAGGTCGCCGCTCACACCGCTGACCCGCCCGTCGCCGCGGATGCCGGGCAGTCCGGTGATGATGCCCTGCTTCTCCAGTGCAGTCGGATCACTGGCCAGCACGTTGGACGCCGCTTGCCTGACCACCGCGAGCGCGTCGAACGTCAGCAGCGCCCGGCCGTCGCGATTCTCGTTGCAAGCGCTTCCGAACACATCCTCGTAGCGGATGTAGAAGCTTCCCTGCTTTTGGATCACCTTGCAATCGTGGCCCCACAGCGCACTGCTCGCCAGGGCCATATACTCCAGGCGCAGCCCCGGATAGTTGCGGTCAGTGCCGGTCAGGACGAAACGGGAAACGTCATCGGTGGCCAGAATACGCGGATAGCGGTTCTGGCAGGCGAGTTTCATGCCGTTCAGGAAATGTTCGAAGCGCTCGGCGCGCCCTGCATAGACAACGATCTCGCCCGGGCCCTTCGCCGCCCTGCAGCCCCTTCTGCCCAGCTGGGCAACACCCTCGCCGCGTCCGTCATCGGATACCCGGTAACCCGCGTAATCGGTGACCTCCACCCCCGCGGCCCCCAGTTGGTGGCGCATGACGGTTGCGAGTTCGCCGCTGTAGTTATCATTCGGGTCTGCCGAGTAGTACAGGCGGGCCCGCTTGGCACGCAGATTCGCCACGCCGTATCGGCTCGCAAAGGCGGCCTGGCGCTGATTGCTCGGGCTCACCTGGTAGTAGTAGGGCGAGGCGCTGATCAGGCCATCGGCCGTGGTCGCCGAACCGATGGACGGCAAGCCCGCCTGCCCCAGCCGCCGGACCGCGTCGATGGTCTGCCGCGTGCTCACCCCGAGCCCGACGGCGCCAACGATCCGCCGATCCCGGCTGGCCGCCGCCACGATCTTCTGTGCGGCGCGGTCCGCGTATTCCATGTTCGCGCCCGCGTTGGCCAGCAGCACCCTGATCGGCACGTCGCTTTGCAGCGATTCCCGCTGCGCGATCGCCAGCCCGCGCAGCTCCTCGCGGGTGGCCCGCTCTCCCTGCTCGTTGCCCGGGGACAGCATCGTGAGGTGCACGACGGTGACGTACCTGTCACGGTGCACCACTGCCGCGTTGGTCGTTCTGATCATCTTGATCGGCCCGGCCAGCGTGCCGGAGATCCGCTGTGGGTCCTCGCCTGCGAGCCCTACGCACTGCCTGTCGTCGTCGCCTAGATCCTCAAGAGTCATGTCGTCGCGCAGACCCCAGGCCCGTATCGAGGGCGACCACCATGTCCGACAGAATTCGTGGCTGGTCACTGGCACCGCGATGACGCCCGCGATCAGCAAGGCCACCCCCACGAAAGACATCCATGGCACCCGTAGGGGCGGTCGTATGTTCTTGACCCAGTCGCGAACCCTGGAGTCGGGAGCCTCTGTCTGTGGTTGGGGCGCTGGAATCACGAACCGGAGCAGCCAGTCCCGGTCCCTCCTTGGCGCGTCCATCAAATCTTCGTGCCACCGCTCATAGGCGGACTCCGGACTGCCAGGCGCCTCCTCCCGAGCCCGTGGGCTGATGGCGAATGCCGGACGCGGTCCCGCGGCGACGACGAGCAGCGGGTCCCGTTTGAATCCGCCCCGACGGGGCCGCCCGTTCCGCACATCCTGGAGCGCGATCAGTAGATCGGCCGCCGCCTGTGTTTCGCCACCCAGGAGGAGAACCGGGTAGGTACGCCGACGCCGGCCCCTGCCGAACACACCGCGCCTGCTGTGCGCCCGGCGCAGATCTTGCAACAGCGCATCGACCAGCAGCGCGTTCACCTGGCGCTGCGTCAGCTCCGGATCCGCGGGCGCGGCGAACCTCTTGGCCAACGTGAGCAGGTTTCCCCTGAGCGGTGCCGGCTCGCCCGGGTGCGTCACCTGTCGCTGCCCCCCGCCCCGGCGTTCGAACCACCTCTGTGGGCCGAACAGCCTGTCGGCGATTTGCAGCGCTAGGCGAGGCAGATGGTGCGCGAGCAGTTTGATCCACCAAGGGAGGTCGCTGATGGTCTCCAGCCGCACGCCGTGCGATGCTCCCGCTTCAGAGGAGAGCATGTATTGGGATAAGTGCTCGGTGAGCTGGGCAAGGACAGTGTCCTCTGACAGTCCCTCGGGTGCCTCACCCCGGAGGGAAGCCAGCCAGGACGCGAGCGCGAAATGCGGCGCGCCCCGCCCCCTGACCAGGCGATTCCCCTGGAAGAACTGTGCCGCCGCGGCGGCCAGCAGCTGTTCCACTCCGTTCACGGTCACCGTCTCGGAGGGTGCGACCACCACGCACTGGCGGGCCCCACGAAGCCGATGCGCCGTCCAGTGCGCGCGCAACGCCTCCAGCAGGTTCCTCGATGCTCCCGGAGCGTCCTCGACGCGAAGGTGGACGATGGGGAGCAACTTCTCGCTGGTGAGCGGCCAGGGGCGCCGATCGAGCGCGTAGAGCCACTCAAGGAACTCGGGCGCTCCATTGAATACCAGCTCAGAGCGGTCTTCTGTGGGCATGACACTCCGCGATCTCGTGGGGAGAGGGATGCGGGGACTCCCGAAGCTTGATGGGAAGGTTACTTGCACAAACGCCCTCGGCCAGCGAAATTTGGCAACTTCGAGCATCAGGGAAGGGCTGCCCACGGACTGTGGTCCCGGCTTCGCTACCGAGCGCCCTCACCACCTGCCTGCATTTCCTCCGCTGCGTCCGCCCCACCACATAGACAGGCGGCCCCGGTGCCACAGCCCCCGTGCGCGTCGCACCTTGACGATGAGGACGCTCCGCGCCGGACGAGCCCAGCTCTGCCCCCAGGCCGACTCGTAGCCGCCGTGGTGGCGGGGGCCCGGGACCGCCGCAGACCGCCGGCCATGACCTTCGGTGCCCGCGATGGCGAGATCAGTCGGATGATTTCGGGTCGACGCGCTCCTCCCCCGGGCGGCGGCGCGGGAGACCCGCCGCCCTGACCGTCCTCCTGCTCCGAGAGCGTCGCTGGCTCTTGACGCGAAAGTACTCGCTGTTGCAAAGTACTTCGCAAGCGCGAGATGCTGGAGGCATCATGGATCCACAGTCCCCCGACCGGATACTCGACGAGGTGGCCAGCCTGCGGCGGCTCACCCGTGCCCGTGCGCGCGGGGCGGCGGTCCCGCTAATGATCTTCGGCCTGCTGACGCTGGCCTCGATCCCCCTGTACTCCCACCCCTTCCACGCGATGCAGGCGCTGCCGGACGGCGGCAGCGTGAGCAGACCCGGTTCGACAAGCGGCTATGCGGGGCTGAACGGGTTCGACCGATCGGGAGCCCTCTCGATCGGGTTCTGGCTGATCACAGGGCCGCTGAGCTACCTGGCATGCGCCTGGTGGTACCGGCGACGGGCCGCCCGCGTCGGCCTCACCGTGCGGTGGCGGCCCTGGGCGTACATGGGCACGGCGCTGTTCGCCGTGTTCCTGCTCGCCGTATTCGCTCAGGACCACGGCGCACAGGATGCGTCTTCGCCCCTCGGAGATGGTTTCGTGGCGAGTGCCGTGGTCAGTCCTCTGCTAGCGATCGCGGTCGGGTTGCTGGTCCTGGCCAAGGTGGAGCGGAGCCCGGGGGTCGCGGTCTGCGGTCTCGTGTACGGGGGGCTGTGCGTCATCATGAACGGCTACGGCCTCGGCCAAATCCCTCCTTGGCTCGTGCCCCCGTACGGCGGCATGATCGATGGAATGCTCAACCCGGCACAGAACCTGATCCTGCTGGCCGCCGTCCTGCTGGTCGGCGCGCTGGTCGTCCAGTTGCGGGCGTCGGCGCGACTGCGTTCGGTCACCACCGCGGCCCGAGTCCAGGCATGAGGGAGACCAACGGGCCGCCAGAGGCACCGCACCCCACGCAAGGCCTCAACGACACCGTCCACCATCGCACCCGTCTCGGCATCATGACGGTGCTGCACGAGATCGACCGTGCCGAATTCGGGTATCTGCGCGACACCCTGAACCTCACCGACGGCAATCTGTCCCGACATCTACGGACGCTGGACGAGGCCGGCTATATCGAGATTCACAAGGGCTACCACGGACGCCGTCCCCGGACCTGGCTCAGTTTGACCCCGAAGGGGTCACGTGCGCTGGCAGAGGAGTTGGCCGCCCTGCGCGATCTGGTCGCCCGGCTCGACGGCGTCGCGGACTCCACGGAGACAGCCGAAGGCAAATGATGTGGTCGGCCTCTCGAAACCTACGGCCGGTACTGCCGGCGTAGACGACGGCGAGCTCGGCTCAGGCGTCGCACGACGCGATCCCTGGGCCGAGCAGTCGTGGACGCCGGCGAGGGCGGCGGCCTCCGCCCGCCCGGCTCGTCCAGGGACGCCAGGTCGCCGAGGGCGATGTTGCCGCGAGCGGTCATCTCGTAGTTCATGTGGTCCTGGAACACCGCGCTTATCCGGGCGCGTTGCGCTTCGGGCGGGATGTCGCGCAGGTCCACGCCGTCCCAGAGGATCTGCCCGCGGGTCGGGTCGTACATCCGGCACAGCAGCTTGACCAGGGTGCTCTTGCCGGCGCCGTTCAGGCCGACGAGCGCGACGGCGTCGCCGTGCGGGATCGTCAGGTCCAGTCCGCGCAGCACCCAGGGGTGGTCGTCGCCGTGGCGGAACCACACGTCGCGCACTTGGATCCCGCGGCGCAGCGGCGGCACGTCCGCGCCGTCCGCGCGTGGGAGGTCGGATTCGGCGCGGACGACCGCGACGTAGTGGGCGAACGCCAGGGTTGCGCTCTCCCGCAACTGACGCTCTGCTGCCACAGACAGAGCGTGACCCACTGTAGCCAAAAGGTGCTTCGGTCCTTAGCACGGCGACAAGAGTCGATTCTGTGGCACTCGCCGGGCATGGGATGGGGCACCCGCGGCCGGTGAACCTGCCGCGGGTGCCCCTTCGTTATTGCTCGGCGTTACCCGGCTTCGGTGCCGGTGTCGCTCGGGCCGTCCTCGTGGCCGCCGTCGGCGTCGTGCGCGCTCTCGGTTTGCCCGTTCTTGTTCGACTCGTTGCCGGCCTCGTTGCCGGCCTTGTCGCCGGACTCCTTCTCGGTGCCGTTCTCGTTCGATTCGTTGTCGGCGCCCTTCTGGTCTCCCTGCTGGACGCTGTCGTGGTCGGGGCCGGCGGTGGGGTCCGCGCCCTGCTCGTCGGTCTGGTTGGGGGCGGGGGGCGTGACCTGCCGGGAGACGGCCGGGGCCTTGACGTGCGGGGGGGAGGCGGCGGAGGCCGCTCCAGCGAGGGACGCGCCTGCCGCTCCGAGGGCGAGAACGCCGAACGCCGTGGCCGCGATCTTCCGGTTGAGCTTCATGTATCCGCCTTTCACGGATTGACTGCTGGAGCGATCCAGTATGCGAAGCCGCAGGTGAGACGACCGTGTACGCGGCATGTGAACGTTGACATCTTGAGTGGGGGGCGTGCGGCTCGCGCCTCAGTCGCCGTGTGAGTGCCGGTCGTGGGCGGGGGGCATCGGGAGTTCCAGGCGCATTCGGGCGCCTCCTTCTGGAGGGTTGTCCGCCACGGCTCGTCCGCCGTGCGCGTGGGCGATGGAGCGGACGATCGCCAGGCCCAGCCCTGTACCGCCGTCGGCGCGGCTGCGTGCGGTGTCGGCGCGTCTGAACCGCTCGAAAGCCACGGGCAAGAAGTCCGGCGGGAAGCCGGGCCCCTGGTCGCGTACCTCGATCACCGCGACAGCGCGTCCATGCCGGCCTCGGCGCCTGAGCCCGACGTCGATGACGCCGCCCGGGGGCGAGTAGCGCAGAGCATTGTCGAGCAGGTTGTCGACCGCCTGCCGCAGCCGATCCGGGTCAGCCGTCATGCGCAGGTCCTCTTCGCTGCTCAAGCGCAGAGTGATGTCCTTGGCGGCGGCCCGTGTGGACGCCGACCGGACCGCTGCGGCCAGGACGTCGTGCGGTGCCATGAGCCGGGGCTGCAGGAAGGCGTGTCCTTCGTCGGCGCGGGCCAGGAGCAGCAGGTCTTCGGCCAGCCGGATGAGCCGGTCAGTATCGGCGGCTGCCGCATCAACGGCCGACGCCAGCGCCTGGTGAGAGCGTCCCGGCTGCTGTGCAAGCTCCAACTCGGCCTTCAGCGTCGTCAAGGGTGTGCGCAGTTCGTGGCCGGCGTCGGCGACGAATCCGCGCTCACGGGCCAGGGCGCGGGCCAGCCGGTCCAGCACCGCGTTCATGGTCGTCGCCAGGGTCGCGATCTCGTCGCGCGTCCCGGGCACACGCAGGCGGGCGTCGATGTCGTGCTCGGAGATGTCGGCGAGGCGCCGCCGCAGCCGTTCCACCGGCCGCAGTGCCGCCCCCGCCAGGACGTAGGCGCCGAGTCCCACCAGCGCCGCGGCGGGCGGGCCGGCCATCAGGAAGATCTCGCTGGTGCGGGCCGCCGTCGCTTCCACGATCTGCGTGCTCGCGCCGACCACGACCACGACCGGCTGGTTGGCGTTGCGGGCGGGGACGCCCAGCATCCGGTACTGCTGCCCTTCGATGACGGCGGTGAACTGCTCGGGTTCCCGCGCGGCGTTCTGCAACCTGGCACCGCTAACCAACGGCCCGTGGCCGTCCCCATTGTTCTCCAACACTCTTCCGTGAAGGGAAAGCACTTGGGTCACATCGTCGGACCCGGTATCTCGGTGTTCTCCCTGTCCAGGGCCCTCTTGTTCTCCCGACGCCGGTGGAGACGGAGAGAGCCTGGCGGTGGCCAGACGCGCCACCTGAGCATCAGCGCGGGCCTGCAGGGCGTCGTCGACCGTGGAGTTCATCCCGGCCGTCAACTGCTGCCGGAACAGCAGGCCGACCCCGCCGATCAGGATCGCGGCGCCCAGCGTGAACAGCAGGGCCAGCCGCCACCGCAGCGGCACGACCGGTCATCTCCCTTCCGCGAAAGCGGGAGTCCGCAGCCGGTAGCCCGCTCCGCGCACCGTTTCCAGGACCGACTCGGTCCCCGGATCATCGATCTTGCGGCGCAGGTAGGCGACGTACTGGTCGACGACGTTGGAGGATCCGTCGTAGGCGTAGTCCCAGACGTGCTCCAGGATCGTGGTGCGAGTCAGCACGTCGCCGGGATGCCGCATGAACAACTCCAGCAGCGCGAACTCCTTGGGCGACAACTGCCTCTCAGCCTCCCCCCGCCATACCCTGCGGCTGGAGGGATCCAGCCGCAGTTCCCCGACGGCCAGCAGGGTGGGCCTCTCCTTGGCGCCTCGGCGGACCAATGCCCGCAGCCGCGCCAGAAGTTCGGCGAAGCTGAACGGCTTGGTCAGGTAGTCGTCGGCGCCCGCGTCCAGCCCGTGAACTCGGTCGCTGACCGCGTCCCGGGCGGTCAGCATCAGCACCGGCGCCCAGCAGTCCTGCACCCTCAGTCGTCGGCACACCTCGAACCCGTCCAGACCAGGAAGCATGACGTCCAGCACGATCGCGTCATAGGAGTTCTCGACCGCCTGCCACACCGCGTCGGGTCCGTTGGCGGCGACATCGACGGCGTAGCCCTCCTCGGACAGCCCGCGCTGCAGCAGCGCGGCTGTACGGATCTCATCTTCGACGACCAGCACTCTCACACCTCCAAACTAGAACCCCCGCATGTGAGAACGATGTGAACCGATCTGATCAAGCTGCGGCACGGACCGAAGCCGCAGTACGGAGGGGCCGTCGCCCCCCTCGCAACCCTGCTGCCCTGATCTCTCCGGCCGGAGGCGCATCACCTCGCCTGAGTCGTCAAACGTCATCTACGGCGTCATCGCCCTCTCGAAGCCTTACCCAGGCGCCTTTACCTGGTTGGCCCCGCCGCGTTCGGTGCCTGGTCCGTCCGTGCGAGTGCCGCTTGGCCAAGACCTGCAAACTTGTAGAAGTGCTATGGCCGCCGGCCGTGATGGATTCCGAGGCCTCGGTCCCCGCCCACCACCAGCGGCACAACAGCGGAGTCACGCTCGTTATAGGGAAGACGGGGAGGTGCCGGTATGAGAGACGGCCCGGCTCGCCTGGGCGCGGGCTTGCGGCGTCCGGCCTTGGCCGGTTCCTGGACGGCGCGCCTGCTGTTCGGGCTGGCGACCGCCGTAGCGGTTCTGGTCATCGGATTCGCGCACCGGGCCGCCGTCGACGCCGGCGGCGACAGTCTCGCCGCCGCAGACGGTGAATGGCTGATCATCGCCGCCTCGGCGACCCTCCTGATGTGGATCGTCGGCGCGGTCGCGCAACTGGGTTCCATGCCGCTGCTGCCGCCCTTGGGCCGGTTGTTCGTGGTGCAACTGGGGGCGAGCTTCGCCAACCACGTCGTTCCGGCGGGAGTGGGTGGGATGGCGGTCAACATGCGGTTCATGCGTCGCCTGGGCATGACGCGCGGCGCGGCCGCAGGTGCGGTCGGGCTCAATTCCCTCGCGGGTCTGCTGACCCACCTGCTCTTGCTCGCGTGCGTCGTGGTGGCCGCACCGTCGGCGGTGGCGTCGCTGGCTCCACGGGTGCACTGGCCGGCCTTCAGCTCCTCGGGGACCGTGACCACAGCGATCGCCGCAGCAGGCGCACTCGCCATCGTGGGGGCGCTCACGTGGGTCGCTGTGCGGCTCACGCGACGCCGCGCGCGTGCCCACCCCTCCATGGCGGCTTCACATCTGGCCAATGACCTGCGGGAACTGCGTGCGGTGCTGCGTCATCCCGGGCGTGCGGCGGCGCTGTGGGGCGGTTCTGTGTCGGCGCCGCTGCTGCACGCGGTGATCCTTTACGCCGTGCTCCAGAGCCTCGGCAACCCCGTCCCTCTGGGAACGGTACTGCTCGTCTACCTGGTGGTGTCCGCGATCTGCGCGCTGCTGCCGGCGCCGGGCGCCATCGGCAGCCTCGACGTGGCGCTGGTCGCGGCACTGGTCACGGCGGGTGTTCCGTCCACCGCCGCTTTGGCGTCCGTGCTCGGCTACCGGCTGATCACGGCATGGCTGCCCCTCCTGCCGACCGCCTGCGTTCTGGGCGTACTGCTGCGGCGCCGCATCATCTGACGGAACCATCGGCGAGCGGCTGGACGAGGTGCTCAGGTCTTTCAGGTAACAACTGCGAGCGTCGGCACCATGACCACCACGACGGGCCATGTGACGCCGCCGTGCCTCGAATGAACGAAGTCCCAGTCCAACCGCCGCCGACGGCCCGGCCGACCGCTGCCCCCGGCACATCCGCGAGTGCGCACGCCCTGAACGGCGCCCCCTGGGGGCCTTGGCGCCGACCATTCGGTTAGAGGCATGACAAATGGTGAAGACCATCCTGACATACCCGACTCGGTCGACGGGGGTGAGGCATGGCGCCGACCGGCACTCAGAGCACGACCACCGCTCCGCCTGGCACTGCGGGGCACCGTGCCGCGGCGTGGCCGTACCTGGTGGTTCCCGGGGTGGTCACGCTCGGCATGTGCATGTGGCGGATCGGCGTGCCCTCGTACTGGCGGGACGAGTCGGTCAGCGTGGTCGTCGGGCACGGCAGGCTCGGCGCGCTGGCGAGCTTCATCTCCCGCATCGACGCGGTCCACGGCCTGTACTACCTGCTGATGCACCTGGTGACCAGGCTGGGAACGAGCGAGGTGATCACCCGTACGCCCTCGGCGGTGGCCTCCGGCGTGGCAGCCATGGGGATCGCCGCCATCGGCAGGCGGCTGTACTCGCCCAAGGCGGGCCTCTACGGCGGCCTGCTGTACGGCCTGCTGCCGATCACCAGCCGGTACGGTCAGGAGGCCCGCCAGTACGCGATGGTCAGCGCGGGCGCCGTCCTGGCCGCGTACTTCCTGCTCCGGGCGTTGCAGGATTCGCGGCCGCAGATCAGGTGGTACGCCGCGTACGCGGCGACATTGAGCCTGGTGGGCTGGCTTCATCTTTACGCGCTGTTCCTCATGCCCGCCCACGCCGTGACCGCCGGCCTGTGGAGGCATCCCCGGCGGCGGCGCCGCCACCGCGCGAGCTGGGGGTTGGCCGCCCTGGCTGCGGTCCTCCTGGTGTCACCGCTCGCAGTGGTCGCACGCGGTCAAGAGGCCGCCCAGGTGTCCTGGCTACAACGCCCCGGATCCAGGGCGCTCTACAGCCTCGGCCTGCGGGTCACCGGCGACGGACGCGTCCTGCTGCTCGTGCTGGTGGCGGCCGTCGTGGTGGGGACGGCGCGACTGCTCGTTCGCGACCACGGCAACGCCGCCGCACTGATCGTCCCGTGGATGTGCGTACCGTTCGTCCTGGCGTGGAGCGTGTCGCAGGTCCACCCCGTCTACCACCCCCGATACATCCTCTACTCCGTCTGCGCCTTGGCGCTGTTGGGCGGGGTGGCGTTGGACACCGCGGTCGGGCTGCTGCCCGTCGGCCGGCCCTGGTTCGCTGTGGCGGCCGCGGTCACCGCCCTGGCGGTCCTGGCGTTGGCGACGCTCCCCGCCCAGCTCGCTGAGCGCGGGCCGCGGAGCCGTCCGGACGACCTTCGCTCCCTGGCGGCGACCCTGCGGCACCACTCGCGCCCGGGGGACGCGGTCCTGTACCTGCCCGCGGATCGGCAGGCCTTCGCGACCGCCTACGCCGGCGCCTTCGCCCGGTTGAACGCGACGGCCCTGCAAGACCGAGAGACGAACCTGCAGCCTGGCGCTTTCCGGTCGGCTCTTGCAGCCGAGTCCCGGGTCTGGCTCATCCAGATACCCCCACACGACCACCGGTACCGCAGCACCGCGTCTCCGCGCGATCTCGCGATCCTCAAGAACGACAAGGGTTTCCGGGCGACCGGCTCAAGGTGGTTCGGGAGCATCCGGCTCACCCTGTACGTCCGCCGCACGGCCGGAAGCTGACATCCGTGCCGGTATCTGTGCGGCGCCGAAGACCATGACCACGGCCATGGCGGCGAAGGCGACCCGCACCTGGCCGAGTTCGGCGTTGGCCAAAGGACACTGTCGGCTCCTGCGCAGGGTTCGGCGCGACCGAACGAGTCTCCCGTCACCCATCCTGCCCACGGGCACGAGACGCCGTTGACGCAGCGCAATGCCACCCAATACTACTACATGTGTTCAATGTGTCACTATTCGTGACTTGGGTATCTGGGGTGCGACGTCCCCCCAGATCAGTCGAGGCACATGTCTGGGGGACACATCATGCCGGGTCGGCGGCCGACGATCTTGCGCGGCGTTGGACTCGTCCTTCTCGGCTTTCTGATCTTCTCGGCAGCGTGCGGCAGGCCCGGAAAAGCCGGTCGGCCGGCGGCGACGCACGGGGTCCGCCGGACGGTGCCACTGGGCAGGTCCGTCCAGGGACGCCCGATCGTCGCGGTCGAGCTGGGGAACCCGCGCGCGGCTCGGCGAGTGCTGGTCGTCGGCTGCGTGCACGGAGACGAGCAGGCCGGCGTGCCGGTGGCGAATGCCCTGGCCGCCGGAACCGGGCCGGCGAACACGAACTTGTGGGTGGTCCCAACGTTCAACCCGGACGGGATGGCGGCCCGGACGCGGGGAAACGCGCACGGCGTCGACCTCAACCGCAACTTCCCAGCCGGGTGGCGACCGATCGACTCGCGCGGCTCGGTCCACTACTCCGGCCCCCGGCCACTCTCGGAGCCGGAGTCACGGTACGCCGCCGACCTCGTCCGGCGGATCCGCCCGACCATCGGCATCTGGTTCCACCAGCAGATGGCCGTCGTCGACGACTCCGAAGGACCCAAGGACATCGAGCGGCGCTTCGCCCGCGACGTCGGGCTCCCGCTGCGCAGGCTCACCAACTTCCCAGGGAGCGTCACCGGCTGGGAGAACACCGTCGTCCGCGATAGCGCGTTCGTGGTCGAACTCCCCGCCGGGCGGCTCCCGGCGCAGGCGGTCCGCCGATACACCGACGCCCTCCGCCGGATCGCCGGCCCATGACCACACAGAACCCCGGAACACGGCGAGGGTCACGCTTCTGCGCGGGTGATGGCCGCGTCGCCGACCCGGATGCGGCGACCAAACGCCACAGCACCTGCCCGTCGGCCGGCATCCCGCCCATGGTCGGGCGAGCCTCTGCCGGGCAGCCGCCGGCGCCGCGCGACGCGCCCTGCCTTGAACGAGATCAGGAAGATGGAGCCTTCGGCCGGTTGGTGACGTACAGGGTGGTCGAGTCACGGCTCACCTACCGTCCGTGCACTCTTGCCGGTACGGATGAAGCCGGTTATGCGGATCGTCGACGCATCGATCGTCCAGACGCGCGCCGTCGGGCTGGTCACACTGCCCGGCGCGTCCGTCGGGATGATGCTCGGCGGGGCGTCCCCGATCGCCGCGGGGGCGGTGCAGTCGTTCGTCGGCCGCCCAGCGGGCCGACGGTGTCATGCGGCGGGGTCGCGCCGCCAGAGCACCAAGACGGCGATGCCGGCGGCCAGGGCGATCGAGGCGGTCTGGACCGCGCTACCGGTGCCGAGGCGGGCGGTTCCGGCGGGGGTGAACAGGTCGGCCCAGTTCTGCCAGTAGTGCACGGGAAGGATCACCGCGAAAGCGTGCAGGCTGGACTGGCCGTTGAGGATGCTGGCCGCGACCACGAAGGCGACGGCGGCGCCGAGCGCTTCGGCGCCCCGGGGCAGCAGCAGCCCCGAGGACGAAGGAGATCGCGGCGATGCTGAGCATGCACAGCAGCGTGTAGCCGGCGGCGGTCAGGACGCGGGCGGCCGCGGCACCGCCGGTCAGGTCGGCCGCGCCGATGATGTGGAAGGGGTGCCATCCGAACAGCGCGAGACCGCTGAGGAGCCCGCCCCCCCAGGACGCATCCGGTGGCGGTCAGGGTGCTGACCGCGACCGCGCCGAGTTCGCCGGCCAGCAGGCGCGATCGGGTGACCGGGGCCACGTAGAGGTAGCGCAGCGTTCCCCAGTCCCGGTCGGCGGAGGCGATGGCGCAGGCCAGCAGCGCCACCACGATCGGCAGGAGCAGCGGAGCGATGAACTGAAGGCTCGCCATGGTGTGGTTGAGCGCGGAGTACGTGGACGCACCGAACAGGCCACCCTGGTCGCCGTTGCGATGCCCGGCGTGGGAGGCGGTGGCCAGCGCGGCCAGGGCGGGAACGGCGGCCAGGCAGGCCAGTGCCATGAGCGTCCGGATCCGGAGCAACTGGGTGCTCAGTTCAACGCGCAGCATGCTTGGCATCTCCTTCGGTCATGGTCAGGAAGACCTCTTCGAGGGATCGACTCACCTGATGGACCGCTGTGACACCGATGCCCGCCGTGACCAGCCTGGACGAGGTCGCGGGACGGCACGCCCGGTGCCGCGACGACGAAGTCGGTGTCGTGAGCGGTGACCGCGGTGACGCCAGGCATCCTGCGCAGCACCTTGGCGGCTCCCTGGGTGTCGTCCACCTGGACGCGGTAGGCGTCGGTGTCGCCGAGCAGGTCGGCGAGCGGGCCGGCGGTGACCAGCCGGCCGAGGTTCATCACGACGATGTGCGTCGCGAGTTGCTGTACTTCGGCCAGTTGGTGGCTGGAGACCAGTACTGCCGCTCCGCGCCTGGCCAGTGCGCCGAGGTGCTCGCGGAGGGTCCGGACCTCGGCGGGGTCCAGGCCGCTGGCGGGCTCGTCCAGGATCAGCACCTCCGGCGCGCACATCAGGGCCTGGGCCAGCATCAGCCGCTGTTTCATGCCGGTGGAGTAGCCCTTGACCTTCCGGTCGATCGCGGCGCCGAGCCCGGCGAGGTCGAGTGCGTCGTCCAACGCTGGTGGCGGCCACGCACGCCGCGTCGCCGACCACAGGAGCTTCAGATTGCGGGTGCCGGTCATGTGGGGCACGAAAGCGGGACCGTCGATGACGACGCCGACGCGGCCGAGCACCTCGGCTCCCGGGCCGACCGGCCGGCCCAGGATCCGCGCACTGCCGGTGTCGGGGGCCGACAGGCCGAGCAGCATCCGCATGGTGGAGGTCTTGCCGACGCCGTTCGGGCCGAGCAGCGCGCAGATCTGACCAGAGTCCACGGCGAATCCGAGCCCGCTGACGGCCTGTGCGCGTCCATAGCTCTTGGACAGGTCATCGGCGCGGATCATCGCCGTCGTGCCCGCGGTGTTGCGTTCCATCGTGTGCCCCTCCAGGGTGCGTGCGTCACCTGCATGCCCGGGCGATCCGGGCGGCTTTCCAGCCGGGTCGCCGGACCTGTCAGCCGGCCTGTGCAAGGGGCCGGCGGGGAGCCGCGACAGCTGAGCCCCAGCGGAGATCAGAGCGTTGATCAGCCCGGCTCCGAACGTGAGAACGCGAAGTAGGAGGTCGTCTCGACGAGCAGCATCCAGGTGATGAGCAGCGGGCTCGTCCACCCCTCCCCCGACGGCCTGCGCCCCGGTGGTCCCTGCCGCGGCCGGCACGCTGAGCGCGACGAACACCGTCATCGCGCGGCGCGACCGTCCGGCCGTCCCAAGAGGAGCGGCGCGCCCCGCCGACGACCGCCGCCCACGCGAACACCAGGGTGATCCCGACCAGCACGATCACCGCGGCCGCCGCGCGCTCCGTCTGATGCCTGCGGTCCGGGCCGCCGGTCATCCGCCAGGCGGGCAGCCGCAACACGATGACCAGCGCCCGCATCGGCACCGTGAACCGGCCGCCGCGCCAAGGCTCAGCGCGGCGGCGGTCGACGACATCGGTCTCTTCTCGGTCGGTCTCTTCTCATCGGCATGTTCCACACCGTTCATAGTACGCAGCTCGTAGTACGTGGCAAGTAGCATCGCGCTTCGTACTACGATGGCGGGGAGGCAAGGAGACCCATGCACAGCAACGACGCCCAGATGCTCGTGCTCACCGTCCTGGCGGGTCGCCCGCTGCACGGGTACGCCATCAACACCGCGATCGAAGAACTCACCGGCCGCAGACTCGGACCCGGCAGCCTCTACGGCGCGTTGTCCCGGCTGGAGGCGCGTGGCCTGATCGAACCCGCCGGCCAGGACGCCGAAGCCCGGCAGCGGCACCGCACGATGCGGATCACCGATCCTGGCCGGGAGTCGCTGCAGGCCGAACTGGAGCAGATGGCCCGGGTCTCCCAGGCCGGGCTGCGCGCGCTGGGGATCGCGCCGGCATGAGGGCCGCCACACTGATCAGCGGCCTGTACCCGCCCGCCGTCCGGCCGCGGTGGGGCACCGAGATCAGCATCGAGGTCTCCGAGGCCGGCATCCGTTGCTGGCCGGACGCCGCCGCCGGGGCGGCACGGCTGTGGCTGCACCCCAGCGACTGGCCCGAGACGCTCGCCGGGCAGACCCGGCGCGTGCTGGCCGTCGCACTGTTCGCGGTCGCCGCTGGCGATCAGGCTCACGATGGCGCCGGGCGCGGGCGGCGGCGCGGTTGCCGAAGAGACCACGACGTAGATCAACAGCACCATTCCCACGGCCGTGTGGGCGTCGAGGCTCCGCAGCACCGCGTAGAGGATCACGCCAGGCGTGCCGCGCCGGTGCCGGGATGACCGGTGCAGCACCGCCGTGACCGGAGCGGCCCCGGCGGCGATCAAGGCCGCCGCGGTCTTCACGCGTCGGAGGCGGCGAGCCTCGCCCCGCCGGCGTCGACCATGGACCAGTGCGCGAAGCCGATCGCGACGACCGCGGCGGCTGTCGCCAGGCCCAGCAGAGCCCGCAGGATCGAGGGCAGGGTGAGCACCGGGCTCCCCGATTCCAGGTCGCCCGAGTGTGCGGCGTCCGCCATGCGGGTCCTTCCCTCCTGTGGTCTCGTCTCCGGCGCGCACCGTCACAGGTCGCGCAAGATGGTGAGCGGCGGTCGGCGGGCGGCGCGCAGGGTGACCAGGGCCGCGGCGGCCATGACGGCGACGGCGGCTGCGGCGACCGCGGCCAGGTACGTCCAGGGGACGGCGAGGTGGTCGGGCGGCGGGTCGAAGACGCCGGTCAGGACCTTGACGAGCATGCGGGTCAGGGCCCAGCCGACCAGTGCGCCGAAGGCCGCTGCGCCGGCCAGGACCAGCGCGACCTCGGCCCAGACGAAGGCGCCGAGCTGGCGGGGCCGGGCGCCCAGGGCGCGAACGAGGGCGAAGGTGCGGCGGCGTTCGGTGAAGCCGAGCGCCAGCAGCATGCCGGTGGCGAAGGTGACCAGGGCCAGGGCGTACCCGAGCTCGATACGGGTGAGGCCGCCCAGGTCGACGGCGGTCAGGCTGGAACCGATGATCTTGCGGGTGGTGTGCAGGTCGGTGATCTGCGCCTGCGGGCCGAGACGGGACCGGAGTGCGGCCGCCACGGCCGGGGGCGATGCCCCCCTGCGGGTGCCGACGAGGAAGGCGCCCACGGTGTCGGTTCCGGTCTGCCGCGCGATGTAGTCGGCGTTGGCGACCAGGAAGCTGTCGCGCGGCGCGGTCGGGAACTCCTTGACGACGCCCGCGTAGTGGAACGCCACCGTGCGGTACTGCTTGGCCCGGCCGTCCTGGAGCCGCAGCCGCAGAAGGTCGCCCGGATGCAACTGGAAGTCGTGCACGGTCTCCTGGCTGACCAGCACGGCGTCAGGGCGCTGGGCCAGCCGGCCGATCAGGTCGCGGGCGGTCCCGCCGCCGAAGTAGGCGTCCTGCAGGCGGGTGGTGCGGGCGATGGTCGAGGTCCGCACGCCGTACAGGTCCTGCAGGTCCGAGCCGACGTAGGCGAAGCGGTGCTGGAGCGGCTCGACCGCGGAGACCCCCGGCGCCGCGGCGATCGCCTTCTCCTGCCCCGGCGGCACGTAGGCGCCGGGCGATTCGGTGACGGTCACCTCGGCGCCGTTGGTGAGCTCGGCGTCGACGGCGGCCTGCTGCCGGTAGGTGGCGTCGAACACGGCCGTCGACGCGGCGAAGACCACGGCCAGCGCGGCCAGCGCGACGGTGCGGGCGAGCAGGGTGCGCTGCCCGCCCAGGGTGGCGGTGACAGTGCCCGACAGCGGCCCGGCGACCGGACGTATCAGACGGGTGACCAGACGCCGCCGCAGCGGCTCACGGTCTCCCCCGCATCTCCCTGCGTCCCCGCCGGAACGGCCCATGCCGCGATGGTCCTCGTCGAGCCCGGGTACGGTCCGCCTGCGCGGGGCGAGCAGCATGTGGACGGCTCGCCACGCCAGCAGGCCCCCGCCGAGCCACAGTAGCGCCGGGCCAGCGAACGCCCAGTAGCTGACGGAGATGGTGGGCAAACCCTCCGGCACGAGCACGATGGAGTAATTGTTGCGGCCGGTTATCCAGAAGACGAGTCCGGAGGCCGCCAGCAGCCACAGGTCGAGCCCGTACCGCAGCCAGGCCGGATCGCGTCGGTCAGGGCCGACCGCCCGGCGGGCGGTGACGATCCCGACCGTTCGGGCGTCGCGGGCGGCGGGCAGCAAGACGGTCAGCGCGGCGATGAGCAGCCCGGCCGCGGCGGCGGTCGCGCCCCAGAGCACGGTCGTGCCGGTCGAGGTGCCGAACCCGGTGGCGCCGAAGGCCAGGCGTCCGGTGAGCGCGGCCAGCGCCAGGCCCAAGGCGGCACCGGTCACGCCCACGACGCCCGCCTCGGCGAGCGCGAGGGCGAACAGGGCGCGGCGGGACGCTCCTCTCGTCCTCAGCAGCGCTTGTTCGGCCCGCCGCCGCGGGGCACCGGAAGCGGCGACCAGAGCGGTGAGCAGCGCCGCCAGCACTGCGCCGGGCACGCCGAGGAACAGGAAGAGCATCTGCGCGTAGGCCGCGTCCTCGCGGGCGGCGCCGAGCGCGGCGCCGAGGTTGTCGCCGACCAGCCCGGTACCGGCCAGCCGCTGCTCGAGATTGCGGGCGGCGCCGGTGTCCTGGACGTAGGCGGCCGCAGGGTCGGGGGGCAGGTCGTGCCGCAGCCGCAGGTGAACCTGGGTGTGGGCCTGGGCGCGGGCGGCGTCGCCGAACAGCCGGTGCCAGGTGGCGGCGGGCAGCAGCACCACGTTGTCGGGAGGAGCCTGCGGCTGCGCGCCCACGGGCGCGCCGACCTTCTGGAAGAGGGAGTCGGCCTGGGGAAGCTCGGCGACTCCGTCGACCTTGACCGTGGCGTCCGGGAGCCCTGCCCGCTGGATCGTGACGGTGGAACCGGGGACCGCGTGCAGGTTCGCGGCGGTCTGCTGGGCCAGCAGCACCCCGTCCAGGCGTCCGGTCAGCGCGCGCAGCTCTCCGGGGAAGGCGGCGGAGTATCCGGCCGGCAGTCCGAGGACCTGGCCGGGGCCGGTCGCCAGGACTTGGCCGCCCTGGGCACGTGACCGCAGTCCCGTGGTCGCGCCGAACCCGACCGGCAGGGCGGTGGTGACGCGCGGGTCCAGAGTCTTCAGGTCGGGCACCGTCGCTCCCTGCTGCAGTTCGACCTGCCAGTCCACTGCGACCCGGTCGGCCGAGCGCCGCGTCATCGTGGACTTCGCCGACGCCAGGAAGGTGCCGAGCGAGGCCAGCATCGCCACCGCGACGGCGATGCCCGTGGCGGTCATGGCCAGTCGTGCGGCGCGGCGGGCGAGCGTCCCGCGCAGCCACATCAGGACGAGCATGGCTCTCCTTCCATGAGCGCGCCGTCGACCATCCGCCAGCGGCGCGGCAGCCGTTCGGCCATGTGCGGGTCGTGGGTCGCCACGACCAGCCCGGCGCCCAGGTCGCCGGCCGCCTTCATCAGCAGGTCGATCACCTGGCTCGCATGCGCGGAGCCGAGTTGCGCCGTCGGCTCGTCGGCGACGATCAGCGCCGGCCCGGTGGCGAGCACGCGTGCGACGGCGACCCGCTGGGCCTGCCCACCGGACAGCTCCTCGGGCAGCCGCGTCGACAGGTCGGGCAGGCCGACCGCGGCCAATGCCCGCCCCGCACGGTTGCGTGCCTCTCCCTCCGCGACGCCCGCCAGGACCAGTGGCAGCGCGACGTTGGCCAGCGCGTCCAGCGAGGCGACCAGGCTCGGGCCCTGGAAGACCATGCCGACGACGCCTGGCCGCCCGAACGGCCGGCCACCGAGACCCGGCCACTCGATCCGCCCGGCGGTGGGATCGTCCAGACCACTGATCAGGTGCAGCAGCGTGGACTTGCCGGACCCGGACGCGCCGGTGATCGCGACACGATCGCTCCGGTCGAGCCCGCAGGTCACCCCGTGCACGGCCACGACCGCGCCGGGCCCGCGCCCGTAGGTCCGGGCCACCGCGTCGAGGCGGACGAGGCACCTGTCAGGATCCGCGCCGCTCATGCCGGACGTCCACTCGCGAGCGCGATCGTGCGGTCCGCGGCCGCGGCGACGGCCGGGCTGTGGGAGGCCACGACCACGGCGGTGCCCCGCCCGGCTCGGTCGCGCAGCAGGTCGAGGACTCGCCGCTCGGTCCGCCGGTCCAACTCGCCGGTGGGCTCGTCGGCCAGCAGCACCGCGGGCCGGTTGGCCAGCGCCACCGCCAGGCCCGCGCGAGCCGATTCCCCGCCCGACAGCTGAGCCGGGCGCGCCTGGTCCCTGCCCGTCAGCCCCAGCCCGGCCAGCAGTGCGTTCCGCCAGGCGGGGTCGGCGCGTCCGGCCAGCCGCTGGACCAGGTCGATATTGGCGCGGACGCTCAGATGCTCCAGCAGGTTCCCCGACTGGAACAGCATTCCGATCAGACGTGCGCGCAGCGCCGTGCGCTCGGCCTGCGGGCGGTGGCTGATGCGGACACCCGCGACGCGCACCGTGCCGCCGTCGGGTTCGTCCAACCCCCCGAGGCAGGCCAGCAGAGTGGATTTGCCCGACCCGGACGGCCCTGTCACCGCGACGAACTCGCCCGCCCCGACGGCCAGGCTGATGCCCCGCAGCGCCTTGGTCTCCTCCTCCCCGGCCCGATAGAACCGGTAGAGCTCGTCGGCCTCAAGCGGCGGCACGGACGCGGTCACGGCAGCCACCGGAACGAGTCCGACACCGTGCGCCACGGGTCGACGTTGTCGGCGCCCACCGGCCCGGACAGGGTGAGCACGGCCTCCCGGCCGCCTTGATGGCCGGCCTTGAAGAACTCGTACCGCTCGGCCTCGTCGCGGACGACCTTTCCCGTCACCGGGTCCGGTGCGCTGTCGAAGCGGTAGACCAGCCGAACGGCGGTGCCGCCGTTGCGCCGAAGGCTCTCGGCCTTCACGATGGTCATCTTGGCCGCCTTGATCTTCGGGGCCTCGCCGGCGCGCGCGCTCTGCGCGGTGGGGGCGGTGGACGCGGGCACGACCTCGACCCGAACCGAGTTGAGCTTGTCGGTGAAGACCGCGCCGGTGGGCAGGCCGGTCCGCGCCCAGCCCTCGGGCACCTTGACCTCGTACCCCGCGCCGGACGGCCGGAAGGGCACGTACGCGGTGCTGTCCGGGATGTCGCCGGGCGGATTGGACTCGGTCTCCACCGGTGCGGGTTCCGCGGACCCGCCGGTCGCGGGCGTGCGCCCGGACGTCGCGGGCGGCGCCGTCTTCGATGACGACGTGCCGCTCGCGCAGCCGCCGGCCGCCGCGGATGCGGCGGCCACCAGGGCGCCGACCGCCAGCATTCTCCTCACTCGCATCCCTTGCTCCTCACCCTCAGCGCCGATCCGCCCCTGACCGGGACATGTGCCAACACGCTAGGAACGGGCGGGTGAGCGGCCGGCTAACCAGGGTTAACGCGGAACAAGGCAGGCCTCACAAAACCGCTTGCCCGCCCGAGCGCGGGACGACCGGTTTAGGGCTCTGCTTACCTTGCTGGTGGCAGGCTGGCGCTCGTGGACGATTCCGTTGACGGCGCACAGGGCCGGCCATTGCGCCGGCAGGTCCTGATCGCGATCGTCGGGGTGACGGCCCTGGCGATCGTGCTGTTCGCACTGCCGCTGGCAGCGGCCGTCCAGCGGCTCTACCGGGACGAGACGGTCACCGGGTTGGAACGCGACGCCACCCGGATCGCGGCCGCGGTCCCCGACGACGTCGCCCGCGATCCCCAGGCGTTGCGGCGGCCCGCAGGGCTCTCACCGCATCTCACGGTGGGCCTCTACGGGCTCGACGGCTCCCGGTTGACCGGGGCCGGGCCTGCCCGTTCCCTGCTGGCCGCCCAGGGGGGCGACGGGCGCGTCCACGACAGGGTCGAGTCCGGCCAGATGGCGGTCTCGGCCCCGGTCCCCTCCGACGAGGGCGTCTCGGCGATCGTCCGGGTCAGCGCTCCCTACGTGCTGACCACCGACCGGGTCGAGCGGACCCTGCTGGCGATGGCCGGGCTCGCCGTACTGATCATCGGCTGCGCCGCGCTGCTGGCCCGCTACCTCGCCCGGCGGCTGGCCACGCCGCTGGAACGCCTGACCGACGCGGCCCGCCGACTCGGCGGCGGCGACTTCAGCGTCCAGACCACGCCTTCGGGCCTGCGGGAGGCCGACGCGGCCGGCCGGGCCCTCATGACGACCGCCCAGCGGCTCGGCGCGGTCCTGGAACGCGAACGCGCCTTCAGCGCAGACGTGTCCCATCAGTTGCGGACACCGCTCACCGGTCTGCTCCTCGGGCTGGAGTCCGCGCTGGAACGGCCCGGCGCGGACCTGTCCGCCGCCGTCGCCACGGCCGTCGAGCGGGGCCGCCATCTCCAGGGCATCATCGACGAACTGCTCGACCTGGCCCGTGACAGCGGGCCCGAACGCCGTCGGCTGGACGTGCCGGCGCTGCTGGAGGAGCTCCGTTTTCGCTGGCACGGCCCGCTGGCGTCGCGAGGACGCCCGCTGGACATCGAGCGTCAGGACCCGCTGCCCGCCGTCCGTGCGTCGCCCGCGGCGGTGGCGCAGATCATGGACGTCCTGCTCGGCAACGCCCTGGAGCACGGCAGCGGCAAGGTCACCGTTCTGGTCGCCGACGCCGGCGGCGGACTGGCCGTGGAGGTGACCGACGAGGGGCCGGGGATCGCCGACGACGCTCCCGATGTCTTCGCTCGCCGTCGCGCCCACCCGGGCGGCACCGAGGCCCCCCGTGCCGGTCACGGGATCGGGCTCGCCCTGGCCCGCTCCCTCGCCGAGGCCGAGGGAGGCCGCCTGGTGCTGCGCAGCGCACGCCCGCCGGTATTCACTCTGCTGCTGCCCGGCACCACCGAGCCCGTCGGCCCGCCGGCTCAGGCGTCGGGCTCGTAGCGGTAGCCACGTCCGCGAATGGTGGTGATGGGGCCGGGATTCTCGCCGAGGACGCCGAGCTTGCGCCGTAGGGCCGAGACATGCACGTCCAGCGTCTTGGTGGAACCGAACCAGTTGATGTCCCAGACCTCGTCCATGAGCTGCTCGCGGCTCACCACCGTGCCGGCCCGGGACGCCAGGACGGCGAGCAGATCGAACTCCTTGGGGCGCAGGTCCAGTTCGGCCCCGCCGAGGAAGGCCCGCCGGGCCGCCAGGTCCAGCCGCAGGCGGCCCACCTGGACGGCCGTGTCGTCCGGAAGGACCCGCTGGCGGCGCAGGTGAGCGCGCAGCCGGGCCAGCAGCTCGGTGAGCCGGAAGGGCTTGGTCAGGTAGTCGTCGGCACCCGCGTCGAGAGCGACGATCACGTCGAGTTCCGAGGTGCGGGCCGTCAGCACCACGATGATGGCGCCTGGCACAGAGCCGCGGAGCCGCCTGCACAGGGCGGGGCCGTCCATATCCGGCAACCCGAGATCGAGCAGGATCAGATCCGGCGGGCGCGCTCCCGCGGCGTCAAGGCCCTCCTGGGCGCTGGACGCGAGGACGACGCCGTATCCGTGGCCGGTGAGCGCCTCGGCCAGTTCGGTCCCGATGACCGGGTCGTCCTCGACGATGAGCAGCTGGGCGGCCACGTTTCCGACGGTGGGCGCCTTCCCGCCGAGGGCCCGTCCGGTGTTGCTCATCCGGTGGCGGGACGCGCCGACAACAAGGAGCGCAACCGGCCCGCGCGGGCGCGTTCCACGAGCGGAGAGGTCCTCGCGGCGGCGACCGTGAGCGGCGCGGCGAGCACGAGGCCCACGACCGCACCGGCGGCGACGTCGTGCGGATAGTGAACTCCCACCCACACCCGCGAAGCCGCCATCACGACGGCCGCCGCCATCCCCGCCGCACCGAGCCACCGATTGACCGCCCACAGCGCGGTGGCCGCCGCGAAAGCGATGACGGCGTGATTGCTCGGAAACGACCAGTCACTCGCCGGCGGGCAACTCTCCAGCGCGAAGCTGCCCGGGATGGCGCGGCAAGGCCGGGTCTCGTGGACGACCCCTTTGACCATGGTGTTCACTCCGTAGGCCGCGACCACCACCAGGGGGGCCGCCAGCGCCCGCGCCATGGTGCCGCAGTCGGCGCGGCGGGCCAGCCACCAGGCCGCCGCCATGGCGACCGCGAACAGCGCCAGCCCGGCCGCCGAGTAGACAGCGATCACGTCGTCCAGGATGTCCGGGCTGTTCCGGGCCAGCCTGGTGATCTCGGTGTACAGGCCCGCATCGGGCGAGTCGGGCCCGAGCAGGGACATGACAGGGCTCATCGAGGTGTCCGATCGTGTTCACGAAGTCTTCGTCTACAACACTGTAGACGTCTACAGGACTGTAGACGTCTGTGTGGCAGACTCGGTTCGTGACCTCCCAAGTGCGCCGCCCCGCGGGCGGACTCGAAGCCGCGGTCCTCGATGTCCTCTGGGCCGCGGCCGAGCCGATGACCGCGCGCGACGTCCGGGCCGCCGTGGGCGGAGGACTGGCCCGGACGACCGTCACCACCATCCTGTCCCGGCTGCACGCCAAGGGCGTCCTGCGTCGTTCGCGTTCCGGGCGCACCTACGCCTACAGCCCCGCCATGGAAGATCCGGCCGCGCTGACGGCCCGGCGGATGCTCAAGGAACTGGACGAGAGCGGCACCGACCGTCCAGGCGTCCTGGCGCGTTTCGTCTCCGACCTCGACGACGACGACGAACGGCTGCTGCGCTCCCTCCTCCGACCGCCTGGCCGCTGAGGCGACTCCACGGCCGGGTCGCGGACGTCGGACCGGGCTCCGCCTCGACGTGCGGGTCCGCCCTAACCCGCCTGCGCGTGTTCGATGAGCTGGTGCAGGTCGATCGCCCCGTCGTTCGCCGCCAGGACCGACCAGGCGACCAGGGCCACTGTGACGGCGACGAGCACGCCCCGGCGAGGCACCGGAGGCGCGAGGAGCGCGGCGACCCTCCGGGGCAGGGGCCCCGGGCGCCGCCCCCTGTCGAGGACGGAGCCGATGCCGAGCGCGGACCCACCGCCCAACCCGGGGCGGCGGCTGCGGGCCAGGGCCGCCTTCCCGATCGCCCGCGCGGTCCGCTCCCGATCGGCGCCCGCGGCCGCGGATTCGTCCGCCCACCGCTCGGTCGCGTAGACCACGGAGCCGCGCAGCGGCCACAGCAGCGGGTTGGCCGCGGCGGTGACGTGCGCGGCCAGCCTGAACAGGTGGTGACGCCCGGCCAGGTGAGCGTGCTCGTGAGCGAACAGGACCTTCCGCTCGGCGGGATCCAGGGCCGCCAGCATGCCGGTGGAAACCACGATGCGGCCCGGACGCCCGGCCAGCGCGAACGCATCGGCGGCCTCGTCCTCGACGATGGCGAGCACGCTCTCACCAGGGAGCCCCCGCGCGGCCCGTGAGGCGTCCAGCAACGCCCGGGCCTGCGTCACGGCGGCGTGCAGAGCCATGCCCAGCGACGTGACGAGCACTGCGGCGGCGAGAGCCGCCGCAGAGGCACTCGTCTGGGCGCCGTGCCGCAGGACGTGCTCTGACAAGTGACCGAACCTGGCGATCGGCGGCAGCCGCAGCGCCCCGCCGAGCGCGATGACGGCCAGCGTGGCCGTGCTGGCCAGGGCCAGGACCGCACCGGTCACGGTCAGCAGCCAGGTGGCCGTGCGGGGCGGCAGCCACCCCGAAAGCGGGCGCGCGGCACCCCCCAAGACGGCCGGGACGACCAGGGGCAGCAAACCGTCCACGTCCATCATGTCTCACGGCCCTCGAGCAGTTCGCGCACGCGCCGCTCGTCCTCGCCGGACAGGGCCTCGACGAATCGGACCAGCACCGTCTCCCGGTCGGGGCGCCCGTCCATGACCTGGTGCATGCGGTGCGCCGCGAGCCCCGGCTCATCGCTCACCGGCGCGTACCGGAACGCGCGGCCGGCCTTGGTGCGCACGAGCAGGCCCTTGTCGCGCATGCGAGACAGGATCGTCACCACGGTCGAATAGGCGAGTCCCCCGTCCAGCCGCCGCCGCACCTCGGCGGCGGTCAGCGCGTCACCGGCGCCCTGCAGCACGTTCATGATCGCTGACTCCAGCGCGCCCGCCTCGCGCCTTCCGCCGGCCATGGCGCCTCCTCGCCGAGTCCTGCAGTGTCCCCGCCGACCAGTGTCCCCACCGACCAGTGTGTCACGGCATCGGGTCCTCGCCCCGCCGGCCGCCGCTCGCATGGGTGACCCGGCGGGCCCGCGTCGCCCGCCGCCGGGCCCTCAGCACCTCGATGCCGACCGGAAGCAGCGAGAGCACCACGACGACCGCGACCGCGGGCAGGAGATAGGTGTCGATGTTGGGGATCGAGGAACCGAGCAGGTAGCCCGCCAGCACCAACCCGACGCTCCACACCAGTCCGCCGGTGACCTGCCACAGGGTGAACACCCGTGCGGGCACGTCCAGGGCGCCGGCGAGAGGATTGAGGACGGTCCGCACGACGGGAACGAACCGTGCCAGCACGATGGCCTTGGCATACCCGTAACGCCCCAGCAGTTCCTCAGCTCGCGCGATGCCGTTCAGCAGATGCCGGTTCCGTGACCGCGCGAGCAGCACGCGCCCTCCACGGCGTCCGAGAACGAATCCGCAGTGCGCCCCGAGGATCGCCCCGGCCGCGGCGGCGCACAGCACCCAGGGCAGCGACAGCCGGGAGTCGCCCTGAGTCCCGGCCGTGCACAACAGCCCCGCGGTGAACAGCAGCGAGTCGCCTGGCAGAAAGAACCCGACGAGCAGGCCCGTCTCGGCGAACAGCACCACGGCGATCCCGACCGTCCCGAAGGCCGCCAGCAGCGATCCGGCGTCCAGCGGGTTCACGGCCGCCGGAAGGGCCCCCACGGCTTCGATCATCGACTCCTCCGTCTCCCGGTCCGACTCGGCGCCTGTTCCCTCGCCAACAAAATCTACATTCTTGTAGATGTTCCGTAGGTCGTCCGCGTTTCCCCTGGACCGCCGACGGCCCCGTTCGAGGGTCGAGCAGGGCCGCTCGACGACGTCCGCCCGTCGTCCCCGGCCCTGGAGCGCCGACGCCTCGCCCGCCGGTCGCGGATCGCGCGCACCGGCACCGTTCCCGCCGCGAGGCGCAGCCCGGACAGGATCGTGCGCGCCGGCCATCGCCGGGCCACGATGCGCAGCGCGAGCTCGCCGTTCGCCGCGATGAAGGGTTCCAGGTGGTCGCCGGCGGCCCGGGTCAGCCGCGGTCGGACGGGGGCGGCCAGGCCGCAGTGGGCGGTCCCCTGCGAGGTGAGGCGCACCGTGTGCGCCGTATCGCCGGCCCGCAAGCGCAGGCCCAGCGCCCAGGTCTGGTCGACCAGCCCGACGGGCCGGATCGACCGGGACGGCACGAGCACCGCCTCCCAGACGATCTGGCCGTCGCGTCCCCGGCGCCAGACGGCCGCCTCGACTCCGAACGCCCGGCCCGGGCGGCGGCGGTCGCGGAACTCCAGGGTCGCGCTCAGTTCCGCGTCGGGTCCGATTCGCCCGAGCGGGTTCATCACGGTGCCCGCGACGCGCAGGTAGTCGCCCTCCTGCCGCATCGTGGTCACACGGCCGCCCAGATGAAGCGCTTCGGGCGGCCGTGTCCGCAGGCCCAGGTCGGTGACGTCCAGCACGGCACGGCCCAGGTCGGTGCCGATATGGGCCTCTGACCAGTAGACGCGACCGTCTCGCTCGGCCGGCTCGGCGGACAGCACCGGAACGCCGCTCCTGGGCTCCAGGTCGACGGCGGCCATGGCGGCCTCGACGTCGTCCTCCCGGAGCATCAGCGCCGCGATCGCGGGGATCCGGCCGGCGGCCAGGAACACCGCGCCGTCCATCTCGGCGAGGTAGGGCCGGGCCAGGTCGGCGAACGACCTCCGGTGGGCGGGAGTGCGGCTGCGCAGTTCGCGCAGGTAGAGCAGCAGGTCATGGTCGATGAACTTGGTGTCCTTGCGGCGCGCCAGTTCGGCGGCGCCATGGCCGCGCAACGCCGCGTCGATCCGCCGGTGGACCTCCAGCCGGTCGGCGAAGTTCCGCGGCTCGGCGCGCCTGTTGCTGATCGACGGCCGCCCGTTGCGCGGCTCCACCCGCCAGTTGTAGACCCTGTCCGGGACGACCGCGATGCGATCCGCGCCGAGATAGGCCTGGGCGCTGAACAGCAGGTCCTCGTAGTGCAGGCGCTCCGCGAACCGCAACTTCGCACGATCGAGGAAGTCGCGCCGGTAGCACTTGTTCGTCGCCAGCGTGTCGTGCAGCAGGTCCGGCTTCTCCAGGAGACCGTTGAACACTCCTGGCTCCTGGTACAGCCACGGGCACCAGTCCTTCTCACGATCCGGAAGGACCCGCACGCACCGCCCGGCGACCAGGTCGGCGCCGCTCTCCTCGGCGGCCGCCGTCAGAATGCCGCAGGCGTGCGGCGGGAGGGTGTCGTCGCTGTCGAGGAACATCACGTAGCGGCCGCGCGCGACCTGAAGCCCGAAGTTGCGGGGGGCACCGCATCCGCCGGAGTTCTCTTTGAGCGGGAAGGCGCGCACCCGATCGGGGGCGGCCGCCGCCATGGACGCCGCGACCTGCGGCGTGGAATCGGTGCTGCCGTCGTCGACGATGACGACCTCCACCCGTGCGAGCGACTGGGCCAGCACCGAGCGGACCGCGCGCGGGAGCCGCCGCGCGTCGTTATGGGCGATCACGACCACCGTCAGATCGGTTTCCGAGCGCAAACGGTTCCACCGCCCTCTTCCATGGCCAACGATCTACTATCGCGATAGTAGAAGCCGGTCGGTTAGAGGAACGTAAGCGCGGGTGCGGCGATCGTTCCCCCGAGCGTCTGGACGGCGGGGCCCGCCCTCGCTGTGACGTGCGAGGGCGGTCAGGTGACCCCGGGGGCGGTCAGGAGATCTCGGCGCCGGAGCCGGTGTCGCGGAGCAGGCGCTGCAGCAGCGCCTCGTCCCCGGGGGAGAGCTCGGCCACGAACCGGGCGAGCACGGCGGCGCGGTCCCTGCGCCGACCCAGCAGTTCGTGCATGGCGGCGGCGGTGTGGCCGGCCTCGTCGACGCGAGCGGAGTACACGTACCCGCGCCCTGCGCGCTCGCGGGTGGCGAGGTCCTTGCGCACCAGGCGAGCCAGCGTGGTCATCACGGTCGTGTAGGCCGGTGAGCCGTCGAGAAGGGCCCGGACGTCGGCGGGGGTCATGGGCCGCCGCCGGGCCCACAGGACGGCCAGCACCGCGTCTTCCAGCATCCCCGCAGGCCGGCGCTCTGCCTCGTCCGCGCTCACCGCTCCTCCGTTCGGTTACTACGCCGATCGTAGGAGCCGCCGGCTCCCGGCGTCCATCAGGCCGGGTCAGTCGCCACCCCTGAGTGGCCCGGCTCGACGGCGGCGCGGGCGTTGAGGGATCGCGTGTAGCGGGTCAACAGGAGCACGGCGGTGGCGGCAAGCCCGGTGAGCAGGCCGAGCCAGATCCCCGTGGTCTCCAGATCGAGGACGTTGGCCAGGAGCACGGCGGTGGGCAGGCCGACGGCCCAGTAGCCGATCAGGGTGATCCGGAAGCCGCCGGCGGTATCGTTCAGGCCGCGCAGCAGGCCGACGCCGATGTTCTGCGCGCAATCGACGAACTGGAGGACGGCGGCGACGAGGAGGAGATGGGTGGCGATCGTCAGCGCACGGTCGGACTCGGGCGTGCCGGCGTCCAGGAAGGGCGTCAGGACCATGTGCGGCACTGTCAGGTAGAAGGCGGCCACGACGGTCATCACGGACCCGGCGCAGACCAGTGCGGTGCTCCTGAGCCGACGGGCCCGGTCGATCCGGTTCAGGGCCAGTTCGCGGCTGACGTTGATGGAGGCCGCGTGGGACAGACCTATGGCGACCTGGAAGACGATGTAGACGAGTTGGTTGACGGCGGTGTGCGCGGCGAGCGCGGCGGCACCGAAGGAACCGGCCATCAGCGCGGTGACGGAGAAGAACCCCGCCTCCGACCCGTAGGTCGCGGCGATCGGGACGCCCAGCACGAGAATGCGTCTGACGACCGCCGCATCGGCCTTGGCGATGTTGACCGACAGCAGCGGCGCCAGTTCGCCGTCGCGGCGGGCGGCGGTGTACAGCGCCAGGAACGACAGAAGGTAGACGGTGGAGGTGGCGGCGCCGATGCCGCTCAGTCCGAGCCTGGGCAGTCCCCCGGCGCCGTTGATGAGGCACCAGTTGAGGGCAGCGTTGACGGCGACCGAGACGATGGTGATCTGGAGCAGGGCCTGCGGGCGGCGCAGCCCGACGGTGAACTGCCGGACGGCCTGGAACCATAGGCAGGGAAGCAGTCCGGGGGCGAGTGCCAGCAGCATCTGCTGGGTCCGCCCGGCGATCGCGGCGTCCTGGCCGAGCCAGGTCAGCGTCCGGCCGATGGCGATCATGAGGCCGGCCCCGGCGACGCCGGCCAGAGTCGCCACGACCATGCTCGCACGGGAGATCGCGCGCACCTCGGCCGCCGCGTCGGCTGCTGAGCCCCCGGCATGGTGGGTCGTGCCGGAGGCCGGCGGACCGGCCTCGGCTCGGGCCGAGGCCGCGGCGATCTGGTTGCCGACGGCGGTGATCAGGCCGGCGCCCATGGTGCGGATCTGGTTGAAGATGACGATGGCCAGGCCGCCTGCGGCAAGCTCCTCGGTGCCAAGAAGGCCCAACATCACGGTGTCGGTGGTGGTGAGCGCCACCTGAGCGAGCTGGGTCAGGATCAGGGGGACGGCCAGGGCGGCCAGAGCGCGGCCGTCGCGCAGCAAGGCGGCCGGGGCCCGCTCGGGGGTCGGTGAGGAGGGCAGCACTGAGGTCATCGGTTTCCGCGGAGTTTGGTGAGCATTTCGTCGATCCGAGCTTCGGCCACGGGATCCAGCAGCCCGCGGGTGCGCAGCCAATCGTCGTTGAAGACGGTGTCCAGGTACTTCTCCCCGCCGTCGTTGACCAGGGCGACCATCGTGGCCCCGGGCGCAAGGTCCGGCAGCAACTCTAGGGCGTGGTGGATCACCCCCCGGCCGAGCCCCCGACGAGGAGCCCGGTTCGGGCCACGGCGCGGCAGGTCGCGAACGCCTCGATGTCGCCCGCCTTGACCCCCTGGTCGATGGGGTCGAAATCGACCAGGGCACCGATCTGCGCGCCCTGCGGAGTTCCAGTCCCCGACTGGTAATAGGCGTGGGCGGGGCCCCCGAAGGCGGTCGACCCATCCGGCTCGACCCCGCAGGTGATCAGGTGCGGAATGGTCCTGCGCAGTTCGCGTGCGGTTCCGCACAGCGCGCCTCCGGTGCCGACTGCACCGATCAGTACGTCGATTCCGCCGCCGAACGCCTCGGTCAGCTCATGAGCGAGACGGCGGTAACCGGCGGGCTCGAACAGCAGGGGCGAGGGCCGAGCCGTACCGACCTCGGCCGGGATCTGCTCGGCGGACCGGTTCAGGTCGCGGACGGCCGCGGGCTCAAGCATGCGGGCAGGCAGGACTGAGGTGCTCATGGCGATGAGAATCCGTTCCGGGGGCCGGAGAGCGGTGCACATGGTCGTCGCGGGACGATGCCGCGCTGACACGGGCCAAAGACCGGTCGGGCAGCGGCGTCGGCAAGCGTCGTTGAATGGCGCGGCATCGACGGTCATGGGGAGAGGGGCGCCATGAACGGCGCGGGCTGATGACGACGGCAACAGTGGACGGGAACAGGTTCCTTTTACAACGCAATAGAAGTTAGCATAGGCTCACCTAACTTCCAGTCCGGTTCGGGGTGAGGTGAGTCCCTCTGGTTCTTCGGCGAAGCGTCGGCACCTCGCACGCGCCGAACCGCGGCCGCTTCGCGGATCCGGCCTCGGTCTGGAACGCACCTGTCAATCCCTGCGTGTGGTGGAGCGAGACAACGTGAACATGAACAGGCGTCAAGTACTGGGTGCAGGCGGGGCGCTTGCGACGGCCGCAGCGCTGGCAGCGTGCTCTGGCGGCGCCGGCGAGCGGTCGGCCGGTGCGGGCGCCAAGCCGAAGAAGGGCGGCACGCTGCGGATCGGCGCGCTGGGCCGCGCCAACGCCATCACCCGGGACCCGCATGGAAACCAGGGCAACGAGAGCGACTACCTGATCATCTCTCTGGTCTACGACACGCTCACCGCTCCCGGCGCGGGCAAGGTCACCGCGGGTCGGCTGGCGTCGTCGTGGAAGGCCTCGAAGGACCTGAAGACCTGGCGTTTCACCCTGCCCGAGGACGCCGTCTTCCACGATGGCGCCCCCGTCACCGCCGACGACGTGGTGTGGTCGCTGCGCCGCCTGCGCGCCACCCCGGCAGGCCCGTCCCGGCTGCCGGGCATCACGGCCGAAGGCATCACCGCCGAGAATGCCCGCACGTTGGTGCTCAAGTCCGATTACCCCAACGCCGAACTTCCCCTGCTGACCCGGTTCGCGACCTTCGTGATGAAGAAGGGCACCGCCGACAAGGACGTGGCGACGGCACCGGGAACCGGGCCGTTCAAGCTGGAGTGGTTCCGGGGCGGCAACGCCCGCCTGGTGCGCAACGACAGATGGCACGGCGGCCAGGTGCTCCTGGACGCGATCGAGGTGAGCATGTTCGAGACGCCGCAGGCCATGGCCAACGCCGTGCTCGCCGGGCAGATCGACGTGGCTTCCAACGTGGGGGCGATCGCCGCCCGTACCGCCGGTTCCCGCAGGGATCTGCGGGTGCTGCGCCGCCCCAATGACATGGCGATGCCCATCGTCATGCGCACCGCCGACGGGCCGTTCGCGGACGTGCGGGTGCGGGAGGCGATGCGCCTGATCGTCGACAGGGGGGCGATGGTCCGCCAGGTGCTGTCGGGATACGGAAAGGTCGCCAACGACGTCATGGGCACCGCCGACCCCGCCCTGGCGGCCGACATCCCTCAGCGCGCCCGCGACCTGGCCAAGGCGAAGCGGCTGCTGGCCGACGCCGGCTTCGATCTGAACCGGACCTACGAGCTGGTCACCACCGAGGACATTTCCGGGCTGGCCGAGTCGGCGACCCTGTTCGCCTCGCAGGCCCAGGAGGCGGGGGTCAAGATCAAGGTGGTCAAGCAGGAGTCCGGTGCCTTCTACGACAAGACCTGGCTCAAGGGCGAGCTCTACACCACCTACTGGGGCACCAACGACTCGATGATCTTCTACGCTTCCAAGACCATGGTGACCGGCGCGGGGCAGAACGAGGCGGGCTGGTCCGACAAGTCCTTCGACGCCGCCTACCGCAAGGTCCTGGCCACCGCCGACCCGGCGGCCCGCACCACCGCGTTGCACGATGTCCAGCAGATCCAGCACGACCGGTCGGGCTACCTGCTGTGGGGCATGGCCGACGGTATCGATCTGGCCCACTCCAAGGTCAACGACCTTCCCAGGCTCCCCGGATACGGCCGCGTCCAACTGGAAGACGTATGGCTCGCCTGAGCCCCATCGCTCGGGCGGCGGTGGTGATCGTTCGCCGCGCGGCGATACTCGCCGCGTTGCTGGCCCTGCTGTTCGCGGCCGTGGAACTGCTGCCCGGCGACGCGGCCACCGCCACCGCCGAGCGCGGCGAGAGCGCCGCCGACCTGGCGGCCCGGCGGCATCTGCTCGGCCTGGACCGGCCGGTGTGGGAGCGCTTCGTCGATTGGATGACCGCGCTGCCCACGGGTGATCTGGGCACCTCGGCGCAGGGGCGGCCCGTCACGGAGCTGCTCGCCGACCCCTTCCCCAACACCCTGGTGCTGGGGATGAGCGCCTTCGCCTTCACTGTGGCCGCGTCGTTGGTGCTGGGCTGCTGGGCCGCCGCGCGCCCCGGCCGCTGGAGCGACCGCCTCATCGGGCACGCGGCGACCTCCGCGTTCGCGCTGCCGGAGTTCGTGGTGGCGGTCGTGCTGCTGCTCGTGCTGTCGCTGTGGACCGGGTGGCTGCCCGCCGTCACCGTGACCGGAGCCGACGGCGCTCCCTCGTCATGGACCATGCTGATCATGCCGACGCTGGCGCTGGTGATCCCGCAGACCGGCTGGAACACCCGCATCGTGCGCGGAGCTCTGGCCGACCAGGCCACCGCACCGCACGTCGAGGCGGCCCTTCTGGACGGGTTGCCCGTCCACCGGGTGGTGCTGCGGCACGCGCTGCCGGGAGCGGCCCCGGCCATCGCCGCCGGGATCGCGACCTCCACCGGCATGCTTCTGGGCGGCGCGGTGGTCGTGGAGACCCTGTTCAACTATCCGGGGATCGGCACGCTGCTCGCCGGAGCGGTCGCCGACCGGGACACCCCGTTGATCGCGGGCGTGGTCGCCTGCGCCGGCGCCGTCATCAGCACGGTGCTGCTGGCCGCCGACCTCGTCCGCGCCGGCCTTCTGGGGAGGCCGGCATGAACGACCCCGCGTCCTCCGGCGAAACCGCGCGGACCGATGCCCCGCACGTCGGCCCGGTCGGCGCCCGAGCCGGTTCCCCGGTCAGGGGCGGCATCCGCAGACGGGGCCGGGTCGGCGTGTGGTGGCGTCTGGGCCCCGCGCTGCTTCTGGTCGTGGTCGCCCTTGCCGGGCCCGTTCTGGCGCGTCATCCCCTTGACGCTCCCGTCGCCATCCCTTACGCGCCGCCCGGCGCGAACGCTCCGCTCGGCGGCGACGTGCTCGGCCGGGACGTGCTGAGCCGGCTGCTGCACGGCGGCGTGGTCCTGATCGCCAGCGCCCTGGCGGTGGCCCTGGTCGTGATGGCCGCGGCCACCGTGCTGGGCTGCCTGGCCGCGCTGAGCCCGGCCGCCAGACGTATCGTCGAACGCGGCGCCGACATGGCGATCCTGCTCCCGCCGGTCCTGGGCATCATGCTGATCGCCCTGGCCTGGCCGGGCGGCGGCCGAATCGCCGTGATCGCCGCCGCCATCGTCCTGGGCGTCCCCTACACCACACGCGTGGTGTCGGGCGCGGCCGCGCCACTGGCCACGGCGGGTTATGTAGAGGCGGCCCTGGCACGCGGCGAAGGGCTGCCGTACGTGACGCTGCGCGAACTGGTGCCCAACCTGCGCTCGACTCTGCTGGCTCTGTTCGGGCTGCGTTTCGTCGAGGCCGTCTACGTCATCTCCATGGCGGGCTTCTTGCAGATCGGCCCCCAGCCCCCGGCCGCCGACTGGGCGCTGATGATCCGGGAGAACTCCAGCGGCATCATGCTCAACCCGTGGGCCGTCATCGCACCGAGCCTGGCCATCGCGGCCCTGGCCATCAGCGTCAACCTCGCCTCCGAGTCCCTCGCCACCCGAACATCACGCCGGGCCCTCGCCGCCCTCCGCGGACGGCGCCCCGCGACGCAACCACCAGATGAGCCCACCCGTGAGGACCCCCATGGCAGACAGCCCGGTAGTGACGTGCACCGACCTTGAGGTCTGCATGCCCGGTGGAAGCGTTCTGCTGCCCAGGACGAGCCTGACCGTCCAACCGGGAAAGATCACCGCGCTGACCGGCGCGTCCGGCTCCGGCAAGACCACCTTGCTGCGCGCGCTGCTGGGCCATCTGCCGCCCGGGGCGCGAGTGGCCCATGGCAGCCTGACGGTGCTCGGGCACGACGTCCTCACCCTCGACCCCGCCGAACTGCGCCGGTTGCGCCGCCATCGCGTCGGCTACGTCGGCCAGGACCCCGGGTCGGCGTTGAACCCCCGCATGAAGATCCGGCGCCTGATCGCCGAGACCGCCACCGGGCGTGACCGCGGGGCGGCTCTGGATCTGCTCGCCGAATGCCTCCTGCCGATCGCCGGCGGGCTGCCCGACCGCCGGCCCACTTCCATCTCCGGCGGCCAGCAGCGCCGCGTCGCCCTCGCCCGTGCTCTGGCCCGCGAACCCGAACTGCTCCTGCTCGACGAGCCCACCGCTGGGCTCGACGCCGCATTGCGCGACGACATCGCCGCCCTCCTGCGGCGCCTGGCGAGCGAACGTGACCTGGCCATCATCATGGCCTGCCACGATCCCGAACTCGTCGACCGCTGCGCCCACTCCACCACCACCCTGACCGGCCATCTCACCGGCGGCGACGGGCCGGCGCCCCGCAACCGCCGCAGGGCCGCGCCGCCACCGTGCTCGCCGTCCCGCCGGCCGGAGATCCGTGGACTGACCGCTCACCGGGTCGGTGTCGTCTTCGCCGGCCGGGGGTCTCGCCAGCAGCCGCTGGACGCGGTGGATTTCACGTTGCCGCCGGCGTCGGCCATCGGCCTGGCGGGTCCCTCCGGTTCGGGGAAGACCACCCTGCTGCGCGTGCTGGCCGGTCTGCAACCGGTGACAAGCGGCTCACTGACACTCGACGGCGCCTCCCTGCCCCTGGGCGTGCGGCGGCGGCCCCGCCCGGCGCAACGGCGCATCCAACTCGTCCCGCAGAACCCGCTGGACGCGCTGAATCCCGCACGGACCGTGGGTTCGGCGCTGGCCAGGCCACTTGCCCGTCTGGGCATGGCCGACAGAACGGACATGGACGCCCGTGTGGCCGATCTGCTCACCCAGGTCGGGCTACCCGCCGACACGGCGGACCGCTACCCCGAGCAGCTGTCGGGCGGCCAACGCCAGCGTGTCTCCATCGCGCGCGCCCTGGCGGCCTCCCCCGACTTCCTGCTCTGCGACGAGATCACCTCCGCACTCGACGCCGCCACCGCCATCGACATCATGGAACTGCTCGCCCGCCTGCGCGGCGAGCGGGCCATGGCGCTGCTGCTGGTCAGCCATCAACGTCGACTGCTGGACGCCTACACCGACGCGGTGCATCTTCTCGACAACGGCACCCTCACCGAGGCGCCGCCGACCCACGTGACGGCCGGCTGATCACCCGTGAACGGCAGCGGAAGAGGGCGCCGTGAGCGGCTCAGCGGCCGGGCAGGCGGGCCGACCGCAGCAGTTCCACCAGGTCGTAAAGCGCCTCCCCGCTCCAGACGACCGAGCTGGCCGCCAGCAGCACCGGCCCGGCTCCCCAGACCCACCCCCAGGTCCGCCCCCTGATCTGCTGCGGGGCCAGCAACTCCCCCACCCGCCGCGGGATCGCCCCGCCGCGCCTGGCCGCGAAGGGGATGCGGACCGGCGCGGAACTCGCCGGATGTCGCGCCGCGGCAAGCGCCGCGGCGCCGATGGCCGTGGCGACCGTCCGACGGTCTCCCACAGCGCGTGCGGCCTGCTCGTCGGCCGCCCTCTCGATCAGGAACGAGACCCGCGCCGCCACCCAACGCAGTGCCGGATGCAGCGAACCCGCGAGTTCGGCGATCAGGATCAGCCGCGGATGCCCCGCGTCCAGATGCGCCCGCTCGTGCGCCACCAGTGCCTCGAACTGCTCGGTGTCCAACGCCGAACGCATCGCGGTGGTCACCACGACCCGGCCGGTTCCCCCCGGGACCGCGAAAGCGTCGACGGCGTCGCTCTCGACCAAGACCACCTGCTGATCATCGGGGACACCGTCCATTTCCGCGGCGACGCCCTGCCCGCGGCGGTGCCTGCGCCACACCCTTGCGGCACCGACCACCGCACCGGCGAGCAACACCGCCGACGCCCAGGGAGCCCACGACACGTGCGCGGTGTCATCGATCACCGTCCGATACGACCACCCCAGATGGTCGGCCACGGACGGGATCTGCGCCACGGCCTTGACCGTGAACAGTCCCAGGTTCGCCGCGCTGGCCAGCGCGACCGCCATGGCCGACCAGGCCAACACAGTCGCCCCCGTCTGGGGAGCCGACCGGTCGGCCACCACCGCCGCGACGGCGACGACCGCCACCGGCACGACGATCACCGACCAGACAAAATGATCAAACACCCTCAATCCAGACCCTCGGCGACGCTCCAGTGTCGCACCCTGCTCAAGACCGCCGGCCCTGGGCGGCGGCTAAAGTGGTCAGGGTGACCCCGAACCGGCCGCCCGAGCCCGACCGGCCGGCCGCACGCCGGCGCGCGGGGCAGCTGGAAACGCAGATCATCAACGTCCTGACCGAGGCCGACCGGCCCCTGACCACCGGCGACGTACTGAAGGCCCTGGGCTCCGAGGCAACCCTGTCCTACAGCACGGTGGTGACGACCCTGAACCGGCTGCACACGAAAGGGGTCGCCACCCGGCGCCGCCACGGCCGGGCCTTCCGCTACGAAGCGGTGGCGGACGCGGCCGGCCTGACCGCCTTCAAGATGAGCCGCCTGCTGCGCGAGGAGCACAATCGCGCGTCGGCACTGCGACGATTCGTCAGCACACTGGACCCCGGTGACGAGGAGCTCCTGCGCGATCTGCTCCAGCAAGGCCAACACCCCGGACAGCGAAACCGGGAAGACTGAGTCCGCGACCGGCCCAGGCGAACCCGGCCCCGGCGAAGCCCTTGTCGCACACGATCGGGCATGGGCCGGGTGCGGGCGGCTGGACGTGCAGCAGGTGGATCGCCTGCAGCCGCTCGTCCAGCTCTTGGGGGTGGGCCAGGCTGAAGGAGCACACCGCGCCCTCTGCGGTGGTGATCAGCATCAGCTTGGCGCCCCAGTAGAGGGCGTGGTGGGACTTGTCCATGCCGTAGCCGGCGATCTCGCCCAGGCCCGAGCGGTGCACGGTGGTGCGCGAGGCGCCGCAGCGCACCGGGGTGCCGTCCATCAGCCGCAGCCGCTCCTGCCAGGACGGAACCCGCCGCACCAGCCACATCGCGGCAGCGAACAGAGCGGGCGCCGCATCGCGCAGGTGCCGGTTGTACTCCGACTGGCCGGGCAACCGCGGGAACAGATGCCCGACCCTGCCCGGCGCCGTCCGCAGCCACCGCCGCTCCGAATCGCACCCGAGCAGCACCTGGGCCACGGCGACGCACACCAGCTCGGCATCGTTGAGCACCCGCTGCGGCCCTCGTCGCCGCGGCCGCTCCGCCGATGGCAGGACATGGTCGCCCAGACGGACATAGAGTGCGGTCAGAAGGGCGTCCAGGTTTGTCTTCACACACGGATCATGGGCGCCCTTCGTCATGTCCGCCGCCGGTTCAGCAAACCCCCATCAACGATCTAGGCCCGGTGCCGTGCGGTCCCCGGACGGCCTTCATTGCCCTCTCCCGTCACGTTTGAGGCCGCACCCCTATTGACACCCGAGGGCGGAGACGTACGAAGTGGCTCGTCATGAAGGCCCAAAAAGGTCGCGGCATCGAAATCGTCGTCCGTAAGATGCACGGCGCGGCCTGCCCGGCCGCTGGCGCAGGCCATGACGGGCGGATTCCCGGTGTGGATCTGGTCCTACGAGCATGGCGACGAGGACGGCCCGAACTACGTCCACACCAAGAACAGGAAGATCAAGGCGCCCCTACCCTGACACCACGCGGCAGGTTAGGGGCGTGCTCACCGGCTGCCAAGGCCGCTTGCCGTTGAGCATCAAGGTGGAACGGTCTAAGGGGTGGGCGATCACAAATGATCGTCTACGAAGGCAGCAAACGATATCCTCGAAGGAGAAATGCCATGAACAATGGCAGCAACAATCTCGCCGACCTCACCGATCCGCAGTACGCGGAGATGGCGCGTGTCAGCGGTGGCGTGAACAAGGCGTGGTACAACTGCCTCCGTCGGCAGTGCCCCGACGTCAAGCACGAGGAGTTCGTGGCCTCGCAGACGCGGACGGACCCGTGGACGCTGTGGGGCTTCGTCGCCGTGCGAGAGGTGGCCACGGCCCAGGAGGCCGAGGAGGTCTGGGAGGCCGCGAAGGAGCACGGCCACGCCGACGACTTCCTGCTCGGCTACAACGTCGGCCGCAAGGCCGGCGTCGACCACAACGTTCTCCTGAGCGCCGACGCCGCAGGTGTGGCGCCGCACGAGTACGCCCGCCTCCACCGGCAGGGCCAGGACCACGACACCATCCTCGCCAACGCCGGCAGGCAGTCCGACCGCCAGTCGCCCGCTCTCCGCGGACGACTCGACCTGGGGCCGGCTTCGCCATGCGAAGCCGGCCCCACCTGCTTTCCGGACATTTCACGGCACGAACGGAGACGTGGCGAGTCGGCACGGAGGAGCAGAGAGCGAGAGCTGTGACCCGATCCGAAACGCCGCCGTAGCGTACCGCCCTGCGCTCGCCGCCCCGCAGATCGACGAACACGTAGTCGGAGTCGAGTTCCCCGTATTCCTCCACGAGGTGGTCGGTGTAGAGCCTGATCAGCTCACCCGCGACCGGCATCTCGCGTTCGCTGGTCTTGACGCGGGCGTCGTTGGCGTTGCGGCGGGCTCGACCCTTGATCAGCCGGGCGGCGGCGTTCGCTATCCTCGCGCCGAAGGTTGAGGGCCTCGCCGATCCGCATACCGGTCGCGGCCAGAAGCCCGGTCAAGAAACGATCCCGCAGTCGCACGCGGCCCGCCAGAGTTGCGCCATCTGAACCCCGGTGAGATCGCGCGGAAGCTTCCGAGGCTGCCGCAACTTGATCGCCTTGTGATGCTCGGTGCCTTCACTCAGATGATCGAGGAATGGACGCCAGGACGTGCCTCGTCCTCTTGATGGCAGGGCTCAGCGAGGGCCGGTTCCGCCGGCGGCGTTCGACGTGGCGGCGTTGCAGCGCCGCGAATTCCAGCCGGCCGTCGCACCCCCAGCGGACGATCTCCCCGTCCACGACGGTGCTGGGCGGGAACACCTCGCATACGGCGAGGACGATCTCGGGGAACGCGTCGTTGAGGCGCCTGAGACGCCGGGACCAGAACTGGACGCCACCGCGCTCGTTGATGTGAGCGGTGCAGCGGAAGCCGCGAGTTGCCGGTCCCCCTCACCTTCGGCATGGCTCAGGGCTGGCAGATGGGGAGTGCGGAGCCGAGAGCGCCCTGCAGCCTAGGTTCGCCGCTCCCCACGGTTCAGAGTCCAGCCCGAGGCCTTCCACGGACAGTGACAACTTGAGTGCAAACGGTGGCATTTCTGAGAATCTCATATATGCTCGCGCCGGAAGAGCCGTCAAGCCGCCAAGCCTGGGAGGACGGTTTGTGTTCTTGTGATCTGCCCTTGACCTGGGGACTTGTCAATAGACGGGGGTCTGTGGGCGTCGGTGTTCGGAACCACTCCAGTTCGCGTCGCGGCGCGTTTCCAGCCATGGTCGCCCAGGGGGAGGCCCGTTGCCGGGGGGTTTCGTGGGCCTGACCGCCGACACAGCCAGGCGAGAGCGTTCCGGCCCCGGATGATTGATGACGGTGCCTTCCGGCCCCGGTTGCGGTTAGCGAGGATGACGGTCCAGGCTTGGGCCGTCTGCGACGCCTCATCTGTGCGGCGGCGGTCGTCAATGCCCGGCTGGGTTCCCTACTGAGGCGCGGACCGGGCCTGGGGCTTGGTCCGTCAAAGGATATTCGGCAGGTGCTCAGGTGGGGTCGCTCTCGACGGCAGAGCAGCGAGCGCCCCGATCCGCGGCCGTTCTTGGCGATGCGATGGACACCCCGCACACCCAACGGCCAGATCACCGGAGTTCCTCCGGCGAGAGCGGCGCCAACCGCCCCGGCGAACCGCACCGTTCCGTGGACCTCCGTCCTTCACCACCGCGGGCGGCAGGGGCGGCGGTCGGTGACGTGTCAGGGCCCGGCGTGGTTCATATCGCGGCGGAGCGCGTGCCAATTCGGTGCCGGATCGGTATGGCCGACCCGGCGGAGCACGCAGGTCACGCCGCTGGTTAATCGTGCCCGATGAGGGGCAGGATGCCGGAAATTACCTCTAGCGTTCTGCGTCTGAAATCCGTTGAAGATATCTGGCGAGGGAGTCGAGGATCTCTTCGGCGGTCTTGGTCAAGACGAACGGTTTGGGGTTGGTGTTCCATTGCTGGCCCCAGGCGCGGACGTCGGCTTCGAGGGCTTGGACGCTTTTGTGGACGCCGCGTTCGGTGAGCTGGGCGGTGAGGTAGGCGAACCAGCGTTCGACCTGGTTGAGCCAGAATGACGGGGTGAAGTGCACGTGAAAGCGGGGTGGCGGGCCGGCCGTTGATGGACGAGCGGTGTTTTGTGGGTGGCCAGGTTCTCGCAGACCAGGTGCACCTCCAACTCGGCGGGCACGGCCTTGTCGATCGCGGCCAGGAACTTTTTGGACTCGGCCGCGCGATTCCGGCGGTGCAGGTCGGTGATGACGGTGCCGTCGGCGATGTTGAAGGTGGCGAACAGGCTGGTGGTCCGTGCCGGGCGTAGTCGTGGGTGCGCCGCTCGGCGCGCCCGGCATCAACGGCAGCACCAGCTGAGACCTGTCGAGGGCCTGCATCTGCGACTTCTCGTCCACGCACAGCACCACGGTCCACTCGGGCGGATGGTGGTAGAGCCCGACCACGCCCACCACCTTCTCCACCAACAGCCGGTCGGTGGAGATCTTGAATGCGTCGGCCCGGTGCGGCTTGAGATCGGACCGGCGCCAGATCCGCCCGATCGTCGAACGGGGCAGCCCGGTGCGCCCGGCCCTCAAGGCCTTGGACCAGGGCGTCGCACCCGACGGAGTCTGCTCCAGAGTGAGCGTGACCACTTGCTGGACCTAGTCCAGCAGGATCGAGGGCGGACGGCCGGGGCGGGGCTCATCAGCTAGCCCGGCCAGGACGTGCTCGGTCCGTGGAGGTAATCCACTCGCACTGAGCTTCCCCCGGTTTCACGGACACCTTGATGTTGCCCCGGTTTCACGGACTCGCTGGTCAGGAGATCAGGTTCAGCGGGTGGGTGCTTTCGAACTGTATCGGGCTCATGTAATCCAGGGCGGAGTGTCGTCGGCGGCGGTTGTAGAACCCTTCGATGTATTCGAAGATCGCGTCGGCGAGCTCGACGCGGGTCCGCCAGCGTCGCCGGTCGAGTAGCTCGGTTTGCATGCGTGCCCAGAACGATTCGGCCACGGCGTTGTCGTAGGGGTCGCCGACGGTGCCCAGGGAGGGTAGGAGTCCGGCTCGGCGTGCGCGTTCGGTGAAGGTCCACGAGGTGAACTGGGTGCCGTGATCTGCATGGATGATCGTGTCAGGGATCTGTCCGGCGGTGCCGCGGGAGTCGATGGCCATGCCGAGAGCGGAGGTGGCCAGGTCGGCTCGTTGCCGTGAATCGATGGCCCAGCCGACCACTCGGCGGGAGTAGGCGTCCAGGACCACGCAGCAGTAGAGCTTGCCCTCGCGGGTGGGGTGCTCGGTGATGTCGGTAACCCACAGCTGGTTTGGGCCATCGCGGCGGAAGTCGCGTTTCACCAGGTCGGTGACCGTTGCCGCGGCGGGGACCCGCTTGGCGCGACGCCGCAGGGGCAGCCCTGCCAGGCCGGCCCGCTGCATCAGCACCGCCACCGTCTTGCGCGAGACGGCCACGCCCTGGCCCTGGACGAGCTCGGCGCGCACTCGGGGCGATCCATAGGTCTGTCGTGATGCCTGGTGGATGGCAGTGATCTGGTCGGTCAGCCATGCTTGACGGATGGCGCGCGCCGAGGGGGGTCGGATGCGGGCGTCGTAGAAGCCCGACCGGGACACTCCGAGCGCAAGACATGCCTGCTTGACCGGGACGCCCTCAACGGCCAGCTCGGCTACCAGGGCGAACCGGGCTTTTGGGGGCACCACCTGCTCGACCGCCGCGGCGGCCTTCCGCAGGATCTTGACCTCGTTCTCCAGCTCGGCGATCCGTGCCTGGGCCTGGGCCAGGGCAGCGGACTCGGCCTCTGCGGGGCTGAGCTGCCTCAGGCCACGCTCTATCAGGTCCCGCCGTTTCCAGCGGTGCAAGCACGACTCCGCGATGCCCAGCGCCGCGGCCACGTCCCGCACCGATCGTCCCGACTCCAGCAGCTCCAGGGCACGCCGACGAAACTCCGGCGGGTAAGGCTTGGGCACGAAAACGATCTCCTTCACAAGATCGCCGAACCCTACCTCTCTCAACATCCGCGCCCGTCAAACGGGGGCAACATCAAACTGTCCGTGCTACGGGGGGAACCATCACTGATGGGTTCTGCCTCGTTGAGGGCTTCGGCGGCGCGTTGGTCAGCGATGCGACGCTTGACCTCGGTCCAGGTGATGGGGAGTTCGCCGGGTTCCGCAGTCCAGAACACGAAAGTGGACTCGTGCGTAACCGAGCGCAGGCGGCGCATGGTGGAGTGGTGTGGTTCAGCCCGGGCGTACGCGTAGAGCGCCTTCTTGTCACTCCACGCCGAGACGGTCCAGAAGGTGCGCTTGAGAAGCTCGGCCTTCAGGCCGAGCCCATGCACACCTGATGATCGGCGCGCCTGGCGCCACAGAGCTACTGAGGCCAGGAAAAAGCCCGGCACCTCGCGCAACCTGCGCACCTCCAGACGAGAGGCCATCACCAGCACCTCGGACTTCGTCCCGCCCGGTCCGACCCACGGCAGTGTCGGCATAACTCACCTCTATCTAGTCGCCGTCAAGATAAACGTCGCTCGCGAACGTGTCAATGCTGGTGCGGTGGACGATGCGAGATGAAACACGCTGCCGCCGCTTCCCCAGGAACGTTTCCACTGCCGCAAGTCGCTCGCAGGATCGAATCCATAGCCCCATCAATCTCTACAGCCCGGCTCCAGGCTGGGGCTCCGAACTCGGAGGGTGTGGGAGCGAGGACGGCCAGGAGGGATCGAGTTGCGGTCGAACTGGTCACCGCCGTCGATGGTGAGCCCTGCCCCAGTGCGACAGGTCCCTCCGGTCAGCAGCTCGGTCGGGCCGGGCCTCAGCCCGGCAAGGCGGTGGATGGCGGGGTGCCGAGGCGGCGATCCGCGGCGGAACAGGGCAGAGCGGCTCCGTATCAGAGCTCTGAACTACCCCAGGGCGCTTCACCCCGCATGCTGGTGATCTCTTGGAGAACTTTTACTTACCGCGCACACACGGGCTCTTGAACAACTCGATTCGGGGTGGACGTCGGTGGTCGGTGCGAACACGTCGCGGACGGTTCCCGGCGAACGACGTCCGGCCAGTCACCGACCGGACGTGACCAACCGACAGAAACTGGAGTCGACCATGAATTCGATCACGCGGTCGCCGCTCTTCAGGACCGTGAGGGCCTGTCTCGCCCAGGTCGCTTACATGCTCGCACTGGCGGTGCTGCTGCTCTGGGATGTGCAGTCCTGGCAGTACGACAGCCGCCTGGAAACCGGCGCGCACGGGGTCCTGTGGGTGTTTGCGTGTGTCATGAACCTCGCCTACTGGAGTCGCAGGTCCGACCGCCTCTACTACCTGTGGTACGAGCGCGCCCAGAACCGGAGCGACGTCTTGAAGAAGGTCGAGGGGGGCATCCGTATCGCCACGTTCATCTCTGTGGCGATATCAGGTTTCCTCCTCCTCCTCATCCTCGCCGTCCTCGTGCAACACCCGGCGGCCTGACGCCGCCTGTTCCCTACACCGCGGCCGTGGTCGCCGGGTCCGGTCCGTAGCGACCAGACCCGGCGGCCGCGGCCGTCCTGCTGGAGACAGAAGCCCACGCCTGTGGCCTCACGCCGTGCCTCGATCAGATCGAGATCGCCGCCCCGGGCGGGGTCGCCGTTCCCGCGGTGAGGTTCGCGCCGACCAGTTCGAGACGAGGACCGCCTGGCGGCGGTGGCGAGTGGACCAGGACGAGTACGGCGAGAAGTACTACACGCCGCTCGTCGCACACGCTCATGGCCGGCGCCTGCAGCGCTCCCCGGAGCACTTGCATGCGGCCTCGCCCAACAGTGCGGCCAGGCGGCTCACGCTGTAGAACAGAGCGTCACTCTCGCCTTCGGCACTGCCCGCGACCGGGCGGGCGCCAGCCCATCAGGTGTACGCCCACCCGCGTCGCAGCAGCCGAGCACCCCATCCGCTCGTTTGGGGTCGTGACACGTTTCTTACCGATACCTCTGGTCAGAGGCGGGGTCGTTGGGTGGGTGTGGCAGTCTGTGCACCGCTGGCCTGGCTCCTACCGGGTCAGCCACTCCACGAGCCCGCGGCGGCGGCTGTTTTGACATAGTCGGCGAAGGACCGCGGCTCGTGGCCGAGGGCGCGTCGTACGCCGTCGCTGACGCGGTCACCGGCACCATTGCGGATCCGGCCCAGCAACTCGGTCACCAGGTCCGCCGCCGGCTTCGGTGTGCCTTGGGCCGCCAGCGCAGCGGTGAACTGCGAAGGTTCAAGGGGTGTGTAGCGGATTCGGCGCCCGGCGGCCTCGGCGATCATCTCGACCGCGGTGCGGAAGGACAGCGGTTCGGGGCCGGACAGCTCATAGATCTGTCCCGCGTGGCCGTCGCGGGTGAGCGCGGCGGTCGCCGCGTCGGCGATGTCGTCGGCGTCGATGAACGCCTCCCGACCCTCGCCGGTCGGTAGCGCCAGTTCTCCGGACATGATCGGCTCCAGGAACAGGTCTTCGCTGAAGTTCTGCGCGAACCAGGCCGGCCGCAGGATCGTCCACTCCATGCCGGTCGCGCGCAGGGCGAGCTCGGCAGGCTCCTGGTATGGATCCGCCGCACCGCCCGGGCCGCGCGCCGACAGCAGCACCACCCGGCGGACGCCGGCCTGTGCCGCGGCCGCCATGAAGTCCCCCACGATGGCGGCCGGCACGGACTCGCTCATCGGGTTGAGGTAGATCGCGCCCGCACCGGCCAGGGCAGGGGCCCAGGTGTCACGGTCGGCGAAGTCGAATCTGGTCCCGCCGGAACGGGAGGCCGCCCGGAGGGGGCGGCCAAGCTTGTCGAGTCGTTCAACGACACGGCGGCCGGTCTTGCCCCGAGCGCCAAGTACGAGAATGGATGAGAAGGACATGGCGCCAGCACATCAGATGCGCACGAGACGAACCATGGCCATCCATCTCGTTCGCATGTGAGATCGTCTCATCATGGATCTGCTGGAGGACTATCTCGCAGGCGTACGAGCGCAGGGGGCGGTCTTTTGCCGGTCGGTCGCCGAGCCTCCCTGGGCGGTGCGGTTCGGCGATCCCGCGCCGCTGGCGCTGGGCGCGATGCTTCGTGGCCAGTCCTGGATCGTCCGCGACGGAACAGCACCCATCCAGGTACGGGAGCGTGGTGTGGTCCTGGTCCGCGGACTGCGGCCGTTCACCGTCGCCGACCGGCCCGGCACGCCACCCGAGGTGGTGATCGACGGCTCGGATCGGTGCTGGACCACCGCCGACGGCTCCGACCTGTTCGTCACCGCCGAGTACCCTCTGCGGGGCGACGTCTCCGAACGTCTGCTCAAAGCCCTGCCCGAGGTGGCCGTCATCCCGGCCGAGCCGGAGTTCACGCCCCTGCTGGACATGCTCGCCCTCGAGATCGACCGCGAGGAACCCGGCCAGCAGGTCATTCTCGACCGGCTCCTGGACCTGCTCCTGGTCCGGGCGCTGCGCTCATGGTTCGCCCGGCCCGACGCCGAGCCGCCACCTGGTTATCGGGCCCTGGCAGACCCGCGGATCGGGCGGGCCCTGCGCCAGATGCACGAACGCCCCGCACATCCCTGGACGGTCGCGGCTCTGGGCGCCGAGGCGGGGATGTCCCGGGCGGTGTTCGCCCGGCGTTTCGCCATGCTGGTCGGGCAACCTCCCCTGGTCTACCTCACCGAGTGGCGCATGACCTTGGCCGCCGACCTGCTCCGCATGCCGGGCGCGACCGTCGCCTCGGTGGCCCGCAAGGTCGGCTACGCCGACGGCTTCGCCTTCAGCAACGCATTCAAACGGGTTCGCGGCATGCCGCCCAGCGACCTGGCCCGCTCATCGGGGAAGGACGGTTGAACCAGCGGGCCGAAACCCGGTGCTCCGCCCGGGGGGCCAGAATTCGGCAGAAGACACCGCAGCGGGGTGCGACCAGGGCCAGGCCGCACGGAACGAGTACCTCGCATCATGCACGGTGGAAGAGGAAGCCCGCAGGCCACTGGACACCGATCCGGCCCTGGTCTCGGCAGGAGCTCATCACCGAGTCGGCGCCTCCAGCCGCTGCGTGACCCATGCCACATGCAGTTCCCGTCAGCAATCGGGACGCTGTTCCGCTCAATTCACCAAGAGCGAGCGAACCGACAGGAGAAACGCATGAAGCACCGCATCGTCGTCCTCGGCGCCGGCTATGCCGGGGCCTTTGCCGCGGGGAACCTGGCCCGTCGGCTGTCCCCGAAGGACACCGAAATCACCGTGGTCAACGCTGTGCCGGACTTCGTTCAGCGGCAGCGGCTGAACCGGCTCGCGGCCGGCCGGGACATCGAGGCTCCGAAGCTCGCCGACGTCTTCGCGGGCACGGGGATACGGCTACGCATAGCCCGCGTCACCGCCGTCGACCCCGAGCGCGAGGTCGTCGTCGTGGCCGACGCCGACGGCGGCGGCGAACTCGGCTACCACACGCTCCTGTACGCGCTCGGCAGCCGCGTCGCCGACCGAAGCGTGCCAGGCGTGGCCGAGCACGCCTTCAACGTCGCTGGCCGGCCCTCGGCCCTGCGCCTGCGCAGGCGGCTGGACAGCCTGGAGGGCCTGGCCCGGCGGGGCAAGGGCGGGAGGGTGCTGGTCGTCGGCGACGGGCTGACGGGCATCGAGACCGTCACCGAGATCGCCGAATCCCGACCCGGCCTGTCGATGGCGCTGGTCGCCCGCGGCGAGCTGGGCGCCCGGCTCTCCGCCGGAGCCCGCGATCACCTGCGCCAGGCCTGCGAGCGGCTGGGCATCACCGTCCTGGAGCACACCAGCGTCGAAGCCGTCGAAGCGACGCGGCTGCTGTGCGCCGACGGCACCGCCCTGGCCTGCGACGCGACTGTGTGGACGGCCGGGTTCGCCGTCAGCCCCATCGCCGCCGCCGCCGGGCTGGAGGTCACCGACAGCGGCCAGATCGTCGTCGACCGCACCATGCGGTCGGTCTCGCACCCCAACATCTACGCCATCGGCGACAGCGTCCACGTCATCGGCGACAACGACCGTCCGCTGCCGATGAACTGCGGTTCGGCCGGCTACACCGCCAAGCAGGCCATCGAGGCGATGGTTGGGCGCCTGACCGGCCGCAAGGTCGCGCACACCAAGCTGGTCTACCAGTACAACGCCATCAGCCTCGGACGGCGGGACGGGATCCTGCACCTGATCGACGATGCGGCGCAGGCGAAGCCGAAGTACATGGGCGGCCGGAAGGCCGTGCGGATCAAGGCGGGCATTCAATGGGGAGCTTTGTGGGCCACCTCGCACCCGACCTTCGGCCTGCCCAAGCGCCAGCACCGCCTGGCCGACTCGCCGGAAGCGACCGCGGAGAAGGCCGCCGCCGTCGCGCCGGATGGCGTCCGCCGGGAAGGCGGTCGCGTAGCCGCCTCATAGAGTGCTCCGCGTGGACAACACCGCCACCGATCGGTTCGACACCAGCCGGTTCGAGGCCAGCCGGAACCGGCTGGCCTCACTGGCCTACCGGCTGCTGGGCTCCGCCACCGACGCTGAAGACGCCGTACAGGACGCCTTCCTCCACTGGCAGGCCGCCGATCGGCAGCGGATCAAGGTGCCCGAAGCATGGCTGACCAAGGTCGTCACCAACCTGTGCCTCGACCGGCTCCGCTCGGCGCAGGCTCGCCGCGAACGCACCGCCGGCGCCTGGCTTCCCGAACCGCTCCTGGACGGCGACCCGATGCTCGGCCCGGCCGACACCGCCGAGCAGCGCGAATCGGTCTCCCTAGCCGTGCTGACGCTCATGGAGCGCCTGGCACCCCTGGAGCGGGCCGTCTACCTCCTGCGCGAAGCGTTCTCCTACAGCCACGCCGAGATCGCCGAGATCCTCGGCATCACCGAGTCCGCGAGCCAGCAGCACCTCCACCGGGCCCGGCAACGCGTCGCCGCGGAGCGCCGCCGCGGCGGCGAGGCCGATCCCGCGTCCGCCCGCAGGATCGTCAAAGAGTTTCTCACCGCCGCCTCCTCCGGTCGCACCGAACGGCTGGTGGCGCTGCTCACCGACGACGCGACCGCGATCTCCGACGGCGCCGGCCTGACCGAGAAGCTGCTGCAGTACAGCACCGCACAGGGCATCGCCGCCGTCGCACGAGCCGGCTTCAAATCCACACCCGCGAAGCGGCGCCTCGCCGGCGGCGCGCCCGCCATCCACTACGCGCTCGTCAACGGCGCCCCCGCCATCCTCTTCGTGCTCGGCTCCCAGGTCATCGGCGCCGTGACGTTCGACCTCACCGGCGGCAAGATCGCAACCGTGCGCGGCATCGCCGCCCCCACCCGCCTCATTCGCCTCACCGAGACCTGGCAACACCACGAACCCGACGCACCCCTCATCACCCGGTGGTGACCGGCGCCGACCGCGGCCAGCGCAGCAAAGGCGCTGCAATGAACCGCTTCGGGCGCAGCCGCCAACAGCCTCTCCCCCGGCCGGTGGCAGCCACGACAGCACCGGAGTCGGCATCCTCACCCCCGGCCAAACAACCGCCGGCCGGCAGACCCTCGCCCCGGGCAACCGTAGCCACAGTCGACTCCTGCGCGGTCTGCGCAACCCCAGCGTCCTCGTCAAGGCCACAATCGCCCGCTTCCGGCGGCAAGGCGCGGCTACCAATTTCGGATAACAAGTTCTCCTTCTTCATATGAAGGGTCATGACGTCGATGTCGACGGTGTCGGCGTTAGATCACCCTGTTCAGGGCTGCCTGCATCTGGACCGCCTCGGTGTCGCGAGCGTCGTGGGGCGGCGCTCCTGCCGCGTTGAGATCCATGTCACACGTCACTCCAGTCAGCAACCGGGTCGCTGTTCCGCTCAACTCACCGAGAGCAACGGAACTGACAGGAGCAACACGTGAAGTACCGCATCGTCGTCCTAGTGTCGTGTGAATGAAGTACTTGGACGGTGATGATGGGTGTGCGGTTGAATGGCGTATGCCTGTTGCTGCGCCCCTTGCCGTGCCAGACGCCGACCGCGAGGTCCTGCGGTCCTGGGTGCGCTCCCCGTCGATGCCTTCGGGCCTGGTGACACGGGCCCGGATCGTGCTGCTGGCGGCCGAGGGAGAACCCAACGCCGAGATCGCGCGGCGACTGGAGGTGTCTCGGCAGACGGTGGTGACCTGGCGGGGCCGGTATCGCAGTGGCGGCCTTGGCGGGTTGGACGACCGACGGCGTTCGGGCCGGCCGCCGGTGGTGGACGAGGCGCAGGTGGTGGTGCGCACCCTGGAGGGCCCGCCCGAGGCGCTGGGCGTGACGCACTGGTCGTCGCGGCTGCTGGCCGCCGAGTTGGGCATCTCCAACGGCGCGGTGGCCAAGGTGTGGCGCAAGTGGAAGATCCAGCCCTGGCGCAGCGAGACCTTCAAGTTCTCCACCGATCCGGAACCGGCGGCCAAGGTCCGGGACGTGGTCGGGCTGTATCTGGCACCACCGGAGAAGGCGGTGGTGGTCTGTGTGGACGAGAAGTCGCAGATCCAGGCACTGGATCGGACGGCGCCGATGCTGCCGGTGCGACCGGGCCTGGCCGAGCGCCGCACCCACGACTACCTCAGGCACGGCACCACCACACTGTTCGCCGCGCTTGAGGTCGCCACCGGACGCATCACCGCCGACGCCTGCTATGACCGGCACCGCAGCGATGAGTTCCTGCGCTTCCTCAAGACCATCGCCAAGGCCCACCCGCGAGTGAAACTGCACGTGGTCTGCGACAACTACGCCACCCACAAGCATCCCCGCGTGAATGCCTGGCTGGCCCGCAACCCGCGGATCACACTGCATTTCACCCCGACCGGCTGCTCCTGGCTGAACCTGGTCGAGATCTTCTTCGGCATCATCACCCGCCAGGCCATCCGCCGCGGCACCTTCACCTCGGTGCCCGACCCGGTCGCGGCCATCGGCCGCTATATCGACGCCTACAACCAGCACTGCCGGCCCTTCGCCTGGACCAAGACCGCTGACGAAATCCTCGAACACGCCACACCGCACCGTCCAAAGACTTCATTCACGCGACACTAGGTGTGTACTGACCGGGCAGTACACACCTGGTTTTGGTGTCCACCAACCTTCACCGGGTTCGAGGCCACGCCGGGAACGTCCCGTGATGGGCACCGGGACACGAGGGTCGCCGGACGCGGTCGCCATGTCAGGAGCGGCATTCGGCGGGCGGTCATGGACGCCCTGCATCACGCCACTGCCCTCGCTGTCGACCAGGCGGTCCAGCCTCGGCTGAGCACATACGCGGCCAGGAGGAGGAGGGTGACCACTCCGTCGGCGATCAGTACCGTGCCTGCGCCGTCGGCCCCGCTGCCGAAGGCCAGGGCGGCCAGGGTGAGGCCGAGCTTGTCGAGGATGGCGAGCTCCCAGATCCCGGCATAGAGCCGGGGACGGTAGCCCAGCAGCAGGAACACGCCCGCGAAGACACCGAAGCCGAGCATGCGCCAGGTCTCGACCATCCGTGTGGCCGGTCCCGCGTCCGCGACGGCACCCACTGCGCCGGCCACCGCGGCGGCGGCGCCGCAGGCGGCGAGGATGAGCAGGGCCCGCGCGACGCGGTCCCTGCTCCGCACGGAGGCGGTGCCGGTCTCGACATGAGTGGAGGGGGAATGAGCTGGCATCGACGTCACCTTTCACCCTAACGGTGTTAGGGTGGTTACCCTAACACCGTTAGGACGCCCTGGAAAGGCGGGACGGATGGTTTCCCACGCACTGAGCCGGCTCACCCCGAGAGCCCGGGAGATCGTGCAGGCCGCGCGGCAACTCCTCGAGCGGGAGGGCCCGGATGCACTGTCGATGCGTCGCCTCGCCGCCCAACTCGAGATCCGCGCCTCCTCGATCTACGAGCACCTCCGCAACAAACAGGCGCTGGAGGCGGCGCTGATCTCGGTCGGATTTGAGGAGCAGGCCGAACTGTTCGCGCAGGCCGTCCATCAGTCGGATGCCCCGATCGCCGCCCTCACCGCCGCTTACCGCGACTTCGCGCGCCGCCAGCCGAACCTGTATCGGCTGATGACCGAGCGGCCCCTGCGCCGCGACCTGCTCACCTCCGGAGTTGAGGAGGCGGCCGCGATGCCGCTCCTCGACGCCACCGGCGGTGACCCAGAACGCGCACGGGCCATCTGGGGCTTCGCGCATGGCATGGTCATCCTCGAGCTGAACCAGCGCTTCCCGCCCGACGCCGATCTCGACACCACTTGGCGCAAGGGCATCGACGCGTTCCAGCGCACGGACTGAGCGCCGCCTGTCCGGTGCGTTAGCACGGGAGGGCGCTCCTCGTCCGGCCAGCGCGAGGCGCACGCGGCCGATCGCAAGTCGGAGATCTCGCTCTCGAGACAGGAACAGGGACCCTGACATCGCGAACATTCATCGGCTCGCGTCCTGCGGCCCCGGGGCGGGGCGTCGCCAACGCGGGAGCCGACAGGCAATACGGGATGAGACGTCACGGATGCCCGATTTGCCGATAGCAAATCGGGGGCGATCCACGCCCGGTCTGCTACGGCTCCCCGCCTTCGGCGCACCACTCGACCACGTGTTCGGCCAGGGCACGCTCGTGGCCGTCACCATGACGGCGGACGGCCTCCAGCGCCTCCCCCAGCCGTGACGATGCGGCGAGCAACGGCGGCGGCGTTCCTCGCAGAACGTCCAGCAGAGCACCGTAGTACCACTCCTCGGGATCGGGCTCGGCGGCACGGCGCAGGATCTCCGTCACGAGCGCGTCCACGGCCGGACGTCCGATCGCCCGCAGCGCGATCTTCGCGCCGTGCCGGGTGTTCTGGTCGTCGTCCTCCTCCAGGGCTTCCAGGAGCGCCGGCACGGCCGGTGCCGCGATCTCCCCCATCCTGCGCAGCGCATAGGCGAGGTGATATCCGGCGACGGCCTCGCGTGGCTCCTGTTCCGCGGCCCGTTCGTTGGCGCTGCGGAGCGCGGCGTGCACCGCCGGGAAGGCCGCCGCACCCCGCTCGGCCAGTGCCTCGCCCAGCAGGACGCCGAGCAGGTTGCCGCAGCCGGCGAGCGACTCGACCAACTCCGTCGCGGCGCTGTTCTCGGACAGGTCGGCGAGGCGTCCCAGCAGCCGCCCGGCAATCCCGCCCGGATCGGTGCCGTGCGCCGCGAACATCCGGTAGAGCGTGGTGACCGCAGCGTCCTCGTTCGCCTCGACCAGCGCGAGCACGGCCTCCTCCCGAACCTCCGGTGTCCGCCCATGGATCACCAGGTCGATCAGCCCGGTCAGGACGAGCGGCTCGTATGCGTTCGCGATCAGGGCCCTGGCGGCGGCGAGCGCGGGTCGCGGGTCGCCCCGATGATCACGCAGGTCATCCAGGAGGCCGTCCAGATCGGTCGGCGGGTCCATCCTGCCGGGGGTCCCGATGCGGAGCGCGGTCAGCCGTCCGCCGGACCACTCCAGGGCGTGCACCTGTCCGCCATGCCCTCCCACCAGCCACAATCGCCCGTCGGGGCTTCCGTCGACCACGCTCAACTCCCACGGGTCCTCGCGACCGTACGGGACCTTCCGCCGAAGATCCGGAGCAGGCTCGAAACGCGCCAGTGGCGCCTGGTCGGACATCCGCCACAGCGCGGCGGTGCCGTCCCGTGAACCGGTCATGACCAGTCCGGACGCGGTGACAGCCAGCGCCTGAATCCGGTCCCGGTGCGCCTGGACGCGGCCCAGTGGTCCTCCAGTGCGCGCGTCCCACCACGACAGCACGCCCTCCCGGTCACCGATCACCACCAGCGGCTCGTCCTCCCGGACGGCGATCGCCGTCGGACGGGCAGGCACCGCGAAGGCGGCGACCTGCTCGCCGTCCCGCGCGTCCAGCACCACCACCCGGCCGCGACGCGGCGACACCACGAGCCGCCCCCGATCGCAGACCCGCAACAGACGCTGCGCGAACGGCTCCCGCTCCGTGTACGTCCAGTACGGCCGGTGGTACTCCACCGGGTCCGGATCGAGCCGAGCCCAGCCGTGCACGCGACCGTCGACGTCAGCGCCGACGATCACACCGTCCCGCGCGATCTCTACCGCCTCGAACTCGTCCTGGCCACCGCGCAGCCACCCGTGTGCGCCGCTGCTCAGAGCCCGCCAGCCGATATCGCCCCGGAACACGGAGAACGTGACGGGACCGCCCTCGGTGAGCCGCAGCGCCTCACCGGGAACCGGATCGGTCTCCGTCCACATCAGGGTCTCGCCACCACCCACCTGGACCACGCCCTCGCGGGAAGTGACCAGGCGATGCTCGCCGGGGAGGAACAGCAGGTCGCGCACGGGTACGTCATGCGGGCGGATCATCGCCGCGACGAGGCTGCCGGCCAAGTACGCACCCGGTCCGAGCTGCCAGACCCGCACCTCGCCGGACCGCGACGAGGTCGCGCCGAACCGCCCGTCCGACGACAGCGCGACCGCCAGCACCCGGTCATCGTGATCATGTGGCACCCGCCCTTGCTACCAGCCCCGAGGCGGCACCCGCCATCCGATATCGGTGAGCTTCCCCCGTTTCCACGGACACCTCATCTGAGTCGACCTTGATCAATTTGGGAAGGAAGTGTCGCGTGCCACCACGTCACCCGCCCGGGTTCCGGCGTCGCGCCGTCGAGCCCGGCCCGGAACGGCGACAAGTCGGTCACCGCACTGGCCAAAAGTCTCGGTATCGGCCGGTCGTGCCCGAGCAACTGGATTCGTCAGGCCGACATCGAAGAAGGCCACCTCGCCGGCCTGAGCGCCAGCGAGCAGAAAGAGCTGGTCGAGCTGCGCCGAAAGGCCGGGCAACTTGAGCTGGAGAACGAGATCCTCAAGCGGGCGGCGCCTTCTTCGCTTCTAAGAACATGCTCCCAAAAAAGGTACTACTGGTGCGGGGACATCACCTATCTGCCGGTCGCGGGCCGGCGGATGTTCCTGGGCACCGTGATCGACATCAGCCGGCCGGCCTTCTACAACACCCGCCGCCGTCACTCGGCCCTGGGCCACCTCAGCCGGCCGAGTTCGAAACAGCGCGTGGCCTGGAGGCCGTCGACAGGCGCCGCCGGAGGCTGGCAGAACCGACATGTTGGCGCGTTCGCGTCTCTGGCCTTCGTACGCCGGGCTTCCAGGCGGCTGAGAGCGACCGCCGTTCTCGTCAGCTTTCGCAGAACTCGGCCTTGACGACGGCGTCCTCCAGTTTCTGCTCGCCCCAGTCACCGTTGCGGTTCATGGTGAGCACGTGCCGTCCGTCACCGGTGGCCGCCGTCCTGGACGCCGATCCCGGGAGCAGGCCGCCGTGGCCCCAGACCCAGCATCCCTGCTTGAGCTTGAACTTGCGGATGCCCAGGCCGTAGCGGTCGTCGGGGCCGCCGTGGCCATCCGCCCCCTCCACGGGGACCGTGTCGAACATCGCCCGCTGCTGTGGGCGTGGCAGCACTTTGCCGCGCAGGAGCAGGGACATGAATCTGTTCACGTCGCCGGCGGTTGAGATGATCTGTCCCGCAGACCAGGCCACGGTGGGGTTGAGCTCGGTGGCATCTCTGACCTTGGCGTCCGGTCCGTCCTCGAAGAGCGTTGAGTAGTGGAAGGCGTGCGGGCGGGGCACCTTGGGTGAGGAGCCGGGCACGCTGGTGCCCTCCAGCTTGAGGGGCTTGATGATCTGCTTGCCGGCCTCTTCCTCGTAGCTGTTGCCGGTGACGCTCTCGATCACCATCCCGGCCAGAATGTAGTTGGTGTCGGAGTACTCCCAGCGGCCCGGGTCACCAGGCTGAAACACCGCCGGGTGGGTGAGCGCGATGTCCACCAGCTCGCGTGGGGCGACTGTGTTGTAGCGGTTCTTGTCGAACTCGTCACCGGCGTACCGAGCGCGGAAGCCCTCGTCGTTGTTGTAGTTGAAGATCCCGCTGGTGTGGTTGAGCAGGTGCCGCACGGTGATCTTTTCGGGGTGGTATCCCGTGCCATGCACCACTCCGGGCAGCCATCGCTCGACGCTGTCGTCGAGCGACAGCTTCCCGGCGGCCTCCAGCTTCAGCAGCACGGCGGCGGTGAAGGGCTTGGTCATGCTCGCGATGCGGAATCTCTCGTTGGAGGTGCGCGGGCGTCCGCTGTCGAGGTCGGCGACCCCGGCCGTCCCGGTCCAGGTGCGATGGCCGTCCTTCACCTCGGCGATCACACCGGGCGTGCCCTGCTCGACGATCGCCTTCAACGCGGCGTGGGTCTTGGCATGCGGCCGTGAGGCGTGGGGGGAGTCGGCGAGGGCCGGGCCCGCCGCGGCGGTGAGCGCGCCCGTCCAGGCCAAGACGATCAGTGCGCGCTGCGGTGTGTGCAAGCTGTTCATGTGGTGAGCTAACCTCGGGCTTTCACCGGACGGTGGGTCGGGAGTGACCGTTTAGACAAGAAAAGTGCTTCCGAGCTGGGAGGATAGGGCTTGTCGAGAGTCCTGTCCGCACCAGTCCGAAAGCACTTTTCGCGTGAAGACTACAGGTCGCCATGCCAAGCTCGTGGTGTCTTCGGACGGCGCGGGGATCGTCGGTCAGGCCGGCGGGGTGCTGCTGACCGAGGCGCTCCGGGCCACCGGGCTCGACCGGGCGCTCTCGGTCGGGCTGGAGCGGTGGCGTAGGCCGCGGGCGGTGCATGATCCGGGCAAGGTCGTGGCGGACCTGGCGGTGATGCTGGCGCTGGGCGGGGACTGCCTGTCCGATATCGCGGTGCTGCGGGCCGAGCCGGAGCTGTTCGGGCCGGTGCCCTCTGATCCGACGGTGTCGCGGCTGGTCACCAGCCTGGCCCAGGCCGGTCCGCAGGCGTTGCGGGCGATCCGCAAGGCCCGCTCGTCCGCCCGCGCACGGGCCTGGGAACTGGCCGGCGAGCACGCCCCGGGGACGGGCGGGGACCTGATTCCGGTGGATCTGGACGCCACGATCGTGCTCGCGCACTCCGACAAGCAGGACGCGGCCCCGACGTGGAAGCGCACCTTCGGCCACCATCCGATGACCGCGTTCATCGACCACGGCCCGGGCGGGACCGGTGAGGCCGCCGCCCTGGTGCTGCGGCCGGGCAACGCCGGGTCCAACACCGCCGCCGACCACGTCACCGCAGGGCGCCTGGCCCTCAACCAGATCCCGTCCCGCCTGCTCAAACAGGTCCTCATCCGAACCGATTCCGGTGGCGGCACCCACGAGTTCCTGGACTGGGTCACCGCCCGCCGCGTCAAGTACTCGATCGGCTTCAACCTCACCGACGACATCTGCGCCGCCATCCTCAACCTGCCCGAACACATCTGGCAGTGCGCCTACGACGCCGACCGCCGGCCCCGCCCCGGCGCGTGGGTGGCCGAGCTGACCGGCATGCTGGACCTGACGGGCTGGCCCAAAGGGATGCGGGTCATCGTCCGCCGCGAACGCCCCCACCCCGGCGCGCAGCTGCGGTTCACCGACATCGACGGGCACCGCTTCACCTAATGAGAGCTACCGGGTCACTCCAGTCGCTGGAGGAGACTCGGGTCCGTAGCCGCCGTCGAGTGAGCACCCGTTTCACCAGGGAGCAGTTGAGCCCTTGAAGCAGATCGTGCCCTTGCCGGTGGCCGGAAGAACCGACCGCCGATGGGATGTCGTCGCCCGGCCGATACGCCGTGAGCACTTGATCATTAGGTCGCTGGGGTTCTTTCGCAGGCTCGCATTGATAGGGAGATCCGTGAAGCTGTTCGTCGGCGACGACTGGTCCGAAGACCGCCATGACGTGGAGATCCAGGACCCCGCTGGACGCCGTCTGGCCAAAGCCCGGCTGGACGAAGGGGTGGCCGGTGTCGCGCGACTCCACGAGCTGATCGCCGCGCACCTGCCCGAGGACGCGAAGGCGGCCCAGGTGGAGATCGGAATCGAGACCGACCGCGGACCGTGGGTGCAGGCGCTGCTGGCTACTGGCTACCAGGTGTTCGCGATCAACCCGTTGCAGGTCGCCCGCTATCGGGAACGTCACAGCGTTTCGGGCGGAAAGAGCGACACCGCCGACGCGCACACGTTGGCGGACATGGTCCGCACCGACTCCCACCAGCTGCGCCCGATCGCCGGAGACACCCCGCAAGCTGCCGCGATCAAGGTCGTCGCCCGCACTCACCAGACCCTGATCTGGGAGCGCACCCGGATCATCCTGCGACTTCGGCACGCGCTGCGCGAATACTTCCCCGCCGCGTTGGCCGCCTTTCCCCAGCTTGCCGAGCCCGAGGTCCTCGAACTTCTCCTGGCCGCTCCGGATCCTCAGACCGCCGCCGCCTTGACTGCGGCCCGGATCAAGTCGGCGCTCAAAAGAGCACGCCGTCGCGGCATCGACGCCAAGGCCCAGGCGATCAAACAAGCGCTCAGGACCGAGCAGCTGACCCAGCCACCGGCGGTGGTCGCGGCCTACGCCGCTGCCGTCCGAACTCACGTGGCGCTGTTGCTCACGTTGAATGAACAGATCGCAGCCATGGCGACGCAGGTCGAAGCCTCGTTCATGCAGCACCCTGACGCCGAGATCTACCTGTCCCAGCCCGGCCTGGCCACCGTGCTCGCCGCCCGGACACTCGGCGAATTCGGCGATGATCCCGACCGCTACGCCACCGCCAAGGCGCGCCGCAACTACGCCGGCACCAGTCCCATCACCCGCCAATCCGGCAAGAAGAAGGTCGTCTCAGCCCGCTACATCCGCAACGACCGGCTCGCCGACCCCCTCATGAGACAAGCGTTCACCGCCATCCGCACCTCACCCGGAGCGCGCGCCTACTACGACAAGCAGCGCGCACGCGGCCTCAGCCACTTCCCAGCCCTGCGTCAGGTCGCCAACCGCCTCGTCGGAATCCTGCACGGATGCCTCAAGAACGCTACGCCCTACGACGAAGCAATCGCCTGGTCCAACCAGGCCGCCCTTGAGACACCGACACCTCCAGGACGTCGACCAGCGCATGCAGCTTGACATCCAAACGACATGGGATGTCTGCTTTGTGACCGGCACCCGGCCCGGAGGCAAGCACGGGCAGCTCGCCGACCTGGAACTGCGCCACCGCCGCCGCGCCCGCTGCGAGGACCGCATCCGCTGCGCCAAGGACACCGGCCTGCGCAACCTGCCCCTGCACAGCGCAGCGGCCAACCAGATCTGGCTCGAACTCGTCGCGCTGGCCGCCGACCTGACCGCCTGGACCCAGATGCTCGCCTTCACCGGCCACCCGGCCCGCCGCTGGGAACCCAAACGCCTGCGCCTGCGCGTCTTCTCGACCGCCGCACGCCTGGCCCGCGGCGGCAGACGGCTCCGGCTCCGGCTGGCCCGGCACTGGCCCTGGAGCGGCCTGATCGCCTCGGCGATCGGGCGCCTGCAGATGCTCCCGGCGCCCTGACCAGCACCAACCGTCCCATCAACACCAGGAAGCAGAACCCCCGGGGCCCGTGGAACCCCGCCCACCCGACGCGACAGTCGGGCCCAACGGCTGACCCGCTACCGAAAAAGAAGCGTCGGTTGGGTCGCTCCGCGACCCAACCGACCTCACGAAAGATCGAGGCTAAGCGAGCACAGCGCAGTGCGCGCCATCGGGAATTCGCCGGAGATGAGTTCAGGGGTGGCTGGATGGCCATCGCTGACGGCGGAGGCCCTTCGGCTGGGCCGCGCCGATGGAATTCCATGCTCTGGCCGCTTGCTGAGGGGCGAGTCGCGGCCCCCCGGTCGCACTACTCGGCGACGGTGAAGTTGATCGCCTCCTACCAGGGTAGGAGGATCGCCCCTGACGAAGAGCAGTTCAGAGAACTCATTCAGCGATCGAGCGGGCACACCAGCACGAGGCGCGGAGTCGCTCGCGGTGAGCAGGGACGCCGGCGGGCGTCACCCGATCTTCCGGCGGCGGCTCCGCCGGACGTCCCGCGCCGCTGACGCCACCCACCGTTCGCCGTTCGCCGGCATGGCTTCGTCCGCGTGTAGCGGCAACGTTCGTTGATGAGTTTGGGCGACACCCTTGATCGGTGCAGTGTCGTGTCGATGATTTCACCAGCACCATCGCCCCGACCCCGCTCGTCGTGATCGCGGAGCATGCGGAGGGCCGTGGCAGGGACGGGCGGCCGGCCCCGCGTTCGGCTGTCTGGTGGGTCTCCTAGACGGTGGGGGCGGGCTGGCGGCGGCGCCGGTGGTAGGCGGCGGTCAGGGCGTCCCATCATCACCGTCACAGCCGTCATGACCAGTCCGCCGATCGCGGCGGGTATGACCACCGGCATCGGCGGGACGCGCCTGCCACCGACGATCGGGACCCAGGCCGGGAGCACCTCACCCCACCTACTGACCAGGCCGATCGCCGCCAGCGCTGCGACCTCGGTCAGGATGCCGAGCCCGAACACGTACGGGATGGAGATCGCCAGGTGGGGCATGCCGGTGTCCTGGACCTGTCCCATCGGGAAGTGGAACGCGAACGGCAGCCGCCACAGGCACGACGGCAGCAACAGCAGCGGCAGTGCGTAGGCCAGCCGCAGAGCCCAGCGGGGGGCCGGCCGTTCGGTGTCGCTGGTGGCCGGGACCTTGTGAATCAGCATGATGGCCATGTGCTTTAAGTTGCCCGGCCTGCGAATACTGCAGATCGCCCGCGATGGTGAAGTGGCTCCCCCGGACGGGGGGAATCAGCGTCCCGCTCTCAACGACCAGCGGCGGCGGCACGACCTACGGTGAATGACCGACCGGCGCGGCCACACTACGACGCCCTCATCAAAGGCGTAACCGCTTCACGGACCCGTCTTTGAGCTGCCCAGCGACCGCGCCGTTACTGAATCTCATCGGCAACACCGTCCCCACCTCACCCCCGAACCATCAAACAAACGTTGCTGCTTCTCACAGTCGCAATCAGGCATCCTGAGCATGCTGGACAAAGATGTGTCGGCTGGCCGGTCGGCCAAAGGACACGGCGTTGCGATGGCCCGCGTCACCGCATCGGTGAGCGGCCTGTAATGGTCCATGCTGGTCGCCACGTTGCTCCTGGACATCGGCTACGGCCCCTACGCCCAGCGCGCCAGGTCGCCCTTCGGCCGATAGCCGGTGCAGACCCCGCTCCCGCAGGTCGGCGTGCGACGCGGCCGAGGGCCGTGGTCAGCGCGCACGGCGGCGGGTGGCGGGGTCGGCGTCGGCAGTGACGTGGGCGGAGGTGTTTTCGCCGAACAGGATTGGCGGGGCTGCGTTCGCCGCCGAACTCTGCGGACCAGGATGACGTAGGCACGATGACCGACCGTCGGGTGAGCGCTTCGGGAATCTGCGAAGCGTACGGTGGCTCCCCTCGCTGGCTCCTGTGGCTCCCTGGCCACAGCCGCGACCTCGCTGCTGTGCGGTGGGATCTGCGAAAGGGCTCTGGGCATCGCGCGCGCCACGGGCCAGCGGGCCGCGCTGGACGATTCGCTGGCGGCGCTCCGCCTGGTGCTCGCAGGCGCCTCCGGCCGGTCGACCGCGTGCTGCCCTTCCTGAGCCCCGTCCGCGCCGCCTGCCGTCTCACCAGGCCCGAGGCTCGTTCAGCGGTCGGTGACGATGAGCAGGCGCGGGCTCTGGCTCAGGCGGCGGGCCCCGATGTCGGTGCAGACGACGACGTCCTCGATCCGCGCGCCGTACAGTCCCGGAAGGTAGATGGCAGGCTGGACGGACATGGTCATGCCGGGCTCGATGACGGTCTGGTCCTCCGATGTCAGGTAGGGCGGCTCGAACTGGTCGAGGCCGACTCCGTGGCCCGTCCGATGGACGAAGAACATCCCGTACCCGCTGGCCGCGATGGCGGTGCGGCAGACCTCGTCGATCTCGGCGGCGGTGACACCGGGGCGCACCGCCTCGCAGGCGGCGCTGTGGACGGCGAGCACGACGGAGTACATGGCCTCGAAGTCCTCCGGCGGCTCGGCCACGACGAACATCCGGGTGATGTCGGAGCAGTAGCCGTCGTGCCGTCCGCCGAGGTTGACCAGGACCGCGTCGCCCGGGTTGATCACCCGTTCGGTGGGCCGGTGATAGGGGGCGGCGGAGTGCTCCCCCGCCGCGACGGTGACGAGGGTGACCTCGTCGTGGCCGGTCTCCAGCAGCAGCAGTCGCAGCAGCCGCGCCATCTCCCGTTCGGTGGTGCCGGACCAGCGCAGCTCAGCGGCCATCGCCACGGCCCGGTCGGCGGCGGTGGCCGCGCGTTCCATGGCCGCGATCTCCGCGTCGGACTTGCGCATCCGGAGTGGTGCGAGGAGCGGTTCGGCCGAGGCGAACAGGGTCCGCGGACCGAGGCTCTCCTGGATGGACAGCAGTTCGCGCGCGGGCATCTGGGGGTCGATGGCGACCCGCGCGCCCACCGGGATGAGGGGCGAGGCATCGGGAACATGCGCGGGCGGGCCGTCCGGCGTGATGACGAGGAAGCCGTGCCGCGTCGAGTCGGCCAGGTACCGCAGGTTCGAGGAGGGGCGCAGGACGAGGACGTCCACCCCGTGCTCGATCATGCGGGCCCGCACCCGCTCCATCCGATCGTCGCTCATTCCGGCGCCGAGTCGTAGAGCCAGCAGGCCACCCCGCGCTCCTGTACCGGTTCACGCTTCGAGCAGATCTCCATGGCGTGGGGACAGCGCGGGTGGAACCGGCAGCCGGACGGCGGCGACACCGGGTCCGGCACGTCGCCGGGCAACTCGGCGGGAAGCGTGCCCGCCCCGTCCGGCGCGGGGATGGCGGCGAGCAGGGCCCGGGTGTAGGGGTGTTTCGGGTCGGCCCAGACCTCGGCGGTCCGGCCGATCTCGACGATCTTGCCCAGGTACATGACCGCGATCCGGTCCGCGATCATCCGGACGACCGACAGGTCGTGGCTGATGAAGAGGAGCCCCGCCCCCGACTCCACGGTCAGTGACCGCATCAGCGCCGCGACCTGCGCCTGGGCGGAGGCGTCCAGCGCGGAGATCGGCTCGTCGCCGATCAGCAGGGAGGGCCGGGCGGCGAGGGCGCGGGCGATGGCGATGCGCTGCCGCTGCCCGCCGGAGAACTCGTGCGGGTAGCGGGTGGCCATGTCGGCCGACAGCCCGACCCGTTCCAGCAGCTCACCCGGGGTCGGGCCGCCGCGCCGGCCGTCGGCGATCTGGCCGCCGATCCGGCGGCGCGGGTTCAGCGACGCGAACGGGTCCTGGAACACCATCTGGATCCGGGTCAGCGCGGGATCGCGGCGGCGCAGGCCGAGCGGCGTCACCGGGCGGCCCTCGAACCCGATGGAACCGCCGGACGGGCGGATGATCCCGCAGATGGCGCGGGCCAGCGTGGACTTTCCGCAGCCCGACTCGCCGACCAGGCCGACGACCTCTCCGGGCGCGACGGTCAGGTCGACACCCGCCACCGCCCGTACCGGGGGCCGGTCGGGGCTGCGATGGTCGACCACCAGGTTCTCGACGGCCAGCAGCGAGGTGCCGGGCGCCGGCTCGGTGTCGTCCAGCAGTTTCATGAAGTGCTCCGCTCCGGCAGCGCGTCCAGCAGCATTCGGGTGTACTGGTCGGCGGGCTCACGCATGACCTGGGCGCGTGCGCCGGTCTCGACCAGCAGGCCCGCCCGCATCACGCTGATCGTGTCGGCCACCGCGGACATGACGCCCAGGTCATGGGTGACCAGCAGGACGGCGAGTCCGAGCTCGTCGCACAGGCCGCGCAGGAGGCGCAGGACGCCGGCCTGGACGGTCACGTCGAGCGCGGTGGTCGGCTCGTCCGCGATCAGGACCTTCGGGTCGCAGGCCAGCGCCGCCGCGATCGCGATGCGCTGGCGCATGCCGCCGGAGAACTGGTGGGGGTACCGCCGGAGCGCGCCGTCGGCGTCCGGGATCCGCACCCTCGTCAGCAGTTCGACCGCACGGCGGCGCGCCTCGGCCTTGTCCAGGTCCAGATGGTGGCGCATGTGGTCGGTGAGCTGGCGGCCGATCGAGAGCATGGGGTGCAGGCTCGTGGACTGGTCCTGGAAGACCATGCCGATCTCGCTGCCGCGCCGCGCGTTCATCTTCTTCGGCGGGAGGGTCAGCAGGTCGGTTCCGTCGAACAGGATTCGCCCACCGGTACGCGCGCCATGGGGAAGCAGCCCCATGACGCCCAGCCCGGTCATGGTCTTCCCGGAGCCGCTCTCGCCCGCCAGCCCGTGGATCCGGCCCGGTTCCAGCCCGAGGTCGATCCCCCGGATGATCTGCCGCCCCCCCAGCTCGACGGTGAACCGCTCGATGTTCAGCAAGGTCACAGCGCCCGCTCCTTGATCGCCCGTGCGGTCCGCGGGTCGAGCGCGTCACGCATCGTGTCACCGAGGAAGTTGAAGGCCAGCACCACCGTCAGGATGGCCAGGCCGGGGAACACGCCGACCCACCACTTGTCGAACACGTGCGTGGCCGACGCCACCATCGAGCCCCATTCGGCGGTGGGCGGCTTGGCGCCGAGCCCGAGGAACGACAGTCCCGACAGCAGCAGGAGCTGGGTGCCGATGTCGAGGGTGGCCAGCACCAGGACGGGGCCGGTCACGTTCGGCAGCACGTCGGTGCGCAGCGAGCGCCACGAGGAGAACCCGAGCAGCCGCCCGCTGATCACGAACTCGCGGGACCGGACGCCGAGCACCAGGCCGCGGGTGACCCGGGCGTAGGCGGGCCAGGACACGACGAGCACGGCCAGCACCGCGTTGCGCAGGCTGGCGCCGAGCGAGGCGGCCACGGCCATCGCGAGGATGACGGTGGGGAACGCGAACACCAGGTCCGCCACCCGCATGATCGTCTCGTCCAGCCAGCGGCCGAAGTAGCCGGCGCACGCCCCCAGCAGCCCGCCGATGACGACGGACATCACGACCAGCAGCAGGGTGAGCGGGATGGACAGGCGCGCGCCGTACAGCACCCGGCTGAGGACGTCGCGGCCCAGTTCGTCGGTGCCGAACCAGTGCGCTCCGCTCGGCGCCTGGAGCCGCGGGAAGGCCTGGCTCAGCGGGTCGTGCGGCGCGAGCAGCGGCGCGGCGAGCACCACGACCAGCCATCCCGCCGCGATGACCAGGCCGATGACGGCGAGCGGCTTGCGCCATGCCTCCGGCACCCTGCGGCTCACGTGTGCCTCACTCTTGGGTCGATGACGCCGTACAGCATGTCCACCACCAGGTTGACCACCACGTAGATCACGCCCACCACCAGGCCGACGCCCATCACCGCGGGCAGGTCGAGGGTGGTCGCGCTCTTGTACGCGTACTCGCCGATGCCGGGCCAGGCGTAGATCGCCTCGACGAGCACGGTGCCGGACAGCAGGCTGCCGAAGGCCAGCCCCGCCACCGTGATGACGGGCACCAGCGCGGCGCGCAGCGTGTACCGGAAGAGGACGGTGCGGCCGGGCAGCCCCTTGGCTCTGGCGGCCCGGACGTAGTCCTGGCCGAGCACCTCCAGCACGGCCGACCGCGTGAACCTGGTGAGCAGACCGATCGTGTACGCGGCGAGCACCAGCGCGGGCAGCACAAGGTGGCCGACGGCGCTGGCGAAGACGTCCCACTGGCCGGCGAGCGCCGCGTCCACCGTGTACAGGCCTGTGGCGTGCGGGGGAGGCGACATGGCCGGGGAGAGCCTGCCGGAGCCCGGCGCCAGCCCGAATTTGTAGAAGAAGAGGTAGAAGGCCAGCAGCGCGAGCCAGAAGGTCGGCACCGAGACGCCCGCCAGGCTGGTCACCCGCAGGAACTGGTCCACGAGCCGGTCCCGGCGCAACGCCGCGATCACTCCGAAGGCGACGCCGACCAGCAGCGACACCAGCAGCGCCGTGCCGGCCAGTTCGAACGTCGCGGGGACGAACTCCCGCAGGTCGTCGGCGACCGGCCGGTGGCTCTGCTGCGACTCGCCGAGGTCCCCGCGGACGAGGTCGCCCATGTAGGTCGCGTACTGCACGGGCAGCGGCTTGTCGAGGCCGTGCTCCTCCCGGAACTGCTGGACGATCGCCGGGTCGGCGAGCGCCTGCTGGCCGAGGTTCGCGGTGGCCGGGTCACCGGGGACCATGTTGGTCAGGATGAAGGTGACGAGGGTGACCCCGACGGCGAGCAGGACGGAGACCGTCAGCCGCCGGGCCAGGAATCGCATCAGCGGATGCCGCGACCACCATCGGGCGCCGGGTGGCCGGCGGCCCTCGGGCGTCCGCTCGTCCGACGGGTGAGGGGGCTTCATTTGCTGCCGAGCGCCGCGATCTCGAAGGTCCACACCGGGTTGACCACCAGGCCGGTCAGCGATCCGGCGGTGACCAGGCGCTGGCTCGGCTGCACAAGCGGCACGATCGGGCCGCGCGCGTTGAGCTGGGTCTGGATCTGGTGGTACTGGGCGAACCGGTCATCGCCGATGGTGCTCGCGGCCTTGGCGCCGGCGTCCTCCAGCGGCTTGTCCGCGCCCTTCTTCCAGCCCGCGCGCTCGCCGATCAGCCCGCCGGGCAGGAAGGCGAGGTAGTTGCTGGCGTCCGGGTAGTCCGGGCTCCACCACCACAGGCCCATCTCCTCCTTGCCGTCGCGGTAGCTCTCCAGCGCGGTCGCGATCGGCGCGGGGGCGAGATCGACGGTGATGCCGACCTCCTTCAGGTTGGCCTGGATGCGCTCGGCCAACGGCTGGAAGGACAGGCCGTTGAGCGTGAAGTCGCTCGGGAACTCCAGCTTGATCCTGGGGTTCGTGATCCCGCCGGCGGCGAGCGCCGCCTTGGCGCCGGCGACGTCGCGCTTGGGCGCCTGCGCCGCGGGCAGCGAGCCGTTGATCATGGACGGCACGATGCCGGCCGCCTGCACCGAACCCTCGCCGGCGAGTTCCAGCAGCCCCGGGTAGTCCACGCCCTTGCTGACGGCCTCGGCGAACCGGGGGTTGGACGTGATCTTGCTGACGGAGGGGTTCCGGTTGGTCAGCAGGAAGAACACGTTGGCGGACGCGCCCTTGACGGTCTGCGTGCCACCGCCGACGCCCTGGGCCTGGTCGGCCGTCAGGTCCACCGCGATCTGGCTGTCCCCGCGCTGCACGTTCAGCTTCTGGGTCTGCGACTGGACGTTGCGCAGCACGACCCGCTTGTAGACCGGCTTGGTGGCGCCCCAGTACTTGGGGTTGGCCTTGAGCACGACCTGTGTGGCGGCGTTGAAGGATTCCAGCATGTACGGGCCGGATCCGGCCGACCGGCCGTTCAGGTACTTCTCCGCCTTGTCGGCGGGGCTCGCGGCACCGCCGTTGGCCTTGACGACCTTGGAGTTGACGATGCCGAGCGCCGGGTTCGGCAGGATGAACGGCAGTGACGGGTTCGGCTCGGCCGACACCAGAGTGATGGTCTTGTCGTCGGTCTTCTCGACCGTCACGCCTTCGAGCAGGAACGACGGGTTGCCCTTGAGATCGCGGACCCGGTCGAGCGAGAACACCACGTCATCGGCGGTGACGGGGCTGCCGTCGGAGAAGACGGCGTCCTGGCGCAGCTTGAGGGTGAGCTTCTTGCCGTCCTTGGACAACTCGTACGACTCCGCCAGCGCCGGCACCGGCGTGCTGACGTCGGAGCCCTTGAAGCTGAGCAGTGTGTCGTAGAGGGCCCGGTCGATGAGCAGGCCGGTCTGCTCGTACATCCGTCCCGGGTCCGCGGTCTTGAGGTTGAACGAGGTGTCGATGACCAGGGCCTTGCCGGCCCCGGACGAGGACGTCTCGCCCCCGCCCGAGCAGGCGCTCAGGCTGAGTGCTGCGGCCACGACGACGGACAACGCCGCCCACCGTGTGGTTCCACTCGTGATCGGCATCGCGGCCTCCGGGGCTCCGTCAGGTCAGTTCTTTGCTTCTGGACGACGAAGTCCGATAGTGCGAGACTGCCGGCTGAACGTCTACGCAACCAGCGAAAGTCAAGATAAAGAGGAAGAGGGAAACGGATCCATGGTCAAACCGTCGCACGGACCGCCTCATAGGGGGCCCGAATCTGGACAGATCCGCACCGAGCTGGACTCGATCAACCTCAAGATGCTGGAGGTCCTGCGCCAGGACGGCCGGATCTCCATCGCTGCCCTCGCCCAGCGGGTCGGGATCTCCCGGGCCAACGCCTACATGCGTTTCGAGGCACTCCGCACCGGCGGCGTGATCAGCCGGTTCACCGTGCAGGTCGACCCCGTCCGCACCGGCCTCGGCATCTGCGCGCTGATCTTCGTCACCGTCCGGCAGCAGATGTGGCCGCAGTTCCGCGCCCAGCTCTCGCTGATGCCCGAGGTCGAGTACTGCGCGATCACCACCGGCCAGCACGACGCGATGATCCAGATCCGGGCCACCGACGTCGCCGCCGTGCATCGCCTGGTCTCCGAACGCCTGGCCGGCATCCCGGCCGTGAAGGCGACCGAGACGGTGCTCATCCTCGACGAGGTGATCCGCCGTCCGTTCGTGCTGACGTCCGACTGCGCCCCGGCGAAGGTGGAGGCGGAGCCCGGCCCCGGCCCGGTCGCCCTCGGACGGATGCGCTTCATCCGCGCGGACGCGGGGCGGGCCGAGCTCAAAGACCTCCCCTGACGACCTCCTCGCAGATGCTGACCTGGGGCGTGTCGTCCCCGTCGGACCGGAACTCCTCCACCAGCCGGATCCGGCCGTCCGGCAGCAGCTCGATCTGGTTCGTGCTGGACCCGGCGACCGGATCCGCTCCCCGCTTGGTCAGATGCACGTAGTTCAGCCGGACCTGGTCCCCGCGCCGGGCCCCCACGAACCGGCCGTGGACCACGGTGTCGCCCTCGTAACTGCCCCAGACCACGCCGTCGGCCTCCGTGTAGGCGAAGCGTGTGGGCGCGGCAGGGTCCACGCGGCTCGCGGTGGAGCTGACCATCGCGAACAGCCGGCCGTCCAGATTGAAAAGATCAGTCTCGTTCACGGTGCCATCGTGCCCGGTTCCGCGTCTCGCGCAATCGCGCCGGAACGCATCGTCGCGGAACCGCCCGCCTCCTGGACGGACCGTCCGCGATACGCGACCGTCACGCCAATCCGTCTCAACCGCCCGTCCGAGCCCCGAGGCCGGCCGGTCCGGCTCCACCGCCCTGGTCCAGCACGCGAAGTGTGGGAATCTTTGGGACGTATGGGGATAGGGAGGACTGAACAGGTCGAAACCGGATGAGACCATGGTTCCATGAGAGTCGGCGGTCCGCCCGTTGACACCCCGTCCGGCCCTGGGCGCACCACGGCCTTTCGGAGCGACGGCTACGCCCGGTTGCGCGACTACGCGGTGATCGGAGACGGACGGACTGCCGCCCTGATCGCCGCCGACGGGTCTGTGGACTGGCTGGGAATGCCGGATCTGGACTCTCCCTCGGTGTTCGGCGCCGTCCTGGACCCCGCGCGAGGCGGCCGCTTCCTGCTGGAGCCGGAGGAGCCCTACACGGTCGCGCGCCGGTATCTCCCAGGCACGAACGTGCTGGAGACCACGTTCATCACCGACCGCGGCAGCCTGCGGGTCACCGATGCGCTGACCCTGGAGGCCGATGGCGCCTTGGGGCCGATGCGGGAACTGCAGCGGCGCCTCGACGGTGTCGCCGGAACGGTACCGCTGCGCTGGAGCGTCCAGCCGCGGTTCGGTTACGGCACCCGCCGTCCACGTATCACCGAGCGCGCCGGTACACCGGTGGCGGTGGCCGGAGTGGACGCGCTCGCCGTCTGTGCCTGGGACGCGGGTGAACCGGAATGCACCGACCAGGCGATCGATGGCCGCCTCGAACTGAGGCAGGGAGGGCGGGCCCTGCTGGCGGTTCCGCTCGCCCACCAGGAACCGCTCGTCCTACCGGCCCGTTCCGAATGTGAGGCCCGCATGGACCGCACCATCGCGGCCTGGCGCGGCTGGGCTCGAGAACGCTCGCACGAGGGCATGTGGCAGGACGCGGTGCTGCGCAGCGCGCTGGCGCTCAAGCTCCTGATCTTCGCGCCCTCGGGGGCCATCGCCGCCGCGGTGACCTCCTCGCTGCCGGAACAGGTCGGCGGCGAACGGAACTGGGATTACCGCTTCTCCTGGGTCCGCGACTCGGCGTTCACTCTCGACGCGTTCCTGAGGCTGGGATGCCCCGCCGAGGCGGATGCCTACTTCTGGTGGCTCATGCACGCCTCCCAGCTCACACATCCGCGGCTGCGGGTGCTCTACCGGCTGAACGGCGGCGGCCACGCCCCGGAACAGACGCTCCCCCTCGACGGATACCGCGGTTCCAGACCGGTGCGAATCGGCAATGCGGCGGGCGCGCAGACCCAACTGGACACCTACGGCGAGCTGCTGCAGACCGGTTGGCTGTACGCGGGCGCCGCCGGACGCCTGGACGCGGACATCGCCCGGCGCCTGGCGGAACTGGCCGACTTCGTCTGCGCCGCATGGCGGGAACCGGACTCGGGGATCTGGGAGGTGCGCAGCACTCCCCTGCACTTCACACAATCGAAGATGATGTGCTGGGTCGCGCTCGACCGGGCCATCGACCTCTGCGAGCGCGGCCTGATCCGAAGCCGCGGTTCGGCCCGCTGGCGGCGGGCTCGCGCGCAGGTCCACGACTTCGTCGAGACGCGCTGCTTCTCCTCACGTCGCCATTGCTACACGCGCTCCGCCGACAGCTCGGAGTTGGACGCCGCCGTACTGCTCGGTCTTCTTCACGGGTACGCGCGCCCCGGCGATCCTCGCATGCGCGCCACGGTCGACGCGGTTTCACGGGAGCTGCGGCACGGCCCGTTCGTCGACAGGTACTCGGGCGAGGACGGGCTGAGCGGCGGCGAAGGCGCGTTCCTGGCATGTTCGTTCTGGCTGGCCGAGTGCCTCGCCCGCACCGGGCGCCTCGAACAGGCCGTGGCGCTGATGGACGACCTGGTCGGCCTGGCCAACGACGTCGGCCTGTACGGCGAGGAGATCGACCCGGCCACCGGCGCCTTCCTGGGGAACCTGCCCCAGGGGCTGAGTCACCTGGCCTTGATCAGTGCCGCGTGCACCATCGACTCGATCGGCGAGGAGGCGGACGGGTGAGCGCCTGGGGAACCGCCGCGGGCGCCTTCGTCGGCACGCTGGCACTGACCACCGTCCTGCGCACCGCCAGCGAGCTCAGACTCACCCGCATGGACCTGCCGTTCCTGCTCGGGACCGCCGTGACCGCCGACCGGGCCCGCGCCAAGGCGCTCGGCTACCTCTTGCACTTCGTCAACGGAGAACTGTTCGCGTTCGTCTACTACGCCGTCTTCCTCGCCATCGGCCACGCCGGCTGGTGGCTCGGAGCCCTCCTCGGTCTGGTGCACGGATTGTTCGCGGGCACAGCCCTGGTGAACACCCTGCTGCCGTTGGTCCACCCCCGGATGGGCAGCCCGCTGACGAGCGCCCCTCGGGTGGCCCTTCTGGAACCCCCGGGCTTCCTGATGCTCAACTACGGGCCCAGCACACCCTTGGTCACCGTCCTCGCCCACGTCGGCTTCGGAGCCATAGTCGGCGGTTTCACCACGCTCGGTTCCTGATGCCGGGGGATGATCCGTCGGCCGCGTCCTGGTGAACTCCGCTCGGGCGCGACAAGCCGCCCCTGACCGCCAGTTCGGCCGCCAGTGCCACGGCCTCGGTGACGTGGCGGTGAGCGGTGGCCACTCCGATCCCGAACGCGGCCGCCAAAGCGGCGAAGGTCTCGTTGCGGCGCAGATGCACCAGGACCAGCGGCGCCTGGCGCCCCTCAGGCACCGAGCGCCACAGCGAACCGATCCGCCGACGGTGGCGCCGGATGAGACCGACCACAAAAGTCGCGGGTTGGGCGCGACAGATCCAGCGCAGCTGGATAGAACAACACAGAAGCTTCCGTGCAGATGGTTGATCTTGGTCGACCACTCATCTACCAGGAGCTTCTCTACGTAACGATCAAGACTGGCGACCCGCAACCCGCTCGTGACCTGCAGCCTCAGGTTGGAATGGGCTCAGTGCTCCATCCGCACCGGCGAAACGCACCCTCGCCGCGTCCAGCTGGCGCTCCAGCACCGTGATCTGATGCCGCAGCACCAAGATCTCGGCGTCCTTCTCCCGGTCGGTCATCGGAGCAGTCGCAGCACCGCGAACGCGTTCGCCGCGGTCACGTAGGCCAGTCGCGAGCACAACCGCCCATCACCCTGAGGGCGGGGCAGGGTCGTGGCATGGCCCCGGTACTCAACCTGCACCGCTACCTGTCGGACGCCACGCCTCACACCTGCGCGGACGTACTTCGCGGTTAGCACGGGGCGACGTCGGTCGCGCGGGTTCGGTGCGGCTCCTCCGCCCCGGAGGGCGGAAGAGCCGTGACCTGCTGGGAACCGGCCTATCCGAGCACCGGGTAGTTGGCGCGGAACACATGATGCGGGTCGCGGGCCCGCTTGATCTCCCGCAGGCGCGCGAGCGCGCCGCCGGAGAAGGACTCGGCCGCCGTCTCACCGGGAGACAGCATGGTGTACGGCTTGCGGCCGCTGATGCGGGCCCCCAGGTCCGCCACCACCTCGGCCTGCTTGGCACGCGTCGCGTCGGCCAAGTGCGGCAGGCCGAGACCCACCAGGCTCAGCAGGTACGGCTCGGCCACCGCGCCGCTCGCACCGGCCTCGCCGCCCGGCTCGGCGAGCGCCCCGCCCAGGTTCCTGATCTGCAGGTTGATGAGCGGTTCGAGCGGCTTGGACAGCAGAAGCTCACCCGCGTCGGCGCCCAGGCCCGTGAGTAGCTCCACGCGGCTGATGGAGGGGGTCGGGTCGGTGGGCTCGGGAGAGATGGCACCCAGGTCGGCGACCGGGACGACACCGCGGCTGTCGGAGATCGCGCCCTCGATCTTGTCCAGGCTCACCAGCAGGTCCTGCGCCCGAGCCGCCTCACCCAGGTAGGCCAGATCCAGCGTGACCATCGGGGGTGCGCCGGGCGGCTGGAACCGGTTGAACCAGACGCTGAGCTCACGCGGTGCCCCGGCAGTGATCTCCAGGAAAGCGTCGTACACCTCACCGGTCCGGTGCTCGGGCCAGACGACGCGCCCGCCGTACATGGTGGGCACCGGGTACAACTCGAGTTCGAGGGCGGTCACCATCGCGAAGTCTCCGCCACCGCCGCGCAGCGCCCAGAACAGTTCGGGGTCGGACTCGGCGGTCACCCGGCCGGGCTCGCCGGCGGCGTCCACGATGTCGATGGCCCGCACGCTGCCGGAGGCGAGGCCGTACTTGCGGCTGAACCAGCCGACCCCACCGCCCAGGGTGTAGCCGGTCACGCCGACCCCTGGCGCGCTGCCCGACAGGCCGGTCAGCCCCAGCGGACCGGCCGCCGCCAGCACCTGCCCCCATCGCGCGCCCGCGCCCACCCGGACCACTCGCTCCTCCGCGCGTATCATCACCTCGTTCAGCAGACCGGTACGCAGCAGGATCAGGCCTTCCACATCACCCGAGGCGCCATGCCCGGTCGGCTGCGCGGCCACCGTCAAACCCGCCCGCCGGGCGTAACGTACGAGCGCCGCCACGTCATCGGCGTCCGCGGCCTCCACGACCGCCGCGACCGGCTGCCTGACGGTGAGGTTCCACGCGGTGGCCGCCTGCTCGAAGCCGTCGTCATCAGGCAGGAGCACGCGCCCTTCGAGCGCGCCGCGCACATCGTTGATCGTCATCGTCGTCTTCCTCTTCGATTTCTCAGTGCGTGTTGGAGAGGGTCTTGGTGCAGTTGGCCGAGAGTGCAGCGGGATCGCCGTAGTGGGTGATTCCGCGGTCCTGGACGCGGGCGAGTGCGGCTGTGAATTCCTGCTCGCTGAGCATGAACGCGTAGTGGTGCGGCTCGAAGTCGTCCAGCCGGTCGTAGTCCAGGGTGGCCTGGTTGGCCGGGGTGACCGGCGTGAAATGCGCTACCGGCGGCTCGACGCTCAGGCCGAGGATGTCATCCAGGAACTGCGCCGAGGCTTGCAGGTCACGGGCGCGGGTGATGGTGTGATTCAGCTCCACGGTCACGGTGGCTCCTTTCAGGGACGGGACTGGGCGTGGTGGGCGACATGCAGGCGTCAGGCGGAGTGCGCGACGGGCGTCGGCGCGACGGCCTCGGGGACCGTGGCGGTCTCGCGGGCCTTGCGGGCCTTGCCGGTCTCGCGGAGGATCAGCAGGCCGGTGGTCGCGATCAGTGCCGAGGTCAGGCCGTGGATGCCGAACGCCCGCGGCCAGGGGGCCGTGGTGGGCCAGGACGTTGACCATGTCGCCGAACGGGGCGACGGCCATCATCAGTAGGACCCAGCCCAGGGCGCGGCGGTGGGCCGTCACCAGCAGGGCGCCCATGGCCAGGCCCATCGCGATTTCGCGGCTGCCCTTCACGATCGGGAAGCCGCTGTCGTCAGAGGGCCAGTTCCGCAGGCCCGGGAAGGACGTCCCGATGGGCAGGACGAAGGACAACCCGAGGTAGAGGGTGAACAGGACGACGACGGTGGCCAGGACGGTGTTGAGCTTCTTCTGCGACATGGTCGTTCTCCCTTGATGTTCAGACTGGGAAGGGTTCTGCCGCGGACCGGCGCGCACCTTCGCGGGAGCGGTGGTCACGCGGGGCGACGGCCGCGACGAGCTCCACCAACAGCCGAGACTCACGGCGGCATGCGCTGTGGACGATCTCCATGTCCCGGGTGCTGGCGCTCATCTGTTCCTTGCCCCTCGTCGGTTGCGACGTGTTCAGGCTGCCCCCGGGGGTTTGGAGGGGACTTGGAGCCGACTTGGAACGTCCACGTACGATGTGCGGATCATGGTTTTCGTCCGGGTGCTGGGCGCGTTCGCGACCGAGGTGAACGGTGAGTCCGTCCACCTCGGCGGGCCGCGGCAGCGGGGCGTGCCGGCCCTGCTGGTGGCGGCGCGCGGGCAGGTCGTGCCGGTCGACCGGATGATCGAGGATCTGTGGCGTCAGGAGCCGCCCGCGCGGGCGCTGATGTCCTTGCAGGCGTATGTGTCCAACCTCCGCCGGCTTCTGGAGCCCGGACGTCCGCCGCGCACGCCGGCCCGGTTGCTGGTGAGCGCCGCACCCGGGTACGCGCTGCGGCTGCCACCGGAATCGGTGGACGCGTGGCGGTTCGAGGATCTGCTCGACCGCGCCCGGACCGACACCGACCCGCGCACCGCGAAGGCCCGGCTCGCCGAGGCGCTGGGGCTGTGGCGGGGACCGGCGTTCGCCGAGGTCGCCGACGAGGCGTGGGCCGCCGCCGAGACGGCCCGGCTGAACGAGCTGCGACTGGCCGCCGCCGCGTTGCACGTCGCGGCCGATCTGCGCATCGGTGAACCCGCCGCGGTGGTTCCCGAGGCCGAGCGGCTCACCCGCGACGAGCCGCTGCGCGATCTAGGTCGATCAGAGTCGAACAGGGAGCCTCTCACCTGCACGAACGCCCTGACTACGTCGTCGTGAGTCGATGGGGGCCTGACTGCGGTGGCTCCCGAAAAACCAGCTCCCGTGGCTCCATGACTGCAGAAAAGGGGCCTGTGCTCTTCCGCAAGCCGGTAGTGCTGTGATGTTAACCAGCCGCAAGCAACCGGCACAGATCGCCAGGCACCGCTCGGCGAATGTGGCAGGACGCCCACCGGCTCCGGTGTGCGGTCCGGCCGGTGACGTCCACCCGGCCGTTGCGGGTCCTCGTTGGCAGGGCCGCGGTGGCGTGGTCAACCGCCATCGCGGACCCCTGCATCATGAGATAGAGATCGAGCCAGCTCATGGACCAGCGAGTACCTTGTTCTGGAAGCTTGTTCTCGCGAGCGAAGTAGGCCGCCGGCCGCTTGAGGTTCTCGTTCTCCAGCTCCAGTTGCCGGGCTTTCCGCGCGGCTCGACCAACCCTTCTACTCGTCGGCGCTCAGGCCGTCGGGGTGGCCCTCTTCGATGTCGGCCCTGGCGGATCCAGTTTCGCGGGCACGACTGGCTGATACTGAGACTCTTGGCCAGCGCGGTGACGACTTGTCGCCGATCCGGGCCGGCTCGACGGAGCGCCGCCGGAACTCGGGCGGGTGAGGTGGTGGCACGAGACACTTCCTTCCAAGTTGATCAAGGTCAACTCGGATGATGTGTCCGTGCAACCGGGGGTTTCAGACCCCGAACGGGCTCAACCCGAGTACTTGAGTCTCGTCTCATTAGCCACCGGGCTCACCGCTCACTCATCGTACGGGCGTTCGCGGGTGTGAGAAAACGGACCGTCGAGGACCGTGTCGGGATAGCCGCTGGCCTTCGAGCCGACCTCCAGATCGATCTGCTCGTGGCTCCCGTCAGCATAGACGAGGCAAACCGGAAACTTGATGAAGGTGCCTTCGGTGTTCCAACTCGTCGAGCGGACGCCTACGACGTCGAAGGACACGAGGGGTGCCCCGCTCGACAGATATCCCTCGCAGTCTTCCATCGCCAATTCTGAGGTGTCGTCCTGCATGTCGCAGGCCTCGTCCCATTTGCGCTGGCGAACGAGATCCAGATAGGTGACCAGGGTCGCGCGAGCCCGGACCTCGTCTCGTTTCTTCATGGCATTGCCCCTGGAGATGCAGGACCATAATCCGATGAGGCAGCAGGTCACGACTATGGCGGTCCAAGCCGCCCGGCGCGGGCGTGTCATGAGCGGAAATGCTACGCATTACGGCAGCCTTTTGAATGTAGACGTTGTGTTGAAGTGTGGAGAACATGTGAAGATTCGCGCCCCGACTTCCGTACCCAGAAGCAGCAACATGGGGGTGGTTGGCGCGCTTGCAGGGCTCGGGCTTGTTCTTGCCCTTGTAGGGCGTCTTGACGAGGTGGCCGGCGCCGACGTAGCCCTGGCCGGCCAGGACCAGGAGCCCGGAGGCGGCCAGTTCGCGGACCAGGCCCCAGATCCGGGCGGCCATGAGGTCGTGGACGGAGCCGGACAGCGGTCCCGACACCCACACGGTGGGTTCCGCCAGGTGAGGCGATGACCTGCAGGTTCATGCCGTGTTTCTTGTCCTTGCCTGAGTAGAAGGGCCGGGCAACCGCCGATGGCGGCGCAGCCGACTACCGCGGTGCGACCGGTGGCGGCTGCGCAGAGGCCGCCTGCTGCGACTCCGGCGATGGTGGCCTGGTGTTTCTTTCAGGAAGCCGCCGACCTTGCCGACCTTGCAGCTCCAGCCACAGGGCTTCTTGACCGATACCGGGTTCGGACTCACCGTGCCGTTGCAGTCGATCCAGCAGCCGCCGCCGCTCGGTGCGCGCGGTGGCGCCAGGTAGACGCCGCCTCCTCCTCTTCCGAAGGAGTTGCGGTGCTGGTTGGCGTTGTCCCAGCGTTCGCGGAGACCATCGTTGCCGTAAGCGCTGCCTGGTGCCCGGAAGCCGTCGTCGCGGTACTGGCCGGTGGGGTCGGCGTGGTCGGCGGAGTCGTTGCCGGCGTAGGAGTAGCCGTTGGCGGTGAGGGGGTCCGCGGACACGAGCGTGGAAGGCCCTCGTTCATGTCCTACATGATCAGCTCGCACTTGAACACTGCCAGCGTAACGAACGCGCAGAAGACTGGCCGGTCGCCCTGGGTTGCGAAGTCGGACGCCTTGTGTACGACCGGAACCCGATGCCGCGCGTCCAGCCTGGCGAGGGTGGCGATGAAGTCCGAGGGACGGCACTCGGAATCGACGTGCCAGGTCTGCCACGAACTAAGTCAATCGGCTGCCCTGAAGAACAGGGCGATCCGAACAAACGCCGCGCCTGGTGAAATTGCAATCCTATTCTCCTGATCTCCATGGCCCTTCCCTGCTGCTGGTCTTCGTCCGGATCGAGATGCGGACGAAGGCGGCGGGGCGCGGGGCCGCGGAGAACCACGGTGTCTCTGGCGTCAACCTGGCATGCGGTCACGATAACCGGGCGTGTTCCGGATGCCCATGGCCGCCGGGTGTCAGGGGGTGGGCCAGTCCCAGCGGGGGAGCTCGCGCAGCGGGTGCAGTTCGTCGTCGGTCCGGGCGTGGGAGTTGCGCATGGCGACCTCGGTGCCGAACTCCACGTGCTCGCGCAGCGCCTGCCGGAAGGGGGCGTCGGCGGGGAGCCCGGCGGCGTCGGCGGCCGCCATGTGCAGTTCGACGAACCGGAGCCGCTGCTCCTCGGTGATCTTCAGGTGGCGGTGGACGTCGATGAGGTGGGAGAAGCCGCCCATCTCGCGGGTGAAGGTGTCGGGGCCGCCGAAAGTCTCGGCGGTGAAGGCGGTCAGGCGATCGACGTGGGTCGGCTGGCCCTCACCGAAGAGGGGCTGGAGCAGGGGGTCGGCCAGGAGGCTGGAATAGAACAGGTCGATGAACCTGCGGAGGCCTTCGTGCCCACCGGCGTGCTCGAAAAGGGTTTCCATGATTACACCATTACTCGCTTGACGACGGTCAGGTTCGTTTATCGCAGGCGGCCGCCGGTCTGTCGAGGCCCGGTGCCGGTTGTGGTCATGGGGCCGGGTCGGTGATGTAGTCGTGCAGGCGGCCGGATCCTTCGAGCATCGCAGTGGCGCGGGCGGTCAGGTTCGGCACCACACTTGAGATCGACCAGCTCACCGGCGGATCCGGGCGCACCGCCGCTCCGAGCAAACGGCCCGCACCGCCGCCGCGGGTAGCACGGGCGAGGAGCGCTGGTGCGTGAACCTGCAGTGCCCGGCGCAGGCCACGCGCCGGCTGATGCACTGGGCCTCGCGCCAGGCGGCCGACATGGAGGGCGTCGGCGACGTCTGGATCGAGAAGCTCGCCGAGGACGGCGTGCTCAGACGCCGCAGCGACTTCTACGACCTGACCACCGAGCAGCTCCTCGGCTACGAGCGGATGGGCGAGGTCAGCGCCCGGAACATGGTCGACTCGATCGCCTCCTCCAAGAACGTCGGGCTGCGGCGCGCGCTGATCGGGCTGGCGATCCCCATGGCCTCCGAGGGCACGGCCAAGCGGCTGTGCCTGGCCGGATACGAGCGCATCGAGGACGTCGCGGCGGCGACCGCCGATGACCTGGTGGCGATCCGCGACATCGGCCCGAAGGCCGCCGAGAGCATCGTCGCCTTCTTCGCCCGCGCGGAGGTCCGGGAGGAGATCGCCGCACTGCGCGAAGGCGAGTGTCCCGAGCGCTGGTTCCTTCGCCAACAGGGCCGCGACTGGACCGCGCCGTCCATCGGCTCCCCAGCATGGGCAACTCGCCATCACCGTCACGCCGCCGCGCGCCGTGTCGGCGCTGCTGGGGACTCGGATCAACCGCCTGACGCCCCCCCGGGGAGGTGCAGGCGGCCTGGGGACGCGGGTTGCCTGAGGCGATGACTCGGCTGGCGTGACAGTTCAGCTGACAGCCATGCCGCTGATGTCGGGTCGAGAGGCGACGCGGGGAGGACGGGGATCTTCCGCATTCCTCCCAGTTGTATCCAGCGAGGCCGTGGAGCGCCCGTGGTGCAGGGGTGGGGGCCGGCAGCGCCATCCCCGGCTTCCGGGTTCCGGGATAAGAGATGGGCACGCGCAACGGGAGGGCACTGCACGAACACACCGTCACCGGCCCAAGTCAGGCCGACAGCAAGCTCCTTGGCGTCTGCGGGCACGGTGGGCCGGGGTGGCGGTAGAGCGCATGCCCGTCAGCACCTCATCACGCGCGGCCCGAATCACCGACAAACGGCTGACCTGCGGTGATGCCTCGATGAACGTGTGACCACTTCGGCAGGGCCGAACAGCGACGAGAGGCCCGTTCTCTGCGAGAGCAGGCCCCTGAACTGGGGAAACGTGGGCGATACTGGGTTCGAACCAGTGGCCTCTTCGGTGTGAACACGATCAATCAAGGCCGCAGCTAGCCGAATTTCGACATCGCTGCAGGTCAGACAGCATCCTTTGACTAGCTATAGCGCATCTCAGGGAAGATTGAGTCTGTTGCGATCTCCCATAATTCCCACTTCCACAGCCCGCCCCGGTGCAGCGCTCAGTAGTCGTCCACGGCAACCCGGAGGCTCTGACCGCCCGCCAGTCGGCATATATCAAACGCGACCGCAGCGTCACTATGTGCAACGAGATGATCCTCGCCAGGTGGATTTCGCGTCGGACGGGCCGCCTTCCAGAACTTCGTCGTCGCCGCGACGACCGCCTTCCGGCGGCGCGTCTCAACCATCTACTACGAAACGTAGTACATTGCCGATCAGCACGCGGACAGGGCAATGACCCCGGGCCGTGCGTCCGTCTATCACCATCGGATCATTCGGTATCCCCTGTGTGAACTGCGTTCGGCCGGCAGGAGGTTGAAGATGAGCGCTCCATCGGTGGTTGCAGATGAGCGCTCTAGGGATTCCGATCTGCAGGATGAGCTGCGGAAGCTCCTCTTCGACGGTCGAGAGCAAGCTGCTGCCTGTCCGAGGCGGCGAAAGCTTGCGGATGCCCGCGGCCACGGGCCTGGTCACCATCCCGGGCGGCGGGGATATCGGGCTGACCGAGGTGCACGCGGCGATCGCCGAGGCCGGGCAGGAGGTGGTGTCCTGAGCCTGATGCGGTCGCTGCCGCACTGTTCACCGCCGTCACGCGCAGCCTCGAGATCATCTACCGGAATGGGACCGTGGTCGGCAGTGCGTTGGGTGCGCTCCGCGACTTTCGCCGCCGCGTGCGCCGTCGTCGCCGCGCTCGGCCACACGGCTGGCGGAGGCCGCTTCGACGGCTCCGCGATGCTTGCGGGATACCTACTCGTCCTCGTTCCCACGCTGGCGCTGACCGGCCGGGAACGGACCCTGGCCACGATCCTTCCCGCCACCGCGATTTCCCAGGTCGTCATGCACGTCCTGCTCATGCGAGGCGGCGGGAACCTTGCGATGAGCGTCGATGCGCCCGCCCTCAGAGGATCGATGGCCGGCATGGGAGCCGACGGCGGCATGCACCACGAAGGCCCCTTCCCTGGGGCCGGGATGCTGCTCATGCACGTGGTGAGCGTACTGGTCACCTCCGCGTGGCTAGGGTGGGGCGAATCCCGGCTGTGCTCGCTGGTGCGATTGCTAGCCAACTGGATATTGCGCCCGCTGACTGTGCCGTTGATGGTCGCCCCGGTGCTCCCGTGCGGACGACCGGTCCTCAACTCGGTGGCGGAAGACCTGCTGTCCGCTCAAACCGTTCTGCGGTACGCCGTGGCGCGACGCGGGCCCCCTGAAGCCAGGGCCGCCTCCGGCGCGGTCGCGTGACCGGTATTTGAACGGCCCAAATTCCTGATCAGACGCATCTGGGGCGCTGCATGCCTCCGGACGGACCGGGGCACGGTGGTCGTCAGGCTCGCACTCCAGCGCGTCCTTTCCCTGCGCGGTGTCCTGCCTGCATGACCGGCCCCCGGCGGCCGGAGGCGTCGGTTCGCCGATCAGACCGGCGAGCACGCCACCGTCACCAGCCCTCACGGGCGTGACGAAGCACGCTGCCGCGTGCAGTTACCGGCCTGCCCTGCGGTCACCGAAGTGATCACGGTCGATGACGCCTGCCAGATGCCGCCCTTTCTACGCACGACATGATGAAAAGAGCTTCGTTCGCGATGAGCCCTCCTCGCCTCCGGCCCTCCGCCGGCACTGCGCTGTGCGCCGTACTATCCCTGGCTCTGACCGCCACCGCCTGCGGCTCTTCCGGCCCCGGCGCCTCCGGCTCCACCTCCGACTCGGCGCCAGGCAAGACGACCTACCCCCTGGCCTTCGACAACTGCGGCACCAAGGTCGCCTTCAAGCGCCCGCCCCGGCGGGTACTGATTCTCAACGGGACCTCTGTGGGGGAAGTGGAGAGCTTCCTCATGCTCGGCCTGGACAAGATGATCCTGGCCAACGCCCAGTCCTACGGCGTCTCTGACGACCCGTCCATGATCGACAAAATCAGGAGCCTGCCGACCGGCGGCCTGACGATGAACAAGAACTTCGACGTCCCTGCAGAGCAGATTCTCAAGCTCAAGCCCGACCTGGTCGTGTCCACCTGGTCGGGCGGGTTCGACTCCAAGAAGGGCTTCGCCACCCGTGAGCAGCTGGCCGCCGCGGGCATCAACTCACTGGTCAACCAGGTCAACTGCGCGATGGGCAAACCCGACTCCACCCCGGCGGAAAAGAGCGCCTACCGAAACCAGTCGATCGACTCCTCGTTCGAGTTCCTGGCGCTGCTCGGCCGGATCTTCGACGTGCAGGAGCGCGCTTCCGGTCTCGTACGGACGCTTCGGGGTCGCGTCGACGCCGTGCGCGCCAAGGTGGCGGGCAAGTCAGCCAAGAAGGTCCTGATCGCATATCCCGGCATGGCCGCGATGAACGCCAACGGCCTGCCCGCGGTCATGACCGGCGGTATCTACGACGACGTGATCAAGGCCGCCGGCGGCGTCAACGCCTTCGCCGGCAAGGGCGAGAACGCCACCCGCACCCTCAACAAGGAGCAGCTCGCCACCGCCCAGGTGGACGTGCTGGTCGTCGGTCTGTTCACCCCTCAGGAGAAGGGCGACGCCGAGGCCGCCGGGCTGCTCGCCGCCTACCCCCAATGGAACGCCGCCAAGACCCGGACCTACACCGTGGTCTCCGACGGCGTCTACCTGGGCCCGCTCAACGCCTGGGGCGTCGAGAAGATCGCCAAGGCGGTCCACCCCGATGCCTGATCTCCAAGCTACTGAACTGCGGCCCGGCCGGGAGCCCGTTCGGCCGGGCCGCTCCCCACACCTGGTGTCCGGGCCCGCGACCGGGCTGCTGCTGGCCACGCTGGTCTGCGCGCTCACGGCGGCCATGGCGGCGGCCATCTCGGTGGGATCGGTCAACCTGCCCCTCGCGAAGGTCTGGGGCGTGATCTGGGCGCACCTGTCCGGACATGACGCAGACCCGCTCCTCGACCAGGTCGTCTGGCAGATCCGGACGCCGCGGGTACTGCTGGCCGCGCTCGCCGGGGCCGGGTTGTCGGTCGCCGGTGTCGCGCTCCAGGCACTGGTCCGCAATCCCCTTGCCGACCCTTACATCCTCGGCGTCTCCTCCGGCGCGTCCCTCGGTGCGGTCCTGGTACCCGCCCTCGGCGGCACCGTACTGGGCGGACTCGTCGGCACTCTGGGCATCACAGGTGCTGCGTTCACCGCAGCCATGCTGTCATCGGCGCTGGTCTACCTGCTCGCCCAGCGCGCCGGGCGCCTTCTGGACTCCTGGCTCGTCCTGACCGGCGTCGCCATCGGGTACCTGTGCACCGCCGCCACCACCTTCGTCCAACTCCAACTCAATCCCACCGAACTCCAGGGGATGATGTTCTGGCTGATGGGCAGCGTCGCGGGGGCGTCCTGGCAGGACCTCGGCCTGCCCTCCGCCGTCATCCTCGGATGCCTCACCTGCCTGCTACTACAGGCCCGTGCGCTCAACGCGCTGCTGGCCGGAGAGGAGGCAGCCACCGGGATGGGCATCTCGGTCCCTGCCCTGCGCGTCGGGCTGCTGGTCATCGGCTCTCTGCTCACCGCGACCGTTGTCAGCGTCGCCGGCGGCATCGGCTTCATCGGGCTGATGGTGCCCCATATGGTGCGCTTGGTCGTCGGCGCAGATCACCGCAGGGTCCTGCCCGTGGCCCTGCTCACCGGTGCGGTGTTCATGGTCCTGGTCGACCTGGCCGCAAGGACCGCCGCCCGCCCCGACGAGCTGCCGGTCGGGATCTTCACCACCGGCCTCGGCGTGCCGTTCTTCCTCCTGTTGTTGCGGCGCAGGGCCCGCGGAGGCGACCATGCGTCTTGATCTTGCAGGCATCACCGCCCACATCGACTCCCGCCCTATCGTCAGCAACGTCGATCTGACCGCGGCACCCGGTGAGTTCGTCGCCCTCGTCGGCCCGAACGGCAGCGGCAAGTCGACCCTGCTGCGCACCGTGTACCGGTCGCTGCGCCCGACAAGCGGTGCCGTCCTACTCGATGGCGAGGACCTGTGGCAGATGCGCCCCCGACAGGCCGCACGACGCCGAGCGGTCCTCCCCCAGCACGACCAGGCCGCCGGGGAGTTCTCGGTGGCCGAACTCGTCGCCGTCGGACGCGTCGGACGCATGTCGCCCCTGGACCGCGAGACCGCCGCCGACCGCGCAGCGGTCAGCACCGCGCTGCAACGCGTCGGGATGGACTGGGCAACCGACCGACTGGTGAGCAGCCTGTCCGGCGGCGAACGCCAACGCGTCCTGCTGGCCAGGGCGCTCGCCCAGCAGGCGCCACTGCTGGTCCTGGACGAACCCACCAACCACCTTGACGTCGGCTCCCAGTTCGTCCTCCTCGACCTGATCCGCTCGCTCGGGCTCACCCTGCTGGCCGCCCTGCACGACCTTGACCAGGCCGCCGCCTACGCCGACCACATCGTCGTGCTACGCGATGGCCGCGTCGTCGGCCATGGGCCCCCGGTCGAGGTCCTGACACCGGCCTTCATCAAGGAGGTGTTCGGAGTTCGCGCCCACGTCGGTGCCCACCCGATCACCGGCCGCCTTCACATCGCCGTCGCCTCCCCCGCCAGGTCGGTCATGTTCGCGAAGGAGGTGGAACAGCCGCCGCCGTGACCGTCGGAAACGAGCGGTCCCCACGGGGGGCATGGCGACCGACCTCACCCTCGATGACGAGATGTCGTTGTCGAGGGTGAGGTGGGGGTCGACGGCAGAACCGGTCTGAGCGCGGCAGTTCGCCCACGACGAAGGACGCCGACTGCTGCTCTCAGAATGGGTTCTGAGAATCGGTCGAGGATCGAACCCGGTTCCCCGATGGTTCGTTGATCTTGCTCGCACAAAGGATCGTTTATGAGAAGCTGCTTGCGATTCTGTTCACCGCTGCCGCGGTGGCGTCAGGTCGGCCGAGCAGCGAAAAATCCCATGCATGTGTGTCCGCGTGCCTCCTAGTAGGGCAGCCGCAGTTAGTGATCTCGGGTTCGTTGTCGCCGGTAATGGCATCGGCGGGCGCGGAGTTGGTGGCGGCGTCGCCAGTGTGACCAGCGCAGATGGTGATTCCAGGAGTGCTGGGGTTGGTGGGCCAGAGCGTGCAGGCGGCGGATCTCGTTGACGGTGAGCGGGATCAGCTCGTCGTCTCCGAGGTGATCGACGGTGAGCGATTCGTCACGCGGATTCGGAGGGGCGTTTCGTTGTCCACAGGCTGCCGGCCCCCTGTGTGGCGAGCTCGTGCTCGCCCTGGTCAGTGCCCGTTTCGGTGCCGAGACCAGGATCAGGGCCGGGCGGCGGCTCGGTTTCCTGCGCCGCCGCCGCGGTGAGGGCCAGATGAGCATGTGCGACCATGGCCAGCGTGATGTGCCGATACCAGGCCAGGCGCTTGCGGACCTGGTAGTGATCGAGGCCGACCTCGTTCTTGGTCGCCTGAAAACATTCCTCGATGCTCCACCTGGATCCGGCCACCCGCACCAGCTCGCCCAATGTCACCGGCCCGGTGCTGTAGCAGCGGTAGAAGGCCAGCTCGGAGGGGTCGGACACGCTGCGGCGCACCAGCAGTTGATGGTGCTCGTCCAGGTGGATCCAGGCCCAGTCGTACCACCTTTCGCCCTTGGAACCTGGTCCGCACGAGTACCGCTGCCACGCGTCGGCGGCCAGGTCCGCGGCCAGATGATCGGCCCGCATCTTGCCGGTGGCCAGGGTGAGGTGGTGATCGCACGACACCGCCATGACGTAGTTCAGCCCGCGGCGCTCCAGCTTGGTGCGCAGCGGCCCGTTGTCACCGTAGGCCTCGTCCCCTGTCACCCAGCCGAACAGGAAGAGCGGGTCGTCGGCGGCACGTTCGATCATCACCCACGCCAGCTCCGGCTTGGTCGAAAACCGCAGGTCATCGTCCACTCCGGCATCGGCCAGCCGATCCGGGGCGGCATACCAGGACTTGGGCACATACAACTCCCGGTCGATCAGCACCCGATGCCGGCCCGGATCGACATAGGAGCAGAACACCCCGATCTGACAGTTGGTGATCTTCCCCGCGGTGCCGGTGTACTGCCGCTGCACCCCCGCCGACCGGCGGCCGGTCTTCTCAAACCCGGTGTCATCGACCGCCAGCACCCCATCGGCCGAGCCGATCCGCCGGGCCACCACGCGACGCAGCGCGTCCCGCACCCGATCGGCATCCCACACCGCAGCGTTCAACAACCGCTGCATCCCATCCGGCGTGGAGTCCCCGGCGAACTCCGCCAGCGACCACCCGTTCTTATGCTCCAGCCCGCTCAGCAATCCCAGCACATACGCCCGGGCCCGCAACCTGGGCTCCCGCCGGAACACCGCCGGGGCCACCACCTCGCCGAACAGCTCATCCAGCCGCCGTACCCACCCGGCCGGGTCGATCTCCATTACGGTCACGGCCTCCGCCGGTCATGTCGTCCATGCACATCTTCATGATCACAGCGGTGGCCGTCTCACGTCCGGCTCCGTCACCGAACCGAGATCGCCAAGTGCGGCTGCCCGACTATTCGGTGTGGAAGCCCGCGAGGTACTCGCGCACGATGTCGGCGTAACCGCCCGTGGTGGACGGCCAGGACGCCACGAGACGCTCCACCCGCTCCCGGTGGACCTGGATCCGGCTCGGCAGAACGAGGTGAAGCGCGGCCCCGATCTGAAGTTCCAACTCGTCCGACTCGGTCGCGCGGACAAGCAGGTCGTCGACCTCCGGTGCCTCGACCCCGTTCAGAGCCGAAAGCGCGTCACACCGCTCTGCGATGTCGAGCGTCTCATCGAAAACCATGCCGCCGACCACCGCCAGCAGCCGCGGATTCGGTACGGGCCCGTCCTGCAACGCGGCGGAGGCCGCGAAGATACCCGCTTCCCGCACGTTCACGTCAGTGGCGCCTTCGAGAGCGTCAGCGATCAGGTCCGCGTCCTCGGCCCCGGCCAGGTTCATCATCGCACGCAGGGCATGCACGTGGTCGACACCCTCCTCGCTGGATGCCGGAAGGCGGCGGAGCATACCCCGCGCGGCGACAAGCACCTCGTCGGCGAACGGCTCAAGCGGATTCCCCCCGGCAAACCGACTGCGCGTCACCGCGTCCTGGTATTCGTCCAGGGCTTCGCTCACGTACTCACTGTGCAGCAGGATGCCGAACGCGCGCAGATAAGAGTCCTTGCTGGTCGGGGCCCTCAACTCGGCGAGCGCCCAGTCGAGGTTCACGTTCTCCAGGGGCATATGTCTCAGGATCTCAGGGTCCGGTCCGCGATGGATCAGGCTAGCGGGCACACCGTCTTGATCACAGAGGTGGCCGCCTCACATCCGGCTCCGTCACCGAACCGAGATCACCAAGTGCGGCTGCCCTACTAGGATTGGGTCTTATGTTGTCCCGTCCTTCCTTCATCAGTGACGAGGTGATCGCGCATGCGGTCGCTACGCACTGGCTGCCCGAGATTGCCGATATCAGCTACCTGCCGTGGGGTTTCGGCGCGCATCATTGGCGTGCGATCGGCGGGGAGGCCACTCTGTTCGTGACGTTGGACCAGTTGGAGCCCCGGCACACCGCGAATTCCCTGGAGGCCGCCTACGCCGGGGCTGCCGCACTGGCCGTCTCTGGTCTGGACGTGGTGTGTGCGCCGTTGCCCGCCCGGTCCGGGCGGTTCACCGCCGACGTCGGGGCCGGTGCGCTCAGCGTGACGCCGTGGCTGGAGGGCCGGAGCCCGACCGAGGCGGAGGCCCGCGAGCCCCGGCATGTCCGCGAGGTCGTTCTCGCGCTGGCCGCGCTTCATCGCGCTGCCCCGCCTGATGGCCTGCGGTTTTGGACTCCGCAGGTCGGCGCTGAATTCGCGGATGAGTTGCGAGCTCGCACCGCCGAGCCCTGGACCAGCGGCCCGTTGGCGGAGCAGGCGCGGGTCGCTCTTGCCGCACACGACGATGCGATCAAGTGTTGGACGGGCCGTTACCTGGAACTGGCGGAAATAGCATTCTCCCGCCGGGACTCATGGGTGCCGACACACGGCGAGCCGCACAACGACAACCAGGTCATGACCGCCCATGGGTTGAGGCTGGTCGACTGGGAATCGCTGGCCCTGGCGCCGCCCGAACGAGACTACGCCGACCTGCTCGCTGCGGCAGACCTCTTGCTCCCCGACCCCGCGATGGTCGAGCTGTTCGCGCTGGACTGGCGGCTTTCCGAGATCGCCGAGTACGCGCGCTGGTTCGCCGCTCCGCACACCGGCACCGACGACGACCACACCGCTATGGAAGGGTTGTACGAGGAATTGGCAGGGGGCGCGGAATAAGCCCGCGATCCCCGGGGTGTGCCCGGGCGGCACCGATCAGCGCGGCCGAACGCGACCAGTTCGTCGGCGCACTCGGCCTGTCGAAGACGCGCACGGCGGACCTGCACACCGACAAGGCTGCCTGCCAGGACGCCGGTGAGGTGGCAAAAGCCCGCTGACTGTAGCGTCAGGAGCAGGGGGCGCGACCGCTCGGGTACGGCCGCCCTACGAGGTCACACACGGTCGCGGCCCACCATCGGGACACATGACCCTCACCGCGTCGTGCTGACCCGGCCCGCAGATGAGCCGCGAGGGTCACGTCCAGCGGAGTGGTGCATGAGTCGGCCTCCTCGTGATCCTGTTTCTGCAGGTCAAGCGGCGAGTTCTCGGTTGTCGATCTTGGGGGCGGGTGTGGTGCGGTCGATGGAGGACAATCAGAAGCTCATCGACTGGGTTCGTCCACCTCACCGCGCCCCCGAAGTGATCGCAGCGCCCTCCGGCAACGCGATGAGAAGGCCCCCGGTCTTCGGGAGCTCACCGCATTGATCAACGGCTACACCAGGGTCTTCGCCGACCTCGCCGCCCGCGCACCCACCGTCACCGTTCAAACCGCCTCAGCGGCCTGACCCAGCCCCTGAACCCGCACCTTTCTCCGATAACCCGCCGTCCCGAGCAGTACGGTCCTCGATAGGGTGAGTCCCATCCGCACCGAGCGCCTCACCAGCACCGATGGGCGGAGGATCATCATGCAGTTGCGCGAGATCCAAAAGCTCGCCCGGGAAAACAAGGTCGCCAAGGGGTTCGACACCACCGACGTGAATCTGGAATTCGCGCTCGCGCACGCCGAGTTTTCGGAAGCCTCCCGCAAACAGCCCGACAACCTCGGCGCCGAACTCGCCGACACCCTGATGTTCCTGGTATCCATCGCCGAAATGCGCGGCGTCGATCTAGACGCCGCCGTCGAAACTAAGATCGCCAAGAACGCGGCCCGCACCTGTCGTCGCAACGCAACCCTGGTCAAGACCGACGAGACCCTCGCGGCCGAGAACACCTGACGGATTCGCGGTGTCCAACGGCTCCCGACCGTCGGCTGTGCAAGTACCCACTCGACCAGCGGCGGCGACTCTCCGCCGCGGCCATGACCGGCGGCGGACTTGGCCGGGACGGAACTGGCGGCCAAGATGCGAACTGCGCATCGACGGCGAACCATCCCTCGTGGGGATGAGGAACGCCCGCAAGCGCCACGCACGACCGACGCCGTGAGGACTTGACGATCGTCAGGCCGAGCGCGGTGATCAGGGACAGGCGATCCCCGCGTACTGGCCGGCCAAGATCCACCATGACTCCGGGGCGCCGCCGGTCCGCTACGTCAGGAAGAGCATCGTCAGCATGATGAGGTCGTCGATGTTGGTGCCGACGAACATCCTGGCAGCGGTGACGATCGTGGTGTGGAGGTTCATGCGGCATGGAGGGCTTCCAGCAGCCTTGCCAGGGCGGCCTGGGTGTCGGGGAGGTTCGCGGGGTCGCCGGAGGAGGCCAGCCAGAGTGCCGCCTCGTTCATCGCGCCCGACAGCAGGTGGGTGAGCGGGGCGACCGGCTGGGGGGCGATCACTTCTGCTTGGATGAGTTCGGTGAGCGCCTCGGCCAGGTACCGGGCCGAGGCCTGTTCGTCCAGTGCGCGCCACTCGTTCCAGCCCAGGACGGCCGGACCGTCGACGAGCATGATCCGCTGGACGCCGGGCGCGGTGCTCGCGGCGAGGAACGCCTGACAGCCCGCGGTCAGCCGGGTCCACGGGTCGTCGTGGGCGTCGGCCGTCCGCGCGACCGTCTCGCCCACCTCCCCCTGCACCTGCTCCAGGACGGCCCGGAACAGGTCGGCCTTGCTCGCGAACAGGTGGTAGAGGGCGCCCTTGGTGACCCCGGCGGCCTCCACGATCTCCGCCAGGCTGACCGCGCCGTAGCCGCGGTCGGCGAACAGGAGCCTGCTCGCGCGGAGCAACTCCTGCCTGGTCCGCTCCCGCCGCTGTGCTCTGACGCTCACACGACCTCCTTGACATACCGGCGGTATGCCAATATACCTTCACACACCAACGGTATGCGAAAGGGGTCGACCATGAATCTGACCAGCTTCTATCCGGTGATCTGCACCTCCCGGCTCGATGAGTCCAAGGACTTCTACATCCGGCTGCTGGGGTACACGACGACGTTCGAGGCCGACTGGTACGTGAGCCTGAAGTACGGGGGGACGCCGTCCTACGAGCTCGCTCTGCTCGACCACACCCACCCGACGTTGCCCGAGGCGTACCGCCGTCCCGTCCAGGGACTGCTGCTGAACTACGAGGTGGAGGACGTGGACGCCGAGTGGGAGCGGCTCGTCATGCAGGAGGGGCTGAAGCCTGAACTCGAACTGCGCGACGAGGATTTCGGGCAGCGGCACTTCATCGTCGCCGACCCGAACGGGGTTCTCGTCGATGTCATCACCCCCATCGAGGCGGGCGCCGACTACGCCGCCCAGTACGTGGACGCGTGAGGGCCAGGCGCACGCCCGAAGGGGGTCGTTCCGGTCGTCTCAGGAACGGAACTTCTGAGGGCGCGAGGATCGGACACGCGAGCGCTGCGGCCGCAATGCCGACCTGGACCGGGGTGGGGACCCGCGTGTGGTGGACGGCACGTGCACGACCATCGCGTCGCTGCCTTATTCACGCGCACGGATGGGAGGGGGACGGAGGCCGCGAACCTGCCGGTCCAGCGCATCCGGGTCGGAGCCGTGCCGGTGGGGTGAGCGACCTGGTGGTGGATCCAGGATCCCGCGGGTGCGGCCGGCGGCTTGTCTGCGGTCTGGCAGCGAGGCGCGGCCGGGACCGGCTCGGCGCTGGTGGGGCTCGGCGCTGGTGGGGAGACTGCTAGTACTACAGCCTGATTCGTAATTGGCTGGGTGTAGCGTGCCGTTTTGTGGTGACTGCCGGTGATCTGCAGGTGTGGGTTTCGGGGCTGGATGCGCTGCTTGCTCGGGTGGCGTCGCGGTTCGGGCGGGTGGAGCCGAGCCGGCAGGCGCGGGCGTATGTGACTGGGCTGCTGGCTCCGGTGGAACGCAAGTGCGGCTGGCAGTTGGCCGAGGCCGCTGGTGCCACCTCGCCGGGCCGGATGTAGCGGTTGCTTACGGCGCCCATTGGGATGCACGCGGGATGCGCGATGACCTGCGGGCTAATCCTCGGGCACCGCGACGGCGTGCTGATCGTGGACAAGACGGGGTTCATCAAGAAGGGCGCGAAGTCGGCCGGGGTGCAGTGCCAGTACTCCGGGACCGCGGGCCGGATCGAGAACTGCCAGCTCGGGGTGTTCCTGGCATACGCCTCCCCGCTGGGGAGGGGCATTGATCGACGCCGAACTGTATCCGCCCAAGTCCTGGTTGGCCGACCGACCTCGGTGCGTTGAGCCGGCATCCCGGCCGAGGCGGAGTTCGCGACCAAGCCGGCGCAGGAGGCGCGGGCGATGCTGGCCCGCGCGCTGGAGGCGGGGGTGCCGGTGTCGTGGGCCACCGCCGACGAGGCGTACGGGACGGACTTCAAACGTGCTGGGGCGGGTGAACCTGTCCCGGGTGCCGGTGAACCGGCTCTCTGTGCTGGCCCGCTAAGGGCAGTTGAGCAAGGCGCAGACGATCGAGCGAGCGCCGAAGCCGCGGCGGACCGCGCTGCTGACGGCGCTGCTGACGGCGCTGCTGACGGCGCTGGTGCGGCAACTGGAGGCGCAGGCGGTCGACGACGCGCTCGACCTGTTCGCGGTGCCGATGGCGAACCGGCTGATCAGCCCCGCGCGGCGGGCCGCAGACCGGGAACGCCTGGCGATGCTGCCGCAGTTGGAGAAGGCGGCCCGCATCCTGGCGAAGACGTCGAAGATCCTTCCCGAGGAGCTGGTCCTGGTCGCCGAACATGAGGCGGACCTGGACGTCGCCGCGCTGTGGGCGGCGGTGGAGGAGGCGGTGCCGCGTACGGCGGTCTCCTCGGCGGTGGCGACCATGGAGGCCCTGGCGCCGGAGGACGAGGGGTCGGCCGAGGCGGCGATGCGCGAGAAGCTGGCCCTGCGCTACAACACTGTGCCCGTTCCTCTCCCTGCTCGGCGAGTCGGGCGGCCCTGGGTGCGGCCCCCGCCGGGCGGCGCCTACTCAAGGCGGTGCGGCGGCTCCCGCGCTTTCGCGCCGGCGGGTCAAGGACCGCCCGCTGCTGCCGCGTGAGGTCGGCGCCGAGCTGGTGCCCGCGATGTGGAAGGGGCGGTGTTCTTCAACGCCAAGTTGCCCCAGGGCTCCGTCGACCGGGATGCGTACGTGGTGTGCGTGCTGGGGCACCTGCACCGCGCGCTGAACCGGCGCGACGTATTCGCCGCGCCGTCGAACCGGTGGGCCGACCCGCCTTCCCACGTCGGCCAGAACTACGTGCACGCCGACACCATCGCCGCGGCGAACGCCGCGCTCATCACCGCCCAGTCCCGCATCGAGCTGGCCCAGATGTGGGGCGGCGGACCGGTCGCCTCCGTCGACGGCCGGCGCTTCGTCGTCCCCCTCAAGAGCATCAACACCGGCCCCTCGCCCAAGTACTACGGATACAAACGCGGGGTGACCTGCTCAACGCAGTCAACGACCAGGTCGCGGGGATCGGCGCGATGGTCGTATACGCCGCACCCCGCGCGACAGCCTCTACACGCTGGACACCCTGTTCAACCTCGACGGCGGGGTGAAGCCGGAGATGGTCGCCACCGACAACGCCTCGTACTCCGACATGGCGTTCGGCCTGTACAAGATGCTTGGCTTCCGCTTCGCCCCGCGCTTCCCCGACCTGAACGACCAGCGGTTCTGGCGTGCGGACCTGCCCGACGGCGAGGCCCCGGCCTCCGGGTACGGGCCGCTGGACGCCGTCGCCGCAACAAGGTCAACCTTACGCGGATCACCACGCACTGGCCGGACATGCTCCGCGTCGCCGGATCACTCATCGCCAACCAGGTACGCGCCTACGACCTGCTGCGGATGTTCGGCCGCGAGGGCCAGGAGAACCAGCTCGCCGCCCTCGGCCTGGTCCTCAACGCCATCGTGCTGTGGAACACCCGCTACCTGGACGCCGCCGTCGCGGTGCTGCGCGCCGAGGGCCACGACATCAAGGACGAGGACGTCGCCCGCCTCTCCCCGCTCAAGGACCGGTACATCAACTTCCTGGGCCGCTACCTGTTCAACATCAAGGCCAGCGGCCCCAGCCGGGGCCTGCGTCCACAGCGCGACCCGGGCACTGACGACGAAGACTGACGCGCACCCGCCCCTGACGCCTCATGCGGAATGATCGGGGACCGCTAGACCGTAGTACGGAAGGCGCCTCACGGGACGAAAGCCCAGCTTCTCCGCCAAACGGTGAGATGCCAGATTGTCTGCTCGGCAGGCCCAGACAGGAGTAAGGCCATCGTCGAGGAGATCCTTGACCATGCGGGATGCGACGGCAGTTCCAAGGCCCTGCCCGCGCGCTTCGGGCGCGGTCTCGATGCCGAGTTCAAGTTCGTCCTCGAACCGGAACGAGGTGAAGGCCAGCGCTCCGCGTGTCCCGTTCTTCTCGGCGCGCCATCCTCCACCGTGTTCGAGGAACTGCGATGCGCCGCGCCAGAACTCCGCTGGCACTACAGAGCCCGGTCGAGCGAAGTCCGACGCGTCCGCACGAACGATCGACCAGTCTCCAGACGCGATAGAGCCTTCATGCGGGGCCCGGAACCGGTCGGGATCGAACGCAAAGTTGATCCGAGTGCCGACGGTCGGTCGTGCCTGTCCAGGCATATCCGGCCTGGTGAGTCGCACTTCCCACGGAAGAGCGGTCCACCGCGGATCGATCTGGAGCCACTCGTGCCGCGATCGATAGCGCCCAAGCCGAATGCGCTCGATCAGCTCGTCGAACGCCTCGTCGACGCGGTCGCCCCAGACGAGTGACATCCCATACGGATGGACGGCATGTACGGCGCCGTCTCCGACTGACTCGGACATCCAGATCTGTCCCTCGACTTTTCCGTCCAGGACGGCACGGGCGAAGCCAACGTTCATGTCCAGGCGGAGGAGTTCACGCATCGACCTCAGCGTGCCCACGGGGGACGAGTCGGGCTTCCGTATGCCGGATGCGCGGTGCGAGATCTGGGCCATGATCGGGCCCTCCCCTTGTTGGCACGACGACGCTGCGATGTGGACGTCGCCGTCCGCGGCTTCCGATCGACTCATATTACATCGATTGAATAGCGTGACAGTTCAATGCAATGACATGATTGCATCTATGGATATGTGGATTCCGTCGATCGCAGGAGCTCTCGGGACGAGGGCGCAGGCCATCGTCGACGCACTTGGCGCGGACATCGCCGCAGGTCGCTTGCGAACCGGCGACCGCTTGCCGACGCAGCGGGATCTGGCAGAGGCGCTCGGCCTTTCACCGAACACGGTGATGCGCGCCTACTCGGAGGCGAAGCGCCGGGGGTATGTCGTGGGAGAGGTCGGCCGAGGTACTTACGTGCGTCCGGCTGACGCTGTGCCGCAGGCCGGCCCGGTGGCGTTGGCGCGACCTCTCGACGGCCCGGTCGATCTTTCGCTGGGCCTGCCCTTCGTCGGAGCGGCCGGGGAGGCGCTGTCGGCGACCCTCACCGAACTCGCCGGGAGCAACGGCCTCAACGCCCTTCTCGATCACGGCGAGATGCGGGGCAGACACGCCGAGGCCGGAGCCGTATGGCTGCGCGGCCTTGGCCTGGAGGCAGAGGCTGAACGCATCGTGCTCGTCAACGGGGCGCAGCAGGGCATCTGCGCGGCCTTGCTCGCCTTGCTCCGCCCCGGCGACACCCTGCTCACCGAACAGTTGACCTACTCGCCGCTCAAGGCGCTCGCCGCGCATATCGGCGTCCGGATCCACGCCCTCGCCATGGATGACGAGGGCATCGTGCCGGACTCATTGGAAGCCGCCTGCCGGTCGACGGCGCCCAAGCTGCTCTACTGCACACCGACCCTGCAAACGCCGACCACCGCGACGATGGGCGAGGGCCGCCGGGAACACATCGCCCGGATCGCCGTCGCTCATGACCTGGTCATTGTCGAGGACGACGTCTTCGGATTCCTGCCCGACAGCCGACCGTTGCCGCTGTCGGTCTTCGCACCCGATCACACAGTCTTCATCACCAGCGTCTCGAAATCCATGGCGCCGGGGCTCCGCGCCGGCTACGTCCATGCCCCCGACCGACTGCTTCCAGCGATCAGCGCCGCCGTCGCGGTCTCATCGTGGATGCCGCCGCCCCTGATTGCCGAGATCGCGAGCCGCTGGATCAAGGACGGCACCGCAACTCGACTCAACGAGGCTCAGCGCTCACACGCGGCACGGCGGCAGGCCATGGCTCGCAGGCTGCTCTCCGGCCATGTCCACCATGCCCATCCGCAAGGGGCGCACGTGTGGCTCGTCCTGCCGCAGTACTGGACGGCGAGGGCCTTCGCCGCCGCCGCCGAACGCTCCGGCGTACTCCTCAACACCGCCGAGACGTTCGCCACCGCGGCCGAGGCGCCCGCCGCTGTCCGCCTCTGCCTCAGTCACGAGAGCACTGACGAGCGCGTACGGCAAGGACTGACAACCGTCGCCACGCTCCTGGACGCACCCGCCGACAGTCACACCCTCGTCATCTGACACTCAGACACCGCCTGCCCTCGCGAAGCGCTGCGGTGGCCTTTGGGGAGCCGGTGCGGTGGCTGTGGCAGCTGGTTGGGTGCAGCTGGAGGTGTCGGGAGTGAATTCAGGCAGATCGCCTGCAGGATCTTCAAGAATTGTTCGTTTTCTGAAGATCCCTCCCGCAAGGGTGCCCAACCCCTCGGGGGCCTTCAAAAAACCCTTCAAAAACCTCGGTCGTTCAACACCCCCGGACTGCCGTTTTCTGACATGACCCGGGGCTGTGGCGACGACTCAGGAGCCAGCGGATGACGCGGACATACTCGTCCCTGAGCCGCTCGTACGCATCGAGATCAAGATCGGGTACGCCCGAGTGTCGACCGGCGGGCAGAAGCTGGAGCGGCAGCTCGACGCGCTCACCGCCGCCGGATGCCGGAAGAGCTTCGCGGACAAGAAGTCTGGCAAGGACGCGCTCCGCCCCGAACTGGAGGCGTGCCACGCGTTCCTCGACGCGGGCGACACGCTCGTGGTCCCCTCGCTCGACCGCTACGGCCGCAGCCTCCAGACCTCATCAACGTGGTCGCCAAGCTGCGCGAGCGCGGCATCGGCTTCACCTCACTGCACGAGAACCTCGACACCACCACCCCCGGCGGTCGCCTCGTCCTCCACGTCTTCGCCGCGCTCGCCGAGTTCGTCCGCGAACTCATCGTCATCGGTACCAAGGAGGGCCTCGCCGCCGCCCGCGCCCGCGGCCGGGTCGGCGGACGCCAAAGCGTCGCCACCGAGGAGATCATCCGCGCCGCACGCGACCTGCTTCCCGACCCCGGCCGCTCCATCACCTCGATTGCCAAGCTCCTCGGCGTCTCCCCGGGCACGCTCTACAACCACATCCCGGACCTGCACGAACTACGCGCCGGCGCCGTCCCCCGTCAACTCGAAGCACCCACGCGGTAGGCGGCATCACCAGGACGACCCGAGCGTCATAGTCTCAGTTATCCGTGCTGCTCGGCCCGGAATGGACCACCGGCCGCATTCCCAGCCCGCGCACACGATCATCTGGCGCTGCCGTAGGGGTATCTGGTGGTGGAAAAAAGGCTCTACCCCCACCGGCTGCACTCGCCCCCCAACCGGCGCACACCCTCATCACCGGTGCCCACGTTTTGTTCTTCTCTCGGCTCTGCAAGAGGTCCGCTGGCCTCCGAGCCCGGCATGACTGTTCCCCTGTTGAATGCATGACCTGGGTGTGTCACTCAAAACGATCCGGTCAATGATTCGCTGACGGAGGCAGCCGGGCGGAGGGTTCGGGCGATACGCCGACCGCTCGCGCAGCAGGGCCGCGAACTGCTCCCCGAGCGGTTCGGTCAGTGCGGGCTGTGCCTCCTCCGTGATCACAGAGCGTCGCCACTCCCTGATCATCGAGACCAGCCCGGCTGTGCCGGCGACGTTCGCAACCGTGCTCATCCGCACGGGCTCTTACCGATCCACGCCTACGGTTTCACCGTGCAGATCTAGGTCCAGGCACCGGGGCGCCGCACAGAGATGACATAGTTCCATGAGAACAGTTCTTCCCGGCTTCCATTCGAGAGAAGGCGTCGCGTTGGATCCAGATGACGCCGTCAACGATCCCGACTCCGCTCGTGAGGAATACGGACGGCTGATCGCAACCGGCGATGAGGACGAGGTGGCCGAGGCCATCTTCCTGCTTGCCGCTCTGGAGAGGAACCTCGGCCGGACGGTGGAGGCGCGTACAGCCTTGGAGCGGGCCATCGCCACCGGACACGTCGAGGTGACTCCCAAGGCATGGGGCAACCTCGCGGTCCTCGAGGCGGTGGAGGGTCGGGTCGAGGCGGCGCGCGCCGCCTTTCGGAAGGCCGTCCTCAGCGCTCACCCCGAGCACGCCCCGCAGGCGATGTTCAACTTCGGGCTGTTCGAGCGCAGGCAGGGCAACGTAGGCGCGGCCCGTAAGCTGTACCGGCAGGCGATCGCCACAGGGCACCACGAGCATGCACGCAAAGCCCTACTCAACCTCGGCAACCTAGAAGCCGAACAGGGCCGTACGGCCGAGGCTCGCGACCTCTACCAGCGGGCTATGGCCACCGGTCACTCCGACACCCAGACGCGCGCCCGCCAGGGGCTGCAGCAACTCGAACAGGCCGCGCAACGCTGTGTTCGCGCCGTTCCGCCTTGCGCCAGCCCGGACCAGGAGCTCATTCGGAGGAAGCTCTGCATCGACCTCGACGAGGTCCAGGACGCGAATTGGGTCACCGGCCACCGCCCCGCCTACGGGAACGGGGAGATCGAGATCTGGACCCGAGACGACGAAACACGCATCATATTCCTGGACCAGCGAGAGCCAGACGACTTCCTCACGTACATGTACCTCAAGAACCGCTTCGGCTTGGAGTAGGAACCCAGCTGCGGCCAAGGAGATACCCGGGCGCGGGTCGTGCCCGGGTACCAGCGGTATCGAGCTCTGCTCCAATGCTGGCAGGAAATCTCCCGAGTCGGGCAGCGCACGACTTTGATCGACGCGCGGCCGCGCGAGGTCCTCCCCACCGAGGACCAGTTCCGCTCCATGGTCCGCGGAACGCATATGACCCTGATGGTTCGCTGGCATTCATCAGTAACGAGCACGGCACGATCCAGGCATGGGATCTGCGTGGGGAGGGACGGCACCGCATCCTGGAGGGCACACCGGACAGATCCCCGCCCTTGCCGTCAGCGGTAACGGTCAGGTCGCCGTGTCGGCGGGGGCGGACGGGACCGTGCGAGTCCGGGAGGCGCAATCAGGACACTGTCGGCACGTACTATGCGGCCACACCGCCAGGGTGAAAGAGGTCGCGGTCACCGTGGACGATCGTTCCGGCTGTCGGCTGGAGACGACGACACCATCCGGATCCGGGACCTGCTCTCCGGCGAATGCCGTCAAGTGCGCACCGGACGCACGGCCGCCATCCACACCCGGCTGATGGACGCTGACGCATGCCACGCAGTCTCCTCCCCCACGTTCAAAGAAGAGGGCGCCCGGATCTGGGATCTGCGGTCCGGCGGTGCTTGGGTGAGCTGCCGAAAGTTTCCGGGGTGTCAGGACCTTGCACACGTTCCCGGGCGAGCGCCGCCATCCGTACTTCGTCCGGCTTGCCCCGGTGCTTCGCGAAGTCGCAGGAAGCGATCAACTCCTGCCGTACGTGACCGGAGTTCGGGTGATCGGCGCCGAGCGGCTGCTCGGACCGGTCCAGCGACCTAAGGTCACGGGCACAGCAAGAGGGCCGCAGTACGTTGATCCTGACAGGAGGCGAGGTGCGGGACGAATTCACGGTTCAGGCGGAGTTTCTCGATTGCCTGCAGGTGAATCTCGCCATCCTGGCGGATCGATTTCATGACGCGGGAACATTATTCCCGATGGTGTTGGAGCCTATGTCGTGTGCGACGCGTTTCATCTCCCATGGACTCCCCAGTGCGGGGTCAAACATGTTGAACACAGCTTTCTGATCAAGGCTGAAAACGGTGCGATCTCGCAGACCTCGCTGACGCCCCGTCCTTCAACTCGCTGCGCATGTTGGAGATCGTCGAAGCGCTGGAGAGGCGGTTCGGTGTCGAGTTCGCCCCTACCGCACTGCTGCCCGAACGGCTGCACCGTATGAACGATCTGTGCGCACTGATCTATGTCTTCGGCGTGCAATTTAACCCCGAGTCACAGTGATCCGACCATCGACTCCGGGCTCATTCAGACTCTCGCCCCTGCCAGCGGGGGGCGCTCGGCAGCCAACTCGTCTCAGACTACGTCGGGCACTCGGCCTGCACGCCCCCGCGCAACTTCGCGAGTCGCCGGCCGCCGCCACCCAGGTCAAGGACCTGGCCCCGCTGCGCGCGCCGCACGCAGCGCGTATGTCGCGGCCATGGACAGCGTGCTCGGCTGGTCGGCGGTCACGCTGGCCGTGATCGCGGTATCGCGATGTTCCACTGACTCCAAACCGGCCAGACCTACGACCCCGGTAAGGCCTTCGCGCCCGCCCTTACCGCAGCCGCTGGACGCCTTAACGCCATTGGAGGTCTGCTGGCGACGCCTCGTCCGCTGATTCTGTTACGACCCGTAAGAGCCGTCCTGTAATGGTGGAGGTGTGAAGCCGGGCGTGCCAGGGTGGCGTGCCGCCCCAAGCCGGATAGCCATCGGCAGGTTGCGCATGCGGGCGATGCCGCGGGTGGCGTGGCGGACGCCCCCGCGTTTGCGGCGGCAGGTGCGCGGGATGCTCCACCACTTCATGTGCGCGAAGGCGTGCTCGATGCGGGCGCGAACCTGTTTGTGGACGGTGTTGAGATCCTGCTGCCAGGCGGCCAGTTCCACGCCACCGCGGGGCCGCCGATAGGGCATGATGACCTGCCGGTTTCTCTGGTAGCCAGCGGGTGATCATGCCAGACCGGCGGCCCAGCGGTCGACGCCCAGCGCATCAGCGCGGCGGTCCGTCGATGGCCGGTGTTTCATGGGCGGCGGGGGCGGTGGCCGAACCCCATCTGGTGACGGCGACGGCAGCGGCCTCGTTCGCACGGCGGGCGGCGTCAACAGGGGCCGCGCCGCTGGCGAGTGCGGCGAGCAGCACACCTGTGTGCGCGTCGCCTGCCCCGGTGGTGTCGACCGCCGCCACCCGTGGGGCAGGGATGTCCGCCACGGCACCGTCGCCGTCGACCAGGACACAGCCGGCGGCACCGCGGCGGAGGACCAGCAGGGCACCTGTGGGCAGTCGCGGGAGAAGGGTCCCCGCAGCGACCGCCGGGTCCTCCACGCCGGTCAGGAGGCCGGTCTCACGCTGATTGAGGGTGAGGATCGCACATCGGGCCATGACTGGTTCGAGGACATCGCGGGGGATGTCCGTGACCAGCGGCCCCGGGTCGAGGACGAGCGCGGCGCCGTCGGGGAGGTCCCATCCGGCGACTGCGGGTCCAGTGCTCGGGTAGAGGAGATCGTAGCCGGAGACGTACGTGGCATCGCCGGCTTTGAGGCGGATCATGTCGAGATCGGAGCGCGAGAGCGTCGATTCGACGCCCGGGCTGGTGAGGAATGTGCGTTCGCCGTCCGGTTCCACCATCCCGATCGACATTCCGGTGTCACCGGCGACGGCCGGTGGAAGGAGCATCTCCACGCCCTCCCGGGCCAGTGCGGCCCGTACGAGATCACCGAACGGCCCCGCGCCGACCAGGCCGGCGAGTGCGCAGGGCAGCCCGTTGCGCGCCGCGGCGGCCAGCACGTTGAACCCGCCGCCGATCTCGGTCGACGATCGGCGGGCCAGCGCGTCACCACCGCGGTCGGGCAGCGCGTCCACCGCGAGTGACAGGTCGGCGAGCACGCTGCCCACCAGCACGAGACGCTCCGGCTTCATTGGGCCAGCCCTTCAGGGTAGGGTTCGGTCGTGCGGCGGGGAGTTCCGATCCGCCGGCGAATCTCGCCGAGTGCCGTGTAAAGGACGCCGGCCAGCACTCCGGAGACTGCCCAGCCGAGGCCGTGCTGGCCGAGCCAGCTGTCCGCGAACGAGCCCTTGAACCACACGTCCTCACCGTTGGCGGCGACCGTGTAGGCGAATCCGGCCAGGATGCCGGCCAGCCATGGCACGACGGCCGTCCAGCGGATGCCGCCGCTGTACCAGTAGACGCCGCCGCGATGCATCGTCATCAGACCGTTCGGGTCATAGGACCGGCGAGTGAGCATGTCGATCCCGAAGACCCCGGCCCATGCGCTCATCGGCACCGCGAGCAGTGTCAGGAAGGTGTTGAACGGGCCGTAGAAATCGGCCGCGATCACCGTGATGTAGAGCCCGCCCAGAATGATGAGCACGGCGTCGACCGCGACGGCGCTGGTCCGACGGATCTTGATGCCGCCGGCCAGGAGGTTGAGCCCCGAGGAGTACATGGACAGGTCGGCGGCAGTGATCAGTCCGATCACAGCGGTGAGAAGGTAGGGGATCGCCATCCAGGTGGGCAGGGGATCACCGACCGCCGCGACCGGATCGGTTGCTGCGGCGAGAGCCTGGTCGTCGGCGGCCAGCAGCGAGCCCATCATGATCAGCACGATCAGCGGGATCGCGGCGCCGATCGCACTGGCCCCGATGATGGACCGGCCATGGACCCTGCGCGGCAGGTAGCGGGCGTAGTCCGCGCCAGCGCTCAACCAGCCTATGCCGGTACCGGCCGCGATGAAGCCGATCGCCGCGATGACCGCCGTGGTGGGCGCGGCCGGAGCGGAAACGGCCTTGTCCCAGTTCACGTCGGCGGCCAGGAAGGCCACGACCACCAGCGTCAGCACCCCGAAGACCCAGGTCAGCCAACGCTGGATGAACAGGATCGTGGCGTGTCCGAGCAAGCCGATCGTTGCCGCGATCGTCACCGTGACCAGCAGGCACAGCGCGATCAGCCCGTTACTGCGGCCGACTCCAAAGATCTTGTGGAGCAGGTCGTGCAGGGCGTACGAGGCCGTCGTGCACATGATCGTCTCCCAGCCCACCAGGGAGATCCAGGAGACGAGGGTCGGACCGAGGTTGCCGCGCACGCCGAACACCGCGCGGCTCAGTGTGAGGCCGGGTGCTCCACCGCGCTTGCCCGCGACCGCCAGTGCGCCGACCATGGCGAACGACCCGACGCTGCCGAGTGTCGCGACGAGCAACGCCTGCCAGACATTGAGATGGGAGAGCGCGGTCAGCGCCGCCCCCAAGGTGACGCCGACGACGCCCATGTTCGCCGCGAACCACATCCAGAACAGGCCGGAGGGCTTGCCGTGCCGCTCCTCGTCCGGAACCGGCTCGATGCCGCGGGTCTCGACCGCGCCGACGCGGGCGATGTCCTCGCTCATGGCGCGCTCACCTCCGCACCGGACTGCGCGGTCGCGGGTTCGGCCGTGTTCGTGCGGAGCTTGATCAGTTCGACGGCGAGGGCGGCCAGCCCGAGATCGGGGTTTGCGGCCTCGAGCGTCGCGACAGCGCTCGCCGGGAAGGCACCCGCGCCAGCGCAGGCCCCGGCGACTGCGCCCGCGATCGCCGCAATGGTGTCGCAGTCTCCACCGAGGCTGGCCGCGTAGCGTGCGACCTTCCACGGGTCATCAGGGAAGAGGGAACAGATCGCCAGCGCCGCCGGCACCGCTTCCTGGGTGGCTACCCCGGTGCCGACCAGCCGGTAGACCAGATCGAGCGCTTCGTCCTCTTGCCGCCCACGTACGATGTCGAGCGCCCAGCGGATGCGGGACGCCACGTCCGCGCCTGCCATGTAGTAGCCGCGCCGCACGCCCCGCTCCGCCGCCTCGACGGCGATCTCAAGAGCGGCCGGCACCCGTGCGCCAGCTACCCCGGCGCTGACCGCCGCCGCCACCGCGGCCGCGCCGGCGATCGCAACGCCCGTATTGTGGGTGACCCGGCTGACCGCGGCCACTGCGTCCACCAGGGCGTCCAGCGGCCTGGCCGGGAAGGCGACGCCGACCGGGGCGATCCGCATCGATGCGCCGTTGGTGTCACCCCATCGACCGGTCTCCTCCGGGGGCGCCCCCTCGGCGATCAGCGTGATCGCTTTGCGGCTGGACGGGCCGAGCAGATCGGCGGACCCCTGTCCGATCATCCGTTGCTCCCAGGCGAGCAACTCATCGGCAAACCTTCGCAGATCGACCGTGCCCCCGCCCGCTACCAGCAGCCGCCCCAGAATGACCGCTTGGTCGGTGTCGTCGGTGACGGTGCCCCTGGCCATCCCCCGGCTGATCTCGTTCTCTTCCGGGGCGTCCCGGAACCCGTCCAGCACCCCGTACCGTGCCGCCACCGTCTCGCGCGACAGGAACTGCGTCGGCATGCCGAGCGCATCGCCCATCGCCAGCCCCAGCAGCGCACCGTACGCCCTGTCAACGATCATCTGTCAGCCTCTCCGAACCGCAACTCAAGCCTGAAGTGATGGGGGTCGAGGAGGCTGGAAACGTGCTCCACGATCGCCCCTGTTTGATCGCGGACCGTCCGCGTGACGTTGAGGAACGCGGTGCCCGGCGGGCGCCCGAGCAACTCCCCGGCCTCCCCGGTGAGCTCCCCCACTGAGACGATCTCCCGGCCTCCGCTCCCCTGGATGCCCAGCTCCGCCAGCGTCCGGGACAACGACCCATCGCTCAACCCACGCTCGACCACCCCTGCGAAGCCGGCTCTCCACGGGAGCCGGCTTCGCTCGTACGAAAGGGCCAACCCCGCCGTCCGGTCACCGTCCCCGGCGGGAGCGATCGCCCGCGGCTCCTCCGACGTCTCGGCGACAAGACGGCGGACACGGTCCACGGCCAAGAAGGCGGCGTCGGTAAGACCCAGTTCACGTGCAAGGCCGGGATCCATCACCCGGGCCAATCTGATCACCTCGGCCGTGGTCGGGACGCCCCGTGTGGCGAGCGCTCGCGACCAGCCGAGCCGCTCGTCCAGCGGGCGGCCATCGTAGGTCACGAACGACCCGGCGCCCGGCCAGGTCTCTATCAGGCCGTCCTGCTGGAGACTGGCTAGGGCCTGCCGGATCGTCCCGCGGCTCACGTCGAAGCGCCGGGCGAGCTCGTGTTCCCCGGGAAGCCGGGAGTCCCGGACGAAGTCGCCCCGCTGGATCTCCTGGGCGAGCGCTCCAGCGACCTCCTTGTACTTCACCCGCATGATCCTGTCCAATCCTGATCGGTCCTGTCCATACATGTACACCCTGTAGAGGGACGGCGGCAACCCCGCCGTCCACCCCGCGCTGCCCCCGAGTACCGATTGCTGGTGCCCGTCACTCCCGCACACGGCGCCAGGCCTGCTGGCCAACTGCCGGCTGGTCGAGCCCGTTGTCGACCGGACCGACCGGGACCACGCATCCGGCAGCGGCTCAACCGCGGGTGCCGTTAACGCCCGTGTCACCAGCCGCAAACGGGACGCCTTCGGTGTGATCGGGCCCGCCTGGGCTGGGGTTCCGCGATGATCTGGGCCCCATGGGTCGGCAACCGGTCGGGATGGACGAGCTTGTCGGGCACTGGACGGTGCTGGAGGACGAGCTGGAACTGGTGGCGGGCAAGCGTGGTCCGACGAGTTTGGGGGGTCGCGCTGCTGCTGAAGTTCTACACGCGGCATGGCCGGTTCCCGCGGCGGTAGGTGTCAAGTCAAATGAGACAGGGGTCAGTGATCGTTAAGCGGCGTCTTCTCCCTGGTCAACGCTGGTCTGGGCGGCGGTGTCCTGGCCGGGCCGGTTGATCCACGCGACCGCGGGGAGTTTGGGCAGCGCGGGAGCCCGGGTGAACCGCCGTGGGTTCGCCGCACGGAACGCCTCGATGGTCTGGCCGCGCCTGTCCTGGATTGCGGGCGCGGTGCCGACATGGACCGAGAAGGGGACGTGCAGTCCGATCCCGGAATGGTAATGCTCGTGGTTGTAGTAGTTGAAGAAGTGGTGGCAGAACGTTTCGGCCTCGTCGATCGACCCGAAGTTCTCCGGGAAGACGGGACAGTACTTCAGGGTCCGGAACTGCGCCTCGCTGTAGGGGTTGTCGTTGCTGACCTTCGGGCGGGAGTGGGACTTGATGATGTCCAGGTCCGCCAGCAGGTCGGTCACCGCCTTGGACGTCATCGAGGTGCCGTTGTCGGAATGGATCGTTCCCGGCACGATCCCGCCGTTGGCGGCAAACGAGTTCTGCATGAACTGCTCGGCCAGTTCTCCGGACTCGCGCGGGTGCACTTCCCAGTGCACGACGCAGCGCGAAAAGATGTCGAGCATCACGTACAGGTCGTAGAACCTGCGGGGACCGGGGCCTCGCAGCTTCGTGATGTCCCAGGTCCATATTTCATTAGGTGCACGGGCGGCCAGGTAGGGCTTCTTCCCGGCCTCGTGGCGGGCCTGGGCGCGCCGCTCGCGGACCTGGTCACGCAGCCGCAACTCCCGGTACATCGTCGACACCGACGCCAGGTAGACGCCCTCGTCCAACAGCGCCGCCCACACCTGGCGGGGCGCCTTGTCGGCGAACCGGTCACTGTTGAGAGCGGCCACAAGTTCGGCGCGCTCACCGGCGGTCAGTGCATTCGGCGGGGACGGCCGCACCGCCGCTTCACCGCTTTCGGGGGACGGCTTCCGCCGCCGGTAGAAGCCCGAACGCGATAGGCCCGTCAATGCACACGAGACGGTGATCGTCAGATGCTCGGCCAGCAGGGCGAAGGTGTCGGCCCGGCAGGTGTTCACGAGTTCTCGGTGTCCGCGCTCTCGGACATCGTTTCCAAGAGCGCGATACCTTTTCCCATGATGTCCAGGGCGGCCTCGGTCTGCTTGAGTTTCTTGGCCATGGCGGAGTTTTGCCGTTCCAGCCGCGCTTTTTCCTTGCGCAGCTGATCCAGTTCTACCTGCTCCGGCGACTTCTCCTTCTTGGGCGTCGGACGGGCCGATCCCGACGAAGTCAACTGCCCGGCGTCGCGCTGCCGGCGCCACGAGGAGATGCTGGATTCGTACAGGCCCTCACGGCGCAGCAGCGCACCCTTTTCGCCGGTCGGGGCATTGTCGTACTCCTCCACCATCCGCAGCTTGTAGGCGGCCGAGAAGGTCCGCCGCTTGGGTCGGCCGGCTCGGGGGCCGTCGTCGGGAGGGAGGTCGTGGCTGGTCATCGTCACTCGGCTCGGTACCCGTTCTCGCCCTGCTCATGTCAGTTAGGGATGTTTGTCCCCTTGTGTCCCACCTGAGCCTGACACAGAGGGCGGGGGCGGGCGGAGTTCGCTGACGAGGTCGTCGATCACGTCGCTCGGCAGGTCAAGGTGTCGGCATCGGAGCTTGGACTGTACGACTGGACCGGGCGGACGATTGAGTATCACCGTGCCCAGATCCGCGATCATCTGGGGGTTTCGGGTGTGCGGGGTGGTCGACGCCGAGAAGCTGACGCAGTGGCCGGCGGCCGAGGTGGCGCACGCGAAGCGCCACCCGGACCGGGTGCGCGAAGAGTTGCTGCGGCGCTGCCGCGAGGAACGGATCGAGCCGCCCACGCCGGACCTGGTCACACGGATGGTGCGGTCGGCGCTGCACATCGCGGAGGAGAACTGGTTCGCAGTGATCGCGGCGCGGGCTGGAGCCGCCGCCGGTGTGCGCCCGGGTCCTGAGCTTGGTCGACTTCAACCTCGGCAAGCCCGATGAGGCGCCGGGCGGCCATGAGGCCGAACCACCGGCGGAGCACGACGAGGAGTCTGACGCGGGTCGGCGCTGGCGCTGATCAAGGCGATGCCGGGCAACATCAGCCTGGAGTCGATGCTGCGGGAGATCGACAAACTGACCGCGATCCGTACGATCGGGCTGCCCGAGGGCTTGTTCGCGGACGTGGCGCCCAAGGTGCTGGCGGGCTCGGGCGGCGGTAGGAGTCGCCGTCGCATCTGCGCCGTCGTGCGTGCAGCTCACAGCCGGCGGCGGTGACGCTGCTGGCGGCTCTGCTGGTGGAGCGGGAACGGGAGGTCACCGACGCGCTGGTGGATCTGCTGATCGCCACGGTGCACCGGACCGGCGCCCGCGCCGAGCAGAAGGTCACCAAGGAGCTGATCAACGCATTCAAGCGGGTGACCGGCAAGGAGAACATCCTGTTCCACATCGCCGAGGCGGAGCTGGCCGCCCCGGACGACCAGCTCCGCGATGTGGTGTTCCCAGCGGTGGCCTGCGGCGAGCAGACGCTGCGCGAACTGGTGCACGAGTACCGGACCAAGGGCCCGGTGTACCAGCGCACGGTGCAGACCACGCTGAAGGCCTCCTACACCGGCCGCTACCGCAAGGGCCTGATCGAGCCGCTGGAGTTGCTGGAGTTGCTGGAGTTGCGATCCAACAACTCTGCGCACCGGCCGGTGATCGACGCGCTGGAGCTGGTGAAGCGGTACGCCAAGGCCGGGAACACCACCTACTACCCGCTCGGTGAGCGCGCCCCGGCGCATCGCGGCACCGACGGGCAGTAGGCGGACCTGGTGTACCGGGACGACACCCGCGGCCGCCGCCGGGACCACGTGATCGCGTGGTGCGCTCCGCATGCCGTCCCCGACCTTGCTGACGACGCCGGCACACCCCCCACAGACCAGACCCAAGGGCCGAGGTGCTCTCCTGCGCGCCTACCCCTTCGGTCCCAGCAGTCGCAGAAGACTGGCCTCCGTAACGACAGACCCGAAACTTGCTAGCTCCGGGGTCGTTTCGTCACTGTGAGGGCTACGACTTTCGTCTTTGCCTCGACGTGTGAGGTGATGGCGCCCTCGCCGTGCCGCACCCGCGGCGGCAAGGTCGCCGGGAAGTACCACACCGCCCGGTTCATTCTGGTGCCCGGGCTGCGCGACCTCTTCGAGGTGCCCGCCCCGGCCGGGCGTCGGCCCGGCGCGGCTTGGTACGCCGCCCTATGCCCATCCGACAGAGACTCCGCCGGCATAACCCCGGAAGCCACCCCACCGTCATCTAACTCACCAGCGAAGGATGCGTTACAAAGCGATCGTTCCAGCTGGCCCTAAGCCAAGATCGTATTCAACGCCAACAGCTGTCCGCAGGTTCCTCAACCCCGGGTCCAACCGGTGGCGGCCACGACCTCGCGTGCGATGTCGACCACCGCCCTGTGGTCGGTCACGACCCGCACAGTCTCCGCGGGGACGCGCTGGTCCAGCCACCGCGCCTTGCGGGCGCTGCCCGCAAGTTCCTGTTCCAACTCTGAGCCGAGCTCCCGGCGCGCCAGCCGCTCACAGATGGTGGAATCGGAGGCGGTGAGCAGGACCCGTACGATCCGCGCTTCCACCCCCAGGGCCCTTTGGAACATGCCGGTCGTCTCGGGCAACACGCTGAGCGTGTTCGTGTAGACAAGCCGGCGGTAGCCGCTGCGCGCGAAGTTGGCCCACACAGCGGCGAGATTGCTCTCGGTGATCTTCGAGCGGTCCGGGTCTCCCTGCGGCGCCGGATGCACCTGCCCCATGAAGTCGCCGTCGATGATCGCGTGAGAGACCGATGCGGCCCGCAACAACGCCGACACTTCCCACCCCACCGTCGTCTTGCCGGCTCCGGCCCGCCCGCCGATGAGAAGAACTTCTGCATGATCCATGTGGGCAGCGTGCCAGCTGGCCCGGTCTCACGCGATCGGACATCGATCAACCTCTCCACCACAGGCATCACCGGTGAGATCACGGCCGCAGTCTGGAGGAGGCAGCTCCTCGGTACGACGTCACCAAAGCGGGAGCGCGTGCACGGTGAACAGCAGCGCCGGCGCAGTGCCGAGAAGAGGCAAGGAGAAGTGGTCCCGATCATCTCCCGGCGGCAAGTCGGCGCCGAGGGACAGCGCGACCGCCGGCACGACCAGCACCGTGTCCAGCACCGCGTCCAGGGCGGCTGGCCCCCGCCAGCCGCCCCGGGCCATTCAGGAAGGCCACAAGGGCGGTGGTACGCGACTTCTCCTCCTCTGGTGCCATGGGAGGCCGGGAGCGCGCCGCGAGAGCGGTCGTTTCGGCGCTTCTAGACCGGCCTTGGGACATCGGTACAGCGGCTATCGGTGAGAACGATCAAGGTCGCCTAGTGCACTGATCTACTCCACCGCCGGGTTCGGAGAAATGCCACCGAACCGGCCCCGTTGCTGGCCGCGGTCTGATCGTGCCGGGGAGTTGCTGACCGACGACCAGGCTGAGGCGTACGGGAGTTCGCCGAGGAGCCGACGAAGCCGGAGTTGGAGCGGTTCTTCTTCCCGGACGATGTCGACCGGGACCTGATCACGCTGCGGCGGACCAAGCACCACCAGTTGGGGTTCGCGCTCCAGATGTGCACGGTGCGGTACATCGGCCTGTTCCTGGAGGATCCACTCGCGGTGCCGTGGCCGGTGGTCGATCATCTGGCCGCGCAGCTCGGCATCGGGGACCCGTCAGTGGTGAAGCGGTACACCGAGCGGCGGCAGACGCTGTACGACCATGCGGGGGAGATCCGGGACGCCTGCGACTACCACCCGTACGAGGACGCCGAGTGGGGGCAGCGGTTCCGGACGTTCCTGCACGGGCGGGCGTGGACGCATGCCGAGGGACCGGTGGCGCTGTTCAACCAGGCGGCGGGCCGGCCAGCTTGAACCTGCCCGGCCGGGCCGCCGAGCACCTGGCCGTGCGCGCCGAGCTGCTGCACGACACCTACACCGAGGTCGCTGGCCGGCTGCCCGGCAACGCCCAGGTGGCGTTCGGCGACGATGGTCGGCTGCTTATCTGCACCTCTCTCCGATGGTCAATCGATTGGCTCTGCCTGTGGCTTGGGAATCCAGATGCCCGCTGATCGGGCGATCCGGCATGATCTCGGCCATGACTTCGGGGATGGCTCCTGGGCCTCCGGCCGGCGTGCTGGCGGCGTTCGAGCTGACGGGATCGGCTCGCCCGCTTGCCGGCGGCCAGGGGCAGAGCTTCCGTGTCGGAGACGCGGTTCTGAAGCCGACGAGTGATCCGCAGGCGGCCGAATGGTCCGCAGCGGTCTTCGCGAGTCTGCCCGTCTCGGTCGAGTTCCGCGTTCCGCGGCCCTGCCGCTCGCGTGACGGCAACTACGTGGCTGAGGGCTGGACGGCCGCTGAGCTTCTGGATGGCCAAGAGGGGCCAGCTGGGAACTGGGAGCCTTTGATCGCCGCCACCAGGGCGTTTCACCAGGCACTGCGGCATGTACCACGGCCCGGATTTCTTGACCGGCGCCGAGACCCTTGGGCGATCGCCGACCGGGTCGCCTGGGACGAAGCGACGCCACCATCGTCGACCGATGCCGACGAACTGCTGGCGAGGTTGCTGGATCTGAAGGAGCCGGTGCGAACCGAAAGCCAGCTCGTCCATGGAGATCTCACCGGGAACGTGATGTTCCATCCGGGCTGGCCACCAGCCGTAATCGACTTCTCTCCTTATTGGCGGCCGGTGCCGTATGCCGAGGCCGTCGTAGTCGTCGATGGGCTGCTCTACCACCACGCGGACCCAGAGTTGATCGAGAACGTTCTTCCCGGCCGTGACGAGCTTCAGATGCTCGTGCGTGCGCTCGTCTTCCGGCTGACCACCTCGGCTCTCTGGCCGGGTTCGGAGGGGGTGATCCCTCAGGAGGAGTTGGCGCGGTTCGCGCACGTCACTCGCGTCGCGGAGCAGCGAATCCGGGCAGGTCATGGTTCGCGCACCTGACCCTTCGCGCTGACGCGCGGAGCGGGAAGACCAAGGTCGACAGGTGTCCGCCGGGCCTGGCGTTCCGCCTCCTGCCGCTTGGAGCGCAGGAAGGTGAGTGTCAGGTCGATGCCTTCGATCTCGCCGAGCCATGATTCGGCCTCGGCGCGTGCGCGGCGGGTGAGGGGGTCGATTTCGATCTCGGCGAGGCGACCGAGCATCTTGGGGTTGATTTCGAGCATCGGGCAGCGGATGCAGGCTTCTCTGAACTTGGGGCCGGTCTGTCCCAAGCCTCGGGTCCGTAGCTCTCTGAAACCGGATTGGTGATGCCCGAGGATCACAGCGAGATGTTCCGGAGAGCGAGAGCCCGTTCCGTCTGCCGCCTCATTACTGTGACTTCGCATGACCGACACCGAGATCGAGATCACCCCAGACCTGGTCCGCGACGTGCTGCAGGAGCAACATCCAGACCTTGCCGGGCTGGCCATCCGCGAGGTGCCGGGCGGCTGGGGCAACCAAATGTGGCGCCTCGGGAACGAGTTGGCCGTGCGCATGCAGCGCATGGACCCCACCCCGGAGCTCCAGCTCAAGGAACGGCGGTGGCTCCCTGTGCTGGCCCCACGCCTGCCGCTCCCGGTGCCGACCCCGGTGCGGTTCGGCGAACCGTCCGAGCGCTTCCCCAAGCACTGGACCGTGATGACGTGGGTTCCCGGCGAGCCGCTGGACCACGGCTCGATCAGCCGCGGCGACCACGCGGCCGACACGCTGGCGGGCTTCCTCCGGGCACTCCATGTGGAGGCGCCCGCCGAGGCGCCCATCGCTACGGACCGCGGTGGCCATCCCAAGAACTGCACGGAGGGCTTCGAGAACTTCCTCCAGGCCGTTGTCCCCGACGACATCGCTGCCGACGTCCGGGCCGTCTGGGACGACGCCGTTGCGGCCCAAGCGTGGGAAGGCCCGCGGGTGTGGGTGCACGGCGACCTCCATCCCGCGAACGTCGTTGTCTCGGACGGAACGCTCTCGGGCATCGTCGACTTCGGCGACATGTTCGCCGGCGATCCAGCGTGGGACCTCGCCGCCGCATGGGTGCTGCTGCCCGCGGGCACGGCCTCACGGTTCTTCGACATATACGCACATGCAGACGAGGCGGCGATCCGGCGCGCCCGCGGGCTGGCTGCTATGAAGAGCCTGTTCCTGATGCTCATGGGGCAGAACGGAGATCGGGGCCTTCCCGGCGGCAAGCCGCACTGGGGACCTGCGGGCCGGGCGGCACTTGACCGTGTTCTGAAGGGCGTTTGACGCACGCTTCTTCAAACCTGTTCTCGATCTTGGTTGAGGGCCATGCGGCACCCCCCCTTCGCGGGTTCATCCATCACCACGCATGGTGGGGATGCCAAGGTCCACGGCCGTATCCTGCCCGTGGCCCCGATCGAGCTGGCTGAGCTTCTCCTCGGCGCCAGCCAGGCTGACCCGGAGACCCTCGACCTCGCCGAGCCAGCCTTCCGTCTCAGCTTCGGCGATTCGGGCGATCAAGTTGTCGCGGATCTCTGCAAGCCGTGCCCGTTGGGCCGGGTCAGGTCGGAGGAGCGAGCATCTGACACAAGCGTGCTCATGGACGCAGGGGGATCCGAAGGCACGTGCGCAGGTGCCGATGGACACCTTCCGCTTCTCGAAGTGGGCGAGGAAGGCGTCCCACTCATCCTCTGTCGGGATCCGGTACTCCTCGCCGGGACGGGAGGCCCGTCGGCGGGCGATGAACGCCCGGTGGGCCTCGATCGTCTCGGCAGGGTAGACCGCCTTGTATCCGATCGTGGTGTCGATGTTCTTGTGACCGCAGATGACCTGGGCAATGTGCGGGGGCAGTCCGTTCATGATGGCGTCGGTGACGAAGATCCTTCGAAAGTCGTGGGGGGAGAAGGACAGTGCCTCACCTTCGGCGTTGGTCAGCCCGGTCGCGGCCAGCGCATTGATCAGCAGTTTGCGGATCGCGGTCGGTGTGAAAGCGCGGTGCTCGGAGCCGATGCCGCGCTGGAACAGCAGCGGCATCGGCGGGTTCCAGACCTTCTCGCGGACGTCATGCGATGGCTCTGCGCAGGGCCCCGCCGGTGCCGGGGATCAGTTCTCCGGGCTCGGTGTCTCCCGCCGCATGGAGCAGGCTGGCGGCTTCACAGCGCCGCCGGTCGGTGGTGCTGACCAGGATGGGGAGGACGGGCAGCCGCTCCCGGGTGCGCTGATCCATCAGGGCTTTGCGTCTCTTGCGTTCCTTTGCCTTGTGGATCTCGTCGTCGCCGATCGGACAGGGCACGGCCCATGGCCCCCAGCGGGCCGGTTCCTCGGCCGCCCATTGCGCGATGGTGAGGTAGAACGCTCGGACGCGCATGAGTTCGTCCTTGGCGCCGAGTCGCGCGCTGGAGACTTCGACGCTCTTGCCGTCGGTGCCGATGACGTTGCGCTTCTTGACTTTCAGGTCGTCCTTCCAGGCGCGAGCCACCGCCGGGGGCAGCTGCAGTGAGTCGATTCCCGGCGCCAGAGCTTCGATCCGGGCCCAGAACAGGCCCGCGAGCGTGCGCGAGATCGCGTCCAGGCTGGCGAAGTCCAGCGATGGTTGGCGCTCGTGCAGATAGTCCACGATCACGTCGCGTACCGGTTGGGATCGGATCCGGTAGCGGTCCACCAGCTCTTCGATGCTCAACTGGCCCAGGGCGAGCCCGAAGGCACGAATCGTGGCTGGGGCATCCTCGGGGAAGATGCCCATGGCCCGCAGCCGCAGGTAGAAGTCGACCTTCTTCTGTCCGCCGCGGGCGTGCATCCGGCGCTGGGTATCGACGAGCTCCACGCAGTCGCCGACGGTGATGTCGCCGATCCGTCCGCCCTTGCAGGCCAGCAGGGTGGCGATCCGTGTCGCGGCGATCTGCGCATCTCTGCGCGAGCTCGCCTGCCCGGCGGCGGCCAGCTGGTGCAGGCGCGCGAATCCGTGACCCTGCCCGCGGCCGCATCGACCCGGTCCGCATCGAACGGCACTGGGAGGACATCCTGCGGATCACCGGGTCGATCCACACCGGCACGTTCCGCGCCTACGACGTGATCCGGATGCTGTCGCGCAACGGCCGCCCCACCCACTGGGCGATGTCATCGTGCACTACGGCCGCATCGCCAAGCCCCTGCACATCCTGCGGGTGGCCGACGAACCGGCTACCGCCACCAGATCAAGGCCCAGGCCAACCTGCAGGAGGGCCGCCACGCCCTGGCCCGCAAGGTCTTCCACGGCAAGAACGGGCAGCTCTACCAGAGCTGCCACGAGGGCATGGAGGACCGGATCGGCGCGCTCGGCCTGGCGCTGAACGCGATCGTGCTGTTCAACACCCGCTACATGGACGCGGCCCTGACCCACCTGCGCACGAGTGGGTTCGACGTGCGCGAGGAGGATGTGGCGCGGTTGTCGCCGTTCGTGCCGCCAGGGGGTCGACCGCCGACCGTGGCGCTGTCCATCGTTTTGATCCGGCCGTGATGTCCGTTGATCGGCTCGTACCGCGGCTCGATCGCGCCGTCCTCGTGTTCCCGGCCTTTGGCCATTCGATCATCTTTGCGCTGGAAGTGCGGTGCGAGTTCTGTGACGGTTCCGAACTCGCCGACGGCCCGGCGCTCGGTGTCCCAGCAGCGCCGTGTCAGACGTGCAGGAGCGTGGCGGGCATCGCTACGGCGGCCAACTGGTCCTGCAGTTCCCGAATTCCAGTCGGGTCGACCGAGTAGCAGATCTGCGTGCCCTGGCGGCGGGTCGTGACCAGGCCCGCCTCGCGCAGAACCTTCAGATGCTGGCTGATCGTCGGCTGCTTGAGGGCGAACACCTCAGTGAAGTCACACGCGCAGGTCTCCGGTTCGGCGGCCAGCCGGCGGATGATGCCGAGCCTGACCGGATGGCCGATGGCCCTGAACATCGCCGCGACACGCTCATCATCGATCACGTTGACACTATATCGACCACACTCTATATTGCCAAAATACTAAATAGTCAGTTACCGATATATGGTGGTGGTCTACAGATGGAGCGGTACGCCGGGCAGGACCCGGACAACCGACCGGCCGTCGAGGGCGTGCGGCGCACGGACCGACCCGGCACCGGCGCGGCGCCCGGAGACGCTCGCGCGACGCAGGGGGAAGGGGATGACCAGGGCGTCTTCGGGGCAGAGCACCGGGTCCTGACGATCGGCCTGGCCGCCTCGGTGACCGTGGTCGCCTTCCTGTGGCTGGGCGTGACCACAGTGATGCCGGCGATCGCGAAGGACCTCGACGGGCTCGATCTGTACGGTTGGGCGTTCACCGGGTTCATGCTGGCCAACATGCTGGCCGCGGCGACCGTTGGCCAGTGGGCCGATCGATCCGGGCCGCTACGGCCGTTTCTCCTGGTGCTTGTCCTGTTCGCCGCCGGGTGCGCCGTGGCCGCCGCCGCACCGAACTGGGCGGTGTTCCTCATCGGACGTTCCGCCCAGGGATTCGGCGTCGGCGGCGTCCTGACCCTCGTCTATCTGACGGTCGGGCTCCGCTATCCCGACCGGCTGCGCGCAAGGGTCCTCGCCCTGGTCGCGTCGTGCTGGACGGTGCCCGCGCTGGCGGGACCAGTGCTGCTGGGCGTGCTGGCCGACCTGTTCGGCTGGCGCGCGGTCTTCCTTCTGTTCGTCCCACTCGTCATCGCCGCCGCGGTTCCCACGGTGCCCGGACTCCGGGGGCCCGGCACCGGAGGCGACACCGACCGGCGGCGGCTGCTCGCGACCGTCCTGCTGGCCGCCGGTATCGGTCTGCTGCTGGCCGGGCTGGACTCCGGCCGCCCCGCCCTGACGGCCGTGCTGGTCGCGGTCGGCGCCGCCATCGCCGTCCCCGCGCTCCACACGCTGATGCCGTCGGGCTTCCTGACCGGCCGGCGCGGTCTCCCCACCACCGTGCTGGCCCGCGGCCTGGTCAGTGCCGGCTACTACGGCTCAGAGGCGTTCTTCCCGCTGGCGATGACGACCGCGTTCGGCTTCTCCACGGTGGGCTCCGGCTTCGCCCTGGCCGTCGGCGCGATCACCTGGGTCGTCGGCGCCTGGGGCCAGGCCAAGGTCGACGCCCGCGCCGGCGACCGCGGCCGGCGGCAGCGCACCCTCGCCGGATTCGTCCTGCTCACTGCGGGTCTCGCTGTGATCGCCTGGTCGCTGGCCGCTCACCCGGGGCCGGGCGCCGGGGCGGCCGTCATCGCCTGGGGCGTCGGCGGGCTGGGGATGGGCCTGGTGTACCCGTCGGTGACCACCCTGGCCCTGTCGCTCACCGCCGACGAGCGCAAGGGCGCCACCAGCGGCGACCTCCAACTGTCGGAGACCCTGTCGGTCGCCGTCGTCACCGGGGTGAGCGGCGCGATGGTGGCCCACGGCGAGTCGGCGGGTTGGCAGGACACCGCTGCCGTCGCCCTGGTCTTCACCCTCACCGCACTGGCCGCGCTGGCCGGTGTCCTGGCCGCCACCCGCACCCTGCCCGCGCGGCGGGCGGACGCGGCGGTGCCCTGACGCACCGCAGTCGGCGCCGAGCCGATCACTTGGGCACGCCGTCCTGACCAGGTGCCGCCTCAACCGGCTCTCACACATCGACCGCGCCACCGGCGAACCGATCCGCCGCTACGGGCCGAGTTGGTTCTTCAGTGTCCAGATGACCGCCTTGATGTGCCGGCGCAGCCGGCCGGGGGACACCGCCGCCGGCGGATCGGGCTCGTCGGCGCGCCGGGGCCGGATCAGCAGGTGCCCCAGGTCGGCGGCGGGCTTTGTGCATTCCTGCTCCGGCGAAGCCCTTGTTGCACGCGATCGGGCATGGGCCGGGTGCGGGCGGCTGGACGTGCGGCAGGTGGATCGCCTGCAGCCGCTCGTCCAGCTCTTGGGGGTGGGCCAGGCTGAAGGAGCACACCGCGCCCTCTGCGGTGGTGATCAGCATCAGCTTGGCGCCCCAATAGAGGGCGTGGTGGGACTTGTCCATGCCGTAGCCGGCGATCTCGCCCAGGCCCGAGCGGTGCACGGTGGTGCGCGAGGCGCCGCAGCGCACCGGAGTGCCGTCCATCACCCCGCAGCCGCTCCTGCCAGGACGGCGTCTGGCGGACCTGCCAGGCCGCGGCCGCCAGCAGCAGCGGGGCGGCATCGCGCAGGTGCCGGTTGTACTCCGACTGGCCGGGCAACCGCGGGAACAGATGCCCGACCCTGCCCGGCGCCGTCCGCAGCCACCGCCGCTCCGAATCGCACCCGAGCAGCACCTGGGCCACGGCGACGCACACCAGCTCGGCATCGTTGAGCACCCGCTGCGGCCCTCGTCGCCGCGGCCGCTCCGCCGATGGCAGGACATGGTCGCCCAGACGGACATAGAGTGCGGTCAGAAGGGCGTCCAGGTTTGTCTTCACACACGGATCATGGGCGCCCTTCGTCATGTCCGCCGCCGGTTCAGCAAACCCCCATCAACGATCTAGCCGCCTGATCCCGACGACGAGCACTACCCGCCCCTCGGAGAGGGCTGACTACTTCTTCCCGTCGTCACTGCTTCTCGCCGGAAAGTGTCGGCGTGGCTGGAGGGGTGCGCCGCGCTGCGGCCGGCAATCGTCGACATGACCGGCCTCACATGGTGAGAACAGCGCGCCGCTCGCCGTGGAGGCCGTCCTCCGCATCCTCATCGGGCACCGCACATCTCGCTCCTGCGCTGACCGTCTGCCGCGATTCGCGGGCTCGTCCGGGTCACCGCAGGCCGGAATGCAGGAACGCCGCGGTGATCCGGCGAGCCGCGACGAGGTAGACCGCGATGACCGGGAGCGTGGCGAGCATCGCGGCGGCGAGGAGCGGGCCGGGATTGCTCGCCTCGGTGTTGGTGAACAGGGTGAGGCCCATCTGGATTGTGGTGTGCTGAGGGCTGGGCGCTGCCACCATCGGCCACACGTACTCGTTCCAGGTATTGATGAACGACAGGATCGCCACCGCGCTCAGTGCCGGCCGCAGCAGGGGAAGCACCACGTGCCAGAGGATCCGGAACGAGCCGGCGCCGTCCATGTGCGCGGCCGAGAAGAGCTCTTCGGGGAGGGCCCGGATGTTCTGCCGCAGTAGGAGCACTGGGAGGGCACAGGCACCGAACTGCGGCACGATCAGTCCTGGATAGCTGTCGACCCAGTGCAGCCGCGAGATGAACACGAACTGCGGGATGATCAGCGTGTGCGCGGGAACCAGCACCGCGATCGTGACCGTGGCCATGAGCACGCGGGCTCCGCGAAAACGCAGCCGCGCGAGCGCGTAGGCGGCGAGTATCGCGATCATGATCTGGCCCGACGTCACGAGGGCGGCGGTGACGAGGGTGTTGAACAGCAGCCGGAACAGCGGGAACTGATGGCCGGCGACCTGGTAGTTCGCGAGAGTCCCATGCAGCGGCAAGGGATTGGAGCCGTAGAGGTCCTGGGCGGGTTTGAACGAGCCGGCCAGGGCCCACAGTGTCGGGAACAGCAACAGGAGGCAGGCCAGCGCGAGGAGCGCATGCCAGCGGATACGCCTCCATCGATTCATCCAAGTGATCATGAATTCACCGGCACGGCGCGACGGAACAGGCGGCGGGCCGCCAGGGGGGCGCCCAGGACGCTGATCAGCACCACCGCCGCGGCCGATGCCTGACCCGTGTCGAAGAACGTGAAGCCGTAGTTGTAGAGGCGGTAGTAGATGTTGTCGGTGGCGCCGTCGGGGCCGCCCTGGGTGAGCACCGTCACGTTGACGAACGCCCACTGTCCCCCCAGCATCACGCAGATGCCGGCCAGCAGTCCGGTCACGGGCCAGAGTTGTGGCACGACGATGCGCCTGGTCACCTGCCGTTCGCCCGCGCCGTCGATCCGCGCGGCGTCAAGGGACTGAGGGTCGAGGCCGTCGAGCGCGGCGCCGTACAGCAGCACGTTCAGTCCGATGATCTTCCCCGCGGTGATCAGCGCGATCGCGACCAGCGCCGTGTGCGGATCGCCGAGCCAGTTGACCGGACGGATGCCGAGCAGGCCGAGGGTCTCGTTGAGGACCCCGCCCAGCGGGTTGAGCACGAACTGCCACGACAGCGCGTTGGCGATGGGTGCGAGGACGACGGGCACGAAGAGCAGCGCGCGGTAGAACGACGCGGCCCGGCCCGGCCGCTTCCACAAGGTGATCGCCAGTCCCATCGGCACCGCGGTGGCGAACGGGAGCAGGCACGCTACCAGCAGCAACGTGCGGACCATGGCCATCGGGAAGTGGTGATCGGCGACGAGCGAGGCGTAGTTGCCCAGCCCGGCGAAGCCGGGCGTGCCGGTTCCGTCCCAGTGCAGGACGCTGAGCACCACGGTGAACACCAGCGGCCCGTACACCCAGACGGTGAGGACGACCAGGGCAGGACTGAGGTAGCCCAAGGCTCCGAACCGCCGGTGCACCGCTTCGCTCACTGACCGACCAGCCCGCGGATCGTCTTCGCGGCCGCCTGCAGTGTCTCCTGCGCGTTCGCTCCCCGCAGCATGATCGGCGCCACCGCGTCGTCCTGCAGCGTGAGAACGGCCTGTTGGGCCTTTGGTCCGCTGAAGGAGGTGTAGGGCGTGAGCTGGTCCAGCTGGGCCAGGGTGGGAAGCAGCCGCTTGTCCTTGTCGAAGTAGCTCTTGAGGTAGCGCGGATCCGTCACCACGGCGGGCCGCAGGGGCAGATAGCCGATCTTGGTGGTGATCGTCGTGAACGCCTGTTCACTCGTCAGGAACTTCACGAACGCCCATGCGGCGCGCCGCTTGGCCGGGTCCTTCGACAGCACTGCGAGCCCCGCGCCGGAGTAGGTCGGGCGGGCGGGCCCGCTGCCGAAGCCCGGGAAGCCGGCGGCCTGCACCTCGAACTTTCCAGAAGCCGCCGCGTCGAGTGCGGCGAGCACCGCCGTGGAGGTGACGAGCATGCCCAGCTTGCCCGCCTTGAACGCCGCGATGGCGTCGGCCTCGCCGACACCCGGCTGCGCTCCAGACTTCGTCAGGTCCGCCAGCGTCTGCATCGCCTGTACGGCGGGCGGCCGGTCGAACGCGACCTTGCCGCCGGAGTCGACGACCGAGCCGCCGTTGCTGTTGATGAGGGACTGGGTGAGGAAGTCGGACTTGCTGGCGCCGGCCGCGTCGAAGTAGACGCCCTGCGCTCCCTTCTTCACGATCTTGAGCGCGGCGCTCTTCACCTCGGCCATGGTCGTCGGCGGCTTGGCCGGGTCCAGGCCTGCGGACCGGAACAGGTCGGGGTTGTAGAACAGCGCCGGGACCGACATCGTGTACGGCATCACGGCCGTCACGCCGTCGTGTCGCGTCGCGGCGAGGACGGCCTGGTTGAAACCGGCGCTGGTCTGCTGCCAATCCTGCGCCGTGGCGATCCTCTGGACGGGTGTGATCGGCAGGCTCTGGTACGCCTGCGCCATCTTGCTCCAGCCGATCTGCGCCACGTCGAAACCGTTGCCGGAGAGGCCGGACGTGCGCAGTTTGGTGAGGACGTCGGCGACGGCGACGCCCTGAGCTTTGATCTTGATGGAGGGATTGGCCTTCTCGAAGGAGTCGATCAGCTCCTGCGTGCCCTTGCCGCCCAGATCGGCGGTGCCGTAGTTGTAAGAGAGGAAGGACAGCGTCACGGTCTTGCCGGCGGCGGGGTCGCTGCCGGACGAACATCCCGCGACGGACGACGTCGCCACGGCCAGCGCGGCGAGAGCGAGGCTCGGTCGGCCCGCGCGTCTGCGCACCTTCATATTGATCACTTGGGGGTCTCCTGGGGGGATCGGACGGGGAACTGCGCGAACGGGGTGGCGAGGTGCACCGGACCGCCGAACCGGGCGGCGGCGCGTTGCCGGCTCTTCTCCAGCCAGGAGGCATCGGCCGACGCGAAGTGGGTGAGCACGAGTTGCCCGGCGCCGGCGGACGCGGCGGCCTCGGCCGCGTCCTCAGCGCACAGGTGGCCGTGCGGACCGGAGTCCGGCTCGTCCAGCGTGCATTCGGCGAGCAGCAGGTCGGTTCCGGCGGCGAGGCCGTCCAGTGCCGCCGTACGGCCGGTGTCCCCCGTGTAGACGAGGGTCCCTTCGGCGGTGTCGACGCGCACACCGCAGTTCGGCACCGCATGCTTGAGGAGTTCCAACCGGATTTCCGCACCCCCGACGGTGAATCGTGCACCGGGGGCATATTCGCGGACGTCGAATGCCAACTCGAAGGCACGGTCAAGGGCCGGCATCGTCGTGACCGGAAAAAGCTTGGCGAGCTGATCGAAACGGTCCGCCGAGCCGACCGGCACATACAGCGGAATCCGCGATATCCGCACATCCTCCTGCGGCGGAGATCCGGCGGCCGGATAGCGCAGATTCGCGGAAAGCAGTGACTTGCCGACCGGGAGCAGGTCGTAGCAGTGATCGAGATGAACGTGGGTGATGACGACGGCGTCGAGCATCTCCGGAGTGCCGACCTGGCTCAACGCGGTCGCCACTCCTGGCCCGCAGTCCAGCAGCAGCCGGGTCGGCGCCGCGCCCGACCCCAGCGAGACCAAGTAACCCGAGCCGGCCTGACCATCCGCGGGCATCCCCGAGCGACAACCGAGTATCGTCAAATTCATCAATGGTTCTTCACTCGTTTCCTGGAAGCTAATATGATTGCCCAGCCGATGCCGCGGGGCCGAGATCAAGCATTGCAAGGAGGCGCGCCCCCGGCAACAAGAGAAATCCGAATCGGCGATTGAGTGCACCAATCGCCGCCGCTATGAAGATCGGCCCGGTGGAACCGTCGCGGTGACTGGTCAGCAGTTTGAGGCCGTGGACCCGGTTTCAGGTGGTGGACGGCGGCCGGGGGCGCCGGTTGGTGAGGGCGTCCAGGAGGCCGATGCAGTGTTGGGCGGTGGTGGCCAGGTAGGAGCGCAGGACGCAGAACCGCCCGGCCCCGGTCAGGGGCGCAGACAGCCGGAGACCTCGGTCAGAGACCGACGGCGGTGAACGGTGCCGCTGCCTCAAGACACGCCAGGAACACACGTGCCCCCGGGGCCGGGTCCCGCGCCTGCCACACGGCATATACGTCCAGCGTTGGCTCCGGCTCGACCAGTGCGATGGCGGACAACCCCATGGCGGACGTCTCGACCGCGCGCGTCGCTGAGGCGAAACCGACCACCGCCCCGGTGGCGATGACCATGGCGGTGGCCATCGAGTCGTTCACCTCGTCGGTGACGTTCAGCCTGATCCCGCTCTGCTTCGCGGCCTGCGACAGCGCGTCGTGCGAGGCCGGGCTCAGCTCTCGGCTGAAGAGGATGCAGCGGTGCTCGGCCAGTTCGCGGAACGGGATGGAGCGCCGTCCGAACAGCGGATGGCCGGGCGCGACCAGGGCCATCAGCGGCGTTGAGAACAGCTCTCGGGATGCGAAGTAGGGGCCCTGGGGCACACCGAACCGCAACGCGACGTCCAGCCTGCCCGCCACAAGGTCGGTCAGCTGCGGTCCCGAGCGCTTCTCGACCAGCTCGGGCCGCAGCCGCGGGTACGCTCGGGCCAGCCGGTCCAGCGTGAGCGGCAGGACCCGGCGGCCGGCCGGGTAGTTGAACCCGACCCGCACCGTACCCACATACCCCGATCCGACCTTTCGGCTCATCTCGACCGCGTCGTGCAACTGATCGAGCAGCCTCCGTGCCTCCGCGCGGAAGACCTCACCGGCGCCGGTGAGCGTGACGTGGTGTGATCCGCGGTCGACGAGCCGTACGCCGATCGAGCGTTCCAGCCGTTGCAGGTGCTGACTAAGTGAGGGCTGGGAGATGTGCAGCGTCGCGGCGGCGCGCCCGAAATGCAGTTCGTCGGCGATGGCCAGAAACGACTCCAGGTACCGCAGCTCCACGCCGATCTCCCTCCGGGCAGGTCTGCTGCCGGAGCAACCTGCCTGGTCAGGATGCACCGGCAAGCTGACCAGCGGGTGACGGCCCGCGTTCCCCCGGGTAACGACCCAGGCCTCCGACCTGGACAGGCGGAGGACGCCGGCCGAGCGCTCACCGATGCGGCCTGCCTGCCTGCCCCCGGTCCCGTCGTCGCCGTGGCAGAACCAACGGGACCTGGGGCGCACACTGTCAGGAGGTGGCCTCCTGGCCCTTGAGGCGGCTCCCGGGGATCGCCTCGAGATCGTCGCGGACCGCGGCGGTGTTGGTCAGACCCCAGGCGCAGGCGACGGTGACCAGGCCCATGGCGGCGAGATAGACCGAGACCAGGGTGGTGGAGCGGGTCTCGGCGATGATGGTGGTCATGAGGACCGGAGTACCGCCGCTGATCGTGATCGATGCGCCGCGCGAGCTCGGGCGGTTCGGGCTGCTTGCCTTTGAGCTTGCCGTTCCTCTCTTGGCCGGTGCCATGCCCTCGCGGGTGCGCAGATAGAGATCCGGTCGGGCGGCACGCCGAGCGTCAGCAGCTGCCCGGTCTGGATGACGACGTCCTGTTCGTCGGTGGAGCAGCGGGCGTAACCGACCCGGACGGCGCGTCGTGGGGGTGTTCACGCCGTTCAGTGTTCCGGTCGGGGCCCGTCGACCGCCTTCCGCTGATTCCTGGATTCAGCCTCCCCGCCGGCCGTGCTCGTCAACCCCCTTGTCCTACGGGGTGGTCAGGAAGTCCAGGAGCAGCGAGGAGACCGCCTCCGGCTGGTCCACGTGGACGAAGTGCGAGGCGCGCTCCAACCAGACCACACGCGCCGAGGGCACGAGTTCGGCCAGCGCCCGTCCCATCCGCGGCGGGACCATCGGATCGTTCTCCTTGCTGTAGACGGCCAGCAGCGGCACGGGGAACCCAAGGCCGGCGGCGCGTCGGCGGCGCAGCCGTTGCACGGTGTCGGCGAGCGCCGCCGGGCGGAGCCCGTCCCGCAGGTAGTGCATGAAGACACGCGCACCGTCGATGTGGGCGAGCGACTCGCTGTAGGCGCGCACTTCTTCCCACGACTTCAGGGTCTCGTCGTAGTAGTGGGTTCGCGAATGCGTCCAGCGCATCGGTGAGCGGCGAACGTAGGCTGCCAGTCCGCTGGCAACACCGGGCAGCGCGAGCACCAGGTGCAGCGCACGATGCTTGGCTTCTGGCAGCACCGGCGAGTGAATGATCGCCACGCGGCTGAAGGAGGAGGGGGCGTCCAGCGCGCGGCGCAAGACAAGGCATCCGCCCAGTGAATTGCCGACCACCGCGCAGCCGTCGATGCCGGCCGCGCGTTGGAACTCACCGATCCAGGTGGCCAGTTCCGCGCTCCCGTACCGCCTGCCGACCGGTCCGTCGGTGCGTCCGCAGCCGGGCAGATCCACCACGATGACCCGGAACGCCACGGCGAGGTCGGCAAGGACGTACCGCCATGAATATCCGGTGGTCATCAGCCCATGCACGAGCAGCAGCGGCGGGCCGCTGCCGGCCGTCCGGTAGTGGACCCGTATCCGGCCGAACGGAACCGAGTCCATCTCGATGTCGACCGGCTCGGCGTCGAAGTAGCTGTGCGGCAGGCGCGGTCGTTCAGGAAGCGCACGCAAGGACATCTGCCGGAAACCGGCGCTCTTGCGCCGCATACGCATCACCATCGACCACTCCGCCTGCCGGAACCCTAATACTGTTCGTTCGAACGAACGAACAGTACCTTGGATGCGCGGGACACAGGCGAAGAGAGATCCATGTCACGACACAAGGGCGCCAGGGAACGACTCGTCCGGGCCGCACTGGCGATCATGGCCACCGACGGCGTGACCGCGGTGACCAACCGCCGCCTCGCCGCGCAGGCGGGTCTGTCACCCGGCTCGGTGACCTACCACTTCCCGAGCCAGCAAGACCTTGTCCGAGAAGGCATGCGCACCTTCATCGCCGAGGAGACCCGCAGGTTCGCCGAACTGGCCGACCGCGTTCACCAAGGCAACGACCTCGACCAGGCCGGCGCCCTGGCCGAACAGATCGCCAGCGAGACGGGCCTGGGCACCGACCACACCGCCTGGTTCGAGCTCTACATCCACGCCTCCAAGGAACCGGAGCTCCACGCCCTGGCCGCCGAGTTCTTCGGCACCTATGACCGGCTCGCCGCCACGGTGCTGCGCTCACTCGGCGTACCTGACCCCGAGAAGGCCGCACCGATGACCGTGGCACTGTTCATCGGCACCCAACTGCGCCGACTCGCCACCGGGAACCCAACCGCCTCCGGCCTCGCCGACACGCTCCTGCCGTTCATCAGCACACTGACAGGCGATGAACGGCAGGGCGGAAACTCAAGCCCACGGACGGCCAGTTGAGCCACCTACCCGCCTAAACCGCTCAGATCGCGGCTGGTGGCAGCTCCCTTCCCAACAGGCCAACACCCACCCCAAGATCATTCTCAGCGCCAACGGCTGTCCGCAGGTTCCTTGTGACGCCAATTGCATCGGATGCGAATACGCGACATCGTGCATAGCCGCAGCGCAGTGGCGGCCTACTCCTGGCCCTGGCCTGGGCGAAGGGTTTCGTCGCGGGCGCCGGTGATGTTGGCGAGAGCAGCGTGACTGGTGCGGCGAGTTGACCGGGTACGGCCGTTTGAGCTGCTTCCCCTCCGAGGTTTCGCATCTGACGCGAAGATTTCGCATCGGACGCGAACAACGGGGGTGACGGTTGAGGGGTGAGGTCTCTGGGTCGGCTCGGTTGGAGCTGGTCGACGGGGTGGGGCTACTGCGCCCGGATGAGCAGGTGTTCGCGGCGATGCTGGACGGCCGGCGAAACCAGCAGCTCGCGCGGAAACCGGCGTTCGGGACGATCGAGGGCCGGGAGCGGACCGCGCGGGCGTTCGCCGATCATGTGAACGCGTTCCCGTGGGAGTGGACGCCCGCGATGGTGGACGAGTGGTTGGGTGACCTGCGGTCGGTCCGCGGGCTGAAGCACACGACGGTGCGGGGCTACCAGGGGGTGGTCCGGTCGTTCTGCGGCTTCATCACCGACCCCGCCTGCGGGTGGGCGGTCGAGTGCGAGACCCGGTTCGGCACGCACCCGATCCAGGTCGTCCACGAGTGGAACACCGCCGTCCACGTCCAGGATGACGAGTCCGACCCGGCCAAGCGCGCCTTCACCCACAACGAGCTGCAGACGTTCTTCGACTACGCCGACGAGCAAGGTCTTCCGGATCCGGGACCGGGGGCGCAAGGGCTGGGTGCCGGCGTTCCGGGACGCGACCTTGTTCAAGGTCGCCTACGCGTTCGGGCTGCGCCGCAACGAGACCCGGATGCTGGATGAGGTCGATTTCAGCTCCAACCCGCACGGCCCCGGAGTTCGGCGAGTACGGCGTTCTGGATGTTCGGTTCGGGAAGGCGAAGAAGGGGGCGCCGCTCACGCGGCGCAGCGTGTTGGCGGTCTGGCCCTGGTCGACGGAGATCGTTGACCAGTACGTCACCGAGGTCCGGCCGCTCCTGGCGACGCCGGGGAACCTCGCACTCTGGCCCACACGCACGTGTAGATCGCGGTGATGGAAGCATGATCATGACCGATCTGCTCCTGGACGAACCGGGGATCCCACCCGTCCTCGATCAGGTGCGTGACGTAGGAGCGGCGCAGGGAATGGAAATCCAACCCCTCGTCCAGTCCGAGTTCGTTCCGGTAGGCCAGGAACCGGGAGTTCAACCGCTGAAGCCCGATTCGGGCACCTCGCTCGGAGGCGTCGGACTTCCGGGTCCGCACGCTTCGCCGGGCCCTGGACCAGACGGTGAGCGCTGCTCTCGCCACGAAGGGGGCGAAGGCCCGAGAATGCGAAACGGCGGGCTTTGCCGGTCATGTAACCGTGCTGGCGGAGTTGTTCGCGCGGGGTGCCAGGGTTGAGGGGCTGGCCGGCGCGGCGGCCGGGATACAGCCTTCGGCTGCCGGGGTTGGTGGCGGTGTTCATGTTCGAGCGGTTGGCGGCCTGTTCGAGGAACAGGGCGGCGAACGGTCCGGGGACCGGGCTGGGCGGTTCTCCGAGCCGGATGAAGAGCTCGCCGTCTTGGTCGAGGAGATCGTCGACGCAGGCGGCGGTCCGCGCTGGGAGAGGTGCGTCGGTTGTGGTGATCGCGCGGCGGATGAAGGCGAGCCGGGTTCGCTGGCTCATCGGGGCTGACTGAGTGGCCTGCTGTTCTGGCAGGCTCAGCTGCGGCATGGCGCGGGTTTCCATGGCCCAGAGCAGGAAGCCACGCAGGACCGCGCGATGGTGTTCGCGGTGGCTGGCGTGCCAGGCGTCGAGGTCGCTCTGGAGGCAGGCGCCGAGGTCTCGGCTGCGCACTCCCGTCAACAGAGTGTTGACCATGGCATCCTCCCAGTGAGGACCGCCTGGTCGGCGGCGCGCCGCGACAACCCAACCGCTTGGTGCCGCTCCGCAGGGCTTTCGACGGCGTCGACCACCGGCAGGTACTGCTCGGCTGCCACGGCGAACACCTCCGGCACCTCTGCGAGGCCGCTGCCTGAAGCGCCATCTTCGGTCAGCGGTTAAGGGAGGCTGGGTCAAGTCCGGCTTCGAAGAAGGGCACCCTGGAGGTCGAGGCCGCGCGCCGCCGGTTCGACCCCGTGGCGTCTTCGGGGCTGCGACAACGCCTTGACCCGGGTCGTCGCGCTGGTTGGCGACGCCTTCACCTGGTTCGGACGAGTCAGCCCTCGGGGGCGGGGGCGGGGGTCCGTGCCGGGGCGGTGAGCAGGGCCGCGATCTGGGGCGCGGCACGGTCGGCCCAGGCGTTGAGGAGCTGCTCGGCGCCGGGAAGCTGGGATTCGAGCAGGACGATCCCGGGAGTGGGGACGTGCGCCCCCAGTTCCACGAGCAGCGGCCGGAAATGGGTCTCCACGGCCAGCGCGTGCTTGGCATCGCCCATGACCAGCAGGGGCACTGCGATGGTCGCGGTGAGCGCGTGGCCGGGCAGGCGGTCGAGGAAGGTCTTCAGCAGCCCCGTGTAGGTGCCTTTGTACGTGGGGCTGGCGGCTACCAGCACGTCCGCGGCAGTGACGAGGTCCAGAGCCGACTCGACCACGGCGGAGGAGGCGGCCGGCAGTTCTGGCGCCAGGGCCGCCAGGTCGATCGTCTCCCCCAGCACCGCGTTCTCGATGCGGTCGGCGATGGACTGCGTGGCCTGCAGGGCCGCCTGGTGCGTACGGGACCGCGCTCGTGGATTGCCCACGAGCGTGATGATGCTCTTGGCCACCTGTTCTCCTTGGAAGTGGTCTCGGGCGGTCGGCGGGAAGGCCCGCGTCAGGTCAGGCGCCGGAAGGCGCTGGCGTGGAAGACAAGCGGCGGGGTGCCGGGGACGGCGTCGAGGTCGTGCACGCGGAAGACGACGATGTCGTGGTCGCCGGACCGGACCTGCTGCTCTATCGAGCAGTCGAACCAGGCGGCGGCGCTGTCGAGCAGGACGCAGCCGTCACTGGTGGAGCGCCAGTCGACCCCGGCGAAGCGATCCGGGGCGCGCGAGCCGATCCGCCGCCCCGCGTGCTCCTGGTGCGCTCCGAGAACGCTGATTCCGATGCGCGGAAGGGCACGCAGCAGCGGCCAGGTGGTCGAGGTGTGCGCGACGCAGACCGACACCAGCGGCGGGTCCAGCGACACGGGGACGAACGAGCTGGCGGCGATCCCGACGGGCCGGCCGTCCACGAGCCCTGCCACCACCGCGACGCCCGTCGGGTAGGCGCCATAGACGCGGCGCAGATCGAGTTCCACGGACGTCATTGTGCGGTTCCCTTCGGGAGGAAGGCGTTGTGCCCGATGCCGGTACCGCCCGCGAAATGGAAGAGCCCGTGCCGGTCGAAGTGGGGAAGCACTCCCTCTCCGAACCAGTACAGCTCCTCCAGGTGGGGGTACCCGGACAGGACGAACTCGTCGATGCCGATGCCGGCGGACTCGGCGATCCGGTCGGCCGCCTCGGCGTGCGAGCCGACGAGCGCCGTCGCTGCGCCGCCGCGGACGAGCCCGACCCCGGCCCACAAGTTGGGCGCCACCTCCAGCGCGCGGGGGTCGCGCCAGGTGCCGTCGCGGCTGCGCTCATGCAGGTCGCGCATGCGCCGCTGGCCGGTCGACGCGCTGCGGGCCAGAGCGGACTGCGCGGCGGCGACGGTCTCCTCGCCGAGCGCGTCGACGAGCCGTCCCGCCTGCCGCCATGCCTCCTCGGCCGTGGCGTCGGCGCGCTCGGCCGCGACCGGCCCCGCCGCGGTGAACGAGCCGCCGAAGTACAGCGGCGGCACCGGATCGGGCGGCGCCGGCAGCCGGGCGGCGTCGATGTCGAGGTGGGCGCCGCGGTGGGTGACCGTCTCTCCGGCCCACAGCCGCCGCACGACCGACAGGAACTCGTCGCAGCGGGCGTGCCGCTCGTCCTCGGCCAGGTGGTCGCCGTAGGCGCGCTGATCGTGGTCCTCGCCGCCGGTGACGACGTTGAGCAGGAGCCGTCCGGGAGCGTGCGCGGAGAACGTCGCGGCCGTCCGCGCGGCCGGCGTGGGGCTGATCAGCCCGGGGCGGAACGCCACGAGGAACGCCAGCCGCTCCGACTCGCGCGCCGGCATCACCGTCGTGAGCCACGCGTCCTCGCACCAGGTCCCGGTGGGGGTGAGAGCGCCGGCGAAGCCGAACTCCTCGGCGGCGCGCACGATCGACGACGGGTAGCCGACCGAAGCGCGGCGGCCGCCGGCCGCGGCGCCGGCGAGTTGCCCGCGCCCGCCGCCCACGATGAAGCGTGAGTCGCCGTAGGTGGGCAGGAACCAGTGAAGAGTGAGGGTCACGGTGTCTTTCCTTCCTTCCGCCCCGTCTCGGGTGCCGCCCGGGAAACCGGGTCAGAGCTGGCCGTGGCGCGGCGGCGGAGTGCCCGACAGCAGCCAGCGGCCGACGTGCTGCACCTTCCAGCGGGCCGGGTCCCCCGACGCGACCATCAGGGATGTGATGCACGCGGTCATCGAGATCTCGCGTGCCGACTCCAACCTGAGACAGGTCCTGCGGGCGCACCATGCCGATGGAAGGGCCCACCGTGGCCCCCGCCCCGCCAACGACCTGGGCACCCCTCCACGACGGGAGGGACGCCCAGGTCGGGACGGATACGTCGCCCGTGGGAACGCGGACTTGCTACGCGCGAACGGTCCCGCGGGTTACGCGGCCTCCTCATCCTCTTCGTCGAGCAAGCGGCGGGCCGCCGCCAGCGGTTCGTGCGCGATCCAGGTGTCAACGTCGAAGTCGTCGTCGATGAACCCGGTCCGCAGCAGGAAGTTCTTCTGGTCCTCCAGCAGTTCGATCAGGGTCTCGTCGAGGCTGGGCCGCAGAGCGGCTGCGACGCCGGGTGAGTAGACGAGGTCGACCCATTCCTCCGCGATTCCGGAGTCCCGCGCGATGAGCCGTTTGGCCTCCGTCTGATCATCCGCCGCCCAGCGCGCCGTGCGCAGCGCCTGCGCCAGGTACCGGACGACGATGTCCGGACGTTCGTCCAGGAGTTCACCTCGAACGGTGAAGACGACCGGTGCGAGGTTGTTGATCCGGTCACGGGGGTCGGGCGAGGCGGCGAGGTCGACCACCACCGTGGCGTCCAGGAGGGCCTGCAACTCCGCGCCCTGCACCGTCACGTGCAGGGCGTCCACCTCACCGCGCAGCAACGCCCGCAGTTCGGGGCCTTGCCGGCGACGCATGTCGCGGGCGCTGAACAGTGAGCGACTCAGAACACCGGCCTCAGGTTCCTTGCCGACGAGGGGCTCGGTAATGGGTACGTCGACGAACTCCACGTCGTCCGGTCCGAGCCCGGCCGACGCCAGCGCGGTGAGGTAGCCGCGCAACGCGGTGGCACGAGGGTAGTCGACCGGATCGTTGGGCCGCTGGAGCAGCGCCAGCCGCCTGCCCTTCAGATCGGCGTTCGTGGTGATGCCCGAACCGGGCAGCGCGAGGACGGCGGAGTAATGCTCGACCCAGCTGAGCCCGATGACACGCAGGTTCCGTCCGCGTGACCTGGCCCAGATCGGCGGGATGTTGCCGCCCTCGCGGAACGCGTCCGGCAGACTCTGGTCGTAGTGCGCCTCCCGCACCGTACGGTCGGGGTGGGCGCGCATCGAGCGCAGCTGAACGTCGCCGCCGGAGAACCGGGCTTGCAGAGCCCCGCGGGCGATCGCCAGGCTCGACGCCGCGGGCACCGGGCACACCGTGTACCAGACGTCGCGTGATCCTGCTGTTGGGGACATTGCCATCTCCTTCGGGGGTCTTTAGAAGAGCGCGCCATCGGGGGGGAGCCGCCGGTTCAGCACCCAGTCGCCGATGTGGTGGTATTTCCAGACCTCAGGGTCGTGGAGCGTATGGGTACGGGCGTTGCGCCAGTGCCGGTGCAGATTCCAGCGCTCGTCGGTGGCCGAGGCACCGGTCAGGGCGAACATGTCGCTCGCGACCTGGACGGCCGCTGCCGACGCGGCGGCCTTGGCCGTGGCGACAGCCAGCGACGCCTCCCGCGCGTCCTCTTCGGTCGGGGAGTCTCCACAGCGGTCCAGCGCCTCGGCGGCGCGCAGCATCAACGCGTGCGCCCCCTTCACCTGGACGGTCAGTTCCCCGACGCGCCGGATGATGTGCGGGTCGTCGCCCGCGCGCGCGATCGGCGGCACCGCGGCGTGCCAGGCGCGGCTGCGCGTCCCGACGTAGGCGACGGTGTCCGCCAGCGCCTCCTCGGCGATGCCGACGTCGATGGCGATGTGCATGACCTGGCCGAACGCGAGCCTGATGGACGGGCCTTCGGCATAGCGCCAGATCGGGATGACGTGCTCCTCGGGAACAGTGACACGGTCGAGGACCGTGGTGCCGCTGGCCGTGCCGCGTTGCCCCATGACGTCCCAGTCGTCCACAACCTCCACCCCGGGTGCGTCACGCGGCACGTGCGCCACCTGCAGGCGTCCGTCGTCGTCCAGGCACGTCACCGGGATCCATTGGGCGAAGAGTGCGCCGGTGGAGTAGTACTTGCGGCCGGACAGGACGTACTCGCCCGGCCCCTTGGGCTCCAGCCGCGTTTTGAGGTTCCGTAGCCCGCCCGCGGTGCCGCGCTCCGACAGCGCGTTGCCGAACAACGCGCCGCCCAGGATCTTGGTGTAGAAGAACCGGCGCTGCTCAGGCGTCCCGAGCCTGTGCACGTTCTCCAGGTGGGAGAAGTGGTTCTGTGGGATCTGGCCGACCGCCGGGTCGGCCGCCGAGATGATCCGGAAGATCTCAACCAGTGTGACGATGTCGACGTCGGCGCCGCCGTACTCCGCGGGCACCGTGATCCCGAGCAGTCCCGACCCGCGCAGCGACCGGATCTGCTCCCACGGTCGGGTGCCTTGCGCGTCCCGTTCGGCCGCGCCCGGACGGATCTCGGCGGCGAACTCCCGCGCCACTTCGAGCGCTTCTTCCGCGGATGCGATGACGTGGACTGTCTCGGGGGCGAACACCGGAGTGGACGCCCAGTCCTCCGGCGCGGACGTGCCGGGGCTCATTTGGCCGCTCCGGGCGTGGCGGCCGCGCGCACGCGTGGAATGACCTCGTCGCCGAACCGGCGCAGTTCGGGCAGCAGCGGCTGGAACTGGAGCATGAACAGTTCGATCCCGGCTTCGGTGAACTCCCCCAGCCGTTCGGCGACCTCGTCGTAGCTGCCGACCAGGCCCGCGTTGGTGCCTCCGTTGGTACCGACCGTGGGAAGCTCCCCGTTGACCCGCATCATCACTGTGTCGGGATCGGTGCCCTTCCGCAGGCCGGACGTGTCGTCCTGACGGCTGAGGTCCAGCAGGTGGGCGAACTCCTCCCTGGCCTCCCGCGCGGTCGCCCGCGCGATCACGAAGGCCGAGAGCGCGAACCGGAGCGGGGCGCCTGCCCGGGGCCGCCCGGCGAGGTCGTCTACCAGTGTCCGGGTCGCGGGAACGTCTCGGCCGTTGATGAAGAACACGTCCGCCTGTTCGGCGGCGAGCCTGCGCGCGGGCTCGGATTCGCCGCCCAGGTAGATGGCCGGTCCCCGGGGATCGACGGACCGGGGACGCAGCGTCAGGTCGGTCACGTTCAGATATCGGCCTTCGAAACTCACCCGCTCACCGGAGAACAGCCCGCGGACGATGGTGAGCCACTCCTCCGAATAGGCGTACCGCTCGTCGTGCCCCAGGACAGGGATGCCCAGCCGCTCCAGTTCGGGCAGGAACCAGCCGCTCACCACGTTCAGGGCGAACCGGCCCTGGGAGATGTCGTCGATCCCCAGCGCCATCTTCGCCAGCAGCCCCGGGTTGTAGAGCAGCGGCTTGATCGCCGCGATGATCTCTATGCGCTCCGTGGCCTCGGCGATCGCCGCCGCGGCCGTCCAGGGCTCCAGGACGTCGGCGTCCCGGAGCCTGGTGCTGATCGTCTGCTGGGCGATCAGTATCGACTCGAACCCGGCCTCCTCGGCGAGCAGCGCGGTGGCCCTGCTATGCCCGTACCCGGCGTCCGGCGGCGCGTCGGGATGGTTCTCCGCGCCGAAATAGCCGTGATGCGGCGCCCAGACCCCGAAACGCGGTTCCCCACGATCCGAACCCATCGTCATTCCCTCCATTCCTCGTCCGTGAGTCGCCGGTCAACCGGCGGTCGCGGGCCGTCCGTCCGAGGTCAACGGGTGTTCGACGGCACCGTCGAAATCCGTCAGGAACAGGTTTTTGACATCGACCCTGTTCCGGACGATCCCCGAAGCCGTGATCTCGTCCGCGTACTTCTGCTCGTTGGCGAGGAACGCCGAGTCGATCCGCTGCAGGCCGCCCGCGTTGTTGTTGAGGGCCGTTCTGGCGGCGTTCTCCGACACGCCCAGCGGTTTTGCCACGAGCTTCGTGTAGGCGTCTGGATTCGCCTTCGCCCACCGGATCGTCTTCTCGTACTCGGTGATGAAGGCGCGGATGGCCGGCGCCTTGTTCTCTACGGCCTTCTCGGTCGCGAGCGCGCAGTAGAGGTTGGTGATGCCCGCCTGGTCGCCCCGGGCGATCACCCGGCTCCCCGGGACCTTCTCCAGGATCTGCGCGGCGGTGGGCGAGTTCTGCGAAGTGGCGTCCACCCGTCCGGAGACGAAGGCGTTGACGGCCTCCACGCCCAGGATGTTGACCGAGGTGATGTCCTTCTCCTGCATGCCGTACTGCTTGAGCAGGTGTAGGACGAACAGTTTGTGGTTGTTGTTCTGTGCATAGGCGATGCGCTTGCCCTTGAGGTCGGCGAACGTCTTCGCGGATACCCCCGGACGCACGATGATGTTGCTGTTACGCCCGTTCGACGCGGTGCAGGCCACGACCTTCGCGGTGGATCGGTTCGCCGCCATCTGAATGGGGCCGATCTCGCCCTGGTCCTCGATGTCGACGCTGCCGGAGTTGATGGCGTCGTTCAGGCTGTTGGGGTCCGCGAAGTATTGGTACTCCACGCGGACGCCCGGGATCTGGACGTTCCGCTTCCACATCGCGGCGAAGTAGCCGAACGCCTGCGGAACCCCGACCTTGAGCGTGATCGGCTTGTCGGGGTCGAGCGAGGTCGCCTTCTGGTCGTCCTTGCCGCCGGAGCAGCCCGCCGTGACGGCGGCCAGCATCACGGCAAGGACGCCTGCGGACAATCTGTACCGATGGCGGAATGAACGTTCGTTCACGGCAAAACCTTTCGCTTACGCGTGATGAGGGGCGGGATATGTGTTGGAACCGGTGCGTCAGGCGGACGGGACTCCGAGTCGTTCAAGAAGCCGTCGCCGAAGGCCGTTGAACGACTCGCCCTGGCCGGTCCGTGGGTGAGGCAGGTCGATCTCGAAGGAGTCGGCGATGCGTCCTCCTCCGATGACCGCCACCTGGTCCGCCAGTACCAGCGCCTCGTCCACGTCGTGCGTGACCAGGGCGATCGTGAAGCCGTGACGCCGCCACAGCCGACGCAGCAGGTCGTGCATGCGCAGCCGGGTCAGCGCGTCCAGGGCACCGAAAGGCTCGTCCAGCAACAGCACGGAAGGCTGGTGGACCAGCGCGCGGGCCAGTGCCGCCCGCTGCGCCTCTCCGCCCGAGAGGATGCCCGGCCACTCGCCGGCCAGCGGGGTGAGGCCGACCTCGTCCAATGCCTCCAGCGCTCGTTCGCGCCGCTCGGCCTTTGGCACCCGCAGCCCGAACGCGACGTTCTGCCAGACCCTGCGCCAGGGCATCAGCCGCGCGTCCTGGAAGGCGATGGAGACGGGATGGCCGACCTGGACGCGGCCGGAGTCGGGCGTCTCCAGTCCCGCGAGGACCCGCAGCAGCGTGCTCTTGCCGCCGCCGCTCTCGCCGACGATGGCGAGGAAACGCCCCGCGTCCACGCTGACGTCGACCTCGTCGAGGACCGTCCGGTCCCCGAACGACTTCGAGACCCGCTCGACCGTGATGCCGACCGGCTCGCCCCGCCGAGCGGTGACGTCGCCGCCCATCATGACAGGAACCCCTTGCGCCAGGACAGGACACGCCATTCGATGAGGCGCACCACGCCCTCCATCAGCAGGCCGAGGATCGCGTAGAGGATCAGACCGAGGATGATCACGTCTGTCTGCAGGGCGGTGCGTCCCTGGTTGATCAGGTAGCCGATCCCGCGGTCGGCGTTCACCGACTCGCCGACGACCAGGCTCAGCCAGGCGATCCCCAGCGCCAGCCTCAGCCCTACCAGGTACGAGGGCATGGCCCCCGGGAGGATCACCTCCAGGACGAGCCGTCGGCGCCCCACTCCCGACACAGCCGCCAGTTCGGAGAACCGGTGGTCGATCGCCCGGATCCCCCTGTGCAGGTTGATGTAGAGCGGGAAGACCACGCCCACCGCGACCAGCCCGACCTTGACTCCCTCATCGATGCCCAGCCAGATGACCAGAAGTGGGACGGTGCCCAGCGACGGCATGGCCCGGATCATCTGCATCGGTGTGTCGATCAGGTCCTCACCGATCCGGGACAGTCCCGCCAGCAGACCGAAGACCGTCCCGATCGCGCCACCGATGAGCACACCGAGCAGCACGCGTTGCAGCGACTTGCCCACATCGCCCCAGATCTCACCGGTCGCCACCAAATCAGCGAACGTGTTCCACACGACCGACGGCGGTGCCAGCGCCGCCTTGGAGACCCACCCCGCTTCGGACGACAACTGCCAGAGCGCCACCAGAAGGATCGAGGTTGCGCTCCGGCGGAGCACCTTGACCGCAACCCGGCGTTCCCTGGACGACCCTCGCCCGGATACGCCCCCACGCTCACCGCCGGGCGCTTCGCCCCGGCTCGCCGCCCGGTCCCGGGCCCTGACCATAATCACGGGCAAAAACTACCTTAGTGGTAGGAAAAGTCTAGTACTTGTGAGCGAAGACATACACGACGTACCGAGGGCGGCCCCGCGATGCCGCCTCCTCCAGGGTCTTGTCGTGCGCATGGCCTCCTACGTGCGTGGACTGCCGGGAGAGACCGAGCGGCGTGGGGCACCGGCGGCCTGCGCGATGACGTCCGCGATGTGGTCGTCGAATGCCTCGACGCGGTGACGCCGAGGTCGACCTCCTGATGCAGGTGATCGAGGAAGTCCTCGCCCGGCACCTGGCCAAGCCGCTGCCACGCCGGCAGGTACGCATCGCCGGAGCGCTCGACACGCTGCCCGACACCACTGCCCGACACCACTGCCCGCGCCCTCGAGGAGGCGGTCGAGGCCACACGGGAGTGCTCCACAGGGGCGCACGTGACCCTCGCCGTCGGGTACGGCGGCCGCCAGGAGCTCGTCGACGCCATGCGGGATCTGCTGTACGAGCAGGCGGAGACCGACAGGTCGATGCGGGACCTCGCCGCCCACCTGACCGCGGTTACGGGACAGGCTTTAGCTCAGGCACCAGCCGCAAGGTAACCGGCGGGTAGCTTTTGCGTCGGCAGTTGGCCGTTTCCTCCTCGGCCGCCTCGTTGGGCTGATCGAGTGATTTCGAGGATCCCGCGCAGGAGGGGCAAGGCGTGCGGCAGGTGTGGTCGCCGGAAGACTCGCCCGCCTCGACGCCTATGCCCGCGAGCAGCACGTCGGTTAGCAGCGGCACGCCGGCTCGAACGGGGCCCGCGGCCTCACGGATTGCGGGACGGTCTGCACCAGCATCAGTCCTCAAGGAACAGGAGCCCAATCATGAAAATGCTCACCTTCAAGGCCACGACCCACAAGACGAAGCCTGCCCGTATCGGCGCGCCGATCAGCGCGGCGGCCATGGAGTCGGTGATCGACGAGCCAGGGCCGGTCGAGGTCAAGACGATCGGCGCGGACTGGGAGGCCCCCATCACGGGGCTGCTCAACATCAAGCACCCCAAGGCCGTTGCGGCGGGGATCACCGACCACAAGGAGCCCATCAAGATCTACGCCCACATCGTGCGGCACCCCGCACAGGGTTTCTTCCTGGTGGACACGGGCGTTTCACGGCGGCTGGTGGAGGACCCCGTGGGCGTGGGGGTCGGAATGATGCTGAGGAAATTCGGGGGTATCGAGAAGATGCACCCTCGGCAGAGCACCGCGGAGATCATCGAAGCGGAGGGAGTTCCCCTCAACGGGGTCTTCATGACCCATCTCCACCTCGATCACGTCTCCGGACTCCCGGACGTTCCCAAGGACGTCCTCATCTACACCGGCGCCAATGAGGCGGAGGCGTCGCTCTTCCTGAACCTGTTCGCCCAGGGCACGAACAATCACCTCCTGGCCGGACGGCCGCCGCTCGAGGAGCTCCAGTTCACCAAGGACCCGGGCGGAAGGCTCGAAGGTGTCAACGACGTGTTCGGCGACGGCTCGTTCTTCGCGATCCTGACCCCGGGGCACACCACCGGACACGTCTCCTACCTCGCCCGCAGCGCAGAAGGTGCGGTGCTCATGACCGGGGACGTCAGCCACACGCGCTGGGGTTGGGACAACGGCGTCGAGCCCGGAACCTACCTGCAGGAGCGCGAACCCAGCATCAAAAGCCTGCTGGCCCTGAAGGCGCTCAGCGAGCGCCACCCGAACATGATCGTGAGGCTGGGTCATCAGGAGTAGGCAGCGCGGGCCCAGGCGGCCGACAGCGGCCGATGCCGAGCCCCCGATGAGCTGATCCGGGGTTGAGGAACCTGCGGACAGCCGTCAGCACTGAGAATGATCTCAGGTGGGTGTCCCGGTGAGGGATCCCCACCGGAACACCGGCCGGCCGGAACGACGGCCCGGGTCGGAGTGATGGCGAGCGTGGTCATCCACAGGGAGCCGGTGTCCACGAGCCGGAAGTAGGGGAACGCCCAGAGGACGATCAGCACGGCGCCGGCGAGGATCGGGGGGGCGGCGTCCGATCCGGTCTGAGAGCCGGCCCGCGCCGAGTATGAACCCCGCCCCGACGAGCATGGCCGGCAGGATGATGGACAGCATGGCGTCCTGGGTGACGCCCAACTCCGTGGTCGCGTAGCCGACCACCCGGTGATGCCGGTGTAGAAGAGCGCGTTGGTCGCCGCCAGCAGCCCGGAGGCAAGCAGGATGACGCGCCAATGCCGGCGGATCGCCTCGGTCACGGGCGCCTTCACGACTGTCTGGCCCGCCGTGCACGCGGCCCGGGCGGACAGGTCACGGAACTCCGGGGACTCCTCGACCCGGTGGTGGATGCAGATGCCCGTTGGCGATCACCCGCCGACGTGCCGGGCCACGAATCCCGCCCAGAAGGTGCTGAACGACAGCAGGGTGCCGGTCAGCGCGGAGGAGTCGGGGAAGAACGCCTCGGGGAAGACCAGCGCCGCGGCCGTCCCGTAGAGGAAGAAGTCGTACCACTCGATCGAGCCTCCGATCAGGCCTGATGTCGGCAGCCTGGGGTGGCCGCGCCCGTGGGCGTCGCCGTCCGCGGGTTCCGTGGTGGGTGAAGTCACGTGATCAGGCCTCCTGTGTTCGATCACGGCCTGCCCTCCGATCCCCCGATGGATCGCCCCGTGGTCGTCACCTGCGCTTTCAGGTCACGTCGAAGAGCCCGGCGGCCCCCATGCCGCCGCCCACGCACATCGTGACGACGACGTGGTGGACGCCCCGCCGGCGGCCCTCGATGAGGGCGTGGCCGACGAGCCGCGCCCCGGTCATGCCGTAGGGGTGGCCGATGGAGATGCCGCCTCCATCGACGTTGAGCCGGTCGGGGTCGATGTTCAGTTCGTCCCGGCAGTACACGGCCTGCGAGGCGAACGCCTCGTTCAGCTCCCACAGGCCGATGTCGTCGACGGTCAGGCCGTGCCGCTTGAGGAGTGCGGGCACCGCGTGGACGGGGCCGATGCCCATCTCGTCAGGTTCGCATCCGGTCACCGCCATGCCGCGGTAGGCGCCCAGGGGCCGCAGGCCGCGCCGTTCGGCCTCGCGGCCCTCCATGAGCACGCAGGCCGCGGCGCCGTCCGACAGCTGGGACGCGTTGCCGGCGGTCACCGTCGAGCGGGCGGTGACCCGGCCGTCGGGCAGGACCGGACGCAGCGCCGCCAGGCCGTCCAGGGTGGTGGAGGGACGGTTGCCCTCGTCGCGGGTGAGGGTCAGCTCCTCGACGGAGCCGTCGGGGAGCCTCCGGGTGGCGGTCAGGGGGGCGATCTCGTCGTCGAACCGGCCCGCGGCCTGGGCCGCCGCCGTCCGCCGCTGGGAGGTGAGCGCGAACTCGTCCTGGCGTTCGCGGCCGACGCCGTAGCGCTCGGCGACGATTTCAGCGGTCTCCAGCATCGGCATGTAGACGGAGGGCTTGTGGGCGATCAGCCAGGGATCGGTCGCCCGGTGCGTGTTGAGGTGGTCGTTCTGCACGAGGGAGACCGACTCCACGCCGCCGCCGACGGCGACCCGCATCCCTTCGTGGACGATCTGCCTGGCCGCGGTGGCGATCGCCATCAGACCTGACGAGCACTGCCGGTCGATCGCCATCCCGGGCACGCTCGCCGGCAGCCCGGCGCGCAGCGCCGCCTGCCGGGCCACGTTGATCGCCGTGGATCCCTGCTGCAGGGCGGCGCCCAGGATCACGTCCTCGACCTCACCGCCGTCCAGCCCGGCCCGCCCGACCGCGTGCTCGATGGCGTGCGCCGCCAGCCGCTGGGCCTGGACGTCGTTGAAGGCTCCCCGGTAGGCCCTGCCGATGGGCGTTCGAGCCGTCGAAACGATTACCGCTTCTCTCATCACTGTCCTTTTCCTTCGCTGCACGCCGTTCATGTGCGCTGACCAGAGCTGTGCAACCTTATAATTGAACTCAACGTCAAGTTCAAGTAGTACTGGGTGACGATCGAACCCGACCAGAAAGGCCATCCGCACAGATGACCGACATCACCGCGCTTCCGGTACGCCCGCAGACCCTCGAAGAACTCCGGGCACTGATCGGCAGGGAACTCGGACCCACCGGGTGGCATGAGGTCACCCAGGACCGCATCGACGCCTTCGCCGAGGCCACCGAGGACTTCCAGTGGATCCACGTCGACGCCGGGCGGGCCGCCGCCGGCCCGCTGGGCACGACCATCGCGCACGGGCTGTACAGCCTGTCGCGCGGACCGGCCTTCTCCTACGCGCTGCTCTCCTTCGAGGGCTTCGCGCACGGCCTCAACTACGGATACGACAAGGTCCGCTTCCCCGCGCCCGTGCCGTCCGGATCACGCATCCGCATGCGCCTGACGGTTCTCGCGGCCGACCCGGTGCCCGGCGGCGTCCAGGTCCGCACCGTCCAGACCATCGAACGCGAGGGCGGTACCAAGCCCGTCGTGGTCGCCGAGTCCCTGGCCCGGGTCGTGGAGAGTGCCGGCTGAGGTGAGGCTCCCCGTCCGGGCCGGCCGCCGCGGCCGGCCCGGACGGCGGGCGAGCGTCAGCCGGCCCGTCGGCGGGCGAGGCTTCCGACTCCCACCCCCAGGATGAGCAGCGTCCCCTGGAAGAGGTACTGCCAGTACGTGGCGAGGCCGATGAGGGCGATCGCGTTGTACCCGACCGCCACGGTGACAACGCCGACCAGCGTGCCGACGATGTGGAACTGGCCGTCGCGCATCACCGCCGAGCCGAAGAAGACCGCCGAGAAGGCGCTGAGCAGGTAGCCGTCCCCGCCGTTGACCGCGGCGCTGCCGGTGCGGGACGCCAGGAGCACGCCGGTCACCGCGGCGCAGACCCCGGAGATGGCATAGACGGTCACTCGGACGCGCTCGACGCGGATCCCGGACAGCCGCGCCGCGACGGAGTTGCCGCCGACCGCCTGCATCGACTGCCCCGGCACCGTGCGGTTCAGCAGCACCCACATGCCGCCCGCCACGGCGGCCATGACATAGACGGGGTGGGGGATGCCGAGGAAGGTGCCCAGGGTCAAGTCGATGAAGGAGTCCGCCTGCCGTTGCACCGTGATGGGCACGCCGCCGGAGATCGCGTAGTTGGCGCCGATCACCACGGTGCCGACGCCCAGGGTGGCGACGAGCGCGTTCACCCTCAGGACGGTGACGACGAGCCCGTTGACGAGGCCGACGAGGGCGCCCACGGCGACGGCGACGGCGAACGCCGCCGGAATGGGCGCGCCGGAGTCGGCCATGAGGGAGCAGGCGACCACCCCGGCCAGGCTCGCGGTGTAGCCGATGCTCAGGTCGAACTCGCCCGCGGCCAGCGGGAACGTCAGCCCGATGGCGATGACGGCGGTCAGCGCGCTCTGGTTGAGGACGTTGATGGCGTTGTCCGCGGTGGCGAACGTGCCGGGCTGGAGCGCCGTCAGGACCGCGATCATCAACAGCAGCACGAGCAGGGCACCGTAGCGCCCGACGAAGCGCCAGGCGTCGAAGGCGGGGCGGGCGCGCCCCAGGTTCACGGCGGAGTTCATGTCCGCTTCTCCTCTGCAACGGCGTAGCACAGCGAGGTCAGGTCGTCCTTCGAGGCGGTGCCGTCGACGAGCCGGGCGACGCGCCCTTCGCGCATCACGGCGACGCGGTCGCAGATCGCGAACTCATCGAAGTCGCTGGAGATGAGGACGACCGCCGCACCCGCGGCGGCCAGCTCCCGGATGATCGCGTGCAGCTCACCGCGCGCTCCGACGTCGACCCCGACGGTCGGCTCGTCAAGGATCAGCACCTTCGGCGCCGCGAGCACGTACTTGCCGACGACCACCTTCTGCTGGTTGCCGCCGCTCAGCGCGCCGACCGGCTGGTTCACCGAGGCGACCTTGATGCCGAAACGCTCGACCATGCGGGCCGCGACCTTCCGGGACCGGCGGGGGCTCAGCAGCCGCAGGACGGGCCCGCGGTCCTTCCCCATCGTCGCCAGCCGGAGGTTCCGCGCGACGGACTCATCCAGGAGCAGTCCCTCGGACCTGCGCTCCTCCGGCACCAGGGCGACCCCCCGCCGGATCGCCTCGTAGGGCGAGCGCGGGCGGTAAGGGCGGCCCTGGAGCTCCATGACGCCCGCCGACGGCCGGTCGGCGCCGAACAGGAGCCGCGCGAGTTCCGTGCGCCCGGCGCCGACCAGGCCCGCCACGCCGAGGATCTCCCCGGCGTGTACGTCGAGGTCCACGCCCCGTACCCGCGGTGCGCGGGTGAGTCCGCGCACCGCCAGCAGCGGGGGGCGGCCTGCGTCCCTGCGGGCGGCCGGGGCGGGCGGGGCGGAGGCTGCGGGCTCGGGAACCTCGGCGCCCACGATCTCCCGGGTGAGCCGCGCCCGGTCCATCTCCTTCGCGGCGAAGGTCCCGACGAGACGGCCGTTGCGCAGGACGGTGACGTCGCGGGAGAGCGAAAGCACCTCGTCCAGCCGGTGGGAGATGTACAGGATGCCGACCCCCGACCGTACGAGGTCGTCGATGATGGCGAACAGCCGCTCGGCCTCCTCCTCGGAAAAGGACGCGGTCGGCTCGTCCATGGCGATGACCCGAGCCTCGCGCATCAGCGAGCGGGCGAGCGAGACCGTCCAGCGTTGCGCGACGGTCAGCCGCTCGACCTCGGCGTCGAGCGGGACGTGACCGCCGAGCCGCTCCATCACCGCCTCCGCCCGGCGGCGGGCCGCCGCGCGGTCGAGCAGGCCCCGGCGCGAGGCACCCGGGTACCCGAGCGCCATGTTCTGCAGCGCGGTGAACTTGGGCACGAGGTTGAGCTCCTGGTGGATGAAACTCAGCCCGAGCCGCGCCGCGTCGGACGGCGAGCCGATGGAGACCTCCTCCCCCGCGATCCGGATCGTCCCGGCGTCCGCGGACTCGGCTCCCGCGAGGATGCGGACCAGGGTGCTCTTGCCCGCTCCGTTGGCCCCGCACAGGGCCAGCACGCTGCCCGCGTCGAGGGAGATCGAGACGCCGTCCAGGGCCGTGGCCCCGCCGAACGCCTTGGAGATGCCGATCATCTCCGCCAGGGGCGGGCGGGGCCGGCGGGCGGCCCCGCCCGCCCCGTGGTCATGAACCTTCAGGGTCATGGCGTCACTGGCCTTTCAGGGCGCCAGGGTGGTCCTTGATGAATCGGTCCACGTTGTCCTTGTTGATCAGCTCGTAGGGGATCGGGATGTCGACCGGTTCGGCGTCGGCTCCGGCCTTGATGTACTTGGCGGTGTTCTTGGCGGCGTCCGTGGCGGCGGCGTAGAGGTCCAACCACACGGTGGCGGACATGTCGCCGTCCTTGACGGCCTTGATCGCCCCCGGCTGGCCGTTGACGCCGTACACCTTCACGTCCTTGCGGCCCGCCTGCTTGATCGCGGCGATCGCGCCGAGCGCCGGGTCGTCGAAGCACCCCCACACGGCCGGCCCCGCCCCGCCGGCGGGGTGCTTGGCCAGGAAGGCCTGGGTGAACCGCGTGCTCGCCTCGATCTGGCCGGGGATGGGCACCTCCTCCCGGCTGGGCATCAGCGACATGCCCTGCAGCGTCCGCGTCAGGGCCTGTTCACGGCCGATGCACGGAAGCCCGCTCTTGTAGCCCAATATGAGCAGATCGCCCTTGCCGCCGGTGTCATGGACGAGCTGCTTCGCGATCGCCAGCCCCTGGGGAGTGCCGGAGTCGTAGTTGACCGGCACACCGTCCGTCGTGCCACCGCTGAACGTCACGACCGGGATGCCGGCGGCCTTCGCGGCCCGGACGCCGGCGGTCAGGGACGAGCTCGGGAAGACGGTGACGACGATGAGGTCGACCCGCTTCTGCACGAACGTCTGCATTCCGGCGACGGCCTTGTCGGTCTGCCCCTGGGGGTCGACGGTGGTGACCTCGTAGCCCAGCGTTCGCGCCGTGGCCGTGTAGCCCTTGACCGCCTGGGACGAGGTCTGGTCGGCCCCGGCGAACATGATGATGCCGATCTTGTACTTGCCGCCGGAGCCGCCGCTCGCGCCGGCCGAGCCGCACCCGGCGAGGGCGAGGATCCCGGCCGCCAGCATGGCGGCGTACTTGAAACGTGGACGCATGATTCCTCCGTGTGAGCCCGGCGGCAGGCCGGGCATCGATGGACGGTCGCCCCTCCGTCCTCCTGACGCCGCTCCGTGCGGAGCGGCCGATCCCCCAAGGCGGTCGGCCTCTCTCAGAGGCCCTTCACCCGCGGACTCCCCAGGCGGCACCGCCGCCTCTGGTGCTCGCTCGCCCCGTGTCCGCCGGCGTTCACGACCCCGTACGCACCGTGGCCGGGGCGCGGAGCGAGTCCCGGTCGATCGCGCGTTTGAGAACCTTGCCGCTCGGGCCCTTGGGCAGCGCCGCGACGAACCCCACCAGCCGCGGCACCTTGTAGGCCGACAGCTTCTCCTTCGCCCAGACACGCAGGCCGGCGGCGTCCATCCGCGCTCCGGGGCGGAGCACGATCACGGCGGCGACCTCCTCGCCGTAGTGGTCGTCCGGGACGCCGATGACGGCGGCATCGACGATGTCGGGGTGGGTGTACAACACCTCCTCGACCTCGCCCGGGTACACGTTGTAACCGCCGCGGATGATGAGGTCCTTGAGGCGGTCGACGATCCGCACGTCGCCCGCGGCGTCCCGGGCGCCGAGGTCGCCGGTCTTGAGCCAGCCGTCCTTGAGGGCCGCGGCGGTCTCCTCCGGGCGGTTCCAGTAGCCCTTCATGACCGCGGGGCCGCGCAGGAAGATCTCACCGACCTCGTCGGGGCGGCACACAGTGCCGACCGGCCGGCGGATCTCGAGTTCGCAGCCGTCGAGCGCGGGCCCGACGAAGCCGGGCTTGCGCCGGCGGCGCAGCCCGTTGAACGTGGCCACGCCGGTGGTCTCGGTCAGGCCGTAGCCCTCCAGGATCACGCAGCCGAACCGAACCGTGAAGGCCCGCAGCACCTCCGCCGGAAGCGGCGCCCCGCCGGAGGCGGCCAGCCGCAGATCCGCGAAGCCGACGGCATCGGCGCCCTCGGAGGCGTGCAGCATCGCGTTCCACATGGTCGGCACCCCGAACATGACGGTGAGCCGGTCGTCGCGGAGCATCGCGAGCATCGCCTCGGCCTCGAAACGCGGGAGCAGCGACACGGCCGCGCCCGCCCGCAGCGCCGAGCCCATGACCACAGCCTGCCCGAAGACGTGGTAGAGCGGCAGCGCGGTCCCGGACCGGTCCTCCGAAGTCAACTCCAGGGCCGCCGTGAAGGTCTCGGCGCAGGCCAGCAGGTTGCCGGTGGTGAGCTGGGCGCCCTTGGGCCGTCCGGTGGTACCGGAGGTGTACAGGATCGCGGCCGTGTCGTCATGGGACGCCTGGTGGACGCGGTTGATCGCGGTGCCCCCGGTGGCCTGCGCGCCGGGCTCCAGCGTCCACAGCGGAACGCCGGCCGCGGCGGCGGCGTCCGCGGCGGCCGGGCCGTTGCCGTGCCAGCCGACGGCGAGGCGGCAGCCCGCGTCCTTGAGCATGTACTCGATCTCCGGCCGGGTCGCCATCGTGTTGACGGTGACCACGATCGCCCCGGCGGCCTGCACCGCGAGGTACACGGCGACGAACTCCGGCACGCTCGGCGCACACAGCAGGACGCGATCGCCGGGGCGGACGCCCGCGGCGACGAGGGCGCCGGTGTAGACGGCGCTGCGCTCCCGAAGCACGCCGTAGGTCCATGCGCCCGCCGTCCCTCGCAGGGCGATGCGATCCGGATGTGTCCTGGCGTGTTCCCACGCTGCCTGAGCGACGTTGGGCATCGGCCCTCCTCTGTCCCCGAGGGGTGAAACAGGCGGCTTGAGCAGGTGTTACTTGTGTGGATGCCGCCCGTCCTGAAGTGGTACCACGCCTTGATATTGAATTCAAGCTCATGTTGAATCCGAGTTCAGGTTCGATTAGTTTGATGTGCAGGCCGGAGACCGGGCGTCGCCGTCCGGTCGCCTTCCCACCCGCTCAGATCGGCAGGCAGCACATGACGACCATCCCGACGGTCACCGGCGAGATCTCAGTTGACCGGCTCGGCACGATGCTCATGCACGAGCACGTGTTCATCCGTACCCCGGAGCTCCAGGAAGCCTGGCCCGGTTTCATGGACTGGGCGGAGGAGCGCGACCTGGACCTGGCCCGCGAGCGGCTGCTCGCCCTGAAGCGCAGCGGGATCGACACCATCGTCGACCTGACGGTGCCCGGGCTCGGCCGCGATGTCCACCGGGTGGCCCGCGCTGTCGAGGGCACCGGCCTCCAGGTGATCGCCGCCACCGGCTACTACACCTACACAACCCTCCCGTGGCCCCTGAAGTACTACGGTCCAGGAAAGATGCTGCGGGACGACCCCGACGACGAGATCCTGGTCGATCTGTTCACCGGCGACATCGAGCAGGGCATCCAGGGCACCGGGATCAGGGCCGGAGTCCTCAAGGTCTGCACCGACGAGCCGGGCGTGACCCCCGACGTCGACCGCGTGCTGCGCGCCGTGGCCCGCACCCACCTCCGCACCGACGTCCCGATCATCACCCACACGCACGCCGGCACCCGCCGCGGTCTCGACCAGCAGCGCGTCTTCACCGAGGAGGGCGTCGACCTGGCCCGGGTCGTCATCGGGCACTCCAACGAGACCACCGATCTCGACTACCTCACGGCGCTGATGGACGCCGGCTCCCTCATCGGCTGGGACCGGTGCGGCATGGACCTCGTCGTGGACCTGCGGACGCAGATCGACACGCTCGCCGAGCTGTGCCGCCGCGGCTACGCCGAGAAGATCGTGCTCTCGCACGACCGGCACTGCCGCTCCGACTGGTTCCACGAGAACGACGTCGAGCGCGTGGTGCCCAAGTGGAACCACCGGTACGTGCAGGACGAGCTGATCCCCGCCATGCAGGAGCGGGGCGTCACCGACGACCAGGTGAACCAGATGCTCGTCGTCAATCCGCGGACCTTCTTCGCCGCCCGATCCGGGAGGGGCTGACGACCGGCACCCCGGAACCAGACCGGGCCCGGCGACGGGCATCGCAGGAACCGCGCCGGCCCTTCCATGCCCGCCGGCGCCCCGCGCCGGGGCACCGAACTCCTCCAGTGAAAGGAACACATGCTGACCACACGGTTCACCGAACTGTTCGGCGTCGAACATCCGATCGTCCAGGGCGGCATGCAGTGGGTGGGGCGGGCGGAACTGGTCGCGGCCGTCGCGAACGCCGGCGCCCTGGGCTTCCTCACCGCGCTGACCCAGCCCACCCCGGAGGCGCTGGTCGCCGAGATCGAACGCTGCCGCTCCATGACCGACCGGCCGTTCGGGGTCAACCTCACCATGCTGCCCGCGATCACACCCCCGCCGTACGAGGAGTACCGGCAGGCCATCGTGGAAAGCGGCGTGCGGATCGTCGAGACCGCCGGGGCGAACCCGGCCGACCATCTGCCCGCCCTCCACGCCGCCGGGGTGAAGGTCATCCACAAGTGCACGTCGGTCCGGCACGCGCTCAAGGCGCAGTCCCTGGGGGTCGACGCGATCTCCATCGACGGCTTCGAGTGCGCCGGGCATCCCGGCGAGGACGACACCCCCGGCCTGGTGCTCATTCCGCTCGCGACGCGGCGGCTCGACGTCCCGGTCATCGCCTCGGGCGGCTTCGCCGACGGGCGGGGACTGGCGGCGGCGCTCGCCCTCGGCGCGGACGGCGTCAACATGGGGACGCGCTTCCTGTGCACGCGCGAGGCCCCGGTCCACCAGAACGTCAAGGACTGGATCGTCGCGGCCGACGAGCGCCGGACCGACCACATCTTCCGCTCGTACCGCAACACCGCCCGCGTCGCCCGCAACGCCGTCAGCGCCCAGGTCCTGGAGATCGAACGCCGGGGCGGCGAGTTCGCGCAGGTGCGGGACCTGGTCTCCGGCGCACGGGGCCGAACGGTCTACGAGACCGGCGACATCGACCACGGCATCTGGAGCACCGGCCTGGTCCAGGGCATGATCGACGACGTGCCCACGGTCGGCGAGCTCGTCGGGCGCATCGTCGCCGAGGCCGCCGGGACCATCCTCGGCCTGCGCGAGCACCTCGCCGGCCAGCCCGCAGGCGTCCCGAACGGAGGTCCCCGGGCATGACCGGCCCCGTCCCGCCCGCGGCATGGCAGCGGCTGGAGTCCCGCCAGGTGGCCACCAACGGCATCGAGCTCAGGGTCGTCGAGCACGGCGAAGGACCGCTCGTGGTTCTGTGCCACGGCTTTCCCGAACTCGGCCGCTCATGGCGGCACCAGGTGTTCGCCCTGGCGGCGGCGGGATACCGGACGATGACGCCCGACCTGCGGGGATACGGCGGAAGCTCCCGGCCCGCGCGGATCTCCGCCTACGACATCCGCACCCTCTGCGCCGACCTCGCCGGCCTGCTCGACGACGTGGGCGCGGCCGACGCGCTCTTCGTCGGCCACGACTGGGGCGCGTCCCTCGTCTGGCACATGGCGCTGTTCCACCCCGAGCGGGTGCGCGCCGTCGCCGGGCTCAGCGTGCCGATCACCCCGCGTTCCCCGGTACAGCCGCTGTCGATCCTGCGCAGGAGGCTCGGCGACGACTTCTACACGTGCTGGTTCCAGGAACCCGGCCTCGCCGACCCCGTCCTCGACCGGAACGTGCGCAACACGCTGCTGGCCGACTGCGTCGATGCCGCCCAGTGGACGGCGAACTCCGAGGCGGGCCCGCTCCCGCCACGCCCCTGGCAGAGCGAGGAGGATCTGGCCTTCCTGATCCAGGCGTTCGAGACCACCGGTTTCACCGGCGGCCTGAACTACTACCGCAACATCGACCGCAACTGGGCGCTCACCAGGTCCGTGGCGGACTGCCAGATCCCCCAGCCGTCCCTGTACATCACGGGTTCCCACGACCCCTTCGGGAAGCACGCGAACGCCGGTAAGCTCGCCGCCGTCCTCACCGACCTGCGCGGCCACATCGTCCTCGACGGGGCAGGCCACTGGATCCAGCAGGAACGCCCCGACGAGGTCACCGACGCCCTGCTGCGGTTCTTCGCCGCGCTGGCACCCTGAATCCGTCCGCCGGCGCCCTGCCCATGACGACGTGTGCAGCGGTGCCCCGGCCGAGGGGCACCGTCGCACGCGCGAGGGTCAGCCGATGCCGAGCAACCGCTCCAGGGCCGTCCTGGTCTCCCGGCTGTCGACGTGGTGGACTCCGCGGATCCCCAACTTGGCCGCGCCCCGCAGATTGTGCTCCAGGTCGTCGATCAGGACGCAGTCCGCGGGGTCGACACCAAGGCGCTCACACGCCGTCTGGTAGATGCGCCGGGACGGTTTGCGAACGCCGACCTCGCTGGAGATCACGACCACGTCGGCCACCGCGTCCAGGTCGTACCCCTGGTAGCAGTCGTCGCCGAGGGCGTTCGACACCAGCGCCACCGGAACGCCCGCGGCCCGCAGCCGGCGCAGCGCCGCCAGCATCTCCTGGTCGGGCCGCATCCCGGCCCCGACGGCATCGACGAAGCCCGAGTCCGCCGCCACCTCGACGCCGTGGGCACGCAGCCGCTCCGCGAAGCCCTTCTCGAAGTCGGCCTGCGTCATCCGCCCGCACTCGTGCTCGACCAGCAGCGCCGACGTCGGAGGGTCCTCCCGGAACAGCCGTTCGATGAGCAGCGGGTCACCGCTGAGCCGCCGGGAGTACGCCCGGAACGCATCGAGCACGCTGGTGGTCAGCACACCGCCGAAGTCGGTGAGCACCGCCCGGGGCGACGAGGTCACGCCGGGCCGCCCAACGGCAGGAACGCCGGCGGGCGTCCCTCCAGGTAGCTGTTGACCCCCTCGGTGGCGTCGGGATGCCGGAACGACTCGGGCATCAGCCGGTCGGCCTCGGCGACCGCCGCCGCGAAGCCGGTGTCCAGCCCCCGGCGGACCTGCTCCTTGATGACGGCCATCGAGTTCGGCGAGCAGAACGCGGCCAGTTCGGCCGCGTAGGCGACGGCCTCGTCCAGCAGTGCCTCCGGCTCGACCACCCGGTCGACGAGCCCCATCGCCAGGGCCTCCTCCCCCTGCACCACGCGGCTCGACAGCAGCAGGTCCAGCGCCCTGCTCGGGCCGATCAGCCGGGGCAGCAGCCAGGCGATCCCGTACTCGGCGATCAGCCCCCGCCGCGCGAACGCGGTCGTGAGCTTCGCCTTCGGCGTGCTGAAGCGGATGTCGCAGTAGAGCGCCTCCACCAGGCCGAGGCCCGCCGCCGCTCCGTTGATCGCCGCGATCAGGGGCTTGCGGATCGTCAGCGGATAGGACTTGGGCCGGGCTCGCTGGGCCAGCTCCCCCAGGTTGCCGACATCGGTCAGCGCCTCCATGTCCATGCCCGCGCAGAAGCCCCGGCCGGCCCCGGTCACCACGATCACCCGCACCTCGGGGTCCGCCTCGGCTTCCTCCAGCAGCGCGAAGTAGCGGTCTTCCAGCTCGTCGGTCCACGCGTTGAAACGGTCCGGCCTGTTCAGCGTGATGACGAGCACGGCCCCGCGCCTGTCGGCCAGGACCGGTCCTGCCTGCTTCGTCTCCGCGACGTCGGTCACTACGGTGACTTCCTCTCTGTAAGGCATGCGATGTCCCTTTGCAGTTCCTGCGGTGTTCTCAGCCCGCGGGCCCGCCGGCCACGTAGACGACCTGGCCCGAGACGAAGCCTGCGCCCTCACTGGCGAGGTGGGCGGCGGTGTGCGCGACGTCCTCGGGCAGACCGAAGCGGTGGACCGGGATCCGCGTGATGATCTGCTTACTGAGCTCCTCGAAGTCCACGCCCATCCGGTCGGCGGCGGCCCGGGTCATGGCCGTGTCGATGAATCCGGGGGCGATGGCGTTGGCCGTGATGCCGTACCGGCCCAGCTCGATCGCCAGGGTCTTGGTGAACCCCTGGATGCCGGCCTTGGCCGCCGAGTAGTTGGCCTGACCCCGGTTGCCCAGCGCGGAGGTGCTCGACAGGTTGACGATCCGGCCGAACCCGGCCTCGACCATGTGCCCCTGGACCGCCCGCGTCATCAGGAACGAGCCGCGCAGGTGCACGGCCATGACCGCGTCCCAGTCGGCGACCGTCATCCTGAACAGCAGCTCGTCCCGGATGATCCCGGCGTTGTTGACCAGCACCGTGGGGGCGCCCAGGACACCGGCGGTCCGGTGGACCACCTCGGCCGCCGCCACCTCGTCGGCCACGTCCGCGCCGATGGCCAGGGCCGTTCCCCCCTGTGCGGCGATGGCCCCCACCGTGTCCTTGCAGTCGGTCTCATCCAGATCCACGACCGCCACCGCCATGCCGTCGGCGGCGAGCCGCTGCGCGATCGCGGCGCCGATGCCGCGGGCGGCACCGGTCACGATCGCCGTTCTGGGTGTCTCACTCATCCTGATGCCTCCTCGTGTCCCACGGCGCCATCACAGGCCGGCGTCGGCCGCGACCTCGGCCGCCCGCGCGACCAGCGCCTCGATCAGTGACGCCGTGGGAGTGCCTTCCGCGGCCCGGTTCCGGGGCTCGTCCAGGGCGCGGCGCAGGACGCCCTCGGCGATGATCGCGATCTTCCACAGGCCCAGGGCGTGCCAGAAGCCCACCGTCGCCGGGTCCCGCCCGGCCTGCTCGGCGTACGCCTCGACCAGTTCGGCACGGCTGGGGAAGCCGGGGCACGCCGAGGCGGGGGAACCGGCCACGGCCGTTTCGCCCGGCTCCGGCCAGTACGCCAGCAGGGTGCCCAGATCCGCCATCGGATCGCCGAGCGTGCTCAGCTCCCAGTCCAGGACCGACGTCACCGTGCCGACCCCGGGCGAGGTGATGACGTTGCGCAGGTGGTAGTCCCCATGCACCAGCGACAGTTCGCGCTGCTCCGGCACCGCCGCCGTCAACCGCTCGGTGAGGCGGTCCAGTTCCGGGAGCTCCCGCGTCCTGGACTTCTGCCACTGCAGGGACCACCTCTTGAGCTGGCGTGGCGCGTAGGGCCGGTGGCTGGCGAGGTCGGCCAGCCCCGTCCTGCCCAGGTCGACCGCGTGGACGGTCGCCAAGGTCCCGGCCAGCGACAGCCCGATCGCATGCCGGGCCTGCGCGCTCACCTCCTCGACGTCCGGCAGCCGGTCGATGACCAGCCCGTCCACGAACTCCATGAGCACCAGCGGCGCGGCACCCTCGCGGTAGACCCCGTAGACCTCGGGGACCGGTACCCCGGTGTGCTCCAGTGCCGAGAGGATGCCCGCCTCGCGGGCCACGTCATGGGCGGAGGCCAGCAGCCGCCCCAGCGGGGGGCGCCGCAGAACCCAGCGGCGCCCCTCCTCATCACGGACCAGGAATGTCAGGTTCGACTGGCCGAGCCCGATCCGGGTCAGCTTCAGCGAGCCCGTGACGTCGAGGCCCAGCGACCGGAACCAGTCGTGCAGCGCCGGCTCGTCGAGGCCGGTCGGCTCGGCTCCGGTCATCGGCCGCCGCCCCCGCGCGCCGCGATCGCCGGCTCCCGTCCGGTGGCGTCGCCCAGCAGCGCACCGCCGTCGATGACCAGCGTTTCGCCGGTGATCCATGCCGCCGCATCGGAGGCCAGGAACGCCACGGCGGCGCCGACGTCCTCGGGTTCGCCGATCCGGGCCAGGGGGATCGCCTGGTTGAGGCGGCCTTCATGGCCTTGCCACAGCGCCTCGGCCAGGCGGGTGCGCACCACGCCCGGCGCCACCGCGTTCACACGGACGTTCGGCGACAGCTCCAGCGCCAGCTGGCGGGTGAGGTGGATGAGGGCGGCCTTGGTGGCGTTGTAGACGCCGAGGCCGGTTTCGACGGTCAGGCCGCCGATGGAGGCGGTGTTGACCACGGTGCCGCCGCGTACGCCCATCCAGGCCCGCACCGCCAGGGACGTCCACAGGACGGGCGCCCACACGTTGACGTCGAAGGTCTTGGCGAAGCGGGCGTGGTCCTGTTCGATCAGCGGCCCGTAGGCGGGATTGGTGCCCGCGTTGTTGACCAGGATGTCCAAACGGCCGAACCGTTCGATGGTGAACTCCACGCAACCGCGGGCCGCGTGCTCGTCGGCCGCGTGCGCGCCGAAGCCCACGGCGGTGCCGGTCACCTGCGCCGCCGCGGCATCGGCCGCGGCCGGATCACGGGAGGTGAGCACCACCTCGGCCCCGGCCGCCGCCAGAGCCTGCGCCGCCGCCAGTCCGATCCCCCGCGACGCGCCGGTCACCAGTGCCGTGCGGCCGTGCAATGCCAGATCGCCCATGACGGCTCAGCCGTTCGCGCCGGCCGCGGCCGGGGTCCGGTACTTGCGCAGCTCCCGCAGGGCGATGGCCCGCTTGTGCACCTCGTCCGGGCCGTCGGCCAGGCGCAAGGTGCGCAGGTGCGCCCATGCGGCGGCCAGGGGGAAGTCACCGGTGACACCGCCGCCACCGTGCACCTGGACGGCCCGGTCGATGATCTTCAGGGCCATGTCGGGCGCGGCGACCTTGATGGCGGCGATCTCGGTGCGCGCCGCCTTGTTGCCGACGATGTCCATCATCCAGGCGGCCTTCAGGGTCAGCAGCCGGGTCTTCTCGATCTCGATGCGGGCCTCGGCGATCCAGTCCTGGATGTTGGCACGCTCGCTCACCGGCCGCCCGAAGGTGATCCTGGTCTCGGCCCGCCGGCACAGCAGCTCCAGTGCCCGCTCGGCCGTCCCGATCGCCCGCATGCAATGGTGGATGCGGCCCGGGCCCAGGCGGGCCTGACTGATCGCGAACCCCTCGCCCTCGCCCTTGAGGATGTCGGTGACCGGGACCCGCACGTCGGCGAAGTCGATCTCGGCGTGCCCCTCGCGGTCGTGGTAGCCGTAGACGGACAGGTTGCGCAGCACAGTGACACCGGGGGCGTCGATGGGGACGACCACCATGGACTGCTGCCGGTGCGGCGGCGCCGTGGGGTCGGTCTTGCCCATCACGATGAGCACCTTGCAGTTCTTGTGCAGGGCGTTCGTGGCGAACCACTTCCGGCCGTTGAGCACGTAGTGGTCGCCGTCGCGCACCATGCTCATCTCGATGTTGGTGGCGTCGGAGCTGGCCACCGCGGGCTCGGTCATGGCGAACGACGAGCGGATCCGGCCCTCCAGCAACGGCTTGAGGTACTTCTCCTTGTGCTCGTCGGTGCCGAAGAGCGTGAACACCTCCATGTTTCCGGTGTCGGGGGCCGAGCAGTTGCACGCCTCGGGGGCCAGGTGGGGGCTGTGGCCCATGATCTCCGCCAGCGGCGCGTACTCCAGGTTGGTCAGCCCCGGGCCCCACTCGGGGTGGGGATGGAACAGGTTCCACAGCCCGCGGCGCCGGGCCTCGTCCTTGAGCTCCTCGAGGATCCCCGGGTGGTGGTGCGGATCACCCGACGCGCGCATCTGCTCGTCGTACACGGCCTCCGCCGGGTAGACGTGCTCGTCCATGAACGCCAACAGGTCCTCCTGGTAGCGCTTGGCGCGGTCGGACAACGAGAACAGCTCCACGAGAACTCCTTGGAAGAGCGAAGGGCCCTGGACGACGGACGAGCAGGATCCGTCTCGATCAGATATAGTTGAATTCAACGTCAAGTTCAAGTTCGAGTTCCTGGAGGCCCAGATGCGCAGCGTGAGCACGGCCGACGCCAGGCCGCGCCCTCCGGCGCCCGGCGGGTGATCGGCCCTCCCCGCCGGGCGCGGAGGGCCGATCACCGCGGGCGCCGGAGGGCGCGGCCCGCCTGGCGATCCGCGCAAAGCCATCCGGAACACGGGGGAACATCCAAAGTGCGCCCGGGCGATATCGCGCTCACCGGCGCTCAACGATCGGCGCGCGGATCCCCGGGCCTTAGGCGAGCGAGACGCCGATGCCCGCGCGGGGCCGGGCGGACCAGCCGTGGACTGCTACCATCCGTGGCGGCAGGCAGGTGACCAATGAAGGCTGAGCGAACCATAACGACTTCCCAGACAAAGGACGGCGACGGTCAGAATCGCCGCATCAATCCGCGCAGTCGGCGCGGCATGCGAACGAGAAGCTCACTCATCGTCGGCGCGCGAGAGGTGTTCGAACGCGACGGCTACCTCGACGCCCGGATCACCGACATCTCGAAGGCGGCCGGGGTCGCCGCCGGATCCTTCTACACGTACTTCGAGAGCAAGGAAGAAATCTTCGCAGCCCTCGTCGACGCGGTGCAGGAGGAGATGCTCCACCCGCATCTGAGGGAACGCACGGGCATCACCGACCCGCGCCTGCTGATCGACGCCGCGAACCGCGACTACCTGCAGTCGTACCAGCGGAACGCCCGGCTCATGGCCCTGTTCGAGCAGGTCTCCCAGATAGACGAGAACTTCCGGGTCCTTCGCATCGAGCGCAGCAATGCCTTCGCCGAACGCAATGCCAAAATGATCCGCAGCCTGCAGGAGAAGGGTCTCGCCGACTCCTCACTCGACCCACTGGTGACCGCCCACTCACTTTCCGTGATGGTCAGCAGGATGGCCTATCTGGTCTTCGTCCTCGAATACGAAATTCCCTTCGAGCGATTGGTCACGACGCTGAACCGGCTGTGGGAGAACGCGCTCAGGCTGGAGCCGAACGGATCGGACGACGCCTGACAGCCCGGCCGCCGACGGAACTGGGCGGGTGCGCGCCGCGCAGCACCGCGGCGGCCACTTCATCCCGTGGGAGATCCCCACCGAACGGACTGCCGACCTCCGCCGGACCTTCCGCGGACGCCGCGGAACACGCCCACCGGACATTGCCGTGAACGTTTGGTGACGTCACTTTCGAGGCTTCCCGCCGATATGTACGCTGCTGGTGTCGGCGAGGCTTAGGGAGAACGTGTGCCGGCCCGAAATTGGCTGAGCCGGATTGACGAGGCGTCCGGTGTCGTCCTGATCGGTTTCGCCGGGGTGGCGGGCGTGGCGGCGCTCCTGGGATTGCTGGCGTGCGTGGTTCTGGTGTTCGCGGGCGTAGCCCACGCTCTGTTCCCGTACTGGCCCTATGTGCTGACGGCTTTCCTGGTACTGGTCGTCCTTCCGTTGACGGTCAGCGGCGTTCGAGCCTCTTTCAAGCCGGAGTCTCGGATTTCGTCCGGCAGAACCGATCTGGGATGGGGTTCCTCTTCGATGGCCGGGCCGATCGACTGGCACACGCAAACGTCCTACTCATGCCGGCGCTGCCGCCATAACTGGACGTCCCATGGAAACGGGCAGGGAAGTTGCGCGGTGGAAGGTCCGCCTTACACCACGGAGACCAGCACTGGGTGGGAAGGCGACATCATCCAGACCGAGAGCGGTACTCCGTGCGGCTGTCCCGGATATGAAGGCATCGAGCCGCCATGACGCGGCTGCAGCGGGCGGACGAGGCTCTGGGCGTGCTCCTCCGCTGGCTCGCCGTGACCGTGGTCGTGGCCTGCGCGCTGGGCCTGCTCGCGTCCGTGGCCCTGATCATGGCCGGGCTGCTCCGGACGTCCCCCGCCGTCACGCTGGGTGCCGCCGCCCTCATCGCCTCGCTCTACGCCCTGGCCCGCCTCCCCGGACGTGGACGTTCACTGCCCCCCGAGTGGTACGGCAACAAGTGCCGCGCCTGCGCGCACTCCCAGGCCGCCCACAAAGACGGCAGCTTCCGCTGCTCCGAAGAGGTCGCGCCGTTCCGCACCGAGGTCATCATATGGTTCGACAACGAGCGGATCGAGGCGGAGCACGGCACCCCCTGCGGATGCCCGGCCTTCCAGCCGGGCGCGTACCGAGACGCACGGCCGAGCGGCTGACCGCGGCGGGGCCGATCACCCGGGAATTGAACGTGGACTCCACCGTCGTGCGGGCGCACCAACCGCCGCTGGCGCCCGCAAAGGGTGCCCCTAGGTGCTCCGTCAAATAGTGAAGACGGCCGGGGGTTGGTACGTGGTGCCGTCGCGGAGCATCGGGAACAATACGTCGGTACGTCGTCGTGCCAGGGAGGTGAGCGCGGCGACGTGATGTTTGCCCTCGCTCCGCTTCTTGTCGTGGTGGGCGCGGCGGATCGGGTTGCGCAGTGAGGCGAATGCGGCCAGGTAGAAGGCCCGTTTGAGTTGCCGGTAGCCTCGTCGGGACGGGCTTTCGCCGCGAATGGACGAGCCCGAGGCCCGGGTGGCGGGGGCCAGGCCGGCGTAGGCGGCCAGGTGCCGGGCGCTTCGGAAACGGCTGCCGTCCCCGACATCGATCAGGATGCGCACGGCGGTCCTGATCCCCACCCCGGGCAGGGGGGCAGGACCTTGGAAAGAGGGTGGGCCTCCAGCAGTTCCTCGATTCGGGTCGCCATGGCGGCACGTTGATCACGCACAGCGCTGAGGGAGCGCGCCAGGCTGGGGATCATCAGTTCGGCAGCGTCGGCGCCGTGCACGGTCACCGTCTGCTCGTCCAGCGCGGCCAGGATGTCGTCGGCCAGGCGTTCGTCCGTGCGCGGTGCCTTAGGCCGCAGTATGCGGAGCACTCGGCCGCGTCCGGCGGCACGCAGCCGGGCTGGTGAGCCGAAGCGTTCTAACGCCCCCGCTGCCGTGGCTCCCTACTCACCGCGCTCCCGCTCGCAGGCGTTAATGTCGATGTGCCCGATCCGCCCCCGGCTCCCCCGCCCGGGCTGGACAGCAAGATGGCGACGCAACTGTCGTGGGGCGCGTGCTGATCTGCGGCGTCGTCGGCCCGATCATCAGTGCGGCCAGTGGTCGCAGATGCCCCCCGAATCCCGGACGCCTCAGCAACACCCTCCAAAGCCTCGCCTCCCTCTCGGCGACGAATGCCTGGGCGGCCAGGTGGTGCGGGACGACCTCGCCCTGCACCTGCTTCGTCGCACCACCACTGATCGAGGTCAACGGCCCCGTCCCGCAGTGACACCGCAGCGCCGAAGAAGTCCGGCGCAGGTCCCACAGGTGTCGACGCCCTCGCCGAGGGCGGTCTTGCAGTAGGCGGTGCGAGGGCAGGCGACATTCGGTGTCAGAGCGGCGGTTACCGGGTCAGTCGTGTGCCACCGGTGTCAGGGAAGCGTTCCAGAAGTCGGCGTAGCGGCCGGCGCGGCGGAGGAGTTCGTCGTGGCTTTCTTCCTCCACGATCCGGCCGCCGTCGAGGAAGGCGATGCGGTCGGCGCGTTGGACGGTTCGCATCCGGTGCGCGACCATCACGACCGTTCGATCGGCCATCAGGCGTTCGATGCCGTCGTGGACGGCTACCTCGTTCAACGGGTCCGGTGAGGAGGCGACTTCGTCCTCGAAGAGGTAGACGTCCTGGAAGACGATGGAGATCTGCGCCATCAACGCCTCGGTGCCGATGGCGCGCACGTCCACGCCGCCCATGCGCACCGCGCCCGCGTCCACGTCGTGGAACCGCGCGAGCAACTGGAGCAGGGTGCTCTTGCCCGCGCCTGAACCTCCGAGGAGTTCGAGAGGGCATGGAGCTGTTCCGCGTCACTGTGCTCGGCGCCGACCCCGAACGCTTCCCGGCTGTGGCCCACTTCGCCCGCGACATCCGCCCTCTCGGGGTGGACCGCCGCGCGGCGTTCGAGGAGATCCTCGCCGTCCAACTCGCCCACATCGAGGCCGCGATCCACCCGAGCTAGGTGTACTGCCCCGACCTGCCTTGCCCAGATCAGTCGGCGGTGTTCGTCATGGTCGTTACCGCGGTCGGCTGGCAGCCGTCGGTGGCCTTCGGTGCGGGCTTCCCAGCTCCGTCACACAATTCGATCAACCGACCTGAGCGATCCGACTACTGGGTGAGGATCGGCAGTTCCCGTGGGCCTCGGATGACACGCGACGGGCAGTAGCGCACCGGACCGGCCTGCCGAAGCCGCGGAAAGCGTTCGAACAGCGCGCGTAGCGCGATCTCTCCCTCCATCCGGGCCAGACCGGCGCCGATGCAGTAGTGGATGCCGGCCGCGAAGGACAGGTGGTCGCGGGCGTTCGGACGGTTGAGATCGAACCGGGCCGGGTCGGCGAAGACTCCGGGGTCCCGGTTCGCCCCGGCCAGCAGGGCCACGATCGCGGTGCCCGCGGGCAGGTCCCGGCCGGCCAGCGACACGGCCCGGCGGGTGACCCGCACGCTGTACTGCGCCGGCGCTTCGAGCCGCAGGATCTCCTCGACCACGCCGTCGGCCTTCTCGGGTGCGGCGGTGAACGCCTCGAACTGCACGGGGTCGGCGAGCAGGGCGACCACGGCGTTGCCGATGATGTTGGCGGTGGTGACGAAGCCGCCGATCAGAAGGGCCTCGCACGTCGCGACGAGGCCGGCGGAGGTCATCTGGTCGTCGTCGGCGGCCTTGACCAGCTCGCTGAGCAGGTCGTCACCCGGCCTGCGGCGGCGCCGCTCGGTGAGGCGGGTGAAGTATCCGGCCATGTCGACAAGCAGCGCACGGGTACGGCGCAGGTCCCTGGGCGAGCGCGCACCGTCGACGATGGCGCCGAACTCCAGTCCCCAGTGCACGAAGAGCTCGTGGTCGCCCGTCGGCAGGCCGAGCAGTTCGCAGATGATCCGGCTCGGCACCCGGACGGCGAACTCGCCGATCAGGTCGACCGGCTCGGCCCGGTCGAGGCGGTCCAGCTGCTCGGCGACGACCTTCTCCATGAAGGTCCGCCGGCCGCGCAGGGCGCGGGGGGTGAATCCGGGGGCCACGATCTTCCGCAGCCGGGTGTGGTCGGGCGGATCCATGGAGGCGAAGGAGTCATCCAGCGGATGCACGACGTGACCGTCCTCCCCGGACGGGGAACGCAGCCTCCTGGACGAGGGGGTGGCCACGGCTCCGAAGGCGTCGTCGCGCAGGACCTCGCTGCATGTGAGATAGGTCGCGCTCATGAACAGTCCGCTCCGGCCGCGCACAAGATCACCGTGTTCGCGGATCCGCTCGTAGCGTGCGTAGCCGTCACGACCGCGTCGCAGCGTGAGGACCTGGGACACCGGATCCCCGCGCAGCGCCGAGTTCCAGAGCCGTGCCCTGCCGCGGTGGAGCGACAGGTCCCTGCGCAGATCCTCGAACGTAGTCATGCCGAACCGCCCGCGGCCGGCTGGGGCGCTCCCGTCCACCGCGGTCTCGGGGCCTCGGTGATCCCCTTGTCCCGCAGTTCTTCGAAGATCTTCTCTCGCAGGACGTATTTCTTGATTTTGGTGCCGGACATCGGCCATTCACTAACGAAGCGCACATAGCGCGGAACCCGATAGGTGGCGATCCTGCCGACGCAGAAGTCGATGATCTCGGCCTCTGTGGCGGCGGCCCCCGGCTTCAGCTCGATGAAGGCGGCGGGCACCTCGACGTAGTACGCGTCCGGCGCACTGACGACCTGGGCGATGTTGACCGCGGGATGGCGGAGCAGGTAGCCCTCGACCTCGGCCGCCGAGACGTTCTCCCCTCCGACCTTCAGCATGTCCTTGAGCCGGTTGACGAACGTCACCCTGCCGTCAGGGTCCATCGTCGCGACGTCGCCGGTATGGAACCAGCCCTCGTCGTCGAAGGATCGCGCGGTCAGCTCGGGATCGCGGAAGTAACCGTCGAAGCAGTTCGAGCCGCGGAACAGCAGCTCGCCCTCGGTGTCCGGCGGCAGGTCGAGACCGGTGTCCGGGTCGATCACCCTGCACTCCATCCCGGGCAGGGGATGCCCGCCGGTCGTCACCCGCTGCTCCAGGGTGTCCGACTGATGGTTGAGCGACAGGAACGACGACGCCTCGGTCATGCCGAAGCAGGAGACCTGGACCGCGTCCGGCAGCCGGCTCGCCATGTCGCGCAGACGCTCGGGCACGCCGACCGTCATCATCAGCCGGACCTCCGACAGGTCGCGTTCGGCGAAGTCGGGCTGGTTCACGACCGGTAGCCATACCGTCTCGAACCCCGCGAGGACGACCGTGCACCGCTTGGCCTCAAGGTGGTCCAGCGCGGTGTCGGGCTGGAAGAACCCCGCGTGGACGTAGGTGCATCCGGCGTGAACGCACGCGATGGCGAAGCCGATGCCGCCGATGTGGAACAGGGGCAGCGCCGTCCAGACGCGATCCTCCGGAGTGAGGAAGAAGCGGGTGCGGGTCGCGCCCGCGGCGTAGCGAGTGAAGGCCTCATGGCTGATCATCGCGCCCTTCGGGCTCGCGGTGGTGCCGGAGGTGTACATGACGACGGAGGTGTCCCGGACCCGCACCAGGGACTGCCTGCGCGCCACCTCCGCGGCGTCCGTCCGACCAGCCGTCTCGCGGAACTCCCGCTCGGCGACGAACCCGCTCTGCTCGCCGCCGAGCAGAACCACCCGCTTCAGTTCCGGTGCCTCGTCGAGGGTCAGCTCGTCGCCGGCCTGCCCGGCTAGAGAGGGAAGCGTCTCGTGCAGCAGGGACGGGAAGGACGGAGCGCCGGGAGCGGGCGGGCAGGTGAACAGCATGCGCATCCCGGAATGCCGGATCACCTGGCTCAGCTCGTAGCCCTTGAACCGGGCGTTGACCGGCACCGGCACGACTCCGATCTTCGCCGCCCCGAACAGCGCGGCGATCGAGTCGACGCAGTTCGGCAGCAGGATCCCGATCGTCTCGCCGGCGCGCATGCCCGACCCGAGCAGCCCGCGGGCGAAGAAGTCGGCCCTCGCGGCCAGCTCGGCGTAGGTCACCTCGTGGTCGGGAAAGCTGAGGGCGACGCGCTCTCCCTGCTCACTCGCCCGGCGATCCAGCAGATCGCCCAGTGTCGTGGCCTCGATCCACCGATCCTCTGCCCCGGTGCCTCGATATGCCAGATCGTCGAACATCAGCCTTACCCTTTTCATGGCCCCGAGGGGAGGTGACCAGCATCGGAAATCGGTCGGCACGCATGACGGATCACTTCCGCACATTCGCCCGCTCCGGCATTTCCAGACGCGACGGCGAAGATACTTCGTTACCTGTTGTCAACGGGCTCGACAAAGGTGGGTAAACGCTTCTCGGAGGCCTGCTCGTCGAGGGTGGTTTTCCTTCGCGCAGACCTGGTGCCTTGTTGGTTAGTTTCAACCCGAACGGGCCCGACCTCTGGCGACTTGCGCCGGACCGGGCTCGGCCAGACCCTGCGAATTCTTAGTACGACAGTGATCGACTGTCAAGTCGCCGCCTGTTAAGCGCCGAGACACTCCCTCGTGGGAGGATCTTGCAGCGCGAACTCGGTATGCTGTTCAATGATCAGCAGGTCCGGAGGGAGAATTAAGTGCGTAGGCCGGGCCGTTCGGCGGTAATGTTCACATGTATTTAACTTTGCTTCAACCTCGCCCCTCTGGCATTCACTTCCGCGCGGGTGGACGGACCCGCCGACCGTTCGGAACCGGTCACCGCACCGGCTGACCGTCCGGCGGCAGCCCAGGGCCGCGCCCAGGTCGCGGACCGCCCGCCCGAGTCCCAGCGGACGACCCGGCACAGCCGTGCCGGGCCCCTTCCGGGAGCCGGCGGCCACCGCATTCCGCGAACGGAGCTGACGACGCCGTGGCCCGTCCGCACACCGGCGGGCCTCCGAGCGCCGCGCGGTTCTGACCTCCTCCCACCCGCCCGGCCCTCCCCCATCCATCCCCACCGTGACCACCCGTGGAGCCTGAGCGGGCGCGACGCACCGGTCGACGCCGATCGCCGCGCCGCGGCATGAATGGAAGATCCCACGAGGTCGACACCTGCTCCTCGTCGATGCCCGTGACCCGGCTGACCCCGCTAGCCCGTGATTCGATTATTTAAGGTGGCCAAATTGCTGGCGAAAATCCTCGATCAGCAGAAGTTGACGCTCACTGGAGTAGTTGGCGACGCACTCACCTATTTTCAGGGCTGCCAGCTTCCGGACGGATCCGTCGCCGAAGATCCGGAGACACTGATTTTCCAGGAATGGGACTCGGTGAACGCACTCAAGGCGATCTCCGTATGGCGGAGCGCGGTCCCTCTCGATGACGGCGGCTGGGCGGAGAGAGTTGTCGGCTTCCTGCGGTCGCGGGAGAAGGCGAGCGGGATGCTCAGCTGGGGGGTGCTCGAGACCGGGCCGGCCGAGTACTGCACGGAGACGAGCAGTGAGTACATCTCCGCTCTCACGCTCCTCGGCCGACAGGCCGAGGCCGGGGCGAAGGCCGCTTTCCTGCGGAGCCGTCAACTGCCGTCAGGCCCGTGGGAAGAAGTGCACACCCAGATCCCGAAAGCCTTTCAGACCGAGCCGTCCGTCACCGGTTTCGCGCTGATGGCACTACTGGGACTCGACATCGACCCGCTCTATCTCGACCAGGCGCTCGACTTCCTCGCCAGAATCCAGAAGAGCGAGGGTCATTTCGGCATAAATTGGTACTACTACAATAGCCATTATTATCTCATCCGGCCCGCAGTCGCGGCTCTCGCGAGTTACGGGCACCACGCCGCCGTGGGGGCGGCCCGCGACTTCACGCTCGCCGATCAGCGCGACGACGGCAGCTGGTACAGCGAGGTCGACGGTTTCGGGGAGTACTCCTCGCCCGAGCAACACACCGCGCTGGCGCTCGGCGTCCTCGCCAGCGCGGACATGGACGCCAACGAGCCCGCGGTGCGCCGCGGCGTCACCTGGCTGCTCGGCCGGCGCCGCTCCGACGGCTCGTGGCACGGGGGCAGGTACCCCTACCCCGACACCAGTACGTACCGCGACTTCCACGCGGCTCAGGACGTCTTCACGACATCGCAGGTTCTCCTGGCCCTCAACCAACTCGCAGCGCTGGAGGCATGACATGAACGACATCGGCGGCGGCGCCGGCGAGCCCATCGCGATCACCGGGATCGGCTGCAGGCTGCCGGGCGGGGTGACGGACCGGGAATCGCTCTGGAACCTCCTCGAAGGCGGGATGGACGCGGTCGGACCGGTTCCGGCGGACCGCTGGGACGTCGATCGGTACTACTCGCCCCGGTCGCAGCAGCCGGGCCGGATGAACGCGAGGGAGGGGGGTTTCCTCGACCGGGTGGACGGCTTCGACGCGGCCTTCTTCGGCATCTCCGGCCGCATCGCCGAACAGATGGACCCGCAGCAGCGCCTGCTCCTGGAGGTGTGCTGGGAGACCTTCGAGGACGCGGGCGTCGTACCCGAGAGCCTGGCCGGAGGCCGTACCGGCGTGTTCGTCGGGGCGTGCAGCCAGGACTACGGAGGGCTCCAGGTCGCGCCGTCCGAGCTCGAGGGCATGGGGGCGCACTCCGCCACCGGCACCTTCATGAGCATCCTGTCCAACAGGCTGTCCTACACCTTCGACCTGCGCGGGCCGAGCATGACGATCGACACGGCCTGCTCGTCGTCGCTGGTCGCGGTGCACCTCGCGTGCGAGAGCCTGCGGCGCGGCGAGAGCGACCTGGCCATCGCCGGCGGGGTCAACGTCATGCTGACGCCGCAGTTCGCCATCGCTCTGAGCCAGGCTGCGATGCTGTCGCCCGACGCGCGCTCGAAGGCCTTCGACGCGGCGGCGAACGGTTACGTCCGGGGCGAGGGCGCCGGAGCGGTCGTGCTGAAGCCGCTGAGCAGGGCGCTACACGACGGTGACCGGGTCTACGCCGTGATCCGGGGGTCGGCGGTCAACCAGGACGGCCGCACTCAGGGCATCACGGTGCCGAACGGGGCGGCCCAGGCGGACAACTTCCGCGTCGCGCTGGCCGAGGCCAAGGTCTCACCGGCCGACGTCGGCTATGTCGAGGCCCACGGCACGGGGACGCCGGTGGGCGACCCGATCGAGGCCAACGCCCTCGGGAACGTCCTCGCGCCCGGACGTGAGCCGGAGCGGCTCGCGTTCATCGGGTCGATCAAGACCAACGTCGGCCATCTGGAGGCCGGGGCCGGCGTCGCCGGCCTGATCAAGGCGGCGCTGAGCGTCTACCACCGCCGGATTCCGCCGAACCTGCACTTCCAGACCCCCAGCCCGGACATCGACTTCGATGGACTGCGCCTGGCCGTGCCGACGGCCGCGAGTCCGTGGCCGGAGCACTACGCGCGGGCCGTCGCCAGCGTCAACTCCTTCGGCTTCGGCGGCACGAACGCCAACGTCGTGCTGGAGGAGCCCCCGGCCCCTCCCGCGGGCACGGGCGCGAAGCCCGCGCAGGGGACGCCGGCGCTGCTCACCCTCAGCGCGCGGAGCGAGCCCGCCCTGCGGCGCCTGGCCGTCGCCCACGCGGAGCGCCTGGAGACCGGGCCCGCCGACCTGGAGGGGCTCACGGCCAACCTCGCCCTGCGCCGGAGCCACCACGCCCACCGGCTGACGGTGGTGGCGGCGGACGCAGCGGACGCGGCGTCGAAGCTGCGCGGTTACGCGGACGGGTCGACGGTGCAGGGCGTCGTCGCCGGCCGCACCCGCGGAGGCGGCGGGAAGGTGGCGTTCCTGTTCAACGGGCAGGGCCCGCAGTGGTGGGCGATGGGCCGGACGCTGCTGGAGACGAGCCCGGTCTTCCGCGAGAAGATCATGGAATGCGACGCGGCGGCCCGCCGGTACGTCGACTGGTCGATCCTCGACGAGTTGGCGGCTCCGGACGAGTCCTCGTCGCGTGTGCAGGAGACGCACCGCCTGCAGCCGACGATGTTCGCGGTCCAGCTCGGTCTCGCCGAGCTCTGGAAGTCGTGGGGCGTGGCGCCCGACGGCGTGCTGGGCCACAGCATGGGAGAGATCGCGGCCGCGCGGCTGTCCGGCGCCCTGAGCCTCGACACGGCACTGAAGATCATCTGCAACCGGGCGCGCATCCAGGAGAAGGCGGACCCGACGGGCGCGATGATGTTCGTCGCCCTGCCCAAGGACGAAGCGCTCGCGCTGTGCGAGAAGCGGCCGGACGAGCTCTGGCTGTCCGCGGAGAACAGTCCGAGGGCCTCGACCCTGTCGGGCCGCCGCGAGGCACTGGAGGCCCTCGAACGCGAACTCCGGGAGGACGGCGTCTTCGCGCGGATCCTGCGGGTGAACTGCGCATGCCACAGCCCGGACATGGACCCCCTGCGCGAGGAGCTGCTGGCCGTGCTGGGGGAGGTCGAGCACGGCGGCACCGCCACCCCGATGTACTCGACGGCCACCGGCGCTCGGATCGACGGCCACGAGCTCGGAACGTCGTACTGGTGGCGCAACTTCCGGGAGCCGGTGCTGTTCGAGCCGGCGGTGCGCGCGATGCTGGCCGACGGATACGACACCTTCATCGAGCTCAGCCCCCACCCGGTGCTGGGCAACTCGCTCAAGGAGATCTTCGCCGACACGTCCGAAGACGCGATGGCCGTCGCGTCGCTGGTCCGGGGGAAGGACGACTGGGCCTGCTTCCTCGGGGCGCTCGGGCGACTGCACGCCGGCGGGCGCGAGGTGGCGTGGCACCGGCGCTACCCGTCGGGCACACCTGCCATGGACCTGCCGAAGAACCCGTGGATCCACGAGTCGTTCTGGAACGAGAGCGAGGTCTCGCACCGGTACCGCACCGGAGGGCAGCCGCACCCGATGCTCAAGCGGGTCGACGCGGTGCGGCCGACCTGGGAGATCAAATGGGACGACCACCGGCTCGGCTGGGTCAGGGAGCACGACGTGTTCGGCTCGGTGATCGTGCCCGGTGCGGCGTACGTGGAGGCGGCGCTCGTGGCCGCGCGCGAGCTGACGGGAGAGCGGTGCGCGCTGGAGTACGTGGAGTTCGAGCGCGCCTGCGCGCTGGGGGACGAGCCGCAGGTGAGCCGACTGGAGCTCGATCCTGAGGACGGCACCTTCGAGGTCCACCACCGAGCCGTCCGCGGGCACCGGTGGATCCGCAACGTGCACGGCCGCTTCCACCGGGCGCCGGCCTCCGGCGACGGGGCCCGGGTGTTCGACCTGGACGCGCTCCGCGCGCGCTGCACGACCTCTCACAAGGCCGTGGACGTGTACGGCTCGCTGCGCCGGAAGGGGTACGCCTACGGTCCGGCGTTCGGCGGGATCCACAGGCTGCACGTCGGCCGGGGCGAGGCTCTCGCCCAGGTGACGGTTCCCCGGGTGCTCAGGAACCGGCTGGAGGGTTACCTGTTCCACCCGGCAGTGCTCGACGCGTGTTTCCAGAGCGCGATCCTGCATCCGTCCGAGGACCGCCCGGACGAGCTCCTGCCCTACACCTATCTTCCGACCAGCATCGAGACGGTGCGGCTGTACGGCGAGGTGGGCATGCCGGTGTGGTGCTACACCCGGGTGCGCAAGCTGGACGCGAGCGGTCTGTCCGTCGACGTTCACGTCCTGGACGAGGACGGCCGGCTGGTCGCGGAGTTCGCGCCGCTGCACGGCAAGGTGATGCGGCAGCCGGCCGCGGACGCCCCCGACCGCATCGACGACCACTTCTACCACCTGACATGGCGGGCCGACCGGGCCGTGCGCGCCGATCCCGGCCTGTGGCCGAGCGCCCTCACCCAGGGGCCGGACGATCTGCGGGCCCATGTCGAACCGGCTGTGCCCGTGCTCTCCGAACGCCTTGCCCGGGGGTCCTACCGGACCGGCTACCAGGCCGACCTGCGTCGCCTCTGTGCGGCGTACGTGGTCCGGTGGCTGCGCGGGTTCGGCCGCGAGATGGCGGTGGGCGAGGTCTTCGCGGTGGCGGACCTCGACGGGGTGCTGCCGAAGTACGAGCGCGCCGCTACCGGTTTCCTGCGCCTTCTCGCCGAGGACGGTGTCCTGAGCGAGCGCGACGGCCGGTTCCGGGTCGAGCGCGCCGGCGACGTCGACCCGCAGGAGGCGTGGGCGCACGCGCTGAACCGCCACCCCGCGTGCGTCTGGGAGCTGCTGCTGGTGCGCAGGACCGGCGAGCGGCTGCGCGACGTGCTCGTCGGCGACGCCGATCCGCTCACCCTGCTGTTCCCCGAGGGGTCGCAGGAGGCGGCCGAGCCCATCTACCAGAGCTCGCCGGTGGCCCGCTACCACAACCTGCTGGTCAAGCGGGCCGTCGACCGGCTCGCGGCGACGGCCGACCCCCGGCGCACTCTCCGCGTGCTGGAGGTCGGAGGCGGGACGGGAGGGCTCACCGCGAACGTGCTGCCGGTGCTTCCGGCGGAGCGGTGCGAGTACGTCTTCACGGACGTGTCGGCGGCGTTCGTGCAGGGCGCGCGTGAGCGGTTCCAGGACTACGGCTTCGTGGAGTACCGTGCTCTCGACCTCGAAGGCGACCTGGCGGCCCAGGGCATCGAGCCGGGATCATTCGATCTCGTGCTGGCCGCCGACGTCCTGCACGCCACGAGCGACCTCAGGAGGACCCTCCTGGGCCTCCAGGACGCGCTCGCCCCCGGCGGGGTACTCGCGTTGATCGAAGCCGAGCCGGGCAATCCGTGGCTGGACCTGACCTTCGGTCTCACCGACGGCTGGTGGGCCTTCCGCGACCTGCGGCTGCGCCCGCACGGGCCGCTGCTGTCGTCGGCGCAGTGGCAGGACCTGCTGCAGGCCAGCGGGTACGCGGAGGTGGCCGCCCTCGGCGAACCCGGTCACGAGGGCGGGGGCGGGCAGACGGTGGTGTTCGCGAGCGCGCCGGCCGGGCCCGCGCAGGTGCCCGGACCGGCGGACGAGCGCGCCGGCGGCGAACAGCGGATCGGCGACTGGGTGATCTTCACGGGTCCGGACGGTCTCGGATCCGACCTGGCGCGGCGCATCGAGGAGCGGGGCGGGCGCGCCGTGCTGGTCGGCACCGGCGACGCGGCGGACGGGACGCCCTCGGTGCGGCGGGGCAGCGCGCAGGACCACGACCGGCTCTTCGCCCCGCTCTCCCCCGAGGGTGTCATCGATCTCCGTGCCGCCGGGCCGGACTCGGCCGGCACCGACGGCGCTGGCCTCGAACGGGCCGGGCGCGAGTCGTTCCTCGGCGTGGCCGACATCGTGCGGGCGCTCGACCGGAAGGGCTCCCCCGCGTGGCCTCGCCTGTACGTCCTGACCCGCGGCGCCCACGCCTTCCGCGGCGGCGCCGCGCGTCTCGAGGGCGCCTTCGCCTGGGGACTCGGGGTGGTGGCCGGGCTCGAACTGCCGCAGGCGCGCTGCAAACTCATCGATCTGGACGCGGTCGCGGCTCCGGGCGAGACCGACGCCGTCTGGGCGGAGCTCTGGGCCGGCGACCACGAGCGCGAGGTGCTGCTGAGGGCCGGGGAGCGGTTCGTCCGCCGGCTCTCACCGCTGCAGCCGGACGAGGTGCGCCCGCCCGTGGACGCGCGGGAGCTGCCGTCCGGCACCGGGTTCGCGCTTGAGATGAGCACTCCCGGTTCGCTCGACGAGTTGCGCTACCGCGCCGCGGAGCGGGTCGCCCCCGGTCCCGGTCAGGTCGAGATCGAGGTCGTCGCGGCGGGGCTCAACTTCCTCGACGTGATGACCGCGCTCGGCCAGGTGCCGCCCCTGGAGTCGGCGCGTGTCCTGCGCTTCGGAGCGGAGTGCGCCGGGATCGTCCGGCGGGTCGGGCCGGACGTCGCGGGGCTCCGCGCCGGTGACGAGGTCGTGGCCCTCAGCAGCGCGCAGGGCGCCCTCGCGTCGCACCTCACCCTCGACGCCTCCGGTGTGGTCGCCAAGCCGGCGGAACTGGGCTTCGAGGAGGCCGCCTCGGTCCCGATCGTGTTCCTCACCGCATGGTTCGCGTTGCGCAGGCTCGCCCGGATCGAGCCCGGCGAGCGGGTCCTGATCCATTCCGCGGCGGGCGGCACCGGCCTCGCGGCGCTGCAGGTCGCCCGGATGGCCGGCGCCGAGGTGTTCGCGACGGCGGGGACGCCGCAGAAGCGGGCCCTGCTCCGCTCGCTCGGCGTCCGGCACGTGATGGACTCGCGGTCGCCGGCCTTCGCCGACGAGGTGAGGGAGGCCACCGGCGGCGAGGGCGTCGACGTGGTGCTCAACGCGAGCGCCGGGGAGACGTTCACCCGCAGCATCGCCTGCCTCGCGTCCTACGGTCGCTTCGTCGAGATCGGCAAGCGCAACCAGCTGGGCGACCGGAAACTCGGGCTGAGGCCGTTCCTGCAGAACCTCGCGTACTTCAGCTTCGACCTGCGGCAGATGCTGGTGGACCGGCCGCAGGCGGTCCGCGCCGAGCTGGAAGCGCTGCTGAGCCTGTTCGCCAAGGGTGAGCTGCGCGCGCTCCCCTACCGGGTATTCCACCCCTCCCAGGTGGAGACCGCGTTCCGGAACCTGGCGGCGGCCAACCACATCGGCAAGCTCGTGGTGGCGATGGACGAGCCCGAGGTGCGGGTCGCGCCCGCCCCGGACGCCTTCTCGGCGGCGCCGGGGGGCACCTGGCTCATCACCGGCGGCCTGGGCGGCGTGGGACTCTCGATGGCCGGCGCGCTGGCCGACGCCGGTGTGCGCGACCTGGTGCTCGTCGGACGTTCCGGGGTGCGCGACGAGGCGGCCCGCACGCGGGTCGAGGCGCTCCGCGCGCGGGGCGTGCGCGTCCTCGCCGAGGCCGTGGACGTCACCTCGCGCGGCGAGGTCGAGGAACTGCTCGCGCGCGTGGAGCGCGAGCTGCCCCCGCTGAGGGGCGTCCTGCACTGCGCCATGGTGCTCGACGACGCGCTGCTCACCGACGTGGACGAGACCCGGCTCGCCAAGGTGGTCGGCCCGAAGGCGCTGGGCGCCTGGCACCTGCACGAGCTGACGGCGCACCTGCCGCTCGACGCCTTCGTGCTGTTCTCCTCCGCCACCTCGATGATCGGCAACATCGGGCAGGCGAGCTACGGCGCGGCGAACGCGTTCCTCGACCACCTCGCGGCGGACCGGCACGCGCACGGCCGGCGCGCGCTCTCGGTGAACCTCGGAGCGGTGAGCGACGCGGGATACGTGGCGCGCCACGACGACGTCGGACGCCTGGTGGCCGCGACCGGGATGCGGGGGTTCACGGCGGAGCAGGCGTTCCAGGCGCTGAGGACGCTCTGGAGCGGCGCGGTCCCGCAGGTCGGCGTGCTGCCGATGGACTGGGCGCGCTTCATCGGGCACCACGGCCTCGATCGCGCCGCCCAGCCCCGCTACGAGGAGGTGCTCGCCGCCCGTTCCGACGGCGCGGACCTGCCGGGTGACGCCCGCGGCGCGGGATCACTGCGGCGGCGGCTGCGGGCGCACACCGGCGAGGCCCGGGGCGAGCTGCTCAAGTCGGGGCTCAAGACCAGGGTGGCGGCCGTTCTCGGCCTCCCCCTCGCCGACCTCGACGAGGACATGCCCCTGATGGACTACCTCGACTCGCTGCTCGCGGTGGAGATCAGCGCCTGGCTCGAACGGGAGCTGGGCGCCAAGGTGACGATCCTGGAACTGATGAAGGGACCCAGCGTGGCGGAATTGGCCGACCGGCTGCTCGCGCAGATGAGCGACCGGCACGAGGCAGAAGGCGCGGAGTAGCCGAGCGTGGAGGAATTCTCATTCGCGCTGCCGCGCGGGGGGATCACGCTGCGCGGGCAGCGCACCCCCTCGCGCGGCGGGCTCCCGACCCTCTGCCTGCACGGCTGGCTGGACAACAGCGCGAGCTTCGGGCCCCTGGCCGAGCATCTCGGAGACGTCGAACTCGTCGCCCCCGACCTGCCGGGACACGCCCTGTCGGATCCGATCCCCTCGGCGACCTGCCAGTACCTCGACCACGTGGCGCACATCCTGGAGTTCGCGCACGCCCAGGGCTGGGAACGCTTCAATCTGATCGGGCACTCGCTGGGCGGCGCGCTGTCCACCCTCATCGCGGGAATCGACCCGGAGCGGATCGCCCGGCTCGTGCTCATCGACGCGATCGGGCCGCTCTCGTCGGGTCCGGAGGAGACCCGCCTCACGGTCGCGCGCTACGTGGGCGCCTACCTGCGCGACCGGCCGCAGCCGGTCTACCGGACCCGCCTCCAGGCGGTCAGGGCCAGGGTGCAGCTGGCCGACATCCTTCTCGACACGGCGGAGCGGCTGGTCGAGCGGGATCTGCGGGAGGTCCCCGGCGGGTACTCCTGGCGCACCGACGCGCGCCTGAAGTACCCGACGGTCCGGACCTTCACCGAGGAGCAGGTCCTGGAGTTCATCCGGAGCATCACGGCCCCGACCCTGCTCGTGACGGCCGAGCGGACGGCGCTGACGGAGGACTTCTATCCCCGCCGCGTCGAGACGGTTCCGCGCCTGCGTCAGGTCACCCTGCCTGGTGGGCACCACCTGCACATGGAGAACGCGGAAGCGGTCGCCAAGGTGATCGGGGAGTTCCTGCACGAGGAATGACCGAGAGTGGGCCGTCTCAGTTCTCGCGGGCGGTGATGGCGGCGTCCGAGAGGACGGGTGCCTCGCCCCGGTCGAGCACGCAGGTGGTCAGGACGAGGCGGCCCCGCGTTCTCCAGACCCGGGTGCGCAGGGTCTCGCCGGGGAAGACGGCGCCGGTGAAACGGGCCGAGTAGCGCAGGACCCGGCTCGCGTCGCCCTCCAGCAGGGTGTCCACGACCGCCTTGCAGACCATCCCGTAGGTGCACGCGCCCTGCAGGATCGGCCCGGGGAACCCGGCGTCCCGGGCGCGGGCCGGATCGGCGTGCAGGGGGTTGCGGTCGCCGCAGAGCTGGTAGAGCAGCGCTTGCTGCGGCAGGGTCGGCGTGTCGAGGACGGCATCCGGCTCCCGGGCGGGCGGCGCCGGCCGGTCCGCCGCCGAGGGGCCGCGACGGCCGCCGAAGCCGCCCTCGCCGCGCGCGAATATGCTCGACCCGGCGGTGAAGAGCGGGCCGCCGTCGACACCGACGACCTCGGTCTCCTGCACGATCACGGCCGCGTCGCCCTTGTCGTGGACGTCGACGAGGCGGGTGCGGGCGACCGCCTCGCCCGCCACGGGGATCGGCCGGTGCACCACGAGTTCCTGCCTTCCGTGCAGAAGCGCGGAAAGATCGACGTCCACTCCCGGAACGGACAGCTCCAGGGCCCCGGCCCGGCCCGTCCGCGGTGCTCCCGGTCCGAAGGCGGCCGGCGCGGCCACGCCGAACACCGCCGGAACGGTCATGCCGAACGTGGGCAGCACCCGCAGTTCCCGCTCCAGGACGTAGCGGAGTTCGTTCGGGTCCACCGAGTCCGCACCAGCGCCCAGCGCGAGGTGGTAACGGACGACGTCCGAGGAATTCCACGCGAACCTCTGCTCTGGCAGCGTGGCCCCGATCGCGACGGCCGGATTGATGGACATGTACCCCTCCGCTCGGCCCGTGGCGGCGTTGACCCGCGAGCAGCAGACATTCTGCCGCCTATACCGGAACACTCGCGGCATTCAGGCACTTCGATCAGATACGCCTCGCTGGCAAACGTTCCTGAAGTACATCGCCGACCAGGCCCCGATGCGCCGCGACCTGCACCCCCTCACCGTCGGCAACGACATCGCCATCCCGCCTTCGAGTTCCGCACCCGCGGCGCACTGCTGTTGCCGACGGCCTACCAGACCCGGCCGCGCTCCGCCGGGTCGGCGAACGCCGCCTAACGGCCTGGTCGAAGAACCGCAAGGTCTGGAAGGCCGAGGCCGTCTGCAGCCTGCCCGGCCTGGGCCCCAAGGTGGGCGCGACGTTCCTGGCCCAGACCGGCGGCGGCCCGCTGGCCTTCGGAACCCCCGACCGGCTGACCGGGTTCATCGGCCTGGCCCCAGTCCCCCGCGACTCCGGCCGGATCAAGGGAACCTCCGTCGGCCCCAGCGCTACAACCGGATGCCGCTGCGGGTCGCCTACCTGTCCGCCCAGATCGCCATCCGAGACTGCCCGGCCTCCAAGACGTTCTACCTGCGCAAACGCGCCGAAGGGAAAGCACAAGCAGGTCATCCTGGCGCTGGCCTGACGCCGGTTGAACGTGCTCTGGGCATTCCTGCGCGACGGCCGCCTCTTCCGAACCGACCCTCCCCCACTCTGAACTGCGGTTTCGCGCCTCTGTGACTTGTTCCATCACAAAAAGGCGCGCACGTGCGAGGGCTCCTCACGCGGTTCGTCGCAGGCATTCAGCAGGAGCGTCGCTGACATAATTCTCGGGTGGATCATCGTTCGCTGCGATGGGTGCGACGGAGGTTGCGGTCGCTTGTCTGGCTGGAACTGCTGAACGTGCCGTTTCAGGCCGTGATCTGGTTCGGCCTGGTGGGCGTACCGGTGACGATGATCAACGTCGTCGGCTTTGCGTTGTTGGCCCTCATGCTTGTTGAGGGGGCCGGATACTGGGCAGCCAAGTTGCGGCAGGTCACGCGGCAGGGCTCCCGCCTACAGGGGGCTGGTGCCTTCGCAGTGGCCCGCAGAGTCAATCCCGTTCTCCTTGCCGCAGGGCTACTACTTGCGGGCTGGGCCGGAGCGGCCGTTCCGGGCACCCGGACGTGGCCGGGCCTGGTGTTCGCGACGGTGGCGATGCTCGAACACATCAACTACTTCCACGTCCAACTGATGTACGACACCGCCGTGGATCTGCGCTACCTGCGCACGCGCGGTCTGCGTCGTGCGCATCTAGCCCGTGATCTGAACGACCATGCAAAGCACCGAGGAACTTGAAGCCCCTGCTCTCCGGGCAGTTCCATCGAGCATCGCTGAAGCCCGGTATACGCGAGGAGCTGCCGCGTTCACGAAACCACTTGCGTTCCTGAGGCTCCAAATCCGGCGCCCAGTTCGGCGAAGGTATCGCCCTTGCGCAGGTAGACCAGGGTCATCAGGGCCTGCATGCCCGGGGGCAGGCGCCGTCCTTTGCCGCCGAGGGCTTGGCGGTGGCGGCGGACGACACCGGTGGCGTAGGCCAGGGTCCAGCGCGACAACGGCAGCGGAGCACGGTACAAAAGCATGTGAGGCCATAACAATGGGGTGGTGGTTCAAGGGGGCCGGGTGTGGCTTATGTGAAGCTGCCTCTGGTGGGGACGGGGGTTGTGAGAGACCAACCGTCCTACCAGGGGTTGCTTGACGTCCGGCACCGCCCACGCCGTCCGCGATCATGCCTGTGATCAGCGCACACTGAACTGCCGCTGAAAAAGGCTCATTGAGGGCTTCTATAATCGACGCAGACTTCACTCGGCGATCGGGTACCGGACCCCTCTGGAGGTCCACACCGAGTACCTAAGCCGACAGCAGACTGCGTAGTTCACCATCAGGACGCTGTCCGGAAAACGCAGGGCCCCTCATACCAAGACGCCCAAGGCTCACCGAACACTCAAGCTCCCCCAGCCCTGCATGCCGCCCCTGGCCGCGCTGTGGGAGGACCCCAAGGGACAGACCGACGGCCTGGTGTCCGCCACGCGGGCCGGCGCGCGGCTCAGCGCCGGGAACGTCCGGCGGGAGTTCCGGCGCGCGGGCTTGGCGGGTGCGGCGGAGGATCGACCAGGCCAGGGCGCGGTCGAGGGATCGGGTGGCGGCGCTGGTCAGGTGTGCCAGGATACGGCGGATCTCAGCTGGGGTGAGGGGGACCAGGCCGCGGCTGCTTTTGGGGCGTGGGCGGCGGTGACGGCGAGGTAGGCGTGGGCGAGCATGGCCAAGGTGATGTGCCGGTGCCAGCCGTCGTAGCGTCTGACCTGGTATTGGTCCAGGCCGACTTCGTTCTTGGCGGCTTGGCAGCATTCCTCGACCGCCCAGCGGGCGCCGGCGACGAGGACCAGTTCTTGCATGGTGGTGCCCGCGGGGCCGAAACACAGGTAGAAGGCCAGTTCGAGTTCGCCTTGTTCGGTCGGGGTGAGGCTGCGGCGCACCAGCAGCCACCGCCCGAACGCTTCGGACCCGCCGAGGTCGTCGCCGGGGTGCGGTTCCAGGCCGGCCATGGCCCAGTCGTAGAGGCGTTCGCCCTTGGCGCCTTGTCCGGCTGACAGCTTCTTCCATGCTCGGGGTGGCGCGTCGGCGGTGACCGCGTCGGCGCGTGATCCGCCGTTGCCGTAGCCGACACCAGGCCCCAGCGACTGGCTCTTGGGGACCGCCACCACGTATCCGAACCAGCGTTTCTCCAGATGGCGGCGGAACTTATGGTCCTGGCCATAGGCCTCATCCGCCGTCACCCACCGGGCCGGGACCGGCACACCCTCGCCCAGCGCCCTGTCCAGCATCTCCTGCGCCAGCACGGGCTTGGTCGCGAACTTGGCCTGGTCGGGGATGCCCGCGCGGGCGCACCACTCCCGGTCGGCCAGCCAGGATCTCGGCAGGTACGGCTCCGCATCGATCAACGCCCGCCCGCGCGCGGACGCATACGCCAAAAAGACGCCCAGCCGGCAGTTCTCCACCCGCCAGGCAGTGCCGGAGTACTGCCGCTGCACTTCTTCTTCCGGCTGGCGGCCTGATCCCTCTTCTCCGGGATGACTACCTTGACGTGCCGTTTGCGCAGGTAGGCGCGGTTGCCGCGGGAGGAGTACGCCTTGTCTCCGGCGACCGCGTCCGGCCGGGTGCGGGGGCGGCCGACCGGCAGCCGGACCCGCACCTTGTCGAGCACAGGGATGAACTGCGGGCTGTCGGCGGCCGGTCCGGCGGTCAGGGTCACCACGAGCGGGCGGCACCTGCGATCGGCCGCGACGTGGACCTTGCTGGTCTGTCCGCCCCGCGAGCGTCCCAGCAGGGCGGCCTTCAGGCGAAGCTTGCGGCGTCGCCGGACGCATCTGCGTTCTCTCCGCCCGGCCTCGCCGTCGATGCCCTGTCCGGCTTGTTCCTCGCTGTCGCCCCCTTTGAGTGGGCCTGCTCCTCCTCGGCAGCCTTCTCCAAGGCGTCCAGCACCTCTGGATCGAGGTGCATCCCAGCGGCATCGTGGTGTGCCCGTGCGGTGGTGGAGTCCACGCTGACCAGCGACAAATCCACCTGGCCCCGTTCCGCCGCCTTGGCGATCAGACCCTCCAGCAGGACTTCGAAGACCCCGGCGTCCCGCCACTGCCGCAAGCGGTTGTGCACGGTGGACCAGACGCCGAACTCGGCCGGCACCTCTCGCCACTGCGCTCCCGCGCGAAACCGCCAGATCACGCCCTCGAACTGCTCCCGCAGCCTCGTGGGGTGCGGCCCGTACTCGCCGATCGGCAGGTACGACTCGACATACTCCCACTCCTCGTCCATCAACTGCCTCCGCGTCATGCACTCCGAACTACCGGATTCGCCCCCCGAGACGAGGGCGAATCCCGCAGATTGATCACGACCCGATACGCGCCCCAGCAGTGCGCGGACGGCAGGATGGTCCAGCCGCGGTCCCAGCACCCGTTCCGGCGAGGGATGGATCTGGGTGAGCAGGCCCCGCAGCCGGTTGGCCAGGCGACTCGATTCGGCGGCCAGGTCATCGCCGAAGCCAACGAGCATCTGCAGTTCGGCGACGGCCTCGTCGTCGGGCGCCAGTTGGCGCAGGGTGTGCGGCATGGTGCGGGCCGCGTCGGCGATGATGAACGCATCGCGCGCGTCGGTCTTGGCTTCGCCGGGGTACAGGTCGGCGATGCGGCGCATCGCCAGCCCGGGGAGGTAGGCGACCTGGCAGCCGACCTCCCGAGCCACTGCGAGTGGCAGCGCGCCGATGGAGGCGGGCTGATCCACGACCACCAGCACCGTGCCCCACCGGGCCTGAAGCCGGTCGAACAGCTCGCGCAGCTTGGGCCCGCTGTTGGGAAGCCGCTGGTCGAGGACCTTCTCGCCTGCCGGGGTCAGGCCAGTGGCATGGTGCTCGCCCTTACCGACGTCCAAGCCGCAGAAGACGCCGATGTCGCGGGGGTCGTTCACGTGCTAAAGAGCCTGCCAGCCCAGGCGGGCTGCGCGGTCATGCCCCTCTTCAGACGAGCCGCCCGGAAGACCGAGCGACGAGCCGGACGATCACGCGCTGGGACGCCCCGAGGCGGGTTGTCGACCAAACTGAATCCGGCCTGTGAGCGGGACAGAGGCCGTTGCCGCTGGTGGTCGTCGACACCTGCAAACCGCCGGTGTGAACGTCCTGGAAGTCAACCAGCCCAACAAGGCCCACCGGCACCGCCGCGGCAAGACCGACGCCCTGGACGCCGAAGCAGCCACACGAGCAGTACTGTCAGGCCGCGCCACCGCCGTCGCCAAGGCTGGCGACGGCGCCGTGGAGATGGTGCGCATGTTCAATCAGCGATCAAGTCTCGGCACAGGCCATCAACCAGACCAAGACCGTCCTGGTGGGCGCCGACCCCGTGCTGCGCGAGTCCATGACCGGCCTGAGCAACCCGCGACTGATTCGCCGCTGTGCTGACCTGGACCCCGCCGCCCCCACGACCACCAGCGCCACGGTCGCTCCGGCCGCGCCCACAGGCGGTCGGGCATGGCCGGGGAAGCGTCAGATGCGGTTCTCGTACCTGGTCAGGCCGATCCCGAGCAGGTCCACGTCCGGAGAGATCACCTGGTACGAGAGATCCTCGAAGGCGACGCCGTAGGACTGCAACGCGCCGACCAGCATGCGCGCAGCGGTCGTGTGCTCCTGCGCATCGAGCGTCGGGAAGCGGCGGATCACGCATCCCTCAGTGTCCGGTGAGTCCGACGGCTGCCAGCCCAGTTCGGCCATCGCCTCCGACCAGGAAGGGCCGGAATCATCGGGGACGCCCGCCTCGATCTGCAGCGTCCAGCCGCTGTGGGTGGTCCACTGAACGAAGCTGCGATCTACCCCGGTACGCACGACCACGGTGAAGTGTCCGGGGCCGTCCAGGAGGGCGAAGTCCTGGACGACGGACTGGAGTGTGGCCGCCAGCCGTTCCTCGAGCTGGGTCCAGTCGTCGGTCCAGTAGCCTCCCGGGACCCAATCCGCCCCCTGGCCGATCACCTGCCAGTAGCCCAGCACCCCGAGCCCGTCTTCGGGCTCGGCCCAATTCGACATGCGGTACTCGTCCTCCTCGACGGCCGCTGTGGGGCGGATCCCCAGAGCCGTGTGGCCGCCGCTGCCGCGTTCGAGTTCCAGCAGCTGCACCGGAAGGCGCCAGCGCAGCAGCGGCCCCGGTCCCCGCATGATCGACGGCGGGCCGAGGAGCCTTTCAAGGGCCGAACGCAGCCGGAGGAAGAGCTCGTCACCTTCCCCCACTCGTATGGATATGGAGGAGCGAACATCATCAGCGCCGTGCCGGGAGAAGCACCCGCGGCCGGTGTCGAGGCCGGTGTCGTACTCCTCGCGGTCCCACAACCTGGGGAACTCGCGCTTCCATTTCTGTTCGTCAGCGGAGTATCGCCAAGGCTGCCAGTTCAAGTGAGCAAGGGCCTGGTCAAACGCGGCGGTGTCCCACCCGGTCATGTCAAGCGTGGCGAAGCGGCGAACGAGTTCGCGGATCTGATCGTCAGCGAGGGGCATATCAGACGATCTTAGTGCGTGCTTGGGAAGGGATCTTGTTATAGGTAGCGAGGTGGCCGCCGCCCTCATGCTCTTGACCGGAGTAGACCCGGACTCCGCTTGGCGCCTCCTGCAACAGGCGCACGGGCTTGCCGTCCCCGACACTGCCGAGCAACGAGGACGGCCTCACAGGCTGCTGCGCGAAAGCCCTTGAAAGTTCAGGCTCAGATTCCGCATAGAGAGCGGATAGTCCGTGCGGTTGATCAGAGCGACGGTCTAGGGCCTGTTCGTAGTTCGGATCATGGGAGGGCTGGGAGGCTGCGCAGCCAGATGATGCATCCGCGCAGGTGGAGCCCGGCCTTGTAGCTATCGGGTGTCTTGTCGTAGCGGGTGGCAAGCCCTCGCCATTCCTTGAACTTGTTGATGCAGCGTTCGACGGTGTTGCGGTCTTTGCAGAGCTCGGCGTCGTGGCTGACCGGGCGGCCGCCGCGTCGTCCCTTCTTCTTGCGGTTGGCGGCCTGGTCGACCTTCTCCGGGATCACCGCCTTGATATGGCGTCTGCGCAGGTAGGCACGGTTGGCCCGTGAGGAGTAGGCCTTGTCGCCGGCGGCCGCGGCCGGCCGGGTCCGGGGGCGGCCGACCGGGCCGCGCACCCGGATCCTGTCCAGGACGGGGATGAAACGGGGGCTGTCGGCGGCCTGCCCGGGGGTGAGCACGATCGACAGGGGGCGGCAGCGCCGGTCGGCCGACAGGTGGATCTTGCTGGTCAGCCCGCCTCGGGACCGGCCCAGATCAGCGGCCTTCAGCCGGGCCTTGCGGCGTCGGCGTACCCGGCGCCGGCGCTCCCGTGCGGGGTCGGGCTCGTCGCCGGAGTGCTGGTCCATGGGCCCGGTTTGCCCTTTTGGCGTAGCCCCTTTTCCTCGGCCGCGGCCCGCTCCAACTCCTCCAACCGCTCGGGCGCGACCACCATCCCGGCGGCGTGGTGATGTGCGCGGCAGACGCTGGAGTCCACGCTGACCAGGTCCAGGTCGACATCGCTCCGGGCCGCCGCCTCGTCGATCACCGCGTTCATCAGGTTCTCGAAGACCCCCTGGCACGCCCAGGCCCGGAATCGGTCATAGATCGTGGACCAGTTGCCGTAGGTGGCGGGCACGTCCCGCCACGGGCTGCCGGTCCGGAACCTCCACATCACCGCGTTGAACTGATTGCGCAGGTCACCGATCGGCCCAGACACCCCCAACGGCAGATGCGGCTCAATCAGCTCCCACTCGGTATCGGTCACATCACCGCGCGTCATGCACCGGTGATATCGCCCGCTCTCGCATCGGCGTGGGCGAGTTACTGGATTGTGACCGGCTGCAACTGATCCGAACTACGAACAGGCCCTAGTACTACATAGCTAGATCTGGATGATCTGGAGGCGCAGGTGTCGCCTGAAGTGGTGCCTGCGCGCTTCAGCTTGATGGCCACGGCGGAGGGCGGACCAGTAGAGTCCCAGGTCAACAGCGTGATCGTCTTTACCGATCAGGTTGAACAGACGCCGGATCTCTGCGATCGACAGGGCGATCAGTCGCCGGAGAGGCCGTTGAGGTGACCGTCCGGGGGGCGGGTGGTGATTGCTGCCGGTCCGTCTGTTGTGCGCCGCCGGTCGCCGCCGGTTGTCCACAGGGGGCGGGTCCCCTTTTGGCGGTATGGCGCAGCACGGCGAGAAAGGCCATGGCGAGCATCGCCAGGGTGATGTGGCGGTACCAGGCGCGGTAGAGCCGGAACTGGTATTGCGCCAGCCCCGCTTCCTGTTTGGCGGCCTCGAAACATTCCTCGATCGGCCAACGGGAGCCGATGACCCGGACCAACTCGCATAATCCTTCCCCGCGCGGGTTGTAGGAGTGAAAGTACGCGAGTTCGCCATCGGTGATGTTTCGCCGGAACACGTACTGGTGTCCCGGGAACGGTGCCTCGATCACGGCCCAGTCATAGACCCGGAAGCCTTTCGATCCGATTCCGCAGGCTCGGCGTTGCCAGTCGTGGGGTTTCAGTTGTGCGGCGACGGTCTCGACAATGGCGGGGTCGCCTGTCGCCGAGGAAACGCTTCCGGTGATGACGGTGGTGTTCTTGGGCACGGCCATGCAGTAGGCGATCTGTTGTTCCTCCAGATGACGGCGCAGTCTGTGGTTTTGGCCGAACTCCTCGTCCCCGGCGAACCACGCGAACGGCACCCCTGCCCCGACCGTCCGGTCGATCATGGCCTGGACCTGCTGCGGGCGGGTCATGAACGCCAGGTCCTCGGGGACGCCGGCCTCGGCCCGCCGCTCGGCGTCGGCGCACCAGGAGCGTTCGGGCATATAGAGTTCCCGGTCGATGAGCACCCGGTCTCCGGCCGTGTTGGCGTAGGCCAGGAAAGTGCCGATCTGACAGTTGTCGACCCGGCCGAGCGTCCCGGAGTACTGCCGTTGTACCCCGGCCGACTTCTTTCCCTTCTTAGCGAACCCGGTCGGGTCGGCGATCAGCACCGCCCGGGGATCGGCGAAATACTCCATCGCATAGGACCGCACATCGTCGCGCAGCCCATCGGCGTCCCATGACGTCAGGTTGATGAACCGCTGGACCGCTGTCGGCCTGCGCTCCCCGGTGAACTCCGAGATCGTCCAGGAATTCTTGCGCGCGAGTGGCGCCAGCAATCCCCGCAGGTACTGCCGGAAATGCTCACGTGACTCCGTCCGGTACCATCGGCGCTCGAACCGGACGCACACCGTCTCGAAATCCGAATTCCATCTGTCCAGAACCGCTGCCGTCACCGCACCGGCGCACTCACGAGAGTCAAACATACAGACACCGTTACACCACCCAGTGTGATCACGTAGAGGAATCGTTCGATCGCCCACCGAGATCTAGGCATGTAGTACTAGAGGCGCAGACCTGCCAGGAGACGGCCGATCACCGCCGAGTACTCGTCCTTGACCCGGGGCTTGTCGGCCTCGGCCGACTCCGCGAGGGCCATCCCGGCGGCGCCGAGGATGTTGAAGGTGACCCGCGCCAACGGCTCGACGGGCAGCTGGGGAACCTCGCCGGTGTTCATGAGCGCCACGGCCAGTTGCTTGATCAGGCCGTAGGCGAACTTATCCTCGCACTCCTTCCAGCGCTGCCAGCCGAGCGCGATGGGCGCCTCCTGCCAGACGAGCCGCCCGTAGACCGGGTCGCAGCACTGGTCGAGGAACGACTCCTGCGCCACCAGTGCCGCCCGCCACGGGTCGCTCGCGCCCGCGATCGCTTCGGTCACCCGCCGGACCATCTCGGCCTCGAGTCGCTCGAATACGGCTTGGAACAGCGCGGTCTTGTTCGCGAAGTGGTGGTACACCGCGCCCCGGGTCGCCTGAATGTCGGCGGCGACGTCCTCCAGCGCCGTCCCCGCAAAACCGTGCTCGGCGAAACGCCGGGTGGCCGCGTCCAGCAGAGCGGTCTTGGTCTCCTCCGAGTAGCGCTCGCGCCTGCTTCTGGCAGATGACATACACTGAGTGTACTAGCATGCACAGTGTATGTTTCAGACTTGAGGTAGGTGTTCGCAATGTCGTGGAACCAGGCGCACCGGCGCCACCGGCTCGTCCACGCGGTCCTGGACGAGATCACCCGCACCCGCCGTCCGACGATCCCCCAGGCCCTGCAGCCCGAGGTCGTCGCCGAATTCGGTGGCTTCGACGGCTTCCTGGTGGAAGTCCAGCTCCGCTGGTACCGCACCTTCGACACGTGGCTGGACGAACTCCTGGAGGAACAACCGGCCGACCTGCGCGCGGCTCTCGTCGACCTCTGGCAGGACACAGCCGAGCGCATGCCGGGAGCCCAGATCCTCCTGAACGCCCACATCGCCCATCCCGCCCTGGCCGAGGTCCACGACCACCACCGCCGTCGCCTCCAGGCCGCGACGGGCATCCACATGGATCCCCTGCGTGTCCCCCGCCAGCCCACCCACGACCGCACCCACGACCGCGCCAGCTTCTTCTGCCTCCGCCGCTTCCACCCCCGCCCCTCAGCCTTCTGAGCACCCGGGACGAGTTCCTGGCCGCGGGGCGGGTGGGAGCCGTTCGCGTCATCTCAGCATGTGGTCGCGTGCCGGGCCGCAGAACCGGCAGGTCCGGGGCCAGGCGCCATTCCCACGGCTCGCCGATCGCGGCGTGCGCCCCATTCCGGCTTTCCGAGCGCCAGGATCAGGTGCGCGGACCCGTCCGGGCCCCCAGGGGTGCGGTCGGTGCGGGTGAGCACGACGTAGCCGCTGCGGGGGCTGCCGATGACCGGGCCCTCGCGGACCGAGACGTCCTCGGCTTGCTCGGCCTCGTCCAGCAACTCGGCGACGTCGACCGCATCGGTCGGGACGTTGGCGGCCGCGGCGTGACCAGCGCGCCACCCTGGCGGCCCGGATCGAGGAACTGCTGGGGCCCACCCCCTTTCCAGGTCCTGACCTCCCTGCCCGGCGTGGGGCCAGGACCGCCGCCCGCCTTCTCATCGACGTCGTCACGCAAGCCGCTTCCCCGCCTCCGCCCACCTGGCCGCCTACACCGGCCTGGCCCCGACGCCCCTTGCCTCCGGCTCGTCTGGCCAGGCGCCGCATCGACGTGCTCTACGCCAAGCTCCGCGATCGCACTGTCCATCAACCCCCGACCACTCTCTCCCGGCTTGACGAAGCACCTTGGGACACCTTTTAGGCGAGCCTGAAAGGGGGAGGGCATCCGGATCGTGTCCCCCTAGCCTGGCGGACCAGGAAGGGAAAGGGGTGCGCAGCCTCGCGGCGACTCCCGACGGCAGTTTCGTACTGGGAGGCTACGAGGACGGCTTGCTCCGGCTATGGGAGCTGGACTGGGAACTGGCGGCACCCTTGGAGGAGGCGACGCCGCCGGGGTGACGGCGTAGGTCCCGTGGGTCAGTACGACTCCAGGCTTGGCGCAGTTCGAGTGCGGTCTGGAATCCGATCTGCGGGCGTTCGGTGAGGGCGTGGTCGATGACCTCGGCCAGACCGGACGGCAGGCGGGGCGCGCGCTCGCGGATCGGCACCGGTTCGCTTTGCAGGATCTGCAGCCATGGATCCTTGCCGGCCGGGAACCGGCGCGGCGGCCGGCCTGTGGCCGGGCAAAGTCATCACCCAGGTGACCGCTGCCGGCGACTTTGGGAAGCCAAGCCCGAGCACCAGGACTATCTGCAGAAGTACGAACTGCTACACGTGCCACTTCCCCCGCCCCGGCTGGAGACTACCCAGTGGACCGCTGCAGCCTGACGCTGCGGGACGGCGCGGGCGTCAGCGTGCGCCGTTTTCGGTGATGCGCTGGGCGGTTTCTTTCGTCAGGAAGGACCAAACTGAAGCGTTTGGAGCGGCTGCCGATCATGGATCTGGGGACGGGTGCAGCACCTCCACCGGAGGCCATGCCTCCAGGTCCACCACGATCGTGGCGTAGGTGCGCCGCTTGCGCAGCGCGAAGTCGTACACCGCCACCACCCGTACTGCCCCGACCTGCGGCTCGGGATGCGATCGGACCAGCTGGGACTCCGGCCGAACGCCCCCTCGGGCGGCCATGCTCACCGCGACCGAGGTGAGCATCGCCCGCAACCGCGGCATGTGCCGGGCGTGGGGTCTGGTCAGCCCGTCCACCTGCTCAGCGAACGTCGCCCCCAGACATCCGGTGTTCGTGCACTTGAAGCGGCCCGGACCTTTCCACATCCCAAGATCAGCGACACGGCCCGACAGTCGCGCAGGCGGCCGGGGCGGGCGAATCGCTAACGTTCGGTTGCCGCGTCGGTGGCTCCGCGGATCAGGACGATGAGAGCGGGCAGGGGGAACAGCAGGAGGAACAGGTTGGGCAGCCACCAGGTGAGCGTGAAGTCGCAGCGCAGCGCCCAGAAGGCGACCGCCTGGAGGCCGGCGGTGCTGGTCAGGGTGAGGGAGACCGTCATCAGTGGCCGCCACGCCGACGGGTTACGCAGGGTCGCCAGCCCGGTCAGGGCGGCGGCCAGGTCCAGCAAGACGAACGAGGCGTTCCAGTCGCTCAGGATCGGGTTGGTGTAGTCCTTGTAGGCCAGCTCGGGCGGAACAAGGCCGGCGGACACCACCGCCCAGTACAGCAGCAGGCCGACGTCGGTGATCAGCATGGCGGTCTTCGTCGGACCAAGGACGCGGTTCACTGGTGGTTCACTCCCCCGCCGAGGTTCATGACGATCACTCCGGCGATGACGATCGCGGCGCCCGCGATGGTGAGCGGACGGGCCTGCTCACCGAACACCAGAGCCCCGCCGACGAACGCGCCCACCGTGCCCAGGGCGGACCAGATCGCGTACACCGGACCGACGTTCAGCGAGGTCAGCACCTTGGCCAGCAAGAAGAACGAGAGGAGATACCCCGCCGCGACCAGCACAGACGGGCCGACCCGCGACAAGCCGACCGAGGCACGCAGTGACAGCGTGGCCGCCACCTCCGAAACGACCGCTAGCGCGAGCAGCACATAGGGCATCAGCCGCCCTCCTGGATCATCGCGGCCAGCCGGGCGCGCACCTGGCTGTGCAGGTCATCGCGCGGCGGTGCCAGGTCCAGCAGCCGCGCCATCCACCAGCCGTCGACAGCGAGCCGGACGAGGTATGCCGTGGCCGGGTCGATGCCGTCGTCGGCGAGCCTGTTCTGCCAGGCCTGGTAGCAGCGCCGGAACGCCTCGAGCACCTGCGGGCCACCCGACAGCCCGGCGAGAAGGGCGACCGCCACCTGGTCGGCGTGCGCCCGCGCGGGGACATCGGTGTCGGGGATTGTTGCCTCCAGCCAGGCCCGCGTGAAGGCACCGGGAGGTGATCCCACCGTCGGCAGTTCGGCCTCGAACCGTTCCACCAGCCGGTCGAGCACTCCCTCCAGCAGTGCCTGTTTGGACCGGAAGTGGTGCAACAGGCCGCCCTTGCTGACCCCGGCCTCCGCCGCGACCGCGTCCAGCCGGATCGCGTCGGCTCCTCCGGAGACCAGCATTCGCTCAACAGCGTCCAGAATCCGATCTCGCATCGCACCTTCCAGCCCCATCTACCGACCGTCCAGACGGTCTGCAATCTAGCCGGGTGGTTGGCCCGCGTCCAGCCAGATCACAGATAGGCAGTGCACAGGTGAACGGACCGTGTCGCTGATCTTGGGATGTGGAACGGTCCGGTAGTTGATCGTGTTCGGAGTGTGCTCAAGGGTGGGTTGAGGGGTTGTTCCCGCGTTGGGCGGGGATCGTGGTCGAGGCGGTGGAGTGGGCCGTGGGGACGGTGACCGTGCGGGCCCGGTGCCAGGCGGACCAAGGACGCTCGCTAGATCGTTGATGGGGGTTGTTGAGTGCTCTGGTTAGTGGTCGTAGGCGGTAAGTGATCGCTTGGTTGGGGCGTCGATGAGCCAGTTGTGCCAGATCGCGGCGTTGAGGGCGCAGATGCGCTGGCACAGGCGCGTCCACAGGCCTTCGGTGGTGCGGGCGGCGTGGCGTTCCAGCCCGAGTTGGTTCTTCAGTGTCCAGATCACCGCCTCGATACGCTGGCGCAGCCAGCTGGGGAACACCTTCACGGCGGGTTCGGGCTCGTCGTCGCGGACGGGGCGGATCAGGATATGGCCCAGGTCGGCGGCGGCCTTTTCCACCCCGGCTCCGGCGAATCCCTTGTCGCACACGATCGGGCACGGTCCCGGCGCGGCCTGCTGGACGTGCAGCAGGTGCACGGCCTGTTTGCGTTCGTCCAGCTCTTTGGGGTGGGCCAGGCTGAAGGAGCACACCGCGCCTTCGGCGGTGGTGATCAGCATCAGTTTGGCGCCCCAGTAGAAGGCGTGGTGGGACTTGTCCATGCCGTAGCCGGCGATCTCGCCCAGGGCCGAGCGGTGCACGGTGGTGCGTGAGGCGCCGCAGCGCAGCGGAGTGCCGTCCATCAGCCGCAGCCGCTCCTGCCAGGAGGGCGTCTGGCGGACCAGCCACATCGAAGCGGCGAACAGAGCGGGCGCGGCATCGCGCAGGTGCCGGTTGTACTCGGACTGACCGGGCAGCCGCGGGAACAGGTGCCCGATCCTGCCGGGCGCGGTCCGCAGCCACCGCCGCTCGGAATCGCAGCCGAGCAGGACCTGGGCCACAGCGACGCACACCAGTTCAGCGTCGTTGAGGGTGCGGTCGGGGCCGCGTCTGCGGGTGCGGTCGGCCGACCGCAGGACGTGATCGTCCAGATGGACGTAGAGTGCGGTCAGAAGGGCGTCCAGGTTTGTCTTCACACACTGATCATGGGCGCCCTTCGTCATGCCCGCAGCGGTTCAGCAAACCCCCATCAACGATCTAGAGGGTGTTCGCCAGGTCAGGGTGTTGTCTGCCATCCGCTCGCGCGGCGCCGCCCCCCGCGCCGCGAGCGGCCGGTCAAGGCCCGGCATGGGAAAGGATCTTGCGCGCGGTCCTGGGCGTGGCGCCGAGCACCGGCGCGAACTGGGCAACGCCACCGTCGCCGCTCGACCGGCCGCGATCCGGACGCCGGTCCGCCACTCCGGTCGACCGACTTCCGGCTAGCAGGTATGGGAAGCAGCCACGCGGCTTGCCATCATGGTCGTATGGCTGTCCGATGTCTGATCGTCGATGACAGGGGTTGCTTCGTCAAGGCGGCCAGGAACCTGCTCGACAGTGAGACTGTGACCGTCGTAGGAGCCGCCGCAACGGGTGACGAGGCGCTTTGGAAGGTCGATGAGCTCCGCCCCGACGTAGTGCTGCTCGATATCGACCTCGGTTCGGAGAGCGGCTTCGACGTCGCGCGGCGACTCCACGAACGCCGGGGTCCCGGAGGGCCGCGGGTCATCCTGGTCTCGGCCCATCCGCGAGCCGACTACAACGATCTCATCGCGGCCAGCCCGGTGGTCGGTTTCATGGGGAAACTGGAACTCTCACCCGGGGCGATCAGCGAGATGCTCTCGTCCCGTCCGAGCGACGGCCCCTCCGGCCACGCGGAACAGGCCGGTGGAGGCGCCGCGGACGGCTAGAAGACTGCTGAAGATCTTGCGCGAGGGGCTTGTCCGGCTGTGGGCCGGACAAGCCCCTCGTGGTTATGTGCCGGCTGGTGAGAGGTGCCAGGTGTCGTTGGTTCGGGTGAGTCCGAGGTTGATGAGTCGGCGGAGGTTGAGGGCGGCGGCTCGGGTGTGGAGCCAGGCGTCGGCTTTGATGGTGCCGCGGTGGCGGAGGCGGCGGTTTGCGTGGTGGACGAGCCAGGCGATGGCGCGTTCGACCGGTGGTCTCCAGCGGCGGTAGTCGGCTTGCCGGTCCGGATCGCCGGCCGCTTGGCGGCGGGCGGCGGCTTGGAGGTCGTGGTGGGGGCGGATGGTCAGGATCCGGCCGGTCTTGGCGTTGGTGCACCGCTCGCGCAGCCGGCACCCGGTGCACCGGTTCCCGAACACGGCTTTGCGCTGGTGGTGCCGCCCGCCCGGGGCCGATAAGGGGGCGGTGTGCCCGGCGGGGCAGGTCACGGTGCCGTTGGTGGTGTCGATGGCGAAGTCGTCCAGGGTGAAGCCGCCGGGGACGGCGGGCCGCAGCGGGGCGGGCTTGATGAACAGCCGGTGCCCGGCGGCGGTGAGGGCGTGGCGGACGTCGCCGGTGGAGTAGCCGGTGGAGTAGGCGGTGGAGTAGGCGGTGGAGTAGGCGGTGTCGCCGAACACCTCCACCGGGGTGTCCTCGACGGCGAGCAGGTCCAGGCCGACGACGGCTTCGTGGTGGGCGGCCCCGGCGCCGGGCCGCAGGGCCACGGCGGTGAACAAGCCGGTCTCGGGCTCGACGGCCAGGTGGGCCTTGAAGCCGTCCTGGCGGTGGCTGCGGGTCTTGTGCACGTGCCGGGCCTGGGGGTCGACGGTCGAGATCATCCGGTCCGGGGCGGTGCCGTCGGTGATGCGCCAGCGTCCGTCGCGGCCGTCGGACCCCTGGGCCGGTTCGACGTCCTGCCCGGCGACCAGGGCCAGAATGCCGACCGCGTTCGCGGCCCGCTCGCCCAGTTCCTGCTCGGGCAGATGCCCCAGCAACCGCAGCGCGTCACCGACCAGAGCGTCCACCAGGCCGGCGCGGGCCTGCTCATCGTTCCAAGCGATGCGCGGCTTGCCCGGATCGGTGTAGTCGTGCGCGGTGCACGCCGCCGCGGCCACCCCGGCCGCTCCCGGCACTTCGCGGATCACCGCCCGGACCGCGGCGATCAACTGGGTGACGGTGTCCTGGGTCGCGACCGCATCGTCCAGCACGGTCGAGTCCAGCGCCCGCCGCTGCCGGCCCTTGAGCACCCCGGTCGCCTGGACGACCCGCCGGACCGCCTCGAACACCCGGTCCGGCCGCGCCGAACGCGCCAGCCGACGACGGAAGTAGGCCAGCAGCGACGCATCGAACGCGGTGTCGTGCAGACCCAACCCGCACGCGGCCTTCCACCGCAGGTCACACCGCAACTCCTGCACCGTCTCGAAATCAGACAACCCGTGCAGTGCCTGCAAGGTGATCGCCGCGGCCAGAATCTGCGGCGGCATCGACGGCCGCCCGTTGGCCGAGGGATACATGTCGGCGAACAACTCCACCGGGAACAACGCCTGCCGATGCTCGGCCAGGAACGCAAACACGCTCCTGGCCGGGATCAGCTCCCGGCACGTCTCCCACACATCCGGACCGACCGACTCCCCAGCCCACTCACCCATCACCACAACACACCACACTGACCCCACCGCATCCGCGACGGGACCAGAACCCCAAGATCTTCAACAGTCTTCTAGCGGGCGTCCAGGTAGGCCAGAACCGCCAGGACCCGCCGATGGTCATCGTCGGTGTCGCCGAGCGGCAGCTTGCTGAGGATGCTGTGCACGTGTTTCTCGACTGTTCCTTCGGTGACCCAGAGCTTGCGCGCTATGCCGCCGTTGGAGAGCCCTTCCGCCATGAGCGCAAGCACTTCGCGCTCGCGCGTGCTGAGGTCGGCAAGGGGATCGTTACGCCGCTGGGCGGCGAGGAGTTCCTGGACCAGCGAGGGGTCGACGACCGAGCCGCCCTTGAGGAGCCGCTGCAATGTCTCGATGAACTCCGTCACGTCGGTGACGCGGCTCTTCAGCAGGTACCCGATCCCCCGCCCGTCGGCCAACAGTTCCATCGCGGGCTCCACTTCGACGTACGCCGAGAGCACGGCGATCCCGATCTCGGGATGCTGTTCCCTGATGGCCCGTGCCGCCTTCAGCCCCTCGTCGGTCTGGGTCGGGGGCATGCGGATATCGATGATCACCAGGTCGGGGACGTGCTCACGGATCAGCGTGAGCAACTGCGAGGCATCTCCGGCCTGCCCCACCACTTCGAAGCCGGAGCGGCCCAGCAGGCTCGCGACGCCCTCCCGGAGCAGGACATCGTCGTCCGCAAGGATCACGCGGACGGAGGCTGAGGGGTCGTTGTCCTGCCACACTCCGATCACATCCGTGGTACGACCACACTATGAATCCATCCTAAACCGCGAAGATGCTGGTCAGATGGCCCTCAACGCGGCGGCCCGGTCGGCGGTGGCCCCTCCGGCTCGCCGCCACCGGCCTGCGCCGCCGAAGCCTGGGGTAACCCGGGCGGCAGGAGTCCGCCGGTAGCGCCGTGCTCAAGATCGCCCCGTGCATTGCTACTCGGAACGCCCGCCGTTCTCGCCCACATACAGGCAGACCCACACGGTCTTACCGGGACCGCGGGTATCAGGCCGGTGGCCCCAATCGGTGGAGAGGGACTCGATCAAGTGCAGGCCCCGGCCGCTTTCGGCGAAGTAGTCAAGTTCGCGTTTGGCCGGCACACCCGGCGCGTCATCCCAGACGGCGACCACGAACCGATCACGGTCTCGCTGCCAATCGACCAGCACCAGCAGGTCATCGGCTCCGGCCTGACAGGCGTTGTTGACCAGTTCGGTGAGGACGATACCGGCGTCGTCGACCAGCTGCCACAGCCCCCACCGCCGCAGGGTCGCGGCAATCCACGCGCGAAGTTCGGCCGGGGCCTGACGGGTCAGGCTGCGGACGACGTTCAGATCGACACTGATCGTCTCCCGGTGGGTGAGCGGGTCTAGCATGGTCATGTTTACGTTCCCTCGCTGGCGGACGGTGCGACAACGGCCCTGCCAGGCATCCACAGCCTGGACCACATCGCACCAGGGACGACGCCGCACACCGGCCTGTCGGCTCCGCAATGTGCTGATATCACAAGCATCACCTGCGGACGGGCGAGGTGTCATCACGGCCAACGGCCATCCCGCATGGGGGACAGCAGGTAGTTCCAAGCTTTGGATCGGCCACCGCCAGGGCGACTTCAGGAGTCACCGTTCGTGGTGGTGAGCGGAAGTTCCGCGTACAGGTGGGTCCCGGCAGCGCGCGGGCTGTCAAGAAGGACCCGGCCTCCCAGCGCCTCCACCCGGTCCTTCAAACCCGTGAGACCGGTGCCCCGAGCGAAATCGGCACCCCCCACACCGTCGTCACGGACCGAGATCTGCAAGACGGCGTCCGCGGTGCCGGTTTCGACGGTGACCGCGATGGCCGAGGCATGCGCATGCTTGGCGGCGTTCGCCAGCGCCTCGGCGACGACGTAGTACGCGCTGATCTCGACACGCTGAGGCAGCCCCCCCGCCACGCGTACGTCGAGGTTGACCGGGAGCGGCGAACGGCGAGCGAGCGCACGCACCGCGGCGCCGATGCCGATTTTGGCCAGGCTCGCCGGGTGGATGCCGTGCGCGATCTCACGCAGTTCCTCCTGCGCGCCGGTCGCCTCGGCGACGAGTTCATCGAGGTCTGCGGCGAAGTCGCCGAGTTCTGGGGGTACCGCCGCCTGCGCGGCCCGCAGCCGCAGGGCCAGCGCGATCAACCGCTGCTGGACGCTGTCGTGCAGGTCGCGCTCGATCAGTCGGCGCGCCTGGTCGGAGGCGGTGACGATCCGCGCGCGGGACAGGGTGAGCTCGTTGCGGCTCTCGGCGTTGGCGATGGCGGTCGCGACGAGTTCGGTGAAGTCGGCGAGCCGCTGCTCGGTGTCTTGGGGCAGCCGGACGCGGAGCGATCCGACACCGATCGCGCCCCAGACGCGGCCTTCCACCACGATCGGGCCGGCGACTGCGAAGTCGGGCTCCGCGGGGGTGGACTCTAGCGGGATCGCCGTTTCCGGGCCGTCCACGTCGCGGCGCGCCGCGCGGCCAGTGGCCTGGACCGCCGCCATCGTCGAGGAGGGGCTGAGCTTGCCGCGCAAAGCCCCGTGGGATTGCGAGGTGGCGGCAGAGCATCCCATCAGCGTGGCTTCCCCGTCCGGCTCGAACCGCACGATCGCCGTGTCATCGGTGCCGATGAGCGCCGCGACCTCTTCGGCCACCACCGCGAACACCGACTCCGGCCGGACTCCGCGGGCGACCAGTGTCGCGACCCGCCGCAGGGCGGCCTGCTCGTCGGCGATCCGGCGGAACTCGGCATAAATGTGAGCGTTATCGAGAGAGACGGCGAGCTGGCCGGCGATGAGCTTCACGGCGTCCAGCCGTTCGGTGGTGAAGGCGCCACGCATGAGGCGGTTCTCCAGCAGCAGCACCGCCCGCACCGTGTCACGGCCGAGGATGGGGAGTGCGAGCAGCGAGCAGCGGGTCAGGCCGGAGAAATACGGGTCGCGCGCGAATCGGTCGTCCCCGGTGGCGTCAGCCATGACCAGCGGCTCGCCGGTCCGCTGGGCGTAGCGCAGCACGGACATCGGTATCTCGCCGGTGTCGCCGCTGAGCGGGACCGGGCCGTTGCCGCCAGGGCCCGGCAGGAACCAGCACTGCCGATCATCACTCCACAGCGGCATGTGCACAGCGGTGGATCCGGTCATCGCGCCGAGCACCTGGACCACGCGGGCATGCAGTCGTTCAATGCCGGTTTCGGAGCTCAGTGCCTGCGAGGTGGACAAAATGCCGAGCAGGTCAAGCGTCCCGGTCGTCACAAGCGTCGGCCGGGAAGCGTCGTCCAGTGGCCGCAGGTTCGGGTACGCCCAGTCGAGTTGGCCGACCTTCGCGGTCGCGCCCCATGCCAGGTACTGCCGGCGAGCTTCGGCGAGCAGGGTGTAGCCGGTGTGATCGAGGCCGTGGGCGAGGTAGAAGCGGGCGGCACGTTCGATGATCAGGGCCCGGTGCCAGGGGCGCTGAAGCGGGGCGACCTCGCGCTGGGCGGCGTCGAAGGCGAGGGCTGCGGCGCGGAAGTCGCCGACGGCCCAGGCATGCTCGGCCTCGACCAGCCGCAGCAGGTGCAGGAAGTTCGTCGGCGCGTCCGCGGCGCGAGCGGCCAGCCACCGCGTCACGTCTTCCAACTCGGACAGCAGACCACCGCGCTCACTCCCCTGGCTGTCGCGGGCCTGCCCGGCAAGGGCCAGCCCGCGCAGCAAGCGGTCCAGCGCGCTCGGATACAGGCCCGGCAGCGGCATCGTCGACGCGGTGTGCCGCACCAGGTCGGCCGGCTCGCCGATGATGGCGGCGGCGATCGCGTGGTTGATGTGGGCGTTGAACAGCGCCGGCAGGTTGCCCATGTAGTTCTCGGGCACCACCTCATCGGCCGCGTGGGAGTCCTCGCCGCGAAGCAGACCGGCCAGCCACCTGTAGGTGCCGAGCCACTGGGCGGTCTGCTCGTTGCCGGTACTCCGGAAGAAGGCCAGCCCGGCCTCCACCTCGGCGACGCAGCCGTCCAGCGAGGGCGCGCAGTCCAGCAGGTGTTGCACGCTCGGCTCGTAGGTGTATCCGGCGTTTGCCAGATCGCCTCCCGCGATCAGTCCTTCCCTGGCCCGGCGGGCTGCTTGGACGCCGTTCTCGATCGGCTCGAACCAGCAGCTCATGAAGGCGAAGAGGAAGCGCGCCTGGGAGGTGTCGGGCTCGTAACCCCGCGCCTCGCTCAGTGCCAGTATCCGCCGCGCCGCGCGGTACGCGACGGCGTAGTCGCCGCGCACGTCCACGGCTGTGAAGGCGGCGTGGATCGCGGGACCGATCAGGCTGCGGGTGGAGCCGTGCTCGAGCCAGATACGTAGCGCCTCCAGACTCAACCACGCGTGCATGGCCTGGTCCGCCGCGAAATAGCTCGCTGGTACCAGCGTATTGATCACACGGGTCGCGGTGAGGAGCGTGGGCTCGGTGATGTCCGGCCAGGCCAGTTCGTCGCTGTCGTCGGTGCGGTCCAACCACCGGTACAGATAGCCGAACTGGTGGTCGACCTGCCCGGGGAGCCGGTCCGCGGTCGGAACGGCGATGCCGAGCTCGCGCAGCAACCGCACGCCCAAAGCGATCGCCTCGGTGAGATGAGTCCGGTAGGTCAGGCTCCTGACCTGCACGCATGTCGCGGCGCCACGCTCCAGGGCAGTGCTGGAGAGCTTCTCGATCGTGCGGTACTCCTCATCCGCCTCGTCCAGGGCCCCAAGGCCGTACAGCGCGGCGTGGCGTCCAGTGCGCACCTCGATCAGCATGGCCGTCTCGCCCGGATCGACAAGGTGCAGCGCGGCCGTCAGCAGTGTGTTCACCAGTGCGTACTCCCCGGTCAGGACCGCCTGCTCGGCGGCGCGCCGTAGCAACTCCACCGTCCGGTGCCGCTCCGCGGGGCTTTCGACCGCACCGACCACCGGCAGGTACTGCTCGGCCGCGACCGCGAACAGCTCCGGCACCTCCGCCAGACGCCGCGCCATGGCCAGTTGCAGTGCGCACCGCCGCCGTTGGGACATCCCGTCCAGGACCGCCTCGCGGATCCGGTCATGGCGGAACCGCATCGCCTGCCGAGCCCCGGGCTCCGCCACCAGAACACCGTCGTCGATGGCGGGCGCGAGCGCCCCTTCCACTGCTTCCGCCGACGTGGCGGTGGCGATCTGCACCACGCTCAACTCGGCTCGACCGCCCAGACACGCCATCGCCTCCACCACCCGCTGGGACCGCGCCGGCATGGCCTCGGCCCGCGCCGCCTGGAGCTCGACCACCCCCGACCGGTCCAGCCGGGCGCGTACGGCTGCCTCGTCCCACCGCCACCCGGTGGCTGTCGCCGCCAGAACGCCGTTGCGTCGCAGCACGTTGAGCAGTTCCACCGTCTCGTGTGGATTGCCGGACGTGTACGGACTGATCACCCTTGCCAGCCCCGTCGTCGTGGCCGGGTTCGCATGCAACATCTCCGCGACCAGGGTGATCGTGGAAGGCATCGACAGGTTGCTCAGCCGCAGGTGCCGCACGCCGGGCTGGTCACGCCATCGCGCCAGCGGCGCCGCCAGCGGACTGACGCTCTCCACCTCGTCCTGGCGGTACGCACCCAGGAGCAGGAGGCCCTCGACCGGTTCCTCGCTCAGCATGAGGTCGACGAAGCCGAGCGGCGTACGCCCCGCCCACTGCAGGTCGTCGAGGAACACGACCAGCGGCTGTGCCCGTGAGGCGACCGCGCGCACAAGGTCCACTGCCACTCGCTGCGACCGTGTCTGCGCGGTCAGCGGATCTCCCGGATCGGGAGGAATCCCGAGCAGAGTCGCGAACTCGGGCACCACCGCGGCCAGCAGCCCGGCGTTCGGACCGAGCGCCCGCAGGATCCGCCCGCGGACCTCGGCCAGTTCCTCCGCGGGCTCGGCCAGCAGCAAGCGGCCCAACGCACGGAACGCCTGGTGGACCGCGTCGAACTCCAGGTCTCGCCGGTACTGGTCGAACTTGCCCGCCACGAACCAGCCCTCCCGGCCCGTTACGACCGGCCGCAACTCATCGACGAGCGCAGTCTTACCGACTCCCGGCAGCCCGCCGACGAGCACCCCACGGCACCGGGCCGAAAGCGTCTCCTCGAACGCCGCCTCCAGCGCCGCCAGCTCCGCATCGCGCCCCACCAACCGCGAAGGCGGCAGCAGGCGCAGCGGAAGATCGTGCTCGCCGACCCGCAGCGCCGCGGTCTGACTCGGGCCGGCGCCCCGGAGTCGCTCCAGGTCGTACGCCAGGCCCTCGGCCGTCTGGTATCGGTTGTCCGGTTCCTTCTGCAGCAGATGCATGATGATCGCCGACAGCGGCGCGGGCACGGCCCTGTTCACCTCCGCTGGCGGTTGCGGAACACGAGCCAAATGATCATGCGTGAGCCGTAGCGGATCTCCGGTCCCGAAGGGCGGCCCGCCCGTCGCCAGTTCGTACAGCGTCGCACCCAACGCGTACAGATCGGCACGCTGATCGACCGGCCGACCGGTGCGCCCGGTCTGCTCCGGCGCGAGATACTCCAACGTCCCGACGATCTCGGTGTGATGCGTGAACTCCGGACGAATCTCGGCGAACATCGAGGCCAGGGTGAAGTCGATCAGGGACGGCTCACCGCTGGGAGAGATCATGATGTTCGCCGGCGTGATATCCCGGTGTGTGACTCCCCGCCGGTGCATCCCCGCCACCGCCCGGGCCAGATCCAGCGCCAACCCGATCAGGTCATCGATCGGGAGCGGCTTGGCCATCCCGGCCAGACTCATCCGACCGGCGTCCTCCAGCATGATCGATCCCGGATACCGCGGCGCCTCCATCAGTCGCGCCATGCCGTCGACGCCGCGCAGCCGCTCAAGGAACGTCAACTCACGTCGGAGCCGCCGCTGAGCGTCCGGCCCCAGTGGCTCCTTGCGCACGACAGAGCGCCCGACATGGGTGAGCCTCGTAATACGCGTGCGTTCACTCTCGTGAATCGTTTCGCTCCGAGCAGGTGGAGCCCGACCGTGTTCCCCCATACAAGCCTTCCCTACACGATCAAACAGAGTCTATTCCGCGTCATGCCTGCTCAGAGGACATGCGAGGCATTTGTGAAGGCAGATGCGGACGGAGCCGATGAGCCTTGCCAGGTCACTGTTGCCCGTGTTGTTCCGGCAGGGTTCGGCGGCTTCCCGGGCCGCCTCACCGCCCGACGCGGTTCGCCGGGGTCGGCCGGCTCACGAGCCAGGTGGCTACCGCTGACAGGCACAGCTCCTCGGACTGCGGGTGGCTGAGCTCCGTGCGGAGGAATTCCCTGGCCTCGCTCTGCTTGGGCGGATCGACCGGCCCCAGCAAGCCCTGACGCCGGCCGCATCCACCAGCGCTGCCAACGCAGTGAATCCTGCGGCGGCCGAAAGGCGACCGCGTCCGCTGCGCAACGGTGTGCACGCCGAGCGGCCGCCCGCCCGTCAAAAGCGAATGAAGTGCCCCGGCTTGGATGAAGCCCGGTTTACCTGGCGCCAGTTTCGCTGGTGTGTTGGTCGAACGGGCGTATTCGACCTGGTCACGGGTGCGCCAGGTTTGCCGGTGAGATCAGCTCGGCTTTGAAGGTGCCGTTGAGTGCTTCGGCCATGGCGTCGTCGTAGGAATCGGCGACCGATCCCACCGAAGCGGTCACACCCAGATCGGCCAGACGGGCCAGACACCCTCCCAGGTGCGCACGTAGGTGATGTCGGCCAGCCACAGCTGGTCGGGCCGGTCGGCGACGAATCTCCGGTTGGCCAGGTCCGGCGGCCGCGGCGCCGTCTCATCGGGCACCGTGGTGCGCTGCTTGGTGCCGCGGCGCACGCCCTCCAGGCCGTGCTCGCGCATCAGCCGTTCGACCGCGCACCGCGCCACCTGCACGCCATGGCGGCGCAATTGCCGGTGCGCCCGGCGGGCCCCGTAGACGCCGCTCCTCCCCGCCAGCCAAGATCAAGACTGGTTTGAAGGACTTCACCGAACCCGGGGCACTTCACTCGCGGGTGGCGCAGCAGGCTGTGTGCTTCCGCAGGATGAGGTTGAGGGCGGCGTCGGCGCCAACGATGGCGAGGACGTCCCGGAGCAGGGCGGCGGTCCCCCTGGCCGTGGCCAGAAGAGAATGCCGATCGACCGCGGGGTGCATCGTGCTTGCTACGGTCATCACGGCCTCCGCCGAGGCGCTGGGAGTGCCGATGGTCATCGGACGAGGCGCCGGGCATGGCTTCGGCAACCGAAGACGGACGGCAGGGAGCCGAGGAGATCCGCGGCTCCCTGCCTCCGACCAGACCACGGGTTCAATCGTGGCCGCCGTTCGCCAGTGAGTGGGAGAGTTCGGCGGCAGCCTTGATCACCTGATCGAGGATGGCGTCCGCCCGGGTGTCGTCGATGCGGAACTGCGGACCGGCGACGGACACGGTGGCCATGACCTTGTCGCCCACGGTGATCGGCGCGGCCACCGCGAACACGCCCTCGTCGACCTCGGCCGTGCTCTTCGACCAGCCGCGCTCGGAGATCGCGGGGATCTCCGCCAGGACCGCTTCGCGTTCGGCCTGCGGGGGGCTGGGTTCCAGCCGGTCGAAGTAGCGCACCGCCCAGGCCTCCCCCATTGCGGCCAGCAGGACCTTGGGCCCGGCCCCCCTGTGCAGAGCCATGATCTGCCCCGGCTCAAAAGACAGCTGGATGGTGCGCTCGGTCTGCGCCATCTCCACGCAGGTCGCGTAGTCACCGACCCGGCGGATCACCAGGGCCGCCTCGCCCGTGGCGGTGGACAGGCGCTCGACAAGGGGACGCAGCACCTTGGACGCCTGGAACGCCTGCTCGGCGCCGCGGGCGAGCAGGATCACGCGCGGCGACAGCATGTAGCCCCCGCCGCCCTCCTCCACCAGGTCCATCTCCCGCAGCAGCGACACGAAACGGTACGCGGACGGTACCGAGATGCCGACCGACTGCGCGATCTCCTCAACGCCCAGCACCGGTCGCTTCTCCGAGAACAACAGAAGGATTCGCAGCGCCCGCCTGGCGCTGTCCACGCCATGTGTTCGCTCCCGCCCTTCCGGCACGTTCACCTCACCCTTCTCACTCTGGGATTTGAAATCATTCACGCGGAGTATGTGGCGACCACTCTGTTCTGCTCGATGATGTGGTCGCCGTACGCACTGAGGAATTCCTCCCTCGAAGGCTCGCCCCTGACGGAGGTATCGAGAGCGTACACCCAGAAATAGTAGTGGTGAACGCCGTGCCCGGGCGGCGGTTGCGGGCCGGTGTAGACCTTCTCGCCGACGGAGTTCGGGCCCTCCCGATGCTTCCCGCCCGCCGTCACCGTCGGATTCGCCGGATCTATGTCGTACACCACCCAGTGGGTGAATCCGAGCGGCAGAGGAGCGTCCGGGTCATGCATGATCAGCGCCAGTTCGACGGCTCCTTCGGGAATTCCCGTGATATCGATCTCGGGAGCGGTGTTGCCGTGGTCAGCCGCGTGTGAGTCCGGAAGCCGGTCTCCGGCGCCGAAGCTCCGCGCGGCGAGCGTCAGGTCCTTGATGTTCAGCGGCACTGTCCCTCATTCCTTTATGGTTGTGCTCAGGTGATCGACCATGCGCGCGACCTCGGCCGCGACGGTGTCCGGGGCGACCTCCGGCAGGTAGTGGTCCGCCCTTGGAACCTCGAGGGCGCGTAGGTCGGGCCTCAACTCCCGGGTTGCGGCGAACGCCTCACCGGAGATGATTCTGCTCAGTTGTCCGCGCAGCAGGGTCACCGGAACGGCGATCCCCCGCATCTCCGCGATGAAGTCATGGCGCAGCCCGTTGACCGTGTGCACCATCGCGGCGGGGTCAGCCAGCGGCCTGATCCCCGCCACGGCGGGGGCGTACCCATACCGCGCACGGCGGCGTACGGCGGCGCGGGGCAGTAGGGGGTATCGCCCGTGCAAGTACCGCTCGACCTCCGCCACCGAGGTGAAGACCCGGTCACCGCCGCGTACCCGTTCCTCGAGTTCGTCCAGAACATCGGGCTCCACGTACGGCGTGTAGTCCACGGCCACCACTCCGGCGACCAGGTCAGGCCGGTCGGCGCCCAGCACCACCGCGTTGCGCGCGCCCAGCGAATGGCCGACGACGATCACCGGGCCGCCACAGCGTGCCTCGATCAGCGCTTGCGTGTCGGCACAGTAGTCGGCCGCGTGGTAACCGGCCGCCGGCTTGCCACTGCGGCCGTGGCCGCGTTGGTCCACCGCAAGGGTCCGCATCCGGCGGCCGCAGGCATCGTCGAGCCGGTCGACGACCGCGTCCCATACACCGAGGTTGGCCGTGGTGCCGTGAAGGAGAACGACGGCCGGGCCACGTCCTCGGTCGCGCACGCACAGCTCCACCTCGCCGGCGCGCACCCGTTCCAGCCCCTCGATCATGAATCTCAGACCGGCTTGATCTCGGAGAGCGCCTTGCGGGCGCGGATCAGGCCCGCGACGATGTCGGCCCGCTTGGCGGCGACCTCCCCATCGCCATAGGAGTAGAGGCCGTCCCCGGCCTTCATGCCGAGCCTGCCCTGGGACGTCATCTCGGCGATCAGCGCGGGCACGTCCTGTGCGGTCGACAGGTCGCGGTTCAGGTAGGAGGCCACCGATTGGTAGATGTCGAGACCGGCCATGTCCAGCAGCCTCATCGGGCCGATGACCGACAGCTTGTAGCCGATGCCCCACTTCACGCAGGTGTCGAGGTCCTCGCGGGTGGCCACGCCCTCCTCGATCAGCGAGAGGCACTCGCGCATGATCGCGTACAGCACCCGGTTCTCGATGAACCCCGGAACCTCCTTCTCGACAACGGCCTCGTACCCGAACGCCCGTACGATCGCGACAAGCCGGGTCTCGACGTCCTCCGTCGTCAGGTCCCCTCTGATGACCTCGATCATCGGGATCAGGTGGGGCGGGTTGGACCAGTGCATGCCGATGAACCGCTCGGGCTTCGCCATGGAGACGGCCATGTCCGAGATCGGGATGCCCGAGGTGTTGGTCGCGATGATTACCTCGTCGCCGACCGCTGCCTCGATCTCCCGCAGCACCGTTTTCTTCAGATCGATCTTCTCCGGGACGGCCTCGATGACGAACTCCGTGCCCGCCAGCGCGGTGGACTGCTCGCGCTCGAAGGAGATGGAGCCGCCTGGCGTGACCGGGACGTCGAGTTCGTCGAGGTGCTTTGTGGCACCGGCGCAGACATCCTCCGCACGTACAAGAGCCTCCTCGCTCACATCGTGGAGGCGCACCTGAGATCCGGACCGGGAGAGCAGGGCGGCGATGCCCGGCCCCATGCTGCCCGCTCCGATGACGGTGGTGACCTTGGGAATGTTCATAGGGGTCGACTCCTGTCGCTCAATTGGCCGCTTCGAGACGGTCCAGCTTGCGGTTGAAGTACATCCAGAAGTTGTTCTTGGCCCGCTCGGGGTAAATGATCTTGTACTTGTCGAGCGTCTCCGCCGCGTCCGGGACCTCGTAGGGCAGCCCGGACGCGGCGAGGTCGAGCTGGAACTTCGCCGCCCGTTCCAGGAAGATCCCGGCCAGCGTCGCCTCCTTGATGTTCCGGCCGACGAAGGAGGCACCGTGGTTGGCCTGAAGAACCGCCTCACACGGTCCGAGCGCCCGGGCCAGGGACCTGCCCAACTCCACGGTGGTGATGATGTGGCTGGTCTCGGAGAAGCGTGCGACACCGTGCTCGGCGAACCACACGCCGTGATTGTTGATCAGCTCCAGCTCGGCCGTCGTGGCGCCCACGACCGTCGCGTAGTGGGGGTGGGAGTGCCCGACCACGTTGACCTCGGGTCGAGCGCGCATGATCTCGGCGTGCAGCGGCCACTCCAGATGCCGCAGCCCCTGGCCCTCCAGCACGTTGCCGTCGAAGTCGATGAGGATGTGGTCGGCACCGGTCACCTCTTCCAGGCCGAGGTTGCCGCGCTTGAGCCACAGCCCCCGCCCGAACGGATCCCGGTAGGAGAAGTGGCCCATGGACATGTCGCCGTGGCCCTCCATCTCGATGATCCGATGGGCGCGGGCGAGCTCGTGGAGGACGGACTCGATCGAATCGTCCTGGGAGTAGAGAGCGTCGCTGTACGGCATGTTCGCCTGTCCTTTCACTGGTTCTCCCGAGCGCCGACCTCCGCGACGCGCAACCCGCCGACCCGCTGGTGGACACGTCCGCCGGTGGCCACCGCCACGCAGATGAACAGTTCGTCCGGGCGCGGGGCGTCGCCCGCCGACACCGTCATCGCGTCGTAGTGGGAGCGGACGTAGACCTCGTCCTTGTACGCGAGCGGTATGTCGATGGAGGTCCCGGCGGCGGCCGTCTTGGTCGCCGAGGAGATCCAGGCGGCACCGCCGCCCACCGCCTCCCGAAAGGCGTTCCCGAAGACGGTGGTGACGCAGGCGACGACATGCTCCTGCTCGCCGTTCAGACCGGCGATGCCGCCCTTGCCATAGCTCTCCACAGGGCGCCCGCCCAGCAGTCCCACGGCCCGGCGACCCAACGCCGTTCCCAGTGCCGCGCTCGGCGCGGTGAGCGGCGCGAGGTCCGCGGTGTACGTCCCGGCGAACGGGTTCTTGATCACCACTCCAGCGACGGCTTTGACCAAGGGCTCGCCCGCCGTGGGCCCGTACTCGTGCAGAGTCTCCTCGACCAGGCCCACCCAACGGCGGACCTCGTAGTCGCGCAGCATCGTCTCCTCGGCTCGGTTCATGGTCGTTTCACGCCCCCGCCGTCAACGCGTGCCGGTTGGGGTTGGTCGGGTCGTACAACGCGGTCTCCAGAATCTCGGTGGTGAACTGATTGCCCTTCGACATGTCGCGGGTGGCAGCCATGTCGGCGGACCGCCGCTGGCAGCGGTCGGTGACGGGTCGTTCCAGCCGGCACCACCGGTCCAGCGCGGCCGCCATCTCGTCGTCGCCGCCGCCCGCCTCGGTGGCGGCGACCGCCAGGGTGTAGGCGTTGGACATCGCGCAACCGGCGCCCTGCGCCAGGGCCGGGCACATGGCGTGAGCCGAGTCGCCTATCAGGGCGGCTCGTCCGCGATTCCACTCCTCGACGAAGGTGGTCTGGTAGCCGTAGTAGCGCGGGTCCCGTGCCGTCGCGGCGGCACGAAGCACCGGAGTGAGCTCCGGGTACGCCGACGTCCACAGGTCGAGGTCGATGGGCGTGCGGCTGCCCTGCTCGTCGTCGCGCGGTGCACCCAGCGCGATGTAGAGTTCGCGCTCGTTGCAGGGCACGTACAGGACGCGCAGGTAGCGAGGTTCGAGCTGCCAGAAGTCGATCACGTTGTCCCACTCGCCGGCGCCGAGTTCCTCCCGGTGGCGTGGGACGAGGAACCGTGTGATCCCGTCGCGGGAGCTCCAGCGCTCCTGCTCCAGGCCGATCGATTCCCGCACCGCGGACCGCACGCCGTCCGCGCCGACCACCAGATCGGCCTGCAGCGTGTCTCCTGAAGCGAGCGTGACAGTGCCGCGAGGGTCGGCCGAGGTCACCTCGGAGCCGGTGACGATCTCGGCTCCTGCCCGGCGGGCGGCGTCCAGGAGCGCCTTGTGGAGGTGGGGGCGCGTCATCGTGCGCCAGGGCACGATCCCGCCGAAGTCCTCGTGTGAGACGCTCCTGCCCTGCACTCGGGTCTCGTAGAAAGGCGGGGTCATCGACCCTGACATCGCCTGGTCGTATGCGCCGATCGCCTTGAGGACCTTCAGGCTGTTGTGGAACAGCACGATTCCGGCGCCCTGCTCGCGCAGTTCCCGGCCCTTCTCGTGCACGCGCACCGTCCAGCCGCGCCGGGCCAGGGCGGTCGCCGCGGTGAGGCCGGCGAATCCCGCACCGGAGATCTCCGCGTGCCGCCTCGTCTTTCCAACCGTGATGGTATTCATTACCCCGCTTCCGCTATCGGTTCTTGGCGTTGTACGCGTCCACGAATGCCTGGTCGTAGACGTCCTTGGTGGCCAGTGGTCGACCGGTGAGCACCTTCTGCTTGGCGAGGGTGCCGATCACGTCCTGCCAGCGGGTCTCCTCCATCGCCCCGAGGCCTCGGGCCCGGGTGGCCTCGCTGTTGAACGAATGGGAGATGTCAGCCTGGAGTTGCCGCAGGAACACCGGGGACTTGAGCGCGTTCTCCGGCGAGGTGGCGGCAAGGATCCTGGCCGTCTCCTCGGGGTGCTGCTCGACGTAGGAGAACGCGCGCAGATAGGCGTTGGTGAACCGCTGGACGACCCCGGGGTGTTTCTTGATCATCTCGTCGCTGGCGATCAGTCCGGAGCCGTAGACCTTGTAGCCGGCATCTGAGCCGAGCATGACGCTGAGCTTGTCCGGACCACCGGCGGCCTTCTGGAGCAGTGGCACCTCGGCGTCGATGTAGCAGGGCACGGCGTCGACCTTCTTCCGCATGAGGTAGTTCTCGTACGGCGGCGTGACGGACGCCTGCTTGATGGCCTTGCGGTCGACGCCGTTGGCGGCCAGCAGCGCCTTGTAGAAGATGAAGGTCGAACCGGCCGGGTGGATGCCCACGGTCAGGCCCTTCAGGTCAGCGGCCTTCCCGAGCCGCACCCGGGCCTTCAGCGAGCACATGGCCAGGGGGGAGGACTGGTTGACGACGGCCAGCGCCTTGACCGGAACACCGTGCGATCGCGCGGTCACCAGTGTGGGAAGGTCGGCGAAGCCGAACTGCGCGCGCCCGTTCCCCACTATGCGCACCGCATCGGTCGAGCCGGTGCCCTGCTTGATGTCCGCGACCTTGATGCCCTCTTGCCTGAAGTACCCGAGCCTGTCGGCGACGTAGAAGATCCCGTGGTTGCCTCGAAGCCGGTAGTCGAGCTGGACGGTGACCGTCTCCGGCCGACCGCCGGGTCCGTCGTCGGCGACCGTTCCGCCGCCGCATCCGGCAGCGCCCGCGAGGACCAAGACAGCTGCGGCCGCCATCGTGCCCGGCATCGAGGGGCGCCTCATGTGGTCTCCACCTTGATATGCGGGAACCGACCGCGCAGCGCGAACTCGATCAGCGACATCCCGTAGTAGAGGACAAGCCCGAGCAGCGACACCAGGATGAGCGCGGCGAACATCAGCGGGGTGTCGAGCTGCGTGGACGCGAACTGGATCAAGTAGCCCAGCCCGTCCGCCGCGCCGGCGAACTCCGCGACGACCGCACCGATGACGGCGAGGGTGATCGCGATGCGCATCCCCGCGAAGACGTACGGCAGCGAGGTCGGGAGCTGGATCCGCGTGAGGGTCTGGTTGCGGGTGGCCCCGACCGACCTCATCACCAGGATGAGGTCCTGGTCGACGGCCTTGAGCCCGACGATCGTGTTGAGCGTGACGGGAAAGAAGGCGATGACGACGATCAGCAGCAGCTTGGGGGCGAGCTCGTACCCGAACCACAGAATGAAGATCGGTGCCAGCGCCACTTTCGGCACCACCTGGAAGAGCACGATCAACGGGTAGAGTGCCCGTTCCAGCCACGCGAACCTGACGATCGCGACGGCCAGCAGCACGCCTGCCACGACGCTGAGGACGAACCCGTAGAGGATCTCCTCGAGGGTCACCCAGGTGGCGTCCAGGAGAATGCTCCGAGAGCGGCCCATCTCGCCGAGGAACTCGGTCGGGCCTGAGACGACGTAGTCCGGGATGTCGAAGGCCTCGACGAGGACCTCCCAGAGGACGAGCACGCCGATGAAGACCACGGCGCTGGGCCATGCTCGGAAGAACGCCGAACGAACCGCATTCCACCCCCGCCCCCCGAGCCCGACGACCGTTTTCGCTTCGTACTCCGCTGATATTGCCATTTTCTCCCCTTTCAGACCTTTGCCTTCGGTTCCAGCCGCTCACGCAGCCGGGCCGTGTACTGACTGAAAAGGGGATCGCCATAGACCTCTCGGGTGCGTGGCCGCGGCAACTCGATATCGAGCCTCTCCACGATCCGTCCCGGATTGACGCCCATCACGTGGACCACGTCCGAGAGGAACACCGCCTCCGAGATCGAATGGGTCACGAAGACGATCGTCTTCCCGGTGGCCGCCCAGATCTCGGCCAGCTTCTCGGTCATCTCATCGCGAGTGATCGCGTCGAGCGCGCCGAACGGCTCGTCCATCAGCAGAATGGCCGGATCCATCGCCAGAGCGCGGGCGATGGACACCCGCTGCGCCATACCGCCGGACAGTTCGTGCGGCAGTTTGTCGCGTGCCTCCGCGAGTCCCACCAGGTCAAGCGCCCGGTTGGCCGCCGCGGACACGTCCCCGCCCCGCTCGCCCGAGGCGATCTCCCGGAGCATGCCCGCGTTCTTCAGCGCCGTCTTCCAGGGCAGCAGCGCCGGTCTCTGCGGCACCAGGCCGATCCGCTTCTTCTTGACCGAGGACGCGGCCGGCCGGCCCCCGATGGCCACCTCGCCCCCGGTCGGCTCCAGTATCCCCCCGAGGATCTTGAGTAGCGTGCTCTTCCCACATCCCGACGGCCCGATCAGCGTCACGAAACTTCCGGGCTCGACGTCGATGTCGACACTTCTGAGCACACGCTGCCCTTGTCCGCGACGCGCGAAAAGCATCTCGATGCGCCGCGCGGAAATCCCCATGGATTCCATGAAAGCTCCTCTCCGCACGCCCGGAGCGGGCAGCGGGGGCTCCAGAACACTGCTTATCAGTGTCTGATAACGAGTTATTAGGCAACGTAGACGGGGCTCTCGGAGGTCGTCAACCCCCCGGGCAGAGAAAACTTGCGGCGCAACCAGGGAGCCGCCGGGGCCTCGGCCGCCAGACGAAGACCCTGCCCAGGGGCGCAGGGAAGAGGAGGCCGCGAGAGCCGGGCACGACCTTGCCGAGCCTGTCTCCACGCCCGCGGTCGGCACGGCGGCATCGCGAGAGCACCCCTTGCAACGGGCGGGATCGCATAGTGATCAAGCCCGTCCAACGGCGGTGCCGCACGCAGGCGGATTGTCGGCTCCGGAGCCACACGAGCCTCGCGGCCTGTGCCAGGAACAGCGCGTCGGACCCCAGATGCGACCACGCTCCGGTCAATGGCCCCCACTGGCGCACGGATCGGGCCAGTCCTCACAGCCCAGTGGCCGCTGGCCAACGAGATGGCGGCTGCCCACCTACGCGGGCTCTCGGTGGAACAGGTGCTGGAACGGCTCGACGACCGATTGGAGTCACCAACTGTGCGACCGGCAAACGCAGCGTGTGGGCAAGGATGTCGACCTTCAGCGGGGTTGCGATCTGGCCTCAAGGGCCTGCCCGAGGCGATCGAGGAGATCTGGCCGCGGGCCACCGTCCAGCAATGCGCGGTGCACCTGGTCCACTCCTCACTGCGTTACACGTCCAAGGCGCACTGAGCCTTGGCCTGCTGTACAGCGCCTGTTGCGCCGTACAGCAGACGATCTCGACGCCCGGGTGCTCGCGCAGCCACGCTGCGATGGTGTCGGACCTGCGGTCGGGCAGGACATCGACTCGCCGGCGGGTCTCGGCGTCGATCAGGACGGTGACCTCAAGAGGTCATAACAAGATGCGCATGTGGTGCGACATGGCGTGATGTTCGGGGGTGATCTTCCCTCGGTTCTCCGGTCACGTTTGCGAGGAGACGGTGGCCTGGAGTTGGTGGTGTTGTTCGAACTCTTGTGGTGCCTTCCACCCGAGGGCGGAGTGGCGTCGGGTGCGGTTGTGGAAGCCTTCGATGTACTCGAAGATCGCGTTGGCGAGTTCGAGGCGGGTGTTCCAGCGCCGCCGGTTGAACAGTTCGGTCTGCATCCTGCCCCAGAACGCCTCGGCGACGGCATTGTCGTAGGGGTCGCCGACGGTTCCCAGAGAGTGAAGCAGGCCGGCCTTTCGGGCGGGGTCGGTGAAGGCCCATGAGGTGAACTGGATGCCGTGCTCGCCGCGGGAGTCGATGGCCCAGCCGACGCCCCACCGGGAGAAGGCGTCGATGACCACGCAGCAGTAGATCTTGCCCTCCCGGGTGGGATGTCGGTGATGTCGGTGACCCACAGCTGGTTCGGGAAGTCGCAGCGGCAGCCCGGACAGGCCCTGGCGCCGCATCAGCATGGCCACGGTGTTGCGCCCCACCGTGATCTGGTGGACCTGTACCAGTTCGGCGTGGACGCGCGGTGACCCGTAGGTCTGCCGTGAGGCCTGGTAGACGGTGCCGATCAGATCGGTGAGCCAGGCATGCCTGATCGCCCGCGCCGAGGGAGGCCGGGGGCCGGGCGTCGTGGTATCCCGAGCGGGAGACACCCAGGGCCAGGCAGGACTGCTTGACCGGGACTCCCTCATCGGCGAGCCGGTCACGAGCTCGAACCGCCGTTTTGGGGGCACCACCTCCTCGACCGCGGCCGCCGCCTTGCGAAGGATCTTGACCTCGTTCTCCAGCTCCTGAATCCGTTGGTTGACCGCGGCGAGGGCAGCCGACTCCACCGCTCCGGCGCTGGGGGCTTTGAGTCCCCGCTCGACGAGATCGTGTGAACGCCACCGGTGCAGGCACGACCCGGCGATGCCGAGCGCCGCCGCGACCTCGCGGACGTTCCGCCCGGATTCGACAAGGTCCAGAGCCTTGCTGCGGAACCCGGGCGGATATGGCTTGGGCATGAGGCGGCGGCTCCTTCGATGTCACCAGGCCCGCGGTCTCTCAACAATCGAGTCCGGAGAAGCAGGGGAATATCAGTCTCATCGCCCGGCTCACCGCCGCCGGGCACGCCGATCGGTTGCTCTTGGGCAGTGACCTCGCCCGCCGTTCCCATGGCGATCCTTCGGCGGCGGCCCTGGACTGCCCTACCTGCTCGATTGCTTCGTTCCACGCCTGCACGCGGAAGGGCTCGGCGATGTCGCGACCGCCGCACTGACCGTCACACCGAGCCTTCGCCTTGCGCGGCCATCTCGGCGACGCATCGTCCCCATACTCGCCCGCTCTCCAGTCCGCTGATTCCGAAACAGGGGGCACGTTGCTGGCACCGCTTGGTCAGACGGGCTGGCCGATCGGGCGGATGACCACGGTGTTGACGTCCACTCCGGACGGCTGGCAGACCGCCCACACGATGGATGCGGCGACCTGCTCGGCGGTCAGCATGCCTCCTTCTGGCTTGCCGCCGAGGCTGTTCCAGAAGTCGGTGTCCACCCTTCCGGGCGCGATCAGTGTCACCCCCACGCCCTGCCCGGTCACCGCACGGCGGGTGTTCTCGGCGAGGCCGGTCACGGCCCATTTGGTCGCGCCGTAGAGGTTGCCAGGGGTGTGGATGAAGCCCGCGACGCTGCCCACCAGGACGATCCGGCCGGAAGTCGCCCGCAGTGCCTCGACCGAGGACCGGATGAGCACGGCCGGTCCCAGGACGTTGGTCAGGACCATCTCCCGCCATCGGGTGGGATCGCCGTCGGTGACGCTGTCCGGGGTGGCGGAGCCCGCGTTGGCCACCACCGTGTCAAGCCGTCCGAACGCCTTCAGTGTGGCCTCCACCGCCGCCCGCATCGCATCGGGGTCGGCGGCGTCCGCGGTCAGGCTCAGCAGCGCTTCCGGCCTGCCCCGGCTTTTGGTGAATTCGTCGAGCCGGTCACGATCTCGTCCGGTGATGGCGACCCGATGGCCGCGGTCCAGCAGGAGCCGGGCCGCCGCCGCTCCGATGCCGCTGGAGCCGCCGGTGATGAGTGTGACAAGGGGTTCGGTCATGCGCCGGACACTAGGTCCTAGAGTCGACTCTATGGCAAACCCGCAGGGCCAGGATGTGCCGCGCACCGTCACCTCCCTCAGCATCGGCCAGGTGGCCGAACGCACCGGTCTGAGCGTGCACACCCTGCGCTTCTACGAGAAGGAGGGGCTGTTCGTCGTTCCGGTACGCCGCGTCGCCGGCCACCGGGTCTACGGCAAGAGCGACCTGGAGTGGCTCAATCTCTGCGCCAGACTTCGCGCCTCAGGCATGTCTCTGCCCGCGATCCGCGAGTACGCTGCGCTGGTCCGGGAGGGAACGGCGACCGTGCCCGCGCGGCTGGCCGTTCTGCGTGGCCACCAAGAACGGGTGACCGCGCAGATGGAGGAGCTGCAGCAGTGCCTGGCTCTGATCTCCCGCAAGGTCGCGCTGTACGAAGAGCAGCTCGCCAACGACGGCAGCGATCCGTTGTGGACGGGATCGTGCCTGGCCGAGCACGAGCGACAGGACTATAGGAACTGAGCGCCGCCATGACCACGATCGTCGCTCCATACGGGCGCTGGGAACCTGCATCTCCCGCGCGGGTCGCCTCGCTCTTCTCGGCCATGCCGTGCCCATGGTGGGTGGCCGGCGGTTACGCGATCGAGCTCGCCGTGGGACACCGTGTTCGCGACCACGACGACATCGACGTGATGATGCTGCGCCCAGATCAATCCAACCTGCACGGCGCTCTGCACGACTGGGAGTGCTGGGCGGCCGATCCCCCCGGCGTCTTGTGGCCTTGGGGGCCTGCAGAGATCCTGCCACCAGCGGTCCACGACATCTGGTGCCGCCCGGGGCCGGGCGCACCGTGGGGTATCCAGGTGATGCTCGACGAGACGAGACACGGCGAATGGACGTCGCGCCGCGACACCGGCGTCCACCGTCCCCTGACTGAAATCGGAGAGATCAGCCCAGACGGGATCCCCTATCTCGCACCCGAGATCCAGCTGTACTACAAGGCCGAGCAGCCTCGGCAGAAGGACCAGACCGACTTCCTCGCGGTGCTGCCCTTCCTCACCGTGGAGCGGCGACGTTGGCTGAGCGAAGCACTGTCACGCAGCTTCGGTACGCACCCCTGGCAGGATCAGCTCACCTGACCATTACCGCTAACCGTCGCCGAACTTCGGGCCGCCCGAGTCGGAGCCCTTTGCGGTCGGTCAGTTCGCGGGGTGGGAGATGTCGGAGCGTCTGCGCCGCCAATAGGCAGCGGCTTTATCTTGTTGCCGCAGGCGGTGTCGCACCAACGGCACGCGCCGCCGCGTGAGCGGTCCAGGAGCAGCCGGGTGCGCTCCGGTGCGGCACTTTGCCGGATCAGTTCGCGCTGCGCCCCAAGGAGAACATCCTGTTCCATATCGCCGAGGCGTCGCTGGCGCGCCCGACGATCCGGTCCGTGATGTGGTGTTCTCCGCGGTGAGTGGGGGCGAGCGGACGCTGCGCGGGCTGGTGCATGAGTACCGGACCAAGGGCCCGGTGTACCGGCGGACGGTGCAGACCACGCTGAAGGCCTCCTACACCGGCTATTACCGCAAGGGCCTGATCGAGCTGCTGGAGTTGCTGGAGTTCCGGTCCAACAACTCTGCGCACCGGCCGGTGATCGACGCGCTGGAACTGGTGAAGCGGTACGCCAAGGCCGGGAACACCACCTACTACCCGCTCGGTGAGCGCGCCCCGGCGCATCGCGGCACCGACGGGCAGTAGGCGGACCTGGTGTACCGGGACGACACCCGCGGCCGCCGCCGGGTGGTCCGGATGGTGTACGAGATCGCCGCCTTCTAGGCGCTGCGCGAGCAACTGCGCTGCAAGGAGGTGTGGATAGTGGGTGCTGACCGGTGGCGCAACCCCGATGAGGATCTGTCGACCGATTCGAGTCCCGCCGCACCGAGCACCACGGCGAGCTGCGCAACCGCTGGATCCCGGCGTGTTCATCGACCAGCTCCGCGCGGAGATGGCCGCCCCTGGACGAGCCCGTGGACGATCTGGACCGGGGTCGAGATCGTCGAGCACAGGGCCGGGGCGATCAAGTTCACCGCGCCCGAGGCGGCCCCCGAGCCGCGCAACCTGCAGCGGGTCAAAGCCGAGGTCGGCGGCGCTGGCAGGTGGTGCCCTTGATCGACATGCTCAAGGAGGCCGTGCTGCGCACCGGGTGCCTGCAACCTTCGCCGCCCGCGACAGCACCCTGTGGGGCGCCGGGTCCACTGCGGTGGCCTCCGACTCCACCCACTTCCGGGCCTGGGACCAGAACCTGTTCACCGAATGGCACTCGCGCTACGGCGGCCGCGGCATCCTGGTGTATCGGCACGTGGAGCGCGGCTCGGTGGTGGTGCACTCCCAGACGCTGCGCGCGTCGGCGTCGGAGGTGGCCGCGATGGTGGAAGGCACCGTCTGGCACGGCATCAACAAGCTCCGGCTGTACCGGCCCGCCGCCGGCGACCCGGGCGCCTACCCGAACCTGGCCCCGGCGCTGACCCGGCCGATCAACTGGGACGTCATCGCCAACAACTACGACCAGGTCATCAAGTACGCCACCGCGATCCGCACCCGCACCGCCTCCACCGAAGGATCCTGTCGCGCTTCACCCGCTCGGCCTCCCACCCCGCTTACCAGGCGATGCTGGAGATCGGCCGCGCCCAGCGCACCGCGTTCGTCGCCCGTTACCTGCGTGACCGCGACCTGCAACGCGAGATCGAAGAGGGCCTGAACGTGGTGGATTCCTGGAACGCCGCCAACGCGGTCATCTACTACGGCAAGGGCTGGGAGATCTCCACCAACCGCCGCGAGGAAGTCGAGATGAGCGCGCTGTGCCTGCGGATCCCGCAGGCTGCGCTCGTCTACGTCAACACCCTGATGTTGCAGGATGTCCTGGCCGAACCCGACTGGGCCGACCGGCTCACCCCGGTCGGCCGGCGCGGCCTCACCCTGCTGTTCTGGTCGCATGTGCGGCCTTACGGCGAGGTCCGTCTGGACCTGGGATCACGCCTGGCCATCGGTGCTTGGACCTGACGTGCCCGATCGGCGCAGGCTGGCATCGAGTGGACCAGGAGCAAAGGCGACCCGCTCATCGGCCGCCGGCTGCAGAGTGAAGCCGACGTCGCCGACAATGAGGACCTGCCCAATCGCGGAGCATGAGGGTTCTCGAATCTTCGGCGCCGCAGCAGGTCGTCCCAGCGACCCCGATGCCCAGGCTTGTGGGCGCCCTCCTGCAGCCGATTCGGTTCTTCGCGTTGACGACGGCCACGTTGTCACCTCAAGCCGACTTGAAGTCAAATGGGTTCATGGATGACGGGCTTCTAGCGATCGGCGAGGTGGCGAGGCGGTTCGGGATGGCGACCTCGGCCTTGCGCTATTGGGATGAGTGCGGCCTGCTGCCGGTGGCCGAGCGCCGGTCGGGGCGGCGCTACTACAGCGCCGAGGATTTGCATCGCATTGCTTTGATCCGGACATGGCAGCAGACCGGGCTGATGAGCCTGGAAGAGATCGGCGCGGTGCTTGCCGGCGGTGCCGACGGGCAGGACTGGCGGACCATCGTCGGAGCCCGTGTACGGGCCATCGACGCCCAGGTCGAACGGCTGGCCACCGCCCGCGCTCACCTGGAGCACCTGCTGGAGTGCCCCAACCACGATCCGGCGGGAGGCTGCCCCTACCTGCGGCAGGCCACCCGCCGGTGGACCGAGGAGGGCATGCCCGCCGTCCCCCCGGCCAAGGACGAGCCCGGATCAGTCGACCACCGGTTCTGAGGCCGGTACCGGCTCGGCGGGCGGCCGTTCGGGCACCGGCCGCTGCACGGTCAGCAACGCGGCGGCGGCGAGCGTCACCGTCCCGGCCACCAGCAGGCTGGACCGCATCCCCAGCACCAGATCGCCGTTCTGGGCGACAATCGAGCCGAGAACGGCGATGCCCAGCGCCGTGCCGACCTGGCGGGCGGTGTTCACCGTGGCGGCGGCGACGCCCGACCGTTCTCGCGGCACGATCTCCATCACCGCGGCCGCCGCCGGAGTGATGGCCAGCCCCTGCCCGATCCCTGCGACCGCGAACAGCGCGGCAATGACCGAGTAGGAGGTGGCGGTGTCGAAGACGGCCATCGCGGCCAGCGAGGCGCCCGTCAGCACGTAGCCGGCAAGCATCGGCCCCCGGGGACCGTACGCGGCGTTCAGGCGTCCGGCGACCAGCGATGCCGGCAGAACGGCGAGTGTCATCGGCAGCAGCATCAACCCGGTCTGCATCGCCGAGTACCCGCGCAGCTGCTGCATGTACACCGCCGACAGCAGGAAAAAGGCGCCGTTGGCGGCGAACCCCAGCGCCACCGAGGCCAGATTGGTGACGGTGAACCGGGCATCGCCGAACAGGCCCATCGGCAGCAGCGGCCGGACGGCCCTGCGCTCGACCGCCAGCAGCAGCACGGCCGCCAGCGCGGCCGCGGCCAGCGCACCGACAGTGATCGGTGATCCCCAGCCATGCGCCCTGGCCTCGATCACCCCGTACGACAACGCGCCCAGCACGCCGATCACCAGCAGTTGCCCGGCGGGGTCCAGCGCCGCGTGGTCGGGGTCGGCGCTCTCAGGGATCGCGCGCAGCCCGATCGCGATGGCGGCCAGCCCCACCGGCACGTTGACCAGGAAGATGCTCGGCCAGCCGAGGGTGTCCACCAGCAGCCCACCCAGCAGCGGCCCAGCGATGACGGCCAGCGCCCCAGCCATGCCCCAGTAGCCCATCACTCGGGCCCGGGCCCGCGGATCGGGCACCGCCTGCCCGATCAACGACAGGGCGCCGGGCACGATCAGCGCCGCCGCAGCGCCCTGCAGGCACCTGCCGATGACCAGAACCGCAAGGGATGGCGCCACCGCGCACAGCAGCGAGGCCGCGACGAACAGCCCGAGCCCGCCGAGGAACACGCGCTTGCGCCCATACCGGTCACCGAGAGATCCACCCGACAGCATCAACGCCGCCAACGCCAACGCGAAACCGTCCACCATCCACTGCAGCCCGGCCAGACCAGTGTTCAGATCGGCCTGAACGCTCGGCGCCGCCACGTTGACGATCGTCAGGTCCAGCAGCGCCATGAACGTCCCGGCAAAAGCCGAGACCAGCAGCAACACGGCGCCAGGCCGCCTACTCCTCATCCCCACCAACGCTTCTCCCTCGGTCGGGCTCGCTGTCACGACGAGCCCGACCGTAGAAGTTCAAGCCGACTTGAACACAAGGCTCTCGCGCCGCCGTGTGACCACGGACACAGTCCGTCGTCGCGTTTCCCGGCCGACCTGCCCCCTCCGGCGCCCGCACCGTCGCGGCCGCGGCCGACCGTTACCTGGACCAGATCCGGACCGCCACCACCTGCGCCAGCTACGCCGAGACCCTCGCGCATCTGATCTACATCGCCGACGGCGCCGGCCCCGTCGCCGGCCTGATGCTTGACGACCTTGGCGCGGTGATGAACCGCTGGGACGGCGCGGCGCCCGCGACCTGGAACCGGCACCTGCCCGCGCTCACCTCCTTCGTCGCCTGGGCGCAGCGCCAAGAGATCCTGGAGACCGACCCGGCCCAGCGGCTGACCCGCCGTAAGCCCGCCCGCCGCGGCGACCGCTCCATTCCCCGCGCACGCCTGGACAAGCTGTTCGCCGACGGCACTGGGCCACCGCCACCGCCCGACTGCTGCCACGCCTGCTCATGGAGCGCACCGCCGGACCGGTGTTCCTGGCCGACCGCCGCGCCCCGACTCCGGGCCCCCGCGTGCCCGCGGCCGCCGACATCTGCCCGGTCACCGGCCGAGGCCGGCTGTCCTGCCCGCGCGCCGAGCACCTGTTCAAGACCGCCACCCGCGGCCTAGATCGTTGATGGGAAATATCGGTGCTGGTCAGTGGCCCCTACCGTTGATGCATCCAGCCCGTCGTAGGGTGCGGATGCCCCGGCAGGGGCGGGTGTGGCTTTCAGTGGTCTGCCGTTCATCTGTGGCTTCCTATGACTTGCCGCCCGCTCCTGCGTGACGGACTCGGCCTCTGATCGAGAGTTGCGAGCGCATCGCTGTGCAGGGACCTGACGGCGAGGTCGTCTGCGGGCTGGACCGGGAAACCCACAGGTGGGAGGCATGGTTGGAACGCGCGTGGGCCGGGATGGACATCGGCCGCCAGCATCACCACGTCGCCGTGGTCGACACCGATGGCGAGCGGCTGCTGTCGCGGCGGGTGGCCAACGACGAGACGGCGCTGCTGGAGGTAATCGGCCAGGTCATGGACGTGGCCGGGCAGGTGACCTGGGCGATCGACCTGCACAGCAGCGAGTCGGCGCTCCTGTTGACCTTGCTGCTCGATCACGACCAGAGGGTCGTCTACGTGCCCGGGACGACCGTCGACCGGGCCGCCGAGGGCTACAAGGGTGCGGGCAAGACCGACGCCAAGGACGCTCCGATCATCGCCGATCAGGCCCGGATGCGGCGTGGCCTGACCGTCCTGGACGGCGATGACGAGCTGATCGTCGAGTTGCGGCTGCTGGTCGCCCGCCGCCGTGACCTGGTCACCGACCGCACCCGCGCGGTCAACAGGCTGCACGACCAGCTGGCGGCCATCTGCCCCGCGCTGGAACGGGCCCTGGAGCTGACCAACCAGGGGCCACTGGTGCTGCTGACCGGCTTCCAAACCCCGGTCGCGCTGCGCGAGATCGGCATCGACGGCCTGACCGACTGGCTGCGGGCACGCAAGGTCCGCAGCGCCGCCGCGCTGGCGGTCAAGGCCGTCGCCGCGGCCGCCACCCAGCACACCACACTTCCCGGTGAGCAGATGGCCGCCAGCCTGGTGGCGCAGCTCGCGGAGGGGGTGATCACCCTCAACGAGCAGCTCAAGGACCTCGACCAGCTCATTGAGGACCGGTTTCGCCGCCATCCGTCCGCCGAGGTGATCATCAGCATGCCCGGCATCGGAGTCCTGCTGGGCGCCGAGTTCCTCGCCGCCACCGGCGGCGACATGGACCGGTTCGCCTCGGCCGACCTTCAGGCCAGCTTCGCCGGCGTCACCCCCGTGCCCCGCGACTCCGGCCGCGTCCACGGGAACCTGCACCGGCCCAGCGCTACAACCGCGCGCTGCAACGCGTCTTCTACACCTCTGCTCTGATCAGCATCCAGTCCTGCCCCGACTCCAGGCGCTTCTACGACCGCAAACGCACCGAGGGCAAACGCCACACCCAAGCCGTGCTCGCACTGGCCCGACGACGGGTCAACGTGCTGTGGGCCCTGCTGCGCGACGGACGCGTCTACCAACTCACGCCTCCCTTGCCCGCTGCGGCTTGACAACGTCATTGAGAGAGTCGTAGGCGATCAGGGAGCGTTCAACGGGTGCGTCGATCAGCCAGTTGTGCCAGATCGCGGCGTTGAGGGCGCAGATGCGTGTCCAGAGTCCTTCGGTGGTGCGGGCGGCGTGGCGTTCCCATCGGTTTGTAACCAAACTTGATCAACATCGAATAGTCTCGGGCCCGTGTCCTCCATACCGAAAGATGATTCGCTGCTTGCCCAGGCTGTGCAGAGCCTGCCCTCCGGGTTCCGGCCGGCCAGCCTGCCCATCCCTGCACTCACAGCTGAATCTGCCATTCTCCGGCGAGCGGCACCGGCGACGGATGATGGAGAGTCATTGGCGCGGATCGGGAATATCGGGATACCCGTGTTGCACAGTTACGCCAAAGCAGGCTGGCAGCACGCGGTCGATCAGCAATGGCTCAGGACCGGGGTAATCTCGCGGTTGCAATGGGCGGTCGGCACCCTTCCGCCGGGGTTCGGCCTCGCCGTCTTTGACGGCTGGCGGCCCCTCACTCTGCAGCGCGAGTTGTTCGAGGCGATCGGCCCGAACTTCGACCCCGATGTGGGAGACCCGGTCGCACCGCCTTCGAGCGACCCTGCCGAACCCCCGCCCCACCTTACGGGCGGAGCGGTCGACCTCACTTTGGTCTGGCAGGGGATACCACTGGCACTGGGTACCGCGTTCGACGAGTTCACCAGCCCGGCCATGACCGCAGCCTTCGAGGATGTGGCCGGACCGGTGCGCACATTAAGGCGGCTGTTGTACCACACCCTTCGACGGCAAGGCTTTGTGGTATTGGCCGAGGAGTGGTGGCACTTCGAGTTCGGCACCCGTCTGTGGTCGGTACTGACCGGTCAACCGACCCGGTACGGATCGACCGCACCATAACGGCATTCGCCCCAATGTGGTCATTCCGTTAGGACCGAGCCGTCTCGAAGGCGCGTTCGCCGGGTCCGCGGAGTTTGGCGTGTGCGCGGTTGGCGTCCTTTTGCGGTTCGGGCTTGTCGCGTCCTTTGTGGGGCGTGAGGATGTGTGCGCCGGCGCCCTGGTAGGCCTTGTCGGCCAGCACGAGCAGCCCGGTGGCGGCCAGTGCCCGGATGACGCCCCAGATCCGGGCCGCGGTCAGGTCGTGGACCGAGCCGCGCAGGGGGCCCGACACCCACAGCAGTGTCCCGTCCGGGGCGGCGATGACCTGCAGGTTCATGCCGTGGCGGCGATGTTTCCCCGAGTAGTAGGGCCGGTCGGCGGCGACCCGGTCGATCGAGATCAAGGTGCCGTCCAGCACCAGGTAGGGCAGCCCGGCTTTGACCGCTTTGGCCAGGGCGGAGCCGAGTTTGGGCGATCGGGCGGCGAGCAGGTCGACGGCCTCGTTGACGTAGCGCCACGCGGTGGTGGTCGACACTCCGAATCCGGTGCCCAGTTCGGCGTAGGTCTCCCCTTTGCGCAGGTAGACCAGGGTCATGAGGGCCTGCATGCCCGGGGGCAGGCACCGGCCCTTGCTCGCGATAGCCCGGCGGTGGCGCCGGACGACACCGGTGGCATAGGTCAGGGTCCGGCGCGACAACGGCGGCGAAGCACGGTACAAAAGCATGTGAGGCCATAACAATGGGGTGGTGGTTCAAGGGGGCCGGGTGTGGCTTATGTGAAGCTGCCTCTGGTGGGGACGGGGGTTGTGAGAGATCAACCGTCCTACCAGGGGTTTCTTGACGTCCGGCACCGTCCACGCCGTCCGCGATCATGCTGTGATCAGCGCACACGCAACCGCCGCTGAAAAAGGCTCAGTGAACGGAGCTGGTTGGCCAGTTGCTGGCGGTTCCAGACCGCGTCCTGCTGGGCGCGGGCCAGCACCGCGATGGATTGCACGAGTTCGGAATCTTCCGGCAGAGGCCGGTGATGGGCGGCGTCGACCCGCAGAATGTTCGCCAATGTGAACGCGTCGGCGTGGTCGCCGTGGTCGGCGAGCAGATCGACCAGTGCCTGCCAGCCGGCGACGTCGTCGCTGATGCGGCGGCGCGCGAGAAGCTTGCCGTCGCAGTCCACCAGAGCGACATCGTGGTGTTTCTCTGCCCAGTCGATCCCGCATGTCACCTTCAACCGCCGTACTCCTTCCGAGGGGTTGGTGCAGCTCAGAGCCATGCAGGGGCACGCCACGCCCCAATGAGAGAGCTCGACGGCTCGACTCTCAATGATCGGTGTCAAGCTGCGGTGGCCAGCTGCTCGGGTGGAACTGGGGTGAAGAGCCGCTGATCGCGGAGCAGCGCCCACACAACATCGACCAGACGGCGAGCGAGGGCGAGCACAGCTTGGGTGTGGATCTTGTTCTCGTTGCGTTTCTTGTCGTAGAACGCACGGGATGGGCCGTCGGCTTTGAGGCTGGTCATGGCGGCCATGTAGAACACCCGACGCAGAGTCCGGTTGTAACGTTTCGGCCGCCGGAGGTTCCCGCTAACCCGGCCCGAGTCCTGTGGAACGGGGACCAGGCCAGCGTAGGAGGCCCGTCTGCCGGTGGTGCCAAAGGCTCCTTGAGCGTCGCCGCCAGTCGCGACGAGAAACTCGGCGCCGAGAATCGGCCCCATGCCAAGAAGGCTCTCCAGGATGGCGCCCTGATGATGGGCCCGAAACCGGGCGGTGATCATCTTGGTGATGTCCTTGATCTCGCGGTCCAGGTCGAGGAGCCGGCGGGCCAGGCGCTTGGCGAGCATCGCGGTAGTGGCCTCGCCTGGCAGGGCGAGGTTCTGCTGGTCAGCGGCGTCGAGGGCTTTGCGGACCATCGAGTCGATGCTCTTGCGCCAGGCCCCGTTCTCGGCCAGGTATGCGGTGAGTCCTTCGGTGCCGGCCGCGCGTAGCTCGCTCGGTGTGCAGAACCCGGAGATCAGGATGAGCGCGCTGCGGGTGGAGAAATCGAAGCTGCGCTCCAGCGCGGGGAAGATGCTGGTGAGAAGTTCCCGCAGGCGGTTGACCCCGCGGACCCAGTCGGCCATCAGGTCGGTGCGGTGCGCGGTCAGCCGGGTCAACTCGACGACCAGCTCGTCGGGCGCCTTGAGGTGGGTGAGTTCGCGGTGACACATCCGAGCGGTGTCGGCGATGACCCGGGCGTCCTTCGCGTCGGTCTTCCCCTCACCGCGGAACGCCGCGGCCATGCTGTTGACGGCGCGTCCAGGCACGTAGAGAACATGCTGGCCACCGGCCAGAAGTACGGTGGTCAACAGCGCCGCAGTCGCGCTGGTCAGGTCGATCGCCCAACGCAACTCGACGTCGGCCTGCGACGCCATCGTCAGTGCCCGGCTGAGAAGTTCCTCGGCCCGATGCTGGTCGTTGGGCACCTTCATCGACCAGAGAACCTGGCCGTCAGCGTCGACCGCCGCGGCGTGGCGGCTGGCCTTACCGACATCGATCCCGATCCACACCACATTGGTCGCTGCCACTCGATCCGCCACCTTGCTCATCGGTCAACCCGTGGACGACCCGCCGGCATGTCCCTAAGCAGCGACTGTTCGCATCAGCTCTCAATCAGCGGACAGGGCGTCCAGGACGACGGGGCGGCCAGTCAAGCCGGGCCACCGCGAGGGGCAACATCCGATCAGCCACACCCCGCCGCCCTGGGTATCCAGAGCCACTCACTCCAGACGCAAAGGATCTCAGGGACATCCGATCAGCAGTTCGTGGCCCCAGCCCGCCGCAGGGGCCACGCTCTTCGGTGAGGGCTCAAGGCCCTGGTCAAGCGGGTGGTGTTCCCTGTGGTCGGCTCAAAACACGATCCTGCCGAGGTCGTCGACCCGATGGGTGGTGATCGAGAGGTGCCGGCCCGCGGCTGCCTATGGGGAGGACTTCACGTCCAGGGACACCCGAGACGTCTCCCGGCACCCTTCGATCACCACCCACCCATCGCTCATCCCGATCCCGCACTGCCTGCCAGGAAAGAGGTCAAGCGCCTCTGGGTCCACATAGGCATCGATCGAGAAGAGCTGCAGGGAACGAAGCCCCACGGGAGTCATTAGGGTCCACACTGTCGTCCACGGCCACCGCGCTGTCTCCCTCTTCTTGACCATCCATCCCGAAGGATCACGCGGTGGCCGTCTCACGTCATGACGCCACGCCCATCACCTGCGAAAACTCGCATACCACCTCCGTGGACGCAACCAGCGTGTGGCGACTGGTTCCAGGTCAGGGCTCGGACTTCCGTGATGCGAACACCGTGATCAGCTTGCGGCAACAACATGCGCGTGAAGTCGGGGCCTTTAACCCACGGGCGGACAATCAGCGCTATCGGGCGCAAATCTCAATGCTCCATGGAGCACCTCAATCCCGGTGGCTCACGATATCCAAGGGCCTCTCGAGCTTGCGCTCTGGAGTACGAGCCGGACAGTAACTTTCAGGACGTGATCATGTAAGCCTGAACACTCCTGGCATCTAGGTCTCCTCGAGGAGGACTAGACGTTGCACCGTCTTCGGCCGGGCGGCCGAAGGACCGAGGCCGCCCTATACCAAAGTAAGGAAGGCAGTGCGTAAATCGACACAGCGAGCAGTCCTCGCTCTCAGTGCGGGCACCGTTGTCGCAGGATCCACGTTCATCGCCAGCCCGGCGATGGCGGCGTCCACACCGATCGGGGCCTGCGGCGGCGGTAACTACCACGAGGTCGACCGCCACAACTTCAAGAAGAGCGGCAAGAAGGTAGCAACCATCTACCTGATGTACAACGGCAAAACCAACTGCGTGGTCACGTGGAAAACGCACCCGAACAGCAAGTACGTCGCCGCGGGAGTCCAGAAGCTCGGCGACAGTAAATTCAAGTGGGAAGGCGGTTACTACTCGACCTACGCCGGCCCCGTGAAGCGCTCGGCCCGCGGAGCGTGCATCACCTGGGGTGGCCGCTACGACAACCTCGCCTACTGGACGGACCGCTGGGGTCATTGCGGGGGGTGATCTCCCCTCGAGGGGCGTTCTTCCCCACTCTCGGCAGCCGCCACGAAAGCGGTCACTGAGCAGTTGTCTGGGACACCTCCGACACTGGAGGTGTCCCTTTCCTTCTTTGCTTCGCAAGTTGTTTCGACGACACCCACGGAAAATCCTGCCGGATCCGGCGGTGCGGTTCTGGACGGCGCGGCCGAGCTGGTGGCCGAGTTGGGGTGCCTGCCGCCTGCGGTCGAGCAGGACGCCGCCCACCTACTTCAGAACCAGCTGTCCCGCCGCCGCCCCGAGCCATCACCTCCGCGCGCGACAACAGCACCCGGCTGCTGCGCACGAGCCCGATCACAGGCCCGAACCTGAGCCCGAGCGTGAGTCCGCCCCGGGCCCGAATGCGAGTCCGAAGATGCTCACGCGAAGTAGGTTCAAGGTCCGATCGGCTGCGAGCGCGGCAACGAGCCCGAGCGCGACCCAGCCGCGAGCCCGACCATCTGGGCGCGGTGCGGATGGTCGCCGAGGTTCGAACGGACTATGACACTGAGACCGCCGTCTTCGAGTGGTGGCGGTCGAGCTGGGCATCCGCTCACCCGAGGCCATGCGCAACTGGGTCCGCCAGGCTGAAGTCGACACTGGACAGCGGGTGGAGACCACCTCCGAGGAGGCCGCCGAGATCGAGCGGCTGCGCCGCGAGAACGCCGAACTGAAGGCCGACCTGCCGCGTGCTCCGCGGGCACGGCGCGGCGGTCGCGCCGTCCCACCTTCTACGCCGCCCGCGCCCGTCCGCCCTCGGCCCGCGGTCCGCGCGGTCCGCGACGAGTGAGCCGAGACCACTCGCATCCACGCCGCCGGCTAAGACGTCTACGGGGCCCGCGAGGTCTGGCACAGTTGCGTCGCAACGGCCAATGGGTGTCCGCTGCACGGTGGAGCGGCTGATGCGCGAGTTGGGACTCCAAGGCGCCAACTCTGCGACTGCGAGTTCGGCTTTTGTTTGCCATCTTCTGCTGTCGAGGAGTTCAAGCTGCACCGAGCCCGCGGAAGGCTTAGCCGCACCCTGGCCACCGAATGGACCAACAGGAGGCGCACACCGACAAGGCCCAGCCCTGGGTGCCTAACACCTGGCTGGAGTATGACGACACCACACCCGCACAGCGTCGTATCTGGAGGGGCTGTTCGAGTACAGCCTGCGCGTCATCTCGGTGATTTGGTCGCCTCATCGTTTACGCGCTCCGGCCGTGGCCTTGCAGGCACCGCGTCCAGGTCATTATGCCGCCGCGCTGGTTTTGCGGAGTAGCAGGTAGCTGAGGCCTCAAACGGCGCCGAGCAGGGCGATTGATCCACATTGTGACGGCGAAGGCCAGCCCTGCGGCGCGGAGCATTCGGTGGATGCGGTCGAGATCGCCAACAAGGGCTACTCTACCCGCATCATCCACGACTATCTGCGGCGGCGGCGCACCCCGCACGCCATCCCCGAAGGCAGCGACCAGGAAGCCGCCCGCGCCCGGCGCGGGCACCACCGCTGTGGCCTCGACCCGGACCACTACCAGCGCTGCAACGTCGTCGCTGCTTCAACCACGGAGGTGCCTTTGCCGCCCGGTCCTGCGATCCAGCTCATTCGTCTTCGCCTGCCAGGACCCGACATACCTCCTCGGCGGGGTAGGGGGCATCGTCCGGCCAGGATGCCGTAACACGTTCCAGGAGTTCACGGTGATCTTCCGTCTGGCCGGTCGCCAGGCAAAGGGCGGCCTGTATCTGGATCTCCAACTCAGGCCGGTCGAGGGCTCGCAGAAGGTGCGCGATTGCCTCGGGCGATTGGGATTTTCCGAGAGCCGAGATCATCCGCACGCGCAGGGCGAGCCGAGGGTCGGCGTCGTAGATGTATGCGCTGACCAGGGCGAGCAGGCGCGGATGAGCAGAGCCGTCGGTGTTGGAGAACGCGGCACCTGCAGCACCGGCCGCAGCTTCGACGACCGCGGGGTTCACGGTCCGGTCCAGCGCATCCGCGATGAGGTCGCAGTCCTGTCCCTCGGCGGTGTTCATCATGGCGTTGAGGGCGCTGGCGTGGTTCGCGCCCGCACCGGTGCACGGGCTCATCTCAGAGGGCGAGGGCGGCTGACTGAGGAGTTCACGAGCAACTTCCAGGACCTCCACCTGATGTTCTCCGTGCAATGGGTCGCCCCCGAACCGGCTGAGCGCGCCGGACCGCTGGTACACGTCCAGCGCGATCCCGGCCGCGGTTTGGTCGCCGCTCCGAAGAAGCGTGAGGAGCGGGCTGGTAGGCCCTGACCAGGGTCCGGCGACGTCGGCCTGGAGAGCCTCGCAGGCAGCCACCAGATACTCGTCGGAGAAATACGGGTGCGTCCAGTAGAAAGAGCCGTACATACCGAAAGATTCTGGCAGGTTACCTTGTCGCGCGCAGTTGGAATTTCGTTGGCCCTCATCATCTCCGAACCTGCTGCGCCTCGCCCTACCGCCATATTTCGGTGCGCGACGGCAAGCGAATCGAGAATATCCGGCGCTAAGCGTGGCAGGGCGCCATCACGATCGCTGCGGCTGTATCTAAGCGCGGCCTGACAGTTCAGTCGATGGCTGCGAGGTCGATGATCTGAATTTCCCCCTTGACTGGCCTGACGAGGTACCGGTCTAGGGCCAGGGTGGAACCGTCTCGCCGTTCGCTCGGTATGCTCACCGGCCAGTTATTCTCGTAGCTGGGGCCGAGATCCATCATCCTGCCCGTCGCCAGGTCGTAGAGGGTGTCGTGCTCGGCTCCGTTGACCAGGGAAAGGAATCGGTCGTACATCAGCGATCCTGGAGGCAGTTCGCTGATCGGCAAGTCGGCCGCGGGCACCGCCCGCCCGGCGCCCCCGGCCAGTGGCAGGACGCGGGTGGCGGGGACCCGGGAGAGGGTCACCCCGAGTGGCGGGCCACCTACGCACCAGCTGATCCAGCAGGTCCATGCGTTCTGAGACTTGGGGAGACGCACGGTGCGGGTCTGCCCCGTCACCAGGTTCCACAGCCGCTTGAAGTCCGCATCGCCAGCGCGACCGCTGCTTGCGCCCGGGGTACCGATCCAGGGCCAGGACAGGATGCGGTAGCCGTCGGTCCCGGGGATCCTCCGCACGGGTCCCCCGCCGAGCGGTACCTCGTACACGGCGGTCCCCGCGTCGCTCGCCTGCTCGTTGTTGCCGTCCTCCACGGCTCCGCCGTTCGCCGCGCGACTCCAGCGGATCTTGCCGTCCCCCACGACCAGCTGCCCGACGGAGCTCGCCTCCTTCGAGCCGGAGTCCATCGAGACGACCTTGAGGGCGGTTCCGCCGGTCAACGGCACGGCCCAGATCTCGGTCACGGATCGCCCGGAGACCTCGCCCTGCTGTGACCACACGACCTGGGCGTCGCCGACGGCGAGGTTTCCGGCGTACCGCGTCGACGTGTCCGGCTCATCGATGTCGGTGACCTTGGTGGCCTGGCGGTCCTGGAGGTCGTACACCCACAGCTGGTCGGGCACGTCTGAGCGTGATGCCGTGGACACCAGCAGAGACGTGCCGTCCAGCGCGACTTCTGGAGAGTACTTGTCCCCGTTCGGCAACGTGTCCGGCGCACGCCGGACGGCTCCCGCCGGCACCGGTACGGGCGGAGGAACCTTCTCGCTCGGCAAGTCGTCGATGTTCTTGCCGGAGAGGGTATCGGTCCTGGGCACATCTCCCAGCCCGAGGGCGGACACCGTCCCACCGGTCACCAGGAGGGCCGTCGTGACCGCGACCACAGCCATCGCCGCCCGCCCGCGCCGGCGCGCCCGGGCTCGGCTCGCCAGCCGGTCGAGCAGATCCGGTGCCGCTTGCGGCGCGTCCAGCGACGCGGCCTTGAGCGTGGTCTTCAGAGCGTGCTGGAGGTCATCGGTCATGGTGGGCCCCCACCGTCTGGGTCAGGGACGGACGCCAGTCCGCCCGGAGCTTGTCGAGAGCGCGGGCGGCCTGGCTGCGTACCGTCCCCCGTGATATGCCGAGCAGCTTGGCTATCTCCTCATCCGGAAGGTCCTCGTAGTAGCGGAGCACCAGCACGGTCCGCTGCCTTCGCGGCAACGCCGAAAGGGCTCGCCACAACCGGGTATCACGCTCAGCCCGCTCCAGGCCTCGATCCTCGTAGCCGCCCTCGGGCACCTCGCTGACGAGCCGCTCCCGCCTGCGTCGTCGCCACACGCTGATGTGCAGCCGCGCCATGATCGTCCGCGTGTACCCCTCCGGATCATCCTTCCTGACCACGCGCGGCCACGCGGTGCGCAACCGGAGCAGCCCTTCCTGCATGAGGTCGGCCGCATCGTGCGCGTCTCCCGTCAGCACGTATCCGTAGCGCAGAAGTGTCGGAGCGCGGTCAGTGACGAACCGCTCGTACGTCCAACAATCATCGTCCACAGGCATCCTTTCTCTGTCACACCCCAGGACGCCATGACGTCTTGATCTGTTGCATCGGCAGGCCGCCCGACAGCCTGCACGTCCTTCTCAACGGTTCGGCCTCCCTGGTCGGACACGCACTCGCCATGGCCAGGGCGGCGCCTCGAGCAGGTCATGTTCGCGCTGTGCTGGCCTTGCGCGGTAGCAGGCAGCTGAGGACGCACGTGGCGGCGAGCAGGGCGATGCTGATCCACAGGGTGGTGACGAAGGCCGGTCCTGCCGCGCGGGGGAACTGGTGAAGGCGGTCGGGTTGGGGGGTGGAAGTAGAGAGCACCGAAGAGAGCGACGCCGAGTGAGGCGGCGAGCTGGACGACGGTGTTGTACATCCCGGAGCGGCTGCCGGCTTGGCGGACGGGGACGTCCTGGAGGGCGAGTTGGGCGAGCGGGGCGACGGCCAGGCCCGCTCCCGAGCCGGTGAGGAACACCCCCGGGATGAAGACCGCCCACGCGGTGGCGGAGGTGGCCGAGCTGACGGTCAGGGCGAGTACGGCAAGGCCGAGGGCCATGACGATCTCCAACAGCGGCGAATATCTCCACCAGGGCGCAGGCGAGTACTACTGCCTGGGCAAGGCCAACTGCAGCCACGGATGCGTCCGCCAGTCGCCCAAGGACGCCGTCTGGCTCTACCGGACCGTACAGCCTGGAGATGTCGTGGAGATCACCGGTTCCCGGCGCAAGCTGGAATGGAACAACGGATGGTCGTTCTGGCAACTGGATTGGGAGTCCTGGAAGCGGGGCAGCTCGCTCCAGTAGCGAGCACCGGTCCGGCCGGTGTCAGCCGTCGTTGATCGCGCTGCTGAGCGTTGCGCCATCGCCGTGAGGCTTGGGAGCGCATCGCCTTTCGGGCTCTTCCGGCCGCCACCGAACGCGAGGGCCTGCTCGCGCGGATCGCGGCGGCATCAAACCGACTCGCATGACCACTATTCGCTTCCTGGCCTGACCTACCGACCGCCGCTGGACGCGGCGACGCCGTCAGGCCGGGTTCAGATCGGATTCAGTGGTCCCGGCGGGCTCGCCGGAGCACCAGCACGGCCGCTACCAGCAGTCCTCCGAGAAGGCCGATCATGATCACAACCGCCCAGGAGAGGCCCGATGAGGAGTTCCGCTCCGACCGGTCGGCCGCCGGAGCGGTCGCGGGCGAGCCGGATTGGCCGGTCGCGGGGGGAGCAGTCGCGGTTCCCGTGGCGGACGGCCTGAAGACGAAGGTCCGGCTTCCGCTGATCACGTGTCCGTCCACCGACACCGTCCTGTAGGCCACCTGATACCTGCCGGGCCTCGTGAGCGTCATCAGCGACTGGCGGACCACCGCACCGTCGACCGCGGGTGAGCCGGAGCCCGCGCCCGCCCCGTCCGAACCGGTCACCTTCACCACGGTGAACCGCATGTTCACGGGCTGGTTGAAGGTAAGGACCGCTTCAGCCGGAGCTGACGTCTGGGTGGAGTGCTCGGGGGTGATGCTCTTGAGTTCGGCATGCGCATGTGCCGGATTCGCAGGCGCCATGACAAGCCCGCACATCGCCGTACCCAAGGCGAGGACCTTGACCGGCCAGAGCCTCCGCGACGATCGGACGCTCGCACTTCCTGCCGCACTCCCCGGCAGCATCCGCTGGCGTCCAATGAGCCGGCGCCGTTGCCTCACGCGAACCTCCTTGGTCGTACGGCCGGGTAAGGGCGCGTGGCCCGTATCAGGCTGTACGGAGACACGGGGCGGCCCGTTCACCACTTTCTACAGAATGTAGATGATGACCTGGGTTCACAGTAGGGCATGGTTCGGTGCGCGTGGACGGCGGTGACGCCGACGATGGGACCCGGCGGCCGAGTGGGATGGTGCGGGTCAAGACGAGCACGCCGTTGGCCAAGGCGATGAGGGTGTCATAGACGGGCCACTGGCGGCGGCCACCAGGCCAGCCCGCCACGTCAAGACCCCGAACGCTGAGGTGAACACCTCCGCCCGATAGGAGCCATAGGCCCGTCGACCAACGGTGCCGGCGGGCCTGGCGATCCGCAAGCAGTGCCGGCGGGCCCGGTTTCAGCCCGCATCCGGCCTCCCCCAGGAAGATCCCGGCGATCAGCGCCAGAGTGGAAGCCAGGCGGCCGGTGCCGTCCCGCCGTGCGTCAACGACCTGGATGACCAGCATGATCGCGCGCTATGAGCACCAGGCTGGTGGCGTAGTGCACGTACTGCTGACTCAGCGACCCCAGGCGCGGCCCGGCGAAGCCGCCGTGCCCCCGCCCGACCACAAGGAGTTCAGCGTCCTCGGTAGCTTTCGGCCGTGCCGAGGCAGGCGGTCCGCCGACGGATGCCGCGCGCCGGAACGCCTTCCACTTTGCCCTCAACCTCTTGATGACCTTGTTGAGCATCTCCCGGGCCTCGGCTTCCGACGCTCCCCGCACCGCGAGCACCGCCTGGTGAGCGATTTCGCCCTGGCCTGCACATAGGGGGACACACCGCCCCCGCGGTCAGTTCACCGCCCCGACCGGTGAAGTGGCGGCCGCCTCGGGACACCGTGGAGGTCGCCGTGGACGGCCGGCGCCCCTGCCTCCGGGATCACATCGCTCGGATGCGACCTCGGGCGAGGCCCGGCACATCGGTCGGCCCACGGGCTCAGGGCCGAGCTTCACCGCGGCGAGGCGGCGGCCGAGCCCGGTGAACTCACCCCTCGTGCTCTCCGTCAGGATCGCAGTACTCGATCTCGTCCGTGGGGCTGAAGTTCCCGACGATCAGCCGTCGCACGAAGTCACCGCCGTTGGGCACCTCGTCGGCGTCGACCTCGTAGGTGAACTGCTGGCCCTGGCGGAGCCGGCGGCCGTTGACCGTCACCGGTCGGCGTACGACGTAGACCGCTCCCCAGGGGCAGCAGTAATAGCTGCCGAGAAGCTTGCCGTCGGCGTTCTTGGCGTAGTCGATCGTTCCCTGCGCCTTGGCCGCGTCGATCTCGGCCTGAATGCGCAGCGTGGCTTCCGGCGCGGGATCGAACTCCCACAGCTCCTTGATCGACTGCCGGGCGCGGGGGTCCTTGCGCCACTTGGAGCGCTCCCGCGGCGAGGTCAGGCACCAGGGGTCGAAGGAGGGGGGACCTGGGGGTGGCGACCTGCCGGGCGACCCCGCCGAGCTCTCCGAGCTCATACCTGGCGATGAGCGTCGGCATGGCGGTGAGCTGACCCAGGTGGTAGTAGGACTCCAGCAGCCCCTCCGCGTAATCCGCCGCGGTGGCCCCCTCGGCCGCGAGTTGGCGCAGCCCTCGCAGATCCTGACCGTGCTCCTCGGTGTCCTCGACCGAGGTCTCGAACACTCCGAGAGCCACCTCGGCGTGTTCCCGGACGGCCCGTGCCGCGGCGAGCATGCCGCGCAGTTGCGGCAGCGGGCAGGGATCGGCCTCGGCCCGTTCAGGTAGGTCGGCGGGAAGCCGGACGGTCTCCGAGACGTCGAGGGCGACGTTGCCGGCGGCCTGCCGCGCCCGCGACGTCCACGACTCGACCTGGTCGAAGCACGCCGACACCTGCGTGTGGGTGACCGGTGGGACGTAACCGGCCGTCCGGGGGTCTGCGGCACAGTCGGCATCCAGGAGATGCTCGCCGATCGACTGCAGGACGAACGCGTTCCACGAGCACAGCAACTGGCTGGAAATCCCGGGTTCGACGTGCCAGAGGTTCGTGCCGTCTGCGGCGAGTTTCTGCCGCAGCGTCTCGGCGTTCTGCATCTCGGCGTAGGCGACCCCACCCGCACGGCGGAACGATTCCAACGTGTCGGCCCGCACCTCGCCCTTCAGCTTGGCCGTCGCCCTGACCAGCAACGTCGGTTTCCCAGATTCGTCGTCCAAGCTCATGCGCTTCCCTCCGCGATCATGGCCGCCCGCGCCGCAGTCTGGACATCCACGATCAAGGACGTCCGGCCATCCGTGACACCGCCCTCATCTCCCCGAACGGTCGTCCCGCACGGGGCCTCGACGCGGCCTCGACCCCCGAAGGGGCCGCGCGGCTGAGACACTCCCCCGATCAGTCGTCGGATGGACGGTGCACGGGTCCGTGGGGGTCGGCGCAGTGGTCGTCCACGGCGTCGGCCGAGCCGATCGTCACCTCTGGTGGCGCGTGGTCGACCTGGAGCGTGGTGTGGTCGATCCCGTACTCGGCCTTGAGCATCGCCTCGATGGCGCGGCGGACCGCGTGGCAGTCACCGCCCTCTCCGACCAGCACGTGCGCCGACAGCGCGGGGTAGGCGGACGTGACCTCCCAGATGTGCAGATCGTGGACTTCGACGACATCCGGCGAGGCGGCCATGGAGGCTCCGACGTCGGCCGGGTTCAGCCCGTCGGGAGCGGCCTCCATGAAGACGCGGCCGGCTCCGCGGACCAGGTCGTACCCGGCCTTGACCATGAGCGCGGCCACGATGAGGGCGGCGATCGCGTCGGCCCGGGCGAAGCCGGTGAAGAGCACCACCGCACCGGCGATGGTGGTCGCGATGAACGCGAACAGGTCGTTGAGGATGTGCTGGTAGGCGCCCTCGACGTTCAGGCTCGACCGGTTGGCCTTACTGATCAGCCAGGTCGCCAGAAGATTGATCGCGATCCCGACCAGACCGGTGACCAGTACCAGGCCGCCCGCGACCTCGGGCGGGTCGAACAGCCGGCTGATGCCCTCGTACACGAAGTAGGCGGCCAGCAGCAGCAGCGTGATGCCGTTGACCAGGGCGGACATGATCTCGGCGCGCTTCAACCCGTAGGTGAAGCCGCCCTGCGGCGGACGCGCCGACAGGCGCATGGCCACCAGCGCCAGGACGATGGACGCGGCGTCGGTCAGCATGTGGCCCGCGTCGGAGATCAACGCCAGGGACCGGGCGAGCAGGCCGACCACGACCTCACCGACCATGAAGGCGCTGATCAGAACGAGCGCTCCGGTCAGGTAGCGGCGGTCGGCATCGGCGGACACACCGTGTCCATGTCCGTGGCCGTGTCCATGTCCGTGGCCGCCGTCTTCTTGGCCGGGGCCGTGCCCGTCAGGGTCGTGATCGCCGTGGTCGTGGCGTCCGGGGTCGTGGTCTTCACTGGCCTGAGCGGCCGCCGCGGCGCGTGTGCGCCCCACCGGGTTCTCCATGCCAAGCTCTCCAGGGGGTCGTGAAGGCCCGGTCTACCGGGCTTCAGGATCGGGGGGTCCCTTTCGGGCGGTCTGAGCGTCCTCGTGCCCGAAATGCGTCAGCGCGAGATCGAGCAGCAGCCGCACGTGGGAGTCGGCCAGCCGGTAGTAGGCCATCCGGCCGGTCCGGCGGACCGTGACGACTCGATTGGCGCGCAGCAGGCGCAACGCATGCGAGACTGCCGATTCCCTGCTCGCGCAGGCGGCCGCGAGGTCGCAGACGCACATCTCGCCGCCCTCCAGGAGCGCCGTGATGATGCGGACGCGGCCCGGGTCGGCGAGCAGCGAGAAGACCTCGACGAGGTCCTCCACGACCTCACCGCCGGGCATGGCGGCGCGCACCATCGCGACTCGTTCGGGATCGACCATCCGGACATCACAGCCGTCCAGCGACGTTGCGACGGCTGCATCATCTGCATGGTTGCTCATATGTGAAGATTAGCGACCATCGCTTACGACCCGTCAAGCGGTCCAGCGCGACAAGAGCGGACCGGCGGCCCCGGCCACCGGCAGAACCGGGCTGCGACTCAATATGAAGGCGGTGAAGCGGATGGCCTCCCCGGCGCCCAGCCGTTGCGGCAGGCCGCCGGGGAGGCTGTCGCGACCGTGTCGCCGCCCGGGACTCCAACCATCATCTTCTATCGTATGTAGAAGATGGGGACCGGTGGCCGACCGCACGGGACGGGCCGACACGCCGGCACCGCGCAAGCCGGCACGGCCGGACCGGAAAGCTCCCGCCATCCCTGGAACCGATTCCGGATTCGTGATCAGAGACTAACGATGCGTGATAGGGTCGTGATCTGGCTGCCACCCGCTTTCTGCCGGGCGCTCGAATGCACTGTCATGCAGCTTGGCGAGCCATCAGCGCTTCACGTACAGGTCAGTTAGTAGCGGACGATACGGCTGGATGAGCCCGGCCCGATCGGAGGACGTCGCGGGTGGTACGGCACAGCAGGATGAGACGTGCCGCCGCCTTGCTCATCATCGTCCTTTGCGGCTGCCTGCACCTGGTCCTGGACACGGCTCTCCAAAGCGTAGGACCCGGTGAGTTCACGGCGCCGACTTCGGCGGGCAGCATTCAGCTGAGCGACTCGGGCGCACTTCGCTCCAGTTCGGAGGAGCGGAAGTCCGCGCAGGAGTCGTCCAAGCATCTGACCGTCCGGGCGAGCAGTCGCGTGGCCAACCCCAAAGAGGTCAAGGCCCCGGACACTCCGACACGCTCGGCGTTCACCGCCGGCGTCAGCACGATCGCGTTTCCGCGCCGGGTCGGCGGGCTCGTGCACGCGATCAGCAGACGTGCCACCGGGAACATTCCCGCCATCCTCCAGGTATTCCGTTGCTGACAGCGCCCTCTGGCGCGTGTCACCTTCCTGCCGAAACACCATTTTGAGGGCGTAAGCCGTCGTGCTTGGTCGTTACGACCATGCCACATGCAATGAACGACGGTCTTATCTCGCCTCGGTGATCGGAACGGGTCAACGCGACCGGACGACCACACCGTCAGATCGTCCTTTGTCCAACTCCTACGATGCCCTCGCATTCGCGGGGACACCCTGGAGGTATTTCGCATGCACACTTTCATCGACCATGCCCGAACGTTCGGCTCCTGGGCCGCGGAGAACGGCGGCGAACTGCACCGGCTCGCCGATGGCCAGTCGCCCCTGGCGCTGTTCATCACCTGCTCCGACTCGCGCGTGATCCCTTCCCTGTTCACCGGAGCCCGTCCAGGCGAGCTGTTCGAACTGCGCACGGCGGGCAACATCGTTCCGCCGTACCGGCTGGACCGTCCTACCAGCGAAGCGGCGACCATCGAGTTCGCGATCGAGATCCTCGGCGTCGCCGACGTCGTGGTGTGCGGGCACTCCCACTGCGGTGCCGTCGGCGCCCTGGTCCGCGGCGACGACCTCAGCGCCGCCCCCGCCGTCCGCACATGGCTGGCCGAGGCCGCCGGCACCTCGCCGCGTCTGCCCGGTAACGCCGCATCCGACCGGGCGGCACCCCCTTCCGCCGGCAGCGGCGACCTGGCGGCAGCGGTCCAGCGACATGTGCTCGATCAACTGGAGCGGTTGCGCGCCTATCCCGGCGTGGACGAGCGGGCCGCCGACGGCCGGATCGGCCTGCACGCCTGGTACTACGAAGTGCACACCGGGTCGGTGCTGGCGCACCGGCCGGACGCCGACGCCTTCCTTTCCCTGTAGGTGAGGACCGATGCTCCCAACGACCCTGCGGTCCTCCCGAGTGCTTCGGAACGAGATCACCGCCTCCCTTGTCGTCTTCCTCGTCGCCATGCCGCTGTGCGTGGGAGTCGCGGTCGCCTCCGGCGTCCCGGCCGAGCTGGGCCTGATCACCGGCATAGTCGGCGGCCTGGTGACCGGCCTGCTTCCCGGCAGCAGCCTCCAGGTCAGCGGTCCCGCCGCGGGCCTGACCGTCCTGGTGTACGAGGCCGTCCAGACATACGGTCTGAGCACGCTCGGCGCGATAGTTCTCGCGGCGGGCCTCCTGCAGCTGCTGCTCGGCGCGCTGCGGATGGGGCGGTGGTTCCGCGCGATCTCCGTGGCCGTGGTGGAGGGCATGCTCGCCGGAATCGGCCTGACCATCATCGCCGGGCAGCTGTACGCCATGGCCGATGCCACCGCGCCCGGCTCGGGCATGGCCAAACTCGCCGGGCTGCCGGGCCTGCTCCTGGACAGCACCGGATCAGCCGCAGCGCTGGCCGCGCTCGGCGTCGGCGCGGGCACCGTCGCGCTGCTGGCGGGATGGGCTCACCTGCCGGAACGAGTCCGAAAAGTTCCGGCGCCGCTCGCGGCCGTGGCTCTGGCGACGGGTGCGTCCTTCCTGCTGGATCTGCCCGTGGCCCGGCTGGACGTACAGGGCCTTCTCGGAGCCGTCCAGCCACCCGGCATCGGCGATGTGGCCCGACTGTCCGAGATCGGCGTCCTCGGAACCGTGCTGGCATTCGCGCTCATCTCTTCCGCGGAAAGCCTGTTCAGCGCCGCGGCGGTCGATCGCATGCACGACGGCCCGCGTACCGACTACGACAAGGAGCTCATGGCCCAGGGCGCCGGCAACACCGTGTGCGGGCTCCTGGGGGCCCTGCCGATGACGGCGGTGATCGTACGCAGCGCCACCAACGTGCAGGCAGGAGCACAGACCAAGGCGTCGCGCGTCCTGCACGGGCTCTGGATTCTCTTGTTCGCCGCGGCCTTCCCTGCGGCGCTGGAAATCATCCCGCTCGCCGCCCTCGCGGGCGTGCTCGTGCACGCCGGCTGGAAACTCATGCCTGTCAAGCAGTTGCGCCCCTTGTGGCGCCGGCATCGCGGCGAGGCACTGATCCTCGTCCTCACGGCCACGGCAGTGGTCGTCCTCAACCTGTTCGAGGGAGTGCTGCTCGGCCTGGTGCTGGCTGTGATCAAGACGGCCTGGGAGACCTCGCACATCCAGATCGAGGTGGACGAGACGGAAGAGGCGGCCGGCACGCATGGGCGTCCGGTACGTGTCGCCCTGGCCGGCCACGCCACGTTCTTGCGCCTCCCGCAGATGTTGGACACCTTGGAGAAGCTCCCCCGAGATCGGCCGGTCCAACTGGACCTCACCGACCTGCGGCACCTGGACCACGCCTGCCACTCGGCGCTGATGAACTGGGTGGAGCGCCACAACCAGGCGAGCCCCGACATGGTCTCGGTCGGAGACGCCCGATCCTGAGGTCCGCGCGAAACCCGTGACAGGGGGCCAGGGGCGTCCGTCCCGCACCTGCCCCCTGTCACGGCGCCTCACACGGGCATGTGGCCGCGCGGCCGACAGCCCGTCTCATCCCTGTTTCTCCACGGCCGGATGCCGGGAGGAACGCGCTGTCCCACCGGCCCCAAATGTCCTCGAACTTCTACATAGTGTAGAAAGTCATGTGAGCTCACGTTCACGTCTCGGCATGACAGGATTCGGGAGGGTGGCCCGCTCATGGACCTCACAGGGACCGGCCTGACGCAGCGGCCGACCGGCGTGTTCCCCGAACCAGGGGTGTTGCTGTTCGCCGGTGCGATCGAGACCGCCGAACCGCACTCCCATGAAGCGATCCAGGTCCTGCTCGTCGGCTGCGGCCAGGTCTTCTTGCGGGACGCCGCCGGACGCGAACTGCCCGCCGAGGCGGCTATCATCCCGAGCGGCGCAGCGCATGCGATGCGCGTCCCCGAGCCGGCTTTCGGGGTCATCGCCTACCTTGACCCGGCGGGACGGACCGGCACCGCCGCACGGGCACGGATCGCCTCCTCCAGGGGGGACCGACTTGCCGTCAGCACATGGACCAGCACAGCTCGGCCGGTCGATCCGGCCGCCTCACCACGGCATCTTTCGCTGGCCTCCGCACACTCGATCCTGGAGCGGCCGGCCCGCCGAACGCCGCACCCGGCGCTCACCGAGACAATGCGCGCGCTGCCGGATCTGGTACTCGGGCGGCTGACCCTGCGTCGGGTCGCCGAGCATGTCGGCTATCCAGCCGAACTCCTGGAGTCGTTGTTCCTGGAGGAGGTCGGCCTCCCCTTTCCCGCCTGGCGCCGCTGGGCGCGACTACAACACGGCATCACCCTGCTCGGCTGCGGGACAGGCATCACCAAAGCCGCAGAGGCCGCCGGTTACACCGGCAGGCGTCCTGAGTCCAGGCATGGTCCGCAGAGTGGCGTCCCCGCCGCCCCAGGGGTGGACGACGGGGACCGCTCGCAGAGCCGATTTCGCTAGGCGACGCGGACTCCGCCGGCGAAGGGCGGCCGGCGATGGGGGCGATCTTGACGACGTCGCCGGTCTGCGGCGCGTGGACCATGTTGCCGTTGCCGATGTACATACCCATGTGGTGCAGGTCGCTGTGGAAGAACACCAGGTCGCCGGGCTTGAGCTGGCTGAGGTTGGGGATGGAGCCGGGCCGCCCGCCGGCGGTCTTGAAGGTGCCGAGCTGCTTCTCGACCTTCTTCAGTTTGACCTGGAGTTCCCGGCGCTTCTTCTTCGCCTCGCCGGTGAGCGCGCGCACCTGGGCGGCGCGCCGCTCGGCGGCCTTGCGGGACCGGTCGGCGCCCTGCATCACCTGGAGCATCTGCGTGATGCGGATGTCGTTCTGCTTGGCGAAGTAGTTGAGGGTGGCCGACTGGTCCAGGACGGCCTGCGGGTCGGAGGACGTGGCGAAGGAGATCGCCGGGTCCGCGGGGCCGTTCTTGTAGCTGTCGGCGGCGATCTTCGCCATGCGCTCGCGCGCCTCGTCCAGCGCCTTCTGCTGGCGCAGTGCGCTGCTCTTGGCCGTCTTCGCGGCGTGCTCGGCCTGCTTGAGGCGTTCGCGCAGGCCGTTGTACTGCTCGCTGAGCTTCTCGGCCTCGTCGGCGAGCTTCTCCTGCTGCGCGGTGAGCTGCTTGCGCGTCGGCTTGGGCTCGGCGTGCGCGGGCGCGGGCGCGAGAAGCCCGGCGGACAGCGCGAGGGCGGCCGTCCATGCCGTGACACCGCCGGGCCGGCCGGTGCGGATCCTGCGGCGGGCCGTCGTTCGGGGGCCGGCAGCTCGTCGCTGCATGCGGTGTCCTCTCCTGTACCGCCTACCGGGTCAGCTGACGGGTTCGGGCCGGAGTCGCCCTACCGTCCCGTCGGGACGGATTCACCCCTGAAGATCGGGTCCCCGGTTCCCCGGACGGAGCCGTCCGCGGGATTCGGCGCGGTCGCCGGCCGTCCCCGGCGGAGACGTCGCCGCTGAACGCCTTGGGGCGAGGCGAGGCGTCCGACACCTGGCAGGAACCGTCCGACCTCTGCGGCGTAGGCGGCGTAAGCATCGCCGTGAGTGCGCAGCAGGTAAGGCTCCTCGACCGCGCGGACCTGCATCTGGACCGCCACCACGGTCACGACGAGGCCGAACAGCGAAGATCGCGTTGGGGACCATCGCGGCCAGCCCGGCGGCGGTGACGATCATCGTGGTGAAGATGGGGTTGCGGGCCAGGCTGAACGCGCCGCCGGTGACCAGTTCGGTGCGCTCGGCCTCCTCGACGCCGATCCGCCAGGAGTTTCCCATCGAGGTCTGCGCGGCCAGCGTGCCCGCCACTCCCCCGAGGGCCAGCGCGGTCCCGGCCACCTGCACGGCGGTGTGATCAAGGGCGGTGACCGCGGCGAGCCCGGCCAGCGCCGCGATCGGGCCCGCGGCACCGATCAGCAGCGCGCCGGTGAACAGCACCCTGGCCCACCATTGCACCGTCCCCTTGCCCAGGCCGCCGCCGCGGAAGCCGGTGTCGCCGGTGCGGCGCCACTGCAGGAGGGTCCGCAGCCCGAACGCCAGCACGGCCCAGACCAGATAGACGACCAGCGCGGTGACCGCCACGATGTCCTCCGAACTCGTCGAGGATGGGTCAGGAGCAGCAGGCGCAGCCGGGCCCGCATGTCGCGCAGGCGTCCTGCGCGGCTTCGGGACTGTCATCGGCGGCCGTGGTACTACCGGTCGGCAGAACGCAGCAGGCGTCGCCGCGCCACGCGTCCCGGCCCTCCTTGAACGCGACGGCGGCGATGACGAGCGCGGCGATCGGGTCGGCCCAGGACCAGCCGAACAGGGTGTTGACCGCCAGCCCCGCCAGCAGCACGCCCGACAGATAGGTGCACAGCAGGGTCTGCTTGGAGTCGGCGACCGCACTGGCCGATCCCAGCTCCCGGCCGGCCCGGCGCTGCGCGGCCGACAGGAACGGCATCACTGCCAGCGACAGCGCGGCCAGGACCAGCCCGGGCGTCGAGTGCTCGGCCTCGGCACCGCCGGCCAGGGAACGGACCGAGTCGGCGGCGACGTAGGCGGCCAGCGCGAAGAACGAGACCGCGATGATCCGCAGTGCGCGCTTCTCGCGCTGCTCGATCCGCTCGGGGTCGCGGGCGGAGAACTGCCAGGCGACCGCGGCGGCGGAGGCCACCTCGATCACCGAGTCCAGACCGAACGCCACCAGCGCGCCGGAGGAGGCCAGGGTCCCGGCGGTGACGGCGACGACGGCCTCGACGACGTTGTAGGAGATCGTGGCGGCCACCAGCAGGCGCACCCGCCGCGCCAGCACCGCCCGCCGCTCCGGAGACGGCCCCAGCGACACGGTGGTCATGCCCGCTCCTTCGCCTCGGAAGGACAGGCTCCCAGCGGCCGATCGCCCGCAGTGCCATGAGTCGGGCACAACGCGACGGCGCGGTCGGTGGCCGCCAGCAGATGCTCGGCCGAGCGCAGCAGGTCCAGCAGCTCCGGCACGGCGATGAAGTAGAACGACTGGCGGCCCTCGGCGCGGTAGTCCACCAGCTTGCAGCCGCGCAGACAGGCGAGATGCTTGGACACCGTGGACTGCGCCAACCCCAGCTCACGGGTCAGATCCACCACCCGGACCTCACCCAGCGCCAGCCGCTGCACGATCGACAGCCGCACCGGATCGGCCAGCGAGTGGAACAGCGCGGCCGCGGGCGCCAACCCGTCCAGCGAAGTCATTCCACATTCAGAATCAATCGTCATACTGGAATGATAGCCAGATCATGCGATCAGTCAAGTCGGTCGTACCGTGATCAGGCTCCCGCCACGCCACCGGACGACGTCGCCGAGGGCGTGGCATGGTTCTCGCCCTGGTTACTGCGCTGCCGTTGCGGACCTTCGGCAGTGTCGGCGCGGCGCGGTGAACCGCCGAGGAGCTCTTGGCGTACCGGTATTCGACAAGCCGTAGAAGGCATGCCGTCGGACGCCGAGCCACCCGAGAGGCGACAATGAGAATCCGGCACCTTGGACTTCACTGCCTTCAGATCCGTGTGTTGGCGGCAGTGGGAATCGGCGCCGTGTTGGCCGCGGCGGGGTGCGGCACGAGCAAGTCCGCTGGGAACAATGCAGCGCCCTTGAAGGCTGACGGTCCGAGGAGTTCCGGGAGGGGTACGCAGTCCCTTGCTCCCGCGAGCATCGAAGAACTCGGAACCAGGATGGGCTGCACGCCAGAGGTGCGCGGCAAGGCGGTCGACTACCGGCAGGCGATCTGTGTGACCCTGTCGGGGAAGTACGTGCTCAACACCTTCGCCACCGACAAGGCGCAGCAAGATTGGCTCGAATACTCCTCGATGTACGGCGGAACATACCTGGTCGGAACACGGTGGGTCGTCGTCTCCAGTCCACAGCTCCTGCTGGCCGCGCGGCAGAAGCTCGGCGGCCAGGTTCAGGACGCGGAGTCCCTCCACAGGCAGAACGGCGAGCCACGGGCCACCCCGAGGGCGGAATGACACGCTCGACCGGTGTGCCGGTCGGACTGGTCACGCCTGTCGTCGGCGAACCGCCCTGGCGGCCTCGGTCGGCGACAACAGGTCCACGGTCCTCGGCCAGGGTCTCGGTCCAGACCATGGGCGCTCTCACCGGACTGGCCGTTGCCGAGTCGCCGGTGCGTGTGCCCCAGGGTCAGTCGGTTGCTCTCGCCGGTCTCTTGACCTGCCCTCCCGACGAAGCGGAGACGAGAGCGCCGCCCCTGTCCAGACGGTGCACTGCGGCAGCGGAGACCAGGCCGATCACCAGGAGGGAAAGCCACAGCAGCGCGGGCATGTGCAGTCGGCGGCCGAGGTCGAGGACGGCCCCGGTGGCCAGGTTGCCGACGAGGATGCCGGCACCGGACAGCAGGTTGTACAGGCCGTAGTAGGTGCCGACGAGCCGGCCTCCCCCCAGGGTGCTGATCATGGCCATCTCGAACGGGAAGACCATCATCGTTCCGGCGGTGAGCAGCGTGGCGGTGCACATCACCGGCACCAGCGCGGCGACGCCGGTGGAGTGCGGCTGCTCTGCCGGATACGGCAGGGCGAGCGGAACGAAGGCCAGCCCCATCAGAGCCAGACCGTGCGCGATGGTGCGGCCGGGAGTCCAGCGTTCCTTGCACCAGACGGTGAGGCGGATCTGGAGGCCGAGCGTCAGGACCGCCGAGACGGCGAAGATCGCGACGATGCCGTTCTGCCCGCCGGTGCGCCGTTCGATCTCCAGCGGCAGCCCGAGGTAGACCTGGAAGGACAGGGCGTAGGAGGCGAGCATCGCGGTGGCGAACGCCATGAAGGGCCGGTTTCCGGCCGCCTCGCGCCAGTCGGTCAGCACGGGCTGGACGGACCCGGATTCGGCGCCCGCCTGGGACGGCAGGCTGCGCGCCTGCAGCACGGTCAGGCCGGCGAAGATCGCGGCGGCGGTCAGGCACACGGCCGTGAAGTCCCACGCGATCAGAGCGAGCCCCGCGAGCGGACCGATGAGGATGCCGAGCTGGTAGAAGACGTTGAAGACCGCGAAGGCCTCCACCCGCTGGTCGCCTGCCTGATGGGCGATGTAGGCGCGTGCGGCGGGGTTGAACAGTGCCCCGGCGAAGCCGGTCAGAGCCGCGGCGGCGATCAGCACGACCAGGGACTCCGAGACGGCGAACGCGGCGAAACCTATCGTTCGCAGCCCGCAGCCCAGCATGATCATGGGTTTGTACCCGATGCGGTCGGCGAGGGTGCCGCCGACCAGGAACAGGCCCTGCTGGCTGAAGTTCCGCACGCCGAGGATCAGTCCGGCCGCCCAGGCGGCGACACCGAGCCGACCGGTGAGGTGGGCGGCCAGGTAGGGCATGAGCATGTAGAACCCGATGTTGATCCCGACCTGGTTGAGGCACAGCACCTGGACCGGACGGGAGAAGGTGCGGACCTGCCGGAGCGTGGCGATCACTGGTCGCCGCCCTCGGCCGCCCGGGGAGCGGGACGCGGGTCGATGACGTCCTCGCACCGGGTCCAGGCCAGGACTTCCTTCTGGGCCGGCCGTCCGATCTGTTCGGGGTCGGCGGCGGGCCGCCGGTCCAGCAGGTCATGGCGACGGCAGTAGGCGTCGTCGTACACGGTGTTCCAGTAGCGCCAGGGCCCGTCCGGGAAGACCGCGACGATCGTCCGGTCGGCGGGCAGCGTCCGCGCGAGCCAGTCGGCGACCAGGGCCACCGCTCCGACGCTCCATCCTCCGGCGATGTGCCGGCGGGCCGCCAGGTCGCGGCACGACCAGACCGCTTCGCCGGCGTCGACCCAGTGCACCTCGTCGAAGGCGCCGTAGTCGACGTTGCGGGGGAAGATGCTGGAACCGAGCCCTCGCATCAGGCGCGGCCGCGCGGGCTGGCCGAAGATGGTCGAACCGACGGTGTCGACCCCGGCCAGCCGCATCCCCGGAAACGACTGGCGCAGCACGCGGGAGATCCCCGAGCTGTGCCCGCCGGTGCCGACGGAGCAGACCAGCGCGTCGATCCAGGGCAGTGCCCCTATCAGCTCGGCCGCCAGGGCCGCGTAGGCGGCCACGTTGTCGGGATTGTTGTACTGGTCAGGGCACCAGGCGCCGGGGGCGTCCGGGCGTGACGGGTCGGCGCGGCGTCCTTCCGGTCGTGCCAGGAGTTCGGCCACGCGATCGCGGCGAGCCTGCTGCCATCCGCCGGTCGGATGCGGGTCGGGGACGATGTCGACCGCGGCCCCGTAGGCCGTCAGCAGTCCCCGCATCAGCGGTTCCATGCCAGGGTCGCCGACGAGGGTGAGCGGGTGGCCGTAGGCCTTCGCGGCCAGGGCCAGGCCCAGTCCGAGGGTCCCACTGGTGGACTCCACGATCTCGGCGCCGGGCAGGAGCTCGCCGCGTCTGCGGGCGGAGCGGACCATGTGCAGCGCCGGCCGGTCCTTGATCCCGCCCGGGTTGAACCCCTCGAGCTTGGCCCAGTAACCGCGGTCCGGCGCCGACAGGGCCGGAACCCACACCAGTGGCGTGTCGCCTATGGCGTCGAGGGGCGAGGCATCGGGCAGGGGGGCCGGATAGGCTCCGGCCGATACGGCGGTCCGGTGGCTTGGGCCGGCCGCGTGCAGCGTAGCGACCGCGTTCTCGCCCGGCTCCACGCCGAGCCGGGGCGGGTATTCCGTGAATGGACGCATGTGAGTGGTACTCCGCTCGTGGCAGTGATGCCGTGGGGCAGCGTGAGGCGGAGGCCGGCATGCAACCCGAAACAGTGCATGCCGAATGCGGTCGCTCACACCGACAGTTCCGCGGCAAGGTCGGCAGATGAGAACGAGCGGATCTGCTAGATGCGCATCACACAAAGCCGCGATCGAGCGGCGACCGGCAAGTGGCGCCCGGCGCGCTTTCGAACCCCGCGGCGATGGGAGGGGCCTTGCAGCAGCCCCTCGCAAAGAGTCGGCCAGGTCGCGAGAATCAGCAGTTCCAGCAACAGGGCGGCCAGGCAGCTGTCCCAGCTCGCATGGCACTGCAAGCCATGTGGAAGCGGACCGCCCGGACAGTCAGCGAGTGGGCTGACCAGGCCGGAGTCGCGTTCGGGGACGTAAGCGTGCGCTGGGCTCCACAAGGCGCCCTCTCCCAGGGAAGGCGACACCACTACGGGCGGGTTTGCACTGTTCACCTGGCGCGCATTTCCAGCGCCCGCAGCCGGCGAAGTCAAGCCTGAAGTGGCCGCGATGTCTCTCGCGGACGGATGAGCTTCACTCGTCCCACCGTGCACCAGCCAGAATCCGGCGACGGAAAAGGTGAGGGCGAGCACGCATGCGCAGATGACCCGGGCACGCCGACGCGACCCGGGCTCCCGGGAAACGCCGTAGCCCGCCATCGCAACGACAATAACGTTATCCCTTGCACACTACAACTCCAATGCTTTCCGACATTCGAGGCTTAAATCTTTCTCGCTTCGATTTACGACAAGCTGCCTTTTTTCACAATGGCGCCGCGACGCCACTGCCCAGCGCGGCCCCGGCTACAAGGGCGTCCTCAGATCCACGCAGTGACTCCGAGACCGGTGGCGCCGTGACCACCTGCCGGTCCCGCCCACAGAAGGGGCCGGTAGCCCGAACCGGCGTCGGTTCGCGGGACCGCGTTCACGACCGCCCCTGGGCCGGGGCGGCTCCGTTAATGTGGAGGCCGTTGACCCCCAGACCGCCGGATGGATGGACGATGCGGCTCGGTGAACTAGAGCGCGCGGTGATGAACCAGTTGTGGTCGCGGCCGCAAGGGGTCCTGGCACGGGAGCTGGCCGAGGCTCTGCCGTCGCGGCCGGCGATCACCACGGTGCTGACGATCCTTGAGCGGCTCGACCGCAAGCACATGGTCCGACGCGAACGCGAAGGCCGCGCTCACCGCTATTTCGCGCTTCATACCAGGGACGTCCACGTCGCCGAGTTGATGAGCGAAGCGTTCTCCGGCGCCGACGACCGGGAGTCTGCGCTCAACCATTTCCTGGAGTCGGTGAGCGAAGAGGACGTCCAGGCGCTCCGCCGGGCGCTGGCGGGCAAGACCGGCGCCCCCGACCGCGGCGCCGGCCCGGCCGGGGAGAACGGCCGGGAGGAGCGCGAGGGGAAGCCGTGATCGTGCTTCGGCCGCTGCTGGTCGCAGTGCTCCTCTCCGGATTGGCGTTTCTGCTGCTGGGACCCGTTCCTCCGCTGCTCGCCCGGGCCCGCTGGCCGCGCAACGCGCCCCGAGCGGCGCTGGCGTTGTGGCACGGGATCCTCCATACGGCCGGATTGTCGGTCGTGGGAGTGTGCGTGGCGCTGGCCATCGCGCCGCTGGCGGCGACCTACCGTCACGGCTTGCACGTTCTGCTGGCCCAGACGCTGGCCGGTCACCCCTTCCGCGGCCTGGGCAGCGCGCAGATCGCGGCGTTGGGCTGGGCCCTCGCCGTTCTCGGCTGGCTGGTGGCGTTGCTCGTCCGCACGGCGGTGCGTCACATGCGGATGCACCGCAGCCACCGTGACAAGGTCGATCTCCTCGACAAGCGCGGCGCGGGGGACCAGGACATTCCGGCCTACGTCTCCGACGGCGTCCGCATCATCGACCACCCGTCTCCGGTCGCCTACTGCCTGCCGGGGCTGCGCACCCGCGTGGTCATCAGCTCGGGTCTGATAGAGCTGCTCACCCAGCCGGAGCTGGCCGCGGTCGTGGACCACGAGCGCGCCCACGCCCGGGGACGCCATCACCTGCTGCTGCTCCCCTTCACCGCCGGCCACCGCGCGGTCCCGCGGCTCCCCGCAACCCGCATCGCGCAGCGCACCACCCGGCAGCTGGCCGAGATGCTCGCCGACGACCAGGCCCGCCGGCGACACGGCGGCACGGCGGTGGCCGCGGCGCTGGTGCGCATGGCCACCCACCAGGCCGCCTCCCCCGAGGTCGGGCCGCCGCGAGACGGTGCCCTGGCCGCTGCGGAGCACGCCGTCCTGACCCGCGTCCAGCGGCTACTCGAACCCGCGGCCGTGGCCCCGTGGTGGCAACGGTCGCTTGCCTACACCGCCGCCATCGTCCTGCTGGGCACCCCCGTCACGCTTCTGATCCCCTGTCTGACCTGAGGTTCCCCTAACTGGGAACGAGTGATCAGGGCTCGGCAAGGCATCAGGACCACACCTTCGCTTTGGTCGCACCCTGGTCAAACCCCACTGGAAGTGCGGTTTCCCGTGCGACCGATGCCAGATCCAAGTCAAGGCGCTCTGCGCGATCCGCCGCCATAGCCGAGGTCCTCCGCTCACGGCTCGACGCTCCGTGACGTCCGTGGTGCTCGGGTGGCACCGGCCACCTCGGTGAGCTGCGCGGACGGCAGGGCGCGGTCGAGCCAGGCGGGGAGCCACCAGTTGGCGCGTCCCGCCAGGCGCATGAGGGCCGGGACCACGACGACGCGGATGAGCGTGGCGTCCACGGCCACCGCGACGGCCAGAGCGAAGCCCATCTGCTTGACCTCCACCACATTGGTGATCATGAACGAGGCGAAGACGACGATCATGATCGCCGCGGCGGCGGTGATGACGCCGGCGGTGTGGACGAGCCCCGAGGTGACCGCGGCCCGGTTGTCGCCGGTGCGGTCCCCCTCTTCCTTCATGCGGGAGATGAGGAAGACCTCGTAGTCCATGGAGAGGCCGAACAGCACCACGAATGTGAGCAGCGGCAGGTAGGCCTGGATGAAGCCCCGACTGGTGAAGTCCAGCAGCGATTCGCCGGCTCCGTTCTGGAAGACCCAGGTCAGCAGGCCGAACGCGGCGCCGACGGACAGCAGGTTCATCGCGATCGCGCTGAGCGGAAGCAGCAGGCTGCGGAAGGCGAGCAGGAGCAGCAGGAACGACAGACCCAGGACGGTCGCCAGAACCCATGGCGTGGCGCGGTCGACTTCGTCGACGACGTCGATGGTCTGCGCGGTGAGCCCGCCTACGACGACGTCGGGGCCGTCCGGCGGGACCGCCTCGGGCACGGCCGTCCCTCGTATCCAGCGGACCAGTGCGATGGCTGCCGCGGAGTCGGGGGCGTCCTTGGAGAGCACGGTGAGCACGGCATCGTTCTCCTGGACGACCTGGGCGACCCGAGGGTGGTCACGCAGCCGGTCGCCGAGGCGTTCCAGACCTGCGCCGTCCGGTGCGGCGGGACGCTCGGTGGACACCGCCCGGATCGGTGTGGCCGCGCCCGAGGCGAACTTGGCGGCGACGATCTCGTAGCCGCGTCCGGCCGGGGAGTCGGCGACGGCCGAGGCACCGACGTCGAAGCCCGACTTCAGCCCGGTCATCGGCGCGGCGGCCAGCAGCAGCACGAGCGTGGCGGAGCCGCCGATCAGCAGAGGACGGCGCATGACCAGGCTCGTCCAGCGGGTCCAGAACGAACCGGCGCTCCCCCGGGCCGCCCTCCGCGTCCCGGGGACGGTCAGGCGGTTGATCCGCGTCCCCAGCAGTGCCAGCACGGCGGGCAGCAGAGTGACGGTGATGGCGAGCATCACCGCGACCGCCACCATCACCCCTAGCGCCATGGCGCGGAAGACCGGGGCGCGGACCAGCAGCAGCCCGGCCACCGAGATCAGAACGGTGGAGCCGGAGAACAGCACCGCCTTGCCGGCGGTGGCCATGGTCGCGCCGACGGTGTCGGCGATCGGGCGAGACGGGTGCGCGGCGAGTTCGGAGCGCTGGCGGGTGACGGCGAACAGGCAGTAGTCGATGCCCAGCGCCAGTCCGATCATCGTGACGACGGCCTGGACGAACACATCGAAGCTGGTCAGGTAGCTGGCGGCGCCGAGTACGCCGAAGGCGGTCACCAGGGCCGCGACCCCGGCCAGGAGCGGCAGCCCGGCCGCCACCAGCGAGCCGAACGCGGTGATCAGTATCAGCAGCGCGATGGGGAGCCCGATGGACTCGGCGCGGGCCAGGTCGCGGTCCTCCTGTTCGATGACGGCGGCGTTGAGCGGGCTGGAGCCGGTCACGTGGACACCGACATCGTCGGCGCCGACGCCGTTCAGCGCGTCCTGGAGGGCGGGCGCGGTCCTTTGCCGCTCACGCTCGTCGCCCGTCATTCCGGCGACGGCCAGGGCGGTGCGGCCGTCAGCCGAGACGAGTCCGGCGGCCCCAGGATCATAGGAGCCCTGCACCCGGATGACACCGGGCCGCTCCCGCAGTTCCCGAAGCCCTTTCAGGAGCAGATCCTCGCCGCCGCGGCGACCGTGTTCGCCCGGAAGGGCTACCACGGGGCGCGGATGGACGATGTGGTCACCGAGTCCGGCCTGAGCAAGGGCACTCTGTACTGGTACTTCAAGAGCAAGGACGAGCTGGCGACAGCGCTGGTCCACCAGATGCTGGAAGCCGAGCACGCCGGCCTCGCGGCCGCCGGCGAGGCTGACGGCCCCGCAGTCGAGCGGCTCGAGAACCTGACCCGGGCGTTCGCGCGCACACTCACCGGCAACGCCGACCATGCGCTCCTGACCTTGGAGCTGCTGGCCCTCGCTCAGCGCGTCCCCCAGATCAAGACGTGCTTCACCACCCACCACGCACACTTCCTGGAGCGGCTGCGCTCCCTTCTCCAGGAGATCGCGGCGAACGGCGAGGATGCCGAGCGCAGGGTCGACTCCGCGGCGACCGGAGCCCCCTCCTCCAGGATTCGCCCGCCGTCCACGAAGATCACTCGGTCGGCGACCTCACGGGCGAAGGCGACCTCGTGGGTCACGACGACCATCGTCATACCGTCCTCGGCCAGGGAGCGCATGGTCCGCAGCACTTCGGCGTGCAGTTCCGGGTCGAGCGCAGAGGTCGGCTCGTCGAACAGGATGACCTCCGGCTCCATGGCGAGCGCGCGAGCGATGGCCACGCGCTGCTTCTGACCACCCGACAGCCGGGCCGGATACGCGTCCCGCTTCTCTGCGAGACCGACCTGCCCCAGCAGCCGCTCCCCCAAGGCGACGGCGTCGGCCTTGCTCATCCCCCGGACCGACCGGGGCCCCTCGATGACGTTCTCCAGGGCGGTCATGTGGGGGAACAGATTGAACTGCTGGAAGACCATGGCGGCGCGATGCCGCAATCGGCGTACGGCGCGGGCGCGGTCGCGGTCGCGGCGGGCACCGGAACCGCACGAGACGCCCTCACCGCAGACCTTGATGTGCCCCGAGTCGGGTTCCTCCAGAAGATTCATGCAGCGGACCAGGGTCGTCTTGCCGGATCCGGACGGCCCCATGATCACCAGGACCTCGCCGCGCGCCACCGAGAGATCGACGCCCTTCATACTTCGAGGGGGCCGAAGCACTTGTGCAGGCCGGTCACGGTGACCACATGGTTCTCACCGGTCTGCCGGGCGGACGGGTGCTCTTTCCGGTTCATGCGTACGCCTTTCCCATGCGGCGTTCCACGACCGCCTGGCCGATGGACAGTGCCGCGTTCATCAGCCAGTAGATGACACCGGCGATCAGGAACATCTCCATGTAGGACATTCCGAGGGAATCGGCCGCCTCCCATTGACCGCGATCCACCGCCATGAACCCGGCCCGGAAGTTCTCACTCAGGTAGGCCGCGGTGTGCAGGGTGAGAGCCGTCACCGCGGAGAGGAACGCTCCGAGCTGGATGCCGAGCTGGGGCAGGCCGAAGTAGATCACCAGGATCTGGATCAGCAGCGGGGTGCCCCGGAAGACCGAGACGTAGGCGATCGAGAGGAGCACCAGCGGGCGTCGCCCCGAGAGGCGCGCCAGGCTGAGCAGCAGGCCGAGGACGCAGCCCAGGGCGAAGGAAACCAGGCCGGGGAGCAGGGTCATCATGATGGCCGGACCCAGCAGGGGCAGCGCCCTGTCAAGGAGATCCATGTCGAGAAGGTTCATGGGGGTCCTCCCTCCTCGGCTACCGTGCCGGGAGTTTGCGGAGTTCGGTCGTGATGTCGAGGCCGTTGAGCCATTTGACGGAGATGCGGCTGAGGGTGCCGTCGGCGAGCATGTTCCCGATCGCCTTGTCGACCGCGCCCTTCATGGCGGTGTCGGTCTTGGCGAAGGACATGCCGGTAATCTCGGTTTCCAGCAACGGGCCCACCGGCTTGGCGTTGAGGTTGTTCTTGCCGGCGAGGTGGGAGCCTTGGAACTTGGAGACCAGGCTCGCGTCCTCACGTCCCAGGGAGACGTCGGTCAACGACAGGGTGGCGTTCTGCAGGGTCTTCAGCTTGGCCTTTGGAACGTTGGCCCGGACCCACTGCTCCTCCGTGGTCCCGGCGGTGACCGCGATACGGCGGCCCCGGAGATCCGCGGCCGAGCGGATGGAGGTGTTCTTGGCCGCGACGAAGACCGCGATGCCGTTGACCTGGTAAGAGCGCGAGAAGCCGACCTGCTTCTTCCTCTCCTCCGTGATGGTCTGGCCCGATATGACGATGTCGTAGCGGCCGGACTGGACGCCGGGTATGAAGCTCTTGTAGTCGGCCTGGACGAACTTCACCTTGCCGATCCCGAGCCGGCGCGCCACCTCGTACGCGACGTCGACGTCGTACCCGGCGGGCTTGTCACTCTCGTCGACGAAGTTCCAGGGTGGATTCGCCTGAGTGTTGGCGACCAGCAGGGTCCCGCGCTTCTTCGCGGCTTCGAGCCCGGATTTGCTGGAGCTGCCCACGGCGACGCCGCCGCAAGCGGTCGCCGTTCCCAGCAGCAGAAGCGCCACCGTGCTCACGGTCAGCGATGGCCTGAAGGACGACATTGGTCGGGTTCGGTTCATGATGACTCCTCAGGCGGTCGATGACCGTTCTTCTGAGCACGCCCCTGGAACTTCCGTTCGTCGTGCAGCACACCGGTGATCCGCTCAAGCGCCTCGCTGAGAACATGGGGCGGGCTGGCGAAGTTGAGGCGGACGAAGCCGGCCCCCGCCGCGCCGTAGCCCGCCCCCTCGCCGACCGCCACACCGGCTCGCTCCAGCAGATACGCCCCCGGCCTCTCGGGCTCCCATCTCCGCAGGTCGAGCCAGGCGAAATAGGTGGCGTCCGGCGGTCGCCACAGGTCAGGCAGTCCGGCGGCCTCCAAGTGATCGCGAACGAGATCGCGGGCGGCGCTCAGGTCCTTCATCACCGCCCTCAGCCAGCCTTCTCCGTGATCGAGCGCCGCGGTCGTCGCCACCATGCCGAGAGGGCTGGCGCCGATGGTCTCCAGATGCCGCAGCGCGTCCCAGGCGTCCCGGTCCGCGGAGTTGGTCAGCACGACCATCGCGGTACGGAGCCCTGGGAAGTTCCATGCCTTGGTAGCGCTGGTGACCGTGACGGCGTGCTCGCGCGTCCTGGCGTCCAGGGCCGCGTAGGGCCTGAACCGGCCGCCGTAGCGAAGCGGGGCATGCACCTCGTCCACGATCACGCGCGCGCCGTAGTGGTCGGCGAGTTCGGAAAGTGACGTCAACTGGTCGTCCCGGATGACGGCTCCGACCGGGTTCACGGGATTGCACAGCAGGACGCTGCCCGCTCCGGCGGCCAGCCCGTCCCGGATCCGGTCGAGGTCGAGTCGGGATCCGTGCGGCCCGTCCGTGAGCGGGACCTGAACGCAGCGGCGACCGGTCAGCGGCACCACTTCGAGGAATCGCGTGTACGTGGGTGTCGGCACCAGCACCGAACTGCCCGGCCGCGTGAGCCGGCGGATGGCGACCGCGATACCACGCATCACGTCGGGCACCAGCCGAACGGCATCGGGCCCCACGTCCAGCCCCAGGCGTCCCATCCATCGGGCGGTCGCGGCGGGGACCGTGCTGCGCGCATCGGGCACCGGGTAGCCGAACGCCTCGGCACGGGCCGCCTCCCGGACGGCCGCCGCGACTTCGGGGCTCAACGACACGTCCATCTCCGCCACGCCCAGATCAAGGACGGAGCGCGGATATGTGGACCAGCGCTTGCAGCCCTTGCCGCGCGAGCGCTCGACGTCCCACACCGGTAGTGGCCCCCGCCCATCGTCGGATGGACGCGGTGCGACCAGCGGCTCGCTCAAGCCCTCCTCCCCTCTTCATCCGCGATGTGTCCGGCACCGGAGAGTCGATGGCTCGGGCTGGCCGCGGCACGTAGCCGCCTCGGGCTCGGCACTGTGGGGGGACGGTTCATCTAGCGCTCCTGGGAACCGAGAGATGTTCTGAACAATCCGTCGCAACTGCGACTAATGAGCGATTACGTTCACCATCATCCGGTTTTGCTGCTGTTTGAGTAGTAGTCACCTGGCTGGGGCAGGCCATAGGGTCCGGCTATGGCGCGGCCGCTCATCGAGACCATGGACCTGGTCGTCTTCGACGCCGTCGCCCGCACGGGGAGCTTCGGCCGGAGCGCCGTCGAGCTGCAACTCGCCCAGCCCTCGGTCAGCACCCGCATCGCAGCGCTGGAGCGGAAGCTCGGCGTCCAGCTGGTCACCCGCGGGCCGCGCGGGACAGAGGTTCTCAAGGCGGCCAGTGCGCCTTTCGCCACCGACCTCGACCGGACCCGGATGGCGCCACCCTGGATGATCGTCCGCCCGCGTGAGCGCTTCGGGAATCTGCGAAGCGTACGAATTGGCTCCCCGACTGGCTCCCGAGACTACGAAGCGATCACCGGGACACGCGAGATCACACCAATCGCAACGCTGTGACCTGCGGAAACTTGGGGTGGGCGATACCGGGTTCGAACCAGTGGCCTCTTCGGTGTGAAGCGAAGCAGGAAAGTCGATCTAGGTCGATCCGAGTCGAGCGGGGAGCCTCTCACCTGCAAAAACACCCTGACTACGTCGAGTTGAGTCGATCGGAGCCTGAGTGCGGTGGCTCCCGGAACCGGCTCCCGTGGCTCCCTGGTCACCGCCGCCACCCGGCGTGTCTTCTTGATCACCGGAGCCGCCGGTCATTGGCTCCTCCTTCTGGAGACGTGCCGGGTCCGTTTCAGTCGTCGAACTTGAATGTGGCGTCGGCGTCAACGAAGACTTTGCGGCCGTGGCAGTCTTCCTGGACTAGACGACGTAGGGCGTCCTTAGCTGTGGTCCTGGCGAACACGCGAGCACCGTCTGTCGTGAGCAGGGCGACCAGACCGGTCTCGGGGCTGCCCGAACGGTCGTAGACCGCCGTCCAGGAATCAACTCGGGCAGGACCGACGTATTTCGCGAGCGATCGTCGGCGCGGCATGGCATCGACGGCCGCCTGAACGTTGACCCGGCGGAAGCCTGCGGTCGGCGGCTCGGTCGAGTAGAGGCCGAGGGCGTGCTTGGTGAGGTATCCGCTGTTGGCGGTGAGGAGGCCATGGCTGCCTGGGTCTCGGCGCAACTGTGTGGCCAGAGAGGCGATCGCGTGAGTGCTGTAGTTGTTCCATGGCCCGCCGGCGAAGGTCAGCCCACCGGTGACCGTCAACATCCGGGTGGTGTCTTCAAGCGGCAGCCCCAGTTCTGAGGCGGCGATCTGCACCGCGGACGGGAAGCAGGAATAGAGGTCGATATGGTCGACCGCGTCGGCCTCGGTCCCGGTGAGCCTGAAGAGTTCCCCGCCCGCCGCACGGATCGCCGGCGACCGGTGGAGGTCCTGGCGCTCACCGAGGTCGTCGGTGTCCCGAGCCTCAGTACCGGCATGCAGGAAGACCCAGTTGCCCTGCGGAACCCCGAGTCGCTCCGCGGCCTCGACGGAGGTCATGAGGACCGCCGCCCCTTGGTCGACGTTGTTGTTGGAGTTCATCAGTTTCGTGTAGGGCCAGGTGACCTGTCGGTTGTCCGCGGACGGTGTGGTGATCTCGTCCGCGGTGTAGGAACGCCGGTTCCAGGCATGGGGGTTGGTGGCGGCGACTTCGCTGAACCGGGACCAGAGCCCTCCCGAGATTCGCATCTGCTCGTCGTGCGAGCGTCCGGCGGCTGCGCGAATCGCCTGCTCGAACAGTGGATAGACGTAGGCGGGGCGATCGAGTCCGGCACGGCTGGTGCTTTCGGAGTCCATCGGCACGTCGGGGATCAGCAGTTCGGACTCGGGAACCGAGTCCTCCTGGCGGGTCCAGTCGGGCCTCTCTCCCTGCGCACGCATCTTCATCCGCGTCCGCCAGGACTCGGCGCCGGTCACCAGGACCACGTCGCTCGCACCGGCGGTGATGCTCTCGGCGGCGGCGTTCATCAAGGTCTGAGGGTTGCTGCCACCCGAACCCGTCGAGCCGGTACGCCGGGGGGAGGCGCCCAGGCGCTCGGCCAGTAGGGCCCCCGCGTTCCGGTACCGCCAGGACAACAGGCCCACGACATGCACCGAGTCGATCGCGGCGAGAACGTTGCGCCCGCCGGCCTCCCCGGCCGCCCGGAGGGTCGCCCGCACCATCAACTCGACGGGCTCGACACCGGCTTCCCGATCGCTAATCTGACCGCCCCCGATGAGAACCGGGGTTCTCGGGTCGATACCCGCGTGCGCCATGGGCGGACTCCCCTTCTGAGACCCAGCGTGCACTACACCTTAAATCTTATGGCCATAGGTTTCAAGGTTGGTTGACATCCCCCTCAAGCACATCCCGTCCGATACATTATCTATAAGCATTAGATTTTTGGTCAGGAGTCTGCAGTGGAAACCACGGTCGGTCGGCGTGTCACCCTGACCCTCGCTCTGCTCTGCATGGGCGGACTCCTGGTCTCGCTTCACCAGACGCTCGCCATACCGCTCATGGCGGACCTGCCGGCGAACCTCCGCGCCGCCCCCGAGAACACCACCTGGCTGATCGGTTCCAGCCTGCTGAGCGGCACGGTCTCCACGCCGGTGCTCACAAGGCTTGGGGACATGTACGGGAAGAAGCGTCTGATCCTGGTGACACTCGGAACCCTGGTCGTCGGGTCGGTGATCGGCGGGCTGGCCCACTCGTTCGCGGTCGTGGTCGCCGCCCGGGCCGTCCAGGGTGCGGCGATCGCGCTGATACCCCTCGGGCTGGCCATCATGCGGGACGAGTTGCCGGCGGCCAGGCTCGCCCTGGGGACCGCGGCGCTGTCCAGCACGCTCGCGATCGGAGCTGGCACGGGGCTTCCTCTGTCCGGGATCCTTGTCGACGGCCTCGGCTGGCAGTGGATCTTCTGGGTACCCGCCATCGCGGGCGGCATCCTGCTGTGCGCGTCCGCCCTCGCCCTTCCCGAGTCCCGCGTCCGAATCGGCGGCAGCATCGACCACAGAGGCGCGTTGCTCCTGGCATCGGGTCTCTGCGCGTTGGTTCTCGCGCTCTCCCGGGGTTCGACATGGGGTTGGATCTCGATGCCTACCGTGGTGCTGAGCACCGGGGGGCTCGCGGTGCTCGCGCTCTTCGGCGTCGTCGAACTCAGGTCATCGGACCCGCTGGTCGACCTTCGCCTCGCCGCCCGGCCCCGACTCGTCGCCGCGCACGCGGTGTCGCTGCTGCTGGGCTTCGCCGCCTACGTCAACATGATGGTCACCCCCCAGCTGCTCCAGCAACCGGCGAGCACCGGCTACGGGCTCGGGCTGGGTCCGGCCACCGCCGGTCTCTGGCTGGTCCCCATGGCCCTGTCGTTCGGCGTGTTCGCCCCGGCGGCCCCGGTGGTCATCCGCCGCTGGGGCGCCGGGGCCACGGTCGGCATCGGGGCGCTCATCATGGCCGTCTCCTACGGCGGCCGGGTATACCTCAGCGATGGCCTTCTCCAGATCGTCGCCGGGTCCGTGGCCGTGTCCCTCGGCACCGTTCTGACCTTCGCGGCGCTTCCCATCGTGCTCATGGGCACCGTGCCCGCGACTCAGACCGCGGCCGCCAACGGCCTCAACCATCTCCTGCGCACCGTCGGCAGTGTCACGGCCAGCGCGGTGACGGCGTCGGCCATCAGCGGGATGGTGAAGGAGGCAGGGGCCGGTGCCATGCTGCCGTCGTACGGCGCGCACGCGCTGATGTTCTGGCTGGCGGCAGGGGCGAGCCTTGCCTCGGTGGCGGTGCTGGCACCGTCGGGCCGGCACACTCCCCCGGACCCGGCGGCACGGGAACACCCCTTGCCGGACGCTCCCTGGTCCGGCAAGGGGTGTGGCTGAGCAGGCGGTTCAGGCCGCGGGATCCTCCGCGGCACTCGCACCGCCCATGTACGACGACTCGATCTGGTGTCGCTTGGCGGTGAGTTCCTCCCGCGTGCCCTCCATCGCCACCGAGCCCTTGTGCAGGACGATCCCCCGGTCCGCGACTTCAAGGGCGAGCGACAGGTGCTGCTCGACGAGGAGCACGGCGACGCCGGACTCGTCCGCCAGTTCGCGGATCACCGAGGAGAGCCGCTTGCAGACGAGAGGGGCCAGGCCGAGGCTCATCTCGTCCACGAGCAGGACCTTGGGTCGCAGTGCGATCGCCCGCGCCAGTGCGAGCATCTGCTGCTCACCCCCGGACAGCAGCCCGGCGCGGCGGCCGATCAGTGGCTCGAGTTCGGGGAACAGGTCGGTGACCGCCTTCAGATCAGCCTTGCGACGTGCGCCGGCCGCGGCGAGATTTTCCCTCACGGTCAACCCCGTGAAGAGGGCACGGTCCTCCGGCACCTGGATCAGGCCCGCCTTGGAGGCGACGTGCGGCCTGCCCGGACGGAGCGGCGTTCCATCGACCGACACCTGGCCCGAGCGCGGCTTCACCAGGCCGGAGATGGACAGCAGCGTCGTGGTCTTGCCGGCTCCGTTCCGCCCGAGGATGCTGACCACCTCCCCCGCGGCCGCGTTGAGGGAGAGGTCTTTCACCGCGAGGACGCGCCCGTAGCCGGACGAGACGTTCTCCACTTTCAGCAGGGTGCTCATGCCGGCACTCCCAGGTAGGCGGTCCGCACGGCGTCGGACCCGTTGATCTCGGTGGCCGGCCCCGCGAAGATGACCTTGCCGAAGTCGAAGACGTAGACGCGGTCGCAGACGGAGAGCACCAGGTCGACGTCGTGGTCGATCAGGAGCACGCCGACGCCGTCTCCGGCCAGGCTTCGCACCGGATCCGCCAGCCCGAGCGACTCCTTGCTGTCCAGGCCCGCCGCCGGCTCGTCCAGCAGGATCAGCCGGGGGTCGGACGCCAGTGCGCGCGCCAGGCTGACAAGCCGTTGACGTCCGTGCGACAGGTCCTCCGGGAAACTGTCCTTCACCTCGTGCAGGCCATAGCGGTCAAGGAGCCCATGGACCCGTGCATGGCGCTCGGAGCGTGAACCGCGTCCCGAGACCAGAAGGTTCTCCATCACCGAGAGGTCGTTGTAGAGCTCCAGTTGCTGGAAGGTGCGAACCAGTCCACGCCCGGCCCGCTTGTACGCCGGCTGGGGCGCGATGTCCACGCCGTCGAGAAGCACTTCGCCCCGGTGTGGGACGAACCCGGTGACCGCGTCGATGAATGTGGTCTTGCCGGCGCCGTTCGGGCCGATCAGGCCGACCACCTCGCCACGGTCGATGGCCAGATCGACGCCGTCGAGGGCCTTGACGCCTCCGAAGTGGACTGCCAGGTCCCTGGTCTGCAGCAGCATCTCAGGCTCCGTCCGTGACGAACACGCGCTCTTCGCGCTCCGGTTTGGCCGCCCCTGGCGATGAGGGCGACGCATGACGGAAGTGGGCCTTCGTCCGCGCCACCATTCCGGCGACACCCTCGGGATTCGCGACCGCACCGAGCACCAGGGCGAGGGCGAGGATCAGCGTCTCGTAGTCGCCGAGTCCGAACCACTGGTCGATGGCCGTCGACATCAGGCCGCCGGAGAACATCATGCCGGCGACCAGCCCGCCCGAGACGCTGGAGACTCCGCCGATGTACACCACGGCGAGCAGGACCAACGACGTCAAGACGCTGAACGTCTCGAACGAGAGCTGGCCCTGCTGGTACCCCATCAGCGTGCCGCCGACGCCCGCCAGGAACGAGGCGATGGCGGCGCCGATCAGCTTGACCCGCGCCGTGTTGAGGCCGGCCGCAGCGGCGGCGCGCTCCGAACTCCGGACGGCCAGCATCTGGCGTCCCAGGTCGCTGCGGCGCAGCAGGGCGACGCCGAGGGCCGCGGCGACCGCGACCGCCAGCACGAGGTAGCCGAACGCCGGCCGCGGGAAGTCGGCCGGCCCTCCGCGAATGCCCAGCGGGATGCCGAAGAGTTCCGGCTGCGGGACGGGCGACCCGGTCAGTCCGCCGGTGAATCTCGGGTTCTTGAAGATGAACTCCTCGATCGCCACCGCGGCCGCGATCGTGACCACGGCGAGGTGCAGGCCCCGGACCCGCATCGCCGGAATCGAGACCAGGACGCCGACCGCCGTGGCGGCCAGAGCCGCCAGCAGCGGGGCGATCGGGAACGGAACTCCCCACGCGTCCCCGAACTTGGACAGCGCGAAACCGGCCACGCCCGCCAGGGACATCTGGGCGAGCGAGATCTGGCCGACGAAACCGGTGAGCACGACGAGGGAGAGGCAGACGACGGCCGCCGCGAGGCTGGTGATCAGGCCGAGCCGCCAGGTGGGCGAGAAGACCTGCAAGGCCACCGCGGCGACGGCGACGAGCGGCACGATCAGCCAGGGGCGCATCGGGCCGGAGGCCGCGGGAGGCAGCTTCTCCTCCACCGCGCCACGTCCCGGGAGGCTCTTCCCGTAGAGCACGAGGACGGCGATGATCACGAGGAAGGGCAGGCCCTGCTTGAGCCCGTTCTGCGGGAGCCACTTGTACTGCATGGTGGCCTGCATGAGACCCGACTGGACGACGCCGAGGGCGATGCCGCCGGCGACGACCGCGGAGATGGAGGACAAGCGCCCGATCAGCGCCGCGCCGAGGGCGGGCACGATCAGCAGCGTGTAGGTGCCGGACTCGAGTGACGTGGTGGGCGCGATGAGGACACCGAGCGCCGTCCCGCCGACACCGGCGATGGTCCAGTTGACGGCGGCCAGCCGGGTCGGTCGCAGCCCCAGCAGCACGGCGCCCTTCTCGTTCTGCGACGCGCCCCTCGATGCGATCCCGGTGCGGGTGTAGGTGAGGAACAGGTAGAGGGCGACGGCCAGCAGGACGACGATGCCGGCGAGGTAGAGGCGGTCGCGCGGCATGGCCGCGCCGGCCACTTTGACCGCGTCGTTGGGGAGGATGGGCGCGATGGAGCGGGGGTCGGACCCGAAGCGCACCAGGATCAGCGCCTGGACGGCGAGCATGACCCCCACCGAGACCACCACCTTGGCCAGCGGTGGCGCCTTGTGCAGCGGCCGGAAGGCGAGCGTGTAGACGGCCAGCGTCAGCACCGCGGCGTGCACCAGCACGATCGCCATCGCGGGCCAGATCCCGATCGGCTCACCGAACTGCAGCGAGCCGATCGGGAACACGAGTTTCCCCGTCTTGGTGAGATCCGCGAACTGGTAGACGCCGAAGAGCACGGTGGCGCCGTAGCCGAAATTGATAACGCCGGACGACCGGTACATCAGCACCAGGCCGAGTCCGAAGGCGGCGTAGATGGCACCGGTGCCGATGCCCAACAGGGCGAACGAAAGCAGATCCATGACAGGTTCCTCGTGGTGGTGGCGGGGACTACGCGGTCAGGACCCGAGCCAGTTGGAGGTGACCTCGACCATTTGGCCGTCCTTGACGGTGGTCACGCGGGTGCTGGCGTTGCAGACGCTCGGGTAGTCCTTGAGCGCCGACCCGTCGCAGACCCAGGGACTGTCCATGAAGCCCTTGCCGCCGGCCGGGTCCTTCAGGGTCTTGGTCACGCTCGCGGTGGTCGGGGTGTCTCCCGAACGGCCGACGACGTCCGCGACCTCCATCGCTACGGCGAAGCCGTTGGCGTGCAGTGCGGTGAGGTCCTTCTCCTTGATGCCACCGAACCGCTCCATCGCCCCGATGTACGCCTTGACCTGCGGATCTTCCTTGTGCGCGGTGGCGGGCAACAGCTCCTGGACGAAGTGGACGCCCTCGGCGGCCGAGCCCATCGCGTTGAGCACCGCCGGAGAAGAGCAGCCGGTGGTGAGCACCATGGTGGCCTTGACACCGAGCGACTTCGCGTTCTGCACGATCTGCCCGCAGGCGGGCGCGACGAAGAGGACTGCGATCGCGTCCGGGGCGTTCTTGGCGGCCTGGGACACGGCTCCGGTGAAGTCCGTCGCCGTCGGGGACTCCTTGACCTCGGTCACATCGGTGACGCCGCCCTCCTTGAGCCGCTTGATCAGAACGTCCGCGCCCGCCTGGCCCGACGGGGTGTCGTTCACGATCAGCGAGACCTTCTTCACGCCCTTGTCGAGCAGGAACTTCGCCTCGCCGGTGAACTGCGCCGGCGAGGAGCCGAGCAGGGCGAACGTGTTCTTCCCGTTGAAGTCCGTGCCCTGGATCGGGGCGGCGGTGACGTACGGGATCCCGGCGGCCGTGACCACCTCGTAGGAGGACGGGCCGCTGAAGTTGATGCCGCTGATCACCACGACGGCCTTCTTCTGGACCATCTCGTTCGCGCACTTCTGCGCAGACTCGGGGGATCCGTCGACGGTGCACTTGATCAGTTCGACCGGGTGGCCGCCCGCGCCCCCCAGGTCCTTGGAGACGTACTGGAAGGCCGCCTCCGTCGCCTGCCGCAGCTCGGGGAACGAGCCCGTCGCCGCCTGCTCCTGGTTGATGTATCCGATCTTGACCGGAGCACCGCCCGCCACGTTCTTGCCCTCGACGCTCTCGCCCGTGGCCGCGGACGAACCGCACGCGGAGAGTGTCAGGGCCGCCAGTCCGAGGACGAAGCCGAGTGCCGTTGCACGGGAGCGCTGTGGAGTACGCATATGGATCCTTCGTGATCGGGGGCCCTGGCAGGCCTCCAGCACATCCGCCCGACCGAGCGGGAAACCTAAAGGTAATAGGTGATGTGAATCACGGTCAAGGATTTATCTACAACCTTTAGGCACAAAGTTCGACGTCCGGACACATGGACGGCCCACTCCTGCCGCGCGGGCGGCCGTCCGCGCCCAGGACGGCCGGCTCAGGCGCGCCCGCGGGCGGCGGCCTTGCGAGCGTGGACCCTGATCTCCTCCGGCCAGGGGCGGCCCACCGAGAGCCCGCCGTCGACGACGATCTCCTGACCGGTGAGGAAACGGGCTCCATCGCCCGCCAGGAACGCCACCACTGACGCCAGGTCCTCGGGCTCCCCCGCCCGGGGTACGGGCTGGAAGCCGGCGAGGCTCTCGCGCACGGCGGCGACGCTCGCGTCGAGGGCCTCCCCTTCGAGCCGCGCGCCGTGGCCGACGATCCGCGTGGCCACGCCGCCGGGGATGACCGTGTTGACGGTGATGCCGTACGGGGCGAGTTCGACCGCGGCGCTCCTGGTCAGACCGAGCAGGGCGGCCTTGGCGGCGCCGTACTGGTGCGGGCCGTAGCCGGCCCGGATCCCGGCGACGCTGCCGGTGTTGACGATCGACCCGCCGCCGGTGCGCCGCATCGCGCGGGAGGCGTGCTTGGTGCCGATGAAGGCACTTCGGGCGAGCAGGGCGAAGGCGTCGTCCCAGTCCTGCGTGCTGGTGTCCTCGAGGAAGCTCCAGACACCGACCCGGCCGGCGTTGTTGACCATCACGTCCAGCCGCCCGAAGGTCTCCACCGCGAGGTCGATGGCGGCGACGATGTCGCCCTCGACCGTGACATCGGTGGTGCGGAACGCCGCCGCTTCGCCCAGCCCGCTCGCGACGGCCTGCCCGCGCTCCTCGTCGACATCGGCGATGACGACCTGTGCGCCTTCCATGGCTAGTCGCTCGCAGATACCGGCCCCGATACCGCTCGAGCCACCGGTGACCACGGCCACCTTGCCGTCCAGCCGCATTGCCGGCTCCTCTCGTTCAGGATTCGATTGCCGCGGCCAGCGGGGGCACATCTGCCAGCGCACGCACGGCGTCGTTCAGGTGGGTGCATCCCTCGGCACCACGCAACATTCGCGGGACGAGGCCGCGCAGCCCCGTCACGGGGGCGCCCAGAAGTCGCTCCAGGTTGCCCACGGCCAAGGGGCACTCCGGGAACGGAAGTGCTCCGGGAACCGCACCGATGGTCAGCAGGGCGCTCGTGTCCCGGTCAGCGGTCGCGCGGACGCGGTACTCGTGCACCGCCACCCGGCCGCCGTCGGGCTCGGACGCGCTGTCCTGGAACCACGCGTCCACCTCGATCTCCCGCTCGAGCGTGACGTCAATACGACGCAACCGCCGCGTCGTCGGCACGTCGTAGTCGGGGAGTTCATGCCAGCCGAGCGGGTCGGCCGGGTGGGGGACGCGGCCGGCCGGCCGGGTCCGGTCGGCGGGCTCGTTCGGCTGGTGCGCCGTCATGCCCTCGCTCCACCCCAGGCAGACCCCGGAAGGCAACTTCCGCGGGCCGAAACGCGCCGTCCACTGGTCTTCGGAGAGAAGGCGGGTCAGTACGAAGGGCGCGACCAGGGACCCACCGGCGAGGTCGTCGAGCAGGAGGTGGAGCGCCGTACCGGCTGCTCTCTCCTCCGGTATGAGGTCCGCGAGGACCGCCCGCAGCCCTCCCCCGGAGCGCGAGCCCACCAGCCGGCGCAGCTGCGGCACCCGCTCAGGCCCTTCGATGCTCTGGATGGATCGGGTGCCGGGGTCGACGCGGAGCGAGACCCGGTCCTGGTCGCGGATCCGGGCGGAACCGTCGACCGGGGTCACCAGGTCGCGGGCGAAGCCATCGATCGTCAGGGCCGTCCCGGGTTCGCCCGGCCACTGCATGTGCAGGCTCGTCGTCCGCCTGACGCTTCCGGCACGGCGGGGCGGGGCGGCACCGTCGGGGACGGCGTCCGGCCCCGCGTCGCGCGCGAACACCGAGGTCACAGCATTTCGATGATGGTGGCGTTGGCCATGCCTGCGCCCTCGCACATCGTCTGGAGGCCGTACCTCCCGCCGGTCTGTCCGAGGTGGTTGACCAGCGTGGCGAGGAGCCTGCCTCCGGAGGCGCCGAGCGGGTGGCCCAGCGCGATCGCGCCACCGCGCGGGTTGAGCTTGGCGAGGTCGGCGCCGGTCTCGGCGGCCCACGCGAGAGGCACGGGGGCGAAGGCCTCGTTCACCTCGAAGGCGTCGATGTCGGCGATGGTGAGTCCCGCGCGCCTGAGCACCATCTCGGTCGCCGGGATCGGCCCGGTGAGCATGTAGACCGGGTCGGAGCCGACCACGCTGAAGGAGTGGAAGCGGGCCCGCGGCCTCAGCCCCAGCTCCTTCGCCTTCTCACCGCTCATGATCAGCGCTGCCGAGGCGCCGTCGGTGAGCGGCGAGGAGTTCCCGGGAGTGACCGACCACTCGAGGCCGGGGAAGCGGGCCTCCATCTCCTCTGTCCGGAACGACGCCCTGAGACCGGCCAGCCCCTCGGCCGTCGTGGACGCGCGCATCGTCTCGTCGACCGTGTGCAGGGTGCTCGAACCGTCCGCTGCGGTGACCGGGACGGGCACGATCTCGTCGGCGAACAGCCCGGCCTCGGTGGCGGCGACGGCACGCGCGTGGGATTCGGCGGAGAACTCGTCGAGCCGGGCCCGGCTGAAGCCCCACTTCTTAGTGATCAGTTCCGCGGAGACGCCCTGGCCGACCAGCCCCTCCGGGTAGCGGGCCGCGACCCGCGAACCACCGGTGTCGCGGCCCATCGGGCTGGTGCCCATCGGGACCCTGCTCATCACCTCGACTCCGCACGCCACGACGACGTCCTGCGCGCCGGAGATGACGGCCTGGGCCGCGAAGCTCGCGGCCTGCTGGCTGGAGCCGCACTGGCGGTCGATGGTGGTGGCCGGAACGCGTTCCGGCCAGCCCGCCGCGAGCACCGCGCTGCGGCCGATGTTGAGGGCCTGCTCCGAGGCCTGCACGACGCAACCGGCGATGACGTCCTCGATGACCTCGGGGCCGACCCCCGTTCGCTCCACCAACCGGATGAGGACCTCGGCCAGCAGGTCGACCGGGTGTGTGCCGGAGAGGGCTCCGCCGGGCTTGCCCTTGCCGGAGGCGGTCCGGACGACATCGACGATCACAGCGTCACGCATGGGGGGTTCCTTGTTTTCGGTGTTGATGTGGTGGCGGCCGGAGGGCCGTTCAGGTCGGGGTCACAGATCGAGGACCAGGCGCCGGGACAGGCAGCGCGAGACGCACGGGAAGATCACGTCGTTCGCGGCCTTCTCCTCGTCGGTCAGCAGGGAGTCGCGATGGTCCGGAACGCCGTCGAGGACGCCGGTCTCGCACGTGCCGCACGTGCCTTCCCGGCAGGAGAAGTCGATCTCGGCCCCGGCCTCGGTCAGCGTGTCCAGCAGCGAGGTCCCGGCGGCCACCCGCAGCACCCGGCCGGATCGCCGCAGTTCGACCTCGAAAGCGGTGTCGACGGCGTCCGGGTCCCGTTCGCGGGGGGTGAAGCGCTCGAGGTGCAGGTGCAACCCGGGGCGCTCGGCGACCGCCGCCTCGACCGCCCGCAGCAGCGGCTCGGGACCGCAGCCGTAGACCGCGGTGCCCGCGGGAGCGGCGTCGAGGGCGGAGACGATGTCGAGCAGCCCGAACTCGTCCTCGGGCCGGATCTGGACGGCGACGGGGCCGCACTCCAGCAGCCGGTCGGTGAAGGCCATCGAGGAGCGGGTGCGGCCGCCGTACAGCAGCCGCCACGGGACGCCTTGCGCGCGGGCCGCCTCGATCATCGGGAGGATCGGGGTGATGCCGATGCCGCCGGCCACGAACAGGTACCCGGGGGCCGGCACCAGAGGGAAGTTGTTGCGCGGCCCGCGGACGCCGATCTCGTCCCCGACCGCGAGCCGGTCGTGGACCTGCCGGGACCCGCCGCGCCCCGCCGGCTCGCGCAGGACCGCGATCTGCAGCCGGATGCGATCCGCGGGGTCGCCGCACAGCGAGTACTGCCGCTCCAGGCCGTCGCCGAGGAGGAGGTCGATGTGCGCGCCGGGGCGCCATTCGGGGATCTCCCTGTCGGCGACGAGCGTCAGCCCGGCGACGTCCTTCGCCAGGGACTCCTTCGCGGCAACGGTCACGCGCACGCCCTCACGGGCGTCCCAGGCGGCTGCCGCCCGAGCGTTGACGTCCCTGGTCATCACCATGGGCACACCCTCCTCCCTCGACCTCGTAAACCTTACTCCATTAGGTTAATCTAAGCCGGACCGAAGTTCCAAAGCCCCACCAGGACACGTGATGACGACCACAAGCACAGGTGCCGGGACCCCGGGGGGTTCCGTTCTCGACCTCTTCCGCATCGACGGCCGGGTGGCCGTGGTCACCGGCGCGAGCAGCGGTCTGGGCGCCGGCTTCGCCCGCGCCCTCGCCGAGGCCGGCGCCGACCTCGTGCTCGCCGCGCGCCGTGTCGAACTCCTGGCGGAGACCGCCTCCGCGGTCGTGTCCCTGGGCCGCCGCGCCCTGGCCGTACCGACCGACATCACCGATCCCGAGGCCGCCGAGGCGCTGGTGCGCGCCGCCGTGGACGAGTTCGGCCGGGTCGACATCCTGGTCAACAACGCCGGGATCTCCACCATCGCGCCCGCGACCCGCGAGGATCCCGACGACTTCCGCCGGGTCATCGACGTCAACCTCAACGGCGCCTACTGGGCCGCGCGGGCCGCTGCGCGGGTGATGCGGCCGGGCTCGAGCATCGTCAACATCGGCAGCGTGCTGGGACTCCAGAAGTCGGTGGTGCCGCAGGCCGCCTACTCCGCGAGCAAGGCCGCGATCATCGGCCTCACCCGGGACCTGTCCGCGCAGTGGGCGCTGCGCCGCGGCATCCGGGTCAACACCCTGGCGCCCGGGTTCGTCGAGACCGAGATGATCAGCGAGCTCGGGGAAGGGATCCTCGACAGGTTCCTGGCGAGTTGCACCCTGGCCCGGCCGGGCACGCAGCGCGAGCTCGACGCGGCGCTTCTCTTCCTCGCCTCCCCCGCCTCCAGTTACGTCACCGGCACCACGCTGGCCGTCGACGGCGGGATGTCCGGCCACTGATCCCCCGAAGGCCCGGGGCTGCTGAGCACGGCGGGCGGCACCCAGACCGATGCCGCCCCGTACCGGGCCTCGACGAGGGAATCAGGCGGCCGCGGCCACGTCGACCAGCTTGGCGAGGGTGGCCTGCTTGGGACTGCCGCCCACGATCAAGGTGGTCAGGCACGTGCCCGCCCACCGGTTCTTGAAGTCGTCGACCAGCTTGTCCGCGGGGCCGACGAGGGCGACGTCCTCGACCATTTCCAGCGGGATGGCGTCGATCGCGTCCTGCTTGCGCCCGGCGAGATACAGCTCCTGCAGCCTGCGGCAGACGTCCTCCCAGCCCATGCGCACGAAGACGTCATTGTGGAAGTTGGCTCCCTTGGCACCCATACCGCCGGCGTACAGGGCGATGACCGGTTTGATCCGGGCAGCGGCGACCTCCACGTCGTCGTGCTCGGAGGTCCACACCACGCCGGCGACGTCGAAGGTCTCCGCCGTCCGCCGAGCGCCCGGGACGGCGAAGCCCTCGGTCAGGGCGGCCCGGTAGAACTCGTCGGCCTTGGGGGAGAACCAGAGCGGCAGCCATCCGTCGGCGATCTCGGCGGCGAGGGCGACGTTCTTCGGCCCCTCGGCGCCCAGGTAGACCGGGATGTCGCCGCGGAGCGGGTGCACGGTGGACTTCAGCGCCTTGCCGAGGCCGGTGCCCGCGTCGCCCGAGTACGGCAGCCGGTACTGCCGTCCGGAGAACTCGACCGGCGCACTGCGGGCCCACACCCGGCGCATGATGTCGACGTACTCGCGCGTGCGCTCGAGTGGACGCGGGTACGGCGCGCCGTACCAGCCCTCCACGACCTGCGGCCCGGAGGCGCCCAGCCCGACGATCATCCGGCCGCCGCTGAGGTGGTCGACGGTCTGCGCGGTCATGGCCATGGCCGTGGGCGTGCGCGCGGAGATCTGGGCCACCGCCGTACCGAGTTTGAGCCGCTCCGTCCGCGCGCCCCACCAGGCGAGCGGAGAGATCGCGTCGGACCCGTAGGCCTCGGCGGTCCACATGCTGTCGACGCCGACCTCCTCGGCCTCGGCCAAGCGGCGCTCGACGTTCCTCGGCGGCCCGGCACTCCAGTACCCGACGGAGAGACCGATCTTCACTGTGCTTCCTTCCGTTCTCCTGAGGGGGACGTCACTGGTTGAGGTACTCGGCCGGACGCTTCTCCAGGAAGGATCTGACCCCCTCCTGGTGGTCCTTGGTGAGCGAGCACAGGATCTGCGTGCGGTTCTCGAGGTCGATGCCGGCGCGGAAGCTCGGGATCTCGAGGTTCGACCAGAGGACCTCCTTCGTCATCCACACCCCCATGGGGCTGTTGGAGACGATCAGCTCGGCCTTCTCGATGGCGGCGTCGAGCAGGTCCGCCGGCTCGTGGACGCTGGAGACCAGGCCGATCTCGACGGCCTCCCGGGCGTCGATGTTCCGGCCCGTCAGCAGTATCTCCGAGGCCCTGGAGAAGCCCACGATCTTGGGCAGCAGCCAGCTCGCGCCGATGTCGCACGCCGAGAGGCCCCGCTTGATGAAGGCCGCGTGCAGCTTGGCGTCCTTCGCCATCATGCGGATGTCGGCGAAGAGCGAGAGCGACATCCCGCCTCCGGCGGCCGGGCCGTTGATGGCCGCGATGACCGGCGCGCGGGCGCCGCGGAACGCCTCGTGCAGGTCGGCGATGTGCTTCTGCACGCGCATCCCCGCCTGCGGCCGCCCCTCGACGGCGCGGTTGCCGGGAGCCTGGCCGTAGCCGCGCAGGTCGAGCCCGGCGCAGAACGCGGAGCCGTTGCCGGTCAGGATGATCGCGCGGACCCCGGCGTCGTCGCGCACCTCGTGGAGGATCTCGCGCAGCCGCTGGATGAGCTCGGCGTTCATCGCGTTGAGCGCCTCGGGCCGGTTCAGCCGGATGAGGAGCACGCCGGGGCGCACCTCCTCGGTGGTCACGACGTCCCGCACCTCGGTCGGCGTGTCGGCTGTCATGGTCATGCGTTGCTCCACTTCTTCTCGGCGAGCGCGGTGAGCGAACGGTGGTCGAGCTTTCCGTTGGCACCGCGTCCGACGGTGTCGACGAACCCGAGCTCGCGCGGGACCTTGTAGCCGGCCAGCATGGACCGGGCGTGCGCCAGGAGGTCCTCGACTGCGGGCTCCTCGCCGACGCCTTCGACCAGGGCGACGACCTTGTTGCCCAGGCGGTCGTCCGGGACGCCGACCACGGCGGCGTCGGCGACGGCGGGGTGCTTCTTGAGCACCTCCTCCACCTCCTCGGCGAAGACTTTCTCGCCACCGGTGTTGATCACACTCGAGCCGCGGCCGAGCAGGCGTACGGTGCCGTCCGCTTCGAGCCGGGCCAGGTCACCGGGGACGGACCAGCGGCGGCCCGCGGCCTCGACGAAGGTCTGGGCGGACTTCTCGGGGTCGTTGAGGTAGCCGACCGGGATCCAGCCGGTCACCGCCAGCCGCCCGGTCCGCCCGTCGCCCGGCTGCGCGAGAGTGCCGTCGTCGAGCAGGATCGCAGCCCGGTCGGACGGGCGGAACGACGCGGTGTCCGCGACGTTCCCGGCCGTCGACAGGGTCGAGGCGACCGCGGAGGCCTCGGACGAGCCGAGCCCGTCGAGCAGGCGCGCTCGCGGGAGGTGGACCAGCAGCCCGGTCTTGACCTCGCTGCTCCACATGACGCCCGAGGAGAAGACGAATCTGAGGCTGGAGAGGTCCCACCGGCCGGGCTCGGCGTCGAGCGCGGCGAGGAGCGGCCGGGCGAACGCGTCCCCGACGATCGCCAGCGATCTGACCCGCTCGCGCTCGACGGTGTCGAGCAGTTCCTCGGCCGAGAAGCGCTCACCGGACAGGGTGACGACCGTCGTGCCCGCGCTCAGCGCGGCGATCGCGTAGAACAGCCCGGCCCCGTGCATCAGCGGCGCCGCGGTGAGTGCGCGCATTTCGCGGCTGTTCTCCCGGAGATGGCGCTCGATCGCCGCGGTGTCGCCGTGGTCGGGCAGCGGGGAGGCGTTCTGCGAGTTCAGCAGGGAAAGGATGTCGGCCTGGCGCCACATCACACCCTTGGGTCGTCCCGTCGTCCCCCCGGTGTAGATGAGGACGAGGGAATCGGCGCTCCCGCCGCCGTGCCGGCGAGGCGGGTGGCCCAGCGCGGCGGAGTACGGCGTGATCCAGCCGGGGGCGTCCCCGCCGCCGACCTCGATCCAGGCGCGCACGCTCGGCACCCGTTCCCGGACCCTGACCACACGGTCGCGGAACTCCGCCGCGAAGACGACCGCTTGCGCGTCCGCGTCCGTCCAGATCTGGACCAGCTCGTCGTCGACGTACCGGAAGTTGGTGTTCATCGGCGCGAGCGCGGCCTTGGACGCGGCGTAGAAGGCCTCGATGTACTCGGGACCGTTGCGCAGGTACTGCGCGACGACGGCACCGGCGCGGAGCCCGGCGCCGTCGAAGGCGCAGGCGAGCGCGGAGGCGTTGGCGTCGAGTTCGGACCACGTGGTGCGCCGGTCGCCGTGCACCAGGGCGACCCGGTCGGGGAACACGCGTGCGACCGCCTCGAAAACGCCGGCGAAGTCCCAGTCGGCCATGGAGACCCTTTCAGGAGTGACGCGGGGAATCGGGCCCATGGATGGCGCCATGTGCGAATATTATCCTAACGACGATAGATAAATGGGGCAAGTGACGGCTGCGCGACCCGGACCGATGGAGCCGCCCGCCACACAGGCCATCCGCTGGAAGCAACAGGCGTTAGGTACAACGAGCGGTACGATCGCAGCCAAACGAGTTCGTCATCAGGAGACCGTAATGGCCCGGCCCCGGCAGCCACTGATCAGCCGAAGTGCCGCTGCGGCGGCAGCGCTCCACATCATCGACACCGAGGGACTCGAGGCACTGTCACTGCCGCGCCTGGCGCGTGACCTGAAGGTGAGCGCGCCTTCGCTGTACCACCACTTCGAGGACAAGTCGGCGATCCTGGCGGCCGTGTCCCAGGCGATCGTCGCCGAGATCAAGGTCCCCCGGAAGCCGGCGCCGGAGAACTGGCCGGAGTGGTTCGTCCAGATGAGCCTGAACTTCCGCACCGTGGTGTTCAGGCACCGGAACGCGGCCCCCCTGCTGCTGCAGTACCGCCCCAGACTGCGCCTGACCGGCTACGACGACGCCGCCGAGTTCCTGGCCGAATGCGGGGTACCGATGCACCTGCACGTCCAGATTCTCGAAGGCATGGAGACGCTCACCCTGGGTGCGACTCTCACTGAGGCGATGAAGGCGTCGACCTCGCGCAAGCCGTCCTTCCCTCACCTCGACGCCAAACGCCAGCCGCACCTGGCCGCAGCCATCGCCGCCAACGAGTTCACGCAGAAACGGGTCTTCGAGAACATGATCCGGAGCTACCTCCACGGCGTCATCGAACTGGACGCCGCCCGGGCAACGGGAAACTCGGCTCTCGCCAGGGCCTGAACCGAGAGCTAGGGCTGTCCCGCGCGCAACACCACCACGAGGCCCTCGGCCTCGCTGAGGAGTTGACCTCCACGGCTCAACTCGGCACGCAGGTAACGCTTGCGGCCCTGCTCGGATTCGAGCCATGCCCTGACGTCCAGCCGCTCGCCCACGGGAACGAGCGCTCGGTAATCGGTCTTGAGGTAGGCCGTCCGACCGCGTGGGCGTCCGTAGGCGTTGCCCAGGCGGGACATGACCTCGTCGAAGACGAGCGGGAGCACGCCGCCGTGGACGGCTCCGCGCCCCGCATGGAATCGTCCGAAGGTGACGGTCCCCCGCAGTTCCGACGGCGTCACCGCGTCGATGTGGATGGACGGCGCGAGTGCCTGCGCCCGACCGGCCTCGCCCCAGAACCGGCCGGCCAACTGCTCGTCCTCGCCGACCTCGAAGGGGTCGAGGAGCCCGGAGGCTTGCCGGAGAAGCCGCGCGGCCTCAGCGCATGCCGTTCCGCTCGGTCGGCTACGGGTGACCGCCTCCTGCGCCTCGCGCAACGCGTCGATGAGGTCGCTGAAGCCGTGGGCTCCCGGACTGGTCGGCCGCACCGGGTCGTCCCATGAAGCCTCGCCGCTGAGACCGGACACACGTAGATCGGACGGATTCATGTCAGCTCCAAGAAATTCTGGTCGTCTGCCGGAAGTGCCGAGGATTCCTGCCGGGGATCGCGCCCCCGCTCCGGCGGGGGCGGTTCGCTCACCAGTGCCGGGGAGACGGTCACGGGAACACCGGTCATGATCGGCATGCCGGTGAGCGGCTCGACGAGCCGGTCGTCGTTGAGCGCGTTCACGTTGGCGCCGGGGACCCGCGACGCCCGCGCCATCGCGAGCCCGCCGCCGTCGTGGCCCCAGCCGTGCGGAAGACTGACCACGCCGGGGCGCATCGAGTCCGTCACTCTGAGCTCGGCGGCGACCGAGGCGACCGCCGAGGTGACCGTGACCCGCTCACCGTCCACGAGGTTCCGCTCCCCCGCGTCGGCGGGGTGCATGAGCAGCGCGCACTGGCCGGCGTCGGCCGGGGCGAGCGCGTTGTGCAGCCACGAGTTCATCCCGCGTCGCTGCCGGCGGTTGACCAGGCGCAGTCCGTCGGACCAGTCGTCGGCGAGCCGGCGCCGCAGCCGCGGGACGTCGTCGAGCACCGGTCGCGGCGCCGCGTCAATCCTGCCGCCCGGCGTCCGCAGCACCTCCGGGACCCGCGGCCGCAGCGGACCGCAGTCGATGCCGTGCGGGTGTTCCCGCAGCAGGGCGAGGGTGAGACCTCCGGGTTCGGCACCGAAACGGTCTCCGAAAGGGCCGCTCCGCAGGCGCAGGTCCATGAGCCTGTCAGGGCCGGTGAGCCCGTCGATCGACGTGGTCGCCCGGCTTTCGGGGACTCCGGCGAGCTTGGCGGCGCGCCGGGCCTGCCGGGCGGCGATCTCGTCGTCCATCTCCTCCACGGTGGCCGCACTTCCCGCGACGAGGGCCGCCAGTCGCAGCAGGACGTTCCACTCGGGAAGCTCGTGCTCGGCCACCTCCTGCAGCGGCCAGGAGTACCGGGCCACGTTGCGGATCTGGAAGTGGGTGAGAGCGATGTCGTAGTGCCCGCGGGTGGTGAGCGGAGGTGCCGGCAGCACCACGTCGGCGTACCGGGTGGTCTCGTTGAGGTAGGTGTCGAGACTGACCATGAACTCAAGGTCGTCCAGCGCGGCCTCGACGCGGGCGGAGCCGGGGACGCTCCTGGCCGGGTTGCCGGCGAGGGTGAGCAGGGCTCGCACCTGCCCGGGACCGGGCGTGAGGATCTCCTCGGCCATCGTGACGGCGGGCAGCTCCCCCATGGCTTCGGGAAGGCCCCGGACCCGCGACCGCCAGCGGTCGAAGACGACCTCGCGCATGCTTGCGGGCCAGGTGTTCGGGCCCCCCGCGGGAGGCGTCGCGAACATGGCTCCGCCCTCGGCGTCGAGCCGTCCGGTGGCGATGTTCAGAATCTCGATCAGCCAGCTCGTCACGGTGCCGAACTCCTGTGCACATGTGCCGATCCGCCCGTGGACGACGGCCCGGCGCGCGGCCGCGAACTCGCGGGCGAGCGCGGTGATCACACCGGTCTCGACACCGACGACGCCGGCGACCGCCTCGGGCGGGAAATCGGCGGCGACCGCCAGCGCCTCCTCGATGCCGTCCATGTGATCCCCGGCGGGACCTGTCCGCACCAGGTCCTCGACCGCGATGACGTGCAGCATCGCCATCAGAAGGTAGGCGTCCGTCCCCGGGCGGATGGCCAGGTGCTGGTCGGCGATCTCGGCGGTGCGAGTGCGGGCGGGGTCGACCACCACGAGGCGGCCGCCGCGCTTCCGCAGGTCGGTGAAGCGGCGATGGATCCCCGGCGCGGTGACCGTGCTGCCGTTGGAGACCATGGGATTGCTGCCCAGCACCAGCAGGAAGTCGGTGCGGTCGAGGTCGGGCACGGTGAGGCTCAGCCCGGTGCCGTACATCAGGATGCTGACCACGTTCTGCGGGAGCGTGTCCAGGCTCGCCGGTGAGAAGACGTTCCGCGTGCCGAGCGCGCCGAGCAGGGAGCCCAAGTAGAGCGCATGGTCGAGCGTGTGGGCCGACGGGTTTCCCGCGTAGACTCCCACCGCTTGGCGGTCGCGCTCCAGGATCGGCAGCAGCCGCTCGGCGATGACGGTGAAGGCCTCCGCCCAGGTCGCGGACTGCAGCTCCCCATCGCGGCGCACCAACGGCGTGGTCAGCCGGTCTGGATCGTTGTCCAGTTCCTTGAGGCCGATTCCCTTCGCGCAGGAGTGGCCGGCACTGAAGACGTCCGCATCGTCAGCCCGGACGGACAGCACCTCCCGTCCCCTCAGCGTGAACTCCAGGCCGCACGTTGCCTCGCACAGCGGGCAGATCCGCAATCCGGTACGAGACGCCTTCCGCTGGTCCGTCATCCCTTGAGGGTGATGGCGTGCTCGGGAACGGTGGTGAAACGCTCTCGCAGCACCACCTTCGCCAACTTGCCCGAGAACGTGCGCGGTAGCGGGCCGTCGTTCACGATCGCATGGCGCGGTTGCTTGAAACCCGCCAGCCGTCCCTGGGACACCTTCGCCAAGCGGGATGCCACCTCCTGCGGGTCGCCGTCACAGCGGAACACGACCATCGGGACTTCGCCCCAGGCCTCGTCGGGCACACCGATCACGGCGAGTTCGAGCACTCCGTCGACGCCGGCCAGCGCCCGCTCGATCTCGGCCGGGTAGACGTTGAGTCCACCCGAGATCAGCATGTCCTTGCTCCGATCGACCAGCTTGAGGAAGCCCTCCTCGTCCTGGAGCCCGACATCGCCGGTGCGCAGCCGGCCGTCCACGACGGTCTCCGCCGTGGCCTCGGGCCGCCGCCAGTAGCCCTTCATCACGTGCGGGCCCTTGATCAGGATCTCGCCCACCTCGTCAGGGGCCGCGAAGCCGCCCTCGGTCCCCGCGATGCGGATGTCGGTCCCGACCAGCGGCAGACCGGAGAATCCGGGGCGGCTGACCGCGTCCTCGTAGCGCATCGAGGACGCCAGCCCGGACGCCTCGGTCAGACCGTAGACCTGGGTCAGCGGGATGCCGCGCGAACGGAAGGCCTCGAGCAGGTCCAGGCGGACTGGCGCCCCACCGGCGCCCGCGAAAGTGAAGTCGGCCAGCTTGGCCGTGCCGAACTTCGGCAGCGCCATCATCCGCTCCCAGATGACCGGCACCATCGTGGTGGCCGTGATCTGGTGGTCCTCGAGGATGTCGAGGGCGCGTTCGGCGTCGAAGTCCTGCAGCAGCACCATGGTGGAGCCCGGGTAGACCACGAACTGCATGAAGACCGAGATCCCCGACCCGGTGTAGACGAGCGGGGCGGCGGCGAGGACACGGTCCCTGCCGGACAGTCCGTGCGCGATCGCCGCGGACTGTCCGACCGAAAGGATGCCGGCGTGCGTGAGCAGGGCGCCCTTCTGCACGCCGGTGGTGCCGGAGGTGTAGCAGATGAACGCGGGGTCGGTGTCGTCGATGTCGATGAACGGCACCGGACCGTCCTCGACCAGCAGGTCCGAGTACGGCGGCAGGTCTCCGCCCCCCAGGGCGAAGATCTCGAACTCCGTCTGCAGCCGAGCCTCTTCCAGGAGGCCGGCCAAGTTGCCGTCGGCGACGACGAGCTTGGGCGCGGCGTCCTCGATCATGGGCGCGAGCTCGTTGCCGCGGAGCCGGAAGTTGAGCGGGACGGAGATCCCGCCGAGCTTCACGGTCGCCAGCATCAGCGCGGCGACCTCGGGCTTGTTGGTCATCAGGATGCCGACCCGGTCGCCGCGCCGCACTCCCCTGGCGGCGAGACCGCGCGCGAGCGCGTCCGAGACCGCGTCGAGCCCGCGCCAGGTCAGAGCGGTGTCGTTGAAGACGATCGCATCCTGGTCGGGGCGGGTGCGGCCCCAGTACCGTACGAGTTCGTTGATGTTCATGAGGCGTCCTGGTTCCAAGGGTCGAGAGAGGTCGGGGGCGCGAGGTCGGCCAGGACCGTCGCGGTGTCGGCACCGAGTGCCGGGGCCTGCTCCGGCGAGAAGGTCTCCCCCGCCACCCGCACGGGCGAGGCGGCGAGCTCGAGCTCCCCGTAGCCGGTGGAGAGCCGGTAGGTGCTCGCGCGGGAGGTGAAGTGCGGATCGCGGACGAGCTCGTCGACCGTGTTGACGGGCCCTCCGGCGATGTCGTGGGCGAGGAAGAACCGGGTCCACTCGGCGCGGGTGCGCTCGGCGAAGATCTTCTTCAGTTCCCGCCAGACGTGCTCGGCACGGTCGAGCGATCCCTCGTCCACGGTGGTGAGGTCGTATTCGAGCAGGTCCTCGCGGCCCACGGCGGCACAGAAGCTCCGCCAGAACTTCTCGACGTGCGCGCCGAAGAGCATGGCGCCCCCGTCCTTCGTCCGGTAGGCCTCCAGGCGGGGCCAGTCGGGCAGGCGCCCGTCGGGCAGCCATCCGTCGCGCAGCACCGTCCGGTCCCGGTTCAGGGCGGCGTCGATCTCGTCGGGGATCCAGCCTGCCGCGACATCCACCCCGGCCACCTCGATCCGCTTCCCTGCGCCGGTGCGCCGCGCGTCGAGGACGGCCGCGAGCACGCCCATGGCGCCGTAAGCACCGAGCGCGTACATGGCGATGCTGGGACCGGTCGCCCCCGCCATGCCCTCCGTGGGCGGCTCCTCGGGCAGGTTTACCGTGCGCAGTCCGGCGTACCCATCGAACACGGGGCCGCCCGAGCCCAGCCGGCTGCAGGGCCCGTCGGACCCGAAGCCGGAGATGCTGCAGAAGACCAGGGAGGGCTTCAGTTCGGCGAGCACGTCCGGTCCCAGGCCGAGCCAGGCCAGATACCCCGAGCGAGTGCCCTCGATGACCACGTCGCTCTGCTCCGCCAGGGCGAGGAATGCCCTCTTGCCCTCGTCGCCGCGCAGGTCGAGGACGACGCTTCGTTTGCCGCGGTTCCAGCGCAGGTGCATGAAGGCCGGTCCGTCGGGAGCGCCCACCGCGTCCGCGCCGCCCCTGCGCACCCCGTCTCCGGCGCCCGACTCGATCTTGATCACGTCGGCGCCCAGGTCGGCCAGGTGCCCGCCGACGGAGGACGGTGCGAGTTGTGCCATCTCCAGGACGCGGATCCCGTTGAGCAGCGAGTAGCCCGGCATGGGCGCCCCTTCGGGTCAGAGTGCGAGCCAGTTCGGAGTGCGAGGTGCGAGACGGTCGTCAGCCGGTCGGACCGCCGAGCCAGACGCCGAGTTCCTCGCCGGACACGTAGGCGGCCCGATCGCTCACCAAAAAGGCCACGGCGTCGGCGATCGCGGTGGCGGGGATCTCCGGCCATGTCGCGTGCATGATCTCGCTGTTCCCGGCACCGGAGTCCCGGACCATGTCGGTGTCGACGAAGCCCGGCACGATCGTGTTCGCGGTGATCCCCCGGCGGCCGACCTCCTTGGCGAGCACCTTGGCCATCGCCACGAGCCCGGCCTTGGCCGCAGCGTACGCCGTCATGGTCGGTGCGATGGACCGGCCGCCGCTGGGGCTTCCGAAGAAGACCACCCGTCCCCAGCCGGCGGCGTACATGCCGGGCAGGGCCGCGTGGGTGCAGTAGTAGGCGCCATGCAGGTTCACGCCCAGCACGCGGTCCCACGCGTCGGGGCCGAGTGAGCGCGCCGAGGCGTTCTGGTTGAAGCCGGCGTTGTTGACCAGCACGGTCGGCGCGCCCAGGAGTTCGGTCGTGGCGGCGACCAGGCCGGCCGCCTCCTCCGCCGCGCTGATGTCCGCCCGTACGGCGACCGCGCGCCCACCGAGGGCCTCGATCTCCTTGACCACGGCCTTCGCGCCGTCGGCGCTGCGCGAGTAGTTCACCGCGACGGCGAACCCCTCCTCGGCAAGGCGCCGGGAGATCGCCGTACCGATACCTCGTCCTCCCCCGGTGACCAGGGCGACCTTGTCGTTCGACACGCTCAACGCACCTTCGCGGTCGTCTCGGGGAGAGTGGCGCACTCCGCGCGCAGGACGCGCTTGGCGATCTTGCCGCTGGCCATCCGGGGCAGGTCGCTGTCGACGAAGACGACGTAGCGCGGCACCTTGTAGTCCGCGAGCCGTTCGTTGCACCAGGCGACGACGTCGGCGATCTCGAGCGGCGCCTCCGTGCGGATCAGTGCCGCCGGGGTCTCGCCGAACTTGGCGTCGGGGACGCTGATGACCGCGACCTCCTTGACGCCCGGAAGACTCTGGATGACCTGCTCGATCTCCAGCGGGGCGATGTTGAGGCCACCAGAGATGATCATGTCCTTCTGGCGGTCGACGTAGGTCAGGTAGCCCTGCTCGTCCAGCCTCCCGATGTCTCCGGTCCGCAGCCAGCCGTCGGCGAAGGCGGCCCGGGTCGCCTCCTCGTTGCGCCAGTAGCCCGGCATCATGCCCGGCCCCCTCAGCAGGATCTCTCCCTGCTCGCCGGGAGGAAGATCGTCGCCCGCCGGGTCGACCACGCGGATCTTGGTGAAGATGCCGCCGAAGCCGCATTTCTCGGGGTGAAGGTGGGCCTCGGCGCGCGGGGTGGCCGTCGCCGAGCCGCCGATCTCGGTCTGGCCGTAGATCTGCCGCAGCGCGACGCCCTTCTTCAACCAGGTCTTGAGCAGGTCGGCCGGCACCCGCGCTCCTCCGCAGTGGGCCGTGGTGAGCGAGGAGAGGTCGGCCTCCTCGAAGCCGTCGACGCGGGAGATCTGCTCGAAGAGGATCGGCGGGCCGGTAAGAGTGGTGATCTTGTGGGCGGCCATCACTTCGAGCGCGCGTTCGGGTACGAAGCCCGGCTGGAGGAAGAGGGTTCCACCGTGCAGCGTGACCCGGGAGACGCCCCAGATGATGCCGGCGGCGCTGAAGAGCGGAAGGACCAGGATGGTCCGCAGCCCCTGAGGCGGGATCTGCTCGATCAGGTGCCACTCGTGCATCTCACCGGCGATGGTGGCGTGCGTGAAGATGACGCCCTTGGGCTTGCCGGTGGTTCCGCTGGTGTAGACGATCGCGGTCGGGTCCCGCAGGTCCGCGGCGCGGTTCGGGATCGGGGCGTGCGCACCGCCGCGAAGCGGCCGGACGTCCGCCTGGAGGGTCCTGAGCCGGAACTCCGCGCCGCCGTCCTGAACCTGCCGAAGGCGCTCCGCGAGGGCGCCCTCGTCCGCGAAGACGACGGCCGGCTCGCAGTCGTCGACCAGGTCCGCCAGTTCACGCACCACCATCCGGTGGTTGAACGGGGCCACGATCGCACCGACCTTGAAACCGGCGAGCGCGGCGACGCACCATTCCAGGGAGTTGGCCCCGACGATCGAGACGCGGTCCCCGGCCTCGACTCCATCGGCCTTGAGCCCGGCGGCGACGCCGTCGGCCCACGTGTTGAGCTGAGCATAGGTGACCGGGTCACCGTCGAAGTCGATGGCGACGAAGTCCGGGGTGTTGCGCGCCCACCAGGTCAGGGCGTCGACGACGGTGCCGCTCATGTACCAACTCCTCCGCTCCGAGTGAGATTAAACTAACGGCTATAGATTATTCGGGCAAGACCCGGTTTTCGGCGGTCTGCTCGCCGAAGCCGTACAGCGCGTCGTCCTGATTGCGCTCGAAACCGAGTCGGCGCACCAGCCGGAGCGCCCGCTCGTCGGCCGGATCGATCCGCATCAGCGCGGCCCCGGCGCCCCGCTCGGCGAACGCGGCCAGGGTCCTCGTCACCAGGGCGAGCCCGAGGCCCGAGCCCTGGGACTCCCCGGCAACGGCAAGGGCGCGCAGGGTCCCTGCCACACGGGTCTCGAAGACGCCGAGCTCCTCATCGGCGAGCACCAGGCCGACGGGGACGCCGTCCACCCGCCGGGCCAGCAGGCCCCGGGCACCGCCCGCGACCAGACCGGAGACGACCTGCTGGTTCGCCTGCTCAGAGAGTCCGCTCCGCGCCATCACCGACTCGCACTCGCACACGAGCGCGTCGTCGACCGCGCCTTCCACGGCTTCCAGCACGATCCCCTCCGGCAGCGGGGCGGCCGGAGGATCCAGCGCGCAGGGGCCGGTCAGCGGGCGGACCTGGAGCCAGGTGCGGGCGATGCAGGGCAGGCCGAAACGCCGGGCGAGCCGCTCGGCGGCGGGATGGTGCCCGTAGGCCCAGCCGCGCACCGTGCGGGCGCCCGACCCCAGCCAGCCGTCCGCGCCGATCTCCAGGCCGATCGTCTCGACGGCCAGTGTCGACACCCCTCGTGATCGATGGTCGGGATGGACCAGCAGTCGCAGGAGCCCCCTCCCGTCCTGCACGGTCAGGTGCGCGTACGCGAGCAGGTCGCCTCCCTCGCCGTCCCACGCGAGGTCGTCGAGCCTGCCGCGGATCAGCAGGTGACGGACCGCGTGCCCGGCACCGTCGGCCTGCCGGACGAGTTCCTCGGGGATCCGCGTGAATCCGGCCTCCTCGTCGTACGCCCGGGCGTCCTCGACCAGCCGGAGGGCGTCCTCGAGATCCGGCCCGCGCAGGCTGCCGGCGACGGCATGGTTGATCATCGGGCGCTCGGCACCGGCGGGTCCCGTCACCGGGGGGCGCCGACTTCGAGGAGGCGCTGGATCTCCCGGTGGAAGATCTGGTTGACGACCTCGTTGCGGCCGATGAGCATGCCACCGGCGTCGGCGCTGCCCAGAGCCTGCTGCGATGCGCGCAGAAGCGGGAAGTCCTCTTCGTGGAGGACGGCCAGGAGGATGTCCCAGTTCTTGGCCCAGCGGCGGTCCCAGGCCTCCTGGTCCAGCCCCGAGTCCGCCAAGGTGGGCACGAGGACGCGCATCTGCATGTGGCACTGCCCCGGGTCGGTTTCATGGGGGCGGAACGTGAGCAGTTCGAAGTGGTCGGGCAGCCTCAGCAAGGTGCTGTTGGGACCGACATAGTGGGACTCGGTGACGTCCTTGGCCAGGGACTGCCCGGTGGGGTCCTCCTCCAGCCAGCGGTCCAGGGTCTTGCGGGCCGAGAGGAAGCGCGCGTGCCGGCCGTAGTCCTCGACGGCGAGGACGTTGGTGTGGATGATCTTGCCCGCCGTGTTCGGGTGCGCGTACTTGATGTGATATCCGTCAAGGAACGCGTCCTGCATGATCTTCCAGTTGACCGGTTCGAGGAACGTCTCCTCCCGGTAGTTCACGAGCGACTCGATCCCATAGCCCGCCAGCGCGGCGTCCATCTCGGAACCGAGCCACGCGGCGACGTCGATCCCCGCGCCCGCCCGGTCCACGAGCCAGATGAACCCGTGCCGCTCCTCCACGGGCAGTTCCACCAGGCCGTGCCGGGAACGGTCGATATCGCCGAAGGACTCCTCGTAGGTGACCGTCCGCAGGGAGCCGTCCGGGTCGTACGACCAGCGGTGGTAGCCGCACGAGAAGATGCGGCAACGACCGGCGGGCGCTTCCTCCAGCATGGCTCCGCGGTGCCGGCAGGCATTGACGAACGCCTTGACCGAGCCGTCCTTCTGCCGCATGAGGATGACCTTGTTGCGCGGCATGGCGAAAGTGATGAAATCGTTCGGCCGGGGCAGCTGCGACCGGTGGGCGACGATGGTCGGCACCGAACCGAAGATCAGGTCCCGCTCCTTCCGGGCCAGGACCGGGTCGGTGAACTCGCCCGGGCCGAAGGGCCTGGTCGACTCCGCGAGGTCCGTCCTCTCTTCGCGCAGCAGTCCCAGCAGCCGTCGAATCCTTGCCTCGCGGTCCTCATCCGTGACGGCCATCTCCACACTCCTCAGGCGACTTGAGCACTGCACTTAAACTAACGTCTCTAGATTAAAGCGGCAACCCCCGACGTTTGCCCGACCGCCACAAAACCTATTACTCTTAGGTTATGACCCTGCCCACCGTCACCGATCATGGAGTACGACCGTGGAGAGCGACCTCTTCGAGAGTGATCACCTCGAGTTCGGCCGGACCGTCGCCGAGTTCGTCAAGCGTCATGTCGAGCCGAACCTGGAGCGGTGGGACCGCGATCGCCTCATCGACCGGGAGACCTGGCGGGCGGCCGGGAGGCAGGGGCTGCTCGGCCTCGCCGTCCCCGAGGAGTACGGCGGCCCCGGGGAGGCCGACTACCGCTTCCGGGTGATCGTCCAGCTGGAGATCGCGAAGGCGGGCGCCGCTGCGCTCCAGTCGGGCTTCTCCACCAATGACGACATCGTCCTCAACTACCTCCTCCGCCATGCCGACGGCGAGCAGAAGCGGCGGTGGCTCCCCGGTTTCGTGACCGGCGAGACGATCGGCGCGATCGCCATGACCGAGCCCGGAGCCGGATCCGACCTGCGCGGCATCGAGACCACGGCTGTGCCCGACGGGGACGGCTGGGTCGTCAACGGCTCGAAGACGTTCATCACCAGCGGGATCCTCGCCGACCTCGTGATCGTCTTCGCGAAGACCGGCGAGCGGGGTTTCAGCCTGTTCGTCGTCGAGGAGGGCATGACCGGCTTCTCCCGCGGGCGCAAGCTGGACAAGATCGGCCTGCACGCCCAGGACACCGCCGAGCTGTTCTTCGACAACGTCCACGTGCCCGCCGGGAACCTCCTGGGGGAGGTCGGAGCCGGACTGGACTACCTCAAGCAGAGCCTGCCGCTCGAACGGCTCGGCATCGCGATCGCCGGGCAGGCGTCGGCCGAGGCGGCCCTCGGTTGGACGCTCGACTACACGCGCGAGCGCACGGCCTTCGGCAAGCGGATCGCCGACTTCCAGGTACTCGCCCACCAGCTCGCCGAACTGCGGACCGCCATCGAGGTGTCCCGTGCCTATGTGGACCGCTGCGTCCGCGAGTGGAACCAGGGCACGCTGAGCACCGCGGACGCGGCCAAGGCGAAGTTCTGGGCCACGGACCTGCAAGGCCGGGTCGTCGACGCCGCCGTCCAGATGCACGGCGGCTACGGCTACATGATGGAGTATCCGGTCGCGAAGGCCTTCGTGGACGCACGGATCCAGCGGATCTACGGCGGGACCAACGAGATCATGAAGGAGATCGTCCAGAAGGACCTGATCGGCCGTCCCTGACCGGTCCCGGCGGGAGAAGGCGGCCCACCGCGCCAGGGGCCGCCTTCCCTCGTACCGTCCGGGTGGTGAAGGTGTTCAGGAGGCCGCGGGTGCACCGAGGTAGATGGACTTGTACACCAGGTACGGCTCCAGCCCCTCGGGACCGAGCTCGCGCCCCAGGCCGCTGCCCTTCACGCCTCCGAAGGGTGCATCGAGGTCCAGCTCGTAGTGGTTCACCCCGAAGGAACCGGTCTGGATCCGGCGGCCGATCTCGATGCCCCGCTCCTCGTCGGCGGTCCAGACGGTACCGCCGAGCCCGTAGTCCGAATCGTTGGCGATCGCGATCGCCTCGTCGATCGTGTCGTACGGCAGGACCGCGAGCACCGGGCCGAAGATCTCCTCCCTGGCGATCACGTCGCCGTTGTCCACGTCCGCGAATACGGTCGGCTCCACGAACCACCCTTCGGCGAGGTCGACAGGGATGCCGCCGCCGACCGTGAGGCGCGCCCCACTCGACTTGCCGATCTCGATGTAGTCGAGCACGCGCTGCCGCTGGGCCCGGCTGACCATCGGACCGATCTGGGTGCTCCGGTCGAGCGGATCTCCGACCCGGTAGCCGCGCACCGTCTCGGTGATCGCGTCCACCACCTCGTCGTACCGTCCGCGGGGCGCCAGGATCCGGGTGCCGGCATGGCACGTCTGGCCGTTGTTCGGGAGGGACACGTCGAGCAGCCGTGCGGAGAAGAGGTCGAGGTCGGCGTCGTCCGCCACCAGCGACACGGACTTGCCTCCGAGCTCCAGCGTGGCCGGGCGCAGCAGCCGTCCGCTGACCTCGCCGATGGCGCGGCCGGCGACCGTCGAGCCGGTGAAGGCCACCTTGTCCACACCCGGGTGCTCGACGAGGTGGGCACCCGCCTCGCGCCCGCCCGGCACCACGTTGACGACGCCGGCGGGCAGCCCCGCGGCCACGGCCGATTCGGCGAACGCGTAGGCGTCGAGCGCCGTCTCCGGGGACGGCTTCAGCACGACCGTGCACCCGGCCGCCAGGGCCGGCGCCAGCTTCATCGCGGCCAGCGGCTGGGGGTAGTTCCACGGGGTGATGGCGGCGACCACGCCCACGGGCTCGCGTCGCACGATCGTCCGGCCGCCCGCGGCGCTGGGTCGGCTCTCCTCGGCACCGAGGCCGCGGACCAGCTCGGCGTAGTAGCGCACCATGAACGCGGGGCCGTAGCCGTTGACCGACTTCGACATCTTGATCGGCATGCCGTTCTCACGAGTCACCGTCTCGGCCGTTTCCCGGCCTCTCGCCTGGAGCTCACCGGCGAACCGGTCGAGAAGGACGGCGCGTCCCGCGTTTCCGAGCCCGCCCCAGGGCCCGGCCAACGCCCGACGGGCCGCGCCGACCGCCGCGTCGATGTCGGCCGTGCCCGCCATCGCCGCCTTGGCGAGCGGCTGCCCCGTCGCGGCCTCGATCACCTGGTGCGTGCCGCCGTCGCGTGAGGCGACCCAGGCGCCGTCGATGAAGAATTCCTTGCGGTCCATGTCTGAGTCCTCCGTTGCCGCCGGATGGTCGTCGGTCACAGCACGTCGGCGTCGCCGAAGAGCACGGAGCTGACCAGGGGCGCCATCGGGCCCCCGATGAACAGCGACGTCTTGGCCTCCGGCACGGGGTTGGGGGATCCGCCGCGGATCTGGCGGACGGCCTCCGCCGCGAGCCCCATGCCGTTGACGAACGAGCCGGCGATGTTGCCGCCATTGGTGTTGACCGGCAGCGAGCCGCCGACGATCAGGTTCTCGAAGGTGAGCACCTCACCGGCCGCGGCCCCCGGCGGAGCGAAGCCGTGGTCGATCAGGGACGCCACTGCGGGGCCGCTGAAGTTCTCGTAGACCTGCACCACGTCGACGTCATCGGCCGTGAGCCCGGCCGCGTCCCAGAGCCGGCGAGCGACCCCGCCGCCGCGAGCCCCAGGGCCGAACCCGGCCGTGCCGTAAGGATCGTCGTTCTCGGACAGGGAGGCGTAGCCACCGGGCGCACCCTGGGCTCCCGCGATGACGTACGCCGGGCGGTCGGCCAGGGTCTTCGCCCGCTCCGCCGAGACCAGCACCAGGGCGACGGCCCCGTCGTTCTCCCGCGAGCAGTCGAACACATGGAAGGGCTCTACGATCAGGCGGGAGGACTCGTAGGCCGCGACGTCGAGCGGTCGCCCGAAACCCATCGCGGCCGGATCCCGCTGCGCGTGGTGGTAGTTCGCCATGACCAGGGCGCGCATCGCACTGGCCGGAACCCCGCCCTCCTCCAGGAGCCGCTGGGTGCGCAGCGCGCACACCTGGGCCGGAGCGCCCACGCCGGCCGACAGGTAGTGGTTGTCGTAGTAGTACTTGGCGTACCCGAGCCGGCCGGTCTGGCGCTCCGACATGGAGCGGAACGCCACCACCGTCTCGGCCTGCCCCGAAGCGATCGCGGCGGCGGCGTTGACGACGGCCGCCGCGGCACCACCGCCGCCGCCTCCCCACACCATCGAGGAGTGGCGGAGTTCGTCGATTCCCAGTTCGGCGCCGAGGACGGGACCGGACAGGTCTCCCCCGGCGAACGACGTGAAGCCGTCGATCTCCCGGGGGGAGACACCGGCATCGGCACAGGCCGCGAGGATGGCCTCCAGGACCATCCGCGACTCGCCCGGTCCGCTGCCCCGCTTGTGGTGCAGATCCGCGATCCCGACGACGGCGGCCGCGCCGCGCATGCCGGCCATCAGCCGGCCTCCCCGCCGGGGAGGACCCGGGTCCACCGGAGGACCGGCCATTCGGAGCCCGGCGGGATCACGACGGTGCCGTCCACCGGGTCCCCGATCCGGACGGCCGCGGAGCCCGGGTCGAGCATGCCGAGGACCCGGACGCCGCCCGCGGCGGGAAGCTCCACCACCACGGACACGTAGGGGTGGAGGTCCGCCAGTTCGCTCATGTAGGGGTAATGGGTGCGGCACCAGGTGAAGACGCGCCCCTTCGCGGCGACCGGTCGCCAGTCCACCTCGAAGCCGTGGCACCGCGGGCACATGATCCGGCTCCCCGGCAGCCAGGCACCGCACGAGCCGCAGTGCTGGACGACGAGCCGGCCATGCCGCAAGGCCTCCCAGTAATCGAGATCGCGGCGGTCGGCCGCCGGTCCGGCCGGGAAGCCCCCGGTCCCGACCGCCGTCACGTCGCGGCCTCGACGGGGAAGTTCTCCAGCTCGGCGGCCCGCCAGGCGCCCTCGTGCAGCACCCAGAACGAGCGCAGGCCGATCAGGCCGTCGGGAGTCTCGTAGACGGTGTCGCCGACCCAGCGGTCCCCCTCCTTGCGGACGTCGACGATGGTCCGGTTCAGGACCTTGCCGCGCGGTACGACGACGCCCTCGAAAACCGCGGGGATGACGGACTGGACCATGTCCGCGAGGGACGCCTTGAAGTCCCCGGCGAGCACGTACCCGGTGTGACGTTCGTAGAGCTTCCGGAACTCGGCGGGCTCGTCGGTCATGGCGGCTCCCTCGCAGGTGTTCGCAGTGGGCGGACGGCGGGCCACCGTCCCACGTATTCTAATGACAGTAGATAAAATGAGGCAACAGCAAACCGAACGACGTTAGGGAGCACGATGCGCACCGAGTGCACGGCACGGACCGGCCGCGAGTCAGCGGGAGGTGCCCGGTGATCGACCTCAGCCGGCCCGCCGAGGTCGAGGGCCTCGTGCGCCGCACCCGGCGGCTCGTCGACGACGTCGTGCTCCCGTGCGAGGAGGAGCACGCCGGCGACGCCCACCGGCTCTCCGAGGCGGTCCGCGTCGGGCTCCAGGAGGCGGCGCGGGCCGCCGGGGTCTTCGCACCTCACGTGTCCCCGGAGTACGGCGGTCTCGGCCTCGACATGCGCCGTCGCGCACCCGTCTTCGAAGCCGCCGGCCACTCCCTCTTCGGCCCGCTCGCGCTCAACATCGCGGCTCCGGACGAGGGCAACATGCACCTGCTCGAGGTGGTCGGGAACGCCGGCCAGAAGCAGCGCTACCTCGCCCCGCTCGCCGCGGGCGCCGTCCGCTCCTGCTTCGCGATGACCGAGCCGGCTCCCGGCGCCGGCTCCGACCCGCGCGCCCTGGCCACCACGGCGACGCGCACATCGGCCGGATGGCTGATCAACGGCCGCAAGTGGTTCATCACCGGCGGGAACGGGGCCGACTTCGCGATCGTGATGGCCCGCACCTCGGGCGAGCCCGGATCCCCCGGCGGCGCCACGATGTTCCTCGTCGACACCGGCGCCCCGGGCTTCCGCCGCGTCCGCGACGTCGAGACCCTCGACACGAGCATGTTCGGCGGGCATTCCGAACTGCTCCTGGAGAACGTCGAAGTCGGTGACGACGCCGTCCTCGGAGAGGCGGACCGGGGCTTCGACCACGCCCGGGTGCGCCTCGGCCCCGCCCGGATCACCCACTGCATGCGGTGGCTGGGCACCGCCCGGCGGGCGGCGGACCTGGCCGTCGACCGCGCCAACGAGCGGAGGCTCTTCGGCGGCCGGCTGGGCGAGCTGGGCATGGTCCAGGGCTTGATCGCGGACTCGGAGATCGACATCGAGGCGAGCCGGGCGCTGATCCTCAAGGCCTGCCACGACCTCGACACCGGCGCCGACTGGGCGCAGATCACCTCGATCACCAAGACCTTCGTCTCGGAGGCCGTCGACCGGGTCGTCGACCGCTCGCTGCAGATCTGCGGATCACTCGGCGTCTCGGGCGACACAGCGCTCTCGCGCATCTACCGCGAGGTGCGGCCCTTCCGCATCTACGACGGCCCCTCGGAGACCCACCGCTGGGCCGTGGCCAAGCGGGTCCTGCGCGCGGCGCGGACGGAGGGCTGAGATGGGCGCTCCCGGGCTCGATCTTCCGTCCTTGCAGAGTTGGCTCGACCCGGTCGTGGGCGGGCTCGCCGGCCCGCTGGAGGCCCGCGTGCTCACCGGCGGCAAGTCCAATCTCACCTACACCCTGTCCGACGGAGTACGGCGCTGGGTGCTGAGGCGGCCGCCACTGGGACCCTTGACCCCGACGGCTCACGACATGGCTCGCGAATTCCGCGTCGTGGCGGCCCTGCGCGAGACCAGCGTGCCGGTGGCCAAGGCCGTCGCTCTGTGCGAGGACGACTCCGTGATCGGTGTTCCCTTCGCCATTGTCGGATTCGTCGAAGGACGGACCCTGCAGAGCGGCGACGACACGGAAAGGCTCAGCGCCGACGCCGCGCGCCGGATCTCCGAGGCGCTCGTGGACACGCTGGCCGCACTCCACGCCGTCCCCTACACGGAGGTCGGACTCACGGACTTCGGCCGGCCCCGCGGTTACCTCGGCCGCCAGTTGAAGCGCTGGCGGGGACAGTGGGACCTGGTTGCCACCCGCCGCCTTCCGGCCGTCGATCGGCTGCACGGCCTCCTCGCCGGCGCGGTGCCGACACCGCCCTCATCCACGATCGTGCACGGTGACTTCCGGCTGGACAACGTGATCCTCGACCCGCTTGGGGACGGCCGGATCCTGGCGGTCGTCGACTGGGAGATGGCCACCCTCGGCGACCCGCTCGCCGACCTCGGGTTGCTGCTCGTCTACTGGGACCCGGTCAGCGAGCCGGTCCTCGGAGTGCGGCATGCGACGACCGCCAACCCCGGCTTCCCGTCCCCCGCCGAACTCGCCGAGCGGTACGCGAAGGCCTGCGGGCTGCCCCTCGATCACCTCCCCTTCTACGAGGCGCTCGGGTGCTTCAAGCTCGCCGTCATCGCCGAGGGCATCCACCAGCGGTTCCTCGCCGGGAAGACGGTGGGCGACGGGTTCGCGACCGTCGGCGACGCCGTGCCGAACCTTCTTGAGCGGGGGCTCGGCCTGCTCTAGCCTGCGACGACGGTCACCGGAATCGCCGTGTACCGCGGCATCCGGTTGATCGTCTGCAGGTCCTCGTCGGCGGAGGTGAGGACGTTGACGTTGGCGCCCTTGCCCCGCACGCCTGGGAACACCTCGCCGCTCCACGCGTGCGGCAGCGCCACGGTTCCGGAACGCAGGGTCTCGTCAGGCTGGGCGACCGCCCGGACCGACCCGAAGGCGGAGGTGATGACCACCTCGCCACCGGGCGGCACGCCGAGCCGCGCCAGGTCCGCCGGCGTGAGGAACGCCGGGTTGTAGTCGTAGGGGTCCAGGCCTGGGACCCCCCGTCCCAGCGAGTTCACGGTCTCCTTGAGCCGGCGTGAGATCAGCTGGAAGCCGCCCGCCGGGATCTCCACGACATCGGAGAGCGCGGCCTCGATCTCGGCCAGGACGTCGGGCGGCACGAGCTGGAGCCGGGTGGTGTCGTCGCCTCGAGGCCCGACCACGGCACCCGTTCCCGGGACGAATACGCCGTCGGGCCTTCCGCGCAAGGCGGCCGCGTCGACGCGCCCTCTCGACGCCACCAGTTCCAGCATCTGCTCGGACGTCGGCTTCCGCCGCAGGTCGAGCGGCTGACCGGCGACCTTCATCTCCAGTCCCATCACCGCGGCGGTCTCGTAGAAGAACTCCCAGTCCTCGATGACGCCCGGTGGAGGGGGCACGACGGCCGGGGTGTGCGCTGCGAAGGGCCGGGGGAAGAAGAACTCCATGAGGATGGTGTGGTCCGCACGCTCGTAGGACATCGTCGGCGCGATCACGTAGTCGGAGAGCCTGGCCGTCTCCGTGAGGAAGGGATCGATCACCACCAGCAGCTCGAGGTGCTCCAGCGCGCGGCGGATCTTGGCCTCATCGGGGAAGGCGACCATCGGGTTCCCGGCGGAGACGACCAGCGCACGGACACGGTCCGGACCCGGCATCAGGATCTCGTCCGGCAGGATCGACGACGGCAGCTCACCGTTCATCCGGCCGAATCCACCGACCCGGCTGGTGAAACCCGACTCCCACGTCCGTCGCGGTGGCGCCACCGTCGCCGACGCCGGACGCTCGGGCATCAGCACCGATCCGCCCCAGGCAGGCTCGCCCTCCCGGAGCAACCTGCCACAGACGATGTTGATCGTGTCGGCGAGATGCTCGGCGATGTTGGAGTGCGGGCCGAAGTTCGCACCGGTGCCGGTGGTGAACCGCCCGCGCTTCTCACCGCCGAACATGCGGGCCGCGAGGAACAGATCCTCGACCGGGACGTCGCATTCGCGGGCGACGCGCTCGTGGGTGGCCGCATCGACCGCCTGCCTCAGTTCCGCCAGCCCGTCGACGTACTCGGCGCAGAACGCCGCGTCGTGCAGGCCCTCGGTGAGAAGGATCCGGAGCAGGCCCGCGTGGAGCAGCGCGTCCGTGCCCGGACGCGGCTGCAGGAACAGGTCGGCCAGCCTAGCGGTCTCTGTGCCGCGCGGGTCGATGACGATCAGCCGCATGCCGCGTCGGCGCGCATGCTTGATCTGGGTCGCGGGATCGGCGACGAGAGGACCGTCACCGTCCCCTCCCGACGCGGTGAGGACCACGTTGTTGCCCGAGAGCATCCAGACGTCGGCATCGGTCATCGGCTGGGGGCCGCCGAGGTACTCGCCCATGCGCAGCGGCACCAGCCACTTGGCCGACTGGTCGATCGTCATCGTGGAGAAGAGCTTGCGCGACCCGGTCGCACGCAGCCAGGACTTCACCACGAAGGGGGTCAGCGTCGTGAACGCCTGCTGGGTGCCCATGAAGAGCGCGATCGAGTCGGGTCCGTGCTCATCGCGGATCAGTCGCAGCCGCTCACCGATCTCCCGGGACGCTGCCAGGCCGTCGACCGGCTCGAATTCGCCGGTCGCACCCCGCCGCAGCGAGCCGGTGAGCCGGTGGGGGCCCTGCAGAAGGGCGCCTGCCCGGCGGCCCTTGGGGCAGGTGAAGCCCTTGGAGAGCAGATGGTCCTTATTGCCGAAGACCGCCCCGATCCGACCGTCCACGATCTCGACCAGCGTTCCGCAGGAGGCGGCACAGAAGCGGCAGTAGGACTTGACGAGGGGCACGGTCATGCACCGCCGCAGGCGATCCGCTCCATCTCCGGGACAGAGACGAGCTTGCGGCGCGGCCGACCGGCCTCGGAACCGCTGCCGACCTCGTGCTTCTCGATTCTCAGCCAGCCGTTCAGGTCGACCGCACGTGGCTGGCGCTCGCCGACCAGCGCCGCCAGTTCGTCCGCGCCCTTCGCAGGCTCCGCCAGGCGACCGGACCTGAAATCATCGAGCAGCCCGGCCACCGTCTCGCAGGCGTCGGGGCGGTTGGTACCGATCACGCCGCTCGGGCCGCGCTTCGCCCACCCGGTGATGTAGAGGCCGGCAAGGGGCGCGCGCGTCCCGGGATCGATCACCCTCCCGGTCGCGTGCGGGATCGTCCGGTCGTGCTCGTCGAAGGGCAGACCCGGCACCGGAACCACGTCGTACCCGATGGAACGGAGCACGAGGCCGCAGGTCAGGTCCTCGGTCTCACCGGTCGGCTCGACGCCGTCCGGGGTCCTCCTGTTGATACCGAGCCGGATTCCCGTCACCGATCCATCGCCGAGGACCGCGTCGGGGTTGCGGAGGAAGCGCAGTTCGATCGTGCGGCGATCGCCCCGCCGGCGTCCGGTCAGCTCGGCGACCAGGCCGGACTTGAGCGCGGCGGGGAACCCCGCGGGATCTCCGGGCACCGTGACAGCCTCGGACGGCTCGACACCGGTGGCGCGCACCGCCGTGGTCGTGAGCTCGCTCAGGCCTACCAGCTCCGGGAAGGTGAACGCGGCGGACTCGGGGCCTCGGCGCCCCACGACGACCACCTCGCGGACGCTGCTCTCCCGCAGGGCCTGGAGCGCGTGCTCGGCGATGTCGGTCGTGGCCAGCTCGTCGGGGTCGGCGGTGAGGATGCGCGCGACGTCGAGCGCGACATTGCCGTTGCCGATGACCACGACGCGCTCGCCGGACAGGTCCCAGGCGGTGGCGGCCTGGTCGGGGTGCCCGTTGTACCAGGCCACGAACTCGCGGGCCGAGTGGCAGCCGGGCAGCTCCTCGCCGGCGATGCCGAGCTTCCGGTCGCCCGCCGCGCCGACTGCGGCGATCACGGCATGGTGGTGCTCGAGCAGTTCGGCCACCTGGACGTGACCACCGATCTCGACGTTGAGGAAGAGCGAGACTCTGGGGTCCTGCGCGATCCGGGGGAAACGGCGCAGCGCGCGCTTCGTGTGGCCGTGGTCGGGCGAGACTCCGAACCTGACCAGCCCGCCCGCCACCGGCAGTCGGTCGAAGACCGAAATCCGGATGTCGGGGCCCGCGGTCGCCAGGAGCTCCTCCGCCACGAAGGTGGCCGATGGCCCGGTGCCGATGATCGCCACCCGCAACTCCCTGCCCGGCGCCTCGCCCCCTCGGCCCGGCTCGGCGGTACGCTGCGCGGGCGCGGGCAGGGCCTGAGCGCCCCCTCGCGCCAGGAACGTACGCCGCAGATGGGCGAACATGCTGTTGATCTCCACGAAGGGCTGCAGGGCGTCGGGGAGCCGGTTCTCCGGGTAGATGGCGTCGACCGGGCACACGTCGGTGCAGGCACCGCAGTCGATGCACTCCTCCGGATCGATCCAGAGCATCTCCGCGGAGGCGAAACCCGCCTCGTCCGGAGCGGGATGGATGCAGTCGGCCGGGCAGACCGGCACGCAGGCGGCATCGTTGCAGCAGGTCTGGGTGATGACGTGGGTCAACGGGCCTCCTCGCGCTCCGATCAGGCCCTCCAAACCTAACGTCATTCGATTACATGCGACAAGGGTCGTTGCACCTCTAACCAACTATCATTAGATTTAGAGGAGCGCTCACGGCGCGATCGCCACCTGCAGACCGACCAGGAGTTCCCCCATGACGACCACCAACGCCTCAGTCGCCCGCCGGCTCACCCGGCATCTGCGCGAGGGCACGACGGACATGGGCGAGGAGCTCCGCGTCCCCGTCTCCCACTTCGTGAGCCCCGAGCACGCCGCACGGGAACGCGAGGTCCTGATGCGGAAGCCGCTGATCATCGGGCGCGGCTCCGAGATCCCGCACAAGGGCGACTTCATCACCCGCGAGGTCCTGGGCATCCCTCTCATCGTGGTGCGGAAGGCCAGCGGCGGCGTGGCCTCGTACGTCAACATCTGCAAGCACCGCGGCGGCCGGGTCGAGAACGCCGAGTCGGGGAAGAAGCGCTTCTTCACCTGCGCCTACCACGGCTGGAGCTACGCCTGCGAGAGCGGAGAGCTTCGCGGCGTGCCGTACGACGAGTTCTACACGCAGGTGAACCGCGAGACGCACAGCCTCAACGTGGTACGGACCAGGGAGTGGCTAGGCTTCCTCTTCGTGAACTTCGCCGGCGACACCGAACAGCCGCTCGGCGACTGGATGGGATCGGACGTCACGGCCCAACTCGAGGACCTCGGCGTCGCCGAGTCCGAGATCTTCCTGCACAAGTCCTTCACGCTCGACATCAACTGGAAGCTCGTCCTTGATGGCGCGATCGACGTGCTCCACCCCAAGTTCCTGCACCCCGACGGCGTCGGCAAGCTGATCGAGACCAACACCAGCGTCTGGCGCGACTACGGCCCCCACGGGCAGTCGTTCAGCCCGCGCACCAAACTCGGCGACCTCGCCCGAGCCGGCGAGGAGCCTGAGGCCGCGTGGAAGCTGATAGGCAGCAACCTGTTTCTCTACCCCAACGCATCCGTGATCGCCGCTCCCGACCATGTCGAGTTCTGGACCGTCTGGCCCGACCCCGTCGACCCTGGCCGCTCGACCACGGAGATCCGCTTCCTGGTCCGGCCCGAGATCCTCGATGAGCGTATGAAGGCCCGGCTCCATAAGAGCTGGCAGATCCTCGAGCAGGCCGCCTCTGAGGAGGACTGGCCGATGGAGGAGACCATCCAGAAGAACTCCGAGGCCTGGCCGCACGGTACTTACCTCTACGGCCGCAACGAGCAGTCCTGCCAGCACCTCCACCGCCGACTCGCGCTCGACATGGCCGAAGTTCAAGAAATGAGCTTTCCACCTGCCCACGCCGGCCGCGAGTGATCGCGATACGCAGAGGTGGCCGGTGACGCGGCAAGACTCCCGGTAAACGCGAAACGACCAAACAACCAGGCGTCAGACCCGCCGGGAGGTGCTCATCAAGATCATCGCTGTCAGGCGCTGCGCGCTGACCATGGCGGGCCGGCACCATCGTCCACCGGAACCTGAGCAAACGTTCGTACCGCCCGCGCTCAACAGCAGCGCGGGCCGCCGCCGGCCCCCTTTGCCCCGCCTGGTGCGCGTGCGCAGTTGGTCACCGGCATTTCGATCGTGGCGCGCATCGTCGCCGCGGAGGACACCGTGAAGCTCAAGCCGGATCAACCTGAGGGGTTCGGCGGCGGGCCGGACTGCCAGTGCGGCCGTGGCCCCGCCTGGCACCGGTCTGGAAGCTCCGCCCGCCAGACGCTCCCAAGCCGGGAACTGGCGGTGCTTGTCATCGACATCCCCGCATGAGCTGACTGGTCGGCGGTTGGAGGCCCACAGGCTCGATGAAGCCCGTACCAGGCTTCACGGGCAAGCTGACCGACGTCCGTCGGGAGGGGACAATTCCGGTGATCGACCGCCGTGTGAGCACTTCGGGAATCTGCGAAGCGCACGAATTGGCTCCCCGGCTGGCTCCCGAGACAACGAAGCGGTCATCGGGACGCACGAGATCACACCAGGGACGACACCCTGACCTGCGGAAAGTTGGGGTGGGCGATACTGGGTTCGAACCAGTGGCCTCTTCGCTGTGAAGCAAAGCGGGAAAGTCGATCTAGGTCGATCAATGAGGCAATTCCAACCTGAGCCTGCAGGTCACGGGCTGGTTGCGGACGGCAGATAGGCGCCCGTAAAGAGTGAAGCTCCTGCTAGATGAGGTTGTCGACCAAGATCAACCTTGTCCGCGCAGGAGCTTCATGTGCTTTTCTACCGTGCCGCGCTCGATCTGTCGCGCCAGACCCTTACGTTCGTGGCCCGGCTGGTGCGCGAGCGCCGCCGCCAGATCGGAACGCGGTGGCGAGTGCTGGGCCCGGACCGCCAAGCGCTGCTGGTGCTGGTGCATCTACGCCGCAACGAACCCTTCGCCCGCCTGGCCGCCGCGTTCGGCGTCGGGGCCGCCACCGCACACCGGTATGTGACCGAGGTCGTGGAACTGCTCGCCGAACAGGCACCCGACCTGCGCGAAGCCCTCCGGATCGCACAGCGCAAGGCCTACGTCATCCTGGACGGCACCCTCATCGCCACCGACCGCCTGTCGGGCGAGAACGATCGGCTGTTCTACTCGGGCAAGCACCGGCGGCACGGAGTGAACGTCCAGTTCCTCACCGATCCGCACGGCGAACTGATCTGGGCGTCCCCGGCGCTGCCGGGATCGACCCATGATCTGACCGCCGCCCGTCACCACGGCATCGTCGCCGGCCTGACCGCGCGAGCGATCGCCTGCTACGCCGACAAGGGATACGTCGGCGCCGGCGGCGCGATCGGCACGCCGTACAAACGGCGCAAGCGCCGCACACTGGGCAAACCCAAGAAGCTGTTCAACCGGCATCACGCCCAAGTCCGTGCCAGGGCGAGCGGGGCGCTGCCACGCTCAAGAACTGGCACATCCTGCGCAAGGCCCGCTGTTCACCCAGCAGACTGACCGCCATCGTCCAGGCCATCCTCACCCTCCACCACCAGGCCAACTGAAGATGGAATGGGCTCATTGGCCATCAGGACGACGGTTCCCGCTTCGAAGCTGTTGCGCGGGCAGCCTGTTCCACCCCCGACAGGAGCATCGTCTGCTGCTTTTCCGGCCTTCTTTGCGGCGGCGGGTGCCGTCTTCGCCGCGCTGCCCGCACGCCCCGGGGCACCGCCCTTCGCCTTGCCGGCGACCTTTTGGACGATCTTGGGGGCGACTCTTCTGAGCACGGGTGCCGCGGCTTTGGCGGCTAGGAGGCCGCTTAGCACTCCAGCCGCACTTGGAGATCTCGGTTTGATCGAGGCCGGGACGTAAACGGCCGCCGCTGTGATCGTGTGGGTGTGTTGGAACCAGACGATCGGCGGTGGCCGTGGCGCCAACTGTAGAAGATGTCGACCCGGCCGGGTGGGCTGATGCGTTCGATGAACTGTCCGCGCAGGTGGCGGCTCCGTTCTTCGGCCGGCGAGAGCCGCGGCTTCGGGCCCGGTGATATCTGCGGGGGCCGCTGAGCGCCCTGGAGCGAAAGAACGGCTGGTCGCTGGCGGAGTTCGCCGGGGACGCGCGGCCGGACGGGATGCAGCGGCTGCTCAGCCACGCCAAATGGGATGCCGACCAGGTGCGGGACGCGCTGCGGTGGCAGGTGGCCGAGCGGCTCGGCGACACAGGCGGGGTATTGGTGGTCGACGACACCGGGTTTGAGAAGAAGGGCCGCCGCTCGGCCGGTGTGCAGCGCCAGTACACCGGCACCGCAAGAAAGATCACCACCTGCCAGATCGTGGTGTTCGCCTCGTATGTGAACCGCGACCGGCAGCGGGGCCTCATCGACCGGGAACTGTATCTACCCGAGTCCTGGTTCGCCGATCCCGGTCGGCTGGCCGACGCCGCCGTCCCGGTGGGGCGCGGTCTTCGCGACCAAGCCGAAGCTGGCCTGGCGGATGATCGAGCGGGCCACCGATGACCCGCTGCTGGTATTCGCCTGGGTGACCGGCGATGAGGCCTACGGCGACAACACCGTCCTGCGCCTCCGCTGCCAGGGCCACGGCCTGAACCACGTGTTCGCCGTCTCCTGCGATCACCCGCTGTTCCTTGCCGGGGTGAAGAACCGGGCCGATGCAGCGTTCACCGCCCTGGACCCGGGCGCCTGGCAGCGCTACTCCTGCGGCGACGGCGCCAAGGGCCGTCGTTTCTATGACTGGGCATGGATCCAGCTGGGCCGTACTGAATGGGCGCTGGCCCGCAGGTCGATCAGCGCCCCCGCCGACCTTGCCTTCTACCGCTGCTGGGCGACCCGCCCGGTCGGCCTTCCCGAACTGGTCCGGGCCGCGGGATCCAGATGGAGCGTCGAGGAGTGCTTCCAAGCCTCCAAGAAAGAGGTCGGACTCGATCACTACCAGGTCCGCGAGCACACCGCCTGGTACCGGCACGTCACCTTGGCCATGGTCGCCCACGCCACCTGGCCTTCCTCGCCGCCGGGCCACCCCCAGACCCCGGCGCCCCAGACCCAGGCGACAGCGACGAGGCCGACGACCTCGCCACACAGGGGGCCTACCCGCCAGGGGCGATCGAGTTCCAACGACGCGGACCAGGACGAACCTGACGAGCTGGTTCCACTCACCGTCAACAAGAGCCGCCGCCTGCACGCCCATCTCCACCGGCCCCGGCACCCACCAGACACCGAACCCACTGGTCACGCTGGCGACGCCGACACCAAGCACGCGCCCGCCGCTGCCACTACCAACGACAACGCCGCCTCATCGGTCACTAAATGCGGCTGGAGTATTAGGGCCTGCGCCGCATCGTTTCGGGGCCCTAGGGCCCTAGGGCCCCCTCCTTGCCTCCAATACCTTTTCTCAAATGGAAGCATGAATCGCATGGCAGATTCATCAATGCCTTCTCAGAAGGGAGTGGCATGCAGAGAAAATTGGCTGTTATGACCGCCACCGGGGCTATGGCAGCGACGCTGGTCACCGGCGGGCTCTGGGCCGCCGGGAGCGGTGAGCACTCATCCACCGCCGGTCATGTCTCGGCTGGAAACCGGCTGGCCGGAGCCACCGGGACCACCGGAGCGCCCGGAACCAGCGGAGCCAATCGAACGACGACCGGAAAGCCCTCCCAGCCGCAGGCCGAAGGCCTTGCCGGCGGGACGGCCGCGGCCAGCGCGGCGGCGCACTGTCCGCGGAACCACGTCTGCTTCTGGACGAAGAAGAAGTACAAGGGCAAACAGTGGAAGGTCAAGACCAGCAATGGGGTGCAGGCGCGCACGGCACCAGCATGGTTCAGGAACAGGGCCACCTCGCTGATCGTCGGAGGAGGGAGTTCCGTGACGTTGTGGAACGACGTCGACTGTGCGGAAGACCCAGGTCCGACGTTCCGGGCGGGCGCCCGCGTTCCCGACCTGCAGACTCCCCACGCGTATGACGACCTCATGTCATGCATCACCGCCTGATCAATTCCCCGAAAGAGGTAGCACATGAAAAAGCTGGCCGTTATCACCGCGACGGGGGCCTTGGGGGCGACGCTGGTCGCCGGCGGCGCCTGGGCCGCCGGAAGTGATGATCAGCCGTCCCCCGCCGGGCGGGTCTCCGCGGAAAAGGGTCTGATCACAGCCACCGGAACGGCCGAATCTCCCGAGGCCACCGGAGCCAATCGGACGGCTTCCGAAAAGCCTTCTGAGCCGAACCTTCAGGGCGGGGCGAAAGCGGCGAAAGCACCCGCGCGGTACACGTTCAAGTGGGTCGAGCGGACCTTCTCTTTCACGCCACTGCACACCTTCCATTCCATCACCGTGAGAGCCCGCGTCAAGTACAACACCAAGAAGGTCTACGTCGTCGACGGACCGTACTGCCGCAAGAACCGCCAGATCTCCCCTGTGAAGGTCACCCAGACCTGGTGCGGCACCGCGAACAACGGCGGTGGCGACCGCGGCTATCTCAGCACCGGGGTCAACTTCACCGTCTTCGCCGGCGCCCAGGTCTCGAACTTCCCCGCCGGATTCGAGACCGAGGAGTACGGGCGCATCAAGGTCACCCGCTTCGGTCACGCCACCTACGAAGGCGGAGGCAACTAGTACTGCAACAACAGGTTGTGATCACGGCGCTGCGTACGGTAGGCAGTGGTGGTGGTCACGATCGATGTCGAAGCCTGGTCGCGGGAATTCTCTGACTTTCTGGCTATGTTCGCTCATCGTTTTCCCCGGGTGGAGTCACGCCGCCAGGCAGCCTCCTACCTGCGTGGACTCCTGAGCGAGTTGGAGCGGAAGAACGGATGGACTCTTGCTGAGATGTCGGGTGAGAATGGTCCTGAGCGTCTTCAGCGTCTACTGAACTTCTACGCCTGGGACACGGATGGTTTGCGGGACGACATTCGTACTATGGTCGCTAAATCCATCGGGGACCCTGAACAGGGTGTGCTGATTCTTGATGACACAGGGTTCCTAAAGAAGGGCATGCGGTCCGCTGGGGTGGCCCGCCAGTATTCAGGGACCGCCGGCAGGATCGAGAACTGTCAGATTGGCGTTTTCTGCGCCTATGCGAGTCCTGCGGGGCGGGCGCTAATCGATCGTGAGCTTTATCTGCCGAAGTCGTGGACTGAAGACCGTAAACGGTGCCGCCAGGCGGGTATCGGCGATGAAGTGGAGTTCGCCACCAAGCCCGATCTGGGCAAGGCCTTACTTGAACGGGTGGTCGCATCGGGGATCCCCTTCCGGTGGGTCACCGCGGACGCGGCCTACGGGCAGGTGTGGCGGCTGCGGTGGTGGATGGAAGAACGCGGCATCGCCCACGTGGTCGCCGTTCCCAAAACGCAGATGGTGATCTCGATGAAGCTGACCCAGGAGCGTGTCCACCACTTGATCGACGAACTGGAGGAGGACGCGTGGCAGCGGCTGAGCTGCGGAGACGGAGCTCATGGTCCACGGTTGTACGACTGGGCTGCTGTCGACATCAGACCATTTCGTGAACCCGGAGCAGGGCACTGGCTTCTTGCGCGCAGAAGCATCAGCGATCCGAATGAAATCGCCTACTACATCTGCTTCGCCCCAGAGCAGACTCTCCTCAAGGAATTGGTGCGTGTGGCGGGCAGTAGGTGGGCCATCGAGGAGTGCTTTCAAGCGGCCAAGAATGAGACAGGATTCGACCACTATCAGGTCCGCGGCTACCAGGCCTGGTATCGGCACATCACTTTGTCCATGGCTGCTTCCGCCTTCCTGCTCAGGCTCCAGCGGGCCTGCCAAAAAGGGGAGATCTCGAATACCTGCCGGTAGGTATTCGCCCGCTGAGCATCAACGAGATCCGTCGCCTGTGGAACCGCGTCGTAATGCGCACCACACACTTCATCGACCACGCTCTGAAATGGTCTGAATGGAGAAGACGCGCCCAGCAACGAGCCAGAGACAGCCACTATCGCAGACGCGAGAGACACAACCTGTCGTTGCAGTACTAGGGCCTGTTCAAAGTGCGGTATCACGGCGTGGCGTGAGACCCAAGCAGCGAGGTCTCCGGTGGAGAGTCCATCGATCAAGATGAACCAGGAACACCGGAGACCTCGCGATCCCCTCACCAGGGTTATCTGGTGTTGACGGGTGTGGTGGTGAGGGTGAGTGCGTGTTAATACTCCAGCCGCATTTTGCGCGTGTCTCACGTGGTTTCGGGGTGATGGTGCGGCATGCTTCGAGGCCATGTCGTCGGATCTTGCGCTCCGGTTGGTTTCGGATGAGTTGTGGGCGGTTGTCGAGCCGTTGATCCCGCAGTTCACACCGCGTCAGCAGGGTGGCGGCACGGCCCCGGTGGATGATCGAGCGGTGTTCACCGCGATCGTGTACGTGTTGACCAGCGGGTGTGCGTGACGGCATCTGCCGGACGCGTTCGCGGTGAAGGTGCCGACGGCGCATCGTCGGTTCACCGCGTAGACCGCGGCGGGGCTGCGGCCGCGGCTGCATCCTGCGGTCCTGGACGAACTCGGGGCCGGTGGGCAGGTGGACTGGGCGTCGACGATCGTGGAAGCGGCCGCCGTCCGCGCGAAAAGGGGGCTCGCTGACCGGCCGCAATCCGGTCGATCGCGGCAGGAAGGGCAGCGAACTCCACGTGCTGTCGGATGCGGCCGGGCTGCCGCTGGTGGTCGCGGTATCGGCGGCCGACGTGCACGACAGTCAGGCGTTCAAGCCCTTGCTGATGGCGCTGCCGGCGATCCGGTCCCGGCGCGGACCGCGCCGGCGCAGGCCGGTCACGGTCCGCGCCGACAAGGCCTACAACTCCGCCGAGCATCTTGCCTGGCTGCGCAGGCGCGCGATCGTGCCACGCATCGCCCGTGCCGGCGTCGAATCGAGCGAGCGCCCGGGCCGCCACCGCTGGAAGATCGAACGGACCCTGGCCTGGCTGTTCGGCTACCGGCGCCTGACCGTCCGCTACGAACGCCACGGCCACCTGTTCAACGCCTTCCTCGTCCCCGCCGCCGCCATCACCTGCTACAGGAAGCTCGCCAAATCGCCCACGTGAGACATGCTCTGAGAGGTCATAGCAAAATGTGCATGTTGCGCGACATGTGGTGACGGTCGGGTGTGGTGTGGGCGGGTGCGTAAGGGCGAGCAACCCCCGTGGATCGTGGCCGACAGTCTGTGGGAGCGGATCGAGCCGCTGCTGCCGAAGGTGGAGCGCCGTAAGCGCCACGCCGGACGGAAGCGGTTGGACGACCGCAAGGTGCTGTGCGGGATCTTGTTCGTGCTGCACACCGGGATCCGGTGGGAGTTCCTGCCCCAGGAGCTGGGGTTCGGGTCGGGCATGACGTGCTGGCGGCGGCTGGCCGAGTGGCATCAGGCAGGCGTCTGGGAGCGGTTGCACCGTCTTCTGCTTGAGGAGTTGCATGCCGCCGGGCAACTGGATTGGTCCGGGGGTGATCGACAGCTCCCACGTGCGGGCGTTGAAGGGCGGCCCAAAACCGGGCCGAGCCCGGTCGATCGCGGCCGGCCGGGCTCCAAGCACCACGTGCTGACCGACGGCCACGGCATCCCGCTCGTTGTGTCGTTGACCGGCGGGAACCGCGGGCGACGTCACTCAGTTGATGCCGCTGCTGGAGGCGGTGCCGCCCGTCCGGGGCCGGGTCGGCCGGCCTCGGCGAAGACCCGGGCGGCTGCTGGCCGACCGCGGCTACGACCACGACGAATACCGGCGCCTGGTCTGGGCCAAGGGCATCAAACCGGTCATCGCCCGCCGCGGCGGCCCGCACGGCTCCAGCCTGGGCGTCCACCGCTACGTCGTCGAGCGCACCATCGGCCTGCCGCACTGGTGCCGCCGCTTACGCATCCGCTGGGAGATCCGCGACGACATCCACGAATCTCAGTGATGGTGTCAAGCCGCGAGTGCGTTGACCTGCGATGGTGGGATCGGGTTGTAGGTCCGGTTGTCACGCAGCAGGGCCCACAGCACGTCGACCATGCGTCGGGCCAGCGCGAGCAGAGCCTGAGTGTGGATCTTGTTCTCATCCCGTTTGCGCTGGTAGAAGACTCTTGACGGCCCTTCGGTCTTCAGGCTGGACAACGCCATCATGTAGAAGACCTGGCGCAGTGGCCGGTGGTAGCGCTTGGGCCGGTGGTAGTTGCCGCTGACGCGTCCGGAGTCACGCGGGACTGGCACCAAGCCAGCGTAAGAAGCCAGGCGGCCGGAGTTGGCGAAAGCGTCCAGGGGACGCCCGTCGGTGGCGACAAGGAACTGGGCACCCAGGATCGGGCCCATTCCGGGCAGGCTCTCGATGATGTGGGCCTGGGGGTGGTCGCGGAACCTGCTGGTGAGCAGCTTGTCGGTGTCCTTGATCTCCTGGTCGAGGTCCAGGAGTTGCTTGGCGAGCCTCTTCACCAGCAGCGCCGTAGTGGCTTCGCCGGGCAGTTCGACGGTCTGCTGCTCAGCGGCCTGGACGGCTTGGGCGGCCATCTTGTCGACCCCCCTGGCCCAGGCCCCGTGCTCACGCAGATGGGCGGCCGGCCCCTCAGCTCCGGCGCCTCGGATTCCGGCCGGAGTGCAGTAACCGGTGAGAAGGATCAGCGCTGACCGGGTGGAGTAATCGAAGGTGGCCTCCAGCGCAGGGAAGATGCTGGTCAGCAGGGCACGGAGTCGGTTGATGCCGCGCACCCAGTCGGCCATCACGTCGGCCCGGTAGGAGGCCAGCCGGGTCAACTCGACCACCAATTCGTCGCTGGTGGTCAGTTCCGTCAGATCGCTTCGCATGCGGGCGGTGTCAGTGATGATGCGGGCGTCCTTCGCGTCGGTCTTGCCCTCGCCGCGGAACACCCCGGCCATGCCGTGGACGACCCGGCCGGGCACATAGACCACGTTCTGGCCGCTGGACAGCAGGATCGCCAGCAATAGGGCAGCGGGTGGGCTGACCAGGTCGATCGCCCACCGCACCTCGCCGTCGCCGGCGGTCGTGGAGGCTCGGTCGAGCAGCTCCTCGATCGGCTGCTGGCTGTTGCCCACCTTGACCGACCAGAGCTTCTTGCCCGATGCGTCGACGGCCACCGCATAATGGCTCGCCTTCCCCGCGTCGATCCCCACCCACACGACACTCGTGGCCGTCACCCCGGCCACCTCCCCGTTCTCGCAGGTCAAGCCCGTGGACGGCCCCGCCATCAGGTTCCTGAACAGCGACGGTTCGCATCAGATCTCAGTGAGCGGCCAGGGGGTCCGGGGCGACGAGGCGGCCATTCGTGGAAAGCCACAACCACGGCAAGCATTCATTAGCCACACCCCGTCGTCCGGGGCATCCAGAGCGACTCACTCCAGACACTTCGATCTTAGGGAAGCCTTCATGACCCTGGCCGCAGCCATCCGCTGCTGGCGACGCCTCGTCCGCTGATTCTGTTACGACCTCTAAGTCGTGACTCATACAATCACTGGCCCCATCAGGGTGCATTTCGGTGGACTCGTCCGTCCTTGAGGCGGAGCGGCCGGCGCCACCTGGCCCACCTCGGTGTCCTGATCAGGAGATTGCCCGACCGTCAGGTCGTGGCCCGTCACAGTGCTGCCCGGAAGTGACTTCCCCCAGGCCGGCGCCGGTCGCAAGCGGCCGGACCGTGTTCCTGGATCAGGAAGGAATTCCGACCGCCGTGACTATCGTCGCGCTCAACCATCCGTTCGTCATCGGGGTGGACACCCACGCCCGCAACCATGTTCTGGCCATCCTGGCCGCTACCGGGCAGCGGATCGATTCGGCCGAGTTCCCCACGACCAAGGCGGGCATGGCCCGCGCGATCGCCTGGGCTGCCCGCCGGACTGGCGGCGACCTTGCTGCCCTGTGGGTGATCGAGTGCGCCGCCACTTACGGCGCCCAGTTCGCCCATGCCGTGGCCGAGGCCGGCTACCAGGTCCTCGAGGCGCCGCGGATGAATGCTCGCGCCCACCGCGGGGTCGGCAAGTCCGACCCGCTGGACGCCCGCAGGATCGCCGAGGCCACCTTGCCCCTGGAGGAAGACCAACTTCGGCACCCGCGCCATGGCGACGGTGAACGCGCCGCACCGCGGGTACTGCTGGCCGCCAGAGACCACATGACCACAGAACGCACAGCTGCCGTCAACGCGCTGATCGCGCTCGTGCGGGCCGTCGACCTCGGGGTCGACGCTCACCTGGTCCCACCACGGCAGGGTGCGCTCAGAGGCCGCCTTCGCCTGCCTGGCGGGGGTGAACCCGATTCCCGCGTCATCGGGGAACACGGTCCGCCACCGACTCAACAGGGGCGGCGACGGACGCCTGAACCGCGCCCTGCACATGGCGACCATCACCCGCATGATCCACGACCCCGCCACCCGCGAGTACGTCGAGCGACGCCGCGCTGAAGGACGCACCAGAAAAGAGATTCGACGCTGCCTAAAGCGCTACCTCGCCAGACAGATCTACCGACACCTCAACGCGGCCGCCACCCCGGCACTCCTACTTGACGAGACATAGGAGAGTCCACCGGCCCCCACACCGCAACCGGCGGCAAACCACCCATCACCAGATTCACCAACGTCCCTGGGCCGTACACCTAGGCCGTTCACATGGTGGCTTCACTACCAAGATCCATCTGTCGGCCGACGGCCGGTGCAGACCGCTCTCCTTGGTTCTGACGCCGGGGCAGCACGGGGACAGCCCGCAGTTCGAGGCGGTGATGGAGAAGATCTCGGTGCCCCGTGTCGGGCCGGGCCGGCCCCGGACCCGGCCCGGCAGCGTCAGCGCCGACAAGGCCTACAGCTCTCGCAGAAATCGCCGCTACCTGCAGCGACGCAGGATCCGGCACTCCATCCCCGAGCCCAGCGACCAGCGGGCCCATCGCCGCAGACGCGGCTCGGCCGGTGGTCGTCCCGCTGGTTTCGACAAGAAGCGCAACGTTGTCGAGCGGGCGATCAATCGCCTCAAGAACTTCCGGGCCGTGGCGACCCGCTACGACAAACGCGGCTACGTCTACCTCGGCACCGTCACCGTCGCCACCCTCGCGATCTGGCTTCGCGCATGATCCAAGAAACAGAACCTAATCCCGGCCGCCGACAACGCAGACCGACTGCAAGAGTGGATCAGCGCAGCCGAAGAGGCGGAGCTGCCGCACGTGCACTCATTCATCCGCGGCCTACGACTCGATCAGGACGCCGTCCGTGCCGCTCTGACCAGCGAGTACCACAATGGCGGCGCCTGGGGTGTCAACACCAAAGACCAAGCTGATCGAGAGGCAGATGTACGGCCGGGCGGGCTTCCACCTCCTGCGCCACCGCATCCTCCTCGGATAAGCCTCACCCTCCGCTACCGCTGAAAGAGCGGCAGAGCCGAAGACCATACAGTCCCGAAGGACGAGCAGCTCATCTGACGCAGTCCAGTTGGTGTCAGGAAGAGGAGGAGCCGCCTCCGCGCCCGATGGCGCCCCCCACCGCGCGGATGAGGGAACGGGACTCCTCGTCGAATCGCCGTGTGAGGTTTACCTCGAAAATGCCGTTGCTGGCGAGTTGCCCGGCGAGACTGCTGAGGTAGTTCGCGGCTCTGACGACATGGGCGGACGCATCGACGTCCAGACCGGAATCCAGAAGGGCGCGCCTGTCAATCGCGTCCTGAAGCAACCGGGCGATCGCCTGGGAGATCTCGTCCCGGGTCACCGTTGGGAGGTCGGATCTGCTGAGGTGGCGAAGGAGGGTCTCGCACGAACGGACCAGCTCGGTGACCAGACGGAGGTCCCGGCTCGGGCCGAAACCGACGTCCGCCTGTATCGCGCGCTGCTGGAAAGCCGGGTACGCCCACCGGGAGGGGGCGGCCTCGACGATCGGGAAGTGAGGTAGTTCCAGCGGCCCGAGGCCGTTGAGCGCCGACCGGAAGCAGGGATGCACATGGAACTCGGTCTCGTTCGGCTGGATCGACGCCTCCATGCCGCTCGCATAGACCACCTGGTTTCCGCGCTTCACGCCCAGGAAGCTCACCGCGAAGAGCGCGTCGAGGACGCCCTGCGGGTTCAGGTGTTCGGCGTACGCGGGGAACTCCTCGTGGAGGGAATCGCGCTGTGCCTCAAGGCGGTTCTCCAGAGCCGACCGCATGACCACGTATCCGGTGTTCTCGAAGAGCGCGAACAGGCTCCTCAGGAACGGATAACTGACCAGGTACTCCTTGGCCAGGTCCTGAAGCTTCCACTGGGAGAACAACAGGGTGGCCCGGACGACGTCCGCTTCCATAATCCACCGGTGGCCCTGCTGGGCGGCGGTGTCCCGGCACACCGTCAGAAACTGGATGGCGTCCCGGGGGCGGGGCAGGCATCGGGAGAACAAGTAGTCGGCGGTGGGCTCACCCTCGATATCCTGGGGGAACACCTCGCCCCAGAACTGTTCCGGGGCCAGCACCCGCCCCAACGAGGCCGAGGCGCGGGTGAGCGCGAGATCTCGTAGCCCGCTCTGACGCCAGGTGATCCGGATCTCGTCGCTGTGGAACTTGTCGCCGTCGCCGAAGTTGAGGGTGTCGTAGATGTCGGAGCGCAGGAACAGCGTGCACCGCACCGCCTTCCGGTACTCACTCGTCACATGCTTGGAGGCGAGCAGCAGGCCTGTGACCATGGCGTGGCTGTCCGGGTCCACGGTCCACACCTGCTCCAACTGGTCGACCAGGAAGTGCAGCGTCGGCTTCGCGTGTTCGGGATCGAGGTCGTCGAACGCCGCCGCGACCCCGCGTTCCAGTACCTCGAGCTGGCGCGAGGCCAGCGCCCCCTCCGAGCCCTCCGCGTTGATGGACGCCTCCACGATCCCGAACGCCTTGAGCGAAAGCGACGCCGACTGCAGACGCCGCACACCGCGCCGTAGCCGATCGTAGAGTTGTTGCTCGTCCGCCTCGTCGTTCGCGCGGAGGAAGGCGCGCAGCGCGCGTACGGATCGCGGTGGCCTTCTCCTGCCCCACCTGCGCATCCCACGCGCCTGGGCGGAGAGGTGCTGCGCTGCCTGGACTGCGAACACATAGCGCCAGATGAGGGATTTCGCGGTGTCGCCAGTAAGTCCCTGCAGTTCGAAGCGCCGAATCTCGTCGCCCGCCGCGTCATCGGGAGTGATCAGAATCATTGCCGGCATGTCCGCTCCGCTCTCGGCGAGCAGTCGACGGCAGATCGCGCTCTTCCCGGACCCCTTCCGGCCGATGATCAGTGACTTGCGTCCGCTTTTCGCCGCCTCGTAGGCATAGGTGGCCAGAAAGCCTTCGCGGAGCAACCCGTCAGTCAGATCGTTCTCCGCATCGTCCCGCCCGAAGAAAAGCCGGGTAACGCCATCGCCTAGTCCTCGCACGATCCCAGGCTAGGCCCCGACCCTCGCGAGGAAACTCACCGACAGCAAGATTTAAGTGACCCAAAGCGGTCATTTCGAAGTCGTAATGGTCCGCGCCGACGGCGGGCCGCCGCTGCGCGCCGATCGGGTCTTCAACGACGTGATCGCGGTCGCGTCACTGGGCGACGCCGGCACCCGACCGCTGTTCCGGTTCGCCGCCGCCCACGAACGAGCAAGACGTCCTCCAGTCGCGACGGGACAGGCCGATGTGGCCTTTGGAGGTATGTCACTGTCCGTGCTGGAAGTCTAGAGCTCGATGCATGGCGGATGTTCCTCGGATTACCCTGCAGACGATGCTCGTGCTGGACGCGATGCTGTCCGATCCGGCCAAGCGGCGCTTCGGGTTTGAACTGTGCACAGAGACCGGTCAGCCCAGTGGCACCATCTACCCGATCCTTGCCCGGCTGGAGCGCTTCGGCTGGGTCGAGGGCCATAAGGAGTTTGCGGCCGAGCACCTGACCGAGGGACGGCGTGCCCGCTACTACTACACGCTCACCGACGAGGGTGCTGTGCGGGCATGCATCGCGCTGGAGCGGGCCCGGCGATCGCGCGGGCCGGGCGTCAACCTCCGGACGGCGACGCCATGACCGCTACCCTGGAGTCCCTGCTCGCACAGTTGCCCACCAATCTGCCGGCCACTGACCGTGACAGGATCAGGCGTGCATACGAGTTCGCCGCCCGCCGTCACGCAGGCCAGCACCGTAAGAGCGGCGATCCCTACATCACCCCTCCGCTGGCGGTCGCGCAGATGGCCGCCGGCTCGGGTCTGGACGACGTGGTCATCTGCGCCGCGCTGTACACGACATCATCGAGGACACCGGATGCGACGCCGTCCGGCTCCGCGAGCGGCTCGGCGACGAGATCGCCACCTTGGTCGAGAGCATGGTCGCGCTCGATCGCGACGAGGCGGGCATCGCCACCGCCGACCACCGCGTGCTCACACTGAAGGTGCTGGACAAACTTCATAACATGAGGACCTCGCAGTACCTCGACAAGGACAAGCAGCGGCTCAAGTCCCAGCACACCCTGGAGTCGATGGCGCCGCCCGCCTGGCGGCTCGGCCTGCGCGACGTCTCCGACGAACTCACCTCGATCGCGCTAGATCGTCTGGCCGCCCTCCCCGAGGCCGCCCTTACAGGTCACCGGGCACTGGCTCTCGGTGCGCTCCTGCTCCCGCCCGCGGTCAGGTCGCGTTATTTGGACGAATGGCTCGGCGAGTTCGATGTCCTGCCGAGCCGTTCTGCCCGGGCTCGATTCACGCTCCGCCTCATACTCGGCATGCTGGCACTTTCCCTGACACTGCGACGCCCGGTGCACGACACGCTCGCTCACCGGCTTCTGGCCGGCCTCCGCTGGATACTGCGAACCGACCTGCGCACGTGGACACCGCTGCTGCTCCTGGTCGGCTGGGTGGTCGTGGAGACGGCGCGAACGAGTCTCGTCGATGCCGCGATAGCCTTGATCACCGTGCCGCCCGTCCTGCCCGCCGGCGTCACCCACCTGCGCGCGAAACTCGGCATCGACGAGCCGGACGAGACGTCCTCCCAGCAGGGGGAACCACCTGCATCACCGCTGTGTCCACGGCGGTGCCAGGCCGGGGAGCTAAGCGAAAGCCTCGGCGACCAGCTGGCAACCGTGGGCTCGGTCGCCCACATCAGCAGTCCCGGGACATGGCTTCAGGAGCGCTCCGCACACCGCTTCCTGAGCGATGATGAGGGCTGCGGCGATGCCCTGCGAAGGCCCAGGGGGCTGAGCAGTCCGGGCCGCGGGATGAAGCGGCTGAAGTCACCGGCTCCCAGGGCTTCGCTGGGGATCATCCAGTGAGGTAATCCCAACCTGAGTTCGCAGGTCACGGGCCGGTTGCATCCCGCGCGGCGTGAACGGCAACGAGAGAGCTCCTGGTAGATCGAGATTTGCGACGATCTTGACTGCCTGGAGCTCCGATGCTGTTCTATCGCGCTCCACTCGATCTGTCTCGCCCGGCCCGCAGATTCGTGGCTGATCTGATCTGCAGGCACCGGTGCCGGGTCGGGTCACGGTGGCAGCTCTTGCCGCCAGACCGCCAAGAGCTGCTGGTCCTGGTGCACCTGCACCGCAACGAGACATTCGCCGGCCTGGCGGCGGCGTTCGGCGTCAGAGCCGCGCCCGCGCACCGCCACGTCACCGATGTGATCGAACTGCTCACCGAAATCGCTCCCGACCAGCGGCAAACCATGCGGCCCGCGCGACGCGAGGCGTATGCCGTCCTGGACGGCACGCTGGTAGCCACCGACCGACTGTCAGGCGCCAACGACCGGCTCCCCTCCTCGATCAATCACCGCCGCCATGGCGTCAACGTCCAGTTCCTCAGCGACCGGCATGACGAGCTGATCTCGGCGTCCCCGGCCCTACCGGGGTCCACCCATGATCTGACCGCCGCCCGCGAGCGCGGCATCATCGACGCTCCGACGGACCGGGCGATCGCCTGCCACGCCGACCAAGGCGTATGTCGTAGCGGAAGGCGCGGTCGGCACTCCCTACAAGCGCAAGAAGCATCACAAGCTGGGAAAACGCAAGAAACTGTTCGACCTGCACCATGCCAAGCCCCGCGCCCCGGGCGAGCGGGGCGCCGCTGCGCTCAAGGGATGGCACATCCTGCGGAAGGCCCGCTGCTCACACAGCCGCCTATCCACCATCGTGCAGGCCATCCTCACTCTCCATCACCAGGATGGATGAGGATGGAATCAGCTCATGGTTCGTCCCCGACCGCATCGGGAGCGAGTGGGGCTGGTTGACCTCTTCGGGGATCTGCGAAGCGTACGAAACTGAGAGCGGTGGCTCCCCGGCTGGCTCCCGAGACTACGAAGCGGTCATCGGGACACACGAGACCAGGTCAGGGACGACGCCCTGACCTGCGGAAAGTTGGGGTGGGCGATACTGGGTTCGAACCAGTGGCCTCTTCGGGGTGAACACGATCAATCACGCCTCGAATATCTGTCTTTCCACCATCACCGCAGGTCATACGCAATACCTCAGCGCAGCACGGCGCGCCTTAAAGAAGATCAGGTCTGTTGAGATCTCCCACGGTTAACAGCTCGCAGGCTGACGACAGACATAGCACTGAGTAGTCGCTCATGCAACCAATCCGCGCTCGCCCACGACCCCGGGACCTACGAGGGCCGATGCCCGTCGGCTCCTGGCAGCATCGGCAGGGGTCGCCGACCGCTTGGCCAAGCAATATCACGTCTCCCACCGGCTCCGTGGCCCGAGGCGGACGCATTCGCGTTTTTTGCCCGCGGCTTCGTGATCGACACCCGTCCCAAGATCCGTATGGCACCTCCTGTCGCCCAACCGGAAGCCGCGCATCCTAGCGAATCAGTCTGAATCATCTAACGCCACCGCTCACTCTTCCGACGGCCGAAATCGGCTGTTGACAGGCAAGGTCTCTAGAGGTCTTCTTTATGGGAGATGCCTTCGAGCCTGAATGATTCAGATCGAATCAAAATGGATCACTGAGGAGCCTCATCGGTGGATGGAACAGAGCGGACGGCACCTTCCGCCAGCCAGCGGCGCCTCGCCGTCGAGTTACGTCGGCTCCGGGACCTCGCCGGGCTGTCCGGGAGAGAGATGGCCCACCGCATCGGTGTAAGCCAATCGAAGGTATCGCGCATCGAGTCCGGCCTGACCCTGCCCACCGTGCCCGAAGTTACGGCATGGTCGACTGCGGTCAACGCTTCGCCCGAAACCGCGGCACTACTCGAATCGCTCACCGAATCGGCGTTCACAGAGGTGCACCGCTGGTCGCGGATACTGCGGGATCGCCCGCATCTGCAGGGAGACATTCAGGAGGTGGAGAGCGAGTCGCACCGCGTCATGGTCTTCCAGAACGCAATCATTCCAGGACTGCTCCAAACCGCCGAATACGCCCGCCGCGTCTTCAGCTTCTTCTCGCCGGACGGCTCCGACGCCGGTCTGGCGGCCGCCGTGGCGGGACGGCTGGACCGCCAGCTCGCGCTCTTCGACCAGACCCGCCGTTTCGACTTCCTGCTCACTGAGGCGTCCCTGCGCTGGCGACCTGGGCCTGCGCAGCTTCTGCTGGCCCAGCTCGACCGGATCGCCTCGCTGGCGACGCTCGACAACGTGACGATCGGGCTACTCCCCCACACCATGGAGGCAGTCACCTATGTAACGCACAGTTTTGCACTGTTTGACCTCCGCGATGATTCGCGCGGAGACGGAGAGGCCATTGCCATGGTCGAGACAGTGCACGCCAATCTTACGATCAGCGATTCGGAGAGTATCGCGCGATACCGCCATAAGTGGCGCCTGTTAGAAGAGGCGGCCCTCTACGGCGACGATGCCCATATCCTGCTCGACGCGCTCGCCGGCGAGTTGAGCGCGGAGCAACGATGACGGCGCCCGCGAACGGGCGGGGAGCTGTTCGGCCCCCCGCCCGCGCATCATCAGACGGCGCCAGTCCGCGCCAGCACGAACTTCACCACGAGCTCGACGTACCGGCCGGCGAGCTCCCGCAGCCACGCACCCTGCCCGTTCCGCACCCGTCGACGGAAGTCGGCGTACTCCTTGCGGCTGAAGACGAGCCCGGGCTGGTACGGGTTCTTGGAATCCCTGATGACGACGGCCCCCGCCACCCGTTCGACAATCACGCAGCCGCCGCCGTCACACCGGAAGTCGAACTCCGGCATCTCACTGTTCCCTCGCATCGCACTTTCCCTTCGTGTCGCTTCGCGGTGTTCCGCGCTGCCACCAGACTCCACGGCACAGCTCCGCCGTGAGTCCGCAGCCGATCCGTCCTCACTCCGGTTTCACCCCTTTCTCGCTCCACCTTCCATCCGCTGTCCGTAACTGCGCGTTCGCGTCTGATGTGCTTGAGGAGGCAGTCGTGAAGTACCAAGTCCTCGGTCCCGTCGCGGCCCTGGGAACCGAGCGCGAGATTCCGCTCCAGCAGAAGGGCCAAGCGTTGCTCGCGGTGCTCGTCATGGAGCTCGGCCGGCCCGTCCCGCGGCAACGATTGATGGAGATCATCTGGGACGAGCCCGAACCGGTCGGTCGAGAGACCCGACTAATCCGGATCGTCAGCGAACTCCGCCAGCACCTCCGCGCGCTCGATCCCGAGGTGGTCGACCCATTGCCCGACGTGGGCGACGCCTACAGGCTCCTGATGCACCAGGAGGAAGCCGACGTACATCGCTTCCGAGCGAAAGCCTCGAAGGCGAAGACGCTTAACGGGGACGCGGCGGTGAGAATGATGAGCGACGCCTTAGCAGAGTGGACCGAAGGCCACGGTCTGTACGGCCGGCCCCTGGTGGGCGTCCGCAGCACCTGGGCCGACAGCAACCGCGAGAAGCTGCGAGCCGAGCACCGCGACGCCCACCTCTTCAGGTTGGAGCACATCGCACGAAACGGCGGCCACGAGCAGGTGGCGGAAGAATGCCGGATGCTTGACGACAACGCGGAGTCGCTGCTCGACGAGTCGTTCGTGGCCATGTGGATGATCACTGCCTACCGCACCGGCGGTTCCAACGCCCCTCTCGGTGTCTTCCGCCGGGCCGAGGAGCGCTTCAGGCACGCGCTCGACCGTCCTGTCGGTCGTCCACTCACCGAACTGGCCCGGCGCATCGAGGCACACGACCCCGAACTGGCAGGGCCTCAGGGCACCGCCCTCGCGCGCCTTCAACCTCCAAGTTCGGCGGGCGCTCGTCGCATCAACTCCATCACGGCCCAAACGAAAGAAACGACGACCATGGGTGAGCAGCACGACCGTCCTGTCTTCGACAACGATAATTCGGTCATCGCGGCGCAGGCAGGAGAGTTCAACGAGAAGGTCGTCATCAACCTCGGTGGTGTGTCACAGGTGACCAGCCCCGAGCAGGCCGAAAAGCCGGAGAACGACCAGGATGACACCGACGGGCAGGCGTCGTGAGCGGCCAGGAAGCAACTCACGGAGACGGGCAGGCGCCCTCATTCTCCAGCACCCGGGGGACGACCGGCGCGCAGGGCATCTTCAACGGCGAGGTCACCATCTACCTCGCCGATCCGGACGATCCTCCCGAGCGCAAACTCCAGGTCGCCAAGAACTACCTCTCCGCGCTCATGCCTGGACCAGCGCAGGGACTGCTGGTATCGGTGATCGGTCAGAAATACCGAACGAGCGAGGCCGCCTACTACTGGATGCTGGCCATCCTGAGCGGCAAGGCACTGGCCGACCTGGACACGGAGGCCCGTGATGCTCTCCAAAGCGCCTGGAAGCAGGTCCAGCAGAGCCAGGACCCCTGGCATACCGCCGCGACGGTCATCAAGAACCTGGTCGTACTACTTCAGGGACCGCAAGGAGACACGGCCGGAACGGCAAGGATGGATCAGATCCTGGCCTCGTTCGAGGATCTGCCCGAGGCCCGGCGCGAGGAAATCCGCCGCCACCTGGACTCTCTGCTTACGACCGGAATACGGCGGCAGTTCGAGCACGCCTACTCCGAGCGGATCCGCGATCAAAGGCTCGGAAACAAGCGCAAGGAGAGAGTGCCCAAGTTCTTCGAACCGGTCCCCTACCCGCCGCAAGACACCCTGTCGCCCAAGCCAACCCTCCATCCGGTTCGAGCGGCATTCTTCACCGTCACCATCACCATGGGCTTAACCGGCTTTGTGTGGGGCGAGACTTTGTCGTTTCGCCATGGCGGCGGCGTGGGGTTGATGCTCGCGGTGTCGGCGCTCGGCTGCTGTGCGCTGCTCGCCTGGTACGCGCCAACCCGGTTCCCTGCGCGATTCTCCCAATGGCAGGACGATCCGGCACCTGAGACAATGAGAAAAATGGCCGCCGCTGTGAAGCGAGTCTTCGAGCAGGTCCGGCGGAACGCATCCGACGGCGACAGTACCGAAGGCTGGATTGCGGCGACCAGGCCCCTCCGGTCGGCTTTGGTCAGGGAGTACGCGAGCGTCTACGGCAGCCCCAAGGTACCGCCGGGAGGCATCGACTACCTGATCAAAAGACATGCCCAGGACGCCTGGAAGCGCTTCCGTGCGGGGAAGCTCAGAATGCGGTCGAAGGCTACGCTTGGATTCGACTGCGCCGCCCTCGCTCTCGCGGCCACCGCGCTTGGCACGGTGATCCGCATTTTCCTCACCGAGCCGACACGCGCGGCCGGTCCGATCGGCCTCGTCTTCTGCGCCGGCGTCCTGCTTCCTGCAAGCCGCGGGGATGTCCTACTGGTCAGGCTGCTACGCAGAAACGGTGAGCGAGTCCTGGCGGCCCGACGGCTGCGCGTCGAGCAGAAGCTCTACGAGGACCGGTTGAGAGAGCTGGCCAACCGGCCCGAAGACACTGAGATGGCCCGCTGGCTGGACGACGACAAGCACTACTTCCGCACCCTGGTACTGAACCAGTACGGGCTGGAGAGCGAGGACGTCATCGCCGAGGCAGTGCTCAGCGAACCGGCACCAGGCTCCCGACGTTCGCGGGTCCGCCGCGGCCCCTGGCGCTACTCGGCATACATCCTGTGGATCTACCTGCTGACCAGCGCCGGCGTCAGGCAGATCGTCGTGCACCTGGACTTCGCCAGCGGAACGCTTAGTGACCAGCAGCGGACAGCGTTCCGCTACGACGCGGTCGCCTCAGCGAGCATCATCGAGTTCGGGATCTGCTTCAGCGAGAGCGGGCGGAACGTACTCCCCCAAGGACAGCGCAAGCACCGATCACCGGCTCCGAAGCCAGACACGGAGGCGGAAGAGAAGCCGGGTCCGAAGGCGACGTCGGATTCGGACCAAGAGCCGGTGGTGTTGCAACTGTTCCGGCTGGTCCTGATCAACCGGCAGCGTTTCGACGTGACCGTGGAACATCTGGCCGAGGTGGACGAGGGCCTCGGAGACGACACGATCTACTTGCGGCGGCTGGCTCTAGACGACTCAGGCGTGAGCAGTGCGCTGCGGATCCTGGAACAGGTTGCGGCCGAGGGCGCCGACTGGGCCCGGCACGCCCGGCTGCGCGCTGACCAGATCATTCTCTAGTTGTACCGCCCACGAAGGTTGTGAAAGCAGGGACACGGTCGGATGATCTTGGCATGAGGGAGGGCCTCCGGGTTCGGTGTGGATTGCGACATCTGCACCGGCTCCCCAGGAGGCCCTCATGCCCCACCGTAACGCCCCACTGACCGAGACCGGACGCCTGCGCCTGGCCCGTTGCGTGGTCGATGACAAGTGGCCGCTGCGGCGGGCTGCCGAGCGGTTCCAGGTCTCGCCCACCACGGCCAAGCGGTGGGCGGCCCGGTACCGCGCGCAGGGCGAGGCCGGGATGGCCGACCGCTCCAGCCCCACCAGCACCGCAGTCCGCGCCGCACCCCGACCCGCACCGAGGGCCGCATCATCAAGGTACATGTGCTGCGCCGGTGGGGACCGGCCCGCATTGGCTACCTGCTGGGCGTCCATCCCTCCACGGTGCACCAAGGGCTGACCCGCTACGACCTGGCCCGCCTGGCCTGCACCCAAATGCGCCCCGACGAGACCCAACAATTAGCGGTCGCGTTCAGGCAGCGGGCGCAGGCGTTCTTCGCCACCGCCGGGATCACCATCACCCGCGTCCTGACCGAAAACGGCTCGTGCTACCGCTCACACCTGTGGCGCGACACCCTCACCGCAGCCGGCATCACCCACAAACGCACCCGCCCTGAGGTTCCCCGGTAGCACGGACGGCTTGATATTCCCCTGCTTCTCCGGACTCGATTGTTGAGACCACGGGCTTGGTGACATCGAAGGATCGCCCTCTCATGCCCAAGCCGTATCCGCCCGAGTTCCGTCGCAAGGCCCTGGACCTTGTCGAATCCGGGCAGAACGTCCGCGAGGCCGCGGCAGCGCTCGGCATCGCCGAGTCGTGTCTGCACCGGTGGCCTTCACGCGATCTCGTCGAGTGAGGAGTCAAAGCCCCCAGCGCCGGAGCGGTGGAGTCGGCAGCCCTCGCCGCGGCCAACCAGCGAATCCAAGAGCTGGAGAACGAGGTCAAGATCCTGCGCAAGGCGGCCGCCGCAGTCGAGGAGTTGGTGCCCCCGAAACGGGTGTTCGAGCTCGTGACCGAGCTCGCCGGTGAAGGCGTCCCGGTCACGCAGGGACGCGGCCTGGTCGTGCTCGTCGCGGTCACCGTGATCGGCACCCTCGTCCCGAACCCGCTGCTGCAGAGGGGTGACGCGCCGAGCGGATGCCCCAGATCGTGATGGTGCCAAACGGAACACCACAGACCTCCATAAATATGCCAGCTCCACATCACTTAAATATGATCAACTATGGCAATTATTTAGCTTAAAAGGCTCTCAAATATAAACAAACTGGTTGCCTACTAGCTCCGAGAGGCCCAGGACGCATGTCGACCCCCGAGACGTCGACTTCTGCACATGCAAAGCTTGCACGTGCGCGATCACATGGGGCACGGTTTGCCCTGACGTCAGCCCCGTGCGTCAAGGGCCGTGCCTGGCGGGCCGCCCGACAGATGCCCTGAGAACCGGCGCGCCTCCCTCCGTTGAAGGGTTGACGAGCGTGGGCGTGGACAGTCCCCCTGGTGGGCCGGGCAAAGGCCCGGAGACCACCGACAAGCCCACCCCACCCGACGCCGGTGGCACGTCATCGCACGACCATCCCGGAGCGGACGGGAAAACGCCCCGCATGGACAGCCTCTCCGCAGCAGGCTGGAAGTTTCCGGGGCGACCCGATGCCGACACCGGGCAGTCCGGCGACCGCGACCCGAAGACCAACGGCTCCACCGCCGACCGGACCCGCGAGAAGGCACAGACGCAGAGTGGCACCCCGACCGGCGCCAAGCCGGACGCCAGGAAGGACCCCGAGACCGAAATAACCGACTCCTCCGGCCCCCAGCCCACCGAATCTGACGACGACAAAACCGACCCGGCCAAGACGGGCAACGGCAGCCCGGAAGCAGAAAGCCCCGCCCAGGCCGAGCCCGAGAACCCACGCCAGGACGAGGACGAACGCGGCAACGACGACTGCGAAGCCAAGACCGGCCGATCCGAAACCGGCAAGGCTGGCGCCCAGGGCAACCACGACAACCAGGAACCACGCCCCCAGGACAGCGGCAGCTCCACCGGGGAAAAGACCGACGACCTCCAACCACCCCAGCAGCCGCCCTCCCGCCTGGAAAGCCTCGCCCGCGCCCGCGAAGCACAACACGAATACGCAGAGCAACTACGCGCCAAGTTCAAAGACACCCTGCCCCCCAAGGACACCGGACAACAACCCCTCAGCGAACACGGCGATCAAAATGCCCCGCCTGGAAACGAAAACACGGGCGGGCAGGAGCCCGGGCCCGAAACACAGCCCCCAGTGACCGAGACACCACCCGGCGGCAGCGACGACAGTGACACCGACGACAGCGGCGGCGACAACGACGGCGAGGGCAACGGCGAGGACGACAGGCCGCCTGAGGAGCCGGCGAAGGCCCCGAGCCAGGGGGACTCGCGGCCTGAGCCAGAAGTGACGAGTCCCGTCACGGAGGAGCAGCAGCGATCCTTCGAGCAGAGCCAGCAGCATCTCGACGGTCTCAGCAAGAGGAAACAGACAGAGGAAGTCGGCAAAGGCTTCGAAAGAGACGGTCAGAGATACAAGCCCGAAGCTGCTCTGCTCAAGGCCGCAAAGCACGGTGTCGACTGGTCTGAAGGAATGGCTCGCGCGATAAGAGATGGTCGGCCGCAAGGGCAGTTCGGTAGCGCAGCAGACGTCCGGTACGCGACGGAGTGCGGGGCCGAACTGGGACCGAAGAAAACGGGCTTCTTCAGACTGCCCGAAGGGCATGACTGTATAGAGTATCATCCAGACGGCGCGACAAGCACACCGGACAGCATTTTCGTCAAGGTCTACCCCAACGGCAAGGTCCACGCTTACCCGCTCACCCGAGGTGGAAGTAAATGAATTTTTGGCTGCAAACAGGAAACCCTGAGACCCTGAAGGTCGAGTCGGCCGAGGACATGGCGGACGCAACAGGGCAGATGTATCCCATGGATACCGAAGACGCCATCTTGTTCTGGAACCGCGTCCCCGTGCGACTCGAATACCGTTACGATATTCCCGTCCTGCTTGATGACCTGGTCCCGCTGCTTGAAGAGGTCCAAAATCCGGAGTTTTCCCGGACACAGATCCACTGGGGATCCGACACTTTCTCCACCGAATGGAACATCGCACGCGACGGAGATTCCCTCAGAATCGATTCGCGCTGGGACAGCGTTCATGGAAGCTACGAATTTGTTCTCAACGAGAGAAGTCAGTTGACCGTAAGTATCGACTCTTTCGTAGCCGAGTGGCTGAAAGTGCTACGCCGCATCACATCCGACCTCGCCGTCCGCCATGTACGCCTGGAAGATGATGACATCGCGACCCGGGCGAAGACGTTGTCATCGAAGTCGAACTGACCTTCAAGAGAGCGGACGTACGTCCCTTCGGATACAAGGCCGAAGACCCGGCCGGGTGAGCAGATGCCCACATCTCCGGCGACCGGCTGAGCCGGCTCCGGAAGCTGGATACCAAGTGCAGACGTTCCCCTCGGCTGCCAGCAGCTCCTTCTCTGTCGCGGGATCGCGGATCTGTACCTCCGCCCCTTCGGCGGCACACCCGGCGGAGACCAGCCGCGCGTCTCCCGCGCGGTGGCCACTTGAGCCGAGGAACGTGATGGGCCTGCGCGCCTCGATCACCCCGTAGCTCTGCACGAGGTCGCAGGCGAGCGCCGTGCACGCCTCCCTCGATCACCGCGGGCGGCATCGATGATCCGCCGTAGACGAGGGTCTCCAGGCTCCTCAGGTCGGCGGCCGCCACCGCCGGGCTCTGCCCAGGGTCCGGACGACCGCCGGGACGCTCAGCATGTGCGTGGCTCGGACGTCCGCCAGCACGCGCAGGAGGCCCTCGGGCGAGGCGTCGATAAGGAAGACCGACCGCGCTCTCCGGCCCAGGCAGCAGAAGAGCCGTCCCGTCCCCGAGACGCTGGAACAGCGGCGCGGGGACGCACACGACCGATCCCGGGCCGACCTCCCATGGCGCGATCGTCGCCAGGTTCGCGGCGATGGTGGCACTGGTCAGCTGCACCGCCTTCGGTTGGCCCGAGGTCCCGGAGGGTCTAGTACTGCAACAACAGGTTGTGATCACGGCGCTGCGTACGGTAGGCAGTGGTGGTGGTCACGATCGATGTCGAAGCCTGGTCGCGGGAATTCTCTGACTTTCTGGCTATGTTCGCTCATCGTTTTCCCCGGGTGGAGTCACGCCGCCAGGCAGCCTCCTACCTGCGTGGACTCCTGAGCGAGTTGGAGCGGAAGAACGGATGGACTCTTGCTGAGATGTCGGGTGAGAATGGTCCTGAGCGTCTTCAGCGTCTACTGAACTTCTACGCCTGGGACACGGATGGTTTGCGGGACGACATTCGTACTATGGTCGCTAAATCCATCGGGGACCCTGAACAGGGTGTGCTGATTCTTGATGACACAGGGTTCCTAAAGAAGGGCATGCGGTCCGCTGGGGTGGCCCGCCAGTATTCAGGGACCGCCGGCAGGATCGAGAACTGTCAGATTGGCGTTTTCTGCGCCTATGCGAGTCCTGCGGGGCGGGCGCTAATCGATCGTGAGCTTTATCTGCCGAAGTCGTGGACTGAAGACCGTAAACGGTGCCGCCAGGCGGGTATCGGCGATGAAGTGGAGTTCGCCACCAAGCCCGATCTGGGCAAGGCCTTACTTGAACGGGTGGTCGCATCGGGGATCCCCTTCCGGTGGGTCACCGCGGACGCGGCCTACGGGCAGGTGTGGCGGCTGCGGTGGTGGATGGAAGAACGCGGCATCGCCCACGTGGTCGCCGTTCCCAAAACGCAGATGGTGATCTCGATGAAGCTGACCCAGGAGCGTGTCCACCACTTGATCGACGAACTGGAGGAGGACGCGTGGCAGCGGCTGAGCTGCGGAGACGGAGCTCATGGTCCACGGTTGTACGACTGGGCTGCTGTCGACATCAGACCATTTCGTGAACCCGGAGCAGGGCACTGGCTTCTTGCGCGCAGAAGCATCAGCGATCCGAATGAAATCGCCTACTACATCTGCTTCGCCCCAGAGCAGACTCTCCTCAAGGAATTGGTGCGTGTGGCGGGCAGTAGGTGGGCCATCGAGGAGTGCTTTCAAGCGGCCAAGAATGAGACAGGATTCGACCACTATCAGGTCCGCGGCTACCAGGCCTGGTATCGGCACATCACTTTGTCCATGGCTGCTTCCGCCTTCCTGCTCAGGCTCCAGCGGGCCTGCCAAAAAGGGGAGATCTCGAATACCTGCCGGTAGGTATTCGCCCGCTGAGCATCAACGAGATCCGTCGCCTGTGGAACCGCGTCGTAATGCGCACCACACACTTCATCGACCACGCTCTGAAATGGTCTGAATGGAGAAGACGCGCCCAGCAACGAGCCAGAGACAGCCACTATCGCAGACGCGAGAGACACAACCTGTCGTTGCAGTACTAGGTCCTGTTTCCTGGATCTCCTGAGGTGATCAGGGGTTTGGGTTCAGGCTGTTCGGCATGGGTGGCCGTGGGGATCTGACGAATGGTGAGTGGGAGCGGCTGGAGCCGCTTCTGCCTCGTGGTGGTGGGCGTGGTGGCCGGTGGAGTGATCACCGGGTGGTCATCAACGGTGTGCTGTTCCGGGTCCGGACGGGTGTGCCGTGGCGGGACCTGCCGGAGCGTTTTGGGTCGTGGGAGACGGTCTATAAGCGGCATCGTCGCTGGTCGGCCGATGGGACCTGGGAGTTGCTGCTGGCGCGGGTCCAGGCGGCCCAGGACGCCGAGGGCGCGATCGACTGGGAGGTGTCGGTGGACTCCACCACGGCGCGGGCCCACCAGCACGCCGCCGGCGCACCACGGGCGGCGCCGCCGGTGGTTGCTGCTCAAAAGGGGTCCCAGGGCGGGACGAAGCGGGGCGATCCGGTGCTGGGGAGCCTGTGCGTCCGCCTCGCGGAGGTGGTCAGGTAGCCGAGTGCCTAGGCCGTTCACGTGGTGGCTTCACCACCAAGATCCACCTGTCGGCCGACGGCCGGTGCCGACCGCTCTCCTTGGTTCTGACGCCGGGGCAGCACGGGGACAGCCCGCAGTTCGAGGCGGTGATGGAGAAGATCTCGGTGCCCCGTGTCGGGCCGGGCCGGCCCCGGACCCGGCCCGGCAGCGTCAGCGCCGACAAGGCCTACAGCTCTGGAAAGAACCGCCGCTACCTGCGGCGACGCAAGATCCGGCACACCATTCCCGAGCCGAGGGACCAGCGGGCCAACGGTGAACTCGTTCCCGGAGCGGCACGGTCGCCTTCCACGGCGTCCGGTTCGAGGGCGGCGCCGGGGCGACTTCGCCGAAACCCTCTGGCGCGCGGGGAGCGCTGAGAACTGATGGAGAACCGGGGGTGCCGATGACAAAAATGTGCGTCGTTCGCCGACCATCCCCGGCAATGCTGCGGTTCCATGGTGACCACGATGCGAAGAAGGTCATCGACCGCCGTCGCCGTTGTTGTCGCTGTCATGTTCGCCGCCCTCCCGTCGTGTTCCTCGGATTCTTCGAACGGGTCTCCCGCCACGGGCCATCCCGGCAGGTCGGGCTCCGGGTCGCCGGCGCCCGAGCCCACGCCGACCGGGCCGTGTGCTGACGGGACGTGTGAAATCAAGGTCGCCGTAGGGGACGTGGTGACAGTGCCGGGAAAGTACGGCCTCGGCCCGATCGAGGTGACGGCGATCAATGGCCGCTCGGTCGAGATGGTCGCGCCGCTGACGGGGTCGGGCTACAGCATTTCGGGCTGCTCGGGCGGTGGCAGCGTTTCGTCGCAGGGCGGCGGTGTCCGGCTGAGCTGCGACAAGGGAACCGCCGCGACCATCAACAACACCATGAGCCTGGAAGTCGTCAAGATCCTCGGCACCGCCGCCGTTCTGCGCATCCAACCCGCCCGGTGAACGCTAGAACCAGGTCTGGAACCAGTTCACACCCGACCGACGCAGCCAGATACAACCAGCCACCATGCCCGCACCTATCAGCAGGAACAGCCCCCCGAAACTGCGGACCGCCATCGGATCGTTGAACAGGGCCATCCAACAGCCCAGGCCAATGAAGGTGAGGCCGAACACCAAGCAGGAAAGCGGGCTCATCGGGACGAACATCGACTCAGTATCGCCCTCGCCGGCCCCGGCCTGGGGCGTCTGCCCGCCTGCTGGTATCACGTCCGGGACGATCAGCGACGCTCCCGGTTCAGAAACAAGCGCTTGCGATGCAGGCACATCTCGCTTCGGAGGGAAGTCATGGGCTATCAGGAACGACGGCGCGAATTGATCGCCAAGCGGGCCGCGCCGCACCTGGAGCCAGGGGAGCAGATCCAGACGGGGTTCATCGCACAGACCGGTTGGTGGATCTTCACCGTCCCAGCGGCGACGTTCATGGCCACCGACCGCGCAATCCTGGTCGTGGGCCGCGGCGGCGTGCAGCGTCTCCCTCGCGAGTTCCGCTTCGGCGAGCCGACCGGGCTGTACCACCGGATCGAACTCGACCGCACCTACAAGGTGCACCGGCAGTACCACGCCGAGATCAAAGCCGCCGACGAGGCATTGCGCGAAATGCAGGCCCGCGGTGACCTGCCGGAGAGCGAGCAGCACTGAACCCCCGGCGGGGCCGGTGCCGCCACATCCCCAGCATTCGGCCGCCGCTCACCCGCTGCGGGTTCACAAGCCTGCGCCACCCATCGTTAGTAAATGCTCCGCGCGCCTCGGAGCCGGTCCGATCTATGAAACCGGTCGCTGTGCACTAGGCGCCACCGCAGGTCAGTGTGCATCCGGGAGCGAAGCCTTGCGCCGCGCCCGCGCTGTCGGCGACTCGCCCCCTCGCTACCTGTGGTGATGCCCGCGGTCGGCCGGACGGGATCGGTGCACTGGTGGGCCTCTGGGAGGCGGCATGGGCGCAGGTCGGCAGCCCCTACCGCTAATTCTGCAGGACGCGGGCTCCCTGCACACCGGCCTGCCGGGCATGCCGCAAGGCAGACTCCCGCCAGACACTGGCCCTGAAATCGCGGGACATCCTCCCCGACGAGGAGCACGTCCGCAGCGAGGACCACCTCGCCACGATGCACCTGCTCAGGGACGACGCCGTCATGCGTGTGCTGTACCGGCGAACGCTGGCTCCCTTCTCCGAGCTCAAGAAGGAGCAGCGCGACCGCCTCTGCGAAGCGCTCCTCGCCTGGATCAGCACCGGCGGGTCGGTCATCGAAGTCGCCTCGCTCCTCCAGGTGCACCCGCAGACGGTCCGCTACCGCATGCGCCGCCTCGAAGAGATCTTCCCCGGCCGTCTCAATGACCTCGACTGGCGATTCGAGATGCAGCTCGCCTTACGCGCCCGCCAGCTCACCCTCCACTGTCGAAGACGGAAGCACCAACCGTCTGGCCGACGAAGGCGGAACGCCACCGCCTCCCAGCCCGGGGGGTGACGGCATCACGCCTCAGCATTGCCAGCGTCAGATGGCTTGCGAAGCACCTCGCTGGAACTACACGAGAACGAATGTTCCAAACCTGTTCGCCCAGCGCGGCGTCACGCGGCGTCACCGAATCGCGCGCCTGATCGGCATGGCTCTCCCTGCTCCGCTCGTGGCGGTGCGCGGCACGGTCAGATGGCCGAATGATCGGGTCGCGCGAGAGGCCATGTGATGCTCAGGCCTCCGTCGACGACGAGGTTGTGCCCGGTCACATGGGCCGCCAGGCCACTGGACAGGAACAGCGCGGCGGCGGCGATGTGGGCCGGCGACGCCAAGCGTCCGAGCGGGGTGCGTGCCGAGTTCTCGCGGATCGCCTCCGCGAACCGCGGGTCGGCGACCATGTGCGGTGTCAGGGTCGCCCCCGGCGACACCGCGTTGACACGGATGATCTCGGGGCCGAGCTCGACGGCGGCGGTGCGGACCATCGACAGCAGCGCCGCCTTCGACATCCCGTAGAGCCCGTGTCCGGGTGCGCTGGTCAGAGCCGACACCGACGCGACGAACGTGAACGATCCGCCGCCGGCGGTGCGCAGGTAAGGGACCGCGGCCCGCAGTACGCCGAGGGCCTGGCCGGCGACGATCCCGTCCTGCCAGGCCCAGTCGCCGGCGCCGGCCTCCGAAAGCGGCGCCCACCGGACCAGCCCGACGACGTCGGTGACGCCGTCGATGCGGCCGGTTCGGCGGGCGGTGTCCGACAGGACCCGGTCGAACCGTCCAGGACTCGTGATGTCGCAGGTCGCCGCCGTCCCGCCGGTGGCCTCGGCGACCGCGGACGCCTGGGCCGGGTCCACGTCGACGCAGACGACGTGCGCGCCGGCGGCGGCCAGCGCGCACGCGGTCTCGCGGCCGATCCCGGGCCCGACGCCGACGACGACGTGCGTCCGGCCGTCGAGCCGGAGCAGTTCGGCATAGTCGACGGTCATGAGCCGTCGGCCTTGCCCGCTGCGCCGGTGGTGTTGGGGAACCGGCCGGTCTCGACGCCGGCCATGTAACCGCCGTCGACCCACAGCACCTGGCCGTTGAGATAGCTGGCGCCCGGGCTGGAGGCGAACGCGAGCACCGCGGCCTGCTCGGCCGGTTCGGCGACCCGGCCCAGCGGCATCGGGATGCCGTCGAGGAACGCGTCGCCGCGCGCACGCCGGGAGTCGGCGAGGATCGGGGTCTCGGTGAGACCGGGGCAGACGCAGTTCATCCTGATGCCGCGTTCGGCGAGCTCGACCGACCGGTGGAGCGTGTACCAGATGATCGCGTCCTTCGAGACGGAGTAGCCCGTGCCGAGCTCGTCGGCATGCTCGTCGCACCAGCGTCGCGCCTCGTCGCGGGCGGTGGTGTTCAGCAGTCCGGCGACGAGGTCCTGGCGCCGCCGGTAGTGCGAGCCGGCGATCGAGCCCGTGTTCGCGATGGCGGCCCCGGCCGGCATGCGCGGCAGGAGCGCCTCGGTGAGCTCGCGCGTGCCGACGAAGTTCACCCCGATGATGGTGGTGAGACCGGCCGTGCCGGAGATCCCTGCGACGTTGAACAGCGCGTCGACCGGGCCGTCGATGGCGGCGGCCGCCGCGCTGATGGACGCGGAGTCGGCGAGGTCGACCGGATGGAACGCCTCCACCCGGACGGACGGGCGCCGGCGATCAAGGCCGATCACCTGCGCGCCGCGCGTGGCGAGCTGCGCGGCGAGCTGCTCGCCGATGCCCGACGCGCAGCCGGTCACCACGGCGCGGCGGCCGGAGTAGTCGCCCTCTGGCATGGTCATCGTCCTTCCGGCGTGTCGGTGAGGAAGTCGAGCAGCAGATCGTTGACGACCTCGGCGCGCTCGATCTGGGGGCAGTGCCCGGCGCGGTCGACGACCGCGCTGCGGCCGTGCGCGACCCGTGCGGCCAGCTGTTTCGCCCAGCCGGCCGGTTTGACCTTGTCCGCGCCGCCTTCGACGAACAGCGTCGGGACGGTTATCCGTTCGTACTCCGGTTCCGGCGTCCCCGGCCCGCGTTCGGCCCGCGGGCGGCGGAAGCGCGCTGCCGCGATCGCCTCCCAGGCGCCCGGTGCGGTGCTGGAGTCGTACCGTCGTTGCACGTACGCGTCGTCGTCGGCGTAGGCCGGGTCGTGGAACAGCGCGGTGACGATGCGGCGCATCGCCGGCAGCGTGGCGTCGTAGTCGTAGAGGGCCGACACGTGGTCGTTGCGCAGGATCTCGCCACCGCCGCAGATCGCCACGAGGCGGCGGGCCGGGAGCAGCGGGGCGGCGGACGCGGCGTCGACGAGCATGTTGACGGCGCCCATCGAGTTGCCGACGAACGTCGCCCCGGTGATCCCGAGCAGTTCGCAGAACCGGGCGACGTGGCGGATCCGCAGGCCGCGCCCGTCGGTGAAGTCGATGACCTTCGCGGTCCGTCCGTATCCGAGCTGATCGGGTGCCACGACACGGTACGAGGACGCCAGCGCGGCGACGGTGCGCTCCCATGCGAGTTCGGCGTTCGCGCCGAACTCTCCCCCGTGGAGGAGCACGACCGGCTCACCGTCGCCGGCGTCCAGATATCCGGTGGTGAGGCCGTCGACCTCGACAGTCCTGCGGTACACGGTGGGTGCGGTGCTCATATCGTCGGCGCCTTCGTCCCGGTGACGGCGTGGTGCGCGGCTCGATGGCCCCAGGTGACGGCCGGGCCGATGGTCCCGCCTGCGCCTCCGTAGGCCATCCCCGTCGTACCGGCCATGGCGTTGCCGGCCGTGTACAGGCCCTTGATGGGCCGGCCGTCGATGTTCAGCACCTGCCCGTTGTCGTCGGTGCGCGGGCCGCCCTTGGTGCCCATGCAGCCGATGTCCACCCGCACGGCGTAGAACGGTGCGGTGTCGATCGGTCCCAGCGTGCGTCCGGCGAGCGTCGGCGCCGCGGTGTCGCCCCAGTGTCCGTCGTAGGCGCTGTCGCCCCGGTGGAAGTCCGGGTCGCGGAGGTCGGCGACGTGGCGGTTCCATGTGCCGACGGTGTCCGCGAGCGAGGCTCCGTCGATCCCGGCGGCGTCCGCCAGGTCGGCGAGGGTGGCGGACTCGTGGAACCACTCCGGGACCGCGTCGCCGGCGGTGACGCCGAGGAAGCCGTAGCGGACCAGGTGCTCGTGGTCGAACACGATCCAGGCGGGGATGTTCGGGTACTCGAACAGCGCCGGGTCGAACTGGTGGAACGCTCCGCCCATGCTGTTGTAGTCGCCGGCCTCGTTGGTGAACCGCCGGCCGTGCCGGTTGACCATGATGCTGCGCGGCCGGGTGCGTTCCAGCCGTACGCTGCGGTTGCGCTGGTGGCCGCCGAGCGTGTCGCCGGCGATCTGGACGATCGGCACCCACCAGGCGTGGGTCATGTTGCCCAGTGCGGCGCCGGCCTTCATGGCCATCCGCAGCCCGTCGCCCATGTTGTTCGGCGGCGATGTCGGCCCGTTCATCGGGCCGCGCAGGAAGGTCCGGACCAGTTCCGCGTCCCACTCGAACCCGCCGGTCGCGATCACGACGCCGCGCCGGGCGTGCACCGTTCGACGTCCTTCGGGCGTCTCCACGACGACACCGGTGACCGCGCCGCCGTCGACGCTCAGCTCGACGGCGCGCGCGGACGTGCGCGGTTCGACCCCGAGATCGAGCAGGCCGCGCAGGAGCGCTCCGACCAGGGCCTGGCCCGTCACCCGCACGTCGCCGCCGGATCCGTTCCCGCCGTCGCGGCCGCCCCAGAGCCGTTCCCGCGTCTCGGCGTCGAACCCGACGTTGCTGTAGTCCTTCGGGAACGCCGTCACCCGGTCGGCCCAGTCGCCGAGGTCGGCGAAGTCGAACGGGGCCGGGTTGAGCGACCGTCCGCCTTCCGGCTTGCCTCCATCGTGCTCCGGCTTGTAGTCGGGGAACCCGTCGGCGACCGAGAGCCGCAGCGGCGTGTGCGCTTCGAGGAACTCGACCGCCGGGGCCGCCGAGCGGACGAACACCTCGGCTAGGTGCTCGTCGATCGTGCCGTTCGCCAGCGCCCGCAGGTAGGTCATCGCATCCTCGGCTGGCAGCGGTACCGGGGCGTCCGGTCGCCGGTGGGCGGGCACCCACACGACACCGCCGGACACGGCGGTAGTCCCACCGACCTTCGGGGTCTTCTCCAGCACGGCCACCGACGCGCCCTGGGCCGCGGCGGTCACCGCCGCGGACAGGCCGGCGGCGCCGGTGCCCAGGACGACCAGGTCGTAGGTCTCGTCGACGGGGTGGGTCATGCTGATTCTTCCTCTCGCGAAGGTGCGGTGCCGCTCGGGCGCCGGAGCCGTTCGGCGACGTGCTCGGCCGCCACGTATCCGAAGGTCATCGCCGGGCCGATGGTGGCGCCGGCACCGGCGTAGGTCCGTCCCATCACGGCCGCGGACGCGTTGCCGACGGCGTAGAGGCCGTCGATGGGGCCGCCGTCCCTGCGCAGGACGCGGGCGTTCTCGTCGGTGAGCAGGCCGCCGTTGGTGCCGAGGTCGCCGAGCACGATCCGGAACGCGATGTACGGCGGCTCGCCCAGCGGCGCGAGGTTCGGGTTGGGCAGCGTCGGGTCGCCGTAGTAGTGGTCGTAGGCGCTTTCGCCGCGGCCGAAATCGTCGTCGTGTCCGCGGGCCGCGAGCTCGTTGTACCGGCGCGCGGTCTCGGCCAGCGCCGCGGCCGGCACGCCGATCTGGGCGGCGAGCTCCGGCCAGCTGCCGGCCTGTTTGACCGCGCCGCTGTCCAGCCACGCCTTCGGCACCGAGTAGCCGGTCGGGGCCGGCGCGAACGGGATGCGTGGCAGCGGCAGGTGGCCGGCGATCACGTACCGCCGCCATGACCTGATGTCGGTGATCAGCCAGCAGGGGATGTGCTCGACGCCGCCCTCCCGCCCGGCGATCATCGCGTGCCCGAAGTCGGTGTACGGGCTGGCCTCGTTGATGAAGCGCCGGCCGGCGCGGTTGACGATGAACTGGGCGGGCATCATCCGCTCGTTGAGCAGCATCTGCTTGCGTCCGTCCGGCCAGGCGAGGGTGGGGAACCACCAAGCCTCGTCCATGTGCCGCACGGCGGCGCCGGTCTCCAGGCCGGCGCGCAGGCCGTCGCCGGTGTTCTCCGGTGCGCCGAAGCTCCAGTCGGCGTCGAGGTACGGGTGGTGCTCGTCGCGCAGGCCGGCGTCGTGGTCGAACCCGCCGGACGCGAGAACGACCCCGCCCCGTGCCATGACGCGGACGGTCCGGCCCTCGTGTTCGACCACCGCTCCCACCACGCGGCCATCGGCGGTGATGAGCGACTTCATCGGGGACTCGAGCCAGATGCGTGCGTCCAGCCGGCGCAGGCCTAGCCACAGGTGCGCGGCCAGTGCCTGCCCGAGCCCGGCGACCCGCTCGCCGAGCACCCGTGCGCGCAGCATCCGCCACACGAACCGCAGCAGGATCAGCTTGCCGCGCCAGGACTGGCGGATCGTGTAGAAGGTCCGCAACTCCAGCGGGCGCATCCACATGCCGCGCGGCGCCTGCCCTTCGGGCTTCAGCAGCTTCTCCTCGTCCCGCCCGAGGACGCGCAGGTCCACCGGCTCGAGGTTGATGACGCTGCCGCGCGCCGACCCGCCCGGCACCTCCGGGTAGTAGTCCGGATAGCCCGGCTTCCAGACGAGGTCCGCGTCGGTCAGCCGGTCCACGAGATCGAGCATCCGCGGGCCCGCTTCCACGTACCTGCGCAGCCGCGCGTCCGGGACCTCGCCGGCGGTGATCGTCTTGAGGTAGCCGAACACCTCACCGGGATCGGGGCGGTAGCCCGCCTTGACCTGGGCGCGGGCGCCGGGGATCCAGATGCCGCCGCCGGACAGGGCGGTCGACCCGCCGAACCGTGCCGCCTTCTCCACCAGCAGGGTGTCCAGCCCGGCCGCGCGGGCGGTCAGGGCCGCCGTCATGCCGCCGCCGCCGCTGCCCACCACCAGGACGTCGACGGTGAGCTCCGCCGGCTGTTCGGTCTCTCGCGCCATGCTCACACTCCTCCTCCGGGGCGCACGGTCTCGCGGGGCCGGGCGGTCGTGACGGCGAACCCCGCGATGTACTCGGGGATCGGCCGGTAGTAGCGGTCGACGACGTCGTAGGGCCCGTGCTCGGCGAGCGCCGCGTAGGCGGCCACCCAGGTCCGGATCTCGTGCGCGCCGCAGCCATGGCGGCCGATGTCGTCGTCGGTCCAATGGTCGAGTTCGTCTAGGCCCTGCCCGGCCAGGAGATCCAGGAACGCCCGGTCCCAGTCCGGGGACAGCGGCCAGCGTTCGCTCGTCCCGGCGGCGAGCCGGGCTCCTTCGGCGATCGCGCCCGCATGCTTGCGTTCCGCCTCCTCCGCTGTCAGCGGGCGGCCGTCGACGATGCGCTCCACCATCGGCGGCGGTGCCGTCTCCAGGGTGGGCACCGGCGGATCGTGGGACAGCCCGCCCGAGCCGAGGACCAGGACCTTCTCCGGGCGGTCGGCGAAGAAGCGGCCGACCGCGGCGCCCAGCGCCCGCGCCCGCCGGAGCGGACCGCGCGGTTCGGCGGCGGCGTTGACGAAGACCGGGACGACCGGGCGGGCGTCCAGCGCGCCGAACAGCGCGGTGAGCGGCTGAGCGGTGGCGTGGTCGAGCTCCATCCGGCGGGAGACCGCGATGTCGACCCCCTGGTCGAGGACGCCGCGCGCGAGCTCGGCCGCCGTCCGCTCGGGAACGTCGAGGTCACCGGCGGCGCTGTCGTAGTCGCCCACCGTCCGTGCCCGCGTCCCGACGCAGAACTGCGGCATCAGGCGGTGGAAGAACCCGTTGTAATGGTCGGGGACGAAGACGACGACCACGTCGGGGTCGAAGTCGCCGGCGAAGCGCCGTGCGGATCCGATCGCCGCGGCGACGTCCGCCTCAAGCTCCGCCCGCTGCCTGGTGATCTCCAGAAGCGGGCTGTGCGACATGCAGCACAGGGCCAGTGCCATCGTGCTCTCCAGGGTCGAGGGACAGGGCTTCGGCGAGCGCGCGAGACACCTCCGGCGCATGCTGGGCGATGCACGCCCCGGCGACGAACCGGTCCGGCCGCAGGAAGACGACCGAAGCGCTCTGGCCGTCGAACCACCGCTTCAGCGCGCCGTCGCGGTCGCCGACGACGTCGATGCCGGCGTCGTCCGCGTCGGCGGAGTGCAGCTGCGACTGCGGGCGGAGCGCGACGAGTCTCGCCCCGAGCTTCACCCACCGGCCGCACTCGTCGCCCAGCACGGTCCGCGGGTCGTTGTTCCAGCACAGGACGCTGAACCAGGGACCCAGGACGTCGTCGAGAAGCAGGTTCTGCTCCGTCCGGGTGTCGACCCGCGGCTGGATGAACTGCTGGCCGACCGGCGTGGTCGACGGGTCGGAGTGCAGGTAGGCGACGGCGCCCTGCCTGTACCGCGGCATCGGCTTGAATCTCATCTCGACGATGTACCGCTTCACGCCGGGGACGATCGAGGCCGCCATGGCGACGGCGTCGCGGACGGCGGCGAGGCGGCGGCTGGTCGGGGAGACGAACTTCCCGACGGTGGTCGACAGATCGATCATCGCCTTCGCGTGCGTCCGGCGCTCGACGTCGTAGGAGGTCAGCAACTCCGCGCCCGCGTCGCCGCGGACGACCGCGGCGAGTTTCCAGCCGAGGTTGGCGGCGTCCCGGATCCCGCTGTTGTAGCCCTGCCCCTGCCACACCGGCATCAGGTGCGCGGCGTCGCCGGCGAGGAACACCCGGCCGGAACCGAACGCCCCGGCGATGCGGGAGTGGTGCGTGTAGACGCGTTTGCGGATGACCTCGACGTCCCGCGGATACGGGATGTGGCGTGCCATCAGGCCGCTCAGGAAGTCCGGGTCGTCGGCGAGCGCGTCGGGCTCGTCGTCGCGCACCATGAACTCGAAGCGGCGGATTCCGTGCGCCAGGGACACCGACACGAAGGGCCGCCGCGGGTCGGCGCCGACGTAGACGTTCGGGGTGCCGATCGGGTCGGTGCGCAGGTCGACGACCAGCCACCGGGTGGGCGACGTCGTCCCTTCGAACGTCGTGCCGAGCAGGCGGCGGGTCGTGCTGCGCCCGCCGTCGCATCCGACGAGGTACCGGGCGCGGAGGGTGTCGCGGCGGCCCTGCGCGTCGACGACGGTGGCCTCGGCCGCCTCGCCGGTCTGGGTCAGATCGTCCAGCGTCGCGTCCCACCGGACCCGCACGCAGTCGAACCGGTCGAGTCCGGCCAGCAGTTCGGCGTCGACCAGGGGCTGGACGAACCCGTTGCGGCGAGGCCATCCGTACGGCTGCTCGCTGGGCGAGATCTCGGCCAGGACGCGCCCCTTGCCGTTCACGAAGCGCATGATCTGGTTCGGGTTGGTGTGCGGCAGGACCCGGTCGACCATGCCCACCGTCTGGAACGCCCGGAGCGACTCGTCGTCCAGCCCGACGCCTCTCGGGTAGTCGATGAGGGTGCCGCGCGCCTCGATGATCGTCGTCCGGACGCCGTAGAGGCCGAGGGCGTTGGCCAGCGTCAGCCCGACCGGGCCGGCACCGACGATCAGGACGTCCGCGTCCGGGTCCGGGGGCAGGTCGGCGGACGCGGCGTCCGTCCGGGCGGCGTCCTCGGGCCCCGTCGGGGCGTTCACCGCGCCGCCCGGAGGAAGTCGATGTGGATGCGGTTGAAGGTCTCGGCGTCCTCGTACTGCGGCCAGTGGCCGCAGCCGTCCATGACCACGAACCGCGCGCCGGGCACCATGTCCGCGACGCGGCGGCCCTCGTCGGTGCCGGCGGTCGGGTCGTGGCTCGTCCACAGCACCAGCGTCGGCGCCAAGATCTTCGCGTAGTCCTCGGCCACCATCAGGTTCCGGGCCCGGATCTCGGGGTCCTGCAGCGCCATGATGTCGCTCATCGCGTCGGCGAACCCGGGCTGCCGGTAGATGCGCTGGCGGCTCGCGATGATGTCGTCGTAGTCGGCGTCCTTGTCGGCCATCAGCCACAGCACCCGCGCCCGCACCGTCTCCCAGTCCGGGTTCCGTGCCGCGTGCATGGACAGCGTCCGGATGCGTTCCATGACCGCGGGGTCGGCCTGCGAGCCGCCGACGGTGTTGAGGACGAGGCGGGCGACGCGGTCCGGATGGTCGACGGCCGTGCGGGCGGCGACCCAGCCGCCCAGCGATTCGCCGGACAGGTGCGCGCGCTCGATGCCCACGGCGTCCAGGAAGTCCACCAGGTGTTCGACGTAGTCGGCGACCTCCAGCGGGCGGCCGGTGCGATCGGTGTACCCGTGGCCCACCATGTCGATCGCCCACGTGGAGAAGTGCTCGGCGTGGGCCGCCAGGTTCCGGGCGTATGCCTCGGCGTGGCCGCCGGTCCCGTGCAGGAACACGAGCGCGGGCGCGCCGTCGGCTCCGGCGTGCAGGTAGCGGGTCCTCCGGCCGCCCGCGGACACGAAGCCCTGTTCGAACGGGACGGCCTGGAGATCGCTCCAGATGCTGGCGAACGCAGTCACATGCCCACCTTCGGTGTTGACGTCGCCGCCGGGCGACCGAGGCCGCTCCGGCGGCTCTGTGTGCAAATATTGCTCTACACAGTGCTATAGATGCATGAACTCTCTTCCTCGCTCCCATTTCTTGTCAACCCCCCGCCCCACTCGGAGGTCGCCATGACCCAGCCCGCACGATCCACGGCCAAGCCGGACACCCGAGCCGCGAGGGAGCGTCCCGACGGCGGCGCGCCGGCGGGGGCGCAGACCCTCGCGCGCGGGCTGACCGCGCTCACCCTCATCAGCGAGTCGCCGCACGGGCTGGGCATCCAGGAGGTCGCGCGCGAGCTCGGCGTCCACCGGACCGTGGCGTCAAGGCTGCTCGCCACGCTCGCGAGCTTCCGTCTCGTCGCCCGCCATGACGACGGCCGCTTCCGCCCGGCGGCGGCGCTGGCCGTCCTCGGCGCGTCGTTCGACAACAGCGTCCGCGAGGTCGCCATGCCGGTGCTGCGCCGGCTCGCGCACCGCACCGGCACGACGGCATCGCTGCTGGTCGCCGAGGACGACGAGCAGGTCGCGATCCTGGTGATCGTGCCGCACGGCGTTCCGTACCGCCTCACGTTCCAGGAGGGCAGCCGCCGGCCGCTGGAGCGCGGCGCGGCGGGACTGGCGCTGCTCGCCTGCGCCCCTGCGCGTCCCGGCGAGCGCGAGGAGATCACGTTCGCCCGCGACCGCGGCTGGGTGATGACGCACGGCGAGGTCGAACCGAACACCTTCGGGCTCGCCGTCCCCGTGCCGCGGACCGCGCCGGCACCGCAGACCTGCATCAACCTGATCTCCCATCGATCGGACGTCCTGGAGGCGGGCCTCGGCCACGTCACGGCCGCCGCGGCCGAGCTCGGCGAGCTGCTCAGCTGACCCCGGATGCGGAGATCAACGGCCGCCACCTTCGTCCCCACCTCTTGACATCCGCGTCTCGGCGCGTTGAGACTCGTGCACCACGTGCAGCTAACGTTCGCATCTAAGCGTTATTTGCACAACGGCCGGGCGTTCGACCGGCCCCTCCACCCCAGCGGCCGACAGATGTCGCCTCCTCGCGAATCGAGGGAACCCCAATGAACTTCCGCAGGACTCGGAACGGCATCGCCCTGGCGGCCGCCGGCCTCCTCGCACTCGGCCTGACCTCCTGCTCGTCCGGCGGCAGCGGGTCGTCCGGCGGCGACTACGTGATCGGCTTCTCCGACGGGCTCACCGGATCGCTCGCGACCTACACGGCGGGCGAACTGCGCTGGACCAAGGCGGTCTTCAACGCCGTCAACGCCTCCGGCGGGATCGACGGCCACAAGATCCGCCTGAAGGCGCTGGACCAGGGCGAGGCCGGTTCGGGGAAGGCCACCGCGAACGTCATCCAGCTCGCGACCAAGGACAAGGCCACCGCGATCCTCGGCCAGCTGATCAGCAACGACTGCTCGTCGGTCGCGAAGGTCGCCGAGCGATACAAGACGCCGGTGCTCTGCCAGCGCGGCACCGAGTCCGACCTGAACCCGCCGAGCAAGTACGTCTTCCTCGACACCGACATGGAGACCATGGAGGTCGAGCCGCAGATTAAGTTCATCAAGAGCAGGGTCACCAAGCCGAACCCCCGGGTCGCCGTCTTCTACAGCGACCTCATCGGACCGCTGAACTGGTCCAACCGCTGGAAGAAGGAAGCCGCCGCGAACGGCATGACGGTCTCGACGGTGCAGAAGGAGGCGCTGTCCGCGACGAACATCGACGCGAACATCGCGGCGATCGTCGCGTCGAAGCCCGACGTCGTCGTCGCCGAGATCTTCAACCAGTTCTACAAGCCGCTGGTGGACGGGCTCGCGGCGGCCGGCCTGGACGTCCCCGTCGTGACGACGTCCGGCGCGGTAATCGGCTCGACGATGAAGTCGATCGGGCGCGCGAACCTGTACCAGACCACCATCACCAAGCCCGCGATCGTCGACGACCCGTCCAATTCCGCCGGGCTCAAGGCGACCCTGGCCGAACTCGGCAAGCTGGGCACCAAGACCACCGACGCGCTCATGGACGGTGAGGGCACCATGCCCGCGGTGGGCCCGTACATCGTGGTCGAGGCGCTGAAGAAGTGTGGGTTCCCGTGCAGCGGCCAGAAGATGTCCACCGCGCTCGAGCAGGTCACCACCGACGCCGACGGCCTCGTGCCCGGCTCCTTCGGCTACTCCCCCACCTCGCACATCGGCGTGAAGAACCTCGTCTTCATGCACTGGGACCCGGCGAAGCGGACCTACACGGTCGCCGCGACCGAACCGGCCGGCCAGGCCTTCGACGGCTGACCGCCTTCGGCATCCCGACCGGAAACGAGCAGGAACATGAATGACCAGATCAGTGCCATCATCACCACCACGATCACCAGCGGGGCGATCCTCTCGCTCGTCTCCGTCGGCTTCGTCGTGGTCTACCGGGCGACGAAGGTGGTGAGCTTCGCGCAGGGCGCCTTCACCCTCGTCGGCGCGTTCGTCTTCCTGCACTGCGCCGAGCACGGCTTCGGCTTCTTCGGCGCCCTGGCCACCGCGCTCGTCGCCGACCTGGTCCTCGGCGCGGTGATCTACCGGGCGGTGTTCGCCCGGATGGAGGGCGCGGAGCCGTTCATCGCCGCGGTCGCCACCATCGGCCTGGCGATCGTCGTGGAGTCGGTGGCGGTGATCGTCTGGGGCTCCAGCCCGATCATCCTGCCGCACGTCATGTCCGAGCGGCGGTTCACGCCGGTCGCCGGGCTGCACGTCCAGGTCGCGGACCTGGTCGTCGCGGGGATGGCGCTGGTGGTCTACCTGGTCCTCGCGCTGTCGTTGCAGCGCACTCGCGTCGGCTTGCGGATGCGGGCGGTGGCGGACATGCCGAAGCTCGCCGCGCACTCCGGCGTGAACGTGGCCCGCATGTCGATGCTGGCGTGGGCGGCGGCCGCGGGGACCGCCGCGGTCGCCGGCGTCGCGTTCCTGCTCACCACCCAACCGGCGCCGACCGGCGTCTACGCCCTCGGCCTCACCGCGTTCCCGGCGATCCTGCTCGGCGGCTTCGACTCGATCGGCGGCGCCGTCGTCGGCGGGTTCGGGCTGGCGCTCGTCCAGTCGATCGTCGTGACCAAGGCGGGCGGCGACTGGCAGGACGTCGCGTCCTACGGGCTGCTGCTGGCAGTGCTCGCGGTCCGTCCCCAAGGGTTGTTCGGCAGCGCGGAGGCGAGCCGGGTATGAACGCGTCCACATCTCTCACCTCCCCCAGCACGGCCCCATCGAGCGGGCCGCGGCCGTCGGCGCGGTGGCGTCCGCAGCCACGGCGGCTCGTCGCGGTGCTCCTGTTCGCCGTCATGGCCGTATACGCGGTGTTCGTGGCCGACGAGTTCGGCCAGTACCAGGCCAGCCTCATCGTCGTGTACGCCATCGCCGCCCTCGGCCAGGACAGGCTGATGGGCCGGGCGGGGCAGGTGTCCCTCGGCGCGGCGGCGTTCATGGCCGTGGGCGCCTACGTGACGGCACGGCTCAGCGAGACCTCCTGGGCGGTGTTCCCGGTGCCGATCCTGCTGTCGGCCATGGCCGGCGGCGCGATCGGGCTGATCGTGGGCGTCACGGGCCTGCGCTTCCGCGGGCTGTACCTGGCGCTCAGCACGCTGGCGCTGCAGTTCGTCGTCGGGTTCGCGGCGAAGAAGTACCAGGGGAACAACGAGGCCGGCCTGTTCACCGAGATCCCTCACCTGGGCGGGATCTCTCTCGAGCCGGGCCGCAACCTCGTCGCCCTGCTCGTCGTGGTCCTCGCCGTCCTCGCCCTCGCGCTCGGCGGCCTGTACCGGCGCGCACCCGGCCGCGCCTGGGCGGCCATCCGCCAGAACGAGGGCGCCGCCGCGGTCGCCGGCATCGATGTGCGCAGATGGAAGCTGCTCGCCTTCGTCGGCAGCTCCGCCGTCATCGCGGTCTCCGGATCGCTGTACGCCTACGTCCTTGGCGTCGTCAACTACGTGCCGTTCAGCCTCGACCTCGCGGTGTCGATCCTCGTGATCGTCTTCGTCGGCGGCCTCGGCACCATCAGCGGCACGGTGATCGGCGCCGCGTTCGTCGTCCTGCTGCCGCACTGGCTGCAGACGCTGCCGGGGCAGGTCGGCGGCGGCGGCTCGTTCGGCACCTGGCTCAACGACCACTCCCCCGAACTCGCCGTCGCCGTCTACGGGCTCGCCCTGGTGCTCGTCCTGCTGTTCGAGCGCGACGGCGTCGTCGGCCTGGTCCGGCGCGGCGTCGACGCGGCGGCGAACGCCGCATCGAGGCGGCGAGCAGCACGGCCCGCGAGCACCGAGGAGAAGGCACGATGAGCGCGCAGACACCCGCCGCCGGAACCGAGCAGGACCGCGGCGACCGCCGGGCCCCGGGCGAAGGGGTCTCGGGCCTGACCGTGAGCGATCTCCGAGTCGTCTACCCCAACGGCGCCATCGGCGTGGACGGCGTCTCACTGGACGTGCGGCCCGGACGCATCACCGCCGTCCTCGGCCGCAACGGCGCCGGCAAGACCTCGCTGCTCACCGGCCTCGCCGGGTTCCTGCGCAGCGAACGCGTCGCGGTCACCGGATCGGCCCGCCTCGGCGGCGTCGACGTCGCGGGCGTCGGACCGGCGCGCTCCAACCGCGCCGGGCTGGTGCTCGTCCCGGAGCGCGACAAGGTGTTCCCGTCCCTCAAGGTCAGCGAGAATCTCGCACTCGTCACCCCGAAGGCCGCGCCGGGCGGCACCGGACTCGGCGCTCTCGCGACCGCCTTCCCCGTGATCGAGCGGCGGGCGGACTCGGCGGCCGGAATGCTGTCCGGCGGCGAACGGCAGATGCTCGCCCTGGCCATGGCGATGGTCCAGCGCCCCCGGGCGCTGCTCGTCGACGAGCTGTCCCTCGGCCTCGCACCCGTGATCGTCAAGCAGCTCATGACCGCGCTGAAGGCGATGGCGGACGAGCTCGGACTGCCCGTCCTGCTCGTCGAGCAGGACGCCGTCGCCGCGATGAAGGTCGCCGACGACCTGTACGTGCTCGACCGCGGCCGGATCGCGTGGCAGGGCCCCACCGGCGAGACCTCGGCCGCCGAACTCGGCCGCCGCTACCTGGGAGTACCGACGTGAGCGAACCGATCCTGACCGTCGAAGGCCTCACCCAGCGCTTCGGCGGCATCGTCGCCATCGACGACCTGAGCGTGAGCGTCGCCCGCGGGGAGGTGTTCGGCCTCATCGGGCCGAACGGCGCAGGGAAGACCACGCTGCTCAACTGCGTCTGCGGGGTGTACCTGCCGACGCACGGCCGCGTCGTCTACGCGGGCCGCGACATCACCGGCCGCCGGCCGCACCGGATCCTCACCGAGGGGATCGCCCGGACCTTCCAGGCCGCGGACTTCTTCGGCGACATGACCGTCGAGGAGTTCCTGGTGCTCAGCCGGCTCCGCCGGCAGGCGTCATCGGTCACGGCGTCCCTGCTGGGGCTGCCCTCGGTGCGGCGCAGCGAACGCGCCGAACGGTCGCTGGCGCTGGACATGCTCGACCGGCTCGAACTGCCCCACCTCGCCGGCGAACGGCTCAGCGGCCTGCCCTACGGCGCCCGCAAGCTGCTCGACGTCGGCCGGGCCCTGCTCACCGGCGCCGACCTGCTGCTGATGGACGAGCCGACCTCCGGCTCGTCGCTCGCCGACCGCGAAGCCCTCCGCAGGCTGGTCGGCGAGATCCGCGCGGACGGCGTCACCACGGTGATCGTCGACCACGACGTCGCGTTCATCGCCGACGTCGCCGACCGCCTCCTCGCCATGAACTTCGGAAAGGCCCTCGGCGCCGGCGCCCCGCGCGACGTGCTGCAGAGGCCCGACGTGATGGAGGCCTACGTCGGTCTGGAGACCACCGAACCGACGACCGCCCAGAACGCCGGCGACCGCTGACGCCGGATCGCACGACCCGCCGTTCGCCGTTCCGCATCCGACGCCCCTGGGAGAGCCAGCCATGTCCTCGATCAACGAATTCCGTGCCGTCGCCGAGCAGGTCCGCAACTGGGGCCGATGGGGGGACGACGACGAGGTCGGAACCCTGAACTTCATCACCCCGGAGAAGGTCCGCGCCTCGGCCGGGCTCGTCCGCAAAGGCGCCGTGTTCCCGCTGGGCGTCGAGTTCGGAGCGAACGGACCGCAGGGCGACTACCTGTTCCGCCCCAATCCGATCCACGTGATGACCGTCGACGGCGGCGACGCCGACCATTTCGTCGAGCACTCCCGCGGCTGGGCCGCGAACCCGGTCGCCCAGCAGATCGGCCAGTACTTCGCCGACAACCCGTTCCGGTTCAACGACGACATGATCATCATGCCACTGCAGGCCGCCACCCAGTGGGACGCGCTCTCCCACACCTACTACGACGGCCTGCTCTACAACGGCTTCCCCGCCTCGGCGGTGACCAGCCAGGGCGCGACCCGCTGCGGGATCGACAAAGTGATCGCCAAGGGCATCACCACGCGAGGCGTCCTGCTCGACGTCGTCGCCCACCGCGGCGACGACGTCCACCTCGACCCCGATCAGCCCGTCACGCCGGAGGAGCTCGACGAGGTCGCCGCCCGGCAAGGGGTGGCCGTGGAGCCGGGAGACGTCGTGATCATCAGAACCGGCTGGTGGGACAACTTCCGGCGGACCGGCGACAGGTCCGCGTTCACCTCCGGGCTCAGCTGGCGGTGCGCCGCATGGCTGCACGCGCACGAGGCCGCGGCCGTCGCGGCCGACAACGTGACCGTCGAGGTGCCGATGCCCGAGTTCGAGGGCGTCTTCCTGCCCTTCCACCTGCTCTGCGAGCGGGACATGGGCATGATGCTGGGCGAGTACTGGGACGTCACCGCACTGGCCGCCGACTGCGCCGGCGACGGCGTCTACGAGTTCCAGCTCATCGCACCTCCCCTCGCGGTCGTCGGCGCCGTCGGCTCCCCGGTCAACCCGATCGCCCTCAAGTGACCCGGCCCGGCGGCCGCGCGCGATCGCCCCCCGGTCGCCGCGTCGCTCCCGTCTCTTCCGCCACTCGATCCGAGGAGAACGATGACCACCACCGCCGCCGAACTCGAAACGACGGTCGACGCGTCCGCCGCCTGGCTCGAACGATTCGCCACCGCCCTGCGCTCGGGCGCGCACGAGGGCATGGACGACCTGCTCGCCCCCGATGTGACGTGGCGGGACTTCCTGGCCTTCACCTGGGACGTCACCAACCACGTCGGCATCGACGACGTCCGGTCCGCGCTCGGCCGGCTGAGCGCGGACGTCCGTCCCCGCGACCTCGGACCCACCACCCGGCAGACGCCGATCCGCACCGGCGACGGCATCCTCATGTTCTTCGAGTTCACCACCGACCACCGGCGGTGCAGCGGGTTCGCGCGCCTCACGTCCGGCGGCGACGGCGGGTGGCGAGCCGCCAATCTGATGACGCAGGCCGAGGGTTTCACGGACTTCCCGACAGCGGTCGGCGCTCACCGGCCCGAAGGAAAGGCGCACGGCTACGTGCCCGGCCGAAGCCGGTGGGCCGACGACCGTGCAGCCGAAGCGGAGTTCGAGCACGAGGACCCGCAAGTGGTCGTCATCGGCGCGGGTCACAACGGCCTGGCGGTCGCGGCCCGCCTGACGTCGCTCAACGTCTCCACGCTGGTCGTCGAACGCAACGAGCGCGTCGGCGACAACTGGCGCGAGCGCTACGCCTCGCTGGCGCTGCACAGCCTGCTCAACGCCGACCACCTGCCCTTCTACCCGTTCCCGCCGACGTGGACGGCGCACACGCCGAAGGACAAGTTCGCCGACCACCTCGAGTCGTACGCCCGAGCCATGGATCTGAACGTCTGGACCGGCACCGAACTCGCCGCCGCCACCTACGACGACGCGGACGGACGATGGACGATCACACTGCGCCGCCCGGACGGCGGCCGGCGGACTCTGCGGCCAGCCCACCTGGTCGTCGCAGTCGGCCTCAACGGTGAGCCGCGTGTGCCCGACGTCCCCGGTATCGAGGACTTCCGGGGTCTCGCCGTCCACTCCGGCGAGTTCCAGGGCGGCTCCGACTGGGACGGAAAGCGGGTCCTGGTCGTCGGAGCCGCCGTGAGCGGGCACGAGATCGCCCACGACTTGTACGAGCACGGTGCCGAGGTCACCATGCTGCAGCGCAACGCCACCTACGTGATCAACTTCCGGACGTTCAACGACCTCTTCTACGGCGTCTACGCGGAGGACTCCGGTCTCGGGACCGAGTTCGCGGACATGGTGGCGTACGCCGTCCCGAACATCCCGAACCGCGCGGCCCTGAAGCAACTGGTGAAGGCGGCCGCCGAGCGGGACCGCGACCTGCTCGACCGGCTGCAGCAGCGCGGATTCAAGCTGGAGTGGGGCCCGGGCGGCACCGGCATCATCGGCAGCCACATGGCCGGCCGGGACAGCTACCAGATCAACATCGGCGCGTCGGAGCTCATCGCCGACGGGCACATCGGTCTCAAGCAGGGCGTCGAGATCGACCGCGCGACCGCGACGGGGCTCGTGTTCACCGACGGCACCTCCCTGGACGTCGACCTGATCGTCTTCGCGACCGGCTACGCGTCCATGGGCGAATCCGTCCACTCCCTGCTCGGCCCGGCCACGGACAAGGTCCAGAAGGTGTACGGACTGGCCGACGACGGGGAGTACAGCGAGGCCTGGCGGCGCTCCCGCCAGCCGGGGCTGTGGTTCGCCACGGGGTTCGTGACGATGGCGCGCTTCTACTCCCGGTCGCTGACGATGCTGATCAAGGCGATCGAAGCGGGACTCGCACCGAAGGACGCCGACGCGTAGGCCGCTTTCCGATCCGCCGCGGCTCCTTCAACAAAGGTGCGGCCCGACCGCGCCCGGCCACATGCCACGACGTGTCCGGGCGCGGTCGCATCATGGCTTCAGGCGGGCCTTGCCCCACCACCCAACAGCCTTCTGACATCGCCCGTGCGAGTATTCGGGCCGTATCGGCTACGGAGTGCCCGCCCCATCGACCGAGTGGGCGAGATGCAGCACTTCGCCGAGGCGCTCGGCCGCAGCCCGAATGTGCTTTTCGGCCGCCTTCGCCTGGTCCTCACGGTAGGTGATGAGGTTCAGGCAGGCGCGGGGCTGCGCCTGCGGAATCGCCGCCGCGACTGCGTACGCCCCCCGTTCCACCTCGCCGTGGCTGGTGGCATAGCCGCGCTGGCGGGCGCGGCTGACCGCTGTGGGCTCGCCGGGCACCTTCTCCCCCGCGGCCAGGAGTGCGTACCCGGCGGCGCCACGGTCGATCGGCGTGCGCATGCCCACCTTGAACCGCAGGTGCCAGGACACGGTCGTCGGCTCGACGAGCACTATCGACACCGCCTCGGAGCGCTCGGCGACGAAGAGCGAGACCGTGCACCCGATCTCGTTGGCGACCTCTTTCATGATCGGCAATGAGGCCTCGCGCAACGCCGGCAGGTAGGCGTCGGCCAGGGTCGCGAGCCGGGCCCCAGCCCGGTACAGGCCGTCGGAGCCATGAGCGACGAGGCCGAAGGACATCAGGGTCTGCAGCAGCCGGTAGGCGATGGTGCGGTGGACGCCGAGGTGATCGGCGAGATCCTGTACGGACATCCCGTCCGGGGTCTCGACGATCGTCATCAGCGCGGTCAGCCCGCGGGCCAGCGTCTGGCTGCCCGCCTGGGGGCTCCCGCCCGCGTTCTTCCCGGCCATGCGCCTCCTCATCACTTATCCCGCCCGTGCCCCATGGACTACAGGCGAGGGACCGAGCCCACCATGTCCGCCGACTGCTCACCGACCAGCAGGTAAGGATATCAACACTTGCCAGCGGTAATCGGCCTCGATGTGACCAACAACTTAACCCGCCAGGGCCCACCACCACCCGAGAAAGGCCACCATCGCAGATGGGGCGCACTTGGCGGATTCAACCGGTCAGAGAGTACCGACACGAGTGAATAGCGTTACAAGCTGGCCGATGAGCGTTTGGCGTCAACGAGCGAAGTGACCACCGACAGCCCCGCCACCACAGCTGGGACTCCCCAGAGCTGCCACCAAAGGCGGTCTCCAAGGCTCCAGCACCCCCGAATCGGGCCGGTGAACCCTGGTCACTTACCACCATGAAGCGCCCCGGGTTCGGTAGAGGCTCTAGGTTGTGGCTGTGACCTGCGGTTCTGTGTGGTTCTGGCGGTAGTGGAGGGCTTCGTATTCGTCGGGTGGGACGTGGCCGATCTCACCGTGGAGCCGGGTGGTGTTGTACCAGTCCACGTGCTCGGCGGTGGCCAGCTCGACGCCGGTCAGGTTCTTCCATGGCCCACGCGGTTTGATCAGCTCGGTCTTGTACAAGCCGATCGCCGATTCCATCAGTGCGTTGTCGAGCGCGTCGCCGACGGTGCCGATGGAGGCGTCGATACCGGCGTCGACCAGGTGCGTGGTGAACCGGAAAGAGGTGTATTGGGCGGACTCAACCGGTCGTCGCAACACCTCGATCTCAGAGGTGTTGGATGGGTCGGCCAGCTGGGTGGATGCAGGCGCTGACGGGGCGGTCACCGATGAAGTCGCCGGGTGCGCCGGCGCATCGTCGGGAGATCGAGCGGGCGTTCTGGCGGGAGATCGCGAAAGGGCTTCTCGCCGAGGAGGCAGCGGCTGCGGTCGGGGTGTCGCAGGCGGTGGGTGGCAGGTGGTTCCGGCATGGTGGCGGCATGCCACCGATGGATCTTGCCCCGCTCTGCGGCCGGTACCTGTCCTTCCACGAGCGGGAGGAGATCGCGATCTGGAAAGCGCAGGACGTTGGGGTTCGGGAGATCGCACGGCGACTCGGCCGCCACCCGTCGACGATCTCCCGCGAGCTTCGGCGCAACGCCGCGACCCGCGGCGGCCGGCTGGACTACCGCGCATCGGTCGCGCAGTGGAAGGCCGATCTGGTGGCCCAGCGCCCGAAGGCGGCCAAGCTGGCCACCAACGATCGACTGCGCCAGTACGTCCAGGAACGGCTGTCCGGTCAGATCCACGGTCCGGACGGGGCGGTACTCGGACCAGAGGCCGGGCCGTGGAAAGGGCGAAACAAGCCGCACCGGGGAGACCGCCGGTGGGCGACCGCCTGGAGCCCGGAGCAGATAGCCAACCGGCTGAAGGCCGACTTCCCCGAAGATGAGTCCATGAGGATCAGCCACGAGGCGATCTACCAGGCCCTATACGTCGAGGCCCGTGGGGCGCTCAAGCGCGAACTTGTCGCCTGCCTGCGCACTGGTCGTGCGCTGCGGGCTCCCCGAGCCCGCTCCAAGCGCAAGGCGTGGGCTCACGGCACACCCGAGGTGTTGATCAGCGAGCGCCCTGCCGAGGCCGATGACCGCGCCGTCCCCGGGCACTGGGAGGGCGACCTGGTGATCGGGTTGGAGCGGTCGGCGATCGGCACGTTGGTTGAGCGCACGACCCGCTTCACGATGCTGGTCCACCTGCCTCGCCAGAAGGGATTCGGCGTCATCCCGCGGACCAAGAACGGGCCACCGCTGGCCGGCTACGGCGCCGAGACGATGAAGAACGCCCTCGCCGCCACCGTCAGTGCCCTACCTGAGCAGCTGCGCCGGTCACTGACCTGGGACCGAGGCAAGGAGCTGTCAGCACATGCCCAGTTCACGATCGAGACGGGCGTCCCGGTCTTCTTCGCCGACCCGCACAGCCCGTGGCAGCGCGGCACGAACGAAAACACCAACGGCCTACTCCGCCAGTACTTCCCGAAGGGCACAGACTTGTCTCGCTGGAGCGCCGACGACATCGCGGCAGTCGCAGCGGCTCTCAACGCCCGACCTCGTAAGACCCTCGGCTGGAAGACGCCTGCCGAGGCCCTCAATGATCACCTACTATCGCTCCAACAGGCCGGTGTTGCGTCCACCGGTTGAGTCCGCCCAATACACCTCTTTCCGGTTCACCACGCACCTGGTCGACGCCGGTATCGACGCCTCCATCGGCACCGTCGGCGACGCGCTCGACAACGCACTGATGGAATCGGCGATCGGCTTGTACAAGACCGAGCTGATCAAACCGCGTGGGCCATGGAAGAACCTGACCGGCGTCGAGCTGGCCACCGCCGAGCACGTGGACTGGTACAACACCACCCGGCTCCACGGTGAGATCGGCCACGTACCACCCGACGAATACGAAGCCCTCCACTACCGCCAGAACCACACAGAACCGCAGGTCACAGCCACAACCTAGAGCCTCTACCGAACCCGGGGCGCTTCACTCGGCCTTGCGGTGCCGGTACTTGGCCATCAGCATTAGTACTACATAGCTAGATCTGGATGATCTGGAGGCGCAGGTGTCGCCTGAAGTGGTGCCTGCGCGCTTCAGCTTGATGGCCACGGCGGAGGGCGGACCAGTAGAGTCCCAGGTCAACAGCGTGATCGTCTTTACCGATCAGGTTGAACAGACGCCGGATCTCTGCGATCGACAGGGCGATCAGTCGCCGGAGAGGCCGTTGAGGTGACCGTCCGGGGGGCGGGTGGTGATTGCTGCCGGTCCGTCTGTTGTGCGCCGCCGGTCGCCGCCGGTTGTCCACAGGGGGCGGGTCCCCTTTTTGGCGGTATGGCGCAGCACGGCGAGAAAGGCCATGGCGAGCATCGCCAGGGTGATGTGGCGGTACCAGGCGCGGTAGAGCCGGAACTGGTATTGCGCCAGCCCCGCTTCCTGTTTGGCGGCCTCGAAACATTCCTCGATCGGCCAACGGGAGCCGATGACCCGGACCAACTCGCATAATCCTTCCCCGCGCGGGTTGTAGGAGTGAAAGTACGCGAGTTCGCCATCGGTGATGTTTCGCCGGAACACGTACTGGTGTCCCGGGAACGGTGCCTCGATCACGGCCCAGTCATAGACCCGGAAGCCTTTCGATCCGATTCCGCAGGCTCGGCGTTGCCAGTCGTGGGGTTTCAGTTGTGCGGCGACGGTCTCGACAATGGCGGGGTCGCCTGTCGCCGAGGAAACGCTTCCGGTGATGACGGTGGTGTTCTTGGGCACGGCCATGCAGTAGGCGATCTGTTGTTCCTCCAGATGACGGCGCAGTCTGTGGTTTTGGCCGAACTCCTCGTCCCCGGCGAACCACGCGAACGGCACCCCTGCCCCGACCGTCCGGTCGATCATGGCCTGGACCTGCTGCGGGCGGGTCATGAACGCCAGGTCCTCGGGGACGCCGGCCTCGGCCCGCCGCTCGGCGTCGGCGCACCAGGAGCGTTCGGGCATATAGAGTTCCCGGTCGATGAGCACCCGGTCTCCGGCCGTGTTGGCGTAGGCCAGGAAAGTGCCGATCTGACAGTTGTCGACCCGGCCGAGCGTCCCGGAGTACTGCCGTTGTACCCCGGCCGACTTCTTTCCCTTCTTAGCGAACCCGGTCGGGTCGGCGATCAGCACCGCCCGGGGATCGGCGAAATACTCCATCGCATAGGACCGCACATCGTCGCGCAGCCCATCGGCGTCCCATGACGTCAGGTTGATGAACCGCTGGACCGCTGTCGGCCTGCGCTCCCCGGTGAACTCCGAGATCGTCCAGGAATTCTTGCGCGCGAGTGGCGCCAGCAATCCCCGCAGGTACTGCCGGAAATGCTCACGTGACTCCGTCCGGTACCATCGGCGCTCGAACCGGACGCACACCGTCTCGAAATCCGAATTCCATCTGTCCAGAACCGCTGCCGTCACCGCACCGGCGCACTCACGAGAGTCAAACATACAGACACCGTTACACCACCCAGTGTGATCACGTAGAGGAATCGTTCGATCGCCCACCGAGATCTAGGCATGTAGTATTAGGGCCTGTTCGTAGTTCGGATCATGGGAGGGTTGGGAGGCTGCGCAGCCAGATGATGCATCCGCGCAGGTGGAGCCCGGCCTTGTAGCTATCGGGTGTCTTGTCGTAGCGGGTGGCAAGCCCTCGCCATTCCTTGAACTTGTTGATGCAGCGTTCGACGGTGTTGCGGTCTTTGCAGAGCTCGGCGTCGTGGCTGACCGGGCGGCCGCCGCGTCGTCCCTTCTTCTTGCGGTTGGCGGCCTGGTCGACCTTCTCCGGGATCACCGCCTTGATATGGCGTCTGCGCAGGTAGGCGCGGTTGGCCCGTGAGGAGTAGGCCTTGTCGCCGGCGGCCGCGGCCGGCCGGGTCCGGGGGCGGCCGACCGGGCCGCGCACCCGGATCCTGTCCAGGACGGGGATGAAACGGGGGCTGTCGGCGGCCTGCCCGGGGGTGAGCACGATCGACAGGGGGCGGCAGCGCCGGTCGGCCGACAGGTGGATCTTGCTGGTCAGCCCGCCTCGGGACCGGCCCAGATCAGCGGCCTTCAGCCGGGCCTTGCGGCGTCGGCGTACCCGGCGCCGGCGCTCCCGTGCGGGGTCGGGCTCGTCGCCGGAGTGCTGGTCCATGGGCCCGGTTTGCCCTTTTGGCGTAGCCCCTTTTCCTCGGCCGCGGCCCGCTCCAACTCCTCCAACCGCTCGGGCGCGACCACCATCCCGGCGGCGTGGTGATGTGCGCGGCAGACGCTGGAGTCCACGCTGACCAGGTCCAGGTCGACATCGCTCCGGGCCGCCGCCTCGTCGATCACCGCGTTCATCAGGTTCTCGAAGACCCCCTGGCACGCCCAGGCCCGGAATCGGTCATAGATCGTGGACCAGTTGCCGTAGGTGGCGGGCACGTCCCGCCACGGGCTGCCGGTCCGGAACCTCCACATCACCGCGTTGAACTGATTGCGCAGGTCACCGATCGGCCCAGACACCCCCAACGGCAGATGCGGCTCAATCAGCTCCCACTCGGTATCGGTCACATCACCGCGCGTCATGCACCGGTGATATCGCCCGCTCTCGCATCGGCGTGGGCGAGTTACTGGATTGTGACCGGCTGCAACTGATCCGAACTACGAACAGGCCCTAGTACTGCAACGACAGGTTGTGTCTCTCGCGTCTGCGATAGTGGCTGTCTCTGGCTCGTTGCTGGGCGCGTCTTCTCCATTCAGACCATTTCAGAGCGTGGTCGATGAAGTGTGTGGTGCGCATTACGACGCGGTTCCACAGGCGACGGATCTCGTTGATGCTCAGCGGGCGAATACCTACCGGCAGGTATTCGAGATCTCCCTTTTTGGCAGGCCCGCTGGAGCCTGAGCAGGAAGGCGGAAGCAGCCATGGACAAAGTGATGTGCCGATACCAGGCCTGGTAGCCGCGGACCTGATAGTGGTCGAATCCTGTCTCATTCTTGGCCGCTTGAAAGCACTCCTCGATGGCCCACCTACTGCCCGCCACACGCACCAATTCCTTGAGGAGAGTCTGCTCTGGGGCGAAGCAGATGTAGTAGGCGATTTCATTCGGATCGCTGATGCTTCTGCGCGCAAGAAGCCAGTGCCCTGCTCCGGGTTCACGAAATGGTCTGATGTCGACAGCAGCCCAGTCGTACAACCGTGGACCATGAGCTCCGTCTCCGCAGCTCAGCCGCTGCCACGCGTCCTCCTCCAGTTCGTCGATCAAGTGGTGGACACGCTCCTGGGTCAGCTTCATCGAGATCACCATCTGCGTTTTGGGAACGGCGACCACGTGGGCGATGCCGCGTTCTTCCATCCACCACCGCAGCCGCCACACCTGCCCGTAGGCCGCGTCCGCGGTGACCCACCGGAAGGGGATCCCCGATGCGACCACCCGTTCAAGTAAGGCCTTGCCCAGATCGGGCTTGGTGGCGAACTCCACTTCATCGCCGATACCCGCCTGGCGGCACCGTTTACGGTCTTCAGTCCACGACTTCGGCAGATAAAGCTCACGATCGATTAGCGCCCGCCCCGCAGGACTCGCATAGGCGCAGAAAACGCCAATCTGACAGTTCTCGATCCTGCCGGCGGTCCCTGAATACTGGCGGGCCACCCCAGCGGACCGCATGCCCTTCTTTAGTAGGGCAGCCGCAGTTAGTGATCTCGGGTTCGTTGTCGCCGGTAATGGCATCGGCGGGCGCGGAGTTGGTGGCGGCGTCGCCAGTGTGACCAGCGCAGATGGTGATTCCAGGAGTGCTGGGGTTGGTGGGCCAGAGCGTGCAGGCGGCGGATCTCGTTGACGGTGAGCGGGATCAGCTCGTCGTCTCCGAGGTGATCGACGGTGAGCGATTCGTCACGCGGATTCGGAGGGGCGTTTCGTTGTCCACAGGCTGCCGGCCCCCTGTGTGGCGAGCTCGTGCTCGCCCTGGTCAGTGCCCGTTTCGGTGCCGAGACCAGGATCAGGGCCGGGCGGCGGCTCGGTTTCCTGCGCCGCCGCCGCGGTGAGGGCCAGATGAGCATGTGCGACCATGGCCAGCGTGATGTGCCGATACCAGGCCAGGCGCTTGCGGACCTGGTAGTGATCGAGGCCGACCTCGTTCTTGGTCGCCTGAAAACATTCCTCGATGCTCCACCTGGATCCGGCCACCCGCACCAGCTCGCCCAATGTCACCGGCCCGGTGCTGTAGCAGCGGTAGAAGGCCAGCTCGGAGGGGTCGGACACGCTGCGGCGCACCAGCAGTTGATGGTGCTCGTCCAGGTGGATCCAGGCCCAGTCGTACCACCTTTCGCCCTTGGAACCTGGTCCGCACGAGTACCGCTGCCACGCGTCGGCGGCCAGGTCCGCGGCCAGATGATCGGCCCGCATCTTGCCGGTGGCCAGGGTGAGGTGGTGATCGCACGACACCGCCATGACGTAGTTCAGCCCGCGGCGCTCCAGCTTGGTGCGCAGCGGCCCGTTGTCACCGTAGGCCTCGTCCCCTGTCACCCAGCCGAACAGGAAGAGCGGGTCGTCGGCGGCACGTTCGATCATCACCCACGCCAGCTCCGGCTTGGTCGAAAACCGCAGGTCATCGTCCACTCCGGCATCGGCCAGCCGATCCGGGGCGGCATACCAGGACTTGGGCACATACAACTCCCGGTCGATCAGCACCCGATGCCGGCCCGGATCGACATAGGAGCAGAACACCCCGATCTGACAGTTGGTGATCTTCCCCGCGGTGCCGGTGTACTGCCGCTGCACCCCCGCCGACCGGCGGCCGGTCTTCTCAAACCCGGTGTCATCGACCGCCAGCACCCCATCGGCCGAGCCGATCCGCCGGGCCACCACGCGACGCAGCGCGTCCCGCACCCGATCGGCATCCCACACCGCAGCGTTCAACAACCGCTGCATCCCATCCGGCGTGGAGTCCCCGGCGAACTCCGCCAGCGACCACCCGTTCTTATGCTCCAGCCCGCTCAGCAATCCCAGCACATACGCCCGGGCCCGCAACCTGGGCTCCCGCCGGAACACCGCCGGGGCCACCACCTCGCCGAACAGCTCATCCAGCCGCCGTACCCACCCGGCCGGGTCGATCTCCATTACGGTCACGGCCTCCGCCGGTCATGTCGTCCATGCACATCTTCATGATCACAGCGGTGGCCGTCTCACGTCCGGCTCCGTCACCGAACCGAGATCGCCAAGTGCGGCTGCCCGACTATTCGGTGTGGAAGCCCGCGAGGTACTCGCGCACGATGTCGGCGTAACCGCCCGTGGTGGACGGCCAGGACGCCACGAGACGCTCCACCCGCTCCCGGTGGACCTGGATCCGGCTCGGCAGAACGAGGTGAAGCGCGGCCCCGATCTGAAGTTCCAACTCGTCCGACTCGGTCGCGCGGACAAGCAGGTCGTCGACCTCCGGTGCCTCGACCCCGTTCAGAGCCGAAAGCGCGTCACACCGCTCTGCGATGTCGAGCGTCTCATCGAAAACCATGCCGCCGACCACCGCCAGCAGCCGCGGATTCGGTACGGGCCCGTCCTGCAACGCGGCGGAGGCCGCGAAGATACCCGCTTCCCGCACGTTCACGTCAGTGGCGCCTTCGAGAGCGTCAGCGATCAGGTCCGCGTCCTCGGCCCCGGCCAGGTTCATCATCGCACGCAGGGCATGCACGTGGTCGACACCCTCCTCGCTGGATGCCGGAAGGCGGCGGAGCATACCCCGCGCGGCGACAAGCACCTCGTCGGCGAACGGCTCAAGCGGATTCCCCCCGGCAAACCGACTGCGCGTCACCGCGTCCTGGTATTCGTCCAGGGCTTCGCTCACGTACTCACTGTGCAGCAGGATGCCGAACGCGCGCAGATAAGAGTCCTTGCTGGTCGGGGCCCTCAACTCGGCGAGCGCCCAGTCGAGGTTCACGTTCTCCAGGGGCATATGTCTCAGGATCTCAGGGTCCGGTCCGCGATGGATCAGGCTAGCGGGCACACCGTCTTGATCACAGAGGTGGCCGCCTCACATCCGGCTCCGTCACCGAACCGAGATCACCAAGTGCGGCTGCCCTATTAGGAACCCTGTGTCATCAAGAATCAGCACACCCTGTTCAGGGTCCCCGATGGATTTAGCGACCATAGTACGAATGTCGTCCCGCAAACCATCCGTGTCCCAGGCGTAGAAGTTCAGTAGACGCTGAAGACGCTCAGGACCATTCTCACCCGACATCTCAGCAAGAGTCCATCCGTTCTTCCGCTCCAACTCGCTCAGGAGTCCACGCAGGTAGGAGGCTGCCTGGCGGCGTGACTCCACCCGGGGAAAACGATGAGCGAACATAGCCAGAAAGTCAGAGAATTCCCGCGACCAGGCTTCGACATCGATCGTGACCACCACCACTGCCTACCGTACGCAGCGCCGTGATCACAACCTGTTGTTGCAGTACTAGCACCACTCTCGAAGGACGACGGCTTTATCCAGCTCATGTCCATGCCAACGGTCGCTCGGCGACCCACCGCCCGTAACATCCGCCAATCCGCTATCGGCGAGCGGCGTGCGGTCGGTGAGCCGCGATGGTGAGCCGCTTAAGCCCGAAACGCTACGAACGAGCAGCAGCGCGCAGGTAGGGGCGGTGGAGGGCGCCAACCAGTCAATTGTCCAACCTGGAGTGCTTCGGTGATCCCGCCGACATCGGACGTCCCTCCGCGGCATCTTCTCTTACGAGGCCCAGACCGGCGCGGCCGATCTGTCCGGCCGAGGCCGCGGGGGACGGGGGCGCCCTAACCGCTGCCAGTAGGGCGATCCACTCAGTTGAGGTGAGGAGAAGGACAGGGCCGTCGGGGGCCATGGAGTCGCGGACAGCCACCATCGTGCCGACTATCGAGACCTCGACGCAGTCTGAAACGCTCCCGCTGTGACTGCTCTTGTGCCACACCATCGCTTCAGGTTGTCTCCCAGTCATGTCAAGGTTCCTTGTTCGGATGCGCTGGCGTTTTGAGGCTATGGATCCTGCCCGTCGCGGAGATGCTGGAGGACCGCTTCGGCCTCCTTCGTTGCGGAGTGGTGCGACCCAAGAAGTTCGCGTTTGACCGAGATGATCTCTTCCAGTTCGGTTTCCGCTTGCTCAGTCTCACCCCGTTGATGGCGGACAGCGGCGAGGTGCTGCCGGGTCTCGAGAGTGCAGGGGTGGGTCTCGCCCAGGAGCCGCGATGAAAGTTCAGCCACCACTTCCAGCTCGTCCACTGCCTCTTCCACATGGCCGAGTTCGGCGTTCACGAAGGCCAGCGACTGTCGAGCATGCAGGGTTTTCGGGTGGTCGTCGCCCAATGTCCGTCGCCAGATCTGCCGGACCGCTTCGAATTCCGCCGCCGCGCGTCTCGTCTGCCCCATCAGCATGAGCGTCCACGCCAGGGAGTACTGGACCATGAGGGTCTCGAGCGCGTCAGGGCCGAACACGACTCGCCGTCCTTCGAGGATGAGTTCGAACTCATGAACGGTGTCCGGCAGTTCCCCCCGTGCATATCGAATGAGGGCGAGTTCGTATCGGAACAGCAAAGTAAGCGGATCTAGGTCACCGGCCATACGCCGGCGGGGTTCCAGGATCTCACGGTAGATGCGTTCGGCCTCATCTAGCCGCCCTCTGACCCGCGAAGCGAACGCCGCAGTGGCCAGTGCACTGAGTCTGCAGGAGTCCGCGGCCTCCAGCTCCGAGGTCGCTGCGACCGCCTGATTGCCGAGGCTCGCCGCTACGGCGGGCTCACCCGCCGCCACCATCGCTGCCACCGCTCGCTGCAGCGCGCCGACCAGCTGCGTTAGCCGCTCTTCGGTCAGGCAGTCAGCACGGCCGGCGAGAGCGGCGAAGTGGGAAATAAGCTCTCGCCAGGACGGCCAGTGCAAGTGCTGGTCAGTATCGAGGTCCTGCTGCGCCTGGTGCAGCAGCAAGACCGCCTGCCCGCACCGCTCGCCGTCAATCCCAGCCTCCACCGTTCTTCGACGCTGCACCTCCGCGACGAGGGGGTGAATGGTCACTGCCCACGCATCCCCCGAACTCCTCCGCTCGATCAGGCCAGTGGAGGCTAACCCGCGCAATACCGGCTCCACGGTCGCTGGTCTACAAAGTTCGGCCATAAGAGGTAGGTGGAAGACTCTGGCCGGGACGGGTTCGGGTACTGCCAGAGTCGACAGCACCTCAAGCACTGCACGGGCCCGCGGAAGACCCTGTTGTTCCAGCGAGTGCAGCGTGAGGTCCCAGGTCGTCCCCAGCGACTCCCGGTCCCCAGTCCCTGGTTCGTTCCAGGGCGCGGTGCCCACCTCCAGCAAACGCCGGTAGTCGGCGAAGCCGCCGATGACGAATGGCGATGACAGATAGTAGCCCGCGTGGTGGAGACCGAGCGGCAGGCCGCCAAGTCGCCGCGACAGTTCCCGAGCGTCGACGGAAGTTCCGGCACTGGGAGCGAGGTCAAGCAGGGCGCGGGCACCGTCTGCCTCATCCAATGGGGCGACGTGGTGGATTCGCGTGTGAGGACCCCATACAACTGGATCTCCGACCCGGCTGGTGACGATGACAAGACCCGAGTCACATGCCCTGATGAGTCCGGAGCCGTCGGCGATACGCCGACCGTTCGTTTCGAGCTGTGTGAGGTCGTCGGCATTGTCGAAGATCAGTACCCAGCCGCGGTGGCGGAGCAGGCAGGACCAGAGGAGGTCAGACAGGTCCCTCCGCTCGGCCTCGACATCTTCGATCTGCCCGAGCGTCGCCCCTAGTTCCCGCATCAGCATGATCAGGGAGCCGGTCAGGGTCGTGCGGTCCACCGCCGAGATCCACCAGACCCGTCGGCTGTCGCGCGCCACCCGTTCCGCTAACTTCAGGGCAACCGTCGACTTGCCGACCCCGCCGAGTCCCGCCAGCACATGCGTCCTGCCGTCCGGGGAACCCGCCAGCGCCTCGATCTGGTCCAGGAGCCGATCACGCCCTCGAACCACGGGCGGTAGGCGTCCGAGCGGGGCGGGCATGGAATCGCGCAACGGTTCGGGTAGCGCTCGCCCGGGCGAATCGGAGGGCTGCGGACTGCGGCGTAGTTGGAGATACGCCAATGCCACGGCCACGACGCCCGCAAGCGATCCAACCACCGACACCAATATATCCATGAGGCGACCTTAAGCGTGTGCCTCCGGTGTGTCACCATGCCGCCCGTCGACCAGGAGGTCACCACGGGCCGCTCAAGCCGAAGGAGCGATTGGGGCATTAACTGTTTTAGAGATCCTTCTATGTTCGTCAAGCTCGGCTGATGGCTGTGTCGGTGGTGTTGAGGAGTCGGTAGATCTGGCGGGCTAGGTAGCGTTTGAGGCAGCGGCGGATCTCTTTGGTGGTGCGGCCTTGGGCCCGGCGTCGCTCGACGTAGGCGCGGGTTTGCGGGTCGTGGGTCATGCGGGTGAGGACGGCGATGTGCAGGGCTCGGTTCAGGCGCCTGTCGCCGCCGCGGTTGAGGCGGTGGCGGACGGTGTTTCCCGAGGACGCGGGGATGGGGTTCACTCCGGCCAGGGCGGCGAACGCGGCCTCGGAGCGCACCCGGCCGTGATGCGACCAGGCGGTCAGGCAGATGGCGGCGGTCACGGGCCCGATGCCGGTCTTGTTCAGCAATGGTGCGGCCTGGCTGGCCTGGACGAGCTGGGTCATGCGGGCGCCGTTGGCGGCGATCTGTTCGTCGAGTTCGAGCACGCGTTTGGCCAGCCGTATGGCCTCGGTGCGGGCGGTGGCAGCGCCCAGTTCCTCATCCCGAGCACGCCAGCGGGCCACCGTGGCGATCTGTGTGCCGGTCACTGGCTTGCGGGCATCGATACCCAGGTCGACGACGCGCAGGAGCGCGATCAGCGCGTTGAGGGTCGCGGTGCGTTCGGCCGTCATGTGGTCGCGGGCGGTGACCAGGACCCGCAGCGCGGCCCGCACCCCCTCGGCCAGGCGCGGGGCGGCGCAACTCGCGGGTGTCCAGGGCGAGGACGGCGGCGGCGATGCGTTGAGCATCCAGCGGGTCGGACTTACCGATCCCGTGGTTGGCGCGCGCGTTCATCCGGGCCGCTTCGACCACCTGATAACCGGTCCGCTCGACCAGGGCTGCCAGACCGGCACCGTAGGACGCCACGCCCTCGATCACCCAGAGTGCGGCCAGGTCCGCGCCGGTGCGGCGGGCCGCCCACGCGATGGCGCGGGCCATGCCCGCCGCCGTGGTCGGGAACTGCCCGGTGTCGATGACCTCACCGGTGGCGGCAAGGATCGCCAGGACGTGGTTGCGGGCGTGGGTGTCGACGCCGATGACGAACGGGTGAGTTTGCGCGACGATGGCCACAGCGGCTCGGGTCCTTCCTATCCCAGGAACAGCGGTCCGGCCGCCGGCGGCCGGCGCCGGTCTGGATAGGAGTCACTTCGGGGCAGCACTGTGATGAGTCGCGCCCATCGGGCGGACAGCCTTCTGATCAGGTCACCGAGGTGGGCCAGGACGGCGTCGGCCGCCCCCGCCCCGGGACGGACAGATCTCTAGAAGAGCACCCCGGAAGGGGCCGAGCCTGTCTCGAGTCACGTCCAAGGTCGGAGCAGCCGACACCATCCTTGCCAGCCGATCCCAGACCAGCCAGCACAAGACTCACAGCCTGTCTCACGTGGCGGGTTCGGCGAGTTGCTGTAACAGGTGATGGCGACAGCAATGATGAGGAAGGCGTTGAACGGATGGCCGTGGCGTTCGTAGCGGACGGTCAGACACCGATCGTCAGACAGCCAGGCCAGGGTACGTTCGATCTTCCAGCGGTGACGGCGCGGCAACTCGCTGGACTCGGCGCTGGCCCAGGCGATGTGCGGTACGACCCCGCGTCCGCGCAGCCAGGCAGATGCTTGGCGGAGTTGTAGGCCTTGTCGGCGCGGAGCTTGAACGGCCGCCGCCGGCGCAGTCCGTGCCGCGACCGGATCGCCGGTAACGCCATCAGCAGTGGTTTGAGCGCCTGGTTGTCGTGGACGTTGGCGGCCGATATCGCGACAACCATCGCCTGGCCTGGCGACGTCGGACGATATATGGCCTTGCTGCCCTTCTTGCCCCGATCGACTGGATTGGGGCCGGGCGGCGTGCCTCCCATTTAGCGCGGACCGCGGCGGTGTCCACGATCGCCGGCGTCAAGTCCACCTGCCCGCGAGTCCCGATCTCGTCCAGGACGGCATGGTGTGCCGCGGCCACAACCCGGCCGCCGGCCAGGCGGTGAACCGCCGATGCGCGGTGGGCACATTCACCCCGAACTCGTCCGGCAACCGCCGCCACACGCATCACTGGTCAGCACGTACATGATCGCGGTGAGCACCGCCCGATTGTCCACCAGCGCTGTCTCACCGTCCTGCGGACACGGCGTGAACTCGGGCGACCAACGGCTCGACGATCGTCCACAACTCATCCGGCACCACCCCGAGCGCAAGATCCGACGAAGCGGTGGCTGCCATGGGGCCTTCTGGTACGGCCGCGGTGTGGCCGAACTGTGCGACGCGGAAGTGGATCTTGATGGATGAGGGGGCCGCATGTCCGATTTTGGGTGATCTTGTGGCACGTGTCCCCCGTGGACGGGTTAACCGCTCTACTTATGCGCTGGTGCTAGAGGTCGAGCTCTCCGTGGCTAGCCCTCTCGGTCAGTTGGCGCCATCCATTGCGGTTCAGAAGAAACACGGGGCCGTCGGGGTCCTTGGAGTCGCGGACAGCGATGCCCCCTTTGAGCGGAGCGAGTTCGACGCAGCCCTGGCTGCCTTGGCTGGCGGTCGCCTTGCGCCAGGGGAGGGGGGAGGGGGGCTGGTTAGTCATTGAATCTCCACTTCGACGCTGCGCAGGAGGGACGCCGTTTCACGGGGGTCGAGTGCCGATGCCACCAGCAGATTGAACTTGGTGTTCATGCGGTTCACTTGATGCGGTTGCTCCAGGTAGGCGTTGCCGGCCTGACTCTCGACGTATACGACGTCCGGGTCGGTGGGTTCGGGAAAGCCGAGTAGCGAGAACGGCCCGTCGAGCCCGACGTGCGCACCCTTAGCGAAGGGTAGGACCTGCAAAGTGATGTTGGGAGTCTTGATCGCTTCGAGGATCCGGTGTATCTGCTCGCACATCACCTGAGGGTCCCCGATCTGCCTGCGCAGTACGTTCTCGTCCAGAATCACCCATAGGGAGAACTGCGGGAAGGCACGGTCGAGGAGCTGTTGCCGGGCGAGGCGGAGCTCCAGGAGTCGGTCGATGGTCCTGGGCGCCTCGCTAGGCAGAGTTGTCCGCAACACCTCACGTGCGTACTCGGGAGTTTGCAGTAGGCCGTGGACGAGTTGGTTGTCGAAATGCCGCAGCTCAGCGGCTTCGCTCTCCAGGCCGATGTAGGAGCCGAAGTGCGGCGGGAAGACGTCCTGGAATTCGCTGTACCAACCCGGCTGTGCCGCTTCCCGAGCAAGTTGGAGGAGGGCGTCATGGATCCGGGCGTCGGACGTGCCGTACAACTCCAGCAGGTCGCGAAGCTCGCGTTGTTTGGGCGGCTGTGCCTTGCCGGTTTCGATCCGACTCACCCGCGAGGGTGAGCACTCAAGGTGTTCGGCGACCTGCTCGATCGTGTAGCCGGCGCTCTCCCTCAACTTGCGAAGCTCGGTGCCGAGTCGGCGCATCCGTACTGTCGTGACTCGCGGTTGCGGCATGGAGTTCTCCTTTCATGCCTGGCACAAGTTATACAGCGCAAGTCTCTTCCGGCCCCTGAAGCTCCAACCTTCCACAGGTTTGTGGTGACGTCTGCCGCAAATAAGACAAGTTGCCCTTACTTGGTCGGCACACTTGTGCGGCACAGATTCCAAGTGCATGCTGTGCTGTGTTCAGGCGACCACGCAGAGCGACTGAACGGAACTGAGAGAGCCGAACCCGCAGATGCCTGGCAGGTGAATCCGGCTGAAGTTCTCAGAGAGAGCGATACGACCTCGGGCGCGGTACGGCACCACCGGCCGCCGCCTTGATCGAATAAGGGAGGTCTTCCGACCCATGCATGATCCAAAGAATGCAACACCCGGCCCGGTGATCGCTTACGCCACAAACCACGGGCTTGGCAGCGGGCAGCGCGATGGCCATACGTCTGTTGGGTCCACGGCGTCGGTGCCATACAGGACTGCTGATCAAGGCCCGGACCAGGCCGTCGCCGAGCTCGGCTATAGGTACCCTCATGCCGCGATCTGGTTCGGCGCTTACACGGGAAATTACTGGGCCTTGGTCCGAACCGAGAACGGCGAGCCTCAGCTGATCGAGCAGAGCACGCCGGAGGACCTGAGCCGATATCTCGCGACCCTTGCAGCCCTTTCGCCGGAGCATCACTGGCCACGGCTGCTCTCGCGTCGCGCCTCCCACCACAGCTCAACCATGCTCGTGGCTCGCACAGCTTCTGCCGCTCGACCGATTCCCGGTCGTGAGGGGGCCGGAGCCACCGACTGGGGCCTAACCGGTAACTCCAATCCCTGGTCTGAGAACGGGAGGGACAGGTGCTGACGGGCGAATCGACCGACATCCCGGCCGGCGGAGCGTGCGCCTTCCCCCTCCCCAGCAACGCGAGTACCGCCTCCCTTGCACGCTTCCGTTCCGCGTGGCGCGCAGCGCGGAACGTCCTCCTTGGTTGAGGGACCAGACGAGCATGTCGCCGACGGCTTCGATGTGCTCGACGTCCCAGTCGTCGGAGCTGATGCGTTGCATCGAGGCATCGGTCAGGGTGTACCGGCCAATGGCGGTGAACTCACCCCACACGTCGGTGGACAGGTAGAAGGCGGTCGAGTCCGGTGTCCACGGTCCCGGATCGAAGTAGCCGCTCCCATGCTCAGCGGTAACGCACACGGCCCCGAGAACGGGATCGGTGAGGTCGATGAGGTAGATGGCGATGTCGGTGTTGGACCGAACGCCGGCCGCCAGCAGCCACCGCCCGTCGGGCGACATGCTGGCCGGAGTGAAGTTGACCCCGTCTGGAGGAATGATCCGCCGTTCAGTGTCGTCCGACAGGTCCCGGACGAGGATGTCCTGGACGGTGCGGTCACGGTCGTTTGCCGCGTAGAGGAGATACCGGCCTTCCTCGCCGAATGGGGTATCCGCCAAGACTCGCTGACAGTCCGGACCGGCGCTGATCTCAGTGAGCTCCTCGCCGTCTGTACCGATGCGGTAGATGCGGTACTGCTCATCGCCGTTGCGGTCGGCAGTGAAGACCAGGCCCTTGTCATCCGGCCACCATGCGAGCTGGCACGCCGCCTGGCCTTCGAGCCGGGTCAGCCGGTGCGGTGCCCCGCCGACGGTCGGAATCGTCCATACGTCGAAAGTTCCTCCGGCGTTGCTGCAGTAGGCCACGGTCTCGGCATCCGAGGACAGGGCCACTTGCCCGCGGAAGCGCTCGGTGGGGACGAAGTCCAGGTAGTCGGGCATCGCTGATGTACTCCAGACTCATCGTGTTATTTGATCCAGCCGCGGCGGGCGGCTGCGGCGCCCATAGCGACACGGCTGGTGGTGCCGAGCTCTTTGCTGATCGCGCTGACGTGGCGCCGCACGCTGCTGGTCTTCAGCCCGATCCGCCGTGAGATCCCGTCGTCGGTCATCCCCTGCGCCAGCATTCGCAGGATCGACATCTGGATCGGCTTGAGCGGCAACCGGGGCTCGGCCTCCCCCAGCGGAACCGCGCGCTGCCACAACAGTTCGAAGTACTCACGCAAGGCGGCGACGATCACCGGCGACTTGATCAGCAGGGCACCGGGCAATCCGGTCGGAGTCAGCGGCAGCAGCGCCACCGCCTCGTCGGCCAGCTTCATCTTCATGCCGATCTCAGGCAGAATCCTGGCCTCTTCACCTGCCTCAGCGTGCATCTGAATGATCTTGGCGCCGACCGGGTGTTCGGCACAGGACGCCTGGTAGATGGTCCGGCTCAAGACGTTGCCTTCGAACGCAGGAAGGGGAGGCATTCCAGCCAGTTCCTCCAGCGGCCGTTCCATGGCGAAGTTCTCCAAGGTCAACCAGTGCCGTCGTGCGGTTCCCAGCAGTGAGCGCGAGGTGTCTGTGATCTCAGTGCGGTCGGTGAGGATCCGCACCAGTTGATCGGCCTGGCCTTCCATCACGCCAGGAAAGGGGTGCATGTCGACCATGCGCCGCTGACCGTCCAGCAGCCGTTGCTGGTCATCGACCAGCTTGCGAGAAAGCGCGGCAAGCGCCCCTTGGAGGGCCAGGTCCGGCGCGGTGGCGACGAGACGTGCAGGAACCGCCATCCCCAGCGGCATGACGTAGGCCAGCCCGGCCTCCTTCAATGCCTCGACGACTTGCGGGCCGCCGAGCACCTCGGCGGCTTCGGAGGGCAGACACCCGTCCGAGCCGAGCAGCTGGGCATAAGGGACGAGCAGATCATCGGCGACGATGCCCTTCAACAGCCTGGTGGCCGTCTGTTCGAGCTCGGTACTCACTCACACCTCCCATGACAGAGAGTATCGACACGAGTGAATAGCGTTACAAGTTGGCCCATGAGCGTTTGGCGTCAACGAGCAAAGTGACCACCGACAGCCCCGCCACAGCTGGAACTCCCCAGAGCTGCCGCCAAAGGCGGTCTCCTAGATCTCAGGACCCACGAATCGGACGGCCGAACCGTGGTCACTTACCACCATGAGGCGTTTCGATCATGCCTGTGAGCTGGCCGAACCCGGTTTGATCAAGGTGCCCCGCCGCCGATCGACCGGAGCGAGAATGAACCGTCTGCGCAAGGCCACCCACTCACCCATGATCCAGTGGCTCATCCGCCTCACCACACCGGGACTCAACCAGTGCGCGTGCGGTGGATCTGCCCCTGCCCCGTTCCTGGCCCGAGCCTTCAGCCACCCCCAGGGAGCCGGCGTCATCGGCCCTGGTGCCCAACGCCTGCTGCGGACCGTGCTAATCGACACCCTGGCCCGTGGCGCAGAGGGATGCGATGTCGTCATCGCGCGTCCCGACCTGGAACGCCTACTCGGCGCCGCCTTCCTCCAAGTTCCGTTGGACCTGGCGCCCGTCGTACACATCACCGACACCCTTGAAGACGCGATCGAGCACCTTGAGAGCAGGGCTTCCGCCACCACTGCCGCAGGCATGGTGGAGAAACCGCCAGTGCTCTGGCTGGCGACACCAGGGGGCGACGCTGACGTCGTCCACCAGACACTCGAAGGTCAACCTTCGACAGACCTCATCGCGCTGTTCAACGGTCCCTGGCCGTACGGCCCCACTCACTTCGTCACCACCGACGGCCCCCAGCACCCGCCCTGCCACAACCTCGATCTCCTCACCCGCGATCAAGCAGTCGCCAGACTCCGAACCCTCAGCTGGGCAAACAGTGGACCCGGTGATCAAGAGACACCAGGCGAGCGTCCTCCTAGTTGAGGACGGCGACCAGCATGGGTACCCCACCTGGCTTTCTCCGTTACGGGGACGGGGAGGCCAGCCGGGATCATCGCGCGGCGCCGCGTTCACCTGCCTCCATCTTTGGATGGGTGATAGGTAGCCAACCACTCCCTACAGGACCCGCCTGCCAGCGAGTGATCCTTACCAATCAGCACAAGTAGCCAGCAGCGACACCCCCAGGCCTACACCCCTGGAACAGGGTCCCCTGCGGTGCCCTCAGCGCTCAGCGGCAGCATCGCACTGCTGGTCAGTTGTGCCCAGCGAACGTTCTCCTCATTTAACAGCTCGATTTCCCAAGGTTTCATTGTGGCTCGTCAGCAAACGATCGGAGGATTCCATGAACGCTCTGGCACGCACCTCACACGTCCCTTACGGGACGACTAGCCAGCGATTCCACAGAGGATCGCTCACCGTCCCAAGCGGGGCAACAGAGGTCTCCCGCAGTCCTCTCGGCAGTCTGTTCGGGCTTCGCGAACCAAGCTGCGCGGAGACGACTCGCTCCACCCGTAGCAGGGCCAGCTTCCTGATCGCCGGCCTCAGGAACCCGCTGGATGGTGTCGTCATCAGTCCAGTCGCGCACGGCCGTTCCCTCAATGCCGAGGCCCTCACGAGCAAGGTCGGCGTGTCCTGGATCCGGGCAACCCGCCCTGGCGCGATCCAGCGTCGGCGGCCTGAGCCGAGTGTGTCTCAGATGCTCGATCAGATCGCTTCGGCGCAGTAACGGAAAAGCTCCCGCTGCCTACCCCTCGGCCAGGCGTCGTCTGGCCGAGGGGTGCGTCTCCGTCGGAGCGCCGGCCTACTGTGCGCCGCGGTCGGACATTCCGCGTTCCACCTCGCCGACCAGAACGCCGCCGATGTCCACCTGCAACAACCACCCGCGCCATGTTCCACGACGATCGGCACTTCCCCAGTACTGGGTCCCACTCCCCCGCCGATATCGCGCGGAGCTCCGACCGCAGCTTGGGGATCGCCAGTTCGACGGTGCCGACGCGGGGTGTCCCAATCCCGGCCCTGTAGCCGTTGCGGCGGTTGACCCGCTCGTCCGAGCGGCTCCCGTAGTCGGCACCGCAGCCCGCGTCGGCCTCCGCGCTCATGAGCGCCTCGGGCCATCGTCTTGACTACCGACCGCAGCAGATCCGGCTCACACACACCCGATCTGCTCGGCAATCACTCGACAGGGTCCACACTGTGGTCCGCGGCTATCGCGTTGCCTCCTTCTTCTTGATCATCATCTCGAGAGATCACGCGATGGCCGTCCCACGTCACGCCACGCCTTCACCTGCGAAAACTCGTACACGCCCTTTGTGGACGCAACCCGCAGAGAGACCAGCTCACTACAGCCCTCCGGATCGCGTGACCGTTTCGAATCGACATCCGGTAGACAGTCGAGCCCATGACCGGAGGTGGCCACCATGCCCGGGTTGACAGCAGCCGATTCCAAGGCGCCCATGGATGTGACCTGCCGAAACAGAGCGCTTCCGGGGTAGCAACGCGAGTTTGCTTTGTTGTCGAGCAGAGGGCCCTAGCAGCCCTATGGAGTTCAGGAAGCAGCTTTCAAGCACCGGTCGCTGTACTCTCATGCCATGTTCACAAACACAGTGGGAGCTAGCTTAATCGCGCCCTCTTTCGAAGGGCGATCATGACTCCTCTCTTCGATCTCCACACGTTCGTACTTCTCTTCTTCGCTGCTCTTGTGGGCATCGTGGTTGGTGTTCTGACGTATCTGTCCCCGGCTTCGGTCCCGAACTCCCTGCTTGCCGGTGGAGTAGCTGGTGGTTCGGCCCTTGTCTGGGGAAACTCCGTGATCAAGCGCCCCCGCGACAGTTGATGACTGCACAGACTGCCCACTGTGCCTCACACCAAAGATCGTCCCAGTCCTGGTCGTGTGAGTAACCTACAGAGATGGCGCAGTGCTCCCCGCGCACGCGGGGTTGACCCCACAGTAGGGGCGAGCTTCATCACTCAGTTCATGTGCTCCCCGCGCACGCGGGGTTGGGGCCACCACCTTGTGGTGGCCCTTTGTGGCCGTGCTACTTCGTATCTGCAAGACCATGCAGCCTGCGTGTGTTAGATCAGTCCTATGTTCGGGGAGACGGGCGGCGCAGGGCTTCGGGGGCGGCTGTCAGAGGCAGCCGGGTTGGTTTGGGCGAAGCATGATCGCAGAACGGACGGTTGGCTGCCCTTGTGGCGCCATCTCGCCGATAGCGGTGCCGTCGCGGGTTTGCTGTGGGATTTGTGGGTGCCTTGTCAGTGCCGCATGGTAGTGGCGGATCAGCTTCCTGGCGGTGTTGAAGATGCTCGTCGGCTGGCGGTGTGGTTGGCGACCACTCATGACATTGGTAAGGCGACGCCGGCATTCGCTTGCCAGGTAGAGTCACTGGCTGACCGGATGCGCAGAGCGGGGCTGGACATGCCCACGCTCAAGCGGCTGAACGATCGACGGGTCGCGCCGCATGGCCTGGCTGGTCAGGCACTCCTGCAGAAGTGGTTGATCGGGCGTGGCTGGTCTCGATCGGCGACGCTGCCGTTCACGATCATTGCCGGTGGGCACCATGGGGTGCCGCCGACGTTCAGCGGTATACGCGAATTGAATGTGCATCCTGATCTTTTGTGGACGCCGGGCTGTGAGTCGGTTTGGCGAAGCGTTCAGAAGGAGATCTTGGACGCTTGCGCGGAGATGTGCGGTGTCGATGACCGGCTGTCCGAGTGGCGGCAGGTGAAGCTCTCGCAGTCGGCGCAGGTGGTGTTGACCGGGTTGGTCATTGTCGCTGATTGGATCGCCAGTAATTCCGACCTGTTTCCGTACTTTTTCGACGGCGGATCTCCGAGTGACGAGGAGCGCGTCAAGGCGGCGTGGGAGGGGCTTGCCCTTCCGGCGCCGTGGCGGCCGGTAGAGCCGGCCTTGGCCGCGGACGAATTGTTCTCGTCGCGATTTACTCTGCCGGTAGGGGCCAGCGTTCGTCCTGTCCAGGCGCGGAGCGTGGAGCTGGCGCGGCGGATGTCCAAGCCGGGGCTGATGGTGATCGAGGCCCCGATGGGTGAGGGGAAGACGGAGGTGGCGCTGGCTGTCGCCGAGGTGTTCGCGGCGCGTTCTGGGGCGGGCGGGGTGTTCGTGGCGTTGCCGACGATGGCCACGGGCAATGCGATGTTCCCTCGGTTGTTGCGGTGGCTGCGGCGGGTCCCGGACGCGGAGGGGGCGGGGCCGCGGTCGGTGATGCTAGCGCACTCAAAGGCGGCGCTTAACGACGACTTCGGTGAGCTAGTGCGGGCAGGACGGCGGGTTGTCGGGGTCGAGCTCGATGGCGAGGACGGCGAGTGGCGGGCGCGGGACGATCGCCTCGCGCGGTCGGCTGAGCTGGTGGCCCATCAGTGGCTGCATGGCCGTAAGAAGGCGATGCTGTCGTCGTTCGTGGTCGGGACGGTCGACCAGCTGTTGTTCATGGGGTTGAAGAGCAGGCATCTGGCGCTGCGGCATCTGGCGCTGGCGGGCAAGGTCGTGATCATCGACGAGGCCCACGCGTACGACACCTACATGAACTCCTATCTGGACCGGGTGCTGTCTTGGCTGGGCGCTTACGGGGTTCCTGTGGTGGTGCTGTCGGCGACGTTGCCAGCGGGGCGGCGTTGCGAGCTGGCCGAGGCGTACGCGGGGCAGGGCGGGCACGATCTGTCGGTCGTGCGGTCAGCCGAGGGTTATCCGTTGCTGACGGCGGTCGAACGCGGGGCGGAGCCGTTGATCGAGACGGTGGCGCCGTCGGGGCGACGTACCGATGTGCATATGGAGCGTCTCGGCGACGATTTCTCCGAGCTGGCCGACCGGCTGGAACACGACCTCACCGACGGCGGGTGCGCATTGGTCGTCCGCAACACGGTGGGGCGGGTGCTGGAGACTGCGCAGTTCCTGCGGAGCCGGTTCGGGGTGGACGAGGTCACCGTGGCCCACGCCCGTTTCGTGGACTTGGACCGGGCTCGGAAGGACGCCGACCTGTTGAGGCGGTTCGGACCGCCAGAGGACAGCGCGGGCGGGCGTCCGGTGAAGCACATCGTGGTGGCCAGCCAGGTCGCTGAGCAGTCGCTGGACATCGATTTCGATCTCCTGGTCACGGACCTGTGCCCGATCGACCTGCTGTTGCAGCGGATGGGTCGGCTGCATCGGCACGTACGCGGCGAGCGACCGGCGGGTGTGCGCGTGCCCCGGTGTCTGGTCACGGGCACGGATTGGGACGCGGTGCCTGCCAAGCCGGTCAAGGGGTCGCAGCGTGTCTATCGGTTGCACGCGTTGCTGCGGTCTGCCGCGGTGCTGGAGCCGTACTTGGCGAGCACGGCCGCGACGGAGAATGTGGTCCGCCTGCCAGAGGACATCAGCCGGCTGGTGCAGAGCGCGTACGGGACGGGCCCGGTGGGACCGCCTGCCTGGCAGGACGCGATGGAGCGAGCGTACGAGGCGCATCTGCTGCATCGGGAGAAGCAACGCGCCAAGGCTCATGATTTCCAGATCAACGATGTGGGGAAGCCGGGCCGTGCGTTGATCGGGTGGGTCGATGCGGGTGTGGGCGACGCCGACGACACCAGGGCGGGCCGTGCCCAAGTGCGCGACAGCCGCGAGTCGCTGGAAGTGCTGGTCGTGCAGCGGTTGGCCGACGGAACCGTCGGGACGTTGCCCTGGTTGAAGGACGGGCAAGGCGGCCGGGAGGTGCCGACCGAGGCGCCTCCGCCCTGGGCGGTGGCGCGGACCGTGGCGGCGTGCGGGCTGCGGCTGCCGTTCCAGTTCTCGATTCCGGAGATCCTCGACCGCGCGATCAAGGAGTTGGAGGCCGAGCGCGTTCCCGCATGGCAGTCAAAAGAGAGCCACTGGCTGGCCGAGGAGCTGATCTTGATGCTTGACCAGAACTGTCAGACCCGGTTGGCAGGCTTCAATCTGCGCTACACCGAAGCCGATGGTCTTGAGGTGACCCGTGTCCAGTGATGTTCCGGCTATGTCGTTCGACCTGACCCGCGAGCCATGGCTGTTGGTGCTGCGCGATGACGGCACCGAAGGCGAGATGTCGCTGCTGGATCTTTTCGCCCAGGCCGACACGGTGCGGCGGCTCGTCGGTGACGTCCCCACCCAGGAGTTCGCGCTGCTGCGTCTCCTGCTCGCGGTGCTGCACGACGCGATCGACGGGCCTGCCGATCTCGACGCGTGGCAGCAGTTGTGGGAGGAAGGGCTCCCGGTCGACGGGGCGGACGGCATCGCCGCCTATCTCGACCGGCATCGGGATCGGTTCGACCTGTTGCATCTGCAGGCGCCGTTCTTCCAGACGGCCGGGCTTCGTACTGCTAAGGACGAGGTCTTCGCGCTGGATCGGCTGGTGGCCGATGTCCCTAACGGGAGCCAGTTCTTCACCATGCGTGCCCGAGGGGCGCAGCGGCTGTCGTTCGCCGAAGCCGCCAGGTGGGTCGTGCACGCGCATGCCTACGACACGTCCGGCATCAAAACGGGAGCGGTGGGCGACACCAGGGCAAAGAAGGGCAAGGTGTATCCGCTCGGTGTCGGCTGGGCAGGGAATCTGGGCGGTGTCTTCGTCGAGGGCGCGAACCTGCGCGAGACGCTGCTGCTCAACCTGGTCGCCTTCGACACCGACAATCTGCGAATCGATCCCATTGAGGACCGTCCCGCGTGGCGGCGCGAGCCGGCCGGCCCCGCAGAGACCGACACGTTGGAGTTGAGCAGGCGCCCGGCGGGCGTGCGCGACCTGTACACCTGGCAGTCCAGGCGGGTCCGGCTGGCGTACGACCGGGACGGCGTCCACGGGGTGGTACTGGCGTATGGCGACCCGCTGAGCCCTCGGAATCTGCATCAGCGCGAGCCGATGACCAGCTGGCGGCGCAGCCCCGTGCAGGAGAAGAAGCTGGACTTGGCGCAGGTGTACCTGCCGCGCGAGCACGATTCGAGCAGGAGTGCGTGGCGGGGGCTGGGAGCGCTGGTCGCGGGACGCGCACCCGGCGCCGAGCAGCGCAACGAAGCTGCCGCGATCGTGCGACCACGGATCCTGGACTGGGTCGCCCGCCTCACGGTCGAGGGCGACTTCGAGCCGAACTACCTCGTCCGGGCGCGGCTGGTGGCGGCCGAGTACGGCACGCAACAGTCGGTGATCGACGAGATGGTGGACGACTCGGTCGCGATGCCGGTGGTATTGCTGCACGAGTGCGACACCCGGCTCGGCCAGGCGGCCATCGACGCCGTCGCCGATGCCGACACCGGAGTCGGTGTGCTGGGCGATCTGGCCGCGGACCTCGCCCGCGCGATCGGCGCCGATCCCGAGCCGGCCCGCGCCCGTGCCACGCATCACGGTTACGGCCTGCTGGACGGCCCCTTCCGCGAATGGCTCGCCGCGCTGGACCCGCAGAGGACACCCCAGGAGCAGCGAGCGGCCTGGCAGGATGAGGCGAGGAGGCTCCTGGCCCGCCTTGGAGCCCAAGAGGTGGCCGACGCGGGCGAGGGCGCCTGGGAGGGCCGTGTCATTCAGACCGGCAAGGGCCAGGAGCTGTGGCTTTGCGCACCGCGCGCCGACGCGACCTTCCGCTACCGGCTCCGTAAAGAACTGCCCGGGACGGCTCCCACACCTGAAGGCGAGTCCGACGAGCTGACGGGGCGGGCCCCTACCGAATCCTTGGAGGCAAGCAGATGACGGCCACCCTTCCGGACGGGCGTCTCCAGGTATCCGACCTGGTGCACCAGGTCGTCGGAGAGTTCGTCTCCGAGTTGCAGGAGGGCTACCTGCGCGATACCAGCGGGGCCGTGGGCCGTCTCGCGCAACTCCGGCGCGGAGCGGGCAAGCTCCCGCAGGACGTTCCGGAGCTGTGGGGGCTGACAGGAGCCGAGCGGCTCTATCAGGAGCAATCGCTCAGCGAGGTGCAGGCGACCCGAGCCGAGGCCGCGGCCTTTCTGGCCGTGACGCTGTTCGCGTTGCACCAGCAGTCGCGCCCCAACCAAAGGATGCACGGCTCCGGTGTCGAACTCGGCGCGGCCGTGCGCCGGCTGATGCCGCGGGGCGAGATCGATGAGGCGATTCGGCGGCGGTTCGTCCGCGTGGGCGCGGCAGGCAGCCTGGGGACGCTCGCCTACCGGCTCCGAGAGATCGTCTCGCTGCTGCGCCGGGAGTCGATCCCGCTGGACTACGCGCTGCTGGCTCGGCAGCTCTACGAGGCCCACACCCCGGAGGGTCTCGAAAGGGTTCGCCAGCAGTGGGGCCGCAGCTTCCACAACTACCGTCCGCCCCGCGGCAACGGCGACCAAGCTCAGCTGGCACACGCGGACCAGTCCGGGCGGACACCGCAGGACGAGGCCACGACCGACAAGGACGTCACATGACTCGTACCATCATCGACCTGCACGTGCTGCAGAGCGTCCCGCCGAGCAACCTCAACCGGGACGACACCGGCACGCCCAAGACCGCGGTCTACGGCGGAGTTCGGCGTGCACGGGTGTCCAGCCAGGCGTGGAAACGCGCCACCCGCAAGAACTTCCACGACCTCCTCGACCCCAGCGAGCTGGGCGTGCGCACCAAGCGCGTCGCCGAACTGCTCTCCGACCGCATCTGCAAGCTGGACGCCTCCATCGACGAGCCGACCGCCTGGAACCTCGCCGCCGAGACCGTGCAGAACGCGACCGGCTCCAAGATCGAGGTGCCCAAGCGCCGCGCCGGCGCAAAGGACGACGACGCGTCGGCCGCAGCGCCTGAGGCCAAGTACCTGATGTTCCTCAGCGCCCGCCAGCTCGACGGGCTCGCCGAACTCGCCGTCGAGGGGCGCGACGACATCACGACCTTCTTCAAGGACAAGGACAACAAGGCGCGCGCCAAGCAGATCGCCAACGCCCGCCACTCGGTCGACATCGCCCTGTTCGGGCGGATGGTCGCCGACGGCGCCGACATCAACGTCGACGCTGCCGCGCAGGTCGCGCACGCCCTTAGCGTCCACCAGGTCGAAAACGAGTCGGACTACTACACCGCGGTCGACGACCACAAGGAACGCGAGGACGACGACCTCGGCGCGGGGATGATCGGGACCGTGGAGTTCAACTCCGCCACCCTTTACCGCTACGCCGCTCTCGACGTCGACCAGCTCCGCGGCAATCTCGGCAAGGGCCTGCGCGACGACGAACCGATCACCGAGCCCGTCCGCCGTGCCGTGGAGGCGTTCGTGCAGGGCTTCATCACCTCGATGCCCACTGGGAAGGCCAACACCTTCGGCAACCACACCCTCCCGGACGCTGTCGTGGTGAAGATCCGGTCGGCCCGTCCGATCAGCTTCGTGGGCGCGTTCGAAGAGCCCTGCAAGCCAGGCGCGGGCAGCGGATACCTGCAGCAGGCCGCAGCGCGGCTGGCCGGCTATGTCCCACAGATCGAGCGGGCTTACGGGGTCGCCGAGGACGCCCGCACCTGGGTGCTGCGCGTCGGCGACAACACCGAGCCGCTGTCGGAACTGGGCGCCCAGGTCTCGCTGCCGGAGCTGGTCAGCGAGGTCGGCGAGGAGGTCGCCCGCCGTCAGGAAGCCGCGCGGTGAGCGTCCTGGCCATGCAACTCGCCGGCCCCTTGCAGTCGTGGGGGGCCTCGGCAAGGTTCGCCCGCCGAACCACCGAACAGGCACCGACCAAGAGCGGCGTCATCGGCCTGCTGGCCGCCGCGCTCGGCCGCCGACGCACCGATGACCTCAACGATCTGGCAGCACTGCGGTTCGGTGTCCGCATCGACCAGCGCGGCGTCCCCGTGCGGGACTACCAGACCGCTCAGCACTTCGAGTCCGGCAAGTCCATGCCGGTCTCCGAGCGGTTCTACCTCGCCGACGCGGTGTTCCTCGCCTTCGTCGAAGGAGATGGCGTCCTGATCGAGCGGTTGCACTCCGCGCTGGGCGCCCCGGTCTTCCTGCCCTACCTCGGGCGTCGCTCCTGCCCGCCGTCCCGCCCGGTCGAGCTGGATGTCTACCACGACCAAAGCATCGAACAGCGCCTGGTGGACGAGCCGTGGCGTGCCTCCGCATGGCACCAGCGGCGAACCCGCGAGCAGATGGTGCGGCTGGAGACCATCGTGGAAGCCGGCCGCGGCGACGGCCCGACCGACACTCTGCGCGACCAGCCCCTCAGCTTCGACCCGATCCACCGTCGCTACGCCCTGCGTGGCATCGTCCGCGACCACGTGAGAGTGCCCAACCTCATCGCCCGCCGCGCGGGCGTCGGCGCACCGACCGACCACGACCCGACCGCCGTCCTGCGAGGCAAGTGATGTACCTGACGCGCTTCGGCATCAACACCGAACGGATCGGCGCCCGCAAAATCCTGTCCTCCCCGCAGGTCCTGCACGCGGCCGTGATGGCGTCGTTCGCCGAACTCCCCGACCCGTCCCCTGACGCACCGCGCGTACTGTGGCGGCTCGACCGCGACAGCCGGTCCCGCACCCACCTGTGCATCGCCAGCCCGTACAAGCCCGACCTGACGCACCTGGTCGAACAGGCCGGCTGGCCGACCACCGCCCGCTGGGAGACCTACGACTACGGGCCGTTCCTCGACCGCCTGGCCGCCGGCGACCGGTGGGCGTTCCGACTGACCGCCAACCCCGTCCACTCCGTCCGCAACAAGGACGGAGCACCGACCAAAGCCACCGCGCACATCGGCCCCCGCCATCAACTGGGCTGGCTCTTGCAACGTCAGGAGAGCAGCGGATTCAGGATCGTCCGCAAAGCCTCAGCCCGCGACGACGAGGACCCACTTGCCGCGCACGAGCTGATCGTCCACAACCGCCGCCAGCTCGCCTTCACCAAGAGGGGCGCGGGCAAGCCGGTCACGCTGGTCACCGTCACCTACGACGGCCGCCTGGAAGTCACCGACCCGGACGCCTTCCGCCGCATCCTGACCCGCGGCCTCGGTAAAGCCAAGGCGTACGGGTGCGGGCTGATGACGCTGGCAACGGCCTGACCGATGTCGACTGTTGGCAAACGCGGCGCGGCCTCCCCCTACGAACTCACCCGGATGAGCGACCGGCTCTCGTTCATCTACCTCGAACGCTGCACCATCCACCGCGAAGACAACGCCATCACCGCCGAAGACGCCGACGGCACCACCCACATTCCCTCCGCCACCATCGGCACCCTCCTGCTCGGCCCCGGCACTCGCGTCACCCACCAGGCCATGAGCGTCCTGGGCGACAGCGGCGCCGGGGTCGTCTGGGTCGGCGAACAAGGCGTCCGCTTCTACTCCGGCGGACGCTCCCTCACCCGCTCGTCCGCCCTCGTCGAAGCCCAGGCCACTGCCTGGGCCAACCGCCGCACCCGCCTGGACGTCGCCCGCGCCATGTACCGGATGCGTTTCCCCGGCGAAGACCCCTCCGGCCTCACTCGGCACGAACTCCTCGGCCGCGAAGGACGCCGCGTCAAAGAGCGCTACCGCTACGAAGCAGCCCGCGTCGGCCTGGCCTGGAACGGGCGCCACTACGTCCCCGGCGACTACGACTCCGGCGACGCCGCCAACCAGGCCGTCACCGCCGCCGCCCAATGCATGTACGGCATCGCCCAGACCACCGTCGCCGCCCTCGGCTGCTCACCGGGCCTCGGCTTCGTCCACTCCGGACACGAACTCGCCTTCGTCCTGGACATCGCCGATCTCTACAAGACGGAGATCGCCATTCCCGTCGCCTTCGAGGTCGCAGCCGACAGCCCCGACGACATCGGCTCCCGCACCCGCCGCGCCATCCGCGACCGCGTCAACCAGCGCGGTCTGCTCCGCCGCTGCGTCCAGGACATCAAACGCCTCCTGCTACCCGATGAGGCCACCGATGACCCCACCGGCGACGACTCCGACCACGTCACCCTGCAAAGCGACCACGGCATGAACGTCGAATCCGGACGCAACTACAGCGAAGACGTGTACTGGTGACCGTCATCGTCCTCACCAACTGTCCCGCCGGCCTGCGCGGATTCCTCACCCGCTGGCTCATGGAAATCTCCCCCGGCGTCTTCATTGGCGGCCCCTCAGCCCGCATCAGGCAAGCCCTCTGGGACGAGGTCCAAAAGTACGCCGACACCGGCCGCGCCCTCCTCGCCTACACCACCAACAACGAGCAGGGCTTCACCTTCGAAACCCACGACCACAAATGGCACCCGATCGACCACGATGGCATCACCCTCATACGCCGCCCCAAAAGCCAACCGGCGGTCTCTGCCAAGCCCCCACCCGCTGGCTGGAGCAAAGCTTCCAAACGCCGTCGCTACGGCAAACGTTAACCCCGGTGCCCGAAATGCCGGAATTGAAAGAAGTGCTTCCAAACGCCATGATCAGCCGATAAACCCGCAGGTCGCCGAGAGTGCTCCCCGCGCACGCGGGGGTGGTCCCTCATCCCCCGCCGCACCAACGGCGACGACTACGTGCTCCCCGCGCACGCGGGGGTGGTCCCTCATCCCCCGCCGCACCAACGGCGACGACTACGTGCTCCCCGCGCACGCGGGGGTGGTCCCCCCGTGTTGAAGGGCGTTGAGGAGTGCTAGCCCGTGCTCCCCGCGCACGCGGGGGTGGTCCCAAGACGCTGACCAAGGACACCACGGCGCTCGCGTGCTCCCCGCGCACGCGGGGGTGGTCCCCTCGGCGAGCAGGCCCGCGCGCTGCTCGACCAGTGCTCCCCGCGCACGCGGGGGTGGTCCCTAGTCGGTCGGGAGCTCCGTCTGCTCATTCTGGTGCTCCCCGCGCACGCGGGGGTGGTCCCCGGACGTGCCCCGCATGCAACGGCTCGGGCCAGTGCTCCCCGCGCACGCGGGGGTGGTCCCCTCACCGACGCCTGCCCGTTGTGCCGTCCGATGTGCTCCCCGCGCACGCGGGGGTGGTCCCTCCGGCCGGTGCTGCCCCCGCACAAGATCCGGGTGCTCCCCGCGCACGCGGGGGTGGTCCCTACACGGGCGAGATCGAGCTGATCTACCGGGCGTGCTCCCCGCGCACGCGGGGGTGGTCCCTCATGGCCGCAGAAGGAGCACGCCCAACGCTCGTGCTCCCCGCGCACGCGGGGGTGGTCCCTGCCCGACGCCACCACTGAGGCCCTCCGCATTGTGCTCCCCGCGCACGCGGGGGTGGTCCCGGGAAGCCGCTCGGCGAGCGGACCGCGATCGAGTGCTCCCCGCGCACGCGGGGGTGGTCCCCGGCCGCTGTCGATCCAGGGGGACCTGCTCTCGTGCTCCCCGCGCACGCGGGGGTGGTCCCGACTTGCGCACGCCGGACGCGAGCCGACGCCCGTGCTCCCCGCGCACGCGGGGGTGGTCCCGTCTTCAGCATCGGCCTGGGTACCGCGCTGCTGTGCTCCCCGCGCATGCGAGGGTGGTCCCGCGACCAGGAACCGGGGCTTAGTGTGGGCGTCGCGCTCCCCGCGCACGCGGGGGTGGTCCCATCACCCGCCAGGGCGTCACGATGGGGTTCCTGTGCTCCCCGCGCACGCGGGGGTGGTCCCACGGGCGACGCGTGCCTGCGCCGCGTCCGCTCGTGCTCCCCGCGCACGCGGGGGTGGTCCCCCGTCCTCGTCGCGGGGCAGGTGGTCGTACTCGTGCTCCCCGCGCACGCGGGGGTGGTCCCGGGGCAACATCCCTCGCGCTCGGAGGGTCCCCGTGCTCCCCGCGCACGCGGGGGTGGTCCCTGCTTCAAGGCCGGGACTGAACTGACCTTGCAGTGCTCCCCGCGCACGCGGGGGTGGTCCCTAGGCAGGCGATCTCCCAGTCCGACCCGGACGGTGCTCCCCGCGCAGGCGGGGGTGGTCCCCAGCGCCGGCGGTACACCATCTCGATCTTCGAGTGCTCCCCGCGCACGCGGGGGTGGTCCCCGAAGGAGACCCCGTGAACGTCCGCTGATCGGTGCTTCCCGCGCACGCGGGGGTGATCCCTCGGTGTTGGGGTCGTCGGGGTTCCCGATGGCGTGCTCCCCGCGCACGCGGGGGTGGTCCCGGTCAGATGCGCGCTCGGTGGGGCGCCGTGCAGTGCTCCCCGCGCTCGCGGGGTGGTCCCGACACCTGGCTTGCCGTAAACGGGATCGTTCTGTGCGCCGCCAGCCGCCCGCGCCGACTGGTATGTAACCGGCAGTCCGACGAGCCACGAGCAGAGCGCCAGTTGCCGGGTCTTTCCTCGCGGCCCGGTGGCGAGGACCCACACGCGGGCACGGTCGGCTTTCTGTGAGTGTGAATGCTGGTGAACGGTGTCGCGCTCACTGGGTGAGGCCGAGGCATCATGGGCCACTATGCCGCCCTCACCATCATCGTCAGCTCAAGCGGCGCGCGAGCGCTTGGGAAGCAAGCTCCGGGATCTCCGCCGGGCCAGGCGTATCTCGGGCCGGGCCTTCGCAACCTCGGCGGGGTGGAAGTCCGCGTCCCAGGTGTCCATGATCGAGATGGGCCGCCGAACGATCTCGGCGGAGCATGTGCGGTTGTGGTGCTCGATCTGTGGAGCGTCCGAGCGCCGGACCGAGGAACTGCTTGCCGAGCAGGCGGCGGTCGCGGGGATGTGGATCCCGTACGAGCAGCTGAATCGTGGTGGCCTACCGGAGGCGCAAAGATCGATTCGGCAGCAGTACGAGGAGTTGGTGCTGGCCCGGTCGTATCAGCCGAAGGTGTTTCCCGGCATGCTGCAGACCGCGGCTTACACTCGGGCGGCGCTGACCGGGGTGATCGTTGAGCAGGCGGTGCAGACGCCGGATCCGGACGGTGAGGTCGAGCTGGCGGTGGCCGAACGGATGGATCGGCAGAGTCTGCTCGGTCGGCCGGATGCCCGCTGGTACTTCCTGCTGGAGGAGCCGGTGCTGTGGTATCGGCCGTATCCAAGCGACGTGCACCGCGATCAGCTACGGCACCTCCTGGAGGTGCGGCGGCGGCCGAACGTGTTCCTGGGAATCATCCCGGCCGGCACCTTCCGGCAAGGTGTTCATCCGGAGGAGGCGTTCGACATCACCGACGGCCACCTGGTGACCGTGGAGCTGGTGTCGGGCTACCTGTCGGTGACGCAGCCGGCGGAAGTCGCGTTTTACGTGGCCACGTGGAAGCGGTTGTGGGCGCTGGCGGAGACAGGTGAGGCGGCAACGGGGCGGGTCCGTGCCGCGCTCGACCGGCTGGGTGATCAGGAGGGGGTGTAGTCGTCGTGCGGGATGCCGCGTTCCCACAGCATCTCGAACATGCCGACGATGGGCAGGACCTTGCGCGGGTCGGCCACGTACTCCATCCGGCCGGTGTCGGTGCCATCGCCTGCGGTGAAGTTGTAGGCGATGAGGCGCTGGTCGTACATGAAGAAGTCGGCGACAGGATGCGGCAGGTCGTAGGCCAGGTGGCGGGGCAGCCACCGCAACTCCTCCCCGGCTTTGAGGTTGCCATAGCTGATGGCATGTTCCCAGCGGATGTAATCGCTCACGGGCTCGGACACGATCCGCAGTCGACGGAATCGGACACCGCGGGCTACAGCGCCCCCGACCAGGTCGATCCAGGCGTCCCATTGGTAAGTGGTGTCGCCGTCCTCTAGCCATTTCATGAAGGCCGGGTCCGTCTGGTCGTATGTATCGCGGGCTTCGAGGTGGACGACGGATCGTTCGGTTCCGGCCAATAGGTCCTCGAAGGCCGGTTCCCCGGGGCCGTCCCGGCCCGGCTCGTAGTCGCCGGTGAGGGCTTCGAGGAGGCCCTGTTTGAGGTTCGCCGGTGTCCAGATCGCGACCTCGTCGTCAGCGATCGATGTGTGCCGGCCCAGCCGAGCGAGGGTGGCGGGGTCGGTGACCCGGCGTCCGACCTGAAGGACATCACCGGTGCCGGGGACCACGAGGACCGCCGGGCATTTGTTGGCGGGCGAGTCCTCGTCGATCCCGACGAAGTCGACGTCGCTGGACGGCGAGGTGTTGGGCTTTTCGGTCGGTTCGTCCATGAAAATGGCTCCCAGTTAACGTTCGCTTCACCTGGTCCCCGACTTTGAACCCCACCCCGGTCGACGGTCAACCCGGGCCGCACACGGGTGTGAATGTGTGTGAACTTTCTGGCGCCTGCGAGAACTGTCGGCGAATCTCCTTGCCGTGGCCGCAATGCCGATAGTGAGGAGCCGGTGGGCTCCGGAAGGGTGTGGAGAGACGATGACCATCCGAGAGTCCATGGAAAACGACGAGTTCGACCTGGACATCAGTGTTCTGGAGTCCGGCGACGCATCAGCCGACCTCATCGTCCTCACCGACGACGGGTGTGGCAGTACGTGCTCCAGCCCGTGCGCGACCAACGTCGTCTGACCGCGCTCTGACGTTGCCCTTCGGGCTCCCGCCCATGCTCCGAAAGGTTGTTCGGGGCATGGGCCGGGACCCGGCAGAACGCTCCCCCGAAGGCGAGATGATGGCATCAAGCAACGGAAAGCGCCTGTATCGGTGCGCTAAGACGGCGATGGTCCGTGCCACACCTCACTCGACGTTGGATTTGCCGGAATGGCCGGATCTCACCGGCAACTCACCGGAACACGTCGCCGGTTGGCGTGCGTGGCTCCTGGCGATCTGGAGGCTTGACGAGATCGCCGAAGCCATAGAACAGGCCAGCCCGGCGCTGGCTCGGCAGATTGCGGTGGTGTGCTCGACCTCGACCACGGACGCTCGGAAGGCGCGGCGAACGGTGCTGGCGGTCGCGCGATACGTGCTCCGAATGACGGGCAGAGCGACGCCTTTCGGGCTTTTCGCTGGAATCGCGCCGGTCGGCTTCAGCGCCCGGCCGGCGGCCGAGTGGGGTGAGGACCATCAGGTCGTCGCACGGGCCGGCGCAAGCTGGATCAGCGAGGTCATCGCCCAACTGGAAGGCATCCCGGAGCTGTTGCGGCGGCTACCGCAGATGGCTAATCCCCTGGCATTCGTGCGGGGCGGGCGCCTGATCATCCCTTACCCGGCCGGGCGGGGAGCAGGTCAACGCTCCCCGTCGGAAGTATCACTGCGGTGCACCACGCCAGTGCGGATCGCCATGGAGGTGGCCCGTGCTCCGGTTCCGTTTGACGAAGTGGCGGCCGCGGTTGCCGCCGCGTTCCCGGCGACGCCGCAGTCTGAGATCGAGAAGCTGATCACCAGCCTGCTGGATCAGGGCGCTCTCATCAGCAGCCTGCACGCTCAATCCACCACGATGGATCCCTTGGGGCATGTCGTGGAGCAGGTGGAGAAGGCCGGGGCAGGCGAACTGCGGCAGGTCGCGGACCTCTTGGATCAGCTGCGCGAGATCCAGACGGGCTTTGCCGAGTACAACCGGCACACGACCTCTGCGGCTCGCCGGAAGGCCCGCCCCATCCTTGCGGAGTGGATGGCGCGCCTGGGCCCGAACACGGACTCAGCCCTTGTGGTGGACATGAGGGTCGATTGCTCGCTGAGCTTGCCGTTCCAGGTGGCACGGGAGGCCGAAGCGGCCACGTCGGTGTTGGCGCGCCTGAGCGAGTTCCCGTCGGGTTCGCCTGGCTGGCGGAGCTATCACAACCGTTTCTTCGAGCGGTACGGGATCGGTTCGCTCGTGCCGCTGCGGGACCTGGTGGATCCCGATGTGGGTTTGGGGTTCCCCGCCGGTTACCTGGATGGCGAGCCTGAAGTACGTGAGCCGGTGACCGCCAGGCAGTTGCGGCTGCTTGCCTTGGCGCAGGCGGCGGCCCTGGACGACTGCCAGGAGATCGTGCTGGATGAGGACCTGATCGGTGAGCTGGAGATCGGCGCCAGAACCCAAATCCTGGTGCCGCCGCATCTCGAGCTCCGATTCCACCTTCAGGCGGAATCCCGGGAGGCGCTGGCTCGCGGACACTTCCAGCTCACGGTCGTGGGACCCTCTCGTGGCATCGGCACGACAACCGGCCGGTTCATCGACTTGCTGAGCCCTGGCGACCGGGCCAAGACCGCTGCGGTATTCAATCGGCTGCCGGTCAGCGAACCACGGGCGATGGCACTTCAGCTGTCCTTTCCGCCGCTCAACTCGGGCGACGCTCATGTGGCGCGGGCGCCGGAGTTCCTCGCCGCCACTATCAGCCTCGCTGAGCACCGTCCTCCGGGGCCGAAGGTGATCGGGGTGGACGACCTAGTGGTCGGCTGCGACCGGCGCCGCCTCTTCCTGCTTTCGCTGTCACGCGGGCAGCGCCTGGAGCCAGTGGCGTTGCACGCGCTCGATCTGCGGGCGCACACTCCCCCGCTGGCGCGCTTCCTCGCCGAGATCGCCAGGTCCCAGGCCGCGGTCGTGTCCAACTTCTCCTGGGGTCCGGCTGGGCAGATGCCGTTCGTGCCCCGGCTTCGGATCGGCCGCACGGTCCTGTCGCCGGCTCGCTGGCGCCTGCACCGTTCGGACCTACCCGACCGCCATGCGCCGTGGCCCCAGTGGTGGGACGGCATGTGTCGGTGGCGGGACCGCCGTCGCGTACCGGACGCCGTCACCCTCACCGACGGGGACCAGGCCCTACCTCTGGACCTATCCCAACCCGCGCACCTGGCAGTGCTGCGCGCACACGTTGACTCAACCGGCGTCGCCCTGTTGAGCGAAGCGGCGACGGGGAACTGCTGGTTCGACGGCCACGCCCACGAGATCGTCGCGCCAATGACCGCGGTCGTAGCGGGCGGACCGGCAAGGGGACCGCAAGTCCCGACCCCTCGGCCCCAACGTCGGGATCATGGGCAGCTGCCGGGGGCGTCCCGGATATTGCTGGTCAAGCTCTACAGCAGTACCGAACGCCATCCTGAGATCCTCGGCCGCTACCTGCCGGACCTGCTCGCTCGGTGGACGACTCCGCCCAAGTGGTGGTTCCTGCGCTACCGCGACCCGCTCCCCCATCTACGGCTGCGCATCGCGCTCGCCAACCCCGACCAGTTCGGACCTGCTGCCAACCGCGTCTCCGCGTGGGCCGCGCTTCTGCGACGCGAAGGGCTTCTCAACGAGGTGCAGTTCGCCACCTCCTACCCCGAGACCGGCCGCTGGGGCTGTGGAATGGTGTTGGAGGCGGCCGAGGAGGCCTTCGCCGCAGACTCTCGTGCACTCGCCGTGCAGTTCGCTCAGATGGCCGGGTCGTCCCCACAGGCGCTGACCGCAGCGAACCTTGTCTCCATCGCGGCCGGGTTCAGCGGCAGCCCGCAGAGTGGCATGGACTGGCTGATCCGGCACGGGAAGGTCGATGCCGCCCGCCCCCTGGAACGGCCGGTACTCCGTGAGGCGGTCCGCATGGCCGACCCGACGGACGGCTGGGCAACGCTGCGTGCGGTCCCCGGCGGCGACACCGTCCTAGCCGCCTGGTCCGAACGCGACCGAGCGCTGGCCCGCTACCGGGACCGACTACGCAGCACCGAGGACTTGAACCCTGACCTCGTCCTGGACTCGCTGCTCCACGCCCATCACATCCGGGCCGCCGGGCCGAACAAGAACGACGAACACACCTGCGTGCGGCTGGCCCGCGCCGCCGCGCTCGCATGGACAGCACAGCAGTCGACAGCGGCCGGACGGTGAGGTGGACATGGTCGACCAAACGGTAGTCACGCCGGCTGGCGCGCAGGCTGGAGCAGCGCTCGCCGCCCGAATCGCTGACCACCTGGCCTCGCCACAGGCCGTGCGCGCTACCGCCCCGGCCCACAACTGGTGGCCTCAGTCTCTGGCCTACGGCGCGGCCGGGATCGCGTTGCTCCATATCGAGCGCGCCCGTTTGGGCGAGGGCTCCTGGCAGCGTGCTCACGACTGGCTCGCCTGCGCCGCTGCCGAACCAGCAGTAACCGGGGCGGGCAGCCACCTGTACTACGGGGCACCGGCTCTCGCGTTCGCCTTCGCCGCTGCGGCTGACCGGCCTGGACGTTATGCCCGCGCCCTGGAGACCCTTGATCGGCGCATCGCCGCTGTCACCCGCTCTCGATTGAACGAGGCCCACGCCCGGGTGGATCGCGGCGAGCTGCCCGCGCTGGCCGAGTTCGACGCCATCCGCGGGCTGACCGGCATGGGGGCTCTGCTGCTGCGGCGCACCGTCCACCATGGCGATGCTCACGCCGACCTAGTTCGGACCATCCTGGATTACCTGGTCCGGCTCGGCGAACCCGTACGGCGCCATGGGGACCTCCTTCCCGGTTGGTGGAGCGATCTGGCCCCATCGGGCAAACGGTCCTCGCAGTACCCGAGCGGGCACGCCAACAACGGCGTCGCTCACGGCGTCGCCGGTCCGCTGGCTCTCCTGGCCTTGGCCTCACTACGCGACATCACCGTCACCGATCAACGCGAAGCCATCGAACGGATCTGCGCCTGTCTCGACCTGTGGCGGATCGAGGGACGGGACGGCCCGCGCTGGCCGTACTGGATCACCCTCAGCGAACTGGAGTCCGGCCGTCCCAGCCCTGGTCCCGCACGCCCCTCCTGGTGCTACGGCGTCGCAGGTTCAGCGCGCGCCCAGCAACTCGCCGCTCTGGCCACCGGCGACACCGCCCGCCAGCGCATGGCCGAAGAGGCATTACTACACGCCATGACCGCCCCGATTCCGCTCGCCGCGACCACCGACCTGTCCCTGTGCCACGGCTTCGCCGGCCTGGCGCACATCGTCCAACTCGCTGCGGCAGATGCGATCACGCCAGGCCTGCGCGAGTGCTTACCCCGCCTTCTAGCACCGATCGACTCCACCCCGCCGGACACCCTGATGGCCTGCGGCGCCGGACTTCTAGAAGGCGCCACCGGCGTGGCACTGGCTCTGCTCGCCCAGGTCAACGGAAGCGCCCTTTCCGGCTGGGACTCCTGCTTCCTGATCACCTGACCTCGTACGCCTGAAGGGAGCGGCTGGATGACAGCCCAGCAGTGGCCGCAGCACGTCATCACATTCACCGACTGGCGCGGCGCCGAGCACATCGTGCTGGAGCATCTTCTGCCCGCGCTCGAAATCTCGCAGAGCGGGGAGCCGCACGTGTGGTCGTTCGTGCGCAAGTACCCGAGCTGGCGGCTACGGCATCACCCGACCACCGACCACGGCCTGCGGAGACTGGACCGGGCGCTGGACATGATGCTCTCCAACGGCTTGATCGAAGGCTGGACGCCCGGCATCTACGAGCCGGAGACCACTGCTTTCGGAGGCGCTGCGGGCATGGATGCCGCCCACGTGCTCTTCCACCACGACAGCCGTCTCGTCCTGGAACATCTGGCCCAGTCCGGTCTCCTCCGCAGGAGTCCGCCAGAGCTCGGGCGGCGCGAGCTCGCCGTGCTGCTCCCGAGCGTAGCGATGCGGGCCGCGGGCCTGGACTGGTTTGAGCAGGGCGACGTCTGGGCCAAGGTCGCCGACCAACGCCCCACACCGCATGACCAGCCCGGCTCCCGGCGGCTCTCGCATGCCGTGCACCGGCTCATGACCGTCGAGGCGGGCTCGTCCAGCACTCTGATGACCACGGGCAGGCTTACGCCGCTGGCCGACTGGGTCGCCGCCTTCGAGCACCTCGGTCGGCAGTTGGCCGATCTCAACCACTTGGGCCGACTGGAACGCGGTCTGCGAGCCGTCCTCGCGCACCACGTGATCTTCCACTGGAACCGCATGGGCCTGTCCCGCGAAGAGCAGGCCACCTTGGCCGTACTAGCGAAAGAAGAAGTCATGGGAACAACCCGACAGCGTCCCGTGTCCGCCTCTGGCACAGGTCCGATGAACACTACGGTGGCCCGCGTGAGCAACGACACGATCGAAGCCGCCTCCGCCGAGCCCCTACGCCACGCCCTGGTCGTTCAGCTGATGGAGCACGGGCGCATCCGCACCGGCCGCGTCGAAGAGGCGATGCGCACAGTCCCTCGCCACATGTTCGTGCCGCAAGCTCCCCTGGAAAAGGCGTACGCGAACGCCACGGTAGATATCAAGCTCGACGCCGGCGGCGCGTCGATCAGCTGCGCCTCCCAGCCCGGCATCGTCGCCATGATGCTGGAACAGCTCCAGGTCGAACCGGGCCACAAGATCCTGGAGCTGGGGGCCGGGACGGGCTACAACGCCGGTCTGCTTGCCTACCTGGCCGGCCCGACCGGCCACGTCACCACAATCGATGTGGATGACGACATCGTCGAGGGCGCCCGCACCTCACTGGCCGCCGCCGGCATCGACAACGTCACCGTCATCCTCGGCGACGGCGCTCTCGGCCACGCCGACAACGCGCCCTACGACCGCGTCATCGCCACGGTCGGCGCACACGCAGTCCCCCACGCCTGGCTCGACCAGCTCGCCCCAGGCGGAAGGCTCCTCACACCGCTACGGCTGCGAGGCACCGTCGCCCGGTCCATCGCCTTCGAACAGCAGGACGGCGCCTCCCTCTGTGTCAGGCTCAGGTGGGACACAAGGGGACAAACATCCCTAACTGACATGAGCAGGGCGAGAACGGGTACCGAGCCGAGTGACGATGACCAGCCACGACCTCCCTCCCGACGACGGCCCCCGAGCCGGCCGACCCAAGCGGCGGACCTTCTCGGCCGCCTACAAGCTGCGGATGGTGGAGGAGTACGACAATGCCCCGACCGGCGAAAAGGGTGCGCTGCTGCGCCGTGAGGGCCTGTACGAATCCAGCATCTCCTCGTGGCGCCGGCAGCGCGACGCCGGGCAGTTGACTTCGTCGGGATCGGCCCGTCCGACGCCCAAGAAGGAGAAGTCGCCGGAGCAGGTAGAACTGGATCAGCTGCGCAAGGAAAAAGCGCGGCTGGAACGGCAAAACTCCGCCATGGCCAAGAAACTCAAGCAGACCGAGGCCGCCCTGGACATCATGGGAAAAGGTATCGCGCTCTTGGAAACGATGTCCGAGAGCGCGGACACCGAGAACTCGTGAACACCTGCCGGGCCGACACCTTCGCCCTGCTGGCCGAGCATCTGACGATCACCGTCTCGTGTGCATTGACGGGCCTATCGCGTTCGGGCTTCTACCGGCGGCGGAAGCCGTCCCCCGAAAGCGGTGAAGCGGCGGTGCGGCCGTCCCCGCCGAATGCACTGACCGCCGGTGAGCGCGCCGAACTTGTGGCCGCTCTCAACAGTGACCGGTTCGCCGACAAGGCGCCCCGCCAGGTGTGGGCGGCGCTGTTGGACGAGGGCGTCTACCTGGCGTCGGTGTCGACGATGTACCGGGAGTTGCGGCTGCGTGACCAGGTCCGCGAGCGGCGCGCCCAGGCCCGCCACGAGGCCGGGAAGAAGCCCTACCTGGCCGCCCGTGCACCTAATGAAATATGGACCTGGGACATCACGAAGCTGCGAGGCCCCGGTCCCCGCAGGTTCTACGACCTGTACGTGATGCTCGACATCTTTTCGCGCTGCGTCGTGCACTGGGAAGTGCACCCGCGCGAGTCCGGAGAACTGGCCGAGCAGTTCATGCAGAACTCGTTTGCCGCCAACGGCGGGATCGTGCCGGGAACGATCCATTCCGACAACGGCACCTCGATGACGTCCAAGGCGGTGACCGACCTGCTGGCGGACCTGGACATCATCAAGTCCCACTCCCGCCCGAAGGTCAGCAACGACAACCCCTACAGCGAGGCGCAGTTCCGGACCCTGAAGTACTGTCCCGTCTTCCCGGAGAACTTCGGGTCGATCGACGAGGCCGAAACGTTCTGCCACCACTTCTTCAACTACTACAACCACGAGCATTACCATTCCGGGATCGGACTGCACGTCCCCTTCTCGGTCCATGTCGGCACCGCGCCCGCAATCCAGGACAGGCGCGGCCAGACCATCGAGGCGTTCCGTGCGGCGAACCCACGGCGGTTCACCCGGGCTCCCGCGCTGCCCAAACTCCCCGCGGTCGCGTGGATCAACCGGCCCGGCCAGGACACCGCCGCCCAGACCAGCGTTGACCAGGGAGAAGACGCCGCTTAACGATCACTGACCCCTGTCTCATTTGACTTGACACCTACCGCCTGGCGCAGCGTGAGCAGCGAGATGAACACCTTCATGCCGCTTCGCCAAGGCATCGCCGACGATCCGCGGCGCATGGTTCCCGTGACCTCCGATGGGACGGTCACGCTCGTGACCAGCGGCGGCCAGAAGGTCGATGCCGAAGCGCTGGGCGATGTTCTGCACCAGCCCGCCTCACAGGTCTGGACCGGCGTCACGTTCGGTGGCCAGGAGTCGGCCGAGTGGCTGGAGGTGTGGCTGGCCTGCACGATGCCCAATGGTCTGAACCGCATGCCCTTCAAGCCCCAAGCCATCGAAAGCGGCCTGCTCGCCGCCCCCTACCCCAGCTCGACCGCCTGCTTCGACCAGGCGGCACTCACCTACCTGACCCGCCGCAAGGCCACCCGCCCCGCCTCGGACGGCGCCAGCCTGTACGAGTTCGGCGTCATCGGCCACGGCCCCGGCAGAGACACCCTTGCCGAGCAGGTAGCCGAGGCCGTCCGCACCTGGGACCACGAGTACCGCGGACGCGAGGTCACCTTCGAGATCCAGCCGCTCGACAGCCCGCCTCCCGCCCAGCGCCCCGGCCGTTTCACCTTCTCCAACGCTCTCAACCGGATCCTCATCGAGTGGCGATGAGATGGACGTCGCCGCGATAGCCCAGCGCTTCCCGCTGGTCGCCCGCCCCCGCCCCACCTGCCTACCCCTCGCCGAGCGGGTCGGACAACTCCACGAAATGGCCCACACCGCTCACACAGAAGGCGACCAAGCGTCAGCCGCTGCCGTACAGAACATGGCCGCCCTGATCGCCAGCGACTGCGGCCTGCACGACCTGGCACGGACCCTGTGTTGGCAGCACTTCGCCACCTACCTGAGCCGCTGGCCCCTTGATGCACCAACAGCCCGGCATGCCCTGGAACCCCTGGTCAACATCGCCCGCCTGATGATCCGCACCCGCGACGCCAACAGAGCCCACCATCTACTCAACGCCCTCTTCCACGCGGTCAGCGCCCACGGCGACGCCGGGATCGACGGCCGCTCCCTATCCTTCCGCCACCTCACCAACACGAAAGAGGACCTCCACACGCTCTGCCGATGGCTGTGGACGGTCCTGCTCGCCGACGGCACCCGCGCCCTGACCAGCGCCGGCCAGTGGCAAGAGGCCCTCGCTTACGTACAGCAGCACAAGGGCATCGGCCGCCGACTGCTGGACCGGTAGGTGTCAAGTCAAATGAGACAGGGGTCAGTGATCGTTAAGCGGCGTCTTCTCCCTGGTCAACGCTGGTCTGGGCGGCGGTGTCCTGGCCGGGCCGGTTGATCCACGCGACCGCGGGGAGTTTGGGCAGCGCGGGAGCCCGGGTGAACCGCCGTGGGTTCGCCGCACGGAACGCCTCGATGGTCTGGCCGCGCCTGTCCTGGATTGCGGGCGCGGTGCCGACATGGACCGAGAAGGGGACGTGCAGTCCGATCCCGGAATGGTAATGCTCGTGGTTGTAGTAGTTGAAGAAGTGGTGGCAGAACGTTTCGGCCTCGTCGATCGACCCGAAGTTCTCCGGGAAGACGGGACAGTACTTCAGGGTCCGGAACTGCGCCTCGCTGTAGGGGTTGTCGTTGCTGACCTTCGGGCGGGAGTGGGACTTGATGATGTCCAGGTCCGCCAGCAGGTCGGTCACCGCCTTGGACGTCATCGAGGTGCCGTTGTCGGAATGGATCGTTCCCGGCACGATCCCGCCGTTGGCGGCAAACGAGTTCTGCATGAACTGCTCGGCCAGTTCTCCGGACTCGCGCGGGTGCACTTCCCAGTGCACGACGCAGCGCGAAAAGATGTCGAGCATCACGTACAGGTCGTAGAACCTGCGGGGACCGGGGCCTCGCAGCTTCGTGATGTCCCAGGTCCATATTTCATTAGGTGCACGGGCGGCCAGGTAGGGCTTCTTCCCGGCCTCGTGGCGGGCCTGGGCGCGCCGCTCGCGGACCTGGTCACGCAGCCGCAACTCCCGGTACATCGTCGACACCGACGCCAGGTAGACGCCCTCGTCCAACAGCGCCGCCCACACCTGGCGGGGCGCCTTGTCGGCGAACCGGTCACTGTTGAGAGCGGCCACAAGTTCGGCGCGCTCACCGGCGGTCAGTGCATTCGGCGGGGACGGCCGCACCGCCGCTTCACCGCTTTCGGGGGACGGCTTCCGCCGCCGGTAGAAGCCCGAACGCGATAGGCCCGTCAATGCACACGAGACGGTGATCGTCAGATGCTCGGCCAGCAGGGCGAAGGTGTCGGCCCGGCAGGTGTTCACGAGTTCTCGGTGTCCGCGCTCTCGGACATCGTTTCCAAGAGCGCGATACCTTTTCCCATGATGTCCAGGGCGGCCTCGGTCTGCTTGAGTTTCTTGGCCATGGCGGAGTTTTGCCGTTCCAGCCGCGCTTTTTCCTTGCGCAGCTGATCCAGTTCTACCTGCTCCGGCGACTTCTCCTTCTTGGGCGTCGGACGGGCCGATCCCGACGAAGTCAACTGCCCGGCGTCGCGCTGCCGGCGCCACGAGGAGATGCTGGATTCGTACAGGCCCTCACGGCGCAGCAGCGCACCCTTTTCGCCGGTCGGGGCATTGTCGTACTCCTCCACCATCCGCAGCTTGTAGGCGGCCGAGAAGGTCCGCCGCTTGGGTCGGCCGGCTCGGGGGCCGTCGTCGGGAGGGAGGTCGTGGCTGGTCATCGTCACTCGGCTCGGTACCCGTTCTCGCCCTGCTCATGTCAGTTAGGGATGTTTGTCCCCTTGTGTCCCACCTGAGCCTGACACAGAGGGGCGCGCGAACACCAGGCCAGAGTCCTGGTAGGCGGCGCCGGCGGCGAGCCTGTCGGCCGCTTGGATGGTGCGGGCGGCGAGCAAGGCGCTCACGGCCAGGTCGGCCAGTCGTAGCCCACGTCGACTTCCCGGTGTTTTGGTGTCGCCCCCGGCCCGGACCGAGCGCGTCACCAGCACGGTGCCGGTGTTCAAGTCCACCTGCTGCCATCGCAGCGCCCGCAATTCCTCGGTCCGCAGCCCCGTCAGCAAGCCCACCGCCACATAGGGTCCCAGCCTGTCCCCTCCTTCCAGCGCTTGTCTGAGCAGGGCCCTTGCTTGCGGCAGCGTAAGCGAGCGCGAGCGTCGCGGGGGTCGGCCGCGTGGGGTGTCGACGAGCTCGGCGACGTTCCTCGCGACCTTGTCGTGCCGTTGCGCACGCCGCAGTGCACGTTTCAGCAACCCATGCAGGATCTGCAACGTGCTGGTCGTCAGGACTTCCGCCCGGCCGAACAGCCAGTGCTCGACATGGTCAGCCGACAGTTCCCGCACCGGCGCCCGCCCGAGCTGCGGGACCAGGTGGAGGTCGATCAGCGTGCGGTAGGCCTGCACGGTCGTATCTGCCAGGCCCTTGCCGGCCAGCACCTTCAGCAGGTCCTCAGCGGCGTTCTGAACGGTGTAGTTGCGTTCGGCGCGCACCCCTTTTGCCAGGTCATCGACCACTTGAACGAGCTTGCGCATCAACAGCCGCTGGGTGGCGGCCCTGCGCTTCAGCCGGAACCGCTGCCCGTCCGATTGCCGGCCCAGCGAGATCGCTCCTGTCCACCCCTCCCCCTCCCGATAGATCGACGCCCGATACTCCCCCACCCACACCTGCATGACGCTCCTCGTGAAAGGTCCCCTGCCTCCACGTTCACCCACCCCCGGACGTCAGGGCCACCACATCACCGAGACGTCCCCGAACGTCCTCAGCCCGGCCGCACTCCATTGCAAGATTCCGTCTACCTCAGGTGAGCGGAGCAGCTGACGCGAGGACTTCACGCACGCGGCGCCAACCTCGCACCGATCCCGCCAGTGGCAGGGGCAACTCACCCCGGTCGACGAAGGCTTAGGAGGGCGAGTCGGAAGGCGCCAGTAACCGCAGCAGCCCAGGTGGTTGATGTTGATTGATCCCTGATTGGTTCATTCATCACACCAGGCGGCACCTTTACATTGTAGATCAACCATGATTCTCTGACAGAGCTTCTTCACTCTAAGTTAAAGAAAGAGTACTGATCGTGATAGCATGGAGCGCAAACATGCGCAAAGGAGGTGACTAATGGCAGTCCGAGTGAGGTGTCCGCGCCTGCCAGTGTGCGGGCGAAGCCCTTCACGGTGTGCCTGGCCAGGCGCAGGTGAAGGCCCAGGCGCCTCAGCCCCAGGGGCCCATAAAGGCGATAGCGAACTACAGGTAGGAGGAGGGATGCAGTGGCAAAGATCCTGATCGGTAAGTACGAAGGGTCGATCTACGAGGAAGGCGACGGCTGGACGGGTGCCATCTCGCTCGGCTTCGCTTCGAGCGGCAAGCGCAAGCGACTCAAGAGGAAGGGGAAGAACAAGACCGAGGTCCGGGACAAGCTCGTCAGCGCCGTCAAGGAGCTAGAGGCCGGCATCAAGAGCACCGCGTACTACACGGTCGGGGATGCAGTCGAGGACTGGTTGTCCAAGGGGCTCAAGGGGCGCGACGCCCAAACGGTCGCCACCAACCGCATCCTCGCCGAGAAGCACGTCATCCCCTATCTCGGCAGGGCCAAGCTCACCGAGCTCCGCGCCGACGACGTGGACGAGTGGCTCGACGGACTCACTGGCAAGCTGTCAACGCGGTCCCTGCAAGGAGTCCACTCGATCCTCAAGCGCTCGATCCGGCATGCTCAGGCCCGGGACAAGATCGCGCGCAACGTGGCGGAACTCGTCACGACGCCTCGCGGGAGGGCCGGGCGGCCGAGCAAGGCGCTCACGCTCGCTCAGGCCAACGCCGTCCTGGAAGAGGCCGAGTCGTCCCCGCTGCACGCCTACGTGGTGCTCAGCCTGATGGTCGGCATCCGCACCGAAGAGGCACGCGCTCTGCAGTGGGCGCACGTCATCGCCTGGGACGAGGGGAAAGAAAGGTTCCGGGCGGTGAGTGAAGCCGGCTTCGATCACGACAAGTTCGCCCTGTACGTGTGGCGCTCCGTGCGGACCCACGGCGACACCAAGACCAAGAAGTCCCGCCGCACCCTCGAGCTCCCCGCACAGGCCGCGGACGCCCTGCGCAGGCACCATGCGCGCCAGGCCGTTCAGCGTCTGAAGGCGGGTGAGGTCTGGCAGGACAACGGTCTGGTGTTCTGCACCAGGACCGGGACGGCTCTGGCCGCCGGGAACGTGCGGCGCAGCTTCCGGCTGATCACCTCGCGTGCCGGGATCGGTGACGAGTGGACTCCTCGCGAGCTCCGCCACTCATTCGTCTCGATCATGAGCGACAGCGGGGTGCCGCTGGAGACGATCGCCGACATGGTCGGGCATGCCGGGACGGCCGTGACCGAGAAGGTCTACCGGCACCAACTGAGGCCGGTCATCACCAAGGGCGCCGAGACCATGAACACGGTCTTCGGTCAGAGCAAGTCCGCGTAAGTCTGGGAGCGGTGGCTCCCCGTTTGGCTCCCGGAGGGGCCTCAAGATCGAAAAAGGCCTCGGAATGATCTCCGAGACCTAGTCTGACCTGCTACAACGGGGTGGGCGATACTGGGTTCGAACCAGTGACCTCTTCGGTGTGAACGAAGCGCTCTCCCACTGAGCTAATCGCCCCTGCGGAACTTGCGTTCCGACTTCGGAAACTCTAGCGCATGCCGGGGGGTGGTCGCGCGTCGGTTTCGTGGCCGGGGGGCCTGGCGGGGAGGGGGGTCAGGTCCAGAAGGTGGGGTCTTCGATGTTCCAGGGGAGGGTCGTGCCGTAGATGGCCAGGTAGGCGGTGAGGGCGGCGGCCAGGGCCGCGGCCGTCAGGGCGCCGAGGATGGTGTTGCGGCGGCGGGAGCGGGGGTCCAGGGCCTTTTCCTTGGCGCGGTCGGCGGCGGTCCTGGCGCGGTGGAGGGCTCGCTGGGCCCAGGCGAACTCGGTGGCGAGGATGGCCAGGCCGATGACGATCCCGAGGAGGCCGGGGCCGGGGGTCACCATCATGATCAGGCCGCCGGTGAGGACGGCGGCGCCGGTGAGGAAGACGCCGGCGCGCCAGGCGGTGTTGAGGAGCGGGTTGCGCCGGATGCGGGCGCGGAAGCGGTGGGAGAGGCGCGGCTCCGGGGACGGAGCGTCCTTTTCATGATTTATTGCCACGGTTTTACCCTAAGGCAGTGGATGGGGGTGCGGGTGGCCGCGGCGGCGCGCGGATCTGCCTGCGGGGTGGGCGGGGGGCGGCGAAGGAAAGTTGCGAATGATCCGCTTTTGCCCAGGTCAGACGCGGGTTTTGCTATGGTGAGATGGATCACAAACGCCGGGGGCGCCGGAATGTTCGGCCGAGTTCAGGCAGTTAGGCGTCATAGATCGCGGGGATGTCGGTGAGAGGGAGTACCGCCACCGCAGCACCCCGTGAGCCAGCGGGACCGACGTAAGAGGGAATGGCCATGAACAGCAGTACCACCGTCTCAGCAGAGCTGGGCCTTCGTCTCGTCGTCCCCGACCGCACGACCGTCCCTCTGCTGGCCGGGCTGGAGTACGCGGCCGACGACCCGTACGCGATCCGGATGGCCTTCTACGTGGGCGACGACGAGCCGGTCGAGTGGATCTTCGCACGGGAGCTGCTCACCGTCGGCATCGTGCGCAAGGTCGGGGGCGGGGACGTCGAGGTCTGGCCCGGCGAGGACGACGGCACGCTCAACATCGCGCTGTCCTCCCCCTTCGGGGACGCGCTGTTCGAGGTGCCGCTCTCCCCTCTCGCCGACTTCCTCCACCGGACGTACCAGGCGGTGCCCGCCGGCGAGGAGAGCGAGTTCATCGACATCGACGCCGAGCTGGAGAACCTGCTCTGGCCGTCCTAGCCGGACAGGCGGGCGATGTGGCGCATCTTGTTCATCGCGTCCAGGGCGGCGACCTTGTAGGACTCGGCGAGGGTGGGGTAGTTGAAGACGGCGTTGACCAGGTAGTCGATCGTGCCGCCGCAGCCCATGACCGTCTGGCCGATGTGGACGAGCTCGGTGGCGCCGGTGCCGAAGACGTGGACGCCGAGGAGCCGCCGGTCCTCCGGTGAGACGAGGAGTTTCAGCATCCCGTAGGAGTCCCCGATGATCTGGCCGCGGGCGAGCTCGCGGTAGCGGGACACGCCCACCTCGAAGGGGACCTTGGCCTCGGTCAGGGCGTCCTCGGTGCGGCCGACGAAGCTGATCTCGGGGATGGTGTAGATGCCGATGGGCTGGGTCTCGTGGATCTGCGAGACCGGCTCGTCGCAGGCGTGGTGGGCGGCGAGGCGGCCCTGCTCCATCGAGGTGGCCGCGAGGGAGGGGAACCCGATCACGTCCCCGACCGCGTAGATGTGCGGGACCTCGGTGCGGTAGTGCTCGTCGACCTTGATCCGGCCGCGGTGGTCGGCGGTGAGGCCCGCGGCCTCCAGGCACAGGTCGCCGGTCATGCCGTGGCGTCCGGCGGAGTACATGACGGTGTCGGCGGGGATCCGCTTGCCGCTCTCCAGGACGGTGATCGCGCCGTGCGCCATCCGCTCGACGGAGGCGACGCTCTCGCGGAACCGGAAGGTGACGGCCAGGTCGCGCAGGTGGTACTTGAGCGCCTCGACGATCTCCAGGTCGCAGAAGTCGAGCATGCGCTCGCGCCGCTCGACGACGGTGACCTTGGTGCCGAGCGCGGCGAACATCGAGGCGTACTCGATGCCGATCACGCCGGCGCCGACGACGACCATGGTCTCGGGGATGCGGTCCATGTGGATGATGCCGTCGGAGTCGATGATCGTCCGGTCGTCGAAGTCGACGGTCTCCGGCCGCGCGGGGCGGGTGCCCGTCGCGATCACGACGCGCTCGGCGGTGAGCTTCTGCTCGCGGTCGCCGGCGCCGCTGACGGCGATCGTGTCGGGCTCCAGGAAGCGGCCGGTGCCGGCCAGCACGGTGACGCGGTTGCGGGCGAGCTGGCTGCGGACGACGTCGGTCTCGCGGCCGATGACGTGCCGGGTGCGCATGCCGAGGTCGGCGACGGTGATCTCGTCCTTGACCCGGTAGCTCTGCCCGTAGAGCTCGCGCTGGTTGAGGCCGGTCAGGTAGAGGACGGCCTCGCGGAGCGTCTTGGACGGGATCGTCCCGGTGTTGATGCAGACGCCGCCCATCATGTCGCGGCGGTCGACGATGCCGACCCTGCGGCCGAGTTTGGCGGCGGCGATGGCCGCGCGCTGCCCGCCGGGCCCGGAGCCGAGGACGAGGAGATCGAAATCGCTCACGCCCCCCAGTCTGACGGCCGGGCACCGTGCTGATAAAGGCTTTCGCCGGATCTATCCGGATCCCAGGAGGCCGCCGGCGAGGGCGTCCAGGCCGGCCTTGACGCGGTCGAGGGGCATGGCGCGGGTGCGGCGCTGGTGGAGGAACAGGTTCGCGGCGAGCGGGGCCAGGAGGGCGTCGGCCAGGTAGGCGGTGTCGGCGCCCGGACGGATCTCGCGGAGCAGCATCGCCAGGTGCCGGTGGTAGAGCCGGTACGAGCCGTCGCGGAAGCGGGCCTCGGGCGGGTCGGACTCGGCCATCAGCAGCAGGTCGGCCTGGGCCTCGGTGCGGTCGGCCAGGGCGTGCAGGAAGGCGCGGACGCGGTCGGCGGGGGCGGCGCCCGGGCCGAGCGGCGGAGGGCCCTGGATGAAGGCGGCCTGGAAGTCGCGCTCGCGGTCGTCGATCACGGCGTAGACGAGCCGGGCCCGGTCGCCGAACCGGCGGTACACGGTGCCGACGCCGACGCCGGCGGCGCGCGCGACCTCGTCCATGGAGACGGCCTCGGGCCCGCGGGTCGCGATCACCTCCGCGGCGGCGCGCAGGATCCGGCGGCGGTTCTGGGCCGCGTCCGCGCGCTCGGCGGGCGGCCGCCCGACCACGGGCAACTCCCGCATCCAGCCCCCTCTCGGCACGGCACACCAGCGTAACGGGTTTGTATCCGGAAAGTTCTCCGGTTAAGCTCGCCAAACGGAACTTTCTCCGATTGATGGCGGGAGCTGAGATGACGGCGAACCTGGCGGGACGGGCGGCGCTGGTGACGGGCGGCGGGCGCGGCATCGGGGCGGCGATCGCGCGCCGGCTGGCGCGGGAGGGCGCCGACGTCGCGGTGACCTACGTGCGGGCCCCGGAGCGGGCCGCCGGCGTCGTCCGCGAGATCGAGGCGGCGGGCGGGCGCGGGCTGGCGATCGCCGCCGACGCCGCCGATCCCGGGGCCGTCGTCGCGGCCGTCGACCGGGCGGCGAGCGAACTGGGCCGGCTCGACATCCTGGTCAACAACGCGGGGATCGCGCCCTACGGGCCTCTGGAGGACGTGTCGGCCGCCGAACTCGACCGGACCCTGGCGATCCACGTCCGGGCGGCGTTCGTCGCGGCGCAGGCGGCGTCGCGCCATCTCGGGCCGGGCGGGCGCGTCATCAACATCGGCAGCAGCCTCGCCGAGCGCGTCCCCTATGCCGGCTGGACGCTGTACGCGATGAGCAAGTCGGCGCTCACCGGGCTCACCCGAGGCCTGGCCCGCGATCTCGGGCCGCGCGGGATCACCGCGAACGTGGTGCAGCCGGGGTCGACCGACACCGAGATGAACCCCGCGGACTCCCCCGACGCCGACTTCGAGCGCGGGTTCACGGCGCTCGGCCGGTACGCGCGCGCCGAGGAGATCGCCGCGATGGTCGCGCATCTGGCGGGGCCGGGCGGGGACTATGTCACCGGAGCGGCGATCGCCGTGGACGGGGGGTACGCAGCCTGATGGCCTGGATCTTCCTGCTGATCGCCGGGTTGACGGAACTGGTGTGGGCGACGGCGCTGAAGCAGTCGGACGGCCTGACGCGGCTCTGGCCGACCGTCATCGGGCTTTCGGTGGCGCTGCTCAGCGTCGTGGTGCTGTCGTTGTCGCTGCGGACCCTGCCGGTCGGGACGGCGTACGCGGTCTTCGTCGGGCTGGGGGCGCTCGGCGTCGCGATCGTGGGCATGGTCGCGTTCGGCGAGAGCGCGTCGCCGGCCCGGCTGGCGTTCCTCGGCCTGATCGTCGTGGGCGTGGTCGGCCTCCAGGTACTGGAGGGCTCTTAGCCGGGGCAAGATCGGGCAGAGTGGGGGCATGGCGAGGGAGATGCTGGGGATCGACATCGGCGGGTCGGGGATCAAGGGCGCGCCGGTCGACCTGTCGGACGGGTCGTTCACCCGGGAGCGGTTCCGGGTGGACACGCCGCAGCCGTCGAGGCCCAAGGCGGTCGCGAAGGTGCTCGCGCAGGTCGTGGAGCACTTCGGGTGGGACGGCCCGGTCGGGGTCACCTACCCGGGCGTGGTGATCGACGGCGTGACGATGTCGGCGGCGAACGTGTCCGAGCGGTGGATCGGGCTGGAGGCGCGGGCGCTGATCGCGGACCGGACCGGGCGGGACGTCACGCTGCTCAACGACGCGGACGCGGCGGGGATCGCGGAGATGCGGCTCGGCGCGGGGCGCGGGCGGCGCGGCACGGTCGTCGTGCTCACGCTGGGGACGGGGATCGGCAGCGCGCTGTTCACCGACGGCGTCCTCGTCCCGAACACCGAGTTCGGGCACCTCCAGATCGACGGCGAGGACGCCGAGATCCGCGCTGCGGCGAGGGCGCGGGAGGAACACGACCTCAGCTGGAAGAAGTGGGCGAAGCGGCTCAGCGTGTACATGGGGCACCTGGAGGCGCTGATCTCCCCGTCGCTGATCGTCGTGGGCGGCGGGGTGAGCAAGAGGTCCGAGGAGTTCCTTCCGCTGATCAAGGGCGTCCGGGCGGAGATCGTTCCGGCGCGGCTGGTGAACAACGCGGGCATCGTGGGGGCGGCCATGGCGGCGGACGCCGCTCATGAGGGGGCGGCGGACGCCGCTCGTGACCGGGCGGCGGACGCCGCTCGTGGCTCCTTGGCCGCGCGTTAGGTCGTCCGGAAGCGGATGGTCGCGATCTCCCAGGGCCGCAGCGCCAGGGCGACCGTCCCGTCGTGAACGTCGAGCGGGATGCCGGGGCGTCCGCGCAGGTCGACGCGGGTCGCCTCGGCGATGTCGCCCTGGAGGACGGCCGTGGCGGGGTGCGCGCACTGGGCGACCATCCGGGTCTCGGTCCAGCCGTCGCGGAGGCGGAGCGAGGTCATCGCCACGCCGTCGCCCGTGATCGACAGGCCCGGCCGGAAGCCGGGGAGGGGTGCGGCGGCGCGTCCGTAGCCGGCGGCGGTGAGCAGGTCGTGGCGGTAGGTCTCGGCGGCCCGCAGAACGTCGGCCCCCGGCGATTCACCGAGGTACGGCATGATCGCGAAGCCGACCGCGCGCTCGCCGCGGCACTGGGCCCCCGGTGTGGGGAGCTGCGGCCCGGCGGGCTGGTCGCGGTAGGCGTTGCGGTCCCGCGACAGGTAGCCGACGGAGCGCAGCAGGGTGAGCGCCATCTCCCGTCCGCCGAGCACCTCGTACTCGGTGACGTGCTCCAGCAGGACGGCGAGGCCGCCCGCGGCGACGAACGCGGAGGCGGGGAACGTCGGCACCGGACGCTCCCCGAAGCCGCCCTCGGCCGCGGGCCCCCGCTCGACGATCGCGAACTGCCCTTCGGCGAAGGACGCGTCGGCCTGGCGCGGCAGCGACAGGTGCAGCCGGACGCGGTGGTCGTCGCAGCGGTTGTCGAACGTGACGCGCAGGCGCAGGAAGATCTCCCCGGCACGCAGCTCGGCGCGGGTGGTGACGGTCACGTCCTCCTCGGCCGCGGACCGGGAGTCGCCCGGGACGTCGCCGGAGGCGGGCCAGCGGTAGGTCCGGATGATGTCGAGCGCGGCGACGAGCGGCCCGTCCCACACGGGCCGGACGTCGACCGACAGGGGATCGCCGACGATGCGGTCCTCGGCCGGCGGCGCGTAGTTGTAGGAGTCGCCGAGGTCGCCGCCGTCCACGATGCGGCCGACCCCCTCGACGACCTGGCCGGACGGGGTGCGCAGGAGGAGGGTGCCGTCCTCCCGGACCTCGGCGCGCAGCAGCCCGTTGTCCAGGAAGTCCCTCCCGCCCTTGACCGGTCCCCGCACGGCGCTCCTCGGCGCGACGGGCTGGACGGCGGTGAGCCCCAGGGCCGGCACGTCGACCAGCGCGGCGACAGTGCGGCGCGGATCGGCCAGGATCCGGACCCGCCAGTCCCCGTCCGCGTCGCGCAGCGCCTGCCGCACCTCGCCGATGTCGAACGGGACGTCGGCGCGGGACGTGACGTGGAAGGTGAGCGTGCGGTCCTCCCGGGACACCGTCCAGTCGCGGATCTCCTGCCCGAACAGCACTCGCCCGTACACCCGCTCCAGCAGTATCGGCAGTTCGGAGGCCGGGTGGACGGCGTCGTCCAGGACGGTGGGCGCGATGTCGAGCGTCTGGACGGGGACCGGCCGCCCGTTCCCCGTGACCAGCCCGGGTTCCCCGTCGCACGGGATGTCCAGGGTGACGAGGCCGGTCCGGGGCGCGGGGGTCGGGTTGAACACCAGGTGCGAGCCGAGCGGCACGGTCGCGGCGCGTTCGGCGGTGACCAGGTCGACGACCGCGCGGCCGAGCTGCTCGGCCTCCGCCATGCGCGCGGCGACCTGCTCGGCGGTCTCGTCGCTGCCGCATCCGGTGACCGAGTCGTGGCAGCTCACCTCGATGAGGCGCCGCCACGCCAGGTCGAGGAACCGCTGCGCGTCGCCGGTGTACCAGAGGGCCGTCAGGGGCTCGGCGTACCGCTCCACGAGCCGCTCGGCGCGTCCCATCAGCTGCTTGAGCCGGACGCGGGCCGACAGCACGCCGGGCAGGATGTTGGCGCGGGCGTGCGACCGCAGCTCGCCGCGGACGTGCGGCAGGCCGTCCACGGACGGCTCCTCCCCCGCGAAGTACCCGGCGAGCGTGTCCAGCCGCATCGCGCGCCCGGCGGAGGCGACCCGGTCGGCGAGGTCGGCGGCGGGCGCGGTGTGGTCGGCCCCGTACATGGCCAGCAGGGGGCCGCCGCCCGGGTACCAGCGGCCCATCGCCTCGGCGAACCCGGCGACGCGGCCGGGCAGCAGGGACGCGCCGTCCGCGAACTCCTCGAACATCGACGCGGCGTTGCCGTAGCCGCCCTCGGGAAGGTACTGGGTGCGGATCGCGGTCCCGTCCGGCGCCTCCCAGGCGAACGCGCGGGTGCGGACCCGGTCCGGGACGCCGCGCCACACGCAGGCGTGGTCGATCCCCGCGAGCCTGAGGATCTGCGGGGTCTGCGCGCAGTGGCCGAACTGGTCGGGCAGGTAGCCGACCATCATCGCGGCGCCGAGCTCCTCCGCGCGGCGCAGGCCGAGCTCCAGGTTCCGGACGATGTTCTCGCCCGAGCACAGGAACTCGTCGTGCAGGATCTGCCAGGGCCCGACGGCGAGCCGTCCCTCGCGGACGAGCGCGGCCACCCGGTCGCGCCGCTCGGGGCGGATCTCCAGGTAGTCGTCGACGGCGGCCATCTGCCCGTCCAGGGTGAAGTGCCAGCGCGGATCGGCCTCCATCCCGTCGATCACGCCGTCCAGCAGCGACACCAGGCGGAGCCGGAAGCGCTGGAACGGCAGGTACCACTCGCGGTCCCAGTGGGTGTGCGGCACGACGACGATCTCTGAGTCCCCGGCCCGGCCTGCTACCCGCACAGTGCGATCACCTCGTTCTCGTGGGTCTCCAGTCGGTGCATTCCCGCCTCGTCCGCCGGCATCCGGACGCGGTCGCCCCGGACGGCGGTCCGCCGCCCGTCCGGCCGGACCAGCACGGTCCCGTCCGCGCCGAGGGCGACGAGCTCGCCGGCGACGCGCAGCAGCACCGGCGCGTCCGGGCCGGCGGACACGGCCGTCCGGCCGGCCGCGAGCCCGCCCAGCACGTCCTCTCCCTCGGCGAGGACCCAGGTGACGGGCTCGCCGAGGTTCTTGGGCTGCGCCGGGTCGTGGAAGTCGCTGCCGCCGAGCGGGACGACGCCCTGCGGCCGCCACACCTCGGACCAGGCCAGCGGCGCGCCCCAGCGCCGGTCCCACCAGGACGAATGCCAGATCTCGGCGAAGCGCGGCCGGTGCTCGGCGGGCAGCGCCCGGCGCCAGGCGCAGTCGCCGCTGAGCGGATGGTTGATCGACATGAGCCCGCCGCGCGCGGCGGCGGTGGCGGCCCAGTCGGCGCTCGGCCCGCGGAAGTCGATCCAGCCGGTGTCGCCGAAGACGTTCGCGTGGCCGAGGTCGGTGGTGACCTCCTGGCCGGGCAGCAGCAGGACCCCGGCGTGCGCCCCGGCGGCGGGCAGCTCGGGGTGGTGGCTGACGGTGTTGTGGTCGGTCACCGCGAGGTAGTCCAGGCCGCGGGAGGCGGCGAGGCACGCCAGTTCGACGACGGCGAGCGTGCCGTCGCTGTGGACGGTGTGCGAGTGCAGGTCGCCCGCGAGCCAGCGCATCCCCTCCGGCGCAGGGAGATCTGGGCGTGGCGGCCCCTCCGGCCGCGGAGGCGGTGTTTCGTCCGGGCGCCTTGGGGTCGTCCCAGAGGTGGTGACCGTCACCTCGTACGGGACGCCGTCCGGTGGAATCCGGTGCAGCCCAAGCCAGACGTGCCACAGGCCCGGTTCAAGCTCGCCGGGGAGGTATCCGGGCGTCGCCCAGTCGGCGCCTATGGTGAACCGGCGGCGAGCCCCACCGGACCAGCCGCGGAACCCGTCCGGCCCATGGCAGCCCAGGTCGATCACACCGCCGTCGAAGGAAAGCTCGACCGTGATGGACGCCGTACCCTGCGGCACCTCGAAGGGGAGTTCGCGCAGCCCCTGCTCCAGACGGTCTTCCAGACTCCACCGCCCGCTGTGCACGGTCACCCGCTCCGTCCCTCCTTGGTCAAGGGCGTCGCCGTCCGCCCGTCCTCGGCGCCGCCGGTCACCAGTTCTCCGTCGCGGTAGAGCAGGACGCGCCCGGGACGCGGCAGCGCCCACCCCTCCGCGCCCAGCTGGACCTCGAAGCCCTCTCCCACCACGACTCGCACCGTTCCGCCGTCGACGTCCAGGGTCACGAGGGAGGACGCGCCGAGGTTCTCCACGACCGACACCTTCCCGCCGAACGCCCCGTCCACCGGCTCGGAGCTGAACTCCATGTACTCGGGACGTACCCCGCACACGACCTCCTGCCCGTCCAGGACGAGGCCGCGCGCCTCCTCCGGGACGGGCAGCCCGGTCCCGCACGCGGCGACGGCCCCGCCGCGGACCGTGCCGGGCAGCAGGTTCATGGGCGTCGAGCCGATGAACGAGGCCACGAACAGGTTCGCCGGGCGCCGGAACACCTCGGCGGGCGTGCCGATCTGCCGGATCCGCCCCGACTCCATGACCGCGATCCGGTCGGCGAGGGCCAGGGCCTCCGCCTGGTCGTGGGTGACGAACACCGACGTGAACGCGAGACGGTGCTGGAAGCTCTTCAGGAACGTGCGGGCCTCCAGTCGGAGCCGCGCGTCCAGGTTGGACAGCGGCTCGTCCAGCAGGAGGACCCGGGGATCGGCCACCACGGCGCGGGCCAGCGCGACCCGCTGCTGCTGGCCGCCCGACAGCTCGCCCGGACGCCGCCGCTCCAGCCCGTGGAGGCCGAGCTCCCGGACGGCCTCGGCCGCCCGCCCGTACCGGACGGCGCGGCTCTGCTTCCGGACGCGCAGCGGGTAGGCGATGTTGTCCATGACGGTCATGTGCGGGAACAGCGCGTAGTCCTGGAACACCATGCCGACGCCGCGGCGGCCCGGCTGGAGCCGCGTCACGTCCTCGTCGCCGAGGCGGACCGTGCCGTCCGTGGCCGCCTCCAGGCCCGCGATCGTGCGCAGAAGCGTCGTCTTCCCGCAGCCGGACGGGCCGAGCAGGGCGAAGAACTCGCCCACCGCGACGTCCAGGTCGAGCGCGTCCAGGGCCCGGACGCCGCCCGGGTACACCTTCGTCAGCCGCCGGATCGTGATGGACCCCATCAGCGCTTGATCCCTCCGTGGAAGCGGAAGCCGTACCGGCGGCTGACGAACAGGTACATGAGCACGACCGGCAGGGAGTACAGCAGCGAGAACGTGGAGATCAGCGGCAGGTCCGGCTGGCCGCCCTCGGTGTAGAACGTGTACATGATCACCGAGGCGGGGGCCTTGTCCGGATCGCGCAGGAGCAGGAACGGCATGAGGAAGTCGCCCCACACCTGCGCGACCGTCCAGACCGCCACCGTGGCGAGCCCGGGCCGGATGACCGGGACGACCACGTGCCGCAGGACCTGCAGCGGGGAGGCGCCGAACACCCGCGCGGCCTCCTCGTAGGACGTGGGCGTTGCGTCGGTGAAGTCCTTCAGCAGGAAGATCGCCGCCGGCAGCAGCCCGCCGGTCAGCACCAGGACCACGCCGAGCCGCGAGTCGATCAGGTGCAGGTTGAAGGCCAGCAGGAACACCGGCACCATCGCGGCCGTCCCGGTGATGATCGACGACAGCAGGAGCAGGACGTAGAGCAGCAGGTCCCGGCCGGGCACCCGGACCCGGCTCAGCGCGTACGCGGCCAGCGACGCGGTCGTGACCACGAGCGCGGCCGTCCCGGCGGCCAGCAGCACCGAGTTGCGCAGCGACGCGAGCGCGTAGGGGTTGTCCAGCAGGACCCGGAAGTTGTGCAGGGTGAACTCGGGCAGGGACGCCGCGATGCCCGGGTTCGCGTCGAACGGCGCGAAGGCCAGCCAGAGCAGCGGCAGCGCGAAGAACCCGAGCACGGCCGAGACGAACGTCGCCAGGCCGATCCGGCGCAGGATCTCGCGGACGGCGCCGTTCACGCGCCCGCCCCCGCGCCCGCCCCCGCGCCCGCCCCGGCGTCCGCCGCGCGGGCGCGGCCGCGGTCGCGCAGCGCCCGGAGGTAGACCAGCGCGATCACCAGGTTGATCAGGATCATGATCAGCGAGATGGCGGCGCCGAACCCGAGCCGGCCGTCCCCGAGCGCCGTCCGGTACACGTACACCGACATGATCTCCGAGCGCCCGTCCGGTCCGCCCGCGGTGATCAGGAAGGGGGTGAAGTCGTTGAACGTCCACAGGCTGACCAGCAGCAGGCTCGTCAGCAGGTGGCCGCGGATGCGCGGGAACACCGCGTCGCGCAGCGTCTGCCACGTCGAGGCGCCCGCGAGCCGCGCCGTCTCCAGATGGGACGGTGGAACGTTCCCGAGCGCCGCTCCGTAGAGCATCATCGAGAACGCGGTCCCCCGCCAGACGTTGAACACGACGACGCACGCCATCGGATGGTCGAGCAGCCACGCCGTGCCCGGGGTGCCGAGCACGGCGTTGAGGGTCCCGCCGTCGCGGTCGAGCAGCGCGATCCACAGGAACGCGATGACCGAGGACGGCAGGATCCAGGCCAGCAGCACCAGCCCCTCGACCAGGCGCCTGACCAGGCCGGACCGGTCGCGCATCACCCACGCGACCGAGAAGCCGAGCACGGTCTGCCCGATCACCGCCGACCCCAGGACGAACTGGAGCGTCAGCCACAGCGACCGGTGGAAGTCCCCGTCGCCGAGCACGTCCCGGTAGTTGCCCGTCCCGACGAACCGCGGCTCGCTGGCGGCGATGCCGGTGAGCCGGTAGTCGGTCGTGCCCAGGTAGAGCGTCCAGAGCGCGGGGAACACCAGGAACACCGCGACGAGGATCAGCGCGGGCGCGACGAAGGCGGCGGCGCGCCCCCGCCCCAGCCCGGCCGCGTCGTCCCCGGAGGACGGCGCGGCCGCGACGTCAGCGCGGGGCGACGTGGGCGGCGCCACCGACGATCCCCTCCAGTTTCTTGCCGTACTCGGCGGCGGCCTGGTCCGGGCTCCTCCCCGACACCACGCTCGCCGTGGCCTCCTGCAAGGCCGTCGACACCTGCGGATACGCCGAGAGCCCCGGACGGTAGGACGTGACGGGCAGCACCTTCTCCGACACGAACGTCAGGAACGGGTCGCCCGCGAGGATCTCCTTGTTCACGTCCGTCCGGGACGTGATCTCGGGCGTGCCGGACGTCCGCGCCTTGACCATCTCCGGGGAGTTCATGAAGGCCAGCAGCTCGAACGCCTGCTGCGGGTACTCGGTGTTCGGGTTGAGGACGGTCACCGAGCCGCCGGACATGCTGACGAACGACTGCCCGCGCAGGCCCCGGCCCGCGGAGACGGCGGGGATCAGCGCGTAGCCGACGTCCTGGTCGCGGGTGGCCATCTTCGCGACGCCGGTCTTCGGGTTGAGGACGTCCCGCCAGAAGTAGTCGCCCTCGAACAGGATTCCGATCTTGCCCGCGGCGAACTCCTCGAACGACTTGTCGCGCCCCTTGGCCTCCTGCTGGAGCTTGGGGTCGCCGAGGCCCTCGGCGCCGTAGACCTGCGCGTACAGGCCGAGGACCTGCTTGAGCGCCTGGCCGCCGCCCGTCCACCTGCCGTCGGCCCAGATCTGCGCACCCGCCCCGGCCAGCAGCGGGAGCGCCCCCTGCATGCTGGTGGCCTCGCCCATCGCGGTGCCCGCGTTCAGCTGGATCGGCGTCACGCCGGGGAGCCTCTTCAGGGCGCGGCCCGCCGCGATGATCTCCTCCCAGCTCTTCGGCTGCCAGTCGGCGGGCAGCCCGGCCCGCGCGAACAGCTTCCGGTTGAAGAAGATGAGGCGGCCGTCGGTCGCGGGCGGGACGCCGTAGCGCTCGCCCCCGAACGTCGCCAGCCGCTGGACCGAGGCGGGGATCCGCGCCCAGCCGTCCCAGGCGCCGGCGGGGGCGCCGACCGCCTTCGAGAGCGGCAGGATGTAGCCGGCCTGGGCGAACTCGCCGACCCAGATGCCGTCGATGTCCATGATGTCGGCACCGGCGCGCGACTTGAGATCGAGCGCCAGCTTCGTCTTGTACACCTCGTCGTCCACGCCCTGGCCGCGGAACGTCACCTTCGCCGTGACGCCCTTGGCCTTCTGCGCCGCGACGAACCTCGGGATCACCGTCCTGGTGATCCAGACGGCCTCTTCGGTGTTCTTGCCGCCCTCGATGGCGTTGCGGGTGATCGTCAGGGAGAAGCTCTTGGCGTCCTTGCCCCGGTCGGGGTCCGCCGAGGATCCGCCGCCGCACCCGGCGAGCGCCGCGCCCGCCAGTGCGAGCGCGGTCGCCGCGCCGATCCGCCTCCTGGAGAAGTCCCTACGGGAGAAGACCATGGGTGACCTCCTACAAGCGTCACCACATAACGTGAACGAATAATTCGATCACGTAAAGACTCGGAGATCGTTTTTCTGGTTCAGGGATCCATCAGCTCGGCGGACCGGGCCGCGAACGCCTCCACGGCCTTCGCGGTGATCGGGCCGGGGGCCGCCGGGAGCACCGTCCCGTCCACGGCCCGGATCGGCTGGACGTCGCGGGTCGTGGACGTCAGGAACGCCTCGTCCGCGCGGTACAGGTCGTCGAGCGCGAGGTCCTCCTCCTCGCCGCCGCACCACTCCAGCGTGAGCGCGCGCGTCACCCCGGCCAGGCAGCCGGACGCCAGCGGCGGCGTGACGAGCCGCCCGTCGAGCACGACGAAGATGTTGCTGCCCGTCCCCTCGCACAAGTTCCCGGCGGTGTTGCCGAAGATCGCCTCGCCGCCGCCGCGCTCGTGGGCGTAGGCCAGCGCCAGCGCGTTCTCCGCGTAGGACGTGGTCTTCAGGCCCGACAGCGCGCCGCGCTCGTTGCGCGGCCACGGCACGACCGTCACGTCCGCCGTCGCCGGGAAGGGGTCCTGCGGACCGGCGATGATCGACACGGTCGGCCCCTGGTCGCCGCGCGCGGAGCCGAGCGGGCCCGGTCCGCTCGTGTAGGTGATGCGGATCCGCGCCAGCGGCCACTTCGGGGCGGCCGCGAGCACCTCCAGCGTGCCCTGCGCGAGGGCGTCGTGGTCGGGCTCGGGCAGGCCGAGGCCGGCCGCCGAACGGGCCAGCCGCCGCAGATGCCGGGTCAGCGCGAACGGCTCCCCGTTCGTCGCCTTCACGGTCTCGAAGATCCCGTCCCCGACGAGCATGCCGTGGTCGAAGACCGACACCGTCGCCCGCTCAGGGTCGAGCAGTTCCCCGTTCAGCCAGATCCTGGCCTGCTCCGTCACCGGAAGCCACCTCCAATAGCCGTGCCGTCTTCAGCTCGGTCTCGCGCCACTCGCGACGCGGATCGGACCCCCAGGTGATGCCGGCGCCGGTGCCGAACCGCAGCAGGCCGTCCTCGGCCCAGAAGGTCCGGATGCCCACGGCGAGGGCACCGCGCCGGGAGTCCGCGTCCACCCAGCCGATGGCCCCACAGTACGGCCCCCGGGGGACGGGTTCGAGCTCTTCCAGCAGCCTCAGCGCGCTCGACTTCGGCGCCCCCGTCACCGAACCGGGAGGAAACGTCGCGGCGATCAGCTCCGGCCAGCCGCCCCCCGCCAGCCGCGCCCGGACCGCCGACACCAGGTGGACGAGCCCGGGATGCTCCTCCAGCGCGCACAGCTCCGGCACGCTCACCGAGCCGGTCTCCGCGACCCGCCCGAGATCGTTGCGGACCAGATCGACGATCATCACGTTCTCGGCGCGGTCCTTGGGCAGCAGGTCCCCCGCCGTCCGGCCCGTCCCCTTGATCGGACGCGACTCCACCACCCGGCCGTCCCGCCGCAGGTACAGCTCCGGCGACGCGGACGCGACCTCCAGGCCCGGCACCTTCAGCGTCATCGCGTAGGGCGCGCGATGGCGCTTCGCGAGCCTCGCCCCCAGGCCCGCGATGTCGGCGCCGCCCGGCAGCTCCGCGGAGAGCACGCGGCACAGGTTGGCCTGGTAGACGACACCGTCCGCGATCGCGGCGCGGATGCGCTCGACACCCGCGACGTAGGCGGCCTCGTCCAGGGAGCTCGTCCACTCCCCCGGCCCCGCCCACGCGCCCTCCGGATGCGGCGCGGGCCGCACCGACTCGAAGCGGGCGCATGTGACCTTTCCCTCGAAGGTCACCACGACCGCCCACCAGCCGCGCGAGTCCAGCGCCCCGAGATCCGAGGTCACATCGGCGAGCCCCGTCGCCAGCAGGCCCCCGGCGTAGGCGAAGCTCACCCCAGCACGCACCCGAACGAATCGGACAGCCCCGCCAGCCCGGCCTCGGTCACGACCAGCGCCCGCCGCGTGGTGCCCCGCTCGAACCAGCCGAGCTCGATCATCCGGCTGGTGAGCGCCTCCCCCAGCGCCCCGTTCAGATGCGGGCGCCGCTCCGTCCAGTCCAGGCACTGCCAGGCGAACCTCCGCCGGGCCTTCCGCAGCGCCTCCAGATCCAGGCCCAGCGCCCCGAGACGCTCCTCGCCCTTCTCCGTCGCCTCGTAGGCGTCATCGCCCGCCGCCTCGATCAGACCGCCGTCCACCAGCGCCGCGAACAACGCCACCCCGGCCATCCCGGCGAGATGGTCGTAGCACGTCCGCGCCTCGTGCAGGCGCCGGGCGTCCCGGGACTGCCGCAGGCTGTTCACCCGCACCGGCGGGCTGATCCGCGACAGCGCCTCGATCACCTGCGCGACCTCGCCGCCCCGCAGCCGGTAGTACCGGTGGCGCCCCTGCTTCACGACCGACACGAACCCGCCGTCCAGCAACCGCGCCAGATGCGCGCTCGCCGTCTGGGCGCTCACCCCCGCCGTCCTCGCCAGCTCCCCCGCCGCGAGCGGGCGCCCGTCCAGCAGCGCCGTCAGCATCGCGGCCCGCGCCCGGTCCGCCAGCAGAGCCGCGACCGGCGCGAAGTCCACACTCACGACCTGTTCCGAGCCCATGCCACCGAGCCTAGGCGACCCACCCTTCGACCAGCGCCGAAGCATCCGCGCCCTGCTCCGCCGCGCAATCCGGTTCGCGTCGCAGCCCCGGACGCGCTAATGTTTTCCCCGTCGCCGCAGGGCGCAAGCGGAAGTGGCTCAGGGGTAGAGCATCACCTTGCCAAGGTGAGGGTCGCGGGTTCAAATCCCGTCTTCCGCTCTGAGGGGCCTTTCAGGCTATGACCAGAAGGTCTCCTTCTGGTGGAGTGGCCGAGAGGCGAGGCAACGGCCTGCAAAGCCGTGTACACGGGTTCAAATCCCGTCTCCACCTCAACCCGTACCTCCCCCCGGGGGACACGGATCCGGGCGATTAGCTCAGTGGGAGAGCGCTACCTTGACACGGTAGAGGCCACTGGTTCAATCCCAGTATCGCCCACCAGTCGGGCCATCGTGGTCGGCGCCTCTGGCGCCTTCCTGGTGGCCCGTAGTGCTTTCCAGGGAGATGCGGTTGGCTCTCTGCTCCGTGGTGCCGGCTGATCCTCTTCACTCGGACACGGCCGCTCCTGGAATCCCCTCCAGGAGCGGCGTGCTTCGGGCCTCTTGGGTCAGGGACGGCCGCTGCCGGCCGCGTGATACTGGAGGTCTTGTACCGGTGGTGTCGCGGTCACGCGGAAGGGGGAGGTGACGGTGGCGGCGGTGGCGCCGTTGCGGGTCACCGAGGCGGCGTTGGCGCCCGCCGCCAGGGGGAACAGTTTCGCCTGGACGCCCGCCGCCGCGTCGTAACTGCTCGCCGTCCCGCCTATCGTGGCCTTGATCTGCGCGGCGGCGGCGAGGAAGGTGAGGACCTCCACCTTGTCGCGCGGGGTCGCGGTGCCGGAACGCGGGACCATGAACTTCGTCTGACCGCCCGACGTGGGCTTGAGGCCCGCGGTCTGGGTGCGGTGGGTCAGGTAGACCGTGTCGCGCGCGATGGCCGGCCGCTTCCCGGTCTTGAGGCGGGTCAGGTAGTAGGACGCCAGGTCCAGGTAGGCGCCGTCGTTGTGCGGGGAGGGCGCGAACTGGGTGCCCTCGGAGAAGTCGTTCCAGGTGGTGAGCCGGACCCGGTCGGTCCCGCCGTCGATGGCGTTCTGCCAGGTCGTCCGCAGGTTCTCGGTGTTGTTCGCCTCGTCGTAGACCTCCTGGTTGGGCCGCTCGTCCTGGACGGCGACCGGCTGCATCCAGATCTTGCCGAGACCGTGCGAGGCGCCGATGTCGCCCCCGAGGCCGACCTGCAGGTTCGGGCTCCGGTTGCCCCAGTTGGATAAGCCGTAGCTGACCGAGGCGTAGTTCTCGTAGTTGAACGCCGCGTACCAGTCGGCGGTGCGGTTCTCGGCCTTGAACGGCGAGACGACCACGCGCCCGTCGGGCAGCTTGCAGACCGAAGGCGACTTGGCGAGCCCGGCCCGTTCCGAGGCGAGGCCCGCCGCGTCCAGCCCCTTGATCCGGGTGGCGGTCATGTCGGGCATCAGCACGATCCTGAACCCTGGGTCGACCTGCTCGGCCGCCTTGACGAGCAGGTGCACGCGCTTGCGGTGCGGGCCGGCGGCGGAAAGGTCGAGCAGGTCGACGGTGAAGCCGTCCGGTCCCGCCGCGACGGCCGTGCGGATCTCCCGCTTCATGTCCTCCAGTTGGCAGTCCCCGCTGATCGGTGCGCGGGGCGCCGGACGGTCGCGCAGCAGCCCGCCGTACGCCTGGTGGATCCCGCCCTCACCGGCCGGGCTCAGGTAGTTGCGGGCGCAGTAGTCCGCAAGATGATCTTCATGGGGCGGCACCGTGGTGCACCGCCCCCGACGCCATATCAAGATCACTCAATCCGGCATGAACCCGGACCCTCAGGGCTGTCCTGCACAGGGGTCGCTGTTGCAAGATATACGCAATAAGTGCCTCAATCCCTGGAGTGCGGCGACCCATGCCTCATCTGATGCCCCCTGCCGGGCCGCAGCGCGTCATCGCGGCGTCGAACTTCGTCTACACGGTCGGGAGCGGTCTCTATCTGACCGCCGGCGTTCTGTACTTCACCCAGGCGGTGCGCCTTCCGGCGGGCCAGGTCGGGGCCGGGCTCGGGATCGCCGGGCTCGTCTCGCTGGCCGTGGGCATCGCCGCCGGGCATCTCGCGGACACCCGGGGAGCGCGCGGCGTCTACGCGGCCACCCTCGTCGTCCAGGCGCTGGCGACGGCGGGATTCGTGCTGGCGGACCGGTTCTGGCTGTTCCTCGCCGCCGTGTGCACGGCCACCGGGGCCAAGGCGGCGGGGCTCGCGGCGCGCAGCCCTCTGATACGCCGCTACGGCGGGGACCGGCCGCAGGAGTTCCGCGCCTACCTTCGCGCCGTGACCAACGTCGGCATCTCGCTCGGGGCGGTGCTGGCCGGCTGGGCGGTGCAGGCGGGCACGCTCACCGCCTACCGGCTCCTGGTCATCGGCAACGCGGCCGCCTTCGCGGTGTCCGCGGCGGTGGTGTGCCTCCTGCCGCCCGCACCGCCCAGGCCCGTCGCCGAAGGGCCCCGGCGGGTCGCCCTGCGCGACCGGCCCTACCTCGCGCTCACCGCGATCGACGGGATCATGGCCGTGCAGTTCAAGGTGCTGACCGTCGCCCTGCCGCTCTGGCTGGTCGGAGCGACGACCGCTCCCCGCTGGCTCGTCTCGGGGACCATGGTCCTCAACACCGTCATGGTCATCGTCTTCCAGGTGCGGGCGAGCCGCAGCATCGACTCCCCCGCGAGCGGCGGCGCCGCCTATCGCCGGGCGGGTGCGGCCTTCCTCCTGTCCTGCTCGCTCGTCTCGCTTGCCGCGGGGACGCCGCCGTGGGCCGCCGTGGCGCTGCTCATGGCCGCGGTCGCGGTCCACACGCTCGGCGAGCTGTGGCATTCCGCCGGAGGCTTCGAAGTGTCGTTCGCCCTCGCACCCGACCACGCCACGGGCCAGTACCTGGGCGTGTTCGGCCTGGGCGCCGGACTCGCCGAGGCCGTCGGCCCGGGCCTCCTCATCCTTCTGTGCATCTCGTGGGGACGTCCCGGCTGGTACGTCGTGGGGGCCCTCTTCGCCCTGACGGGCCTGGCGGCGGCGCCGGCCGTCCGCTGGGCGCAGCGGACGCGCGAGGACTCGGTCGCCTGCGGGGAAGCCCCGGCCGTCTGACCGGACTCCCCCAACTCGACCGCCGGTCGACACCGCGTGCTTGACGATAGGCAGGTGAATGCCTGCATAATGGTCGCGTGAATCAGGAAGCGGGAGCGATGGATCCGGTCTTCAGGGCGTTGGCCGATCCGACGCGGCGGCTCCTGCTCGACCGGCTGCGGGAGCAGAACGGGCAGACGCTGCGTGAGCTGTGCGAGCGGCTGGACATGGCGCGGCAGTCGGCGACGCAGCATCTCGACGTCCTGGTGGGCGCCGGGCTCGTGACCGTCGTCAGGCGGGGGCGGGAACGGCTCCACTATCTCGACCCGGGGCCGATCCACGAGGTCGGCGAGCGGTGGATCTCGGAGTTCGACAGGCCCCGCCTGCAAGCGCTCAGCGCCATCAAGACCCGGGCAGAGGAGTACGCCATGACCGGTGAAGCGACGACCGTCCCGACCTACGTCTACGTCACCTACATCCGCGCGACCGCGGAGCAGGTGTGGCGCGCCCTGACCGACGCGGACCTGACGGCGCGCTACTGGGGGCACGCCAACATCTCGGACTGGCAGCCGGGCTCGCCCTGGGAGCACCGGCGCTCGGACGGATCGGGCGTGGTCGACGGTGTCGGCCGCGTGCTGGCGGCCGAGCCGCCGACGCGCCTGGCCATCACCTTCGAGGACCCCCCCGGCGTCGAACCCCCCAGGGACGCGTCGGTCGTCACCTTCCTCGTCGAGCCGCACCACGACATCGTCCGCCTCACCGTGACGCACGAGAACCTCCCCAACGAGGAGATGCTCAACGGCATCTCGCAGGGGTGGCCGGCCGTCGTGGCGAACCTCAAGTCGCTGCTGGAGACCGGCGACGTCCTCCCGCAGGTGCCGTGGGAGATGGCCGGAACGAACGCCTGAGCAGAAGGGCAACTCCATGGACACCGCTCCGCTGCGGGACGCCTACCGCGCCCTGCTGGACGCCGCCGCGAGCGCGGAGGGCTCCGATACCGCGCCGCCGCCAGGCGAATGGAACGTCGAGCAGATCCTGGCGCACGTCAGCATCATCAACGCCGTCACCATCACCGCCGTCTCCGCCGTCGCCTCGGGCGCGATCGCGACCTACGACAACCGCATGGCCCAGGAGTCCTGGACCATCGAGCGCGTCATCGCGCAGGCCGGCGGCGGCGCGGGGCTCCGGGAGCGCGTCGCCGCTCAGGCGGACGCCCTCTGCTCGCTCGGCGGGCCGATGCTCACCGACGCCGAACTCGACACCCTGGTGCCCACCCGGCTGGTGTCCAACGGCGACCTCCTGGTCGACCAGCCCGTGCCCCTGCGCGCCCTGCTCGGCGGTCTCACGGAGACGGAGCTGCCGGGCCACACCCGGCAGATCCTGGCCCTCGCGCCGGACGGGGCGCCCGGCTAGGGCGCGGTGCCGGCGCGGGCGTGGACGCCGAGGACGTGGGCGAACAGGGCGGGGACGCGAGAACCGCCCGCCGTGTCCGGGAGCACCTCGGGGGTCAGCGTCCACTCCGCGCCCACCCACGAGTCCCCGATGGAGCCCTCGCTGGAGGGGAGGTCGTTGCAGGACTGCCGGACGCGCATGGTGCGCACGGACTCGGCCGCGGGCGTGTCGGTCTCCACCAGGAGCACCGGGACGCCGACCAGCGGGCCGTCCTCGACCAGGCGCAGGAGCTGGTGCGACTCCTCGCCGTCGAGCGCGGCGCCGGCGTCCAGGACGACGACCAGGCGCAGCGGCGGTCCCGCGGCGGGGCCGTCGTCGCCGCCGATCCGGCGCAGGTCGACCAGGTCGAGGAGGCGGCGGAGACGTTCGGCGGCCGCAGGGCCGGTGGCCACGCCGCCGCCGAGGAGGCGGGCGGTGGTGGACGGGTCGAACCCGTGCAGCCAGCCGGCGCCGGACAGGCCGGCGGCGTCGATCACCTCAAGGCCGACGACCCCGGGCGGGACGGCCGCCAGGAACCGCGTCACCAGCGACCACGCGTAGGCGGCCGAGTCGCCCGGCACGGTCCCCCGCGAGATCCACATGGCGCGCCGCAGCGGCAGCCGGAGGATGAGCGGCACGTCCAGGCCGGGCAGCTCGGCGGTGGACAGGCGGCCGAGCAGCATGCCCTCGGCCAGGTCGGCGCGGGGCTGCCAGGTGAGCCAGGCCGGCGCGTCGAAGGGCGCGGCCTCCGGGGTGACCTGCGGCTCCACCCGGGCCAGCTCGTCGCGCAGCTGCGCGGCGTCGGCGCGCAGCCGCTGGTCGGCCGCCTCCATGAGCCGCTGGAAGCCGCCGGTCGGCTTGCGTCCGGCGATCTCCTCGTTGCGCACGACGAGCGCGTACTCGGTGGAGGAGTGGAACGCCGCCAGCGACCGGCTCGCGTCCTCCCAGACGAGCCAGCAGCGCTCGACGTAGCCGACCTCCGAGTCCGGCGGGGCCGCCGGCCGCGCGTCCGCGGGCGGGACCTCGGCCGGGCGGATCGGCGGCGGCGGGCCGACGGCGGGGGCGGGCTCGGGCTCGCCCGGGTCGTCCACCTCGACGCCGTGCGCTTCGAGCAGCTCGGCCAGGCCGCCGGCGTAGCCCTGGCCGACGGCCCGCACCTTCCAGCGGCCGTCGCGGCGGTAGAGCTCCAGTCCGATGATGGCCCGCTCCGAGCCCAGCCCCGGGACGGTGAACTCGACGAGCGGGTCGCCGGCGCCGGCGGTGAGGGCGAGCCGGGGCGGCGGCATCGCGCCGAAGGTCGTCGCGCCGGTCAGGCTGACCGCGATCAGCACCGCCGCGGCGTCGGCCGGGACCGCGTCGAGGTCGACCTCGACGCGCTGGCGGCCGTCACCGCACCAGCGCACGCCGGGAGCCTCGGGCGCGTTGTAGAACACCAGGTCGGCGTCGGAGCGCGCCCGCAGGCCGGGACCGACGAGCAGGGCGCTGACGTCGACGGGGACGGCGCAGGACGCGGTGGCGGTCACGCGCCGGGCGGGCACGGGTGCGTTGGCGCCGGGCGACAGTTCGGCCATGGGCGGTCAGGCGAGACCGATGATCGTGGGCAGCATGTCCTGGAAGGTGCGGCCATGGCACGGCTCGCCGATCGCGTTCATCTTCCAGGTCTCGCCGTGCCGGTAGAGGCGGGCCATCACCATGGCGGTGTGGGCGCCGCCGCCGGTCAGCGTGTAGCGGGCCAGCTCGCCGCCGTCGATCTCGTTGACCAGGCGGCAGAAGGCGTTCTCCACCTCGTTGAACGTCTGCCCGTTGAAGGAGCTGACGGTGAACACCAGCGAGGTGACGTGGACGGGCAGCCTGCCCAGGTCGACGATGACGGACTCGTCGTCGCCGTCCCCCGCCCCGGTGAGGTTGTCGCCGGTGTGCCGGACCGACCCGTCGTCGCTGACCAGCTTGCCGAAGTAGACGACGTCGGCGAGGTTGCCGTCGGCGAAGAGCACGCAGGACGCGTCGAGGTCGATCTCCCGTTCCCGGGAGCCGAAGAAGCCCTTCTTCTTCACCGCGTCCCACCCGAGGCCCATCCGGACCATGCTGAGCGCGCCGCCGGGCTTCTCCAGCGAGATCCGCTGGCCCTTCACCATCGAGACGGTCACAGCCGTCGCCTCCTCGCTGTCCCCTGAAGGCACCCAGTACACGGTGCGCGCACAGCCTTTCAGCCGATCCGCCTCGTTGTCACCCGATTCATGCCTCAGGTGTCGCAGGCGACACCGCGCGCAAAAGGAAGCCCAGGCCGAATGTGGCCCGGGCTTCGTTTCGCGGGTCAGCCGATCTCGGCGCCGAAGACCTGGAGGGCCTCGGTGACGGGTTGGAAGAAGGTGACGCCGCCGGTCCGGCAGTCGCCCGAGCCGCCGGAGGTGAGGCCGAGCGCGGTGCCGCCGGCGAAGAGGGGGCCGCCGCTGTCGCCGGGCTCCGCGCACACCGTCGTCTGGATCATGCCGGTGACCGTGCCCTCGGCGAAGTTCACGGTGGCGCCGGTGGCGGTGACGCTGCCGGAGCGGACGCCGGTCGTGCTGCCGCTGCGGAGCACGCGCTGGCCGACCACGGCCTCGCCGGCCCCGGTGATCTGCTGCGCCTGGCCGTTGTAGAGGTTGACCGCGCTCTCGCCCGCCCCGCCCTGCCCGGTCTGGACGAGCGCGAAGTCGTTGCCCGGGAAGTCGCTGTCCACCGTCGTGCCGAGGGCCTCGGCGCCCTCCTCGTCGGCGGCCCAGTTCCGCACCTCGTTGCCGCAGTGGCCGGCGGTGAGGAAGAAGTCCTGCCCGCCGCGCCTGACGTTGAAGCCGAGCGAGCAGCGCGCGCCCTGGCCGAAGATCGCGTCGCCGCCGAGGGCGAACGTGTGCAGCGCGCCCTGGATGCGGACCATCCGGACCGCCGACCCCATCCGGCTCGCGGTGCGCTGGACGGCGGCCAGCCGCGCTCCGGTGACCGTGTCGTCCGTCCAGACCGTGACCTTGGACGTCGCGGGGTCCACGGCCCAGCCGGTGCCGGGGATGTCCGACACCGAGTCGCGCAGGGCGCCGGTCACCCGCCTGAGCGTCGCCGGGCTGCGCTCCGTCATCTTCGGAACGGCACCCGCGGCGCGCACCGCGGCGGCGTCCGCGGCGTTCGTGACCGTGACGACGGGGCGTCCCGCGGAGTCGACGTAGGCGCCGGTCGTGCGGTCGCCGAGACGGCCGGCGATCCCGGCGGCCTTCGCGGCGGCCTGTCCCGTGGCGGGCCGGCCGGCGCGGGCGTCGCCGGCGAGCCTCGCCTCCTGGCCGCCGGACCGCCCCTCGGCGTGCACGACGTACAGCGCGCCGGCCAGGAGCCCGGCGGATCCGGCCGCCACCGCGGTCGTCGTGACCGCGGTGCGCAGCCGGCTGTTCCTCACGCTCTTCCGGCGCCTCATGAACCCTCCCGGTTCCGGGGTGTCGATCTACGCGTGGGGGTACGCGCCCCGGCGGGACGGAGTTCAATGCGCCCCGGTGTTCATGCGCCGTGCCGCCGGGCCGGGGGGCGTGCCCGCTCCCCCCGGCCCGGCGGAACCGCGTCAGCCGCCCAGGCGGACGGCGCTGCTCGCCGTTCCCCCCTTCGCCGCCTCGAAGGCCACGGTGAGGATGCCGGTCGCGCCCGGCACGGTCACGGTGGTGGTGCCCGCCTCGCGGATCCGGACCTCCTTGGTGCCGAGCAGCTTGCCGTCCCACACGTGGACGTGCGCGGTGCCCGGTCCGGTCGCGACGAGGCGCACGGTGGCCGAGCCGCCGGAGACGGACGGCCGGCCGGCGATCCTCGCGGTGTCCGAGCGCGGCGCCGCGGGACCCGCGGCGAGCGGGACGCCCGTGCGCACCGCCTGGATGATCGACTCGGGTGCGTTCACCGACCGCGTCGCGTCGGTCGGCATGACCGGCGGCGGGAGCGTGGTCGGCATGCCGGACGGCGGGGTGTGGCCGGGCAGGGACACCAGGCCCCAGCGGTACGGGTCACCCTGGACGCCGCCCCAGGTCGACCAGCCGATCCGGGTCTGGCCGGTCTTGTCCTGGGTGTCGGAGTCGTAGACGAAGACGTTCAGGCCCATGCGCCGCGGGTCCACCGCGGTCGGCAGCGCCGTGAACGGGATCTCCGCCTCGATGACGTACCCGTCGTAGGGGTCGGCGACCGTCGAGGCGACCCGCATGCCGGGCGCGGTCTCCTCGCCCGGGCCCTGGCGCGCGTCCGCGTCGCGCTCGAAGCACGGCTTCCCGTCCGACATCTTGGGGAAGATCCCGGTCTTGAACGTGGTGGAGGTGTTCTCCGAGTCGCCGCGCGGGTCGATCCCGATCTCGACCGAGTCGGTGCGCCAGTGCCGCTTGCAGTCGTCGGCGCCGAGCACCGTGCCCTGCTTGTCGTCGCGGACCTTGACCAGCACGTGCAGCGCCTTGTCGGTCCAGGTGACCTTGCCGGTGGCCGAGCAGTCGTCGGCGGACTCGCACGCCGACCCCTCCCAGCGCCGGGACAGGTTCAGCTCGGGTCCGGGGTACTCGCCGGGCGACTCCTTTCCGTCGACCGCCGGAGCGGTCGCCGCCTTCGGCAGTTCGGCCGTCGGGACCAGTTCGAGGGCGCCGTTCTGCACGTCGGCGCCGCCGGAGGAGGTCGTGGTGATGGTCAGGTCGTGGTCGCCGTCGGTCCCGCCCTGGTTGGAGGTGGGCAGCGACTTGTCGGTGTTGGTGACGGTGAAGGTGGCCGAGCCCGTCTTGCCCGCGTCGAGGGTGTAGGGCTTGGACGCGGCGTCGGCCGTGAAGCCGGCGGGCAGGCCCAGCGCGACCGTGCCGGACTGGGCCGAGGCGGTCGTGTTGGACAGGTCCACGCGCACCTGGCGGGAGGCGCCGGACGCCAGCGTCAGCACCCGCTTCACCTGCCCCGTCAGCGCCGGGACGCCCGTCCCGTCCGCCCAGGTGTCGAAGTCCGACACGCGGGGCAGCGGTTCCAGGACGCCGGTGACGGCGGGCCTGACCTCAACGGACGCGGCCGTCTGGCCCTTGGCGGCGCCGCCGGTGAGCATCGCCGAGAGCTGCGTGCGCCCGGCCTTGACCCCGGCCGGAGGCGTGACGGTGAAGGTCGCGGTGCGCTCGGATGCGCCGACGGTCCCCAGCTCACCGGAACCTGTCACGTTCCAACCCGTCGGGACCGCGAGCGTCGCCTTCGCCGCCGGCAGCCGCTCGGGCGAGCTCGCGTGCGCGGTCACCTTGAAGGGGCGTCCCGCGGTCACGCCGAACGCGTCCGTCGTCAGCGAGAACCGGCTGCCCAGCGGGAGCCCGCCCTTCGCCGGCACCACAGCGCCTTCGAGCATCGCGGACGGGTCGGTGTTCCCGAGCGTGAACGGGACGCGGCTGTGGATCTGCCGGAAGTAGTCGCAGCCGATCTGGGCCGGGTCGGACGGAACGTCCGGGAACCCGCCCCAGCCCTGGCTGACGTACGTCCGCTGGGCCTCGCGCTCCACCTGCGCCCACGTCTTGCCGCCGTTGCGGGCGGACGCGCGGCCTCCCCACACGCCGTAGGTGAGCGACGCGGCGGCGGACGGCGTGCCCTTGGCGGCGCAGCCGGAGCCGGCGGGCCCCGACGCTCCGCCGGTCTGGAACAGGCGCCCCGGCGCCCACGTGCCCAGCCCCTCGCCGCCGAGCTGCGCGGGGTAGGCCTTCGGGTCGGCGGCGGCGAAGTAGGCCTCCGTCGCGAGCCGCGCCGCCTGCTGGTGGTTGCCGTGCTGGCCCGGAAGGGGTGCGGGGACCATGGTGACGATCACCTTCGGCCGCGTCTCGCGGACGAGCCGGACGACCTTCTCCAGGGTCTTGTCGTGGTCCCAGGTGTCGGCGGTGAGCGGGGTGCTCACCGTGTAGTAGAAGTCGACCTTGTCCAGATAGTGGATGTCGGTGACGCCCGCCTTGCCGACGGCGCGCCGCTCCTCGTTCTCGCGGAGCAGCCCGAGCGCCGGGCCCTCCTCGGTTCCCGAGGCGTTGCCGCCGCCCTCGCCGCGGGTGACGGTGAGAACTCCGATCTTCGCCTTGGCGTCCTCGTTCCACTGGCCGAGGGTCGACAGGGCGCCGGCCTCGTCGTCGGGGTGCGCCCCGACGAACAAGACGTCGAGCCGGCCGTCGGCGGAACCGGAGCCGCCCGGGCCGGCCGCCCGCGCGGGCGGACCCGCGAAGGCGACGGACATTGCCGCGAGTGCGGCGGACAGGACTGCGGGTAGGGCGAGTCTTCGCATGAACTCTCCTGTTCTTTCCCTACTCCTTGACGGCCCCCGAGAGCATTCCTGCGATGAACTGTCGCTGCAGGAAGACATAGACGATCACGATGGGCGCGGCGATGATCAGCGCGCCCGCCATGAGCAGTGAGTAGTCGGTCTTGTGGGTGCCCTGGAAGAAGGACAGCCCGAGCGGCGCGGTGCGCAGCCCTTCGTCGGAGTTGACGATCACCAGCGGGAGCAGGAACTCGTTCCAGGTCCACATGGTGGTCAGCAGCACCATGGTGAGGATGGCCGGGCGGCCGACCGGCACGAGCACGCGCCACAGCGTCGTCCAGCCGGACGCGCCGTCGATGCGCGCCGCCTCCAGCAGCGACCGGGGGATGCTGCGGAAGTAGGCGCGCATCCAGAAGGTGCCGAACGCCACCGACATGGCCACCTGCGGGAGGATGAGCCCGGCGTAGCTGTTGTCGAGCCCGGCCGACCTCAGGTCGAAGTACAGCGGGACGACGACGGCCTCCGTCGGGATCGTCAGCCCGGCCACGAACACCAGGAACAGGGCGCCGGCGCCGCGGAACCGCATGGTGCCGAGCGCGTACCCCGCCATGATCGACAGCACCGCGGACACGACGACGGTGACGGTGGTGACGATGACGCTGTTGCGCAGGTAGGTCGCGAAGTGGCCCTCGCGCCAGGCCGTCCCGAACGTGGACAGGTCGGCGTGCGGCAGCTGGAGCGCCTGTGTGACGACCCCGATCATCGGGAACACCGCGATGACCGAGAAGACGACGAGGATCGCGTGGTTGGCGAACCGTTCGGCCCGGACGTTCATGCGTCCTTCCCTTCCACGAGCCGCCGGACGCCGGCGGTGACGGCGAACGCCAGCACCGCCAGCGTGACGCCGATCGCGCAGCCGAGGCCGACCTCGCCGGTGTTGAACGTGCGGTTGTAGACCTCGTAGGCGGGGACCTTCGTCGCGTCGCCCGGCCCGCCTGCGGTGGCCATGTAGATGAGGTCGAAGTTGCGGATCGCCATGATCGTCGTCAGCGTGAGCGCCACCGCCAGCTCGCGCCGCAGCCCCGGCAGGGTCACCGCGAAGAACTCGCGGACGGGCCCGGCGCCGTCGATCCTCGCGGCCTCGTACAGCTCCCGCGGGATCTTCTGCACCCCGGCGAGGAACAGCACCATCGCCAGGCCGATCCCCACCCACGTCCCGACGGCCCCGACCGCGGGCAGCGCGAAGGTGAAGTCGCCGAACCAGCCGCGCCTCCAGTCCGGCAGCCCGAGCGCGTGCAGCCAGCCGAGGACGGTGTTGACCGGCCCGTCGGCGGAGTACACCCACTGCCACGCCACGGCCACCGCGACCATCGCGACGACCTGCGGCAGGAACAGCACGGTCCGGAAGAACGTCAGGCCGCGGATCTTCGTCCGCGACATGGCGGCGACCAGCACGAACGCGATGCAGCACGGCAGCACCGAGTAGAACAGGATGAGGATGAGCAGGTGCCCGAACGCGCCGCGCAGCGACGGGTCCGACCAGGTGGCGGTGTAGTTGGAGAACCCCGCCCACGTCGCCTCGCCCAGGCCGTCCCAGTGGTAGAGGGAGAACTGCGCTCCCCGCGCCAGCGGCCACAGCAGGAACGTCCCGTAGACCAGCAGGGCCGGCAGCGTGTACAGCCAGCCGATCCGGCCGGGCTCGCCGGGAGATCCGGAGGCGGCGCGGACGCGCCGGTGCGCCGCGCGCGGGGGCGGGGCCCCGCGCCTGGACTTGGTGGTCTTTCGCCGCGCGACGGTCGTCATGGGCGGGCTCCTTGGTCGTGCGTGCGGCGCCGTCCCGCCCCGGCCGCGCGCAGGCGAGGCGCGGCCGGAGCGGGCATGGCCGGTTCCTACTTCTTCTTCTGGAAGGCGGAGTAGTCGTCCTGGGCCGCCTTCATGACCGCGTCGGCCGGCTTGCGCCCGGCGACGAGCTCCTGCAGCGGTCCGCCGAACGCGTCGGTGAAGGTCGGCGTCGCGTAGTCGAGGTACGGTGTGATGCCGTCGTTCTTGCTCAGCTCCGCCCACGCCGTCGACACCTCCTTCAGCAGCGGCCCGGCCGGCTGCTTGGAGGGCGCGGCGAGCGCCGGCAGGTTGCCGGTCTCGACCGAGACGTCCATCGCCTCCGGGGAGGTGATGAAGTTGATGTAGGCGGCGGCGACGTCCGGGTTCTTGCTCTTGGACGTGATCGACCAGGGCAGGCTCTCCCCGCCCATCGTGGCCGACGGCGACCCGGCCTGCGCCGGGGGCGGCGCCATGAAGCCGACCTTGTCCTTCATCTTGTCGCTCAGCTCGGAGGCCCACCATGTCCCGCCGAACATGAACACGCCGTCGCCCTTGGCGAAGTTGACGGGGGTGTCGTCCCACTTGACGGCGTTGGCGTCCTTGGTGAAGTACCCCTTCTTCGACCAGTCGCCGAGCTTCTGCGCCGCCTGGACGTTCGGGGCGTCGGTCCAGGAGCCGCCGCTGCCGAACACGAGCTTGCGGACGGCCTCCTTGTCGGCGACGCCGTCCTGGAGGATGCCGTACAGCTGCATCGCGGGCAGCTTCTCCAGGTTGCCGAACGCGATCGGGACCTCGCCCTTGCCCTTGGCCGTGGCGAGCGCCTGGTCGAACTCCGCCCAGCTCTTCGGCGGCTGGACGCCGAGCTTGGCGAGCTTCTCCTTGTTGTAGTAGAGCCCGACGATCTCACCGTTGAGCGAGACGCCGTACAGGTTGCCGGACCCGATGAGCTTGCCGTCCTGGGTGACGCTGTTCAGGTCCGTCAGGCCCTTGGGATAGCGCTTGCGCCACCCGTAGACCTGGTCGTAGGAGTCGAGCGGGAGGAGCATCCCGGCCTTGACGTACTGCGCCATGGACGCGTAGCCCTGGTTGGCCTCCACGACGTCGGGCGGGCTGCCGCCCGACAGCGCGAGCCGGAGCGTCTTCTGCAGGTCGCTGAACGACCGCGACACCCGCTTGATCTTCACGTTGGGGTACTTGGCCTCGAAGCGCTTGTTCAGCTCCTCGATCTGCTTCTTCTGCCCGCCCTGGACCTCCTGGTCCCAGACGGTGAGCGTCACGTTCCCGGCCTTGGCCACGTCGGTGCTCACCGCGGCGGGCGCCTTGCTCTCCGGCTTGTCGCCGGACGAGCCCGGGGCGCACGCCGCCGCGAGCAGGGTCGCGAGGGCCGCGGCCGCCGCGGCCGCTCCTCGCCTCGTCAGTGTCGGCATTGCTACGGCTCCCTAGTGCTGTCTGTCCTGCTGTGTCCGCGCCGGCCGGGGACGGCGCGCTAGTGGTCGGCCCGGAGGGTGGGTTCGGCCCGGACGACCGTGTCGGTCGCCGAGTCGGGGATGAAATCGACGACGAACGCGTACGGTTCGAGGACGGACTCGGGCACCTCGCCGGACTCGCCGAACGCGGCGATCTCCCCCCAGCACGGTGCGCCGAGCGAGCCGCTGCGGTGCCGGACCGACAGGCCCGCGCACAGGTTGGCGAACCGCAGCCGCTCCGGGAGCGGGAGGCCGGCGAGCGTCCCGAACAGGAACCCCGCGCCGAACACGTCGCCGGCGCCGGTCGCGTCGAGCGGCCGCACCGGCAGCGCGTCGGTCTCGGCGACCTCCCCGGTCGCCGAGTCGATCGCGATGGCGCCCGCGCCGCCGCGCTTGACGACGACGACCGGGACCCGCGCCGACAGGGCGCGGGCCGCGTCCTCCGGCGTGCTCGTGCGGGTGTAGGCCATGGCCTCCACGGCGTTGGGCAGGAACACGTCCACGTGCTCCAGCCGGTCGAGGACCTCGCTGGACCACGTCTCGGTGGCGTCCCAGCCGATGTCGGCGAACACCGCGGCGCCCTCCCGCCGCATCTCCTTCGCCCAGCCCGGCACCGGATGCTCGATGTCGACGAAGCAGGCGCGCGCGGCCGGCGGCGGGGAGCCGAGCACCGCCTCCGCGTCGCCCGTCTCGCCGGGGCCGAGGTCCGGCAGGGGCCTGGCGTAGGTGACCATGCTGCGGTCGGAGTCGTAGGCGAGCGACACCGTGACCGGGGTGGGCCAGCCTTTGATGCGGCGGGAGTGCCCGAGGTCGATGCCCTCCTGCTCGGCGAGCGTCCGCCACAGGTAGGCGCCGAACATGTCGTCGCCGAACGGGGCCGCGAGCCCGACCCGCAGGCCGAGCCGGCTCATCGCCACCGCGATGTTGGCGGCGCCGCCGGGCGCCGAGCCGAGGCCCTCGGTGAACATCTCGGTCCCGGGCGGGGGCAGCCCCGGCAGCCCGGTGAAGATCATGTCCATGAAGACCTGGCCGCTCAGGAAGACGTCCAGCTCGGGCGCCGGGCCGGAGGCGTCCCCGCCGCGCAGCAGGTCGCCGGCCGGGACGCGCTCGGTGCACGGGTCGGCCAGGGAGGGCTCGGGCGGCTGCCCGGGGGCCGCGGCCCCGGCCGGGCCGGAATGGTCCACGGGCGGGCTCCCGCCGAGGGTTTCCACGGTCATGACGACTCCTCACGGGAGAAGACGGCGGCGACCTCGGGGATCCGGTCGATGTAGCCGTCGAGCAGCTGCCGGCCGATCCGCGCCGAGTCGACCAGGGGGTGCAGGGCGAAGGCCTTGGCGGCCTCGGTCCGCGAGCCGGTGACGGCCGCGCCGACGGTCAGCCGCTCGACGGCCTTGACCTGCTGCATCAGCCCTGCCTGGTGCAGGTCGGGCTGGTCGAGCGGCAGCGGGTGGACGCCGCCGGCGTCGACGGTGACGGGCACCTCGACGACCGCGTCCGGGGGCAGCGCGGTGACGGTCCCGCCGTTCCGCACGTTGAGGATCATGGAGGCGGGCTCGTCGCGGCTGATCGCGGCCATCACGTTCAGCGCGACCCGGGCGTAGCCCTCCTCGGCGGGGTCGACGCCGGAGTGGTCGTCGAGCGCCTCGCCGGTCCGCGCGCCCTTCATCTCGGCCATGTAGCTCGCGCTGCGGGAGGCGACGGTCTCGCGCCACAGCTCCATGGCCGCCCCGCCCGACGCCGCGGCGATCCGCTCGTAGAACGCCTCCTGCTGCTTGAGCAGGAACTCGCCGCGCGTCTGCGGCGCGTCCAGGGTGGCGCGGACCGCCTCCCGGTTGAAGTAGTAGTAGTACAGGTACTCGTTGGGGATGAGGCCGAGGTCGCGCAGCCACTCGCGGCCGAAGACCACGCCCTCCTCCAGCGTCCCGAGCAGGGCGTCGTCGGCGAGCAGGTCGGGCAGGACGTCCACGCCGTCGTGCAGGACGCGGCGCATCCAGCCGAGGTGGTTCAGGCCGACGTAGTCGAGCCGGATCCGGTCCGGTTCCAGGCCGAGCGCGGCGGCGACCCGCATGCCGAGGCCGGACGGGGTGTCGCAGATGCCGAGCACCCGGTCGCCGAGCACACCCTGCATCGCCTCGGTGATCATTCCGGCGGGGTTGGTGAAGTTGATGACGTAGGCGTCCGGCGCGAGGGCCTTCACGCGGTGCGCGACGTCGAGCATCACGGGGATGGTGCGCAGCCCGTACGCGATCCCGCCGGGGCCGGTGGTCTCCTGGCCGAGCACGTTCAGGTCCAGCGCCACGCGCTCGTCGCACACCCGCCCCCGCAGGCCGCCCACGCGGACGGCGGCGAAGACGAAGTCGGCGCCCTCCAGCGCCGCGTCGAGCCCGGTGCTGGTGAACACGCGCGGGGCGTCCTCGGCTCCGCCGGCGAGCGCCGCGAGGACCTCCGCCATCCCGGCCAGGCGGCCGGCGTCGGAGTCCTGCAGCCAGACCTCCTCGATGCGCGGGGAGCCGGGGTCGCGCAGCAGGGCCTGGTACACGTAGGGCACCCGGAACCCGCCGCCGCCGAGAATGGCCAACTTCATGCGATGTACACCTTTCCGCCCGCCTCGCGGCAGACCTCCAGAGTCCGGGGGTCGGCCCCGGCCGTCGTGACGAGCGCGTCGACGCGGTCGAGCGAGCACACGCGCAGAGATCCGGTGCCGGGGAACTTGGCCTCGGAGGCGACCAGCACCACCCGGTCGGCCGACTCCAGCATCGCCTGCTTGATCGGTGTCTCGACCTCCATGTCGTCCATGACATGGCCGTCGGGCCGCACCCCCGTGCAGCTGAGGAACACCAGGTCGGCGCGGACCTGGCGGAGCGCGGTCTCGGTCAGCGAGCCGACGAGCGAGAGGTAGTTGCGCCGCACGACACCGCCGAGCAGGCACAGCCGGACGGCGTCGTCGTCGCGCAGTTCGTCCAGCACGGCCAGGTTGGCGGTGATGACGGTGACGGGCCGCCCGCGCAGGTGCCGGGCGAGGAGCCGGGTGCTGGTGCCGATGTCGAGGACCACGACCATGTCGTCCTCGACGAGCTTCGCCGCCCGCGCGGCCACCGCCGCCTTCTCGTCGCTGTCGTGCTCGGCCGACGCCGCGAAGGAGATCTCCGGCGCCGCCGGGCGCGGGGACAGCGCCGCTCCCCCGTAGGTGCGCAGCAGCTCGCCGTTGCGGTCGAGCACGTCCAGGTCGCGGCGAATCGTGGACTCGCTGACCTGGAGGGTCTCGGCCAGCTCCCGGACGGAAGCGGCGCCCTTGGCGCGCAGGGACGACACGATCTGCGCCCGTCGCATGCTCGATGTCACGCGGTGGAACGTAACACCACTGCTCGACATCCGTCATCACCTCGGCGGAAACCTGCTCGAAGTCCGTCATTCACTTCTCTGACGTGCACAGACTCGGCCAGGACGGCAGTGGAGTCAGTGATCGCTGTCGGGAACTCGGAACGTTCCACAGGGGTAGGGACGGAGCATTCGGGGGCGGTGCGGGGGCTGTCAGGACGGAAGGTCAAATCCACGCAAATTGGACCCTTGACGCCCATATAATTTCGACCTTAAATCATGATGTGAAATAACGCGCGTGTTCTGAGGGCCCCCGCTCACCCACCCACGCGAAGGAGATGCGCATGCATCCCGTCCCGCCCCGAGGACCGTCCAGGAGAGCCTGGACGGCCGCCGTCTCCGCCCTGCTCCTCGTGGTCGCGCTCGCCGTTCCGGGCCCGTCCGGCCGCGCCGCCGCGGCGGCGTGCGGCCCGTCGGACGCGGCGCTGAACCGGCCCGCGACCTCCTCCTCCGCCGAGAACGCGTCCTTCCCCGCCTCCGCCGCCGTCGACGGGGACCCCGCGACCCGCTGGTCGAGCGCCTTCACCGACCCGCAGTGGCTCCAGGTCGACCTCGGCAGCGCGCAGGACATCTGCCAGGTGGTCCTCAACTGGGAGAGCGCGTACGCCAGGACCTTCCAGATCCAGGTCTCCGACAACGCCGCCGACTGGACCTCGCTCTACTCCACCGCGAACGGCTCCGGCGGACCCCAGACCGTCAATGTCACCGGCAAGGGCCGCTACGTCCGTATGTACGGCGCTGCCCGCGCCACGCAGTGGGGGTACTCCCTGTTCGGCCTGACCGTGCACACGGGCTCCGGCGGCACGCTCCCCGGTGGGGGCGACCTCGGGCCCAACGTGCTGGTGTTCGACCCGTCCATGAGCACGTCCGACGTCCAGGGCAGGCTCGACGCCGTCTTCCGCGAGCAGGAGAGCAACCAGTTCGGGACGGCCCGGTACGCGCTGCTGTTCAAGCCGGGCAGCTACAACGTCAACGCCGACCCGGGCTTCTACACCTCGATCGCCGGCCTCGGCCGCAATCCCGACGACGTCACCATCAACGGCGGCGTCACCGTGGACGCGGGCTGGTTCGGCGGCAACGCGACGCAGAACTTCTGGCGGTCCGCGGAGAACCTGGCGATCAACCCGTCCGGCGGGTCGGACCGGTGGGCGGTGGCGCAGGCCGCGCCGTTCCGCCGCATCCACGTGCGCGGTGACCTGAACCTCTCCCCCACCGGCTACGGCTGGGCCAGCGGCGGCTGCATCGCCGACTCCAGGGTGGACGGGCAGGTGCAGCCGTACTCGCAGCAGCAGTGGCTGACGCGCGACAGCCGGATCGGCGGCAACCTCAACGGCGTGTGGAACATGGTGTTCTCCGGCGTCGAGGGCGCGCCCGCGCAGAGCTTCCCGAACCCGCCCTACACCACGCTGAACACCAGCCCGGTGACCAGGGAGAAGCCGTACCTGTACGTCGACGGGTCCGGGGCGTACAGCGTCCTCGTCCCGGCTCTGCGGCGCGACTCGCGCGGCACGACCTGGTCGGGCGGCTCGACGCCCGGAGCCTCCGTCCCGCTGTCGCGGTTCTTCGTGGCCAGGCCCGGAGACTCGGCCGCCACCATCAACGCGGCGCTGGGCCAGGGCCTCGACCTGCTGTTCACGCCCGGCGTCTACCACCTGAGCCAGACGATCAACGTCACGCGTCCCGGCACGGTGGTGCTCGGCATCGGCTACCCGACCCTCGTCCCGGACAACGGCGCGGTGGCGATGAGCGTGGCCGACGTCGACGGCGTCAGGCTGGCCGGGCTGCTGTTCGACGCCGGGACGGCCGAGTCTCCGGTGCTGCTCCGGCTCGGCCCCGACGGCGCGGGCGCCGACCACGCGGGCGACCCCGCCTCGGTGCAGGACGTCTTCTTCCGGATCGGCGGCGCCGGGCCCGGCAGGGCGGCCACGAGCCTGGTGGTGAACAGCGACGACGCCCTGCTGGACCACATCTGGGCGTGGCGCGCCGACCACGGGAGCGGCGTCGGCTGGACGGTCAACACCGCCGCCAACGGCGTGGTCGTCAACGGCGACGACGTCACCGCCTACGGGCTCTTCGTCGAGCACTACCAGAAGTACCAGCTCGTCTGGAACGGCGAGCGCGGGAAGACGGTGTTCTTCCAGAACGAGATGCCGTACGACCCGCCGAGCCAGTCCGCCTGGCGGAGCGACTCCCCCGACGGCTACGCCGCCTACAAGGTCGCCGGCTCGGTCACCGCGCACGAGGGCTGGGGCCTCGGCGGCTACTGCTACTTCAACGTCGACCCGTCGATCGTGGCGGCCCGCGGCTTCGAGGCTCCCAACCGGAGCGGCGTGCGGTTCCACGACCTGCTCACGGTCTCGCTGGGCGGCAACGGGGTCATCCGGCACGTCGTCAACGACACGGGCCCGGAGGCGTCCGGCACGGGCACCGTCCCGGCCAACGTGGTCGCCTACCCCTGATCCGCTCGGGCGTCCCCTGCGGGCCTCCGACGGCTCGCGGGGGGGCGCCCCCGACGACTGCGCGGGCCGCTCGTCCTTCATCTCCCACGGCGACCCGTAGCACCTCCTCGTCCCCGTCGGCTGGTGATCCCGGAGATCAGAGGTGGTGGGCGAGGTCGGGCAGCGTCTCCGGGCCCGCCGGACCCCGCAGCGTGAAGACGAACAGGGTGACCGGGGCGCCGGAGCCGTAGGCGGCGACCGCGCGGTGCGTGCCGTCCAGGAGCAGGTTCCGGCCGGGCGCGGCGCGCAGCACCGGAAGGATGAGCTGGACGGGCTCGGTCTGGGCGCGGAACAGCGCCCCGAAGTCTTCGAGCTTGCGCCGCCGGTCGCACTCCCAGACGGCCGTGCCGCGCGCGGCGTCACGAACGCGCAGCGGCACGGCCCCGGGATCGCGCCATTGCGCCTGGCGGCCGCCGGGTGTGGTGTACCAGACGGTGAACAGGTCGCCGAGCACGCCGCGCGAGGAGCCGTAGTACTCCTCGACGGCGAACCCGGCCTCGCCCTCCAGTGTGAGCCGGGCCCTGATGTGGGTGGTCAGGAAGATCTCTGAGAACTCGGTGACGTTGATGGGCTGCTCCGTCTCGTTGTCAAAGGCTCTGCCGGATGCGTTCCGCGCGCGCTCTGAGCTCGGCGGCCTCACCCCGGTGGCCGGGAAGTCCGGCCAGGCCGGCGAGGATCGGGATCAGCTTGGGATGCTCCGGCCCGTACCGTTCCTCGTAGATGCGCCGCGCCCTCAGCAGGGCGCCGGCGGCCGCCTCCGCGTCGCCCGTCCCGGCGAGGACGAGGCCGTGCCTGGCGAGCACTTCCGCGACATAGGGATGGCCCGGGCCGTAGAAGCGCTCGTACAGCTCGCGGCCCCCGCGCAGGATCTCGTCCGCCCTGCCGGCCTCGCCCAGGCGGGCGAGCGTCGTCGCGTGCAGGGTCTCGGCGGCGACCGTCGTGGGGTGCTCGCCCAGGCTCTCCCGGAACGCCCGGGCGACGCGCCGCAGCAGCCGCTCGGCCGCGGCGTGCTCGCCCAGCGCGCACAGGGCGGTGGCCTCGGCCCGGTGCTGCTCCATCACCTCGAAGTGCTCGTCGCCGTACCTGCGCGCCAGGTCCGCGGCGGCAGCGGCGGCGCGGTCCCGGGCGCGGCGGAGCATCGCGGGGTCGTCGAGGAGGCCTCCCATCTCGGCCTCGACGAAGGCCAGCCGCCCCAGGCCGAGAAGGGTGCGGTCGTCGTCGTCCCCGTGGGCGTCGCGCAGGACGGCCACGCTCCGCCGCATCAGCTCCAGCGCTTCGCGGACCCGGCCTCCCCGCCACAGCACGGTGCAGCGCAGGACGTCGACGTCGACGCGGCGCAGGTCCGCGCGCGGCACCCCGGCGGACTCCAGGATCCGGCGGGCCCGCTCCGCCGCGCGGCGGGCCTCCTCCAGCTCGGAGAACTCGATCAGCAGGCCGCACCGCCAGACCAGGAACGGGCAGAGCGCCGGGTCGTCGGGGCCCGCCGTCTCCTCCCGGACGCACAGGGCCGCGTCCATGGCCGTCCGGGCGGCGGGCAGCTCGGCGAGCCTGTACAGCAGGACGCCCTGCCGGAGTTTCGTCTCCGCCCACTGCGGGCTGCCGCTTCCGTACGCGCGTTCACGCAGTGCCAGGGCCGCGTCCAACGGTTCGCGCGCCTCGGCGTAGCCGGCCCGTTCGATCAGGTAGGACCCGGCGCGGTGCAGCAGGTCGCCGAGCGCCCTCTCCGTCTCGGACCGCGGGCGGCCGTCCCCGCCGATCCGCTCCCGGTGGCGCTCCTGGACGGCCAGGACGTGGGGCAGGAGTTCCGCGCAGGCCCCCCACCGCTCGCTGTCCTCGACCTCTCGGGGAAACCGCCTGTCGAGCAGCGCCGCGGCGGCCTCCAGCCATGCGCCGGCCGGGCCCGTGTCCAGCCGGACGGCGGTCTGCACGAGCCGGTGGACGTGCACCCGCCCGGCCTCCGCGGTGACCAGGGAGTACCGGGCCAGCCGCTGGACGGCGAGGTCGAGCTCGACGGGGTCGTCCGCCAGGCTCGCCAGGCCGCCGGGCAGCCGCACCGACGGGTCGAGGAGGTCGCGCGGGATCCCGACGGGGGCGAGCATCGCCCACAGGCGCATCAGGTCGAGCGCCGCAGGCAGGTGCTCCCCCGCCCGGGCGAGGAGCAGGCTCCAGGTCATGGACACGGGCTGGACCCGGTCGTCGGGGCGGAAGCGCGACAGCACCCGGCCGAGCGAGTCGTCCAGCAGCCGCCGGTAGGTCCGCAGCGGCACGGCGGCCTGCCGGCAGTAAGCCGCGGCGTGCGCGAGGGCGAGCGGCAGCCCGCCCAGCGCTCCGGCGATCTCGCGGGCCGCGTCGGGGTCGTCGTCGCCGGCGCCGTCGCACAGGAACCGCTCGGCCGTCGCGGGCGCCATGGGGCGCACCTCGACGCGCCCGCCGGGATCGATCAGCCCGCCCCAGTCCGACCGCGCGGAGGTGAACAGGACATGCCCGGCGCGGCCGGCGGGCCAGTGGTGGACCGGGCTCCCCCCGCCGCCTGGCGCGGCGTCGGCGTCGGCGTTGTCGTAGACCAGCAGCCAGCGGGGGCCGTCGCGCAGCGTCCGCCACAGTTCGGCGACGACCCGGTCCGCGTCGGGCTGCTCGCGGACGCCGAGCGCCGCCGCCAGTCCGAGCAGCCCGTGCCGCAGTTCGACCGCGCTCCCGGCGTTCAGCCACCACACGATGTCGTAGCACCCGCCGTAGCGGTGGGCGTACTCGACCGCCAGGGCCGTCTTCCCCACCCCGCCGAGCCCCCACAGGGCGACGGCGGTCGCCCGGTCGGGCGCGTGCTCACGGGCCAGGCCGGCCCGCACGCGGCGCGTCAGGTCGTCGCGGTCGACGAAGCCCGGGTCGGGCGGGGGGAGGTTGCTGACGCGGGGCCCGTCCCCCGGGAAGCGCACCCCGCGCCGGGAGGGGAGCCGGTCCGGGCCGGGAGCGGGGCCGGCGGCGTCGAGGGCGCCGCAGGCGACGAGCCCGCGGACGATGACCGCGCACGCGGCGCTCTCCGGCCGTCCTGCGATGTCGACGACGTGGTCCGCCTCCGCGCCGCGTGCGGAGGAGTCGACCCGGATCGCGATCCGGCGCGCCCCGTCCCCGCCATCGGCCCGGGGCCCGTCCCGGCGCGGGGCGATCTCGCTCGTGGAGGAGTGCACGACCAGTTCCCAGGTCTGCTCCTCCTCGGCGGCGGCGGGCGCCGTCCCCCATGGGCGCATCTCGACATGCGCGTGAGCGGCGAGGGAGACGGCGGCCGCCACCCACTCCGCGTACGCCGCGTCGGCCGGGTGGTAGGACAGCGCGACCGTGCGCGGCGGCGGCGCGGGTTCGTCGGGCCGCCTGGCCGGGGGCAGGCGCCGTGAGCGTTCGCGCAGGAGCCCCAGATACGTGCCGCCCCCGGTCACGAGGGAGCTGAACAGGCCGAGTGCGAGCGGTCCCGGCCCGGCGGACACCGGGACCTGGGCGGCGAATCCGGCATAGGTGCCGAGGCCGACGACCAGTCCCGCCGCCGCGGGCACCCGATGCGCGACCAGGGAAGGGAGCGGCCGCCACGGGCGCCGCCGTCTCGCCGGTCGGTCTCGCACGCTCGCTCCCGTCTGCCAGGTCGGCCGCGGCACGGTCGGCCGGCGGCGCGGTCTCGCGGAGCGCCCGGCGGGGCGCGACCCATGAGACGCGGCAGAAGGGCGGTCGGTTTTTCGGTCGCCCCGATACCCGGGTGCGCGAACCGATCGGCCAGGTCGGCCTTCGAGCGGCGCCGAGGGACGGGACCGCGGGTGAACGAAAACGGGATGACCGCAAGCGCGCTCGCGCGACCCGATACTCCGGTCACGGATTGCCCTTCCGTGCTCGCACCCGAAAGATGAACATGGTTTTTGAACGGAAACGCGCACGCCGAGGCGCGGACGGTGGAGGGGGACCGGGTGCGGCGGAGGATCGTGGCGGTGGCCGCCGGGCTGGTGGTCCTGTCGGCCGTGGCTGGCGCCGGGCCGACGGACGCCGTCACCGGCAGCGTGGAGGTGCGGCCGGGCGACGACTGGACGCTGCCGGGCTGGGTCCGCCCGTCGGCGAACTCGGGGCTGTTCTCCGAGACGGCGGCCCCGGAGTTCGGCGTCGGCACGCGCAGCCTCGACCTGAGCTGGCGGCAGCTCCAGCCGGACGGCCCCGGCACGCTGGACACCGGCCGCGCCGGCTTCGCCCAGGACATGAGCCTCCCCTCGCTGGGCCGGCAGCTCGCGGACCGGCGGCCCTTCTGGGCGCGCATCTTCGCCAGCGGATCGCGGTGGGCGCCCGCGTGGGTCGCGGACGAGTGCGACGTGGAGCCGCTCGGCCCCGACTACGACGGGCAGTACCACCTGCCCCTCTGGAACGAGTGCGTGTGGGGCCGGCTGCTCGCGCTCTACCGGAAGGTGTTCGTCGACGAGGGCCTGCGCGCGGACCCGCGGCTGCGGCTCGTGTACGTCCCGGGCGCGTTCACGTGGTCGGAGTACGACTACGACATGGTCGCCAAGGCGGCGGAGCAGGGGCTGACGTTCGAGAAGTACCGGTCGTGGTACCGCCACGCCTGGCGCGACCTGGCCGCCGTCTTCGGTCCCTACAGCTCCAAGCTCGTGTTCACCGGCGAGGACTATCCGTGGGGGCCGTGGGGGTCGCGGACGGACCTGTTCGCCAAGCAGGCCGTCGACGCGGGACTCGGCATCCGGACGGGCCTCACCGAGGTGTTCAACTTCCACCTGAGCGAGGCGCCGTCCTACGGGAGCCGCATCGAGCCCGACGGGCACATGACGGTGGACGAGTCCCTGCCCGTCCACGACGGGCGGCATGTCGTCGCCACCGAGAACGAGTGCTTCAACGACTGCGACTTCCACACGGACGAGCCGTACTACGCCGTCCGGCAGGCGAACCTCAAGGCGCTGCAACTGCGGATGAACTGGGTCTACGTGGTGCCGGACCCCTCGTACATGAAGCAGTATCCGCAGCACTGGAGATGGGTGCGGCTGAGCATCGGCAAGACCGCCTCCGACTCGCCCGACGCGTGGGCCGCGCTGCGCGACGCCGAGGACACCTACTGGAAGAAGACGGCGGGTCCTTTCACCGGCGCCCGCCGGTGGCCCGGGCGCCCGTGGGTGCGCAATCTCGAACGGTGGCTCGTGCAGCGGGACGCGGGTCCGGACGGCAGGGCCCGCCGCTCCACCGCCGACGTCCACGGCGGCGTCCTCGGACCGGAGAACGGCACCGCCTACGAGGGGCTGCGCACCGACCGCGCGAAGGGGCAGACGTCCCTGTACTTCGATCTCGACGACCGGTTCCTGCGCGGACGGCGCGAGCCGGTGCGGATCAAGGTGACGTACCGGGACGCGGGCCGGGGCGACTGGTGGATCGAGTACCGGGGCGGACGCTCGCCCGCGGTGCGCCGCACGGGCGGCGGGACGTGGAGGACCGCGACGTTCCGCCTCCCCCGGCCCGTCTTCGCGAACCGCCTCAACGGCGGCACCGACTTCCGGATCGCGACGGGCGCGGGCGACGACCTGGACGTGCGCTTCGTCCGGGTGGTGCGGCTGCGAGCTCCCGCACATTCATGATGATTTCTGCTCCCTCCCCTTCATTTTCGAGCACAAGTGAGCATAAAGTCTCGAAGCAGATCGGACTTCGGGAGGGCTCATGGCCGGAAACCGCATCACGACCGAGATCGCCTCGCAGCCGGAGTGCTGGCGGCGGGCCGCAGGGCTGGCCGCCGGGCTGCGGGACGCGCTCCCGGCCCGCGGGGAGCGGGTGGCCGTCGTCGGATGCGGCACCTCCCTGTTCATGGCGCAGGCGTACGCGGCGCTGCGGGAGGGCGCCGGGCACGGGGAGACCGACGCGTTCGCCGCCTCGGAGATGCCGCGCGGCCGCCGCTACGACCGGGTGCTGGCGCTCACCAGGTCCGGGACCACGACCGAGGTCCTCACCGTCCTGGACCGGCTCGGCGGCTCGGTCCCGACGACCGCGATCACCGCCGACCCGGCCACGCCGGTGTCGCGCAGCGCCGGCCGGATGGTCGTCCTCGACTTCGCCGACGAGGAGTCGGTCGTGCAGACGCGGTTCGCCACCACCCTGCTGGCGCTGCTGCGCGCGCACCTCGGCGAGGACCTGGCGGCGGCGATCGCGGGCGCCGAGGCCGCGGTGGCCGATCCGGTCCCGCCCGAACTGCTGGACGTCGAGCAGATCACCTTCCTCGGCCGGGGCTGGACGGTCGGCCTCGCGCAGGAGGCGGCCCTGAAGATGCGCGAGGCCGCGTGCTTCTGGACGGAGGCCTACCCGGCGATGGAGTACCGCCACGGGCCGATCAGCATCACCGGCCCCGGCCGGGCCGTGTGGATGTTCGGCGGGCTCCCGGGCGGCCTCGGCGACGAGGTGGCCGCGACCGGCGGGCTGCTGCGCGCCGCGGGCGCCGACCCGCTCGCCGAGCTGGTCCGGGTGCAGCGGCTCGCGGTCGCGCGCGCGGTCGCGGCGGGCCTGGACCCGGAGCGGCCCCGCCACCTCACCCGCTCGGTCGTCCTGGACGCCGCGCCCGGCGGCCCGGCGGCGTGATCCTCACGGTCACGCTGAACGCCGCGCTCGACGACACCTACGAGGTACCGGACGCGCGGCTCGGCGCGGTGCACCGCGTCGCGGCGGTGCACTCGCGGCCCGGCGGCAAGGGCGTCAACGTGGCCCGGGTCCTGCACGCCCTCGGCCACGAGGTCGTGGCCGCCGGGCTGGCGGGCGGCCACGCGGGGCGCCGCATCGAGGAGGGGCTCGGCTCCCTCGGCGTGCCCGCCGCGTTCACGCCGGTCGCCGCGGAGTCGCGCCGGACCGTCACGGTCGTCGGCGCCGAGGCGACGATGTTCTGCGAGCCGGGTCCGGAGGTGACGGGCGCGGAGTGGGCGGCGTTCCGCGACGGCTTCGAGGCCCTGGCCCGGGACGCGGCCGTGGTCGTCCTGTCCGGGAGCCTGCCGCCGGGCGTCCCGCCGGACGCCTACGCGCGGCTCATCCGCCTCGCCCCCGGCCCGGTGATCCTGGACGCCGACGGGGAGGCGCTGCGCCTCGGGCTCGCCGCGGGCCCGGGCATCGTCAAGCCGAACGCCGAGGAGCTGGCCCGCGCGAGCGGCACCGGCGACACGGCCGCGGGGATCCGCGCGCTCCGCGAGGCGGGCGCGGGGGCCGTGGTCGCCTCGCTCGGCGCCGGCGGCGTCCTCGCAGCCACCCCGGACGGGGTCCTGCGCGCCGCGCTCGACCGTCCCGTGCCGGGCAACCCGACGGGCGCGGGCGACGCGCTCGTCGCGGGGCTGGCGGCGGGCACGGCCGCCGGGCTGCCCTGGCCGGACCGGCTCCGCCGCGCCGTCGCGCTGGCCGCCTGCGCGGTCCGCTCCCCCGTCGCCGGCGAGGTCGACCCCGCCGGGCTCCCCGCGCTGCTGCCCCGCGTCGCCCTCCGGACCGAGGAGAACCATGCCGCTCGCCCCCATGAGTGACGTCATCGCCGCGCCCGCCGCGCAGGGACGCGGGCTGGGGGCGTTCAACGTGGTCCACCTGGAGCACGCCGAGGCGATCGTCGCCGGCGCGGAGCGGGCGGGCGCGCCCGTGGTGCTCCAGGTCAGCGAGAACTGCGCGGCCTACCACGGCGCGCTCGCCCCGATCGGGCGGGCGGTGCTGGCGCTCGGCCGCGCCGCGTCCGTCCCGGTCGCCGTCCACCTGGACCACGCCACCTCGGCGGACCTCGTGCGCGAGGCGGTCGCCCTCGGGTTCGGGTCGGTGATGTTCGACGCGTCCGGCCTCCCGCACGAGGCGAACGTGGCGAGGACCGCCGAGGTCGCCGCCCGCTGCCGGGCCGAGGGGGTGTGGGTCGAGGCGGAGCTCGGCGAGATCGGCGGCAAGGACGGGGTGCACGCCCCGCACGCCCGCACCGACCCGGAGGAGGCCGCCGGGTACGTGGCCGCCACGGGCGTGGACGCCCTGGCGGTCGCGGTCGGCACCTCCCACGCGATGCTCATCCGCGACACCGTCCTCGATCTCGCGCTCATCGCCCGGCTGCGCGCGGCGGTGCCCGTCCCGCTGGTCCTGCACGGGTCCTCCGGGGTGCCCGACGGCGGGCTCGCCGCCGCCGTCGGGCACGGCATGACCAAGATCAACGTGGCGACGCAGCTGAACAAGGTGTTCACCGCGGCCGTCCGGGACCGGCTGGCCGCCGACCCCGGCCTGGTCGACCCGCGCCGCTACGTCTCCGCCGGGCGCGACGCGGTCGCCGCCGAGGTCGCCCGCCTGCTGCGCGTCATCCGCGCGGACGGCCGACGCGGTACGTCACGTGGGTGACCAGGGGCGTCCGGGACGCCTCGACCGGCTCCAGCACCAGGTCGCGGGCGCCCGCGAACAGGCGCTCGCCCGCCCCGAGGGCGACGGGGGCGACGTGCAGGCGGAGCTCCTCCAGCAGGCCAGCCGCGAGGTACTGGTTCACGGTGCTCGCTCCCCCGGCGATCGCGACGTCCCTCTGCCCGGCGGCGGCCCGCGCCCGGTCCAGCGCGGCCTCGATCCCGCCGGTGACGAAGTGGAACGTCGTGCCGCCCTTCATCACGACGCTCTCGCGCGGGTGGTGCGTCAGCACGAACACGGGCGCGCGGTAGGGCGGCTCCTCGCCCCACCAGCCCGTCCAGTCCGGGTTCCACGACGGGCCGCGGTCGGGGCCGAACATGTGGCGGCCCATGATGTAGGCCCCCGCCGAAGTGATCTTCGCGATGGCCTCGGCGTTGGCCTCCCGCTCCTCGAACATCCACCGGTGCAGCCGCTCGCCGCCGTCGCCGAGCGGCTCCTCCAGGCGCTGGTTCGGGCCCGCGGCGAAGCCGTCGACCGAGATCGTGATGTCACAGGTGACCTTGCTCATCGCGGTGCCTCCTCGGCGGGCGCCCCGGCGGCGCCTTTCACCAGTGGATCGGAGCCGCACCCGCGTTCTCGACATCTCGGACCCCGCGAAGAGAAGAACTTTTGAACCCGCGGCCGTGGGTCGGACGTGCTGTGGGGTGTCGCGTGCGCGGCGGGGGGCCGAACCTGGGAGGACGACCTGACCACCGACAGCCGCTTGGAGCGGATCACAGACGAGGACGCGCCGGCCGACGCCCCGGAGGCGGATGGACGGCCGAGACGGCGGCGGGTCGCGGCGCGGGCGGTGACCGGCGCGGCGTTCCTGCTCGTGCTGGTCGCGCTGGTCGCGCCGGCCGAGTTCGCCCGCCTGACCCCGGGGGCGTTCGTGCGCGTCCCGATCGAGGGCGTGGCCGGCGTCGCGCTGGTCCTCGTGCTCCCGGCCAGGGCGAGGCGGTACGCGGCGGGGGCGGCGGGGGCGGCGGGGGCCGTCCTCGGCCTGCTGCTCGTGCTGAAGGTGCTGGACATCGGGTTCGACGCGGTGCTGGTCCGGCCGTTCGACCTGGTGCTGGACTGGCCGCTGCTCGGGCCGGGCGTGGAGTTCGTCAAAGAATCGTCCGGGAAGGCGGGGGCGGTCGCGGCCGTCGTGCTGGCGGTGGTGCTGGCGGTCGCCGTGGTCGTGCTGACGGCGCTGTCCACGCTGCGTCTGAGCGGTGTGGCGGCCCGGCGCAGGCGGCCGGCCTCCTGGGCCGCCGGCGTGCTGGGGACGGTCTGGCTCGCCTGCGCCGTGCTCGGAGCGCAGTTCGTCCACGGGGTGCCGGTGGCGTCCAGGAGCGCGGCGGTCCTCGCCTACGACCACGCGCGGCAGGTGCGGACGAGCCTGAACGACCGCAAGGAGTTCGCCAAGGCCGCCGCCGTGGACAGGTTCCGCGACACGCCTCCCGACAAGCTGCTGACCGGGCTGCGCGGCAAGGACGTCGTCCTGGCGTTCGTGGAGAGCTACGGGCGGTCGGCCGTGGAGAGCCCGCAGTACGCGCCGCAGGTGGGGGCCGTCCTCGACCAGGGGACGCAGCGGCTCCGCAAGGCGGGGTTCTCCGCGCGCAGCGGCTGGCTCACCTCCTCGACGGCGGGCGGCGGCAGCTGGCTGGCGCACGCCACGCTGCTGTCGGGCCTGTGGGTGAACAACCAGCAGCGGTACCGCGCCCTGGTGAACAGCGACCGGCTGACGCTGAACGGGGCGTTCCACCGCGCGGACTCCCGGACGGTCGCCCTCATGCCGGCGATCACGCGGGCCTGGCCGGAGGCGTCCTTCTTCGGCTACGACAAGGTCTACGACGACCGGAACCTCGGCTATCGCGGCCCGCGCTTCAGCTTCGCCACGATGCCCGACCAGTACACCCTGTCGACGCTCCAGCGCACCGAGCTGGCCGAGGACGACCGGGCGCCGGTGATGGCGGAGACGGCGCTGGTGTCGAGCCACGCCCCGTGGGCGTCCATCCCGCGGCTCGTCCCGTGGGAGCAGGTCGGCGACGGCTCGGTCTTCGACGGGATGGGCAAGGGCTACGACGCGCCGTGGCCCGCGCCCGGCCGCATCCGCGCCGAGTACCGCGCGTCGATCGAGTACACGCTGAACACGCTCGTCTCCTACCTGGAGACCTACGGAGACAAGGACACCGTGCTGGTCTTCCTCGGCGACCACCAGCCCGCGCCGCTCATCACCGGGCCGGGCGCGAGCCGGGACGTCCCCGTCACCGTCGTGGCGAAGGACGGCGCCGTCCTTGACAGGATCTCCGGGTGGGGCTGGCAGGACGGCCTGCGCCCGGGCGGGAGCACCCCGGTGTGGCCGATGAGCGCGTTCCGGGACCGATTCTTGACCGCGTTCGGGGGCTGAACGGAGATCGGGCGGACGGTCTCCGGGAAGGGTGGCGGCGTGACCTCCTTATCCGCGGAGCCCGGACGTCCCGCGGCGCCGTCGGACGAGCCCGCGTCCGGCCGGTTCGGCGCGCCGCTCCGGCGCCGGCTCCTCGCGGCGGTCGTGGCGGCGCTGCTGGCCCAGATGGCCGCCGTGATGGTCACCACCGCCGTGCGGCAGAGCCCGACCGTCGACGAGCCCGTCTACATCAGCACGGGCGTGGTCTACCTCCGCGAGCACGACCTGCGCCACAACGCCGAGCACCCGCCGCTCGGCAAGCTGGTCATCGGAGCCGGAGCCGTGCTCACCGGGCCGCACCTCCACGCCTCCTTCACCGGCAGCGACTACAGGCTCGGAAGGCAGTTCCTGTACCGGTGGGGCAACGACGCGCAGCGCGTGCTGCTCGCCGGGCGGCTGCCCGTCATCGCGCTGACGCTGCTGTTCGGGCTGGTGGTGTTCGCGTTCGCGCGCGACCTCGCCGGCCCGGCCGGCGGCCTCACGGCGCTGACCCTCTACGCGTTCTCCCCCGACGTCATCGCGCACGGGTCGCTGGCCACGCTGGACGTCCCCACGGCCGGCCTCCTGCTGACGTCGGTGTGGCTGCTCTGGCGCGCGAGGCGCAGGCCGCGGCTCTACCTGCCGCTCGCCGGAACGGCGCTGGGCGCGGCCATGGCGACCAAGATGAGCGCGCTGCCCGCGCTGCCGGTGCTCCTCGTCCTGGCGGCGGTGTCGGTCTGGGCGTCCCGCCCGCCGCGCCGACCCGTGGCGACCGCCGTTCTCTCGGCGGCCGGAGCCGGTGCCCTGGCGGTCGCGGTGGTGTGGGCGAGCTACCTCGCCGTGGACCCGCGCCTGCGCTGGGCGGCGCCCCCCGGCCTCCCGTCCGTGGGCGGCCTGCGCGGGCTCGCCGCCGGCTGGCTGCCGTTCCCCCGCCCCTTCCAGGACGGGATGCGCGCCCAGTTCGGATTCGAGGACATGCGGTGGACGGGCTTCCTGTTCGGCCACGTCTACCGGGGCTCGCGCTGGTACTACCTGCCGGCCGCGCTGCTGGTGAAGACGCCGCTGGGCATGCTCGTCCTGTGGGCCGCGGGCGTCGCCGCGGCGGCCGGGCTGCCCCGGCTGCGCCCGGCCGCGCCGTACCTGCTGGCGCCGCCCGCCGTGCTGATGGCGGTGGCGATGACCGGGTCGCGCGATCTCGGCGTCCGCTATGTCATCTTCGTCCCTATCTTTCTGGCGGTGGCGGCGGGCGGCGTGGTCCTCGTCCGGTGGCGATGGGTCAGGGCCGCGACGGTCGTGCTGGTGCTGCTCGTGGCGGTCAGCTCGCTGCGGGCCTTCCCGTACTACCTGCCGTACTCCAACGAGGCGTTCGGCGGCCCGTCCAAGACCCACCTGCGCCTGCACGACTCCAACGCCGACTGGGGCCAGGACCTCGGACGGCTCGCCGACCGCCTCCGGGAGCGGTACCCGGGCGAACCGGTGTGGCTCGTCTTCAAGGGCAGCGGCGTCCCGTCCGCCTACGGCATCCGCGCGCGCGACCCGCTCACCGCGCCGCCCGGCCAGGTGCGCGGCCTGCTGGTGGTCTCCGACAGCTGGCTCGTCAAGCGCGACCCGCGGCTGACGCGGCTGCTCCGCACCAGCGAGCCGATCGACGAGGTCGGCCATTCCGTCACCGTCTTCCGCCGCCCCGCGCCGCACCCCTAGCTCTTCCCGGAATCGCCTGGCGGCGCGCGGATCAGCGGCGGTGCGTGTGGGCGCGGGACCAGAGCGCCGTCCAGCCGCCGTGCGCCAGCCAGGACGCCGGGACGCGGAGGCCGTGCTCGGCGACCTCGTTCCAGAACGCGGCGGAGTCGGTGCCCAGCTCGCGGGCGGCGGGCAGAGCCCGGTGCCAGGGGCCCTCCTCGTCCTCCAGCGTCGTGGCGGGGTAGCCGGGGACCGTGGTGGTGCGCGGCGGCGTCACGGGCACGAGGGGGATGTCCGGCGCGGCGCCGGCGACGGCGACGGCCAGCGCGCACAGCAGCCGCTCAGACGTGGGCTTCGCGAAGGCGCGGGCGATGACCGGGGCGTCCTGGACGGCGAGGAGCCCGATCGCGCGGCGGACGCGGCGCGCCACCAGATCGAGGGAGTAGGCGTCGGCGACGGCGGGGAGCTCGACGAGGCGCCGCAGCGTCTTCGGCAGCGGCGGCTCGCCGAGCAGGAGCGGGAGCTGGTCGAAGCGGTCGCGCAGTGCCGGGTCGAGGGCGTCGAGCGCGGAGCGCAGGGGGCGGTGGCCCGAGGCCGTCCAGAGCCGGACCAGATCGGTGGCGCCCTGGTCCAGGGCGCGGACGACGGCCCCGGTGAGCTGCGGGGCACCGAAGCGCCGCAGCCGGGCGAGCGCGGCGTCCGGCCCGGTCCCGGCCACGGCGGCGAAGGCGCCGAGCGTCTCCGGGGCGGCCCGCTCCCACGACCGGAGCGCCAGGTCGCCGAGGGCGGGACCGGCCTCCTCGACGAGGCGGGGCGCCGCGCGCCGCCGCGCCGGACGCGGCGGCGGGAGCTCGTCCGGCACCCGCGCGGTCTCGTCCCTGACGGCGCCGGGTATCTCGGCGACCCAGTCGCGGAACCGCTGTTCGAGGGTCTCGTCCGGCGCGTCGTTGAACCTCGCCGCGATCTCGGCGACGCGCCAGCCGCGGGACGCGGGCCGCAACGCGACCAGCTCCGCGTTCACGACCAGCAGGCCGTCGGCGTCGTAGAGGCCCGCGAGTCCGCTGCGGCCCTTCCTCGCCTCCTCGACGTAGGCCGGTCCCGCGATGCAGTTGCCCATGTAGTCCGCCCATCCGGCGACGTCCCGGGCACTGCGCGCGATCTTGAGCCGGAGCCGGGTCCCGGGGACGGTCGCGCCGTCGAGCGCGGCGAGCGGCGCCGGGACGGCGAAGTCGCCGGTGAGCGCCTCGGCGATCGCGGTGGCCGCCATCAGGCCCCCGGTGAGGGCCGCCCACGCGCGGGGCGCCCGGGGCGGGACGCCGCCGAGCGCGACGAGCTGCGCCGCGCCGGAGACCGCGCCCGTGACGGAGTCGAGGCGCGGGGTCAGCGGCTCGGCGGCCGGCTCCGGGTCGTGGTCGAACCACGGGGCGCCGGTGCCGGGGGTGGGCTGCGCCCGCTCGTGCCCGTACAGCCGGGCGAGGGCGTCGATCAGGTCGGCGTACCAGAGGAGGTCGGCGGCGATCTCCACGGCCGCCGGGTCCTGCCCGGACGTGAGCCTGCGGCGCAGCGGCTCGGTGTCTCCCAGCATCGGCCCGGACCACGGCGCGATGCCGTCCCACCCGGCCGGAGGGCGGCCGTACCCGGCCCCCTCGCGCCAGCCCTTCAGGCTGGGCGACCACTCGCGCAGCAGGTCGTCGTACGTCCCGACCATGTCGCCCATCACCCGTCCGACGTCCTCGACGATGACGAGCGCGAAGTCGCGGGCGCAGGCCAGGCGCGGCCTGACGTAGGCGGCGAACTTGGCGTCCATCGGCCTGCCGGCGTCCAGCCGGCGCGCGAGCTCGCGGACGTAGGCGCCGGGACGCGTGGGGAGGCCGGTCAGGCCCGGCACGCGACGTGCCGCGTTCCCGGCGGCCCAGTCGGGCATCAGGGACGCGGCCGCGCGCAGCGCCGGGGCCGAGCGCTCAAGGCCGTCCTCCAGGCCGTGGTCGGCGACGGACGCGGCGGTCCGGAGCAGCGCGGTGGCGGCGATCGCGTCCGCGAAGACGCGCTGGAGGCGCTCGTGCCAGTACCAGCGGCCGGGGGTCCAGCGCGCGATGTCGGCGGGCGAGGGCCGCTCGTCCTCCAGGTCCATGCGCACCTGCCACAGGATGTGCTCGTCGTCGTCGTGGCGGCGGCGCTTGCGCAGGTCGGCGACGCGGTCGCGGCGGCTCTGCGTCGCCAGCCGCGCGTCCCGGCGGGCGGCCCCGGTCCGGCGCTCGGCGACCCGCTCCCACAGGTCCAGGATCAGCGCGAGCCTGCGGGGCGGGGGGATCTCCTCGAACACCTGCCGCAGGTACCCCGCGAGCACCGACGGCGGGCCGCCGGGGGTGAGGTCGACGCCTTCGGGCGCCTCCAGGGCGAGCACCCGTTCGAGCTGCTCGGGGCCGAGGACGTCGCTGGCCGCCGACGCCAGGTGCAGCGCCGCCCAGCGCCCCTCCTCGGCGGCCCGCCCGGCGGCCGCGCCGACCCGCTTGGTGACCGCGGGCCCGAAGAGCGCGACGAGCACCCCGGCCCGCTCGCCGAGACGGTCCGCGTCGTGGAGGCCGACGGTCCGGAGCGCGGCCAGGACGGCGTCCCGCTGGTCGCCGCGCGCCCCGTCCAGCCGCGCGGAGCGGAATCCGCCGCCGAGGTCGACGCCCGCTCCGGCCGCGACGGCGCCCCCGTCGGCGACCAGCAGCGACAGCGCGCGGACGGCGTCCGCCACGTCCTGCGCCGGAGCCGCCTCGGGGCCCAGCGCGACGGGCGCCCCCGGCCGCGCGTCCGCCTGGTCCAGGAGCCTGCGCGGCCCGGAGGGACGAGCGATCCAGGCATCGCGCCCGGACGCCACCACTCCCCCAGAAAGCCGGATCTTCATTCGCCCCATCATCCTCCCGGCGGCCGTGTCGGCCAACGGATTTCCCCGCATCCGGCGAACCGTGTGGTTTTCTGTGGGCATGTACGACGTGATCATCGCGGGCGGCGGGCACAACGGCCTGGTCGCGGCCGCCTACCTGGCGCGCGCCGGCAGGCGCGTGCTGGTGCTGGAGCGGCTCGGGCACTTCGGCGGGCTGGCGGTCTCGGCGCGCGTCTTCCCCGGCGTCGACGCGCGGCTCTCGCGGTACTCCTACCTGGTGAGCCTGCTGCCGTCGCGGATCGTCCGCGACCTCGGCCTGCGCGTCGAGCTGCGCGGCCGGCGGTTCTCCTCGTACACGCCGGTCGGCGACGGCGGCCTGCTGATCGACAACGGGGACCCCGCGCGGACGGCGGCGTCGCTCAAGGGCGACGCCGAGGCGTGGCGGAGGTTCTACGCGACGGCCGGGCGCGTCGCCGAACGTGTCGCGCCGACCCTGCTGGAACCGCTGCGCGACCGCGCGGGGCTCCGGGACGTGGTGGACGACGGGGAGGCGTGGCGCGACCTGTTCGAACGTCCCATCGGGGACGTCGTGGACGAGCGCTTCACCGACGACACCGTGCGCGGCGTCGTCCTCACCGACGCGCTGATCGGCACCTTCGCCGACACCTCGGACGCCGCGCTGCTGGCCAACCGGTGCTTCCTCTACCACGTCATCGGGGACGGGACCGGCGACTGGAACGTGCCCGTCGGGGGCATGGGCGCGGTGACCGACGCCCTGGCCGCCGCCGCCCGCGCCGCCGGGGCCGAGCTTCGCTCCGGCATGGAGGTCCTGCACGTCGACCCGGCCGGAGAGGTGACGTTCCGGGACGCCGGCGGCGCCGAGCACGCCGCCTCGGCCAGGTGGGTGCTGGTCAACATGCCGCGGGAGGGCGGGGCCGAGGGGTCGCAGCTGAAGGTGAACATGGTGCTCTCGCGGCTGCCGCGGCTGCGCGACCCGTCCGTCCGGCCCGAGGAGGCGTTCGCGGGCACCTTCCACATCAACGAGAGCCGGCAGCAGATCGACCGGGCCTACCGCGAAGCCCGCGACGGCCGCGTTCCGGCCGTCCCGCCCGCCGAGGTGTACTGCCACTCGCTGACCGACCCGTCCATCCTCGGGCCGGAGCTGCGGGAGGCCGGGGCGCACACCCTGACGCTGTTCGGCCTGCACATGCCGGCGCGGCTGTTCCGGCCGGACCCCGAGGGCTCGCGCGCCGCGGCGCTCCGCGCGACGCTGGCGTCCTTCGACGCGGTGCTCGCCGAGCCGATCGAGGACTGCCTCCTGCGCGCGCCGGACGGCACGCCGTGCCTGGAGGCCAGGACGCCGGTCGACCTGGAGAACGGCGTCGGCCTCCCGGGCGGGCACATCTTCCACCGCGACCTGTCGTGGCCGTTCGCGGAGGCGGACGGGGAGCGCGGGCGGTGGGGCGTCGAGACCGAGCACCCCCGCGTGCTGCTGTGCGGGGCGGGCGCGAGACGGGGCGGAGGCGTCAGCGGGATCCCCGGCCACAACGCCGCCCGCGCCGTCCTGGACGCCGGCTAAGTGCGTCCGCAGGCCCGGTGCAGGGCGGCGACCGCGGCCGCGGGGTCGTAGGACGGCAGGACGGCGGCCAGGTGACCGTCCGGACGGACGATGTGCACCGTGTCCGGGCCCGCGTTCAGAGCCGTCCGCAGCACCCCGGCCGTGTCGATGGCGTCCAGCGCGTGGACCCGGTGCGGCACGTCGGTCGGGAGCCCCTCGACGCGCCCGCCCTGGGTGAGGACGACGAACCGCGTGCCGAACAGGCGGCGCAGGCGGGTCGGCTCGCCGTCCACGACGCACGGGCCGTCCGGGCAGAGCACGCCCGGCACCGGCGGGCGCACGAGCCCGGGACCGCGCGGGAAGTCCTCCACCGGCCCGGCCGGGGTGGTCAGCGGCGAGTCCAGATACCAGAACGGCTCGGCGAGCCTGCCCGAGTCGATGATCGTGCGGGGGTCCGGATGCGTCCGGGCCGCCTCCAGGGACTCCAGCCGCCGGGCCCGCTGCCGCGGGCTCTGCGGGACGAGGAACTCCATCGTCCGCGTCGTCACCCGCAGGTTCTCCTCGGCGGCGGCACGGCGCTCGGCGTCGTAGCTGCGCAGCAGCGCGGGCGGCGCGAAGCCGTGCCGGACGTAGGCGAGCTTCCAGGCGAGGTTCTCCGCGTCCTGCACGCCGGAGTTCAGCCCCCGGGCGCCGAACGGCGCGTAGAGGTGGGCGGCGTCCCCGGCCAGGAACGCGCGGCCGGACGCGAACGCCGCCGCGCACCGCTCGTGGAACCGGTACACGGTGGCCCACACGACCTCGTACGGGACGTCCCCGGTGATCCTGCGGATGCGGGCGTCCAGCGCGCCCGACCCGCGCTCGGCGTCGAGGTCGAGGTCGGCCGGGACCTGCCAGTCGATGCGCCACGTCCGGTCGGGGCACTGGTGGACCAGGACCTGGCGCCCGGGATTCCATTCGGGGTCGAAGAAGAACCGCCGCTCGCTCGGGAACGGCAGGTCCGCCCGGATGTCGCAGATGAGGAACCGGTCGGCGAAGGTGCGGCCAGGGAAGCCGATGCCGAGCAGGCCCCGGACGGCGCCGTGCCCACCGTCCGCGCCGACCAGGTGGGTGCCGCGCACGGCGCCCGCGGCGTGTCCCTCGGAGCGGGCCTCGACGCCGTCCCCGTCCTGGCGCAGGCCGGTGACGCGGTGCCCGTACCGGACCTCCACCAGCGGTTCGGCGGCGGCCAGGTCCCGCAGCCGCGCCTCGACCTCCGCCTGGGAGATGTTGATCCAGGGCGGCACCGCGCCGCGCCCGGCGTCGGGGAAGGTGACGGCGAACAGCTCGTCCCCGCGGTGGTAGGTGCGGCCGGTCGTCCACGTCACGCCGCGCGCGATCATCATGTCGGCGCACCCGACCCGGTCGAGCACGTCGAGGACGTCGCGCTGGAAGCAGATCGCCCGGGATCCGGACGGATCGCGGCGGGCGGCGGCCTCCAGCACGACGGACGGCACGCCGTGCCGCGCCAGCAGCAGCGCCGTCACCAGGCCGACGGGACCCGCGCCCACGACGACGACCGGTTCGCTGTCCCTCACGCCCTCACCTGATCACGTCGCGGCGTTCCCGGCCACCTCCCGCGCGCGCTCGGCCGCCCGCTCGATCGTCTGGTCGGCGACCTGCCGGTCCTGCCAGCCGCGCACGTCGGTGCCCTTGCCGGGCTCCAGGCTCTTGTAGATGTCGAAGAAGTGCGCGATCTCGTCGAGGACGTGCTGGTGGACGTCCCGCAGGTCGCGGATACCGGCGTAGCGGACGTCCCCGGCGGGCACGGTGAGGACCTTGGCGTCGGGGCCGCCCTCGTCGAGCATCCAGAACACCCCGACGCTGCGCACCCTGACCACGCACCCGGGAAAGGTGGGCTCCTCCAGCATCACCATCGCGTCCAGAGGGCTCCCGTCCTCCGCCCACGTGTCCGGGATGTAGCCGTAGTCCACCGGATACTGCGTCGAGGTGAACAGCATCCGGTCGAGCCGGATGCGCCCCAGCCGCTGGTCCATCTCGTACTTGTTGCGCGATCCCCGGGGGATCTCGACGATCATGTCGATCTCCATGAACCCCTCCCCAGGGGAGCCCTACCCACGAGCCGCCCGGCCACCTCAGTGCGCGGCCACCTCAGTGCGCGGCGGCGTTCCAGTCGGGGCCGGCGCCGACGGCGACCTCCAGGCCGACCGCGAGCGGGTAGGCCGTCGTCATCCCGATGCGGACGATCTCCTCCACCGCCCCGGCCTCGCCGGGCGCCACCTCCAGGACGATCTCGTCGTGCACCTGGAGCAGCAGGCGGCTGGCCAGCCCGGCGGCGGTGAGCGCCCCGTCCACCCGCAGCATCGCGATCTTGACGATGTCGGCGGCGGAGCCCTGGACCGGGGCGTTCAGCGCCATCCGCTCGGCCGCCTCGCGGCGCTGCCGGTCGTCGCTGTTCAGGTGGGGCAGGTAGCGGCGGCGGCCGAGGACCGTGCGGGTGTAGCCGGTGGCCCGCGCCTCGGCGACGACGTGGCCGAGGTAGTCGCGGACGCCGCCGAGCCGCTCGAAGTAGGCGTCCATCAGCGGGCGCGCCTCGGCCACCGGGATGCCGAGCTGCCTGGCCAGGCCGAACGCCGACAGCCCGTAGGCCAGCCCGTACGACATCGCCTTGATCTTGCGGCGCATGTCCGGGGTGACGTCGCGCGGGCGGGCGCCGAAGACCCGCGCGGCCATCGTGGTGTGCAGGTCCTCGCCGGACTCGAACGCCGCCAGCAGCGTCGGATCCCGCGAGAGGTGCGCCATGACGCGCAGTTCGAGCTGGCCGTAGTCGGCCGTCATCAGCGACTCGTAGCCCTCGCCGGGCGTGAACGCGCGGCGGATGCGCCGCCCCTCCTCCGTCCGGATGGGGATGACCTGGAGGTTCGGGTCGGCGGAGCTGAGCCGGCCGGTCGCGGCGACGGTCTGCTGGAAGTCGGTGTGGATGCGGCCGTCCGCGCCGATCTCCCGGATGAGCCCGGTGACCGTGGAGCGCAGCCGCGCCTGGTCGCGGTGGCGCAGCAGGATCCGCGGCAGGCCGTTGTCGGTCCGGGTGGCGAGCCAGGTCAGCGCGTCCACGTCGGTGGAGTACCCCGACTTGATCTTCTTGGTCCTCGGCAGGTCGAGCTCGCCGAACAGCACCTCCTGGAGCTGCTTGGTCGACGCGGGGTTGAAGCGGCGCCCGGCGATCTCGGCGGCCTCGTCGGCGGCGCGCTCCATCCCGCCGGAGAAGTACCGCTCCAGCTCGTCCAGCAGGCCCGCGTCGACGTGCACGCCCGCGCTCTCGGCGCGGGCGAGCAGGCGCGACAGCGGCAGCTCGACGTCCCGCATGACCTCGTCCATGCCCGTGGACGCCAGGTCGGCGGCGAACACCCCGGCGAGGTCGAGGACGGCGCGGGCGTTCAGCATCAGCCCGGCCGCGCCCTCGGCGGACGGGCGGCGCCCGAGATGGCGGCCCGCGAGGTCGGCGATCCCGTAGGCGGCCAGGCCCGGCAGCAGGAGGTAGGCGGCCAGCGCCGTGTCGGCGGCGATCCCGTCGAGGCGCCGGCCGCGCTCGCCGAAGACGCGCAGCAGCGCCTTCACGTCGTGCAGCGCCTTGGGCCGGGCGGGGTCGGCCAGCCAGGCGGCGAAGGCCCGCTCGTCCCCCGCGGTGAGGCCGGACGGCTCGAACGACGCCGCCTCCCCGTCGCCGGCGGCCAGCGCGATCCGCTCGACGCCGCCCGCGCCGCGCACCCACGTGCCGTCGGCGGCCAGCCCGGTCAGGCCGGTCGCGTGCGCCCCCAGCCAGCCGGCCAGCTCGTCCGGCCCGAGCTCCCGCCCGTGGACGGGCTCCGGCCCGGCGTCCTGCGGGGGGCGTCCGCCGCCCGGGTCCGCCGCGAACAGCCGCTGCCGGATGCTGGCGTTGCGGAACTCCAGCTCGTCCAGCAGGGTGGTGAAGGCGGCCAGGTCGTACGGGCGCCGCCGCAGGTCGGCGGGCGCCACCGGGAGGTCCAGGTCGCGGACGAGCTCGGTCAGCCGCCGGTTCAGCGCGACCGCGTCCGCGGCGGCGCGCAGCTTCTCCCCCGCCTTGCCCCGGATCCCGCCGGCGCGCTCCAGCAGGGCGTCCAGCGACCCGTACTCGCGGACCCACCGGGCGGCCGTCTTCTCCCCGATGCCGGGGATGCTCGGCAGGTTGTCGGACGGGTCGCCGCGCAGCGCCGCGAAGTCGGGGTACTGCGCCGGGGTGAGCCCGTACCGCTCCCGCACCGCGCCGGGCGTGTACCGGATCATCTCCGACGCCGTCCGGTAGAAGTACAGGACGGTGACGCTCTGGCTGACGAGCTGGAGCACGTCCCGGTCGCCGGTGACGATCAGCACGTCCATGCCGTCCGCCTCCGCCGCCGTCGCCAGCGTCGCGATCACGTCGTCGGCCTCGTAGCCGGGCGCCCGCAGCACCGGCACGCTCATCGCGGCGAGCAGCCGGTCCAGGACCGGCAGCTGGTCGCCGAACTCCCGCGGCGACCGCGCCCGGGTGGCCTTGTACCCGGGGAACGCCTCGGTGCGGAACGTCTGCCGGGAGACGTCGAACGCGACGGCCGCGTGGGTGGGGCGCTCGTCCCGCAGCACGTTGGCGAGCATGTTCGCGAACCCGTACACGACGTTGGTCGGCTGGCCGGAGGTCGTGGTGAAGTTCTCGACCGGCAGCGCGTGGAACGCCCGGTAGGCCAGCGAGTGGCCGTCCAGGAGCAGCAGGCGGGGCCGGTCGGTCATGTGTCACATCCTGGCACCCGGGGTACCGGGCATGAAACCGGCGGCGGGGGTGTTGGGGGCGGCATGACCAAGATCGAACTTGGACGGCTCGGGATCTGGCGCCCCTGGCCGCAGCTGAGCCCGGAACTGGCCCGGGACGTCGAGGAACTCGGCTACGGCACGATCTGGATCGGCGGCTCGCCGGCCGATCCCGGCATCGCCGGGGGGCTCCTGGACGCGACCGGCCGCATCGTCGTCGCCACCGGCATCGTGAACATGTGGAGCACGCCCGCCGAGGAGGCGGCCGCGGCCTACCACCGGCTGAACCGCGCGCACGGCGGCCGGTTCCTGCTCGGCGCCGGCATCGGCCATCCGGAACGGGACCAGGCGTACCGCAGCCCGTACGAGACGATCGTGGACTACCTCGACCGGCTGGACGCCGAGGGCGTCCCGGCCGAGGGGCGGGTCCTCGCCGCACTGGGTCCGAAGGTGCTGCGGCTGGCGGCCGAGCGCGCCGCGGGCGCGCACCCGTACCTGACCACGCCCGAGCACACCCGGTCGGCGAGGGAGATCCTCGGAGCGGGCCCGCTGCTCGCGCCGGAGCAGAAGGTCGTGCTCGAACCCGATCCCGCGCGCGCCCGCGCCATCGCCAGGGAGGCGCTGGGCCGCTACCTCGGGCTGGGCAACTACGTCGCCAGCTTCGAGCGGCTGGGGTTCACGGCGGAGGACTTCGCCGGCGGAGGCAGCGACGCGCTCGTGGACGCGCTGGTCGCCCGCGGCGACGCGGCGGCGGTGGCCGCGCGGCTGGCCGCCCATCTGGAGGCGGGCGCCGACAACGTCGCCGTCCAGGTGCTGACCGAGCCCGGCGGCGATCCCCGTCCCGCCCTGCGGTCGATCGCCGGCGAGCTCCTTTGACCGTGCGGACGCGGCGAGGGACGCGCCCGGGGCCGGGCGCGTCCCTCGCTGCGTACTGGTCCTAGCGGGTCGCGTAGTTGCCGACGACGTCCGGCGTCACGCGCCTGCCGGGCTGGGCCTGCCTGCGGGCGAGCTCGTTCCCGTTGACCGTCAGGGTGCTGTGCGCGAACAGCTCGGTGACCGCGGCGGTGCCGTCGATCATCTGGTCGAAGCCCTTCAGGTTCACGTTGTCGTAGCGGTCGCAGGCCTGGTGGTAGCACGGGTCGTAGGCGAGGCCCGCGGTGCCGCCGTACAACTTCGCCTGCTCGGGGGTCTTGATGCCCTCGGCGCCGGTGAACAGTCCGCCGGCGGGGATGCCGACGGTGATGAAGGCGTTGTAGTCCGAGCGCCCGTTGAACGGCGTCGGGTCGGTGGGCAGCTTCCGCTTGCCGAAGAAGTCGACGAACGCCTTCTCGATCGCGCCGGATCCGGCGGGGGCCTCGACGTTGTTCCCGCCGGCGCTGTTGTCTCCGTCGTAGACGAAGTTCACGTAGTTGGGCGAGGCGAGCATGTCGAAGTCGAGCATCAGGGCGACCTTGTCGCGCTCGGCCTGCAGGAGGTTGTCGACGTAGTACTGCGAGCCGAGCAGCCCCTCCTCCTCGGCGCCCCAGAAGGCGAACCGCACCTTGTTGCGGACCTTGGAGCCGAGCTTGTTGATCTGCTTGGCCATCTCCAGCAGCGTCGCGGTGCCCGAGCCGTCGTCGTTGATCCCGGGCCCGGCGGCGACGCTGTCGTTGTGCGCGCCCACCACCACGACGTTGTCGGCCCTGCCGCGCTTGGTGTCGGCGACGACGTTGGCGGCCTGCCGCTTGTCGTTCTGGGTGTCGGTCCTCACCCGCAGCGTGACCCCGCCGTTCTGCGCCTGCTGGACGAGGGCCTTGCCGACCGCGTTCGTCGGGCCGACCACGGGGACGTCGTACGGCGTGGACAGCGTTCCCCCGACCGGTCCCGGCTCGGTGGGCAGCTGGTAGATCACGACGGCGGCCGCGCCGGCGGCGATGGCGTTGTCGGTCTTGACGGAGAAGAAGCAGCCGCCGCGCTGGATCAGCGCGATGTGGCCCCTCGGGAACCCGGCGAAGTCGGCGGCCTCGCACCCGCTGCCGGCTCCGGTGACCGCCGGGTCGACGGGGGTCGCGGGAGCGGTGACGTCTCCCGACCCGGAGTACTGGAGCGTCTCGAAGTCGCCGTGCGGAGCGAACGTCTTCGGCTCGGGCGCCGTCTCGGCGAGCACCGGCTCGGACAGCTCCTGCCAGAAGTCGAACTCGAAGTTCTGGATCGTCGGCGTGTATCCGGCCCGCTTGAGCTGGTCCGCGATGTACTTGATGGTGATCTTGTTGCCGGGCAGTCCCGCGGCCCGGTTGCCGCCGTTGGCGTCCGAGATCTTCTGCAGGTTCAGCTGGTGGTGCCGCACGTCGCTCAGCTTGACGAGCGTGGCCAGCTTGGACTGGGCCGGGCCGGCGGCTTGGGCGGGCGCCGCGGCCACGGTGGTGGCGGCGAGCGACAGCCCGGCGAGGACGGCTAGCGCGGCTCTGCGCATGCTCGCTCTCCGTTGGTGGGGGACAAAGTAAACCGAAGCCTGACATGTGTCATTTCCTGCAACAAGACACGACTCAGCATCAAAACGGCCAATGTTGGCCTAGTTTTTCACCGGGTTAACACGGTTGACATGTCTCCGCCGATTCCCCTCGCGGTCCCTTGGCCCTCCTCGGCCGGCTCCGCCGCCACGACCGGGAAGACCAATCAATTGCAAGATCATTGAATGGGATTCGGCTCGCTGACCTGCGGCGGCACTCGAGAAATGGTGAGAGGCGCGGGGCGGGGCACGCCGCGCCGGCGGGGCGCCCGGAAAGCGCCGCTTGCACGCCCGGGAATCGGCCGTTCACGCGGCGCACGCGAGAGATCACAAGTCGCCGCAGGTGCGGCCTCTGGTCTCCGGCAAATCGAACTAAGTATGCTCCGGTCCCGCCAGGTCGGTCGGGGACGACCGGGTTCGAAGACGATCAGGAGTGTGGGCCGGTGACGAAGCCCGAGCAGGTTCATGGCTCCCATGAGCGGCCGCGCACGCGGCCGGTCGGGCGGCGGATCGCGATGCTCCTCGCCGTCCCGCTCGCCGCCCTCGTCTCGCTGTGGGTGTTCTCGGCCGGGACGACGCTGTCCGCCGCGCTGCAGCGGTCGGAGTTCACGCGGATGTACAAGGACGTCGGGCTGCCGGCCGGGAACGTCATCGGGGCGCTCCAGCGCGAGCGCGCCACGGCCGTGGCCGTCCTGACGACGCGGACCGCCGCCGACAGGCGCGCCTACGAGGGCATCGCGGCCAAGACCGACGCCGCCGTGTCGACCTTCCGGGAGGCGGCCTTCGAGCCCCGCCTCAGGGACGCGATGGGCCCGGAACTGTGGCGGCGCATGGAGGCGCTGGACGACAGCCTCGACCAGCTCGAACCGCTGCGGGCCCAGATCACCCAGGGCGCGGCCAGCACGGTGCAGGCCATCGACTCCTACAGCGGCTTCTCCGACTCGACGTTCCGGCTGCTGACGACCTTCATCAGCGTCAACGACACGGCGGTGTACCGGCAGAGCGCCGGGATCACCCACTTCTCGTGGGCGAGCGACTTCATGCTGCGCGAGGACGCCCTGATGTCCGCGGCCGGCGCCCGCCGGCTGACCGCGGCCGAGCGCATGGCCTTCGCGGGCTGGGCCGGCAACCGCGAGCAGTTCTTCTCGCTCGCCCGCGTCGAGGTGACCGGCGAGCTGTCCCGGGTCGTCGAGGGCCTCGCCACGTCGACCGCCTACGGCAGCTTCACCCTGATCGAGAGCCAGATCCGCCGGCAGGGCCTCAACCCCGGCGTCCGGCAGTGGCGGGCGGCCGCGCAGGAGCTGACCCCGCTGTGGTTCACCTCCTCCTCCCGTCTCGGCGACGCCCTGAACGACGACGTCGTCGAGCCCGCCGGTCACCGGATCATGCTGCGCTTCTTCCTGGCCTGCGTCGTGGGCCTGCTGATCGTGGCCGCCTCGGTCACGCTGTCGGTGCTGTTCGCCCGGCGGCTCGCGCGGGAGCTGCGGGACCTGCAGGCGTCCGCGCAGCGGCTCGCGCACGAGCGGCTGCCCTCGGTCGTGGCCCGGCTGCGGCGCGGCGAGAAGGTCGACGTCGACGCCGAGGCGCCGCGCCCCGAACGGGGGCGGACGAAGGAGATCGCCCTGGTCGCCGACGCGTTCGACGCCGTCCAGCGCACCGCGGTCGGCACCGCGGTCGGCGAGGCCGAGCTGCGCGCCAGCATCAACCGGGTCTTCATCAACCTGTCGTGGCGCAGCCAGTCGCTGCTGCACCGGCAGCTGCGGCTGCTGGACCAGATGGAGCGGCGCGCGTCCAGCCCCGAGGAGCTGGACGACCTGTTCCGCCTCGACCACCTGACCACCCGCATGCGGCGGCACGCCGAGGGCCTGGTCATCCTGTCCGGGTCGCCGACCGTGCGCGCCTGGGACCACCCGGTCGCCGCCGAGGACGTGGTGCGCGCCGCGATCGCCGAAGTGGAGGACTACACGCGGGTCGAGGTGACCGGGGCGTCGTCGGCCGCCGTCACCGGCGACGTCGTCGCCGACGTCATCCACCTGCTGGCGGAGCTGATCGAGAACGCGGCGTCGTTCTCCCCGCCCGCCACGGAGGTCACCGTCAAGGTCGAGACCGTCGCCAACGGGCTGGCCGTCGAGGTCGTCGACCGGGGCGTCGGCCTGGAGCCCGACGAGCTGGACGAGCTGAACCGGCGGCTCGCCAGCGACGTCGAGTTCGACCTGGTCGACACCGAGCGGCTCGGCCTGTTCGTCGTCGCGCGCCTCGCCGCCCGGCACGGCGTCCAGGTGTCGCTCCTGCCGTCCCCGTACGGGGGCACGACCGCGATCGTCCTCGTGCCGCACGCGCTGGTCGTCCTCGACGACGACTGGCACATGGCGCGCGGCCTCACGACCGGGACGCCGCAGCCGGTCGGGTCGGCGGCGCTCGGGGGCGGGGGCCAGGCGCGGCTCGGCCGCCCGGCGCGGCCGGCGCTGCCCGGCCGGATCGTCCGGGAGCGGCCCTCCGACGAGCTCGCCGGCCTGCCCGCGGGCCCGGGCGCGCTGCCGGGCGCCGTGCCGCCGCCGGCGCCGCCCGCCGACCCGCCCCTCGACCCGCCGCCGGACCCCGCCGGGCCGTTCGCGGGCCGGGCCCGCCCGAACGGCGCCGAACCGGGGCCGGGCGGGGTGGAGGACAGCGAGGTCACGGGACGGCTGCCGCGCCGGGTACGGCAGCGTTCCCTGGCCCCGCAGCTGCGCGGGCGCCCCGCGCCGCGGCACGCCCAGCCCGCCCCGGCGGCGGCCGACGACGATTTCGAAGAACCGAGCCCGGAGCTCAGCCGCGACCTGATGGCGTCGCTGCAGTCGGGATGGCTGCGCGGCAGGGTCGGCGACGAACCGGGCGAGCTGGATCCACGCGATGAATGGGGGGAGTCATGATGCGGCAGGGCAACGCCACCGGCGAGCTCGACTGGCTGCTCGACGATCTGGTGCAGCGGGTCGGGGAGGTCCGCCAAGCCGTCCTGCTGTCCAGGGACGGACTGGTCATGGGCGCCTCAGGGGACGTCACCCGCAAGGACGCCGAGTTCCTCGCGGCGCTGTCGTCGGGCTTCCACAGCCTGGCCAACGGCGCCCGCGAGCACTTCCAGGCCAAGCAGGTGCGGCAGACCGTCGTCGAGCTGGACGGCATGCTGTTCTTCGTCATGCCCGCGGGCAACGGGAGCTGCCTCGCCGTGCTGAGCGACGCCGGCGGCAACGCCGGGCTGGTCGCCTACGAGACGACGATGCTGATCAAGCGGGTGCGGCGCACGCTGGCGGCCCAGCCGCGCGGCGCCGAGTCGCAGGATCCGCCGGTGCGCTCGGGCGCGTCAGGCTAGAGCCGGCGGTGGAGAGCCCGAGAGAGCGCTGGGTCGGGCCGGACGCCGGCCCGGTCGTCCGGCCCTACGCGGTCACCCGCGGGCGCACCCGCCCCCGCGGGCTCGTCCTCGACCTGGTGACCGTCCTCGTCGCGACGGGCCGGACCCCGGCCGACCGGGTCTGGCTGTCGCGCGAGCAGCGCCGGCTGCTGGAGCTGTGCGGGCGGCCCTCCACGCCCGCCGACCTCGCCTCGGAGACCGACCTGCCGCTGCGGGTCGTGCAGATCCTCCTGGAGGACCTGCACCAGTACGGCCTGATCGAGGAGATGCAGCAGGCCGCGCAGACCGAACGCCCCGATCCCCGCATCCTCCTGAGAGTGCTCGATGAACTCCGCCGCCTCTGACCCGACCGCCTTCGCCCACGGGCGCGACGACGACGTCCCGCTCCACACCCTGAAGGTCCTGGTGGCCGGCGGCTTCGGCGTCGGCAAGACGACGCTGGTGGGCGCCGTGAGCGAGGTCCGCCCGCTGCGCACCGAGGAGGTCCTCACCGACGCGTCCGTCGGCGTCGACGACCTCGGCGGCGTGGAGGGCAAGACCACCACGACCGTGGCGATGGACTTCGGCCGGCTGACCTTCTCCGGCGGCGTCCGGCTGTACCTGTTCGGCACGCCGGGCCAGGAGCGGTTCTGGTTCATGTGGGACCAGATCGCCTACGGCGCCGTCGGCGCCATCGTGCTGGTCGACACCCGCCGGCTCAGCACGAGCTTCGCGGCCATCGACTTCTTCGAGCGGAGGGGGCTCCCGTTCGTCATCGCGGCGAACCGGTTCGAGGGCGCACGCCGCTACACCGTGGAGGAGATCCGCGACGCCCTCGACGTCGACCCGGAGGTCCCGGTCATGATGTGCGACGTGCGGAGCCGGGAGGTGGCGCGGGGCGTGCTGGTGGCGCTCGTCGAGCACGCCCTCCAGGCCGCCCGGACCTAGCCGGCAGCCATGCGGGCCACGATGAGGGACGCGAGCGCGGCGTAGGCGGCCGAGTCGTCCAGGCCGGTCTCCGCCTTCATCTCGCCGCGGTGGATGGACTCCATCACCTGCCCGGCGACGGCGCCGACGAACGCGGCGTCGCCGCCGGGCGCCGCCTCCCGCACGAGGCCCCGCACGCGCCGCACCGCGTACCGGGTGTTGCTCTTGTAGATCTCCCGCGCCGGGGCGAACGCGTCCAGGTCGGCGAAGAAGGCGGCGGACGCCGGGGCCAGCTCGCGCGAGATCGCCCGCAGGTAGGCGCCGACCCGCTCGCGCGGGTCGGCGCTGCCGTCCAGCGCGGACTCCACGCGCTCGGTGGCGCGGCGGAAGAAGGCCCGCACGACCGCCGTGATGATCTGCTCCCGGCTCGCCGCGACCGAGTAGAGCGTGCTCTTGGAGCAGCGCAGCCGCGCGGCCAGGTCCGCGACGCTCAGCTCGGCGAAACCGCGCTCCAGGAACAGTTCCATGAGCCGGTCGACCAGTGTCTCGCGCCGCCGCGACGCTCTGGTCGCCCGCTCGTCCACCGATGTCATGTCGGCGACAGTACCAAAACGGGTTCGCTGGTACTGGCTTTGGTACGGTGGCGGTGCCGAAAGGAGAACGCCCATGCCCGCCACCCGGCACCTGCCGACCTCCGAGTCCGAGGACCTGGTCGCGCTCACCCGCGAGATCGCGGCCAAGGAGCTCGCGCCGCGCGTCGCGGACGCCGAGCGCACCGGGACGTTCCCGCGCGAGGTGTTCACGACGCTGGGCCGGGCGGGCCTGCTGACGCTGCCGTACCCGGAGGGGTTCGGCGGCGGCGACCAGCCCTACGAGATCTACCTCCAGGTCCTGGAGGAGATCGGGGCGGTCTGGGCGAGCGTCGGCGTCGGCGTCAGCGTGCACGCCCTGTCCTGCTTCCCCCTCTTCGCCTTCGGCACCGACGGGCAGCGCGCGCGGTGGCTGCCCGGCATGCTCTCCGGCGAGCGCCTCGGCGCCTACTGCCTCTCGGAGGCGCACGCGGGCTCCGACCCGGCCGCGATGCGCGCCAGGGCCGTGCGCGACGGCGACTCCTACGTCCTCAACGGCGCCAAGGCGTGGACGACCCACGGCGGCAAGGCCGACTTCTACACCGTCATGGCCCGCACGTCACAGGAGAAGTCGCGCGGCATCTCCTGCTTCCACGTCCCGGCCGGCACCCCGGGCCTGGAGTTCGACGAGCCCGAGGACAAGATGGGCCTGATGGGCTCCACCACCGCGACCGTCCGCCTCGTGGACGCGCGCGTCCCCGCGGACCACCTGATCGGGCACGAGGGCCAGGGGCTGTCCATCGCCCTGGCCGGCCTCGACGCCGGCCGCCTCGGCATCGCCGCCGTCGCCACCGGCCTGGCCCAGGGCGCGCTCGACACCGCCGTCGCCTACGCCAAGGAGCGCGAGGCCTTCGGCAAGGCGATCATCGACCACCAGGGGCTCGCCTTCGTCCTGGCCGACATGGCCGCCGCCGTCGAGTCCGCGCGCGCCACCTACCTCGCCGCCGCCCGGCTCAAGGACGCGGGCCGCCCCTACGGCCGCGAGGCGTCCGTCGCCAAGCTGGTCGCCACCGACAACGCCATGCGGGTCACCACGGACGCCGTCCAGGTCCTCGGCGGGGCCGGCTACACCCGCGACTTCCCGGTCGAGCGCTTCATGCGCGAGGCCAAGGTGATGCAGATCTTCGAGGGCACCAACCAGATCCAGCGCCTGGTCATCTCCCGCCACCTCGCCCGCTAGGCGGGCCCGGCGCCGCGCTCCCGCAGCTCGCGAGCGATGTCGGCGGCGGTGAACGGGGAGCCGCCGGCCGGCTCCTCGGGACTCATGCGGCGCACGCTACCGGACCCCGGTCGCCGCGCCGGTCCGGGGATTGTGGGCGGTTTGTGCGGCGTGTCACGGTCTGCCCGCGGCCCGCGACCTACCGTCGGGTCATGTGGCAGTTCGTCGTGTGGGGGCTCATGGGGGCCGCGGCCAACCGCACGCTGGCGTTCCTGGAGGCGAACCGGCGCGTGAAGGGCCCGCCCTGGCGCTACCCGAAGGGTCCGGGCGGCCGGTACTACCTGTTCGCCTGCGCGCTGCACTGCTCGCTCGCCGCGATGGTGACGTCGGCGGCGGCGGCGAGCGACCTGATCGACGCTCCGTGGCTGGCGTTCGCGTGCGGTGCGAGCGCCCCGGCCGTCATGGCGAAGCTCGGCCGGTACGCGCTCTGGGCGCTGCCGCCGGGGCCCCGCGGCGACGACGAGGACGACGGGCCTGGCCAGGCCGGATGAATGGGGGATGCGATGCCGAGTCCTGATCGCGGCTGGCGCGGACTGCTGGAGGCGTTCTCGGACGCCTCGCCCGCCGGCGGGCCGGACACCGCGCCGCCGGGCGGGCCGGGACGGGCGCGGCGGCTGCTGGAGGCGTTCTCCGACGCCTCGCCCGCCTTCGCCGCGGACGGGACCGGGCCCGCGTCCTCGCCCGCCGCGGATCCGGGGCGGGCGCTCGCGTGGGGGTCGTGGCGTTCGGCGTCCTCGGGGCGGCGTGCACGGCGTGGGCGGCCGCGGCGACCGGGACGTCCGCGGCGGCGCTGCTCGCCGCGTTCACGCTCGCCGTCCTGGCCCTGTTCGTGGCGCCGCTGGTCGGGTTCGCGCGGGCCAGGGCCGCCTCGGCGCGGGCGCGGGCGGCCCGGGCGCGGTCCGCCGACGAGGCCGGCAGGCTCCGGGACAGCTTCTGGCACGCCCTGGGCTCCGACGAGCGCGACGCCGTCCGCGGCGTCGCGCGGCCGCGCACCTTCGGACCGGGCGCGCCGATCCTGCGGCAGGGGTATCCGGCCGACTACGTCGTCGTCATCCGGTCGGGCTGGACGAAGGTCCGCGTCGACCGGGCGGGCGAGGAGCGGATCGTGGCCGTCCGCGGTCCCGGCGACCTCATCGGCGAGCGGGCGCTGTTCGAGGGCGACGCCTGGTCGGCCACGGTGATCGCGCTGGACGGCGTGGAGGCGCTGGTCATCGGCGCGGCCGACTTCCGGCGCGTCGTGCGACGGCACGCGGGCGTGCAGTCGGTGCTGGAGAAGCAGGCCCACGACCGCACCGTCGAGGCGGCGGCCCGCACCTCGGGCACCGAGCTCGCCGACACCGAGCGCAGGCTGGCCGCGCTGTTCACCACGCTGGCGCGGGCGCGGGCCGGGACGCTCCCGGTGACGGGCGCCGAGCTGGCGGGCTGGACGTCGTCGTCGCCCGCGGCGGTGGCCAGCGTGCTCAGCGAGTGGAACGGCGCGGGCCTCGTGCACGCCGGGGACGGCACGATCGACGTCCTCGACCCGGTCCGGCTGGAGCGGCTCACGGCGGGCGGCGAACCCCGCCCGGAGGCCGTGTCCGGGTCCCTGTTCCTCACGGGGCAGGACTGCACGGTCGTGTTCGCCGACGTGGTGGGGTTCGGCTCCCCGGACCGGACCGAGACGGACCGCGCGGCCATCCGGCGGGTGCTGTTCCGGTCGCTGGAGGAGTCGTTCGCCGCCGCCGGAGTGTCCTGGGCGGCCTGCCACCGCGAGGACCGCGGCGACGGCGTGCTGCTCGTCGTCCCGCCCGGCGTCCCGGTGAGCGCCCCGGCGGATCCGCTGGTGCGGGCGCTCGCCGAGCGCGTCGGCCGGCACAACGGGAGCGCGGCCGGGGGGCGGCGCTTCCAGGTGCGGGTCGCGGTCGACACGGGCCCGGTGCACGCCGGGCCGGAGGGGTCACCGGGGCGGCGCTCGCCCGCGCCGCCCGGCTGCTGGAGTCGGACGACCTGCGGCGGCGGCTCGCAGGCGTCGCGGACGCCCTCGGGCTGATCGTCTCCGCGGCCGTGCACCGGGGGATCGCCGGGGCCGGACCGGAGTTCGAACCCGTCGAGGCGCGCGAGCCCGGCCCCGCGAGCGCCTGGCTGCGGCTCTTCCCCGCCGCCGGCTAGAGGCGCCGCCTAGAGGCGGACGTACTCGTGGTCGAAGGGGCGCCCGTTGATCCCGTTGCGGGGCGGCGCGATCCAGGCGGCGATCCTGCCGCGCTCGTGGACGGGCCGCATGAGCGACCGGACGTGGGTCCTGTCCACCTCCGTCGGCAGCCATGCGTCCCTGCGCCGCTCCCACTCGGCGGCGTCGAGCGGCTCGCCGTCCGGGGCGGCCTCGATGCCGGCGAAGGCGCCGACCCTGCGGTTGAACGCGACGCTCGGCAGGTACAGGCGCTGCGGGAGTCCCGCCTCGGACAGGATGCGGTTCCAGCGGTTGACGCCGCTCTGGCAGTCGGCGACGTACGCGCGGCGCAGGTCGGTGTTGAGGCCGACGAGCGCGGCGACCTCCGTCTGCCCGACGGCGCCGTCGACGAGGGCGTCCACCAGGAAGGCGTCGTCGGTGAGGCGGTGGTCGTCCTGGCGGCGGTCCTCCATCCAGCGACCCTTGAGCCCCGCCGTGTAGTAGTTGGCGACGTTGCTGGACGTCTCGGAGCCGAACAGGTCGAGCGAGACCGAGTAGTGGAAGTTCAGGTACTTCTGGACGACGTCCAGGGAGATCCCGCCGTGCGGGGCGACGTCGTCGGTGTCGTGCTCCCGCATCAGCTGGACGGTCCGCTCGACGACCCGGTCGATGCCCGTGGTGCCGACCATCATGTGGTGGGCCTCCTCCTTGAGCATGAACTCGCAGGTGCGCGACAGCGGGTCGAAACCGGACTCCTTCAGCGTGCCGAGCTGGTACTTGCCGTCCCGGTCGGTGAAGTAGGTGAACATGAAGAAGGAGAGCCAGTCGGGGGTCTCCTCGTTGAAGGCGCCGAGGATGCGGGGCGACTCCTCGCTGCCGGAGTTGCGGTGCAGCAGCTCCTCGGCCTCCTCCCGCCCCTCGCGCCCGAAGTGGGCGTGCAGGAGGTAGACCATCGCCCACAGGTGGCGGCCCTCCTCGACGTTCACCTGGAACAGGTTGCGCAGGTCGTAGAGGCTGGGCGCGGTGGCGCCGAGGTTGCGCTGCTGCTCCACGGACGCGGGCTCGGTGTCGCCCTGGATGACGATGAGGCGCTGGAGGTCGGCGCGGTACTCGCCGGGGACCTTCTGCCAGGCGGGCTCGCCCTTGTGGGTGCCGAAGCCGATGCGGCGGTCGCCGTCGCGCTCGGCCAGGAAGATGCCCCACCGGTAGTCCTTCATGGCGACGTGCCCGAAGTGCGCCCAGCCCTCGCGGCCGACGCCGACGGCCGTGCGCAGGTAGACCTCCCGCGTCGGCAGCGTCGGGCCCATGGACTCCCACCAGGACAGGAAGTTCGGCTGCCACGACTCCAGGGCGCGCTGGAGGCGCCGGTCCTCGTGCAGGTCGACGTTGTTGGGGATCTTCTCGCCGTAGTCGGCGGCGGTGGCCATCGCTCAGACTCGCTTTCGGTCGAAGTCGGCCCGCCGCCCGGTCCCGTAGCGGCGCAGGGCGCCGTCCGGTCCGGACGCGTTCGGGCGCGTGAAGATCCAGTTCTGCCAGGCGGACAGCCGTCCGAAGATCTTGGTCTCCAGGGTCTCGGGGCCGGGGAAGCGGTAGTTGGCCTCCAGGCCGGTGAGCGCGTCGGGGCTGAAGCCGGCCCGCTCCTCGACGGCGATGCGGATCTCCTCGTCCCAGTCGAGGTCGTCGGGCGCGAAGGTGACCAGGCCGAGGCCCTCGGCGTCGGCGGCCTCCAGCGGCTTGCCCGCGGCGTCGCCGGCGGCGGCGAGGGCGTCGCCGTGGCCGAGGAACCGGGTCGCGAGGCGGGTGAGGCCGTTGCCCATCGGGAGCGGGCCGAGGTTCATCGCGTCCACGGTGACCGCGGCGGGGGCGGCGTCCGGATCGACGTCCTCGAAGACGCCGTCGAGCTGGTAGGAGCGGTCGGCGGCGAGCGCGAGCTCCAGGAGGGAGCCGGCGAAGCAGCTTCCGGGCTCGATCAGGGCGATGAGGCTGCGGCTGGTGACGTCCAGCCGCTTCAGGGTCCGCTTGAGGTAGTGCACGACCTCGCTGGCGAGCCAGTCGCCGGCGTCGCCGAGCAGCAGCCGGTCGTGCGCGAGGACGTGCTCGGCCGTCCCGCGCGTGCGCAGCACCCACGTGCCGAGCTCCGGCTCGTTCGTCCGCAGGTCGAGGATCAGGTCGTCCAGCTCGCGGGTCATGGCGAGCGTCCAGAAGCCCGGGTCGCGCACGCCGCCGGGAGGGGCGTCCGGGCCGGTGACCGTGATCTCGGCGGCGCCGGCGCCGCGGTCGAGCCGCGCCGAGACGTGCCGGTAGGCGATCGAGGCGTCCGTGCGGTCCTTGCCGAGCGGCGCCAGCGCGATCCCCTCGGCCTCGCGCGGGCGCGACGAGCGGGCCGCCAGCTCCCGCGCGCGTTCGGCGACCGTCTCGTCCCAGGCGGTGCGCGGGACGGCCTCGTCCACCAGGCCCCACGCGACGGCCTTCCTGCCGCCGAGCCCCTCGGCCCTGGTGGAGAAGTAGTCGGCGCGGTCGCGGCGCACGCGCCGCTTGTCCGACACGCGGGTCAGGCCGCCGGTGCCCGGCAGGACGCCGAGCAGCGGCAGCTCCGGCAGCGACACCGCCGAGGAGCGGTCGTCGACGAGCATGATGTGCTCGCAGGCGAGGGCCAGCTCGTACCCGCCGCCGGACGCGGTGCCGTTCAGCGCCGCCAGGTAGGTCTGACCGGAGTTCGCCGTCGCGTCCTCGATGCCGTTGCGGGTCTCGTTGGTGAACTTGCAGAAGTTGACCTTCCAGGCGTGCGGGGACGCGGCCAGCATCCGGATGTTGGCGCCCGCGCAGAAGATCTTCTCCCTGCCGCTGGTGACGACCACCGCGCGCACCGCGGGGTGCTCGAAGCGGAGCCGCTGGACGGCGTCGTAGAGCTCGATGTCGACGCCGAGGTCGTAGGAGTTCAGCTTCAGCTCGTATCCGGGGACCAGCCCGCCCCGTTCGTCCACCGCCATCGTGAGGGTGGCGACCTCGCCGTCGACGTCCAGGCGCCAGTGCCGGTAGCGGGACGGGTCCACCCGGAACTCCACGTGCGGGCTGATCATGGGCTGTCCTTCCGCCGGTGCCGTCTCATCATGCTCCACAGATTTCATTCGCTACGTCAAGAGTTTGTAGCATTTCGACTCGCGCGGCGGCCCCGGGCGGGACGGCCGCGGGACGGGTCAGGGCGCGGCGAGCAGGGCCGAGGCGAGCTCGCGGACGGCGAAGCGGCGCAGCTTGCCGGTCGGCGTCGTGGGCAGCCCGTCCACGACCAGCACCTCGCGGGGCCGCTTGAACGCCGCGAGGCCCGACCGGCAGAACGCGATCAGCTCGTCCGGCTCGGCGGCCGCGCCCTCCTTGAGCACGACGCAGGCGACGGGCTTGTCCAGGCCGTCGGCGTCCGGCAGCCCGACGACGGCGGCCATCGCCACCGCGGGGTGCTCCAGCAGCCGGCCCTCCACCTCGGCCGGCGACACCCAGATGCCGCCGGCCTTGAGCATGTCGCCCGTCCGGCCCAGGCAGGTGTAGTAGCCGTCCTCGTCCACCACGTAGGTGTCGCCCGTGCGCAGCCACTCCCCCTGGAAGACCTGCCGGGTCGCCGCCGTGCGGCACCAGTAGCCCGTCGCGATCGACTCGCCCTTCACCAGCAGCGAGCCCGGCGTCCCCGGCCGGACGTCGGCCCCGGCGGCGTCCACGACCCGCAGTTCGTAGCCGGGGACGGCGGTGCCCGTCGTCCCCGGGCGGACCCGGCCGGGCCGGTTCGACAGGAAGATGTGCAGGCACTCCGTGGAGCCGATCCCGTCGATGATCTCCACGCCGTACCGCTCGGTGAAGCGGCGGCACAGCTCGGCGGGCAGGGGCTCCCCCGCCGACACCGCCAGCCGCACCGACGCGAACGCCTCGGCCGGGACCCCGGCGTTGAGGATCGCGGCGAAGAAGGTCGGGACGGCGAAGAACAGGGTCGGCCGGTACTCGGCCAGCCGCGCCGCCACCGAGGCCGGGGTCGGGCGGTCCGGATCCAGGACGGCGGTGGCGCCGGCGGCGAGGGGGAAGAACAGCGAGTTGCCGATCCCGTAGGCGAAGAACAGCTTGGCGACCGAGTAGCAGCGGTCGTCCGGCCGGATGCCGAGGACCTGGCGGCCGTAGCTCTCCACGACGTGCCGGATGTTGGCGTGCCGGTGCATCGCTCCCTTCGGCCGGCCCGTCGTCCCGGACGTGTAGAGCCACAGGGCGCTGGAGTCGCCCGAGGTCGCATACGGTTCGGCCGGAGCGCCGCCGCGGGCGCGGCCCTCGCCGACCAAGGTCTCGAACGCCTCCACCCTCACCCCCGCCGGAGCCCGGAGCACCGCGCCCCCCTCTGCCAGGTCCCCCTCGACCGCGACGCACCGGACGCCGGGAGCGTGCGCCAGCGCCGCCTCGGCGGCGACCGCGAACATGCCGCTGACCAGCAGCACCCTGGCCCGCGCATCGGCCAGCAGGGCGCCGAGCTCGGGGCCCGTCAGCATCGTCGACACCGGCACCGGGACGGCGCCGAGCCGCATCGCGCCGAGGATCGCGGCGGCCATGAGCGGGCCGTCGGCCATGAACAGCACCACCCGCTCCTCGGCGCGCAGCCCCCGGCGTCCCAGGCCGGCGGCGATGTTCCCGGCCAGCTCGGCGAGCCCGGCGTAGCTCAGGTCCCCGGCCGGACCGGTCAGCGCCGTCCGGCCGCCGCCGGGCCCGGACGCCGCCCGGAGCAGGTAGTCGGAGGCGTTGAAGGTGTCGGGCGGGACCGGTGCGGTCGCCGTTTCAGCGGTCATCGAGGTCTCCCCTCGCCGGGAACCGTGGGCCCAATGCTCTACATAGATGAAACGCTAGTCAATAGACTTGTGGAACGAGGAGGCTTCGGACCGGACGCGCGCGCCCCCGGGGCGGGTCCGCGCGATACTGGACGGCGTCCCAGACGGGCGTGCCCATCAGGGCCCAGAGGAGGAGCACATGGCCCGAACCGGCGAGGACGCGGCGCACCCGGAGCCGAGGTTCCGGCGCCGGCGCGAACTCGGCGCGGCGAGCGCGCGCTCGCTGCTGCTGACCGTGCTGGGCGAGTTCGTCCTTCCCGGCGGCGAGCCGGTGTGGACGGCGACGTTCCTGCGCGCGCTCGGGCTCCTCGGCGTCGAGGAGAAGGCCGTCCGGCAGGCGCTCGCCCGCAGCGCCGGCGAGGGCTGGCTCGCCGGGGAGCGGCACGGGCGCCGCACCGCCTGGCGGCTCACCCCGTCCGGGGAGCGGCTGCTCACCGACGGCACCGAGCGGATCTACGGCTTCGGCCGCCCGGCCGGGGCGTGGGACGGGCGGTGGCTGCTCGTCCTCGCCACCGTCCCGGAGACCAGCCGGCGCCTGCGCCACCTGCTGCGGACCCGGCTCGCCTGGAGCGGCCTCGGGAACCTCTCCCCCGGCGTGTGGGTCAGCCCGCACCCCGAGCGCGAACCCGAGGTCAGGGAGGTCCTCGCCGGGATCGGCGTCGCGGACGGCTCCACGCTGTTCACCGGGCGCCTCGGCGACCTGGCCGAGGCGCGGCGCGTGGCGCGCCAGGCCTGGGACCTGGGGGAGATCGGGCTCGCCTACGAGGACTTCCTCGACGCCGTCGCCGCGCTGCGTCCCGCCGACGACCCGGGGACGTTCGCCGCGCACACCAGGCTCGTCCAGGAGTGGCGCCGGTTCCCGTTCCTCGACCCCGGCCTCCCCGCGGCGCTCCTGCCCGAGGACTGGAGCGGCGCGCAGGCGGTCGCGCTCTTCCACGAGCGGCACGACACCTGGCGTCCCGTCGCCGACCGCCAGTGGAAGGCGATGAGCATCTGACGGCGCCCGCCGCCCCCCGGTGAGCCCGGCGGGGCGGTGTGTAGGCGACGCGTCCCCGGGAAGTCGGGTAGGGGCCGGTGTCGTCGATGGGAGTCGTGGAAATGCGCAGCCTCATAGGACGGAACCTGCTCGCCGGAGCGGAGCCCGACGTCGCCGCCGACTCCGGCTACGCCGACCACCCGCCCCGCATGGGCTTCTTCACCGACACCTCGGTGTGCATCGGCTGCAAGGCGTGCGAGGTGGCGTGCAAGGAGTGGAACGCCGTCCCCGAGGACGGCCTCGAGTTCACGGGCATGTCCTACGACCACACCCAGGGCCTCGGCGCCGACACCTGGCGGCATGTCGCCTTCATCGAGCAGAGCAAGCCGATCGGCCAGAACGAGACCGGCGTCGACCACGGTGCCGCCGACCACGGTGCCGCCGACCAGGGCGCGGCGCCGGGCGCGGACGGCATGCGCTGGCTGATGGCCTCCGACGTGTGCAAGCACTGCACGCACGCCGCCTGCCTCGACGTGTGCCCCACCGGCTCGCTGTTCCGCACCGAGTTCGGCACGGTGGTCGTCCAGCAGGACATCTGCAACGGCTGCGGCTACTGCGTGCCCGCCTGCCCGTACGGGGTCATCGACCAACGCAAGGACGACGGGCGGGTCTGGAAGTGCACCCTCTGCTACGACCGTCTCGGCGCGGGGCAGGAACCCGCGTGCGCGAAGGCGTGCCCGACCGACTCGATCCAGTTCGGCCCGCTGGACGAGCTGCGCGAGCGGGCCGCGCTGCGCGTCGACCAGCTCCACGACCTCGGCGTCGAGGACGCCCGCCTCTACGGGCACGACCCGGACGACGGCGTCGGCGGCGACGGCGCCTTCTTCCTCCTGCTGGACGAGCCGGAGGTCTACGGGCTGCCGCCGGATCCGGTCGTCACCACGCGCGACCTGCCGTCCATGTGGCGGCACGCGGGCGTCGCCGCCGCCGCGCTGCTCGGCGGGCTCGCCGCCGTGTTCGCCGCGCACGGCCGCGAGGGGAGCGCGCGATGAGCTCGTCGGAGGTCGGCAAGGACGGCGTGCACGGCGCCAGGCCGGGCCGGGAGGCCGAGATCGGCAAGGGCCCGCGCGGCGGGCGACGGCGCAGGGGCGGGCGCGGTGAGAAGGCCCGCACTGAGAAGGCCATGGTGCCGGAGGCGGAGTTCACCTCCTACTACGGCAGGCCCATCCTGAAACCGCCGGTGTGGAAGTCCTTCGACGTCGCGGGGTACTTCTTCCTCGGCGGGCTGGCCGGCGCCGGGTCCGTGCTCGCCGCCGGCGCGCAGCTCACCGGGCGCCCGGCCGCAGCGCGGGCGTTGAAGATCTCCTCGCTGGCCGCCATCGGCGGGTCCACGGCCGCGCTGGTCCACGACCTCGGGCGGCCGGAGCGGTTCTGCAACATGCTGCGCGTCATGAAGCCGACGTCGCCGATGAGCGTCGGCTCCTGGCTGCTGGCCGCCTACGGCCCCGCCGCGGGCGCCGCGGCCGCGCTGGAGGTGACCGGGCTGTTCCCGCGCCTCGGCCGTGCCGCCACCGCCGGGGCCGCCGCGCTGGGGCCGGCCGTCGCCGCCTACACCGCCGTGCTCGCCGCCGACACCGCCGTCCCCGCCTGGCACGAGGCGCACCGCGAGCTGCCGTTCGTCTTCGTCGGCTCCGCCGCCGCCGCGGCGGCCGGCATGGCGCTGGTCGCCGCGCCCCTCCGGGAGAACGCCCCGATGCGCACCGCCGCCGTGTTCGGCGCCGGCCTGGAACTCGCCGCGGCCAAGGCGCTGGAGCACCGGGCCGGGCCGGTCGCCGAGCCGTACAGGCGGGGCCGGGGCGGAGCGTACATGCGGGCGGGCGAGATCCTCTCCGCCGCGGGCACCGCGGGCTGCGTCCTGCTCGGCTGGCGCAGCCGGGCCGCGGCGGCGCTGAGCGGGGCCGCGCTCCTGGCGAGTTCGGCCTGCACGCGTTTCGGCGTCTTCCACGCGGGCGTGCAGTCGGCCGAGGACCCCCGGTACACCGTCGTTCCCCAGCGGGAACGCCTCGCCGCCCGCGGCGAGGCGTCCACCTCCTGAGGCTGCCACCTTTCTGCAAGTTCATTGAAATCTTGCGCAAACTCTTGACCTGACTGCAAGAAGAGAGCATTCTCGCGTTGCTCGCGGACGGCCGTCCCCCACCCCTTCAGGCGCCCGCCAGGCGCCCTGTGACAGGAGTTCGCCGAAGTGTCTGCCAACGACGCCCCACGCCTGAGAACCCCCCGCGCCAGAGCCCCCCGCCGCCGGTCGCTGCTCGCCGCCGGCCTCCTCGTCCTCGCCGGGACGGCGCCCGTCGCCGCCCTGCTCCCCGACCGCCCCGCCAGAGCCGCCGCGTCCCTCAACGCGAGCGACGTCACCGCCAACCTCTGGGAATGGAACTGGCCGTCCGTCGCGGCCGCGTGCACCGACCACCTCGGGCCCGCCGGCTACGGGGCCGTCCAGGTCGCGCCGCCGGCCGAGTCGGTCAGCCTCGCCTCGACCAACGACGGCTCCCATCCGTGGTGGGAGGTGTACCAGCCCGTCTCCTACGGGCTGACCAGCAGGCTCGGAACCCGCGCCCAGTTCTCCTCCATGGTCGCGGCATGCCACGACGCGGGCGTCCGCGTCTACGCGGACGCGGTCGTCAACCACATGGCGGGCCGCAACAACACGCTGAACACCACCTACGGCGGCTCGACCTTCGACCCCGGCGGGTTCGCCTACCCCGCCGTCCCGTACGGGTACGGCGACTTCCACCACGCCAACGACGGGTACTGCAACGACGACGACGCGGGCATCGACGACTGGAACAACACCTCCGAGGTGCAGAACTGCGAACTGGTCTCGCTGTCCGACCTGAAGACCCAGTCCGGCTACGTGCGCGACAAGATCGCCGGGTATCTCAACGACCTGATCGGCCTCGGCGTGGACGGGTTCCGCGTCGACGCCGCCAAGCACGTCGCCCAGAGCGACTTCGCCGCCATCAGGAGCGCGCTGCGCACCACCACCGCCGAGGGCAGGGCGCCCTACATCGCGCAGGAGATCTTCCCCGGGTCGAGCGCGGCCGACCTGAAGCCGTCGGCGTTCACCGGCAACGGCGACGTGCTCGGCTTCTCCTACGCCCAGGGCCTGAAGACCCAGTTCCAGAACGGGACCCTGTCGAACCTGTCGGGCATCCCGTCCTGGTCGCTGGACGCGGACGGCTCCCGGACCCACACCATGATCACCAACCACGACACCGAGCGGGACGGGTCCACGCTCAACTACAAGAGCGGCTCCGACTACACCCTGGCGAACTACTTCCTGCTGGCCTACCCGTACGGCAGGCCCTCGGTGTACGACGGGTTCACCTGGTCCTCGGCCGGGCAGTCGCCGCCCGCCGACTCGCGCGGGTTCGTCACCGGCGCGAACTGCTCGAACGGCTGGCAGTGCCTCACCCGCTCCACCGGGATGAAGGGCATGGTCGGCTGGCACAACGCGACGGCGTCCGCCACGGCCGTCGGCAACTTCACGGCCACCGCGGGGAACGTCATCGGGTTCAGCCGCGGCTCGAAGGGCTGGATCGGCCTGAACGACTCCTCCGGCCCGTCCACGGCGTCCTACCGGACCGGGCTCGCGGACGGCGTCTACTGCGACGTCATCACCGGCGGCCTCGGCTCCGGCGGCTGCCAGGGCACCGCCGTGACCGTGTCGGGCGGGACGGCGACCGTGACGATCCCCGCGGGCGGCGCCGTCGCGATCCACGCGGACGCCCGGTCGGGGCAGACGCCGCCGCCCACCTCCGACCCCGGGACCGTCTCCGACACCTTCAACGTCAACGCCACCACCACCTGGGGCACGAGCGTCTACCTGGTCGGCGACGCCGCGGCGCTCGGCTCGTGGGACACCGCCAGGGCGGTCAAGCTGTCCCCGTCCGGCTACCCGATCTGGAACGGGACGGTCACGCTGCCCGCCAACACCAGGATCGAGTACAAGTACATCAAGAAGACCGACGACGGGGCCGTGACGTGGGAGGCCGGCGCCAACCGCACCTACACGACCGGCACGTCGAGCCGCACCGCCGACGACACCTGGCGATAGCACCACCGCGGGCCGGCCTCCGCGCGGAGGCCGGCCCCGGCGCGCGTCAGGAGCGCGGCGTGCGGAAGAGGGTCTCCTGGGTGAGGCTGGCGACGAGCACGCCGTCGCGGGCGTGGATCGTCCCGGTGTACCAGCCGCGACCGGCGGCGACCGTCTGCGGAACGAGGTCCATCAGCACCCAGTCGTCCATCCGGACGGGCCGGTGGAACCAGACGGCGTGGTCGAGGCTGGACCCCGACCGGGCGGCCCCGTCGTGCAGCGCGATCAGCCCGCTGGAGATGTCGGACAGGTACGTCAGCACGCACGCGTGCAGCAGGTCGTCGTCCGGCAGCGGCGCGGTGCAGCGCGACCACAGCCGCGTCGGGAAGTCGGCCGCCTCGTAGGGCTGCGGCGGCACGCGGCTCTCCATGGAGAACAGGCGCGGGACCGGGGAGGCCGGGAGGCCCTCCGGCTCCGGGGCCCGCGGGGCGGGGTGCACCTGCCGGTCGTCGTCTTCGGCGGGCCGCTGGAACGACACCGACATGTTGAAGATGACCTCGCCGCCCTGCAGCGCCACCACGCGGCGTGCGGAGAACGAGCGGCCGTCGCGGTCCCGGTCCACCCGGAAGATCGTCGGCCGTGCAGCGTCGCCGCCGCGCAGGAAGTAGCCGTGCAGCGAGTGCGGCAGCCGCCCCTCCGGGACGGTGCCGCCCGCCGCGCGCAGCGCCTGCGCCGCGACCTGCCCGCCGTACAGCGGGTACGGGTCGTCGAAGACGAGGGCGCCCCGGTAGAGGTCCCGGTCGAGCTCTTCCAGATCCAGCAGGTCCAGGACGGAATGGAGGGATTCCAGCCGTGCTTCGGGCTCTTCGGAGATCGAGGGTCGCACGCCCGTGACGCTATCCGACCCGGGCGAGATCCGGCCGGGCACCGCGCGGGTCAGTCCTCCGGCGCCCCGGCGGGGCGCCTGCCGGGACGCCAGAAGGCGGCCAGCAGGAGTGCGGCGCCGGCTCCCCCGGCCAGGGCCGTGAGGGCCAGGCCCGTCCAGCCCGCCAGGTCGTCCTCGATCCCGAGGGCGCGGTCCAGCGACAGCGCTCCGCCGCCCAGCGCGCCGGCGGCGCACGCCACCATCATGATCATCACGACGTACTCGTAGCCCTGCCCCGGGCGGAAGATGAAGAAGCCGTTGCGCAGGTGCGCGGTGACGAAGGCGACCGCCATCGTGCCCACCGCGCCCGCGGCCGCCAGCGGCGTCAGCAACCCGAGCACCAGCAGGACGCCCGCGCCGAGCTCGGTGCCCGTCGCCATCAGCGCGTGCAGCCGCCCCGGGCGCAGCCCCATCGACTCGAACCAGCCCGCCGTGCCCTCGATCCTCCCGCCGCCGAACGCGTGGTTCCACCCGTGCGCGATCAGAGTGCCGCCCACCGACACCCGCAGAACCAGGGAGGCGATGTCGATCCCCGCCGCCTCAACAGCCATGCCCGGCCCCTTCCTTCGTGCGCTGGGAACGTCCAGCAACGTACCGGACGAGGCGGGTGGCCGAACGCCCTCCGCATATCCCGCTGCCCGTGGGGCAGATCACAGGAAGTCAGGCTCCGCATCGCGTCACATCCGAGCGCGTGCCGCCCCTCTATCTGTGTGAGCGGCGCGGGCGCGGAGAGCTTGGGAGGCGGCATGGACAGCGTGGCGAGGAAGTTCGACCTGACGATGCTGTACGCCGCCTACGACGCCTTCCGCCGCGACGCGGCCCGGTTGGAGGCGGCCGCCCGGCCCGGCTCCGGCTTCGGCTGGGACCCGGCCGCGAACGGCTGGGCCCTGTTCACCTCCCACTGGAGCCTCCAGGACCGCGCCGAGAAGGAGGCCCTCTGGACGGTCATGTACGCCAAGGACGCCGACGGGCCCGGTCGGGTCGGCGCGGTCCTGGACGCCATGGCGTCGCTGGCGCTGAGGGCCGTCCCGCTGATCGACGGCGTGGACGCGGCGCTGGAGCACCGCGACCGCGCCGCGCTCGCCGGCTACGCGCGCGACCTGCGGGCCTCGGTGGAAGCGCTGCTGGACTTCAAGGAGTCCGACGTCCTGCCCCTGATCCACGACACCCTCACCCCGTTCGAATGGGGCACCTTCGACGTCGAGTTCCGCCGCGGCCTCGGCCTGCGCGGGTTCGGGGTGTTCCTGCCCTGGCTGCTCGACGGCGCCCCCGACGGCACCCGCCGCGCCGTGCTGGGACTGCTCCCGCCGCCGGTGCGGCTGCTCTACCGGGCGCGCTGGCGTCCCCGCTACCTGCGCCGCGGCGGGCTCGCCGTCCCGGCGCGCTGACCGCCGGGGCCGCGCGACCGCGCGCCGTGTGACGCGGTCCACATCCCTGAATGTCACATTTGTCGGCCGAGGTCGGTCTCATTCCCAGAAGCGCGACTGCCCACGGCGCGACGGAGGGATGCGGACGATGGCGGGAACGAGGACGCCCGGCGGGGCGCGGGCCGGCACGCGGAGGCCGCCCAGGGGAGTGGACGTCACGGCGCGGGCGCTGGACGAGCGGTTCGGCACCACCGGATTCGCGCGCAAGGCGCTGCGCAAGGCCTTCCCGGACCAGTGGACGTTCCTGCTCGGCGAGATCGCGATGTACTCCTTCGTGATCATCCTGCTGACCGGGGTGTACCTGACGCTGTTCTTCAAGCCGAGCATGCACGAGGTCGTCTACGACGGCTCGTACACGAAGCTGAAGGGCGTGGAGATGAGCGAGGCGTACGCCTCCTCCCTCAAGATCAGTTTCGACGTGCGCGGCGGCCTGCTCGTCCGGCAGATCCACCACTGGTCGACGCTCATCTTCATGGGCTCGATCCTCGTGCACATGCTGCGCAACTTCTTCACGGGCGCGTTCCGCAAGCCCCGCGAGCTGAACTGGCTGATCGGCGTCGCCATGTTCATGCTCGTGATGCTGAACGGCCTGTTCGGCTACTCGCTGCCGGACGACCTGCTGTCCGGCACGGGCCTGCGCATCCTGGAGGGCGTGCTCGCGTCGATCCCGCTGGTCGGCTCGTACGCGGTGATGTTCCTGTTCGGCGGCGAGTACCCCGGCACCGACATCATCCCGCGCCTGTACGTCATCCACGTGCTGCTGATCCCGGGCATCCTGGCGGCGCTGATCCCCCTGCACGCCGTCGTGCTGACCTGGCGGCAGACGCACACGCAGTTCCCGGGCAAGGGCAGTTCGAACACGACCGTCCGCGGCTACCCGTTCTTCCCCGTCTTCATCGCCAAGACGACGGCGTTCTTCCTGTGGGTGCTGGGCGTGACCACGCTGCTGGCCGCGTTCGTCCAGATCAACCCGATCTGGCTGTTCGGGCCCTACGACCCCGGAGCGATCAGCTCCGGGTCGCAGCCGGACTGGTACATGGGCTGGCTGGAGGGCGCGCTGCGGATCATGCCGTCCTGGGAGATCAGCCTCTGGGGCCACACCGTCGCGATGAGCGTGGTCGTCCCGGCCCTCGTGGTGCCCGGGCTGCTGTTCACCGGCCTGGCCGCCTACCCGTTCCTGGAGCGCTGGGTGACCGGCGACTCCCAGATCCACCACCTGCTCGACCGGCCGCGCGACGTCCCGGCGCGCACCGGCATCGGCGTCGGCGGCGTGGTCTTCTACGGGACGCTGTGGCTCGCGGGCGGCAACGACGTCCTGTCCCACAGCTTCGAGGTCTCGCTGTTCTGGACGACGTGGTTCTTCCGCTTCCTCATCATCCTCGGACCGGTGCTGGCCTACGTCGTCACCTACCGCATCTGCGTCGGCCTGCAGCGCCGCGACCTCGGCCTGGCCCACCACGGGCTGGAGACCGGCATCGTCCGCCAGTCGCCGGACGGGCGGTTCAGCGAGGTCGAGCGCCGCCTTCCGGACGAGGCGATCGCCGCGATCACCGATCCGCGTCCCGCGCCCGCCGCCGACCTCGACGTCCCGCCGCCCGTCGGCGACGTCGACAGCCCGCGCGGCCGCACCGCGCGGGGACGCGTGCGCGCGGCCCTCAACCGCCGCTTCCGGGCCGATCTGGCCGCCGTCCCCGAGCGCCGCCCCGCCGGACCGGACGGCGACCGGCCGGAGGTCGGGGAGAAGGCCGCGTCACGCTGACCCGGAGCGCTCGAACAGGAGGCGGATGACCGGTTCGGCGGCCTCCACCGGGTCGTCGCCGAGGTCCCGCAGCGCGCCGCTCAGCCACAGGTGGGCGAAGCCGTGCACGATCGACCAGGCGGCGATCCCGGCCGTCCGGTCCCCCGCCGGACGGCCGGGCGCGGCGCCGCGGACGCCCTCGGCGAGGATCCGCCCGGCGCGGTCGCGGGCGGCGACGACCTCCGGGGCGTCGGGGCGGTAGAGCGCGGGCGCGAACATGACCTCGAAGTGGGCCCGGTGCTCGACCGCGAACCGCACGTAGGCGAGCCCGACGCTGTGCAGGTCGCCCCCGGCGGCCTCCAGGGCGTCGGCGAACAGCGCGTACCCCTCGGCGGCGACGGCCGTCAGCACGCCGGCCTTGTCGCCGAAGTGGTGGGCGGGCGCGGCGTGCGACACCCCGGCGCGGCGCGCCAGTTCGCGCAGGCTCCACGTCGCCGGGCCCGCCTCGGCGATCGCCTCGATCGCGGCGTCGAGCACGGCGCGCCTCAGGTTGCCGTGGTGGTAGGGGTCACCGCTCATGCCCGGAATCCTAGGGCGGGAGGACGGGCCCGTCAGTCCTGCTCCTTGGCGAACGCGCGGAGGCGCTCCAGGTCGACCACCGTGATCCTGCGCCAGCCGGTGCGGATCAGGCCCTCGCGGCGCAGCCCGCCGAGCGCGCGGGCGACGGTCTCCCGGGAGGCGTCCATCCAGCTGCCGAGCTCCTCCTGCGACAGCGGCGGCCCGATCTCGATCGACCCGTCCGCCGCGGGCGGGGCGTGGTGGGCCGAGCGCTCCGCCAGGTCGGCGAGCAGGGCGGCCAGGCGCTCGGGGCCCCGGCTGGTGATGTGGGCGGTCAGCCGCCGGTCGGAGTCGTCCATGCGCTGGACGAAGGTGCCGGTGACGAGCATCCACACGTCCGGGTGCGCGTCCAGGAACCCGGTGAAGCGGGCCGCGGGCACGACCAGGGCGCGGATCGGGGACAGCGCGGTGACGGTCGCGGCGCGCGGCCGCCCGCCGAGCACCGCGCTCTCGGCGAGCAGGTCGCCGGGGCCGCGGACGGCCAGCACCACGTCGTGGCCGTCCTCGGTCGCGGAGGTCACCTTCGCCCAGCCCCGCTCGATGATGATCACATGGTCGGACTCGTCGCCCTGGTACACCAGCGGCGCCTTGACCGGGAACGTGCGGGGGCGCGCGGCGCCGCGCAGCGCGGTCCGCTGCGCGGGTTCGAGCGCCGACCAGAACGCGGAAGGCGGTGAGGACGCCGCGTACGGAACCAACAGCCGCCTCCTTTGCTCAGGGTTACCAGAACTGTAAACCCGCAGGACCTCACTTGGGGACGGCGATGAGCCGCACGGCGAGCCCCGTGAAGACCGTCCCGCTGAAGACGTTCAGGCCGCGGGCGACGCGGCGGCTGCGGCGCAGCAGGTTCGCGAGGCGGCCGGAGAGCAGGCCGACGCCGGCGTCCACGGCCAGGCCGAGCAGGACGAGCGTGACGCCCAGGACGAGCAGCTGCACCATCGGGTGCCCCATGGAGGGGTTCACGAACTGCGGCAGGAAGGCGATGTTGAAGAGGATCACCTTGGGGTTGAGCAGGTTCGTGACGACGCCCTGCCAGAACGCGCGGAGCAGCCCCGGGCCGGCGGGGGCCGCGCTCTCCCCGGCGGGCTCGCCGTGGTCCCGGAACGACCTGACGGCGAGGTAGAGCAGGTAGGCGGCGCCGGCCCAGCGCAGCACGTGGTAGAGCACCGGCAGCGCGGTGAACAGCGCGGACAGGCCGAGCGTCGCGGCGACGGCGTGGGTGAGGGCGCCGGCGGCGACCCCCGCCGCGGCCATGAGGCCCGTGACCGGGCCGCCGCGCCCGCCCATCGCGACGATGAACATCATGTCGGGGCCGGGCGTGACGCAGAGCGCGAAGGCGGCGACGACGAACGCCGCGTACAGGGAGGTGTCCAGCATGCCGAAATCATGCGGCAGGAGGCCGCCGCTCCGCGAGCGCATTACCCCGGCGTCAGGAGGCCGGGGGCGGCTGGGTCTCGATCGTCAGGGCCTCGTGGTCGAAGGACAGGTATCCGCCGATCTTCGCCGCGTCCTCCAGCGGCTCCTCGTAGGACCAGGCGGCGTCCTCGGCTCCGGCCAGCGACCAGTAGGTCGCCTCGCCCTTGTAGGGGCAGAAGGTCCGCTTCTCGCTCCGGGCCAGCAGGTCGCGGCGGACGTCCTCGGCCGGGATGTAGTACCGGTTGGGCAGTCCCGTCTCCGACAGCAGCTTCGGCCGCCCGGTCTCGGCGACGACCTCGCCGTCGAGCAGCACCCGCACGCGGCGGGACGTGGCGCGGGCGTCGACGCGGTGGAACGGGTCGCGCAGGTGGCCGTGGACCTCCTCGTCCTCGTCGAGCCAGGCGTCCATCCGGCCCCAGTAGAAGGCCATGTGGCCGCGCAGCCACGCCGACTCCGGCTTCGGCTCCGGGTACCCCCAGACCGCGTTCTCGGCCGCCCGGTCGCCCGCCCGCACCGTCCAGTACACGGCGTCGCCCTTGAACGGGCAGTGCGTCGTGTGGACGGTCTTCTCCAGCAGCTCGGTGCGCACGTCCTCCTCCGGCACGTAGAGGACGGGCAGCAGCCCGGTCTCGTGCAGGAGCTTCCCGCGCTCGGTGTCCAGCACCGTCTCCCCCGCGAAACGGGCGCGCACCCTGCGGGGGAAGTCGTGCATGAACAGCCGGTGCACCGGCCCGTCGATCGTGAAGTTGACCTCGTCGCCGGGCGAACCGGCGAGCGGGCCCGGTCGCATGGTCAGGGACATGGCGCGGCTCCTCGGACTGCCTGATCGTTAGACGCCGGTCGGCATCGTCTCCAGTTCACCACGGCGCGCCGCCTCCAGATGCAGCGGCCGGAGCGCCGAGGTCGCGCGGAACCAGCACAGCGCGTCGTAGCGGTCGGCGAGCCGGGTCGGGACGTACTGGCGCAGGTCCCGGTCCGGGTCGTACACGACGCCGATCGCGCGGTGCCCGAGCGCGCCGGTGAAGAAGGCGGGCTTCTCCGGCTCCGGAGGCACGACGAACATCGCCCGGTGCAGTTCCGACTCGGCCAGCACCTGCTCCAGCGAGCCGCGCGCCGGCGGCGGGACGTGCATGACCTCCATCGGGGCGCCCCAGGCCGGCGCGGCGACGACCTCGCCGGGCCCGCCCGCGAACCCGACCAGAACGACGCCGTCCGCTCCGTGCCGCTCCCTGGCGAGCTGGCCGAGGTTGACCATCCCGGCGCCCGCCATGTCGGTCGCCCGCGCGTCGCCGACATGGGTGTTGTGCGCCCACACGACGGCCCCGCCGCCGTAGAACCCCATCAGCCGGTCCAGCGTGTCGGCCATGTGAACGTCCCGGACGTTCCACGATTCCGGCCCGCCGCCGAGCATGGTGCGGTAGTAGTGCTCGGCGCCCGCCGCCACCTCGGCGTTCTGCAGGGCGTCGAACTCCTCCTCCGGGTCGCCGGCCTCTCCCGGCGGCGCCGGGCGGCGCAGCGCGGCCAGCAGGTCCGCGACCTCCGCCGCGCAGCCGCCGGGCACCAGGGCCGTGTTCCACGCGTAGGAGCGGGGGTCGTGGCCGTGCGGCTCGAAGCAGCGGTACGCCTCCAGCGCCGTGTCCAGGTACTCGGGGCGGTGCTCCGCCAGGTGGTCGACGACCGCGCGCAGCGACTCCCAGAGGCTGTAGACGTCCAGGCCGTGGAAGCCCGCCCGCTCGCCCGGGGGAAGTTCCGCGTTGCGGTCGCGCAGCCACCGGCAGAACCGGACGGTCTCCTCGTTGGCCCACATCCACGTCGGCCACCGCTCGTAGGCGTCCAGGGCGTCCCTCGGATCCCGGTCGGCCCCCGGCGCGAGCGTCACGCAGCGGCCGACCCGGCGGCAGTCGGGCCAGTCGCCCTCGACGGCGACGCCCCCGAACCCGCGCTCGGCGATCAGCCGTCTGGTCAGCGCCGCCCGCCACGCGTAGTACTCGTGGGTCCCGTGGCTGGCCTCGCCGATCAGCACGCACCGGGCGTCCCCGTTCCGGTCCAGCAGCGGGTCCAGGTCCTCCGCGTACTCCAGCGGCAGCGCCGCTCCGCGCACGTCGGCGGCGGCGCGGCTTTCCCAGCGTGGCATGGCGGCGTCCCCCTCGCGTCCTCCATCGCGTTCACGTCGTCCCCTCCGCGTTCCCGGGATACGGGGATCGATTCGCGCCGGCCGCGAATCGACGGCGCTAGGCGTCCCGCAGGATGCCGGTGGCGCGGGCGCGGTAGTCGCTGGGCGTCTGCCCGTAGGCGGCGCGGAAGGCGCGGCTGAAGGCGGCGGCGTCCGGCAGGCCCCAGCGGACCGCGATCGCGCCGATCCGCTGCGTGCCGAGGAACGGGTCGCCGAGTTCGCGGCGGCAGTGCTCCAGGCGGCGGGTCCGGACGTACCGGGCGACGGTCGTCCCCGTCGGCGCGAACACCCGGTAGAGCTGGCGGACGGAGATGTGGTGCGCGGCCGCGATCGCGGCGGGGCTCAGCGACGGGTCGTGCAGGCGCGCCTCGATCCACTCCTCGATCGCCCGCAGCATCTCCGCTCCCTCCGGCGACGGGCGCGGGGGCGCGCCCAGCCACTCGCCGGCCGCGCCGGCGACCAGCTCGACCAGCGCGCCGCCGAGATGGTGGGCGTAGATCTCGTCGGCCGCGCCGCCGAACGGGTCGCCGGGCGCGGTCCCGGTCCCCGCGGCGGGCTCGGCGCCGTTCGCGGCGCCGCCCCGGGCGGCCTCCTCGGCGCTCTCGGCCAGGGCGCCGAGGAAGGACGAGACGAGCCGCCCGGTCCGGGCCCGCCCCCCGACGAGGGTGCCGCCGAACTCGGCGAGGCGCTCCCGCGGCAGCGGGACGGCGCTGTGCGGGATCACGACGGTGAAGATGTGGTGGTCGTCGAAGGAGATCTCGACCGGACGGGTGAGGTCGTAGAACACCACGTCCCCCGGCCCGACCACGGCCCGGCGGCCGTTCTGCCGCAGCACGCACGAGCCGCGCAGCACCAGGCCGAGCTTGTAGCACTCGCGGGTGTCGCGGGCGATCTGCAGGGCGCTGCGCCGCACCGCGTGCGCGGGCGCGTACACGTCGCCGGCCTCCACCGGACCCAGCGCCCGGCCGCTCAGCCGGGCGGCGAACCCGCCGGGCAGGCGCGGCTGCACGTGGAACGGGCCGAAGGCCGAACTGATCAGGTGGCGCCAGAAGTCCGCCTGGTCGCGGGCAGGGTGGTCCGAGGTGTCAACGAGCGTGGGCATGACGCTCCTCCGGTCGGCGGGCGGGATCTCGGACGCCACCCGCAAGGCTTCTACGGCGCGTCAGGAAGGTCAATGAGCGAGTCAGCACGACGCTCCGGGCGGGCTTTGGCACTCGCCGCCAAAGTCACGGCACGCAGCGGCAAGACCGCCCCTTCCCCGGCGGCTTATACATGTCGCGGACCGACCCCCTGGGAGCCCCGCCAACCGGAAGATCCCGGACGACCCCCGAGAGGATTCCCAATGAGGTTGTCAACCCGACGCCGTAACCGATCGTGAGCGGTTCAGGCTGCTGTGGTCAGTTTCAGGGTGGGTGCAGCCATGTAGACGCGTCCGTCTCTGAGCATCGCCCACAGCACGTTGACTCTGCGGCGGGCCAACGCGAGCACGGCCTGGATGTGCTTCTTGCCCTCGGCCCTCTTGCGCTCGTAGAACGCTTTGGAGGCGGGACAGCAGCGGATGCTGACCATGGCGGACATGTAGAACACTCGCAGCAGGCGGCGGCTGTAGCGCCGGGGCCGGCGCAGGTTGCCGCTGATCTTGCCCGAGTCCCGGGGTACCGGCGCGAGTCCCGAGACACCGGCCAGCCGGTCCGCGCTGCCGAACGCGGCCATGTCGCCGCCGGTGGCGGCGATGAACTCCGCGCCCAGGAGGGGGCCGATGCCGGGCAGGCTGGTGATCACCGCGGCGTGTTCGTGCTCGCGAAACCGGGCCTGGATGGCCGCGTCGGTCTCGGCGAGTTCGGCATCCAGGGCGATCACCTCCTCGGCCAGGCGCTCGACCACGGCGGCGGCGGTCTTCTCGCCCGTGACCGTGGTGTGCTGGGCCTGGGCGGCCTCGATCGCGGCCAGGGCCACGCGGGCAGGGTTGCGGACCTTGCGGGCCCGCAGCCATGTCTCCAGCCGGGCCTGGCCGATCTTGCGCAGCGAGGTGGGGGTGCGGTAGCCGGTGAGCAGTGTCAGGGCGGCCTTGCTGTTGCTGTAGTCGAAGGCGCGCTCCAGGGCGGGAAAGTAGCCCAGGAGCTGGTCGCGCAGCCGGTTGATGGTCCGGGTGCGATCGCAGGCCAGGTCGGTACGGCGGCCGGTGAGGATGCGCAGGTCCGTGGCGATCTCGTCGAAGGACGCGATCGGGTGCAGGTCCCGGCGCATGCGGGCCTGGTCGGCGATGATGAAGGCGTCCTTTGCGTCGGTCTTGCCGCCGCCCCGGTAGGCGCCGGAGGCGTGGTGGACGGTGCGCCCCGGGATGTAGACCAGGTCCTGGCCGTGGCCGAGCAGCAGGGTGATGAGCAGGGCCCCTCCACCGCTGTTGAGGTCGATCGCCCACCGCAGGTCTTCACCCAAGGCGTTGGCCTCGGCGATGAGGCCCAGGATCTCGGCTTCGTCGTTGACCACCTTCCTGGACAGCAGCCGGTTGCCGTCGGGGTCGATCACGGTGCAGTGGTGGTGGGTCTTACCCGCGTCCACACCTGCCCAAATGCGTGGCATCGGGCTCCTCCGTCGTCGCAGCTCACATGGGGGTCCCGCAGACGACCGCGCCGTCGTGTCCTTACACAGCGATCTGTTCGCGCATCCCAATCAGCGGTCGGGTCGTCTTGGAGCGCCAGGCGGCCAATCCTCTCAAGCCACCCAGGTGGCAAACCCATGAAAGCCATACCTGGCGCTCCCGGGGTCCTCCCAACCCTACGGACGGTCAGGAACGAACACCCAGGAAGAAGGTAAGGAACCCCCATGCCAGCGGACGAGCAGGAGACCGGCACCGGCCACGAGCCCGGCACCGGCGACGGCCAGGAGAACGGCATCAGCCGCAAGAACTTCATCGTCGCCGCGGGAGCGGCGGGCATCGGCGCGCTCGTGCTGCCCACCGCCGTGTCCGCGGTGGCCGCGCCAGCGCAGGCCGGCACGGAGCAGCAGCCGCTCACCCCCACGCCCAAGTGCGACGACGGGGACGACACCCTGACGCACTCGCAGATGGAGGGCCCCTACTTCAAGCCCGGCTCCCCCGAGCGCGCGTCGATCGTGACGCCCGGGATGCCGGGGACCCCCTCACCGTGTCCGGGATCGTGTACTCGGTGTCGTGCAAGCCGGTGGCCCACGCCCTGCTCGACTTCTGGCAGGCGGACTATTACGGCAATTACGACAATTACGGCTACACACTCCGTGGACATCAATACACGGATGCTTCGGGACAATTCACCCTCACGACGATCGTGCCCGGCCTCTACCCCGGCCGCACGCGGCACATCCACGTCAAGGCCCAGGCCCCCTACCAGCAGATCCTGACGACGCAGCTGTACTTCCCGAACGAGCCCCGGAACAGCTCCGACATGCTCTACGACCCGGCGCTCCTCATGAAGGTCCAGACCGGTCCGAGCGGACGCACCGCGAAGTTCGACTTCGTCCTGCAGGTTCCCTGACCGGGGTTCCGCGGCCGGATTCCGTCACCGCTCCCGCGGAATCCCGCCCCCGCCAAGGCACCGGCGCGCCTTGGCGGGGGTACCCGCCATGACGCTGTGGGGGTACCCGCCATGACGCTGTGGGGGTACCCGCCATGACGCTGTGGGGGTACCCGCCGTGACGCTGCGGGGGTACCCGCCGTGACGCCGCGGGGCGCACACCACGCTTCCGCGGGGGGCTCCCGCCGTGTTTCCCCCGGGCTCACGCCCGTGGTCTTTTGCGAGGTCGTCCCCAGCGTGTCCTGCCGATTCGCGGGGAACGGGACCGAGACGTGATGCGAATCGCCCACGAAACGGCAAAGGAATGGATAGTCTCCCACCGATCACTTTTGGTTGTGTAAGGAATCTGGGAGCACACGCGCATGAGCGCTGCCAACCGGGCACAGGTCATCACACGGTGGGGGGCCATCGCCTTCATGGCGGCCGCGGTCCTGACCGCCACCGCCGGTGGCTTCGCCCAGTCCTATGCCGGTCTCTACCACTGGGCCCTCGAACACGGCCTGCGGGGCTGGAAAGCCGAGTCGTTCCCCCTGCTGGTCGACCTGTTCATCATCGTCGGTGAACTCGGGTTGTTCCTGCTGGCCATCGACGCCTTCGTCATAAAGCGCCGTGCCCTGATGAGCTGGCTCGACTTCTGCCTGCCGCTGACCATCGCCCTCGCGGGCTGGACGGCCAGCCTCATCTTCAACGTCGGCCACGTCGGCCACAAGACCTTCTCCTTCCAGGCCACGGCCGCGGTCCCGCCGATCGTGTCGATGCTCGGCCTGTTCGTCCTGCTGCGGACGCTGCACCGGTACGTGTCGCAGAGGGCCGATGAGGAGGAGGAGGTCAAGCAGCCCGAGCCGCAGACGCGCGCGATCGCCGGTCCGGTCACGCTGAACCAGATCACGCTGATGCCCCTGCGCAACACCGGGCCGTTCGCGCAGATCCAGGTCCCCGGGTACTCCGGCAAGGAGATCGAGTCCGGAACCGCGGGCAGGGCCGAGCCGAAGGCCGCGCCCGCGGGCGCGGCCGCACAGGCCCCGGCCGCTCCGGCCGCCTCCGCTCCGTCGGCGGCGCCCGCCGCGCCCGAGCCCGAGCCGGCGCCCGCTCCGGTCCCCGAGCCGGAGCCGGAGCTCGCCGTGGTCAGCGCCGCGTCGCGCGGCAGCCTCAACGGGCGCAGCTCCTACGGGGCCGCCCCCGAGGAGGAGGCGCCCGCCGGGCCGGCGCCGGAGAACCTGCGATCCCTCGTCATCGACATCCTCGAACGCCGCCACGGCGACGTCGCCGCGACGCTCTCCGAGGTCAGGGCCGAGGGCTACCGCTGCGACGAGAGCGAGATCCAGCGGATCAGCGACAACCACTGGTTCCCGTACGCGGTGTACCGGCTGCTGGCCAAGCACCACGGCGACGGCGAACTGGTCGCCCAGGAGCTGAAGGCCCAGGGCATCGTCTACGACGAGGCGACGCTGGACGCGCTCGTCCAGTCCTGGCGCGTCTGAGCCCGCGCTCTTCCGCGCCTTCCGGACCGGCCGCCCGCACCGCGGGCGGCCGGTCCGCGTTCCGCGCCCGTCATGAGAGCGTCTCAGGAGTCGCGCCGCTCCTCGGACGGGCCGGTCCGCAGCCGCGCGTGCAGGCCGCCGTCCACTCGCAGGACGTGCCCGTTGAGCTGCGCCGCCGCCGGGGACGCCAGGTAAAGCGCCGCGTCCGCGACCTCCTCCGGCGCGGTGGTGCGCCCGGCCGGGAGGTCGGCGGCGGGCCGGACCTCCCCGACGACGCTGGCGGGGGCGATGCAGTTCGCGCGGATGCCGAGGCCGCCCAGCTCCACGGCGATCGCCCGGCTGAGCGCCTCGATGCCCGCCTTGGTCACGTCGTAGGCGCTCTGGTTCTCGTGCGCGCGGGATCCGCCCGGCGAGGACAGGCTGACGATCGCCCCGCCGCGCCCGGCGTCGCGCCAGCGGCGGACCGCCCGCACCGACAGCAGGTACGCCGAGCGCAGGTTGGCGGCGATCACCGCGTCCCAGACGCCGGCGTCGATGTCGACGAACGGCGTCCGGACCCCGGTCATCGCGGCGTTGTTGACGAGCACGTCCAGGCCGCCGTCCCGCGCGACCCTGGCGAAGACGGCGTCGGCGACGTCCTCGCGGGCCAGGTCGCCGGCCATCGTCGTCACCCGAGGGTCGCCGTCGTGGACCGCGAGGCCCGCCGCGTCCACGTCGACGGCGAGCACGGCGGCGCCCGCGCCGGCGAACCGCCGCACCAGCGCACGGCCGATCAGCCCCGCCGCACCGGTGACCAGCACCCGCTCCCCCGTGTAGTCGAACCGGACGGCGCTCATTCGGCCGGGGCCTCCCTCACCTGCGCGACGATCTGCGTCGGGTTGACGAACATCAGGGCGATGACCAGCAGCACCGCCGACTCCACGTCCGCGTCGATCTGCTCCACGAACGGCGTCATCACCAGGACGACGAACGGGGCCGCGACGGCGCGCAGCCGCGCCCCGGTCATGCGCGGGCGCACAGGACCAGCCCGTCCACCCGCTCGACCATGGCCTCGGCCAACCGGACCTCCGTCGCGGTGTCCTCGTCGGTGTCGGCCGGGACCACCGCGCACTCGGTGCCCCGCGAGTGGGCCTCGACGCCCTTGATGAACGGCGCGAAGAACGGGTTGGCGATGTCGGGGACGATCAGCCCGACGTTGCGGGTCCGCCCGAGGACCGGCGACTGCGCGGCCCGGTTCGGCCGGCGGCCCAGCCGTTCGGCGCATCCGAGCACGCGCCGCCGGGTCTCGGCGTTGACGAGCCCGGGGTTGTTCAGGGCGCGCGACACGGTGGAGGGCGAAACCCCGGCGAGGCTCGCCGCCGCACGGATCGAGGGGGGGCGCCGCCCGACCCGGAGGCGGCGCCATGACGGCCGGTCGCGCCCGCGCCGGAGCCTGTGCCGCCCATGCCACGGATTATGAAAACGTTTGCGGAACAGTGTCAACAGCACGGCGGAAGGCCCCCGGCCGCGCGGGGCGGCCGGGGGCCTTCGGCCGGAGGTGTCCGGTGGGGGCGGGTCAGGCGGCGCCGCGGCCCGCCTTCTGCAGCGCGGGCTCTCCGGCGGCGTCGTCGTCGTGCACGTACCGGCGCCCGCGCAGCAGCGACACCAGCGCCGCCACCAGCGACATCGCGATCGCCAGGCCGAACACGATGACCAGGCCGTGGTGGAACGGCTCGGAGATCAGGTGCGGGAAGTACGAGCGGCCGGTGAGCGTGGCCACGTCGTCCGGCGCGAGCCCGCCGAGCACGTGGAACGGCGCCAGCAGGTTCTGGATCGGGTTGTAGCCGAGGAACGCGGCGAACAGCGTGCCGACCGGCGGCAGCTCGCCCACCTGCGCGGCCGGACCGGCCGGGACGCCGTGATCGGTCAGGCCCTGCGTCAGCGTCCTCGGCAGCGTGTCGGCCAGTCCGGCGATCATCAGCGAGAAGAACACGCCGATGGACAGCACCATGCCGGCGTTCATGAAGGTGGCGCGCATCCCGGAGGCCACACCGCGCTGGTCCGCCGGCACCGAGTTCATGATCGCGGTGGTGTTGGGGGCGGCGAACAGGCCGGAGCCGATCCCGTTGAGGAAGATCAGCAGCGCGAAGGTGGTGTACCCGAAGTCGGTCGGGATCACCAGCAGCCCGGCGAACGCCAGCGCCGACAGCACCAGCCCGCCGGAGGCGAAGGCACGGGCGCCGTGCCGGTCGGACAGGTGCCCCGAGATCGGCCCGGCGACCAGGAAGCCGGCGGTGAGCGGCAGCAGGTAGATGCCCGCCCACAGCGGGGTGTCCTCGTAGTCGTAGCCGTGCAGCGGCAGCCAGATGCCCTGCAGCCAGATGATCAGCATGAACTGCATCCCGCCGCGGGAGATCGCGGCGAGCAGCCCGGCCAGGTTTCCGGCCGCGAACGCCCGGATGCGGAACAGGCTCAGGTGGAACATCGGCTGCTCGACCCGGGTCTCGATCCAGCAGAACAGCGCCAGGACGGCGAGGCCGCCGATGACCCCGGCGAGCACCCAGGGGTTCGTCCAGCCCATGTCGTGCCCGCCGTAGGGCTGGATCCCGTAGGTGATCGCGGCGAGCAGCGAGGTCAGCCCGATCGCGAACGTCGCGTTGCCGAGCCAGTCGATCCTCGCGCCGACCGCCCGCTTGGCGGTCTCGACCAGGCTCCGGTACGCCCAGACCGTTCCGACGATCCCGATGGGCGCCGAGGCGAAGAACACCAGCCGCCAGTTGATCTCGCTCAGCAGCCCGCCGGCGACCAGGCCGATGAACGTCCCGGCGATGCCCGCGACCTGGTTGACGCCCATCGCCATGCCGCGCCGGTGGGCGGGGAACGCGTCGGTGAGGATCGCGGCCGAGTTCGCCATCAGCATGGCGCCGCCGATGCCCTGGAACACCCGCCAGCCGATGAGCCAGAGCGCACCGGCGCCCCCGTGCAGCGGGTCCAGCGCCAGCACCAGCGTCCCGACCGTGAAGACCGCGAACCCGGCGTTGTACATCCGGACGCGCCCGAAGATGTCCCCGAGCCGCCCGAGCGTCACCACCAGCACCGCCGAGACGAGCATGTAGCCCATCAGCATCCAGAGCAGGTAGCTGACATTGCCCGGTTCGAGGGGGTTCAGATGGATGCCGCGGAAGATCGCCGGCAGCGAGATGATCACGATCGAGGAATTGACCGTGGCCAGCAGCATGCCCAGCGTCGTGTTGCTCAGCGCGATCCACGGATAGTGCTTGGACGGCACGCCGCCCCCTCCCCGTCTGAGATAGTTTCTTCCGCTAACTAATCATAAACCCGTCGTTTCCGGCCAGTGCGGATAGGGTTACCCGGTGGAGGGACGACACCGGCTGGACCTGACCGACGAGCGCCTCATCGCCTTCTGGCGGGAGCGCCACCTGTGCACCCTCGTCACCCCGCGCCCGGACGGCACCCCGCACTCGGTCCCCGTCGGCGCGACGCTGGACGCCGGCGCCGTCCGCGTGATCACCTCGGCCTCCTCGGCGAAGGCCCGCCACGTCCGCGCCGCCGGGCCGGCCGGCCTGCCCGTCGCCGTCACGCAGGTGGACGGCCGCCGCTGGTCGACCGTCGAGGGCCGCGCCGTCCTGCGGACCGACCCGGCCTCCGTCGCGCACGCGGAGGACCTCTACACCGCCCGCTACAGGCCGCCGCGCCCGAACCCGAACCGCGTCGTCATAGAGATCACCGCGACCCGGGTGCTGGGCAACCTCTGACACCGCTCCGGACGGCGGGCGCCGGGGCGACGGTCAGTAGCCGTAGGCGACCGAGCAGCCCACGACCCTGTCCAAGGCGTCCGTGAAGCGGCCCTCGGTCGCCCTGCCGAAGGAGTCGACTCCTCCAAGGCAGGCGTAGCGGGGGCCGTGGTCGGTGGCCAGGCCCAGGACCATCCCGACCTTCGGTTCCAGGTCGATGCTCCGAGTGACCTTCATCGGCTTGCCGGCGGCGAAGGAGAACAGGACGTAACTCGCCGGGCGGGCCTTCTTCATCGCGCCGTAGCCCGTCCGCCCGTCCGGGTTCATCACGGCCGTGGTGGTCGCGGCGGAGTCGTCGGGCAGCCGAGCGTGCGGCCGTCGCCCGCCCAGACGATCTCACCGACGAGGGAGGGGGCGGCCGCGCTCCAGGCTCGTGTCCGGCCCGAGCCGAGGTCGAGGACGGTCACCGACGCCCGGGGCTGAGCGGCCTTCGCGCAGGGGGCCGTCGCGTAGGCGAGCCGTTCGCCGTCCGGGCTCATGGCGAGCCCGGCCACGCGCGCCGGGACGGCGGCGCTGACGAGCGGCCCGAGATCCTTCACCCGGCCGCAGGTGAGGCGGAACCGATGGAAACGGGTCGTGCACGTCTTCTCGTCGAAGGTGGACAACACGAACCCTCCCCCCGGCCCCGCGATGAGCGACCGCGCCGCGCCGGCCGAGCGCGGCGCGGGCACCGAGTCCACAGGCCGTCCCCCGCCCGGCTGGACCGCCCTGCCCTGGAACCACGGCTCCGGGCCACGCCCTTGGGAGGGACTCCCGAACGTGCCCACCGCGACGATGAAGCGCGGCATGCGCCGTTCGCCGGGCGGCGCGGCGGTGGCCGCCGATCCGTCCGCCGGCAGGTGCACCGCGCCGGCGGAGGCGGCGACGGACACGGCCAGCGCCACCGGGGCGGCCCATCGCCGCACGACCCATGGCCTCGGCCGGGCCTCGTCCCCTTCGTCCGCCATCCGATGATCACGCCCTCCGGGCGGGCGCCGCGACGCCGTTTCGCTTCGAGCGCGGAGCTCCGCCGGGGCGTCACGGGGCGCCTGCGATGCCGCGCGCCTGGTGGGCACGGTCCGTCCGGGAGCGGCCGCCGGTGCCCGCGGCCGCGCTGCCGGATCCGGCCGGGGCGGCCCGGGATCAGCCGAGGGCGGTGGCGACGGCCGCCTGGCCGAGGCTGATGCCGCCGTCGTTGGGAGGGACGCGGTGGTGCGTCAGCACGTCGAAACCCGCGCCGGCGAGGCCGCGGACGGCGCGGTCGAGCAGGAGCATGTTCTGGAACACGCCGCCGGAGAGCGCGACCGTGCCGATGCCCGTCTCCGACCTGATGCGGGAGGCCGCGTCGACGACGAGCGCCGCGACGCCGTTGTGGAAGCGCGCGGCGATCGTCGGGACGGGGACGTTCGCCCTGAGGTCGGCCACCACCGCGTCCAGGAACTCGCCGCCCGCGACCGTGAAGCCGGTCGTGCCGTTCAGGGCCGCAGGATAGGCACCGGTCTCGGTGGCGTCGGCGCGCTGCTCCAGTTCCACGGCCGCCTGCCCCTCGTAGTTGACGCGGTCGCGGACGCCGAGGACGGCGGCGACCGCGTCGAAGAGGCGGCCCATGCTGGAGGTCGGCGGGGCGTTGACGCCGCGCCGGGCCAGGGCGGTCACCGCGGCCCATTCGGGGCGGCGGGCCACCGGCAGATCGTCCGGGACCCCGTAGGCCGCCGCCATGCGCCACGGCTCGCGGATCGCGGCGGCGCCGCCGGGCAGCGGAACGGGTTCCAGATGCCCGGCGCGCTCGAAGCCGCGCAGGTCGGCGACCAGGAACTCGCCGCCCCACAGGGTGCCGTCGGCGCCGTAGCCGGTGCCGTCGAACGCGACGCCGATCACCGGGCCCTCCGCGCCGTTGTCGGCCAGGCAGGAGGCGATGTGCGCGTGGTGGTGCTGGACGGCGATCCCGGGCAGGTCCTGGTCGAGCGCGTACTTCGTGGACAGGTACTCCGGGTGCGGGTCGTAGGCGATCAGTTCGGGCGCGATGTCGAACAGGCGCCGGAAGTGCCCGACGCCCTCCTCGAAGGCGCGGAGCGTCTCGTGGTTCTCCAGGTCGCCGACGTGGTGGGAGACGAACGCCCGGCCGTCGCGGGCCAGGCAGAACGTGTTCTTCAGCTCCGCGCCGCACGCCAGCACCGGCCGGCCGGCGGGGACGGGGATCGGCTCCGGCGCGTAGCCGCGGGACCGGCGGACGGGGAGCGGCCGGCCGCGGAACGTCCGCATCACCGAGTCGTCGGTCCGGGTGTGGATGGGCCGGTCGTGCAGGAGGAAGGCGTCGGCGATGCCGGCGAGCCGTTCCAGGGCGTCCTCGTCGCGGTAGGCGATCGGCTCGTCCGAGACGTTCCCGCTGGTCAGGACGACGGGTTCGGTGACGATCAGGTGGTGCAGCGGGGTGTAGGGCAGCAGGAGGCCGACGGCCCGGTTGCCCGGGGCGACGGCGTCCGCGAGGGCCGCGCCGGGCCGGCGCCGCGCCAGGACGATCGGGCGGCGCGGCCCGGTGAGCAGCTCCTCGTCGGCCGCCGAGAGCTCGCACAGGCCGCGGGCCGCCTCCAGGTCGGGGACCATCACGGCGAACGGCTTGTCCTCGCGGTGCTTGCGGGAGCGCAGCGCGGCGACCGCGCCGCGGTCCGCCGCCCGCGCCGCGAGGTGGTAGCCGCCGAGGCCCTTGACCGCGAGGACCGCGCCGTTCGCGAGCACCGCCCGCGCGGCGTCCAGCGGCTCGCCGCCGCCGGGCCGCAGGGTGAGGGACGGGCCGCAGGCCGGGCAGCACACCGGCTGCGCGTGGAACCTGCGGTCGGCCGGGTCGGCGTATTCGGCGGCGCACGGGCCGCACATCGCGAAGCCCGCCATCGTCGTGTTCGGACGGTCGTAGGGAACGCCCGTGACGATCGTGAAGCGCGGCCCGCAGCCGGTGCAGTTGATGAACGGGTACCGGTGGCGCCGGTCCGCCGGGTCGCGCATCTCGCGCAGGCAGTCGTCGCAGGTCGCCGCGTCCCATGACACGAGGGCCCGGCGCTCTCCCGACGCGTCGCTGCCGACGATCGCGAAGCCGCCGCGCCCCTCGGCGCTCAGTTCCCGCGTGGTGACGCGCTCGACGAGGGCGAGCCGGGGCGGGCGCGTGCGCAGCCCGTCCAGGAAGCGCCCGACCTCGTCGGGAGCGCCCTCGACCTCGATGAACACGCCGCCCGCGTCGTTGCCGACCAGCCCCGACAGCCCGAGGCCGGTCGCGAGACCGTGCACGAACGGCCGGAACCCGACGCCCTGCACGACCCCCTCGACGCGGACGCCGACCCTGACGTCCACCCCGCCATTCTGCCTCGCCGATCACCGCCGGCGGCCGAAGACGGCTCCGGGGCGTGTCTCAACGACGACACCGCGTGAGGCGGGGCGGACGCCGGGCGCGCTCGGCGCCGGAGGTCACTGCCCCCCGGTGTAGGCGGCGATGGTGAAGTCCGCCGCGGCGCGGGCCGTGGCCTCGTCGGCGCCGCCCGCGACGTCGGCGGTGTACCAGCCCTCACCGGCCTGCCGCGCGAACTCGCGCCCCTCCTCGGACGCGGCCCAGTCGTCGCCGAGCTTGTTGCGGGCGTCCGCGTCGGACTCCAGGTGGATGGTGAGGCCGAGGAGCCCCATGTCCCAGCCGATGCCGACGACGCCCGGGCCGAACTGGTTCTGCGAGGGGTCGACGAGCGCGGTGTGCTCCAACTCGAACCGGGTCCGGCCGTCCGCCTCGGGGGTCAGCCGGACCTCGATCCAGGTGGTCTGGCCGGCGAACTCCCACGTCGCCGCGAACCCCTTCGGCGGGTCGCAGCGCTCGATCGTCCCGCTGGCGTTGCCCTCCAGCTGGTAGCGGCCGCCGAGCCGCAGGTCGCCGGAGACCGGCAGGAACCAGCGGGAGATCCGCTCGGGGTCGGTGACGGCGTTCCACAGGTCGTCGACGCCGGTGTCGTAGACCCTGCTGATCGTCGCGGTCCTCGCGGTGCCGGACTCCACCGCCTTCTCGCCCACCGTGCGGGTGACGGCGTTGATGTGGCCGGTGACTTCGATCATGTCTCGCTCCCTGGGTCGTCGTGATGCGTGCGGTGTGCGCGCTTCCCACGGGCGATCTCGGTCGCCAGGGCGTCCAGACGCGGCGTCCAGGACCGGCGGAAGCGTTCGAGCCACGCGTCGATCTCCTGCAGAGGTGCTGGGTCGACAGCGTAGAGCCGGCGCGTCCGCTCCGCCCGCACGACGGCGAATCCGTTCTCGCGCAGCACCCTGAGGTGCTGCGACACGGCGGGCTGGGAGATCCCGAACTCCTTCCGGACGACGTCCGTGACCTCGCCGGACGAGCGCTCGCCGGCGGCGAGCAGCTCGAGGATCCGGCGCCGGACGGGGTCGCCCACGACATCGAATGCGTGCACGTAACCCAAGTTACAGGCTTGGCTTATATAAGCCAAATCTCAAGTTCAGTGTCCCGCGAGAAGCCGCTCGAACGGCACGGGCGCCTCGTACGGATCGTCCTTCGCCGGGGCCCGCCGGGCCCCCATCAGGGCGGCCAGTTCGGCGCCGGCGCGGTCGACCCGCTCGGGCAGGGCGGTCTCGGCGCTCCCCCAGTCCTCGGACGCGGCGTAGACGCCGGTCGGGACGACGCTAGCGCGGAGATAGGCGAACAGGGGCCGCATCGCGTAATCGATCGCCAGGGAGTGCCGGGCGGTGCCGCCGGTCGCGCCGAGCAGCACCGGCGTGCCGTCCAGGGAGCCTCGCTCCAGAACGTCGAAGAACGTCTTGAACAGCCCGCTGTAGGACGCGTTGAAGACCGGCGTCACGGCGATGAGGCCGTCGGCGTTCGCCACCGTCTCGGCGGCGGCGCGGAACGCCCCGGAGGAGAAGCCGGTCAGGGTCGCGTCGACCATGGCGTGCGCGTGGTCGCGCAGCTCGATCGTCTCGACGGTCGCGTCCCCCTGGAGGGCCTCAGCGGCGGCCTCGGCGAGCCGGTCGGCCAGGAGCCGGGTGGACGAGGGCCGGCCCAGCCCGGCGGAGACGACGGCGAGGGAGGTCATCGAACCCCCTCGGCGAGACGGGACGCGTGGGTCGGGGCGGTCGCCGGGACGTGCGCCGGGCGCAGCGACTCGAACTCCTTGCGCAGCACGGGCACGACCTCCTCCCCCAGCATGTCGATCTGCTCCAGGACGGTCTTCAGCGGCAGCCCCGCGTGGTCCATGAGGAACAGCTGGCGCTGGTAGTCGCCGAAGTGGTCGCGGAACGTCAGCGTCCTGTCGATGACCTGCTGCGGGCTGCCGACCGTGAGGGGCGTCTCCGCGGTGAACTCCTCCAGCGAGGGCCCGTGGCCGTAGACCGGCGCGTTGTCGAAGTACGGGCGGAACTCGCGGACGGCGTCCTGGGAGTTCCTGCGCATGAACACCTGCCCGCCGAGGCCGACGATCGCCTGGTCGGCCGAGCCGTGACCGTAGTGCTCGTAGCGCCGCCGGTACAGGCCGATCAGGCGCTGGAAGTGGTCCGTCGGCCAGAAGATGTGGTTGGCGAAGAAGCCGTCGCCGTAGAAGGCCGCCTGCTCGGCGATCTCCGGGCTGCGGATCGAGCCGTGCCAGACGAACGGCGGGACGCCGTCCAGGGGCCGCGGCGTCGAGGTGAACGACTGGAGCGGCGTGCGGTGCTTGCCCTCCCAGTCGACGACGTCCTCGCGCCACAGCCGGTGGAGGAGGTGGTAGTTCTCGATGGCGAGCGGGATGCCGTCGCGGATGTCCTTGCCGAACCAGGGATAGACGGGCCCGGTGTTGCCGCGCCCCATCATCAGGTCCACCCGGCCGTCGGCGAGGTGCTGGAGCATCGCGAAGTCCTCGGCGATCTTCACCGGGTCGTTCGTGGTGATCAGCGTGGTCGCGGTGGACAGGATCAGCCGCTCGGTGCGCGCCGCGATGTAGCCGAGCATCGTCGTCGGGGAGGACGGCACGAACGGGGGGTTGTGGTGCTCACCGGTCGCGAAGACGTCCAGCCCGGCCTCCTCGGCCTTGAGCGCGATCGCCACCATGGCCTTGATCCGCTCGGCCTCGGTCGGGACGCGCCCGTCGGTCGGGTCGGGGGTGACGTCGCCGACCGTGAAGATCCCGAACTGCATGCCGGCCTCCAGATAGTAGAACGTTCAATTATCCTACCGAACCCCGGCCCCCCGGCGAGTATTCCTGCCGGGGGGCGAGGGCGCCTTGAGGGCCGGAGCCAGGCGGCGGGGCTAGGCGGCGGGGAGCGGCCTCAGCGGCGCCGGACGCGGCACGGCGGGCAGGAAGAGGCGCCCGCTGAGCGCGCCCCGTACCGTCTGGACGCCGGCGACCGCCCAGGCCGTGACGAGGAGGACGTAGAGGAGCACGGCCACGTCGGTCAGCGCGTCCAGGCCGGTGATCCGCGCCAGGCCCGACGCGCCGGTCACGCACGTCCCGACCGGGAAGGTGAACGCCCACCACGTCATCGCGAACGGCATGCCGCCGCGCAGCGCCCGCAGGTTCGCGGTCGCCGCGATGGCCAGCCAGAGCAGCGCGAAGCCCATCACCGGCGCGCCGTAGAGGACGGCGAACGCGCGCATCGCCGCCGCGTATCCGGGCGCGGCCTGCCCCGCCGCGTTCGCCATCTGCACGACGGCCGTGGTGGACTGCCCGAGCGGCCCGAGCACGAGGAACAGCGTCGGGGTGAGGGCGACCGGCGACGGGGGGCCGCCTGCCAGCCGCGCCCAGATGCCGGGCAGCAGGACCAGCGTGGCCAGCAGGCTCGCGCCGAACAGGCCGTAGCAGCCGAACAGCAGCGTGGCGCGGGCCTGCCCCTCCGGCAGGTGCGGGACGAGCGCGGGCCCGAGCGCCGCGGCGACCATGGGGGCGACGACGGGCAGCAGCCAGGTCGGGTTCGCCGGTCCCGGCCTGTGCCGGGTGATCATGAGGTAGGGGACGCCGGCGGCGGCCAGCACGGCGTAGAGCGTCCCGAGCGTCCAGAGGACGGCGTCCAGGGCGACCGCCGTCCGGGCGCCGAGCACCTCGGGGCCGAGCATGAGCGTCCCGTAGCCGACGGCGAGCATCGCCATCGGCGGGCAGCCGTAGAACACAGCCGTGGCGGGGTTGTCCAGGAGCTGGGACCGCGCCACGTCCGCGTGCCGGGCGAAGTGGACGGCGCGCGCCGCCATGAGCGCGAGGAGCATGAGCAGCGAGCCCGCCCAGACGGCCACCGCGAAGGCGTGCAGGCCCGGGACGTCCACCGGCAGAGCGTTCGCCCCGTTCGCGACGATCGACGTGCCCATCACGGCCGCGTACCAGTTGGGGCCGAGGTGCCGGAACACCTCGGTGGGGCGGTCGAGCGCGCCCAGCAGGGCGCGGTTCGGGGTGGGGAGGCTCATGGCGTCCAGCCTCCACCGCGTTCACCCTCATCAGTAGAGGTCATGACCCTATGAGGTCATAAATCGGTCCTATGGGTCCGTAGAATCGCGGTCATGGCCGTCTCGCACCGCGTCCCCGACCTCGGCGCCCTCGAACTGCTGCTCGCCGTCGTCCGGCTGGGCAGCGTCGGGCGCGCGGCGGCCGAGTTCGGCGTCACCCAGCCCGCCGCCAGCGCCCGGATCCGCTCGATGGAGCGGCTGATCGGCGTGGCGCTGCTCGAACGGTCGCCGCGCGGCTCCCGTCCCACCGAGGAGGGCGCGCTGGTCGCCGAGTGGGCCCGGCAGGTGGTCGCGGCGGCGGAGGCGCTCGACGCCGGTCTGGACGCGCTGCGCGAGCGGCGCGACGGGCGGCTGCGCGTCGTGGCGAGCCTCACGGTCGCCGAGTACCTGATGCCGGGCTGGCTGGTGACGCTCAAGACCGTCCGCCCGGGCGTCGCGGTGACCCTGCGCACGGCCAACTCGACCGTGGTCGCCGAGCAGGTGCGCGGCGGCGGCGCGGACCTCGGGTTCGTGGAGGGGGCGCGCACGCCGGCCGGGCTGCACGGCACCGTCGTCGCCACCGACCGGCTCGTCGTCGTGGTCGGCCCGCGGCACCCCTGGGCGCGGCGGCGCTCCGGGGTCCCGGCCGCCGAGCTGGCGCGGACGCCGCTCGTCCTGCGCGAGGAGGGGTCGGGGACGCGCGAGGTCCTGGACCGGGCGCTGGCCGCGCACGGCGGGACGGCGGCGCCGCTCCTGCAGCTCGCGTCCACCACCGCGCTCAAGGCGGCGGCGGTCTCCGGCGCCGGCCCGGTCGTGGTGAGCGATCTGGCCGTCGCCGACGAGGTGGCCGCCGGGCGCCTGGTCTGCGTGCCCGTTCCCGAGCTGGACCTAGCGCGCCCGCTGCGCGCGGTGTGGCCGGCCGGCCAGCGCCCCGCCGGCCCCGCCCGCGACCTGCTCGGCCTGACCCGCGCCTCCCGCGCGGGCGGCTAGGCTGTGTTTCCAGAGTCCCGGCCCACTCCGCTCGCCCAGCGGCTCGCTGCGTGACCGGGCCTGGGGCGAACGCGGCGTCGCTTCGCGATCTACCCGGTTCCGCTCGCCTCCGGCATCGCTCCACCGGGCAGGTCACGCGTTCGCGCGCACGGCCGAGGACCACTTCGAAACAGGCCCTGGCGCGGCGCCGGGCCGGGCCGGGCGATCAGCGGTCGAGCGGCGCCTCGGCGCCCGGACGGGGGGCCTCGGCGGCGGCGAACACGGTCTGGATCTCCAGCGCGATCGCGATCTCGTCGCCGAGCATGACCCGGTCGCCCTGCAGCGGGATGTTGAACTCGATGCCGAAGTCGCGGCGGCTGATGGTCGCGGTCGCGGTGAAGCCCGCGCGGACGCCGCCCCACGGGTCGGAGCCGACGCCGTGGAACTCGGCCAGCAGCCGGACCGGGCGGGTCACGTTCTTGATCGTCAGATCGCCGTACAGGTGGTAGCGGGGGGTGCGGGCGCGGCGGCCGACTTTGGCACGTTCCACACCGGTCGCGGCGAAGCTCATCACCGGATGGCGGCGCACGTCGAGGAAGTCGGCGGAGCGGACGTGCTCGTCCCGCTCCGCGCTGCGGGTGTCGATCGAGCCCATCCGGATCTCCGCGCGGGCGGTGGAGTCGAGCGGGTCCTCCCCGATCACCACTTCGCCCTCGAAGTCCGGGAACGAGCCGCGCACCGTCGTCATCAGGTGCCGGACCGAGAACGTGATCTCGGAGTGGACCGGGTCGATGGACCAGCGGCCGGCTTCGAGCTCGGGCACTTCGCCACCCATCAATCCTCCCAAAAACTGACAACCCGGCAAAAATACCCCAAAGGTCACTCTGGTCTGTCCGGGCCCTCAGGGGGAATGCTTCGGACATGATCGGTGAACACGTGCTCGCCGGGTACGTCCCCGACGCGGGCGGCCGGGAGGCACTCGACCTCGCCCGCGGGATCGTCGCGCTGACCGGCGGCCGGCTGAGCGTCGCGACCGTCCATCCGCCGGACCTGCCGGCCGCGGCCGGCGAGGCCCGCGCCCTGCTGGAGCAGGTGGCCGACCTCCTGGACGGGGAGCCGGCGGACCTGCTCGCCCAGGAGGGCCGCAGCGTCGGGCGCGGCCTGACCGTGCTCGCCAGCCGGATCGGCGCCGACCTGATCGTGGTCGGCTCCCCCGAGGGCGGCGCCCGCGGCCGGATCGGCGTCGGCGCCGCGGCCGACCACCTGCTCCACTCGGCGACCGAGGCCGTGATGCTCGCCCCGTCCGGCCACCGGCCGCCGGACGAGCTGGCCCGGATCACGGTCATGTACGTGCGGCGGCCGCAGTGCGACGAGGCGGTCATCCGCGCCGCCCAGGCCGCCGAGCGCCTGGAGGTGCCGCTCCGGCTGGTCACCCTGGCGATCGGCGACGTCAACCCCGAACCGCTCCGTGACGACCTCGCCCTCGCCATCCGGCTCGCACTGGACTCCGCCGACCTCCTCCCCGAGGACGTCACCGCCGACGTGGCCGAGGGGGACGACGTCGCGGACGCGCTGGAGGACGTGGACTGGCCCGACGGCGAGCTGCTGGTGTGCGCGTCCAGCGAGGACGCCGCAGCTCACCGCGTCTTCCTGGGCGAGGTGGCCCTCAAGGTCCTGCGCGCCGCACCCTGTCCGGTCACCGTCCTCCCGCGAGGCTACTACTGAGTAGCCCCTTTTGACCGTTTCCGCGGAATCGGTTGCCGCCCACCGTTTACCTCGGCTACATTCCATCGAGATCGGAACGTGACCTTCGACCGGGGTGCGTTCCGTCCCCCGGGTCGGGCGCCACCTCGCCCGAACGAGCGAGGCGCGTCAGGAGCGAGATGGACCCGATCGGCAAGAAGCTGCTCGACATCGCCACGAAGGAGCTCGGGTACACCGAGAAGGGCGACGGCTACACCAAGTTCGGCGAGTGGTACCGCAAGAACCTCGACGGCGACCACGACGAGTACTTCTCGACGGCGCCCTGGTGCGACATGTTCCTCGCCTGGGCCGCCGACAAGGCCGAGGTCACCGGCCAGGCCGGGCAGTTCGCCTCCACGGTCGACCATGCCAAATGGTTCGAGAAGAACGACGCCTGGGGCCACGACCCCGAACCCGGCGCCATCGTCTTCTACGACTGGAACGGCTCCGGCGACATCGACCAGATCGACCACGTCGGCATCGTCGAGAAGGTCGACGGCCACACGCTCCACACCATCGAGGGCAACGCCGACGGCTACAAGCTCATGCGCAAGACCCGCGACATGGACTCCGTCGTCGGCTTCGGCTACCCGTCGAAGATCAAGGTCGAGGCCAAGTACACCCCCAAGCACGCCGCGCCCGCCCCCACCGTCGACCAGGTCGGCGACCCCGCCGCCACGACGCGCACCCACGAGCAGCAGCACGCCCCCGCCGCCGCCCCCGAGCACGTCCCCGCCCAGGAGGTCGTCCTCGGCGGCATCCTCGCCTTCGTCCTGTGCGGCACCGTGGCCCTCGCCGCCGGACGCGCCGCCGCCGCGAAGGCCCCCACGTCCCCGCCCATCCGCGTCCGCAAGCGCGGCAAGCACCACCGCCCCGCCACCCCCGTCGCCCTCCCCGCCGACGTCACCCCCGCCGACCTCGACGCCGCGGACGCCGGCACGACCCTGATGCCCGCCCTCTCGCTCGCCGCCGCCCACGAGGCCGAGGACCGCGAGTTCTGGGGCCGCATCGCCCACCTCGAAGAGGACGGCGAGCTCGACTTCTGGAACAACCTGCACGCCGAGCTCACCGACTCCGCGACCGACCGGTACGCAAGCACTCCAGGATTCCGCTAGAGTTGTTCGTGCGAGCCCGGGGGGCGCGACCCCCCGGAACAGCACGCGGACGTGGCTCAGTTGGTAGAGCATCACCTTGCCAAGGTGAGGGTCGCGGGTTCGAATCCCGTCGTCCGCTCTGAGAGGCCCCGTCAGGCCTCGCTCTGGTGGAGTGGCCGAGAGGCGAGGCAACGGCCTGCAAAGCCGTGTACACGGGTTCAAATCCCGTCTCCACCTCGCAGCACACGCAAGGGCGATTAGCTCAGTGGGAGAGCGCTACCTTGACACGGTAGAGGCCACTGGTTCAATCCCAGTATCGCCCACGAGTCGGGCCACCCTGGTCGGCGCGGAGCGCCTTCCCCGGTGGCCCGCAACGCTTTCCTGAGGGGCGACCCCCAGACCCCCGAGTCGGGCCACCCTGGTCGGCGCGGAGCGCCTTCCCCGGTGGCCCGCAACGCTTTCCTGGGGGGCGACCCCCAGACCCCCGATGTGGGGGACTCCGTCCCCCACGCCCCCTGCGCGCGGGCCGAGCTTTTGGGGACGTCCTCGGGGATCACGTGGATTGGCTCCCTCTTTTGCTGCGGCGCATCCCTTCCCTTGCAGCGGTGCATTGCTACGCACAATTGGGCTCGCGTGGGTGGCCTACCTTTTCTGGGGCGTTGAGGCAGTGCGCGCCCATTCCACTGGCAGTGCCTGGGCTGGTTCGCGCTACACGTTCCGAACTTGCTTGGCTCGCCTGCTCGGATCGTCCGATCGTCCGTGCTTCTCATACAGGTCGAGTTCAGAGGCGGGTTGACTCTCACATCGGTGTGAGGTTCTAGCGTCCCTTCGAGGCGGCGCTTCGGTGGTGCCGCAGCCTCATGGAGGGAGATATCGGATGTCCGGTGCGTTGGGTGGGTCCGGTTTTGGTCGTGTGGTGCGTGGGTCTGGGCCTGGGCTGCTGCTCGCCCATGGGGCCGGGGGCGGGATCGACGCGAACTACGGGCCCATCATGGATGTGCTGGCCGCGGGGCACACCGTCGTCGGGCCGGACTTTCCCGGTAGCGGGCGGACGCCTCGGGCCGACGGGCCGCTCTCGCTCGACGCGCTGGCCGATGAACTGGTCGGCGCCGCCGTCGAGGAGGGGGTGGAGACCTTCGCGCTCTCCGGGTTCTCGCTGGGCTGCCCGGTCGCCGTCCGGGCAGCCGTCCGCCACCCCGACCGCGTCACCGCCCTGGTGCTCACCGCAGGGTTCGCCCACCCCAATCCGCGGTTCCTGCTGGCGGCCCGGTTGTGGCGCGACCTGCTTCGCCGGGAGGACCGGGAGGGGCTGGCCCGGCTCATGTCCCTGATCGGGCTCAGCGCCCCGGCCGTGGACGCTCTCAGCCAGGACGAGCTCGACGCGGCCGTCAGGACGGGTGCGGCCACCCTTCCTCCCGGCACTCCCGAGCACGTCGAACTGATCATGGAGGGCGTCGACGTGCGCGGCGACCTTCCCGCACTGGCCGTGCCGACGCTCGTCATCTCCACCACGCTCGACCAGCTCGTCACCCCGCCCCACCACCGGGAGCTCGCCGACGGCATCGCCGGGGCGCGCTACGCCGAGATCGCGACCGGGCACCTTCCCTTTCTCGAACGACCGCAGGAGTGGGCCGCCCTCATCCACGACTTCCTGGAGCAGCGCCGACCTCAGGAGTCCAGCACGGCGGCTACGGCCTCGATCTCTACCAGCTGGTCGTGGTAGCCGAGGACGGTGACGCCCATCAGGGTGCTCGGGACGTCGTGGTCGCCGAACGCGTCGCGGACCACCTGCCAGGCCGCCACCAGGTCCTCCTGCCGTGGGGAGGCGACGAGGACGCGGGTGCTGATGACGTCGTGCAGGGCCGCGCCGGAGTCGGCCAGAGCGGTCCGCAGGTTCTCCAGGGCCTTGGCCGCCTGCCCTGCGTAGTCGCCCACCGCGGCGGTGGAGCCGTCCTCGTTCAGCGGGCACGAACCGGCGAGGAAGATCAGGCGGGCCTCCGCCGGGGCGGTCGCCGCGTAGGCGTACTCGGCGACGGAGGACAGCGACGCGGAGCGGATCAGGGTGACGGCACGGGGCATGGGCGTTCCTCCGGTGTGAGACGGTCTCCCACCTTGTCAAAGGTCGCCGCGGTGGTCGAAGTGTTTCCTCGGCCGACTCAGCGTTGCGGCTGCGGGGTGAACGCCGCCGCGCGGGCGTAGAGCTTGTACAGCTTGAACCGGCTCGCGAAGGACAGGCCGCAGGCGTTGTCGAGGACACTGGTCGCCTTCTGGTTGCTGAGCGTCGTGCCGCGCGCCCCGGGATGGTCGATCTGGCCGCCCATGAACACCTGCATCCTGGTCAGCATGTGGTCGCGCCGGCCGGCGTTCATCCCGTGCCAGGAGTGGCAGGTCACCGCGGCGAGCAGCGCGTCGTCGAGTTCTCCCGTCGCGCCGTGGTCGTGGCCGTCGGCGGGCGCCGCCCTCCCCGCGGTCGGGGACTTGAACCAGGGGCATGGGCCGCCCGGCTTCAGGTCGGACATGCAGACGAACAGCTCCGCCTCGTTCCCGAGGTTGCCGAGACCGATGCTCAGCCAGGGGAGCCTGCCGTTCAGGCAGTCGGGCAGGTTCTTCGGGGAGCCGGTCGCGTTGCCGTTGGAGTACCAGCAGTTGCCCACGTTGCCGGGGAAGGCGTCCCACCAGAAGTCCACGCCGTTGCCGGACATCGTGTTGCCGTGGAACGAGTTGCGGTGGGACGTGGACAGCTTCAGCGGGTCGCAGCCGGTGATGGGGCCGTTCCCCGGCCCGCAGACGAAGGCGTCCGGGACGGCGAACAGCATGGCGCCGCGCCTCCGGTTGTCGCGGAATCGGTTGTCGCGCACGACGTTGTCGTCGCCGCCCGCGATCCACATGCCGGTGCCGACGGGGACCGGCACCGTCGGCACCACGTCACTGCCCGGCAGGTAGGGGTTGAAGTTGTTGGAGAAGAAGTCGTTCTTCTCGATCAGGTCGCCCTGCTGCGGGAACCCGGGGTGCCCCGCCGCGGTGAACACGTCGGTCGTGAAGCCGAGCCCGTTGTCGTAGAAGTTGTTGTGGTGCAGCCACGTGCCGCTGCCGTCCGTGCCGGAGTAGCCGCTGGTGTTGTGGTGGGAGTCGCAGTAGCGGATCTCCTGGCTGTAGCGCGCCGTCGGATACACCTTCGGGTCGCGGCCGGCCGAGGTCTTGGCGCCCGAGCCCGGATAGAGCCCGGAGTCGCCGTTGCCCGCCGCCTCGCAGTTCTGCATCACGCCGTGGTCCTCGACGAAGGTGAGCACGCCGTACTCCCCCGCGTAGAAGGTCTTGAAGCGGTCGAGCAGGTAACCGTTGCTCTCCAGCACGTAGATGTCGTGCTCCTCGGCGTGCCGGACGGTCACGTTCCGCAGCACGAAGCCGTCGGCCCGGTCGGCGCGGATGCCGACGTCCTTCGCCGAGCGGCGCGGGCCGCCGTTGCCGGACGAGGGGTCGCCGGCCTCCACCACCACGTCGTCCGCGCTGACGCCGGACCCCTCCAGTTGGAGGTTGCAGCGTAGGCACGCGCCCCGGTTGGGGATGCCGTGCCGGTCGACCAGCGGCGGGTCCGGGTCCTTGCCGGAGCCGGGCGAACGGCCCAGCACGGCGATGAGGTTGGCGTCGTTCTGGCACCTGTACTCGCCGAGGTAGGAGTAGGCACCCGTGCTCAGCTTGTACGGGTCGCACGCCTTGTCGTGGGTGGGCTTCGCACGCGAGGTGGGCTCGGTGTAGACGCCCGGCAGGACCACGACCCGGTCGTTGTTGCCCGAGTCGGTCACCGCGGGCTGGATCTCGCCGTACCGGCACCGCGCGGCCAGCGCCCGGTTGATCCGCGTGAGCTCCCGCGCCTCCGCGGCGCTGAACCGCCGGTGGTCGCGCGGCCGGATGTCGTAGCCCGACTTCCGCGCCCGCCTGATCGAGGCCTCCAGCCGCTTCAGCGAGTCGGGGCGGCACACCACGCGGGTCGTACCGCCCTTGGTCGTACCGATGGCCGAGGCCAGGCTCCTGGCCTTGGGCACCGCGCCGCCGGCGCACGGGCTGACCGAGCAGTCCGGCCCGGGCATGGGCCAGTACGAGGGGCGCTCGATGTGCGCGTCCGCGCCCGCGGCCAGCCCGAGGGCCAGCACGAACGCGGCGGTGACGACCAGCCAGAGCCTGCCGGGAAACCGTCTGCCCATCAGTCGACCCTCGTCCCGGGGGCCCCGCCAAGCGCTTGCTCTTCTCACGGCCCCACGAATCACGAAATTTGAATGAGATTCACGTTCAACCTGCCATGGGGAGGCCGGAATATCCCGCTCGACGTCCACAAGCGGTCACCGCTCCCCCGGCGGGAGGGCGCGAGTACGATGGCGCCGCACTCGGGGGGAGGTCGGCTGGTGAACGGTTGGGCCCTCTCGCTCGTTCTCGTCGCCGCCGTGGTGCACGCGTTCTGGAACTTCTCCGCGAAGCGGGTCGGCGACGGCGGGGCGCCGTTCGTCTTCCTCTACTACACGGTCTCGGCCGCCGTGTTCGCCCCGGCGGCGGCGGTCTTCCTGGCGCTGGACCCCCAGCGTCCGCGATGGACGTGGCTGCCGGCGGCACTGGTGACCGCGATCCTGCACGTGGCGTACGGCATCGTGCTGCAGCGCGGGTACGCCGTCGGCGACCTGTCGGTGGTCTATCCCCTGGCCCGGGGCACCGGGCCGCTGCTGTCGGTGCTGGTGGCCGTCCTCTTCCTCGGGGAGGACCCCGGCCTGCCGGGCCTGGTCGGCGCGCTCCTGGTGATCGCCGGCGTGCTGGTCGTGAGCAGCGGCGCGCCGGCGGAGGGCGGCGCCTCGCCGGCGCGGCGCCGCGCGGGCGTCCTCTACGGCGTGCTGACCGGGGTCATGATCGCGGGCTACACGCTCTGGGACGCGCATTCGGTGACGGGCCTGGCGGTACCGCCGCTGGTCTACTTCGGTTCCGGGGCGCTCGCCCAGAGCCTGCTCCTCGCGCCGTACGCGCTGCGGGACAGGGCGAGGACCGCGCGGCTGTGGCGCGACCACCGGCGCGAGGCGCTCACCATCGGCCTGCTGTCGCCGGTGGCGTACCTGCTCGTGCTCTTCGCGCTCCGGATCGCGCCGGTCAGCCTGGTCGCTCCCGCCCGCGAGCTGAGCATCGTGCTCGGCGGGCTGGCCGCGTGGCGGGTCCTCGGCGAGGCGAACGCCGTCCGCCGCCTGGCGGGCTCGGCCGTGGTGCTGGCCGGGATCGCCGCCATCGCGATGGCCTGATTCCCGGGCGGACGGTCAGAGGGCGATGGCGACCTTGCCGCGGGCGTGGCCGCGTTCGAGGTAGCGCAGGGCCTCCGGGAGTTCGGCGAACGGGTAGGTCCGGTCGATGACGGGCGTGACCCGCCCCTGCTCCATCAGCCCGGCCAGGAACCGCAGGTCCGCGGAGTTGGGCTTCCAGGCGACGGAGTCGATGCGCTGGCGGACGAACGGAGAGGCCAGCGCCCCGCGGACGATCTGCCCCGCCGGGCCCAGCAGCCCGCCGCGGGGCGAGGCGATGCCGCCCACGATCACCAGCGTGCCGCGGGAGGTCAGGCAGCGCCGCAGCGCGGCGAGCGACCGGTCGCCCACGATGTCCAGGAGCAGGTCGTACCGCCCCTTCCGCTCCGTGAAGTCCTCGCGGGTGTAGTCCACCACGTGGTCCGCGCCCAGGGAGCGGACGAGTTCGAGGTTGCGGGTACTGCACACGCCGGTGACCTCGGCGCCGAACGTCTTGGCGAGCTGCACGGCGAACGTCCCGATGCCGCCGGACGCCCCGTTGACGAGGACCCGCCGGCCGGCGGAGATCCTCCCCGTGTCCCGCAGCCCCTGCAGCGCCGTGTGCGCGGCCATCGACACCGACGCCGCCTGCTCGAAGGTGAGGCGGGCGGGCTTGACGGCCAGCCGGTCCTGCGGGACGGCGACGGCCTCGGCGAACGAGCCGAGCCGGACCTCTCCGAAGACCTCGTCGCCGGGACGCAGCCCGGTCACCGCGTCGCCCGTGCGCTCCACGACACCGGCGAGGTCGGCGCCGAGGACGAGGCCCGGCCTCGGCCGCCGCAGCCCGCAGCTGAGCCGCACCAGCTTCGGGTCGGCCCGCAGGTGGCGCCAGTCGTAGGGGTTGACGGACGCCGCCCGCACCCGCACGAGCACCTCGTCCCGCGCGATTCCGGGCTCGCCGACGTCCTTGAGCGCCAGCACGTCGGGCGGACCGTAGCGGTCCCAGGTCCAGGCCCTGACGGTGTCCCCGTCCGCCGGAGGAGCGGGAAGCGGGCCCGTCGTCGTACGTCGTAAGGTTCTCATACGCCGTAAGGTAATCGTACGCCGTAAGGCAGTCAAGGGGAGGGCGGGGCGGACTTCTGGCGAGGGGTGGCCGGAGAGGTCAGGCGCCGGCGGCGCGGCGCCGCTCCAGCCCTTCGAGGATCAGGTCGAGGGCGAACTCGAACTCGAACTGGTCGTCGCAGAAGCCCAGGGTGCCGCCCGGGTCGTCGTGGACGGCGTCCGCCAGCATCCCGGCGAGGTGGGGGAACCGGCCGGCCATCTGCTCCATCACCGCGGGATCGCCGGCGGGCTGGGCGTCGCCGGGCTGGAACAGCTCCTGGGCGAACCCGAGCGCGCGGCTGCCGAGGACGTGCAGCGCGCGGTGGGCCAGGTCGAAGGAGAAGCCGCCCGCCCGCAGAAGTCCGACGACCTCGTCGTAGTACGCGATGACGACCGGGTTCATGGTGGTGCGGCCGCCGAGGAGCTGCGGGGCCCAGCGGTGGCGGAGCAGGACGTCCCGGGCGGCGAGGATCCGCGCGCGCAGCGCCGCCCGCCAGTCCCGCTCGGGGGGCGGCGCCCCGGCCTCCCGCACCGCCGTCATGATCTCGTCGAGGACCACCTCGACCACGCCGTCGAGGACGGCCTCCTTGTTGGCGACGTGGTGGTACAGCGACATCGCCTCGACCCCGACCTCCTGCGCGAGCCGGCGCATGGTGAGCGAGTCGAGGCCGTCGCGGTCGGCGAGGCGCACCGCCGCCCGCAGCACCCGCCCGCGGCTCAGCGGAACGCGAGGCCGCTCGGTCACCTCGTCGGCGTCGGCCCGTGGGCTCATCGGTTCCCCCTCCCGCGCCGCACTCTATCCGTACACGGTAAGTCTCCCGCGAGCCCAGGCGGACCCGCGCTGATCGGCGCGCCCGGCCTACTCGCGTCTGGCGCGATCGGGGCGGTAGGGGGCCAGCGCGGGGGACGGGCCGCCGGTGATCTCCTGGGCGATCAGGGCGGCGAGGTGGGGGGCGAGGGTGATGCCGCTGTGGGTGACGGCGGTGTAGAGGCCGGGGCGCAGGAAGCCGATGAGCGGGTAGCCGTCCGCAGGCAGGGGGCGGACGCATCGCCGCACCTCGGCGACCTCGGCGGTCAGGGTGGGGATGAGCGCACGCGCGCGGGCGAGCAGTTCGCCGCCGACCGCCCGAAGGAGCGCCGGGGAGGCGGACTCGTCGACTCCGGCGTCCAGGTCGTCGGCTTCCAGGGCCAGTCCCCCGGTCTCCGCGGGCCGGGCGGACAGGGCCGGGGCGTGGACGAGTCCGTGGAGGGCGCCCGGCGCCGCGGAGGTGGTGGCGACGAGGCACGGGGCCGCCGAGCCCGGCTCGGACGGGTCGACCAGCGGGAGGGCGACCCCGGCGGTGGCCAGGAGCGCCGTGCCGTGCCGCCCCGCCGCGCAGACCGTGAGGTCGGCGTGCAGATCGCGGCCGTCGTCGAGCCGTACGCCGGTCACGCGGTCGCCGTCGGTGTTGAGGCGGACCGCGCGGTGGCCCGTCACCAGGTCGGCGCCGGACTCGCGGGCGCGCCGGGCCAGCTCCCGCGCGGCGGGGCCCCCGTGCAGGTGGGCCTCGACAGGGTAGTGCGCGATGAGCGCGTCCGGCGGTGCGGTGACGTGCGGCTCCAGCGCGCGGAGGCGGTCGGAAGTGATCAGGTCGGCGGCGTAGCCGAGGCCGGCGAGCCGTGCGACCCTGTCGGCCAGCCTCTCCTTCGCGGCGGCGGCGACCGCCCAGGTGACGTTGCCCGACGGCCGGTACCAGGCCGGGGCGCCGAAGCCGGCCGCCAGGTCGCGCCAGGCGGACATCGCCGCCGTCCGGAACCGGTGGTAGGCCGGGTCGGCGGGGTCGTTGGCGTTGATCCAGGCGTAGCTCGTACCGGACGTGCCGGCGCCGGGCCCCTCCCCTCGACCACGGTGAGGCGCACGGGGGCGCCGGGCGCCGGGCGGGCGAGCCGGTCCGCCAGCGCGGCCCCGATGATCCCCGCTCCCACGATCAGCACGCGCATGCCCTCAGGATCGCAGGCCCCGCCGTTCTGCGGTGGGCGGAATCCCTGGGGCCCCCGGCGCGGCCGATCTACGATGGGCGCATGGCCGAGACCGTGCGACCGCTCACGCCTGCCGACGACATGCCCGCCGACGAGACGCCCGGCCCGCGGGCGCCTCGCGAGCCGTCCGAGCCGTCCGCGGCGTCCCCCGCGGAGCCGCTGTGGCGCGACGCGCTCGGCCGGTGCCTGCGGCGCCTGCGCATCGAACGCGGCGAGATCCTCGTGGAGACCGCCCGCCGCGCCGGCGTCTCGCCGCAGTACCTCTCGGAGATGGAGCGCGGCGTCAAGGAGCCGTCCAGCGAGATGATCGCCGCGGTCGCCGGAGCGCTGGACGTGACGCTCGGCGACCTGACGCTCGCGATCGCGACGACCCTGCTGGCCGTGCCGGCCGGGGCGGCCGGCACGGCCGGCCCGACCTGTCACGCGGCGTACGCCCTGGCCGCGTAGGCGGTCCGCTACGCGGGAATCGGCTGCCGCTCCTCGATCACGTGGTCGATGAGGCCGTACTCCAGCGCCGTGCCCGCGGTGAACACGCGGTCGCGGTCGGTGTCGGCGCGCAGGGTCGCGACGTCCTGCCCGGTGTGCCGGGAGAGGATGCCCTCGATGTCCGCGCGCACCCGGACGACCTCGTCCGCCTGGAGGATGAGGTCCGGGATCGCGCCCCGGCCCTGCCCCATCGGCTGGTGCAGGACGACGCGCGTGTGCGGGAGCGCCGCGCGCTTGCCCGGGGTGCCCGCCGCGAGGAGGACGGCGCCGACCGCGACCGCCTGCCCCACGCACGTCGTCGCCACCTGCGGCCGGATGTAGCGCAGCGTGTCGTACACGGCGAGCATCGCGCTCGGGTCTCCCCCCTCGCAGTTGATGTACAGCTGGATGTCGCGCTCGGGGCTGTCGGACTCCAGGAAGAGCAGCTGCGCGACGAGCGCGTTAGCGACGCCCGCGTCGATGGCGGTGCCGAGATAGATGATCCGCTCGGTCAGCAGGTGCGAGTAGACGTCCATGACGCGTTCGCCGCGGGGGTGCTGCGCGATGACGTTCGGGATCGTGTAGGTGCTCATCGGGAGGCTCCCTCGGACGGGGCGCCGAGCCCCACGGGCCGGCGGCGGGCGGGCATGACCTCGTCGAACGTGCTGACGACCGCGTCGACGAAGCCGTAGTCGAGCGCTTCGCGCGCCGTGTACCAGCGGTCGTGCAGCGAGTCCTCGAAGATCTGCTCGATGGGCTGGCCGGTGTCCTCGGCGATGAGCCCCAGTACCGTGTCGCGGGTGTGGCGCAGGTCGTTGGCCTGCAACTCGATGTCGACGGCGGCCCCCGCGATCCCGGCGGAGCCCTGGTGCATCAGCACGCGGGAGTGCGGCATGGCGCGGCGCTTGCCCGGGGTCCCCGACGACAGCAGGAACTGGCCGGCGCTGTAGGCGATGCCGAGGACCAGCGTGGCGACGTCGCACGGGATGAGCCGCATGACGTCGCGGATCGCCAGCATCGACGGCACCGACCCGCCGGGCGAGTGGATCCACAGCGCGATGTCGGTCGAGGCGTCCTCCCGCGCCAGGATCATCATCTGCGTCGCCAGCAGCGTGCCGTTGTCGTCGTCCAGCGGGCCGTCGAGGACGAGGACGCGCTGCTGGTAGAGCTCGCGCCGCACTCGTTCGTTGAACAACGGGATTGCCTGTTCCTCGCTCATGCCCTTCACTCTGCGCCGGCCCGCGCACTGGTCACAGCCTGTGCTGCTCTGGGCGGATCCGCCCAGAGCAGCGCGGCCCGCCCCCGCCGGCGGGCTCGCGCGGCGTATTTGCGCACACGAGGGCATGTCGCCTGGTCAGCGCGGGTATCAGGAGGGTTCGGACGAGAGACCGGGACGGACGGCGGGGGGAACCGTGCGCGAGGAGACCAGCGGCGTGGACGCAGGGACGGACGTCGAGCGGCGCGTCCAGCGCGTCGGCACGGGCGCGAGCGACCGGCCGGGAAGGCTCGGGACCGAGGCCCGGCCGAGCGGGAACGAGGCGGAGGACGACATCCGCGAGCGCGTCCGGCACCTGGGGACGGGCGGGCACGGCGACGTCGGGGACCGCGCACCGGAGTCGGCGGGCGAGCGGGCCCGCGCCGACGTGGAGCGGCGCGTCCGGGGCGTGGGGACGGGCGCGAGCCGGGCCGCCGGGACGCTCGGGTCGGACCCGGCGCCCGACACCGGCGACGCGCGCAGGGATGTCGAGCGGCGCGTCCGGCACCTCGGGACCGGCGCCAGCGGCACCGCCGGGGACGCGACGCGAAGCGAGCCGTGAGCGTCAGGTGGCGGGGGCGTCCACGGGCGGGGTGCCGTGGGTGTGGAAGGACTCGATGGTCTTCAGCCCCCACGCCTGGCCCTTGGCGCGTTCGGCCTCGGTCCAGGTGATGGTCCTCCAGTCCGGGGCCAGGATGAGGCGGGCGCAGGGGTTGCACAACTCGATCCGGTTGCCGCCGGGCTCGTAGACGTACAGGAAGAACGTCTGCTGGATGGCGTGCTTGTGCGGGCCGGTCTCGATGAAGACGCCGTCGTCCAGGAAGATGTCGGCTGCCCGCAGGATGTCCTCGCGGGTGTCGGTGGCGAACGCGATGTGGTGCAGGCGGCCGTTGGAGCCCGTCCAGTCGCGCGTGTAGACGAGGTCGTAGGACTTGTTGGTGAAGGTCAGCCAGCGGGCGCCGATGGTGCCGTCGTCCAGCCGGATCTGCTCGGTGGGATGCCCGCCGAGGACGTCGCGGACGAATCCGGTGCTCGGCTCCACCTCGGCGGCGAGGAAGTTGACGTGGTCGAGGCGGCGGACGCAGACGCCGCGCGCCGGGTAGGCCTGCGCCTGGTTCTTCAGCGAGGGCCTCAGCTCCGGCGGCGCCTCGTACCACTGCGACTCCCAGTAGATCTCCAGCTCGTGGCCGTCCGGGTCGCGGAACACGTAGGTGGGGCCGATGCCGGGGTCGCCGTCCCGCCAGCCGATGCCGAGCCCGGCCTCCTCGATCGCCCGGACGCGCCGTTCCAGGGCCTCCTGGGAGGACGCGCGCAGCCCGGTGCGGCGGATGCCGGACGTGGTGTGCGCGGTCAGCTTGAGGGTGTGGTGCTCGTAGTCGTCCCAGGTGCGCAGGTACACCGAGTCGCCCTCGGCGCCGACCTCGGTGAGGCCCATGACGCGGGTGAAGAACCCGAGGCTCGCGTCCGGTTCGGGGGTCAGCAGCTCGGCGTGCGCGACGTGCGCGATCTCGTGTCTGGTGCTCATGCGGGACTCCGGGGGAAGACGGTGCCGTCGAAGAGTTTGCGGGCGGTGCGGACGATGCCGGCCCGGCGCGGGGACGTGCCGTCGAGCTCGACCTCGACGTCCAGCCGTCCGGCGGGGTGCTCGACGCTCATCGGCGCGCCGGGCGCGGGGAGCCGCGCCATGTCGCGGCCGACCGCGCCGTCCAGGAGCAGCGCGGTGGCGACGCTGACGGCGCCGAGCACGCCGATGGAGGCGTGCGGGCGCAGCGGGATGAAGGTGCGGGTGCAGATCGTCCCGCCGTCGCGGGCGGGGGCGACCAGCGTGGTCTTGGGGACGGGGGCGGCGGAGACGTCGCCGAGGCCCATCAGCTCGCCGGCCCGCAGGCGCAGCGCCTGGATCCGCTCGCGCAGGCCGCCGTCGGCGGCGAGCTCGTCCGGCGTCTCGTAGCCGGTGGCGCCGAGGTCGCGGGCGGCGGCGACCACGACCGGCATCCCGTTGTCGACGCAGGTCACCTCGACGCCGCCGACGGCGTCCCGGACGCTGCCGGTGGGCAGCAGCGCGCCGGTGGCCGAGCCCGCGGTGTCCTCGAAGTCCAGCACGACCGGCGCGGCGGCGCCGGGCACGCCGGAGATCGCGGTGCCGCCGTCGTACCGGACGGCGCCGCCCGGGGTCGCGAACCGGGCGGTGGCGACGCCGCCGGAGTTCACCATCAGGACGCGGACGGCCGCGTGCTCGCCGCCGGGCGCGACGAGGCCGCGTTCGACGGCGAAGGGCCCGACGCCGGCGAGGAGGTTGCCGCAGTTCTGCCGGTCGGAGACCGTGGCCTCCTCCACGCCGAGCTGGAGGAACAGGTACTCGACGTCCACGCCGGGCCGGCCGGAGGGGGCGACGACGGCGACCTTGCTGGTCAGCGGGTGGGCGCCGCCGATCCCGTCGATCTGCCGCGGGTCGGGCGCGCCCATGACGCGCAGGAGCAGGTCGTCGCGCTCGCCCGGGTCCGCGGGCAGGTCGGCGGCGAGGAAGTAGGCGCCCTTGGAGGTGCCGCCCCGCATCAGCATGCAGCGCACGCCGTTCATGACTCCTCGTACTCCTCGTAGGGGACGTACTCGACGCCCAGTCCGGGGAGCCGGTCGCGGAGCCCGTACCGGTCGAGGCCGAGCCGCCCCTCGCGGAACGCCGCGCGGGTCGCCTCCTCCTTCTCCGCGCGCGCCCGCGCGGCGGCGACGGCGCGGGGCACGTCCTGCCGGGCCACCCGCACCACGCCGTCGTCGTCGGCGAGGATCGCGTCGCCGGGACGGATCGTCTGCCCGCCGATGGCGATCGGCACGTTGACGGCGCCGGGCGTGGCCTTCACGGTGCCCTGCGCGCTGACGGCCGCCGACCACACGGGGAAGCCGATGCGGTGCAGGTCGGCCACGTCGCGCACCCCCGCGTCGATGACGAGGCCGCGGACGCCGCGGTGCTGGAGCGCGGTCGCGAACAGCTCGCCGAACATCCCGTCGGTGGACGGCGAGGTGGTCGCCACCACCAGCACGTCCCCGGCGCGGCACTGCTCCACCGCGACGTGGATCATCAGGTTGTCGCCCGGCCAGGACAGGACCGTGACCGCCGTCCCGGCGATCCGCGACCCGAGGTGCACCGGCCGCAGGGAGGGGCCGAGGCAGCCCGTCCGTCCCATCGCCTCGTGGACGGTCGCCACGCCGTGCCCGGCGAGCGCGTCGACGTGCGCGAGGTCCGCGCGGGGCGGCCCGGTGACCACGATCGTCCTCATGCCAGCACGTCCGTGGTCTGCGGGTACAGCCGCACGTACGCCTCGGCCATGGTGTCGTGGGCCAGACCGAGGTTCGGCCCGGCGTTGCGCTTGAACTGGACACCGCGCCGCCTGGCCAGGTCGGTGTAGTAGTCCCACATGTGCCGCTGCGCGGGCAGGCACTCCATCGCCTTGCGCTTGCGGTCGAAGACCGGCGTGATGTCGAGCAGGACGTCCGGCTTGAAGTCGCACTGCTCCGGCTGGTGCGGCTCGAAGAAGAACACCGGGGGCGCGCCGAGGGGCTCGCCCGGCGCGTCGTACCCGATCGCCTGGGCCAGCACCCGCGCCTGCAGCGCCATCCGCGCGGCGGCGGGGTGGTCGCCGTTGTAGGGGTCGGACGGCGTGTGGGTCAGCACCACGGCGGGTTCGAAGTCGCGGTACACCCGCACCAGCCGGTCGACCAGCCCGGGTGTCTCCGGCAGCGGGTAGTCGCCCGCGTCCACGAACTCGATCCCGGCGCCGAGCTCGGCCGCCGCGGCCTCCGCCTCCGCGCGGCGCAGCGCCTTGATCTCGTCGAGGCCCCTCCCCTCGCGCCAGGCGCGCGCGGACTCCCCGCGCTCCCCGTAGCTGAGGCACACCACCTTCGCCCGCTGCCCGCGCGCGGACGCCAGCGCGATCGCGCCGGCGGCGCGCCACACGAAGTCCCCGGCGTGCGCGCTGACGACCAGCAGCGGACCGGCGGCCGGCGCCTTCTCCGCTCCCACCGCGTTCTCTGGACTCATCGCAACCTTTCGTCGACACGTGTCGGTGTGGATACGGGGCGCGTCACGCGTCCGCCGGCCGGCCGCCGCCCTTCGCCCGCTGGACGAGCCGGTAGACGCGGGCCCGCAGTTCGGTGAAGCGCGGGTCGGAGCGGGTGGCGAGCTGGTCGCGCTCGTCCGGCAGGTCGATCGCGACCTCCTCCAGCACGACCGTCGGCGGGTTCGACAGCACGACGACGCGCTGCCCGAGGTAGACGGACTCGTCGATGTCGTGGGTGACGAACAGGACGGTCACCCCGAGCCTGCGCCAGAGGGCCCGGACGAGGTCTTCGAGGTCGGCGCGCGTCTGGGCGTCGACGGCGGCGAAGGGCTCGTCCATCAGCAGCAGGCGCGGCTCGTAGGCGACCGCGCGGGCGATGGCCACGCGCTGCTGCATGCCTCCCGACAGCTGCCAGGGGTGGGCGTCGTGGACCCCGGACAGCCCGACGGCCTCCAGCGCCTCCCGTACGAGCCGCTGCCGTTCCGCCTTCGGGACCCTCCTCTCCTTCAGCGGGCGTTCGACGTTCTGCCGCACCGTCATCCAGGGGAACAGGCTGCGGCCGTACTCCTGGAAGACCACGGCCATGCCCGGGGGCGGGCCCGTGACCTTCCGCCCTTCGAGCACCACCTCCCCGGACGTGCATCCCAGGAGCCCGGCGACGCATTTCAGCAGGGTGGTCTTGCCCGCGCCGGAGGGCCCGACGATGCAGACCAGCTCCCCCGTCCCCACGGAGAAGGTCAGGTCGCGGACCGCCTCGACCCCGCGCCCCCTGCTCTCGTAGACCTTCCTCAGGCCGCGGACGTCCAGCAGCGCCGTGGAGGTGTCCGGGCTCTTCGCGCCCGTGGGCGTGGCGGTCATCTCAACCCTCCCGCTGCGACCGGCGCAGGCCGGTGTACCAGTCGAGCAGCCGGGCCTCCACGAGCTGGAAGATCCCCGACAGGGCGATGCCGACGAGTCCGAGCAGCAGGATCCCGGTCCACATCTGCGGGATCGAGAAGCCGCGCTGGAACTGGATGATCGTGAAGCCGAGCCCGTCGCTCGCCGCGAACATCTCGCTGACCGCCATCAGGATGATGCCGATGGACAGCGCCTGCCGCGCCCCCGCGGCGATCCGCGGGCTCGCGCCGCGCAGCACCAGGTGGACGAGCCGGGAGCGCGGGCGCATGCGGTAGCACCGGGCGGTGTCGCGCAGCACCTCGTCCAGGGCGCGCACGCCCTCCACCGTGTTCAGCAGGACCGGCCAGACGCATCCGGAGACGATCACCATGATCTTCATCCCGTTCCCGATGCCGGCGAACAGCATCAGGATCGGCACCAGCACCGGCGGCGGGATCGCCCTGAAGAACTCCAGAACCGGTTCCAGGAAGGCCCGCAGGACGCGCACGGAGCCGATCGCGACACCGAGCGCGACGCCGAGGAGCAGCGCGAGGAGGTAGCCCGCGAGCAGGCGGGCCAGGCTGGGGAGCACGTCGGCGGTGATCCGGCCGTGGAACCAGGTGTCGTCGAACGCGCCGGCGATCCGGCTCAGCGGCGGCCAGAAGAAGTCGGTGCTGCCCGCCGACGCCGCCCACCACGCCCCGACCAGCAGCGCGGGCACCGCCACCGCCGCCAGGAGCCTGCGCAGGAGCCCGGGGACGGTCACGAGACCACCTCCCGGCGGACCGACGGGTGCCATCGCAGCACGCGGCGCTCGACGGTCCGCGCGAGCACGTTGACGAGCACGCCGATCAGGCCGACCACGATGACCAGCGCGTACATCGACGCGACCGCGCCGGAGCCCTGCGCCACCGCGATCTGCCGGCCCAGCCCCGGCGACCCGATCACGAGCTCCCCGGTGATCTCCAGGATCAGCGCCACCGCCGCGCCCAGCCGGAACCCGGTGACCACGTACGGCAGGGCGGTCGGCCAGATCACCGTCCGCACCCGCGCCGGCGGGCGGAACCGGTACGACCGCGCCGTCTCCCGGGCGACCGGGTCAACGTCCCGCACCCCGTACAGGACCTGCACCAGGACCTGCCAGAAGGAGGCGTAGACGACGAGCAGGAGCGTCGAGCGCGTCCCGGTCCCGTACAGCAGCACCGCCAGCGGGATCAGCGCCACCGACGGGATGGGGCGCAGGAACTCGATCGTCGAGGCCAGTGCCTCCCGCAGCACGGGGACGCCGCCGATCAGGAGGCCCAGCGCGACGCCCGCCGCCATCGCGACCGCGAGGCCGAGCGCCCAGCCGCGCAGCGTCTCCAGCAGCGCCTGCCAGAAGGCCGGCGTCCCGGCCTGCTCGGCCAGCGCCGAGACCATCACGCTGAACGGGGGCAGGAAGCGCTCCTCCACCAGCCCGGCCCTGGGCACGGCCTCCGCGATCGCCATGAGGCAGGCCAGGCCGGCGAGGCCGAGCGCCCAGGCGGGCACGGGACGGCGGCGCCGCGCGTCCCGGCCGCTCCCCGTCGCGAACGCGGCCGTCACGGCAGCAGGCCCTCGGCGTCGGGGGCCTGCTTGATCAGGCCGTCCCGCACGGCGAGGGCCGAGAGCGTGTCCAGCGACGCGCGGTCGACCCGCGCGGGGTAGGTCGGGAGCGTGAGCGAGCCGGTCAGCGCTGGATCGATCTTGGTATAGGAGCCGAGTACCTTGCGCACGGCCTCGGGGTTGTCGGACGCGTACGCGAGCGACCTGCGCATCGCCGCGGCGAACTTCTTCACCAGCTCCGGCCTGGCGGCGGCGGTCTTCTGGGAGGTGAAGTAGGCCGCGATGGTCAGGTCGGGAGCGGTGTCCACGTAGTTGGACGCGACCAGCCGCCCGCCGTTCTTCAGCGCGGTCGTCAGGAACGGCTCGACGACCTGGACCGCGTCGACGTTCCCCTTGTCGAGGGCGGGGAGCATGTCCGGGAAGGCCAGTTCGGTGAACCTGACGTTCCTCGCGTCGCCTCCGGCGGCGCGGATCGAGGCCCGGACCGTGGTGTCGTTGATGTTGTTCAGGGTGTTGACCGCGACCCGCTTCCCGGCGAGGTCCTTCGCCGACCTGACCGGGCTGCCGGCCTTGACGACCACGCCCCCGAAGTCCTTGCCCCTGACGCCGGTCGAGCCGGCGCCGGGCGCGACGACCTTGAGCGGCAGGCCCTTGGAGCGCGCGAGGATCAGCGAGGTGTAGTTGCTGAACCCGAAGTCGACCTGGCCGCTGACGACGGCCGGCACGATCGCGGCGCCGCCCTGGGCGGGGACGAGGTCCGGCTTCAGCCCCTGCTCGGCGAAGAAGCCCTGCTGCCTCCCGAGGTAGATCGGCGCCACGTCCACGATCGGGATGACGCTGACCTTCACCGGGACGGGGCCGTCGCCGGACGCGTCGGAACCGCCCCCCGCGGTTCCGCACGCGGCGAGCAGGAGAGCGGAGGCGGCGGCCGCGGCCGTGCGGATTCTGATCACGGGGCTTCTCCAGGACGGTGGGGGCGCCGCCGGGGCACCGCCGGCGTGTCGGCGATGCTACGAATCCGCAGACAAGATTGTCAACAATTTGTGCGCGAAAGTGGCCGCATGGATTGCATGCCAGATTGTTGACATTCTGGAGGTCCGGGCGCCCCCGCACCCGGCGCTCGCGTCGCCGAGGCCGGTGCGGGGGCGCGGGTGCCGGGCGGCCGACCGGAGGGGGCCGCGCCGTGGGTCAGGAGGGGTCGGACGCGGTGAGCGGCGACCGGGCGGCCGATGTGGGCGAGGTCGCCGCGGTGAAGGAGGCGTAGCGGGCGGCGGCGTGGCACGGGAGCCCGCCCGCCTGGTCGCCGGCAGGGTCCTCGGGCGTGCGCGCCTGGTCGCGGTGGGGCTGGTCTGAAAGTGGCATGTCTCGTCTCCCGAGGCGACCGAAGCAATCGGTCCGCTCGCTACCGCCCCGACCTCGATCTAAACATCCCCCTGGTGTGCGAGGTGCTCGATCGCGCGAACCGGCCGCCCCGGGTTCCGGCGCCGCTCCGCGCTGGACGGCGAGGCCGCGGGCGGCTCACCGCGCGGTGCTCCGGGTGGTCGTCTGCGTGGCGCGGTAGTGGGACGGGGAGACGCCGTACAGGCCGCGGAACGCCTGGCGCAGCGCCTCCTCGCTGCCGAACCCGCAGCGGGACGCGATCGTCTCCACGGTCAGGGACGTGCCGGTGAGCAGGTGCGCCGCCGCCTCGCCGCGCGCCCGCCGCACGAACCGCCCCGGGGTCATGTCCAGCTCGGCCAGGAAGAGGCGGGACAGATGCCGCCGGCTCACCCCGGCCCGGGCCGCCAGGGCCGCCGCCGACAGGTCCGCGGCCGGGTTCCCGGCGATGTGCGTCACGGCGTCCCGGACCAGCGAGCTGCGCGCCGAGGGCGCCGTGAACATGCTCATCTGGGCCTGGTTGCCGGGCCGCTGCAGGTACGTCACCAGTTGCCGCGACACGCTCCGGGCCAGTTCCGGGCCCACGTCGGACTCGACGAACGACAGGGTCAGGTCCAGGGCCGCGGTCACGCCGGCGGACGTGCAGACCCGCCCGTCGGACACGAAGATCGGCCCGCTGTCGAAGTCGACGGCCGGGAACCGGCGCGCCAGGAAGTCGGCGTGCTCCCAGTGGGTCGACGCCCGCCGCCCGTCCAGGAGCCCGGCCGCGGCGAGGACGCCGGCGCCGGTGCACACCGACGCGACGCGGCGCGACTCCAGGCCGAGCCTGCGCACGTGCGCGACCAGCCGGCCGTCCTCCATGGCGTCGACGTAGCCGATGCCGCCCGACACGACCAGCGTGTCGAGCGGTCCCGCGGCGCGCTCCAGGGACTGCTGCGCCTGGAGCGTCAGGCCCGTCCCGGTGTGGATCGGCCTGCCGCCCGGCGAGGCCAGCGAGACCTCGTACACGCCGCGCCGGTTCAGGAAGTTGGCCACCTGGAGCGCCGAGACGACGCAGGCGATGTCGAGCAGTTCGGCCGCCGGGTAGCCCACCACGAGGACGCGCCGCAGTTCGTGCATACCGCCACGGTATTGCCCGTCAACGCGCCTATGCCCTATGTCCGATAGACGGCCACCCCAAGTTTTCGGACCTGCTCGCCGCCGGGACTGGCGGGCGAGCCCCGGCTCGCCGAAGGTGATGGCATGGCTACCACGTCCCGCACCCTGGATCCCGGTTCACCGGCGTCCGCGCACGCGCGCACCCCATGGCGGCGGCTCACCCTGCACTACGTCGAGATGGTGCTCGCGATGTTCGCCGGGATGCTCGCCTTCGGCGGGCTCCGCGCCCTGCTCGGGCTCACGGTCGCGTTCGACGCGCATCCGGGCGCCCACTACCTGCTCATGGCCACCGACATGGCCCTCGGCATGGCCGCGTGGATGCTCCTGCGCCGCCACGGCCTGGCCTGCACGCTGGAGATGTGCGCCGCGATGTACGCGCCGGCGGTGCTGCTCCCGCTCGTGTGGACCGGCGTCGTCGGCGGGATGGCGTTCATGACCGCCGCGCACGTGCTGATGATGGTCGCGATGCTCGCCGTGCTGCTCCGGCGCCGGCGCGAGTACGGGCACTGAGCGGCCGCCATGACCGAGTCCGAGATCACGGTCGTCATCCCGCTGTACGACCGCTTCACCGCCCTGGACGTCGTCGGCCCGTACCAGATGCTGGCCCTCACCCCCGGCGTGCGGGTCGTGTTCGCCGCCGAGCGGCCCGGCCCGGTGCTCGACGACTGCCGCACGCTCCGGCTGACCGCCGTGGGGCTCGACGAGGCGCCGCGCCCGGACGTGGTCGTCGTCCCCGGCGGGCCCGGCACCGTGCACGTCCTGGAAGGGGCGCTCCCGGCCTGGCTGTGCGAGGTCCACCCCGCCACCCGCTGGACGACCTCGGTGTGCTCCGGGTCGCTCGTCCTCGGCGCCGCGGGCCTGATCGACGGGCTGCGCGCGACCACGCACTACCGGCACCTCGACAAGCTCCCGCTGTTCGGCGCCGTCCCGGTCCCGGAGCGCGTGGTGGTCGAGCGCGACGCCCGCGTCGTGACCGCCGCCGGCGTCTCCAGCGGGATCGACATGGCGCTGCGGCTGGTGGAACTCCTGACCGACACGCGGACCGCCCAGGCCGTCCAGCTCTGGGCGGAGTACGACCCGAGGCCCCCGTTCGACACCGGCTCGCCGTCGCGCGCACCCGAGGACGTCGTGGAACTGGCCGCCGCGTTCGAGACGGCCGCGCTGGAGGCCGCCACGCGTTCCTGAGGCCGCGGCGGGGGCGCGTCCCGCCCGCTCTCCCGGCCGCCGCGCCCCTACAATTCCGTGGGTGACCGCCTACAGCGACGCCGACCCGTTCGGGGACCTGGACGCCTCCGCGCTGCCCCCGCGCCAGCAGCGGATCCTGGCCATGATCCGCGACTGGGCGGTCAGGTACGGGTACGCGCCGAGCACGCGCCAGATCGGCGACGCCGTGGGCCTGCGGTCGCCGTCCTCGGTGTCGCGCCACCTGGCGAGCCTGGAGGACCAGGGCTTCCTGCGGCGCGGCGACGCGGTGGCCCGGCCGATCGACGTGCGCGCGTTCCTGCGGGAGGGCCCGCCGCGGGAGTCGGCGGGCGGCCCGGTGACCGTGCCCGTGGTCGGGGACATCGCCGCCGGCGTCCCGATCCCGGCCGAGGAGCACGCCGACGACACGCTGCTGCTGCCCCGCGAGCTCACCGGGCGCGGCACCGTCTTCGGCCTGCGCGTGCGCGGCGACTCGATGGTGGACGCCGCGATCTGCGACGGCGACATCGTCGTGGTCCGCCGCCAGCCCGAGGCCCACTCGGGCCAGATCGTCGCCGCCATGATCGACGGCGAGGCCACGGTGAAGGTGTACCGGCGCCGCGACGGCCACGTCCTGCTCGAACCCCGCAACCCCGCCTACGACGTCATCGACGGCGACGAGGCCGCCGTCCTCGGCGTCGTCGTCTCCGTCCTGCGCAACCTCTGACCCCGGGCCGGGCTCAGGTCAGCGCCGTCCGCCGAACTCCCACTGGTGGACCTCGACGGCGGCGTAGCGGTCCTGCGTCAGGACGGCGCGGGCCGCGCCGGCGTCCGGGGCGCGGAGCAGCGCGGCCGTGCCGAGCCAGGCCGCTCCGTCGTCGGAGAGCAGGGGGCCGTAGGCGATGAGGTCGTCGCCCGCCGCGACCTCCAGGTCGACGGGCTCCCCCTCCCCCAGGCCGATGACCAGGAAGCGGTCGCCGCCCGTCCGGCCGCCGGGGAAGTCCCACATCGTGCGGCCCAGCGCGTTGCGCCACCGGCGCACCATGACGTCCCGGTACGCGCCCGCCTGGTAGTTCGGCTCGTCGAAGGCGAACGCGCGGGCGGCGGCGGGATCGGGCAGGTCGACGATGTGGACGCTGCCGGTGGGGACCTCGCCGGCGAACGTCGGGCCCCGGGCGATCAGCTCCTTCTCGAACCGGTCCATGTAGGACCAGTGCTGCTCCCCCAGTTGCTCGCGGAGCCCGATCGAGCCGGCACGGTCACGGTGGTAGCAGAAGAACTCCATCCGGTCGTTCTACCACCCGCGCTCAGGCCGGCCGGCGCGGGGTGAGGGTCATGTGGATGTCCTCGGCGGCCCAGAGCACGAAGCGCTCGACGGGCGTGACCGTCCGGCCGGGCGCCGGGCGGAGGGAGAAGCGCTTGAGGAGGACGGCCAGGACGAGCTGCGCCTCGACCGTCGCGAGCGCGGCGCCCTCGCAGCTGCGCGGGCCGATCCCGAAGGGGATGTAGGCCAGGCGCGGGCGGCCCGCCGACGCCTCCGGGGCGAACCGGCCGGGGTCGAAGCGCTGCGGGTCGGGCCAGTGGTCGGGGTTCGTGTGCACGGCCCAGAACGGATAGAAGACGGTCGTGCCCGCCGGGACGGTGTACTCGCCGAGCACGACGTCCTCGGTGGCCTCCCGCGCGCCGTACGGTCCCGGCGGGTACAGCCGCATGGTCTCCCGCAGCACCATGTCCAGGTAGGTCAGCCGCTTGAGGTCGGCGTACTCGGGAACGGGCCGGTCGCCGAGCACGCGGTCCAGCTCCTCGGCGACGCGCTCGGCCGCGTCGGGGTGCCGGGCCAGCAGGTACAGCGTCCAGGAGATCGCGACGCCGGTGGTGTGGTGGGCGGCGAGCATCGTCATCAGGACCGTGTCGCGGATCCGCGCCGGGGACTCCCCCGCCTCGGCCAGCGCCGCGATCAGGTCGCTGCGCCCGGCGGGCGCCGAGTCGCCGCGCTCGCGGTGCGCCTCCAGCACCTGGTCGACGGTGGCGCGCAGGTAGGCCAGGGCCTCCTCGGCGCGGCTCCCCGCGCCGTCCCCGGCCTGGCCCATGTACTCGGTGAGGACGGTCTCGAACGCGGACACGACCCGCGCGGCCGATTCCGGCGACTCCAGGCCGCTGCCGAGCGCGTACTGGCAGATCATGCGCAGCGAAAGCTCGCTCAGATCCTGCTGCAGCGCCACCGGGCCGTCGTGCGCCTCCCACCGGTCGGCCAGCTCGGCGGCGAGCGCGGTGAAGCGGGCGAAGTGCGCCTCGTGGGAGGGGCGCCCGGCCAGCACCGACAGCATCACCCGGCGCCAGGGGCCGTGCTCGTCCGCCGGGATCGTCTGCAGGTTGCCCGACTCCTGGAGCGGCGCCAGGAACTCGAACAGCTTCTCCGGCCGCTTGTTGATCTTCGCGGTGGCCTCCAGCAGCACCGGGTCGGCCACGGACACCGCCAGGCCGGCCCCGGGCAGCGGGAACCGCACCACCGGTCCGTACTCGGCGTGCAGCCTCAGCTGGTACTCGTGGAGCCCGCCGGCCGCCGCGATGGCCGCCGTCCCGTCGTCCCCCGCGGGCGGACCGGGGATCCGCGATGGGGTGTCGGCGTCGCTTCGCATTCGAGCCCTCCGCGTCGGCGTCATCGTTTCGGTTGTTTCCGAGTTGATCTCAATGCTTACATGTCCCGGGTAACTTCGCGACATTTCCCAGGCCGGAGAGTCGCGGCGCCGAGAGTCGGGGAGAGGACGCTGGACACCGTCGATCCGCACACGCCGAACGTTCCGCGGATGTACGACTACCTTCTGGGCGGAAAGGACAACTACGCCGCCGACCGGGAGGCCGTGGACGAGGTCGTCAAACACGCCCCCGACACGCCCTTCATGGCGCGCCAGAACCGCGCGTTCCTGCGGCGCGCGGTGCGCTTCCTCGCCGAGTCCGGGATCCGGCAGTTCATCGACATCGGCTCGGGCCTGCCCACCCAGGGCAACGTGCACGAGATCGCCCACCAGGTCGCGCCGGACGCCCACGTCGTGTACGTCGACATCGAGCCGGTCGTGCTGGTCCACGGGCGGGCGCTGCTGGCCGGGACGCCGGAGGTGACCGTCATCCAGGGCGACGCCCGCCGCCCGGGCGAGGTCCTGGCGCACCCCGAGCTGAACAGGCTCATCGACTTCGACCGGCCGGTCGCCGTGCTGATGCTGGCCGTGCTGCACTTCATCGGCGACGGCGACGACCCGCCCGGGATCGTGGCGCGGCTCCGCGAGGCGATGGCGCCCGGCAGCTACCTCACGGTGTCGCACGTGACCGCCGACTTCGACGCCGACCTGAGGGTCCGGCACGCGGGCGCCGTGTACGAGCGGGCCACGTACCAGATCACCCTGCGCAGCCGCGCGGAGGTCACGCGGCTGTTCGACGGCTTCGACCTCGTGGACCCCGGCCTCACCACCCTGTCGATGTGGCGTCCCGATCCGGGCTCGACCGTGCCGCCCCGCGCGGACCGCCAATGGTGCTACGCGGGGGTCGGCCGAAAGCGCTGACCACCGATCAATGCCATTATTTACGGCATTTCGGACGAGCTTGGCTAAACGGGTTAAAGACCCTTCTTCATCCGCGTCGCCCCGGCCGCGTCACAGGCCGAGGCGGGCGGCGTGACGGCCGAGGAAGGCGACGACCTCGTCGGCGGACCGGTCCGGCAGCCCCCAGATGATCTCGGTGACGCCGGCCTCCTCCCAGGCGGCGACCTCCTCGGGCGAGGGGCGCGCCGCGGCCAGGACGCGGACCTCCGGCCGGCCGTCGCGCCCCGCGTCCGCCCACGCCGCGCGCAGGGCGGCGACCTTCGGCAGGATGTCGCGCTCGGTCGGGGTGGTCATCCAGCCGTCGGCGTGGGCGGCGATCCACGCGAGCGTCTTCGGGCCGCCGCCCGCGCCGATCAGCAGGGGGACGTGGGCCTGGACGGGCTTCGGCCACGCCCAGGACGGCCCGAACGAGACGAACTCCCCCGCGTAGGAGGCCTGCTCACGCGTCCAGAGGGCCCGCATCGCCTCCACGTACTCGCGCAGCACCGTCCGGCGCCGGTCGGCCGGCACGCCGTGGTCGGCGAGCTCGTCGGTGTTCCAGCCGAACCCCGCCCCGAGCGTGATCCGGCCGCCCGACAGGTGGTCGAGCGAGGCGACCGTCTTGGCGAGCGTGATCGGGTCCGACTCCACCGGCAGCGCGACGGCCGTCGCGAGCCGGATCCTCGAGGTGACGGTGACCGCGGACGCCAGCGCGACCCAGGGGTCGAGCGTGCGCGTGTAGCGGTCGTCGGGGAGCGTCTCGTCGCCCGTCCCGGGGTGCGCGGCGTCGCGCCGGACCGGGATGTGCGTGTGCTCGGGCACGTAGAAGGTGTGGAACCCGTTCTCCTCGGCGGCCTGCGCGGCGGCGGCGGGCGTGATGCCCCGGTCACTGGTGAAGAGCACGATGCCGTGTCGCATGCGGCCGATACTAGAACGCGTTCTATCCTCGCGCCGAGGGCGGGCTACCCCCGGCGTCCGCCGCGCAGGGCGCGCGGGAGGGCGGTGGCCGCGCGGCCGACCCGGAAGCTGACCGAGCCGCGGACGGCCTCCAACTCGCCGCGGGCGCGCGACAGCCTGTCCTCCGCGCGGGCGAGCCGCTTCTCGGCCCGCGCGAGCCGCTCCTTCAGCCGGCCCGTCTCGTTCGGCGGGCGCGTCGCCCCGCTGCCCTTGACGCGGACGAGCCGCCGCCCGGCGACCTGCTGGACCTCGTGCCAGGCGTCGTCCCGCGACGCCAGCCAGTCCAGGAGGTCGTCCTGGACCGCGTCGGCGTCGCCCCAGGTGCCGTAGAACTTCTGGGTGGTGACGCAGATCGGGCGCAGGCCGCCGGTGGCCACCGACTCCCAGACCGCGGCGGAGACCCCCGGGGTGTGCTCGGACCGGTAGTCGTCGCAGACGATGAGGCCGCCGCTGGGGAGCAGCACCTGGGCGGCCTGGATGTCGGCGTGGACGTGCTCGTACAGGTGGGACGCGTCCACGTGCACGAACCGGCAGGTCTCCGGCTGGACGTGGTCCAGGATCATCGAGGTCGGGCCCTGCACGATGTCCGGGAGGCGGTCGTGGAAGGCGCGGTAGTTCGACTCGAACGCCTGGCGGGTCAGGGTGGAGTAGGAGCCCTGCATCTCCGCGCGGTTGGAGTCGTCGGGGGCGTCGCCGTCGAACAGGTCGCAGACGGTGAAGGTCTCGCCCTCCTTCACGTGGCGGCCCATCAGGATGGCGCTCTTGCCGAGGTAGGAGCCGAGTTCCACCAGGTCGCCCCGCTCGCCGAGCCGCTCCTGGCGGTCCAGGAGCCAGGTGAAGAGGAGTTGGTCGATCTTGGGGAACCATCCCTTGACATCGTCGAGGGAGGCAGGCCGGCCGGTCTCTTGGCTGATCATGCAGGGGGCTCCAACGTCGTCGTTGTCGACAGCGGGGGGACGCGAGACGAAAATCGCCATGATAGGCGAGTCGCTCTTGATCGCAACAAAGCCGGATTTCAGGCTCTTACTTGCGGCTTATCCGGTTCCACGGGCGGGTCGGAGTCGGGGGCACGCTGTTGACAGTGCGTTCGCCGGGACCGTACGGTTCGGCTGATTCACGGTTGCCCGAGGGAAATCCGGTGAGATGCCGGTGCGGACGCGCCACTGTATCCGGGACGACGATCCCGGGAGCCAGGTCGCTCGGGTGATCGCGACCTCATTGTCCGGGACGCGCCAGATCCCCTACGGAGGCTCCGTGAGCACGCTGTCGGCTCGCCACATCCCCCTTTCCCACCTCGTTCCCTGGCTGCTCGCGGTTCCCGCGCTGCTGCTCCTCGGCTACCTCGTCCTGATGGACAACGGCGCCGTGTCGCAGACCGGCGGCTACCTCCACGAGCTGATGCACGACGGGCGGCACCTGCTCGGCGTGCCCTGCCACTAGGCCGCCGCATGGTGCGCACCCTGCTGGTCAGGGGCCTTCTTCTGGGCCTGCTGGCCGGTCTCGTCGCGGGCGTCTTCGCCTTCGCGGTCGGCGAACCCCGCGTCGACGACGCGATCGCCCTGGAGAACGCCGCCGCCGCGCACGAGCACGGCGCGGCGGCCGGCCCCGAGTCCGCAACACACGGGCACGGGTCCGGAACACACGAACAGGAATCCGGAACACACGAGCACGGCGAGGAGGTGAGCCGCGGCACGCAGAAGGCCGGGCTCTTCCTCGCCACCGGTCTCTACGGGCTCGCGGTGGGCGGCGTCTTCGCGCTCGCCTTCGCGGGGCTGCGGGGGCGCGTCGGGCCGCGCTCGGACGCCGCGCTCGCGCTCGCCGCCGCCGGGACGGCCTTCGCCGCCGTCATCGTCGTGCCGTTCCTGAAGTATCCGGCGAACCCGCCCGCGGTGGGCGACCCGGAGACGATCAACACCCGCACCCTGCTGTACCTGGCGATGATCGGGGTGGGGCTGCTGTCCACCGCCATCGCCGTGACCACGGCGCGCAGCGTGCGCGGCGGGCCGTGGGCGCGGTGGCCGGCGGCCGTGCTGGCGTTCGTCGTGCCGGTGGCGGTGGCGTCGCTGCTGCTGCCCACCGTGGACGAGGTGCCGGACGGGTTCCCCGCCACGCTGCTGTGGCAGTTCCGCATCACCTCGCTCGGGACGCAGCTGGTGTTCTGGGCGTCCTTCGGAACCCTGTTCGGGTGGTTCTGCGACCGGGCCGCCCGTGCCCCGGCCCCGGCCCCGGCCCCGGCGTGAGCGGGCCGCCCTGACCGGCGTGCTGTTCGTGCGGCACGCGACGTCGGCGGGGATGCGGGAGGCCCGCTTCCCCGCCGACCCCGCCGCCGACCCGTCCGGCCTGGCGAGGGCGAAGGCCCTGGCCGGGGCACTGCCGGACGGGGAGGCGTGGACGTCGCCCGCCCGCGCCGCCCGGGAGACCTGCGCCGCGCTCGGCCTGGACGCCCGCCCGGTCGCGGCGCTCGCCGAGGCCGACCACGGTTCCTGGGCGGGCCTCCGCCTCGCGGAGGCCGGCCGATCCGGACGCGCTGGCCGCCTGGCTGTCGGACCCGGACGCCGCGCCGCACGGCGGCGAGAGCCGGTCCGCGCTCGCGGCGCGGGTCGCGGCGTGGCTCGGCGGCCGCCCGTCCGGCGTCGCCGTCTGCGACGCGGGCGTGATCCGGGCGGCGCTCGCCCACGCGCTCGGCGCCGGCGTCCTCGCGGCCGACCGGATCGACCTCGCGCCGCTGTCCACCACGAGGCTCGCCGCCGCCGGGAGCGGCTGGCGGGTCGCCCATGTCAACCGGAAGGTCCAGGTGTGAACGTCGCCTACCCGTTCAGCGCCGTCGTCGGGCTGGACGACCTGAAGCTGGCGCTGCTGCTCAACGCCGTCTCGCCGCGGGTCGGGGGTGTGCTGGTGCGCGGCGAGAAGGGCACCGCCAAGTCGACGATCGTGCGGGCCCTGGCCGCGCAGCTCCCCGCCGTGGACACGGTGCCGGGCTGCCGGTTCGCGTGCGACCCGGCGGCGCCCGACCCGTCCTGCCCGGACGGCCCGCACGAGCCGGGCGGACCGGCGGTGCGGCGGCCGTCCGCGCTGGTGGAGCTGCCGGTGGGCGCCTCGGAGGACCGGCTCGCCGGGTCGCTGGACGTGGAGCGCGCCCTGACCGAGGGCGTCAAGGCGTTCGAGCCGGGGCTGCTCGCCGCGGCCCACCGCGGCGTCCTGTACGTGGACGAGGTGAACCTCCTGCACGACCATCTGGTCGACCTCCTGCTGGACGCCGCCGCGCTCGGCACCTGCTACGTGGAGCGCGAGTCGGTGTCGGTGCGGCACGCGGCCCGGTTCCTGCTGGTCGGGACCATGAACCCCGAGGAGGGCGAGCTGCGCCCCCAGCTCCTCGACCGCTTCGGGCTGACGGTCGAGGTGCGGGCGTCGCGGGACCCGAGGGAGCGCGCCGAGGTCGTCCGGCGGCGGCTGGCGTTCGAGGCCGGCCCCGCCGCCTTCGCCGCGCGCTGGGAGGACGCCGAGGCCGAGCTGGCGCGGCGCATCTCGGCCGCGCGGGAGAGGCTCGCCGGGGTCGCGCTGCCGGACGAGCGGCTGGAGCAGATCGCGGCGGTGTGCGCGGGCTTCGAGGTGGACGGGCTGCGCGCCGACCTGGTCACGGCGAACGCCGCCCTCGCGCACGCCGCGTGGCGGGGACGCGAGGAGGTGACCGACGAGGACGTGCGCGCGGCGGCCCGGCTGTCGCTGCCGCACCGGCGCAGGCGGGACCCGTTCGACGCCCCCGGCCTGGACGAGTCCCTGCTCGACGAACTGCTCGACCGCACGTCCCCCGACGGCCCTCCCCCGGACGGCGGCGGGGGCGGCGAGGAGCCCTCGTCCCCGGACCCGGACCCGGGCCCGGGGCAGGGCGCGGGCACGGGGCAGGGCGCGGGCACGGAGCAGAACGCGAACTCGCCCCAAGGCGCGGACATGGAGCGGGACGCGAGCTCGTCCCAGGACGCGGGCACGGAGCAGAACGCGGGCTCCGGGCAGGACGGGCGGCCCGGAGGCGGGGGCGGCGAGCGGGTCGCGGCGGCCGCCGCGCCGCACGCCGTGCCGCTGCTGGAGGTGCCGGGCGTCGGCGAGGGCGCCGCGGGACGGCGGTCGCGGTCGCGGGCGGCGCGTGGCCGGGTCACCGGGGCGCGCCGCCCGGCCGCGAAGGTCCGCGACCCCCACGTGGTGGCGACGCTGCTGGCCGCCGCGCCGCGGCAGCGGGCGCGCGGCCGGTCCGGCGCCGGCCTCGTGCTGCGCCCGGACGACCTGCGGGAGGCGGTCCGCGAGGGCCGCGAGGGGAACCTGGTGCTGTTCGTCGTGGACGCCAGCGGCTCGATGGCCGCGCGCCGCCGCATGACGACGGTGAAGACGGCCGTCCTCAGCCTGCTGCTGGACGCCTACCAGCGCCGCGACAAGATCGGCCTGATCACCTTCCGGGGGCGGACCGCCGAGCTGGTGCTGCCGCCGACGTCGTCGGTCGAGGCGGGCGCGGCGCGGCTGCGGGCCCTGCCGACCGGGGGCCGCACGCCGCTGGCCGCCGGGCTCGCGCGCGCCGCCGAGGTGCTGCGCGCCGAGCGGCTGCGCGACCCGGCGCGGCGCCCGCTGCTCGTGGTCGTCACCGACGGGCGGGCGACCGCGGCCGGCGACGTGGACCGGGCCGCCGGGCCGCTGGCCGGCACCGCCGGCATCGTCGTGGACTGCGAGGACGGCCCGGTCCGGCTCGGCCTCGCGGGACGCCTCGCGGCCCGGCTCGGGGCGCGGCTCGTCCCGCTCGCCGACCTCGACGGGATCGTCCGCGCCCACCGCGGGCGCGACGCTGGAAAGGCGGCCTGAGATGCCCCAGGGAAAGCCCGTGTCCGTCCCCGACGACGGCCTCACCACGCGGCAGCGCCGCACCCGGCCCCTGCTGATGGTCCACACCGGCCCCGGGAAGGGGAAGTCGACGGCGGCGTTCGGGATGGCGCTGCGGGCCTGGAACCAGGGCTGGCCGGTCGGGGTGTTCCAGTTCGTGAAGTCGGCGAAGTGGCGGATCGGCGAGGAGCGGGCGCTGCGCGTGCTCGGGGAGAGCGGCGAGGGCGGGCCCGTCGCCTGGCACAAGATGGGCGAGGGCTGGTCGTGGATCCAGCGGCCCGGCGCCGAGGAGGACCACGCGGCCGACGCCCGGGAGGGCTGGGCGCAGATCAAGCGGGACCTGGCCGCCGAGACGTACCGTTTCTACGTGCTCGACGAGTTCACCTATCCGATCAAGTGGGGCTGGCTCGACCTGGACGACGTGGTCGAGACCCTCGCCGCGCGTCCCGGGAACCAGCACGTCGTCGTCACCGGCCGGGACGCGCCCGGCCGGCTGGTCGAGGCCGCCGACCTGGTGACGGAGATGGGCAAGGTCCGGCATCCGATGGACGCCGGGCAGAAGGGGCAGCGGGGCATCGAGTGGTGATCCCCCGGCTGGTCGTCGCGGCGCCGGCGTCCGGCAGCGGCAAGACGACCGTGGCGACCGGGCTGATCGCGGCCCTGCGGGCGCGCGGTCTCGCCGTGTCCCCGCACAAGGTCGGCCCCGACTACATCGACCCCGGCTACCACGCGCTCGCGGCGGGACGGCCCGGCCGCAACCTCGACCCGTGGCTCGCGGGCGAGGAAAGGGTGGCGCCGCTGTTCCTGCACGGCGCCGCCGGCTGCGACGTGGCGGTGGTCGAGGGGGTCATGGGCCTGTTCGACGGGCGCGGCGACACCGGGTTCGCGTCCACGGCGCACGTCGCGCGGCTGCTCGCGGCGCCGGTGGTGCTGGTCGTGGACGCCGCGCGGCAGAGCCGGTCGGTGGCGGCGCTCGTGCACGGTTTCGCGACGTTCGAGCCGGGCGTGCGGATCGGCGGCGTCGTCCTCAACCGGGTGGGCTCGGAGCGGCACGAGGAGCTGTGCCGGAGCGCGCTGGAGGCGACGGGCGTGCCGGTGCTCGGCGCGATCCGGCGGGACGACGCGGTGGTCACGCCGTCCCGCCACCTCGGGCTGATCCCGGCGGCCGAGCGGGGCGCGGACGCCGTCCGGGCGGTGGAGCGGCTCGGCGCGCTGGTGGAGCGCTCCTGCGACGTGGACGCCCTGCTCCGTCTGGCGGCCGCCGCTCCCCCGCTGCCGGGGCCCGCGTGGGATCCGTCCGGCGAGGTGGTGCCGGTCGAGGGCGGCCCGGTGGTCGCGGTCGCGGGCGGGGCGGCGTTCACCTTCTCCTATGCCGAGCACGTGGAGCTGCTGCGCGCGGCGGGCGCCGACGTGGCGGTCTTCGATCCGCTGCGGGACGAGGCCCTGCCGGACGGGGCCGCCGCGCTCGTCGTCGGCGGCGGCTTCCCGGAGGTGCACGCCGCCGATCTGGCCGCCAACGCGCCGATGCTCGCCGAGGTCGCGGCGTTCCCCGGTCCGATCGCCGCCGAATGCGCCGGGCTCCTCTACCTGTGCGAGGAGCTCGACGGCCGGGCGATGTGCGGGCGGGTGCCGGGGCGCGCGCGGATGACGTCCCGGCTGACGCTCGGCTACCGGGAGGCGGTCGCGGTGGCGGAGTCGCCGCTGACCCGTCCCGGTGAGCGGTTCCGCGGCCACGAGTTCCACCGGACGGAGCTGGACGCGGCGCCGGGCACGCGGGCCGGGCCGCTGTTCCGGTGGCGGGACGGCCGCGACGGGTACGGCGACGACCGGATCACCGCCTCCTACCTCCACCTGCACTGGGCGGGGTTCCCGGAGGCGGCTCAGCGGCTGGTGTCGTCCTCCAGGTCGCCCTCCGTCTTGAGGTAGACCTCCTGGAGCCCCTGCAGGACCGCCGGGTCGGGGTGCTCCCACAGGCCGCGCTCGGCCGCCTCCAGCAGCCGTTCGGCGATGCCGTGCAGCGCCCACGGGTTCGACTCCGCCATGAACGCGCGGTTCTCCTCGTCCAGGACGTAGGCGGCGGTGATCCGGTCGTACATCCAGTCGGCCATGACGCCGGTGGTGGCGTCGTAGCCGAACAGGTAGTCCACGGTCGCGGCCAGCTCGAACGCGCCCTTGTAGCCGTGCCGGCGCATCGCGGCCAGCCACTGCGGGTTCACGACGCGGGCCCGGAAGATCCGCGCGGTCTCCTCCGCGAGGGTGCGGGTGCGCACGGCGTCCGGGCGGGTGCTGTCGCCGACGTAGGCCTCCGGGGCCCGGCCGGTCAGCGCGCGGACGGTGGCGATCATGCCGCCGTGGTACTGGAAGTAGTCGTCGGAGTCGGCGATGTCGTGCTCGCGGGTGTCGACGTTCTTGGCGGCGACGGCGATCCGCCGGTAGGCGCTCTCCATGTCGGCGCGGGCGGGCACCCCGTCGAGGTCGCGGCCGTAGGCGTGGCCGCCCCACACCGCGTAGACCTCGGCGAGATCGGCGTCGTCGCGCCAGTTGCGGCTGTCGATGAGCGGGAGCAGCCCGGCCCCGTAGGCGCCGGGCGCCGACCCGAACACGCGCAGGGTGGCGCGGCGCTCGTCGCCGTGCCGCTCCCGGTCG